>NZ_SRRO01000001.1 GCF_004785795.1 Nocardioides eburneiflavus
CTCGCCGCTCGCAAGCACCGACCCGCGACCGAGTCCCAGATCCGCAGGGTCGCGCCGTCGACGAGCGCCAGGAGCATGCCGTCGCGCGACGCCGCCTGGAAGCCGGCCACGCCGAGGTCCTCGACGACCCCGCTGTCGGCGTTCCAGCGGCGGGTGGTGCCGCCGTCCGCGAAGGTGACGTTCGTCCGTCCGTGACAGGCTGGCCGCCCGCACGACGCCCTGGGGGACGGCCACCGACGTGCCCGCGACGCGGTCACGCAACCACCTGACACCCGCGTGGGGGTCGTGGAAGAGCACGTACCTGCCCGAGCCCGACACCTGGACGTCCGAGGCGCCGACGGGACGGCCGCTCGCGTCGACGCTGACCAGCTCGGTGCGCCCGGTCGTGGCGTCCCACGCGTACGCACGCGCGCGCAGCCGTCGGCCGGCCGGCCTGTCGCCGCGCACCAGGTTGGTCGCCGTCGACACGTACGCCACCACGCGGGCGTCGTCGGAGACCGAGGCGCCCCACGACGGGGCGTTGGCGGGCCGTGAGTCGACACCGCGACTGACAGGACGGTGCCGCGCTCGGCGGCCTGCCGACGCGCGTCGAGGACCACGGTCACCGTCCGGCGCACGCCGGCGCGACGACCCGGCTCCACACGCGGAGCCTGACGGCCGTACGCCCATGGGGAGCCCGTCCGACGATGTGCCCGCCTGAGATCCGCAGGCCCCGCGCAGTTTCCGCACCGCTGCCGCCCGAACCCTCGCAGGCCTCGCGGACTCAGCGGCACCCGCACCTTGTGCCTGCCGATCGCCGGCACGTGGCCTTCTCCGCGATCGCAGCCGGCCGGCCCGTCCGAAGAAGGAGGTCCGGTCGTAGCGTAGTGCCCCCACATGTCGTCCTCGGTCGCGCCCGGCCACGCACCTGTCCGCAGACGGGCTCGTCCCGAAGCAGGAGCGCGCGAGCATGTCCGCGCGCCGGATCCAGCGCGGCACGGCAGGTCCCCGGCCGGCGAGCACGCCCTCGAGCACCCGCTGCCCCTGGTCCCGGCGTCGTTCGTGCAGGGGGTCGCCGAGCAGCCAGAGGCCGCCGAGGTGCCGGCGCGCGGCGTCGTGCCCGGGTCTCGTCAGCCGCCGTGCCGCCTCGCGCGCGACGACGGCACCCTCCGAGTGCCCACCCAGCACGAGCATCGTGCCGGGGCAGGCCTCGGCGGACCGGTCCAGGACACGGACCGCGTGCCGGGCGTGCGCCCGCCAGCCGGCGAAGTGTCGGTGCCGCAGCCCCTGCCTGCGGACGTCGTCGAGGTCCGCGAGCGAGAGCCTCGGTGCCGCTGCCACCACGGCCGTCACCGACACGCGCTGTCCGGGCACGCGCCGGAGCTCGCGTACCGCCGCTTCGCGCGAGCGACCCCCCGCCCAGACCACTCGTACGTCGGGGCAGCCACCGGGCCTCGCCGGCGCGGCCGTGGGAGCTCCCGACGCCGGGGCGGTGGTCACCGCGGTCGTCGTCACCGCGGCCAGCCCGGTCACCAGCGCCGTGGCAGCCAGCCACGTCACGCCGTTGCGCAGTCGTCCGTGCACCGTGCTCCCCCTCGTCCCGATCGCCGCGCGGTCGCGCGCGCATGGGAGACGCGGACTCCACGGAGAAAGTTGTGGCCGGTGTGGGAGATCAGTTCAGGTCGGGATCGACCGGCCGGTTCACGTGCCAGGCGAGCATGCCCGGCTGGCGACGCATCACGTCGCGGCGCAGGCCGCTGGTGTCGCCGCGGAACGCGTCGCCCACCTCGCCGCTCACGACGTACCAGCTGCCCTCCTCGACCTCGCCGTCGAGCTGACCGGCGCCCCAGCCGGCGTAGCCCGCGAAGACCCGCATCGCGGTCAGGGCGCCGTCGACGAGCTCGGTCGGGGTGTCGAGGTCGACCATGCCGAGCAGGCCCGCGACGGGCCCGCCAGCCGACCGGTGGGTCCTGCGGGTCGCGCAGGGACGCCAGGGCGAGGGCACCGTCGGTGCCGACCGGCCCGCCGCGGAACAGCACCTCCGGCTCGGCGACCGCGTCACGCCACGGCTCGAGCACGTCGGCGACCAGCACCTGGGAGGGTCGGTTGAGCACGACGCCGAGGGCACCCTCGTCGCTGACGTCGAGCAGCAGCACCACCGTGTCGACGAAGTTGGGGTCCTGCAGGGCCGGCGTCGCCACCAGCAGCATCCCCGATGCGAGCTGCATGCCCTCCACTATGTCCGATGCGGCCGCACCGCACACCACCCTGGCGGGGTCAGGCCGCGAGCACCGCCCGGATCCGCTGCACCAGCGACGGCGCCGGGGCCGACCGCGGCGCGGCGCCCGGGACGTACGACGCACGAGCCGCGAGCTCGATCTCGCGGCCGACCCGCTGGGCCGCCTCGCCGGGTGCGCTGGCCCGTCCGGCCATGAGGGCGAGCAGCTCGTGCTCCTTGGCGGTCGCGACGCGGGTCGCGCGGGCCATCCCGGGGCTCGTCGGGTGGGCGGTGTGGTGGTCGATGATCGCGCGGGTGCCCGGCATGTCGTCGGCGGCCGCCAGCCAGGCGATGGCCACCGCGTTGCCGAGGTCGAGGGGCTGCTCGGCCAGCTCGCGCTCGATGTGGCCGGCCAGGCGGGTGTGCCAGCGCAGCTGCAGCGCGCCGAGGAGGGTGGGCTCGTCGCCGAACGTGTCGGCCGCGCCGTCCACGTCCATGGGCAGGCGGCCGTCGAGGCGGGTGTCAGCGGTACGGATCACGTCGCGGAGCACGTCTCCGCGTCGGTGGTGGGACGTCCAGGTCATGGCGGTCTCCTTTGGCTACATACCGACGGTACGTACTTTCAGTATGCCCACCCGAGTCGTCGTCGTTCAAACGCCGCGGCCGTGAGTCGGGTCACCTGATATGTAGGTGCCTTCTGTCAAGGGGCATGGCGAGGCGCCCGTCCCCGTTGGTTGCGGGGCGGGCGCCTCTTGCTTCGTCGTCGTCCTCGCCTTGGCGAGCGTGTCTTCGCGACGCGCGGGTCAGACTGATATTCGCGGGTTGGGTACCGCAAGACGGGGTTTCGGCTGGAGCGTTTTCGCGTGTCTAGGGGCGAGCGTCGCCCGGCGTGCGCCGGACTGCTCATAGGTGAATCGCGGGTCGCTCCACGCGCTGCCACCAGGTGTGGTTGGCGACGAAGCAGATCGTGGGGTGTTAGTCCATGACGGCCAGGGACCAGCACCAGCCGGCCAGCTCGCGAGCGATGGCCACGTTGGCGACGTTGTGGGTCTTACGGCGGTCGATGAACTTCACCCACCGCTGGTGCAGACGACGGTTGCCCTCATCGCCGCGGACCCGTGCCTGGGCTGGGGCCAGGTCCCAGCGGTCGCGCAGAGCTTTCCCGACCAGGTAGCGGGCGCGGTGGTGCCAGGCGGCCTCGACCAGGAGCCGGCGCGCGTGGCCGTTGCCGGTCTTGGTGATCGACCCGCGGTTCTTCGACTCCCCCGAGGAGTGCTCGGTGGGGGTGAGACCGACGAAGGTGCCGATGGAGTTGCCGGTGAACCGGTGCCAGTCACCAATCTCGACCGCGAGCCCGAACCCGGTCAGGGTGCTGACCCCACGCAGACAGCCGAGCCGGCGCACGACGGGGGTGAACTCCGAGTCGGCGGCCATCTCCTCGATCGCGGCGTCGAGCCGGTTCCGTCGGGCCTTCACTGCGAGCACGGCCTCGTAGTCGTTGTCGAAGGTCAGCCGGGTCGCGGGCGCGGTCAGCTGGGGAAGCGCCTCGTGGCGCAGCCAGATGTCGTGCTTGCCGGTCCACGCCTGGCCGCCGTAGTAGACGATGCCGTGGCGCAGCAGCAGTTTCGAGAGCCGGTGCCGGGCCCGCATCAGATCGGCGCGGCAGTCCTCCCGGGCCCGGACCAGGTTGCGAGCGGCTTCCTGGTCCGGGGTCGGGATCGACACCGTCGTGATCTCGTCGAGGCGCAGGAGCTTGGCGAGATGGATGGCGTCCTTGGCGTCGGTCTTGACCCGATCACCCGCCGGTTTCTGCAGCTTCGACGGCGCGAGGACCTCGCACCGGATACCGGCAGCGGTCAGGTGCCGGTACAGCCCGAAACCGGTCGGCCCGGCCTCGTAGGCCACCGCCACCGATCCCGGCAAGCCGACCAGCCACGACTCGACATGCTCATAGGACGGGGTCAGCTTCGTCTGGAACAGCTCGCCCGTGACGCCATCGATCGCCGCTGCTGCGACAGATCGGGCGTGCACGTCGAGCCCAACACTCGTACGCTCGGTAAACACCGGGGCCTCCCACAATTGTCGGATAGGCCGAGCAGGCAGCCCCTGCTCGGTAACCCACGAATCTTGTGAGTGAGGCCCCGGCCCGCAACCCCATCACGCCGAAGGGGTCACGTCATACCGTCTAGGCTGCGGGCCATGAGGACCCGGCGTCAGCGCTTCTCCGACTCGACCAAGCGCGCGCTCGTCGACGTCGCCGAACGGCTCTTCACCGAGCACGGCTACTCCGCCACGTCGCTGGACGCCATCGTGGCGGGCGCCGACGTCACCAAGGGCGCGCTCTACCACCACTTCAGCGGCAAGCAGGCGATCTTCGAGGCCGCCTTCGAGCGGGTGGAGTCGCGGGCGACGGCCGGCATCGCGCAGGCGACGGAGGGCCACCAGGACCCCTGGCTCAAGGCCCAGGCCGGCCTGCGTGCCTTCCTCGACGCGGTGCAGGAGCCGGGCTACCGCCAGATCGTGATCTCCGACGGCCCCTCGGTGCTCGGCCACGAGCGCTACCGCGAGCAGGAGGAGCGCTCGACGTACGCCATCGTCGACGAGATCGTGCGTGCGGTCCTGACCGACACCGAGTGGGACCTCGACGACGCCATGCTCGACACCTTCACCCGGATCTTCTTCGGCGCCATGTCGGCCGCGGGCGGGTCCGTCGCGGTCAGCGAGGACGCCGCCACCGCGGCCTTGCGGGTCGAGGCCGCGATCGGGTTCATCATGGCCGGCCTCCAGCGACTGCTGGAGGACGGCACCGAGCCGCCCGACCCCGTTCGTAGGTCCGGGGCTACTTCGCGAACGTGACGTTGCCGTTGACCGCTGGCACGAGCTCCATCCACACGTGCCCGGCCGGGACCGTGAGCTCGCCGTCCTTGGTCGACAGCTCGATCGCGCCCTTCAGGCCGTCCTTGCTCCACGTGCCGCGGATGACGCGACCGCCGTGGAAGAGCAGCGCCGCGCCCTTGCCCTCGAGCTTGGTCTCGGGCACCGGGTAGCCGGCGGGGTCGCGGTAGCCGGCGTCGCCGACCTTGACCCGCAGCACGAGGATCGAGTCGGCGGGGAACTGGTCGCCCTGGGCGGCGTAGGAGTCGGTGTTGACGTAGCCGCCCTTCTGGAACTGCCAGCTGGTGGAGTGCGCTCCGAAGTCGGCCGTGAGGGTGCGGGCCTTGCCGCCCCTGGGCAGGTCGGCCGGCGTGCCCCACGGCAGGTAGGGGGGCGGCTCGTCCTCGGCCTTGAGCCGCTTGGCGATGTCGCCGAGGCGGGCGAAGAGGTTGTAAGGGGCCGAGCGCGTGGTCTCGCGGTAGACCCCGGCGTCGCCCTCGGTGATCCACGGGATGCCGGCGCCGTTGATGCGGTTGATCGTGACCGGGGCGGCACCGCTCGTCACGACGGTCGCGCCGTCGGGGACGATGCCGATGTCGCTGGCGCGCATCGAGCGCACCGGGCCGATGCTGGCCGGGACCTTGGAGTAGTAGAAGGCCGCCAGGCGGGTGTAGCCGCCCTCGACGAGCTCCTCGACGACGAGGTCGGCAGTGCCGAGCCCGACCTGCGGGGCGCTGGAGGACGTGTTGTCGACCTTGGTGACGATCACCGGGTGCTTGGGCGCCTTGCTCGTGCGCTCGAGGCCGGTGAGGGGCCAGTAGGTCGGCTCCGGCGGCTCGGAGGTCTCCGAGGCGGTGGGCTCCGACGGCTCGTCACCGGCCGGCGTCGCCTCGTCGTCCCCGCCGCTGCAGCCGGCGAGCACCAGCGACGCCGCCACGAGGACGGCGGCGACTGCCTTGTACGACGGGAGGTGGGGGCGGTGACGCACGGGGGGCTCCGTTCGAGCGGGGGATCTCTGCCTTGCAGTGTGGGGGCGCGCCTCCTCCGATCGGAGAAGGCGCGCCACAGGGTAGATCAGCCGGGACTGCCTACCAATCCGAGCCTGTCACGGGGATTCAGGCGCGACGCAGGGTGCCGCCGAACCACTGCGAGGTCCATGGCACGGCGACCCGGACCCGGTCGCCGGAGCCCGGCGCGTGCAGCATGACGGCGTGCCCGCGCGACCAGCGCAGGAAGATCGCGGCGTGGTAGACGCCGCCGCTGCCGTGGAAGAACATCAGGTCGCCGGCGCGCATGTCCTTCTTCGCGACGCGGCGGGCGTGACCGGCCTGGGCGCTCGACGTACGGGGCACGTCGAACCCGGCACGGGAGTACGCGTAGCGGATCAGCCCGGAGCAGTCGAAGCGGTGCGGCCCGGCAGCGCCGTAGCCGTACGCGTCGCCGCGCTGCCGCATCGCGACGTCGCGGGCGCCGAGGACGCGCTGTGCGACGCGGCGCTTGGCGCTGAGCCGGGTCTTCTGGGAGGTCGTGGTGGTGACCTGGTCGGTGTCGCCGGCTGCGGTGTCGGCGTCGCCGGCGGCGGTGGCGGGCAGGGCCGTCAGCGTCGAGGCGGTGACGCCGAGACCGGCGAGGGCGAGCGCGCAGGCTCGCGCCGTACGAGTGGTCGCAGGCATGGAGTGTTCCTTTCCCACGCCTGCGGGGTGAGCTGTCGGGTTGGGACTGGAAGGTGTCCCGCCGCGCACTCCGAGACGGGCGCGGCTTCACCCCGAGCCGACATGTGTCGGCGTGGAACCTGTGGGTCCCCCACTCCTGCCCTCGTGACTCGGGGGTACGTCCCGGTCGGGCAGGACTCGGCGTAGCCCGGGACGGATCGGTCTCCCGATCGCGATCCAACGTGGCAGGGGCCTCGCCCGGATGCAAAGCCGGCCACGGTCCCGAGCGTGGGACCGTGGCCGGGATCACGCAGATCCACGCTCGTCAGGGGCTCAGCCGAGCTTGCGGCCTCCGTCGACGTACAACGTCTGCCCGGTGATGAACGACGCCTCGTCGCTGCACAGGAACGCCGCGGCCGCGGCGATGTCCTCGGGCTGGCCGACGCGGCGGACGGGGGTGGCCTCGGCGTTGAGACGCTGGAGCTCCTCGGGCTCGAGCTTGAGCCGGCGCGCGGTGGCGTCGGTCATCTCGGTGACGATGAAGCCGGGCGCGATGGCGTTGGCGGTGATGCCGAAGGGGCCGAGCTCGATGCCCAGGGTGCGGGTGAGGCCCTGGATGCCCATCTTGGCCGCGGAGTAGTTGGCCTGGCCGCGGTTGCCGAGGGCGGAGACGCTGGAGAGGTTGAGGATCTTGCCGTACTTCTGCTCCACGAAGCGCGACTGCGCGGCCTTGGTCATGTTGAAGACGCCCTTGAGGTGGACGCCCATGACCACGTCCCAGTCCTCCTCGGTCATCTTGAAGAGCAGGTTGTCGCGGGTGACGCCGGCGTTGTTGACCAGCACGTGGATACCGCCGAGCTCGTCGACGACGCGCTGGACGGCGGCCTCGGCGGCGGCGGAGTCCACGACGTCGCAGCCGACGCCGATGGCACGCGCCCCGTCGGTGAGCTCGAGGCGGGCGGCCGCCTCCTGCGCGGCGGCCTCGTCGAGGTCGAGGATCGCGACGGACGCGCCCTCGCTGGCCAGGCGCTGGGCGATGCCGAAGCCGATGCCTCGTGCTGCTCCGGTGATGACGGCGACGCGACGGTCGTAGCGACCCATGTGAACGGCTCCTCGGGCTGGGTGACTGGGGCTCGGGTGACGGGCTGTCCCGGGAGGATCTCATGAGAGTTGTGGAGATCCGGCACAGGGACGCGACGTACGGGCCGAGGTGTGACTAGCGTGGCGCGCATGGGTCGGGGGGACTTCCGAGGCGCAGCCGCAGTGGCGGCCGCGATGGCCGTGGCGACGCTGGTGGTCGCCGCGGCGTACGACCTGCCCGTGCGGGACCCCGACGGGGTCTCGGTCCCGACGTGGGTGCGGCTGCCGCTCATCGTGCTGGCCGCCGTGCTGCTGGACGTCGTCGCGCGGTGGGTGCTGGCGCTGCGGGGTCGCGAGGGTCCGGTCACCGTGTCGGACGCGAGGTCGGTGCTGCGGTCGGTGGTGGTCGCACGCTGGGACCTGGCCCAGGTCCGTTTCACCCTGAGCGGCCTGCTGGCGTGGTACGTCGCCTACGTCGCATTCCGCAACCTCAAGGGCTACCTGCCGTTCGTCAACGAGCGCCTGTGGGACACCGAGCTCGCGCGGCTGGACCGTGTCCTGTGGCTGGGCCACGACCCCGCCGCCGTGCTGCACGAGGTGCTGGGCACGGGCTGGGCGGCCTGGCTG
Source organism: Nocardioides eburneiflavus (assembly GCF_004785795.1). Classification (NCBI taxonomy): domain Bacteria; kingdom Bacillati; phylum Actinomycetota; class Actinomycetes; order Propionibacteriales; family Nocardioidaceae; genus Nocardioides; species Nocardioides eburneiflavus. The sequence goes on from NZ_SRRO01000001.1 coordinate 8,431, forward strand.
ATGTCGGGCGTCTACGTGCTGTGGATCGGACTCGTGCCGGCGGCCCTCGCCGTCGCGCTGGTGTGGACGCGGCGCTCGCTCGCCGGCGAGCTCTACGTCACCGCCATCTCCTTCAACTGGCTGCTCGGGGTGGCGGTCTACTACCTGGTGCCGTCGCTCGGCCCGGTCTACTCCCGTCCGCAGGGGTTCGCCGACCTCTCCCCCACCTTCAACACCCGGGTGCAGGAGTGGCTGCTGCAGGACCGCGTCGACGTCCTCGCCGGCGCGTGGGACACCAGGGCCGTCCAGACCGTGGCCGCCTTCGCCTCGCTGCACGTGGCCATCACGGTGACCACCTGCCTGGTCGCGGAGGTGCTGCGGCTGCCGTCGTGGGTGCGCGTCACGTGCTGGACCTTCGCCGTGCTCACGTCGGTGTCGACGGTCTACCTGGGTTGGCACTTCTTCGTCGACGTCCTGGGCGGAGCGGTCGTCGGGGACGTCGCGCTCGTGCTCGCCGCCACGGCGACCGGTCACCCCTTGCGGCGCGAGCGCGTACGCCCGCGTGACGTCGTCGCGGACGTGGACCGCGAGCAGGCCGGGCGGGCCTAGCTGAGGGCCGGCCCTCGGGCCGGCCGTCGGGCCGGCCGTCGAGTGCCGCGCGGAGACGGGCGGCGTACGTCTCGGGCTCGCCTGCGGCGTACTTCGTGCGGGGCCAGAAGAAGCCGCGCAGGCCGTCGCCCTTGGTGCGCGGCACGACGTGCAGGTGCAGGTGCGGCACGGACTGGCTCACCGTGTTGTTGACGGCGACGAAGGAGCCCTGGGCGCCGAGCCCGTCCTTGACCGCGGTCGCGATGCGTTGGGCGGCGAAGAGGAACGGGTCGCGCAGCGCCGCGGGGAGGTCGGGCAGGGTCTCGACGTGGTCGCGCGGCACGAGCAGGACGTGGCCCTTGAAGACCGGGCGGGTGTCGAGGAAGGCGACCAGGTCGTCGGTCTCGAGGACGAGGTGGCCGGGCACGTCTCCGGCGACGATCTGGCAGAACACGCATCCGTCCACGGACGGATCGTCGCACGCGGGTCGATCAGGCGTTCAGGACCGCCCAGGCGATGAGCTTGTCGAGCCGGCGGATGTCGATCTTCTTGTCGAGCTTGATCTTGATGTGCCCCGCCCGTGTCCACATCTCGAGCTCGGCGTTGAAGTCGAGCAGCTTGCCGGCGTTCTCGGACGACCACATGTCGATGCGGCTGTAGGGAAGTGAGTAGACCTCCACCTTCTTGCCCGTGAGCCCTTGGGCGTCGCGCACGACCAGGCGCTTGGTGGTGAAGATCGCTGAGTCCCGGAAGGTCTTGTAGGCCGCGACGGCCTGCTCTCCGTCGACGAGGAGGTCGTTGACGTCGGCGGGGACGGGGATCTCCTGGAGGAGGGTCCATGACGTGATCGCTGCGGTTTCCATGCGCGAGAGCGTCGCAGACGACAGGGCCGGCGCGTCGCGGATCACGCAACTTCGACAAGGTGGTCCTGATGGTCCGCGCGACCCATCCGCAGCGGGTCACTGTCGGTGGCGATCCCTACCATCGAACACATGACCGACACCCTCCCCGGGCTCGACGCGACCGGCCTCCTGGCTGCCGCGAGCGAGGCCGTGCGCGGGCGCCGGCTGGCCGAGGTCCGCGACCTCGAAGTCCTCGCCCAGTGGGCAGTGGTCCACTCCACCGACCCCACCGAGGGGCCCGACGGCGCACAGGCCCGACGTCTCGGTGACGTGCTGGTCCAGCTCGGCGGCGAGGGCACACCGGGTGTGCAGGACTTCTGCCTCGGTGAGATCGCGATCGCCCGGGGCACGGGCGTCACCGCCACCACCAACGCGCTGGCCGACGTGCTCGACCTCCAGCACCGGCTGCCGGCGACCTGGGCGATCGTCCGATCCGGCGAGGCGGAGGTCTACATCGCCCGACGGGTCGCGCGGCTCACGCGCCACCTGCCCGCCGACCGCGTCGGCGTCGTCGATAGCGCGGTCGCGAGGATCATCGCCCACGAGGCAGGCGGGCGGGTGCTCGCCGTCGCCGAGGGCAAGGTCATCGAGGCCGACCCGGCCCTGCACGACGAGCGCGTCGAGGCGGAGAAGGCCCGTCGCTACGTCGGCTCCGGGCGCACCGACGAGTACGGCCTGCGCACCGTGATCGCGCGCATCGAGGCCGGTGACGCCGTGTGGGTCGAGGCGACCGTGCAGCGGGCGGCCGACATCCTTGCTCCCACCCACCCCGAGGTCGGCGCCGACGAGCTGCGCGCCATCGCCTTCGGCCACCTCGCCCGCCCGGCCGAGCTCCTCCAGCTGCTCCTCGAGCACACCGACGACACCCTCCCCGGCACCGAACCGGCCGAGCCCGACCAGCCCGACCAGCCCGACCAGTCCTCGAGTCGTGCGACCGCGTTCCCCGCCGACCTCCTCGACGCTCTGCGCTCCCTCGACCTCACCCCGCTCGCACCGAAGGCCGTGCTGCACGTCCACCTCCACGAGGCGGCACTCGCCGGCGCCGATGCCGTCGCCCGGGTCGAGGGGCTCGGACCGACCTCCGTGTCCGCGCTGTGCGCGTTGCTGGGCCGCGCCCGGTTGACCGTACGTCCGGTGCGAGACCTGTCGTCGCGGGTGCGCACCACCGCCTACGAGCACCCCGAGTCCCTCAAGGAGCAGGTCTACCTGACGACCGGCGGGGACTACTGGCCCTTCGCCAGCTCCACCAGCCGCCGGGTCGACTACGACCATCCCACTCCCTACGACGACACCGGCCCACCCGACCCGAAGCATCCGCAGACGGGGTCGCACAACTCCGGCCCACTCGGCAGGCGGCACCACCGTTGGAAGACGCACGCCGGCTACCGATCACGCCAGTGCGGCCAGGGCCGCTATGTCTGGCTGAGCCCGCACGGGCTGGCCTTCAACGTCGACCACCGCGGAACCCGCGGCATCGATCCCCACCACGCGCGGGAGATCCTCGAGGCGCCGCCGGGCGTCGACCTCTACTTCACCTGAGCAGCTCGACCGTGGGTCCTGGGTGGCCTCAGGCCGAGCAGTCGAAGGTGGGGTCCAGCTCGCTGGGCCCGGGCGCAGCAGGCCCCGTCCCCGCGAGCACGGGTCCGAACAGGTAGGCCAAGGCATCCAGGTCGCACTGGGAGAACAGCGGGTCCGGGGCGTCGCCGATCCAGCCGTACCCCATCAGGTCGGTGCTCTCGAGCAGGTTGGTGGCGTGGCCGAGGCCGAGTGCGTGGCCCAGCTCGTGGAGCGTCACGTAGTACAGGTACTCCGGCGTGTAGCTCTCCTCGGTGGCGAACTCCGAGGACACGATGATGTTGCCGCAGCCCGTGGCCCCGCAGATCGCGTACCCGGCGAAGACGACCCCGCCTGCGTGCGGCACGTAGTGCAGGACGATGTCGGCGGACCTGCGCTTGGAACCCGTCACGTCCGTCAACGTGATCTCCCCGTCGAAGCACGAGCGGAGCACCTCGTCCCACGACTCGATGGCGTCGCGCACGGCGGCGAGATGAGCGTCGGAGACGTTGGGCGCGGCCTGCACGCCGACCGTGAGGTGCGTGTCGTCCCACACGTACTTGTTGGGGTAGTAGTAGTTGAGGATCACCAGCTCCTCGGCGTCGGACTCGGGCAGGTTGCAGTCCACACCGCTGCCCGCGGTCGATCCCGGCTTGGCCGACGTCGCGGGCGCAGCCGCCAGGCCGAGGCTGCCCAGCAGGAAGGCCAGCAGGAGGGCCAGCACGAGGAGAAGTCGTCGGATGCTCATCGCGCGCTCCAGGGCGGTCGGGGGAGCTCGACCGAGAGCAGGCTCCCGGGGGATCTCGACGCTACGCCGCCGGGACAGCATCGGGAAGAGCCGGCGCGCCCGCTCGTGCCGAGGACCACGCGACAGGGGGCGAGTTGGCGCGTTCTGCCACGCGCGCGCCCAGCCGGTGTGACCCTTGAGGAGTCAGCACCATCGTGATCCCGTGGGGGAACCGCACCATGACCACGCTCGTCCGCGCGCTCGCGCTTGCCGTCGTCTCGCTCGGCCTCACCGCCGGCCTCGCGATCGTGGTGCAGGCGCCCGCGTCGGCCTTCTCCGACCGCGACTGCGGCGACTTCCCGAGCCAGGCCGCCGCACAGAACTTCTTCCTGCAGGCCGGCGCGGGCGACCCGCACCGCCTCGACGACGACGGGGACGGGGTGGCGTGCGAGTCCAACCCGTGCCCGTGCATCGGCCGCGGCAGCACCGCGCCCCAGCAGCTGGCCAACACCCAGACGCAGCAGACCCACCGCGAGACGGGCAACGTCGTGCGCGTCACCGACGGCGACACGCTCCGGGTGCGCCTGCGCAGCGGCGCGCGTGTCGGTACGCATGCTCGGGATCGACACCCCGGAGCGCGGCCGCTGCGGTGCCCAGGAGGCGACGGCCAACCTCCGCCGGCTGGCCCCGGTGGGGTCGACCGTGCACCTGGTCTCCGACCGGACCCAGGCCGCGAAGGACAGGTACGGCCGGTTGCTGCGCTACGTGAAGCGTGAGGGCGGCTTCGCGGACCTGTCCTACCGGCAGGCGTGGAGCGGGTTCACCCGGCCCTACGTCTACGGCGGCAAGCCGGTCGCGCGGCACGGCACGTACGTCCGCGCGATCCGCGACGCGCGCGACCACCAGCGGGGCGCGTGGAACGGGTGCTGGTGACGCCGTAGCCTCGCCGTCGTGATCCTCCCGGCCGTCCGCGATCCCCGTCTGGTCACGGTCCGCCGGGGCGGCACGCTGACCGACGAGGGCCACCACGCCCTGGCCCTGTGGGCGGCCGCGTGCGCCGAGCACGTCCTCCCGCTCTTCGAGGGCTCCCGCCCCGACGACACCCGCCCCCGCGAGGCGATCGCCGCCGCGCGGGCCTGGACGCGCGGCGAGCTCTCGATGAGGCGTACCCGCGCCCTCGGCGGGCACGCGATGGGTGCCGCGCGCGACTTGACCGGCGCGCCCCGCTTCGCCGCGTACGCCGCCGGGCAGGCCGCGGTCGTCGCTCACGTCGCCGAGCACGACCTCGGCGCGGCGGCGTACGCGATCAAGGCGGCGATGGCAGCCGCTCCGGGGCAGGAGGAGACGGTGCGCCACGCGGAGTGCCGCTGGCAGCACGACCGGCTTCCCGCGACGGTGCGCGAGCTGGTGCTGGAGGACCAGCAGCGGCGCAACCCGATCTGCTGGAACGTGTTCGACCCTCCATCGTGAACAACGGTCGTGAGGAAAGGGCGTGGCCGACGCAACCTTCCACCGACGGCGGGAGTCTGGAGGGGTGGGACGGCACCACGGGGGTGCGGGGTGAGGGGGTGGCATGTTCTCGGGGACCGACAGGCAGGCACCCACGTTCGAGGAATACGCCGCCGTCTCCTGGCCGATGGTCTACCGCAGCGCCTACCTGCTGGCCGGCAACCACGCGGATGCCGAGGACCTGGCCCAGCAGGCGCTGATCAAGGCCCACCGTGCGTGGGCCAGGGTGAGCGCCTCTGACTCGATGAACGCCTACGTGCGACGGATCCTCACCAACACGTTCCTCTCCTCCAGGCGGCCGAAGGCGCGCCGGTTGGAGCTGCTGACCGACGAGCTCCCGGACTGGGGCGGCGCCGCCAGCGCGGCCGGGCGCCCCGCGGATACGCCGGGGGCGTCCGACGAGCTGATGGCGGTGTGGCCGCACGTCAAGCAGCTGCCGCGCCAGCAGCGCGCGGTCACCGTGCTGCGCTACTTCGAGGACCTGAGCGAGGCGGAGATCGCCGAGGCGCTCGGCTGCTCCCGCGGCACCGTGAAGTCCACGGCCCACCGCGCCCTCAAGAGCCTGAAGGCCGCGCTCGACGACCAGGACAGCCCGGCTTCCGACAGCCCGGCTTCCGACAGCCCAGCGTCCGACAGCCCAGCGTCCGGCAGGAAGGAGGCCTGACATGCACGAGGACATCGAGAGGATGCTGCGGACCGAGCTGCGTCAGGTCGCCGACGGCGTCGAGGTCCCGCCCGCGCCGGTGCTGGCCTCCCGACCGACGTCGCGCTTCGCCTGGCCACCGGTGCTGGCGGTCGCTGCCGCCGTCGTGCTGATCGCGCTGGTCGTCCTCGTGGGTGGCCCGTCCGACCGGGGCGGCCTGCCCCAGCCGGCCCCCCAGCCGACCGACGTGGTCACCGACGTGACCGACCCGTTGCCGGAGGCGGTGCCCACCGGGCGGCCCCGGGTGCCGTACGTGCTCGACCGGGTGGCGTACGTCGGCGACGACTCGTTCCCCGGCTTCGACGCGATCGACGGGACCGCCCAGGGCTGGCTGGCGGTGGAGCCGCCGTTCGTGTGGTCGTGGGGCAACGGCGGAGCGCCGAGGGGGCTGGACGTCGCCGTCGAGCAGCCGCCGGTCGTGTCACCCAACGGTCAGTTCATCGCCTACCTCTCCAGCGAGGGCGACCTGAACGGGTTCCAGACCGCACCCGACGGCGAGGGGATGGGCCTGCCCGTGCCGGTCCCCGTCCGGGACGACGACGGTGTCGGCACCCGCATCGGAGCCGTCACCGACGACGGCTGGGTGATCGCGAGCGGCCGGGGTGTCGGCGTCCTGTGGCGCCCCTTCGACGGCGCCGAGCCGGTCGACCTGACGCGGACGGCGCCCGGTCAGCTGGTGTGGAAGGCGACGCGTGCGGGTCTGGTGGTCGTCGACGGCAGCGGCGACGCCCGCGACCCGGGCGGCGACAACCGGGTCGCGGGCGACGGCCGGGTCTACCTGGCCGACCTGACGCCCGACGGCGAGCTGACCCCGATCGTCGACCTGCCCCACTTCGGGATCGCCGACGTCAGCGAGGAGTGGGTGGCGTGGGTGCCCCTCGAGCCGGTCGGGGGCGAGGTGGCCACGTTCGAGGAGATCCTCGTGCGTGACCTCGACGGCGGGAGCCAGGGCGCGCTCTCGGCGCCGCGGGGATGGCGCTTCATCAACACGGACTTCACCTTCGAGGACGCCCAGTTCCTCGTCGCCCGGGTGACCGACGGCCAGCAGCAGCGGATGACGCGCTGCAGCCCAGCGCTCCAGGAGTGCGTGCTGCTCGAGGCCCCCTGAGGTCCGGGCCGGGACGTCTAGGCTCTCCCGGTGCGCATCGTCTCGCTGATCCCCTCCGCAACCGAGATCCTGTTCGCCGTCGGTGCGGGCGACGACGTCGTGGGCGTGACGTTCGAGTGCGACCACCCCGCTGAGGCCCGGGAGCGGCGCGTCGTCTCGACGTCCGCGATGTCGGAGGGACTGACGCCGAAGGAGATCGACGACTTCGTCGCGGCAGCCATGTCGGCTGGTGAGGACCTCTACCGCCTCGACGCCGGAGCCCTCGCCGACCTCGACACGGACCTCGTCGTCACCCAGGACCTCTGCGCCGTCTGCGCGATCGACGTGACCACGGTCGACGAGGCGCTGCGCCACCTGGGCTGTCGGGCCGAGGTGGCGACGGTCGACCCGCACACCCTCGACGACGTGCTGGCGTCCGTGACCGAGATCGGCCGCTTGACCGGGCGGTCGGCCCGGGCGACGGCGCTCGTCGCCTCGCTCGAGGGACGGCTCGCGGCCGTGGCCGACCGGGTGGCGGGTCGCGTGCGGCCGCGCGTGCTGGTGCTCGAGTGGACCGACCCGCCGTTCGCGCCGGGCCACTGGATCCCGGAGATGGTGACCTCCGCCGGCGGTGAGCCGACTCTCGGCGTCGCGGGCACGAAGTCGACCCGCATCTCGTGGGACGAAGCCGTCGACTCGGCTCCGGACCTCGTCGTCTGCGCCCCGTGCGGCTACGACCTGGACGGCGCGGCCACGCTCGCGGAGGACGTACGCCACCGCTTCCCCGGCGTGCCCGTGTGGGCGGTGGACGCCGACGGACACTTCGCCCGACCGGGACCGCGGCTCGTGGACGGGGTCGAGGTGCTGGCCGGGATCCTTCACCCGGACGCCGCGGAGCCCTCGCCGTACGCCCGGCAGGTCTGACGACCGCCGTCAGCGCGTCTCGTCGCGGACGAGGACGTCGAACGGCCGCCCGTCCCGACGGGCTGCGAACGACCCGACCACCTCGAAGCCGAGGGACTCGACCGTACGACGTGCCCGCGCGTTGAACGACGCGACGGTCACGCGGAAGGCTGCCGGCGCGTAGCGGTCTCGGCCGTACGCCAGCCCGGCGGCGATCGCGGCCCGGCCCAGGCCCTGGCCGGTCAGCGACGGGCGCAGCCCTCCCCCGGTGTCGAGGGCGGTGTCGTCGTAGTCCCAGCCGGGCACGCGACCGTCGGGGCCGAAGGACCGGAAGCCGATCAGCCGCTCGCCCGCCAGCACCGCGTGGAAGCCCAGCGCGGGGTCGAGCAGGTCATCGGGCGCGGCGCCTGTCATGTCGTAGACGTCGTAGGGCGGGTCGTAGCGCCAGGTCACCATGTCCTCGGCGTGGGCCCGGGTCAGCGGGACGATGCGGAGGGCGCCGGAGTCGACGGGATCGGGCACGACCGGCACCCTCTCACGACGCCAGTGGGCGGAGGCGGAAGACGAGGATGCCGAAGTAGGTGTCCATCCACTCCTGCTTGTGAGGGTAGCGGCGGCGCGCGTCCTCCGACAGCTGCGGCTCGGCGGCCGCCTCGACCCACAGCCCGGCTGCGCTGAAGGTGTTGAGCAGGTCGGAGACGGTGTAGGTCCGCTTGGTGAGCGTGACGTCCTCGTGCCACCGCGTGCGGTAGGTGTGGGCGGAGGAGGAGAAGTACTCCTCGGCGAGCGACGTGCCGTTCTGCTCGGCGCGCTCGGTGGCGTAGCGCAGGGGCTGCGTCCTGGTCAGCACGATGAACCCGTCGTCGGCGAGCATCGATCGCGCCGACCGCAGGGTCGCCACTGGGTCCGTGGCGTAGCCGAAGGACTGCAGGAGGAGGATCCGGTCGAAGGTGCGCCCGGCGAGCCCGGGCAGGGCGCCGAGGTCGTTGAGGTCGCCCTGCCCGAGCTCCAGCCCGCGTGGCCTCGCGTCGACGAATGCGCCGCTGCCGTCGACCCCGACAGAGCCGGCCGCTCCGTCCTCGACCAACTCGGCGAGCTTGGCGCCGTCCGCGAGCTCCGCCCACGCCCGGCCCGGATCCTCAGACTCCGGGCCGCTCACGCCGGGCTCCGGCGCACCACGCGCCGCCGCAGGGTGGGCGAGGCCACCACCTCGTAGCCCGCCTCGAGGAAGACCTGCAGCAACCCGACCGACGCCTCGTCCCAGATCACGGTCTTGCCCGGCGGCGGCTCGATGGGGTAGCCCTCGAGAACCCGGGCGCCGACCTGTCCCCCGTACGCGACGGTGGCCTGGGCGAGCTCGTAGGTCAGCCCGGCCTTGCGCCAGCCCGTCCGGACGACGAAGCACGTGACCGACCAGACGCCTTCGAGCTCGGGGTCCATCCGCATCCACGGCTGCTTGCGGCTCCAGATGCGGGGGTAGTTCTCCCGGGGCTCGACCGCGACCCAGCCGGCCGGCTCGCCGTCGACGTACCCGATGAGTCCCGAGGTCGGCCCCGCGGTGCCGCACGCCGTCTGCTCGAGCAACGCGGCGTCCCGCTGCTCCTGCGTGGTGTCGCGCCAGATCCAGCCGGGCACCTTCAACCCCTGGCAGCGGCACTTGTGCGCGCCGCTCGTGGCGAAGACGGCGTCGACGTCCTCGACCGTCGCCTGGTTGGCCGGGAGCCAGGTGAAGTCGGGCATGTCGCGACCCTAGTGGTGAGCGCCGACACCGCCGGGACAGAGCACGAGAGCCGCCCCGACCGGTGTCGGAGCGGCTCTCGCCAAGAGGGCTGTGCGCAGTGGAGCTGCGGGGAATCGAACCCCGGTCCTCGAGCGTCGATCCAGGTCTTCTCCGGGTGCAGTTCGTGCTGTCGCTTTTCTCGGCCTCGGTGCTCCCACGAACAGGTCACCGACAGGCCCAGTCAGGAAAGAGTCCCGGTCACTCCTCCTGACAGGAAGTGACCAGCAAGTCTCCTAGATGAGGCCTGGGTCCGGGACGGAGACGGGTGCCCGGTCAGACCCTTCGATCACTGCTCAGGCAGCGAGAGCGAAGTCGTTGCGATTGGTGTTGGCAACTATGGATTTCCAGCGGTCGTTTACGAGATGACGCTGGCTTCTCGACCCGCTTCCCCTGGAACTAACGTCCCAAGTCGAAACCGATCAGCCCCTCTTGTGTTGTCAAGCGAGCCCGTGATCCAGCAGGACTCGCGGCTCCAGCCTACTGGTCCCAACCGACGCCGGCGAACGCTATTCCTCGTCCGGGGTCGAGCCGGGCTCCGAGCTCGGGGCGCGACGCAGCGGCTCGGCGTGCCACTCGCCGTCGTCGAGTCGCCAGACCTGGCTGTCCGCGCCGGGCTCGAGGCCGCGCGGCAGCGGCGTGCGGTCGTAGTCGAGGCCGGCCGCGGACACCGCCTTGGAGTAGCGCGTCCACGCCGAGCGGTACGCGTGCTCGATCTCGGCCTTCTGCTCGGGCGTCGCGTCGCTCGGGGTGGCCATCAGCTCGGAGGGCGGCTCCGGCTCGGCCGGCCGGACCTCGCCGTCCGGCGTGATGGCGAACACCCGCTCGTTGGTCATCCGATGACCGGCCCGGACGAGCAGGGTCCCGTCGTCGCGCCAGCGGAACCGCACCGACCACCCGTGCCCCATCAGGTGGCCGTCGCGGTGGCCGGCGACCGCGGCGTCGGGGAGGAACAGGCCCCAGGTGGCGAAGTAGTCGGCGAACGCGGCCTGCTGGGCGGTCGGGCCGGACTCGTCGGCCACCTCGTCGGCGGCACTGTCGGCCGCCGCGTCCCCGGCCGGCACGGTCGACTCGTGCAGGCGTACGCGCGTGATGCGGTGGCCGTCGAGACCGACCACCTCGAGGGGGCGGTCCTCGACCATCACCCGGTCACCGAGCTCGGCCATCCGGGCGAGACGGTGCAGGACGTAGCCGGCGACCGTCTCGTAGGGCCCGTCGTCGAGCTCGACACCGGTCCGCTCGCCGAACTCCTCGATCGTCACGCCGGCGTCGACGGTCGTCGGGTCCGCGGAGGCGGCGACCGCGGCGTCGGTGTCGTACTCGTCGTGGATCTCGCCGACCAGCTGTTGCGGGGACCGGCGGCGATCTCCGCGGCCGTCACCGTCGGGAAGTCGTAGGCCACCTCCAGTGGCCCGAAACACTCCGGACAGGCGTACGACGGGCCGAGCTCGACCTCGTGGCCGCACTCGCGGCAGGCCAGGGCGCGGGCGTTGCCGAAGGCGCCCTCCCGCAGGCCCTTGCGCGGGGTCGTCGTGCTCGCGGTCTCGTCCAGCAGGGTGCTCATGAAGTCCTCCTTCTCATCTGTCCCCGCGGATCTCGCGTGGGCCGGATTTGGCACCTGCTCCCGTGACTGCCGGACGATTCCGGACAGGAGGCTCACGGGTGGTTGCCGGGACTTCTACGGGCCGTTCCCTCAGTCCCTCGTGATGAGCACGCCCAGCCTAGGCGCGGCGTCTCACGATGCGCACATCGAGTCCACGATGTGGTCGCACCGGGCGGGGGTACGCGCGGGCGGGTGCGGTCAGCGGCGGCGCGCGAGCGTGCCGAGCAGGTCGACAACCCCGGCGGGACCGTCGACGACAACGTCGGCCAGGCCGACGAGGTCGGGCTGCTCGTGCGACGCCGAGCAGACGACGAGCCCGGGCAGCCCTCCGGCGCGCAGGGAGCGGACGGCCTCGAAGGCCTCCACGTCGCCGAGGTCGTCACCGCCGAAGACGACGGCCGTGGCCTCCTGCTCGGCCACGAACGTGCGCACCGCCTGCCCCTTGTGCATGTCTCCCGAGCGGATCTCGATGACGTTGCGCCCGGGCTCGATCGTGAGGTGGTGGCGCTCCGCCAGGGCGGCGACGGGCTTGACGAGCCGGTCGAAGGCACCGGCCGGGTCCTCCATCCGGCGGGTGTGGACCGCGACGGCCAGCCCCTTCTCCTCGATGTAGGCGTCGGCCGCACCCGCGCCGCGCAGCACCCTGGGCAGCTCGCGCTCGAAGGTCGCGAGGCCGGCCGGTGGGCGCGGCGACCGGATCCGCTGCTCCGTGGCCGACCAGCGCTCGTTGCCGTACTGGCCGAAGACGAACAGCTCTGCCCCACGGTCGAGCATGGCGTTGCCGAGCGCGTCGAGGTCGCCCATCGCAATGGCCTGGCGCGCCGGCCGTCCGGTGATCACCGCGACCGCGCGGACCGCCTCGGCGAGCTCGAGCAACGCGCCCGGCGCACCGGGGTGCAGGCGGGCGGCCTCCGGGTCGTCGACCACCGGCGAGAGCGTGCCGTCGAAGTCGAGCCCGACGACCGCGCCGTGGAGGACGTCGCGTACGGCGTCGTAGTGGGCACGCGCGTCGTCGGAGGTGAACTCCATGGACTCCACCCAACCATGCGACGCGCGCGGGCGTCGCACCGTCCCGCCATCCGAGGTGGAACAGCTCGGCGGGTCAGCGCGGGGCGTCGGCCGTGAGGATGACGGTGAGACGATCGCGCTTCATCACGCCCACGGCGGGCGCCGTGCGCTTGATGCCGAGGTCGAGGGCGAGCTGCTTGCCGGCAGCCTTGAGCCGCGGCGGGAAGTAGACGGTGCTGGTCGGGATCAGGCCCTGCCAGTTGTCCTCGCCCACGACCGACCAGCCGACGCCGGTGGCGCGGGCGGCCGTGGCGGCCGCGAGGCCCTTGATCCCGGAGTTGTTGTAGACCTCGACGTAGACCTCACCGCGCTTGACCCGGGGCTCGGGCTTGGCGGTCTCGGTCGGCGTCGGCTCCGGCTCGACGGACGGCGACTTCTCGGCGCTGGCGATCGTCGCGGTGTCGACCCGCCGCTCGGTCGGCGCCTGGTCGCGGGTGGCGATGAAGGTGATCGAGGCCATCGCGACCGCGAGGACCGACAGCATCACGAGCGGGGACGGGAACGCCACGCCCCGCTCGTCGCGAGGTCGGCGGCGCGGCGAGCAGCCGGGACTGGGGAAGAGGTCCAAGAGGAAGGCCATGGGGAAGGTGACCAATCGTGAGTGGGCGGGTCGCGCTGGATCGGGTCCGGCTGTCAGATCTCGAAGCCGAGGCGGCGGGCGGAGCGCTGCCGCTGGCGGGACGCGCGGAGCCGCCGGAGGCGACGGACGAGGAGCGGGTCGGCCTCGAGGGCCTCCGGGCGGTCGATGAGGGCGTTGAGGACCTGGTAGTAGCGGGTCGAGGACATGTCGAACTTCTCGCGGACGGCCTGCTCCTTGGCGCCCGCGTACTTCCACCAGTGACGCTCGAACTCGAGGATGTCGCGGTCGCGCTGGCTCAGCCCGGCAGCAGTCTCCTGCTCGGTCGGAATGTGCTTCGCTGCGTCCATGCGTGTTGTTCCTCCTCGACCCCACGACCACCCGTGGCCGGGTGGACTGCGCTCAGTCTAGGTGACGAACCACAACGATGTCATTCGCCTCCGGCGAGTCGTCTGGACAAACCCGCGGCGCTCCTGCGAGCAGCGCGGGGGACACTCCGGGGTGATATGTGCGTCCTCCGCCGTCGATAGGGTGGCGACGTGAGCCCCACCCCGCAGGCAGACCTCGTCATCGTGGCCAACCGACTGCCCGTGGACCGCGTGATCGGGCCCGACGGCTCCGCGTCGTGGCGCACCTCCCCCGGCGGGCTGGTGACCGCCCTCGAGCCGGTGCTGCGCGCCAATGACGGGGCGTGGATCGGCTGGCCGGGATCGGCGGACGACGAGGCCTTCGAGCCGTTCGTGGAGGACGGGCTCTCGCTGGTCCCGGTGGCGCTGAGCGCGCAGGAGGTGGAGGAGTTCTACGAGGGCTTCTCCAACGGCACGCTCTGGCCGCTCTATCACGACGTGATCGCCAAGCCGGAGTTCCACCGGGAGTGGTGGGACTCCTACGTCGCGGTCAACCAGCGCTTCGCGGACCGGGCCGCGGAGGTCGCCGCCGAGGGCGCGACGGTCTGGGTCCAGGACTACCAGCTCCAGCTCGTGCCCCAGATGCTGCGCACCCAGCGCCCCGACCTGCGCATCGGCTTCTACCTCCACATCCCGTTCCCGCCGGCCGAGCTGTTCTCCCAGCTGCCGTGGCGCCGGCAGATCCTCGAGGGCCTGCTGGGCGCGGACCTGATCGGCTTCCAGCTGCCCGGCGCGGCCGCCAACTTCGTACGCCTCGTGCGCAGCCGGGTGGGCCACAAGACCCACCGCGACACCATCTACCTCCCCGACGGCCGCCCGGTGAAGGCGACCGCGTTCCCGATCTCGATCGACACCGCGGGGTTCGAGGAGCTCGCCCGGTCCGAGGGCGTGGAGAAGCGCGCCGCCGAGATCCGCGACGCGCTGGGCAACCCGCGACGGATCTTCCTCGGCGTCGACCGCCTCGACTACACCAAGGGCATCCACTCGCGCCTGCGCGCCTTCGGCGAGCTGGTCCGCGACGGAGAGCTCGACGTCGAGGACGCAGTGTTCGTCCAGGTCGCCACTCCCTCGCGCGAGCGCGTCGAGCAGTACCGCATCCTCCGTGACGAGATCGAGCTCCTGGTCGGCCGGATCAACGGCGACCACGGCCGCATCGGACGTCCGGCCATCTCCTACATGCACTCCTCCTACCCCCGCGAGGAGATGGCCGCCCTCTACCGAGCGGCCGACGTGATGGTCGTGACGCCGTTCCGGGACGGGATGAACCTCGTCGCCAAGGAGTACGTCGCCTGTCGCTTCGAGGACGACGGCGCGCTCGTGCTCTCGGAGTTCGCCGGCGCGGCGCAGGAGCTGCGCCAGGCCTGGCTGGTCAACCCCTACGACATCGACGGCATGAAGTCCGCACTCCTCGAGGCCTTCGCCGCCGACGGCAAGGAGACCGCGCGGCGGATGCGGGCGATGCGCAAGACGGTCGTCGCCAACGACGTGTCCAAGTGGGCCGCCGACTTCCTCGACGAGCTCGAGGCCCTGCCCGAGCACCACGACAAGACCGTGCGCCAGTCGCGGGCCCGCTGACCCGAGGCGAGCCTACGCCCGCTCGCTGGTGCCGGCGACCGCCCCGTGGGTGGCGTGCTGCGCCGTCATGATCGCCTCGATGTCCGTGACCAGTCCCGGACCGAGCCGGCGCCAGGACGGGTCGTAGCCGTACGTCTGCGCGAGGCCGACGGCCGACCGCGTGCCGTCGAGGAGGTCGATGTCACCCGGGGCGATGAGGCCGGGGTGGACCACGCCGACGGCCTCGGAGACCTTGAGCAGGTCGCGGCGCAGCGACCGGACGTAGTTGGCGGCCCGCACGCTCTTGAGGCTGACGTCGAGCCCGCGGGTGTAGCGAGGGTTCTGGGTGGCCAATCCGACCGGGCAGTGGTCGGTGTGGCACTTCTGCGCCTGGATGCAGCCGATGGCCATCATCGCCTCGCGGCCGACGTTGACCATGTCGGCACCGAGCGCGAACGCCACGATCGCGTTCTCCGGGATGCCGAGCTTGCCGGCGCCGATGAACACGACGTCGTCGGTCAGGCCGGCCGCCGCGAACCGGCGGTAGACCTCGGCGAACCCGATGCGGAAGGGATAGGCGACCGAGTCGGCGAAGATCATCGGCGCGGCACCGGTGCCGCCCTCGCCGCCGTCGATGTTGACGAAGTCGACGCCGCGTCCGTCGCGTGACATCTCCTCGGCCAGCTCGTCCCACATGGTCAGGTTGCCGACGGCCGACTTGACGCCGACGGGCAGGCCCGTCGCCTGCGCGACCGTCTCGACGAAGTCGAGCATCGAGTCGACGTCGGAGAAGACCGCGTGCCGGCTCGGCGACGCGCAGTCCTTGCCCTCCGGGATGCCGCGGATCTCGGCGATCTCCCGGCTCACCTTCTCCCCCGGCAGCATGCCGCCGAGGCCGGGCTTGGCCCCCTGGCTGAGCTTGATCTCGATCGCGCGGACGGGCGCGGACGCCACGAGGTCGACGAGGCGGGCCAGGTCGAAGCGACCCTGCTCGTCCCGGCAGCCGAAGTAGGACGTGCCGATCTGGAAGACGATGTCCCCGCCGTGGCGGTGGTGCGGCGAGAGCGCGCCCTCGCCGGTGTTCTGCAGGCAGTCGACCATTGCGGCGCCCTTGTTGAGCGCCTCGATGGCCTTGCCCGACAGCGAGCCGAAGCTCATGCCGGAGATGTTGACCACCGACGCGGGGCGGAAGGCGTGCGTACGTCCGCGGGCCGCTCCCATCACCTTGGCGGCGGGCAGGGCGATCTCCTCCTGCGCGTGGGGCTTCGTCGCCGCCCCCGGGCCGGCGAAGGTGCGGTGCTTGATGATCGGGTAGCCCTCGATGCGCTCCACGTCGTTGTCGGTGCCGAAGCCGAAGTAGTTGTTCTCGAGCTTGGAGCTGGCATAGACCCAGCGGCGCTGGTCGCGGCTGAACGGGCGCTCCTCGTCGTTGCTGGTGACGATGTACTGGCGCAGCTCGGGCCCGAACTTCTCCACGAGGAACCGGCCGTGGCCCACGACGGGGAAGTTCCGCAGGATCGCGTGCTTGCGCTGCACCAGGTCGTGGACCGTCGTCGCGGCAGCCGCGGCCGCGGTGCCGCCCAGGATCGCGTACCTCCACCTCATGGAGACGTTCCTAGCCGCACCGCGCCGTCATGTCGAGGGAGCCCACCCCTGCGGACCGGGACGCAGGCTCAGGCGAGCTCGCCGCGGGCCAGGCTCACGCCGGAGTGGGTGGGGTCGCCGTCGTCGGGCTCGACCGAGATGTCGACGATGCGGTAGCCCTCGTCGATGAGCTCCATCGGGACCGCGAACTCGCCCTCGTCGCCCGAGGCGAGGATGCCGATGGAGATCATCCGGACCCCGTCGACGTTGATGAGCCACACCTCGTGCAGGCCCGGCTCGTCGCCGAGCTCGCTGGCACTGACCCGGATGGAGAAGGTGTCCTCGGACTGAACGGCACTGGCCTCGCCGCGGCCGGCGTCGCTGTCGAGCGCGGTGAGCGTGGCGGCGGCCACCACGGTGCCGGTGTCGGCAGGATCCGGGACCGCCTCGGGAGCCTCGGTCCCGTCAGCGCCCCACCGCCCCAGGCCCACCCCGGCGAGCAGGGCCAGGGCCGCGGCCACGGAGGCGAGCCAGAGCGGGACCCCGCGACGCGGCGGCTGCTCGTCGCGCACGGGCAGGGCGACGGGCGCCGGGGGGGCGCCGGCGCGGACCTCGGCCAGCACCTGTGCGCGGACCCGCGCGGGCGGGGCGACGAGCGGGTCGGCCCCTGCGCGGCGGCGTACGCCCATGAGTGCGGCCACCATCCCGGCGCACTCGGGGCACGTGGCGGCGTGCTCCCGGACGTCGTCGGGGCCGTCGGTGGGGTCGAGGGCGAGCCCGGCCAGCTGGTCGGGATCAGCGTGACTCATGGCGCACCCCCTCGAGCTGCTGGTGCAGCTTGATCAGGCCACGGCGGACGTGGCTCTTGACGGTGCCGAGCGGCAGGCCCACGGTCTCGGCGATCTCGGCATGGCTGCGCTCCTCCCAGAAGGCGAGCAGCATGATGGTGCGGCGCGGGTCCGGCAGCTCGTCGACGGCCTGCCGCACCACCAGCCGTTCGGCGGCCTCGTCGTCGACGGACGGGTCGGAGCCGTCGTGGACCCCCGGCAGGGAGACGACGGCGGCAACCCGGTCGGCGTCGCGAGCCCGCGCCGCCCGCGCGTCGGACACCTTGTGGCGTGCGATGCCCAGCAGCCAGGCGGGCAGGGCCGTGGGGGTCGGGGTCAGCGTGTGGCGACTGCGCCACGCCGCGACGAACACCTGCTGGGTCACGTCCTCTGCGTCGTGCCGGTCGTGGAGGGCGCGGAGCGCGTAGGTGTGGACGAGGGCGGACCACCGGTCGTAGATCTCCTCGAGGGCGCTCTCGTCGCCGGAGACCAGCCGAGCGGCGAGCGCGCGGACAGCATCGTCCTGCTCGTCCTCGAGCGACATCGCCTGGGTCACCACGAGGTCACCGTACCGGCGGGGCGAGCGGGCGGGGAACGGGATGATGGTCATCGCCGCTCCCCGCCCGTCAGGCTTCGCGTCGCCGTCTGT
This sequence comes from Nocardioides eburneiflavus, assembly GCF_004785795.1. Taxonomy (NCBI): domain Bacteria; kingdom Bacillati; phylum Actinomycetota; class Actinomycetes; order Propionibacteriales; family Nocardioidaceae; genus Nocardioides; species Nocardioides eburneiflavus. The sequence goes on from NZ_SRRO01000001.1 coordinate 26,429, forward strand.
GATCAGAGGTCGATCGGGCGCAGGACGCGGTCGACCGCGTGCGCGATCTGCTTGTTGCCCTTGTTGATGTCGAGGGCCGCGATGATCGCGCGGGCGTTGCGGTCGTTGCGGTCCTTGTCGCGCAGCGTGACCACCGGCGCACGGTGCTCGCGCATCTTGACCTTGACCCTGACCGTCTTGCCGGCCGCGGTGTCGAGCTTGGCCCCGTCGGCCTTGAGCACCTTGCCGCTGGTGAGCGTGGCACCGGGCACGACGTGGTAGAGCAGGATGGTCTCGATCGTGTCGACCCCGGCGAGCTCCACCAGCGCGTTGAACAGCTTCTTCTCGCTCCTGATGGTCTGGCCGGTGAGGTCCTCGGCCAGGAGACGGAAGGCCTGGTCGGTGGGGGCGAAGACGGTGAGCCGGGTCTTGCCGTCAGCCAGCAGGGCCACCGGGGAGTCCGGCTTGGCGCCGATGACCGCGAGAGCGGCCTCGGTGACGATGTCGAAGTCGTTCTTGTTCTTGTCGAACGTGTTGCCGTCCGAGGTGAGCACCTCGGCGAGGCTGGTGTTGCCGGGCTTGGCCGCGGGGGCAGCGGACGCGGCGGGTGCTGTGGCCATCGTGCCGAGGGCGAGGGCCGAGGCGGCGAGGATGGCGGGTACGCGACGTGCCATGAGAAGTCCTTCCATCAGGGGCGCCCGGTGGCGCCCGTCACCGCCTTCTCCGGCCGAGGGCGCCCGGTGGATGCACCCGGGCCGTAGATTTCTTCCATGGACCTCATCCCCAAGCCCGAGCAGGTCGTCGCCGCGGCCGGTAACGTGGCGCACACCCTGCTCTACGGCGGGCTGGCCGACCTGCGCCCGATGCCCCGCACGTTGATCAGCGACGGGGAGCTGCGCGAGGTCTACCACTACCGACCGGCCAAGGACGTCCCCGAGACGGGCGACCCGGTCCTGCTGGTCACACCGCTGGCCGCGCCTGCGCTGTGCTTCGACCTGCGCCGCGGCTGCTCGCTGGTCGAGCACCTGGTCGCCGGGGGTCGGCCGACCTACCTGCTCGAGTACGGGCAGGTCTCCTTCCGCAACCGGTCCCTCGGCATGGAGCACTGGGTCGACGAGGTGCTGCCCGAGGCGGTCCGGGCCGTGCACGAGCACTCCGGCGGCCGCGGGGTGCACCTGGTCGGGTGGAGCCTCGGTGGCATCTTCACCCTGCTCGTCGCCGCCGACCGGCAGGACCTGCCGATCGCCTCGATCACCGTGGTCGGGTCGCCCGTCGACGTCACCAAGGTGCCACTCGTCGCGCCGGTCCGCCCGCTGCTCAACCTGACGCAGGGCCGCGGAGCGATCACCCGTGCCTACCGGGCCCTGGGCGGCATCCCCCAGCCGCTCGTCAACTGGGCCTTCACCGCCGCGTCCGCCCAGAAGGTCGTCACCAAGCCACTCGCGGTGCTGACCCACCTCGACGACACCGACTACCTCGCCCAGCTCGAGGCGGTCGACCGCTTCCGGGCCAACATGTTCGCCTACCCGGGTCGGACCTTCGGCCAGCTCTACCACCGCTTCGTCAAGGGCAACGCCCTCGCGCGGGGCACCATGCAGGTCGGCGACCGGACGATCGACCTGGCGGCGATCTCGGTCCCGACGCTCGTCTTCGGCGGCAACACCGACGGCATCGCGCCCCTGCCCGCCGTACGCGCGGTGGTCCCGCTGCTGACCGGCGCGCCGCAGGTGCGCTTCGAGGTCGTGCCCGGCGGGCACCTCGGCATGCTGACCGGCCGGGCGGCCCGCGGGACGACGTGGACCGTCATCGACGAGTGGGTCGACGAGTGGTCGGGCAAGGCGCCCGTGAAGGCCCCGGCGAGGAGGAAGGCCGCGCGCACGGCTGCGGCGCGCAAGGTGGCTGGCACGAAGGCTCCTGCGAAGAAGGCCCCGGTGAAGAAGGCCCCGGTGAAGAAGGCCACCGCCACGAGGACGCCGGCGAAGAAGGCGTCCGCCGACACGATCGGCTCGAACCCGTCCCGTCGCTACGGGTCGGCCGGCTCGCGGGCGCTGGGCCAGCGGTGACCTCGGCCGTCCCGGCGGGCGGGCCCGCGACGCTGCCGCGCGGCGTCCGGATCGGCTACGGCAGCGGGTCGGTGGCCACGGGCGCGTTCGGCACCGTGCCGGGCCTGATGCTGCTCCCCTACCTCACCGACGAGCTGGGGATCGCCGCGCTGTGGGCGGGCGTCATCGTCTTCCTCCCGAAGGCGTGGGACGTGGTGCTCAACCCGGTCGCCGGTCGGGTGAGCGACCGGACCGTCGACCCGGCCGGTCCCCGACGGCCGTGGCTGATCCGGGCGGGGCTCATGCTCGCCGGGGCGTTCGCGCTCATCTTCGCCGCCCCCGACCTGCGGAGCTCGCTGCTCGAGGCGGGCTGGGTCCTGCTCTTCTTCGTGCTCGCCGCGTCGGCGTACGCGTTCTTCCAGGTGCCCTACGTCGCGATGCCCGCGGAGATCACCACGTCGTACGACGAGCGGACCCGCCTGATGACGTGGCGGGTGGCGATCCTGGCCTTCACGATCATGCTCGCGGGCGCGACCGCGCCGCTGATCCGCGACGAGGTCGGCGGCCGCGACGGCTACCGGGTGATGGGCGTGGTCATGTCCGTGCTGATCGCCGTCGGGGTCGCGAGCGCCTGGTGGGGCACCCGGAGGGCCCCGATCGGCGCGGTCGCCGCCGGCGCGGGCACGCTCCGCGAGCAGCTACGGGTCGTGGGGCAGGCGCGTGACTTCCGCGTGCTGCTGACCACGTTCGTCCTGCAGGCCCTCGCCACCGGCTGCATGCTGGCGGGGGTGGACTACCTCGCCGGCGACGTGCTGGACCGGTCCGGGGCCGCGACCGTCCTCTTCGTGTGCTTCGTCGGCCCCGCCCTGCTGCTGACACCCGTGTGGGCCTCGCTCGGCACGCGCATCGGCAAGCAGCGGGGCTACGTCATCGCCTCGCTCGTGCTGGCGGCGGGCGCGGTGCTCGCGAGCACCGCCCGGGTCGCGCCGCCCGCCGTCGTGTTCGCCGCGACCGCGCTGGTGGGGGTGGGCTACGCCGGGTGCCAGGTGTTCCCGATGGCCATGCTGCCCGACGCGGCGGCGGTCGACTCGGCCCGCACCGGCGAGAACCGGGCCGGCGTCTACACCGGCGTGTGGACGGCCGGGGAGACCCTCGGCCTCGCCCTGGGACCGGCCCTGTTCGCGGTCGTGCTCGCCCTCGGCGGCTACCTCTCGAGCGAGGGCCGCGAGATCACCCAGCCGGACTCGGCCCTCACCGCCATCACGCTCGGGTTCTCGGTGCTGCCGGCGGTCCTGACCCTGCTCAGCCTGCGGTGGCTGCGGCAGTACACCCTCGACGCCGCCGAGGTGGCGGCAGCGGAAGGAGCCGTCCGTGCCTGACCCGATCGAGCGACTGGCCGAGATGCAGCGTGGCGACCTGCCCGTGCACGGCGGGCGGACGCTGGCCTACGTCTACGACTCCGGCGACCCGGAGGTCGACCGCATCGCCCGCGAGGCCGTCGCCGCCTATGCCGCCTCGAACGCGCTCGACCCCACGGCCTTCCCGTCCCTGCTCCGGATGGAGAACGAGCTCGTCGGCTTCGCCTGCGACCTCCTCGACGCCCCGGAGTCCGCGGTGGGGACGGTGACCGCGGGAGGCACGGAGTCGATCCTGCTGGCGGTCCAGGGGGCTCGCGACAGCCGCCCCGACGTCGTACGTCCGCGGATGGTCCTGCCGGCCACCGCGCACGCGGCCTTCCACAAGGCGGCGCACTACTTCGGGGTCGAGGCGGTGCTGGTGCCGGTCGGTCCCGACTTCCGGGCCGACGCGCGGGCGATGGCCGAGGCGATCGACGACGACACGGTGCTGGTCGTGGCCAGCGCCCCGTCCTACGCGCACGGCGTGGTGGACCCGGTCGGCGAGATCGCGGCGGCGGCCGCCGCCCGCGGGGTGCGCTGCCACGTGGACGCCTGCATCGGCGGCTGGGTGCTGCCGTACGCCGCCCGGCTGGGGCGCGCGGTGCCGCCGTGGACCTTCGCGGTCGAGGGCGTCACGTCCATCTCGGTCGACACCCACAAGTACGCCTACGCCCCCAAGGGCACGTCGCTGCTGCTGCACCGCGACGCCGGCCTCCGCTCGCCGCAGTTCTTCGCCTCGGCGGCCTGGCCGGGCTACACGATGCTCAACGCGACGACCCAGTCGACGCGGTCCGGCGGCCCGATCGCCGGAACCTGGGCGGTCGTCGAGCACATCGGGGACGCGGGCTACCTCGAGCTCGCCGACAGCGCGTTCGCGGCGGTCGACGCGATCGTGGCCTGCATCGACGCCGAGCCCGCGCTGCGGCTCCTGGTGCCGCCCGACTCGACGCTCGTCACGCTCGCGACCGACGCCTCGTGCGACGCCTTCACGCTGACCGACGAGCTCGTCTCGCGCGGCTGGTACGTCCAGCCCCAGCTGTCGTACGGCGACGGGGGTCCCAGCATCCACCTGTCGGTCAGCGCCGGCACGCACGAGCACGTCGGCGAGCTCGCCGCGGCGCTCGCGGAGTCGGTCGCGGCGGCGCAGGCGGCGGGACCGGTCGCCGTCGACCCGGACGTGGTGGCGTTCATCGAGGCCCTGGACCCGACCGCGCTCGGCGACGACGACTTCGACGGCCTCCTCGCGGCGTCGGGACTCGTGGGCGCCTCGGCGGACGGCGGCCTCGAGCTGCCCGGCCGGATGGCCGCGGTCAACGCGATGCTGGACGTCGCCTCGCCGGCGATGCGGGAGGCGCTGCTGGTGGCGTTCCTCGACCGGCTGCAGCGACCAGCCGGACGCCATCCCCGCGAGGGCGCACGATGAGTGCGCTCGCCGGACTCGTCGAGAAGGGTCGCGTCGCCCCGGACTGGGCCGAGGCCCTCGCGCCGGTCGACGAGCAGATCGCCGCGATGGGCCGGTTCCTGCGGGACGAGGACGCGGCCGGCCGCGGCTACCAGCCCGCCGCCGACCGGATCTTCCGGGCGTTCGAGCGCCCGCTGGCCGACGTACGTGTCCTCGTCGTCGGGCAGGACCCCTACCCCAACCCGACGCACCCGATCGGGCTCAGCTTCGCCGTCGAGCGGCACGTGTGGCCGCTGCCGCCGAGCCTGGTCAACATCTACGTCGAGCTGCGCGACGACCTCGGCATCGTGCCGCCCCGCCACGGTGACCTGTCGGCGTGGGCCGACCAGGGGGTGATGCTGCTCAACAGGTCGCTCACCGTCCGGCCCCACGACTCCAACAGCCACCAGGGCAAGGGGTGGGAGGCCGTCACCGAGCGGGCGATCGTGGCGCTGGCCGAGCGCGGCGGGCCGTGCGCGGCAATCCTCTGGGGTCGGCACGCCCAGTCGCTCAAGCCCCTGCTCGAGCCGGTCCCGTGCGTGGAGTCGGCCCACCCGTCGCCGCTCAGCGCGCGCCGCGGGTTCTTCGGGTCGAAGCCATTCAGCCGTGTCAACCGGCTGCTGGAGGAGCAGGATGGTGACCCGGTCGACTGGGCCCTCCCGGAATATAGTTGAATCATGAACTATTGAGGATGTCATGAACGAACGAATGCCTGCCCTCTACATCGGCCACGGTGCGCCGCCCCTGCTCGACGACCCCGTGTGGTCGGGCCAGCTCTCCGCATGGGCCGGCGACCTGCCGCGCCCGACGGCGATCCTGATCGTCTCCGCGCACTGGGAGTCCGCACCGGTGAGCCTGAGCGCCAGCGGTGCCCCGCTGGTCTACGACTTCGGCGGGTTCGCGCCGAAGTACTACCAGATGACCTACGAGACCCCCGACGCCTCGGCACTGGCCCGTCGGGTGGCCGCGATGATGCCCAGCGGCGAGCCGGTTCACCAGCACGCCTCGCGCGGCCTCGACCACGGCGCGTGGGTGCCGCTCAAAATCATGTTCCCCGAGGCCGACATCCCGGTGCTCCAGATGTCGCTGCCGACCGACGACCCCCACCGCCTGATGAGGCTCGGCGAGCGGCTGCGCCCGCTCCGCGACGAGGGCGTGCTGATCATCGGCTCCGGCTTCCTCACCCACGGCCTCCCGTTCCTCACCGAGTGGCGCATCGACGCCGCCGTGCCCGGCTGGTCGCGCGACTTCGACCTCTGGGCGGCCGATGCGCTGACCCGGGGCGACGTCGACACGCTGTCCGACTACAAGGCGAAGGCACCCGGCATGCCGTACGCCCACCCGACGGTCGAGCACTACACGCCGCTGTTCGTGACGCTCGGCGCGGCGACGACCGCCGACGACCCGGGCATCCAGGTGATCGACGGCTACTGGATGGGCCTGTCGAAGCGCTCGTTGCAGGTGGCCTAGGTTGAGGGGATGCGCGTCCTCTCCATCCAGTCCCACGTCGCCTACGGCCACGTCGGCAACTCCGCAGCCGTCTTCCCGCTCCAGCGCCTCGGCCACGAGGTGTGGCCGGTCCTGACGGTGAACTTCTCCAACCACACCGGGTACGGCGCGTGGCGGGGTCCCCTGATCGCGGCCGAGGACGTCGCCGCGGTGATCACCGGCATCGGTGAGCGCGGTGCGTTCGAGACGTGCGACACGGTGCTCTCCGGCTACCAGGGATCCCCGGAGATCGCGGACGTCATCGTCGACGCGGTCGCCCAGGTCAAGGCGGCCAACCCGGACGCGACGTACACCTGCGACCCGGTCATGGGCAACGCCACCTCGGGGTGCTTCGTCAACCCGGCGATCCCGCCGAAGTACCGCTCCACCGTCATCCCGGTGGCCGACGTGCTGACGCCCAACCAGTTCGAGCTCGGCTTCATCACCGACCGCGATGCACTGAGCGGGCCGTCGTCGCTGTCCGACATCCTGGCCGCGGTCGACGAGGTGCGCGGTCTCGGCCCCTCGGCGGTGCTGGTGACCTCGGTCGACCGCGAGGGAGCTCCCGACGACGCCATCGAGATGCTCGCCGTCACGGCAGACGGCGCCTGGCTCGTGACCACGCCGCGCCTGCCGATGAAGGCCAACGGTTCCGGCGACATCACCGCCGCCCTGTTCACCGCCCACCTCAAGGCGACCGGCTCCCCCGCCGACGCGCTCGCGCGTACGGCCTCGTCGGTCTTCGCCGTCCTCAAGGAGACCCTGGACTCGGGCGAGCGCGAGCTGCGCCTGGTCGCCGCGCAGGACGCCATCGCCTCGCCGGCCGGTGAGTTCGAGGTCGAGCAGGTCCGCTGAGGGCAGAGCCGGTGACAGGAGTCGAACCCGCGACATCCATATTACAAGTATGGCGCTCTACCAACTGAGCTACACCGGCGTGCGTCCGGGGACGCGGCGGCAATCCTAGTCAGGGCGTCCCTGCTGAGAGGATGAGGCCCGTGAGCCTCCTCCACCTCCCCCACCACGACGGCTCGCCGCTGTTCGTCTCCGACGAGGCTCCGAGCCTGGGTGACACCGTCGCGGTCCGCGTGCGCACGCATGCCGACGACGCACCGGTCGAGAGCATGTGGCTGCGCACGACGTACGACGCGGAGCCCGTCTACGTCGAGATGCACCCGAGCGCGGCGGGGTCCACCACGTGGTGGGAGGCCGGCCTGCTGGTGCACAACCCGGTGACCCACTACCGGTTCCTGGTCGTGCGCACCGACGGCTCGCAGGAGTGGCTGACCGGCGCCGGGTTGCTCGGCCACGACGTGCCGGACGCGACCGACTTCCGGATCTCGGCGTACCCGTCCGCGCCCGACTGGGGCCGTGACGCCGTGGTCTACCAGGTGTTCCCCGACCGCTTCGCCCGGTCGGCGGCCGCCGCAGACCGGGCCACGCCCGACTGGGCCCTGGCAGCGGACTGGGACGACGAGGTGGCCTTCGAGCCCGACGACCCGCGCACCCCGATGCAGCTCTTCGGCGGGGACCTCGACGGCATCACCGAGCACCTCGACCACGTCGCCGAGGTGGGCGCCGACGTCGTCTACACCACGCCCGTCTTCCCCGGCGAGAGCAACCACCGCTACAACGCCTCCACCTTCACCGAGGTCGACGACCTGCTCGGCGGCGACGAGGCGTACGCGCGGCTGAGCACCGCGGTCCACGAGCGCGGGTGGCGGATCCTCGGCGACCTGACCACGAACCACACCGGCGACACCCACGAGTGGTTCCTCGCGGCCGCCGACGACCCCGACGACCCGCACCGGTCGTTCTACTGCTTCGACGAGGATGGGACCTACGCCTGCTGGATGGGCCACGGCACGCTGCCCAAGGTCAACCACGCCGACCGCGACCTGCGGCACGCCATGGTCGAGGGCCCGGACTCGGTGGTCGGACGGTGGTTGCGACCGCCCTACGACGTCGACGGGTGGCGGATCGACGTCGCCAACATGACCGGGCGCCTGGGCGCCGTCGACGTCAACCACGAGGTGGCCCGCGCGGTCCGCGCCACCGCGGAGGCGCTGCGCCCGGACCCGTGGGTCATCGGCGAGCACAACCACGACGCGACGGGCGACGTCGACGGCGACGGCTGGCACGGCACGATGAACTACTCCGGCTTCTCGTGGCCGGTGTGGTCGTGGCTGCGCGACCCGGCCTCCCCGGCGCGCGCGTTCGGCCGTCCGGTGCCGGTCGCCCGCCGCGACGGGGCCGCCGTCGTCGAGACCTTCCGCGCCTGGCAGGGCACGCTGGGCTGGCGGGCGACGGAGTCGAGCTGGAACATCCTCGGCTCGCACGACTCGGCCCGGATCCGCACGGTCGTCGGCGGCGACGCGGGCCTCCACCGGGTCGCCGCCGGGCTCCAGTTCACCCTGCCCGGGGTCCCGATGGTCTTCGCCGGCGACGAGATCGGCCTCGAGGGCGTCACCGGCGAGGACGCCCGCCGCACGATGCCCTGGCACCGCCGCGACGAGTGGGACGCACGGACCCTCAGGACGTACGCCGACCTCGCGGCGCTGCGTCGCGACCACGTCGCGCTGCGTCGGGGCGGACTGCGCTGGGCCCACGTCGACGCCGACACCATCGCCTACGCCCGCGAGCACCCGGACGGGAAGATCCTCGTGGTGGCGCGCAGAGCGGCGGCGCCCGGCTTCTCCCTGCCACTGGAGCAGGGTCGACACCTCTTCGGCTCGGAGCCGGGCGGGGCCGACCTGGTCGCGGGACCAGACGGCATCGACGTACCGGCCGCGAGCGGTCCGCGCGTCGACATGTGGAGCCTGGCGGACCAGGTGGGGTCTCGACGCGCACGTCGCGGCTAGTGTCATCGCATGGCCATGCGGATCGTCGCCAGCCGGCCTGACCCGGCCATCCTCACCCTCCCGTGGGACCTCCCCCTCGAGGAGTGGCCCGACGACGTCGTCGTCCCGCTGCCGCGCGGCCTGTCGCGCCACGTCGTACGCATCGTGCGGCTCGGCAGCAACGTCTACGCCGTCAAGGAGACCAACGACGACATCGCGTTCCGTGAGTACCGGATGCTGCGCGACCTGCAGAGGATGGGCATGCCCGCGGTCGTGCCCCAAGGCGTCGTCACGGGGCGCGAGGCCAAGGACGGCGAGGCCCTGCCGGCGGCGCTGATCACCCGCCACCTCCAGTTCTCGCTCCCCTACCGCACCCTCTTCAGCCGCGGCATGGACGCCGAGCACGTGCCGACGCTCATCGACGCCATCGTGGTGCTGCTCGTGCGCCTGCACCTCGCCGGCTTCTACTGGGGTGACGTGTCGCTGTCCAACGTGCTGTTCCGGCGCAATGCCGGCGCGCTCGCGGCCTACCTCGTCGACGCCGAGACGGGCGAGCTGCACGACACCGTCGGCGACCGGCTGCGCGACTACGACATCACGGTCGGCTGCGAGAACATCTTCGCCGAGCTGATGGACCTCTCGGCCAGCGGCGCGGTCCAGAAGGAGATCGACGGCTTCGCGATCATCGAGCACCTGCGTTCGCGCTACGAGGCGCTGTGGAGCGAGCTGACCGACCTCGAGGAGTTCGGGGCCGACGAGATGTGGCGCATCGAGCGGCGTGTCGAGCGGCTCAACGACCTCGGCTTCGACGTCGACGAGCTCGACATCGTCACCGACCTCGGGGGCGACACCATCCGGATCCAGCCCAAGGTCGTCGACCTGGGCCACCACACCCGCGAGATCCGGGACCTGACCGGCATGACGGTCGAGGACAACCAGGCGCGACGGCTGCTCAACGACATCGCAGCGTTCACCGCCCACTTCGACCTCGGCCGCGAGGACCGCCACCTGGTGGCGAGCAAGTGGATGCAGGCCATCTTCGAACCCATCATGGCGATGATCCCGCCCGACGCGACCGGCAAGCTCGAGCCGGCCGAGATCTTCCACGAGATCCTCGAGCACCGTTGGTACCTCTCGGAGCGGGCCGGGCAGCAGGTCGACATCTTCGACACCGCGCGCGACTACATCGAGCGCTTCCTCACCGCCAAGCCCGACGAGGCCATCACAGGTCAGGAGTGAACGGGGCAGGAGCGACGGGCTCCCACTCGCCGACCCGCCAGGACCCGTCGGTGCGGAGTCGCACCCACTGCAGCCCCACCGGCCGCCCCTCGGCGTAGGTCACCAGGCTCACCTCGGCGTCGCGCCGCGGCTTGCTGCCCAGTGCGATGGCGTACGCCGCACCGCCGGTCGTGCCGTTGGTCCAGGAGTAGCCGGTCGCGCCGTCCGCGCCCACGACGGGCTCAGGGCCGGACTGGACGTGGGTGTGGCCGCCGACGACCAGGTCGACGCACCCGCGCGCGAGCGCCTCGTCGCCGAGGTTGGCGTCGTGCACGAGCACCGTGCTGACCCGCTCGCCGTCCTCGGCCGCCGCACACGCGTCGTCGGCGAGGCGGTCGCCCACCTCGGCGAAGCTGAGGCCGGACTCGTCGCGCCAGTTGCCGAGGCCGCTGCTGCGGGGGTCGTCGACCCCGAGCAGGGTGCCGCCCCACGGGGCGTCGACCACCTCGCCGGCGAGCATCGTCCAGCCCTGGTCGGCGAGGTAGGTGCTGACGAACGTGCCGTGGTCGTGGTTGCCGGCGACGCCGAAGCGCTCCCAGTCGGCGAAGGCCGACTGCACCGAATCGAGGCTGAACGCCTCCCACGGCTGGCCCGTCGAGGTGTCGTCGCCCGCGTTGAGCACGACCGAGGCCCCAGCGGCGTCGCCGATGGCCCGCGCCACGCGGTCCATGCCGATGTTGTCGTGCCGGTCGCTGACGAGGAGCGCGACGGTCTCGTCCTCCTCCGGCTCGCGCAGGCCGAGCTCGACGAGCCCCGCCGCGCTCTCGGCGGCCGCCGAGTAGAACTCACGGCTCCGGTCGTAGGTGTCGATCGCGCTCAGGACCAGCCGCCTGCTCTGGGTGGTGACCGGCCCGGTGCGGACCTCGATGTCGCGCACCTCCGCCGGCAGCACGACGTCCGGGCCGGCGAGCTCGGCGAGCGTCTGCCAGCTGCCCTGCTCCTCCTGGGTCTCCTCCGCCGACTCCCACGGCTGCCAGACCAGGACCGGCAGCACCAGCAGCAGGGCGAGCGCGACCAGGCCGTGCCGGGTTCGTACGCCCCGGAACAGCTCGCCGCGGCGGTGCCGGCCGAGCAGCAGGAAGAACGCGACCGGGACGAGCCCCACGCCGAGCCCGCGCAGCGCGGCGGAGACCGCCATGTCGAGCACGACGTCCTGCACCTTGTCGATCGGCGCGCGCGGGTCGCCGGCGATGAGGGCGTAGCGCTCGACGAGCTCCTCGATCGAGCCGACCTCGGTCTTGCCGAGGGTCAGGGTGACCCCCAGGGGACCGACGTCGCGGAACCGGAGGTCGGGCAGCAGGGGTCCGGTCTCCACCACGGCGTCCTTGGCCAGCGTGGGACGGACGACCGTGTCGTGGCCGACGAGCACCACCGTCCGCGAGCTGGTGAGGAAGAGCGAGACCGCCACGGCCAGCCCCAGCGCGACGCTGAGCGACACCAGTGCGGCGCCGACCAGCAACCGCCGGGGGGTGGGCCTCACGTCGTGCGGGCCTGCGAGATCGCGTAGAGGGCGACCGAGGCGGCCACACCGGCGTTGAGCGACTCCAGCTGGGCGGCCATCGGGATCGACACGATCTGGTCGCACGTCTCGGCGACCAGACGACCCAGGCCCTTGCCCTCGGACCCGACCACGACGACGAGCGGGCCCTCGGCGAGGCCGCCCGGGGCGACGAGCTCGGGCAGCGAGAGGTCGCCGTCGGCCGCCAGGCCGACGACCATGCAGCCCGCCTCCTGGTAGGCCTTGAGCTGGCGGGTCAGGTTGACGGTCTGGGCGACCGGCAGCCGCGCGGCGGCACCGGCGCTGGTCTTCCACGCCGAGGCGGTCATGCCCGCGGCCCGACGCTCGGGGATCAGCACGCCGTGGGCGCCGAAGCCGGCGGCGGAGCGGATCACCGCGCCCAGGTTGCGAGGGTCGGTCACGGAGTCGAGCGCGACGACGAGCGGCGGCTCCTTGGCCTCGTCTGCCCGGTCCAGCAGGTCGTCGGCGTGGGCGTACTCGTACGCCGGGAGGCGCGCCGCGAGGCCCTGGTGCACCGCACCGCCGGTCATCCGGTCCATCTCGTTGCGGGTGACCTCGAGCAGGGTCAGGCCCTGCTCGGCGGCCAGCTTGAAGGCCTCGCGCATCCGGCCGTCCCGCTCGGCGCCCTCGGCGACGTAGACCGCCGAGACCGGCACCCCGGCCTGGAGCAGCTCGACGACGGAGTTGCGGCCGGCGGCCCACTCGGCGTCGGCGGTGGTGCGTCGCTTGGGGCGGGTCTCCTTCGCCTTCTCGGCGCGCTTCGCGGCCTTGTGGGCCTGGTGGTAGGGCCGGTCCTTCGCCTTCGGCGTGGGGCCCCTGCCCTCGAGCCCGCGGCGGACACGACCGCCCGAGCCGGCAGTGGGGTTGCCCTTGCCGGTCTTCTTGATGGCGCCCTTGCGCTTGGAATTGCCAGCCACGGTCTCACACGCTCCACTTCGGGCCGGTCGGGGTGTCCTCCACCTCGACGCCGGCCGCCTTGATCCGGTCACGGATGGCGTCGGCGCGGGCCCAGTCCTTGGCCTCGCGAGCCGCCGCCCTCTCCTCGAGCAGCCCCTTCGCGAGGGCGTCGACGACCTCCGTGAGCCGGTCGTCGGACCCGCGGGTCGCCCACGCCGGGTCGGCTGGGTTGAGGCCGAGGACGTCGAGCATCGCGGCGACGGCGACGGCGTTGCGCCCCGCCTCCTCGCTAGCCCTGGCATCCAGCAGGCGGTTGCCCTCGCGCACGCAGTCGTGGATGACCGCAACGGCGCCCGGGGTGCCGAGGTCGTCGTCCATCGCCGCGACGAACGCGTCAGGAAGCTCCGATGTCGCGTCGACGGGGACGTGCACGCGCGCCCGGTCCAGGAAGTCCTCGATCCGCCGGAACGCCTTGGCCGCCTCGTCGAGCGCCTCGAAGCTGAACTCGACGTGGGAGCGGTAGTGCGCCGCGACCATGTAGTAGCGCAGCTCGATCCCGCGCACGCGCTCGAGCACGGACGGGATGAGCAGTGAGTTGCCGAGCGACTTGCTCATCTTCTCGCCGGCGGTCGTGATCCAGGCGTTGTGCAGCCAGTACGAGGCGAACGGGCGACCGGCCGCACGCGACTGGGCCTGCTCGTTCTCGTGGTGCGGGAAGCGCAGGTCGACGCCGCCGCCGTGGACGTCGAAGGCGGGGCCGAGGTACTTGCCGGCCATCGCCGAGCACTCGATGTGCCACCCCGGGCGCCCGGGCCCCCACGGGGACGGCCACGACGCGGTCTGCGGCTCGGAGTCCTTCTTCCAGCCCTTCCACAGCGCGAAGTCGCGCGGGTCGCGCTTGCCGCGCGGGTCAGCGTCGCCGGCAGGCTCCATGTCCTCGACCCTCTGGCGGGTCAGCTCGCCGTACGCCGGCCAGCTGCGCACGTCGAAGTAGACGTCGCCGCTGCCGTCCTCGGCGGCGTAGGCGTGGCCCCGCGCGATGAGCTGCTCGATCAGCTCGACGATCTCCGGGACGTGCCCGGTCGCGCCCGGCTCGTAGGTCGGGGGCAGCACGTTGATCGCCGCGAGGGCCGCGTCGAGCTCGCGCTTCATCGCGGCGGCAAGGGCGTACCAGTGGACGCCCTGCTCGGCCGACTTGGCCAGGATCTTGTCGTCGATGTCGGTGACATTGCGGATGAAGTCGACCTCGTGGCCGGTGGCGGAGAGCCACCGCCGCAGCACGTCGAAGTTGACCGCAGACCGCACGTGGCCGACGTGCGGCTCGGACTGCACGGTGAGCCCACAGACGTAGATGCCCGCCCGGCCGGGGACCAGGGGGACGAAGTCGCGGGTCTCGCGCGTCGCGGTGTCGTGGAGCCTCAGGGTCACCGGGCAAGTCTAGGGGTGGACGTCCGTTCGGCTGGCTTCCGCGGCGTCGGCCGCCGGACAGAGGCTGTGACTCCTGAGACGTGTGGGACTTCTCGGGTTATCGTCGACCGGTGCTCCGACGTGCCGCCGCCCTCGCCCTTCCCCTGCTCCTCGCCAGCGCGCTGGCGCCCGCGTCGGGCGCCGAGACCCAGTCGGAGGCGCGCAAGCGGGCCACCCCACAGGTGCAGCTGACCTCCTGGAGCAGCTACGCCGAGCTCAAGGCCGGCGCCCGCAAGGGCCTCAAGATGGGCCGCGGCCACGTGGCGCTGCGCAAGGCGAAGCCGCGCACGGTCGCGGGCAAGGCGTACGAGGCCGGCACCTGGACCTCCCCGTGGGCCACCCCGGGCTTCGGCGCTACCGCGCTGGTCCCGAGCTGGGAGGCGACGACGCCGGGGAGGAGCCTGGTCCGCGTCGAGGTCCGGGCCCGCGACGCGAGCGGACGCACCGGCACGTGGGACACCGTCGCCGACTGGAACCTCACCAACCGCCCGCTCAGCCGGCGTACGTACTCCGGGCAGGCCGACGACCTCGGTCGCGTCAGCGCGGACACCTGGCTCGCCGCGGGCTCGGTCACGTCGTGGCAGGTGCGCGTGACGCTGATGCGACCGCGCGGGTCCAGCCTGGCCGTGAGACTGGATCGCGTCGGCGCCGTGGCGTCGGCCGATGCCGATGCGGCCCGACCTCCGTCGAAGCCGGGTCCGGCCGCCGGCACCGTGCTCGCGGTCCCCACCTACTCCCAGATGGTCCACAGCGGCCACGACCCGCAGTGGGGCGGTGGCGGCGAGGCGTGGTGCTCGCCCACCTCGACGGCCATGGTGCTCGCCTGGTACGGCATCTCCCCGACCCCGCGCGGCATCGCGGCCGGCCACGCCGACGCCGTGGTCGACCACACCGCCAGGATGGTCTACGACCACGGCTACCGCGGCACCGGGAACTGGGCGTTCAACACCGCGTACGCTGCGACGCTGGTCGGCGGCGACTCCTACGTCACCCGGATGCGTGACCTGCGCGAGGCCGAGGACCACATCGCCGCCGGGGTCCCGCTCATCGTCTCGATCGCGTTCGGCCGCAACCAGCTCACCGGCGCCCCGATCTCCGCGAGCAACGGCCACCTGCTCGTCATCGTCGGGTTCGAGGCCGACGGCGACGTCGTGGTCAACGACCCCGCCGGCGCCACCAACGCCGAGGTCCGCCGCGTCTACGACCGCGCGCAGTTCGAGCGACTGTGGATCGCGGCCTCGGGCGGCACGGCGTACGTCATCCGCAACAGCTGACGGCGGGGAGCTCCGGCTCGCCCTGAGCAAGCCGGCGCTCCCCGCTCACGGCCCGACCGCTCACACCGCGCTGAACTCGACCGTGTGCCACCCGGTGGCACCGTCGGGGTCGGGCGCCCGCAGGACGCTGGTCTGGGTCTCGCCGTCCTTGCCGATGGCCCGTACGCGCACGTCGTGGTCACCCTCCTCGACCTCGAGGGTCACCGCCCACTGGACCCACGTGTCCACCGACGGCACCCCGCCGAGCTCAGCCCGCGTCCACGTGCCCCCGTCGACCTGGACCTCGACCGCCTCGATGCCGGTGTGCTGGTGCCAGGCGACGCCGCCGAAGGAGACCTGCCCCGCCGGCACCTCGTCGCCGCCGCGCGGTACGTCGATGCGCGAGGCGATCTTGACCGGGCCCTCGGCCGACCAGCCGCGGGTCGTCCAGTAGCCGGTGGAGTCCGCGAACGTGCTCACCTGCAGGTCGACGACCCACTTGGTGGCCGACACGTAGCCGTAGAGGCCGGGCACGATGGTGCGCACCGGGAAGCCGTGCTCGATCGGCAGGGGACGTCCGTTCATGGCGACGGCGAGCATCGCGTCGCGGTCGTCGGTGAGGGCCGCGAGGGGGGTGGCGCAGGTCCAGCCGTCGTGGGAGGTCTGCAGCACGCAGTCGGCCTCGTCGGAGACGCCGAGGCCGGCGAGGAGGTCGGAGATCCGTACGCCGCTCCAGCGGGCGTTGCCGATCAGGCCGCCGCCGACCTCGTTGCTCACGCAGTTGAGGGTGATCCACGACTCGGTCATCTCGCGGTCGACCAGGTCGGCATAGCTGAGGGTGAGCTCGCGCTCGACCAGCCCGTGGATCCGCAGCGACCAGTCCTTCGGCTCGATGGTCGGCTTCGCGATGGTCGTGTCGATCAGGTAGAAGTCCTCGTTGGGCGTCTGCCACGGCGCGATCCCCCGGAGCCCGATGGACGTGTCGGCCGGAGGCTGGCGCTGGGTGACGCCGGGGATGCGGAGCAGCCGACGGCTCACCTCGACGTGGCGGCGCCCGGCCCCCACGAGCCGGCCGGCCACGGCGATGCCGATCGCTGCCGCCGACACCACGCCTGCGACGACGAGGAACACCCGTCGCTCGTGGGACTCCAGGTCGGGCCTGCTCAGGCCCCGGTGCAGCGCGTCGGTGAGGGCCGAGTGGAGCGTGACCCAGGTGACCAGGCCGACGGCGACGGGCAGGACGTCGACGGGACCGGCGCCGCGCTGGACCAGCACGGCGCCGAGACCCACGCCCGCGAGCGCGAACCACACCAGGAGCGGTGCCCACCAGGCACGCCGGGCCAGCACCCCCGCCGCCGCGAAGCAGCCCACCAGCAGGAGCAGGATCACGCCGACGAGGAAGGGCTTGTCGAAGAGCCCGAGGATCGAGATGGCCCGCTCGGCCACCGGTCCGGGTGTCAGCTTGATGACCAGCTCCGCCACGGCCACGACCGGCGACTCGCGGATGGTCAGCACCATCGCCGTGGCATAGCTGGTGGCCAGGCCCGCCAATCCGGCGAGGACTCCGGCCAGCACCCAGGGAGGACGACGAGTGGTCACGCTCCCATTGTGGCGCGCGTAGGGAATGATGCCGACGTGACCTCTCCGTTCCCCACCCCGAGCATCGGGATCGGCACCGACGTGCACCGCCTCGTCCCGGGCGTACCGATGCACCTCGCCGGCCTCGCGTGGCCCGACGAGCCGGCCGGGCTGGAGGGCCACTCCGACGCCGACGTCGCAGCCCACGCCGCGTGTGACGCGTTGTTCTCGGCGGCCGGCCTCGGCGACCTCGGCAGCCACTTCGGCACCGCGGAGCCGGAGTGGGCCGGCGCCTCCGGAGCCACGCTCCTGGCCGAGACCGCGCGGCGCGTACGGGCCGCCGGCTGGGAGATCGGCAACGTCGCGGTGCAGGTCATCGGGAACGTCCCGCGGCTCGGGCCGCGACGTGACGAGGCCTCAGCGGCCCTGTCGGCCGCGGTCGGAGCGCCGGTGAGCCTCTCGGCCACCACCACCGACGGGCTCGGACTCACCGGCCGCGGCGAGGGCGTGGCGGCCATCGCCACCGCGCTGGTCACGCGGTGAGCGCCAGCCCGCCCGCCACGGCCGTCGTGATCCTCGCGGCGGGGTCGGGGAGCCGGGTCGGCGCCGAGGTCAACAAGGTCCTGCTGCCGCTGCGGGGGGTGCCCGTGCTGGTGTGGTCGCTGCGCGACGCACTGGCGCTGCCCGGCGTACGCCGCGTCGTGCTCGTGGTGCGGCCCGAGGACCGGACCGCCGTCGGCGAGGCCGTCGCTCCCCACCTCGGCGACCGCGAGGTGCTCGTGGTCGACGGCGGCCCGAGCCGGCACGCCTCGGAGTGGGCGGCCCTGCAGGTCCTCGCCGCCGACGTCGAGTCGGGCGAGGTCGAGGTCGTCGCGGTCCACGACGGCGCACGGCCGCTGGCAGGCGTGCCCCTGTGGCGGGCCGTCGTCGAGGCGGCCCGGACCTCCGGCGGGGCGGTGCCGATGGTGCCGGTGACACAGCTGGTGCAGGACGACCTGGCCCCGGTCACCGACGCGGTGGGCGGCGTGCAGACCCCGCAGGCGTTCCGCGCCGGCGAGCTGCTCGCGGCCTACCGGGCGGCGGCGCGGGACGGGTTCGAGGGCACCGACACGTCCGCCTGCGTGGCGGCGTACGGAGACGTGGTGGTCACGGCCGTCCCGGGCAGCGCACTGAACCTCAAGGTGACCTTCCCCGAGGACGTGGCGCTCGCGGAGGAGCTCAGCCCGCTCAGCGCAGCGGACGTGTGAGGGCCTCGAGGAGGCGTACGTCCTCCGCGGAGGCCACCCGCCGACCCTCCGGGGGCGCCTCGACCGTCTCGACCCGGTGACCGGCCGCAGCGAGGTCGCCCACGGCCCGCGCCAGGTCGGGGGACGGGCGCTGCGCCAGCGAGGCCAGGACCGCGGCGGGCAGGACCAGGGGCGAGGCGATCGCGAGCAGGCCGTCCCGGTCGAGGGTCGGGCCGACGACACCGTCGGCCACGACCTTGACGGTGTCGGTCACCGGGCGTACGCCGACCACCACGTGGCCCGTCTCGCGCGCCCGATCCAGGCAGGCGGCGAGGAAGGCCGGCGGCGCCGTCGGGCACAACGCGTCGTGCAGGACGAGGTCTCCCCCGGACTCGACGAGCCCGGACCACGGCACGCTGGCGTCGACGAGGTCGATCCCTGCCTCCCCCAGGGCCCACGCGGCACACGCGACGAGCGCCTCGCCGTGGACGAGGGTGTAGGGGAGGGCGCCCCGGTCCTCGTCCAGAACGAGACCGAGGCCCCTGGGAATCTCGTCCCAAGGGCCTCGGTCGGTGTCGTTGCTGCTCAGGAGGCGAGCACCTCGTCGAGCATTGCCTCGGCCTTGTCCTCGTTGGTCTTCTCCGCGAGCGCGAGCTCGGAGACGAGGATCTGGCGCGCCTTGGCCAGCATCCGCTTCTCGCCCGCGGACAGGCCGCGGTCACGCTCACGGCGCCACAGGTCGCGCACGACCTCCGACACCTTCATCACGTCGCCGGAGTGCAGCTTCTCGAGGTTCGCCTTGTAGCGACGCGACCAGTTGGTCGGCTCCTCGACGTGGGCCGCGCGCAGCACGTCGAAGACGCGGTCGAGGCCCTCCTTGTCGACGACGTCGCGGACGCCGACGAGGTCGAGGTTGCAGGCCGGCACGCGAACGACCAGGTCCTGCTGTGCGACGATCCGGAGGACGAGGTACTGGCGGTCCTCCCCCTTGATCGTCCGCATCTCGATGTCCTCGATGACCGCGGCCCCGTGATTGGGATAGACGACCGTTTCGCCAACGGTGAAAGTCATATGTTCAGTTCCCCTTCCTAGGTGACCATTCTAACACGGGTTCGAACCTGCTCCTCACGCGTTTGTGCAGGTCAGAGGCCCTATGCGGGCTTGACAGAACGCGTGGTCGTGTGGTGCGCGCCCGTGTCGCACCGCCCGATCGCCGCCGACGCGGGCCATACTCCGTGCCATGCCCCGGGCCCTGCCGACGACGCCGTCGCTGCTCCTCGTGCGGTCGGCCCATCCCCGCCAGGCCCTGGCGACCGCCGTTGCGCTCGCCGCGGCGGCGGCCGTGGCCGGGAGGCCGCTCCGCGAGGTCGGGCTGGTGGCCGCGACCGTGCTGGTCGGCCAGTCCGTCCTCGGCTGGGCCGACGACCTCGCCGACCGCGAGCGCGACGCCCGGCGCCGACCCGACAAGCCCCTCGCCGGCGACCGGCTCGACCCGGGCACCGTGTGGTTCGCGCTCTCCTGCGCGGTCCTGCTCGTCGTGCCGCTCGCGGTGGCCCATGGTCGGCGGGCGGGAGCGACGTACCTCGCGATCCTGGTGGTGTCGGCGGTCGGCGACCGGCTGCTCCACGCCCGGGCGCTGTCGTTCGTGCCCTGGATGGCGAGCTTCGCGCTCTACCCCGCGTTCCTGGCGTACGGCGGGTGGGGCGGCGTCGGCGCCGCCACGCCGCCGACGGCGGTCATGGTCGCCCTGGCCGCGGCACTCGGGCTCGGCGTGCACGTGCTGGTCGCGCTGCCGGGCCTCGTGGACGACCACGAGGAGGGCGAGCGGTCCCTCCCGCTGCTGCTGGCACTGCGGACGGGCACCCCGCGCCTGCTCGTGCTGGCAGGCGTGCTCACCGCGCTCGTCGTCGGCGCCATCTTGATCGCAGGGCGGACGGTCGGACTGACCTGAGCCGACGCTAGGCTGTCGGCCATGCGACTTCGACCCCTCGCGACCGCCGCCGCGGTCATCGCGTTCGCCGCACCGCTGACCTCCTGTGGCTTCGACTACGCCACGGAGCGCGACTACACCCCGGGCAGCGGCGCCAACACCCGCGAGGGCGAGGTGGACGTCCTGTCCGCAGTGGTCGTCTCGGCGGCCGAGGGATCGGGCACGTTCATCGCCTCGCTGTCCAACAACGACCGCTCCGACGAGCAGAGCTTCACCGGCATCACCGGCGCCGAGGGCACGACGGTCGAGGTCGCCGAGTTCGAGCCCGTCTCGATCCCCGCCGGTGGCCTGGTCAACCTCGCCGAGCCGCCCGCCGAGATCGTCCTGACGGGCGAGTTCACCGCGGGCGACGTGGTCCCGCTGTCCTTCGACTTCGGCAACGGCGAGCGCGTGCAGCTCAACGTCCCGGTCGTCGCCGACGACACCGGCTACTGGGAAGGCATGGACGCCTCATGACGTACACCCTGGTCCTGCTCCGCCACGGCGAGAGCGAGTGGAACGCCAAGAACCTCTTCACCGGCTGGGTCGACGTCGACCTCACCGAGAAGGGCCGCGCGGAGGCGGTCCGCGGGGGCGAGCTCCTCGTCGAGGCCGGGCTCCTGCCCGACATCGTGCACACGTCGCTGCAGCGCCGCGCGATCACCACCGCGCACCTGTCGCTCGACGCCGCCGACCGCCACTGGATCCCGGTGAAGCGGTCCTGGCGCCTCAACGAGCGCCACTACGGCGCGCTCCAGGGCAAGGACAAGAAGCAGACGCTCGACGAGTACGGCGAGGAGCAGTTCATGCTCTGGCGCCGCTCCTTCGACACCCCGCCGCCGCCCATCGAGGACGACGACGAGTGGTCGCAGTCCGGCGACCCGCGCTACGCCGACCTCGGCGCCGAGATGCCCCGCACCGAGTGCCTCAAGGACGTCATCGCGCGCTTCCTGCCCTACTGGGACGCCGAGATCGTGCCGGACCTCCAGACCGGGAAGACCGTGCTGGTCGCCGCTCACGGCAACAGCCTCCGCGCGCTGGTCAAGCACCTCGACGGCATCTCCGACGAGGACATCGCCGGGCTCAACATCCCGACCGGCATGCCGCTGGTCTACCGTCTCGACGAGGACCTGCGTCCCACCGTCGCCGGCGGCGAGTACCTCGACCCCGAGGCGGCAGCAGCCGCTGCCGCGGCCGTCGCGAACCAGGGTCGGTGACCAGCGCGGACCGACGCAGTCGGTCCGCGCGTGGGGTCACCGAGATTGAGCAAGCCCCGCGGCTGAGGCGCCGTCCTGAGTGCCCGTGAGGGACGAGCGGGTGTGTCGAAGGGCACGAAGCCGCGACGGGCGCGTCGAAATCCGTTCAGCCGACCGGCGGGTGCGGCATCCACAGCCTGTGGCACCGCCCCGAGTAGTCCGCGGGTGGGGAGGGAGGCCGGGGCGCAGCGGGCCGCGTCGGCGTACGTCAGTCGCGCGCCGGCATGTCGCCGGTGACGACGAAGACGACCCGGTTGGCCACCGACACGGCGTGGTCGGCGATCCGCTCGTAGTAGCGGCCGAGCAGCGCGATGTCGACGGCGGCCTCGACGCCGTGCTGCCAGTCGGTGGAGAGCAGCTCGGTGAAGCTCCTCCGACGCAGCTGGTCCATCACCTCGTCGTCGCGACCGAGCTCGATGGCCGCCTCGACGTCGCGGTCGATGATGATCCCGCGGACCCGGCGGACCATGTCCTCGGCGGTCTCCGCCATCCGCTCCATGGTGGGGCGGAGCTCGTCGGGGACGGCGACCGAGGGCACGCGCAGGCGCGCGATCTTGGCGACGTGGACCGAGAGGTCGCCCATCCGCTCGAGCTCGCTGACCATCCGCAGCGCCGAGACGATGATCCGCAGGTCGCCGGCGACCGGCTGCTGGAGCGAGAGCAGCGCGAACGCCGTGTCGTCGACGCGCTCGCGGGCCGCGTCGATCGCCTTGTCGTTGCCGATCACCTGCTCGGCGGTGTGCACGTCGCCGGTCATCAACGCCCTGGTGGCCTCGCGTACGGCGATCTCGACCTGTCCGCAGATCTCGGAGAGGTCGGCGAAGATGCCGTCGAGCTGGTCATGGAAAGCCTCACGCATGTCGCGCACTCTAGGCAGCCCAGGCGAACAGATGTGGGTGCCCGATGAACGAGGGGTGAACAGTGCGTGAGGGGTGCTGCTCGGGGTGTCCATCACGGCCGGGCGCCGGCGCGCGATGCGTACGATGGTGAGCGTGGATCCGACGATGCAGGCCGCCCTCGCGGCGGTCATCGGGGCCGTCGTCGCAGGAGGCGCGGTCCTCGCGTGGCACATCAGCGACCGCCAGCGCCACACGCTGCCGGAGGTCGAGGAGCCTGTCGTGCAGGCGGGCGTCGCGGCGGTGCTGAGCATCCTGCGCTCCAGCGCGGTCGTCGTCGACGAGTCCGACCACGTGCGCAAGGCCTCCGCCCCGGCGTACGCCTTCGGCCTGGTGCGCGGCGACACCGTGCTGGTCCCGGAGCTGGTCGACCTGATCGCCCAGGTGCGGCGCGACGGCCAGATCCGCGAGCGCGACATCGACCTGCCCGCTCCCGACGGCGGCTTCACCCGTACGCTCACCGCGCGCGTCGCGCCGCTCGGCGCCCGGCTCGTGCTGGCCCTCGTCGAGGACCGCACCCGCGAGCGACGCGTCGAGGCCGTGCGGCGCGACTTCGTGGCCAACGTCAGCCACGAGCTCAAGACCCCGGTCGGTGCGATCCGGCTGCTCGCCGAGGCCGTCACCGACGCCGCCGACGACCCCGAGGCCGTGCAGCGCTTCGCCGGCCGGATGCGCACCGAGAGCGACCGGCTCTCCAAGCTCGTCCAGCAGATCATCGAGCTGTCCCGGCTGCAGGGCAACGACCCGCTCGAGACCCCGGTCATGGTCGACATCGACGCCGCGGTCGCGACAGCTGTGGACACCAGCGCCATGGAGGCGGCGGCCAAGAACATCACCGTCGACTCGCGCGGCGAGCCCGGGCTGGAGGTCTTCGGCTCCCAGGAGCAGATCGGGGCCGCGATCAGCAACCTCGTCGCCAACGCCGTTGCCTACTCCAACGAGGGCTCGCGGGTCGTCGTCACCACCCGCGCCGAGGGTGCGAAGGTGCAGATCTCGGTGGTCGACCAGGGCATCGGCATCCCCGCCGAGGACATCGACCGCATCTTCGAGCGGTTCTACCGGGTCGACCCCGCGCGGCACCGCTCCACCGGCGGCACCGGCCTGGGCCTGTCCATCGTCAAGCACGTCGCGGCGACCCACGGCGGCGACATCTCGGTCTGGTCGGTGCAGGGCCAGGGCTCCACCTTCACCCTCACCCTCCCCCACCACGCCGAGCCCGGACCGGGCTCGGGCCAGACCACCACCCCGGTCGAGGTCGTCGCACCCGCCCGACCCGCCACCGCACCACGCAGAACGCAGCAGGAGACCACCACACCATGACCCGCGTACTCGTCGTCGAGGACGAAGAGAGCTACAGCGACGCGCTCGCCTACATGCTCCGCAAGGAGGGCTACGAGGTGGCGATCGCCGCTGACGGCAACACCGCCCTCACCGAGTTCGACCGCTTCGGCCCCGACATCGTCCTGCTCGACCTGATGCTGCCCGGCGTGCCCGGCACCGAGGTGTGCCGCCAGATCCGGCAGACCTCCTCGGTCCCGGTGATCATGGTCAGCGCCAAGGACGACGAGGTCGACAAGGTCGTGGGCCTCGAGCTCGGCGCCGACGACTACGTCACCAAGCCCTACTCCCCGCGCGAGCTGGTCGCCCGGATCCGGGCCGTGCTGCGCCGCGGCTCCGAGCCCGAGCTGATGCCCGACACGCTGGAGGCCGGCCCGGTCCGGATGGACGTCGAGCGCCACGTGGTCACCGTCGACGGCACGGAGCAGCGGCTGCCGCTCAAGGAGTTCGAGCTCCTCGAGATGTTCCTGCGCAACCCCGGCCGGGTGCTCACCCGCGGCCAGCTCATCGACCGCGTCTGGGGCTCCGACTACGTCGGCGACACCAAGACCCTCGACGTCCACGTGAAGCGGCTGCGCGCCAAGCTCGAGCCCGACCCGGGTGAGCCGAAGTACCTCGTGACGGTCCGCGGGCTCGGGTACAAATTGGATCTCTGAGCGGGTGCTCGCCGCGGAAGTCCCTCCTCGACCAGCGGACCGGCGGGATGTCGGCGTACGCCGTCCGAAATGCGCTGGCGGGCCGTCATGACCGTACCTAGCCTTGACCCGTGACCACCGCCAGCCAGACCACGGCCCCGACCACCACCGGACCCACGGCACCGGCCCCTTGGCTGCCCGTCGCGGCCGGAGCGGTGACGCTGGTGATGTGGGCCTCGGCGTTCGTGGTGATCCGCCACGTCGCCCACGACGTCAGCCCGGGCGCCCTCGGCTCCGGGCGCCTGCTCGTGGCGGCCCTGGTCGTCCTGCCGCTGGTCCTGCGCCGCGGCTGGGTGCGACCCAACCGTCGCGAGTGGACGCTGCTGGCGGTCGGCGGCATCGGCTGGTTCGGCATCTACAACCTCGCCCTCAACGCGGGCGAGCGCCACGTCGACGCTGGCACCGCGGCGATGATCATCCAGATCGGGCCCGTGATCGTGGCGCTCCTCGCCGTGCCGCTGTTCGGCGAGCGGCTGCACGCGTGGCTGCTCGGGGGCATGGTCGTCGGCTTCGCCGGGGTCGCGGTGATCGCGCGGGGCTCCTCCACCTCCGCCGACGCGAGCCTACTCGGCGTGCTGCTCGTCCTCGTCGCCGCCGCGATGTACGCCGTCGGGGTGCTGACCCAGAAGGTGCTGCTGCGCCGCCTCCCCTCGGTCCAGGTCGTGCTCGTGTCGTTCCTGATGGGCGCGGTGACCTGCCTGCCGTTCTCCGGCGACCTCCCCGCGATCGTGGCCGACGGCGGCGCCGAGCTGTGGTGGATCGTCTACCTCGGGGTGTTCCCGACCGCGGTCGCCTTCACGACCTGGGCCTACGCACTGACCCACACCGACGCGGGCGCCCTGTCGCTGACGACGTTCCTCGCGCCGCTGATCGCGACCCTCGTCGCGTGGCTGACCATCGACGAGGTGCCACCGTCCCTGACGTTCCTCGGCGGCGCCCTCGCGATCGTGGGCGTGCTGATGACGCGGCACAAGCCGCGTCCGGCAGCCTAGGCGGTCGGCTCCGGGTCGCTTCCCGCCTCGAGCCAGCCCCGGAAGGCCTCGAGGTTCCGGGTGGACTCGCCGCGCGAGATCCGCCACTCCCACTCCTTGCGGATGGAGGACGCGAAGCCGAGCTCGAGGATCGCGTTGAAGGACTCGTCTGCGTTGGCCAGCACGGACCCGAGGATCCGGTCCAGCTCGTCGGGGTCGACCGAGGCGAGCGGCAGCCGGGCCTCGAGGTAGATGTCGCCGGAGTGGTCCACGGCGAACGAGACGGCGTACATCCGCAGGTTGCGCTCCAGCAGCCAGCGGTAGACGCGCGCGTGGTTCTCGTCGGGGTTGCGGCACACGAAGGCGTGGACGGCGAGCGCGTGCGCGCCGACGTCGAGGCGTACGGGCGTCTGGAGCTTCTTCTCCCCCGGCAGGGTCAGCGAGAAGCTGGCCCCCTCGACGCCCTCGCGGGCCGCCTCCTCGTGCTCGATCCCGTTGTCGACGAGGTAGGAGCGGACGGTCTCGACGGGCGTGGGGGTCATGACGCCATCACAGCAGGCATGCGGCTGCCCGCGCGCGCGTACGCCTCCAGGGTGCGCTCGGCGGTGCGCTCCCACGAGAAGTCCTGCGCGTGGGCGATCGCCCCGCGCCCGAGCCGTTCGACCAGCGCCGGGTCGTGGACCAAGCGGCGGAGCGTGGCCGCCCAGTCGCGGGGGTCGTGGGTGTCGACGAGGAGCCCGCTCACGCCGTCGCGCACGACCGTCGTCAGGCCACCCACGGCGGCGGCGACCACTGGGGTGCCGGTCGCCTGCGCCTCGACGGCGACGAGGCCGAAGCTCTCGTTGTAGGAGGGCACCGCGACAGCGGTGGCGGCCGACGACCACACGGCCAGCTCGGACTGGGTGACGGGCGGGACGAAGCGGACGACGTCGGCGATGCCGAGGTCGGCGGCCAGGTCGGCCAGCGCTGTGGGGTGCTCGAGGCCCGACCCGGACGGTCCGCCGACCACGGGCACGACGAGCCGGTGGCGCAGGGTCGGGTCCTGCTCGAGCAGCACTCCGACGGCGCGCAGCAGCACGTCGGGACCCTTGAGCGGCTGGATCCGGCCAGCGAACAGCAGGACCGCTGCGTCCTCGGGCAGGCCGAGCTCACGCCGTGCCTCGGCCCGGCCCCGCGGCGCGAAGACGGAGAGGTCGACTCCGGGGTGGATGACCTCCACCGCGCCGGGGTCGGCGCCGTAGAGGTCGACGAGCTGGCCGGCCTCGGTGACCGTGTTGGCCACGAGCAGGTCGGCGGCCTCGACGACCTGCTCCTCGCCGATGACCCGCGAGACCGGCTCGGGGGTGTCGCCCTCGGCCAGCGCCTCGTTCTTGACCTTGGCCATGGTGTGCATCGAGTGCACGAGCGGGACGTTCCAGCGGTCGCGGGCGAGTGCCCCGACCTGCCCGGAGAGCCAGTAGTGGGAGTGGACGGCGTCGTAGTGGCCGAGCGGCTGCATCGCCTCCGTGCGCAGCACCTCCCGCGCGAAGGTGCACAGCTGGCCGGGAAGCTCGCCCTTGGTGAGCCCCTCGAACGGGCCGGCGGCCACGTGGCGCACGAGCACGCCGTCGGCGGCCTCGACCACCTGCGGCAGGCTCGAGGACGTGGCCCGGGTGAAGACGTCGACCGCGATGCCCTGGGCGGCGAGCCGCTTGGACAGCTCGATCACGTAGACGTTCATCCCGCCCGCGTCGCCCGTGCCGGGCTGGTCGAGGGGGGAGGTGTGGAGGCTGATCATCGCCACCCGCTCGCCCACGCTGCCTCCTCGGGGATGTCTGGTCGTCACGGCGCCCGGGACGGGCACCCAGAGCACAACCACGCGGAGCCCCCGGAGATTCCCGCGACCTTCGACACACCCTCCCCCGAGCGGGTCAGCGGGCGTGGGCGCCGGCGGACGGCCGCCCCGACCTGCCGCGCCCGCGCAGCAGCGCGATCCCGCCGATCAGCGCGGCGACCGCACCCCAGAACCCGTCGTACCAGGTGCTGTCGGCGGGTCGGAACGCCTCGATCAGCGAGAGCGTGAGCAGTCCGGACGCCAGCGCGACCACGACGCGCATCGCCACCGCGTCGCTCTTGACGAGCGTGGCGCCGAAGAGGGCCGACGCCACCAGCACGCAGGCGAGTCCGACGAAGTGGAGGGTGCCGGCGAGCGGGTCGCTGCCGCCACCGAGCAGCGCGTGGACGATCCACAGCGCACCACCCAGGAACGAGAGGACGGCTGCCAGCCTGGCGGGAGACACCCCGCGAGTCTGCCACGCCACACCCCGGAGGACGGGATCAGGGCTCGTCCGTGCCCTGGTGGAACCGGGCCTGCCACTGCCCGCCCGAGCGCACCCACAGCGTGCTGCGCAGGGTGGAGCGCTCGTCGGTGCGCGTCCGCCACAGCAGCAGGATGGTGTCGGGCCCCAGGCGGTCGGTCGAGACGACCTCGAAGTCCACCGGCTCGATGGGACCGATCCCGTCGAGGGTCTCCTCGCGCGTCCACAGCCGGCCGGAGCGCCCCACCTCCTGCCAGTCGGGGTGGAGGAGGGCGGCGACCGCGGCGCGGTCCGAGCGCACCTCGTCGCTCAGGAGCGCGCGCTCCATGGCGACCACGTGCTCCTCGTCGGTGGGCACGTCGAGGTCGGCGAGACCCGAGAAGAGGTCGGGCTCCGGCTCGACCTGGCCGACCTCGGCCGCGGGGTGGGCGGTGGTGCTCCCACGGAAGCCCGGACCGGGGTCGGGCTCGACGCCGCGCTGGTACGCCGTCGCTGCGGCGTTGGCGCGGCGGTCGGCCGCCTCGTTGAGCTCGTGCCCGGCGTGGCCCTTGACCCACTCGAAGTGGACGCGGTCGCGCCGGCCCTCCATGGCGGCGTCGATCGCCTTCATCAGCTCGACGTTGAGGACGGGCTTCCCGTCGCCCTTCTTCCAGCCCTTGCGCTTCCACCCCGGCATCCACCTGGTGACCGAGTCGATGACGTACTTGCTGTCGCAGAAGACGCGCAGGTCGTCGTCGAGGTGGGCGGTCTGCTGGAGGAGGTCGAGCACCGCCATCAGCTCACCCATGTTGTTGGTGCCGTGGGGCCACCCGCCCGAGGCCCAGCAGTCGTCGTCGACGTACCACGCCCATCCGGCCGGACCGGGGTTGCCGAGTGCCGAGCCGTCGGCCGCCGCGATGATCACTGGCACATCTTGGCAGGATGGCCGCATGAGCGACGACAGCACCCAGTCCCGTACGGCCGTGGTCACCGGAGCCTCCAGCGGCATCGGTGCGGCGACCGCACGCGCCCTGGCCGAGCAGGGGTTCCGGGTCGTGTGCGTCGCCCGGCGCACCGACCGGATCGAGGAGCTCGCCGCGGAGATCGGCGGCGAGGCCGTCACCTGCGACGTGACCGACGCGGCGTCCGTCGAGGCGCTCGCGGCGGCGGTCCCCGTCTGCCACGTCCTCGTCAACAACGCCGGCGGTGCAGTGGGGGTCGACCGCGTGGACGACGCCGACCTCGAGGCCTGGCGCTGGATGTACGAGGTGAACGTGCTCGGCCTGGTCCGGGTCACGAAGGCGCTGCTGCCCGCCCTCCGCGCCAGCGGGGACGGCGTGGTGGTCAACGTCGGGTCGACGGCCGGGCGCTGGGCGTACGAGGGCGGCGCCGGCTACACCGCTGCCAAGCACGGCGTGAAGGTGGTCACCGAGACCCTGCGCCTCGAGCTCAACGGCGAGCCGATCCGCATCAGCGAGGTCGCCCCGGGCATGGTGCGCACCGACGAGTTCGCCCTGGTGCGCTTCGGCGGCGACCGCGAGCGCGCCGACGCGGTGTACGCCGGGGTCGACCAGCCGCTGCTCGCCGAGGACGTCGCCGACGCGATCGCGTGGGTCGCCACGCGGCCCTCCCACGTCGACATCGACGAGCTGGTGATCAAGCCGCGTGCCCAGGCTGCGGCACACAAGGTGCACCGGACCGGGTAGGTGGCAGACTGCGGCGCGTGAAGACCATCGGACTCGTCGGCGGCATGAGCTGGGAGAGCAGCGCGGTCTACTACCGCGACCTCAACCTCGGGATGCGGGAGCGGCTGGGCGGGCTGTCCTCGCCGAAGCTCGCCCTCACCACCGTCGACTTCGCAGAGGTGACCCACCTCGAGGACGACGAGCGCTGGGACCAGGTCGGGCTGCTGCTCGCCGACGCCGCGCGTGGCGTCGAGCGCGCCGGAGCCGACTTCCTGCTGCTGTGCACGACGACCTTCCACAAGGTCGCCGACCAGGTGGAGGAGGCCGTCGACATCCCGGTGCTGCACCTGGCCGACGTCGTCGCCGCCGCCGTCAAGGCCGCCGGCGTCGACAAGGTCGGCCTGATCGGCACCAAGGTCGCGATGTCGGAGTCGTTCTTCGTCGACCGGCTCGAGAGCCACGGGCTGTCGGTGCTGGTGCCCGACGCCTCGCACCACGACTTCCTCAACGACGCGATCTACGAGGAGCTCGTGCACGGCGTGGTGCTGCCGCGCACCCGCAGCCGGGTCGTCTCGATCATCGAGGAGCTGTGGGACGCCGGCGCCGGGGGCGTGCTGCTCGGCTGCACCGAGCTCGAGCTGCTGGTCAAGCAGGCCGACGTCGAGCTGCCGGTGTTCCCGTGCACGACACTGCACGTGCAGGCCGCCCTGGACGCAGCACTCGCCGAGTCCTAGAGAGGCATGCCTGTCGCGACGGCGAGCCAGCACAGCGCCGTCCAGGCCGGACCCCCCAGGTCCGTCGGACCCGCCTCCGGCGGCAGGTCGACGGCGAGCACCTCCGACCGCGCGCCCTCGGTGCTGACGATCAGCTCGCCCACGGCGTACGCGATGCCCTCCCCCTGGTCCTGTGCGGGCAGCTCCCACGAGGCCACCTTCTGCCACGACGGGTACGCCGTGAGGTGGGCCGAGGAGTAGGTGCGCACCACGACACCGCCGCCACCCGGCAGGAACGTCGCGTCGGTCACGAGGCCGGGCGCCTCGGCGACCTCGACCAGCCGGTTGGGCCGATCGCTCCGCAGCCGCCGCGGCGCGGCGTACACGGTCCCGGCGAAGACACCCTTGGTGACCACGTGCAGCCGCCCGGTCAGCGGGTCGGCGAGCAGCGCCTCGGCGTCCCGTGCTCCGTCGGGGTAGACGAGCTCGTACGCCGCCGGGGTGACGGCCCGGTCCCCCGGACCGACGGGGACACGCAGCACCTCCACGGAGTCGCGCACGCGCCGGTTGTCGCCGATGTCGGCCACCCAGACGTGCCCGCGACCGGCCGGGGCGAGCGCCTCGACGTCGACCGGGTCGCCGCCCCACGAGGTCACGCCGACCGTGCTGCCGGTGGAGGTGTCGACGGTGAACACGCGACCGGAGTCGCCGGAGTCGTTGACGGTGTGCACCAGTCCACCCCGCGTGGTGGCGGTGAAGGCGAGCCCGCTGGACTCGACGATGTCGGGGTCGCCGAAGCGCAGGACGGGTGTGCCCGTGGGGTCGGGGGCCCCCGCGGCCGCGCCCAGCAGGAAGGGCACTGCGACGGCCACGGCCAGCGCAGCGCGTCGGGCGTCAGCCACGGTCGTCGACAGCCAGCAGCTCGCCGAGCCGGGGGCGTACGCCCCACGCGGCGAGCAGCTCGTCGTACTCGCGGGACGCCTCGGCGCCCTCGGCACCGGTCCGGACGGCGCGCAGCAGGGTGTTGCGCGGCGTGTGGGCGCTCTCGACGAACTCCACCACGTCCACGCGGTAGCCCTCGCGGCGCATCAGCGAGGCCCGCAGCGCGTCGGTGAGGGTGTCGGCGAAGCGCTCGCGCAGGATGCCGTGGCGGGTGAGCATCCCGTAGGGCCCGGGCGCCTCGGCGGTCCGCAGCTGGGCCGCGATGTCGTGGTGGCAGCAGGGCGCGGCCAGCACGAGCGGCGCCTGCCACTCCAGCGCGCGGTGCAGCGCGTCGTCAGTCGCGGTGTCGCAGGCGTGGAGGGCGAGCACCACGTCCGGCGCGAGCTCGAGCTGCGCGTCGGCGATCGACCCGACCACGAAGTCCGCGTCGATGCCGAGACGCTCGGCGACCTTCGAGCTGTGGTCCGCCGACTGCTGCTTCACGTCGACGCCGGTCATCCGTACGGGCCACCGGCTGCTGAGGTGGGCGTGGGCGGCGAAGGTGAGGTAGGCGTTGCCGCAGCCGAGGTCGACGACGCGCAGGGGCTCCTCGGTCGTCGGGGTGCGTACGCGTCCCTGCTCGATCGCGTCGGACAGGCCGGCGTCGAGCAGCCGGACGAACTCCTCCACCTGCCGGTACTTGGCCTGTCGTGTCGGCTTCACCCGGCCCTGCGCATCGCTGATGCCCAGCGCCGCCAGCACCGGGTGGTCCTCGGGGAGCAGCCGGTCCTTGGGGCGGTCGTGGTCCCGCACCGGCTCGACCTCCTCGGCACGGGCCGAGGCGTGCAGGAGGGGCGCCCCCTTCTTGGTCACCCGCAGCTGCAGGGTCGACGTGGTGGTGTCGACGTGCCAGTTGGCGAACGGCTCGGCGAGCAGCGCGTCGACCGCGATCTCGGCGTCCTGGCCGAGGCGGTGGTTGGCGGTGTGCGCCTGCGTCGCGTCGTAGGACGTCACCTGCAGGTGCCGACCGGCCCTGAGGTCGACGACGCGGACCTCGACGCGCCGCACGTCGCGGTCGCCGACGCGAGGGACCGGCTGTCCCTTGCGGCGGCCGCTGGCCAGCGCACGGACGAGGTGGTCGGCGTCGAGGACCGCCGAGCGGATCGTGGCGAGCTCGTCATCCACAGGCGGGGCTCACAGGACGGCGGCGAGGACGACGATGAGGATGAGGGCCCCCAGCGCGACCGGGATCACGAGTCGGCGGTGGCGGGGGTTCATGCGTCCCATCCTAGGTCGGCGGCCGCCGTCACCAGTGCTCGAGGGAGCCCGCGAACACCGCCGCCAGGTCCTCGGCCGTGACGGCGACCGGCGCCGTCGCGAGCAGCCGTTGCTGCTGGAGCGCCCCCGCGACCAGGTCGTCGACGTCGGCCGCGCCGTAGCCGAGCTCCGCGAGGCCGCTCGGCAGCCCGACGTCGCGCATCAGCCCGCGCAGCACGTCGGGCAGCGGCTCGCCCGTGCCGCCGAGCAGCTCGGCCGCGCGCCGGTGCCGCTCGGGGGAGGCGTCGTGGGTCAGCGTGAACGCGGCCGGCGCGGTCATCACCACCGCCATCCCGTGCGGCACGATCGGCTCGTCGACGGGATAGCCCTCGGGGCGGTAGTCGCGGACCCGACCCGCGACGGGGTACGCGCACGCGTGCGGGACGTGGACGCCGGCGTTGCCGAAGCCGAGGCCGGCGAAGGTCGCGGCGAGCGCCATCTGCTCGCGTGCCTCGGCGTCCGAGCCGTCGTGGACCGCGCGGCGGAAGGCACCCGCGAGGAGGGTCAGCGACTTCTCGGCCCACATGTCCGCGATGGGGTTGGCGCCGCAGTAGGGCACCCGCTGCTCGGGCCGCTTGGCGTCGAAGTCGGCGTACCAGCGAGCCGTCCAGCTCTCCAGCGCGTGGCACAGGATGTCCATCCCGGCCGACGCGGTCACCATCGCCGGCTGGGTCATCGTGAGGTCGGGGTCGACCACGGCGAGCGTGGGCCGCAGCCGGGCGTGCGAGATGCCGGTCTTGACCTTGAGCGCGAGCACGTCGAGCACGCAGATGGTCGTCGACTCCGCGCCGGTCCCGGTGGTCGTCGGCACCGCGATCAGCGGCAGGAGCGGGTGCTCGGGGGCGCGGCCGGCGCCGACCGGGGCGTTGACGTAGTCCATGAGGGAGCCGGGGTTGGTGAGCATCAGGTCGACGGCCTTGGCCGTGTCGATGGACGAGCCGCCACCGACCGCGACGACGGCGTCGAAGGGACCGGCGTCGCGGGCGAAGGCGACGGCCGCCTCGAGCGAGGCGTCGGTCGGCTCGACCCGAGCCCCGGCGTGGACGACGACCTCGAGGCCGCGGGCCCGCATCTGCCCGGCGATGCGGTCCGGGTGGCCGGTGGCGGCGACGCCGGGGTCGGTCACCAGCAGCACGCGGCGCGCGTCGCCCTGCTCGCCGCGGCACAGCTGGTGGACGTCCCAGCCGATCTCGTCGCTCGCGCCGCGGCCGAACTTGAGGCCGGGTGCGGCGTAGGTGAAGACGGTCTCGGTCATGCGCGGTCCCCTTCGGCGCCTGCGGTGGTCGTACGCGCCCGGGCCCAGCGGACCAGCTCCAGCACGTCGACGGTGCCCGCGTCGATGTCCGTCACCGGCACCCAGGCGACGGCGTCGGTGGTGCCGTCCTGCTCGAGCACGCGTGGTTGGCCGTCGGCCACGGCGGCACCGAAGACGAGGTGGACGCCGTGGTAGTCCTCGATGCGTCCCGAGGGGGCGGTCCCGGCGAAGTGGGTGTCGTGGACCCCGAGCAGCTCGCCGACGCGGCACGGAAGACCGCACTCCTCCTCGACCTCGCGGGCCAGCGCGACCGACGGGTGCTCGCCGTGGTCGACGCCGCCACCCGGGAGGGTCCACCTGCCCGGGTGCGCGGCGCGCGCCGACAGCCGGGTCAGCAGCAGCTCGTCCGCGCCGTTGCTGCTGCGGGTGACGAGGGCGTACGCCGCGACGCGCTGCAGGCGGAACGGCCGGTGGTCGACGAGGGCCTCGGTCACGACCGAGGCCACCGGCACCGCACCGGACGCGACGTCGTCGAGGGGACGCCAGGCGGCCTCGATCGTCGAGCCGTCGACCTCGACGACCCGCGGCGTCGGGGAGTCCGGGGAGACCCAGCCCTCGTAGACGAGCCGGATCGCGTGGGCGTCGACGAGCTGGCCGTCGCGGGGCGACCTGGGCATGTGCGCGCTGTAGACGCGGGCCCGGTCGCCGACGGTCGCGGCGAGGCCGGTCTCCTCGTGGACCTCCCGGATCAGCGCGTCCCGCGGGTCCTCGCCGTGGTCGACGCCGCCCCCCGGCAACGTCCACAGCTCGGAGCGCGAGACCCGCGGCGCGAGCCTGCTCAGCAGGATCTCGACGCGTCCGTCGCGCTCGCGCAGGATGACGGCGTACGCCGCCACCCGCTGTCGCCTCGGCAGGGATCCCATGGCCCCAACCTAGTGAAGTAGCGTGAGCGCCGTGGCTCCCCCGTCCCGCGATCCGTGGCTCGACAACGTCAAGATGGTCCTCGTCACGCTCGTCGTGGTCGGGCACGCCATCGGGCTGGTCGAGGAGACGGCGGGCAGCCACTGGGTCTACGACTTCATCTACCTGTGGCACATCCCGGCGTTCGTCTTCATCAGCGGCTACCTCTCGAAGTCGTTCGAGTGGGACCGACGCCGGATGAAGAGCCTGGTCTACACCCTCGCGATCCCCTACCTGCTCTTCGAGCCGGCCCTCTTCTACTACCGCCGGGAGGTCGTCGGCGAGGACGTGACGGGACCGCTGTGGTTCGAGCCGCACTGGACCATGTGGTATCTCATCGTGCTGCTGATGTGGCGGCTGATCACGCCGATCCTCAAGTCGCACTGGCTCTTCCTGCCGCTGTCGGTCATCGTGAGCCTGGTCGGCGGGATCTGGGACACCGAGGCCCTGATGATCCCGAGGTTCCTCGGCCTGCTGCCGTTCTTCGTGCTCGGCCTGCACCTCAAGCCCCGCCACCTCGCGCACCTCGACGACGTGTGGGTGAAGCTCGCGGCCGTGCCGATGCTCGTCGGCATCGGGATCATGGCGGTCTACACCGACACGTGGGCGGAGTCGGCGCTGCTCTGGTACGACACCGGCTACTCCGAGATCCCGATCGACAACGAGTTCGTCTTCCAGACCCGGCTGACGGTGATGATGGTCGGCCTCCTCGGCGCCTTCGCGGCGATGTCGCTGGTGCCGCGGCGCGGCCTGGGCTGGTTCACCACGATGGGCACGGCCACCCTGGTGGTCTACCTCTTCCACGGCTTCGTCATCAAGACGTTCAAGGCGCTCGGCTGGCCCGACTTCACCGCCTCCTACCCCATCGCCGGCCTGGTCCTCACCATGCTCGGCGCGGTGGGCCTCACGCTCCTGCTCGCAGCCCCGCCCGCACGCCGGGTGCTGGAGCCGTTCACCAACCCCCTCGGGTGGCTCGAGGCCAGGCGCGACGCGCGACGCCGCAAGGGCTCCTCCAGCGACGACTCGGCTAGCTCGGCCCCCACGTCGGCCTGACCGCCGACCGCGGCACGACGTCGTAGGGTTCCGCCGCGGTCCGGGTGAGGGCGTGCCCACCGAGGTGCGCGGGGTACCACGGCGCGTGCTCGCCGGGCTCGGGCACGTGGTGCGGGAGCCGCTGCAGCTCCTCGAGCTGCCGGGTGAGCACCTCGCCCAGCCGCCGGGTCCACGCGGTGAGGTCCTCGCCCGGGCCGATCGTCATCGGCTCGCCGAAGGACACGTCGATCCGCCGACCCCGGGTGAGGTCGGGCCGCGGCTTCCGGCCACGCTCGTCGGGCAGCCCGACCGACCAGACCCGCTGGGACCCCCAGATCGCGACCGGCACCAGGGGCGCACCTGTCTCCCGGGCCAGGCCGGCCATGCCTGGCATGAGGGAGCGGACGGTGTAGGACCAGCTGATCCCGGCCTCGGGGAACCCGCAGACCGCCTCGCCCTCGCGCAGCAGGCGCCGCGCCGTGACGTACGCCCCGGCCGGCGCCTGCCGGTCGACCGGGACGTGCCGCATCCGCGTCATCGCCTGCGCCACGACCGGCACGTGCCACACGTCGTGGCGGGTCATGAAACGCAGGAAGCGGCCCGACGACCGGACCGCCCCCTGCACGAACAGGAAGTCCGGGTAGGACACGTGGGTGGCCGCGAGCAGCACCGGACCCGTCCCGGGGACGTGCTCGGCGCCGGTCCCGGTGACCGTCATGCCGAGGGTCCGCAGGCCGACCCTTCCGACCCGCACGGCAGCCCGGTAGGTCCGCTCGCGGGTCATGCGTCCGGGCGCATCAGGAGAACGGCGGACGGGCGTCGCGAGCCATCGACCGGCGACCGGCCCAGCGCCACACGCGCGCGGCCCGGTCGCGGTCGGCGTCGTCGACGAGGTTGCCCATCCAGCGCAGGGCGAGCGTCATCAGCCAGTCGGACCGCATGCCGGCCGGGCCGAGGGCGGAGACCACCTTCGGCTGCGTGGCGATCCCGGCGAGCCGACGCGCGATGGAGAACGACTCGCCGTAGTGCTCGACGAGGGTGGCCCGCCAGGCCTCGCCCAGCCCGGCGCCGCCGGTGATGTGCTCGGCGACCAGGCGCCCCGTCTCCAGGCCGTAGTCGATGCCCTCGCCGTTGAGCGGGTTGACGCAGGCGGCGGCGTCACCGATCAGGGCCCAGTTGGGGCCGGCCACGTTGCTGACCGCGCCGCCCATCGGGAGCAGTGCGGACGTCGGCATGCGCAGCTCGCCCGACAGCCCGAAGTCCTGTCCGATCGTGTCGGCGTAGGTCTGCATGAGCGGCTTGATCGCGACCTCGGCGGGCCGCCTGCTGGTCGCCAGCGTGCCGGCGCCGAGGTTCACGGTGCCGTCGCCCAGGGGGAAGATCCAGCCGTAGCCCGACACCAGCTCGCCCTGCTCGTCGCGCAGCTCCAGGTGCGAGCTGATCCACGGGTCGTCGGACATCTCGGAGTCGACGTAGGCGCGCCCCGCCACGGCGTACACGGTGTCGCGGTGCCACTCGCGCCCGAGCACCTTGCCGAGCGGCGAGCGCACCCCGTCGGCGACCACGAGCCAGCGGCAGGCGATCTCGAAGGTGCCCTCGGCGCCGCGGAGCTCCACGGCCGCGACCCGCTCGCCCTCGCGGCGTACGCCGACTGCGCGGACCCCGTCGATCGCGCGGGCGCCACTCTTGATCGCCACCGTGCGCAGGTGGTCGTCGAGCTCGGTGCGCGCGACGGCCGATCCCCAGTCGGGGAGCGAGCCACCGGGCCACGGCAGCAGCAGGGTCTGGCCGAACCCGTGGGCGCGGAGGCCATGGTTGACCGTGTGGGCGCGGAGCCAGTCCTCCAGCCCAAGCTTCTTCATCTCCCCGATCGCGCGCGGCGTGAGGCCGTCGCCGCAGGTCTTGTCGCGCGGGAAGGTCGCCGCGTCGACGAGCACGACGTCGAGGCCGGCGCGGGCGGCCCAGGCCGCGGCAGCGGAGCCGGCCGGGCCGGCGCCGACGACCAGCACGTCGGTCGAGGTGGGGGTCTGCACGGGCAAATCCTAGGTGGCGGCCGTAAGGGTCCCGTAATCCCGGCACCGGCCGCGGCCATGGGTCTCGCTGTCATGCTGGTTCCATGAGACGTCTCGCGCTCGCCGTCGTCGCGCCGCTCGCCCTCTCGCTCGCGGCGTGCGGCGGGGAGGCGACCACCGCCGACGCCCCGGGCTCGACCAGCGCGCCCGACTCCCCCAGCGAGTCCCCCGGCGACACCCCCAGCGACTCAGCGGCGACCGACGGCGCCGAGCAACCCGACGCGGCCGTTCCCGCGCTGCTGGACTTCACCTCCACGACGGTCGCGGGAGAGGACTTCGACGGCGCCTCCCTCGCGGGCAGGCCGGTCGTGCTGTGGTTCTGGGCGCCGTGGTGCCCGACCTGCCGCGGTCAGGTGCCGCAGGTCGAGGACCTCGCCGGCACCTACGGCGACGAGGTCTCGGTGGTCGGCATCGGCTCGCTCGACAGCGCCGAGGCCATCGCCGACTTCG
Organism: Nocardioides eburneiflavus; assembly: GCF_004785795.1. Classification (NCBI taxonomy): domain Bacteria; kingdom Bacillati; phylum Actinomycetota; class Actinomycetes; order Propionibacteriales; family Nocardioidaceae; genus Nocardioides; species Nocardioides eburneiflavus. Next base: position 64,637 of record NZ_SRRO01000001.1, read on the forward strand.
CACGCGACGTGGAGGGGATCACCCACCTCGAGGACACCGACGGCGTGCTGTGGCAGCGTTTCGGGGTCACCGAGCAGTCCTCGTTCGTGGTGCTCGGCGCTGACGGCGAGGTCGCGTTCGAGGCCGGGTACGGCGGCGAGGACGACCTCGCGGCCGAGGTCGAGGCCGTGCTCGGCTGATCGTGGGCGACACACTGGCCCTCGCCGTCGCGGCAGGGATGCTGGCGGCGGTCAACCCGTGTGGCTTCGCGCTGCTCCCGGCCTACCTCTCGGTGCTGGTGCTCGGCGACGACGCCCCGGGTCCGCTGCGGTCGGTCGGGCGGGCGCTCTGGCTCACCGCCTGGATGACCGTCGGCTTCGTGGCCGTCTTCGGGGTCTTCGGCCTGGTGGTGTCGCCGGTCGCCGCCCAGGCCCAGCAGTACCTGCCGTGGTTCACCACGGTCTTCGGCGCCGTGGTCGCGCTGGCGGGATTGTGGCTCCTGGCGGGACGCGAGCTGCCTCGCCCGCAGCTCGGGCGCGGGGGCGGCCGGCCGGTCACCCGCCGCGTGCCGGCGATGGTCGGGTTCGGCATGTCGTACGCCGCCGCCAGCCTGACCTGCTCGATCGCGCCGTTCCTCGCGATCGTGGTGACCAGCTTCCGCACCGGCTCGCCCGCCGAGGGGGTGGGCCTGTTCGTCGCCTACAGCGTGGGCATGGGCCTGCTCGTCGGGGTGGCGGCCGTGGCCGTGGCGCTGGCCCGCCGCGGGCTCGTCACCGGGCTGCGACGCACCGGCCGGTGGATCCCGCGTGCCTCGGGGCTGCTGCTCGTCGTCGTGGGCGCCTACGTCGCCTGGTACGGCGCGTGGGAGCTGCGGGTCCTCGGGGGCGCCGAGGCCGACGACCCCGTCATCGAGCTGGCCGCCCGGGTCCAGCGCACGCTCGCGGGGTGGGTGCGGGCGCTCGCGCCGTAGGCGACCCGGTGGTCGAGGACGGCGCCCTGGCCACCCCGCTGGTCGAGGAAGACGCCTTGGCGCCTGTCACGAGACCCCGATCCACAATGAGCCGAGCCCCGGCCTCTCGTTGGAGAGACCGGGGCTCGGGCTGCTTCGACATGGATCTGGTTTCGAGACGCCTCACTCGTCCGGACTGCGTCCGTCCGAGTCGAGGCTCCTCAACCTGGTTCCTTGCACCAGAACTTCGCTTCGCTCAGTTCTGGTAGGAACCAAAGTCGAAGTCGTCGAGCGCGACGGCCTGCGACGACGGACCGAAGTCGTAGTCGTAGGAGTCGTAGCCGGTGACCGAGTAGGCCGCGGCGCGTGCCTCCTCGGTGGGCTCCACCCGGATGTTGCGGTAGCGCTCGAGGCCGGTGCCGGCGGGGATGAGCTTTCCGATGATCACGTTCTCCTTCAGGCCGCGGAGGCTGTCGGAGCGACCGTTGATCGCGGCGTCCGTGAGGACCCGGGTGGTCTCCTGGAAGGAGGCCGCCGAGAGCCACGACTCGGTCGCGAGCGAGGCCTTCGTGATGCCCATGAGCACCGGGCGACCCGAGGCCGGCTTGCCGCCCTCGGAGACCACGCGCCGGTTCTCCTCCTCGAACCGCACCCGGTCGACCAGGTCGGACGGGAGCAGGTTGGTGTCACCGGACTCGATGACCGTCACGCGGCGCAGCATCTGCCGCACGATGATCTCGATGTGCTTGTCGTGGATCGCCACGCCCTGCGAGCGGTAGACCTCCTGGACCTCGTCCACGAGGTGCTCCTGGGCCTTGCGGACACCGAGGATGCGCAGCACGTCCTGCGGGTCGGGCGTACCGGACGTGATGTGGTGACCCACGTCGATGTGGTCGCCGTCCTCGACGTTGAGGCGCGACCGCTTCGACACGGGGATCTCCTGGACCTCGGAGCCGTCGTCGGGGGTGACCACGACGACGCGAGCCTTGTCGGTCTCCTCGATCTTCACGCGACCGGCGGACTCCGAGATCGGCGTACGACCCTTGGGCGAGCGGGCCTCGAAGAGCTCGACCACACGGGGCAGACCCTGCGTGATGTCGTCGGCGGAGGCGACACCACCGGTGTGGAAGGTACGCATGGTCAGCTGCGTGCCGGGCTCACCGATGGACTGGGCGGCGATGATGCCGACCGCCTCACCGATGTCGACCAGCTTGCCGGTGGCCAGCGAGCGGCCGTAGCACTTGGCGCAGGTGCCGGTGCGGGCGTCGCAGGTCAGGACCGAGCGGACCTTGACCTCGGTGATGCCGGCCGCGACCAGCTCGCCGATCTTCACGTCGCCGAGGTCCTCGCCGGCGGCGGCGAGCACGTCGCCGGTCTCCGGGTGGGTGATCTCGACGGCGGAGGCCCGGGCGTAGGCCGAGGTCTCCACGTGCTCGTCGTCGATCCGCTTGGGCAGGCCGCGCTCCGTGCCGCAGTCGTCCTCACGGATGATGACGTCCTGCGAGACGTCCACCAGACGACGGGTCAGGTAGCCCGAGTCGGCGGTGCGCAGCGCGGTGTCGGCGAGACCCTTGCGGGCACCGTGGGTGGCGATGAAGTACTCGAGGACGGTCAGGCCCTCGCGGAAGTTGGCCTTGATCGGGCGCGGGATGATCTCGCCCTTCGGGTTGGCCACCAGTCCACGCATGGCCGCGACCTGCCGGATCTGGTTCATGTTTCCGGAGGCACCCGAGTCGACCATCATGTAGATCGGGTTGGCGCGGTCGAAGTTCGACTCCATGGCCCGTCCGACCTCGGCCGCAGCCTGGGTCCACAGCTCGATGAGCTCCTGACGACGCTCGTCGTCGGTCATCACGCCGCGCTCGTAGTTCTTCTGGACCTTCTCGGCCTGCGCCTCGTAGCGGCCCAGGATCTCGGCCTTGCTGTCGGGCGTGGTGACGTCGTCGATCGAGACGGTCACACCCGAGCGCGTGGCCCAGTGGAAGCCGGCGTCCTTGAGGGCGTCGAGCGAGGCAGCGACCTGCACCTTGGTGTAGCGCTCGGCGAGGTCGTTGACGATCGCGCCGAGGCGCTTCTTGCCGACCTCCTCGTTGACGAACGGGTAGTCCGCCGGGAGCGTGTCGTTGAAGTAGACGCGGCCCAGGGTGGTGTCGAGCAGGATCGCGGTCCGCCCCTCCCAGTCGGCACCGAGCTCGAGGTCGAGCGGCGGGACGACGTCGTCGAGGCGGATGCGGATCTTGCTCTGCAGCGTGATCTCGCGGCGGTCGAAGGCCATGATCGCCTCGGCCGGGGTGGAGAAGACGCGACCCTCGCCGGGCTCACCGTCACGGTCGGCGGTCAGCCAGAACAGGCCGATGATCATGTCCTGCGAAGGCATGGTCACCGGACGGCCGTCCGACGGCTTGAGGATGTTGTTGGTCGACAGCATCAGGATGCGGGCCTCGGCCTGCGCCTCCGCGGAGAGCGGCAGGTGGACGGCCATCTGGTCACCGTCGAAGTCGGCGTTGAACGCGCCGCACACGAGCGGGTGGATCTGGATGGCCTTGCCCTCGATCAGCTGCGGCTCGAAGGCCTGGATGCCGAGGCGGTGCAGGGTGGGGGCACGGTTGAGCAGCACGGGGTGCTCGGTGATGACCTCCTCGAGGACGTCCCACACGACCGGGCGGGCGCGCTCGACCATCCGCTTGGCGGACTTGATGTTCTGCGCGTGCGACAGGTCGACGAGGCGCTTCATCACGAACGGCTTGAACAGCTCGAGAGCCATCTGCTTGGGCAGGCCGCACTGGTGGAGCTTGAGCTGCGGGCCCGAGACGATGACCGAACGGCCCGAGTAGTCGACGCGCTTGCCGAGCAGGTTCTGGCGGAAGCGGCCCTGCTTGCCCTTGAGCATGTCGGACAGCGACTTCAGCGGCCGGTTGCCCGGTCCGGTGACCGGACGACCGCGACGACCGTTGTCGAAGAGGCTGTCGACGGCCTCCTGCAGCATCCGCTTCTCGTTGTTGACGATGATCTCGGGCGCACCGAGGTCGAGCAGTCGCTTGAGGCGGTTGTTGCGGTTGATGACGCGGCGGTAGAGGTCGTTGAGGTCGGAGGTGGCGAAGCGGCCACCGTCGAGCTGGACCATCGGGCGCAGGTCCGGCGGGATCACCGGGACGGCGTCGAGCACCATGCCGATGGGCTGGTTGCCGGTCTTGCGGAAGGCGTCGACGACCTTGAGGCGCTTGAGGGCGCGGACCTTGCGCTGGCCCTTGCCGTTGGCGATGGTGTCGCGCAGCGACTCCACCTCGGCCTCGATGTCGAAGTCCTGGAGGCGCTTCTGGATCGCCGTGGCGCCCATGTGGCCCTCGAAGTACTTGCCGAACCACGTCTTCATCTCGCGGTAGAGCAGCTCGTCGCCGAGCAGGTCCTGCACCTTGAGGTTCTTGAAGGTGTCCCAGACCTCCTCCAGCCGCGCGATCTCGCGGTTGGCGCGGTCGCGGAGCTGGTTCATCTCGCGGTCGGCGCCGTCGCGCACCTTGCGCTTGGCGTCGGCCTTGGCGCCCTCGGCCTCGAGGGTGGCGAGGTCCTCCTCGAGCTTCTTGGCGCGGTCCTCCACGGAGGTGTCGCGACGCTTCTCGAGGCGCTCGCGCTCCAGGCCGACCTTGTTCTCGAGGGAGTCCATGTCGCGGTGACGGGCGTCCTCGTCGACCGAGGTGATCATGTAGGCAGCGAAGTAGATGACCTTCTCGAGGTCCTTCGGGGCCAGGTCGAGCAGGTAGCCCAGGCGCGACGGGACGCCCTTGAAGTACCAGATGTGGGTCACGGGAGCGGCGAGCTCGATGTGGCCCATCCGCTCGCGGCGGACCTTGGAGCGGGTGACCTCGACGCCACAGCGCTCGCAGATGATGCCCTTGAAGCGCACGCGCTTGTACTTGCCGCAGTAGCACTCCCAGTCCCGGGTGGGACCGAAGATCTTCTCGCAGAAGAGGCCGTCACGCTCGGGCTTGAGCGTGCGGTAGTTGATGGTCTCCGGCTTCTTGACCTCGCCGTGGCTCCACGTGCGGATCTCGTCCGCGGTGGCCAGGCCGATCTGAAGCTGGTCGAAGAAGTTAACGTCGAGCACGATGGCTGCTGTCCTTCGTTAGTACGTGGAAAGAGTTGAGCTGGGACTGAGGGCGGTACGCCGGCCGGTCGGGCCGGCGTACCGGTGGCTCAGACTTCCTCGACGGAGCTGGGCTCGCGGCGGGACAGGTCGATGCCGAGCTCCTCGGCCGCCCGGAAGACGTCTTCCTCGGCGTCCTTCATCTCGATGGTGGAGCCGTCCTGCGACAGCACCTCCACGTTGAGGCAGAGCGACTGCATCTCCTTGACGAGCACCTTGAACGACTCGGGGATGCCGGAGTCGGGGATGTTCTCGCCCTTCACGATGGCCTCGTAGACCTTCACGCGGCCCGGCACGTCGTCGGACTTGATCGTGAGCAGCTCCTGGAGGGCGTATGCGGCGCCGTAGGCCTCCATCGCCCAGACCTCCATCTCGCCGAACCGCTGGCCGCCGAACTGGGCCTTGCCGCCCAGGGGCTGCTGCGTGATCATCGAGTAGGGGCCGGTCGAGCGAGCGTGGATCTTGTCGTCGACGAGGTGGTGCAGCTTGAGGATGTACATGTAGCCGACGGCCACCGGCTCCGGGAACGGCTCACCCGAACGACCGTCGAAGAGGTTGGCCTTGCCGTCCTCCTTGACCATCCGGTCACCGTCGCGGTTGGGCAGCGTGGAGCCGAGCAGGCCGGTGATCTCGTCCTCGCGGGCACCGTCGAACACGGGGGTCGCGACCTTGGTGTTCGGGTCGGCCTTGTCCGCGCCGATGGAGATGAGGCGCTTCTTCCAGTCGGACTCGCCCTTCTCACCGGAGAGGTTGAGGTCCCAGCCCTGCTTGGCGAGCCAGCCGAGGTGCAGCTCGAGGATCTGGCCGATGTTCATGCGACGCGGCACACCCAGCGGGTTGAGCACGACGTCGACCGGCGTGCCGTCCTCCATGAACGGCATGTCCTCGACGGGCAGGATCTTGGCGATGACGCCCTTGTTGCCGTGGCGTCCGGCGAGCTTGTCGCCGACCGAGATCTTGCGCTTCTGCGCGACGTAGACGCGGACCAGCTCGTTGACGCCGGGGGGCAGGTCGTCGCCGTCCTCGCGGTTGAAGACGCGCACGCCGATGACCGTGCCGGACTCACCGTGGGGCACCTTCATCGAGGTGTCGCGCACCTCGCGCGCCTTCTCACCGAAGATCGCGCGGAGCAGGCGCTCCTCGGGGGTGAGCTCGGTCTCGCCCTTGGGCGTCACCTTGCCGACGAGGATGTCACCGGTGGTGACCTCGGCGCCGATGCGGATGATGCCGCGCTCGTCGAGGTCGGCCAGGCCCTCCTCGGAGACGTTGGGGATGTCCCGCGTGATCTCCTCGGGGCCGAGCTTGGTGTCGCGGGCGTCGACCTCGTGCTCCTCGATGTGGATCGAGGTGAGGACGTCCTCCTGCACCAGACGCTGGCTGAGGATGATCGCGTCCTCGTAGTTGTGGCCCTGCCACGGCATGAAGGCGACGAGCAGGTTGGTGCCCAGCGCCATCTCGGCGTCGTCGGTGCAGGGACCGTCGGCGATCGGCGTGCCGACCTCGAGGCGGTCACCGGCCTTGACCAGCGGACGCTGGTTGATGCAGGTGCCCTGGTTGGAGCGACGGAACTTGGCCAGGCGGTAGGTCTGGTAGGTGCCGTCGTCGTTCATCGTCTCGATGGCGTCGGCGGACACCTCCTTGACCACACCGGCGTTGTCGGCGACGACCACGTCACCGGCGTCGACGGCGGCGCGGTACTCCATGCCGGTGCCGACCAGCGGGCTGTCGCTGGTGATCAGCGGCACGGCCTGGCGCTGCATGTTGGCGCCCATGAGCGCGCGGTTGGCGTCGTCGTGCTCGAGGAACGGGATCAGGGCCGTCGCGACCGACACCATCTGGCGCGGCGAGACGTCCATGTAGTCGACCTCGGCGGCCAGGATCGCGTCGACCTCGCCGTCCTTCTGGCGGACCAGGACGCGCTCCTCGACGAAGCGCATGTTCTCGTCGAGCGGCGCGTTGGCCTGCGCGATGACGTAGCGGTCCTCGTCGTCGGCGGTGAGGTAGTCGATCTGGTCGGACACGACACCGTCGACGACCTTGCGGTAGGGCGTCTCGACGAACCCGAACGGGTTGATCCGACCATAGGAGGCCAGCGAGCCGATCAGGCCGATGTTGGGGCCTTCAGGGGTCTCGATGGGGCACATGCGGCCGTAGTGCGACGGGTGGACGTCACGGACCTCCATGCCGGCGCGGTCGCGGGACAGACCACCGGGACCGAGCGCCGAGAGGCGACGCTTGTGCGTCAGGCCGGCGATCGGGTTGGTCTGGTCCATGAACTGCGAGAGCTGCGAGGTGCCGAAGAACTCCTTCAGCGCCGCGACCACGGGGCGGATGTTGATCAGGGACTGCGGCGTGATGGCCTCGACGTCCTGGGTCGTCATCCGCTCGCGGACCACGCGCTCCATGCGGGCCAGGCCCGTACGGAGCTGGTTCTGGATCAGCTCGCCCACCGTGCGCATGCGGCGGTTGCCAAAGTGGTCGATGTCGTCGGCCTGCACCTTGACGGGCGAGCCGTCGGGACCCTCGACGACGGCGCCGGAGGCGTCGACCAGGTCGGGCGACTCGGCCTGGACACCCGCGGCGTGCAGCTGCACGACGTAGCGGATGGCGGCCACGACGTCGTCGATGGTCAGCGTCTGCTGGTCGAACGCCTCGTGGAGGCCGAGCTTCTTGTTGATCTTGTAGCGGCCGACCTTCGCCAGGTCGTAGCGCTTGGGGTTGAAGTAGTAGTTGTTGAGCAGCGTCTGCGCAGCCTCGGCCGTCGGCGGCTCGCCCGGGCGGAGCTTGCGGTAGATGTCGAGCAGCGCGAGCCGGGTGACCTCGTCGTTGACCTGCTCGGCGGTCGGGGCCTCGCCCCGCGCCTTCTTCTGCAGCTCCTCGTAGACGACCTCGTAGCGGACGCTGTCCTTCTCGAGGGTCAGCATCATGGACTCGTACTGGCCGAACTCCTCGCGGATCTGCTCGGTGGTCCAGCCGAGGGCCTTGAGCAGGACGGTGACGTTCTGCTTGCGCTTGCGGTCGAGGCGGACGCCGACCAGGTCGCGCTTGTCGATCTCGAACTCCAGCCAGGCACCGCGGCTCGGGATGAGCTTGGCGGTGAAGATGTCCTTGTCGGAGGTCTTGTCCGGGGTCGACTCGAAGTAGACGCCGGGCGAGCGGACGAGCTGCGACACGACGACGCGCTCGGTGCCGTTGATGATGAAGGTGCCCTTGCGGGTCATCATGGGGAAGTCGCCCATGAAGACCGTCTGGCCCTTGATCTCACCGGTCTCGTGGTTCATGAACTCGGCCGAGACGTAGAGGGGGCGGGAGTAGGTGAAGTCCTTCTCCTTGCACTCCTCCTCGGTGTACTTCTCGTCCAGGAAGACGGGGTTGTCGAAGGAGAGCATCATCGTCTCGGAGAAGTCCTCGATCGGGGAGATCTCCTCGAAGATCTCCTGCAGACCGGTCTTCTCGGAGACGTCCTCGCCGGCGGCCCGACGGGCTGCCACCTCCTCCTCCCAGCGCTCTCCGCCGACCAGCCAGTCGAAGCTGCTCGTCTGGAGCGAGATGAGGGGGGGAACCTCGAGAGGTTCGGCGATCTTTGCGAAAGAGGTGCGACGGTGGTTACCAGCGGAGCTGCGCGCGGCCAAGAGGTGTCCTCACAAATGATCCAAGTGATCTCGGCGCCGGCCGACCACCGCAACAGCCGTCCGGAGGGCGTCGGGCATCTGAGGGCAGGCGCAAGGAGCAACACTAGCGCACTTCGGGACACGCCTCAAACGCGGGGTCGCTGTTTCTTCTGACTGGGGCCAGGAGGTCCGGTTGCCACGCGTTGGCGTCGACTATGAACGCCGAAACTGCCCGGGTCAAGCAGAACGCGCCGATCCGCGCGTGCCGACCGACCCGCTCACCCCTGGACGGGTGAGGTCGTCAGGTCGTCGACGAGCCACTCACCGTCCACGAGCTGCATCGCCACGGTCACCTGGTCCTTGTAGACCACGGGCTCGGCGTTGAGCTTGTTGGTCGTCGGCCGGTCGACGAAGACGAGCACCTGGACGCGGTCGGCAGCGGCGCGCACGATGCCGGAGGCGATCACGTCGGCGGTGACCCTGGTCCGGGTCTGGGGCGCGTTGTCCTCGAGGACGGTGAAGAGCTTGTCGTACTCCTCGCGGTAGCCGCCGGTCATCAGTGCCTGCGCGGCCCGCTGGTCGGCCTCGAGCGTCTCGTAGTCGTAGGACAGGACGGGTACGACCGCGCGCTCCGCCGCGACCTGGGCCTCGCGGGCCGCGGAGTCGTCGCCCTCGTCGCCGGAGGTCCACGTCCACGCAGTCGCGGCCACGAGGCCGGCGGCCAGCACGCCGAGACCGGCGAGCAGCCACGCGGGGACGTCGCCGGCGGCCCGCCCACTGGTCGAGGCCGCCTTGCTGGTCGAGGAACGGCGGAGCGCCGACCTGAGGAGGCCGCCTTCCTCGACGAGCGAGGGGCTCGGGTCGTCGGCGACCTCCGCGTCCAGCCCGGCGTCGTACGCGTCTCGCGCGGGCGGGTCGAGGAGCACCTTGGCGGCCCTGTTGAGGGCGTCGAAGCGGCGGTCGCCGGGCTCGAGGTCGGCGATCTGCGCCTTCCAGGCCGCCCTGATCTCGTCGGTGGACGCGTCGCGCGACACGTCGAGGAGGTCGTACCAGGTGGGTGCGTCGCTCACGGGGTGCTCCCCTCGGTGGTGCCGGTGCCCGTCGCCGGGTCACCGGACTCCTGCGGGGCGCTGACGGGGGTGAAGTCGTCGACGAGCCACTCACCCTCGATCCGCACGAGGTCGACGGTGAAGCGGAAGGGCAGCGGCTCCTGGTCGACGGTGCGGGCCTTGTCGCCGGCGCCCTGGGTGTAGCTGTCGGTGAACGCGCCGGCCACCAGGACGCGAGCGGAGTCGTCGTCGACCGACGACACCGCGGTGGCGAACACCTCCGCGCTGCGGGTGATGCCGCCCTGGGCGACCAGCTGCTCGGCCGTGGCGACCTCCTTGTCGAAGTCGGCCGCGAACTTGGGGGTGATGACCTCCCGGACCTGCTCGCGGTAGGCGGGCATCTGGCCGGAGTCGTCGAGCATGTCAGGGCTGTAGGTGCCGAGGCGCTTGACGAACTGGTCGGTCAGGCTCATCGCCTGCTCGCGCTCACGGGGCAGGTCGAGCCCGCCGGACGCGGACGACCGGCCGCCGGCGGCCATCCAGACCAGCAGCACGATGCACGTGACGACCACCCCGGCGAGGAGCCCCGCCAGCAGTCGTCGCAGGCGGGTTCGGCGCGACCCGTCGGGGGCGTCCGGCGGTGCGGACTCCTCGGACTCCTGGGCCTGGTCGTCGCCGACGGACGTGTCGGTCAGCACGGGCATGGTGTTCCCTCCCTCGAGAACGTCGGGGCCACCCTCCCGGGGCCCGGTCTGTCTCACTGCTGGTCTAACGAGTCTCCCCGGCCGGGGTCACGCCCCTGGCCAGCAGCGGCTCGAGGTAGAGCCACTTCCACGAGTCGCGGCCCAAGGTCCCCGGCGCGGTGGCCCGTGCCCCGAGGAGCCGCCGGATCTCGGCCGGGTCGGAGGTCACGGCTCCCGACTCCGGGTCGTACGCGAAGTCGGCCGTCCCCCACCCGGTCGCCGCGCGCGGGGCCTGGATGTTCTGCGCGCCGCGGGCGTTGGACTTCGAGGCGGGCTCGGTGCAGCGGGCGTCCTCGTTCATCGGGGCGTTGCTGCCGTCGAGCGGCGAGCGCCGGTCGGTGCCCTCGTAGCCGCCGAGGCACACGTGCGGCTCGGACGTCATCACCATGCCGAAGTGGGCGTCGTACAGGCCCGTGCCCGGCGACTTCGACACGACGGTGAAGCCGCCCTCGACGACGTAGGGATAGAGCACGAGCAGCTGCTCGATGCCGTCGATGTGCTTCACCACCACCTCGCCGGTGGTCACGAGGTTGTTGATCAGGTCGCCGAGCTCGACCTCGTTGTCCTCGAGGAAGACGCGCAGCTCGTTGGCGCCGAGCGAGCCGTCCTCGATCAGGCGGCGCAGGTCCTTGTCGTTGTCGGCCACGGTCGTGGTGAACAGCGACAGGTCGCGGGCGAACCGGCGGAACGCTCGCTCGGAGTCGATCTGGCCGTTGAGCACGGTGTTGCTGTCGCGGATCAGGTCCACGGTGACGTCGAAGTTCTGCTCGGCGGCGGTGATGAAGTCGTCGCTGCTGTCGAGGATCGTCTGGAGGTCCTCGCCCGCCCCGGAGAAGGCCAGCCCGAACTCGGAGGTGACGGTGCGGAGGTCGTCCTCGTCGACGCTGCGGACCGTCTCGTCGAGGTGGGTCAGCAGGGTGTCGGTGGCGATCGGCGTGGTCGTCAGCTCCCGGGCGATCTCGGAGCCGTCCTCGAGGTAGGGGCCGCGGTCGCTCTGCGGCTGGAGCTCGACGTACTGCTCGCCGACGGCGGAGCGGTTGCCGACGAGCGCGTGGGCGTCGGCCGGGATGTCGTCGTGCTCGTCGTCGATGTCGAGGACCAGGTCCACGCCGTCGTCGGTCAGCACCAGCTCGCGGACCTCGCCGACGCGTACGCCGCGGTAGGAGACGAGCGCGCCGGCGAACGCCCCGCCGGAGTCGGCGAAGTGGGCCGTGACGGTGTAGCTCTGGTCCGTCAGGAGACGGTCCAGCCGTGCGTAGCGGGCACCCACGAAGCTGACGCCCACCAGCGTGATGATGGCGAAGACGAGCAGCTGGAGCTTGGTCCGACGGGTGATCATCGCTGCACCATCCCGGGGATCAGCAGGCTTACCAGGTCGGCGTCGTAGGTCTCCATGAGGTCGCCCATCGTCGGGTTGCCCGGGCGGGGCTTCTCGTCGGTGCCGGCGCGCGGCAGACCGGAGCCGAGGGTCGGCACGAGCGTGGGCAGGAGGGTCGACGGGATCGGCAGCGAGGGCTCGGGCGGCAGGCCCGGGATCGAGTTGAGCTCACGGCAGACGTCCTTGTCCTTGTTCTCCGCCTTGGCGCACTCCTCGCGCAGCCGGGTCAGCTTCTCGAGGTTGGCGAGCACCTTGGCGCAGGCCTCGCTGGTGAGCGAGCCGCTCTGCAGACAGGCCAGGACGTCGTTGACCACGACGGTCGGGTCGATCACCGTCGGGAGGTTGGTCGGCAGCGTCGGCGTACCGGTGGTGCCGCCTGCGACGTCGACGTCGAGCGTGACCGAGAGGTTGGTGTAGTCGCCCATGTGCAGGTTGCGGGCGACCTGCGGGTCGCGGCCCACGACCTCGTCGACGAACGGGTAGGTGAGGAAGACGTGGAAGGCGTTGGTGAAGTCGTCGCCGGAGGCCGCGAGCTGGGTGAGGACCGGGTTGAGCCGCTCGAGGGAGGTGATGGTCGCTCCCTTGGAGCGGGCGATGACGTCGACGGCGACGTCGGACAGGTCGTTGAGCGCGGCCAGCATCTCCACGAGGTCGTCGCGCTGGCGGTCGATCGAGTCGAGGGCGCTGGGCAGCTCCTCGAGGGCCTTGTCGATCGTCGGGAGCTGCTTCTCCGCGGCGAGCGCGAGGCGGTTGAGCGACTCGATCGCGGCGATGATGTCGGCCTTGTTCTCGTCGAGCTGCCCGGTGAACGTGCGCAGGTTGCGCAGCACCGACCTCGCCGACTCCTCACGACCCTCCAGCGCCTTGTTGAGCTCCTGGGTGATGGTCTTGAGCTGCGCGACGCCACCGCCGTTGAGCAGCAGGCTCAGGGCGCCGAGGACCTCCTCGACCTCCGGGTTGCGGCCGGCACGCTCGATCGGGATCGTGTCGCCGTCGCCGAGGGCGTTGCTGCTGGCGCCCTCCTCGGGCGCGCTCAGCTCGACGAACTTCTCGCCGAGCAGGCTGGTCTGCCGCAGCTCGGCGACCGCGTTGTCGGGCAGCTCGACGTCGCGGCGCACCGCGAGGGTGACGAGGGCCTGGTAGCCCTCGAGGTCGATGGCGGTCACCTTGCCGACGCTGACGTCGTTGACCTTGACCGTCGACTGGGGCACCAGGTCGAGGACGTCGGCGAACTCGACCTTGACCGTCATCGGGTCCTCGCCGACGTCCGGTCCGCCCGGCAGCGGGAGGGAGTAGACGCTGGCGTCGCACCCGGACAGCAGGAGCCCGGCGAGCGCGGCGGGGACGAGGACCTTCAGGCGCTTCACCGCTCCACCTCCACGAGACCACCGAGGGTCGGGTCGAACACGTCCTGTGCGGGCAGGGCCGCGGTCTCGCCGAGGGCACCGGCACGCGGGCGGGCATCCAGCAGCTGGGTGATCCGGTCGCACACCTGCCCGGAGCGCTCGACCTGCCCCACGAAGCCGCACAGGAACGCGGCTGGGTCGAGCTCGAGCTGGTTGATCGACTCGCCGAAGTTGGCCCGCGTGTCGAGCGTGCCGGCCTGCGGGTTGTAGGTCAGCGCGAGGTTGTTGAGCGCCCCCGGCGCGACGCGCAGGATCTCGTCGAGCGCGGCGCGCTGGCGTACGAACACCTTGGCCACCCGGTTGAGGCCGGTGATGTTGCGGCTGAGGGAGCCCTTGTTCTCCTCGACGAACTCCTTGACCGCGGTCAGCGCCACGGACAGGTTCCTGGTCGCTGCGACCAGCTCCTCGCGCTCGCCGGCGAGCATCGTGGAGACGTCGGCGAGGGACTGGTTGAACTGACGGACCGTCTGGTCGTTGTCGGCGAGGGTCTCCATGAAGTTGCCGAGCGCCTCGACCGAGCCGAACAGCTCGTCGGAGTTCCCTGCGAGCGTGCTGCTCAGGCGGGAGTAGTCGCGCAGGGTCTGGCTGAAGGTCGTGCCCTGGCCACCGAAGTTGTCGGCGGTCACCGAGAGCAGGTCGGACAGGGCCCCGGTCCGGTTGGCCCCGCGCGGGCCGAGCGCGACGTTGAGGCGGTCGAGGCTGTCGTAGATCTGGTCGAGCTCCAGCGGCTGCGAGGTGTCCTCGACGCTGAGCTCGGCGCCGTCGGCGAGGATCTCGCCCGTGCCGGAGTAGGCGGGGGTGAGCTGGACGTACCGGTCGCCGACGACCGACGGGGCGATGATGACGGCCTTGGCGTCGGCCGGCAGCTTGACCTCGTCGTCGTACGTCATCGTGACGGTCACGTCGGTGCCGGTGGGCTCGACGCGGGTGACGGTGCCGACGGGGACGCCCAGCACGCGGACGTCACTGCCCTCGTAGACCGAGATCGCCCGCGGGAAGTGCGCGACGACCGTGCGGGACGTGTCGCCGCCGAGCACGCTGACCGCCGCCGCGACGACGAAGCCGAGCACGACCAGGGGGACGAGGATGCGCTTCACGAGGTCCATGGGTCAGCCCACCTGCGGGACGGGTGGGAAGTTGGAGATCCAGGTGTCGAACCACGGACCGGTGCCGAGCGTGTTGGCGAACACGCGGTAGAACGGCGCCATCAGCCGCAGGCTGCTGTCGAGGTTGTCCTCGTTCTTGTTGAGCACCGCGATGACGCTCTCGAGGTGCGCCAGCGCCGGCTTGAGGTCCGCGCGCGACTGGTCGATGAGCCTGGTGAGCTCCTTGGACAGGGTGGTGCTCGAGACGAGCAGGTCGTGCACCGCCTCCCGGCGGGCCACGAGGGCACGGAACAGCACGTCGCTGTCCTCCATCAGCTTGATGATGTCCTGGTCGCGCTCGTCGAGGACCGTCGAGACCCGCTCGAGGTTGACGAGCAGGGTGTTGAGCTGCTCGTCCTTCGAGGCGATGTTGGCCGAGAGCCGGCTCAGGCCGTCGAGCGCCCCGCGGAACTCCTCGGGGGTGTTGCGGGTGAGGTCGGCCAGCGTGGTCAGCGACTCGGCGAGCTGGTCGGTGTCGATCTGCTCCGACGTCGAGGCGAGGCCCTCGAAGGCCTCGACGACGTCGAACGGCGACGACGTGCGCGCAGCCGGGATGGTGGCCCCCTCGTCGAGCTGCCCGCCGCCGGCCGGCTCGAGCGCGAGGAACATCGACCCGAGGATCGTCTTGACCTTGATGGCGGCGCGGGTGTCGGACCCGAACTCGGCGGCGTCGTCGACCTTGAAGCTCACCTTGACCTCGTTGCCGGCCAGCTCGATGTCGTCGACCTTGCCGACGCGTACGCCCGCGATGCGGACCTCGTCGTTGACCTTGAGGCCGCCGGCCTCGGTGAACATCGCGTGGTAGGTGTCGCCGCCGCCGATGACCGGGAGGTCGTCGGCGCGCAGCGCGGCGACCAGCACCATCGCCAGCACGACGATGCTGACGGCGCCGACGACGACCGGGTTGCGCTCGCGAAATGGCTTCATCCGAGATCACACCTGTCGGAGCCGGTGGTGTACTTCACCGGGACCTGCACGTTGCCGGGCAGGTTGACCCGGCCCTGGAACTCGCAGAGGTAGAAGTTGAAGAACGAGCCGTAGATCGCGGTGCGACCGATCTTGTTGAGCTTGATCGGCAGGACCTGGAGGGCGCGGTCGAGCTCGGCCTTGTTCTTGTCGATGTTGCCCGCGACCGCCCGCAGCTCCTTGATGTCCTTGACGAAGGGCTCACGGATGCCGTCGATGAGCGAGGCCGTCTCGACCGACAGGGCCGAGACCTCCTCGAGGGAGCCGAGGATCGCGTTGCGGTCCTTCTTGAGGCCGCCGACGAGGGTCCGGAACGACCGGATCAGGCGCGTCAGCTGCTGGTCGCGGTCGGCCACGTGGTCGAGGACGAGCGAGAGGTTGTCGATCAGGTCGCCGATGACCTCGTCGCGGTCGGCCAGCGTGGAGGTGACCGACGCGGTGTGGGCAAGGAGCCCCTCGAGGGTGCCGCCCTCGCCCTGGAAGACCTGGATCAGCTCGAAGGAGAGCTGGTTGACGTCCTCGGGCGAGAGGGCCTGGAACAGCGGCTTGAAGCCGTTGAACAGCACGGTCAGGTCGAGTGCAGCCTTGGTGCGGGAGACGGGGATCGTCGAGCCGTCCGGCAGCCGCTGGGTGTCCCCGACCTCCTGGGTCAGCGAGATGTAGCGCTGGCCGACGAGGTTGCGGTAGCGGATGGCGGCGTTGGTGCCGCCGTTGACCGAGGTCTCGTCGTCGACGGTGAACGTGATCAGTGCGCGGGTGCGGTCGACGATCTCGACGTCGTCGACCGTGCCGACCCGAACGCCGGCGACGCGGATGTCGTCGCCCTTGTTGACGCCGGTGGCGTCGGTGAACTCCGCGCGGTACTGGCGCGAGGACCCGAAGCCGAGGTTGCCGATGGTGACGACGAGGACCGTCGTGGCGAGGGACGTGACGACCACGAAGACCAGGAGCTTGAACAGGTCGACGGACGTTTTCTTGTCGAGGAGCTGGCTCATCGCAGCGACACCTCCGCACCGCGCGCCATCGGACCGACGAGGAGCACGCCCAGG
This sequence comes from Nocardioides eburneiflavus, assembly GCF_004785795.1. Taxonomy (NCBI): domain Bacteria; kingdom Bacillati; phylum Actinomycetota; class Actinomycetes; order Propionibacteriales; family Nocardioidaceae; genus Nocardioides; species Nocardioides eburneiflavus. The sequence goes on from NZ_SRRO01000001.1 coordinate 81,053, forward strand.
TCGGGCACGTCGTCGGCGCTGACACCGAGCCCAGGAGCGAGGAGACCCTTGAGGAGCGCGGTCTCCTCGCGCCCGCCGACGTAGCCGGCGGAGGTGCCGGACCAGCCCGGCCCGACCCGGCTGGTGCCCTTGCCCGTGGGCTCGTCGACGCCGTCGACGAAGTCGGGCTGGTGGGTCACGGGGTTGCTCTGCGACCACGGCGGGCTGGGCAGCCGGCCGCAGTAGGGGCCCCGCTTGTCGCCGTAGACGGGTGCGTCGGCGGCGGTGTAGCCGCGCGGCTGGTTGGGCAGCGTCTCGAGCACGATATGGAGTGTGAAGCCGCGGAACGCCTCGGCCTGGAGCTTGCCGGCACCGACGATGCCGCCGAGCAGGCACGGGTAGCCGGGCGCGTAGCGGGCGAACACCTCGAGCTGCGCGGCGCCGAGGTCGGCCAGCCGCACCAGGTTGTCGCCGTTGGCGCGGGTGAACCTGTCGGCGACGGCGGCGAACTTGGAGACGTCGTTGAAGAGGGCCTTCAGCTTCTCCTCGCGGTCCTCCAGCGTGGAGGTGGTGGTGATCGTGTTGCGCAGGATCGTGGCGACCTCGGGCAGCACGTCGGCGTACGTGTCGGACACCTCGGCGGTCAGCCGCAGGTCCTCCACGAGCGCGGGCAGCTCGGGGTTGAAGCGGGTGAGGTAGCGGTCGAGGGTCTCGATGGTCTCGCCGAGCCGCTCACCGCGACCCTCGAGCGCCGTCGCGACCGCGTTGAGGGTCATGTTGAGGTCGGCGGGCTGCACGGCCCGCAGGAGCGGGTAGAGGTCGCTGAGCACCTGCTCGACCTCGATCGAGAGGTCGGTGCGCCGGATGACATCGCCGTCGGCGATGGGTGCTGCGGACGAGCCGCCGTCGGGGACGTCGAGCGAGACGAACTTCTCGCCGAACAGGGTCTTGGGCAGGATCGAGGCCGTCACGTCGCCCGGGATGTCGGTGGTGCGGTCCTGGTAGAGCCCGAGGGTGATCTCGGCCCCCTCGGCGGTGGGCTCGTAGTCGAGCACCTCCCCGACGATGACGCCCTTGATCTTGACGTCGGCGCGCTGCGGCAGCTGCAGTCCGATGCGGGACGCCTGCACGGTCACCTCGTCGTAGTCGCTGAACTTCTTGGTGAACACGCCGTACGTCGCCCAGACCGCGGCGAGCATCAGGACGAGGAACACCACTCCCAGCGCCTTGGTCTTCATCCCGGTCCTCATCAGCCCCTCACCCCGCCAACCGCACGGTCGTGGACGCGCCCCAGATCGCCATCGACAGCAGCAGGTCGAGCACGTTGATCGCGACGATGCTGGTGCGTACGGCACGCCCGACGGCGACGCCGACGCCGGCGGGACCGCCGGAGGCGTTGTAGCCGTGGTAGCAGTGGATGAGGATGACGGTGACGGCGAAGACGAGGACCTTGCCGAAGGACCACAGCACGTCGCCCGGCGGCAGGAACGCGTTGAAGTAGTGGTCGTAGGTGCCCGAGGACTGCCCGTAGATCTGGGTCACGACGAGCCGGCTGGCGAAGTAGGACGACAGCAGGCCGACGACGTAGAGCGGGATGATCGCGATCAGGCCCCCCACGACGCGCGTCGCGACGAGGAAGGGCATCGACGGGATCGCCATCACCTCGAGGGCGTCGACCTCCTCGGAGATGCGCATCGCGCCGAGCTGGGCGGTGAAGCCGCACCCGACCGTGGCGGCGAGGGCGATGCCGGCGACGAGGGGAGCGATCTCGCGGGTGTTGAAGTAGGCCGAGACGAACCCGGAGAAGGCCGCGGTGCCGAGCTGGTTGAGGGCGGCGTAGCCCGACAGGCCCACCTGGGCCCCGGTGAAGAAGGTCATCCCGATGATCACGCCGACGGTGCCGCCGATGACCGCGAGGGCACCCGAGCCGAGGGTCACCTCGGCGAGGATCCGCATGATCTCGCGGGGGTAGTGGGTCACCGAGCGGGGCACCGACCGCAGGACCTTGAGGTGGAAGGCCAGCTGGCCACCCAGGTCGTCGAGGGAGGAGAGCGGCTTGGCGTAGACGTCCTTGAGAGCCATCGTCATCCGCCCTTCGGGGGCACGACCTGCAGGTAGATCATGCTGAGGACGAAGTTGGCCACGAAGAGCAGCAGGAACGTGATGACCACGGACTCGTTGACCGCGTCACCGACGCCCTTGGGGCCGCCCTTGGCGTTCATGCCCTTGTAGGACGCGACGATCGCGGCGATGAGGCCGAAGACCAGCGCCTTGATGAGGCCGATCCACAGGTCGGGCAGCTGGGCCAGCGCGGTGAAGCTGGCGAGGTAGGCGCCCGGGGTGCCGTCCTGGAGGATGACGTTGAAGACGTAGCCGCCGGTCACGCCGACCACGCTCACCATGCCGTTGAGGAAGAACGCCACGAGCATGCAGGCGAGCACGCGGGGCACCACGAGGCGCTGGATCGGGTCGATCCCCAGCACCATCATCGCGTCGAGCTCCTCGCGGATCTTGCGCGCGCCGAGGTCGGCGGCGATCGCGGACCCGCCCGCACCCGCGATCAGCAGCGCGGTCCCGATGGGCGCGGCCTGCTGGATCACCGCCAGCACCGACGCGGAGCCGGTGAAGGACTGGGCGCCGAACTGCTTGATCAGCCCGCCGACCTGGAGCGCGATCACGGCGCCGAACGGGATGGCCACCAGCGCCGTCGGGATGATCGTCACCGAGGCGATGAACCAGGACTGCTGGATGAACTCGCGCAGCTGGAAGGGCCGGCGGAACAGCCCGCGGAAGACGTCGAGGGCGAACGCGAACAGGTTGCCCGCGACCCCGATGGGGGCGAGCGCGCGCGAGGACAGCGAGGTGGACACGGCTCGTCAGACCCCCGGGGCCAGGCCGGCGTTGCTGGACTCGAAGGACCCGGGCGGCGGGGTGATGCCGTTCTCGCGGCACCACTCCCCCGCGGGCCGCTGGCTGCGCCGCGGGATGCCGTTGGACGGGTCGAGCTGGAGCGGGATGGGCGGCAGCGGCGGCAGCTCCTGCCCGGCCTCCGCGGCGAGCTCGTCGGCGTCCTTCTCCTCGGACATGCCGATGGGCCCGACGCGCTGGGCGTTGAGGAACTGGCGCACGACCGGCTCCTCGGAGCTGAGCAGCTGCTCGCGCGGGCCGAACATGGCGAGGTGGCGGTGGTAGAGCAGCCCGATGTTGTCGGGGACCGTGCGCGCGGTGTTGATGTCGTGGGTGACGATCAGGAACGTGGCGTCGATCTGGGCGTTGAGGTCGACGATCAGCTGGTTGAGGAACGCGGTGCGCACCGGGTCGAGGCCGGAGTCGGGCTCGTCGAAGAGCACGATCTCGGGGTCGAGCACGAGCGCGCGGGCGAGGCCGGCGCGCTTGCGCATGCCGCCGGAGATCTCGCCCGGCAGCTTGTCCTCGGCGCCGAGGAGGCCGACGAGGTCCATCTTCTCCATGACGATGTCGCGGACCTCGGACTCGGACTTCTTCGTGTGCTCGCGCAGCGGGAAGGCGACGTTGTCGTAGAGGTTCATCGAGCCGAACATCGCGCCGTCCTGGAACAGCACGCCGAACAGCTTGCGGATCTCGTAGAGGTCGCGCTCGGAGCAGCTGGCGATGTCGGTGCCCTCGATGATGATCGAGCCCTTGTCGGGCTTGAGCAGACCGATGAGGGTCTTGAGGAAGACCGACTTGCCGGTGCCGGACGGGCCGAGCATCACACAGATCTCGCCCGCGGGCACGGTGAGCGTCACGTCGCCCCAGATGAGCTGCTTGCCGAAGGACTTCGTGAGGTCGTTGACCTGGATCTCGACACCCATGTGCACCCTCCTGCCGTCTGGTTCCCTGGCTCGCGCCGGGCTCCCGTCCCGCGCTACTACTGGGTAGACAACGCGGGAGGTCGCGAGAGGTTACGGGCGGGACGAGACGGTCGTCACCACCCGTGGGGAGGGACGGGCCGGGCCGACCTCCCGAGGGTCCAACGACAGGACCGCCGACGACGTCGAGGCCAAGCTCGGGGCGACAGCCCCTCGACCGTCGTGCCACTCAGGCGCTCGAGACCGTCCGCGACCTCCTCACGTCGGGCGGTGCGCGTGACGTCGTCCTGGTTCCCTGGCAGGGATGGTCCCTGCGACGGCGTGCCCGAGATCATGGCGCCGTCGTCTTGGATCGATCCAATCCCTGCCGCAGACTGGAGGTCCACCCGGGACTCATCGTGACTCGAAGGGGTTGTCCATGACGAGCCAGACCCGCCTGACCGACGAGCTCGACGCGCTCTACGCCGCCTACGTCGAGTCCATCAACGATGCCGTCGCGGCCGACGACCTGGCCCTCGCTGCCGAGCTCGCCGAGTCGTACGACCGGGACGCGATCGTGCTGATGGCCGAGCGAGAAGGGCGACAGGACCTGCTGTCCCACTTCGGTCTGACGCCGGACGGCGGGCGGCTCAGCGTGGAGCGCGACACGCCACTGCGCCGTCTCGTGAAGAGCGTCGCTGCGCTGCGCTCCGTCTGAGCGACCGGCACGTCAGCCGGACCGCCCGTAGGGCAGCCGCTCGACCGTGGCCGGGCGGCGCAGGTCGTCCAGGGGCTCAGTGGGGAACCATCCGCACCTCCAGCGGCCCGATTCGCGTGCCGTTGGTTCCCCAAGGCCGCAAGAGGAGGGCCGAGCCCGACGGGCGACTCAGCCGCGGCGGCGGCGGATCTCGGCGTTGACCGCCGGGATGACCTCGTGCAGGTCGCCGATGACGGCGTGGGTGGCCTTGGTGACCATCGGGGCGTCCGGGTCGGTGTTGATGGCGAGGATGGCCTTGGCGCTGCTGCACCCGGCCCAGTGCTGGATGGCGCCGCTGATGCCGCACGGGATGTAGAGGTCGGGCGAGATCCGGCTGCCGGTCTGGCCGACCTGCTCGTGGTGCGGACGCCAGCCGAGGGAGGTCACCACGCGGGAGACACCGAGCGAGGCGTCGAGCAGGTCGGCGAGCTCCAGCAGGTCGTCGAAGCCCTCCGCCGACCCCGCGCCCCGCCCGGCGCCGACCACGACCTTCGCGGACTTCAACGTCCCCGACAGGTCGGGCTCGGGCTCGTCGGTGGACACCACCCGCGCCACCAGGTCGGCGTCGGGGACTTCGGGCGTCTCGACCACCAGTTCGCCCGCGCCGTGGGTGTCGGCGGGACGCGCCTCGACCGCGTGGCCGGCGACGGTGAAGAGCGCCGGGCGCTGGGACAGCTGCATCTCCTCGAGCGCCGCTCCCCCGACGACCTGGCGGGTCACGGTGAACGGCGAGAGCCCGCCGAACGACACCACGTTGGCGGCCATCGGCACCGCAGCGCGCGCGCCGAGGTGGGCGAGCACCTCGTTGCCGCGCGGGGTGCCGGACGCCATCACGACCACGGAGCCCGCGCCGGCGCGTACCTGCTCGACGCCGGCCGCCCACGCGGCGCCGGAGAAGGAGTCGTACGCCGCGCCGGTGAGGGCGTGGATGCGGCGCACGCCGTGGGCGGCGAGCACCCCGACGAGGGCGTCGTCGGGCGTCCCGACCAGCACCGCGTCGATCGGGACGCCGCCGCCGGCAGCGGCGAGGTCGCGGGCGAACGTGATCGCCTCGCGGGACGTCTCGACGGCCTCGCCCGCGGGCGACACCTCCACCAGCACCAGGATCATCGCGCCAGCACCCCCAGCTGCTCGAGGAGGTCGACCACCGCTGGCGCGGCGGCGGGGCCCTCGCCGAGCACCTGCACCGTGGAGGGCGAGGGCGGCGGGAGCACGAGGCGTACGCGGGACGGGCCCACGGGCTCGGCGGCCGGCTCCCGCTCCTCGATCGGCGCCTTCCTGGCCTTCATCCGCCCGGGGACGGTCGGGTAGCGGGGCTCGACGCCGCCCTCGAGGACGGTGACCACGGCGGGCAGGGGCAGCCGGAAGGTCTCGTGGCCGTCGGGGCCGGAGCCGCTCGCGGTCACCACGCCGCCGTCCACCGACACGGCGCTGACGCCGTTGACGACGGGCCAGCCGAGCTCGTACGCGAGCCGGATCCCGACCTGGAAGTCGCCGCTGTCGGCGGCGTCGTTGCCCAGCAGCACCAGGTCGTGGGGAGTGCCGGCAGCGGCGTGGTCGCGGACCACCGCGGCGATCTCGCGGGCGACGTCGGCGGGGCCGAATGCCTGGGGGTCGGCCAGCACGTGCGTCGCGGCCGTGCACCCGACCGCCAGCGCGGAGCGCAGCTGCTCGACCGCGTCGGCATCACCGAGCGTCAGGACTGTGGCACCGCCCCCGCCGTCCGCGGCGATCCGTACGGCGAGCTCGACCGCGCACTCCTCGTGGGCGCTCGTGGTGAACCCGGCGAAGCGGCCGTCGACGCCCTGCCCGTCCTCGGTGAGGACGACCTCGCTGGAGGAGTCCACGACGCGCTTCACGCAGACGAGCGGGCTGACCATCACCTGATCCGCTCGTTGGTCGGGTCGAGGAGCGGGGTGGCGTCGATCGAGCCGACGGTCACGGGGTAGAGCTCCTCCATGTAGGAGACGGCGAGCTCGTTGCCGATCACCGCCTCCGCCGGCGGCAGGTAGGCCAGGAGGACGTGCTTGCCGAGCGACGGCGCCGACCCGGCACTGGTGACGTAGGGGTGGTGGCCGTGGCCGTCGGTGAGCGTGCCGCCGTCGCGGGTGAGGATCGGCTCGCCGCCGAGCATGTAGCGCTTCGTGCCGGACGCCGAGGTGTGGTCGTCGACGGTCAGGGTGCAGAGCACGGTCTTCGGCTCGGCCTCCCGCTGGGCCAGGTAGGCCTCCTTGCCGACGAAGTCGGCCGCCTTGACCTTGGGCCGCTGCATGCCGGCCTCGACGATGCTCCGCTCGGAGTCGAGCTCGGCGCCGTAGGCGCGGTAGCCCTTCTCGATGCGTCCGGTCGTGCCGTAGACGCCGATGCCGGCCGGGACGGCGCCGTGCGGCGCACCGGCCTCGAGCAGGACCTCCCACAGGTCGGCCGCCCGGTCCATGGGTACGTACAGCTCCCAGCCGAGCTCGCCGACATAGGAGATGCGCGAGGCGAGGACGGTGATCTGCTTGCCCGACCCCGACGCCACCGAGATCTCGCGGCAGGACAGGAAGCCGAAGCCGGCGTCGGAGACGTCGTCGGAGGTCAGCGAGGAGAGGATGTCGCGGGCCCGCGGGCCCCAGACGCCGATCGTCGAGACGCCGTCGGTGCGGTCGGTGAGGGTGGTGGTGCCGGACTCGGGCAGGTGCCCGGTGAACCAGGCGCGGTCGGCCATGCCGTGCGCGCCGCCGGTGACCACGCGGAAGTGGTCGTCGCCGAGGCGCATGACGGTGAGGTCGGAGCGGAAGCCGCCCTTCGCGTCGAGGACAGGCGTGTAGACCACCTTGCCGACGGCGACGTCGCACTGCGCGACGCACGTCGTCTGCACGACGTCGAGCGCCTCCGGGCCCTCGATGTCGAACACGCAGAACGCGGACAGGTCGATGACCGCCGCGGCCTCGCGCATCCGGAGGTGCTCGGCGTTGATGATCGGGCTCCACCACCGCGAGTCCCACTCGTGCTCGCGCGGCATCACGGCGTCGCCGTACTGCTCGAGCAGCCCGGCGTTGGACTCGTACCAGAACGGGCGCTCCCAGCCGGCGGTCTCGAAGAAGACCGCGCCGAGCTTGGCCTGCGAGTCGTGCATCGGGGCGAGCCGCTGGTCGCGGTCGGACTCGTACTGCTCGGCCGGGTGGATGATGCCGTAGGTCTTGATGAACGACTCGGTGGTGCGCAGCCGGGTGTGCTCGCGACGCTTCTGGTGCTGGTGGAAGCGGGCGATGTCGCTGTGGTGCAGGTCGATCTCCGAGTGGCCGTGGGTCATCCACTCCGCGACCGCGCGTCCCACGCCCGGCCCCTCCTTGATCCACACGGCCGCGGCGGTCCAGAGCCCGGCGACCTCGCTCTCGCCCAGGATCGGGTTGCCGTCGCAGGTCAGGGACAGCAGGCCGTTGATGGCGTAGCGCATCTCCGCACCCTCCGCGCCGAGCAGCTCGGGCATCAGCTCGTAGGCCTGCTCGAGCTGGGGGTCGAAGTCGTCGGAGGTGAAGGGCATCTCGGTGGGCGACAGCTTGGCCTGCTCGATCGAGGGGATGTCCTCGGGCTCGTGGAGGATCGCGCGGTGGGCGTAGGAGCCGACCTCCATGTCCGCGCCGTGCTGGCGCTCGTAGCAGAAGGTGTCCATGTCGCGGATGATCGGGAAGGAGATCTCTCCCTCCTTCTCCGCCAGCTGGGGGCAGGGACCGACACTGATCATCTGGTGCACGGCCGGGGTGAGCGGGATGCTGACGCCGGCCATGTCGCCGAGCTTGGGGCTCCACACGCCCGCCGCGATGACCACGGTGGCGGCCTCGATGTCGCCGCCGGTCGTGCGCACGCGCGTGATGCGGCGGCCACGGGGGCCGTCCTCGGTGTCGAGGCCGACGACCTCCACGGTCGGCACGACGGTCAGCTCCCCCGTGGCGAGCGCGCGCTCGCGCATGATCGTGCCCGCTCGCAGGGAGTCCACGACGCCGACGCCGGGCGTCCAGAACGCACCGATGAACTGGTCCTCCTCGATGAAGGGCACCTTCTCCTTCACGAACGCGGGGCTGACCAGCTCGGCCTCGATCCCCCACGCCCGCGCGCTGGACATGCGGCGCCGCAGCTCCTCCATCCGCTCCTCGGTGCGGGCGATCTCGAAGCCGCCCGACTGCGTGAACACCCCCATCTCCTCGTACTGCGCGACCGAGTCGAGGGTGAGGTCGGTGATCTCGCGGGAGTGGTCGACGGTGAAGATGAAGTTGGAGGCGTGGCCGGTGGACCCGCCGGGGTTGGGCAGCGCCCCCTTGTCGATCTGCACCACGTCCTTCCACCCGAGCCGGGTGAGGTGGTGCACGAGGCTGTTGCCGACGATGCCGGCTCCGATCACGACGACGCCGGCGGTTGTGGGGACCTCTGCCATGGCTGGCTCCTGTGCGGGAGGGTGGATCTGACGCCGTTGCGCATCGCGCAACTGGTTGCGCTATGCGCGACACTTGAAATGTACGCCGCCGCCCCCGCGCACTGTCAAGGGCGCGGGGGCGGCGGTGGGACGGGCTCGACCCGTCAGGCCTCCCTCTCCCCCTCGGGCGTCGGGCTCACGTCGTCCGGGTCGGCGCCGAGCGCGGCCAGCGCGACCGAGTGGTTCTCGACCGAGTCGTACTTCTGGGCGTGGAGCACGGCCTTGCGCACCCGCGACGGCAGCGTCGACTCGTACGGCTCCTCGCGCAGCGACTTCATCAGCGACACGCACATCGCGCAGATCACCAGCATGAACGGCCCGGCCACGATGATCACGAGCGTCTGCAGCGCGCCCAGTCCTCCCGAGAACAGCAGCACGCCGGCCACGGCGCCCTGGGCGACGCCCCAGAAGATGACGAGCCAGCGCATCGGCTCCTCCTTGCCGTGCTGGCTGAGCATGCCCATCACGATCGAGGCGGAGTCGGCGCCGGTGATGAAGAAGATCGCCACGAGGAACACCGCCAGCACCACGGTGACGCTTGCGAGGGGGTACTCCCGCAGCGTCGTGAACAGGGCGCTCTCGGTGCCCTCCTCCGCCAGCACCGCGCCGAGGTCCTTGGCACCGGAGAGCTGGAGGTCGAAGGCGGAGCCGGCCAGGATCGAGAACCAGACGAACGAGACCAGGCTCGGCACCAGGATGACGTAGACGACGAACTGGCGGATCGTGCGGCCCTTGGAGATCCGCGCGATGAACATGCCCACGAAGGGCGTCCACGAGATCCACCAGGCCCAGTAGAAGATCGTCCAGGCGCTGAGGAACTCGCTGCCGCCGAACGCGCCGGTGCGGAAGGCCATCGTCGGCAGGTGCGTGAGGTAGCCCCCCAGCGACTCGGTGAAGGTGCTGAGGATGAACACCGTCGGGCCCACCACGAAGAGGAAGAAGACGAGCAGCACGGCCGCGATCGCGTTGGCGTTGGAGAGCAGCTGCACGCCCTTCTCGATGCCGGTGACCGCGGACAGCACGAAGCACAGCGTCAGCACCACGATGACGGCGACGGTCAGCCAGCGCGAGCTGCCGGTGCCGAACACGTCGTCGAGACCGCCGGTGATCTGCAGGGCACCCAGGCCCAGCGAGGTCGCGGAGCCGAAGAGGGTGGCGAAGATGGCGATGATGTCGATGGCCTTGCCCGGACCCTGCGTGGCCCGTGCACCGAGGAGCGGCCCGAAGGCGCCCGAGACCAGGTTGCCGGCGCCCTTGCGGTAGGCGAAGTAGCCGATCGCGAGGCCGATCACGCTGTACATCGCCCACGGGTGGAAGCCCCAGTGGAAGAACGCGTACTCCATCGCGACGCGTGCGCTGTCAGGCGTGGACGGGTCACCGCGCCCCGGCGGGATGCTGCTCGCGTCGGTGGCGGTGAGGTAGGTCAGCGGCTCGGCCACACCCCAGAACATCAGGCCGATGCCCATGCCGGTCGCGAACATCATCGACACCCAGGAGAACGTCGAGAACTCCGGCTGCGAGTCGTCCGGGCCGAGCCGGATGTTGCCGTAGCGGGTGATGGCGAGGTAGGCGGAGAACAGCAGGAAGACCGCGCTCACGAGGATGAACAGCCAGCCGAACAGTGAGGTCAGCTTGCCGAGGATCGTGGACGTGGTCTCGCCCATCCCGGTGGAGTCGATCGTCCCCCAGAGGAGGAAGGCGACGGCCAGCCCGGCGGCGACGCCGAAGGTCACCTTGTCGAGGGGGAAGTGGCCGTCCTTGCCTGCTGGCGGTGGCACCAGCGACTCCCCCACAGGTTCCTTGAGCGCCATGCCGCCCCCGTCCTGTTGCGCCTGGCGCAACGTAGTGCGTGACCTGCAACACAGGTACAGTGCTCCCCACCCGGACGGGTGTCAAGGACCCCCGGCCCGGGGACCGGGCCGGGGGTCCGACGGGAGCTGGACGGGGATCAGCCGAGCCAGGTGTCGACCGTGTCCTGGTTCTCCTCGATCCACTTCGCGGCCGCGTCCTCGGGCGACATGCCGTCCTCGGCGATGTAGCCGGCGACGACGTTCTGGTCCTCGTTGGTCCAGGTGAAGTTCCGCACGAGGTCGACGGCGGTGGAGTCGGACGCCGCCCACTCGGTCCCGACGATCTTCTTCAGCTCGGTCTCGGGGTAGTCGCACGCGACCTCCTGCGGGTCGTCCTGGCACCCCTCCTCGTACGGAGGGAGCGCGACGCGCTGCATGGGGACCTCCGCGTTGAAGTACTGCGGCTCGTACCAGTAGCCGATGACCCACTCCTTGTTCTCCTCGGCCTTGCGGAAGGCCTCGATGCTGGCGGCCTCCGACCCCGAGAAGACGACCTTGAAGTCGAGGTCGAGGTTGGACACGATCGCCTCGTCGAACTGGACGTACGACGGGTCGGCGCCGAGGAACTGGCCCTTGCCGCCCGACTCCGAGGTGGCGAACTCGGAGGCGTACTTGTTGAGGTTCTCCCATTCGAGGATGTCGGGGTGCTCCTCGGCGAGCCACGGCGGGACGAACCAGCCGATGATGCCGACGTTGCCCTGCGGGCCGAAGTCCTCGGCGGTGCCGTCGCCCTCCTCGGCGAAGAACTTCTTCTCCAGGTCGGGGTGGCCCCAGTCCTCGATGACGACGTCGACCTCCCCGGTGCCGAAGCCCTGCCAGGAGACGTCCTCCTTGAGCTCCTTGTAGTTGACCGTGCAGCCGAGCTGGTCCTGGGCGACGGTGCCCACGACGTACGCGCTGGCCTCGTAGCCGACCCACGGGTTCACGGCCATGTTGAGGTCGCCGCACTCGCCCCCGGCCTCGCCCGCGGCTTCCTCGTTGGCCTCGGTCTGCTCCTCGATGGAGCCCCCGCCGCAGGCGGAGAGCACCATGACGGCGGCGGTGACGAGCACGCCCAGGCGGACCGCTCGGCTTCGGGTGTTGCGCATGGTGCTGCTCCTTCTGTGAGGGTGGTGCTAGTTGCTCGGCGGACCGATCGGCAGCCGGAGGTTGAAGGCGCGACGGGACCCCGGCCCGTCGTCGCGGCGTACGTCGGCTGCCGCGCGGGTGATCCGGTCGAGCATCACGCCCAGCAGCACGATCGTGATGCCCGCGGCCAGTCCCTTGCCCCACGCCTCGCTGCGGGCGAAGCCGTAGACGACGTCGTAGCCGAGCGCGCCGGCGCCGACCAGACCGCCGATGACCGTCATCGCGAGGACGTAGAGCAGACCCTGGTTGGTGGCCAGCACCAGCGACCCCTTGGCCATCGGCAGCTGGACCTTGGTGATCTCCTGCCAGGTGGTCTGGCCGGTGGAACGACCTGCCTCGATGGTGGTCGGCGAGACTCCCTTCACCCCGTCGGCGACGAGCTTGATGGCGGCCGGGGCGGCGTAGACGATCCCCGCCACGATCGCGGTGAAGCGCGAGGGCCCGAACAGCGCCAGGACGGGGATCAGGTAGACGAAGGGCGGGATCGTCTGGCCGGCGTCCAGCAGCGGGCGGATGCCGAGGTCGACACGGCGGTCGCGTGCCATCCAGACCCCGAAGACCAGGGCCAGGACCATGACCAGGACGGTGGCCACCAACGTCATGTTGAGGGTGATCATCGCGTCGTGCCAGAGGTCGAAGTACCAGATGCCGGCCAGGCAGACGATCGTGCTGACCAGGGCACGCACGCCGCCGAAGACAAAGGCGAGCGCGGCGATCGCCGCGAACGCCAGCCACCACGGTGAGTCCGCGAGCAGGGCCTGCGTGCGGTTGAGGAACTCGTTGGTGATGACGTCCTTGATCCACTCGGTCGCGCCGCCGAAGGTGTCGGTGAACCAGTCGATGCCGTCGCTCACCCCACTCGCGACCCGGTCGCCGATGCTGTACTCGGGGAACTCGGCCAGGCTGACGTACGTGCGCGAGAGGTAGACCGCGACCAGGGTCGCCACGCCGCCGCCGATGATCAGCCCACGGCGTACCCTGGGGTCCCCGCCCCCGCCACGGGCGACCTTCTCGGCGCGCTCGCTGGCCGCCGTCGTCGTCCGGTCGAGCATGACGGCCATGACCACGATCAGGGCGCCCGGGACGAACGCCGTGCCGACGTCGTTGATGCGCAGGCCGGCGAGCACGGGCTTGCCGAGCCCGGGTCCGTTGACGAAGGCGGCGAGGGTGGCCATCGACAGTGCCGCCAGGGTGGTCTGGTTGAGGCCGACGATGATGGTCTTGCGGGCCATCGGGAGCTGCACCTTGACCAGCCGCTGCCAGTAGGTCTGCCCGGCCGAGTCGGTGGCCTCGACGGTCGTCGACGACACCTCGCGGATGCCGAAGCCGGCGATCCGGATGATCGGCGGTAGGGCGTAGATCAGCGTGGACACCACGGCCGCGCTCGGGCCGATGCCGAAGAAGAGCACGATCGGCAGCAGGTAGACGAACGTCGGCATCGTCTGCATGAAGTCGAGGAACGGCGTGACGATGGAGCTGGCGCGCCTGCTGGTGCCGATGAGGACGGCCAGCGGGATCCCGATGACGACGGCGAGCACCACTGAGATGCCGGTGATGACGAGCAGGTCGAGGGAGTCCTCCCAGAAGCCGAGGACGCCGAACGAGAGGAAGGAGGCCAGCACCAGCAGGGCGATCCGCCAGCTGGCGACCACCAGCGCGACGTACGTCGCGAGGGTGGTGACGCCCAGCCAGCCGATCTCGGGCACTGGCCGGGGGAAGCTCGGCACCACGACCAGCTTCTGGATCCACTCGAAGAGGCTGCGCAGCGCGTCGGCGATCGCGTTGGTGAACTGCATCAGGGGGTTGGTGTCGCGTCCGGCGAGCAGGTCGTTCTGGAACTCGGTGAGGCGGTCGTGCAGGTCGGTGCGGGACGTGCCGGGCAGCGAGAGGGTCTGGGTGCCGTTGGTGAAGTACCAGACCACGATCCAGGCAGCGAGGATCACCGTCGCAGGGATCCAGCGGCTGATGCTCGTGTGCTCCTCGACCGGCGGCGGAGCACCGGGCTCGACGGGCTGGGGCGTCGACGAGCGAGCGATGGTGGCGGTCACGTCACGTCTTCCTCCGCCACGACGACCCGCATGATGTCCTCCTCGTCGACCACCCCGACCAGGGCGTCCCCCTCCATGACCCGGATGGGGGCGTCGGACGCGATCGCGGCTCGGGCCGCCTGCCGCACGATCGTCGACACGGGCAGCGCAGGACCGTCCATCGACTCCCCCGCCCGCGGCTCGCGCATCACCCACTTCAGCGTGAGCACGTGCGCCTTCGGCACCTCGGAGACGAAGTCCTTGACGTAGTCGTCGGCGGGCTGGGCCACGACCTCGTCGGGCGTCCCGATCTGCACGATCTCGCCGTCGCGCAGGATCATGATCCGGTCGCCGAGCTTGAGCGCCTCGGTGAGGTCGTGGGTGATGAAGACCATCGTCTTGCCGAGCTCGCGGTGCAGCCGGATGACCTCGTTCTGCATGTCGCGGCGGATGAGCGGGTCGAGGGCCGAGAAGGGCTCGTCGAAGAGCAGCATCTCCGGGTCGCCCGCCAGCGCCCGGGCCAGGCCGACGCGCTGCTGCATCCCGCCGGAGAGCTGGTCGGGATAGGACTTCTCGTAGCCCTGCAGCCCGACCAGCTCGACGATCTCGGCGGCCTTCGCCCGTCGCTCCTTCTTGGCGACGCCACGCACCTCGAGACCGTAGGCGACGTTGTCGATGACCTGGCGGTGGGGCAGCAGGCCGAAGTGCTGGAACACCATCGAGACCTGCGTACGGCGCACGTCGCGCAGCTGGCTCGCCGACGCCGAGGTGATGTCCATCCCGTTGATCGAGACCGTGCCGCTGGTGGGCTCGATGAGCCGGGTCAGCAGCCGCACCAGCGTGGACTTGCCCGAGCCGGAGAGGCCCATCACCACGAACACCTCGCCAGGAGCCACCTCGAAGGAGACGTCCTTGACCCCGACCACGCAGCCCGTGCGGGCCTTGAGGTCGGCGCGCGAGAGCTCGGCGTCGGGCGTGCCGATGATCTTGTCGGCGCGCGCGCCGAAGATCTTCCAGAGACTGTCGACCGACAGGGCTGTCGTCATGCCGGCTCCTCGGCAGGTCGTCGGACGTCACCGAGGACGGAGGTCGGGTCCTCGGTGGAGTGCCGGATGGACATGGCGCCACGGTGGACCCCGACGGGTGCGAGCGCGGGCGGGTGCGGGGACATACCCAGGATGTGGGCGACGCCCCTCGACTCTGTGACCTTGAGATCCGGCACGCGTGCCTCGCCCTCGCCGTTGTTGTTGCGTATGCCGCAACCGGATGCTTCAAACGCAACCAGCCGGACCATCGAAGGATCCTGCGACTCACGCCCGCGGTCAAGAGCAGGGACGACACCGTGCCCTGCCCGTGACCCGGTCCAGACCGGCGACCCGGGCCTTCACACGGCGCGGAGGAACTCCAGATGACGCTCGTACTGGTCGAGACAGTCGTGGATGACCTGCTCGGCCGTGTAGCCCATGACGTCGTAGTCCTGTCCGCCGTCGACGAGGTGCACCTCCAGTCGCGCGTACTGGTCGCGGTTGCCGATCATCCGGCCCCCGTAGGTCGGCACCGGGGAGCGCCGGACCTCGACGCGGTAGACGAAGCGGTCCACCTCGACGTCGGTGGCGAGCTCCACCCACGGGAGCTCGTCGCTGCCGATCGCCCCGCCACCGACGACCCCCGCGGGCACCCCCATCGACGAGAGCTCGTCGGCGACCTCCGCCAGCGCGGGACGCACGGTCGAGACGAGGTAGGCGGCTGCGGCCTCGTCGTCGACGAAGTTGATGGCGCGGGCCAACCGGGCCTTCCAGGCCTTCCGATTGTCCTCGACCGACCCGGTACGCGCCGACAGCAGCGGAGAGATGCCGCGTACGCCCTCGGCCTTGCGGCCCTCGTTGCGGATCGAGCGGAACAGTCCCCACATGACCAGCACCAGCACGAACGCGAACGGCAGGCCCATGATGATGGTGGCGTACTGCAGGGCGAGGATGCCGCCGACGGCGAGCATGGCGACCGTCAGCAGACCGGTGGCGCTGGCCCACGTGATCCGCAGCCACGCGGCGCAGTCCTGCTGGACGTCCTGCAGCTCCGAGCACAGGTTGCCCATGACCAGCGCCGCGGAGTCGGCCGAGGTGATGTAGAAGAGCAGGCCGACCACGACGGCGAGGAAGACGACGACGTCGGCCAGCGGGTAGTCACGCAGCAGGTCGTAGAAGCCGACGCCGGTGAAGTCCACGGCGGCCTCGGCGAAGGCGTCGTCGCCTCCGCGGACCTTGTCGATCGCGGCGTTGCCGAAGATCGAGATCCACATGACGATGTAGCTGAACGGGATCACCATCGTGCCGAGCACGAACTGACGGATCGTGCGCCCGCGCGAGATCCGCGCGAGGAAGAGGCCGACGAAGGACGCCCAGGCCACCCACCACGCCCAGAAGAAGAGCGTCCAGAGCTCCATCCACTCCTGGGTGTCGGTGAAGGCGAACGTCTCCATCGACTTGGCGGGGAAGGACCGGATGAAGTCGCCGACGTTCATCACGACGGCGTTGAGCAGGAACGAGGTCTTGCCCGTGATCAGCACCCAGCCCGCGAGCGCGAGGGCGAGCAGCACGTTGAGCTGGGACAGGAACCGGATGCCCTTGTCCACGCCGGTCGTGGCGGAGATCGCCGCGACCGTGACGGCGAGCAGCGCCAGGGCGGCCTGCGCCCCCGTGCCCACGGGCACGCCGAAGATCACGTTGAGCCCGACGTTGAGGAACACCACGCCGATGCCGAGGCTGGTGGCGACGCCGAAGATCGTGCCGAGGACGGCCGCGGTGTCGACGGCGTGGCCCAGCGGACCGTTGACCCGCTTGCCGAAGACCGGGTGGAGCGCGGAGCGTACGGCCAGCGGCAGGTTCTTGCGGTAGGAGAAGTAGGCCAGCGCGAGGCCCATCAGCGCGTACATCGCCCAGCCCGTGACGCCGTAGTGGAAGAGCGTCCAGACCGTCGCCTCCCGGGCCGCGTCGACGGTCCCGGGCTCACCGACGGGCGGTGCGGTGTACTGCGAGACGGGCTCGATGACCGAGTAGAACATCACGTCGGTGCCGATGCCCGCGGCGAACAGCATGCTCGCCCACGCGAAGGTCGAGAACTCCGGGCGGGAGTGGTCCGGGCCGAGCCGAATGCTGCCGTAGCGGGACGCGCCGAGGAAGATCACGAAGCCGACGATCACGGTGGCCAGCGCGACGTAGAACCAGCCGAAGCCCGTCCCGACGCGGCCCACGAGCTCGCCGATGACGCTCTCGGCGTTGGTCGGCGCGACGATCGCCCACAGGGTGATCAGGCAGACCCCGACGAACGACGTGACGAAGACCGGCCACCGCACGGTGGGGCCGGGTGCGCCACGACCCGGGTCGGTGGGTGCGTGCGCGTCGAGCTGTGCGGTCATGTGGGGCTCCGGTCTCGAGCGGGTCGGGGTCACGTGGCGTTGCGGGGATCTCCGGGCGGGTAGAGCGGAGACTGGTCGCGGTGACGGTAGTAGGGGACGTCGGCCGGCGCGAGCGGGGTGTTGCCGAGGATGAGGTCGGCGGCCTTCTCGGCGACCATCATCACGGGGGCGTAGATGTTGCCGTTGGTCACGAACGGGAACACGCTGGCGTCGACGACCCGCAGGCCCTCGGTGCCGTGCACCCGCAGGCTGGCGGGGTCGGTGACGGCGAGGTCGTCGGTGCCCATCTTGGCCGTGCACGAGGGGTGCAGGGCGGTCTCGGCGTCCTTGCGGACCCAGTCGAGGATCTCCTCGTCGGTCTCGACCGACGGCCCCGGCGACAGCTCGCCGCCGTTGAACGGGGCGAAGGCGGGCTGGTTGAGGATGTCGCGGGCGACCCGGACGACCTCGACCCACTCCTTGCGGTCGGTGGGGGTCGAGAGGTAGTTGAACAGCATCCTCGGCTTCTGGCGCGGATCGGTCGAGGAGATCCGCACCCAGCCGCGGGTGTCGGCGTACATCGGCCCGATGTGGACCTGGTAGCCGTGGGCGTACTTGTCCTGGCCCTCGGGCGCGGAGCCGTCGTAGCGGATCGCGATGGGCAGGAAGTGGAACATCAGGTTGGGCCAGTCGACGTCCTCGTTGGAGCGGCAGAAGCCGCCGCCCTCGAAGTGGTTGGACGCCGCGGTGCCGGTGCGCCTGAAGAGCCACTCGAGCCCGACCAGCGGCCGGTTGTGCCACTTGAGGCCCTCGACGATCGAGACCGGCTGGAGGGAGGCGTACTGGATGTAGACCTCGAGGTGGTCCTGGAGGTTCTCGCCCACGCCGGGGAGGTCCTGGACGATGTCGACGCCCAGCGGCACGAGGTGCTCGGGGTTGCCGACGCCGGAGAGCTGGAGCAACTGCGGGGAGTTGATCGCGCCCCCGCAGAGGACGACCTCGCCGGCCGCGGCGTACTGCTGCCGGCGCCCGGCGCGGAGGTACTCCACCCCGACGGCGCGCCTGCCCTCGAAGCGCACGCGCGTGGCGTGCGCGAAGGTCTCGACGGTGAGGTTCTTCCGCTTCATCACCGGGTGCAGGTAGGCCCGCGCGGCGGACATCCGTACGCCCTTGACGATGTTGCGGTCGAAGCGCCCGAAGCCCTCCTGCCGGTAGCCGTTGACGTCGTCGGTCAGCGGGTAGCCGGCCTGCTGGGCGGCCTCGAAGAACGCGTTGAACAACGGGTTCGTGGCGGGGCTGCGCTCGAGCGTCAACGGCCCGGAACCACCGCGCCAGGGGTCGGCCCCGACCTGCCCGTCGGGCATGACGAGGGACTCCATCCGCTTGAAGTACGGCAGGCAGTGGCGGTAGTCCCACGATTCCATGCCGGGCTCGGCGGCCCAGCGCTCGTAGTCCATCGGGTTGCCCCGCTGGAAGATCATGCCGTTGATCGAGGAGGACCCGCCGAGCACCTTCCCGCGCGCGTGGTAGACGCGGCGACCGCCCATCGCCGGCTCCGGCTCGGACTCGTACCTCCAGTCGTAGAGCGGGTTCCCGATCGGGAAGGGCAGCGCGGCCGGCGCGTGGATCAGCGGGTCGAACCGGTCCGTGCGGCCGGCCTCGAGGACCAGCACCGACGTCGAGGGGTCGGCGGACAGGCGGTTGGCGAGCGCGCAGCCGGCCGACCCGCCGCCGACGATCACGTAGTCGTAGTGCTGCGGGGCCACTGCGCTACCCCCGGTCCCCGGGCGAGAACCAGTGCTGCACCGCCGGCCTGATGTTGTGCCAGACGTGCTTGGTCTCGCGGTACTCCTCGAGACCGGCGAGTCCCAGCTCGCGCCCGGTGCCCGACTGCTTGTAGCCGCCCCACTCGGCCTGGGGCACGTAGGGGTGGTAGTCGTTGATCCACACGGTGCCCATCCGCAGCCGGCCCGCGACGCGCTGGGCACGTCCGCCGTCCTGCGTCCAGACGGCACCGGCCAGGCCGTAGATGCTGTCGTTGGCGATGGTCACCGCGTCGTCCTCGTCGCGGAAGGTCTCGACCGTGAGCACCGGGCCGAACGACTCGTCCTGGGTGACCGACATCGAGCTGGTGCACCCGTCCAGGACCGTGGGCAGGTAGTAGAAGCCGTCGGCCAGGGCCGGGTCGTCGGGACGCGCGCCGCCGCAGCGCAGCACTGCTCCCTCGGCGAGCCCGCGGGCGACGTAGGCCTCGACCTTGTCGCGGTGGGCGGCGCTGGTGAGCGGGCCGGTCTCGGCGTCGTCGTCGAAGGGACCACCGAGCCGGATCTGCTGCGCCCGCGCGACGAGCTCGTCCACGAAGCCGTCGTGGATCGACTCCTCGACCAGCAGGCGCGCGCCGGCCGAGCAGACCTGTCCGGAGTGCAGGAAGACCGCCGTGAGCGCGTAGTCGAGGGCCACGTCGAGGTCGGCGTCGGCGAAGACCACGTTGGGGTTCTTGCCACCGAGCTCCAGGGCGACCTTCTTCACGGTGGCGGACGCGGCGGCGGCGATGCGGCGGCCGGTCTCGAGGCCTCCCGTGAAGGAGACCATGTCGACGCGGGGGTCGGTGGACAGCGGGGCCCCGGCGGTGGCACCGGCGCCGAGAACGAGGTTGCCGACCCCGGGCGGCAGCCCCGCCTCGTCCAGCAGTCGCATGAGGTGGATGGCCGAGTGCGGCGTGAGCTCGCTGGGCTTGAGCACGAACGTGTTGCCCGCGGCCAGGCACGGCGCGACCTTCCACGACACCTGGAGGAGGGGGTAGTTCCACGGCGTCACCAGACCGCACACGCCGATCGGCTCGTGGACGATCCGGCTGACCACGTCGGGATTGCCGGTGTCGACGACCCGGCCCGACTCCTCGGCGGCGATCCGTCCGTAGTGGCGGAAGACAGAGACCACGTCGGCGACGTCGTACTGCCCCTCGACGAACCGCTTGCCGGTGTCGAGCGCCTCCATCCGGGCGACCGCGTCGGTGTCTCGCTCCAGCAGGTCGGCGAGCCTGAGGAGCAGGTCGCCGCGCTCGCGGCTCGGCGTGCTCGGCCACGGCCCCTCGTGGAACGCGGTGTGCGCGGCCGCGATGGCGGCCTCGGTGTCGGCCTCGCCGGCCTCGTCGACCTCGGCGACGAGGGTGCCGTCGGCCGGGCAGCGGATCTCGCGGCGCTCCCCCGAGCGCGCCGACTCCCACTTTCCGTCGATGAACAGGTCAGGCACGGTCGCCTCGCTCTCTCTGTGGGGAAGGATCCTGCGGCCCGGGTGGGGACGTCAAGGTCCGGGCTGGTCGGGTCGTCGGGTCAGCGGTGCCCCCAGCCGAGGCGGTGCGACACCTCGACCGCGGCGGCGACGACGAGGCGTACGACCTCCTCCACCCGCTCGTCGGGCAGCCGGAAGGACGGGCCGGACACGCTCATCGACGCGACCACGTCACCGTGTGTGTTGCGGATCGGCGCGGCGACCGCGGTGAGTCCGACCTCCAGCTCGTCGACCGCAACGGCGTAGCCCTGGTCGCGCACCCGGGCCAGCTCCGCGCGCAGCTCGGGGAGGCCGGTGATGGTGCGCGAGGTGTAGGTCGCGAGCGTGCCGAGGACGGCGTCGAGGCCGTCGTCGTCGAGGCCGCCGAGCAGCACCTTGCCGTTGCTGGTCGCGTGGAGCGGGATGTGCTGGCCGACCCAGTTGTGCGGCTGGAGCGCGGACGACCCGGCGACCTGGTCGAGGTAGAGGGCCGAGCTCTCGGACAGCACGGCGATGTTGACGGTCTCACCCGTGTCGGCGGCGAGCTGCCGCGCGATCGGCCGGGCCTCCTGCACGAGGTCGAGGCGGGCCGTCGTGGCTCCCGCGAGCCTGAGGATGCCGACGCCGAGGCGGTAGCGGCCACGGTCGGCGGTCTGCTCGACGAGCCGGTGGGCCTCCAACGTCGCCACCAGCCGGAACGCGGTGCTCTTGTGCACCCCGAGCTCCAGGGCGATCTCGGTGACCCCGGACTCCCCGGTGCGGGCCAGCACCTCGAGGATCCCCAGCGCGCGGTCCACGGACTGCACGCCGGCGCCGGTGACCGCAGAGCTCGACTGCGCGGGCTCCGGGCCCGGATCGGGGGTGTCGGCCACGTCCACCATGGGGGGACACTAGCGCAGCCGCTGTTGCGTATCGCAGACTGCGTTTCGTCAAGCGCAACAGCGTGCCTGGCAAGACGCCCCCATCACCCCCGCTCCAGGAGACACCATGTCGTACGGCCCCACCGGAGCCGAGTTCGTCCTCACCCTCTCGTGCCCCGACCGTCCCGGCATCGTCCACGCCGTGTCCGGCTTCCTGGTCGAGCGCGGCGCCAACATCGTGGAGAGCCAGCAGTTCGGGGACCGGCTCACGGACCGCTTCTTCATGCGCATCGCCTTCGTCACCGAGGCGGCCGCGGAGGCCGGCGACCTCCGCGAGGCGTTCGCACGGGTCGCCGGGCCCTTCGACATGGCCTTCGAGCTCTGGGCCGCCACCGCGCCCTACCGGACGCTGATCATGGTCTCCAAGCACCTGCACTGCCTCAACGACCTGCTCTTCCGCGCCAGCACGGGCGCGCTGCAGATCGAGATCCCGGCCATCGTGTCGAACCATCCAGACGCCGGTGCGCTCGCCCGCTCGTACGGCATCGACTTCCACCACGTCCCCGTGTCGCCGGACACCAAGGCCGAGGCCGAGGCGCGCCTGATGCAGCTCGTCGACGAGACCGGCACCCACCTCGTGGTCCTCGCGCGCTACATGCAGGTGCTGTCCGACGACCTGTGCCGGCGGCTGTCCGGGCGCGCGATCAACATCCACCACTCGTTCCTGCCGAGCTTCAAGGGAGCCCGGCCCTACCACCAGGCCTTCGACCGTGGCGTGAAGCTGGTGGGCGCGACCGCGCACTACGTGACCGGCGACCTCGACGAGGGACCGATCATCGAGCAGGACGTCCTGCGCGTGGACCACGGCTACGACCAGGACCAGCTCGTCTCGGCAGGACGCGACGTGGAGGCGCAGGTGCTCTCCCGGGCAGTGCGCTGGCACAGCGAGTCGCGGGTCCTGCTCAACGGCGAGCGCACCGTCGTCTTCCGCTGAGACGACGGGACCAGCCGCCACCCCACCGCCCGCCACAGTCCGCCGCCCGCCAGGAGCCCGCCATGCAGTCCGACATCGAGATCGCCAACGCCGCCGTCCTGCGGCCCATCCGCGAGATCGCCGAGGAGACGCTCGGCATCGACGAGGAGCACCTGGTCCCCTACGGGCACTACAAGGCCAAGGTCGACGTCGGCTACCTCACCTCGCTCGCCGACCGCCCGCTCGGCCGGCTCGTCCTGGTCACCGCCCTCTCCCCGACCCCGCCCGGCGAGGGCAAGACCACCACCACCGTCGGGCTGACCGACGCGCTCCACGGCCTGGGCCACCGGTCCATGGCGTGCCTGCGCGAGCCGTCGATGGGGCCGGTCTTCGGCATGAAGGGCGGCGCCGCCGGTGGCGGCTGGAGCCAGGTCGTGCCGATGACCGACATCAACCTGCACTTCACCGGCGACTTCGCCGCCATCGCGGCGGCCAACAACCTGCTCTCCGCGCTCATCGACAACCACGTGCACCACGGCAACGAGCTCGACATCGACGTGCGCAGCGTGACGTGGAAGCGCGTGGTGGACACCAACGACCGGGCCTTGCGCGAGGTCGTGGTGGCGCTCGGCGGACACGTCAACGGCTTCCCCCGCGAGGACGGATTCGACATCGTGGTGGCCTCCGAGCTGATGGCGATCTTCTGCCTCACCGAGTCGTGGGCCGACCTCAAGCGGCGCATCGGCGACATCGTCATCGGCTACACCCGCGCGATGGCGCCGGTGACCGCACGCGACCTCGGTGCGGAGGGTGCGATGGCGGCCCTGCTGCGCGACGCCCTCGCACCCAACCTGGTCCAGACGCTCGAGGGCGCCCCCGCCTTCGTCCACGGCGGGCCGTTCGCCAACATCGCGCACGGCTGCAGCTCGGTGATGGCCACCCGTGCCGGACTGCGGCTGGCCGACATCGTCGTCACCGAGGCGGGCTTCGGCGCCGACCTCGGCGCGGAGAAGTTCGTCGACATCAAGTGCCGCAAGTCCGGCCTGCGTCCCGACGTGGCCGTCGTGGTCGCGACCGTACGCGCCCTGAAGTACCACGGCGGGGTGGCGCTGGAGGACCTCGGGCGCGAGGACGTCGCCGCCGTCGAGGCCGGCATGGTCAACCTGCGCCGCCACCTCGCCAACATCCGCGACGTCTACGGCATCCCCGCGGTGGTGGCCGTCAACCGCTTCCCCACCGACACCGACCTCGAGGTGGACCGGGTCGTCGCGCTCGTGGCCGAGGAGGGCGTACGCGCCTTCCCAGCGACCCACTTCGCCGACGGCGGCAACGGCGCGAAGGGCCTCGCCGAGGGCGTGCTCGCGGCACTGGACGAGCCCTCCCCGTACGAGTTCTCCTTCACCTACGACGACGACCTCACGCTCACCGAGAAGGTCGAGGCCATCGCCACCCGGCTCTACGGGGCGGGCCTGGTGACCTGGGACGCCAAGGCCCGGCGCCGGCTCCAGCGCATCGAGCGCGACGGCTACTCCAGCCTGCCCGTCTGCGTCGCCAAGACCCAGTACTCGTTCTCCACCGACCCCGCCTCGCTGGGCGCTCCGTCGGGGCACGAGCTGCACGTGCGGGAAGTGCGCCTCTCCGCCGGCGCCGGGTTCGTGGTCGTGGTCTGCGGCGACATGATGACCATGCCCGGACTGCCGCGCGACCCCTCGGCGGCGCGCATCGACCTCGCCGACGACGGCACGATCCTCGGGCTCAGCTGACGCGTAGCAGTCAGGCATCGCGCCGCCGCGCCACGTGGAGGACGGCGCCCCACCCGCGGCGGAGCCGCCCGTCCTCGCGCTCGGCGAGCAGGCGCCGGACCTCCGAGTGGAGGCGGTCGCGCTGCCACCGCTGCATGGCGATGTGCCCTGAGAAGGTGTCGAGCAGCCGGAGATAGCCGTCCGCGTCGTAGTCGAGCTCCCAGTCGAAGTGCCGTACCAGGACCGTGTCGAACAGTCCGCTGCTCTCGATCTCCTCGCGCTGCTCGGGCAGCTCGCCCGGCGCGGGGCGCGGCACATCCTCGCGCAACCCCTCGCCGATCTCGTTGTAGACGACCTGCAGGTCGTGGAAGATCGCGTCCCCGCCGGCCGGGAAGACGTGTGTCGCGCTCCAGAACGCCAGGTGCCCTCCCGGGCGCAGCAGCTCCCATGCCCGCCGGTAGCGGACCGCGGGGTCGATCCAGTGCCAGGAGGTGGCAGCAACGACCAGGTCGTACGCCGGTTGCGTGGACGCGTCGAGGTCCTCGAACGTGCCGTCGACGACCTCGACCTGTGGGAAGTCCGCCAGGTTGGCCCGAGCGAGCTCGGCGAGCGCCCGCCCAGGCTCCACGCACGTGATGCGGAAGCCGCGACGAGCCAGCGGCAGGGTCGCCTTCCCCGTCGCGCAGCCGACCTCGAGCAGCCGCGCCCTGCTGTTCAACCCGGCTGCGCCCACGACGGCGTCGTACAGCTCGTCCGGGTAGTCGGGACGCGCCTGCTGGTAGAGCTCGGCGGCCGAGTCGAACGTCATCCGCAGCGGCGTCTCGTCTGGCACGCATCGATCATCTCCCGCCGGCCCGGGAGGCTGTGGGGAACCAGCGGCATCCCTTCGGCCGCAGTCCGCCTGCCGTTGGTTCCCCACTGAGCGCGACCTCTGGGGCAGCGCGGCTCGCTCGCGGCAGTGCCACCAACGCCGTCGGCGGTCCGTCCGTCAGTCGCCGAGCTCGGCCCGCCGGCGGATGACGTACTCCTCGAGCTCCTCGCGGACCGCGTCGTCGAGGTCCGGCTGCTCGTACTCCTCCAGCGTCTTCTGATAGGCCACGGTCGCGCGGTCGTTGGCGTCGTTGCCGCCGTTGCGCATCCAGCGCTCGTAGTTCTCCGAGGACGACAGCAGCGGCCGGTAGAAGCAGGTGCGAAAGCGTTCCATGGTGTGCATGGCGCCGAGGAAGTGCCCGCCGTGGCCGACCTCCTGGTGGGCGTCGAACGCCATCGACGCCTCGTCGATCTCCAGCGGCGTGAACTCGTGGCGCAGCATCTGGAGCAGCTCGACGTCCACGATGAACTTCTCGTAGCCCGCGACCAGGCCGCCCTCCAGCCAGCCGGCCGAGTGCATCACCCAGTTGGCCCCGGCGAGGAAGGTCGGCATCAGCGTCATCAGCGCCTCGTAGCCGGCCTGGGCGTCGGCGACCTGCGAGGAGGTCAGCCCTCCGCCGGTCCGGAACGGCAGGCCGAAGTGCCGGGCGATCTGGCCGGTGCACAGCAGGCCGAGCCCGGACTCGGGCGTGCCGAAGGTCGGGGAGCCCGACTGCATGTCGATGTTGGAGAGGAACGACCCGAAGATCACCGGCGTGCCGGGCCGGATCAGCTGGGACAGCGCGATCCCCGACAGGGCCTCCACGATCTGCTGCACGAGCGCGGCGGGGATGGTGACCGGGGACATCGCGCCCATCAGGATGAACGGCGTCAGCACCACCGGCTGGCCCGCACCGGAGTACTCGAACTGCGCCTCCAGCATCCGGTCGTCCCAGCGCAGGGGCGAGTTGCAGTTGATGAGCGAGATCGTCGCCGGCGTCTCCTCGATCGCCTCGCGGGAGCCGAACAGGATCGAGGACATCGCGATCGTGTCGGCCGCATTGACCCCGGAGACGACGTTGCCCATGTAGACCTTGTCGGTCAGCGTCTGCAGGGCGTAGGTCATGTCGAGGTGGCGGCTGTCGAGCGGGGTGTCGTTGGGCTCGCAGATCACGCCGCCCGCCGAGTCGAGCACGGCGAACGACTGGGCCAGCTTGGTGAAGCTGCGGAAGTCCTCCATGGTGGCGTCGCGGCGTACGTCCCCCTGCCGCACGAACGGCGGGCCGTAGACCGCGCCGAAGGCCATCGAGTCCCCGCCGATGTGGATGTTGTTGGCCGGGTTGCGCGCCTGGACGTCGAACTCGCGGGGCGCCTTGGCGACCTGCTCGAGCACGAAGTCGGGGTCCAGGAAGACGGTGTTGCCCTCGACGCGCTGGCCCGCCTTGCGGAACAGCTCGAGGGCGCGGTCGTCCATGAACTCCACGCCGATCTCGGTCATCAGCCGCCGCCACCCCTGGTCCAGGGTGGCCATGGCGTCCTCGGACAGCACCTCGTAGCGCGGCATCGTGTTGCGGAACACGGGTCCTCCTGGGTCCGGCTGGGTCGGAGCGGCCGGGAACCGACGTGCCCGAGGCCCTTGACCTCGACTCACGACGGCTTCTAGCCTCATGATGTGGAACACGGTTCCACATCATGGAACCTGTGGGAACCCCTCCAGTGAAGGAGCTGCCGTGAGCGAGGCTGCCACCGGCACGCGGGCACTCGACCGCGCCGCCGACCTGGTCGCCACGGTGGTCCACGCCGACGAGCCGCTGTCGTTCGCCGACCTCCAGGACGCGAGCGGGCTCGCCAAGTCGACGACCTCGCGGCTGCTCACGGCCCTCGAGCGCTCCGGGCTCGTCGAGCGCGACCCGGCCGGGTCCTACGTCGCGGGACGGCTGTTCTGGCTCTACGCCGCGCGGCACGACCCGTGGGAGGAGCTGGTGCGCCTCGCCCGGCCCGTCATGGACGTGCTCGGGGCCGACACCGGCGAGACCGTGCACCTCAGCGTCACCCGTGGCGACCGCGTCGTGCAGGTCGCCCAGGTCGACTCGACCTTCCTGCTCGGCACCCGCGACTGGACCGACATCGAGGTGCCCGCCCACTGCTCGGCGCTCGGCAAGGCCCTCCTCGCGTGGGGCGCGCTCGACCTCCCCGAGGGCGAGCTCGAGCGGCCGACGCCGGCGACCCTTCCCGACCGCGAGGCCGTGCGCCGCGACGGGGAGCGCTCGCGCGAGCGGGGCTGGGCGCTGACCGAGGACGAGCTCGAGATCGGGCTGACCGGCATCGCCGTCCCCGTCTTCGGCATCCGCGGCGACGTCGTCGCCTCGCTCGGGATCTCCGGTCCCACCCCCCGGCTGGCGCAGCGGCTCGACGAGCTCGGTCACCGCCTGCTGGACCAGTCCGCCGCGCTGTCCTCCCTGCTGCGCGGTCCCGCCCGTCCGACACCCAGCCGCACCGCTCGCACCCAGGAGGTGGTCGCATGACCCCCGAGGAGATCCTGCAGGCCCTCTACGACGAGACGCTGGTGGGCAACGCACCACGCGTGCTCGACCTGACCAACGAGGGGCTCACCCTCGACATGGAGCCTCAGACACTGCTCTTCGACGCGCTCATCCCCTCCCTCGAGGAGGTCGGGGCCCGCTTCGAGCGCGGTGACTTCTTCGTCCCCGAGATGCTCATCGCCGGACGGGCCATGGCCGGCGCGATGGAACGGCTGCGGCCCCTCCTCGCCGAGACCGGCGTGGAGACCGTCGGGAAGTTCCTCATGGGCACGGTCAAGGGCGACGTCCACGACATCGGCAAGAACCTCGTCAACATCATGCTCGAGGGAGCCGGCTTCGAGGTGATCGACCTCGGGGTGCAGGTGGCACCGGAGAAGTTCGTCGCCGCCATCGAGGAGCACCAGCCCGACATCGTCGGCTTCTCGGCGTTCCTCACCACCACCATGCCGATGTTCAAGGCCAACATGAACGCCCTCGAGAAGGCCGGCATCCGCAACGACGTGATCGTGATGGTCGGTGGCGCGCCCGTCACCCAGGAGTACGCCGACGCGGTCGGCGCCGACGGCTACGCAGCCGACGCCTCCCAGACCGTCAAGCGCGCCAAGAGCCTGCTCGACACGAAGCGCGCCAAGGTCCCCGCATGAGTGCGGAGCCGCTGCGCACGATCCTGCGCTCCGCCTCGCGCGAGGTCGCCATCGGGCACGACACCCGCTTCACCCTCATCGGCGAGCGGATCAACCCGACCGGTCGCCGGATCTTCCAGGAGCAGCTGCGCGCGGGCGACTTCTCCGCCATCGAGCGCGACGTCAAGGCCCAGGTGGAGGGCGGCGCCGACGTCCTCGACGTCAACATGGGCGTCCCCCTGACCGACGAGCCCGAGCTGCTGGCCAAGGCCATCCAGATGGTGCAGGAGCTCACGGACCTCCCGATCTGCATCGACTCCTCGGTCGTCGAGGCGCTCGAGGCCGGGCTCTCGGTCTACCAGGGTCGCGCGCTGGTCAACTCGATCACCGCCGAGGACGACCGGATGGAGGCGATCCTCCCGCTGGTGAAGAAGTACGACGCCGCCGTGATCGCCCTGCCCAACGACCACGACGAGATCCCCATGGAGGCCGACAAGCGCGTCGAGCTCACCGCCAAGATCGTGCGCGTGGCCACCCAGGAGTACGGCATCGCCCAGGCCGACATCGTGATCGACCCGCTGGCCATGCCGATCGGCGCCGACACCACGACCAGCCTGGTGACCTTCGAGGTGATGCGCCGCATCCGCGACGACTTCGGCGTCAACATGACCTGCGGGGCCTCCAACGTGTCCTTCGGCATGCCGGGCCGGCACACCCTGAACGGCACCTGGCTGCCGATGGCGATGACCTCCGGCCTCACGAGCGCGATCATGGACACCCGCACGCCCCAGGTGGTGGAGGCGGTCAAGGCCGCCGACGTCTTCCTCGGCCACGACGACTGGGGCATGGTCTGGATCTCCGCCCACCGGGCGAAGCAGGCTGCGGACGGCGCGTGAAGACGGCCCCGTGAGAGCACCACGATGAGCCGACCTCCCGACGGGCCGGACTTCTCCCTCGCCGACGTCGCCCGCGAGGGCCTGATCGAGAGGCCGGGCGCCGACCCGCCCGCCCACGACGGCACTGGTCGCGTCGACCTCGCCTTCACGGTCCACAGCACCGCCGAGGACGGCGCGGCGGTCCCGCCCACGACACGAGGCGTACGCGTCCCGCCCGGGGTGACTGTCTTCGACGCCGCCTCGTGGAACGGGATCGCGATCGACTCGACCTGTGGCGGCCACGGCACCTGCCACAAGTGCCGGATCCAGGTCACCTCCGCCGTCGAGGTGCCCGTCACCCGCCACGACGTACGCACCTTCACCCCCGACCAGCTCGCCGACGGGTGGCGGCTCGGCTGCCTCCTCCACGCGACCCGTGACCTGGCCGTGGAGGTCCCGCCGCTCACCACCCGGCCCAAGGCGGCGACCGTCGGCATCGGTCGGCAGGTGATCTTGCGCCCGGCTCTCCAGAAGCGCTACGTCGAGCTCGCCGAGGCGACGCTGGCCGACCAGCGCACCGACCTCGTCCGGCTGACCGACGCGATCGACGACCTCGAGCTCACCGCGGACCTCCATGTGCTGCGCCGGCTCTCGACCGTGCTGCGCCAGGCCGACTTCAAGGTCACCGCCGTCATCCTCGACGAGGCGCTGGTCGACGTGGAGCCGGGTGACACGACCGCGGTCCGCCACGCGATCGCCTTCGACCTCGGCACCACCACGGTCGTCGGCACGCTCCTCGACGTCGGCACCGGCACCCCGCTGGCCGTCGCCTCCGCGCTCAACGCCCAGCAGCCCTTCGGCGGTGACGTGATCACCCGGATCAGCGCCACGATGATGGACCCCGACGCGCTCGGCCGCCTCCAGCGGGCCGCCGGCCAGACCTTGGCCGACCTGGCCGCTCGCGTGTGCCGGGAGGCCGGGGTCGACCCGCACGACGTCTACGAGGTGGCGGTCGCCGGCAACGCCACGATGACCGCCCTGGCCCTCGGCATCGACCCCGAGCCCCTGGGCGTCGCCCCGTTCGTCATGTCGTCCGCGCAGCCCCCCGACGTCCTCGCCTCCGAGATCGGCCTGAGCCTGCACCCGCGGGCCCGGGCGTTCTTCTTCCCGGCGCTCGGGGCCTACGTCGGCGGCGACATCGTCGCGGGGATGCTCGCCACCGGCATGGACCGCGACAAGCGCACCCGGCTGTTCATCGACGTCGGCACCAACTGCGAGATCGTGCTGAGCGACGGTGAGACGCTGCTCTCCACGGCCGCCCCGGCCGGGCCGGCGTTCGAGGGCGGTGCGATCCGCTGCGGCATGCGCGCCGCCGACGGTGCGATCGAGGTCGTGAAGGTCGACCCGCACGCGGAGGACCCAGCCGCGGCGGTGACGCTCGGCGTGATCGGTGATGTCGAGCCCCGCGGGCTGTGCGGCTCCGGCCTGGTCGACGCGGTGGCCGAGCTCGTGCGGATCGGGCTGCTCGACGCCACCGGCCGGCTCGTGCCCGACGAGGCCGCCAAGGAGGTCGCCCCCGCGCTGGCCGACCGGCTCGCCCTCGTCGGCGAGGAGCGAGTCTTCCTGCTGCACCGCCCCACCCCTGACGCCGAGCCCGCGGAGTGCGTCTACCTCTCGCAGCGCGACGTCCGTGAGCTCCAGTTCGCCAAGGCCGCGATCTCCACCGGCTGGTCACTGCTGCTCGAGCAGCTCGGCCTGGAGCACCGCGACGTCCAGCAGGTGCTGCTCGCCGGATCGTTCGGCAGCTACCTCTCCCCCGCCTCGGCCGTCCGCATCGGCCTGGTCCCCAAGCTGCCCGTGCTGCGGATCGTCGCGGCCGGCAACGTCGCCGGCGAGGGCGCGAAGATGGCCCTGTTGTCCGTGCGCGAGCGGGCCGGCGCGCTGGCGCTGCTGGAGGAGGTGACGTATGTCGAGCTCTCCGACCGCCCCGACTTCAACGACGCCTTCGTCGAGCAGCTCTCCTTCGGTTCCTGAGCGGATCGCGCTCGTCGCCTGCGGCGCCATCGCCCAGCCGGCCGCCGCCGTCGTCGAGCGCCGCGGCTGGCCGGTCGACGTGCACCCGCTGCCACCCCTCCTGCACAACCACCCCGGACGGATCGCGGACGAGGTGCGGGCCCTGGCGGCGCGGCTCGCGGAGTCGTACGGCCGGGTCGTCATCGGCTACGCCGACTGCGGCACGTACGGCGCCCTCGACGAGGTGTGCCGCGACCTCGCCGTCGAGCGGCTCCCCGGCCTGCACTGCTACGACGTGTACGCCGGGGCGTCGCGGCTCGAGCGGTTCTTCGACGAGCAGCCCGGCACCTACCTGCTGACCGACTTCCTGGTGCGCTCCTTCGCGCGCACGGTGGTCAAGGAGATGGGGCTCGACCGGTACCCCGAGCTGCGCGACACCTACTTCGGCAACTACACGCGCGTGGTCTGGCTGGCCCAGTCGCCCGACGACGAGCTGCACGTCCTCGCGCAGCAGGCGGCCGAGAGGATCGGGCTCCCGCTCACCGTCGTCGACACCGGGGACCACGGGCTCGAACGCGCACTGGCCGCCCTCGTCTCCCCCGGTACCTAGGTACCGTCCCGCAGGCGCTCGAGCATGTCGGTACGCCAGGCCTCGGTCTCGCCGATCTGGTTGAACGTGAAGACGTGCAGCCCCTCGACGATGGCTCCGTCCTCACCGAGCGCCGGCGCGCACCGCTCCAGGAACGTCTCGCCGGTGAAGCCGCCCGGCGCGGCGAGGCGGGCGAAGAGGCCCTTGTTCTTGGCGAGGAACTTGGTCGACTCGCCGACGCCGATCCGGGTCGCCATGCCCAGCAGCTTGGCTCGCTCGACCGGACCGGGGATCCCGAGGAGCAGCGGCATCGCGACGCCGCGGGCGCGCAGCCGACGCACCCAGTCGCGCACCACCGCCGGGTCGAAGGTGAGGTTGCTGACGATGTGGGTGGCGTAGCGGCGCTTGTCCCACATGGACTGCACGGTGAGGTCGTCGTGGATCGTCGGGTGCGACTCGGGGTAGCCGGTGATCCCGACGTGGGCGAACGGCGAGCCCAGGTCCCTGAGGTCCTCGAGCAGCGCGAGCGCGTCGGGGTAGTCGCCGACGGCCTCGGCGTCGCCGCCGGGGACGAACACGCTCGTGATGCCCTTGCCGCGGAGCCGCTCGGCGATCTCGGCCAGCTCGCCGCGACCGGAGACCATGCGTGCCGCGAGGTGCGGCACCGTGGGATAGCCGTGACCGGTGAGCCGCTCGGCCAGGTCGAGCGTGGCCTCCAGCCCCTTGGAGGGCGAGGCCGTGACGGTGATCGTACGGTCGCGGGGCACGTGCTCGAGGACCTTCTCCTCCGTGGAGGCGGTCGGCAGGACCTCGTAGCGTGCGTTCTCGAGCAGCCGGACGAGTGTGGCCGTGGTTCGCTTGTTGCGCATGGAGCAACTCGTTTCGTGATGCGCATTCCAGTGGCCCCACTGTAGTGGCTCCGCGGCCCGGCTGACAGTCGTGGCGCACCCCGAAATGGCAACGAGGGGCGGCCACCTCACGGTGACCGCCCCTCGTGGCGCGACTAGCGGATCGTCACTTGACGGTGACGGTGGCGCCGGCGGCCTCGAGGGCCTCCTTCGCCTTGTCCGCGGCAGCCTTGTCGACGTTCTCGAGGATCGTCTTGGGCGCGGCCTCGACGAGGTCCTTGGCCTCCTTCAGGCCGAGGGAGGTGAGGGCGCGCACCTCCTTGATGACGTTGATCTTCTTGTCGCCGGCGGCCTCGAGGACGACCTCGAAGTCGGTCTTCTCCTCGGCGGCGGCGTCGCCACCGGCGGCACCACCGGCGGCCGGGGCGGCGGCCACGGCGACGGGGGCGGCGGCGGTCACGCCGAAGGTGTCCTCGAACTGCTTGACGAACTCGGAGAGCTCGATCAGGGTCATCTCCTTGAAGGCGTCAAGGAGCTCGTCGGTGCTGAGCTTCGCCATGGTGGCGGTTCCTTCCGTGTGTGGCCCGCCCGCGTGGTGCGGTCGTGCCGGATTTCAGGTGGTGTACGTCGGCCTGGGCTCAGGCGTCGGTGGACTCGGCGGCCGGCTCGGCAGCCTCGTCGGTCGCCTCGGGCTCGTCGGCTCCCTCTGAGGGGGCGGCCTCCTCGACCGGGGCGTCCTCGGCAGCGGGAGCAGCCGGCGTGCCGGCACCACCTGCGAGGATCGTGGGGTCCTGCTCGGCCTTGGCCTGCAGCGCACCCGCGAGACGGGCGGCCTGGGCGATCGGCGCGTTGAGCAGGTAGACGGCCTGGGACAGCGAGGCGAGCATCGCGCCCGCCAGCTTGCCCATGAGCACCTCGCGCGACTCGAGGTCGGCCAGCTTGGCCACCTCGGCAGCGTCGAGCGGCTTGCCGTCCAGGACTCCACCCTTGATGACAAGGGCGGGGTTCGCCTTGGCAAAGTCACGCAGACCCTTGGCGGCCTCGACCACGTCTCCATTGATGAAGGCGATGGCGGTGGGGCCGGTCAGCAGGTCGTCGAAGCCTTCGATGCCCACCTCGGTGGCGGCGATCTTGGCCAGCGTGTTCTTGACCACGGCGTAGTTGGCGTTCTCGCCGAGGGAGCGCCGCAGGTCCTGCAGCTGCTTCACGGTGAGCCCGCGGTACTCGGTCAGCACAGCGCCGGCGGAGTCGTTGAGGGACTCAACGATCTCTGCGACGGCGGCAGTCTTTTCTGGCCGCGCCATGGGTCTCCTTCCGGGGTTGACCACCGGCGTCGGGCCCACAGACGACGAACGCCCTGAGCACAGGCTCAGGGCGTGGGGCGGGATGTTCCGCTCTGCTCTGTCACCTGCGCCGGCCGCCCGCTGCTGCGGACCTTCGGTCACGAGCATGGCGCTCACGACAACCTGCGGTCTCTGGTTTCGAGTGGGAACTGTACGCGCCGCTGCACGGACCCGACAAATCGGCGAGGTCGACCCGGCAAACCGGGCAATCGGCTCCCGACGGGGGCCCTTCACTGGTTCCATTGTCGCGTGGACCACCAGCTCATGACCGTAGGGGCCTCCCTGGCCCGCAGCGACGAACGCATGCTCACCGGGCGCAACGCCGCCGGGCGGGTGTGGAAGACCGGCTTCCAGGGCCTCGACCCGCTGATCGGCGGAGGGATGCGCGCCGGGTCACTCGTCCTCCTCGCCGGCCCCCAGGGCCTCGGCAAGTCGACCTTCGCGCTGCAGGTCGCGCGAAACAACGCCGCGACCGGACGCCCCGTCCTCTACTTCTCCTACGAGCACGACGCCGAGGACCTCACCCAGAAGCTCATCGCCATGGAGGCCGGCGAGCTCGACGACTCCGACCAGGTGCGGGTCAACAGCATCCGGTCGATCTTCGACGACCTGTGGGTGAGCTCCCTGGAGCACCGGCTGGAGTCGGTGCCCTCCGGCGTCGAGGCGCTGACCAAGGTGTCGCACTACTCCGAGATGCTGTTCGTGCACCGCTCGACCGGCACGCGTACGGACCTCTCCGCCATCGAGGCGGCCATCGAGGCCGTGCGCGAGCTGTCGGGCACCACGCCCCTGGTGATCGTCGACTACC
Source organism: Nocardioides eburneiflavus (assembly GCF_004785795.1). Taxonomy (NCBI): domain Bacteria; kingdom Bacillati; phylum Actinomycetota; class Actinomycetes; order Propionibacteriales; family Nocardioidaceae; genus Nocardioides; species Nocardioides eburneiflavus. The sequence goes on from NZ_SRRO01000001.1 coordinate 115,789, forward strand.
TCCAGAAGGTGAAGTCCACGCACGAGGACGAGGAGTCCAGCACGACCCAGATCGTGGAGGGGCTCAAGGACCTCGCCATCGACATCAACGCCCCGGTCCTGGCCATCGCCGCCGCCGAGAAGGAGGCGCTGCGCTCCGGCAAGCGGATGCGCGCCAACGACCTGCGCGGGTCCAGCGCCCTCGCCTACGAGGCCGACGTGGTCCTGGTGCTCAACAACAAGTTCGACATCGTCGCCCGGCACCACCTGACCTACGACCTCGGCAACGCCGAGCGGTTCCGGGAGTACGCCGTGCTGACGATCGAGAAGAACCGGTTCGGCCGCGACGGTGGCGTGCTGCAGTTCCGGACCCGCTTCGACCAGGGTCGCTTCGAGCCCGAGGGCAGCGAGGTCAAGGAGCAGCTGATCGACGAGCGGGTCTTCCGGGAGTAGCGCGCAGCGCTTCACGCTGACACGGCCTCGGTCACAGACCCGGCTGCTCGGTGACCTCGCTGGCCGGCGGCTCCTCGATCTCGACCTCGGTGCCGAAGTCGGAGTAGGTGCCCTCGGTGGTCGAGGTCGTGGGCTGCCCGCCGCCCATCGCCGGGACCTCGGTGGTCTGCGCGAACTTGCGCGGCAGGTTGTCGGCGTCGACCCACATCTCGGTCACCAGCTCCTTCGGGAGCATCTCGGCCATCGCGGCGGGGAACTCCATCGCCTCGAGGTACTGGGTGGGGTCGAGGGTGATCCGGTAGTGGTTGGTCTCGACGCCGTCGACCTCCTCTGCGCCGACGAGCTCGAGCTTCTTCGGGGCCTCCATCGCCTTGAACACGACCTCGGGGTCGGTCGCCTTGCCGATCATCCCGAACAGCGAGCTCGGGTCGCTGAGGTCGATCTTGAGCCACTTGTCGCCCGTGCCGAGGGCGGGCGACCTCATGTACATCGCCTGGCCCAGCAGGATCATGTCCATCGCCTGCGCGCCGGTGCCGGTGGCCTGCATCGCGATGCCCTCGTCGCCGAAGCGCGCCGTGCCGGACATCGTCTGCGTCTGGCCGGCGGTGTCGGAGGTGGTCTCGAACGCGAACGTCTCGGCGTCCTGGAGCGCCCCCATGACCGCTGGGTAGAAGTCGGCCGCGGACAGCTCGGCCAGCGACGGCTCCGTCGACTCCTCGGTCTCCTCGCTCTCCTCCGCGGAGTCCGTGGACTCCTCGGTCCCGTCAGCGCCCGTGTCGGTCGCCGAGCTCGATGAGTCGGAGGAGCCGGAGTCGTCGCTGCACGCAGCAAGCCCGGCTCCCAGGGTCAGCACCAGAGCGGCGGAGCCGAGGCGGCGGGCGAGGGGCGTGACGCGCATGTGTGTCTCCTGGGACGAGTGGTACGACGATCCGAGCGGCTGGTTGCCTGCGGACGTTCTACCCGATCGTTCCACAGCCAAACGGCCCGGCCGCCCCGTGGAGGGGCGACCGGGCCGTGTGCGGCTCCTGGAGGTCAGGCCTGCGCGGCCTCGTCCTCGGACGCGACGTTCTTCACGCGGTTGGGGTCGACCTGGATGCCGGGGCCCATCGTCGTGGAGACGGTGACCTTCTTGATGTAGCGGCCCTTGGAGCTGGCCGGCTTGAGACGCAGCACCTCGTCGAGCGCCGCGGCGTAGTTCTCCGCGAGCTGGACCTCGGTGAAGGAGGCCTTGCCGATGATGAAGTGCAGGTTGGCGTGGCGGTCGACGCGGAACTCGATCTTGCCGCCCTTGATGTCCGTGACGGCCTTGGCGACGTCGGGGGTCACCGTGCCGGTCTTCGGGTTGGGCATGAGCGAGCGCGGGCCGAGGACGCGGCCGAGGCGACCGACCTTGCCCATCATGTCGGGCGTCGCGACGACGGCGTCGAAGTCGAGCCAGCCGCCGGCGACCTTCTCGATCAGCTCGTCGCCACCGACGAACTCGGCGCCGGCCTCACGGGCAGCCTCGGCCTTCTCGGCGTTGGCGAACACGAGGACGCGGGCGGTCTTGCCGGTGCCGTGCGGGAGGTTGACGGTGCCGCGGACCATCTGGTCGGCCTTGCGCGGGTCGACACCCAGGCGCATGACGACGTCGAGGGTCTCGTCGAACTTCTTCTTGGAGGCGCCCTTGGCGATCTTGATGGCGGCCAGCGGGGCGTAGAGCTCGTCCTTGTCGAACTGCTCTGCCGCCGCGCGGTAGGTCTTGCTGCGCTGCATTGTCTTCTCGTTTCTCTGGTGCGAAGGACGTGGTTTAGGCGAGCCAGCGCGGCTCTCCCACGGTCGGAGCTTGTCTGCTGAGCTCGCGAGCTCGCTCAGCTGTCGGTCGTGACGCCCATCGAGCGCGCAGTGCCCTCGACGATCTTCATGGCCGCGTCGATGTCGTTGGCGTTGAGGTCGGGCAGCTTGGTGGTCGCGATCTCGCGGACCTGGTCCTTGGTCAGCTTGCCGACCTTCTCCTTGTGCGGGACGCCGGAGCCCTTGGAGAGACCGGCAGCCTTCTTGATGAGCTCGGCGGCCGGCGGGGTCTTGGTGATGAAGTCGAACGAGCGGTCCTCGTAGATGGTGATCTCGACGGGGATCACGTTGCCGCGCATGGACTCGGTCTGGGCGTTGTAGGCCTTGCAGAAGTCCATGATGTTGACGCCGTGCGGGCCGAGCGCCGTACCGACCGGCGGGGCCGGGGTGGCCGATCCGGCCTGCAGCTGCACCTTGACGAGTGCAGCGATCTTCTTCTTGGGAGGCATTGCCTTCTACTTTCTGTCGTGTGGTCCTGACGAGGGCCGATGCCCCCTGCCACGGGTTGTCGCTACTGCATTGTCGCTTCTGTACGGCCTGCTCGGGAAATCGAGCCGTGAGGTTGGGTCTCGACCCGCGGTCACGGCTTCGCGAGCTCAGCCGTGCGCTCGCTCGACCTCGCTCGGTTCTGCCCGCTCCGCGGTCAGACTCGCTGAATCTGGCTGAAGGAGAGCTCGACCGGGGTCTCGCGGCCGAAGATCTCGACGAGGGCCTTGACGCGCTGCGACTCTGCGTTGATCTCGGTGATGGTCGCGTGGAGCGTGGCGAAGGGGCCGTCGACCACCATGACGGAGTCGGAGACGTCGAAGTCGGCGACCTCGACCGGCTTGCGCGGCGTGGTGGAGGAGCCCTTGTCGCCCGCGGCGGCGGCCTCGGCCTCGGCGACGGCCACGACGGCCGGCGCGAGCATGTCCTCGACCTCGCTCATGCTCAGCGGCACGGGCTGGTGGCTGTGGCCGACGAAGCCGGTGACCGACGGCGTGTGGCGCACGGCGGACCAGGACTCGTCGGTGAGGTCCATGCGGACCAGGACGTAGCCGGGGAGCACGGTGCGCGTGACCATCTTGCGCTGGCCGTTCTTGATCTCCGCGACCTCCTCGGTGGGGACCACGATCTCGTGGATGTAGTCCTCCATGTTGAGGGAGATGATGCGGTTCTCGAGGTTGTGCTTGACCCGCTTCTCCATGCCGGAGTAGGTGTGCACGACGAACCAGTCGCCCGGCTTGGCCCACAGCTCGCGGCGGAACGCCTCGAGGGGGTCGTTCTCCTCCGCCTCGGCGGAGGCGTCCTCGGCGGCCTCGTCGCCGTCGACCTCGTCGGTCACGGCGTCGTCCTCGGTGTCCGCGACGGCGTCCGCGGAGGCGTCCTCCGGGGTCGCCTCGTCGAGGGACTCGACCTGGTCGTCGACCTGGTCCACGTCATTGTTCTCAGACACGTTCACTCCGTACGTCGTTGCTGGGCCCGGTCTCCGGGACCGGGGCCGGGATCACCCGGCGGGATTCACGAGTTGTGGGTCACTGCCGTGTCGTCACTGGGTGTTGCTGCCGGTGAAGACCTCGAAGACCAGCTTTCCGAATGCCAGGTCGAGCAGCGTCACGATCGCCATCACCACGACGACGAAGACCAGCACGACGAAGAAGTAGGTGATCAGCTGCTGCTGGGTGGGCCACACCACCTTGCGGAGCTCGGCCACCACCTGTCGCAGGAACGTGGCGGGGCTGGTGCGCCCACGGTCGTCGCCGCGCGAGTCGCGCCGGTCCTGAACCGCGTTGCCGTCGGCCACGTCATCCACCTTCTCGTTGTTGCTGTGCGTGTTGCTGGTGCAGTGATCTCGCAGGGCACGAGGGACTTGAACCCCCAACCTTCGGTTTTGGAGACCGATGCTCTGCCAGTTGAGCTAGTGCCCTTCGGCGGTCCCGACCCCCATCGCTGGGGGCATGCCGAAGCATGTGGCGAAACCACCACTCGGGAAGCATACGGGGCCGATCCAGCCCGCGTCGAACCGAGGTCGCACCCCCTGCCTACGATGCGGGGCATGACGGCAACGGGGGCGGGCGGCGTACGGCCCCTGCGCGACGTGTCGCGCCTGCCCAAGGCCCACCTGCACCTGCACTTCACCGGCTCGATGCGGCACGCCACGCTCCTCGAGCTCGCCGAGCGGGACCAGGTCGTGCTCCCGGACTCGCTCGTCGAGGACTGGCCGCCGCAGCTCAGCGCGGCGGACGAGAAGGGCTGGTTCCGGTTCCAGCGGCTCTACGACGTGGCGCGCTCGGTGCTGCGCACGCCCGAGGACGTGCGCCGACTGGTCCTCGAGGCCGCCGAGGACGACGTCCGTGACGGCGGCCGCTGGCTGGAGATCCAGGTCGACCCGAGCGGCTACGCCGCCAGGTTCGGCGGGATCACCGCCTTCACCGACCTGGTCCTCGACTGCGTGCGCGACGCCTCCGAGCGCACCGGCCTCGCGATGGCCGTCGTCGTGGCGGCCAACCGCACCCGCCACCCCCTCGACGCGCGCACGCTCGCCCGGCTCGCCGCCCAGTACGCCGGGCGCGGGGTGGTCGGGTTCGGCCTGTCCAACGACGAGCGCCGCGGCAGCACGGCCGACTTCGAGGGCGCGTTCCGGATCGCCCGACAGGCCGGCCTGCTGCTCGTCCCGCACGGCGGGGAGCTGCGCGGCCCCGACCACGTCCGGCAGTGCCTCGACAGCCTCGGGGCGCACCGCCTCGGCCACGGCGTACGCAGCGTCGAGGACCCCGCCCTCCTCGAGCGCATCGTCGCCGCCGGTGTCGCGCTGGAGGTGTGCCCGACCTCCAACGTCTCGCTGGGCGTCTACTCCGACCTGACGTCGGTGCCGCTCCCGCAGCTGCTGGCCGCGGGTGCGACGGTGGCGCTCGGGGCGGACGACCCGCTGCTGTTCGGCTCCCGCCTCGCCGGCCAGTACGCCACGATGCGCGCCGCGCACGACCTCGACGACGCCACGCTGGCCCGGCTCGCGGAGATGTCGTTCGAGGCCTCGCGTGCGCCCTCGGACGTCGTCGCCGCGGCCAAGCGTGACATCGCCGCCTGGCTCGACTGAGACATCTGAGGACGTGGTGGACGTGCGAACGGCCTCAACCCGTCCAGGACGTCCTCAGATATCTCCTAGAGGGAGCAGCCGACCGTCACGGGCTCGTTGACCAGGCTGATGCCGAAGCGGTCGCGCACGCCGTCGCGCACCTCGCGCGCGAGCGTGAGGAGCTCCTCGGTGGTGGCGTCCCCACGGTTGGTGAGGGCCAGGGTGTGCTTGGTCGACAGGCGCACCCGCTCCCCCGCGGCAGGGCTGGTGTAGCCCTTGCCGAAGCCGGCGTGCTCGATGAGCCACGCGGCACTCGACTTCCACGTCCCGTCGGGCTGCTCCCACCGCGGCGCACCGTCGGGCAGGGCGGCCGCCTGCTCGGGGGTGAGGAACGGGTTGGTGAAGAACGAGCCCGCGCTCCACGTGTCGTGGTCGGCCGCGTCGAGGACCATGCCCTTGCCGCGCCGCAGCCCGAGCACCGCCTCGCGGACGTCGGCGAGCGGCGCCCGCGTCCCTTCGGCCACGCCGAGCGCCCGCGCCAGCTCGGCGTACGCCACGGGCGCGCCCAGGGTGCCCATCCGGAGCTGGAAGGTGACGTCGAGGACGACGTGGCGTCCCGGGTCGGCCTTGAACCGGCTGCTGCGGTAGCCGAAGTCGCACTCGCTCGCGGCGAAGGTGCGTACGCCGCGCAGCACGCGGTCCCACACGCGGACGCGAGCGACGGTCTGGGAGACGTCCTGGCCGTAGGCGCCGACGTTCTGGATGGGGGTGGCACCCACCGAGCCGGGGATGCCGGACAGCGCCTCGATCCCGACCCAGCGCCGCTCGACGGCCGTGGCCACGAAGCCGTCCCACGGCTCCCCCGCGGCCACCGTCACGGTGGCCCCCGAGCACGACGGGTCGCCGGAGTCGTCGACGTCCGCGGCCACACCGGTCGTGACGACCTGGACGACCCGCCCGTCGAAGCCGGCGTCGGCGACGACGAGGTTGGAGCCGCCCGCCAGCACGAGCACCGGGGTGCCTGCCGCATCGGCGTCGGCCACGGCAGCGACCAGCTCCTGCTCGGTCGTCGCGCGGACCCACTCGCGACCGGGACCACCCAGGCGCAGGGTGGTGTGGTCGCGCAGGTCAGGCACCCGTCGGGTCCTTCACGACGGCCTTGGGCATCCCGAGCACCTTCTGGCCGCCGCAGGTCACCTCGAGGGCGAGCGTGACGAGGCCGTCGGCGACGGACTTCACGGTGCCGCCCACGACCACCTCGGCACCGCCCTCGGCGGGCACGACGACGGGGCTGGTGAACTTCGCGCCGAGGTCGACCACCTCGGCGCCGTCGGTCCACTCCGCGACGGCGCGGCCGACCAGCGCGAGGGTGTACATGCCGTGGGCGATCACGCCGGGCAGGCCGACGCTGCGGGCGACGTCCTCGTCCTGGTGGATCGGGTTGTGGTCACCGCTGGCGTCGGCGTACGCGACGAGGTCGGCGCGCGTGATCGTGAAGGTCGACGGGCCGAGCACGTCGCCGGCGGCGAGCTGGGTGGTCACTGGGCGCTCTCCGCTCCGGACGAGTGGACGAGGGTGGCCTTGCCGGTGCACACGACGGCGCCGGTGGCGTCGGTGAGCTCGCTGGTCGTGGCGATGATGTCCGCACCGCCGATCTGGCGCAGGCCGGTGACGGTGAGCGTCGCGCTGAGCTCGTCACCGACCGCGAGCGGGCGTACGTAGGCGAAGCGCTGCTCGCCGTGGACGATGCGGTGCAGGTCGATGCGCTCGGCGTCGAGGAACGCCTGCATGGCGTCGAAGGCGAGCACTATCGGGAAGGTCGGCGGCACCGCGCCCGACGCACTGTCCGGATGGCCGACGGCCGCGGCGAAGGCGGCGACCCGCTCGGACGTGACGGTCAGGGGCGCCGGCGCGGGGAACTCACGCCCCACCAGCGAGGGGTCGACAGGCATGCCCCGACCCTAGCCGGGCGCGAGGCACCAGCGCACGGCGTGGTGCGCCCCGGACACACAACGACCCGTCCGAGGTCTCGGACGGGTCGGAGGTGGAGAAGACGAAGCGTCAGCGGGTCTCGCGGTGAGCCGTGTGCGTGCGGCAGCGCGGGCAGAACTTCTTCAGCTCGATGCGGTCGGGGTCGTTGCGACGGTTCTTCTTCGTGATGTAGTTGCGCTCCTTGCACTCGGTGCACGCGAGCGTGATCTTGGGGCGAACGTCAGAAGACTTGCTGGCCATGGGAGAACCTTTGCGTTGGCGGGTGGTGCGGGGTGGAGCTTGCTGGACACTGGTGGTAGCGGGGGCGGGACTCGAACCCGCGACACCACGATTATGAGCCGTGTGCTCTAACCACCTGAGCTACCCCGCCGCGGAGGTCGGGGGCTCCCGGAGGAGACCCGACCCAGAGCCCCTTTACGGAATCGAACCGTAGACCTTCTCCTTACCATGGAGACGCTCTGCCGACTGAGCTAAAGGGGCAACGACGGAGAACGATACACACGCCCTGCCACGATGAGAAATCGACTCGGGCACGGCCTCATCCGGCCTCTCCGGACCCCTGGATCCGGGGCCATCCGACCGCCTCCTCGAGCTCGTAGGCGAGGCCCAGCAGGCGTGCCTCCCGCCCCGGTCCGGCGCCCAGCATCATGCCCTGCGGGAGCCCGGCGGCGGTGGTCGCGAGCGGCAGCGAGATCGCGGGCTCCCCGGTGGCGTTCTGGAGCGGCGTGAACGCCACCCAGTCCATCAGCCGGGCCATGATCTCCTCGTAGTCCTGGTCCGGCCGCAGGTGGCCGACGCGCGGGGTCTCGGTGGCGAGGGTGGGCGTGAGCGTGATGTCGTACGACGCCCGGTGGCGGGCGGCGAGGTGCTGGGAGCGACGGAGCACCGCGATCGAGAACGGCTGCTTGTGCAGGTTGCGCGCGGCGTGCCTGGCGAGGCCGAGGGTGAGGTTGTCGAGCCTGCCGGGGTCGAAGGTGTCGCCGTAGTCCTTGCGGCCGCGCTTGGCGATGACGTAGGCGAGGAGCGACCAGAAGCGCACGAAGTGGTCGGGGAAGCTCGCCGGGACCGGGTTCTCGACCTCCTCGACGTGGTGGCCGAGGGACTCCAGCAGGGCGGCCGTCGCGAGCGTGAGCTCGCGCACCTCCGGGCTGCAGTCGCGGCCGATGCCCCGGGTCACCACGGCGACGCGCAGCCGCGCCCGGCCGGGGCGGGTGATGCCCCCCACCGGCGCGAGCAGCGGGTTGCGCCAGACCTTCTCGGCCTCGCGGTAGAACGCTGCGGTGTCGCGGACGCTGCGGGTCAGCACGCCGTCGGAGACGATGCGCACGGGCATGTCGCGCATGATCCGGTCCTGGGCGAGGCGCCCGCGGGTGGGCTTGAGGCCGACGAGGCCGTTGACGGCCGCCGGGATGCGGATCGAGCCGCCGCCGTCGTTGGCGTGGGCGATCGGCACCGCCCCGGCGGCGACGAGGGCGGCGGACCCCGCTGAGGAGGCGCCGGCGTAGTGGTCGGGGTTCCACGGCGAGCGCACCGGACCGAGGCGTACGTGGTCGGCCGCGCCGGAGAACCCGAACTCGGAGAGCTGGGTCTTGCCCAGCGGGATCAGCCCGGTGGCGAGGTACATCCGCGCGAAGTCGCCGTCGGCCTGCCGCGGGGTCCCGGTGAACGCGTCGCTGCCGTGCTGGGTGGGCATGCCGGCCACGTCGACGTTGTCCTTGACGAACGTCGGCACCCCGGCGAACCAGCCGCCGCGCGGGCTCCGCGCCTCCTCGCGAGCCCGGTCGTAGGCGGCGTACGCGACCGCGCCGAGGGCCGCGTCGACCCGCTCGGTCCGCGCGATCGCGGCCTCGACCACCTCGGGCACCGAGACCTCCCCCGCCCGGAGCGCCGCCACGAGCCCGGTGGCGTCGAGGTCGGTCAGGGCGTCGTCGGAGAAGGCGTGCACGCGCGTCATAGCGGGGCAGCCTACGGACTGGTCGCGCGCGGCGGCAGGGGTGAAATCGGTTGTGGCCCTCGGCCTCGGCCGGCAGCGTGGGGCCATGACGAGCAGTGACGTGTGGGATGCGGAAGCCGCGGCGAGCTATGACGAGAGCTCGGCCTTCATGTTCGCGCCCGAGGTCCTCGACCCGGCAGTCGACTTCCTCGGGGCGCTCGCCGGCGGCGGCCCGGCCCTCGAGCTGGCGGTGGGCACCGGCCGAGTCGCGATCCCGCTCGCCGACCGTGGGATGCGCGTCAGCGGCATCGAGCTGTCGCAGCCGATGGCCGACCAGCTGCTCGCCAAGCGGCCGGGCTTCGACGTCGTGGTGGGCGACATGGCCACGGCCCGGGTGCCGGGCGAGTTCGGCCTCGTCTACGTGGTGTGGAACAGCATCGGCAACCTGCGTACCCAGGCCGAGCAGGTGGCCTGCTTCGCCAACGCGGCGCGGCACCTCGCGCCGGGCGGCCGCTTCGTCGTCGAGCTCGGGGTGCCCGGGATCCGGCGGTTCCCTCCCGGCCAGAGCGCGGTGCCGTTCCACGTGGGCCGTCGTCACGTCGGCTTCGACACCTACGACCTGACCACCCAGCAGGGGACGTCCCACCACTACCGCCGCCACGACGACGGCACGGTGACGTACGGGCAGAGCAACTTCCGCTACATCTGGCCGGCCGAGTGCGACCTGATGGCACAGCTCGCGGGCATGTCCCTCGAGCGACGCGTCGCCGACTGGCACGGCGCACCCTTCACCAGCGACAGCGACAGCCACGTCTCGGTCTGGCGCAGGCCCGCCTGACGCCGACCCGCGTCAGAGGTCGGCACACCCGCGGCGGTGGCAGTCCTCGAGGTGGTCGTCGACGAGGCCGATGGCCTCCATCAGGGCGTACAGAGTGGTGGGACCGACGTGGGCGAACCCCACCTTCTTGAGCGCCCTGGACAGCGCGAGCGACTCGGGCGAGGTGGTCGGCACGTCGGCGGTGGTGCGCGGCGCCGGGCCGGGCTCGGGGCGGAAGGACCAGATGAACGCCTCGAGCCCGCCCTGCTCGCGCAGTGCGACGGTGGCGCGGGCGTTGGCGATCGCGGCGTCGACCTTGCGACGGTTGCGCACGATGCCGGCATCGGCCATCAGCCGGTCGACGTCCAGGGGACCGTACGCCGCGACGGCGTCGGCGTCGAAGCCGGCGAACGCGGCACGGAAGTTGTCCCGCTTGAGCAGGATCGTGTGCCACGACAGGCCCGACTGGAACGCCTCCAGGGTCAGCCGCTCGAGGTGCGCGGACTCACCGGAGACCCGCAGCCCCCACTCGGTGTCGTGGTAGGCGAGGTTGACCGGGTCGCCGGCACCCCAGGGGCAGCGGGCGACGCCGTCCGGCCCGACGACCGCGGGAGATCCCATGCCGGTCAGTGCCGGAGCTTGAGCCGGACGTTGGGCATCTCGGGGGCGGGGATCGAGTCCATGTCGATGTCGACCACCCCGAACCGCCCGTCGACCTGCCGGCCGCCACGGATCTGCTCCTGCCACTCCTCGCGGAAGCCGACGATCTCCTCGTGGGTGCGGCCGATGAAGTTCCACCACATCACGATCGGCTCGCCGAAGGGCGGCCCGCCGAGCACCAGCAGCCGGGCCTCCTCGTGGGCGGTGACGGTGAGCGTACGAGCGCCCGGGGCGGAGTAGGCGAGGTCGCTGGGCTTGAGCTCGGTGCCGTCGACGTCGACCACGCCGACGTCGAGCAGCACGCCGTGCTCGAACGACTCGTCCACCTCGATCTCGAGGGCCTTGCCGGTCGCGAGCATCACCTCCGCACCCAGCAGCGGGGTGTGGGTGGCCACCGGCGACTCGGCGCCCAGGAGAGAGCCGAGGAACACCCGGGCCTCCCACCCGGGACCGCGGACGGCCTGCGGGGCGAAGTGCTCGAAGCCGGGGTCAGTGTCGCGGGTGCCGTCGGGCAGCGCGATCCAGAGCTGGGCGCCGTGGAGGACGGACGTGCCCTCGGTCGAGACCTCGCTGTGGGAGATGCCGCGCCCGGAGGTCATCAGGTTGAGCTCGCCGGGCCGCACGACGGCACGATTGCCGGCGGAGTCACGGTGCTCGATCTCGCCCTCGAAGAGCCAGCTGGCGGTCTGCAGCCCGGTGTGCGGGTGCGGCGCGACCACCATGCCGCCGGTGTGCTCGACCTCGTCGGGGCCGTAGTGGTCGACGAAGCACCACGCGCCGATGAGCGAGCGGTGGCGTTGCGGGAGCGTGCGGCGTACGCGCATGGCCCGGGGACCCCCCAGCGGGACCTCGCGCGAGGTGAGCACGTCGATCTGCGCGGTCATCGTCGCTCACGCTACCCAATGGGGTGAACCCGCGGGCCGGGTCAGCTCAGGTGGTGCGGCTCGTCGTCGCGGAGCGACCCGGATCCCTGGTCGGACGACCCGTGCCCGCCGCGGTCCTCCTGCCCGTCCGAGCCCGGCCGGTCGAGCCGCACGACGACCGACTTGTAGACCGGGGTGTTGCTCTTCTCCGCCGTGGAGTCGAGCGGCACGAGCGCGTTGGCCTCGGGGTAGTAGGCGGCGACGCAGCCGCGCGGCTGGTCGTAGGGGACGACGCGGAACGACCGGGCCGTCCGCTCGACGCCGTCCTTCCACTCGCTGACCAGGTCGATGACGTCGCCGTCGGCGAACCCGAGGTCGCGCAGGTCGTCGGGGTTGACGAAGACGACCCGCCGGCCGCCCTTGACCCCGCGATAGCGGTCGTCGAGGCCGTAGATGGTGGTGTTGAACTGGTCGTGCGAGCGCATCGTCTGCAGCAGGAACCGCCCGCGTGGCACGTCGAGGACCTCGAGCGGGGTCGTGGTGATGACCGCCTTGCCGCTGGGGGTCTCGAAGACCCGGTTGTCGCGGGGCGGGTGGGGCAGTACGAAGCCGCCGGGCTCGTGCACCTTCTCGTCGTACGCCGCGCAGCCGGGGACCACGCGTGCGATCCGCCGGCGGATCTCGCCGTAGTCGGCGCGGAAGGCCGCCCACGGGACGGGCGAGTCCTCGCCGAGGGTGGCGAGGGCCAGCGAGCAGACGATGTCGACCTCGGACTTCAGGTGCTCCGACGCGGGCTCGAGGGGGCCGTGGGAGGCGTGGACCGCGGACATGGAGTCCTCGACCGTCACTCGCTGCACCTGCCCGCCGGTCAGGTCCTTCTCGCTGCGCCCGAGGGCGGGGAGGATCAGCGCCTCGCCGCCGTGCACGACGTGCGACCGATTGAGCTTGGTCGACACGTGCACCGTGAGGGCGGCGTTGCGCATGGCGGCCTCGGTGGCCTCGGTGTCGGGAGCGGCGCCGACGAAGTTGCCGCCCATGCCGAAGAACACCCGGACCCTGCCGTCGCGGAGCGCCTGGATCGAGCCGACGGTGTCGAGGCCGTGCTCGCGCGGCGGCTCGAAGCCGAACTCGTCGCGGATCGCGTCGAGGAAGTGGTCGGGCAGCCGCTCCCAGATGCCCATCGTGCGGTCGCCCTGCACGTTGGAGTGACCGCGCACCGGGCACACGCCGGCGCCGGGCCTGCCGATGTTGCCTTGGAGCAGCGCGACGTTGACGATCTCCTTGATCGTCCCGACCGCGTTGTGGTGCTGGGTGATGCCCATCGCCCAGCACGTGATCGTGGCCGGCGAGTCGGCGAACATCCGGGCCGCCTCGGTCACCTGCTCGCGCGACAGACCGGTGGAGGCCTCGACCTTCGCCCAGTCGAGGTCGGCGACGTGGGCGACGTACGCCTCGTAGCCGGTGGTGTAGCGCTCGAGGAAGTCGCGGTCGACGGCGTCCCACTCGACCAGCAGCGAGCCGATCGCCTGGAAGAGCGCCAGGTCGCCGTTGAGCCGGATCGGCAGGTGCAGGTCCGCGAGTGCGGTACCGACCGTGAGCCCCTTGGCGTGCTGCGGGTTCTTGAAGCGGACCAGGCCCGCCTCCTTGAGCGGGTTGACCGCGACGATCCGCGCCCCGCGGGACTTGGCCTCCTCGAGCGCCGACAGCATCCGCGGGTGGTTGGTGCCGGGGTTCTGCCCGACCACGACGATGAGCTTGGCCTGGTGGATGTCCTCGAGGCTGACCGAGCCCTTGCCGATGCCGATGGTGTCGACGAGCGCCGACCCGGACGACTCGTGGCACATGTTCGAGCAGTCGGGCAGGTTGTTGGTGCCGAAGGACCGCACGAACAGCTGGTAGGCGAACGCTGCCTCGTTGGAGGTCTTGCCCGAGGTGTAGAACGTCGCCTGGTCGGGGTGGTCGAGGCGGTTCAGATGACCGGCGACCGTGGCGAACGCGTCGTCCCACGAGATCGGCGTGTAGTGGGTCGCGCCCGGACGCAGCACCATCGGCTCGGTGAGACGGCCCTGCTTGCCCAGCCAGAACTCGGTGCGCCCGGCGAGGTCGGCGACCGAGTGCGTGGCGAAGAACTCCCGGTCGAGCAGCTCCTTGGTCGCCTCCTCGGCGACGGCCTTGGCGCCGTTCTCGCAGAACTCGGCCGCGTGCCGGTGGCCCGGCGCCGGGTCCGGCCAGGCGCAGCCCTGGCAGTCGAACCCGTCGACCTGGTTGAGCCTGGTCAGCGTCGAGGCGGTGCGGCGCACCCCCATCTGGCCGATGGCGCGTCGCATCGCGACCGCGACCGCCGTCGCTCCCGCGGCCGCGTGGGCGGTGGACTCGACCTCCACCTCCGTCTCGTCGATGTCGTCGGTGGGCACCTGCCGGGACTCGTTGCGGAGCCGGGCGGGCACGTCTCGCAGCTGGGAGAGGAAGGTCACCGCCCCATCCTGCCTCGCCCGTGGTGCTGCGCACACCGCCCGTACGGACCGTGGGGGCGACCGCAGGAATAGGGGCCGTCGACGATGGCGTTGGTCGCTGACATGGCCTCCCTCTTCGAGCCCCTGTCCCTCGGCGCCGTACGCACGGAGAACCGCGTCCTCATGGCGCCGCTGACCCGGATGCGTGCGACCGTCCCCGGCGACGTGCCCAACGACCTGATGCGCGAGTACTACGTGCAGCGGGCGAGCGCGGGGCTGCTCATCTCCGAGGGCACGCAGGTCAGCCCCGAGGGCAAGGGCTACATGGACACCCCCGGCATCCACAGCGACGAGCAGGTCGCGGGCTGGCGGAGGGTCACCGACGCGGTCCACGAGGCGGGCGGGCTCATCGCCGCGCAGCTGTGGCACGTCGGCCGGGTCTCGCACGAGTCCTTCCACGACGGCGCACTGCCCGTCTCGGCGAGCGCCGGCCCGTACCGCAACCGCACCACCGTCCGGGGCGAGGACGGGCGGCCGACCCGGGTCGCGTGCCCCGTGCCCCGCCCGCTCGACCTCGACGAGATCCCGCGCGTGGTCGAGGACTACCGCCGTGCCACGCTCAACGCCCGCGAGGCCGGCTTCGACCTCGTCGAGATCCACGGCGCGCACGGCTACCTCCTGCACCAGTTCCTCGCCGCGGACAGCAACCTCCGCGTCGACGCGTACGGCGGGCCGCTGGAGAACCGCGCGCGGCTCATGCTCGAGGTCACCGACGCGGTGGTCGACGCCTGGTCCGCGGACCGGGTGGCCGTACGGATCTCGCCGATCGGGTCGTTCAACGGCACCGAGGACCCCGAGGGCGCGGAGGCCGGCCTGTACGTCGCCCGCGAGCTCGGGCGCCGCGGCCTCGCGTTCCTGCACCTGTCCGAGCCCGACTGGGCCGGCGGGCCCGAGCTCGACGACGACTACCGCCGGGCCCTGCGCGAGGCGCACCCCGGCCCGATCGTGGGCGCCGGCAACTACGACCTCGCCAAGGCCCAGCGACTCCTCGACGCGGGCCTGGTCGACGCCGCCGCCTTCGGCCGGTCGTTCATCGCCAACCCCGACCTGCCGCGCCGGCTGGCCGAGGGACTGCCCCTCAACCCGCCCCGCCCGGAGTCCTTCTACGGCGGGGACGCCGAGGGCTACACCGACTACCCGGAGCACGGCGCGGCCTGAGGCGTGGGGCGGGGCGGGCGTCCTCGTTATTGCGTCGTCCCGACCGGTCCCGAGCGCCTAGGCTCCTCGGTGACATGCAGGACTTCCCACCCCGGACCGCGACGTTCTTCTCGGGTCAAGACGACGCCCCCTCCCCGGACCCCGACACCCGGACCCCTGCCGCGTTCCTGAGGTGGGTGCTCGGCCAGCAGAAGGCGCTGATCGCGCTGTCCTCGCTCTGCTACGCGCTGTGGTTCCTGCCGATGACCCTCGGCCCGTGGATCTTCGGTCGCGCCGTCGACGACGGCATCGTGGGCGGCTCGACGGCGGCCCTGCTCGCCTGGGCCGCACTCTTGCTCGGGGTCGTCGTGGTCGGTGCCGTCTTCGGCATCGTGTCGCACACGCTGGTGGTGCGCACGTGGCTCGTCGGCCTCTACGGCGCGCTCGAGATGGTCACCCGCAAGGTCGTGCAGATGGGGCACGTGCTGCCCCGCCGCTCGCCGACCGGCGAGGTGCTCAGCGTGGCCTCGAGCGACTCCGACGAGTTCGGCGCGCTCACCGAGATCCTGGCCCGCAGTGTCGGCCAGCTCGTCTCCTACCTGACCGTCGCCTTCATCGTGCTGACCATGTCGTGGCAGCTCGGCCTGCTCACGCTGGTCGCCGCCCCCGTGCTCGTCGGCGCCGCGCTGCCGCTGCTCCGGCCGCTGCACCGCCGCCAGCAGCTCGAGCGCTCGCGCACCTCCGATCTCACCTCGCTGGCCACCGACATCGTCGCCGGCCTGCGGATCCTGCGCGGCATCGGCGGCGAGCAGACCTTCGGCGCCAACTACGACCGCCAGTCGCAGTCGGCGAAGCAGGCCGGCGTCGCAGCCGGCATCTGGCAGGCCGTCGTCGAGGCGGTCGGCGTGCTGCTCTCCGGCGTCTTCCTCGTCGCGCTGGTCTGGCTGGGCACCCGTCAGGTCGAGGCCGGCACCCTCACCGTCGGCCAGCTCATCACGTTCCTCGGCTACGGCCTGTTCATGGTCGGGCCGATCCGTACGTTCTTCGAGTTCGCCCAGAAGGGCGTGCGCTCGATGGTGAGCGCCCGCAAGGCCATCGCGATCTTCGAGCAGCGGCCGCCGTGGCGCGGCCCGGCGGACCCCGTCGCCCTCGACGGCACCGCCGCCCTCCACGACGCGGCCAGCGGCCTGACGGTGCAGCCCGGCATCCTCACGGTCGTCGTCAGCGCGGTCCCCGAGCAGAGCTCGGCGCTGGCCGACCGGCTCGGGCGCTACCTGCCCGCCGACACCGAGCCCGTCCCGGAGGACGGCGAGGACGGCACGCGGGGCCGCGCCGCCCGACGCGCCCGCGCCGAGAAGGCCCGCGAGCGCGCCCGGATCGCCGCCCTCGACGAGGAGCGCGCCGGGCGCGACTGGGGCGTCGCCCTCGGCGGCGTCGACCTGGCCCGTGCGGACCTGGCCGACGTACGCCGCCAGGTGCTGGTCAGCGACACCGGCAGCCAGCTGTTCGCCGGGACCCTCCAGGACGCCATCGACCCGCACGGCCGGCTCAGCCGCGAGCAGGCCGAGCACGCCCTGCGCGTCGCCAACGCCGAGGACGTCTACGACGCGCTGCCCGAGGGGTGGCAGGGCCAGCTCGACGAGCGAGGCCGCGGACTCTCCGGCGGCCAGCGCCAGCGGGTGGTCCTCGCCCGGGCGATCGCCGCGGACCCTCCGGTCCTGGTGCTCGTGGAGCCCACCTCGGCCGTCGACGCCCACACCGAGGCCCGGGTCGCCGAGCGGGTCGCCGAGACCCGCCGGGGCCGCACGACGGTGGTCACGACCGTCTCGCCCCTGTGGCTGCACCACGCCGACCGCGTCGTGCTGCTGCACGACGGCACGGTCGTGGCCGAGGGCCGGCACGCCGACCTGCTCGAGGTCGACGACTACCGCCGCGTGGTCGCCCGCGCCCTCGACGAGGAGGAGGCCGCCCGATGAGCACCAGCCACGACCTCCTCGCCACGTCGGCCGCCACCTGGCGCGACCGGGCCGAGGACCCGCCCGCCATCCCGCACGAGCTGCGCCCGCCGCAGGGTGTCGGCGCGCGGGAGCGCCACCGGGCGCTGTGGCAGCGCCACGCCCTGCGCCGCCAGCGCGCCGAGGACGTCTACGCCGCCTCCCGCAACCCCGCGCGCGGCTGGCCGGTGTCGGGCAACAGGGCGGTGCTCGCCTTCTTCGGCGACCTGGTGCGCAGCCGCAAGCGGTCGTTCGCCCTGCTCGTCGCCCTCAACGCGCTCGCCGCCGGCTCCGCGCTGGTGGTGCCGCGGCTGCTCGGCGAGCTGGTGAACCGCGTCCAGACGCAGGGCGCGGCCGTCGAGGGCCTCGACACGCTGGCGCTCGTCGTCGTCGGCGTGGTCCTGCTCCAGGCGCTCTTCACCTTCGGTGCCCAGCGCACCTCCACGCACTTCGGCCAGGACCTCCTCGCCTCGGCCCGCGAGTACATCGTCGGCACGATCCTGCGGCTGCCGGTCGGCCGGGTGGAGGGCGCGAGCACCGGCGACCTGGTCACCCGCGTCACCCGCGACGTCGGCACCATGGCCCGCAGCGTGCAGTGGGGCGTACCCCGCCTGCTGATCTCGCTCCTGACGGTCGTGCTGTCCGTGGTGGCGATGCTGCTCAACTCCCTCGTGCTCGCGGTGCCGGCGCTCGTGGTGTTCGCCCTGTGCGCGCCGGCGGTCCGCACCTACCTCACGCGCGCCCCCAAGGCGTACATCACCGAGGGTGCGACCTACTCGCGGATCAACACCACCCTCACCGAGACCGTCGAGGGTGCCCGCACCGTCGAGGCGCTCGGGCTCTCGGCCGCGCGGGTGCGCGCCGGCTCCGACGACATCGAGGTCTCTGCGCAGGCCGAGCGCTACGGCATGACGCTGCGCAACGTGCTCTTCGCCGCCCTCAACGGCGCCTTCCAGGTCCCGCAGGTGGTCACGCTGCTGGTGGGCGCGTACGCCTACAGCCGCGGGTGGGTCGACCTCGGGCAGATCACCGCCGCGATGCTCTACGTCGTGGCGCTGGGCGAGCCCCTCGACGCCGTCATCGGCGAGGTCGACCGGCTCCAGGTCGGGGCCGCCTCGACCAGCCGCCTGCTCGGCATCGCGGAGGTGCCGCCCGACCGCGAGCCCGGCGACCGGCTCCCCGACGGCGTCGAGCTGGTGGGCGAGGACCTGCGCTTCGCCTACCGGGAGGGCCACGACGTGCTGCACGGCGTCGACCTGCGGCTGCGTACGGGCGAGCGGCTGGCGGTGGTCGGGCCGAGCGGCTCGGGCAAGTCGACGCTCGGCCGGCTGCTGTCGGGCATCAACCGCCCCCGCACCGGGTCGGCCCGGGTCGGCGGCGTCGACCTGGTCGACCTCCCGCTCGAGGTGCTGCGCACGGAGGTCGCGCTGGTCACCCAGGAGCACCACGTCTTCATCGGCACGGTGCGCGACAACATCGTGCTCGCGCGCGAGGACTCCTCGGACGACGCCGTGCGCGAGGCGCTGCGCGCGGTCGGCTCCCTCGCCTGGGTCGAGCGGCTCCCCGACGGCCTCGACACCATGATCGGGTCCGGGCGCTTCGCCCTCACCCCGGCGCAGGCGCAGCAGGTGGCACTCGCCCGGCTGATCATCGCCGACCCTCACACGCTCGTGCTCGACGAGGCCACGTCGCTGATCGACCCCCGCACCGCGCGCACGCTCGAGGGCTCGATGAACAACCTGCTCGAGGGGCGGACCGTCGTCGCGATCGCCCACCGCCTCCACACCGCCCACGACGCCGACCGCATCGCGGTGGTGATGGACGGGCTCGTGGTCGAGCTCGGCAGCCACGACGAGCTGCTCGAGGTCGACGGGGAGTACGCCGCGCTCTGGCGGGCCTGGACCTCCTGAGGGCTCCGGGTGGCTGGCGACGGCAGCGGGTGGACAGACCCGGTCAGGCCGGGACCGACGTGCGCGAGATGTGCTGGTGCCAGCCCCAGCACGCCCAGCCGAGGAGCACGCACACGGCGGCGGCGACGGCGAAGCCGAGGACGGAGCGGCCGGCGTACGGGGCGAGCACGGCCGCGCTGACCGCGTTGAACACCAGCGTGACGAACGACGACGCCGACATGACCGCACCTCGACGGGTGGGGACGAGGTCGAGCATCAGCAGCTGGATGTTGGGGAAGGCCAGGCCGTTGCCGAAGGCGACCAGCGCGATGCCGGTCGCCGCCCACGGCAGCACCTCGCCGGCGGGGGTCAGCGCCACGACGACGCCGAGGAGCGCGCCGGCGGCGCTGGCGGCGTACCCGGCGGACACCAGCTGGGAGCTGGTCACGAGCCGGCCGAGGCGACCGCTCAGGACCGAGCCGACCACCATCGCCCCGATCATCGGCAGGAAGAGCTTCCAGAAGTCCAGCTCGCCCTCGCCGAGCAGGTCGACGACGAAGATCGCGGCGCCGCCGATGTAGAGGAACTGGGCGCCGAAGACGAGCGTGCCGGCCCAGGCCATCCGGTGGAAGGCGGGCACGACGACGACGGCGGCGAGGCCCGCGACGATCTCGCCGACCCGGAGCGGGACGCGGCGCTCGGGCGGGTGGCTCTCCGGCAGCAGCGCGAGCGTGCCGGCCAGGAGGACCACCGCGAGCGCCGCCATGAACCAGAAGACCGTCTCCCAGGGACCGACCTGCACCAGCAGCCCGCCGACGACCGGGGCGATCGCCGGGGCCAGCCCGAAGATCACGGCAACCTGGCTCATCAGGCGTTGCGCCTCGGCGCCGTCGAACAGGTCGCGGATGATCGTGCGGCTCACGATCGTCGAGCCGCCGGCCGCCAGCCCCTGCACCACGCGCCCGACGAGCAGCCACTCGAGGGTCGGCGCGAACGCGCACGCAGCGGAGGCGACGGCGTACGCCGCCAGCGACCAGACGATCACCGGCTTGCGGCCGACCGCGTCGGACAACGGTCCGTGGAAGACGCTCATCGCCGCGAACGCCAGCATGTAGGCCGTCACCACGAGCTGCAGCTCCCCGGCGGAGACGTCGAGGGCGTCGCCCATCTGCGAGAACGCGGGGAACGGGGTGTCGATGCTGAACGGGCCGATCATGGACAGCAGCGCCAGCACGAACGGGACCAGCGCCAGGGTGCCGCGGGCCGGGCGGGTCCCCGGCGCGCTGGTCATGCGTCGAGGCTACGGTCCGGGTCGGTCGCGGCACTGATGGGGCCGCGGCAGCGGCGCGCTCAGCTGTTGCTGAAGACCGCCGGGCCGCCGTCCTCGTCCGAGGCGGGTCCCGACGGGTTGGGACCGCGTCCGGCCCAGGTCCAGGCGTACGCCGGGTCCTCCACGGCGAGGCCGCCCTCGCCCAGCTCGAGTGGGGCGAAGGTGTCGACCATGACGGCGGACTCCTCGAAGTACTGCACGCCGAGCGACGCCTCGATCGCACTCGGCTGCGGGCCGTGGGCGTGGCCGCCGGGGTGCAGGCTGATCGAGCCGATCCCGATGCCGGAGCCCTTGCGCGCCTCGTAGTCGCCGCCGACGTAGAACATGACCTCGTCGGAGTCGACGTTGGAGTGGTAGTAGGGCACGGGGATCGCGAGCTCGTGGTAGTCGACCTTGCGGGGCAGGAAGTTGCAGATCACGAAGTTCCAGCCCTCGAAGACCTGGTGCACCGGGGGCGGCTGGTGGACCTTGCCGGTGATCGGCATGTAGTCCTCGATGTTGAACGTGTAGGGGTAGAGGCAGCCGTCCCAGCCGACCACGTCGAACGGATGGGTGGCGTAGGTCAGCCGGGTGCCGACGATGCCGGCACTGGTGCGGTGCTTGACCAGCACCTCGACGTCGGTGCCCTCGGCCTGGAACGTCTCGGCCGGGCCGTGCAGGTCACGCTCGCAGTAGGGCGCGTGCTCGAGGAGCTGGCCGAAGCGCGAGAGGTAGCGCTTGGGCGGGTGGATGTGGCTGTTGGCCTCGATCGCGTAGAGCCGGGAGGCCTCGGCCGGCACCCAGCGGTGGTCGGTCGCGCGCGGGATCACCACGTAGTCGCCAGAGCGGTAGGGCAGGACGCCGAACACGGTCTCGACGGTGCCGCTGCCGGACTCGACGTAGACGCACTCGTCACCGATGGCGTTGCGGTACAGCGGCGAGGGCTCGGTGCCGGTGACGACGTAGGCGATGCGGACGTCGTTGTTGCCGAGGACCAGCCGGCGGCCCTCCACGGGGCAGCTTCCCGTGGTGTCGACACGGGCTCGTCCCTCGCCCTGCTCAACCACCGGGAAGAGGTCGTGCAGCTTGAGGTGGCGCGGCTTGAGCGGGTGGTTGGGGGTGCGGGCCTGGTCGCCGAGCTCCCAGACCTGGCTGTCGGTGATCGCGCTCGGGACGCCGCGGCGGTAGAGCAACGAGGAGTCGGACGAGAATCCCTCCTCGCCCATCAGCTCCTCGCGGAAGAGCTGCCCGTCCTCGTCGCGCAGCTGCGTGTGGCGCTGGCGCGGCAGCCGGCCCAGTGCTCGGTAGTAGGCCATCGGCGCGATCCAATCATCCGATTATCGAACATGTACGTCCGCTATCTGGTGGTTAGAGTAGACCCGTGACGCCCTCCCCCGCACCTGTCGATCCCGGACCCGTCGACCCCGGCGCCCCGGACTGGCCCGAGGAGTGGAGCGGCCTCGTCGACGATGCGGCCATCTTCCCGCCGGGCGACGCGCCGCTCCACGACGCGACCGCGGCGTACGGAGCCCGGCGCGAGGAGTGGTGGGCCGACCTCGTCGGCAGCTTCGTGCTCCGCGACACCGACCTGCCGCTGGTGCGCGGCTTCGTCGGCCCGCTCTCCGTGGTCGTCACCGGCGGCGCCGGCCAGCTCGCCGGTCCCCTGGGCGCGGCATCCCGGCTCGGGCTGCACGTGGCCGCCGTCGAGATCGTCGTCCGCGACGTCGACGACCCGGTGGGCAACGTCCGCCGCATCGACGCCGCCGCCCGCGACGCCGACCTGGACGTGCCCCTCTTCATCGAGCTCCCCGGCCCCGCGACCGCCGCCTGGCTCGCGGCCGCCGACGAGGTCGCGGCCTGCGACCACCGGCTCAAGCTGCGCCTGGGCCACGTCGACCACGACCTGGTGCCCGACTCCGCGACCGTCGCCGCCTGGATCGACGCCGCACTCGACCGCGAGACCGCGTTCAAGGCGACCGCCGGCCTGCACCGTGCCGTACGCCACGATCCCGAGGGCGGTGGCATGCACGGCTTCCTCAACGTGGCCGCCGCGACGACGGCGCTGTGGGACGGCGGCTCCGTGGAGGACGCGGCCGCCGTGCTCGAGCAGCGTGACGGCGCAGCACTGGCCGCGGACCTCGCCGACGGGGGCGTGGCCGCCGCCCGCCGCTGGTTCACCTCGTTCGGCTCGTGCTCGGTCCTCGAGCCCCGCGACGACCTGATCGCCCTCGGGCTCCTGCCCCACCGGAAGGACGCCTGATGAGCACCCCCGCCACGACCCCGACCAGCTGGGTCGAGGGAGCCGCCGGCTCCGGCTTCGACGTCGACCACCTGCCCTACGGCGTGGTGGCGCGGCCCGGCGAGCGACCGCGCGTCGCCGTCCGGATCGGCGACCAGGTCCTCGACCTCAGCGTCGTCGCAGCCGCCGACATGGTCGACACCCACGCCTTGTTCGACCAGCCGACGCTCAACGCGTTCATGGCCGCCGGCCCCGCGGTGTGGGACTCCACCCGCGCGTGGGTGCGCGGCCTGCTGACCGACGAGACCGAGCGCGACCTCGTCGAGCCCGCGCTGGCGCCGCTCGACTCGGTGACGATGCTGCTGCCCTTCACCGTCGGCGACTACGTCGACTTCTACGCCTCCGAGCACCACGCCTCCAACGTCGGCCACATGTTCCGGCCCGACGCCGAGCCGCTGCTGCCCAACTGGAAGCACCTTCCCGTCGGCTACCACGGCCGCTCCGGGACGGTGGTCGTCTCGGGCACCGACGTCGTGCGCCCGTGCGGGCAGCGGAAGGCGCCCGACGCCGACCTGCCGACGTACGGCCCCTCCCAGCGCCTCGACATCGAGGCCGAGCTCGGCTTCGTCGTCGGCGTGCCGTCGACGATGGGCGAGCGCGTCACCACGGCCGACTTCGCCCGGCACACGTTCGGCGTCGTCGGGCTCAACGACTGGTCGGCGCGTGACATCCAGGCCTGGGAGTACGTCCCGCTCGGCCCGTTCCTCGGCAAGTCGTTCGCCACCTCGATCAGCGCCTGGGTCACCCCGCTCGCGGCCCTCGCCGCGGCGTGGACCGACCTGCCCGGCCAGGACGACCCGGCGGTGCTCGACTACCTCCGCGTCGACCGCCCGGCCGGCCTCGACATCGAGGTGGAGGTCGTGCTCGACGGCGAGGTCGTGGCGCGCCCGCCCTACCGCACCATGTACTGGTCGCCCGCGCAGATGCTGGCCCACACCACGGTCAACGGCGCGAGCGTGCGTACGGGCGACCTCTGGGGCTCGGGCACCGTGTCCGGCCCCGAGCGCGACCAGCGCGGGTCGCTGCTCGAGCTGTCGTGGGGCGGCAAGGAGCCGTTCACCGCCGCCGGCCGCGAGCGCACGTTCCTCGAGGACGGTGACGAGGTGACCCTGCGCTACAGCGCGCCCGGCACCGGTGGGGGCCGGATCTCGCTGGGCGAGGTCACCGGGCGCATCCTGCCCGCCCGCTGAGGCGCGGGTCCTAGGCTGGCGCCGTGAAGCAGCTGGGACAGTACGCCGCCCCCCGGCACGTCGTCGCGCACCTCAGCGACCCGCACCTGATCGGTGGCGGGGCCCTGCACTACGGCGTCATCGACAACGTCGCGCACCTGCGTCTCGCGCTCGACCGGCTGGCGGCCGTACGGCCAGCCCCGCACGCGCTGGTGTTCACCGGCGACCTCGCCGACCGCGGCGAGCCCGATGCCTACGAGACGCTCCGGTCGATCGTCGAGCCGTTCGCGGCCGACATGGGCGCGGTCGTCGTGTGGACGATGGGCAACCACGACGAGCGCGAGCCCTTCGCCCGCGGGCTCTTCGACTCCGACGACGCGGGCCCGCAGGACCGGGTGCACGAGGTCGACGGCCTGAGGATCGTCGCGCTCGACACCAGCGTGCCCGGGCACCACCACGGCGAGCTCACGCCCGCCCAGCTGGCCTGGCTGGCCGACGTCCTCGCCACTCCCGCCGAGCACGGCACCCTGCTGGCCATGCACCACCCGCCGCTCCCGATCCCGATGCTGCGCGCCGCCGAGCTGATCGAGCTGCACGACCAGCAGGCGCTCGCCGACGTCATCGCCGGCACCGACGTGCGCGGCATCCTCGCCGGCCACCTGCACCTGTCGACGTGGTCGACCTTCGCCGGCGTGCCGGTCTCGGTCGCGTCGGCCAGCTGCTACACCAGCGACCCGGCGCCCGTCGACCGCTTCGTCTCGGGCGTGGACGCCAACCGGGCCTTCACGATGGTCCACACCTACGACGACCGCCTCGTCCACACGCTCGTCCCCATCGAGCGCGGTGTCGAGGTGAGCCACGTCGGCTCCGACGTCGCGGAGGCGCTGGAGGGCGTGCCGCTGGAGCAGGCCCGCGAGCTCGCCTCGAGCAAGACCTCCCAGTTCAACAACTGACCCGCCACCGCTGCCCGATCGACCCCTGCCGAGGACCTTCCCTTGCGACTGCTGCTCATGCGCCACGGCCAGACCCACGCCAACGTGTCCGGCGAGCTCGACACCGCCCACCCCGGCCTCGACCTGACCGACCTCGGACGCGCCCAGGCCGAGGCAGCCGCCAAGGCCATCGCCGAGCACCACCTCGACGCGATCTACGTCTCCAGCCGGGTGCGCACCCACCAGACGGCCGCCCCGACCGCCGAGCACCGCGGCCTCACCCCGACCGTGGTCGACGGGCTCGAGGAGATCGCGGCCGGCGACTTCGAGATGCGCAGCGACCACGACGCGGTCGCGGGCTACATCGGCTCGGTGGCGACGTGGCTCGAGGGCGATCTCACCCACCGGATGCCCGGCGCCGAGACCGGCGAGGAGTTCCTCGCCCGCTACGACGCCGCCGTCCGTACGATCGCCGCGGCCGGTCACGACGCCGCACTCGTCGTCTCGCACGGCGCCGCGCTGCGTACGTGGGTCTCCACCCGGATGACGCCACACCCGGACGCACCGTCCGTCCACCAGCCGCTCCACAACACCGCGCTCATCGTGCTCGACGGCCACCCGGATGCCGGCTGGGAGATGGTGTCGTGGCAGGGCCACCCGGTCGGCGGCGAGCTCCTGGAGGACCCGACCGCCGAGGACCCGACCGGCGACCTGGACTCCGACGACGACGGCGAGATCGGCTGAGGTGTTCGGCTGGCCCGTGGCTACAGCCGAGGACCCGATGGACTTCCACGCGTACGGGTGGAACTTCATCTGCGGCTGAGCGTGGAACCCGGGTCCCCGCTCTGAACTTCCACCCGTACGGGTGCGAGTTCATCCGCGTACCTCAGACGCCCTCGGTCCCGATCCCCGGGTGCACGAACGGCTGCCCAGCCCGCATCTGCTCGACCGAGCCGGGGTGCACGCGGGCGAGGTGGGCGAGCCCACGGCGCCGGTAGCGGAGGGTCTGGACGATCCCGAGCGCCCAGAAGAGGTACTGCACGGCCATCGCGAGCTTGAAGTCACCGAGCGTGTAGGACTCCATCCCGCCGCTCGCCGACAGGTCGAGGACGACGCCGATCAGCGCCATCGTCAGCAGCGAGGCGGTGAAGCCGCCGATGTTGACCAGCCCGTTGGCGCGACCGGTCTCGTGCGCCGGCGTGAACGACCGCGCGAGGTCGAAGCCGACCATCGCGGCCGGGCCGCCGCTCGCCGTGGCGAACGCCATCACCACCACCAGCCAGGTCGGAGCCACGCCGGGCCACAGCAGCACGCCGGTCCACGGCACCACCATCGCGATGACGACGCCGACCACGATCCACGAGCGGTAGTAGGGCAGTCGCGCCACCAGCCGCGCGAGGACGAGGCCGCTCACCACGGCCCACGCCGTCATCGCCATCAGCAGGGTGCTGGCGCCTCGCGACGACCAGCCCAGCCCCTGCACGAGGAACGGGTATCCCCACAGCAGGGCGAAGACGGTGGCGGAGAACTGCGAGGCGAAGTGCGACCACATGCCCAGCCGGGTGCCGGGGTTGCCCCACACCGTACGGACCGACTGCGCGAGGGCGCGCAGCTTGACGGCCACGACGTCGTCGCGCTCGTACGGGGAGTCCTTCACCAGCGCGACCACCCCGACGAGCAGCACCAGGCCGACGCTGGACGTGAGCGCGAACGTGCGGGTCCAGCCGAGCTCGTGGAGCAGGTACGCCAGCGGGCCGGCCGCCGCGATCGCGCCGAGCTGTCCGGTCAGGCCGGTGAGCTGGGTGACCAACGGCGCCTGCCGCACCAGGAACCAGATCGTGACGAGCCGGATCACGCTGACGAAGACCATCGCATCGCCCGCACCGACCACGGCCCGCGCGGCCACCGCTCCGGCGAAGGACGAGGAGAAGGCGAAGCCGAGCTGTCCCGCCGTCATCAGCGCCAGGCCCACGAGGAGCATGGTCCGGGAGCCGTAGCGGTCGAGGAGTACGCCGACCGGCACCTGCATCCCGGCGTACACGACGAGCTGGAGCACCGTGAAGGTCGCCAGGCTGGTGGCGCTGATGTCGAAGCGGTCGGAGGCGATGATGCCCGCGACGCCGAGCGAGCTGCGGTGGAAGACCGCCAGCACGTAGACCGCGAGCGCGACGAGCCAGATGACCCAGGCGCGGCGACGACCGATGTCGTGGATCTGCTCGGCCGTCACCGCGCCAGCATGTCAGCCCTCAGGGCTCGGTCCGCGCCTCCCCCTTGGGCGTGCCGGTCCCGACCCGCCCCTCGACCCCGCCCGCGACGGTGCCGGCGGCGGCGCCACGCGTGTTCGTCGGCCGCGGCGGGGGCTTGGGCGCGTCGTCCGGAGGAGGCGGGGGCGGCGGGAGCGTGATCGCGTTGGCGGGCTCCGGAGTCGGGTCGGGCTGCTGGGGCGGCGGCTGCGAGGGCGCCTTCGGCGGCGGGACGTACTTCTTGACGACGACCTTGACCGTCTTGGTGGTCGTCCCGACGTTGGTCCCGGTCGAGTCGACCTGGAGGCGCACCTTCCACTTGCCGACCTTCCTGGCCCGCGTCGACAGGTCGAACCATCCGCCCTTCCGGGTCCTCGTGACGGCGATGGTCTTCCACCCCCCGCCGGCCTTGCGCTGCAGGGACACCTTGACCTTCTTGGCTGCCGGCAGGATCTTGCCCTTGACCGCGAGCCTCTGTCCCTCCACCAGCTTCTTGTCCAGGACCTTGGCCTTCACCCTGGACTGCACGAACACCGACAACGGGTTCGACGTGGCCGCCGGGTGCGGGGCGTGCGCATCCACCGCGAAGGTGTAGATCGTGTTCCGCGTCGGAGCCACCTTGAGCGCCGCGTACTTGCTGGGGTCGAAGGCGCCCCGGAGCGCGACGCTGGGATCGCCCTTGGCGGGGGTCTGCCAGAGCGTGCCGATGCCCGAGTACCAGGAGTTCGTCCCGTCGGCGTAGTGGACGTGGCTGTGGCCGAGCATCCACAGGCTCTGCCCGTAGCGGATGGTCACCGCGTTGCCCGTCTGCACCGTCGTCCCGTCGGACGACCACTCCATGTGCGACATGAGGTGGCCGTGGTCGTGCACGTGGGGCTCGGGTGCCTTCTCGAAGTCGTACGACACCTGGTGGGCCGCGTGCCGGACGGCCAGTGCGTCGAGGTAGAACGGCTGGCCGTTGCAGCCCAGGAGCACGTCGAAGGTGGCCTGTGCGATGGCGCCGCTGTCCCCGGCGAAGCCCTGCACGGTGTCGGTCGGCTGCCCCTGGTAGACGCCGTCGATCCACCAGTCCCAGGTGTAGGTCCGGTTGGTGACGTCGAGGCTCTGCCACGACCCGGATGCGGGGAGGGTCACCTGCGCCCACCCGTCGTTCTGGACGAACTCGGTCCCGTCGCCGTTGTCCTCGAAGTAGACGTGCACCCAGCCCGTGGTGCCGCTGGGGGCCAGGACGTCGACCTTGAAGGTGTTGAGCGTCGTGGGGTCCCCCGCGAGGAGGACCCGCGGGCCGAGCGCGGAGCCGGCCGGTGTCTTCTGCCAGCCGAGGGCGGAGGTCCCGACGGTCCCGCCGTCGCGCTCGAGGCGGGTGGGCGCGACGTCCGGTGCCCCGTCGTAGCAGAGGTAGGTGGCTTCGCTGATGCCCGGCTGCGCACTGACCGGATGGCCCTTGACGACGTAGGCGTTCGAGGCGGCCTGGGCAGCCGGTGGCGAGATGAGCCCGATGCCGAGCACCATCGTTGCCAGCGCTGCGATCACTGTCCTGCGCATGGGGATCTCCGTCAGTCGTCGGGCGTGCGTCTCGCAGACGCTAGGAAGACCCGCTGAGGTCCCGCTGAGGCCCGACCTCAGCAGCGCCTCAGCGCGGCCTCAGCGCGCTCGCCGAAGGTGTCCGCGTGCAGGACGTCTCCGAGGACTTCAGGACCATGCTGGCCGCGTTGCGGGTCGCGGTGGCCACGCCTGCCGACGCCGACCGGCCGGGCCGCCTGCGGCAGCGCCTCGACGAGGCGCTCGGTCCGGAGGACAGCGTGCGCCTGCGCCGGCTCGCCCACCAGGTCGTCGCGGCGTCCGAGGAGAACCTGCCGCACGACCTGCGCCGCATCACCCCGTTGACCACCCAGTCGCTCCAGCGCCTCAGCGAGGACCTGGCCGCCGCCCGCGGGTGGTCGTCCGAGGCAGCCCAGCGGACGACCCAGCTGTGGGCGTCCGCGCTGGGGTTCGGCGACCTCGCGGCCTCGTCGTGGCCGCGCGACGGGTCCTCGGCCCCCCCATCGGCCCCACCGAGCGCGTTCCCGCCGGCGGCACCCCTCCCGCTCTCGGCGACCCTCCTCCCCGGGGCGCGACCTGCCGCCACCCCGCCAGCGGGTCCGCCACCAGGTCCGCCACGTCCGTCACCGGGTCCGCCGCCGGGTCCCGGTCCCCGGCCACCGGGACCAGCCCTCTCGTGGCCGCCGGTGCCGAAGAACCTCGCCCGTCACACGGCCAACCTGGCCGGCGAGCCCGCGCTGGGCGTCACCCTCGCCTACGCCGGGATGAGCCTGCCGTTGTGCGTGGCACTCGGCGTCGCCATGACGGTCGTGCTGTGCCTGCCCATCCTTGTCATCGGTGCCGCCGGCGGGATGCTGTCGATCGTGGCGATCGGCGGCGCCAAGCTGCTCGTCTCGGGGCTGCGACGCGGCGCCCTGGTCGCTTCGACGAACGGTCTGGAGTTCACTCCGTACGACACGTCGCTGCGCAAGCCGAAGCCTGACCAGTCCTTCGGTGCGGTGTGGTCCCAGGTCACGGTCGAGGAGGGCCGGGTCAGCGTGCTCAGGCTGGCCGGCCGGCGGGTCCAGGTGGGTCCGCGCAACCGCGCGTTCGTCGCCGCTGCCGCGGCTCGGGCGAGGAGCGTGCGATGAGCGGCTCAGGCCTCGATCGTCGCGGTCACCCCGCCGATCTGCAGCGTCGCCCCGGGCAGGAGCCCGATGCTCCGGCCCGGGCCGACCTCCTGCGCGCTGCCGTCGGGCGCGGCGACGCTCCAGGTGGTGGTCGTGTGGTTGCGCAGGCCCCACAGGTCCGGCCGCGAGGGGTGGACGACGACCTCGGCGACCGTGTCGTCGTGGGCGTAGTCCCGGCGCAGGTGGTGGCCCGTGACGCGGGTGCCCGCGTTGAGGACGAGCACCCGCGGACCGAACCGGAGCCGGACCGGCGGCGGCAGGGCGACCCCGCACGACCAGCAGGACCCCATGGGCACTCCGTCGTCGGTGAGGTTCTCGCGACCGCAGGCGCACACGACGATCCCGTCGAGCAGGCGGGAGAGGTGGGAGCGCCACACCCCCTCCCGCACCCGGCGCGACGGCTCGCGCAGGCCGACGGTGAAGGCACGGGTGAAGTCGTCGCGCAGGTAGCGCGGGTAGAGCGGCCAGTACTGGAGGACCGCGCCGTGGACGACCGGGTCAGGGGCGTTCGAGTTGTCGTCGGGGTCGAAGACGAACAGCGGTTCGGTGCCGAAGAGCTGCCGCTCCACGTCGCGGTCGAAGCACGCGTGCTCGAGCTCGCGCCGCCCCTGGAGCGGGTGGTGGAACATCAGCAGGTAGAAGATCAGGACGGACAGCGAGTAGAGGTCGGTGCCCGTCGAGGGGAGTGCGTCGCCCACCACGACCTCGGGTGCCATGAAGCGCGACGTGCCCAGCACCCGCGCCTGGTCGCGCCCGTCGATGCCGACGTTGTCGTTGTCGCAGACGAGCGGGTCGCCCGAGACGGGGTCGAAGAACACGTTGCCCAGGCTGATGTCGCGGTAGCACAGGCCCTGGGCGTGCAGCTGGAGGAAGCTGTCGGCCAGTCCCATGCACAGGCGGGTGACCGTCGAGAACGGCGCGTCCACCCGTCCGGTCAGCAGCTCGGCGACCGGGACGTGCCCGGCCGGGCGCAGCGGCATCACGTAGCCGAACCCGCCGTCCGGTCCGGAGATGACCTCCACCGGCCACAGGAACGCCGCGGACGGTGCCGGCAGCTGTGCGAGGCGTACGAGCGCGGCGTGCTGCTCGGGATGGGCGGCCTCGGCGCGGTACCACTTCAGTGCCAGGCTCGGGCCCTCGCCGTCCACGGGGTCGAGGGAGAACACCGCCCCCTGGCCGCCCTCGCCGAGCAACGAGCCGACGCGCCAGCGACTGCCGTGCCGCGGGAGGTCGAGCTCGGTGCCCACGGACAGCACGCCCACCACCCCCTCTCGACGCCCAGGCGCACATCATCACCCAGGGCAGGCGGTTGCACCACAGGATCCGGCGCACGAGGGGGGCGGCCATGACGGAGCGTCCGGGTGCCCGGCTCGCCCGCCGGCCCTTGCACTTCTTCCTCCTGCTCGACTGCTCGGGCTCGATGGCCTCGCGTGGGAAGATGACGGCGCTCAACACGGCCGTGCGCGAGGTGCTGCCACACCTGGCCGAGACGTCGTACGGCAACCCGCACGCCGAGGTGTCGGTGCGGGTGGTGGCGTTCTCGACCGGCGCCCACTGGCACGTCGAGGCGCCGACGCACCCCGACGAGCTGGTGTGGCGTGACCTCGAGGCCGGGGGCTACACCGACCTCGGCGCGGCCATCGACCTGCTCGGGACGGCCCTCACCGTTCCGCCCATGGAGGACCGCGCCCTCCCGCCCGCCGTCGTCCTGGTCTCCGACGGGATGCCGACCGACGACTTCGAGTCGGCGATGGCGCGGCTGCTGACGCTGCCGTGGGGGGCTCGGGCGGTGCGGATGGCGGTGGCGATCGGCCAGGACGCCGACTACGGGACGCTGGCCGCCTTCATCGCCGACCCCGCGCTGGAGCCTGTCACCGCGTCGAACCCCGAGCAGCTCCTGATGGCGCTGCGCTGGGCCACGGTGCACGTTGCCCGTGCCGCCTCGTCGCTCGCACCCGCCGCCCCTCCGCCCGTGCACGTCACCGCCTGGTCGGCCGATTCCGGTGAGGAGACGGTGTGGTGAGCGGCGCGGCGACCACGGGGACCAGCGCCTGGCGAGCCGTCAGCGCCTCACGGCGCGGGTCCGCCCACGGCGAGGGCGTGCCCAACCAGGACGCCGTCCAGGTCCGGCGCGTCGCCGGCGCGCACGGCGACGTCTGGGTGGTCGCCGTCGCCGACGGCCACGGTGGCGCCCGCTACGTACGCTCCGACGTCGGCGCCCGGACGGCCGTGGACGTCGCGGTCCGGCAGGTGGCCGAGGCGCTGTCCGACCGGGACGATCCCCCCGCCGTCCTGCGCGAGGTCGTGCCTCGCATCGTCGAGGAGTGGCGGACGCAGGTCGCCGCCGATGCCCGTGATCGTCCGCTCACCGACGACGAGCGCGCTCGTGGCAGCGACGGGAGCGCGACGGCGTACGGCGCCACCCTGCTCGTCGCGGTCGTCGGCGGGCACGGGGTGGCCGTCGCACAGGTCGGTGACGGCGACGCCCTCGTGCGCAGCCACGGCTTCGCCACCCGGCCGGTCCCCGGCGACGACCGGCTCGTCGCCGGCGAGACCACCAGCATGTGCCTGGAGTCCGCCGTCGACGACTTCCGGTACGCCGTGGTGCCCGACAGCGCGGAGCCCGACCTGGTGCTGCTCTCGACCGACGGCTACGGCAACTCCTTCGCCCAGGCCGACTGGTGGCACGGCCTCGTCGACGACCTGGCCGACTTCGTGGTCCGGTCCGGCTTCGACCGCGTCGCCGACGAGCTGCCCGGGTGGCTGGAGGAGTCGGCGCGCGTGGGTGGGGACGACGTGTCGGCGGTGCTGCTGGTGCGCGACTCCCTCTCCGACGACCGTGTGGCGACCCCGCCGCGCACGCGCGAGCTCTCCACGGTCCCGGACGAGGCATTGCCTGCAACCGCTGCGCCGCCCGGGCGACGGCGACGCGCCGGCCTCGTCGCCGTCATCGCTGCGGCGGCCGCGGTGCTCGGCGTCGTGGCCACGCTGTTCCTGCTCGGTCCCGGGCGATCGGAGGCACCCCCCGTCGAGCCCGCCGAACCGACCACGTCGGTGACGTCCACCACGCCCGACGGGACGCCCACGGTCGAGGGGACCGGTAGATCCGACCAGGGCCGCAAGAAGGACACGCGCCCCGACGGGCCGAAGGACACGCAGAAGAAGGACGGGAAGGGCGGCGACACGGGCAAGGACGAGCCGGCGAGGCCGCTCTCCGGCCAGGAGTGAGAGGTCCGCCGTGACCTCAGCGACGCCTCAGCGCCCCACGACACAGTCATCCCACCGCCGGATCCGGCGGACCAACCAGGCACATCACACACGGAGGTAGGAACCATGGCACGCATCGGTGGAGAGCTCGAGCAACTGGTCACCCTGCGCGGCGTCTTCGACCGCGAAGCGGGATCGGTCGACGAGCTGACGCGCAGCATCCGGGGCCAGCTGGCCTCGACGACGTGGGAGGGCCCGGCCGCGGACCGCTTCCGCCAGATGTGGGACGGCGAGTTCGAGCCGAGCCTCTCCAAGCTCCGCACGGCCCTCCAGGACGCCGCGATGGAGGTCTCGCGCCGCCGCGAGGCACTGATGCAGGCAGGCAGCTGAGATGTACCTCGCGCCCGGTGACCCCGCGAGCATGCGGGCGGCCGCCGCCCAGCTCCGCCTCCGCGCGGAGACGCTGGGCCGGGTCGCGAGCAACGTCGACTGCGACGTGGCCGCGCTCACCTACGTGGGCCCGGCCGCCGACCGCTTCCGGGAGGCGATCGCCACCAGCAGCTCCAGCCTGCACTCGATGTCGGCGCGGATGGTCAACGTCGCCGACACCCTCACCCGCCAGGCGGCCGTGGTGGAGGAGCAGCAGCTCCTCCAGGCCGCCCGGCTCCAAGCAGACCAGGGGATGTACTGACATGGACGAGCACATCTGGACCACGACGTCGCGGATCTCGGTGTCCGGCCCGGCGGGCTGGGCTCCGGTGGAGCAGCTCGAGGTCCCGCACGCGAGCGGTCGGGCGTTCGTGCGGGTGGAGCGGTACCACGTGACGCCGGACGCCGACATCGACTCCCTGGCGGCGCTGCACGCGGCCAGGACGGCGGTCGAGGGCGGGACCGACTCCGGGACCGGCCCGCACGAGGTGCTGGGCTCTGCCGACGGCCGCCGCCGGACGGTCACCTGGTCCGACGGGGACGGTCGGTTGCAGGCCGTCGTCGACTACGCCCTCGACCGGGGTCGCCTGGTGGTCGTCACCACCGTGACCCCGGTCGACGATCCCGCCCTCACCGACGCAGCCACAGGAGTCGTGGCATCGGTCCGCATCAGCGAGCCGGTGCACATGCCCGAGGACCAGCTGCCCCTCCGTCCCGGCCGGGTGGACCTCGGCGAGGTCGCCCGCACCTGGCGCGAAGGCACTCGGCCCGAGCCCGGCGAGGAGCACGTGATCACGACCGAGGAGTCGTTCGGCGCCGCGAAGCACTTCGGCGTCGCGATGCTCCCCGGGGCCGACACGAGTCGGTGGGACCAGCTCGACATGGCGCAGCGCGACCTCGCGGCCGCGGTGGCCTGGCACAGCCTCGAAGCGCGTGGGGCGACCGGCGACACCGATCTCAGGGAGGCGCTGGAGCTGGCCGCCAGCCACGACCTCATCGTGATGGTCACCGAGCGTCGTGGCGAGGAGTCGAGCACGCAGTGGTTCGCGGCCCGGCCCGACCGCATGGTCCGGCTCCGCCCCGCGGGCACCGGCCGCATCACCCTGACCACGCACCCCACCGCCGACCTGGCCGACCTCGTCCTCACGAGCACCGCTCAGGACGCCGAGGTCAGCGCGTCAGCCGTCTACCGGGCCGACGGCCACGTCGTCGGTGACGAGACCTCGTGGCACGGGGACGACGCGCCCGACGGCGTACGTGAGGCGCTCGGCCGCCTGGTCACGCAGGTCCATGCCGGTGGTGCGTCGTGAGCGCCGTCTTCCTCGACCCCGTCGCGATGGACGCGACGGCAGGTGCGATCAGTGAGCACGCCAGGGAGGTCGACGCGGCCATCGGCGACCTGCAGACCGCGTGCGACGCCGAGGTGCCGCCGTCCCTGGCCGGCTGGCTCACCGAGGAGCTGCGCGACATCACCCTCCACGCCCGCCTGGCGCAGCTGCTCTACGTCGTCGCCGCACTCGAGACCGCCCTCCGCGCCGAGCAGATCCGGGCCGACCAGTCGCTTGCCGCCGCGATCTCCGCGATGGGTGCTCCTGTCGCAGCGTTCTCGGCGGGCGGGGTCGTGCTCGGGGCTCCGAGCGGCTCGTCGTACGTGGGGCCGTCTGCGCCGGCGACCGGGTTCGTGCTCGACATGGACCCCGCCTTCACCCCGTCAGGCAACGGCTACCTGCTCAACAACGTTCCGACCTACCACCCGGTGACCCCCGGCACCTACTCGGGCGGGGTCTCGCCGAGCGGGAACAACCGGATCGTCGAGGAGCAGGCCACGACGCTCCAGCTCATCGGCATGGAGGCCAAGAGCTGGTCCGCACTCAACCGGTCGATGTCCCGATTCTGACCTGAGGGGAGGAGAGACACATGAGCACCATCTACCTCGACCCCGTCGCGATGGACGCGACCGCAGGTGCGATCGGCGAGCACGCCAGGGAGGTCGGCGCCGCCATCGGCGACCTCGAGAGCGCGTGCGACGCCGAGGTTCCGCCGTCCCTGGCCGGCTGGCTCGCCGAGGAGCTGCGCGACATCGTCGTCCACGCCCGCCTGGCGGAGCTGCTCTACGTCGTCGCCGCCCTCGACACCGCCCTCCGCGCCCAGCAGATCCAGGCCGACCAGTCGCTCGCGACGGCGTGGCCTCCCCTGGGGACCGCGGACGCCGGGGTCACCACGACGTACGACCTGGGCGCGGTCCTCGCGGGCTCGACGGTCGTGGGCGGCACTGGTCCGGCCTTCGTCAACGATTTCCCTGGCCTCGGCCCGACCACCGTCGGCGGCTTCTTCCTCGGCGCGAGCTCGCCGACGGGTGTGAGCATGCCGGGACTCTCCAGTGCCGCGTTCGCGGCGCAGAACCCGTTCATGGGCGCGGCGATCCTCGGCCCGTTCGGCGCGGGTGGCTTCGGAGCGGGGCCGTTGGACTTCGCCGGTGCCGTGGCGAACCGCGCGATCGCCAACATCCTGGCGCCCGACGGGCTCGACGTCGTCTCCCCCGGCATCTACGAGGACGAACGAGGACGACAGGGACGGCTCAGCCAGACGTACCGCGACCCGGTCACGAACCGTCTGGAGTTCTGAGGGAGGAGGACGGACAAATGAGCGCGATCTACCTCGACCCCGCCGCGATGGACGCCACCGCCGGCGCCGTCGCCGAGCACGCGCGCGAGGTCGACACGGCGATCAACGACCTCGAGAGCGCGTGCGCCGCCGAGGTGCCGCCCTCCCTGGCCGACTGGCTCGCCGACGAGCTGCACGACATCGCCGTCCACGCGCGACTGGCGGAGGTGCTCTACGTCGTCGCCGCCCTCGACACCGCCCTCCGCGCCCAGCAGATCCAGGCGGACCAGTCGCTCGCGACCGCGCTGCCAGCTCTGGACGCGCCGTCGCTGGGCGACGTGGTCACGTCGTACGACCCGGGTGTCCGCCTCGGCCCGGGGGTGGTCGTCGGGACGCGCCCGTGGGACACGTCGGTCACGTTCGTCGACCCCGGCCCTCTCGTCATGGGGAGCACTCCCTCCGTCGCCGTCGGGGCCGTCCCTGCGGGCCAGGGGGTCACGTTCATCGACCCCGGCCCGCTCGTGATCGAGACGTCGACTCCGGTGACGTCCGGGGCGCGACCCGATGACAGCCTCGTCGGACAGACATGGGCAGCGCCCTACTGGAACCATGCTGGGAACGTTGCCGACGCCACCTCGCCTGTTGGACTCATCTATCTCCAAGGGGGGACGTACGCCGACGCCCACGGGCGTGAGGGCTCGCTCGGCACGGCTCACACGAACCCGGTCACCGGACGCTTGGAGTTCACATGACCTTCCGCCCCGGAGCCCGCCTCGCCGGCCGGCCACTGCACTTCATCTTCCTGCTCGACGCGTCGGGCTCGATGTCCGTCGACGGCAAGATCGACGCGCTCAACCAGGCGATCCGTGACGCCCTCCCCCACCTGCGCGAGCTCGCGTCGCAGAACCCGTTCGTCGAGATCATGGTCCGGGCCGTGGCGTTCTCCGACGGTGCGCGCTGGCACATCGCAGATCCGTCACCGATCCACGACGTGTCCTGGCCGCCCGTCGTGGCCGGCGGCTACACCGACCTCGGGGCCGCCCTGGTGAAGGTGGCGGAGGTGCTGACCGTTCCCCCGATGGAGGCGCGGGCGTTCCCACCGGTCCTGGTGGTCGTCTCGGACGGACGGCCCACCGACGACTTCGAGGCGGGACTGGACCGGCTGATGGCCGAGCCGTGGGGGCGGCGCGCGGTGCGGCTGGCCATCGCCATCGGCGCCGACGCCGATCTCGACGTGCTCGCCCGCTTCATCGGGGACCCCGACATCCCGCCCTTCACCGCAAACGACCCCGAGCAGCTCGCCTATCTCGTCAGGTTCGTGTCCACCGCGGCGTCCCAGCTGGCGTCCTCGCCCGCGGGGGCCGAGTCGTCGCGCGTGATCCCCGCCCCCGACGTGCCCGTGGCCGCCGACGGAAGCCTGCTGGTGTGGTGACCGGCGAGGGCGCACCACGGCTGCGGGTCGAGATCGAGGCCTCGCGCCCCGGCGTGGCGGCACGTCGCCTCGCGGTCACCGCACCCGCCGAGGCGTCGACCGGCACCGTGCTCGACGTCCTCGGCGCCCACCTCGGCCTCGTCGGCGCCGCCGGGGCCGTCCAGGCGCGGTCCCTCATCAGCGGCGCCTGGCTCGACCGGTCCTCACCGATCGGTTTGACCGGCCTCCTGCGCGGAGAGCGGTTGAGCCTCGTGGTGGGACTGGCCCCCGGCGAGCCGCCTCGGCCGCTGACCCGGTGGCCGGGCTGGCGTACGGACACGACGGCGACCACCGACGGACGCATCCCTGTCAACCGCCCTCCCCGTACGGTGCGCCCCGAACCGGCCGCGACCGTCCACGTGCCGTCCCGCAACCGGGTGCGCAAGCCCCGGCGGTTCCCGCTGGCCGCCATGCTCGTCCCGCTCCTGATGGGCCTGGTGCTGGTCGTGTTCCTGCGCCGGTGGGAGATCGCGCTCTTCTCGCTGTTCTCCCCCGTCATGGTCGTGTGGAACCACCTCGAGGAGCGCCGCGCCCACCAGGACGAGGTGTCCGAGTTCGGCCGCTCGTACGACGACGCGGTCGCCGCCACCTTCGAGCAGGTCCGGGCGGCCACCGCCGACTGGACCGCGTGGATGCACAAGCACCATCCCGCGCCGGGTGAGGTGACCGACGTGGTGCGTACGGCCGGCGACCGCCTGTGGGAACGAGTTCCGGGGGACCCGGACTTCCTCCACGTCCGGCTCGGCACGGCGTCGCGCCGGGCGCCCGTGACCCTCCGTGACGACCAGGCCGGGGCCGGCCCGCGCACCGACCGGCCGGACTACGAGGCGGCCGCCGGCACCGAGGCGGTGCCTGCCCACGTCGACCTGGCGGCCGCCGGCGTGCTGGCGGTCCACGGCGACGACGGCGACCTCGACCGCGTCGGCGACTGGATCCTCGCGCAGGTCACCGCGCTGCACAGTCCTGCCGACGTGGTGGTGGCCGGGGCGCTGTCGGACGCGTCGACCCGCGAGTGGTGGCAGTGGCTCCCCCACCTCGCCACCGACCTGCTCCCCTGCTCGCCCGTGGCCGCCGACCGCCGCAGCGCCGATGCGCTCCTCGAGGCCGTCGCCGATCTCGGCGCCGCCCGGCGAGCGGCGCGCGACTCCCGGCGCCGTACGACCGGGTCCGGCGCGACGCTCCTCGTGGTGGTCGACGACCGGCTCGGCCCCGACCCGTCCCTGCTGCGGGCGGTGTGCGAGCACGTGGGCGAGGGGATCTGCGTGGTGTGGCTGGGGCGGGACGCCCGATCGGTGCCGACCAGCGCCCCTGTGGTGCTGGCTGTCGAGAAGGGAGGTGCCCGCGCCGAGCTGGTGGACCACACCGGCGGCAGCCGGCTCGACGTGACGCCGGACCGGGTCGGACACAGCACCGCCCTCGACCTCTCCACCTCCCTCGCGGCCCTGCGCGACGCCGCAGACGCCCGGCAGGCGCGGTCGCTTCCCGAGCGCCTGTCGCTCGAGGACCTCGTCCCCGACCTCGCGTCGCCGGCGGCCATACGGCGGCGGTGGGAGTCGGCGCCCGTCAACCGGCTCGTCGCCCGGCTCGGGGTCTCCACCGATGGCCCGGTGGAGCTCGACCTCGGTCCCGAGGGGTCGCACGCGCTGGTGGGCGGCACCACCGGCGCCGGCAAGAGCGAGCTGCTGCAGACGATGGTGGCGTCGCTGGCGGCGGAGTACCCGCCGAGTCGCGTCGGCTTCCTCCTGGTCGACTACAAGGGAGGCGCCGCCTTCAAGGACGCGCAACGGTTGCCGCACTGCGTCGGTGTCGTCACCGACCTCGACGAGCACCTGACCCGACGGGTCCTCCAGGCCCTGGACGCCGAGATCCGCCGACGCGAGGAGCTGCTGGCCGGCGCCGGCGCCCGTGACCTCACCGAGCTGCGCGCACACATCGGCGAGGAGGCCCCGGAGGACCTCCTCATCGTGGTCGACGAGTTCGCCACCCTCGCCAAGGAGATCCCCGAGTTCGTCGAGGGCGTGGTCGACATCGCTGCCCGTGGACGATCCCTCGGGCTCCGGCTGGTCCTGGCCACACAGCGGCCGGCCGGCGTGATCAACGACCGCATCCGCGCCAACGTCGGGGTGCGGGTGGCGTTGCGCCTCAACGACGAGGCCGACAGCCACGACGTCATCGGGCAGCCCGAGGCCGCCCACGTGCCACGCACCCTCCCCGGGCGTGCGTACCTGAAGGTCCACCGCCACGTCATCGAGCTCCAGAGCGCCTACGTGGGGGGCGAGGCCAGGACCGGTGTCGCGGCAGCCATCCAGGTGCACGACCTCGACGGCGCCGTCGCCGTCGCGACGGACCGCGACGAGGGCGGCACGACGGTCCTCGAAGCCGTGGTCGACGCCACCCTCAAGGTCGCCCAGCTCGGCCGATGGCGTCCCCCGCACGTCCCATGGCTGCCCCCCCTCCCCGCTGCCGTGCCTGCCGCGACCCTCAGCGCCCGGGCGCCGACGGGACCGTGGAGCGCCGTGCTCGGACTGGCCGACCTGCCCAGGAGGCAGTCCCAGCCCGTCGTCACCTTCGACCTGGCCAGGCACCAGGGCCTCCTGGTCTTCGGCACCTCCCGCAGTGGCAAGACCACCGCGCTCCGGACGCTTGCCGCAGGGATGGTCGAGGGCACGGGACCCGAGCACCTCCAGCTCTACGGGCTCGACTTCGCCGGCCACGGCCTCCACGTGCTGGAGGGCGCACCCCACTGCGGCGGCGTGGTGGGTCCGGACGACCCGGGCCGGGTGGACCGCCTCCTCAACCGGCTCGGTCGACTGGTCGAGGAGCGCAAGCGGGCCATGGCCTCGGCCGGGCTCACCGGGTTCGACGACCTCGCACGAGCGTGGGCGACCCCGGTGCCCCGGGTGGTCGTGCTGCTCGACGGGTACGGCGGGGCGGCGTCCGCACTCGAGCGCCTCGACGGCGGACGCCTGCTGAAGAAGCTCGAGCGACTCGTCGCCGACGGGCCGTCGGTGGGTGTGCACTTCCTCATCACCGCGGACCGCCGGGCGGCCGTGCCCAGCGCTCTCGTCAGCGTGCTCACCACCCGGCTCGTCCTCCGCATGGCAGAGC
The DNA here is from genome assembly GCF_004785795.1 of Nocardioides eburneiflavus. NCBI lineage: Bacteria > Bacillati > Actinomycetota > Actinomycetes > Propionibacteriales > Nocardioidaceae > Nocardioides > Nocardioides eburneiflavus. The sequence goes on from NZ_SRRO01000001.1 coordinate 156,388, forward strand.
GGGAGGAGTACGCCTTGCTCGGCCTCGACAGCTCCGCCGTCCGCGCCGTACGGCTGCCCCCGGGCCGCGGCTTCATCCAGGGGTCCACCGAGGTGCAGGTCGCGGTGCTCGCCTCGGGAGACTCCGACGTCGAGCACCGGGCGATCCTCGACGTCGCCGAGCGCGCCCGCTCACGGTGGCCGGACCGCACCCCACCCCTCGCCCCCATGCCACCCAGCGTCGGCACCTGCGAGCTGCCCGACCCCGTCACCCCGTGGGTGCTCCCGTTCGCCATCGGGGACGCCGAGGTCGCGCCGGTCGCCCTGGACCTCTCCGACGCGCACGCACTGGTCGCCGGACCGCCGCGCAGCGGACGTACGACCGTGCTGGACGGGCTCGCCGTCGCGGCGCGGCGAGCCCCGTCCCCGGTCTCCCTCGTCCGCATCGCCTCACGCCGCCGCCACGACCCGGAGCCCCTGGCCTGGGACGTGGGACCCGTGGACGCCCACGACAGCGGCGAGCTCACCCGCGCCCTCGCGACGGTCTCCGCACTCGCCTCCCAGAGCCGGCCGGTCCTCTGCCTCGTGGACGACGCCGACGCCCTGCCCGACAGTGCCTCGTCCGCCCTCGCTGACCTGGCGCGTCGCGGCCGCGACGAGCTCGTGAGGGTGGTGGCCGCTGTCGACAACCGGTGGGCGGCGCGGGCGTACGGCGGGGTGGTGCCCGAGGTCAGGAAGTCCAAGCTGGGCGTGCTCCTCGCGCCGGAGGTCGAGCTCGACGGCGACCTCGTCGGCGTCCGGCTCCGCACGCCTCTCGAGCGGCTCGGCCCACCCGGGAGGGGGTATCTCGTCCAGCACGGGGTGACCGAGCTGGTCCAAGTCGCCCAATTTGATGACGACGGCGCGAACGATCGAGAGGGACCCTCGGCACCAGTGGGAGCACTCGGGACCTAGCCACAACACAGCCGCCGTCGAGGTGGGAGGAGTGCCCTGATGGGTGAGGTTCCGGAGTCCCCACGCGCGGCTGCGGTTCGCCGCCAGCTCATCGACCTGGTGCGGAGCCAGGGCCCCGGTCTCCTCGACGACAGCAGGCGCGTCCGCGCCATGCTCGCGGACGCCGTGGCCGGGGCGACCGCCGAGGCCAACCTGATCGCCCTGGCGCTCGCCTCGGGAGTGCCCGCGCGACTCCGCGACGCCGAGCGGGATCCACGTGGCCCGGCATCGGCGATGGATGCGATCGCCCAGGACCTCCATCGTGGCAGCTCGGTGCAGCCCGCCGACGCCATCTGGGCCGTGGAGTCGATCGCCGCCTCCCTCGGGATGCTGACCATGTCCGCCGCACCGTCCCGGGCCGGCGCCCAGGCGGCGAACCCCCCGAGCCCGGCGCCCGCGCCTGGGTCGGGGCCGGGACCGAACGACCTGGTGATCCGGGTGGGCGAGCGACAGCACGTCGCGCCGGCGAGCACGGTGGTCACCATCGGGCGCGACCCCGACTGCACGATCACCGTGGACAGCCCGGCAGTGAGCCGCCTGCACGCCCGGGTCTCGTACGGTCCGGGTGGGTGGGAGCTCCACGACGAGGGCTCGACCCAGGGCAGCTTCGTCAACGGGGTCGCTGTCACCACGGCCGCCCTGCGCGGCGACACCACCGTGACCCTCGGCCAGGGTGAGCACGCCGTCGTCGTCCGGTTCGCCCCGTTCGGTGAGGCGATGACCCGTGCCCCGCAGCGACCCCGGCCTGCACAGGCGACCGAGCTCCCCGGTGCGCGACCCGGCGGCGCACTGGCCGGGGGCGCACCTGCCACCGAGCTCGGCGGGGGCGGTCCCGCGGGTCCGCCGCTGACGGTCACCCTCAACGGCACGACCCGCACGCTGCGTCCCGGCAGCAGTCTGACGATCGGCCGCGAGGACGACAACGACCTCGTCGCGCCACAGACCACCGTGTCGCGACACCACGCCCGCATCGAGCACGCAGGCGGTGCCTGGCGCCTGAACGACCTCGGATCGACCTCCGGCACCTGGCTCAACGGCACACGGCTCACCGCGCCCGCGACGCTGTCGGGGCGCCAGGACTTCGTCCTCGGCGATGCGGGCAGCGGTGACCGTCTCCGCACCGAGACGGCACGCAACGGCTCGGAGGGCGTACGTCCGACCGGGCGCACCGCGGTCCGGACCGTCGGCAGCCGGCGCCGGCTCGCGGTCGCAGGTGCCGTCGCGCTCGTGCTCGCGCTGGTGGTCAGCGGGCTGGGCCTGTGGTGGTTCCTCGGAGGCACGCCGGAACCGGAGGGTCCCGACCCCGCGCCCGCGCCCGAGGCCGTGACCGTCTCGCGCGACGACCTCGCCCGCGCGACGGTCCAGCTGTCCACCGACAGCGGGCGTGGCTCCGGCGTGGTGATCGACAGCGAGCAGGGACTGATCCTCACCAACGCACACGTGGCAGCCCCGTCCGCGCCGGGTCTCGGGGTGTTCCTCGGCGAGTTCTCCGACGACCAGGACCCCAACCCGGACGAGATCCGCGTCGACGTCTCCGACGGCCTCGACGAGTCCGCCGAGCCGCGCTTCTGGGCCGAGCTCGTCGCGGTCGACGGCTACCTCGACGTCGCAGTGATCCGGGTCCGCAGCAAGCTCTCCGGAGCCCCGGCCGAGGAGGACGACCTCGACCAGCTGACGGAGGTCCCGCTCGGCGACTCCGACGAGCTCGGCACCTCCGACGAGATCTCGTTCTACGGCTACCCGGCGGCGAGCGAGTCGTCCGCTCCGACCTTCACCACCGGGGTGGTGTCCGGCCCGGTCCAGGACGAGCGGCTCGACCAGTTCCGGGCCGTCATCAACACCACGGCCGACCTGTCGCCGGGCAACTCCGGAGGACCGGCCGTGGACGAGTCGGGGCACGTCGTCGGAGTCGCCACGTGGCGCACCTTCAACGACCGCGGGGAGACCGCCTTCTCCCGGATCCGCCCCATCAACCTGGCGAAGCCGGTGATCGACGCCGCCCTGGCCGGGGAGACGTACCGGTCGCCGTGGGCCCGGCGCGGACCTCGATCGGCGAGGATGCCGTTCTGGGACTACGGGGCGCCTGGGACCCGGGGCGCCGTCGACGAGGAATGTCGCGACGCCGGTCCCGGGGCCTCCCCGACCACCATCAACATGGACTACAAGGGCTTCCCTCGCGGGGAGAGGCACACCGACGTGATGGCCACGCTCTCCGTCCCGTCGGGTGGGGACTGGGTCCCGGTGGCCTGGAGCTCCTCGCCCTACCCGACCAGGCTGCCACCCAAGGGCTGCTTGTCGCTCACGTTCAGCGAGGACGTCGTCCCCGGCACCTACCGGCTGCGGATCGGGGTGGGTGGCGACCTGCGGGTCGTGATCGACATGGCCGACTTCACCATCGAGTGAGCGAGGGCGACATGGGCACCGAGGGGGACGGTCGGGTCAGGGTCGAGCTGCTCGGGCCGTTGCAGGTCACGGTCGACGGCCGGCTCGTGGCGGCGGGCGGCCCGAAGCTGCGTGCCATCTCGGCCGTGCTCGGGCTGGCCGGCGGTCGGGTGGTCAGTGTCGACGAGCTCCTCGCTGCCGTGTGGGGCGAGGACCTACCGGCCACCGCTCGCAACACGCTGCAGTACCACGTGGGTGTCCTCCGCAAGACGCTCGCGGCCCAGGGCGCGGCGAGCTGCCTCACCACCCGCGACCCCGGCTACAGCCTGCGGGCGGACACCGACGTCGCGGAGTTCAAGGCGTACGTCGCGGCCGGCTCGCGTGGCGCCGCGCTGGGCGACCACACGACGGCTGCCGAGCAGTACGCCGCCGCGCTGTCGCTCTGGCGTGGCAGGGCGCTCGCGGACCTGTGGCAGTTCCCCTTCGCCGAGGCGCGGGCCGTCGCACTCGAGAGCTGTCGGCTGACCTGTGCAGAGGCGTGGTCGGACGCGGAGCTCGCCCTCGGTCGCTCCGAGGACCTCATCTCCCCGTTGCAGGACCTGATCGCCGAGAACCCGACCCGCGAGCGCCTGTGGGAGCAGCTGATGGTGGCGCTCTACCGCACCGGTCGCCAGGACGCGGCACTGTCGTCCTACCGCACTGCCCGGAAGGTGCTCGACGACGAGCTCGGCGTGGCACCGTCGGCACGGCTGAACCGCGTCCACGAGGCGGTGCTGCGCCAGGAGTCGTGGTTGTGGCCCGACCGGGCCGTGCCGGCCGGGGGCGGCCACACGATGGTCCCCACCCGGCTCGTCACGTCCGAGCCCCAGGACGCGCCGCCGACCCTCGTCGCTCACGGAGGGCAGCGGATCGTGCTCGCAGGATCCCCCGTGGTGCTCGGGCGCCAGTCCGACTGCGACCTGGTCCTCCAGGACGACCAGGCCTCCCGCCGCCACGCCCAGGTGGAGCCCGGGCCGCACGGATTCGTCCTGGTCGACCTCGGGTCGACGAACGGCACGCTGCTCAACGGTCGGCCCATCGCGGGACCGGAGTCGCTGGAGCCCGGCGACCGGATCCTCGTCGGCGACACCGTGGTGCGTTTCATCGGCGCCGGCTGACCTACTAGCCGAAGGTCAACGTGATCGACTTCCTCGTCAGGGTGCGGGTGAACTGCGTGCTGCCGCTCACGACGGGATAGCTGCCACCGCCCAGCACGAGCCGTCCGCCCTTCAGCCCCGCCGGGACCTCGAAGACCGCGTCGACGCCGCCGTCGCTCTCGTCCAGGTCGCGCGCCTCGTACGTCGTGCCGTCGCCGGCGACGAACACCATCTCGCGGGCTTCGAAGGCGTTCTCGACGCCGGCGTAGGAGCCGAGGGGGATGGTGTAGGACGACCTCACCTTGAGGAAGGCCTTGCGCGGGGAGCTCGGGCGGGCGTCGTCGTGGAACCAGATCAGCTCCGCGCGCGACACCGTGACGACGCGCGGCACGCTCACGCGGTCGACGCCGTCGTAGCTGAACGGGGTGCTCGTGCGCTCGGTCATGGTGAATCGCGCCCCCACGCGGTCCAGGCGGCCGCTGCGTGCCAGCACGGCGATGTTGCCCCGGCCCGGCTTGGCGTCGAGCAGCGAGAGCGTCTGCGTCAGGCCGTCAGCGCGCATCACGAGGTCCACCTCGCGAGCGTCGGCCGGAACGGCCACGACGAAGGTGTCTCTGCTCGCGGCCGTCGGGAGGGCCTGCCGCACACCGTCGACGGACACCTTCAGCCCGAGCTGGTCCCAGGGTCGGCACTTCTCCGAGCCGCACGCCCACCTCGCCAGCCGGAACGCCACCAGGCGCCCGCCCTCGGGCGCGGACCGCTCGACGCCGTCCACGACGACGGTGTCGACGTCGCCGAGCCGGGCGACGCGTACGCCTCCGGTTCGTCCGGCCATCGCCAGCACCTTCTCGACGCCCGGTGCCTCGACGTCAGGCGCCGCCAGCACGAGGCCGGGGTCGGCCGGAGCCGGCTCCGGCTCCGGCACCGGCTGGGGCTCGTCTGTCTCGCCGGACGCACCGGTATCCGAGACGCCGGCGCCCTTCGGCGGCTCTCGATCCTTCTCGCCACCGGTGAGCGCCACCGCCGTGGCCACGCCGCCGGCCATCAGCACCAGCACGGCTCCGGCCACAGCGAGGGCGCGCCCGGACGGGCGGCGACGTGCCGGCGGGGTCGGGCGTACGGGGCCGGACGTCTCGAGCGGCGGGAGGACGGTGGCGTCCTTCGCGGGGACGGGGGGCGCCATGGTGACGTCGGGCTCGGGCGGCGGTGTCGCTGCCGGGGGAGGGCGGTGGGCTCGGGCGCCTGGGGCATGGTGGCGGGCTCGGGTGCTGGGGGCATGGTGGCGGGCGGCTTGATCGTGGCGGCCGGCAGGTGCGTGGCCCACGTCCTGACCGCCCACGCGGCCGGCGCCGGGGCCAGGCCCCACTCGGCGAGCCGGGTCGTGAGGTCCGGCAGGACGTCGTCGAGGTTCTCCCGCCCGGCGTCGAGCAGGTCGGTGACGACTCCCTCCTCGACGGCGAGCACCACGGCGTCGACGGCGGCCCGGTGCTCGTCGGCCTCCGCCCCCAGGACGTCGTTCAGGCTGCCCCGGAGCCGCCGAGCACTCGCGGCTACGTCCCAGCCGTGGTCGCGGAGCACCTCGCCGAGCGCCCGTGCCACTGCCTCGTCGGACCTGCCTGCCACGGCTCCTCCTCGCACGCGTCATCGTCGTGGTGCAGGTGACCACGGCTCGCTGAGGTCGCGCTGAGGGTGCGTCAGTCGCCGAGCGCGGCACCCAGCTCGGCGCGCGACGGCGGGTCCGCGCCCGGTCGCGAGACGTTGATCGCGGCACCGATGGCGGCGGTTGTCACGGCCCCGAGGACGTCGCGGTCCGACAGGGCGCGCAGCGCGTCGCCCGCCTCCGTCCCGTGCACGTCGAGGGAGATGAGCGCGTCGACCAGCACGCCGCTGAAGGTGTCGCCGGCGCCGACCGTGTCGGCGACCGTGACGGGCACGCCGGGCACCTCGAGCGTGGTCCCGCCCGGGCGTACGGCGACGGCGCCGGCACCACCGCGGGTGACCACGACGAGCCCGGGACCGGCGGCCGCCCAGCGGGTCGCGGTGGCGACCGGGTCGTGGTCGGGGTGCAGCCAGGCGAGGTCCTCGTCGCTCACCTTGACCACGTCGGCGAGGGCGACGAGCTCCTCGACGCGGGCGACCGGGCCCGTTCGGTCGGGGGTGATGGCGGGCCGGGCGTTGGGGTCGAGCGACAGCAGCGCGCGTCCCCTGTGCGCCTCGAACGCGGCCAGCACGGCGTCGGCGCCCGGGTCGAGCACGGTGGCGATCGAGCCGACGTGCAGCACCTCGCACGGCTCGTCGGGCACCGCGGGGAGGTGCCAGTCGAGGTCGAAGACGTAGCTCGCGGCGCCCGACTCGTCGAGCGTCACGACCGCGCTGGACGTGCGACCCGAGCCGGTGGGCCCGGCGAGGACGACCACGTTGCTCGCCTCGAGCCAGGCACGCACGGCGGCACCGCGCGCGTCGTCGCCGAGCAGGGTCACCAGGCGTACGTCGCGCTCGAGCCGGCCGAGGGCGATGGCGACGTTGGCGGGGCTGCCGCCGGGGTGGTCCCGGGGCTGCCCGTCGGGACCGGGGACGACGTCGACGAGCGCCTCGCCGACCACGAGGACCCGGGGCTGCCCCGGCACGGTGGGGGTCATGGCCCCATCATGCCGGGGCGGACCAGCCCTGCGACAGGTTCACCGCGCTGGCGAGGCCGGGCGCCAGCGGCAGTCGCGGCAGCAGCGTCGCCTGCACCGCGTGGTAGAGGTCCGGCTTGCCCGGCCAGACGCTCGCGCGCGGACGGTTGGCGGGGTCGAGCTCGTGGTGCCACGACCCCCGCTCGAGGTCGAGGAGGTGCTCGGCGGCGTACGCCCACCACGCGGCGTAGCGGCGTGCGTAGGCGTCCTCACCCGTACGCCGGTGCAGCGCCGCCGCGGCTGCGATCCCCTCGGCGGCGACCCAGTGCATCCGCTGGCGCACGACGGGCGTGCCGTCCCAGTCGGTGGTGTAGACGAAGCCGGGAGCGCCGTCGGCGTGCCAGCCGTCGGCGACGGCGCGGTCGAACAGCAGCCGCGAGGTGTCGAGCAGCCCGGCGGGTGCGTCGGCGCCGAGAGTCGCCTCGACGTGGAGCAGCAGACGTGACCACTCCAGACCGTGGCCGACGGTCGCGCCGTACGGCTTGAACGGGTCGTCGGGGCGGTCGCGGTTGAGCTGGAGGTCGACCGACCAGTCGGGCCCGAAGTGCTCGGGAAGCCTCCCGTCGTGCGCCGCCGCGAGGTCGACGACCAGGCCGGCCAGGCGGCCGGCCCGCCGGTGCCAGCCCGGGTCACCGGTGGCGTCGCCGACCGCGAGCATCGCCTCGACGGAGTGCATCGTGGAGTTGAGGCCGCGGTAGGGGGTGGGCTCGGTCCAGCCGCGGTCCCACTCGTCGACGACCCGGCCGAGGTCCTCGTCCCAGAAGTGACGCTCGAAGACCGCCGTCGCGTCGGCGAGCAGGTCGTCGGCGCCGGGCAGCCCGGCGACGGTCGCCGTGGAGGCGGCCAGCATCACGAAGGCGTGGTCGTAGCAGGACTTGCCGGTGCCCTCAGGCTCCCCGTCGGCACCGATCGCGCCGAACCAGCCGCCGTGCTCGCCGTCGCGGACGGTCGTCCGCAGCCCGTCGAGCGCCGCGGTCGCCACCGGCGCGCAGCCCTCGACCCCCAGCAGCGAGCCGAGGCCGTACACGTGCACCGTGCGGCTGGTGATCCAGGTGTGCACGGGGCGGGAGAGGTCGGGAGCGCCGTCGTCGTCGAGCCAGGCCGCGCCGCCGAGCGGGTGGGCGATCCGACGGCCGAAGTCGAGCAGGCGGCGGCACTCGGCGTCGAGCCACGCGTCGTCGGGCGGGGCGTCGGAGAAGCTCTGGTCGCTCACACGGTGAGTCAAATGCACGAGACCCCCGCCTGTCGACGGGGGTCTCGCGACTGGACTGCGTCCAGTGGCAGGTAGAGGATTCGAACCTCTGTAGGCAATGCCGGCTGATTTACAGTCAGCTCCCTTTGGCCGCTCGGGCAACCTGCCGGGCCGTGCGGAACAATAGCAAGGCACTGACTTCTCTACGAATCGCCGGGGCACCCCCAGAAGGACCCCACAAGGAGGCACACCATGGCTGACTCGAGCTTCGACATCGTGAGCAAGCTGGACCGCCAGGAGGTCGACAACGCGCTCAGCCAGGCGGCCCGCGAGATCGCCACCCGCTTCGACTTCAAGGGCACTGGCGCGTCGATCGAGTGGAAGGGCGAGAAGGCCATCGAGATCACCGCCTCCGCCGAGGACCGCGCCAGCGCCGTGCTCAGCGTCTTCCAGGACAAGCTGATCAAGCGCAACCAGAGCCTGAAGATCCTCGACGCCTCCGAGCCGCGCCAGTCCGGCCAGGTCGCCAAGATCGACATCGCGCTCAAGGAGGGCATCACCTCCGAGGACGCCAAGAAGATCTCCAAGCTGATCCGCGACGAGGGCCCCAAGGGCGTCAAGGCGCAGGTGCAGGGCGAGGAGCTGCGCGTCTCCTCGAAGAAGCGCGACGACCTCCAGGCCGTCCAGCAGCTGGTGAAGTCGCAGGACTACGACTTCGCGGTGCAGTTCACCAACTACCGCTGACTGCGGCCAGCTCACCCACGAGCACCTCGACCGCACGCACCGGGTCGGCGGGCAGCGTCCGCGCCCCGACCTCGGCGGCGGTCTGCTCGTCGGCGCCCCGCCCGGCGGCGTACACCGGGTGGTCGGCGGCGAGCTTGCGCAGCGCGGAGGCGTGGGCGGTGAACATCGTCGGCCGGGTCGCAGCGAGCACCACCGCGTCGGCGCCGGTGCGGCGGGCGGCGGTGAGCACCGCCGGGATCGGGGTGTCCGCGCCGAGGAAGCGCACCCGTACGCCGCGCTCGCGCAGCATCAGCGCCACGCAGAGCAGCACCATGTCGTGCCGCTCCCCCGGTGGGCACGCGAGCAGCACGACAGGTGCGAGCGCCGGCGTCCCGTCCTCCGCCCGCGGCGGCACCGCGGCGAGGGCGCTGAGCTTGCGCCGGAGCATGTCGCTGACGAAGTGCTCGTGGGCGACCGAGAGCGTGCCCGCCTCCCACCGGTCGCCGACCTCCTGGAGGAAGGGCAGCACGACGCCGGTGACCGCCCCGGACAGCGGTACGTCCCACAGGAGCCGGGCGATCGCGATCTCCGCCGCCTCCGCGTCGAAGGTGTCGACGGCTGCCCAGAGCTCGTCGGAGGTCGTCGTGATCGTCACAGGCGCACGCTAGCCCGCATCGCGGGTGGGCGCGGCGTTCTGGGAGAGCGGTCCGGAGGTCAGACGGCCGCCGCCATGCGCGGGACCACCGTCGCTCCCGCCGCAGGGGTGAGCCACACCGTGCTGCCCTCCTCGAGCCGCTGGGAACGGGCGTGGGCACGGGTGACCACCACCGACACCTCGTCGCCGTCCACCGTGAGCACGGTGAGCCGGACCTCGAAGCCGATGCGGACGAGCCGGGAGACAGTGCCCTCGACGCTGCCGGCGAGCGACGGCGCGGTCTCCAGCTCGATGTCGTGCGGCCGGAGCGACAGTCCGCCGAGGTGGGTGACCTCGCCGAGGAACGACATCACGAAGTCGTTGGCCGGCTCGTCGTAGAGCTGGTCGGGCGTGCCGACCTGCTCCACGCGCCCCTCGTTGATCACGACGATCTCGTCGGCGACCTCGAGGGCCTCCTCCTGGTCGTGGGTGACGAAGACGGTCGTGACGTGCACGTCGTCGTGGAGGCGACGCAGCCAGTCGCGCAGCTCCTTGCGCACCTTGGCGTCGAGGGCCCCGAAGGGCTCGTCGAGGAGCAGCACGCTCGGCTCCACGGCGAGGGCTCGTGCGAGCGCCATGCGCTGGCGCTGGCCGCCGGAGAGCTGGGACGGCAGCCGGTGGGCGAACTGCGAGAGGTGCACCAGCTCGAGCAGCTCGCGGACGCGGTGCTCGATCTCCTCCTTGGGCCGCTTGCGGATCTCCAGGCCGAACGCGACGTTCTTGGCGACGGTCATGTGCTTGAAGACCGCGTAGTGCTGGAAGACGAAGCCGACGTTGCGCTTCTGCGCCGGCAGGTGGGTGGCCTCGACGCCCTCGATGCTGACCGAGCCGGTGTCGGCCTTCTCCAGTCCCGCGATGATGCGGAGCAGGGTCGACTTGCCGCCGCCACTCGGGCCCAGCAGGGCGGTGAGCTGGCCGGTCGGGATGGTGACGTCGACGTCGTCCAGTGCGACGAAGTCGGCGCGCCGCCCTGAGCCCGTCGAAGGGAACAACTTGTTAAGGCCTCGGACCTCGATGCTCATGACTGACCTTTCAGGGGTGGTTCTTGGGACGGATGATGGCGACGATGACGATGCAGGCGACCGACACCATCGCGAGCAGGAAGGCGGTGGCGTAGGCGCCCTGCTGGTCGAAGTTGAGGTACTTCTCCTCGACCGCCAGGGTCGCCGTACGGGTCTGGCCGAGCACGTTGCCCGAGACGACCTTCACCGCCCCGAACTCGCCGAGCGATCGCGCCAGCGTCAGCACGACGCCGTACGTGATGCCCCACTTGATGGAGGGCAGGGTGATCCGCCAGAAGCGCTGGAGCCCGTTGGCGCCGAGGCTCTGGGCCGCCTGCTCCTGCTCGATGCCGATCTCCTCGAGCACCGGCACGACCTCGCGGATCATCAGCGGGAGCGCGACGAAGGTCGTGGCCATGATGATGCCCGGCGTCGAGAAGATGACATCGAATCCCCAGCCGGCGAGCGTGGGCCCGAACCAGCCGTTGCGGCCGCCGTAGACCAGCACCAGGGCGAGGCCGACCACGATCGGCGAGACCGAGAGCGGGATGTCGAGCAAGGCGTTGAGCGCCCGCTTTCCCGGGAACTCGTAGCGGACGAGCAGCAGGGACATGCCGACGCCGAAGATCGCGTTGATGACGACCGACCACACGGCGACGTACGCGCTCAGCTGCAGCGCGACGACCATGTCGGGGTCCTCGAACAGGGCGCGGATCGAACCGAAGCCGTCGTCGAAGGTGTTGATCGCCACCAGCGACACCGGCCACGCCACCAGGAAGAACAGGTAGGCGGTGACGATGAACCGGAGCAGGTACGTCACCGGCGTCTTGCGGACCCGCGGCGGCCGACGGCGCTCCTCGACGGGCGGCGCCTCGGCGGTCGGGTGGATCAGCGTGTCAGCCACGTGCGGCCACCCGCCTCTGGATCAGGTCCAGGACGACGATCACCGCGAGCGAGATGGCCAGCAGCACCGTCGCGACTGCTCCGGCCGCCGCGACGTTGTCGTTCTCGATGCTGCTCAGGATCCGCACGGAGGTGACCTCGGTCTTGAACGGGAGGTTGCCCGAGAGCAGGACCAACGAGCCGTACTCGCTGACGCCGCGAGCGAAGGACAGGGCCGCGCCGGCGGTGATGGCCGGCGTGAGGCTGGGCAGGATGATGCGGCGGAAGGTGGTGAACCGGCTCGCGCCCAGCGACGCCGCTGCCTCCTCGACGTCGATGTCCAGCTCCTCGAGCACCGGCTGGACCATGCGTACGACGAACGGCAGCGTGACGAAGAGGAACGCGAGGAACACGGCCGGCCTCTCGTTGGCGATGTCGATGCCCAGCGGGCTGTCCGCGTTGCCGTAGAGGGACAGCAGCACCAGGCCGGCGACGATGGTCGGCAGCGCGAAGGGGATGTCGATCATCACCTCGAGCACCGACTTGCCCCAGAACCGGTCGCGGACCAGGACCCACGCGATGAGCGGGCCCATCACGACGTTGACGGCCGTGACGCCGGCGGCGGTGAAGACGGTGAGCTTGATGGCGGCGGCGGTCTGGCCGTTGGTGATGGTCGCCCAGAAGACGTCCCACCCGCCGTCGATGGCGGTGACGACGACGGCCGCCAAGGGGATCAGGACCAGCGCGCTGAACCAGATCATGGCGATGCCGAGCCCGAGCCCCGACGACCGCGTGAGCGTGGAGCGCGGACCCGACCGGCGAGGAGTCCTCGCCGGTCGGACCGCTGCGATCTCAGTTGAGGTCATGGTGTGGAGTGGTGGGACAGGTCACTCGAGGGAGAGACCGGCGCCGGTGATGGCCTCGAAGATCAGGCCGTCCTCCTCGTCGAAGAACTTCGTCGACACCTCGTCCCAGCCGCCGAAGTCCTCGTCGACCGTCAGCAGCGTCCCGACCTCGGGGAACGGGTTGGACGGGTCGGCCGCACCCTCGACCGTGCCGCCGAAGTCGACGTCGTCGCGGATCGGGCGGAAGCCGGTGAGCGCGAACTGCTTCTGGCCCTCGTCGGAGAGGACGAAGTCCAGCCAGGCCTGCGACGGCTCGGAGGCATCCTCGAGGATGGCGCCGGCGTTCTCGATGAGGAGCGTGGTGTCCGGCAGGACGTACTCGAAGCCCTCGTCGTTCTGCGCGGCGAGGATCGCCTCGTTCTCGTAGGCCATCAGTACGTCACCGGTGCCGCCGAGGAAGGCGGTGGTGGCGTCGCGACCGCTGCTCGGCAGCGACACGACGTTCTTGAAGAACTTGTCGACGTACTCGGTCGCCTCCTCCTCCGTGCCACCGTCGCTGATCACCTGGCCGTAGGCCGCGAGCGCGTTCCAGCGCGCCGCGCCGGAGGACGCGGGGTTGGGGGTGACGATCTCGACACCCGGCTTCACCAGGTCGGCCCAGGTCTTGATGTTCTTGGGGTTGCCGTCGCGGACACCGAAGACCACGACGGAGCGCGAGACGACGCCCTTGTTCTCACCGGCGTCCCAGTCGTCGGCCACGAGACCCTCGTCGACGAGACGGGTCACGTCGGTGGGCACCGAGAAGTGGACGTAGTCGGCCTTCAGCCCCGCGGCGACGGCGCGGCTCTGGTCGCCCGACGGGCCGTAGGAGGTCTGGAACTCCACACCCTCGCCCTCGGGGGTCTTGGTGAACTCGGCGGCGATGTTCTTGTTGGCGGCCTCGGGGACGGCGAAGCCGACGATGCTGATGGTCTCGGCCGCGTCGGAGTCACTGCTGCTGGCACCACCGGGCGCGCAGGCCGACAGGGCCAGTGCTCCGACGAGTGCGGCCGCGAGAGCGGCACGTGAACGGATCTGCATGGGGGGATCTCGACTTTCTGGATCGGTCTGTGCAATGTCGAGCAACATACATGACTTTATAGACGACAGTGACATTGACCGCGGTTCGGTCGCGTGTCGTGGATCACGCCCCTGCGTGAGCACCCGGCAGGAGGCGTCCATCACGTGGGGAGCGGGGTCCCGAGGCCCGCCGCGCGGCTAGTGTTGGTGGTTGGGAGAGGACTCTCGAGACACGTAGGAAGCAGGGCAAGAGGTGACCCAACCCGTCAAGCAGGTCAAGCAGCTCGACCGCGTCATCATCCGGTTCGCGGGCGACTCCGGCGACGGCATGCAGCTCACCGGTGACCGGTTCACCCAGGAGACCGCGGCCTTCGGCAACGACCTGGTGACGCTGCCCAACTTCCCCGCCGAGATCCGCGCCCCGCAGGGCACGTTGCCCGGCGTCTCGTCCTTCCAGGTGCACTTCGCCGACCACGACATCCTCACCGCGGGCGACGCCCCCGACGTGCTCGTCGCGATGAACCCGGCGGCGCTGCGCGCCAACCTCGGCGACCTGCACAAGGGCGCCACCATCATCGTCGACACCCACGACTTCACCGCGCGGAACCTGACGAAGGCCGGCTACACCGAGAGCCCGCTCGACGGCGACAGCCTCAGCGAGTACGCCCTGCACACCGTGGACCTCACCGGCATGACCGTCGAGGCGGTCAAGGAGTTCGGCCTCTCCCGCAAGGACGCGTCGCGGGCCAAGAACATGTTCGCCCTCGGACTGCTGTCCTGGATGTACGGGCGCCCCACCGACCCGACGACCGCCTTCCTGTCCAAGCGGTTCGCGAAGGTGCCCGACATCCGCGACGCCAACCTGGCGGCCTTCAAGGCCGGCTGGAACTTCGGCGAGACGACCGAGGCCTTCGCGGTCCAGTACGAGATCAAGCCGGCCGTCATGCCCCCCGGCACCTACCGCAACATCACCGGCAACCTCGCGCTGGCGTACGGCCTCGTCGCCGGCGGCGTGCAGTCCGGCCTCCCGGTGTTCCTCGGGACCTACCCGATCACCCCGGCCTCCGACATCCTCCACGAGCTGTCGAGGCACAAGTCGTTCGGCGTGATGACCTTCCAGGCGGAGGACGAGATCGCCGGCGTGGGTGCCGCGATCGGCGCGTCGTACGCCGGCCACCTCGGCGTGACGTCCACGTCGGGTCCGGGCGTGGCGCTGAAGTCCGAGGCGATCGGCCTCGCGGTGATGACCGAGCTCCCGCTCGTCGTCATCGACGTCCAGCGGGGAGGGCCATCGACCGGCCTGCCCACCAAGACCGAGCAGGCCGACCTGCTCCAGGCGATGTTCGGCCGCAACGGCGAGGCGCCGGTGCCGATCGTCGCGCCCCAGTCGCCGGGCGACTGCTTCGCCGCCGCCGTCGAGGCCACCCGGATCGCGGTCACCTACCGCACGCCGGTCCTGCTGCTGTCGGACGGCTACCTCGCCAACGGCTCCGAGCCGTGGCGGGTGCCGACGATCGACGAGCTGCCGGTCATCGACCCGGCCTTCGCCACGGAGAAGAACCACGGCTCTGGCGACGACGCTGAGTTCTGGCCCTACCTGCGCGACGACACGACCCTCGCACGTCCGTGGGCGATCCCGGGCACCCCCGGCCTCGAGCACCGCATCGGCGGCCTCGAGAAGGGCGACGGGCACGGCAACATCTCCTACGACCCGGCCAACCACGACTTCATGGTCCGTACCCGTCAGGCCAAGGTGGACCGGATCGCCGAGTCGATCCCGCTCGTCGAGGTCGACGACCCGTCCGGCGAGGCGAAGGTCCTCGTGCTGGGCTGGGGGTCGACCTACGGCCCGATCGGCGCCGGCGTACGCCGCGTGCGCAAGGCCGGCTACCACGTGGCGCAGGCGCACCTGCGCCACCTCAACCCGTTCCCGAGCAACCTCGGCGAGGTCCTCAAGGGCTACGACAAGGTGCTCGTGCCCGAGATGAACCTCGGCCAGCTCTCCCTGCTGCTGCGCGCGAAGTACCTCGTCGACGCCGTCGGCTACAACCACGTCCGCGGACTGCCCCTCAAGGCCACCGAGCTCGCCCACGCCATCGGCGAGCTGGTCGGACAGGCCGAGGGCATCGACGTCGAGCTCGGCGTGTGGGGCGAGCCCACCCAGAAGGAGCACATCTGATGAGCATCCCGACCGACCTGGGCCTGCCGGGCGTGCGTTCCGGCACCGAGGGCGTCCCGACCCTGCCCGAGGGAGCCCCGGCGCAGACCGGCAAGGACTTCACCTCCGACCAGGAGGTCCGCTGGTGCCCCGGGTGCGGTGACTACGCCGTGCTCAAGGCCGTCCAGTCCTTCCTGCCCGACCTCGGGCTGCGCCGCGAGAACATCGTCTTCGTCTCCGGCATCGGCTGCTCGTCGCGGTTCCCCTACTACCTCGACACCTACGGCATGCACTCGATCCACGGCCGTGCGCCGTCCATCGCGACCGGCATCGCCACGGCTCGCGAGGACCTCTCGGTGTGGGTGGTCACCGGTGACGGCGACGCGCTGTCGATCGGCGGCAACCACCTGATCCACGCGCTGCGGCGCAACGTCAACATGACGATCCTGCTCTTCAACAACCGGATCTACGGGCTCACCAAGGGCCAGTACTCCCCCACGTCGGAGACCGGCAAGGTCACCAAGTCGACGCCGATGGGCTCGCTCGACCACCCGTTCAACCCGGTGTCGCTCGCGCTCGGCGCCGAGGCCTCGTTCGTGGCTCGCACCATCGACTCCGACCGCAAGCACCTCACCGGCGTGCTCGCCGCGGCCGCGGCCCACCGAGGAACGTCGCTGGTGGAGATCTACCAGAACTGCCCGATCTTCAACGACGGCGCGTTCGACGCGATCAAGTCGCCCGAGACCAAGGCTGACGCGATCATCCCGCTCGTGCACGGGGAGCCCGTCACCTTCGGCACCGCCCTCGAGGACGGGCGTGGCGCCAAGGCGCTGGTGCGCGACACCGCGACGGGTGGCGTGAAGGTCGTCGCGACCGCCGACGTCGCGGCCGCGGACATCCTCGTCCACGACGCGCACAACCCCGACCCGTCCAACGCGTTCGCGATCTCACGCCTCACCGCGGCGGACTACCTCGACCAGTCGCCGATCGGGATCTTCCGCCAGGTCGAGCGCCCGACGTACGACGACGCCGCGCGCGAGCAGGTGACGGCCTCCGCCCCGGCACCCTCCGCCCCTGGAGATGACGACACCGCCGACCGCGCCGCACGACTGGCGGCGCTGATCGGCGGTGGCGACACCTGGACGGTCATCTGACCGCCCAGGTGCAGGCTCCGGCTGTCGGTCAGTCGAAGTAGAGCGTCCAGACCTTGCCCATGGTGGTGGCGTAGCCGTAGGAGTTCTCCACCTTCGAGCGCCACTTCCAGCGCCCGCGCTCGGGGGCGTAGATCCGCGTCTTGAACACGCCCGCCTCGTCGGTCTTGATCTTCTTGACGACCTTCCACTTGCAGGTGCCGCACTTCTTCTTGAGGATCTTCACCTTCTCGTTGGCGTAGGGCACCACCGTGCCGTCGGCCAGCGGCTGCATCACGGTGCCCTTGAGCTTGAAGGCGTTGTAGGAGACCTGCTTGGTGTCCGGCGGGACCTCGTCGATGATGCGCTTGGGGTGCGAGGCGCTCGCGCTCGCGCTGAGCACGCCAGCGACGAGCAGTGCGGCGACCAGGGCCGCCAGGACGGTGCGGAGTGTCCGCATGGTTGATTCCCCCTCGAGAAACGGTGATGTGACTGACCTGTCGGGGTTCCCCACCCCGAGACCGCACCATCGTAGGCGACAGCCCGCACCTAGACTCCCGGAGTGCCAGATAGCCGTCGCGGACTGATCTTCGGAGCGGCGGCGTACACGCTGTGGGGCACCTTCCCGCGCTACTGGACGCTGCTGGAGCCGGGCGGCGCGATCGAGATCCTGGCGCACCGCATCGTCTGGTCGGTGCTGACGATGGCGGTGATACTCGTGCTCGCGCGGCGGGTGCGCCACGTCCGTGCCCTGCTGCGCGACCGCCGCCGGCTGCTCCTGATCGCCTGCGCGGCCGTCGTGATCACCGTCAACTGGGGTGGCTACATCTGGGGCGTCAACAACGGCCGCGTCGTCGAGACGTCGCTGGGCTACTTCATCAACCCGCTCGTGACGGTGCTGATGGGCGTGCTGGTCCTCGGCGAGCGCCTGCGTCGCCTGCAGTGGGTCGCGATGGCCATCGCCTTCGTCGCGGTCGTCGTCCTCACTCTCGACTACGGCCGGCCGCCGTGGGTGGCCCTCCTCCTCGCCTTCTCGTTCGGCACCTACGGCCTGCTCAAGAAGCAGGCCGGCGTCGGTGCGGTCGAGAGCATCACCGTGGAGACGATGGTCATGGCGCCGTTCGCCGCGGCGTACCTCGGCTGGCTCGTGGCGGCAGGGCAGTCCAACTTCGGTACGCACGGAGTCGGGCATGCCTTCCTGCTGACCACGACCGGCATCATCACCGCGGTGCCCCTGATGCTCTTCGGCGCCGCCGCGATCCGCGTCTCGATGGTCTCGCTCGGGCTCCTGCAGTACCTCGCGCCGACGATCCAGTTCGCCCTCGGCCTGCTCGTCTTCCGCGAGGACATGCCCGCCAGCCGCTGGATCGGCTTCGGCCTGGTGTGGGTCGCGCTGACGATCTTCACCGTCGAGGCCGTCAACCACCGTCGCCGGCAGCTGCGGCTGGTGGCGCAGGCCAGCGCGGCCTGAGCACGCCCCCGTCGCTGGTCGAGCAGGGCGGCCGCTGGTCGAGCAGGGCGGCCGCTGGTCGAGCAGGTCGCGCACCGACCGTGTCGAAACCCCCTCCAAGCCGGTGGTCGAGGTGCGAGCCCTTCGAGACGCCTCGTCCCTCAGCTCCTCAGGATGAACTCCGCGAGCCTCGAAACCACGTTCAACCTCGTGGGCCACGCGCTCGTCCACAGCCTTCGCCAGAGCCGTGGTGACTGTCGGTGGGCTCCCCTAGGATCGAACACATGATCGACGAACTGGCTGCCGAGGCACGAGGGGTCGCGGACGACCTCTCACCCGCCGACCTGCTCGCCACGATCAAGGCCTCCCGTGACGTCGAGAACTCCGAGGCCGCCCGCCAGCTCGCTCTCGCTGCCCGCTGGGCCGACCTGCACCCGCCGGAGTCGATCCACGACGCGGCGTCGTTCACGGTGCCGGGGTCCCAGCACGAGGAGCCCATCGCGGGTGAGGGTGCTCCGCTGGTGGCGGAGTTCTGTTGCGCCGAGCTCGGCACCGTCCTCGGGATCACGTCGACGGCGGCGAAGAAGCTCATCGGCCACGCCCTCGAGCTCCGTCACCGCCTGCCGCGGTTGTGGGAGCAGGTCCACGCCGGGCAGGTGCCCGCTTGGCGGGCGAGGCTCGTCGCGGACACCACGATCCACTCCTCGCCCGCATTGACTCGTGAGGCGGCGGGGTTCGTCGACGCGCAGGTCGCGGCCGTCGCCGGACGCATCGGCACCGCGCAGCTCGACCGCCTCGTCGCCGAGACCATCAGGCGCTACGACCTCGCGGTCGCCGACCCCACGAAGGATCCCGAGGACGGCTACCTGCACGTCGACCCACGTCACGTCACCGTGGACACCGAGGACGTGCACTACGCCGGCACGATGCGGATCGAGGCCGAGGTCGACATCGCCGACGCCCTCGACCTCGACCGCGCCCTCGCCCACAAGGCTGAGGAACAGAAGGCCCTCGGATCCCTGCTGCCGCTCGACGCCCGACGCGCCAAGGCCCTCGGGGACCTCGCACGGACCCAGACTGCTCTGGATCTTGCCGGCGGCGACGCCGACGAGCCGGACCTGCCGGCCGCGCGTGCGGTCGTGATCCACGCCCACGTCGACGCCTCCGTCTCCGGAGACACCACGGTCTTCGGTCCCACGGGCCGGATGGAGAACGGGCAACGCCTCGTCCTGCTCGAACAGGTCCAGTCCTGGTGCGCCGACTCGCGGACCCGGGTCACCATCACGCCCGTCATCGACCTCAACACCACGCTGACCGCGCAGACGCGGAAGGTCCCGGCGACGATCCGCGAACAAGTGATCCTGAGAGATCGCACGTGCGTGTTCCCGTTCTGCTCCCGACCTGCCCGGCGCTGCGACGTCGACCACATCATCCCGTGGGACGACGACGCCCACGCCGAGGGCAGACCCCAACCCGGCCCGACGACCACGAGCAACCTGGCCTGCCTGTGCCGGTTCCACCACCGCCTCAAGACCCACTCCGCCTGGCGCTACGCCATGGTCGCGCCCGGGGTGTTCGAGTGGACCTCACCCCACGGCCACCGCTACCGCCGCGACCACACCGGCACCACCGACCTCGACCCACCCGGCATCGCACGACCCGGCATCCCACGACCCCGCCGACGATGACCCCGCCCCACACCCCGTCACACCTACCACGTGGCGGGGCCACAGGGACGTCCTGGCGAGAACAGCGCGCCGTGCAGCGGCGGCGCCCCCGTCCAGGGTCGACCCAGGCGTCCAGCTGCCCTCCGGCCCGACGCACTTCTGCGAACCGCCCTCAACGCGGCAGACGCCATTGGATCCGGCCGGGGCCTACGTTCACTCGCTCAGAAGGCTGTCCGCCTCGCCGAGGGGATCGAGGCCGACCGACCACGTGGAGGTGGAGCTGCAGGTGCGCGGCTGAGTTCTCGACCGCCGCGGCAAGATGTCGGCATGGAGATCGCAGACGCCCTCGCCGCCGTACGCCGCAACCACCAGGCAGTCCTGGTCACCATCAAGCGGGACGGCAAGCCGCAGCTGTCCAACGTCCTCGCCGGCGTCGGTGACGACGACGTGATCCGGGTGTCGATCACCACCAGCCGTGCGAAGTACGCCAACCTGCGGCGCACGCCCTGGGCGGCGGTGCACGTCGACGGTGACAGCTTCTGGTCCTATGCGGTCGTCGAGGGCGACGTCAGCCTCTCCGAGGTCGCCGCCCACCCGCACGACGCGGCGACCGACGAGCTGGTCGAGCTCTACCGCTCTCTGGCGGGAGAGCACGACGACTGGGAGGACTACCGCGCCGCGATGGTCCGTGACGGGCGCGTCGTCGTGAGGGTCACGCCCACACACGCCTACGGCCTGCTGCGCTGATGCTGAGCTCCCGGCCAGTCGACTCAGTGGTCACCGCCGCCTAGGGGCGCACCAGGAGACCCCGGGTACGGGACTGCCCGCAGTGGGCGGTCGTGCCCGACCACGGCGCGCATGGGTCGGCAGACCCACGTGCGCCCGGGACCATCAGGACCGGGACGACCCGACGACCCGTCCGCGGCCGTCTGCTCGGGCTGGGTGCCCGGGCGCGTCCGGAGAGTCCCGCGGCGGCTGAGACCGCGTGCTCGGGTGGAGGGACACGCGGCGGCGCGACGGTCGATCCAGGAGGCGGGAAGCTCCCGCCGCACGGGATCGGGTGATCGAGATGCGGACCTCACTTCTGGCGGCGACCATCGCGGTGGGGCTGGCGACGGCGTTGGCGACGCCCGCGCTGGGCGCGGCACTCGGGGGCGACCCCGTCAGCTCGTCGACGATGACCACGCGCGCCGCCGCCCAGGTGTCGGCCGCACCAGACGCACCGGCCGCACCGGCCGCGGAGCCCCCGGCGGCCTCCGTCATCTTCAACGACCCGACCGGCGACCGGGCCGCGCAGAACCGCATCGCCGACCACATCCGCCGCGCCATCGAAGCCACCCCGCGCCACGGCACGATCCGGATGGCGGCGTACAGCTTCGACCGTCCCGACATCGCCGACGCCCTCGCCAAGGCGTGCACGCAGCGCCAGGTCACCGTCCAGGTCGTCCTCAACGACAACTTCGTGTCCGGCTCGTCCCGCGAGCTGCGGCGGCTCCTGGGTGCGGACGCGCTGTCGAGCCGCGCCGCCTGCGACCCCGGCAGCGAGGCCGGACCGGGCGCGGCGCCGAGCTTCGTCAAGGTCTGCCACGCCAGCTGTCGGCTCGGCGACCGCGGGAACCAGCACATGAAGGTCTACCTGTTCTCCTCCAGCGGCGACCAGCCGCACGTGGTGATGCTGGGGTCCGCCAACCTGACCGGCTACGCCGCAGGGGTCCACTGGAACGACCTCGTCACCCTCACCGGCAGCCAGCAGCTGTACGACGACTACGGCCGGGTCTTCGACGAGCTCGCCGCCGACCGCCACGTCGAGGCGCCCGAGGTGCGGGTGACGCACGGCGACGTCACGACGAGCGTCGCCGCGGGAGCGTCAGCCACCCCCGACTCGGACGCCGTCGCCGAGCGCCTCGCAGGCGTCACCTGCGACGCGCTGCCGGGCACCGGGGAAGCCGGCCGGACCGTCGTCCGGATCAGCATGTACGGGTGGCGCGGCCAGCGTGGCCTCGACCTGGCGCAGGGGGTGGGCCGGCTGAGTCGTGCAGGATGCCGGGTCCAGGCCCTGGTGAGTGCAGCCGGGCCGGACGTCGTGGAGACGCTGCTGCGCGCCGGCGTCCGCGTCCGGAGCGCCTCCCTCGATGTCGACGGGAACGTCGCGACCGGGTTCGAGGACTCCGGCTGGGAGCACTTCGTCCACGAGAAGTGGATGTCGGTCGACGGCACCTGGGACGGCACGGCCACCCGAGCCGTGTGGACCGGCTCCGAGAACTGGTCCGACGTCTCCCTGCTCAACGACGAGCTGGTCGTCATGATCCCACGGCCCCGGATCCACGACGCGTACGTCGCGCACTTCGACACCGTCTGGAGCGGGCACTCGCGGGAGCTGGCGCCGGCACCCCAGCAGGTGTGAGCCGACGCCGCGAGCCGGCGTGGGTCAGGCCGTCCGGGTCGCCACGATGTCGGCGAAGGACTCGAGCGCCTCCCGGACGGGACCGGGGTCGAGGGCCTCGAGCAGCTTCTTGGCGCGGGCGGCCTCGGCGAGCACGTGGTTGCGCGCCCGGTCCATCGCGGGGTGCGTACGCATCAGCTCGAGCGCCTCGGCGTGCTCGGCGTCGTCGGTGAGCGGGCGACCGAGCAAGGACAGGAGGCGCGCGTCGGCCGGGTCGGTCGAGGCCTGCGCCATGAGGACCGGGAGGGTCGGCACACCCTCGCGGAGGTCCGTGCCGGGGGTCTTGCCGGACGCGTCGGACTCCGCCGCGATGTCGAGGATGTCGTCGGTCAGCTGGAAGGCCGACCCGACGATCTCGCCGTAGGCGCTGAGCGCCTCGACGACCTCGGGCCGCGCACCGCTGAACATCGCGCCGTAGCGCGCCGAGGTCGCGATGAGCGACCCGGTCTTGCCGGCGACCACGTCGAGGTAGTGCGCGAGCGGGTCCTCGCCGGGCCCGGGCGGGACCGTCTCCATGATCTGGCCCTCGACGAGGCGCGTGAAGGTCTGCGCCTGGATGCGTACGGCCTCCGGGCCGAGGTCGGCGGTGAGCTCCGAGGAGCGGCCGAACAGGAAGTCGCCGGTGAGGATCGCGACGTTGTTGCCCCAGCGGGCGTTGCCGGTGGGCGCACCGCGGCGCAGGTCGGCCTCGTCCATGACGTCGTCGTGGTAGAGCGAGGCGACGTGGGTGAGCTCGACGACGCAGGCCGCGGTGTGCACCTCGTCGGCGTCCGGGTCGGGCCCGGTCTCAGCCGCCAGCAGCACCAGCAGCGGGCGGAACCGCTTGCCGCCGGCCATCATGAGGTGGGTCGCGGCCTCGGAGACGAAGTCCGCACGCCCCCGGCAGTGCCCGGCGAGCAGCTCCTCGATGCGTGCCAGCCGCTCGACCAGCCGCTGCTCGAGAGCGGGGTCGACGACAGGCATGGCGAGGGGAGAGTCGGTCACCTGATGAATTCTCCCGCAACCGCCGCCAGGTCGAGCACCGGCCCCGGCAGCACACCGAGGACAAGGGTCACCGCCGCACCGACGGCGATGGTCGTCGCGGTCAGCACGGACGGGTACGCGACGCTCGGGCCGGCCCCGACGGGCTCGTCGAAGTACATGACCTTGATGACCCGGATGTAGAGGAACGCGGCGATGATGCTGGCGAGCACCGCCGCCACGACCACCGGCCAGGCGCCCGCGGCCAGCGCCACGGAGAACACCGCGAGCTTGCCGACGAACCCGGACGTGAGCGGGATGCCCGCCATCGCGAGGAGGAAGAACGCGAACACGGCCGCCACCACGGGCGACTCCTTGCCCAGGCCGGCCCAGCGGTCGATGGCGGTGGTCTCGCCACCGCCGTCGCGCACGAGGCCGACGACCGCGAAGGCGCCGATCGTCGCGAAGCCGTAGGTGGCGAGGTAGAACAGCACCGCCTGCACCGACGAGATCTCGCCGATGGCCAGCTGCTCGGAGGCCTGCACGCCCAGCACGCCGGTGAGGATGAAGCCGGTGTGCGCCACCGAGGAGTAGGCCAGCAGCCGCTTGATGTCGCTCTGCGTGATCGCGAGGGCGGCGCCGACGAGCATCGACAGGATCGCGATGATCCA
Organism: Nocardioides eburneiflavus; assembly: GCF_004785795.1. Taxonomy (NCBI): domain Bacteria; kingdom Bacillati; phylum Actinomycetota; class Actinomycetes; order Propionibacteriales; family Nocardioidaceae; genus Nocardioides; species Nocardioides eburneiflavus. Next base: position 180,430 of record NZ_SRRO01000001.1, read on the forward strand.
CAGCATCGGCTGCCACGACCAGCGATCGGCGCCGAGTGCGACGTAGAACAGGCGCATGATCGCCCCGAAGGCCGCGACCTTGGTGCCGGCGGCCATGAAGGCCGTGACCGGGGTCGGGGCACCCTGGTAGACGTCGGGGGTCCACGCCTGGAACGGCACGGCACCGACCTTGAAGAGCAGGCCGACCGACAGCAGCCCGGTGCCGATCAGCAGCAGGCTCGAGCTGCCCACGTCGTTGCGCACGGCCTCGTTGATCGCGGCGAAGTCCATGGAGCCCGCGAAGCCGTAGAGCAACGCCGCGCCGTAGAGGAAGAAGCCGGAGGAGAACGCGCCCAGCAGGAAGTACTTGAGCGCCGCCTCCTGGCTGAGCAGGCGGCGACGCCTCGCCAGGCCGCTGAGCAGGTAGAGGGGCAGCGACAGGATCTCGAGGCCGACGAACATGGTCAGCAGGTCGTTGGCGGCCGGGAACAGCATCATGCCGAACACCGCGAACATCATGAGCGGGTAGACCTCGGTGTGCTCCCGGTTGGCCGCGATCGACGCGGTCTCCGCATCGGTGCCCGGCACGGCGGCTGCCTGGCCGGCGAAGGCCGAGACGCCACCGTCGAGGTGGCGCTCGGCGAAGAGCAGGACCCCGGCGATCGACAGCGCGAGGACGAGGCCCCAGATGAACAGGCTCGGCCCGTCGACGGCGATGGTGCCGCCGACCGCGAGGATGCCGCGGGCGGCGCCCTCGTCGTACGTCTGCACGTCCTGGGCGACCAGCACCACGCCGACGAGGGCGAGGACGAGGCCGCCGATCGCGAGGACCACCTGCACGGGGTAGCGCAGCGTGCGCGGCAGGAACGCCTCCACGACCACACCGAGGCAGGCGACGCCGAAGACGACCAGCAACGGCCAGATCTCGAAGTACTCGATGCTGGGCTTCACGAACTCGGTCACTGGGGACCACCCTCCTGGCCGATGCCCACCGCCGCGAGGGAGTCGTGGACGAACGGGTTGATGACGTCGAGCAGCGGCATCGGGTAGAAGCCGAAGAGCACGAGCGCGAGCAGCAGCGGCGCGACGATGCCGACCTCACGCCGGTCGAGGTCGGCCACCGGGGCGACGCCGTCGCGGCCCGAGCCGGTCATGGTGCGCTGGTACATCCAGAGCGCGTAGAACGCGGCCAGGACGATGGCCAGCACGGCGACCGAGCCGACCAGCCAGTGGTGGTCGAAGGCCGCGATGATGACGAGCATCTCGGAGACGAACGGCGAGAGGCCGGGCAGTCCGCACGCGGCGAGGCCGGCGACCAGGAAGAAGCCCGCCAGCACCGGGGCGCTCTTCTCGACGCCCGCCATCTGGCGGATCGACGCCGTCCCCGTCCGGTGGATCAGGAACCCGGCGACCAGGAACATCAGCGCGGTCGCGATGCCGTGGTTGACCATGTAGAGGATGGCGCCGGAGCTGCCCGTCGGGCTGAACACGAAGATGCCCAGCACGATGAAGCCGAAGTGAGACAGCGACGTCAGGCCGATCAGGCGCAGGACGTCGTCCTGGCCGATCGCGACGAGTGCGCCGTAGATGATCGAGACGAGCGCGAGCACCACCACGACCGGCGTCGCCCACTGCGAGGCGTCGGGCAGCAGGCCGAGGCAGAACCGCAGCATGCCGAACGTGCCGATCTTGTCGAGGATGCAGACCAGCAGCACCGAGGTGCCGGTGGTCGCCTTCTCCGTGGTGTCGGCCAGCCAGGTGTGCACCGGGAACATCGGCGCCTTGATCGCGAAGGCGATGAAGAAGCCGACGAACAGCCAGCGCTGCGTGGTCTCGTCGATGTCGAGCGCTGCGAGGTCGCTGATCAGGAAGCTCGGGGTGCCGGCGTCGGCCGAGACGACGTAGAGGCCGATGACCGAGGCGAGCATGATGAGCCCGCCGGCGAGCTGGTAGATCAGGAACTTGGTCGCCGCCCGCCCCCGACCGGCCCGGCCGAAGCCGCCGATGAGGAAGTAGGCCGGGATGAGCGTGGCCTCGAAGACGACGTAGAAGAGCAGCACGTCAGTGGCGGTGAAGACCGCCAGCGACATCGCCTCGAGCGCGAGGGTCCAGGCGAAGAACGCCTTGACGCCCCTGTTGCCCTCCGCGTCGGCCTCCCGCGAGCTGGCGAGCATGACGATCGGCACGAGGACGACGGTGAGCAGCACCATCAGCAGGCCGAGGCCGTCGACGCCGAGGGCGTAGTGGACGCCGAGCGACTCGATCCACGTGCGGGTCTCCTCGAGCTGCATCCCCCCGCCCACGGAGTACCGGGTGGCGACGACGATGCCGACGACCAGGGTCGCCGCGGCGAAGCCGAGGCCGACCAGCCGTGCGAGCGCATCGGGCACGAGCGCCGTGACCAGCGCGCCGAGCAGGGGCAGCAGGATCAGGATGGTCAGGGTCATCGGAGGTTCACCGCCAGGAGAGCGAGGACGACCAGCAGGGCGCCACCGAGGAGGGACAGGGCGTAGGAGCGTACGAAGCCGTTCTGCACCCGCCGCAGGGTGGAGGACAGGCCGCCGACGGCGAGCGAGCCACCCTCGACGGCACCGTCGACACCGCGACGGTCGAAGGCGGTGAGCCCGCCGACGAGCCCGGCACCGGGGCGTACGACGACCGCGTCGTTGATGGCGTCGCCGTAGAGGTCGGCGCGCGCGGCACGCGTCGCGAAGGACACGTCCTGCGGGGCCTCGCGCGGGATCTCGCGCCTACCAACCAGGAACCAGGCGGCCGCGACGCCGAGCGCGACGACCGCGGTGATGATCAGCGTGATCACGATCGCCGGCAGCGGCGGCTCGTGGTGCTCGGCGTGACCCGTCACCGGCTCGAGCCAGGTGACGATCCAGTCGCCGAGCAGCAGCACACCGCCGAGCACCGAGAGGGCAGCCAGCACGATGAGCGGCACCGTCATCACCTTGGGTGACTCGTGCGGGTGGACGTCCTTCTCCCACCGCTTGCTGGTGAAGAACGTCAGCAGCATCAGCCGGGTCATGTAGAAGCCGGTGATGCCTGCACCGAGCAGGGCCAGCAGGCCGATCACGAGGTTCTCGGCGAGCGCGGACTCGATGATCTTGTCCTTGGACCAGAAGCCGGAGAAGCCCGGGAAGCCGATGATCGCGAGGTAGCCCATCGCGAAGGTCAGGAACGTGACCGGCATGGTCTTGTTGAGCGCGCCGTAGTGGCGCATGTCGACGTCGTCGTCCATCCCGTGCATGACCGAGCCCGCGCCGAGGAACATGTTGGCCTTGAAGAAGCCGTGCGTGAGCAGGTGGAAGATCGCGAACGGGTAGCCCACCGGGCCGAGGCCGGCGGCGAGCATCATGTAGCCGATCTGGCTCATCGTCGAGCCGGCGAGCGCCTTCTTGATGTCGTCCTTGGCGCAGCCGAGGATCGCACCCCACAGGAGCGTGACCGTCGCGACGACCACGACCGCGGTCTGCGCGACGGGCGTGAGCTCGTAGATGAAGTTGGCGCGGACCACGAGGTAGACGCCGGCGGTGACCATGGTCGCGGCGTGGATGAGGGCCGAGACCGGGGTCGGGCCCTCCATCGCGTCGAGCAGCCAGGACTGGAGCGGGACCTGCGCGGACTTGCCGCAGGCGCCGAGCAGGAGCAGCAGGCCGAGGGCGTTGAGCGTGCCCTGGTCGGCCTCGCCCGCCAGCTCGCTGACCGCGCCGAAGTCGGTGGTGCCGAAGGTCGCGAACATCAGCGCGATCGCCAGCGACAGGCCGATGTCACCGACGCGGTTGATGACGAAGGCCTTCTTGGCTGCGGCGGCGGCGGACGGCTTGTGCTGCCAGAACCCGATGAGCAGGTACGACGCCAGGCCGACGCCCTCCCAGCCCAGGAACAGGCCCACGAAGTTCGCCGAGAGCACCAGCGTGAGCATGGCGGCGACGAACAGGTTGAGGTAGCCGAAGAACCGGCGGCGGCGCGGGTCGTGCTCCATGTAGCCGATGGCGTAGACGTGGATCAGCGAGCCGACACCGGTGATGAGCAGCAGGAACAGCGCGGCCAGCGGGTCGTAGAGCAGGTCCATGCCGACGGTGAGCGACCCGGTCTCGAACCAGGTCCACAGCTGCTGGCCGACCTGGCGCGCCTCCGCGTCGCGGCCGAGCAGCGACACGAACAGCACCAGGCTGAGCACGAAGGACAGCGCGGCCATCGCCGTGCCGACGAGGTGCCCGTGCTTGTCGACGCTCGCCCGGAGCGACGGCGGGAGGAACGGCGCCACGCCGAGCAGCAGGACCGCGCCGAGCACGGGCAGCGCGATGACCAGCCACAGCAGGTCGAAGACGCCGCCGGCACCCATGTCGGGCGCGACCACGGGCGCGTGGGCTCCTTCCTCGGCCATGGGCAGGCCGACGGCGAGCGCCGAGTGGGACAACAGGTTCACGAGCGCTCCCTCAGTACTTCAGCAGGCTGGCGTCGTCGACCGAGGCCGAGCGTCGGGTGCGGAAGATGGTCATGATGATCGCGAGCCCGATCACGACCTCCGCGGCGGCCACGACCATCACGAAGAACGCGGTGATCTGGCCGTCGAGGTTGCCGTGCTGGCGGGCGAAGGCGACGAACGCCAGGTTGCAGGCGTTGAGCATCAGCTCGACGCACATGAACACCACGAGGGCGTTGCGGCGGGTGAGGACCCCCACGCAGCCGATCGTGAAGAGGATCGCCGACAGGACGATGTATTCAGTCACTTGTCCACGTCCTTCTGCACGTCCTTCTGCACGTCCTTCTGCACGTCCTCTTCGGTGGTCGCGGGCGCGCCGGCCTTCCCCGAGGTCTCGGGCATGCTGGTCGGGTCGCCGTGGCCGTCGAAACCGCCGATCTGGCGACGTACGTCGTCGATGTCGTCGGCGAGCGCGGGAGCCGAGCGGACGGTGCCGCGGGCGGCGAGCACCCGCGAGACCGACGACTCGGCGGCCGTGCCGTCGGGCAGCAGCGCCGGGGTGTCGACCGCGTTGTGACGGGCGTAGACGCCGGGCGAGGGCAGCGGGCCGAGGTGCTTGCCGTGCTCGGCGTAGTCACGCATGCGCTGCGCGGCGAGCTCGGCCTGGCCGGCCTTCGGCGTGAGCCGCTCGCGGTGCGCGAGCACCATCGCGCCGACCGCGGCGGTGATCAGCAGGGCGCTGGTGGCCTCGAACGCGAAGACGTAGCGGGAGAACAGGATGTTGGCGACGGCCGGCACGTTGCCGCCGGCGTTGGCCTCGTCGAGGCCGACCACGACCCCGAACGTGACCTGGCTGATGCCGAGCACCAGCACGGTGCCGAAGGCCAGGCCGAGGACGACGGCCATCACCCGCTGCCCGCGGATGGTCTCCACGACCGAGTCGGTGGCATCGACGCCGATCAGCATCATCACGAACAGGAACAGCATCAGGATGGCGCCGGTGTAGACGATGATCTGCACCGCGAAGAGGAAGGGTGCGTCGAGCACGGCGTAGAGGAACGCCAGGCTGATCATCACCACGGCCAGCAGCAGCGCGGCGTGCACGGCCTTGCGGACGAAGAGGATGCCGAGCGCGGCGGCGACCATGATCGGGGCGAGGATCCAGAAGGTCATCGTGTGGTCCCCCTGTAGTAGTCGCCCTCGTCGTCGCCGAGCCGCATCGGGTGGGGCGGCTGCTCCATGCCCGGCAGCAGCGGGGCCAGCAGGTCGGACTTCTCGTAGATCAGGTCGGCCCGGTTGTTGTCGGCCAGCTCGTACTCGTTGGTCATCGTCAGCGCGCGGGTCGGGCACGCCTCGATGCACAGACCGCACAGGATGCAGCGCAGGTAGTTGATCTGGTAGACGCGGCCGTAGCGCTCGCCGGGGCTGAAGCGCTGGCTGTTGCCGTCGGCGTCCGGCACGTCGCTGTTGGACGCACCCTCCACGTAGATGGCGTCGGCCGGGCACGCCCACGCGCACAGCTCGCAGCCGATGCACTTCTCCAGGCCGTCGGGCCAGCGGTTCAGCTGGTGCCGGCCGTGGAAGCGGGGCGCCGTCGGGAGCTTCTCGAACGGGTACTGCTCGGTGACGACCTTCTTGAACATCGTCCGGAAGGTGACGCCGAACCCGGCGATCGGGTCCCAGAAGCTCTCCTTGATCCCCTTGGACTCCTGGCCGGGGCTCTGGGGGGACTCACTCATGGTTCTCCTCCGCTGCAGCGGTGACGGTGGTGCGTCCTCCCGACGAGTGGGCGAACGTCAGCGGCGCGGCGGCTCCGCGTACGGCGCCTCCCGCCGGCATCGGCGGGACGGGGAACCCGCCGGCGAACGCGTCGTGCGGCTCCTCGCTCGCCTCGACCGGGGCCTCCTCGGCCTTCTTCTCGCCGACGAACATCAGCCCGATGGTCAGCACGAGCAGGACGGCGATCGCGGCCACCAGGTAGGTGCGGTCGATGTTGCCCTCGAGCGAGATGACGCGGATGGTGGCGACGGCCACGATCCAGGCCAGCGAGACCGGGATGAGGACCTTCCATCCCAGCGCCATGAACTGGTCGTAGCGCATGCGGGGCAGCGAGCCACGCAGCCAGACGAACAGGAAGATGAAGATGAAGACCTTGCCGAAGAACCACAGCAGGGGCCAGTAGCCGCTGTTGGCGCCCTCCCACACGTGCTCGATGCCCCACGGAGCGGCCCAGCCCCCGAGGAACAGCGTGGTCGCGATGGCCGACACGGTGGCGAGGTTGATGTACTCGGCGAGGAAGAACAGCGCGAACTTCAGGCTGGAGTACTCGGTGTGGAAGCCGCCGACCAGCTCGCCCTCGGCCTCGGGGAGGTCGAAGGGGGCGCGGTTGGTCTCGCCGACCATCGAGATCATGTAGATGACGAAGGACGGCAGCAGGATCAGGCCGAACCACAGGCGGTCCTGCGCGGCGACGATCTCCGAGGTCGACATCGACCCGGCGTAGAGGAAGACCGCGACGAGCGCGAGGCCCATCGCGACCTCGTAGGAGATCATCTGTGCGCTCGAGCGGAGGCCGCCGAGCAGCGAGTAGGTCGAGCCGGACGACCAGCCGCCGAGGACGATGCCGTAGATGCCGATGGAGGCGATGGCGAGCATGAAGAGCACGGCCACCGGCATGTCGGTGAGCTGCAGCGGCGTCTGGTGTCCGAAGAAGTTGACCGTCGGCCCGAGCGGGATGACGGCCCAGGTGACGAACGCCGGCACCACCGCGATCACCGGCGCCAGGAGGAAGACGACCTTGTCGGCCGCCTTGGGGACGATGTCCTCCTTGAGCGCCAGCTTGACGCCGTCGGCCAGCGACTGCAGCAGGCCGAAGGGGCCGTGCACGTTGGGTCCGACGCGGTGCTGCATCCGGGCCACGACGCGACGCTCGAACCAGATGTTGAAGAGCGTCAGCAGCACCAGGATCACGAAGATGAGGACGGCCTTGAGCAGGATCACCCACCACGGGTCCTGGCCGAACGCGTCCAGCTCCGGGGCGGGCAGGTCCGCCGCGAGCGGCAGGACGCTCATCACTGCACCGTTCATCAGGAGGCTCCCTTCAGGGTGACCGTGCTGCCGGGCGAGGCCAGGTCGGCGAGGACGCCGCGACCGAACGACCGGGCCGGGACCCAGACCACGCCGTCGGGCAGGTCGGCGACCACGACCGGCAGCGTCACGCTGCCCCGGTCGCCGGTGATCGTGACGAGCTGCTCGCCTGCCGTCCTGGCCTCGAGCATGCCGAGGGCCGACTCGTAGGTGGCGCGGCTGACGCGGGCGACCGGCGTACGGGCAGTGGCGCGCAGGTGCACCTCGCCGTCCTGCATCGAGCCCAGGTCGATGAGCTGCTTCCACGTCGCGAGCGCGAGGGCGACCTCACCCTTCTTCGGGCCCTTGGGTGCCTTCGCGGCCTTCGGCGCCTTGCCGGCGTCGAGGGCGGGCCGGGCACCGTCCCACGGGCCGAGCGCCTGCATCTCGGCGCGCACCTCGGCGACCGTACGGAAGCCGAGCGGGCGGCCGCGCCCCACCGCGGCGAGCTCGTCGGCGATGCCGGCGAGGACGCGCAGGTCGGGCAGGGAGGCGGGGTTGGTGAAGACGGCGTCGAAGGAGCGGGGGCGCCCGTCCCATGTCACGAAGGTGCCGGCCTTGTCGGTCACCGGGGCGACCGGCAGGACGACGTCGGCCACGCGGGTCACGTCGGTCTCGCGCAGCTCGAGGCTGACCACGAAGCCGGCCGCGTCGAGGGCGGCGCGGAAGGCGGCCGGGTCGGCGGTGTCGTCGGGGTCCACACCGCCGACCACGACGCCACCGAGGTCACCCTTGGCGAGCGCGGCGACGATGGCGTCGCCGTCACGGCCGGCCTTGGCGGGCAGCGACTCCACGCCCCACGCGGCGGCCACGTCGACGCGGGCCGAGGCCTCGCCGACGGGGCGACCGCCCGGCAGCAGGGTCGGCAGGGCGCCGGCCTCGACAGCACCGCGGTCCCCGGCGCGGCGCGGCACCCAGGCGAGGCGGGCGCCGGTGCCGGCGGCGAGGTCCGCGGCGGCGCTGAGCGCCCCGTGGGTCTGGGCCAGGCGCTCGCCGACGAGGATGATCGCGTCCTTGGTGACCCCGTGCTCGGCGTCCTTGAGCGAGCCGATGGCCTCGACCTCGGCGCCCGGGGCGGCGGGCACGAGGCGGCCGTTCATCTTGGCCAGGCCGCGCGAGGTGAAGGGCGCGACGGAGACGACCTGCGTACGGCCTCGCCTTGCTGCCTTGCGCAGCCGTAGGAAGATCGTGGCGGCCTCGTCCTCGGGCTCGAGGCCGAGGAGCACCACGACCGGCGCGGCCTCGAGGTCGGCGTAGGTCACGTCGCCGGACAGCGCGACGTGGGAGGCGAGGAAGCTGGCCTCCTCGGCGCTGTGCGGGCGGGCGCGGAAGTCGACGTCGTTGGTGTCGAGGGCGACGCGGGCGAACTTCGCGTAGGCGTACGCGTCCTCGGCGGTCAGGCGGCCACCGGTGAGGACCGCGGCGGCGCCGGCGTCGCGGAGCCCGCGGGCGGCGACGGCGAAGGCCTCGGGCCACGACGCGGGGCGCAGCTCACCGTCCTCCCGGATCTGCGGGTAGGTGATCCGGTCCTCGACCTGGGCGTAGCGGAAGGCGAAGCGGTCCTTGTCGCTGATCCACTCCTCGTTGACCTCGGGGTCGTTGCCGGCCAGGCGCCGCATGACCTTGCCGCGCCGGTGGTCGACGCGGATCGCAGCACCGCAGGCGTCGTGCTCGGCCACGCCCGGCGTGGAGACGAGGTCGAAGGGGCGCGAGCGGAAGCGGTAGTCGGCCGAGGTGAGGGCACCGACCGGGCAGATCTGGATCGCGTTGCCGGAGAAGTAGCTCTCGTAGGGCTCGCGCTCGTAGATCGCGACCTGCTGGAGCGCGCCGCGCTCGGCCAGGGCGATGAACGGGTCGCCCGCGATCTGCTCGGAGAAGCGGGTGCAGCGCGCGCACAGCACGCACCGCTCGCGGTCGAGAAGGACCTGGGCCGAGATGTTGATCGGCTTGGGGAAGGTGCGCTTGACGCCGCCGGACTCCGCGAAGCGACTCTCCCCGCGGCCGTTGCTCATGGCCTGGTTCTGTAGGGGGCACTCGCCGCCCTTGTCGCAGACCGGGCAGTCGAGCGGGTGGTTGATCAGCAGGAACTCCATGACGCCCTGCTGGGCCTTGTCGGCCACCTCGCTGGTCGCCTGGGTGTTGACCACCATGCCCTCGGCGACCGGCAGCGTGCACGAGGCCTGCGGCTTGGGGAAGCCGCGGCCGTTGCCGGCGTCGGGGATGTCGACCAGGCACTGGCGACAGGCGCCGACCGGGGCGAGCAGCGGGTGGTCGCAGAAGCGCGGGATCTGCACGCCGACCTGCTCGGCGGCGCGGATCACCAGGGTGTCCTTGGGGACGCTCACCTGCACGCCGTCGATGGTCAGGGTGACCGTCTCGACCTCGGTGCGCTCAGGGGTGGTGGTCATGCGTCAGCTCCGACAGGTGAGAAGACGGTCGAGGCTGCCGGGTCGAACGGGCAGCCGCCGTGGGTGAGGTGCGCGAGGTATTCGTCGCGGAAGTACTGGATCGAGCTCGAGATCGGACTGGTGGCGCCGTCGCCGAGCGCGCAGAACGAGCGGCCCAGGATGTTGTCGCACTGGTCGAGCAGCAGGTCGAGGTCGGCCTCGCTCCCCTGCCCCTTCTCCAGCCTGGCCAGGGTCTGGGTGAGCCACCAGGTGCCCTCGCGGCACGGCGTGCACTTGCCGCACGACTCGTGCTTGTAGAACTCCGTCCACCGCAGGACCGCGCGGACCACGCAGGTGGTCTCGTCGAAGAGCTGCAGCGCGCGCGTGCCGAGCATCGAGCCGGCCGCGCCGACCGCCTCGAAGTCGAGCGGCACATCGAGGTGCTCGGGCGTCAGGAGCGGGGTGCTCGATCCGCCGGGCGTCCAGAACTTCAGCTCGTGGCCCTCGCGCATGCCGCCGGCGAGGTCGATGAGCTCGCGCAGGGTGATGCCGAGCGGGGCCTCGTACTGGCCAGGGTTGGTGACGTGGCCGGACAGGCTGAAGATGCCGAAGCCGTTGGACTTCTCGGTGCCCATGCCGGCGAACCAGCCCGGGCCGTTGACGATGATGCTCGGGACCGAGGCGATCGACTCGACGTTGTTGATGACGGTCGGGCTCGCGTAGAGGCCGGCGACCGCGGGGAACGGCGGGCGCAGGCGCGGCTGGCCGCGGCGGCCCTCGAGGCCCTCGAGCAGGGCCGTCTCCTCGCCGCAGATGTAGGCACCGGCGCCGGCGTGGACGATCAGGTCGAGGTCGTAGCCGGAGCCGTGGATGTTCTTGCCGAGGTGGCCGGCCAGGTAGGCCTCCTGCACCGCGCGCTGGAGACGGCGGATCACGTGGAGGACCTCGCCGCGCACGTAGATGAACGCGGTGTTGGCGCGGATCGCGTAGGAGCTGACGATCACGCCCTCGACCAGCGTGTGCGGGCTGGCCATCATGAGCGGGATGTCCTTGCAGGTGCCCGGCTCGGACTCGTCGGCGTTGACGACGAGGTACTTGGGCTTCGGGTTGTCCTGCGGGATGAAGCCCCACTTCATGCCGGTGGGGAAGCCGGCGCCGCCGCGGCCGCGCAGGCCGGACTCCTTGACGGCGTCGATGACGTCGTCGGGCGCCATCGCGAACGCCTTGTCGAGGGCGGCGTAGCCACCGCGCTCCTCGTACGCCGCGAGCGTCCAGGCGCGCTCGGCGTCCCAGTTGTCGGTGAGGACCGGGGTCAGTGTGCTCACTTGTCTCCCTCCGGAGCCGTCCAGCCGTTCTCGCGCGCGATCTTCAGGCCGGCCAGCGAGGCGGGACCCGCGGCCGGGCCCTCGTCGGCGCGGTCGTCGGGGAAGCCCGCGAGCACACGCTCCGCCTCGCGCCAGGTGCACAGCCTCGGGCCGCGGGTCGAGTGGACCTCGTTGCCGGCGCGGAGGTCGTCGACGACCTGCACCGCGGACTCCGGCGTCTGGTTGTCCATGAACTCCCAGTTGACCATCATCACCGGGGCGTAGTCGCACGCCGCGTTGCACTCGATGTGCTCGAGGGTGACCTTGCCGTCCTCGGTCGTCTCGTCGTTGCCGACGTCGAGGTGCTCCTTGAGCCGCTCGAAGATCACGTCGCCGCCCATCACCGCGCACAGCGTGTTGGTGCAGACGCCGACGTGGTAGTCGCCGACGGGCTTGCGCTTGTACATCGTGTAGAAGGTCGCGACACCGTTGACCTCGGCGGCGCTGATGCCGAGGATCTCGGCGCACGCCTCGATGCCCTCGGGGGTGACGCGCCCCTCGACGGACTGCACGAGGTGCAGCATCGGGAGCAGGCCGGAGCGGGCCTCGGGGTAGCGGGCCGCGATCTCACGCAGCTCGTCCCAGGTCTTGGAGTCGAGACTCATCGGTCGACGCCTCCCATCACGGGGTCGATGGAGGCGATCGCGACGATGACGTCGGCGACCATGCCGCCCTCGCTCATCACGCTCGTCGCCTGCAGGTTGGTGAAGGACGGGTCGCGGAAGTGCGCGCGGAAGGGACGCGTGCCGCCGTCGGAGACGACGTGGGCGCCCAGCTCGCCGCGGGGCGACTCGATCGGGACGTACGCCTGGCCGGCCGGGACCCGGAAGCCCTCGGTCACCAGCTTGAAGTGGTGGATCAGCGCCTCCATCGACTCGCCCATGATGTGGCGGATGTGGTCGAGGCTGTTGCCCATGCCGTCGCTGCCGATGGCGAGCTGGCTGGGCCATGCGATCTTCTTGTCGCCCACCATGACCGGGGCACCTTCGAGGCCGGCGAGGCGGTCGGCGCACTGCTCGACGATCCTGAGCGACTCCCACATCTCGTTGAGGCGGATGCGGAAGCGGCCGTAGGAGTCGGCCGTGTCCCAGGTCTGCACCTCGAAGTCGTAGTCCTCGTAGCCGCAGTAGGGCTGCGTCTTGCGCAGGTCCCAGGCGTAGCCGGTGGAGCGGAGCACCGGGCCGGTGAGGCCGAGCGCGAGGCAGCCGGCGAGGTCGAGGTGGCCGACGCCCTCGAGGCGGCCCTTGAAGATCGGGTTGGCGTTGCAGAGCGCGGCGTACTCGGGCAGGCGCTTCTTCATCAGGGCGATGAAGTCGCGGATCTCGTCGAGGGCGCCGGGGGGCAGGTCCTGCGCGACGCCGCCGGGGCGGAAGAACGCGTGGTTCATCCGAAGGCCGGTGATCAGCTCGAACAGGTCGAGGACGAGCTCGCGCTCGCGGAAGCCGATCGTCATGACCGTCAGGGCGCCGATCTCCATGCCGCCGGTCGCGATCGCGACCAGGTGGGAGGACATCCGGTTGAGCTCCATCAGGAGCACGCGCATGACCTGCGCCTTCTCCGGGATGTCGTCCTCGATGTCGAGCAGGCGCTCCACGCCCAGGACGTAGGTCGCCTCGTTGTAGAACGGCGAGAGGTAGTCCATGCGCGTGCAGAACGTGACGCCCTGCACCCAGGAGCGGTACTCCATGTTCTTCTCGATGCCGGTGTGGAGGTAGCCGATGCCGCAGCGAGCCTCGGTGACCGTCTCGCCCTCGAGCTCGAGGATGAGCCGGAGCACGCCGTGCGTGGACGGGTGCTGCGGCCCCATGTTGACCACCACGCGCTCCTCGGCGGACTCGCCGATGCTCTGCGTGATCGAGTCCCAGTCCTGGCCGGTGACGGTGAAGACCTTGCCCTGGCTGGTGTCGCCGGGCGCTGCGTAGAAGTCCTGCTCGGTGGTCATCAGTTGTAGCTCCTGCGCTGGTCCGGCGGAGGGATGGAGCCGCCCTTGTACTCGACGGGGATGCCGCCGAGCGGGTAGTCCTTGCGCTGCGGGTGGCCCGGCCAGTCGTCCGGCATGAGCACCCGGGTGAGAGCGGGGTGGCCGTCGAAGACCAGCCCGAACATGTCGTACGTCTCGCGCTCGTGCCAGTCGAGCGTGGGGTAGATGCTCACCAGGCTCGGCAGGTGCGGGTCGCTGTCCGGCGCGGTCACCTCCACGCGGATGCGCCGGTTGTGGGTCATCGAGGTGAGGTGGTAGACGGCGTGCAGCTCGCGTCCGGTGTCCTCGGGGTAGTGCACGCCGCTGACGCCCGAGCAGAACTCGAAGCGCAGCGCCTCGTCGTCGCGCAGCATCTGCGCCACGAAGGGCAGGTCCTCGCGGCGTACGTGGAAGGTGATCTCGCCGCGGTGCACCACGACGCTCTCGATGGCCGCGGTCAGCTCGGTGGCCTCCAGGCGGGCCTCGAGGGCCCCGGCGACCTCGTCGAACCAGCCGCCGTAGGGCTTCTGCGAGGGCGCCGGGAAGACGGTCGCGCTCACCAGGCCGCCGTAGCCGGAGGTGTCGCCGGTGCCGGAGGTGCCGAACATGCCGTGGCGGACGCCGACGGAGCGCACCTCGCCCGTCGGGGCCGGGACGTTCTCCGGGGACTGCTCGGGAGCCGGCTGCTCGACGCCGCTGCCGGTGCCGGCCTCGGCCTTCGCCGCCTCGAGGTTGCGCTCCTCCGCGGGACGAGCGGCCTTGTTCTCGTCGGTCTTGTCGTCGCTCACCGGAGGAGGCCCTTCATCTCCGAGGTGGGCAGGGCGCGGAGGGCAGCGGTCTCGAGCTCGGCGATCTCGTTGGTGCGGTTCACGCCCAGCTTGGTGGTCTGCACCTGGTCGTGCAGCTTGAGGATCGCGTCGATGAGCATCTCCGGGCGCGGCGGGCAGCCGGGGAGGTACATGTCGACCGGGACGACGTGGTCGACGCCCTGCACGACGGCGTAGTTGTTGAACATGCCGCCCGACGAGGCGCACACGCCCATCGCGAGCACCCACTTGGGCTCGGGCATCTGGTCGTAGATCTGGCGCAGGACGGGAGCCATCTTCTGGCTGACCCGGCCGGCGACGATCATCAGGTCGGCCTGGCGGGGGCTGGCCCGGAAGACCTCCATGCCGAAGCGGGCCAGGTCGTACTTCGGGGCGCCCGTGGTCATCATCTCGATGGCGCAGCAGGCCAGCCCGAAGGTGGCCGGCCAGAACGACGCCTTGCGCATGTAGCCCGCGACGCCCTCGACGGTCGTCAGCAGGACGCCGCTGGGCAGCTTCTCTTCAAGTCCCATGGTGTTCAGTCCCAATCCAGTCCGCCGCGTCGCCACACGTATGCGTAGGCGACGAAGACCGTGCCGATGAAGAGGACCATCTCGACGAGGCCGAACAGGGCCATCTGGTCGAAGTGGACGGCCCAGGGGTAGAGGAAGATGATCTCGATGTCGAAGACGATGAAGAGCATCGCGGTGATGAAGTACTTCACCGGGATCCTGCCGCCGCCGATCGGCTGCGGCGTCGGCTCGATGCCGCACTCGTAGGAGTCGAGCTTCGCCCGGTTATAGCGCTTCGGCCCGGTGAAGGCACTGATGACCACGGAGAAGACGGCGAAACCCGTCGCGAGCAGTGCGAGGGCGAGGACCGGCGTGTAGAGCTCCATCGATTCCCTTCCGGTGGACCTGCGCCGTCACCGAGAATGTGACTTTGTGAATGGCTTCACGAGTGGCGCGGGCCACAGTCTAGGACTCCGGTGTCACGTACGTCACGCGGGGGTCCGGACCAGTCGGCGGTCCCCCATTGCCACCCTGACCTGCGGATTTAGGTGAGGTGGACGTGCCCTAAATCGGCCCGCCGTGGCCCGGGTCCGTCAGGCGGTGGCGCGGTGCAGGGCGACGATGCCGCCGGTGAGGTTGCGCCACTCGGGCCGCTGCCAGCCGGCCTCGGCGACCAGGTCGGCGAGCCCGGCCTGGTCGGGCCAGGCGCGGATCGACTCGGCGAGGTAGACGTAGGCGTCGGCGGCGCTGGCGGTCAGCGAGGCGATCGCCGGCAGCGCGCGCATGAAGCCGTCCATGTAGAGGCTTCGGAGCGCGCCGTTGGTGGGCGTGCTGAACTCGCACACGACCAGGCGCCCGCCCGGTCGGGTCACGCGCAGCATCTCCGTGAGCCCGGCGACCGGGTCCACGAAGTTGCGGAGCCCGTAGGAGATGGTGACCGCGTCGAAGGTGTCGTCGAGGAACGGCAGGCGGGTGCCGTCGCCGGCGACGAAGGGCAGCGCGGGCCGGTCCTTCTTGCCCTGCTGGAGCATGCCGACGGAGAAGTCGCACGGGACGGCGGTGGCGCCGCGGTCGAAGAACGGCTCGCTCGAGCAACCCGTGCCGGCGGCGAGGTCGAGCACGAGGTCCCCGGGACGCGGGGCGACGGCCTCGACCATGGAGCGTCGCCAGCTGCGCTGGATGCCGGCCGTCATCAGGTCGTTGGTGAGGTCGTAGCGCCTGGCCACGGTGTCGAACATGCGACGTACGTCGGTCGGTTGCTTGTCCAGGTCAGCGCGGGCCACGCGCCGAGCGTAGGCGTCCGTTCCCCGGGACGTGCAACGCGGGGGCGTCGTACGGCGTCCCTATGATCGACCCGTCGTCGGCTCCCCGGGGGAGGAACCACATGCCACGCCGTCCTGCACGTCGCCTCGCGCAGCGTCTCGTCGCGCTCCTGCTCGCCCTGCTCGTCGCCCTGACCGGCCTCGCCGCGGTCGGCACGACGAGCGCCACGGCTGCGGCCCGCGCCGACTTCGCCCCGATGCGGATCGGGGACACCGGCTGGCGGGTGCGCCAGCTCCAGAGCCGCCTGCACCAGCTCGACCTGCACTCCGAGGTCGTCACCAGCCGCTTCGACCGCGAGACCCGCGCCGGCGTGGCGACCTTCCAGCGGCGCCGCGGCTGGGACGCCGACGGCGTCGTCGACGAGCGCACGTGGCTCAAGCTCACCTCGATCACCACCGAGCCGACCACCGAGGCGCTGCACAACGTCTACACCCCCGGCCGCCCGCTGCTCCAGCGCGGCGACACCGGCATGTGGGTACGCCAGGTCCAGGCCAGGCTCTCCCAGGTCCGCTGGTTCGAGGGCCGGGTGACCGGACGCTACGCCCGCTCGACCGTCACGGCCGTGGAGGGCTTCCAGGCCAAGCGGCGCATCCCGGTCACCGGCCAGGTCGACCGCCGTACGCTCACCCGGCTCAAGGAGATGACGCGTACGCCGACCCGGGCCGAGCTCTTCAACATCGTCGCCACCGGCCCGGCACTCGACCCGCGGTGCACGACCGGGCGCGCGATGTGCGTGGACAAGACCTCGCGGTCGTTGCGGTGGGTGGTCGACGGCGTCGTGCTCAAGACGGTCGAGGTGCGCTTCGGCTCCGACGAGCTGCCCACCCGCGAGGGGGCGTTCGCGGTGTTCCGCAAGTCGCGCGACCACGTCTCGAGCCTGTACGACACCCCGATGCCGTTCGCCATGTTCTTCTCCGGCGGCCAGGCCGTGCACTACTCGCCCGACTTCGCCGCCAACGGCTACGACGGCGCGTCGCACGGCTGCGTCAACGTGCGCGACCGGGCGGCGGTCGCGTGGCTCTTCGACCGGGTCCGGATCGGCGACGAGGTGATCGTCTACCGGTCGTGAGGCGCGCGCTCAGGCGCTCGGCGCACCCGCGAGGGAGAAGGCGGAGTCGAGGCCGTCCCCCGCACGCCCGCGGCGCGGCAGGGACACGTCGGGCGCCTGCACCTGGGGCGCCGCCGGGACCTGCACCACGGCGTGCTCGCTCGCCAGCTCGAGCTTGACGGCGGGGTGGTGGGCGATCCGGCCGATCCGGAACCCGAGCGAGGTCGCGAGGCCGCTGATCGTCCGGTTGACACGGGTGTCGAGCACGAGCACGCGCAGCCGGCCGCCCCACCACGGCCCCAGTGCCGCCACGTCGGCAGCGAGCTTCCTGGCCCGCGAGCCGAGCCGGGCCTCGGCCACTTGTGCCGACATCGCGTCGAGCACGTCGCGCGGCGTCGGGTGCCATGCGGCACCACCGACGGTGGCGGCCTCGAGCAGGTCCTCCAGCACGCGGGCGCTGGCGTGGTCGAGCAGGACGTGGGTCGGTGCCACGTGGGCGAGCGCCGCCTCGAGGCCCGCGGACGACTCCACCCACGCGAGCGTGCACCCGGAGGTGAGGTGGGCCTCGCGCGTGAGGGTGGTGAAGCGGTCGGTCGCGGCCCCGGTCAGGAGCACGACGTCGTCGGCTGCCAGACCCGACAGGGTGCCCGAGCACTCGGGACGGAACAGCCAGGCCGAGCTCTTCTCGCGGGGCAGCCCGATCACGGCGCCCGACGCGGCACCCGTACGGGCCTTCGCCACCCAGGTCAGCAGGTCGGGCTGGCGCTTGCGGCGCTCGAGGCCCATGCCCCGCAACCGCTCCCACGAGCGGTCGTCGCACTCGAAGAGCTGGGCGTCGGCCAGGGCGGCGCGGCGCAGCAGGCTCAGTCGGCTCTCCTCGTCGACCACGACCAGGCGCACCTGCACCTCGTCGAGGAGTCGTCCCACCTCGGCGGGGTCGAGCACGTCCGGCAGCAGCAGCGGCACGGCGCCGGCGACGCGGGTGGCGAGCTCGAGCTCGAGCTGGCGGATGCCGGTCGGGACGCGGATGACGACCACCTGGCCCGGGTTCACCCCGGCCTCGATCATCCCGGCCGCGCCGTCGATGACGCGACGGTAGAGCTCGTTCCAGGTCAGCGAGACCCACGCGCCGGCACGCTGCTCGAGCACGGCGACCTCGAGCGCGCGGTTACGCGCGTGCCGTTCCAACCGGACGAGAGGAGGTTCGTCGACGGGCACGGGTGGGCTCCTTGCTGGCTGTGTGTCGATGCAACGTAGGTGACGGACGCCTCTCCTGTTCGCCGTTTGGCCGATCTCCCGTCACCGTCCTGTGCGCCCCGGCGTAGGCTCCCCCCTCGTGACGACCCCCGCGTCCGCTCCCTCCACCGGACCCGCTGCGCCCCTCGTCGTGCGCACCGTCCCCGTGGACCTCGCGGACCTCCCGCTCCTCGACCTGCTCCCCCGTGAGCAGCCGGTGAGCTGGCTGCGCCGCGGCGAGGGCCTGGTCGGCTGGGGTGTCGCCGCACGCCTGGAGACCTCGGGACCGACCCGCTTCAGCGACGCGGTGAAGTGGTGGTCGGAGACCGTCGCGCGCGCCGGCGTCGAGGACCACGTCGGCGAGCCGGGCACCGGCCCGGTCTGCTTCGGCACCTTCGCCTTCGCCGACGAGCCGGGCGACTCCGTGCTCGTCATCCCCGAGGTCGTCGTCGGCCGGCGCGGCGACCGGACCTGGCTGACGACGGTGTCCGTCGACGCCCCGACGCTGGCCCCCACGCCCGATCCCGCCGCCCCGGTCGGTCTGGTCTTCTCCGACGGCGCCCGCAACGGCGAGGAGTGGATGTCGGTCGTCGCCGAGGCGGTGCGCCGCATCGGTGCCGGCGACCTGGAGAAGGTCGTCCTGGCCCGCGACCTCATCGCCACCACCGACGAGCCGCTCGACGTCCGCTGGCCGCTGCACCGCCTCGCGTCGCAGTACGAGATGTGCTGGACGTTCCACGTCGACGGGCTGTTCGGCGCCACCCCCGAGATGCTGGTACGACGCGAGCGCGGCCTGGTGACCTCCCGCGTGCTCGCCGGCACCATCCGGCGTACGGGCGACGACGAGCGCGACCTGGCCCTGGCCGCGACCCTGGCCCGCTCCTCGAAGGACCTCGAGGAGCACGAGTACGCCGTGCGCTCGGTCGCCGACGCCCTCGAGCCGCACTGCTCGTCGATGAACGTTCCGGAGGCGCCGTTCGTCCTGCACCTGCCCAACGTCATGCACCTCGCCACCGACGTCAACGGCGTCGTGCACGACGTCGCGACCTCGCTCCAGCTGGCCGAGTCGCTCCATCCGTCGGCCGCCGTGGGCGGCACCCCCACCCCCGAGGCCACGCGCCTGATCGCCGAGATCGAGGGAATGCCGCGCGACCGCTACGCCGGCCCCGTGGGCTGGATGGACGCATCGGGCGACGGCGAGTGGGGCATCGCGCTGCGCTCGGCGATGGTCACCGACGGGGGCGTACGCCTCTTCGCGGGCTGCGGCATCGTGGCGAGCTCCGACCCCGAGGCCGAGCTGGCCGAGTCGCAGGCCAAGTTCGTGCCGGTGCGCGACGCGCTCGAGGCGGGCTGAGTCAGAGGTCCTGGCCGGGCTCGCGCCGCTCGAACGCCTGGCCCTCGGGCAGCAGGTTGGCCATGTGCGAGGCGACCATGTCGAGACCGACGTCGCTGTAGACGCGGTCGTGGATCGCCAGCGACCGCGGTGCGGCGACCTCGCGCACGAAGTCGACGGCCTCGCTGACCTTCAGCCAGGGGGCGCTCACCGGTGCGAGCAGCACGTCGACCGCGCGGCCGGGCGGCGTCAGCGCGTCCCCCGGGTGGTAGGCGCTGGCCCCGCCCGACTCGAGGACGTAGCCGGAGTTGTCGAAGCGGTCGTAGTCGGGGTGGATCACCGCGTGCTTCTCACCCACCACCTCCACGGCGGTGCCAGCGACCTCGAGCCGGTCGCCCGGGAGTACGACCGTGACCCGGTCGGCCACGTCGGGCGCCTGCTCGCGCAGCAGCCGCGCCACGGCGGCGATCGTCCAGATCGGCACGTCGCGCGAGCGCAGGTGGTCGGGGTGCACGTGGTCGGGGTGCTCGTGGGTGATCAGCACGGCGTCCGCGCCGTCGAGCGCGGCGGCGTCGGTGAACACCCCCGGGTCGATGACGACGACGCCGCCGTCTCCCTGGATCCGCACGCAGGCGTGTCCGAACTTCGTGATCCGCATGCCTCCACCCTAGGCGCGTCGAGATCGCGGGGAATCGTCCGACGGGAGGGGCTGAAGGTTAAGGTGGTGCCGCCTCCGACGGGTGGAGTGCCCTGGGGGAATCACCAATCGCACCCGAGACGAAGAGAGTCCTACATGTCTGCACGCCGCGTGCTCGCAGGCAGCGTCACCGCGCTGCTCCTGCCCGCGTCCCTGCTCCTGACGGTCGAGACCGGCTCGGCCTCCGACTCCGCGGCTCGCCCCGCGTCGACGTCGGTGACCAAGAAGGCCAGCCAGAAGATCTCCCTGGAGGTGCTCCCGCAGATCGTCCAGCAGGGCAAGCGCACCGCCAGCGCGAACTCGGCCAAGGCCGGCGTCACCGCCACCATCAGGCCGGTCAAGGTCGGCCGCAAGGTCGTCCTCGAGCAGCTCAACGGGTCGTCCTGGAAGAAGGTCGGCACCGCCAAGCAGGAGAAGTCGGGCCGGGCCCACTTCTCCGCCGTCGCCTCGAAGGGCGGCGCGGCCGTGACCTACCGGGTCACCGCCATGAAGTTCAAGGGGCTCAAGAAGGTCACCAGCAAGACCGCCGACACCTCGCAGTGGCTGGTCCCGACCTTCACCGACGAGTTCTCCGGCAGCACCCTGAACCCCGTGTGGAGCATGCGCGGCCAGGACTACGAGCCCACCAGCAAGCGGGTGTGCTCCAAGGGCGACCCGAAGGCCGTCAAGGTCACCGGCGGTGCCCTGCGCCTGAGCGTCATCAAGGACCGCGCCCGCAAGGGCAAGTGCCTGGCGAAGTCGCGCAAGCTGAAGAAGAGGATCGCCTACCGCCTCAACGGCCACGTCGGCACCAACGGCGACAGCGGGTTCTCCTTCAAGTACGGCGTCGCGGCCGCCCGCATCAAGATGCACAAGAGCCAGGGACAGCACTCCAGCTTCTGGTCGCAGCCGACCAACGAGAACGGCCCGCACTCCGACGGCCACGAGATCGACGTCATCGAGTACTTCGGCGACAAGCACCCGCAGGGCGGCCTCACCAGCTTCATCCACTGGTACAAGGGCAAGCGCCTGATCAAGACCGGCTCGTGGATCAAGGACTCGAAGTCGTTCCTGGACAACAAGCGCGACGGCTGGTCGAAGAACTACCACGTCTTCTCCGTCAAGTGGGATCCGCGCAAGATCGTCTTCTACATCGACGGCCAGGAGACCTGGCGCACCTCGAAGCACGTGTCGAAGGAGCAGCAGTACCTCATCCTGAGCCTGCTCGCCTCCGACTACGAGGCGCTGGAGATGAGCGACAAGAAGCTGCCGCAGCACATGTACGTCGACTGGGTCCGCGTGTGGGAGACCCCGCAGTCCTGATCGGCTGATCAGCCACGCACCACCACGATCCGCGCGTTGGTCCCCTCAGGGGGCCAGCGCGCGGATCTTTTCGTCCAGGGCCCGCCGGTTGTCACGGCGTACGCGCGCCTCGACGACCTCGATGCCGCCGTTGGGCGAGGCGAGGGCCTGCCCGAGCTCGGGCAGGCTGGTGACCCGCAGGTGCGGCACCCGGGCCGCCGCGCACAGGCTGGCGACGTCGACGCCGTGGGGCGTGCCGAAGAGCGTGTCGAAGCGCTCGGCGTGCTCGGGGGCGCCCTGCTCGAGGGTCGCGAAGATCGAGCCACCGTCGTCGTTGACGACCACGACCGTCAGGTCCGGGCGCTCCTCCCGCGGGCCGAGGAACAGCCCGGTCGTGTCGTGCAGGAAGGTCACGTCGCCCATCAGCGCGAGCGCGCGTGACGACTGCGGGCGGCCGACGGCGGCGCCGATCGCGGTCGAGATGGTGCCGTCGATGCCCGCCAGGCCGCGGTTGGCGATCACCTTGCGGCGCCCGCCCACGTCGTACGGCGCGACCATCAGGTCGAGGTCGCGGATGGGGTTGGACGCGCCGACGACGAGCAGGCCGCGCGGCGGCAGGGCGCGGCTGACCGCGCCGGCCACCTCGTGGGGCGTCAGGTCGGGCTCGGCGGCGAGGAGTCGGTCGAGCTCCCGGGAGGTCGTTCGGTCCGCCTCCCGCCAGGCCTCGAACCAGGCAGGGTCGTCCGACGCCGTGGCGTCGACCTGGTCCACCTCGCAGGCCACGGCGAAGGGCCGGTCTGCCCACCGGCCACGGTGCCGCACCGACACGACCTCGACGTCGTCGCGGGCGAGGAGGAGCGAGACCGGCCGGGAGAGGGTCGGGTGGCCGTACACCACCACCCGCTCGACCTGGCGGCCCAGCTCCCCGGCCAGGAGCAGCCGGTAGGTGCGGATCACGCTGTCGCCGGTGCGACAGCCGCTCGACGGCTCGGCGAGGAGGGGCCAGCCGGCCTTCTCGGCGAGGACCCGGGCGGGTGGACCGGCGTCGTCGCCGGCCACCACGACGGTCCCCGGACCGGGGTCGAGGACCATCCGTTCCATCGGGAGGCCCAGGGCAGGCACGGCCCAGTCGGGCACCTCTCCCCCGTCCCAGCCCCCGTCGTCGGGCAGCAGGGGGTCGTCGAGCTGGACGTTGAGGTGGACGGGTCGCCGGCCGTCGTGGGTGCGGAGGAAGGCCAGCAGCTCGTCGAGGTCAGCGGCGGCCACGTCGAGGGTCGGCGCGAAGGTGCCGAAGATCCCGACCTGGTCGGTGGTCTGGTTGGCGCCGGTGCCGCGCAGCCGGGCCGGCCGGTCGGCCGTGACCACGACGAGCGGGACCCCGGCGTGGGCGGCCTCCATGACGGCTGGGAGCAGGTGCGCTACCGCAGTGCCGGAGGTGCAGGTGACGGCGGCGGGCCGGTTGCCGACCTTGGCCAGGCCGAGGGCGAGGAACCCCGCCGTACGCTCGTCGACCCGCGTGTGGAGGCGCAGGCCGCCCGCCTGTGCCGCGTCGTACAGCGCGAAGGACAGGGCTGCGTTGCGCGAGCCGGGGGCGACCACGACCTCGCGTACGGCGGACCCGCGCAGCGCGGTCACCACCGTGCGCGCGAGCCGGGTCGAGGGGTTGGTCATGTCGGCTGATCCTGCCCCACCGACGCCAGCCGGGCGCGCCAGTGGTCGGTCCGGTCGGCGGGCGCGGCGAGCCGGGCGAGTGCGTCGAGGTCCACCTCGGGCCGGCCCACGCGCAGCATCCCGTCCACCGGGAGCAGGGGCTCGACGGCGACGTCGTCGGTCAGCATCTGCACGGTCGCGAGCCCGCTGGCGTGGTGCAGCTCGGGCAGGGCGGCGGCCAGGGCGACCCCGGCCGCGATGCCGACGCTCGACTCGATCGCGCTGGAGACGACGACCGGGAGCCCGATGTCCTCCGCGATGCGCAGGCACGCGCGTACGCCGCCGAGCGGCTGCACCTTGAGGACCGCGACGTCCGCGGCCTCGAGGTCGCGGACGCGGTAGGGGTCCTCGGCCCGGCGGATGGACTCGTCGGCCGCGACCGGCACGCCGACGCGACGGCGTACGACGGCCAGGTCCTCGACGGTCGTCACCGGCTGCTCGACGTACTCCAGGCCGCCGGCGGCCCGGTCGATCGCGGCGATCGCGCGCACCGCCTCGTCGACGTCCCAGGCGCCGTTGGCGTCGACCCGCACCAGGCCGTCGGGCCCCAGCGCGTCGCGTACGGCCTCCACGCGCGCCAGGTCGTCGGCGAGCGTCTGGCCGCGCTCGGCGACCTTGACCTTGGCGGTGCGGCAGCCGCCGGCGCTGACGATGGCGTGCGCGTGCTCGGGGTCGGTCGCGGGGACGGTCACGTTGACGGGGACGAGCTCGCGCAGCGGCGCCGGCCAGCCCTCGTCGGCCGCCTCGCGCGCGCACGCGAGCCAGGGCCGCGAGGTGGCGTCGTCGTACTCGAGGAAGGGCGAGAACTCCCCCCACCCCGCCGGGCCGCGCAGCAGCACGCCCTCGCGCACGGTGATCCCGCGGAACCTGGTGCGGAGCGGGATGGAGAAGACGTGGAGGTCGCGCATCAGAGGCCGGCCCGGATGGCCTGCCGGTCCACCTTGCCGTTGGGCAGCAGCGGGAGGCTGTCGACCCAGCGGAACTCGCGGGGCGCCCACGAGCGGGGGTGCTCCATGCTGATCCAGTCGCGCAGCTCGGCGTCGGGGACGTTGCCGACCAGCACGGCGACGAGCCGCTGGCCCCACTCGGGGTCGGGGACGCCGAAGACCTCGGCCTCCTGCACGAGGAGGTGCTGGCGCAGGCGGGCCGCGACCGTGGCGAGCGGGATCTTCACGCCGCCGCTGATGACGACGTCGTCGATGCGTCCGGTGACCTGGAGCCGCCCGTCCTCGTCGAACCGGCCGGCGTCGGAGGTGAGGAACCAGCCGTCGACAACGGTCGCGGCGGTGAGCTCCGGGTCGTCGTGGTAGTGGCTGAAGAGGGTGGGGCCCGCGATCCGTACGCGTCCCTCCGCGCCCAGGGTCACGCCCACGCCGTCGAGCGGGACGCGGTCGTAGACGCAGCCGCCCGCGGTCTCGGACGACCCATAGGTCGCGACCAGGTGGACGCCCTGCCCCTCCACCCGCCTGCGCAGGTCGGGGTCGAGCCCGCCACCGCCCACGAGGACGGTGTGGCACCGCGCGAGCGCGGCGACCTGCTCGGGGTTGCCGATGATCCGGTGCAGCTGGGTGGGCACCACGGAGACGAAGGTCGGGGTGTCGCTGTGGTCCGCGGCGACCGCGCGGCCGATGTCGAGGCCGTCCACGACGTACGGCTCGTGGCCCGCGACGAGCGAGCGCACGATCACCTGCACCCCCGCGACGTACGACGACGGCAGCGCGAGCAGCCACCGGCCGGACTCGCCCAGGCGGCGCGCGGACGCCTCGACGCTGGCCAGCACGGCGCGACGCGGGAGCACCACGCCCTTGGGCCTGCCGGTGGACCCGGAGGTCTCGATGAGCAGCGGGTCGGGGCGCTCGGCCTCGAGCCAGCGCGACAGCTGCCGGATCGCGACCGAGGGCTCGTCCGAGGGCCGCAGGTAGCTCACACGCGAACGCTAGCGGCTCCGCCCCACCGGAGCGATGCCGCGGGAGGTCGCAGGAGCTGGTGGACGCCGTGCTCGGCTGGTCTCCCCCGCACCCGGCATAGGCTCGCGACATGGCTGCCTACTGGATCACCACCTACCAGGCCGTGCACGACCCCGCGAAGGTCGCGGCGTACGCCGAGCTCGCGGGCCCCGCGCTGCGCGCCGCGGGCGGGACGTTCCTGGTGCGCGGGATGCCGGAGGCGACCTTCGAGAAGGGCGAGGCGACTCGCACCGTGGTCGTCGAGTTCGACTCCGTCGACGCCGCGGTCGCGGCGCACGAGAGCGAGGCCTACCAGGCGGCGCTGCGCGCCCTCGACGGCGGCGCCGACCGCGACATGCGCGTGGTGCCGGGGGCCTGACCCGATGGACGCCTACCGCCTCGTGTTGACCGTCCTCGTGATGGCCGCGGTGGTCGTCGCCATCCTGCTGTTCGAGAAGCGCCGCGCCCAGGGGATCGAGCGCGACACCCGGGACATGGCCCGGGGGCGGGAGCAGCACGACGAGGGTCCCGGCGACAGTCCCACCGACCCGGGCCCTCCCCGGTAGGGAAGGCCCCCTCGAAGGGGTGGTCGGCGGGTTGAAACGGGTCGCGGCCGAACGGTAGAAGGTGTGCCCACACGGCTCGCTGGAGACCACGGTGAGCTCCTCCTGACAACAGGAAGGCCACGACCGTGGTCAGCGTGCAGGTCACCCCACAAGAGCTCGAAGCAGCGCACCACGCACCTGACGGGGCCCACCCGTCCGGCGGCACCCCCAACCGACACCTCACGTCGGCCGGGTCGGCTCCGCCCGCCGGAGTGGCGAGGCGCGACCTCCTCACCGACGAGCTGATCGAGGCCCACCTCGAGGTCGCCAGGTCGATGGCCCTGCGCTACCGCAACAGGGGCATCGACCTCGACGACCTCGAGCAGGTCGCGCTCCTCGGCCTCACCAAGGCCGCCCACAGGTTCGACCCGGACGCCGGGCACGACTTCATGGCGTTCGCCGTGCCCACCATCCGCGGCGAGCTCCGTCGCCACTTCCGCGACTCCGGGTGGATGGTGCGTCCCCCACGCCGGGTCCAGGAGCTCCAGGCACGGATCGGGCAGGCGCAGGACGAGCTGCTCGCACTCCACGGCTGCTCGCCGAGACCCAGCGACATCGCCGCCCACCTCGACGTCGACGTGAGCGAGGTCGTCGACGCCCTGTCGGTCGATGGCTGCTTCGCTCCAGCGGCCCTGGAGACGCCTGTCGGCGACGGCACCAGCACGCTCGCCGACTTCCTCGGCTCGACCGACGAGGCGTACGGCGCGGCCGAGGCGGCCGTCATGCTCTAACCCGCCGTGCGGCAGCTGTCGGCCCGGGACCGTCGCATCGTGTACCTGCGCTTCTACGAGGAGCGGTCCCAGGGGGAGATCGGTGAAGCAGTGGGCCTCTCGCAGGCGCAGGTGTCCCGCGTCCTGAACCGCATCCTCAAGGACATTCGCAACGTGCTGGGCGGCGAGCTGCCGGTGGCGTGAGGGTGGCGGGGAGCGCTGAGATGCCGGGACGGAGTGAGGATCGCGCAGCCGGCACGTTCGTCGTCGCTGGCTCTACTGGGAGTTGATGCCTGCATCCAGCACCAGGATGACCAGCTCGCCGCACAGCGCCAGGAACGCACCGAACCCTGCGACGACGCCGTGGCGGATCGACCGGCGCACGATCCCCAGCACCACGCCGATCACCATGACCGTCACTGTGATCGCCATGACCCATGTGAAGAACCCTGACGTCAGGTAGGGACGGTCGACCACGAACCACGCACCGATCGCCACGGCGACGTGCAGCCAGAACCCGGACCAGAACAGCGGGGTCGTGTCAGTCTGCACACGATCATCCTGCATCTGCCCACTCTCACACGACATGCGCGTGCCACAGGCCCGATCACCGGTGGTGTGGGACTGTCCGAACAACGGTGTAAGTGGCTCGACACGCTGACCAGCTGGTTGGCGAGATGGAGTCACGATGACCGAAACACTGAGTTCTGTGAGCCCACCCGAGGATGTGGCGGTGTCACCGCCGGACGTTGCGCAGGAAGGTGACCCTGGCTTCGAGG
Organism: Nocardioides eburneiflavus; assembly: GCF_004785795.1. Taxonomy (NCBI): domain Bacteria; kingdom Bacillati; phylum Actinomycetota; class Actinomycetes; order Propionibacteriales; family Nocardioidaceae; genus Nocardioides; species Nocardioides eburneiflavus. The sequence goes on from NZ_SRRO01000001.1 coordinate 207,667, forward strand.
GGTCTGCTCAGCCATCTGCTGAGGAGCTCGAGATCGCCCGCGAGCTGGTCCGCACGGCGCGGTCTCGTGGGGTCGCGTTGACCGGCCCGGATGGCATGTTGAAGGCCCTGACCAAGACCGTGATCGAGACGGCGCTGGACGAGGAGATGTCTGAGCACCTGGGCTATGGCAAGCACGAGGCCGCCGGCCGCAACAGCGGGAACTCCCGCAACGGGGTTCGGACCAAGACGGTGCTGACCGACAACGTCGGACCGATCAAGATCACCGTCCCGCGTGATCGCGATGGCACCTTCAGCCCGGTGATCGTGGCCAAGCGCCAACGACGCCTCGGTGATGTCGACACGATCGTGTTGTCGCTGGCAGCCAAGGGCCTCACGACCGGTGAGATCAGCGCTCACTTCGCCGAGATCTACGGGGCCTCGCTGTCGAAGGACACAATCTCGAGGATCACCGACAAGGTCGTGGCCGAGATGGCCGAGTGGACCTCGCGGCCCCTGGAGAAGGTCTATGCCGCGGTGTTCATCGACGCGATCTACGTCAAGATCCGCGACGGCCAGGTCGGGAACCGTCCGATCTACGCCGCGATCGGTGTCGACCTCGCCGGCCACAAGGACATCCTCGGCATCTGGGCCGGCACCGGTGGCGGGGAGTCAGCGAAGTTCTGGCTTCAGGTCCTGACCGAGCTGAAGAACCGCGGCGTGGAGGACATCTTCTTCGTCATCTGCGACGGCCTCAAGGGCCTGCCCGACTCCGTCGGAGCGGTGTACGGCCAAGCCGTTGTGCAGACGTGCGTGATCCACCTGATCCGCAACACCTTCCGCTACGCCTCGAAGAAGTACTGGGGACAGATCGCCACCGATCTGAAGCCGATCTACGGTGCCCCGACCCGGGAGGCGGCCTGGCGGGCGTTCGAGGAGTTCGACGAGAAGTGGGGCAAGCCCTACCCCGCGATCAGTGGCCTGTGGCGATCGGCGTGGGAGCAGTTCACCCCGTTCCTCGACTACGACGCCGAGATCCGCAAGGTGCTGTGCTCGACCAACGCGATCGAGTCGTTGAACGCCCGCTACCGTCGCGCGGTCACGGTGCGGGGCCACTTCCCGACCGAGCAGGCAGCGATGAAGTGCCTCTACATGGTCACCAGGTCGCTGGACCCCAAGGGCACCGGTCAGACACGATGGACGATGAGGTGGAAGCCAGCACTCAACGCCTTCGCCATCACCTTCGCCGATCGGATGCCGGCCCCGGAGAACCTCTAACAATGGAACCGCTGCTTACACCGTTAGTCGGACAGACCCGGTGGTGTCGGGCGTGCGGGGCGGTCAGGGTCTGGACCGTGGCTCTGGTCCTGGTCTCGGTCCTGGTCTCGGTCGGGGGCGGGGTGGGTCGGTGACGATGCGCCTGCCGGAGGGCAGGGTCCACTCGTACGCGCCGTCGGGTCGTCGGTGGTAGGTGAAGGCGCCGAACGTCTTGGCCCGGTGGTGTCGCCGGCACAGGGGCGCGAGGTTGGCCGGGTGGGTCTGGCCGGGTGGCCCGCCCTCGTCGAGGGGGACGTACTCGACGATGTGGTCGAGGTCGGCCCGCCCGGAGGGACGGCTGCAGCCGGGGAACACGCAGGTGGCGTCCCGGAGCCGGACTGCGGCGGCCATCGGCGCGGGCGGGTCGTGCTGGTCGACCGCGGGCATCGGGCTCGTTGCCGGGTCGAGGTCGAGGACGGGCTGGATGGTCACTGTGCCGGCGGTGAGCAGCCACGTCTGGAGCCGGCCCAGCAGCATCGGGCCGAGCTCGTCACTGCGCGCCACCCCACAGGCATCAACGGTCTGGGAGTCAATGCCGTGGGCGAGGAGGTCGCGGTCGGTGAGGTGCAGCACCAGCCGCACCTCACCCGACCGACCCGCCCGGCCTGACATCTTCGAGGGGGTGTCGGTGGTGGGTCGGCGGAACGGGTCCGGGGTCGCGTAGGCGGCCTCGTCGGCCACGCACACGCTCTCGTCGCGGTCGGGGTCGACGTCACGGTCGGGGTCCGCGACATCCGCGGCGGCCAGGATGTCGAGGGCCTGCTGCGGGTCCGCGAGGAGCCCGACCGCGTGGGCGCGGCGGACGCCGAGGTCGCCGGGGTGACCCAGGGCTCGCATGGTGGTCGACATGGTCGACACGGTGTGGTCGAACGCGACCGCATCAGCCACGTCGAGGCTCATGAACACCTCGCTCACCCCCGGTGCACCCTGCTCGTGGTGCACCTCGACGCGCCGGGACTCCAGCGCGTGGTCGTGGTCGGCGATCGCCCGGTCCGGGTCCGCGTACAGGCGGGCCTCGTGGACCAGGACCCCGATGCGGTGCGGGTTCAACCGACGCGGCTGCCACACCAGCAGCCGGTCCGCGTGACCGGCCGCGACCAGGTCGAGGTCGCGCGAGACCCGCGCCGCCTCCCGCCCCAGCCGCACCGGCACGACCAGCGACCGCACCAGCGTCCACAGCCGTGGCAGGCGGTGGGCCAGGTCGAGCACGTCACCCAGCAGCGCCAGCGTGGCCTCGTGGGACTGCTCCAACACCCCCGACAGCTCGACCACCGCGAACTCCGCGACCAGCGGGGCACCCTCGCCCGCGATCGGCAGGGGACGCTCCCCGAACAACGCCGCCGGCGACCCCGGCGCGTGGATCGTCTCCGAACGCCACCCCGCCGCCACCTCCTCGTCGGACACGACGTGCGCCTGCGCCCACGCCAGCGCGGACTCCAGCACCTCGACCTCGACACGACGCTTCGCCGTCATCGCCGCCGCCGCCCGGTCCAGCACCGCACGATCCAGCACCGCACGATCCAGCACGGGGCTGGTGGCGGGGGCCGGAGCGGTGGTGGACATGGGTCCAGTCTCCCAGAGCCCACCGACACCCCGACCTGCGAGAACAGGGTTGTGGAGAAGTATTTCCGAACAGGTCTGCGCACCGGGTCAGGGGTCTCGTGACGGTCGCTGCGCGACCTCCTCGACCAGCGAACGGTCGCCCGGGTCTCGATACACCGGGGCTCGTTCCTCGCCCGGCTACTCGACCACCGAAGCAGTGACCGGCTGCCCGGCCACCGAGGGGTGACCGAGAGCACGCCGCCACCCACTGCCCCGACCGAAAATCGCAGGACGACTGTCGGTCCCCCGGGCGAGAATGACCGGCGATGCTCACGGCCCTGAAGAACTACGCCACGCCCCCGTCCCCCCTCGCGCGGAGGCTGTCGGTCCAGTCCCTGCTCTTCGCCTCCGGCGACGGCGCGTTCCTCGCCGGGTCGGCGGTGTTCTTCACCCTCGTCGTCGGCCTCTCGCTGGCCGAGGTGGGCATCGGACTCACCATCGCCGCGGTGGCGAGCTTCATCGTCGCCGTGCCCATGGGCAAGCTGGTCGACCGCTTCGGCCCGAAGCGCATGTGGACCCTGTCGGCGTCGATCCATGGCGTGCTGTTCCTGGCGTGGCCGTTCATCGACAGCTTCCCCGAGTACGTCGCGCTCGCCGTCGTGATGGAGGTCGCCGGCACCCTGGGCGGCGCGGCCCACGGTGCGTACGTCATCGACATCCTGCCGCCGGCCGAGCGCGTCGAGTCGCGCGCCTACCTCTACTCCGCGCTCAACGTCGGCTTCAGCATCGGCGCCTTCCTCGGCGCGGGCGCGATCGCCTTCGGCACCGACGTCCTGCGGTGGGCACCCGTGGTGAGCGCGCTGCTGTTCCTCCTCAACGCCCTGGCGATCCCTCGGCTCCCCGACGCCAGCCACGACGTACGCAGCTCCGAGCCACGGGTCAAGCCCGAGGGCATCCCCGCGATCCGCAACCGCAGCTGGATCGCGGTCACCTTCTTCACCGGCGTCATGTGGACCAACCAGGTGCTGCTGCACACCGTCATCCCGGTGTGGCTGGTCACCGAGACCGACGCACCCAAGGTGCTGGTCGCGGTGCTCTTCGGCACCAACACGGTCATGTGCATCGTGCTCCCGCGGCTCGCGTCGCGTGGCATCCGCAACGTCGAGACCGCCCTGCGCGCCGTACGCCTCTCCACCCTCTTCTTCGTCCTGACGTGCCTCGTCACCCTGGCCACGCACGAGACGACCGGCTGGCTGACCATCGTGCTGTTCTTCCTCGGCCACATCGTCCTCACCTGGGCCGAGCTCTTCCTCTCCGCCTCGGGCTGGACCCTCGAGGTCGAGCTGATGGACCCCCGTCGCCGCGGCGACTACCAGGGCGTCTCCGAGCTCGGTGGCACGCTCGGGCGGTTCTGGGCACCCGCGGCCTACGGCTTCCTCGCGATGGAGTGGGGCGCCCTCGGCTGGCTCACGATCGCGGCGATCGTCGTCGTGGCAGCGGCCGGCCTGCACAAGTCGGCGCACGCAGGTCGACGCTTCCTCGAACAGCACGTGCCCGCCGACGTCCTGGCCGACGCCCGGGCGAGCGACCCGGAGCACGTGGATGTCGCGGTCTCGCAGGAGCCCTTGCCGATGGAGCCCGACGCACCCCTGCCAGAATCCACCGGTGACCTCCACCGCTGACTGGATCGCCGGCGCCCGGCCCCGCACCCTCCCCGCTGCGGTCGCGCCCGTGCTCGCCGGCACCGGCGTCGCGGCATACGTGGACCAGGCCGTGTGGTGGAAGGCGCTGCTCGCGCTGGTCGTGAGCCTCGCGCTGCAGGTCGGGGTCAACTACGCCAACGACTACTCCGACGGCATCCGCGGCACCGACGCCGAGCGGGTTGGTCCGATGCGCCTCGTCGGCTCGGGCGCGGCGACGCCCCGCGCGGTGAGGCTCGCGGCCTTCGCCGCCTTCGGCGTGGCCGCCGTCGCCGGCCTGGTCCTCGCGGCGACCACCGCCTGGTGGCTCGTCGCCGTCGGGCTCGTGTGCGTCGTGGCCGCCTGGTTCTACACCGGCGGCGACAGGCCCTACGGCTACCTCGGCCTCGGCGAGGTGATGGTCTTCGTCTTCTTCGGCCTGGTCGCCGTGGTCGGCACGACCTACGTCCAGACCTCGACCTGGGAGTGGCCCGCGCTCTACGCCGGCGTCGGCATCGGCGCCCTGGCCTGCGCCATCCTCGTCGCCAACAACCTGCGCGACATCCCCACCGACACCGTCGCCGGCAAGCGCACCCTCGCCGTACGCCTCGGCGACGAGCGCACCCGCTACCTGTACGCCTTCCTCGTCCTCGCCGCCGCCGCCGCGGTCGTCGCGGTCGCCGCCGCGACGACGTGGTGGGCGCTGGTCGGGCTCGGCTTCCTGGCCCGCGCGGGCGTCCCGACGCGGGCCGTCCTCGGCGGGGCGCAGGGTCCGGCGCTCATCCCGGTCCTGGCCGCGACCGGCGCCTCGGAGCTGATCTGGTCGGTGCTGGTCGCGGCGCCGCTGCTCGTGGTCTCGTGACGGGGCTCCGTCCCTCCTCGACCAACGGATAACCCGTGGCCCGTCCGGGCCCGCGCTCACTAGCGTGGCCGGGTGGACTACGCCTTCGACATCCTCGACTTCTCCGACGACTCCCCCGCAGCCGCCGCGCGGCGCCGCGGCTGGATCGAGGCGGTCCTGCGCGGCTTCAGCGAGGACCGCCCCGACGACGACGCCGTCGAGAGGTGGGTCAAGCACTACCGCACCGACGCGGTGATCGTGCGCGGCGCCTGGCTTCCCGAGGGCGAGTTCGGCGCGGGCCCCATGCCCGTCGCCACGTACGCCAGCCTCGACAAGACGCTCAACGCCGGGCGCGAGCTGCTGCCGCTGCGGATGATCACCGACGTCACCACGAGTGCCACGCATCGCCGCCAGGGCCTGCTGCGCCGCATGATCGAGGACGACCTCGTCGACGCCGTCGCCGCCGGCGTGCCGATCGCCGCGCTGACGGCGGCCGAGGCCACGATCTACGGTCGCTGGGGCTTCGGCCCGGCGACCTTCCGCGTGGGCGTCGAGGTCGACACCACTCCGGGGTTCGGGTTCCGCGACCTCGCCGACGCCGGTCGCGTCGAGCTGGTCGAGCCGGCCGACGCGTGGCCGCACGTCAAGGCCGTCTTCGACACCTTCCACGCTCGCCAGCGCGGCTCGGTCGCGTGGCCCGCCCCCTACGAGGACATGCACACCGGCGCCTGGGACCCCAGCAGCGGCGGCCCCAACCGCAAGCTCCGCGCGGCCGTGCACCTCGACGCGACCGGAACCGTCGACGGCTTCGTCCTCTGGAAGCCCGGCGAGGACCACACGGTCAAGGTCGACGAGATGGCGACGCTCACGCCGCAGGCCCAGCTCGCCCTCTGGTCGTTCCTGGGCAGCATGGACCGGGTCGCCAAGGTCACCTTCAACCTGTTCCACCCCGACGACCCGCTCATGTGGGCGCTCACCGACCTCAACCGGGTGAGGACGACCGAGGTCAAGGAGTTCCTCTGGCTGCGGCTCCTCGACGTGCCGCGCTGCCTCGCCGCCCGGCCCTGGTCGGCGGAGGGCTCGGTCGTGGTCGAGGTCGACGACCCGCAGGGCCACGCCGCCGGCCGCTTCACGGTCACCACCAACGACGGCGTGGCGACCGTGACCCGCACCGACGACGAGCCCGACGTACGCCTCACGTCCGAGACCCTGGGCTCGCTCTACCTGGGCGCGGTCCCCGTGCGCACGCTCCATCGCGCCGGTCGCCTCGACGGCTCGGAGGAGTCCGTACGCCGCCTCGCCGCGATGGCCGACCTGGGCGAGCCGGCCTACAGCCTCACGGGGTTCTGAGCTCGAGCGCCCTGCCCAGGAGCGAGCCCAGGCGACCGGCCTCGGCCGACAGCTCCTCGGACGGCGGTACGGTCGCCTCGAGCGCGTCGCCGTCGACCCGCCACGTCCCCGCGACGACCCCGTCCACGAGCACCGGGTTGACACCGCGGGTCATCTCGGTGCCGTGACCGTGGGGGACGACCCACGCGTCCTTGGTGCCCGGTCCCACCACCCAGTTGTCCTTGCCGGGCAGGAGCACCACGGTCGGCTCCGCGCGCGTGAGGGCCAGCTCGTCGATGCGCTCAGCCACCTGCCAGCGGGGCTCGCCGCCGACGTCGACCTCGACGAGGTCGTCCCGCACCGCGTGCCACCACTGCTCGAGTCGCTTGCGCCCGGCGCTCAGGCCCTCGCCCAGCCAGTGGTGCACGTGCTCCGGGGCCGTGGGGCCGTACGCGTCGACGTACTCCAGGACCGTGCGCGGTCCCGCCTCGTCGAGGTCGGGGATGCCCGCCCACCCGGGCGCCGCGCCCGGGCTCTGGAGCACCAGCGGGCCGGCGAGGTCGGGCCCGAGGGCGATGTCGCCCTGCCAGGCGAGCGGCTTGAGCAGGGTGTGGTTGGGCTCGGCGAACTCCCGCGCCAGGTGCCCGAAGCGCGCGGACCCGGTCAGGGCGTCGGCCACGGCACGGGGCGGCACCGGGCCGTCCGCGACGACCTCGCGGACCGCTGCGCGCAGGTCGGGCCAGTCGTCGGCCGCGAGCCGGTAGTGCTCGACCCAGCTCCTCCGTGCCCACTGCCGTCCGGCTGCACGGACCGCGAGGTAGGCGCCGGCCGTGTCCGGGGCCATCACCTGCACCGACCCGCGGAACGAGAAGGTCCTCATCAGCCGGCCGTCGGCCAGCGCCCGCTGCACCTCCCCGGGCGGACCGGGCGACGCGAGCCGTCGGCGTACGGACAGGTCGGGGTCGGCGCCGAAGACCGACACGGCCGCCAGGGTCCGGACGACCTCGGTCGCGTCGGCAGCCCCGACGAGCAGGTGCTGCCGGCCAAGCCGCCAGGCGAGCGCCTGGCCGCGGGTCACGCGCAGCGTCGCCATGGCGTGGACCCGAGGGTCAGTCCCGGTCTTCGCGGGCCTTGCGCTCCTCGAAGGCGGCGGACGCCCGGGATGCGCGCGCCTCGACCCGCCGGGCGAAGGCCTCGCGCTGCCGGTCGAGGATGAAGAACGAGGCCACGCCGGAGATCAGGAATGCGAGGATGATCGCCCAGAACAGGTTGTAGCGACCGTCGAAGGCCAGGGCCATCAACCCGACGACGACACCGAACGAGGCCATGAACAGTGCGAGCCGCATGACCGTGTAGACGACGAACTCCTTCACGCCACCAGACTAGGACGTGGCGACTACATTGGAGGAATGCTGAAGGTCCTGCTCGTCGTCGCGGCCATCGCCGTCGTCGTGTGGTTCCTGGTCAGGCTGATGCTGCGCCGGCTCGACGGAGGTACGTCGTCACGTCCGCGCGTGATCGGACCCGATGACGACCCCGACTTCCTCCGCGGCCTCGACCGGCCCCGCGAGCCCGACGACGACTGACGTCTCGGGTGCGGCTCCCTCCGCGTAGGAGTGCTGGCTGGAGGAGCTGAAGAAGTTGATGCCGATGAAGTTGAACCACAGCGTCGCCGCACCGACCAGCGCCAGCATCGCGGCGTTGCGCCCACGCCAGCCCGCGGTCGCGCGGGCGTGGAGGTAGGCGGCGTAGACCACCCAGGTGATGAAGGCCCACACCTCCTTGGGGTCCCAGTTCCAGTAGGCGCCCCACGCCTGGTGCGCCCAGATCGGGCCGGTGATCAGGACGGCGAAGGTCCACACCGGGAAGCCGAAGGCGTGCATCCGGTAGGACAGCCGGTCGAGCACCTTGAGGTCGGGGACGCGGGCGAGGTAGCCGGTGGTGGAGGTCGAGCGGGCCTTGGCCAGGTAGAGCCCGGACAGCAGGGCGCCGACGGTGAAGGCACCGGTGGAGATCACCGCGGCGACGACGTGGATGACCAGCCACGGGGAGTTGAGCGCGTCGGGCAGGGGAAGCACCGTGTCGTCGAGCCCGAGGAACGCCGCCATCAGGGCAGCCACGACGAAGGTCGTCGCCAGCGGACCTAGCCACTCGATGTCGATGCGGAGCGTGGAGAGCACGAAGATCAGCGCGACCACGAAGGTGCCGGAGATCGTGAACTCGTACATGTTGCCCCACGGCACCCGGTTGGGGTCGGCGGCGAGACCGCGGGCCACGAGCGCGGCGAGGTGGACGACGACGGCGAAGACCGTCAGGACCAGCCCGAGGCGGGCCGCCACCGCCGTACGAGGGGGGGCGACGAGGACCGCCCGCGCGCCGACCGCGGCCTCCTGCTCCTCCTCCTCGGGAGCCGAGCGCAGGCCGGCCAGCTCGAAGAAGTAGGCCAGCATCGCGAGGAAGTAGAGCACCGCGGCGCCGATGACGCCCCGGTAGCTGAACACCTCGAACCACTCGTCGGTCACGACTCGTCCTCCTTGGTTGTCCTGCCCTGCAGTGCCGCCACGACGTCGCCCATCTCGGCGGCGCCGTCCTCCGGGTCGCCGGCGGACGAGCGGTCCAGCCGTGCCACCTCCACGAGCGTCGTGCCGTCGTCCTGGCGCCGCGCGCGCACCCACATGCGTCGGGGGCGGATGAACAGCGAGCCCAGCAGGCCGAGCAGCGCGAGCACCACGCCGGCCAGTGCCACCATCTTGCCCGGGCTCCGACTGACCTGGATCTTGTTCCACCGCTGGAGGCCGTCGAACGAGACCGTGCCGAGATCGTCGGGCAGGGTCACCGTGTCGCCGGGCCTGAGGTCCATCCGGAACGGCTGGCCGTCGTCCTTCACGACCTGGGTGGCCTTCGCCTTGTCGAGCACGTAGACCGACGCCGGGGTGCCGTCGTCGAGGCCGAGGTCGCCGGTGTAGACGAACAGCGAGACCAGCGGGTCGAACGCGTCGCCGAAGACCGACGCCGGCATCGTCAGGTTGCCGTCGGCGTCGCGGCCCATCGCGAACGTCGGGTAGAAGGTGCCCTCCAAGCCGATCTGCGCCGGGCTGGCGTCGGGGGCCTTGATCACTCCGAACGACTCGAACGTCTGGGCGTTGGTCGGCAGGAAGACCGACGGCCCGCTGTAGGCGACCTCGCCGCCTCCGTCGCGGATCGTGATGACGGGGGCGTAGCCGTGCCCGATGAGGAAGACGTCGGTGCCGCCGATGCTCAGCGGGTGGTTGACCCGGAGGTCGTAGGACTTCGTCTCGCCCCCCGGCTCGGTCTCGTAGGCGAGCTCGGCGACGAACTCGCGCGCCATCCCGGCCCGCTCGCCCTCGGTCAGCCACTCGACCTCGAAGTCGGTGATGCTGAAGGAGAACGGCTCCATCACGTCGGGGTCGAAGAGCGCGCCCGGCGCGAAGTCGTCGTACTGGGTGAGGTTGTTGGAGAAGCCGTAGTCCTCGCCGTTGAGCATGATGACGCCGCCCTTGTAGCCGAACAGGCTGCCCACGGCGACGCCGACGAGCACGACGATGACCGCGAGGTGGAAGACCAGGTTGCCGGCCTCGCGCAGGTGGCCGCGCTCGGCGGCCACCGAGTCCTCGCCGGCGTCGACCCGGAACCGCTTGCGGCGCAGCGCCTTGGCGGCGCGGTCCAGGACGATCTCGGGGTCCTCGTCGGTCGGGTACGACGTGCTCTCGGGCAGCCGGGACAGGTGGCGCGGCGCCCTCGGCGGGCGGGCGCGCACGGCACGGGCGTACACGAACAGGCGCGGGACGATGCAGCCGACCAGCGAGATCATCAGCAGGATGTAGATGGCGGAGAACCACACCGACCCGTAGACGTCGAACAGGTCCAGCCGCTCCCAGATCGGCGCGAGCCGCGGGTGGTTGTCGCGCCACTGCGAGACCGCGAGCGAGTCGATGTTCTCCTGCGGGATCACCGACCCGGGGATCGAGGCGAGCGCCAGGAGCAGCAGCAGGACCAGTGCCGTACGCATCGACGTCAGCTGCCGCCACGACCACCGCGCGAGCTCACGCGCGTCGAGGTCCGGGGGCAGTGCGGTGGCCTGGCGGTCGTCGGACGGCCGGTGGCGCAGGTCGGGCTGGAGGTCGGTCACACCGGCACCGCGAATCCCTGGACGACCTGGAGCTGCAGCCACTGCACGAGTCGGTCCCACCAGCCGCTGACGAGGAGGAGGCCGACCACGATCATCATCACCCCGCCGAGGCGTACGACGAGCTGCTGGTGCCGACGGATCACGGCGAAGGCGCCGAGCATGCGGCGGTAGGCGAGTGCGGCCGCGATGAAGGGCAGGCCGAGCCCGAGGGCGAACACGCCGGAGAGCAGGGCGCCGCGACCGGCCGTCGCCTCGTTGACGGACAGCACGTTGATCGCGGCCAGGGTCGGCCCGACGCAGGGCGTCCAGCCGACGCCGAACAGGAAGCCGATCAGGGGCGCCGCGGCGAGCCCGACGGCGGGCACCCGGTGGATGCGCCAGTCGCGCTGCAGGAAGCCGAAGCCGCCGAGGAACGCGATGCCGAGCAGGATCGTGATGACGCCGAGCACCACGTTGAGCTGGCGGGTGTGGGTGAACAGCCACGCCCCGGCCGCCCCGGTGAGGCTGCCGAGCAGCACGAAGACCAAGGAGAAGCCGATCACGAACAGGGTCGCGCCGAGCACCAGCCGGCTGCGTCGCGCCTGGTCGAGGTCGCCGCCCGAGATGCCGGTGGCGTAGGACAGGTAGCCCGGCAGCAGCGGGATCACGCAGGGGCTGAAGAACGAGACCAGACCAGCGGCGAGGGCCACGGGCAGGGCCAGCACCATCGACCCCGACAGGGCCGTCTCCCGGAACCAGTCACTCATCGAGGACCGCCTCGACCAGGGAAAGGAGGGTCTGCGTGGTGGGGATGCGGCCGTTGACGGAGGCGGCGATCCGGCCCTCGGCGTCGAGGACGACCGTGCTCGGGATCGACCGCGGGGTCAGCGTGCCGGCGAAGGGCAGCAGCGCCGCGCCGTCGGCGGAGTAGACGGACGCGTAGGGCACGTCGAGGTTGCGGACGTAGGCGGCGGCGTTGTCGCGCGAGGCGTCACGGATGTTGAGCCCGACGAACTCCACCCGGTCGCCGAGTTCGGCGGCGGCCTCGTTGAGGTCGGGCTGCTCGACCCGGCACGGTGGGCACCACGAGGCCCAGACGTTGACCACGACGGGCTTGCCGCGCAGGGCGGCCAGGTCGACCTCCTCGCCGTCGAGGTCGGTGCCGGTCAGCGCGATCGGCTCGCCGCGGTCGACGGCCTTGACCTCGGTCGGCGCGCCCGCGCCGGAGATGTAGCCCTTGTCGCCCGTCCCGGACAGCCCGGAGCAGCCCGCGAGCACGAGCAGGCAGGCGAGCGCCACGAGGGGCGCAGCGAGGCGGCGCAGCATCGTCAGGGCCGGTCCTCCCGCGGCGCGCCCCCGGCCGAGAACGGGGCGGACCGGTCGCCGACCGGGATCAGGTCGCCGGCCGGCTCGGAGTAGCGCACCTGCACGACGCGGTCGTCGTCGAAGACCACGCTGGTCAGCGAGCACAAGGTGCACTGCCGGGTCTTGGGGTGGTGGAGGTAGCTGCGCTTCTCGAGGAACAGCCGCGTCGTCCAGATCGGCAGCTGGTGGGACACCACGACCGCCTCGTGACCGGCCGCCGCGTCGCGCGCGTCGTGCACGGCCGCGACCATCCGGCCGGCGATCTCGTCGTACGGCTCCCCCCACGACGGGCGGAACGGGTTGTACATGTGGCGCAGCAGGTCGGGACGCTTGAGGAACGTCCTGGCGCCCGCGCCGAAGTTGACGCCCTGGAACTTGTTGCCGGACTCGATGACACGCGGGTCGACCTCGGGGGTGATCCCGAGCGTGGCCGCGAGCGGGGCAAGGGTCTCCTGGGCACGCTCGAGGGGCGAGGTGCGCAGGTGCACGATGTCGCGGTCGCCGATCGAGTCGGCGATGCGCCGGGCCATCTGCTGGCCGAGGTCGGAGAGGTGGAACCCGTCCATCCGGCCGTAGAGGATGCCGTCGGGGTTGTGGACCTCACCGTGCCGGAGCAGGTGGACGATGGTCTCGACACCCATGTCAGTGGCCTCCCGCCATCGCGGCCGCGAGGGCGGCGTCCGGTAGTGCGTCGACGATCGTCGAGATAGCCCGGTCGTCGTGGGCCGCGGAGACGAACCACGCCTCGTAGGCGGACGGCGGCAGGTAGACGCCCTGGTCGAGCATCGAGTGGAAGAAGGCGGCGTACGCTGCCGTGTCCTGCCGGCTCGCCTCGGCGAAGTCGCGGACGGCGGCGTCGCGGAAGAACACCGAGAACATGGTGCCGGCCGCCTGCACGACGTGCGGCACGCCGGCGGCCAGCAGGTGCTCGGCGACCGCGTCGCGGACGGTGTGCGCGGTGGCGTCGAGGTGGGCGTAGACCTCGGGGGTCGCGAGCCGGAGGGTGGCGAGCCCCGCGGTGGTGGCCACGGGGTTACCGGACAGCGTGCCGGCCTGGTAGACCGACCCCTCCGGCGCGAGGTGCGCCATCAGGTCGGCCCGGCCACCGAAGGCCGCAGCGGGGAAGCCGCCACCCATCACCTTGCCGAAGGTCATCAGGTCGGGCGTCCAGCCCTCGATGGCGCCGTCGAGGCCCCAGCCGCCCTGCTCGGTGGCCCGGAAGCCGGTCATCACCTCGTCGCTGATGAACAACGCGCCGTGGGCACGGCAGGTCTCGGCGAGGAAGGCGTTGAAGCCGGGAGCCGGCGGGACGACGCCCATGTTGCCGGGGAAGGCCTCGGTGATCAGGCAGGCGATGCGCGGACCGTGGGCCTCGAAGGCGGCGAGCACGGCCTCGCGGTCGTTGTAGGGCAGCACGAGGGTCTCGGTGGCAGCGGTCGCGGGCACGCCGCTGGTGCCGGGGACCGCGTGCGTGGCGACGCCCGAGCCGGCCTCGGCCAGCAGCGCGTCGACGTGGCCGTGGTAGCAGCCGGCGAACTTCACGATGACGTCGCGGCCGGTGGCTCCGCGTGCGAGGCGGATCGCCGACATGGTCGCCTCGGTGCCCGAGGAGACGAAGCGGACCCGCTCGACGGGGGTGCGCCGCACGATCTCCTCGGCGAGCTCGACCTCGGGCTCGGTCGGAGTGCCGTACGACGTGCCGCGCGCGACCGCACCGGCGACGGCCGCCTGGACGTCGGGGTGCGCGTGGCCGAGGAGCATCGGTCCCCACGAGCAGATCAGGTCGACGTAGTCGTTGCCGTCGGCGTCGGTGAGCCAGGCACCCGAGGCCGAGGTGATGAAGCGCGGGGTGCCGCCGACGGCGTTGAAGGCCCGGACGGGAGAGTTCACTCCTCCCGGCGTCACGGCCCGGGCTCGCTCGAACCAGGCCTCGCTGGCCGCGGTCGTGGAAGGGGTCGTCACGGAGGTCACCGGGTCATTGTCACGCAGGGGCGCAAAGGGATCCCAGTCGAGGGCCGCAGAGAGTCCCCGGCTGTGGGTTGGCGCACAGGTGACCGGCGCGTAACTTGGAGTGACAGTTCTTCGTTAGCGAGGTGTGGATGTGCCCGGAGGGGGCATCATGACACCAGTTCGACCAAGGGGAGAGCGCGACATGTCGAGTGCAGGCCGGCTTCACCGAGCGACCGCCATCATTCCGCTGGCGGTGCTGTCCGCTGCGTGGACGGCCAGCCTCACCGGTGGCATCGGCTCGGCCAGCGCCGACCCCGACGGCCCCCGTACGCTCCCCGACGGCACCGTCCTCCCCGCCTCCGCGATCGAGGCCCCTGCGAGCGTCGGCGACGATGCCGTCACCCGCGCCGCGGCCCTGACGCCCGGCTCGGCCAGCGACATCCCCCAGGCCGCACTGTCGGCCTACCAGCGCGCCGAGGCCGTCATCAACGGTGCCGACAAGGGCTGCAACCTGCCGTGGGAGCTCATCGCCGCGATCGGCCGCGTCGAGTCCGACCACGGCCGCTTCGGCGGCAACGTGCTCGACGAGCAGGGCGTCGCGCAGCCCGGGATCTACGGCATCGCCCTCAACGGCAAGAACAACACGCAGGACATCGCCGACACCGACGCCGGCCAGTACGACAACGACACGCGTCACGACCGCGCGGTCGGTCCGATGCAGTTCATCCCCTCGACCTGGGCGGTCGTGGGCGTCGACGGCGACAGCGACGGCACCCGCAACCCGCAGGACATCGACGACTCCGCCCTCGCGACCGCGGTCTACCTGTGCTCCGGCGACGACGACCTGTCCTCCGAGCAGGGCCAGCGCGCCTCGGTCTACCGCTACAACCACTCCAACGCCTACGTCGACCTGGTGCTGGAGATCATGCAGGCCTACATGGACGGCGACTTCAGCGCCGTGCCGACCTCCACGCTCACGAGCGGCGTGATCGTGCCCGAGACGACCGGCTCGTCCGGCACCGGCGGCAAGGGAGGCAACGGCGGCAAGGGGGGCAAGGGCGACAAGGACGACGACTCGCCGACCAAGGACCCGACGCCCACCCAGACGCCGACCTCGACGCCCACCCAGACGCCGACCTCGACGCCGACCCAGACTCCGACGCAGACGCCCACCAAGGACCCGACGACCAACCCGACGACCTCGGTCCCGACCAGCGTGCCGACGCTCAGCCCGACGCTGCCGCCCCTGCCGACGGCGACGGTCAGCAACACGCTGACCTACGCAGAGGCAATCGCGCAGTGCACCGCCCAAGGCATCATCGACCTGCCCCTGACCGGGACCAACGAGCTCGAGGACTGCGCGAACGACCTGCTGAACCCCTGACCTCCGGCCGGGCCGCGCAGCGTCATACGAACCGTACCTATCGGTGCGTGTGATGTACGCGTGGAAGTTCAGCGGCGGAGCAGGCGCGCGGCCTCGGAGGCCCAGTAGGTGAGGATCACGTCCGCGCCGGCGCGGTGGATCGAGGTGAGGGTCTCCAGGATCGCGGCCTCGCGGTCGATCCACCCGTTCGCGGCCGCGGCCTCGACCATGGAGTACTCGCCGGAGATGTTGTAGGCGGCGACCGGCACGTCGACCGCGTCGCGCACCCGGCGGATGACGTCGAGGTAGGCCAGGGCGGGCTTGACCATCACGATGTCGGCCCCCTCCGCCACGTCGAGCAGGACCTCGCGCACGCCCTCGACGGCGTTGGCCGGGTCCTGCTGGTAGGTGCGGCGGTCGCCCTGGAGCGAGGAGTCGACGGCCTCGCGGAACGGGCCGAAGAACGCCGAGGCGTACTTCGCGGAGTAGGCCAGGATCGAGACGTGGCTGTGCCCGGCCGCGTCGAGCGCCTCCCGGACGACGCGGACCTGTCCGTCCATCATGCCGCTGGGGCCGACCATGTCGACGCCGGCCGCGGCCTGGGCGAGCGCCATCTGGCCGTACGCCACCAAGGTCCGGTCGTTGTCGACCTCGCCGTCGGGGGTGAGCAGGCCGCAGTGGCCGTGGTCGGTGAACTCGTCGAGGCACAGGTCCGACATGACCGTCAGCTGGTCGCCCACCTCGGCGACCACGTCGGTGATGGCGAGGTTGAGCACGCCCCCGGGATCGATGCCGCCGGAACCGGTGGCGTCCTTGTGCTCGGGGATGCCGAAGAGCATCACTCCGCCGAGGCCGAGCTCGGCCGCCTCGGAGGCGGCCTGCTTCAGCGAGTCGCGGGAGTGCTGGACGACCCCCGGCATCGACGAGATCGGCCGCGGCTCGTCGAGTCCCTCACGGATGAAGACCGGCAGCACGAGCGAGCTCGGCACCACGTGGTGCTCGGCGACCATCCGGCGCAGGGCCGGGGTGCGCCGCAGCCGCCGGGGACGGACGGTCGGGACCTGGACAGGGGTTTCATCGGTCACGGGTGCATCCTTCCCCAGTGGCGGTGACGGCGGCGGTGACGGCTACTTGGCGCGGGCCTTGCGACGACCCGACGCGGTGCGCTCGCTGGGCCGGGTGACCGGCTCGCCGGCCTCCAGCATCGCGAGGCGGCGGGCCGCACCGAAGTCAGCGAGCGCGTCCACCAGGACCTCCACGTCGGGCGTGGGCGCGAGGACGTCGACGCGCAGGCCGTGCTCCTCGGCGGTCTTGGCGGTCTGCGGACCGATCACCGCGATGATCGTCGACGGGTGCGGCTTGCCGGCGATGCCGACGAGGTTGCGCACCGTGGAGGACGAGGTGAAGACGACCGCGTCGAACTTGCCCGTCTTGATCGCGTCGCGCACCGGCGCCGGCGGGGGCGTGGCGCGTACGGTCCGGTAGGCCGTGACGTCGTCGCACTCCCAGCCGAGGTCGATCAGGCCTGCGACGAGGTTCTCGGTGGCGATGTCGGCGCGGGGCAGGAAGACCCGGTTGATCGGGTCGAGCACGTCGTCGTACGGCGGCCAGTCCTCCAGCAGCCCGGCAGCGGACTGCTCGCCCGACGGCACCAGGTCGGCGCGCAGGCCCCAGTCGGCGATCGCCTGGGCGGTCTTGTCGCCGACGGCGGCGATCTTGAGGCCCGAGAAGGCACGCGCGTCGAGGCCGTACTCCTCGAACTTCTCGCGGACGGCCTTGACAGCGTTGACCGAGGTGAAGGCGATCCACTCGTAGCGGCCCTCCACGAGGCCGCGGACGGCCTTGTCCATCTGGAGCGGGTTGCGCGGCGGCTCGACCGAGATGGTCGGCACCTCCTCGGGCACCGCTCCGTACTCGCGCAGGCGACGCGACAGCGAGCCGGCCTGCTCCTTGGTGCGGGGCACCAGCGCGCGCCAGCCGAAGAGCGGCTTGGTCTCGAACCACGACAGCGTCTCGCGCAGGTCGACGACGTCGCCCACCACGATGATCGCCGGCGGGGCGACCCGCGCCGCCCGGACGTCGGCCGCGACCGAGGCGAGGGTCGAGGTGAGGGTCTGCTGCTCGGTCGTGGTACCGACGCGGGTGACGGCGACGGGCGTCTCGGGCGAGCGGCCCGCCTCGACGAGCGCGGCGGCGGTCTCGCCGATGCTGCCGACCCCGGAGAGCAGGACGAGGGTGCGGTCGTCGGCGTACGCGCTCCAGTCGACCTTCTCGCCGCAGGTGACCACGGCCATCTCGCGGTGCCGCTTGGTGGTCAGCGGGATGCCGGCGTAGGCCGGGACGGCGCTCACCGACGAGACGCCCGGGACGACCTCGAAGCCGACGCCGGCCTTCACGCAGGCCTGCGCTTCCTCGGGACCCGAGGCGTAGAGGAACGGGTCGCCGACCATGAGGCGCACCACACGCTGCTTCTTGCCGTGGCGCACCACGACCTTGGCGCGGGCCGCGTGGGTCAGCGGCTGGCCGTCCTCGCCGAAGCCGCCGTCGACGATCTCAGGGCCGCCAACGAGGCCGTCGGGGCCCTCGACGAGACCGAGGACCGTACGGACCAGGTCGACGTGGCCGGGAGCCTCGGTGACGATCACCTCGGCGGCCTGGAGGAGCTCCACGGCGCGCACGGTCAGCAGGCCCGGGTCACCGGGTCCGCTGCCGACGAACGACACCCAACCCTGGGCCGGGCTGGTCGCGCCCTTGTCCGTCGTGGCAGTGGCCTTGGGGGTCTGTACTCGCGTCATGCGTGCTGCTTCCTCACTGGTGGTGCCGTCATCAGGTCTGCTGCTCCCTCGTCGAGCATGTCGCCCGCGAGACGTGTTCCGAGTCGTACGGCCTCGGTGACCGGGCCGGTCGCGCTCATCCGCACGGAGAGTCCGCCGTCCTCGGAGAGGGCCACGGCACGCAGCCACAGCTCCTCGCCGTCCTCCCCCTCGACCACCTCGGCCAGTGCGCCCAGCGGGGCCGAGCAGCCGGCCTCGAGGGTGGACAGGACCGCGCGCTCGGCCGTGACCGCGGCGCGGGTGGCGGGGTCGTCGAGCTGCGCCAGCGACGCGACGAGGTCGGTGTCGGCGGTGCGGCACTCGATCGCCAGCGCGCCCTGGCCGGGGGCCGGGAGCATCTGGAGCGGGTCGAGGACCTCGGTCACCTCGTCGAGGCGACCGAGGCGGGCCAGGCCGGCGCGGGCCAGGACGACCGCGTCGACCTCGCCCTCGCGGACCTTGCGGATGCGGGTGTCGACGTTGCCGCGGATGCCCTGGAGCTCGAGGCCGAGGCCGAGGGCCGCGAGCTGGCTCACCCGTCGCGGCGAGCCGGTGCCGAGGCGGCTGCCGACCGGCAGCTCGCCCAGGGTGAGGCCGTCGCGGGCGACGACGACGTCGCGCGGGTCCTCGCGCAGGGGGATCGCGGCGAGCGCGATGCCGTCGGCGGGCGTGGTCGGCAGGTCCTTGAGCGAGTGGACCGCCAGGTCGACGCGGCCGTCGAGGAGCGCGTCGCGCAGGGCGCTGACGAAGACGCCGGTGCCGCCCATCGAGGCGAGCGGGGCGCGGTTGACGTCGCCCTCGGTCGAGACCTCGACGAGCTCGACCTCGAGGCCGAGACGCTCGCGGACGAGGTCGGCCACGTGGCCGGACTGCGTCGTCGCGAGGGCCGAGGCGCGGGTGCCGAGGCGGAGCGGAGTGGTCATGACGATCCCCCCTCGGCTCGGGAGATGGCGTCGACCGCGTCGGGGTCGAGACGGAAGAGCTCGGCCAGCGCTGCGGTGTAGGACACAGCGGGCTCCGCGTCGGCGAGCTCCTTGACCCGGACCGTGGGCTCGTGGAGCAGCTTGTCGGCGACGCGGCGCACGGTGTGGAGCACCTCGGCGCGGGTGGCGTCGTCGAGGTCGGGCAGGCGCGAGGCGAGGCGGTCCATCTCGGCGTCGACCACCGAGGTGGCCATCGACCGCAGCGCCACGACCGTGGGCGTCACGCTCGCCTGGCGGCGTACGGCGAGGAACGCGGAGATCTCCTGCCCGACGATGGTGCGGACGTCGTCGACACCGGCGGTGGCCTCGAGGCCGCGCAGCTCCGCGGCGAGCCCGGCGAGGTTGACCAGCTGTACGCCCGGGAGGTCGGCCAGCGAGGGGTCCACGTCGTGGGGCAGGGCGAGGTCGATGACGGTGAGCGGGCGGTCGCTGCCGCCGCGGGCGGTCACGACGTCAGCGAGGCGTACGAGCGGATCGGGCGCACCGGTGCACGAGATGACGATGTCGGCGGTGGCGAGCTCGTCGACGAGCGCGTGGGGCGGCACGGACGTGGCTGCGTACTCGTCGGCGAGCCGCTCGGCGCGGGCCGCCGTCCGGTTGAGCACCGAGATGCTGGCGGCGCCGCTGCGCGAGAGGTGGGCGACGGCCAGCGAGGCCATCGCACCGGCGCCGATGACGAGCGTGCGAGCACCCGCGACGGGCACCGAGCTGCGCTCGAGCGCGGCGGTCACCAGGGAGGGCGCAGCGCGGTCGATGTCGGTCTCGGCGTGGGCACGCTTGCCGACCCGGAGTGCCTGCTGGAAGAGGGCGTTGAGAGCCGGGCCGACGGTGCCGTGCTCCTGGCCGACGCGCAACGCCTCGCGGGTCTGGCCGAGGATCTGGCCCTCGCCGACGACCATCGAGTCGAGGCCCGCGGCGACCTGGAAGAGGTGGGAGACGGCGCCCTCGTCGTAGTGGACGTAGAGGTGCGGCAGCAGCGCCTCGGTGGACTGCCGGGCCTGCGCGACCAGGAGCCCGGAGAGGTCCTCGACGCTGCCGTGGAAGCGGTCGACCTCGGCGTAGACCTCGAGCCGGTTGCAGGTGACGATCGCGGTCGCCTCGGAGACGTGCTCGCCGCTCATCACGTCGGCGATCAGCTTCGCGGTGCCGTCGGCGTCGAGCGCGAGGCGCTCGAGCAGCTCGACCGGCGCGGACTTGTGGGAGATGCCCACGACGAGAACGCTCACGACACGACCTCCGATCCGGGAACGACGGACTTGCGCTGCTCGTGGTAGGCGAGGATCTGGAGCTCGATCGAGAGGTCCACCTTGCGCACGTCGACGCCGTCGGGCACCGACAGGACCGTCGGTGCGAAGTTGAGGATGCTGGTGATGCCGGCCGCGACCATCCGGTCGGCGACGGACTGCGCGGCGACGGCCGGTGTCGCGATGACGCCGATCGACACGGCGTTGTCGGCCACGATCGCCTCGAGGTCCTCGAAGGAGCGCACGTCGAGCCCGGCGACGACCTCCTCGTGGCGGTCCGGGTCGGCGTCGAGCAGCGCGACGACGCGGAACCCGCGGCTGCGGAACCCGGAGTAGTTGGCGAGCGCGTGGCCGAGGTTGCCGATGCCGACGATGACCACGGGCCAGTCCTGGGTCACGCCGATCTCGCGCGCGATCTGGTAGCGGAGGTACTCCACGTCGTAGCCGACGCCACGGGTGCCGTAGCTGCCGAGGTAGGAGAGGTCCTTGCGGAGCTTGGCGCTGTTGACGCCGGCCGACGCCGCGAGCTCCTCGCTCGAGCAGGTCGTCGTGCCGTCGTCGGCGAGGCTGGTCAGGGCACGCAGGTACACGGGAAGCCTGGCGACGGTTGCCTCGGGGATGTCCCGGGCTGAGTCGGGGGTCCGTGCGGTCACAGCTGCTTCTTTCCAGTCCCGCGAATCTCGCGTGACTTCGCCACTGTAGGAGTTTGTGAACGGGAGAACAAAACGAGAACGACGGGCGCTAGCACATGTGAGAAGACCCACCCCACGCGGGGGTCCCACAACTTGCGCGGAGGGTGCCGCAGGGCATATCGGGGTCCGTACGCCCGGCCCGTCTCCGGTGGTCGAGTTGGGAGCGGAGCGAGCGGTCCTCGTCGGTGTTGAGGGCGCTCCCGATCGCTGGCTGAGGTGCAGCTCGGCGAGCTCGGAAACCACCCCAACCCTCGCTGGTCGAGGAGCCCGGCCACCGCTGGTCGAGCAACCCGGGCCACCGCTGGTCGAGGAGGGACGAAGTCCCGTCACGAGACCCTGCTGGCCTTCGGTCCGCGCGAGGGCCGTTGTCGGACCCCACGACTACAATCAAACGCATGATCGAGACACTGGCAGCCGAGGCACGAGAGGTCACAGACGACCTCTCACCCGCCGACCTGCTCGCCACGATCAAGGCCTCCCGCGACCTCGAGAACACCGAGGCCGCCCGCCAGCTCGCTCTCGCCGCCCGCTGGGCGGACCTGCACCCGCCCGAGTCGATCCACACAGCAGCGTCGTTCACGGTCCCGGGGTCCCAGCACGAGGAGCCCATCGCCGGCGACGGTGCTCCGCCGGTGGCGGTGTTCTGTTGCGCCGAGCTCGGCACCACCCTCGGCATCACCACGACCGCGGCGAAGAAGCTCGTCGGCCACGCCCTCGAGCTCCGTCACCGCCTCCCGCGGCTCTGGGCACAGGTCCACGCCGGTGCGGTGCCGGCGTGGCGGGCCCGGGCGATCGCGGACACCACCATCCACTCCACCCCTCCCCTCACGGTCGAGGCGGCCGGGTTCGTCGACGCACAGGTCGCCGCCGTCGCCGGACGCATCGGCACCGCGCAGCTCGACCGCCTCGTCGCCGAGACCATCAAGCGCTACGACCTCGCGACCGCCGACCCCACGCAGGACCCGGAGGACGGCTACCTCGCGGTCGACCCCCGTCACGTCACCGTCGACACCGACGACGTGCACTACGCCGGCACCCTGCGGATCGAGGCCGAGGTCGACCTCGCCGACGCCCTCGACCTCGACCGCGCCCTCGCCCACCACGCCGCCACCCAGCAGGCCCTCGGATCCCTGCTGCCGCTCGACGCCCGACGAGCCAAGGCCCTCGGGGACCTCGCCCGGACGCAGACCGCGCTGGACCTCCTGACCGGGGGGCCGGGACAGGACCGCGTGAGCTCTGGTGCCGACGAGCCGGGCCTGCCGGCCGCCCGTGCGGTCGTGATCCACGCCCACTTCGACGCCTCCTTCTCCGGCGACACCACCGTGTTCGGGCCCACCGGCCGCATGGAGAACGGCCAACGCCTGGTCCTGCTCGAGCAGATCCAGTCCTGGTGCGCCGACACCCGCACCGAGATCACCATCAAGCCCGTCATCGACCTCAACACCCAGCTCACCGCGCAGGCCTACAAGATCCCCGCCGACATCCGCGAACAGGTCCAGCTCCGGGATCGCACCTGCGTGTTCCCGCGATGCACGCGACCCGCACGGCGCTGCGACGTCGACCACATCATCGCCTACGACCACGACGCCGACGCCGAGGGCCGACCCCAACCCGGCCCGACGACCACGAGCAACCTCGCCTGCCTGTGCCGGTTCCACCACCGCCTCAAGACACACTCCCCCTGGCGCTACGAGATGACCGCCCCAGGAGTGTTCGAGTGGACCTCACCCCACGGCCACCGCTACCGCCGCGACCACACCGGCACCACCGACCTCGACCCACCGGATCCGCCGGACCTGGCTGTCCCACCCGGCCTCCCGCGACCACGTCGACGATGACCCCGCCTCACACCCCGCCAGGACGATGACCGGCGGGGCCACAGGCAGGGTCTGTCCGACTAACGGTGTAAGCAGCGGTTCCATTGTTAGAGGTTCTCCGGGGCCGGCATCCGATCGGCGAAGGTGATGGCGAAGGCGTTGAGTGCTGGCTTCCACCTCATCGTCCATCGTGTCTGACCGGTGCCCTTGGGGTCCAGCGACCTGGTGACCATGTAGAGGCACTTCATCGCTGCCTGCTCGGTCGGGAAGTGGCCCCGCACCGTGACCGCGCGACGGTAGCGGGCGTTCAACGACTCGATCGCGTTGGTCGAGCACAGCACCTTGCGGATCTCGGCGTCGTAGTCGAGGAACGGGGTGAACTGCTCCCACGCCGATCGCCACAGGCCACTGATCGCGGGGTAGGGCTTGCCCCACTTCTCGTCGAACTCCTCGAACGCCCGCCAGGCCGCCTCCCGGGTCGGGGCACCGTAGATCGGCTTCAGATCGGTGGCGATCTGTCCCCAGTACTTCTTCGAGGCGTAGCGGAAGGTGTTGCGGATCAGGTGGATCACGCACGTCTGCACAACGGCTTGGCCGTACACCGCTCCGACGGAGTCGGGCAGGCCCTTGAGGCCGTCGCAGATGACGAAGAAGATGTCCTCCACGCCGCGGTTCTTCAGCTCGGTCAGGACCTGAAGCCAGAACTTCGCTGACTCCCCGCCACCGGTGCCGGCCCAGATGCCGAGGATGTCCTTGTGGCCGGCGAGGTCGACACCGATCGCGGCGTAGATCGGACGGTTCCCGACCTGGCCGTCGCGGATCTTGACGTAGATCGCGTCGATGAACACCGCGGCATAGACCTTCTCCAGGGGCCGCGAGGTCCACTCGGCCATCTCGGCCACGACCTTGTCGGTGATCCTCGAGATTGTGTCCTTCGACAGCGAGGCCCCGTAGATCTCGGCGAAGTGAGCGCTGATCTCACCGGTCGTGAGGCCCTTGGCTGCCAGCGACAACACGATCGTGTCGACATCACCGAGGCGTCGTTGGCGCTTGGCCACGATCACCGGGCTGAAGGTGCCATCGCGATCACGCGGGACGGTGATCTTGATCGGTCCGACGTTGTCGGTCAGCACCGTCTTGGTCCGAACCCCGTTGCGGGAGTTCCCGCTGTTGCGGCCGGCGGCCTCGTGCTTGCCATAGCCCAGGTGCTCAGACATCTCCTCGTCCAGCGCCGTCTCGATCACGGTCTTGGTCAGGGCCTTCAACATGCCATCCGGGCCGGTCAACGCGACCCCACGAGACCGCGCCGTGCGGACCAGCTCGCGGGCGATCTCGAGCTCCTCAGCAGATGGCTGAGCAGACCCCTCGAAGCCAGGGTCACCTTCCTGCGCAACGTCCGGCGGTGACACCGCCACATCCTCGGGTGGGCTCACAGAACTCAGTGTTTCGGTCATCGTGACTCCATCTCGCCAACCAGCTGGTCAGCGTGTCGAGCCACTTACACCGTTGTTCGGACAGTCCCCACAGGCACGTCCTGAGTGGCCAGCGCTAATCGGATGCGACGTGGACGGCGCGCAGAATGCCCGGCAGGCTGTCTGGGTGGGCCAACGTCAGGTCGGCGAGCTCGCTCGGCCGGAACCAACGAAGGTCATCGTGCTCGTCCGGTGCTGCATTGACGGGATCGCCCTGCCATCGCGTGACGACGAAGGCGTGCATGTCGAGAGCGGGATCGCAGACGTCCAGCGAGATGGGGCGGGGGTCGTGGATCTGGACCGCGAGCTCTTCACGGCACTCCCGTGTGATGGCTTGACGCGGCGACTCGCTCGGCTCGACATGCCCTCCGACGAGGTCCCAGCAGTCGGGATACCAGCGACGCGATGGGTGCCGGTGCGCCAGCAGCACCAGACCGTCGCGCACGAGCGCAGCGACCGACAGCCGAGTCCGCACGTCCACTACCGGGACCCTATCGGCGCGAAGTCAGCGCCGACCGCACCGCCGCCGCGACCCCTGCCACGTCGACGACCGCGGACGTGTCGACCTCGATGAGCGGTCCGAGCCCCAGTGGAGCCACCTCCGATCCCCAGAGCTCGGACTCCTCACGCAGCCCGTCGAGGTGACGGGGGTCCCTCACCCGGCGCACATAGCGCTCGCGCGCGACCTCGACGGGCACCAGGCAGCGCACCTCGACGACCGGCCCGGGCAGTGACCTCGCGAGCGGCTCCGCGTACGCGTACCAGGTGCTGTCGACGACGGCGGCCGGGCAGCTCCTCGCGACAGCGAGCAGCGCGTGCACCGCGGCACGACCCGGCCGGCGGGACTCCTCGACGTCGGTCGGCGCACCCAGGACGGCCATGAGCGCCTCCTTGACCACGTCCTTGGAGAGGTGCGGGACGCCCAGCTCCGACGCCAGCGCGGTCGACAGCGTGGTCTTGCCCGAGCCCGGCCACCCGCCGACGAGCACGAACCCCCGCATGCCTCGCCCCTTGCCGCTCGTCAACGGGCGAGCGCGGCCCGCAGCCGTGCTGCGTCGACGCGCCAGAAGTCGTGCTGGCGGCCGTCGACCAGGGTCACCGGGATCTCGTCGCGGTAGCGGTCCTCGAGGTCGTCGTCGGTGGTGATGTCGACCTCCTCGTACGCCTCCCCGAGCTCGTCGCACACGGCCGCGATCACGGCCCGGGCGTCGTCGCAGAGGTGGCAGCCCGGCCGGGAGTAGAGGGTGACGCGTGCGGTGGTCACTCCAGCAGCCCCTGGACCCGTCGGCGCTCGAGCCCGCGAAGCCGGCCCTTCTGCACCTTGCCGGTGGCGGTGAGCGGCAGCTCGTCGACGACCTCGATCCGCGACGGCAGCTTGAACCGCGCGAGCCGCACGATCGCGTGGGCCCGGACCGCCTCCTCGAGGTGGGTCATCGGGCGGGACGGGACGACGTACGCCACCACGGCCTCCCCCGTCTCCTCGTCGGGGACGCCGATCACCGCGGCGTCGGCCACGCCCTCGACCTCGCGGATCACGTCCTCGACCTCGGTCGGGTAGACGTTGAACCCGCTGACGATCACCAGCTCCTTGACCCGGTCGACGAGGAAGAGGTCGCCCTCGGCGTCGAGGAATCCGACGTCACCAGTGGCGTACCAGCCGTCGGCGCCCGGGCCGTCGGCCCCGTCGGGCCAGTAGCCGCTGAACAGGTTGTCGCCGCGGACCTGGATCTGGCCGGGGTCCTCGCCCTCGACCTGCCCCCACGTCTCGTCGACCAGGCGCAGCTCGATCCCGGGCAGGGCAGCTCCGACCGAGCCCGCCTGTGGCTTCTTGCTGCACAGCGTGCTCGTCACGACCGGGGCCGCCTCGGTGAGGCCGTAGCCCTGGTGCACGGGGATGCCGGTGATGGCGGTGAACTTCTCGATCACCTCGGCCTCGAGCGGAGCCGAGCCCGAGAGCACCAGCCGGACCGGGCCGAGGCGCTCGCGCAGGTGCTCGTCGGGCAGCCAGTGGGCGAAGACGGGTGGGGCGATCGGCACCACGCTGCACGCCTCGTCGTCGATCAGGTCGAGGACCGCCTGCGGGTCGTAGTGCTCCACGAGCAGCAGCCGCGCGCGGTGGCGCAGCACGCCGCCCAGGACGGCGTTGAGGCCGTAGACGTGGAACAGCGGCAGCACGCCCAGCACGACGTCGTCGCCGTGCATCATCGGTGGCTCGACCGCGGCCACCTGCTCGAGGTTGGCCAGCAGCGCCCGGTGGCTGAGCATCGCCGCGCGCGGCAGCCCGGAGGTGCCGCTGGTGTAGAGCAGGGCGGCGAGCTTCTCGGGGTCCGGCAGCGGGGGCACGGGGCGTACGACGTCGGCTCGCAGGTCGGCAAGGGCGACCTCGCCCTCAGCGGGCGACGTGCCGGTGACGACGACCGTCGGCGCGGCGACGCCCGGTCCCAGCTCGGCGAGCGCGCGGCGTACGACGTCGAGCGCCGTCTCGTCGACGACCACGAGGCGGGTGCCGGAGTCGGCGATCATCCGCGCGAGCTCGCCGGCCGTCGACCTGGGGTTGACCGGCACCGCGACGACCTGGGCACGGAGGACTGCGAGGTAGGTCGTGACGAACTCGATCCGGTTGCCGACGACGATCATCAACCGCTGCCCGGCGCGTACGCCGTGGGCACCCAGACCGGTCGCGAGGCGGGCGACCTCGTCCTCGAGCTGCGTCCACGTGAGCGAGCGTCCGCCGCTCTCGACGAGGGCCTGCCGGTCGGGGACGTCCGCGGCGGCCTCGGCCACCAACGCAGAGATGTCGTTGCGCGGCATGGGCCGATCCTTCCACAGCTAGGCTTGACGGGTGACTCCGTCCGAGCGACCGCGCCGCCTCAACCTGCAGCAGCGCTCGGCCCTCGCGGGCGAGGCCGCGGCGGCGTCGGCGGAGGTCGAGAACGCGCTCCTGACGCCCGTGGACCCCACCGCTGCGGCGTTCTTCGACGTCGACAACACGGTCATGCAGGGGGCGAGCATCTTCCACCTCGCCCGCGGCCTGCACCGCCGCCAGTTCTTCACCACGCGCGAGATCGCCTCGGCCGCCTGGAAGCAGGCCTACTTCCGCATCGTCGGCGTCGAGGACCCCGAGCACGTGGCCGACGCCCGCAACTCGGCGCTGTCCTTCATCGCCGGGCACACCACCGCCGAGCTCGAGGAGCTCGGCGAGGAGATCTTCGACGAGGCGATGGCGCACCGGATCTGGCCCGGCACCCGCGCCCTGGCCCAGCTGCACCTCGACGAGGGCCAGCGGGTGTGGCTCGTCACCGCCGCCCCGATCGAGATCGCCAGCATCATCGCGCGCCGCCTCGGGCTCACCGGCGCGATGGGCACCGTCGCCGAGCACGTCGACGGTGTCTACACCGGCCAGCTCGTCGGAGACCTCCTCCACGGTCCGGCCAAGGCCGAGGCGATCAAGGCACTGGCCGCCCGCGAGGGGCTCGACCTGTCCCGGTGCTCGGCCTACTCCGACTCCAGCAACGACCTCCCGATGCTGTCGATGGTCGGCGACCCCTGCGCGATCAACCCCGACGCCCGGCTCCGCGCCCATGCCCGCGCCCACGGCTGGCGGATCCACGACTACCGCACCGGTCGCAAGGCCGCCCGCGCCGGGCTGGTGGGCGCGGCCGTCGCAGGTGCGGTCACGGGGGCCGTCGCCGCGGGGGTCAGCGTCCGCGGGCGCGGCCGGTCCGCCTGAGGTGTAACTCGAAGTTACTCACGGGTTCACAAGACCCGGCCTCGCCCCTTATCGTGGATGATGCTGCAACCGGGAGGGGACACCGCATGCGGTCATCAGACGACCTTCAGCATGCCTTCGACGAGGGCATGGACGCGCTCCGGCGCGCGGTCCTCGCTGTCCTCTCCCCGCCCCTCGTCACCCAGCCCGCCGGCCACGTCCTGCTCGCCGAGACCGCCACGCCCGGCGCGGCGCCGCTGCCGTCCCCCCGGCACGGACCGTCCGGCTCGAGCCCGGTCGGCGACGAGGACCGGGCGACCTCGTCGGAGGTGGACGGGGCCGAGCGCGAGCGGCTGATCGCGCTGGTCGAGCTGGCCCGAGCCGGCGACAAGGAGGCGTTCGGCCTCCTCTACGACCACTACCACCTGTCGGTCTACCGCTTCCTCTACTACCGCACCCGCTCGCAGACGCTGGCCGAGGACCTCACCTCGGAGACGTTCTTCCGCGCGCTGCGGAGCATGAACAACTTCCGCTGGCAGGGCAAGGACTTCGGCGCCTGGCTGATGACCATCGCGCGCAACCTCACCACGGACCACTTCAAGGCGGGGCGCACCCGCCTGGAGATGACCACCGAGGACATGACGCCGCACGACGACGCCACCGAGGGCCCCGAGGACGCGGTGATCGCGGGGCTCACCAACGAGGTGCTGCTCAAGGCGCTCACCGAGCTGCCGACCGAGCAGCGCGAGTGCCTGATCATGCGCTTCCTGCAGGGCCTGTCGATCGCGGAGACCGCGCTGGCCCTCGACCGCTCCGACGGCGCCGTCAAGCAGCTGCAGCTGCGCGGCGTACGCAACCTGGCCAAGCTGATGCCGGAGGGGTTGAGAGACACGTGACACACCCCGTAACTCCAGCCTCGCCTGACTCGTTCGTCCGTGTGGGAGGAACCACCCGCAGCGAGACAGGACGACAGCGATGACACCCGCCTTCTCGGCACGCCGACGTGCCGACGAGTTCGAGGCACTTCTCTCCCGAGGCCCGGACACCCCGCTCACCGAGCGTGACGCGGAGCGGTTCGCAGCACTTCTCGACGTCGTCGCGGACCTGCGGTCCGTCCCCCGGCCGGCCCCGCGCCCCGAGTTCGTGTCATCCCTGCGCGAGAGCCTGATGGCCGAGGCCGACACCGTGCTGGTCCGCCAGCCCGCCGCGCCGCGCCGGCTGGCGATGCCCACCGGCTCCCGGACGCGCCAGCGCCGCATCGGCGCCCTGCTCGGCGGTGCCGCGCTCGTGGGCTCCGCGGCGACCATGGCGGTCGCCGCCCAGACCGCACTGCCGGGCGAGTCACTGTACGGCGTGAAGCGAGGCATCGAGTCCGCGCAGGTGCGCCTCGCGACCGACGACGCCGCGCGCGGCCGCGTGATGCTGGCGCAGGCCGGCACCCGCCTGACCGAGCTCGAGGAGCTCGCCGCAGGCGACGCCGGGGACCAGCTCGTGGCCGGCACGCTCGACACCTTCACCCGCCAGTCCAGTGACGGCGTACGCACCCTGCTGACCTCCTACGAGGCCACCGGGAGCGACCGCGACGCCCAGGACGCCCGCGACTTCACCGCCTCCAGCATGGACCGCCTCGAGGCGCTCGAGGACCAGCTCCCCGAGAGCGCGCGCGACGAGCTGGTCGCCGCCGGCCGTACGCTCACCGACCTCGACCTCGAGATCAGCAACGCCTGCCCGGCGTGCACCGGCGGCATCACCACGACGCCGGACTTCCTGCTGGCCAGCACGCCGACGGATCTCCTCGCGGGACTCGACGCGGACGCCGTGACGCTCGAGGCGGCCCCGATCTCGGGGCAGGACCTCACCGGCATCACCGTGCCGGAGGAGCTCGACCCACAGCAGCCCGTGCCGACGGCGGGCCTGCCGTCGACCCCCGCGTCGACGCCGACGCTCCCCGTCCCGACGTCGACCCAGCCCACCAAGACCGACCCGACCAAGCCGATCGACGAGGCCACCGGGACCGTCACCGAGACCACCGGCGAGGTCGTCGACGAGCTCGACGACGCGACCGGCGGCGCGCTCGGCGGACTGACGACCGGCATCGACGACGCGACCGGCGGCCTCATCGGCGAGGTGACCGGGACGCTCGGCGACGCCACCGGCGGCACCCTGGACGACGCGACGGGCAACCTGCTGCCCTGACCCCAGGCGCTAGCTGAAGACCCCGTCGCGCTCGCGCAGGAGGTCGAACAGCGTGTGCTGGATGGTCTCGCGCACCTGGTCTGTCACGTTGAAGACCAGCATCGGGTCCTCCGCCTCCGCCGCGTCGTAGGAGTCGGTGCGGATCGGCTCGCCGAACTCGAGGATCCACTTCGACGGCAGCGGCACCATGCCCAGCGGACCGAGCCACGGGAAGAACGGCGTGATCGGGATGTAGGGCACGCCCAGCAACCGCGCGAGCGACGGCACGTTGCCGACGAGGGGATAGATCTCCTCGGCGCCCACGACGGAGAGCGGGATGATCGGTACGCCGGTCCGCAGCGCGGCGGAGACGAACCCGCCCCGGCCGAACCGCTGGAGCTTGTAGCGCTCGCTGAACGGCTTGCCGATGCCCTTGAAGCCCTCGGGCCACACGCCGACCAGCTCGCCGCCGGACAGCATCCGCTCCGCATCCTCGATGCAGGCGAGCGTCGCGCCGCCCTTGCGTGCCAGCGCGCTCACCACGGGGAGCCGGAAGACCAGGTCCGCGCCGAGCGGGCGAAGGAAGCGATCGGCGTGGTCGTGCACGGTCAGCATCGTCATCAGCCCGTCGAGCGGCACCGTGCCGGAGTGGTTGGACACCACCAGCGCCCCACCCTCGGCGGGGATGTTCTCCAGGCCGCGGACCTCCAGGCGGAACCACTTCTCCGCGATCGGGCGCAGCGCGGCCATGAAGAAACGCTCGGTGAGCTCGCGGTCGAAGCCGTAGTCGTCGACCTCGTAGTCGCCCTCCAGCCGCCGGCGTGCGAACGCCATGAGCTCGGCGAGGCGACGCTCCCAGTCGTCACCGAACACCTCGTGCGCAGCGCCCTGGAGCGCCGACAGCCAGTCGCCCACGGGGATCCCGGCCGTGGGCCCGGTCTCCTCGGCGACCTTCTGCCGGGTCGGTCCTGCCGCCGGCTCCGGGCGGGGCGGCGAGGCCTTCGCGGTGGACGCGTCGGGGGGCTTCTTCGCCGCCTTGCGGGCGGACGGCGCCAGGTTGCGGGCGGCCGAGGAGGGCCGAGCGCTGCCGGACCCACGACCGGGCCGGCCTCCGGTGCCGATCGGGATGACGACGGCGTCATCCGCGCCGTTGCGGGCTTCCTCAGGCACGACCGGCCCCTTCCTGGGGGGAGGCACCGGCGGGCGACAGCTCGCGGCAGAAGTCGGCGAACGCCTCAGCGGTGGTGAACCTCGGCTCGAAGCCGAGCTCGCTGCGCATCCGGGTGGTGTCCACACCCCGACCGTAGGTCAGGAACCCCAGCTGCTCGGGCGAGAAGTCCGAGATGCGGGCCTGCCGCATGGTCGCGCCGAGGCGGCCGACGGCGAAGCTCGGCAGCGCGACGGACGGGCGGCCGAGGCGGCGCACGGCCTGGCTCAGCGTCATCAGCCCGTCTCCGGCGACGTTGAACGTGCCGGGGATGCCGGTGATCGCGGCGTGACGCAGGACCCGGAGGAGGTCGTCCTCGTGGAGGAACTGCAGCCGTGGGTCGAAGCCCAGGACGCGGGGCACCACCGGCAGGCGGAAGTAGTTGGTGAGCGGGCTCGACACGTGGGGGCCGACGACGTTGGCCGCGCGGATCGTCGTGACGTCGACGTCGGGGCGCCGGCGCGCGAAGCCGCGCACGTAGCCCTCGATCTCGGCGACGTCCTTGGCGTAGCCCGAGGACGGCAGCCGCTTGGGGCCCATGTCCTCGGTGAACATCGCGGGGTCGCGTGGGCTCGAGCCGTAGACGGTGGTGGTCGACTTCACCACCAGGCGCTCGACGGTCGTCGACTTCTGGCACGCAGCGAGCAGCTGCATGGAGCCGATGACGTTGAGCTCCTTCATCGTCCCGCGGCCACCGGCCGAGCCGGGCGTGGCGATCACGCTCATGTGGACGACGGTGTCGACGTCCTCCTTGGCGAGGACCTTGGCGATGACGGGGTTGCGGATGTCAGCTCGGACGAACGAGACGTCCCCGATGTCGCCCCGTGGCGGGACGACGTCGACCCCGATGACTCGATCGATGGACGGGTCGCCGGCCGCGGCGCGCGCGAAGCGTCGCCCTATGTCCCGGGAGATCCCGGTGACCAGCACGACCCGCCCCATGGTCGAGGGGTGTTACTTGCCGAGCTTGCGGCGCTGGACGCGCGTCTTCTTGAGAAGCTTGCGGTGCTTCTTCTTGGCCATGCGCTTGCGCCGCTTCTTGATGACAGAACCCACGTGGATCAGACCTTTCCTTGCGACCGGCGTCCGCCGGTCGGACCCGCACACCCTACTTGGCAGGGAGGTGGACCGCGGAATCGAGTCGGAGCAGTGGGACCTGATCCGGAGAGGCGGGTGTCAGCCCGCGTTGTAGAAGCTCTTGCGGAGGTACTCGTTGACGTCGTCCTCGGTGACCCGGAACGAGCGGCCGACGCGGACCGCGGGCAGCTCGCCGCCGTGGACGAGCCGGTAGACCGTCATCTTCGAGACGCGCATCTTGGCCGCGACCTCGGCAATGGTCAGGAACTGCGCCTCGGACATGTCGCCAGGGGTGTTCTCAGCCATGGTGTGCACCGATCCTTCTTCGCGGCGACGGCGCCGGCTTCCGCGCCGGCGTCACAGGCGTGCCGCTCTTGGTGAGAATAGGGCTCGCGTGACGCATGGGGAAGAGGAATGCCAGAGAAACTTGTGTGACTGGCGGCGTGTCGGGTTGAACCTTTACCGTGCGAGCACCACACCGTGCTCAGGGCAGCGGGTCGAGGCCGTGCAGCGGGAAGACCTCGGTGCGGGTGGCGTTGATCGCCCGGTCGAGCCAGGCGTCCGGGTCGTAGCCCGCCGACCAGTCGCGGTAGGCCGGCGTACGCCCGTCCGTCATCCGGTGCGGGGCGGTCGCGCCCAGGACCTCGGTGACGTACGCCCGCCAGCCCGGCGGCGTCGCGAGCGCGGGGTCCAGCGGACGGCCTGCGGCGATGGCGAGCAGGTGAGCCCAGGAGCGCGGGACCACGTCGACGATCGAGTAGCCGCCGCCCCCGGTGACCACCCAGCGCCCGCCCGCGACCTCGTGGGCGAGCTCGTGGAGGGCGAGGTAGGCCGCGCGCTGGCCGTCGATGCTCAGCATCATGTGGGCGAGCGGGTCGTTCATGTGGGAGTCGCAGCCGTGCTGGGTGACCAGCACCTCGGGCGCGAACGCACGCAGCACCGGCGGCACGACGGCGTGGAAGGCGCGCAGCCAGCCCGCGTCGGACGTGCCCGGCGGGAGCGCGACGTTGACCGCGGTGCCCTCGGCGCCCGGGCCGCCGGTGTCGGACGGGAAGCCGGTGCCGGGGAAGAGCATCTGCCCGGTCTCGTGCAGCGACACCGTGAGGACCCGTGGGTCGTCCCAGAAGATCTTCTCGACGCCGTCGCCGTGGTGGACGTCGATGTCGACGTAGGCCACCCGCTCGGCGCCGTCGGCGAGCAGCTGCGTGATCCCGACCGCGACGTCGTTGTAGATGCAGAACCCGCTGGCCTTCTCCGGCATGGCGTGGTGCAGGCCGCCGGCGATGTTGACCGAGTGCAGGGACTCCCCGCTCCACACCTGCCGGAACGCCTCGACGGTGGCGCCGACCACGTGGGCGCTGGCGAGGTGCATGTCGGCGAAGACCGGGTCGTCCTCGGTGCCCAGGCCGCGGGACGCGTCCTCGTAGCCGGGCGTCGCGCCGGCCGTCGTCACCGCATCGATCAGTCCCTGGTCGTGCACGGTGGCGATCTGCGCGTCGGTGGCGACGGGCGCGTCCACCAGCTTGATCGACTCCAGCACGCCCAGCTCCTCGGCCAGGCGCATGGTGAGGTCGACCCGTACGGGGGACATCGGGTGCGTCGGGCCGAAGTTGTACTCGCAGAGGGTCTGGTCGAACACGACCGACGTGGGCCCGGAGCACTCCATGTGGCGGACGTTACTCCCACCCGGTGTGGTCAGCTGCCCTCGGCCAGCTCGCGGGACCGGTTGCGTGCGGCCTCCATCGCGGCCAGGAAGGCCGCGCGGACCTTGTGGATCTCCAGCTCGCGCAGCGCGGACGCGGTGGTGCCGCCGGGCGAGGTGACCTGCTCACGCAGGACGACGGGGTGCGTGCCGGTCTCGCGCAGCATCGCGGCCGACCCGACGAGGGTCTGCACGACGAGCTCGGTCGCGGTGGCGCGCGGCAGCCCCAGGTGGACGCCCGCCTCGATCATCGACTCGACGACGAAGAAGATGTAGGCGGGGCCGGAGCCGGAGATCGCGGTGACCGCGTCCATCTGCTTCTCGGGGATGCGGAGCACCTTGCCGGTGGAGGCCAGCAGCGACTCGGCCTCGGCGAGGTGCGAATCGTCGCAGTGCGAGCCGGGCGCGATCGCGGCCATGCCCTCGTCGACGAGCGCCGGGGTGTTGGGCATCACCCGTACGACGGCGACGCCCTCAGGCACGCGCGACTCGATGTAGGCCGTGGTGATGCCGGCGGCCAGCGAGACGAGCAGCTGGCCGGCGCGCAGGTCGGGCGCGATCTCGTCGAGCACGTCGCCCATGTCCTGCGGCTTGACCACGAGCGCGACGGTGTCGGCCTTCGCGGTCGCCTCGCGGTTGGAGACGACGGCGACGCCGTAGCGCTCCTCGAGCTCGCGGGCGCGCTCGGGCCGCTTCTCGCCGACCATCAGCTGGTCGACGCGGCGCCCGGCGCGTACGAGTCCGGAGAGCAGGGTCTCCCCCATCACGCCGGCACCGATGATGGCTGTACTCATGGCTGCAATCTATCGCCCGCCCCGGAGATTTCGACGCGCACGTCCCAGACGCTGTGGTCTCAATTCTTCGAGACGAGCGAGCGCAGGAAGAACGCCAGGTTCTGCGGCTTCTCGGCCAGGCGGCGCATCAGGTAGCCGTACCACTCGGTCCCGTAGGGGACGTAGACCCGCATCGTCTCCCCGGCCGCCGCGAGGCGCTTCTGCTCCTCGGGCCGGATGCCGTAGAGCATCTGGAACTCGTAGGTGCCCGCGCGGCGGCCGAACCGGCTGGCGAGCGAGGACGCGATCTGGATCATCCGAGGGTCGTGGGTGGCGATCATCGGGTAGCCCTGGCCGCCGAGCAGCACCTTGAGGCAGCGTACGTAGGCCTTGTCGACGTCGAGGCGGTCCTGGAAGGCGACGTCCTCGGGCTCCATGTAGGCACCCTTGCACAGCCGGACGCGGGAGCCCTCGTAGGCGAGGGCGCGGCAGTCGGCCTCGGTGCGGTGCAGCATCGCCTGGAGCACGGCGCCGGTCTCGGGGAAGTCCTTGCGCAGCTCGCGCAGGATCGTCAGCGTCGAGTCGGTGGTGGTGTGGTCCTCCATGTCGAGGGTCACCGTGGTGCCGGCGTTGCGGGCGGCGCGGCAGATGTCGCGCGCGTTCTCCAGCGCGACCTTGTGCCCGTTGTCGGAGAGGGACTGGCCGATGGCACTGAGCTTGACCGACACCTCGGCGTGCGGGGCGAGCCCGCGAGCGGCGAGGTCGGCGAGCAGCTCCTTGTAGGCGACGACGGTCGCCTCGGCCTGGGCCACGTCGGTGGTGTCCTCGCCGAGGTAGTCGAGCGTCACCCGCAGGCCGTCGTCGACGAGGCCCTGGGTCGCCGCGACCGCGGTCTCCGTGGTCTCGCCGGGGACGTAGCCGGTGACGATGCCGCTCGAGACGGGCATCGTGGAGACCAGCCGCTTCACCCCCTGGCTGCGGGCGAGGAGCAGGATCGGCTGACGGAGCAACGACATGGCCCGAAGGCTACGCCGATCCGCACGGAACCTTCACACCTCCTCCATCCCTTCCGGCCGGACGCGGGCCTACCGTCGTCTGCATGCCGACCAGCCTCTCCCCGCGCCGCGTGCGCTACGCGATCGCCATGGCCGTGTCCGCCGGCACGGTCCTCTTCCTGCTCCTGGGCATCGTCGCCCTCGGCATCGTCGGTGACGGCGACCGCGACGGGGTCTACCTCGCGGCGCCGGTCGTCCTGCTGCTGGTCGCTGTCGCGACCCGCTTCCGCCCGCAGGGGATGGCGTACGCCCTCGGCGCCGCGGCGCTGACGACCGTGGTCGCGGGCGGGGTGGCCATCGGCATGGTCGCGTCCGACGACGTGGCGGCCTCGGTGCCCGACGTCGTCATGCTGACGGCGATGTACGCCGGGCTGTTCGCGGTCGGCGCCTGGCTGTTCACGCGGGTCAGGGCGTCCGTCGCCTGAGGGTGGCAGCACCGAGTGCCAGCGCCGCGAGCGCGAAGCACGCCACGACCGCCACGTCGCTCCACACCGTCGCCGTGTCGGCGGCACCGACGAGCTCCTGCATCGCGTCGACGGCGTAGGACAGCGGCAGCACGTCGCTGATCGCCTCGAGCACGCCCGGCATCGCCTCGCGCGGGACGAAGAGCCCGCAGAGCAGGATCTGCGGCAGCACGAAGGCCGGCATGAACTGCACCGCCTGGAACTCGGTCGTCGCGAAGGCGCTGACGAGCAGGCCCAGCGCGGTGCCGAGGACCGCGTCGGCGACGGCGACCACGCCGAGCAGCCACACCGGGCCCTGCACGTCGAGGCCGAGGAGCCCGACGCTGACGGCCACGGCCAGCGCCGACTGGACCGCGGCGAGCAGGCCGAAGGCGAGGGCGTAGCCGAGCAGGAAGTCGAGCTTGCCCATCGGCATCGTGAGCAGCCGCTCGAGCGTGCCGGACGAGCGCTCGCGCAAGGTCGTCACGCTCGTCACGAGGAACATGACGATGAAGGGGAACATCGCGAGCAGGCCCGGCCCGAAGCGGTCGAACAGTGCGGCGTCGAGGTCCTCGAACATCCACCACAGCAGGCTGATCAGCACGCACGGCACCACCAGCAGCATCGCCAGGGTGCGGTGGTCGCGGCGGACCTGCCGAAGCACCCGGCCCGCGACGGCGAGCGTGACGCGGGGGTTCACGTCGGGGTCCCTGCGGCGTTGCTCGGGGGAGCGCAGCGGAGGAGAGGAACGGCGTGGGGTGACTTCACGCCACCTCCTCCTTGCCCTCGACGAGGTGGAGGAACGCCTGCTCGACGTCCCGCGCACCGGTCCGCTCGCGGATCTGCTCCGGCGAGCCGTCCGCGATGATCCGCCCCTCGCGCATGAGCAGGAGCCGGTCGCTCCGCTCGGCCTCGTCCATGACGTGGCTCGACACCAGCACGGCCGCTCCTGCCTCGGCGATCCGGTGGAACAGCGCCCACAGGTCGCGGCGCAGCACGGGGTCGAGGCCGACGGTGGGCTCGTCGAGCACCAGCACGTCGGGCGTGCCGAGCAGGGCGACAGCCAGGCTCACCCGGCTGCGCTGGCCACCGGAGAGGCTGCCGACGACCTGGGAGCGGTGGTCGTCGAGCCCGACCGCAGCGACGGCCTCGTCGACCTGGCCGGGGTCGACACCGAGCACGCGGGCGAAGAACGCGAGGTTCTCGGCCACCGTCAGGTCGTCGTAGACGCTCGCCGCCTGGGTGACGTACCCGACCCGGGTCCGCAGGGCGGGGCTGCCGGCCGGCTCGCCGAGCACCTCGACCGTCCCGGACCGGACCCGCTGCGCGCCCACGAGGCAACGCATCAGCGTGGTCTTGCCGCAGCCGCTCGGACCGAGCAGTCCGGTGACCCCCGCGGCGATGTCCAGCGAGATGCCCGGCAGGACCTCGCGGGAGCCGCGTACGACGACCAGGTCGCGTACCTCGACGACGTTTTTCATCATATGTTGAATTGTGCGCGCGTGGCGTCGGCGCGTCAACCCCCGGGGAGCGGTGGCTGAACCACATTCCGGACGCGCGGAATGTGGGTGGCGCACCGCCCGAGGGCGGGACAGAAGAGGACGTACGTCAGGGGAGGTCGCCGGTGAGGTAGTGCTGGATCACCGGACCCACCCGCGCGACCACGTCCTCGGCCGGCATGGTCGCCATCGGGGGCAGGGCGATGAGGTAGCGGGTGACGATGAGCCCGACGACCTGGCTGGCCACGAGCGGGACCCGTACGTCGGGCCGGTCCGCGACGAGCTGGGCGAGGACGGGCCCGACGACGACCGGGATGAACCCCTCCTTGAGCAGCGTCGCGCCGTCCTCGCTGAGCACCGACCGCACCACGGCCAGGAGCCGCACCTGGATCTCGGGGTCGTCCCAGACCGACAGGAACGTCCGGAGCAGCCTCTCCCCCGCGCCGTCGGGACCGAGGGCCACCACCGGAGCGAGGACCTCGCGCGGGTCGACGGGCATCTCCAGCGCGGCGAGGAACAGGTCGTCCTTGGTGCCGAAGTAGTGGTGCACCAGCGCCGGGTCGACGCCGGCGGAGGCGGCAACGGCGCGGATCGTGGTGCCGCGGAACCCCTTCTCGGCGAAGGACGCGCGCGCGGCCGCGAGGACCTCGGCGCGGGTGTCGGGCGCGCCCGGGCGACGACCGCGGGACGCGCGCACGCTCACGGGGTGGTCACTCCGAGGTGCGCCCGCGCGAACTCGAGCGACTCGGCGAGGTCGGCCTCGCGCTCGGCCCGGCTGGCGGCCCGACGGGTGTTGATCTCCAGCACGACGTGGCCCGAGAAGCTCGTCCGTGCGAGGTGGCGCAGGAACTCGTCGGCCTTCATCACGCCGCGACCCGGCACGAGGTGCTCGTCCTTGGCGGACCCGGTGCCGTCGGTGAGGTGGATGTGGCGCAGGCTGTCGCCCATCCGCTCGGCCATCGCGACGACGTCGCTGCGCGCGATGGCGGCGTGGGAGAGGTCGATGGTGGTGTTGGCGTAGCCCTCCGAGCTGGGGTCCCAGCCGGGGAGGTACATCTCCATCCCGCGCCGCGACGACGCCCGCCAGGGATACATGTTCTCGACGGCGAAGGCGATTCCTGTGCGGGCCTCGAGCGACGCGATCCCCTCGACGAACCCTGCGGCGTAGTCCTTCTGCCAGCGGAACGGCGGGTGGACGACCACGACGTCGGCGCCGACCGCCTCGGCCATCTCGGCCGAGCGCTCCAGCTTGCCCCAGGGGTCGGTGCCCCAGACCCGCTGGGTGAAGAGCAGGCACGGCGCGTGGACCGCGCAGACCGGCACCTGGTGGTGCTCGCTGAGCTTCTTGACCGCGTCGACCTGTTGGCTGAGGGCGTCGATGCCGACCATCACCTCGACCGCGTCGTAGCCCAGCTGCGCCGCCCACCCGAAGGCGTGCGCCGTCGACTCGGGGTAGACCGAGGCGGACGAGAGGCCGATCAGCGGGGCGGCCATGCTCAGCGCTGCCTGGTGACGACGGAGATCTGGTCGAGGCGCTCGAGGATGACGCCCTCGCGCAGGGCCCACGGGCAGATCTCGAGCTCGGTGAGCTCGAAGATGTCCATGCAGGCCTCCGCGACGAGCGCGCCGGGGACGATCTGGTGCGTCCGGCTCGGGGAGACGCCCGGCAGGTCGGCGAGCTCCTGGGGCGACAACGCCATGAGCTTCGGGATCCAGCCCGAGAGCGTCTCGAGCTCGAGGACGCGCGGCACGAGGGGACCGTCGCCGCTCGGCGCCGCCCCGCAGATGCGCGCCAGCGAGCGGAACGTCTTGGAGGTGGCTGCCGCGCGGTCCGGTGAGCCGGGGCGCAGCAGGTGCCCGGCATCCCGGGCGATGTCGGCGCGGACCTGACGGCGCAGGTCGCGGACGGCCTGCTCGGACGGCGTGCCGCCGCCGAACCAGGCCTTCGCCATCCGCGCCGCCCCGAGCGGGAGGGACCACGCGACGTCGGGGGCCTCGTCGGTGCCGCCGGCGATCTCGAGCGAGCCGCCGCCGATGTCGAACACGACGAGCCTCCCGGCCGACCAGCCGAACCAGCGACGTACGGCCAGGAAGGTCAGCCGCGCCTCGTCCTCGCCGGACAGCACCTCGAGCGTGACACCGCTGTGCTCCTCGACGTGGGCGAGCACCTCGTAGGAGTTGACGGCGTCGCGCACCGCCGAGGTCGCGAAGCCGAGCATCTCCTCGCAGCCCTTGTCCTCGGCGATCCGCGTCGCCGAGGCGCAGAACTCGGTGAGCGCCTCGATGCCCTGCGGCGTGACCGCACCCTCGTCGTCGAGGTGCTCGGCCAGGCGCAGGGGCTGCTTGTGCGACGAGGCCGGCAGCGGGGCGGCACCGCCGTGCGCGTCCACCACCAGCAGGTGGCCGGTGTTGGATCCGATGTCGAGGACGCCCAGGCGCATGCCCTTCACGCTACTGCCCCGGGTTTCGACACGCTCGCTCATCGCGGGTCCTGAGTGACCGCGAGGGACGAGCGGTTGTATCGAAGGGCGCTGCTCAACCAGCGGGAACTAGGCTCATGCAGTGCCCGAAGTAGACCTGGTGTTCCCCCGCGCGTTCGTCGAGTTCACCGACCCGGCCGACGAGGCGCAGGTCTTCCGGTGCGACCTGACCTGGCTCACCTCGGCCTACATGTGCATCTTCGGCCAGGGCTGCGCCGGGATCTACGCCGACGCCCCCGACGTCGGCTGCTGCACGCTCGGCGCGCACTTCGCCGACAAGGGCGACGAGAAGCGGGTCGCCGGCTTCGTCGCGCAGCTCACCCCCGACGACTGGCAGCTCCACCCCGATCGCCCGGTGAAGAAGTCCGACTGGGTCGAGACCGACGACGACGGCGAGCGCAAGACGCTCGCCGTGGAGCTCGACGGCCAGCAGGCGTGCGTGTTCCACAACCGCACCGACTTCACCAACGCGGACGGCCACGTGGGGGCGGGCTGCGCGCTGCACGGCCTCGCGCTGCGCCAGGGCCGCAACCCGCTGGAGACCAAGCCCGACGTGTGCTGGCAGCTGCCGATCCGCCGCCAGTTCCGCAACGTCGAGCGCCAGGATGGCACGTCGTACACCGAGGTCTCCATCGGCGAGTACGACCGCCGCGGCTGGGGTCCCGGCGGCCACGACCTCGACTGGTACTGCTCGGGCAACACCGAGGCGCACGTCGCCGTCGAGCCGGTCTGGGTCACGCACGAGGCGGAGCTCGTCGAGCTGATGGGGCCCGAGGCGTACGCCGAGCTGAGCCGGCACTGCGAGGCGCACGTCCGCTCGCGATCGGCGCTGGCCCTCCACCCCGCGGACCCGACGCACCCCTGACGCACGCCCGGTCCACCACTTTTGACAGCCAGTCGGACAAAAGTCCGAGCCCCGCCGTTGAAAGTGGCTGTGACGTGCATTACCTTCGAGCGGTGGCCTCCCCCTCCACGTCCTCGGACTCCCCCAGCACGACGCGCGGCACGACGCCCGGCAGCACGCCCGGCACCCTCGGCGTCTGGTTCCTCGGTGCGCGCGGCTCGCTCGCGACCACGGCGACCATCGGGCTCGGCGCCCTCGCCGCCCGCCTGACCGACGAGACCGGGTGCGTCACAGGCCATCCCGACCTCGACCCGCGCGGCCTCGCGTCGTGGGCCGACATCGTCGTCGGCGGCCACGACGTCGACACCGTCCCGCTCGCCAAGCAGGCCGAGCGGCTCGTCGCGGGCGGCGTGGTGCCCGGCATCCTCGCCGAGCGGGTCGCGGGCGAGCTCGAGGCGACCGAGGCACGCCTGCGGCCGGGCGTACGCGCCGGCGAGGCGACCGACCAGCGCGCCGTCGTCGAGCAGCTGGCCGGCGACATCCGCGAGTTCGCCGCCGGGGTGGACCGGGTCGTCGTCATCGACGTCTCCAGCACCGAGGCGCCGCACGACGCCGGCGCCGACGCCGCGACGTGGGCCGACCTCGAGGCGGCCTGGGCCGCGGGGCGCGCGCCCCTGTCCCCGAGCTCGACGTACGCCTGCGCCGCCCTGCTCGCGGGGGCGCCGTACGTCGCGTTCACGCCGAGCCCCGGCATCGACGTCCCCGCCCTGCTGGAGCTCGCCGCCGACCGCGGCCTGCCCTACGCCGGCAGCGACGGCAAGACCGGCGAGACGCTGGTGAAGTCCGCGCTCGCCCCGATGTTCTCCACCAGGGCGCTCGCCGTGCGCTCGTGGACCTCGATCAACCTGCTCGGCGGCGGCGACGGCTCGACCCTGGCCGACCCCGCGGCGCGGGAGAGCAAGACCGGCACCAAGCGCTCCGGCCTCGAGTCGATGCTGGGGCACGACGTCCCCGGCCCGATGCACATCGACTACGTCGAGGACCTCGGCGACTGGAAGACCGCGTGGGACCACGTCCGCTTCGACGGTTTCCTCGGCACCCGGATGACCATGCAGTTCACCTGGGAGGGCTGCGACTCGGCGCTCGCCGCACCGCTCGTCCTCGACCTGGCCCGGCTCACCGGCCGGGCCGTGGCCGCCGGCGAGACCGGTGCCCTGGCCGCCCTCGGGTTCTTCTTCAAGTCGCCGCTGGGCTCGCAGGAGCACCGGCTCGCCCAGCAGTGGGACACCCTGCTCGCGTGGTCGCGGGAGTGCGCCGACCGGGTGTCGCCGTGAAGGTCGGCGACCTCGTCGAGCTGACCCGGGCCCCCGCCGCGTTCTCCATCCCGGGCGACGCCTGGTCCGGTGCCGCGCACGCCGCGGCGTCGGGCACGTCGGCCGGCCGCGGCTGGGCGATGCCGCTCGCCTCGACGTGCCTCTACTGGTCCGGCATGGCCTTCAACGACTGGTGCGACCGCCGCGTCGACGCGGAGGAGCGCCCGGAGCGCCCGATCCCGTCGGGCCGGGTCTCCCCGGGCGCCGCGCTCGCCATCGCGGCCGGACTCGGCGCCGCGGGCCTCGGCATCGCGACCCTCGTCGGCGGCCGGTCCGCGCTGGCCGTCGGCGCCCCGCTCGCACTCATGGTCGTGGCCTACGACGCGGTCGCCAAGGACGCCGCCCTCGGTCCGGTCGCGATGGCCTCCACCCGCGGGCTCGACGTGCTCCTCGGCGCCCACGCCTCCCCCGCGAGCGCGTGGCAGCCCGCCCTCGCCGTCACCGCCCACACGGCCGGGCTCACCTGGCTCAGCCGCGGCGAGGTCCACGGCACCCGGCCGGCGGTCGCCGCCGCCGTCACCGCCGGCACGGTTGCCGTCGCCGCCGCGACCGCACACGTCGCCCACCACGACCGCGAGGCCGGCCGCGCCTCCCGGCTGGCCGGCGTCGGCCTGTCGGCGGCGTACGCCGTGGTCGTGGGCCGCGCCCAGGCGCGTGCCGCACTCGACCCGACCGCGGACGCCGCGCGTACGGCCACCCGCACCGGCATCGGCGGCTTCTCGCTGCTCCAGGGTGCCTGGCTGGCCCGCCGCGGACGCCTCGGCGCCGCCGCCGCGGTCGTCGGCGCAGGTCCCGCCTACCGCGCGCTGTCGAAGCACTGGAGCCCGACGTGAGCGCGGCAGGGCGGGGGCTGCGGCTCGGCTACGGAAGCAACGGCTTCTCCGGCCACCGGTTCCCCGACGCGTGCGCGGTGATCGCGGGGCTCGGCTACGACGGCGTCGCGCTGACGCTGGACCAGCCGCACCTCGACCCGTTCGCCGAGGACGCCGCCGCCCAGACCGCCCGGGCGGCCAAGGCCCTCGCCGACCACGGCCTCGCGGTCCTCGTCGAGACCGGCTCGCGCTACGTCCTCGACCCCTGGCACAAGCACGAGCCCACCCTCGTCAGCGACGGCGACCGCGGCCCCCGGGTCGAGCTGCT
The DNA here is from genome assembly GCF_004785795.1 of Nocardioides eburneiflavus. Classification (NCBI taxonomy): domain Bacteria; kingdom Bacillati; phylum Actinomycetota; class Actinomycetes; order Propionibacteriales; family Nocardioidaceae; genus Nocardioides; species Nocardioides eburneiflavus. Next base: position 251,658 of record NZ_SRRO01000001.1, read on the forward strand.
CACCCGCGCGGTCCGCATCGCCGCCGACCTCGGCGCCGAGGCGATGTCGTGCTGGTCGGGCGTCCTCCCCGAGGGGACGGGCGCCGAGGAGGGGTGGCGGCGACTCACCGACGGCCTGGGCCCGGTCCTCGACCTCGCCCACGACCTCGGCGTCACCGTCTGCTTCGAGCCCGAGCCCGGCATGCACGTCGACACCGTCGACGTGGCCCTCGAGCTGCGCCGCCGCCTCGGCGAGCCCGAACACCTGCGCCTGACCCTCGACCTGGGCCACCTCGTGTGCAACGAGCCGCGCACCCCGGAGGCGACGATCGCGCTCGCCGGGCACCTGGTCGGCAACGTGCAGGTCGACGACATGGTGCGCGACGTCCACGAGCACCTCGAGCTCGGCAGCGGCACCCTCGACCTCGACGCGGCGCTGCGGGCGCTGCTCGACACCGGGTTCGCCGGCCTCGCCAGCGTCGAGCTCCCCCGCCACTCGCACGCCGCGCCGGCCGTCGCGGCCCGGCAGATGACCGCCCTGCGCGCGTCGCTGGCCCGCCTCGACGAGGAAGCAGCCCGGCCATGACCGAGATCCGCCCGCTGGCCCACCCCGACGCCGTCCGCGCCGCGCTCGACGACGCGGCGCGCGAGCGCCACGACGCCCTCACCGCCGAGGTCGCCGCCGACCCCTCGCGCCTGGGCCGTACGTTCCCCTCCTCCGCCCGGCTGACCGGGAGGGGACCGCTGCCCGGAGTCGAGGGCGTGCTCGTCGAGGACGCCGTACGGGTCGGGCTGGTGCGCGCGGCCGCACGGGGCCTCGACGCCGACGCCCTGCTGGCCGAGCTGCGCGAGCTCTACCGCTACGGCGACAGCGACGAGAAGCGGGCGGTCCTGCACGCCCTCGCCGGGGCCCCGGACGGGATCGACGGCAGCGACGTGCTGCTCGACGCGCTGCGCACCAACGACACCCGGCTGGTCGGTGCGGCCCTGGGCCCGCACAGCGACCGCCTCGACGACGACGCGTGGCGCCAGGGCGTCCTCAAGTGCCTGTTCACCGGCGTCCCGGTCGCCGCCGTCACCGGGCTCGCGTCCCGCGCCGACCACGAGCTCGCCGCGATGGCGCAGCGCTACCGACGCGAGCGCGAGGCGGCCGGGCGCGACGTACCTCCCGACGTGCAGGTCGTGCTCGACGCCTGCGCGGCCGCGACCCCCCAGCAGACGGAGTCCTGATGCGCATCTTCGACCCCCACGTCCACATGGCGTCACGCACCACCGACGACTACGAGGCCATGCACGCAGCCGGCGTGCGCGCCGTCGTCGAGCCGGCGTTCTGGCTCGGCCAGCCGCGCACGAGCGTCGGCTCGTTCACCGACTACTTCGACGCGCTCGTCGGCTGGGAGCGGTTCCGCGCAGCGCAGTTCGGCATCGCCCACCACTGCACGATCGCGCTCAACCCCAAGGAGGCCAACGACCCGCGCTGCGCCGGGGTGCTCGACGTGCTGCCGCGCTACCTCGCCAAGGACGGCGTCGTCGCGGTCGGCGAGGTCGGCTTCGACTCGATGACCGTCGAGGAGGAGAAGGCCTTCGTCCGCCAGCTCGAGCTGGCCGTGGAGTTCGCGCTGCCGGCGATGGTCCACACCCCGCACCGCGACAAGGAGCAGGGCACCCGCCGCACCCTCGAGCTGGTCGCCGACTCCGGGCTGGCACCGGGGATGGTCGTCGTCGACCACCTCAACGAGGTCACCGTCGACCAGGTCGACGACGCGGGCTGCTGGATGGGCTTCTCGATCTACCCCGACACCAAGATGGACGAGCACCGGATGGTGGCGATCCTCCAGCGCCGGGTCGAGCTGGGCCGCGGGGTCGACCGGGTGCTGGTCAACTCGGCCGCCGACTGGGGGCGAAGCGACCCGCTGAAGACCGCGAAGACCGGCGCGGCGATGCTCGAGGCCGGCTTCACCGAGGACGACGTCGACCAGGTGCTCTGGCGCAACCCGGTCGAGTTCTTCGGCCAGAGCGGCCGGCTGCTGCTCGGCGACGACGACGCCGCGGCCGACGCGACCGCCACCTTCGAGGGCAACTCGATCCTCCGCGGCTCGCGGGACTGATCGCGATGCGGCTGCGCCACCCCGACGGGACGGTCGTCCACCTCGGCTACGGCACCAACGTGCTGCCGGCCGAGGACGTCGACGGTCTCGTCCGCCAGGTCGGGACGTACGGCGACCGCCTGCGCCGCCACCTCGACACCGACCGGGTCGGGCTCGGGATGTGGCTCCCGGCCGCGGCCGCGCGGACCCTCGCCGCCGACCTCGGCGCGGTCGAGCGGCTGCGGGAGGCGATCGACGCGCACGGTGTCGAGATCGTGACGCTCAACGCGTTCCCCTACGCCGCCTTCCAGGACGAGGTCGTCAAGAAGCGCGTCTACCACCCGACCTGGGCCGAGCGGGCCCGGCTCGACTACACCCTCGACGTCGCGAGGGTGCTCGCCGCACTGCTGCCCGAGGACGCCGCCCGCGGCAGCATCTCCACGCTCCCGCTCGCCTGGCGCGCGCCGTGGCTGGCCGACCGCCAGTCCCACGCCGAGCTGCACCTCGAGACTCTCGCCGAAGGCCTCGCCGAGATCGAGGCAGGGACCGGGAGGACCGTACGGGTCGCCTTCGAGCCCGAGTCCGGCTGCGTGGTCGAGACGATCGCCGAGGCCGTGGAGCGGCTCGACTCCGTCGACCGCGAGCGCATCGGCGTGTGCCTCGACCTGTGCCACCTCGCCGTCGGCTTCGAGTCCGCAACCGACGCCCTGGCCCGCCTCGACGCGGCAGGACTCGACGTGGTCAAGGTCCAGCCGGCCGCCGCCCTCGTCGTCGACGACCCGGCCGCCCCGGAGGCACGCGCCGCGCTGGCGGCGTACTCCGAGGACCGCTTCCTGCACCAGGTGCGCCAGCGCGCGGGCGACCGCCTCGCCGCCCGCGACGACCTGCCCGACGCGCTCGGGGGCCCGCGCCCGCTCGACGACCGGTCGCCGTGGCGGGTGCACTTCCACGTGCCCGTGCACGCCGACCCCGCCGGCCCCCTGCGCAACAGCCGCGACGAGCTGCGCGACTCGCTGGCCGCGCTGCTCGGCGGCGACACCGCCCGCACCGACCACCTCGAGGTCGAGACCTACACCTGGGGCGTCCTGCCCGACGGCGCCCCCGCCGACGACGACGCGCTGGCCGCCGGGCTCGCCGCGGAGCTGCGGTGGGTGCGCGACGAGCTCGTCGGGCTCGGGCTCACCCCACTCGACTGACCCGCCCCGCACACCCGTCTCGGACCCGCACAGAACAGGACGCCACCGTGGCCCACCCCCAGCTGCTCGTCGTCGACCTCGTCGGCCTCACGCCCGACCTGCTCGCCCACATGCCCCGGCTGCGCCGCCTCGCCGAGCAGGGCTCCCAGGCCACGCTCGAGCCGGTCCTCCCGGCCGTCACGTGCTCGGTGCAGTCGACCTTCCTCACCGGGCTGCCGCCGTCGGGGCACGGCGCCGTCGGCAACGGGTGGTACTTCCGCGAGCTCGGCGAGGTCTTCCTCTGGCGCCAGCACAACAAGCTGGTCGCCGGCGAGAAGGTGTGGGAGACCATCCGCCGCGAGCGCACGGACTACACCGTCGCCAACGTCTGCTGGTGGTACGCCATGGGCGCGACGACCGACTGGACGGTGACGCCCCGGCCGATCTACTACGCCGACGGCAAGAAGGCGCCCGACTGCTACACCCGCCCGCGCGAGCTCCACGACGAGCTGGTCGGCGAGCTCGGCGAGTTCCCACTGTTCACCTACTGGGGACCGACCGCCGCGATCACCTCGAGCGAGTGGATCATCGCGGCCACCCGCCGGCTGATGCCGCGCGCCGACCTCACGCTCTGCTACGTCCCGCACCTCGACTACGACCTCCAGCGGTTCGGCCCGGACTCGCCGGAGGCCGCGCAGGCCGCCCGCGACGTCGACGCCGCCCTGGCCCCCCTGCTCGACGACGCCGAGCGGACCGGCGTGACGGTGCTGGTGCTCTCGGAGTACGGCATCACCGCCGCCGACCAGCCCGTCGACGTCAACCGGATGCTGCGCCGCAACGGCCTGCTGGAGGTCTACACGCAGGACGGCATGGAGTACCTCGACCCGTGGACCTCGCGTGCGTTCGCGGTCGCCGACCACCAGGTCGCGCACGTCTACGTCGACGACCCCGCCGACCTGGAGGCGGTCCGCACGCTGTGCTCGAACCTGCCCGGGGTGGACCAGGTGCTCGACCGCGCGGGCCAAGCGGCGTACGGCCTCGACCACGAGCGCTCCGGCGACCTGGTGCTGGTCGCGGACGAGACCGCCTGGTTCACCTACTACTACTGGCTCGACGACGCGCGGGCGCCCGACTTCGCCCGGGGGGTGGAGATCCACCGCAAGCCCGGCTACGACCCCGCCGAGCTGTTCTTCGACCCGGCGGACCGGGCGGTGAGGCTCAAGGCGGGCCTCACCCTCGCGCGCAAGATGGTGGGCCTCAGGTACGCGATGAAGGTCGTGCCGCTCGACCCCTCGCCCGTCCGCGGCACCCACGGGCGGCTCCCCAAGGAGCCCGCCACCGGTCCGATGCTGGTCTGCAGCCTGCCTGGAGCCGTCGCCGGATCCGTGCCCGCCACGGACGTCCGCGACCTGCTCCTCCGCCTCGCCGGCACCTCTTGACGTCAAGAGACCCGACCCCGGTGTCAGGGCCGCCATCCGGCCGGACCAGAATCTGGTCATGCGCCTGGACCACGTCAGCTTCGCCGCAGGACCTGATGGACTCGCCAGCACCGCCCAGCGCATCGGGGGGCTGCTCGGCACCGACTTCGTCGACGGGGGCATCCATCCCCGCTTCGGCACCCGCAACATGACCCTGCCCCTGGCGGGCGGCATCTACATGGAGATCGTCGAGGTCCTCGACCACCCCGCCAGCGACAAGGCCCCCTTCGGCCAGGCGGTCCGCGCCCGCTCCGCCCTCGGCGGCGGGTGGCTGGGGTGGGTCGTGTCGGTCGCCGACATCGCGCCGATCGAGGCCCGCCTGGGCCGCGAGGCCGTCAAGGGCAACCGGCACCGTCCCGACGGCACCGAGCTGCTGTGGCAGCAGATCGGCGTCAACGGCCTGCTCTCCGACCCGCAGCTGCCGTTCTTCATCCAGTGGCAGTCACCGGCCGAGCTGCACCCCAGCAACGGCGCCACCGGCGACTTCTCGCTGGCCACCCTCGAGATCGCCGGTGACCCGCAGCGCGTCAGCGAGTGGCTCGGCGAGACCGTCGAGGCCCCGCTGGAGGACGTGAAGGTGGAGTGGGTCGCCCCCAACGGCACCCCCGGCATCGTGGCGGTCCAGCTCCAGACCCCCAACGGTCTCGTCCGTATTTGAAGCCCAGACCCAGCCCCAACATCTGGTACACACCCGAGCTCTACGAGCTCGAGAACCGGGCGGCCGACCCGCACGGCCGCATCCTGGCCGCGATGCAGGAGCTCGGCGACTGGTCCGGTCGCGCGATGCTCGACGTCGGCTGCGGCACCGGTTTCCACCTGCCCCTCTGGGCGGAGTCCGCGGCGCACGTCACCGGCGTCGAACCCCATCCCCCGCTGGTGTCCCTGGCCAGGCGGCGCACGAGGCGGCTCAGGAACGTCACCGTGCGCAAGGGCATGGCCGAGTCGCTGCCGGTGCCCGACGCGTCGGTCGACGTCGTGCACGCCCGTTGGGCCTACTTCTTCGGCCCCGGCTCCGAGCCGGGGCTGCGCGAGCTCGACCGGGTGGTACGCCGTGGCGGCACGGCCTTCGTGATCGACAACGACGCGACCCGGTCCACGTTCGGCGGCTGGTTCCGGCGCGGCTACCCGGAGGTGGACCCCGACGCCGTCGAGCGCTTCTGGTCGACGCACGGCTGGAGCCGGCGGGAGATCGACATGGGCTGGTCGTTCGCCACGCGCGCGGACCTGGAGGCGGTCGTACGGATCGAGCTCCCGCCCGAGGCAGCCGAGGAGGCGCTCGCCTCGCACACCGGGACGGAGGTCGACTACGCGGTCAACCTCTGGTGGCGCAGGTTCTAGCTGGACTCGCGGATCGCGAGCGTCGGCTCGAGCAGGACGCCGCGCGTCTCGACGGGCTGGTGCGAGAGCAGCGCGCGCAGGGTCCGCACGATCTCCACCGCCACGTCCTCGAGCGGCTGGCGTACGGAGGTGAGGCCCACGGGGTAGACCTGCGCCACCTGGGAGTCGTCGAAGCCGACCACCCCGATGTCCTTGCCGGGCGCGAGCTGGCGGATCCAGAGCGTGTGCAGCACGCCCATCGCGAGGGTGTCGGACGCGCACACGAAAGCGGTGGGCGCGGACTCGTCGAGCAGGACCGCGGCCGCCTCGGCGCCGCTGTGGACCACGTCCTCGACGCGGGAGGCGAGGCCGGTGGTGGACAGGCCGTTGGCGTGCATCGTGCGGACCCAGCCCGAGCGGCGGTCCTCGCCGATCGGGGAGTCCTTGCGCCAGCCGATCCACGCGATGCGTGTGTGGCCGCGGTCGATGAGGTGCTGGGTGGCCAGCGCGATGCCGGCGGCGCCGTCGACGTCGACCCAGACGTGCCGGGCCTTGTCGTCGTCCCATGGCCGGCCGAACGCGACGAAGGGTGCGCGCTGCTGGCTCAGCCACGCCGCCTGCGGGTTGCCGAGGTAGGTGTCGGTGACGACGAACGCGTCCACCGCCGTCGAGCGGAGCAGGTTGTCGTAGCCGCCGATGGGGTCCTCGTCGTCGCCCGGGAAGAGGAGCACGTGGTAGCCCACCTCCTCGCTGGCCTCGACCAGCGAGTGCACGAAGCGGTCCATCGCGGCGTTGGCGGTGCCCTCCTGCGCCGGCGCGAACCGCAGGCCGATGAGGGAGGACGTACGGGTGCGGAGGTTGCGGGCCGCACGGTTGGGCGAGTAGCCGAGCTCGGCGATCGTCTGGCGGACCCGCTCGAGGGTGTCGGGACGCAGCAGGTCGGGGTTGTTGACCGCGTTGGAGACGGTCTGTCGCGAGACCCCCGCGCGCTCGGCGACGTCGGCGAGGGTGGGCGGCGTGACGGGCAACATGCCACCCGACCGGTGCTCGCTGCGTGCCATGCCCCACTCCCCCTCGATCGCCCTAGATCGATCCAATGAGGGTGAGCATAATCCCCGCCGCGCGCACGACACGCCCGCCCAACGGGTGAAGGGCCCTCGCGAGTATGAGTCGCAAGGGCCCTTCGGTGACCGGATCGTGTGACGACCTCCGGTCGACGGCTCGTCTCCGACGGTCCCCGCGCCTGCGTCACCCAGTCGCGGCAGCCGGTCCGCCGAAGCGTCCCAGCCGGATGGACCCTCGTCCCCGAGCTGCCCCGCCACCCGTTGCCGGGCTGCGTGGGAGAAGTTCTACGCGGTCGTCCGGGCCGTGCGCAAGGGGTTCCGGCGACCGATCTGCTCCTCCACGTCCCGTCCACCGATGGCGGACGTCCCTCCCCAGCGGTGGGGTCGTCCGTCCACAGGATCCGGACGTGATCCACAGCCTGCGGATCGACCTGTGGACAGGTGGTACGGACCGGGCGCGCCGAGGCACAGGTGTCGGTGGGCTCACCTGATATGTAGGTGCCTTCTGTCAAGGGGCATGGCGAGGCGCCCGTCCCCGTTGGTTGCGGGGCGGGCGCCTCTTGCTTCGTCGTCGTCCTCGCCTTGGCGAGCGTGTCTTCGCGACGCGCGGGTCAGACTGATATTCGCGGGTTGGGTACCGCAAGACGGGGTTTCGGCTGGAGCGTTTTCGCGTGTCTAGGGGCGAGCGTCGCCCGGCGTGCGCCGGACTGCTCATAGGTGAATCGCGGGTCGCTCCACGCGCTGCCACCAGGTGTGGTTGGCGACGAAGCAGATCGTGGGGTGTTAGTCCATGACGGCCAGGGACCAGCACCAGCCGGCCAGCTCGCGAGCGATGGCCACGTTGGCGACGTTGTGGGTCTTACGGCGGTCGATGAACTTCACCCACCGCTGGTGCAGACGACGGTTGCCCTCATCGCCGCGGACCCGTGCCTGGGCTGGGGCCAGGTCCCAGCGGTCGCGCAGAGCTTTCCCGACCAGGTAGCGGGCGCGGTGGTGCCAGGCGGCCTCGACCAGGAGCCGGCGCGCGTGGCCGTTGCCGGTCTTGGTGATCGACCCGCGGTTCTTCGACTCCCCCGAGGAGTGCTCGGTGGGGGTGAGACCGACGAAGGTGCCGATGGAGTTGCCGGTGAACCGGTGCCAGTCACCAATCTCGACCGCGAGCCCGAACCCGGTCAGGGTGCTGACCCCACGCAGACAGCCGAGCCGGCGCACGACGGGGGTGAACTCCGAGTCGGCGGCCATCTCCTCGATCGCGGCGTCGAGCCGGTTCCGTCGGGCCTTCACTGCGAGCACGGCCTCGTAGTCGTTGTCGAAGGTCAGCCGGGTCGCGGGCGCGGTCAGCTGGGGAAGCGCCTCGTGGCGCAGCCAGATGTCGTGCTTGCCGGTCCACGCCTGGCCGCCGTAGTAGACGATGCCGTGGCGCAGCAGCAGTTTCGAGAGCCGGTGCCGGGCCCGCATCAGATCGGCGCGGCAGTCCTCCCGGGCCCGGACCAGGTTGCGAGCGGCTTCCTGGTCCGGGGTCGGGATCGACACCGTCGTGATCTCGTCGAGGCGCAGGAGCTTGGCGAGATGGATGGCGTCCTTGGCGTCGGTCTTGACCCGATCACCCGCCGGTTTCTGCAGCTTCGACGGCGCGAGGACCTCGCACCGGATACCGGCAGCGGTCAGGTGCCGGTACAGCCCGAAACCGGTCGGCCCGGCCTCGTAGGCCACCGCCACCGATCCCGGCAAGCCGACCAGCCACGACTCGACATGCTCATAGGACGGGGTCAGCTTCGTCTGGAACAGCTCGCCCGTGACGCCATCGATCGCCGCTGCTGCGACAGATCGGGCGTGCACGTCGAGCCCAACACTCGTACGCTCGGTAAACACCGGGGCCTCCCACAATTGTCGGATAGGCCGAGCAGGCAGCCCCTGCTCGGTAACCCACGAATCTTGTGAGTGAGGCCCCGGCCCGCAACCCCATCACGCCGAAGGGGTCACGTCATACCGTCTAGCGTTGCCCCCATGTCGACGAAGGCCGCCCGGACCCGCTCCTCCTACCGGTGCACCGAGTGCGGGTGGGAGACCGCGAAGTGGGTCGGCCGGTGCGGCGAGTGCCAGGCGTGGGGGTCCGTCGTCGAGGCCGGTGCGCCGACCCTGCGCGCCGCCGCCGGGCCCGTGTCGACCCCGGCCGTGCCGATCGGCCAGGTCGCGACCACCGAGTCCGTCGCGCGCACCAGCGGCGTGCCCGAGCTCGACCGCGTCCTCGGCGGCGGGCTGGTGCCGGGCGCGGCGATCCTGCTCGCCGGCGAGCCCGGCGTCGGCAAGAGCACGCTGCTGCTCGAGGTGGCCGCGCAGACCGCCCGGACCCGCCAGCGCACCCTCTACGTCACCGGCGAGGAGTCCGCCGCCCAGGTGCGCCTGCGCGCCGACCGCACCGGGGGCGTGCACGACGAGCTGTTCCTGGCCGCGGAGACCGACCTCGGGGCCGTGCTGACCCACATCGAGGAGGTGCGCCCCACGCTGCTCGTCGTCGACTCCGTGCAGACCATCGGCGCCTCCGGCATCGACGGCGTGCCGGGCGGGGTCACGCAGGTCAAGGAGGTCGCGGCCGCGCTCATCCGCGTCGCCAAGACCCGCAACATCACCACGATGATCGTCGGCCACGTCACCAAGGACGGCTCGATCGCAGGCCCGCGGGTGCTCGAGCACCTCGTCGACGTGGTCCTCCACTTCGAGGGCGACCGCAACTCCCGCTTCCGGATGGTCCGCGCCATGAAGAACCGCTACGGCCCGGTCGACGAGGTGGGGTGCTTCGACCTGTCCTCCGAGGGCATCCAGGCCGTCACCGACCCGACCGGCCTGTTCGTCGAGCACCACACCCAGGACGTGTCCGGCACCTGCGTGGCGGTCACCATGGAGGGCCGTCGGCCGTTGCTCGCCGAGGTGCAGGCGCTGCTGACGCCGTCCCCGCTGGAGCGCCCGCGCCGTACGGTCTCGGGCGTCGAGTCGTCCCGTGTCGACATGGTGCTCGCGGTCCTCCAGCGCCACGGCGGCCTGCGCATCGCGGGCAGCGACACGTTCGTGGCCACCGTGGGCGGTGCGAAGCTGCACGACCCGGCGGCCGACCTCGCCATCGCCGTCGCCGTCGCCAGCTCCCACCTCGGAGTCCCTCCGCCGCGCGGCGCGGTCGCCATCGGCGAGATCGGCCTCGCCGGCGAGCTGCGCCGGGTCCGCGACCTGCCACAGCGCATCGCCGAGGCGTCCCGGCTCGGCTTCAAGGTCGCGGTGGTCCCTCGCGGTCGCGTGCTGCCCAGCGAGCGCGGCATCCCGTCGCGCCGGGTCGTCGACGGCCTGCGCGTGGTCGAGGTCGACGACGTCGTCGGGGCCCTGCTCACGCTCGACCTCACCCCACCGCTCTAGTCGTCGAGGGACTGCGCAGGTCACGGTCTGCTCACGAAATCGGCGCGGTGGCGCGACTCGCCCCTACACTTCACCGGGGCGCACCGGATCGCCCACGGAGAGCACGGGGAGGGCCGGTGGCAGAGCGCAACGACGAGCAGCTGCGGCTGCGCGCGACCCTGGCCTCGATCGCCCCCGGCACTCCGCTGCGCGACGGGCTCGAGCGGATCCTGCGCGGGCGTACCGGCGCGTTGATCGTGCTCGGCCAGGACAAGACGGTCGAGTCGATCGCGACCGGTGGCTTCACGCTCGACGTCCCGTTCACCGCCACCGGCCTGCGCGAGCTGGCCAAGATGGACGGCGCGATCATCCTCGACAAGGACATCACCCGGGTCCACCGCGCTGCGGTCCACCTGATGCCCGACCACACGATCCCGTCGGAGGAGACCGGCACCCGGCACCGGACGGCGGAGCGGGTGGCCAAGCAGACCGGCCATCCGGTCATCTCGGTGTCGCAGTCGATGCAGATCATCGCGGCCTACGTCGGCGAGATCCGCCACGTCCTCGAGGACTCCGGCAAGATCCTGTCCCGCGCCAACCAGGCGCTCGCGACGCTCGAGCGCTACAAGCTGCGCCTCGACGAGGTCTCCGCCACGCTGTCGGCCCTCGAGATCGAGGACCTCGTCACCGTGCGCGACGTCGCGGTCGTCGCCCAGCGCCTCGAGATGGTCATCCGGATCGCCCGCGAGATCGAGGACTACGTGCTCGAGCTCGGCACCGACGGACGGCTGCTGTCCCTCCAGCTCGAGGAGCTGGTGACCGGGGTCGACGCCGAGCGCGAGCTGGTCGTGCGCGACTACCTCCCCGGCGGCCGTCGCCGCCAGGCCAGCCCGGCCTCCCACCTCGCCGAGCTCGAGGCGCTGTCGCCGACCGAGCTCGTCGACCCGGCCTCGGTGGCCCGCGCGATCGGTCTCGGAGGCGCCGAGCACCTCGACGCAGCCGTGGCACCCCGCGGCTACCGCCTGCTCGCCAAGGTCCCTCGGCTCCCGGCCGCCGTCGTCGACCGCCTCGTCGACCACTTCGGCGGGCTCCAGCAGCTGCTCTCGGCCGGCATCGACGACCTCCAGGCCGTCGAGGGCGTCGGCGAGCTGCGGGCGCGGAGCGTACGCGAGGGTCTGTCCCGCCTCGCCGAGTCGAGCATCACCGAGCGCTACATCTGAGACGCGCAGCCGGCTGCGCGGAACGAGCAGCCGGCGTGGGCGCGGCCAGACCGAGTAGGCCCGCGGCTGAGGTACGAAGCCTCGCAAGGCCGAATCGAGATCTCCCCAGGATGCCGCGGCCATCGAGTCTTCGGCGACCGCGACCGCCGCACATGCGGCGGGCCTGGCCCCCGATCCGTCGATCCGAGGGCCACTACCGCCGCACGTGTGCGGGACGGTCGTACGGGTCGTCGCCGCGCGCCCGTTCGCTACCGACGAGTTGGCGAGTTGGCCAGCTTGTCAAGCCCCGAACCTGCCCCCAAGTCGCCAACTCACGGGTTGGTGGGCCAACTCGTGAGTTGGCGACACGCTCGCTCAGCCAGCGGAGTTGCCGCCGCCGTCCTCACCGGGCGTGTGCGAGGTGTCGCGGTCCTGGTCCTTGCCGCCCTGCTGCTGCGGCTCGGCGGTCTGCGTGACCACCTCGGGCTGACGGGCGACCAGCTCGAACTGCACGTCGGTGCCCTGACCGCCCAGCGCGGCAGCCGAGACGTGGTAGAACCCGACCTTCGCCCAGTCGGTCAGCTTCGAGCACCCCTCGTCGGAGCGCCTCGCGGACCAGGTGACGACGACGGGCGCGTCGACGGCCTGCCGCACCACGACGTCCTGGGCGGGGATCGAGGCCGGGCACTCGCGGCTGCTCCAGATGTAGTCGCTGCCGGACGTGATGGTCACCGTCATGGTCGCCGGCGAGGCCTGCCAGGTGCAGGCCTCGGTGACGACGGTGCGCAGGTTGATCGTGATTGGGATGTCGCCACCTCCGGCGGCCGAGGCGATCGCGGGCGTCGCGACGATGTCGGACGCCTCGCACGGCCCCGTCGGCTCGGCCAGGACCGGCTCGGGGGGTGCGGTCTCCTGCACGAGCTCGTCGCGCTTCTTGCCCTTCCTGCCCTTCTTGCCGTTCTTGCCCTTCGAGCCCTTCTTCCCGGTGCCGGGCGCCACCTCGGACGTCGGGCCGGAGGTCGGCGCTGGTGTGGTCTCGACGGTGGCGCCGGCCTGCGAGGCCGTCCCGCTCGCGCCGTCCGTGGCGTCGGACGAGCCGCCGAGGACGCGGGCGAGCACGACGACGAGCAGCAGGGGGATGCCGAGGACCACGAGGCGCCGGGTCCAGTAGACCCGGGCCGGCAGCGGCCCGCGAGGTCGTACGGTCGTCGCCATGGGGTCAGGCTAGGCAGCGGACGGCCCCTCCCGGCGGAGGCGCACCGGCTCACCTACGATCGCGGGCGATGGACACCCCCGACACCCGTGCACTGCACGACGCCGTGCTCGACTGGTACGACGCCCACGCGCGCGAGCTCCCGTGGCGCGGGGACCACGCGACGCCCTGGTCGGTGATGGTCAGCGAGTTCATGCTCCAGCAGACCCCGGTCGCGCGGGTGCTCCCGGTGCACGCGGCCTGGTTGGAGCGCTGGCCGGCACCCGCCGACCTGGCCGCGGACACGACGGGCGAGGCCGTACGCATGTGGGGCCGGCTGGGCTACCCGCGCCGCGCCCTGCGGCTGCACGCCGCCGCCGCCGCGATCGTCGAGCGTCACGACGGTGAGGTGCCCCGCTCGTACGCCGAGCTGCTCGCGCTGCCCGGCGTCGGCGACTACACCGCCTCCGCCGTCGCCAGCTTCGCCTTCGGGCAGCGGCACGTGGTCCTCGACACCAACGTCCGCCGCGTCCTGGTGCGCGCGGTCTCCGGACGCGAGCTCCCGGCGCCGGCCGTCACCCGCGCCGAGCGTGACGTCGCGACCGCGCTGCTCCCCGACGACGAGGCCACTGCAGCCACCTGGGCCGTCGCGACGATGGAGCTCGGCGCGCTCGTGTGCACCGCGCGCCAGCCGGGGTGCAAGGCCTGCCCCATCGCGAAGAACTGCCGGTGGCGGGCGGCGGGCTTCCCGGCGTACGACGGGCCGCTCCGTCGCGCCCAGGCGTGGGACGGCACCGACCGGCAGTGCCGCGGCCGCATCATGGCGCTGGCGCGCGAGGGCGACTCAGTCTCGGCGGCGCAGGTGGAGGCGGCGTGGCCGATCGCCGACCAGCGCGAGCGGTGCCTGGACGGGCTCGTCGCCGACGGCCTCCTGACGCAGATCACCCCGGGGCGCTGGGCGCTCCCGGGGTGATCTGGTGAAGCCTGGGCCTCAGCTCGTGCTCAGGCCTCGTTGGACTTCGGCACGTCGGTCGGGCCGGCCGAGTCGTCCGGACCGTCACCGACCGGGCCCTCGACGACCGTCTCGAGCGGCGGCATGTCGGGGACGGCGGAGTTCTTCTGGCCGCGGAAGGTGAACTTCGCCTCCGCTCCCTCGCCCTCGACGTCCACCAGCACGATCTGGCCGGGGCCGACCTCGCCGAAGAGCATCTTCTCGGCGAGCACGTCCTCGATCTCGCGCTGCACCGTGCGGCGCAGCGGTCGGGCACCGAGGACCGGGTCGAACCCGCGCTCGGCGAGCAGCGCCTTCGCGGGCTGCGTGAGCTCGAGCGACATGTCGCGGTCCTTCATCCGAAGCTCGACGGCGTCGATCATGTTGTCGACCATCGCCACGATCTGCTCCTGCGACAGCGGCGGGAAGACCACGATCTCGTCGACACGGTTGAGGAACTCGGGGCGGAAGTGCTGCTTGAGCTCCTCCGACACCTTGCTCTTCATCCGCTCGTAGGAGCCCGCTGCGTCGCCCGTCTGGCCGAAGCCGAGGTTGACGCTCTTGGAGATGTCGCGGGTGCCGAGGTTGGTGGTCATGATGATGACGGTGTTCTTGAAGTCAACCACGCGACCCTGGGAATCCGTCAGGCGACCCTCCTCGAGGATCTGCAGCAGGCTGTTGAAGATGTCGGGGTGCGCCTTCTCGACCTCGTCGAAGAGCACCACGCTGAACGGCTTGCGGCGCACCTTCTCGGTGAGCTGGCCGCCCTCTTCGTAGCCGACGTAGCCGGGGGGCGAGCCGAACAGGCGCGACACGGTGTGCTTCTCCGAGAACTCGCTCATGTCGAGCTGGATCAGCGCGTCCTCGTCACCGAAGAGGAACTCGGCGAGCGTCTTGGACAGCCACGTCTTACCGACGCCGGACGGGCCGGCGAAGATGAACGAGCCACCGGGGCGCTTGGGGTCCTTGAGCCCGGCGCGCGTACGGCGGATCGCGCGGGAGAGGGCCTTGACGGCCTCCTCCTGCCCGATGACGCGCTTGTGGAGCTCGTCCTCCATCTTGAGCAGTCGGGTGGACTCCTCCTCGGAGAGCTTGACGATCGGGATGCCCGTGGCGACGGCCAGGACCTCGGCGATCAGCTCCTCGTCGACCTCGGCGATCTCGTCGAGGTCGCCGGCGCGCCACTGCTTCTCACGCTCGGCCCGGCGGGCGGAGAGCTGCTTCTCCTCGTCGCGCAGGCGGGCCGCGGCCTCGAAGTCCTGACCGTCGATCGCCGCCTCCTTGCGCTGGCGCACGTCGGCGATCTTCTCGTCGTACTCGCGGAGGTCCGGCGGCGCGGTCATCCGACGGATGCGCAGTCGCGAACCGGCCTCGTCGATGAGGTCGATGGCCTTGTCCGGGAGGAACCTGTCGGAGATGTAGCGGTCGGCCAGCGTCGCCGCCGAGACCAGCGCCTCGTCGGTGATGGTGACGCGGTGGTGGGCCTCGTAGCGGTCGCGCAGGCCCTTGAGCATCTCGATGGTGTGCGCGATCGAGGGCTCCTGCACCTGGATCGGCTGGAAGCGGCGCTCGAGCGCCGCGTCCTTCTCGAGGTACTTGCGGTACTCGTCCAGCGTGGTGGCGCCGATGGTCTGGAGCTCGCCGCGGGCCAGCATCGGCTTGAGGATGCTGGCGGCGTCGATCGCGCCCTCGGCCGCACCGGCGCCGACGAGGGTGTGGATCTCGTCGATGAACAGCACGATGTCGCCGCGGGTGCGGATCTCCTTGAGGACCTTCTTGAGGCGCTCCTCGAAGTCACCGCGGTAGCGCGACCCGGCCACGAGGGCACCGAGGTCGAGCGTGTAGATCTGCTTGTCCTTGAGCGTCTCGGGCACGTTGCCCTTGACGATGTCCTGGGCGAGGCCGGCCACGATCGTGGTCTTGCCGACGCCGGGCTCGCCGATGAGGACGGGGTTGTTCTTCGTGCGGCGCGACAGGATCTGCATGACGCGCTCGATCTCCTGCTCGCGGCCGATGACCGGGTCGAGCTTGCCCTCGCGCGCGGCCTGGGTGAGGTTCTGGCCGAACTGGTCGAGGACCAGCGAGCTGGACGGCGCCTCGCCGCCGGAGCCGGACGTCTGGGCGCCGGCCGTGGCCGACTCCTTGCCCTGGAAGCCGCTCAGGAGCTGGATGACCTGCTGGCGGACCCGGTTGAGGTCGGCGCCGAGCTTCTGCAGGACCTGGGCCGCGACGCCCTCGCCCTCCCGGATCAGGCCGAGCAGGATGTGCTCGGTGCCGATGTAGGAGTGGCCGAGCTGGAGCGCCTCGCGCAGCGAGAGCTCGAGCACCTTCTTGGCCCGCGGGGTGAACGGGATGTGGCCGGACGGGGCCTGCTGGCCCTGGCCGATGATCTCCTCGACCTGGGCGCGCACGGCCTCCAGGGAGATGTCGAGGGACTCGAGGGCCTTGGCGGCGACGCCCTCGCCCTCGTGGATGAGGCCGAGCAGGATGTGCTCGGTCCCGATGTAGTTGTGGGAGAGCATGCGGGCCTCTTCCTGGGCCAGCACGACAACTCGCCGGGCTCGGTCGGTGAACCGCTCGAACATGTGCGCTCCTCTACGTCTGCGTGGTCCGCCTGCCTCCCGCGGGGACGGGAACGCGAACACTGGGCTCAACGCCCGACCTCAGCCTACGTGTTCCCGCCCACCAGACGAGCCCGTCCGCTGACAGCGAACGGCCCCGGCAGGCGCCGGGGCCGTTCGGTGGCCGTTCGGTGGCCGGGAGGCCGCGTCAGTGGGCGGCGTCGTACGCCTGCTGCACGTCGGCCGAGATGCGGCCCCGCTCCGAGACGTCCATGCCCTGGGCCTTGGCCCACTCGCGGACGTCCTTGGTGTTGGTGGACGACGAGCCGGCGGCCTTGCGACCGCGACGGCCGCCACCGGTGACCTTGCGGGCGTGGCCGACGTAGCCGCTCAGCGCCTCGCGCAGGGCGGCGGCGTTGGCGTCGTTGAGGTCGATCTCGTAGGTGGTGCCGTCGAGGCCGAAGGACACCGTCTCGGTGGCCTCGGTGCCGTCGAGGTCGTCAACGAGAACGATGTTGACCTTTTGTGCCATGGTCTATTCCTTTGCATTCGGCGGTCCCCGTGAATGCGATTGTTGCAGCAATTGCGCAACCTTGCCAAAGGAGTCAGGAAAACCCTGACGCCTCAATTCACGAATTGCGCTCGAATACGAGCCGCAATCCCTGCAGGGTCAACCACGGGGAATGCTCGGTGAAACACGCGCAATCGTCGACGAGGAGGGCAGCCAAATGGCCTGTCGAAATGACCGTGACGTCCTCGACGGGCTCGCCGAGCTCGGCGATCATCCGCGCCACCAGGCCCTCGACCTGCGCCGCGACACCGAAGACCATGCCGCTCTGGAGCGCCTCGACGGTGTTCTTGGCGATCACCGAGCGCGGCCGGACCAGCTCGACCTTGCGCAGCTGGGCGCCACGACGGCCGAGTGCCTCGAGGGAGATCTCGATCCCGGGCGAGATCGCGCCGCCGACGTACTGTCCGGCGCGGTTGACCACGTCGAACGTCGTGGCGGTGCCGAAGTCGACGACGATCGCCGGCCCGCCGAAGAGCGTCGCGGCCGCGAGCGAGTTGACGATGCGGTCGGTGCCGACCTCGCGCGGGTTGTCCATCAGCACCGGGATCCCGGTGCGGACGCCGGGCTCGACCACGATCGAGGGGACGTCGCAGAAGTGCCGATCGAGCATCTCGCGCCACTCGTGCAGGACGGCCGGGACGGTCGCGCACACCGAGATGCCGTCGACGTCGTCCATGCGGTCGGCCAGCAGCCCGCGGATCACGATCGACCACTCGTCGGCCGTGCGGCGCTCGTCGCTGTTGACCCGCCAGTGGGCGGTCACCTCCTCGCCGTCGAGCAGGCCGAGGAACGTGTGGCTGTTGCCGATGTCGGCCGCGAGCAGGCTCATGGGGTGGTCAAGTCCATGCCGATGTCGAAGACCACCACCGAGTGGGTGAGCGCCCCGACGGAGACGAAGTCGACGCCGGTGGCGCCGATGCGGGCGGCCCGCTCCAGCGTGATGCCGCCGCTGGCCTCGAGCGGCACGCGGCCCGCGGTACGGCGTACGGCCTCCGTCATCAGCTCGTCGTCCATGTTGTCGAGCAGGATGCGCTCGGGGGGCTCGGGGAGCGCGAGCAGCTCGTCGAGCTGGTCGAGCGTGGTCACCTCGACCTCGACCGGGAGCCCCGCGAAGCGGCCCCGGATCGCCTCGAGCGCCGGCAGCACTCCCCCGGCCGCGATGACATGGTTGTCCTTGACCATCGCCATGTCCTGGAGGCTGGTGCGGTGGTTGACGCCCCCGCCGCACCGCACGGCGTACTTCTGCAGGGCCCGCAGGCCGGGCAGCGTCTTGCGGGTGTCGAGGACCCGCGTCGGCGAGCCGGCGAGCGCGTCGACCCAGCGCGAGGTCGCCGTGGCGATCCCCGACAGGTGGCACGCGAGGTTGAGGGCGGTGCGCTCCGCGACCAGCATCCGCTGGGTCAGGCCGGTGACGCGCATGACGACGTCGCCCTCCTCGACCCGGGTGCCGTCGGGCCGGCGGTCGGTGACGGTCGCGTCGGCGCCGACCATGAAGAACGCCACCGCCCCGACGCCGAGGCCGGCCACGACGCCTGGCTCACGGGCGGCGAGGACCGCCTCGCCCCGAGCGTCCGGCGGGATCGTCGACTCGCTGGTGGGGTCCACCCGGGGGCGCCCGGGCAGGTCCTCCTCGAGCGCGCGCCGGACGACCTCCCAGACGTGCTCGGGGTCGAGACCGGCCGCCGTGAGCTCGGCGACGAGGTCGGCTGGCACGTCGTCGATGCTCGTCATGCCGGCACCTCCGCGGTGGAAGGGGCCGTCGAGGGATCGGTCGAGGGGGCGTACGTCCACTCCGCCGCGACGGTGCCGTCGGCCTCGAGCCACGAGTCGACGTGACCGGCCTTCGTGTCGTCGCGGTCGGGGTGGTCCTCGCGCCAGTGCGACCCGCGGGTCTCGGTGCGCAGGTCCGCCGCCTCGGCCAGCGCGGTGCTGATCGTCAGCAGGTTGGTCGTCTCCCAGGCCGCCGGCCCGACCTCGGCCTCGCCGTGCTCCAGCGAGCCGAGGAACGCCAACGCCTCGCCGAGGCCGTCAGCCTGCCGGAGCACGCCGACCCGCGTCGTCATCACGTCCTGCATCGCCGGACGCCGCTCGCCGGACACCAGGCCCTCGGGGCGCTCGTCGGCGACGGGCTCGGCCCACGCGCGGAGCTCGCCGGGCAGCACGTCGGCGATGCGGCGGGAGAACACGAGGCCCTCGAGCAGCGAGTTGGAGGCGAGCCGGTTGGCACCGTGGACGCCGGAGCAGGCGACCTCGCCGGTGGCATAGAGGCCGGGCACGCTCGTACGCCCCCAGAGGTCGGTGGCCACGCCGCCCGAGGCGTAGTGCTGGGCCGGCGCCACCGGGATCAGCTCGGTGACCGGGTCGACGCCGTGCTCGCGGCAGACGCGGAGGATGGTGGGGAAGCGACGGCTCCAGAACGCGGCGCCGAGGTGTCGCGCGTCGAGCCACATGTGCGGCCGGCCCGTCTCGATCATCCGGCGGGTGATCGCCTTGGCGACGACGTCGCGGGGCGCGAGGTCGGCGAGCTCGTGCTCGCCCTGCATGAAGCGGGTGCCCTCGAAGTCGACGAGGAACGCGCCCTCGCCGCGGACCGCCTCCGAGATCAGCGGTTGCTGGCCCTGCGACTCGGGTCCGAGCCACATCACGGTGGGGTGGAACTGGACGAACTCCAGGTCGCGCAGCCGGGCCCCCGCACGCATCGCGACGGCCATCCCGTCCCCGGTGGAGACGCTCGGGTTGGTGGACTGGCTGAACACCTGCCCCAGCCCCCCGGAGGCGAGCACCACGGCGCGGCAGTGCACGGCGCCGACACCGTCGTGCTGGCCCTCGCCGAGCACGTGCAGCGTCACCCCGGCGACCCCCCCGTCGGCGGCGCGGAGCAGGTCGACGGCCAGGGCGTGCTGGATGACCTCGATCTCCGGCGCCCGCTCGACCGCGGCGATGAGGGCCCGCTGGATCTCTGCGCCGGTGGCGTCGCCGCCCGCGTGCGCGATCCGGTCCCGGAGGTGGCCGCCCTCGCGGGTCAACGAGAGCTCGCCGTCGGGGTGGTGGTCGAACTGCGTGCCGAGCGCGATCAGCTCGCGGACCGCGTCGGGCCCCTCGGTCACCAGGACGCGTACGGCCTCCACGTCGCACGCACCGGCCCCGGCGACGAGCGTGTCGTGCTCGTGCTGCTCGGGGGTGTCGCCCGGCCCCAGCGCCGCGGCGATGCCGCCCTGGGCCCACTGCGTGGAGCCCGCGGCGAGGACGTCCTTGGTGACGACGAGGAGGTGGAGCGCGGGATCAGCCGCGTGGATGCGGAGCGCGGCGGTGAGCCCGGCGATGCCGGACCCGACGACCACGACGTCGGCGCGAGTGGTCCAGCCGGGAGCCGGCGCGCGGAGGCGACCCGGGACCGGCCGGTGCGATGTCATCCGCGCAGGCTACCGAGCCAGCGCGTCGCCGCGCTCCAGCGTCTCGTCGCCGAAGGTCTCGGCCGGGTCGAAGCCGGTGCCCATGATCGCGTTGTCGGCGTCGACGAACACGACGTGCGGCTTGAGCTCCCTGGCCTCCGCGGTCTCCATCTGGGCGTACGCGATGAGGATGACGACGTCGCCGGGGTGCACGAGGCGGGCGGCCGCGCCGTTGATGCCGATGACGCCCGAGCCGCGCTCCCCGGCGATCGTGTACGTCTCCAGCCGGGCGCCGTTGGTGACGTCGACGATGTGCACCAGCTCGCCGGCGAGCAGGTCGGCCGCGTCGAGAAGGTCCTCGTCGACGGTGACCGACCCGACGTAGTGGAGGTCCGCCTGGGTCACGGTGGCGCGGTGGATCTTGGACTTCATCATGGTGCGCAGCATGGGCTGCTCCTTTCAGGGGGTGGTCGAGGCCGCGAACGCGGTCCCCGCCGGTCGCGCATCGGGGGCGATGCGGTCGAAGACGATGGGCAGGTTGTCGATCAGGCGCGTGGTGCCGACCCGCGCGGCGACGAGGATCCGGCCCTCGCCGGCCTCCGGCGCCTCGCCGAGCTCGGGCGAGGTGAGCGCGAGGTAGTCGAGCTCGAGCCCGTCGGCCACCGCCTCCTCGAGGACCGACATCGCGGCCCAGCGCGCGGCCGGCACGCCGTACGGCGCCCGCTCCTGCGCCGCCCGCAGCGCCCGGCTGAGGGCCGTCGCCACCTGCCGCTGGTCGGCGTCGAGGTAGCGGTTGCGGCTGGACAGGGCGAGGCCGTCGGGCTCGCGCACGGTCTCCGCGCCGACGACCTCGATGCCCAGGCAGAGGTCGCGGACCATGCGGCGGATGAGCACGAGCTGCTGGTAGTCCTTCTGGCCGAAGACCGCGACGTCGGGCCGGACCAGGCCGAAGAGCTTGGCGACGACCGTCAGCACGCCGTCGAAGTGGCCGGGGCGGGACTCGCCGTCGAGGATCGTGGCCAGCTGCCCGGGCGCGACGGTGACGCCGTCGTGGACCGACCCGTGGCTGAAGCCGCCCGGGTACATCTCCTCGACCGCTGGCGCGAACACGACGTCCACCCGCTCGGCCGCGCAGACCTCGAGGTCGGCGTCGAGCGTGCGCGGGTAGCGGTCGAGGTCCTCGGTCGGCGCGAACTGCATCGGGTTGACGAAGATGCTCACCACGACCGGGCCCGACGTGGCGGCGCGGGCCGTACGCATGAGGCTGGCGTGGCCGTCGTGCAGGGCGCCCATGGTGGGCACGAACGCCACGCAGTCGCCGGAGCGGCGGGCGGCGGCGAGCAGGCCGGCGAGCTCCTCGCGGGTGCTCGCGAGGACGGGGGTCGAGGTCATCGACGGCGATCGCTGGTCGAGGAGGGACGGAGTCCCGTCACGAGACCCGACGGCAGGTGCGCCTCGGCCGCCGCGAGGACCCGGAGCATCGCGGACGCGCGGATCGGCAGCAGCCGGCCGTCGGTGACGGCGCGGTCGAGCGTGGCGTGCGCCATCGCGACGTAGGACGGCAGCGTCTGCGGTGCGTCGGCGACGAGGTCGGCGACATGGGCACGGACGGTCTCGACGTCGCCGCGGACGATGGGGCCGGTCAGCGCCGCGTCGCCGTGTGCGAGGGAGTTGTCGAGCGCGGCGGTGAGCAGGGGGCGCAGCGTGGCGGCCGGGTCCTCGGCGCCGGCGGCGGAGAGGATCTCCATGGCCTCGGCGACGAGGGTGACGAGGTGGTTGGCGCCGTGCGCGAGGCCGGCGTGGTAGAGCGTGCGGCGGTCCTCGGGCACCCACATCGCGCGGCCGCCGAGGTCGGCGACGAGCGACTCGGCGAGTGCCCGGTCGGCCTCGTCCGCGGTGACGCCGAAGACGCAGCCGGCGAGCCGGGGCAGGTCGACGTCGGTGCCGGTGAACGTCATGGCGGGGTGCATCGCGACGGTGCGGGCCCCGACGGCCCGGGCGGGCTCGAGGACGGCCAGGCCGTGGCGGCCGCTCGTGTGGACGACCACCTGGCCCTCCCGGATCGCACCGCTCGCGGCGAGCATGGTGACGACGTTGGAGAGCATGTCGTCGGGAACGGTGAGCAGCAGGAGGTCGCAGGCCCGTGCCACGTCGGTGGGCTTCGCGGAGCGTACGCCCGGGAGCAGGGCTGCGATCCGGCCCCGGGAGGCGTCGGACTCGCCCGCGGCGGCGACCACGTCGTGGCCCGCGGCGCGGAGTGCGGCTGCCAGGACGGCGCCGACGCGGCCTGCTCCGACCACGCCGATGTGGTGCTTCGTCATGTCGACCTCTTCGTTTCAGTCCCTCGCGGGTACCGATCTACTGCGATCAACATCGAGCGTACGCCTGCGGATTCCGCGGGGTAACCCGCCGCGGGCGTGACGCACGCCACTTCCCGCCGTCGTGGTCAGGCGCGCAGGTGCAGCCTGGCGTGGTCGGGGTCGTCCACCACGAACGGCCGGGGCGCGCGGGGCAGCCAGGTGTGGGTGACGTGGTCGACCACGTGGACGCCCTCGGGCGACGTGATCTCCACGACCCCCTCGGGGACCTCACCGCTGTGCAGCGCGTTCCAGACCAGCCACTCGCGGCGCTTGCGCCGGTTGCGGATCGACGTGGCGAACGACTCCGGGTTGGTCCAGTGGGCGAACTCGTCGCCGTCGAGCCACTTGAGCTCCACGCACAGCCCCTGCGGCAGCGCGAACATCTCGATGCGCTCGGGAGTCGTACGGATCTCCCACTCCGGCGCCTTGGTGTAGACGTAGTCGGGGCTCATCGGGAAGCCCCACTCCTCGATGTTGCGCAGGCCCAGGTCGAGGAAGGCCCTGCGGTCCGACTCGATGTAGAGCCCGTGGCGCGGGAAGCGGATGACGGCCTCGGCCATCCCGACCTGCCACGAGAGGTCGGCCATCGACACCTCGCCCTCGGTGGTGAGGACCATGTCGCCGTCCCACTTCCACGAGTAGCGGGTGCGGACGTGGGAGAAGCACCAGTTGTAGAAGTAGGCCAGGGAGTGCACGGACCGCTCGTTGACCGCGAGGTGCTCGGCGCCGGCGCGGGCGACCTGGAAGGGGTACGCCTTCAGCGTGAACCGCTCCGACAGCCCGTGCTCGGCTGCGACGCGCAGCGCCTCCTCGCCGGTGCCGTCGTCGGAGCCGTTGTCGACCAGCAGCACATGGTCGCAGGCGCGCAGCAGCGGCGGCAGGACGAACCGCAGGCCGGGAGCCTCGTTCTTGACCCGCAGCACGGCCGTCGCGCCGCGGCGCAGGCCGCCGGGCTGGTTCCAGGGCCAGACGATGTCGAAGTCCTCGTGGCCCTCGAGGTTGGTGAGGCCGTGACCGGAGCCGATCGGGATCGTCACGGCTCGTCCCGCTCGCGGCCGAGCGCCTTGCGCACGCCCCGGCGTACGGAGGGCGGGATCGCGGCGCGTACGTCGTGGGGCACGCGGTCGGCGAGGGACCGCGAGGCGTCGGCGGCCTCGGCCCGCGCGCGGCGACGCGCCTGGTGGCGGGCGTGCTCGGCGGTCGAGCGGCTGATCGCCGCCGCCTCCTCGTAGAGGTCGACGTACTCCGCGCGGAGCTCGTCGAAGGTCCCGTGCGCCGCCGGGGTGTCGCCGCCCTCGTCGGCCAGCTTGTTGAGCTCGTCCCACGTGGCGCCGGTGAGCTCGTGGAGCCGCCGGGGCAGCCCGAGGTCGTCGAGGGTGGAGGTGACCCGGCGCAGGTGCGGGTCGATGAAGCGGTGCACCTCGCGGATCTGGTCGCTGCGGGTGTGGATGATCGTCTGGAGGTCGAGGGCGTGGCCGAGCGCCGTGGTGGTCTTGACCCAGTCGGTGAGCAGGTCCTCGTAGCGGACGAAGACCCGTCCCCCGTCACCTTCCGCGGGCCGGGTGGCGCGCTCGGTGTGCAGCAGCATGTTGACCCAGCTGGCCGCGAGGTGGGCCGACCCGAGCTTGTTGGCGTAGTACTTCTGCTTCGAGCCGACGACCTCGGCCGGCGGGCGCAGCATCGTGGCGAAGACCGGCGTGGCGCCCGTACGGATCGCGGCGACGCGCCAGAGTCCGAGGAACCAGCTCAGCCTCGGGTCCTTGATGACGAGCTCGGGGTGCTCGGCGAAGTGCGGCTCCAGCCACTCGCTGACCCTGATGCGGGCGGGCTCGCGGGTGCAGATGCGGCCCGTGTCGAACCACGCCTCGGGACGGCTGTCGCTGACCTGGACCAAGGCCTCGGCGAGCCACTCGTCGTGCACGTCGACGACCCACTGCGGCTCACTGAAGCCGCGGGGGTTGGAGTCGTCCGGCGGCACCTCCGGCAGCGGGACGTGCATGCCGAGCCGCGACACGATGCCCGCGAGGGTGCTGGTGCCGCTGCGGCCGGCGCCGGCGACGAAGAGCACCTTGCGCGGCACTCCGTCGGGGTTCATCTCGTCGATGGCTCTCGGCTGCTCGGTCACGGCGGGCAGCCTACCGGCGAGCGTTCATGTCCTAGGGTCCCGCCGTATGAGACGCCTCCTCCGTCGCGCTCCCCTCGTCGGTGTCGTCATCCCCGCGTGGGGGGTCGAGGACTACCTCGACGACTGCGTCCGCTCGCTCCTCGCCCAGACGCACCGCCGCTGGGAGGCGGTGATCGTCGACGACGGCGCCACCGACCGGACCGGCGAGGTCGCCGACGACTGGGCGCGGCGCGACAACCGGATCAGCGTCGTGCACTCCGTCAACGGCGGTCTCGGCGCCGCCCGCAATCTCGGCACCTCCCACGTGCGCGGCGACTACCTCGCGTTCCTCGACTCCGACGACGTGCTGCCCCCGACGGCGTACGCCGACCTGGTGGGCGCGCTCGAGGAGTCGGGCTCCGACTTCGCGACCGGCTCGATCGTGCGCTGGGAGGGCGACGCGCTGGTCGAGCCGCCCTGGATGCGCCGGCTGCACCGCCCGCTGCGCGGCGCGCGGGTGGAGGACCGGCCGGAGATCCTCGGCGATGTCTTCGCGTGGAACAAGGTGTGGCGCCGCTCCGCCTGGGACGGCGCCGGGCTCGCGTGGCCCGAAGGCGTCCGCTACGAGGACCAGCCGACCACGACCCGGGCCTTCCTCGGCCAGAGGTTCGACGTCCTCGACGAGGTCGTCTACCGCTGGCGGATCCGCGAGGGCTCGATCACCCAGACCCGGGCGGCCTCCGTGCGTGATCTCGCGGACCGCTGGGAGACCAAGCGGATGTCGCTCGCGGCCGTGCGGGCGCACGGCTCCGCCGAGGTCGAGGAGGTGTTCGTCGACCGGGTGCTCGCCGGCGACCTGTGGCGCTACTTCCTGCTGGTGCCGGGGTGCACGCCCGAGTGGTGGCGGCTGCTGCGCTCCGGCGTGCTGGAGCTGTGGGGCCAGCGCTCGTTGGTGCACAGCGGGCTGCCACCGGTGCACCGGCTCGCGGGCTGGCTCGTCGAGCAGGACCGTCGCACCGAGGTCGCCTCGCTCATGGAGTGGGTCGCCACCCTCGAGGGCCCGGCGCCCCGCGTCCAGGACGTCCAGACGGGCGCGTGGCGGCTGTCGGTGCCCCACGCGGTGCTCGACGAGACCACCGTGGCCCCGGAGGCACTGGCGCTCCGGGACCACGAGGTGTGACGAGCAGTCGCGACCGACGCAGGAGGTCGCGACTCGGCGTGCCGAAACCCGTGACTAGATGAGGCCCTCGGACTCGAGGAACTCCCGGGCGACGTCGGCCGGCTGCTCGCGGTCGATCTGGACGCTGACGAGCAGCTGCCCGAGCGTGTCGTTGTCGAGCGCGGCCATCAGGTCGTTGAGCGGGCCCTCGACGTCGGGGTTGTCGGCGAGGAACTCGGTCGACACCGCCGGGATGAGGTTCTGGGCGGGCTGGATGCCGAGGTCGTCCTCGAGCAGGAGCAGGCCCTGCTCCTCCAGCGTCCCGTCGAGCGTGCTGGTCTGGCCGAGCTGGGCCTCTCCGTCGAGGACCGCCTGGAACGTCTCGGTGGACGCGTAGCCCAGCGGCTCGAGGGTGACGTCGATGCCGTAGGTGTCGACGAGGCCCTTCTCGCAGTCGGTGCGGCCCTTGCAGTCGGGTGCGGCCGCGAGCGTGACGGACTGGCCCTCGAGGTCGGAGAGCTTGGTGACGCCCTCGGCGTCGGAGAGCGCCTGGGTGGTGAAGTACCCGTTGGCGGAGAACGCCTCGGAGGGCTCGAGCAGGGTGATGCCCTTCTCCTCGAGCAGGTCGGCGCCGGCGTCGATGGTCTCCTGGGCGTCGCTGGTCGACAGCGGCTCGGCGTCGGGGCCGTTGGCGTCGGTGTTGAGCTGGTCGACGATGCCGGCGACGTACTCCGGGGCGATCTGGACCGCGTCGGGCATCTCGTTGAGGTAGACGGGACGGGTGTCGACGAGGCGGGTCTCGACCTCGTAGCCCTGGGCCTCGAGGACCTGCTGGTACATCGCGGTGACGAGGGCGGCCTCGTCGAAGGCCTGGGAGCCGATGACGACGGAGGTGCCCTCGCCCGAGCCCGAGGTGGGCTCGTCGTTCTCGGCCGCGAGGTCGTCGCCGGCGCAGCCGGCCAGCAGGGCGGTGAGGGCCAGCCCGGTCACCGCCAGCAGCGGACGTCGTACGTGCATGAGTGTCAACCTTCTGTGTCCCGCGGCCGTGGCCGCGCGTGTCCGGTGATGCGAGCGGGTCCGCTCAGCTCCCGGTGGGAGCCTCCTCCACCGTAGCCGGGGCCGCCGACAGCGACTCCCCACCACGGGGTGACGGCGCGCTCGGCATGGGGTCGACCGCTCGCTGCACCGCGGCCGCGGCGACCTCGAGCAAGAGCGCCACGAGCGCCACGACCACCGCCCCGGCCATGCCCTGGGCGTAGTCGTTGCGGGCGAAGCCCTCGGTGATGATGCGCCCCAGCCCGGGCCCGGCCACGAGCGCGGCGATGGTGGCGGTCGCCCACACCTGCACCAGCGCGAGGCGTACGCCGGAGGCCACCACCGGCAGCGCGAGCGGCAGCTCCACGCGCCAGAAGCGCTGCGAGCGCGACATCCCCATGCCGTCGGCGGCCTCCTGCACGTCCGAGGGCACCTCGCGCATCCCGACGTAGCCGTTGGTGATGAGCGGGGGCAGCGCGAAGAGGACGAGGGCGATCAGCGTCGCGAGGCCGGCACGGCCGTACGGACCGAAGTCGCCCGAGCCGGGCCAGTCCGCCGCCACCAGCAGGGCCAGCAGCGCGAAGGTCGGGACGGCACGGCCCACGTTGGACACGTTGACGGCGAGGAAGCCGCCGCGCCCGAGGTGACCGAGCCACAGGGCGAGCGGCAGCCCGAGCAGCATGGCCGCGGCGAGCGCGGTCGCGGTGAGCAGCAGCTGCTCGAGCAGCCTCGCGACGAGGCCACCGGCGCCGGTCCAGCTGTCGGCGTCGAGCAGGTACTGCCAGGTCTCGGCGAACAGCTCCATCAGCGCAGCCCCGCCGTCCACGGGGTCAGGACCCGTTGCAGCACGACCAGGATGACGTCGAGCGCCACTGCCAGCACCACGCACAGCACGGCGGCGGTCATCAGCTCGGCGCGGAAGTCCCGCTGCACGCCGTGGGCGATGAGGTCGCCGAGGCCGCCGTACGCCACCAGCGTCCCGACGGTCGTGAGGGCGATCGTCGACACCGCGGCGACCCGGAGGCCCGCCATCGCCACGGGCAGCGCGAGGGGCATCTCGATGCGGGTCAGCATCCGCGCCCGTCCGTAGCCCAGCCCGGTGGCCGCCTCGCGCACCTCGTCGGGCACCGAGCGGAGTCCGTCGAGGAGCGCGCGGACCAGGATCGTCAGGGCGTACAGCCCGAGGCCGATCACCACTGTCGCCGCCGAGAGGCCGGTGAACGGGACGAGGAGCGGCAGCAGCGCCAGCGACGGCACGGTGTAGACGCCGGTGCTGAAGCCAAGGACCGCGGACTCCAGGCGCGGCACCCGGCGGGCCACGAGCGCGAGCGGGAGGGCGATGGCGAGCCCGAGGGCCAGCGCGGCCAGCGTGATGAGGACGTGCTCGACGAGCGCGTCGGTGATCTGCTCGTGCCGGTCCTCGACGTACTGCCAGCAGAACCACTCGTTGACGAACCGGCTGTAACAGCTCGGCCCGGTGTCCGCAGCGGCAAGTAGGGTCACCGCATGGACGCTACCGCCTCGTCGGCGAGCACGACCTCACCCGAGTCGGCGGGCGCCGACAGCATGATCCGGCTCGAGGGGGTCGGCAAGACCTACCCCGACGGGACTGTGGCGGTCCACGAGCTCGACCTCGACGTCGCGCGCGGCGAGATGGTCTGCCTCGTCGGTCCGTCGGGCTGCGGCAAGTCCACGACGCTGAAGATGATCAACCGGCTGATCGAGCCGACGACCGGCCGGATCTGGCTCGACGGCCAGGACGTCACCGACGTCGACCCGGTGGAGCTGCGCCGCGGCATCGGCTACGTCATCCAGCAGATCGGGCTGTTCCCCCACCAGCGCATCGAGCAGAACGTGATGACCGTGCCGCTGCTCTACGGCGAGTCGAAGGCCACTGCCCGCGAGCGCGCCCACGAGCTGCTGGCCACGGTCGGCCTCGACCCCGAGCAGTACGCCCGCCGCTACCCCCACGAGCTCTCCGGCGGTCAACGCCAGCGCGTCGGCGTGGCACGCGCGCTCGCCGCCAACCCGCCCGTGCTGCTGATGGACGAGCCGTTCGGCGCCGTCGACCCCGTGGTGCGCGGGCGCCTCCAGGACGAGTTCCGCCGACTCCAGGCCGAGCTCGGCAAGACCGTGGTGCTCGTGACGCACGACATCGACGAGGCGATCCGGATGGGCGACCGGGTGGCCGTGTTCGCCGCCGGCGGCCGCCTCGCCCAGTACGCCACCCCGGGCGAGCTGCTCGCCCGTCCCGCCGATGAGCAGGTGGCCGACTTCGTGGGCTCGGGCGGCCTGCGCACGCTCACCGTGACGCGGCTGCGCGAGGAGCACCTCGAGCCGCTCGACGGCGTCTCGACCGGCGACCTGGGCGCGGCGATCGACATCGACTCCTCGCTCGAGGACGCGCTCGCCGCGATGCTGCGCGATGACAAGCCGATGGTCGGCGTGCGCCGCGGACCGACCTTCCTCGGCGTGCTCACGCCCGCCGGGGTGCACCGGGCGCTGCGGGAGTCGCTGCGCTGAGGCTCCGCGACCCCTCGGCGGCCCCTTGGCGGCAACCACCGGCCACCCGGTGGTTGCCGCGCTTCTGACCCGTTGCAACGGACAGTAAGCGCACGAAAGGGACTGTCAGCCGACCGCCACGTCCTTGTGCCAGGACTCCGTGACGTACTTCGTGCCCCACCCCATCGAGGTGTAGAGGCCGTCGGCGCCGGTCGGTGAGTCGGCATCGACCTCGAGGCCCACGCGGTCGCGGCCGCGCGAGGCAGCGTCGGCGATGATCGTGCGCAGCAGGCCGGTGGCCACCCCGCGGCCGCGCGCGGACTCGAGCACGCCGAGGTAGGAGACGTACGACCCGTCGGGACCGGTGGCCGACTCGCTGACCGTGCCGACCAGGGCGCCGGCCGGCTCGACCTCGTCCCCGTCGGTGATCTCGGCCAGCCACCAGTGGTCCCAGCGGTGGCCGGGGTCCTCGCGGAGCCGGTGGATGAACTCGTGGAAGGTCTCCTCGGCGGAGTTGAAGTGGTCGGTGAACGCGCCCTCCAGCACGTCGTGGACGGCGCGGAGGTCCGCCTCGTCGGGCATCCCGCCCGAGTCCGGCCCGCCCTGCCGCTCGACGAGGCGGAACACGACGCCCTTGCGCTCCCAGCGCGCCGGGTCGGGCACCAGCTCGGCCTCCGCGGCCTCCACCGACCGGCTCATCTGCCACCAGGTGCGGACGCGGGTGAAGCCGGCGTCCTCGAGCCAGCCGTGCTGGCGCTCGTCCTC
The DNA here is from genome assembly GCF_004785795.1 of Nocardioides eburneiflavus. Lineage (NCBI taxonomy): Bacteria > Bacillati > Actinomycetota > Actinomycetes > Propionibacteriales > Nocardioidaceae > Nocardioides > Nocardioides eburneiflavus. The sequence goes on from NZ_SRRO01000001.1 coordinate 281,973, forward strand.
GGCGAAGGCACCGGTGTCGATCTGCTGCTCGGCGAGCCCGCGCGCGGCGCCGACGGCCTTCGCCTGCGCCTCGGCCCACTCGAAGAGGACGTCGCTGCACCGGTCGGCGAGGCGCTCGTCGATCTCTCGGTCGACGATGTGGACGAAGAGCATCCGGCCCTCGGCGCGGTCGTGCACGCTGCCCCAGGCCTGGATCCGGCCGTCCGGGTCGCGTACGACGAGGTTCTCGCGCATCGCCAGGCCGCGCTCGGAGACCTCGACCAGGACCTCGTCCTCGCCCGACCCGGCCCAGCCGCGCCCGGCCCGCTCGTGGCCGCGCAGGAGCTCGGTGAGCCGCGCGACGGTGGCCGGGTCGTCACCGTCGGGACTGTCCGCGGACCATCCCGCGGGAAGTCCGGGGTCCTCGGGCAGCGCGTCGCTGGGGTCGCTCTCGAACCGGTTGTCCTCGGGGATCACGGGAGACCATTCTTCCGTACGCCCGCGCGGGCGGTGCGTCACCCACATTCCCGGTCTACGGAATGTGGCTGGGGCACCGCGCAGGCGAGCGACACGGCACGACACGCACGCGAGCGGTGGCCCACCCACATTCCCGGTCTACGGAATGTGGCTGGGCCACCGCTCGGCGGGGCGTACGGGCGCGTCAGGCGCTGCGGTGGTTGCGGCGCGCGGCGGCGGCGCGCAGCGAGTCGAGCTCGGCACGGACGACGTCGATCTCGGCCTCGAGCTCGGCGACGAGGACGATCGCCTCGGCAGCGCGGGACTCCGCCTCGTCGCGACCCCGCTCGGCGGTGTCGCGGCCCTGCTCGGCGGCGTCGGCGCGACGGGCCTCCTGGGCGCGCTTGAGGCCCTGCTCGGCGGCGTTCTTCTGCGCGTCGGAGAGGGCGCGCTCGAGCACGCCGATGGCGTCCTCACGCTCGGCGATGCGGCGCGACATGTCGGCGGCGAAGGCGGCCGACTCGGCCGTACGGCGCTCGGTGATCGCGCGGTACTCCTGGGCCTGGACGGCGCGGTCACGCGCGGCGTCGCGGCGGGTCTGCATCAGCTCGGAGTGCGTGATCCGGGTTGCGGCGGCACCGGCGAGCACGGCCACGACGGCAGCGACAGCGGTCAGCCCGGCCGAGGTGGACACGAGGGCGCCGGTCACGAGCACCGCGCCGACGGCGAGGAGCGCGACGGCAACGGCCAGGCGCGTGCTGCGCTGGCGCCGACGAGCAGGCATCCGGGACGCCTGTGACTGCTGGGGCTGCTGGGAAGGCATGCCGCCAGACTAGGGCTGCGACCGCCCGCCGTCGGCGCGACACGCTCGCTCCAGCGCGAGCGAGGCGAGTGTCACCCCGGTCGCTCCCGCCGCTGCGACGACCGATCGGAGAACCCACCGGTCGGCGAGCTGGGACGCGTCGCCCAGCCAGCTGACGCCGTACCCGACGTATCCGGCGGCCACCAGCGTGCCGCCGATCGCGCAGGCCCGCGCCAGGACGAGCCGGTTGACGGCCCGGTGCGGCTCCAGCCGCTCGCCGCGCACGTGCACCGTCTGCCAGGTCTGCCAGGCGAGGAACGCCATGATCGCGGCGACCATCACCAGCGCCAGCGCCTGGACCCACGACACCAGCGGCGCCCGCCCGCCCAGGGCGACGGCGGCGGGGTGGATCGCCCAGCCGATGACGAGCCCGGCCACCGCGCACACCGTCAGGGCGCGGGCGCTCGTGGGGCGGAGGGTGCCGCGCGGCTCCGGCGGGTCGTCCTCGGGTCCGGACGAGCTCACCTCGGGACTGCGCTCACTCGACCTCGAGCACGAGGTCGTCGCGCTTCTTGACCCCCGCCGTGTCGGTGGACTGCAGCAGCTCCGCGATCGGGCCGCGGTCGGGGAAGACGGCGTCGGGCTCGAGGTCGTGCCACGGCTGGAGCACGAAGGCGCGCTCGTGGGCGCGCGGGTGCGGCAGCCGCAGGAAGTCCTCGTTGGACCGGCGGTCGCCCACGACGATGAGGTCGACGTCGAGCGTGCGGGGCGCGTTGCGCACCTCGGTGCGCTCGCGCTCGAACGCGTCCTCGACCGCCAGCGCGCGCTCCATCAGGCGGGCCGCGGGCAGCGTGGTGTCGGCGAGCAGGACCGCGTTGAGGTAGGCCTTGGAGCCGTCCGGGGAGTCGACCGGCTCGGTCTCGTAGACCGGGGAGACTCCGGTGACGAAGAAGTCCGGGGTGTCGGCGAGCGCATCGACGGCGCCCTGGAGGGAGGCGAGCCGCTCCCCCAGGTTGGAGCCCAGAGCGACCACCACCCGGCGGATCGGGTGCATCTCCCCGGTGAGGGAGTCGGCGTCCACGATGTTGGGGTTGGGGGTCTCAGTCATGAGCGTTGCCTCGCGTTCTGGTGATCGTCAGCGCGACGTCCGAGTACGTCGCGTCGATGGGTGCATCAGGTTTGTGGAGCGTGACCCGCGCCCATTCAACACGAGTGTCCAACAGGCACACATCCGCGATGCGCTGAGCGACGGTTTCTATCAGGTCGACCGGGTCGCGCTCCACGGCGGCCTTCACGTCGTCGACCAGCGTGCCGTAGTTCACGGTCTGCGCAAGGTCGTCGGAGGCAGCCGCGGGCCGGGTGTCGATGCCGAGGACGAGGTCGACGACGAAGACCTGGCCCTCGCGCCGCTCGAAGTCGAAGACGCCGTGGTGGGCGAAGCACTCCACGCCCGTCACGGCCAGCTCGTCCTGAGCGCCGTGCTGAGGAGGCGCGCCAGCACCGTCTCGAAGTAGAGGGCGTCCCGCGCCCGTCACGAAGGGCTCGTCTGTCACGTCGCTCCTCCGGTTCGCGTCATCGCGCCCGCGACGGCCAGCGCGTCCAGCGTGGCGCGTACGTCGTGCACCCGCAGCACGTCGACCTCGCGACCGGCCAGCAGGGCGACGAGCGCGGCGTGGGCGTGCTCGCGGTCGTCGACCGGCCGCGAGACGCCGTCGGCGGCCAGGAGAGCGCCGAGGAACGACTTGCGGCTGGCGCCGACGAGCAGCGGGCAACCGAGCCCGTGCAGCACGTCGAGGTGGGTCAGCAGCTCCCAGTTGTGGTGCGGCTCCTTGGCGAAGCCCAGCCCGGGGTCGAGGACAACCCGCTCGCGCGCGATGCCGGCGGCCTCGGCCGCGTCGAGCCGCTCGGCCAGCTCACGGCGTACGGTCGCGACCACGCCGTCGGGCGAGTAGTCGGTGAAGTCGCGCATCCGGTCGGCGTGGGCGCGCCAGTGCATCGCGACGTAGGTGGCGTCGCTGCCGGCGACGACCTCGAGGATCCGCGGGTCGGCGAGGCCGCCCGAGACGTCGTTGACGATCCTCGCGCCGGCGGCGAGGGCCGCCTCGGCGACCTCGGCGCGCATGGTGTCGACGGACACGACCGCACCACCCGACGCGAGCTCGCGGATCACCGGGACCACGCGGTCGAGCTCCTCGGCGACGAGCGGGCGGGTGGCGCCGGGGCGGGTGGACTCGCCGCCGATGTCGAGGAGGTCGGCGCCCTGCTCGAGCAGGAGCCGTCCGTGGTCGACCGCGGTCTCGGTGGTGTCCCACCGGCCGCCGTCGGAGAACGAGTCAGGGGTGACGTTGACGATCCCCATCACCCGGGGAGCACGCGACGGGGCCGCCCGGCTCACCTGGTGCCTGAGTGGATCAGCGCCATCGCCTCGGCGCGGGTGGCCGGCGTGGTGAGGAACGTCCCGCGCACCGCCGACGTGATGGTGCGCGCACCTGCCTTGCGCACGCCGCGCATCGTCATGCAGAGGTGCTCGGCCTCGATCACCACGATCACGCCGCGCGCCTCGAGGAGCTCCATCAAGGAGTCGGCCACCTGGGTGGTGAGCCGCTCCTGGACCTGCGGGCGCTTGGCATAGACGTCGACGAGCCGCGCGAGCTTGGACAGCCCGGTGATCTTGCCGGTGTCGGCGGGGATGTAGCCGACGTGGGCCACGCCGGTGAACGGCACGAGGTGGTGCTCGCACATCGACCACAGCTCGATGTCGCGCACCAGCACCATCTCGTCGTGACCGAGGTCGAAGGTGGTGGTCAGCACGTCCTCGGCGCTCTGGTGCAGGCCCTGGGTGAGCTCGGCGTACGCCCGCGCGACGCGCGCCGGGGTCTCGAGCAGGCCCTCGCGCTCGGGGTCCTCGCCGATGGCGTACAGCAGCTCGCGCACGGCCGCCTCGGCGCGGGCGTGGTCGAAGGCGGGCACGTCCTGGGGCGCCCGCTCCCGGAAGGTGATCGGGTCGGTCACGGCGCGTCCGGCCTGGGCGGGGTGGGAGTGTCACCGCCGAGCTCGGGGGTGCCGTGGACGTCGCCCCCGGCGCCGGGCGGGGTCAGGATCGCTCCGGCACCACGCGTCTCCTCCTCCTGCGAGGTCGCGTCCGCGAGGACCCGGTCGCGGATCTCCTGCGGGATGTCGACCGGCGGGATCGTCGACGGCACCCGCTGCGGCGACCCGGTCCAGGCCGGACGGGCCGGGCGCCGGGTCAGCGGCTCGAAGATCTCGGCGATCTCGGCCTTGTCGAGCGTCTCCTTGTCGAGCAGCGCGAGCACCAGCGCGTCGAGGACGTCGCGGTTGGTCTCCAGGATCTCGAAGGCCTCCTGGTGGGCGTGGCCCAGCAGCGTCTTGACCTCCCCGTCGACCGCGGCGGCCGTCTCCTCGGAGTAGTTGCGGGTGTGGCCCATGTCGCGGCCGAGGAACGGCTCGGAGTTGCTGTCACCGAGCTTGACCGCGCCGAGACGCTCGGTCATGCCGTACTGGGTCACCATCGCGCGAGCCAGGTTGGTGGCCTTCTCGATGTCGTTGCCGGCGCCACTGGTGACGTCGTGGAAGATCAGCGCCTCCGCGGCCATGCCACCCAGCATGTAGGCGAGGGAGTCGAGCATCTCGCTGCGCGTCTGGGAGTACTTGTCGCGGTCGGGCAGCACCATCGTGTAGCCCAGCGCGCGACCGCGCGGCAGGATCGTGACCTTGTGCACCGGGTCGGTGCCGGGCAGCGCCGCGGCGACCAGGGCGTGGCCGCCCTCGTGGTAGGCGGTGATGAGCTTCTCGCGCTCGCTCATCAGGCGCGTACGCCGCTGCGGACCGGCGATCACGCGGTCGATCGCCTCGTCGAGGGACGCGTCGGTGATCATCTTGGCGTTGCTGCGGGCGGTGAGCAGCGCGGCCTCGTTGAGCACGTTGGCGAGGTCGGCGCCGGTGAAGCCGGGCGTACGGCGCGCGATGCTCAGCAGGTCGATGTCCTGCGCGATCGGCTTGCCGCGCGAGTGCACCTGGAGGATCTTGTGGCGGCCGTTGAGGTCGGGGGCGTCGACCTGCACCTGGCGGTCGAAGCGGCCCGGGCGCAGCAGCGCGGGGTCGAGGACGTCGGGGCGGTTGGTGGCGGCGATGAGGATGACGCCGCCGCGCACGTCGAAGCCGTCCATCTCGACGAGGAGCTGGTTGAGGGTCTGCTCGCGCTCGTCGTGGCCGCCGCCCATGCCGGCGCCGCGGTGGCGGCCGACGGCGTCGATCTCGTCGATGAAGACGATGGCGGGCGGGTTCTCCTTGGCCTGCTCGAACAGGTCGCGGACCCGGGAGGCACCCACGCCGACGAACATCTCGACGAAGTCGGAGCCGGAGATGGAGTAGAACGGCACGCCCGCCTCGCCGGCGACGGCGCGCGCGAGCAGGGTCTTGCCGGTGCCGGGCGGGCCGTAGAGCAGGACGCCCTTGGGGATCTTGGCGCCGACGGCCTGGAACTTGGCCGGGTCGGTGAGGAACTCCTTGATCTCACCGAGCTCCTCGATCGCCTCCTCGCAGCCGGCGACGTCGCTGAAGGTCGTCTTGGGCATGTCCTTGGTGATGAGCTTGGCCTTGGACTTGGCGAACTGCATGACGCCGCGTCCGCCGCCGCCCTGGGCCTGGTTCATCAGGAAGATGAACAGCAGGATGATCAGCGCGAAGGGCAGCAGCGTGGCGAGCAGCGAGCCGAGGAAGCTGGGCTGTGGGTTCTTGGAGTTGTAGGTGTCGAGCGTCCCGTCGGCCTTCGCCTGCTTGACCGCGGCGAGGATCTCCTCCTGCTCGCCCTGGATGTAGTAGGCGACGACCTTGTCGCCCTCCTCGCGGGTGCCCTCGTCGAGGGTCGCCTGGATCTCCTGGTCGCCGTCGATGAAGGTGATCTTGTCGACCTCTCCATCCGCGATGTAGGAGGCGAGGGTCGAGGTGTTGACCTCGTCGTAGCCGTCACTGGGCGCGAGGAACTGGATCGCCAGGAGCACCGCGAAGGCGGACAGGACGATCCACAGCCAGGGACCCTTGATTATGCGCTTCACAGGCAACTTTCACCGGTTCGGAGTTGAGGTGGCGACGCTACACGCCGCCGGGGCCCACATTGTTTCAGGCGGGGTGAAGCGAGCGGTCCGCCCACGCCCGCCACGCCCGTACGAGGGCCTCGTCAGGAGTAGACGTGGGGCGCGAGGGTGCCGATGTCGCGCAGGTTGCGGTAGCGCTCGCGGTAGTCGAGGCCGTAGCCCACGACGAACTCGTTGGGGATGTCCCAGCCGACGTACTTGGGCTCGACCGGCATCGACAGGGCCTCGGGCTTGCGCAGCAGCGTGGCGATCTCGACGCTGGCGGGGTTGCGGCTCGAGAGGTTGTTGACCAGCCAGCTCAGCGTGAGACCCGTGTCGATGATCTCGTCGACGATCAGCACGTCGCGCCCGCTGATGTCGGTGTCGAGGTCCTTGAGGATCCGTACGACGCCGCTGGACTTGGTGCCGGAGCCGTAGGAGCTGACCGCCATCCAGTCCATCTCGAGGTGGCGCGGCATCGACCGGGCGAGGTCGGCCATTACCATGACCGCACCGCGCAGGACGCCGACCACGAGCAGGTCGCGTCCCTCGTAGTCCTCGGTGATCTGGGCCGCCATCTCGGCCAGTCGCTGCTGGATCTGCTCCTCGGTGAAGAGGACGTTGACCAGGTCGTGCTCCACGTGGGACGTGTCCATGGGCTGCAGCCTAGGGCCGCTCGTGGGCGCCGACTCCACCCACCCGATGGATTTCCGCCCGTACGCGTGGAAGTTCAGGACCTCCCGGCCAGGGCCACGCTCAGGCGCCGATGAAGTTCCACTCGTGCGCGTGGAAGTTCAGGTGGCGAGGCGCCCGGGGAAGTGTGGTCGCCAGTCGTCGCTCGGCCGATCGGGCAAGTCCTCCAGCCCGCGGGCGCGCAGGAGGCCGAAGACGCGCTGGACCGTCCGCCCCGGGTCGCCATAGATGCCCGACGCGACGACGACCAGGATCTGCCACCCCTCGTCGTCGATCTCCTCACGCCGGTCGAGGTCGGCCTCCCACTGCTCGATGCGCTCCACGTGGTGCCGGCCGTCGTACTCGACGACGACCTTGACCTCGGGCCAGCTGAGGTCGAACCGTCGGACCTGCTCGCCGTCGACGACGCGGACGCTCGCGTTGACCACCGGCTCGGGCAGACCCGCGAGCACGATGAGCATGCGGAGCCGGGTCTCCATCGGGGAGTCCACCCGCGCGCGGACGTACGCAGCCGCCCTCCGCGCAAGCCGGCCGGCGTGGCCGGACGCGTGCCGCGCGGCGCGCTGTAGGTCCTTGACCCGCACCCGGTGGCGCCTGACCATCCAGTCACCCGCGACGACCAGCTCGACCAGGGAGACCTCCTCGGCGAGCTCGACGAAGAGGTCGACCAGGACCGACACCCGCACGCCGTGGCGCACCGCGACGGCCGCGCCGGCCCGTCGGTGGGTGACGACCCCGGCGCGACGCAGCCGGTGGGAGTCGTCCGGGACGGTGACGTGCTCCCGTGGCCGGGTCTGCACCGGCACCCGCCAGACGCGAGCGGCAGAGGCATGGCTGGCGTACGCGCTGTCGAAGTAGCAGGCCAGCGCGGCCTGGACCCTGAGCAGCGCCGAGTCGGGCACGTCGGCGGCGACGATGACCCCGTGCAGGAGCCGGCGGAAGGCGGGCGAGTCCACCGTCGCCCGCGGGATGCCGGCCTGGAGCGCGCGGAACCGCGGGAAGGGCTGTCGGGGATCGAACGGTCGGTCGCGGTGCACCTCCCCAGCGTGCAGTGATCGCGACCTGGCCCGCGTACGTCATCCACAGGCGGGCACCGCGGCAGCCTGGCCAGCTCGATGAACTTCCACCCGAGCGCGTGGAAGTTCATGGGCTGCTGGGTGGCTCCACGCTCAGGACCCGATGGACTTCCACCCGTACGCGTGGAAGTTCATCCGGACGGACGGGAGGAGGGCGGGAGGGGTCAGGCGGGAGGAGGAGCCTCGAACACCAGCAGCCCGTCGCGGCGCAGCACCCGGAGCGGCCCGGGCAGGTCGATCCACTTCTGGCCGCGCCAGTCGGTGAGGAGCGCGTCGACCGCGAGCACGTGGTCGCGGGTGAGCTCGGTGGCGGGCGCACCGGCGTCGAGCGCGGCACGGTGCAGCGCCCGGCGCCGGAGCGCAGGGGGCACGGCCGCCAGCCAGGCCGCGTCGAGGGCCCCGTCGCGGCGGGCCTCCGCGAGGGCCTCGGCCGCCAGGTCGTCGAGCAGGGCGGTGTCCTCGCGCAGCTGCGCGGCCGTACGCGCCAGCGCCTCGGCGACGCCCGGCCCGAGCTCGGACTCGAGCATCGGCAGCACGCGGTCGCGGACGCGTACGCGGGTGTAGCCGGGGTCGTGGTTGTGCGGGTCGTCCCAGGCCTCGAGCCCTTCCACGAGGCACGCGGTGACGGTGTCGGCCCGGCGTACGCCGAGCAGCGGGCGCGCGAACACGCCGAACGCCGGACGCATCCCCTGCAGCGACCGGCCGCCCGAGCCGCGGGCCAGGCCCAGCAGCACGGTCTCGGCCTGGTCGTCGAGGGTGTGGCCCAGCAGCACGCGCTGCGCCGCCAGGTGCTCGGCGACCTGCTCGAGCACTGCGTACCTCGCCTCCCGGGCCGCGGCCTCGGGTCCCAGCCCCGAGGCCACGTCGACGGCGACGCGGGCGGTCAGCGTCTCGTCGACGCCCATCCGCGCGAGCTGGGCGACCACGCGCTCGGCACGGTCGGCCGAGCCGGCCTGCAGGCCGTGGTCGACGGTGACGCCCACGACGCGCAGGCCCGGCCGGCGGGCCTCGAACACGGTCGCCGACGCCAGCGCCAGGGAGTCGGCGCCGCCGCTGCACGCGACCGCGACGGTGTCCCCCGGGGCGAGGTCGGACAACACCGCGCGGACCGGGAGCCGGACCGCCGCGACCGAGGGGTGCAGGGTCACCGTGTCGTCACAGCACCCGGGCGACCCAGGCGTCGGGGTCGCTGATCTCGGCCTTGGACGGCAGGGCCTCGGGGCCGCTCCAGACGGCGTTGAAGTCGTCCATGCCGACCTTGTCGACGACGTGGCGCACGAAGACCGCGCCGTCGCGGTACTGCGCCATCTTGGCGTCGAGGCCGAGCAGCCGGCGCACGAGCCTGTCGAGGGAGCCCGCGCCCTTGCGCCGCTGGTTGAACTTGGTGCGGATCTCCGCGACCGACGGGATGACCGTGGGGCCGACCCCGTCCATCACCACGTCGGCATGGCCCTCGAGCAGCGACATGACCCCGGTGACCCGGTCGAGGATCTCCTTCTGCTCGGGCGTCGAGACGAGGTCGAGCACACTGCCGTTGCCGCCGCGGAGCGCCTCGACCCCGCGGCGCAGGCCGTCGAGGAGCGCGCTCGGCTCGATGGTGTCGGCGACGGCGTGCATCTGGGCGAGGAGGTGAGGACCGAGCCACGGGTTCGCGGTGAACTGCACGCGATGGGTCTCCTCGTGCAGGCACACCCACAGCCGGAAGTCCGTCGGGTCGGCGCTGATCTCGCGCTCGACGTGGACGATGTTGGGGGCCACGAGGAGCAGCCGTCCGTGCGGGTCGTGGAACGGGTCGAACTGCCCGAGGACCTTGCTGCTGAGGAAGCCGAGCATGAGCCCGACCTCGGCGCCCGTGACCCGCGAGCCGAAGGCCTCGGCGAACGCGGACGGCGGGCCCTTCTTCTCGACGAGCTTGTCGACGACCGGGCTGAGGATCGTGGCGAACCCGTCGGCGTTGGCCCGCAGCCAGCCCGTACGGTCCACGACGAGCACCGGCGCGGTCCCCGTCTCGGTGTGGAGGCCGGTGAAGTCGCGCACGAGCGGGGTGGAGCGCTCGGCACCCTCGCGGAGCTCGACGACCGCCGCAGCGGCCTCGTCGGGCGAGACGTCGGGCCCGGGCCCAGCGATCCGGGATCCCACGGTGACGGCGAAGTCCCAGTCGACGAGGTTCATACGGCGACAGTAGCCGGGGCACGATCACCGGCGGGGTTTCGAGACGGTCGCTGCGCGACCTCCTCAACCAACGGTGGGCGTCGAGCAGCGGCACGCGGCGAGGGCGGCGGCGGCGCGGTCGAGGGCCTCCTGCGCGTCGTAGCGCGCGTCGGGCGGCGACTTGTCGGCGCCGAGGACGAAGGCCATCGGCACCCCGTCCCGGTCCACGGCGATCCCGGCGAGGGCGTGCACGCCGGTCAGGGTGCCGGTCTTGGCGCGCACCAGCCCGCGTGCGACGGGAGGTCCCTCGGTGAAGCGGTAGGTGAGCGAACCGGTGAAGCCGGCCACCGGCATCCCGGTGAGCAGGCTCCGCATGTCCTCGCCACCGGGTCCGGCGGCGTGCTGGAGCAGCCCGATGAGGGTGGAGGTGGCGACCCGGTTGCGCCGCGACAGGCCCGAGCCGTCGTGCACCTCGTCGCCGGCGACGTCGATGCCGAGGCCGGCGAGGGTCTCGAGCACGCCGGCCGCGCCGGCCTCGAACGATCCGCTGCCGGCGGTGGCGAGCCCGACCTGGTGCGCGACGACCTCGGAGCCCTCGTTGTCACTGACGTCGAGGATCCGCTCGGCGACCTGCGAGAGCGGTGCGCTCGCGGCCGAGGCGAGCTCCTCGGCGGCCGCCGGGGCGATCACGCGCCGTGGCTCGCCGGCCACCTCGAGGCCGGCGGCGCGCAGGGCGTCGGCGAAGACCCGGGCCGCGGCCAGGGACGGCTCGTCGTGCTTGCGGTCGCTGTCGGGCTCGTCGCCCCCGTCGACCATCAGCGCGGTGATCGGGCTGACGATGTCGTCGGGTACGTAGTCGCGGCGCCAGGCCGGGTTGTCGCTCGGTCCGGTGAAGAGGCTGTCGTCGAAGCGGACGCGGACACGACCGCTTCCCCCGAGCGCCTCGGCGGCCTCGAGGGCCAGGGTCGTCACGTCGGCGCGGGCCGGGTAGGTGGACTCGCCCTCGGCGAGCGTGAGCGGCCTGCTGGCCAGGAGCGGGTCCCCACCGCCGACGAGCACCACCTCGCGCGGGCGCTCCCCGCGCACCACCCGCGTGGTGAAGGTGTGGTCGGGGCCCAGCGCCTCTAGCGCGGCGCCGAGGGTGAGCAGCTTGGTGGTCGAGGCCGGCAGGTAGCGGCCGTCGCCCGAGGTCCAGCCGGGCGACCCGGGCGCGAGGGGCGCGACCTCGGCGACGACGTGGCGACCGAGGTCGGGGGCGGCGAGGTCGGCGGACAGCGCCGCGGCGACCCGGTCGGGGTCGAGCGCGGGTCCGGGGACGGCGCCGGCATCGGTGCCGGCGTCGATGCCGGCGTCGATGCCGGGAGGAGCATCGTCCACCGAGGGCGGCGACCACTCCGGCAGGTCGAGCCCGGCGGGCGCGAGCACCTGCTCGGGCTCGGTCACCGGGTCGGCGGCCAGCCACGGCAGGTAGCGCGGGCCCCACTCGAACCGGTGGGCGCCCACCCCGGCAGCCAGCAGCGCGAGGACCAGGAGCGTCGGCAGCCACACCGACAGCCAGTGGCGTGCGGTCCCGCCGGAGTGGCGTACCTCACGTCGCCGGACTCTCGACCCTCTCGCTTCGCGCATCGGGGTCATTGTGCGCGACACTGCCCCGAGGACAACGCGTCGGGCCATCGCCGGACGTGGCGAGCTTTGACTTGGCGACGGCCCGACGGTGTGCCGGAGAGTGGAGGAAGACGTGCTGACGTTCGACGTGCTGGTGGAGATCCCCAAGGGTGAGCGCAACAAGTACGAGGTCGACCACGAGACCGGGCGCATCCGCCTGGACCGCATGCTCTTCACCTCGACCGCCTACCCGGCCGACTACGGCTTCATCGAGAACACCCTCGGCCAGGACGGCGACCCGCTCGACGCCCTCGTCATCCTCCAGTCGCCGACCTTCCCGGGCTGCCTCATCGAGTGCCGCGCGATCGGCATGTTCCGCATGACCGACGAGGCCGGCGGCGACGACAAGGTGCTCTGCGTGCCCGCGCACGACCCGCGCCTGGAGCACCTGCGCGACATCAACCACGTCTCCAAGTACGACCGGCTTGAGATCCAGCACTTCTTCGAGGTCTACAAGGACCTGGAGCCCGGCAAGTCCGTCGAGGGTGCCGACTGGGTCGGCCGCACCGAGGCCGAGCTCGAGGTGCAGGCGTCCTTCGAGCGCTTCAAGACCGAGGGCCACGGCAACGACCTCGACAACATCGCCGACGAGAGCCTGGGCGAGGACGCCTGAGCGGCGCCCGCGCCGCGGTCAGGCGGCGCTGACCGTCGCGTCGAGCGTCGCAGCGTCCGGCTCCAGTGCCTCGGCGAGGATCTCGGTGACCCGTCCGACGGGGCGTACGTCGAGCTCTGCCAGCAGCTCGGCGGGCACGTCGTCGAGGTCCGGGCGGTTGCGCTCGGGCACGAACACGGTCGTCAGACCGGCGCGCTGGGCGGCCAGCAGCTTCTGCTTCAGCCCGCCGATGGGCAGCACCCGACCCGCGAGCGACACCTCGCCGGTCATGCCGACGTCCGAGCGCACCGGGCGTCCGGTCAGCAGCGACACCAGCGCCGTCACCATCGTGACGCCCGCGGACGGGCCGTCCTTCGGGACCGCGCCGGCCGGGAAGTGCACGTGGATCGACCTCTCGAACACCGCCGGCTCGATCCCGAGCTCGACGGCGTGCGCACGCACCCAGGACAGCGCGATGGACGCCGACTCCTTCATCACGTCGCCGAGCTGGCCGGTGACGGTGAGTCCTGCCTGGCCCTCCGCCACGGACGTCTCGACGTAGAGCACGTCGCCGCCGAGGCCGGTCACGGCCAGGCCGGTGGCGACACCCGGCACGTCGGTGCGCTCGTGGCTGTCGGGGGTGAAACGCGGGCGCCCCACGAGGTCGACCAGGCCTTCCACGTCGATGTCGACCCGCTCGACCTCGCCGGTGGCGAGCCGCGTCGCCGCCTTGCGGAACGCCTTGGCCAGCAGCCGCTCGAGCTGGCGTACGCCGGCCTCGCGGGTGTGGTTGGCAGCGATCTCGCCGAGCGCGGCGTCTGAGATGGTGACCTCGTCGGCGGTCATCGCTGCGCGCTCCAGCTGCCGCGGCACGAGGAAGTCCCGCGCGATGGCGACCTTGTCGTCCTCGGTGTAGCCGTCGATGGTGACCAGCTCCATGCGGTCCAGCAGGGCCGAGGGGATCTGCTCGACCACGTTGGCGGTCGCGATGAAGAGCACGTCGGACAGGTCGAGGTCGAGCTCGAGGTAGTGGTCGCGGAAGGTGTGGTTCTGCGCCGGGTCGAGCACCTCGAGCAGTGCGGCCGCCGGGTCCCCCCGGTAGTCGGCGCCGACCTTGTCCACCTCGTCCAGGAGGACGACCGGGTTCATCGACCCGGCCTCCTTGACCGCACGCACGATCCGTCCGGGCAGGGCACCGACGTACGTCCGTCGGTGACCGCGGATCTCTGCCTCGTCGCGCACGCCGCCGAGGGCGACGCGGACGAACGTACGGCCGAGGGCCCGGGCCACGGACTCGCCGAGCGAGGTCTTGCCGACACCCGGAGGCCCGGCGAGCAGGACCACGGCGCCGGAGCCGCGGCCGCCGACGACCTCCATGCCGCGCTCGGCGCGACGGGCCCGCACCGCGAGGTACTCGGTGATGCGGTCCTTGACCTCGTCGAGGCCGTGGTGGTCGGCGTCGAGCACGGCTCGGGCCGCGACCACGTCGGTCGAGTCCTCGGTCGTGACGTTCCACGGCAGCTCGAGCACGGTGTCGAGCCACGTCCGGATCCAGGCGGTCTCGGGGCTCTGGTCGCTGGAGCGCTCCAGCTTGTCGACCTCGCGCAGCAGAGCCTCGCGCACGGCGTCCGGGACGTCGGCGGCCTCGATGCGGCCGCGGTAGTCGTCGGCACCCTCGGGCTCGCCTTCTCCGAGCTCCTTGCGGATGGCCGCGAGCTGTTGGCGGAGCAGGAACTCGCGCTGGTTCTTCTCCAGGCCCTCACGGACGTCCTGGCCGATCTTGTCGTTGACCTCGTCCTCGGCGTCGTAGGCCCGGGTCCACTCGACGAGCAGTCGCAGCCGCTCGCCCACGTCGGGGGTCTCGAGCACCTGGCGCTTCTGGTCGTCGGAGAGGTACGGCGCGTAGCCGGACATGTCGGCGAGCGCGTCGGCGTCGCGGACCTGTCGTACGGTCTCGATCACCTGCCACGCCTCCCGGCGCTCCAGGATCGAGACGACGAGCGAGCGGTACTCCTCGGCCAGGGCGCGCAGCTCGTCGGTGAGGGGCGTCTCGGGGACGGCCTCGGCCTCCACCCACAGGGCGGCGCCGGGTCCGGTCACGCCGGCGCCGATGGCGACGCGGAGCTCGGCACGGAGCACGACGGCCGGCCTGCCACCGGCGAACCGGCCGACCTTGTCCACCACGGCGACGACGCCGTGGGTGGCATAACGGTCCTCGAGGCGCGGGGCGACCAGCACCCGGGTCGGCTCGCCGTCGGGCGCGGAGTCGTGCGCGAGGCGGGCGGCATCGATGGCCGCGCGTGCGGAGTCGTCGAGCTCGATGGGCACGACCATGCCGGGCAGCACGACCGTGTCGCGGAGGAACACCACCGGCAGCGAGGTGGGTAGGGAGAGGTTCTGCGTCATGTCCCGTCCAACGCGCGGCTCCTCCGGGCCCATACCCGATCCGGGTTCGCCCAACGCGAACGAGCACGTACGACGGGCCGGCGGACGCCGTGCTGGACTTGTCGACCGACATGGACGCTGGACGCACGGTATTCCCTGTGTCGAGCGGACATCTGTCCGCTCGAGTCCGGCCCGGGGCCGGGGCCGGGGGCGGGGCCGGGACCCGGGGAGCCACGCAGTCACCTCGCCAGCGGCACCTCGTCGACGACCCGGCCGAGCTTGTCGGGGTTGCGGACGAGGTACAGCCGCGTCACGACGCCGTCCTCCACGAGCATGGTGCCGACGCCGTCGGGCCGGCCGGCGACGACGAACTGGATCGCCGGCGAGCCGTTGAGCCACACGGGCACCAGCTCGAGTGCCTCGGGGGTGACCGCGATGAGGAACCGGAAGACCTTGTCGCGTCCGAAGATGGGGTTGAGCGCGGCCTGCACCTTGCCGCCGCCGTCGGTCATCAGCACGACGTCGGGTGCCAGCACGTCCATCAGCGACTGGAGGTCGCCGCCCGCGGTGGCGGCGCGGAACTTCTCGATCACCGCGTCCCGCTCGGCCGCGCTGACCGACGTCCGCGGGCGGCGCTCGGCCACGTGCGTACGCGCGCGGCTGGCGACCTGCCGTACGGCGGGCTCGTTCTTCTCGACCGCCTCGGCGATCTCGGCGTACGGCACGTCGAAGACCTCGCGCAGCACGAAGACGGCCCGCTCGACCGGCGGCAGCGTCTCCAGCACGAGCAGCATCGCCGTGGAGACGCTGTCGGCCAGCTCGACGTCGAGCGCCACGTCGGGCGCGGTGAGCACGGGCTCGGGGAGCCAGGTGCCGACGTAGTCCTCGCGACGCCGCGCCAGCGTGCGCAACCGGTTGAGCGAGAGCCGGGTGGTCATGCGGACGAGGTAGGCGCGCGGGTCGCGCACCTCGTCGACGAGCACGTCGGCCCACCTCAGCCAGACCTCCTGGAGCACGTCCTCGGCGTCGGCGGCGGAGCCGAGCATCTCGTAGGCGACGGTGAAGAGCAGGTTGCGGTGCGTCGTCCAGTGCTCGATCAGGCGGGTCTGCGTCGGCGTCACGTCGTGATCGTCCCAGCCGGCGCGAGCGGCAGCTCGCACACGTCGCTGTAGCCCTGCGAGGCCAGCCCCATGGCCGCGTTGAAGCGCGAGCGCTCGTTCTCCACGGCGACCATCATGGTCAGCTCCACGACGGCGGCGTGGCCGAGCTGCCTGTCGAGGGCGGCGACCATCTCGTCGGTGACCTCGGGCGGCGTCGCGGTCATCGCCTCGGCGTACGCCATCACGTCGCGCTCGAGGTCGGTGAAGGCGTCCGACTCCCGCCAGCGCGGGACCTCGCGCACCTTGGCCTCGTCGAGTCCCTTGGCGTGGGCGAGGAAGTAGCCGAAGTCCAGGCACCACGAGCAGCCGATCGCGCCGGCGGCGGCCATCTCGGCGTACGCCTTGAGGTGCGGGTCGAGCGCGGTCCATCGCGCCACCTTCTGCTCGAAGCCGAAGACTGCCTTCAGGACGGGCTTGTTGTGCCACAGGACGTAGGCGTTGTCGGGGACCTGGCCCCACCTGCGCCGCGCGACGCGGGTCATGATCGCGCCGTACGCGCCGTCGAGGCTGGCCTTCGGGATGCGGAAGTTGCTGGGCATGTCATCTCCATCTCTCGGGTCGATGACATGGAGACACCGACCGCCTCAGGCCTGTGACAACCAGTCCTCGACGGCCTGCGCCACCTCGAGGTGGATCCCGACGGTGCGGACGGCGTCGCTCGGCACTGCCATGCTGTGGTCGGCGTCGGCCACCTCGAGGACCGTGCAGCCGGCATCGGCCAGCTCGCGGGCGACGGCGGCGTCCCACAGCTCGTCCGCCGGGCCGCCCACGAGGAGCTGCGTCCCGGGGTTGGCGGCGATGCCCTCGGCGACGACGGGGTCGACGAGGAGCGGGGTCAGCCAGATCGCGTCGAGCCCGCGCTCGGCGGCGTACGACGCGGCGCGGGTGCCGAGCGACTTGCCGACGAGCAGCACCCGGTCCGCGTCCTCGGCGGCGTGCGCGTCCGCCACGTGCCGGCGTACCCACTGCTCGGGGTCGTCGTCACGGCGGGTGGTCGTGTCCCACCAGATCTGCTGGACGGTGAACCCGTGCTGCAGCAGGGCGCGGCGGGTGAACTCGAGGAGCGGCGCGGAGGGCGAGTACGCCCGGCCGGGCGCGACCAGCGCGACGCCGCGGCTCTCGCCGGACGGCTCCCACCTCGTCGGTGCTCCGCCGAAGGTCATGTCGTCCCGCCCGTCCCCGGACGTACGGCCCGGAAGTAGCCCAGCGCCCCGTGCAGCTGGAGGTCCACCGTGTCGCACCCGGCCGCTCGCATCCACCGGATCGCCTCGCCCGACGAGCACATGGGGCCGAGGATGCCGGCGCGGGCGCCGGCCCGGCGCAACGGCTCGAAGCGCGCGCCGGTGTCGGTGAAGATCGAGCTGCCGGTGAGCACGCCGCCCGGGGCGAGGACGCGCACCATCTCCTCGATCGCTGCGCGCGGGTCGGGGAAGCAGTGCAGTCCGGTGAAGGACGCGACGAGGTCGAAGGCGCCGTCAGCGAAGGGCAGCTCGCCGACGTCGGCCACCACGGGCGACACCTGGTCGGCGACCCCGCGCCGTGCCGCCGTGGCACGGGTGCGGCCCAGCATGGTGGGCGAGATGTCGGCGGCGACGACGCTCACGTCCTGGCCTGGCCGCAGCCCGCGCAGGGCCACGCCGGACCCGCTCGGGACGTCGAGCACCCGCGCGCCCGGCGGGAGCGTGCCGAGCTCGGCGGCGGCCCGGTCGACGAGGCGCAGGTCGCTGCCGGTGCCGATCCGCCACACGTGGCGGCCGACCTCGGGGTGCTCGACGAGCCAGGGGTAGATGTAGGACCACAGCGGGTCCTCGTGCCAGCCGCCGAAGCCCGGGAGCCGCACGTCAGTCGTCCGAGCCGATCGGCCAGCCCAGCAGCTCGGCGCTGCGCAGCATCTCCTCGGGCACCCCGAAGGCGTCGACGAGGTCGACGGCGAGCGGCCGGACCTTGCGGCACAGCGCGTTGATCTCGCGGCTGATCGCCTTGGACCGGGTGCTGGAGAGACGCCCGTGCTCCATGTACCAGGCGCGGTCGGCCTCGATGGTGGTCAGCGCGTGCAGGTCGCAGAGCAGGTTGAGCGCGACCTTGAGGTCGCCGTCGGGCAGCTCCGCGGCCTTGAGCACGAACGCCTCCAGCACCAGCCGCTCTGTGTGCGCGCGAGCCGCTGCGATGACGTGGTCCTGGACGCGCGAGAAGACGGCGCCGGGGTTCATCCCCTGGTCGATGCCGCGCTTGAGGCGCCTCGCGACGCCGCCGATCATGTGCTCCTCGCGGAAGCGCAGCATCGCGAGCTGGTAGTTGGGGTCGAGCAGCCCGGCCTCCTGGTCCCAGCGGTCGCCGCCGGGCAGCAGGTCGCGTACGGACTGGACGAGCTTGTGCACCGCGGTGCGCTCGACGACGGTCTCGACCGCGAGACCCGCGACGAAGCGGGCCATGCCGAGCTGGTCCATGTCCTCGAACTCGCCGGCGTAGTCGGTGAGCAGGCCCTTGGCGACGAGCTGGAGCAGGACGTGGTTGTCGCCCTCGAACGTGGTGAACACGTCGGTGTCGGCCTTGAGGGCGGCGAAGCGGTTCTCGCTGAGGTAGCCCGCGCCGCCGCACGCCTCGCGGCACTCCTGGATGGTGCGGGTGGCGTGCCAGGTGCCGAGGGCCTTGGTGCCGGCGGCGCGCGACTCCAGCACCCGCCGCGCGTGCTCGTCGCTGCCCTCCTCGCCTGCGCCGGGGCCGGAGAACACGTCGTGCAGCTGCCCGGCGACCACCTCCTGGGCGAAGTGGAGGGCGTAGGTCCGCGCGACCAGCGGCAGCAGCCGGCGCTGGTGCATGCCGTAGTCGAGGAGCACCTGCTCCTCGTCGGGCGAGACCGCCTCGAACTGGCGGCGGCGCACGGCGTAGCGCGTCGCGATGGTGAGCGCGACCTTGGCCGCGTTGATGCCGGCGCCGCCGACGCAGACGCGGCCCTGGACGAGCGTGCCGAGCATGGTGAAGAAGCGCTTGTTGGGGTTGTCGATCGGCGAGAGGTAGCGACCCTCGGGGGTGACCTCGGCGAACTGGTTGAGCAGCGCGGAGCGCGGCACGCGTACGCCGTCGAACCACAGCCGGCCGTTGTCGACGCCGTTGAGGCCCATCTTGGGACCGCAGTCCTCGATGCGTACGCCGTCGAGGACCCGCCCGTCCTCGCGGATCGGGACGACGAAGGCGTGCACGCCGTGGCCCTCGCCGTCGACCTCGAGCTGGGCGAAGACCACCGCGAGCTCGGCGTGGGCGGCGGCGTTGCCGATGTAGTCCTTGCGGCTCGGCTCGTCGGGGGTGGTGATCACGAACTCCTGCGCCGCGGCGTCGTACGTCGCCACCGTGCCGAGGGCCTGGACGTTGGAGCCGTGCCCGCTCTCGGTCATCGCGAAGCAGCCCATCGTGCGGCCGGCGACGAGGTCGGCGAGGTGGGCGTCGTGGTGGTGCTTCGTGCCGAGCTGGAGGATCGCGCCGCCGAACAGGCCGAACTGGACGCCGACCTTCACCAGCACCGAGAGGTCGCCGAAGGCGAGGGTCCCGAAGGCCGCGACCGAGGCGCCGATGTCGCCCCCGCCGCCGTACGCCTCCGGGAAGCCCATGCCGGTCTGCCCGGTCCCGGCCATCATCACCACGACGTCCTTGACGCGTTCGCGGAAGTCGGCGGTGGTCATCTGCTCCTCGTCGACGAGGATCTGCGCGTGCTCGGCGAGGTTGGCCCGGACGAGGTCGCGGACCTCGCGGTAGCGGCCGTCGAGCAGCGTCCGGAGGGCGTCGACGTCGACCTCGGGCTGCCGGTAGCCCTTGTCGGCGGGGACGTCGCTGTCATCGATGTGGGCCGTGGCAGCCTCCGGCTCCACGGTGGGCATCTCGTCGAGCGGATCGGAGGAGGTGGGCGGGACCTGGTCGGTGGCCATACCTGTCACGGTAGTGGGGGCGGTAGGTTCACCGCGATGAACGTGTCAGATGCCACCCCTCCGGGCGACGGGCTCGGGTCGATGGCCTACAACTTCGCGGTCGTCGGCGTGCAGAAGGGCGGCACGTCGACGCTCGCGGTCACGCTCAACCAGCACCAGCTGGTGTGCCAGGCGCCCGACAAGGAGCGTCACTACTTCGACGACGAG
Source organism: Nocardioides eburneiflavus (assembly GCF_004785795.1). Lineage (NCBI taxonomy): Bacteria > Bacillati > Actinomycetota > Actinomycetes > Propionibacteriales > Nocardioidaceae > Nocardioides > Nocardioides eburneiflavus. The sequence goes on from NZ_SRRO01000001.1 coordinate 302,152, forward strand.
ACCGTCGACTGGTCGGCGCCCGACCACGAGCGCGACTACACCGCGCCCCGCCGCGCCCGGGTCCACCGGCTGCTCGGCGACGCCTCCCCCACCTATCTCTACTGGCCGCACGCCCTCGAGCGGATGCGCGCCTACAAGCCGGACATGCCGCTCATCGCAGTCTTCCGCGACCCGCTGGAGCGGCTGTTCTCGCACTGGGTGATGCTCCGCTCGCGCAACCTCGCGTGGCCGGACTGGCCCGACTTCCTCACCGAGTGGCCGCACACCTCCCTGCCCGACGAGGTGCCCGACGGCGTACGCACGATGCGGTGGCGCCACATGACGGGCCTGGCCCGCGGGTTCTACGGCGAGCAGCTCCAGCGCGGCTTCGAGCTCTTCGACCGGCGACAGTGGCTGCTGCTGGAGCTGCGTTCCATGCTGGGCGACTTCGGGGCCACAGTCCACCGCACCACCGACTTCCTCGACCTGCCGCGCTTCGAGCACGTGCCGCCGCTGAAGAACTGGCACGCCGGCGCCCAGCAGGTGCCCGGCACCGCGCCGACCGCCGACGACCTGGCCCGGGTGGCCGAGGTCTACGCCAAGGACCTCGCTCTCTTCGAGGAGCTCTCGGGCATCGACACCTCGGCGTGGCCGACGCGCCTGGTCCTCGACGGCGCGATGGACCCCGGGGAGCTGGCCGCCCGGTTCGCGCGGAAGGTGCGCTGAGGCGCGGTCCGGCGCACCGGCAGGGTTCAGGGGCGGGCGAAGAAGTTCGGCGCCCGCCAGTAGTACATCGACTCCTGGGTGACCGGGCGGCCCGTACGCGGCGCGTGGATGATCTGGCCGTCGCCGACGTAGATCGCGACGTGGTAGATCGAGCTCGGGCTGCTCGACGAGCCCCAGAACACCAGGTCCCCGCGCGCGAGCTGGCCGGCGCTGATCTTCGTCGACTGGGTGTACTGCGCGACGGAGTAGTGCGGCAGCGACTTGCCGCCCTGCGCCCACGCCACCGACGTCAGGCCCGAGCAGTCCCAGGCGTCCGGTCCCGCAGCGCCCCACTTGTACGGCTCCCCGATCTGCGAGGCCGCGAACGCGGTCGCCGCGGATGCGCCGGTCGAGGCCGGCGGCGGGACCGGGGTGGGCGTGGGGGTGGGCGTCGGCGTCGGGGTGGGCGTGGGGGTGGGCGTCGGCGTCGGGGTTGGCGTGGGGGTGGGCGTGGGGGTGGGGGTCGGGGTGGGCGTGGGTGTTGCGGTCGGCGTGGGCGTGGGGGTCGGGGTCGACTGCTGCTCCTGCTCGGCCTGCTCCTGCGCCTCCTGCTCGGCCTGCTCCTGCTCGGCCTCCTCCTGCTGGGCCTGCTCCGCCAGTTCTTGGGCCGCTGCCTCGGCCTCGGCCTGCGCTGCTGCTGCGGCTGCCTCGGCCGCCGCCTGCTCGAGCGCGGCCTGCCGCTTCTCCGCGAGCCGGATGCTGATGCCCTCGAGCTCGGCGAGCTCGGCGATCAGGTCGGCCTTGGTGGAGGAGATCGCCTCGGCCTGGACGCCGGCTGCGGCCTCCGCGGCTGCCGCGGCGTCGCGAGCCGCCTCGGCGTCGGCCTCTGCCGCGACGGCCCGTTCGGAGGCCTGCGCGGCCGTGGACGCCGTCACCTCGGCGACGGCGGAGGAGGCGATGAAGGAGTCGTACTGCTGGTCGAGCGCGTCGGAGGTGTTGCCCATCGTGACCGTGCGGTCGATCAGCGACTCGATGCCGTCGGCCTCGACGATCGCGGAGAGCCCCTGCAACTGGGTGCCGTCCTCGTAGGACTGGACGACCGTCGCTGCGTAGAGCTCGCGCTGCCGCTCGACGTCCTCCCGGGCGGCCTCCGCGGCCGCTTCGGCCGCCTCGGCGTCCCGGCGCGCCTCGTCTGCCCGCCACCGGGCACCGTTCCACGCCTCGGCGGCCTGGGCGGCCAGGTCGCCGGCGGCGGTCAGCGCGAGGTTGGCGCGGATCAGGTCGGCCTGGACGGCCGCCACGTCGCGGCCCTTCTCGGCCGCCCGCTCCTGCGCCGCAGCGACGTCGCCCTCGCTGGGCACCGGGTCGTCCGCATACGCGCCGTGGCCGCCCCCGACGGCCAGTCCCGCGACCAGGACGACGGCGCCAGCCCAGCGCGCGGTCGAACGCCGGGGCGCGGGCTGCGGTCGCGGTGCGGAGGGCACGGGGGTTCCCCTTGGTGGTCTCGGGCCCGCGCGACTTCCCCTTCGCACGGGCAACGCGAGGCACGTTAGTGAACTTTCGTCACACTGGGAACACTTTCCCCAACTTTTTCACCTTCATGCGGCGTGTCGGCTTGCAAACTACACGATTGTAGTTCCCGTTTCCGTGCCGGCAATCACCGGTTGACCGGTGGTCTCTGAGCTTTCCGACCGTTGCAACGGGTGATAACCCGAGGAACCACCGGGTACCCGGTGGTTGCCGAGAAGGGGCCCGGCAGGGGCCCCGGGCAGCCTCAGTCGGCGTCGACCGGCACCTGACGCGTCGTCGAGGTCGGGTGCGAGGACAATCCGTGTCTGTCGAACTTCTGCCCGCTCGCGAGCCCGCCGAGCCAGAAGGAGAACAGGGCGATCACGACACCGGCGAGGTCGTCGGCGATGTAGTGCCAGCCGAAGTAGAGGGTCGCCACCACGGTGATCGCGAAGTTGGCCCAGAAGACGATGTGGAGGATCCGGTTGCGCAGGGTGTACTGCACCATCAGCGCGACGAGCAGGGTGATCGCGACGTGCAGCGACGCGAAGCCGGCGACGGACTGCACCGCCCCCTCGGCTCCCTTGCGCAGCACGCCGTCCCGGCCGTAGGAGAGGGCGTCCATCAGTGCGCTCGACCCGGTCTCGGGGAGGTCGGTGTAGAGGTAGCTGTAGTTGAAGCCGGGGCCGAGGGTCGGCAGCGCGTAGTAGGACGCGGTGCCGATCGACCAGGCCAGGCACTGCGAGGTGGCGAACCAGTAGCCGAAGGTGATGTTGCGCGACCACACCAGCCACGCGGCGAGGGCGAGCGGCACGAGCGGCAGGAACCACAGGTAGATCGTGGAGAGGATGTGCGCGGAGAACCCGGTGCCGAAGATCGTGTGCAGGATCGTGGCCGGCTCGTGGCCGAACATCAGCGCCCGGTCGATCAGGTGCAGCTCACGGTCGTACTTGTCCTCGCCCATGATGAAGGGCAGGAAGGACTTGAGGTTCCGGTAGCAGACGTAGGTGATGTAGAAGGAGACCAGCCCGAGGACCACCAGGATGATCCGCTCGCGGTCCCAATGGGTGCGGATCCGCTCGCGCGCGATGTCGGGCATCAGCGCAGGCTTCATCCGCGAGTACCACAGCGTCCGCGGCAGCAGGTCGAGCAGGAACGCGCCGAGCACCAGCAGCGGCAGCCTGAGCCAGGAGGGCCCCAGGAACCCTTCGGGGTCCACGAGCGGTCGGTCGAGGGTGAACGACGCGGCCAGCGCCAGCACACCCATGACCGCAGCGACTCCCACGAGCAGGGCATAGGCCGGTCTGTACACGGACGTCAGTGTAGGGACGGGTCAACCCCCGGCCGCGATCGACAGGACCGCGAGCCTCGTCACGTCGACCCGCAGCGCGACCTCGTCGCCGGGCGACACGCGACTGCCCAGCGGCGCCACGGCGTCGACCGCGCCGACGCCGTCGGCCTCCACCACCAGCCGGACCACCTCGGGCGTCACCCGCGCCGACTCCACGACCGCGCGGAGCCCACCGGCCGGGTCGACCACCAGGGCGGAGCGGCGCAGCGCCACGGCGTACGCCGGCGGCAGGTCGGCGGCCGACAGCACCCGCGCTGCGGCGTCCCCGCGCACCACGCGGGCATAGCCCAGGAACAGGGCGGTCTCCTCGTCGACCGGCTCGCGCCAGACCTCGTCGATCGCCCCCTGCTGGACCACGCGCCCGCCACGCATCACCGCGAGCCGGTCGGCGAGCGCGAACGCCTCCTCGTGGTCGTGGGTCACCAGCAGCGCCGTCGTCCCCGCCGCGTGCAGGATCGAGCGCAGGTCGCCGGCCAGCCGCTCACGCAGCGTGGCGTCGAGGGCCGACAGCGGCTCGTCGAGCAGGATCAGCCGCGGCTCCACGGCGAGCGCCCGGGCCAGCGCGACCCGCTGCCGCTCGCCGCCGGAGAGGGTGCCGGGCAGCCGGTCGTCGTAGCCGGTGAGCCCGACCAGCTCGAGCAGCTCGCGCACCCGGGCCGCGACCCGCGCCGAGGGTGTACGCCGCAGCCGCAGGGCGTACGCCACGTTGCGGGCGACGGTGAGGTGGGCGAAGAGCTGGCCGTCCTGGAACATCAGTGCGAAGCCGCGCTTGTGGGTCGGCACGCCGGCGAGGTCGGCGCCGGCCCACGCGACCGAGCCCGCCGTGAGCGGCTCGAGCCCGGCCACGGCGCGCAGCAGGGTGGACTTGCCGCAGCCGGAGGGTCCGAGGACGGCGAGCACCTGACCGGGGTCGAGGACGAGGGACACCTCGTCGACGGCGGCGGTGTCGCCGTAGCGCACGGTGACGTCGGTGAGCTCGAGCATGGCCCTAGAACGCTCCCACACCCGGCACGCGCAGCCGCTCGACGGCCAGCATCACCACGGCGGTGGCGGCCGCGAGGACGACGGACGCAGCGAGCGCCATGCCGTAGTTCATCTCGCCGGGGTGACCGATCAGCCGGAAGATCACGACGGGCAGCGTCGGGCTGGTGTCGCGGGCGAGGAAGGACGTCGCACCGAACTCCCCCAGCGAGGCGGCGAACGCGAAACCGCTGGCGGCGAGCATCGGCTTCCACACGACCGGCAGGTCGACGGTGAGCAGGGTGCGCCCCGCGGACGCCCCGAGCGAGGCCGCGGCCTGCCGCTGACGGTCGTCGATCCCGCCGAGCACCGGGGCGAGGGTGCGCACGACGAGCGGCAGCGCGACGAGCGCCTGCGCCATCGGCACCAGCAGGGGCGAGTCGCGCAGGTCGAGCGGCGGCCGGTCGAGGGTGATGAGGAAGCCGAAGCCGAGGGTGACCGCGCTGACCCCGAGCGGCAGCATGAAGAAGCCGTCGAGGGTCGAGCGCACCCGCCGCTCGGCGACCGAGTGCGAGCGCCGCGTGACGATCACCGACACCACGACGCCCACCAGCAGCGCCATCCAGGTGGCGTCGACGGCGGTGCGCAGGCTGGTCGCCAGCGCGGCGGTCACCGGGACCAGCAGCGCCTGGTTGTCGCCCACGGTCGTGAGCGCGCGGTAGTTGTCGAGGCCCCAGCCGTCCCCGACCGCGAGCGAGCCGACCACCAGCGTCAGGATCGGCAGCAGCATCGCGCCGAGCACCAGCAGCGTGGCGACGACGACGGGTGCGTCGGAGCGGCGTACGGCCCGTACCGGCGACACCGTGCGCTGGGCCGTCGGGTCGGGGGTCGCGCGCAGCCGCGCGGCGAGCGCCAGCAGGACGACGACCACGACGATCTGCAGCACCGACAGGGCGGCTGCCGCCTGGAGGTCGAAGATCGTCGTGGTCAACAGGTAGATCTCGGTCTCGACGGTCGCGTAGCGGACCCCGCCGAGGGTGAGCACGACGCCGAAGGCCGTCGCGCAGAAGAGGAAGACGATGCTGGCGGCGCCGACGATCGCGGGGCGCAGCGCCGGCAGGGTGACGGTCCGCAGCACCTGCCACGGGGACGCCCCCAGCGCAGCGGCCGCCTGCCCGGGGCGCGGGTCGAGCGACTCCCACGCGACGCCCACGGTGCGGACGACCACGGCGACGTTGAAGAACACCAGCCCGGCGACGATCGCGACCGGGGTGCCGTCGAGGCCGAGGAACCCGAGCGGGCCGCCCTCGCCCAGCAGCTGGCGGAACGCGACGCCCACGACGACGGTCGGCAGCACGAACGGCACGAGCAGCGCGGCCCGCACCGCGGCGCGGCCGGGCAGCGCCAGCCGGTGCAGGGCGTACGCCGCGGGCAGGCCGAGCACGACGGCGAGCAGGGTCGCGGTGCCGGAGGTCCACACGGTGAACCACGCGACCCGGTGCACGCGCGGCCGGGCGAGGACGTCGAGCACCGCTCCCGGCGCGAACCGGCCGTCCACGACGAACCCCTCGGCGACCATGCCGGTCACCGGCAGGACGAAGAGCACCCCGAGCACCAGCACCGGCGCGGCGGCCAGCGCGAGGAGGGCGAGGACCCGCCTCATCGCGAGATGACGTCGGTCCACTCGGTCAGCCACTGCTCGCGGTTGGCGGCGATCTCCTCCGGTGAGACCTCGAACGGGTCGGTGGGCTGCGGGGCGAACTCGGCCCAGTCGTCGGGGACGGTCGCGCCCGGCATGACCGGGAAGACGTACATCGCGTCCGGCAGCGCGCTCTGCACCTCGTCGGTCAGCATCCAGTCGACCAGCGCCGCGGCGCCCTCGGGGTTGTCGGCACCCGCGAGCACGCCGGCATACTCGACCTGGCGGAAGCAGGTGTCGAGCAGGGCGGCGGTGGTGGTGCGCCCTCCGCTGACGGTGAAGGCCGGGGAGGAGTCGTACGACACCACGATCGGGCGGGTGCCCTGCTCGGAGCCGGCGGTGAAGTCGCCGTAGTAGGCGTCCTCCCACCCGTCGACGGCCTTGACGCCGTTGGCCAGCAGGTCGGTCCAGTAGTCCTGCCAGTCGTCGCCGTGGGCCGCGACGGTGGCGAGGAAGAACGCCATGCCGGGGCTGCTGGTCGACGCTCCGGGCGTGACCATCAGGTCGGCGTACGCCGGGTCGGTGAGGTCGTCGAGCGTCTCCGGGGGCGTGATGCCCTCCGCCTCGAACCAGTCGGTGTCGACGTTGACGCAGACGCTGGCGGAGTCGATCGGGACGAGGCGGTCGCCACCCTCGGCCAGGGCGTACTCCTCCGGCGGGGTCGCGGTCGTGTCGACCTCGGCGAACGCGCCCTCGCCCAGCGGCCGCGAGGCGAAGGTGTTGTCGATGCCGAAGGCCGCGTCGGCGATCGGGTTGTCGGCGGTGAGGCTGAGCTTGGTGGCCAGCGTGCCGGCGTCGCCGGCCGCGCGGACCTCGAGCCGGTAGCCGGTCTCGTCCTCGAACGACCGCACCAGCTTCTTGGGCAGGTTGAACGACTCGTGGGTGGCGAGGACGACGGTGCCGCCGGGCTCCCCTGCCTCCCCCGGTTCCCCGGGAGTCGCCGTCGAGGTCGAGGGCTCGGTGGCGGTCGGCCCCTCGCCCTCGCCGGCGAGGCTGCAGCTGCTCAGCAGCAGGCTCGCCGTGGCGAGGAGGGCAGCGCGTGCGCGTACGTGCTTCATGTGGACTCCCTTGCGCCGGTGCTAACCGGATCAGGTTCGGAGGGTCTGCGGCTGGTCCGCACTCTCAGCACGCCTGCGCGTGCTCCCCTGTCGTGTGGGACCAGCCTAGCCCCGTGCCCGCTGCCCCTACGCTCGCCCCATGCCCAGCCTCCGCCACGTCCGCGTGCTGACGACCACCGTCGACGAGCTCGCGCCACGCACGGCGTACGACGTGTGGCGGCTGCGGCAGCAGGTGTTCGTCGTGGAGCAGGACTGTCCCTACCCCGACCTCGACGGCCGCGACCTCGAGGAGGGCACCCGCCACGTCGTGCTGCTGGACGACGACACCGTGCTCGGCACCCTCCGCGTGCTCGACGACGGGGACGCGGCGCGGATCGGACGGGTCGTGGTGGCGCCGGCGGGGCGCGGGCGCGGACTGGCGGCGCTGCTGATGGACGAGGCGATGGCGCTGTGCGGGGGCCGCGAGGTCCGGCTCGACGCCCAGAGCGGGCTGGCCGGCTTCTACGCGGCGTACGGCTTCGAGGTGACCGGGCCCGCGTTCGACGAGGACGGCATCAGGCACGTGCCGATGGTGCGGGCAGCAGTGCGCCCGTAGGCCTTGCGCTGGGGCCGGGACGAGCAAGACTGGAGTGACACGGCTTCCGAAGGAGATGACCGCCGTGATCACCCTCGCCCACGACCTCGAGAGCATCCACCACGACCTCGCGCACCGCCTGGCCCTGGCCGCCGACGCACGACCCGACGTGCGCCACCCGCGCGACCACTACACCGCCATCGACACGTTCCTGGCCGCGGCCAGCCGGCACAACGCCGCGATGGTCGACGCGATCGCGCCACTCGTCCGCCACCTGCCCGGCGGCCACGACCTCGCGCACGAGTTCCTGGCCGCCAGCCGCTCCTACGAGGAGTCCCTCGCCCAGGTGAAGGCCAAGCTGTACGGCTCCACGTTCGCCGTCGGGCGGCCGTGGCCACCCATCTGGCAGGACGTGCGCCACGAGTTCGACCGGGTGCGCGACCTGGAGCGACGGCTCGCCGCGACCCTGCTCGCGACGGAGCCGGACGACCCCCGCGACCTGGGCATGCTGCTCCACCACGCCGAGCTGGCCTCGCCCACGCGACCTCACCCCTGGATCCCCCACCAGGGCGTGGTCGGGCACCTCGCGCGCGCTGTCGCCCGCCGGGTCGACCGGTTCTGGGACGCCGCCGAGGGACGCATGGTCCCCGAGCCGGTGCGCCACCACGACCGCGACCACCAGGGTCCGCTGACCCAGTACCTCCTGGGCGACCCGCACCTCGGGGAGGAGTCATGATGATGGAGTGCCCCTCAACGTCGAGCTCGCGGAGATCCGGGACTTCCTCGCGTCCCACGCACCGTTCGACTCCCTCCCGGCTGCGGTCCTCGAGTCGGTCCCGCCCCGGCTGAGCATCGGCTACCACCGCCGCGGCACCGTGGTGCTCGCCGAGGGCAGCACCCCCGTCGAGCTGCTGGTCGTGAGGTCGGGTGCCGTCGAGCTCCGCGACCGCGACGGCGAGCTCGTCGAACGGGGGGCTGCCGGCACCTGCATCGGCGGCGCCGCACTGGCGACCGGGGCACCGCAGCCGGTCACGGTCCACGCGATCGAGGACACCCTGGTCCTGGCCTGCCCGGCCGAGCTGTTCCACCAGCTGCGCGAGCGGCACGCCGACTTCGCCTCCTTCTTCGAGCACCGCGCCGGACGGCTCCGTGAGGCCGTCGCCCGGCAGCGACGGGAAGGGGCCGGCGCAGAGCGGTCGGTGCTGTCCAGCACGGTGGGCGACCTCGTGGGCCGGGCACCGGTGAGCGTCCGCGCCGACGCCTCCGTCCTGGAGGCTGCGCGGACGATGTCGGCCGAGCGCATCTCCTCGGTGCTCGTCAGCGACGGCGAGGTCCTCGTCGGCATCCTGACGGACCGCGACCTGCGCACCCGGGTCCTCGCGGCCGGGGTGGACCCGGAGAGCCCCGTGTCGACGGTGATGACGCCGGACCCGGCGACCACCCGCCCCGCCGCCCCGGCCCTGGAGGCCCTGCTCGAGATGGTGCGACGCAACATCCACCACCTGCCCGTGGTCGACGACGGCCGACCCGCCGGCGTGATCACGGCGACCGACCTCCTCCGGCTCCAGCAGGCGAATCCCGTCTTCCTCGTCGGTGACATCGCCAAGGCCCCCGACGTGGCCACGGTCGCGGAGCTGGCGGCCCGGCTGCCGTGGGTCGTCGTCGGGCTCGTCCGGCAGGGCACGTCGGCCCACGACGCCGGCCGGGTCGTCACCACCGTCGGGGACGCGATCGAGCAGCAGGTCATCGCGCTCGCCGAGGCCGGCCTCGGTGCGCCGCCGGTGCCGTACGCCTGGCTGACCCTGGGCTCGCGGGCCCGGTTCGAGCAGGCCCTCGCCCCCGACCAGGACCATGCGCTGCTGCTGCACGACGACTACCGGTCCGACGAGCACGGGCCCTGGTTCGCCGAGCTCGCCGAGCTCGTCACGCGCGGCCTGGAGACCGTCGGCTACCCCCGGTGCCGCGGCGACAAGATGGCCACGAACCCGATGTGGCGCCAGCCCCTCCACACCTGGCGCGGGCACGTGGCGCGCTGGGTCGGCACGCCCAGCCCGGAGGCGATCCTGGAGGCCAGCGTGTTCTTCGACCTGCGCCACCAGTACGGCGACCCGGACCTGACCGCGGAGCTGGTGGCCGACCAGCGCCGGGCAGCCAGGGGCGCGCCGATCTTCCTCGCCCACCTGGCCGCCGCCGCGGCGTCGCACCACACGCCGCTCGGCTTCTTCCGCGGCCTGGTGGTGCATCGGTCCGGCGAGCACCGCGACACGCTCGACGTGAAGCGGGGCGGCATCAACACCATCGTCGAGATCGCTCGCCTGCACGGGCTGGCGTGCGGGTCGGAGGAGGTGTCGACCCTCGCTCGGCTCGAGGACGCCGTGGCGGCCGGACGGCTCAGCCCGACACTGGGAGCCGACCTGCGCGACGCGTGGGAGTTCCTCGGTCACCTGCGGCTGCGGCACCAGGTCGATCGGGTCCGCGTCGGGAGGCCGGCCGACAACTGGGTCGACCCGTCGACGCTCAGCCACTTCGAGCAGCGCCACCTCAGGGCGGCGTTCGGCGTCATCAGGGCCGCCCAGGGCGGCATCGCACAGCACTACCCCGTGCGTGAGCTGACGTGACGCCCGACGACCGGACCCCGCTCGACCGGCTGCCCCTCCTGGCGGTGGACCTCGAGACCACGGGGCTCTCCCCCGCCCGGGACGAGGTGCTCGCCGTGGGATGGGTGCCGGTGGACGGCCTGCGCATCGTCCTCTCCGGCGGCCGGCGCCACGTCGTACGCCGCGACGACCCCGGCGACGCGGTCACCATCCACGGCCTGACGCACGACGACCTCGAGGAGGGCCGGCCGCTCGCGGAGGTGCTGGCCGAGCTGCGACGCGCCCTGGCGGGACGCGTGCTCCTCGCCCACCACGCCCCGTTCGAGCTGGCCTTCCTCGACGCGGCACACCGGTCCGTGGGCGAGCGTCCGGTCCTGCCGCCGGCCGTGTGCACCCTCGAGCTCCAACAGCGCCTGCTGTCCCGTCAGGGCGAGGTCCGCCCCGGGGACCTCCGCCTGTGGAGGGCCCGGGAGCGCCACGGGCTGCCGGTCACGGCTGCCCACGACGCCCTCGGGGACGCGCTGGCCTGCGCCGAGCTCTACCTGGCGCAGACCGCCGAGCTGGGTGCGAGCGGACCGCTCAGCCTGCGGGACGTACGCCGCCGCGACCCGTGGGTGGACCGCCTCAGGTCCTGGTTGCGCGGACGCCGCTGAACGACGTCGACGCCGGGGTGGTGGGCACCCCGGCGTCGACGGTCCTCAGCGTTGCGCCAGTGGATCTCGCATCAGTGGATCTCGCCCTGGGCGTGCTTGGCGACGAGCTCGGTCTTGCCGGGGTAGCGGATCTCCTCGACCAGCTCCTGCATGACGGGGCTCGGCTTCGGGGTGAACTGGGAGACGATGATCGTCACCGCGAAGTTGATCAGCATGCCGATCGTGCCGAAGCCGGTCTCCAGGATCCCGAAGATGCCCTCACCGTTGCCGTAGATGTCGATCGTCCACAGCATGTAGGCCATCGTCGTGACGAGTCCGGCGAGCATGCCCGCCGTCGCGCCCATGGCCGTGCAGTTCTTCCAGAAGATCCCGAGCACCAGGATCGGGAAGAAGCTCGCTGCCGCCAGCCCGAAGGCCAGCGCCACCACTTGGGCGACGAATCCCGGGGGGTTGATGCCGAGGTAGCCGGCGACCACGATCGCGCCGCCCATGGCGATGCGGCCGACCATGAGCTGACGCGCCTCGGTGGCCTGGGGGTTGATCTTCTTGAAGTAGACGTCGTTGGCGACGGCGCTGGAGATGACCAGCAGCAGTCCCGACGCCGTCGACAGCGCCGCGGCCAGCGCGCCCGCCGCCACCAGGCCGACGATCGGGGCCGGGAGGCCACCGATCTCGGGCGAGGCGAGCACGATGATGTCGTTGTTGATCAGGATGTCGCTGTAGCTGACGACCGTGTCCGCACCCAGGTCGGCGACAGGGGAGCCGTCGGCCTGGGTGATCAGGCCGACCTCGGACCACGTGTTGAACCACGACGGCATCTCGCCCAGCGCGGTGCCGTTGACGTCCTCGATGATCTGCAGCTTGCTGAAGGCCGCCACCGACGGGGCGGTCGTGTAGAGCAGGGCGATGAAGAAGAGCGCCCACAGCGCCGAGTACCTCGCGGCCCGCACGCTCTTGGCCGTGTAGAAGCGGACGATCACGTGCGGCAGGCCCGCGGTGCCGAACATCAGCGACGCCGTGATCAGCAGCATGTTGAGCATGTTGGTGCTGCCGAAGGCGGCGGTGTACTCGGGGATGCCGAGCTCGGTCTGCAGCGCGTCGAGCTCCGCGAGGATCGTCCCGAAGCCGACCTGCGGGATCGGCACGCCGGTCACCTTGGCAGAGACGGCGAACGCCGGGATCAGGTACGCGATGATCAGCACGGTGTACTGCGCCACCTGGGTCCAGGTGATCCCCTTCATGCCGCCGAGGACGGCGTAGAAGAAGACGATCGCCATGCCGATGATGACGCCGGTCGTCGGGTCGACCTTGAGGAAGCGGGTGAAGACCAGGCCGACGCCCGCCATCTGGCCGGCGACGTAGACGAAGGACACGACGATCGCCGCGACCACCGCCACCAGGCGTGCCGTCTCGTTGTAGCGGTCACCGACGAAGTCGGGGATCGTGTACTTCCCGAACTTGCGCAGGTACGGGGCCAGGAGCAGCGCGAGGAGCACGTAGCCGCCCGTCCAGCCCATGAGGTAGACGGAGCCGCCGTAGCCGTTGCCCGCGAAGGCGATGATGCCGGCCATGGAGATGAAGGAGGCCGCGCTCATCCAGTCCGCTGCGATCGCGGCGCCGTTGGCCGGGGCCGGGATGCCTCCGCCTGCGACGTAGAAGCCCGCTGTGGAGCTGACCCGGCTCCGGTAGGCGACGAAGATGTAGATGCTGAACGTGAGGACCACGAAGACGAGGGTCCAGGTCTGGATGTCGCTCACGAGTGGTGCACCTCCTCCTCGTACTCGTCGATCCCGAACTCGGCATCGAGCTTGTCCATGCGGACCACGTAGACCGCGATCAGGATGACGAAGGTGATGATCGAGCCCTGCTGGGCGAACCAGAAGCCGAGCGGGAAGCCGGCGACCACGACCTCGTTGAGGGGCTCCACGAACAGGATGCCCGCACCGAACGACACGAGCGCCCAGACCGTGAGCAGCACGGCCATCAATCTCAGATTTCGGCGCCAGTACTCCCGGCGCTGGTGTTCATCCACGGTGACCTCCACTGGCTGACGACTCGGAGCTTGCGTGTCCAGCAGCGAAACAGCGCTCGTCACAGCGGGTCAAGGCGTGGATGTGAGCGGGGTCACACTTTTCGGCAAGCGGTCGGAAACCGTCGGCAGGTGGCGCGGCGAGGCCGGAGAGGGCCGCTCCGGTCGCCCCGCAGCGCCGTTGGTCGCACAGGACCGACCGTTCGTCGCGCGCCGACCCCCCGTTCGTCGCGCGCGACGGCACGCGGCCACCGGCCGCCGACGCCCGATCACCCGGACCGTTCCGTAGAGTCCCCCCATGACCGCAGCAACGGCGAGGAGTGCAGCCCGAACGCGGCGCAGGCCTGACCCGGCGAAGCGCCGCCTGGCCGGGGCGGTCGCGATGGTGGCCTTCGGGTCCTTCCTCCCGTGGATCGACACGGCCGTCGGCTCGGTGTCCGGAGCCCGCGGCGCCGGCCTGTGGACGTTCTACGCCGCGATGCTCGGGCTCGCGGGGGCCCTGGTCCCGATGCGCCGGCTGGCGGCGGTGCAGGCGGCCGTCTTCGCCGCCGTGGCGGTGGCCGTCCCCGTCTGGCAGGTCGTGCACCTGCTGACCCTGGTCGGGATGAACGGCTGGGTCCCCGGTCCCGGCCTGGTGCTGGTGCTCGGCGGTGGCGTGCTCGGCGGCAGCGCCGCAGCTCAGCTGTTCCGTGCGCCGGCCACGACCATGAGCACCGGGCCGAGCACCTCCTCGCGCACCAGGCGCGACTGACGCGAGAGCCCGCCGATCACGGTGGGGGCGAACCACCAGCCGTCGCGGTCCAGGACGCTGCCGCCGAGGGCGATGTGGCCACCCTCGGTGCGGGCGAGGTCCACGTAGCGGCGCACCCGGTCGCGGGCCACGCCCGAGCGCAGGGGCCCGCACATGGTGTCGGGCTTGGACGGGTCGCCGGGCACCACCTCCGCCATCGCCTCGACGGCGGAGCGGAGGGCCTCGGCGTAGCGGTGGGGTGGCACCACGACGCTCGCGGGCAGCCGGCACGCCTGGCCGGCGTTGGCGGCCACCGTCACCGCGGCCGCGGACACCACCGCCGCCAGGTCGGCGTCGTCGGCAGCCTCGATGGTGAGCGGACCGCCGACGTCGAGGCGTACGCGCTTGCCGGCCCGCTCGGCCGCGACCTGCACGCGCTCGGCCGTGACCGCCGAACCGGTGAACGAGACCTCGTCGACGCGGTCGTCGAGGGTGAGGGTGATGGCGACGTCGACGTCACGGGTGGCCAGCACGTTGAGGACCCCGCGCGGCAGGACGTCGAGGGCGATCCGACCGAGCTCGATCGCGGCGCTCGCCGCCTCGGGCGCGGGCTTGAGCACCACGGTGCCCCCGGCCGAGAGCACCCGGCCGACCTCCTCGATCGCCACCGCGAGCGGCGAGGTGGCGGGCGTGACGACGGCCGTGACCCCCGCCTCGCCGGGTTGCTCGCCGCGCATCAGGGCGATCGGGGCGTCGAGGTGGGCGGCGCGGAGGGACACCGGCACCCCGGTCTCGGCGGCCATCAGGGCGGCGAGGTCGTCGGAGCGCTCGGCCAGCGCGGCCTGCAGGCGCCGGATCGCGTCAGCGCGCAGGCCGACGTCGGTGCTCCACTGCGTCGCGTCGAAGGCGCGCCGCGCGGCAGCGGCCGCCGCGTGGGCCTCCGTGACGCCGGCGTCCGGCACGTCCCAGAGAACCTCGGCGGTCGCGGGGTTGCGGGCGGCGTACGTCCACCCCTCCGCCGTCGGCTGCTCCACGCCGTCGATCGGCAGCCCCCGAGACCGGGCGTGCTTGCTCATGGGGAGAACTCCATCATGCGACCGGTCCGGATCCCATCACCCGGTCGTCCGGTTGCCCGCACCCCATGTGACTAGCCTCGACGCCATGCGTGACGACCTCGGTGCCGACGTCCGGCTGGGCGGCCCTGCGCGACGGGTGGTCTGCCTCGTCCCGTCCCTCACCGAGGCGATCGCGGCGTCCGCGCCGGACCGGCTGGTCGGAGCGACCGACTGGTGCACCCACCCGCCCGACCTCGACGTGCCCCGGGTCCGCGGCACCAAGAACCCCGACCTCGCCGCGATCCGCGACCTCGCTCCCGACCTCGTGGTCGCCAACCAGGAGGAGAACCGCGAGCTGGACGTGCGCCGGCTCCGCGACTCCGGCGTCGCCGTGTGGGTGACCCGGATCGAGACGGTCGAGGAGTCGCTGGCGTCGATGTCGCGGCTGTTCACCGCGGCCCTGGGCCTGGCGGACCCGCCGTGGCTCGGCGAGGCGCGGTCGCTGTGGGCCACCCCGCTGTCCCCGCGGTTGCGCGTGGCGGTCCCGATCTGGCGCGACCCGTGGATGGTGGTCGGGGCGCAGACCTACACCGACCACCTGCTGGCCCGGGCCGGCCTGACCAACGTGCTGGCCCACGGCCCGACCGCGCGCCACGGGCGCTACCCCACCCTCACGCCGGAGGAGATCGACGGCGCCGGCGCCGACCTGGTGCTGCTGCCCGACGAGCCGTACGTCTTCACGGCCGACGACGGGCCGGAGGCCCTGCGCACGCCGACGCGGCTGGTGTCGGGCCGGCAGCTGACCTGGTACGGCCCGGCGATGGTCGAGGCGCACGCCGTCCTGACCGGGCTGTCTGGATAGCCTCCCGTGCCATGACCCGCGACCCGATCAGCGAGGCCCACCGCCAGTGGGTGGCCCACGGATGGGGGGACGCCGCCGACGGGATGGCGATGGTGACGTCGGTGGTCCGCGCCCAGCAGCTGCTGATGGAGCGGATCGACGCCGTCCTGCGGCCGCGCGGCCTGACGTTCGCCCGCTACGAGGTGCTGCGCCTGCTGTCCTTCGCCCGCGACGCCGCG
This sequence comes from Nocardioides eburneiflavus, assembly GCF_004785795.1. Lineage (NCBI taxonomy): Bacteria > Bacillati > Actinomycetota > Actinomycetes > Propionibacteriales > Nocardioidaceae > Nocardioides > Nocardioides eburneiflavus. Next base: position 318,131 of record NZ_SRRO01000001.1, read on the forward strand.
ATGCCGATGTCGCGGCTCGGCTCGCTGCTCCAGGTGCACCCCACCAGCGTCACCAGCGCCGTCGACCGGCTCGTCGCCCAGGGCTACGTCGAGCGCGTGCGCAGCGACGAGGACAAGCGGGTCGTACGCGCGGTGCTCACCGACCCGGGCCGCGAGGCGGTCGACGAGGCGACCGCGGCCCTCAACGGCGCCGTCTTCGAGGCGCCCGGGCTGCCCGGGGGCGAGGTGCGTGCCCTCACCGACCGCCTCACCGCGCTGCGCAACGGCCTGGGCGACGGGGAGCCCGACAGGTGACTCGCGAGTAATACTAGGAAGTCCTAGTATCTCCTCATGGCCGACCTCCCCCGTCCCGAGCTGCACCGTCCGCAGCACCCGATCCGCCTCGTCACCGCCTCCAGCCTGTTCGACGGCCACGACGCGTCGATCAACATCATGCGGCGGATCTTCATGAGCCAGGGCTGCGAGGTCATCCACCTCGGCCACAACCGCTCCGTCCAGGAGGTCGTCGACGCGGCGCTCGAGGAGGACGTGCAGGGCGTCGCCGTGTCGTCCTACCAGGGCGGGCACGTGGAGTACTTCGAGTACCTCGTCGAGTCGCTGCGCGCCGCGGGCGCCGACCACGTCAAGGTCGTCGGCGGCGGGGGCGGCGTGATCGTGCCGTCCGAGATCACGCGCCTGCGCGAGTCGGGCGTCACGATCTTCTCCCCCGAGGACGGCCAGAAGATGGGCCTCGTCGGGATGATCAACTCCGTCGTCGCCGACTGCGACACCGACCTGTGGGCCGACCGGGCGGTCACCGTCGACCAGGTCCTGACCGGGGACCGCTTCGCCGTCGCCCGCGCGATCACCGGTGCCGAGGAGGGTCGCCTCGACGAGACGATGCTCGCCGAGCTCCGGGACGCCGCCGCCCGCCGCGTCGTACCCGTCCTCGGCATCACCGGCACCGGCGGCTCGGGCAAGTCCTCGCTGACCGACGAGGTCGTACGCCGCTTCCGCACCGACCAGCAGGACAAGCTGCGCATCGCGGTGGTCGCCGTCGACCCGACCCGGCGCAAGGGTGGCGGCGCGCTGCTCGGCGACCGGATCCGGGCGAACTCGCTCGACGGCGACCGGGTCTTCTTCCGCTCGCTCGCCACCCGCGGCGCCCACGAGGTGCCCGAGCACCTCGGCGACGTGATCACCGTGATGAAGGCCGCCGGCCACGACCTGGTGATCGTGGAGACGCCCGGCATCGGCCAGGGCGACGCCGGCATCGTGCCCCTGGTCGACCACTCGCTCTACGTGATGACGCCGGAGTTCGGCGCCGCCTCGCAGCTGGAGAAGATCGACATGCTCGACTTCGCCGACACGGTCGCGATCAACAAGTTCGAGCGCCGCGGCGCCAAGGACGCGCTGCGCGACGTCGGTCGCCAGCTGGTGCGCAACCGGGAGGCCTTCGGCAAGCAGCCCCACGACATGCCGGTCTTCGGCACGAGCGCCGCCACCTTCAACGACGACGGCGTGACCGCGCTCTACCAGCACCTGCGTGACGAGCTCGCCGGCGTCGGCCTGGCCGTCAGCGAGGGCACGCTGCCGCACACCGACGTACGCCACTCCTCCGGCATCCGGCAGGTCGTCCCGGCCGACCGGGTGCGCTACCTCAGCGAGATCACCGAGACGGTCCGCGGCTACCACGCGAGGACGGCCGAGCTGGCCGAGGTGGCCCGCAACCTCCAGCGCGTGCAGTACGTCGCCGACCAGCTCGCCGACGGCGACCTGGGTCAGGTCGCCGCCCTCCTCGAGTCCGCGCGCAGGGCCGTCCCCCACGAGGTCGCCGACCAGATCGAGCGCTGGCCCGCGGTCGTGGAGTCCTACTCCGGCGACGAGCAGGTCGTCGTGGTGCGCGACCGGGAGATCCACACCAAGCTGACCCGCGAGTCCCTCAGCGGCAACAAGATCCCGCGCGTCTCGCTGCCCCGCTTCACCGACCACGGCGAGCTGGTCCGCTTCTGGCGCAACGAGAACCTCCCCGGCTACTTCCCGTTCACCGCGGGCGTCTTCCCGTTCAAGCGCGACAACGAGGACCCGGCCCGCATGTTCGCCGGCGAGGGCGACCCGGCACGGACCAACCGCCGCTTCAAGATCCTCTCCGAGGGCAACGACGCCACCCGCCTCTCGACGGCGTTCGACTCGGTGACCCTCTACGGCCGCGACCCCGACCCGCGCCCCGACGTCTACGGCAAGGTCGGCACCTCCGGCGTCTCGGTCGCGACGCTCGACGACATGAAGGCGCTGTACGACGGCTTCGACCTCGTCGCCCCGACCACCAGCGTCAGCATGACGATCAACGGCCCCGCCCCGACGGTGCTGGCGTTCTTCCTCAACACCGCGATCGACCAGCAGGTCGACGCCTTCCGCGAGCGGGAGGGCCGCGAGCCGTCGGACGACGAGCGCGCCCGGCTGGCGGCGTACGCCCTCGCCAACGTCCGCGGCACGGTGCAGGCCGACATCCTCAAGGAGGACCAGGGCCAGAACACCTGCCTGTTCTCGACCGAGTTCAGCCTCCGGATGATGGCCGACATCCAGGAGTGGTTCATCGCCCACCAGGTGCGCAACTTCTACTCGGTGTCGATCTCCGGCTACCACATCGCCGAGGCCGGGGCGAACCCCATCAGCCAGCTCGCGTTCACCCTCGCCAACGGCTTCACCTACGTCGAGGCCTACCTCGCGCGCGGCATGGACATCGACGACTTCGCGCCGAACCTGTCGTTCTTCTTCTCCAACGGCATGGACCCCGAGTACAGCGTGCTCGGCCGCGTCGCGCGCCGCATCTGGGCGGTGACGATGAAGGAGAAGTACGGCGCCTCCGAGCGCTCGCAGAAGCTGAAGTACCACGTGCAGACGAGCGGCCGGTCGCTCCACGCGCAGGAGATGGACTTCAACGACATCCGCACCACGCTGCAGGCGCTCATCGCGATCTACGACAACGCCAACAGCCTCCACACCAACGCCTACGACGAGGCGGTGACGACCCCGACGGAGGAGTCCGTGCGCCGCGCGCTGGCGATCCAGCTGATCATCAACCGCGAGTGGGGCCTGGCGATGAACGAGAACCCCCTCCAGGGCTCGTACGTCATCGACGACCTCACCGACCTCGTCGAGGCAGCGGTCCTCCAGGAGTTCGACTCGATCAACGAGCGCGGCGGCGTTCTGGGGGCGATGGAGACCGGCTACCAGCGCGGGCGGATCCAGGACGAGTCGATGCTCTACGAGCACCGCAAGCACGACGGCTCGCTGCCGATCATCGGCGTCAACACCTTCGTCAAGGAGTCGGCGGCGGACGCGCAGCCCAAGGAGATCGAGCTGGCCCGCGCGACCGACGCCGAGAAGGAGTCGCAGCTCTCGCGCGTACGCGCCTTCCAGGCTGCGCACGCCACCGAGGCGCAGCAGGCGCTCGCGCGGCTCAAGGACGCGGCGGTGGCCGGCGAGAACGTGTTCGCCGTGCTGATGGACGCAGCGAGGGTCTGCTCGCTCCAGCAGGTCACCGAGGCGTTCTTCGAGGTGGGCGGCCAGTACCGCAGGAACGTCTGAGCTCGCGGACGAGCGCAGCGAGGACGCGAACGCGAAGAGGTTGAGGAAGCCCCGCGGCCGAGGAACGAGGTCGCGACGGGCGGCTCGAAACCTGAGCTCGAAACCTGAGCTAGCCAGCGGCAGGCAGGTCGAACCGGAACACCGACCCCCGCCCACCGGGTCCGGCCAGGCACTCGATGGTGCCGCCGTGCCGATGCACGATCGTCTGGCAGATCGTCAGCCCCATGCCGGTGCCGCGGAAGTGCGCGCGCACCGACCCGCTGCGGTGGAACCGCTGGAAGATGAGCGAGCGCTCCTCCTCCTCGACCCCGACGCCGCGGTCCTCGATCTCGACCACCACCCGGGCACCGTGCCGCTGCGCGCGGACCGTGATCGCCGCGGGCTCGCCGGGGACGGCGTACTTGACGGCGTTGCCGATGAGGTTGCCGAAGAGCTGGCGCACGGCGACCGGGTCGGCGTGGACCGCGGGCAGGTCGGCGTCGACCTCGAGCACGTCGTCCGGCCCGAGCAGACCGGCGGTCTGGGCGAGGACGCCGTCCGGGCCGGCGAGGCGTACGTCGGTGGCGCGCAGGTCGCCCGCCTCGGCGAGCGCGTGCTCGAGGAGGTCGCCGATCAGGTCGGCCATCTGCTCGGCGGAGCGCTCGGCGCGGCGCAGGGGCATCATCGCGTCGGAGTCGGGCTCGAGGTCGTCGACGGCCAGGGAGAGCCAGGAACGGATGGCCGACAGGGGCCCGCGCAGGTCGTGCGCGGCCGTCGAGGCGAAGCCGGCGAGCGGGCGCAGGCCGGAGCGGTGCTCGGTCACTTCGCGCAGCACGAGCAGCACGCCGGCGCGCCCGGCTCCGCGCGACAGCGCGGCCCGGGACACCGCCAGCACGATCTCCTCGCCGCTGCGCAGTGGGATCACCACGTCGCCCACGCCGAGCTCGGCACGCGCGGCGCTGGCCTCGGCGGCGTCGGGTCGGAGCAGCAGCTCGACGAGGTCGGCGACCGCGTCGGCGTCGGTGGCGCCCGGGCTCACCCGGTGGGCGAGTCGCCGGCTGGCGCCGTTGCTGCGCTCGACGCGGCCGTCGGGGTCGAGCACGACCAGGCCCTCGCCCATGCTCTCGGTCATCTCGGCGAGCAGCTCGGCCTGCTCGGCCGCCTCCTCGCGGGCTCGGGTCGCCGCGGCGAAGAGCACGTCGACGCGGTCGCCCAGCGCCCCCACCGCCAGCCCGGTCAGCAGCACTCCGACCACGAAGAGCTGGGAGATCAGCACCTCTGCCACCGGGTCCACGATCGCGTCGAAGGGGCCGTGGCCGGTGAGGCTCAGCGCGAGGGCGATGGTGCCGAGGGCCAGGCAGTGCAACGCCGCGGGGAAGGTCCGGAAGCGCGCGGCGGACCACACCGCGAACCCGATCAGCATGAAGGTCACCGGGTGGGGCTGGAGGAACACGGCGACCGTGGTGCCCACCGACACGATCCACAGCACGGCCAGCTCCACGCGGCGGCCCTCGTGGGTGCGGGGCGGGATGTCCTGGGTGTGCCACTCCCAGGCGAGGTGGCCGACCGCACCGATCGTGAGGACCCCCACGACGTGACGGGCGAACCAGGCCACGGCGGTCATCGCCGTCGCGTCGGCGGCGTCGGCCCACACGCCGGCCGTGCCGATCAGGGCGCCGGCGAGGCAGCCGACGGCGACGGCCGCGCCGGCCATGGTCAGCGTGCGCGGCGACCGGATGCTGGCGGTGCCGCCGGCGCCGAGCATCTCGGGGCACCACCGCCGCAGGAGCAGGCCGATCACGGCCGTCTGCACGGTGACCGACAGGGCACCGAAGAAGCCCAGGACCGGAGAGACGCCCGTGACGACCACCAGCACCCCGTGGATCGCCATCAGCGGCAGCAGCACGCGGGCGACGTGGCGCGACGACTCCGCCAGCAGCCACAGGATCGCGACCCCCGAGCCCGGCCAGATCAGGCTGAGGACCTGTCCCTCGATCGCGGTCAGCCGGCCGACGACGGTCAGCAGCGCGTACGCGAGTGCGAAGCCTGCGGCCCGAGCCGGCGACAGGGCCGTCGCGGGGGCCGTCGTCATGGCGGACACCCTACGTTTCCCGCACGCTCATCGCCCGTGATCCACAGGGTCGAGGTCACGATCTCCTCAACGCTCGGCGCGCACGTAGGCAGCGGCGCCCGATCGGGTCCAGACTCGGACCATGTGCCTGCGCAGCCTCGTGGCCGACGACGAGCCGGACATCCGCGACTTCATCGGCCACGTGCTCGAGCGGGCCGGGCACCACGTGACGACCGTGGGGGACGGGGCCGAGGCCCTCGAGCGGGCCTCGGAGCAGGACTTCGACCTGATGGTGCTCGACCACCACATGCCCCGGATGACCGGACTCGCCGTGGCCGACGAGCTGAGCCGGGCGTGCCCGGACACGAAGGTCCTGCTCATGTCGGGCGACCTCGACGTGGGTCGCGCCCACCCGCACTTCCTGCCCAAGCCGTTCAACCGCGGCGAGTTCATGGCCGCGGTGGACAGCCTGCTGGGCCCTGCCGACTGATCGGGCGCTAGAGGTTGATCGTGATGTCGGCGTTGGCGCGCAGGTCCTCGACGAGCGCCGTCGCGACCTTGCCGATCTGCTGGTTGGTGGCCTGCTCGGCGAGCTGGTCGCGCACCTGGGCGAACGGCGGGATCTTCTGCGCCTGCTCGCCCGCCTGCGCCTGCTGCTCCTTGGCCTGCGCGTAGAGCTCGCGGAGCTCCTTGTCGGTCGGCTCGATCGGACCGCTCTCGTCCGTGACGAGCTGCTCGACGAGGACCTGGGTCTCGACCTGGTCGCGGGCCTGCTCCGCGGTGACGCCCTGCTGCTCGACGGCCTCGAGAAGCTCGTCGGCGGACTTCATGCCGTTCTGCTCGGCGAGGTCGGTGAGCTCGGCGTCGACGTCGTCGTCGCTGACCTCGAGCCCGCGCGCCTCGGCCTCCTGGGCGAGGAGCTCGGTGTCGACGAGGTCGTCGGCGGTCTGCTTGCGCAGCTGCTCCTCGTCGGGGGCCTCGCCGCCCATCTGGGCCTGGGACGCGGCCTGCGCGAATGCTGCCTCGTAGATCGGGACGAACTCGTCCTTGGTGACCTCCTCGCCGTTGACCTCGGCCACCACGTCGGGGATCGCGTCGAGGTCGGGGCCTCCCTCGGCGCCGGCGCCGGCGCTCGCGCTCGAGGTCTCGCTCGGCGAGGCGTCCTTCTCGGAGTCGGCAGACGAGTCGCCGCTGCCGCCGCACGCAGAGAGGGCGAGAAGGCTGGTGGCGGCCACGAGGCCGAGGGCAGTACGGGTTCGCATCAGGTGAGTCATCGCGATCGACCGTACGCACCGAACCTGAGCGCGCTTCTCAGGATCCCGAGGCCCGTTCAGAGGTGGTCGGGGACGATCAGGGCGTCGGGGTCCTGCCGCACGGGGAGCTGGGCGAGGGCCGTACGGACGAGGGTGAGGCGCGCGGCGACGGCGACCTTCTGGCGCAGGCGGCCCACGCCGCTCTCGCCGAAGGTCTGCTCCACCGCGGCAGCGATCTGCGCGTCGGTGAACGTGGGCCGGGTGCCGGCGGGGACCTCGACGTCGGGGAGGGCGAGCAGCACCGGCAGCACCTGGCTGCCGACGGCGTCGAGCAGGTGGTAGCGGTCGATCTTGCTCATCGACTCCCAGGCCGCCTCGCCCTTGGCGCGGCGCCCGACCTTGCCGCCGGCCACGATCTTGGCGGCGGCGGTGACGGCGACGGTCAGCTCGTGCTCGGTGAAGCGCATGGGTCCAGCATGCCGGACGACGCGCGGCTCCCAGAAGTGCGTCAGTAGTGGGCGGTCATCACGTGCTTGATGCGCGTGTAGTCGTCGAAGCCGTAGCCCGACAGGTCCTTGCCGTAGCCCGACGACCCGAACCCGCCGTGCGGCATCTCGGAGACGAACGGGATGTGGGTGTTGACCCACACGCAGCCGAAGTCGAGCTCGCGGGTGAGCCGGTCGGCGACCCCGACGTCGCGGGTCCACACGCTGGCAGCGAGGCCGTACGGCACGCCGTTGGCCATCGCGACCGCGTCGGCCTCGTCGTCGAAGGACTGGACGGTGAGCACCGGACCGAAGACCTCCTCCTGCACGATGCGGTCGTCCTGGCGCACGCCCGTGACGACCGTCGGCGCGAAGAAGAACCCCGCGTCGCCGTGGCGGGTGCCGCCGGTGCGGACGGTCGCGTGGCCGGGGAGGTCGGCGAGGAACGCCTCCACCTTGGCGAGGTGTGCGGCGTTGTTGAGCGGGCCGTACTCCGCCTCGTCGTCCGACGGCGGCCCGGGGCGGGTGCCCTCGGCCGCCTTCACGAGCAGGTCGGTGAGCTCGTCGTGGACGCTGCCGTGCGCGATGACGCGGGTGGCGGCGGTGCAGTCCTGGCCGGCGTTGAAGTAGGCGGCCGCCGCGATCAGCTCCGCCGCGCGCGGCAGGTCGGCGTCCGGCATGACGACCACGGGAGCCTTGCCGCCGAGCTCGAGGTGGACGCGCTTGAGCGACCTCGCCGCCGACAGCGCGACCTCGGTGCCTGCCCGGACGGACCCGGTGATCGCGACGAGCCCGGGCGTCGGGTGCTCGACGAGGTAGCGGCCGGTGGAGGCGTCGCCGTTGACCACGTTGAGCACGCCCGGCGGCAGGATCGCGCCGGCGATCTCGGCGAGGAGCACCGTCGAGCGCGGGGTGGTGTCGCTGGGCTTGAGCACGATCGTGTTGCCGGCGGCGAGCGCGGGCGCGATCTTCCAGATCGCCATCGCGAAGGGGTAGTTCCACGGCGTCACCTGGCCGACGACACCGATCGGCTCGCGGCGGATGGCGGAGGTGTGGCCCTCGAGGTACTCCCCCGACGACTTGCCCTCGAGCAGCCGCGCCGCGCCGGCGAAGAAGCGCAGCTGGTCGACACCCTGGTCGACCTCCTCGCTGGCGATGTAGCGCACCGGCTGTCCGGTGTCCCGGGCCTGCACCGCACTGATCTCGTCGCGGCGGTCCGCGACAGCGGTGGCGAGGTCGAGGAGGTACGCCTGTCGCGCCCCGGGCGTGAGGCGCTTCCACGAGGCCGACGCGCGCTCGGCGGCGGCGTACGCCCGGTCGACCTCGTCGGGCGTCGAGATCGGGGAGCGCCCGTCGGGCTCGCCCGTCACCGGGTCGACGAGGTCGATGAAGTCGGTGGTGGCCGAGGCGACCAGCTCGCCGTCGATGAAGTTCTGGATCGTGTCGGTCACGGGGATCCCTCTCAGGCGACGTAGATCTTGCGGATGGTCTCGCGGACGACCCAGGTGGTGTGCTCGCCGGCGCGCAGGCGTACGACGCTGCCGGGACCGAGGTCGACCCGCTCGCCGTCGTCGAAGGACACCGTCCCCGAGCCGGACAGCACGACGAACACCTCGTCGACCTCGACGTCGGTCGCGGTGCCCGGGGTCATCTCCCACACCCCGACCTCCACCCCGGCGACGGCGGCGAGGGCGCGCGACCCGGCCTCGGGTGCCCCGTCCACCACGGCGCCCGGGTCGAGCGGCGTGGTCGGCACGAGCGTCCCGACGTCCAGCACACGGTTCATGGTGAGCATCGTCCCCAGCGAGTCGGCCACCGCGGGCCGACGATCTGTCGTCACTTCGAAGGCCCGCCGGACAGTCCGTCAGCCGTCTCCCGGCCCAGGTCACGGGCGACGAGCGCGACGTGGAGCGAGACGCGGACGTCCGGGTCGTCGAGGTCGGCACCGAGGACCGTCTCGATCCGGGCCAGCCGGTCGTAGAAGGCGGCGCGCGACAGGTGCAGGCTGGCGGCCGCCTCGGTCTTGCTGGCGGGGTGCAGCAGCAGGGCGCGCAGCGCGGCGAGGAGCTCGGTGCGCGAGCCGTCGGCGCGGTCGTGGGCCTCCAGCGGGCCGAGCTCGCGCTCGACGAACAGCCGGACGCGCTCGTCCTCCCCGAGCAGCGCCAGCAGGCCGCGCAGGTGGAGGTCGGCGAGCCGGTGCACGTCGGGGTCCTGACCGCGCCGGACCTGCGGGGCGGCGTCGGCGACCTGGCCGGCCTCGGTGACCGTACGCGCGATGCCGCCGCGGTCGGTGACGGCACGGCCGGCGGCGACCACGACGTCGTGGTGGGGCAGCACGCGGGCGGCGAGCCGGTCGACGAGGTCGTCGGCGTCCGCCGCCGGTCCCGCCGACACCAGCACGCGCAGGTCTCGGTCCACCTCGCAGACCAGGGCGGGCAACCGCAGGCCGTGGGCGGCACGCACCACGGTGGCGGCGACCTCGTCGAGGTCGGCGGGCGTGCCGGTGCCGACGCGCGGGCGGACCACGAGGCCGACGAAGGTGCGCCGCCGCACGGGGAAGCCCGCGAGCTCGCAGCGGCGCCCCACCTCGTCGGGGCCGGCGCCGTCGCGGACGGGTCCGGCCATGAGCGCGGTCAGCAGCTCGAGGTGCGTGCGCCGCATGAGGGTGCCGCGGTCACGGTCGTGCAGCCGGTGCAGCGCGAGCGCCGCGGCGGCGCGCTCGGCGACCGCGACGAGCCGCTGCGACGGCGCCTCGGGCGAACCGATCACCAGCCGTCCCCACGCCTGGTCGGCGGTGCCGAGCCGGGTGACGAGCCAGCCGTTCGTGGCGTCCCAGCCGGTGCGCCCGGCCACCTCCACGCGCCGTGAGCGCGCGGGCCAGCCGTCGAGGAAGCCGCCCGGGTCGTCGGGGCCGGCGAAGTAGTCGAGGGGCCGGTGCTGGGCGTTCTCGACGACGACGGGGCCGTCGGAGAGCCGCTGCACCGCCCGGAGGATCTCGACGGGGCCGGCCTGGCCGAAGCTGAGCTCGGTGAAGGTCTCGTGGACCCGCTGCGCCTCGCGGAGCTCGGTGACCTGCTGGTCGACGACCCGCTCGCCGATCTCCTGCGCGAGCGCGGCGAACCGGGTCTCCCGGCCCAGCACGACCAGCGGGAGGCCGTGGCGCTCGCACGCCGCGACGAGGGCGTCGGGGAGCGCGGACCCCCAGCGCCGGCCGAGCTCGACGACCATCCCCGCGCTGCCGACGTCGGCGAGCTCGTCGACGAAGGCGGCCAGCCCGGACTCGTCGTCGTCGGGCGGCAGCCCGGTGCCCATCGTCAGCAGCAGGTCGCCCTCGCGCAGCAGCTCGCCGACGTCGGGTCGCTCCGTGGCGTGCACCCACCGGATCGGGCGGGCCGCACCGGCGGCACCGGCGACGACCTCCGGTGCCGCGCGGCGGAAGGCGGGCAGCGCCAGCGCCTCCCGCAAGGTCACGCCCGTCGTCAGCACACCTGCAGCCTACGCGCGTTCGGGGTGACGAAGTGTCCGGTCGGGGTCGCCGATGCCGACGATCCGACACCCACGCGCGGGCAGTCAGAGCCGCAGGATGGGGCGCATGAGCCACCTCGATCAGCGCGACATCGTGCACTGGGCCGACGGCGCCCCCCTGACCGGCGAGCCCCACGGCTGGGCCGACGTGACCAACCCCGCCACCGGCGAGGTGACCGGCCGCGTCGCGCTGGCCAGCGAGGCCGACGCGGCCGCCGTGATCGCGGCCGCCGCCCGCGCCGCCCGCGCGTGGGGCACCACGTCGCTGGCGCGGCGTACGCAGGTGCTGTTCGCGTTCCGCGAGCTGCTCAACGCCCGCAAGGACGAGCTGGCCGCCATCATCACGAGCGAGCACGGCAAGGTGCACTCCGACGCGATGGGCGAGATCGCTCGCGGCCTCGAGGTGGTCGAGTTCGCGTGCGGCATGTCGCACCTGCTCAAGGGCGGGCACAGCGAGGAGGCCTCGACCGGCGTCGACGTGCACTCCAAGCGGGTGCCGCTGGGCGTGGTCGGCATCATCAGCCCGTTCAACTTCCCGGCGATGGTGCCGATGTGGTTCTTCCCGATCGCGATCGCCGCGGGCAACACGGTCGTCCTCAAGCCGAGCGAGAAGGATCCGAGCGCGGCCGGCTGGATCGCCGCGCTGTGGCAGGAGGCCGGACTGCCCGACGGCGTCTTCAACGTGCTGCACGGCGACAAGACGGCCGTCGACGCACTGCTCACCAGCCCCGACGTGCAGGCGATCAGCTTCGTCGGCTCCACCCCGATCGCGGAGTACGTCTACGAGACGGCGAGCCGCCACGGCAAGCGCGTCCAGGCGCTCGGCGGCGCGAAGAACCACATGGTCGTGCTGCCCGACGCCGACCTCGACCTGGCCGCCGACTCGGCCGTCAACGCCGGGTACGGCAGCGCCGGCGAGCGGTGCATGGCGATCAGCGTCCTCGTCGCGGTCGACCCGATCGGCGACGAGCTGGTCGCCCGGGTCGCCGACCGCACGCGCACGCTGCTCATCGGCGACGGAGCCAGGGGCAGTGACGAGCGCGAGGCCGATATGGGCCCGCTCGTGACCAGGGCGCACCGCGACCGGGTCAGCTCCTTCATCGACTCCGGCGAGGCGGCGGGCGCGAAGGTCGTCGTCGACGGCCGCGACGTCGCCGCGCGCGGCGGGGAGGGCGGCTTCTGGCTCGGCCCGACGCTCTTCGACGACGTCACCCCCGACATGGACATCTACCGCGAGGAGATCTTCGGGCCCGTCCTGTCGGTCGTCCGCGCGGCGTCGTACGAGGAGGCGGTCGCGCTCGTCAACGCCAACCAGTACGGCAACGGCACCGCGGTCTTCACCAACGACGGCGGCGCCGCCCGCCGCTTCGAGGCTGACGTCGAGGTCGGGATGATCGGCGTCAACGTCCCCGTCCCGGTGCCGGTCGCCTACTACTCCTTCGGCGGCTGGAAGCGCTCGCTCTTCGGCGACACCCACGCCCACGGCACCGAGGGCGTGCACTTCTTCACCCGCGGCAAGGTCGTCACCACCCGGTGGATCGACCCGGCCAACCGCCCCGAGGGCGGCCTCGAGCTGGGGTTCCCGCGCAATGACTGACCTCCTCTCCACCACCAGCGACCTGGGCAGCGACCTCTCGGGGACCCACGACGCCGAGCGGGCGTACGAGCTCGACCGCGCGCACGTCTTCCACTCCTGGTCGGCGCAGGCCGAGATCAGCCCGATGGTGATCACCCGGGCCGAGGGCAGCCACGTGTGGGACGGCGACGGGAAGCGCTACCTCGACTTCACCTCCCAGCTGGTCTTCACCAACCTCGGCCACCAGCACCCGCGCATCGTCGCCGCGATCCGGGAGCAGGCCGCGACGCTGTGCACGGTCGCGCCGGCCTTCGCCAACGGCACCCGCTCGGAGGCCGCCCGGCTGATCGCGAGCCACACCCCCGGCGACCTCGACCACGTGTTCTTCACCAACGGCGGCGCCGACGCCAACGAGCACGCCGTACGGATGGCGCGGCTGCACACCGGCCGGCACAAGGTGCTGACGACCTACCGCAGCTATCACGGCGGCACCCACCTCGCGGTCAACATGACCGGCGACCCGCGCCGCTGGGCCAGCGACCACGGCTCGGCGGGGACGGTCCACTTCTTCGGCCCGTTCCTCTACCGCAGCGCGTTCCACGCCACCACCGAGGCCGAGGAGTGCCAGCGCGCGCTCGAGCACCTCGAGCAGGTCGTCGCCCTGGAGGGACCGGCGACGATCGCCGCGATCGTGCTCGAGGCGATCCCCGGCACCGCCGGGATCATGGTCCCGCCGCCGGGCTACCTCGCCGGCGTCCGCGAGATCTGCGACCGGCACGGGATCGTGCTGGTCGCCGACGAGGTGATGTCCGGCTTCGGGCGGTCGGGCCGGTGGTTCGCGGTCGAGCACGGCGGCGTCACCCCCGACCTCCTGACCTTCGCCAAGGGCGTCAACAGCGGCTACGTCCCGCTCGGCGGCGTCGCGATCAGCGACGAGATCCACGCGACCTTCGCCCACCGCGCCTACCCCGGCGGGCTGACCTACTCCGGTCATCCGCTCGCCTGCGCCGCGGCCGTCGCGACCATCCGCGCGATGGAGGACGACGACCTCGTCGGCCGTGCCCACCGCCTCGGCGCCGAGGTCATCGGTCCGGGCCTGCGGGCGCTCGCCGAGAAGCACCAGTGGATCGGCGAGGTGCGCGGCACCGGCGCCTTCTGGGCGCTCGAGCTGGTCAGCGACCGGGAGACCAGGGAGCCGCTGACGCCGTACGGCGGGTCGAGCCCGGCGATGAGCGCCGTCGTGAAGGGCTGCCAGGAGCGGGGCATGCTGCCGTTCAGCAACTTCAACCGCATCCACGTCGTGCCGCCGCTGACGACCACCGACGACGAGGCGCGCGAGGGCCTGGCGATCCTCGACGCGGCGCTGGCGGCCGCGGCGGGGTGAGCGGCCACCTCACCGCCTACGAGCGGCACGCGCCCGACCCGCGGCTGGTCGCCGAGTCCCTGGCCGGGAGCGAGCTGGGCGTCTTCTGGCTCGACGACGCCGGCGCGGGATCCATGCCGGCGTGCGCGCCCCTCACCGCGTCGACGCGTGCCGACCTGACCGTGGTGGGCGGCGGCTACCTCGGGCTGTGGACCGCGGTGCACGCCAGGCGTCGCGACCCCGGTCGACGGGTGGTGCTGCTCGAGGCGCAGACCGTCGGCTGGGCGGCGTCGGGCCGCAACGGCGGGTTCTGCGACGCCTCGATCACCCACGGCGAGGAGAACGGCCGCTCGCGCTGGCCGGAGGAGCACGACACCTTGGCGCGGCTGGGCAGGGAGAACCTAGACGCCTTCGAGGCCGACGTGCGCGACCTCGGCCTGGCCTGCGAGTGGGAGCGCACGGGCGCGCTGTCGGTGGCGGTCGAGGAGCACCAGGTCGACTGGCTGCAGGGCTCGTCGCACGTCCTCGACGCGGCTGCCGTACGGGCCGAGATCGACAGCCCGCTGTTCCTCGGCGGCGCGCTGGAGCCGGACACGTCCGCGCTGGTGCACCCCGCGCGGCTCGCCCTCGACCTGGCCCGGGTCGCCGCCGACCTCGGCGTCGAGGTGCACGAGCACTCCGCCGTCACCGGGCTGCGGCGCGAGGGTCGTGTCGTCGAGGTGTCGACCGACCGCGCGACGGTCACCTCGGACCACGTGGTGCTCGCCACCGGGGTCGCCCCGTCGCTCGTCCGTCGCAACCGGCTGATGACGGTGCCTGTCTACGACTACGTGCTGATGACCGAGCCACTGTCGGCCGGGCAGCTCGCCTCGATCGGCTGGGCAGGACGGCAGGGGCTCGGCGACCTGGCCAACCAGTTCCACTACTCGCGGCTGACCCGCGAGGACCGGATCCTGTGGGGCGGCTACGACGCGATCTACCCCGCCGGCGGGCAGGTCCACGTCCGCCACGAGGACCGACCGGAGAGCCACGCCCGCCTCGCCTCGCACTTCCTCGCGACCTTCCCCCAGCTCGAGGGCATCCGGTTCACGCACCGCTGGGCGGGCGCGATCGACACCTCGACGCAGTTCGCGGCGTTCTACGGCACCACCCACGGCGGACGGGTGGCCCACGCCGCGGGCTTCACCGGGCTCGGGGTGGGCGCGACCCGCTTCGCCGCCGAGGTGGTCCTCGACCTGCTCGCCGGGCGGCCGACGGAGCGTACGGAGCTGCGGATGGTGCGCGAGCGCCCGCTCCCGTTCCCGCCCGAGCCGCTCGCGTCGGTCGGGATCAACCTCACCCGCTGGTCCCTCGACCGCGCCGACCACCGCGAGGGCCGGCGCAACGGCTTCCTGCGGGCGCTCGACCGGGCCGGGCTGGGGTTCGACTCCTGAGCCGTAGGCTGCGGGCCGTGAGCGAGCGGGGGCCGATCTGGCGACAGCCGGGCATGGGCCCGCTGATGGTGATGACGTGCGCGGGGTTCTCCGGGTACGCGGTGCTGCTCACGGTGGCTCCGCTGTGGGCGGTCGAGGGCGGCGCGACCACTGCCGGCTCCGGGCTCGTGAACGGCATGCTCCTCCTCTTCACGGTGCTGACGCAGCTGCTCGTCCCGCGGGCGTTGCGGACCTTCGGATGGGGGTCGGTGCTCGCCGTCGGGCTCGCCCTGCTGGGCGTCCCCGGGGTCCTGATGTCGCTGGACGACGGGCTCGGCGTGGTCCTCGCGCTCTCGGCGGTCCGGGGAGTCGGGTTCGGCGTCCTCACCGTCACCGGGAGCGCGGCCGTCGCCGCGCTCGTGGGCGCGAGGCGGCGCGGGGAGGCGATCGGGGCGTACGGCCTTGCCGTCGCGGCGCCGAACCTCGTCCTCCTGCCCGCCGGGCCGTGGCTCGCCGAGAGCGTCGGCTACTGGGTGGCGTTCACCGTGAGCGCCCTGCCCCTGGTCGGCATCCCGGCGGCGCTCCGCCTCGCGTCAGCACTCCGCTTCAGTGCACCGGACCTGCACCCCGGCGCCACGGCGGGGGCCGACCCGCGCGACCCGCAGTCGGCTGCCTACCGACACCTGCTCCCGCCGATGCTCCTGTTGCTGGCGGTCACGCTCGCAGGCGGCGCGCTCATCACGTTCACCCCCCAGATGGTCGAGAGCACGCCGGTCGCAGTCATCGGCCTGCTCCTGATGGGGCTGTCCGCTGCGCTGAGTCGTTGGCGGATCGGCGCGCTCGCGGACCGTCACGGCGCGCACCGCTTCCTCGTGCCCCTCGTCGTCCTCACGGGAGCGGGCATGGCACTGGTGGCATGGTCAGTCGCGAGCTCCGACGACGTCCGCGTGGTGTCGTTCCTCCTCGCCATGCTCCTGGTCGGCCTGTGCTACGGAGGGCTGCAGAACCTCACGCTGGTGATCTCCTTCGCCGCCGTCTCGCGTCGGCACCACAACCTCGCGAGCGCGGTGTGGAACGTCGGGTTCGACGCGGGCACGGCGCTGGGCTCGGTGGCCGTCGGGGTGATCGCCGGGCTCACGTCCTTCTCCACCGCGCTCCTGGCGGCGGGCGCGGTCGCCGTGGCGACGCTCCCGCTAGCGGTGCGGCGGTCGGGCGTGCGTGAGGCTTCGAGCAGCCGTTGACACGGCTACCCTCCCGGGCATGAGTCGCTCGGGACGGCGAGCCCGTCCGCGACGAGCCCGTCCGACGACGTCACGGACGACGGCACACCGACCGGCCAGTCGTCACGCTCGCTCGCGCTGACGAACGCGCCCGCTGGGGTGAACTACATCCCGCGCGGTGAGGGCGAGACTGGCAGGCCCTCGCTGCGTCGTGGGACCGAGTCTTGTGGACCGGCAGCAGGCTCGCTGCCGGCCGGCGAGCACTCCGCACAGCGGTCGGATGCCTGCACGCGGCGGCCGACAAGTCCTAGCCCGGCGTCCCTGGATGAGAGCCCTGTGAAGGCGTACGGCGCGCACCTGGTGCTGGCACAGACGCTCGCTGGCGGCGAGCACACGGTCTCGTACGTCCAGTTCGACGAGTGCGAGCCCGGAGACGAGGCACGGCAGGCGGAGGTGCGGGTCCGAGGCGACGTGTCGACAGCGTGGTCGTGAAGTCCGACTGGTGTGGTGCCCGGTCGTTCCTGGTCGACGACCTCGACGCCATCTGCGCAGGACTCGACTCGGAGGTGGGGACGCGGATCAGGGAGTTGGCAGCGCAATGGATCGGGGAAGCGATCGCCCAACCGAGCGAGGCCTCACCACGAGGCTCGCCGCAGCAACCGTGTGAACTCGCGGACCGACCACTGTCGGACCCGACGACTACAATCGAGCGCATGATCGAGACGCTGGCAGCCGGGGCACGAGGGGTCGCAGACGACCTCTCACCCGCCGACCTGCTCGCCACGATCAAGGCCTCCCGTGACGTCGAGAACTCCGAGGCTGCCCGCCAGCTCGCTCTCGCCGCCCGGTGGGCGGACCTGCACCCGCCGGAGTCGATCCACACAGCAGCGTCGTTCACGGTGTCGGGGTCGCAGCACGAGGAGCCCATCGCCGGGGAGGGTGCTCCGCTGGTGGCGGAGTTCTGTTGCGCCGAGCTCGGCACCGTCCTCGGGATCACGTCGACGGCGGCGAAGAAGCTCGTCGGTCACGCCCTCGAGCTGCGCCACCGCCTGCCGCGGTTGTGGGCGCAGGTCCACGCCGGGCAGGTGCCGGCGTGGCGGGCGAGGCTCGTCGCGGACACCACGATCCACTCCTCGCCCGCGTTGACTCGTGAGGCGGCGGGGTTCGTCGACGCGCAGGTCGCGGCCGTCGCCGGACGGGTCGGGTCCGCGCAGCTGGACCGGCTCGTCGCGGAGACGATCAGGCGCTACGACCTCGCGACCGCCGACCCCACGCAGGATCCGGAGGACGGCTACCTGCACGTCGACCCGCGTCACGTCACCGTGGACACCGAGGACGTGCACTACGCCGGCACCCTGCGGATCGAGGCCGAGGTCGACATCGCCGACGCCCTCGACCTCGACCGCGCCCTCGCCCACCACGCCGCCACCCAGCAGGCCCTCGGATCCCTGCTGCCACTCGACGCCCGACGAGCCAAGGCCCTCGGGGACCTCGCCAGGACCCAGACTGCTCTGGATCTCGCCGGCGGCGGCGCCGACCTGGAGGACACCGGCGCTGGCGGCGACGACGCCGACGAGACGCACCTGCCCGCCGCCCGCGCGGTCGTGATCCACGCCCACGTCGACGCCTCCTTCTCCGGCGACACCACCGTGTTCGGGCCCACCGGCCGCATGGAGAACGGCCAGCGCCTGGTCCTGCTCGAGCAGGTCCAGTCCTGGTGCGCCGACACCCGCACCGAGGTCACCATCAAGCCCGTCATCGACCTCAACACCACGCTCACCGCGCAGACGCGGAAGGTCCCGGCAACGATCCGCGAACACGTGATCCTGAGAGATCGCACCTGCGTGTTCCCGTTCTGCACCCGCCCGGCACGGCGCTGCGACGTCGACCACATCATCCCGTGGGACAACGACGCCCACGCCGAGGGCCGACCCCAACCGGGTCCGACGACCACGAGCAACCTCGCGTGCCTGTGCCGGTTCCACCACCGCCTCAAGACCCACTCGCCCTGGCGCTACGCCATGGTCGCGCCCGGGGTGTTCGCGTGGACCTCGCCCCACGGGCACCGCTACCGCCGCGACCGCACCGGCACCACCGACCTCGACCCACCGGATCCGCCGGACCTGGCAATCCCACCCGGCCTCCCGCGACCACGCCGACGATGACCCCGCCTCGAACCCCGCCGAGACACGTCCGGCGGGGGCCAGTGGCACGCCCAGCCCGATCACCGCTCTGCGTTGTCGCGTCCTTTCTGGTCCCCGTCGACCGCGAGGCCCTCATGCCGCTTCAACGCGAGCAGGGTCTGCTTCCACCCTGCCGAGTGCCACCGATTGCGGAAGAGCCGCGCTTGGTGAGTTGAGTCCATGGGCGTGGTGTACGACGGGCCCGACGTGAGCGTGGCGTCCTGACATAGCGACGGCCACCGCGTGATCCTTCAGAAGACCTGCGAAAGCACGACTGAAGGAGTCACCACGATGACCGTCGACCCCAACTCTATTGACCTGCCCACGTTCATGACCGAGCACCTGGCGCGTGCCGAGCCCGACCTACTCCGGACCATGTTGTCCACGTTCGTGCAGGCGTTGATGTCGGCCGAGGCCGACGCGATCTGCGGCGCCGGCTACGGCGAACGCAGCCCGGAGCGGACCAACTCCCGCAACGGCTACCGGACCCGGGACTTCGACACCCGCACCGGCACGATGGAGGTTGCAATCCCCAAGCTGCGCGAGGGCTCGTACTTCCCCGACTGGCTCCTCGAGCGCCGCCGTCGGGCCGAGCGGGCCCTGACCACAGTGGTGGCAACCTGCTACCTCCTCGGGGTGTCGACGCGGCGGATGGAGAAGCTCGTCGAGACCCTCGGCATCACCAGGTTGTCGAAGTCGCAAGTCAGCGTGATGGCCAAGGAGCTCGACGCGCACGTGGAGGACTTCCGCACCCGGCCACTCGACGCCGGGCCGTACACGTTCCTGGCCGCGGACGCGTTGACGATGAAGGTCCGCGAGGGCGGGCGGGTCGTGAACACCCACGTCCTGGTCGCGACCGGCGTCAACGCCGATGGGCACCGCGAGATCCTCGGCGTGGACATCTGCTCGGCCGAGTCCGAGGCCGGCTGGCTGACCCTGTTCCGCGGCCTGAACGCCCGCGGCCTGAGCGGCGTCAAGCTCGTCACGTCCGATGCCCACAGTGGCCTGGTGGCCGCGATGACGGCGACCCTGGACGGTGCCGCCTGGCAGCGATGCCGCACCCACTACGCGGCGAACCTGATGTCCGCGACACCAAAGTCGTCGTGGGGCTGGGTCAAGGCGATGCTGCACTCGATCTACGACCAGCCCGACACCAAGGCCGTGCACGCCCAGTTCGACCGCGTCATCGACACCCTGGACGAGAAGCTCCCCGCCGTGGCCGAGCACCTCGAGGAAGCCCGCGCCGACATCCTGGCCTTCACCGCGTTCCCGAAAGAGATCTGGCGCCAGATCTGGTCCAACAATCCCAACGAGCGCCTCAACCGCGAGATCCGCCGACGCACCGACGTCGTCGGGATCTTCCCCGACCGCAACTCCGCCATCCGACTCATCGGAGCCGTCCTAGCCGAGCAGCACGACGACTGGGCCGAGGGCCGCCGCTACCTCGGACTCGACGTCCTGGCACGCTCCCGCATCGCACTCATCAACACCAACGAGACCACCGACCAGAAGGAGGACCTGACACCCGCCGCACTCACTGCCTAGAGTGCAGCCACCGGATCACGCGGTGGCCCCTTCATCCACCACGACCGTGGACTCGACCGCTTGGTGCGCCCTGATGCCACTTCCGGGGGCTGTCGGCAACGCTCCAAAATGAGGCCGATCCGACGCCTTGGTTTCCAGGAGTCATCGCAATCTCTTGGTGGGTGGGGACGTTAGCAGTGCGTTGAACAGCTCGGCTGGCGTGCGGTCGTCGAGGGTGAGTCGCGGTCGGCCGTTGAGCTCGTTCTCGACCCTGGCGAGGTCGCGTGGGGTGTGGACCGACAGGTCTGTCGACTTGGGGAAGTACTGGCGCAGCAGTCCGTTGGCGTTCTCGTTGGAGCCCCGCTGCCAGGGGCTGGCGGCGTCGCAGAAGTAGATCTTCGTGCCGATCGCCGCGGTGATCTCGAGGTGTCGGGCCATCTCGGTGCCTTGGTCCCAGGTCAGGCTCTGGCGTAGTCCCACCGGTAGTTCCTCCATCGTCGTCACCCAGCCGTTTCTCAGCGTTGCGGAGTCCTGGGCGGGTAGGTGCACCAGCTTCACGTAGCGGGTCTGGCGCTCGATCAAGGTCGCGATGGCCGAGCGGTGATGCGGACCGACGATGAGGTCTCCTTCCCAGTGCCCGGCCGCGGACCTGTCGGTCGGCTCGAAGCCGCGGTCGTGGATTGAGAGCATCGGCTGAGCGAACCTCCGGCCGGCGCGCACGATGCGCGTGTGCCCACGCCGGTGGTCACGAGTTGTTCGTAGCGGCGACACTGCCTCCGACGTCTTCGCTCGTCGCAGGAGCCCGGTCTGGTGGCGGTACAGCGCCTGGTAGATGCTCTCGGTCGCCAGCCACATGCTCGGCTCCTCGGGGAACTCGCGGCGCAGTGCCCGGCTGATCTGCTGGGGACTCCAGCGCAGCTTGAGCTTGGCGACGACGAACTCGAACAGCGCCGTGTTCTCCATGATCTTCATCGGCCGGTCCCTGCGTCGTCGGACCGCGGCCTCGCTATGAGCGTGGAAGGGGCGGTACTGCCCGGAGTGGTGCAGGTTGCGTCGCAGCTCGCGGCTGATCGTCGATGCTGCACGGTCGAGCTCGCGACCGATCGCCGTCGGTCCAAGCCCGCGGCTGGCCAGGTCCGCGATCTTGACCCGCTCGTCCTCGGACAGGAAACGGGGCGAGATCTGACGGACAGCGAGCGGCTCCAGAGGTGGCACGACGAGCACCGTGCCATCCGGCCGACGCACCCGCGCGCCGTTCTTCCACCGCTGCCCGGCCGAGCGTGAGACACCCACCTCCACTCATGCAGCCCGTAGCGACCAGCCCTGCGCCATCAACTCCACGAACCTGCGCCCCTGCTGACCCGCCCGGGCCGCGTAACGCCATCATCTCGCCAGATCCGGTAAAAGGGCGTCGGCTTCGAGCACCGGCGTCCGTCTGCGTTCCGATCAGCCGCCCATCCCCCGCACCGCCGGCAGCACCTCGTCGGCGAAGGACGTGAGGAACTGCTCCTGGTCGTGCCCGGGGCCATGGAAGACGAGGTGGTCGAAGCCCGCCTCGACGTAGGGCCGAACCTCCGCGAGCACCTCCTCGGGCGTGGTCGCCACGATCCAGCGCGAGGCGACCTGCTCGATGGGGAGCGCGTCGGCGGCGGCCGCCATCTCGACCGGGTCGTCGAGCTGGTGCTTCTGCTCGGCGCTCAGCGACAGCGGCGCCCAGAACCGGCAGTTCTCCAGCGCCTCCTCGCGCGTCGGGGCGTACGACAGCTTGATCTCGATCATCCGCGAGAAGTCGCGCTGCGCGTCCGACGCGGCGCGACCCTCCTCGACCGCGGGCAGCAGCTTGTCGGTGTAGAGATCCATCCCCTTGCCGCTCGTGCAGATGAAGCCGTCGCCCACGCGCCCGGCGTACTTCGCCATCTGCGGCCCGCCGGCCGCGACCCAGATCGGCACGCCACCTGGGGGCCGGTCGTAGATCGTGGCGTCGACGGTGCGGTAGTAGTCGCCGTCGAAGGTGACCCGCTCCCCTGCCCACAGCTCGCGCAGGAGGCGTACGGACTCGCGCAGCCGCGCCCACCGCTCCTTGAACTCCGGCCACTCGGCCAGCCCGACGGAGATCTCGTTCAGGGCCTCGCCGGTGCCCACGCCGAGCACGACCCGGCCGGGGTTGAGCAGCGCGAGCGTCGCGAACTGCTGCGCCAGCACGGCCGGGTTGTAGCGGAACGTCGGCGTCAGCACGCTGGTGCCGAGCACCACCCGGTCGGTGCGCTCGCCGATCGCGGCCATCGCGGCGAGCGCGTTGGGCGCGTGACCGCCCTCGTGGCGCCACGGCTGCAGGTGGTCGCTGATCCACACGCTGTCGAGGCCGACCTCCTCGGCGCGCACGCCGAGCTCGACGAGCTCGCGCGGGCCGAACTGCTCGGCGGACGCCTTGTAGCCGACAGCGAGGGGGGACGTCTGGGTCACGGGCGGTTCCGTTCGGTCGGGGGCGGTGCCATCGTGGCCCGATGGCCGACGACCTGCCCGCCTTGGGCTTCGGGCTCCCAGTCTCCGGGACCTGGGCAACACCGGGCGCGATGATCCACGTGGCGCGTCTCGCCGAGGAGCTCGGCTATCACTCGCTGTGGACATTCCAGCGGGTGCTCCAGCCGGTCGCCGACGCCACCCCGGCGTACGCCGCGGTGCACGACGCCGTGCTGCCCCTGGCCCACGTCGCCTCGCACACGAGCCGGATCGGGCTCGGCACGGCGACGCTGTGCGCACCGTTCACCCCGCCCGCCCTCCTCGCCAAGGCGATGGCGACGCTCGACCACCTCGCGTCGGGCCGGCTGACGGTCGGGGTCGGGATGGGGTGGCTGCCCGAGGAGCACGAGGCCGCGGGCGTGCCGTACGCCGGGCGCGGGGCGCGCTTCGAGGAGTACCTGCGCTGCCTGGTGGCGCTGTGGACCCAGGACCCCGTCGCGTTCCACGGCGAGCACTACACGGTCCCGCGCTCGCACCTCGGCGTCCGACCTGTCCAACGCCCACACCCGCCGCTGCTCGTCGGCGGCGCCGCACCCGCGGCGCTGCGGCGGGCCGGCCGGCTCGCCCAGGGGTGGATCGCCGGCACCCGGCAGGACCTCGACTCCCTCGCCGACTCCGTGGCGCTGGTGCACGAGGGCGCCCGCGACGCCGGTCGCGACCCGGCGGCCGTACGCATCCTGCTGCGCGCGGTCGTGGACCTCGCGGACGCCGACCCGGGCCCGGGACGGCGACCGTTCCACGGCACCCGCGAGCAGGTGCTCGACGACCTCGCAGCCGTACGCCGCCGGGGTGCCGGCGAGGTCTTCGTCGACCTCAACTTCTCGCCGCGGGTCGGCTCGCCCGACGTCGACGCGGACGCCGCGGTGGCCGAGGCGGAGCACGTCCTGCACGCTCTCGCCCCGGCCCGCTGGGGCTCCTAGGACGCCTCCACCTTGGGCATGATGTCGTTCTTGAGGCGCTTGAGGTCGTCGAGGGTCTTGGACACCGGCACGTCGGCGAAGGGCGGCCACAGCAGCGGCATCGTCATGCCGGCCTCCTGGTAGCGCTTGAGCATGTCGACGAGCTGGCGCTCGCTCCCGACGAGGATGTTGGACACCTTCCCGTTGTCGGACTGGTCGACGTCCTCGTCGGTGATGGTGAACCAGATCATCGAGCACATGTCGAGGTCGTCGATGGACTTGCCGAGCTCGTCGAGCTCGCGGGCGATCGCCGTGCGCCACTCGGTGAACTCGCGCGGGGTGTCCTGGATGCCGATCCAGCCGTGCAGTCCGTACTTGGCGACGCGGTTGGCGGAGCGCTTGGGGTCGCGCAGGCCGCTGAAGTAGATCGGCGGATGCGGCTTCTGCACCGGCTTGTGCCCGAAGCCGCACGGCTCGAAGTCGGCGTGCTCGCCGTGGTACTCGAAGACGTCGTTGGTCCAGATGCCCTGGGCGATCTCGATGGTCTCGCGGACGTGGGAGTGCCGGCGCGGGAACCGGTCGGCGACGCTCGCCGCGGCGAACTCCTCGGGCATCCACCCCGAGCCGATGCCGACGTTGAGCCGGCCGTTGGAGAGGTGGTCGATGGTGGCGCACTCGGCGGCGAAGAGGGCCGGGCTGCGGAAGGGCGTGTTGGTGATGCTCATGCCGAAGCGCAGCTTCTCGGTGCGCGCGGCGAGCCACGGCAGGATCGGCCAGCCCTGGAACCACTGGCCGCGCGACTCCACCGGCAGCTGGGTCGGGAACTCCTTCATCATGCCGAAGCTGTACTGGAGCTCGCCGCGGTCCGAGGCCTCCGGGACCACGAGGCGGTCGAGGGTCCACACCGAGTCGAAGTCGAGCTCCTCGGCCAGGTCGGTCAGGTCTGCGAGCTCCTGCACCGTGACGTGGTTGCGGAAGGTCGGCAGGTAGAGGGCGAGCTTCATCTCACAACATCTCCTCGGGAGGGATCTGGCCCGGGCGGCCCTTGTGACGTATCCCACAACCGGGCCTGCCCACCCGCAAGGCCGAGGCGCTCATGGTTTCCTCAACGCTCCCCACTCAGCGCATCCGCTCCCTCAGCTCGCGCTTGAGGACCTTGCCGTAGTTGTTCGTCGGCAGCGCGTCCACGAAGCGGTAGTCCTTTGGCCGCTTGAACCGGGCGATGCTGTCGAGGCAGACCCGGTCGAGCTCCTCGACCGCAGGCTCGGTGCCGTCGTGGACCACGAAGGCCACCACCGACTCGCCCCACTCGGGGTCGGGGCGGCCCACGACGGCCGCCGCCTCGACGTGCGGGTGGCGCAGCAGCGCCTCCTCGACCTCGCGGGGATAGATGTTCATCCCGCCGCTGATGATCAGGTCCTTGGACCGGTCGTGCAGCGTGAGGAACCCGTCCTCGTCGAGGCTGCCGACGTCGCCGGTGTGCAGCCACCCGTCGCGCAGCGCCTCTGCCGTCTCCTCGGGCTGGTTCCAGTAGCCGGCCATCACGACGGCGCCCCGTACGAGCACCTCGCCGGGCTCGCCCGGCGGCAGCGGGCGCCCGTCGTCGTCGCCCACCCGCACCTCGACGTCGGTGCGCGGGAACCCCACGGACTGCATCCGCTCGCGCCACCGCGGGTGGTCGGTGTCGGCGTGGTCCTGCACGGACAGGCCGGTGATGGTCATCGGCGTCTCGCCCTGCCCGTAGATCTGCGCCAGCCGCGGGCCGAAGGTCGCCAGCGCGGCCTCGAGGTCGGCGAGGTACATCGGGGCGCCGCCGTAGATGATCGTCCTGAGCCCGCTGAGGTCGGCGCCGGCGAGCGCCTCGTCCGCGGCGAGGCGCCGCACCATGATCGGCGCGGCGAAGAACGACATGCCGGGCCAGCGCCGCAGCAGGTCGACGAGCTCGGCGCCGCCCAGCGGGGCGTGGGCCGGGAAGACGCTGACAGCGCCGCGCGCGACGTGCGGCAGGCCGTACAGGCCGGAGCCGTGCGACAGCGGCGCGGCGTGCAGCACGCTGTCGTCCGCCGAGACCGGGCCGATGTCGGCGAAGTAGCTCAGCGAGGCCATCAGCAGGTTGCCGTGGGTGAGCGTCGCGCCCTTGGGCCGGCCGGTGGTGCCGCTGGTGTAGAAGAGCCAGGCCGGGTCGTCGGTGCCGCGCTCGGCCAGCGCCGCCGGCCCGGACGAGGTGAGCCGGTCCCAGTCCGGCCCCGGCGCGAGCACGACCTCCTCGACGGTGCCGATGCGGTCGCGCAGGACCGTCACGTCGTCGGCGTGCGCCTCGTCGGTGACCACCACCCGGGCACCGGAGTGCTCGAGGACGTACGCGATCTCGTCGCGGTGCAGCCGGGCGTTGACCGGTACGGCGACCAGCCCGGCGTGCCACACGGCGTACTGCGCCTCGAGGTACTCCGGGCGGTTGTCCATCACGAGCGCCACCCGGTCCCCCGCCTCCAGCCCGAGGCTCCCGCCGAGGCCGCCGGCCGCGCTGGCCACCCGTGCGGCGAGCTCGCCCCAGGAGGCGTGCACGTCCTGCCCCACGGCGAGGGCGGGCCGCTCGCGCAGCCTGCGTCCCTGCCGCTCCACCCAGCTGGCGAGGTTCATCGCGTCGACCCCATGGCGCCAACCTCCCCGTCCGCCCCGTGCCGGTCAAGCAGCCCGGGCCAGCGTTGAGGAAGGCGTGATGGTCGCGGCGCAGCGGGTGGGGGAGGCTGGCGGCATGCGTCTCGACGACGAGGTGTCCCGGTCCCGGCTCCGCGCACACGTGCACGGCGTGTTCTGCACGCTGCACCCCGAGCGCGGCCCCGCCCCCCAGCCGGTGGTCTACGCCGTCACCGACGACGGCCACGTCGGGGTCCCCATCGACACCGTGAAGCCGAAGCGGTCCTCGCGGCTCCAGCGCGAGGACAACCTCGCCGCCGACCCGCGGGGGTCGCTGCTCGTCGAGCACTGGGACGCCGACGACTGGTCACGCCTGTGGTGGGTGCGGGCCGACTGCGAGCACGTCCCCGACCCGCCGGCCGCCGTCGTCGAGGACCTGGCCGACCGGCTCGCCCGCACGGTCCCCCAGTACGCCGACAAGCCGTTCCACCGCGTGCTGGTGTGCCGCATCGTCAAGGTCACCGGCTGGGCCGCCGCCGAGGACTGATCGGGCCGGTCACGCCCCCTCGCTGCGGGGTGCTCGCGGGAGCCGCAGGTGCATCGAGGTGCCGCCGGGACCGGAGCTGCCGACGGACAGCTCGCCATCCATCGCGCGGACGAGGCCGTACGCGAGGGCCAGGCCCAGCCCGATGCTCTCCGTGCTCGGCTCGGCCGCGTCGTCGTCGGGGGCGGCCCGGGCGTACGGCGTGAAGATCCTCGGCAGCAGCTCGAGCGGGATGCCGGGACCGTCGTCGTCGATCGTGACGAGCACCGACGCACCGTCACCGGCGTCGCGACAGGCGACCTCGACGCGCCCGCCGGCCCGGCCGTGGCGCACCGAGTTCGCGACGAGGTTGATCAGGACCTGCCGCAGCCGCCGCCGGTCACCGAGCACCCGGTGGCCGCCCGCCAGGTCGTCGCCCAGGTCGTGCACCAGGCGGCACTCGCGCCGGCCCGCCTGCGCCGACAGCAGGCCGAACGCCTCGTCGACGACCTCGCCGAGGTCGACGGGCTCGGCAGCGACCGGCAGCACGTTGGCCTCGATCCGGCTGAGGTCGAGGACGTCGGAGAGCAGGTCCATCACGTGCCCGGCCGCTGCGCCGATGTGCTGCAACGCCTCGCGGCGGCGGTCCTCGTCGAGGTCCATGGTGCCGAGCAGCTCGGCGAAGCCGACGATGGCCTGGATCGGCGTACGCGCCTCGTGGCCGACGGCGGCCAGCAGCTCGAGCCGCGCGTGGGACAGCTCCTCGGCGGTGCGCCGCGCCGTCTCGGCCTCGAGCCGCGCCCGCCGCTCCTGGACGAGGCGCGCGTGGTCGATGGCGACCGAGGCGAGGTGGGTGAAGCGGTCCACGAGGAGCTGCTCGCGGGGGTTCGGGCGGTGCGGGCGCGCGTGGTAGACCGCGAACGTGCCGACCGGCCGGCCGTCGCGGCCCTCGATGGGCGTGGACCAGCAGCTGCGCAGCCC
This sequence comes from Nocardioides eburneiflavus, assembly GCF_004785795.1. Taxonomy (NCBI): domain Bacteria; kingdom Bacillati; phylum Actinomycetota; class Actinomycetes; order Propionibacteriales; family Nocardioidaceae; genus Nocardioides; species Nocardioides eburneiflavus. Next base: position 345,852 of record NZ_SRRO01000001.1, read on the forward strand.
GGCGGCGGCGGCGATCTCGCGGTAGCCGGCCCACCGCGGGTCGGACCGCACGTCCGTGGCGACCACGGCGACGTCGAGCGCGGCGGCCGTGCCGCACGAGCCCGCGGCGGGCCCGATCGCCATCCCGTCGATCGCCCCGACGTACGTCTCCGGCAGGCTCGGCGCGGCGCCGTGGTGCAGCGTGCCGCGCTCCCGGTCGAGGAGGAGCACCGAGCACCGGGCTCCGGGCATCAGCTGCTCCAGCGAGGCCAGGATCCCGGTGAGCACCTCGTCCAGCGGGGCAGCGCGGGCGATCATCTCTAGCACCTCGGTCTGCCCCTCCAGGAGCTCGCGGGCGTCCTCGGCCCACAGGTCCGGGGCGGCGCTCACTGGTCCACCAGCTGGTAGCCGACGCCCCGCACCGTCCGCAGCAGCCGCGGGCTGGACGGATCCGCCTCGAGCTTGAGCCGCAGCCGGTGGACGTGCTCGGTCACGGTGGCCTCGCCCAGCCACTCGGAGGAGGAGTTCCAGACCTGGTCGACCAGCTGGGCGCGCGTGAAGACGTGGCGCGGGTGCGTCGCGAGGAACAGCAGCAGGTCGTACTCCTTGGGGGTCAGCTCCTTCTCCTGCCCGTCGAGCAGCACCCGCCGGCTCGCGGGCTCGATGCGCAGCGCCCCGGCGACGACAGCCTCCACCGACGGGTCGAGCGCGCTGCGGCGCAGCACCGACCTGACCCGCGCGGCGAGCTCGCCGGGCGAGAACGGCTTGACGAGGTAGTCGTCGGCGCCGAGGTCGAGCCCGGCGATGCGGTCGCTCTCGCCGCTGCGCCCCGACAACACGATGATCGGAGTGTCCGAGCGGCCGGCCTGCCCGCTGCGTACGGTCCGCAGCACGTCGAGCCCGCCGAGCCGCGGGAGCGAGAGGTCGAGCACGACGAGGGTCGGGTGCTCGTCGCGGATGCACCTGAGGGCGGACGCCCCGTCGTCGGCCTCGAGGATCCGGAAGCCCGCGTCGTCGAGCTGCCAGCGCACGACCGTGCGGATCGCCGCGTCGTCGTCCACGACGAGGACGACCGGCGCCCGCGGGTCCGCCGCCTGGCTCATGCCTGATTGATACCCCACGGCACTGCCGACCGTCACCCGATCGCCCCGGCCCGCCCACGGCCGTTGTGGCTCCGTTGAGCCCGTGGTGGTCGACGGGTGGGCGGCGTTCCCCACAATGGACCCATGCCGCTCCCCAGCCAGGTCGCCAGCACGGCCCCCACCCCGGACCTGACCGCGCTCCCGACCCCCGCGCTGCTCGAGCTGGCCGCGGCCCGCCGCGACACCCTCTTCGGCACCCGGGTGACCTGGTCCCCCAAGGTCTTCATCCCGCTCACCCACCTGTGCCGCGACCGCTGCGGCTACTGCACGTTCGCCGAGTCGCCGCGCACGACCGTCCCCTACCTGGCGCCGGAGGAGGTCGTCGCGATCGCCGGGGCCGGCGCCGCGAGCGGGTGCCACGAGGCACTCTTCACGCTGGGCGAGGCACCGGAGCTGCGCTACCCGGAGGCGGCCGCGTGGCTGGCGGCGCGCGGGCACCGCACCACGATCGACTACCTCGTCGAGGCGACCGGGCTGGTGCTGGAGGAGACCGGCCTGCTGCCGCACGCCAACGCCGGGGCGATCGGCCGCGACGACCTCGCGCGGCTGCGCCGGACCTCGCCCTCGCAGGGGATGATGGTCGAGAGCCTGCGCGACGACCTGCCGGCACACCGGGGAGCGCCCGACAAGGCCCCCGCCCGCCGCCTGTCCACGCTCGACCACGCCGGGCTGCTCTCGATCCCGTTCACCACCGGGATCCTCGTCGGGATCGGGGAGACGGAGGCGGACCGGGTCGAGGCGCTCGAGGCGATCGCCCGCAGCCACCGCGCGCACGGCCACGTGCAGGAGGTGATCGTCCAGAACTTCCTGCCCAAGCCCGGCACGGCGATGCGCGGCGCGCAGCCCTGTCCGCACGAGGACCACCAGCGGGCGATCGCGCTGGCGCGGCTCGTCCTGCCCGACGACGTGCACGTCCAGGCACCGCCGAACCTGTCCGCGCCCGACGAGCTAGCCGGGCTGCTCGCCGCCGGCATCGACGACTGGGGCGGCGTCTCCCCCGTCACCGCCGACCACGTCAACCCGGAGCGCCCGTGGCCGTCGCTGGAGTCGCTGCGCGAGGCGACCGAGGCCGCCGGGCACCAGCTCGCGCCGCGCCTGACGGTGCACCCGGCGTACGCCGCGGAGCCGGGTCGCTGGCTCGACCCGGCGCTGCACTTCCCGGTCCTCGACCGGGCCGACGCCGACCTGCTCGCCCGCGACGACCCGGGGGCGATGTGGCCCGAGCGGCACCGCGACGCCGCCAACGTCGGCACCGGCGCCGAGGTGGTGCAGATCGGGCGCCGCTCGACCGCATGGTTCTCCGGAGCGGGCGTCGATCCCGTGCCGCTGCCGCGGAGGGCCCGGACGGTGACCGGCCGGGTGCGCGAGGTGCTCGACGGTGTACGCGCCGGGCAGGACGCCGGTGCCGCCGAGCTCGAGGCGCTGTTCGCCGCCCGCGGGCAGGAGGTGGCGGCCGTGGCGGAGGTCGCCGACGAGATCCGTCGCAGAGTCGTCGGCGACGAGGTGACCTTCGTGGTCAACCGCAACATCAACTACACCAACGTCTGCACCTTCAGGTGCACCTTCTGCGGCTTCTCCAAGGGCCCGCTGTCGCTCAACCTGCGCGGCGCCCCGTACCTCCTCGGCCTCGAGGAGATCGCCGAGCGCAGCGCCGAGGCGTACGCCCTGGGCGCCACCGAGGTCTGCCTGCAGGGCGGCATCCACCCCAGCTTCGACGGCGACTTCTACGTGCAGGTCGCGCGGGCGGTGCACGAGCGCGTGCCGGAGATCCACATCCACGGCTTCACCGCCCTCGAGGTGCTCGAGGGCTCACGTCGGCTCGAGGAACCGCTCGAGAGCTATCTGCTGCGGCTGAAGGACGCGGGACTGAGGTCGCTGCCCGGCACGGCCGCGGAGATCCTCGACGACGAGGTGCGCGCGGTGCTGTGCCCCGACAAGATCACCACCGACGAGTGGCTCGAGGTGCACCGCACCGCACACCGGGTGGGGCTGCGCAGCAACGTCACGATGATGTTCGGCTCGGTCGAGCGACCGCACCACTGGGTGCGGCACCTGCTCCGGACCCGCGACCTGCAGCGTGAGACCGGCGGCTTCACCGAGTTCGTCGGGCTGCCCTTCGTCCACATGGCGGCCCCGATCTACCTCAAGCGCGGCGCCAGGCGCGGGCCGACGTGGCGCGAGACGGTGCTCGTGCACGCCGTGGCCCGCATCGCCCACGCCGGCGACATCGACCACGTGCAGGCGTCGTGGGTCAAGCTCGGCCGCGTCGGCGCCCAGCAGCTGCTGGGTGCGGGGGTGGACGACCTCGGCGGCACCCTCATGGACGAGAACATCAGCCGCGCCGCCGGCGCCAGCCACGGACAGGGCCTGACCCCGGCCGACCTCGCCGCGATCGCGGCGGAGGCCGGCCGGCCCCTGCGTCAGCGCACCACGCTGTACGGCGAGGTCAGGCGGCCGGTGGGTGGTCCAGCAGGTCAGCCCGCAGGCCGGCGATGATCCGGGCGAGCACCCGGGACACCTGCGCCTGCGTGAGTCCCACCTCGGCGGCGATCTCCTGCTGGGTCAGCCCGTCGTAGAACCGCAGCCCGAGGATCCGCTGGTCGCGGCTGGACAGCTCGCGCACGAGCGGCTGGAGCATCACCCTGGCCTCGACGCGGGCGAGGGCGCCGTCCTCACCCCCGAGGAGGTCGCCCAGGGTCGACGAGCCGTCGGCGACCGTCGCGTCCAGCGAGGTGGGGGTGAAGCACCCGTCGGCGGCCAGCGCCTCGATCACGTCGGGGAGCTGCTCGTCGAGGTGCTCGGCGACCTCGCTCGGCCGCGGCGAGCGGCCGAGTCGCGACTCGAGCTGGTCCTGGGCGGCGGAGATGCGGGTCTGGAGGTCCTGCACCCGCCGCGGCGGCCGGACCGTCCAGCCGGCGTCGCGGAAGTGCCGGCGCAGCTCGCCGCGCACCGTCGGCACCGCGAACGACAGGAAGTCGTGCCCGGCGGAGGGGTCGAACCGCTGCGCGGCCTTCGTCAGGCCGAGCAGCGCGACCTGCTCGAGGTCGTCGAGGTCGATGCCCCGGTTGCGGTAGCGGGAGGCCATGCTGCGGGCCACGCCGGCGTTGGTCTCGATGAGCTGACGGGTCAGCTCGGAGGCGTCCGACGTACGGCGGGCGTCACGGAGGTCGCAGACGATGGCATCGGTGCGACGGGCACGGGCCGCCCCCTCGAGGGGCGGGACGGCGGAGAGGGTACGGGTTCGGACAGGGGTGGTGTCAGAGGCGATCGACATGGAAACCACGGCTCGCTTCCTGGGATGTTGATGGTGCCTGCCGTGGTCTCCAGCAAGACGATCAACATCCACCGTCGCATGGTCTGGACCAGTTGCACAGCCGCAAAGCGAACACCTCCGTCAGGAGGTGTGGCGGGCGAAGGTCTGTCCAGGGTTCTCGCCGAAGACCTGGCGGTAGTCGGATGCGAACCGCCCGGGGTTGAAGAAGCCGAGCCGAGCCGCAGCGTCACCCACGGTGGCCACCGAGCCGGCCATGAGGAGCTGGTGGACCAGATCGAGACGGACCTGCCGCAGGTAGGCGTTGGGCGTGCAGTCGAGGTGGCGGCGGAAGGCGTACTGGAGCGTCCGCGGCGTGACGCCGCACTCGCGGGCGATGTCGGCGAGCGAGACGTCGTCCTGGGCACGCTCCTCGATGATCAGCTGGGCCTGCCACACGGTGGCACGGGTGGCGTCGCGGAGGTCGCGGGCGAGCGTCGAGTCGTCGCTGACGAGGTTGTTCTCGAAGGTGTGCAGGAGGCTGTGGGCCAGCAGCCGGGACGCCTGCCCCACCGCGACCGGGTGGTCACCGACCGATGAGGCACTGAGGCGGTCCACCACCGTGCGCCACTGGGCCGCCGCCGCCGGGGACCGAGGCACGAACCGGTCGAACCGGAGGTCCGCGCTGGTCCGCTCCGGATCGATCTCCGCGATGGCCGCAGTCAGGACGTCGTCGGAGATGCCGGTGTTGCGCACCTCGTAGCCGTTGCCGCGTCCTGCGAAGGGCTCGTGCCACCCCGCGGCCAGGACCGTGTCCCCCTCGCGGCCGCGGTCGGTGACCTGGCCGTGGGTGTACTCGATCTCGCCGCCGAGGACGTCCACGACGACGAGGACCGGCATCGGGTCCGCGTCGAAGCGCACCGGGGCGTCGATACGCAGGCGGTCGAACGAGACGCCGTCGAGCTCGCGTCGCCGGTGGTGCACAGTGCCCATCCGTCCGCTCAGTCCCAGCGACGTACCGTAGGCAGTCTCGAGCCAGTGGCGCGCGTCGTCGCCCTCGCCCTCGAAGTCGAAGGCGTCGACGGTGTCGCGGCGGGACCGGAGCTCGGGCACGTGCACCTCCAGGGGGAGAGTGCGGACGACCCGGCGGCTTGAGTCGGCTTCGACTGTAACCCAGGAGGACGTTCCTCGCCCATCGAGCGATCCGGGTCACACCCTGTAGGATGGACGCCAGTAGCTGTTCGACTCCGCCCTGTGTCCGCGGACCTACGTCATGTGAAGGTGACGATGTCTGGGATGCCCCTACCTCCGGGCGAGCCTGCTCCGCAGGCGGACGCTCCACAGCAGGACGCCCTGCGCGACGAGATCGCGCAGCTGCACGAGGCCGTGCGTTCGCAGCGCGACATCGGCGTGGCCATCGGCCTGATGTCGGCCCGCTTCGGGTGCAGCACCGAGCAGGCCTGGCGCACCATGCTGCGCGTCTCGCAGGACAGCAACACCAAGATCCGTACGGTGGCCCGGGTCCTCGTCGCCACCCACGACGGCACGGCGGACGCGGACGACCGCGAGCTGCTGGCGGGCTTCGGCAAGCACCTCCCGGCGTCGGGCTGGTCGGGAGGACCGGCGGCCGGGTGATAATCCGCCCATGAACATCGACGACGCCGCGCTCGCCGAGAGCTTGCGCCGGCTGTCCCAGCCCCGTGACGACGACGGCTCCATCACCTCGGCCCTCCATGTCGTGGTGACGGCCTGCGTCGACCTCTTCACCGTCGACGGCGCCGGGGTACTCATCGCCGACGAGCAGGACATGCTCGTCTACGCCGCCGCCAGCGACGGTCCCGGCCGGCTCCTCGAGCAGACCGAGGCCGAGGCCGGGGAGGGCCCGTGCACCGAGGCGTTCGTCAAGGCGCGGGTCGTCACCTCGCGCGACGTCACCGCGGAGACCGACCGGTGGCCGACGCTGGCGCGGGCGATGGCCGCGCAGCCGGTGCGCGCTGTGCTCGGCACGCCGGTCGTGCTGGGCGGCGTGCCGGTCGGGACGCTCGACGTCTACAAGGAGCGCCCCCACGACTGGGACGAGAGCGAGGTGGCAGCGATCGGCCGCTACGCCGAGGTCATCTCCACCACGCTCGCAGCAGCGCTCCAGGCGCACACCGCCGGCGAGCTGGCCCGCCAGCTGCAGTACGCACTCGACTACCGCGTGGTGATCGAGCGCGCCGTCGGCTACCTGATGGCCAAGGAGTCGCTGGACGCGGTCGGCGCCTTCAACGCGCTGCGCAACGCTGCCCGCGCCCGGCGTACGAAGATCGGGCTCGTGTCCGAGCACGTCCTCGACACGGGCGCGCTGCCCGCCTAGCACTCAGTCGTCGACCGGCTCGCCGACCCGCTCGTGCGGGATCGCGCGGGTGGCGACGATCTGCGCGGCGACGTCACGCAGCTTGACGTTCGTCGTCGACGACAGCCGGCGCAGCAGCTCGAAGCTCTGGTGCTGGTCGATGCCGTAGCGCTCCATCGCGATGCCCTGCGCCATGCCGATGACGTGCCGCGAGCTCACGGCCGTCTGCAGGGTGCTCGCCCGTCGCGCCGACGACAGCGCCGTCGTGGCGTGCACGGCGTAGACGAGGGCGAGGTCGACGACGTCGCGGTCGGCGAAGGCGCCGGTCCGTGCGCTGTAGAGGTTCAGCGCACCCAGTGGCCCCTCGGGGTCGGTGACCGCGACCGCGAGCAGGGAGCCCACCCCGAGCTCCGCGGCGCGCGGACCCCACGACGGATAGCGCGAGTCGGTGCCGACGTCACCGCTGCGCAGCCAACCGCCCGTGTCGGCGATCTCGACGCAGGGTCCCTCGCCCAATGCGTACTGGAGGGCGTCGGCCTCCTCCGCGAGCGGGTCGCTGCTCGCAAGCGTCTTGTGGCCTGCGCGCGAGGTGCGGATGGTGAGGCTGACCTGGTCGGCCTCGGGGACGAGATCGCGCATCCGGGTGACGATCGCGCGCGAGGTGAGGGCCTCGTCGGGCTCCTGCTGCAGCTCGGCAGCCAGTGCAGCGAACACGGCCAAGGAGTCGTGGGACGACAATGAAGATCCTTGTGGACAATCTGGTCGAGACCCGTGTTCTGGAGTCAGGGGAGAATTTAGCGTCCCCGCGAGCCCGCGCTCAACGCGACACCTCCTCTGGGATGGATCTCACGTCATCCGCGCATGACGCGTACCCCCGCGGGTACCTCTGCGCGTGACCACCTCGGACGTGACCGGCTCGGACGTGACCGGCGCACCCACGACGCCGCTGCTGCCGCGCCCCCGCGTGGGGCGCCTCGTCGTCGCCTCGGTGCCCGCCAACCACGTCTACGTCCGGCACCTCTCGCCCGAGGACGGCTCCGGGCCCGTACGCCTCCCCGACCCGCCGCCCGCCGAGGCCGCGTCCTCCCAGCAGTGGTGGCCGCCGGTGATGCTCGACTCCGCGTGGGTCGAGCGCAACGACTTCGACGTCTTCCACCTGCACTTCGGCTTCGACGCCCGGAGCCCCGCCGAGCTGCGAGAGCTCGTCGCCGCGCTCCGGCGCCGCGGCAAGCCGCTGGTGTTCACCGTCCACGACCTGCGCAACCCCCATCACCCGGACCGCCGCGACCACGACCGCCAGCTCGACGTGCTGGTGCCCGCGGCGGACGCCCTGGTCACCCTGACGCAGGGGGCCGCCCGCGAGATCCGTGCGCGGTGGGGTCGGGACGCCCTGGTGGTGCCGCATCCGCACGTCGTGCCACTGGAGGTGATGCGGCGCGCTGCTGCGATGCGGGAGGTCCAGCGACGCGGGCCGGGCAAGCGGGAGTTCCGGATCGGGCTGCACGTGAAGAGCCTGCGCGCTGGGATGCACCCGCACGCGGTGCTGCCCGTGCTGGTCGACGCCGTCCGCGACCTGCCCGGCGCCGTGCTCCAGGTCAACGGGCACACCGACGTGCTGGACCCGGACGGGAAGCGGTACGACGCCGCGCTCGCCGAGGCGCTGCAGGACCACGCCGGCCGCGGCGAGGTCGACCTGCGCATCCACGACTACCTCGACGACGACGGCCTGTGGGCCTACCTCGCCTCGCTCGACGTGTCGGTCCTGCCCTATCGCTTCGGCACCCACAGCGGCTGGCTCGAGGCCTGCCGCGACCTCGGCACCGCCGTCGTGGCGCCGTCCTGCGGCTACTTCGCCGACCAGGCGCCCGTGCTCACCTACGGGCACGACGAGGACCACCTCGACGCGACCAGCCTGGTCACGGCGGTGCGCGAGGCGTACGCCGGCCACGTCGCCCCCGCGCCCGACGTGGAGGAGCGGCGGGCGCAGCGTGCCCGCATCGCGGCCGCCCACGCGCGGCTGTACGAGTCCCTCGTGGGGGACGGCCGGTGAGGATCTGCCTCATCGCCTCCAGTCGCTACCCCATCCGCGAGCCGTTCGCCGGAGGGCTGGAGTCGATGACGGCCACCATCGCGCGGGGCCTGGCCGCGCGCGGGCACGAGGTCACCCTGTTCGCCGGCGCCGGGTCCGACGAGTCGCTCCCCGTACGGGTCCTGCCGCTGTCGGCCGTGGAGGTCAGCGACGCGGCGATGGCCGACAAGTTCGCTCCCGGCCCCGACTGGCTCGCCGACCATCACGCCTACCTCGCGCTGATGCTCTCGCTCTCCCGCACCGGGGCCGAGGACTTCGACGTGGTCCACAACAACAGCCTCCACCACCTGCCCATCGCGATGGCCCCGGCGCTCGACGTGCCGATGCTCACCACGCTGCACACGCCGCCGCTGCCGATGCTGGAGTCCGCGCTCGCCCTGTGCACCCGGCCGCCGCACTTCGTCTCGGTGAGCGACTGGACCGCCGCCGCCTGGCGCCACGTCGTGGACAGCGACGTCGTGCCCAACGGCCTCGAGCTGCGCGACTGGCCCTTCGGCGAGGGCGGCGGGCCGGCGGTGTGGTCGGGTCGCATCGTCCCGGAGAAGGCACCCCACCTCGCCGTCGAGGCCTGCCGCCTGGCCGGGGTGCCGCTCGTGCTCGCCGGGCCGGTGCAGGACCGCGACTACTTCGACCGCGAGCTCGCCCCCCTCCTGGGCGGGGACGTCCACCACGTCGGCCACCTCGGGGGTAGCGAGCTCTCCGCGCTCCTCCGCGCCGCCTCGGTGGCACTGGTGACACCCGTGTGGGACGAGCCCTACGGGCTGGTCGCCGCGGAGGCGATGGCCAGCGGCACGCCCGTCGCCGGCTTCTCGCGCGGCGGTCTCAACCAGGTCGTGTCGCCACGCTCCGGAGTGCTCGTGGGCGCAGGAGACGTCGCCGCCCTCGCTGAGGCGGTCGCCGCCGCCTCCCGGCTCGACCGGCGCGAGGTCCGCGCCCAGGCCGAGGCCTCGTGCAGCGCGGACGTGATGGTCGCGCGCTACCTCGACCTCTACACCCTTCTCGTCCGCCGGGACGACGCCGCGTGACCGGGGTCGTCGGCTACTACGTGCACCACGTCGGCAGCGGGCACCGGCACCGGGCCGAGGCGCTCGCCGCCCGCCTGGCCGACGAGGGGATCCCGGTGACCGGGCTGTCGTCCCTGCCGCGCCCGCCCTCCTGGCGCGGCGACTGGGTGCGGCTGCCGCCCGACGACGACGGCCGCCCCGAGGACGTCACCGCCCGCGACCACCTGCACTGGGCTCCGCTCCGCCACGACGGCACCCGCGCCCGCGCCGCGGCGACGTCGGCGTGGCTCGAGGCCGCGCGTCCCGACCTGGTGGTCGTCGACGTGTCGGTCGAGGTGCTGCTGTTGACCCGGCTGCACGGCATCCCCACGGTGGCGGTCGTGCTGCCCGGCCGGCGCGACGACCCCGCCCACCGGCTCGGCCTGGGCGTCGCCGAGGCACTCGTCGGCTTCTGGCCGCGGGCGGCTCGCGGCATGACGCCCGGCCTGCCCGACGACCTGGTCGAGCGCCTGGTGCCGGTGGGCGCGCTCTCCCGCCACCCCGTACGCCCCGCGCTCCCCAGCCGGCCGCACGGCGAGCGCAGCGTCGCGCTGCTCCTCGGGTCGGGCGGCCACGACGTCGGCGCCGACGACGTGCGCGCCGCGCAGCGCGCCACCCCCGACTGGCGGTGGACCGTGCTCGGGGCGGGCCGGGAGACCTGGGTCGAGGACCCGTCCGCGGTGCTCGCCGCGGCGGACGTCGTCGTCACCCACGCCGGGCAGAACGCGCTGGCCGAGACCGCCGCGGCCCGCCGCCCAGCCGTCGTGCTGCCGCAGGCGCGTCCCCACGACGAGCAGCGCACGACCGGCGCCGTGCTCGCCGACGGGTGGCCGGCCGTGGTCCGCGCCGCGTGGCCCGACGCGGCGGAGTGGACCGACGTCCTCGACCGGGCCGCCGCGCTCGACCCAGGCGGGTGGAGGCACTGGTGCGACGGCTGGGCGGCCGACCGGTTCGCCGACGTCGTCCTCAGGACCCGTGCCCGCGGCCTCGACGGGGGCGCGCGGTGACGGACGCCGGGCGGACCCGCGTCGCCGTCGTGACCATCGCGAACGGGCGCCACGACCACCTCGCGGCGCAGCACCGCTTGCTCGCCCGCGGGTCCGTGCTGCCCGACACCTACCTCGCCGTGGCCATGGACGACCCCGGCATCGTCGAGGACCGGGTCGGGGCAGGGACGGGCGCGCTGGCTCGCGACGTCGTCCGGATCGAGCGGGGCCGGGAGGGCGCCCTGCCCCTGGCCGCCGCGCGCAACCTCGGGGTCCGCACGGCGCTCGAGCGCGGCGCCGACGTGGTCGTGCTGCTCGACGTCGACTGCCTGGCCGGCCACCACCTCGTCGAGGCGTACGCCGAGGTCGTCACCGCACGACCGCGGTGGATCTGGTCGGGACCGGTGACCTACCTCCCGCCGGCGCCGCCCGACGGCTATCCCGAGGACCCCGCGGGGCTCGCGACCTGGGACGACCCCCACCCGGCACGACCGCAGCCCGAGCCGGGCGAGCTGGTCCACTCCACCGACCCCGACCTGTTCTGGTCGCTGTCCTTCGCCGTCGCGGCGAGCACCTGGCGTCACCTGGGGGGCTTCTGCGAGGACTACGTCGGCTACGGGGGCGAGGACACCGACCTGGCCCGGACGGCGCTCGCCCTCGGCATCGGCCTGGGCTGGGTCGGCGGCGCGCGGGCCTTCCACCAGCACCACCCGGTCAGCAGCCCGCCGGTCGAGCACCTCGACGACATCCTGCGCAACGGGCGCCTCTTCCACGAGCGGTGGGGCGAGTGGCCGATGGCAGGCTGGCTCGAGGAGTTCGAGCGGCGAGGACTGGTCCGCCGCGTGAATGGGCACTGGGAGCGCGAGACTCCCAGCCCGACCTCCAGCCTCGCACCGAAGGAGAGCACAACGTGAGCACCACGAGCCGTCCCGTCGCTGCCACCCCCGAGCAGGTCTGGGAGGTGTTGTCCGACGGCTGGCTCTACCCGCTCTTCGTCGTGGGGGCATCCCGCATGCGCGCCGTCGACGACTCGTGGCCCGCCGTGGGGTCGCGGCTGCACCACAGCGTCGGCACCTGGCCGCTGCTGATCGACGACACCACCGAGGTCCTCGACGTCGAGGAGGGCCGGCGCCTGCTGCTGCTCGCCCGCGGCTGGCCCGCCGGCCAGGCCCATGTCGACATCTCGCTGCAGCCGAGCGGCGACACGACGGTCGTCACCATCACCGAGGACGCCACCGCCGGCCCCGGTACGCTGATCCCGAAGCCGTTGCGCGACGCCCAGCTGCACCTGCGCAACGTGGAGGCCCTGCGCCGCCTCGCCTTCCTGGTGGAGGGCCGGGCCCGGTGACGTCAGGCGCTTACGACGCCGTCGTGGTCGGGGCCGGGCCCAACGGCCTGGTCGCCGCCAACGTCCTCGCCGACGCCGGCTGGCAGGTGCTGGTGCTCGAGGCGCAGCCGACGCCGGGCGGTGCGGTGCGCAGCGACCGCGACGTGCACCCCGACTTCGTGCACGACACGTTCAGCGCGTTCTACCCCCTGGCGGTGGCCTCGCACGCGATGGTGTCGCTGCGCCTGCAGGACCACGGACTGGTCTGGGAGCACGCCCCGTCCGTGCTCGGACACCCGTTCGGCGACGGCCAGTGGGCCGTGCTGCACCGCGACCGGGAGGCGACCGCCGCCGGCATCGACGACCTCCGCGCCGGTGACGGCGAGGCCTGGCTGGACCTGTGCTGCACCTGGGACCGGATCGGCCCGTCGCTGGTCGACGGCCTCACGTCGCCCTTCCCGCCCGTCCGTGCGGGCGCCCGCCTCCTGCCCGCCCTCGCGCGCTCCGGTGGGCTCGACACCGTCCGTCGCCTGGCCACCCCGGTGTCCTCGCTCGGCCGCGAGCTGTTCTCCGGGCCGGCCGCGCAGCTGCTCCTCGCGGGCAACGCCGGGCACGCCGACTTCCCCCTCGCCTCCCCCGGCTCCGGCGTCTTCGGGGTGCTGATGACGATGCTCGGCCAGACGGTGGGCTTCCCCGTCCCGCGCGGCGGCGCCCAGCGCCTCACCGACGCGCTGGTCGCCCGCGCCGCGAGCCTGGGCGTCGAGGTGGTGACCGACGCCGAGGTCACCCACGTCGACGTGCGCGACGGGCGCGCGGTCGGCGTACGCACCCGCGACGGCCAGGCGTACGCCGCCCGCGCCGTGCTCGCCGACGTCTCGGCCACCCACCTCTTCGGCCGCCTCGTGCCCGACGAGCACCTGCCCGCGCGGGTGGTGCGCGGGATGCGCGACTTCGAGCTCGACCCCGGCACGGTCAAGGTCGACTGGGCGCTGTCGGGGCCGGTGCCGTGGACCAACCGGCCGGCCCTCGTGCCGGGCACGGTGCACGTCGCCGACTCCGTCGAGGAGATGACCCAGACCCTGGCGCAGGTGTCGGCCGGGGTCGTGCCCGACCGGCCGTTCCTGCTGACCGGGCAGATGACGACCAGCGACCCGTCGCGCTCGCCCGCCGGCACCGAGTCCTTCTGGGCCTACACCCACGTCCCCCAGCCGGGGATGACCCGGCGCGACGCGGGCGCGGAGGCGGGCGGGGAGGTGAGCGGCGCGTGGGGACGCGACGACTGCGAGCGCTTCGCCGACCGGATGCAGGCGCGGATCGAGGCGCTGGCGCCGGGGTTCGGCGACCTCGTCCTCTCCCGCCGCGTCCTCGGGCCGCACGAGCTCGAGGCCCGCGACGCGAACCTCGTCGGCGGCGCCGTCAACGGCGGCACGTCCCAGCTGCACCAGGAGCTGGTCTTCCGCCCCGTGCCCGCCATGCGGGGACGCGCGGCCACCGGCGTACCCGGACTGTTCCTCGCCTCCGCCTCCGCGCACCCGGGAGGCGGCGTGCACGGCGCCGCCGGCGCCAACGCCGCCCGCGCCGCGATCTGGCAACGCCGTACGGAGCGCCTGCGCCCGGGAAGGTCGCCCGCATGACCGAGCACCTCGCCTTCGGGTCGCTGACCATCGCCTTCGACGACCGTGTGCTCCGCCCGCGGGACTGGACGACCGCCCAGTCCGAGTGGGCCGCGAAGTTGTCGCCGACCACCCCGGGTGGCGCGGTGCTCGAGCTCTGCGCCGGCGCCGGCCACATCGGCCTGCTGGCCGTCGCAGCCACCGGACGGCAGCTGGTCTGCGTCGACGCGAGCGCCGTCGCGTGCGACTACGCCCGCGCCAACGCCCTCGCCGCCGGGCTCGCCGACCGCGTCGAGGTCCGCGAGGGCCGGCTGGAGGAGGCGATCGGCCCCGACGAGACGTTCGCGCTGGTCATCGCGGACCCGCCGTGGGTGCCGCGGGAGCAGACCGGGCGCTACCCCGAGGACCCGCTGAGCGCGATCGACGGCGGCGACGACGGGCTCGACGTGGCCCGGGCCTGCCTCGCGGTGATCGACGCCCACCTGGCGCCGGGTGGCTCGGCCGTGCTCCAGGTCGGCACCTGCGAGCAGGTCGACGTGCTGCGCGGCGAGCCGTGCTTCGCCGAGGGTCGCTTCGCAGTGGTCGAGGTGCGGCAGGAGGAGCGCGGGGTGCTCGCGAGGATCGACCGCGCCTGAGGTCCGAGCGAGCCCTCAGCGCGGGATGACCTTGTGCGTCCCGTCGCACCACGGCAGCCGGCTCGACTTGTCGCAGCGGCAGAGCGCGACGACCGGCCGCTCGACGGGGTGCACGGTGCCATCGGCGTCCTGCACCGACTCGACGCCGCGCAGCAGCATCGGCCCGTGCGGGACGAGCACGACGTCGGGGTGCTCGAAGTCGCGGTCGGTCGGGCCGGTCACCGTGCCCCCCACGACGCCAGCAGCGCGGTCGCGAAGCGGGCCTCGACGTCGAGGCAGGTGTACGCCCCGAAGAGGATCTCGCCGGCCTGGTCGGGCTCGTCCTCGGCCAGGGTGCCGCAGATGTCGCGCGAGGCGAGGTGCTCGTGGATGGCGTCGGCCTCGACGTGCTCGTCGTAATAGGCCGACATCGGGCCGTCCAGCTCGAGCCGCTCGAGGCCCTGCACCATCTTGCGGGAGGGCAGCGAGCTGGTCATCTCGAACGCGGCGAGGTGGCCCATCGCCGCGCCGCGCAGGCGTCGGTGCAGCCCGAGGAGGGAGCCGGCGTTGTTCATCTCGAGGGTCTCGGGCAGCGCGTCGTCGACGTACGCGCCGTACTCCGCCCGCAGCCCGACGGCCTCGAGGCCGCGCGCGAAGAGGTGGGAGTGCAGGCGGTTGGGGTCGCCGTCGCCGTACTCGTCGAACTGCAGCGCCATCAGCGCGGCCTTCGCGCGCACCGGCAGCCGCGGCACCACGAAGGCCGACGGGTCGGACTCCTTGAGGTGGTAGACCGAGCGCTGCCGCAGCAGCTCCAGCACCTGGTCGCGGTCGGCGTGGCGGCGTACGTGGTCGGCGAGCGAGGGCCCGTCGTCCGCGGCGACCAGCGCCTCGAGCGCCGCGGGCACGTCCTCCGGGGCGGTGGGGCCGGGGTCCTTGCCCACCCACCGCTCGCGCAGCCGCCCCTCGAGCGCGGTCTCGAGCTCGTGGCGCACGCCGAGCAGCGTCGGGTCCCACTCCGCGCGGTCGTCGCCGTCCTCGAAGCCGCGGAAGGACAGCTCGTGCAGCGTCCACAGGGAGATGCACTCGTCGTCCCACGAGTCGGCGACGGGCGCGGCACCTGCCACGCCCGTCCCAGCCAGTCGCGCGACCAGCCACTCGCTCAGCGGGCCGCGCGGCTTGGGCAGCCTCATGGGCGGAACACCACCTTCACCATGCCGTCGTCCTTGTCGCGGAACTTCTTGTACGCCTCGGGCGCGTCGTCGAGCGGGAGGTGGTGGGTGGCGAAGGACTCGACACCGAGGTGGTCCTCCTCCTCCTGGAGCAGGTCGAGGATGTCGTCGCTCCAGCGGCGCACGTTGGCCTGGCCCATCCGGATCTGGACCTGCTTGTCGAAGAGCTCGAACATCGGCAGCGGGTCCGTCGGGGCGCCGTAGACCCCCGAGATGCTGATCGTCCCGCCGCGGCGTACGGCGTCGATCGCGCTCAGCAGCGCCGCCAGTCGGTCGGCGCCGACGTTGAGCATGACCTTCTCCTGCACCTTCTTGGGCAGCAGGCCGAGCGCCTTCTGCGCGGTCTCGGCGACCGGCGAGCCGTGCGCCTCCATGCCGACCGCGTCGATCACGGCGTCCGCGCCGCGCCCGTCAGTCAGGTCGCGCACCGCGTCGCCCACGCCGTCGACCTCGGTGAAGTCGATCGTCTCCCCGCCGCGGCCGTGGACGCGGGCGAGCCGCTCGCGCACGGAGTCGACCACGATCACGCGCAGCCCGCGGTGCATGCCGATGCGTGCGGCCATGTCGCCGATCGGTCCGGCGCCGACGACGAGCAGGGTGCCGCCGTCCTCGACGTCGGCGTACTCCACGGCCTGCCACGCGGTCGGCAGCACGTCGGAGAGGAAGAGGAAGCGGTCGTCCGGCGGTCCGTGGTCGACCTTGATCGGCAGGGTGTCGGCGAACGGGACGCGCAGCAGCTCGGCCTGCCCGCCGGGGACCCGGCCGTACAGCTTGCTGTAGCCGAACAGGCTCGCGCCGGTGCCGGTGTCGCGGTTCTGGGTGGTCTCGCACTGGCTGTGGAGCCCGCGGCTGCACATCCAACAGGTGCCGCAGCTGATGTTGAAGGGGACGACGACGCGGTCACCGGCGCTCAACGTGGTGACGGCCGAGCCGACGTCGCGCACGATGCCCATCGGCTCGTGGCCCACGATGTCGCCCGGCGTCATGAACGGGGTGAGCGGGTCGTAGAGGTGCAGGTCGGAGCCGCAGAGTCCGGTCGACGTCACCTCGATGACGACGTCGGTGCGTTCCTCGATCTTCGCGTCGGGGACCTCGACGACCTGCATGTCGAGCTTGCCCTGCCAGGTGACTGCCTTCATGGGGTGCCAGTGCCCCGCCGGCGCGGGACCATGCATGGTGGTGTGGGCCGCGGGCCCGTGGTGACCGACGGCTGCGCACGCGAGATGGCGACGGGCGTACGCACGCTGCTGGGAGCCGACGTCGCGCTCGGCATCACCGGGGTCGGTGGCCCCGGCCCGCAGGAGGGGTGCCCGCCCGGCACGGTGCACCTGGCCGTGGCCCGTGCCGAGGGCTCGCAGTCCAGGGTGGAGTCGCGGCACGTGCTGCTCGACGGCGACCCGACCGAGGTCGTCGCCAGCGCCACCACGCTGGCCCTCGACGAGCTGGTCCGGGCACTGGCCTGAGGCGTGGGACGCGAGGTTGCGGCCCGCCCTTGGGGGTGGGACCGTGAAGGGGCAACACCCACACCCACCTGCGGACTCGCGCACCGGCGCACCACGCCGTACGTCGTTCCGTGACCGAGGAGGTCGACGGAACGATGGACGAGGTGTTCGAGCGACGGCTCGCCAACGCCGTCCGCGAGCTCGAGGCCCAGCCCGACACGCCCCACACGCTCGAGTGCCTGGTGGCGATCGCGCCGGAGTTCTTCACCGCGTGCGACCACGTGGGGGTCTCGCTGGTGGAGCGTGACCGGATCAGCACCCCGGCGGCGAGCAGCGAGCGGCTGCGCGAGCTCGACGAGGCCCAGTACGAGCTCGGGCAGGGGCCGTGCCGCGAGGCGATCCTCGAGCACGAGACCGTCGTCGTCGACGACCTCGCGACCGATCCCCGGTGGCCGACGTGGGGACGGGTCATGGTCGAGGAGCTCGGCATCCGCTCCAGCCTCAGCTTCCGCCTGTTCACCCGCCCCGACCGCACGTGGGGCGCGCTCAACCTCTACTCCAGGACGCCGGGCGCCTTCAGCGACGACGAGGTGGAGCACGGCCGCACCATCGCGGCGATGGCCGCCGTGGCCCTGGCCCGCTCGATCAACGACGAGCAGCTCGCGGGAGCCATCGAGACGCGCACCGTGATCGGCCAGGCGATCGGGATGCTCATGGAGCGCTACGACCTCGATGCCGACCGGGCCTTCGAGGTACTGCGCCGCATCTCCTCGCAGGCCAACACCAAGCTGCGCGACGTCGCGGCCGAGCTCGTCAGCACGCGCGAGCTCCCCGCCCCAACGAACGTGGCGGAGCCGGAGGACGCCCTGTGACGCTCGGGGCATGAGCGACCAGCCCTCCCGCGAGCACCGCCGCCCTGACGGCGTCGACGACGCCACCGTCGAGGCCGTCGGCAAGCTGTCGGCCGCCCTCGACCACGTCGAGGACGCCCGCGGCCACCTCTACGCCTTCCACCGGCTCATGGGCAGCGCCGAGAGCACCCTCGAGGAGGCGACCGAGCTGGTCCGCGACGCCGGCCACGACGACCTGGCCGACGCCCTCGACCGCGACGCGCTCGGCCAGAACCCGCTGCCGGGCATGTGGTCGTTCCAGATGGTCGAGGCCTTCGACGACGGCTTCTACGCCCGCACCAAGGGCCTGCACCAGCGCGCGCTCGACGAGCTCATGGACGGCCGGCGCCACGTCTTCGAGGCGGAGATGAAGGAGCTGCGCCGCACCCGCGGGCGCGAGGGCCACGAGGCCCGTCCCGCGGACGTCGAAGGCCACCCCGAGTACGACGACTGAGGCGCTGTCGGGGTCGGGGCTAGCGTCCGCGGAGCCCGGGCAGCACGTCGGAGCCGTACGCCGCGATCAGGTCGGCGTAGTGCGGGCCCATGTTGGCGACGTACACCTCGTCGAAGCCCGCGTCGACGAACGGCGCGTACGCCTCGACGTGCTCGGCGACGTCGGGGCCGAAGGCGCCCTTCTCGGCGAACTTCTCGCGCGTGACCAGCTCGCTGGCCTGCTCGAAGTGCTGTGGGCTGGGCAGCACCTGGGCGAGCTCGCCCGGGACGCCGGAGTTGGGCCAGAGCTCGTACGCGGCGTCGATCGCCTCGTCGCGCGTCGGACCCCACGCGACCTTGAAGCCGGCCTGCGTCGGGGCGTCCGCACCCTTGGCAGCGCGGAACGTCTCCACCGACTCGGCGTCGGGCTGCGTGGTGATGAACCCGTCGGCGATCCGGCACGCGACGTCGAGCGCCTTGGGGCCGAACGCGCTCATGTAGATCGGCGGCGGCTCGTCGGGGAGCGTGTAGATCCGCGCCGTGTCGACGGTGTAGTGGCGGCCCTCGCGGGAGACCACCTCGCCGGTCCACAGCTCGCGGATCACCTCGACCGCCTCCTCGAGCATCTCGAGGCGGCGCTCGGTGTGCGGCCAGACGTCGCCGAGCACGTGCTCGTTGAGCGCCTCCCCGGAGCCGACGCCGAGGGTGAACCGTCCCTCGCCGAGCAGCACGGCCGACGTCGCCGCGGCCTGCGCGATGATCGCCGGGTGCGTGCGCACGGTGGGGCAGGTGACGGCCGTGGTGACCGGGAGGTCGCACACCTGTGCGACGGCGCCGATCATCGACCACACGAAGGGCGACTGCCCCTGGGCGTTGGTCCACGGGTGGAAGTGGTCGCTGATCCAGAGGCTGTCGAAGCCCGCCCGCTCGGCGAGCCGGGCCTGCTCGAGGAGCTGCTCGGGCGTGTACTCCTCACACGACAGGAAGTAGCCGAACCGAGGCATCAGCGCGCAGCGGGCATGCCGGGCCGGACCGGCGGGACAGCGGCCTGGCGCACGGGCCGGACCTGCTGGCGTACGGGCTGGCGGGTCATCGGCGGCCGCGCCGGCTCGGGCTCGCTCGACATGAGGAGCCCGTGCTGGATCGCCCAGAGGACCGCCTGCGAGCGCGAGCTCACCTCGATCTTGGAGTAGGCACCGCGGATGTAGGACTTCACCGAGTTGATGCTGAGATTGGTCTCCTCGGCGATCTCGCGGTTGGCCTTGCCGGCCGCGATCATCGACAGCACCTCGGTCTCGCGCTGCGTCAGCGGCCACTTCTCGGCGGCGGCCTTCTCCGCCTCGGCCTGGCCGGTCCACGCGTCGACGACGGTGCGACCGTCGGCGATCTGGAGGAGGTTCCAGACCAGGCGGCGACCGGGCAGCCACTTGCTGAGGAAGCCCGCGGCACCGCGCGCCATCTCGGTCGACACGGCCTCGGGGCTGCAGTCCCAGCCGAAGGCGACCATGCGGGTCGGGAAGCGCTGCGGCGCGGGGCGTACGCCGGCGGTGCGGCGGTGGGGTTCGTAGAGGGTGAGGTCACACAGGGGCGCCGGACCATCGGCCCGGTGAGCCACCACGGTGATCAGCGCGGAGTGCGGCTCGAGCATGGCACGGAGGCCGTGCACGACGAGCTCGCTCTCCTCCATGATCGCCACCTTGACGTGGCGGGAGGCGGGGGCAGTAGGTCGTTGCATGACCCCGCAGTACCCCCATGGGCGAGGTACATACACGCCGGGGTGAGGTATCGACCGGTGCGGGATCGCTACCCCAGCAGGACCCGCACCACGCACGCGGCCTGGATCCGGGTCACCCCAGCCTGCTCGGCGGCCTCGTCGAGCAGCGCCGCCGCATCGTGCGTGGTCACCGACATGCGGGCCGCCACGAGTCCCACGGCCACGTCGGCGAGGCGCTGCTCGCGCAGCAGGGCGGGGGCGAGCTCCGCCCGCCGGAGCGTCTCGAACGACAGGTCCGCGTTGGTCACGGCGCCGGCCTGCCATGCCCCGAGCGCGTCGACCAGCCCGTCGACACGGTCGCGGAACGCGTGCGCCGTCGACGCGTACAGGTCGATGGTGAGCACCGCCCGGCCGTGCTCGACGACCGGCAGCGACACGGTGCTCGCGATGCCGGCAAACGCGCGCTCCCGGGCCATGTCCGCCCAGCCGGCCTCGTCGAGCGCGTAGGCTCGCTCCCGCGCCGCGCCGCTCGCGTGCCCCCGGGCGTCCGCGTCCTCGGGCGGTCTCGTCGCCTCCTCGTCGACCAGGGTGAAGGTCAGGTCCTCGTCCAGCAGCGTGACGCTGAGCGCCACGCAGTCGGGGACGGCCCGCGTGGCCCATCCCTCGATCACCCGCAACAGCTCCTCGACGTCGTCGACCGCCTCCGCGACGTACTCGTCCAGCGCCTCCCGACTCTGAGGCAGCAGCTCCATGACGATCCCCTCATCACATCGGTGTTGCCTGAGCCCCTGATGGTCCTCCGCGCGCTGTCGGCACACCACACCCGCCGGGGCGACCGCGGCGCATGGTGCCCCGCCCGACGGGGTACGCGACACTGTGAATGCCCGACCTCTCCTCGCACACCCCGTCGTCGTGCTCGACCTCGACGGCACTCTCGTCGACTCCGTCTACGAGCACGTCGCCGCGTGGCACGCCGCCTTCCACGACGTGGGCCTCCACGTCAGCGCCGTCCGCATCCACGAGGCCATCGGCATGGGCGGCGACCGGCTCGTCGCGCACGTCTCGGGCGACGCTGTCGAGGCCGCCGTCGGGGACGACGTGCGCGAGCTCCACGACAAGTACTTCCGCGCCGGCCTGCGGGTCGTCAACGGGCTCGACGGCGCCTCCGAGCTCGTCGAGGCGCTCGTCGGGACCGGCCACCGCGTCGTCGTCGCCAGCTCCTCGGAGGCCGACCTCGTCGACGAGATGCTCGACCTCCTCGACGTACGCCGCCACCTCGCCGCGGTCGTCACCGGCTCCGACGGTGCCGCCACCAAGCCCGCGCCCGACATGGTGCAGCTCGCGGTCGAGCGGGCCGGTGGCGGCAAGGGCATCGTCGTCGGCGACGCCGTGTGGGACGCGCTGTCCGCGGAGGCGGCCGACCTCCCGTGCATCGGCGTGCGCAGCGGCGGCGTCAGCGCCGAGCGGTTGCGGACGGCAGGCGCATCCTGGGTCTACGACGGCCCGCGCGACCTCCTGACCCGTCTCGGGGAGAGCCCGCTGCGCTCGCGCTGAGCGGTCAGTCGGCCGGGTAGGGCGACGCCTTCAGCAGCCGGGCTAGGTGGGCGGCGTTGCGCGCCAGCACCTGCGTCGTGCCGGCGGTCTTCTCGGGCGTGGCGTCCAGGTCCCGGTAGTCCACCGCCTGCATCGCCTCGCCGACCCAGTAGGTCGCGGCCTGCGCGGGGATCGTGAAGCCGACGTCTCCGAGGGCCTGGAAGACCTCGGCGCACACGTGGTGGGCGCCGTCCTCGTTGCCGACGACCCCCACGCCCGCGACCTTGCCGAACATCGAGGGCCGCCCCTCGGCGTCCGTCTCCGACAGCTCGGCGTCGAGGCGCTCGAGGACGACCTTGCACACCGACGCGGGCTGGCCCATCCAGATCGGGGTCACCACCACGAGGATGTCGGCGGCCAGCACCTTCTCGCGCAGGGCAGGCCAGCCGTCGCCGTTGCCCTCGTCGGTGCTCACCCCGAACGCGACACGGTGGTCGATGACACGCTCGATCGAACCGGTGACACCGAGGTCGGCGAAGGCGTCGAGGACCTGCTGCCCGAGGAGCTCGGAGCTCGAGGCCGTCGGGGCCGGCTTGAGGGTGCAGATCAGGACCAGGCAGGTGGGATCAGTCATGTGCGGCCGTACCCGTTGTCGTCGGAACCATGCGACCCCGCCCCCGTACGAAACCCGCCGGGGCCACCTCGCACGGCGTACGGGAGGTCAGCCCCGGCGGGCCTCACTGCCGCGTCAGGTACCCCTTGACCGGTGATGCATGCGCGACGTCGTACGCATCCGTGGTCGGCAACCGGGTACAAGAAAGGCGTCCCGCTCCACCGACTCCCGAGGAGACGACGATGAGTGCCACCGACCCACAGGCAGACCCGCAGGGCGACCCGCAGACCCATCTGGACACCGACCCGGCCAACCAGCCGGACAGCACTCCTGACGACGACCCCGACGGCGACACGTGACGTCCCTCTGGCTCGACGGGGCGGACACCGTCCCCGACGACGACCTGCCCGCGCCCGGCGCCCCGCT
Source organism: Nocardioides eburneiflavus (assembly GCF_004785795.1). Taxonomy (NCBI): domain Bacteria; kingdom Bacillati; phylum Actinomycetota; class Actinomycetes; order Propionibacteriales; family Nocardioidaceae; genus Nocardioides; species Nocardioides eburneiflavus. Next base: position 368,509 of record NZ_SRRO01000001.1, read on the forward strand.
CGACGTGGTCGTGGTCGGCGCCGGGCTCACCGGCCTGACCACGACGCTGCTGCTCGCGCGCGCCGGCCTGCGGGTCGCCTGCGTGGAGGCGCGCCACGTCGGCGCGGTCACCACCGGGCACACGACCGGCAAGGTCTCCCTGCTGCAGGGCACGCACCTGTCGCGGATCTGCAGGCACGGGTCGGAGTCGACGGCCCGCGCCTTCGTCGACGCCAGCCGCGAGGGCATGGAGTGGCTGCTGCGCTTCTGCGGCGACCACGGCGTCGTCACCCAGCGGCGCGCGGCCGTGACGTACGCCGCGACGGCCAGCGAGCTCGGCGCCGTCGAGCGCGAGCACCGGGTCGCCGGCTCCCTCGGCCTGCCCGTGGAGTGGCGCGAACGCCTCGACGTGCCGTTCCCGCACGTCGGCGCCACCGTCCTCGCCGACCAGGCACAGCTCGACGCCATGGAGGTGCTGCTCGCGCTCGCCGCGCAGGTCCGCGAGCACGGTGGCACGATCCACCAGGGACGCCGGGTCACGTCGGTCTCCACCTCCGGCGACGACCGCGTCGCACACCTCGAGGTCGGCCACGACCTCCGCGCCCGGCACGTCGTCCTGGCGACCGGAGCGCCGATCCTCGACCGCGGGCTGCACTTCGCTCGGCTCGAGCCGCAACGCTCGTACGCGATCGCACTCGCCGGCGGCCCGGACCTGGACGGGATGTACCTCTCCGCCGGCAGCGACTCCCGCTCGGTGCGCGACGCCCCCGGCGGGGTGCTGGTCGTCGGCGGCAGCGGCCACGTGGTCGGTCGGACCCGCTCCGCGCAGGCCCACGTCGAGGCACTCCGCTCGTGGGCGACAGCGCACTGGCCGGGGACCACCGAGACGCACGCCTGGTCCGCGCAGGACTACCGCACCCCCGACGGCTTCCCGTTCGTCGGTCACCTGCCGGGCGGGGGCGGACGGATCCACGTCGCCACCGGCTACGAGAAGTGGGGCATGGCCACGTCGGTCCTCGCGGCCCGCGCCATCTCCGGCGACATCCTCGGCGCCGAGCCGTCCTGGGCGGGCGTGCTGCACCGGCGGGTCCCGCACCCGTCGGGCCTGGCCGAGGTCGCCCGCTTCAACCTCGGCGTCGGCGCGTCCCTCGTCACCGGTGCGGTCCGGACGGTGCGCGAGCACCTGCCCGGCGTCTCGGGGCGCACCCAGGCGTACGAGTGCGGCGTCGTCGGCGTCTGCACCCACCTCGGCGGCCTGCTGCGCTGGAACGATGCCGAGGACACGTGGGACTGCCCGCTTCACGGGTCGCGGTTCACCCGCGACGGCGAGGTGCTCGAGGGTCCCGCCACCCGGCCGCTGCGCAAGCGCTCACAGGACGCCCCGGGCTGATGCTGCGGCGCCTGCTCCTCCTCGTGGTCGCGGCCGTGCTGCTCGGCGGCTGCGGCTCCTTGCTGCCCGACGACTTCCCCACCGACCCCGACGGCACGCTCGACCGGGTCCGCGAGGACGGCGTCGTACGCGTCGCCGCGTCGCCGCGGCCCGGCTGGGTCGAGGTCGGGGGCGGTGAGCCCACCGGTCGCGAGCCGGAGCTGGTCGCGGCCTTCGCGGAGTCCCTCGGTGCCGACGTCGAGTGGACCGTCACCGGCGAGGAGGACCTCGTGCGGCTGCTCGAGGAGGGGAAGGTCGACCTCGCCGTCGGCGGCTTCACCGACAAGAACGCCTGGGTCGACAAGGTCGGCCTCACCCGGCCGTACGTCGAGGTCGACGTCGCAGGCACCACCGAGGCGCACGTGATGATGGTGCCGACGGGCGAGAACGCGTGGATGTCCCGGCTCGAGCGGTGGCTCGACGACCACGGCGACCCGCGATGAGTCCCGCGAACGACCCCGGCGAGGGCGGGCAGCACTTCGGGCACACCGAGCTGCCGCCCGAGCAGGCGCACGCGCTGCGGCGGGCGAAGCGGCTCGAGGTGATCACCCTGGTCTACATGACCAGCGCCGTGGCCGTCGTCTTCGCGACCGCCGGTAGCTCGCAGGCGATGAAGACGGCGTGGGTCGAGGACAGTCTCGCCCTCGTCCCGCCGCTGGCGTTCCTCGTCGCCGTCCGGTTCGGCCGTCGACGCCCCGACGCCGACCACCCGTACGGCTACCACCGGTCGACCGGCGTCGGCCACCTGACGGCTGCCGTCGCCCTGCTCGCGGTCGGGCTGCTGCTGGCCGTGGAGTCCGCGATGGGCCTGATCCGCGCCGAGCACCCGCCGATCGGCACCGTCCACCTGTTCGGCCAGACCTTCTGGGCAGGCTGGCTCATGGTCGCGGCGATGACCTACACCGGCATCGGGCCGTTCGTCCTGGGCCGGATGAAGCTCCCGCTGTCCGAGGCGCTGCACGACAAGGTCCTCTTCGCCGACGCCGACATGCAGAAGGCCGACTGGATGACCGCCGCCGGCACCATCGCCGGCGTGCTCGGGATCGGGGTGGGGCTGTGGTGGGCCGACTCCGGCGTCGCGCTGCTCATCTCGCTGTCGATCGTCCGCGACGGCTGGACCAACCTGCGCCACGCCGCGACCGCGCTGATGGACCAGCGCGCCCGGACGTACGACGACGGGCACCCGCACCGGCTCACCCGCGAGGTCGACGAGGTCCTCACCAACCTCTCGTGGGTCCTCGACAGCCGCAGCCGCGTGCGCGACCAGGGCCACGTGTTCCACGTGGAAGCCTTCGTACGCCCCGTGGCGGGCCGCGCCCCCACGCTCGAGCAGCTCGAGGCGGCGGTCAGCGTGCTCCGCGACCTCGACTGGAAGATCCACGACGTCGTGGTGATGCCGGTGCGCGACCTGCCGGACACCATCCCGGCGCCGGAGTCCTAGCGGTTGGCGCAGACCAGATCCGCGGTGAGCGCGGCCTCGGCGGGCAGCTCGACGCCCGGCCCGCAAACCAGGTCGAGCGGGTCGGCGGCCTGCTCGACGGTGGCGACGGCCTCGTCGAAAGCCGGCACGACGTCCGCGCAGGCGTGCTCCAGCCCGACGCGGGTCAGCGCGGAGGTCGACAGGTTGCCGCTCAGCGCGAGCTCGACGGTCCACGCCGCGGCGTCCGTACGCGCGCAGTCGGCCGCCGCGGCCTGCTGGAGGGCGGCGAAGTCGAACGTGTCGGTGCCGAGCTCCTCCTCGAGCGCGGCACGCCACGCCGTGACCTCCTGGCTCTCGGACTGGGAGGCCTGCGACGCCGTACCACCTGCTTCGCCGGCTCCGTCGCCGCCCGAGCAGGCCGCGAGGGCGGGGACGAGGAGGACGGCCAGGACCAGGGAGCGGAGGGCGTGAGCGCGCATGCCCCGCAGGCTAGGAGCGGTCGGCGGGTGCCGTCCGGCGTTCGTTACTGATCAGTACGTGATGCTCGACTCACTGCGCCGGCGGGTGGTCAGCAGCCGCGCCGCGACGAAGCCGCCGATCGCGCCGAAGAGGTGGCCCTGCCACGAGACGCCGGGCTGACCAGGCAGGACGCCGAGCAGCGCGCTGCTGTAGAGCAGGAAGACCGCGACGCCGATGAAGATCTCGGTCGTGCGCTTGTTGAGGAACCCGCGGACGACCAGGTAGACGATCCAGCCGAAGATCAGCACCGACGCGCCCGCGTGGTTGCTGCCGGGCTGGGCGAACAGCCACACGCCGAGCCCGCCGACGACCCAGATGATCGCGGTCGCGGCCAGCCCGCGCGCGATGCCGGTGGCGAGGGTGAGGAACCCGAGCACCAGCACCGGGACCGTGTTGCTGACGAGGTGGTCGAAGCCGAAGTGCAGCGTCGGGGCCGTCGCGATGCCGACGAGCCCGTCCTCGCTGCGCGGGCGCACCCCGTACGCGTCGAGCGGGTTGCCCGTCGTGGCGTCGAAGATCTCGAGCACCCACAGCACCATGACGAACCCGCCGGTGAGCAGCGCGGCGCCCTTCCAGGCGGGCTCCCGGGCGGTGGTCTGCAGGCTGGTCATCTCGCCGCCACCTCGGGCGGGAAGCCGCCGGTCGAGACCGTGCCCCAGCGGGTCGGGGTGATCCGCAGCAGCGACTTGCCCTGGTCGACCATCGCCCGGCGGTACTCGTCCCAGTCGGAGTGCTCGCCCGCGATCGTGCGGAAGTACTCGACGAACGCGTCGAGCGCCTCCTCGCTGGGGGTGTCGCCCTCGCTGGCGTCGAGCACCTCGCAGGTGCCGTCGACCTGCACCCACGCGTCGTCCCAGTCGTCGGAGAGGACGACGACCGACACGTCGGGACGCCGTCGCGCGTTCTTCGTCTTGGCGCGCTGCGGGTAGGTCGCGACGACGATCCGGCCGCTGTCGTCGATGCCGCCGGCGACCGGCGAGGCCTGCGGGCTGCCGTCGGCGCGCCGCGTGATGAGCAGCATGTGGTGGCGCGGGCGTACGAAGTCCAGCAGCTCGTCGAGCCCGACCTCGGTGTTCGTGGCGATGGTGGGTGCCATGGCGTCGAGGTTATCTGCGGGGGTGGAACAGGAAGTCGCCGTTGGCCAGGCGGTCGGCGCGGAAGGCGTCGTCGTGGATGGGGGGTGGTGGTGGCTGCACAGCAGCGCCCCGTCGGCGAGGTCCGTACGCCCGCCGGCGTGCCAGGGGTCGAGGTGGTGGGCCTCGCACCAGGTGCCGGGGACGTCGCACCCCTCGGCGCGGCAGGTGCGGTCGCGGACCAGCATCGCCTTGCGCTGCGCGGGGCTGAAGAGTCGCCGTGTCCGGCCGAGGTCGAGCGGCAGGCTGTCGCCGCCGAGGACGACGGGCAGGATCTTGGCGGTGCAGGCGAGCCGGCGTGCCTGGGCGGCGCTGAGGCGGTCGCCGGTGAGGTCGTCGCCGGGGACGAGTCCGGCGCCGATGAGGTCGGCGGCCGCGAGCTCGGCCCGGAGCGACGCGAGCGGGACGGTGACGACGAGGGTGGTCGCGTCGCCGGCGTGCAGCGGCATCCGCAAGGAGTCGGCCGCCTCGAGGAACTGGGCGAAGGCCTCTCCCAGGCGTCGGGGGTAGGCGAGTCGGGCGACTGCGTCGCCGGGCTTGTCGCCGGCCTTCTTCCCGGCGCCGCGCGGGCTGGCGTACGCCTCGAGGTAGGTCGCGAGCCGGGTGGCCGCGTGGTCGGGGATGCGGCCGGAGACGCGGGTGGTGCCATCGCCGAGACGGCGCAGGGTGAGTCGGGTCTTCCGCGCTGCACCGGCCTCGAGGTCGGCGAGCCGGGCCGCCTCGGCAGGCTCGGCGACGTCGGGGGCGACGACGTCGAGGATCCGACGCCCGATGCGACCGAGCTCCCTCGGCCCGAACTCCGCGGCCCGCTCCACCAGGTGCGCCTCGGCGCGGGACACCGTCTCGGCGTCGACCACCTCGGGCAGCGCGCCGAGCGCGCGGTGGACGACATGGGCCTGCGCCAGCGTCACGGCCCCCTCGCGCATCGCCGCGGCCAGCGCGGGGCGCTCGCGGTTGAGCGCGGTCGCCAGGGCGAGGTCGGCCCGCGCGTCGGCGACCCGGGTGCGCGTGTGGTGCGCCAACCAGCCCGCGGCGTCCTTGGCGGCCGTCTGCTCGGCGAGGTCGCCGGCGTCGCCCAGGATCCGCAGTCGCAGCTCGGCCAGCTGCGACTCGGCGGCGACGAGCTCGCGTAGCGCGACGGCCTTGAGCGACGCGCGTACGTCGGTGGCGGCAGCGACGATGGGGTGGGTCACGCTGGGCTGGATCACCACCAGGCCTCCTCTCGACGACGGGTCCCATGCCGCGCACACGCGCGGCTGGTCGACGGTCGTCGCCCCTGGAGGCCCCCCGGGGGGCTATTACTCACCCTCGCAACTCGCTGCGTCCAGCCAGAGCCCGGGTTGGACGATCACCCTAGGGCCCTGGACCTCTTCAACGTGCGTCCAGACTACACCGATCCTTCACTATCCGCAACGGTGTTCGACATGCTTCCACGGAGGTCTTCGACGGTCCGCCCCTCGAGCGTCGGCCACATCAGGAAGTCACCGCTCCCGGGCAGCACCGCGTCGTGGGGCACGGCAATGGTGGTCGCGCCCGACGCGATCGCCGCGGCCAGGCCGTTGGGCGAGTCCTCGACGGCGACGCAGTCCCGCGCGCGTACGCCGAGCAGCTCGGCGGCACGGAGGTAGGGCTCCGGCGACGGCTTGGTCCGCGCGACGTCCTCGGACCCGACAACGACGCTGATCGCCCCGTCGGGCGCGGCCGCGGCGACCAACGCCGCCATCTCGTGCGAGGAGGTCGTGGCGATCGCGCAGGAGATGCCTTCGCGCACCAGCTCCGCCAGCAGCTCGCGTACGCCCGGTCGCCACGGCACCTCCAATTGCAGCGACTCGATCACCCGACGCTCGAGCGCGGCGACCAGCTCCGCCGCATCCATGTCCACGCCGGCGGCCTGCATCGCGACCGCGGTGTCGTGCATGTCGGCACCGACCAGCGCCAGCCCCTGCTCCCTGGTCCACGTGCCGCCGTGCTGCTCGACCAGGACGAACTGCTGCGCGATCCAGATCGGCTCGCTGTCGATGAGCGTGCCGTCCATGTCCCACAGGACGGCGGCGAGGCGGGAGGTCATGAGATCAGGGTGCGTCGCTGCGCGCGAAGAAGTGCGGACGTTCACACGTGTGGCGGTTGTCGCCCTCAGATCTCCCGACGGAGGGCGACCACCTGCGCTGCAACTCCTTGGTCGGGTTGCGATCGGTGTCAGGCGCCGGCGTGGACGAGCAGGACTGAGCACACAGCTGCCAGCAGTCCCCAGATCTGGATCCGGTGGATGTGCTCGCGGAGCACCAGGACCGCCAAGGCGACGGTGAAGGCGGAGTAGAGAGCGATCACCAGACTGCCCAGCGCCAGGTCGCCGAACTGGAAGGTGAAGTACATGGCGACGTTGGCGACGACGTCGACCAGGCCGATGAGGACCGGGACGGCCCAGCTGCGCAGCCGCTGCGACCACGGCACTGCCTGGCGGCCGCGATGCTGGGTGACGAGGAACGTGAAGACGACGAGCGTGGCGGTCGCGCGGGCCGCGACGAGCGGCAGCATGCCTGACCCCGTCGGGATCTCGGCGGTGAGCACGAAGCTCAGCGCGAAGGCGGTGCCGGCGGCGATGGCCAGGACGAGCGTCGCGGGCTGGACCCTGCGCTGCTTGCCGGTCAGGTCGCAGCTGACCATGACGACCGCGGCGAGGCCGAGCGCGATGCCGGCCCAGGCCCAGCCTTGTGGCTGCTCACCCTGGGCGACGCCGACCACGACAGGGATGGCCGCGACGAGCACTGCGGTGACCGGCGAGACCACGCTGATGGGCCCGGCTGCGAGGGCGAGGTAGAACCACCAGATCGCGAAGGCCATCACAGCGCCCGAGGCGGCTCCCCACGCCAGCCCGGCGTAGGTGGAGTCACCGGGGACCACGAGCGCCAGGAGGGCCATCCCGATCACGGACGTGGGATAGGCCACCGCGACCACGCCGAGAGCGCTGCTGCGTCGCGAGGCCACGCCTCCCAGGTAGTCGCTGACGCCGTATGCGGCTGACGAGACCAAGGGGGGTCAGAGTCGACACGAGCTCTCCTCTCCGAGCAGTCGATGGTGGTGCCGGGCAGTCGTGCCGGGCAGTCCTGCCCGCACCCATCACGCTGCCGCACTGCCCCGGTGAGCACCAGCGAAAGAACCTATAGATGGTTTAGCGTTGCTATATGCGGGTGGGGATCGAGGCGCTGGAGACGCTCATGGCCGTCTGCGACGAGGGCACCTTCGGTGGAGCGGCGGCCCGGCTGCACATCACCACGGGCGCCGTGAGCCAACGGATCGCGGGCCTGGAGAAGCAGATCGGTCACCCGGTGGTCGTGCGGCGGCAGCCCGTCAGCGCGACCCACGTGGGGCGTGAGCTGCTGCGGCTGGCCCGGCAGTCCCTCCTGCTGCAGCAGGAGGCCGGTGTACGCCTCGCCGAGGAGCTGCACGCGACGGAGCCCTCGATCCGGCTGTCGCTGGCGGTCAACGCCGACTCCCTCTCGACGTGGTTCCAGCCCGTGGTGCAGGCCATCGCCGCGGAGGGCAGGCTGCTCCTCGACCTGCGCATCGAGGATCAAGACCGCACCGGCGACCTCTTGCGGTCCGGCACGGTCCTGGCCGCCGTCACCACCGACGCCGAGGCCGGGGCGGGATGCACGACAGAGTCCCTGGGGTGGATGCGCTACCTGCCTGTCTGCTCCCCCGCGATCGCGCCCGCCGCCGGTCAAGAGCTCGACGAGTACCTCGGCACCGTGCCGATGCTCCAGTTCGACAGCCTCGACGCGCTACCGCTGCAGTTCATGGACCAGTTCGGGGTCACCACGCCACCGTCCGCGCACTTCATCCCGTCCAACCGGGAGTACTTCGACGCGGTGCGGCTCGGCCTGGGGTGGAGCGTCCTGCCCGAGGACCAAGTCCACTCGGCCCTCGAGGACGAGGACCTGGTCCTCCTCCATCCCACCGCCAGCGTCGACGTCGCGCTCCACTGGCAGCGGTGGCGCATCTCCTCCGCCACGCTCGACCAGGTCACCGACCTGGTGCGGCAGGCGGCCCATCGAAGGCTGCGTCGCACGCACTAGACCTCCCCACCGTCCACCCACACCCGTTCCACCGAGGCCGCCCCCACCTCACGAGGCTCGTCGAAGACGTCCCGGTCCAGCAGCACCAGGTCCGCCGCGGCACCGGGCGCGATCGTCCCGGGGTCGTCGCGGTGGCACACCCACGCCGATCCCGAGGTGTACGCCGCGAGCGCCACCTCGAGCGACAGCGCCTGATCGGGGAGGAACGGCTCGCTCCCCGCAGGCCCCGGTTCCCCGTACGCCATCCGGTGGACCGCCACGTGGATCGCCTCGAGCGGGTTCGGGGTGCTGACGGGCCAGTCGCTGCCGGCGACGAGGCGAGCACCGGCGCGGTGCAGGTCGCCGAACGGGTACTGCCGCGCGGCCCGCTCCTCGCCGAGGAACGGGATGGTCAGGTCGACCATCTGCTCGTCGAGACAGGCCCACAGCGCCTGGATGTTGGCCGCGACGCCGAGCTCGGCGAAGCGACCGATGTCGGAGGGGTGCACCAGCTGCAGGTGCGCGATGTGGTGCCGCCGCGACGGGTCCGTCCCGACGAGCGCGTCCAGCGCCTCGCGTACCCCGCGGTCCCCCAGCCCGTGGACGTGCACCTGGAAGCCCTCGGCGTCCAGGGCCGCGACAGCCGACCGCAGCAGCGCCGGCGACACGAACGACAGGCCGGAGTTCGACGTGGCGTGCCCGCAGCGGTCGAGGTACGGCTCGACCATCGCCGCCGTACCGTTCTCCGCCACGCCGTCCTGCATGATCTTCACCGACGTCGCGGCGAACCGCCCGTGCGAGTACGCCTCCCGCTTCTCCACCAGGTCGGCCACCTGCTCGAGGCCGCGCTCGCGCTCCCACCACAGCGCCCCGACGACCGTCGCCGTCAGGTCGCCCGACCGGGCCGCACGGAGATAGGTCGGCCCGGCGTCCTGCATCCCGGCGTACGCCCCGACGATCGCGTCCTGCCAGCCGGTGATGCCGAGCGAGTGCAGGTGGCGCTGGCCCTCGAGCAGCCCGGCGTACAGCTCCTCCGCGTCGGGCAACGGCAGCACCGCCAGCACGAGGTCCATCGCGCCCTCGTGCAGCACGCCCGTCGGCTCGCCCGCGGCGTCGCGCTCGACGCGACCGTCGGCCGGGTCGCGGGTGTCGCGCGTGATCCCCGCGACGTCGAGCGCGCGGGTGTTGACCCAGATGCCGTGGTGGTCGCGGTTGACCAGCGCGGCGGGTCGGTCCGCGACCACCGTGTCCAGCTCGGCCGCGGTCGGCAGCCCGCCGGGGAAGGCCGCCATCGCCCAGCCGCCGCCCTGCACCCAGTCGAGCTCAGGGCGCGAGGCGGCGTACGACCCGACGTGCGCGAGGTAGGAAGCGCGGTCGACCGGCAGCCCGCTCAGGTCGCAGGTGAGCCGCTCGATCCCGCCCAGGACGGGGTGGACGTGCGCGTCGACGAAGCCCGGCAGCAGCAGCGCGCCGTCGCAGTCGACGACCTCCGCGCCGTCCGTACGCACCGTGCCGCCCACCGACACGATCCGGCCGTCGCTCACCAGCACGTCACCGACCGCGCCGAGGTAGCGGACGCCGTCGAAGACCCGCGCCCCGGTGAGGACCAGCTCGGGCAGGTCGGGCGACATGGCGCCAATCTCCCCGATCCGGAGGGGTGGGACAAGGCGGTCCCCCGCACCCCTTCGGGCGGTTTGTCCGAAGGACCCGTGCCTGCTGTCGAGGCAGATCGGCGGCGTGAGCACCGTTCGACGTGACCACCTTCCTCGCCCGCTCGGCCACCTGGGTCGGTCTACCCCGTTCGTCCTCATCCATACGGATCCTCGGGGTGTGACATCGCGGGCGCAGGTCTGGGGAACGTGGGAGGGCACACCCCCACCACCCGGTGAAAGGACTCCCCGTGGACATCGGTGACAGCTTCCAGAGGACGACCGACGGCATCTTCGACTTCCTGCCCAACCTCGTCGGCTTCCTCCTCATCCTGCTCGTCGGCTACCTCGTCTCGAAGATGGTCGCCAAGATCGTCAGGACGGTCCTCGACAAGGTCCACCTGGACCGACGGCTGCACGAGAGCTCGGCCAACAGGTACGTCGACGCGGTGCTGCCCGGGGCCTCACCGGCCAACGGCATCTCGCGCGTCGTGTTCTGGCTGATCTTCATCTTCTTCATCACCGCGGCCATCGGCGCGCTCGGCATCCCGGCCGCGACGAGCTTCATGAACGAGGTGCTCGCCTACCTGCCCAACGTGATCGTGGCGATCCTCATCTTCATCGTCGCCGCGCTCCTCTCGGGTGCGGTCGCCGGCGCCGTCGTGCGGTTCATGGGCGACACCCCGACCGGCAAGGTCGTGGGCGCGGTCGCTCCCGCGGTCATCATGACGATCGCGTTCTTCATGATCCTCGAGCAGCTCCAGATCGCGCCCGAGATCGTGCGGATCGCCTTCACCGCGATCATGTTCGCCCTCGCCCTGGGCCTCGCCCTCGCGTTCGGCCTCGGCGGCCGTGAGCTCGCCGCCGACCTGCTCCGCCAGGCCAAGGACAAGGGCGGCAAGGCGGCCGACCAGACCAAGCGCGACGTCCAGCTGGGCGCCAACCGCGCCCGCGACGAGGTGGGCAGCCACACCGGCAGCTCGCACAGCAGCGGCAACGGCACGACCGGCACCAACTACCCCACGAGCGTGGACCCGGAGGCGACCCAGCACATGACGCCCCCGGCCCCGCCCAACCGCTGACCCGCACCCAGAGGCACACGCAGGCGGCCCCCACCGGAGCACCGGTGGGGGCCGTCGCGCGCGTGGGATGCTGGAGGACCCATGGGCACCCACCACCACCGCGGCCCCGCCCGTACGGGCTCCCGGCTGCACCGCACCGCCGCGCTCGCGGTCGTCGCGCCCCTCGCGCTGCTGACGGTCGTCGCGCTCGTGTGGCTGTGGCCCTCCCCGGGGGCGATCGGGGACGGCGCCGACGCGGCCCCCGAGATCCCCGGCCGGGTCGTCGCGGTCGAGGAGGAGACCTGCCCCGAGGGGACGCCTGCCGACGTCGAGCGGTGCGGGAGTGTACGCGTGTCGGTCGGCACCGAGGACCCCGTCGAGGTGACCGCCCCGTTGCCCGGTGGGCTCGGCGCGCCCGAGGTCGAGCTCGACGACGACGTCGTGCTGATCCGCAACGAGACCCCGGACGGCGTCGCGTACGCCGTGGTGGACCACCAGCGCGGCACCGGGCTGTGGTTCGTGGGGCTCGCGTTCGTGCTGGCGTTGGTCGCCTTCGGCCGGTGGCGCGGCGTGGCGTCCCTGGCCGGGCTGGCGGCGACCTTCGCGATCCTCGCGTCCTTCGTGATCCCGGCGATCCTCGACGGCAGCCCGCCGCTGCTCGTCGCCGTCGTCGGGTCGGCGGCGGTCGTGCTCGTCGTCCTCTACCTGACCCACGGCTTCGGCATCACCACGACGACGGCCGTGCTCGGCACGCTGGCCAGCCTCGCCCTGACCGGAGCCCTGGCGTGGCTCTCGGTGGCGGCGCTCCACCTCACCGGCGTGACCGACGACCTGTCCGCCTCGGTCGGCGGCACCCAGGGCGTCGACATGCGCGGCCTGCTGCTGGCCGGCATCGTCATCGGCTCTCTCGGCGTCCTCGACGACGTCACGGTCACCCAGGCGGCCACCGTCGCCGAGATCGCGCACGCCGACCCGGCCGCCGGGTTCGGCCGGCTCTTCCGCGCGGGCAGCCGCGTCGGGCGTGCCCACGTGGCGTCGGTGGTCAACACCATCGTCCTGGCGTACGCCGGGTCGTCGCTGCCGCTGCTCGTGCTGCTGGTCGCCGACAACGGCTCGCTGACCGCGGTCGTGCCGAGCCAGGTCGTGGCGCAGGAGATCGTGCGCAGCTCCGTGGCCACCATCGGCCTGATCGCGGCCGTGCCGCTCACCACGGCGCTGGCCGCGTGGGCCCACCGCAACCGGCAGGCCGGGGGGATGGCCGGCTAACGCCGCGAGCACTCCGCGCAGAGGCCGAAGAGCTCGACCACGTGCGTCACCTCGGTGAAGCCGTGCGACTCGGCGGCCTTGACGGCCCACTTCTCGACCGCGGGGCCGTCGACCTCGACGGTGACGCCGCAGCTGCGGCAGACCAGGTGGTGGTGGTGCTGCGGGCCGCACTGGCGATAGAGGACCTCGCCCTCGTCGGAGCGCAGCACGTCGAGCTCGCCGGCCTCGGTCATCGCCTGGAGGGTGCGGTAGACGGTGGCCAGGCCGACCCGGTCGCCGCTGGCCCGGAGGTCGTCGTACATCTGCTGGGCGCTGACGAACGCCTCCTGGCGCGACAGCTGGTCGCGCAGCAGGCGGCGCTGGCGGGTGTCGCGGCGGCCGGGTCCGGCAGGCGCGGAGCCGGCGGTGGGCGCTGTCATGGCGGTCAGCCTAACCGGGCTTCCCCTCGACCGGGACGTGGTCTACTATTGAGAACGATTCTCGTTACAAGGAGGCGAAGTGAAGCAGGGCATCCACCCCGACTACGGCCCCGTCGTCGCCGTCGACATCACCAGCGACAGCCACCCGTTCTGGACCGGCACCGCCCGTAGGCTCGACAGCGAGGGGCGCGTCGAGAAGTTCCAGCGGCGCTACGGCGGGTCGCGATGAGGACGCCGCTGGTGGTGGTCACGGGAGTCGACCCGGCCGCGATGGACGCGACGCTGCTCAGCCTGGCGTGGGACCTGCCGCGGGCGGTGTCGGTGCGGCACGCGATCGACCCCGAGTCGCAGGTGCTCACCCGGACCGTCAGCGACGCGACCGGCGTCGTGGAGCGGCACGAGGTCCAGCTCGAGCACGCGTGCGTCAGCTGCGCACTGCGCGAGGACATCCTGCCCACGCTCCAGCGCCTCGCCCGCGACGAGCGGTGGAGCTCGATCGTCTCGGGCCTGCCGACTGCGACCGAGGCGGGCCAGCTCACCCACGCCCTCGCCACCGACACCCGGCTGGCGCGACACCTCAAGCTCAGCGCCGTCATCGCCGCCGTGGGCGCGAGCGACACCGTGCGCGACCTGCTCAGCGACGACCTGCTCCGCGAGCGGGGCGTGCACACCAACCCCTACGACGACCGCGGCGTGGGCGAGGTCGCCTGCGCCCAGGTCGAGCTCGCCGACGTGGTCGTGCTCGACGCCGAGCCCCGGCCCGAGGCCGCCGACCTGCTGCATGCACTGGCCCGCCCGGGCGCTCCCGTCCTCCCCGGGGCCGACCAGGTGGACGGCCCTGCGCTGGTCGCCGACCGGCACCACCACAGGCTCGCCGACGCGTGGTGCTCCCCCGAGCTCGACCTCGACCTGCCTGCCCTCGAGCGGAGCAGCGCGTGGCGGCTGGACCTGCGCTCGTCGCGCCCGTTCCACCCCGAGCGGCTGCTCGACCACATCGAACGCCTCGGCACGGGCGCGCACCGCGCCCGCGGCTGCTTCTGGGTGCCCACCCGCCCCGGCGACCTGCTGGAGTGGTCCGGCGCCGGCGGCCAGCTGAGCATCGGCGGCTACAGCCCCTGGGGGCGGCGTACGCCCGTGACCCGGCTGCTCTACACCGGCCTCGGCGCGCCGCCAGCCGACCTCCGCGCCGCGTTCGAGGAGGTCCTCCTCACCCCTGCCGAGGCCCGGCAGGCCCAGCCGTGGGACGTCGTCGAGGACGGCCTCGAGCCGTGGCTCGGCGACATCCGCGACGTCGCCTGACCCATCCGCCAGAGAACCCCTCGACACACCAGGAGGAACCCGTGGCCGTCCCCAAGCGCCGCACCTCACGCAGCAACACCCGCCACCGCCGCTCGCAGTGGAAGGCGACCCCGGTCGTTTCGACGTCAACGTCCAGTCCAAGAAGTACTGGGTGCCGAGCCTGCGACGCAGCGTCACGCTCACCGTCAGCGCACGCGGCATCAAGACGATCGACCAGCGCGGCATCGAGGCGGTCGTCGCCGACATCCACGCGCGGGGAGGGAAGGTCTGATGGCGGCACGCGGCAACCACTTGCGACCCAAGGTGAAGATGCGCTCCACCGGAGGAACCGGATGGCCAAGAAGTCGAAGGTCGTCGCCAACGAGCGCCGCAAGCGCACCGTCGAGAGGTACGCCGCCCGGCGGGCGGAGCTGAAGGAGGCGGTGCGCACCGCGTCCAGCGCCGAGGAGCGCGACGCCGCCGTACGGGCGCTCGGCCGGCTGCCGCGCGACGCGAGCCCCGTTCGGGTCCGCAACCGCGACCAGGTCGACGGCCGGCCCCGCGGCTACGTCCGCAAGGCCGGGCTGTCCCGGATCAACCTGCGCACCCTCGCCCACCGCGGCGAGCTGCCGGGGATCACGAAGTCCTCCTGGTAGTCGCCGCTTCCGCTGATAACGGGAATCACTTACGCTCCACCGGTGATCGAGGCTGAGCAGGACCCCGCATGAGTGGTTCCACCAAGCAGGACGCGCCGCCCGCGCCCGGGCGCACCGTGGGAGGACTCCCCCTCCAGGTCTACGTCGTCTTCGGCGTGCTCGGGGCCCTGGTGGTGTCGCAGCAGTGGCTGCTGCCGCGCCTCGACTCACCCGCGCTGGCGACGTGGAGCACCATCTTCGTCGCGATCGTGGTGCAGTCGATCCCGTTCCTCGTCGGCGGCGTGCTGCTCGCCGGCGTCATCGCGACGCTGCTGTCGGAGAAGGCGTTGCGCAGGCTGGTGCCCGCCAACCCGACCCTCGGCGTGCCCGTCGCGGGACTGGCCGGCGTGGCCCTTCCGGGGTGCGAGTGCGCGTCGGTCCCCGTCGCGGGCAGCCTGATGCGGCGCGGGGTCGCGCCCGCCGTCGCGCTGACCTTCCTGCTCGCAACTCCCGCGGTGAACCCGGTCGTGCTGGTGTCGACGGCCGTCGCCTTTCCTGACCGCCCCGAGGTCGTGCTCGCCCGATTCCTCGCCTCGCTGGTGACCGCCGTCGCGGTCGGGTGGCTGTGGCTGCGGTTCGCCGGACGCGTCCCGATCCTGCACCGCCAGCGCGGTCACGACCACGGTGAGGGCGCCGCGCAGGCCTTCCTCGGCAGCGTGCGCCACGACTTCATCCACGCAGCCGGGTTCCTCGTGCTGGGCGCGATGATCGCCGCCGCGATCAACACCTTCGTGCCGCGCGAGATCATCGACAGCGTCGCGGGGAACTTCTTCCTCGCGGTCGGCTCGATGGCGATCTTCGCCTTCGTCGTCGCCCTGTGCTCCGAGGCCGACGCGTTCGTGGCGGCCAGCCTCAGCGCCTTCTCCGACACAGCCAAGCTCGTCTTCATGGTCGTCGGCCCGGCGATGGACGTGAAGCTCGCGTCGATGGAGTCGGGCCAGTTCGGCGGCGCCTTCGCGCTGCGGTTCGTGCCGCTGGTGATCGTCGTGGCGGTGCTGTCTGCCTGCGGCATGGGATGGTGGCTGCTGTGACCCGCGCGACCCAGACCCTGCTGCTGGCCGTCACCGGCGCCGTCCTGGTCCGCATGGCGGCGGGCGACGCCTACCTGCGCTACGTCAACTCGTGGATGCGCTGGCCGCTCGTCGCGTGCGGCGTCTTCCTCATCGTGCTCGCGCTCGCCGACCTGTGGCGCGAGCAGGGATCCGAGGACGAGGACCACGACGCCCACGTGCCGCGGGCCGCCTGGCTCCTCTTCGCGCCGTCCCTGGTCTTCTTCCTCGTCGCTCCCCCGGCCCTCGGCGCCCACTTCGCCGAGCGCGCCCAGAACGCGACCGTCCCGATCAAGGAGGCGAGCGAGGTCTCGCTGCCCCCGCTGCCCGAGGGCGACACGGTGCCCCTGACGCTCGACGACGTCCTGTTCCGCGCGGCGTACGACGACGGCGCGACCCTTGCCGACCGCCGCCTCGAGCTCACCGGATTCGTGAGCCGGGACAAGTCCGGCACCTGGTACGTCACCCAGTTCGGGATGAACTGCTGCGCCGCCGACGCCACGGTGATGCGCGTGGCGGCGACCGGCGTGGAGCCGCCCGCGGACGACCAGTGGGTGCGCGTGGTCGCCACGCACGTCCCCGGCACCGGCGACGGCGGCCTGGACTCGCCGGAAGTGGTCGTCGAGGAGCTCGCGCTCATCGAGGCACCGAAGAACCAGTACCGCTGAGACCCCGACATGCCGAGGAGGCCGCACCGAGATCGGTGCGGCCTCCTCGTCGTACGGGGCGTACGGGGGCGTACGTCAGCCGTTGAGGCTCTGCTTGAGCGCAGAGGCCGGCTTGAAGCCGGCGCTGCGGGACGCGGCGATCTCCATCGCCTCGCCGGTCTGCGGGTTGCGGCCCGAGCGGGCCGCGCGCTCACGGACCTCGAACGTGCCGAAGCCGGGCAGGGTCACCTTGTCGCCGTTGGCGAGGGCGGACGAGATGGCCTCGACCACGGCGTCGACGGCGGACTCGGCGCCGGACTTGGACAGGTCGGCGCCCTGGGCGACGGCGTCGACGAGCTCACGCTTGTTCATCGTGTTCTTCTCCTTGGTGCTTCAGGAATTGGGAATGATTCTCATCATAGGCGGAGAGGCGCTGCTCCCCACCACACCACACTGTCAGAGCGCGGCGACGTCCGCGCGCACAGGTCACCCTCAGGGCGGGCAGGACTGCTGGAGGTACGCCGAGAAGGCGGCGTCGCCGCCGTCGACCGGATCGGCCGGCGCGCCGACCGCCTCGTGCTCGAGGTCGAGGCCGACGGAGTCGTACACGCTGCCGATCAGCGTGTAGTAGCCGCTGCGGGCGGGCAGCGACATCCCGGCCGGGACGCCGGTGTCGACCAGCGCGTCGGCGGACTCCGCCAGCGCGGCCTCGTCGCTGGAGCCGGCGACGAACTGCGCCTGGCTGTCCGCGAGGGCGCGGAACCCGGCGCAGAACTCCTCGTCGCTGGCGACCACCGGCGCGCCCCGCTCGGAGGCGGCCGGCTCGTCGGTGCCGGCGTCCCCCGCCGGCCGCTGCACGAGGACGATCAGCGCGACCAGGGCGAGCACCCCGAGGGCGAGCACGACGCGGGAGGTCGAGGAGGACCGCACGCGGTCTGCCGGCTTCGTCATCGATCAGCCGGACTGGGCAGCCGTGCCGGGCGCGTCGGCGTAGAGCCGCTGGAGCATGACGTGCGGTGACGGCGACCGGCCGCGGGTGGGCGTCAGGTTGTCCCCCGCGGCCACGACCAGCAGGCCGGCGATGTCGCGCACCTTGCGGTTGGAGTCGGCGCTGAAGGCACGCAGGATCGCCCAGGCGGTGTCGGGGCCGACGCTGTAGAGCTGCACCAGCACGCCCTTCGCCTGCTCGATCACTGCCCGGTGCTCGACGAAGTCCTCGACCGCTCCGTCGAGCTCGCGCGCGACCGCGTCCTGCCGGACGTCGGTGATGTCGATCAGGTGGCCGACGATGGCCGCCGTCTCGTCGTGGCGCTCGAGGTGTCCCGCCGCGACGACGACGCGGAGGCAGCCGGCGGCGGTGGTGATCCGGTGGACGAAGGAGAACGGCTCGTCTCGTTCGAGGGCGGCCTCCCGCGACTCCCAGGCTGCCTCGCGGTCGTCGGGGTGGATGTGGCTCATCACCAGCTCCATGGTGGGGACGACCTGACCGGGCTCGAACCCGTGGATGCGGAACATGCCGTCCGACCACGACCACGCGTCCGCGTCAGGGCGGTAGGAGAAGTGCCCGACCAGAGCAGCGTGCGGCGCGATGCTGGCGCCGCCCGAGGGACGAGTCGTCATGCTCGGATTTTGCCCACTCGGGGTGTCGGCGACAAGCCGGGTCTCACCCTGGCGGCGGCTTCACCGCCAGCACCGGGCACGTCGCGTCCAGCAGGATCCGCTGCGCCGTGCTGCCGAAGACGAGCTTGCCGACCGGCGTACGAGCTCGCAGGCCCAGGACCACCAGGCGGGCGTCGCGGCGCTGGGCGACCTGGACGACGGCGTCGCTCGGGTCACCGAGGTCACCACGCGCGACCTCGATCCGCCCGGCGGCCTCGGGCCAGCGCCGCTCGAGATCCGCGACCTCCGGCGGGGCATCGCCGCGGACGGCGGGCACCAGGACCACCACCTCCTCCTCCCGGGCGGACTCGGCGACGGCGGCAGCCACGGCTGCGTGCCCGGGCGGGGTGTCGGCATAGGCGACGACGACGGTCATCGGCTGTCCTTCCTGGTGGTGGGGTCGAGGTGCGGCGTCGAGCCGGGTCGGGTGGTCACTGGAGCAGCCCCATCGGCAGGTCGACGGGCAGCAGCGAGGGCAGCGTCAGCAGGACCGCGCCCAGCACCAGCGTGTAGACGATCGCGGTGCGCGGGCGCACCCGGGCGGCGTACAGCAGGAACGCCGGGGTGAAGACCAGCGTCGCCGCGAGGTAGCCGCCGACCATGGCGAGCCCCAGGAACACCGCCATCGCGACGAACGTGCGGGCAGCGATCCGGAGGTCGTGCGCGCGGGCCAGGGCGCGCTGGTCGGCGACCGGCTCGACCCGCGTGGCCACCAGCGTGGACCCGCCGGCGCCGAGCGGCTCGTCGGCAGCCTCCGCCGCCGCCCCGTCCGGACGCGAGCGGCGGACCCGGGCCTCCTGCCAGACGAGGACGAGCGCGGCGACCAGGCCGCAGGTGGCGACCAGTCGTGGCATCAACCGCGCCTCCTCGGAGAAGGAGCCGCTGACCCACAGGGCGCCCGCGAAGACCAGCACCGTGACGACGGCGAGCGCGGCGGACCAGGCGGTGCCGGCCATCGAGCCCTCGAGGTCGTCCACGTCGGCCTCAGGGCCGTCGTGCTCGTCGCGGTGGCCGTCGTCGGCCTGGCCGGAGGTGCCGCGCAGCTTCTTGAGCAGCGACCACAGCACCGGCACGACCAGGACGGCCGCGAAGACCAGGACGCCGGGGCGCAGCATCCACGACGCGCCGTCGTAGAGGTTGGCGGTCAGGTAGTAGTAGCGCTCCATCGGGATGGCGAGGACGAAGCCGATGAGGAACGGTGCCCGCGGGGTGCCCGTCGCCTTGAGGAGGAACCCGACCACACCGAGCAGGACCATCACCCACAGGTCGCCGACCTGGCCGCCCTCCTGGAAGGCGCCGAGCAGCATGATCACCAGCAGGCCGGGGCCGAGCACGGCGAACGGGACGCGGGTGAGCTTGGCGAGCGTGCCGGTGGCGAGGAAGCAGAGGAACGCGCCGGCCACGGACGCGATCGCGAAGGCCCAGACGATGAGGTACATCAGGTCGAGGTGCTCAGTCACGATCGCGGGCCCAGGCTGGATGCCGTACGTCAGGAGCATCCCGAGCAGCATCGCGGACGGCACGCCGCCGGGGATGCCGAAGAGGAAGGTCGGGATGAGGTCGCCGGCCTCCACGGAGTTGTTGGCGCTCTCGGGGCCGACGATGCCGCGCGGGTCGCCCTTGCCGAACTTGCGCTTGTCCTTGGCGGTCGCGACGGCCTGCCCGTACGCCAGCCAGGTGCCGGCGGTCGCGCCGACGCCGGGCAGGACGCCGGCCCAGATGCCGATGAGCGAGCCGCGGACGACCTGGGTCCAGTGGGTGAGCCACTCGCGGATGCCGGCCCCCCAGCCGCCGGTCAGCTCGACCGGCGTCTCGGTGACCTTGCGCTGCCCGACCCGGCTGGCGATCTCGGCGAGGCCGAAGATGCCGAGCGCGACGGCCACGAGGGAGACCCCGTCGCTGAGGAAGAGAGACCCGAAGGAGAAGCGCTCCTCGGCGGTGGTGGGCGAGGTGCCGACCAGGCCCAGCAGCAGGCCGAGGAAGCCGGCCATCAGGCCCTTGACCACGTTGCCGCGGGAGAGGACCGCCGCGAGGGAGACGCCCAGGATGGTGAGCATGAAGAGCTCGGGGCTGCCGAACGACAGCACCAGGGGTCGTGCGAGCGGGATCGCCAGGGTCAGGCCGACCGCGCCGATCAGGCCGCCGGCCATGGAGGAGAGGAAGGCCAGCGAGAGGGCCCGCTTGGCCTGCCCCTGCCGCGCCATCGAGTAGCCGTCGAGCATCGTGACGCTCGCCGACGCCGAGCCCGGCGCGCCCAGGAGGACGGCTGCCACGGTGTCGGAGGTGTGGACGACGGCCAGGGCGCCGATGAGCATGGCCAGGGCCGCTTCGGGCTCCATGCCGAAGGTGACGGGCAGGAGGATCGCCACGGCGCCGGTGCCGCCGAGGCCCGGGATCAGTCCGATGACCAGGCCGGCGACGACGCCGATGGCGAGCATGAGCAAGAGGGAGGGGTCGGCCAGGGAGGCCAGTGCCGAGAAGGCTGCGTCTGTCATGGTGGCGTCCTCAGTCGATCGTGATGTCGTGGTCGGTCTCGAGCAGCTCGAGGACGTCCTCGCGGACGGAGTCGTCCACGCGGTAGGCGTCCCCGATGCGCTCGGCGAGGTCGGGCGAGGCGTCGAGCGGGTAGCCGCCGAGCACCTCTGCGGCCGCCTCCTGGAACTCCGGGTCCGCCCCCATGTCCTCAGCGGTCGAGCGGAGCAGCTCGAGCGCCTCGTCGGGAGTGTCCTCGGGGACCCACAGGGCCTTCTGGTACGTGTACGTCAGCGCGAGGATCGCGCGGTAGGTGGCGAGTGCGTCGGGGTCGGGCTGCTCGCCGTTGAGCTCCTCGTAGACCTCCACCACCGTCGGGAGGTCGGGGAAGTTGGGGTCGCGGACGATCTCGCCCGACTCGTCGACCTGGCCGAGGGAGAAGAGGGGCACCGCGGTGCCGTCCTCCACGAGCGGCTCGACGGCGGGTCCGTACGACGAGGTCGTCTGGTAGTCGATGTCGACCTCGCCGCGCTGGAGGGCCAGGTTGACCGGGCCACGACCCTCGAAGCCGAACGTGGACTCGACGTCGGCACCCAGAAGGTCGAAGGCGAGGAGCGTGGTCAGGTCGAGGCTGGTCGCGGCGATGCCGCCGAAGACCAGCGGCCGGTCGCGGTCGACGAGGTCCTCGACCCCCGTGACCCCGGCCGCCGAGCGGGCGTAGACGACGGCGCCGGTCCCGTTGGCCAGGATCGGCCGGAGCTCGGCGAAGTCGTAGCGGACCGCGGGCATGTCGAGCAGGTAGGGCACCACGGTGGACGCGGTGCTCACCAACACCTCGGTGCCGTCGGTGCGCGCGGAGCTCATGAAGTGGTTGGTGCCGAGGATGCCCTCGCCACCGTCGTCGTTCACCGGCGCCAGGCCCGGCGAGCCGGGGACCTCGTGGGTGAGCTCGGTGGCGACGAACCGGGCCCAGGTGTCGGTGCCACCGCCCTCCGCGAGCGGGATCATCAGCTCCACGGTCTCGCCGGCGTAGTCGCCGTCGGTGGTGGAGGCGGCGGGGTTGAGCAGGTCACCGCCGAGGACGGAGACCCCCACGGCAAGCGCGGCGAAACCCGCTACCACGGCGGCCGCGAGCCGCGGGTTCGGCGCGGCCCGGTCCTCTGCGGCCTGCGGGTCCTGCGTGGGCACGGCGCTCCCGTCCGTCTCGGCGGTCACGTCCTCCAGGTCGACGTGCTGGGTCATCGGTTCCTCCAGGTGAAGCGAGCCCCTTCGGGGCAGGTCGTGTCAAGGGGGTGGGGGGTTGATGGGGCCGGCGGGGTGGTCATGCGGACGCCGAGGGCTGGAGTGGCGGGTCCGGCAGCAGCACCGAGCCGCTGGCCAGTCGGCGATAGGTCCGGACGACGCCCACGACCGGGACGCCGTCGTGCTCCTCGACGAACGTGCTGACGCAGCCCGCCGGGGTGGCGAGCCGGAGCCCGCGGGCGGGGCCCTCGGCGAGGCCGTCGGGTGCGACCAGGTCGTGCACGACCGTGCCGGCGGCGCCGGCGGCGAGGGTGAGGGCGACCGACCCGGTGACCGGGACGGCGGGGTGGAAGCGGCCCATCGACAGCATCCGTACGGTCAGGTCGGTGTCCGGGCCGTCGTCCGGCGCGGCGTCGGAGACGACCGCCAGCTTGGGCACGGCCCGCGCGACCGCCTCGGGGGTCGCGGCGAGGCCCATGCGGACGCCGGCCTCGCGTCGTACGGCATCGAGCCGCGCCAGCAGGCCCGGGACGGCGTCGAGCGCGGCGATGTCCTCGTCACCGCGCACGCCGACCTCGGCGGCGCGGACCGCGACGACCGGGGCACCCGCGTCGACCAGGGTCACCGTCACGCCGCCGACCGCGTCGGAGAGCCGGTCGCGCTCGCGCCCGGTCGGGAACAGGTGGCCGGTGCTGCGCCCGGCCGGGTCGACGAACCCCATCCGCACCGGGGCGCCGGGGAAGGGGACGCCGGGGATGTGCTCGGTCGCGGCCTCGTCCAGGCGCCCGCCGGGGGTGGGGACCCGCTGCACGATCAGCTGGCGCGTGTTGGTGTTGAGCACCCGCACCGAGGTCTCGGCCGCACCGGTGGCGACCCAGCCCTCCCGGATCGCGAACGACGCCACCACGGCCGAGCAGTTGCCGCAGTTGCTGCCCCAGTCGACCTTGGCCTCCTCGATCCCGACCTGGGCGAAGGTGTACTCGACGTCCACGTCGGGGTCGGATGACGGAGCCAGGATCACCGCCTTGCTGGTGGTCGAGGTGCCGCCGCCCACGCCGTCCACCTGGCGGTGGTCGGGACTCCCGTAGAGACGCAGCAGCACCTCGTCGACCGACAGGTCGGGGATCGTCAGGTCGTCGCGACGGAAGACCCAGCACTTGCTGGTGCCTCCTCGCATCCACGTCGCGTCGATCTCGCGCATCTGGCCTCCCGGGGTGTGCGTCCGGGCCGTCCGGACCACCACAGGTTGCGCCCCAGTGAGGTGTAGCACAATCACGAATCTGCACATCTCGATGAAGCATCACTACATGCTTAGTGCGACGCCCCGCTCCTGGAGCGGCCCCCGGGGACCTTCAACCGCAGGGAGAGCGATCTTCATGGCCGTGAAGCGCTGCTTCAGGCAGACTGGTCCCGTGCTCGACGTCAAACGCCTCCAGGTGCTGCTCGCGATCGTGGAGGAGGGCTCGGTCACCGGGGCCGCCGCGGCCCTGGGCTACACGCCCTCCGCCGTGTCCCAGCAGCTGCTGCGCCTCGAGCGCGAGGCGGGCCAGCCGCTCCTCGACCGGCACGCCCGCGGAATGCGGCCCACCGACGCCGGGCTCGTGCTCGCCACCCACGCGCGCAAGGTCGTGCGCCAGCTGGCGGCGGCGGAGGCCGACCTGCAGGACATCGCCGGCGTACGTCGTGGCAGCGTCACGCTCGGCACCTTCCCCACCGTGGGCAGCTCGTTCCTGCCGCTGGCCGTGCGCCGCTACCGCGAGCTCTACCCCAACATCACCCTCACCATCAGCAGCGGGCGTGAGGACCACCTGGTGCGGATGCTCGAGGAGGGAGCGGTCGCCATGTCGTTCCTCTGGGACTACGAGTGGGACCGCGTCCACGACGACGAGCTGGTCCTGACCGAGCTCTTCACCGACCCGACCGTGCTCCTCGTCGGCGCCTCGCACCGTCTCGCCCGGCGCCGCACGGTCGATCTCGCGTCCCTGGCCGCGGAGCCGTGGATCATCCGTGCCGGCGGCCACCCCGTCGTCGAGGTGCTCGAGCGGAGTGCGGTCGCCGCGGGCTTCTCCCCCACGATCGCCTTCCAGGCCAACGACTACCAGGAGGCCCAGGCGATGGTCAGCGTCGGCCTCGGCATCGCGCTCGCCCCGCGTACGGCGACCGTCAACCAGCACCCCGACGTCCGCGTCATCTCGCTGGGCTCGAGCGCGCCGTCGCGCCGCGTGCTGGTCGCCCACCGGGCCGGACGCGTGCGCGGCGCGGCCGAGCTCGCGCTGCACGACGTGCTGGTCGAGACCGCCTCGTCCTACACCGGACGCTGAGCCTCAGCTCGTCGAGCCGAAGCGCCACTCCAGCCGCGAGACGTACGCCTCCCCGGGCCGCAGCACCGCAGAGGGCCACTCGGGGCGGTTGGGCGAGTCGGGGAAGAGCTGGGGCTCGAGCGCGACGCCGTCGCCCTGGCGGTAGCGCCCGCCGCTGGTGGCGCGGCGGGAGCCGTCGAGGAAGTTGCCGGTGTAGACCTGCAGGCCCGGCTGGTCGGTCCACACCTCGGCGCTGGTCCGGGTGGCCGGCGAGGTGAGCACCGCGGCCCGGCGCAGCCCACTGCCGCGCACGACGTAGTTGTGGTCGATGCCGCGGGCGTCGGCGACCTGCGGGTGCTCTGTGCGCACCGCGGGCCCGATCAGCGTCGGCACCCGGAGGTCGAACGGCGTGCCGGCGACCGGGGCGTGGCCGCCGAGCGGGATCCCGGTCGCGTCGACCGGCGTGAGCTCGTCGGCCTCGACGAGCAGCTCGTGGCCGTCGACCGTGCCGGAGCCCTCGCCGGCGAGGTTGAGGTAGGCGTGGTTGGTCAGGTTGACCACGGTGGCCGCGTCGGTCGTGGCCTCCATCGTCACGCGCACCGCCTCGCCGTCGACGACGTAGCGGACGGTCGCGGTCACCTCGCCGGGGAAGCCCTGGTCGCCGTCCGGGCTGACCAGCGACAGCACGACCTCGTCGGCGTCGTGGGCGACGACGTCCCAGAGGCGTACGTCGAAGCCGTCCGGGCCGCCGTGCAGGCTGTTGCCCCGGTCGTGGGTGCGCACCTCGACGTCACGGCCGTCGAGGCTGAAGCGGCCGCCGGCGATGCGGTTGGCGTAGCGGCCGATGGTGCCGCCGACGTAGTCGCCGCTCGCCAGCCGCTCCGCGACGTCCGGGTGGCCGAGCACGACGTTGCGCCGCTCGCCGTCGCCGCACGCGACCACCAGCCGGTGGACCGTCGCGCCGAGGGTGAGCACCTCGACGACGGGGCCGGGCTCGGCCCCGATCGTCAGCAGGCGCACGTCGCGCCCGTCGGGCAGCTGGCCGAACGTCTGGTCCTGGGGCACGGCACCATCCTCGGGCATCGCGGCGGGCGGGCGGGCAGGTGGAGCGGCCGGCCGGGGCTGATCCTCACACCCTCCCCGGCCGGCCAGCCTGGGTCAGCGCAGCCTCAGCCGCGCCGAGTCCTTCGAGCCGGAGAGCGTCTCCGAGCGACGCGTCACGACGCGCACCACGTAGGCGCCCGGCCGCTCCGGCGCGACCCGCCACCGGGCGCGCCCGGCGGCGGAGAGGTCGAGCCACCTGGCCTTCAGCACGCGGCCGTTGCGGAGCAGCACGGCGCGCACGCGCTCGGGCGCCTGTCCGGCGGGGTCGGTGACGACCCGCACGCGAGCCGCGAGCCGCGTCCCGCCGGCCGTGCGCTCCACCCGGACCCGGGTGCTCGACCCTGCCCGGACCACGCGCAGCGGCACGGTCGCCGTCGACGCGGCGTGGCTCGCGCTGCCGTCGTACCTCACCTCGAGGTCGTGGCCGCCCACGCCCATCGCGGTGGTGTCGAGGACCAGCCGTACGCGGCCGTCCACGAGCTCGCCGGTGCCGACGAGCCGGTCGCCACTGACGACCCGGACGGCGCCCGCGGGCACCCCGGTCGTGCCGGCGACCCGCACCACCACGGGCACTTCTGAGCCGAAGCGCGCGACCTTGCGCACCGAGGCGGCGACCGAGGTCACCACCTGCTCGCCACCCACGGGCGGGAGCGACAAGGTGTTGGCGGGCTCGACGTTGCCGGCGCGGTCGACGGCGCGGTAGGCCACCGCCCGGGCCGCACCGGCCGCGACCGGGCCGGCGTACGTCGTCCAGGCACCCGACCCGACGCGGGTCTCGACCCGCAGCAGGCCGGAGGTGGCGTCGGCGGCGCGCACGGTCACGCGTCGCTCGGCGTCGTAGGTCGCGCGGCTGACCGGGTCGGTGGCGTCGATGCGCACCTCGAGCGAGGTCGTCGCCGACTCGTTGCCGGTGGTGTCGACCGCACGGGCCCGGACCGTGTGGGTGCCGTCGCCGGCGACCTCGGCGGACGCGGATGCGCCGGCGGTGGTCGCCCACGGGGAGCCGTCGACCGACGTCGACACGCTCTCCACCCCGGAGGCGTCGGTGGCGGTGGCGGTGGCGAGCACCGGGTCGGTGACCCACCATCCGGCCGTCCCGCCGGGCGTGCCGGCGGACAACGTGACCACGGGGTCGTCGGCGTCGGTGACGGTGACCGTCACGACCGGCCGGTCGGCCGACCCGCGCACGACGGTGCCGGTCACGGTGAACGTGCCGGGAGCGGCGTACGACGCAGGGTCGACGTCGTCCCACTGCACCGCGACCTGCTCGGTCGACCCGTCGCCCAGCTCGGCCGAGACCGTGGCGGGCAGCGCGGGCGCGGTGCCCTCACGCGTGGTCACCGCGGCGTCGGCGACCGACTCGACGAGCAGGTCGGGCTGGTAGGCCGCGCGCATCGTGTCGAGCTCGGCCTGCGTCACCGGGATCACCGTGCCGTGGCGCGGGCTGCTCGGCAGGTCGGCGGTCGGCACGGACTGCCAGCTCCCGCTGTCGATGTCGTCGGTGCGGAACGCGAGGTAGCCGCGGCCGCCGTGGTAGCTCGGCTGGTCGATGAACATGTACCACCGGTCGGCGACCTCGTTGTCGGCGAAGACCGTCGGGCCCTCACCCTGGGTGTAGGTGCCGCCCCACGGGTTGGGCTGGCCGACGCCGACCTGGTCGCGCACCAGCTGCCAGCCGGGCGTCGACGTGGTGGTCGGGAGCGAGCCGCTGACGGTGGCGCGCAGGTCGGTCGAGCGCTCCTGGCGCGGCGTCATCACGGCCTCGTCCTTGACGAAGCGGTGGAAGGTGTCACCGTCCTGGACGATCGTGGCGTCGATCATGCCGCGGCCGGTGCCGCGCTTGACGTCGATCCACGGCCGCGGCTCGCTGAAGGTCACGAAGTCGCGGGTCGTGGCATAGACCATCCGCTGGTAGGACGTGTTGATGTCGCGGTTCGTCGTGTCGGCGGTGGGATAGAACGCGGACGCCCAGTAGACGACGTACTCCCCCGCCTCCTCGTCGTAGAACGCCTCCGGTGCCCAGGTGTTGCCGGCGAGGTCGGAGGAGACCTTGACGTGGCGCTGGTCGGACCAGTTCACGAGGTCGGTGGACTCCCAGACCTCGAGGTACTTCGAGCCCGTCTCCTGCGCCTCGCCGAAGTCGACGGCCGGGTAGGCCTTGAGGTCGGTGGCCAGCAGGAAGAACCGGTCGCCCTCGGCGGAGCGGATGATGAACGGGTCGCGAAGGCCCTTCGTGCCGAGCTGCGACTCCAGCACGGGCCTGCCGTCGTTGAGCACGTCGTAGTCGAGCGGGTCGTTGCCGCGGCTCGCGCCGAGGAAGATCTTCTCGCCGTCGTCGGTGCTCTCACCGGCGAAGTAGGCGAAGGCGTACGCCTCGTAGTCCGCCGGCGCGGGCAGGGGGCGTACGCGCACGGTGATCGAGCGCGTGGCGGTGGCGTCGCCGAGGGTGCCGGTGACGGTGAGGGCCACGTCGACCGGGGCGCTGCCGTGGGCGGGGCGGGTGACCTCGCCGGTGGCGGTGACGACCGCCGGGGCGCTGCTCGCCCAGGTGAACGTCGTGCCGTGCAGGCCGGAGGCGGGCAGGGTCAGGTTGCCACGCACGTCGTCCGGGTGGACGAGCGCGACGGCGTCGACCGCGGCCTGCGCCTTGCCGGCGTCGTCCTGCTCCTCGGCGAGCACGGTCACCGCGAAGGGTCCGGCGGCGCGGGAGACGTCGCCGCGGGTGACGGTCGCGGTCAGCGTCGCCGCGCCGTCAGGGGCGCCGTACGCCGGGCGGTGCACGGTGCCGTCCGCCTCCACCACGGAGGCGTCGCTCGTGGCCCAGGAGATCGTGGTGCCGCGGGTGCCCGTCGTCGGGAGCACGAGGTCGGACGTGACGGCGGTGGTGTCGCCGAGGTCGAGGTCGGCGGCGTCCGCCTCTGCCGCGGCGGTGTTGGTGTCGGCAGCGCTGGCCGAGGCCTCCTCGCCGGTCAGGGCGCGGGAGTAGAGGCGGAAGTCGCGCAGCCGGCCCTTGAAGGACAGGTCGCCGCTGTAGGCGGAGCGGCCCAGCACGTTGCGGGTGGTGGTGCCGTCGGGCTCCCCGAGCAGGCCGGGGTTGGTGGTGAGGTTCGTGTTCGAGGCGACCAGGACGCCGTCCTCGTACACCCGGGCAGCTCCCGGTGCGCCCGGCGTGCCGCCGTCGATGCTGAAGGTGATGTGGCGCCACTGCCCCGTCGGGACCCGCCCGGGCCGAGACGCGCTCTGCTCGGTGGCGAAGCCGCCCTCGGCGATCGTCGAGCGCAGCCGGTTGGAGCTGTCGTTGGTGGTGAAGAGGTACCCCGTGCCGTTGGGGAAGGTCGCGGAGTTGCCGAAGTTGTACATGAACCAGTTGCCGCTGGTCAGGCTCGGGTCGACCCACACGTCGAAGTCGACGGTGACGTCCTCGAGCCCGGACAGCAGGTTGTTCGGCAGGGTGATCGCGTTGCCCGAGCTGTTGCTCCCGCCGCTGAAGACGAAGCCGTCGCCGCCGTTCCACGTGGCTGCGCCGGTGACGGTGCCGTCACGGCCGTTGCCCGACGAGTCGGCCGCGACGGTGCCGGACGTCTCGTCGAGGTTCCACCAGCCGACGAGGCCGGTCTCCAGGTCGGCCGCGGCGCTGGACGCCGGGGCCGTCCCGGCGACCAGGCCGGCCGTCGACGCTGCCAGCGCGAGGGCCCCGGCGATCCACGTGCTCGTCATGTCAGTTCTTCCCTTCGAGGCGGGTGACCCGCAGGACGGTGCTCGCCCGCGAGGGTGCGACGCCCGGCGAGCCGGCGTACGCGACGGTGATGCGGTGGGTGCCCGGGGCGAGGCCGCGCAGGACGAGCCGAGCCTTCCCCTCGCGGAGCGCGACGGTCCTGGCCCGCGACGTCCCGGCGCTGCGGACCGTGACCCGCACCCTGCCGGGGGCGGCGACGGCAGCACGGACCTTGGCCACGACGACGGCCTTGCGGGCGGACGGCGAGCGGTGCTTGACGACGACGTCGGTCCGCGTCCTCGCCCTCGCGACCTCGAGGGCCACCGTGTCCTGCGACGACGCGTGGGTGGCGTCGCCGGCGTAGCGGACGGTCAGCGGGTGGCTGCCGACCCCGAGGTCCGCGGTGTCGACGCGAAGGGTCGCGCGGCCGTCGACGAGGGTGCGGCTGGCGAGCGCGCCCGACCCGTCGGCGATCGTGACCGCCCCGGTCGGGGTGGAGCCGTCGGCGGTGACCGTCACGGCGACGGTCGCCGTGCGGCCGAGCCGTACGCCCTCGTCGTCCGTCACGGCGGCGGTGGCGGTCGCGGCGAGCTGCGCGCCGGCCGCGGGGACCCGCAGCTCACCGGCCTGCTCGACGTTGCCGAGGCGGTCGACGGCCCGGAAGCCGACCACGGTCGCGGAGCCACCGACCTGCACGCGCGCGGCGTACGCCGTCCACGGGCCGTCGCCGAGGCGGTAGTCGACCCGGTCCACGCCGGAGCCGGCGTCGGCCGCGGCGAGGGTGACGGCGCGGCCGTCGAGGGTGGCCCGGGTGACCGGGGCCCTGGCGTCGATGCCCACCGCGAGCGGGCGGACCTCGCCGACGTTGCCGGCGGCGTCGACCGCGCGGACGGCGACCGTGTGCAGCCCGTCGCCCGACACGGTGACCTCGCCGCTCGCGCCCTCGACGGTGGTCCAGGGGCCGTCGTCGACAGAGACCTCGAGCCGCGCGACGCGACGGTCGTCGGTGGCGCCGACCAGCACGGTCGCGGGCTCGGCATGCCAACCGTTGACGCCCTCGCCGGCCACCTCAAGGCGGTCGACCACGGGGGCGACCGCGTCGGCGGTGTGCATCCGGATGAAGGTCACCGAGGAGGCGGGGAACTCGTAGTCGAACGACTCGCCGATCCCCTCGATCTCACGCACCCGCGGCTTGATCGCGTTCGGGTTCGCCTTGGTGTTGGTGGCCCCGGGTGCGCCGCTCAGCGTGGTGACGGTGGCGGTGCCCTCGATGCCGGCGTCGCCGATGTCGATGCGGGTGCGGGCGGGCCGGGTCGAGGTGTTGACCACCTTGGCGACGAGGTCGCCGGTCCTCACGTCGCGGGTGACGACCTGGTGCACGTCGGCCGGCGGCGCGGGCTGGTCGTACTCCATCTGCAGCTCGCCGTCGAGCCAGAGCTCGACGTGGGTGCCGTCGACGACGACCTTGACCCGGTAGGTCTGCCCGGTGGTGACGCTGCGGCCCTCGAGCGCCTTGACCTCGCCGGCCGCGCCACCCGTGGCGCGCTGGAGCACCGAGCGGGTGTTGTTCCAGCCGCCGAGGTTCCACCAGTAGAAGTCGTTGGTGCCGGTGGCACCGAAGCCGACGAGAAAGCCCTCGGAGCCGGCGGTCTTGGTGGCGTCGAGCTCGAGCGTGTAGTTGCTCCAGTCCTGGTCGTAGGCGCCGGTCGGGATCGACCGCGCGTCGGTGACCGAGGTGCTGGTCTGCGCGTAGCGGTCGCCGTCCACCGCCCACGTGCCGGCCTGGGGCGACCACTGCCCGGCGTCGGCGAACTCGTCGGAGAAGAGCGTCTCACCGGTGTCGTTTGAGGTGACCGTCACGTTGTCGTACGCCGCGGCGGTCGCCCACGTCGAGAGGAAGACGCCACCGGTGATGGGCTGCACGGCGTCGGCCGGCCCGTCGTACGTGCTCGGCACGACCTCGTCGCCGACGTTGGTGCCGAAGAGCTTCTGCACCTCCCAGTTGGGCGTCTCCCACGACTCGTCGTTGTCGAACCAGATGGCGTCGGGGTTCCACTGCACGTGCGACTCGTTGGCGAGCAGCGGGGCGTACGACGCGAGCCGCACGACGTCGGCGTTGCGCTGGAGCGCGGTGATGTACGACGCCTCGGCGAGCGCGTTGTAGAGCGTGTTGCCGCGCGAGGCGTACTCGCCGAGGAACACCAGCGGGTCCTCGCGGTCGTAGGAGTCGTAGCGGAAGTGGTTCTCCAGGAACCACTGCGGGTCGCGGTAGTAGTGCTCGTCGACGAGGTCGACGTCCTGCTCGCGGTTGAAGTCCCACAGGGTGTCGAAGCGGGCGCCGGAGGAGTCCGGGCCGGAGTTGGAGATGATCTGGATGTCGGGGTACCTCGCCTCGATGGCGTCGCGGAAGGCCGGGAAGTTGGCCTCGAAGGTCGTGGTGTTCTCCTCGTTGCCGAGGCCGATCATGTCGAGGCCGAAGGGCTCCGGGTGGCCGAGCTCGGCGCGCCTGGCGCCCCACTCGGTGTCGGTGCCGCCGTTGGCGAACTCGATGAGGTCCACGGTGTCGTCGACCCAGCGCTCGATCAGCTCGGGGTCCTTCATCTCCGGGATCCCGGCGCCGCCGCAGCCGTTGGCGCCGACCGAGACGACGGGCAGCGGCTCGGCACCGAGGTCCTCGGCCATCTGGAAGTACTCCAGGTAGCCGATGCCGTAGGACTGGTTGTAGCCCCAGAAGTTCCAGTTGGTGGGTCGCTCCTCGACCGGCCCGATGGTCTCCTTCCACTGGTAGGTGCGGCGGCGGTCGGTGAAGCCGCTCTCCTCGTAGGTGCGGAAGGTGCCGACGTTGGTGACGCAGCCGCCGGGGAAGCGGAGGAAGCCGGGCTCCATCGCCGCGACCTTCTCCATCAGGTCCTTGCGGAGCACGCTCCTGCCGTTGACCGGGCCGACCCAGCGGTCGGTCGGCATCAGCGAGACCATGTCGAGCCCGACGACGGACGGGGCGCCGGCGAGCACGGCGAGCCGGCCCGCGTCGGTGGTGGTCGCGGCGGTCAGTGTGAAGGGGTGCTTCTTCCACGTGCCCGACCCGTCGAGCGCGATCACCGCGGAGGCGATGGTGGCGTCGCCGGCGGCGTTCTCCAGGCGCACGGTCAGCTGCTGGGCGGTCGTGCTGCGCGCCCAGACGTAGCCCTCGTACGTCTCGCCCGCCTTGACGGCGAAGCCGTTGTTGTACCCGACGTTGCGGATGCCGTCGCCGGCCGCGGCGGCGGTCAGCCGCAGGTGGTTGCGGTTCATCGCGTTGAGGCGGGTGGCGTCGTCGACCACCGCGGCGGTGGTGCCGGAGCCGCTGCGGTCGAGCACCTGCCAGGCGGTCATCCCGGTGAAGGAGCCGTTGTCGGAGGAGTTGAACTCGAAGGACCGGTTGCGCACCAGCTCGGCGTAGAGCCCGCCGTCGGCGGCGTAGTTGATGTCCTCGTAGAAGATGCCGAACATGTCGTCGTTGATCTCGGCGCCGGTGCCGTCGCCGTCGACGGTGAGCGTCGCGGTGCCCTCGCCGACCTCCGACAGGAGGAACCGCACGGCGTCCGCCTCCGCTCCGGTGACCAGCGCGCCGTCGTCGCTCGAGGTGACGTACGCCGCGGGGTCGGCCGCGTCGCGCAGCACGACCTTGCCTCCGCCCGCGTCGGTCAGGCGCAGCGGCGTGGGCTCGTCGTCGACGGCGCCGACCTCCAACGCTCCGTCGCGCAGCACGACGGGACCGTCGTCGGTGGTGAGCCCGGCATCGGCGGCCCGCATCCGCAGGCTGGCGGTGGGCTGCTCGGCGCTCAGGCGCAGCGCGGTGCCGTCGAGGACGACGTACGGCTCCTCGCCGTCGGCCTGCAGCACGAACGGGCCCGACGGCGTGACGTCGGCGCCGGCGCCGTGCTCGATGGTGAAGGAGTCGAAGGCGGCCGGCAGGACGGTGCCGTCCTGCGCGGCCAGCGCGTAGAGGCCGACCTGGGTGGTGTCGAAGGAGACGTCGGTGGTGGCGGCGGTGACCCACGCCGCCCCGTCCCAGAAGCTCGAGGTGAGGGTGTCGCCCACGCGCTGGAGGCGCAGCCGCTCGGCGCTGGAGGCAGGGCGGTCGGCGAAGGCGACGGCGCTGAAGACCGCCCCGGTCTCGAGGTCGGTCTCGACCGCGATGCCGGACGGCGAGAGGTTGCCGACGAAGGTGAGCCCGGAGCGGAGGTAGTTGTCCATGTCCTGCCAGGCGATGAGGCCGGCGCCCTGGTAGACCTTCGCGACCGCGGCGGACACCTCCGCGGTGGCGGTGAAGTCGCCGGCCGGGACGTCGAGGACGACGACGTTCTTCGCGGTGTTGTTGCCCTGCCAGGTGTCGCCCGGCTGACCGGCGATGCGCAGCGCGCCGCCCGTGACGGACAGGTGCGCGGGGTCCGGGTTCACCACGCTCCACCGCCCGTCGAGCGACGATCCGTCGAAGGTGTCGGTCCAGCTCACGTCGCCCTCGGCGGCCGACGCGGGGAGCGTCGCGCCGGTCGTGGCGGCCAGTCCGGCGACGAGCAGTACGGCGGCGGTGAGGGCGGCGGCCGGGCGGTGGAGCAGGGTCATGGCGGTCCTCGAGGTCCAGGGCCGTCACGCGGATGTGACGGGCACCACAGCGAGAGTGTTAGCGCTCACAATCGGTTCGTCAAGGGTCCGTCCCGCTTTCGGATGGCACCGTTGACGAATTGGGGTGACCGTGGTCACACTGCGTCTGTTAACGCTCACATGCCGAAGAGGACCCCATGACCGACGTCGACCAGTCCCGCACCCCATGCCCGCTCGTCCCGTCCGCCGTCGCCGTCGTGCTGGCGGTGCTGGCCGGCCTCCTGCTCGTCCTGCCGTCGGCCCCCGCCACCGCGGCCGACCCGGACGACGTCACCGACGGGCTGCTCCTGCGCTACGACCTGACCCAGGAGTCCGGCACGACCGTGGTCGACTCCTCGGGCAACGGCCGCGACGGCACGCTGAGCGGCGGCGGCACCTGGACCGGCACCAACGGGCTGGTCCTGGACGGCGTCGACGACCACGTCAAGCTGCCGAACGACCTGATGGCGGGACTCAGCTCGATCACGGTGTCGACCGACGTCTACATCGAGCCGAGCCAGGCGGGCAACTACTTCATCTGGGGACTCGGCAACCCGGCGACGACGGCGCCCTCCGGCAGCGGCTACCTCATGGCGACGGGCAACACCTTCCGCGCCTCGATCACCAACCAGTGGTGGAACAACGAGCGCAACACCGCACCCTCTCCGGGCCGAGCCCTGGCCCGCGGCGTGTGGAAGACCGTCACCTACACCCAGACCGGCACCACCGGCACCCTCTACGAGGACGGTGTGCAGGTCGGGCAGAACACCGCCGTCAGCTGGCTGCCCAGCGCGATCGGCAACGGCACCACGACCAACAACGTGCTCGGCGAGTCCAACTACGCCGTCGACAACAGCCTCAAGGGCAAGGTCAAGAACTTCCGGATCTACGACCGCGCCCTGACCTCCGAGGAGGTCGCGGCAATCTCGCTGACCGACGCCGACCGCCTCGCCTCCGACACGGCTGCCCTGTCGCTCGGCGACCTGTCCGGCGTGACCGACGACCTCACCCTCCCGGCCGCCGGCCCCTACGGCTCCAGCATCGCGTGGGCATCCAGCGACCCCGCCGTCATCAACGGCAGCGGTGCCGTCACCCGCCCCGGCCCCGGGGAGGACCCGGTCGTCGTGACGCTGACCGCCACCCTCACTCGCGGCTCGGAGACGACGACGAAGTCCTTCGACGCGACCGTCCTGCCCGACGAGGGCGACCAGGCCAAGGCCGACGAGGCGGCGGCCGCGATCGAGCTCGTCCACCCCGACGACGTGCGCGGCCACCTCACCCTGCCCACCGAGGGCGAGATGGGCGCGAGCATCAGCTGGGCGTCCTCCGCGCCCGCCATCGTGGCGCCCGACGGCATCGTCGACCGCCCCGCGCCCGGCGCCGGTGACGCGAACGTCACCCTCACCGCCACGGTCACCGTCGGCGCGGCCACGGCGACCCGCGACTTCCCGCTCACCGTGCGCGAGGCGCCTGCCCCCGCGCCGTACGCGGGCTATGCCTTCAGCTACTTCACCGGCAACTCGATCGCCGGGGAGAAGATCTACTTCGCGGCCAGCCGCGGCAACGACGCGCTGCGCTGGGACGAGCTCAACAACGGCGAGCCGGTTCTCGAGTCGACGTACGGCGAGCTCGGCCTGCGCGACCCGTTCCTCATCCGCTCCCCCGAGGGCGACCGCTTCTTCCTGATCGCCACCGACCTCTCGATCGGCCGCAACGGCAACTGGGACCGCGCCCAGCGCCAGGGCAGCCGCTACCTCGAGATCTGGGAGTCGACGGACCTCAGGAACTGGTCCGAGCAGCGCCACGTGCTGGTCTCCCCGCCGACCGCGGGCAACACCTGGGCGCCGGAGGCGTACTGGGACGAGGACCTGCAGCAGTACGTCGTGTTCTGGGCCTCGAAGCTCTACGCCGAGGACGACCCGAACCACACGGGCGGCACCTACAACCGGATGCTCTACGCCACGACGCGCGACTTCGTGACCTTCAGCGAGGCGAAGATCTGGCAGGACATCGGGTCCTCCCGCATCGACTCGACCGTCATCAAGGAGGACGGGACCTACTACCGCTTCACCAAGGACGAGGGCGCCGGCACCACCGGCTGCTCCGACATCATCCAGGAGAAGAACGACTCGCTCACCGAGCCCGACCTCGTCGGGTCCAAGGCGTGGGCCTTCCAGGACGGCTGCATCGGCCGCGACGCCGGCACGTCCGCGGTCGAGGGCCCGACGGTCTTCAAGCGCAACCCCGGCGACACCTCCGGCGGGCAGTACTACCTGTTCGTCGACGAGTACGGCGGCCGCGGCTACATCCCGCTCACCACCGACGACCTGGACGCCCCCGACTGGAAGGTGCCGGCCGACTACAAGCTGCCGGCCAGCCCGCGCCACGGCACGGTGCTCCCGGTGACGCAGGCCGAGCTCGACGCACTGCGCGCCGACCTGCCCGCTCCCCCGCCGCCGGTGCAGAGCGACGAGGACGGCCTGGTCGCACACCTGCCGCTGACCGGCGACGCCGAGGACGTGAGCGGCCACGGCTACGACGGCACCGTCACCGGTGACGCGACCTTCGCCGACGGTGCGCTCACGCTGGGCGGCTCGACCGGCCACGTGGAGCTGCCCGACAACATGATGACCGGCCTCGACGACATCACCGTGTCGACCGAGGTGTGGGTCGACCCGGCCCAGTCCGGCAACTACTTCGTGTGGAACCTGGGCAACACCGGCACCGACGGCGTCGGCAAGGGCTACCTCTTCACGACCGGCAACAGCACCTATCGCGCGGCGATCGCGTCCGGCAACTGGACGACCGAGCAGGGCATGAGCGCGGGCTCGGCGCTGCAGCGCGGCGCGTGGAAGACGCTGACCTACACGCTGGGCGACGGCGTCTCGACGCTCTACCTCGACGGCCGGCAGGTCGCCCGCAACGCCAACGTCACCCACCGTCCCGGCGACATCGGCGACGGCGTGACGACCGCCAACTACATCGGCCGCTCGGCCTACGCCGGCGACAACCGGCTGCGCGGCAAGGTGCGCGACTTCCGGATCTGGTCCCGCGCGCTGTCGGGCGCCGAGGTGGCCGAGCTCGCCGCCGGCCCGACCGACGTGCTCGGCGTCGAGCTCGACTCCCTCAAGGTGCCGGCGATCATCGACGCTGCCGCCGGGGAGATCACCCTCCCCGTGCAGCCCGGCACGAACCTGACCGCCCTCGCCCCGGCGTACGCCGTGGCGGCGGGTGCGACGGTGACGCCGGACGGCCCGGCCGACCACAGCTCCCCGGTGTCGCTGACCGTCACCAACGGCGCGGAGAGCCGGGTCTGGACGGTGACGGCGGTCGAGATGCGCTCGCCGGTGCTGCCGGGTCTCTACGCCGACCCCAACATCGCGGTCTTCGACGGCACCTACTACATCTACGCCACCTCCGACGGCTACCCCGGCTGGGGCGGCAAGGAGTTCTACGTCTGGAGCTCGACCGACCTCGTCGACTGGACGCGCTCGGAGGAGCCGATCCTCACCCTCGACGGCGCCAACGGCGACGTCCCGTGGGCGAGCGGCAACGCGTGGGCGCCGACGATCATCGAGCGCGACGGGAGGTTCTACTTCTACTTCTCCGGCCACAACACCGCGCTCAACCGCAAGACGATCGGCGTCGCGGTCGCGGACAGCCCGACGGGCCCGTTCACGGCGCAGCCGCAGGCGATGATCCTCAACAACGAGGCCGTCACCTCGGGCCAGGCCATCGACCCGGCCGCCTTCCGCGACCCGGTGTCGGGCAAGCACTACCTCTACTGGGGCAACGGCTCCCCGGTGATGGCGGAGCTGGCCGACGACATGGTCTCGCTGAAGCCGGGGACGATCTCGGCGATGTCCGGTCTCACCGGCTATCGCGAGGGCTCGTTCATGAACTACCGCGACGGGACCTACCACCTGACCTACGCGATCGACGACACCGGTTCGCCGAACTACCGCGTCGGCTACGCCACCTCGACGTCACCGACCGGGCCGTGGACCTACCGCGGGCTGATCCTGGAGAAGGACGAGTCGCAGGGCATCCTCGGCACCGGCCACAGCTCGATCGTGCAGGTGCCGGGAACCGACGAGTGGTACATCGCCTACCACCGCTTCGCGGTCCCCACCTTCGACACGCCCGGCGGTGACGGGACCCACCGGGAGACCACGATCGACAGGCTCACCTTCGGTGCGGACGGGTTGATCGAGAAGGTCGTGCCGACGCTCGCGTCGGTGGACCCGCTGGCCTACACCGACGGCCCGGTCACGGCGTCGGTCTCCGACGAGGGTGCTGACGGGTGGCACGGCGCGGACGCCGCGCTGACTCTGGCGGGCTCGGCCCCGACCACGCAGTACCGCCTCGGCGACGGCTCGTGGACGGCGTACGACGGCCCGGTGCAGCTGCCGGCCGGCTCGTACGACGTGGCGTGGCGCGCGCGCTCGGCCAACGGCGTCTGGAGCGAGGTCTGGACGCGCTCGGTCAAGGTCGACGACACTCCGCCGGTGGCGTCGGGGTCGGTGTCGGG
This sequence comes from Nocardioides eburneiflavus, assembly GCF_004785795.1. Lineage (NCBI taxonomy): Bacteria > Bacillati > Actinomycetota > Actinomycetes > Propionibacteriales > Nocardioidaceae > Nocardioides > Nocardioides eburneiflavus. Next base: position 406,754 of record NZ_SRRO01000001.1, read on the forward strand.
TGAGCGAAAGCTTTCACTCACGGCCACGGACGACTCGTCCGGCGTCGCGGTGCGCGAGTACCGCCTCGACGGCGGCGTCTGGGCCGCGTGGACCTCGGCCGTCCAGCTGGACGGTGCCGCGCACGCCATCGACGTACGGGCGAGCGACGTCGCGGGCAACACGTCGGCGGTCACCTCGTTGTCGGTGGCGGCGGCGCCCACCACGCCCACCGACCCGAGCCCGGTGCCCGCGGCTCCGGTCTCGACGGCGCCCCCGATCGTCGCCGGCAACCCGGTCGTCGGCCGGACGCTCACCGCCGTCGCCGGCGGCTGGGACCAGGGCGGCCTGACGTACGCCTACCAGTGGCTGCGCGACGGCGTGCCCGTCGCGGGTGCGACCTCGGCGTCCTTCCCCCTGGGGGCGGACGACGTGCGGCACCGGCTGTCGGTGCAGGTCACGGCCTCACGTCACGGCGGTGCCGCAGGGGTGGCCCGGTCGGCGGAGACGCGGGCCGTGGTGAAGGCACCGTCCCGCGTGAAGGTCTCGCTCGACCGCACCCCCAGCGCTGGCGACCGCACCAAGGTCGTCGTACGGGTGCCCGTGGTCCCCGCCTCCGTCGAGGCGACCGGCCGCGTGGTGGTCCGGGTCGACGGCAAGGTCGTGCGTCGCGTCCGGCTCGACGACGGGAAGGCCGTGCTCCGCCTGGCCTTCACGGCCGGGAGGCACACGCTGAAGGTGTCGTACGGCGGGTCGGACTCGGTGACGGCAGCCGCCCGCAAGGCCACTGTGCGCGCCGGCCGCTGATCAGACCAGTCGTCGCGCGGCGATGACGGCGACGTCGTCGTCGCGCGACGGGTCACCCACCCGCTCCACCACTGACGGGACGAGGCCGGGCAGCGGTGTGCCCGCCAGGGCCGCGGCTGCACCGGCCAGGCGTTCCTGGCCGTCGGTGATGTCCTCCCCGCGGCGCTCGATCAAGCCGTCGGTGAACGCGACGACGGCCTCGCCGACGCCGAGGCGCATGTGCTCCTCGGTGCGGCTCCGGGCACCGACGCCGAGGGGCGGCCCGTCGGCGAAGGCGAGCTGGTGGGCGGACCCGTCCGCGCGCAGCAGCACGGGCGGCGGGTGTCCCGCGTTGGCGACCGTCAGGGTGTCGGTGCGCGGGTCGGCGAGCAGGTAGAGGAGGGTGACCAGCTGATCGGAGCCGTGCTGCTCGAACATCGCGTCGAGCCGGTCGAGGACCAGCGCAGGGCGGGGGTCCAGCACTGCGTACGCCCGCACCGCGGCGCGGACCTGCGCCATGGCCGCGGCCGCGCCGACGCCCCGGCCCATCACGTCGCCGATGAACAGCACGAGCCGACCGTCGTCCAGCTCGACGACGTCGTAGAAGTCGCCGCCGACCTCGGTGCGACCGGCGGGGCTGTAGTGGTGAGCGACCTCCCACCGCGACGAGGTGTCGAGGGCGTCGGGGAGCACCGCACGCTGGAGCTGCACGGCAGCCGCGAGCGTCTGGCTGTGCAGCTCGGCGTTGTCCAGGGACACGGCTGCCCGCTTCGCCAGCTGCTCGGCCAGCACGAGGTCGTCGAGCGTGAAGTGGCGCTCCGACTCGGCCGTCACCCAGGTGATCACCCCGAGCACGCGGCCGCGTGCCACGAGCGGCACGGTGACGGCGCTGCGGAGGTGGAGGGCGCGAGCGATGGCCGCGTGCTCCTCGTCGACCGCCGCGGCCGCAATCATCTCGTCGGTGATCTCGGCGATGAGCTCGCTGCGCCCGGTGCGCAGGACCTGCCACGGACCGTGCGGCCCGTCGGGGTCTGGGGGATAGCGCTCGGCGAGCTCGTGCGCGAGCTGCACCTTGTCGGGGTCGACGTGGGCCACGGCCAGCCGCCGCAGCCGACCGTCGTCGACGACGTCGATCGCGCACCAGTCGGCGAACATCGGGACGGCCAGGCGGGCGACGTTGCCGAGGGTGACCTGGTAGTCGAGGCTGCTGGCCAGCTCCGTGGCCGCCTCGGCCAGGAACGCGAGCTTGGCAGCCTGCCGACCTGCGTCCTCCTGCGCGTTGATCCGGCCGATGCTCTGGGCGCAGGCGCTGGCCAGGATGTCGAGGAGCTCGACCTCGGCCTCGTCGAGGTGGCGTGCGTCGGCGAAGGCCAGCCCGATGGCACCGATCACGGAGCCGCCGGCAGTCAGCGGCAGGGCCACGACGGTCTGGGTACCGCGGTCCGGCATGTCGGTGAAGCGTCGCGTGATCGCCTGCCGGCCGGTGACGACCAGGCGGGTCCCCGTCCGGATGGCCTCGGCCGACGGCGTGCGGACGGTGAGCGGGAAGGTGCTCCACGTCTCCTCGTCACCGGCGCGACCTCCGTTGAGGGCCATCAGCCGGACGGTCCGCCCGTCCGGGCTGAGCAGGGTCACCGAGGCGACGTCCGCCCCGACGGCCTCTGCGCCGTGCGTGACGACGGCCTTGCAGACCCCTTCGACGGTGTCGGCGTCGACCAGCTCGCCGGTGACGCGCGCAAGGCGGGTCAGCCGTTCGGACAGGGGCGCGGGGCCGTCGGGGCCGATCACCGGGTCATCATCGCGCCATCGGCGTCCCTCGGGGCAGGATTCGCGAACACCTCACCCCCACGGGGTACGTCCCCGCCGTACGCTCGGCAGGTGAACGCTGCAGCCGGGTCCGATCCGGCGGTCGCAGGGCCCACCCACGCGTGGGCCGAGCAGGCGCTGGACGCACTCACCTCGCTGCCCGGCGTACGGCGGGCCGGGCTCGCCCTGCTCGAGGGCGGCGGCCGGCGCCTGAACTTCACCTCGGCCGAGCACACGGGACAGCGCCCCGCGACCTGGTGCCGGGTGGACGCCTACGACGACGTGCCCCTCAACACCGCGGTGCGCACCGGCCGCGCCGTCGTCGGCGACCTCGAGCAGCTCGGGACCAGCCACCCCACCTTCGTCGAGCGCCAGCACGGGACGGAGACGGTGGCGCTCGCGGCCGTGCCGATCGTGGCGGGCGGGCACACCCTCGGCGCGTACGTCCTGTTCTACCGACGGTCCCCCGGCTTCGAGGACCACACGGTCGGCGAGCTGGTGGAGCTGGGCGCCCGGCTGGGCGAGGCGCTCCGCAGCACGCGGGTCACCCCGAGCGCCGGCCTCGACGGCGACCCCCGCGCCGGGATGCGTACGCCGCCGGCGGGCGCACGGGTCGCGCTGTTCAAGGTCGCCAGCGACCCGGCGGCCGTCGGTCCGGCACGTGAGGAGCTCCGGGCGACGCTGTCCGCGTGGGGGGTCGACGAGGAGCTGGTCGACACAGCCGTCCTCTGCTTGTCGGAGCTCGTCACCAACGCCGTGGTCCACGCCGACTCCGGGTGTCACGTGCAGGTCACGTGGGACGCGGGCACGCTCACGGTGGAGGTCCGCAACCCCGGCAGCCCGCCCGACCTGCCCGAGCCGGACGCGAGCGATCCCCTGCAGGTCCACGGCCGCGGGCTCCAGCTGGTCGACGCCCTCTCCAGCCGGCGCGGGGCCGAGCGGGACGCCGACGGCTTCAGCGCGTGGTTCGTGATGGAGCGGTGAGGGGGACGCCGCCGAGAGAGCTCCACGAGAGGGGGGCGTGCGAGGCTTGTGCTTCGAACACTTGTTCGATAGACTGAAGCATGTCCATCACCAGCCCCGCACGTCAGCCGCTTCCCGCGGCCGATGAGGCGTCTGCGACCCAGGTGCTGGCGCTGGCTACCGGAGCGCTCCGCTCGCGCCGCCTCGCCGAGGTGGAGGAGCTCCGGCTCGGGATCCGGTGGGCGGAGGTCAACGGCCACCCTCGCGACCACCGCGACCCGATGGTCACTCCGGGCGGCGACGGCACTCCCCCGGTCCGCGAGCACGCGATCCCGGAGCTGGCCATGGCGCGCGAGACGCACCCCGCGACCACCCGGGCGCTCGTCGCCGACGGGCTCGACCTCGTCCACCGCCTCCCCCTGACGTGGGCGGTGGTCGAGGCCGGCCAGTGCGAGCCGTGGGTGGCGCGCAAGGTCGCGGTCCTCTCGCGCGCACTGCTCGACGACCAGGTGGCGAAGGTCGACCGGGCCGTCGCCAGGGCCATCGCCGGGCACGCGCCGTCCACCGTGCTCGAGATCGCCCGGGCGAAGGTCATCGAGGCCGACCCCGAGACCCACCGGGCGGAGCGCGAGCGCTCGCGCCACGAGCGCTACGTACGCCTGTCCCGCTCGGACGAGTTCGGCTACCGCCACCTGATCGCGCGGGTGACCGCCGGCGACGCCGCCTGGCTCGACGCCATGGTCGACCGCGTCGCGGACATCCTGGGCACCACGATGGGCGCCGACCACAACCACGACGAGCTGCGGTCGATCGCCCTGGGCTGGCTGGCCCGGCCGGTGGACCTGCTCAAGCTCCTGCTGGAGCACACCGACACGGAGACCGACAGCCCTTCCGCGGCCGCACCCGCATGGGCGATCGACGACCTCGCCGACACCGTCGGCCGGCTCGCAGCGATGCCCGCGCGGCGCCTCGCCCGGCTCCGGGGTCGCGGGCAGCTGTTCGTCCACCTCACCGACGAGGCGCTCCGCACCGGGACCGGCGTGGCGCGCGTCGAGGGCGTCGGCCCCATCGACGTACGCCAGCTGCACGAGGTCCTGGGCCACGCGGACGTCACGGTCACCCCGGTCCTCGACCTGCGGCTGCGCCGTCGCGTCGACGCCTACGAGCACCCCGAGGTGGTCAAGGACCACGTCTGGCTGCAGACGGGCGGCGACTGCTTCCCGTTCACCCCGCGCTCGGCCACGCGCGACCGCGTCGACTTCGACCACGCCGTCCCCTACGACGACACCGGCCCACCGGGGCAGACCGGCCCCCAGAACTCCGGCCCGCTGCGCCGGCGCCACCACCGCACCAAGACCCACGGCGGCCTCACCACCCGCGTCGTCGGTCCCGGCCGACACCTCTGGCGTACGCCCCACGGGCAGGCGTTCCTCGTCGACCACACGGGCACGAGACGGGTGACCGGTGATGAGGCAGCGGCCCTGGCCGGGGCCATCGAGGATGGTGTCGAGCTCTACTTCGGCGCGGCGTCGGTGCGAGAGTGGAGCGGTGATCAGTGACGAGCGGTTCGACGGATTGATGGAGCTGGTGGTCCACGGCTTCGAGCTCGCTGGCGTGGCAGTCCTCGTGCTCGGAGCCCTCGGGGCCTTCGTCCACGCAGCGCTCGTGGCACGCCATCAGAGCGCGACGACTGCCTACGAGACTGCCCGCCGGAACGTCGGTCGTGCCATCCTGCTCGGACTGGAGCTGCTGATCATCGCGGACATCGTCCTGACCATCACGGTCGACGCCACGCTCGACAGCGCGCTCGCCCTCGGCCTCATCGTGGTCGTCCGGACCTTCCTCAGCTTCTCGCTGGAGGTCGAGCTCGAGGGCACCCTTCCGTGGCGTCGGCGGTCGCCCACGAGTGGCAAGGAGCCCGCCAGCAGCGCCGGCGCCCAGGAAGGTCATCAGCCCGCCCGCGGTGCTGGGCCGCGGTGACGCCGTGTCTCAGGTCCGTTCCACCAGGTCGAAGAAGGTGGCGAGCTCGTCAGCAAGGAGCTCCGGCTCCTCCATCGCAGCGAAGTGTCCGCCGCGCGGCATGACGGTGTAGCGGGTCAGGTTGAAACGTCGCTCGATCCATCTGCGGGGCGGCAACGCGCCGATGTCGGCAGGGAACCACGTGAACGCTGTAGGCACCTCCACCCACGCAAGGCGAGGTGAGAAGCAAGTTCTCGCGTTCGTAGTAGTCACGAAACGACGTCGAGATGGTGTTGGTGAACCAGTACAGCGATGCCTGGGTGATCAGGAAGTCGTCGCTGAACCGTGCTGACACATCGCCGTCGCAGTCACTCCACGCCTGGTACTTCTCCAAGATCCAGGCCAGCAGTCCGCTCGGGGAGTCACCCAGACCTTGGGCCAAGGTGAGCGGACGAGTGCGTTGCTGGTGCGCGTAGCCGCCTTCACGCGACTGCCAGTCCGCCTCAGCGGCGAGGAAGTCGCGCTCCTCGTCGGTCACGTCGACGTCGCCATCCTGCAGCGCATTCTCGACGTCACACAGATGCAGTCCGATCACGTGCTCCGGGTGCGCTTGGGCCAGCCACGACACATGCCGTGATGAGAGATCGCCACCATGCACGCCGTAGCGCTCGACACCCAGCACATCGTGCATCAGGCGGTGCCACAGCTCATGGGTAGGCGGCGAGTTCTCGAGGCTGACACGTACATCGGAGAAGGCGAACCCGGGCAGCGACGGAACGACCACCGTGAGACCCCGCGCCGCCAACCGCTGCGCCAGGTCGACCATCTCCAAGAACGTGCTCGGCCACCCGTTGCCCAACAGGAGCGGCCGCGACGTCGACGCACCTTCACTCTCGAAGTACAGGTAGTGGACTCGACCACCCTCGATCTCGGCGAAGCGGTGTGGAAGCCGGTTGATGACGTCCTCCTGCGCACGCCAGTCATAGCCGTCGATCCAGTACCCGACCAGCCGTCGGAGCACCGAGCCGTCAACGCCCGCCTGCCAGCCAGCCACGGGCCATGACCGCGGCCACCGCGTGTGCATAGACGAGCGTGCAGATCCTCGAGGTCGGCCTGCGGCACGTTCAACACCTGTCCCGCCACCCCGCCACCACGGCCCTTCTCTACCATCGCGCCAACGTAGCCGACACGCGCGCGGACCAGCCGCTGACGGTGTACGGGCCTGCCGAGATCCGCACCCACGCGACCAGCGGCCGCGAATTACACCCTTGTTCTTCACTCATCGGCGTGGCGCACTTGACATCAGCCCCATACGATCACCCGGTGCAACAACAGCCCCATTCGTCACAGACGTCACACCGCGTACGCGCAGCACTGCCGGCACTGCTGCTGCGAGCCGTACGCGGTGCGGGTCGTGCGACCACGTTGCTCACCGGCGTGCTCGCGCTGGTCCTGCTCGTCGTGCCGACCACCGTCGACAGGATCAGCCTGACCACGTCGACCTACCTGTGCTCCGGGTACGCCAACTGCCAGGCGGCCGGGTACGGGCACGCCGGCTACCGCCAGGCGGCGTCCACGTCGTACTGGCGCATGTACACCGGGCACAACTGCACCAACTACGTCGCCTATCGGCTGATCCAGTCCGGCATGCCGGACGTCAGGCCGTGGGAGGGCAGCGGCAACGCGTCGAACTGGGGCGCGGCGATGGCGAGCATCACCGACCAGACGCCGACGGTCGGGTCCATCGCCTGGTACAGGTCGAACGTCTCACCGGCGGGATCGAACGGCCACGTCGCCTACGTCGAGCAGGTCATCTCCGACACCGAGATCATCGTCTCGGAGGACTACTGGGGCGGGGACTTCCACTGGCGGCGCGTCACGAAGTCCGGCGGAGGCTGGCCCTCGGGGTTCATCCACTTCAACGACCGCGTGCTCGCGCCGACGACGGCCCCTGCCATCGTCGGGACCCCCGCCGTGGGTGCGCCCCTCGAGGTGGCTGCCGGCGCGTGGACGCCCACGCCGAGCAGCATCACCGTCCGCTGGCTCGCCGACGGGGCCGCCATCCCGGGCGCCACCACGGCCACCTACGTCCCGACGCCCGACGTGAAGGGCAAGGCCCTCACCGCCGAGGTGACGGCGGAGCTGAGTGGCTACTCGGCTGGACGAGCGGTCCTCGCCACTGCTCCCGTCGCCCCCGGCAGGTTCCAGCCCACCGTGCTGCCCACGATCCAGGGCGTCGCGGAGGTCGGTCAGACGCTGACGCTCACGCCGCCGTCGTGGTCGCCGCAGCCCAAGAAGTACAAGACCCAGTGGTACGCCGACGGAGCTGCCGTCCCGGAGGCCACGGGGGCGTCCCTCGTCCTCACCCGGGCCCACCTCGGGAAGAGCATCAGCGCACGCACGGTGGCGAGCGCGAGCGGCTACAAGAAGTCGAGGGCGACCGCGGCCCCGACCACGCCCGTGCTGGCCAAGCCGGTCACGCTCACCAGCCCGTCCCGGGTGAAGGGCCGGCCCGTGGTGGGGCAGAAGCTGGTCGCCCGGGCCGGGACCACGAAGCCCGGGGACGCAACCGCGACGTACGCCTGGTTCCGGGACGGCCAGCGCATCGCCAGGACCACGAAGCCCACCTACACGGTCCGCCGCGCGGACCTCGGCCGCACCCTGTCGGTCCAGGTCACCCTGTCCCGACGGCACTTCCGCAGCACCACGGAGTCGGTCACCGTCGCAGCGGTGACGACCAGGCCCGAGGTGAAGGTGCGCGCCGACGCCACGCGCAAGCGGGTCGCGGTGGACGTTCGCGTACGCGCTCCCGGTGCGTCGAAGCCGGACGGGGCGATGACGGTCAGCGTCGGCGGCCGCACCGTCGAGATCCAGGTCGTCGGTGGAGCGGCGCGGGTCGTCCTGCGCGACCTCCGTCCCGGCGTGAAGCCGGTGGTCGTGCGCTACGCGGGGACCGACATCGTACGGCCTGCCGTCGCGCGTGCGACCGTCACGGTTCCGAAGGGCGGCAAGCGGTGAGGCAGAGGAGCGACCCGTGATCGAGCTGGCCGAGGGCCAGGAGCTCACCCTCGCCACTGCGGACGGCGAGCCCCTGACCACGGTGCAGATGGCCGTCGGCTGGGACCACTCCCCGACGGCAGGCTTCATCGGCAGTGGAGCGGCACCCATCGACCTCGACGCCTCGGCCGTGCAGTTCGCCGGCGACCAGTTCTTCGACCTCGCCTTCTTCAACCACCTCGCGACGCGCGACGGCTCGGTGGTCCACCTCGGCGACAACACCACCGGCAAGGGCACGGGTGACGACGAGGTGATCACCGTGGACCTGGGTCGGGTCTACCCCAAGGTCGACTCGATCCTGTTCCTGGTCACCAGCTACCAGGGGCACTCGCTGGAGTACATCCGCAACGCCTACTGCCGGCTGGTCGACGACGACGGCACCGAGCTGGCGCGCTTCACCCTCACGCTCGGGGTCCGGGAGACGGGGCTCGTCATGGCGAGGCTGTTCCGCGACGGCTCGAGCTGGAAGCTCGGCGCGATCGGGACCGGCATCGCCCTGAGGACGCCGACGGACTCGATCGAGGCGCTCCTGCCGTTCGTCCAGGGCTGACGGTCCGCTCGCCCGTCTCCGATCTCGGGATACGTGCCCCCGGCCGCTGACGCCGCGTCAAGGAAAATCGTTTTGGCGATCCTCTTGACATGAGTGAGTGTGGTCACCCACACTCGAGGTCACCACGCTGGCAAAACGATTGGGCACATGATGGCGAAGCGGATCTCGATCAAGGACGTGGCGCAGCGCGCCGGCGTCTCGGTGACCACCGTGTCGCACGTGCTCAACGACACGCCGGGCAAGCGCATCAGCGACGACACCCGCTCCCGGGTCCGCCGAGCCGCTGACGAGCTCAGCTACCAACCCAACGGCGTGGCCCGCAGCCTGCGTCTCCAGCGCTCCCAGATCCTGGCGATGGTCAGCGACCAGATCGCCACCACCCCCCACGCCGGGCTGATCATCCTCGGGGCCCAGGAGGCGGCGTCCAAGCACGGGTGGCTGCTGATGCTCGTCAACAGCGGCGGGGACCGCGAGACCGAGCGTGCCGAGATCCAGGCGCTCCAGCAGCGTCAGGTCGACGGGTTCCTCTACGCGTCGATGTACCACCAGGTCGTCGATGTGCCGCCCGAGCTCGGCGACTCTCCCCTGACGTTGCTCGACGCACGGTGCGACGACCAGCGCATTCCCTCGGTCGCACCCGACGAGGTGCAGGGCGGGCAAGCGGCGACCCAGCTGCTCCTCGACATGGGGCACCGCCGGATCGGGCTGATCAACAACGTCGACGACATCCCTGCGACGGAGGGCCGCCTCGAGGGATACCTCCGCGCGCTCCGTGAGGCGGGCCTCGAGCCGGACGACGACTTGGTGGTGCGTGATCTCAGCGAAGCCTCGGGCGGCTACCGCGCCGGCCTGGCCCTCCTCGACCGCGCCCCTCGCCCGACCGCGATCTTCTGCTTCAACGACCGCATGGCGATGGGCCTCTACCAGGCCGCCGCCGAGCGTGGCCTCCGCATCCCGGAGGACCTGTCCGTCGTCGGCTTCGACAACCAGGAGCTGATCGCCGACGGGCTGCGCCCGGGGCTCACCACCGTGGCCCTGCCGCACTACGAGATGGGTGCCTGGGCGGTGGAGACCCTCATCCGCCGCCTCGGGGATCCCGACATCGCTCCGGAGCAGGTCCTGCTCCGATGTCCCGTCGTCGCACGGGCCTCGGTCGGCCCGCCCGCCGCGAGCACCAGCAGCCTGACGACGTAGGTCGCTCGACAAGCTCCACAGCCCGCAGCGCAGCCCGGCAGCCCCCGGGCCGGACGGGTGCGCCCGCACCCGCCCGAACCATCCTGAGAGGAACACCCATGTCCCACACATCCACGTCCCGGTCCCGCCACATCGCCCTGACCACGGCAGTGGTCGCGGGGCTCGCCCTCACGGCCTGCTCCGCCGAGAGCGAGGGCAGCGGCGCCACCACCAAGGACGGTGTCACCACCCTCAGCCTCTGGACCCACAACGGTGGCAACGAGGCCGAGCTGGCGATCAACGAACGCGTCGTCGAGGAGTTCAACGCCAGCCACGACGACATCAAGGTCGAGATCGAGTCGTTCCCCCAGGACGCCTACAACGACGCCGTCACCGCTGCCGCTGCCGCCGACAAGCTGCCGTGCGTCCTCGACATCGACGCGCCCAACGTGCCCAACTGGGCGTGGGCCGGCTACCTCGAGCCGCTCGGTCTCTCCGACGACCTCTTCGACGGCCAGCTGGAGAGCACGCTCGGCGTCGTCGACGACGAGGTCTACTCCTTCGGCCACTACGACGTGGCCCTCAACCTCGTCACCCGGCGCTCGACCCTCGAGAAGTACGACATCCGCGTGCCCGACATGGACCAGCCCTGGACGGCTGAGGAGTTCGACGAGGCACTGGCGAAGATCAAGGCAGGCGGCGAGTACGCCTATCCGTTCGACCTCGGCACCGCAGGTGGCGGCGAGTGGATCCCGTACGCCTACTCCCCGATGCTCCAGAGCTTCGGCGGGGACCTCATCGACCGGGACGGCTACACCACGGCCGAGGGCGTCCTCAACGGACCGGAGGCCCTGGACTGGGCCACCTGGACCACGGGCGTCGTCGAGAAGGGGTACGCGGCCAGGAAGTCCGGCGCTGACGCCACCCTCGACTTCGTCAACGGGAAGACCGCGATCATGTGGTCCGGCAGCTGGGCCGCCGTGCCCGTCACCGAGAAGTACGGCGACGACGCGCTCTTCCTGCCTCCGGTCGACTTCGGCAACGGCCCGAAGATCGGCGGCGGATCGTGGCAGTGGGGCCTGAGCTCGGACTGCCCGGCCCTCGACGCCGCCCGCGAGTACCTCGAGTTCTCCGCGAAGACGGAGTACTACGTCGACTACGCCACGGAGCTCAGCCTGATCCCGGCGAAGGAAGAGGCCGCCGCCGAGGTCCCTGACTTCGCACCGGACGGCCGGTTCCGCGACTTCTACGACTACGCCTCGGAGTACGCCGTCCTCCGCCCGGTGACGCCCGCCTACCCGTTCATCTCCTCGACGTTCCAGAAGGCCTACGCCGACATCCTGGCCGGCGGTGACCCGCAGCAGGTCCTCGACAAGGCCGTCAGCGACATCGACACCAACATCCAGCAGAACGGCGACTACGAGTTCTGATGTCCGAGACCATTCCCCACGCCGCCCCCGACACCTCGCCGCCCAGCCGGCACCGTGCCACCACCGCCCGCCGACAGGCGACACCGACCGCCCCGCGGGGGCGGGGTCGACGCCGACACCGGGGTGAGACGCTGGTCGGTCTGGCGATGACCACTCCGGCGGTCGTCCTCCTGCTCGTGTTCTTCGTCGTCCCGGTCGCCCTGATGTTCGGACTCGCGTTCACCAACGCGCGCCTGATCTCACCGCGTCCAGCGGAGTTCACCGGCACGGAGAACTTCACGACGCTCTTCGGTGACTCCCTGTTCTGGGCCTCGTTGCGCAACACCGCGTACTTCGCCGTCGTCGTGGTCCCCGTCCAGGCGGGCCTCGCCCTCGTGCTGGCGCTGCTCGTCAACGCGAAGGTCCGGGGACGCAACTTCTTCCGAACGGTGTACTTCCTCCCGGTGGTCACCTCGATGGTGGTGGTGTCGCTGCTCTGGCGGTTCATCTACGAGCCGGACGGCCTGCTCAACCAGCTCATCAGCGCGATGTCCCTCGGGGCGTGGGACGGCACCGACTGGCTCAACAACCCCTCCACGGCGATGCCCGCGATCATGCTCATGTCGGTCTGGCAGGCCGTCGGCTTCCACATGGTGATCTGGCTGGCCGGCCTGCAGACCATCTCCGCCGATCTCTACGAGGCCGCCGCGCTGGACGGTGCGTCCGGCTGGCGGCTCTTCCGCCACGTGACGTGGCCCGGACTCCTGCAGACGCGGACCTTCGTCCTGATCACGATCACCATCGCGGCGTTCAGCCTCTTCACGCAGATCAGCGTCATGACGCAGGGCGGGCCGCTGGACAGCACCACGACCGTGGTGTTCATGGCCGTGCGCACCGGCTACGAGCAGCACGCCACCGGGTACGCGGCTGCGGTCTCACTCGTCTTCTTCGTCATCGTGCTGACCATCTCCCTGGTGCAGCGCTTCCTCACCCGAGAGAAGGACTGACCCATGGCCGTCGCGAATCCGAGCACCCAGCCCCTCGGGCGGACGCTCTCCCTCCAGGCCGTGCGGGTGCTGCTCCTGCTGGTCTTCGCCTTCCCGATCGTGTTCATGTTCGTCTCGTCCTTCAAGCCGGACGCCCAGATCTTCGCCGACCTCACCTCCTGGCGCGCCTTCGCGCCGGTGGGCGACATCTCCCTCGACAACTACCGTGGCGTCTTCGACCGGGTGCCGGCCGGCAGGATGCTGATGAACTCGGTCGGGATCTCGACGATCACCGTGGTCCTCGGCATCTTCATCAACTCCCTCGCAGCCTTCGCGCTCTCCCGGATGCAGTGGCGCGGGCAGCGGGTGGTCCTCACCGGCATCATCGCCACCCTGATCGTGCCGTTCGAGACCTTCGCCCTGCCGCTGGTGTGGTGGGTCAACAAGTTGCCCTGGCTGGAGGTGCAGGGATTCAGCCTGGTGCTGACCGACGGCTGGCTCGACACCTACCAGGTGCAGGTCCTGCCGTTCGTCGCCAACGCCTTCTCGATCTTCCTGTTCTACCAGTACTTCTCGAGCATCCCGAAGGAGCTGGACGAAGCGGCCCGCGTCGACGGCGCGAGCTGGTTCGGCATCTACCGCCGGATCATCATGCCGTTGTCCGGCCCGGCCGTGGCGACCGTCGCGATCCTCACCTTCCTGCCTGCCTGGAACTCCTACCTCTGGCCCCTCATGGTGGTGCAGAGCGAGGAGTACCGGCCGGTGATGGTGGGCATCCAGTACTTCTTCCAGCTCAACGTGGCGTGGGGCCAGGTCATGGCGTACGCCTCGATGATCACGGTCCCGGTCCTCGCCCTCTTCCTCGCCTTCCAGCGTGCCTTCATCGGCAGCATCGCGTCAGCCGGGGTCAAGGGTTGAGCGCGCGACCACACCTTCAACGTCCCCTCCCCATGCGTCAGGAGCTCTTCGTGTCCGACGAGGCCGTGCGGCCCGCCTTCCACTTCACCCCGGCCCGCAACTGGATGAACGACCCCAACGGGCTCGTCTGGTACGACGGCGAGTACCACCTGTTCTTCCAGTACAACCCGTTGGGCAGCGGCTGGGGCAACATGTCCTGGGGTCACGCTGTCAGCCGCGATCTACTCGACTGGGAGGAGCTCCCGGTCGCACTGGAGCACACGCCGACCGAGGCCGTGTTCTCCGGCAGCGTGGTCGTCGACCGCGCCGACACCTCCGGCCTCGGCGGCGACGACTCCCCGGCGATGGTGGCGGTCTACACCAGCCACGACCTCCTCACCGGGCACCAGGGGCAGTCGGTCGCGTGGAGCACCGACAAGGGGAGGACGTGGACGCGCCACCCGAAGAACCCGGTGCTCGACATCGGCTCCACGGACTTCAGGGACCCGAAGGTGTCGTGGTACGCCGAGGGTGGCTACTGGGTCATGGCAGTCGCGCTCGCGATCGAACGCGTCGTACGCCTCTACCGCTCGGACGACCTGCTCGTCTGGACCCACCTCAGCGACTTCGGTCCGGCCGGCTCCGTGGACGGCGTCTGGGAGTGCCCAGACCTCTTCCCGGTCGCCGTCGACGGAGATCCCGCCCGCACGCGCTGGCTGCTGGTCGTGAGCGTGCAGGAAGGCGCGCCAGCCGGAGGATCGGGTACGCAGTACTTCGTCGGCGACTTCGACGGCACCACCTTCACCGCCGATCCGTCGACAGAGGACGTGTCGTGGGTCGACCACGGCGCCGACTACTACGCCGCGGTCTCGTTCAACGACGAGCCGCACGGCCGTCGGCTGCTCATCGCCTGGATGAGCAACTGGGACTACGCCAGGCAGGTACCCACCCACCCGCACCGGGGCGCGATGTCGACGCCCCGCGCCTACGAGCTGCGCACCGCAGGGGGTCGGCTCGTCCTGGCGCAGACACCGGTCGTCGAGGGGCTGCCGGGCCCGGTCCACCAGGTCACGTCGCAGCCCGTGTGCGACGGCGTGCATCCCCTGCCTGAGGACTTCCGCGCCACCAGCACCGTGCTCACCCTGGAGCTGGACCCCGGCACGGCCTCCCGGTGCGGGCTCCACGTGCGCGCCGGCGACGGCGAGCGCACGGTGGTCGGGTACGACGCCGGCGAGCGCACGCTGTACGTCGACCGGACCAGGTCGGGCGACACCGGCTTCCATCCCGGCTTCGGCGCCGTCCACAGCGCTCCGCTCGACCTCGCCGCCGGAGAGCCGCTGGTGCTCGAGATCCACGTCGACACGACGTCGGTCGAGGTCTACGCCGACGGTGGACGCGTCGTGATCACCGACCAGGTGTTCCCCTCACCCGGCAGCGACGGTATCGCGCTCTTCGCCGAGGGCGGCAACGCCCACCTGCGCCGCCTCACCAGCGCGCGTGCACCTGCTCCCGGACCCGCCGGTCGTACAGGTCGCGCACGCCCTCGATGAACGAGGAGGGCAGCTCCCCGACCGACCCGGCAGCGGCGTTGGCCGACGCCTGCGAGACGTTGCGCGCCCCCGGGATCACCGTCGAGACGCCGGGCTGCCGGATGATCCACGCGATGGCGGCCTGCGCGGGCGTGACGTCGGCGAGGCCGGCGTCGGCGACCAGGGCCGAGAACTCCCGCGCCGCCTCCACGCCCGTGGCGTAGTCGACGCCGGAGAAGGTCTCGCCGACGTCGAAGGCGCTGCCGTCGCGGTTGTAGGTGCGGTGGTCGTCCTCGGCGAAGGCGGTGTCGAGGTCGTAGTTGCCGGAGAGCAGGCCCGAGGCCAGCGGCACGCGGGCGATGATGCCGACCCCGGCGGCCTCGGCCGCGGCCAGCACCTCGTCGAGGGGCTTCATCCGGAAGGCGTTGAGGATGATCTGGATGCTCGCGACATGGGGCCGGGCGATCGCGCTCAGCGCCTGGGCGCAGGTCTCGACGCTGACGCCGTAGGCCGCGATCACGCCCTCGTCGACGAGGCGGTCGAGCACGTCGTACGTCGCGTCGTCGTCGATGACCTCGCTCGGCGGGCAGTGCAGCTGCACCAGGTCGATCGTGTCGACGCCGAGGTTCTTCCGTGAGCGGTCGAGCCACTGGCGGAAGTTGGCCTCGACGTAGTTCGCCGGGACCTGGTCCATCCGGCGCCCCATCTTGGTCGCGACGGTGAACCCGGCGTCCGGGTGGGCCGCGACGAAGCGTCCGACGAGCTGCTCGCTGCGGCCGTCGCCGTAGACGTCGGCGGTGTCGTAGAACGTCACGCCGGCCTCGGCGGACGCCTCCAGCACGGCCAGGGCGTCCGCCTCGCTGACGTCGCCCCAGTCGGCGCCGAGCTGCCAGGTGCCGAGGCCGACGACCGAGACCTCGCGGCCGGTCCTTCCGAGGATGCGGTGCTCCATCTGCGACATGACCACAGTCCTACAGTCCCTCGGCAAGCCGGTGGTAGGCGGCGTTCCACCGCAGCTCGCGCTTGAAGGTGCGCGGGGTGGTGTCGTCGTCGATCACGACCAGCTCGACGCCGGTCATCTCGGCGAAGTCCTCGAAGACCTCCACGCCGACCGCCTTGGACAGCACCGTGTGGTGCGGCGCCCCGGCCATCAGCCACGCCTCGGCCGACGTCGACAGCGACGGGCGCGGCTCCCACACCGCGCACGCGACGGGGAGGTTCGGGAGGTCGGCGTCGGGCTCGACGACGTCGATGTCGTTGACGGTCAGGCGGAACCGGTCGCCCAGGTCGGACAGGCCGGCCACGACCCCGCGGCCCGGGTCGGCGGTGAAGCGGAGGCGTACGGGGTCCTCGCGGCCACCGATCGACAGCGGGTGCACCTCGAGCGAGGGCTGCTTCGTCGTGATGGTCGGGCACACCTCGAGCATGTGCGCGCCGAGGATCTTCTCCTGCCCCGGGACCAGGTGGTAGGTGTAGTCCTCCATGAACGACGTGCCACCGGGCAGGCCCGCGGCCATCGTCTTGGTCGCCCGCAACAGCACCGACGTCTTCCAGTCGCCCTCGCCGCCGAAGCCGTAGCCGTCCGCCATCAGCCGCTGGACCGCGAGGCCCGGCAGCTGGCGCAGCCCGCCCAGGTCCTCGAAGTTCGTCGTGAAGGCTCCGAAGCCGCCCGCGGTGAGGAACTCGCGCAGCCCCAGCTCGATCCGCGCGCCGTAGCGCAGCGAGTCCTCCCGCTCCGCGCCCGGCAGCAGCTCGGGCGCCACGGCGTAGGTGTCGGCGTACTCCTGGACCAGCTTGTCGATGTCGGCGTCGGCGACGTCGTCGACCAGCTCGACGAGGTCGTTGACGCCGTAGGTGTTGACCGAGACGCCGAAGCGCAGCTGCGCCTCGACCTTGTCGCCCTCGGTGACCGCGACGTCGCGCATGTTGTCGCCAAAGCGGGCGAGCCTGAGGTGCGACAGCTCGTGACGGCCCAGCGCGGCGCGCGCCCACAGCGCGACCCGCTGCACGACGACCGGCGAGTCGACGTGGCCGGCGACGGTCTTGCGGGCGACGCCGAGGCGCGACTGGATGTAGCCGAACTCCCGGTCTCCGTGCGCGGCCTGGTTGAGGTTCATGAAGTCCATGTCGATGGTCGACCACGGCAGCTCCATGCCGGCCTGCGTGTGCAGGTGCAGCAGCGGCTTGCGCAGCGCGTCGAGCCCGGCGATCCACATCTTCGCGGGGGAGAAGGTGTGCATCCACGCGATCACGCCCACGCACGCCGGGTCGGAGTTGGCGTCGAGCATCTGCCGGTGGATCGACGCCGCGTCGAGCAGCACCGGCTTCCACACCACCCTCACCGGCAGGTCGCTGCCACCCAGGCGGTCGGCGATGGCTTGCGACTGCGACGCCACCTGGTCCAGGGTCTCCGGACCGTAGAGGCCCTGGCTCCCGGTCAGGAACCAGACCTCGGGGGTGGGTGCGGACGTCATGCTCATGAGGGCTTCCTTCGTGTGTGAGGGACCGGCACGATCAGCGCTGGCCGTAGACGTTCTGGTAGCGGTCGAACAGTGCGTCGACGTGGTGCTGCCCGATGGCCACGGGCTCGCCGAGCTGACGGGAGATGTGGACGGTGCGGGCGACGTCCTCGCACATCACGGCCGCCTTGACCGCCGCGCGGGCGGTCGGGCCGATCGAGAAGACGCCGTGGTTCTGCATCAGCACCGCCGCGGAGCGGCTGCCGCGCAGGGTGTCGACGATCCCGCGGCCGATGGAGTCGTCGCCGATGATCGCGAACGGTCCGACCGGGATCTCCCCGCCGAACTCGTCGGCTCCCATCGTCAGCACGCACGGCACCGGCTCGGCGCGTGCGGCCCAGGCCGTGGCGTAGGTCGAGTGGGTGTGCACCACCCCGCCGACCTCGGGCATCTCGCGGTAGACGTACGCCTGCGCCTCGGTGTCCGAGGAGGGGGCGTGCTCGCCCTCGACCACCTTGCCGGCAAGGTCGCAGACCACCATGTTGTCGGGCGTGAGGTCGTCGTACGACACCCCGCTGGGCTTGATCACGAGCAGGTCGTGGCCGGGCACCCTCGCGGAGACGTTGCCCGCGGTCCACACCACGAGCTGGTAGCGGGTGAGCTGCTCGTGGAGCGCACACACCTCCTGGCGCAGCGCGCGGATCGTGTCGGTCACGTCGGCGACGACGGTCATCTCAGGCACCCTTCCTCGCAACAGCGTCCCGGCGGATCGCCTTGAGCCGCCGCATGGTCGTGGTCGCGCGGCCGAAGTGGTCGTGCAGCGCGACGTACTGCTCGAACAGCGGGTCGTACGCCGCGGCGCGCGCCTCGTCGGGCACGAAGACGTGGCGCCGCACCTTGCCCATCTGCTTGGCAGCGGCAGGCACGTCGTCGTACGCCCCGGCGGCCACCGCGGCGTGGATCGCGGAGCCGAGCGCGGGGCCCTGCTCGGAGTCGATGACCGACAGCGGCAGCCGGGTGACGTCGGCGTAGACCTGCATGAGCAGTGCGTTCTTCTGCAGCCCGCCGGCCACGATGAACTCCTCGACCGGCACCCCGCTGTCGCGGAAGGTCTCGACGATGACGCGGGTGCCGAAGGCGGTGGCCTCCAGCAGCGCGCGGTAGACGTCCTCGGCACGGGTGGCGAGGGTCTGCCCGACGACGAGCCCGGAGAGCTCGTGGTCGACGAGCACCGAGCGGTTGCCGGAGTGCCAGTCGAGCGCGACCAGGCCGTGCTCCCCGATCTCCTGCTGCGAGGCGAGGCGGGTCAGGTGCTCGTGCACCGACTCCCCGGCGGCCGCGGCCGCCTCGACGTAGGACGCGGGCACGCCGTGGTCGACGAACCAGCCGAAGATGTCGCCGACCCCGCTCTGGCCTGCCTCGTAGCCCCAGAGCCCGTCGACGATGCCGCCGTCGACGACGCCGCACATGCCGGGCACCTCGCGCAGCACCTCGGCGTTCATCACGTGGCACGTCGAGGTGCCCATGATCGCGACCATCTGGCCGGACCCGACGGCCTGCGCAGCGGGCGCGGTGACGTGGGCGTCGACGTTGCCGACGGCGACCGCGATGCCCTCGGGCAGACCGGTCCACGCGGCCGCCTCGGCAGTCAGCGTGCCGGCCTTCTCGCCGAGCGCGCCGATGCTGTGCTCGAGCTTGTCGGTGACGAAGTCACCGAAGCCCGGCGAGAGGGCGGCGAGGAACTCCGGCGACGGGTACGCCCCGTCCTGACGGATGCCTTTGTAGCCGGCCGTGCACGCGTTGCGGACGTACGTCCCGCAGAGCTGCCACACGATCCAGTCGGCGGCCTCGACCCAGTGCTCCATCCGGTCGTAGAGGTCGCGGTCCTCCTCGAAGAGCTGGAGCCCCTTGGCGAACTCCCACTCCGAGGAGATCAGCCCGCCGTAGCGCGGCAGCCACGGCTCGGCGCGGTCGCGCGCAAGCTGGTTGATGCGGTCGGCCTGGCCCTGGGCGGCGTGGTGCTTCCACAGCTTGACGTAGGCGTGCGGCCGGTCGGCGAGGCCGTCGACCTCGTTGAGCGGGGTGCCGTCGGCGAGCGTCGGCACCATCGTGCAGGCGGTGAAGTCGGTGGCGATGCCGATCACCTGCGCCGGGTCGATGCCGGCCGCCTCCACGGCGGCCGGGACGGCGACGCGCAGCACCTCGCGGTAGTCCTCGGGCACCTGCAGCGCCCACTCCGGCGGCAGCAGCACCTCGGTGCCCGGCAGGGCCCGCTCGAGCACGGCGTGCGGGTAGGGGTGCACGCCGGTGCCGAGCTCGGCGCCGTCGGAGACGCGTACGACGACCGCGCGTCCGGACAGCGTGCCGTAGTCGACGCCGACGACGTACTGCTCAGATGACATCAGGAGGTCCTCTCGACGGGTGCGGCGCTGCTGGCGCGCACCACGAGCTCGGGCTTGATCAGTCGGTCGGGGCCGGCCTCGCCGGCGAGGGCGGCGCGCAGGATCTCGATCGCGCGGCGGCCGACGGCCTCGAAGTCCTGGCGGACCGTGGTCAGCGGCGGGATCAGGTACGCCGCCTCGGGGATGTCGTCGAAGCCGACGACGCTGACGCCGCGGGGGCCGGTCGGCACGGCGCGGCCGGCCTCGCTGAGCGCGCGCAGCAGGCCCAGCGCCATCTGGTCGTTGGCGCAGAAGACGGCCGTGACGTCCTGGCGCTCCGCGATCCCGCGGCCGAGCTCGAAGCCGCTGGCGGCCGACCAGTCGCCGGTCACGTGCTGCGAGGGCCGCAGCCCCGCGGCGTACATGGCGTCCTGCCAGCCCCGGAGGCGGGCCCGCGCCTCGGTCCACTCCTGAGGACCGGCGAGGTGGACGATGTCGGTGTGGCCGAGCTCGATCAGGTGCCGGGTGCCGAGCTCGGCGCCGGCGACCTGGTCGACGCCGACGGTCCAGCGGGCGTTGGCGGGGTCACCCTCGACGACGATCACCGGGACGCCCCACTGCTCCTGGGCCCGCGCGACCTCGACGGCGTCGTTGGTCGCGTGGATGAGGACGATGCCCTCGACGCCCTGGTTGCGCAGGTGGTCGATGGCGTCGACGAGCTCTTCGCGCGTCATGCTCTGGAGGTTGACCGAGCTGACGAAGTAGCCCGCGTCGCGCCCGGCCGCCTGGATGGTGCGGTGCACCGTCGACGGTCCCCAGTAGCCGCTCTTGGAGCCGATCACGCCGATCGTCGCGGACTTGCGGGTGACCAGCGCGCGGGCCGCGGTGTTGGGACGGTAGCCGAGCTGCCGGATCGCCTCCTCGACCTTCTCGCGGGTGGCGGGGCGCAGGTTGTCCTGCCCGTTGATGACCCGCGACACGGTCTGGTGCGACACCCCGGCCAGCCGGGCGACGTCGGCCATCACGGGAGTACGCCGGACGGTGGGCTCGGCCTCGATCATGCGCGTCGCCTGGTGGCGAAGCGCTGCACGATCACGAAGGCCAGGAGCAGCACGCCGGTGATGATGCGGATCCAGTAGGAGCTGAGGGTGCCGTCGAAGGAGATGAGGGTCTTGATGATGCCGAGCACCAGCACGCCGAGCAGCGAGCCGATCACGTAGCCGCGACCGCCGGTGAGGAGCGTGCCGCCGATGACGACCGCGGCGATGGCGTCGAGCTCCATGCCGATCGCGTGCAGGCTGTTGCCCGAGAGGATGTAGAGGGAGAACAGCAGCCCGGCCAGCGCGGCGCAGAAGCCGCTGATGACGTAGACGCCGACCTTGGTCGCCGCGACCCGCAGGCCCATCAGCATCGCCGAGGCCTCGTTGCCGCCGATGGCGTAGACCGTGCGGCCGAAGCGGGTGCGCGCCAGCACGTACGCCGCGACGGCGACCGTGGCGAGCGCGATGATCGCGGTCCAGCGGACGTAGTAGTCGCCGAGGTAGACGGTCCTGAACGCGAGCTCGGTGAAGGTGGGGTCCTTGATCGAGATCGACTCGACGCTGATCAGGTAGGTGATGCCGCGGGCGAGGAACAGCCCGGCGAGCGTCGCGATGAACGGCTGGATGTCGAAGTAGTGGATGAGCAGGCCCATCAGCAGCCCGAGCAGCGTGCCGGTCGCGAGCACGGCGGCCATCGAGGCGTACGGCGACCAGCCGAGCTCGAGCGTCTTCGCCGCGATCATCGTCGACAGCGCCACGACCGAGCCGACCGACAGGTCGATGCCGCCGGTGAGGATGACGAAGGTCATGCCCACGCCGAGCACGATGAGGAAGGCGTTGTCGATCAGCAGGCTGAGGAGGACCTGGGGGTCGGTGAGGCCGTCATAGCGCATCCCGCCGACGCCGAAGAGACCGACGAAGAGCGCCGCGGTCGCGATGATCGGCAGGTAGCGGTTCGGTGGACGGTAGGTCCGCACCCGGTCCCAGGTCGAGGCACGATCCGAGGAAGGGGGGACGGTGATGGCGCTCATGCGGTGACTCCGTTCGCGAGTGTTGGGGCGCCCGGCCGGCGTACGCGCAGCAGGGCGCGCGCCTTCGGCGACTGCAGGAGGCACACGGCGATCACGACGACCGCCTTGAAGAGGTAGTTGACCTCCGAGGGGATCCCGATGTTGGGGATGGTGCGGGCCAGGGCGGCGATGAACAGCGCCCCGACGAAGGTGCCGGCCAGGGAGAACCGGCCGCCCATCAGCGAGGTGCCGCCGATGACCACCGCGAGGATCGCGTCGAGCTCGATCCACAGGCCGAGGCTGTTGGCGTTGACGGAGTTGGTGTTGGCCGCGATCACCAGGCCGGCCAGTCCGGCGCACAGCCCGGAGAAGGCGTAGACGGTCCAGATGATGGTGCGCGCCCGGACGCCGGCGAGCCGGCTGGCCTCGGGGTTGATGCCGACCGCCTCGATGAGCATGCCCAGGGCCGTACGCCGGGTGAGCAGGGCGGTGAACACCACCATGCCGACCGCGACGAGGAACGCCAGCGGGAGCGTGAGGACGAAGCCGGAGGCGAGGTCGCTGAACCACGGGTTGTTGACCGTCGTGATCTGGCCATCGGTGATCGCCATCGAGATGCCGCGCCCGGCGACCATGAGGATCAGCGTGGCGATGATCGGCTGGATCCCGAGGACGGAGACGAGCAGGCCGTTCCAGGCGCCGAGGACGATGCAGACGACGATCGCGTAGGTCATGGCCATGACGGCGGTGCTCAGGGCGGCCTCGTCGGCGGCGCCGATGATCCGGGTGCAGGCGACGGCTGCGGCGATGGCGGCGATCGCGCCGACGGAGAGGTCGATGCCGCGGGTGGCGATGACCAGGGTCATGCCGAGCGCGACGAGCATCACCGGCGCGCTGTTGCGCATGATGTCGATGACGTTGCCGTAGAGGTGACCGTCCTGCATGCGCACGTCGAGGAACGCCGGCTTGGCGATGACGTTGACAGCCAGCAGCACCAGCAGCGCGAGGACGGGCCACAGGAGCTGGTGGCGAAGCACGCGCTGGGCGAGGGTCGGGTTCTCAGGCACGGGTCTCTCCCTCCCGGGCCTCGCCCGCGATGATCTCGAGGACGTCGCGGACGCTGACGTCGTCGTTGGTCTGCTCGTGGATCTTGCGGCGGTCGCGCATCACGACGAGCCGGTCGCTGAGGCGTAGTACCTCCTCGAGCTCGGCGGAGATGAAGACGACCGAGAGGCCCTGCGCCGCGAGCTCGGCGACCTTGGCCTGGATCTGCGCCTTGGCGCCGATGTCGATGCCGCGGGTGGGCTCGTCGAGGATGAGGATCTCCGGCTCGGTGATCAGCCACCGGGCGAGCAGGACCTTCTGCTGGTTGCCGCCGGACAGGTGGCGCATGAGCGCGTGGGGGTCGGCTGGCCGGATGTCGAGGGCCTCGATGTAGTCCTTGACCAGGCGGGTGCGCGTCGCCTGCGGGATCGGCCGCAGCCAGCCCCGCGACGCCTGGAGCGCGAGGAGCATGTTGTCGGCGACGGTGAGGTCGCCGACGACGCCCTCGGCCTTGCGGTCCTCGCTGGAGAAGGCGATGTTGCGGTCGATCGCGTGGCGGGGGCTGCGCAGCTTGCGGCGGTGCGAGCGGACCGCGAGCTCCCCGCTGTCGGCGGTGTCGGCGCCGAAGAGCAGGCGCGCGAGCTCGGTGCGGCCCGAGCCGAGCAGGCCGGCGATGCCGACGACCTCGCCCTCGAAGAGCTCGAGGTCGGTGGCCTCGAGGCTGTTCCTGCGGCCGAGGCCGACCGCCTTCAGCAGCGGGGTGCCGGACCCGGACTCCGTGTGGGGTGCCTCGCGGTCGAGACGGTCGAGGACCTCCAGCTCGCGGCCGATCATGAGGCGTACGAGCTCGAGCTGCGTCGTGTCGGCGACCATCCGCTCCTCGACGAGCCTGCCGTTGCGCAGGATGGTCATCCGGTCGGCGATCTCGTAGATCTGGTCGAGGAAGTGGGAGACGAAGACGATCGCCACGCCCTCGTCGCGCAGGCGGCGCATGACGGTGAAGAGCTTCTCCACCTCATCCGCGTCGAGGCTCGAGGTGGGCTCGTCGAGGATCAGCACCTTGGCCTCGACGTCGACGGCGCGGGCGATCGCGACCAGCTGCTGCACCGCGATGGGGTGCTCGTCGAGGACCGTACGGGGGTCGATGTCGATGCCGAGGTGCAGGAGGGTGCGGCGGGCGCGACGGTTCATCTCGCGCACGTTGATCGAGCCGAACCGGCGGGGCTCGCGGCCGAGCAGCATGTTCTCCGCGACCGTCAGGTTCGGGACCAGGTTGACCTCCTGGTAGACGGTGCTGATGCCGGCGGCCTGCGAGGCGGCCGGCGAGTGGAACTCGTGCTGCTCACCGCCGACGAGCACGGTGCCCGCGTCGATCGTGTAGACGCCGGTGAGCGCCTTGATGAGGGTCGACTTGCCGGCGCCGTTCTCGCCCATGAGGGCGTGCACCTCGCCGGGGAACAGCCGCACCGAGACGCCGTCGAGGGCGCGCACGGCTCCGAAGGTGATGGAGATGTCGCGCATCTCGATCACCGGCTGCGCCTGCGCCTCGGGCCGGGCGACGGTGTCGGGCTGCGTCCTCATCTGGGTCATCTCGTTCCTCTCTGGGTGGTGCCGTGCTCCCGAGGCCGCACCCCCGGGGTGCGGCCCGGGGGTGCGGCTGATCCGTGGATCAGTACTGCCGGTCGGGCAGGACCTCCTTGGCCTGCTCCTGGGTGAAGGCGCTCTCCTCGGTCACGACGCGCTCGGGGACCTCCTCGCCGTCGAGGACCTTCTTGGCCAGGTCCATCAGCTGGGGACCGAGCAGCGGGTTGCACTCGACGATGTAGTTGATCTTGCCGTCGGCGAGGGCCTGCATGCCGTCCTTGACCGCGTCGATCGTGATGATCTGGATGTCCTTGCCGGGCTCGAGGCCGGCGGCCTCGATGGCCTCGATGGCACCCAGGCCCATGTCGTCGTTGTGGGCGAAGACCACGTCGATCGAGTCGTCGGACTGCAGGAAGGACTCCATGACCTGCTTGCCGCCGTCGCGGGTGAAGTCGCCGGTCTGCGACGCGGTGACCTCGATGGTGTCGTCCGCGGCGATCTTGTCGGCGAAGCCCTCTGCGCGGTCGATCGCGGGAGCGGCACCGGTGGTGCCCTCGAGCTGGACCACGTTGACGGTGCCGTCACCGTCGACGTCGGCCTCCTTGGCGTTCTCGACGAGCCACTCGCCGGCCTTCTCGCCCTCGAGGACGAAGTCGGAGCCGAGGAAGGTCTCGTAGAGGGAGGTGTCCTCCACGTCGACCGCGCGGTCGGTGAGGATGACCGGGATGCCGGCCGCCTTGGCCTCCTGGAGGACGGCGTCGAAGCCGGTCTCCACCACCGGGCTGAAGGCGATGACGTCGACCTTCTGCTGGATGTAGGAGCGGATCGCCTGGATCTGGTTCTCCTGCTTGCCCTGGGCGTCGGTGAACTTGAGGTCGATGCCCTCGGCCTCAGCCGTCTCCTGGATGGACTTCGTGTTGGCCGTGCGCCAGCCGCTCTCCGCGCCGACCTGCGCGAAGCCCATCGTGATCGTGCCGTCGTCGTCGCCGCCGGAGCCCGACTCGGCGTTGCTGCTGCCGCAGCTGGTGAGAGCGAAGGTGCTCAGAGAGATCGCCGTTGCGGCGACCAGGGTCTTCTTCACCACTGTCTTTCCTCCACATCAAAGGGGCTGTCTCGCCCGTGTGACCGGTGTCACGTGCCACGAGTGTGAGCGCTAACATTCCGCTCGTCAAGCCTTCTCAACAGAATCTCTCACACCAGATGTGAACGTTCACCCAGAACGGGCACGAGGCAGGAGCCGTGATGGAGACGCTCGCCCCGGACGTACGCGGCCACGGCCTGCGCCCGCTGCGGCGCGGCGCCGGGCTGCCGGTCAGGCGCATCGCGCAGCACCTCGGCGTGCGCGAGTCGACGGTCTACAACTGGGAGTCAGGCCGCGTCCGGATCCCCGGCGACCACCTGCCCGGGCTGGCGTCGCTGCTCGGCACCTCGCCCCCCGTCCTCGTCCCGGTGCTGCGCTCCTCTCCCCCGCCCGTCGCGCGCGGACCGGTGCCGCCGCTGCGGCGGCTGCGGCGGCGTACCGCGTGCCGGTCGCGCGGGTGGCCGCCCTCGCCGGGGTGCCGAGCAGGCGTTCGCGCGAGCGGCTGGAGCGCCTCCACGGCCTGTCGGCCGGTGCGTTGCTGGCGGCCTACCCGGGCGGTTGAGGGCGGGCGGCGGTGGACCGGCGGACCGTCAGCGTCGGCATGATCGGGTCGAGCGTGGCCTCGTCCTCACCGCGCACGGCGCCGAGCGCCAGGCTCAGGGCCCGGCGGCCGAGCTCGGCGAAGTCCTGGGAGACCGTGGTGAGCGCCGGCCAGTAGTAGGCCGACTCCGGCACGTCGTCGAAGCCCACGACGCTCACGTCGTCGGGCACCCGGCGACCGCGCTCGTGGAGGGCGTTGAGGAGACCGAGCGCCATCGGGTCGTTGCCGGCGAAGACCGCCGTGACGTCGGGGTCGTCGGCGATGAGGAGCCCCGCGCGGTGGCCGCTCTCCGGTGACCAGTCGCCCTCGAGCTCGGGGCCCGGCAGCAGCCCGCGCTCCTCGTGCGCGCGGCGCCAGCCGGCCCGGCGCTGCTCGGCCTCCACCCAGTCGGCCGGGCCGGCGACGTGGGCGACGTGGCGGTGGCCGAGGTCGAGCAGGTGGCCCACGGCGAGCTCGGCGCCCGCCTGCTGGTCGATGCCCGCGGACAGGGGCGTCCCGGCCACGACGCCCTGCACCGTCACGATGGGGATGGAGAGCTGGAGGGACTGCGTCATCTCGGCGGCCTCGCGGTGCGCGACCGCGACGACGATCGCCTCGACGGCCTGGTCGAGCAGCCGCTCGACGGCGTTGTCGAGCATCTCGGCGGAGAACTCGGGCAGCCCGACGAGCGAGACGTCCCAGCCCTCGGCGTAGCCCGCCTCCTGCACGCCCAGCGCGATCATGCTCGGCCCGTGCAGGCCGAGGTGCGCGGTGACCATGCCGATGCGGCGGGACCGGTTGGTGGCGAGGAGCCGCGCCGCGAAGTTGCGCCGGTAGCCGAGCTCCTCGATCGCGGCGAGCACCCGCAGGCGCGTCTCCTCCTTGACCAGCGAGGCGTCGTTGAGCACGCGCGACACCGTCTGGTGCGAGACGCCAGCGACCGCGGCTACCTGCGCCATGCTCGGCGACCTGCCTGCTCCTCGACGGCTGCCGTTGTCCCCCATGCGCGCATCCTAGGGCGAGGGACGAGTCGTTCGGGTCAGTCCTTCTCGAGGGCGAACTCGACGGTGCCGTTCCAGCCGTCGACCTTCCACTGGCCGTCGACCTCCTTGAGCCAGAACTCCTGCGTTCGGTCTGCACGACTGACCGCGGGCGTGCCCTTGTTGACGAAGTTGAACCTGGCGCCGGTCTTCATGGTCACCCAGACCCGACCATCGGTGGACAGGTCGATGTCCAGGCTCTTGACGGTCCGGTCGAACATCAGCGGCACCGTCGGGTCGGTGGGCCGCATGGCCTTGTCGTACATCCCGTACGTGGTCCAGGACATCATGTCGTTCCACGCCTCAGTGCCGTCGGCCTTCTTCTCCCGGAAGTAGGTCTTCACGGTGCTCGTCCAGTCGCGGGCCGCGTCGGCGGTCATGTCCCTGCGGGCCGACAGCATCCACCGCGTCGACTCGGCGCGTCCCTTCTTGCCGTCGTGGACGAAGCTCCGCTCGTTGAAGGTGTGGTCCCGCGCGATCCGCAGCATCAGGTCGCGGACCTCCTCGCCGGCTCCAGGCCCCTTGAGACCGTCGACGCGGTCCTCGATGACGACCTTCCTGACCTTCCACTCCCCTGCCGACAGGACCGGAGCCTCGGGCTCGGGTGATGGGGGCGTGCTCGCCGCGCCTGCGGCGGGCCCTCCGTCTCGAGCGTCGCTCTCCGACACGTCGGGGCTGCACGCGGACGCCCCGGCGAGCACTCCCACCACCAGCACGGCGGCGAGCCGCCTCCGCGCTGCCCCTCGTCGTACTGCCCGGTTCACAACTTTGGCGCGCGCAAGCACAGCGGAGTCCCCCACTCGACATGGTCGCGCGAGTCGCGACCGGCGAACGGATGTCTACCTGAGGACGTCGGTTCCGCGAGGAGAAACGAGAGTGTTGGAACCCGGCCGAGACCCGGGCGCCTCGCCTTTCCGCCGATCGGCGGAAAGGAGAAGGGCCCCATCGAGGTCGAGGACCCGTGCCCTGGAAACGGCCCCCGTGCAGCCTCTGCTAGCGTCACTGCCGTCCACACGGGAGTCCGCGGAAGCGGGCTGAGAGGGAGCTGGAACCGCTCCGACCGTCGTACCTGATCCGGGTCATGCCGGCGAAGGAAGTGAGTTCCACATGGCTCTGCCACGCATCTTCTGCCTGGTCTCCTCGAGAGACGACCTGTCGCTGCTGTCCGACCTCGCCGAGGCGGGGGTCGACGGCTTCCAGGTCCGCGACAAGGACGTCACCACCCGCGAGCTCGTCGAGCTGACCCGCGTCGTGCAGGCGGCCGTACGCCCCGCCGGAGCGACGGTGGTGGTCGACGACCGGCTCGACGTGGCGCTCGCCACCGGGGCCGACGGCGTGCACCTCGGCGCCGACGACCTCCCCGTCGGGCTCGCGACGCGGGCGGCGCCGCACCTGCTGGTCGGCGCGACCTGTCGCGACCGGTCGGACGTCGAGCGCGCCGCGGCGGCCGGGGCGGCGTACGCCGGCTTCGGCCCGGTCTTCGCGACCTCGAGCAAGTCGGGCCTGCCGGACCCGCTGGGACCGGGCGCGGTGGCGGCCGCCTGCGGCGTGCTGCCGCTGGTGGCCATCGGCGGCATCGACGCCGGCCGGGTGGCTCCGGTCCTCGACGCGGGTGCGCACGGCGTCGCGGTCCTGGGCGCGATCTGGCGCGAACCCGATCCCGTGGCAGTGGCGAAGGAGCTGGTGCGGGAGCTCGGCTGATGCGCGTGCACGTCCTCGGCGCCGGCATCGTCGGGCTCGCTTGCGCCGACGAGCTCGTCGCCCGCGGCCACGACGTCGCGGTCGTCGACCCCGCACCCGGCAGCGGTGCGTCGGCCGTCGCGGCCGGGATGCTCTCGCCCGGCGGGGAGGCCTGGCACGGCGAGCCCGACGTCCACCGGCTCGGCGCCGCGAGCGCCCGCCTGTGGCCGGCGTACGCCGCGCGGCTGGGCGTGCCGCTGCACGACCACGGGACCCTCGTGGTGGGCCACGATGCGGCGGACCGGCTCGACGTCGAGGAACAGGCCGAGGTGCTGGGAACTCTGGGCGTCGACGCCGCCGTGCTGACGTCGGCCCAGGTGCGTCGGCTCGAGCCTGCGCTGGGGCGGGTCGCCGGAGGACTGGTGCTCGACGACCGCGCCGTCGACCCGCGGGCCGTGGTCGCCGCTCTCCTCCGCCGGCTGCGTGAGCGGGTCCACGCCCGTCCCCCGCTCACCGCCGCGGACGCCGTCGTCGTCGCCACCGGCTCCCGCCTCCCGGCGCCCTGGACGGGGCTGGTGCGAGGCGTGCGCGGCGAGGTCGTGCGGCTGCGGACCGATGACCCGCCGCGTCACGTCGTGCGGGGCTGGGTGGCTGGCGAGCCGGTCTACGTGGTGCCACGCGCCGGCGGCGAGGTGGTCGTCGGCGCGACGGTCGAGGAGCACGACGCGGGTCCGGTGCCGACGGCCGGCGGCGTGCTGCGGCTGCTGCGGGCCGCCCGAGTCCTGCTGCCGTCGCTCGACCGCGCGGAGGTGCTGGGCTGCGACGCCCGCGACCGCCCGGCGACGGCGGACCACCTGCCGCTCGTCGGCCCCACCCCTGACCCCCGGACCTTCCTCGCCGCCGGGCACTTCCGCCACGGCGTGCTCCTCGCTCCCCTCACCGCGCGGCTCCTCGCCGACGCGGTCGAGGGCGCCGACCCCGATCCCGCCGTCGACCCGCGACGGCTGCTCGACCCAGGAGGACCGCAGTGCACCTGACCCTCAACGGCGTCGCCCGCGACACCGACGCCGTCACCCTGCTCGACCTCGTCGGACCCCTCCCCGACGGCCAAGCCGTCGCGGTCAACCACGAGGTCGTCCCGCGCAGCGAGCACGGCACCCGGCTGCTGGTCGACGGCGACGTCGTCGACGTGGTGACGGCGGTGGCCGGCGGATGACCGCCCCGACGAGCGACCTGGTGATCGCCGGCCGACCTCTGTCCTCGCGGCTCCTTCTCGGCACGGGCGGGCTCCCCCGCCCCGACCTCGTCCAGCCCGTGCTGGAGGCTGCGCGGCCCGGACTGGTGACGGTCAGCGTGCGGCGTACGTCGAGCTCCGCCCCCGGCGGGCTGCTGGCCCTGGTGCGCGAGGCCGGGGTCCCCGTCCTGCCCAACACGGCCGGCTGCCTCTCGGCGCGCGAGGCGGTGACGACCGCCGAGCTGGCGCGTGAGGCGCTGGGCACCGACTGGGTGAAGCTCGAGGTGATCGGCGACGAGACCAGCCTCCTGCCCGACGCCGTCGAGCTGCTCGAGGCCGCGGCCGAGCTCGTCGGGCGGGGCTTCACCGTGCTGCCGTACACGACGGCCGACCCGGTCCTCGCCCGCCGTCTCGCCGACGCCGGCTGCGCGGCGGTGATGCCCCTCGGGTCCCCGATCGGGTCCGGGCTGGGCATCCTCGACCCGTACGCGATCGAGGCCGTCGTCGCTGCAGTCGACGTGCCGGTCGTCCTCGACGCCGGGATCGGCTCCGCCTCCGACGCGGCGCGCGCGATGGAGCTCGGCTGCGACGCGGTCCTCGCCGCCACCGCGGTGACGCGGGCGGTGGACCCTGTGGCGATGGCGCGCGCCCTCCGCCTGGCCGTCGAGTCGGGCACCGCGGCCCGTGGCGCCGGCCGGATCCCGCGGCGCACCACGGCCCGCTCGGCCAGTCCGCTCGAGGGGAGGATCGCGTGATCCCGCGGCTGGTGCTGCTGACCGACCGGTCCCAGCTCCGGCTCGGCCGCGGGCTCGTCCGCACCGTGCGGGAGTGCGTCGACGCCGGCCTGCGCGCCGTGGTGGTCCGCGAGCACGACCTCGAACCCGGTCAGCGGCACGCCCTCCTCAGCACCCTCGCGGCGATCGACGGCCTCACCGTGGTCTCGTCACGGATCCCCGACGACTGCGCCCACGGCCTGCACCTCGCGGCCCACCAGCCCGCACCGGCCGACGGCTGCTGGGGCAGGTCGTGCCACTCCCGCGCCGACGTCGCCCGTGCCGCCGGGCAGGGCGCGTCCTGGACGACCCTCTCGCCGTACGCCGTCAGCGCCAGCAAGCCGGGCCACGGCCCCGCGCTCCCCGCCTCCGCCTGGGCCGGGCACGCGCTGCCAGTGCTCGCCCTGGCCGGGATCGACGCGACCAACGCGGCGGCTGCCGTCGCGGCCGGTGCCCACGGCGTCGCGGTCATGGGAGCGGTCATGCGGGCCGAGGACCCGGCCGCCGTCGTCGCCGCCCTGCTGCGGGAGCTGCCGAACACCCCACGACGTTCTTCTCCTCCGCTGCGCTCCCCCGAACAACGCCGCAGGGACCCCGGGTGCTGACCCCGCCCGTGGTGCTCGCCGTCGCCGGCACCGACAGCGGCGGGGCCGCCGGACTGGCCGCCGACCTCGCGACGATCGGGCACCTCGGCTGCCACGCCGCGTGCGCGGTCACCGCGGTGACCGCGCAGGACACCACCGGCGTCCAGGCGGTCCACGAGGTGCCCGTCCGGGTCGTCGCGCAGCAGGTCGGCGCGGTCCTCGGCGACCTCCCGGTCGCGGTCGTGAAGACCGGCATGCTCGGCACCCCCGCCGTCGTCCGCCTGGTCGCCGACCGCCTCCGCCACCTCCGGATCGTGGTGGACCCGGTCCTCGCCGCCACCAGCGGCGCGGTGCTCGGCGACGCCGGCGTCGCGGCGGCGTACGTCGAGCACCTCCTCCCGGCCGCGCTGGTCGCCACCCCCAACCTCGACGAGGCCCGCACCCTCACGGGCCACGACGCACCGGCGCCCGAGCTCGCCGCGCGGCTCGCCGACCTCGGCTGCGCGGTCGTGCTGACCGGCGGGCCCGAGTGGCGTCCCGGGTCGACCACCGCCACGTGCACCGACTGGCTGTGCGAGGCCGGCCGCACCGCGACGGCGCTGCGGCACCCGGCCGTCACCACGACCGCCGACCACGGCACCGGCTGCACCCACGCCAGCGCGCTCGCCGCGCGGATCGCCCACGGCGACGCCCTCGAGGACGCCGCGCGCGCCGCCGCGGCGTACGTCTCGGACCGCCTCGCCGACAGCAGCAGCTGGCGCCTCGGGCGCGGCCGCGGCCCCGTCTCCCACCTCTCCCCAACCCTTCCAGGAGGAACCCGCATGACCGTCCACCCCGCCCACGAGCGCGTGCTCACCGGCCACCTCGGCGTGCCCGTCACCCGCGTCCGGCTCACCAACGGCGAGACCTTCGACCGCTACTGCACCTCCGGGCCCGGCGCCGCCCCCGAGGTGGGCCTGCCCCCGCTGCGCGCCGACTGGATCGCCGCGCGCGACGACACCGAGGCGTACGCCGGCCGCGAGCCCGAGCTGCTCGACAACGGCCGCTCCGCCGTACGCCGCGGCGGCGCCCGCGAGGAGTGGCCGGGCGGCCGGCGCCCGCCGCTCCGGGCGCGCGCCGGACGCACCGTCACCCAGCTCCACTACGCCCGTCAGGGGATCGTGACGCCGGAGATGGCGTACGTCGCCGCACGCGAGGGCTGCGACGTCGAGCTGGTGCGCAGCGAGGTCGCCGCCGGGCGGGCGATCATCCCCGCCAACGTCAACCACCCCGAGAGCGAGCCGATGGTCATCGGCCGGCGCTTCCTGGTGAAGGTCAACGCGAACATCGGCAACAGCGCCGTCACCTCCTCGATCGCCGAGGAGGTCGACAAGCTCACCTGGGCGACGACGTGGGGCGCGGACACCGTCATGGACCTCTCCACCGGCGAGGACATCCACACCACGCGGGAGTGGATCCTGCGCAGCTCGCCCGTCCCGATCGGCACGGTCCCGCTCTACCAGGCGCTGGAGAAGGTCGGCGGCGAGGCGGACCGGCTGACGTGGGAGGTCTTCCGCGACACCGTGGTGGAGCAGTGCGAGCAGGGTGTCGACTACATGACGATCCACGCCGGCGTGCTGCTGCGGCACGTGCCGCTCACGGCCCAGCGGGTCACCGGGATCGTCTCGCGCGGCGGGTCGATCATGGCCGGCTGGTGCCTGGCGCACCACGAGGAGAACTTCCTCTTCACCCACTTCGACGAGCTGTGCGAGATCTTCGCGGCCTACGACGTGGCGTTCTCCCTCGGCGACGGCCTGCGGCCCGGCAGCGTCGCCGACGCCAACGACGCCGCTCAGATGGCCGAGCTGCGCACCCTCGCCGAGCTCACCGTGCGCGCGTGGGAGCACGACGTCCAGGTGATGGTCGAGGGCCCCGGGCACGTGCCGCTCGACCTGGTGGAGGAGAACGTACGCCTCCAGCAGGAGTGGTGCCACGGCGCGCCGTTCTACACGCTCGGGCCCCTCGCCACCGACGTCGCGCCGGGCTACGACCACATCACCAGCGCCATCGGTGCCGCCGCGATCGCCATGCACGGCACGGCGATGCTCTGCTACGTCACGCCCAAGGAGCACCTGGGCCTGCCGAACCGCGACGACGTGAAGACCGGGGTCATCACCTACAAGCTGGCCGCGCACGCCGCCGACGTCGCCAAGGGCCACCCCGGCGCGCGCGAGTGGGACGACGCGCTGAGCCGGGCGCGCTTCGAGTTCCGCTGGCACGACCAGTTCGCGCTGTCGCTGGACCCCCCGACCGCGGAGTCGTTCCACGACGAGACGCTCCCGGCCGAGGGCGCCAAGACCGCGCACTTCTGCTCGATGTGCGGCCCGAAGTTCTGCTCGATGCGGATCAGCCAGGACGTGCGCGAGCGCTTCGCCGAGAAGTCGGCGGAGTTCCTGGAGCTGGGCGGGACGGTGTACGTCGACGGCGCTCGATGAGGGGCCTACGCCTGGCCCACCAGCACCACGTGGAGCGTCCGCGGGCCGTGCACGCCCTCGACCCGGTCGAGCTCGATGTCGCTGGTGGCCGACGGGCCGCTGATCCAGGTGAGCGGCCGGGCCGGGTCGAGGAGCGCGATCGCGTCGGGGACGTCGGCGACGACTCGGCTGGCGTCGACGATGCACACGTGCAGGTCGGGGACCAGCGTGATCGCGCGGCGGCCCTGGTCGGGGCCGTGGTCAAGGACGATGGTGCCGGTCTCCGCGATGCCGACGGCCGCGCGGGTCACGACGGCGTCGAGGTCGTCGAGCTCGGCTGCGGTGAGGCCCTGGCGCCGTCCTGAGCCTGTCGAAGGGTCGACGACCGCGCCCGTCACGTGCAGGCCGAGCCCGGGAGGCACGACCGCGCGCGCCGAACCGAGCACGTCGCGGACCACCTGCTCGACCTCGTCGGCGGCGCACCGGGTCACGACCGCGCGGTAGTCGGCGACCCGCTCGGCGAAGAGGCCGGCGAGGTCGCCGCGGTCCGGCACGCGAGGGGCCGGAGGCACCTCGACCACGGGCGACACGCCGTCGAGGGCCGAGCGGACACGCCGCAGGATGTCGTCGCGGGCGCTGGTTTCGGGGTCCCCGCGGCGTTGTTCGACGGAGGAGCGAAGCGGGGGAGGAGAAGAACGTCGTGGGGTGTTCAACTCCGGCCCCCGTCCGTGCGGTCCCACCACGCGCGGAACGACTCGGTCGGCGGCACGGGCAGGTCACGGGCCCCGGTCCACCCGGCCGCGGGACCGGGGAGGCGGCCGGTGGCCGCGCGCCCGCCCGGGAGGGTCGTACGGGAGAAGCGGCCGATGACCCGACCGGCCAGGCCGGAGACGCGCTCGGCCCACGCGAGGCGGCGCGAGTCGGAGAACGCCCAGGCAGCGGCCTTCATCGCCACGGCCTCGGGCGTGAGCACGCGGTCGCCGCGGTGCGAGTCGACGACCGCGGCACGCTGGTCGACCAGCACCGACGGGATGTCGATGCGCACCGGGCAGACCTCGAAGCACGCCCCGCACAGCGAGGAGGCGTACGGCAGGGAGGCGGTCTGCTCGTCGGAGACGCCGTGGAGCAGCGGGTTGAGGATCGCGCCGATCGGGCCGGGGTAGACCGAGCCGTACGCGTGCCCGCCGACCCGCTCGTAGACCGGGCACACGTTGAGGCACGCCGAGCAGCGGATGCAGCGCAGCGCCTGGCGTCCGACGTCGTCGGCCAGCGCGCGGGTGCGGCCGTTGTCGAGGAGCACGACGTGCACCTCCCGCGGTCCGTCGCCGGACGTGACCCCGGACCAGGTCGAGGTGTAGGGGTTCATCCGCTCGCCGGTCGACGAGCGCGGCAGCAGCCGCAGCAGCGGGTCGAGGTCGGACCAGGTCGCCACGACCTTCTCGATCCCGACCACGCTGATGAGCACCTCGGGCAGGGTCAGGCACATCCGCCCGTTGCCCTCGGACTCGACGACCACGAGGGTGCCGGTGTCGGCGACGGCGAAGTTGGCACCGGACACGGCGACCTTCGCGCGGAGGAACTTCTCGCGCAGGTGCTCGCGCGCCGCGGCGGCGAGGACGGCCGGCTCGTCGGTCAGGGCGGGCGGGGCGGGGCGGCCGACATCGCCCATCCGGCGCAGGAAGACCTCGCGGATCTCCGCGCGGTTGCGGTGGATCGCCGGCACCAGGATGTGGGAGGGCAGGTCGTCGCCGAGCTGCACGATGAGCTCGGCCAGGTCGGTCTCCCAGGCCGCGATGCCCTCGGCCTCGAGCGCCTCGTTGAGGCCGATCTCGGCGGTGGCCATCGACTTGACCTTGACCACCTCGTCGGCACCGTGGGCCTTCGTGACCGCGGCGACGATCGCGCACGCCTCCTCCGCGTCGCGCGCCCAGTGCACGGTCGCGCCGGCGCGGGTGAGTGACTCCTCCAGGGTCTCGAGGTGGGTGGCGAGGTCACGGAGGGCAGCCTCCTTCACGCCGGCACCGGCGAGCCGCAGCTCCTCCCAGTCCTCGACCTCAGCGACGACCGCGGCTCGCTTGTCGCGGATGACGTGGGTGGCGTGGGCGAGGTTGCGGCGCAGCTGGGTGTCGCCGAGCGCCTCGCGGGCGGCGGCCGGGAAGGCGGGCATCCCGACGAAGGTGCCGCTCATCCCTCGTCCTCCTCGGTGGATGCCAGCACCTCGGCCAGGTGCATGACCCGTACGCCCGCGCGCTGGCGCGACAGCATCCCGCCGACGTGCATCAGGCACGAGCTGTCGCCCGCCACCAGCACCTCCGCGCCGGTGTCGCGGACGTGGCGGGCCTTGTCGGCGCCCATCGCGATCGACGTGTCCGCGTTCTTGAGGGCGAACGTGCCGCCGAAGCCGCAGCACTCGCTCGCGTGCGGCAGGTCGGCCAGCTCGATCCCGCGTACGGCCTCCAGCAGCCGGCGCGGCCGGTCGCCCACGCCGAGCATCCGCAGGCTGTGGCACGTCGGGTGGTAGGTCACGCGGTGCGGGAAGTAGGCGCCCGCGTCGGTCACGCCCAGCACGTCGACGAGGAACTCGCTCAGCTCATACGTCCGTGGCGTCGTCTGCGCGACCGCCGCCACCAGCGCCGGATCACCCGACCGCTCGGCCACGATGGAGTGCTGGTGGCGAGCCGACCCCGCGCACGAGCCCGACGGCGTCACGATCGCGTCGTAGCCCGCGAACGCGTCGACGAACGTCCGCACCACCGGGACCGCCTCGTCGAGGTAGCCCGTGTTGACCATCGGCTGCCCGCAGCACGTCTGCGCCCGCGGGAAGTCGACCTCGACGCCGAGACGGCGCAGCAGCCGCACGACGGCCTTCCCCGTGTCGGGGAACATGGCGTCGTTGACGCAGGTGACCTGGAGGGCGACCCTCACGCGCTCGATCCTTCCACGCGCGGGTCGGCGGACGTGCTGCCCCGCCTCACCGGTGCGCGGCGCGCCACTCCCGCCACCGACGGTCGAGGTCCCGTGAGTTCTCCTGCACGAACCGGAAGTAGTCGCGGGTCTCCTCGACCCGCTCGCGCCCGGCGGACCCCTCCGGCAGCAGGTCGACGGCCTCCTGGACGGACTCGATGATGACGTCCAGGACGGGCAGCCGGGCGGCCTGGATCGTGCTCCAGATGTCGCCGTCGCGGACGCGGAACAGGTCGCCTCGACCGGCCGGGTTCCGTTCGCGCACCACCAGGTGGGTGTCGGCGAGGTACCGGACGGCACCGGAGATGGCGGCCGGGGACACGTCGAGCCCCTGCGCCAGCTCCGCAGCGGTGTAGGCGGACTGGTCGTCGGCCAGGATGTAGGCGAAGACCCGTGCGGGCATGCGTGGCAGACCCATCGTCTCCAGGGTCTGGCCGAGCCGTTCGACGGCACGCGCGAGGTCGCTCACGGGCCTCACTATATAGCCTTCACAAGTTTGTGAAAGTTGTGCGACACTCGGGACATGGCTGTCATCGAGCTCCACGACGTCGTCAAGACCTTCGGCACCACCCACGCACTCGACCACCTCGACCTCACCGTCGAGCAGGGCGAGGTGCACGGGTTCCTCGGCCCCAACGGCGCCGGGAAGTCCACCACCATCCGGGTCCTCCTCGGCCTGCTGCGGACCGACTCCGGCACCGCCAGCATGCTGGGCGGCGACCCGTGGCGCGACGCCGCGACGCTGCACCGCCGGCTCGCGTACGTGCCGGGCGACGTGTCGCTGTGGCCGAACCTGAGCGGAGGAGAGGTCATCGACGTGCTCGCCCGGATGCGCGGCGGGCTGGACGAGGCCCGGCGCGCCGAGATGCTCGAGCGCTTCGACCTCGACCCGACGAAGAAGGCGCGCACCTACTCCAAGGGCAACCGGCAGAAGGTCGCGCTGGTCGCCGCGCTCGCCAGCCGCGCCGACCTCTACCTGCTCGACGAGCCCACGTCCGGCCTGGACCCGCTGATGGAGGCCGAGTTCCAGGAGGCGATCCTCGAGCTCAAGGACGAGGGCGCCACCATCCTGCTCAGCTCCCACATCCTGGCCGAGGCCGAGGCCCTCGCCGACCGCATCAGCATCATCCGCGCCGGACGGGTCGTGCAGTCCGGCACGCTGGCCGAGCTGCGCCACCTGACCCGCACCACCGTCATCGCCGAGACCGACCGGCCGGCCACGGACATCGCAGCGGTGCCGGGCGTCCACGAGCCCGAGCTGCACGGCAACCGGGTCACCTTCGACGTCGACTCCGACCACCTCGACGCGGCGGTGACCGCGCTCGCCGCGCTCGGCGTACGCTCCCTCGCCGCCCACCCGCCCACGCTGGAGGAGCTCTTCCTGCGCCAGTACGGCGACGAGGTGACCGTATGACCACCCTGGCCACGAGCCCACCCACCAGCTCGGTCACCGGCGTCGGTCACCTGCTGCGCCTCGTCCTGCGCCGCGACCGGGTGCGCCTGCCGCTGTGGGTCGTCGGCCTCGGCGGGACGATCGTCGCGAGCGCCCTGGCCGTGCCCCCGCTCTACGACACCCCGGAGAAGATCGCGGGGTACGCCCGGACCGTCGGCGCCAGCCCGGTGAGCTACCTGATGTCGGGGCGCCAGGTCGGCCTGGACACCCTCGGCGGCATCGTCGCCAACGAGATCTCCCAGGTCGCCCAGCTCGGCGTGTGCCTGATGGTCGTGTTCCTCGTGGTGCGCCACACCCGCGCCGAGGAGGAGTCGGGGCGCGCCGAGCTGCTCCGCTCCACCGTGCTGGGTCGCCACGCCGCCACCCTCGCGGGGCTGGTCTACGGCGTCGCGGCCGCGCTGCTCATCGGCGCCGTCACGACGACCTCGATGCTGGCGGCCGGGCTGGACACCTCCGGCAGCCTCACGTACGGCACCGGGCTCGCCCTGCTCGGCGTGGCGTACACCGCCGTCACGCTGGTCGCCGTCCAGCTGTCCACCTCGGCCCGCGGGGCGCTCGGCCTGGCCGGCGCGGCCGTCGCCGTCGGCTACCTGGTGCGCGGCCTCGGGGCGATGGAGGACAACGCCCTGGTCTGGCTCTCGCCGTTCGGGTGGGCGCAGGGCATGGACGCCTTCGGCGACGAGCGCTGGTGGCCGGCCGCGCTCCTGCTCGCCCTCACCGCGCTCCTGCTGGGCCTCGCAGCCCGGCTGATGGCGCACCGCGACTTCGGCGGAGGGCTCCTCCAGACCCGGCCCGGCCCGGCCCGGGCCGGCTGGCAGCTGAGCACGCCGTTCGGCGTGGCGACCCGGCTCCAGCGCGGCCTGCTGATCGGCTGGGCGGTCGGGCTGTTCCTGCTGGGCCTGCTCTACGGCGCGGTCATCCCCACCGTCCCCGACCTCATCGCCTCCAACCCGGAGATGGCCGACGTGGTCGGTGCGGGAGGACAGGACGCCGAGGACGCGATCGTCGACGCCTTCCTCGCCTACATCTTCCTGTTCATGGCCGTCATCGCGTGCGGTTTCGTCGTCGCCTCCGTCCTGCGCCTGCGCGCCGAGGAGGAGGCCGGACGTACGGAGTCCGTGCTCGCGACGCCGGTCAGCCGGACGTCCTGGATGGCCGCGACCACCGCGCTCGCGCTGGTCGCCGCGGCCAAGCTGACCGTGATCATGGGGCTCGGCCTCGCCGTCGGCTACGGCCTCGGCAGCGGCGAGTGGGACCGGGTCCTCCCGCAGGTCGGCGGGCAGCTCGCCTACCTGCCCGGCACCCTCGTCGTCGGCGCGCTCGCGGTGGCGCTCTTCGGCCTGCGCCCCCGCGCGACCGGGCTCGCCTGGGCGGCCGTCGCGCTGATCGCCCTGCAGGTCATCCTCGGCCAGCTCCTCGGACTGCCCGACGCCGTCCAGGCGATCTCGCCGTTCTGGCACCTGGCCGCGGTGCCGGTCGAGGACTTCGAGGTCGTCCCGTACGTCTCCCTGCTCCTGCTCGCCGGCGCCCTCGTCGCAGCGGGGCTGTGGGGCTACCGGCGGCGGGACGCGGTCGCGGGCTGACGCTGCGCCGAGGCTGCTGACGCGCAGCCGTGGCCCTGCACGCGCCCCCTGAGGAGCCGGTCGCCGGTTCGTATACGGTGCCGCTCGTGGAACTCTCGTTGTGGATCATCGTCGGGCTGCTTCTCCTCGTCGGCGCGGCGCTCCTCGCTCGGGCCGGCCGACGCGCCGAAGCCGCGATCGCCCTGGGGGTCCTCGCAGCCATGGTCGTCTGGCTGATCGCGTTCGGCTGACGCCCTCGCCGAGAACTTCGGATCAGCCCTCAACGAAACGACCTGCCTCGCCGTCAATGTCGTAACGGCAAGCAAGGAGGGCGCGTGCGTCAGAGCAGATCAGGCTCGGACTTCGAGGAGTTCGCGAGGCAACAGACCCCGCAGCTCCTCGTGCTGGCTCGAGCCATGACGGGCAACAACGACGAGGCATGGGACCTCGTCCAGGAGTCGTTGGTCCGCATGGCCGAACGCTGGGAGAAGTCGTCCTTCGATGTCCCGGAGGCCTATGTGCGCACCGTGATGGCACGACTCAACGTCGACCGGTTCCGGCGACTCAGGCGAGAGATCCTGCGTACGCCCCACAGCCACCGCGACGAGGTCGAGGTGGTCGTGTCCGACACCCCCTTGGCAGGGTGGCTGGTGGAGAGCCTTTCCGACCTGTCGCCCAACCAGCGCACGGTGATCGCCCTGCGCTTCGTCGAGGACCTCCCGGTGTCCGACATCGCCGAGCGGCTGGGCTGCTCGGAGGGAACGGCCAAGAGCCACCTGTCGAGGGCCCTCGCCCGTCTTCGAGCATCGCTGCCCGAGCAGC
This sequence comes from Nocardioides eburneiflavus, assembly GCF_004785795.1. NCBI lineage: Bacteria > Bacillati > Actinomycetota > Actinomycetes > Propionibacteriales > Nocardioidaceae > Nocardioides > Nocardioides eburneiflavus. The sequence continues at coordinate 447,590 of NZ_SRRO01000001.1, forward strand.
GCCCCGAACATGTCCGACCGAGAGGGAGTGTCCAGTGAGTGACCGCGACGTGCAGGACCGGATCGTGCTCCAGGCGTTCGACGAGCTGCGCCAGTCCCCGACCTTCTCCCCGGACCCCGTCCCCTCGGTGCGCCGGTCGGTGTCGACGCGGCGACGTACGCGTCGGCTCGCCGCGGGTGCCACCGTCCTCGCGGCCGCGAGCGCCGCCTTCGCCGTTGCGGGGCCGTTCGCGCTCCGAGGGGACGTCCCGGTCCCCGTTGCGACCCAGCCGCCGAGCCCCGCGTCACCCGTCGACACCTCGGTGGAGCTGTCGCACCCCGGCGCGCCGAGCGCGCTCATCAGCGACGTCTCGGCAACCTGTGAGTCGTCGAAGTCCCAAGGCCGCGCCATCGCGCTCCTCGTCGTCCAGTCGCACGGTGCCGACGATGCGGTCCTGCGCCTCCAGGGCGACGCGACCGGGCTGGTCGGTGGAACCCGGCTGGCGCTCCCGCTGGACGACACGGGTTCGTCGGCCGGGGAGCCGCCTGCCCTGTTCGAGCTCTTCGCCGCACTCCCCCGAGCCACGGCCGGCCCCGTCGAGGCGAGCAGCACGAGCCCGGCGTCACGAGGAACGGTCGAGGTGGTCACGGCCTCATGCGTCGTCGGCGAACCGGTGGAGCTCAAGTTCGACGTGTGGCTCGGAGCGGAGTCGGGCGGCGAGCGGATCCATGTCGAAGGTCGTGCAGTCGGATCGGTGACGCAGTAGCAGGGACCCCCTCTCGACGTGTCGCGCGGCGAGTCCTTGACTTTCTCGAGAAAGAACAAGATGCTCCGATCGCTGCTTCGACCCAGGGTCGGGGAGGCACTTGTTGCGCAAACCCCACGGGGGGGTCTCGGGTTCCGACGCGACTCTCAATTCTTCATCTCGGGCTTGTTCGACCGCGCCTTGATCCGGGTCGATGCCGCATTCAACGAAACGGCAGGGGAGACCCTGCGTGACCGAAGAAGGTGGCTACTTGAAGCAAGTACGGAGAGTGACGGGCAGTGCGCTGCTCATCGCCAGCCTGCTCACCGCAGGCGCCATGATCCCGGCCGACGCGGCTGGGAACGGCAAACCAGAGATCACCTCTGCCGACGCCTCTGAGATCCAGCAGGCGGCACGCCAGCAGAAGTCGAAGAAGGCCAAGGACGTCGAGGACGCATTCATCCTCGAGCAGTCTCGCCAGGGCAACGCCGTGGATGCGGCAAGCCTCAGCACGGCCGAGGTGGACGGTGCCGTGGTGGTGTGGGAGGACGGCGTCGACGTGACGGCTCTCCAGACCGCCACCACGGAGGCGGAGTCCGGACCGACGGTCGAGATGGCCGTGGAATCGGCTCCCGCAGACCTCGCACCCGCGTCGAAGGTGTCGGGCAACGGCCTGGGTGTCGAGGCCATGACCGGCCGTAGCGGCGGCTCGTGGAACGGCGGCTACTGCACGACCACCGTCGTGTCGTCGCAGACCCTGACGCAGTGCTTCGAGCGTCTGGAGATCGTCAACGACGGCACCTCCACCCGTCAGACGTACTTCTACAACCGGTGGGCGACCGCCACCGGCCAAGCGGTCGACTGGAGCACCGACTGGAAGCCTCGCAAGATCGACATCCAGTCCCGTCCCTGGGCCGGCAAGCGCGGGGACTTTGCCACCCTGCTCAACTACTGGCCGAAGTCCGGCCAGAACACCTGCTCCACCAACTCCTTCAGCGTCGGCGTGGGCAACTTCAGCGCGACCGTCCCTGTGTGGAACTGCGAGGGCATCACACCCGAGCCGAACGCGACCAACATCAAGATGGGGGTCATCTGGTCGGGCGGCGCCGTGTTCGACCAGCGCTCAGAAGGCGCGGACTTCGCCATGGCGATGACGACCTTCAACAAGCCGGCACCGATGGGCGACTACGGCTACGCCAAGTTCTGCAAGAACACGGATGCCAACTGCGAGGGCGTCCTCCGCAAGGATGGCTGGTGACCTGACGTGATGTCCCGGTGGCGACGAACCATCGTCAGGACGGCTCTCGTCACCGTCGTCACGACGGGAGGCGTCGCGTGCACGGCCGACAAGGCCGAGCGCGCGGCGCCTCCCTCCCCGGCGGAGGAGTCGACGACGGACGCGTGCGCGGGTGTGCGCGCCCAGGCCGCGTGCCGCTCGATCACCCTGTCCGACGGACGCGTGGTGCGCTACGCCGTCGTGCGGCCGAGCACGACGGCTGAGGGCGACCTCACCCAGGGCACCGTCATGGACCTCGGCGGCCCCGGGGTCGCACTCTTCGGCGCCGACTGGCCCGGGGAGGCGCTCCAGGCCGTCACCGACCGCCTCGGCACACCGGTCGTCATCCTGGACGAGCCGTGGACGCGGACCCCGTACCCAGCGGGCTGCCGCCAGGCAGCGAGGGCCTGGTACGAGACGCTCCACTCCGGCTCGTCGAGCTCGGGCGCCGAACTGGCAGACGCGTGCGACCTGGGGAAGGGCTTGTGGGGGTGGACCCCTGCGGCCTACGACGAGGCGATGCAGGCCGCGCTGGAGGAGGAGGGTCTGACCTTCGAGCGGTTCGTCGGTGCGTCGTTCGCGGGAGTCCGGCTCGGCTACCTCAGCCGCCAGCCCGACGAGGTCGTCCTCGTCAGCCCGTACCCGTCGGAACAGTCCGCGACCGAGTACCTCACGACGCGCCTCGAGGCCGTGCAGGCGTTCTGCTCCGCCGCACCCGCCGGCGAGACCTGCCGAGGACAGGTGCCCACCGGCGAGGCGGCCAAGCGGTCGATCGAGGTGACACCGTTCGACGTCGGCGCGGCCTGGCTGGGCACCAACTACCAGCGTCGGCCCGTCGCCTTCAAGAAGATGATGGCCGACGAACCCACCGCCGAGGTGCTCGGCGCATTGTCCGACGCCGTCACCGGCCGTTTCGGCGTCACCGACGTCTCACCGGCCACGTTCGCGTACTTCGACGAGGCCTGCGCCTCCTTCGCGCCGTGGGAACCCGAGGTGACGAGCCGGCTCGCGGCAGCGACCTTCCTGCAGCAGTGGCACGCGGTCTGCGCGCAGGTGGACCCCGCGCCCGGGCCCACGAGCACCGCCGCGCCGGCCGCCGACCAGGTGTGCGTGGTCTCCTACCGTGGGGACGCGGTCGTTCCCTCCGGCCGGAGCCAAAAGTCCTGGCAGGGTCGGGCAGACCAACGACGCGTCCTCCCCGGCGTCAACCACGGCGTGATCGACACAGGCGCCCTGGACGCGTGCACCTGAGCATCACCACCGTGCCTCGTCGGGCGTCTGGGTGGCGCGTGCCGGTCGGAACAGGAGACTCCCCCGGGGTCTCGGGTCCCCGGGGGAGTCAGAGCCGCCTGTCGGAATCGAACCGACGACCTAGTCATTACGAGTGACTCGCTCTACCGACTGAGCTAAGGCGGCGTGGCCTGCCGAGCACGCTCGGTGGACCGCGGGCGAGTATACGGAGCGCCTCGGCCCGGACCGAAATCACGGGTGTCCCGGGACGCGCTACGTTCGGGGGCGACCCCATCGCACACCCAGGAGGCACCATGCCCACTCGCACAGCACGCACCGCATGGAACGGCGGGATCCAGGACGGGTCCGGCCAGGTCGAGCTCTCCAGCTCGGGCGTCGGCACGTTCGAGGTGAGCTTTCCCAAGCGCGCCGCCGAGGACGCGGACGGGACCACCAGCCCCGAGGAGCTCGTCGCGGCGGCGCACTCCTCCTGCTACGCGATGTCGCTGTCGGGCATCCTCGGCCGAGCCGGCACGCCGCCGCAGTCGCTGGAGATCCGCGCGGACGTCTCGGTGGGCCAGGACCCCGCCGGCGGGCTGAAGCTCACCGGCATCGCGCTCACGGTACGGGCCGAGGTCGAGGGCATCGACGAGGCCGCGTTCCAGGAGGCCGCCCAGCAGGCCAAGGTCGGGTGCCCGATCAGCAAGGCGCTCGCTGCCGTCGACATCACGCTCGACGCGGCGCTGGAGGCCTGAGCCCCCGAAGGCCGGGCTGACGAGCCGACGACCTCGGTACCATCCGAGGCATGAAGCTCTCGGCGCGCAAGGCTCTCACCAAGGCCCAGACGCAGCTCCTGCTCCACCGCCGCTGGGCCTAACTGCGCTACCTGCACCTCCGAGCGGGCCTCGTCGAGGCCAACCGGGACCAGAGCATCGAGACGGTGCTCGCAGTCGGATGTGGGCGCGGCGTGGCCGAGACAGCGCTCGCCATCGACTTCCCGCACCTGCACTTCCACCTCACCGACGTCGCCTCGGACCGCACTCCGAACTACCAGATGGCGCAACGCATGGTGACCGAGTGGGAGGTCCCCAACGTCACCTTCGGCGTCATGGACATCTTCGCGCCCGCCGACAGGCGATACGACCTGGTCACCACGATCGAGGTGCTCGAGCACCTCGAGGACGACGACACCGCCGCGAAGGCACTGGAGGGCCTCGCCAACCGGGCCGTGTTCACCCTCGTGCCCTTCGCCGACGCGGCCGCCAACGCCGACGAGAACAGGTTGCGCCGCGTCTGGGAGAACAACGAGCACTTCCGAGTGGGGTACGACGAGGCGCGGTTGCGCGAGCTCTTCCACGGCGTCGCCACCGTCCGGGGCACCTACTGGGCAGACGCCGGCCTGGGACTTCGGCTCTACCTGCAGGACGCGAGCGTGGAGGAGATCCGCGAACGTGCCGCGGAGCTCGTGCGTCAGGCCCGCGAGGACGTCAGGTCGACCATCCCCACCAAGGTCTCCCAAGCCGCCGGCATCTGGTCCCTGTCGTATCCCTGAGGCAGCGCCTTGCGCGCGGAGGCCGGGGCTCAGCAGGCGGTGCCGTCGGCGGGCACGTCACCGTCGAGGAGGTAGTCCTCGACGATCGAGTCGACGCACTCGTTGCCGGCGTTGTAGGCCGTGTGGCCGTCGCCGTCGCGCTCGACGAGCACCCCGGAGTCGAGCTGCGCCGACAGGGCTCGGGCCCACTTCAGCGGAGTGGCAGGGTCGCGGCTGGTGCCGAGGACCAGGATCGGCGCGGCGCCCTCGGCGCGGATGTCGAGCGGCTCCTCGCTGGAGGTCACGCCGATGCCGCGGCAGCCGGCCATGCCCCAGGCGAAGATCCGGCCGAAGGTCGGCGAGGCCTCCTCGAACTCGGCGAAGAGCGACGGCACCCGGCCGAACGACACCGAGGTCGGGTCGTCCAGGCAGTTGATGGAGTAGTTGGCCTCGATCGAGTTGTCGGCGTAGGAGCCGTCGGGGTTGCGCGAGGCGTACGCGTCGGCGAGGTCCATCAGCGCCGAGCCCTTGCCCTCGAGCGCCGAGGCCAGCGCCAGGCTGAGCAGGGACCAGTAGTCGCGGTTGTAGAGCGGGGTGATGATCCCGTAGAACGCGTTGCCGACCGTCAGGTCGCGGTCGCCGGCGGGCAGCGGCTCGTCCTCGATGTCGGCGAGCAGGCCGTCGATCGTGGCGAGGCCCTCGTCGACGGTGTCGCCGAGGAAGCAGTTGTCGGTGGAGTCGAGGCAGTTCTGCACGTAGGCCCGGAGTGCGGTCTCGAAGCCGGCGGCCTGCTCCAGCGCGAGCGACTGCGGGTCGAGTCCGACGTCGACGGCGCCGTCGAGGACGAAGCGGCCGACCTTGTCGGGGAACAGCTCGGCGTAGGTCGCGCCGAGCTTGGTGCCGTAGGAGGCGCCGAAGTAGCTCAGCTGCTCCTCCCCCAGCGCCGAGCGCAGCACGTCCATGTCGCGCGCGGCCTCGGCGGTCGTCACGTGCCCGACGACCGGCCCGGAGCCGGCGACGCACTTCTCGCCGAACGACAGCACGGACGCGCGGTAGGCCGCCTGCTCCTCGGCCGTGTCGGGAGTCGGGTCCCCGCCGAGGTAGGCGTCGAGCTCGGCGTCGCTGAGGCAGTCGACCGGCGCCGACCGCCCGACGCCGCGCGGGTCGAAGCCGACGATGTCGAAGCCGTCGAGCAGCGGCTCGCGGAACACCTGGCTGCCGGCAGCGGCGTACGTGGTGCCGCGCGCGCCGGGACCGCCGGGGTTGACCACGAGGGAGCCGACGCGGGCGCCGCGCGCGGGGATCCGCAGCAGCGCCAGCTCGATGCTCTCGCCCGCGGGCTCCGCGTAGTCGACCGGCACGGTGAGGAAGCCACAGTCCTGGTCGCCGTCGGCCTCGCAGGGCTGCCAGTCGATGCGCTGGGAGTAGAGGTCGGCGAGGGCGGGGTCGGGCGCCTCGGTGACCGTCGCCGGCGGCGGGGTGGTCGGCGACGGCGTCGGACGGGCGGGCGGCTCGTCGGGCGTGGCGCCCCGGATCGCGAGACCGACCGCGACGAACGTGGTGAGCGCCAGCGCCAGCACGGCGAGCACCGCGACGACCCGGCGCATCAGCGACCCCCGGGCAGCCGCAGGGCGACCGTCATGGACTCGAGGGCCAGCTGTGGGGGCACGTTGAACTCCAGCATCTGCTCGCGGGCGGTGAAGATCGCGTCGATCATCTGCAACAGCTGCTCGGGCGACGCGGCTCGGGCAACGAGGGCGACGTCGCCGCGCAGCTCCTCGTTGACCAGCATGCCCGGGGCCCCGACGGACAGCGCGATGGCGTCGCGGTAGACCGAGACGAGGTCCATCAGGGCACGGTCGATCACGTCGAGCACCCGTCGCTTGGCCTTCTGCTTCTGCAGCTTCTCCAGGCCGCTCAGGGCGGCACGGTAGGACCGGCTCGTGGTGTCCTTGCGCTCGCTGCCGAAGATCGCCTGGAGCTCCTCGAGCTCGCGCCTCTCCGCCGTGGCGGTGATCGCCTCGGTCTCCTCCTTGGCAAGCTCGGCGAGGTTGGTCGCGGCGGTCATGCACGAGCCCAGCGACGTCAGGCGGGCCGGGATGCTGATCACCTCGCGACGGCGCGTACGCGTCTCCTCGTCGAGCGCCAGCGCGCGGGCTCGGCCGATGTGGCCCTGGCTGGCGCGGGCGGCGAAGCCGGCCATCGTCTCGGAGATGCCGTCGTTGCGGTGGAGGAAGGCGGCCACGTCGTCGGTGCCGGGCGTCGAGAGGGTGAGGGTGCGGCAGCGGGAGCGGATGGTCGGCAGCACGTCCTGGACCGTCGGCGCGCACAGCAGCCAGACCGTCTTGGGGGTCGGCTCCTCGATCGCCTTGAGCAGCGCGTTGCCGGTGCGAGGGTTCTCCGGGGTGCCGAGGCGGTCGGCGTCCTCGATGACGACGATCTGCCAACGCCCGATCGCGGGGAACTTCGCCGCCGACTGGACGAGGTCGCGCATGTCGTCGACGTAGAGGACGGAGGTCTCGGACTTCACCCAGGTGATGTCGGGGTGGGAGCCGCTGATGCCGAGCCGGCAGGCCTCGCACGCGCCGCAGCCCGTCCGCTGCTCGCACTGGAGCGCGGCCGCGAAGGCGCGGGCGACGTTGGACCGGCCCGAGCCGGGCGGGCCCGTGAACAGCCAGGCGTGGGTCATGCCGTGGCCGCCTGCGGCCTGCTGGAGGACCTCGATGGTGGGCCGCTGGCCGACGAGGTCGGACCAGACGGAGCGGGTCGGCTGCGTGGTCGGCGTGGTCATCGGCGCTCCAGCATCGGCTCGATCCGCTCGCGGATCGCCGCGGCGATGTCGTCGATCGCCGCCCGCGCGTCGAGGACGACGTAGTGGTCGGGGTCGGCGGCGGCGAGGTCGAGGAACCCCTGCCGCACCCGCTGGTGGAACTCCAGCGACTGGCCCTCGATGCGGTCGCGCTCGTCGAAGCGGCCGAGCCCCGCCTCCGGCTCGAGGTCGAGGACGACCGTGAGGTGCGGACGCAGGTCGCCAGTGGCCCACCGCGCGACGGCCTCGACCTCGGCGACGTCGAGGGTGCGGCCGGCGCCCTGGTAGGCCAGGGTCGAGTCGACGTAGCGGTCGGTGATCACGACCTCGCCGCGCGCCAGCGCCGGCACCACGACGTGGTCGACGTGCTCGGCCTTGTCGGCGGCGTAGAGCAGCGCCTCGGTGCGGTCGGACAGCTCGCCGGTGGCCGGGTCGAGGACGATGCGGCGCAGCTCCTTGCCGACCGGGGTGTCGCCGGGCTCGAAGGTGAGCAGCACGGTCTCGCCGCGCTCGACGAGCCAGTCGTGCAGCAGGCGCGACTGGGTGGACTTGCCGGCCCCCTCGCCGCCCTCGAAGCACACGAAGAGCCCGGTCTCCGAGTACGCACCTGGGTTCACGTCGCACACCCTACGGGCGGGCGCCCACAGTGGGCGCTGTCCGTACGACGGTCAGCCGCCGTGGGCCTCGCGCCAGCCCGCGAACAGGCTGCGCTCGCACCTCAACCACCCAGAGCTGGATCAGGCCTTCTTCGCCGTCTTCTTGGCCGGGGCCTTCTTGGCAGCGGTCTTCTTCGCGGCCGCCTTCTTGGCAGGAGCCTTCTTCGCACCCTTCTTGGCAGCCTTCTTGGCCGGACCGCGCTCGCGACGCTCGGCGAGCAGCTCGGCGGCGCGCTCGAGGGTGATCGACTCGACCGTGTCGTCCTTGCGGAGGGTGGCGTTGTACTCGCCGTCGGTGACGTACTCCCCGAAGCGGCCGGCCTTCACGATGACCGGCTGCCCGGACACGGGGTCGTTGCCGAGCTCCTTGAGCGGCGGGGTGGCCGCGCCGCGGCCGCGCTGCTTGGGCTGGGCGTAGATCGCCTTGGCCTGGTCGAGGGTGATGTCGAAGATCTGGTCCTCGGAGGTGAGGCTCCGGGAGTCGGTGCCCTTCTTGAGGTAGGGCCCGTAGCGGCCGTTCTGCGCGGTGATCTCGGTGCCGTCCTCGTCGGTGCCGACGATGCGGGGCAGGTCGAGCAGCTTGACCGCCTGCTCGAGCGTGACCGTGTCGAGGGTCATCGACTTGAAGAGCGAGCCCGTGCGCGGCTTGGCGCTCTTGGGGGCGTCGTCGGGCAGCACCTCGGTCACGTAGGGGCCGAAACGACCGTTCTTGGCGACGATCTGCAGGCCGGTGTCGGGGTGGTTGCCGACGACCTGCTCCTCGCCGGCGGGGTTGGCCAGCAGCTCCTTGGCCTTGGCGACGGTGAGCTCGTCGGGCGGGAGGTCGTCGGGGACGTTGGCGCGCACCGGTGAGGCGTCGCCGCCGTCGGGGCCGGGACCCTCGACGTACGGCCCGTAGCGACCGACCCGCAGGTCGATCCCGTCACCGATGGGGAAGGTGGCCATCTCCTTGGCGTCGATCTCGCCGAGGTCGGTGACCAGCGTCTTGAGGCCGACGACGTCGCCGGAGCCGTAGTAGAACTCGCCGAGCTCGGTGGCGCGGTCCTTGCGACCACCGGCGATCTCGTCGAGGACGTCCTCCATCGAGGCGGTGAACTCGTAGGACACCTGCCGCGGGAAGTGCTCCTCCAGCAGCCGGACCACCGAGAACGCCAGCCATGCCGGCACCAGAGCGGTGCCCTTCTTGTAGACGTAGCCGCGGTTGAGGATCGTGCCGATGATCGACGCATAGGTCGACGGGCGGCCGATCTCGCGGTCCTCGAGCTCCTTGATGAGCGTGGCCTCGGTGTAGCGCGACGGCGGCTTGGTCTCGTGACCCTCGGGGCTCAGCGTCGCGGCCGAGACGGCCGCGCCCTGGGTGAGGTTGGGCAGGCGGGTCTCGGCGTCGTCGCGACGCTTCGAGGCGTCGTCGATGTCCTCGACGTAGGCCTTGAGGAAGCCGTGGAAGGTGATCGTGCGGCCGCTCGCGCTGAAGACCACGTCGCGACCGTCGGCGGCGGCACCGCCGATGCGGATCGTGACCGAGTTGCCGACGGCGTCCTTCATCTGGGACGCGACGGTGCGCATCCAGATCAGCTCGTAGAGACGGAACTGCTCGCCGGACAGGCCGGTCTGGGCAGGCGTACGGAACGTGTCGCCGGCCGGCCGGATCGCCTCGTGCGCCTCCTGGGCGTTCTTGACCTTGGACGCGTAGGTGCGGGGCGAGTCGGGCAGGTACTCGGCGCCGTACAGCTCACGCACCTGGTCGCGCGCGGCACCGACCGCGGCGTCCGAGAGCGTCGTGGAGTCCGTACGCATGTAGGTGATGAAGCCGTTCTCGTAGAGCCGCTGCGCAACCGACATCGTCACGCTCGCGCTCATGCCGAGCTTGCGGCTCGCCTCCTGCTGCAGCGTCGTGGTGCGGAAGGGGGCGTACGGGGAGCGGCGGTAGGGCTTGGACTCGACCGAGCGGACGTCGTACGTCGTGTCGCCGAGGCCGGACGCCAGCGCCTCGGCGTCGGCGCGGGAGAGGTGGACGCGTCGCTTCGCGCCGGTTGAGCCCGTCGAAACCAGCTCGCCGGTGTTGTCGAAGTCGGCGCCGCGGGCCACGCGCACGTCGTCGATGCTGTAGAGCTTGGCGGGGAACATCCGCGGGTCGTGGCCGGTGCCGGCGTCGAAGGTGGCGTCGAGGTCCCAGTAGGAGGCGACGCGGAACTTCATCCGCTCGCGCTCGCGGTCGACGACCAGGCGGGTCGCCACCGACTGCACGCGGCCGGCGGAGAGGCCCGACATGACCTTCTTCCACAGCACCGGGGAGACCTCGTAGCCGTAGAGGCGGTCGAGGATGCGGCGCGCCTCCTGGGCCTCGACGAGGTCGTCGTTGATCTCGCGCGGGTTCTCGACCGCGGCGAGGATCGCCGGCTTGGTGATCTCGTGGAAGACCATCCGGTGGACCGGCAGGCCCTTCGGCGGCTTCAGCTCGTCGAGGAGGTGCCACGCGATGGCCTCACCCTCGCGGTCCTCATCGGTGGCGAGGTAGAGGGCGTCGGCGTCCTTGACCAGCTTCTTCAGCTTGGCGATGTGGCTCTTCTTGTCGCGGGGCACGACGTAGTAGGGCTCGAAGCCGTTGTCGACGTCGACGGCCAGCCGCCCCCAGGGCTTGTCCTTGATCTTGGCCGGGGTGTCCGCGGCGTTGTTGGGCAGGTCGCGGATGTGACCGATCGAGGACTCGACGACGTAGTCCGAGCCCAGGTAGCCGCCGATGGTGCGGGCCTTGGCCGGGGACTCGACGATGACGAGCTTTGCCACTTCTGTTTGCTCCCTCTTCTGCTGCTGCGATGTTGCTCAGCGCCGCAACGGTAGCGCCACATCCCGATAACGCCACTCCGCGGACCAGATCGTCCACGCCCACCGACCAGCGCGGCGCACCTCCGTACGGCGCCCGGATCGGGCCGCCAACCGTCCACAGGCGCGGCGCAGGCGCCGCTCTCCACAAGGTCTCGCGGATGCCGCGGCCCGCTGTCGGCCCGCCCGACGACCGTGGGTGGCGCGATCCCACTTCCCGGCACCACCCACCGACCCCAGGAGCACGAGATGTACGACGACCGCTGGTCTCCCACGACCCACCACGACCAGGACCTCTGGGGCGGACGCCCCTGGGGTGGACCGTCGCTGCTCGCCGACGGCGGTCGGGTCAGCCACCTCGTCTTCCTCGACGGGAGGCTGGTGGACGCCTGGACGGAGAGCCCGGGCGACGGCCCGTACGCCTCCCTCGCCCGCGAGCACGACGCCGAGCGCCGGCCGCAGGTCGTCCAGGCCCCACCTGCGCCCCCGCGGCACGAGCAGGTGCTCGGGTGGCTCGACGGCCTGGTGGGCGGCCGCGACGCCCTGCTCTCCCCCGACCTCGAGCCGCCACTGCGTCGCTGCCTGCTGCTGCTCCGCGACCGAGCGCCCTGGCTGCCGGAGCGCACCACCGCCGCACGGATCGCCGCCGGTGTCGTCTGGCTCGTCGGCAAGGCCAATGCGGCGATCGGCCCCGCGGGACCGGTGACCCAGTCCAGCATCGCCACCCATCTCGGCGTCTCGTCCCTCGGGTCCCACGGCGGCACGGTGTCCGGGCACGTACGCCGGCTCGGCTGGGCGTCGCCCCAGCCCTGACCGGGCTGACCGGGCGGTTCCTGGACATCACTGGGGTGGAACCGCCCGGTCCGGCTGGTCCGTCAGAAGTCGAGACCCTCCAAGTAGCGGAAGCCCGTGTTGGCGGTCGACGCGGGCCGGAAGTCCGGGGTGTCGTTCTCGACGATGTACTCCTCGACCTGGTGCTTCTTGAAGATGGCCCGGAAGTCGATCACGCCCAGGCCGAGGTCGGCCATGTCGCCGGGCGTCTGGCCGTAGAGCGCGGACGCGTCGACACCGTGACGGTCCTTGACGTGGTACTGCCGGACCTCCTGGGGAGCCGACCGGATCACGTCGTTCGAGAAGGCGACCGGGTCCGGGACGCCGAGGTTGACACCCGCGGCGTAGACCCAGTAGAGGTCGACCTCGAGGTGCACGACCTCGGGGTCGAGCTCGGAGGTGAGCACGTCCCAGGGGGTCGTGCCGTCTTCGAACTCGGTCGTGAACTCGTGGGCGTGGTTGTGGTAGCCGTAGCGCAGGCCACGGCTCCGTGCCTCCACCGCCTCGGAGTTCATCTGGTCGGCGAGGTCCTGCCAGGCCGCCTTGTCGGGAGAGTCGAAGTAGGGCACGTTGATGAACTTCTGCCCGAACGTGTTGGCGTCGTCGAGCTTCTTGTCGAGCGCGGCGGCGTCGCGGTTGCTGACGCCGTCGTGGCTGGACGAGGCCCAGATGCCGCGGGCGTCGAGCTCGGCCTTGAGCTTGGCGGCCGTGTCGAGACCGGCCGCCGGGTAGAGGCCGGCCCGCTCGACGCGCTCGTAGCCGAACTTCTCGAGCTGGTCGAGCATCAGCCTGACGTTGACGTCGGAGGTCATCGCCGAGCGCAACGTGTAGAGCTGGATGCTGATCCGGTCCGCCCGTACGCCGTGGCGCGGGCCCTTGCCCGGGTGCTCGTCGCGACCCGTGCGCGCTGCGAGTGCCGGTGCGCCGGCACCCAGCACGGTGGCTCCCGCCACGCCCGCCACGGCGCCGCGCAGCAGGCCGCGCCGACTGGCGCCCTTCCTCTCGAGCGACTCGCGCAGGGCGGCGTCGCCGTCATGTCCGAAACACATGTGCTGCCTACTTTCTGGGGGTTTCTCGGGGTGGGGGGTGTCCGGCTCAGCCGGCCGGCTCGAGGACGACCTCGGCGGACCCGCTGAGCGGGGGCTCGGAGCCGGCGTCGGTGTACTCGGCGACGAAGACGGTTGCGAGGTCGTCGGTCGCCGGGTCGTGGCCCTCGGGCACGGTCGTGGTGAGCGAGCCCGTGCAGCCGAAGGCGGTGGACTGCGGGTGGCCGTGCGTGTCGTGGCCCAGCACATAGGTCACGCTGACCCGGCTGCAGTCGACGTCCTGGTCGTCGGTGACCCGGACCTCGTACGTCACGGTGTCGCCGAAGCTGAACTCCTGGCCCGCCACTGGGGTGACGAGCTCGACGACCGGGGCCTGGTTGCCCACGACGATGTCGACGTCGGCCGAGGCGCGACGCCCACCGCGGTCGGTGACGGTGAGCGTGGCGCGGTAGCTGCCGTCCTCGGCGTAGGTGTGGGTCGCGTCAGCCCTGCGGCTGTCCACCTTGCCGTCGCCGTCGAAGTCCCAGGCGTACGTCAGCCGGGTGTCGCCGTCCGGGTCGGTGGTGTCGTCACTGGAGAACTCGACCGTCAGGGGCGATTCGCCGGCCGTCGGCTCGGCCTCGATGGCCGGGACGGGGCTCCGGTTGCCGCCCGCGCCGAGGAAGTCGATGCGGGACAGCTGCGCGTCGGGATTCTCGGCGAAGTAGCCGTCGCCGTACTCCAGGACGTAGAGCGCGCCGTCGGGCCCGAACTCCATGTCGATCGGGTTGTCGGTGACGACGTCGGCGACGACGTCCTCGATGGCCGCGACCTCGCCGTCGTCGACGTGGAGGCCCTTGATGTAGTCACGGGTCCACTCGTAGAACAGCGGGGTGTCGTCGTAGCGCTTCGGCCAAGCGACGGGGTTGCGGCCCTTGGTCGCCTTGCGGTCGTACTGGTAGGCCGGGCCGGCCATCGGGCCGATGCCGCCGGTCTCGAGCTCGGGGAACTCCTCGGAGAGCCCGTACGTGTACCAGACCTCCGGCTGCTCGACCGGGGGCAGCTCGCGCAGTCCGGTGTTGTGGACCGAGTCGTTGACCGGGGCGGCGCAGTCGAACTTCTCGCCGCTGGTGCGGGTGGCGAAGTCGAAGTCGTCGTAGGCCAGCTCGGCGGTGGCGCAGTAGGGCCAGCCGTAGTTGCCCGGCTCGTCCACGATCGCCCACTTGCCGTGGCCGGCGGGCCCGCGGTCGGGGTTCGCCGCACGGGCGTCGGGCGAGTAGTCGGCGACCCAGAGGTCGTCGGTGTCGGGGTCGATCTCGATGCGGAACGGGTTGCGCCAGCCCATCGAGTAGATCTCGGGCCGGGTGTCCGGGGTGCCGGGCTCGAAGAGGTTGCCGTCGGGGATCGTGTAGCCACCGCCGGGCTCGGGCGTGATGCGCAGGATCTTGCCGCGCAGGTCGTCTGTGTTGGCCGCCGTGCGCTGGGCGTCGAAGGCGGGGTTGCGGTCGGCGCGCTCGTCCAGCGGCACGAAGCCGTCGGACTGGAACGGGTTGGTGTCGTCGCCGGTCGAGAGGATCAGGTTGCCGTCGGAGTCGAAGACGATGTCGCCGCCCACGTGGCAGCAGATGCCGCGGTCGACGGGGACGTCGAGCACCTTCTGCTCGGAGCCCAGGTCGACCCGGCCGCCGGAGTAGCGGAACCGCGCGACGGTCAGGTGGCCCTCGAAGGGCGCGAAGTCCGCCGCGGTGCCGGTCTCCGGCGCGTCGCCCTCGTTGATCGAGGCGGTGGCGGGGTCGTCGGCGGGGGTGTCGAGCGGCGGCGAGTAGTAGAGGTAGATCCACGTGTTCTTCTTGCCGTCGTAGCCCGGGTCGAGGGCGATGCTCTGCAGGCCCTCCTCGTCGTGGAGGTAGACCGGGATGCGGCCGGCGATGCTGTTGACGCCGGTCTCGGCGTCGTTGTGCCAGATGACGCCGGCGCGCGTGGTGTGCAGGACGTCGCCGTCGGGCAGGACCGCGAGGTCCACCGGCTCGCCGGGACGGTCGTTGAGCGTGACCTTCTCGAACGCGTCCGCGGGCGGTGGGGGCGGCGTGTCGTCGTGGCCCTCGTGGGCGGTGGCCGACGTGGTCACGGCGAGGAGCGGCAGGCAGAGGGCGGCGCCGACGGCGCCCGTGAGCCCTGCGCGAAGGGGGTGCGACATGGGGTTCTCCTGTTCCCGAGTGGCGAGGAGGTGGCCGGAGGGCCGACAAGCAACGTAGGCACGTGACCCCCGTCACGTCAACGATCAGGCGTCTTTTGCTCGCCTGTCGACACAAGTCACCCGGTGCGTCGGATCAACCGAGCCGGAGGAAGCCCTCCCCCACCAGCTCGCGCACGACCGGGACGTACGCCGCCCGCAGCGCCTCCTCGTCGCGCTGCAGCAGCGTGGCGAGCGCGCCGAGAAGCTGCCCCAGCGTGAGGTCGCCGTCGCTCGCGCCGACGAGGGCGGCCTCGACCGTGTCGGCCGTGCGCGCGCGGCGGAAGCCGCGCTGCTGGCGCAGCACGATCGCCTCGGGGTCCTCCGCACCCGGCCGCCCGACGGTCTCCTGCTGGACGTCCTCGCGGGCGTGCAGCGTGGTCGCGAGCAGGGCGTCGTCGTCGAGGCCGCGCAGGCCCGACGCCGCGTCGCCCCAGGCGTGGATGGCCGGCCCGATCGGCTGCTCGACGTCGTACGGCCACTCGAGGAGCTCGTGCCGTCCCGCCAGTCCGGACCCGCCGCGGCGGACGTTGATCCAGCCGAACCCGATCCCCTCGATGCCCGTCTGCTCCAGCCACGACAGCCACGTGTCGTAGCGCGCGGCGTAGTCCGGGCCGCCGTGGTGCCCGCTGTCCTTGAGCCAGAGCTCGACGTAGGCCGCGGGGTCGAGCACCTCGCGCTGCACGACCAGGGCGTCGCAGTCCTCGCGCAGCCAGGAGCCGAGCCGCTCGTCCCACGGCCGCCCCTCGACGATCGCCCAGTTGGCCAGCACCTGCAGCCAGCCGTCCTCGGCGAGGTGGTCGGGACCGGTGCGCACGATGTGCTCGACGACGCGGTCGCCGGGCAGCCCGGAGTCGCGGTAGACGAGCCGCTCGCCCGTCGCCGGCGAGATGACGAAGGGCGGGTTGGTGGCGACGAGGTCGAACCGCTCCCCCGCCACCGGCTCGAAGAACGACCCGTCGCGCACGTCGACCGCGATGTCGTTGAGGGCGCCGTTGAGCCGCGTCATCCAGAGCGCCCGGGCGTTGACGTCGGTCGCGACGACCGTGTCGGCGTGGGTGGCGAGGTGGAGGGCCTGGACCCCGCACCCGGTGCCGAGGTCGAGCGCGCGCTCCACCGGCTCACGCATCGTCAGCTGGGCGAGGCTGGTCGACGCGCTCGAGATGCCGAGGACGTGGTCGGGACCGACCGCGACCGGCGCCCCGTCGAGGCCAGGCGTGAGGTCCGAGACCACCCACAGGTCGCGCTCGACGCCGGCCTCCGAGACGGCGTACGGACGGCAGTCGGTGCGGGCGGCGACCTCGCCGACGCTCTGCTCCAGCAGCCCGGCGTTGCAGAGGCGGTCGACCAGGCCGGGCAGCGCCCGCTCGGCGTCCTCGCGCGGCACCGGCGCCTGGAGGAGGAAGAGCCGGACCAGCGTGTCGAGCGGCCCGCCGGAGGTCGTACGCCGCAGCGCGGGGAGCGTCTCGTTGCGCCCGAGCGCGCGGTGGGCGTCGTCGCCGATCGCCTCGGCGACCGCGTCGTAGGTGAAGTCGGCGGCGAGCAGGGCATCGCGCAGCGGGCCGGTGAAGTCGAGGTCGGACGACATGGGGCCAGCCTCCCACCCGACCGGACGCCGACGGCCCGTCACCTCGAGGGTGACGGGCCGTCGGTGTCGACCGGGTCGTACGGGGTCAGGCGTGGTGCGGGCTGAACGACGACGAGCCGGTGTTGTCGCCGTCGTCGGCGATCACGACCTCGCGGCGCTTCGAGACGACCACCGCGCCCGCGATGATCGCGACCGCGACGAGCGCGATCACGATGCGCAGGACGTCGTTCTGGTCCTCGCCCACGCTCATCGACACGATGGCGCTGGCGATGAGCAGCGAGACCAGGTTCATCACCTTGATGAGCGGGTTGATGGCCGGGCCGGCGGTGTCCTTGAACGGGTCGCCGACGGTGTCGCCGATGATCGTGGCGTCGTGGGCGTCGGAGCCCTTGCCGCCGTGGTGGCCGTCCTCGACGAGCTTCTTGGCGTTGTCCCAGGCGCCGCCCGCGTTGGCCAGGAAGACGGCCATCAGGGTGCCGGCGCCGATGGCACCGGCGAGGAAGCCGGCCAGCGCGGTCACGCCGAGGCCGAAGCCGACGGCGACGGGGGCCAGGACGGCCAGGATGCCGGGGGTGACCAGCTCGCGCAGCGAGTCGCGGGTGACGATGTCGACGACCTTGCCGTACTCCGGACGACCGGTGCCCTCCATGATCCCGGGGATCTCGCGGAACTGGCGGCGCACCTCGAAGACGACCGCACCGGCGGCGCGGGCGACCGCGTTGATCGCGAGGCCGGAGAAGAGGAACACCACGGCCGCACCGAGCAGCACGCCGACGAGGACCGAGGGGTTGAAGACCTCGAAGCTGAGCAGGCCCACCTCCTCGGCGGTCGGGCTGGCCTCGGCGAGGGCCTCGGCGACCGACGTGGCGTACGACCCGAACAGCGCGGTCGCGGCCAGCACGGCCGTCGCGATCGCGATGCCCTTGGTGATGGCCTTGGTGGTGTTGCCGACGGCGTCGAGCTCGGTGAGGATCTGCGCGCCCTCGGGGCTGACGTCGCCCGACATCTCGGCGATGCCCTGCGCGTTGTCGGAGACCGGGCCGAAGGTGTCCATCGCGACGATGACGCCGACGGTGGTCAGCAGGCCACAGCCGGCGAGCGCGACGGCGAACAGCGACACCGTGAGGGTCGCGCCGCCGAGGAGGTAGGCACCGAAGACGGCAGCGCCGATGACCAGCGTGGTGTAGACGGCCGACTCGAAGCCGACGCTCAGGCCGGACAGGATGACGGTCGCGGGACCGGTGAGCGAGGTCTTGCCGACGTCCTTGACGGGCCGGTACTCGGTGCCGGTGTAGTAGCCGGTGAGGGCGAGGATGCCCGCGGCCATGACGATGCCGATGACCACCGCGGCGCTGGCGATGAAGCGCGGGTCGCCGTCGATGTCGCCGAAGGCGGGTCCGAACTCGGCGAAGTCGCCGGGCAGGTAGACGTAGGAGAGGACCACCGACGCCAGGGCACCGACCGCGGCCGAGATGTAGAAGGCCCGGTTGATGGTGGTGAGGCCGTTCTCCTCGGCCTTCGGCTTGGTGATGTAGATGCCGAGCACCGCGGTGAGCGCACCGATCGCGGGGATGAGCAGCGGGAAGACGAGGCCCTTGTCGCCGAAGGCGGCCGCGCCGAGGATCAGCGCGGCGACCAGCGTGACGGCGTACGACTCGAACAGGTCGGCGGCCATGCCGGCGCAGTCACCGACGTTGTCGCCGACGTTGTCGGCGATGGTCGCGGCGTTGCGGGGGTCGTCCTCGGGGATGCCCTGCTCGACCTTGCCGACGAGGTCGGCGCCGACGTCGGCGGCCTTGGTGAAGATGCCGCCGCCGACACGCATGAACATGGCGAGGAGGGCGGCACCGAAGCCGAACCCCTCGAGCACGACGGGCGCCTCGTCCTTGAAGAGCAGGACGACGACGCTCGCGCCGAGCAGGCCCAGGCCGACGGTGGCCATGCCGACGAAGGCGCCCGTGCGGAAGCCGATCGTCATGGCCGGGTCGCGGCCCTCGGACTCGGCCGCCGCGGCCACGCGCAGGTTGGCGCGCACCGCCAGGCTCATGCCGAGGTAGCCGATCGCGGCGGAGAAGCCCGCGCCGACGAGGAAGAAGATGGAGCGCCCGACGCGGACGGCCATGTCGTCGGCGGGCAGCGCGAACAGGACCACGAACGCCACCGCGGCGAAGATCCCGAGCGTACGGAACTGGCGCTGCAGGTAGGCGTTGGCGCCCTCCTGCACGGCCTGGGCGATGGTCTTCATGTTGTCGGTGCCCTCACCCGCGGCCAGCACCTGCGACCTGAACATCGCGGCCATCCCGAGCGCGCCGAGCGCGATCAGGGCGACGACGACGACCAGGACGAGGTTGCCACCTTCGAGCTCCGGCTGCGCAACGACCGCGGGCAAGATCCCCGTCATTCGTGTCCTCCTCGGACTTTGAGCTAAGCACTGGAAACAGATCCGTGAACGCGCCGGAGTCTACGCAGACGTGACCCAGATCACGGGGCAGGGTGACCGACACCACACCGGACATCTGGTCCAGCTCCGGGTTCGAACGTGACAAATCCCCTCCGTGCACGTCCAGAGGGGTGACCCGCCGACCTGGGCGGAGGGAACGCGGTCAGGCGCTGGGGGCCGAGCCGACGGTGTCGTGGATGGTGAACACCTTGGCCAGTCCGGTGATCCGGAAGATCTTGAGCAGGCGCTCCTGGGTGCACACGAGGTCGAGCGAGCCGTCGTGGGCGCGCACCTTCTTGAGCCCGCCGACCAGCACGCCGAGGCCGGTGGAGTCGAGGAACTCGACAGCCTCGAGGTCGATGACGATGTCGTAGGTGCCGGCGCTCACCAGGTCGGTGATGCAGTCCCGCAGCTTGGGTGCGGTGTAGACGTCGATCTCGCCGCCGACGGCCACGACGGCACGACCGTCCACCTCGCGTGTCGCAAGGGTGAGATCCACGACTGCTCCCCGGTCCCCGAACTCGTTCGGACAGTGCGGTGCGGGCACGCCTGTGCCCCTGTTCCATTCCGGGTGGTATCAAACCACGAGTCACAAGTGTTCCGCAGGACTCCTCTCCACATCCCCGCACGATGGCCGTCCCCGGCCTTTGCCAGACTGCGTCGGTGAGCCCCTCCCGTCCCGGCGCCGTGCCCGCGGTGGACGCCCTGGTCCGTCGCCTCGTCGGCGTGCCCGGGCGCGAGGACCGGCTGCGCCACCTGGAGGTGCTGCCCGCGCGAGAGGCGGTCCACGAGGACTGGCCCGCCTGGGTGCCCGACGACGTCCGCGGGGCGTACGCCGCCCACGGCGTGGCGCGCCCGTGGCGGCACCAGGTGGTGGCTGCCGACGCGGCCCACGCGGGCGACCACGTGATCGTGGCGACCGGCACGGCCTCGGGGAAGTCGCTCGCCTACCAGCTGCCGGCACTCTCCGCGATCCGCGCGGCGCGCGGGCCGCGCGGGGAGCGCGGTGCCTCCGTGCTCTACCTCGCGCCGACGAAGGCGCTCGCCCACGACCAGCTCGCCGGCCTCGAGTCGCTCGGCCTCGACGTACGCCTCTCCGCGCACGACGGCGACTCCTCGCGCGAGGAGCGGGACTGGACGCGCGACTTCGGGGAGTACGTCCTCACCAACCCCGACATGCTCCACCGCTCCCTGCTGCCGTCGCACCACCGGTGGGCGCGGCTGCTCGGCTCGGTGCAGTACGTCGTGGTCGACGAGTGCCACCACTACCGCGGGGTCTTCGGGGCGCACGTCTCTCACGTCCTGCGCCGGCTGCGCCGGGTGTGCGCGATCTACGGCGCGCACCCGACCTTCGTGCTCGCCTCGGCGACGGTTGCCGAGCCCGAGGTGACCGCCGCCCGGCTCACCGGGCTCGACGTGGTCGCGCTGACCCGCGACGACTCGCCCCGCGGCGAGGTGTCGCTGCTGCTCTGGGAGCCGCCGTTCACCTCGCACGCGGGTGAGAACGGGGCGCCCGTGCGACGGGCCGCGTCGTCCGAGGTCGCCGACCTCCTGGCCGACCTGGTCGCCGAGGACGTACGCACCCTCGCCTTCGTCCGGTCCCGGCGCGGCGCCGAGCAGGTGGCGCTGACCGCCGCCGACCTGCTCGCCGAGGTCGACCCGTCACTGCCCGGGCGGATCGCGGCCTACCGCGGGGGCTACCTGCCCGAGGAACGCCGAGCCCTCGAGGCGGCGCTGCGGCGCGGGGACCTCATCGGGCTCGCGGCCACCAACGCGCTCGAGCTCGGCATCGACATCAGCGGCCTCGACGCCGTCCTGGTCGCGGGGTTCCCCGGGACGCGCGCGGCCTTCTGGCAGCAGGTCGGGCGCGCCGGGCGCGGGGCGCAGGACGCGCTCGGGATCCTGGTCGCCAAGGACGACCCGCTCGACACCTACCTGGTGACGCACCCGGAGATGCTCATCGGCGCCCCGGTCGAGGCGTCGGTCTTCGACCCGTCGAACCCCCACGTCATGGGTCCGCACCTCTGCGCCGCGGCGCAGGAGCAGCCGCTCACCGAGGCCGACCTGCCGTTGTTCGGGCCGACCGCGCGCGAGGTGGTCGACGAGCTGGTCTCGCTGGGGCTGCTGCGCCGCCGACCGCGCGGGTGGTTCTGGACGGACCGCTCGCGCGCCGCGGACCTCGCCGACATCCGCTCGGCCGGCGGGTCGCCCGTGCAGCTCATCGAGGCCGACACCGGGCGCGTGGTCGGCACCGTCGACGCCGGCGGCGCCCACAACCAGGCCCACCCGGGCGCGGTGTACGTCCACCAGGGGGAGACCTGGCTCGTCGAGGACCTCGACCTCGAGCACCACGTGGCCGTGATGCGCCGCGACGACCCGGCGTACAGCACGACCGCCCGAGAGGTCACCGACATCAGCATCGTCGCCACCCGCGAGCGCCGGTCGTGGGCAGGCTGCGAACTCGCGCTCGGTGAGGTCGACGTGTCACACCAGGTGGTCTCCTTCCTCAGACGGCGCCAGCCCGGCGGCGAGGTGCTCTCGGAGGAGCCGCTCGACCTGCCCGAACGGACGCTGCGCACCACCGCGGTGTGGTGGACCATGCCGGACGACGTCGTCGCCGAGGCCGGACTGGCCGCTCTCGACGTGCCGGGGGCCGCCCACGCCGCCGAGCACTGCTCGATCGGGCTGCTCCCCCTCTTCGCGACCTGCGACCGGTGGGACATCGGTGGCGTCTCCACCGCCCGGCACGCCGACACCGGCCTGCTCACCGTCTTCGTGTACGACGGCCACCCGGGCGGGGCCGGCTTCTCCGAGCGCGGCTTCCACACGGCCGCCACCTGGCTGTCCGCGACCCGTGAGGCCATCGCGAGCTGCGAGTGCACGAGCGGGTGCCCGTCGTGCATCCAGTCGCCCAAGTGCGGCAACCAGAACAACCCGCTCGACAAGGCCGGGGCCATCTCTTTGCTCGACGCCCTCCTCGCGGGTGCACCCCGCGAGGACGGAGGGGGCTAGATTCGGACCCATGGTGATCCTCGGTCTTGGCCTCATGATCCTCGGCGCGATCGCCGTGCTGTCCGCGCTCTTCGTCAGCGAGCCCGGCACCGGCGGCGAGCTCCTCGGCTTCGAGGTCACGACGCTGGAGTCGTTCCTCGTGGGTGTCGCAGCGGGCGCCGCCATCCTGTGGGGCTTCGCGCTCCTCAAGTGGGGCACCAAGCGGACCATCGCCCACCGCAAGGAGC
Source organism: Nocardioides eburneiflavus (assembly GCF_004785795.1). Classification (NCBI taxonomy): domain Bacteria; kingdom Bacillati; phylum Actinomycetota; class Actinomycetes; order Propionibacteriales; family Nocardioidaceae; genus Nocardioides; species Nocardioides eburneiflavus. The sequence goes on from NZ_SRRO01000001.1 coordinate 469,995, forward strand.
GCAAGGAGCTCACGAAGCTCAACGAGAAGCTCGATCGGGTCGAGGCCGAGCGCCGCGACGAGGACCCCGAGCGCCGCGACACGGTCTGAGGCTCACCCGGGACCGGCACGCGCCTCGGCGCTCACCCGGACCTGCGACCACCCCGACGCCCACGGCAGATCCGGACCACGGACGGACACGACGACGCTGACCACGTCGGCGTCGAGCCGGCACAGGTCGACCGCGGCCTGATTGGCTGCGGCCACGCGGACCGCCTCCGCGCAGGCGTCACCGGTGACCGTCGCGCCTGCGAGCGCCGAGAGGTCGGCGGCCGCCTGGGCACGGCGCTGGGCCACGACCAGCCCCCCGGCCGCGCCGAGTCCGACCATCACGAACATCAGCACCCCGGCCATCGCCACCACCACGACCGTCGCCGCACCCGAGTCGTCGTGCCGGCTCACGACTGCTCCACCACCGCGACGGACTCCGAGGAGACCGTGACGCCCGGCAGGGCGCCCAGGAGCCCGCCCGGCCCGGTGACGCGCGCGGAGGTCGTCACCACGACCTCCGCGTCGCCGACGTGGACGGTGACCCGGGCCGACTCGGGAGCGATCCGCAGGGCCACCGCCTCGGCCGAGGCGACGTCGTCGCCCCGGGCCACGATGCGGGCGGCCTCCCGGGACGCGTCGACCACGCGCACCTGGGCCGCGCCGACCGCCAGCATCCACACGAGGCCGGCGGTCAGCGCGACGAGCAGCGGGATGCCCAGCGCGAGCTCGGCGGTCGCCGCACCCCGCTCCTCCCGACAACGCCTGTGCATCAGCCGATGCCGAGCAGACCCATGACGTGCTTGAACAACCGCTCCAGCAGCTGGTCGCCGAACGCCCCGGTGAGCAGCGTGTAGAGGAGGCCGGCGAATCCCGCCCCCGCCGCGGTGCCCACGGCGTACTCGGCGGTGGTGATGCCGGACTCCGGCCTGTCGTGACGCTGGACCTTCATCGATTCCCCTGTCGTCGCGGGGCTCCCGACGAGCCCCGTTCGTCACCACCATGGGGCCGCTGGCCACCATCCGCAGCCACGGCCGCCGCGCCCTGTGGAGGACCGGTGGGTCAGGGTTGCTGTGGACGGAAAGTGGTCGGGTCAGCGTCACGCGGCACTAGCCTCGCCGTCGTGGACGAGGTGCAGATCGTGCGGATCGGGCCGGACGAGTGGTGCGAGTTCCGAGAGGTGCGGCTGGCTGCCCTCCGCGATGCGCCGGGTGCGTTCGGGGCGAGCTACGCCGACTGGGTCGAGGCAGACGAGAGCCGGTGGCGCCAACGGCTGTCCGACGTGCCGTTCACCCTGGTCGCGCGCAGCACCGACGCGCCGGTGGGAGTGGTCTCCGGCGCCGAGTCCGGGGACGCCGTCGAGCTGATCTCGATGTGGGTGGCGCCCGACCACCGCGGCACCGGGCTGGCCGGCCGCCTTGTCGGGCAGGTCGTCGCGTGGGCCGCGGGCAGGGGGCGCGACACCTTCCTGATGGTCCGCGACGACAACGAGGCCGCGATCCGTTCGTATGCTCGCGCCGGGTTCGTGGACCTCGGCATCCCCGACGGATGGCCGCCGGACGCGCCGCCCGAACGCCGCATGCGGCACAGCAGCTCCTGAGCAGCGACCGCGCACACGGTCATGGAGCGACACTCCCGAACAACGAGGCCACCGTCGGCACCACGCCGAGCAGCATGAAGGCCGGGAGGAGGCAGACGCCGAGCGGCACGGCGGCCGCCACACCGACCCGGCGGGCTGCGTCCTCGGCCCGGGCCAGCGACTCGCGCTCGAGCTCGTCGGCGAGGCGCTCGACGGCCTGGACCACCGAGGCGCCGGAGACCTGCGAGCGCACGAGGACTCGTGCCAGCGGCGCCAGGCTCGCGTCCTCGGCGACCGCCGCCCACGCGTCGGTGCCGGAGCCCCAGCGGGCACGCTCGACCACCAGGGCGAGCCGGTCCGCGGCCGGGCCGGGGAGGGCAGTGCAGACCTGTGCCAGGCCAGCGACCGGCTCGGCCCCGGCACGCAGGGTCGAGGCGAACAGGTCGACGAGGTGGGGAAGGGTCCGCTCGACCTCCTCGCGCTCGCGTCGGGCGGGCGTGGTCTCCGCCCCGGCGAGCATCCGGCGGGCGACCACCGTCGCGACGACCCCCACGACGAGTCCGGCGACCCCTCCCACGAGGAGCCACGCGCCGATCGCGACGCCGACGACTGCCAGCGGGCGCAACCCGGGGCCCGACGAGCCCCGGGTGCGCACCGACCTCGGAGGTGAGGGGACGAGCACGGTGACGGCCGCAGTCGCAAGGGCCACGCTGAGCCAGGTCACGGTGCGGCCGCCCGGTCGGCCAACCGCTCGATCCACCAGAGCCCGGCGCCGTTGAGGCCGACGCCCACAGCAACGCAGACCCAGCCGACCGGGGTGCCGAGCAGGAAGGACCACGGGTCGGACCCTGCGCCGGAGCCCATCAGCAGCACGACCAGCGGCAGGCAGGCGACGAGGCGGGCGGTCGCCCGCGCAGACGCCAGCTCGGAGTCGACGAGACGACGCGTGCGTCGTCGGCCCCGCAGGCCGCGGGCCGTGCGCTCGAGCGCGGCCGCCAGTCCGCGTCCCGAGTGCTGGGAGACCTGCCACGCGCCGGCGACCCAGCGCAGGTCTGCGGCACCGCGTCGCTCCGCCGCCACGCGTCGCATCGCCTCGGGGACGTCGGCGCCGAGCCGCAGCGCGTCGACGACCCGACCGAGCGGCGGCCACCGCTCGGCCGCGGCGGACAGGGCGGCATCGGGCGGACGCCCGGCGGCGAGGTCGGCGGCGAGGAGGTCGCACACCTCCAGCACCGCTGCTTGGTCGGCGACAGCGCGCCTCCGGGCGGCGTACGGGGAGGGCGGCCGCCGCGGTGGCGGTGGCCGCCGCGTGGAGCTCGACCGGACCGGCGGCAGGAGGGTCGCGACTGCGGCGGCAGCCAGCAGGGCCGCGACCACCGCCGCCGGCGACTCGCTCACCGCGTCACCGAGCCCAGACGAGTGGCCAGGGTGCCGGCGGCCGGGCCGCGCACCACGCGGTCCGGCTCGAAGGTCGCCGCCGTCCGCAGCACCACCAGGCCGGAGTCGTCGCGCTCGGGGACGCCGAGCTCGAGGATGCGGCGGCGCCCCTCGCGACCGCGGCCGAGGTGGATCACCACGTCGAGGGCCGAGGCGAGCTGGCTGTGCGCGGCCGCTCGCGGCAGGCCCGCGGCGAGGGCCAGGGCCTCGATCCGGGCCGGCACGTCGGCGGCGGAGTTGGCGTGGAGGGTGCCGCAGCCGCCGCCGTGGCCGGTGTTGAGGGCGGCGAGCAGGTCGACGACCTCCGCGCCGCGCACCTCCCCGACGACCAGGCGGTCGGGCCGCATCCGCAGCGCCTGTCGGACCAGGGTCTGCAGCGAGACCTCACCGGCACCCTCGATGTTGGCGGGGCGACCCTCGAGGGCGACCACGTGCGCGTGCTCGGGCCGCAGCTCACTGGCGTCCTCGACCAGCACGATCCGCTCGCCGGGGTCGACGAGCGACAGCAGCGCCGACAGCACCGAGGTCTTGCCGGTGCCGGTGCCACCCGTGACGAGGAACGCGCAGCGCGAGTCGACGACCTCCTCCAGGAGGAAGGCGCCGTCCGGTGGCAGAGCTCCCGCCGACACCAGCTCGGGCAACGTCCACACCCGGCCCCGCGGCACCCGCAGCGACAGCACCGTCCCCGAGCGGGCGACCGGCGCCAGCACGGCGTGGAACCGGGTGCCGTCGGGGAGGCGTACGTCGGCGTGCGGCGTGGCGTCGTCGAGCCGCCGCCCCGCCGAGGCGGCCAGCCGCTGCGCGAGGCGGCGCACGGAGGCGTCGTCGGGGAAGGTCACCGACACCCGCTCGAGCCCGACGCCGCGGTCGATCCAGACCTCGTCGGGGCCGTTGACCAGGACGTCGGTGACGTCGGGCAGGCGGAGCAGGTCCTCCAGCGGGCCGGCTCCGAGCACGTCGCGCCGGAGCAGGTCGTGGACGGCGAGCACCGTCGCGTCGCCAACCGGGGACCCCGACGCCCGGAGCGCCTCCGCGACCCGGTGCGGGGTCAGCTCGCCCGCGGTGCCGGCCAGGCGTCGGCGCACGTCGTCGAGCACCGCCGTCGGGACGGGGGCGCTCATGCTGCCTCCGCCAGCAGGTCGCGGGCCGCCCTCGCGAGCGGACCTCGCGCGGCGAGCGGGCCGAGGCCACGGTCGACCGACGCGGCGAGGCCGCGCTGGTCGGCCACGGCGGCGACGACCGGCAGGCCCGTCACGCGCTCGGCGTCGGCGTCGCCGAGCCCTCCCGGGCGGACCACCAGTCCCGCCCTCCCGGCTCGGCCGACCTCGGCGACCAGGCGGGCCGTGGCCGCCAGCCCGGGCACCGTGGCTGGGGTGACGACCAGGAGGTCGTCGCACCGGTCGACCAGCTCGACGAGGTCGGGTCCGCCCTGGCGGGCGAGGTCGAGCACGACGAGGCCGTGGCCCCGCACCGCGGCCGGCAGGATCCTGCGGGCGGTGGGCACGTCGAGACGTCGCCGTGGACCCGACCAGGTGAGGACGCCGAGGTCGTCGCACCGGGGAACGCCCTCCCGCAGCGCCCCGGCGCCCAGCCGCCCCGACGTCTCGGCGAGCGCCTCCCACCGCACCCCGCGCACGTCCTCCATCCCGACGAGACGGTCGAGGCCCGGCCCCAGCGGATCACCGTCGATGAGCAGCGTCGGCGCCCGGCGCGCGTGCCACTGCGCGAGCGCGCACGCCAGTGTGGTCGCTCCGGCGCCGCCCGTCCCGCCCACCACTCCCACCAGGCGGCCCGGCGAGCATCGCTCGCCCACGTCGGCGAGCGCGTCGGACAGCCACGGCGCCCCGTCGGGCAGCTCGACCACCGAGTCGGCGCCCAGCGCCACGGCATGGCGAAAGGCTGCCTCGTCGGGCGGTGCCCCGACGAGGTGGACCCCTGGCCGCCTGGGCGGCCCGAGGGCGGCGACAGGCTCGGCGAGGTCGGACCCCACGAGGACCAGGTCGGCCTCGCGCCAGGTCGCGAGCGACAGGCCCGGCTCGGCGCAGACCTCCGCGCCGATCCCCGCCGCCGCGCAGAGCGCGACGACGGACTCGTGGACGGACGGGGATCGGGTGATCAGCAGGACTGCCATGCGAGGAGCGTCCGTGCCGGCACCGACGGCGGGCAGCACCGACGGCCCGCGGCTGTGGAGAAGTGCCTACGGGGGCGGCCTGTGGACGCCTGATGGCCCACGACGGCGGCCGTCCGGCGCCTACGATGGCCGCATGACCCGCCCGACAGCGGCCTTCTTCGACCTCGACAAGACGATCATCGCCAAGTCGAGCACGTTGGCCTTCAGCCGCGAGTTCCAGGCAGGCGGACTCATCTCGAGGCGAGCGATGCTGCGCTCGGCGTACGCGCAGTTCATGTTCTTCACCGGCGGCGCCGACCACGACCAGATGGACAAGATGCGGGAGTTCATGTCGCAGCTGTGTGCCGGCTGGGACGTGGCGACGGTGCGCGAGATCGTCCACGAGACCATCACCACCATCGTGGAGCCGCTGGTCTACGACGAGGCGGTCACCCTCATCGAGGAGCACCGGGCCGCCGGTCGCGACATCGTCATCGTCTCCGCGTCCGGCGCAGAGGTCGTCGAGCCGATCGGGCAGCTGCTCGGCGCGGACCGGGTCATCGCGACGCGGATGGAGATCGTCGACGGGAAGTACACCGGCACCATCGACTACTACGCCTACGCCGAGGAGAAGGCGCGCGCGATCGAGCACCTCGCCGAGACAGTCGGCTACGACCTCGACGCCTGCTACGCCTACAGCGACTCGGTCACCGACGTGCACATGCTCGAGGTCGTCGGGCACCCCTTCGCGGTGAACCCCGACAAGGAGCTGCGCCGCATCGCCGACTCCCGGGAGTGGCCGGTCCTGCTGTTCGTGCGCCCCGTGGCGCTGCGCCGCCGCCTGCCCGCTCCACCCACCGGGCCGACCCTGGCCGCGCTCGCCGTCGGTGGCGCCGTCGCCGCGGGCGGCGTGCTGTGGGCCAACCGGCGCAGGCGGATCGCCGACGCCTGAGCGACACCCACCGTCCCCCGGCAAAGTCAAGGCTTGAAGGTGCCACCGGGCCGGACTAGAACTGGAGGTAGAACTCCACAGCAGCACGTGGTCCAGGTACCCACGCGGCGATCCACCCATCCGATGGGGTGCTTGCCGATCGGGATCTGCCCGAGGCAGCAATTAGACAATGCACGCTTGGTAGCCAGGCATCACGTGTCAGCGGCGGCACCCGATCCTTCGTGAGCGGGTGCCGCTCGCATGTCCGGGGTTACCGCCGCAGGGGCGAGGCCTCGGCCCCCGCCGCGAACGCCTCGGCGCCGTAGAGCGCCCAGGCGTGCACCCCGCGCGGACCGCCGTCGGCGTAGGCGCGCAGGTTCGACTCGTACGCCGCGCGCTGCGCCAGGTGCCCGGCCTCGGGCACCACGAGGGACTTGGCGTCCACGCCGCGGGAGACGAGGACGAGGCGCTCGAGGGCGCGGGCGACGATCCCGTTGTGCGAGGCGAACGGCGCCGCCGTGGCGACGTCGGCGTGGGCCACCGCCGCGACCAGCAGTGCAGGGGCCTGCGTGCCCGACAGCAGGAGCTCCGAGACCCCGCGCAGCCGGTCGGCGGAGGCGGCGTCGCGCGGGCGGCCCAGCTCCTCGGGCGACAGCGACGAGGAGGCGACCACCGTGTGGAGCCGCGCGATCGCCTGGAGCGGCGCGGTCTTGAGCAGCGGCGCCAGCGCGAGCATCGAGGCGGACAGCCGGACGGCGTCGGCGGCGATCTCGTCGGCCTCCCCCACCCGTACGTCGTCCAGCGTCGACGTCGACCCCTCGAGCACCGCGCTCGCCTGCGCGCCGCGCAGCAGCGACTCGGCGGTCAGCTCGGGGGACGTACGCCGCAGGCCGCGGTCGCGCAGCATCACGTCGATCCCGTCGCGGGTGGCGGCGTAGGCCGAGCTGACGCCCTCGAGGTCGGTGAGCCAGGCGAGCGGGTCGGTCATGGGAGGAAACGGTAGCCGCGACAACCATTGCGGCCCGAACGGCGTCGTACCGGCGAACACACGTGCACGACACGACAACGGGGGAACACATGAACCGCACCATCGCGCTGACGGCTGCGACCGGACTCGGCCTGACCCTGCTCGCGCCGTCCGGCGCCGTCGCGACCGCCGCTGCCGGCACCTGCCAGGGCATGCCGGTCACGCTGACCGGCACCCCCGGGCAGTCGCTGACCGGCACCGACGGGCCCGACGTGGTCGTGACCAACGGCGCGATGATCGTGAGGACCCTCGGCGGCGACGACGTCATCTGCGTGACCGGCGGGCCCTCGCAGGTGTACGCCGGGGCGGGCGACGACAGCGTCGACGCGTCCACCTCCACGAGGTTCGGTGCGCAGGTGCGCCTCGGCCCGGGCAGCGACCGGTTCCGGGGCTCGACAGGCTTCGACGTGGTCCACGCCGGCGACGAGGCGGTCCCGGGCGTCGCGCCGGCCGCGGACACGGAGCGGGACGTCATCGACACCGGACCGGCCGGCCGGATCCGCGACCACGTCGACTCGGGCCAGCCGGGAGCGCCCAACGACGACCAGGTCCGGATGGGTGACGGCTGGCTCAGCTGGGCGGGGATCCCGACCGCTGCGACGTACGTCGACGGCGGCCGCGGCAGCGGCCTCGGCATCCAGCCGGCCGCCACCGAGTCGGTCACGATCGACAGCGCCGTCGGCACGCTCGCCGTCGACGCCCAGCCCGTCCTGTCCTTCGACGGCTTCACCGAGTACACCGTGAACGCATCCCTCGGCCTGGCGGACCTCACCTTCCGCGGCGGCCGCCGCGCGGAGACCCTGAACCTCGACCTGGGCGACGACACCCCGCACCGCGTGCGGATGGGCTCGGGCGCCGACCACCTGCGCTTCATCCGGACCGACGCCCTACCGGACGGCGGGCTCTACGACGGCGGCCCCGGCCGCGACGAGCTGACCCTCGCCCTGCCCGACGAACGGGACCTCGACCTCGACCTGCGCAAGGGCACCCTCTCGACCGGACAGCGGTCCGCCGAGGTCACGGTCCCGGCACGACGCTTCGAGGACGCCACGATCATGGCCCGCCACGTCGAGCTCCTCGGCACCCCGGCCCGCAACAGGCTCGTCGTCGGCGCGTGCCGGTCGCGCGTGGACGGTCGTGACGGCCGCGACGTGCTCTCGACGTTCGAGCAGTTCGACGAGGACGCAGAGCTGGCGTGCAAGCCGCGCGCCCGGCTGCTCGGCGGACGCGGCAACGACCGGCTCACCGGCAGTCGCGGACCCGACGTGCTCCTGGGCGGCCCCGGCCGCGACCGCGCCGACGGCGGCAAGGGGCGCGACGTGTGCCGGGCCGAGGTGCGCAAGCGGTGCGAGGTGCGCCGCTGAGCGTCGCTTGTAGCCTTGCGGCGATGAGCGACGAACCCACCTCCGGCCCCGCCCCCGTCGACCGCGCGCGGTCCTTCGGCACCGTCGCCGAGGCGTACGACCGCGGCCGGCCGGCGTACCCCGCCGACGCGGTCGCGTGGCTGGCCGGGGGCGAGGCGCGGGTCGTCCTCGAGCTCGGCGCGGGCACCGGCAAGCTGACCCGCGAGCTGGTCGACCAGGGGCACGCGGTCTTCGCGACCGACCCCGACGAGGCGATGCTGGCGGTGCTCCGCGAGCGGGTGCCCGAGGTGAGCGCCAAGGTCGCCACGGCCGAGGAGATCCCCGCCAACGACCGGTCGGTCGACGTGGTGGTGGTCGCGCAGGCGTTCCACTGGTTCGACCACGACGTCGCGCTACCCGAGATCGCGCGCGTGCTCAAGCCGGGCGGGCACGTCGCGCTCGTGTGGAACAGCCGCGACGAGCGGATCCCGTGGGTGCGGCGGATGGGCGCGATCCTGGGCCGCCAGGACCTCGACACGTCGTCGGCCGAGCGCCTCGTGCACAGCGACCTCTTCGGCTTCATGGAGGAGGCGACCTTCAAGCACTGGCAGGAGATCGACCGCGAGACGATCCAGGACATGGCGCGCTCGCGATCGAGCTTCGCGGTGATGGACGACGGGGAGCGCGAGCGCCACCTCGCCGAGGTGCTCGCGTTCTACGACGACTACGGCCGCGGCATGGACGGGATGCGGATCCCCTACGTCACGCGGTGCTACCGCGCCGTCGTGGTCGACCGGGACGAGCAGACAACTTCGGCCACCGACGAGCCGTCACAGGAGGGACCGGTCGTGAGCGACGGCACCGACACCGACATGTTGCTCATCGACTTCCGCTGACTGAACCGCTCCGCTCGGGGGAAACCATGCGCCGTACGACGACACTGACCGCTGCCGGCCTCATCGGACTGGCCCTGCTCACCCCCACGGCCGGGAGCGCCGCAGACGAGTCCTGCCTGTGGGAGCCGGCCACCCTCGTCGGCACGCCGGACCACCCGCTCGTCGGCACCGACGGCCGCGACGTCATCGTCACCAACGGCGCCACCGAGGTCACCGCGCTGGGCGGCGACGACCGGATCTGCGTGACCGGCAAGCGGCACCCGTGGATCGCTGTCGACGCCGGCGCGGGCAACGACGTCGTCGACGGCCAGCACCGGTCGGGCCAGCCTGTCTTCGCCGACCTCGGCACGGGCACCGACGTGTTCGTCGGCGGCGACGACGACGACCGCGTCACCCTGGCCTACCCCGACGCGGGTGGCGGCCCAGACGTCGTGACAGGCGGCGACGGGGACGACACGATCCAGCTCCAGACGGGGCCGGGCGACGCGCGCGTCGACAACGCCCTCGGGACCTTCTCCTCCTCGGGCGCGGCCCTCGCGCGCTGGTCGGGCGTGGAGGAGTTCTGGCTGGCGGAGCCGCCGAGCCCACGCGCCCTCACCTTCGTCGGCTCGCGCCGGCGCGACACCGTGGTCGACGACGCTCGGACTCCCAGCGTCGTCCACGTCACCCTCGACGTGGGCGCCGACGCGTACCGGTCGCGCACCGCCCCGCTGCCCGGCAGCTCGATCAGCGGCGGGGTCGGGTCGGACCTCATCGAGGTCGCCTCGCCGACCTCCGGCCTCCATCTCGACCTGCAGCGCCAGCGGATGGTCGTGGACGACACGACGGCGTACACCGGTCGACGACAGGCTTCGAGGACGCCAACCTGTTCGCGCGGCAGGTCCTGCTCGAGGGCGACTCCGGGCGCAACGAGCTCGGCTTCACGGCCTGCCGAGCGGTCGTCAAGGGACGGAAGGGTTCCGACACGGTCCGTCGCGAGCACGACAGCACCTTCGACACCGATTTCGACTGCCGGGAGTCCGCGCGCATCCACGGCGGTCCCGGCAGGGACATGTTGAGCGGCACACGCGGCGCCGACACCCTCATCGGCGGCCCGGGGCGCGACCGGGCCGACGGCGGCACCGGGCGCGACCGCTGCAGGGCGGAGCGCATGGAGCGCTGCGAGCGTTGAGGCGCCTCCGCGACTAGTGTCGCGGACGTGGTGAGGTGGAGGTGGCGGCGCACGTCGCTGGGCGGCGAGGCCGACCGTGCCGCCTTCCGCGCGCTGCACAACGCCTCGCTCGCCAGTCCGGCGCTGCGCGAGGGTCTGACCACTGCCAGCGCCGAGAAGTCGGTCGGCCACCTGCGTGCGCTGCTCGGCACGCCGGCGGCGGGGCTGGGCGACACCAGCGGGCTGCTCGCGTGGGACGGGCTCGGCGCGCACCACCGCTCGCAGCTCGCCACCACGATCGGGCAGGTCGCGGAGACCGGGCGCACGATGATCGTCGACGAACGGACGCTGGTCTGCGACAACAGCGGCTGCGAGGTGCGCCAGGCGATCGTGAGCCCGCTCGTCGTGGAGGACACGCTCGTCGGCGCGCTCGTGGTCGGCGCCCCGCACACCACCGGCGGGCTCGTGCGCGCCGCCGACGAGGTCGCCTCCTGGGTGAGTGGACAGCTCGAGCTCGCCGAGCTCGACGCGTCGCGGACCCGGCTCATGGAGGCCGAGGTGCGGGCACTGCGGGCGCAGATCAGCCCGCACTTCGTCTACAACTCGCTCGGCGCGATCGCCAGCTTCGTGCGGACCGACCCCGACCGTGCCCGCGAGCTGCTGCTGGAGTTCGCCGACTTCACCCGCTACTCCTTCCGCCGCCACGGCGAGTACACGACGCTCGCCGAGGAGCTGCGCTCCGTCGAGCGCTACCTCCTGCTCGAGCAGGCCCGCTTCGGCGATCGCCTCCAGGTGACCCTCCAGATCGCCCCGGAGGTGCTGCCGGTGGCGGTGCCCTTCCTGTGCATCCAGCCACTCGTGGAGAACGCCGTGCGCCACGGCCTCGAGGCCAGCGCCGACAAGGTCGACGGCGTCGGGCGGCTCTCCATCACCGCGCGCGACCTCGACCAGGAGTGCGTGCTCGAGGTCGAGGACGACGGCACCGGCGAGGATCCCGAGCGGGTGCGGCAGGCGCTGGCCGGCGACGCCTCGATGGACTCGGTCGGCCTCGGCAACGTGGACGCGCGGCTGCGCAACGCGTACGGCGACGACTACGGTCTGGTCGTCGAGACCGCACCCGGCGCCGGCACGAAGGTGATCGTGCGGGTGCCCAAGTTCGCCCCGGGGGTTCACGCATGACGCAGCTCAAGGTGCTGGTCATCGACGACGAGCGCCCCGCCCTCGACGAGCTCACCTTCCTGCTCGGCCGCGACCCCCGCATCGGCGAGGTCCGCGGCACCGACTCCGCCACCGAGGCGCTGCGGGTGCTGCAGGCCGAGGAGGTCGACGCGGTCTTCCTCGACATCCAGATGCCCGGCCTGACCGGGCTCGACCTCGCGCAGGTCCTGTCGCGCTTCCGGACGCCGCCGCCGGTGGTGTTCGTGACCGCTCACGAGGAGCACGCCGTCGCGGCCTTCGAGCTCCGTGCCGTCGACTACGTCCTCAAGCCGGTGCGCGAGGAGCGCCTCGCCGAGGCCGTACGCCGCGTGGTCGAGGCGGGCGGCCCGGCACCGTCCGGCGACGTCCAGATCCCGGTCGAGCGGGGCGGCGTCACCCGCTTCATCAACCGCTCCGAGATCACCCACGTCGAGGCGCAGGGCGACTACGCCCGCCTGCACACCGCCGAGGGCTCGCACCTGGTCCGTACGCCCCTCTCCTCGCTCGCCGAGCAGTGGGCGTCGGCCGGCTTCGTGCGGATCCACCGCTCGGTGCTGGTCGCGCTCCCCCACGTCGAGGAGGTGCGCAGCGAGGGCGGTCGCGTCAGCGTGGTCGTCGGCGGGACCGAGCTGCCGGTCAGCCGCCGCCACACCCGCGAGCTGCGCTCGGTGCTGACGAGGCGAGACGCGACAGGCTCGCCGTGAGCGACCAGCCGCCCCCGCGCGTACGCGTCACCGGCCCACCGCGGCGCCGCGCCCAAGGCGTACGCTCCGCCGGCACCCGCGAGATCGACGCGGAGACCGCGCTGGGCGAGGTGTTCATGCGCTCCCTGCTGCGCGAGCAGCTGTTCCTCGCGTTGCGGGTCCTCGCGGCACTGACCGTGACGGTGGGCCTGCTGCCGCTGCTGTTCCACCTGTTCCCGTCGCTCGGCGACGAGCGGGTCGGGCAGGTGCCGCTCGCCTGGCTGCTGCTGGGAGTGCTGACCTATCCGTGGCTGGTGCTGCTCGGCTGGTTCTACATCCGGCGCTCCGAGGGCCACGAGCGCGACTTCGCCGACCTCGTCGGGTCGGTGGACGAGCGGGACCAGGGCGCCCCGAGGTGACCACCGACGTCGTGCCGGGCCTCGTCGCCGTCACGCTCGTGTCGCTGGCCACGCTGGTCATCGGCACGTGGGGGCTGCGGATCTCGCGCACCACCAGCGACTTCTTCGTCGCCTCGCGCACCGTGCGGCCCCGGCTCAACGCGAGCGCGATCGGCGGGGAGTACCTCTCCGCCGCGTCCTTCCTCGGCGTCGCCGGGCTGCTGCTGACCTTCGGCGCCGAGATGCTCTGGTACCCCGTCGGCTGGACCGCGGGCTACCTCGTCCTGCTGGTGCTCGTCGCCGCACCGCTGCGACGCTCCGGGGCCTACACGCTGCCCGACTTCGCCGAGGCGCGGCTGGGCTCGCGCGGGGTGCGCAAGCTCTGCTCGGTGCTGGTCGTCGGCATCGGCTGGCTCTACCTCCTGCCGCAGTTCCAGGGCGCGGGCGTCACGCTGCGCTCGACGATCGGGGCGCCGCCGTGGGCCGGCTCGCTGGTCGTCGCGGTGGTCGTGCTGGCGTCGGTGAGCCCGGGCGGGATGCGGTCCATCACCTTCGTGCAGGCCTTCCAGTACTGGCTGAAGCTCACCGCGCTGCTCATCCCGGTCTTCGTGCTGCTCGCCGTCTGGCTGGCCGACGGCGCCGCCGACCCCACGGCGTCCGCCCCCGCCTCGTGGTCCGTCCCCCTCGCCTCGCCGGGCGGTGGCATCGGCCTCTACACGACGTACTCCCTCATCGTCGCGACGTTCCTCGGCACGATGGGCCTGCCGCACGTGGTGGTGCGGTTCTACACCAACCCCGACGGCCGCGCGGCCCGCCGTACGACCCTCGCGGTGCTCGCGCTGCTGGGCATCTTCTACGTCCTGCCACCCGTGTACGCCGCGCTCGGCCGCATCTACGCACCCGACCTCGTCGAGGGGCGCTCCGACGTGCTGGTGCTCGAGCTGCCGAACCTGATGGTCGGCGGGGCCGTGGGTGCCGTGCTGACCGGGCTCGTCACCGCCGGCGCGTTCGCGGCGTTCCTCTCGACCAGCTCGGGGCTGACGATCGCCGTGGCCGGCGTGCTGTCGCAGGACGTGACGGGGCGGCGGTGGGGGTCCTTCCGCCTCGGCGGGGTCACGGCCTTCCGGGTGGCCGCGGCCATCGCGGTGGTCGTGCCGCTGCTGATGTCGCTGCCGGCCCAGGACGTCGCGGTCGCGCGGACCGTCGGCCTGGCCTTCGCCGTGACGGCCTCGACCTTCGGCCCGCTGCTGATGCTGGGGATCTGGTGGCGCGGACTGACGCCCGCGGGTGCCATCGCAGGGCTGCTGGTCGGGGGGCTGGGGTCGGGGTTCGCCGTCGCCTGGACCCTCGCCACCTCGGCTTCGTCGGGCTGGGCGTCCGCCCTGCTCGGGCAGCCGGCGGCGTGGTCGGTGCCTGCGTCGCTCGCGACGATGGTGGTGGTCTCGCGACTGACCCGCGCCTCGGTCCCCGCCCACGCGGGTCGGTTCATGGTGCGGCTGCACACGCCCGAGGTGGTCGACCTCCAGCGCTGACCGCCACACGTGTCCGGGTTGTGGCCCTCGACCGGGCAGATCCGGGGCGACATCTCGGACACGTGTGCGGGAGAGTGGCCTCAGAACACCTGCTGACGTAGGCGGAACTCGTTGCCGTCCGGGTCGGTCATCCCGATCTCACCCTCACGTCGCTCCACCACCGCCGCGCCGAGGTGCACGAGACGCTCGACCTCGGCGTCCAGGTCGTCGGCGACCAGGACGACGTACATCCGGCTCCGCCCGTGCCGCTCGTTGAGCGGGGGGCCACCCCAGGCGATCTTGACACCCCCGCCGGGGGGCGAGATCGCCGTCTCCCCGTCCTCGTCCCACACGAGCGGCCAGCCGATCGCCTCGCTCCAGAACACCCCCACCTCACGGGTCCCGTCGCAGGCGAGCTCGCCCAGGAACCCGGTCCCGGCCAGCCAGCTGTTGCCTTCCTCGATGACGCAGAACTCGTTGCCGTCCGGGTCGGCCAGCACCACGTGGTCCTCCTCGGGCGCCTGCCCGACGTCGAGGTGCGTCGCACCGAGCTCGCGGGCCCGCACCACCGTCGCCGCCTGCGGTGCCGAGTTGCTGGTCAGGTGGACGTGGATCTGGTTCAACCCCTGCCTGGGCTCGTGGCTCGCCTCGAAGACCAGCCGGAACGCTCCCTCCTGCCCCGGGTCCAGCTCGGCACCCTGGCGCGACCACCCGAGAAGATCCTCCCAGAAGGTCAGCGACGCCTCAGGGGTCGAGGTACGGATGGCGAGCGCGTGCAACCTGGCAGCCATCCCGGCAGCCTAGGCGGACGTGGGCCGAGGGAGCCCGGGCACGGAATCGAGACAGCGCCCACCAGCCGCCGGCGTGGGGAAGGATCCCCCCATGGCCACCCTGCTCGAGACCCGACTCACCACGCTGGCAGGCGAGCCGACCACGTTCGGCGAGCTGACGCAGGGCGCGGTCGCCCTCGTGGTCAACGTCGCCAGCAAGTGCGGACACACCTACCAGTACGAGTACCTCGAGGCGCTCCACCGGGCGCTCGGTCCGCGCGGGTTCACCGTCATCGGCGTCCCGTGCAACCAGTTCGGCGCCGAGGAGCCGGGCACGGCGGCGCAGATCCAGCAGTTCTGTTCCCGCACCTACGGCGTCACCTTCCCCATGACAGAGAAGGTCAAGGTGCACGGCAAGGGCCGCAGCCCGCTGTACGCGACCCTGGAGAACGCCCGGGATGCGAGCGGCTACTCGGGGAAGGTGCGCTGGAACTTCGAGAAGTTCCTCGTGGCACCGGACGGCAGGGTCGTCGCACGCTTCGACCCCGAGACGCCTCCGGACGCCCCCGAGGTCGTCGACGCGATCGAGGCCCTGCTGCCCGGTTGATCCGGGGCAGCACCCGGTTCCCCGCGTTCCCCGAGTGGCACTTCGACGTGCTCCGGGGCTCAGGGGCGGCTCAGCCGTCGCCAGCCGCCCTGCCGGTTGTGCGCGACGATCTCGGTCAGGATGCCGATCACCGCGTCCCGGTCGATCTCGTCGTGCTCGTAGATCTGGATCGCCCGGCCGGTCGCGTTGCCGTGGCCCTGGTTGATGACGCCGTGGGGGTCGCGGACGGTCGGGTCGTAGAGGAACAGGTTGACGTGGTCCTTCGTCGCGAGCAGGGCGCAGACGTTGCCGTCGAGGACGAAGTAGGGCTGCACCGTCCGCTTGATCGTCTCCTCGATGTCGGGATCGGTGGCCCAGATCATCTCGCGCAGCTGCTCGCAGATCGACCGCTGCCACGCAGGCAGCTGCGCCAGGTAGGCGTCGACTCCGGGATGCGCTCGTCCCGCCATGGGTCGATGGTGGCACGGATGTGCACGATGGCGCGTCAGCCCGGTGACGGGCTCTCTCCGGGGGCGAGCGCGGCGAGGCCGGTCCGGGAGTACTCCGAGCAGGCGGGGCAGCGCCGCATGAGGGAGTGGCGGCACGACCGGACGTGCTCCAGGAACAAGGTCGTCCGGGCCAGTCGGCTGATCTGCTCCTGCAGCGCGGCCAGCTCACCGTCGATCACGGCCCGGCGGCCGTCGGCATGACGATCGAGCAGCGCCGCGATCGTGGCGAGGCCCAGACCCGTGCTGCGACAGTTGCGGATCACGTGCGCCCGCGTGACCTGCTCCTGGTCGTAGGTCCGGTAGCCGCGGGCGGTGCGATCCGGTCTGAGCAGGCCGGCGTCCTCCCAGTGCCGCAACACGTGGGTGTCCACCCCGAGCTCAGCCGCCAGATCCCCGATCAGCATGGGCACAGCATGCACCCGACCCTTGCCTTCAGGCCCACCTGAACCCCTACGTTCGCGAGCATGGACCGCAACCAGCACTGGCATGCGTACGAGTGGGAAGGTCGCGAGATCGCCTGGCGGCGGCTCGGCGAGGGACCGCCGGTGGTGATGTGCCACGGCACCCCCTGGTCCTCGGTGGTGTGGGAGGACGTGGCGGGGGCGCTCGCCGCCACGCGCACCGTCTACCTGTGGGACATGCCCGGCTACGGTCGCTCGTCCAAAGCGCCGCACCACCGCGTCGACCTCGACGTCCAGGGCCGTGCGCTGACCGCGCTGGTCGACGAGTGGGGCCTCGCCGCGCCCGACGTCGTGGCGCACGACTTCGGGGGCGCGGTGGCGCTGCGCGCGCACCTCCTCCACGACGTGCCTGTCCGTTCCCTCGCCCTCGCGGACATCGTGCTGCTCCAGCCCTGGGGCTCGGACTTCTTCAACCTGGTCCGCGACCACAGCGACGTCTTCAGTCGGCTGCCCGCGGGCCTCCACCGGGCGCTGCTGGAGACCTACATCCAGGGGGCATGCCACCAACGCCTCGACCCGCAGGTGCTCGGCTCCCTCAGCGAGCCGTGGCTCTCGGACGAGGGGCAGTCCGCGTTCTACGCACAGATCGCGCAGGCGGACTGCCGCTTCACCGACGAGGTCGTCGAGAGACTGGACTCTATCGCCGTGCCGACCCTGGTCCTGTGGGGCGAGCGCGACGCCTGGCTCCCCGTGGAGCAGGCCCATCGGCTCCACCGGCTGATCCCCTCCTCCCGCTGCCGGACCATCCCGGACGCGGGTCACCTCGTCCAGTACGACGCGCCGCAGGAGCTCGCGGGCCATCTCCTGGCCTGGCTCGCCGCGAGGTCAGTCCCCCACGCCCCGGGCCGCCAGGGCTTCGCCCAGCTCGTCGGCGCGCCGGAGGGTGCGTACGAGCAGGGGCACGACGAGAGCGCGGGGGCTGGACTCCAGGCCGCGGGCGCGCTGGGCGTCGCGCACCTCTGCGGCGAGCTCGATGACCAGCGGTACGCAGCGGATGGCGAGGCTGAGCAGCAGGCCCACCCGGACGGGGTCGACGCCGACGACGCGCAGGGGCCGGCACAGGGTGACGACGACGTCGACGAGGTCGGTGGTGCGGGTGGTCAGCGTGACGAGGTTGGCCAGCAGGACCAGGGCGAGGATGACGCCGACGAGGACGGTGGTGCGGGCCCACCCGATGACGAGGAGCTGGAAGACCGAGAGCGGGACGAGCATCCACAGCAGGGGCCGCAGCATGTCGGTGACCACGCGTGCCGGGACCCTGCCGAGGGGGTGGAGGGCCAGGACGGTCACGAGCGCCGCCGCGGTCTGGGCGGGTGTGTCGACCCAGACCGACCCGGCACCGGCGACGGCGAGCGCACCGAGCTTGGCCCCGGCGGGCAGCCGGTGCAGCGGCGAGGTCCCCGGGAGGTAGAGCCCGAGCGTCCCGACCGTCGCGGTCATGCCATCAGCTCCCGGTAGACCTTCACGGCTTCCTCCGGCGGGCCGTCGTGCACCAGGCGCGTCTCGTCGAAGACCAGGACACGGTCGAAGTCCGTGAGCAGGTCGAGGTGGTGGGTCACGAGGACGACCTGCTGGGGCCGGTGTTCAGGTGAACACCGTTCAGGTCAAGGGTCGGAGGCCCGATGCGGAAATCGTCTCGGAGGGTGGTCCTCGCCGCACGAGGGCGTCGAGCGCGGTCGAGGGCGCCGTCCGGCGTCTACCCTGCGAGGGTGCAGGCCCCGCGTGCGTCCCGTGGTCGGATCCGTGGTCGGGCCTGGTGGCTGCCGCTTGCCGCGCTCGTGGTCGCGGGTGCGGTCGCCGGAGTCGTCACCGCGGCCCGGGGTGAGGTCTTCGGCGGGTTCCAGGACCTGCTGGTCTACCAGTACGCGGGCGGGGCATTGCTCGACGGCCGCTCGCCCTACGCCCACGACGACCCGGCCAGCGGCCTGCCGTTCACCTACCCACCGTTCGCGGCCGTGCTGATGGCGCCGCTGGCCCTCCTGCCGGGGTGGCTCGCCGCGTCCCTGTGGACCGGCGCCTCGGTCGGGGCGCTCAGCGGTTCGGTCGTGCTCGTGCGCCGCGCCCTGGGACGTACGTCCCCCGCAGGACTCGTCGTGCTGCTGACCGTCGCAGCCCTGGCCCTCGAACCGGTGTGGCAGAACCTCACCTTCGGACAGGTCAACCTGCTGCTCATGCTGGCGGTGCTGGTGGACCTGCTCGGCCCGGAGCGACGCCTGTCGGGGGTCGCGCTCGGCATCGCTGCGGGGGTGAAGCTGACCCCGCTCGTCCTGGTCGTGCTGCTCGCGGTCGCGGGACAGCGGGCCGCTGCCACTCGCGCGGCGCTCACGTTCGCAGCCACCGTGGCGATCGGGATCCTCGCGGTGCCGGGCGCGGCGGCGTACTGGGCCGACGGTCTGCTCGCTCCCGGCCGGGTGGGGCCGCCGGCCCTGGCCCACAACCAGTCGGTGTACGGCGCCCTGACCCGGATGCTGGACTCCGGTCCACCGACCCTCCTGTGGCTGCTGGTCGCCGGCCCGCTCGCTGCCGCGGTGGTGCTCGTCGCCGCGGCGTGGTGGCGGCGGGGCGACCGGGCGCTCGGCACGTGTCTGGGCGCGGTGGCCATGCTGCTCGCGTCGCCGGTCGCCTGGTCGCACCACTGGGTCTGGGCCGTGCCCGTGGCCCTCGTGCTGTGGGAACGCCACCGATGGGCGGCAGTCGCGTGGGCCGCCGTGTTCGTCACGCGGCCCATCGTGTGGCCTCCCTGGGGCGCGGGACGCGAGCTCGACTGGGGCGCACAGGAGCACGTGGTCGGCAACGCCTACGTGGTCGCCGCGCTGGCGCTGGCCGCCTGGGCGGGCTGCGGCCAGGTTGCCCGTTCAACCATGGTTGCGCAGCGGCGACAGGTGGACTAGAACGAGGGATGTCCAACGAGGCGCCTCGCACCAGCCCCTTACGCAGCCGGCTCTCCGAGGCGCCTCGGCACGTCACCGGACGGCGGTGATCGAGACGCCTGACGACCTGGTCCGGGCGCGGCAGGCCCACGAGGCGCACGACTGGGCCACCGCCGCGGCACGCTTCGACGCCGTCGGTGCCGAGCGACTCACCGCCGACGACCTCACCGCCTACGCGGACGCCCTGTGGTGGCTCGGCCGCGTCGAGGACAACCTCCGGGTCGAGGCCGCCGCCCACGACGCCCTGCTGGCCCACTCCAGGACGGCCGAGGCGGGATGGGCGGCGATGCAGCTCGGGATCTTCCACCTCGGGTGGGGCGACGTGCCGCAGGCCATGGGCTGGATCGGACGCGCCGCGCGCCTGCTCGAGGGTGCCCCTGAGTGTCCCGCGCACGGGCTGCTGATCCAGGTGACAGAGGTCGAGCCCGCACTGCAGGCTGGTCAGTCGGCCGTGGCGGTCGAGGCGGCCCGCCGGATGCGGGAGCTCGCGGTCCGGATCGACGAGCCCGGCCTGGTGCTCCTGGGTGTCAGCTGCGAGGGGCGTGCCCTGTTCAGGGCGGGCCAGGTGCTCGACGGCCTGGCGCTGCTCGACGAGGCGATGCTCGCCGCCCTGGACGGCCGGCTCGCACCGTTCACGACGGGCGTCCTCTACTGCCACACGATCGCGGCGTGCCACGACGTCGCCGACCTGCGTCGGATGACTCGCTGGACCGACCTGGCCGAGGACTGGCTGTCCTCGCTGTCCGCCGTGGGCGTGTTCGGCGGCCTGTGCGCGGTCCACCGGGCCCAGCTCCACCTGCTGCAGGGGACCTGGGCGGAGGCCGAGCGGTCGGCGCTGCGCGTGGTGGCAGACCTCGACGCGATGCGGGTCGACTACGCGGCGGAGGCCTGGTACGTCGTCGGTGAGGCGCGCCGGCTGCTCGGCGACCCGACCGCCGCGAAGGCCTACGACGAGGCGCACACGCGTGGGCGGGACCCACAGCCCGGGCGAGCGCTCCTCCAGTTCCACCGGGGGTGACGCGGCCGGCGCCGCGACGTCGATCCGCACCGCCGTGGCGGCCGTGGGCGAGGACCCTCTCCGGCGGGCGCCGCTGTGCGCGACCGCGGTCGAGATCGCGCTCGCCGCGGGGCAGCCGGACGTCGCGAGGAGCGCCGCGGCCGAGCTCGCCGAGACCGCGGCGACGTACGGCACCTCGGGGCTGGCGGCGATGGCTGCGACGGCTCGCGGCGCGGTGCTGCTGGCCGAGGACCGCGCCGAGGAGGCGCTCCCGCTGCTCCGCGACACCTACCGGCGCTGGCACGAGCTGGGTGCGGAGTACGACGCCGCCGGCACCTGTGCCCTCCTCGCCGGGGCCTATCGATCACTCGGCGACGAGACGTCGGCGGCGGTGGAGGAGGCCCACGCGGAGGCGGCCTACCTCCGACTGGGCGCGCACCGGCCCGCGCGGCCACCCGACGGCCTGAGCCGCCGCGAGTGCGAGGTGCTGGCCCTCGTGGCCGACGGCCGCTCGAACCGCGAGATCGGCGAGGTGCTCTTCATCAGCGACCGCACCGTCGCCCGGCACCTGAGCAACATCTTCCACAAGATCGGGGTCACCTCCCGGACCCAGGCCGTTCGCTACGCCATCGACCACGAGCTGACCCTCACCAGGTGAGGCCACCACCACGCAGAACCGCGTAGCGGCCTCCCCGAGGTTGGCCGGTCGCACCGATGCCGGCGGCACGCCGGTCGGACGAGCATCCCCTGTGGACGCGCCGAACAGCGGCGCCTCGATCGGAGGGATCACCATGAGCGAGACGAGGATCCATAGGGCGGTGTCCGGCGACGGCACCGAGATCGCAGGACGCGTGATGGGCGCCGGTCCCGCGCTGGTCCTGGTGCACGGCGCCATCGGCGACGGCGAGAACGCGTGGGAGGCGATGCTGCCCCACCTCGTCGACCGGTTCACCTGCTACGTGCCGAGCACCCGTGGGCGCGGGCTGTCGGCCGATCACCCGGACCACTCGCCGCCGCGCCTCGAGGACGACGTGACGGCGTTCGTGGACAGCATCGGCGAGCCGGCGTACGTCGTCGGGTGGTCCGGCAGCGGGGCGTGGGTCCTGGGCGCGGCGGCGCGCAGCGACGCCGTCGCGGCCGTGGCGGCCTACGAGCCGACGGTGATCCCGGTCATGGCCGAGGGCGATCTCGCCGAGGCGATGGGCGCCATGGCGGAGATCGGGGCGGCGGCCGCCGACGACAGGCTGGTCGACGCGATCCGCACCTTCACCTCGTGGATCTGCACCGAGAGGGAGGTGGCCGCGCTCGCGCGGACCGGCTTCGAGGACGTGTGGGCCAGACAGGTGCCGGCGATGCTCCGGCTGGTGCAGCAGGACGGGGCCTACGACGGACCCCGGGCCACCGACCCCGAGGCACTCGCCCGGGTCGCAGTGCCCGTCCTGGTCCTGGCGGGGGAGCAGACCCGGCTGCGGCCGTTCTTCTCCGCCGTGGCGGACCTCATCACCGGGCACGTCGCCGACTCCCAGGTCTGGCGGCTGCCGGGAGCCGGCCACTTCGCTCCCGTGCTCGAGCCGGAGTCGGTCTCGGACGAGCTGATCACGTTCTTCGAGTCCGCCCGGCAGCCAGAAGCGGGTCGGGCGCTCACCCCACCGCCAGCCGGTACCCCCGCTTCACGACCGTGAGCACCGCCTTGGTCCCGATGGCCGCGCGCAGCCGCGCGACCGCCATCTCCACCGCGTGCTCGGAGCCGGCCTGGCCGGAGGGCAGCGCGGACAGGAGCGCCCGCCGCGAGACCACGTGGCCGGGGTTGACCAGGAGCGCCATCAGGACCGACAGCGGCGCAGGCGAGAGCTCGACCGGTACGCCGTCGAGGAGCAGCGAGTCGGAGTGGACGATGAGCGTGCGCCCGTCCGCGAGGCGTACGTCGACGCCGTCGCGCCGGGTCGGCAGCTCGCACTCGAGCTGCTTGACCATCCCGGCCAGGCGGGAGCGCTCGGGGACGATCGTCGGGACGCCCCACAGCTCGAAGGCGGCCGCGGTGACCGGCCCGACGCAGGAGGCGACGACGTCGGACTGGAAGGCCGAGACGATGTCGTCGCGCCGGCCGACGGAGTAGGCCGCCTCCATCAGCGCCCCCACGGCCGGGGCGGAGGTGAAGGTGACGGCGTCGAGCTCGCGGTCGGCGATGAGGTCGATCATGTGGAACATCGGCGACGGGTCGTCGGCCGAGGCGACGCGATAGATCGGCACGGTGACCACCGAGGCCCCCTGCCGGCGCAGCGCGTGCGCGGCCATCGACAGCGACTGGCCGTGCTCCTGCACCACGATCCGCTTGCCGGTGAGGTCGCGGCCCCGCAGGTGCGCGAGGACGTCCTCGAAGCACTCCGACTCCGGCGCCCACAGCTCGCGCAGGCCGTTGGCCCGCAGCACCCCGACGCTCTTCGGGCCGCGCGCGAGGATCTCCGCGGCGCCGAGCGCGGCGACCAGCTCGTCGTACAGGCCTGCGTCGGACGCGGCCGAGAGCCAGGTCTTCATGCCGACGCCGGTCGTCGCGAGGAAGAGGTCGACCGGGCCGACCAGCACCTCCTTGGTGGCGGCGAGCAGCTCGGCGAGGTCGACGTGGTTGGGCTCGAGCGACAGCGCCGCGGCCCACTCGACGGTGGCCCCGCGACGCTCGAGCAGGGCCACCTGCTCCTCGGCCTTGCGAGCAGCGGTGACCCCGATCCGGAAGCCCTCCAGCGGGCGGGCGCTCACGTGGCCTCCTCCACGGGCCCGACGTGCACGACGCCGTCGACCACCGACACGGCGTACGCCGGCACCCGCACGCTGTCGTCGTCGAGGCACTGCCCCGTGCGCAGGTCGAACGCCTGCTTGTACATCGGCGAGCTCACCACCGGCGCGTCGCCGCGGTTGCCGACGATCCCGCGCGAGAGCACGGAGGCCCCGCTGAACGGGTCGACGTTGCCGATCGCGAAGACCGAGCCGTCGTGGGTGCGGAAGACCGCGACCGCGGCGCCGGCGACCAGGGCCGCCACGCCGCCCTCGAGGGGGATGGCCTCGATGGAGCAGACGGCGGTGAGGGACTCGGGGAGCATGGAGTCGGGGGTCATGGCGGGGGTGGACTCGGTGACGGTGCTCACGCGGGCGCTCCGACGGGGATCAGGGCCGGTGCGATCGGCTGGATCTGGTCGCGCTCGGTCGTGAAGGCGATCGACGGGTCCGGGGTGCCGGGGGCGTTGACGAAGGACACGAAGCGCTCGAGCTTGGACGGGTCCTCGAGCGTCGCGCGCCACTCGTCCTCGTAGCCGCCGACGTGCCGTGCCATCTCGGCCTCGAGCTCCGCACCCAGGCCGAGCGAGTCCTCGACGACGACCTCGCGCACCCGGTCGAGCCCGCCCTCGAGCTGGTCGATCCAGGTCGAGGTGCGCTGGAGCCGGTCGGCGGTGCGGACGTAGTACATGAGGAAGCGGTCGAGGTAGGCCACCAGGGTGGCGGTGTCGAGGTCGCCGGCGAGCAGCCGCGCGTGGGCCGGGGTGGCGCCGCCGTTGCCGCCGACGTACAGGTTCCACCCCTTCTCGGTCGCGATGACGCCGAAGTCCTTGCCGCGCGCCTCGGCGCACTCGCGGGCACACCCGCTGACGCCGCCCTTGAGCTTGTGGGGGCTGCGGAGCCCGCGATAGCGCAGCTCCAGCGCGATCGCGAGGCCTACCGAGTCCTGCACGCCGTAGCGGCACCAGGTCGAGCCGACGCACGACTTCACCGTGCGCAGCGACTTGCCGTAGGCGTGCCCGGACTCGAAGCCGGCGTCGACGAGCCGCTTCCAGATCACCGGCAGCTGCTCCATCCGGGCCCCGAACAGGTCGATGCGCTGGCCGCCGGTGATCTTGGTGTAGAGCCCGAAGTCGCGGGCCACCTCGCCGATGACGATGAGCTTCTCCGGGGTGATCTCGCCGCCGGGGATGCGCGGGACGACGGAGTAGGTGCCGTTGCGCTGGATGTTGCCGAGGTACTTGTCGTTGGTGTCCTGCAGCTCGGCGGTCGCCGGCTCGAGGATGTGGGTGCTGGTCTGGCTGGCCAGGATGCTGGCGATGGCGGGCTTGCAGATGTCGCAGCCGCGACCTGTGCCGTGGGCCTCGACGATGTCGTCGAAGCGGCGGTAGCCGTGCACGGCGACGACGTCGAAGAGCTCCTGCCGGGTGAGCCGGAAGTGCTCGCACAGGCCCTTGTCCACGACCTTCCCGACGCTCGCGAAGTGGTCCTCGATGATGTTCTTGACCGTCGAGACGCACGACCCGCAGGTCGATCCGGCCCGCGTGCACTGCTTGACGTCGGCGACGCTCTCGCAGCCCTCGTCGGTCAGCGCGTGCAGGATGTCGGCCTTCGTCACGTCGTTGCACGAGCAGACCTGCGCCTCGTCCGGCATCCCGATCTGCACGCCGCTGGAGGCCGGGAGGATCAGCTGCTCGGGGTTGTCGGGCAGCGCGATCCCGCTGCTGACCATCGGCCGCAGCACGCCGTACGCCGACGCGTCGCCGACGAGGATCCCGCCGAGGAGCCGGGTCCCTTCCTCGGTCACGACCAGCTTCTTGTAGACGCCGGCCACCGCGTCGGAGTAGGTCAGCTCGAGCGCGCCGTCGGTCGTGGCGAAGGCGTCGCCGAAGCTCGCCACGTCGACGCCGAGGAGCTTGAGCTTGGTGGACATGTCGGCGCCGGTGAAGGTTCCCGGCCCGTCGAGCAGGGCGTCGACGACGACCTCTGCCATGGCGTAGCCCGGCGCGACCAGGCCGTACATGGTGCCGCCCGGCGCGGCGCACTCACCGATCGCGAAGATGTGCGGGTCGGCGCTCCGGCACTGCTCGTCGACCAGCACGCCGCCGCGCGGCGCCACCTCGAGGTCGCACTCGCGGGCCAGGGCGTCGCGGGGGCGGATGCCGGCGGAGAAGACGACGACCTGCGCGTCGACGACCTCGGTGGGGGCGCCCTCGTCGGTGCCGGCCTGCCTCACACGCAGGCCGGTGACCGCCTCCCCGCCCTCGATCTCCTCGGTGAGGACACCGGTGTGGACCTTCACGCCGAGCTTCTCGATGTGGCGCACCAGCGTGGAGCCGGCCGAGCCGTCGAGCTGGACCGGCATCAGCCGCGGCGCCATCTCGACGACGTGGGTCTCGAGCCCCAGCTGGACGAGCGCGTTGGCCGCCTCCAGGCCGAGGAGGCCACCGCCGATGACGACACCGCTGGTCGCGCTCGCGCTGGCGGCCTTGATGGCCTCGAGGTCCTCGATCGTGCGATAGACGAAGCAGCCGTCCTTGCCGCGACCCTCGACCGGCGGGACGAACGGCGCCGCACCGGTGGCCAGCACCAGGACGTCGTACTCGTGCACAGTGACCGCACCCGGGTTCGACAGCAGGTCGGCCACCGCCGACGGCGGCGAGACGACGGTGACGGTCTGCGCGACCCGGTCGACCTCCGTCACCACGCTGTCGACGACCAGCCGCACCCGCGGGTCGTCGTACGTGCCGCCGGGAAGCAGCGACAGCGCCTCGGAGCCCTGGCCGAACCAGCTGGTGAGCGCGACCCGGTCGTACGCCTCGCGCGGCTCCTCGCCGAAGACCACGATGTCGTGGGTCTCGGTGAGTCCGCGCTCGACGGCGGCCTGGGCGAACCGGTGGCCCACCATGCCGTGCCCGACGACGACGATCCGCTGACGCTTGCCTGTACCCATGCCGAGGACGGTAGGAAGCGGATGTTCCCGGACCGTCGCCCGAATGTTTCCGGGAGGAAAACTGGGCGGCACGTCCTCACGCCCAACGGGGGGTGGGAGGCGTCGACAGCGGGCCCGCGCGGTGCGAGCGTGGGCGGGTGAGCGAGTGGTTCCTGCCGGAGTCGGAGCGTCCGTGGACCTCCGGCAACCTGGTGGTCCCGCGCGTGCACGGCGCCGTCTACTTCGCCCGGCTGGTCGAGCTGGTGGAGGCCACGGAGGCCGGCGACCGCATCTTCTTCACCGACTGGCGCGGCGACTCCGACGAGCGGCTCACCGAGGACGGACCGACCGTCGCCGAGCTGCTGCGAGCAGCGGCGGCGCGCGACGTCGAGGTGCGGGCGCTGATGTGGCGCTCACACCCGGGGCGCCTCAACAGCGAGGAGAACAGCCACCTCGGACGGATCATCAACGAGTGCGGCGGCGAGGCACTGCTCGACGAGCGGGTGCGCAAGGGCGGCTCGCACCACCAGAAGCTGCTCGTCGTGCGCCACAGGGGCCGGCCGGAGGCGGACGTGGCCTTCGTCGGCGGGATCGACCTCTGCTACAGCCGGCGTGACGACGCCGCCCACGCCGGCGACCCGCAGGCGGCACCGCTGGACGACCGCTACGGCGACGCCCCGCCCTGGCACGACGCGATGGCCGAGATCCGCGGGCCGGCCGTCGCGCACGTGCTCGACACCTTCGCCGAGCGGTGGGACGACCCGACGCCCCTCGACCACCGCAACCCCTACCGCGCCGTCGCGCACCGGGTCGCCCGGATGCCGCGCCGCCCCGAGCAGCTGCCCGAGCGGTGGGACCCCCCGCCCCCGGCTGGCACGCACCTCGTCCAGATCCTGCGTACCTACCCCTTCAAGCGGCCCCGCTACCCGTTCGCGCCTGACGGCGAGCGGTCGATCGCGCGGGCGTACTCACGGGCCTTCGACCGCGCACGGCGCCTGGTCTACGTGGAGGACCAGTACTTCTGGTCGGACGTCGTCGCCACCACCCTCGCCGACGCGCTGCGCCGCGAGCCCGGCCTCCAGGTCATCGCCGTCGTGCCGCGCTTCCCCGAGGAGGACGGCAGGGTCGCCGGTCCTCCGATGAAGCACGGGCAGCGCATCGCGTGGGAGCGGCTGAAGGAGGCCGGCGGTGACCGCTTCGCGATGTTCGACCTGCACAACGCCGCCGGCACGCCGGTCTACGTCCACGCCAAGGTCTGCGTCGTCGACGACGAGTGGATGACGATCGGCTCCGACAACCTCAACCTCCGCTCGTGGACCCACGACTCCGAGCTGACCTGCGCCGTCGTCGACCCCGACGGCGAGCTCGCGCGCGACCTCCGCACGTCGCTGTGGGCCGAGCACCTCGGCCTGCCGGAGGACGATGCACGGCTCACCGACCTCGACGACCCGTTGAGCCTGTGGGCCTCGCGCGTCGGTGCCTCCGGGAGCCGCATCGAGGTGCACGAGCCGCCCCAGCTGTCCCGTCGTACGGCTCGGTGGGCCGCGCCGGTCTACCGCTGGCTCTACGACCCCGACGGCCGGCCCCGGCGGTTGCGGGGCACGTCCGAGTTCTAGGTCGGGCGAGTCTTGACAGTGGTCAGCGTCACTGACCATTATGGTCAGAGAAACTGACCACTTGGGAGCCGTCATGACCAGATCTCGTCCCGTGCGAGCGGCGTGATGGACCTCCTCGCCCAGGTCTGCACGGCCGTGGCCTCCGTCGTGCTGATCGCGGTCTTCCCGTTCGAGGCGTTCCTCGTCGACCGGCCGTGGGTCCAGCGCTTCCTCGGGATCGAACCGCACGGGATCGCCCACGTGCACCTCTGGTCGTTCTGCATCGGCGCCCGCAACGCGCTGGCCGGCGTCGGCGGGCTGGTCGGGCTCTGGATCGTCAACCGCGGCGACGAGACCGTCGGCACGGCCGTGGTCGTCACCGTGCTGGTCTACATGCTGCTGTCGTCGCTCGCGATGGGGATCGCCGACCTGTTCGGCTACTGGCTTCCCCGTGGCGGCAGCGTCCGCGGGACGATCGCGTCGTCCGTGCTGCCGGCGGTCGCCCTCGTCGTGCTGGCACTCTGACGAGGGACCAGGAGCACGCGGCTCGCCACGACGAGCCAGGCGGTCGCGAGGACGACGCTGGCGAGCACGTCGGTGAGGTGGTGCGCACCCTGGTAGAGCCGCGAGGGGGCGACGACCAGCGGCACCAGGAACAGGGGCCAGGTCCAGCGCCGCCATCCCGGCCGCACCCGGCCGGTCCAGAGCGCGATGCCGCCGTACACGAGGATCGCCGTCGCCATGTGCCCGGATGGATAGCTGTGGTCGGGGACCAGGCCCGGGTCGAGGATCTCCACGGGCGGACGGTCGCGCGGCACGAGGTGGGTCACGAGCACGTAGAGCGCGAGGTAGCCGCCGACCAGGACGGTGAAGTAGACGACCGGGCGCCACGACCTCCGCCTCCTGGCGGCGACGAGCGCGACGACGAGCGCCAGGCCCACGCCGACGATCGTGTCTGCCACATGGCTGCCCACGGCCGCGGCGGTGTCGAGAACGGGCGTGCGGTGGGAGGCCAGCCACCGGACGAACCGGTCGTCGCGGGGCTCGACCGCCGACGACAGCGGCCCGGTGATCAGCCACCCCAGTGCCAGCGCGCCGGTGACGAGGACGGCCCACGCGATCCCCAGGGTGCGGGCAGCGGAACGACGGTCCTCGGTGGTCACCGCCAGAGAGTGCACCGGAACCCCTGCCGTCGTCCTCACCCCTGACGCACAATTCGTCGAGAAAAGTGCGTTGGTCCGGCCGCCGTCGGCGCGATCAGTGGTCATCCACGCACCCGAGGAGACCACGTGACCGGCATCCCGCACCCGACGCCCCCGATCTGGACGAGCGCCCAACGGACCCGTCTCGTACGCCTGTGCGCCGCCGTCGTCGGCCCGGGGGCGGCCGAGGACGTGGCCCAGGAGGCGCTGCTGGAGGCCTGGCGGCACCGCGAGCGGCTCCTGGAGCCGGACGGCGCCGACGCCTGGCTCGGTGCGATCGCGCGCAACGTCTGCCGTCGGTGGCTGCGCGCGCAGGGGGCCGACCGGTCCGTCCCGGCCGCGTCGGTGCCCGACCAGGGGGTCGGGCTGGACGACGTCCTCGAGCGCGCGGACGTGGTGGACCTGCTCGAGCGTGCCCTCGGCCGGCTACCGGCGGCGACCGCGGCGGCGCTGGTCGGCCACTACGTCGACGAGCTGAGCCACGCCGAGATCGCGGCCGGCCTCGGGACGACGACCGACGCGGTCTCGATGCGGGTCAGCCGCGGACGGGCGCGGCTGCGGCACCTGCTGGAGACCGAGTACGCCGACGACACCGCCGACTGGAGCCACCCGGACGCGGGCTGGCGGACGACCCGGCTGCCGTGCGCCGACTGCGGCCGGCCCGGCATGGAGATGCGGCGCGACGCCACCGAGGTCGCGTTCCGCTGCCGGCGTTGCGACGACGGCGGCCTCTCCTCCCGCCTGGCGCTCGACGCGCCCGCCTTCGCGGCGCTGATCGGCGACCTGCGGCGACCGACGGCCCTCCAGGCCCGGCTGGCGGCGTGGACGCACTCCTACTGGGCGCAGGTCGCCCCGCGCTGCGTGCGCTGCGACCGACCCGTGGCGGCCAGGGCGTACGCCCGCGACACCGCCGAGCCCTGGCCGGTGCGGCACGGCCTGCTCATCGAGTGCACCGCCTGCGGCGAGGCGGTCAACAGCTCCGTCGCCGGGGCCGTCCTGGCGCTGCCCGAGGTGCGGGCGGCCCGCCGCCGGGATCCGTCGCTGCGCGCGCTGCCGGTGCGCGACGTCGTGCGGGACGGGCAGGAGGCGAAGGTGGTCGCCCTCGGCACCGCCGACGGCACGGCCCGCGTCGGGGTCGTCGTGCTCGAGCAGACGTTGCGCGTCGTCCACGTCGACGCCCCCGCGTACGGCTAGCCGGTGCTGGCCGTCCTTCGACGGCGCGACTTCGGCCTCCTGTGGCTCGCCGGGCTCGTCTCGGTGGCGGGCGACTGGGTGCTCGCGACCGCGCTCCCCTATGTCATCTACGTCCAGACCGGCTCGGTCCTCGCGACGGCCGGGATGGTCGCCGCCGAGCTGGTCCCGTCCATCGTGCTCGGCTCGTTCGCGGGGGTGTTCGTCGACCGCTGGGACCGCCGCCGGGTGCTCGTCGTGTCCAACCTCCTGCAGGCCGCAGTGGTCGTCACCCTGCTGCTGGCGGCCGACGGCGCGCTCGCGGTCGTGTACGTCGTGGCGGCCGCGCAGTCGGCGCTGGCCGCCTTCGCACAGCCCGCCGAGTCGGCGCTGCTGCCGAGCCTCGTCGGCGAGGACGAGCTGGTGCCGGCCAACGCGTTGAACGTGCTCAACAACCGACTGGGCCGGCTGGTCGGCACGCCCGTGGGTGCCGTCCTCCTCAGCCTGCTCGGGCTGGAGGCGGTGGTCGTGGCCGACGCGCTGACGTTCGTGCTGGCCGCCGGGCTGGTCGCGTCGATGACCCCGACCTCCGGGGCCCGGGCCGCCGGTCACGCCCTCGCGGAGGCGGAGTCGGCGCTCGCCCGCTTCTGGGCGGAGTGGCTGGCCGGGCTGCGCACGGTCCGGGAGGACCGGACCGTCGCGGTGCTGTTCGTCGTCTTCGGGCTGATGACCTTCGGCGGCACGATGCTCGACCCGCTGTTCGTCCCGTGGGTCACCGACGTGCTCGGGCAGGGCGTCGGGGCCGTCGCGGTGCTCACGACGACGTCGTCCCTGGCCGGGATCGTCGGCTCGCTCCTGGTCGGCGGCCTCGGTCGGCGGGCGTCCGCCCGGAGCCTGATCGGGTGGGGGTCGCTCGTCGCGGGCATCGTCCTCCTGCTCCGCGCCAACCTCCCGTTCCTCTGGGTGGCGGTCGCGCTGTCAGCGGTCGGAGGTGTCACCGCGGTGGCCTCGTCCGTCGGGGTCGAGACGCTGGCCCAGGAGCGCACGCCCGAGCACCTCCGCGGCCGGGTGTTCGGCTCGCTCCAGGCCACGGTGTGGCTGGCCAGTCTCCTCGGTGCGGTCGTCGGAGGCGTGGTCGGCGAGCTGGTCGGGCTGCTGCCGGCGCTCGACGTGGCGTCGGTGCTCGTGGGCCTGTCCGGCGTGGTCGTCCTGCTGGTCCTGCGACCCCGAGGGGACGCCGGCGCGCGCGAGGTGGTCACCAGGGCCGGCCGGGGCTCCTCCGCTCGGTGCGCGGACCCGCGTCGTACTCGAGGGCGCAGAAGCGCTCGACCGCGTCCTTGGGGCCCGAGACGATGATCTGGGCGCCCTCGCGCAGGACCGTGCTCGGGGTGGCGTAGGTGAAGTCCTCGCCGGACGGCTTCACCCCGACCACCGTGATCCCGTACTCCTGCCGCACGCCGAACCCGCCGAGGCTCCGGCCGATGAGCGCGCGCGGGGGCCGCGTCTTGGCGAAGGCGTACCCGTCGTCGAACTCGATGTACTCGATCATCCGGCCGGTGACCAGGTGCGCGACGCGCTTGCCCATGTCGTGCTCGGGCCGGACGACGTGGTGCACCCCGATCTGGTCCAGGATCCGCGCGTGCGACTGGCTGATCGCCTTGGCCCACACGTTGCCGACGCCGAGCTCGAGGACCACCGACGCCGACAGGATGCTCGCCTCGAGGTTGGTGCCGACTCCCACGACGGCACGGTCGAACTCAGCCACGCCCAGCTCACGCATCGCCTCGAGGTCGGTGGAGTCGGCCTCCACCACGTGGGTCAGCCGGCCGGCGAGCGAGCGGACGACCCGGGGGTCGGAGTCGACGCCCAGGACCTCGACGCCCTCCTTGGTGAGCTCGAGCGCCAGCGACCGGCCGAAGCGGCCGAGACCGACCACGACGACGCCCTGGGAGTCGTTCCTAGCCAATGAGGGGCCTTCCTTCGGGGAGTCGGTGCAGGTGCGAGCGGTCCCGCATCGCGAGCGCCGAGACCAGTGTGATGGGTCCCAGCCGCCCGACGAACATGAGGACGACGAGGACGAGGTGGACGGGCGTCGGGAGGTCGGCGGTGATGCCGGTCGAGAGCCCGACCGTGGCGAACGCGGAGACCACCTCGAACAGGGCGTCCTCGGTGGAGACCGCGGCGAGCTGGAGGATGACGAGCGTCGAGGCGACCACGGCGCCCACCGCGAGCAACGCCACGGTGAGCGCCTGGCGGACCGCACGCGGGTCGATCCGGCGACCGAAGGCCGTGGCGTCGGACTCGCCGCGCACCTCGGCCAGGATCGCGAAGAACAGGAGGACGAAGGTCGTGACCTTGATGCCGCCGGCAGTGCCCGCCGACCCGCCGCCGATGAACATGAGGATCACCGTCCCCAGCAGCGTGCCCTCGCGCATCTGACCGTAGTCGAGGCTGTTGAAGCCCGCCGTGCGCGGCATCACGGACTGGAAGAAGCCCGCCAGCAGACGGTCCGGGGCGCTCAGCGCCCCGAGGGTGGCGGGGTTGTCCCACTCGCTGGCCGTCACGAAGACTGTGCCGAGGACCAGGAGGACGGCCGTGGCGCTGAGCGTCATCCGGGTGTGCATGCTCCACGCCCACGTCGGGTGGAAGCGGCGGTAGAGCTCGAGCCACACCGGGAAGCCGAGCCCGCCGGCGATCACCGCGAAGGCGATGGGCAGACAGATCCACGGGTCCGACACGAACCCCATCAGGCTGTCGCTGTAGAGCGCGAACCCGGCGTTGTTGAAGGCCGAGATCGCGTGGAAGACGCCGAGGTAGGCCGCGTGGCCCCACTCCTCGTCGTACCCCCAGGCGAACCGGAGCGTGAGGATCACCGCCGTGACGGCCTCGAAGAGCAGGCTGATCGCCACGACGCCCTTCACCACCGTCCGGACGTCACCCAGGCCGGTCGCCTTGGTCTCCGTCGCCGCGGTCAGGCGCGAGCGCAGGCCGAGGCGACGGAAGACCAGCAGCCCCAGGAGGGACGCGAGCGTCATGATCCCGAAGCCGCCGACCTGGATCAGGGCGAGGATGACAACCTCGCCGAAGGTCGACCAGTAGGACGGCGTGTCCACGACGACCAGGCCCGTGACGCACACGGCGCTCGTGGAGGTGAACAGCGCGACGACGAACGGCGCCCCGACCTGCTCCGTCCGCGCCTGCGGCAGCATCAGCAGGACGGTGCCGGCCAGGACGGCCAGGGCGAAGGCGACCACCACGACCTGCGCGGGGTGCCGCAGCCAGGGGCCACCGTCGCGGCGCCGGACCCGTACGAGGGAAGTCGTCACGTGCCGAGGCTAGGCCACGCCCGGACCTCACGCCCCGGTGAGGGCGCCCGACTCCTCGACGCCGTGCGCCAGCTCGACCCGCGCGACCTCCGCGAAGGACTTCCCGGCGGTGAAGGACGTGCGCAGGAGCGTCACGTGGGACGGCGACCACCGGGCACCCTGGTGGGGGAGCTCCCTGCCCGCGAGGCCGTCAGGCAGTGAGGCTCCGTCCTCGAGGTCGAGCGAGCCGAGGGGGAGCTCGCTGCGGAAGCTGCGCCGGTCGAGGAAGAACCGTTGCAGCCGAGCGACCTCGTTGACGTTGCGGTAGATGTCCCGGAGTGCGTCGACGTCGCCGTCGAGCTGGGCCGTGACGTCGAACGGGTGGGCTTCCGCCACCCGCACCCTGCTCACGCGCAGCACGGGCGCCGGCCACGTGCCGGCCACGGCGTCGAGCGCGGCGGCCAGGCCCTCGGCGTCGTCCGCGGTGACGTTGCCGAACTTCGCCAGGCGCACGAACACGGCCTCCGGTGCGGCGGGCAGCACGGCGACGACGGGCGCGGGGGGAGGCTCGGGCTGCCGCCGGGCGAGGAGCCGGCCCAGGAGCCCCGGCCTCGGCTCCTCGGGCGCAGCCGGCGCCGGCGGGCACAGGCCACCCGCTGCCTCGAGCGCGCCCCGCACCACCTCGGGCGGCGGGATGATCACCGCGTACAGCTGCATCGTCGACCTCCTTGCCCCACCACCCTAGGCCCGGGTCGCCCCCGCATCCCACCGCGACCGGAGGGCAGCGCACGTCCAGGAACCTGACCGAACCTGCGGCGGGACTGGTCTCGACCACCCTGTCGGCGACGCGCGGGCGGCAGTAGCGTCCGAGGACGGCGACGCTCTGCCGGTGCCGAGTTGGGGGAGGTGCCGATGGCGAAGCCCGCCATCCTCGCGGTCGACGACGACGTCGCCGTGGTGGCCGCCGTCGTGCGGGACCTGCGCCAGCGCTACGGCGGGGACTACCGCGTCCTGCGGGCGACGTCCGGGCCGGAGGCGCTCGAGGTCCTCGCCGACCTGGTGCTCAAGGACCGGCCCGTCGCCGCGGTCGTCTCCGATCAGAGGATGCCCGGGATGACCGGGATCGAGGTCCTGCAGGCGGTGCGGCAGCAGGCGCCCGACGCCAAGCTGCTGCTCCTGACGGCGTACGCCGACACCGACGTCGCCATCCGGGCGATCAACGACATCGCGCTCGACTACTACCTGATGAAGCCGTGGGACCCGCCCGAGGACCGGCTCTACCCCGTGCTCGACGACCTGCTGCGCGACTGGGCGCACGGGCATCCCGACCGCGACGCCGAGGTGCGGGTCGTCGGCCACCGCTGGTCCGACCGGACCCACGAGGCGAAGACCTTCCTCACCCACAACCACGTGCCCTACCGCTGGCTCGAGGTAGACCAGTCCGAGGAGGCGACGCGGCTGCTCGAGGTCGCCGGCGAGGGCGAGCTCCCGGTGGTGGCCCTGCCCGACGGGTCGGTGCTCCGCTCCCCCACCTCCACCGAGCTCGCCGCCGCACTGGGCCTGAGCACCCAGGCGACCAAGCCGCTCTACGACCTCTGCGTCGTCGGCGCCGGGCCGGCCGGCCTCGCGGCTGCGGTGTACGCCGCCTCCGAGGGGCTGCAGGTCGTCGTCGTCGAGCGCGACGCACCGGGCGGACAGGCCGGGCAGAGCGCCTCGATCGAGAACTACCTCGGCTTCCCCAAGGGCCTCTCCGGCGCCGACCTCACGCACCGCGCGGTGGCGCAGGCGTCGCGGTTCGGTGCCGAGATGGTGCTGGCGCGCGACGTCGTCGGTTTCGAGACGCGCGGCCCTGTGCGCGCCGTGCTGCTCGAGGGCTCGGCCGACATCGAGGCCCGCGCGGTCCTGGTGGCCAGCGGCGTGTCGTACCGCCGCCTCGACGCCCCCGGGCTCGACGACTTCGTCGGACGTGGGATCTACTACGGCGCCAGCGCGAGCGAGGCGACGCAGACGGTCGGGGAGGACGTGTACGTCGTGGGTGCGGCCAACTCGGCCGGGCAGGCCGTGCTCAACTTCGCCAAGTACGCCAGGAAGGTGGTGCTCGTCGTGCGCGGCACGTCGCTCGAGGCGTCCATGTCGCAGTACCTCGTCACCCGCATCCTGACCACGCCCAACGTCGAGGTCCGGCTGCGGACGGAGGTCGTCGGCACGCGCGGCGACGGACACCTCGAGGGCATCACCCTGTGCGACAGGAGCGCCGGCAGCGTCGACGACGTCGACACCAACGGGGTCTACGTCTTCATCGGCGCGGCCCCTCGCACCGAGTGGCTCGGTTCGTCGGTGGAACGGGACGAACGCGGCTACGTGCTGACCGGTCCCGACCTGCCCGCCGACCTCGCCTGGCCGCTGGAGCGTGGCCCGTTCGCGCTGGAGACCAGCGTGCCCGGCGTCTTCGCCGCGGGCGACGTGCGCCGCGACTCGATGAAGCGGGTCGCGTCCGCCGTGGGCGAGGGCGCGATGTCGGTCTACCTCGTCCACCGCTACCTGGCGACGACCTGATGCTTTACGACGAGCTGCGCGCGATCGCGATCCTGGACGGCTTCACCGACGAGCAGGTGGCCGAGCTGGCCGGCGCCGGTGACGAGATGACGTACGCCCCCGGCGACCGTGTCTTCGACGAGGGTCGCCCCGCCGAGCACTGGTGGGTGATGCTCGAGGGCCGGATCGACGTCGTGCGCCGGGTCGGCCACGAGGAGGTCGTGATGGTGACCATCGAGAACCCCGGCCAGTGGGCCGGCGGATTCCGCGCGTGGGACGAGAACGGCGTCTACATGGGGTCTGCTCGCGTGATGGAGCCCAGCCGGGTCTTCCGGCTCTCGGCGAGCGACCTGGCGCGCTTCGGCCAGGAGTGGTTCCCGTTCGCCGTCCACCTCCTCTGCGGCCTCATCGCGACCGCCCGGCGCATCGAGGGCAACGCCCGCCAGCGCGAGGCGCTCGTCGCACTGGGCACCCTGGCCGCCGGGCTCGCGCACGAGATCAACAACCCGGCCTCGGCCGCGGTCCGCTCGGTCGGGGCGCTCCAGCAGTCGAGCGACGACGTCCTCGCCTCGCTCCAGCGGCTCGCCGGCGAGGGGATCTCGGCGGAGCAGTTCGTCGTCCTCGACGAGCTCCGGCGCTCGATCGATCCCACCTCGGCGCCCACCGGCGTCGCCCTCGCCGACCTCGAGGAGCAGCTCACCGACTGGCTCGACGAGCACGACGTCGACCGGGGTTGGGTGATCGCGCCCGCCCTCGCCGGTGCCGGGGTCCCGCCCGCGTGGCTCGACCGCGCCGCCGCGTCCCTGCCGGGCGACGCGCTCCAGGCCGGGCTGGAGTGGGTGGCGAGCTCGGTGACGACGACCGCGCTCATCTCGGAGGCGCAGGACGCCACCCGCCGCATCTCCGAGCTCGTGTCCGCCGTGAAGTCCTACTCCCAGCTCGACCGCGCCGCCGTCCAGGACGTGCGCGTGGTCGACGGCCTGGAGAGCACGCTGATCATGCTCGGCCACAAGCTGCGCGACGGCGTTACCGTCGTGCGCGACTACGACCACTCCGTCCCCACCGTCACCGCCAACCCCGGCGAGCTCAACCAGGTGTGGACGAACCTCGTCGACAACGCGGTCGACGCGATGGGCGGGTCCGGCACGCTCACCGTGCGGACGTACGCCGACGAGCACCACGTCGTCGTCGAGGTCGGGGACACCGGGTCGGGCATGA
This sequence comes from Nocardioides eburneiflavus, assembly GCF_004785795.1. Lineage (NCBI taxonomy): Bacteria > Bacillati > Actinomycetota > Actinomycetes > Propionibacteriales > Nocardioidaceae > Nocardioides > Nocardioides eburneiflavus. The sequence goes on from NZ_SRRO01000001.1 coordinate 507,262, forward strand.
CCGAGGAGGTCGCCGCCCACGCCTTCGAGCCGTTCTTCACCACGAAGGAGGTCGGCAAGGGCACGGGCCTGGGGCTCGACATCTCGCGGCGGGTGGTGGTCGAGCGGCACAGCGGCGCGATCGAGGTCGACTCCGAGCCCGGTCGTACCGTGATCAGGGTGCGGCTGCCCCGCGACGCGCCGGGCTGATGCGGACAGGGCGCGGCGGGCGTACGCCGGGGTCAGGGCCTGGGCGTGTGCAGCCGGACGTGCGTGCCGCTGTCGTCTCCACCGACGTCCACCGCGGCGACGAGCTGGCGGGCGAGCCAGAGACCGTAGCCGTGGTCGGCGGGCTCGGCGGGCGGCACCACCCCGGACAGCAGGTCGAACGGCAGCCCGCCGCCGTCCTGCACGTGGCAGACCCACATCCCGCCCTCGTCGTAGAGGTGGACCAGCGAGGGCGGAGAGCCGTGCAGGAGCGCATTGGTCAGCACCTCGGTCAGGGCCAGCTCGAGGTCGGCGACGGCGTCGCGAGCCAGGCCGATCTCGGCGCCGCGTGCGCGGACCGACCGGCGCGCCAGCGCGACGTCGGAGAGGCGGGAGCAGTCGAGGGTCGTCGACCCCGGCGGCGGGAGCGCCACGGCGGACAGGCCCGTGAGCACGGAGAACGGGTCCCGGTAGCCCGGGTTGGCCGCCACCGCGCCACCGCCGCGCAGCCCCTCGTGGGAGTGCACGGCGATGTCGAGCAGGTCGCCGGGCAGCGCCGTGTCGTAGGGGCACAGCAGGTCGACCGGGTGCTCGGCGAAGACGAGGTTGATCGCTGACTCGAGCCGGCGGTAGTCGACCACCTCGGCCGCGGTCCGCCGCCCGAGTCGTTGCTCGGCGATCACGCACGACCGCACGCCGGGGGCCTCGGCGGCGAAGTCGAGCAGCACGCGGTAGGCGTTCCACTGCGGCGCGTAGGCGACCGAGTCGTCGACGAAGGTGACCGCACCGGCGTCCCCGCCCAGCTCGGAGCGGATCAGTCGCGTCCGCGACGGCGGCGCCATCACGAGGGTGCGGTGTCCGCGCTCGAGTCCGTCGCGCAGGAAGTCGCCGGCCTCCGTGGCGTACTGGCGGTCGCTCCCGTAGAGCAGGCTCGTGTGCGTCGCGGGTGCACTCATGGCTCCAGCCTCAGCCTGTCGTGCCCGAGTCCGGTGGCGTCGAGGATGCGGCGTAGGACGGCGGGCACCCGCGTGAGCTCGAGGTATCCGCTGTCGGGCAGCGTAGCGGCGATCGAACGGAGCCGGGCGACGGTGCCGACGTCGGCGAACGTCATCTCGCCCAGGTCCAGCCGCAGGCGCGGCGTGATGGCCGCACGGGACGCGACCATCCGGCCCAGGAGGTCGCGGTTGGACACGTCGACCTCTCCCGTCACCCGCAGCCCCCACGGCTCGTCGACGGCGAGGAACGTGGCGATCGGCGGCACGTCGAGGTGGGGCGCCAGGCCGTCGTGCTCGAGCGCGAGGACCGCGCCCTGCCCTTCGTCGAGCCCGCCGGCGTCGTAGAGGCAGACCGAGCTGACGCCGAGCTCGCGCTGCAGGACCCCCGCCGCCCGCTCCCACCGCACGACCTCGTCGAACGAGCCCAGCAGGCCGGCCAGCGGATCCATCCGGGCCGCCACCCGCAGCGCCGGGAAGCCTCGCTTGCGCGCCTGCGCGGCTGCCGCCCGGAAGCCGTCGGCGACGGTCGCCAGGTCCTCTGGGGGCGACGAGCCGTAGGCATCGTCGAACGAGCTCGTCAGCAGCTGACCGGTCCCGGACGCGTGGCGGGCGTCCAGGCTGCCGGGAAGCAGGCGCAGCAGGTCGTCGACCTGACCGTCGGAGGCGATGTAGAGCACCTGATCGCCGGCCGCCAGGCTCTGGGCGACGAACGTGGCGGCGACGTGGTCGAGCCGGGCAGCACCCTGCTCGAGCGCGCAGAGGTGCGTGCCGGGCTCCAGCGATCCGAGGTCGGAACTCGCGCGGTGCGTCCCGAGAATCATCTGCTCACTGTAGGCCCGGACGCGGCCGCGGAATCCGCAGTTTCCCCACAGATTCTCGCGCCCCGGCTCCCCGAGGCGGGTGTCGGCGACCGCATCGGCGAGATCTGGGTACTGGGCGCAGGTGACCCAGTCCACCCACCTGATCCTCGTCCGCCACGGCCAGTCGGAGGGCAACGTCGCCGCCGAAGCAGCTCAGCGCGACGGCCTCGAGCGCATCGACGTGCCCGCACGGGACCCCGACGTCACCCTGTCGGAGACCGGCCGCGAGCAGGCCTCTGCCGTCGGTCGCTGGCTGGCCGCGCTGCCCGGGGACCAACGGCCCGAGGTGGTGTGGAGCAGTCCTTACCGGCGTGCGCGGGAGACCGCCGAGGTCGCCCTCGAGGTCGCCGGCCTCGACATCGACCAGCGCGTCGACGAGCGACTGCGCGACCGCGACATGGGGGTCACCGACAAGCTGACGGCGGCGGGCATCCGAGCCGCGTACCCCGAGGAGGCCGAGCGACGCGACTGGATGGGGAAGTTCTACTACCGCCCGCTCGGCGGAGAGTCCTGGGCAGACGTCGCGCTGCGCGTGCGCGCCGTGCTGACCGACCTGGCCGGCACGGAGCGGCACCGACGCGTCCTCGTCAGCGGGCACGACGTCGTGCTGCTGCTCTTCTGCTACGTGGCCGAGGGGCTCGACGAGGAGCAGGTGCTCGCTCGCGCGCGCGACAACCCCCTCGGCAACGCGGCCATCTGCCGTCTCCGGAGCAACCCGGACTCCGCGACCGGCTGGGACGTGACGGACTACAACCTCGACGAGCACCTCAGCGACGACGACGTGCGGGTGACGGAGGAGCCGGGTGCCGACGCCGAGGTGGAGGACGACGATGCCTGACTCCCGCGATGCCGCCGCGACGGGCGGAAGCCCCGACGCACCGCGCGTGGTCACCGCGGACCTGCTCCGCTCCTGGCCGCTGCCGGAGCCGGTGGGCACCAAGTACGCCCGGGGCCAGGTGCTGGTGGTCGGAGGATCCTGCACGACGCCGGGCGCGGCCATCCTCGCGGGCACGGCGGCACTGCGGATGGGTGCGGGGCGGTTGACCGTGGCGACGGCAGAGGGGGTCGCGGCGCAGCTGGCCGTCGCCCTGCCCGTCTGCGGCACCCTTCCCCTCCCCCAGGACGAGCGCGGCTCCGTCACCGGCGAACGGGTCGCCGCGCTGCTCGAGGACGAGATCGGTCGGGCGGACGCCGTCCTGGTGGGTCCGGGACTCCTGGGCGGAGGGGGAACCGTGCGCCTGCTGGCGGAGGTCGCCCGCGTGCTCCCCGACGACGTCCCCGTCGTGCTGGACGCCGCGGCCGCCACCGCGCTGCCCGACCTCGACCGTGCGTCGGCCGAGGCGTTCGGCGGACGCCTGGTCCTGGCCCCCAACACCCACGAGCTCGCTCGTCTCCTCGACGTGGACGAGGTCGACGACGAGGACGTCGCCGGGGCCACGGTCCGCGCCGCCCGGGAGCTCGACGCCGTCGTCACCTGTGGGTCCTGGGTCGCGGCGGACGGGGGCTTGTGGCACGTCTCGACGGGCGACAGCGGCCTGGGCACCTCCGGCAGCGGGGACGTGCTCTCGGGAGCGCTGGTGGGACTGGTCGGCCGTGGGGCGACCCCCGTGCAGGCGACGGTCTGGGCCACCCACGTCCACGCGGCGGCAGGCGACGTGCTGGCGGCGCGGTGGGGCCGCATCGGCTACCTCGCCGACGAGATCACGGCCGAGCTCCCGCACGTGCTGCGGTCGCTCGGCGGGGACTGAGACCGCTGCCCCTACGGTGTCGGCATGAAGGCACTGGTCCTGGAGAACATCCATCCGACGGCCGTGGACGTCCTGAGGTCACGGGGCTACGAGGTCGAGGTGCGCACGGGAGCCTTGCCCGAGGCTGAGCTGGTCGCGGCGCTCGACGACGTCCAGCTGCTCGGGATCCGGTCCAACACGACGGTGACCGAGCGGGTGCTGGAGGCAGCCCCGGCCCTCGAGGCGATCGGCTGCTTCTGCATCGGCACGAACCAGGTCGACCTGCGCGCCGCTGCGGAACGGGGCATCGGTGTGTTCAACGCGCCGTACTCGAACACCCGGAGCGTGGTCGAGCTGGTGATCGGTGAGATCATTGCGCTGGCGCGGCGGCTCCCGGAGAAGACCCGACGGATGCACGACGGAGTGTGGGACAAGTCGGCACGAGGGAGCCACGAGGTTCGGGGCCGGACGCTGGGGATCGTGGGGTACGGCAACATCGGCACCCAGCTGTCGAACGTCGCCGAGGCGCTCGGGATGCGGGTGGTCTTCTACGACAAGGCGGACCGTCCGGCCCACGGGAACGCCCGCCGGATGGCGTCGCTCGCAGAGCTGCTCGAGGTCGCCGACGTGGTCAGCCTCCACGTCGACGGCCGGCCCGGGAACGCAGGCCTCTTCGGCGCCGCCGAGTTCGCCGCCATGAAACCCCGGGCCCTGTTCATCAACGCCTCCCGCGGCATGGTGGTGGACTACGACTCGCTGCGCAGCCACGTCCTGTCCGGCCACGTCGCGGGCGCCGCGGTCGACGTCTTCCCGGTCGAGCCGAAGGCTCAGGGCGACGCGTTCGAGTCGGTGCTGCGCGGCCTCGACAACGTCATCCTGACCCCTCACGTGGGCGGGTCGACCCAGGAGGCGCAGGAGGAGATCGGACGGTTCGTGGCGGAGAAGCTCACCGGGTTCGCCCTGCAGGGGAGCACGGCGCTGTCGGTCAACCTCCCGCAGGTGCTCACGCCCCCGTTGGACGGCGAGCACCGGCTGGGTCTCCTCCACCACAACGTCCCCGGCGTGCTGGCCAGGCTCAACGCCGTGTTCGCCGACGCCGGCGACAACGTGATCGGCCAGCACCTGTCGACCCGGGACCACCTGGGCTACGTGGTCACCGACGCGTCGGAGCCCTTGCCCGCCGAGGCCATCGCGGACCTGCGGCGCTCGGAGCACTGCGTGTGGGTGCGCTCCTGGTGACACCGGTCGCCCCGCCGAGCCGAGGACGCGCCCACGCTCGCACTTGCCTCACCGATCGATCGGGTGAACAGTGAGCGGACACCTCGCACCGTCGTAGCCAGGGGGAGGAGTCGTCGCGGTGAGCAAGGAGGCCGGTGGCAGTGTCGGTCGGACTGGTCCTCCGGTCGCGAACCGGCCGGAGGCGATCCGCAACGTCCTGGTCGTGGGTGCGTCCGGGGGTGGGAAGACCACGCTCGTCGAACGGCTGCTGGTCGAGGCCGGCCTGCTGAACCGGATGGGGAGCGTCGAGGACGGCACCACGGTCTGCGACTTCGAGGAGATCGAGCACCGTCAGCGACGCTCGATCGCGCTCGCCCTCGCCCCGCTGGTGCACGACGGCGTGAAGGTGAACCTGCTGGACGCGCCCGGGTACGTCGACTTCGTGGGCGAGGTGCGAGCAGGCCTGCGGGCGGCCGACTGTGCCCTCTTCGCGATCGCCGCGAACGAGGGCGTCGACGAGCCGACACTGGCGCTCTGGCGCGAGTGCGCCGACGTGGCCATGCCCCGCGTGGTCGTCATCACCAAGCTCGACCACGCCCGCGCCGACGTCGACGGCGTGGTGGCCCAGGCGCGCAACGCCTTCGGCGACCGGGTGCTGCCGGTGTACCTGCGCGAGGGCGGTCGTCTCCTCGGCCTGCTCACCGACGACCACGGGCACGCAGCGCAGCGAGCGGCACTCGTCGAGGGCATCATCGAGGAGTCCGAGGACGAGACCCTGATGGAGCGCTACCTCAGCGGCGAGCAGGTCGACACCGAGCTGCTCGTCCGAGACCTCGAGCTGGCAGTCGCCAGGGGCTCGCTGCACCCGGTCGTCCCCGTCGACTCGACCAGCGGCGTGGGAGCCCGGGAGCTGCTCGACCTCATCGTGTCCGCCTTCCCCTCGCCGCTCGAGCACCCCCTGCCGACGGTCTACACCCCCGCCGGCGGTCCGGGGCCGGCGATCGAGTGCGACCCGTCCGGTCCGCTGGTCGCGGAGGTGGTCAGGACGACCACCGATCCCTATCTGGGGCGGGTCAGCCTGGTCCGGGTGTTCTCCGGGACCCTGCTGCCCGACGCCACCGTCCACGTGTCCGGGCACCGCTCGGCCTGGTCCGCCGACGGTGACACGGCGTCGAGCCACCCGGACCACGACGAGGTGGAGCGGATCGGGACCCTGTCGGTGCCGTTGGGGGACACCCAGCGACCGGCCCCGGCCGTGACGGCGGGTGACATCTGCGCCATCGGCCGGCTGAGGCGGGCCGAGACCAGCGACACCCTCGCCCCGGTCGACCTGCCGCTGGTGCTGCAACCGTGGCAGGTGCCCGAACCCTCGTTGCCGATGGCCATCCAGGTCCTCAGCAGGAGCGACGAGGACAAGCTCGGCCCGGGACTCCAGCGCCTTGCTGCCGAGGACCCCACCCTGCGCGTCGAGCACCACCCCGAGACCCACCAGGTCGTGCTGTGGACGATGGGCGAGGCCCACGCCGACGTGCTGCTCGACCGGCTCGCGCACCGCTACGGCGTGGAGGTCGAGGAGGTCGAGCTCCTCGTGCCGTTGCGGGAGACCTTGGCGCGGCCGGCCACCGGGCACGGCCGGCACGTGAAGCAGAGCGGAGGGCACGGTCAGTACGCGGTGTGCACCATCGAGGTCGAGCCGCTCCCGCAGGGCAGCGGGTTCCAGTTCGTCGACCGCGTCGTCGGTGGTGCGGTCCCCCGGCAGTTCATCCCCTCGGTCGAGAAGGGCGTCCGGTCCCAGATGGGTCGCGGGGTCGACACCGGGCGCCCGATGGTCGACCTCAGGGTGACCCTGACCGACGGCAAGGCCCACAGCGTCGACTCCTCCGACATGGCGTTCCAGACGGCCGGCGCGCTGGCGCTGCGCGACGCTGCGACGCGAGGAGGGACGTGCATCCTCGAACCGGTCGACGAGGTGGAGGTGCTGGTCGCCGACGCCCTGATCGGCACGGTCATGGGCGACCTGTCCGCGCGACGGGGACGGGTCCTCGGCAGCGAACCAGCCGGCCAGCCGGGCCTGGTGGCGGTCAGGGCGCACGTGCCACAGCTCGAGCTGCGCCGCTACTCCGTCGAGCTGCGCTCCCTCACGCACGGGTCCGCGTCCTTCACGCGCACCTTCGCCCACTACGAGCGAGCCCCGGACAGCGTCGCCTGACCCCTCCCCCGCGGTCGCTCACCGCCGCAGGAGCAGCGCGGAGTCCCCGAACTCGTGCCAGAGGTAGCCCTGCGCCACCGCCGCGTCGTACGCCGCCTGGGTGAGGCGGGGGCCGGCGACCGACTCGACGAGGAGGAGGTGCGAGGCCATCGGGTCGTGCCAGCCGGTGACCAGGCCGTCGATGACGCGGGGCGGCTGGGACGGGGAGACCACGCGCGAGGTCCAGCCGCGGCTGGCGACGACGTGCCGGCCGAGGACGGACGACTCGATCGCGCGGGTGGCGGTCGTGCCGACGGCGACGACGCGGCCGCCGTTGTCCCGCGCCTGGTCGACGACGCGCGCGCTCGTCGCCGGCACCTCGAACCACTCCGGCCCGGGCGCCTCCCCCGCCTCCTGGGACGAGACGCCGGTGTGGAGCGTGACGGGTGCGAGCTGCACCCCGGCGGTCACCAGCCGGGTCACGAGGGCAGCGGTGAACGGCCGTCCCGCCGACGCCATCTCGGCGCTTCCCGGATGGGTCGCGAAGACGGTCTGGTAGTCCGCGAGCGGGTAGCGGCGGTCGAGGTAGCCGTACGCGATCGGCCGCCCGTTCCACGCGAGCTGCCGGTCCAGGTCGCCGCGCACCGACGCGCGCCAGAGGCGGTTGCCGGCGCCGGTCGGCGACGACGCCTCCGCGGGCCACGGCGAGCGGAGGGTGAGGCGTACGTCCCCCACGCGGACGACCTCCCCCGCGCCCGCGTCGAGCACTGCCCGCGCGGCGTCGGGAGCCGTACGCAGCTCGACCACGCTGTCACCGTCGTCCAGGCGGTGGGCGACGTGCAGCACCACGGGGCGGCCCGCCAGGTCGGCGTCGACCTCGGCGGCGACGGTGGCGGAGGTGTTCACGACCAGCACGTCCCCCGCACGCAGGTGGTCGGGGAGGTCGCGGAACCGTCCGTGCGAGATGCCGTCCGGGGTCGCGACCAGCAGGCGCACCTCGTCGCGGGCGAGGCCTCGCGCCTCGGCCGGCTGCGGCGCGAACGACGATGCCTCGAAGCGGGTGCGCGGGGTCTCGTGGAGGAGCGTCATCGGACGTCACCCCCGACGTCGACGGGGAGGTCGACGGCACGGTAGCGGCCCGACTGGGGCCGCGCCGCCAGCAACGCCAGCAGATGCGGCACCACGGTCTCCGGCAGCGGCCGGTCGGAGATGTCCTCCCCCGGGAAGGCGTCCTGGTGCATCGCCGTCCGCATGTCGCCGGGGTCGACGGCGTAGGCCCGCAGCCCGGTCTCGGCGCCATAGGTCAGCGTCACGTGGTCGAGCGCCGCCTTGCTCGCGCCGTAGAGGCCCCACCCCTCGTAGTGATGGACCGCGGCGTCGGAGCTGATCGAGAGGAGCACGCCGTCCGCCTTGCGCAGCCACGGCAGGAGGGCCGAGGTGAGCACCAGCGGTCCGCCGATGTTGGTCCGCCAGACCTGCTGGAGGTCGGCGACGTCCACCTCGGCCAGCGACCGCATCGGGAGCGGGCCGAGCGTGCTGGCGTTGTGCACCAGCAGGTCGAGCCGGTCCTGCGCCGACACGGCGGCGACGAGCGCCTCCCGGTGGTCGGCGTCGGTGAGGTCGCCGACCACGGCGGTCACCCGGTCGGGGAGGTCGGCGCGCTGGAACCTCTCCTCGCTCCGTCCATCGGTGACAACCGTCCACCCGCTCCGTGCGAGCTCCCTGCCCAGGGCCAGGCCCAGGCCGGCCGATCCCCCGGTGACGAGTGCCACCCGTGCTTCCGTGTTCTCAGTCATGGCACTATGCTTCAAGCTGAAGTGAACTTGAGTTCAAGGGGTGGAGCCGAATGGATGCCAGGGACCTCCTGCCGATGGGGGAGATCACGCGCCGCAGCGGCTTCGCGGCATCGGCCATCCGCTACTACGAGGCCGAGGGACTCATCACGGCCCACCGCTCCGGCGGCGGACAGCGACGCTTCGAGCGCAGCGTGCTGCGCCGCCTCGCCTTCATCCGGGCGGCGTCCAACGTCGGGCTCAGCATCGAGGAGATCCGCGACGAGCTCGGTCGCCTGCCCGGCAGCCGTACGCCGACCAAGGCCGACTGGCACCGCATCTCGCGCCACTGGGGCCGTCGGCTCGACGAGCAGATCGCCGCCCTCCAGCGGCTCAAGGGCGGCCTCGACGGCTGCATCGGCTGCGGGTGCCTGAGCCTGCGGTCGTGCACCTTCTCCAACCCCGACGACGTCCACGGCGAGGACGGCGCCGGGGCGCGCCTGCTGCCCGACTCACTGCGGCGCCCCCACCCGACGAAGCGGGCCTCCCGCTAGGAGGCGGACGACGCGAAGGGACCTGACCAGCGCATCGAGGGTGGCCGGGCAAGGGCGGTCCAGCCACAGACCGCGAGCACCACAGCAGGCAGTTCGCGCCAAGGTGGGCCCGGCTGAGCGTACGGACCTGCCTCTGGCGCGCGAACTGCCTACGTGGTGCGGGCGATGACCGGGTCAGGGCTCGTTGCCCAGCGTGAACAGGGTCAGCTGCATCCCGTCCGGGGCCGCCACGCGGGCGTTGCGGTCACCCCAGGGCGTGTCGACGCCAGGCGCGACCGGGGTCGCACCGGCAGCGACGAGGGAGGTGGCGGCGGCGTCCGCGTCCGGCACCTGGAGCGCGAATCGCACCTTCCCCGAGACCCGGTGCCCGACCTCCAGGTCGTCGACCATCCCGGCCTGCGCCTCGTCGAAGAGCTCGAGGGTCGCGCGGCCCGCGTCGAGCAGCAGCACGCGCCCCTGCTCGCTGCTCCAGTCGGCGACCTCGGGCAGCCCGAGCGCGTCGCGGTAGAGACGTACGGCGGCCTCGAAGTCGTCGACGGTGAGCGTGATCCGGAACTCCTGCACCTCGGTCATGGGGACGATCGTCGCGGCTCAGGTGCACCTGAGGTCAAGGCCTACCGCTGCGGAACGTGCCGATCACCGTCACGCCGTCCTGCGCGTAGAGCGGCACGGGACGGCCGTCCGGGCCGGGGCTCGCGCGCACCTCGGCCAGGGTCGTCCCCGGCCGGGGACGGTCGGTGGCGCGGACGAAGCCGCACCGGCCGCTGGAGCCGTACGCGGCCACGAGGTCCGGACCCGGGTCGTCCTCGTCGATCCCGGCGCCCGAGCCGTAGGTCATGCCGTTCTCGTTGACCGGGTAGGGCGGCGCGGCGGGGAGGCGCGGGCAGTCCTCGCGGACGACCTCGTCGGCCCGGGCGCTCGGGTCGATCGCCCGGACCACCGGCTCGGGCTCCCCGGACGCGGCCACCACCTGCTCCACCTGCACCCCGCCGAGGAACCCGAGCAGGACCGCGGCGGCGCCGAGCACGGTCCGGGCAAGCATGGGGGTGGGACGAGGGAGGGCGCCCGGAAGTTGTCAGCCGACGGCGACGGGCGTCGGGCTGCTCTCGATGAGCCGGCGCACGACGTCGGCGCAGCCGCCGCACCCGGTCGTCGCGCGCGTCCGGTCGATGCACTCCCCCACCGTGCCGCAGGCGCGGATCTCCCCGGCGCTGACCCCGGCGCAGGCGCAGACCTCGGCCTCGTCGGGCAGCGGGGTCGGCAGGTCCGCCGCCTCGGGCAGGAGCAGCTGGCCGGGCTCGTCGGGGCCGAGCAGGGTCCCGCGGTCGTAGAGCTGGGTGATCAGCCCCACGCGGGAGAGGTCGCCGACGAGCGCCGCCGCGACGATCCGGCCGCCGTGCACGACGAGCCGGCGGTGCGAGCCGGCGATGGGGTTGGTCACCTCGACGACCTCCCCCTCGGCGTGCTCGGGGTCGCCCAGCACGGCGACCTCCAGCCCGGTGGCCCGCAGCCGCGCGACACTGCGCCTGCCGTCGTACGCCGCGTCCTCGCCGCGCAGCACGCGGGCGAGCACCTCGCTCTGCTCCCACGCCGGCGGGACGAACCCGGTCGTGCGGCGGCGGTGCTCGGCGCAGTCGCCGATCGCGTGGACGCGGTCGTCGGTGACGCTGGTGAGGGTGGCATCGACGACCACGCCCCGTCCGACCATCAGCCCGGCACGCCGGGCGAGCGCGGTGGACGGCCGGCCGCCGGCGGTGAGCACGACAAGCTCCGTGGGCAGGACGTAGCCGTTGTCGAGGCGCAGCCCCTCGTCGGTGAGGCGTACGGCGCGGGCGCCGGTGTAGACCTCGGTGCCGAGGCGCCTGAGGTCTCGCGCGAGGACCCGGCCCGCGCCGGGGCCGACCTGGCTCGCGAGCAGGTGGTCGGCGCCCTCGACGACCTCGGTCCGCAGCCCGCGGACCGACAGCGCGCGGGCGACCTGGAGGCCGAGCAGGCCGCCGCCGACGACGACCGCGCGGGTGCCGGTGGCGAGGGACGCCTCGAGGCGCCGGCAGTCCGCGAGCGAGCGGAAGGCGTGGACCTTCGGGTGCAGGGTGCCGTCGCGGCGCACGAGCCCCCGGATCGGCGGCAGGGTGGGGATCGATCCGGTCGCCAGGACGAGTCGGTCGAAGCCCAGCCGTTCCCCGTCGACGAGGACGACCTCGCGGGTGTCGCGGTCGATCTCGAGCACCCGCGCCCCGAGGCGCAGCTCGATGCCGTGGTCGGCGAACCACGCCTCCGAGCGCAGCGTCAGGGCGGACGGGGAGTGGGTCCCCTCGAGGACGGCCGAGAGCAGGATCCGGTTGTAGGGCGCGTGCGGCTCGTCGGCGAGCACGGTCACCGCGAACCGGTCGTCGCCCGCGAGGTGCTCGGCGAGGCGGACCGCGGCCATGCCGCCGCCGACGACGACGATCCGCTGAGGGCGCTCAGGCATGGGCCACCGAGGCTGCGCAGACCTTGAACTCGGGCATCCTGGAGGCCGGGTCGAGGGCGTCGTTGGTGAGCCGGTTGGCCCCGACCCAGTGGAACGGCACGAACACGGTGTCCGGCCGGATCGTGGCCACCACCCGGGCCGGGGCGGTCATCTCGCCGCGGCGGGTCGCGACGCGTACGGGCTCCCCCGTCGTCACGCCGAGGCGCCCGGCCAGCAGCGGGTGCAGCTCGACGAAGGGGCCGTCGTCGGGCAGCGACCGCACGCGCCGGGTCTGGGCGCCGGACTGGTACTGGGCGAGCACCCGACCGGTCGTGAGGTGGATCGGGTAGTCCGGGCACGGCTGCTCGGCGGCACCCCGGTGCTCGACCGCGAGCATCCGCGCACGGCCGTCGGGGTGCGCGAAGGACTCCGCGAAGAGCCGCTCGCCTCCCCAGAAGACCCCGTGCTCGGCACGGATCCGGTCGTAGGTGATCGCGGAGTAGTCGGCGGGGCCGCCCTCCGAGGCCCGGCCGAGCTCGGCGAAGACCTCCTCCGGGTCGGTCGGGAAGGACGCCTCCGACCCCAGCCTCGCGGCGAGCTCGGCGATCACCTCCAGGTCCGAGCGCACGCCCGGCGGTGGCGTGATGGCGCGTTGCCGCAGCACGACGCGGCCCTCGAGGTTGGTCATGGTGCCGGTCTCCTCGGCCCACTGCGTCACGGGCAGCACGACGTCGGCGATGGCGGCGGTCTCCGACATCACGATGTCGCACACGACCAGCAGGTCGAGCGCCTCCAGCCGCTGCGTGACCTGAGTGGCGTGGGGTGCGCTGACCACGATGTTGGACCCCAGGACCAGCATGGCCGAGGGCCCGTCGGGCGCGCCGAGGGCGTCGAGGAGCTCGTACGCCGACCGGCCCGGGCCGGGAAGCGACTCGGGGTCGACGCCCCACACCCCCGCCACGTGGGCGCGGGCCGCGGGGTCGTCGATGCGGCGGTAGCCCGGCAGCTGGTCCGCCTTCTGGCCGTGCTCGCGGCCGCCCTGGCCGTTGCCCTGCCCGGTGAGGCAGCCGTAGCCCGCGCCCCGCTTGCCGACCATGCCCAGCGCCAGCGCGACGTTGATCCAGGAGAGCACGGTGTCGGAGCCGGTCGCGTGCTGCTCGGCGCCGCGGGCGGTGAGGACCATGACCCGCGGCGAGCCGCCGAGCATCGCCGCGAGCGCCCGCACCTCGTGCGCGTCGATCCCGGTCACCCGCTCGACCCGCTCGGGCCACCAGGCCGCGGCGGAGTCGCGGACCTGCTCCCAACCGGTCGTCCGCTCGGTGAGGTACGCCTCGTCGACCGCGCCGCCGGCCACGAGCAGGTGCAGCACACCGAGCGCCAGCGCGAGGTCGGTGCCCGGCACCGGCTGGAGGTGGAGGTCGGCCCGGTCGGCGGTGGGCGTGCGCCGCGGGTCGATCACCACGACGCGGCCACCGCGCTCCCGCAGCCGGTCGAGGTGTCGGACGGCGGGTGGCATCGTCTCGGCGAGGTTGGAGCCGACGAGCACCAGGACGTCCGCCTCCTCGACGTCGGCCAGCGGGAACGGCAGCCCGCGGTCGAGGCCGAAGGAACGGATCACCGCGGACGCGGCCGACGACATGCACCAACGCCCGTTGTAGTCGATCTGCGAGGTGCCGAGGGCGACCCGGGCGAGCTTGCCGAGGGCGTACGCCTTCTCGTTGGTCAGGCCGCCACCGCCGAAGACCGCGACACCGTCCGGCCCCTTCGCCGCCTGCGCCGCCCGGATCCCGGCGACGACCCGGTCGAGCGCGTCGTCCCAGGACACCGCGGACCACTCGCCGGTCTCCCGGTCGCGCACGAGCGGCGACGTGAGCCGCTCACGACCGCCGTACAGCCCGGCCGCGGACCAGCCCTTGCGGCACAGCGCGCCCTGGTTGACCGGGAACTCCTCCCACGCCGACACCTCCGGCGCGCGCCGTCCGGCGAGGCGCATCCCGCACTGCAGCGAGCAGTAGGGGCAGTGGGTGTCGGTCGCCATCAGGTCAGTCTCCGCTCAGATCCCGGCGCCGGCCAGGCTGTGGGCGCGGACCTCGGCGGGCCGTCGCAGGTAGACCGCCCAGGTCACCGCGCCGCAGACCACGTAGAAGGCGGTGAAGACCACGAAGGCGCCCTTGGTGGCGGACATGGGGTCGGCCACCCACGGTGCGCTGAAGGCCATCGGGATGAGGAAGCCGCCGATGGCGCCCACCGCGCCGATCACGCCGATCGCGGCGGAGGCCTGCTTGGTGCCGGCCAGCAGGGCGGCGGTGCGCTCGGGGGTGCCGGGCGTCGTGGCCCGCTCGGCCTCGGTGCGCCAGATCGCCGGGATCATCTTGTAGGTCGAGCCGTTGCCGATGCCGGTGGCGGCGAAGACGCAGAGGAAGAAGCCCAGGAACCACGGGAACCACGACTGGTTGGCGGACGCGATCGCCGGGTCCGCGGTCGGGTTGGGGGTGAGCTGCACGAGCGTCCACAGCACGGCCAGAGTGAAGACGACCATCGCGCCGAACGCACCCAGCGTCACCTTCGCGCCGCCGAGCCGGTCGGCCAGCCAGCCGCCGAACGGCCGCGTCGCCGAGCCGACGAGGGCGCCGAGGAACGCGAAGTAGGCGAAGTAGATGCCGGTCCCCAGCGGCGCCGGCTCCGGCACCCAGAAGTTCAGCTTGATGAGCAGCGGCATGGCGGCGGAGTAGCCGATGAACGAGCCGAACGTGCCGATGTAGAGGAACGCCATGATCCACGTCTGCCGCTTGCGCACGACCTGCAGCTGCTCGCGGGGGGAGGACTTCGCGGTGCTCAGGTTGTCCATGAAGAAGTACGCCGCGAGCGTCGCGACGATCGCGAGGCCGGCGTACACCCAGGCCGCGCGCTGCAGGTCGATCCCGCCCTCGGACGCCTTGACCAGGCCGAAGATCCCGGCGCCGCCCACGATGACCGGCAGGAAGAGCTGGATCAGCGAGACACCGAGGTTGCCGCCCGCGGCGTTGAGGCCCAGCGCGGCGCCCTTCTTGGCCGAGGGGTAGAAGAAGTTGATGTTGGCCATCGAGCTGGCGAAGTTGCCGCCGCCGAGGCCGGCCGTGGCGGCGATCAGGCAGAACACCCAGTACGGCGTCTCCGGCCGCTGCACGGCGTACGCGAACCCGAGCGTGGGGATGAGCAGGAGCGCCGCGCTCGCCATCGTGAAGTTGCGGCCACCGAACTTCGGCACCGCGAAGGTGTAGGGCAGGCGCAGCAACGAGCCGACGAGGTTGGGCAGTGCCACCAGCACGAAGAGCTGCTGCGGGGTGTAGTCGAACCCGGTCGCGACCAGGAAGGCCGAGCTCACGCTCCAGATCAGCCACACCGAGAAGCCGAGGTGCTCGGCGAAGATCGACCAGATCAGGTTGCGCCGGGCGACCCGGCGTCCGGTCGTCTCCCAGAACTCGGCGTCCTCGGGACGCCAGTCCTCGATCCAGCGGCGGCTACGGCGGGCTGCGGGGGCAGTCGCCTCGCCGGGGGGAGTCGCGGTAGTGGTCATGGGGTGCCTCCGGGGCATGCGAGGGGATCCGGTCGAGCCCCAGCGTGGGCCGCGGGTGTGACGGCCGCTTCAGACTGCGGTGGCAGCGCCGTCACATTCTCCTCACGGCCTCACGAGACGGTGTGCGCTGTGGTCTGGTCCGCCAACGAGGTCTGTTGACGCCGCGCACGGGCGGGAGTACAGCTCGTACGAGGTCGGGAACGCACCAGGTTCGTCACGCGCACACGCAGGCGCGATCCGCTACGAGCACGGGAGTTTCCAATGCACGCAAGAACGCAGGGAAGAAGGCTGTCCAGGGTCGCAGGGGCCCTGCTGGCGGTGGGGGTGCTGTTCGTCGCACCCGCCGCGATCGGCGCACAGGCAGGCTGGCCGAGCGCCGGCCACGATCTCGGGAACACGAGGAACGGTGACAGCACCATCGGCGTCGGTGGTGCCGCGAAGCTCGCGCTGAAGTGGAAGGTGGCGACCGCGGGCAACGTCTCGGCGACCCCGGCCGTGGAGAACGGCATCGTCTACGTGCCCGACGACCAGGGCAACCTCTACGCGATCGACGCCACGACAGGCGTCGTCATCTGGCAGAAGAACCTGAGCACCCACTACGGGGCTCCCTTCGGCGACTACTCCCGGGCGACCCCGGCCATCTCCGGGAACACCCTGGTCTTCGGCGACCAGTCCGGCAAGGTCTTCAGCCCGGACGGCTGGGTGTTCGCCGTCGACAAGCGCGACGGCTCGCTGCTGTGGAAGACCACCGTTCCGGGCGGCTACCCGATCCTCACGCAGTCGGCGACCATCGCCGGCGGCACCGTCTACCTCGGCGCGGCCTCCTACGAGGAGGTCCTCGTGCGGTTCGGGGTGCCGCTGACCTTCCGGGGCTTCTTCATGGCACTGGACCTCGCCACGGGCCAGGTGAAGTGGAAGACCTTCATGACTCCCCCGGGATACACCGGCGCAGCAGTGTGGGGCAGTGCCCCGGCGGTGGACCTCAAGCGCGGCACGGTCTACATCGCCACCGGCAACAACTACTCGATCCCCGACGACGTGACCGACTGCGTGGCCGCGGCCACCACGGACGAGGCCCGCGCGGCCTGCGTGCCGGCCGACAACATGTTCGACGCCATCGTCGCGCTCGACACGACCACCGGCGCGGTCAAGTGGTCCACGCGGGCCCTGCCCGTGGACGCCTGGAACGTGTCGTGCGGCATCCCCGTGCCCGGCTTCGAGGACCCGGTCGAGGGGTGCCCGGAGAACGCCGGCCCCGACTACGACTTCGGCCAGGCGCCGATGCTGTGGAAGACGGGCGGCAAGGAGTTCGTGGGCGCCGGCCAGAAGTCCGGCATCTTCTGGGCCCTGGACCCGGACACCGGTGCCGTGATCTGGAAGACCCAGGCGGCTCCCGGCGGACTGGCGGGCGGCCTGCAGTGGGGCTCGGCCACCGACGGGTCGCGGATCTACGTGGCCTCGGCCAACACCGACCGGAAGCCGTGGACGCTGAGAGACGGGACCACCATCAACCACGGTCACTGGGCGGCACTCGACGCAGCCACCGGTCAGCTGGTCTGGGACCGTGCCAACCCGGCAGCAGCCACCGCGTCCGGGGCGGTGACCGTGGCGCGCGGCGTGGTCTACGCGTGCTCCGGTGACGCGGCGGGCCACATGTACGCCCTCAAGGCCAGCGACGGCACCCAGCTGTGGGACTACCCGTCGGGGGACTTCTGCTACAGCGGTGCTGCCGCCGTGGACGGAGCCCTCTACTGGGGCAGCGGCTACAACCTCGGCGTCGAGCTGCCCGGTCAGGCGGTCCACGCCTTCACCGTGAACGGGAGGTAGCAGGGACGTGCCGCTCTCCCCAACCTGGGGACTACGTGGGCGCCGTCGGCGCGCGTAGCGTGACCGAGGTGGAGCGTCGCGCCTGACGCTGCGCCACCCGACCTTCTCGTCAGGCGCGACCATCCGCCCACGGACGCACGGAGGGCCCCGACCGCAGCTGCGGTCGGGGCCCTCCGGTGACGATCAGATCGCGCGGACGTTCTCGGCCTGCGGGCCCTTGGGGCCGGCGGTCACGTCGAACTCCACCTTCTGGTTGTCGTCGAGCGACTTGTAGCCGTTGGTCTGGATCGCGGAGAAGTGGACGAACACGTCCTCGCCGCCGCCGTCCTGCGCGATGAAGCCGAAGCCCTTGTCAGCGTTGAACCACTTGACGGTGCCCTGAGCCATGATGATTTCCTTTGTTTCGAGTCGGGACTGTCTGCCCCTGAACTGCTGAAGACATCCATGCGTACTGATGTCCAGCGAACCGAAACCAGGAGTACGAGATACGAGCCGCGCATCGTGTGCGGCCAGGACGGCTGGGTGCTCCGTCCCTTCAACACGCTCAAGCCTACGGCACGGGTCCCGATGCGACGACTCCTCGATGGCCCCGAGGCTGCGCGGACCGCTCGTCGTACGACAGCGACCGCCGGGCGACCGGCGCCGGCCACCGGTCGCCCGGTCCGTACGCGCCCCTCCCGGACGGGAGGTGAGCGGTGTCACGGTGACGGCGGTCACACAGGGTGGCCGCCAGCCAGAGTGTGAGAGGACGAAGCCGTGACCATCGAGGCACCCGACCAGGCCGCGCGCCACGATCCGGTCTATGACCGGCTCCACGAGACCAGCGAGTACACCGAGCTGAGGAAGCGCTACCGCGGCTTCGTCATCCCGGCCACCGCCGCCTTCCTGGCGTGGTACCTGCTCTACGTGGTCATGTCGAACTGGGCAGGCGGCTTCATGGCCACCCAGGTCATCGGCAACATCAACGTCGCCCTGATCTTCGGGCTCCTCCAGTTCGTCACGACCTTCGGGCTGGCCTACACGTACAGCCGCTACTCCAACGCCAAGCTCGACCCGCTGGCCCGCAACCTCGAGCAGGCCTACCGCGACCAGGCCGGCACCGACGCGAAGCGAGGCCAGGCATGAGCGACCAGTTCCTCACCACGTTCCTGTTCCTGTCGGTCGTCGCGCTGACGGTCGGCATCACCTTCTGGGCCAGCCGCCAGACCAAGACGGCCACCGACTTCTACTCCGGCGGCCGCTCCTTCTCCGGCTTCCAGAACGGCTTGGCGATCGGCGGCGACTACATGTCGGCCGCCTCGTTCCTCGGCATCTCCGGCGCCATCGCGGTCTACGGCTACGACGGCTTCCTCTACTCCATCGGCTTCCTCGTCGCGTGGCTCGTGGCACTGCTGCTGGTGGCCGAGATGCTCCGCAACGCCGGTCGCTACACGATGGCCGACCAGCTCGCGTTCCGGATGAACCAGCGGAAGGTCCGCACCGCGGCGTCGGTCTCGACCGTCGTGGTCTCGATCTTCTACTTGCTCGCCCAGATGGTCGGCGCCGGCACGCTGGTGGCGCTGCTGCTCGGCGTCGAGAGCGAGGCGATCAAGAACATCACCATCATCGGCGTCGGTGTCCTGATGATCTTCTACGTCGTCGTCGGCGGCATGAAGGGCACGACCTACGTCCAGATCGTCAAGGCCGTGCTGCTCATGCTCGGCTCGGCGCTGATCGTGGTGCTGGTGCTCGCGGAGTTCAACTTCAACCTGTCCTCGCTGCTCGGCGCCGCTGCCGAGAACTCGGGCAAGGGCGAGGCCTTCCTGCAGCCCGGCCTCCAGTACGGCAGCACGCTGACGTCGCAGATCGACTTCCTGTCACTCGGTCTCGCGCTCGTGCTGGGCACCGCCGGCCTGCCGCACATCCTCATCCGCTTCTACACCGTCCCGACCGCGCGTGACGCGCGCAAGTCGGTGCTGTGGGCGATCGGCCTGATCGGCGCGTTCTACCTGATGACGCTCATCCTCGGCTTCGGTGCGGCTGCGCTGCTCGACCGTGAGGTCGTCGACCCGGCAGCGGGCGGCAACCAGAACCTGGCCTCCCCGCTCCTCGCCGAGGCCGTCGGCGGCGGCGACGGGTCCACGGGTGGCGCGATCCTGCTCGCCCTCATCGCGGCGGTCGCCTTCGCGACGATCCTCGCCGTGGTGGCCGGCCTCACCCTGGCCAGCTCCTCGTCGGTCGCCCACGACCTCTACAAGGGAGTGATCAAGAAGGACCAGCCGGTCAGCGAGAACGACGAGGTGCGGGTCGCCCGCATCGCGGCCTTCGCGATCGGCGCCATCGCGATCGCGCTGTCCATCCCGGCGCAGCGCCTCAACATCGCCTTCCTCGTGGCGCTGGCCTTCGCGGTGGCCGCCTCGGCCAACCTGCCGGCGATCATCTACAACATGTTCTGGCGCCGCTTCAACACCCGAGGTGCGACGTGGAGCATCTACGGCGGCCTCATCTCCGCCGTCGGCCTGGTGCTGCTCTCCCCCGTCATGTCGGGCCTGCCGACCTCGATGTTCCCCGACTCCGACTGGGCGATCTTCCCGCTCAACAACCCGGGCATCGTCTCGATCCCGCTGGGCTTCCTGCTCGGCTACATCGGGACGGTCACCAGCCGGGAGCCGGCCGCGGAGGACCGCTTCACCGAGCTCGAGGTCCGCGCGCTGACCGGCGCCGGCGCCGAGGGCGCGACGCACCACTGAACCACCCGCACCCCGTGAGGTGCACCCCGTGAGGTGCACCCCGTGACCCCCTCGCCGAGCCGGAGTAGGTTCGGCGAGGGGGCCGCCACAACACCCCCGCACCACCACGTGATCCCGCACGTCGACGCCGTTCGCGTCCCGACCGAGGAGAGACCTTGTCCGAGCAGACCCTGTCCAACCTGATGTCCGAGGACCGACGCTTCGAGCCCCCCGCGGACCTCGCGGCCGACGCCAACGTGAAGGAGGAGGCGTACGACCGTGCCGACTCCGACCGCGAGGCCTTCTGGGGGGAGGCCGCCGAGCGCCTCGACTGGGGGCAGAAGTGGGACCAGGTCCTCGACTGGTCGAACCCGCCGTTCGCCAAGTGGTTCGTCGGCGGCACCCTCAACGCGTCGGTCAACTGCGTCGACCGCCACGTCGAGGCCGGCAACGGCGACAAGGTCGCGATCCACTGGGTCGGTGAGCCCCACGACGACACCCGCGACATCACCTACGCCCAGCTCAAGGACGAGGTGTCACGGGCCGCCAACGCGCTGACCGAGCTCGGTGTGAGGAAGGGCGACCGCGTCGCGATCTACATGCCGATGATCCCCGAGGTCGTCGTCGCGATGCTCGCCTGCGCCCGCCTCGGCGCCCCGCACACCGTCGTCTTCGGCGGCTTCTCCGCCGACGCCCTCGCCTCGCGCATCACCGACTGCGAGGCGCACGTCGTGATCACCTCCGACGGTGGCTACCGCCGCGGCGCGGCCAGCGCGCTCAAGCCGGCCGTCGACGAGGCCGTCGAGAAGACCGGCGACCTGGTCCGCCACGTGCTCGTCGTCCGCCGTACGGGGCAGGACATCGAGTGGAACGGCCGGGAAGAGGGTGGGCGCGACGTGTGGTGGCACGACGCCGTCGACGGCGCCTCGGCCGAGCACGAGCCCGAGATGCACGACTCCGAGCACCCGCTCTACGTCATGTACACCTCCGGCACGACCGGCAAGCCCAAGGGCATCCTGCACACCACCGGCGGCTACCTCACCGGCACGTCGTACACCCACTGGGCGGTCTTCGACCTCAAGGACGACGACGTCTACTGGTGCACCGCCGACGTCGGCTGGGTGACCGGCCACTCCTACATGGCCTACGGGCCGCTCGCCAACGGTGCGACCCAGGTGATGTACGAGGGCACGCCCGAGAAGGGCCGGTGGTGGCAGATCGTCCAGGACTACAAGGTGACGATCCTCTACACCGCCCCGACCGCGATCCGCACCTTCATGAAGCAGGGCCGTGAGATCCCCGACGGCTACGACATGTCGTCGCTGCGCCTCCTCGGGTCGGTCGGCGAGCCGATCAACCCGGAGGCGTACGTCTGGTACCGCGAGGTCATCGGCGGCGACCGCTGCCCGGTCGTCGACACCTGGTGGCAGACCGAGACGGGCCAGATCATGATCAGCCCGCTGCCCGGCGTCACCGCCGGCAAGCCCGGCTCGGCGATGAAGGCCCTCCCCGGCATCTCCGCCGACGTGGTCGACGACGACGCCAAGCCGGTCGGCAACGGCAACGGCGGCTACCTCGTCCTCAAGGAGCCGTGGCCCGCGATGCTCCGCACGCTCTGGGGCGACGACCAGCGGTTCAAGGACACCTACTGGTCGCGCTGGGAGGGCCTCTACTTCGCCGGCGACGGCGCGAAGCTCGACGACGACGGCGACATCTGGCTGCTCGGCCGCGTCGACGACGTGATGAACGTGTCGGGCCACCGCCTGTCCACCACCGAGATCGAGTCCGCGCTCGTCTCGCACCCCAAGGTCGCCGAGGCCGCCGTCGTCGGTGCCGCCGACGAGACGACCGGCCAGGCCGTGTGCGCCTTCGTCATCCTGCGTGACTCCGCGGGTGACGGCGGCGAGGACATCGTCGAGGAGCTGCGCAAGCACGTCGCCAAGGAGATCGGCGCGATCGCCAAGCCGCGCCAGATCATGGTCGTGCCCGAGCTGCCCAAGACCCGCTCGGGCAAGATCATGCGCCGCCTGCTCAAGGACGTCGCCGAGCACCGCGAGGTCGGCGACGTGACCACCCTCGCCGACTCGACGGTGATGGACCTGATCAAGACCAAGGAGGGCTCGGCTCCCTCCGAGGACTGACCTCCACCCCGCCTGCGTCATACGAACCCGTACCGACAGGTGCGTGCCGACAGGTGCGGGTTCGTATGACGCCCGGGGCCGGAACATGGGTCCGCTAGTTTCGAGTGGTGACTGACTCCCCGCGAGCCGACGTCGCCGTCATCGGCGGCTCCGGCTTCTACTCGTTCCTCCCCGACGCGACCGAGCACGCGGTCACCACCCCGTACGGCGACCCGTCCGCACCCATCGCGATCGGCGAGGTGGCGGGCCGGTCGGTCGCCTTCCTGCCCCGGCACGGCCGCCACCACGACCACCCGCCGCACGCCATCCCCTACCGCGCCAACGCGTGGGCGCTGCGCTCCCTCGGCGTACGCCAGGTGCTGGCGCCCTGCGCCGTCGGCGGGCTCCGCGTCACCGTGGCCCCCGGCGACCTCGTCGTGCCGGACCAGCTCGTCGACCGCACCCACCGACGGGTCGGCTCCTTCGTCGAGTCGGGTGCGGTGCACCTGCCGTTCGCCGACCCCTACTGCGCGGGCGTCTCCGCTGCCCTGACCGGCGCGGACCCGGACGTCCGGGAGGGCGGCACCATGGTCGTGGTCGAGGGCCCGCGCTTCTCCACGCGTGCCGAGTCGCGCCACTACGCCGACCAGGGCTGGGACCTGATCAACATGACGGGGGCGCCCGAGGCGGCCCTGGCCCGCGAGATGGGCCAGTGCTACGCCCCGCTCGCGCTCGTCACCGACATGGACGCGGGCGCCGAGTCCGGCGAGGGCGTGGGGCAGGAGGAGGTCTTCGCCCTCTTCCGCGCCAACCTCGACCGGCTCACCGGCCTCCTGGGCTCCGCCATCGAGGCCCTGCCCGACCCCGACGGCTGCGCCTGCGGCACCTGGTGGGACGGCGTGGACCTGACCTACGAGGTGCCGGCCCGGTGAGGGTCCTGCTGACCGGATCGGCCGGCTTCATCGGCTCGGCGATCGGCCGGCAGCTGGCGGACGCCGGGCACGAGGTCGTCGGCGTCGACCTGATGCTCGCCTCGGCGCACGGCGCGTCGGTGCCACCGGACGGGACGCTCCAGCTCGACGTCCGCGACGCGGCCGACACCACGTGGGCAGGACTGCTGCGCGGCACCGACGTGGTGTGCCACCAGGCGGCGCTGGTCGGCGCGGGCGTCCGCGTCGGCGACCTCCCGGCGTACGCCTCCCACAACGACCTCGGCACCGCCGCGCTCCTCGCGGCCATGCACGACGCCGGGGTGGACCGCCTGGTCCTCGCCTCGTCGATGGTCGTCTACGGCGAGGGCCGCTACACCTGTCCCGACCACGGCGACCAGCTCCCTCCGCCGCGGGAGGTCGCCGCGCTGGAGGCCGGTGACTTCGAGAACCACTGCCCCACCTGCGGCCGCGCCCTCGACTGGGACCTCGTCCCCGAGGACGCCCGGCTCGACCCCCGCAGCACCTATGCCGCGAGCAAGCTCGCCCAGGAGCACTACGCCTCGTCGTGGGTGCGGCAGGCCGGTGCGGCCGCGGTCGCGCTGCGCTACCACAACGTGTACGGCCCCGGCATGCCTCGCGACACGCCCTACTCGGGGGTGGCGGCGATGTTCCGGTCGTCGCTCGAGCGGGGCGAGCGGCCCCAGGTCTACGAGGACGGAGGCCAGACGCGCGACTTCGTCCACGTCGACGACGTCGCCCGCGCCAACGTGCTCGCGATCGAGCAGGTCGCCGCGGAGCCGGCGCCGAGGTTCGCTGCCTACAACGTCTGCTCCGGCGCCCCGGTCACGATCCTCGACGTGGCGAGCCGGGTCAGCGCGGGGAGCGCGAGCCGGCTCGAGCCCGAGGTGACGGGCGGCTTCCGTCCCGGCGACGTGCGGCACGTCGTGGCGTCGCCCGAGCTGGCCCGGCGCGAGCTCGGCTTCACCGCAGCCGTGGGACCCGACACCGGTCTCGCCGACTTCGCGACGGCCCCGCTGCGGGCGTGAGGGTCACCAGCTGGTGTAGAGCAGGTGCTGCACCACCAGCGCGGCGACGACCTGGAGGGCGAGGCCCCACCGGCGCCAGCCGCCGGGAAGCAGAGCCAGCGACAGGGTCAGCCACGGCACGAACGGCAGCCAGATCCGCTCCACCTCGGCCTTCGACATCCGGCTCAGGTCGGCGACCGTGACGGCCGCGAGGGCGGCGAGCGCGAGCACGGCGACGGTCCTCGCCCCGCCGGTGTGGCGACGCACTGCGACGGCGACGCCGGCGCCGAGCAGGGGGCCGGCGGAGACCAGCAGCGCCCCGACGTTGCCCCAGATCCAGTACGCCGCGGGGCGGGTAGCCGCGATCCCGTCCCAGTAACGCTCGACGAGCACCGGGTAGGCCTCCCACCACGCGAACCCGAGCCCGGCGAAGACCAGCACCACGAGCAGTGCCGACACGGCCGCGACCGGCAGCGGCCACCAGCTGCGCGCCAGCCGCAGCACGGCGAGGGCGATCACCCCCAGCAGCGGCAGGCCGTACGAGCTCATCACGCAGCAGCTGAGCAGCAGGCCCGCCAGCACGCCCCACGCGACCATCGACGCCCGGCGGGAGGCCGTCGCGGAGGCGGCGAGGGCCGCGAGCCCCCACGCCGCCACGGCGGCGAAGACCGCGTCGGCCGACACCGCCAGGTAGACCGCGGCGGGGCTGAGCACCAGGAACGGCGCCGCCAGCCGGCCGAGGTCCTCGGCCCCCAGCGAGCGCGCGGTCAGCAGGACCGCGGCGGGGATGCTGGCCGCGACCACGCACACGGTGAGGGCGGCCGCGAGGTCCCCGCCGAGCCCCACGCCCACCAGAGCGACGAAGAACAGCAGCGCGCCCGGCGGATGGCCGGCCACGTGCGTGGGCCAGTTGTCCGGGTGCGCGGCGGGGATCCGGTCGACGTACTCCCGCAGCATCGCCGGCACGTCGGTGACCTCGCGCGCGGTGACCAGGTACTCGTGGTGGTTGGCCATCACCCTCGTGAGGCCCGAGGTGCCGTCGACCAGCGCCAGTGCGAGCAGCCACGCCAACGATGCGCCGTACGCCACCACGAGCAGGCGCCGCCACGGCCAGGTCCGCGCCCACGCCTCGCCCCGCCACACGCCCACCACCGCCAGGAGGAGCGCCGGCAGGGTGCCGGGCCCGACCTTGGCTCGCCAGAGGCCGTGGGTCGGCGGTGCGCCCAGGGAGTCGCTGCGGGCGTCGACGTCCCACCCGGTGAGGACCGGCACCGCGAACGACGCGAGCAGCACCAGCGTTGCCACTCCCAGGCCCACCCACGCGCGGGCGGACGTGCTGAGGGAGGGCATGGCGACGAGCCTAGGCGCGTCGGGACGCGCGGCCGGACCGGTCGGCCAGCCGTCACAGTCACGTAATCACTTGGGGGGTCCGGCGCCCCGGACGGCTGGCTAGGTTCGCAGCATGACCAGCGACGCAGCCGTCTGCGACCTCGTCCTCCCGTGTCGCGACGAGGGGCCGGCTCTGCCCGCCCTGCTGTCCCGGGTGCCCGGGGAGTTCGCCGTGGTGGTCGTCGACAACGGCTCGCGCGACGACACGGCCGAGGTGGCCGAGCGGCTGGGCGCGCGCGTCGTCGTGGAGCCCGTCCCGGGGTACGGCTCCGCCGTGCACGCCGGCCTCCTCGCCGCGACCCGCGACTTCGTCGCCGTGATGGACGGTGACGGGTCGTTCGACCCCACCGACCTGCTGGCGCTGCTGGCGGACGTGCGCGAGGGTCGCGCGGACCTCGCGGTCGGGCGCCGTCGCCCCACCCGGCGGGGGACGTGGCCCTGGCACGCCCGCGCCGGCAACGCGCTCATCGTGGCGTGGCTGCGGCGGAGCATCGGCATGACCGCCCATGACATCGCGCCGATGCGGGTGGCCCGACGGCAGGCGATGCTCGACCTCGGGCTGCGCGACCGTCGCTTCGGCTACCCCGTCGAGCTGCTCCAGGCGGTGACCCGGGCAGGGTGGCGCGTGGTCGAGCACGACGTCGACTACCACCCCCGCGCCGAGGGCACCCGCTCCAAGGTCTCGGGTTCGGTCTGCGGCACGGTCCGTACGGCCCGCGACTTCTGGCGGGTGCTGTCGTGACCGGCCTGACCGTGCTGGTGATGGCCAAGGCTCCCGTGCCGGGGCGGGCCAAGACCCGCCTCGCCGTCGCGACCGGCGACGAGGTCGCCGCCGACCTGGCCGCGGCGGCGCTGCTCGACACCATCGCCGCGGTCGCCGCGCTCCCCGGTGCGCGCGGCCACCTGGCGCTCGCCGGCGACCTGCCGACCGCCAGTCGCGGCCCCGAGCTGGTGGCCGCGGTCGAGGGCTGGCGGGTCACCGCGCAGCGCGGCGCCTCGTTCGCCGACCGGCTGGCCGCCGCCCACCTCGATGCGGGCCCCGGCCCTGTGGTGCAGGTCGGCATGGACACGCCCCAGCTCACCCCGGAGCTGCTCGCGGGGGTGCTCGACGACCTCGCCGGCCACGACGCCTGCCTGGGCCCTGCCCCCGATGGCGGCTGGTGGGTGCTCGCCCGGCACGACCCCTCGGTGGCGGCACCGCTGGGCGGGGTGGCGATGTCGACGACGTCGACGTACGACGACACCCGGGCCGCCCTCGTCGGCGCCGGGTACCGGGTCTCCTCGACGACGCCACTCGGGGACGTCGACACGGTCGAGGACGCGGCCGAGGTGGCGCGGCTGGCGCCGCACACCCGGTTCGCGGCCGCCTTCCGGGCCTGGGAGGAGAGGTCGTGACGGCCGACCTGTCCTTCACCGAGGCGTTCACGTGGGCGCTGCGCGGTGCCACGACGCGGGTCGCGCACTCCACGGGCGAGTCCGCGGTGCTGCCGGTCGAGTCGTGGACCGGGCACGCCGACGCGGCCGACCACGCCCTGCTGGACCTGTGCGAGGGCGACACCCTCGACATCGGGTGCGGCCCGGGTCGACTCACCCACGAGCTGACCCGGCGCGGCCACCTGGCCCTCGGGGTCGACGTGGTCGAGGAGGCCGTCCACCTCACCCGGCGGCGCGGCGCTCCGGCGGTGGTCGCGGACGTCTTCGACGCCGTGCCGGAGGAGGGCCGGTGGGGCACCGCCCTGCTCGCCGACGGCAACGTCGGCATCTCCGGTGACCCCGCCCACCTGCTGCGCCGGGTGCGCGAGCTGCTGCGTCCCGGCGGCCGGGCCGTCGTCGAGGTCTCCCGCCCCGGCGCCGGGTCGTCCGCGGGCTGGTCGCGGCTCGAGCTGCCCCACGGCCGCAGCCGGCCGTTCCGGTGGGCCTTCCTCGCCGTGGACGACGTCGCGGCCGTCGCGGTCGCAGCCGGGCTGCTGGTGGCCTCGGTCCACCGGCTCACTCCGCACGACGACGGCCGCTGGGCGGCCGTGCTGGACAGGCCGCGATGAGGGCGCCGCACCCCGACGACTTCTCCTCACGGCTGCGCAGCCCGGCGGTCGCCGCGCGGGTGGGCGTGTGGCTCGGCGTCTCGTTCGTCCTCTGCTTCCTGACCGGCCTGGTCAGCCACTGGGCGCAGCTGCCCTCACCGGCGATCCCCTTCCCGACCGGACCCGTCTGGGGCTACCGGGCGACGCAGGGGCTCCACGTCGTCTCGGGGTGCGCCGCCGTCCCGCTCCTGCTGGTCAAGCTCTGGGCGGTCTACCCGCGACTGTTCGAGCGGGTCGACCTACGGGCCGGGCGACAGGCGGCGCTCGTCGGCCTCGAGCGTGCCTCCATCGGCGTGCTCGTGGCCTCGGCGGTCTTCCAGCTGACCACCGGCCTCGCCAACGCCGCCCAGTGGTACCCCTGGCGCGAGTTCTCCTTCCGCACCGCCCACTACGCACTCGCCTGGGTCGCCATCGGCGCGCTCGTCCTGCACGTCGCGGTCAAGCTGCCGGTGGTCCGGGCAGCGCTGGCCGCGGACGTCGACGACACGGCGCTCGACCGCCCGGGCGCCCAGGAGGCTGGGGCGGTGTCGAGGCGCGTGCTGCTGCGCGGCACCTGGGCGGCCGCCGGCGTCGCGGTGCTGGCCACGGCGGGTGGCACCGTGCCGTGGCTGCGCCGGGTCAGCGTGCTCGCCGTCCGGACGGGCGAAGGCCCCGGGGGCGTACCGATCAACAAGACGGCAGCCGCCGCCGGCGTGCTCGCCACCGCCACGGACCCGGGCTGGGCGCTGGACGTACGCGTCGACGGCGCTGTCGCGGCGCGGCTGACCCTGGCCGACCTCCGCGCCCTGCCCCAGCACACGGTCGACCTCCCCATCGCCTGCGTCGAGGGGTGGAGCGCGCAGGGGCGCTGGTCCGGCGTCCGGGTCCGCGACGTGCTGGCCGCGGCCGGCGCGGCGGGTGGCACCGACGTCGCCGTCACCTCCCTGCAAGGTCGCGGCCCCTTCATCCGTACGGTGCTG
This sequence comes from Nocardioides eburneiflavus, assembly GCF_004785795.1. Lineage (NCBI taxonomy): Bacteria > Bacillati > Actinomycetota > Actinomycetes > Propionibacteriales > Nocardioidaceae > Nocardioides > Nocardioides eburneiflavus. The sequence goes on from NZ_SRRO01000001.1 coordinate 535,810, forward strand.
CCGGCCGCGTTCGCGGACGACGAGCGCAGCCTGCTAGCCCTCGACCTGGCCGGCGAGCCGCTGGACCTCGACCACGGCTTCCCGTGCCGCGTGATCGCCCCCAACCGGCCCGGGGTGCTCCAGACCAAGTGGGTCGCCTCGCTGGAGGTGACGACGTGAGCGCCGCGCGCTGGCTGATCGGCGGGCTGGGAGTGGTGCTCGGCGCGTACGGCGCGTGGCTGGCGCTGACCCGGCAGGACGCCGGCCAGCTCGTCGAGATCGCCGTCTGGCTCGCCGCGGGTGTCGTGCTGCACGACGTCGTCGTCGCCGGGGTGGTGCTCGCCGTGGTGGCCCTCGCGCGCCGCGTCCTCCCCGAGCCGTGGCACGCACCTGCGACACTCGGCCTCGTGGTGTGGGGCGGTGTGACGCTGATGGCGGTGCCCGTGCTGGGCAGGTTCGGCGCGCGGCCGGACAACCCGACGCTGCTCGACCGCCCCTACCTCGGCGCGTGGGCCGCGCTCACGGTCGCGTCCGTGCTGGTCGTCGCCGTCGCCGGGCTGGTGCGCGCGCGTCGTGGGACGGGGGCCTGAGGTGTCGCGGGTGCTGGTCGTCGACGACGACGAGACGGTCCGCGAGGTGGTCGTGTCCTACCTGCGAGCCGCCGGGCACGAGGTCGCCGAGGCCCCCGACGGGGCGTCCGGGCTCGCGGCCCACCAGGACCGTCGCGCCGACCTGGTCGTCCTCGACGTGATGATGCCCGGCCTCGACGGGCTCGAGGTGTGCCGCCGGCTCCGGCTCGCCGGCGACGTGCCGGTCATCCTGCTCACCGCGCTCGGCGCGGAGCAGGACCGGGTCGTCGGCCTGGAGACCGGCGCCGACGACTACGTCACCAAGCCGTTCAGCCCCCGCGAGCTGGTCCTGCGGGTCGAGTCGGTGCTGCGCCGCAGCGGCAGCGACCCAGCGGCAGCGATGCCCGACACCACCATCGACGGCGACCTCGTCGTCGACCACCTCCGCCGGACCGTCACGGTCGGCGGCACGCAGCGGTCCTTCACGGCGCGGGAGTTCGACCTGCTCGCCCACCTGGTCACCCACCCCGGGCAGGCGTTCAGCCGGGAGGAGCTGATGAGCCAGGTGTGGGGCTGGTCGTTCGGCGACTCCTCGACCGTGACCGTCCACGTGCGCCGGGTCCGCTCCAAGGTCGAGGCCGACCCCGCCGAGCCCGTCCGGCTGGTCACGGTGTGGGGCATCGGCTACCGGTGGGAGCCGGCCTCGTGAGCGAGCAGGTGCAGGTCGTCCTGGTCGCCGCGGCGGGCGGCGCGGTCGTGGGCGTGCTGGGGCTGCTGGCGGGCTGGCTGCTGCGCAGCAGGTCGCTGCGCTGGCAGCTCGCCCTCGTCGCGGTGGTCTCGGTGACCACCGTGCTGGTCGGGGTCGTCGCGATCGCGCAGCTGATGTTCCTCTCCCGCCACGACCTCCAGGTCGTCATGCTCGTGACGCTCGCCGGTGCCGTGGTGTCGCTCGGGGTGGCCGCGATCCTCTCCGAGGCGCTCGTGCGCTGGTCGCGCCGTATGCGGGAGCACGTACGCCGCATCGGGGGCGGGCTGCCCGACGAGCCCGCCCCGCAGGCGCCGGCCGAGCTCAGCGAGCTGGCCCGCGAGCTGGCGGCGGCGCGCAGGCGACTGGAGGAGGCCGCCGACCGCGAGCAGCGCCTCGAGGAGTCCCGGCGGGAGCTGGTCTCGTGGGTCTCCCACGACCTCCGTACGCCGCTGGCGGGCATCCGGGCGATGGCCGAGGCGCTGGAGGACGGCCTGGCCAACGACCCGGTGCGCTACCACAGCCAGATCCGCGGCGAGGTCGACCGGATGGTGAGCATGGTCGACGACCTCTTCGAGCTGTCCCGCATCCACGCGGGGGTCCTGCGCCTCCAGCCCGAGCTGGTCCTGCTCGGCGACCTCGTCAGCGAGGCCGTCGCGGCCGCGGACCCGGTCGCCCGGATGCACCGCGTGCAGGTCGGCGGCGAGGTCCAGTCGGGCCTCGAGGTCACCGTCGACCCCGCCGGCCTCAGCCGGGTGCTCGGCAACCTGATCGTGAACGGTGTGCGGCACACACCGGCCGACGGCTCGGTCCACGTCAGCGCCCGGGTGGTGGGCGACGAGGTCGAGCTCGCCGTCGCGGACCAGTGCGGCGGCATCGAGGCCGGCACCATCGACCGGGTCTTCGAGGTCGCCTTCCGCGGGGCCGAGGCACGCACGCCCGAGGACCCCGCCGACCCGTCGGCCGCCTCGCGAGCCGGTCTCGGGCTGGCCATCGTCAAGGGGATCGTCGAGGCGCACCGCGGGCGGGTGGAGGTGAGCAACACCGGTCCCGACGGAGCGGTGACCGGGTGCCGCTTCGTCGTACGGCTCCCGCTCAGCGGGCCCCTCACCCCGTCCGCGGGCTGACCCGTCCGGGTTCAGCTGTCGAGGACCTCGCGCACCGGGTCGGGCTCGTCCGCGGCCTCCTCGTCGTAGGTGCGACCGCGCGTGCTCGCCAGCAGCATGACGACACCGATCACCGCGGCGAGGAGGGAGGCCAGCAGGATCGCGATCTTCGCCTCCTCGGTGAGCAGGTCGGAGCCCGGGAACGACAGCCCGGCGATGAAGATCGAGACGGTGAAGCCGATGCCGGCGACCGCGCCGAGGCCGAGCACCATCGACCACGACGTGTGCTCCGGCAGCTTCGCGATGCCGAGGCGCACGGCCAGGTAGGACGTGAGGAAGATGCCGACCGGCTTGCCGACCACGAGGCCGAGGATGATGCCGAGGCCCACCGGCTCGGTGAAGACCTCGCTGATCGCGCCCAGCTCGACGCCGGCGTTGGCGAGCGCGAAGATCGGCAGCACGACGTACGCCGAGACCGGGTGCAGCGTGCTGATCAGCCGCTCCACCACCGACACCGACTCCTTGAGCAGGAACCGCAGCCGCGCCAGCTCGTCGGGGTTGAGGTGGCGGTCACGCAGCGCCCGGGTGGCGTACTCCCGGGCCACCTCCTCGTTGAGCAGCGGCCTCGCGGGAGCCAGCATGCCGATCGCGACCCCGGCCAGGGTGGCGTGCACGCCGGACTCGAGCAGGGCGAACCAGACGCCGACGCCGAGGATCGCGTAGACGACGACCGTCCAGATCCGCAGCACCCGGGCGACGACCATCGCGGCGAGCAGGCCGAGCGCGATCGCGAGCCAGGTCAGCGACAGGTCGCTGGTGTAGAACACCGCGATCACCAGGATCGCGCCGATGTCGTCGACGATCGCCAAGGTCAGCAGGAACAGCCGGGCGGCCGACGGGATCCGGCGACCGAGGATGCCGAGGACGCCGACGGCGAACGCGATGTCGGTCGCCATCGGGATGCCCCAGCCCGCACCGCCGTCGCTGCCGGGCGGGTTGAGCGCGAGGTAGAGGCCGGCCGGGAGGACCATGCCGCCGACGGCGGCGACGATCGGCAGGGCCGCCGTCTTGGGGTCGCGCAGGTCGCCGTTGACCAGCTCGTACTTGATCTCCAGCCCGACGACGAAGAAGAAGATCACCATCAGCGCGTCGTTGACCCAGTGCTGGATCGACTCGTCGAGGTGCAGCGGTCCGACGTCGAGGGTGAGGTGGGCGTGCCAGAGCGCGTCGTAGGACGAGGCCCACGGGCTGTTGGCCCACAGGAGCGCGGCCGCCGCGGCGAGCAGCAGCAGGATCGACCCGGCCGCCTCGACGCGGAGGAACTCGCGCAACGGTCGGGCGACCAGCCGGGCGAGCGGCTTGTCGCTCGCGATGTAGACCGGGCCGGACTGCCAGACCTCGTCGTCGGGTCGAGGGTCCTGGGGCTTGCGGGTCGATGCCATGCGGCGGCGCATCCTTCGGGGGTCGTCGGGGAACCGTCACCGCGATGATCCACCACGGGCCGACCAGACTTCCCGGCTCACCTGCAGCTCAGTCTAGACGGAGCGGTGATGCGCGCCGACCCGTTGGTAGGGTCGCAGCGTCAAGCTCCCCGGCGTACACCGAAGGACCGCACCACATGGCCAACGAACCGATCCAGGATGGCGATCCGACGCTCGGCAAGCTCGTCATGGACGCGCAGCGGGACCTCTCGACCCTGATCTCCAAGGAGATCCAGCTCGCGAAGAGCGAGATCAAGGTCAGCGTCAAGCACGGCGGGGTCGGCATCGGCCTGTTCGCGGGGGCGGCCTTCCTCGGGCTGCTCGCGATCATCATGCTCTCGGTCGCGATCGCCTACTTCATCCACTGGAACGGCCAGGGCCTCGACCTGCACTGGGCATTCCTGATCGTGTTCGCGCTCTACGTGCTCATCGCCGGCCTCCTCGCGCTGGTGGGCATCAAGCAGGTCAAGCAGGTCAAGGCGCCCGAGCGCGCGATCGAGCAGGGCCGGCAGATCCCGCAGGCCCTCAAGGGCCGCGGCTGACCCAGCACCACCCTCGACGTGGGGGCGGTGGCCCAGCCACATTCCCGCCTCAGCAAGTGTGGGTCACGCACCGCCAAGCCGCCCCGCACCCGTACGCCGGCCCCGGGCGGTGGCCCAGCCACATTCCCGCCTCAGCGAATGTGGGTCACGCACCGCTCGGCCGATGAGCGGGTCGTACGGGCTGGCGAGGTCTAGCGCACGCAGGTGCCGGTGTCGACCGGCGAGCCCCGGGTGAGCCCTGCGGCGGCGGACTCGGCGACCTGGTCGGCGGTCAGCGCGTAGCCGGTCTCGGGGTCGCTGACCGAGGCGGCGAAGACCATCCCGGCGACGTCGCCGGCCGAGGTCACGATCGGTCCGCCGGAGTTGCCCGGGCGGATGAGCGCGCGCAGCGAGTAGACCTGCCGGATGACCGTCCCGTCGCCGTAGATGTCGGGTGAGCGCAGCCGCTGCTCGGCACGGATGCGCCCGGACTCGACGGAGTAGGGCCCGTCCTCGGGGTAGCCGAGGACCGCGACCGGGTCGCGCGGCGCGGCCTCGGTGTCGAAGGCGAGCTGCGGCACCCCGGTGTCGGGCAGCGCGAGCACGGCGATGTCGAGGTCGGCGTCGTAGAGCACGACGGACGCGGTGACCGAGGTCCCGGCGACCTCCACCTCGGGTCGGGTCACGCCGGCCACGACGTGGGCGTTGGTCATGAGGCGGCCGGGTGCGTAGAAGAACCCGGTGCCCTCCACCCCCGAGCCGCAGCCGTTGGCGCCGCGGACCTTGACGACGCTGGCCTCGGCGGCGAGCACGTCGGGGTCGGTGAGCATGCGCGGGTCGCCCGGTCGGACCGCGACGATCCGCTCGGGCGCGAACGGCTCGAGGTAGCGCGGGAAGAAGGTCGTCCCGACGACGTTGTTGAAGGCCTGCAGCACCTTGTCGGAGTCGGTCGGGAGCGTCTGGTCGACCTTGGCGAGGATCGCGGAGTCGCGCACCATCGGCGTGATCGCGCCGATGCGCGTGCCGGAGACAGCGACGCCGAGGGCCCACGCGACCAGCAGCACGGCCACGGCGCTGAGGGCCGAGCCGCCCACGGCGTCGACGGCGCGGATCGGCTGCCAGGTGATGGAGTCGCGGATCCGCGCGCCGGCGTACTGGAAGAGCGCCTGGCCGAGCGAGGCGGAGATGATCACGATGAACAGCGCACCCAGCGACACCCACAGCGACGGGGCCGCGTCACCGAGCGCGAGAGGAGCCACCCAGATGCCGGCGAGACCGCCGAGCAGCAGGCCGGCGGTCGCGCTCGCGCCGGTGATGAAGCCCTGCCAGTAGCCCGAGAGGGCATAGATCCCCACGAGTGCGACGAGGCACCAGTCGAGGACGTTCATGGACTACTCCTCGAGCCTGGTGTTCTGCGGCGTGTTGGGAGCGAGGTCCGTTCCCTTGGGGACACCTTGCAGCATGTGGTCGGGCAGGTCACGCACCCGCGCCCGGTCCCAGTCCTCGGCCCAGCCGAGGTAGGTGAACAGCCGGGCGATGATCCCGGCGGTGAAGCCCCACAGCACGACGTCGCGCTCGGGGCCAATCAGGAAGCCGGGCCCGAGCCAGCCGCTGGGGTGGCGCACGGTGATCCGGTTGTCGGGGTCGAGCAGGTCGGCGATCGCGACGTGGTGGATCTCGTGGACCTCCTCGGGGCTCTCGATCCGCACCTCGCCGCGGTCGCGCCAGTAGCCGAGGATCGGCGTCACCGCGAAGTTGCTCGGCGGCAGCCACAGCTCGGGCAGCTCGCCGAAGACCTCGACCTCGGTGGGCTCGAGGCCGATCTCCTCGTACGCCTCGCGCAGCGCCGCCTCCTCGGGCGTCTCCCCTTCGTCGAGCGAACCGCCCGGGAAGGACACCTGGCCGGGGTGGGAGCGCATGTGGTGGTTGCGCTCGGTGAGCAGGAGCTCGCCGCGGTGCGCGAGGTCGTCGGGGGCTGGATGAGGGTGACTGGGGTCGGACTCGCGGTCGGCGAACACCATGAGCACGGCTCCGCGGCGGGGGTCGCTGCCCTCGGGCGGCATGAACCGCGTGAGCTCGTGGACCGTGATGCTGGAGGCGGCCTCGACCACCGGCGCCAGCCAGCCCGGCAGGCCGACGGGGTCGCTCACAGCGCGCTCTCCAGACTGATCACAGCGCGATCCCCAGGTGCTCGGCGACCTTGGCCTTGATCTCCGCCACGGAGTCCACGCCGCCGGAGTCCTGCGCCACGACCGTGCCGTCGGCGTCGACGAACACGAAGGCGGGCAGCCCGCGACGGCCGATGGCGAACGCCTCCTCGGCCATCAGCTCGCCACCGGGGTCGGCGACCGAGGGATAGGTCGCGCCGGTCTCCTCGGCCAGCGCGAGCGCGCGGTCGGGATGGACGTCGTTGAAGTCGACGCCCAGCAGCGCCACGCGGTCGCCGTACTGCTGGTGGAACTCCTCGAGCGCCGGCATCTCCTCGCGGCAGGGCTCGCAGTTGGCCTGCCACAGGTTGATCACCATCGGCCCGCGCAGCGAAGACAGCTCGACGGCCTGCCCGCCGCCGAGGCAGGGGAGCGTCAGGTCGGGCAGGCCGCCCTCGACCGCCTCCCCCGCGCCGGACTCGCAGTCCTCCATGCCGATGCGGGCCTTGACCTCCCGCAGCGCCGGGGTGTCGACGTCGACGTCGGGAGGACGTACGTCGATGCGGGCGCCGCCGTCGGAGGTGCAGGCGCTGAGCACGGCCACGAGGAGCAGCGCGAGGAGAGCCTTCCTCATGCGGGGCCCTGGGTGGTGACCAGCTTCTCCGCCTCGACGGGGTCGGTCGGGCCGATGCCGAAGGACGGGCACAGCTTCGCGACCGGGCAGGCGCCGCAGGCGGGCTTCTTGGCGTGGCAACGACGGCGGCCGTGCCAGATGAGGTGGTGGGACAGCATCGTCCAGTCGCGCTTGGGGAACAGCGCGCCGACCGCGTGCTCGACCTTGACCGGGTCGGTCTCCTCGGTCCAGCCGAGGCGGCGCGCGAGCCGGCCGAAGTGCGTGTCGACCGTGATGCCCGGCTTGTCGAAGGCGTTGCCTAGCACGACGTTGGCGGTCTTGCGGCCCACGCCGGGGAGCGTGACGAGGTCCTCGAGCCGGTCGGGCACCTGCCCGTCGTAGCGCTCCACGAGCGCCTGGCTGAGCTTGAGCAACGAGTCGGTCTTGGCGCGGAAGAAGCCGAGCGGGCCGAGGAGCTGCTCCATGTGCTCGCGCGGAGCGGCCGCCATCGCCTCGGGCGTCGGGTAGGCGGCGAAGAGGGCCGGGCTGGCGGCGTTGACCCGCCGGTCGGTGGTCTGCGCCGAGACGACGGTGACGACCAGGCACTCGAACGGGTTCGTGAAGTCGAGCTCCGCGCGGGCGTCGGGATAGGTCTCGGCGAGGATCCTGTCGACCTTGCGCGCCCGGCGCACCAGAGAGGTGTCGGGCTTGACGAGAGCGGCCTGGGCGGCCTTCGAGACCTTGGCTGCGGCCTTCTTGGCGGGGGCGGGCACGGGCCCAGCGTACGGTCCGGCTCCGACACCGCCACACGGGAGAGCAGCCGGCAGAGTGCCGACATGTGCCTGCACGTGGCGCGGAGTCGCGGTTGTGAGCCGGACCACGGCTAGGATCGTGCCGGATCCCGAGCACCACCGGGCGGGACGCACCCCAATGAGAGGTTTGACGTGGACAACGACGTGCTCCGGCAGGCACCGCTGTTCAGCTCGCTCGACGACGAGGCGGCGACGGCGCTGGGCGGCTCGATGGCCGAGACCAAGCTCCGTCGCGGCGAGGTGCTCTTCCACGAGGGCGACTCGGGCGACAAGCTCTACATCGTCACCGAGGGCAAGGTGAAGCTCGGCCGGTCCTCCTCCGACGGCCGCGAGAACCTGCTCGCCATCATGGGCCCCGGCCAGATGTTCGGCGAGCTCTCCCTCTTCGACCCCGGCCCGCGCTCGGCGACGGTCACCGCGGTCACCGACGCCTCCTTCGGCTCGCTGTCCCACGACGACCTGCTCCGCTGGCTCGACGGCCGCCCGCAGGTGGCGCGCGGCCTGCTGTCGCAGCTCGCCTCGCGGCTGCGCAAGTCCAACGACGTGGTGGCCGACCTCGTCTTCTCCGACGTGCCGGGCCGTGTCGCCAAGGCGCTGCTCGACCTCGCCGACCGCTTCGGCCGCACCGCCGACGACGGCGTCCACGTCCACCACGACCTCACCCAGGAGGAGCTCGCCCAGCTGGTCGGCGCCTCCCGCGAGACGGTCAACAAGGCGCTCGCCGACTTCGCCTCGCGCGGCTGGCTGCGCCTGGAGCCCCGCTCCGTCGTGATCATGGACCTCGAGCGCCTCTCGCGCCGCGCCCGCTGACACATCCGGCGCCGGCACGCGTAGACGCGCGGACACAACCCGACTGCGGCCGCCCCGCCGAGCGTGACCCAGCTCCGCCCGCAGGACTTCTGTCCGCGCGTCTACGGCGGTCGTCAGGCCCGCGGGTCCCGCCCCGCGAACGCCACCAGCCGCTCGTACGCCGACGCGTCGTCGGGCACGGGCACCGCGGGCCCGAAGGCGTCGCCGCGGTTCTCCTCGGTCAGACCCTGCTGGATGAAGGCCAGGCCTCGCTCGGCCACCTCGTCGTCCAGCGGCACCGGGCGGCCGGTCGCGCGCAGCAGGTCCCAGGTGTGGACGCCGAGCTCGGCGCTCTGCCAGTCGGCCTGGGCGACCTGCTCGTCGGGCTGGCCGTGCCAGTGGTGGATCAGGTCGTCGGCGTACGCACGGAAGTGGGCGGTGAGGCCGGTGGGCTCGACGCCGGTGCCGGCCCTCCAGTCGACCTCCTCGCCGCGCGCCATCGCCAGGAAGTGCTCGGGCGCAGCGGCGAGGTGGTCGGCGAGCTCGCGCACGGTCCACCCGTGGCACGGGGTCGGCTTGTCGAGGTCCTCGGCGCGTACGGCTGCGAGGGCGTCACCGGCCTGGTCGAGGGCGCGGGACAGGACGACGACGGGCTGGTGCGGGCTGCTCATGGCTCCATGTCACTCCTCACGCGCAGCGCGCGCAAGGGTCAATCGCCCGTGAGGTAGGCCAGCTGGGCGCGCACCGACAGCTCGGCCGCGCCCCACAGCACGGGGTCGACGTCGGCGTAGACGATCTCGACGATCGCACGCGGCAGCGTCTCGTGGGGGAAGTCTCCGCCCTCCCGGGCGACGGCGTGCAGGTCGCGCAGCGCGTCGCGCACCTGGTCGAGCCGCTGCCGGCGGTGGGCGAGGTAGAAGTCGAGCGCGCGGAGCGCGTCGTCGATGACCGGGCCGTGCCCGGGCCAGACGTTGCTGATGCCCTGCTCGCCGCAGAGCGCGTGGAGTCGCTGGAGGGAGGAGAGGTACGCGCCGAGCTGGCCGTCTGGGTGCGCGACGACGGTGGTGCCACGGCCCAGCACGGTGTCACCGGTGAGGACGGCGCGGTCCTGGGGCACGACGAAGGACAGCGAGTCGGACGTGTGCCCCGGCGTCGCCACGACGTGCACCTCGACGGCGCCGACGGCGACGACGTCGCCCTCGCCGAGTCCCTCGGAGCCGAGCCGGTAGGCCGGGTCGAGGGCGCGTACGCCGCAGCCGTGCCGCTCCGCGTACTCGCGGGCCGCCTCGCTGTGGTCGGCGTGGTGGTGGGTCAGCAGCACCACGGCGACGTCGCCGGCGGCGGCGTCGATGGCATCGAGGTGCGCGGCGATGGAGGGGCCGGGGTCGACCACGACCGAGCGCGAGGAGTCGGGGTCGCGCAGCACCCAGGTGTTGGTGCCGTCGAGGGTCATCACGTCGGCGTTGGGCGCCAGCACGCAGGTGCCGGTCTCGCCGAAGGAGCCCCCGGTCCAGCTCATCCGGGGCCCCCGCGGCGTTGTTCGGGGGAGCGCAGCGGAGGAGAAGAAGGCCGTGGGGTGGTATTCACCGGGCGGCCATCAGCTCGGTGTAGTGCGGCGGCGTGGAGAGGATGAACTCGTCGCCGTCGGCGACGACCTCCGGCATGAACATCTCGACCGTGCGCTCCCGCGCCGCCGCCAGGACGGCGTCGGGGTCGGCGTGCTGGCCGACCTCGAGGCAGGTCAGCCAGGTCGGTGGCAGCATGAGGATCTGCTCCTGCTCGACCTGCGCGACCGCGTCCAGGGCGCCGGTCCACGTCACCGACGACGACTCGGTCGACACGTCGCGGGTGACCTGGCCCTCGGGCAGCCGCGCCACGAAGAACCACGTGCGGTAGCGACGCGGCTCGAAGACCGGCGTCAGCCAGCCCGACCACGCGCCGAGCAGGTCGGTGCGGAGCACGAGCGACCGCTTCTCGAGGACGTCGGTCAGCGACACCTCGCGCGACTCGAGCGCGATCCGGTCGGCCTCCCAGTCCTCGCCGGTGGTGTCGGCGACGACGGACTCGGCGTCCGCGCCGGCGAGCAGGACGCCCGACTCCTCGTACGTCTCGCGCACGGCCGCGCACACGAGCGCGCGGGCCTTCGGCTCGTCGCACCCGAGGCGGGCCGCCCACTCGGCCGGGGGCGGACCGGCCCAGAGGCCGCGCTCGACGAGGTCGTCGGAGTAGTCGCGCAGGTCGACACCGCCGCCGGGGAACACGCACATCCCGCCGGCAAAGGCCATCGACGTCTGGCGCCGCAAGAGGTAGATCTCAGGACCGGAAGCCCCCGGGCGCAGCAGCACGACCGTGGCAGCATCGCGCGGCTCGGCAGGCGTCGCACCGCCCTCGCCGTAGGACCTGGCCTGGGCGACGAGGGCCTCGGGGAGGGGCAGTCGTTGCACGGTCAGACTTCGACGGTGATCTCGACCTCGACGGGCACGTCGAGCGGCAGCACGGCGACTCCCACGGCGGACCGCGCGTGCTTGCCGGCGTCGCCGAAGACCTCGCCGAGCAGCTCGGACGCGCCGTTGGCGACCTTGGGCTGGCCGGTGAAGTCGGGGGTGGAGGCGACGAAGACGACGACCTTGACCACGCGCTTCACGTCGTCGAGCGAGCCGATCTCGGCCTTCACCGCAGCGAGCGCGTTGAGGGCGCACTGGCGGGCGCACTCGTAGCCCTGCTCCTCGCTGACCTCGCCGCCGAGCTTGCCGACCGCGATCATCTCGCCGTCGCGGGCGGGCAGCTGGCCGGCGGTGAAGACGAGGTTGCCGGTGCGGGCGGTGGGCTGGTAGGCCGCGACCGGCGGCACGACCTCGGGGACCGTGATGCCCAGCGCGGCGAGCTTGGCCTCGGCGCCCACGTCAGGCCTTCGGCTTCTTGAGGAAGGCGACGAGGCCACCCTGCGCGTTGGTGTGGATGGCCACCAGCTCCCAGCCGTCCTGGCCGAAGTTGTTGAGCATGAGCGCTTCGTTGTGGAGCGGAATCGGCGCCACCTGGTATTCCCACTGGGTCATGTCGGCACCCTACTCGGGCGCCACTGGGGTCGCACCGGCGTCCTCCCGTGGTCTGACGTGCCCCGACGCGCGCGGCGTCTAGGGTCCGCACCATGGACTCGCACCCCTGGCGGCTCGGCGCACGCGGCCGGTGGTGGTTCGACGCGTCCCTCACGCTCGGGCTGCTCGTCCCGGGCTTCGTGGGGCACCTGCTGGTGGGGCAGCCGCTCGCCGCCCTCCTGACCGCAGCGCAGGTGGCGCCGCTGTGGTGGCGCCGGTCCCACCCCAGCACGGTCTTCGCGGTCGTCGCCCTCGCGAGCGCCGCCCAGGCGCCCCTCCACGACCTGCCGATCGTCGGGCAGCTGGCCTTCCCCGTCGCCACCTACTCCGTGGCCCGGTGGAGCCCCCGCGGGCACGGCCTCGGGGCGCTGGTCGTCGGCTACGCCGGCGCGGTCGTGGCCGCGTGGAGCTGGATCGGCGGCTTCGGCGCCCCCGCGATCACCCTGTCGGCCGTCACGCCGTACCTCGTGACGATCGCGGCTATCGTCACCGCCGCGTGGGCGCTCGGGTTCGCCGCGCAGCAGCGGGAGAGGTACGTCGCCTCGCTGGTCGCCCGCGCCGAGCAGGCCGAGCGGATGGCCGAGCGCGAGGTCGAGCTGGCGGCCCGGGACGAACGCTCGCGCATCGCGCGCGAGATGCACGACGTGGTCGCGCACGGCCTGTCGGTGATCGTGGTGCAGGCCGACGGCGCCCGCTACGCCGCCACCAAGGACCCCGACGTCGCCGTGGGCACGCTGGAGACGATCTCGACCACCGGGCGTGAGTCGCTCACGGAGATGCGACGGCTCCTGGGGCTGCTGCGTGACGGCGACACCGGCGTCGCCCCGCAGCCCGGTCTCGACGACGTACGCCACCTCGTCGACGAGGCCCGCGCGGCCGGGACGCGGGTCGAGGCCGACCTCCCGACGACCGCGCCGGACGTCCCGGACGGCGTCGGGCTGGCGGCGTACCGCATCGTGCAGGAGTCGCTCACCAACGTCCGCAAGCACGCCGGCCCCGGAGCCGCCGTGGCGCTGCGCCTCAGCGTCGGCCGCGCCGTCGAGGTGGAGGTGCGCGACGACGGGCGCGGTGCAGCCGCGGGCTCGGACGGACGGGGCCTGGGCCTGACCGGGATGCGCGAGCGGGCCGCGGTGCACGGCGGCACGCTGGAGGCCGGCCCCGCCCCGGGCGGCGGGTTCGCGGTGTCTGCGAGGCTGCCGCTGTGAACGAGCCCGACGTGACGACGCCGATCCGCGTCTTCCTGGTCGACGACCAGCAGATGGTGCGCGCCGGCTTCCGGATGCTCGTGGAGAGCCAGGACGACATGGTCGTCGTGGGCGAGGCGGGAGACGGCGGCGAGGCGCTGGATCGGCTCGCGGTCACCGCCGCCGACGTGGTGCTGATGGACGTGCGGATGCCGCGGCTCGACGGCGTCGAGGCCACCCGGCGGTTGCTGGCGACGCCCGGCGCGCCGCGGGTCATCGTGCTGACGACCTTCGACCTCGACGAGCACGCCTTCGCCGCGATCCGCGCCGGCGCCTCGGCCTTCCTGCTCAAGGACGCCGCACCGCCCGACCTGCTGGGCGCGATCCGGCTGGTCGTGGACGGCGACGCCGTCGTCGCCCCCAGCACGACCCGCCGGCTGCTCGACCACTTCGCCGCCCTGCCGGACCCGGCCGTGCCGGTCGTGTCCGACGACCGGCTCGACCTGCTCACCGAGCGCGAGGTCGAGGTGCTGACGCTCATCGCGCGCGGGCGCACCAACACCGAGATCGCCGCCGACCTCGTGGTCGCCGAGACGACGGTGAAGACGCACGTCGGCCGGATCCTGGCCAAGACCGGCTCGCGCGACCGCGTGCAGCTCGTGGTGCTGGGCTACGAGTCCGGCCTCGTCGCTCCCTGACCGTCCTCCCCAGGTCGTACGCCGCCCGCCGCCGTACGACCGCGGACCGACCGCAGGTCCGTGCCCGGGGCCGACGATCGAGGAGCGTTCGACGACGAGCGTTGTCCCCATGACGACGACACTCGGCACCAGCACCGAAACCGACACACCGACCGGCACCGCGGCCGCGGCGAGCGCGCGCGGCCTGACCCGCACCTACGGCGACGGCGACAGCACCGTCCACGCCCTGCGCGGCGTCGACCTCGACCTGCCGGCCGGCCGCTTCACCGCCATCATGGGGCCGAGCGGCTCCGGCAAGTCGACCCTCATGCACTGCCTCGCGGGCCTCGACGTGGCCACCTCCGGCACCGTCAGCGTCGCCGGCCGTGACCTCGCCGGGCTCGACGACACCGCGCTGACCCTGTTCCGCCGCGAGCACATCGGCTTCGTCTTCCAGGCCTTCAACCTCCTCCCGATGCTCACCGCCGGGCAGAACATCGTGCTGCCGCTCGAGCTCGCCGGCCGCGACGTCGACCGGGACCGCTACGACCAGGTGGTCGGTGTCCTCGGCCTCGCCGACAGGCTCGGACACCTGCCGAGCCAGCTCTCCGGCGGCCAGCAGCAGCGCGTCGCGATCGCCCGTGCGCTCGTCACCCAGCCGGACATCGTCTTCGCCGACGAGCCCACCGGCAACCTCGACAGCGAGGCCAGCGCCGAGGTGCTCGGCCACCTGCGCCGCTCGGTCCGCGAGCTCGGCATGACCGTGGTGATGGTGACCCACGAGCTCGATGCCGCGGCGTACGCCGACGACGTCGTCGTCATCCACGACGGCGCCCTCACCGCCCACCTCACCGACCCCGGCCAGGACGAGCTGGTCGCCGCGCTGCGCGGGCGGGTCGCCTGATGCGCACCGTGCTCGTGGCGTCGATGAGCCACCACACCCGCAGGTACGTCGCCGCCTCCGTCGCGGTCGCGATCGGCGTGGCCTTCATCGTGGCCGTCGGGATGCTCACCGGCGCCACCCGCTCCGGCCTGACCGCCGACGTCGGCGCGCCCGTACGGGGCGTCGACCACGTCGTGACGACGTCCACCACCGCGGACGTGACCAGCCTCGTCGAGGCGGCCGCCGACAGCGGCGTCCCTGCGCTGACCCTCGGCCACGCCATGGAGCCGGTCACCCGCGACGGCGTCCAGCTGGCCGCGACCGCCGACGTCGCGGAGGCGTCGCTCGACCCGCGCCTGCAGTGGCAGCAGCTCGAGGACGGGCGCTTCCCCACCGCTGCCGGCGAGGCCTTGGCCGACGTCAACCGCGCCAAGAGCAACGGCGTCCGGCTCGGCGACGTCGTCCGTGTCGGCACCGGCGACACGGCAGTCGACCTGGAGGTCGTCGGCATGGTCGACAGCCCTGCCGCGATGGGCGCCGCGCTCTACGTGCCGTGGGCCGACCTGCGCCGCTTCGAGGACACCACGCTCTGGGTCCACGCGGTCGCGTGGGGCGGGTCGGCCGGGCAGGCCCGTACGGCCGCCCCCGACGCCACGGTCGAGCCCGCCGCCGACTGGGTCGCGGCCCGCCAGGCGGAGATCTCGCGCGGCGTCGACGTCATCGCCGTCATGGCGCTGCTCTTCGTCGCGATCGCGCTCTTCGTCGGCGTGCTGGTCATCACCAACACCTTCTCCATCCTCTTCGCCCAGCGGATGCGTGACTTCGCGCTGCTGCGCTGCGTCGGCGTCACCCGGCGACAGCTGCGCCGCGCGATCCGGCTCGAGGCGCTCGCACTGGGCCTGGTGGCGGCCGCCGCCGGAGTCGTCCTCGGCGCGCTGGCCGGCGCCGGGCTGGTGGCCCTCGTCCGGCGCTGGTTCGCCGACATGGGTCCGGCCGCGCTCGACCCGGCGTGGACCGCCACGGCCTTCGCCGTCGGCACGCTCGTCACGCTCGGGGCCGCCTGGCTGCCGACGCGTACGGCGACACGGGTCGCCCCGCTGGCCGCGCTCCGCCCCGACACGGGCGTGGACGTCCGCTCCGCCGCGGGGCGTTGGCGTCTCGGCCTCGCCACGCTCTGCCTCACGGGTGGCAGCGCCCTGCTCGCCGTCGCCGTGGCCGACAGCTCGCTGCCCGCGATGCTCGCCGGCGGTGTCGGGTCCTTCGTCGGCGTGCTGCTCGTGGGACCGGTGCTCGTGCCGTGGCTGATCCGGCTCGCCGGCCGCCTGCCCGGGGCCGGCCCCGTACGCCGCCTCGCCACCGGCAACGCCGTGCGCAACCCGCGTCGCACGGCAACCACTGCGGCGTCGCTGCTCGTCGGCGTCACCCTCACCACGGCCATCCTCACCGGGCTGGCGTCGTCGCGGACCGCGATCGACCGCGACATGGACGAGTCCTATCCCCTCGATGCCACGATCACCGCCGTCGACGCGCCGCTCGAGGCCTCACTCGTCGACCGGGTCGCCGGGACCGCCGGGGTGACCGACGCGCGCGGCCTCGACGGCACGGTGGCAAAGGTCGGCCGGGTGCCGCTGCCGATGCTCGGTGTCGGTGGCGACACCGGGGTCGTGCGCGGCCCCGCCGACCTGGCCCCCGCGGACGGCGTCGTGCGGCTGCCGTACGCGGTGGTCGAGGAGCTGCCGACGCGGCTGGCCGACCGGGTGTGGGAGGACGCCGAGCTCACCGTCGTGGTCGCCGGTCGCGAGCGCACGCTGCGGGTCGAGACCGGCGACGGCTGGGGCCGGGCGGGTCTGGTCTCGCTGCCCACGCTGGCGGCGCTCGACCCCGACCCGCGTCCGATGGCGGTCTGGGCACGAGCGAAGGACGGCACGGACGCCGAGGACCTCTCGGGCGACCTCGCGGCCCTCGCCGGAGCGGCCGGCGCCGACCTGGACGGCGGCTTCGGCAACCGGAGCTGGGTCGACCTGCAGGTCGACATCCTGACGGGCGCGGTGGTGGGACTGATGGCCGTCGCGATCGTGATCGCCCTGGTCGGCATCGCCAACACCCTCGGCCTCTCGGTGCTCGAGCGGGCACGGGAGAACGCGCTGCTGCGAGCGATGGGCCTGACTCGCCAGCAGCTGCGGAGGGCGATGGCGGCCGAGGGCCTGCTGCTGTCGTCGGTCGCGGCGGTGCTCGGCACCGCGATCGGCCTCGTGTTCGCGTGGGTGGGGGTGCAGGTGATGGTGGCGGGCGTCGTGGACGGAGCCGGGTTCACCGTGCCGGTGTGGCAGGTCCTCGCGGTGGCCGCCGTCGCCGGGCTGGCCGGCCTGGCCGCGTGCGTCGTCCCCGCCCGGCGGGCAGCGCTCGTCACGCCCGCGGCCGGCCTCGCCCTGGACTGACTGTGCGCGGTCTCCGACGGGCGCCCGGGGATGAGGACGCGGGGCGCCCGTCGGGTCTAGATTCCGCTCATGGAGCGCACCGACGCGGCCGAGAGCCGCGAGAAGAGCAGCGGGCTCGACCCGTTCGAGAGGTTCGTCGAGCTGTCGACCAAGGCGATCAGCCGGGCGCCGTTCTTCGCGGTGGTCGTCGCGGTCGTCGTCATCTGGGCGGCGAGCTACCCGCTGTGGAAGTCCACCACCAAGTGGGAGCTGGCGATCCACACGTTCGGCGCGGTGCTGTCGCTGCTGCTGCTGGTGCTGCTCGAGAACGCGGCGCGCCGCAACACCGAGGCGATGCAGGAGAAGCTCAACGTGATCGCCGAGGCCCTCGCCGCGCTGATGGACTCACGCGCCGCCGACGACCCGGCACTGCGCGACGCAGCCGACGACCTGCGCGCGGCGGTCGGGCTGGAGGAGCGGCACTGAGGAGTGACGTCACCTCACTCCGCGAGCAGGCGCAGCGTCTCCTCGCGCGCCGGCGAGGTGCGTACGTCGGTCCCGGCCGCCGCGCCCGCCACCGGGTGCACCATCACCTCGTCGACGCCGTGCTCCTGCGCGAGCTCCTCGAGCCGCGTCCGCGCCTGGTCGGGCGAGCCGACGATCCAGCGGGCGGCCATGGCGTGGCCCAGGGAGCGCTGGTCGGGGGTCATCTCGACCGCCTCGGCCTGCTCGACGAGGCGCTGCGGGTGGAGCGGCGCCCCGGTGCGGAGCGCGATCATCTGCTGCACGTTGGGCAGCGCCCGGCGGCGCGCCTCCTCCTCGGTCTCGGCCACGACGGCATTGACGGTGAGGAAGGTGCGCGGCTCGGGGTGCTCGGGCGAGGGCCGGTAGGACGAGCGGTAGAGGTCCAGCGCGACGCCGGTGCCCTCGCCGGAGAAGTGGTGCGCGAAGACGTACGGCAGACCCTTCTCCGCGGCGAGCCGGGCGGAGTAGTCGGACGAGCCGAGGAGCCACATCTCGGCGACCGTGCGGGCCGACGGCGTCGCGCGCAGCGGCTGGCGGCGCGGGCCGATCTGGAGCTCGACGCCCTCGGTCGTCATCAGCGTGCGGACGTCCTCGACGTAGTCGGCGAACCTCGCCACCGCCTCGTCCGCGGACTCCGCGCTGCCGCCGCGCAGGACGTACCTCGTCAGCGGGTCGGTCCCGGGCGCGCGGCCGATGCCGAGGTCGATGCGGCCGGGGTGGGCCGCCTCCAGCAGCGCGAACTGCTCGGCCACCACGAGCGGCGCGTGGTTGGGGAGCATGACGCCGCCCGAGCCGACCCTGATCCGCTCGGTCGCCGCCGCCAGCATCGCGATGAGGACCGGCGGGTTGGTGGCGGCGACGGCCGGCATGTTGTGGTGCTCGGCGACCCAGTAGCGGCGGTAGCCGAGGCCGTCGGCCACCTGCGCCAGGCTGCGGGAGGCGGCGATCGCGTCGCCGGTGGTCTGGTCGCTGCGGACGGGCACGAGGTCGAGCACGGACAGGTCGAC
This sequence comes from Nocardioides eburneiflavus, assembly GCF_004785795.1. Lineage (NCBI taxonomy): Bacteria > Bacillati > Actinomycetota > Actinomycetes > Propionibacteriales > Nocardioidaceae > Nocardioides > Nocardioides eburneiflavus. Next base: position 554,360 of record NZ_SRRO01000001.1, read on the forward strand.
GGAGAGGGCGGTCACTGTCTGCCCAGCGCCGCCGGGGGTGCCGATATTCCGGATTGACCTCAGGTGCACCTGAGGTCCTACCGTCTCGACAGTGAGCACGACCACGACCGAGCCGCGCGAGCGGATCCTCTCCCCCGCCTATGCCGCGACGACGATCGCGATGTTCGCCCTGATCGCCTTCGCCGCCTTCGAGGCGATGGCCGTCACCACGGTGATGCCGACGGTCGCGCGCGACCTCGGCGGGCTCGACCTGTACGCCCTCGCGTTCGCCGCGCCGCTCGCGAGCGGGGTCGTCGGCATGGTCGCCGCCGGCATGTGGAGCGACCGCACCGGTCCGGTGGTGCCGCTGCTGGCGTCACTGGCGCTGTTCTCCGCCGGCCTGCTGGTGTGCGGCCTCGCGCCGTCGATGGAGGTGCTGCTGGTCGGGCGGGTGCTGCAGGGCCTGGGCAGCGGCGCGATGGTCGTCGGCCTCTACGTGATCGTCGGTCTGGTCTTCCCCGCGGCGCTGCGGCCGGCGGTCTTCGCGTCGTTCGCCGCGGCCTGGGTGCTGCCGTCGCTCTTCGGCCCGGGGCTCGCGGCGCTGGTCACGGACGTGTGGTCGTGGCGCTGGGTCTTCCTCGGCATCGTCGGCCTCGTGGTCGTCGCGCTCGTGCTGCTCGCCCCGGCGTTGCGCGGGCTCGAGCCGCACACGGAGGGCGTGACGACCCCGTCCGTACGGCTGTGGTGGGCCGTGCTCGGCGCGGTGGCCGTGCTGGTGCTGGAGCTCGTCGGCTCGGCGAGCGGCGTGACCGCCCTCGGTGCGCTGGTGGCGCTGGCTGGGGTGTGGGTCTCGCTCGGCCGGCTGCTGCCGCCCGGCAGCCGTACGCTCCGCCGCGGCCTCCCGGCCGTGATCGCCACGCGCGGGCTCCTGGCCGCGACCTTCTTCTGCGCCGAGGCCTACCTCGTCTACGTCCTGCAGGAGCACTGGGACCTGTCACCCGGCCGCGCCGGCATCGCGCTGACCTGCGTGGGGGTGGTGTGGGCCACCTCGAGCCAGGTGCAGGCCCGGCTCGGCGAGCGGCTCTCGCACACCCGCGCGATGCTGGTCGGCACCGTCCTGGTGCTCACCGGCCTGGCCGTGCTCGCCGCACTCGTCCTCGCCCACGACCTCGGCGCGCGGCCGTCCGCCGTGCTCCCGGCAGCGGCGTACGTGCTGGCCGGCGCGGGCATGGGCTTCGCCTACCCGCGCACCGGGGTGGCGATGCTCGAGGCGTCGACCGACCGCGACCGGGGCTTCAACTCCTCCGCCCTGACGGTGGCCGACTCGCTCGGCGCCGCATTGGCGCTGTCCGTGGCCGGAGCCGCGTTCGCGGCCGCGGAGCGGCAGGACCTCGACCCGTTCCTGACGGTCTTCGCCTTCGCGGCCGTCGCGGCGGTGCTCGGGGTGCTGGCGGCGTCGCGGACGCGTACGGCCTGAGCCCTCGGGCCCGGACTCAGGAGGCCTGCTCCAGGGTGGGGTAGTCGGTGTAGCCCTCCGCGCCGCCGCCGTAGAACGTGTCGGGGTTCGGCGCGTTGAGCTCCGCCCCGACCCGCCAGCGCTCGACGAGGTCTGGGTTGGCGAGGAACTGACGACCCACGACGACCGCGTCGGCGAGCCCGGTGGCGAGGAGCTGCTCGACCGAGTCGAGGGAGGTGAGGTCGCCGAAGCCGTCGTTGAGGAGCACCACGCCGTCGAAGCGCTCGCGCAGGTCCCGGACCAGCGCCTCGAGCGGCTCGAGCGGGCTGGCGAGCAGGCTCAGGTAGGCCAGGCCGAGCGGCGCGACGGCGTCGACCACGGCGCGGTAGGTGGCCGTGAGGTCGGCGCCGACCTCCTCGCCGATGCCGTTGAACCGGTGGCCCGGGCTCAGCCGCAGGCCGACCCGCTCGGCCCCGATCGCGTCGGCGACGGCGGTGACGACCTCGATGACGAGACGGGCACGGTTCTCCGGGGTCCCGCCGTAGACGTCGTCGCGCAGGTTGACCGTCGGGTCGAGGAACTGGTGCAGCAGGTAGCCGTTGGCGGCGTGCACCTCGACGCCGTCGAGGCCGGCGGCGACGGCGTTGCGGGCTGCGGTGACGAAGTCGGCGACCAGGCCGGCGACCTCGTCGGTCTCCGGGGCGCGCGGCAGGTCGTGGGGCTTCGGCCCGGACTCGGTGATCATCTCGCCGGGAGCCTGGACCGCGCTCGGCGCGATCGTCTCGACGCCGTCCTTGTTGTCGGCGTGGGCGATCCGGCCGGCGTGCATCAGCTGCGCGACGATCACGCCGTCGCGGGCGTGCACAGCGTCGGCAACCTGGCGCCAGCCGGCGACCTGCGCGTCGGTGTAGAGGCCGGGCACGTCGAGGTAGCCCTGGCCGACGTGGCTGGGCGCGGTCCCCTCGGTCACGATCAGCCCGGCGCCGGCACGCTGTGCGTAGTACTCCGCGTTGAGGGCGGTCGGGGCGTTGCCCTCACCGGCACGGTTGCGGGTCAGCGGGGCCATCACGAAGCGCTGCGGGAGCGTCCAGGGGCCGACGGCGAGGGGCTCGAATGCACGGGACATGGAAGGTCTGCCTCCAGAGGGGGGTCGAGGACGGTACGTCTCCCCCAGCCACCCCACGGCGGTCGATGTTCCCCGACGAGAGGATGCTCACACGCTGGAGCGCCACCATCCCGTCGGCCTTGCGGACAGTGGGTGACCTGTTTGCCGCCTAACGTCGGAGGCATGGACATGAAGCTCGAGCTGGTGATGGTGCCCGTGACCGACGTCGACCGGGCCAAGGAGTTCTACGAGAGGGTCGGCTTCGTCGTCGACCACGACCAGACCGTCAGCGACGACGTGCGGTTCGTGCAGCTCACCCCACCGGGTTCGGCCTGTTCGATCGCGATCGGCCGCGGCCTGACCCGCATGGAGCCGGGCTCGCTCGACAACCTGCAGATGGTCGTCGCGGACGCCGACGCGACCCACGCCGACCTCGTGGCCCGCGGCATCGAGGTCAGCGACGTGGACGAGCTCGCCTGGGGCCGGTTCGTCTTCTTCGCCGACCCCGACGGCAACGGCTGGTCCCTCCAGCAGCTCCCGGACTGGTCAGCGGGCGCCTCGGGGGTCGAGTAGCACGCTCCTCTGTGGTTGAGGGCGAGCGCCGTCGTCGGTGGTTGAGGTGCGAGCGCGGCGAGCCTCGATACCACTCCACCCTCGCTGGTCGAGTGGCCCGCGAGGGACGAGCGGGCGTATCGAGACCCACCACGAACCCGTCCACAGCCGTCGCTCGGCCAGGCGAACTCAAGCGGTTGTTGCAACTCGGATGGTGAGTGAGAGGTTGCGGCGCGTGCCGGGAGTGAGGTTGACCGCTGATCAGCGGTTGGTGATTGAGCGGGCGTACTTGGCGGGGCTGCCGCAGGCGACGATTGCGGCGTTGGTGGGCAAGCATCCCTCGACGATCTCGAGGGAGCTACGTCGGGCAGGCTCGTTCGGCACGCGGTCACCGCGTGCTCGCACGGCACGTGATCGGGGGCGGGGGTATCGGATGAAGTACTCCGCGAAGTGGTCCCAGCGGGAGGCCGCCAGGAAGGCGCGCCGGCCCAAGGCGCGACGGCTCGACCACGCCCCGTTGCGGGACAAGGTGTGGGAGCTGTTGCGAGACGACTGGTCGCCCGAACAGATCGCGGCGATGCTGCCGGTGTTGTTCCCACGCGATCAGAGGATGCGGGTGTCGCACGAGACGATCTACCAGTCGCTGTTCGTCCAGACCAAGGGCGAGCTCAAGCGGGAGCTGACCGCGCACCTGCGCAGCCGCCGGCAGCGACGCAAGGCCCAGACCGGTGGGGCGAAACGGGTCACGCTCGGGATCACCGACGACATCAGGATCTCGCAGCGTCCGGCCGAGGTCGAGGACCGGGCTGTGCCCGGGCACTGGGAGGGCGACCTCCTCCTCGGCGGCACCGGCAAGGGCGCAGTGCTCACGCTGGTCGAACGGTCATCGAGGTTCGTGCTCCTCGCGCCGCTGCCGGGCCAGCACCGCGCCGACCAGGCCCGGTGGACGTTGAACGAGATGATTGCGACCCTGCCGCTGGAGCTGCGCAAGTCGATCACGTGGGACCGAGGCAGTGAGATGGCTCAGCACGCCCAGTTCAGCATCGAGTCCGGGATCCCGATCTACTTCTGCGACCCGTACTCGCCCTGGCAGCGCGGCACCAACGAGAACACCAACGGTCTGCTGCGCCAGTACTGGCCCAAGGGCGCAGACCTACGACGCCTCACCATGGCCGAGTGCGATCGAGTCGCACTGAAGCTGAACACCAGGCCCCGCAAGACCCTCGAGTGGCAGACTCCCGGGCAGGCCCTCAATCAAAGGCTCGTTGCAACAACCGGTTGAACTCGCCCCATGGTCACTGTCGGACCCCGCGACTACAATCAAACACATGATCGACGGACGGGCAGCACCGGCGCGAGGGGTCACAGACGACCTCTCACCCGCCGACCTGCTCGCCACGATCAAGGCCTCCCGCGACCTCGAGAACACCGAGGCCGCCCGCCAGCTCGACCTCGCCGCCCGGTGGGCCGACCTGCACCCGCCCGAGTCGATCCACGACGCGGCGTCGTTCACGGTGCCCGGGTCCCAGCACGAGGAACCCATCGCCGGTGAGGGTGCCCCGCTGGTGGCGGAGTTCTGTTGCGCCGAGCTCGGCACCGTCCTCGGCATCACCGTCGACCGCGGCGAAGAAGCTCATCGGTCACGCCCTCGAGCTGCGCCACCGCCTGCCGCGGTTGTGGGAGCAGGTCCACGCAGGTGCGGTGCCCGCCTGGCGGGCGAGGCTCGTCGCGGACACCACGATCCACTCCTCGCCCGCGTTGACTCGTGAGGCGGCGGGGTTCGTCGACGCGCAGGTCGCCGCCGTCGCCGGACGGGTCGGGTCCGCGCAGCTCGACCGGCTCGTCGCGGAGACGATCAGGCGCTACGACCTCGCGACCGCCGACCCGGCCGCGGACCCGGAGGACGGCTACCTGCACGTCGACCCGCGTCACGTCACCGTGGACACCGAGGACGTGCACTACGCCGGCACCCTGCGGATCGAGGCCGAGGTCGACATCGCCGACGCCCTCGACCTCGACCGCGCCCTCGCCCACAAGGCCGAGACCCTGAAGGCCCTCGGATCGCTGCTGCCGCTCGACGCCCGCCGGGCGAAGGCCCTCGGGGAGCTGGCACGGACCCAGACGGCGCTCGAGCTCCTGACCGGGGGGCCGGGAACGGACCGCGCCAGCGGGCCGGACCCGGACACCCGGAGACAGGACCGGGTGAACCCCGACACCGACACCGACACCGACGCCGATGCCGATGGCGACGACCCGCGCCTGCCGGCCGCCCGCGCGGTCGTGATCCACGCCCACTTCGACGCCTCCGTCTCCGGCGACACCACGGTGTTCGGGCCCACCGGGCGGATGGAGAACGGCCACCGCCTGGTCCTGCTCGAGCAGGTCCAGTCCTGGTGCGCCGACACCCGCACCGAGGTCACCATCACGCCCGTCATCGACCTCAACACCACGCTGACCGCGCAGACGCGGAAGGTCCCGGCAACGATCCGCGAGCAAGTGATCCTGAGGGATCGCACGTGCGTGTTCCCGTTCTGCTCCCGCCCGGCCAGGCGCTGCGACGTCGACCACGTCATCCTGTGGGACGACGACGCCGAGGCCGAGGGCAGACCGCAACCAGGTCCGACGACCACGAGCAACCTCGCCTGCCTGTGCCGGTTCCACCACCGCCTCAAGACCCACTCACCCTGGCGCTACGAGATGACCACCCCAGGAGTGTTCGCGTGGACCTCACCCCACGGGCACCGCTACCGCCGCGACCACACCGGCACCACCGACATCCAGCCGCTCGCCCCGGAGAGGTCGACGGCTCCGCCCGGCATTCCACGACCACGCCGACGATGACCCCGCCCCACACCCCGCCGACCTTGACGCCGGCGGGGGCGTTGGCGCGCCAATCCTGTCTCCGCTGAGAGATCGCAGTGGTCCGCCGCGCAGGCACGCGGGAGGCGACACGTCCGGGTCTCTAGGTGGCGCTGTTGGGGTCCACCCCGAGCAGGCGTACGAGTCCGCACCTCCGATCGTCGCGCTGCTCCACGTAGAGGACGAACGTCCGGTCCGGCTGTGCCTCATCGCGCGCCCACGCGAGGACCTCGTCGACGTCGACTGCGTCGCTCACCCGGTACTCGTCGCAGTGCCACATGGCGTGCTCGTGGACGACGCCAGGAGGTGCGGGTGGCTGATGCCAGAAGTGGACGCGGTAGACCGGACGGTCGACCTCCCACTGGGTGTCGCGAGGATCTACACCTTCGATGATCACGCGGGCGACCCTAGGGGCGGTGATCCGGCCTTCGGCAGATCCGCGCGCACCGCACGGTCGGCGTCAGCGACGATGAGTCGACCCCTCGGAGTGGAGGTGAGGACGACGCCACCAGTTCTGTTCCTGACAGTAGGACTGCCAGGTACCGGAAAGACCACAGAGGCACGGCGCATCGAAGTCGAGCAGAACGCCCTTCGCCTCACGAAGGACGAGTGGATCAAGGCCCTCTACGGGCTGACGAACCCGCCGGCGGCCTCGGACGTCATCGAAGGACGGCTCATCGAGATCGGGTTGCGCGCTCTGCAGCTTGGCATCAACGTCGTCATCGACTACGGCCTCTGGGGTCGTGATGAGCGCTCCGCGCTACGGAAGGCAGCAGCGGACCTCGGAGCGACGGTGCAGATGCGCTACTTCGACCTGACACCGGCCGAGCAACGACGTCGGATTGACCGGCGTCAAGCCGCAGAACCGCACACGACCTGGCACATGACCGACGAGGAGCTCGCCACATGGTCTGCCACCATCCGCGTCCCCACGCCAGGCGAGCTGGACGGCAGTGAACCCATCGACGAGCCACCGGCAGGGTTCGCGTCATGGGACCAGTGGCGCGGCCATCGCCGGCCGGCGTCGATCTCCTAGGGGCAGGTCCGCACCAGCCTCAGACCAGCTCCGGCTGCGTCTTCTCCCGCACCTCGTCCTCGGAGACCCCCGGGGCGAGCTCGACGAGCCTGAGCGCCCGGTCCCCGAGCGTGCCCGACGGGGCGACCTCACCGGTGGCGGGGTCGATCACGTCGATGACCGCGAGGTCGGTGATGATCCGCTGGACCACGCGCTTGCCGGTGTAGGGCAGGTCGCACTCGTCCAGGATCTTCAGCGAGCCGTCCTTGGCGGTGTGCTCCATCAGCACGATCACCCGCTTGGCACCGTGGACCAGGTCCATCGCGCCGCCCATGCCCTTGACCATCTTGCCGGGGATCATCCAGTTCGCGATGTCGCCCACCGCGGAGACCTGCATCGCGCCGAGGATCGCGGCGTCGATCTTGCCGCCGCGGATCATCCCGAAGGACTGCGCGGAGTCGAAGAACGACGCACCCTTGCGCAGGGTGACCGTCTCCTTGCCCGCGTTGATCAGGTCCGGGTCCTCCTCGCCCTCGAAGGGGTACGCCCCCACGCCGAGGATGCCGTTCTCGCTCTGCAGCACCAGCTCGACGTCGTCGGCGACGTAGTTCGGCACCAGCGTCGGCAGCCCGATCCCGAGGTTGACGTACGACCCGTCCTTGAGCTCCGAGGCCGCCCGCGCAGCCATCTCCTCACGCGTCCAGCTCATGTCAGCCTCCCAGTCCGTGCGTCGCAGCGTCATCAGCGGGAGCAGCACCCGCCCCGTCAGAGGTGGGCCGCGGCCGCGTCGTGACCCGCTCGATCCTCTTGTCGGCCGCCTGCTCCGGGGTCAGCGCGACCACGCGCTGCACGTACACCCCCGGGGTGTGGATGTCGTTGGGGTCGAGCTCGCCGGGCTCGACGAGCTCCTCGACCTCCGCGATCGTCAGCCGGCCGCACATCGCAGCCAGCGGGTTGAAGTTGCGCGCGGACTGCCGGTAGATCAGGTTGCCGTGCCGGTCGCCCTTCCAGGCCCGTACGAGCCCGAAGTCGGCCACGATCGCCTCCTCCAGGACGTACTCCCGATCAACATGGCCGCCCTCACCATCACGGACAGCGAAGACCTTCGTCTCCTTCGGCGGCGAGGAGACGATGACGTTGCCCTCGGAGTCGTACTTCCACGGCAGCCCGCCCTCGGCGACCTGCGTGCCGACACCGGTCGCGGTGTAGAACCCCGGGATCCCCGAGCCGCCCGCGCGCATCCGCTCGGCCAGCGTGCCCTGCGGGGTGAGCTCGACCTCGAGCTCACCGGAGAGGTACTGCCGGGCGAACTCCTTGTTCTCCCCGACGTAGGAGGAGATCATCCGCCGGATCCGCTTCGCGAACAGGAGCTTGCCGAGGCCCCACTCGTCCACGCCGCAGTTGTTCGAGACCGCCTCGAGGTCGGTCGTGCCGGCCTCGAGGATCGCGTCGATGAGCACCGACGGGATGCCCGACAGGCCGAAGCCGCCGACGGCGAGGGTCGCACCGTCCGGGATGTCAGCGACCGCTTCGGCCGCGGAAGAGACCACTTTGTCCATGCCGAGACCCTAGCGGCCGTGTGACCGTCGCCACCGTGTGGGCGGGAACCACAGTTCGACCGTCCCGATGTGTGGATCAGCCGGGCCCGAGGGGAGGCACCCTCCTCGGACCCGGCTGAGTCGTGCACCGGTCGCAGCGACCGGTCAGAGCTGACGCAGGCGTTCCCTCACCTGGGCCAGCAGGGCCGCGCGCAGCTCCCCGTCCAGCTTGGTGCGGACCAGCTTGCGCAGCTGCTTCAGCTCCTTCCTCGCCGCCTTCCGGTCGCCGGAACGCTCGGCCTTGCGAGCGTCCTTGTCGGCCTGGAGCAGCTTGGTGGCGAGCTTCGGCCCGACCTCCTCGTCGGCGGCCAGCGCCTTCACCACCTTGGTGACCGACTTCCCGGTCGCCTGCACGGTGAAGACCACCGTCTGCGAGCTGGTGTGGCCGGCCACGTCCGCCGCGGTGACGGTCAGGACGTGGCGTCCGGTGGAGAGCGTCCACATGGACCACTCGCCCGCCTCGACCGCCTCGCCGTCGAGCGTCGCCCGCACGCCGCGGACCCCGGACGTCGCGTCCGTCGCCGTCCACGCCACCGCCGCCTGCTGGTGGCTGGGGTAGGTGCGTGCCCGGATCCCCGAGATCGCGACCTCCGGCTCACCGGTGTCGACCGCGATCTCGCGCGACTGCGCCGTCTCGACGTTGCCGTCCCGGTCCACCGACCGCACCTCCAGGACCTGGCGGCCCTGCGCGGTGATGGTGAACGGAGCCGTGTACGCCGTCCACGCGCCGCTGCCGATGCGGTACTCGGTGCGTGCCACCCCGGACTCGGCGTCGGTCGCGCCGAGCGTGACCTTCGGAGCCGTGGTGAACCAGCCGGCGCTGCCGTCGGGCGACGCCGGGGCGGTCCGCACGGTGGTCACCGGCGCCGTGGTGTCGGCTGGCGGGCCGCCGACGGTGACGTCGATCGACTGCGCCTCCTCCACGTTGCCAGCGACGTCGGTCGAGCGGAACTCGACCGTGTGCTCGCCTGCCCCGGTCACGAGGACCGGCTCGACGTACGTCTCCCAGTCGCCACCGTCGACGCGGTACTCGGTCGACGCGACGCCGGAGGTGGCGTCGCTGGCTTCGAGCACCACCGAGTCGCCGCCGTCGTCGGCCTTCTCGTGCGTCGCACTCGTCGCCGGGGTGACGGTGTCGACCTCGACCTCCGAGGACTGCACCTCCTCCTGGTTGCCGGCCTCGTCGGTCGAGCGGAACTCGATGACGTGCGTCCCGTCGGGGACCGCGACCGCGGCGTCGTACGTCGTCCACGGGCCGCCGTCGACGCTGTACTCCGTCGACGCGACGCCCGAGCCGTCGTCCTCGGCGTCGAGGGTGAAGCTCGGACCGGTGACGTACCAGCCCTCCTCACCGTCGGCCTCGGCCGGCGACCAGGTGATGGTCGTGGTCGGTGCGTCGGTGTCGGCGGCCTCGACGACGACCTCGATGCTCTTCGTCGCCTCCTCGTTGCCGGCCACGTCGGTCGAGCGGAACTCGACCGTGTGAGTACCCGGCTCGGTCAGGGTGAACGGACCCGTGTAGTCGGTCCACTCCCCCTCGTCGACGCGGTACTCGATGGACGCGACGCCCGACCCGCCGGACTCGTCGGTCGCGGTCAGCGTGACCCGCACGCCGTCCTCGACCACGGCCTGACCGGCGGTGGTGACCGGCGCGGTCGTGTCGGCCGGCGGCTCGTCGCCGTCGAGGTGGAAGTGGTCGAACTCGACCGTCACCGGCTCCTCCTGCTCGGGACCGATCGCCATCAGGCCGATGGAGTTGAGCGGTCCGTCATAGGTGATGCCGTCGCCGATGGGCGTCCACGACGCACCCGCGGTCGACTTCACCGCGGCGGTGTACGTCGTGCCGGTCTTGGTCACCTGCACCCACCAGTAGCCGCTCTCGGTGGTGTCGGCGATGTTGACCTGGTCCCCGCCGCTGACGCCGGCGCCTCCCTTCTCCGCGGCCAGCTCGGCCCGCAGGTCGAGCGCAGCACCCGGTGCGTTGAAGGCCACGATGTCGGCCTTGGCGTAGTTGTCGTCGTCGCCGTACATCAGCAGACCGGCCAGCTGGTAGCGGTGCTCGAGCGGGGCCTTGAGCTTGGTCTCGGCCACCCAGTCACCGTCGGGCGCGTCCTGCAGGATGAAGTTGCGCGGCTGGATCGGGTTGTTGCCGTTGATGTCGCCCGGCTCTGTCGCGATCCTCAGGTGGCCGTCGGCCACCGACTCGGTGTTCGAGTTGTAGCGCACCGACTCCGCCCAGCGGCAGCCGTCGAGCGCGCTGCCGTCGAACTCGTCGTCGGCCTCGACCGCGGGAGCCGTACGGTCCGGGGTCACCCGGAACCAGTCGACCTGCGCGACCCGCGGCGTGGTGCCGAGGTCACCGGCCGCCATCAGCCCGACCCGCGCAGCCGACCCGGTCTTGAGGTCGAGCGTGCCGGCCAGCGCGGTCCAGTCGGACCCGTCGGCGGAGTACACCCCGCTGAGCTTGCCCGCGACGTGGGTGAGCCGCAGGTGGATCGTGCTCGGGAAGTCCGCGGCCACGACCGGCGCGGCAGGCGTGGTGCGCGAGCCGTTGGTCTCGGACTGGAACTCCACGAGCCGGGTCCCGTTCTGGTGCCGCACGAACGCGAGCTTGTTGTACTCGTCGTCCGACTGGTGCACGACCAGGCCGGCCCACTGCCAGTGCGAGCTGTGCTCCAGCGTGATCTTCGTGGTGGCGGTCCAGTCACCGGCGGGCACCGGCTGGCCGGCGAAGCTCACCGGTCCGGGGCTCGCCTCGTTGATGTCACCGGTCGTGACGGGCAGGCGGAGCGAGCCGCCGGCCTGCGTGATCGGCGCACCGGGAGCGTTGCGCAGGGCCCACTTGGGCAGCAGCGCCGGGGAGTCGAACTCGTCGGAGACGGGTCCGGTGACGCAGCTCAGCGGCTCGCTCGGGGTCTCCGGCTCGGGCTCGGGCTCCTGCGGGTCGCTGTCGATCGCGAACTGCGAGAAGTCGGCCGTCCGGACGGCGGACTCGTGGGCCATGATGAACATGCCGACGTCCTGCGTCGCGCCGATGCCGGCCAGGGTGACTGCTGCGCCGACCTGGGTCCACGACGTGCCGTTGTTGGACCAGTACGCCGACACCTGGTTGCCGCGGCGGCTGAGCTTCAGCCACTTGGGCACCGTGCTGGTGCCGCCGGCGACGGACGCGTTGAGCTGTCCGTTGCCGTCGGGGTCGGTGAGGAACTCCATCCCGCTGGCGCGGCGCCACGCGAGAATGGCGTAGCCGGGCGAGACGCCGGGCTGCGTCATGTCGTTGCGGACGAGGAGGCCGGCCTTGCCCGAGTTGTGGTTGAGCGTGCTGGCGTCGACCCGCACGATGGCGTCGTACTCGTCGTCACCGCCGCCGGGCTTGAACAGCGTCGTGTACTGGTCGGTGCCCTGCCACGCGTTGGCGCCCGCGCCGGAGATCCGGAACGCGCCGGCGCCGAGGCGCTCGAACTCACCGTTGACGTTGCTGAACGGGACCAGGTCGCCGAACAGCTCGCCCACCTGCACCTGCACGAGGCGTGAGGTGGTGACGTTCCCCTCGTCGTCGGTCGCCTTCGCGGTCAGCTCGTAGAGCCCCTCCTCGGCGGGAGCGGTCCACGTCGCGGCGTACGGCGCCGTGTCGTCCTCGCCGATCTTGGTGTCCCCGGCGAAGAACTCGACCTTCGAGACCGAGCCGTCGGCGTCGGACGCGTCGGCGGCCACGGCCACCTCGGCGCCGGGGTCGAGCTCGTCCCCGTCGACGGGCGCGGTGATGGCGACGACCGGCTTGGCGGTGGGGGAGATGCCCTGGCCGACGGCCTCGAAGAAGTTGAGCTTGATGTCGCCCGGGCCGGTGAAGACCAGGTGCAGGTCCATCGTCTCGTTGCCGAGAGCGCTCACGTCGACCGCGACGTCGCGGAACTGCTGGCCGGTCGCCGGGACCTCGGCGCTGCCGACGAGCTCACCGGTCGGGCTGCCCTTGCGCAGCTCGATGGTGCCGCCGGCCGAAGCGGCCTGGACCCGCAGGTGGAAGTCGTCGATCCGGTGGAAGTTCACCGGCTCGAAGCTCACCCACGCGCCGTCCTTGCCGACCACGACCTGGCCGCCGCCGGCGGGGTCGCGTCCCGGTGCCACGGTGGCGGTGTCCGACTTGGCGTCGAACCACTCGGCCTGCCGCAGCTTGGGGAAGATCACCGACGTGTCGGAGCCCAGCAGCGGGTTCTCCCCGCCGGCCCCTCCGGTGTCGGTGTAGCGGGCGTCGATGGCGTAGAAGATGTTCTCGTCGGCCGCGTGGCCGCCGACGCTCGTCACGGTGCTGCCGGTCAGGCCGCGGGAGGCGACCAGCGGGTGCGCGTGGTCGTCGTGGCCGAGGGCGGGCTGCACCTCGACGGCCTGCGGGTCGACCGTCTCCTCCTCCGGGTCGGTCACCCGGACCTGCCAGCCGACCTCGTCGCCGAAGTCGAAGAAGGAGCCGTCCGGCGGGGTCTCGAGCTCGACCACCGGGCGGGTGTTGCCGACCGTGATCGGCACCGTCGTCGTACCTGTCTTGCCGGCCGGGTCGGTGACGGTCAGACGGGCGTCGAAGACACCCTCGTCCTCGAAGACGTGCGTGGCGGTCACACCGGTCTCGTCGGTGGTGCCGTCAGCGTCGAAGTCCCACTCGTAGGTGAGCGCCTCGTCCTCGGGGTCGGTCGAGCCACTGCCGTCGAAGGCCACCTCGAGGGGCGCCTGGCCGGAGTCGGGCTCGGCGTCGATGCGGGCGACCGGCGAGCGGGAGCCGCTGATGTAGTCGATGCGGTAGAGCCCGGACGTGGGGTTGTCGCGCCCGTAGCCGCCGCCCCAGTCGAGGACGTACATGGAGCCGTCGGGGCCGAACTTGGAGTCGATGGGCGCCAGGAAGGGCACGTCGGGCAGGAACGGGTTGACCTTCTCCACCTGCGAGCCCTGCGCGGCGGCGGGGTCCTTCAGCTGGATGTTGTACATCTTGTTGCGGGCCCAGTCGTAGAAGAACGGCTTGCCGTCGTACGACTCGGGGAACTTCGTGTCGGACTCGAGGGTCTCGTCGTAGCGGTAGATCGGGCCGCCCATCGGGGCCAGGCCGCCGCCCTGCGGGATCGCGCCCACGGAGGAGCGGCGGTAGCCGTAGTACATGTCCGCGGCGCGCGCCGGGGGCAGGTTGGTCAGGCCGGTGTTGCGCACCGAGTCGTTGACCGGGTTGGCGCAGTCGAAGTAGTCACCCACGACCGGCGGGTTCAGCGGGGTGGTGCTGCCGTAGTCGACGTCGCGGAACGGCTCGCCGTTGGGGTTCTGTCCGTTGTGGTTGCCACCCATGCAGAGCGGCCAGCCGTAGTTGCCGGCGCTCTTGATGAGGTTCCACTCCGCGATGCCCGCGGGGCCGCGGGTGTCGGGGGCGTCGGTGCCGTTGTCGGGCGAGTAGTCGGCCATGCTCAGCCAGCCGGTCTCGCTGTCGATGGAGAAGCGGAACGGGTTGCGGAAGCCCATCGCGTAGATCTCGGGGAGCGTCTTGTCGCGCCCGACGTCCTCGGACTCGGGGAACAGGTTGCCCTCGGGGATGGTGTAGCTGGAGCCGGCGCCCGGCTGACCCGGCTCGTCGAGCGGCGTGATGCGCAGGATCTTGCCGCGCAGGTCGTTGGTGTTGGCCGAGGTCTCGCGGGCGTCGTGGAAGGTGCCGGCGCGCTCGGACAGCGGGGCGTACCCGCCGGACGGCTCGGAGTGGGGGTTGACGTCGTCACCCACGCCGATGAAGAGGGTGCCGTCGTCGTCGATGTCGAGGCCGCCGCCGGTGTGGCCGGGCTCGTCGGGAAGGCGCCGCGCCGGGATCCGGATGATGACCTTCTCCGTGGCGGGGTCGACCGCCCCGTTCTCGAAGGTGAAGCGGGAGACGGTGGACCAGAAGTTGTCCGGGGAGGAGTCGTTGGGCGAGGCCGCCGACCGGTAGAGGAAGATGTGCCCGTTGGTCGCGAAGTCGGGGTCGAGCGCGACGCCGAGGAGACCGTCCTCGCCGCCGGAGTAGACCGGCAGCGTCAGCACCGTCGTGACCGCCTGGGTGACCGGGTCGTACATCCGCAGCTGGCCGCGGACGAGCTCGGTGTAGAAGACCTTGCCGTCGTCGGCGACGTCGATCGCGAAGGGCGCCGAGGTGTTCTGGTCGAGCGGGATGCGCTCGAAGTTGCTCCACACGGTGCCGCCGCAGTCACCCTCGACCATGCCCGCGACGTACTTCACGCCGCCGATGATCATGTCCATGAACTCGGGCTCGTCGTAGTTCTTGGGGAAGTGGCCGAGCGCGGTGCTCCAGAAGCGGCCGCCGTCGTAGGGCTTGCACCAGGTGATCGGGTGGTCGTAGCCCTGGGCGTTGGAGCCGGGGTTGTAGGTCGACTCGTCCATCGTCTGCAGCACGTGGGCCTCGCCGCGGACGTTGCGGTTGAAGTTGTACCACTCGTCGTTGCGCATCCACCGGGTCACCTCGTCGGTGCCCTGGAAGTGCTCGGTGGAGGGGTGGGTGACGTCCTCGTTGCGCACGACCGCCGGGATGTCCTGGGCCGAGTGACCGGGCATCAGCGCGCCGATCATGCTGTCCCACCACGGGTAGTTGCCGCGCATGTCGGTGGCGTTGTGGATCGCCGCGATGCCACCGCCGGCCTGCATCCACCGCTCCATCGCAGCCTTCTCCGCCGCGGTCCACGGGTCGCCGTTGATCTGGAAGGCGACCATCGCGTCGAATTGCGCGAGGTTCTCGTCGGTGAAGACCGAGGAGTCGGAGGAGACCGTCACGGTCATCCCCTCCGCCTCCAGCGCCGCCTTGATCTTGGGCGTGCCGTAGGCGATCGCCTCGTCGTGCCACGGACCGGCCGGTGCCTCGTTGAAGAGCAGCACGTGGCCGTGGCCGGGGTGCGCCTGGGCGGGCGCGGCGACGACGGCGCCGAGCAGCACGCTGCCGACGAGGGCCAGTACGGCGAGCAGGGCGGTGCCGGCGCGCGAGCGACGGGCAGTTGATCCTCGCGGGATCGAGCGCGGGGTGGTGGACATCCCAGGGCCTCCAGGGGGCGAGCGGAGTGGCAACGGACGGCGGCGAGTGAGGTCGCGCTGTGACATGGGTCACGAATGGTCTGACGCGACGCTCCCAGACTTTTGTCTGCTGGTCAAGCAAAAGGTGTCCGTCAACATCTAGAAGACGCGTGAGCGGCCGTCGAACGCTCGGAAGGTCCTCCACCCCCGCTGGCTATCCTCGGCTCGTGACCGCCCCCGCCGACCGCCCCGTCGACTGGCCGAAGGTCCGTCTGCACGTCGTCACCGGCAAGGGCGGCACCGGCAAGTCCACGGTCGCCGCCGCCCTCGCGCTGGCACTCGCCGGATCGGGGCGCAACGTGCTGCTGTGCGAGGTGGAGGGCCGGCAGGGGATCGCCCGGATGTTCGACGTCGACCCCCTCCCCTACGAGGAACGCCGCATCGCCAAGGGCGCGCCCGACGTCGACGGCCGGGCCGGGCAGGTGCACGCCCTGCACGTCGATGCCGAGTCGGCGCTGCTGGAGTACCTCGCGATGTACTACAAGCTCGGCCGGGCCGGGAAGGCGCTCGACCGCTTCGGCGTCATCGACTTCGCCACGACCATCGCCCCCGGTGTGCGGGACGTGCTGCTGACCGGCAAGGTCTACGAGGCGGTCCAGCGGCCCCGCGGCGGGCGCACCCGGGAGCAGATCACGTACGACGCCGTGGTGCTCGACGCGCCGCCCACCGGGCGGATCTGCCAGTTCCTCGGGGTCAACTCCGAGCTGGCCGGGCTCGCCAAGGTCGGCCCGATCAAGTCGCAGGCCGACAAGGTGATGGAGCTGCTGCGCTCGACGCGCACCGCCGTGCACCTCGTCACGATCCTCGAGGAGATGCCCGTGCAGGAGACCTCCGACGGGATCGCCGAGCTGCGCGCCGCGGGGTTGCCGGTCGGCGGCATCGTGGTCAACCTCGTCCGCCCGCAGGCGCTCAGCCCGGGGGCGCTCGCGCAGGTGCGCGACGACGCGGTCGACCCCACCGCAATCACCTCCGAGCTCAGTCGCGCGCGGGTCGACGTCGACGCGGCCCTGGTCCGCGCGCTCGTCG
Source organism: Nocardioides eburneiflavus (assembly GCF_004785795.1). Classification (NCBI taxonomy): domain Bacteria; kingdom Bacillati; phylum Actinomycetota; class Actinomycetes; order Propionibacteriales; family Nocardioidaceae; genus Nocardioides; species Nocardioides eburneiflavus. The sequence goes on from NZ_SRRO01000001.1 coordinate 571,030, forward strand.
CCGAGGCCCGCGACCACGCCGTACGCCGGCAGCTCGAGGACGAGCAGCGCGCCCTCGTGGCGGCCGAGGGCCTGCCGACCTACGAGCTGCCCCGCATCGCCGCCGGCATCGACCACGGCGCGCTCGTCGAGCTCGCCCAGCTCCTGCGCCACCAGGCCATGGCATGAATCCCACCCCGACGTTGGACATCGACGCCCTCCTCGACGACCGGACCACCGAGATCATCGTGTGCTGCGGGTCGGGCGGCGTCGGCAAGACCACCACGTCGGCCGCCCTCGCGCTGCGCGCGGCCGAGCGCGGCCGCAAGGTCGTCGTGCTGACGATCGACCCGGCCCGCCGGCTCGCGCAGTCGATGGGCATCGAACAGCTCGACAACACCCCGCGGCCGGTGCCGGGCGTCGGGGCCGAGGCCGGCGGCTCGCTCGACGCGATGATGCTCGACATGAAGCGGACCTTCGACGAGGTCGTCGAGTCCCAGGCCAGCCCCGAGAAGGCTCGGCAGATCCTGGAGAACCCGTTCTACGTCGCACTCTCGAGCTCGTTCGCCGGGACCCAGGAGTACATGGCGATGGAGAAGCTCGGCCAGCTCCACCGGCAGGCGCTCGAGGACGGCAGCCACGACCTGATCGTCGTCGACACGCCGCCGTCGCGCTCCGCGCTCGACTTCCTCGACGCGCCCGAGCGGCTGTCGAGCTTCCTCGACGGACGATTCATCCGGCTGCTGCTTGCCCCCGCCCGCGGTCCGGCGCGACTGATGACAGCCGGCTTCTCGGTCGTCACCAACGCCCTGACCAAGGTCCTCGGCGCCCAGGTGCTGCGCGACATGCAGACCTTCGTGGCGGCGTTCGACACGCTCTTCGGCGGATTCCGCCAGCGGGCCGACCAGACCTTCGCCCTGCTCCAGGCCGACGGGACCGCGTTCGTCGTGGTCGCCGCACCCGAGCCCGACGCGCTCCGCGAGGCCGCCTACTTCGTCGACCGGCTCACCGACGACGAGATGCCGCTGGCCGGTCTCGTCGTCAACCGGGTCAGTCCGGCGGCGCGTACGGACCTCTCGGCCGAGGCGGCGATCACCGCCGCCGACCGGTTGCGGTCCGGCGACTCCTCGTCACTCACGGCCGGGCTGCTGCAGCTCCACGCGGACCGGGTCCGCATCGTCGAGCGCGAGCAGCACCTGTGCGAGCGGTTCGCCGCCTCGCACCCCCAGGTGCCGACGGCGTTCGTCCCGGCGCTCGCCGAGGACGTCCACGACCTCGACGGCCTGCGCACGATCGGCGAGGGGCTCGCCGACCAGGCATAGGCCAGGCCGAGACCTCGTCAGACGGTGACGGAGGGAGACTCGACCTTGGTGCGGGCGGTCTCCAGGATGGAGCGCCACGACGAGTCGGGCCGGCGGCGGAGCAGCGCACGGCGCTCACGCTCGGTCATGCCGCCCCACACGCCCCACTCGATCTGGTTGTCGAGCGCCTCGGCCAGGCACTCCGTACGCACGGGGCAACCGGCGCAGACCTGCTTGGCCTTGTTCTGCTCCGCACCTCGCACGAAGAGTGCGTCCGGCGTGTCGCCCTTGCATGCGGCGCGTGCCGCCCAGTCCTCGACCCACATGATCTGTACCCCACGGTGTGTGTCGAGCCGGTCAGCCGCCCCCATAGCGGCCATCCCCGACTCCGCATGAAAAGTAAACGAAATGCCCCCGGTCCAGACAGGGGCCGAGTGGCTCAATTCGCATAGTCCAATGTGACTACTCCGCTGCGCGGTTGGAATTGAAGGTGCTATGCGTCCGCCACGTACTCTGGTGCCCATGCCAACCCGCTCGTCCTCCCGTTCCGAGCGTCCGCACGGACGCCCCGACGCCGGTCGTGTCGCCTCCCACCTCGCGGTGATGGGTGCCGTCGCGGTGGTCATGGGTGTGCTCGTGGCCTGCCTCGCCATCCCGTTCGCGGGCCTGGTGGGAGTCGCGGCCAAGGACGTCAGCAAGGGCATGGTCAACCTCCCGGAGTCCCTCGAGGCCAAGGACCTGTCGCAGAAGACGCGCATCTACGACGTCAACGGCAACCTCATCGCCTCGCTCTACGACCAGAACCGGATCAACGTCCCGCTGAGCTCGATCTCGCGGCCGATGGTCAAGGCGATCGTCGCGATCGAGGACTACCGCTTCTACGACCACGGGGCGCTCGACCTCAAGGGCACGCTGCGCGCCTTCATCACCAACCAGGCCAACGGCGGCTCCGTGCAGGGTGGCTCCTCGATCACCCAGCAGATGGTGAAGCAGACGCTGCTCTACCAGGCCGAGACCGACGAGGAGCGCAAGGCCGCGACCGAGGAGACGTACGCCCGCAAGGTCCGCGAGCTGCGCTACGCGATCGCGTTCGAGAAGAACCACACGAAGGACTGGATCCTCGAGCGCTACCTCAACATCGCCTACTTCGGCGACGGCGCCTTCGGCGTCCAGGCGGCCGCGCGCCACTTCTTCTCCAAGAACGCCAAGGACCTCAACCTGCTCGAGTCGGCCACGCTCGCGGGCCTGGTGAAGAACCCCGTCGGCTACGACCCGGTCGACAACCCCGAGCGCGCCGAGAGCCGGCGCAACGTCGTGCTCGACCGGATGGCGCAGCTCGGGGTCCTCACCGAGAAGAAGGCTGACCGCCTCAAGAACAAGCCGATCGGCGAGACGCTCAAGATCGAGACGTCCCCCAACGGCTGCCAGCAGTCGCGGGCGCCGTTCTTCTGCGACTACGTCGTCAACTGGCTGCTCAAGGACCCCGTGCTCGGCGACACGCCCAAGGAGCGCCGCCGCACCCTCAACAACGGCGGCCTGACGATCAACACCACGATCGACCTCGACATGCAGAAGGCCGCCGACGACTCGGTCTCGAGCCACGTGTTCCAGACCGATCAGGCCATCGGCGGGCTCGCCATGGTCGAGCCCGGCTCCGGCGACGTCCGCGCGATCGCGCAGTCGCGCCCGATGGGCAAGGACAAGAAGGGCGGCGAGACCTACCTCAACTACGTCGTCCCGAAGAAGTACGGCGACGCCAACGGCTTCCAGGCAGGCTCGACCTTCAAGGTGTTCGTCCTCGCCGAGGCGATCAACCAGGGCATCCCCCTGAGCACGAACATCTACTCGCCGCAGGAGATGCAGATCGAGGACGAGGAGTTCGAGAACTGCGACGGCCCCTATGCCGGCGACGGCGAGGGCTGGAACGTCAGCAACTCGACCGGCGGTGACCAGGACTACAACCTCTACACCGGCACCCAGCAGTCGGTGAACACCTTCTTCGCCCAGCTCGAGATGCAGACCGGCATGTGCGAGCCGCTGCAGCTCGCCGCCGACATGGGCGTCAAGGTGCCGCTGGCACAGAAGGTGCCGTCGTGGATCCTCGGCGTCTCCGACAGCAACCCGCTCGAGATCGCCCAGGCCTACGCCACCTTCGCCGCCCGCGGCCTGCACTGCGAGCCGCGCCCGGTCACCCAGGTGCTCGACTCCTCGGGCGGGGTCCTCAAGGACTTCCCGACCGAGTGCGAGCAGGTCATGCCCGGCGCCACCGCCGACGCGGTCAACGACATCCTGCGCGGCGTGATGGAGCCCGGCGGGTTCGGCCAGAACATCGCCATCGACAAGCCGTCGGCCGGCAAGACCGGCACCAACCAGAACAACATGTCGGTGTGGTTCGCCGGCTACACGCCCAGCATCTCGACCGCCGCGATGGTCGCCGGTGCCAACGAGTTCGGCGAGTGGGTCAGCCTCAACGGCCAGGTCGTGGGCGGCAGCCCGATCTACGAAGCCTTCGGCTCGACCGTCGCCGGCCCGATCTGGGGCGACGCGATGGCGGCCATCTCGGCCAAGCTGCCCTACGAGGACTTCCAGGCCCCGCCTGGCGACGAGATCGCCGGTGTGCTGAGCACGGTGCCCGACGTCGCCGGCCAGAGCGTCGAGGCAGCCACGGCCACCCTGCAGGGCGCCGGCTTCGCCGTTGCCGACGGCGGCCAGGTCAACTCCGAGGTCGCCGCCGGCACCGTGGCGTACACGTCCCCGGCTGGCGGCACCGCCCTCAGCAGCGGCGACACCGTCACGCTCTACACCTCGACCGGGACCGTCCCGCCGCCCGAGAACAGCGGCGGCGGTGGCGGAGGCGGAGGCGGAGGCCGTGGCAACAACGGCAACGGCAACGGCAACGGCGGAGGCCGGGGCAACGGCTGACCGGGCAGTGCCCGTCAGCCGAGCTGGCGCCGCACCTCCGCGGCGACGGCACCGCCGTCGGCGCGACCCTTGACCTGCGGCGTGACGACGCCCATCACCTTGCCCATGGCGCGCATCCCCTCGTCGGCGGCACCCGTCTGCGCGATCGCTGCGCTGACCAGGTCGGCGATCTCGGCCTCGCTGAGCTGGGCCGGGAGGTACTCGGCGATGACCACGCCCTCGGCGGCCTCCTTGGCGGCCATCTCGGTGCGCCCGCCCTCCTCGAACGCGACAGCCGCCTCGCGACGCCGCTTGGCCTCGGTGGACAGCACGCCGATGATGTCGTCGTCGGAGAGCTCGCGGGCCTCCTTGCCGGCGACCTCCTGGTTGGTGATCGCGGTCAGCACCATCCGCAGGGTCGAGGAGCGCAGCTCGTCGCGCGCCTTGATGGCGGTGGTGAGGTCGGCGCGGAGACGGTCCTTCAGGTCACTCATGGAACCCATTGTGGCAGCCTTGGCGAATGCCTTTCCTCCCCGCCGTACGCCGCTCCCTCGCGCTCGGCGCCCTCGCCGGCGCGGGCGTCGCGACGTACGCCGCGTGGGAGGCGCGGCAGTACACCCTCCGCCGCGTCACGCTGCCGCTGCTGCCGCCCGGGCACGCGCCGCTGAAGGTGCTGCACCTCAGCGACATCCACATGGCCCCCGACCAGCGCGCCAAGCAGGAGTGGCTGCGCGGCCTGGCCGCCCTCGAGCCAGACCTGGTCATCGACACCGGTGACAACCTCGCCGACAAGCGGTCGGTCCCGGTCGTCGTCGACGCCCTGGGCGGCCTGCTCGACGTGCCGGGCGCCTACGTCCTGGGGTCCAACGACTACTACGCCCCCGGGTGGCGCAACCCGCTGCGCTACCTGCTGCCCGACGACGGCGAGCGCAACACCTCGACCCCGCAGCTGCCGTGGCCCGAGCTCAAGGACCGCTTCGCCGCCGCCGGCTGGCTCGACCTGACCAACGGGTTCGGCTCGCTGAAGGTCGGCGGGACCCGGATCGCCTTCGCGGGGGTCGACGACCCGCACCTGAAGTACGACGACCTCGAGCGCGTCGCCGGGCCTGCGGACCCGGGCGCCGACGTACGCCTCGCGGTCGCGCACGCGCCCTACCTCCGCGTCCTGGACCAGTTCGCCGCCGACGGCTACGACGCGATCATCGCCGGGCACACCCACGGCGGGCAGGTGTGCCTGCCCACCCCGACCGGCGGTCGGGCCCTCACCACCAACTGCGACCTCGAGCCGGCCCGCGCCCGCGGCCTGCACCGCCACCCCGCCGACTCCGCACCCGGGGACGACGGCTCGGCCTGGCTGCACGTCTCCGCCGGGCTCGGCACCAACCCCTACATCCGCCTCCGCGTCGCCTGCCGCCCCGAGGCGACCCTGATGACGCTCGTCCCGACCACCTGACCCACAGCCACCCAGGAGCCCTCGTGCCACTCGTCCGGGTCCACAACTTCTCCATCTCGCTCGACGGCTTCGGCGCCGGGGCGCCGCAGTCGCTCGAGTCGCCCTTCGGCCACGCCGGCGAGCGCCTCCACGAATGGATGTTCGCGACGCGCTTCTGGGACCCCGAGGCCGGTCACCAGGGCGTCGACGACGCGTTCGCCGTGCGTCACGGCGACGGCTTCGGTGCCGAGATCATGGGCGCCAACAAGTTCGGCCCGCCCGGGTGGCAGGACGACCCCGACTGGCGCGGCTGGTGGGGCGAGGACCCACCGTTCCACACCCCGACGTACGTCCTCACGCACCGGCCGCGGCCGCCGCTCGAGATGCAGGGTGGCACCACCTTCCACTTCCTCGACGCGTCGCCGGAGGAGGCTCTGGGCGTGGCGCAGGAGGCTGCCGGCGACCTCGACGTACGCCTCGGCGGCGGCGCCAGCTCGATCCGCTCGTTCGTCTCCGCCGGGCTCGTCGACCACCTGCACCTCGTGGTGGTGCCGATCGTGCTGGGCCGCGGCACCCGCATCTGGGACGGTCTCGACGGCGTGGAGTCGGCGTACGACATCGAGTCGGTGGCCTCGCCCAGCGGCGTCGTGCACCTGACCCTCACTCGTCGCTCCCGCACCTGAGTCCACGGCTCCGGGGCGATTTCGGGAGGCCCAGACCGCTCCGGTATGCTCGCCCGCGTTGCCCTGACGAGTCCTCTCGATCGGGGCGGCGGGCTGTGGCGCAGCTTGGTAGCGCGCCTCGTTCGGGACGAGGAGGCCGCAGGTTCAAATCCTGTCAGCCCGACATTGTGATGTCGCAGGACATCGCGGACACCCGGACCTACGGAAACGTAGGTTCGGGTGTTCTTCATTTGGGGTTGCGTGGTTGGTAGTCCTTGCTGGTGTCGATGGTGAGCTCGCGGAGGAGTTCGCCGGTGATGGCGTTGACGATGCGGACGTCGAGGTCGTGGACGAGCAGGATGATGTGGGTTCGGGCGTGGGTTCGTCCGACGCCGATGTGGCGGAGTTTGTCGGCGATGCGCAGCGTGACGCTGCCGGACTTGTCGACGCGGTCGTGCCGGATTCGGTCGTGGGTGTCGGGTTCGCGGCTGGGGCCGGGTAGGGCCTTTGGCATGGTGTCGTAGAGCGCGGCCGGGGTGGCGCGGTGCGGCAGGGATCGGTGTGGTCGCTGCTGGTTGTATTCGCGCTGGAACCGGTCCAGCAGCGTCTGTAGTGCTGCGATGGTGGCGGGCTGGGTGGGCTGGGCGCGTAGCCAGTTCTTCATGGTCTGCTGGAAGCGTTCGACCTTCCCGCAGGTGGTGGGGTGGTTGGGCCGGCTGTTCTTCTGCACGACGTGCCAGTCGCGGAGTTGTTGCTCGAAGCCGTTGCGGCCGCCGCGGCGACCGATGCCGGCCAGGCGGACGGTGTAGACCATCCCGTTGTCGGTCAATGTCGAGGCGGGGATGCCGTGCTGACCTGCGGCTTCGCGGAAGGTGGCCTTCACGATCGGGGTGTGATCGCCCGGTGTGCGGAGATGTGCAGGGCGTAGCGGGTGCAGTCGTCGAGCCAGGTGATGATCTCCACGCCCTTGGGGAAGGTTGCTGTGTCGGTGAGGGGGTAGTGGGTGAAGTCGGACTGCCAGCACTCGTTCGGCATTGCTGCTTCGAACCGGATGTAGGACGACTTGGGTCGCTTCCGCGGCTCGGGGGTGACGGCGCCGTGGCGGGTCAGGATCCGGTGGATCGTGGCCCGCGCCAGCCTCACCTCGTGGTGCTGGAGCAGGTGCCAGCAGATCGTTTCCGCGCCAGCATCGTGGCCGGCCTCGAGGAGTTGCTTGCGCAGCGTGAGGACCAGGTCGACGGTCGCGGGCGGGGTTGCTCTCGGCGAGGTCTTCGGGGCCTTGGAGCGGGGTTCGAAGGCGGCTTCGCCCTCGTCTCGGTAGCGGGCGAGGAGCTCGTAGAGCCTCGAGCGGGACACGCCGTAGGTCGCGACGACCTCGGCGACGGGTCGCCCCTCCACGACAACGGCGGTGATGACCAAGCGTGCCTTTGACATGGCTGAGCATCAGCGCGGTATCGCGGATGTCTTGAGACATCTGTCCGGGATGTCGTGAGACATGTGTCCGGGATGTCCTGAACCAGGACACTGTCGGTTCGTCATCCGGTGCCCCGGACCCAGATCACTGGGTCCGGGGCACCTTTCATGTGGCACCCTGCCCCCATGGCAGACGGCTCGAGGACAGACGGCACGCCCGACGAGGGACCCTCGCTGGAGATGCCCTCCTTCCCGCGACGGCGGCGGAGGGAGAAGCCCGAGGCGGCTCCCGAGACTGCCTCTGGACCTGTCCCGCGGGCCGCGGCGTCGGATCCCGCTGCCACCGAGCCCGCCCGCGTACGCCGCCCGTTGCCCAGCGTCTCGCTCGCGGGCCTGCCGGCCGCGGCCGTGACGGGCGTGGTGGTGGGCGCCCTGGGCGTGCTGCTCGTCTGGCTGGCCGGTGTGGGCTGCGAGGCCGTACGCGGCACCTCGTCGTGCGGAGGCGGTCCCGGCCTGCTGGTGCTCGTCGTCGTCCTGGGCGTGCTCGCGTGGGCGGGCAGCCTGCTGCTGCGGGTGTTCGCCGTGCCCGACGCCGGGTCGACGAGCCTGCTGGGCGTCGGGATCCTTGCGGTGCTGGTGATGGTCTTCCTGCTCGGCTCGCTCGACCAGTGGTGGACCGCCGTCGCCGTCCCCGTCGCGGCGGCGGCCGCGTTCGCGGCGTCGTGGTGGGTCACCACGACGGTGGTCGGCGAAGACGCCGAGGCCGAGGCCTCGGCGCCGCACGACGTGCGCTGAGCACGGGGTTGTCAGGCACTCGCTGACATGGCCGACCTCAGCGAGCGGCCGCGATCAGCTCCGCGATCTGCACCGTGTTGAGGGCGGCGCCCTTGCGGAGGTTGTCGTTGCTGATGAAGAGCGCGAGCCCGCGGTCGTCCGGCACGCCGGCGTCCTGCCGCAGCCGGCCGACGTAGGACGGGTCCTTGCCCGCGGCCTTCAGCGGCGTGGGCACCTCGTCGAGCTCGACACCCTCGGCCGAGGCCAGGATCTCCCGCGCCCGGTCGGGCGTCATCGACCGCTCGAACTCGGCGTTGACCGCGAGCGAGTGACCGGTGAAGACCGGCACCCGCACGCAGATGCCGGAGACCAGCAGGTCGGGCAGGCCCAGGATCTTGCGGGACTCGTTGCGGAGCTTCTGCTCCTCGTCGGTCTCGTTGAGCCCGTCGTCCACGATCGAGCCGGCCATCGGGAGCACGTTGTAGGCGATCGGCTCGACGTACTTCACCGGCTCGGGGAAGGAGATCGCCGTGCCGTCGTACGCCAGCTCGCGGGCCTTGTCGCCCGCCTCGGCCACACCGTTGGCGAGCTCGTCGACGCCGGCGACGCCGGAGCCGGAGACCGCCTGGTAGGTCGAGACGATGAGCCGGGTCAGGCCGGCCTCGTCGTGCAGCGGCTTGAGGACCGGCATCGCGGCCATCGTGGTGCAGTTGGGGTTGGCGATGATGCCGCGCCCGGCCTCGATCACCTGCGCCATCGCGTCGGCGTTGACCTCGGCGACGACGAGCGGGATCTCCGGGTCCTTGCGGAAGGCGCTGGAGTTGTCGACCACGATCACGCCCGCGTCGACGAACTTCTGGGCGAGCGCCCGCGACGTCGTGGCGCCCGCGGAGAACAGGGCGATGTCGAGACCGGCCGGGTCGGCGGTCTCGGCGTCCTCGACGGTGATCTCACGGTCGCCGAAGGGCAGCACGGTCCCGGCCGAGCGGGAGGAGGCGAAGAAGCGGACCTGGTCGGCCGGGAACTCCCGCTCGAGCAGGATCTGGCGCATCGCGACGCCGACCTGCCCGGTGGCACCGACGATGCCGATGTTCACGGGGCTCATCGTCCGGTGCCTCCGTAGACCACGGCCTCGACCTCGTCGGCGTCGAGGTCGAACGCCGTGTGGGTCGCGCGCACGGCGTCGTCGACCGCGTTCTCGTCGACGATCACCGAGATCCGGATCTCCGAGGTCGAGATCATCCCGATGTTGACCCCCGCGGAGGCGAGGGCGGCGAAGAACTTCGAGGTGATGCCGGGGTGCGAGCGCATGCCCGCGCCGATCAGCGAGACCTTGCCGATCTTGTCGTCGTAGAGGAGCTTGTCGTAGCCGACCTCGGCCTGGATCCGGGCCAGCGCCGTCATCGCGACCTGGCCGTCGGTGCGCGGCAGGGTGAAGGAGATGTCGGTGAGGCTCGTGGCGGCCGCGGAGACGTTCTGCACGATCATGTCGAGGTTGACCTGCGCCTCGGCCAGCGCCTCGAAGATCCGCGCTGCCTCGCCGACCTTGTCGGGCACGCCGACCACGGTGATCTTGGCCTCGCTGCGGTCGTGGGCCACGCCGGCGATGATGGGCTGTTCCATGGTGTCTTCCTCGCTGGGTCCGCTGGTCTGGGGGTCACTGACGACCCAGGTGCCTTCGAGCTGGCTGAACGACGAGCGCACGTGGATCGGGATGCCGTAGCGGCGGCCGTACTCCACGCACCGCAGGTGCAGGATCTTGGCGCCGCACGCAGCGAGCTCGAGCATCTCCTCGTAGGAGACCTTGGTGAGCTTGCGGGCGCTCGGCACGATCCGCGGGTCGGCGGTGAAGACGCCGTCGACGTCGGTGTAGATCTCGCAGACATCGGCCTCGAGCGCCGCGGCCAGCGCGACCGCCGTGGTGTCGGTGCCGCCGCGGCCGAGGGTGGTGATCTCCTTGGTGTCCGCGGAGACGCCCTGGAAGCCCGCCACGATGACGATGTGGCCCTCGCCGATGGCCTGGGTGATGCGTCCCGGGGTCACGTCGATGATCTTGGCCTTGCCGTGCACCGAGTCGGTGATCACGCCCGCCTGCGACCCGGTGAAGGAGCGAGCGGTGTAGCCCAGGTCGCTGATCGCCATCGCGACCAGCGCCATCGAGATCCGCTCACCGGCCGTGAGCAGCATGTCCATCTCGCGCGCGGGAGGCAGCGGCGAGACGCCGTTGGCCAGGTCGAGCAGGTCGTCGGTCGTGTCGCCCATGGCGGACACGGCGACGACGACGTCATGGCCGGACTTCTTGATGTCCACGATGCGCCGCGCGACGCGCTTGATGGCGTCGGCGTCGGCGAGCGAGGAGCCGCCGTACTTCTGCACGACAATGCCCACGATTGGTCCTCGGGATCGGGGTGCGGCCGTCAGCGGCCGCGGTGCTCTGGCGTGCCTGCCGGCGCCGTTGCCGCCAGGCCACCGACGATTCTACGGGCGCGCGGCCGGAGCGTCCTCGAGCATCTCATCCGCGACCGCGACGGCCTCGGCGTCGGCCTCGAAGTCGGTGTCGAAACGGTCGTGGGCCACGACGGTGAGGAGCGCGTTGAGCGCCGCCCCCGCGAGGTTGCCCCAGTTGTTGACGTAGGAGAACTGCCACCACCACAGCGCCTCGTCGACGTTGCCGCCGCGGAAGTGCCGCAGGCCGTTCTCGAGGTCGATGGCGATCGAGGCGAGGTCGTCGGACAGCCGGCTCTCCACGAGCTCGGGTATGTAGGGGTCGAAGACGAAGGTGTAGGCGTCGACGCCCTCGAGCATGTCCGCGAGCCGCAGGCGCAGCTCGTCGATGTCCGCCTCCGGCCCCACGTCGGGCTGGAACTCCTCGCGCGGGGTGAAGTCGGTCTGGGCTCCGAGCCGGGCGCCCGCGAGGAGCACCTGGCTGATCTCGAGCAGCAGCAGCGAGACCGCCTGGGCGCCGTTGCCCTCGCGCGCGATCGCGCGCAGCGCGAGCAGGAAGCTCTCCACGGAGTCGGCGATCTGCTCACCGAAACGGCTCTGGTCGGCGTCTGTCATGTGGCTGCTCTCCTTCCGGCGAATGCACGGCCGAGCGTGACCTCGTCGGCGTACTCGAGGTCACCGCCCACCGGCAGTCCACTCGCCAAGCGGGTGACGCGCAAGCCCATCGGACCGAGCAGGCGCGTGAGATAGGTCGCGGTGGCCTCGCCCTCGAGGTTGGGGTCGGTGGCGAGGATGACCTCGGTGACCGTCCCGTCCGCCAGGCGCGGCATCAGCTCCTTGACGTGGAGTTGGTCGGGCCCGATGCCGTCGATGGGCGAGATCGCGCCGCCGAGGACGTGGTAGCGGCCGCGGAACTCGCGGGTGCGCTCGATCGCGACGACGTCCTTGTACTCCTCGACGACGCACAGCACGCTCGGGTCACGCCGCTCGTCGCGGCAGATCCGGCACTGCTCGTCCTCGCTGACGTTGAAGCAGGTGGAGCAGAACTTCACCTTGGCCTTCACCTCGATCAGCACGTCGGCGAGGCGGCGTACGTCGGTGGGCTCGGCCTGCAGCAGGTGGAAGGCGATCCGCTGCGCGCTCTTCGGGCCCACGCCGGGCAGCCGACCGAGCTCGTCGATCAGGTCCTGGACCACACCCTCGTACAAGGAAGCCCCTCAGCCCAGGCCGGGAGGCTGGAAGCCGAGGCCACCGCCGGCACCGCCACCACCGAGGCCGTCGGTGAGCGGGCCGAGCGACTCGCCGGCCAGCGCCTCGGACTTGGCACGGGCGTCACGGTAGGCGGCGACGATCAGGTCGGAGAGGTCCGACAGGTCGTCGGGGTCGCTGCCGTCGAACTCGCCCGCGCGGATCGTGACACCGACGAGCTCGCCCACGCCGTTGGCGGTCACGGTGACGGCGCCGCCGGCGACCGTGCCGTCGACGGTCTGCTCGGCGAGGGCGGCCTGGGCCTCCTCGAGCTGCTGCTGCATCTGCTGGGCCTGCTGCAGCAGGGCGTTCATGTCGAAGCCGCCGCCACCGAGGGCGTCGAAGGGGTTCTGGGTCATCGGGTCTCCCGCAGGGTGGTCGTCGAGGTCGGGCTCGTCGTGGTGGTCATCGGGTCAGTCGTTCCTGATCTCCTCGATCAGCCTGGCGCCGAGCGTCTGGCTGAGCAGGGACTCGGTGTCGAGGGCCGCCGACTCGGCGTCGGGGTCGTCGGGGTCGGCGTCGTCGTCGGGCGAGCGGACCGGGGCAGCGGGCTCCGCCGGACCGCCGCCCGCGCGCGCCGCCTCGAGGGCCTCGCGGGCGGGCGCGGCGGAGACCGGTGGTGCGGCCGGCGGCGCGGGCTCGGAGGTGGGCACGACCGCGTCGCCGGTGACCCAGGCGGGAGGACCGTCGGGGGTCTCCGGCGTCGGCGCGGCAGCCGGCGCAGCGGACGGGTGGGCGGACGGGTGGGGGGCCGGGTCGGTCGCCGCCTGGCGTACGACGGGCGCCTCGGCGGCCGCACCGGACGGGTCGACGATGGACTCCACCCGCCAGTCCATCCCGACGACGTCGATCGCGGACTGCCGCAGGATCTCGTCACAGCCGCCGTTGACGAAGGAGTCGCGCGCACCGGCGTTGGCGAAGCCGACGGTCAGCCGCACGCCGTCGACGTCGACCACGTGGGCGTGCTGCGAGAGCACCATCCACGCGAGGCGGCGGCGGTTCTTGGTCTGCTCGAGGATGTCGGGCCACAGGCGGCGTACGTCGACGAGGCTCAGGCCGCCCCGGGGACCGGCGGGCTGCTCGGCCACGTGCGCGTCAGGGCCTGCCGCTGCGGCCGGGGCGGACGTCGGCTCGGCGACGACGGGCGGTGCCTGCGGCGCGGGTGACGCTTCTGGCGCAGGTGCTCCGGTCGGCATCGGCGGCGGGGGCGGTGGGCCGTCCTGCGCGGGCATCGGCGGCGGAGGTGCCGGCTCGTCGCGCACCGGCGCGGGCGCGGGGGGCTCGGTCCGCGGCGAGCCCGCCTGTGCTGCCGGTGGTGCAGCCTGCGGCTGCGCCGCGCGGGTAGGCACTGCCTGGGTCGGCGCCGGCGCTGGGACGGATGGCGCGGTGGCGGACGGGGTCGGTGCGCCGGTGACGTCCATCCGGCGCTCGAGCCGCTCGAGGCGGGCCATCACCCCGTCGGAGGTGTGGTCGGCGCCCGGCAGCAGCACCCGGGCGCACAGCAGCTCGAGGAGCAGCCTCGGCGCCGTGGCGCCGCGCATCTCGGTGAGGCCGGCGGCCACGATGTCGGCGGCGCGGCTCAGCTCGATCGCGCCGAAGCGTGCCGCCTGGGCCACCAGCCGCTCCCCGGCGTCCTCGGAGACGTCGATGAGGCCGGTGGCGGGTGCGTCGGGCACGGCGGTGACGATCACGAGGTCGCGCAGCCGGCGCAGCAGGTCCTCGGTGAAGCGACGCGGGTCCTGGCCGGTCTCGACGACCTTGTCGACGACCGAGAAGACCGCGGCGCCGTCGCGGGTGGCGAACGCCTCGATCACCTCGTCGAGGAGCGAGTCGGGCGTGAAGCCGAGCAGGTCGCTCGCCAGCTTGTGGGTCACGCCGTCGGGTCCGGCACCGCCGAGCAGCTGGTCGAGGACCGAGAGCGTGTCGCGGGCCGAGCCGGCTCCGGCACGCACCACCAGCGGCAGCGCTGCCGACTCGATCGCGACACCCTCCTCGCCGGCGAGCTGGGTGAGGTAGTCGCTGAGCAGGCGCGGCGGGATCAGCCGGAACGGGTAGTGGTGGGTGCGCGAGCGGATCGTGGGCAGCACCTTGTCGGGCTCGGTGGTGGCGAAGATGAAGCGCAGGTGGGGCGGGGGCTCCTCGACCAGCTTGAGCAGGGCGTTGAAGCCCTGCGTCGTCACCATGTGGGCCTCGTCGATGATGTAGACCTTGTAGCGGTCGCGCACCGGGGCGAAGAACGCCTTCTCCCGCAGGTCGCGGGCGTCGTCCACGCCGCCGTGCGAGGCCGCGTCGATCTCGATGACGTCGATCGACCCCGGGCCGCCGCGGGCGAGGTCGCGGCAGCTGTCGCACTCGCCGCACGGGTCGGAGATCGGCGCCTGCGCGCAGTTGAGCGCGCGGGCGAGGATGCGCGCGGACGTGGTCTTGCCGCAGCCGCGCGGACCGGAGAACAGGTAGGCGTGGTTGACGCGGTTGGCCGCCAGCGCGGCCCGCAGCGGCTCGGTCACGTGGTCCTGCCCGATGACCTCCTGGAAGGTCTCGGGCCGGTAGCGGCGATAGAGCGCGAGCGGTGACTCCACGTCGTGAACCCTAACCGTGCCCACCCACAGCGACCACCGGCAGCATGGGCCTCGGTCCCGACGCGCTCGCCGCGCTCGCCGCGCTCGCTGCTCGACCAGCGGAGGGCGACCACCGGGCAGGGTCCGGACATGAAGAGGCCCCCCACGCACCCGTCAGAGCTCACTTACCCTTGCTGCCTTCCGGCCCTGGGGGAGTTGGGCGAGGTGACGCCGCGTGGGGGGTTGTCGGGGAGTCTAGGCGAGCCCGCGACGGCCACCCAAACCCAGGGCCCGCACGGAGGCCGGGACGGACGCCAGGACGGACGCAGGACGCGATTTCACCGCCCACCGGACCGACCGGTACTCTCCTCGGCGGAGGTATCGCCTAGTGGCCTATGGCGCTCGCTTGGAAAGCGGGTTGGGTTAACAGCCCTCGGGGGTTCGAATCCCCCTACCTCCGCTGACGAAGGCCCCGCACCTCACCCGGTGCGGGGCCTTCGGCGTACGACGGGGTCGGCGCGGCGGGCTCAGAGCAGCTGTGCGGTCTGGAGCTCGATGGTCGGGTGCACCGTCACGTCGAGGCTGGACGGCTTCGCACCGTCGCGGACGAGCAGGTCCCCGATCGCGGCGATCATCGCGCCGTTGTCGGTGCACAGGCTCATGCGCGGCACCCGGAGCTCGATGCCGGCCGTGTCGCAGCGCTCCTGCGCGAGCGAGCGCACCCGGCTGTTGGCCGCGACCCCGCCGACGATCACGAGCGTGTCGACGCGCTGGTCCTGGCAGGCCAGGAGGGCCTTGCGGGTCAGCACGTCGGCCACGGCTTCCTGGAAGCTCGCCGCCGTGTCGGCGACGTCGAGGTCCGGGGTGCGCTCGACGTAGCGCGCGACCGCGGTCTTGAGCCCGGAGAACGAGAACCCCAGCCGGGAGTCGTTGCGCCCGGTCAGCGGGCGCGGGAAGCGTACGGCCGTCGGGTCGCCCGTCGCGGCGACCCGATCGATCACCGGGCCGCCCGGGTAGGGCAGTCCCAGCAGGCGCGCCACCTTGTCGAACGCCTCGCCGGCGGCGTCGTCGAGGGTGTCGGACAGGTGCTCGATGGGCGTACGGGTCAGGTCGCGCACGTGCAGCAGCGAGGTGTGCCCGCCGGACACGATCAGGCCGACGCTGCGCTCCGGGAGCGGGCCGTGGTCGAGCGTGTCCGCCGCGGCGTGGCCGGCGAGGTGGTGCACGCCGTAGAGCGGCAGCCCCGTCGCGGCGGCGATCGCCTTGGCCGCGGCGACGCCGACGTGCAGGGCCGTGGCGAGCCCGGGGCCGGTGGTGACGGCGATGGCGCCGACGTCGTCGAGGGTCAGGCCGGCGTCGTCGAGCGCCGCCCGGATGGTGGGCACGATGGCGTGGACGTGGGCACGGGCGGCGATCTCGGGCACCACGCCCCCGAAGCGCACGTGCTCCTCCATGCTCGACGCGAGCGCCTGGCCGAGCAGGACGCCGTCACGGACCAGGCCGACGCCGGTCTCGTCGCACGAGGTCTCGATTCCGAGGACGATGGTCATGGCTCAGCGCAGCCTCGCCTTGAGCCCGTAGCGCCACTCCTCGGAGATCAGCAGGCTGCCCTCGTCGAGGCGGCGCTCGACCGCGTCGACGAGCATCGCCGAGGCCTTCTCGGGGTAGACGCGCTCCCACGACAGCTCGGCGCGGTGCTCGAAGACGTGGTGGATGACACTGGTCATCAGGTCCTTGTCGACGGGCGGGGCGAGGAAGTTGCTGCCGGCGAGGAAGGTCTCCGAGCGGTCGGAGCCGAATCGCAGGGTCACGCACGGCACCTCGAGGACGTTGGCCTCCTCGACGATGGAGCCGGAGTCGGTCACGATCACCGCGCACATCGACATGGCGGCGACGACGTCGAGGTAGCTGTCCCACACGGGCGTCGAGATCAGCGCGTCGCCGTACCTCGCCTCGAGGTCCTCGAGCCACTGCCGGCGGCCGAAGTTGTCGATGGCCGACTCGGTGCCCAGCAGCCGGATGAACAGCACGTGGTGGCCCTGCTCGAGCAGCGACTCCATCGCGTCCATGAGCAGGTTGAAGCGCTCGCGGTTGGTGGTGTTCTCGCGGCGGTGCACGCAGAACCGCAGGAACGAGCCGTCGCCCATCTGCGGGAACTTCTGGAGCACCTGGTTCTTGTCGCTGCCGGCGATCGCCTGCGCGAGGGCGTCGACGACCGAGTTGCCGACGACGTCGATCGCCGCGGGGGCGAACCCCTCGTCGAGGAGGAACTCGCGGTTGAGCTCGACCGGCGCGGCGTGCAGGTCGGACCCGGCGTCGGCGACGCGGGTGTTGAACTGCTCGGGGGACGGCTCGCGGCTGCCCCTGGACCAGCTGGCGCGGTCGACCGACTGGTCGCGGAACGACGCCCAGTCGAGGTCGGCGCCCTGCTCGATCCACCCGCGCAGCACCTCGGGGCGCGGCGAGAGCGTACGGAGCCCTGCCTCCACGTGCACGAGCGCCTGGCGCTCCCCGAAGGTGGCCAGCGCGCCGGCCATGGCGGTCGTGGTGTCGCCGTGGACGTAGGTGATGGGGAAGCCGCCCCGCTCGGCGAAGCCGCGCAGGTACTGGGCGAGCTTGGCCGTGATGCCCGACACGAGGTCGTTCACGCCGCCGCGGACCTCGAGGTTGATGTCCTCCTGCACCCCGAACTCGTCGAGCATCGACTGCGACAGGTTGTGGTCGTAGTGCTGACCGGTGTGGCAGAGCACGACGTCGTGACCGCGCTCGCGCAGCTCGTGGTAGATCGGCGCCTGCTTGATGATGTCGGGCTTGGTGCCGACGACGACGATGTGCTGGCAGTTCTCGTGGGACATGGGTTCCTTCGACGGGGCGACCGGGGATGGTGCGCGCTTCAGAGGAGATCTTCGCGCGTGCTGGCCGCCAGGAGCGAACGGAGGCGGTCCAGGGTGCCCGTGTCCAGCGCCTTCTGCTTGTCCAGCACGTAGACCGCGTCCTCGTGCGTGACGATGATCAGCCCGCGCGCGCCCAGGGTGACCACCGGGCGTCCGTCCATGCTGGCGACCAGGGTGTCCTCGGCGTCGAGCTGGAGCGCCGGGCCGATCGAGGTGACCCGCTGGTCGTGCAGCACCCCCTCCAGCCGGGTCCAGGTGCCGACGTCGGTCCACCCCAGGCGGCGCGGCACGACCAGGCACTCCATGCCCGCCCACATGAGGGGATAGATCTCGTGGCCGCCGATCGCGGCGCCGCGGTAGCCCTGGTCGGAGGTGTGGCCGCGCGCGAACCGCTCGATCGAGTCGAAGATCAGCGGCAGCGCCGTCCGGTAGGCGTCGCACGCCCGCCCGACCCGTACGCCGTAGCAGGCGGTGTTCCAGTAGAGGGAGCCGGTCTCGCCGAGCTCCTCGACCGTCTCGAGCTCGGGCTTCTCGTGGAAGGACTCGATGACCTCGACGGCGCCGTCGCCACCCTTGGTGTGGATGTAGCCCAGGCTCGGGTCGTAGCGCGTGGGCTCCGCGCCCAGCACGACCATCGACTCGGGTGACTGCTCGAGCTGTGCGAGCATCTCGCGGGAGGCGGCGTTGAACGCCTCCTCCTCGTTGATCAGGTGGTCCGACGGCGCGATCAGCGCGGGCGCGTTGCCGTAGCGGTGCGACAGGGTCGCGACGCTGAGCGCGAAGGCGGTCGCGGGCCCGGCGGGGTCCTCCTCGAGGATCAGGTTGTCCGCGGGCACCGGACCGAGGTTGGCGCGGGCGGCGTCGGCGAAGCGGGCCCGGGTGGAGACGTGGATCCGGCTCGGGTCGACGATCTCGCTGAGGCGCTCGATCGTGCCGGTGAGGAGCGGCCGGTCGCGGACCACGGGCTGGAACTGCTTGGGCGCGCGGTCACGGCTGATCGGCCACAGCCGTGAACCCTGGCCGCCGGCCAGGATGACGGCGATCGGCTCGCCCGAGGTGTCGGTCATGCCACGATTCCACCACGCCGTACCCACCGGTGTCGGGGCAACGGCTCAGGTACGTCGCAGCAGCGGGCGCAGCATCACGACCAGCGCCAGCAGCGCCCCGGCGACCAGCCCGGACCAGAGCAGGATGGCGCGCGGGGTGCTGAACAGGTCGATCCGCTGCGGTGCCGGCGGCGCCTCGGCGTCGGCGCGGGTCTCCCGCTCGGTCGTCTCGACCCGGCCCTGCCGACCCACGGTGACCTCGCGCGTCAGCGCGTCGCGCGCCTGCACGACACCCGCTCCCGACCACGGGTTGTCGAGGGTGCGGTCCTCCCCTCCCCTTGCGACGGCGCCCTCGGTGGTCGCCTCGAGCCGCGCGACGAGCTGGGCGGGGGTGGCCCGGGGGAACCGCTGCCGCAGCAGGGCCATGATCCCGCTGACCTCGGCGGTCGCCCACGACGTCGCGATCTCGCCGACCTCGCAGACCTGGCCGTTGGCGTTGGCGGAGATCGCACCGAGGGTCGGGGCGGCGACGTCGGTGTCGCGGTTGGGCAGGACGTAGGTGCTGGGGTTCTCGTCGCCCGGAGGGGAGGCGCTCACCGCCAGCACACCGGGGTAGTCGGCGGGGAAGACGTCGGCGTCGCTGTCGGGGGTGCCCTTGAATCCCGTGTCGGAGTCGCTCCCCGGCTCCGCGTTGCCCGCCGCGGCGACGACCACCACGTCGAGGGCGACGAGCCGGGCGACGGCGGCCTCGAGCTTCGGGTCCGCCGTGGGCACCGCGAGGGAGATGTTGACGATGTCGACCTGCTGCTGGGGCTGGGCGGCGATGACGGCGTCGATCCCGGCCACGATGCCGGCGGACGTCAGCGCCCGCTCGCCCTGCGTGGTGTCGGCGTCGTCGGCGTCGTAGACCTTGACGTCGAACACCTCCGCGTCGGGGGCGACGCCGCGCGGCCCTGCGATCAGCCCGGCGACGATCGTGCCGTGCCCGGACAGGAACCCGCTGGCCACACCGGGGATCGCCGTCCGCCCGGTCACCGCCAGGCCTTCGACACCCACGACGCCGCTGTCGATGACGGCGACCTTCACCCCCCGACCGGTGGCGAGCTCCTGGGCACGCTCGACGTGCATCCGCTCGAAGGCGAGGTTGTCCTTGGTGTGGGTGTCGGCGAGGCGCTCGGACTCGGGGACCTCACCGGGCAGGCAGGGCGCGTCGTGGTCGGCGGCAGCCGGTGCTGCACCCAGGGACACCACCGAGGCGGCGAGCAGGCCGCCCGCCAGCGACGTACGCAGCAGCGAGCGAGCCATCAGCCGGCGTCCGCCGTCGCGTCCTCGGGCGGCGGTGCGTCGTCGGGCACGCGCCTCGCGCGGTTGGTCGAGAGCACGACACCGGGCTCGAAGAACCGCAGCCACGAGCTCGGGACGACCGCCGGGTCCACGGAGGAGTAGCCGATGTAGTCGGGCACCTCCGGACCGTAGAGGGCGTACTTCTGGCCCTTCGTGTCGATGACGTAGGGGGTGCCGCTGTCGGTCGACTCGTCGGAGCCGGAGAGGACGTAGGCGCCGGCGCTGGGCTCGACGTCGACGGCGTGGCGACCCCGTCGCACCTCGGCCTCGACGGGGTCGGCGGCTCCGGTCGGGTTGGTCGCCAGGCTGACCATGGGGGCGGCGCCGGGCTCGGGGTGCAGCACGGCGCACATCGCGCCGGTGCCCACGGCCTGGGGCAGGCCGGAGGGCCACTCCTCGGGGATCTTCGCGTCACCGAAGGAGGCGTAGAGCCGGTCGGGGATCTCGGTGGCGGGCTCACCGACCACGTCGTAGACCATCGCCGCGAAGTCGTTCAGCCGCTCGGGCTTCTCGTCGCCGAGGAGGTAGTAGGTGCCCTCGCTGGACACCAGCAGGTCGCCGATGCGGTAGCGCGACAGGTCGGTGCCGGTGTCACCGTAGGGCACTCGCTCGCCGCCCCGGGTCACCCCGAACGAGGACTCCTCGAGCGGCTCGCCGATCCGGAAGAGGTCGAGCCACTCCTCGTCGACCTCGGTCGCGGTCGCCGCGAAGCCGAGCCGATCGCCCACGGTGGAGGCCTGGGTCTCGTCGGCGGGCATCGGGATGCGGTAGGCGGTGCCCTGATCGCTGCCGACGCCGGGCGCGGTGGCGATCAGCCACTGCTGCCCCTTGCTGGAGACCAGGAAGGCAGAGGCCGTGAGGTCCTCGACGGTGGGGGTCTGCTGCAGCGCGACCTTGATGCCGGTGTCGGCGGCGGTGCACGCGGTCCAGCCGTCGTCGACGAGCTCGCCGGCGGAGGGCAGGCCGGCGGGCGCGCCCTCGATGCCGAGGTCCTCGCCGAGCTGGACGGTGCGGATGTACTTGTCGCGCACGGTGTAGGGCGTCAGCTCGTCCTCGCCGAGCAGGAGCTGCGCCGAGACGTAGTTGGGGACCCTCTGGAGCACTGGGTCGTCGCCGCCGCGCAGCACGACGTACTGCTCGCCGGTGTCCTTGGAGATGACGAAGCTGCCCTTGTCGAGCCACTGCGCCGGAGGACGACCGAGCAGGAACCCGGCGATCGCCGCCCCGGCCAGGAGCAGCACCGACAGGGCGACACCACCGATCAGCACCCGTCCGGGGCGGACGGGCTCGACCTCGCGGCCACCCGGGGCGCCCGAGACGAAGGCGGTGACCAGGCGGCGGCGGCTGAAGGCGTGGGCCTCGACGAGGTCCTTCTTGGTCGCCATCGCTCAGCCCGCCACCGCGGAGACGAACCCGGCCGCCAGGACCATCAGCGGCAGCAGCGCCAGGAGCGTCATCGTCTCGACGACGTCGCCCATCCGGCCGCGGCGTACGGATGCGGACGCCGGCACCAGGGTCAGGGACAGCAGCACGGCGCCGATGCCGGCCAGGCCGATGGCGGCTCCCGCGCGCCACCCGTCGTGGTTGAGCAGCATCGACACGGCGACCGAGACCAGGCCGAGGATGCCCGAGACGAGCCCCGCGAGCACCTCCGCTCCGGTGCGGTACTGGCGGGTGCGGAACATGACGGCGAGGCAGCACACGGCAGCCAGGATCGTGCCGTAGACCCCGCGGCCGACCGCGAAGGGCGCGAGGAGGACGAGCAGGGTGCCGACCGTGGCGGAGACCGCGAGCAGGATCTCGTGGCCCGTGCGGGCGTCGCCGGCCACCTCGTCGGGGTCGATCTCGTCAGGGTCGGCAGTGATGTCGTGCAGGGAGTAGAGCTGGTCGACGCTGGTGCCGGTGACCCCGAGCGCGAGCCACGGGAAGATGCTGCCGGCCAGCACGACGAGGGTCAGCAGCACCGTGAAGACGGTGTCCGGCTCCAGCGACGCCACCTGGACCAGGACGGAGCTGGCGACCAGGACCGCACCCACGACGATGGCGGGGATGACCAGCGGCCGGCCGTCCTGCAGGCCGACGACAGCGACGAGGCCGACGGCGAGGATGCCGAGCCCGGCGAAGAGCAGAGGAGCGGTGAAGAAGGCGTCGTCCAGGGGCCAGCTCCAGTCGGGCAGGTCGCCCGGGGCCAGCAGGAGGCCCGCGGCGCCGGCGTAGACCGCGGCGAGCAACGAGACCACCACGCCGGCCTCGGGCTCACCCTGGGCGCGGGCCAGCACGATGCCGCCGACGACCAGCAGCGCTGCGATGACGGCAGCGGCGACGCCGCCGAGCAGGCTCTCGCCCTGGAGCAGGAGGGCCAGGGCGCCGAGGCCGAGCAGGATGCTGCCGGCACCGAGGGCCGTACGCCGCCCGGCCGCGGCCTCCCACGGCTTGAGCTCGTTCTCGACGACGTCGGCCATCGCCTCGACCACGTCGTCGTAGACGCGGGGCGCCTTGTCGTCGACACCGGCGGTGACGGTCAGCAGGCCGCCGTCCTCGATGCCCTGCATCGTCAGGCCCGCGTCGTTGGCCAGGGTCCGGCCCTCCTGCGTCACCAAGCGGTAGCCGCCATAGACGGTGGAGGCGTCGAGGAGCCCGACCGACCGGGCGAGCTCGGGGACGAGCTCGGCGACCGGGATCGAGCCCGGCAGCACCAGATCGACGCGGCGCGACCCCGAGGCGATGGTCACCCGGACCAGGCCGGAGGCGACCGAGGACCCCTGACTCATTGGTGTTCCCCCTGTGTGTGCTGCACCTGCGCCCGCCCGAGGGGCCGGAGCACTGAACGGGGAGCAGCCTAGGCGAAAGCGGCTCCCGAGACGCCGCGAGGCCGATCATCCCCGGAGGGACGACCGGCCTCGAACGATGCGCGTGGCTCAGAAGCGGTTGGCACCGCGAGCGTCGGCGGCCTTGTACTCGGCGTTGGACGCGTCGACGCCCTGGCTGGCCTGCTGGAGCAGGAGGGTCATCTCCTGCATGGCCTGGTCCCACTTGGCCTTGGCCTGGTCGTACGCCATCTTGGCGTTACCGTTCCAGTCCGACTTCAGGGGGTTGAGGTCGTTCTCGAGCTGGTCGAGGCGGGCCTCGATGTCCTTGGCGGCCTTCATCACGTCGGCGGCGCCGGTCTCGAGGCTGCCGTGCTGGACCTTGATTCCGTCGAAAGTCATTGTCTCGATCTCCTAGATCTCAGGTGTCGGGTGCCGGCGTCAGCCGAGACGGCCCTGGAGGTTGGCGTGGGTGGAGGACTGGGCCTCGTCGGTCGAGACGTTGTCGCGCTCGGTCTCCTTCATCGAGGCCGAGAGCTGGTCGAGGGCCTTGAGGATGGTCTCCTGCTTCTGGTCCCAGGCGATCATGAGGTTGTTGAACGCGGTGGCACCCTGGCCGCCCCATCCACCCATCATCGTCTGGATGTTGCCGGAGAGGACGCCGCACTTGTTCTTGACGTCGCCGCGGGCCTGGTCAACGAAGTCGGCGCCCTTGGAGAGGGCCTTCTCTGTCTGGCCGTACATCTCGCTCATGGAAAGATCCTTCTCCCTCGGCGGCCGAGCCGACCGAGATTCTCGTGTGTTGGGTGATCCACTGGACTGGTGGTCCGGTGCTCGGGGAGACGTCCCGGCCCCCCGCGCTGACGAGCATCTACCCGACGAAATCGGGGCTAAACATCACGACGTCATTTCCCACAGGCGGCGGAAGACGCCGGCCGCGACGACCGCCGCGGCGAAGGCGAAGCTGCCGCAGAGCGACTCGGCGACCTCGGCCCGGCGCGACCACCACACCGAGCGCCAGCCGCGACCGGTCGCGACGGCCGCGACGAGGGCGATGACGCCGAGCCCGACCGCGACGTAGATGAACGTGTCGACGTGTCCGGCACCCGCGCCCGCGACCAGGTGGATCGCGAGCGCCGCCAGCGCGCCGAGCCCGGCCAGCCGCAGCAGCGCCCGCGCCACGGAGTGCCGGTAGGAGCGGGCGGCCAGCAGCAGCGAGCAGCCCGCGAAGAAGACCAGGCAGCGGGCGCCGATGCGGTCGAGGTCGATGCTCGCGCTGTGGAGCAGGAGCGGGCTGGCGACGACCACGGACACCAGGATCGCGGCGGCCGCGGCGGTGACGGTGCGGGAGGCCCGGCGCACGAGTCGCTCCATCGCGGCGGCGGACACCACGATCCGCCCCCGCCGTCCCGAGCGCTGGCTGTCGCGGGCCGACCAGGCCGTCACGGCGAGCCGGTCGAGGTCGAGGAGCGCGTCGTCGGGCACGTCGACGGCGAGCGACGGCGCGAAGCGTGCCGCCATCATCGAGCCGAAGACGAGCAGCGTCCAGGCGACGCGGGCGTCCCACCCGAGCAGGGCCGGCACGGCGCAGCAGGCGAAGACGGTGAGCCCGCCGACGATCCACACCGTGCTCACCTCGTCGCCCACCACCGCGAGCGCCCGCCCGATCCCGGCGACCACGGCCGCGGACATGGCGGCGGCGCCGAGGATCGCGGGGAGGAGGTGCACGCCGGGCTCGTAGAGGGCGGCGAAGGCGGCCGCTGCGGCGAAGGCAGGCGCGGCGGCCGCGCGCTGGCGGGCGTGGCGCCCGTAGGGCAGCGCGCCGACGAGGGCGCAGGCGAGCAGGACCCCGACCGCGGCGGTCCGCACGGTCTCCTCGCCCGAGCGCCCGGCGTACCAGCCGGCGAGCGCGGCGACGACCGCGCCCACCGCGGCGACCAGCGAGGCCAGCTCGGGGGTCTCGGGCGCGTTCTTGGCGGCCTCGAGCATCGTCACCCTGCGCGGACGGTGCACCCCGGTGGTCGCGACGAGGACGTCACCGGGCTGGACGCCGGCCTCCCCCAGCGGGACGGCGGCGTTGAGCCGCTCGCCGAGCGCGGTCTGCAGGAGCGGGATGCCCGCCACGTCCCCCACCTCGGCGGCCTGCCTGGCGTACTCGCGAGCGACGTCGACCGGGGTCGCGCCGGTGGGCACGACGAGGTCGAGCACACCGGCCGGGCCGTGGATGCTCAGCGGGATGGTCGCACCAGCGTTGCTGGGCATCGCGACGTCCGACACGGATTCCCCCTTCGCGTGCATCGGGCGGGCGCTTCTGCGTGCACGATAGTCGCGGCGGTGCAGGAGCACACCTATCATCGTCGCGACTTCATCGGGTGAGGCAACGGGGGATGCGTGAGCACGACACTGCGGGGCGGACAGCGGCTCGACGAGCCGGAGATGCCGGGCGGCCAGATCGTCCTGCAGCCACCGCCGGAGCTCCAGGAGGGCGAGGGCGCCGGCGGCGTGCTGATGAACGCCATCCCGATGCTGGGCAGCCTCGGCTCGATCGTGCTCGTCGCCACGATGGGCGGCGCCAACCGCAGCCGCAGCTTCCTCGCGGCCGGCATGTTCCTCTTCGCCACGCTCGGCTTCATCATCGTGCAGATCGACCGCCAGCGTAAGCAGCGCGCGCAGCAGGTCACCGGCTCGCGGACCGAGTACCTCCGCTACCTCAGCAACATCCGCAAGGTGGCCCGCGACGCGGCCGACCAGCAGCGCCGCGCGCTGAACTGGCACCACCCCGAGCCGTCCGCCCTGCCCTCGCTCGCCGAGGACCGGACGCGGCTGTGGGAGCACACCGCCTCCGACGACAACTTCCTGCACGTGCGCTACGGCCTGTGCTCGCAGCCCCTGTCGCTCGAGCTGGTCCCCCCGGAGAGCGCGCCGGTGGACCAGGTCGACCCTGCCGCGGCGTCCGCCCTGCACCGGCTGCTGGTCGTCCACCGCCTCCAGCCCAACCTGCCGGCCTCGATCGACCTGCGCGCCTTCGACCGGATCGAGCTGTGCGGCGGCGCCGAGGAGGTCCGCTCGACCGCCCGCGCGATGATCTGCTCGGCGACGGCCTTCCAGAACCCCGACCAGCTGATCGTCGCCGTGCTCAGCTCCGAGCAGAACCTGACCCACTGGGACTGGGTCAAGTGGCTGCCCCACGCCCAGAGCACCCGCGAGGCCGACGCGGTCGGCCCGATGCGGCTGGTGTCGACCTCGCTCGACGACCTGGGCAACCTGCTGCCGCCCGACCTCAGCGACCGGCCCCGGTTCGGCGCCGACGAGCGCGCGGCGACGCCGCACATCCTGCTCGTCATCGACGGCGGTCACCTGCCTCCCGGCAACCACATCGTCCCGCCCGACGGCCTCCACGGCGTGACGCTCCTCGACCTGCCGAGCCGCTGGGACGAGCTCGAGGACTCCACGCGCCTGCGCCTCGAGTTCGCCGACGCCCCCGACGAGCTCGGCAAGCGCCCCGTGCAGGCACTGCGGCTGCGCGGCGAGCCGGTCAAGGCGCTCGCCGACCAGTGCGACGTCGCCACCGCGGAGGCGTTCGCCCGACGCATCGCCCCGCTCAAGACCGCGAGCGCCGAGTCCGCCTCGGCCGGCGGCGTCGTCGACATCACGTCCACGACGCCCGACCACATGGACCTGCTCGGCCTCGGCGACATCTTCGCCTACGACCCCGCGACGGCGTGGCGCCCGCGTCCGGTCCGCGACCGGCTGCGCGTACCGATCGGCATCGGCGACTCCGGCGGGCTGATCCACCTCGACATCAAGGAGTCCGCCCAGCAGGGCATGGGTCCCCACGGCCTCGTGATCGGTGCGACCGGCTCCGGGAAGTCGGAGTTCCTCCGCACGCTGGTGCTCGGCCTGGTGATGACCCACTCCTCCGAGCAGCTCAACCTCGTGCTCGTCGACTTCAAGGGTGGCGCCACCTTCGCCGGCATGGCCGACATGCCGCACGTGTCGGCCGTCATCACCAACCTCGCCAACGAGCTCACCCTCGTCGACCGCATGCAGGACGCCCTGTCCGGCGAGATGACCCGACGCCAGGAGCTGCTGCGCGACGCCGGCAACTACGCCTCGGTCCGCGACTACGAGAAGGCCCGCGCCAACGGCGAGCCGCTCGAGCCGATGCCGTCGCTGTTCATCGTGGTCGACGAGTTCTCCGAGATGCTCTCGGCCAAGCCGGAGTTCATCGACCTCTTCGTCGCCATCGGCCGCCTCGGCCGCTCGCTCGGCCTGCACCTTCTCCTCGCCTCGCAGCGGCTCGAGGAGGGGCGCCTGCGCGGCCTCGAGTCCCACCTGTCCTACCGGGTCGGCCTGCGCACCTTCTCGGCCGGCGAGTCTCGCGCGGTGCTCGGCGTCCCGGACGCCTACGAGCTCCCCGCCGTGCCGGGCCTCGGCTACCTCAAGCCCGACCAGTCCACGCTGCTGCGGTTCAAGGCGGCGTACGTCTCGGGGCCGCCGTCGAGCCGCACCCGGGTCACGCGCGACGAGGGCGGCGCGATTCGCGGCATCCTGCCGTTCACCATCTCCGAGGTGCAGGCCCTCGAGCCGACCGAGGAGGTCACCGAGGTCGCGACACCGCAGCCGCAGCAGGGCGAGCAGCCGTCGCTGCTCGACATCGCCGTGCAGCGGATGGTCGGCAAGGGCCCGGAGGCGCACCAGGTGTGGCTGCCGCCGCTCGACGTGCCCGACACCCTCGACGAGCTCATGCCCGACCTCGTCGAGAGCCCCGACCTCGGGCTCACCTCGCCGCAGTGGCGCAACGTGCCCGGCCTGGTCATCCCGCTCGGCACCGTCGACCGCCCGCGCGAGCAGCGCCGCGACACCATGACGCTCAACCTCACCGGCGCCGCCGGCCACGTCGCCGTCGTCGGCGGGCCGCGCTCGGGCAAGAGCACCCTCCTGCGCAGCATCGTCACGAGCATGGCGCTGGTGACGACCCCGCTGGAGTCGCAGTTCTTCGTCCTCGACTTCGGTGGCGGCACGTTCGCCCCGCTGACCCGGCTGCCGCACGTCTCGGGCGTCGCGACGCGCTCCGAGCCCGACGTCGTACGCCGGGTGATGGCCGAGGTCGAGGGCATCGTCGACCGGCGTGAGGCCTACTTCCGCGAGAACGGCATCGACTCCATCGAGACCTACCGCTCGCGGCGCACCCAGGGGCGCGCCGACGACGGCTGGGGCGACGTCTTCCTCGTCATCGACGGCTGGAGCACGTTGCGCGCGGAGTTCGACAACCTCGAGATGGAGATCCAGCAGCTCGCCGCGCGCGGCCTCACCTTCGGCCTGCACATCGTCACCGCGTCCACCCGCTGGGCCGACTTCCGCGCCGCGATGCGCGACGTCTTCGGCTCCAAGCTGGAGCTGCGCCTCGGCGACCCGCTCGACTCCGAGGTCGACCGGAAGGTCGCCGCCCTCGTGCCGGTCGGCCGCCCCGGACGCGGCCTGGTGCCGTCCAAGCTGCACTTCCTCGGCGCGCTCCCGCGCATCGACGGCGACGGCAGCGCCGACACGCTCGGCGACGGCGTCGACGACCTCATCGACCGGATGGCGGCGGCCTGGAAGGGCCCGCAGGGTCCCAAGCTGCGCCTGCTGCCCGAGCTGGTCACCCTCGAGGCGATCCGCGAGGACGCGGTGCGCCGCCAGGTCCCCGAGAAGCAGATCCTGCTCGGCATCAACGAGAAGGAGCTCGCGCCCATCGGCCTCGACGTCGACGCCGAGCCGCACATGCTCATCTTCGGCGACGGCCAGTCGGGCAAGAGCGCCCTGCTGCGCACGTACGTCCACGAGATCATGCGCACGCGCACCCCCAAGGAGGCGCAGATCGTCCTCGTCGACTACCGCCGCTCGATGCTCGGCGAGGTCCCCGACGAGTACCTGCTCAACTACCTCACCTCCGCCACCCAGGCCACGCCGACGCTCAAGGACATCGCGAGCTACCTCGAGGGCCGGATCCCGGGCCCCGACGTGACGCCCGAGCAGCTGCGCAACAGGTCGTGGTGGACCGGGGCCGAGGTGTTCGTCGTGGTCGACGACTACGACCTGGTCGCGACGGCGCAGTCCTCGCCCGTCTCGTCGCTGCAGCCGCTGATGGCGCAGGCGCGCGACGTCGGGCTGCACGTCGTCGTGGCGCGGCGTACGGGTGGTGCGTCCCGCGCGCTCTACGAGCCCGTCATCCAGTCGCTGCGCGACCTCGCGATGCCCGGCGTGATGCTGTCGGGCCCGCGCGACGAGGGCGTCCTCATCGGCAACCTCCGCCCGCAGCCGGCCCCCGAGGGCCGCGCGCGCGTCGTGACCCGCGACGGGGGGACGCAGACCGCGCAGCTGGCCTGGCTCGAGCCGACGATGTGAGCGTCAGCGGCGCCCGCTCTTGAACATCCCGCGCGCGATCTCGCGGGCGGCGGTGCGCATGAAGTCCTTGAACGCCGTCGACTTCACGACGGTCTCCATCATCGAGTCCGGTTCCGCGGCGGGCTTGCGCGTCGACCTCTGCGTCGACTTCTCGGTGACGCGCGCGTTCTTCTGCTCGCGCGCCATCTCCTTGATCCGGGCGTCCTCGGCGGCCTTGCGCGCACCCTCCTCGAGCTTCTTGGCGAGGAGCTCGCGGGCGGACTCGCGGTCGATGGCCCCGGCGTACCTCGCGGTGAGCGGGGACGCCGCGACGGCGGCCTCCATCGCGGACGCCTCCGCCGCGTCCATCAGCGACTCGGGCGCCCGCAACCGGGTCCAGGCGACCGGGGTGGGTGCCCCGCGCTCGTTCATGACCGTCACGACGGCCTCGCCGATCCCCAGCGACGTGATCACCTCGCCGAGGTCGTCGTAGGCGCTGGTCGGATAGGTGTTCACGGTCGCCTTCAGCGCCTTGGCGTCGTTGGGGGTGTGCGCCCGGAGCTGGTGCTGGATCCGCGAGCCGAGCTGGGCGAGCACCTCGTCGGGGACGTCGGTGGGCGACTGCGTCACGAAGAAGACGCCCACGCCCTTGGAGCGGATGAGCCGTACGGTCTGGGCGATCTGGTCGAGGAAGGCGTCGGAGGCGTCGTCGAAGAGCAGGTGCGCCTCGTCGAAGAAGAAGACCAGCTTGGGCTTGTCGAGGTCGCCCTCCTCGGGCAGGTCGTGGAACAGGTCCGCGAGCAGCCACATGAGGAAGGTCGAGAACAGGGCGGGGCGGTCCTGGAGGTTCGGCAGCTCGAGGAGGCTGACGATGCCGCGGCCGTCCTCGGTCGTGCGCAGGAACTCCTTCGTCTCGAACTCGGGCTCGCCGAAGAACACGTCGGCGCCCTGTGCCTCGAACGCGACCAGCTCGCGCAGGATCACCCCGGCCGTCTGCGGCGAGAGCCCGCCGATCGTCTTGAGCTCGGCCTTCCCGGCCTCGTCGCCGGTGAGGTACTGCAGGACGGCACGCAGGTCGGCGAGGTCGAGCAGGGGCAGGCCCTGCTTGTCGCAGTAGTAGAAGACCAGGCTGAGCGAGGACTCCTGGGTCTCGTTGAGGCCGAGCACCTTGGCCAGCAGCGTCGGGCCGAACGCGCTCATCGTGACCCGGACCGGCACGCCGATGCCCTCGCCGCCGATGGCGTAGAACTCCGTCGGGAAGCCGGTCGCGGTCCACTGCTGGCCGACGCTGGACGTACGCGCAGTGAGCTTGTCGCTCGGCTCGCCGGGGACGCTGATGCCGGACAGGTCGCCCTTGATGTCGGCGGCGAAGACCGGGACGCCGTGGGCGCTGAGCTGCTCGGCGAGCAGCTGGAGGGTCTTCGTCTTGCCGGTGCCGGTGGCGCCCGCGACGAGGCCGTGGCGGTTGAGCATGCCGAGCGGGATCCGGACCCGTACGTCGGCGAGGTTCTCCGCGTCGAGCATCAGGCCGCCGAGCTCGAGGGCCGGGCCCTCGAAGCGGTAGCCGGCGGCGACCGCCTCCGAGATCGGGTCGGCCGGAGCTGCCGGCTCCGGCGCGGCCTCGGTCGGCGTCGGCTCTGCCTCAGGGGTCTCGGTCATGTCGCGAGCCTAGCTGCGAGCGACGGAGTCGCGCGGAGCGTGGCGAGGGAGGTCGAGTAGCCCCGCGCACGAGGCACGAGGTCGCGACGGGCGTATCGAGACCCGGAGCCTGGCCAGCGCGTGGGGCGACGACGAGGGCGTCGATATAGTCACCGGCGTGATCTTCAAGCGGGTGGGCGACGGCCGGCCCTACCCCGACCACGGGCTGGACTCGCGCGGCTGGGCGGACCTGCCCCCGCGCCAGGTGCGGCTCGACGAGCTGGTGACCACCAAGGACACCCTCCGCCTCGACGCCCTGCTCGACGAGGACTCGACGTTCTACGGCGACCTGTTCGCCCACGTCGTGGAGTGGCGCGGCGACCTCTACCTCGAGGACGGCCTGCACCGCGCGCTGCGGGCCGCGCTCCAGCAGCGCAGCGTGCTGCACGCCCGCGTGCACCAGGCGGACGGCTGATGAGCGGCGCCCTCCGGTCCGCCCTCACGCTCGCGGTGCTCGCCGTGCTGGTGCTCATCGCCGCGGTGTGGGGCTGGGCCGCGCTGACGGCGCCGCTCCCCCGGGAGGAGCCCGTCGCGATCTGCGAGGACGAGACCGTCACCGCCGGCTCGGAGGTGCGCCGCGACCAGGTCGTGGTCAGCGTCTTCAACGGGAGCGGGCGCAGCGGCCTGGCGGGCGCGACGAGCGCGCAGCTCGCCGAGCGGGGCTTCGTGGAGGGCGACATCGGCGACTCCCCCCTGCCTGCGACCACCACCCAGATCTGGTCCGCCGACCCGACGAACCCCGCGGTCCTGCTCGTCAAGAGGCAGTTCAGGAGGGCCGAGGTCGTGCAGGGCGAGGCCCTCGGCCCGGGCATCGTCGTCGTGGTCGGCGAGAACTTCCAGGCGCTGCGCAAGAAGCAGGTCGAGTCCGTCGTCACCAAGGCCGACGCCACCTACTGCCGGGCCACCGGCTCGGAGTGACCCGCGCGGCCCGGCCGGTCGACGGTCCGACGGGTCGGCGGGCCGACGTCCGTACGGGTCAGTCGCGGTCGCGGTCGCGCCGTGACGGGTCGCCCAGCCACAGGGCGAGACGCCCGCTCTCCGAGACCTGTCGCATCCGGGCCTCGGTGGCCTCGCGCAGCTTGCGGGGCGTGACCACCACGAGGTCGTCGCCGTGGCGCAGGACCGTACGACGCTCCGGGACGAGCACCTCCCCTGAGCGGATCACCAGCGAGACCGACGCCCCCTGGGGCAGCCGCAGCTCGCCGACCTCGACGCCGTGCATCTTCGACGTCGGCGCGATGGTGACCTGCAGGAGGTCGGCGGCCACCTTGTCGAGCGGCGCGGCCTCCACGTCGAGACCGCGCGGTTCGGAGCGTCGCGCCACCCCGAGCCGGCGCGCCACCCACGGCAGGGTCGGACCGGTCAGGAGGGTGTAGACGACGACCATCACGAAGACGATGTCGAACAGGTCGTCGGCACCCTCGACGCCCTCCGACAGCGGGATGGTGGCCAGCACGATCGGCACCGCGCCGCGCAGGCCGGCCCACGAGATGAAGGCGAGGTCGCGCGAGCCCATCGGCTGGACGACGCTGCTGACCAGCACCGACAGGGGTCGCGCGACGAGCGTGAGGACGAGGCCTGTCACGAGCGCCTGCACGACGGTGTCGAGGTCGATCCTGCTCGGGGAGAGCAGGAGCCCGAGCATCACGAACAGCCCGATCTGCGCCAGCCACGCGACGCCCTCCGCGAACGAGCGCGTCGCCACCCGGTGCGGCAGCTCGCTGTTGCCGAGGATGAGCGCGGCGACGTAGATCGCGGCGAACCCGGAGGCGTGCAGGGCGGAGGACGCGCCGTACGCGGTGAACGCCAGGCACAGCACCGCGAGCGGGTACAGACCGGAGGACGGCAGAGCGACCCGGCGCATCACCCAGGCGCCGGCGAAGCCGCAGGCGACGCCGACGAGACCACCGGCGAGGAGCTCGAAGACGATGATGCCGCTGGTGGCGAGCAGCCCCGACTCCCCCACCGCGCCGGTGGAGATGATGCCCACCAGCACGACGGTGGGCGCGTCGTTGAGCCCGGACTCCGCCTCGAGCGCGCCGGTGAGGCGCTTGGGCAGCGGCAGCGCACGCAGCACCGAGAAGACGGCCGCCGCGTCGGTCGGCGAGCAGATCGCGCCGAGCAGGACGGCGAGCTCCCACGGCAGCCCGAGGAGGTAGTGGGCGCCGACCGAGACCACGGCGACCGAGACCGCCACGCCGACCGTCGCCAGGGACATGCCGAGCCGGACGCTCGACCTCATCTGCCGCCAGTCGGTGGTAAGGCCACCCTCGGCGAGGATCACGGCGAGGGCGCCGAACCCGAGCGCGTGGGCCAGCTGGGCGTCCTCGAACTGGATCCCGAACGGGCCGCCCTCCCCCAGCAGCACCCCGATGAACAGGTAGAAGAGCAGCGAGGGGAGCCCGACACCCGCGGACACCCGGACGGCCAGGATCGCCGCCAGCGTCACGACCGCGCCGACCAGCACGAACACGTCGAGCTGGTGGACGTCGAACGTCATGCACACCTCGTGTCGCTCGCGGGTTCGGGACCGTGCCGATCCTATCGGCCACCAGGTGCCCGGGCGGCGGCCTTCACCGGCCGTGGACGCCTCGGGCGTGGACCTGCCCGGAGCCTCGTTGGGGCAGAATCAAGCCGCCGGAAGGACGTTTGACGGACCGGGTCCGCGGGTAGGCATGCACCGACGAAAGGGTGTGATCGATGTACGGCGACACCGCCGCCGGGCGCAAGCGCGTCGCGCAGCTGCGGGAGCAGGGTGGCGACATCCGCGCCCTCGCCGCTCGACTCGTCGCGCAGGCCGAGGCCGTCCCGTGGCACGGCAAGGCGGCCGACGCGATGCGCGAGCGCATCAAGGAGCGCGCCGACCACCTGCGTGCCGCGGCCGGCCACCACGAGACCGCAGCCGACTCCCTGGCCCGGCACCTGCAGGAGGTCGACACGCTCAAGGAGGCGATCGACACCCGCGCCCACAAGGCCACCGCCCTCGTCGAGGACGCCCGCACGCGCGCCAGCGAGGCCGCGGGTCCGGACGGGACCCCGGCCGAGGCGGACCCGACCGACGCCTCCCTGCTCGCCTTCGACCCTCCGCCCGCCGGTCACAAGGACTGGCTGACCGTCACGCTCCCGGGGCTCTGACATGGTGACCATCGACCTGACCACGCCGCCCCCGCCGCCGACCAGCCTCCTGGACGGCATGGCGCGGCGCCTCGCCCTCACCCTGCCCGAGCTGCGCCTGGTAGCCGAGCTCGCCGGCGGCGCCCCACTACCCTTCGACGTGCTGCCCGACGCCGACGAGGCCAGCGGCGCCGGGTCGCTCTCGGGGCGTCTCGGCCGCGGTCGCGGTGCCGTCGAGGACACCGCCTACTCCGATGCCCTCGGCACGCTCCACGACCCGCACGACACGCTGCGCCGCCGCGGCCTGCTGACCGACGACGGAGCCGACCCGGGCGTCGTGGGCGCCGTCGGCCTGCTGGCGACGCCGCGGCTCGCGCTCGACATCGACGTCGCCGCGGGCACCACCCAGGTCAAGGCCTGGCACCGCCAGACCGGCCACGCGGTCGCGAGCCTGTCCACCTGCGACGGCATCGTCTTCGAGCTCGCCTGGTTCCCGGTCGAGCAGTGGACCACCGAGCTGGCCCGCGTCACCGCACCTCCGGAGGACCTGCCCGTCGGCGCCTCCCAGGTGCCGGAGGTCCTCGACGTCCCCTACGCCCTCGCCGACGCCGTCGGCGAGGCGCTCAGGTCGGGCCGCTCCGACCTCGTCCCGGTGCTCGTCGGCCAGTCCGGCGGTCCGGTCGTCGCCGACGGCGACGAGCTCGGCGACGCCGAGGCGGCCGCGGCCGTGTCGGCCGTGCACGCCGAGAGCCGCGGGCGCCTCCGGATCCTCGCCGCGGAGGTCTCCGAGCGCGCCACGACGTCGGTCGGCGTGGTGTCCTGGGTCCTGCTCAAGGACGGCTGGCACTCCCTGACCCCCGCCACGACGACGGTGCGCGCGTCGCGGTCGTACGGGTGGACCCCGACGACCTGGCCACCGAGCTCGCACCCGTGCTGGCCCAGGTCTCCCTCCGAGAGGACCCGTCGACGTGAAGCCACCCCACGGTCTTCTCGGCCTCCTCCGCTGCGCTCCCCCGTCCGACAACACCGCAGGGACCCCGACGTGAGCGACCTCGACATCCCCCGCACCCACGCCACCGACACCCCCGAGGAGGCCTCGGCGAGCGTCGCGGCCGACAAGTACGACCAGATGCTCGCGCTGGCCGACCTCTTCGACACCTCCGGCAACGAGATGCGCACCAGGGCCCGGCTCGGCACCGAGATCCTCGGCGACGACGACGTGGTGGACTCGGGCGAGCTCTCGAGGGCGACGTGGGGCCAGGCAGAGGAGGACATCCGCGCCACCACCACCGGCAAGCACGGCCTCCTCACCCGGTCCGTCGAGCTCGACGCGGACGCCCTCGTCGTACGCGCCACGGTGCTGACCTACCGCTGGATCGACGAGCTCCAGGAGGCGGCCTACAAGACCCTCGGCTCCATCGCCGGTCGTGCCATCGGCTACCTCGCCCCCGAGGTGGCGCTCGGCGGTGCGATCGTCAGCGCCGGCCTCATCGAGACCGACACGCTGGACCGCGACGGCGTCACGGCCTACCTCAACGAGCTCGCCGAGAACAACCCCGACCTGATGGACCACCTGTCGGGCGGGGGCGGCCTGCTCGACGGCCTGCACATGCGCTCGCTGCTCACCGCGGGCGTGCTGGCCTCCGACCAGGGCGCCCATGCCGCTCGCGGCGGACTGCGGGCGATCGGCGTGGAGCCGTTCGGCACCGACGCCGTCTCCGCCTTCCGCGACTCCGCCGGCTCCTTCGTCGAGGCCAGCGAGCCCGAGCCGCAGGTCGGCACGCTCACCGGCGCCGCGCCGCGCTCGCTCGAGGAGCTGATGGCCAACCTGCTGGCCGAGGACCGCAAGATCAGCGTCCAGCGGGTCGGCGCCGGCCGCTACATCGCCTACCTGCCCGGCACCCTGGGCCACGAGCCCGGACGACTGCGCCTCGTGGGGGCCGACCCGACGACGTCGGCCGACCACGTCATCAGGGCGATCGAGCAGGCAGTGACCGAGGACGACGCCCGCGTGATGCTCGTCGGCTCGGCGACCGGCGGCACGATCGCCGCCGAGATCGCGGCCAGCGCCTCGTCCGAGCGGTTCGTCGTCGACCAGGTCGTCACCGCCGGCGCCCCGTCGGCGCAGGTGCCACGCATCCCGGAGGCGACCCGCGTCCTGTCGCTGGAGGACCGCTCCGA
The DNA here is from genome assembly GCF_004785795.1 of Nocardioides eburneiflavus. Lineage (NCBI taxonomy): Bacteria > Bacillati > Actinomycetota > Actinomycetes > Propionibacteriales > Nocardioidaceae > Nocardioides > Nocardioides eburneiflavus. Next base: position 607,192 of record NZ_SRRO01000001.1, read on the forward strand.
CCCCGTGGCACTGCTCGGCTCCCTGATCAACGCCCGGACCGCCAACCGGCTCACCGTGGTCTTCGACGGCGGCGACGCCGAGGGCACCCCGCTCTACGTCGCCGGGGCGAAGGCCGCCGACGTCGCGGAGCACCCCGAGCTGCGCGCCGAGATCACCCGGATGCAGGACCTCGGCTACCTGGTCGGGTGAGGCTGCACCACCTCGTGCACGAACTCGCCGAGCTGGGCGAGGTTGCGACACTCGACCATCGGCACCACCTCGCCGTAGCGGTCCGCCGCGCTGTCGCCCGTGCCCCAGTGCCGGGGGTGCTCGGGGTTGAGCCACCAGGCGTGCCGGGCCCGGCCGGCGAGGTCCGCCAGGACGGGAAGGGCGAGGTCGCTGTAGTTCGACCGTCCGTCCCCGAGCACGAGCAGGGACGACCGCGGCCCGACCGCGTCGCCGTGCTCCTCCGCGAAGCGGGTCAGCGCCCTGCCGTAGTTGGTGCGGCCCCACAGCGCAGCCTGCGAGATGCTCGACGCCAGGGACTCCATCACCTCGACCACGTCGGCGCCCTGCCGGAAGGTGTCGCTCACCTCGACGACGTCGTCGACGAAGGTGAACGCGCGGACGCCGCTGAAGGCCTCCCGCAGCGCGTACACCAGCATCAGCGTGAACTGCGCGAAGTTGGCGACCGACCCGCTCACGTCGCACAGCACCACGAGGTCGGTGCGGTGCGGCCGGCGCGGCCGGTGGTGGGTCTCGAGCGGCACCCCGCCCGTCGCGATCGAGGCGCGCACGGTGCGGCGTACGTCCAGCGGTCCCCGGCGCCGCGCGTGCTGCTCCTTGGTGAGCCGGGCCGCGAGCCGGCGCGCGAGGGGATAGATCTCGCGCCGCATCTCGTCGAGGTCGCTGCGCCGGGCCGCGGTGAAGTCGAGTCGGTCGATGGTCGGGCGGACGGTCACGCCGGCCACGTGCTCGGGGCCCTTCTCCTCCGCGATCCGCCGACGCGCGTCGCCCTCGACGAGCCGGGTGAAGTCACCGATGCGCCGCCCCGCGGTGCGCTCGGCCTGCTCGGGCTCCATCCCGGCGGCCAGCAGGCCGCGCACGAGCCGGTCCATCAGCTCACCCGGCGAGACCCGCTGGAGCGAGGTGTAGGCCGACCAGCTCGACAGCCCCGGCCCCCGGCCCGGCATCGCGCCGAACCGCGCCACCGCCTCGACTGCAAGGTCCTGCAACGCCTGCGCGTCAGCGGACGCGAGGGCGGCGGCGAGCGCCTCGCGGAAGCGCTCGAGCTGCGGCCCGGCGTCCTGCGGGCCGTCGACGGGCTCGAGTCCGTCACCGGCGACCCCGCCGCCGATCAGCCGCGGGTAGTAGATGTCGAAGACGGCATCGAAGGTGACCCGCTGGGGCTGTCGCTTCACCAGCGTCGCGGCGTACGCGGCGCGTACGGTCTCGCGGTCGTGCCACTGCACCCTCTCCAGCGCGCTGATGGCGTCGAGGCCCTCGGCGAGCGACACCGACAACCCCGCGGAGCGCAGCGCCTCCACGAAGCCGATGTGGGTGTCGAGCAGGGTCATGACGTCACCGCACCGCCAGCTTGAGCTCCTTGACGGCCCGCTGCTGGTCGGAGGCGTGCTTGAGCACGACCCCCAGGGTGCGGGAGACCGTGTCCTCGTCGAGGTCGCCGACCTGGAGGGCGATCAGGGTGCGCGCCCAGTCGACCGACTCGGCGATCGACGGCGCCTTCTTGAGCTCGAGCTCACGCAGGCGTACGACGACGTCGACGAGCTGGGCGGCGACCCGGTGGTCGAGGCCCGGCACCTGGCTGATGACGATCGCCCGCTCGCGCTCGGCGTCGGGATAGCCGAGGTGGAGGAACAGGCAGCGGCGCTTCACCGCCTCCGAGAGCTCGCGGCTGGCGTTGGAGGTGAGCACGACGAAGGGTCGCCGGGTGGCGCTGACGGTGCCGAGCTCCGGGATGGTCACCTGGAAGTCGCTCAGCACCTCGAGCAGCAGGCCCTCGACCTCGACGTCGGTCTTGTCGACCTCGTCGACCAGCAGCACCGTCGGCTCGTCGCGCCGGATGGCGCTGAGCAGCGGCCGGGTGAGCAGGAACTCCTCGGTGAAGATGTCGTCGTGCACCTCGCTCCAGGCGGCGTCGTCACCCTGGGACGCCTGGATGCGCAGCAGCTGCTTCTTGTAGTTCCACTCGTAGAGCGCCCGTGCCTCGTCGAGGCCCTCGTAGCACTGCAGTCGCACCAGCTCCGCGCCCGTCGCCCGCGCCACCGCCTTGGCCAGCTCCGTCTTGCCGACGCCGGCCGGTCCCTCGACGAGCAGCGGCTTCTCCAGCGCGCCCGCGAGGTACGTCGTCAGCGCCGTCGCGTCGTCGGTGAGGTAGCCGGCCGCGCGGAGGCGGGTGGTCGCGTCGTCGGGGGACTCGAACCAGGAGGTCACGTGGTCGAGCGTAGTGCGCGGGCCAACGCCTTCTGACACGGGAGGATGCCGGTACGTGCGCTCGCTTCGCTCACGCTCTTGCGTTCAAGACGCCTCTGCTGAGCCCTTGGCTCCGCCAAGGGCTCAGCAGAGGGGGCGGGATTCGAACCCGCGGTAGGTCTCCCTACGACCGCTTTCAAGGCGGTTCCGATCGGCCGCTCCGGCACCCCTCCTCGTACGACGCCGGGGCGCCGCACACCGCGGGACTCTACCCAACCGGGCCGACCGCGCCCACGCGTGATGAAATCGCCTGCGTGACGACCGAGCCCGCCACCGTCCACCGCCTCGCGCCGGCCATCGCCGCGCGCCTCCTGGGCGTGGTGCTGGTCGCCGTCGCCGCACTGATCCTCCTGAGCACGTTGGCGATCGCCGTCCTCGACCTGCACACCCTCTTCCTGCTCGTGCCGGTGCTCCTCACGGTGGCGGTGCTGACCGCCACCTGGTGGGCCTGGCGGCGCAAGGGCTGGGTCGTCCGGATGACCACCGAGGGCTACCGGGTGCAGTGGGTACGCGGGGTCGGCACGGCCACGGGCCGCTGGAAGGACGTCGAGGACGCCGTCACCACGACCGTCGCCGACGCACCGGTCGTGGTGCTGCGCCTGCGCGACGGCCGCACCACGACGATCCCCGTCGAGATGCTCGCCGTCGACCGCGAGGCGTTCGTGAGGGACGTCCAGGAGCACCTCCAGCGAGGACACGGCCTGCGCAAGTGGGGCTGATTCGGCGCGGACCCGCCGCGCCTTGTAACCTTCTGTGCGCCCGGCCACTCGTCGGGCATGGAGGCGTCGCCTAGTCCGGTCTATGGCGCCCGCCTGCTAAGCGGGTTTGGGGCTAAAACCCCATCGAGGGTTCAAATCCCTCCGCCTCCGCCGCGCTCGGCCCCCTCCTGCGGGAGGGGGCCGGCTCCGGCTTCCCTGCGTGCATTTGCAGGAACCTGCAATGCACAGACCTGCAATCGCATCGACGCGACGCGGCTGCGAGGGGTGGGAGACAATGGTCCAGTCATCCCCTGTGACACAAACTGAGGTGAAGAGCAATGACCCCTGTACGCCGCATCGCCGCCGCCGCCCTCGTGGCCGCGCTCGGGCTCGGATTCGCCGGCATCGGGGCCGCCCCCGCCAACGCCGTCGACACCACGTGGGGCTACAAGGTCAAGGGTGGCAGCACCCAGTCCCTCGACACGACCTGGGGCTACAAGAAGAACTTCCGCTGATCGGACGTGCCATGATGTGCACGCAGTGAAAGAGCCGGGACCCGGACCCCTCAACCCCCCACGAGTTTGGTCCGGCAGCCTCCCCCACAGGCGAGTTCCGGCAGCGAGGGCAGCAACTTCTTCGGAGTTGCTGCCCTCGTGCATGTCCGGGGGCGTGCTCCGGCGTCAGTCCGCCGCGGCCTCGGTCTCGCGGCCGGAGATGCCGCGCTTGCCCATCTCGTAGCCCAGCTGGAACCGCGTCTCCACCTCGAACTCGTTCTTGAGGTCGGCGACGTAGGCCGCGTAGGTCCGCGGGCTGACCCCGAGGCGCTTGGCGCCCGCCGGATCGGCGCGCCCCTCGAGGAGCATCCGGATCGTCATCGCACGCTGCTCGGCGGCGATGTCGCGCATCAGGGAGGTCTCGCTGCTCGTGAACGGCCTCGCGCGCTCCCAGTGCCGCTCGAACATGTCGACCAGGTAGGCCACCATGGACGGCTCGCTGATCACCATGGCCGTGTCGAGTCCCTTGTGGCTGGGGATGATGGCGATCCGCCGGTCGACCACGATGAGCCGGTTGAAGAACTCGTCGAGCGTGCGGACCTCGGCGCCCTCCGCGGTCACCGCGGAGACGTACTTGCGGGTGTCGGCGCCACGCCGGGCGGCGTGCTGGTAGAGCGTACGCATGCGGACGCCGCGCCGGAGGGCTGCGATCTCGCGGGCACCTGCCTCGCCGAGCTGCTTCACGCCGCGCCGGTCCTGGGGCTGCGCCGTGAGCAGCTCCTCCTCGGCGTCACTCACCATCGAGGCGAGGAAGTTGGCGATGGTCTCACCGCGGATCTCCGCGAACGGCCCGCCGACGGCGCTCGGCGAACGCCGCCACGCGTGCGACAGCGTGATGAACGCCTGCGCCCAGTGGGCCGACTCGGCGATCAGCTCGGCACCCTGCTGGCCGAGCGGGGCCACCACCTGCGCCTGGACGGCCGCCGGGTCCACGCCGCGCCAGGTGAGGCCGTCCTCGCTGCGGGTCACCAGGCCGACGTCGACGAGCAGCGCGAAGGCAGCGTGCAGGTCACCGCCCGCGCCGATCCGCCCGTCCGTCGCCTCGATGCCCCCGGAAGCGACGATCTCCTCGTAGAGGGGCGTCGACTGCTCCTCGAAGACGACCCGCTCCTGCGGCCCCAAGGGCATGGCACATCCTCCGCTCGACCGATGTCCCCGTGGGGAGGATGGTGCCACACGCACCCATGTCGTCCGGCCCGGAAGCCGCAGGACCCGCCCCCCGTACGACCGGCGGGGCGGGTCCTGGCAGGCGAGGTGCCGGCGATCAGACGCCGAGGCGGGCCTTCAGCGTGTCGAGCTCGCTCCAGAGCACGGCCGGGAGGTCGTCGCCGAACTTCTCGAACCACTCCTGGATCTGCGGCAGCTCGGCCTTCCACTCCTCGGCGTCGACCGCGAGGGCCTGCGCCAGCTCGGCCTCGGTCAGGTCGAGACCGTCGACGTCCAGCGAGCCGGGCGCCGGGACGTGGCCGATCGGCGTCTCGACCGCGGCCGCCTGGCCGTCGATGCGCTCGATGACCCACTTGAGGACGCGGCTGTTCTCGCCGAAGCCCGGCCACAGGAAGCCGCCGTCGTCACCGCGGCGGAACCAGTTGACGTAGAAGATCTTCGGCAGCTTCGCCGCGTCGTTGTCCTTGCCGATGCCGACCCAGTGCCCGAAGTAGTCGCCGGCGTTGTAGCCGATGAACGGCAGCATCGCCATCGGGTCGCGACGCACCACGCCGACCGCGCCGACCGCGGCCGCGGTGGTCTCCGAGGACAGGGTGGCGCCCATGAAGGTGCCGTGGTTCCAGTCGCGGGCCTCGGTCACCAGCGGGATGGTGGTCTTGCGGCGGCCACCGAAGAGGATCGCGTCGATCGGCACGCCGCGCGGGTCGTCGTACTCGTCGGCGAGGATCGAGCACTGCTTGATCGGGGTGCAGTAGCGGCTGTTGGCGTGGCTGGAGAGCTCGCCGGTCTGCTCGGCGATCTCGGGCGTCCAGCGCTCGCCCTTCCAGCTCGTGGCCTCGGCCGGGGTGTTCTCCAGACCCTCCCACCACACGTTGCCGTCGGGCGTGAGCGCGACGTTGGTGAAGACCGAGTTGCCCTTGCGGATGGTCTCCATCGCGTGGGGGTTGGTGTGCTCGTTGGTGCCGGGGGCGACGCCGAAGAAGCCGAACTCCGGGTTGACCGCCCACAGGCGCCCGTCCTCGCCGATCCGCATCCAGGCGATGTCGTCGCCGATGGCCTCGACCGTCCACCCGGGGATGGTCGGCTTGAGCATCGCGAGGTTGGTCTTGCCGCACGCGCTCGGGAAGGCGGCGGCGACGTACTTGGTGACGCCCTGCGGCGAGGTGAGCTTGAGGATCAGCATGTGCTCGGCGAGCCAGCCCTCGTCGCGCGCCATCACCGAGGCGATGCGCAGCGCGTAGCACTTCTTGCCGAGCAGCGCGTTGCCGCCGTAGCCGGAGCCGAAGCTCCAGATCATCCGCTCCTCAGGGAACTGGACGATGTACTTGGTGTCGTTGCACGGCCACGCGACGTCGGCCTGGCCGTCCTCGAGCGGCATGCCGACCGAGTGGAGGGCAGGCACCCACTGGGGGTCCTCGCCGGCGGCCTCGAGCTCCTCGATGCGCCGCAGCACGTCGGTGCCCATGCGGGCCATGACACGCATCGAGACGGTCACGTAGGCGGAGTCGGTGATCTCGATGCCGAACATCGGGTGGGCGGCGTCGAGGTGGCCCATCACGAACGGGATGACGTACATCGTGCGCCCGCGCATGCAGCCCGCGTAGAGCCCGCGCATGAGCTCCTTCATCTGCTCGGGGTCCATCCAGTTGTTGGTGGGCCCGGCATCGCGCTCGGCGACGGAGCAGATGTAGGTGCGGTCCTCGACGCGCGCCACGTCGGTGGGGTCGGAGGCCGCGTGGAACGAGTTGGGCATGACCTCGGGGTTGAGGCGGGTGAACGTCCCGGTCGCCTCGAGGGAGGCGGTGAGCTGGGCCCACTCCTCGTCGGACCCGGTGCACCAGTGGACCGAGTCGGGCTGGGTCAGCTCGGCGACCTCGGTGACCCAGGCGAGGATGCCCGGGTGGGTGGTCGGCGGGGTCGTCTGGGTGTCGATCGTTGCGGTCATGACCGTTTCCTTCAGCGTGCGTAGCGGCTGGTTCGCGCGGCCTCGTTGTCGGCGACTTGCCGGGACGCTAGCCCGTGTGAATGGCCGCTCATATTGGATCGATCACAGACCTGTGACGCGGGTCTCGCTACCTTCCGGTACCCCCCACTTCCGTCATTTCTCGGCGAAAGTCGGGGTCCCGATCAGTGATCCCCGGCCGGCCGGGGATCACTTGACGTTGTCGGCCTGTGCACCGCCTGACAAGTGCAACGAAAGCCTCACAGCCCCCCGCCCGAGTCCGGGCGAGGGGCTGCGTGGGACGAGTCGACCGGTCAGGCAGCGACGCTCTCGCGCAACTCTGCGGGCTCCGCGCTCTCGGCCTTGTGGGCGCGCCACGAGTGGCGGATCGCGAAGGCCCACACTGCCGCGATCGCGACGTAGAGGCCGATCGCGACGCCGGCGGGCACGGCCACCAGGTCGGCGTTGACGAGCGTCCGGGTGTTGGTCAGCACGATCAGGCCGCCGACCAGGGAGCCGAGCATGCGTGCCGGGATGACCTTGACCAGCATCGCGGCGAACGGAGCGACGATCATGCCGCCGACGAGCAGGCCCACGACGATCTGCCACTGGATGTCGGCGAAGCCGAGCGCGGTGAGGAAGCCGACCGAGGCGGCGAGGGTGACCACGAACTCCGAGGTGCTGACCGAGCCGATGACCTTGCGGGGCTCCATCCGGCCGTTCGCGAGCAGCGCCGGGGTGCCGATCGGCCCCCAGCCACCGCCGGCGGTCGCGTCGACGAAGCCGGCCACCCCGCCGAGCGGCACGAGGAACCGGCGGCCGACGGGCTGGCCCACGCGACTGGAGTCGAAGCCCTTCACCGTGAAGCGGACCAGGAGGTAGGAGCCGAGGCCGAGCAGCAGCACCGACATCACGACCTTGGCCAGGTCGACCGGCATGTTCACGAGGAGCGTGGCGCCGACGAAGGCACCGATCGCTCCCGGGAGCGCGATGGTGCGCACCACGCGCCAGTCGACGTTGCCGAAGGAGTGGTGGGCGATGCCCGAGGCGGCCGTGGTGCCGAGCTGCGCGAGCTGCACCATCGCCGAGGCCATCGCCGGGTTCGTGCCGATCATGAGCAGCAGCGTCGTGGAGGTGACGCCGTACGCCATCCCGAGGCTGCCGTCCACGAGCTGGGCGGCGATGCCGACGAGGGCGAACATGACGAGCTTCTGCACGGGTGACTCCTCCACAGCGGAACAAGACGATGTCACTAAAGTACAGTGTGTTGATAGGTATTACCTAATCGCTTGTCGGCGTGTCCTTTCAGGAGCGGGGCCCGGCACGGGTCAGACCGGCGCGTCCGGGTCGATGCTGCGCGTCTCCGAACGACGGTTGCGGGCGCTGAGGTGGTCGCGGAGGTAGAGCTTGGGCAGGATCTTCGCCACCGCGAGCGTCACGTAGACGATCGTGTTGATGGCCACGAAGGCCGCGAGGACCGCGATGAGCTCGTTGCGGAGGATGCTGTCGGGGAGCAGCACGCCCATGGGGACGACGGCCGGCTGGACGGTGACCACCTCAGGCTCCTGTCCGTACGCCGGAGTCAGGCTGCACGATGTGCTTCCAGTCCGCCTGCCGGGCCAGGGTGAGGTCCCAGACGCCCTTGACGTAGACGGTGTTGAGGAACATCGCGTAGAAGAGCTCCGGGAAGAGCGAGAGCCCGAGCAGCCGGGCCTTCCACCCCCCGCGCCACACCGTGACCACGCGTTCGAGGGTGAAGACCAGCCCGATGCCGATCCAGAACGGGAACCACACCCACGTCGACGTCGCCAGGACCATCAGGATGATGAGGAGCAGGTAGGACCCGAGCGCGATGACGCCGTAGCCGATGCCGAGCTGCTGCATCCAGTAGCGGAAGGTCTGCGGACGCAGGCCGTACGCGCCGAGGTTCTCCAGGGCGCCGCGCTGCCACCGCAGGCGCTGGGCCCAGAGCGCTCTCCACGTCGGCATCACCTCGGTGACGACCGTGCACTCGCGCGGGGACACCATGAGCGCGCCGAGGGTCTTCAGCGCGATGGTGAGCTCGTTGTCCTCGGTGAGGGCGACCGTGTCGTAGACGTCGCCGGGGATGCCCGGCAGGATCTTGCCCCGCTCGTCGGCGACGGCCCGCAGCGCGCCCGGTCGGAACACCGACGCCGTGCCGGTCAGCACGAAGACGCGACCCCGTCGGCGGCGCAGGTCGCGCTGGTAGCGGGTGTACTCGTTGCGCTGGAACTGGCCGATCAGGCCGAAGCCGTCCTCGCCGTAGAAGAGGCCGCCGACCGCCATCAGCGCGCGGTCCTCGGTGAGGCGCCGCGTCGCACCCGCGAGGAACCCCGGGTCCAGCGTCGTGTCGGCGTCCATCACCATCACGCAGTCGTTGTCACCCTGGCCCGGCAGGATCTCCCGCAGCGCCTGGTTGAGCCCGCCGGCCTTCTTGTGCCGGTTGTCCACGGTCTCGAAGACCTCGACACCGGCCTCGCGGGCAAGGCGTACGGTGCCGTCGGTGCAGTTGTCGGCGACGACGACGATGCGGGCCGGCGGCGGCTCCTGCGCGAGGAGCGAGTCGAGGGTCTGGGAGATGCAGCCCTCCTCGTTGTGCGCCGGGATGAGGACGGTGATCGTGACGGGGCCGGCGTACTGGCCACGGGTCTCGGCCATCACGATCTTGGGGGCGAGCGGCATCCGGTTGCCGTCCTCGCTGCGGCGGGCCCGGGTCAGCAGGCGCCGCTCGAGCCCGGCCACGGCGGCGGCTAGCAGCAGGGCCACGCCCACGGCGGCGAGCAGCACCCGCGGGGCCGGCATCTCGGTGTCGTAGAAGACCTGCCAGATCCCGAGGAGGAGACCCTCGTCGGGCGCCTGGCCGGCCTGCGGGTCGCCGGCCGCCACAGCCACCCACAGCGCCGCCGCGCCCAGCCCGGCCGCACCGATGATCGCCAACCCCACGGATCGCTGCAGCCACTGCATGTCGTCCCGAGCCTCCTTGGTCGCGCGGCAGCACGTGCCGCCGTTCAGTCCTTCGGCGCCGTCCCGACGACGGACGGCAGGAACAGGTCCACGAACTGGTCGTAGGGCACCGGCTTGCCGATCAGGTAGCCCTGGGCGAAGTCGACGCCCTCCTCGCGGCACACCTCGAGGATCTGGGGGTCGGACACGAACTCGGCGACCGTGCGCTTGCCGAGGTCGCGGGCGATGCCGACGATGGAACGCATGATGGTGCGGTCGACGGCCGACTCGTGGACGTGCGCGACGAACTCGCCGTCGATCTTCACGTAGTCGAAGAACAGGTGCTTGAGGTAGTAGAACGACCCGAACCCCGCGCCGAAGTCGTCGAGGGCGAAGGCACAGCCCAGGTCGGTCATCCGCTCGGCGAAGGCGCGCGCCAGGGCCACGTCGCCGACCGCTGCGGTCTCGGTGATCTCCAGGATCAGCGCAGAGGGGTCGACGTCGTGCACGGTCAGGGAGTCGCAGATGGCCTGCTCGACGTCCGGCCTGCCGATGGAGTGCCCGGAGAGGTTGACCTCGAGCTCGAACGAGGGGTCGATCCGGCGCAGCCTCGCGAGCAGCTCGACGCTGTGCTCGACCACCCACGCGTCGACCATCGGCATCAGTCCCACGCGTTCGGCGATGTAGACGAACCGGGACGGCGGGACCAGCTCGTCCTCCTCCCTGAGCCGGAGCAGAACCTCGGCCGAGGTGATGCGCCCGTCGGAGATGTCCATGATCGGCTGGAGGTGCAGCTCGAAGCGGTCGTGCTCGAGCGCGTCCTCGATGCGGCTCTGCCACTGCAGGCGTGCGGCCGCTCGCGGACCCCGGGTGTCGCCCTCCGGCAGGACGGCGACCTGGTTGCGGCCGGCCTCCTTGGCGTCGTACATCGTCATGTCGGCGAGGGCGAGGATGTCGGCGGCGTGCTCGGACGCGGCCTGGAAGGTGACGGCGCCGACACTCGCGGTGACCCGGCGCGCCACGCCGTCGAGGGTCGAGGCGTGGGCGGCGATGCGCTCGACGACGAGGTCGGCGACCCGCTCGGCAGCCATCTGGTCGCCGTCGGTGATCATGATCGCGAACTCGTCGCCGCCGAGGCGTGCCACCACGTCGGTGGAGCGGATGGAACGGCGCAGCAGACCGGCGATGTTGACGAGCAGCTCGTCGCCGGCGTTGTGCCCGAGCGAGTCGTTGACCTGCTTGAAGTTGTCGAGGTCGAGGAGCAGCAGCGCCCCGGCGGGCCCGTGGCGCCGACACCTGTCGAGATGGCGCTGCAGCTCGGTGTCGAAGCGTCGCCGGTTGGCCAGGCCGGTGAGGACGTCGTGGTCAGCGAGGTGGGCGAGCCGGTCGAGGTAACGACGCCGGTCGGACATGTCGACCACGTTGACCATCACGATCTGGCCGATCTCGGGATCTGCCACGATCGTGCTGCTGAGCGCGACATGGACGTCGTTGCCGCCCGAGTCGCGCAGCAGGCACTCGGCGTCCAACGAGTCACCACGGTTGGTCTCGAGGCGACCGAGGTGGTCCTCGATGCGTTCCTCGCCAGGCGTCTCGAAGGCCGCGAAACGGTGACCGACCATCTCGGGCGGCTCGAGCCCGAGGAGGACAGCCATCGAGATGTTGACCCGGATGATCGAGCCGGTGGAGTCGAGGAGCGCCACCCCGTGCGGGGCGTCGTCGAAGAGCTTCTCGACCCGCTCGCTCGCCGTACGTGCGCGCCGGGTCTGTCGCGCGAGGTCGCGGACGATGCGCTGGAGCACCGGGGCGATGACGACGGCGATCGCGCCCCACATGAGAGCACGGCGCCAGTCACCGAGCGTGTAGGCGGGCGGACCGATCACCACGACCGGGAGGACGAGGGTGGCCACCGACAGGGCGCTCGCGATCCAGAGCTGGCGCGGGGTGCCGGTGATCGCCAGCCACAGGATGGGCAGGAGGAGCAGCACCGTCATGCCCGAGCTCGATCCGCCGGCTCCCGCCCCGGCGGCGTCGTTGACGAGACCGGCGAAGGGGAACAGCAGGTAGGCGGCCAGCGGGTCCAGCCAGGTGCGCTCGCCCCGGCGACGGCTCGCGACGAAGACGAGGGCGGAGGACGCCAGGACGACGGCAGCCAGGGCGGCCACCCACCACGGTCGCTCGTAGGGCGGCAGGAGCACCGCGAAGAGGCCGAGGACGGCCACGACACCGAACGGCCAGGCGAGCGCGGGCGTGCCGCGCCGCAGGTCGGGGAGGGCAGACCCTCGTGCGGGGGTCTCCGAGACAGGACGTCGCACCCGGCCAGCCTACTGGCGGCCGGGCTGCGACGGGGCGGATCAGTCCTCTGTATCGAGGGCGGCCGCCACGCGCCGGTGCGCCTCCCAGATCTCCTCGGGCATCCGCTCGAACTGCGACAGGTGCTCCTCGCGGAACCCCATCTCCTGCTGCCAGCGCTCCTTGTCGATGGTGAGGATGCGCTCGAGGTCCGCGGCGGGGACGTCCATGCCGGTGAGGTCCAGCTCGTCCTCGGTCGGGATGATGCCGACCGCCGTACGGCGACCGCTGACCTCGCCGTTCCTGAGCTGGAGCAGCCAGAGCAGCGGCCGCAGGTTGTCGCGGTAGCCGGGCCACAGGAAGTGCCCGTCGTCGGGGTCCTTCTGGAACCAGTTGACGTGGGCGAAGATCGGCTGCTCCTCCGCCGCGCCGACGACGTCGAGGTAGTGGCGCGCGTAGTCGCCCTCGCCGTAGGCCATGAACGGACGGTTCGACATCGGGTCGTAGCGCAGCTGGCCGTCGACGCCCTCCGCGGCGAACGTCGCCTCCGCGCCCAGGGTGAGGCCGTCGTACACGCCCTCGGCGAGGTCGGTGATCGCGCGGATCAGCGGCTCGCGGTCGCGCGTACGGCCCCCGAAGATGATCGCGTCGATCGGCACGCCCGCCGGCGCGTCGTAGTCGGGCGCGATGTTGGGCACGTTGGCCAGCGTGGTGGTGAAGCGGCTGTTGGGGTGCGCCCACGCGGCGGTGTCGTTGTCCTTGCGGTCGGCGAGCGGGGCGCCGGTCCAGTCGAGCCAGCCCTTGACGTCGGTGGGCGGCTTCGGCGTACGGCCCTCCCACCACACCTCGCCGGTCGTCGGGTTGTGGGCGACGTTGGTGAAGATCGCCTGCGTGCCCTCCTCGATCGAGGCCAGGGCGTTGGGGTTGGTCGTCTCGTTGGTGTCCTTGGCGACGCCGAAGACGCCGTACTCGGGGTTCATCCCCATCAGCCGGCCGGTCTCCTCGTCGACCCACAGCCAAGCGATGTCGTCGCCGTAGAACGACACGTGGTAGCGGTCGCCGAGCGCGTCGGGCGCGGCCATCATCGCGAGGTTGGTCTTGCCGGAGGCGCTCGGGAAGCCGCCGCAGACGTGGTAGGTCCGGCCCGTCTCCTTGTCGTGGATGCCGATGAGCATGTACTGCTCGGCGAGGAACTTCCGGCTCGCCCACCCGTCGTACGCCCCCTGCCGCAGGCCGTGCGCGATCTTGCCGAGGAGCGCGTTGCCGCCGTAGGAGGAGCCGAAGTGCAGGATCGTGCGCTCGTCGGCGACGGTGACGAAGTAGCGCTGGTCGTCGGGTGTGCCCTGGCCGAGGTGCTCGAGGTCTCCGGTGACGTGGACCGCGCGGACGAACGAGTCGGGGTCCTCGAGGTCGTTGACGAACTGCACGCCGACGCGCGCCATGCGGATCATGTGGAGCGCGACGGTGCGGGTGTCGGTGAGCTCGACGCCAGTGGCCCACGGCTCGAGCGGGTTGCCGGGGGGTGCCATCAGGTAGGGGATGACGTACATCGTCTTCCCCTCGGACGCACCGCGCATCCGGTCGTGGAGCATGGGCTTCATCTCGCTGGCGGGGTGCCAGTTGTTGTAGACACCGCGGTCCTTCTCGTCGTTGGTCGCGACGATCGTCCGCTCCTCGGAGCGGGCGGTGTCCTTGTGGTAGCTGCGGGAGTAGTAGCGACCCTCGCCGGCCCGCTGCAGCTCGCCGGCGGCGACCGCCTCCTCGAGCAGCCGCGCGTCGTCGGAGGCGTTGACCACCTCGACGTGCTCCGCACCCGTCAGCTCGGCGTACTCCTCGACGAACTCACGGACCTGCTGGTTGGTCAGCCCGGCTTCGTCCAGGACTGCCTCGAGATCTGCCATCGCGCTGCCTCTCGTCGTGCGGCGGTGCCTCGCCGCGGTGCGGGTGCTTGGCACCCTAGGGCACCGTGTCCGGCACGGGACCGGCCCTCAGGGGTGCTGATTTCACTGGTCCGGAGTACGTCGGCTATTCTCGACCAGTCCTCGCAGGCCGATCGGCTTGCACGGACGGGCGCCTGTAGCTCAACGGATAGAGCATCTGACTACGGATCAGAAGGTTTGGGGTTCGAATCCCTACAGGCGCGCAGATGGACCCCGGCTGACCTGCAGGTTTGCCGGGGTCCGCGTCATTTTCGGGCCGAGGATTAGATTCACTCGACATCTACTCGTCATTTTGACTCGCACCTGCGGGTCAGTTGGGGATGTCTCGGACTGGCGCGGAGCGTTGCGTGAGCTCGACATCGCGAGAAGAAGCAAGCCAGGGCGAGTGCTCGGTGCCCCTCATGGTCTCGTGGCTCCGGACCGACCCTCCTTCCGCGGCGACACGACCCGATGCCAGATCGAACATTTGGGATACGCCGCGAGCCTGCTCGGGGCATGCTGGCCATCGACACAGCTGGTCAGGGAGACTCTTGAAGCTCAAGCACGTGGCCGTCGGCGCTTTCCTGTGCGTCGTGATAGGTCAGTGCGCCAACACGGACGCCACGACCAATGCCCAGGACGCGACTTCACGGAGCACCTCCGCTGGCTCCACCCCAAGAGCGGACGCGACCGGGGCGAAGTCCCGCCGCAAGCACCAGGCGCCTACTCAGAGATCTGATACGTCAACTCCCCCCACCTCCACCAGCGCCCCGGGGGTAGGCAGCGGGACGGCGCTTGCGACGCTCGGCCTGCTGACAGTCAAGGGTCGCGCTCCTATGACGGGCTACGACCGTGATCGGTTCGGCCCGGCCTGGCTCGACGCGGACCGGAACGGGTGCGACACCCGTAACGACATCCTCAGCGAGTACCTGCGGGCGATCACTCTCGAGGACAACGGCTGCGTCGTCGCCGCCGGCGACTACGACGACCCGTATACGGGCGTCTGGATCGACTACTGGCAAGGCAATGGAGCCCTCATCGATATCGACCACGTTGTGTCCTTGGGCAACGCATGGGCCACTGGTGCCTTCAGCTGGGAGATCAAGAAGCGCGCCGCTTTCGCGAACGATCCGCTCAACCTGCTGCCCGCCGACGCCGGCGCAAACCGGCAGAAGGGCGACGGCGACGCCGCGACTTGGCTTCCCGCCAACAAGCCCTTCCGCTGCGTCTACGTCTCACGCCAAGTCGCGGTGAAGGCCAAGTACAACCTCGCCGTGACTGCGCCTGAGAAGGCCGCCATCGAACAGGTGCTGACCACCTGCCTCGATCAGGCTCTCCCACATGACGCGTGGGGCGCCTCGACAGTCGTTGATCACAACATCAAGGACCCGGCCGACGCTGGACGAGGCGCGGGTACAGAGTCCTCACCAACGCCGTCTGCACCCGTCCCCTCAGCGGTGGATCATTCGGTGTACTTCCAAAATTGCGACGCCGCGCGAGCCGCCGGAGCAGCGCCGGTTCACCTCGGTGACCCGGGCTACGGAACTCATCTGGACGGCGATGGGGACGGCACTGCCTGCGAGTGAGGACCCGACACAGGTGGCGCTGACGAGGTCGATGGGTCAGCCCGTCGACTTGGGGGCCTCTGGCGCAACCGCGCCCGAGGCCCCATCGGGCCTAACTCAAGCCTTCTCGCAAGCGATGCCATCGTTATCGCGGTCGAGCGTGCCGTTGTGGGCGTCTGCCAGGTTGTACTGCTTCGTGTTCCGGTAGAAGTTCGTTACCCGCTTGCCTGACGACTTGTCGACGGCCTTCGCACGCCCCACCCCGTGAGGCCACTGCTTGTTCAAGTTCGTGCAGTTGTCGTGAATCCCAGTGGTGTGGGCCTGTACCGGTACGACGAGACCAAGCCCGCCAACGGCAAGGGCGACGCCAGTAACCGCGACTCTGACTCCGAACGTTTTCATGGATTCTCCCCGTAATTGAGTGAGTCGCCACCGTAAAGGAAGAGTTAACTCGTCGGGATCGAATTGGTTAATTTGATAGCCGTGGGGGTACTTGGTCGTGGCGTCAACGCGCACATGCGAGATTCGACAGGTCGGACTTTGGCGGATCCGGACTTCGGCACGGGCCGCTTACCAGTGCGCCACAGGCGCAAATCATGATGGCGCCACCCAGGTGGTGGAGCGCCTAGATTGCTCGTAAATCGCCTCGACCTGGTCGTCGGAGAGCCGCGTCGCCTGCTGGCCGAGCCATCGGACGGCCTGGCGGCGGTACTTCACGTGGACAGTGCTGCCATCCTTCTCGCCTGGCTGGGTCTTGATGGTGATGTCCTCGACGCCGAAAAGGATGACGAGGGCGTCAACGACCACCTCGAATCCGACGGCGGCGGAGAGTATCCGAGACGCGCGCTTGGCCTCAAAACGGCTATTGCGGATGTAGGGCTCGACGTGGCCGTTGACTCGAAGCTGGTCCTTTCCGACCCAGATCTTCGCGCCCGGGTGGTGCTTGGCGTTGATGGTGAAGATGCCGGCCGGGCCGATGACGAGGTGGTCGATGTCGGAGCCCCGCTCCCCGACAGGCACCGCGTGCAGCACGTGCCACCGCGGGTTCTTGCGTGCCATCTTCTCCAGCTGGTCGCCGACGGCTTCCTCGCCGTCGGCGCCGATGCGCCAGGCCCGCTCGTCGGTATGCACGTTCAACAGGCGGCCGAGGCGGGACCGGACCGGGTGAGCCTCTTTCCGGACCTCCCACTCCTCCTCGGCGCGCTCACGTGCAAGCTGGCCGGGCCGGTGAGCGGCAAGATCCGTCCAACCGACCTCCGCGGCCGGTGTCGTGGCAACGGTCTCGGTTCGGCCTACTTGTTCAAGCGGCAATTGCGCAGGCGGCGCGGCCGAGGCGGAGTCGTGGCGCAGGTGTGCTTCGACGAGCTCGGTCAAGAGCGTGGCGTCGGCGGGATCGGCTGGGTGGTCGACCCCGGTGGCGTGGTCCCGGTATCCGAGCTTCCTGTCGTTGACCGTCACGTATAGACGGTCGTGGCCGTAGCGCTTCCACGGCGTGAAGGCGACGCTCACTGCTCGCAGGCCACTCCGTCGCCGTCTCGATCGAGGTCGCCGCTGTAGCCGGGGTCGCCGGTGTAGATCGGGGCCGCACCAGCCGCTTCGACCTCCGTGCAGTTCGCGTAGTAGGCCTGCTGGGACTGCTGCTGCTGGGCCAGTTGCGCTTGGCGCTCCCTTTCCGCCTTCGCGGCAGCGGCCCTGCGCCGGGCGGCCACCCGGGCGTCGGCCTTGCGCTTCTGCTCGACCTGCTTGGTGTGGGTCTTGGCAACGTCGGGGCAGACGTTCTCGGCGACCACTGTGAGGACCACGATCGCCTGGTCTGGGCTGGCGGACCAGCGGGTCGCGGCGTTCTTCACGCGCTTCGCCAGAGGTCGGCCGTCAGCGATTTCGTCGCAGCTGGCGAGCGACTCGTTCACGGCCTCCATCGGCTGCTGGTAGGCGGGGAGTCGTCGCGTGAGCGCCTTCTGGATGCGCTTGTTGCGGTCCTCGTAGTGGTTGACCCACACGTCATGCTGGGTGGGCTCGCTCTCTTCGGCCGCCGTGCCGTCGTCACCGTCGGCCTTGCTCTCGGCTTTGGAGTCGGTCTTGGACGGTCCTGCGGATGCCTTTTCGGAGCCTGCGTCGTCGTCGGTGCCGCCGAGGCAGGCGCCGATGAGGAAGAGTGACCCCAGGCCGATGCCGGCCGTCTTGATGAACCCCATGATTTCCCCCGTGCTCGCGGTGCGTCATAAAGATCCTGACGGACGTGCAAGCGTCGTGGAGCAGAATGGAAGAAGTCAGCAGCCCGGGTTACCAGATTGCGTCTCCAGACCCGGAGCGATCCGGATGGTGCGCCTCCGATGCTCGTCAGTCGCGGCGCAATGTCGCGCCCCGGACGGTACGCGGCGCATTGACGCACAATGGGCGGGGGTGTCTATTGGGGGGATCCGGCTGGGCGGCCGGATGCGAGGGAGCAGACGATGACTGCAGCAGCGAAGTATCTCGACGGCAACTTCGCGCCGGTTGCCGCTGAGGTGACCGCTACGGATCTCGAGGTCACGGGGGCGGTGCCGCCGGGCCTGGCGGGCAGGTACATCCGCACCGGGCCCAACCCGTTCGCAGCCCAGGTCGACACGTACCACTGGTTCGCAGGCGACGGGATGGTGCACGGCGTCGACCTGCACGGCGGCCGGCCACGCTGGTACCGCAACCGCTGGGTGCGCAGCCCCGAGGCAAGCGCGCACTTCGATGAACCACCGGTGCCCCGCGAGGACGGCGGGTGGTACGCCGGCTCGGGCAACACCAATGTGTTCGCCCATGCCGGCCGGATCCTGGCGGTGACCGAGGGGTCGCTGCCCTACGAGCTGACAGGTGACCTGGACACGGTCGCGACGCGCAACTTCGGCGGCCCTCTCCCCGGAGGCATCAACGCTCACCCCAAGTTCGATCCGAGCACCGGCGAGATGCACGTGATGAGCTACGGCTTCGACAACCCCGCGTTGCGCTACCACGTGATGGACCCGGCCGGCGAGCTCGTCAGCACGGTCGACATCGACCTCCCGGCCCCGGTCATGCTCCACGACATGGGCCTGACCGCGTCGCGGGTCGTGCTCTTCGACCTGCCTGTGCTCTTCGACCTGGAGCTTGCCCTCCAGGGTGTCGCCCTGCCCTTCCGCTGGCGCCCCGACAACGGGGCCCGGGTCGGGCTCCTGCCCCGGGACGGCACCGCGTCCGACGCCGTGTGGATCGACGTCGAGCCGTGCTTCGTCTACCACCCGCTCAACGCCTTCGACGACGGTGATCGAGTGGTCATCGACCTGGTGGTGCACGACCATGCCTTCGCCGAGGACGGCGAGCCCGTGTCCGATCGCCCGCGTCTGGAGCGATGGACGATCGACCCGCGGGCACGCGAGGTCCTCACCGAGACGGTCGACGACCGCGGCACGGAGTTCCCTCGCGGGGACGAACGACTCACGGGCAGCCGCCACCGCTACGGCTTCACGATCGGCCAGTCCTCGGTGCTCGACCTGGGCGCCCTGGGCGATGACCCCCGGACTGCCATTCGCAAGCACGACCTCGTCGGCGGCACCACCGTCGAGATGGACCTGGGCCCCGGCTGCATCGCCAGCGAGATGGTGTTCGTCCCGGCCGACAGCGCGGCCGGCGAGGACGACGGTTGGCTCATGGGCTACGTGTACGACGCCACGCGCGGCGCCAGCGACCTGGTGATCATCGATGCCCACGACTTCGGACAACCGGTGGCCACGGTCCACCTTCCGGTCCGGGTGCCGCAGGGATTCCACGGGAACTGGATCCCCGACTCCGCCCTCGCCTGAACCGAAACTTCGGGGTCCGCCGGGCATTCGTTGGGGCGCATCGCAATCTCTTGCGGTCCACCGTCAGATCAGCGTGCGGAGCTATCGACGTGCGCCGATAGGCGGCGGAATGTGGCACCTCCGGACCGGCCCGGATCACGTGCATAACAGGCAAGAGCGGATATTTGGGGCCGCGCCGACAGGCGGCTATGACGCGCTACTGGCGGCACGCCTCGCCCAGCCACGGAAGGTTGCTCGTTGGCGGCCAGGACGACCTGCAATGCACTTACAGGGCGATGCGGTTCGAACGATTAGCGGTCCACGGCCGTCTAACACCCAGTTCGGTCAGGAGTAGGTCGTGGGCATCCAGTACCCGCAGTCAGCCTCTTTGAAGGGGTCGGAAATCGCGTCGTTGAAGGGCGCGAGGTCCGCATTGAGCGCATTCGCGCGCTCCCAACCGTCGACGCCGTCAAGGGCATCGCCCGCCGTGATGGCTTCTAGTGCAACCTCAGAACTAGGCTCTTCGAGGAGGAGGCCCGCGGCGTAGCCATGAATATCGGCCTTGTGTGACTGCAGTTGGTCCGTCCACGCATCCGGGTCATCGTTGAGGAGCTCGACGTTGTCGAACAAATCCTCTACCTCCGACATAGAGGAGCAGAAGTCGACGTCGTCGACGATCGTCACTTCAGCGTCATCCAGAGTCAACTCAGGATCAAAGTCCTGTGCGGCAAGCTCCTTGGCCGACCAGGCTGGACCCGCATGGGTTCCGATCTTGATCGTGTAGAACTTTGCTTCCGGAACCTCACTGATCGAGAAGTCCACCACGCACGGCGCCGTCAACGGGGCGACGCGATTGCTCGTCGTAGTTGCCGTACCGATGATCTCGTCAGACTCGTCGCGCAGGGTGACCTGCGCGTCCTCTAAGTCGTATCCTCCGCCGCACTCAGGAGCGATGAGCCGTCCGTCCATGGCGGGCGCCGGAACCGACTCGTCGTCTCCATTGCCACATGCAGCCAGCCCGCCGGCCAAAGCCAACGCGACGGCCAGCGTCCTACCGACGAATGCCATAAGTCCCCCTTGTCCTAAGGAGGTTAAGAGAGAGACATGGAAAGCGCAGCGGAACGGCGAGACTTCAGGTCCTGCACGTCCCGTGGCGCCCTCTACCTAGCCGCTCGACCTTCATGCGCTAGACGGGCGCATCGACGCACGCCAAGCGAAGTCCACCTCTGATTTGCAGATCGCGCTGGCTCGCAGCTTCGCGCGCCTAGGGTTCGGTCATGACACCGGTAGCACGCTGGGAGAAGCGAGCAGAGATTCCGCTTCTGTTGCTGGCCCTCGCGTTCTTGATTGCATATGCCTGGCCCGTCCTCGATCCCAGTCTCGACACGGACGTCCGTACCGTGCTCGAGGTCGCGAGCTGGACCGTGTGGGCGGCGTTCTTCATCGACTTCGCAGCGCGTCTGTACCTGACGACCGAACGGCGAAGCTACGCTTTCGCGCACTGGTACGACGTTGCACTGATCTTGCTACCGATGCTCCGTCCTCTACGGCTGCTTCGGCTTCTCGCCTTTGCACGGATTCTCAACCGATCGGCTGTCGGATCCCTTGTCGGCAAGGTGTCGACGTATGTGGCCGGGACCGCCCTGATGGCGCTCGGACTCGGCGCAATCGCGGTGTTGGATGCCGAGCAGGACGCTCCCGACGCGAACATCGCCACCTTCGGCGACGCCCTGTGGTGGTCAGCGACAACTGTCACTACGGTCGGTTACGGCGATCGCTTCCCGATCACCACCACTGGCCGGTTGGTTGCCGTTGCACTCATGCTCGTCGGCATTGCTTGTATCGGCGCCATTACTGCCGGTGTGGCTGCGTGGTTGGTTGCACAGGTCGAGGCGGACGCCAGAGACAGCGTCGACCAGAGTGAGTGATCGTGACGGACTGAGTGAGTAGTCAGTGCCAAGGTTCTTTTCGCGGCTCGCCGCGAGTCACGAATCCTCCGCGGAACCGGTCGGTCTTCGTTAGCGTCGCCACCACGCAGGCCCGCAACAGCTCTGCGATGCGACGATTCGATGGGGGAACATCATGGCCGAGGAGTCATGGCACGAAGCACGACTTATTCCGACCTCGGGCATCAACGGCGCTGAGGAGCAGGAGCGGCGAGCGACGTCGGCTCTTCTTGCCGTTCTGTCAGCCGTCAAGGAGTTCGGGCGTGGCTTCGTCCGACCGTTTGGTGCGCCAGCCGGCACGCTCGAGTGCTTCATCGAAGTGCCATTCATGCTGGGAGAGCAGCGGCTCTTCCCGGACGGACTCATCCGGGTGTCTCGTGGCTCGAAGTCGTGGACCGCGCTCGTCGAAGTCAAGACCGGCCCCAACCAGCTCGCCGCTGAGCAGCTTGAGAACTACCTCGACATCGCCCGCGAGAACGGCTTCGACGCCGTCATCACCATCTCGAACCAGATCCCTGCCGTCGCGGGACAGCACCCGACGAAGGTGGACAAGCGAAAGCTGAAGAAGGTGTCCCTGCACCACGTGTCGTGGTCGCAGGTCCTCGCCGAGGCCGTGATGCAGAAAGAATTCCGCGGTGTCGCCGATCCCGAACAAGCGTGGATCCTCGGTGAGCTCATCCGTTACCTCGAGCACCGCAAGTCGGGAGCCCTCGAGTTCGACGACATGGGCGAGTCCTGGGTCGGAGTGAGGGACCAGGTGGCGACCGGCACTCTGCGTACGTCCGACAAAGGCATCGCAGAAGTCGTTGCTCGCTTCGACGCGCTCCTCAGATTCGCGAGCCTGCAGCTGGGCCGCCAGCTCGGCACGGAGGTCGTGCCTGTCTTGTCCCGCAAGGAAGCCGCTGACCCCGTGGTGCGCGCACAGGCCCTCGCCCAGTCGTTGTGCGCGACGGGCGAACTTTCCGGCGCCATCCGCATTCCCGACACGGTCGGACACCTCGTTGTCACCGCAGACCTCCGCGCAGGCAAGGTCACGTGCCACGTCGACGTCGATGCCCCGCGCGAGGGTAGGCCCACGACACGAGTGAACTGGCTGGTCCGGCAGCTCAAGAACGCACCAGACGCGACCAGGGTCGAGGCGTTCGTCGCGCATGCCCGCGGCTCACACGCAGCCGAGTTGCTCTCGACCGTGCGCGAGAACCCCGCCAGCCTGGTCCTGGACCCAACCAAGGAGCTCCGGTCGTTCCGCCTCGCCAGCACCAGCACCCTCGGCACCAAGCGAGGCCGAGGGCGTGGATCCTTCATCGACTCCGTCCTCACCTCGGTAGACGACTTCTACGCGGAGGTCCTGGGCACATTGCGCGCCTGGTCCGCAGCGCCTCCCAAGCTTCGCCCCGCCACCGTCATCCCGCCTGAGCTCGACGACAGCGTCCCCGCTGCGCTGGCGTCGACCGACTATTCCTCTCAGGACGGAGTCGAGGTCGCTAACGCATCGAGCGCCGGAGAGCGAGCGGATGCCGACACTGCGGTCGAGACGTCCTGAGCCACGTCGACCGAGCATTGCCACGATCGCAGCCGAGGTCATAAGGGGCTGACGCCGCAAGGCGGCGGAATGACCTACTTTTCGTGCACAGCCACTTAAGCCAGCACTCATAGTCGGCCCGCTCCGCATAGAACGCGCTGAAGAGGTGGGCGGAAGTCCGAGAACCTTGGTCATCAGCGACCCTCGCGCCCGCTGGATACCGGGTACGAGGTGCACGCTAGGAGTCGTCGTCGGCATCCACTATGAGTTGACGTGTTCCGCCCGGGGAGTCTTGGTCGGTGGAGAAGGTGTAGTCGATGTCGAGCAGAAGGCGCCTGAACGGCTCCCGGCGATCCGGATCGAGCGCACCCCATTCAGATTCGACGTCCAGCGCAGGGTGGGTGAGTAGGAGTGCTTCGCCGCTGTGCAGCCGCTTTGGTAGTTCCCAATCGGCGTCAATCGGCACCAGCTCTTCGCCTAAGAGCTCGCTCTTATTGCGCTCCGTGCTCGACGCTCGCCGGAACGCCCGGCGGATCCGCACGCGCTGGACGACGACGGCGTCACCGGCCGAATCAATTTTGATCGACGGAATGTGCTCGCTGACGTCGTCGTCCCACACCAGGATCAAGCGACCCTTGAAACTGGGCTTGATCTGCGACTGAGCCACGGTTGCGGCGTCGCGGGCGGCGGTCGCCGCCTTCTCGGCAGCGGAGGCGGCGCGGGCGCTCTCCTTCGCCATCTCCTTGGTCGTCCGGGCGTACCAGAAGGTAACGAAAAGCAGCCCTACCGTCGCAGCGAGACTCACCAGCGGAGCACTGTCGTTCGACCAATCCATGCCGCGGAGTCTTCCATCAACGAGCGGGCGCGCGCGGCTAGAGTGCGATCCCAACGAACAAGGGACGGGGGCTGCTGTGGCCGAGGATGTCGTTGCGGAGTTCACCATCGTGGTGCGGCGGGAGGTCGACACCCTCCCCGACATCGCGCACCAGCTGACGGTGCTCGACTCGACCTGGGTCGTCGCCACGGCCTTCACGTCCTACCAGCAGGGCCTCACCGCATGGATGGAGAAGGCCGACAGGGGATACACCCCTCGCCCCTACGGCATCCGCCTGACTAAGCAGTCCCCAATGGTCCTCGACATCGCGGTGAACGACATCTTGCCGTGGGGTCTGACGTCGGGCGTCGCGGGTCTCTTCGTCTACTTCATCCGGAACCCCGACAAGTTGGGCTCGTTCTTCCACGAGGTCGTCGGCGCTTGGCACAACGCTGCTGCGGATTCCGAGGAAGCCAAGCGCGGCGCCTGGGTGCAGCGTCAGATCAACAAGGAACTGCTGGGTGGGGCGCCGCCAGATCCCGACATGTCCGACATGGTGCGGACGTCTCACATTGTGCGCCGACTCGGAGACGACCTCGCGTCCCTTAACGCCGAGGTCATCGAGCGCAACGAGTCGGAATAGCCATCAGCAAATTGGCCTAGAACCCAAGCGGCGGTTTGACGCAACCGCAGTGGCCCTTGGCCACGCTGTTCTAGGCTCGCGCCTCCACTGGAAGGAGTCGGCGATGACCATGAAGCCGATTGATGGGCCCGGCTTAGGGGCGACGCCGAGCGCTGTTTCCTGGCCTGCCGGCCCGCACTACTTTGACCTCACTGGAAGCGAAGGTGCGATCGCCTGGGTGCGATATCGAGTGTGGTCGGCCGACTGGTACGTGCGGACTCTTCAACGCGTCGCGGGCCAGGAGCAGAACTACGACCGCTTCGTGGGCATCGAGATGGCACTCGACGGCTCCCTCAACAGTCTCTCCAGCGCATTCGACGCTGGAACGGCGCTGATAATCAAAGGTGCTGAAAACGCACTCGATGTGGCGGAGGCCGATCGTCTGCCGATGCATTGGTACTCCTGGAACAACGCTCGCGACCTTCTTAAGACCCCTGCCATCGGCACCGATGCGGACGGCACAACCAACGACTTGGTGTGGCGCGTCATCCTCGACGTCGACAACGCACTTGCCGGCGAGAAGGACTTCGAACCCTCCGGCTGGCTGGCGAAGATCCGGCGGCTTCGAAACCGAGTCGCCCACCAAGACACGCTGGCTCGACGTCACCAACTCGGTGGACCGAGCGCGGTGCATGCGTTCGGTCAAGAGGTCCAAGATGCCTTCAGTTACCTGGCCGCAGCCTGCGACCAGGTTCATGACCTCACTGAGCAGATCGTCTCCTTGGCCGTGCATCTCGGTGCCCACGAGGCGACTGCCGGCTGGGAGCGGCCTCGATGGTTCGCCGAGGAGACGTAGCCGATCAACATACTGATCGACCTCGCCACGCGATGAGCGAGACGAGTCTTGCCGACAAGCGGCGCAATGTCGCGCCCCCGGACAGTACGCGGCGCAATGACGTACGTCCCCGCGGCCAAGGCTCGCCCTGTCCCAGAATGGTGGGATGCGCATCGGTTCCCCGCTAGGTCTGCCTCTGCAGGTCACTGCATTGGCGATTGGTGCTCCAGAGCTCGGCATGTCCGGCACGGAGGAATCCGTGCAGTCAGGGCTCAGGAGGATGCGCCCCGGTCCTGTTCTTGCGGGTGTCGCCTATCTGCTCGCGGGCGCCGAGGGGCGTGGCGGCGCCGATGAACACTGGGCCTTCGTGCACCGTCTGTACGCGGGAACGCCTCTTGCACATCGACTGCCTCAGCTTGAGAGTGAGAGCGGCGCGCCACGTCGCCTCATCGTCCCTCGTCCGCTCCTTCGCCTCGCCCAGTTAGCTGTCGGCCAGGCAGAGTCAAACGTCATCGTGACGCCGTCGTCACTGGCGCGAGAGGACCTGTTGAAACTCGTTGAGTGGTCGCTCGTTATCGCAGAGCATCACCGCGAGGCCGCGGAGCGCCGGCGTTCCGTCAGGTTGGCAAGCGACGACATTGCCTTGGAGATGGCCCGGTTTCTATGGCTCAGCCATCCACCGTCGATTGGAGACGTTGATCGCTCCCACGATGTGCTTCTGAGGCATCTGTCACCGCTCGCACGCGAGCGGGTCGATCTGGCGCTCAAGGATGCTTTCGGCGTCACGCTGGATGAACTCTGGAATGCACTCGTTCTCAACTGGCTCCTTGCGAGTGCGGGAAGCGGGACCATCCCGCCTGTTCGGGGCCCCTGGCCGGGCCACGCGATGAACAAAGCTCAGTTCCAACTGGCGACCGACTCGGTCCGGCAAGACGTCGCACAGTTGAGGGGCGCGGTGAACGCGGACATCGGATCGGGCTCGCTGTGGGGGTACACCGCCTTTCGGAACCGGCCAATAACACGTACTACGAACGGGGTTGATCTTGCAATCCGTCCAGCTTTCGTTGGAGAGAAGGCGACGCTGACGGGGATGTTTCACCTGATCGCAGAGGCATATCGACAGAGATATGGCGCTGCCCAGTATGGCTACTTTGCTGGCGAAGTTGGGATGGCAGTCGACCGGCGTTGTAGGGAGCTAATTACTGAGGCCACTCGGGGGAGGGCAAGGGTGATCTGGGAGGACGAGCTATCCACCACCGTTACAACTGACTCCCGGAAGAGCTGCGATGCAATCTGGATGCAGGATCGTCGCTGGATCGCTATGGACTTTGTCCATCGGCAGCCATCACTAGCGGCTCAATCGACGGGCGGCGTCGACGCCCTAGACAGCGAGATGCGGGTAAGTGTCGTTGACAAGTTGCATCAGATCGACGAGACGCTCGACCGGATGATGTCGGGGGCACAGCACGTGAAGTACGGCCGCCCCAACCAAGTTCTGCCACTGATCGTCAACGGGGCAGGCTCCCCCGTGATGGGCGCGGTGGAGCAGGAGTTGTTGGAGTCGCTCAACGACGAGACGTGGCGCTGCATGGGGCAGGACCCACGTGTGCTCAGTCCAGCCGTCATCGGGTTGGACGATCTTGAGCGCGCTGCAAGCCTGGCCTCCACTGGGAAGACGAACCTTGGCTCCCTCTTGTTTCGGTGGCGGCGATCCGCTTCGGCGAGCGCGTCATTCTCATTCTGGCTTTGGTCTCAACGCGACCGAGGTGCGGTTCCGCGGGTACCCGCTCCTGAGTCGCCCTCGCACGCGCTGATACGCGGCACCTCGGCAATCGAGTGAATGAATCGGTAGGTGTGCCTTAGCTAATCGGATGGCGGTTTAGGGCTCGCCATCAGTTCCCGGAAGCATCGCGCCGGATAGCGGGAGTACCGCGAACGCCACCGAATCGCAGACCCCATGCACTGGGCGTTGACGACCACATGGGGTGGTTCCGTCAGGAGCGAGGTACTCCCGGGTCGACCGGGCCGCGCTGGTAGATGACCTCCGGCCAGGTCTTCACCACGTCCACACCAGCCGCTCGGGCGGACTCGTACACAGCGGGCGCCATCTCCTCGGCTCGAGCCATAGCCGTGTTCAGCAACTCGTTGGCAAGGTCGGCGAGTTTAGCCATGGTCTCGTCATTGACAGCAGTTTCGATGCTGTATATCGCTGCCATGCCAGTGACGTCCTCGTCGTCGGTTGGCCGGAGCCGTCCCACCATCGCGCCGATCTTTATCGTCTCCATGCCGTTCACCGAGTGGGCGATGTGCTTGTCGCGAATCTTGATCATGTCGCGGTGGAAACGCAAGCTCTGCTCACCGTTCGGGGTCCGGAGGACGTCGTCCTCGGTGAGCTTGGTGCGCTTACCACCCTTGCCAAAGCAGCGGGCGTACGTGATCAGCGCGGCTGTCCAGAGTGCGCGGGTCACGACGAGGGTGAAGTCGCGCCGATCGCGCGGCAGGTCTTGCACCATGTCGAGCGACTCCCACACGAACTCGAGGTCGCGCTGAACGGCCAGCAGGTCAGCCGCTTGCTTGGCCTCAGGCGTCTGCATCTCGTAGACCAGCTGCGGCGGGGGCGGTTCCCCGTTGTAGTCCGCAGACGTGATGGTCGGTCTCAACACGTGCGGCTCCAGGTACGAGTCCTCGCGCTTGCTCACGGTTACCTCTTCGCAGTGTTGTGATCCTGAGATTGACGCTAGCAACAGATCCATCTCGGCATGAGCGGCTGCTGGGTGAAGCCTTCAGGCGGCGGATGACTGTGAGGATCGCCAACGCAGCCTGATGGTGCTGGGCTGTGGTTGGTGACCGCGAGTGTGACCCCCGGAACGACTGGCTTTATGCCTTGTTGGGGACTGCCGCGGGAACGGGTGACAGTTTGATCTGACCCACATTTTCGGTGGGGCCACCTGGGTCGCGGCAGGCTTCATGATCAACTCGCATTCGACCGGGGTCAAAAACGCCCGAGAGCGGCGTGTCGACGGCGGCGACGCACGACCTCACGTGCGGTCGGATCACTAGGCTGCCTTCGTGACCATCGAGAAGCGCGAGCAAGTGTTCATCAGTTCCACATTTCAGGACCTCATAGATGAGCGTCGAGCGGTCCTTCAGACGCTGCTCGAGGCCGACTGCCTGCCCGCTGGGATGGAACTCTTCCCTGCGTCAGACAACGACAAGTTCGACCTGATCAAGGGTGTCATCGAACTCAGCGACTACTACGTAGTCATCGTCGGCGGCCGATACGGAAGCGTGGACGAGGTAGAGCAGCTCTCGTATACGGAGATGGAGTTCGACTACGCAGTGAAGCAAAAGAAGCCTGTCATGGGGTTTCTCCATGGGGAGCCGGGCAAGATCATTGCGGACAAGACTGATCTCGACGGCGAGATGCGCAAGAAGCTTGATGCCTTCCGTGCGAAGGTCGAGACCAGGATGGTGAAGTACTGGACCACGCCCGACGACTTGGCAGGAAAAGTCGCGCTGGCTCTTATGCAGACCAGGAAGAGCCATCCGGCTGCCGGGTGGGTCCGCGGTGAGAACGCGATGACGTCTGAAGTCGTCATCGAACTGGCCGAACTTAGGGCCAAGGTGGCAGAACTGACTGCGGAACTGAGCGCTGAGAAGAGCGTCCACCAGGCTCTCGCCCTGGACGACCTCGCCGAGGGCGACGAGGAGTATGCGATCGCGCTCTCCTTCGAGTACTGGCCGACAGGTAGCGCGCAAATCTATGGAAGCGAGCGCGCCGCTCGCGGGAGTTTCGAAGCAACTTGGGATCGAATTTTCGCATACCTAGCTCCGAGCATGATGGACGAGGCGAATGAACATGGGTTGCACAATCGACTGTCCAGCCTGGGCAGAGAGATCGTCCAGGAGTGGTACGACGAGCAACCTGAGGGACACGAATGGGGTGTCCTTCGGAGCGCGAAGGCTGACATCAACTCATTGGAAGATGTGCTGGTCCAGCTCAAGGCACTCGGCCTGATTGATGTGAGTGACAAGAAGCACGGTGTCGCCGACAAGGCGACCTATTGGCGACTCACCGCTAAAGGCACCTCGCACATGATGAAGCTCCGGACGATCACGAGGTTCGCAGACAACCACGACGCCGAAGATCTCGAGGAGCCGGAAGCCTAGCTACTTCCACAAATCTCTGCGTCATTCTGGGCGCACTGACCCACGCTCGAGACCAATTCGTCACACCGTCGGAGCGAACAGGCGGACGCGCCAGGGGTGAGCTGCGGAGTTAGCACGATCGGGGGCCATCGCCCGACCTCTCGGACCAGTCGGCGTGATCCGCCTCAGTGTGATCGGCGCTAACCCGCGCGAATCGGCCAAGGCGCGAGCCAGCTTGTCTGACTGGCGGCGGGTCCCGCAATCGCGCAGGCGCGGCTTGGCGGGCGTGGCCCTTCAACAGCAGGTGATTGACGCCGGCGGAGTCGACCAACGCTGGGGCCCTGTCGTGGTCAAACTCCATGGGGTATCCCTGGCCCCGGCAGTCGTCGTTGGCCTGGATAGTTGGGTTGCTCAGCGGCATGATCCTCCTCATTCCCGTCGCCCCGTCACTGCACAGGTGTCGCACGCCGCCCGTCCTGTCCGCGTCTTGACTGCGATTTCTCATCCCCGTCTCGTAGAGGCGTGGGGCGCGGCCGCCCGCTTCACCTCGTTCTGCAAGAGGTGTATGTCGAAATGGGGTGAGGACGGGCGGAGGGTCTGTGACACCTACGAGATGTGTGGAGGCTGCGGTTCCCAATCGGAGACCATGACGGCGGGCGCAGTGCTTGAATGCGAGCGTGCATGCGGTCGTCGCCGTCACGGACAAGCGGTGGTCCGACTTCCTCAGCGCGCGGCCGCACCTCACGGAGGCGAACTTCTGGACGCCATCGAGCATCGGTTTCCGTGCACTCACGACCGGCGAACCCATGCTGTTCAAGACGCACGCACCCCACGACCGCATCGTCGGCGGTGGGTTCCTCAGCGGCTTCGTGACCCTACGGGTCAGCGAGGCATGGCGCTTCTTCGGAGAGGGAAACGGCCGCGCCACGGAGGCCCAGGTCCTCGAAGACGTCAATGGCTACCGCAAGGGCCAGGGAAAGGCTTGGGACCCGGATCCGGTCATCGGCTGCATCCTGCTGCGGAACATCTTCTTCGCGCCGAGCGGAGCCGACCTCCCAGCGCCCCCGGAGTTCTCCCGAGGCGGGATCCAGCGGTACAAGCGATACGACCTGACCGAGCCGACCAACGACCACATTGCCTCGGCTCTCGGGCAGCTCGAGACGACTGCTCGACCAGACCTCGTGTGGCCAGACGACCTGCAGCTCGACGTCGCGGGGCCCGTCGTCGGGATTCCTCGGTTGACCACGCCACGAGTGGGCCAGTCAGCATTCAAGGCCCTCGTTCTCGGCGCCTATCAGCGCCACTGCGCGATCACCGGATCACGGATAGAGCCGGTGCTGGAGGCGGCCCACATCAGACCTGTCAGGGATGGTGGCATCCACCGAGTCGACAACGGCATGCTGCTACGCAGCGACGTACACAAGCTGTTCGACGATGGGTACCTCGGCGTCGACGACCGCTTCCGACTGCGCGTGAGTCCTCGCCTCAAGTCGGAGTTCGGCAACGGGGTCGAGTTCTATGAACAGGAACGCGTCGGGCACACGATCTCGGTGCCCGCGTACCGCAAGTTGCGACCCGAGCGCGAAGCCCTGACGTGGCACATGGACACGGTGTTCAAGTCGGCCTGAACCGAGGGCATCAACTTTGGCGGCCCCCGCGGATCTGCGCGAATGCTCTCGGCGCTCCTGCGCCCGTCTGGGGACGGGCGCACAGGACGGGCGCACAGGACGGGCGAGAAATGGTGCCCTCGTCGCGCACACTGGCTACATGAACGCTGCCGCGATTGCGCTCCGCGCTCGAGCGGCATGAGTCCGAGCGTTCGGCAACAGGTCCAAAGCATCAACCCCGCAGGTCACGCTGGTCATGCTGAATCAGCAGGACCGTAGAACGCTTTGGATTGCAGGTAGTACCCACCCTCAGAGCCCGGGACCGGGACCGGGACCGGGACCCTCAGGCTCCTGTGGCCGCAGCGACTCGAGAATCGCCGCCGTCCTCGGGTCGACCAGCTTCCTGGGCTGAACGTAGTGCGCGCGAGTCACAGCAGTAGACGAGTGACCAAGGAGCTCGGCGGCCAAGTCCGTTCCCGCCGCCGTGTCGAGCGTGGTGGCAACGGTCTTGCGAAGCGTGTGAGGCACGACCGATGCGAGGTCCATGCCCTCGGGCAACAGGTCCGCGTTCGCGTCGCGGATCGAGCGCCACAAGCGCCGTACATTGGCGGGACTCAGGGGCGCGCCGGCCTTAGTGTGGAAGATCGTCTGCTCGGGATCCATCTCGCCGGTCACGGCGAGGCGGTCACGGAGCGCGTCGGCGGTGAAGCTCGGGACGGTGACGGTGCGCCAGTACCTCGAGTGCTTGGGATGCGGCTGGCGTAGGAAGCCCTGGCCGCGGACGTAGACGATCGTGCCCGTGATCGATACGAGGGGTTGACCGCCATCGAGGTCCACGTCGCAGCGGCGGACCGCCAAGGCTTCCCCGATTCGCGCTGACGTGCCAAGCATGAGCTCGAACAGCTGGGCGAGCTGACCATCCGGGGGCGGGCCTGGAAGCCCGGAATCGGTTCGATGCGAGCGAACGATGCGGCGAATCTCGGCCAGCTCGTCGAGTGTCAGCGATCGGATCTCCGACCGCGACCGGCGCAGCGGCGCGGTGGATCGCACCGGGTTCCGCGGCAACGCATCGTGGCGGACCGCCAGGTCGATGATCTGCGCGAGCACGACCCTGGCGTGGCGTCCGCGCGAATAGCCACGGGCGGCTTCTGCCTTGAGGAAGCGATCGAGGATGCCGACCGTGAGCTCACTGAGCCGCAGCTCGCCCACCGCCGGCAGGATGATCCGCCGGACGATGTCGCGATAGACCTCGATCGTCTGCGGCGCGTGCTCCTGGCGTTGCTCGATCTCCTCGAGCCAGACTTCGGCAACCTCCGTGAGCTTGGTCTGGCCGTTGAGATCACCCGCTTCCGCCGATGGCAGCCCGCGCGCGATCTTCACCTTGAGCTCGTTCTCCGCCGTCGTGGCTGTCAGGGCACTGGCGCTCACCCGCCGGTAGGCACCGGTCAACTCTCGGAAGCGAGTGCTGGCGACATACCCACTCTTCGTGCGCCTCACAGTGATCACGCCGTAGGTGCCGAGCGGCTGGATCGGCCTAACCACGGAGCTTCCCCTCGATCCAAGAGCGGACGCAGGACTCGGGATAACGCAGGGAGCGGCCGAGCTTGACCGCTTGGGGGCCGACCCCGTCGACGCGCCAGTCGTACAGGGTGGCGACGGGGATGCCCAGATAGTCGGACAGCTCGGCGACAGTGAGGAGTCGCTCGAGTCCGGAGTGGTTGGGAGTGATGGTCATGGCCACCAGGTGGGCACGGCTCCCCGCGGAGACCAGGCCGCACCTCTGGAACGAGGTGGAGTGCCTGGCACCTACCCGCCAGACGCCTGTCGTTGAGCGGACCATCCAGCCATCATGCTTGACATTTACTCGACATAAACCCCACCCCAGAACGCTCCAAACCATCCCGCAGCGACCCGCACTGGAAGCACTGTTTCCGCAGGTCAGAGCGGGTTTTGGCACTTCCCGGTGTCGCGCTCGACAGAGCCCGAAATCGCACCAGAAGGTTTGGGGTTCGAATCCCTACAGGCGCGCAGGTCCAGCAGCCCGGTCGTCCCGACCGGGCTGTTGTGCGTCCCGGGGCGCGTGGCGCGCGGTGAAGCCGCGCAGCTCGCGGTTGGCGCCGATCAGGAACACGCCCATGCCGATGACGACGAACACCGCCATGGCCAGGAGCATGAGCGGGAAGACGGCGGGCGGCCAGTCGTGCTGGATGTACTGGTCGGTGCGCATCGGGACCTCCGGGTCTCTCGTCGATGTCACCCACGATCGCCCTGCCGGCGTGACCGCGACAGGTCCGTACGGCCCGTGGCGGGTGGGCCGGAAGGCCCGGTGCGCGCGCGGAGTCCGTTCCGCTGTGAGCGGAACGGGTGGGCCCGGGCACACCGGGGTGGCTAGGTTCGGCACATGGGCGAGATCCTGCGGTTCCCCGACCGACCTGCCGGCGAGCCCGCCGAGGCTCCGCAGCCGCTGTGGCGCGAGCTCGTCGGCCGCGAGCTGCACCGCGAGCGTACGAAGCGCGGCGAGCGGCTGGTCGACGTCGCCGGGCGGGCGGGGGTCTCCATGCAGTACCTCTCCGAGGTCGAGCGCGGGCTCAAGGACCCCTCGTCCGAGATGCTCCACGCCATCGCCGGCGCCCTCGACCTGGGCGTCCGCGAGCTCGCCACCCGCGTCGCGCGGCCGGACGCGCTGGCCCTGGCCGCCTGAGCCCCGCGCAACGTAGGCAGTTGGCCGAGGGCGTCTGCGCCATTGAGCGTGGATCAGCAGGTCTCGGCCGCGAACTGCCTACGTTGGTGACTCACGCGAGCGCCGGCGCCTGCTCGCGCAGCACGGTGTCGACGATCCCGTAGTCGACGGCCGCCTGTCCCGGGAGGACGAGCGTGCGGTCGGTGTCCTGGCGGACCTGCTCGGCGGTGCGCCCGGTGTGCTCGGCGAGGATCTCCTCGAGCACCAGCCGCACCCGGGCGACCTCGTCGGCCTCGAGGATGAGGTCCGGGACCGTGCCGCGGCCCTGGGTCGCGGGCTGGTGGAGCACCACCCGCCCGTGCGGGAGGATCGCGCGGCTGCCGGGCGCGCCTCCGGCCAGAAGCACGGCCGCGGTCCACGCCGCCTGGCCCACGCACACCGTCTCCACGCGCGGCTTCACGAACTGCATCGCGTCGTAGATCGCGAGCATCGCGGAGATCGAGCCGCCCGGGGAGTTGAGGTAGAGGCTCATCGGCAGCTCGGGGTTCTCCGAGGACAGGTGCAGCATCTGCGCGATCACCGCGTTGGCCACGCCGTCGTCGATCTCGGTGCCCAGGTAGATGATGCGCTCGGACAGCAGCCGGGAGTAGAGGTCGAGGGTGCGCTCGCCGCGCGGGGTCTGCTGGACGACGTACGGGATCGTGTAGCCACTCATCGCGCACCTGCCAGGCCCAGGGAGTGCGTCCGCCCCGGTGCGACGTGGTCGATGCTGCTGACCAGCTGGTCGACGAAGCCGTACGCCAGCGCCTGCTCGGCGCTGAACCACCGGTCGCGGCGGGAGTCGCGCTCGACGGTGTCGCGGTCCTGGCCGGTGTGCTCGGCGATCAGGCCGAGGACGGTGTCGCGCGTGTGCCGCAGGTCGTCGGCCTGGATCTCGATGTCGACGGCCGTCCCGCCGATCCCGGCCGAGCCCTGGTGGAGGAGGACGCGCGCGTGCGGGAGGGCGTACCTCTTGCCGGGGGTGCCGGCGGAGAGGAGGAACTGCCCGGCGCTGGCGGCCATGCCCATCGCGATCGTGCTCACGTCGTTGGGCACCAGGCGCATCACGTCGTGGATGGCCAGCATCGCCGAGACGGACCCGCCCGGGGAGTTGATCCAGAGGCTGATGTCGGCGCGGGGGTCCTCGGCGGACAGCAGCAGCAGCTGGTGCATGAGCCGGTTGCCGTTGCGCTCGCCGAGCTCCTCCCCCAGCACGATGATGCGTTGGTGCATGAGGCGGCGGACGAGCTCGTCCTCGATGCGGTCGGAGGTGGTGATCGTCATGCGGCCAGCGTGACCCGCTCCGCCCCCGCACCACAGGGCATTCTGCTGGCGGCGGATCTGCTGGCGGCGGAGGACGTACGGTGAGCAGGTGGTGCGACCGACGCGGGTGGTCCTCGACGTGGACACCGGCATCGACGACGCCCTGGCGCTGCTGTACGCCGTCGCCAGCCCGACGCTCGACCTCTGCGGGGTGACGACGGTCGCGGGCAACGTGCCCGTCGAGGTGGCGGCCCGCAACTCCGCGGCCGTGCTCGCCCTCGCGGGTGCCGCCGGCGTTCCGGTCGCGGTGGGTGCGTCGCGGACCACGGCCGGCGAGGGTCCGCGCACTGCGCCGTCCGACCACGGCCCGGACGGGCTGGGCGGCGTCGCCGTGCCGCCCGGTGCCGCCCCGGCCGCCGATGTCGAGTCGCTCGTGCGGGACGTCCGCGCAGCCGGTCCCTTCACCCTGGTGGGACTGGCGCCGATGACGAACCTGCCGGGCCTGGCGCCGTCGGCCGCCGGGGTCGTCCTGGTCGGCGGCACGCTGGCCGTCGAGGACCCGCCCGAGGTCAACGCCGGCCACGACCCGGAGGCCACCGCGCGGACCCTGGCGTCGGGGCGCCCGACGACGCTCTACGTGCGCGACGTCTTCGAGCAGGTCTCGGTGCTCCCGGGCGACGTCGAGCGGCTCGGGTCGTCGGACCGGGCCGCCGCCCGACTGGCGGGCGAGCTGCTGGCCGCGCGGAGGTCGCACCTCGTCGGTGACGCCGGCGCGCTGGTGCTCCTCACCTGTCCCGAGCTCTTCGGCGTCGAGGCCCGACGGATCGGACCGGCCGGCGGCCACCTCGTCCAGACGCCGGGCGGTCAGCTCGTCGACGTGGTGGTCGACGTGGATGCCGGGTCCGTGGCGCGGACCTTCGTCGAGGTCTTGCTCGCGACGTGAGCCCTCAGCGGTCGAGCAGCGGCCGGGCCGGGTCCCAGGTCGTGCCGTCCCGCTCGTCGCGGCGCTTGCGGGCGATCGCCGAGAGGGCCTCGAGGACGACGCGGTTGGCCAGCGCCGCGGTGATGTCGGCGTGGTCGTACGGCGGGCTCACCTCGACCACGTCGACACCGACCACGGGCAGCTCGAGGCAGATGCGGCGTACGGAGTCGAGCAGCTGGCGGGCGGTCAGGCCGCCGGGCTCGGGCGTCCCGGTGCCGGGTGCGTGGCCGGGGTCGCAGACGTCGATGTCGACGGAGAGGAAGACCCCGTCGCACTCGTCGGTCGCGATGCCGAAGGCCTCGGTGAGGCACTCCTCCAGGCCCCGGTGGACGATCTCGGTCATCTCGTAGGACCGCATCCGCTCGGAGGCCATCCAGTCGAGCGTCTCCGGCCCGGGCCAGTAGCCGCGCAGCCCCATCTGGAGGAACCGGTCGCCGCGCAGCGCGCCCGACTCGATCAGGCGCCGCATCGGCTGGCCGTGGCCCCACAGCGAGCCGAACTCGATGTCGCCGGTGTCGGCGTGCGCGTCGAAGTGGATCATCGAGACGCGCCCGTGGCCGAGCACGTTGGCGACGCCCTTGGCATCGGGGTATGCGATGGAGTGGTCGCCGCCGAGCACGACGGGGATGGCACCGGCGCGGGCGACCTTCTCGACCGCGGCCTCGAGCCGGCCGAGGGTGGTCGCGATGTCGCCGGGCGGCAGCTCGACGTCGCCGGCGTCGACCACGCGCAGGTCCCGGAGCCCGTCGGTGCGCAGCGCGAGCGAGGGCCGCGACCCGTCGTGGGGCAGGTAGTCGGTCATCCGGATCGCCTGCGGCCCGAACCGCGTGCCGGGCCGGTGGGACGTGCCACCGTCGAACGGCGCACCCACGACCACCACGTCGGCGCCGGCGTACGTCGACTCGTCGTCGAGGTCGCAGGCGGGCACGCCGAGGAACGTGACGTCGGGACCGAACTGTGCGCCGTAGCGGGCCATGCGCCGACTCTAGGGGTCGCGGTCCGCCCCGGTCAGCGCTTGAGGGAGGCCTTGCGCGCGGCGTACTTGGCATACCGCCCCTAGGTGGGTGCTGCGCTGTCGGGGAGGTGGCTAGCGTCCACGCCATGCCGTCCATCACCCGCACCTTCGCCACCTCCGCGCCGCCGGAGGTGGCGCACGCCTACCTCGCCGACTTCCGCAACGCCGAGGCCTGGGACCCGGGCACGAAGTCCTGCGAGCGGACCGGCGGCGACGGCGGCGTCGGCACGACGTACCGCAACGTCTCGTCCTTCCTCGGCCGCGAGGTCGTGGTGACCTACACGACCGCCGAGCTCGCCCCTCCCACCCGCGTGCACCTGCGCGGCACCAACGAGCAATTCGAGGGCCACGACATCTTCGAGATCAGAGCCGCCGGCGCCGGGTCCGAGGTCACGTACACCGCCCGGATGAGCTTCTCCGGGCTGTCGCGCCTCGCCTCGCCGCTGGTGCAGGCCTACCTGCCGGTCCTGGCGAGGATGACGGTCGACCAGCTGCGCGACTGCCTGGACCGGCAGCCGCGCTAGCTCCGGGCCACCTGTCGCGGCACCAGCACCAGCAGCACGACCAGGACGAGCACCGCGGCGACCCCCATCGCCGCTGCCCACGTGCGGTCGTACACCACGTCGACGACCAGGAAGAGGATGCCGCCCAGCAGGACGGCGATGAGCACCAGCGCCAGCACGGTCAGGCGGTGGCCCGCCCGGACGAGCTCGGGCTTGGAGTCCTCCTGGAACACGCGGCGGTGGATCGCCACCGGCGCGAGCATGACCGCCACGGTGCCGAGCGCCAGCGCGAGCAGCCCGACGTACCACCCACGCTGGAAGGCGTCGAGGGCCTCGAAGCGGGACTGGAACGGCAGCGTCGCCAGGAAGCCGGCCAGGAGCTGCACGCCGGTCTGGCTGACCCGGAGCTCCTGCAGCAGCTCGTTCCAGTTGCGGTCCGCCCGCTCCTGGGGCGTCTCGTCGCGCGCTCGTGCAGCCACGTCCGGGACGCTACTCGGAACCGTCGGCGCGCCCACCCCCTGACGGGTGAGCAGCCCACGCCCGCGGCGGTGGCACCGTGGGGGGATGGCCGAGAAGAAGACGAAGAAGGACCCGGGGCCGTCGGTGAAGGACCCCGAGGTGTACGAGGCGCTGCGCGACGACGGGGCCAGCAAGGAGAAGGCGGCACGGATCGCCAACGCCTCCGCCGCACAGGGCAGGTCGGAGGTCGGCGAGCGTGGCGGCGAGGCGGCCGACTACGAGGACCGCACGGTCGAGGAGCTGCGCAAGCGTGCCGCGGAGCTCGACATCGACGGCCGGTCGTCGATGTCGAAGGCCGAGCTGATCGACGCGCTCCGCAACCACTGAGCCCCGCCTCCGCCGCGGCCCGTCGGTCTCGAGCGGCCGGCGTCCCCCAGGCCCACGGTCGATCGGCTCCTGAGGGCCCTGGGTCCACCCGCTCGGGTGTCCTCCACCCACCCGTCGCGTGGCAGGTTGGAGAACGGGCCACCCGGTCCGCACCGACCTCACACAGGAGGAACGACGATGGGTCTGGACGACAAGTTCGACAACAAGGCCGACGAGATGAAGGGCAAGGCGAAGGAGGCCACCGGCAAGGCCACCGACGACGAGCAGCTCGAGGCGGAGGGCAAGACCGACCAGGCCGGCGCCAACCTCAAGCAGGCCGGTGAGAAGGTCAAGGACGCCTTCAAGGGCTGAGCCACCTTCTCCCGCCCACCCTCGCCGGCGCATGCCGTCGCCGGCGAGGGGTACGGGCAACGCATGACGCACAGCCATGACCCCCTGCACGAGCCGGACGACATCGACCCGACCGACCAGAGCGGCCGTCCGGTGATGGTGACGGGCGCAGTCATCGGCATCATCCTGGCGCTCGCGCTCCTGGCAGCCGTCTACTTCTACGTCCGCTGACCGCCGCGCCCCCGCGGCCCGTCCTCGACGGGGGTGTCGGTCCGCGCTCATAGGGTGGGCGCCGTGAGCCTCCACCTGCACACCGCCGAGCGCACCGACGCGCTCGCCGACGGCCTGGCGGACCTGCTCGTGACACCGCTGCGCGACCCGTTCGCCCGCGAGGTCGTCGTCGTGCCCGCCCGTGGCGTGGAGCGCTGGCTCACGCAGCGGCTCTCCCACCGCCTCGGCGTCGGGCCCCGCGCCGGGGACGG
Organism: Nocardioides eburneiflavus; assembly: GCF_004785795.1. Classification (NCBI taxonomy): domain Bacteria; kingdom Bacillati; phylum Actinomycetota; class Actinomycetes; order Propionibacteriales; family Nocardioidaceae; genus Nocardioides; species Nocardioides eburneiflavus. Next base: position 646,189 of record NZ_SRRO01000001.1, read on the forward strand.
CGTGTGCGCCGGTGTCGACTTCGTGACACCCCACTCGCTGGTCTCGATGCTGCTCGACCGCGACGCCGAGGACCCGTGGAGCCCGGACCGCCTGGCGTGGCCGCTCCTCGCGGTGATCGACGACGTGATGGGCACCGCCGGCTTCGAGGACCTCACCCGCCACCTCGGCGGCGGCGACCCCGGCGACGACCGCTCGGCCCGCCGCTACGCCGTCGCGCGGCGCCTGGCCGGGCTCTTCTCCTCCTACGCCGTCCAGCGTCCGGCCCTGCTCACCGACTGGCGCGAGGGGCGTGACACCGACGGCGCCGGCGCCGGCCTCGACCCCGACCTGGTGTGGCAGGCCGGGCTGTGGCGGCGCCTGCTGGACGAGGTGCCCGCCCCACCACCCGACGTCCGTCACGCGCAGACGGTCGACCGGCTGCGCGGCGGCGGTGACGACCTCGACCTGCCCCCACGCCTGTCGCTGTTCGGCCACACGCGGCTGCCGGAGACCGAGGTGTCGCTCCTCACCGCGCTGGGCGCGCTCCGCGACGTGCACCTGTGGCTGCCGCAGGCCTCCAGCGCACTGTGGACGGCTCTCGCGCCGGCTGCGCGCGAGGGGCAGGTGCCGCGGTCCCGCGACACCTCCGCCGACGTGGTCGGCCACCCGCTGCTCGGCTCGCTCGGTCGTGACTCGCGGGAGCTGCGCCGGACCCTCGGCGACCTGCCCACCGAGTCCACCGGCCGGGTCCCGGCGTCCCCCGGGACGCTGCTCGGCCTGCTCCAGCACGACCTCCGCGCCAACCACGCACCCGACGCCGGTGAGCGCGCCGCCCGCGGGGAGCCCGACGCCCGCGACGACTCGGTCCAGGTGCACGCCTGCCACGGCGCTGCACGGCAGGTCGACGTGCTTCGCGAGGTGCTGGTCGGGCTGCTGGAGGACGACGCGTCGCTCGAGCCGCGCGACATCCTCGTGATGGTGCCCGACATCGAGACGTACGCCCCGCTGATCTCGGCGTCCTTCGGCATGGCCGAGGTCCCGGGTGACGGCGCCGGGCACCCCGGCCACCAGCTGCGCGTACGCCTCGCGGATCGTTCCCTCGCCGCGACCAACCCGCTGCTCGCGCTCGCCGCCCAGCTCGTCGAGCTCGTGCGGGGCCGGATGACGGCCAGCCAGGTGCTCGACGTCGCCGGCGCCGACCCGGTGCGGGCTCGGTTCGGCCTCGGCGACGAGGAGCTCGAGCGGATCACCCACTGGGTCGACGTGAGCGGGGTGCGGTGGGGCTACGACGCCGACCAGCGCGGCACCTTCGGGCTCGGCGGCCTCGACGCCAACACGTGGGTCACCGGCATGCGTCGGGTCCTGCTGGGCGCGGCCATGTCCGGCCTGGACCACCGCCATGTGTCCGGCACGGTTCCCGTCGACGACGTGAGCGACGGCGATCTCGACCTCGTCGGGCGCTTCGCCGAGCTCGTCGAGCGCATCCATGCCTTCGTCGAGTCCGCCGAGCGCGCGCGGACCGTGACCGACTGGACCACCGCCCTCTCCGACGCCGTGCACCGGCTGACGTCGACGTCGCTGCCCGAGGTCTGGCAGGTCGCCCAGTTCGACCGCGAGGTGGCGCGGATCGCCGCCGGCGCCGGGGAGTCCGGCACGCTGCTGCGCCAGGCCGACGTACGCGCCCTCCTCCAGCAGCGGCTACGCGGCCGGCCCACCCGCGCCAACTTCCGCACCGGCACGCTCACGGTCTGCACGATGGTGCCGATGCGGTCGGTGCCGCACCGCGTCGTGTGCCTGGTGGGCCTCGACGACGGCGTGTTCCCGCGGGTGTCCACCGTCGACGGCGACGACGTGCTGGCCCGTCGACCCCGCACCGGCGAGCGCGACCTGCGTGCCGAGGACCGGCAGCTGTTCCTCGACGCGATCGCCGCGGCCACCGACAAGCTCGTGATCACCTACACCGGCCGGGGCGAGCACACCGGTGCCGAGCGCCCGCCGGCCGTGCCGCTGGGTGAGCTGCTCGACGCGCTCGACCGCACGCTCGCCGCGCCGGTGCGCGACCACGTGCTGACCCACCACCCGCTGCAGCCGTTCGACGAGGCCAACTTCGTCGTCGGCGCCCTCCGCACCTCCGAGCCGTTCACCTTCGACCGCCTCGCGCTGGCCGGCGCGAGCGCGGCACGCGGTCACCGGGAGCCGGTGACGGTGCTCGTCCCGACGCCGCTGCCGGCTCCCGACCCGGCACCGCAGGACGTCTCGCTCGCCGACCTCCAGGACTTCTTCGCCCACCCGGTGCGCGGCTTCTTCCGGCGGCTGCGCATCGCACGCCCCTACGACGCCGACGAGGTCAAGGACGCGATCCCGATCAGTCTCGACGGGCTGGAGAAGTGGGCGATCGGCGACCGCATCGTCGGCAACGTGATGTCCGGGGCCAACCCGCAGGACGCCATGCTGGTCGAGCAGCTCAGCGGGTCGCTGCCACCCGCGGCCCTCGGCGTCGGCGTGCTGCGCGACATCGTCGGCAACGTCAAGCCACTGGTCGAGGCGGCCCAGGCGCTGCGCAGCGGACCGCCGCGCACACTCGACGTCGACATCGACCTCGGCGGCGGCCGCCGGCTCTCCGGCACCGTCGGCGACGTGTGGGGCAACCGCGCGGTCGCCGTGTCGTTCTCCAACCTCGGCGCCAAGCACCGGCTCGCCTCCTGGATCAACGCCCTCGCCCTGGGCGCGGGCCTGCCCGACGAGAACTGGACCGTGCACACCATCGGCAAGCACCGCTCCGGCGGGCAGGCGCAGCAGATCGGCCCCCTCGCCCAGCACGAGGCCGAGCAGTGGCTGCGCGACCTGGTCGCCCTCTACGACGCGGGCCGCTGCGAGCCGCTGCCGCTCCCGGTCAAGGCTTCCCTGGCGTGGGCCGAGGAGTCGCGACGCGTACGGGCGGGCAGCGACGGCGACCCCGACGTCAGGGCGCGCGGGGAGTGGGAGACCCCACGCTTCAACGACTCGGGGTTCCCCAAGGAGGACGCCGACGTGTGGCACGTGCGCGCCTTCGGCCACGCCGCCGACTACGACCTCCTCGCCTGCGACGTGCGGCCCGGCGAGGACGGGCCGCACCGCCTCGGCCACTTCGCCTGGCGGCTCTGGGCGCCCCTCATCGACGGCGGCCACGAGACGATCAGGGGCCTGTGATGGACACCTTCGACATCGACGTCGACCTGAACCCCGGCACCACGCTGCTCGAGGCCAGCGCCGGCACCGGCAAGACCTGGACCATCGCGGCCCTCGTCGCCAAGCAGGTCGCGTCCGGCGAGGTGCGCCTCGACGAGATGCTCGTCGTCACCTTCACCCGCGCCGCGAGCCAGGAGCTGCGCGAGCGCGTACGCCGCCAGCTCGACGAGGCGGTCCAGCTGCTGGCCGACCCGGGGCTCCGCGACCCCGCCAACCGGCTGCACGACTGGCTGCTCGACGCGGCCGACGACGAGGTCGCACGACGCCTCGACCGGTTGACCGCCGCGCTCGTCTCGTTCGACGCCGCGACGATCGCGACCATCCACCAGTTCTGCCAGCTCGTGCTGCGCAGCCTCGGGGTCGCGGGCGACACCGATGCCTCCGCCACCCTCGTCGAGGACCTCGAGCAGCTGACCACCGAGGTCGTCGACGACCTCTACCTCGCGCGGTTCGGGCAGGACGAGAAGCCGCCCTGGACGCGTGCCGCGGCGCTCGAGCTGGCGCGTACGGTCGTCGGGGACCCGCGCGCCGTCGTGGAGCCTGCGGCTGCGGTCACGGCCGCACCGGACTCGCCCGCCGCGATGCGGGTGCAGTTCGCCTGCGCCGTGCTCGAGGAGGTCGAGCGCCGCAAGCGCCGCCTCGGGATCCTCAGCTACGACGACCTGCTGAGCCAGCTGGCCGACGCGCTCGAGCACGAGCGCGCCCCGGCCCGTCTCCGCATGCAGCACCGGTGGAAGTTCGTGCTGATCGACGAGTTCCAGGACACCGACCCGGTGCAGTGGCAGGTCTTCCGGCGGGCCTTCTCCGAGACCACCACGATGGTCCTGATCGGCGATCCCAAGCAGGCGATCTACGCCTTCCGCGGCGGCGACATCGTCACCTACCTCCAGGCCGCGGAGACCGCGACGACCGTCCAGACCCTCGGCGTCAACTGGCGCTCGGACGGACCGCTCCTCGACGCGGTGCACGCGGTGCTCCGGGGGGCGCGCCTCGGCGACGAGCGGATCGTGGTCCACCCCGTCGATGCGCACCGCACGTCCTCCCGGCTGGAGGGGGCCGGCGCGCCCTTCCGGCTGCGGGTCGTGAGGCGGTCCGAGATCGGCAAGGGCCCGCGCTCGAAGCCGCCGGTGGCGCTGTGGCGCGACCACGTCATCGCCGACACCGCCCACGACATCAAGCGCCTCGTCGAGTCGCGCCCGACCTTCGACGACCGGGTCCTGCGACCGGGTGACATCGCGGTCCTCGCCGCCCGCCGCAACGAGCTCGAGGCCGTCCAGCACGCCCTCGCCCAGGTGGGGGTGCCGGCGGTGGTCAACGCCGGAGGATCCGTCTTCCACACCCCGGCCGCCGGCGAGTGGGTCGCCCTCCTGGAGGCGCTCGAGCAGCCCCACCGCGCCGACCGCGTACGTGCTGCCGCGCTCACCTCCTTCTTCGGCCACGACGCCGCGTCGCTCGACGCCGGCGGGGACGACCTGACCGACCGGCTGGCCGACCGGGTGCGGCAGCTGGCCGACGTCTTCACGCAGCGCGGCGTCGCCGCCGTCGTCGAGGTCGCCGCGGCCGAGGGCCTGACCGCACGCGTGCTGGCCCGGGTCGGTGGCGAGCGGACCCTGACCGACCTGCGCCACATCGGCGAGTCGCTGCTGCGGGTCTCGACCGAGGAGCGCCTGGGCCTGGTCGGCCTGCTCGCGTGGCTGCGCGAGCAGGTCGCCGACGACAAGCTCGAGGTCGCCTCCGAGCGCACCCGGCGCCTCGACTCCGACGCCGAAGCGGTCCAGCTGGTCACCATCCACGGCAGCAAGGGACTCCAGTACCCCGTCGTGTACCTCCCGACCCTCTGGAACCGCTACACCGGTCGCGAGCCCGTCGTCCCGCTCTACCACGACGACGCGGGCCGGCGCTGCCGCGACGTCGGCGGGCCGAGCGCGTTCCGGCGCGAGGCCGTGGCCCGGCACTGGCGTGAGGACGCCGGCGAGTCGCTGCGGCTGCTCTACGTCGCGATGACCCGCGCGCAGTCGCAGGTGGTCGCCTGGTACGCCGCAGCCGAGCGCAACACCCCCGACTCGCCGCTGCACCGGGTGCTGTTCGGCAGGCGGCCCGGCATGGCTGCCGTGCCCGACAGCCAGGCGCTGGTCGACGAGGAGCGCCTGATGACGATCCTGGCCGCCTGGCAGGACGCCGGCGGCCCGAGCATCGAGCTCGCGCCGCTCGTGCCGCCCGACCCGACCCCGCTCCGACGCTCGACCGACGCCCTCGCCGTGCGCGAGTTCACCCGGTCGGTCGACACCGCCTGGCGCCGGACGTCCTACTCCTCCCTCTCCGCAGCCAGCGCGTCCCACGCCGCGGCGGCGCTCTCCGAGCCCGAGGACGTGCCCGACGAGGACTCCACCGTCTCGGCGGACGACCTCGTCGACGCCGCGGCCGCGGCCGCACCCTCGCCGGCCGCGTCGGTGCCCTCGCCGATGGCCACGCTGCCGGTCGGGGCGACGTTCGGCTCGCTGGTGCACGCCGTGCTCGAGCACGCCGACCCCGCGGTCGAGGACTTCCGCGGCGAGCTGCTCCGCCTCATCGAGGAGCAGCTCGTGTGGTGGCCGGTCGCGCTCGACCCGACGGAGCTCGCCGACGCGCTGGTCGCGGTGTGCAGCAGCCCGCTCGGGCCACTCGCCGCCGATCGCACGCTGCTGTCCCTGGGGCTGGCCGACCGGCTGCGCGAGCTCGACTTCGAGGTGCCGCTGGCGGGCGGCGACACCGGGACCCCGGCCGCCGACGTACGCCTCGGCGACCTCGCGCCGCTGCTGCGGCGCCACCTCCCCGAGGGCGACGCGGTGCGCGTCTACGCCGACGCCCTCGACGCCGACCCCGACCTGGCGGCACAGTCGCTGCGCGGCTACCTCACCGGGTCGATCGACGTCGTGCTGCGCCTGGACGTGGACGGCGCGCAGCGGTTCCTCACCGTCGACTACAAGACCAACTGGCTGGGTCCGCTCGACCAGCCGCTGACCGCCCACGACTACCGGCCCGAGATGCTGGACGAGGCCATGGCCCACTCCGACTACCCGTTGCAGGCGCTGCTCTACACCGTGGTGCTGCACCGCTTCCTGCGGTGGCGGCTCCCGGCCTACGACCCGGCGACGCACCTCGGTGGCGTGCTCTACCTCTACCTGCGCGGCATGTGCGGGCCGCAGACGCCGGTCGTCGACGGCATGCCATGCGGCGTCTTCTCGTGGCGCCCGCCCGTGGCCCTGGTCGAGGAGCTGTCCGACCTGCTCGACGGCGTACGCGAGCGGGTGACGGTGTCGTGAGCGACCTCTTCGAGCCGGTCGACGCCCACGACCGCGACCTCGCCCTCGCGGCGACCGGCCTCCTCGCCACCTTCAACGCCGCGGGCGTCCTCACTGCCGCGGACGTCCACATCGCGGCCGCCCTCGGCAGGCTGGTGGGCGAGCGCGACGAGGCAGTGCTCCTCGCAGTGGCGCTGGCCGTGCGCGCCGTACGCCACGGCTCGGTCTGCCTCGACCTGGCGGCGGTGCCCGGCTCGCTGCCCGACCTCGACCTCCCCTGGCCAGCCCCTACCGGCTGGGCGGGCGCCGTCTCGGGGAGCCCGCTGGTCGTCGCCGAGGTGGTGCACCTCGAGCACGGGCTGGTCTACCTCGACCGCTACCACGAGCAGGAGACGCAGGTCCTCGACGACCTGCGCAGCCGCGCCCTGGCGGCGCACGTGGTCGACCCCGACCTGCTGGACGAGTCCCTCGCCCGGGTCTTCCCGGGGGCCGAGGCCGACGAGCAGCGCGAGGCCTGCCGGCGTGCGGCCACCCGCGCCACGACCGTGGTCACCGGAGGTCCGGGCACGGGCAAGACCACCGCCGTGGCCGGGCTGCTGGCCGCGCTCGTCGAGCAGGCGGAGGCCTCCGGCGCGGTGCTGCGCGTCGCGCTCGCGGCCCCGACCGGCAAGGCCGCGGCGCGCCTCGAGCAGTCCGTCCGCGCCTCCGCCGCCCGGTTCGGCGACGCCGACCGGGCCCGCCTGGCCGACGTGTCGGCGATGACCCTGCACCGGTTGCTGCGCCAGGACCCAGGCAACAGCACCCGCTTCCGCCACCACCGCGGCAACCGGCTCCCCCACGACCTCGTGGTCGTCGACGAGGCCTCGATGGTGTCGCTGACGATGATGGCGCGGCTGCTGGAGGCCGTACGCCCCGAGGCGCGGCTGGTGCTCGTGGGCGACCCCGACCAGCTCAGCTCGGTCGACGCCGGTGCGGTCCTCACCGACCTGGTCCGCGGCTACGAGCACCGCGCCGACAGCCCGGTCGCCGCACTCCGGACCGCCCACCGCTACGGCGCCGAGATCGGCCGGCTCGCCGAGGCGCTGCGGCTCGGCGACGCCGACGGAGCCCTCGACGCACTCAGGTCAGGTGGCGAGGCGGTCGAGTGGGTGGCCGACGGCGACCCCGCCGGCCCGATCCGGTCGGCCGTGCTGCCCCACGCCCTCGCCGTGCACGACGCCGCGGCAGCGGGCGACGCGGCGCGGGCGCTCGCCGCGCTGGACCGGCACCGCCTGCTCTGCGCGCACCGCGACGGTCCGTTCGGCGTACGCCACTGGAACCGTCGCATCGAGCAGTGGTTCACCGCCGAGACCGGCGTGCCCACGTTCGACGCGTCCTATCCCGGCCGCCCGATCCTGGTGTCGTCCAACGACTACTCCCTCGGCGTCTACAACGGCGACACCGGCGTCGTCGTCGCCGGCGCCTCGGGCCCGCGTGCCGCGATCGCCACCGGGGTGGGCTCGCTCGACCTCGCCCCCTCCCGCCTCGGCGACGTGGAGACGATGCACGCGATGACGATCCACAAGTCCCAGGGCAGCCAGGCCGACGAGGTCACCGTCCTGCTCCCCGACGAGGAGTCCCGCCTGCTGACGCGCGAGCTCTTCTACACCGCGGTGACACGCGCGCAGCGCAAGGTGCGCGTGATCGGCTCGGAGTCCGCGGTCCGCGCGGCCATCGCGCGGCAGGCGCTGCGCGCCAGCGGGCTGCGCGCCCGCCTGTCGGATGCCTGAAACGTGCCCGACACGCGCGCCCGCTAGCCTCGTGGCATGCCGTACCTGATGCGTGTCGAGCTCCCCGATGTCCCGGGGTCGCTGGGCCGCGTCGCGAGCGCGATCGGTGAGGCGGGCGGCGACATCGAGGCGATCGAGATCGTCGAGAAGCGCGACGGCTTCGCAGTCGACGACGTCCTGCTCGAGATCCCGCCCGGCACCATGCCCGACTCGATCATCTCCGCCTGCTCCGTGCTCGACGGGGTGAGCGTGCTGTGGATCAGCCGCTACGCCGCCGGCGGCAACCTCTTCCTCGACCTCGAGGTCGTCGAGGCCCTCACCGAGGACCCCTCCACCGCTCGCGACCGGCTCGTCGAGCTGCTGCCGATCGCCTTCCGCGTCGACTGGGCCGCGCGGGTCACGCCGGGCGAGAACGGCGGCACCGTCGTGCACGCGACCGACGCGGCCCCCTCGGCGTATGACGTCCAGCCGGTCGCGGCGCCCACCCGGCTGCCGGGCGACGAGGTCTACGTCGAGTGCGCCGCCCCGTTCGGCAACGACCTCGTGCTGATGGGCCGCCGCGGCGGACCGGAGTTCCTCGACTCCGAGCTCGCCCGCCTCGAGCACCTGCTCGGCCTGGCCATCACGATCAGCCACGGCTGAGGTTGTCCGCCCGCCTCGCCCGCGGGCGGTGCCAGAGCCACATTCCGTCCGCGCGAATTGTGGCTGACGCACCGCTCCACGAAGTCCGGCGTACGACGCGCCCGCGGGCGGTGCCAGAGCCACATTCCGTCCGCGCGAGATGTGGCTGGCGCACCGCTCGACCGGAGGTCAGGCCACCGACCGGATCCGTGTCACGAAGACCGACCCCAGCACGCAGAACGCGAACCCGACGAGGTAGACCACGCCGTAGCCCAGCGACCAGGACTCGCCCTGCGTGGCCACCGACCCGCCCAGCTCGCGTACGGCGACCAGTAGCGCGCCGGCGATGGCCGGCGCCAGCACCTGCGGCAGGGCGGAGGCGATGTTGATGACGCCGAGGTCCTTCGCGCGGTCCCCGGCGCCGGGCAGTACCTGCGTGATCAGCGCGAAGTCGACGGCCTGGTAGACGCCGAACCCGGCCCCCAGCACGGCCGCAGCGAGCAGCGCTCCGGGCCACGCCTGCCAGAGCCCGAGGACGAGCGAGCTGGCGCCGATCAGTGCGCCGGACCAGATCACGAAGACCTTGCGCCGGCCGATGCGGTCGCTCCAGTGGCCGACGACGACGGTCGTCGCGACGGTGCACCCGCCGTAGATCAGGACGAGGACGCCCAGCCTGGCGGTGGCGTCGTCGTCGCCGAACCCGAGGCCGTCGGTGAGGAAGTAGTAGAGGTAGTTGAGGGCGATCCAGTTGCCGAGGTTGACCAGGAACCGGGTCAGCCACGCCCAGGCGAAGTCGGGGTGCTCGCGCGGCGAGACCCAGAACGAGCGGACCAGGCGCTTCCAGTCCATCGGAGCCAGCTGGTGGTCCGGCGGCAGCGGGATGTCGCGCGACCCGACGAGGTAGGGCACGGACAGCAGCAGCATCACCACTGCGATCGCGACGTAGCCCTGGGCGATCGAGCCGGTGACCTCGGCGATCTTGATGCCGAGCAGCACCCCGACCGTGCCGGCGATGGCGATCAGGCCGCCGATGAGCCCGCGCCGCGGGACCGGCACCTGGTCGGGCACGGCCGCGACGCCGCCGGCCCAGGCGGCGTTGAGGGAGAGCTGGACCAGGCTCCAGGCGACGACCATCCACAGCGCGCCCTCGGCCACCGACAGCAGCAGCAGGGACGCGGCGCCGAGGACCACGCCGCCGAGGATCCACGGCACCCGGCGCCCGAGGCGCGAGCGCGTACGGTCGCTGAACGCGCCCCACACGGGGTTCGCGACGAGCGACACCGACGCACCGGCGAACAGGACTACCGCGAGCAGCCCCTCCTTGCTCATCCCGCCGGGCTCGGCGGCGGCGACGTCGGCCGCCTGCTGGGCGAGCAGGACCTGGATCGGGCCGAACCAGCCCGCCATCAGGCCGAGGTTGAGCAGCACGAGGGCGCCGACCCACCTAGCCGGTGGCGCGTCGACGGGGTCGTCGAAGGCCGAGCGGGTCGGCACCGTGGTCGTCACGGCGTCATTGTGGGGCCGGGAGACGTCGACCGGAAGGGCGCCCGGCCGTTGCGCGTGCCCGCACGACGCGGTCGGATGGAGGTACGCACACCCGACGCGACGAGAAGGACACGGTCATGAGCGAGCAGGCGCCACTCCCAGACGACGCGACTGAACCGGAGGACCCGTTCGAGCCGGAGGCGCCGGCCCACGTGGACCCCGACGAGGAGACGATCGTGCACGACGAGGACCTCGACGACGAGGCGGTCGTCGACGAGGTCGAGCCGGAGTCCGAGCAGCCGATCTGAGGTCAGGCGCGCTCGAGCAGGAAGAGCGGGATCTCCCGGTCGGTCTTCTCCTGGTAGGAGGCGTACGTCGGCCAGGTCGCGACGGCGTGCCGCCACCAGTCGGTGCGCTCCTCCCCCTCGAGGATCCGAGCGGTGTAGACGTGCTTCTCCGCACCGTCCTGGAGCTCGGCCTCGGGGTGGGCGACGAGGTTGTGGTACCACTCGGGGTTCTGAGGGGCCCCGCCCAGCGACGCGACCGCGAGGTAGGCCCCGTCGCGCTCGACCTTCATCACCGGGTTCTTGCGGAGGTGGCCGGACTTCGCGCCGACCGAGGTGATGACCACGATCGGGTAGCCGGTGTCGCGCAGGGTGTTCGCCCTCTCGCCGTTGCTGGCCTCGTACTCCGCCACCTGGTCGCGGACCCACTGGGCGGCGCTCGGGACATAGGTTCCAGTCAGTGCCATGCCCGGCACAACACCACGGGCCGCGACGATCTTCCACCGTCGTGGTGGATACGGTTCGACCATGAGTGAGCGCAGCGAACGAATCATCCAACGCTGGGTGCCCAGTGCCTCGTGCGCGCACGGAGCGAAGCGAGTACGGGCATGAGTGCCCTCGAGGGCGTCAGCGAGATCTTCGACCCCGAGGCGTGGGACGCCGTGCCCGGCTTCGACGACCTCACCGACCTGACCTACCACCGCGCCCGCGAGCACGGCACCGTACGCATCGCCTTCGACCGCCCCGACGTGCTCAACGCGTTCCGGCCGCACACCGTCGACGAGCTGCTCCGCACGCTGGAGCACGCGCGACAGTCGGCCGACGTCGGCTGCGTGATCCTCACCGGCAACGGACCGAGCGCCAAGAACGGCAAGTGGGCCTTCTGCACCGGCGGCGACCAGCGCATCCGCGGCCGGGCCGGCTACCTGTACGAGACCGACGGGCACGTCGATGCCGGTGCCGAGCCCAACCCGATCGACAAGGCCAAGCTCGCCCGCCTCCACATCCTGGAGTGCCAGCGACTGATCCGCTTCATGCCGAAGGTCGTCATCTGCGTGGTCCCCGGGTGGGCCGCGGGCGGCGGGCACAGCCTGCACGTCGTCGCCGACCTCACCCTCGCCAGCCGCGAGCACGCGCGCTTCAAGCAGACCGACGCCGACGTCGGGTCCTTCGACGGCGGCTACGGCTCGGCCTACCTCGCGCGCCAGGTCGGGCAGAAGTTCGCCCGCGAGATCTTCTTCCTCGCCGACGAGTACGACGCCGAGGAGATGCACCGGATGGGTGCGGTCAACCGCGTTGTCGAGCACGCCGACCTCGAGAGGGTCGCGCTCGACTGGGGACGGAAGATCAACGGCAAGTCCCCCACCGCCCAGCGGATGCTGAAGTACTCCTTCAACCTGCTCGACGACGGGCTCGTCGGCCAGCAGCTCTTCGCCGGTGAGGCGACCCGCCTGGCCTACATGACCGACGAGGCGCAGGAGGGTCGCGACCAGTTCCTCGAGAAGCGCGACCCCGACTGGTCGCCCTTCCCCTGGTACTTCTGAGTTGCTTCGTTTGTGCAGGTCACGGGCCGCGATTCCCGCGGCAGTCCGCACCCGGTCCGCAGAACACTTGCCTGAGGTTTCACACACGGTCACAGCCACATGCGCTTGATGGTTCCGTCGCCATACACGTGCCAGAAACCGGTCGCCTGCCGAGAGACGGCTCGGCCAATCGCGGGCATCGCCCGCAGCAGAGTTGCGGAGATCGTGTCCAGGTTCGCGTTGCCGTCGGCCAAGCAGACGAGGAGGCCGTCCTGGAGTGCGGCTAGTTCCTGCGCTCTGTAGCGAATCCGGCGGTCCGTGGAGAGTAGTACCCACCCGCGGCGACAGCCCTCTGAGATCCAGTCCTCATCGGCGATTTCTTGAGCATCGTCTGGATAGTGGTCGGCGATGAGGTGGACGATCTGTCCCTCTTCACGAAGTTTGCGCGCCGAGACATTCCCCAGACTGCGGTCGAGAGAGAACTCAGGCTGCATGTCGGAGGACATCCCCGACAGCAGACTCGGTCAGGTCGTACTCGTCAGCCACCTGCTTGATGGACTCACCTGCACGCCAGAGCGCCACGACGTCGTCGATCTTCACCTTGTTCCGATCGAGGACCGGCGCACCCCAACCGAACCACGGGTCGATCACGACGTCGGCACCAACGGCGTACCGGAGAGCCTGAGTCGTTTTGGCGACCCATCTTCGGACCACTCGATGTAGCGGAGGTTTCTCGCGAGCGTGCACGAGCGAGTCGTCAGCAAAGGCGTACGAAGACGGTGACACCGTCGGTGGCGATGCGCTTGCTGGCGAGGGCGTACGGGTCATCGAACTCGGCACGAACGATCGCAGCTGCCTTCTTGATGTCGGCCAGAGACATGCCTAGGTCACGCAGCGCGCGCAGGACGTAGGCTTCGATGATCCCGACGAACGGCACACGCGGCCATCGACGTCGCTCTGGCGTAACCGCATGGACCAGCGGTTCTCCGGACCTTGACGCGGCGACCCAGTTGTCCAGGGTGCCTTCTGGCATCCACATGTGCCGGGCTGCTTCGCGGGCAGCCAGGAGCGGAGCGGTATAGATGTCGATCGCAACTCGACTCCTCCCAACGTCCCGCGGTCGTCCGAAGAGCAGCCCCACGACGCTGGCTTGGTCTCGTTGCTCAGTATGGCGCGCCGGAAGTAGCGGTCGCGAGGCTGTGGTCGGATCGCCAGTGGATGAGATCGTGCGAGTCAACGACTGCCATGAGCCATCAACCGTTCGCGGCGCTTCGAGCTGGCTTGGTTGCGGGAGATGTCGATCGGGGTATGGCTGAGCTAGTAATCCTCGACTCCCCAACGGAGTCGAACTAGAGATCAGCAGCCAGCCTGCGCTGATTACGGCGTCCGACGCCCTGGGCTCGGCTGGAGCGGACGCCAACACCCATCGGCGCTTCCGGGGCGATGAGCGCCTCTTCGGCTTTCGCGGCGCCGGTGAGTTCGGCGAGCAGGAACGCCGTGACGTAGTGCCGCACGACGGCCCTTGCTCGTTCGCGGTCCCAGCCGGGGTCGTCGCAGAAGCCGGTGCGGAGAAGCCGGACGATGCGCCTCGCGCGATCGCAGTCGCCGGTGAAGATGAAGTGTTCAGCGCCCTCGAGCGCGACCTCCACCTTACGGGGGCTGGAGCTGCTGTCGAAGGCCAGCCGTGAGGTCCAGGCGAACGGCGAGTCGCGGTCGGCGGTTCCGCCCATCACCAAGAGCGGCGCGGTGACCTCGGCGAGCCCCGACTCTCCGAACATGGCAGCGTCGCCGGCCAGGGACACGATCGCGTCCACCGGGGCCGGCGGGGTGGTGCTAGCGGCGGCGACGTCGTCGATGCGTGGCTCCAGGGCGTCGCAGAGGAACACGATCGGGTCGTCGTCCCCGCGGGCGCGGTCACAGCTGGCGGTGAACGCGTCCGGATCGACCCGCGCGCCTCCCGCCGCGAGTGCGGTGTAGCCCCCGTAGGAGTGGCCGAGTATCCCGACGGTGTTCGGGTCGACGAGTCCCGCAAGGTCTCCGCCGGGGTCGGCCGCCATCTTGACGTAGGTGCGGGTCGCAGCGACGGCTGCGGGCCGGTCGACGGCAGAGCGCCACAAGTCCGACGGGTTGAGCGTCTCCTCGTGCTGGGGCGCGACCACGACGAAGCCGTGAGAGGCGAGGTGCTCGGCGAGCCAGGCGTAGCTGTCGGGGGTGATGGCGAACCCAGCCGAGAGCACCACCAGCGGGTAGGGTCCACCGTCGAGATCGGCCTCGGCTCCGAGCCGCGCTGTCCCGGGGTACGTCGCCAGGGCTGTCGTGGCGCGCGGGCCGAGCACGGTGAGGGAGTAGGAGTACCGCATCGCCGGTTCCTCAGCGGCGGTGTCGACCGCGGGGTACCACGCGGTCATCGCGACAGGAGCTTCGTCGGCTCCGATGCGGCGTACACCGACCCGGTGGGGGCCGGCAGCGGCGTGGCCGATGGCCTGGTCGGGCGGCTCGGCCGCCCCGGCGACGTCGGGGACGTCGAATCCGAAGAGGTAGGACCCGGCGTGGCCCACCAGCCCGACCATCACGACCCCGACCAGGGCCCCGATGAGCAGCATCGAGCGAACGGCTCGGCGCATGGCGTTCATGGCGCGCTCCCTTCAGTAGCGGCGGTCAGAGCTGGGATTGCTGGGCGCGGGCGGTGGCGGCCGCCCAACGGTCGTTGTCGATGCCCTTGACGAGCAGCCAGACGGCGAAGACCAGCTCGCCCGGGACGGCGAGGACGAGGACCACGAACTCCCACGTGCCGGCCAGACCGGGTGCCAGGAAGGTACCGAAGCTCTGCGCGAGGTAGCCGGCGCCGGCCAGTGCGAGCAGGATGCCAGTGATGCGCGGTAGGAAGCCGGAGCGGTGGACCAGCCAACCGGTGAGCAGCAACGAGAGGGCGAAGAAGAAGCCCCAGATCAACACGATGTGCTCGTTGGCCTCCTGGAAGAAGAGTGCGAGCGCGTCGCGCTGGTCGGCGTCGAACGCGGCGAGGTAGCCGTTGTCGCTGACCGCGATCATCGTGAACACGCCGGTGACCAGACAGCCGGCGGCCATCACGACGGCCTCGGCGACGCGTGCCAGGGCTCCAGCGAGCGACAGCGACCGGCTGACGGGACGCAGCAGCGTGTAGAGCACGCCGGCCAGGACGACCTCGACGAGCACGATCGCGGCCTCACCGGCCAGCCCCCACCGGAAGAAGGTCTCCTGTGCACGGATGTTGTCCGCGGTTGCCGCGGCGTCTCCCGGGACGACCAGGCTGGACCGGACGAAGGTGGCGAGCGGGTAGATCACGAAGATCGTGAGGTAGAGGACGCCCGCGACCCTGGTGAGCCGGCGTAGCCGCGGACGCTGTAACGCGCTCGGTGACACCTCGGTCGGACCAGTAGCGGTGATGGTTGACATGACTTCTCCTGATGGGTTGTGGATGGGCATTCACGGGACGAGCACGACCCGGCCGCGTGCCTTGCCGAGGCCGACGAACTCGATGGCGTCGGCGGCGTCTCGCAGGGCGTAGGCCGCTTCGATGGCCGAGTGCACCTGTCCGCTCGCGAGGAGCGAGAGGACGGTCGCGAGGTCGGTGCGCTTCGGCGTCGCGAACAGCGGCCGCAGCCGTTGAGACACGAACGGGGAGAGGAGGGTCGCGGCAGCGAACCGGCGCATCCCCGTGACTGAGCGAGCCGTACCGCCCCCGACGACGACGTAGCGGCCGCCGGGGGTGGCCAGCCGGCGGGCGTGCAGCAGTGGCAGGTGGCCGACGAGATCCACCACGAGGTCGTGACCGGTACACGTGGTGAGGTCCTGGGTCAGGTAGTCGACGACGTGGTCGGCGCCGAACGAGCGGACGAGCTCGACGTTGCGGGTCGAGCAGACGGCGGTCACCTCTGTGCGGTACGCCTTGGCGAGCTGGACCGCGAACGAGCCGACGCCGCCCGATGCGCCGATCACCAACACCCGCCTGGCGGTGTCGATGCCGCCGGCGCGGAGTGCCTGGAGTGCGGTCACGCCGGCCGAGGGTGTCGCTGCAGCCTCCTCGAACGAGACTGCGTCCGGCTTCGCTAGCAGCGACGCCTGCGAGGCGGCCGCGTACGACGCGAAGGCGCCGTCGGCCCAGCCGACCACGGCGTCACCGTGCCGCCAGCCGGTCACACCCGGGCCGACGGCGACGACGGTGCCGGCGACATCGGTGCCGGGCACGGGACGCTTCGGGCGAGGCAGTCCGTAGGAGAGGCGGGCGGCGTAGGGCAGGCCCTCGACTGCGAGCGCGTCGCCGCGATTGATGCCGGCGGCGCGAACGCGGAGCACGACCTGGTCGTCGGCCGGAGCGGGCATGGTGGCCATGCGCTGCCCGAGGTCGGCGGGCGGTCCGTAGCGGGTGTGGGAGACGACGTGAACGGTGTCAGGGAGCTGTGTGGTCATGTCGTCGACGCTAGGAATCGTGGTAGGTCCGTGGCTTGGCATCGCGGGCCGTTCCGTTGACCGTTGCGGCCACGGGGTCAGTAAGGTGAGGTGGCGTGAGCAGCGTGCGGAGCTCCGTGGTGAGAGTGGTCGCGCGCGTGGCCAGCGCCCCGGCGAGTCCCATGGAACTGTTGGCGAGCATCGGGCTCACTGCCGACGTGGACCCGATGCGTGCGTCGCAGGAGGAGGTCGCGGCCGAGGACTACTACGACTTCCTCGAACGGGCCGCTCTTCCCGACGACCACGGTCTGCCCTACCGGTATGCCGACGAGCTGAGGCTCGACGACTTCAGCGCCCTGGGGCTGAGCCTGAAGACGGCGCAGACCCTTCGCGACGCCCTGCGCCGACTGGTGCGCTACATCCTGCTGCTCAGCGACACGCTCGAGTACGACCTGGTGGACCGGCACGACGGCGTTGCGACCTTGACCCTCACGCGCCCGGCGTCGCGTCGCGGCGCACGGCTGGCCAACGAGTGCGCACTCGCGGCGGTGGTCGGCGTGATGAGTGAGGCGTCCGGCAGCCGGGTGGTGCCCCGCGCGGTGTCGTTCACCCATCCCCGTCCCGCGTCGATCGCGGAGGCGCACTCGTGGTTCGGTTGCCCGGTCACCTACGAAGGTCGTCGGAATGCCCTTGAGTTCGACGCCGCGACGCTGGCGGTCCCGGCCAGGTTGGCCGACCAAGGTCTGTCGTCCTTCCTGCTCGCCCACCTGGAGCAGCTCCGGTCCGAGCAGGCTGAACGCACGCTGGTCGACGTCGTCCACGCGTCGATCACCGACCTGCTCCCCGATGGGCTTCCCACGAAGTCGGTGATCGCCCGGCGTGTGGGGATGAGTGAGCGCACCCTCCACCGACGCCTGGCAGCAGAAGGAGAGACGTTCCAGTCGCTCACGACGCGCGCTCGTCGCGAAGCGGCCGAGGCGTTGCTCACCGACTCCCGTCACTCGCTCGCGGAGGTGGCGTTCCTCGTCGGGTTCTCCGA
Source organism: Nocardioides eburneiflavus (assembly GCF_004785795.1). NCBI lineage: Bacteria > Bacillati > Actinomycetota > Actinomycetes > Propionibacteriales > Nocardioidaceae > Nocardioides > Nocardioides eburneiflavus. Next base: position 663,827 of record NZ_SRRO01000001.1, read on the forward strand.
CCAGAGCTCGTTCCAGCGCGCGTTCAGGGGGTGGACGGGGCAGACTCCTCGGAGCTTCAGGTGCGCTTGAGGCTGATCCGGTCGACCTACAGCCCCGACGAAGGCTGTCCGCGACCGGAACCCTAGGTCCGGGCGTCTGTTCGATGGGACATTCCAGCGGGAGCGTGGAGTGGCTGTCGTCCATCGGGCCGGTCGGTCCCGCGGGTGTGGAACAGCGCGAGCCTGAACGCAGCCCACAGGACACCGGTTGCCGCGGTGGCCGTGAGGGCGAAGCCGAGGTCGGGCTGGAACAGCGTGATGGTGCTGAGCGGAGTGCCGTACATCTCCGGCACCAGGACGACGATCACCCCCGCTGCGGCGACCGTGGTGAGGAGCGGGAACCAGAGGCTGAACAGGCCGAAGGCGCCCGACTTCGCGCGGAGGTCGGCACGGTGACGCCAGGCCCAGGCCATGCTGAGCGTGTAGGCGCCAGGTAGGAGCAGCAAGCCGATGAACAGGGCCTTTTGAGCCAGGTGTGACCCTTCGCCGGCGTAGTCGAGCCCCAGCGCCTGGGCCGTGATGGCGTTGCGGAGCTGGGTCGTCTCCCCGAAGCCGAGGCCGCTTCCGGCGTTGACCAGGACAACCACAGCCTTGTTCTCGGACGGGAGCATTGTCGCCAGCGTCTCGTAGCCGGGACTGGCCCCCGAGTGCCAGACGGTCCCGTTGCCCGCGTCGACGAACCAGCCCAGGCCGTAGAACGGCGAGGCCGTGCTCGCGGGGCGCATCATCTCGGCCTTGACCTCCGCGCTCAGCACGTCGGCTCGGCCGTTCACCATCGTCTGGAGGAAGCGGGCGACGTCGTTCGCGCTCGCGACGATGCCTCCTTGCGGGGCCGTGCCGAGCTGCGTGCGCATTCCGGAGAGTGGCCGCTTGGTGCCGAACCACGGCCGGTGGCCGGTCGCCATGTCCGCGTGGAACCGACCATCGGCGACGAAGCTGTCCCGCATGCCCAGGGGCTCGAGGACGTGCTCCGTGACGTAGGCCTGGTACGACTGCCCGCTGACGACCTCGACCACGCGTCCGAGGACCTGGTAGTTCGCATTCGAGTACTCCCACCGTTCCCCGTCGGCGTGGGCCGGGCCGGCCTCTGCCAGCCGGGCGACCCGCTCCGCGAGCTCGTCATCCTCGCCGGTCATGTCAGTGTGCGAGATGTTGCCCTGCAGGGTGGAGAAGCCGCTGGTGTGGCTGAGGAGCTGACGGAGCGTGACGTCCCCCGCAGGGCTGTCCGTGAAGTCCTCGAGGTAGCGCAGGACCGCGGCGTCCAGATCGACCCTGCCCGCCTCGACGAGCTGCATGACCGACAGCGCGGTAAAGCTCTTGGAGATCGAGCCGGTCAGGAACGGAGTGTCCGGGGTGACCTCCTCGTCACTGCCGAGCTCGACCACGCCTCGCGCGCCGGCTGAGGTGATCTCCCCGTCGGCCACGACTGCGTAGGCGAGGCCCGGTGCGCCCGAAGCGCCCATCTGGCCGTCGATGACGTCCTCGACGGAGTCGTCCGGCGCGCTCACTGGCAACGCGGTCGCCAGCCCGACGACGAGCATCGTCACCAGGGTCTTCACCACCATCACTCGCCGGCCGAGGCCCTGGCTCCCTCGACAGGTGCGGCCGGGGTCACACGGCGGCCGGTGGCGACGAGCAGGAGCCAGACGGCGAAGCTCATCTCGCCGATCACCGATGGCACTGCGACGATGGCGAGGAAGAGGTCGGCGGAGGCCTCGTAGTCGGCCAGCAGCAGGTGGGCGACCGTGTCGACGGCGTACGCCGCGCCGGCGGCCAGCAGCAGCCAGGCAATCCACCTCGGTCCGCGGGCCCTGAGCAGCAGCACACCCAGGACCACCAGGTGGGCGCCAAAAGCGGCCAGACCCGCGACCCAGGTGAAGTCGAAGGTCTGCAGCGCCAAGAGCACGGCGTCGTCGGTCGCCTCTCCGAAGGCGTCCGGTGTGCCGGCCAGCCAGATCGCGGCGTAGAGGAAGCCGAGTGCGGCCCCGAGTACGACGGTGTAGGTCAGCCGGAACCAGGCCGAGAGCAGGGACAGGTCGCGGTGGACGGGGCGGAAGAGCACCCACAGGGCCCAGGCGACGACGACGTCGATGATGAAGATGCCGACGAAGGCGACGGCGCCGAGGCGGAAGGAGGTCTCGGAGTCCTGCAGCGCGGCCGCGGTGCCTGCGGCGTCGCCAGGGTGGATGACGGGGCTGAGGGCCAGGAAGTTGGCGAAGATGGCCAGGACGAAGATGGCGAGGTAGCCGCCTGCCGCCCAGACGGCGGCGGTGCGCGGGGCGGTCGTCGGACCGGTCGTCGCGGTCGTCGTGGCGGGGGTGTTCGTGGTGGTGCTGGCTGTCGTGGCGTTCATCGGTGCTGCTCCTGTTGGGGGTTAGCTGGCGGGTGTCGGAGGGTGTGAGGCGCTCGTGGTGGGTCAGGGGATGACGGCGACCTTGCCGCGGGCGTGTCCGGACGCGACGTGGTCGATGGCCTTCGCCGCCTCGTGCAGCGCGTAGGTGCGTTCGAGTGCCGGTCGGAGGTGGCCGTCGTCGACCAGCTGGGCCAGGGTGCCGAGGTCGTCGGCGTTCTCCTTGCTCATCAGGGCAGTGAGCCGCTGGCGGATGAACGGTGAGAGCGCCAGGGCGGCGAGCTGGCGGTGGGTGCCGCCGAGCCAGCGGTCGCCGCCCTCGCCGCCGACGATGACCAGGGTGCCGGTGTCGGTGAGGAGTCGGCGCAGCTGGCGGAGCGGGCGGAGGCCGCCGATGTCGAGGACTACGTCATAGCGGGTGCCGTCGTCGAGGTCGTCGCGGGTGTAGTCGATGACGCGAGTGGCGCCGAGCGAGCGGACCAGGTCGGCCTTGGCGCCGCTGGCCACGCCGGTGACCTCGGCTCCCTGCGCGACCGCGATCTGGACGGCGTACGACCCGACCCCACCGGACGCGCCGATGACCAGCACCCGGTCCTCGGACCGGACCCCGCCAGCGGCGCGGATCGCCTGGAGCGCGGTGAGCCCGGACACCGGCAGCACGGCGGCTTCCTCGAACGAGAGAGCGGCCGGCTTGCGGCCCACCCGCGCCTCCTGCACCACGGCCAACTCGGCGAAGGACCCGTCGGCCGTGCCGATGACCTCGTCCCCGACGGCCACGGCGGTGACCTGCTCGCCGACCTCGGTGACGACGCCGGCCACGTCTCGGCCCGGTACCGGGTACTTGGGGCGCCGCAGGCCGAACGCCAGGCGCACAGCGTAGGGACGTCCCGCCATGAGGTGCCACGTGCCGCGGTCCACACCGGCGGCGCGGACGCTCACGAGGACGTCGCGCGGGCCGGGGACCGGCGCGGGCGCGTCGGTGAGGGACAGCTGCTCACTTCCGCCGTAGCGGTGCTGGTGGACGGCTCGCATGACATGCTCCTTTGCTTACGGTGTAAGTTATTAACCGCGACGATAAAAGTACGGTGTATGTTTTGTCAACGACCGTTGCATGACGGTCACCAGACGGTCATGAAGGGGACACGAATGGCAGGCAGACCACGCTCGGGCGCGGAGCGACTCACGCGCGAAGCAATCGTGATCGCGGCCGTCGCCCTGGCCGACGCGGAGGACCTCGCAGCGCTGTCCATGCGTTCGGTCGCACGCCAGCTCGGCGTGATGCCGATGTCGCTGTACAACCACGTCGCGAACAAGGAGGACCTGCTCGACGGCATGGTCGACGTCGTGTTCGCCGAGTTCTACGCCCCCGTGCCCGGAGCCGAGTGGCGCAGCGAGCTGCGACGACGGGTCGTCACCGCCCGCATGGCCCTCAAGCGACACCCGTGGGCGGTCGGGCTGATGGACTCCCGCCGCAACCCCGGCTTCGCGACGTTGCTGCACCACGATGCGGTGATCGGCTGCCTGCGCGAGGCCGGCTTCTCGCTGAAGCTCACCGGACACGCCTTTGCCGTCCTCGACGCCTACCTCTATGGCTTCCTGCTCCAGGAGGTGAGCATGCCGTTCGAGCCCGGACAGGACCTCGCCGAGCTCGGCACCCAGATGGTGGCTGCGCTACCGGAGGGCCAGCTGCCCTACTTCCGCGAGTTCACCCTGGAGCACGCCCTCAAGCCCGGCTACGACTTCGGCGACGAGTTCGAGGTCGGGCTCGACCTCGTCCTGGACGGACTCGCCGAGCGCCTGGCCGAGCAGCAGCAGAGCCGGGCATCCTGACCGTCGGCTGCCGGCACAACGGGTCTACGCGGGTCGGCCGCCGTCCACACGTCCGCTCTCGTAGGCCCAGATCACGAGCTCGACGCGGTTACGTGCCGACAGCTTGGTCATCAGTGCGCCGACGTGGGTCTTGACGGTGCTCATCGAGAGGTGCAGGTCCTCGGCGATCTCTGAGTTGGTCCGACCGTCGGCAACCAGGGCGAGGACCGCTTCCTCTCGCGGTGTCAGCGGGTCGACGGGCTCGGCCACCGAGCCGACCCGCGACGAGGCGAAAGTGGCGAGGAGTCGTGCCGTCACCGCTGGTGCGATGAGCGCCTCGCCGTCCGCTGCGGACCGTACGGCGCGGGCCAGCAGGTCGGGATCGGCGTCCTTGAGGAGAAAGCCCTTCGCGCCGGCGCGCAGGGCGTCGTAGACGTACTCGTCCTGGTCGAACGTGGTGATCACGATCACGGGGACCGGATCGTCGACGTCGGGGCCAGCAACCTGGCGGGTGGCCTCGATGCCGTCCAGGACCGGCATCCGGATGTCGAAGATGCACACGTCGGGACGGAGCGTCCGGACCAGCTCCACGGCCTCACCGCCGTCTCGTGCTTGACCGACGACCTCGATCGAGGGCTCTGCGTCGAGGATGGTGGCCAGCCCGACGCGGACCATGTCTTGGTCGTCTGCGATCAGGAGCCGCACGGGAGTCGTCATCTGGTCACTTCCTGGCGCTCGGTGTGACCGGAACGATCGCCTCGACCGTCCACCCGCCGGCTGGATCCGGCCCGGCCTGCACTGCTCCGCCGACGAGTGAGACGCGCTCTCGCATGCCTGCCAGCCCGTAGGAGGGAGTGGTCCGTCGTCCACGTGCGGGCGCGGCCGGCCGCCCGTCATCATGCACGCGCAGCCGCACCAGGTCCTTGTCCCGCGCGAGGTCGATCGCGACCACGGTGGGCTCCACGGCGTGACGCCGAGCGTTGGTCACGGCCTCCTGCGCGGCACGGAAGAGCGCCGACCCGATCGCCGCCGGCAGCCGTTCGACGTCCCCTGAGGTGTGGACGACCACCTGCGGGCCTTCGCCATGGTGCTGGGCCAGCATGGGGATGTCCTTCACCCCGTACGTCGGTGTCCGGGCGTGCCCGTCGTCCTCCCCCTCACGCAGCACCGCCACCATGGAACGCATGTCCTCGAGGGTCTGGGTCGCGGCTTCCTCCACTCCGTCCATCGCCTCGACGGCGGCGGTCGGGTCGGTCCGGCCTCTGACTTTCGCCGCTCGCGCCTGCATCAAGATGCCCGACACGTGGTGCGCAACGGTGTCGTGCAGGTCGCGCGCCAGTCGCTCCCGCTCCCGCAACCGGACCTCCTCGCGCGCCCGCACCTGCGAAGCAGCCCAGAACCGCGCCAGGGCGCCGAGGGCGACCGGCAGCATCAACGCCCCGACCCCGAGCAGCATCGACGCGCCGCTGGAGTCGTACTGCGGCTCCCGGCCCAGATGTGCCCCGAGCAGGAAGACGCAGCCCGCCACCACACCCCGGCCGCTGGCCCACCGGCCCAACGAGTAGGCGAGCAACAGCACCACGGCGGTGACGTTGAGGACGCTGTACGGCTCTCCTGCCAGCGCAGGGACCACTCCCGCCACCGTCTGCGCCCCGTAGGCAACGACGAGCATCGCCAGCGGATGACGGGCACGCCACCACAGCGCAGCGACACAGACCAGCGCCCACCCCGCGTCCCAGACCGGCCACACCACATCAGTACGGAGGCCAGCCTCCAACACCGTCAGCGGGACCAGGCCAGCCACCAACGCCCGGTCCCACCACGCCGTGCCCGGCGGCGCAACCGCCCGCGGTTCGTCCCACAATGCTCGCAGCGGACCTCGGCCCATCACCTCAGCGTAGAGGCAGAACCCGCTCGGCCGGACGGTACCTGGGGCCACTCCGGGCTGTCCTCGAGGACGAGACGAAGACGGCCTCAGCTCCGATGTGGCCGCGCGCCGATCCGAGCAGGGTGAAGAACATGACACGACTCACCTCCACCACCCGTCCCTCCGCATCCACCACGACCGCCCCCACCACGACCGCCCCCACCGCGGTCACGCCGGCGCCCACCTCGACGTCGGCAGCGCTGATCCGCACCGCCGGCGTTGCAGCCCAAGTGGTCGCCGGCACCTACGTCATCGGCTTCCTCGCGATGGTCGCCTACCTCGTTCCCCGCGGCTTCACGTCTCCCGTGGACGACCCCGCAGCGTCGCTGGGATTCCTCCGAGACCACCAGGGCGAGCTGGGCGCCTGGTACTTCGTGCTCTACCTCCTCGGCGGAGCCGCGATGGCGCTGGTCTCGCTCGGAGTCGCTCAACGCCTCGCGCCAGCACCCGCACTGGCCCGAGTCTCCGCAGCACTCGGACTCATCTGGTCCGGCCTGCTCATCGCCAGCGGAAGCATCGCCCTGGTCGGCCAGCACGCCGCCGTGACCCTGCACGCGCAGGACCCCGACCTCGCCCTCACCACCTGGGTCTCGACCAGCGTCATCCAGGACGCCCTCGGCGGCGGCATCGAGGTCGCCGGCGCACTCTGGGCAGCCGCAGTCGGAGTCGCCGTCCTCCGGTCCCGCGCGCTCTCCGCCCCGCTCGGAGGTCTCGCGCTCGGTCTCGCGGCGGTGGGGATGGCCACCGTCGTCCCGGCTGCGGCCGATGCTGCGACCTCCATCTTCGGGCTCGGGCTCATCGTCTGGTTCACCTGGCTCGGCCTCGCCCTCCGACGCCGCTGACCACGTACAACCGACAGCAGCCCCCGCCGACCGCGGGGGCTCTGACGGCTGACAGGAGACAGGCGGAAGGGCTGGGGTCTGGACGGCGATGGCCCTGTTGCAGGACCACCAGGACGGCAGACACCGGTCCACAGTTGGTCCGCAAGCAGTCCAATCTGGTCCAACTGCTGCCGACATTCCCAGCGGTCTCACCCCGACGTTTCGCAGGCCAGATGAGGTTCTTGGCAAGCTGCCAATGTTGACCGTGGGGACCACAACCCCCGTGGTCCCTTCCCCTGGTACTTCTGAGCCCGCACAATGCGCGGATGAAGGTCGACCTCACCGTCGCGGCGATCCCCGCGTTCATCGGCGCGATGGCCGCCGAGCACGCCTGGCAGCGCGCGCACCCGGTGGAGCCGGGCACCCGGGCCGGTGACTACCAGCTCGCCGACACCGTCGCGAGCCTCAGCATGGGGGTCGGCAGCCTCGCCGCGCCGTACGTCGCGCGCCGCCTGCTGGACCCCCTCACCCCGGGTGTCGGCCGCCACGGGCGCACGCTGCTGGCGGTGGGCGCCGCGGCAGCCGTGCTGACCACGGTCGGTGACGTCGTACGCCGCCGCCTGCGCGACGGTCGGCTGCCGGACCCGCAGACCGTCCCGGCGCAGGTCCGCGAGGTGCAGGAGGAGCTCGCCGACATCCGTCAGGGCCCCGCGGTTCCCCCGGAGGAGCGGACGAGACCGGTGCTGCGTCGCGCGCACGGCGCCCTCGCCGTCAGCGCCGTCGCGTCGACCGCCCTCGTGACGTCGACGACCTGGGCGGCGATGACCTCGGGCAAGCGCCTCTTCGCGCGCTCACCCCTCGACGTCGGCGGCGGCCGGTGGGCGCTGCTGGCCGCGGTCCTCGGCTGGGACTTCATCTACTACTGGAACCACCGCCTCAGCCACGAGAGCCGCTGGCTCTGGGCGGTGCACGTCGTGCACCACTCGAGCGAGCGCTACAACCTCTCGACCGCCCTGCGGCAGCCGGTGGCCGAGGGCGTCACGCTGACCGTGCCCTACGGCCTGCTCGCGCTGGCCGGCGTACGCCCCGCGCTGATCGAGCAGGCCCGCGGCATCAACCTGATCTACCAGTTCTGGATCCACACCGAGGCGATCCAGCGCCTTGGCTGGGTGGAGAAGGTCTTCAACACCCCTTCTCACCACCGCGTGCACCACGGCTCCAACCGCGACTACCTCGACCGCAACCACGGCAGCATCCTCATCCTCTGGGACCGCCTGTTCGGGACCTTCGAGGAGGAGGACGAGCCGGTGGTCTACGGCCTCACGTCCAACATCGAGTCCTACGACCCGCTGCGGATCGCGACCCACGAGTGGCGCGACATCGCCGCCGACGTGGCCGCCGCCGACAGCTGGCACGACCGGTGGTCGTTCCTGCTCCGACGGCCGGGATGGGCGTACGCCCGGCGTGCGACGGCCGGCGTGGCCTGAACGCTCGTCCACAACCCGCCGGGTGGTCCGCTGCGAAAGGCCGGTCGGACGGCGGCGGCACCGGCATTTCGCAGCGGACTATCGAGAGGGGGTGGGGACGGAGCGCACTCAGCTGGTCGCGAGCGTGTGGTTGTCGATCTCCGGGTAGTGCTTGCGGATGTTCACCTTGCGCTCGAGCTCGCCGATGATCGCGGGCGCGAAGTTGACCTCGTAGAGCGCCTGGGCGCTGCCGAGCCCGCCGGGGCTGAACACGTTGATCTCCATCAGCTTGTCGCCGACGATGTCGAGGCCGACGAGGAACATCCCGTCTGACACGAGCTTGGGCCGCACGACCTCGACCATCTGCAGCATCTCGTCGGTGACCGCGACCTTCACGGCCTTGCCGCCGGCCGACATGTTGGAGCGGATGTCCTTGGTGGACGGCGTTCGCCGGAACGCGGCGTACTCGCCGTCGACCATGAGCGGCTGGCCGTTCATCACGAACATGCGCACGTCGCCCTTGGCCGCCTCGGGGAGGTACTCCTGGGCGACGACGTAGCCGTCGCGGGAGATCGCCTCGATGATCTGCTTGAGGTTGGGCGCCTCCTTGCGGTCGACCAGGAACACCCCCGCCCCGCCGGACCCCTGGAGCGGCTTGAGCACCGCCTTGCCGCCGAGGTCCTTGATGAACTCCTCGATCATGTCCTCGTCGCGCGAGATGAGCGTGCGCGGGCGGACGATCTCGGGGAAGTGCTGGAAGTAGGCCTTCGACAGCGCGTTGGCGAGGCTCGTCGGGTCGTTGACGACGAGCACCCCGCTGGAGGCGATGAGCTGCCCGAACGCGACGCCGGCGTTGTTGCGCCACGGGTCGGACTCCGCGTCGTCGGCCGGGTCGTTGCGCAGCATCACCACGTCGAACTCGTCCATGCCGATGAGCTGCTCCACGTCCGGCTTCTTCACGTCCGACAGGTGCCGCTCGAGCGAGCGGTACGACTTGGCCTGGCCGGCGCGGGCCTTGGTGCTCAGCGACCCGTCGGGCTCGTAGGCGAAGTCGCCGATCCCCATGTACCAGGCCTCGTGGCCCATCTCCTTCGCGGCCATGGCGAGGCGGTTGGTGGTGTACTCCGCCTTCTCCGTGGCGATGTCGTTGACGACGAATCCGATCTTCATGCTGGTCCCTCCAGGAGCGTGCTGAGGTCGTCGGTGCCGGCCGCCCGGGCGAGGTTGTCGTGGGCGGCCGGGTCGAGCAGGTAGCGCGGCAGCACCCGGGCGGGGCGCAGCAGCCCGCGCTCCTCCAGGTCGCCGATGAGCGGCAGGTCGCGCAGCGAGAACTTGCCGAGCCACAGCTGGTCGAGCGAGCCGCCCGACCCGAGGTGCTCGAGGAGCTCGACGAGCCCGCGCAGGTAGATCGCGTCCTTGGTCATCCCGCCCGAGCGGTAGACGCGCATGACGGTGGTCCACGCGCTCCCGCTCGGGAAGTCGTCGGCCACCAGCGCCTCATGCGCCTCGGCGAACGAGGCGCCGGAGACGAGCCGGTGGACGGTCACGACACGACCGGCCAGCTGCCGCAGCCGGAAGGCGGTGAGGCCACCGCAGGCGATCTCGGCGAGCACGGCCAGGCCCTCCTGCGTCTCGTCGTAGCCGGCCAGCCCCACTCCGAGCACCTTGATCGGCTGGTGGCTGCCGTTGGCCTGCGTGACCAGGTGGGTGCCGACCTCGTGGTGCAGCAGTGCCTGCGCCCGCGGCCGCTGGACCTTGGTCTCCGGGCCGATGAGCAGCACGTCGCCGGAGACCATGACGCCGTTGACGTCGGAGCGGATCTCGGCGTGCATGTCGAGGTCGGGGTCCTCGTCGCGGTAGCGCGCGATCTCGGCCTCCGCCAGGGCGAGGAACTCGTCGGCGTCGAGGGCCTCGTCGGTCGGCTCGGTGCGGGTGATGGTGGCGAGCAGGCCCTCGGCCTGCTTGCGCAGCGACGGCGACACCCCGCCGTACAGCTCCACGCTCAGCGGCAGGAAGTCGTCGGTGTCGCGCGCCTCCAGCATGTCGAGCTGGAGCTCCATCTCGCGGTGCTTGGCGCGCAGCAGCTGCCCGAGGACCGGGTCCTCGACCTCACCGGGGTCGATGTCGTCGAGCTCCGTACGGACGACCGCCGGATCGGTCTCGAGCTCGCGGTAGGTGAAGGGCGGGTCGGTGTCCCGGCCCTCGAGGAAGTCGTCACGCAGGTCGTCGGCGTCGACCGGCGTGATGTCGAGCAGGAAGCGGTAGCTCTGGGCGAGCAGCGAGAGCCGGTGGTCGACGGCGAGGTCCCTGGCGCTCAGCTCGCCGACGGGCCGCGGAGGGTCGGCGTCGCCGCTCATCGCAGCCGCTCCAGCTCGTCGAGCAGACCGGGCACGGCCGCTGCGAGGCCCTCCTGGGCGCAGCGGAACCGGTCGGCGTGCAGCTCGCCGGTCCACTCGTCCATGAAGGTCTTCTTGAACTCGAGTGCCAGCACGCAGCCCACCCGCGGGTAGCGGTCGTGCACCCACCAGGCGAGGTTGCGCCCCTCGAACGCGACGTTCTCCCGGGCGTCGAGCGGCCCGCACCCCAGTCTGGCGTCGCGCAGGTCGCCCATGAAGCGCTCGACCAGCGGACCGAACAGGTCGTGGTCGAGGCTGCCGGTGCCGACGTTGACCTCGGGGTTGTCCTCCGCCGGGGCGGGTGGCTCCTCGGCGCCGTCACGGCGGTGGTTGTAGGAGTGCACGTCGAGCAGCACGAACGGACCGCGCTCGGCCACCGCGTCGAGCCGCGGCGCGAGCGCGTCGTAGAAGGCGTCGTACGTCGCGAGGCTGCCCTCGAAGAGCTCGTCGGAGAGCTCGCCGCCGCGCCACACCTCGAGCCCCCAGCAGTCGTCGGGCGTGCGGTAGACCGCCTCGCGACGCGGCCGGTTGAGGTCGGCCTCGAAGCGCGAGCGCGAGGTCAGCACGTGGTCGGGCACGACCGCGGCGAGCCGGTCGGTGAACGGGTCCTCCTCACGGAACCGCTCGGCCTCGTCGAGCACCATCGCCTCCGCGATCTCGGGCCGCAGGCCGTGGCCGGCGTGCACCGACGTCGCCACCAGCTGACCGCTCCAGTCACCGACGAACGTGACCACGTCCGACGTCCCTCCCAAGTCAGTCATGCCCGCCTGTCTACCGGAGTCGCGACGCCACCTCCACGCGCGCGCACCCCTACGGGTGACGGGCTGGTAGGACTGGTGACATGGGTCGTCACCAGAAGGTCGTCGTGCTCACCGGAGCCGGCATCTCCGCCGAGAGCGGGCTCACCACCTTCCGCGACTCCGGGGGCCTGTGGGAGGGCCACGACCCCATGCAGGTCGCCACCCCTGAGGCGTACGCGCACGACCCGCACCTGGTGCAGCGGTTCTACGACGCGCGGCGCGCGGCCCTGTCCCGCGTCGAGCCCAACGCCGCCCATCACGCGCTCGTACGCCTCGAGGAGGTCCTCGGCGACGACCTGCTCGTCGTCACCCAGAACGTCGACGACCTCCACGAGCGCGCCGGCTCGCGACGGGTCCACCACCTCCACGGCCGGCTGCGGTCGGCGTGGTGCACGGCCTGCGACGCCCGCCACGCCTGGGAGGGTCCGCTGGTCGACGGGCCGCCCTGCCCCGGGTGCGGGTCGGCGACCCTGCGCCCCGACGTCGTGTGGTTCGGAGAGGTCCCCTACGGCATGGACGTCGTCGAGGAGGCCCTCTGGGAGTGCGACCTGTTCGTCTCGATCGGTACGTCGGGCACGGTCTACCCGGCCGCCGCGTTCGTGCACTGGGCGCGGGGCGACACGCTCGAGCTGAACCTCGAGCCGAGCGCCGGTGCCACCGACTTCGCCGAGTCGCGGCACGGCCCGGCCGGGCGGCTCGTGCCGGCGTGGGTCGAGGAGCTGCTCGGCTGAGTTGCGTCGATCGCCTGCGGTGCGGCCCCGTCCGTGATGGGATCGAGCGGCTCAGGACGAGGGGGACCCATGCGCACGATCCGCGGGTTGGCGGCGACCGCCGCACTGGTGGCGGCCGCCACCGGGTGCGGCGTGTACGAGGACTTCACCACGAGCGACTTCGCCCAGCAGGACGGGGACGCCATCGTCGCCGCTGCCAGCGAGGCGATGCTCGAGGTGACGAGCCTGCGGATGACGGGGCAGGTGCGCGACGGTGGGGAGCAGTTCTTCGTCGACCTCAGCATGGACCGCGATGACCGCTGCACCGGCACGCTGCGGGTCGGGGGCAGCCACCTCGACATCCGCCGCATCGGGGACCGTGCCTGGATCAAGGGTGAGGCCGGTGCGTTCAACCGCCTCGGCGGCGGGTCCGTCCCGCGCCAGGTGCTCGACCGTCTCAGCAGGTCCTGGCTCCGGGTCGACACCAGCACCGCCCGGCAGCTGTGCGACTTCGACGCTCTGCTCGAGAGCTTCGAGGTCGTCGACCTCGGCCAGGAGCAGGACGACGGCAAGGACGACGGCAAGGGCGCCGGCAAGGGCGCCGGCAAGGGAGCCGGCGGCGGGTCCGCGCAGCAGGACGAGGACGACGCCGTGGCCCCCGCCACCGTCGTGGAGGAGACCACGATCGACGGCGACAAGGCCGTGCAGCTCACCGCGTCCCCCGGCGGCGCGCACGACGAGACCGCCTGGGTGCTCAGCGAGGCGCCCCACCACGTCGTGAAGCTGGAGTCCACCTCGATGAAGGACGGCGGCACCCTGTCGTTCTCCGAGTTCGACGTGCCCGTCGAGGTAGAGGCGCCTGCGCGCAAGGACGTCATCCGCTCCTGAGCGGCCGGAAGTGCAGGCGTACGCAGGTGCCACGACCGAGCGTCGACTCCACCTCGACGGTCCCGCCGTGGCGCTGCATGATCTCCCGCACGATGCCGAGGCCGAGCCCGGTGCCCGGACGCATCAGCGCCTCCTCGTTGGTCGAGCGGAACAGCGGCGAGAACAGGTCGTTCTGGTCGGAGTCGGAGATGCCGATGCCCTCGTCCTTGCAGGCGAAGGACAGCCCCCCGTCTGCGCGCCGCTCGACGCCGAGCCAGATCTCGTCGCCCGGGTCGGAGTACTTGACGGCGTTGTCGACGAGGTTGGTGACGGCGCTGGCGATCTCACGGGGGTCGGCGAGGACGACGGCCTCACCGAGGTCGCCGACGAGGTGGAGGGTGACCCCGACACGCTCGGCGACGGCGGTCATCGCCGACAGGGTCTCCTCGACGATCGGGACGAGGTCGGTGTGCTCCATGGCCGGCGGGTGCCGCGGGTCGCTCACGCGGGAGAGCATCGCGAGCCCCTGGAGCAGGTCTCCCAGGCGCTCGCTGCCCCTCAGGATGGCCTGCGCTCGCTTGCGGTCGCGCTCGTCGACGAACTTGCTCGACGCGAGGAACTCGGCGTTGGCGGCGATCACGGTCATCGGGTTGTTGATCTCGTGGGTGAGCTCGCGCAGGAAGCGGTGCCGCGACTCCTCGAGCTCGCGCAGCTCGGTCAGCAGCCGACGCTCGCGCTGGGTGGCGTGGGCGTTGGCGATGGCGCGGCCCAGGTCGTGCCCGAGCTCGAGGGCGGCGACCCCCTCGCCGTCGGTCCAGCGCCGCGACCCGGTGCGCCGCGCGCACATCAGCATGCCGAGGACCTCGTCGTCGACGCCGACGGGCGCCACGACGACCGCCTCGAAGCCGGCGGCGCGCAGGGCGTCGCTGAACCACGGGGCGTACGCCGCCAGCCCGGCGTCGCCCCAGACGTTCTCCGGCTCGATGACCAGCACGTGCTGGCCCTTCCACGCCCGCGCTGCGGCCTCGTCGAGCGCACGCCGCACCTCGGGCGCCAGCTGGAGGCCGAGGCTGTCGGGGGCGTCGGCGTCCTCGTCGATGAACACGCGGATCTCGAGCTCGTCGACCGACAGCGCCCCGAGCAGCGTCGAGCGGGCTTCGCGCAGCAGGTGCCCGACGTCGTGCCGCGCCGGGCCGGACCGGGCCAGGCGCCGCGTGGCCCGGATGACCCGCATGTGGTCGGCGTACTCCTCGCGCTCGATCGCGGTGAGCACCGAGTTGAGCGTCATCGCGAGCTCGTCGGAGATCTCGAGGAGCCGCTCCTTGTCGGGGCGCCGCGAGTCGACGGGGACGTCGAGGTAGAGCAGGGCACGGAGGTCGCCGCGCTCGTCGAGGATCCGGGCGACCAGCATGTCCATCGGGTGCCAGTCGCCGACCTGGCCGGTGACCGGGATGTCGGGCACGACGATCACGCCGTCCATCTGCTCGCGCAGCTCCTCGGAGAAGTTCTCCTCGGGGACCCAGATGAAGAGTCCGAACGGCTCGCCGGCGGCGAAGACCTGCTGCATGTCCGAGAGCCGCGAGGCGGTGCCGAGCCGCTCCTCGGCGCTGGTCAGGTCGCCGTAGATCGCCACGAGCTCCAGCAGGCCCTTGGGGCGGACCACCTCGATCGCGCACACGCGGAAGCCGGCGCGGGTGGCGGCGTCGCGGGCGAGGGCGTGCATCAGCGCCCGGGCACGTGCATCACCCCAGCTCAGGTCGCGCGTCCTGCGCTCCCCCTTCGGCCCCTGTTCCATGGCGCACTCGCCCTCCCCACCCGCCACTGGGATGGTAGGCGCGGGCCCGAGCGTCCGGGCACGTTTCCGCAGGTCTTGACCCCGGCTGTGGACGAACTGTTGCCCAGTGCCGCACTCACCCCACCTCGTCGGGTGGAGCGAGCGGCAGCCACACGGTGAAGGTCGTCCCCTCGCCGATGTCCGAGGCGAGCCGGATCGTGCCCTGGTGTCCGGTCACCACCCGCTCGATGATCGCGAGGCCCAGACCGGTGCCGGGGCGGCGGCGCGCCTCCGGGCTGCTGGA
The DNA here is from genome assembly GCF_004785795.1 of Nocardioides eburneiflavus. Taxonomy (NCBI): domain Bacteria; kingdom Bacillati; phylum Actinomycetota; class Actinomycetes; order Propionibacteriales; family Nocardioidaceae; genus Nocardioides; species Nocardioides eburneiflavus. The sequence continues at coordinate 679,090 of NZ_SRRO01000001.1, forward strand.
GCGGAAGAAGGGCGTGAAGACCTTGTCGACCTCGTCGGAGGGGATCCCGATGCCCGTGTCGGCGCAGGTGATCCGCACGCCCTCGACCCCGTCGACGCTCGCCCGTGCCACGTCCATGCTCACCCGGCCACCGGCCTCGGTGTACTTGAAGGCGTTGGAGAGCAGGTTGGCGACCATCCGCTCGAGAGCGGCCTGCTCGCCCACGAGGACGAGGTCGTCGGCCACCGCGAGGTGCAGCTCGACGCCGGCCAGCGACGCCGTGGGCGCGAGGAACGCCGCACACTCGTGGACGAGGGCGGAGAGGTCGACGTCCTGGGTCGTGGCGCCGCGCTCGGGATCGCTGACGGAGGCCAGGGTCATCAGGTCGTCCACCATGTCCTCGATGCGCCGGGCCGCGCGAAGGAGTGCGTCGAGCGACTCGCGCGCCTCCCCGTCAGGCTGCTCCAGGGCGAGCAGCTCGAGGCGCGTGAAGAGCACGCTGACCGGGTTGCGCAGCTCATGGGCGAGGGTCAGGACCATGTCGCGCCGGTAGTCGTCGACCCCGCGCAGCTCGGCGTTGAGCGCGCGCTCGCGCTCGGCCAGGCGGGCCTCGAGGAGCAGCCGGGCGAGGTCGGCGGCCACGATCGTCGCCGCGTTGATCTCCGAGGCGATCCAGCGCGGGGCGTCGGGTGCACGGCCCATCGCCAGGGTGCCGAGGTACTCCTCGCCCGACCCGATCGGCACGAGGAGGCCGGACCCGAGGCCGTACGTGTCGAGCAGGCGGGTGAGCGACGGCGGGGTCTCGACCGCCTCCTCCTTCATGCTCCAGGTCCGGTCCCGCTCGACGACGACGTGACCACGCCGCTCCCACTGGCGGCGCATCACCTCGGTCATGTGGGGTCCGTCGTCCCCGAGGCCCGCGACGACCGAACCGGCCTCGACGACGTCGACGGTGGCCACCTCGAGCGCCTCCTCCAGGCCGCGCGACAGCTCCGCCACCAGCTCCGCGACGCCGAGGCCGGGTCGCACCTTCTCGATCGCGCGCCGGGCCTGGGTGACCATGCGGACCTGCTCGCCGTAGAGCTCGCGCTCGACGATGCTGACGATCGCGTCGAACAGCACGGAGGCCTCGGTGTTGATCGCCGCCACGACCTCGGGCGTCGGGCGCACGCCGGACAGCGGCTCGTCGAGGTAGAGCATCCCGCGGAGCTCACCGTCCTCGTTCTCCAGCAGGCGCAGCAGCTGGTCGTCGGGGTCCCACCCGTGGGGCAGCTCCGAGGCAGGCACGTCCGGCTTGTGGCCGTACTCGTCGAGGAACGCACGGGTCACGTCGTCGAGGCGCTCGCCGGGGATGTGCCACCAGCCGTGCATCTCCTGCCCGAGGGCGTGGATGTGGTCGAGCGCCAGCGGCGAGGCCTGCCCGAGCATCTTGTCGCGGGCCGCGTCGTCGCCCGCGATCGCGACGAACTCGAGGAAGCCGTCGGAGCGCAGGGCCTCGATCGCCACCACCTTGTGCTCGGTGCGCTTGGCGATGTCCTCGGCGACGGCGTGCAGCACGGCACGCTGGGACTCGTTGCCCCACGCCTGCCCTCGTGGACGTACCCACGCCTGGTCGTCGTCACCCACCTGTGCTCTCGCCCCCTCACGCGCGTCCGACGCCGCGACGGTACGCCGAAACCGCCGCTCAGGGGACTGACTTGGGAATGATGGCGGCGGCTTGGTGACTCGCGGGTAACATAGGGGCATGAAGCGTGAGATCTACGACGAGGACCACGAGGCCTTCCGCGCCTCGGTCAAGCAGTTCCTGGACCGCGAGGTCACCCCGCACCTCGAGACCTATGCCGACCGCCACGGCCTCGACCGCGACTTCTGGCTGGCCGCCGGCAAGCAGGGCTTCCTCGGCCTCGAGATCCCCGACGAGTTCGGCGGCTCCGAGGCCGGCGACTACCGCTTCAACGCGGTGCTGACCGAGGAGCTGGCCAAGGTCAACATGACCCTGCCCAGCTGCGTCGGCATCCACGCCGACATCACGGTGCCCTACCTGGTCCACCTCACCGACGACGAGCAGAAGGCGCGGTGGCTGCCGGGCTGTGCGTCCGGCGAGATCATCACCGCCATCGGCATGACCGAGCCCGGCGGCGGCTCGGACCTCGCCAACCTCAAGACCACCGCCGTGCGTGATGGCGACGACTGGATCATCAACGGGTCCAAGACCTTCATCACCAACGGCGGCTCCGCCGACATCGTCCTCGTCGCGGCGCGCACCGCCCCGGAGAAGAAGGCCAAGGGCATCTCGCTCTTCGCCATCGACACCACCCTCGAGGGCTTCAGCGTCGGGCGCGTGCTCGACAAGGTCGGCCAGGACGAGTCCGACACCGCCGAGCTCGCCTTCGAGGACGTGCGCGTCTCGGGTGCCGACCTCGTCGGTCCGCTCGACACCGGCTTCATCTCGATGATGCAGTTCCTGCCGCAGGAGCGACTCGGCTCGGCCATCACCAACCTGGCCCACGCCAAGCAGATCCTCGAGGAGACGGTCCAGTACGCCAAGGACCGCCAGGCCTTCGGCCAGCCGATCGGCGCCTTCCAGAACACCCAGTTCCTGCTCGCCGACCTGGTCACCCGCGTGGACGTGACCCAGGCCTTCGTCGACCAGTGCGTCATCGCGCACACCAAGAAGGAGCTGACCCCGGTCGACGCGGCGAAGGCCAAGTGGTGGACCTCGCAGGTCCAGAACGACGTCATCGACCACTGCGTCCAGGTCCACGGCGGCTACGGCTACATGAACGAGTACCGCGTGGCCCGCGCCTGGCGCGACGCCCGGGTCACCAAGATCTGGGCCGGCTCCAACGAGATCATGAAGATGCTGATCGGGCGCGACCTGGGTCTGTAGGCACGACGTCGATGACGCGCATGTTCGTAGCGGCGGTGCCGCCGGAGGACGCCGTCGCCGACCTCGACGGGTTCCTGGCGGTGCGCCGCGACGCGGCGGCGTACCGCTGGACCGTGCCGGAGCAGTGGCACCTGACCCTCGCCTTCACCGAGGACGTCCCCGACCGGTCGCTCGACGACCTCGAGGTGCGGCTCGAGCGGGCTGCCCGCAGACGCCGCCCGGTGCGGTTGCGACTCGCCGGCGGCGGCGCCTTCCCGCACCCGGACCGGGCGCGCGTGCTCTTCGCACGGCTCGACACCGACGACGCCGGCCGCACCGAGCTCGACCGGCTGGCCACCGGTTGCCGCGCTGCGATGGCGAAGGCCGGCGCGCGGGTCGACGGGCAGCGCTTCCGCGCGCACCTCACGCTCGCCCGGCTCGGGGGCCCTGACAACGTCACGTCGTGGGTGCGGCTCCTCGACGGCTACGAGGGACCCGAGTGGGAGCTCGACGAGGTCGCCCTGGTGGCGTCCCACCTCGGCGAGGGACCGCGTCGACGACCGCGCCACGAGGTGGTCGGGACGTACGCCCTCGGCTGAGGCAGCTGAGCGCAGCCTCACCTTCGTTGCACGGCGTACGGGCGCGCGCGACGATCGTGGAGTGAGCATGGAGATCGGTACGGACGAGGAGCCCCAGCACTTCCACGACGAGCTGGGCGACCACGTCGGCACGCGCCTCAACTGGCTGCGCGCCGCGGTCCTGGGAGCCAACGACGGCATCGTGTCGACGGCGGGCGTGGTCATGGGAGTCGCGGGCGCGACGGACGACGGCGGCACGATCGTGCTCGCCGGCATCGCGGCCCTGACCGCCGGCGCGCTGAGCATGGGCGCCGGGGAGTACGTCTCGGTCAGCACCCAGCGCGACTCCGAGAAGTCGATCCTCCACCTCGAGGCGACCGAGCTGCGGCAGATGCCGCAGACCGAGGAGCGCGAGCTCGCCGAGATGTACGTCCAGAAGGGCCTCTCCCGGGAGACGGCCGAGCAGGTCGCGCGCGAGCTCACCGAGCACGACGCGCTGCGCGCCCACGCCGACATCGAGTTCGGCATCGACCCCGACAACCTCACCAACCCCTGGCACGCGGCGTGGGCCTCGATGCTCGCCTTCACCGTGGGCGCGCTCCTGCCGCTGCTCGTCGTGGCGTTCGTCCCCGACGGTCTGCGCGTGCTCGTCACGGTGCTCAGCGTGGTCCTTGCCCTGGCGCTCACCGGCTTCGTCAGCGCCCGGATCGGGCTGAGCCCCCGGCTGCCCGCGGTCCTGCGCAACGTCGGCGGCGGTGTGCTCGCGATGGGCGTGACGTACCTCATCGGCATGTACGCCGGGGTGCACCTCTGACGGTCGGGCCTCCGGGAGTCGCACCTCACGGGCGCCGGCCCCGTACACGTGTCCGAGATGTCGCCCTCGATCGGTCAGTCCAAGGGCAAGAACCCGGACACGTGTCGTGTGCTGCGCACGTATCAGGCGCCCGCCCACGTCTCGATCAGGTCCAGGCACCAGTCGAGGTGCCGGCCCGGGTGACCGGCCAGGCAGCTCGCCGTGACGAGGCCGTACGCCGCGCGGTAGAGCACCAGCACCGCGGGGTCGTGGCCGAAGCGGCGTACGACGAGGTCGTCGAGGGCCGCCGTCGCCGCGGCCGCGCCGGGGCCGAACATGTCCTGGAGGCAGGCGGTCACCGCCGCGTCGAAGGCCGGGTCGCCGAGCGTGGAGACGTAGCCGAAGTCGAGCAGCCCCACCGGCCGGCCGCCGTCGAGCAGGACGTGCACCGGACCGAGGTCGCCGTGCACGAGGCGCGGCGGCACGGGCGGCACCGACCGCAGCGCCTCCGCCATCCGGTCGGCGACCCCGTCGGGCAGCAGGTCACCCAGGAGCACCGCACGACGCAGGACCAGCTCGGCCATCGAGACCCCGAACGGCACCGCGGGGTCGAACGGTCGCTCGCCGTCCGGCACCGGCAGCAGCGCCATGTCGGGGTGGACGGGGACCTGCGACAGGCCCGCCAGGACCTCCACGACCGGCCCCGGACCGGCGGCGACCTCCGCGCGTCCGGGCAGCAGGGGGTGGACGGTCACCACGAGCCCCTCGACCTCCCCGACGTCGAGGATGCGCGGCACGGCGAGCCGTACGCCGGCCGCCACCAGGCCGTCGTGGACCGCGTCGTAGAAGGCGCGCAGCCGGTCCACCTCGGCGCGCGGGCGTCGGTCCCAGACCTTGACCACCCGCTCCTCGTCGAGCGCGGCCACGACGCCCTCCATCCCGCGCCCGACCTCGTGCGTGACCAGGTAGCCGGCGGCGCGCAGCCGCTCGAGCGAGTGGGTGCTCACCCGACGACGTGGACGGAGACGCCGGGCTCGCCGGGGAGGGTGAGCGTGCCGTCGCGCACCTCGGCCGCGACCCCCGCGAGCGTGGTGAGAACGGCCTCGGGGCCCAGGGCGTGCGCGGGGAGGTCGACCGGCGCGCACGGGCGGCGTACGGCGTGCACCAGCAGCGTCTGGTCGGGGTGCTCGCGCAGGAAGGTCATCGCGTCCTCGCCGGCGTGCAGCCAGCGCATCCCGCCGCGGCGCAGCGCGACGTGCTCGCGACGCAGCGCGATCCAGTGCCGGTAGGCGTCGAGCGTCGGCCGGTCCCACGTCTCGGAGTGGTCCCACGGGTAGGGCGTACGGGCGTGCTCGCCGTCGACCGCGGTCAGGCCGAGCTCGTCGCCCATGAAGACCACCGGCACGCCGGGCATCGTCATCTGCAGCGCCAGCCCGACCAGGTGCAGGTCGCGTCCACGACCGTCGCGGTCGACGCCGCCGTCGGTGCCGCCGCCCGTGACCGTGCGGAACCGCGGGGTGTCGTGGGAGTCGAGGTGCATCGTGGAGCCCTGCCAGGCCGTCCACGGGATCGACCCGTGCACCTCGCGCATGGTGGCGACCGCCGCCGATGCGGGCAGGACGGGGATGTCGACCGGGAGGCCGAGGTAGTCGAGCCCGTGCGGCAGGCCCTCGCCGTCGGGGGCGCCGCCGTTGAGCCAGCACCACAGCGGGCGGGTGAACCCGGCGTAGTCCATCGTCCCGTGCCAGCCGGGGCCGGTGAGGTCGGCGGTCGCGTCGTGGCCGTGCTCGGCGAGCAGCCAGGCGTCGGGCGACACGTCGTGGATGGTGCGCCGGATCTCCTGCGCGACCTGGTGGGCGAGGTCGTCGCCACCGAAGCGGCCCGTCATGTTGGCGACGTCGACGCGCCAGCCGTCGAGGCCGCGACGCAGCCAGTGGGCCACCACCGAGTCGGGGCCGGCATAGAGCCGGCGCGCCATCTCGGCCGACGTGTGGTCGAGCTTGGGCAGGCTCGGGATGTCGAGCCACGCGGCATAGCCGTGCTCGTAGTCGTCGGAGAAGCGGTAGAAGTCGCGCTCCGGCGACGACGGGTCGGCGAGCGCGCGCTCGAACCAGTCGTGGTGCTCGCCGGTGTGGTTGGTGGTGAGGTCGCCGACCAGGCGCAGGCCGTGGTCGTGGACGGCCTTCGCCAGGCGCTCGAGCGCCTCGTCGCCGCCGAGGAGCGGGTCGACGCGGTCGAAGGAGACGGCGTCGTAGCGGTGGGTGGACCAGGCCTCGAAGACGGGGGTGAGGTAGAGCAGGGTCGCGCCCAGCAGGTCGAGCAGGTCGAGGTGCTCGGCGACGCCGTCGAGGGTGCCGCCATACCACTGGAACGGGACGTCTGGACCCTTGTGCACCACCGGCTGGTCCCACTCGCACGGGATGGCCCAGTCCGGGACGGAGGCGCCGGTCTCGGTGCGGCCGAAGCGGTCGGGGAAGACCTGGTAGCCGATCTCGTCGGCGACCCAATCGGGCAGCAGGTGGTCGGTGCTGATGCGGAAGTCGCCGGCGTCGGCGACGTCGCGCGCGTGCACGCCGGTCGCGGTGAGCCAGCGGTAGTCCGACGGGCCGCGGGAGACCAGGAAGCGGTAGGACGTCACCCGGTTGACCAGCCGCAGGCGGACCTCCCACCACGTCCCGGCCGCGTCCTCGGAGACCTGCTCGGCGTTGCTGACCGCGGGCTCGCCGTCGCGCACGGCGCGCAGCACCACCCGGCTCGCGCCGGGCGAGCCGTCGGCCGTGCGTGGCACGCGTACGCGCAGGGTCACCTCGTCGCCGAGGCGGGCGCCGGCGCCGTCGACGTACGTCGGGGAGCCGTCGTGGTGTGGGTCGAGCGGGTGCGGGGCACTGGCCACGCGCGATCAGCCCTTCACGCCGCCGGCGGTGATGCCGCCGACGATGAAGCGCTGGAGGTAGAGGAAGAGGAGAACCACCGGGATCGCGGTGAGGATCGAGCCGGCGGCGAAGACGCCGAGGTTGTTGGACCGGTCGGCGTCGATCAGTCCGTAGAGGCCGGTCGCGAGGGTCTTGTTGCCGGAGTCGCGCAGGAAGATGGACGCCATCAGGAACTCGCCGATCGTGCCGACGAAGACCAGCAGTCCGCAGACCGCGAGGATCGGCCGCACGAGCGGCAGGATGATGCGGAAGAAGACCTGCACGTGGCTGGCGCCGTCGATCATCGCCGCCTCGTCGAGCGACATCGGGATCGAGTCGAAGAAGCCCTTGATGAGCCACACCTGGCCCAGCGAGCCGCCGCACATCATCAGGATGTAGCCGGCCAGGGTGTCCAGGCCGATCGCGGGGATGACCGCCCCGAGGTCGGTGAACATCAGGTAGAGCGCGACCGCGGCGAGGAACTGCGGGAACATCTGGATCAGCAGCAGCGCCAGCAGGCCGCCCCGGCGGCCCTTGAAGCGGAACCGGCTGAAGGCGTACGCCGCCAGCGCGCTGAACAGCAGCTGGACGAAGACCACGACCACGCACACGATGATGCTGTTGCGGGCCCACGTGCCGTAGGGCTGCTCGTCGAGGAGCTGGGTGAAGTTGGTCAGGCTGAACGTCTGCGGGACGAGCGTGGAGGTGACCACGTTGCCCAGCGGGTTGAGCGCGGCCGAGATCAGGTAGGAGACCGGGAAGAGCGCCCACACCACCGCGAGGACGCCGACGAGGTGGCGCCAGCCGATCTCGCGGAACCAGCGTCCGGCGCTCATCTTGACCTTCGGCGCGGGGTCGCCGCGTCGTCGACGCCTGCGGTCGGTCACGACGGTGGCGCCGGCGAGCGGTCCCTGGACATCGGTCATGTCAGTTCACATCCTCGAGCGAGCGGGTGGCACGGAACTGCAGCGCGGCGATCAGTCCGGTGACGACGAACAGCACCACCGAGACGGCGGCGGCGAACCCGATCTGCACGCCGCCGGCACCGAACGCGAGGCGGTAGGTGTAGCTGATCAGGATGTCGGTGCCGCCCGCGCTCGGGTTGTCGGGGGTGAAGGGACCACCACCGGTGAGCAGGAAGATGGCGCCGAAGTTGTTGAAGTTGAAGGCGAACGTGGCGACCAGCAGGGGGGCCACCGTGACGAGCAGCAGCGGGAGCGTGATCCGCCGGAACCCGGCCACGCCACCCGCACCATCGATCGTCGCCGCCTCCTTCAGCTCCTCCGGGATGGCCTGGAGGGCGCCGGTGCTGACGAGGAACATGTAGGGGAAGCCCATCCAGAGGTTGGTCAGCAGCACCGCGATCTTGGCTGTCGTCGCCCCGCCGAACCAGTTGACATTGAGGCCGGTGATGTCGTTGATGAGGCCGAAGTCCTGGTTGTAGAAGCTCGACCAGAGCAGCAACGAGATGAAGCCCGGGATCGCGTAGGGGAGGATCAGCAGCGCCCGGTAGACCTTCTGGCCCCGGACCCGCGGGTCGTTGAGCGCGATGGCGAAGAACAGGCCGAGCAGGAAGGTGCCGACCACGGAGAACGTCGCGAAGACCACCGTCCACACGAAGATGCCGAAGAAGCTGCTGCTGATGCGGCTGTCGGTGAAGATCCGCTCGTAGTTGCGCGTCCCGACGTTGGCCGTCCACGACTGGTCGGACAGGCGCTGGCCGTCCTCGTCGACGAAGAACTCCCGGTCACCCTGCTGCTCGGCCGTGTAGACGGTGTCGCTGGTGGTGTCGGTGATCGTGTCGGCGTCCTCGTCGTAGACGAGCGTGGGGGCACCCTCGAAGGCCTCGCTCGTGCCGTCGCGGACGATGAAGCTGCCGCTGTCGGTGGGGACGGCGATCTCGTCGAGGGCGTCGGCGGCGGCACTGATCTGGCGGATGTCGAGCACGGTGTAGCCCTCGACCGCGGTGACCCGGCCGTTGTCGACGGTGACGCCGCCGGGATCCTCCTCAAGACCCTCCTCGGTGCCCTCGAAGACGGTCTCCGGGTCGTCCTGCGGGACCAGGAAGTAGGTGAAGGGTCCCGACGCGGGGTCGCCGTCGGTGGCGATGGTGAGGTTGTACTGCGGGGAGTCGTCGGACCGCACGACCGACGAGCCGACGATGCGGTCGACCGTCGTCTGCTTGTCGTTGCGCGTGCCGTCGCCGTAGTTGGTGAAGGAGGTCTGGGCCGTCAGGACGATCGGGTAGACCACGAACAGCGCCAGCATCAAGGTGCCGGGCACGAGGTACTTGGCGGGAAGCGCACGACCGGTGGCGTAGGTCGCGACCAGGACGGCGGTGATCAGCCAGATGCCGGTCAGGAACGTCCAGGAGCGCTCGCCGACCAGGGCCGGCGTGAGGGCGATCGCGGTGCCGATGACGACGCCGAGGAAGAGGACCTTGACGAGGAGCGCGGGGATCCCGTCGCGGCCTGGCTTGGTGAAGCCGAAGCGGGACGGCCCGTCCGCGTCGGGGTCCTTCTGGCTGTTGATCGTGTCGCGCAGGTCCGCCATGTCAGCTGCCCTTCAGGGTCCGAGCGGGGCCGGGTGGGACTGGCCTCGTCGAGGCCGGTGGAGCACGGAGGCTTGGCAGGGTCCCGGTGGGCGGCGACGGCCGCCCACCGGGAGTCCCCCTGGGATCAGCCTGCGTCGGCGATGTTCTTGTTGATGGTGTCGCCGGCGGACTTGATCGTGGTGACCGGGTCCTTGCCGCTGACGATGGCGGAGTACGCCTTGCCGAGCGGCTCCCACACCGACGCCATGGCCGGGATGGCGGGCATCGGGGCGGCCGCGTTGGCGGCCTCGGTGAAGACGGTCAGGTCGGGGTCGTCGACCTGGTCCTGCACGGCGGTCATGGCGGGCGGGAGCTGGGTGCCCTCGAAGAGGGTCATCATCGACTCCTCGCTGTTGACGCCGTTGTTGACGAACTCCTGCGCGATGTCCTTGTTCTTGCCGTTGGCGGCGACCATGAACGCCTGCGCCCCCATGAACGGCTCAGCGGCCTCCTGGCCTTCGAAGCCGGGCACCGGCTGGATGGCGTACTCGAAACCGGCCTTCTTGACGTCGGCGAGGGCCCACGGACCCGAGACGAGGAACGCGGCCTTGCCGCTGGTGAACAGCGCGATCGAGTTGTCACCGCTGATGGAGGTGCGCAGCACCTTGGCCTTCGCGAGGCGGGAGATCTCCTGGGCGGCCTTGACCGAGCCCTCCTTGCCGATGCCGACGTCCTGGGCGTCGTAGCCGGTGCCCTCGTCGTAGGCGAAGATGTAGCCGCCGAACGAGGTCAGGATCGGCTCCATGTGGTACGCGTCGCCGAGCTCGCCGACCGGGAGGTTGAGCGCGGAGTCGACGTCCCCGGCCTGGACGGCCTTCTCGCCGGCCGCGATGGCCTCGTCCATGCTGGCCGGCTCGTCGGGGACGACGTCGGCGTTGCGGTAGAGGGCGAGGGCCTCGATGCCGTAGGGCACGCCGTAGAGCTTGCCGTCGTACGTCGTGGCCTGCACGGCCTTCTCGGAGTAGCCGGACAGCTCGTCGGGGGTCAGGTTGAGCGGCTCGATGGCGCCGTTCTGGACGAGGTTCCCGATCCAGTCGTGGGCTCCGACGACCACGTCGGGCCCGTTGCCGGCCGCGTCCGCGGTCACGAAGTTGCCCTGGAGGTCCTCGGAGATGGCCTGCACCTTGACGGTGATGCCGTTGGACTCGCCGAAGGCCTCGGCGACCTCCTTGACGGCGTCGATCTTGAGCGAGTCGGTCCAGACCAGGAGGTCGGCGTCACCGCCGCCGTCCCCGCCCTCGGCGCTCGGGCTCGAGGTGGACTCGGATCCTGACGACTCGGAGCTCGAGCCGGAGCCACCGCCGCAGCCAGCGGCGGTGAGGGCGAGCACGGCAACGGCCACCGGGCCGAGGGTGCGGGCGAATCTGCGCATAGGGGAAACCTCTTCGGTGTGCGGCAGGTGTGAGGGTCGCCACACCGTAGCAGCGTCCTTGCAGGAACGGGAGAGGGCTGCAAGTTTTTTCATGACCTGCTCCCACGAAGTGGTCCTCGTCACTAGGGTGTGGACGTGACCATCAGGCTGAGCGAGATCGCCGAGCGCTCCGGAGTGAGCATCAGCACCGTCAGCCGCGTCCTCAACGAGCGGCCCGGCGTGAGCCAGCAGACCCGCCGCCAGGTCCTGACCGCGATCGACGTGCTCGGCTACGACCGGCCCGTACGCCTGCGCGCGCGGGCCGGCGGTCTGGTCGGGCTGGTGCTCCCGGAGCTCGAGAACCCGTTCTTCCCGCGCCTGGCGCACCACCTCGAGGTCAACCTGTCCCGGACGGGACTGTCGCCGGTGCTGTGCAGCCAGACCCTCGGAGGCGTGCACGAGGACGACTACGTGGCGATCCTGATGGAGCACTCCGTCGCCGGCATCGTCTTCGTCTCGGGGGTGCACGCCCTGGTCGACAGCGATCCCGCGCGCTACCAGCGCCTGATGGACCTCGGCCTGCCGATCGTCCTGGTCAACGGAGCGCTCGCCGGCCTGGATGCTCCCTGCGTGTCGACCGACGACGTGGCCGCGATCGAGCTGGCGGTGCAGCACCTCGAGCACATGGGCCACCGCCGCATCGGCGCGGCCCTCGGCCAGATGCGCTACCTCCCCGCCCAGCGCAAGCGGCAGGCCTTCATCGACGCCGTGACGCGGCGCGGCCTGGTGCCCGCGGGCCTCGACGCGGCGGACCTGGTCGAGTCGACGACCTACAACGTCCAGGGCGGGCAGCAGGCGGCCGAACGCCTTCTCGACCTGGGCGTCACCGGCATCGTGTGCGGCTCGGACGTGATGGCGCTCGGCGTGGTCCGGGCCGCACGGGCCCGCGGCCTGCGGGTGCCCGAGGACCTGTCGGTGGTCGGCAGCGACGACAGCCAGATGATGGAGTTCGCCGACCCGCCGCTGACCACCGTGCGACAGCCGGCCGAGGCGCTCGCCCAGGCGGCGAGCCAGGAGATCGCCGAGCAGATCGCCGGGTCCCGGCCGCGCGCGGGCGAGGTGCTCCACCGTCCCGAGCTGGTGGTGCGCGGCTCGACCGCCGCCGCGCCACCCGGGTCCGGGAGCCCCGGTCCCGGCTGACGACCGTGCCGTGCCCGCTCAGCCCAGGGCGGCGACGATCTCGTTGACCTTGTCCTTGGCGTCGCCGAAGAGCATCTGGGTGTTGTCCTTGAAGAACAGCGGGTTCTGCACGCCGGCGTAGCCGGTGGCCATCGAGCGCTTGAAGACGATGACGTCCTTGGCGTTCCAGACCTCGAGGACCGGCATGCCCGCGATCGGGGAGCCGGGCTCCTCCTGGGCGGCGGGGTTGACGGTGTCGTTGGCGCCGATCACGAGCACCACGTCGGTCTCGGGGAGGTCGCCGTTGACCTCGTCCATCTCGAGCACGATGTCGTAGGGCACCTTGGCCTCGGCGAGGAGCACGTTCATGTGGCCGGGCAGGCGGCCCGCGACGGGGTGGATGCCGAACCGGACGTCGACTCCCTTGTCGCGCAGCCTCTTCGTCATCTCGGCGACGGGGTACTGCGCCTGGGCGACCGCCATGCCGTAGCCGGGCGTGATCACGACCGACGACGCGTGGGCCAGGAGGTCGGCGACGTCCTCGGCCTGGATCTCGCGGTGGTCGCCGTAGTCGCGGTCCTCGCCCGCCGATCCGCCGCCGGAGCCGAAGCCGCCGGCGATGACGCTCACGAAGGAGCGGTTCATCGCCTTGCACATGATGTAGCTGAGGATCGCACCCGAGGAGCCGACCAGCGCGCCGGTGATGATGAGCAGGTCGTTGCCGAGCATGAAGCCGGCCGCGGCCGCGGCCCAGCCGGAGTAGCTGTTGAGCATCGACACGACCACCGGCATGTCCCCGCCGCCGATCGCGGCGACCAGGTGGAAGCCGAGGACCAGGGCGAGCACGGTCATGGCCAGCAGCGGGACGATGCCTGTCCCGTCACCGTCGTCGCCGTCGACGAGCGCGAACCACACACCCAGGGCCACCGAGGTGGCGATGATCGCCAGGTTGAGCCAGTGGCGGCCGGGCAGCGTCAGCGGTGCGGACTTCATCCGCGCGCTGAGCTTGAGGTTGGCCACGATCGAGCCGGTGAAGGTGATGGCGCCGATGAAGACGCCGACGAAGACCTCGACGTCGTGGACGGTGTCGTGGCCGGCGCCGTGCTGGAGGTAGGAGTTGACGCCGACCAGCACGGCGGCGAGGCCGACGAAGGAGTGCAGCAGCGCGACGAGCTCGGGCATGCCGGTCATCTCGACCGTGCGCGCGCGCCACGCGCCGATGACGGCGCCGGTGCCCATCATGGCGGCGACCACCAGCACGGCCACACCGAGCGAGGGCGCGTCGGTGGTCAGCTCGTTCTGCTGCGCCATCAGGAGGATGGTGGCGACCAGGGCGAGTGCCATGCCCGCCATGCCGAGGATGTTGCCCTGCTTGGCGCTCTCGTGCCGCGCGAGGCCGGCGAGCGCGCCGATGAAGCACAGCGCCGCGATGATGTAGGCACCCTGGATGAAGCCGTAGAGGTGCTCCGAGGTGAGGAAGTCGGTCACGGGTCAGCCCTTCCTGAACATCTGGAGCATCCGCAGCGTCACCAGGAAGCCACCGAAGATGTTGATGCTGGCGACGAGCACGGCGATCGCCGCGAGGACCAGGATCACCGTGTTGCTGGCGGTGCCGACCTGGAGGATCCCGCCGACCAGGATGATCCCGGAGATGGCGTTGGTCTCCGCCATCAGCGGAGTGTGGAGGGCGTGGGCGACGTTGGAGATGACGTAGTAGCCGGCGACCACCGCGAGCGCGAACACCGTGAAGTGACCGAGGAACTCCCCGGGCGAGAAGGCCGCGAGCAGCGCGAAGAGCACGCTCGCCAGGCCGGCGGCGTACCACCTGCGGCGCGGGTCCGGCGGCACCTTCTCCGCCGCCGGCTCCTTCTCGTGGGGTGCAGCGGCGGGCGCGGCCGGCGCCGCGGAGACCTGCACGGGCGGCGGCGGCCACATGACCTCCCCGTCCCGGGTGACCGCGATGCCGCGCTGCACCACGTCGTCCAGGTCGAGCACCAGCTCGCCGTCCTTCTCCGGCGTGAGCAGCGTGAGCAGGTTGACGATGTTGGTGCCGTAGAGCTGGCTGGTCTGCGCGGCCAGGCGGCCGGCGAGGTCGGTGTAGCCCAGCACGGTGACGCCATTGTCGGTGACGACCCGCTCGTCCTTGACCGTGGCCGCGACGTTGCCGCCGTTGGCCGCGGCCATGTCGACGATGACCGAGCCGGGCCGCATCGCGGCGACCGTCTCGGCGGAGATGAGCTGCGGGGCGGGGCGCCCGGGGATCAGGGCGGTGGTGATGACGATGTCGGCGGCGCGCGCCTCCTCGTCGTACATCGCGGCGGTGGCGGCCTCCTGCTCGGCGGTCATCTCCTTGGCGTAGCCGTCGGAGCTGACCTCCTGCTCCATGTCGACCGTGACGAACTGCGCGCCCATCGACTCGACCTGCTCGGCCACCTCGGGGCGTACGTCGAACGCGCGGACGATCGCGCCCAGCGAACCCGCGGCGCCGATCGCGGCGAGGCCGGCCACACCCGCGCCGACGACGAAGACCCGCGCCGGCGGGACCTTGCCGGCCGCGGTGACCTGGCCGGTGAAGAGCCGGCCGAACTCGTGGGCTGCCTCGATGACGGCGCGGTAGCCCGCGACGTTGGCCATCGACGACAGCACGTCCATCGACTGCGCGCGCGAGATGCGGGGCACCGCGTCCATCGCGAGCCCGGTCACGCCTGCGGCGGCCAGCCGCTCGACCAGTTCGGGGCTGCGCGCCGGTGCCATCAGGCCGATGACCGTGGCCCCGGGGCGCAGGCGCGAGATCTCCTCGTCCGTCGGGGCGTTGACCTTGACCACGACGTCGCTCGACCACACCTCGTCGGGGCTGCCGAGCGCGACGCCCGCGTCGGCGTACGCCGTGTCGGGCTGGTCGGCAGCCGCACCGGCGCCCTGCTCGACGACCACGTCGTAGCCCAGCGCGGCGAGCTGCGACGCCGTCTTCGCCGTCGCTGCGACGAGGGTCTCGCCGGGACGTGACTCGCGTGGGATGCCGATGCGCACTGCTTGCCTCCTGGGTGGGGGCTCGGGTCGGGTCGGGACCTGAGCGGCGTGCGGGCCGGGCCACAACGTACCGAAACCGCGGGCCTTGTCACCGGTGTCTCAGGTGAGGCGCGTCACGTGGCGGCGGGGACACCGGGCCGCGCCTCCCTCCACACCCCCGCTGGTGGTCCGCTGCGAAAAGCCGGTGGCAGGCGTCGCAAGGCGGCGGAACGCAGCGGACTGTCGTCAGGCGGGACGGGAAGCTGTGGACGAGTACGGCGCCGGCGTCAGTGCGCGACGCCGTAGAGCCGGTCCCCGGCGTCGCCGAGGCCCGGGACGATGTAGCCCTTGTCGTTGAGCTTCTCGTCGAGGGCCGCGGTCACGACGGCGACGGGCACGTCCAGGTCCTCGAGGTCCTTCTCCAGGTTCGCGACGCCCTCGGGCGCGGCGAGCAGGCAGATCGCGGTGATGTCGTCGGCGCCGCGGTCGGTGAGGAAGCGGATCGCGGCGGCGAGCGTGCCGCCGGTCGCGAGCATCGGGTCGAGGACGTAGCACTGGCGTCCGGACAGGTCCTCGGGCAGTCGCTCGGCATAGGTGGACGCCGCGAGCGTCTCCTCGTTGCGGACCATGCCGAGGAAGCCGACCTCGGCCGTCGGCAGGAGCCGCATCATGCCGTCGAGCATGCCGAGCCCGGCGCGGAGGATCGGGACCACCATCGGCTTGGGCTGGGCGAGGTAGACCCCCGTGGTCGGGCCGACCGGCGTGATGATGTCCAGCGGGGCGACGCGCACCTCGCGGGTCGCCTCGTAGGCCAGCAGGGTGACCAGCTCGTCGGTGAGTCGCCGGAAGGTCGGCGAGTCGGTGTCCTGGTCGCGGAGGACCGTGAGCTTGTGGGAGACGAGGGGGTGGTTCACCACGTGCAGGCGCATGGGGGTCACCCTAGTGGTGAGGCCGCGCGCCGATCGAGACGACGAAGAGGGTTGGCGCACCCGGGGCTTTCTGCGACATTGGGTGGGAGGAGGTCCGATGTCCGAGCCGCACGGCGAGATCGACTTCGCGCTTGCCGCCTTCCTCGACGACGGGGACTGGCAGGTGCAGCAGATCGCCGCGCCCGCGTTCGACTCGATCGACGCGCTGAGCCACGCGCTCCGCCAGGTCGCCGGCGACGAGGGAGCCGTCGGGATGGTCGCCGTCGACGAGGACTTCTTCGTGCTCGTCCGGGTCACCGGGGCACGCACGCGGGTGCTGCTCTCCGACGTCACCGCCGCCGACCAGTGGGAGCTGGCCCAGTCGGCGATCGACTTCCTCGGCCTGCCGCCCCCCGAGGACGAGGACGTCGAGGTGCCCGCCGGCGACCTCGACCTGCTCGGCGACCTCGGGCTGCACGCCATCGACCTCGGCGCCCTGCTCGACGACGTCGAGCTCTACCCCGACGAGATGCTCTCCGACATCGCCCGTCGCCTCGGGTTCGGCGAGCTCTTCGACGACGCCGTGGGGCTCACCTCGGCATGACCTGGGAAGCACCGATGCGCCTGGCCCTCGCCGAGGCGCAGGCCGCGCTGGCCGCCGACGACGTCCCTGTCGGTGCCGTCGTGCTCGACGAGACCGGGGCCGTCATCGGCACCGGCCACAACACCCGCGAGGCCGACGCCGACCCCACCGGGCACGCCGAGGTGGTCGCCCTGCGCGCCGCCGCGACCGCCCGCGGCGAGTGGCGGCTGACCGGCTGCACGCTCGTCGTCACCCTCGAGCCGTGCACGATGTGCGCCGGCGCGCTCGTCCTCGCCCGGGTGGACCGGCTCGTCTTCGGCGCGTACGACGACAAGCTGGGCGCGGTCGGCTCGCTGTGGGACGTCGTACGAGACCGCCGCCTCAACCACCGGCCCGAGGTCGTGGCCGGCGTGCTCGCCGACGAGTCGGCGGCCCTGCTCGACGACTTCTTCGCTCGTCACCGCTCGCAGGAGGTCAGGTGACGACCGTACGGCGCGCAGGCGTGCTCGACGCAGAGGTCCTCGGCCGGCTGCTGTGGGACTTCAACACCGAGTTCGACACCGAGACCGACGACGCCGACGTGCTTGCCGCCCGGTTCGCCCGGCTGCTGGACCTCCCCGAGATCTTCGCCGTGCTGGCCGAGGGCGACACGGGAGACCCCGTGGGCTTCGCGCTGGTCAGCCTCCGCCCGGCCATCTGGTTCGACGGCCCGGTCGCGCAGCTCGAGGAGCTCTACGTGGTGCCGGCGCTCCGCTCGCACGGCATCGGCACCGAGGTGCTCGACCTGTGCAGGAGCCTGGCGCGCGAGCAGGGGTCGCCCGAGATGCACATCGGCGTCGACGAGGTCGACGTGGACACCCGGCGGTTCTACGAGCGGCACGGCTTCGTCAACGTCGAGGAGGGCGTCGACTACCGGATGCTCTACTACGTCGGGCCGACCTCCGACGCCGAACCGCCAGCGTAGGCAGTTCAGACCACCGGCCCGGCTGACCACGCTCAGCCCGCCGATTCCGGCCCGCGAACTGCCTACGTCAGTGCGGGCCGACCCCCCTCAGCCGCCGAAGGCTGCGATCTCCTCGGCCAGGCACTCCTCGAGCTCGGCGAGGTCCGCGACCGCGCTCGCGTCGACGTTGACGCCGATGCAGGCGGTGTCGCCGCAGGTCACCAGGCAGGCGGTCAGCGCCGCGCCGGGCAGCGGCCCGAGGACGTACATCCCCCGGACCTCGGCGCCGGCCATGAACCGCTTGCGCGGCGGGCCGGGCAGCGTCAGCACGAACGCGTCGGGGGCGGCGGCCGTACGGAGTGCGGAGGCGCCGACGAAGGAGGGCATCCGGTTCATCAGCGGCGCCGCCGCGTCGAGCACCTCGAGGGCACGCTCGGTGTGCAGCGACAGCACCTCCCCGCGCACGGCGGCCACGCGGTCGACCGGGTCGTCGATCGAGAGCGGGCCGGAGATGATCGCCTGCGCGAAGCGGTTGCCGAGGTCGTCGGCGCGGTCGAGGGAGACGCGTACGCCGACGGGGATCTCGCCGACGGGGCTGTCGCGCCGCAGGTGGTAGCGGCGCAGACCGCCGAGGACGAGCGCGACGGCGGCGTCGTCGAGGGTGCCGCCACCCTGCCGGGCGACGGTGCGGATCGGGTCGAGGGCGGTGTCGAAGGTGAGGAACGACCACTGCTTGCCGGTGCGTGGTGACAGCTCCGGCGACGGCGCCGCGGTCTGGGTGAGCAGGCGGCGGACCGAGGCTCCGTATCGCAGCGTCGAGGCGAGCACGGCCTGCGGCCGGGTGGCGGCGAGCCCGAGCGCGCGTGCCGTTGCCCGGGCCGCCCCGGGCAGCGTCGCCACGTCGGTGCGCAGGCCGCCCACGGCGAGGTCCACCGGATCGGCGGCAGCCGGGGCGACCTGGTCCTCGCCCACGGGCTTGCGCGCGGTGTGCGCGCGCCGGCCGGACTGGAGCATCGACAGCAGCTGCACGGTGCCGAGCGGGTCGGCGAGCGCGTGGTGGATCTTGAGGACGTACGCCGCGCCGTCCGGCAGTCCCTCGAAGAGCACGGCCTCCCACAGCGGTCGGGACCGGTCGAAGGGACGCAGCGCCACCTGGGCGGCGGCGGCGAGCATCTCCTCGCGGCTGGCCACCCGCTCGCGCCGCAGGTGGTAGGCGAGGTCGAAGGTGGGGTCGTCGGCCCAGGTCGGGGCAGCGGTGGGGACCACGGGCTCGACGACGCGCTGGCGCAGCCGGCGCACGAGCCCGGTGCCCCACTCGGTGGCGGCGACGAAGCGCTTCCAGTCAGGGATGCGGTCGAGGTCGATGACGACGGTCGTGGTCGACGACTGCACCGGGTGCCGCTCGGCGCGCCAGAGCAGGGTCTGCATCGGGGTGAGCTCGGTGCCGGCGGACCACGCGGCCGCACCGCCCCAGCGCTCGAAGTCCTCGGAGCTCGAGGGGGACGAGGTGTCGCTCATGCCGGCCACCTCGCGAGCGTCTCCTCGAACCTGGTGTGCAGGGCGGCGATCCGCTCGCTCATGTCGTCGGTGCTCCAGTCGGTCTCGGGCTCGAGCACGCAGACGTCGACCACGCCCGGGTTGAGCACCAGGGAGCTGCGCCGCATCAGCTCGCCGGTGTTGCGCAGCACGATCGGCACGACCGGCACGCCGGCCTGCGCGGCGAGGTGGAAGGCGCCCTTGCGGAACGGGCCGAGCACCGGGGTCGCCGACCGCGTGCCCTCGGGGAAGATCATCAGCGACGTGCCGGCGCGGATCCGCTCGACCACGCCGTCGAGCGTCGCCCGGGCGGACTCGGAGTCGCCGCGGTCGATCCACGCCGGGTCGATGACGATCGAGCCGACCATCGCCCGCGGGTCCCACCGCGCCTCCTTCTTGGCGACGATCGTGAAGTCCCGCTCGAGCAGCCAGCCGAGCACCGGGATGTCGAGCGCGCTCTGGTGGTTGGCCACGAAGATCGCCGGCCGGTGCGTCCAGAGCCGCTCCTGGTGCAGCACGTCGAGAGACACGCCGGCCAGCGCCATCGGCACCTGGGTCGCGAGGCGCACGGCGGCGTTGCGTCCCTCCTGCAGGTTGCCGCGGGCGACGCCCCAGGCCAGCCCAGCGCCGACGCCGGCGTTCATCCCGGCGAGCGCGGCGAGCGTACGGCCGGCGGCGACGAGCGAGCCGCCGACCGGGTCGCTGAGGTCGAGCACCGCCCAGCCGAGCCGCGCGGCTGCGGCGCGCAGGTCGCGGTGCGGGTTGAGCGCGGTGGGGTGGCCCACGGAGGAGAGGAAGGCGACGTCCTCGTAGCCGTTGCCGTAGGCGTAGGACTCGGCGAGGTCGATGCCGTGCTCGCGGGCGAAGGCGCGCACTCCGCTGGCCTTGTGCCGGCCCCACAGCATCGGTCCGTCGGTGGCGCCGGTGAACTGGCCGTCCTCGACGACGAGCTGCGTGCAGACGAGGTGCTCGACGCCGAGGTCGCGGGCGACCGGCGCGATCTGGTACTTCGTGGCGGCCGAGGCGACGGCGACGGTGTGGCCGGCCCGCTGGTGCGCCATGACGAGCGCACGGGACTCGCGGCGGATCGTGCCGGCGATCTTGGACCGGAACAGCCGCTCGCCGAGGTCGGCGAACGCCTCCTCGGACTCGCCGCGCATCGCGGAGAACGCGACGTGGGCGATGCGGGTCGGGTCGCCGCCGAGCTCGCCGTCGACGGCGGTGACGACCGTACGCAGGAACTCAGCCGGAGACACGTCGCGGCCCTTGAGCCGGTCGCCGTAGAAGGTGGCGGCGGTGTAGCCCGCGACGAGCGTGCCGTCGAGGTCGAAGAACGCCCCGACCGACGGGCCCTGGGGGCCGGCCTCGATGGCGTCGATGGCCTCCTGGGCCGCGGTCGAGAGCCCGCTCACACGCGCTCCTCCTGCTCGCGCGGCTCGGGCTCGGGGTGGCCGACCGTCACGGTGTCGCCGGCGATCTCGCCGATGATGTTGACCCGGCGCAAGGTGTCGCGCAGCTCGGCGGCGAAGGCCTCACGGGCCGAGCCGACGCCGTCGCCGGCCTCGAGCAGGCCCTTGTGGCGGGCCAGCGCCAGCGCGGTGCGGAAGAGCTCCAGCGAGATCGACTCCTCGCTGGCGACGCGGCGCTGCAGCACCCACTGCTGCCCCACGGCGAGGGAGTCGGCGAGCAGGTCCTTCTCGTCGACCGGACCGTCACCACGATCGGCGAGCCGGTCGGCGACGACGAGGTAGGCGTCGAGGAAGGGCCGCAGCACGAGGTGGGCGAGGTGCGGGCGGGCGGTCACGAGCAGCTCGCGCGCCCGCACCGGCGTCATCTCGGTGACGCCCTCGCCGACGAGGAGCCGGAGCTCGGTGCGCAGGTCGTCCTCGAAGCCGGCGCGCGAGGGGAAGAAGAACTCGAACTTGAGGAGGTCGCGCATCCGCTTGGCCTCCTCCCAGCCCACCTGCAGCTCGCCGCCGGCGGGCAGGTCGGCTCCGGGCTCGAGCTCGCTGACGGTGAGCAGCGCGAGCTCACCGATCGCCCGCTCGACGAGGATGTGGATCACGGTGTTGCGGTAGAACGCGGCGACGAGGTGCTGGTCGTCGCCGATCTTCCAGATCGGCTCGGTTCCCCGGTCGTACGCCGTGAGCACCCCGCTCTGCGTCAGCTCGGCGAGCGCACGGCGGATGGTCGAGCGGTCCCGGAGGTCGGCGGCGCCGGCGACCGGCCACTGCCGAGCGTCGATGTAGGTCGCGAGCGGCTCGACGGTCTCGAGCACCTCGTCGACGGTCAGGGCGCGGTCAGCGCCGAGCAGCGCGAGCGACACGATCGCGGTGGTGGTCACCGGGGTGGCCCTGTTGAGGCGGTGGGAGATGTCGAGCGCGACGCGCTCGACGGCCTGGTGGCCGGTGACGCCCTCGGCGGCGAGCTCGTCCATCCGCTCGCGCAACGAGAACGGCTCGCCGACGGTCAGGTAGGCCCGGCCGAGCCGGTTGCGCTGCAGCCGGGCGAAGCGGACCAGCCAGCGCCAGTCCTCCGGCGTCTTGTTGGCCCCCCGGGCCTCCTCGGTCATCAGCGACACCTCGTGCAGCTGGTCGTAGACCACCGAGACCGGCACGACCTGCACGTCAGGGGCGTCCTGGCCGAAGGGGTCGCCCGCACCGTCGGCCTGCACGGTGTCGGTGAGGTACTTGAGGATGCCGTGCACCGGCGGGCGCAGCTTGCCGGTGCGCGTACGGCCGCCCTCGATCGACCAGGCGAGGTTGCGCTTGTTGACCACCATCTGGCGGATGTAGGAGCGCAGCGCCAGCCGGTAGACCGGGATCTCCTGGGTCGAGCGCCGGATGAAGATGAGCCCGGTGCGGCTCGCGAACGACCCGATGACCGGAAGGTTGAGGTTGGCCCCGCCGAACGTGTAGGTCGGGGAGAAGCGCCGCGCCATCAGCGCGTTGGGGATGACCATGCCGTCGAGGTAGGACCGATGGCTGAAGGCCAGGGCCAGGCTGTGCTCGCGGTCGACCTTGCGCAGCTGCTGCATCTGGTCCTCGTCGACCAGCACGTCGTAGGCCCGCAGGAACCACTCGCCCATCCGGGCCCAGCCCTGCGAGGCGCGCTCGTCGTGCGCGGCCGACATCTCGTGGAGGTAGCCCTTGACCTCCGCCCAGACCTCCTCCTCCACCCGACCCTGCTCCTCGGCGGCCTGCGCGACCGCACGCTGGAACCGCTTGTCGTGGAGCAGCTCGGTGACCTCCTGCGGCGGCGCGGCCGGCAGCCGCTCCCCCACGCTCCTCGGGAGCGCGGCGCGGGCGAGGTCGCGGACACGGCGTACGGCGGCCATGGACCCCTCCTTCCCGCTCGCGTGGGGCGCGAGCACAGGCGTGCGCCGCAAGTTACCGGTCGGGAGGTCCGCTGGCCATGGCTTCGCCGGATGTGTGGGACGGGTGCACCCGCGCCGGTTTCCGGCCTGCGCGGCCCCTCCGGTAACGTTCGGCGCGGTGACGTGTCCGAGCGGCCTAAGGAGAACGCCTCGAAAGCGTTTGTGGGCGCAAGTCCACCGAGGGTTCAAATCCCTCCGTCACCGCCACCCGATCGGGCCGGTCCTCCGCGGACCGGCCCGATCGTCGTCACCGGCCGGGGCGTGGCGCGGAGGGATATACCCCATCTGGGGGACGCCTGGCGTTTGACAGGGACGGACGTCGTACGGAGCCTTGAGATTTGCTCAAGAGACATCCCCGAAATCCCCCGCATCGAAACACGGAGCACATGCACCTCTTCCACTCCCGCACGTCCACGTCCCGCCCCCGCCGTTCCCTGATCGCCACCGCGCTGACCGGTGCCGCCGTCCTCCTCGCCGGAGCGACCGCCCAGGCCGGCCTCGCCACGGCGTCCTCCGCAGCCACCGGCGACACCGCCGCCGTGGCAGGCACTGCGGACAAGGCCCCCGCGAACGCCCGGTCGCGCCCGTGGCCCCCCACCCCGACCAACGTCGGCGTCCCGGCCGGCACGAACCTCCGGGCGTACAACGGCCCCTGCACCATCACCAAGGCCGGCAAGGTGATCACGAACCGGGCGATCACCTGCGCGCCGCTCGAGATCAAGACCACCGGCGTCGTGATCCAGGGCTCCAGGATCAACGGCGCGATCTTCGTCGGCGCCCAGGACGACAGCGACCCGTCCGGCAAGGGCGCGACCCGCGTGACCGTCGTCGACTCGGAGATCGACGCCTCCAGCACCCCCGACCTCCGCCCGATCAGCTCGTCGCACTTCGTGGTCAAGCGCTCCTACCTGCACGGCAGCTACTCCGGCGCCGAGTGCCACAACGCCTGCAAGATCAAGCGCTCCTACGTCACCGGCTCCGGCACGCACGCCTCGGGCATGCGGATCCTGCGCAACGGCAAGCTCAAGCACAACACCATCTGGTGCGAGCCCCTCCCCGGCCTCGTGGACGGTGGGTGCTCCGGCAACCTCACGATGTACGAGGAGTTCGGCACGCCGGAGAACAACGTCGTCAAGCACAACTACTTCCCCGGCGGCAGCTTCTACTTCTCGCTCAAGTTCAACGGCGAGGACAACGGCCGCATCCGCATCCTCGACAACGTCTTCGGCAAGTCCCAGGCCGGCAACACCGACGACTGGGACCCCAAGGCGAGCAACGTGTGGACCGGCAACACGATGACCACCGGACGCACCGCGCGCCCCTGACGCACCGCCACTGGTCCAGACCACCCGAGGACCTCCGTCACACCCCCGGGTGGGCGCCGTCCCACTCACGGTAGGGCCGGACGGTCGCGTTCCGTCCAGCCCGCCCGCCATCCCCCGTACGCCGTCACTCCCGCCGACGTACGGATCCCCCCAGTGGTGGCGGACCGCTCCACCCGACAACGCAGTCGCGGCACGGCCCTCGCAGGGGCCGTGCCGCTGCGTCTGTCGGGGGCTACCCGGTCGCACGGATGCCCGAACTCTTTGCACTGAGTGCAACAATGGGCCGGTGACCACGACCCCACCGCCCGACGGACGCAGCGCCCTGCGCGCCGAGCGCCGGCTCGCGATCCTCGACGCGGCACGTGCGCTCGCCACCGAGCACGGCTCGGACGGGTTCACGGTCGACCAGGTGGCCGCCCGCGCCGCGGTGTCGCGGCGGACCGTGTTCAACCACTTCGCCGGCCTCGACCAGCTCCTCGTCGCCGTGTGCGAGCAGCTCCTCGCCGAGACCACCACCGAGCTGCTCGACGAGGTCGACCGCCGCATCGCCGCCCTCCGCGAGGGCGCCCGGCCGGCACCTGCCGGGCGTACGGTCCTGGCCGCGATCGCCGGAGCCGCACGCGGCGTCGACCTGGCGACGGCGATCGCGTCGATTCACCGCGTGCTCGGCGCCCCCGCCCCGGCCGACGAGCGCGCCCAGCACATCTCGCGCACCGCCTTCGAGCACGTGGGGGGCCGCCTGCGCGAGCACCTCCAGCAGCGGGCGCCCGACCTCGACGCCCTCGACCTCGAGCTGACCCTGGCGCTGATGTTCAGCGGCATCACCACGCTCGCCGACCGCTGGCTCGAGCAGCACCCGGACCTCCCGCCCGACGTGCCGGCCGCCGCGCGCGCCGACTGGGAGCGCCTCCTCGACCGCCTCCTCGGACACCTCCGCGTGGGCGACGCCGACTGACGGCGACACCCCCAGCCCCCTCTTCTCGTCCACCCCGAAAGGCCCGCCGACATGGCTGAGCTCCTCTACCGCATCGGTCGCCTCGCGGCCCGCCGCCACTGGACCGTGGTCGGCGCCTGGCTGGCCCTCCTCGCCGTCACGGCGGTGACGTACGTGTCGTTCGCCGGCGTCCTGTCGTCGTCGATCTCGCTGCCGGACACCCCGACCACGCAGGTCTCCCAGCAGCTGCAGGACGACTTCGAGGGCACCGGCGCCGGCAACGGCTCGATCGTCGCCGAGACCACCGACGGCGAGGCGTTCACCGCCGAGCAGGAGCGGGCCCTTGTCGACCTGTTCGACCGGATCGCCGAGGTCGACGGCATCGAGGACGTCACCGACCCGTTCGCGACCCAGGCCCGGGTCGACGAGTCGGCCGAGCAGGTGGCGGACGGCCAGCAGCAGCTCGAGGACGGGCTCGCCCAGCTCGACGGCGCGCAGGCGCAGATCGACGCTGGCCGCGACGCGCTCGAGCAGCAGCGCCAGGAGGCTCGCGAGGCCGGCACCCTCGCGGCCGTACGCTCCCAGCTCGAGGCCGCCGAGCAGCAGCTCGACGACGGTCAGGCCGAGCTCGACCGCCAGCGCGCCCGGGTCGAGGAGCAGCAGCCCCGGCTCGAGGTGGGTGCCACGCTGTCCGGGCTGTCGTCGGGGTTCCGCACGGTCTCCGAGGACGGCTCCGCCGCGGTGGCCACCGTGGTCTTCTCGCTGCCGGTCAACGAGGTCGAGGTCGAGACCAAGACCGCGATCGAGGACCTCGTCGCCGACTCGGAGGTCGACGGCGTCGACGTCCACCCGTCCCAGGAGATCGCCCAGACGGTCCCCTCGATCCTCGGGCCGGGTGAGATCGCGGGCGTCGTGATCGCGGCGCTCGTGCTCGCCGTCATGCTCGGCACCCTCGTCGGCGCGGCGCTCCCTCTCGTCACGGCACTGCTCGGCGTCGGGGTCGCGTCGCTGGCCTCGCTCTCGTTCTCGGGCGTGGTCCAGTTCGTCTCGGTCACGCCGGTCCTCGGGGTGATGCTCGGCCTGGCGGTGGGCATCGACTACTCCCTCTTCATCATCAACCGCCATCGTCGCCAGCTGAAGCAGGGCGCCGGGCTCCAGGAGTCGATCGGGCTCGCCAACGGCACCTCGGGCAACGCGGTCGTCTTCGCCGGCGTCACGGTGATCGTCGCGCTGCTGGCCCTCAACGTGACCGGCGTCGGGTTCCTCGGCCTGATGGGCACGGTCGGCGCGGTCGCCGTCCTCGTCGCGATCCTGATGGCCGTCACCCTGACGCCGGCGATCCTCTCGCTGGTCGGCACGAGGATCCTGCGGCGCCGCGAGCGGGAGCGGCTCGCCGCCGGCGAGCGTGCCGACGACGACGCGATCACCGAGCATGACCGGCCGATGGACACCGGCAGGGCCTGGGCGGTCCTCGGCTTCGGCATCGCGGCCCTGCTGGTCGTCGCCGCCCCGGCGACCCAGATGCGGCTCGGCCTGCCCGACGGCTCGACCCAGCCGCCGGACTCCTCCGGCTTCCGGGCCTACGAGGTGCAGGCGGAGAAGTTCGGCGACGGCTTCAACGGGCCCCTGCTCGTCGTGGCCGACCTGCCCGCGCCCGTCGGCGGTGAGGACGAGCTCCTCGCCGAGCAGGCCGCCATCGGCACGGCCATCGACGAGCTCGGCGACGTCGTGGCCGTGGTGCCGATCGGCGCGTCCACGGACCGCACGTCCCTCGCCTTCCAGGTCGTGCCCGACCGGTGGCCCTCCAGCGAGTCGACGGAGGCGCTCGTCCACCAGCTGCGCGAGCTCACCCCGCAGACCGTCGCCGGCGGTGAGGCGACCCTCGGCGTGGCCGGCAACGCGAGCGCCAACATCGACATCTCCGGCCAGCTCGCCGACGTGCTGCCGACCTATCTCGCGCTGGTCGTCGGGCTCTCGCTGCTGATCCTGGTCGTGGTGTTCCGCTCGATCCTCGTGCCGCTCACCGCCACGCTCGGCTTCGTGCTGTCGCTGCTCGCGGCCTTCGGCGGCATCACCGCGATCTTCCAGCTCGGGTTCCTCGCCGACCTGTTCGGCGTCCACGCCCCCGGACCGGTCCTGAGCTTCCTGCCGATCATCGCCACCGGCATCCTCTTCGGCCTGGCCATGGACTACCAGCTGTTCCTGGTCTCGGGGATGCGCGAGGCGTACGCCCACGGCGCGCCGGCGCGCGTCGCGGTGCAGCACGGCCTCCACGCCGGGCGCGCGGTCGTGACGGCCGCTGCGATCATCATGATCTCGGTCTTCGCCGGCTTCGTGTTCTCCCACGACGCGACGATCAAGCCCATCGGGTTCGGCCTCGCCTTCGGCGTGCTGCTCGACGCGTTCGTCGTACGGATGCTGCTGATCCCGGCCGCCATGCACCTGCTGGGCGAGAAGGCGTGGTGGCTGCCGCGCTGGCTCGACCGGATCCTGCCCGACGTGGACGTCGAGGGCGCCAGGCTGGAGCGCAGCCACCCGGTGCGGTGAGGATGCACGACACGATGGACGAGAATGGCCCCGTGACTGAATCCCGCTCCGTCCGCACCTGGCTCACCGACATGGACGGGGTCCTGGTGCGCGAGGAGGACCCGATCCCGGGCGCGAAGGAGTTCATCGCCGCCCTGCGCGAGCACGACGTGCCGTTCCTGGTGCTGACCAACAACTCGATCTTCACCCCGCGCGACCTGCGGGTGCGGCTGCTGCGCAGCAGCGGCATCGACGTGCCCGAGGAGTCGATCTGGACCTCGGCACTGGCGACCGCGCAGTTCCTCGACGACCAGCGCCCCGGCGGCTCGGCCTACGTCGTCGGCGAGAGCGGCCTGACCGCGGCGGTCCACGACATCGGCTACGTGATGACCGACCGGGACCCCGACTACGTCGTGCTCGGCGAGACCCGTACGTACTCCTTCGAGGCCATCACCCGCGCCATCCGCCTCATCGCGGGCGGCGCCCGCTTCATCGCCACCAACCCCGACCCGAGCGGTCCGAGCGCGCAGGGGATGCTTCCCGCGACGGGGTCGGTCGCCGCGCTCATCAGCACCGCCACGGGACGCCAGCCCTACTACATCGGCAAGCCCAACCCGCTGATGATGCGCAGCGCGCTCAACCGGCTCGAGGCCCACTCCGAGACGACGGTGATGATCGGCGACCGGATGGACACCGACATCATCAGCGGACTCGAGGCCGGGATGCGCACCATCCTCGTGGCCACGGGCGCCACGGAGCGGCACCAGGTCGAGGACTTCCCCTACCGCCCGACGCGGGTGGTGGAGTCCATCGCGGACGTCGTCCCGTTCGTCAGCCGGATGTCGATGCCCGAGGACGCCTGACTCGCGTCCTCCGCGGCGTCGCGCGGCGAGTCAGCGCCCGTACGGCGTGAGCAGCTGGTCGACCGGCGCGTAGTCGTCGGTCAGCACCGGCGCGTCCGCCGACCACGCGGCCAGCTCGTCGCCGGACATCGTGCTCCAGCCCAGGTCGCGCCCCGCGAACGACGCCGTCACAGCGTCGAGGTCGACCGGCTCGTCGGAGGCGACCAGCACGAGGTTGCCACCGTCGTCGCCGGCCAGCACGTCCGGCGCGGCCAGCAGGACCACCTCGTCGAACACCTCCCCCGACGTGCGGACGTAGGCGCGGGCGAAGTCGAGCGGGCCGTGGTCGATGATGTTGGCGACGTAGACACCGTCTCCGGCCAGGCTCCGCCCGATCCCCGCGAGCGCCTCGACCGTGGCGAGGTGCCACGGGACGCTGACGCCGCCGAACGCATCGCCGACGACCAGGTCGAGGGTGCCGGGGCCGAGGTCGTCGATGGCAAGGCGGCCGTCCTCGACGTCGACGTCGACCCCGTCGGGGAGGGAGCCGAGCAGCTCCAGGTCCGCCGCGACGACGCCGGCGTCGATCTCGGAGACCGTGCTCGTGGTGCCCGGCCGGGTCGCGGCGAGGTATCGCGGCAGCGTCAGCCCGCCCGCACCGAGGTGGTGCGCGGCGAGCGGCTCGCCGGCCGGGAAGGCGGTGTCGAGCACCGACGCCATCGCCTGGACGTAGGCGAAGTCGAGGTGGGTGGGGTCGTCGAGGTCGACGTAGGAGTGCCGCAGCCCGTCGAGCACCAGGACCCGGCCGTCGGGCCGGTCGGGGTCCGCGGCGACCGCGAGGCAGTGGTAGGTCGTCTCCACGTCACACCCGCTCGGCGCGGCGGCCGCGCCGAGCCCGGCGAGCGCCACCACGAGGCCGAGCACCGCGTCACCGCGCCCGCGTCGCCCCGCGACCTGGACCAGCACCGACGTCACCAGCAGCACGACGCCGAGACCCACGAGGATGCCGCTGACCGGCACCCGCGAGACGAGCACGAAGCCGGTCGCCACGGTGCCGACGATCGCCCCCACGGTGCCGAGCCCCGACAGGTGCCCCACGACGGTGCCGGTCTCGGCGAGGCTGGTGAGCCGCAGCTTGATGACCACCGGGCTGACCGCCGACAGCAGCACGCCCGGCACGAGGATCGACAGGGTGGCCGCGAGGAGGAGCAGGCCGGCGTCGCCCGAGGCGGCCGCCCCGCGTACGACGGCGGGCGTCAGCGCCACGGCGGCACCCGAGATCCCGAGGAGCGGCCCGAGCAGCGGCTGCGGCGCGACCCGGTCCGCGGTCCACCCGCCGGCCCACGTGCCGGCTGCGATGGCGGTGAGGGCCATCCCGATGACCAGCGTGTTGGTCTCGAGGGTCAGCCCGTAGTGCGGCGCGAGCAGTCGGAGGGCCACCAGCTCGACCACCAGCACGGCCGCCGACGAGCCGAACACCAGCGCGCCCGCGACCCACGCCGACAACCCGTGCCCGTGCGCCGCGTCGTCCGCCATGGCGCCGATCCTGTCAGTCGGCCCCCAGCGCGGGCGCCTCCACCTCCGTCCCGTCCGGGGACGGCCGGTCTCAGGCCGCCAGCGCCAGCCCGACCACGACCCCGGCCAGAGCGCAGGCACCCAGCGTGCGCAGGACCGACCAGCCGCGCCAGAAGACCAGTGCCGCGCCGAGGCCGGTGATCGCCAGCGCGGCCCAGTCGACCGAGGAGAGCACGGGGTACTCGGCGTCGAGCGGTCCGGCCACGAGGTGCCGGGTCTGGCCGAAGAGCGTGTGGAGGGCGAAGAAGAGCGCCAGGTTCGCGATCACGCCGACCACTGCGGCTGTGATCCCGGCCAGCGCTGCGGCCAGGTCGCGGTTGCCGCGCAGGCGCTCGACGTAGGGAGCGCCGAGGAGGATGAACAGGAAGCAGGGCACGAACGTCACCCACGTCGTCAGGCCCGCGGCGAGCACGGCGGCCACCCACGGATCGAGATCGCCGGGAGCGCGGTACGCGCCGACGAACGCGACGAACTGCACGACCATGATGAGTGGTCCGGGCGTGGTCTCGGCCAGCGCGAGCCCGCGCACCATCTCGCCCGGTGCCAGCCAGCCGTACACCTCGACCGCCTGCTGGGCCACGTAGGCGAGGACGGCGTACGCGCCGCCGAAGGTGACCAGGGCGGCTCCCGAGAAGAAGACGCCCTGGTCGACGAAGATGCTCGAGCGGCCGAACATCGCGGCGACGAGCACGACCGGCGCGAACCACACGACCAGGCCGACGACGAGGACGATCGCGACACGCCTGGTCGACGGCCGTTCCGTGTGCAGCGCGTCGTCACTGACCAGCGGGGGCGGGCCGTCGACGGCAGCCGCGGCCGGCGGCCGGGTGAACCCCGGGATGCGCCGCCCGAGCACCCAGCCCGCGACCGCCGCTGCCAGCACCACCGCCGGGAACGGCACGTCGAAGAAGGTCAGGGCGAGGAACGACAGGGCGGCGAGCCCGACCAGCGCCGGGTGGCCCAGCCCCTTGCGGCCCACCCGTACGACCGCCTGGACGACGATCGCGATGACGGCCGGGGCCAGGCCCAGGAAGAGCGACTCCACGAGGGTCGTCTCGCCGTAGGCGACGTACACGCCCGAGAGGACGAGCAGGGCCACCACACCGGGAAGGATGAACAGTGTCCCCGCGACGAGGGCGCCCCTGACGCCGTTGAGCAGCCAGCCGACGTACGTCGCGAACTGCTGCGCCTCCGGCCCGGGCAGGAGCGTGCAGTAGGACAGGGCGAAGAGGAACCGCTGCTGGCCGATCCAGCGCTTCTCCTCCACCAGCGTGCGCTGCATGACGGCGATCTGCCCCGCCGGGCCGCCGAAGGTCTGCAGCGAGATCGCGAACCACGTCCTCGCCGCCTCACGGAGCGGGACGACGTCGTGCGTGACGGGCAGCGGCTCGGGCATGGGTGCACCGAACCGCGTGGCGACCCGTTAAGTCAAGTTGTCAGATCGACAAAGCACGCATCGACCTCAGGCGGCGGTCTTGTTCCTGCCCGCGACCGACTCGGCCACGCCGATGAGCAGGACGGCAGCGATGACCGCGAAGATGAAGCCGAGGACGTTGAGCTCGCCGATGTCGCCCGTCCCGATCATGGAGGCGAGCAGCCCGCCGATCACGGAGCCGACGATGCCGAGGCCGAGGGTGGCGAGGAGGCCGAGGTTCTGACGACCGGGCTTGATGAGCCGGGCGAGGGCGCCGATGATGAGGCCGGCGACGAGGAAGCCGATGATTCCGAACATGTGTGCTCCTGCGGCTCGAGGGGGTGGGGACGGTGGTCCCGTCCTTCGAGCATAGACACCCTCAGGTCAGCGGCCGGGGATCCCGCAGCCGCCCCCGGCGCCAGGAGCGGTGGATCACGACGGCCGCCACCACCGCACCCGCGGTGCCGAGGGTCAGGTCGCCCAGGGTGTCGGCGTAGGCGAACTCCCGCTCGGTGGAGCGGCTGATGAAGGCGAAGAACTCCGCCACCTCCCAGGCGATGGCCGCCGTCGCGCCGAAGGCGAGGGCCCGCTCCAGCACACGGCCGAACCCGACGTCGCGCGGCAGGGTCAGCAGGACGAACGCGGCGGCCAGGAGGCCGGTGTTCATGAGGTGCATCCAGTCGTCGAACCACACGACCGTGTCGTAGAGGTCCATCCGGTTGCCGAGGATGTCGGTGAAGCAGGTGATGGTGATCAGCAGGTCGGGCAGCCACGGGAACGAGATGCGGTCGCGCCAGAGCGCCCACCACAGGACGGGCACGGTGAAGGAGACCAGCGGGTAGCCGATCGCCCGCATCCCGGCGGCCTTGTCGCGCATGTGGGCCTGGTCGGGATAGACGACCGCGAAGAGCAGCAGGAGCACGAGCGCACCCTTGGCGAGCACGTTGGCGGTCTTGGCGAGGGTGGGCGTCGCCGCCCGCTCGATCGCTGCCTCAGTCACGCGGACCCCTGTCCCCCGGCTTCGCGTCGGTCGCGCGCCCGGCCCAGTGTCTCACCCCCGGTTGGCGAGATGTCGGAGGATGGGACGACATGACCCCGCACCGAGGAGACTCGCTCGCCATGAGCACGTACGCCACCACCGGCGAGCCGCAGGAACGACCCCTTGCCATCGGCCTCCTCGTGGGCGGCCTCGTCGGCCTGGTCGCCGCGGCCGTGCTGCTGATCGAGCGGATCCGCCTCGCCGAGGACAGCGGCTACGTCCCGACGTGCAGCATCAACCCCGTCCTGAGCTGCGGCAGCGTGATGGAGTCCGCGCAGGCGTCGCTGCTCGGCTTCCCCAACCCGGTGATCGGCGTGGCGGCCTTCCCGGTCGTCATCGCGACCGGAGCCGCGATGCTGGCCGGGGCGCGGCTGGCCCGGTGGTACTGGGCCGGCCTGCAGGCGGGCGTCACCGCGGCGATGGTCTTCGTCGCCTGGCTCGTCTTCCAGAGCCTGTACCGCATCGGCGCGCTGTGTCCCTACTGCATGGTGGTGTGGGCGGTGGTCATCCCGCTGTTCTGGTACGTCACGGCGCGCAACGCGGCCGCCGGCGTCCTCGGGTCGCCGCCGGGCGGGCGGCTGGCGACCGGGCTGCTGGACTGGCGGGCCCCGCTCGTGTTCGGCACGTTCCTGCTCGTCGTGCTGCTGGTCCTCGAGCGGTTCTGGACCTACTGGTCCACGCTGCTCTGAGGCGGGCCCCGGGACGCCGCCTCCGCAGGCCGTCACCTAGCCTGCGCAGGTGGAGAAGCGGCTGCTGGCGGACACCCGTCCGCTCGCCAACCCGCACTTCAAGCGCCTCTGGCGGGCCAACATCGTCACGGTGATCGGCGCCCAGCTGACCGTCGTGGCCGTGCCCGCCCAGATCTATTCGATGACCGGCTCCTCGGCGTACGTCGGGCTCACCGGTGTCTTCGGGCTCGTCCCGCTCGTGGTCTTCGGTCTCTGGGGCGGCGCGCTCGCCGACGTCTTCGACAGGCGCACCCTGCTGCTCATCACCACTGCCGGCCTGATCGCCACCAGCGCCGGGTTCTGGCTCCAGGCGGCGCTCGGCGCCGAGGACGTGTGGCTGCTGCTGTCCCTCTTCGCGGTGCAGCAGGCGTTCTTCGCGGTCAACCAGCCGACGCGCTCCGCCCTCCTGCCACGGATCATCGACAAGGAGCTGCTGCCGGCGGCCAACTCCCTCAACATGACCGTCATGCAGGCCGGCGGCATCGCCGGACCCCTCGTCGGCGGCGCGCTGATCCCGCTGATCGGGTTCTCCTGGCTCTACCTGCTGGACACGATCACCCTCTTCGCGACCCTCGGCGCCGTCGTACGCCTGCCGCCCCTGCCCGTCATCGGCGCGACCGTGACGCCGGGGATCCGCGCAGTGGTCGACGGCTTCCGCTACCTGCGCACCCAGCCGGTGCTGATGATGTCGTTCGTCGTCGACCTCATCGCGATGGTCTTCGGGATGCCGCGAGCGCTGTTCCCCGAGATGGCGGACGTCGACTTCGGCGGTCCGAGCGAGGGCGGTCTGGCCTTCGCGCTGCTCTTCGCCGCGATCCCGGCCGGGGCCGTCGTCGGCGGGGTGCTCTCCGGGTGGGTGTCGCGGGTCGAGCGCCAGGGTCTCGCGGTGATCGTGTGCATCCTCGTGTGGGGCCTGGCGATGGTCGGCTTCGGCGTCGCCGCGATGCTCGCCCCCTTCGCACCTGCGCTCCTCCTGGTCGTCGCCGTGCTGATGCTCGCTGTCGGCGGTGCCGCCGACATGGCCTCGGCTGCCTTCCGTACGTCCATGCTGCAGGCCGCTGCCGACGATGCCGTCCGCGGCCGGCTCCAGGGCATCTTCATCGTGGTCGTCGCCGGCGGGCCGCGCGTCGCGGACGTCGCGCACGGTGCCGCCGCGGCCGCCACCGGAGCAGCGGTCACCGCGGCCGGGGGCGGCGTGCTGGTCGTGGTCCTCACGGTCGTCGCGGCGCTCGCCGTGCCGGCCTTCGTGCGCTACCGGGTGACGCGGGTCGCCTGACCCGCGCCGCCGGATCGCGGCGCGGACCTGCGTCGCCTGGGCCCGCGCAGCGTAGGGGTTGTCAGG
Source organism: Nocardioides eburneiflavus (assembly GCF_004785795.1). NCBI lineage: Bacteria > Bacillati > Actinomycetota > Actinomycetes > Propionibacteriales > Nocardioidaceae > Nocardioides > Nocardioides eburneiflavus. Next base: position 713,424 of record NZ_SRRO01000001.1, read on the forward strand.
CGCCCGCTCAGACGACGCGGGTCTTCGGCATGCCCTCCGCGGTCTTGGCCGGGTCGCGCACCACGACGTCGCCGAGCGCCTCGTCGATGCGCTTCATGACGTCGACGTCGAGCCTCACGCCGGCCGCCTTGACGTTGTCGGCGACCTGCTCGGGGCGCGAGGCGCCGACGAGGGCGGCGGCGACGTTGTCGTTCTGCAGGACCCACGCGATGGCGAGCTGCGCCATCGTGAGGTCGCAGTCCTTCGCGATCGGCTCGAGGTCCTGGACGGCGGAGAGAACCTCGTCGCGCATGAAGCGCGAGATCATGTCGGCGCCGCCCTTGGTGTCGGTCGCGCGCGAGCCCTCGGGCGGGGCCTGGCCGGGCTTGTACTTGCCGGTGAGCACGCCCTGCGCGATCGGGCTCCACACGATCTGCGAGACACCGAGCTCGGCCGACGTCGGCACGACCTCGTCCTCGATGACGCGCCAGAGCATGGAGTACTGGGGCTGGCTGGAGATCAGCTGGAAGCCGAGCTCCTTCGAGAGCTCCACGCCGGCGCGGATCTGGTCGGCGGTCCACTCGCTGACGCCGATGTAGAGCGCCTTGCCCTGGCGCACGATGTCGGCGAAGGCCTGCATCGTCTCCTCGAGCGGCGTCTCCACGTCGTAGCGGTGGGCCTGGTAGAGGTCGACGTAGTCGGTCTGCAGCCGCTCCAGCGAGCCGTTGATCGACTCCATGATGTGCTTGCGGGACAGGCCGGTGTCGTTCTTGCCCTTGGGTCCGGTCGGCCAGTAGACCTTCGTGAAGATCTCCAGCGACTCGCGGCGCTCGCCCTTCAGCGCCTCGCCGAGGACGGTCTCGGCGGCGGTGTTGGCGTAGACGTCCGCGGTGTCGAAGGTCGAGATGCCCTCGTCGAGCGCGGCCCGCACGCACTGCGTGGCGACGTCGTTCTCGACCTGGGAGCCGTGGGTGAGCCAGTTGCCGTAGGTGATCTCGGAGATCTTCAGTCCGCTGTTGCCGAGGTATCGGAATTCCATGCTCCCGACCCTAGCGAGGGGCCGGGCGCAGCCTCCGGTCGAGCCAGCCGTGGAGCGCGAGGACGGCGAGGAACAGCACCGTGATCCCCACGCAGGCGACCGCCACCTGGCCCCAGCCCTCCTCAGAGGGGTCGAGGAACGGGTACGGCACCCAGCCGTCGAGCTGCCCGACGGCCAGCGTCCAGGCCGTCCACGCGAGCGGCCAGACGAGGGCGTACGCCGACTCCCGCCGCGAGGTCCGCGGACGCGGTCCGGCGGCCGCCCAGGCCGCGACCGCGAGGACGGGCACCACGATGTGGAGGAGCTTGTCGGCGGCCCAGCCGGCGCCGTCGAGGTCCAGGAGGGGACGCAGCAGGAAGAAGTGCACGACCCCGGTGACCGTGATCCCGACGAGGGCGGCGATGCGCGCCACGCGCCACCACGGCCGGTCCGCCTCGGGGTCGCGGGCGAGCACCGTCGAGGTGACGGCGACCAGGAGGTTGCTCTGGATCGTGAAGTAGGCGAAGTAGCGGTAGGTCCTGGCCGCCAGCCCGGGCGGGTCCTCCTCGACCAGGACCGCCTCGCCCGTGACGACGAGAACCAGCTGGAACACCAGCGCGAACCACGCCACGGCGGCCACGACCAGGTGCGCCGTGCGGGCGCGCGCGGGAGTCATGGCAGGAGCGTAGGGCTCCGCCTCTGCCGCGAGGTGTCGTCAGTCCAGGACGACGAGGACGTCGCCGTCCTGCACGACGTCGCCGGCGGTCACCTTGATCGCGGTGACGGTGCCGCCGCGCTCGGCGAGCACCGGGATCTCCATCTTCATCGACTCCAGCAGCACGACCGTGTCGCCGGCCTCGACGCGGTCGCCCTCGGCGACCTCGATGGTCAGCACGTTGGCGACCAGCTCGGAGACGATCTCGACGGACGAGGTGCGGGCCATGCGGTCGACGCTAGCGGTTACCCGGGCGTACGCCGGGGCCGGGCGAGCCCGCCCGCTCAGAGCTCGGCGAAGCGGCGGGGCTCGGGACGGTGCGGCCCGGCCTCCTCGGCACGGCGCCCGCGCTTGCCCTTCGGGCCGGTGAGGGCGAGGTCGGCGCGGATCACCAGGAAGCCGACGACCAGGCCGAGCACGATGGAGTACGCCGAGCGCAGGCCGGCCTCGAGGTACGAGCTGTCCGGGGCGACGAGGCCCGTCGCGAGCGGCACCGTGGCCGCGACCCCGAAGGCGCAGAACCACCAGCCCTGCCGGCGGCGCGCGCGGACGTGGGTGCCCCAGACCAGCGCCGGGATGCCGAGCAGGACGACCAGCGGCCGCGGGAAGGCGCCGATGCGCTCGGCGGTCCAGTCGGCGAAGTCGAGCACCGAGGAGACGAAGGTCTGGGCGCCGTAGCGGCGCAGGAGCTCGGCATAGGCGAGCGTCGCGAACAGCACGCCGAGCCCGATCGCGACGACGATCATCCCGCGCCGGCCGAGGCCGTGGAGGCCCGCGCCGAGCCGGTAGACGATCGCGAGGACGAGGGCCAGTGCCAGGAGGAGGGCGACGATCTCGAAGCGCTCGGTGGCGACGGTCGGCTCGAAGCCCACCGCAGCGAAGGCGGTGACCGTGGCGACGAGCGCCGCGATGAGCGCCTCACGCATCGCCTTGAGCCCGGTGACCGCGGGGACGGTCACCATCACCGCGTAGACACTGCCGACGACGCAGGTCATCACGGCGGCACCGGTGGGCAGCACGCGGCCCCCGACCACGAGGCTGGTGACCCCGAGGGCCAGGGCCAGCCCGGCGGAGATGAGCGCGCGGCCGGCGGTGCGGGTCGCGAGGAGCCAGGACAGGGACGTGACGACGGCGACCGCACCGGCGCCGTCGAGCCACTCCGGCACCGCAGGGAGCTCGTCGATCGGCGCGCTGTCGCCGATGACCCCGGTGACCGCCGACCAGCCCAGCGCAGCGGCGCCGAGCACGAGGACGAAGAACCAGATGGCGAGCACCGACCGACGTGGACCGTCGGGGAAGACCTCGACCGGCTCGGCCGCGGCCGGCGCGGCGACAGCGGGCGTGGACTCCGGCGTCGGTCCCGGCGCGGGCTCGCGCGGCGGCGCGACGGCAGGCGGGGGCGCGGGGGCGACCGGGGTCTCACGGTCGCGGGAGGTCGCGGCCTTCCTGCGGCGCAGCCGGGAGGGCGGCCGCTCGGCAGCCCGCTTGCCGCGGGAGGACCCGCGGGGGCTGTCGGAGGAAGGGGAAGACACGACGCAGGAGGTTACAGCCGACGGTTGGACAGGGACGGATTGGTGCGGCGGGCCGCGTCGAGGTCAACGCGCTCCAGCACCGCCTCGAGGACCTGCTCTCGGCCGTCGGCCTCGACGAGGGTGTCGCCCAGCGGGCCGAACACCGCCGAGTGCCCGACGTAGCGCGGCTCGGGCTGGCCCGCACCCACGACGAAGCAGGTGTTCTCGATGGCGCGGGCGGCGAGCAGCGTGCGCCAGTGGGCGACCTTGCGCTCACCCGGCAGCCAGGCGGCCGGCACGACGAGCACCTCGGCCCCCGCGTCCACCAGGCGCCTCGCGAGCTCGGGGAACCGGAGGTCGTAGCAGGTCATCAGGCCGACCTGCCAGCCCGCCACCTCGACCACGGCGGGCTCGAGCGGGCCCCCCGTCAGACGGTCGGACTCGCGGTAGCCGAACGAGTCGTAGAGGTGGATCTTGCGGTAGGCGGCCGTGGTGGGACCGCCCACGACGAGGGTGTTGTAGGGCCGGTCGGGATCTGCGGAGGTCTCGAACATGCCAGCCACGACAGTCGACCCGGTGGCGGCGGCCACGCGGGCGACCTCCTCGGCGAAGGGACCGTCGAGCGCCTCGGCGAAACCGCTCACGTCCGAGCCCGCCTCGCCGAAGTCCCGCGCGAAGGCCTCCGGCAGGACGACGAGGTCGGCGCCGGGCCCGACGCCCTGCGAGAGGCGTACGCGGTTGTCGGCGGGCTCGAGCCCGCTCGCCCACTGGTGGACGCGCACCCGCAGCTGGTCGGCCATGCGTCCACCCTAGGACCCCGGCTGGGACACTCGATCCATGGACTTCGACCTCACCGCCGGCGGCTTCTGCGGGGTCGTCCTCGCCGGGGGCACGGCGGCGCGGATGGACGGCGTCGACAAGGCGGGCGTCGAGCTGGCCGGGCGCACGTTCCTGGCGTACGCCGTCGACGCGTTCCTCGACGCCGACGAGGTGGTGGTCGTCGGGCCGGCCGGCGTCCGCACCGAGCGCCCGGTCACCTTCGTCTGCGAGGACCCGCCGCGCGGTGGCCCGGTCGCGGGGCTGCTGACCGGCGTCGACGCGCTGCTGCGCGCGCCTCGCCTCGTCGGGGTGCTGGCGGTGGACATGCCCCGGGTCACCGCGGGGACGATGCGGCGGCTGCGCGACGCCGCGGTCGGCCACGACGGGGCGTTCCTCGTCGACGGTGACGGTCGCCGGCAGCTCGCCGGCGTGCTCGACGCGGCCCGGCTCGCGGCCGTACGCCCGGACCTGGAGGGGCAGCACGGGATGGCGCTGCACCGGCTCCTCGAGCCGCTCGACCTGGCGGGGGTGGCCGCGGCCGGCGAGGAGGCGGTCGACGTCGACTCGTGGGCGGACCTGCGCGACCTGGGTCGCTGAGCCCCGGCTCCCTTGCCGCACCCGGGTGGGGTGCGAGACATTGGGATCGTGAACCTCCACGACTGGATCGACGAGCTCAGCGACGTCCTGGACGTCGAGACCGAGGTCGACGAGGGGCTGATCCTCGACATCGCCCGCACGGCGGCCCAGAACGTGCAGAAGACCGCAGCGCCCATCACGACGTACCTCCTCGGCGTCGCCGCCGGCGCGCGCGACGCCGACCCCGAGACCATCGAGCGGCTCGCCGCCAAGGCGCAGCTGCTCGCCGAGAGCTGGGACCGACCGGCTGACGCGCCGGACCCCGACGACATCGACGACGAGGTGCCCGACGACTCGACCGTCGACCACACCGGCGACGAGTTCGAGGACTGACCCGTGCGCGCGGTCGTCTCCACCGGCGACGGTGGCCCCGAGGTCCTGTCCGTCGGTGAGGTCGAGGACCCGCGTCCGGGCGCCGGCGAGGTCCTCGTCGACGTGGTCGCGACGGCGGTCAACCGCGCGGACACCCTGCAGCGGATGGGCTTCTACCCGCCGCCACCCGGCGCCTCCGACGTCATCGGCCTCGAGTGCAGCGGCCGGATTGCCGGGCTCGGCGAGGGCGTCGAGGGCTGGGCGGTCGGCGACGAGGTGTGTGCGCTGCTCGCCGGTGGCGGGTACGCCTCCCGCGTCGTCGTGCCGGTCGGCCAGGTCATGCCGGTGCCGGTCGGCGTCTCCCTGGTGGAGGCGGCCTGCCTGCCGGAGGTCGCGGCCACGGTGTGGTCCAACGTCTTCATGACCGCCCACCTCGACAAGGGCGAGCGGTTCCTGGTCCACGGTGGTGGCGGCGGCATCGGCACGATGGCCATCCAGCTGGCGGCGGCGCGGGGGGCCGAGGTCTTCACGACGGCGGGCTCGCCCGAGACGCTCGAGCTGTGCCGCTCGCTCGGTGCCACGCGGGCGATCAGCTATCGCGACGAGGACTTCGTCGAGGTGCTCACCGAGGTCGGCGGCGCCGACGTCATCCTCGACAACATGGGCGCGAAGTACCTCGGCCGCAACGTCTCCGCGCTCGCCACCAACGGGCGCCTGGTCATCATCGGGATGCAGGGCGGCACCAAGGGCGAGCTCGACATCAACGCCCTGCTCCGCAAGCGGGGCTCCGTCACCGCGACCTCGCTCCGGGCGCGGCCGCTCGCGGAGAAGGCGAAGATCTGCTGCGAGGTCGTGGAGAACGTCTGGCCCCTCGTCGCGGCCGGACGCGTACGCCCCATCGTCGAGACCACGATGCCGCTCGAGGACGTCGCCCGCGCCCACCAGCTGATGGAGGACGGCGGGCGCGCGGGGAAGATCGTCCTGACCCTCTGACGGACCGCTCGAGCGGTGTCCCAGCCACATTCCCGGCGTCGGGGATGTGGGTCAGCCACCGCCCGCCGGCGTGTCGGGGAGGGACACCTCCTTGAGCGGTGAGCCAGCCACATTCGCAGTCCCTGGGATGTGGCTCAGCCACCGCTCGGGCCGGCCTCGAGCGCGCGACTAGGGTTGGGGCCATGACCGAGCAGCCGCAGCCCGAGCCCGCGTCCGGCCCCGACGGCGAGGACCACGTCGTGGTCGTCGGCCCCGACGGCCAGCCGATCGGCACGATCCCGGCCAGCGCACTGCCGGCGATGACCCAGGCCGCCGACGGCGGCGACGAGGCCGACGACGACGACGGCGAGCGCCACATCACCGAGCTCGTCGAGCAGCCGGCCAAGGTGATGCGCATCGGCAGCATGATCCGCCAGCTCCTCGAGGAGGTGAAGGCGGCGCCCCTCGACGAGGCCAGCCGCAACCGGCTCAAGGACATCCACGCCGCCTCGATCAAGGAGCTCGAGACCGGGCTCGCGCCCGAGCTGGTCGAGGAGCTCGAGCGGCTCTCGCTGCCCTTCACCGAGGACGGCACCCCCTCCGAGGGCGAGCTGCGCATCGCGCAGGCCCAGCTCGTCGGCTGGCTCGAGGGTCTCTTCCACGGCATCCAGACCGCGATCTACGCCCAGCAGATGGCCTCGCGCGCCCAGCTCGAGCAGATGCGCCGCGCGCTGCCGGCCGGGCACTCCGGGCACACCCAGCAGGCACCGCCCGGCATGCCCACCATGCCCACCGAGGATGCCGACGACCACACCGGCGGCCGCGGCGGAGGCATGTACCTCTGAGGGTCAGCGGCGCCCGAGGCGGCGTACGACGACCAGGCCGAGCAGGCCGATGATCGCGGCGGCTGCGCCCGGCGCGGCCGTACGGGCGAAGCCGGCGGGCGGGGAGTCCTCGACGAGCGTGCGCTCGGCCGTGGGCGGCGGGGGCGGCTCCACGGGGGTGCCCTCGCCGAGGAGCTTCTCGACCTTGGCCACCTTGGTCGGGTTGGCCACGCTCGTGCCGCTGCAGCTGTCGGCCTCGAACGGCGCCTCGGTGCCGGTGGCGAGGAAGACGTAGGACGTGCCGACGGCCAGCTCACCGAGGCCGCACGCGTTGCGACCGCCGGCGGAGAAGACCTGGGTCGAGCGTTCCGGCGAGCCCGCGTAGGCGCGAGAGGCAGTGACGTCGTAGGTGTGGTCGTTGCCGGCGACCTCGACGTTGTCGACCGTGGCGATGAAGACCGCCTCGGCGCGCCCGACCTGCTGCTCGAGCGTGCCCGGCTTGCAGGTGCACTCCGCGGACGCGGGCGCCTGGACCGTGACGACCAGGCCCAGGCACGCGAACAGCAGTGCGGCGGCGAGGCGTACGGCGCGGATCATGGCGGGCAGCCTATCGAGAGGGACCGGACGGGAGGCCGAAGAGGTCGGCCAGCACCGTCGCGACGCCGTCCTCGTCGTGGTGCGGCGCGAGGCGGTCGGCGAGGTCGCGCACCGACGGGTGCGCGTTGGCCATCGCGTAGGACGTGCCCGCCCACTCCAGCATCGGCAGGTCGTTGGGCATGTCGCCGAAGGCGACCACGTCCGCGGGGCCGAGGCCCATCTCCGCGGCGACTGTGGCGAGCGTGGTGGCCTTGGTGACGCCCGCGGCGCTGATCTCGACCAGTGCGAAGGTCGACGACCAGGTCGTGGTCACCAGGTCGCCCACGGCGGCGTCGACGCGCCGCCAGAAGTCCTCCGCGTCGAGCTCGCGGTGCGTCGCCAGCACCTTCACCACGTCGTCGGTGTAGATCGACTCCCACGCGCCGCGCCGTGAGTCGCGGTCGTCGGGGTGCCGGGGGAAGGCGTCCTCGCTGGCCCACCCCGCCAGGTGCTCGATCGCGAAGGTGGTCCCCGGGACGGCCGCACGGATCGTCTCGGCGATCGCGACACCCACCTCCCGTGGCACCGCACGGAAGTCACGCACCTCGCGGCGCGCCACGTCGTACACGATCCCCCCGTTGCTGCAGATCGCGAGGCCGTGCCCGCCGACGGCCTCCCAGAGCTCCTCCATCCACCGGATCGGCCGGCCGGTGGTGAAGACGACGGGCACGCCGGCGGCGTCGAGCTCGTCGAGCACCGCGCGGGTGCGGGCCGAGACCCGGCCCCCGGAGTCGAGCAGCGTCCCGTCGAGGTCCGTCGCCACCAGCCGCGGGGCCGGGGTGTCGCTCATGCGCCGTCCCGGAGGGTGAGGGTGACAGTGAGCTCGTCGCCCTCGGTCACCCCGGCGGCCGTGCGGACGGCCTTCTTCACCGGCAGCACGAAGCTGCCGGACGCCGCGTCGGGGAAGACGCTCGTGTCCCACTCCGTCCCGCCCACCCGCGCCCGTACGCGCACGGAGCCGAAGCCGCGCGGCTCGCCGGCGCGCTCGCGCACGTCGTCGGCGAGGTCGGCGGGGAGGGTGACGAAGCACCAGGCACCGGAGTCGGCGGACTCCTTGCGCGCGGTCCACCGCCACAGCTCGGCAGTGAAGGTGAGGCCCGCGTCCACGACTCAGGTGTCCTGCGGGAACCAGCGCGACATCTCGACCGCCGCGCCCTCGTCGTTGACCGAGGCAGTCACGTGGTCGGCGGCGGCCTTCACCTCGTCGACGGACTGGCCCATCGCCACGCCGCGACCGGCCCACCGCAGCATCTCGATGTCGTTGCGCCCGTCGCCGATCGCGAGGACGTCAGCGGCGGAGAGACCCAGCTTGGCGCAGACGTGCTGCAGGCCCGAGGCCTTGGAGACCCCGACCGGGGAGAGGTCGAGCCAGGCGGTCCACCCCACGACGTAGTCGGTGCCGTGCAGGCCGAGGTTGGCGGCGAGCTCGATGAAGTCGTCGGCGGTGGCGTCGGGGTCGCGCACGATCACGCGGCTGACCGGCTCGCCGACGATGTCGTCGACATGGGTGATGAGCTGCTCGCCGGAGAGCTCGCCCTCGGGAAAGACGCGGTTGACGCGGTAGCCGCCGACCTCGCGCTCCTCGACCGCGACGAGCGCACCGGGGTGGTGCTCCAGCACCGCCGCGACGGCGGGTGCCGCGTCGAAGGTCTCCTCGTGGACCACCTCCATCGGCGGGTAGCGGAACACGACGGCGCCGTTGGACGCCACGACCCACAGCTGGTCGGCCTCCTCGCGCGGGATGTCGAGCAGGTCGGCGATGCGCGTCATGCCGTGGGGCGAGCGCCCGCTCGACAGCACGATGTGGGCGCCCGCGTCGAGGGCGCGGTGCACCGCGTCGTAGACCGGCTCTGTGATGGTCTCGTAGTCCTCGGTCTGCCCGTCGACCCACTTGAGCAGGGTGCCGTCGATGTCGAGGGCGACGACCTTGGGGGTCCAGTCGGTCATGCGAGCGGCTTCATCACTTCCAGGCCACCGAGGTAGGGCCGCAGCGCCTGGGGCACCGTGACCGACCCGTCGGCGTTCTGGTGGGTCTCCAGGATCGCCACGATCGCCCGGGTCACCGCGGTGAGGGTGCCGTTGAGCGTGGCGACCGGGGTCGTACGCCCCTCGACGCGGGTGCGGATGTCGAGGCGGCGAGCCTGGAACTCGGTGCAGTTGGAGGTCGAGGTGAGCTCGCCCCAGCCCTGGCGGGTCGGGATCCAGGCCTCGCAGTCGAACTTGCGCGACGCGCTGAGCCCGAGGTCGCCGGCGGCGGTGTCGATCACGCGGTAGCAGAGCTCGAGCTTGTCGAGGAACTCCTTCTCCCACTCCAGCAGGCGCTGGTGCTCGGCGTAGGACTCCTCGACGGTCGTGTAGACGAACATCTCGACCTTGTCGAACCAGTGCACGCGCCAGATGCCGCGGGTGTCCTTGCCGTGCGAGCCGGCCTCCTTGCGGAAGCACGGGCTGAACGCGGCGTAGCGCAGCGGCAGCGCGGCGGAGTCGAGGATCTCGTCGGAGTGGAAGGCCGCCATCGGCACCTCCGAGGTGCCGACGAGGTAGAGCTCCTCGCCCTCGATCCGGTAGACGTCGTCGGCGGCCTGGCCGAGGAAACCGGTGCCCTCCATCGCGCGCGGACGTACGAGCGACGGCGCCGCCGCCTGGACGAAGCCCGCGGCGCGGGCCTGGTCCATCGCCATGTTGACGAGCGCGAGCTGGAGCTGGGCGCCGATGCCGGTGAGGAAGTAGAAGCGCGAGCCGCTGACCTTGGCGCCGCGCTCGAGGTCGAAGGCACCGAGCAGCTGGCCGAGCTCGACGTGGTCGCGCGGCTCGAAGTCGAACTCGCGCGGCGTGCCGACCTGCTCGACGACCGTGTAGTCCTCCTCGCCGCCGGCCGGGGCGGCGTCGTCGGCGATGTTGGGGATCGCCCTGATCGCATCGTCCCACGCGGCCTCGGCGCTCGTACGGGCCGCCTCGGCCTCCTTGACGCCGGCGGCGAGCTCCTTGACCTGCGCGAGCAGGGCCTGCTTCTCCTCGCCCTGCGCCTTGGCGACGAGCGCGCCGCTGGCCTTCTGCTCGGCGCGGCGGGCCTCGAAGTCGGCGATCGCCTGCCGGCGGGCGGAGTCGGCCGCCAGCGCCCGGTCCACCACGTCGTCGGACAGGCCGCGCTTGGCCTGGGCGGCGCGTACGCGGTCGGGGTCGTCACGGAGCAGGCGAGGGTCGATCACACAGGAAGGCTAGCCGGATGGGCGTGGGTCCCAGCAATTGGTTTGGGCATACTGCGCGGGTGACTCCCGCCTCCCGCAACCGCGCCCTCGGCGGGGCAGCCCTCGCGGCAGCCCTGTTCGCGGTCCTCGGCTACATGGTGACCCGCGACAGGTCGCCCCTCGACACCTTCGACGTCGAGGGCCGCCGGCTCGAGGACTGGGCCGACGACCAGTCGGTGCTGATCGACGTGCTGCGAGTCGTCGAGGTCGCCTTCGGCACCATCGGGATGACGATCCTGACGGTGCTGCTCGCGGGCGCGCTGCTGCTGCGCCGCCAGCGCTGGGCCGCGGTGCTGGCCGTCGTGGTGATGTCCGTGACGGCCGTGGCGACCACCGGTCTCAAGCTCTGGCTCGGCCGTGACCGTCCGGACTGGCAGGACGCCCTGGGGAGCCACGTCAACAACAGCTACCCGTCCGGGCACGCGTCCTCGGTCGCGGCCTTCTCGGTGCTCCTCGTCATGCTGCTGGTGCTGTTCGTACGCCGGGCGAGCCTGCGTCGCCTCGGCATCGCGGTGGTCGTGGTCTGGTGGCTGCTGGTGGGAGTGGACCGCGTGCTGCTCGGGCGCCACTTCCCGACCGACGTCATCGGCGGGACGCTGCTCGCGCTGGCGATCTTCTTCCTGGCCCTGGCCTTCATCGACCCGCGACCGCGCTCGACCGCAGCCAGGTCGGAGCCGTTGCCCGAGGTCTACGCCTCGGAGAAGCGGCTGGCGGTCATCCTCAACCCGATCAAGGTCGAGGACGTGGGCCAGTTCCGCGCGATCGTGGGCGCGATGGCCAAGGAGTCCGGCTGGTCCGAGCCCACCTGGCAGTACACGACCGTCGAGGACCCGGGCACCGGCATGGCCGAGCGGGCCGCCGTCTCCGGCGCCGACCTGGTGCTGGTCTGCGGCGGGGACGGCACCGTGCGCGAGGTCTGCGCCGAGCTCGCCGGCACGGGCATCCCGGTCGGGATCGTCCCCGCCGGCACGGGCAACCTGCTCGCGCGCAACCTCGACATCCCGCTCTACATCCGCTCGGCGATCGACGTCGCGCTCAACGGCCAGGACCGGGCGATCGACCTGGTCAAGGTCGGTGGTGACGGCATCGAGGACACCCACTTCATGGTCATGGCCGGGATGGGCTTCGACGCCGCGATCATGGAGGGCGTCAACGAGGACATCAAGAAGAAGATCGGCTGGGTGGCCTACGTCGTCTCCGGCCTGAAGTCGCTGATGTTCCCCGCGATCAAGGTCGAGATCCAGATCGACGACGACGAGCCCACCGTCCACCGGGCCCGTACGGTCGTGGTCGGCAACGTCGGCTTCCTCCAGGCCGGCATGCCGCTGCTGCCCGACGCGACCATCGACGACGGCATCCTGGACGTGGTGATCATCCACCCGCGGCAGTTCCTGTCCTGGATCACGGTGGCGATGCGCGTGCTGGCCAAGAGCACGATCGTCGACGAGACGCTCGATCGCCGCACCGGCTCCCGCGTCCGGGTCAAGGCGTCCTCCGACACCCCCCGCCAGCTCGACGGTGACTCCATCGGCGAGGGCCGCGAGCTCTGGATGGAGTGCATCCACGGGCGGCTGCTGGTCCGCGTGCCGCGCTGAGCCACCCGGCCGCCCGCTCAGGCGCGGGCGTGCTCGATCGCCTCCTCCTCCTCTGGCGAGAGCTGCTGCTCGCACGACCACGAGGAGATCGACTTGGCGTAGGTCCGGGCCTCGCTGCGGCCGTGGATCGAGGTCAGCACCACCCCGTGCCCGGCGTCGTCGAGCACGGCGAGGCTCCAGCTCAGGTGACCGCCGACGTCGCCGAACGCGTCGTAGCGCACGACCGAGAGGTGCCGCAGCGCGTCGGCGTTCTCGGCCTTGAGGGCCGCGACCTCCTGCCGGAGGCCGTGGACGTCCTCGGGCAGGGCGTCCACGCCGTCCGCGGCGGGGCGCGACGGCGTACGACGGAGCGCGAGGCCCGCGGCCGCGAGGGCCACGGCGGCGAGGACGACAGCAACCAGATCGAGCATGGGGCGACCCTATGTTCGGCGACTGGTCACGGCCGGTCGGACACGGCCGGAGGTGACACACTCGCGGACGTGACTGCCCGACGGATCGCCTACCAGGGAGAGCCCGGCGCCAACTCCCACCTGGTCTGCCAGCAGGCCTATCCCGAGTGGGAGCCGCTGCCGTGCGCGTCGTTCGAGGACGCCTTCGCCGCCGTGGAGGGCGGCGAGGCCGACCTCGCGATGATCCCGATCGACAACTCGATCGCCGGCCGGGTGGCCGACATCCACCACTTCCTCCCGACCTCCGACCTCCACATCGTGGGCGAGCGGTTCCTGCGCATCCAGTTCTCCCTGATGGCGCTGCCGGAGGCGAGCATCGACACGCTGCGGACCGTGCACAGCCACGTCCACGCCCTCGGCCAGTGCCGCGGCGTCATCCGCGAGCTCGGCCTCACCCCGGTCGTCGCCGGTGACACCGCCGGCGCTGCGCGCGAGGTGGCCGAGTCGGGCGACCCGACCCAGGCCGCGATCGCGCCCCCGCTGGCCGCGGACATCTACGGCCTGAGGGTGCTGCGTGAGGAGATCGAGGACGAGGACCACAACACCACCCGGTTCGTGGTGCTCTCCCGCGACTTCGAGCAGGCGCCCGCCGGCGACGGTCCGGTCGTGACGACTTTCATCTTCAACGTGCGCAACCTGCCGGCCGCGCTCTACAAGGCGCTCGGCGGCTTCGCCACCAACGGCGTCAACATGACCAAGCTGGAGTCCTACATGGTCGGCGGCCACTTCACCGCCACCCAGTTCCTCGCCGAGGTCGACGGTCACCCCGACGACCCGCCGGTGCGCAACGCGCTCGAGGAGCTGGCGTTCTTCACCACCGAGGTCAAGGTGCTCGGCGTCTACCCCGCCGACGCGTTCCGGGCCGAGTAGTTCGCGATCGATCGCCCCTGACAGACTCCCCCGGTGATCGATCTCCTGGTGGTCGCCCTCGCCTTCGGCGCCATCTTCGTCGTCGAGCTCCCCGACAAGACCTTCATCGCCACCTTGGTGATGTCGACGAAGATGCGCCCGCTGTTCGTCTGGATCGGCGTCGCGCTCGCCTTCCTGGTGCAGACCGGCGTGGCGGTCGGGCTCGGCACGGCCGCGTCCTTCCTGCCCGACCTTCTCGTCCACGTCGTCGCCGCCGTGATGTTCCTGGTCGGCGCGATCATCCTGTTCCGCGCCGCCCGCACCGCCGACGCCGAGGAGGGCGCCCAGGAGGACGAGTACGCCGCGAAGGCGGACACGGGCGCGCACGGCTTCAAGGTCGTGGCGACATCCTTCCTGGTGCTCTTCGCCGCCGAGTGGGGCGACCTGTCGCAGCTGCTGACGATCTCCCTCGTCGCCAAGTACGACGACCCGCTGTCCGTCTTCCTCGGCGCGTGGGGCGCCCTGCTCGCGGTCTCCGGCCTCGCCGTGATCGTGGGCCGCCTGCTGCTCCAGCGCGTACGCCTGTCGGTCCTCCACCATGTCGGTGCCGCGGTCTGCGTCTTCATGGCAGCCTTGACGGTGTGGGAGATGACACGCTGACGCAGTCCGTCCACGACCGCTACGTCGCCGTCAACGGCGACCACCCGATGACCGCGGAGGACGACGCGTACGTCCGGGAGCTCTTCCTTCCCGCGACGCCCCAGGCGATGGAGCTGATGCTGGCCGACCGCCTGCCGCTCCCGTCCTACGTGCTCTCCGACGGGACGCCGATGGTGCCGGCCGACCACGGCAGGCCGGCCGAGATCGCCGGCGGCGTCGAGCGGCTGCACGACTGGTTCGTGGCGTTCTGGGAGGGCGACCCCGAGAGCGGGGAGCAGGAGTGGGCGGCGTACCTGTCCGGGCAGCACGTCTGCCTGCGCGAGGTGCTCCCGACCCGCATCAAGCAGAAGGCCGAGCGGATCGCGGAGGCCGCGGCCGCCGTCGACCTGCTGCGCCGCGACCCCCACGACCCCGTGGCGCGCGGCATGCTCGGCGAGGCCGTCGACGGTGTGCTGGCGGTGCCCGGCCTCGACTCGCTGCTGCGACGGATGACGGCGTACGACCGGCTCCGCTTCGGCGGACCGACCGTGCGTGAGCAGTGGGTCGACGCGCCGCGCGCGGAGTTCCTCACGCCGGTCCCGCCGACGTGGCCGCTGCGCACCGAGCGGCTCGTGCTGCGGCCCTTCGAGCCGGGCGACGCCGAGGCGTTCGCGATCGGGTGGGCGTCGGAGGAATGGACCAGCCTGCTGCTGAGCCGGCCGATGAACCGCGCCGAGGTCGGCGAGATGGTCCGCCGCCGGATGGAGCCCGGCGACGGCACGTTCATCGGGCTCGCGGTCGCCACCCACGACGGCACCGTGGTCGGCGACTCGATGCTCCACCTCCAGGGCACCGGGCTCTCCGAGGGCGAGATCGGCTGGACGGTCCTGCCCGGGCTCGGCGGCAGGGGCTACGCGACCGAGGCCGCGCGGGCCGTGCTGCGCCTGGGCTTCGAGCACTTCGGCCTGCGGCGCATCGTCGCCAACCTCGACGCCCGCAACGACCGCTCGGCCGCGCTCTGCGAGCGGCTCGGGATGCGGCGCGAGGTCGACCGCGTCGGGGACTTCTGGTCCAAGGGCACCTGGACCAGCTCCTACGAGTACGCGCTCCTGCGCGAGGAGTGGGTCGCGGCGCAGGCGTGAGGCCCTGTGGAGGACGTCGACGGCCTCGGGCGCGATCCGTGCTGCCCGAGCCAGTCGTCAACCTCGAGGTGCGCGACGAGTCGGGCGAGGTGCTCCGCAAGTACGACCTGAGCTGTCCGGCGGTCAAGGTGGCCGTCGAGTTCAACGGCAAGGTCCACGTGCTCGTGCCGGGGGCGTGGGAGGCCGTCCTCGAGCGTCGCGACGCGATCGACGACTCGAAGTGGCGGCTGCTGCCTGTCATCAGCTCGGGCATCTACGCCACGCCCGAGGAGACCCTCAGCCGCGTCCGCCGTGTGTTGTTCGCGCGCTCGCTGCCCGGCGTACCGCTCCGGCTGGACGACGCGTGGCGCGCCCACTTCCCCGGCCACGCCGAGGCGGCGTGAGCACGTGCGGCGGTTCCGGCCCCCGCAGGACCGGATCGAGGGCGACATCCGCCGCACGTGTACGCCGCCCGACGAGCGATAGAGTCCGCGCATGCCCACCCCGAACAGCACCGGCACCCCTCACGGAGCCGACAGCGAGGTCGGCCGCCTGGCCACCGTCATGCTCCACCGCCCCGGCAACGAGCTGAAGCGGCTGACGCCCCGCAACAACGACCGCCTGCTCTTCGACGGCATCCCGTGGGTGAGCCGGGCGCAGGAGGAGCACGACGCCTTCGCCGAGACGCTGCGCGACCGCGGTGTCGAGGTCCTCTACCTGACCGAGCTGCTGACCGAGACGCTCGAGAGCGAGATCGCCCGCAACCACGCGATCACGAGCGCCCTGTCGGGGCTGCACCTCGGCGACACCATGCGCCGCTACCTCGCCCTAGCGCTGCGCGACTGCTCGCCCGCCGAGCTCACTGACGTGCTCACCGCCGGCATCCGCAACGACGAGGTCCGCGGCGGCCACGGCCTGGTGACCAGCCTGCTCGACCCGCACGACTTCCTCATCGACCCGCTGCCCAACCTGCTCTTCACCCGCGACTCCAGCGTGTGGGTCCGCGACCGGGTCGCCGTCACCAGCCTCGCGATGCCGGCCCGCAAGCGCGAGACGCAGCTGACCGAGCTGATCTACACCGAGCACCCGCGGTTCGCGGGCACCCGCAAGATCCACGGCTGGCACAACGAGCACGTCGAGGGCGGCGACGTGCTGCTGCTCGCACCCGGCGTGATCGCCGTCGGCGTCGGCGAGCGTACGACTCCCGCGGGCGTCGAGCGGCTCGCCCGCCAGGTGTTCCACGCCGACCTCGCCCACACCGTGCTGGCCGTGCCGATCGCGCAGGAGCGGGCCACGATGCACCTCGACACGGTCTGCACCATGGTCGACGTCGACAAGGTCGTGATGTACCCCAACGTCGCCCACACGCTCCGGGCGGTCACGGTCACCCTCGACGACCCGGGGTCGGGCGAGTCCGACCTGTCGCTGAGCGTCAGCGACTCCGAGCCGTTCCTGGTGGCGGCGGCCAAGGCGATGCAGATCGACACCCTGCACCAGATCGACACCGGCCTCGACCCGGTCACGGCCGAGCGCGAGCAGTGGGACGACGGCAACAACACGCTGGCCCTCGCGCCGCGGATCGCCGTGGCCTACGAGCGCAACGACGAGACCAACGACCGGCTCGAGGACGCCGGCATCGAGGTCGTCCGGATCGCCGGCTCCGAGCTCGGCTCGGGGCGTGGCGGCCCGCGCTGCATGAGCTGCCCGATCTCCCGCGAGCCGCTGCACACCGACTGAGGGCGGGTCGCGGGCGAGAGCCAGTGCACAACTGTTGACCGAATCCTCCCAGCGGGCATCACGTTCGCCCCGGTGGATCGTTGAGGTGGCATGACTGAGTCCATCCTCGAGGCCCTGCCGCCTGAGGACGCCGAGCGCGTCCTGGCCGCGGGTCGTGCGCTGACGCTCCCCCAGGGCTGGTCGCCCATCGCGGAGAGCACCCCCGCCGACAAGGCGTACCTCATCACAGCCGGTCGGGTGTCGGTCCGCAAGGGGGGCGTCGAGATCGCCACCCTCGGCCCCGGCTCCGTGGTGGGCGAGACCGCGATCGTCAACCGTACGCTCCGCTCGGCCACCGTGGTGGCGCTGACGCCGCTGAGCGTCGTGCACTTCACCAGCGAGAGGATCGAGGAGCTCGCCGACGAGATCCCGTCCTTCGGTGCCGCACTGCGGGCAGCCGCGGCGGGACGCGTCGGGCGGGGCTGACTCCTTGGACGTCCCGGCCGGGGTCGCGGCGGCGATGGAGGCGTACCTGCTCGGGCAGGAGCCGACCCTGACGCGGGTCGAGGTGGCCGAGCGGGCCGGCGTGCCGCTGGAGCTCGCCGTCACGCTGTGGCACCAGCTCGGCTTCCCGCACCACGCCGACGACGACGTGGCCTTCACCGAGAGCGACGTCGAGGCGCTGCGCCTGTCGGCCGAGCTGGTCCGGATCGGCATCCTGTCCCCGGAGTCGCAGGCGGCGCTCGTGCGCACCTGGGGACGCAGCTTCGCCCGGCTCGCCGAGTGGCAGACCACGCTGCTCGCCGGCGTGGCCGTGGAGGCCGGCGACCCCGGGGAGGGACTCACCGACCTCGCGACCGACGTGCTCCCGCGCGTGGAGGCGCTCCAGGCGTACGTCTGGCGACGGCACCTCGCCAGCGCGACCCAGCACCTGCTCGGGGACGCCGGCTCCCTCACCTCCGGCGAGGCGCAGCTGTCGGTGTGCTTCGTCGACATCGTCGGCTACACCACGCAGAGCCGCAGCCTCGACGGCGCCGAGCTGGTGGCGTGGGTCGACGGCTTCGAGCAGGACACCACGACGCTCGTCGTCGACCGCGGCGGTCAGGTCATCAAGACCATCGGCGACGAGGTGCTCTTCACCGTCGCCGACCCGGCCGCCGCCGTCGAGGTCGCGCTGGCGCTGACCGCCCGCGGTGCCGACGAGGACGACCCGTTCCCGGCGGTGCGGGCCGGGGTCGCGCACGGCGCGGTCGTACGCCGGCTCGGTGACGTCTTCGGCTCGACCGTCAACGCCGCCTCGCGGCTGACCTCGGCCGCCCGTCCCGGCAGCGTGCTCGTCGATGCGGGGGTGCACGCCGCCCTGGCGTCGAACGAGGAGGACGAGGAGGGCGAGGAGGGCTCGCCCTGGCGCTGGCGACGCGTGCGCCGGGTCTCCGCGAAGGGCTTCACGCACCTCGAGGCGTGGCGTGTGCGAGCCCGGCACGAGGCCGGCTGACTCGTCCAGCACCTCCTTGTCGCCCCCGCCGGACGAGGAGCACACTGGTGCTCATCGTCTTCAGGAGCGCCGTCATGAGCATGTTGCGAACCATCGGGTGCGCGGTCGGGCTGCACAGCTGGGAGCCGCCCGTGGGTGACGTCGGTGGAGACCACCACACCTGTCTCTACTGCGGCCGGACGAAGCCGGTCAACACCGGCCGCCCGCCGGACGCGCACGACAAGTCGGGCATCCACTCCTAGGTCTGTCCCCCTCGGTCGCCGGCCGTTCGACGGCAGGTGCAACGCTGCACCTGTCTGCGACGACTGAGGGGTGTGACGACGATCGAGGAGCAGGGTCCGGGCGTGGACTTCGAGGATGCCTACCGCGAGCACCGGCTTGCGCTCCTGCGGCTGGCCTACCTCGTGTCGGGCTCGGTGGAGGTCAGCGAGGACGTCGTGCAGTCGGTGTTCACCTCCGTGCACCCGCGGTGGGACCAGATCGACACGCCGCTCCCCTACCTGAAGCGGGCGGTGGTCAACGCCGTCAAGGACGGCCAGCGCCGCCGCCTGCGGCTGGCGGCGAAGCCGGTCGAGCGGCCCCCGGTCGTCCTTCCTCCAGAGGTCGACGAGACGTGGGAGCACGTGCGGGGGCTGTCATGGGTCCAGCGCGCCGTCGTGGTCCTGCACTACTACGAGGACCTGCCCCTGAACGAGGTCGCCGCCATCCTCGGCCGTCCTGCGCCAACGGTGCGCTCCGACCACCGCCGCGCACTGGCCAAGCTCCGAAAGGCACTCGCATGAACACCACAGCAGACCGCCGTACACGGGACCCGCGAGACGTGGAGACCCGGCTCCGTCGCGACCTCGGTGTCGTGGCCGGCACCCTCGCGGTGGAGCACTTCGTCGCCTCGGACCGGCAGGCGGTCCCCGCCGGGCGACGCCGCAGGTGGCGCCTCGCGCTCGGCGTGGGTGCGATCGCCGTGCCGGCGGCGCTCGCCGCTGGTGCTCTCGTCCAGGAGGGACCGGAGTACGTCGACACGATCGACCCGGACCGGATCGTGGCGACCGGGAGCGTGGACGGCAGCCGCTACCTGCTCGTCGAGTCCGACCGGACCGACGCGTGCGGCAACCCCGTCACAGGCGTGGAGTTGGTGGAGGAGGACGAGAACCTGCTCGGCAGCGAGTGGAACACGTCCGGCTACGAGTACGGCGAGGTGGTCGAGCAGGCGTGCGGCTCCGTCAACGACGTCTCGCGGTTCCTCGAGGACCCGTCCCTGTTCACCGACTCGGGCGTCGAGGTGGGTGACTCGTTCGTGTGGGTCTACGCCGTTCACCCCGACGTGGACACGGTGCGCATCACCTCAGGCGACTTCACCGAGGACCTGCGCGTCCACACGGTCGACGGGGCCGGGTACGCCCCGTTCGAGATCCCGAAGGGGATGGACTCCTACACCTCCGAGCTCGTCATCGACGGGCAGCCCGTCCCCGGCTCCGTCGAGGAGCAGCAGGTGCCGCGACCGTGAGGGTCCACGATGACCACGGGCGCCCGCGGAAATGCAGGAGCCCGGTCGTTGTTGACGGGGGAAACAACAACGACCGGGCAGGAGCGAATCTACTCCGCTCGTGAGCGCCCGCACAACCGTTGGCCCGGTTGTGTTCGCCCCGTGGGCGGACGGTGGGCGCGTGGTGGAGCGAGTCTTACCGAATCGTCACCTGACGATTGGCGAGTCCTGCCCGAGCCGACCGCTCGGCGGCGGTCAGGTCGCCGCCCTCCATCGCCTCCTCGAGGTCGGCGGCGAACCGCGCCGCCGGTTCCTCGAGGACCTCGGCGCCCGTGCCGAGCGGGAGGTCCCACACCGGCGCCAGCAGGCCGTGGGCACGGAACATCCCGACGAAGCGCGAGCCCTCGGCGACCGAGTCCTGCCCGGCGGCGTGCAGGCGGGCGAGGGCGTCGAGCAGCTGGTCCTCGGGGTGGGGCATGACCCAGCGCAGGTGCTCCTTGGTGCCGACGTCGGTCCAGTACGCCGCCTCGACCGAGGCGAGCCGGCTGGTCGGCATCACGCCGCCGTTGGCCTGCTCGAGCGCGGCCTCCATGCTCGCGTCGCGCTCGGGGATGTCGTCGATCCAGTACTCGAAGCCGTCGTGGACGGTGATGTCGAGGGTCGTGTCGGTGATCAGGTCCTGGAGGCTGGGGCCCTCACCGGGCGCCGACATCAGACCTACGATGCCGGGCTCCTCGGTGGCGAGCGCCGCCTCGAGGACGGCGCCGAGGTCGCGGGCGGGGTTGCCGTAGGAGTGCTGGACCTGGAGGCCGAGCCAGACGTCGCCCGACTCGCGCACCATCGCCGGCGCTGCGCCGGGCAGGAGCGTCGCGAGGCGTACGGTGCGCCCGCCGTCCTTCAGCGTCAGCGGGGCCGTCGCCGCGGGCACCAGCTCACGCAGGGCGATCACGTCGCACTCGCTCGGCATCCCCTCGAACGGGCGGGCGACGAAGGACGGCGCGGCGCCGCCGGCCGCGCCGTGGCACGCCTTGTAGCGCTTCCCCGAGCCGCACGGGCAGGGCTGACGGGGTCCGACCTCGCCGGCGGCTGGGGCGGACTGGGTGCGGGTGCGGGACTTCTTGGCCATGCCCGAACCCTAGTCCGGCACGAGGAACGAGTGCCCGGCGTGGGTGAGGGGGTTGAGCGAGCCCGCGTCCGAGCCTGCGAGGACGCGTCAGGCGCGTCGAAACCAGCGATGCGCTATCGGCCCAGCAGCTCCAGCATGTGGGCCGGCCGGTCGCTGATGACCGCGGTGACCCCGAGGTCGAGGCAGATCTGGAGGTCCTCGGCGGTGTTGACGGTCCACACGTGGATCTCGCGGCCGGCCTTCACCAGGTGCCGGCCGAGGCCCGGGTGGGCACGCAGCTCGTCGATGCCGGGTCCGATGATCCAGTCGTCCCCGACGACGGGCCGCAGGACGGGCCAGTGGTGCGCCTTGTCCACCAGCATCACCACGTCGAGGTCGGGCGCCAGCCGGCGGACCCGGTTGACCGCGTTGAGCGAGAAGCTCATCACCCGGACCGGCGACCCGGCGCCGTCCCACCCGAAGTCGCCCAGCGTCTCCACGAGCCGCCGCTCGACCAGCCCGCCGTAGCGGGTGGGGTGCTTGGTCTCGATGGCCAGCTCGACGTGCCGGTCGTAGTCGGCGGCCGTCTCCAGCAGCTTGCGCAGCGTGAGCACCTTGCCGTGCTCGGGATCGCGGTCGGGCGCCTCGTCGTCGAGCTCGGACCATGGGTTCTTCCACGAGGCGAAGTCGAGCTCGTCGAGCTCGGCGAGGTTCATCGTCGACACCAGCCCCGGGGTGGCGGCCGTACGCCGGAGGTCCCGGTCGTGGACGCACACCAGGTGTCCGTCGGCCGTCAGCCGGACGTCGCACTCGAGTGCGTCGGCACCCTCGTCGAGGGCCTTCACGTAGGCCGCGAGCGTGTGCTCGGCCGTCTCGTGGCTGCTCCCGCGGTGGGCGACCACCTGCGGCCGGGTGGGACGCTGGGGGCGGCGGCGGATGCGCGGCGTACGACGCATGCGCTGAGCATGGCACGTCCACAGGTGCGTCGGCGGGAGGTCCTCGCGCCTGCCCAGATCTCGTGAGTGGTCTGGACCGGAGGGCTACGAAAGTCGGATTTCGACCACGATCCGTCCCCGTCCCTCCCATTCGACCCACGCGGCGCAGCGACGTGCGTAGCCTGCCGGGAGAACGGCACCCGATCGTGTGCGTGTGGGGACACGCCGGGGTGCTGCGCGGGAGAAGAGGACAGTCATGAGCACCACCGTGTCGTCGAACATGCCGTCGCGCCGCAACGTCGTGCGCTCCGCCGCCTGGACCGTCCCGGTCGTCGCGGCGAGCACGGCCGTCCCGGCGTACGCCGCGTCCTGCGGCAGCACGACCTACCCCTACACGCTGACCTGGCGGACCGTCACGTACGCGACGACCACGACGGGCTCGGGGTCGACGCTGACCAAGACCGGGACCGCCACCATCCCGGGGCCGGCCGGTTCGTCCCCGGTCATCGCCACCTTCACCAGCACGCAGGTCGGCATCGACAGCCGGACGTCGGGCAACCTGACCGTCCAGGCCAACAACTACCCCAACGTCGGCGCGACCGGCGGGACCGGCCTGCTGCTGCAGCACCAGGGGATCGTGGCCGGCCGCAACGCGAGCCGTCAGGTGGTCCGCATCCAGTTCGACCGGCCGGTGACCGGCCTGCGCTTCACCATCACCGACATCGACGCCAACAACGCAGCCGGCGGCAACCAGTCGGCCGACTTCTGGGACCGCGTCGAGCTCACCGGCAACCGCACCTTCACCGCCACCCCACGGGGCGGCGGGAACGTCTACGTGATCGGCACGGGCGTCGCCGGTTCGGAGAACAACGCCGGCGAAGGGCCGTGGCGCATGTACAACAACAGCACCGTGGCCTCGGACAACGGCGACAGCGCCGGCAACATCGCCGTGACCTATGCCGGCGCCGTCCAGGACATCACGCTCACCTACTGGAACGCCCGAGGGACCGGCAACCAGGCCATCTTCCTCTCCGGCTTCACCTTCGACGCGCTCGGCTGCTGACCCACATCGGCCCGAGCCCCGCGTGTCCCCACGGCACGCCAGAGGAGCGGTGCGTGAGGCACGTGCACAGCACAACCCCACCCACGCCTCACGCACCGCTCTCCACCCGCGACTCGCCGCCCGCTCGGGCGCGTAGCACCCGAGCCGGCCTTGTCGAGCTCAGTGGACGTGGTCGCGCCAGTCGTCCGGCACCCGGCCGGCCGGCCCGGGGACGGGCTGGTCCTCCGGGCGGCTCTGGGGGTCGGCGAGCCGCGGCCCGACCACACCGACGGAGCGGCTGAAGTCCCAGAACCAGTCCTCGCCGGGCTCGAAGCTCTGCACCACCGGGTGCCCGGTGGAGCTGAAGTGCGCGGTCGCGTGCTGCGACGGGCTGGAGTCGCAGCACCCGACATGGCCGCACTGCGCGCAACGACGCAGGTGCACCCACCAGCCGCCGGCCTCCTCGCACTCCACGCAGCCCGGGCCGGACGGGGCGACGCCGGGGTCGATGCCTGCTGTCATCGCACCAGCGTGCTCCCTCTGGACCGGATGTGCCAGAGCCCGGTCAGCCAGGGCTGGCGAGGAACCCGGGCAGCCAGTACGCCTCCCGCGCACCACGCGGGTTGACCCCGAGGGAGGGATCAGGTCGGGTGGTGGGAGCTGCGAGCCTCGCACGCGGTCACCAAGCTGACCGACGCCCAGGCCAGCAGCCAGCTCACCGCGGTCGGGATCACCCGCGTCTCGACGGGCGGCTGCACCGACCGCTACACCTCGACCTGCACCTCCTACGAGCAGATCAACCAGGAGTCGGTCAGCGGCATCAAGACGTTCAGGTCGGTCAGCGGCTGCGCGCTCACCATCACCGGCGGCACCGAGATCGGCCACACCTCCGGCACCTACAGCCACTGGAACGGCTACAAGGTCGACGTCCGGCCGACGACCTGCGTGTCCAACTACATCAGCAGCCGCTACGCGTACTACGGCGTGCGAGCCGACGGCGCCACGATGTACCGCGCGGCCTCGGGCAACATCTACGCGCGCGAGAGCAGCCACTGGGACATCACCTACTACACCTGCGGCTGCTGACGCTCCTCGAAACACCGCGACACCGACGGCGGCGTGGTCCCACACTGGGGCCATGCCGTCGTCGAGCCAGTGGGTGACGTTCCTCGTCGCCTCCATCCTCTTCATCCAGGTCCCCGGACCAAGCCTGCTCTTCACCATCGGCCGCGCGCTGACCGTCGGTCGCCGCGAGGCCCTGCTGTCGGTGGTCGGCAACAGTCTGGGCCTGGTCGTCCAGGCGGCCCTCGTCGCCGTCGGGCTCGGCGCGGTCGTCGCGGCCAGCGCCACGGCGTACACCGCGGTCAAGGTGGTCGGGGCGGCGTACGTCATCTGGCTCGGCGTGCAGGCCATCCGGCACCGCAGCGACGCGCGCCTGGCGATGGCGGCGTCGGTGCCGGTACGCCGTGGGCACCCGGTCCGGATCGGCTTCACCGTGGGCGCGACCAACCCCAAGACCATCGTGTTCTTCGTGGCGTTCCTTCCGCAGTTCACCGACCCCGGCGGCCCGGTCGCGCTGCAGACCATGCTGCTCGGCCTGGTATTCGGCGCGATGGCCGTCGCCTCCGACACGGCCTGGGCGCTCGCCGCCGGCACGGCGCGCCAGTGGTTCGCCCGCCGGCCGGAGCGGCTCGACACCCTCAGCGCCTCCGGCGGCACGATGATGATCGGCCTCGGGGCGACGATGCTGACCGTCGACTGACCCTCGACCGCCCTGAGGAACGGGGTCGAGACGGCCGGTCAGCCGGCGATCGGCGCGACGGGCAGGGCGCGCAGGGCGCGAAGCGTGCGCTCGAGCAGGTCCACCGTCGGCGGCGCGAACTCGGTCCGCGGGACCCCGTCGGGCCACCACGTGGCGTTGTCGAGGGGCAGTCCGACGGTCCCACGCAGGCGGGCGAACATCGGCACCTCCGTGTCCGCGATGGCCGTGCCGGAGATCGTGCGGTCGAGATCGGTGCAGACCGGACAGATGAGGAGGATGCAGCGATGGGTCAGGACGTCATCTGTTGGACCGAGCACATTTCGAAGCATCGTGCCACCCCCCACAGGGCCGTTGATTCCGCCGTGTCGCTCCCACGCGCGTACGGATTCCAGTGATATGGAGCCTAGGTCGCCGGGTGGTCGCGGGGATCGTTTGTTACCGGGCCGTGGGCGCCCCGTGGGCCAGGTGGGCACGTGGCGGTCGACACGCGCGGGTGCGGTCCAGACCGGCGGGACGTCCCGAGCAGCCGGTCAGGGGACGGCGACCTTGTCGTCGTCCGGATCTGCGGCCTTCGCGCGCCGGTTGGCGTACAGGCTCGTGGTGATCGTCGTGGCGAGGATGCCGAGGATCACGAAGAGCGAGGTGAGGGTCGGCACGTCGGGCACCGACGGCCACACCAGGTGCGCCCAGTGCAGGACCAGCTTGACGCCGATGAAGCCCAGGATCGCTGCCAGGCCGTAGCTCAGGTGCGCCAGGGCACCGAGCGCGCCCTCGAGCACGAAGTAGAGGGCGCGGAGGCCGAGCAGCGCGAACGCGTTGGTCACGAAGACCAGGTAGGGGTCGCCGGTGATGCCGTAGACCGCGGGCACCGAGTCGACGGCGAAGACGACGTCGGTGGCGAGCACGGCGACGGTGACCAGCGCGAACGGGGTCAGGGCGCGGGTGCCCTGCTGCACGACGGTGAGCCTCGTGCCCTCGTAGTCGTCGCTGACCGGCATGAAGCGCCGCAGCACCTTCACGACCCGCAGCTGCGCCACGTCGACCTCGTGGTCGTGGCCACTGATCGCGTCGCGCAGCAGCTTGATGCCCGTGAGGACGAGGATCGCGCCGAAGACCAGGAACACCCAGTCGAAGCGGGACAGCGCGGCGGCGCCGAGCGCGATGAAGATGCCGCGCAGCACCAGCGCTCCGACGATGCCGTAGAGCAGCACCCGCTGCTTGAGCACCTCGGGCACGGCGAACGCCGCGAGCAGCAGCATGAACACGAACAGGTTGTCCACGCTCAACGTCTTCTCGACGAGGTAGCCGGTGTAGTACTCGAGCCCGCGGTCGCCGCCGTGGGCGCTCCACACGTACAGGCCGAAGGCCAGCGGCAGGGCGACGTAGAAGGCCGACCAGGCGATGGCCTCCTTCATCGAGACCTCGTGGGGGCGACGCGTGGCGGCGAAGTCGACGACGAGCAGGGCGAGCACCACGCCGATGGTGATGAACCACAGGGTGGGGGACGCGATGGACGACATGGGTCTCCTCAGGATGGATGTCCTGAGGTCTCCCCCGCCGCCCTGACAGACGGCCGCTCGCCGGGGCGCCTGCTGAGGCGCCGTAGTGGCCGACGAGCGTTGGTGGGGTACTCCCCTCGGTGATCAGTCTAGGTGAAGGCGCAAGCGACCTCACCATCGGCCGCGGGTCGTAGTCTCGCGGGCATGGACGAGCTGGAGTACGACGTCGTCGTCGTCGGCGGGGGCCCGGCTGGGGAGAACGCCGCCCAGTACGCCGTCGAGGGCACCGTGGTGGACGGCCGGGCGATGACCGCCGCGATCGTCGAGGGCGAGCTGCTCGGCGGCGAGTGCAGCTACTGGGCGTGCATCCCGAGCAAGGCGCTGCTGCGCCCGGTCTCCGTCGCCGGACTGACGGCCGACCTCCCCGGGGTCTCGACGGCGCACGTCGCCGCGAAGGCGCTGCTCGAGCGCCGCGACGCCTGGGTGTCGCACTACGACGACTCCGGGCAGCAGGACTGGGCCGAGGGCGCGGGGCTGACCGTGCTGCGCGGCACCGGCCGCCTCGCGGGCGAGCGCACCGTACGGGTCGCGTCCGCCGACGGCGACCGGCTGGTCCGGGCCCGCCGGGCCGTGGTGATCGCGACGGGCAGTGCCGCGCGCGTGCCGGAGACGTACGCAGACGCACTCCCCTGGGACTCGCGGGACGCGACCGGCGTGGTCGAGGTGCCCGAGCGCCTGGTCGTCGTCGGCGGCGGCGTCGTCGCCTGCGAGGCGGCGACGTGGATGGCCGCGCTGGGCTCGACGGTGACCCTGGTGGTGCGGGGCCATCGGCTGCTCTCCCGCACGGAGCCGTTCGCCGGCGAGGCCGTCCTGGCGAGCCTGCGCGAGCGCGGGGTCACCGTGCGGCTCGGCACGTCGGTGGAGTCCGTACGCCGGGACTCCCCCGGCGCGACCGGCACCGGTCGCATCCACGGCGGCACGGTCACGCTGGCGACGTCGCACGGCGACCTCGAGGCCGACGAGGTGCTCCTCGCGATCGGCCGCGAGCCGCGGCTCGACGACCTCGGTCTCTCCTCGGTGGACCTGACCGCCGAGGACGTCACCTCCGGTCGCCTGCCCGAGTGGCTGCACGTGGTCGGCGACGCCAGCGGCGGTCCACCGCTGACCCACTGGGGCAAGCACCAAGGGCGGGTCGTCGGCGCGCGCATCGCCGCCGCGTCCGCCGGCGAGGTCGCATGGGAGCCCGACCGCGAGGCGCCGGTGCCGCAGGTCGTCTTCACCGACCCCGAGGTCGCGAGCGTCGGGCTGACCGAGGCCGAGGCCCGCGAGGCCGGCCACGACGTCGTGGTCACCCGGGTGCCCACCTCCTCGGCCGCCGGCACCGGGCTGCTCCGCGACCACGTCGTCGGTGACGCCCAGCTGGTCGTCGACGCCCGGTCGCGCCTGCTGCTCGGCGCGACGTTCGTCGGCGTCGAGGCCGGCGAGCTGCTCCACGCGGCGACCGTCGCGATCACCGGGGGCGTGCCGGTCCACGTGCTGCGACACGCCGTGGCGTCCTACCCGACCGCCGCCGAGCTGTGGCTGCGGCTGCTGGAGGAGCTGCCGCGGGAGCTCCGTACGCCGCCCGCCTGAGCGCTCGGCCGAGCTGTGCTGCCCGAGCGGTGGCTGAGCCACATTCTCGTGCGGCCGAATGTGGGTGGGCCACCGCCCGAGGCGCTACCCGCGCTCGCGGAGGTAGCGCCCGAAGTGGGGGACCGTGAAGGCGATCCGACCCCGCTCCCCGGAGTAGACGAGGCCCTTCTTGAGGAGTGAGTCGCGGGCGGGTGAGAGGGACTGCGGCTTCTTGCCGAGCGCGGCCGCGACGTCGGAGCTGAGCACGGCGTCGCCATCGATGTCGCTGCCCGCCTCGGCCTGGGCGACCGCGACGTCGGCCATCGCCATCAGGTAGTCGCGCTCACCCGGGGTCGCGCGCTCGTAGCGCGAGCCGAAGAACCCGACGGCCAGCTCCGACTCCGCCTCCGGAGCCGCGACCGCGACGTCGGCGGCGGTGATGGGAGACCGGGGGGCGAGGTCCCACACGGCCTTGCCGTAGGCCTGGATGAAGTAGGGGTAGCCGCCGGTGGCGTCGTACATCGCGGCGAGGGCGTCGGGCTCGTAGGCCGCGTCCTCGTCCGCGGCGGGCGCCTCGAGCGCACGATCGGCGGCCTCGCGGGCGAGCCGGTCGATGCGCTGGTAGCGGAAGAGCCGCTCGCTGTAGGACTTGCTGGCGCTCAGCACGGCGGGCAGGTGCGGCAGGCCGGCCCCGACGACGATCACGGGCAGGCCGGACTGGCTGAGCTCGTGGCAGGCCGCACACAGCGCCGAGACGTCGTCGGCGCCGAGGTCCTGCATCTCGTCGATGAAGATGCCGACTCCCTTGCCGACGTCAGCGGCGAGCCCGCCGAGGTCGGTGAAGAGCTCGACGAGATCGATCTCGATGTCACCGGAGTCTGCGCGGCCGCGGACCACTGGGACGTCGATGCCGGGGCTCCACTGGTCCTTGAGCCTGGCCCCCGCACCGGCGTCACGATGGGCGAAGGACTTGATCACGCCGAGGACGTGGTCGACCGAGTCCTCGTCACGGTGGCCGAGCTCGCGTACGGCCTGGTGCAGCGCGCTGCTCAGCGGTCGGCGCAGCCCCTGGCCCGGCCGCGCCTCGAGCTTGCCGGTGCCCCAGCCCTTGCGTACGGCGGTGCCGCGCAGCGCGTTGAGCAGGACCGTCTTGCCGACGCCGCGCAGCCCCGTCAGCACCAGGCTGCGCTCCGGGCGTCCCTTGGCCACCCGCTCGAGGACGACCTCGAACGCGGCGAGCTGCTCGTCACGACCGGCGAGCTCGGGCGGGCGCTGGCCCGCGCCGGGGGCGTACGGGTTCCGGATCGGGTCCACGATCAGAACGTATCGGGGAATCTAGGGCGGTCGCTAGATTGACGGATAGTGGGCGAGTCGCAACCACCGGCTACCCGGTGATTCCTCGGGTTGTCACCCGTTGCAGCGGGTCAGAACCTCAGGAACCACCGGGTAACCGGTGGTTCCCGCCTCGGCGAGTCAGCCGACCTCGCTGGGCCGCTCGACCCGCGCGACCCGCTCGCGCGCGGCGTCGTACGCCTCGTCGAGGCCTCGGCGCAGGAGCGCGATGAGGTCCGGGACCTCGTCGGCGGAGAGCCGGAAGGTGCCGGCGCAGACGTTGTCGCGCCACAACGACAGGACGACGAGCTGCGACTCCTGGTGCCAGGTCACGCGCAGCGACCGGTCGTCGCCGCGGGGGTCGAGGAAGACCGCCCCGGTGCGAGGAAGGGTGCGCGGCTGGACCATGAGCCATTGTGACCCGGCCCACACGGCGGTGCCAAGCAAGGGCCGAGCCTAGACTCGGCACCGTGCCCGAGCTGCCCGAGGTCGAAGCCCTCGTCCAGGACCTGCGCGGCCGCCTCGTTGGCCGCGCGATCAGCCGCGTCGACCTGACCGCGTTCAGCGCGCTCAAGACCTTCGACCCGCCGCTCCAGGCCCTGCACGGCACGCTCGTCGACGACGTCACCCGCCACGGCAAGTTCCTCGACATCGACGCCAGCGGTGTGCACGTGGTCATCCACCTCGCCCGGGCCGGGTGGATCAGGTGGCGCGACGAGGTGCCCGCCACGCCGGCGCGACCGAACCCCAAGAACCCGCTCGCGGCGCGCATCGTGATCGACGACCCCGACCTCGAGGCGCAGCCCGGGCTCGACATCACGGAGGCGGGCACCAAGAAGGGCCTGGCGATCTACGTCGTGCGCGACCCGCAGCAGGTGGAGGGCGTCGCGCGGCTCGGCCCCGACCCGCTCTCCGACGACTTCACGATCGACGCGCTGCGCCGGATCCTCGAGGCCGAGGGGCGCAAGCAGATCAAGGGCGTGATGCGGATGCAGTCGATCATCGCCGGCATCGGCAACGCCTACTCCGACGAGATCCTGCACGCCGCGCGGATGTCGCCGTTCAAGCCGGCCAGCAGCCTCGACGACGAGGACCTGCAGACGTTGTACGACGCCATCCGCCGCACGCTCGGCGACGCCGTCGAGCGATCGAGCGGTCTCGCCGCCAGCGAGCTCAAGGGCGAGAAGAAGAGCAACCTCGCCGTCCACGGCCGCACCGGCCAGGCGTGCCCGGTGTGCGGCGACGTGGTGCGCGAGGTGTCCTTCGCGGACTCGAGCCTGCAGTACTGCGCGACCTGCCAGACCGGCGGGAAACCGCTCGCCGACCGTCGGATGTCGAAGCTGCTGAAGTAGCCGCCTCGGGGCCCGGGCCGGGACGTGGCAGAGGTGTCGGTCGGACTCACCCCCGTGCAGCCCGACCGACACCTCGCAGCGTCAAGACTACCCTGACGTCGCAGATCGTCTCACGCAGTGGCGCCCTTGTCGCCCGATTTGCGGGCGAATCTCTCCCACGCGGCCTGTCGCGACACCCCGAGCGCGCGACCGATCTCCGCCCACGACACCCGGCGGGTGCGAAGCATGTCGACCCACTCGTGGGCGAAGGCGGTGGTCTGCTCGGCGGAGGACATGATCATCGGCAAGGTGGCGAGCACCTCGGCGTCGGTCATCGAGTCCCACGGCAACGTGCTGCGGGCGGCCGCGAGGAGCTCCTCGTCGTGGATCGTCTCGTGGAAGTCGTCGATGCAGCGCGCGCACACCTGCGCACCCAGGCCGCCGATCAACGGCAGGTCCGTCCCGGGGCCCCCGGGCTCGCCGCAGAAGGAGCAGATCCTGCCCTCGCGCGTGATCGCCATGCCGCACCCTCCCTCTCGCCGGCCGCTGCGTCGATCGTACGGCCCGGTCCGCTTCCCTGATCGCGGACCGTGGATTTGGCCCGGTCGGTGAGTCGTACAGTCCGTCAGAGGTCGAGCCGGAACACGTCGGGGATCGGCGTGTCCAGGCAGCGCCGCAGGCACTCGAGGTAGTCCGCGCGCGGGCGGCGTACGACTCCGAGCGAGGCCAGGTGCGGGGTCTGCCACTGCACGTCGAGCACACGGTGGCGTGCGTGCTCGTCGCGGAGCAGGTCGACGAGGGCGACGAGGGCGACCTTGGAGGCGTCACGCTCACGGTGGAACATCGACTCCCCGGCGAACAGCCCGCCGACGGCGACGCCGTACAGCCCGCCGGCCAGCCGGCCGTCGCGCCACGCCTCGACCGAGTGCGCCCAGCCGAGCCGGTGCAGGCGCCCGTAGGCCCGGCGGAACGGCTGGGTGATCCAGCCGTCGGGCCGGTCGGGGCTGCCGCACGCCGCCATGACCTCGTCGAACGCGGTGTCGACGCGGATCTCGAAGTCGCGCACCGAGCGGCGCAGCGACCGCGAGACGCGGAGTCCGTCGAGCGGCAGGACGCCCCGCTCCACGGGGGAGAACCAGCCGAGGTGCTCCTCGACGTCCAGCGTCACCGGCATCGGGAAGAGCCCCTGGGCGTACGCCGTGACGAGGGTGCCCGGCTCGAGGTCCGCGCCGAGGGCGACCAGGTCGTCGTCGGGGTCCCACGTCGAGGGCGGGGGGAAGGCCCACGGCGTCGGAGCGGGGGCGATGGGCACGATTCGCACGGTAGCGAACAACCTTTCACGCCGGGGCGTCGTCTATCCGTCGACGTGCGCCCGCTGGCCTCGGCTCACGTGCGCTGCGGTGCGACACCGGAACGTACGATCGGGGCATGGGCTTGAAGCAGACCGTCGGGCGCCAGCTCGCGCCGAAGATCCAGGAGCTCACCCCGGGGCTGAGCGCGGGGTTCGTCCGCGAGGCGCTCAACCGCGCGATCGACGGCATCGGACCGCTGGCGCCTGCGGCCGTGGCCGCCGACAAGCAGCTGCGCGAGCAGCGCGGCAACGTCGAGCGGGCGATCCACGAGGTCATCGAGAACAACGTGCGCATCGCCGGCGCCCAGGGCTTCGCCACCAACGTCGGCGGCCTGGTGACGATGGCGGTCGCGATCCCGGCCAACGTGACGGGCCTCGCGGTCATCCAGTGCCGGATGGTGGCCGGCATCGCACACCTGCGCGGTCACGACCTGACCGATCCCCGCGTCCGCAACGCGATCCTCGCGCTGCTCCTCGGCGAGGAGCACGTCACCGAGATGGTGAGGAAGAAGAAGCTCCCCGCGACCCCGATGGCGCTGGCGACCGCGCCCGTGCACGACCCGTCGATCGACGGCACCATCTCTGCCGTCGTCGCCTCCGACATCTTGACCCGGGTCGTGGGCAAGCGGCTCGCGACCACCGTCGGCCGCCGGGTGCCGATCATCGGCGGCGTCGTCGGCATGGGCGCCGACGGCTTCGCGACGTGGAAGGTCGGGAGGTACGCCGACCGCGAGCTGCTGCCACGCCGGCGCTGACGGTCTCCCGCCCGGTCAGGGCTGGTCTCAGCCCCGGCTGCGGCCCCGCACACGCCGGTAGGCGTCGAGGGTGCCGCGTCCGGCGGGGCTGTTCTCGAGCGTGGTGACGACCTTGCGCCTCGCCCGGTACGCCGGGGTGAGGCGGGCCCGGTCCCGCTCCTCGCGCGCCTCCCGCAGCTCCTCGTGCAGCCGCTCCTCCACCCCACGCAGCCGCGCGGCCTCGACCAGCAGGGCGCTGATCGCGTCGAGCGCGGGCGGCAGCAGCTCCTCGGCGCCCACCGCGTCGGGGTCGGCGAAGGGGCCCTGGTCGGGGCCGAGGAGGTCGTCGAGCGAGCCGACCACGTCGTAGCCGCGCTCGGCGAGCACGTCGATCCAGCCCTGGGACAACGCGCGCGCCCAGGCGTGGTCGTCGGGCGCGAGGCCCAGCCGGGCCGAGGCCACGCCGCGCGAGAGGGTCTGGTGGGCGAGGGTCTCGCGCACGAGCGGTCGGTAGTCGGGGGGCGCGATGATCGAGGTGACGCGCTCGTTGACCGTGCGCAGCAGCGCCGTCTCAGGCACGCCGAGCGACGGGTTCTCCCGCTCTGCGGTCAGGTCGAGCGGCAGGTCGTCGAGGCCGAAGGTCCGCGAGAACCGGCGCCACAGCTCGCCCCGGTCTGACCCGGACGGCGGCAGCGTGACCAGGTGCACGTGCTCGGGCGGGAGGGAGGACCCCCACCGCTCGAGGATGTCGGGGACCTCCTGGACCGCCCAGAACCACGACCCGATGCGCGAGTCCCGCTCGGGGTCGCGGATGGTGCGCAGGAACCGGCCGTAGGTGATGTGGCTGCGGTGCTTGACGTTCTCCTGCCACTCGGCCGGGATCTGGCGCACGAGGTCGCGCGCCGACAGCACGAGGTGCACCTCGGTGTCGCCCAGGGAGGCGAGCGCACGCTCGACCTGGGTGGGGGTCGCGCGGGCGAAGATCTCGTGGCTGACGATCGCCGTACCGTGCCAGTCGCGCACCTGCGCGGCGAGCCGGTCCCACGCCCCGACGGCCTCGGTCTCGATGCCGCCCCAGGGCAGCGTCATCAGGTCGAGCGCGGCCAGGAAGTGGGCGTCGAAGCGGTCCGCCGGGTAGAGGATGTCGTGCTCGCGCAGCACGGACTGGTTGCGGAAGAGGACGTCCTGGAGGTAGGACGTGCCGGTCTTCGGGCAGCCCACGTGCAGCAGCACCCGCCTGCTCACCGCTCCACCTGCCCTTCGGTCGTGCCGCCCGGCGTGCGCCAGGTCGGGTCGACGATCATCGTGATCGCCAGGTCCAGCACCTGCTGGTCGTCAGCCCCCGCCGCTGCGTCCCGCGCGGCGCGGGGCCCGAGATCGGCGAGGTCGCCGACGACAGGGTAGCCAGCGCGCGACACCTGCCGGCCAAGCCGGGCTGCGGAGGCAGCGACCCACTCCTGCTCACCGACCGGCACCCCGACGGGCGCGACACCGGTGTCGGGGATCCGACGCTGCAGCGTCCGCATCAGCGCCGGGCGCTCGGCGGCCGGGGCCCGCAGCCCGACCACCGCGGCGATCCGGCGCGCCAGCTCGGCCTGGTCGGCGCCCGGCGTCCGCACGTCCGGCAGGCGGCGTACGCCGACCTGGCCCGGCAGCAGGTCGAGGTCGGTGACGACCCGCACGAACGGGCGACGCCCGCCCCAGCGGCGTACGGAGTCGACGAGGTCGACGCGCGCCGGGAGCTGGTCGCGCTCGCGCCAGAACCGCAGCCAGTCGCCCCACGGCCTGCTGCCGTGCTCGAAGCAACGCTGCGTCCAGGTGTGGGCGAGGAGGTCGTCGAGCGGGGCACCGACGGCGACGACGAACGGTCGCGGACCGCCCTCTGGGCGGCCGCGGGCGAGCAGGTGCTCACGGGCGGCGGCGGTGACGAGCGGGTCGCCGACCAGCCGGAACCGTCGTCGCCACGGGCGCGCCCAGCTCGTCCGCACGGGGTCGGGCCCGAGGTCGACGAGGTCGTCGGCGAGCAGGACGCTCGCCACCCGCAGGAGCTCGCGCGGGTCGATCGTGGAGGGGTCGACCGGCCGCGGTCCGTACGACGGGGCGGGCAGCCCGGCGAGCGGCAGGTCGGCCTTGCCGCGGCCGGCGGCCGGGGCGGTCAGCACCCGGTCGACGAGCGCCGTCGGGATCGGCGCCGCTGCGGCCGAGTTGATCCGGCGGAGCAGCTCGAGCTGCTGGGCACCGGGCACCGCTCGCGTCGCCGGCTCGGCCTCGGCGGTCCAGACCCGCCACGGGGTCGTGCCACCTGCGCGGAGGTGGGCGACCCAGCCGTGCGCCCTGCCGGTCACCGGTCGCGCAGCCGGCGCGCGGTGTCGCGCAGCCGGCCACTGACGGACTCGGCCGACGCGCGGTTGGCCGCCTCCTGGGTCATCACGGTGAGCGCGTCGAGCGCGGCCCCGAGCTCGAGCTTGGCGCGGACGCGGTCAGGGTCCTTCCACTCCTCGCCCTCGGCGGGACGGCGTGGTCGCAGGTCCTCCACGTCGCCGATGACGTCGACACCGGAGCCCTTGATCCAGTCGATCCAGAGGGCGGCCTGCTGCTCGGCGAACTCGTAGCGGTCGGGTGGCAGCCGCACCGGCACGGCCTTGCGGGAGACGAGCACCTGCTGGGCGAGCAGCTCGCGGATGAGGGCGTCGTACGCCGGGTCGCGCCACACACCGAGCTCGAGGCGGCGGTTGAGCTTGCGCAGCAGGGAGGTCTCCGCGATGCCGAGCGAGCGGTTGTCGCGCTCGGAGTCGAGCGGCGCCCA
Source organism: Nocardioides eburneiflavus (assembly GCF_004785795.1). NCBI lineage: Bacteria > Bacillati > Actinomycetota > Actinomycetes > Propionibacteriales > Nocardioidaceae > Nocardioides > Nocardioides eburneiflavus. Next base: position 748,949 of record NZ_SRRO01000001.1, read on the forward strand.
GGCGGGGTCGATGCCGAAGGCGCGACAGAACCGCAGCCACAGCTCGTCGCCGTTGGGACCGCGGTCGTGCGGGACGGTGACGACGTGGACCCGCTCCGGGGGCACCTTGGCGCCCCACCGCGCGAGGACGGTGGGCAGGTCCATCGCGTTGAAGAACCAGGTCTGGCCGCGCTCGACCTTGGTGAGGAAGCGCTTGAACGGCCACTTGCGTCCCTGCTTGATCGACTCCTGCCACGCGGCCGGCAGCTGGCGGCCGAGATCGCGCGCGGAGTAGACGACGTGGACCTCGTCGCCGGCGAGGTCGTTCATCGCCTTGGCGACCTTCTCGGGCTTGGCCCCGGCGAGGATCTCGTGGCTGATGACGACGTTGCCGTCGGCGCGTCGGACCTTGCGCATCATCGCGTCCCACGCCCCGGAGGCGTGCCCGGGCGCACCGCCCCAGTCCTGCTCGAGGAGGTCGAGCGCGGCCCGGAAGTGGAACATGTCGGACCGTCCGCCGCGGCGGCTGGGGATCGTCACGCCGTGCCGGGCGAGGGTCGGGCTGTTGAGCAGGAGCCGGTCCTGGAGGTAGGTGGTGCCGGTCTTCGGGGCGCCGATGTGCAGGTGGACGACTCGGCTCATGGCGCTGATTGTGCCCGAGTCGGGGTAGTCCAGTGGGAAGTGGCTGCCGAACACCGTCCGGGACGACCGTTCGTCACTGGACTACCCCGCCGACCCGGAGAGGGCGCGTACGACGGCGCTGGGGCTCGGGCGGCCCAGGTGGCCGGCCATCCAGGTGCTGGTCGCCACCACGGCGTCGAGGTCGACCCCGTGGTCGATGCCCAGCCCGGTCAGCATCCAGACGAGGTCCTCGGTGGCGAGGTTGCCGGTCGCCGACCTCGCGTAGGGGCAGCCGCCGAGGCCGCCGGCGCTGGCGTCGAAGGTGGTGATCCCCTCCTGCAGCGCGGCGTACGTGTTGGCGAGCGCCTGGCCGTAGGTGTCGTGGAAGTGCATCGCGAGACGGTCGGTGCCGACGCCCGCGGCGGCGAAGGCGGCGACGAGCGCCTTCACGTGCCCGGCGGTCGCGACGCCGATGGTGTCGCCCAGGCTCAGCTGGCTGGCACCGAGGTCGAGCAGGCGGGTGCCGGCGGCGACGACCTGCTCGATCCCGACCGCCCCCTCCCACGGGTCGCCGAAGCACATCGAGACGTACGCCCGCACGTCCATGCCCGCCTCCCGGGCGCGCGCGACCGTCGGCTCGAACATCGCGAACTGCTCGTCGAACGTGCGGTTGAGGTTCTTGCTCGCGAAGGTCTCGGTCGCGCTGCCGAAGATCGCGACGTGCTCCAGGCCGAGCTCCAGCGCCCGGTCGAGGCCGCGCTCGTTGGGCACCAGCACCGGCAGGTGGCGGCCCGCCTCGCCGAGCTCGGCCATCAGCTCCGCGGCGTCGGCGAGCTGCGGCACCCACCGCGGGTGCACGAAGCTGGTGGCCTCGACGACCGGGAGGCCGGCGGCGACGAGGCGGCGCACGAACTCGGCCTTGACCTCGACCGGGACGATCGCCTGCTCGTTCTGCAGCCCGTCGCGCGGGCCGACCTCGTAGATCGTGACGTGCGCGGGGAGGCCGTCGGCGGGCACCGTCATCGGAAGGTTCACTGCTTGGCTCCTTGGTTTCGACACTCTCGTACCTCGCTGCTCAACCAGCGGGGTCCGGCTCCACCACGAAGAGCAGGGCGCCGAGCTTGACCAGGTCGCCCGTCGCGGCCCCGACCGAGGTCACGGTGCCGGCGAAGGGTGCCTTGAGCGCGAGCTCCATCTTCATCGCTTCCATCACGCCCAGCGTCTCACCCTCGGCCACGTGCTGGCCCTCGGTGACGTCGACCGCGAGCACGGTGCCGGGCATCGGCGCGAGCAGGGTGCCGTCGCCGGCGGCCACGGCGTGGTCGCCGAACGGGTCGGGCCGCTCCCACAGCCATCTCTGGCCGCGGTGCACCACGTCGACGAAGCCGCGCTGGACGTTGAGGACCGCGTGCTCGGGGCGGCCGTCGACGAGGAGGTGCACGGTGTGGTCCGCCGCCGACACGAGGCGTACGTCGTGGGTGGTGCCGTCGAGCGTGACCCGGCCGCGGTGCCGGTCGACCACCACCAGGTCGTCGCCGAGCATCACGGTGTCGGGCGCGGGGTCGCCGCCCATCCGCCAGCCGTCGGCGCGCCACGGGCCGCTGCCCGCCCCGGCGGTGTCGAGAAGCACCTCGGTCCACGCGCCGAGGACCCGGGCGAGCGAGGAGTCGGGTGCGGGGACCTCGTGGCGGTCGAGCCAGGCGGTGTCGATGGTCGCGTCGCGGAACTCCTCCGACGCGGCGAGCGCGCGGAGGAAGCCGGTGTTGGTGGTGATGCCGAGGATCGCGGTCTCACCCAGCGCGTCGACGAGTGCCGCGCGGGCGGCCTCGCGGTCGGCGCCCCACGCGATGACCTTGCCCAGCATGGGGTCGTAGGAGGTGGAGACCTCCTGGTTCGCCTCGAGCGCGTGGTCGACGCGCACCCCTTCACGAGAACCCCACCGCACGAGGGAGGTGCGACCGGCCTGGGGCAGGAAGCCGTTGAACGAGTCCTCGGCGTAGACGCGGGCCTCGATGGCGTGGCCATCGAGCGTCACCTCGTCCTGCGTGAAGTCCAGCGCCTCGCCCGCCGCCACGCGCAGCTGCTGCTCGACCAGGTCGACGCGCTCGCCGCGCACCCGGGTGACCTCCTCGGTCACCGGGTGCTCGACCTGGAGGCGGGTGTTCATCTCGAGGAAGTAGAACTCGCCGGTCGCGGTGTCGAGCAGGAACTCGACCGTTCCGGCGTTGGTGTAGCCCACCTCCCGGGCCAGGTCGACGCCCGCCCGGGCGACCGCGGCGCGCTGGTCCGGCGACAGCGTCGGGGCCGGAGCCTCCTCCAGGACCTTCTGGTGCCGGCGCTGGGTGGAGCAGTCGCGCTCGAAGAAGTGGCGCACGTTGCCGTGGGCGTCGCCCATGACCTGCACCTCGATGTGCCGGCCGGACTCGACATACTTCTCGATGAGCAGGGTGTCGTCCCCGAAGGAGCTGGCCGCCTCGCGGGCCGCGGACGCCTTCGCCTCGGGGAGCTCGGCCGCGGACCGCACGACCCGCATGCCCTTCCCGCCGCCACCGGCGGCCGCCTTGACCAGCACCGGGTAGGCCAAGGTGGCGGGGTCGTCGTCGAGGGAGTACGACGGCACGACCGGCACCCCGGCAGCGACGGCGACCTCGCGGGCGGCGTCCTTGCGACCCATCGCGTCCATCACCTCGGCGCTGGGCCCGACGAGGGTGATGCCCGCCTCGGCCAGCGCCCGGGCGAACGGCGCCCGCTCGGACAGGAAGCCGTAGCCGGGGTGCACGAACCCGGCGCCGGACTCGCGCGCGGCGGCGACGACCTCGTCGATGTCGAGGTAGGACCCCACCCGGACCGTGCGGTCGGCCGCCCGCACGTGGGGCGCGTCCGCGTCGAGGTCGGTGTGGATCGCGACCGTGCGCCAGCCGAGGCGGCGCGCCGTACGCATGACCCGCAGGGCGATCTCGCCGCGGTTGGCGATCAGCAACGTCTTCATTGGTTCTCCTTCGAGCTTCACCAGCCTCGGTGTCGACACGGGCCCTCGCGGCCCTGCTCGACCAGCGGCCGCGCCGCTGGTCGAGCAGCGAGGGACGAGCGTGTCGAGACCGAGGCGGTCACATGCGGAAGATGCCGTAGGTCGGTTCGGGGATCGGGGTGTACGCCGTGGCCGCGAGCGCCATCCCGAGCACGCGTCGCGTGTCGGCGGGGTCGATGATCCCGTCGTCCCACAGCCGCGCGCTGGCGTAGTAGGGCGAGCCCTGGGTCTCGTACTGCTCGCGGATGGGCGCCTTGAACGCCTCGACCGCCGCCTCGTCCTCGAGGTCGGTGCGGACCGTGGCGAGGACCGACGCGGCCTGCTCGCCGCCCATCACGGAGATCCGGGCGTTGGGCCACATCCAGAGGAAGCGGGGGTCGTACGCGCGCCCGCACATGCCGTAGTTGCCGGCACCGAACGAGCCGCCGATGACGACGGTGAACTTCGGCACGACGCTGCACGCGACCGCGGTGACGAGCTTGGCGCCGTCGCGGGCGATGCCCTTGTTCTCGTACTCGCGCCCGACCATGAAGCCGGTGATGTTCTGCAGGAACACCAGCGGGATCTTGCGCTGGTTGCACAGCTCGATGAAGTGGGCGCCCTTGAGCGCCGACTCGCTGAACAGGATGCCGTTGTTGGCGACGATGCCGACCTCGTGCCCGTGGATCCGGGCGAAGCCGCAGACCAGGGTGTCGCCGTAGAGCTTCTTGAACTCGTGGAACCGGCTGCCGTCGACGACGCGTCGGATCACCTCGCGCACGTCGTAGGGCGTGCGGGTGTCGGTCGGCACCACGTCGTAGAGCGACTCCGGAGGCTCGTGCGGCTCCTCGACGTCCGCGACGGGCGCGCGCACCGGGGTGGCCGCGGGCAGGGTGTCGACGATCGAGCGCACGATCGCGAGCGCGTGGGCGTCGTCCTCGGCGAGGTGGTCGACCACCCCCGACGTACGGGCGTGCACGTCGCCGCCGCCGAGGTCCTCAGCCGAGACCACCTCGCCGGTGGCGGCCTTCACCAGCGGCGGCCCGCCGAGGAAGATCGTGCCCTGGTTGCGCACGATCACCGTCTCGTCCGACATCGCCGGGACGTACGCCCCACCGGCGGTGCACGAGCCCATGACGCTGGCGATCTGCGGGATCCCGGCCGCGGACAGGTTGGCCTGGTTGAAGAAGATCCGCCCGAAGTGCTCGCGGTCGGGGAACACCTCGTCCTGCATCGGCAGGAACGCGCCGCCCGAGTCGACGAGGTAGATGCAGGGGAGGTGGTTCTCCGCGGCGATGGTCTGCGCGCGGAGGTGCTTCTTGACCGTCATCGGGTAGTAGGTGCCGCCCTTGACCGTGGCGTCGTTGGCGACGATGACGCACTCGCGGCCCGACACCCGGCCGATCCCCGCCACCACACCCGCCGACGGGACGGCGTACTCGTCACCGTCCTTCCCGTACATCCCGTGCGCAGCCAGCGGAGCGAGCTCCAGGAACGGGCTGCCCGGGTCGAGGAGCCGGTCGACGCGGTCGCGGACCAGCAGCTTGCCGCGGTCGGTGTGCTTCTGCCGGGCGGCGTCCGACCCGCCCCGCCGCACCCGGGCGAGCCGGGCGCGCAGGTCGTCGACGAGCTCGCGCATGGTCGGGGAGGCAGTCAGTGGCTCGGGCACCGCCTCAGGTTAGCGATCGTTAACCTGCGCTGTCCATCAGACCGGTCGGTCCTCCGGGAACTCGCCGCGCAGCACGGTGCCCCGGCCGGGTCCGGTCTCGAGCGTGAGCCGGCCGCCAGCGGCCGCGACGCGCGCCTCCATGCCGAGCAGTCCGCCGGTGACCACCCGGTCCCGCTCGAAGCCGCGCCCGTCGTCGGACACGCTGAACTGCAGGTGCGGGCGACCGCGCAGGGTCACCAGCACCTCGGTGGCGTCCGCGTGCTTCGCGCTGTTGGTCAGTGCCTCGAGGATGCAGAAGTACGCCGCCGCCTCGACCTGGCGACCGGTGCGCTCGACGTCGGCGATGTCGAGCGTGACCGGGACCGTCGAGCGGCGTGCGGTGGACTGCAACGCTGCGACGAGCCCGCGCTCGGCGAGCAGCGGGGGGTAGATGCCGCGAGCCAGCTCGCGCAGCTCGGTGACGACCTCGCGGTTGTCGGACGCCAGCTGGCCGAGCAGCGCGGCAGCTCCCTCGTGCCGGCCGGCCAGCAGCTCCTTGCGGGCACGCTCGATGGTCACGCTCATCGCGAGCAGGCGCTGCTGCGCGCCGTCGTGCAGGTCGCGCTCGAGGCTGCGGCGAGCCGCGTCGGCCACGTCGACGATCCGCGTACGGGACTCCACGAGCTGGGCCGACTGGTCCTGCAGGCGGGTGTAGGCGTCGCGGACGAGGAACACCACCACGGCCACGCCGGCCGGCAGCGACGCCGCGATCACGATGGCGTTGACCCACCACAGCTCGTTGATCGCCTCGACCCGCCGCCACTCGGCCAGGGCCGCGACCGCCGCGCTGCCGACGACCGCCACCACGCTCAGCGCCTGGATCCAGCGCCGGCCGAGGTAGGGGAAGCCAACCAGCAGCGGGACCATCGTCAGCAGCACCGTCAGCGGGCTCAGGTTGGGCGTCGCCCACGTGCCGCCCACGGCGAAGAGCAGCGCGGAGAGCGTCAGCCCGACGATCGCGGCCGGCGCTCCGTGGCGACGGCACAGCGGGGGCGTGGCGAGCATCAGCAGGATCGAGGTGGCCATCACGGCGAGGTCGATCTCCACCGCGGTGTGCTGGAAGCCGAGCAGGTACGCCGCGCCGAGCAGGACGGTGGCGGTGGTGAGGGCGGTCAGGTTGATCCGCAGCAGCCACCGCAGCGCCGGGTCGAGGCTGTCCCAGCCCGACAGGATCCCGCTCATCGGCGGGGTGCGACCCCGCCGCCGACACCGGCCTCGCTGAGGAAGACCAGCGTCGCCGCGACCCGCCGGTGCACCGGGGCGTTCGCGGGCAGGTCGAGCTTGGTCAGGATCGAGTTGATGTGCTTCTCCACGGCCCGGTCCGTGATCACCAGCTCCCCCGCGATCGCCGCGTTGGTCATCCCGCGCGCGACCATCGAGAGCACCTCGAGCTCGCGTGGGGTGAGCCGGTCGAGCAGGGAGTCGTGGCGCCGCGTGCCGGTCGCCACCAGGGCGTCGACGACGATCTGGTCGATCACCGATCCGCCGGCCGCGACCGTACGGAGCGCCGCCACGAGCTCGTCGACGTCGGCGACGCGCTCCTTGAGGAGGTAGCCGCGACCGTCACTGCCCTCGCGCACGAGGTCGAGCGCGTACTCCACGTCGGCGTACTGCGTCAGCGCCACGACGCCCACGTCCGGGTGCGTACGCCGCAGCTCGCCCGCCGCGCGGACCCCCTCGTCGGTGAAGTCCGGCGGCATCCGGATGTCGGTGAGCAGCACGTCGGGACGGTGCTCGTCCACGGCGGCCAGCAGCTCCGGGAGGCTGGTGGCCGTGGCGACGACGTCGATGTCGTCATAGGGGTCGAGCAACGCGAGGACGCCCGCGCGGAGCAGGTCTCCGTCCTCGGCGAGGACCACCCGGATCTGCGACATGGGCGCACTGTAGTCACGCGTCGGGATCCTCGTCGGTAGAGCAGGCACCACTGCGGTGTGACGCCGCTGAGTCTCCTGGACGAGCGATTCCGCTGCCCACGGGCGCTCGGGCGAGGTTTCTTTACACCATGGTGGTGCTGGCACCACTCATTCCTAGGGGTGTTGCGGGTAATATCTGGTCTTGCACCACGGGGGTGCGCTGATCGTGGGGATCAGTGGGCCGCTGCGGGGGTGCGGCCCACTGGCAGCATCCCGGCAGCGCCGGCACGGGGGCAGTGATGGGGAGACACGCGTGATTCCGCTGGCAGTCTGGGAGGGGCCGGAGCGTCTGATGGCGCTCCCGACACCGCGCGCAGCGCGTGACGGGTTAGCAGGCACTAACCTCGAGGTCGTGACCCCACGCCGCCAGCAGATCCTGGACATCGCTGCCGAGCTGTTCGCCACCCGCGGGTTCCACGGCGTCTCGGTGGCCGAGCTCGGCTCGGCGTGCGGGATCTCCGGTCCCGCGCTCTACAAGCACTTCGAGTCCAAGGACGCGATGCTCGCCGAGATGCTGGTGACCATCAGCGAGACGCTGCTCGCGGAGGGCCGGACACGCGTCGCCGGTGCCACCGGGCCGCGTGAGGCGCTGGAGGCGCTCGTCGAGTGGCACATCGAGTTCGCCCTCGAGCACCGCGCCCTGATCGTGGTGCAGGACCGCGACTGGAGCAACCTGCCCGACGAGGCGCGCGAACGGGTCCGTGCCCTCCAGCGCGCCTACGTCGACGTCTGGGCCACCGAGGTGCGCCGCCTCGAGCCCGGCCTGAGCCCCGAGGCATCGCGCACCCGCGCCCACGTCCTCTTCGGCCTGCTCAACTCCACGCCGCACAGCGGCCGCCTGCCCGACCCGCAGATGCACGACGTGCTGCGCGACATGGCCCACGGCGCGCTCGGTCTCGCCTGAGTCGAGGTCCTCACCCCGGCAGCGACGAACGTGGTTGGCAACGGCCCGGCCCGGGTGCACGCTGTGCTGAGGCAACCGTTTCCGCCTCCCAGCGCGTACGAATCCTCGCGGAGTGTCCGTGCGGGACAACCTGCGCGGAGACAGGGGCGGGAGGTGGGCGTCGTGGCGGATCCCGAGCTGTTCGACGCGTTCGTGGTCGCCCGGTCGCCATCCCTGCTCCGAACGGCGTACCTGCTGACCCACGACCGGGGGCTGGCCGAGGACCTCGTGCAGACGACGCTGACGAAGACGTGGTTCGCCTGGGGACGCCTCAACGACGACGACCCGGTGCGCTACGTGCGTCGCGTGCTGGTCGCGACGTCGGTGTCGTGGCACCGCAGGCTGTGGGTGCGCGAGCGACCCACTGCCGAGCTGCCCGAGCAGACGGCCGAGGTGGGGGACTCCCCGGAGGCGCACGACCTCTGGGTCGCGATCGGGCACCTGCCGCCACGCCAGAGGGCCGTCGTGGTGCTGCGCTACTACGAGGACCTGTCCGAGGCGGAGACCGCGCAGCTGCTGGGCTGCTCGGTCGGCACCGTCAAGAGCCAGTGCTCCAAGGCGATGTCCAAGTTGAGGGTCGACGCGGCACTGGTGCCGCTCGTGGACGACGGGAGCCGCTCGTGAACACGGACCGGGAGGTGCGAGAGCTGTTGTCCCGCCACGCAGAGGCGCTCGACACGACGCAGCCCGACCAGCTGGCACGGGTCCACGCACGGATCCGCACCGCACGACGTCGTCGTGCCGCAGCCGTCCTCGCCGCCGGCGTCCTGACCACGGTCACGGCCGTGGCGGTGACGGCGGTGGCGTGGCCCCCGGGGACGACCGGGCCCGACCGTCGCGCGGTCCCCGCGGCCGGTGAGACGGAGCCCCGTCGGTGGACCCTGCGCGCGGACGGGGCCAGCGCCGACACGGTTCTCGTCCGGCTCGAGGCGCCCTCCGACTACGAGGGCACCACCTGGTTCGTGGGGTCGGACGAGGTCACCGTCGGCTACTGGCTCGTCTCCGAGGTGCCCAGGGACCCCTGCCGGGAGAAGGGTCGCCGCGACCCCGGCCCCACGGTCGAGGACCTCGTCCGGGCCCTCGACCGCCAGCGGGTCACCACCATCACCGACCAGGAGCCCGTCACCGTCGGCGGGCACGACGGCACCTACCTCGAGCTCCGCGCACCCGACGTCGACTACACCGCCTGCCAGGAAGGCCAGCTCTGGCTCTGGGAGACCCCCACCAACGGCGCCCGTCACGCCAGCTGGACCCCCCAGCAGCTCGAACGGGTCTGGATCATCGACGTCGACGGCCAGCGGGTCGTCCTCAACGCCTTCCTCGAGCCGCAGGGCGACCCCGGCGACGCCCTGGCCGAGCTCCAGACACTGATCGACACCGTCCAGTTCGTCCAGCCGGAGTGAGGCGACCCCGCTCCCGGGCAACCCCAGCGGTGACTCGCAGCGTACGCATCCTGCATGAAGACCTTCTTGACGACGACTGCCACGACCACCGCCCTCCTCCTGTCCTCGACGGCGTGCGCGTCGGACGCGGGGCAGGACGGAGCCGAGGCGAGCACCGCTGCCGCCACGACGCCGGGGAGGACAGGTCCCCAGCTCGTCCCGAACACCGAGGGCGGCACTGATCTCGAGCCCGGGCGGTGGGCACTGGCCGCCAACGGCCACGCGCCGGACACCGTTCTCGCCACGCTCGAGGTCCCGGAGGGATACGGCGGGGTGGAGTGGTTCGTGGGGTCGGACGAGGTCACCGTCGGCTACTGGCTGGTCTCCGAGGTGCCCAGGGACCCCTGCCGGGAGAAGGGTCGCCGCGACCCCGGCCCCACGGTCGAGGACCTCGTCCGGGCCCTCGACCGCCAGCGGGTCACCACCATCACCGACCAGGAGCCCGTCACCGTCGGCGGGCACGACGGCACCTACCTCGAGCTCCGCGCACCCGACGTCGACTACACCGCCTGCCAGGAAGGCCAGCTCTGGCTCTGGGAGACCCCCACCAACGGCGCCCGTCACGCCAGCTGGACCCCCCAGCAGCTCGAACGGGTCTGGATCATCGACGTCGACGGCCAGCGGGTCGTCCTCAACGCCTTCCTCGAGCCGCAGGGCGACCCCGGCGACGCCCTGGCCGAGCTCCAGACACTGATCGACACCGTTCAGTTCGTCCAGCCGTGACGACCCCCGCCGCAGCGTGATGGCGACCGTCCCTGCCCGGCGCCTGCCGATAGGGTGAGCCCATGCAGCTGAGCGATGCCCTCGAGAACGCCTTCAACGCCCAGATCACGCTCGAGTTCCAGGCATCGTTGGTCTACCGCCAGCTCGCCATCGAGCTCGAGCTCATGGACCTCCCCGGCATGGCCGCGTGGTTGCGGCACCAGGCCGACGAGGAGATCGTCCACGCCAACAAGTTCATCGACCACGTCGCCGACCGCGACAACCACCCGCGCATCGGCGCCACCTCGGCGCCCACCCCGACAGTGGGCTCCGTCCTCGACGCCTTCGCCGCGGCGCTGGCCCACGAGGAGAGGGTGTCGGCCTCGATCCGTGACCTCTACCGCCTCGCCGAGTCCGAGGGCGACCTCGACTCGCGCCCCCTGCTCAACTGGTTCCTCGAGGAGCAGGTCGAGGAGGAGGCCACCGTCAAGGAGATCGTCGGCCGGCTCAGGATGATCGACGACGACGGCCCCGGCCTGCTCCGCCTCGACGACGAGCTCGGCGCCCGCCCGGTCACCACCACCGAGGCCCGCTGACGGCTCGGCGTCGGCACTCACCAGGAGTCGAACGGGTCCTCGCGGTGCAGCAGCCGCGCAGCGCGTACGGCGGCGTCCTCGGCCACGACCAGGTCGTCCAGCGCCTCGCTCGACACTGAGTCTCCTGGAGACTCGGCTGCCGGCGCCGCCGCGGAGGGCCGCGCGAGGCGGTGCAGGTCGCGCAGCAACCGGTCGCGCGAGAGCCCGCGCAGGTGGGTCAGCACGAAGGGGTCGGCCTGGATCAGCCACGCCAGCTGCGTGAGCACCGCCAGCGCGTGCGGGCACGGGTCCGGCCAGGCGTCGCACGTGCATGCCGAGCCCAGCTCGCCGCGGTAGGGCAGGAGCTCGACGCCCGCCTCCTCGATCGCCTCGACGAACGCGTGCGGCAGCTGCCCAGCGAGCAGCGCCGCGACCCGTCCGGACTCGGCGGCGACGAGCTCGGCGAAGACTGCGGCGTCCCCCTCGTCGAGGACCGGGACGGTGACCTCCACGGTGAAGGCGTCGTCGCCGTCGGTCACCGCGGCCACGGCGCCGCCGTCGGAGACGGTGATGGCGCCCACCGCTCCGGCGCGGGCGAGCGTACGGGCCTTCCGCAGGTCCTGCACGCTGAAGGCCGCCTCCTCCACCGCGCGGACCACCGCCTTGCTCCACCACGTGCCGGCCCCGCCGCCACGGCGGGCGGGCAGCCGGGGATGGGTGACGCCGGTGCTCGTCGGACCGGTCATCGCCGCAACGCCACGAGGTCGCGCAGCTCGTCGTCGGACAGCTCCGTGAGCGCCGTGTCGCCGCGGGCGAGCACCGAGTCGGCGAGCGAGCGCTTGCGGGTGAGCAGCTGGGCGATCTTCTCCTCGATCGTGCCCTGCGTGACGAAGCGGTGGACCTGGACGGGGCGGGTCTGCCCGATCCGGTAGGCCCGGTCGGTGGCCTGGTCCTCGACCGCGGGGTTCCACCAGCGGTCGAAGTGGATGACGTGGTCGGCCCGGGTCAGGTTGAGCCCGGTGCCGCCGGCCTTGAGCGACAGCAGGAAGACCGGCACCTCGCCGGCCTGGAAGCGCGCCACCATCTCGTCGCGGCCGCGCACCGGCGTGCCGCCGTGCAGGAACTGGTGTGGCACGCCCGCCGTGGCGAGGTGGCGCACGAGGAGGTCGGCCATCGCGACGTACTGGGTGAAGACGAGGACGGCGCCGTCCTCGGCCATCACGGTGCCCACGAGCTCGTCGAGGAGCTCGAGCTTCTCCGAGCGGCCGCGGAGCCGGGGGTTGGGCTGGCGCAGGAAGTGGGCGGGATGGTTGCAGATCTGCTTCAGCCCGGTGAGGAGCTTGAGCACGAGGCCCCGGCGGGTCTCCTCGTCGGCCTCCTCGATGCGCCGCATCGAGTCGCGCACGAGCGTCTCGTAGAGGACGACCTGCTCGCGGGTGAGTCCGAGGAGGTGGTCGGTCTCCGTCTTGGGTGGCAGCTCGGGTGCGACACCGGGGTCGGACTTGCGCCGGCGCAGCAGGAAGGGCCCGATCAGGTCGGCGAACTGGCGCGCCTTGGTCGGCTCGAGCCCGGACTCGATGGGACCGGCCCAGACCTTGCGGAAGGCGTTGCGGCTGCCGAGCAGGCCGGGGACAGCCCAGTCGAGGATCGACCACAGCTCGGTGAGGTCGTTCTCCACGGGGGTGCCGGTGAGGGCGACGCGGGCGGTGCTCGGGATCGTGCGCAGCGCCCGGGCGGCGGCCGAGCGGGAGTTCTTGACGTGCTGCGCCTCGTCGGCGACCACCAGGTCCCACGGCACCTCGGCGAGCAGGGCGGCGTCGTTGCGCATCGTGCCGTAGGTCGTGAGGACGAAGCCGCTCGTGACGCCGTCGAGGTCGCGGGCGCTGCCGTGGTGGCGGCGTACGCCGACCCCCGGCGCGAACCGTCGGATCTCGGCCTCCCAGTTGCCGAGCAGCGAGGCGGGGCAGACCACCAGGGTCGGCCCGCCGTGGTCGGTGGTCGAGTACCCCGCGAGGGACGAGCGGGGTGTATCGAGACCCGCGCGGTGGAGGTGCAGCGCGATCACGGTGATCGTCTTGCCCAACCCCATGTCGTCGGCGAGGCAGGCGCCGAGCCCGAGCGAGGTGAGCTCGGCGAGCCAGGTCAGCCCGCGGCGCTGGTAGTCGCGGAGCTCGGCCCGGAGGGCCGACGGCACGTCGACCAGCTCCCTGGTCGCTGCGTCGCGCACCCGGTCGCGGACCTTGAGCAGGCTGGCCCCGACGACGGCTTCGTAGGGCGCGTCCTCGATGTCCACGACCCCGGTGAGCGAGGCGGCGAGCGCCTGCACGGGGGTCACGGTGCGCACGAGCCGCTTGCGCGCCCGCTTGATGATCGCGGAGTCGACCGCGACCCAGTTGTCGCGCAGCTTGATGATCGGGCTGGTGGTGCGGGCCAGCTCGTCCATCTCGTCGTCGGTGAGCTCCTCGCCGTGCAGCGAGAGCTGCCACTCGAACCCGAACAGCGCCTGCGGGCCGAACAGGCCGTCCTGCAACGCCTCCTCGCGCGTGCCGGTCGACCTCTGCTGGCCGAGCTCGACGCGCTGGGTGACCTCGCGGTCGAGGTACTTCGGCCACATGACCGGGTGACCGGCCTCGGTCAGCGCGGCCGCGCCGCCGTCGAGGAGGGAGAGGATCTCGTCGGTGTCGAGGACGATCTCGTCGGGCACCCGCAGGTCGAGCAGCCGGTCGAGGACCGGCCACGCGTCGGCCGCGGAGCGCAGCGCGATCGCCGCGTGCGTGCGGGCGCGCTCGCCGAACCCGTGGCCGGCCTCGGGGCCGGGGTCGGCCCACAGCTCGGACGCGTCCGCCACGTGCGCGGCGTTGTCGACGGCGTGCACCTGGAGCACGAGGCGTACGGCTCCGGCGACGAGCTCCTCCTCGTCGGCCTCGATCCGGAACGAGATCGAGACCAGGTGCGGCCGGTCGTCGCGCCCGCGCGCGCGGATGCGGGCGATGCGCTGCTGGAGCTGGTCGCTGAAGTCGTCCGGGCTGCGGGTCTCCGGCCCGCGGGCAGGAGCGGACGGCCCCCGGTGCCGGGACCGGCCCGGTGCGGTGCGCGGCACCGTGTCGACCACCGCGTCGAGCACCGCGCGTACGGTGCCCTCCGCGGTCGCCTCGTCGAAGCCGTCCCAGGCACGGGCGCGGGCGAGCTCGCTGATGCGGCGCTCGTCGTCGGCATCGAGGCCGGCGACCTGCCAGTGCCGGCCGTCGGGGTCGGGCGCGAACCGTCCCGAGGCCACGAGCTGGAGGCCCAGGAGGGCGGCTCCCGCCAGGAGCGAGACCGACGGGTGCGCGTCGGGCTGGTCGCGGGCCTTGCCGAGCACCGGCAGGGCGCCGCGGATCGGCAGCACGATCGTGCGCCGGTCGTCGGTGAACTCGACCGAGCCGTCCCGGGGCCGCTCACCCGCCAGCAACCTGGCGGGACCGGTGACCGGGACGAAGCTCATGCAACCTCCAGATCGACCTCGGTTCCGACACGCTCGTTCCTCGCTGCTCGACCAGCGGTGGAGCGGACGACAGGACGCTAACGCCTCGGACCGACAGGGAGTTCCCACGGGCTACGGTCGAGCCCATGGACCTCACCGGCCTGCTGGCCGCCCACCCCGTGATCGACGGGCACAACGACCTGCTCTGGACCGCGCGCGTCGAGGTGGCGTACGACTTCTCCCGCCTCGACGTCGGTGCCGGCGGCACGCCGACCCACACCGACCTGCCCCGCATGCGTGCCGGCGGGATGGGCGCCCAGTTCTGGTCCGTCTACGTCCCGACGCGGCTGACGGGCGACGCCGCCGTGAGCGCCACGCTCGAGCAGGTCGACGCCGCCCGGATGCTGACCAGCCGGTACGCCGACGAGCTGGCGTGGGCGACGACCGCCGACGAGGTGGAGGACGCCTGGGCGGGGGACCGGATGGCGTCGCTGGTGGGAGCGGAGGGCGGGCACTCGATCGACTGCTCGCTGGGCACGCTGCGCCAGCTGCACGATCTCGGCGTGCGCTACCTGACCCTGACCCACAACGCGAACACCCCGTGGGCCGACTCGGCGACCGATGCCCCCGTCGCGGGCGGGCTGACGGCCTTCGGTCGCGAGGTCGTGCGGGAGATGAACCGGCTGGGCATGATGGTCGACCTCTCCCACGTCTCCGCCGACACGATGCGCGCCGCCCTCGACGTCGCGGAGGCACCGGCGATCTTCAGCCACAGCTCGGCCCGCGTCGTGACCGACAGCCCCCGCAACGCCCCCGACGACGTGCTCGAGGCGTTGGCCCGCGGCGGCGGCGTGTGCATGGTGACCTTCGTGCCGAAGTTCGTGAACGCCGCCTGCGCCGACGCGCACCGCGAGCTGGTGGCGGCCGCTGCTGCGGAGGGGGTCCCCGAGGCCGACGGCGTACGGTTCGCCGAGCTCGAGCGCGCCTGGGTGCTCGACCACCCCCAGCCGACGGCGACGCTGGCCGACGTGGTAGCGCACGTCGAGCACGTACGCGAGGTCGCGGGCATCGACCACGTCGGGCTCGGCGGCGACTACGACGGCGTCGAGACGCTGCCGGCCGGCCTCGAGGACGTGTCGACCTATCCGGCACTGCTCGCGGCCCTCGCCGAGCGTGGATGGTCCTCCGACGACCTCGCCCGGCTCACCTGCCGCAACACGCTGCGGGTGATGCGCGAGGTCGAGGAGCGGGCCGAGGAGATCCAGTTGACGCGCGGACCGAGCCTGGCCCGGATCGAGGACCTCGACGGAACCTCGCCGGCCCACCCCTGAGGGTGATGCAGGCCACCGTGAAAACAATTGCGTCGTTGTCCGACGTGCCCCCTACCGTTGTCGGGTGACCGACACCCAGACCTCACCCGGCGACACCACGCCGGAGACCTCCGACAAGCTCGACAAGGGCGTCCTGCTGGTGGCCGGCGTGGTCGTCCTCGGCGCCATCATGTCGATCCTCGACATCACCGTCGTCTCCGTCGCGCTCAACACGTTCCAGGAGGAGTTCGACGCCACCGCGGCCGAGGTCGCCTGGACGATGACCGGCTACACCCTCGCCCTCGCCAGCGTGATCCCGTTGACCGGCTGGGCCGCCGACCGCTTCGGCACCAAGCGCCTCTACCTCCTCGCGGTCCTGCTCTTCACTCTCGGATCGGTGCTCTGCGCCGCAGCCACCTCGCTGGAGATGCTCGTGCTCTTCCGCGTCCTCCAGGGGCTCGGCGGCGGCATGCTGATGCCGCTCGGCATGACCATCCTGACCCGCGCCGCCGGCCCCGAGCGGGTCGGTCGCGTGATGGCCGTGCTCGGCATCCCGATGCTCCTCGGCCCGATCTTCGGCCCGATCATCGGCGGCGCGCTGATCGAGAGCGCGTCGTGGCACTGGATCTTCCTCATCAACCTGCCGATCGGCATCGCTGCGATCGCCTACGCCTGGGTCGTGCTGCCCCGCGACCACGTCGAGCCGTCGGAGACCTTCGACTGGCTGGGCATGGTGCTGCTCTCGCCCGGCCTCGCCGCCTTCCTCTACGGCGTCAGCTCGATCCCCGAGGAGGGCACGGTCATGGCGGGCCGCGTGCTGGTGCCGATGGTCATCGGCCTCGCACTGATCGTCGCGTTCGTCCCGTGGGCCCTGGCCCGGCGCAACATCCACCCGCTGGTGGAGCTGCGCCTGTTCAAGAACAAGAACATGACGGTCGCGATCATCGCGATGACCCTCTTCGCGATCGCCTTCTTCGGCGCCTCGCTGCTCTTCCCGCTCTACTTCATCCAGGTCCGCGGCGAGGGCACCCTGTTCACCGGGTGGCTGCTGGCCCCGCAGGGCGTCGGCGCGATGCTGACCATGCCGATCGCCGGCATCCTCGCGGACAGGATCGGCCCCGGGAAGATCGTCCTCACCGGCATCACGGTGATCACCGTCGGCATGGCGATGTTCACCCAGATCGGCGCGGACACCTCGTACGCCTACATCCTCGGCGCGCTGTTCGTCATGGGCCTCGGCATGGGCGCGACGATGATGCCGATCATGACGGCCGCGCTCGCCACCCTCACCTCGCACAACGTGGCCCGCGGCTCCACCCTGCTCAACATCACCCAGCAGGTGGCCGCGTCGATCGGCACGGCCCTGTTCTCGGTGATCCTCACCAACGAGCTGAAGGGCAGCGATGCGGTCGCCCAGGCCGGTGCGGTCCGAGGCGCGGCCGGCAGCGACGACCCCTCCGCGCTCGCGGAGGCAGCCCAGCAGCTCGGTATCGACCCGGCGTCGTTGCCGCAGCTGTTCGCCCGGGCGACGGAGGACATGGCCGACTCGTTCGCGACGGTCTTCATCGTCGCGGCCGTCCTGGTCGCGTGCTGCCTGGTCCCCGCCGCGTTCCTCCCGCGCAAGAAGGTCGCACCGGTCGACCCGACGGCGATGGTGGGTCACTGACCCCTCGCGCGGTCCACGAGCGGCCCGTCCTCCGGCTGGAGGGCGGGCCGCTGTCGTTGCGGTCGTCTGGCGCCCGTACAGGCGGGCTGCCGCGCGAGCGTCATACCGACCGGGACGCAGGGTGCTGGTTCGTATGACGCCCGGGGCGGTGGCCGGGGCCCGGTGGCCAGCCCCGGGGTGGTCAGCCCGGGCCGGCGGTCAGCCCTGCGCGGCCAGGGCCAGCGGGAGCACGGCGGCGGCACCGGCGGCGCGGATCGCGGTCGCGGCGACCGTCAGCGTCCAGCCGGTCGCGACCTGGTCGTCGACGAGCAGGACCGTCGCACCGGGCGGGACCTCGGCGTCCAGCCCGCCCCGGCGACGTACGGCGGCGACGCGCTGCGCGGAGTTGGACGCACCGGCTCGCGGGGGCACCGAGGGGTCGCGGATCGCCCACGTGCCGACGACGGGGACTTGCATCACCCGCGACAGGCCCTCGGCCAGGTCACCGACCAGCGTCGGCCGGGTGGCGGACTCGACGACGACGATCGCGTCCGGGCGCGAGGCCCACTCCGGCGACCAGTCCTTCATCACGTCCATCACGGCCTGCGCCAGTCCCGGCGGGACCGGGCCGTCGGGGGTGTCCTCGCGGAACAGCGCGCGCAGCGCCTGGCCGTGGCCGAGGTCGGTGAGCCGCGCGACCGTGCGGCCCGGCTCGGCGCCGGCGGCGATCTTGCCCTTGAGGTCGAGGCCGAGGTTGGCCAGGGCGGTCGGCCACATCCGGCGCGGCTCGAGGACGACACCGGGGCGCGACAGCCGCTGGCCGGCCTCGGCGACCGCCGCGTCGCTCACCGAGGACGACAGCGTCACACCGCCACAGTTGTCGCAGCGACCGCAGTCGGCTGCCTCTGGATCGTCGAGCTGCTCGCGGAGGTAGCGCATCCGGCACTCGGTGGTCCGCAGGTAGCCGAGCATCGCCTGCTGCTCGCGCTCGCGGGCCTCGGCGACACGGGCGTAACGCTCGGCGTCGTAGGTCCACGGTCGCCCAGTGGCGACCCAGCCGCCCTGCACCCGCTGCACCGCGCCGTCGACGTCGAGGACCTTGAGCATCGACTCGAGGCGGTTGCGGCCCAGCTCGACGCGGGTCTCGAGGGTCGCGGTCGACATCGGTCGGTCGGAGGCGGCGAGCGCGGCGAGCGTCTCGCGCACCTGCTCCTCACGGGGGAAGCCGAGGGAGGCGAAGTAGGCCCAGATGTCGCGGTCCTCGACCTGGGGCAGCAGCACGACGGTGGCGTCGTCGGTGCCGCGGCCGGCGCGGCCGACCTGCTGGTAGTAGGCGACGGGGGACTGCGGTGCGCCGAGGTTGATCACGAAGCCCAGGCTGGCGTCGAAGCCCATGCCGAGCGCGCTCGTGGCGATGAGTGCCTTGACCCGGCCGTCGACGAGCGCCTGCTCGAGGGCGTGCCGCTCGTCCGGCTCGGTCTGGCCGGAGTAGGCCGCGACCTCGAGGCCGCGGTCACGGAGGTAGCCCGCGACCTCTTGGGTCGCGGCGACCGTGAGGCAGTAGACGATGCCAGAGCCGGGCTGCTCCGCGAGGTGGTCGGCCAGCCACGCCAGCCGCTGCTCGGGGGTCTTCAGCCGGACGACGCCCAGCCGCAGCGACTCGCGGTCGAGGGTGCCGCGCTGGACCAGCACGGCCGCGTCGGACGTGCCGTCGGCATGCACGCCGAGCTGCTCGGCGACGTCGTCGGTGACCCGCTGGTTGGCGGTCGCCGTCGTGGCGAGGACCGGGATGCCCGACGGCAGCTCGGCCAGGAGCGTACGGAGGCGGCGGTAGTCGGGGCGGAAGTCGTGGCCCCAGTCGGAGATGCAGTGGGCCTCGTCGACGACGAGCAGGCCGCAGGTCGCTGCGAGCCGTGGGAGCACCTCGTCGCGGAAGCCGGGGTTGTTGAGCCGCTCGGGGCTCACGAGCAGCACGTCGACCTCACCGGCGTGGATCTGGTCGTGGATGGGCTGCCACTGGTCGATGTTGGTCGAGTTGATCGTGACCGCCCGGATGCCCGCGCGCTCGGCGGCGGCGATCTGGTTGCGCATGAGCGCGAGCAGGGGGCTGACGATCACGGTGGGCCCGGCCCCGCCCTCGCGCAGCAGCTTGGTGGCGACGAAGTAGACCGCCGACTTGCCCCAGCCCGTGCGCTGCACGACGAGCGCGCGCCGCCGGTCGACCGCCAGCGCCTCGATGGCGGCCCACTGGTCCTCGCGCAGGACGGCGTCGCCCTGCCCCTCCCTGGGGCCGACCAGGGCACGCAGGTGCCGCTCGGCCGCCTCCCGCGCGGAGAGGCGTACGTCGTCGGTGACGGTGGGGGCGGTGCTCATGCCACCTGTCTACCAACCGCCACCGACGGCCGCACCGGCGCATCCACAGGCACCCGCGCCGCGTCGCGGACCAGGGCCGGAGCCCGGGTGGGGTAGTCCAGCGGCCATCGGCTGGGAATCCGGCCTCCGGCCGACCGTTCGCCACTGGACTACCCCTCGCGGCAACCGTTCGCCACTGGACTACCCCACCTCGACGACTGCTCAGCCAGCGGCCCGCTGGCTGCGGGCGATGAAGCGGTCGATGTCGATCCCGGCCCGGCGCGCCGCCCGGCGCGCCTCGGGCGTGGTCAGGTCGGGAGCCACGAAGGTCTCCTGCTCGATGCTGCGGTCCGCGTCCGCGTACTGGCGCTGGAGCGCGGCCTGCTCCTCGCCGCTGGCGGACGACTCGGCGACGACCGCGGCGGTCACGGTGACGGCGGCACCGGTCAGCAGCGGGCTCACGGTCGGGGTGTAGCCGCCCGAGTGCCCGGTGGCCTTGGGGTGGTAGCTCTCGCTGATCGGGTTGGACAGGCCGTTGATCCACTCGTCGGCATCGCACACGGCGTGGCCGATGAAGCGGCTGGTCGGGTTGCCGAAGGAGAAGCCGGCCGCGGACGCTGCGGTCGACAGGCGCGAGTTGAGCAGGTCGGCCGTCTGGTTGAGGCGGGTCTGCTCGGCCGGGGAGAACCAGGTGAACGCGTTGCAGTCCTCGCCCATGAAGATCCGCGGGTAGCCGACCACGACCACCCGGGCGTACGGCGCGCGGCTGCGGATGGCGGCGTAGAGCGTGCTGAGGCGGGACGGCAGGGTGTTGTTGATGTAGGACTGGGCGGTGTTGATCGCGCCGTCGCAGTTGCTCGACCACCACGGCTGGGCGCACTCGGTCAGCACGTCGGCGAAGCCCGCGTCGTTGCCGCCGACTGAGATCGAGACATAGCTCGTCGACGCCGTCAGCGCCGAGAGCTGGGTGTTGGTGACGTCGGTGACGGTCGCGCCGGAGCACGCGCGGAAGTTGAGCGCGTAGCCGCGTGCGGCGGCGATCAGGCTGGGGTAGGCCGACGTCGAGCGCTGGCAGCTGGTGCCGTCGGCGATGTAGGAGCGGGTGCCGGTGCCCGAGGAGTAGGAGTCACCGAGGGCGACGTAGGACGGGGCGGCAGCCTGGGCCGGCTGGAGCAGGAGCGGCGTGAGCAGACCGGCGAGGGCGGTGCCGAGCACGGCGAGACGGGACGTGCGATTCATCTGTGGTCCTCCGAGACAGGGGCCACCCGAGTGTGGCCCCGATCACAGTAGGGACACCGACACGCTCCGCACCAGACCGAACGGTCAGTATCTCCCTCGTCCGTCAGTCGCCGACGCGGCGCAGCCGTGGCGCCGGAGGGGCGGGGTCGGCGGCGTCGCGGAACGACTCCCCCACCAGCACCGGCACGACCTCGCTCACGTCGCTCCGGGCGGCGATCTCGACGTCGGCGACGAACCCCGCCCCACCGAGCTCGCGCCCACCTGCGCAGTGCAGCAGGTCGTGAGGCAGCACCGCCGCCTGCCAGGCCGCCATCGCCATGCGGGCCTCGGGGCTGGCGCTGGCCTCGGCCTCTGCGTCGAGGGCGGTGAGCACGGCGCCGGCGCCCCACAGGTCCTCGACGGCCGGGCGCAGCGTGTCGTCGTGCCACCGCTCACCCGCGGGCACGACCACGACGCTGGCCCCGTCGGCGACCTGGGGAGCGAGCCAGCGGGCGACGGCGGCGGCGTTGCGCAGGCAGGCGCCGACGACCTGCGCGCCGGAGTCGGCGAGGGCGAAGGAGATCGCGGAACCGTTGGGCGAGGGCAGGACCAGCCGCTCGATCCCGTCGACCTCCGCGAGGCTGGCCGGCGACAGCGACACGTGCCGGGCGTCACCGCGCGAGAGCGCCTCGAACCGGCCGACCGCGAGGGTCGCGCCGTGGCGCATCGCGTGCTCGGCCGCGCGGGAGTCCTTCCACCGGAACGGGAACACCTCGATCGCGCGCTCGACCGCGACGCTCAGGGTCGTGGTGAAGGACAGCACGTCGACGACGACGGCGTAGTCCGCGGGCACCACCTCCGCACCCGTCGGTCCCCACTCCATGCGGAGCCGGTAGGTGGACTGGTCGTGTCCCGGCAGCGTCACCCGGCCATTGAACAACCCCGGAGCCGTGATCGCGGAAATCGCGAAAGGCCCGACCCGCCGCACCAGGGCGTCCTACTCTCCGGACCAACTGATCGTGCACGCGCACCATCCACGCAGAGTCCTCACGAGAACCACCGCAGGAGACCCGATGAAGCCCACCGCCCGCACCGCGCTCGCCGTCATCGTCGCCGTCGTCGCCCTTGTCGTCTCTGCCGGCGCGGGCGCGACCGCCGCCCGCCTGATCACCGGCAAGGACATCAGGGACGGCACCGTCACCAGCGCCGACGTCAAGAACAGGTCGCTCAAGGCCAAGGACTTCTCGGCCCGTGCCAAGTCGAAGCTGCGCGGGCCCGCCGGCGCGACCGGAGCGACGGGCGCGACCGGACCGCAGGGTGCGCCGGGCCTCAGCGGGTTCGAGGTCGTCACCCGCACGGTCAGCATCCCCGCCCTCGGTGGGACCGCCTCGGTCAGTGCCGCGTGCCCTGCCGGCAAGAAGGCGATCTCCGCCACCGCCGGCTACGCCGCCCCGCTCGCCGGCCTGCTCAGCCAGGTGACCCGCACGAGTGACACCGCGTTCGAGGCCACGGGGCTCAGCGCGGCCGGCATCCTCGTCGACCAGGTCCTCACCCTCGACGTGGTCTGCGCGACGGTCCCGGGCTGAGCCCGGCCGGACTCGGGTCCCGTCACTCCGGGGGGTTGGGGACCACCAGGACGGGGACGGACGAGTGGCGTACGACCTGGGTGGCCGTGGAGCCGAAGAGCAGGCCCTTGAACCCGCCGGCGCCACGGGTGCCGACGACGAGCATCTCGGCACCGGCCGCGGCGTCGATGAGGCGCTCGGTCGCCTGCCCGCGCAGCGCGTAGAGCTGGACGTCGACGTCGTCGCCCAGGCCGGCGGCGGTGCAGTCGGCCTTGAGGTCGGCGATGACGGCCTGCTCGAACTCGGCGAAGGGAGGGACGTAGCCGCCGACCATCGAGTCGGGCCGGGGCGCGGTCGCGAGGTTCCACGCGCGTACGACGTGGAGGGTGACGCCCAGCCGGCGTGCGAGGTCGCCGGCGCGGCGTACGACGGCGGCAGCGGCGCGTGACCCGTCGTGCCCCACGACGATGCCGCCGGTGATGTGGGCTTCCTTCTTCACCATGCCCTCAGCGTAGGCAGGCGCGGACCCCCTGTCAGGGGGCCGAAGGTCACCAGATGCGGACGCGTCCCTCGGGCTCGAGCCACAGGCCGTCGCCGGGCTGGGTCTCGAAGACCTCGTGGAACTCGTCGAGGTTGCGCACGATGTTGGCGCGGAACTCGGCCGGGCTGTGGGGGTCGATGGTGAGGTACTGGAGCTCCTGCTCCTTGCGGCGCTTGGTGCGCCAGACGTGGCTCCAGTTGAGGAAGAGCGTGCGCCGGTCCTCGACCGAGGCCGCGCCGCCCTGACTGATGACGTAGGCCTTGTGCGCGATCGTCAGGCCGCCCAGGTCGCCGATGTTCTCGCCGACGGTGAGGCTGCCGTTGACGTGCTCGCCCGGGAGGTTGCGCGGCTCGAAGGCGTCGTACTGGGCGATCAGCGCCTCGGACTTGGCCTCGAAGGCCGCCTTGTCGTCGGCGGTCCACCAGTCGTGCAGGTTGCCGTCCCCGTCGTACTGCGCGCCCTGGTCGTCGAACCCGTGCCCGATCTCGTGGCCGATGACGGCGCCGATGCCGCCGTAGTTCTCGGCGTCGTCGGCGTCGGGGCTGAAGAACGGCGGCTGCAGGATCGCCGCCGGGAAGCAGATCTCGTTGGTGCCGGGGTGGTAGTAGGCGTTGACCGTCTGGGGCAGCATGAGCCACTCGTCGCGGTCGACCGGCTGGCCGACCTTCTCGAGCTGGCGATCGGTCTCGAAGGCCGACGCCGAGGCGACGTTGCCCATCAGGTCGTCGGCGGAGATCGTCAGCGCGGAGTAGTCGCGGAACTCGGTCGGGTAGCCGATCTTGGGGTAGAAGCGATCGAGCTTGTCGTACGCCTTCTGCTTGGTGTCCTCGCCCATCCAGTCGAGCGCCTCGATCGAGCGGCGGTAGGCCGTGACGAGGTTGGCGACCAGGTCGTCCATCATCTGCTTGGAGGTCGGCGGGAAGTGGCGCGCGACGTAGACCTTGCCGACGGACTCGCCGATGGCGCCCTCGACGAAGTCGACGCCGCGCTTCCAGCGTGCGCGCAGCTCGGGGGTGCCGTTGAGGGTGCGGCCGTAGAAGTCGAAGTTGGCCTCGACGAACGCGTCGGGCAGGTAGGGCGCGCTGCTGCGCACGACCCGCACGTGGAGGATGTCGCGCCAGGTCTCGATCGGCGTCTCCTCGAGCACCGTGGACAGGTGGGAGAAGAAGTCGGGCTGCATCACGATGGAGCGGCGCAGCGTCTCCTCGGTGCCGCCGAGACCGGTGACGTAGGTGGTCCAGTCGAAGGCCGGGCAGAGCTCGCGCAGCTCCTCGAGGCTCTTGTGGTTGGTGGTCTTCTGCACGTCGCGGGTCTCGGCGGCCTCCCAGTGGCCCTCGGCGAGGCGGGACTCGTACGCCAGCACGCGCGCGGCCGCGCCTGCCGGGTCGTCGTGGTCGCTGAGGGTGAGCAGCGTGGTGAGGTAGGCGAGGTACTTCTCGCGGATCTCGGCGAACTTGTCCTCGCGGTAGTAGGACTCGTCGGGCAGGCCGAGGCCGCCCTGGGCGAGGTAGACGATGTTGCGGGACGCGTCGGCGCGGTCGGGGGTGATGTAGGAGCCGAACAGTCCCGGGCCTCCGGTGCGCTCGAAGACACCGAGGAAGGCAGCGAGCTGGGTGAGGTCGGCGACGGAGTGGGCGCGGTCGAGCAGGCCCCGGATCGGCTCGAGTCCCTTGGCGGCGATCGTCTCGGTGTCCATGAAGGAGGCGTAGAGGTCGCCGATCTTGCGCTCGTCCTCGTCGAGGTCCTCGGCGGGCCGGTCGGCGAGCTCGGTGATGATGTCGCGCACCTGCTGCTCCGCGGCGTCGGCGAGCGCGATGAACGCGCCCCAGCTCGACTTGTCGGCCGGGATCTCGGTCTCGTCGAGCCAGCGCCCGTTGACGTGGCCGAACAGGTCGTCCTGCGGGCGGATGTCGGGGTTCATGCCGTCGCGTGCAGCGTCGAGGATCGTCACGCGCCGACCCTAACCCCGAGGCCCAGACCGGCGGCCGACACCCGCCTCGCCCCACTGGTCCAGACCACGTGCTGGCACCCGTGGCAAACCCGCCCGGATGGGTGAGGCTGAGCAGCCCTGGACGGATTCGATCGGGAGGACCCATGTTCCGACGCACGCGCACGCTCGCCCTGTTCGCTGCCGGCGGCCTCGTCGCCACTGCCCTGACCGCCCCGCCGGGGAGTGCCGGGACCGCCGAGCGGGTCGGCACTCGGTCGTGGAGCGCGCTGACGGCGAGCGCCTCCCCCAACTTCGCCCAGGCTGCGGTCGCCCGCACGGCTGACGGCACCCAGCACGTCGTGTGGATCGTCGACAACCCCGATCGCACCCACAACTACGAGCACACCACGATCTCGCCGAGCGGCCGGCAGGGCCCGGTGACCCGCGTCCTCACCACCAGCTGGGCGCAGCTGAGCACGCCTGTCGACCTCGGGGTCGACGCCGACGGCAGCCTCCGGCTGGCGTTCCGCGGCTCGATCGACGGCAGCACGGCCAACTTCTTCAGCTACAAGGGCGTCTACACCGCCGTCTCCGTCGACGGGGGATCCTCCTGGGCCGTGCCCCGCGAGGTGCTCGCGCCGAGCAACAGCGACGGCGGTGTCACGATGGCGTACACCCCGGACGGCACACCGATCACGGGCTACGGCGACACCGGCGGGTTCCACTGGAACGTCGGGACGATCCCGGAGGCCGCGGTGCCGGCGGCGACGGTTCAGGAGTTCACCGACCACGACGTCTACGGGGCGTCCCTGGTCAGGTCCGGGTCGGCCGTCCACGTCGTCTACCAGTCCATCCGCGGTGCGGGGATCTACGCGCGGCAGGTCTGGCCGTCCCTCGGCGCGCCGGTCAAGGCCCCCGGCGCCTACACCAACCCGGGCCAGCCGATGGCCGTCGTGGACCGGCCCGGCGTCGGCGTGGTCGCGGCCTACACGATCGACTCGCGGGTCGTGCTGTGGGACGTCTTCGCCAACCGCGTACGCCGCGTGCGTGGGATGGACGGTCCCAACAACGTCTCGCTGGCGGTGCTGCCGGACGGGCACCTCTGGGTGGCAGCGCAGGGGCCCATCGGCTACACGCCCCGCGTGTCGCGGGTCTCGGCGCGCGGCTGGACCGTCGACCGCACGCCGATCCGTCTCGACGACCTCTACAGCACGTTCGGGCTCGAGGTGAGCAGCGCGGGGGCGCTGCGCGCCGAGCTGCTGCTGACCGGCAACGACGCCGGCGACCCGAGCCGCGTCCACGCGATGTCGGCCCTGGCCCAGATGACCCTCCGCACCACGCCCCGCCGGTGGCGTGTCAACCGGGCGCAGCGGGTCGTCGTCAAGGTCACCGACGTCGACGGCGGGGTGGCCCGGGTGAAGGTCCGCGCCGGCGCACGCCGCTGCACCACCAACGGTGCCGGACGCTGCGTGATCCGGTTCCCCGGCCAGTCGCGTCCCGGCCGGATCACCGTCAAGGCGACCAAGCGCAGCTACTACCCGGTGAAGGCCAGGCTGCGGGTGGTGCGCTGAGGTCAGCGCACCCGTACGACCGACTTGCCGAGGGTGCGGCGCTCGTCCATGTCGACGAGCGCCCGCCCGAAGTCGGCGAGCTCGTAGGTCGCGCCGATCGGCGGCCTCACCACGCCGGACTCGATCATCGGAGCGAGGCGGTGCCACTGCTGCTGCATGTAGCTGGGCCGGGTCATGGCGTACGCCCCCCAGCCGACGCCGCGGACGTCGGTGTTGCCGAGCAGCAGCCGGTTGACCTTGACCTCGGGGATGCCCTGGCCCGCGGCGAAGCCGACCACCAGCACGCGTCCCTGCTCGGCCAGGCAGCGCAGCGAGTCGGTGAAGGCATCGCCCCCGACGACGTCGAGCACCACGTCGACGCCCTTGCCGCCGGTGAGCTGCTTGACCGCGTCCTTGAAGTCCGGGCCGATCACGACCTCGTCGGCGCCGGCCGCCCGGGCGAAGTCAGCCTTCGCCTCGGTGCTCACGACCGCGATCGTGCGGGCGCCGAGACCCTTGGCGACCTGGAGGGTGGCGGTGCCGACGCCGCCGGCAGCGCCGTGCACGAGGACCGTCTCGCCCTCCCGCAGGCACCCGCGCTCGTCGAGCGCGAACAGGGCGGTCAGGTAGTTCATCGGCAGTGCCGCACCCTCGTCGTACGACAGCGCGTCGGGCAGCGCGAACGTGAAGATCGCCGGGTTGGCGACCTGCTCGGCGGCGCCGCCGTTGAGGTTCACGCCGGCGACCCGCTGGCCCACCTCGAAGCCACTGGACTCCGGGGAGCCGGGGTCGAGGACCACGCCGGCGAAGTCGACGCCGAGGGTGAACGGCGGCTCGGGCTTGAACTGGTACTCCCCGCGGCTCAGCAGCAGGTCGGGGAACGCCACCCCGACGCTGTGCACCTCGACGAGGACGTCGTGGGGTCCGGGGGTCGGCGGGTCGACCTCGCGCACCTCGACGTCGGCGGGACCGGTGGGCGTGACGACCTGGACTGCGCGCATGCGAAGGAGGGTAGCGAGCAGGGGTGTCAGGCCCGCTTCCACATCAGGGTGAGCACCGCGAGGTCGATGACGATGACGGGGAGGGCCACCGCCCACATCACCGGGTCCGACCACTTGCGGGCGAGCCCGGTCCACGGCAGCACCATCCCGGCGAGCCCGACCACGACGCCGATGGCGATCCACGCCGGCTGCTTGGTGATCACCCCCGCGACGAGCACGATGAGCGACAGGAACACCGCTCCGTTGGTGGCGGCGTCGAGAACGAAGCCCTGGATGAACCGGGCGATGAAACCGCCTGCGCTCATGTCGTCGGAACGTCCTCCGTCGCTCACCCGTCGTCCTCCTGGTCGAGCATCTCGGCCTCCACGGTCCTCGGGTCGAACGTCGGGTCGTCCTCCAGGGCCTGCTTCCAGTCCTCGGCGTAGCGCTGCTCCATCGTCTCGAGGTGCGAGTGCAGCAGCCCTGCGTGCGGCGAGCTTCCCTCGAACACCTCGCCCCAGCTCGTCTCGCCGTCCTCGACCAGTCGGGCCAGGCGCTCCATGTCGGGGCCGAGCCTGCCGTCGAGTGCGTCGCGGTGCAACTGGTGGCGTTCGTCGGGCGTGTGGACAGGGGTCGCGGCCACCCGCGCCAGGTGTCCGCGGGCCATCTCGAGCGTCGCCTGGAAGGCGACCATGGCGGCGGCCACCTGCTCCTCCGGCGTCGGCTCGCTCACGCGGGGACTCGCGGGGCGTCGGGCAGGGACTCGATCGTGACCATGTGGACGAGGCTGATGATGAGGTTCTTGATGGTGGTGATGATCTGCCAGAACGCCATGATCGCCTTGCGTGCGGTCTTGAAGAGCTCCCAGCCCTCCTTGATCGTCTTGACGGCCTTCCACTGCCCCCACACCGGGATGTAGGAGGACGAGATGGCGGCACTGCAGATCGAGATGATCATGCGGATGACGTCGACGACGTTCTGGGCGAGGTCGACCGAGGAGCGGATCATGTCTCGCAGGTGCCCGCTGACCCTGCGCATCGCGCTCGACTGGCTGGACAGCTCGGTGATCCACCGCTCGACGTGGTCGGCGGACCGTGTCGCCGCGCCGCCGCGCCAGGTGCGCGAGATGGCGGCCTGGCCGTGGGAGAGGTTGTCGGTGACCCGGTCGAGGCAGTCGCTCACGTGCTGCCAGGCGGACGCCTGCAGCGCAGCCTTCTCGATGTCCCCGGCGATCCACCGGGTGACGTACTCGCGGGGGTCGATGCCGACGATCCACTCGGTGAGGTCACAGATCTTGTCGAGGACGAATCCGAACGAGACCTCGGGCAGCGCAGCGGTGTCGCAGCTGGGCGCGCCCACCGGGAGCACGCCGGCCACGTCGTAGAAGCCGTCGGCGCGGAGGTCGTCGGTGATGGCCCGGCCGACACCGAAGTCCTGGGCGACGCGCGCGTCGGTCTCCTGGAAGTCGTCGGCCGTCTCTCCCAGCGA
The DNA here is from genome assembly GCF_004785795.1 of Nocardioides eburneiflavus. Taxonomy (NCBI): domain Bacteria; kingdom Bacillati; phylum Actinomycetota; class Actinomycetes; order Propionibacteriales; family Nocardioidaceae; genus Nocardioides; species Nocardioides eburneiflavus. The sequence goes on from NZ_SRRO01000001.1 coordinate 777,881, forward strand.
CGTTGCCGTGGCGCCGAGCCGCACACCCTCCTCGCCGAGCACCGCCGTGAAGGCGGGGACGAGGCCTTCGTACTCGTAGGTCACCAGCTCGAGGATGGCGCCGAAGTCCCCGTCGGGGACGTGCGTGGAGAGGTAGGACGACAGCCCCGTGCAGTCGGTACCGGCCCGGCCGACCTGTCGGGACCAACCGCGCAGGTCGGACAGTTCGACGGCGAGCTGGCTCATCGGAGCCTCCTTCGTGGGCGGGGATGCGTCCTTGATGCCCGTGACCGCGGCCGGCAAGACCTAGCCGACTGCCTTGACCTCGCTGAGCTCGAAGTGCATCGGGTCGGTCCAGCGCCAGTCGCCGCCCCAGGCGAAGCCCCAGGCCTTGAAGATCGCCACGACGTCGCGGTCGATCTCGCCAACGGTGCCGCGCTGGTTGCCCGCGGTGTTGAGGTCGAGGGCGAGGCCGAAGGAGTGGTTGGACAGCGTGGTCGTGTTGGCGATGAAGCGCGGGTAGTAGCACCCGGCGTACTGGCGCGGGTCGATCGCGCCGGCCAGGCCCCGCTGCTCCACCTCCAGCAGCGCGGCGCGCAGCTGCGGGAACAGGTCCTTGTGGCAGGTGACGCTGCCGAGGACGGGCACCGCCTCGGTGCGGATGTTGGCCCTGACCCAGGCCGGGTCGGGCGCGATCCGCCCACCGCCGAGCACGGTGTAGCGGAACGTGCCGACGAGGTCCCCGAGCGTGCCTCCGGTCGGGATCGCGGTGAGCTTCGCGTCGGGGTCGAGCCCGAGGCGCGAGGCGACGTCGAGCATCTGGACCGACGCGTCCTTGCCCACGAGGCGTTCCAGAGGCCCGCGGATCGTGGCGGGGGTGGTGCCGTCGGTCGAGATGAGCAGCCCGTTGTCGGTGGCCATCTCGATGTCGGCGGCCCACGCGGTGTTGACGACCATGTCGATCGTCGGGATCTGGGGGGTGTACGCCCCCACGTGCAGGGTGGGGGCGTCGTCGTCAGTGCCGAGCCGGATCATCCCGTTGGGGTCGGCGAGGCGGCGGACTGCCCTGGAGTCCGCGACGGCCATCTCGCCGCCTGCGACGCGGTCCCAGATCTCCTGGAGGTCGGCGACGTCCGCCTGGGTGAAGTGGCGGAAGCCGCCGGGGTCCACCGCGGCGACGGTCAGCACGCGGTTCTCGAGGCTGACCTGGCCGAGACCGATGCGCTCGGTGTGGGCCACGCCGCGCAGCCGCTCGATCCGCTTCAGCAGCTCGTCGTCGATCGGCTGGTCCCACTGCACGAGGATGTCCGCGCTCCACAACCGGCCGTCACGCTCGCCGGGCGGGTCGACGGCGTGGGCCGGGTCGGCCACGGGCACGGTGGAGGACTTCTCCGTCGGCTCGCTCACCGGCGAGGTGGGTTCGGAGGTGGGCGAGGCGTCCGGCTCCTCGCGGGCGGCGGGATCGCTGCACGCCACGACCAGCAGCGCGAGGGCAGCGGTCGCCGCGACCCCGGCTCCCCGTCGTACGCGCATGCCCAGACCCTAGGCAGTGGGTGTCTGGACGCGGCGCGGAATGGTGAACCACGAGACCAGGCCGCCCACGACGAGCAGGGCGGCGCAGGCGAGCACCGCGGAGCCGTACGCCGTGTCGAAGCGCGCCGGGTCGCGGTAGTCGTCGCCGGCCAGGCCGACCGCCATCGGGAGGGCAGCGATCGCGAGCAGGGACCCGGCGCGTGCCAGCGCGTTGTTGATGCCGCTGGCGACGCCCGCGACCTCGTCGGGGGCGGCCGCGAGGACCGTGGCCGTCAGCGGCGCGACCATCAGCGCCAGCCCGAGGCCGAAGACGGTGAGGCCGGGTGCGACGTCGCGCCACCAGGTCACGTCGGGGCCGACGCGCAGCAGCAGGAGCGTCCCTGCCGCCATCACCAGCGGGCCGAACGTCATCGGGACCCGCGGTCCGATGCGCTCGCCGAGCGCCCCGCCGCGTGCCGCGAGCAGCAGCATGCAGGCGGTGATCGGCAGCGTCGACAGGCCTGCCTGGAGGGCGTTGTAGCCACCGACCGTCTGCAGCTGGAGGACGAGGAAGAACAGGATCGCGCCGAGGGCGGCGTACACCACGAGGGTCATCAGGTTGGCGGCGCTGAAGGTCCGGTCGGCGAAGAGGCCGAGCGGCACCATCGGCCCACGGGAGCGACGCTCGACGGCGACGAAGACCACCGCGGCGACGAGGCCGCACCCCGCGGCCCAGAGGGTCACGGCCCCGCCGGCGTCGGTCAGCGCCCACGTGGTGCCGGCCAGGGCGAGGGCCGCCAGCACGGCGCCGGCGACGTCGAAGCGGCCCTGGGTCCGCGGGTCGCGGCTCTCGGGGACCCACGTCTGCGCCAGCCACACCGTCACTGCGGCGATCGGCAGGTTGATGAGGAAGATCCACCGCCACGACGCGTGGTCCACCAGCAGTCCGCCGACGAGCGGCCCGAGCGCAGCCGCGATCCCGCCGAGGCCCGACCAGGCGCCGATCGCCCGGCTGCGGTCCTCCGCGCGGAACGCACCCTGGATCATCGCCAGGCTCCCCGGGGTGAGCAGCGCGCCGCCGATGCCCTGCAGGACCCGCGCCACGACCAGCACCTCCGCGGTGGGCGCGAGCCCGCACAGCAGCGAGGCCAGCGCGAACCAGACGGTGCCGATCACGAAGACCCTCCGTCGGCCGAGCCGGTCGCCCAGCGAGCCGCCGAGCAGGATCAGGGAGGCGAGGGAGAGGAAGTAGCCGTTGGTGATCCACTGCAGCTGCGCGAGCGAGGCGTCGAGGTCCTCGCCCATCGTGCGGAGCGCGACGTTGACGACCGTGCCGTCCAGCAGCGTCATCCCCGACCCGAGGGTCGCGGCCGCCACCACCGCGCGCGCCGACGGCGTACCCCAGGAGACTCCGCTCACGCGCCCAAGGCTAGGCGTCGACGGTGCCCTGACCGGCGGTCTAGAGCGACTCGCTCCGTCCTTGACCGGGACCGGGCGCAGTCGTTTGATCGCGAGAGACGTCCGCCACCCCCAACCCCCCACCCCCCGACGGGCGCACGACAGGTCAGGAGACCCCATGAACCTCTCGACGCCATCGCCTCGGCGCGCCTCGCGCGCCGCGGGCTCGATCGCGCTGGCGCTCGTCGCCGGCGCCCTCACCTGGGCAGGCACGGCAGTGCCCGCCGAGGCCGCACCGCCGTCGTGCCTCAAGCGCACCAACAACACCCACGCGAAGCTCCTCGAGTGCGTCACCCTCGACGGCGTGCGCGGGCACCAGGCCGCGTTCCAGCGCATCGCCGACGCCAACGACGACGAGTTCTACCCCGGCACCCGGGTCGCCGGCACCGAGGGCTACGCGGCGAGCGTCGACTACGTCGCCGGCAAGCTCCGCGCCGCCGGCTACACGGTCACCCTCGACCCGTTCGACTTCCAGTTCGTCTTCCCCGCGCTGCTGCGCCAGCTCACCCCCGTGTCGGCGGACTACGCGACCGGCACCTACACCGGCTCCGGCAACGGCGACGTCACCGGCTCCGTCGTCCCGGTCGACCTCGCCCTGACGCCGCCGCGCGACAGCACCAGCGGGTGCGAGGCCGCCGACTTCGCCGGCCTCGACTTCAGCGGCCCCAACGACATCGCACTGGTCCAGCGCGGGACGTGCGCGTTCGCGATCAAGGCCGTCAACGCCCAGGCCGCCGGCGCCGAGGCCGTCGTCATCTTCAACCAGGGCAACGACCCGACCCGCGAGGGTCTCATCGTGGGCACCCTCAACCCGTCGTCGGTGCCGGTCACCATCCCGGTCGTCGGTGCCAGCTTCGCCGACGGCGCCGCCCTGGCGCAGGCCGGCTCCACCGCTCGCGTCCGCGTCCTGCCCAGCGAGACCCGTACGGACTACAACGTGCTGGCCGAGAAGCGCGGCGTCCTGAACCCGGACAACGTCGTGATGAGCGGTGCTCACCTCGACAGCGTGGCGGCCGGCCCCGGCATCAACGACAACGGCTCCGGATCCGCCGCGCTGCTCGAGACCGCCCTCCAGATGGCGAAGGTCAAGCCGCTCAACACCGTGCGCTACGCCTGGTGGGGTGCGGAGGAGGCCGGCCTGCTCGGCTCGACGGCGTACGTCACCGGCCTGTCCCAGGCCGAGCGTGACCGCATCGCGCTCTACCTCAACTACGACATGGTGGGCTCGCCCAACCACGTCCTGATGACGTACGACGCCGACGAGTCGACCTTCCCGGCGCCCGCCGGCGTGCCGATCCCGGCCGGGTCCGAGGCGATCGAGGAGCTGTACGAGGGGGTCTACACGTCCCTGGGCCGGCCCTACGACGACACGCAGTTCTCCGGTCGCAGCGACTACCAGGCGTTCATCGTCGCCGGGATCCCGTCCGGCGGCCTGTTCACCGGCGCGGAGGTCGTCAAGACCCCGACGCAGCAGGCCATCTGGGGCGGCACGGCCGGCCAGCAGTTCGACCCGTGCTACCACCTCGCCTGCGACACCTTCGCGAACAACAACAACGCGGCGCTCGACGTCAACAGCGACCTCATCGCCTACGCCGCGCTGACGTACGCGTACTCGACCGAGGCCGTCAACGGCGTCGTGGGCGAGCCCGTGCCGGAGTCGGTCCCGCTCCCCGAGCCGACCGGCCCGGAGGGCACGTTCTGCACCACGGCCGGGTGCCCGTCCGGTGGTCTCCACGACGACCACGAGGGCGAGAGCGAGTGACCGGAGGCGCGTGACATCACGCGAGTGAGAGGGGGACGGCCGCCGGCAGCACCGGCGGCCGCTCCTCCGCTCAGCCCCCGAGGACCTGTCCCGCGAGCCACGCAATGTCGGCGCCGGTCTGCTCCGGCGAGCCGGACGGCTGCATGACGTGGCTGAGCACGACCCGGACGACCATGTCGATCGCCGGGTCGAGGTGGTCGGGGTCGATGCCCGGTGCGTACGGCGCGACCCGCGCGCTGATGACCTCCTTGGCCACGCCCAGCAGCCCGGCGGCGTTGGTCGTCAGCAGCGGGAGCAGCTCGGTGTCGGCGCCGTGGGTCGCGCTGACCACGGCGTGCAGCAGCTTGTTGGCGCTGGCGTGGGTGAGCACGTCGGTGACGGCCTTCTCGATGGCGGCGGCCAGGTCGTCGGGGCGGGCGTCGAAGGCCTGCTCCACCACCTGGAGGAAGCGGGCCAGCTCCTCGAGGATCATCGTCTCGGCGAGCGCCGGCTTGGAGCCCACCTCGTTGTAGACGGTCTGCCGGCTCACCCCGGCCGCCTCGGCGAGGCGCGCCATCGTCACCGACGCCCACCCCGACGAGGTCGTCATCTCGACGGCCGCCGCGACGATGCGGTCGCGGGTCGTCTCGGGCATGCGCCGAGTCTAGGAGCCCCCGGCGTACGCACCGATCGTCAGGCGACCGACCGCTCGGGCTCGCAGGGCACGAAGTCGACCTTCTCGCGCACGCCGCAGTCGGGGCAGCACCAGTCGTCGGGGATGTCGGCCCAGGCGGTGCCGGCGGCGAAGCCCTCGTGCTCGTCGCCCGCCGCGACCTCGTAGACGTACTCGCAGCTCGGGCAGCGCGCGGCGAGCACCTCCTTCTGCGTCTGCCGCTCCTGGGTCTCGACACGGGCTCGTTCCTCGCCCTGCTCAACCGGCGGAGGTGCGGCGGCGTAGCGGCGGAGGTAGGTCTCGCGCTTGCGCGGGCTGATGTTGGCGAGCGACACGTCGCCGCCGAAGTGGTCGACCACGCGCTGGTCCATCACCCGGCGCCAGACGGCGGGCACGATGGCCAGGACGATCATCCCGGCGTACCCCGTCGGGAGCACCGGGCTCTCCTCGAAGTCGCGCAGCGTCTGGTAGCGCCGCGTCGGGTTGGCATGGTGGTCGCTGTGCCGCTGGAGGTGGTAGAGCAACACGTTGGTCGCGATGTTGTTGGAGTTCCAGCTGTGGCTGGGCAGCACCCGCTCGTAGCGCTGGCGCTCGCCCTCGCCGACCTTCTGCCGCAGCATCCCGTAGTGCTCCATGTAGTTGACGACCTCGAGCAGGGAGAACCCGACGACCGCCTGGATGACGAGGAAGGGCAGCACCTCGACGCCGAAGGCGGCGATGATCGCGGCCCACAGCACGACCGTCATCAGCCACGCGTTGAGCACGTCGTTGTCCAGGCGCCAGGGGCTCTGCTTGCGGCGGGCCAGGCGACGCTTCTCCAGGCGCCAGGCAGACCTCAGGGAGCCACCGACCGTACGGGGCCAGAACTGGTAGAAGTTCTCGCCCAGCCGGGCGCTCGCCGGGTCCTCCGGGGTCGCGACGCGGACGTGGTGGCCGCGGTTGTGCTCGATGTAGAAGTGGCCGTAGAAGACCTGCGCGAGCGCGATCTTGGACAGCCAGCGCTCGTTGGCCTCCTTCTTGTGGCCGAGCTCGTGCGCGGTGTTGATGCCGATGCCGCCGATGCAGCCGATGGAGACGGCCAGTCCGATCTTGTCGAGCGTCGACAGCGGCTGGTCGGCGAGCAGGCCGAAGCCGTCCCAGCCGCCGACCACTGCCATGGCGCCGAGGAAGCCGGCGTACTGGATCGGGAGGAAGAGATAGGTGATCCAGCGGTAGTAGCGGTCCTGCTCCAGCGCCTCGATGACGTCGTCCGGCGGGTTGGAGCGGTCGAGCCCCGCGACGAGGTCGATCGCCGGGACGACGCCGAGGATCACGATCGGCCCGATCCAGAACCAGACGCTCCAACCGGTCGCGAGGTGGCCGCCGAAGGCGACGAACGCCAGGCTCGGCACCACCAGGCCGATCAGCCAGAGGTAGCGCTTGCGGTCCTTCCAGAGCTCCGTCGTGCCGTCGGGCACCGTGCCGCTGGGGGCGAGTCGCGTGGGCATCCGGGTGGGGTAGCCGGCCATGGTCGTGACCTCCTGCCGTGGGGTTTACAAGACCATACGATCTGTAAACTCCTTTGACAAGAGCCATTGATCTGTCAACAGCCGTCTCGTCGGGTGTTGCCCCCGTCACACCTCCCGAGCGCTGGCGATAGGTTGTGTGCCATGGAACACCCCTTCGGCATCGACTTCGGCGGCACCGGCATCAAGGGCGCCCCTGTCGACCTCGAGGTCGGCGACTTCGCCCACGACCGGGTCCGGATCGACACCCCCAAGCCGGCGACGCCGCAGGCCGTCGCCAAGGTCTTCGGCGAGATCGTCGGCAGCTTCCCCGCCTCGACCAGGCCCGTCGGGGTGACCGTGCCCGGCATCGTGCGCCGCGGCGTCGTGCTGTCGGCCGCCAACATCGACAAGTCGTGGATCGGCGAGGACGCCGACGCCATCTTCACCGAGGCGCTCGGCCGCGAGGTCCACGTCGTCAACGACGCGGACGCCGCCGGGCTCGCCGAGGCCGAGTACGGCGCGGCGAAGGGCCGCGGCGGTCTCGTCATGGTCATCACGCTCGGCACCGGCATCGGCTCGGCGATGATCTGGGACGGCCAGCTCGTGCCCAACTCCGAGATGGGCCACCTCGAGCTCGACGGCGCGGTCGCCGAGGTCACCACCGCCACCAGCGCGCGCGAGCGCGAGGGGCTGACCTGGGAGGCGTGGGCGAAGCGGCTCACCGCCTACTTCCGCCACCTCGACCGGCTGTTCTCCCCCGACCTGTTCGTGATCGGCGGCGGGGTCAGCAAGTCGTGGGACAAGTTCGGCCACCTGATCGAGGTCGAGACCGAGATGGTCCCCGCCACGCTCCAGAACCGCGCTGGCATCGTCGGCGCCGCGCTCGTCGCGCACCGCAAGGCCGGCAGCTCCGACTGAGCTGCCTCCTGGTCGCAACCACCGGCTACCCGGTGGTTGCCGCGCTTCCTGCCCGCTGCAACGGCCGACAACCGTACGAAAGGGACTGGAACCCCTGCCCTACGGCTCGAGGACCCGCTCGAAGGCCGCGGCGGCCCCGCGCAGGTAGCGCTCGACCACGGCCTTCTCCTCCTCGGTGAAGGAGGCGTCGTGCCGGTCGAGCGCGGCGAACATCGGCATCAGGTGCCCGACGACCTCGCCGCGCCCGGAGTCGGTGATGTGGAGGTCGGTGCGCCGGCGGTCCAGCTCGTGGGGGCGGCGCTCGACGTGGCCGCGGGCGACCAGTCGGTCGACGATGCCGGTGGCGGCCGCCGTCGACACCTCGAGGCGTCGTGCCACCTCGGCCGGCCCGATCTGCTCACGGCTGAGGTGCTCGAGCGTGACCAGCTCGGTCTCGCTGAGCCCGGCGCGGCGGGCCACCACGTGGGTGACGCGGCTGCCCGCGGCGACGAGGTCACGCAGCGCCAGGAGCGTCGGCGGCTGCGTCCGCTCCCGACCGCGCTCGACCCACGGAGGGACCGCGTCGGGCTGGTGCTGGTCGGTCACGCGAGGGCTCCGGTGTCGTGGTCGTGCCTGCAGGCGGCGGCGCGGGTGGCGGTGCTGGTGGCTTGCCAGCGTAACCACGCTACCGTTAACTTGATAAGTAACTTGGTTAGCAATCACCTTGCCTAGCGACCTCCCCGACCTGAGGATCCTCCGTGTCCCACCACCGCATCCCCGCGCCTGCCCGTGCCCTCACCGGTCCCCGACTCGCGTGGCTCGTGGCCCTCGGGCCCCTCCTGATGGCACTCGCCGTGATCGCCTTCCTGCCCGAGGGCGAGCGGGAGGCATCCCCGGTCGACACCCGCCCCGCGGGTGCCGACAGCACGCTCGCGGTCGAGCTCGCCGAGCAGCTGCCCGAGGACGAGGGCCAGGTCGCCATCGTCCTGTGGACGGCCGGGTCCGGGGAGCTCGACGAGTCCGTACGCGGCCAGCTCACCGAGCAGGGTGTCGCCCTGCTCGCCGCCGCCGGCGACGAGGGCCGGGGCGGGAATCCCGACGGACCCCCCCGAGGCGCAGAGGGCCAGCAGTCCCCCGTCGTCGTGGCCGAGGACGGGACGGCCGCCTTCGTCGCGGTCCCGGTGACCTCCACGTCGGCCACCGACAACATCGACCGGGTCGAGGAGCTGCGCGACCGGCTGCGCGAGGACGCCCCGGACGACGTCGAGGTCCAGGTGACCGGGCCGGCCGGCATCCAGGCCGACATCGGGCAGGTCTTCGACGGCGCCGACATCCGACTGCTCGCCACCACGGCCGCGATCGTGGCGCTCCTGTTGATCATCACCTACCGCAGCCCGGTTCTCTGGCTGGTGCCGCTGGCCGTCGTGGGCATCGCCGACCGCTTCGCGGCCATCGTCGCCACCAACGTGCTCGAGGTGGCGGGCGTCGCGTGGGACGAGTCGACCGTCGGCATCCTGAGCGTGCTGGTCTTCGGCGCCGGCACCGACTACGCCCTGCTGCTCATCTCCCGCTACCGCGACGAGCTCAAGACCACCGACTCGCGCCACGAGGCGATGGCGCGGGCGCTGTCGCGGACCTTCGAGGCCGTGCTCTCCAGCGCGACGACCGTCGTGCTCGGCCTGCTGACCCTGCTGCTCTCCGCGATCCCGACCACTCGCGGCCTCGGCCTCGCCTGTGCGGTCGGCGTGGTGATCGCCGCGACCTTCGCCCTCGTCGTGCTGCCGGCGGCACTCGTGCTGTTCGGCCGCTGGGTGTTCTGGCCGCGGGTGCCGCACGTCGGCGACGCGGTGCTGGTCGACTCGCGCGGCGTGTGGCGCCGGGTCGGCGACGCCGTGGCCCGTCGCCCGCGCACGTTCGTGGCCGGCACGGTGGCCGGTCTCGCCCTGCTCGCCGTCGGCACCACCTCGATCATCACGGGCCTCGACCCGGCCGACCAGTTCCTCCAGCGACCCGAGGCCATCGCGGCCGCCGAGCGCCTCGGCGAGTCCTTCCCCGCCGGCACCTCCGACCCCGTCCAGGTCGTCACCCGCGCCGAGCCCGAGCAGGTGCTCGCCGCGGTGGAGACCGTCGACGGGGTCGACTCCGCCCGCATCACGACGAACGCCGACGGCATCGCGCTCATCGACGCCGTCCCCGACGCGGCGCCGGGCAGCGACGCCGCCGAGGCGGTCGTGCTCGACGTCCGAGACGCGGTCGCCGGCTTCGACGACACCCACGTGGGCGGAGGGGACGCGGAGTCGATCGACGCGGCCGACCACGCCGCGCAGGACCGCCTGCTCATCCTCCCGCTCATCCTCCTGCTGGTGCTGGGGGCGCTCGTGCTGCTGCTGCGCTCGCTGGTCGCACCGCTCCTGCTCGTCGCGACCGTGCTGGCGACGTACGCCGCGAGCATGGGCGCGTCCTGGTGGCTGTTCCAGTGGGTCTTCGACTTCCCGGCGATGGACACCGGGGTGCCGCTCCTGGCGTTCCTGTTCCTGGTCGCGCTGGGCGTGGACTACAACATCTTCCTCGTCACCCGGGCCCGCGAGGAGGCGCGCGAGCACGGCACCCGTACGGGCATGCTCCGCGCGCTGACCGCGACCGGAGGCGTCATCACGAGCGCCGGCATCCTGCTCGCCGCGGTCTTCGCCGTCCTCGGCGTGCTGCCACTGGTCGTGCTCGCCCAGCTCGGCGCGATCATCTTCGTCGGCGTGCTGCTCGACACCCTCGTCGTGCGCACGGTGCTGGTCCCGGCGCTCGCGCTGACCCTCGGCGAGACGTTCTGGTGGCCGCGGAAGGTCGGGCCCGCCTGACCCGGCGCGAGAGCGAGCGCGGGTCAGCCCTCGCGACCGCTGATCGCGGCGGCGACCCGCTTGGTCACGTCGGGGTGGAAGACGCTCGGGATGATGAAGGCGGCGTGCAGCTCCTCGGCGCTGACCGTGTCGGCGATCGCCTGGGCCGCGCGCAGCAGCATGTCGGTCGTCACCTCGGTGGCACCCGCGTCGAGCAGGCCGCGGAAGACGCCGGGGAAGGCCAGCACGTTGTTGATCTGGTTGGGGTAGTCGGAGCGGCCCGAGGCGACCACCGCGGCGTACTTGTCGGCCTCGGCGGGATCGACCTCCGGGTCGGGGTTGGCCAGGGCGAAGACGACCGGCTTCGGCGCCATCGTGGGGATCCACTCCGGGTCGAGGATGCGGGGTGCCGAGACGCCGACGAACACGTCGGCGTCGACGAGGACCTCCTGCAGCGAGCCGCGGGCGCGGCGCGGGTTGGTCGCGCCGGCCAGCTCGGCGTGGGCCAGCGAGAGCGACTCGTCTCCTGAGGCCAGCGCGCCCTCGCGGTCGACCACGACCACGTCGTGGGCCCCGGCGGCGAGCAGCAGGGTGACGATGGCCGTGCCCGCGGCACCGGCGCCGGACACCACGATGCGTACGTCGGCGAGCTGCTTCTCCACGCAGCGCAGCGCGTTGGTCAGCGCGGCGAGCACCACGATCGCGGTGCCGTGCTGGTCGTCGTGGAACACGGGGATGTCGAGGGACTCGCGCAGCCGGGCCTCGATCTCGAAGCAGCGCGGCGCGGCGATGTCCTCGAGGTTGATGCCGCCGAAGCCGGGGGCGATCATCTCGACGGCCTTCACGATCTCGTCGGTGTCCTGGCTGGCCAGGCAGATCGGCCACGCGTCGATGTCGGCGAACCGCTTGAACAGCGCGGCCTTGCCCTCCATCACCGGCATCGCGGCGCCCGGGCCGATGTTGCCGAGGCCGAGCACGGCGGAGCCGTCGGTGACGACGGCGACGGAGTTGCCCTTGATCGTGAGCTTGCGGACGTCCTCGGGGTTGTCGTGGATCGCCATGGACACCCGGCCCACGCCGGGGGTGTAGGCCATCGACAGGTCGTCACGGGTGCGCAGCGGCACCTTGGACTGGACCCCGATCTTGCCGCCGAGGTGGAGCAGGAAGGTCCGGTCGCTGACCTTGTGGACCGTCACCCCCTCGACGCCGGAGACCGCGGTGACCAGCTCCTGGGAGTGCTCCGCGTCGGCGGCCGAGCACGTCACGTCGACGGTGAGGCGGTCGTGCCGCGACTCCGCCACGTCGATCGCGGTGACGACGCCCCCGTTGTGCGCGATGGTGGTCGCGACGGCGCCGACGACGCTGTGGTCGGCCGCGGTGTACAACCGCATGGTGATCGAGTACGACGATGCGGTTGCTGCCATGCCCCAGACCCTCCACCTCGCACGGGGTTACGGGCAAGTCACGTCGGTCTAGGCTCGGGTTGTGGACACAGAGTTCATCGACGCCCCCGACCACCACCGCTACGAGCTGCGTGCCGGCGAGGAGGTCGTCGGCTTCATCGACTACCGCCTCCGTGGCGAGCTGATCCACCTCGTGCACACCGAGGTGCTGCCCGCCTTCACCGGCCAGGGCCACGCCGCCACCCTCGCCCGCGCAGCGCTCGACGACGCGCGCTCACGCGGCCTGAGGGTGCACCCCGACTGCCCCTACGTCGCGGCGTACGTCGCCAAGCACCCGGAGTACGCCGACCTCGTCGCCTGAGGCACCAGGGCGCCCGCGGGGGTTCGACCGGTCGGAGGCGGGGGAAGCGCTATGGTCGCCGCGACGACACGGGGGAACGGGGAGTGCACATGGCCGATCGGGTCACGGACGTCGACAGGGTCGAGCACGTGGTCGCCCGGCGGATCGGTTTCGTCTCCCGGCCCGTCCGCGGACTGGTCAACGCGCCGCACCTGCTGGTGCTGGTCGTCATCGGGATCTGGATCGTCTGCTCGCTCGTCTACGCGCTGCTCGAGGACAAGGGCCCGATCGAGGGCCTCTGGTGGGGCATCGTCACCGGGTCGACCGTCGGCTACGGCGACTTCTACCCCTCCTCCACCGCGGGCCGCGCGGTCGGCGCGTTCCTCATCGTGTCGATGCTGGTGCTGGTGCCGATCGCGATCGGCCACGTGATCGCCAACCTCGTCTTCGACAAGGAGTCGCTCGCCGTGGCGACCGTCCTCGAGGACGTGCACGAGCGCATCGACCGCCTCGAGCACCTGACGCTCGCCTCGCTCGAGGCCCAGCACGGTCGCGAGTGGCTCGACGCGCGGCTGGCGGAGCACGAGGCCGCGGACGCGGCCACCACCGACGTCGCCGAGCGGATGCTCGCGATGTTCGCCGAGAAGAACGCCCCACCGACGAACGCCGCTCAGGACCCGCCCGGAGGCTCCCGATGACCACACCCACCCGCCGCCGCATGCGCTCGTCCAGCATCTCGCTGGGCATCACGGCGCTGATGGCCAGCAGCCTCACCGGGTGCTCCTCCAGCGCCGACTACGCCGCAGTCTGTGTCGACCCCGACACCCAGGAGCGCGTCGACGACGACCAGTGCGACGACGACTCCGACTACAACGGCGGCGGCTCCGGGTTCTTCTGGTACTACCTCGGCGCCAGCTCGCGGATCCCCGCGGTCGGACAGACCACGTCGGGCGGCACCTTCAGCGGCAGCTCGCTCAACGGCACCGTCCAGCGCGGCGGCCTGCCCTCGACCGGCGGCTCCACCGTCAAGTCCGCCACCACCAAGGGCGGGTTCGGCGGCAGCTCGCGCGGCTTCGGCTGAGCCTGCCTGCCCCGTCCCGACCCACCACGTCAGCCCCGCTCCCAGGAGACACCGTGACCGACCTGATCAACGCCCTGCTGCACGCCGTCGCCTACGCCCTCGTCGGCGGGGCGATGCTCGTGGTCGCCTACTACGTCCTCGACCTGGCCACCCCGGGGCACCTCGGCACCCACCTGCGGGGCGTCGACGAGAACGGCAACGAGTCGGTGCACGCCCACTCCAAGGGTGCCGCCGTGGTCACGTCGGCGTGGCTGGTCTCCAACGCAGCGGTGCTGTTCACCGCGATCTGGACCAACGGCGCGACCTCCCTCGGCTGGGCGCTGGGGTGGACGGTGTCCTTCGGCGTCGTCGGCATCGCCCTCAACACGCTGATGTTCTTCGCCGTGGAGGCGATGACGCCGGGCAACCTGCGCCAGATCGTCACCGAGCCCGGCCCCGTACGCCCCCTCGCCCACGTCGCGGCCGCCGTGGCCCTCTCGGTCGGCGCCATCGTGTGCGCCAGCATCGCCTGAGCGGGCGGGCACCGACAGATGTGGCGGCACCGGTCGCGGGCGCGTGAGGGCTGGCGCGACACCGTCGTGGAGCAGGGGCTGGTCTTCCCCGTCACGAAGATGCCCGACGGCGCCGAGCTGCCCTACTGGAACGAGGACGCCTGGTACGAGGTGACCATGGAGGAGGTCGAGGCCCTCGAGGCCGCGACCGAGGAGCTGTGGGCGATGTGCCTGCAGGCGGTCACCCACATGGCCACGACGATGACCGACGAGCGTCTCGGCCTGCCGCCGGGCTCGCTGGAGGTCGTACGCCGCTCCGTCGAGGCGGGCGACCCGGCGCTCTACGCGCGCTTCGACCTGGCGTACGGCGCCGACGGGTCGATCAAGATGCTGGAGATCAACGGCGACACCCCCACCGGCCTCGTGGAGACCGGGATCATCCAGTGGAACTGGATGGAGGACGTGATGCCGGAGATGGACCAGTGGAACTCCGTCCACGACCGCCTCATCGCCGGGTGGCGCAAGCTGCGCCGCTCCGGCCACTTCGACGGCGACCGCCTGCACTTCCTCTACGACCTCGGAGAGGAGGACTCCTACGACGGCGGCGAGATGGAGATGACGGTCCACTACCTGATGGACACCGCCGTCCAGGCCGGCTGGGTCGCCCTCGCCCACCCGGTCGCCGAGGTCGGCTGGAACCCCGACACCCGCGACTTCCGCGACGTCCACGACGAGCCGCTGCGCAACGCGTTCAAGCTGTACGCCTGGGAGGAGATGCTGGCCGAGCCGTTCGGTCGCTTCGTCGTCGACCGGGCCGAGGCGCGGCCCACGAGGTGGATCGAGCCCGCGTGGAAGGTGCTGCTCAGCACCAAGGCGCTGCTGCCGGTGCTGTGGGAGCTGTTCCCCCGCCACCGGCTGCTGCTGCCGGCCTACTTCGACGAGCCGCGCGACCTCGAGCGCTGGGTCGCCAAGCCCCTGCACGGGCGCGAGGGCGACAACATCCGCATCCACCTCGACGACATGCTCGAGGACGTCGTGATGCCCGGCGGCTACGGCGCGGAGGGCTGGGTCTACCAGGCCTACACCGAGCTCCCGAGCTTCGAGGGCAACCGCGTGGTGCTCGGGTCGTGGATCGTCGACGGCGAGGCCGCCGGGATGCTGGTGCGCGAGTCGGACAGCATGGTCACCGACTACTTCTCCCGCGTCGCGCCCCACGTGATCAGCGACGGCCTGGCGCCCTCGGAGGAGCAGGTCGCGCAGTGGCTCGCCGAGCGGGTCGGCCCGGACGCGCCCTCACTCGCCTGACCCGACGCAGGTTTAGAGGCTCGTCGCTGGCGCTCCTCGCACCTCGACCAGCGAAGGAGTCGGTGGTCGAGGTGCGAGCGCAGCGAGCCTCGAAACCACGCCCGCTCTAGCGCACCACCGAGTCGGTGATCGTCCGGCTCGCACCGAGGAAGAAGATCCCGGGCAGCGTCTCGAACCCGTCGCTGGGGTTGTCGACGAGCCGCGAGCCCCGGATCGTCATCGTGCCGGAGCGGTCGTTGGAGACGAAGAAGATCGCGCCGCCGCCCTCGCGGGCGCGGTTGCCGGTGATCTCGGAGTCCTCCACGGTGAGGTGGATGTCGTTCCCGTCGACGTAGATCGCGCCGCCGGAACCGCCGCCGGGCGTGCCGGGCCGCGCGGGGTTGGCGCCGCGTCCGATCGCGCGGTTGCCGGCGAAGGTCGAGCCGGTGATCCGCCACGAGACGCCGATGCTGCTGAGCGCCGAGCCGTTGCTGCAGCGCCCGCCGGTGAAGGTGGAGCGGCGTACGACGACAGGCCGGTCGCGGTGCTGGTCGAGCACCCGGACCGCTGCCCCGCCGACGTCGGGACCCGTACGGTCGCAGCGGTTGTCGGCGAACGTCGAGCCGACGATCCGCAGGCGGCCGCCGCGCACGAAGATCGCGCCGCCGCCCCCGCCGTCGACCCGCTCGCCGGTGCTGTTGCCGCGGACGAAGCCCATCCGCTTGACCACCAGCCGCGGCTCGGCCTGGTCGTTGCAGTGCGACGTGGTCCAGGTCTGCGCCCGGTCGCAGGTGTTCATGTAGAGGATCCGCCGCTCACCCTGCCCGCTCAGGGTGACGAGCCCGCCGCCGTCGAGGACGACGCGGCTCGAGGTGTTGACGACCTTCGCGGTCCTCGTCATCGCGACCGTGACCGGTGCCGGTCCGCAGGAGAAGGTGATGGTGCCACCCCGCGCCACCGCCCGTACGACCGCGCGCGAGGTGCAGGACGCGGGGGTTCCCGTCCCGACCACGGTTCCCGTCGCCCGCTCCGCCGTCGCTGGTTGAGCAGGTCGCGCAGCGACCGTGTCGAAACCCTCCGCACCACCCGCCCCCGCCGGAGCAGCCGACACCCCCATCACGACGAGCACCGCCGCGGCGAGGACGCCGGCGCGCATCAGAGCGCCTTCTCGATGTCCTTGCTGAGCTTCTCGGGCTCGATCGTCGGCGCGTACCGGTCGATGACCTGGCCGTCGCGACCGACGAGGAACTTGGTGAAGTTCCACTTGATCTTGCTGCCGAGCATCCCGCCTCTGGAGTCCTTGAGCCACTCGAAGAGCGGGTGCGCCTGGTCGCCGTTGACGTCGACCTTGGAGAACAGCGGGAAGGTCACGCCGAAGTTGCGCTCGCAGAAGTCCGAGATCTCCGCCTCGCTGCCGGGCTCCTGGTTGCCGAACTGGTCGCACGGGAAGCCGAGCACCACCAGGCCTTGGTCGGCGTAGGTGTCGTGGAGCTCCTGGAGACCCTTGTACTGGCCGGTGAAGCCGCACTGCGAGGCGGTGTTGACGACCAGCACGACCTTGCCGTCGTACTGCGAGAGGTCGGTGTCGGTGCCGTCGATCGCCGTTGCCGAGAATTCGGAGAGAGTGGTCATGGCGCAGATTCTGCCAGCGGGGACGTCACGCCTCGTCCCACCGGCCGTGGCGCACCCACTCCCCGAACGGCTTGCGCACGCGGTCGCGGTGGTCGCGGGCGGCGGTCCGCTCGTCCACGTCGGCCGGGTCGCCCGGCACCCCGACCGCGATGCCGGTGAGCAGCTGGTGGGTGGCAGGTACGCCGAGGGCGTCGGCCAGCGCGTCGTGGTCGAAGCCGGCGAACTGGTGGGCGTGCAGGCCCATCGCCCTCGCCTGGAGGGTGAGGTGGGCCGCGGCCTGGCCCACGTCGTACAGGGCGTAGTCGCTGAAGGCCGGCGCGTCCGCCTCGTCGCCGGAGCGCACGTGCGCGGCGGTGACGAAGACGACCGAGGCGCGCGGCACCCAGCCGGAGTTGCCGCGGCTCAGCGTCGCGACCAGCCGGTCGTGGTTGGCCGTGCCCGGCACGCAGACGAAGACCAGCCACGGCTGGCTGTTGCCCGCGCTCGGCGCCCACTGGGCGGCACGCAGCAGGGTCTCGACCTCGGCGTCGCCCAGGCGGTGCGCGTCGTCGTACACGCTCGCGCTCCACCGCGACCGCATCGGCTCGGCGAGGTGCTCGGCGGAGGGCTGCGGTGCTTGCGGGCTCACGCAGGGCAGTATCGCCGGGCCCCCTCGAGCGTGGAGCGGCCGGGCGGTTCGGCGACCGTCCACCGCTCCAGACCACTGAACCTCCGTCGCCGCCGACCCAACCCACAGGGGGTCGATGTGGCGTTCCAGTCATGGAGACACATCTGCGGAGGAGGGGCCCATGGCGTGGAGGAGCGCACTGCGGTCGGCGACGACCTGGTCGAGCACCACGTCGACCTCGTGCTCGACCCTCGGCTGCAGGAGGGCACGCGGTTGCGCGGTCTCGCGCGCGGCGTACCTGCTCGCTGTGGCGGCGTCCCTGCTCCTGGGCGGCTGTGGGGCCGACCGTGACACCCAGCCTGCTCCGGCGCGCGCCACCCCACCGGCGCTGGGGTCCTCGAGCCAGCCGACCAGCGCCGCCCCGACGGGGGTGCCCGAGCTCGAGGACGGTCCCGTGACCCCGGGGCGCTACCGGATGGCGGTGCTGAACACCTGTGACCTGGACTGCCCAGCGGACGAGAAACCGGCCCTGCCGACCCTGGAGGTGACCGTTCCCGCGGGCTGGACCGCCGCGACGGAGCTCGTCTCCCTCTTCCCGGCCGCGGGCCGGGACACCTCGAGTCCCAGCGATCCGGCCCTCGTGCTGGGTTGGACCAACTGGTGGGTGGGCCTGAACTCGCAGCCCTGCTCCCAAGTCTCGCACCAGGAGACCGACACCCCGATCGGCCCGTCGGTCGACGACTTCGTCGACGCCGTGACGGCGCACCCGCTGATCGACAGCGGCGAGCCCTCGCCCGTCAGGCTCGGGAAGCACCGCGGCACCTTCTTCTCACTGCTCGGACCGGAGGACCTGAACGATTGCGAGGAGTGGCGCCCCTGGGAGCCCTCGCCCTACGCGCAGGGTCCGTCGAACCGGTGGGACCTCTGGGTCATGGACGTCGACGGCGTTCGCGTGGTCGTCATGACCCAGTACTTCCCGGAGACACCGACGGACATCGAGGCCGAGCTGCGTGCCATGGCCCGGTCCGTCCGGTTCACACGGTGACGAAGCCAGGAGGAGCCATGCACCGAGCAGCCACATCCATCGTCGTCAGCGTCCTGATCGTTGCCCTCGCTGGGTGCACCGACTCCGCGCCCCGCACCGCGCCCACGGACTCGCCGACCGACTCGTCCGCGACGAGTGAGCCGAGCACGACGGTGACGGCCGATCCTTCGCCGAGCACGGTGATCACCGGGGACGTGCCGTTCCCGATGGACGCCACCATCGCGGAGCTGCAACGTGCCATGCGGAACGGTCGGGTCAGCTCGGTCGACCTGGTCGACCACTTCCTCGCGCGGATCGAGGCATACGACGACGACGGACCCCAGCTGAACGCCCTGATCTCGATCAACCCACGGGCGCGCGCCGAGGCCGTGGCGCTCGACTCCGAGCGCGCCGCCTCGGGGCCACGCGGGCCGCTGCACGGCATCCCCCTGGTGGTGAAGGACAACATCGACACCGTCGAGATGCCGACGACGTCCGGCAGCCCCGTCCTCGAGCACTTCCGGCCGGCCCGGGACGCCTTCCAGGTCCGCAAGCTGCGCGAGGCGGGCGCGATCATCCTCGCCAAGACGAACCTCGCCGAGCTGACCCAGAGCTCCAACTCCTACTCGACGCTCGGCGGCCAGACCCTGAGCCCGTACGACACCAGCCGGGAGCCCGGCGGATCGAGCGGCGGCACCGCGGTCGCGGTGGCGGCGAACTTCGCCGCGGCGGGTCTCGGGCAGGACACCTGCGGGTCCGTCCGCCACCCCGCGGGCCTGAACAACGTCTACGGCCTGCGCCCGACGCACGGCCTGTCGTCGCGTGCAGGGGCGCTTCCCTTCTCGACATCCCTCGACGAGCTGGGTCCGATGGCGCGCACCGTGGGGGACCTGGCGATCCTCGTCGACATCACCGCCGGCGAGGACCCCGAGGACCCGGCGACCGTGCCCACGACGACGTCCCTCGTCGACGCGCTCGACCCGGCAGGACTGGAGGGTCGGCGGGTCGGCATCCTCGAGTTCGACTACCGCACCGAGTTGGACGGCGTCCTTCAGGACGCGCTCGACGTGATGGTCGCCCACGGCGCGGAGCTGGTCCCCATCACGCTGCCCGAGCCGGCCCAGGACATGGATCCGCTGCTGGAGGAGTTCCCGTCGAGCCTTGCCGACTACCTGGCGAAGGAGCCCACCGCGCCCCGAGGGGCGTGGACCCGGCTCGTGGGCGACCCAGGGGCCAGTCGCGAGAAGCCCACCACCCGGGCCTACCGGAAGGCGGTCGCCGGCCGGATGGGGTATCGACGGGACCTCGAGGCGGTCATGGACCGGCACCGGGTCGACGCTGTCGCCTACCCCGTCAGCGCGACGACCGCGAGTGTCATCGTGAGGCCCGACCAGGATGACGACTCCGGGCACTTCGCCTGCGGTCCCGCGACCATCGCGGGCCTGCCGGCGCTGGCGATGCCGGCCGGCTTCGCGTCCGACGGCCTGCCGGTCGGCCTGGAGCTGCTCGGTCGCGCGTTCGACGAGGCCACGCTGATCTCGATCGCGTCCGGCTTCGAGGCGCACACCGACCACCGCGGGCTGCCGGCCGCGGTGCCGCCACTGTCCCCCGCAGGCTGAGGACGCTGCGCGAGGGGAGCTCGCCCCCCGGACCTGTGCGGCCGACGGCCTCACTCGTCGAGGGCGTCCAGCTCCGCCAGCGCCGACTCCCACCGCTCCCTCCGCTCGGCTTCGGTCTGCTCCCACCACGGCGTGCCCCGCTCGCCGAGGCCGACCTTGGCCAGCTGGGTCCGGTGCCGGGTCGCCTCCAGCTCGGCGTCGGAGGCCGCGGTGCGTACGCCCGACCGGCCGCGTCCGAGGTGGGACTTCAGCCGCGCAAGGGCGTCGGGCGGGATCGCCGGGTCCGTGCGCCGCCAGCGCCGGCCGTCGACCACCAGCCATCGCACGTCCTCCGTCGGGGAGTCGCTCGCCTCGGCCACCCCTCGATCATGCGCCAACAGCCCCGCACCACGGGCCGGGGTGGTCTGGTCAGCCCAACCTCCAGCGACGGCGCCCGGGTTCAGACTGTGTGACAAGTCCTGCGAGGAGGTAGCCATGAGGTGGACGGCCGATCTCAGGAGGTCCGCGGTGCCGGCCTGGGCGACGCTGGTCGCCGCGGCGTTGCTGGCCGGTTGTGCGAGTGACGACGTCTCCTCGGACACCGCGGATACACCGGCGACCAGCGGGGAAGGGTCGCCGGCACCGACCGGCGCGGTCCCGCTCCCGGACGGCCCGCTCGACCCGGGGCGCTACGAGTTCGTCGTGAGCGTGGACTGCGAAGGAGTGGAGGACGACCCGATCGCCTGCCCCGCCGGCGTACCGGCTCCGCCGCCGATCGCCCTCGAGGTGACCGTGCCGGAGGGGTGGGCGCGCATGGCCGGCTTCCCGGTGATCACTCCCACCACCACAGGCACCGAGGATGCTGCTCTCGTCCTGGGCTGGACGAGCAACACCGTCGGTGTGCAGACCGACCCGTGCCTGTCGACGTCCCACCAGCTCCCCGACGTCGCGGTCGGGCCCGGGGTGGACGACTTCGTCGACGCGGTCACCGCCCAGGAGTGGTACCGCGGCCCAGCTCCGGTGGACACGGAGGTCGGCGGTGCGCGTGGGCGCTACTTCACGGTCCGGGCACCGGCCGACCTCGGCCGCTGCCACGAGTGGCGCCCGTGGGACCCCGGCTTCTTCGCCCAGGGTCCCAGCAACACCTGGGAGGTGTGGGTCCTCGACGTCGACGGCCACCGCGTGGTGGTCGTGACCGAGTACTTCCCCGACACCTCGCCGGGCACCGTCTCCCAGCTCACCCGGATGGTGGAGTCCATCAGCTTCCCCGGGGCGTGACGTCGCAACTGACCGCCACGAGATGCGCGAAGGCCCCGGACGGTGTCCGGGGCCTTCGAGGTGGTGCGCGAGGGGGGAGTTGAACCCCCACGTCCTTTCGGACACACGGACCTGAACCGTGCGCGTCTGCCTATTCCGCCACTCGCGCCAGAAGCGGGCTCAGGCTACCCCACGCCCGACGCGCCCTCCCAATCGCCCGGTCGCCCTCACCCCGACGACGGGGCGGCACCCGCGCGCACGGACCGGCGGCCGGTACGCTCGGCGGCACCGGCCGGGCGGTCTGTGCAGCCTGCCCACCACGACGGTGCGACCCCAGCGCGACGAGAGGAGGCCTGACGATGAACCCGCTGCAGCGATTCGAGCACCGGCTGGAGACCGTCATCTCCGGCGTCTTCGCCCGCGCGTTCCGCAGCGCCGTGCAACCCGTCGAGATCGCCGCGGCCCTCCAGCGCGAGTGCGACAACAACGCCCAGGTGCTCAGCCGCCAGCGCCGGCTGGTGCCCAACGACTTCCACGTCGAGCTGTCCAGCACCGACCTCGACCGCATCGTCGGCCTCGGCCGCGCGCTCGAGCAGGACCTCGTCGACCAGCTCCAGGACCACGCCGACGCCCAGGGCTACGTCTTCACCGGTCCGGTCAGCATCGCGTTCGAGTCGGCCGACGACCTCACCACCGGTCGATTCCGGATCCGCTCCAAGGCGCAGGCGAGCGTGACCGACAACGACCAGCGCACCCGTACGCGCTCCTCCCACGCCACGCTCGAGGTCAACGGCACCCGCCACCCGCTCCGGCCACCGGGCCTGGTGATCGGCCGCGGCACCGAGGCCGACCTGCGGATCAACGACCCCGGCGTCAGCCGGCGTCACCTCGAGCTCGAGGTCAGCATCGACGGCGTCGAGGCGGTCGACCTCGGCTCCACCAACGGCATCCTGGTCGACGGCACCAAGGTGCCCCGCGCGCGGCTGCGCGACGGGTCGACCATCAAGATCGGCCACACCGAGATGACGGTGCGCATCGACGGCGGACGCGACGAGGCCGGGGGCTGGAATGTCTGAGCTCACCCTGTTCCTGATCCGGGTGGCCTTCCTGGCCATCCTCTGGATCTTCGTGCTGTCAGCGATCTCGGTGATCCGCTCCGACATGTTCGGCGCGCGGGTCCCCGAGACCGCCCGCGGCGGCGCCCCGGCACCGACCGGTCGCAAGGCCAACGCCAAGCCCCGCAAGCCCCGGCGCGGCGCGCCCACCCACCTGCTGGTGGTCGAGGGCGCCGAGGCCGGCACCCGCGCCGAGCTCGCCGACGCCCCGCTCCTGATCGGCCGTGGCAGCGACGCGGCGATCAAGCTCGACGACGACTACGTCTCCACCCGGCACGCGCGGGTCGCGGCCAGCGGGGACGAGTGGTTCGTGGAGGACCTCGGCTCCACCAACGGCACCTACGTCGGCCCGGTTCGCATCACCCAGCCCACCACCATCGGCCTCGGCGTCCAGGTCCGCGTCGGCAAGACCATCCTGGAGCTGCGGAAGTGATGTACCTCCACTACTCCGCGATCTCCGACGTCGGTCGGGTGCGCCGCGAGAACCAGGACAGCGGCTACGCCGGACCCTGGCTGCTCACGGTGTGCGACGGCGTCGGCGGCGCCGTGCGCGGCGACCTCGCCTCGAGCACCGCCGTGCAGGCGCTGCGCAAGCTCGACCAGGAGCCCGACGACGACATCCTCGGCCAGGTCGCGGGCGCCGTGCACCGCGCCGACGACCGCATCGCCGAGCTCGTCGAGGAGGACCCCGACCTCAACGGCACGTCCACCACGGCGACGGTCGCGCTCTTCGACGGCACCCGCTTCGGCATCGGCCACATCGGCGACAGCCGGGCCTACCTCTACCGTCGCGGCGAGCTGCGCCAGCTCACCCACGACCACACCTTCGTCCAGTCGCTGATAGACGAGGGCCGCATCACCGAGGAGCAGTCGCGGACCCACCCGCACCGCAACCTCATCCTCAAGGCCCTCGACGGCGTACGCCACGAGGAGCCCGACCTCTTCGAGTTCCCCGCCGAGGCCGGCGACCGCGTCTTCGTGTGCAGCGACGGCGCGTGCGGCACCCTCAGCCACGAGCAGATGGCCGACATCCTCTCCAGCGGCACTCCCGACTTCGCCGCCGTCGAGCTCGTACGCGCGAGCCTCGAGGCCGGCAGCACCGACAACGTCACCTGCATCGTCGCCGACGTCTCCGACGAGGCGCCGCCCGAGGACCTGCAGCCGCTGCTCGTGGGCGCGGCCGCCGACCTGCCGCGGCGGATGCCGCTCGGCGGCGGGGTGGGCGGCGCTGTCGGCGGGCTGTTCCGCGGCCACCGCTCCGGCGACACCGGCGAGCTCCCCGCGGTGCCCGACGACGTCCCGCCCGGCGCCTACGTCGCCGACCCGATCGACCCCGAGACCGCCCGCTACGCCCCGCGCGAGCCGGGCCGCCACCCGGTGCTGCGCCGGCTGCTGATCGCGGCGGTGCTGCTCGGGCTGGCGTGGGTGGTCCTCGCCGCGGGCTGGTCGTGGAGCCAGCAGCAGTTCTACGTCGGCGAGCACGAGGGCCGGGTCGCGATCTTCCGCGGTGTCGACGCCGACCTCCCCGGCATCTCCCTCTCCCACCCCTACGAGACCACCGACGTCGACCTCGACCGGCTCAGCGACATCGACGCCGAGGCCGTCCGCGAGGGCATCGAGGCCGGCGACCTCGACGAGGCCCGCGTGACCGTCGACCTCTACGCCGGCCGCCAGGACGTCAGCTCAGAGTGACGGGGGCGAGACGATGAGTCAGACCGGGTCCCTGATGGGCTTCGTGCACCGGCGGCGCCGGGGCGCGGAGCTGTTCCTGCTCGTGCTCGCCCTGATGGTCGGCATCGGCGCCTACGCCGCCGTCGGGCTCGGGGTCGAGGGTGTGGTGCCCGCCGACCTCGTCGGCTACGGCGGGTGGCTGACCGCCCTCATCGTCGCCGCGCACGTCACGGTCCGCCTCGTGGCGCCGTACGCCGACCCGGTCCTGCTGCCCCTCGTGGCGGCCCTCAACGGCCTGGGGCTCGCGGTGCTGCGGCGCCTGGACCTCACCTACGAGGCGAAGGGCTTCGACCAGCACACCTTCGCCCGCCAGCAGCTCACCTGGATGACGCTCGGCGTGCTGCTGTTCATCGGCGCACTGTTCCTGCTGCGCGACCACCGCTCGCTGCAGCGGTTCACCTACACGTCCGGGCTCGCCGGCATCGTCCTGCTGCTGCTGCCCTTCCTTCCGGTGATCGGCACGCCCATCAACGGCGCCAACATCTGGATCCGCGTCGCCGGCTTCAGCTTCCAGCCCGGCGAGGTCGCCAAGGTGCTGCTGGTCGTCGCGTTCTCCGGCTACCTCGTGCTCCACCGCGACGCCCTCGCCCTCGCCGGCCGGAGGGTCGTCTTCGTCGACCTGCCGCGCGGCCGCGACCTCGGCCCGATCCTGGCGATGTTCGGCGTCTCGATGATGATCCTCGTCGCGCAGAACGACCTCGGCTCGTCGCTGCTCTTCTTCGGCCTGTTCCTCGTGATGCTCTACGTCGCCACCGAGCGGCCGGGCTGGCTCGTCGTCGGGGCGGTGCTCTTCGCGGCCGGCGCGTTCGCGGCGTACACGTTCGTCGGCAACGTGCAGAACCGCTTCAACTTCTGGCTCCGCCCGATGGACTACTACGACGCGAGCCCCGGCAGCGGCCAGCTCGTCGAGGCGATGTTCGGGATGGGCTGGGGCGGGCTGATCGGCCGCGGGTTCGGCAACGGGCTGCCCGAGCGGGTCCCGTTCGCCTACTCCGACTTCATCGTCTCCACCATCGGCGAGGAGCTCGGACTGACCGCGGTGATGGCGATCATCCTCTGCTACGGCCTCATCGTGGAGCGGGCGCTGCGCATCGCGCTGATCTCGCGCGACGGCTTCGGCAAGCTGCTGGCGGTGGGCCTCGGGGCGATCTTCGCCCTGCAGGTGTTCGTCGTCATCGGCGGCG
This sequence comes from Nocardioides eburneiflavus, assembly GCF_004785795.1. Classification (NCBI taxonomy): domain Bacteria; kingdom Bacillati; phylum Actinomycetota; class Actinomycetes; order Propionibacteriales; family Nocardioidaceae; genus Nocardioides; species Nocardioides eburneiflavus. The sequence continues at coordinate 803,206 of NZ_SRRO01000001.1, forward strand.
TGACCGGCCTCATCCCGCTGACCGGCCTGACCACGCCGTTCCTGTCCTACGGCGGCTCCTCGCTCGTGGCCAACTGGGTCGTGGTGGCGCTGCTGCTGCGCGTCTCCGACCAGGCCCGCCGCCCCGCCCCCCGCCTCGAGCCCGTCGACGACTCCAGCGCCGACAGCGAGAGCACCCAGGTGGTGAAGCTGAGATGAACAAGCCCATCCGCGTCGTCTCGGTCTTCTGCCTGGTCCTCTTCATGGCGCTGCTCGTCAACGCCACCTACCTGATGTACGTCCGCGCGGACAGCCTGTCCGACGACCCGCGCAACAACCGGATCATCACCGCCGCCTACTCCCGCGAGCGCGGCGCGATCCTGGTCGGCAAGGAGGCGATCGCGCGCAGCGTGCCGTCCGACGACCAGTACAAGTTCCAGCGCACCTACTCCCAGCCCCTCAAGTACGCCCCGATCACCGGATACTTCTCCCGCTTCACGCAGACGGGCGTGGAGCGCTCGCAGAACGCCGTCCTCTCCGGCGACGACTCGCGCCTGTTCGTCACGCGTCTGGTCGACATGCTGAGCAACACCGACCCCAAGGGCGGCAACGTCCAGCTCACCGTCGACGCCGCGGCGCAGGACGCAGCGTGGGCGGGCCTGGACGCGCTCCCCGGTGACGCGCAGGGCGCCGTGGTCGCACTCGAGCCCACCACAGGCCGGGTGCTCGCGATGGTGTCGACGCCGACCTTCGACCCCAACAACTTCGCCTCCCACGACTTCGAGGCCGTGGGCGAGCTGGGCGAGCAGCTCAACGCCGACCCGCGCGAGCCGCTCATCAACCGCGGGATCGGTACGACCCTCCCGCCGGGGTCGACGTTCAAGCTCGTGACCGCGGCCGCGGCGATCGAGTCCGGCAACTACGACGCCGAGTCGATGGTCCCCGGCGGCTTCCGCTTCCAGCTGCCGCAGTCCGAGACGACCATCGGCAACTACGACGGCGGCAACTGCGGCGGTCGACGGATCACGATGACGCAGGCCCTGCAGGTGTCCTGCAACGTGACCTTCCTCAGCCTGGCCAACGAGCTCGGCACCGAGGCGATGGCCGAGCAGGCCGAGGCGTTCGGCTTCAACTCCACCTCGCTGGAGGACCTCGGCGGCCAGGCCGAGTCGCTCTACCCCCGCGACATGGACGCCCCGCAGACGGCGATGTCCGGCATCGGCCAGTCGAGCGTCACCGCGACGCCGCTGCAGATGGCGATGGTGGCCGCGGCGATCGCCAACGACGGCGACGTGATGCGCCCCTACGTCGTCGACGAGGTGCGTGCGCCCAACCTGTCGGTCCTCGACCGGACCGATCCGCAGAGCATCAGCAAGGCCATCTCGAGCAGCACCGCCGACGAGCTCACCGAGATGATGGTCGCCACCGTCGCGTCGGGGACAGCCACGCCGGCGCAGATCCCCGGGATGGACGTCGCCGGCAAGACCGGCACCGCCCAGTCCAGCGGCGACCGGCCGCCGTACGCCTGGTTCGTCTCCTTCGCGCCGGCCGACGACCCCCAGGTCGCCGTCGCCGTCCTCGTCCAGTCGAGCGACACCTCGCCGGACGAGATCGGTGGCGGGCGCCTCGGCGGCCCGATCGCCAAGTCCGTCATGGAGGCGGTGATCGGCCAGTGACCGCCCTCGCTCCCGGCGGCCACGTCGACGATGCCCGTCGCTACGTCCTCGAGTCCCGCATCGCCACCGGCGGCATGGGCGAGGTGTGGTCCGCGCGCGACACCGTCCTCGACCGGTCGGTCGCGGTCAAGGTGCTCAAGAGCGAGTACGCCGACGACGCCCTCTTCCGCACCCGCTTCGAGACCGAGGCCCGGCACGCCGCCGCGCTCCACCACCCGGGAATCGCCGCGGTCTTCGACTACGGCCAGGGCACCCTCGACGACGGTTCCGCCACGCCGCGGCCCTACCTGGTCATGGAGCTCGTGGAGGGCCAGCCGCTGTCGGCGCTCCTGCGTCCGTCCGCCCCGCTCGACCCCGCGGCCACGCAGGCGCTCCTCGCCCAGGCCGCGGACGCGCTCGGGGTCGCCCACGCGGCCGGCATCGTGCACCGCGACGTCAAGCCCGCCAACCTCCTCGTCACCCCGGACCGCCGGGTCAAGGTCACCGACTTCGGCATCGCCCGCGCGGCCGAGGGCATGGCGCTCACGCAGACCGGCGAGGTGATGGGCACCCCCGCCTACATCTCGCCCGAGCAGGCCGAGGGCGGCAGGGCGACCGCCGCGTCCGACGTCTACTCCCTCGCCGTCGTGGCCTACGAGTGCCTGGCCGGGCGCAAGCCCTACGTCGCGGACAGCGCGGTCGCGACCGCCATCGCGCACCTGCGCAACCCTGTCCCCGAGCTGCCCGAGGCCGTGCCCGCGGACCTCGCGGCCGTCGTACGCCGGGGTCTGGCCAAGGCTCCCGAGGACCGCTTCGCCGACGGCACGGCCTTCGCCCGGGCCCTCCGCGACCCCACTTCCGCTGCCGGGAGCGCAGCGGGCGCAGCCACCGTCGCGGCACCGGCGGTCGCCGCCGCGGCGAGCTCGACGCAGGTCATGCCCGCGGCTCGCCCGGCTCCCGCGCCTCCCCCCGCGCCGACTCCTGCATCGACGTCGCGCCGTACGACGCCCTGGCCGCTGGTCCTCGGCCTCGCCGCCGTGCTGGTCGCGGTGCTGGTCGCGGTCTGGCTGGGCACCCGTGGCGACACCGACCCGGCCGCGTCGAGCGACGACGAGACCTCGTCCCCGAGCCAGTCCCCGTCGGAGACCCCCAGCGACACGCCCACCGAGACACCCACCGAGACGCCGACCGAGACACCCACGGAGACGCCCACGGAGACCGAGCCGGAAGCCGGCACGGTGGAGGTCGACCCGGCGGCCTACGTGGGTCGCGACCGCAAGGACGTCGAGAAGGAGCTGCGCGACCTCGGCCTCGAGCCGGTCGGCGTCAAGCTCGACAACCCGGGCGACCAGCCCGACGACGTCGTGGAGTCGGTGGAGCCCAGTGGCACCCTGCAGGAGGGCGACCAGGTGACGGTCAGCTACTGGGGGAAGGTCCCGCCGGGGCAGCAGGACGACGAGGAAGGTGGCAGCGAGGGATGACGCAGTCGGAGCCGACACTGATCGGCGGCCGCTACGAGCTCGGCGAGCTCCTCGGACGTGGCGGCATGGCCGAGGTCCGCAAGGGCAAGGACCAGCGCCTGGGCCGTACGGTCGCGGTCAAGCGCCTGCGCACCGACCTCGCCAGCGACGCCACCTTCCAGGCCCGGTTCCGCCGCGAGGCCCAGTCCTCGGCGTCCCTCAACCACCCCGCGATCGTGTCGACCTACGACACCGGCGAGGAGATGGCCACCGACGGCTCGGGCGTCGCCCAGCCCTACATCGTGATGGAGTGCGTCGAGGGCCGTACGCTCCGCGACATCCTCCGCGAGGGCCGCAAGATCCTGCCCGAGCGGGCGCTGGAGATCACCGCCGGCGTGCTGTCGGCGCTCGACTACAGCCACCGCGCGGGCATCATCCACCGCGACATCAAGCCCGGCAACGTGATGCTCACGCCGTCGGGCGACGTGAAGGTGATGGACTTCGGCATCGCCCGGGCCATCTCCGACGCCTCCTCCACGATGACCCAGACCGCGGCCGTCGTCGGCACCGCGCAGTACCTCTCGCCCGAGCAGGCCCGCGGCGAGACCGTCGACTCCCGCTCCGACGTGTACTCGACCGGCTGCCTGCTCTACGAGCTCCTCACCGGCCGGCCGCCGTTCGTCGGCGACAGCCCCGTGGCCGTGGCCTACCAGCACGTGCGCGAGCAGGCCTCGCCACCGTCCGACCTCGACGACCAGCTCGACCCCGAGATCGACGCGATCGTGATGAAGTCGCTCGCCAAGCGCGTCGAGGACCGCTACCAGAGCGCCGCGGCGATGAAGGCCGACATCGAGCGCTACCTGTCCGGCCACCCGATCCAGGCCCCGGCGGTCGTGCCGCCGCCCGCGGACACCCAGTACGTACCCCCGGTCCCGCCGACCGACGCGACCTCGACGATGGCGGCGTCCCCGCCCCCGCGACGCGACGAGCCCTCCCGCAGCCGTACGGCGCTCTGGATCGTCGGCGGCCTCCTGCTGCTCGCACTCCTGGCCGGCGGCGCCTACCTGCTCAACGGGATGCTCTTCGAGGAGGCGCCCGAGCGTGACCAGGTTCCCAACCTCGTCGGCCTCACCGAGGAGGAGGCACGCCTCGAGATCGCCGACGCGGGCTTCCGGGTCGGCCGGATCACCCGCGAGACGTCCGAGACCGTCGAGGCGGACACGGTCATCTCGCAGGACCCCGCCCGTGACGTCTTCATCGACCCCGGCAGCTCGATCGACTTCGTGCTCTCGCTGGGCCGGCCCGAGGTCGAGGTCCCGTTCGTCGTCGGCACGCTCCGCAAGGAGGCCCGCGCCGCGATGCTCGACCAGGGGCTGAAGGTGCGGTTCCAGGAGGAGGACTCCGACGAGCCGCGCTTCCAGGTCCTGAGCACGGCCCCCGCCGCCGGGACCTCGGTGGCCGAGGGCACCACCGTGACCATCGTGTTCTCCGACGGCCCCGAACAGGTCCCCGACGTCCGCGGGCTCCAGCAGCGCGAGGCCGAGCGGGCCATCCGCGAGGCGGGCTTCGTCCCCGACGTACGCACCGACCCGGCGTCCACGGAGCCCAAGGGGACGGTCGTGGACCAGATCATCCCGTCCGGCGGCACCGCCGACCAGGGCAGCACGATCACCATCTTCGTCTCCGCCTACGAGGAGCCCGAGGTGCCCGAGGTCCCGACCGAGACGCCGACCGAGACCCTCCCCACCGAGACGCCCACCGAGACCCCGACCGAGACTCCGGTCCCGTGACGCCGGTGGCCGGTCAGTCGGTCATCGGGGTGGCGTACGTGAGGTCGAGCAGGCCGGTGTAGGCCGGCGCGACCGCCGTGTCGAGCGCGACCATGTCCCACGACACGCTGCCGCCGGGGATCTGGGTGTAGTCGCGGTAGGTCGCGAGGATCGGGTCGGTGGTCAGCTCGGCCTCGAGGCGGGCCGGGTCGCCGATGCCGACGATGACGTAGGGCGGTGAGTAGGGCAGGCCATGGAGGGTGACCTGGTTGCCCTCGCACTTGATGCCGGTCGTGGAGATCAGCCGCTGGCCCTGGATGGTGACGGCCTCCGCGCCGGCGTTCCACATCGCGTTGGCGACCGCCTGGATGTCCTGCTGGTGCACGACGAGGTCGTTGGGGTTGCCCTCGTAGGCCAGGCGCGCCTCCTCGGAGGCGTCGTCGAGCGTGACCTGGACGGCCGTGCCGGCCTTCTCGGTCAGGCCTGCGGGGTCGACGAGGGTCGCGATCTCGTCCTGGACCCGCCCGACGGAGCGGTCGCCGAGCTGGGTGCTGAGCTCCTCGACCTCGGCGTTGAGGGTGGCGACCTGCTCGGTGAGGTCGCCCGCCTCGTCGCGCTCGGCGCGGACGACGGACGCGAGGTCGGTGAGCCGGCCGCCGCGCAGGTCGAGGCCGTCGCTCTGCTCCGCGCTGACCGCGAAGAGCACCCCGATGAGCAGCACGACGACGGGTGTCGCGAACTGCCAGGCGCGGCGACGCGCGGGGGACGAGTGGGACGGGGGCGGCATGGCGACTACGCTAACCCCCCGGCGGGCGCTCCGGCGCCCGTGGCCGGCGCCGTGACTCGCCGGGTCCGACCATCCGAGCCACAGGAGCAGCAGTGTCGAAGTCCAAGACGATCACCACCGAGGAGAAGAGCAGCCTCTTCACTCCCAGGTTCCTGATCGCCCTGCTGCTCATCGTGGCCGGTATCGCCTGGCTCGCCTTCTACTACGCACAGGCGCGCGGCAACCCGCTCGCGTTCCCGCCGGTCGAGGGCTCGCCCAAGGCCGTCGCCGACCTGGGTCGCTGGAACTACGTGATCGGCTTCGGGCTCCTCATGGTCGGCCTGATGGTCTCCGCCCACCCCTCGACCCCACTGGGTCGCGGTCGCGGGGTCGTGGCAGGCATGCTGGGCTGCTTCCTGGTGGGCCTGATCTGGATCTGCACCTTCTACGTCTTCTCCGACGACCTCTCCAGCCTGTGGATCTTCAACGACCTCGGCCAGTGGAACCTCGTCGTCGGCATCGCTTTCATGGCGGTCGGCTTCAGCTTCGCCACCAAGTGGGAGTAGGTTCATCCCCGGCCCGGTGATCGGGCCGGATCCATTCGTCGCCTCGAGCGGTGAGTGAGGCGCCTTCCTGGGGAAGGGAAGGCGTCTCTCTCACCGCTCGAGTCGATTTCGGGCGCGTGGCGGGCCCCGCCGTACGCGCCCCGGATCGTTCGACCACCTGCTCGGATTTCCACACTGGGGATAACTCCTGTGGAGAATTACACCGGTGTAGTTGTCCACAGCTGTGTGCACACCTGTGGGTAAAGCTCGGCCCCCGCCACCACGTCGTACGACGGGGGACGGGGGCCGCTGACGTGCGTCTCAGGCCAGGGACATGGCCCGCACGACCGCGAGCACGACGAGGACGACGGCGAGGGCGCCCAGCCCTACCCACTGCACGAGGGAGCGTCGCGCCTGCGGGGCGTACGCGATGATCGCCGCCGCGGCGACGCCTCCGAGGAAGCCGCCGAGGTGCCCCTGCCACGAGATGAAGCGCCAGCCGACCACGGTGATGACCACACCGAGGACGAGGTTCTGGACGAGCCACTGCGCGTTGAGCCGCGCCTTGCGGGCGGCGACGAGCAGCGCGCCGAGGATGCCGAAGATCGCGCCCGACGCGCCGACCGTCGCGCCGTACTCGAAGCTGAGCCACATCACCAGCGACGACGAGGCAAGCCCGCTGACGAGGTAGACCGCGAGGAACCGGGTCCGGCCGACGATGCCCTCGAGCATCGGCCCGAGGATGAACACGGCGAGCATGTTGAGCGCCAGGTGCCAGATCTCGACGTGCGTGAAGACACTCGTCATCAGCTGCCACCAGGCACCGTCGGCCACGCCGGCCGCCTCGCGGACGCCCGGAGTCGTGCAGAGCGGGTGGGTCAGGTCGTAGACGAAGCCGTCGCCCGGGGCGCAGTAGCCGTTGGGCCGCAGCGCCAGCAGCTCCACGAGACGGGAGCGGCTGCCGCCGGTCGCGGTGATCGCCAGCCAGACGAGGGCGTTGAGGCCGATGATGACGTAGGTCGTCAGCCGCGGGTCCACGCTGCGCTCGCCGCCGTAGAGGGCGCGGTTCTGGCGCGAGCCCTTGTTGGCCTGCTTGACGCAGTCGGGGCACTGGAAGCCCACCGCGGCGTCGCGCATGCAGTCGGGGCAGATCGGCTTGTCACAGCGCTGGCAGCGGATCCAGGTCTCGCGGTCGGGGTGCCGGTAGCACGTGGGCACCCCGGCCGCGGCCGGGTCCGCCTGCGGCCTCTCGGGCGGCTGGGTCATCGGGTCGGCGGGTCGGTCAGGTCGGGCAGGTGTCAGCGCTCGATGGTGACCGACTCGATGACGACGGGCTCCGCCGGGCGGTCCATCGCACCGGTGGGGGTCGTGGCGATCGCGTCGACGACGTCGCGGCTGGACTGGTCGGCGACCTCGCCGAAGATGGTGTGCTTGCGGTTGAGCCACGGGGTGGCGCCGACGGTGATGAAGAACTGCGAGCCGTTGGTGCCGGGGCCGGCGTTGGCCATCGCGAGCAGGTAGGGCTTGTCGAAGACGAGCTCGGGGTGGATCTCGTCCTTGAAGGTGTAGCCCGGGCCGCCGGTGCCGGTGCCGAGCGGGCAACCGCCCTGGATCATGAAGCCGTCGATGACCCGGTGGAAGCCGAGGCCGTCGTAGTACTTCTCCCCGGTGCGGCCCGCGTCGTCGCGGTAGTCCTTGGTGCCCTCGGCGAGACCGACGAAGTTGTCGACCGTCTCGGGCGCGTGGTGGGGGAACAGGTTGATGACGATGTCGCCCCGGTTGGTCTTCAGGGTCGCCTTGGGCTCAGCCATGGGATGTTGCCTCTCGAGTGATGTCTGTGTGCGACACGATCCTGCCACGCGCCGCCCACACCCGGACGGGGCTGGTCGCGTCAGGGTGCCCGTGGTGAGATGGGACCACACTGACTGAGGAGGTCACGCATGCCGTTCGGCCGCAAGAAGTCCCTGATGGACCGGGCCCACGACTATGTCGAGCAGGTCACCGGGACCGTCACCGACACCGTCATCCCCCAGCTGGAGTCTGCGTGGGAGCAGGCCGTCGACAAGGCCGGGCCCGCCCTCTCCGACGCTCGCGACAAGGCGCAGCCGTTGTTCGAGGAGGGCCGTACGCGCGCCGCCGAGGCGGCCACCGCGGGTGCCGCGGTGACGGCGGCCAAGGCGGCCGAGGCCCGCGAGAAGGCCGCCCCGCTGCTGGCCGAGGCGCGAGCCAACGCCGCCGACAAGGCCGCCGTGGCCGCAGCACTCGCCTCCGAGCGCGCCGCCGAGGGGCGTGACCTCGCCGCGGCCAAGGTCAACGAGCTGCGCGGCGTCGAGCCCGAGCCCAAGGGCGGGAAGCTCAAGAAGCTGCTGCTGTTCGGCGGCCTCCTGGCGCTCGCCGGCGTCATCGCCAACAAGCTCAAGGCCAAGCAGGACGCCGAGGCCAACTGGCAGTCGACCTACGTGCCGCCGGCGGCGCCGAAGCCGGCCACGGCCGCCGCTCCGACCCCGCCCCCGACGCCCGCCTCGCCGGCGACCACCAGCGCGGCCCCCGGCGGCGACCCGCTCACCGACCCGCTGCCGCCCGAGGTCACCGCGGACGACGTGGTGACCGTCGACCCGCCGACGACCGACGACACCGGCGGCGGCGAGCCGGGCGAGGCGATCAGCGACTCGGTCGAGGAGGCGCACGAGGCCACCACGCCCGACGCCCCGGCAGACGTCATCGACATCGACGACGTGCCCAAGAAGAAGTAGCGACCCACGTACGCCGCTCCGGGCGGTGTCCCACCCACGTTCCGCACGTCGCGGAGGTGGCTGGGACACCGCCCGGAGCCATGTCCTGAGGACGTACGGCCTCAGGCCGGCCGGTGCTCCTCGACCCACGCGTCGATCCGCTCCCACCAGCCGTAGAGCCAGTCGATGCGCTCCTCCCGGTCGGCGGGGATGTCCTGCCGCGCGACCTGCCACCAGCGCATGGTGATCTGCTTGTCCATGGGCAGCTCGCGCCAGAGGTCGCCGACGGTGAGCAGGTGGTCGAGCCCGGTGTGCGCCACCATCAGCACGTCGGCCTCGGGAGCGGCCTCGAGCGCCGCCAGCACGCCGCCGGGGCGGGGGGCAAGCACGTGCACCATCTCCTCCGCGCGCACCGCCATCCGCTCCAGGCCGAGCTTGCGGAGCCGGGCGATGGCCCGGTCGCGGCGCGCGGGCGTGAAGTTGCCGCCCTCGGGGAAGATCACGAACGCGTCGTTGGCGTCCAGGCCCGTGGCGAGGGACGCGATCTGCGCCTCCAGGTCCTCGCCCGCGGCCGGGTTCGGCGAGATGAAGCGCGCCGGGACGCGGTTGAGGATCACGTCGATGGCCGGGTCCCAGGCAAGGGTGTTCTTGAGGACCACGCGCGGCTCGCGGTGGTACCAGTGCAGCAGCGCGTACATCAGCATGAACGAGTCGCCGGGTCCGGCGTGGCGGCACATCACGATCACCGGACCGTCCGGGGTCCGCGACGGGTGCGGGCCGTCGGTGCGGATGCGCAGCGCGAGCACGCGCCTGGCCTCGCGGAAGAACACGATGAGCGTGCCCTGCACGAGGTCGTAGTGGATCCCGGCGAAGTAGGGCGAGCGGATCCGCCAGCCGAAGCCGCTCGCCAGCCACAGGCCGAGCAGCACCGCGAGCAGCAGGGTCTCGAGGGTGGCGTACAGCAGCACCAGCCACAGCACACGCAGGGCCCGCCACCGGCCGGGCAGGACGGGCGAGAGGGCCGCGGCCACGAGCAGCCAGCCGGGGAGGGTCAGCCACATGAGCGCGGTCAGGGCGACCACCGCGGGCGCGACGACCACCCGGCGGAAGGCCCAGACGGCGGGGGAGCTCATGCCCGGCCGAGGTGCTCGTCGAGGTAGGCCCGCGAGGAGGCGTACGTCGCGTCGATCCGGCCCTGGACGCTGGCGAAGGCGCGGTGGGCGCGCAGCGAGTCGTCTCTCGCCGAGGTGCCGGCGGCCGGGAGGACGTGCGCCTCGACGCCGGCAGGGATGGACGCCATCTCCCGCATGAAGCGGTGCCGCCGGGCGACCTCGAAGCTCACCCGCGCGACCTGCCAGGGACGCGTCGGCGCCTTCAGGGGCCGGTCGATCCGCCCGACCTGCAGCACGAAGATGCGCGTCGCACCGAGCTCGACCGCCCGACCGACCGGGATCGAGTTGACCAGGCCCCCGTCGAGGAAGTGCTCGCCGTCGACCTCGGCGGGCGGCAGGAGGCCGGGCACGGCGGCGCTGGCGAGGACCGCCGGCACGATCGGGCCGCTGGTGAACCAGTGCTCGGCGGCGCGCTCGATGCTCGCGGCGCAGACCTCGAGCCGGACCGGGAGGTCCTCGAAGCGGGTCGCGCCGAACTCGGCCTCCAGGCGCGTGCGCAGCGGCTGGGAGGAGTAGATGTGGGTGCCGGTGGACACCGCGCGGCGGACCGTGCGCAGCGGGCGGTCGCGGTAGACGTCGCGGCTCTCGGCGGTCGCGGCCCACAGCTCGGTGAGCCGGTCGACGACCCCGAGGTCGGGCTGGCGGGCCACCATCGCGCCGTTGAGCGCACCGACGCTGGTGCCGAGGACCAGGTCCGGGACGAGGTCACGCTCGAGCAGCGCGCGCAGCATGCCGACCTCGACGGCGCCGAGGACACCGCCGCCGCCGAGGACGTACGCGGTGACCATGGCGTCGACTCTAGGGGCGGTGCCCCGGGGCGCGGCTCAGGCGAGCTCGGGGTGCTCGACCCGTACGCGCCGGGTCGCGCGGCGTTCGGCCCAGAACGACAGCAGCGGGACGGTCCCGCACACCAGCGTGACCAGGGTGAAGGGCAGGTCCCAGCCGGCGCGACGCGACAGCAGGAACGCGCTGAAGAGGAAGATCATGTAGAGCCAGCCGTGCGCGACACCGAGGTAGGTCGTGATCAGCTCGCCCACGTGCTGGGCGTCGGACCCGGTGGCGACCCAGGTCGGCGTGCTGTCGAAGACGCCCCACATCGGGGATCCGTCGAAGTTGGCCAGCGGGACTCCGACCAGGCAGAGCACCACGAGCAGGACGCCGACGATCGAGGCCATCACGCGGTAGGCGGTGAGGTTGCGGGACACGGCGCCCAAGGTATCCGGCGTCGCCTACCCGGCCGCCGGCGAGGGCAGCTGCGGTGCCGTGGCGTCGCGGCGCCACCGCCACCAGATGAAGGCGGCGAAGGCGCCGAAGATCCACCACTCGACGGCGTAGAGCAGGTTGCGGAGCCCGGTCGTCCGGCTCGGGGTCGGCAGCGCCTCCAGCTCGGCCTCCTCCAGTCCCGGCGCGGGCTCCTGGCTGATCACGTAGGCGGACCAGAGGTCGACGTCGACGCGCTGCACGGCGTCGGCGACGCGGATCTCGGGGAAGACGTCGTCGTCCGGGTCGTCGTCGGTGACCAGGGTGCCCTCGGGTGCCTGGAGCCAGCCGGTGACGTCGGCGTCGCCGCTCACGGTGAGGAGGTCGGCGTCGGGCTGCGGCGCCCACCCGCGTACGACGAGGACGGCCGCGTCACCGGTATGCAGCGGCGCGACGGCCCAGTAGCCCGGCTCGTCGCCGCGGTCGCGGTCGGCGACCCAGAACCCGCCGTCCAGCCACTCGCCGGCGACCTCGACGGGGCGCCCGAGGTCGGGGGCGGGGAACGGGTCGTCGTTGCCCATCACCTCGTCCAGCGGCACCGGCGCGATGCCGGTCAGGTCGCGCGCCTCGGCCGCGCGCGACGCCTGCCAGGCGTCGTACTGCCACATCCCGAGCATGCCCGCGATGCCGACCAGCACGAGCGTCAGGGCCGCCGCGCCGAGGTCGGTCAGCAGGCCGGGTCGGCGGGGCGCGGTCACGGGCTCGATTGTCCCAGCCGGGCGGTGACCGCCCTCACGCGCCTGCGAGCTCGGTCCTCCTGCGTGTGAGGTACGCCATCTCCGCCGCGTTGCCGGTCAGGTGGATCGCCCGGTCGTACGCCTCCCGCGCGTCGTCGCTGCGGCCCAGCCGGCGCAGCAGGTCGGCCCGGGTGGCGTGGAACGCGTGGTAGTCCGCGAGGGGTGCGGCCAGCTCGTCCACCAGCGCGAGCGCGACCTGGGGGCCGTCGAGCTCGGCGATCGCTATGGCGCGGTTGAGCGCCACCACCGGGCTCGGGTCGAGGCGTACGAGCTGGTCGTAGAGGGCGGCGACCTGCGACCAGTCGGTGTCGCGCGCGTCGGCCGCATCGGTGTGCACCGCGTTGATGGCGGCCAGGACCTGGTAGCGCCCGGGTGCCTCGGTCGACGTGAGTCGCTCGCGGACGAGGGCGTGCCCCTCGGCGATCAGTCCGCGGTCCCACGCGCCACGGTCCTGCTGGTCGAGGGTGACCAGCTCGCCGTGCGCGGAGACCCGGGCGCTGCGCCGCGCCTCGATGAGCAGCATCAGGGCCAGGAGTCCGACGACCTCGCCGTCCTCGGGCATCAGCTCGCGCACGAGGCGGGTGAGGCGTACGGCCTCCCCGGTCAGGTCGGCGCGGATCGGGTTCGTGTCCGCGCTGCTGGCGAGGTAGCCCTCGTTGAAGACGAGGTAGAGCACGGCCAGCACACCGTCGACCCGAGCCGGCAGGTCCTCGGCGTCAGGTACGCGATAGGGGATGCGGGCTGCCGTGACCTTCGCCTTCGCGCGGGTGATGCGCTGCGCCATCGTCGTCTCCCGGACCAGGAAGGCGCGCGCGATCTCGGGCACGGTCAGGCCGCCGACCATGCGCAGCGTGAGCGCGACCCGCGCCTCCATCGCCAGCGCTGGGTGGGCACACGTGAAGACGAGTCGGAGGCGCTCGTCGGCCACTGCGGACGGCGGCTCGCGGAAACCGGCAGTCTGTTCGCTGAGCATGTGGGCCTGCCTGTGCTTGTCGTCGCGCTTGCTCTCCCGGCGCAGGCGGTCCAGCGCCTTGTTGCCGGCCGTGGTGGTCAGCCAGCCGCCGGGGTTGGGAGGTACGCTGTCGGCCGGCCATCGCTCGACGGCGACGGCGAACGCCTCGGCGGCTGCCTCCTCAGCGATGTCGAGGTCGCCGAAGCGCCTGGTGAGGGTGGCCACCACCCGGGCCCACTCCTCGTGGTGGACCCGGGTGAGGACCTCGCCGACGTCCACGGCTGGGTCAGGCGATGCCGTCGAACGGCCGGACCTCGATCTTGCGGTTGCACGCCTTCGACGCGCCGGCCGACAGCTCGAGCGCTGCGTCGAGGTCGTCGGCCTCGACCACCCAGAAGCCGGCGAGGTACTCCTTCGACTCGACGAAGGGGCCATCGCTGAACACCGGCGCACTGCCCCGGTTGTCGGTGACGGTCGCGTGGTCGGGCGACGTGAGGCCGCCCCCGAACACCCAGCGGCCGTCGGTCTTGAGCTGCTCGTTGAAGGCGTCGACCGCCCCCGGCTCGGAGTCGTCGACCTCGTTGGTGGTGTCGCCGATGACGGTGAGGAGGTAGTGCATGTCAGATCATCTCCAGCGGTTGTGGGCCACCCCGTCCGGGCGGCCGCTCACCCCTACCACGAACACGATGATCCCGATACGACACCTTCTCCCGAGTTCTTCCGTTGGATCTCGACTCCGACGAGGGGACGTTCAGGCAGGAGCGCCGGCGGCGCGGCGGCTGACCTCGCCCACGACCGCCTCGATGCCCATCTGCCGGACGTCCCCGACGCGGTCACCGTCGATCAGGAGCGACCCGGCTGTGGTGGCGCGATTCGCCTCCATCAGCGCCGCCCACGTGCCCCGGCGGCGGCGTACGGCCCGGAACACGCTCGGCAGGAGGTAGGCGGTGTTGTCCACGCCGACGACCTGTACGTCGGCCTCCGGCACCTCCGCCCGGAGCCGGAGGTAGGCCGCGGCGAGGGTTGCCACCTCCGGGTCGTGCTCGCGCGGACCGTCGACCCGACCCTCGAAGCAGATGCCGTCGCGGGCGTCCCCGCCGCAGCACCCGGTGCCGCCGTGGGCATCGGCCCACGGCCGCACGAGCACGACTCGGACCGTCATCGCGTGCTCACGTCCGAGTCGTCGCCCACCGGGCTGCCGGCCTCGTCGTACTCACGGCGGCTGCCACGGCGCAACGCCGCGACTGCCTCGACGATCAGCCACACCGCCAGGACGAAGATGACCGCGTCGAGCGGGGCGAGCACCCACCGCTCGCTCCACGACTCACCCTGGATGAAGTCCCAGAACTGGCTGAACAGCGCCCACGTGGTCATCGCCACCAGGAAGACCAGCGGGACCACGGCGGGAAGCGGGTTGCGCTTCATCCGGAGCACCCACACCGCCACGACGGTGAGTGCGAGCCCTGCCGTGAGCTGGTTGGTGGTGCCGAACAGTCGCCAGAGCACACCGAACGTGTAGCCGGCGTCGCCTCCGCCCGGGATCAGCGCCATGGCCATCGGAACGGCGACCGCCACGAGGCCCGCCAACGTCAGGTTGCGCGCGAGCGTGTGCCAGCCGGCCAGCTCCGCGATCTCCTGGACGATGTAGCGCTGGAGGCGGACGCCGGTGTCCATGGTCGTCGCGGCGAAGGAGATGACCACGACGGCCGCGAAGATGACGGCCAGGACGAGTGGGACGCCGAGGTTGTTGGCGAACACGGCGACGCCGTTGACGAAGTTGCCCACCGCGCCGCCGGAGGCGGTGGCGAAGTCGGGGTACAGGGCGTCCCACTCGCTGCGGGTCGCGACCACTCCGGCCGTCACCGCGAGGACGGCCCCGGTCGCGAGGCTGCCCTCGCCCACGGCGCCCATGTAGCCGACGTAGCGGGCGTCAGTCTCCTTGTCGATCTGCTTGGCCGTCGTACCCGACGAGACCAGGGAGTGGAACCCGGAGATCGCGCCGCAGGCGATCGTGATGAACAGGAACGGGAAGATCGACGGCGAGTCGGCGGGGACGTCGTTGACCAGCGGGGCGACGATCTCGTTCCAGCCGACCAGCATGCCCAGGCCGATCACGCCGAGCGCGATGAACAGCTGGTGGGAGTTGATGTAGTCACGCGGCTGGAGCAGCATCCACACCGGGAGCCTCGAGGCCACGAAGGTGTAGACGAACAGGATGACCACCCACAGGGTGCGCGCCTCCACCCCGAACGCCTCGGCGACCGGAGCGATGTCGATCGGGTACTGCTGGCCGACCCAGATCAGCAGGTAGAGCCCGATCACCCCGAGGATCGAGGGCACCAGGGCCGCCGAGCGCGTCTTGTAGATGTACTGGCCGATGACCATCGCGAGCGGGATCTCGACGAAGATCGGGATCACGGCACCCGGGTTGGCGACGAAGAGGCTCGCGATCACCACCGCGAACACCGCGTTCACGAGCGTCAGCAGGAAGAAGATGATCAGCAGGAAGAGCGTCCGGGCCCGCTTGCTGATCACGTCCTGCGCGATCGTGCCGATGTTCTTGGCACGGTGGCGCAGCGAGACGGCGAGCGACCCGAAGTCGTGGACACCGGCGGCGAAGATCGTGCCCAGCACGATCCAGGCGAGGGCCGGCCCCCAGCCCCAGAAGACCGCGATCGCCGGACCGACGATCGGCGCGGCCCCCGCGACGGAGGTGAAGTGGTGGCCGAAGACCACGTGCTTGTTGGTGGGGACGAAGTCGATCCCGTCCTTGAACTGGTGCGCAGGCGTCAGGAACGCCGGGTCCAGGGCGTACACGCGATCGGCGAGGTAGGCGGAGTAGTAGCGGTAGCCGAGGAAGAACAGCACTCCCACGACGGCGGCGACGGCAATGGCAGGCATCGGTCGAGCTCCTTCCAAACGGTCCCCGGGCCGGCGTGGCGGCCGACCTCAGGAGGCGGCGACGCCTCCATCATGCTCCTGGACGGGCCGTGACCTCATCACCCCGATGGAGGCGCGATCCGGTTGTGACAGGGTGGGTGGCTGTGACCACGGACGAGATCGCGGCGGCGTCGCTGGCCGAGGTCAGCTGGGTGGCGGCCGGTCTGCCGCGGATCTGCGGGGTCGTCCCGCTCGCACGCGGCGACGTGCCCGTGCTGGCGTTCACCTATGCCGACGAGGACCTGG
This sequence comes from Nocardioides eburneiflavus, assembly GCF_004785795.1. Taxonomy (NCBI): domain Bacteria; kingdom Bacillati; phylum Actinomycetota; class Actinomycetes; order Propionibacteriales; family Nocardioidaceae; genus Nocardioides; species Nocardioides eburneiflavus. The sequence goes on from NZ_SRRO01000001.1 coordinate 819,418, forward strand.
CGAGGGCGGTCGCCGGGGCCCCGGTGGTCACCCTCAGCCTGACCGAGCCGCGCTCGACCGGCACGGCCTTCCGCCCCCTCGTCCTGGTCGGCAGGCCTCGGCTGGTCGAGGACCCGTCGGGTGACCTGTTCGCGACCGACCTCCTGCCCCAGGAGCTCCGCCGCTACCCGCCCTCGCGCCTCCTGGCCGACTCGCCGCTCCTGCAGCGCGAGCACTGGTGGTACCTCGCTCGCCTCCTCGTCGAGATCGACGTGGACGCGGTGATGCCGGTGGTGGCCCGCGAGGACCCTGCGCGCGACCACCTCCTCGTCGTGGCGGGTACCGACGGACCGATCGTGCAGGTCGCGCGCCTCTCCGACGGCGATCCTTGCCGGGTCGCCCTTCGTTCCCACGGCACGCCTCCGCCCGGCCCGGCGGTGCTGTTCGGGCAGGACGCATCGTTCCCCGACCTCGAGCAGTGGGCCCAGTGGAGCTACCGCGGCCGGTGGGACGGTGCCGCCCTGCAGGTCGATCAGGCACCGGACCGGGTCGGTCTGGGACGTCCCCCCGGCCTGCTCCAGAGATGGCGGCGCCAGCGCGACCTCGAGCGACGATGCGTCGCCGCCATCCCCAGATCCGTCCGCTGAAGGCGCAGCGCGACCCGAGGCGCCTCGCTCAGGCGGAGGCGAGCGCGAGCTTGACCGCGAACCCGACGAACACAGCCCCGACAGCCGACGTCGCGCCCGCGGACAGAGCCTTGCGCCTGCGGAAGGCGGCCGCGAGGTGGGTGCCGCCGAAGATCAGGATGCTGAGGTACGCCGCGCTGGCGAGCGTGGCCAGGGTGCCGAGCACGAGGAAGGACAGGGCCGGGTGGGCGTACGCCGGGTCGACGAACTGCACGAAGAACGCCACGAAGAACAGGATCGCCTTGGGGTTGAGCAGGCTGATGACCAGGGCGCGGCGGTACGGCCGCTCGCCGCGCGCCTGCGGCTCCACGCCGGCCTCGACGGCCGCGTCGGCGAGCTGGTCGGCGACGGGCACGCGCGAGCGCCACATGCCCCACGCCGCGCGGAGCATGCCGATCGCGAGCCAGAGCAGGTACGACGCGCCCGCCCACTTCACGACCGCGAACGCGGCCGGGTTGGCCTGGAGCAGCGAGGCGACGCCGGCCGCGGACAGTGTCATGAGCACCGCGTCGCCCGTCCACACGCCCGCCGCCCCGGCGTACCCGCTGCGCACCCCGCGTCGCGCGGCGACGGAGAGGACGTAGAGCGAGTTCGGGCCCGGAAGCAGGATGATCAGGACCAGGCCGACGAGGTAGGTCGGGAGGTCGGTGATGCCCAGCATGGGACCAGTGTGGGGCCGCCACCTCGGCAGCGAAGACCGATTTCGAGGGATGGGCCCGACGTCACAGCCCGGCGCTGGCGGTCGCGACCACCTCGCCGGTGAGGCCGTCGATCAGCTGGGTGCCCTCGGCAGCGGAGTGGAGGGCACGCACGGCGATGGCGCGCCGGTCGAACGACTGCAGCTCGGCGCGGGGGCTCGGGTCGGCGAGGATCCAGCGGCGCGGCGGTCGGGCACCCCGGGCGGGCCGCGTGGGTCGCGGGTCCCGCTCGAGGGGTGCGACGTAGTCCCCGTGGAGCGCCTCGGCCAGTCGTGCGGCGCGCACGCGGCCGATGCCAGGATGTCGGCGCAGGCCCTCAGGCGCGGCTGCGGCGACCTCGGCGAGGGTGCCGTACGCAGCCAGCAGGCTGCGGGCCATGGTGGTGCTGATGCCAGGGACCACGGAGAGCATGGCTTCCGCCTGTGCGGACGGGTGCCGCGGTGACCGGCGGGGTCCGTGGGTGGGGGTCGTGGGCCCGGCGCGGCGGACTCGTTTGGCGAGCCGGATGATCCAGGCGGCGCTGTCGTCGGCGTCCAGGCTGTGCAGCACCGTGAAGCCGTCCTCGACGAGGCGGCACACCGCGCCACGCCACGCGTCCTCGGCGATCCCTTGTGGCTCCCCCTCCACCAGGAGCACCGCCTGGGTGGAGGCCGACTGCAGTCGCACCGCCTGGTCGAAGATCCTCCCGTCGCGGATCGACGCCCCCAGGTCGGCGGGGCCCTTGCGCTCGACCGCGAGACCGGCCCCGAGGACGTAGTCGCCCACCGGCAGGTCGGTCAGCCGGACGTCGAGACCAGCGGCGGCGAGAGCCTCCGGGATCACGCTGTTGCGCTCGCGGTGGTCGACCAGGACCGGCCCGGCAACGACGGCAGCCGCGCTCGAGGAGTCGCCCACGACGATCAGTTGGCGTGGCCTTCCGGATCCTCCTCCGGCTCGAAGGTGCTTCCTTCGCCGTCGGAGCTGCCGACCTCCACGCCGGGTGCGCCTCGGTCGGGCTCGGCCGCATCCTCAGGACGGTCGACAGCGGGATCGTTCGACGGGTTGCTCATGGACGTCTCCTTGCCTCTGCGTGCCTCCTGGAGGCAGTACCCGTCACAGCGCCCGCGGATGCGCGGCAGGGTCGAGGTCAGCTCGGCCGCGATCCGTCCCGCCACTCGGACCAGGGAGTCGGGGGTTCCCCCCGTTCGGCCTGCGCCACGATCTCGTGCGTCATCCAGGCGCGCAGCTCGCGCACCTGCGGCGGGGACGCCAGCGTCAGCAGCAGGCCGTCCTCGCACAGCTCGTCCGCCCGCACGACGGCACTCTGCAACCGCACGATGAGGGCGCTGAACTCGCTCGGCATCGCCATCTCGACGTCCACCGCGGCCTTCCCCTCGTCGCGGGCACGCTCGGCGGTCCGGCGCCCCACGACGCGGGCGTGCGCCGGGGAGACCAGCAGGTCCCGGATCTCGTGCGCCAGGGCTGTCGACTCCGCCCGTCCCTCGTCGGCGCCCAGCAGCTGCAGCTCGCGCACCAGCTCGTCGAGGTGACGGTCCTGCTCGAGGCTCAGCGCGACCGGGCACCCGGCCAGCCGCACCAGCGTCCAGCCCGGCGGCAGCTCTTCGTCCATCGCAGCGTCGTGCGTGAGGGACCTCCGAGGCTCTCGCGTGCCGGAGACGGCACCGGGTCCGGCCAGGTCTGCCCACACGCGCTTGCCCCGTGGGGTCTCCTCCACGCCCCACGCCGCGGCGAGCGTCGCCACGATGGCCAGTCCCCGACCCGTGGCCGGCAGGTCGGCCCACTCGAGGGGGTCGTCTGCGAGGGCCGGCGTCCGGACGTGGAGTGCGTCCGCACCGACCGGCCCGTCGTCCTCGACGGCGACCCGCACCACCGCCGCCTGGTCGCTCCGTTCCACGGTGACGTACATGAAGCGGGCACCCGCGTGCAGCGCGGCGTTGCCGGTCAGCTCGCTCGTGACCAGCTCGGCGTCCTCGGCGTGACGCCCTTCGCCCCAGGCGGCGAGCGTGTCGACGACGAAGCGGCGCGCTGCCGGGACGCTGACCGGGTCCGCGGCCAGCTGCACGTTCCGCCTGCCCGGCGCACCCTCCATACGACGTGAGGCTAGACCCCTGCGCGACACCTGCGTGCCAACCGACACCGAGATCGAGGCGTACGACATGCTCCCTCTCTGAGCCCGTTCGTGCACACTGGTCAGTAGCGCCGCACTCACATTGGGGAACAGACATGCCGAGCCTTGATCAACCCTCGAGCGAGACCGTCACGCCGACGAGGGACCACGACGACGTCCCCGCCTCCGACCTCGGTGTCGAGTCCGGCGATCTGCGCTCGACGGCGGATGCCCCGACGAACCCCTCACGGATGCTGGAGGTCGCCGCCCGTACGGCCGACGAGCTCGTGGCCAACGCACGGACCGAGGCCGAGTCGCTGGTGTCGACGGCGCAGGCCACTGCCCACCAGATCGGGGAGGCCAGCCGCAACGAGGCCGCGACCATGGCGGACGAGCTGTCCCGCACGCGAGCGGAGCAGCTCGCGGAGATCGAGAGCGAGCGAGCGGCGGCGATGGGTCAGCTGGCCGAGGACAAGGCGAGCCTCGAGGCCCAGATCGCCGCGCTCCGCGACATGGAGGCCGACCAGCGTGCGCGGATGCGACAGCTCCTCACCGAGCAGCTCGCGCAGCTCGACGCAGAGCGTCCCGTCGAGCCGCCTGACGGCACCGACTGACGGTCAGCACCGAGCGGCGCGCGCCACTTGAGCAACGGGAGCAGCAGCCATGCCGGACGTGTACGCCACCATCACTGAAGCACCTGCGAGCGTCGTTGGAGTCGTGGGCGATGCGATGGAGTTGCGTGCCACCGAACCCCAGCAACAACGAATGCTCGCCGACTACCTCTCGCGTGTCCGGTTCCCGAACGCCGCCCGGGTGCTCGAAGTCGGGTGCGGAACAGGAGCGATCAGTCGGCGACTCGTCCAGGTCGCTGGGGTCGCCGAAGTGGTCGGGGTGGACCCCTCGCCCGACCTGCTCGATCGCGCCAGGCAGCTGGCTGCGTCCACCCCCGGCCTGTCGTTCGAGGAGGCCGATGGCCGTGACTTGCCGTTCGATGCTGAGTCGTTCGACGTGGTCGTCACGCACACGGTGATCAGCCACGTCCCGACTCCCGAACGGCTGGTGGACGAGGCCTTCCGGGTGCTGCGTGCCGGTGGCACAGCGGCCGTCTTCGACGGGGACTACTCCACGATGTCCGTGGCCACCGCTGATCATGACCCACTCCAGGCCTGTGTGGGAGCGTTCGCCTCCGGCTTCGTCAACGACCCCTGGGTGGTGCGCCGACTACCGTCGATGCTGCGCGAAGCGGGGTTCGACGAGCTCGACTTCCGCAGCCACGGATACGCACAGATCACCGAGCCTGCGTACATGCTCAGTGTGGTCGATCGTGGTGCCTCGGTCTTGGCCGCCGCCGGACTCATCGGCGAGGGCCTGGCCAGCGCCTTGAGTGCCGAAGCACGACGCCGGGAGAACGAGGGAGTGTTCTTCGGACACATCGCCTACGCCAGTCTGCTCGCCCTCAAGCCGGGTGTGAGATAGGCGAGGCTCGACCGCTCATCGACGGCTTCGTTCCTAAACCTCTCATTGATGTTAGTATCATTGATGCGAGTATCGCGGAGGTGAGCAATGTTCGTTGGTCGTCAAGCGCAATTGGCGCGGCTAGAGGCGTTGCTCCAGCAGGTTCGTGCCGACAAGGACTCCAAGCCCGGCCGGGCGCTCCTCATTCGCGGGCGCCGGCGCGTCGGCAAGTCCCGCCTGGTGGAGGAGTTCGTCGATCGCGCCGACGTACCCCACGTGTTCTTCGCGGCGTCAGGGCGACCGGTACGGGACGAGCTGCACCTGTTCGCGCAGGAGGTCGCCGCCTCGAACCTGCCCGGAGCTGAGCTCTTCAGTGGTGTCGAGCTGGCCGGTTGGGACGCCGCACTGCGCTTGCTGGCGACCGCCCTCCCCGATGACGGCAGTGTCGTCGTCCTCGACGAGATCCCCTACCTCGTCGCGTCGGACGAGAGCTTCGAGGGAACACTCCAACGGGCGTTCGACAGAGAACTGGCGCGCAAGCGCGTCGTAGTGATCGGCATCGGTTCCGACCTGGGGATGATGGAGGCACTCAACGAGTACGGGCGGCCCTTCCACCAGCGCGCGACGGAAATGGTCGTCCCGCCCCTCACCCCATCTGAGGTCGGCGACCTGCTGGACCTTCCGGCAGCGGACGCCTTCGACGCGCACATCGTCACCGGCGGCCTACCGCTGATCTGCAACGAGTGGCCCACAGCCATGCCGCTGATGGACTACCTCGGCCAAGCCGTCAGCGATCCGACCTCGGCACTACTCGTCTCGGGGGAGCGCTCGCTCGCCGCCGAGTTCCCCTCCGACGCACAGGCACGCACGGTGCTGACCGCCATCGGCAGTGGAGAACGCACCTTCACCAATATCGGTCGCGCGGCGGACATCCCGCAGGGCTCACTGAACCGATCCTTGACGACCCTCGTGGCCAAGCGCGTCGTCGCCGCCGACGAGCCGCTCTCGACCAAGCCCGGGTCGAAGGACAAGCGCTACCGCGTCGCTGACCCGTACCTCCGATTCTGGCTTGCCTTCCTCGGCCCGCACCTCGACGAGATCGAGCGGGGACGCGGAGATCGCGTCCTCGCGCGCATTCGCGCGTCATGGGCCTCGTGGCGTGGGCGCACGATCGAGCCGGTCATCCGCGAAGCCTTGGAACGTCTGGCGCCACCCGTGCTCACGGGCGAGGACGGCGTGCCGGGCGTCGTCGGCGGCTACTGGACGCGCACCAACAACCCCGAGATCGACCTCGTGGTCGGCGACCGCGCGCCGGTCGCGAAGCGCGTCCTCGCGCTCGGCTCGATCAAGTGGCTCGAGAATGCTCCCTTTGATCGACACGATCTCGGTGAGCTCCACGCGCACAGGACTCAGTTGCCGGGCGCGGCGGTCGATACGCCGCTCATCGCCGTAGCCAGATCCGGCTGCTCGGTCGACGGTGTCGAGCACTTCGGGCCCGACGAGCTCCTCGCCCACGACTGACATCGACGGCATCACCGGCCGCGTCACGAGTAGACATCTCCGCCTACGATCGGGCCGTGCCTGCAAGTGACGCCGATGACCTCCGCCGTCAGTTCGACGCCCTGATCTCGGGCGCTGAGTTGGGCGACCTGCGCACGCTCGCCGACCAGATGTCGGTGGTCTCGGGCGGTGGCTTCGCGAAGCGGACGAGCAACCCGCACCTGCGACACCCAAAGCGGGACGAGCCGGCAATCTTCCGTGTCCGGGTTGACCTCAACGACGCACGTCCGCCGATCTGGCGGCAACTCGAGCTGCGCTCCGACCTCACCCTCGCCGCGGTCCACCAGGTGTTGCAGGCGGCGTACGACTGGACCGACTCCCACCTGCATCGCTTCTCCGTCGGCGGCGACGCGTTCGACATGGGCGCTGAGTGGTTCCTCTGCGAGTACGACGTCGAGGAGGGCGAGGACGAAGGCACGCCTGACGCCGACGTGACGCTCGACGAGACCCTGGTCGAGCCGGGCGACGTCTTGCACTACGTCTACGACTACGGCGACAACTGGGATCTGACGATTCGCCTCGAAGAGGTCCTCCCGCTGACGAACGACGCGCCCCAAGCTAGGTGCGGCGACGGACAACGGGCCGCACCCCCGGACGACTGCGGCGGACTGCGCGATGCCGAAGATCTCCCCCAGGTCGTCGACGACCCCGCTGCCTTCGATGTCGCCGAGCTCAACCAACGCCTCGTCTCACCTGCCGGCGGACTCACCGAGTGGGGAGTTCGCCCGGACCTCGTCCACCTGCTGAACCAGCTTCAGCGGACGCCGGTCGGCGACGACTTCATCGCCCGCACCCTCGCCATCGGGAATCCCCAGCACCCGGACGTGCCGACCCTGAGGGCGAACCTTCGCGCGTACCAGTGGTTCCTCGATCGTGCGGCTGGCGACGGCATCACTCTGACTGCGGCCGGCTATCTCAAGCCCGCCGACGTCGAGGCCGCGTCGGAGGTTGTTCCCGTAGTCGGGGACTGGATTGGGAAGCGCAATCGTGAAGACCTCACGATCCCGATGCTCGAGTTCCGCCAGTCGCTCCAGCAGATCGGGCTGCTTCGGAAGTACAAGGGCAAGCTCCTGCTCACCAAGCTCGGCAAGGCCGCTCAGGCCGACCCGGTCGTCTTGTGGCGCCACCTCGCCGACCGCCTCGTCGACGGCAACGAGGACACCTTCACGACCCAGGCTCGACTGCTGGCCCTTCTGTGCCTTGCGTCTGAACCGGAGGGACGGCACGACAAGCGATTGGCCGAAGCTCTGACCTACCTCGGCTGGAGACAGCGCGATGGACGACCCGTCAGCGTCGACCAGTCCCGATGGGCCATCAGGGAAGCCATCCACGCACTGGCAAACGTCGCCTCAGAGCAGCGTGATCGTGGGCTTCCTCGAATCGATCGTCGGGCACTCACGCCACTCGCCGTGCTGATGGCAAGGACCGCTCTCTCGACCCAGGCCACGTTAGACGGAACACCCTCGAGCAGTTAGACGGATCGACGCCGTGAGGCCCTATGTCATCCCGCCCAGAATGCAGCGGACCCGGGGGGACTTACCCTGGCGATGTCGCGCTGAAGTCGACTTCGGCTCTCGTCGCAGTTGCGACCGAGGGGAGCAACACCCGTAGGTCGAGTGGAACGCAGCGGCGGCTCGTCTCGACCGCTAGTGAATGCCGTCGAAGAACTCCTGCAACGCACCGACGGCACGGCGCTCTAGCAGGGCTTCTTCATCCACATTGGCCCCCAAGAACCGCGCGAAACTGCGCGAGCCAACCGAGTCCGTACTTGAGAAGGCAGCCCTGAGCCTGTCGAAAGTCTCAGCGACCTCCGGCCGCGAGAATGCCGGACGCTCCCTAAAGGCCGCGGCGGCCGCGGCGGGACCATCCGGCCAGTTCTCGATGAGCCACACGATGTCGTAGGCGTCCTTGGGCTTGTCACGCTCATGCAGCGCTTGCGTCTTGGCGACCAGGAAGGCAACCGGTCCGGTGACGTTCAGACTGATTGTGATCGTGCCCTTGCTGTTGGGCAGTGCAACCTCGCGCTCGACCAGCACTACGTCCGCCGAGATGATGTCGCCCGCCTCCAGGGCGAGCGCGGACAGACTAGACCCCATGTTGTGCTTGGCAGTCGGATTCTCCGCTGCCTTCGGTCTCCATGCGTAGCCTGGAGGGCGCGCGGGACCGGATGCGCAGAAGAACTCGACCGTCATCGGGACGTCGCCGCCGCGCACCCAACGGAACGATGCGTCCCCGACCTCGAAGCCTAGAGCCTTCAATTCGGCTTCGATACGGCTGTAGGTCTCCGTGTCACCTTCGATGAGCGCCATGCTTAGACAGAGGTCGACGTCAGCGGTCCCGACGTGCGGCTCCATGCCGGGGTCGAGCACGGGTACGAGCAGCGTCGGGACCAACCCACCGATCAGGATGATGTGTTGTGCAGCAAACCCGGTTGCGCGCACGACGTCGGCTGCGTGGGCCAGCATGAAGTCGGCGGACGCGGCGTCGTACTGGGAATGATGCTGACCGTCAGGGTCGCTCAAGTGCTTGCTCCTTGAAGAGGGCGGCGGCGTCGGCCTCGCGACCACCAGCGCGATACATGTCCAACCAGACCCGTACTGGTGGTGCCACCATGACGAGGCGGGATCGGTTAGGGGCCGGGCGCGCGTCGAACGTGCCCAGTTCCCCGGTGTCGGTGATGAGTTCCAAGTTCATGCCGCGGCCGGCGTCCTCCGCCTCCAATCGCTCCAGTCCGAGAAGGTCGACTGTCTGAGCGGCGTCCACAGGCGAAACCCGAACTTGAACAACAATGAGGTTCGTTAAGAGTCGATGTCCTAGTGCGTAGGCACCGCTCACTCCAGTCAACGCGTAGGTGACTCCGCTCTTTTCGGCGCGCGCAGCGAATCGATCGATGAGATCGTCAAAATTCCGCGCGTACAGGTACGTTGCCGCGGTGTCAGGCCGTCGGCGGTCGCGCTCAATGTTGGCCAGCCAGCTGAGCGCCTCATTGCGGTCGATGAGGTAGCGGCGCTGTTGCGGTCCACTTCCTTGCGTTAACAGCAGGCGTTCTTCGTTCATGACTAGCAGGATCTTGTGAGCTTGTCCCGATGAGATGGCGGCGGCCTGTGCCAACCTCCCAACGCTCCAACCTTGGTGAGGATCGGCCAAGATTGCTTGCACGCCGCGGATGCTGGCAACGCCTAGCGTTTGTTTGTCAACCCTTGAAGGTCGGGTGCTGCTGCGGCCTGTGCGCTCGATGTGTAAGTAGAAGCCCGGCCAAGTGATGTGGATGGCTCCTCGACCGTCGCACCATGACAGCCCGGCTGCTTCGATGGCAGCGCGTTCTTGCTGCGTGATTTCGCGTGCCACGACTAGCCCGACGGTGTTTGGTGCGGGGCGAAGGGTTGGCGGGTGCCATGGTTCTTCGGTTGCCGGTGATGCGGTCGGTTTGGGCAGTAGTGCCAAGGGCCGTTCATGCCCGTCGAGCTCGAGGCGCAACGTGCGACCGGTGGTGACGGTGAGTTCAGGGATGCTTGCAAGGGCAGCCCGGACGTACGCAGGCACGTCGGGTGAGAGTTCGACATTACCCTTCACTACAGTGCTACTTTCACTCAACGATGAAGTGTGCATCTGAGTGAAGAGTAGTGAGCGTTGGGGTATGTGTCTAGCGGTGAGTGCCACGAAGTGCATGGCTGCTCGGCGAGGGGCATCGTGAGGCTCCCTCCGCCGCCGTCTCAGCCTTCCTTCTCGTCCTCATCCTCGTCCTCGTCGTCGTCCTCTCCGAGGTGCCCGAAGCGCTCGAAGTGGCTCTCCAAGTCCTCGATCGTGGCCTGCTCGTCCTCGATACGCGCAACCGAGTACTGAAAGAAGGATTCGGCCGGCGGCCGAATGGCCTCGACTGCCTCGCCGAGCAGCGGAAGCTCTTGATGGGTGTAGTACGTCAGGCAATCGAGCGTCTTCGCGACCCAGCGCGCTTTGTCGTACAGCCGGAATGCCACCGCAGTCGAGAGCTCTGAGAGATAGGGATCCAAGGATTCCAGCAGGGCGTACGCCGAGCCTTCGAGATGCCCGTGAGTGCTAAGCAGCCGCATGCGTTCGACCACAAGGTTTCGCAACGAGATCAACTCGCGTACCCGCTCGGAAGGAACGACGCGGCCACACAGCTCAGTCCACGTCTTCAGCGTGGCTACATCTGCCTTCTGGTCCCACAGCGAGTCCAAGTGTTCGTAGCGCCCAGCGCCATTGGCAAAGCGTTCGAGAGCCTCAGTGAGCGTCGGGTCGAGATCGTCGTTAGGACGCGCAGGCACGGTTCTAACGTCCTGGGGCAGGATCCGTAGGTCTAGGCTTTCGACCGCGTCCAACAGGCCGCCGATCCTGTGGCCATACTTCTTCATCGATGAAAAGCCGCCAGTAACGAGGAACCCATGACAAGCGATCGTGAGCTTGCAGAGTCGTTCCAGGCCGGTCACGTAGGAGTGAAGACCTACGTGCAGCGAATACATCCGGTCGTTTCCCACGGGCCAGCTGTCGTCACGGATTGGGACGGTACAAAGCCTGCTTACGCCAGACTCCACGAGTTCGCTGGCAAAGAGCGTCTCGGACACGAGATAGTTCCAGCGGGACGGCATCAGGCGTCCTGATCGAGACACGCACACATCGGCATGACGCGAGTTTAGAAGCGCTACCCCCGTGGAGCGTGGGAAGCCAGGCACGCGGTTCCATGGCCAATGGGTCGCGGCTGAGTTGAGTCCATGGGCGTGGTGTACGACGGGCCCGACGTGAGCGTGGCGTCCTGACATAGCGACGGCCACCGCGTGATCCTTCAGAAGACCTGCGAAAGCACGACTGAAGGAGTCACCACGATGACCGTCGACCCCAACTCTATTGACCTGCCCACGTTCATGACCGAGCACCTGGCGCGTGCCGAGCCCGACCTACTCCGGACCATGTTGTCCACGTTCGTGCAGGCGTTGATGTCGGCCGAGGCCGACGCGATCTGCGGCGCCGGCTACGGCGAACGCAGCCCGGAGCGGACCAACTCCCGCAACGGCTACCGGACCCGGGACTTCGACACCCGCACCGGCACGATGGAGGTTGCAATCCCCAAGCTGCGCGAGGGCTCGTACTTCCCCGACTGGCTCCTCGAGCGCCGCCGTCGGGCCGAGCGGGCCCTGACCACAGTGGTGGCAACCTGCTACCTCCTCGGGGTGTCGACGCGGCGGATGGAGAAGCTCGTCGAGACCCTCGGCATCACCAGGTTGTCGAAGTCGCAAGTCAGCGTGATGGCCAAGGAGCTCGACGCGCACGTGGAGGACTTCCGCACCCGGCCACTCGACGCCGGGCCGTACACGTTCCTGGCCGCGGACGCGTTGACGATGAAGGTCCGCGAGGGCGGGCGGGTCGTGAACACCCACGTCCTGGTCGCGACCGGCGTCAACGCCGATGGGCACCGCGAGATCCTCGGCGTGGACATCTGCTCGGCCGAGTCCGAGGCCGGCTGGCTGACCCTGTTCCGCGGCCTGAACGCCCGCGGCCTGAGCGGCGTCAAGCTCGTCACGTCCGATGCCCACAGTGGCCTGGTGGCCGCGATGACGGCGACCCTGGACGGTGCCGCCTGGCAGCGATGCCGCACCCACTACGCGGCGAACCTGATGTCCGCGACACCAAAGTCGTCGTGGGGCTGGGTCAAGGCGATGCTGCACTCGATCTACGACCAGCCCGACACCAAGGCCGTGCACGCCCAGTTCGACCGCGTCATCGACACCCTGGACGAGAAGCTCCCCGCCGTGGCCGAGCACCTCGAGGAAGCCCGCGCCGACATCCTGGCCTTCACCGCGTTCCCGAAAGAGATCTGGCGCCAGATCTGGTCCAACAATCCCAACGAGCGCCTCAACCGCGAGATCCGCCGACGCACCGACGTCGTCGGGATCTTCCCCGACCGCAACTCCGCCATCCGACTCATCGGAGCCGTCCTAGCCGAGCAGCACGACGACTGGGCCGAGGGCCGCCGCTACCTCGGACTCGACGTCCTGGCACGCTCCCGCATCGCACTCATCAACACCAACGAGACCACCGACCAGAAGGAGGACCTGACACCCGCCGCACTCACTGCCTAGAGTGCAGCCACCGGATCACGCGGTGGCCCCTTCATCCACCACGACCGTGGACTCGACCCGCGGCTGCCCTCGTTTCGTGCGGTCCTGAACCCACGTCCTTTCGCCGCCTGTCGGGAACGTCCGGGTCCGATGTCCGGACGCTGGCGCTACACGGCTGGCATGCTCGGCTCATGTCCCTGGAGCGAGACCGTGGCCTGCTGGAGCAAGTGGTCAACGACGCTGTGGGGGGTGCGGCGCAGGTCAAGTGGGAGACACCCGAGCGGAGTTGGTCTGCTCAGGTGCGTCTTCGTGGTGCCACCGGGCTCGTGAGTCATCTGCTCACCTCGCCGGAGTGGCAGGAAGCCCGCTTCGAGGAGCCCCGGTGCAGCGTGTTCATCACCACGACCACTGATGAGGACGACGTGCGCGACTCCTTGGCGAAACTCGCTCGGGCAGCCGTCGAATACCTCGCTGGCGGCGGTCGCGTCGAGAAGAGTCGAGGACTCTTCGGCACGCGTCCCGTCCTTGTCCTGCGGACCGACGACGGCGAGTGGCGCATCGGAAATCAAAGCGCACGACACCCGGTTTGATGCCCGCTGAAACGCACGCTCATGCGCCAATCCACTCGCTTCCCTGAGTGCGTCATAGCGCCGCGAAACGGCCACGTCACACCGCCGCGAAGCGGCTGTCCTGTGGCCGCAAGGCGGCGAGCGTCATGCCGCCAAGTGGCGTGGGACCGGGAGTGTCGGACTTGCGACGGCACGACATGGCCCGTGCGTCGATCTAACGTTGGATTCATGTCTGACGCTTGGAACGTCTCCGAAGCCGAGCTCGATGCCTTCCTTGATGAGTGGGAGGCCGTGGATCGCGCCGCAGCCGAATATCTTGCCGAGCGAGTGCCCGGCGTTCGCGACAGCCTTGCTGACGACGACGCCCGCTGGGTCGGCCACCTCGCCGAGACCATCTCGCCTTCTGAGGAGCCCGAGGAGCATGAGGTCGAGGCGGTGTCGGCGGTGATGGCGCTCCAACATGCCGACTGGCTCGGACTGGCGCTCGGCGCCGTACGCCGTGGGCCAGGCGCTGTCCTAGATCCTCGACGCGTGCAGACGGACGTCGACCTGCTAGATGACATGGAGGGAGAGATCGAAGACCGCGAAGGTCACCTGGGCGTGCTCGAGATGGCCCTGCTCCACCTGACACCGCTATGGCAGGACCTCGGCGTGCTGGACGAGGATGACCGGCTCACAGAACGCGGTGTATGGGGGTTGCCAAGGGCCCTCCACCGGGCATGGAGCGAGTGAAGTGTCGTTGCGCCGCCATTGCGCGCCGCATCCGGGGTCTACTGACCTGGCCGCAGGTCACCAGTCCTTCGCGGACGGCACGGGACGCATCATCGCCTCCAGGTCGTCGGTCTTGATTCGGATCGTCTTGCCGCAGCGGTAGGCGCGCAGTTCACCGGCGGCGATCTTGCGGCGGATGGTCTTGGCGGACAGGCTCACCCAGACCGCGGCGCCGGTGATGCTCAGCCACCGGGGTCGCTCGTCGGGCAGTCCGGCGGTCGCGGCCACCTCACTCACCGGCCTTGAGGGAGCGGCGGAGCTCGGCGACAGTCGTGTAGAGGCGGCCGTTGCCGTTGAAGCGCCACCAGCGCGGCCCGCGCTTGAGGCGGCGCCATTCGCGGACGGTCCGGGGCGGCGTGCGGATGAAGGCGCAGGACTCCTCGAACAGGAGGATGCCGTTGTCGTCCCAGTCGTCGGGAACGCTGATCGGTGCGATGGTCATCGTGACTCCTCGGTCATCGGAGCGCCGGGTTGCGCTCATGCCCGGAGAAACAACAGCCGTCGCCTCGGATCGGACGGCAGCCGTCGGGTTCTCTCAGTCACCTACGTCCCGGATCACCCTCCGAGCGATCACATCCGACGAGAACTGTCAGAAGCCGATTCCCGGTCCGACCGGACGCGGTGCGACCGGCGGCAGCTCCTCCGGTCGCCGCCGACGCTCGGCCAGGGCGGCGGCCTGCAGCGATGCCGAGCGTCGCGGCGCCTGTGCGCCGTACCGCTCGATGTCCTCATCGACCCGGGTCGCGGCGTGGCCGGGGCCGAGGTCGGCGCGGTCGCGGCTGAAGACCTCGATCCATTGCTGGCGTGCGTCGTCGACCGAGTCGGCGACCAGGTGAGCGACGTTGCGATGGCGGCCGCGGGTCATGCCGACGTACGCAGCTGCTGCGCCGGTCGCCTCGCCGACGACGAGGTGGGCGGAGTGGACTGTCTCCCCCTGGGCGCCGTACGCGGTCGAGGCGAAGGCGAGCTCGACGTGTCGGTTGACGTAGTCGGCGGGCAGCTCGCGTTGGCCGGCGCGGCCGGTGACAATGAGGCTTCCGTCGCCTCCGATGCCGGCAACGGTCCAGACGTCGCGGTTGGCGACGCCGAGGTCGCGGTCGTTGCGGCGCGTGGCGACGCGATCACCGAGGCCGATCCGTTCACCACGGCGGGTGACGGGCTCACCTTCTCGCTCACCAGTGTCGTGGCGGCGGTCGCCGATGGCTGCGTTGATGGATCCGACCAGCTCGCGGGTGTCGGCGACGATCAGCTCGTCACCGGCTGCGCCGATGGCGGCGAGTGCGTCGGCGCGCTCGACCTCGCTGGTGTGGACGACGATCTCGCCGCGCGCAGCAAGGGCGTCGAAGACCTCACCGGGACGCTCACCTCCGCGCATGAGCAGGCTGACGTCGGCGTACGCCGGGTCGCCGAAGCGGTGCACCGCCTCGAGCTCGAGGTGGGCCTCGGGCCGTACCCACCGTGCGGCGAGGTCGAGGACCCCGCCACGGCCGACGGCGGGCAGCTGGTGGCGGTCACCGAGCAGCGCGATGGTCGCGTGGGCTCGGTCGGCGATCGCGAACAGCGCGCGGGCGGTGTCCTGGTCGAGCATGCCGGCCTCGTCGACCAGGAGTACGTCGCCGGGCAGCAGCCGTGCGCGGGCGTCGGGACTGGCGTCGACCTGCGACCAGTGGCCGTCCTCGTCCCACCGGAACCCGTGCTGGTGGATGAGCCACGCTGCCGAGAACGCGTCGGTGCCGACCTGTTGCCGGGCTGCCTGCGCGGCCTTGAGGGTGGGGGTGAGGACGATGAGTCGTCGGTCGTGGGCGTCGAGTACGTCGCGCGCGGCGGCCAGCGTCGTGGTCTTGCCGCTGCCGGCGGCACCTTCGATGACGAGCAGACCGGCCTCGCCGGCCAGGGCGGCGACGACCTTCCGCTGGTCGACGTCGAGGTGGTCGGTCCCGTGGACGCGGGCGGCGTGCTCGACCGGTGCCATCGAACGCGCGGCGAGGCTGTCGATCAGCTCTGCCTCGACGGCGAGGACTCGATCGGAGGTGAGGTTCCGGATGTGGTCGGGTACGTCGCTGCGTTCGCGCAGTGATCGGCACTCGCGCAGCGCACGCGCGGTGAGGTCCTCGGCCAGTTCCGCGCGTGCGGCGGGTCCAGCGACGATGCCGACCGCAGCGATGATCTTCTCGGCCTCGCCACGGATGTCCGCCGCGTTCCACGCCGAGCGTCTCGTTCCGAGGCGGGTGAGAACGAGGTCGACGGCGGCGTCGCGGCGCAGCCGACCGATGGAGGTTGAGTCGACCTGGACCGCCTCGATCGGCGGTCGGACGCCGAGGTCGTGCAGCTCGTTGTTCCATCGGGTGACCAGGTCGGCGCCGTGGGCCGGCATGACCTTGTCGGGTCGCGCGTCCGCCCACGCTCGTCGGTCCCATGCTCGTCGCAGCGTCGGTCCCGGTTCGTCGCCGGGATTGTCGGCTCGCCACTCGGCCTCGTAACGGTCGACGTTGCGCATGATCTGCGACGCGCGCTGACTGAACCGCCCGACGTACGACGCGAGCTCCTTGATCTCGCCGGAGTCGTCGAGTGTGTAGCCGTGCGAGGCGAGCACGTCGCGGAACTCCGGGTCGCACATGACGGCGGCGTGACCGATCCCGTTGATCGCCTCGATGGAGTCGACGACGCCGACCGAGTGGAGGCCACGCCACGCACCGGAGGCGAACACACGCGCGTTGATCTGGAGGTGAAGGTGACGGTGCGGGTCACCGGCACGCGAGGTGTAGTGCCGTACGACGGCAGCCTCGATCTTCTCGACGGGCACCTGGACCTGTCGGCCGCGCGGTCCCACGCGCGTGGTCGCGTGCTGTGCGACCCAGTCGATGATCTCCCCTGCCGCGCGCGTCTGCGCGGCCTCATAAGCAGCTGCGACGTCGGGGTGGAGCGCAGCCACGAGCGACCAGGTCTTGGGACCGTTGACGACCACCTCGACGAACCGCAGCGCGTGGTCGTCGTCGCGCAGTCGTCCCTTCGCCTGACCGGTGGTGACGTCGTAGCCGGCGACCCAGCGCTCGTACGCCGGGCCGTCGAGGTCGGGCCGCCGTTCGGCGGCGACACCGTCGTCGCTGACGACCACGGCGTAGTGCTCGGCGACGCCGCTCCCCTCGGCCAGGTAGTAGTCGTCGGCGCGGGAGTGGTCGGCCTCGACGTAGGAGCGGGCGGCGGCTGCGGAGCCGCGGTAGAACTTCACTCCACCGTGCATGATGTGCTCGTCACCGCCCGTCACGTCTCGTCAAAGACCCCTGAAATGACGCTGGCCCGTCCCCGGGGGGACGGGCCTTCTACGGACCTTCGTAGCATGCGTGCCGCCGAATGCTGGCGCCGAATGCTGGGCTTCGAATCGCGCTTTGGAGTGCCGTCTTCCGGAACTCGTCACGGCCCGTCAAGGCGAGACGGCAAGACCCGTTCGGCGACAGACGTGAGGTCAGGTTGGGCGTCTGGTTTGTTGGCTGAATGCTCTGGAGTCATCGCTGGCGACCCACTCGACGGCATACAAGGACACCCAGATCGTCACGTAAGCCCGAAGTAGCGGTCGAAGAACTCCTCGAGCCTGTCGAGCACCCGCTGCTTCTTAACCCCGTGCTCGCCGCCCGGCGCGAACCTAGACGCAGGCGGAAGGATCCGGGTGATCGCAGTGCCGGCCGTCGGGACCGCGCCGTCGCGGAAGGCGTTGGCGACGAAGGTCTTGGTCTCGTCTGCCTTGAGGGCCTCGTCCGCGATGAGGGTGTCGAGATCCGCGTCGCGTTTGGCGTTGACGAATATCTTCCAGTCCTCGCCCGTGTTGCCTGTGACAGAGACCGAATCGACGAACTGCAGAATTAGGTCCTTCTTGTTCCGCAGGCTCGGGCTCGAGTCTACGGCCCGCTGGATCGTCATGAGGGCGTCCAACTCTTTGTCGGAATTTCCGATCGCGTCGCGGAACGCCTGCACGAGGGTGAGGATGTAGTCGACGTTGACCTCGACCTGCTTGATCAGCTCGATCTCGAAGACGACATCGTCGTTAATGGACTCCCTCTCGGCTCCCCTGGAACCCCGCCAGTCGGCGTAGAGGTTGAGGTAGACGCTCTGGAAGTCCTGGAAGTCGCGCGGGTTGATCAGCTCGTGACCGGCGAACTCGTCGAATGACGTCAGGATGTTGCGCAGTCGCAGGATCGCGCTGAAGAGCGCAATGAAGGCCTTCTGGTTGGCCTCGCCGACGTACGGTGCGTCATCAAGCGGGAAGCGCCGCAGCAGCTCGCCAACCTGCTTCTCGTACTCGCCGTAGTACTCGTCGTAAGGCTTGAGAATGACGACGCCGCGAGCGTCCTTGTTGCCGAAGAGTGTGAGAGCGTCGTTGGTGGCCTCCTCCAGATCGCGGAAGGAGACGATCGTGCCGTAGGTCTTGACTGAGTTCAGGATGCGGTTGGTCCGCGAGTAGGCCTGGATGAGCCCGTGCGAGCGCAGGTTCTTGTCGACCCACAGCGTGTTCAGCGTGGTCGCGTCGAACCCGGTCAAGAACATGTTGACCACGATGACCATGTCGAGCTCGCGGTTCTTGAGCCGCAGCGAGAGGTCCTTGTAGTAGTTCTGGAACTTGTCGGCCGAGGTGCCGAAGGAGGTGCCGAAGGTGCCGTTGTAGTCCTTGATCGCCGACTCGAGGAAGTCCCGCGAGCTCCCGTCGAGGGCCCCCGTCTCGAAGTCCTCCTCTCCCAGGAACCCACTGCTGTCGTCCTCGGCTTCGTTGACGGCAAAGCTGTAGATGAGGCCGACCTTTAGCCGCTGTGCAGCTGGCAGCTCAACTTGTTGCTTGCGGAACTCCTCGTAGTAGAGCTTGGCCGCCGTTATTGAGGCCGTGGCGAAGATCGAATTGAAGCCCGCGACCCGCTTCTCCCCCAGTGTGTACGTCGAGTTGCGCCTGGTCTTCTGGTCGAAGTGCTCCCTGATGTAGGACACGACCTGGCTGAGCCGCTCGGGTGCCAGCAGCGCCCTCTCCGTGTCGATCGCGGCGACCTGCTTGTCGGTGAGTCCGTCGGGCACCTTGATGGTGTTGACGTAGTCGATTCGGAAGGGCAGGACGTTCTTGTCGTTGATCGCGTGGACGATCGTGTAGGTGTGCAAGCGCTCGCCGAACGCCTGCTCGGTCGTGCGTAGGTTGACGTTGCCCGACGTGCCCGCGTTCTCCGCGAAGATCGGCGTGCCGGTAAAGCCGAACAGATGGTAGTTCTTGAACGCCTTGGTGATCGCGGTGTGCATGTCGCCGAACTGGCTGCGGTGGCACTCGTCGAAGATCAGCACAATGTGCCCGCCGTAGATCTCGTGGCCCTTGTTGGCCTCGATGAAACGGACGAGCTTCTGGATCGTCGTGACCACGATCCGTGCTGACGACTTCTCAAGCTGCCGCTTGAGCTCGGCAGTGTTCTTGGAGCCGTTGACCGAGTCCTTCTCGAAGCGGTTGTACTCCCGCATCGTCTGGTAGTCGAGGTCCTTGCGGTCGACGACGAACATCACCTTGTCGACGTGCGGCAGCTTCGATGCCAGCTGAGCCGCCTTGAAGCTGGTGAGCGTCTTACCGGAGCCCGTGGTGTGCCAGACGTAGCCGCCGGCTGCCAGCGAGCCTGTCTTCTTGTAGTTGGTGGAGGTCTCGATCCGCTGCAGGATCTTCTCCGCCGCGACGATCTGGTACGGCCGCATCACCAAGAGCTTGCGGTCGACGTCGAAGACGCAGTACTTCGTCAGTAGGTTCAGCAGGGTGTGCTTGGCGAAGAAGGTGGCGGTGAAGCCGGTCAACCCGGTGATCGGCTTGTTGGACTCGTCAGCCCACCACGAGGTGAACTCGAACGAGTTCGATGTTCGCCGCTTCGCCGGCTTGGCGCCACTGAGCTCCGCATGCGCGGCAGCAGCGGTGGTGTTCGAGTAGTACTTCGTGAGCGTACCGTTGCTGATGACGAAGAGCTGGACGTAGTTGAAGAGCCCGGAGTCTGCCCAAAAGCTGTCGCGCTGGTAACGGTTGATCTGGTTGAACGCCTCGCGGATGTCCACGCCCCGCCGCTTGAGCTCGACGTGGACCATCGGCAGTCCGTTCACGAGGATTGTGACGTCGTAGCGGTTCTTGTAGGCGCCGGCGACCTCGTACTGGTTGATCACCTGGAGCCGGTTGTTGTGGATGTTCTGCTTGTCGATCAGGTAGACGTTCTTGCTGGTTCCATCGTCGCGTTTGAGGACCTGGACATGGTCCTCCTGGATTCGGGCGGTCTTCTCTACGATGCCCTCGTTCGCGCCGGCGATGATCTCGAAGAACCCCTTCCACTCCGCGTCGGTGAACTCAAACTTGTTCAGCACTTCGAGCTGCGTGCGCAGGTTCGCGACCAGAGCCACGCTGCTGGTGATCGTGAGCCGCTCGTACGCCTGGCCCTCGAGCTGCTTGATGAGAGCCGCCTCCAGCTCAGCTTCGGACTGGTAGGTCGCCTCGTTGGCCGAGCCGCCGGGTCCGTTGGTTGAGCCTGTCGAAACCCACTCCGAAACGACGGTGCTCTCGTCGCTGACCGAGATGGTCTCGAACTGCGTTGCCGTCCCGGGCTCCCCGAGTTCCTCGAAGCTCATGCCGCAAGCTCCTCGAACGTCACCAGCATGTCGCGGTAGTACTCATACTGCGCCTGCCGAACCCTGATCTCCGCGGGAAGGCCCATAGAGGGGTCGTTCGTGAGCGCTTCAAACCGATCGAGCAGCGCGGCCAGTCGAACTTGCTCATCTGGCGCGGGAATCGGGATCTCGATTTTCCGGAAGCGTTCTTTGGAGATATTGATTCGCGTGACGCCGTTCGCAGTCTTGATGATCTGGCTCCTGATCGGGGCGCTGCGGAACAGATGTTTGGTGAACTCAGGGTTCAACTCGCCCGAATCGTTAGGGCGGAAACCGAAACAGAAGCTGTTGAGGTACAGCGGCTCGATCGGATCGGTCGTGACGGCGGATGCCATCCCGACCTCTTTAGCGCTCTCGGAGGACGCCGTGAAGAGCACGTCCCCGAAGCGCACGCGGTTCTGACGCTCGTTCGCTCCCACCTTCACAAGCGTCGCAGGCGCAACGTCGGTTGCCAGGTTGTTAAAGACGTTGACATAGGTCACGAAGCGAGCGTTGCCGTCCTGAAAGTCGGCCTTAGCCTTGCCCGTGAGACCGCTGTAGAGGGATCCGAGCTTGTCCAGGGTTTCCCGCGCGATCGACCCCGGCTCGGAGAACGCAAGCAGCGAGTCGCGGTAGTAGGCGTACTGCTGGAGCCGTGCCTGGTGCTCGTCCCGCAGGGCGATGTTGAGGTCGGTAAAGACGTCGAGGATCCGCACCAGTTCTCGCTGTACGGCCATCGGCGGCAGAGGAACCCGAAGACGGACGAGCTCCTTCTTGTTCAGTGCGGGGATGCTGCCGGTTTGCTGCAGGGCGACCACTGCGTCCTGATTCGCCTTCAGGAAGAAGTAGAGGAACCGCGTCAGCAGATCGGGGCGGGCGCTCCGGATCCTGTAACAGAGTGGTCCGCACCAAAAGGGCTCTGCTTGGTAACCCACAACGCCCACGCTCCCTCGCGACGGGATCGTGACAGTGTCACCATCGGTATTGGCGGCATCGACCATGCCAGACGGCTGCGTCCCGCCGTTCCACAGTCGATGGGTCGTGCCGCCCAGCAAGTCCGGTCCCGGCCGCGTTCCAACACTGACGCTCGCAGCGTCGCCCAGCGCGAGGTACGGCACGCCGTCGGCGCAGTAGTCCGCCAACAGCTCGTCGATGTGGCTCATCGTTCACCTCCCAGGGACTGTCCGAACAACGGTGTAAGTGGCTCGACACGCTGACCAGCTGGTTGGCGAGATGGAGTCACGATGACCGAAACACTGAGTTCTGTGAGCCCACCCGAGGATGTGGCGGTGTCACCGCCGGACGTTGCGCAGGAAGGTGACCCTGGCTTCGAGGGGTCTGCTCAGCCATCTGCTGAGGAGCTCGAGATCGCCCGCGAGCTGGTCCGCACGGCGCGGTCTCGTGGGGTCGCGTTGACCGGCCCGGATGGCATGTTGAAGGCCCTGACCAAGACCGTGATCGAGACGGCGCTGGACGAGGAGATGTCTGAGCACCTGGGCTATGGCAAGCACGAGGCCGCCGGCCGCAACAGCGGGAACTCCCGCAACGGGGTTCGGACCAAGACGGTGCTGACCGACAACGTCGGACCGATCAAGATCACCGTCCCGCGTGATCGCGATGGCACCTTCAGCCCGGTGATCGTGGCCAAGCGCCAACGACGCCTCGGTGATGTCGACACGATCGTGTTGTCGCTGGCAGCCAAGGGCCTCACGACCGGTGAGATCAGCGCTCACTTCGCCGAGATCTACGGGGCCTCGCTGTCGAAGGACACAATCTCGAGGATCACCGACAAGGTCGTGGCCGAGATGGCCGAGTGGACCTCGCGGCCCCTGGAGAAGGTCTATGCCGCGGTGTTCATCGACGCGATCTACGTCAAGATCCGCGACGGCCAGGTCGGGAACCGTCCGATCTACGCCGCGATCGGTGTCGACCTCGCCGGCCACAAGGACATCCTCGGCATCTGGGCCGGCACCGGTGGCGGGGAGTCAGCGAAGTTCTGGCTTCAGGTCCTGACCGAGCTGAAGAACCGCGGCGTGGAGGACATCTTCTTCGTCATCTGCGACGGCCTCAAGGGCCTGCCCGACTCCGTCGGAGCGGTGTACGGCCAAGCCGTTGTGCAGACGTGCGTGATCCACCTGATCCGCAACACCTTCCGCTACGCCTCGAAGAAGTACTGGGGACAGATCGCCACCGATCTGAAGCCGATCTACGGTGCCCCGACCCGGGAGGCGGCCTGGCGGGCGTTCGAGGAGTTCGACGAGAAGTGGGGCAAGCCCTACCCCGCGATCAGTGGCCTGTGGCGATCGGCGTGGGAGCAGTTCACCCCGTTCCTCGACTACGACGCCGAGATCCGCAAGGTGCTGTGCTCGACCAACGCGATCGAGTCGTTGAACGCCCGCTACCGTCGCGCGGTCACGGTGCGGGGCCACTTCCCGACCGAGCAGGCAGCGATGAAGTGCCTCTACATGGTCACCAGGTCGCTGGACCCCAAGGGCACCGGTCAGACACGATGGACGATGAGGTGGAAGCCAGCACTCAACGCCTTCGCCATCACCTTCGCCGATCGGATGCCGGCCCCGGAGAACCTCTAACAATGGAACCGCTGCTTACACCGTTAGTCGGACAGACCCACCTCCCACGTCGAGGTCGGCGATGATGGCGTCGATCTCGGTGCGCAGCTCGGCTTGGCGTGCAACGATGCGGGCGATCTCGGCGTTGAGCTCGACGATGTCGACGGCGACGCTGGTGTCCTCGGCCTCGACGTACGAGCTCACGGCGATGTTGTAGTTGTTGGCCGCGATATCGGCGTTGTCAACAAGCGTGGCGAAGTGCGCGATGTCCTCGCGAGCTGTGAACGCGTCGAGGATCTTCTGCTGATGCTCGGCGGTGAGCTTGTTCTTGTTTCCTTGGCGGACGAACTCAGCCGACGCGTCGATGAACAGCGTCTTGTTGTCGGCCTTGGACTTCTTTAGCACGATGATGCAGGTCGCAATCGTCGTACCGAAGAAGAGATCTGGCGGCAGCTGGATGACGGTGTCGACGAAGTTGTTGTCGACGAGGTACTGGCGGATCTTCTGCTCCGCCCCACCACGGTAGAGCACGCCCGGGAACTCGACGATCGCCGCGGTGCCGTTCACGGCCAACCACGACAGCATGTGCATCGTGAAGGCGAGGTCCGCCTTGCTCTTGGGCGCCAGCACGCCCGCCGGGGCATAACGCGGGTCGTTTATCAGCAGCGGGTTCGCGTCACCCTCCCACTTGGTGGAGTAGGGCGGGTTGGACACGATCGCCTCGAACGGCTCGTTGTCCCAGTGAGCCGGGTCGATCAGCGTGTCGCCGTGGGCGATGTCGAAGTGCTCGAAATTCACGTCGTGTAGGAACATGTTGATCCGACACAGGTTGTAGGTGGTCAGGTTGATTTCCTGACCGAAGAACCCCTGCCGCACCCCACCGGGGAGCACCTTGGCGAACTTGAGCAGCAGGGATCCGGAGCCGCAGGCAGGGTCATAGACCTTGTTCACCTCGATCTTGCCGACCACCGTGATCCGAGCCAAGAGCTCGGAGACTTCCTGGGGCGTGTAGTACTCACCGCCGGACTTGCCGGCGCTGGAGGCGTACATCCCCATGAGGTATTCGTACGCGTCGCCGAACGCGTCGATGGTGTTCTCGGTGAAGCCGCCGTTGCCGAAGTTTAGGTCGCCGATGGCGTCGAGCAGCTTGACGAGCTTCTCGTTGCGCTTGGCAACGGTCGGTCCCAGCTTGTAGCTGTTTACGTCGAGGTCGTCGAAGAGGCCCTTGATGTCGTCCTCGGACTCCGCTCCGATCGCGGAGGCCTCGATGCTGGTGAAAGCCTTGGACAGCGTCTCGTTGAGGTTCGCGTTGTCGCGAGCCTTGGCTCGGACATTGGCGAAGAGGTCTTGAGGAAGGATGTAGAAGCCCTTCTCCTTCACCGTCTCCTCCCGGCCGAACTCCGCCTCCGCGTTCGACAGCCGGAGGTAGTCAAAGTCGGTGTTGCCGGCGCTTCGCTCCGCCTCGTTGAGGTAGTAGGTCAGGTTCTCCGAGATGAATCGGTAGAACAGCATGCCGAGCACGTAGCTCTTGAAGTCCCAGCCGTCGACACTCCCTCGCAGGTCGTTGGCGATCCTCCAGATCGCCTTGTGCAGCTCGCTTCGCTCAGTCTGACTCGATGTCGTGGCGCCCATGTGCTTGCCGGGCGTCGGCGGATTGGGTTTGGGCATAGTCGGTTGCCCGGCAGGTACCCATACCTCATCCTTGTCGCGCCGTCGCACCGATCCTCCGCGCCCACGACCCACCGCGATCTCATCGGTTGCGAGTAGCAGGGCCTTGGCGGCGTCGTAACGCCGCTCGCTCTTCCAGCCGAGCTCAGTTCGAGCCTTTTGGTTTCCCATTGTGGCGCCGTCGTCGGGTAGAACCTCCCAGAGCGCCGCAGCATCGACCGAGACCGTGCTGCGGGCCACGCGGCCACCGTCGGCGACGAGGTGACCTGACGCCAGGAGCGTGGAGACCGCCTCGTCGCCCCAGCGGTCCTTGAGAGGCCCCAGATTCTTCAGTTCACCGGGCTCGAGGTCGGTCAGGTCATTCCACACGTCGTCCGAGATCGGCATGGGGCACATCCTTGCTTATCGCATCCGGCCAGTCAGGGCAACGGGTAGGTGTAAGGGTCGGCCGCGGTGCATTCCAACGGGTTCCTGTCAGCATCAGCGCGTCCTATCTACCGCTTCGGCGCAGCCATCAATTGAAGACGCTTCCCCCACCAGTCCCCCTAGCGCCTGCTCCCGAACCAAACCAGGCCGCTCTACAAGTGACAGAAACCGCAGGCTGACCCTGCGGTTTCCCTAGTGGAGCCTAGGGGACTCGAACCCCTAACCCCCTGCTTGCAAAGCAGGTGCGCTACCAATTGCGCCAAGGCCCCGTGATGGTCTCGAGACGGTCGCTGCGCGACCTCCTCGATCAGCGGACAAGAGCGTCAGGCCTTCTCGACGGTGTCGGTGGCCTCGGCCCAGAGGGCCTGCTCGTTCTTGCCCTCGTCCAGCTTCTTCTTCGCGAGCACCGCGCCGGCGGCGGCGAGGACGACCAGCAGGAGCTTCTTCATGGACTCTCCTCGGATGCTGTGCACAGGTGGGACGAAGAACCGGAGTGGGCCTAACAGGACTTGAACCTGTGACCTCTTCCTTATCAGGGAAGCGCTCTAACCGTCTGAGCTATAGGCCCGCACTCGCCGCAAGCGGCGACGCCGAAGATTACCTGACCGCGGTCAGGCGGTGCCAATCGGGGAGTGGTTTCGAGGCTCGCTGCGCTCGCACCTCAACCAACGACCACCAGGATCACTTCTCGTCCTCGGCGAGGGTCACCTCGATGCCGCCGAGCAGGGCGGCCGCGAGGTTGTAGAGGAACGCCGTCAGCGTGGCGATCGCGGTGATCAGGATGACGTCGAGCACCGAGACGAGGAGCGTGAAGCCGAGCACCCGCGACATCCCGACGTAGTCGGTCACGTCGAACGTCGAGTTGCCGCTGTCGCCCTCGACGATGCTCGCCACGGCGGAGTTGATCGACTCCCACACGCCGGCTGCGCCCAGCACCGACCACACCATGAAGATCGCCACGAAGGTGACGACACCGAACGCGACCGAGAGCAGGAACGACGTCTTCATCACCGACCACGGGTCGATGCGGGTCAGCCGGAGGCGGGCGCGACGCGGCTGGCGGCCAGGCGTACGGCGGGCGCGGCTGCCCTTCGGCTCGCGGGGAGCGGCGTTGGCGCGGTGCTCCTCAGCGGCGCTGGAGAACGTGTCCTGCAGGCGGTCGGTCAGTGACCGCTTGGCGGGCTCGTCCCCGGACGTACGACGGGGAGCTGCGGTGCGTTCCGACATGGATCACTCACTCCTCGGTGGTGTCGGCAGGGGCGTCCTTCCCGTCGATTGTTGCACCGTCGTCGACAACCGGCGATTCCTCGTCCTCATCGGGCGCCTCCACCGAGCGTGCCACGACCGCGACCGTGTCGCCCTTCTTGGGCGTCACGAACTTCACGCCCTGGCTGTCGCGACCGGTGGCCCGGAAGTTGGCGTCGATGGGGCTGCGCACGACCTGGCCGCCGCTGGTGATCGACAGCACCTCGTCGCCCTCCTCCACGATGAACGCGCCGACCAGGCCGCCGCGGTCCTCGTTGCTGAGCCGGACGGCGCGGATGCCGACACCGCCGCGGTTGGTGATGCGGTAGTCGGTGATGCGCGTGCGCTTGGCGTAGCCGCCGTCGGTGATCGTGAAGACGTACTGCTCCTTCACGTCGGGCAGGTCGCCGGGCGCGATGTCGGCCGGCGCCTCGCCGTCCTCGACGAGGCGTGCCTCGGCGGCCTCCTCGGCGGCGACCTGCGCGGCGCGGATCACCGAGAGGGAGAGCACGGAGTCGTCGTCGTGCTTGAACTTCATGCCGCGTACGCCGCCGGTCGCGCGACCCATCGGGCGCAGCTGGTCGTCGCTGGCCTGGAAGCGGATCGCCTGGCCCTTGCGGGACACGAGCAGGATGTCGTCGTCGCCGTTGACCAGCTCGGCGCCGATCAGCTCGTCGTCCTCCTCGCGGAAGTTGATCGCGATGACGCCGGCCTGGCGCGGGCTGTTGTAGTCGCCCAGCTTGGTCTTCTTCACCAGGCCGTTGCGGGTGGCGAGCACGAGGTAGGGGGCCTGCTCGTAGTCGCGGATCGCCAGGACCTGGGCGATGTCCTCGTCGGGCTGGAAGCTCAGCAGGCCGGCGACGTGACCGCCCTTCGCGTCGCGCGCCGCCTCGGGCAGGTTGTAGGCCTTGGTGCGGTAGACGCGACCCGCCGTGGTGAAGAACAGCAGCCAGTGGTGGTTGGTGGTCGCGATGAAGTGCTGGACCACGTCGTCACCGCGCAGGGTGGCGCCGCGTACGCCCTTCCCGCCGCGCTTCTGCAGGCGGTACTGGTCGGCGCGGGTGCGCTTGGCGTAGCCGCCGCGGGTGATGGAGACGACCAGGTCCTCGTCGGGGATCAGGTCCTCCATCGAGAGGTCGCCGTCGGCGGCGATGATCTGCGAGCGCCGGTCGTTGCCGTACTTCTCGACGATCTCGGTGAGCTCGTCGGCGACGATCTGCCGCTGGCGGGCCTCGTTGGCGAGGATGTCCTCGAGGTCGGCGATCACGCGCTCGAGCTCGGCGAGGCGGTCCATGATCTTCTGGCGCTCGAGGGCCGCGAGGCGACGCAGCTGCATCTCGAGGATCGCGTTGGCCTGGACCTCGTCGATGTCCAGGAGCTCGATGAGGCCGGTGCGGGCCTCCTCGACGTCGGGACTGCGCCGGATCAGCGCGATGACCTCGTCGAGGGCGTCGAGCGCCTTGGCGAGCCCGCGGTAGATGTGGGCCTGGCGCTCGGCCTCGGCGAGGCGGAAGCGCGTACGCCGCTGGATGACCTCGATCTGGTGGGTCACCCAGTGCGAGATGAACTGGTCGATGGGCAGGGTGCGCGGCACCCCGTCGACCAGCGCCAGCATGTTGGCCGAGAAGTTGGTCTGGAGCTCGGTGTGCTTGAACAGGTTGTTGAGCACCACCCGGGCGACGGCGTCGCGCTTGAGGATGATGACCAGCCGCTGGCCGGTGCGCGAGCTGGTGTCGTCGCGGACGTCGGCGATGCCCTGGATACGGCCGGAGTCGGCGAGCTCGGCGATCTTGAGCGCGAGGTTGTCGGGGTTGACCATGTAGGGGAGCTCGCTGATGACCAGCATGACGCGGCCCTTGGCGTCCTCGTCGATCTCGACGACCGCACGCTGGGTGATCGAGCCGCGGCCGGTGCGGTAGGCCTGCTCGATGCCCTGGCGGCCGACGATCAGGGCGCCGTTGGGGAAGTCGGGGCCCTTGATCCGCTCGACCAGCGCGTCCTGGAGCTCTTCCTTGGTGGCGTCGGGGTGCTCGAGCGCCCACACGGCGCCCTCGGCGACCTCGCGCAGGTTGTGCGGCGGGATGCTGGTCGCCATGCCCACCGCGATGCCGGCCGAGCCGTTGACCAGCAGGTTGGGGAACCGCGACGGCAGGATGGTCGGCTCCTGCGACCGACCGTCGTAGTTGGGGCGGAAGTCGACGGTGTCCTCGTCGATGTCGCGCACCATCTCCATCGCCAGCGGCGCCATGCGGCACTCGGTGTATCGCATGGCGGCGGCGGAGTCGTTGCCCGGTGAGCCGAAGTTGCCCTGGCCGTTGATCAGCGGCGCACGCAGCACCCACGGCTGCGCGAGGCGGACCATGGTGTCGTAGATCGCGGTGTCGCCGTGGGGGTGGTACTGACCCATCACGTCGCCGACGACGCGCGAGCACTTCGAGAAGCCACGGTCGGGGCGGTAGCCGCCGTCGTACATCGCGTAGAGGATGCGGCGGTGCACCGGCTTGAGCCCGTCGCGTACGTCGGGCAGCGCGCGGCCGACGATGACGGTCATCGCGTAGTCGATGTAGGACTGCTGCATCAACGTCTGCAGCTCGATCGGCTGGATGCGGTCGTCGCCGAACCCGAAGCCGCCTGCTCCGGTGCCGGTAGGGGTCTCAGTCATGTCTGTCTCTTCTCCTGCGTTCTATCGATGTCTAGGTCTGGTCGTAGATGCGGCTAGCGACCTAGATATCGAGGAAGCGGACGTCCTTGGCGTTGCGCTGGATGAAGGAGCGGCGCTGCTCGACGTCCTCGCCCATGAGGATCGAGAAGATCTCGTCGGCCTGGGCGGCGTCCTCGAGCGTGACCTGCTTCATCAGGCGGGCGTCGGGGTCCATCGTGGTCTCCCACAGCTCGTCGGCGTTCATCTCGCCGAGACCCTTGTAGCGCTGGACCGGGTTCTCCTTGGGCAGCTTCTTGCCCTGGGCCTGGCCGTCGGCGAGCAGTGCGTCGCGCTCGGCGTCGGAGTAGACGAACTCGTGGTCGGCCGGCTTGTTCCAGCGCAGGCGGTAGAGCGGGGGCTGGGCCATGTAGACGTACCCGTGCTCGATGAGCGGCTTCATGAAGCGGAACAGCAGCGTTAGCAGCAGGGTGTTGATGTGGTGGCCGTCGACGTCGGCGTCGGCCATCATCACGACCTTGTGGTAGCGCAGCTTCTCGAGGTTGAACTCCTCGTGGATGCCGGTGCCGAGCGCGGAGATGATCGCCTGGACCTCGGAGTTGGCGAGCACCTTGTCGATGCGGGCCTTCTCGACGTTGAGGATCTTGCCGCGGATCGGCAGGATCGCCTGGATGCGCGGGTCGCGGCCCTGGCGGGCCGAGCCGCCGGCCGAGTCGCCCTCGACGATGAAGACCTCGCACTCGGCGGGGTTGGTCGACTGGCAGTCGCTGAGCTTGCCGGGGAGGCCGCCGCCACCGAGGAGTCCCTTGCGGTTGCGGGCCAGCTCGCGGGCCTTGCGCGCGGCGATCCGGGCGCTGGCCGCGGCCTGCGACTTGCGGACGATGTCGCGGCCCTCGGCGGGGTTCTGCTCGAGCCAGGCGCCGAGCTGGTCGTTCATGATCCGCTGGGTGAAGCCCTTGGCCTCGGTGTTGCCGAGCTTGGTCTTGGTCTGGCCCTCGAACTGCGGCTCTCCGAGCTTGATCGAGATGATCGCGGTCAGGCCCTCGCGGATGTCGTCGCCGGAGACCCGGTCCTCCTTCTTCTTGATCAGTCCCCACTCCTCTCCCCAGTTGTTGACCAGGGAGGTGAGCGCGGCGCGGAAGCCCTCCTCGTGGGTGCCGCCCTCGTGGGTGTTGATGTTGTTGGCGAAGGTGTGGACCGACTCGGTGTAGGAGGTGTTCCACTGCATCGCGACCTCGAGGCTCATGTGCTGCCCGGCGGCGCCCTCGGCGGTCTCGGCCTCGAAGGCGATGACGCTCGGGTTGGCCACGGTCTTGCGGCGGTTGAGGTGCTCGACGTAGTCGACGAGACCGCGGTCGTACTTGAAGACCTGCTCGAGGCCGCCGGTCTCCGCGCGCTTGATCGCGTCGTGGCCCGCGTTGTCGATCTCGTTGTCGATCGTCTCGTCCTGGACGGCGTCGACGCGCGACTCGGCGTCGGGGCGCTCGTCGCGCACGACGAACTCGACGCCCTTGTTGAGGAACGCCATCTCGCGCAGCCGCGAGGTGATGGTCTCGAGGTTGTAGTTGGTGTGCTCGAAGATCTCCTCCGAGGCGTACCAGGTGACCGTCGTGCCGGTCTGCTCGCCGTCCTCCATCGGGCGCACCTGCGCGAGGTCGGCGTCGGGCACGCCGAGCTGGAAGCTCTGGCGCCACAGGTGGCCGCGGTTCTTGACCTCGGCGACGAGGCGGGTGGACAGCGCGTTGACCACGGACACGCCGACGCCGTGGAGGCCGCCGGAGACCTTGTAGCCGCCGCCGCCGAACTTGCCGCCGGCGTGGAGCATGGTCAGCGCCATCGTGAGAGCCGGCATCTCCTGGCCCGGGGCGGTGTCGGTGGGGATGCCGCGGCCGTTGTCCTCGACCCGCACGCCGCCGTCGGACTGAAGGGTCAGCACGATCCGGGTGGCGTAGCCGGCGAGCGCCTCGTCGACGCCGTTGTCCACGATCTCCCAGATCAGGTGGTGCAGGCCGCGCTCGCCGGTGGAGCCGATGTACATGCCCGGGCGCTTGCGGACGGCCTCGAGGCCCTCGAGGACCTGGATCGCGGAGGCGTCGTACTCGACGCTGCCGTCGACGGCGGTGGTGGAGCGCTTCTCCTCGACGGCCTCGACCGCGTCCTCGACGGCCGCGGCGAGGGCCTCGGCGCGCTCGGCCTCGCTGGGCGCCCCGTCGGAGGGAGGGGAAGGCTGTGGAGTGGGGTCAGAATCGGGGGTGGTGGCCGGGGTGGACTCGTGATTCTGTTCGCTCAAGGCACAGCCTTCTGCTCGTCGCCGCGGATCTCGTCCGAGGGCGTTCGACATGAGTCGAGTCGCTGCGGTTGCGTCTGCAACACGACGTGCGACTCGTACGCTCATATTACCTGCCAGCAGCCCTGAACCGAAGCACCCACCCCGGGTTGGGGATGGATAGGTGCGAAAAATGCCCTCAGCGGCCCCGTGGGGGCCGTTCAGCCGGTCGAACAGGGGGGTCGGTGGGGCCCCATGTGGTCGTACGGCTCCCAGATCGGCAGAACGGTGCTCTCGCGCGATCAGCCGTAGGTGTCGCGCGGGCCGCGGCCGTCGCGGCTCGACAACCGGCCCTTGGTCCAGCTCGGCAGGTGCGGTCCGAGCACCTCGATCACGGTCACGGTGCCGTGCCCGAGGTCCTCGTTGAGCCGGCGCACGATGCTCGGGGCGAGCAGCTTGAGCTGCGTGGCCCAGGCCGTGGAGTCGGTGCGGACCACGAGGCGTCCGTCGTCGAAGGACTCCGGCGTGCAGTGGTCCGCGACCTCGGACCCGACGAGCTCGGCCCAGCGGCCGAAGACGCCCTGCACGCGGAGGTCGACCTCCCAGCCGTGGTTGGCGATCAGCCGGCCCATCGCCTGCTCGAGCAGCTGGGGGTCGCGGTCGTCGGGACGGGCGCCGGACGACGTGGTCCTGGTCCTCTTCCGGAAGGAGGAGGACGTACGCCGCCGCGCGGGGGACCCGCCCGGGTTGGCCGCTGCTGCTCGGGCTGCCGCACGTGCGAGGTCGAGGCCGTCGGGGCGGTGCTCCTCGGCTGCCGCGTCGGGGGTGGCCTCGGCGGGGGTGGCCTCGTCTGGCCCCTGCCCCTCATCCGTCACGGGTCACCGTCCCGTCGGCCACGATGAACCGCACGCCCTGCAGCGAGGCCGGCACGTCCGCGGCGACCGCCGCGGTGACGAGGACCTGCTCGGCACCGGCCACGAGCTGGGCGAGCTGGTTGCGGCGCTCGGCGTCGAGCTCGGCGAAGACGTCGTCCAGCACGAGGATCGGGTCGTCGCCGTCGGCGCGCAGCAGGTCGTACGACGCCAGCCGCATCGCGAGCGCGAACGACCAGGACTCCCCGTGGGAGGCGTACCCCTTGACCGGGAGGCGCAGCTGCGGGTCACCGAGGGTGAGCAACAGCTCGTCACGGTGCGGGCCGACGAGGGAGATGCCGCGGTCGAGCTCCTCCTTGCGACGTGCCGCGATCGCCTCGAGCAGGGCACCCTGCAGCGCTGGTTGAGCAGGTTGCGCAGCAACCGTGTCGAGACCCGGATCATCCAGAGCCTCGGTTTCGACACGGGCTCGTCCCTCGCCCTGCTCAACCAGCGGACGTTCGATGTCGATGCTGGCCTTGTACTCGAGGTCGGCGTCGTCGCGGCTCGCGCCGCGGGCCACCGCCTCGTAGGCCTTGCCGAGGTAGGGCCGGAGGTCGTCGACCAGCCGCAGCCGGGCCCCCAGGATCTCCGCGCCGACGCGGGCGAGGTTGTCGTCCCAGATCTCCAGCGTCGACATCGCGGCGTCCCGCGAGGAGCCGCGGGCGAGCCCGGCGGTCTTGAGCAGGCTGTTGCGCTGCTTGAGGATCCGGTCGTAGTCCGACCGGACGCCCGCGAGGCGCGGCGTACGCAGGATGAGCAGGTCGTCGAGGAACTTCCTGCGGTCCGACGGGTCGCCCTTGACCAGGGTGAGGTCGTCGGGCGCGAAGACCACCGTGCGCACGAGGCCGATGATCTCGCGCGGCCGGGGGAGCGGGGACCGGTTGATGCGGGCGCGGTTGGCGCGGCCCGGGTTCAGCTCGACCTCGAGGAGGGCCGTACGCCCCTCCTTGACCACCGACGCGCGCACGACCGCCTGGTCAGCGCCCGCCCGCACCAGCGGCGCGTCGGTCGCGACGCGGTGGGAGGACAGCCTGGAGAGGTAGTCGATCGCCTCGACGAGGTTGGTCTTGCCCTGGCCGTTGCGGCCGATGAAGGCCGTGGCCCCCGGTTCCAGGGCGACGTCGATGTCGCCGTAGGAACGGAAGTCGTGGAGGGTCAGGTGCGCGACGTGCACGGGTGCATCAGCTCTCGGCCGGCTCCTCGGCGCTGCCGGCGCCGGCCTTCTGGGAGCTCTCGGTCTGGTCGGCGGGGCCGCCGTCCTCGACGTCGCCGCCCTTGGGGGCCGGGGTGCGCACCGCGTGGCCGCCGAACTGGTTGCGCATCGCGGCGACCGCCTGCATCGCCGGGCTGTCGTCCTGGCGCGAGACGAAGCGGGCGTAGAGCGCAGCGGTGATCGCCGGGGTCGCGACGGCGTGCTCGATGCCCGCCTCGACGGTCCAGCGACCCTCGCCGGAGTCCTCGGCGTAGCCCGCGATCTTGCTCAGGCCGGGGTCGTCGTCGAGCGCGGCGACCATGAGGTCGAGCAACCAGGACCTGATGACGGTGCCCTCGCGCCACGAGCGGAAGACCTCGGTCACGTTCTCGACCATGTCGACCTTCTCGAGCAGCTCCCAGCCCTCGGCGTAGGACTGCATGATCGCGTACTCGATGCCGTTGTGGACCATCTTGGAGAAGTGCCCGGCGCCGACCTTGCCGGCGTGGACGGAGCCGAACTCGCCCTCGGGTGCCAGGGCGTCGAAGGCCGGCTGCACCTTGGCGATGTCGTCGGCGTCGCCGCCGTACATCAGGGCGTAGCCGTTCTCCAGACCCCACACGCCGCCGGAGACCCCGCAGTCGACGTAGCCGATGCCCTTGCCGGCGAGCAGCTCGGCGTTGGCGAGGTCGTCGGTCCAGCGCGAGTTGCCGCCGTCGACGACCACGTCGCCCTCGCCGAGGAGGTCGGCGAGCTCCTTGACGGTCGCCCGGGTCGGGTCGCCGGCGGGCACCATGACCCACACGACCTTCGGGCTGGGCAGGGCCTCGACGAGCGCGGCGAGCGAGTCGACGTCGCTGACGTCGGGGTTGCGGTCGTAGCCCACGACCGTGAGTCCCGCACGGCGCATGCGCTCGCGCATGTTGCCGCCCATCTTGCCGAGTCCGATGAGTCCGATGTCCATGGCGGTGAGCCTAGTCCCCACCCCTCGGTGGTCGGCCTACGAGAGGAGGCGGCGGGGCATCAGCAGGTAGCGGAAGGAGCTGGCGTCGTCGTCCGCGGCATCGGTGCCGGAGATGACGACCGGCTTGGTCGCCTGGGTGAAGGCCAGGTCGACGAACTCCCCGTCGATGGCGGTGAGGCCGTCGAGCAGGAACTGCGGGTTGAAGCCGGTCGTCAGGTCGTCGCCGTTGATGTCGGCGTCGACGGCCTCGGTGGCCATCGCCTCGTCACCGGAGCCGGCGTCGAGCACGATCTGGTTCTCGCCGAACTTCATCTGCACGGCCGTGTTGCGCTCGGCGACCAGCGCGACGCGCTTGACGGTCTCGATCAGCTCGGCCTTGTTGACCTTCGCGACCGTCAGGTGCTCGGCGGGGAACAGCGAGCGGACCTTGGGGAACTCGCCGTCGAGGAGGCGGGTCGTGGTGCGGCGTACGCCACCGAGGCCGGTGCCCTCGAAGCCGATGAGGCCCTCGCCGGTGCCGCTGGTGCTCAGCGCGATCGTGATCTCGGCCCCGGAGGTGAGCGACTTGGCCGTGTCGCCGAGGACCTTGGCCGGCACGAGCGCGGCGACGGACACGTCGGGGGACTGCGGGTTCCAGGTCAGCTCGCGGTGCGAGAGGCGGAAGCGGTCGGTGGCGAGCAGCGCCATCGTCGAGCCGTCGATCTCGATCCGTACGCCGGTGAGGACCGGCAGCATGTCGTCGCGGCCGGCAGCGGTGACCGCCTGGGCGACGGCGTGCGCGAAGTCGGCGCTGGAGACCGTCCCGGTGGCGGACGGCATCTCCGGCAGCGTGGGGTAGTCGGAGACCGGCATGGTCTGGAGGCTGAAGCGCGCCGACCCGCAGGTGAGCGACACACGCGGGCCCTCGAGGGTGAGCTCGACGGGCTTGGCGGGGAGGCTGCGGCAGATGTCGGCGAGCAGGCGGCCGCTGACCAGGGCGCGACCCTCGTCGTTGACCTCCGCGGACAGGGTGGCGCGGGCCGAGGTCTCGTAGTCGAAGGTGGAGAGCACCAGGCCGGCGTCGCTCGCCTCGATCAGCAGGCCAGCCAGGACCGGGGAGCTGGGGCGGACGGGCAGGCTGCGGGCAGCCCACGCAACGGCATCGGCGAAGACGTCGCGTTCGACGCGGAACTTCACAAGGGTCTCCTCGACGAGGGGTGGGGCGAGCACCTGGTGGGCAGGGGCTCAGGCAGACAAGGACCACACACGTACGCGTGGGAAGTGCATCCTGCCACGCGCCGGTGACGCTTCGGCAGGGTTCTCCCCAGAGGGAGGTCGGTCAGTCGTTGGTGGGAGATCGGACCAGTGTTGAGGTTCATAGCAGTCATAGGGTCGGTGGAATCTGTGGAGAACTCACGTTCGTGCAGGTCAGCGGCCGGGAACTGTGTGGATGACGGGTGTGGACGCGCGCTGGTCAACCCGTGGGGCCGTGTGGACGCCGCGCCTCCGCTTGTCGTTCGTCCCGAGGTGTCCACAGGGGCTGGGGACGAAGCGCCGTACCGAATCACATGTTCTCCACACGAACGCGCGGCGATCGACGGCCAGCGGGCGCGAGCGGCTCAGGCCTGACGCGCCTGCATCTTGACCCGGTTGGTGAGCTCGCTGACCTGGTTGAAGACGGCGCGACGCTCGGCGAGCAGCTGGCGGATCTTGCGGTCGGCGTACATCACCGTGGTGTGGTCGCGGCCGCCGAACTCGCGGCCGATCTGTGGCAGCGACATCGAGGTCAGCTCCCGGCAGAGGTACATGCCGATCTGGCGTGCCATCACCAGGTGGCGGCCCCGCGAGGGGCCGGTGAGGTCCTCGAGCGAGACGCCGAAGTAGGCCGCGGTCTGCGCGATGATCAGCGCGTGGGTGATCTCCGGCTCGCCGCCCTCGGGGATCAGGTCCTTGAGGACGATCTCCGCCAAGGTCATGTCGACCTCCTGGCGGTTGAGGTTGGCGAAGGCCGTGACCCGGATCAGCGCGCCCTCGAGCTCGCGGATGTTGGTCTGGATCTTGGAGGCGATGAACTCCAGCACGTCCGGCGGCGCCGTCAGCCGGTCCATGGCGGCCTTCTTGCGCAGGATCGCGATGCGGGTCTCGAGGTCGGGGGGCTGGACGTCGGTGATCAGGCCCCACTCGAACCGGTTGCGCAGCCGGTCCTCGAGTGCCTCGAGCCGCTTGGGCGCGCGGTCGGAGGTGAGCACGATCTGCTTGTTGGCGTTGTGGAGGGTGTTGAACGTGTGGAAGAACTCCTCCTGCGTCTGGGTCTTGCCCTCGAGGAACTGGATGTCGTCGATGAGCAGGACGTCGACGTCGCGGTAACGCCGCTTGAACCGGTCCTGGCGGTCGTCGCGGATCGCGTTGATGAACTCGTTGGTGAACTCCTCCGACGAGACGTAGCGCACCTTGGCGTTGCTGTAGAGGCTGCGGACGTAGTGGCCGATCGCGTGCAGCAGATGGGTCTTGCCGAGACCGGACTCGCCGTAGACCAGGAGCGGGTTGTACGCCTTGCCGGGCGCCTCGGCGACGGCCACGGCGGCGGCGTGAGGGAACCGGTTGGACGAGCCGATCACGAACGTCTCGAAGGTGTACTTGGGGTTCAGCCGCGTCTCCAGCGCGGACGGCCGACGCTCGCCCGTGCTCGGCGTGGGCTCCAGGTGGTCCAGCTGGTCCGGGACCGACGCCTCGTAGGACGGCTGGTCATTTGTCGACATGGCGACAGATCGATCTGTCGATTCGTCGACCGGAGCGGGCTGGGCGTCCTCCAGGGCAGGGTTGACCGTGACGAGCATGCGGATCTCGCGACCGAAGCCCTCGCTCAGCGCGTCCTCGATGTGGTTGCGGAGCCGGCCCTCGAGCTGGTTGCGGGTGAAGTCGTTGGGCACTGCGATGATCGCTGTGTTCTCGTGGAGGGTCATCGGGACGCTGGGGCGCAGCCACGCACGCTGGTTGGGCTGGAGGTCCGCGACGATCTGCTGCCACGCCGTCCCGAGATCTACCTGCTGGTCGTCCACCGGACCGCCTTCGCTTCCACCATGTCGTCGTGCCAGTCGTGTCGCCCACGGGCACGTGGATCCGTGCCCGTCCCGGTCTGTCAGGTGTGTTCTGCGCGACCCTGACCGGTTGTGCTTCCACAGAGTTGTCCACAAGCTGTGCACTGATTGTCCCGACCCGGGTGGTCGAGGCCCCCGGGCGACGCCGTCGCGTGATCCTTCCAGCGTTTCCGCAGGTCAGAGGCCTGTTTGTGCGGCGTGTGAGCCAGATCACAGCAGGCTTCGGACCCTGGAGGGACCGTGG
Organism: Nocardioides eburneiflavus; assembly: GCF_004785795.1. Lineage (NCBI taxonomy): Bacteria > Bacillati > Actinomycetota > Actinomycetes > Propionibacteriales > Nocardioidaceae > Nocardioides > Nocardioides eburneiflavus. The sequence continues at coordinate 857,178 of NZ_SRRO01000001.1, forward strand.
TCGGACGCGACCGCGGAGACATGGAACGTAACAACCGGGACGCGTACGGAGCAAGACGTCATCCACAGGCTGGCTCCCGGAGGGGCCGCGAGGGTTTGACCCCCACTTTCCCCTCCGCGTACCGTTGGCCGGTCGCTCCCTGTCGACGGGTGCCGCATGTCCACGATCCGCCACCTGGCGGCCGCGTGGGTGGGCGGTGCCGGCCGAAGTACCTGATCTTTGGGGCCTGAACCTGGGCCAGCGCCGATTCCTCGCGCGGAGTGGACATCCCTCGAAACCTTCGGAGAAATAGCCGTGAGCAAGCGTACGTACCAGCCGAACAACCGTCGCCGTCACAAGGTGCACGGCTTCCGCCTCCGCATGCGGACCCGTGCCGGCCGCGCGATCCTGTCGAGCCGTCGCCGCAAGGGCCGCAAGAGCCTGGCCGTCTGAGGCCCAGGGCTCACGGCAACCCGCCGTGCTCTCCGCTGACCATCGCCTCACCGACAGTGACGGCTTCCGCCGCACGGTCCGCAACGGGCGACGCGCCGGGTGCTCGACGCTCGTCGTCCACCTGTGGGTGGACCAGGCCTCGGCGCCCGGTCCGGCACAGGTGGGCTTCACGGTCGGCAAGACCGTGGGCGACGCCGTCACGCGCAACCGCGTGAAGAGGCGACTGCGGCACCTGACCCGGGAGCACCTCCCCGCACTGGAGGAGCTCCCGGGTCGTGCTGCGCTCGTGGTCCGCGCGCTGCCGGCGGCTGCCGAGGCGTCGTACGCCCGGCTGGGTGCTGACCTGACGCGTACGCTCGACCGGGTGAGCGCGTCGTGAAGCACCTCCTGATCGGCTTCATCCGCGCGTGGCGCTTCGCCATCAGCCCGCTCTACGGCCAGGTCTGCCGCTACCACCCGAGCTGCTCGGCGTACGCCCTCGAGGCCGTCACGGTGCACGGGTCGGTGCGCGGCACCTGGCTGGCCGGGCGGCGCCTCGTCCGCTGCCACCCGTGGTCGGACGGCGGCTACGACCCGGTCCCGCCTCGTGACCAGCCCCGTGTTCCTCCCCACGCCACTGGCGTGGGCCCCACCACCCCGAGCCAGGGAGCTTGAGTGATCGACTTCTTCACCTCCATCGGCGGCGCCATCATGCTGCCGCTCTACTACGCGATCTCGTTCGTGCTGGTGGGCTTCCACAACGTCTTCGGGGACATCTTCGGTCCCACGTCCGGCACCGCCTGGGTGCTGTCGATCATCGGGCTCACCCTCGTCGTGCGGGCCGCGCTGATCCCGCTCTTCGTGAAGCAGATCAAGTCCAGCCGCAACATGCAGCTCATCCAGCCCAAGGTGCGTGAGCTCCAGAAGAAGTACGGCCACGACCGGGAGCGTCTCGCGCAGGAGACGATGAAGCTCTACAAGGACTCGGGGACGAACCCGTTCTCGTCGTGCCTGCCGATCCTGCTGCAGATGCCGATCTTCCTCGCGCTGTTCCGGATCCTCGACCAGGCCGCCCGCAACCCCGAGCGCAAGCGCGGCCTGATGACGCCGGAGCTCAACGAGCAGCTCAGCGCCGCGGTCTTCGCCGGCGGCAAGATCTCCGACACGTTCCTCAACGCCGACGGCGTCGAGGTCCGCGTGCTGGCGGCGGTGCTGGTGCTCGCGATGACGCTGACCACCTTCCTCACCCAGCGCCAGCTGATGAGCAAGAACATGCCGGCCGACGCGCTGTCCGGCCCGTACGCCCAGCAGCAGAAGATGTTGCTCTACGTCCTCCCGGTGGTCTTCGCCGTGGGTGGCATCGCCTTCCCCGTGGGCGTCCTCTTCTACTGGACGACGTCGAACCTCTGGACCATGGGCCAGCAGTTCTACGTGATCCGCAACAACCCCGCGCCCGGCACTCCGGCGGCCGACGCCAAGGAGGAGCGCGACCGCGCCAAGGCGGCGCGCAAGGGCCTCAAGACTCCGGCGCAGCTCGAGGAGGAGCGCCTCGCGGCCGAGGCAGAGGCCCGCCGTGAGGAGAAGTCCCAGACGCGCCAGCAGCCGCAACGCCAGACCAAGGCCCAGCGCAGCAAGAAGAAGCGCTGACCCAGACATCCGCGCGCGTCGCTCCGGTGACGGCGCACCTGATCGAGAAGCAGGGAGACACACTGTGAGTGAGCAGCTGACGAACGGCGCGGCCGTGGACCACGTCGAGCACGACGGAGAGGACGCGGGCGCGTCCGCGCCGGAGGACGGCGGGAAGCCCCGCCCCTCCAAGGTGGAGCGCCTCGAGCACGAGGGCGACATCGCGGCGGACTACCTCGAGGAGCTGCTCGACATCGCGGACCTCGACGGGGACCTGGACATGGACGTCGAGGGTGACCGCGCGAGCGTGCAGATCGGTGGCGCGGACCTGAGCCAGCTGGTGGGCCGCAACGGCGAAGTCCTGGAGGCGCTCCAGGAGCTGACCCGCCTCGCGGTCTACCGCGAGACCGGCGAGCGCTCGCGACTGATGCTCGACGTCGGTGGCCACCGTGCCGAGCAGCGCACGCGGCTCGTCGCCATCGCGGAGAAGTCGATCGCGGCGGTTCGGGAGTCCGGCGAGTCCGTGTCGCTGGAGCCGATGAGCGCGTTTGAGCGGAAGGTCGTCCACGACGCGGTCGCTGCCGCCGGCCTCACGTCGGAGTCCGAGGGTGCGGAGCCCAAGCGCTACGTGGTGATCCTCCCCGCGTGAGCGATGACGTTTCACGTGAAACACCCTCCGTGCCCGCTGAGGCGCGGAGGGTGTTCGCGTCCGAGCGACTGTCCCTCGCGGAGCGATACGCCGACCTGCTGGCGACGGAGGGTGTCGTCCGTGGGCTGATCGGGCCACGCGAGGCTCCGCGTCTCTGGGAGCGCCACCTGTTGAACTCGGCGGTGCTGGCCGAGGCCATCGCGGAGGGCTCGTCGATCTGCGACATCGGGACGGGGGCTGGACTGCCCGGTCTCGTCATCGCGATCGCGCGACCGGACGTACGGATCACTCTGGTGGAGCCGCTGCTGCGGCGCACCACGTTCCTCGAGGAGGTCGTCGCCAACCTCGGCCTCGACCACGTCTCGGTCGTGCGCGGGCGGGCGGACGACCTGCACGGCCGGCAGACCTTCGACGTGGTCACGTCCAGGGCGGTGGCTCCACTCGAGCGGCTGCTGGGGTGGTCGATGCCGCTCGTCGCTCCCGAGGGCGCGCTGGTGGCGATGAAGGGTCGATCTGTTCGCGAGGAGATCGAGGCCGCGCGGTCGTTCCTGAGGACCTGGCGCTGCGCCGAGCCGGAGGTTCTCGAGGTCGGCCTCGACGTGGTTTCTCCACCGACGACGGTGGTACGGGTGTCCTGGGCCGATCCGTCCCGGATAGGTTGGCCCCTTGCCCGTGAAGGAAGGCGGCGTTCGCCGCGACACGACCGACGCGCAGCGCGCGAGAGGTGAGCTGAGTTGACGACCGAAGGTTCCTCCCACGACGCGGGCTGGCGTTCTCGCGAGGACGCCCCGTATCCGTTTTCCACTGGTCCGGACCGGGCCCCTGAGCGCAGCTATCCACAGACTGAACCAGTTCATCCACAGGCTGCAGGTGAGCCCGATGTTTCACGTGAAACGACCGAAAGGGACGTTTCACGTGAAACGCGGCCGGCGTGGCAGGTACGTACGGCGGGCGACCTCGCGGCACGGGACGCCGAGTTCGCCGACCACGGGACGCCGCTCGCGCAGGCCGCCCAGCACTCGGTCCTCGCCCGGTCGGGGGGCTTGCGGCGCCAGGGTGTCCCGCGACCCGACGAGACGAGGGTCGTGGTGGTCGCCAACCAGAAGGGCGGTGTCGGCAAGACCACGTCCACGGTGAACGTCGCGGCCGGGCTTGCCCAGCTCGGGCAGAAGGTGCTGGTGATCGACCTCGACCCGCAAGGCAACGCCTCGACAGCCCTCGGCGTGGAGCACCACCGCGGCGTCCCCTCGACCTACGACATGCTCGTGGACGGGCAGCCGTTGACCGACGTCACGACGGAGTGCGCCGAGCTGCCCGGTCTGTGGGCCGTCCCCGCCACGATCGACCTGGCCGGCGCCGAGATCGAGCTCGTCAGCGTGGTCGCACGCGAACAACGCCTGGCCCGGGCCATCGCCGCGCACCCGCTGGTGGGCACGGCGGCGGAGATCGGCGACGACCGCTTCGACTACGTGTTCGTCGACTGCCCGCCGTCGCTCGGGCTGCTGACCCTGAACGCTCTCGTCGCCGGGCGCGAGATGTTCATCCCCATCCAGGCTGAGTACTACGCGCTCGAGGGCCTCGGCATGCTGCTCGAGACCGTCGAGATGGTGCGCCAGCACCTCAACCCGCGGCTCACCATCTCGACCATCCTGTTGACGATGTACGACGCGCGTACCCGCCTGGCCGCCGGCGTCGCCGACGAGGTGCGCAGCCACTTCGGTGACCAGGTGTTGAAGACCGCCGTACCCCGATCGGTACGTGTCTCCGAGGCGCCGTCCTACGGGCAGACCGTGATGACCTACGATCCTGCGTCGGCGGGAGCGCTTTCCTACCTGGAGGCCGCCCGCGAGATCGCCAGCAAGGGAGCCCCGTCATGAATGCCAACCCCCCTCGTCGTGGGCTCGGACGCGGTCTGGGCTCCTTGATCCCCACGACCCCCAGCCAGTCGACACCCTCGCCGGCGCCCGGTGCCGACGCTCCGAGAGACTCGGGGTCGAGCAACGGAGCACCCCGGACGGACGCCCGCAACGGCGTGGAGGCGACGGCCTCGGTGGGCGGCGGTGAGGTGGCGGGCGCCTACTTCGCCGAGCTCCCGATCACGCAGGTGCGCCCCAACGCTCGCCAGCCGCGGCAGGTCTTCGAGGAGGAGGCCCTCGCCGAGCTCGTCCACTCGATCCGTGAGGTCGGGTTGCTCCAACCGGTCGTGGTGCGCCGGACCGGCGAGGACGCGTACGAGCTCATCATGGGCGAGCGTCGCTGGCGTGCGTCGCAGGAGGCCGGTCGCGACACGATCCCCGCCATCGTGCGCGAGACCGACGACAACGACATGCTGCGCGACGCGCTCCTGGAGAACCTCCACCGCTCCCAGCTGAACCCGCTCGAGGAGGCCGCCGCCTACGGCCAGCTGCTCGAGGACTTCGGGTGCACCCACGACGAGCTCGCGCAGCGCATCGGTCGGTCCCGGCCGCAGATCTCCAACACGCTGCGCCTGCTCAAGCTGTCCCCTGCCGTCCAGCGCCGGGTCGCCGCCGGCGTCCTGTCCGCCGGCCACGCCCGGGCGCTGCTCTCCGTCGAGGACGCCGGCCTCCAGGACAAGCTCGCCGCCCGGGTCACCGCCGAGGGCATCTCCGTGCGCGGTCTCGAGGAGATCGTGTCCGTCGGCGTCGCCCAGGACGACGCGCCGCGTGCGCTGCGGGCGAAGCCGGTCGCTCCCGGCCTCGCCGAGCTAGCCGATCGGCTCTCCGACCGGTTCGAGACGCGGGTCAAGGTCGACCTCGGCAAGGCCAAGGGCAAGATCACCGTGGAGTTCGCGAGCCTCGACGACCTGCGTCGCATCGTGGATGTCATGGACCCTCGCAACCGGAACGACCGGCCGATCTGAGACGCGCAGCCGACCGCGAGGCACGAGCGGTCGGCGTGGGCTCGGCCAGGTTGAGCAAGCGACACGACCGAGGGACGAGGTCGTACGAGCGCGTCGAAACCCTGAGGGGAGGCGAGCCCGCTCGACAGCCGGGCCAGCGGACGAGGTTGTCAGGCTCTCCCTGAAGTTGTCAGGCGTTGCAGAGGCCGACACCATCAGCGATCCCCGGCTGAGCCGGGGATCACTCCAGGAGCACACCGCCACCAAATGTCGACAAAACCACAAAGCGACAAGTCGCCCTGTCGACTGATCTATTTGTCGCCTTGTCGCTTCGCCCTCTTGGCGGCACGCTTGCGGGCGCGGTCGCGCTTCTCCTCGGCGTCGAGGCGGGCCGCCTCCTCGAGCGTGGGGGCGGATCCGCCCATCGACGCCGGCACCCACCAGGACCCGGGGGGTTGTTCGTCGGCCGGGTAGGCGGCGACGGTGTCGGCGAGCATCTGCGACATCTGCGCCTTGAGCCGGGCGGTGTCACCGATGGGGTCGTCGCCGGTGGGCCGCATCGGCTCGCCGACCGTGAGCGCGATGGTCTTGCCGCGCGAGAAGTCGCGCGGGTGGTCCTTGGTCATCATCCGCTGGGTGCCCCACATGATGACGGGGACGAGCGGTACGCCGGCCTCGGCCGCGAGGCGTACGGCACCGGTCTTGAACTCCTTGAGCTCCATGGCGCGTGAGATCGTCGCCTCGGGGAAGATTCCGACGGCCTCGCCCTGTCGCAGGTAGTCGACGGCCGTGCGGAAGCTCTGCAGGCCTTCGCCGCGGTCGACCTCGATGTGGTGCAGCGAGCGCATCAGCGGGCCGACGTAGCGATGGTCGAAGAGCTCGCGCTTGGCCATGAACCGCACCAGGCGACCAGAGGGGTTGGCAGCGAGGCCGCCGTAGACGAAGTCGACGTAGCCGATGTGGTTGTAGGCGAGCAGCACGCCGCCCTCGCGCGGCACGTGCTCCGTACCGGTCATCACGATGCGCTGGCCCAGCACCTTGAAGGCCGCCTTGGCGGTGACGATGATCGGGGGATAGGTCACATCGCGCATGGCGAGGAGCCTAGGGTCCACGGGGTCGGGACCGCGACCCTTCGTGATCAGCGTCGCGTGGCGAGGAAGTCCGCGATCCGGCCGATCGCCTCCTCGAGGACGCCGGCCTCGGGGAGCGTGACGAGACGGAAGTGGTCGGGCGTGGGCCAGTTGAAGCCCGTGCCGTGGGTGACGAGGATCTTCTTGGCCCGCAGCAGGTCGAGGACGAACTCCTGGTCGTCGTCGATCGGGTAGACCTCCGGGTCGAGCCGGGGGAAGCAGTAGAGCGCCCCACGGGGCTTGACGTTGCTGACACCCGGGATCTCGTTGAGGAGCCGGTGCGCGAGCATCGACTGCTCGTAGAAGCGGCCGCCGGGGACGATGAGCTCCTCGACCGACTGGTAGCCGCCCAGGGCGGTCTGGATCGCGTGCTGCGCGGGCACGTTGGCGCACATGCGCATGTTGGCAATGAGGGTCAGGCCCTCGAGGAAGTCGGTCGCGACCTCCTTGGGGCCGGAGATCATGACCCAGCCGGCGCGGTAGCCGCAGACCCGGTAGGCCTTGGAGAGCCCGGAGAACGTCAGGCACAGCACGTCGTTGCCGCCGTAGCTGGCCGCATGGTGGTGCTGGGCGTCCTCGAACAGGATCTTCTCGTAGATCTCGTCGGCCATCACCACGAGCTCGTGGCGTCGCGCGATGTCGACGAGCGCCTTGACCGTCTCCTCGCTGTAGACGGCACCCGTGGGGTTGTTGGGGTTGATGATGACGATGGCGTGGGTGTTCTCGGTGATCTTGGCCTCGATGTCGGCAAGGTCCGGGTTCCAGTCGTCGTCCTCGTCGCACCGGTAGTGCACGGGGATGCCGCCGGCGAGCGTCACGGCGCCCGTCCACAGCGGGTAGTCCGGGGCCGGCACGAGGATCTCGTTGCCGTCGTCGACGAAGGCCTGCAGCACCATCGAGATCAGCTCGGAGACCCCGTTCCCGATGAAGATGTCCTCGACACCCACGTCGCGAAGCCCGCGGGACTGGTAGTAGTGCATGACCGCCGTCCGGGCCGACCAGATGCCCTGGCTGTCGGCGTACCCCTGGGACTGCGGCAGGTGGTGCATCATGTCGGCGAGGATCTGCTCGGGGGCCTCGAAGCCGAACGGCGCGGTGTTGCCGATGTTGAGCTTGAGGATGCGGTGGCCCTCGGCCTCGAGCCGCTGTGCCTCGACGAGGATCGGTCCGCGCACGTCGTAGCGGACACCTTGCAGCTTCTTGCTCTGTCGGATCGGGCGCACGCCTCATCCTCTCAGGCGCCGTCCGCGGCTAGCATCGGAGTTGTGTCCCGCAAGACCGCGCGCCTGACGGTCGACCACCTCGCGGAGCTGGCCGACCCGGTCCGCTCGTGCCTGTTCTGGGAGCTCGGGCCGGTCGACCGGTCCCGGCTCGACGAGCAGGAGCGGATCGCGGAGAAGGAGAGCTGGCTCTCCTCGACGCTGCGCGACTGGGGCTCGTGCGGCCGGGTTGTCCGCGTGGACGGGCGCACGGTCGGCCACATCGTGTACGCCCCGGCGGCCTACCTCCCCGGGGCCGCCGCGCTGCCCACGGCACCGACGTCACCCGACGCGATCGTGGCGGCGACGGCGTGGATCGAGCCGGGCCTGCGCGGGGGCGGGTTGGGACGCCTGCTCGTGCAGGCGATGGCGGCCGACCTGGTCGAGCGTGGACACACCGCGATCGAGGCGTACGGCGACACCCGCGGGCGTACGCAGGGCTGCGTGCTGCCCGCCGAGTTCCTCGGAAGCGTCGGGTTCAAGACCCAGCGTGCTCACCCGACGACCCCACGCATGCGGATGGAGCTGCGGACCGCCCTGAGCTGGAAGGACGAGGTCGAGCTGGCGCTCGAGAAGGTGTGGGGCGTCGTGCGCCCCACGCAGAAGGCGACCCGCCCGATCGGATCGGTGCGGGCCGCCTCCGGCGACTGACGGGTCTCGTGACGGGCGCTGGGCGCCCTCCTCGACCAGCGGGTCAGATGATGCCCTCGAGCTCCTTGAGGAGCGCGGCCTTGGGCTTGGCGCCGACGATGGACTTCACGACCTCGCCGCCATGGTAGACGTTGATGGTCGGGATGCCGGTCACGCGGTAGGACGAGGGGGTGACCGGGTTCTCGTCGACGTTCATCTTGAGGAACGTGAGCTTCTCGCCGTGCTCGGCGTTGAGCTCGTCGAGGATCGGGGCGACCTGGCGGCACGGACCGCACCACTCGGCCCAGAAGTCCACCAGGACGGGCTTGTCGGACTTGAGGACCTGCGCCTCGAACTCGGCGTCGGTCACGGCGGCGATGTTGGCCACGGAACTGCCCCTTTCACATGAGGTCTCTGCGTCGGGTGTCGGTCCCCGACGGGGATGTCCAAGTGAACACCACCCCGGTGACAGTTGTTCCCGACCCGCGACGCAGGAAGGACCGCGACTCCCCGTGGCGCGACAGGGATCGACGGGTCGCCGGCACCGCGTACGGGGACGGACACCCGCAGCCTCCTCGCGACCGACCCGACGTTGGGGCGGCCACGACATCCTGAGGTGAGGACAGCGACGACTGAGTGAAAAATTTCACTCAGGCGCGAGCGGTCTCCTTCTGCTCCTCGATGGCCTCCACGGTCGCAGCGGCGTCGCCGGCGGTCGAGGCCTCGTGGTCGAGGGCGGCGATGAACCGCTCGGCGTCGAGCGCCGCGGCGCAGCCGGTGCCGGCCGCGGTGATGGCTTGGCGGTAGTGGTGGTCGACCAGGTCGCCGGCGGCGAACACGCCGGGCAGGTTGGTGGCCGTCGACGGGTGCTTGACCAGCACGTAGCCGTCGTCGTCGAGGTCGACCTGGCCGGTGAGCAGCTCCGAGCGCGGGTCGTGGCCGATCGCGATGAACAGGCCGGTGACGTCGAGCTGGCGCTCCTCGCCGGTGACGGTGTCGCGCAGGGTGATCGACTCGAGCTTGTCGGCCCCGTTGATGGCCGCGACCTCGGAGTTCCACACCATCTCGAGCTTGGGGTCGGCGAACGCCCGCTCCTGCATGATCTTCGAGGCGCGCAGCTCGTCTCGGCGGTGGATCAGGTAGACCTTCGAGCCGAAGCGGGTCAGGAACGTGGCCTCCTCGACGGCGGAGTCGCCACCGCCGATCACGGCGATCGCCTGCTCGCGGAAGAAGAAACCGTCGCAGGTCGCGCACCACGAGACGCCGCGGCCGGAGAGCTCCTCCTCGCGGGGCAGGCCGAGCTTGCGGTAGCCCGAGCCCGTCGCGAGGATCACCGAGCGCGCCGTGTAGGTGTCGGTGGCGGTCTTCACGACCTTCACCTCGCCGGTGAGGTCCACCTCGACGACGTCGTCGGAGACCAGCTCGGCGCCGAACCGCTCGGCCTGCGCGCGCATCTCGTCCATCAGGGCCGGGCCCATGATGCCGTCCCGGAAGCCGGGGAAGTTCTCGACCTCGGTGGTGTTCATCAGCGCACCGCCGGCGGTGACCGATCCCTCGAACACCAGGGGGTGGAGCGAGGCACGGGCCGCGTAGACGGCGGCCGTGTAGCCGGAGGGCCCCGAGCCGATGATGATGACGTTGCGCGTCTCGGTGCTGGTGCTCATGGGTGGATCGGACTCCTGGGTGATCGGGGGAGGTGACCGCGGGAGGTGAGGGTCAGCCTCGGTGGGCCGTACGCCGTGCTCAACCGATCGTAGGCGACGGTTGTTCCGTGGCCGGCCCCAGCGCTCAGGGCGCGGGCAGCGTGAGCGTACGCACCGGGTCGGGCGTGCCGCACACGTAGAGCTCGACCTGCTGGGCCGCGCCGTCGGGGCGGCGGAAGACGACGACGCCGCGCCCGCCGTCGACCTCGGCGAGGAGCCGGCGACCCTGGCCCAGGCTGGGCAGGGCGCAGCTGCCCAGGGCGTCGGCCGAGCCGAGGTACTGCGACCGCGCGGCGGCGTCGGGGCGCAGCTCGAGCACCCGCTCGTCGAGCGCCTGGTCGGTGGACGACAGCGTCGGGTAGCCGGCGAGCGGGGTGGGAGCGGAGCTCTTGAGCGACTCGGGTGCGAGCTCGGCGCCACCGGCGTCGGAGTCATCGGACCCGGACTCCGACTCGGACTCTGACTCCGACCCTGCCCCCGCCTCGGCGGGTGCGTCGGCGACCGAGGAGTCCGCGCCGGCGGTGCCGGCGTCCTCGGAGCCGCGCGGCAGGACCTGTCCGATGGCGACGCCTGCGACGACGACCGACGCGGCGGCCAGCAGCCCGACGCCGGCCATCCGACGCCGGCGGGAGGCGAGGTCGACGACCGGGGCTTCCCGGTCGGAGGCGTCGGGACGCGGCGGGTCCAGGGGCTTCGAGCCGCGGTCGGCGACGAGCGCGGCCAGCGTCTCGTCGAGGCGGGCGACGACCTCGGCCGGCGGCGGCCCGTCGTGGCGGGCGTCGGCCAGCAGGCGACGTACGGCGTCCTGCTCGGGCGGCAGGTCGGACGCGTCGGCCATCGTGGGTCACCTCCTCGGGGGTCGGGTGGGGAACGGGGGCGGGCTCAGGGCGCGGGCGGGCCGCGGGGCCGCACGGTGGGTTGGACGGGACCGTCCGGGGGCGGGTTCCCGGGAGGGGGGTCACCCGCGGGGTGGCGCAGGTCGCCCAGCAGGCCGGCGAGCCGGGTGCGCCCGCGCGAGCAGCGTGACTTCACGGTGCCCTCGGCACAGCCGAGCATCTGCGCCACCTCCGCCACCGGGTAGCCCTCCATGTCGACGAGGACGAGCGCGGCCCGCTGCTCGGGCGGGAGGGTGGCCAGCGCGTCGAGGACCCGGCGGCGGCGCTCGGCGACCTCGGCCGCCTCGTCGGGCCGGTCGTCGCGGGCGTCGGTCGCGACCACGGTCCCGCGGTCGTCGACGTCGTCGGGGAGCGCGTCGAAGCGCCGGATCTTCGCGGCACGGAGCCGGTCGAGGCAGGCGTTGACCACGACCCGGTGCAGCCAGGTCGTGACGGCCGCCTCGCCACGGAAGGAGCCCGCCCGCCGGAACGCGGCGACCATTCCGTCCTGCAGTCCGTCGGCGGCGTCGTCGGGGTTGCCCATGGTGCGCAGCGCGACGGCCCACAGCCGGTCGCGGTGGCGGGCGAAGAGTGCGCCGAAGGCGTCCGGGTCGCCGTCTACGTGGGCGCGGAGCAGCTCCTGGTCGGAGCGTTCGTCGCTCGCCGGCGTGGTCATCCGAGGACCTGCACCTCGGTGATCGTCCCGCGGAACCCGCCCTCGACCGGCGGCAGGATCGTCAGCCAGACCGTGACGTAGCGACCCGAGACCGCCTCGTCGAGGTCGATGGCCAGGTCGCCGGCGCCGGACGCCGTCCCGACTGGCGTGAGGCCGGCGATGCCGGTCGGCGGCTCGGAGGTGACGTACGCGGCGAGCGCGGTCTGGCCGCCCTCGGTCGACACCAGCACCTGGCGCACCGCCCGCGTCGAGCCGAGGTCGACGACGAGGCCCACACCGGTCTTGAGGCCGGCGGGACCGAAGTTCTGCAGGTAGGTCGAGGTGCTCCACGAGGTGGCCGGGTCGCCGTCGAGGACGTTGGGCACGGAGTCCGGGTTCTCCACGCCGCCGTCGGTGCCCTGGGGGTCGAAGTCGTCGGCGACCAGGTCCTCGAACGGTGTCGGCTCGGCCACGGTCGGGGACGGGGATGTCGTCGGCTCGTCGCTGGAGCCGGGCGTCGGCGGCGTGAGTCCGAGCTGGTAGGCCGCGACCGCCGCCACCCCGACCAGCAGGCAGGCGCCGACGATCATGGCGAGCCGGATCCAGCTGCGACCGGGCACCTGCTCGCCGGTGTCGTCGAGACCGTCGCTGGTCCCCCAGCGGTCGCCGGGCCAGGACCCCGATCCCCACGACCCGGTGTCACGACCCGCAGGCTGCACGCCGGAGCCGCGGCCCGCATCCTGGCTGGACTCCCACGGCCAGTAGTCCGGGTTGGCCGAGGCGGCGCGACTGCCGGCGCGCGGGCGGCGTACGGGCTCTCCCTCGGGCGGGTCGGGAGCGAACAGGGGCTTGGGCGCGGGCTCGTGGAGCGGGGGCGGAGGTGCGGGCTTCTCGGCGCGGGCGCGGAGCCAGTCGACCTCGTCGTCGTCGTGGAAGACCGGCATCCCGGCCTGGGTGGGCAGCTCGGTGACCGGGACGGCGTCGACCTCGGTCGCACCCTCGGGCTCCGGCTCGGGCTGGGGCTCCGGCTCGGGCTCCGGCTCGGGGTCCGGCTGGGGCGCGGGTGCCGGGTCGTCGGCAGCCACGACGGGAACGACCGCCGTCGGCGTCGGGGGCGAGGACGGGTCGGCCGCCTCGGGGACGGCCGGTCGTCCGCCCGCCACCGGCACGTGGGTCCCGGTCATCTCGCCGACGTAGTCGAGCAGGAGGTCGCGGATGGTGCGCGCCGACGGGTGTCCGCTGGTGGCGGCATCGTGCGGGTTGAGCACCTGGTCGCAGAGCGCGTCGAGCACGCGGGGGATGCCCGCGCGCACCCGCCGGGGGCGCAGCACCTCGCCGTGGACCTCGGGCGCGGGCGGCACGGCCGACTCCGACACGCCCGCCCACTTGCCGGTGAGGGTGCAGTAGAGCAGGCCGGCGAGGTCGATCTCGTCGACGTTGGTGCGCCCGGGCGGCAGGCCGCGCAGGGCCGCCTCGACACCGAAGCCGATCAGGCGCACCTGGCCGTGCTGGTCGACGAGCACGTTCTCCGGCGTCAGGGAGCCGTGGGCGAGTCCGGCGTCGTGGGCCTCGGCGATGCTGTCGGCGACCTCGGCGACCAGCCACGCGGCGCGACGGGGCGCGAGTGGACCCTCGCGGGTGAGCAGGATGTCGACGGAGTCCCCCTGCCCCCACTCGTGGACGACGAAGCACAGCCCGTCGGCCGACTCGGCGTCCAGCACCCGCAGGAGGCGACGGTTGACCACCGGGCCGGTGCGGCGGGCCGCGTCGAGCATCGGCTGGGCGCGCTCGTCGTCGGCGGAGAGGATGTGCACGGCCACGGGCCGGTGCAGCACGAGGTCGTGGGCTCGCCAGAACCTGCCCGACCCGGCCTCGGCCAGGAGGTCGTCGAGGCGGTAGCGCTCGGCGAGCACGTCACCGGCCTGCTTCGACGTCGGCACCGCTCACCCCACCTCCCTCACGCTTCCCACTGCTTCCCACTGCTTGCCGCCACTCTAGGGAGTCTCACGTCCTCCGCAGCCGCGCCGCGACGGTGTCGACCAGGCCGGTGACCTCGCTCACCCGCAGCAGACGCGCACCGAGGAGCACGACCACGCCGCCGGCGAGCGTGCTCAGCCCACCGCGGGTCACTCCGACGAGCGGGCCGGGCTGGTCCCCGAGTCCCGCCATCGACAGCCCCACCAGCCACGTCACGGCCGCGGCGGCAGCGAGCACCACCGCCATCCGGACGAGGAACCGCAGCAGCTGGGGCGTCTCCAGGCCACCGACGGTCCGACGGAGCAGGACGAAGCTCGCCAGCGCGCCGACGGCGTACGAGGCGAGGTAGGCGAGCACCAGCATCGGTGCGGTCTCCGAGGCCGGGCGGTTCGGCACGAGCGCGGTCGCGACGGCGATGTTCGTCAGCGAGACGGCGAGCTGGATGAAGAACACCAGCCGGGTCATCTCCATCGCGTAGAAGCCGCGCAGCATGAAGTAGTGGACGGTGAAGAAGACCAGCGCCGGCCCGAACAGCGCGAGGGTCGGCGCGAAGCTGGCGGCCCGCTCGGCACCGTCGCCCCACCCGAAGGCAGCGCCCGCGACGTCGCCCGCGACGATCGGCAGCAGCACGGCGAAGGGCAGCACCAGTGCGAGCGAGGTCCGCAGCGTGGAGCCGACGGTGCTGCCGAGCTCGGGGAGGCGGTCCTCGTGCGCGAGCGAGGAGAGCCGCGGCAGGACGGCCGTCGCCAGCGAGACCGTGACGATCGCGTGGGGCACCATCATGATGAGCAGGCTCGTGGAGTAGATCGTGATGCCGGTGCCGTCGCCGCCGTCGGCGGTGCCGCCCGAGGCGAGCTTGACCACGACGAGGTACGCGGCCTGGGTGGCGATGACGAACAGCACCGTCCACACGCCGAGCGACAGCGTCTTCCTGAGCTCGGGGTCGCGGAAGTCGAAGCGCGGCCGGTAGACGAAGCCGGACGACCGGAGGTAGGGCAGCAGCACCAGGCACTGCGCCGCGATGCCGATCGTCGAGCCGAGGCCGAGCAGCACCTCCTGCGCGGCGTCGAAGGGGGCGTACTGGGCGACGGTCTTGCCGGCGGGGCCCCAGACGACGAGGTAGACCACGAGCATCGCCATGGCGATGAGGTTGTTGGCGATCGGCGCCCACATCATCGGACCGAAGCGGCCGCGCGCGTTGAGCACCTGCCCGACCAGCACGTACATGCCGTAGAAGAAGACCTGGGGCAGGCACCACCGGGTCAGGTCGATGATCGACTCGAGGTGCGCGGCACGGTCCGGGTCGAGGTAGCGGTCGTCGAGGTAGATCTTCAGCAGCTGGGGTGCGAGGACGACCAGGAGCACGGTGACCGCGCCGAGGAAGAGCGCGGAGAGCGTGATGACCCTGCTGGCGTACGCGTCGCCGCCGTCGGGGTCGTCCTTGATCCGACGGACGAGCTGCGGCACCAGGACGGCGTTGAAGATGCCGCCGGCCAGCAGGATGTAGACCATGTTGGGCAGCGTGTTGGCGATGGTGAACAGGTCGGCGCGCAGGAAGGCGCCCAGGGCGGTCACCAGGAGGGCTGCCCGGACGTAGCCGGAGGCCCGCGAGACCACCGTGCCCGCCGCCATCACCGCCGACGAGTGCAGGATGCGCTGCTCGGTCATGGTCGCTCCGCGGTCGTGCCCTCGAGGTCGGCGCGGTCGACGTCGCCTGCGGCCCGCTCCGTGATCGGCGCCGTCCCCGGCTCTGCGTCGGATGCGGCCAGCTCGGCCCGGCGCTGCCGGATCTGGCCGGGCAGCCGGTAGCCGATCATCCCGAACAGCACGAGCGCACCCACGACCATGACGATCCAGATCAGCGCGCTCACCCGCGCCGCCCGGATCGGCAGTTCCGCCGACGAGCCGAGCGGGACCCCGTCGGGGCTGGTGACGGCGAGGCGGAGGTTGTGCACGCCGCCCTGGGTCGTGCTCGCCTCGAACCGCACGACGCTGCGCGCGCGTGGTCCGAGCTCACGCACGCCGTCGCCGCCGGTGACGGTCATGTCGCCGTCGGTCGCCACCTGGATCCGTACGCTCACCGGCTGGTCGAGGCCGTTGACCAGGGTCACGCCGAGCGGCCCGGAGTCGCTGGAGAGCGTCACGGCGGGCGGCACCTCGATGGAGACCTTGTCGAGCTCGGCCTGGAGCGCCGCGTCCACCCGGGCGGCTGCGGCCCGCCCCAGGCGCGGGCGCTCGCGGTGCTGCTCCGACAGGCTCACCAGCACCTCGTCGCGGACCTGGTTCTCGACGAGGGTCTGCTGCGTCAGCACCTGCTCGAGGAGCGTGGCCTTGGCGGAGGCCCGGTTCGCCACCGCGAAGTTGGAGGGGTCGAGCTCCTCGCCCTGGTCCTCCTCATTGTAGGCGAGTCTGGACGTGGCCACGTCCGTCGCCGGGCCGTCGGCGACCTGCTCGACCGGGACGACCTCCAGCCACGACTGCTCGAGGTCGGTGAAGAACGAGTCGGCGTCCTCCCCGCGCCAGACCGTGGGCAGCGTGACCACGAGCGGGGCCCGCTGCCCGTCGATGAGGCGGATCGCTGCCTCGCTCAGCAGCCGCTGCCGCAGCGCGAGTGGGTCGTTGGCCGCGGTCGGCCCGGGACCGCCGGCCTCGGCACCCGTGCTGGTGACGACCACCTCGCGGTCGAGCAGGCGTACGACCGAGCGCTCGGGCGGGATGGCGAAGGCGTTGTCGCCGAGCAGGACGACCGCACTGGTGGGCGTGCGGGCGAGGGCCTCCGCGCTCAGCACGTCGCTGGCGGGCGCGATGGCGAAGCGGGCCGAGATGCCCATGGCGCCCATCACCTCGGCGCTCCGGTCCAGGGCCTGGTCGTAGCGCGTCGCGTCGTTGCGCACCGCGGCCGAGACGTCGAGGTCGCCGTAGGGGAGCACGAGGACCTGGTCGGTGCCCACGAGCGCCTTGAACCGGAGGAGCCAGTCCGACGCGGCCTCGGCCAGCGCGGCCTCCTCCTCGCTGGGCTCCTCGGTGGGCTCGGGCTGCGTGGGGGACAGGGACTCGGTCGGGCTGGCGGTGCTGGTGTCGTCCGTGGCGCCGTCCTCGGTGCCCGCCTCGGGCTCCTCGGTCGGGGTCGGCTCCGGGAGCGTCGCCGGGTCGGGGGCCAGGGTGCGTGGCCCGTTGCCGTTGGCCAGCCTGCTGAGGGCGACGAGCACGGCCGGGTCCACGAGCCAGCTGTACGGCGTGGTGCCGGCCGACTCGGCCATGTCGAGGACGCCGTCGAGGCTCCCGCCCTCTTCGAGGCGCGCGGCCCAGCGCTCGGCTCCCGCGACGGACCCGTCCCGGGCGTACCAGATGCGGTGGCGGACCGGCAGCACGACCGACGCCTCCTGGGTGCGGTCGCCGGTGGGCCGCATCGGGATGAACGTGCGGGCCCGGCCGTCGGCGATGTCGTCGCGCGGCACGGAGCTGTCGCCGAGCGCGTGGATCCCGATCCAGTAGACGCCCGGCTGGCCGGACGTCTCGAAGAGCTCCACCGGGACGGTGTCGGTGAAGGTCGCGGTCTGGCCCGGCGCGAGGGTGTCGACGGTGTCGAAGGTGCCGGGCGCGGTCACCCGCTGCCCGACGAACTCGCTGGCCGGCACGGTCAGCGACGCCTTCAGCGTGGCGGCGTCGAGGATCGGGGTCTGTGCGGAGAACGCATGGAGGTTGACCCGCGTGAAGGTCTCGTCGCTGACGTTGGTCACCGTGCCGGTGATCTCGACGTCGCCGTTGCGCGGCAGCTCGGGGCTGATCGTGTCGATGTGCACGACGAGCGGGTCGGGGTCCTCCGCGGCGGCCGCCGCCACGGACGGCGCCGCGGCGAGCCCGGCGACCGCGCCGCCGAGGGTCAGGAGCCCCGCCAGGGCAGCACGGAACACGGACGGGCGGGGCACGCACCGATGCTAGTTGTTAGGTGGTCCCTGACCGGCACCTAGACTGTCCTGTCGTGTCCGACGCCGCCCTGCCCCCGCTCACGATCGTCGAGATCCAAAGCCGCGTCGCCGCCGAGCTGAGCCGCATCGGCTCGGTCATCGACGAGCTCGGTGCCCGGTTCGCCGAGGCCGGCGAGGAGCTGGCGCTGGTCGGCGGGCCGGTCCGCGACGCGATGATCGGGCGACTGCAGAACGACCTCGACTTCACCACCTCCGCACGCCCCGACGTGACCGAGAGGCTGGTCGCCGGCTGGGCCGACGCGGTGTGGGACATGGGCCGCGACTTCGGCACGATCGGCTGCCGCAAGGGACCGTGGCAGGTGGAGATCACGACGTACCGCTCGGAGACGTACGACCCGTCCTCCCGCAAGCCCGACGTCGACTTCGGCGACACCCTCGAGGGCGATCTCGGGCGACGCGACTTCAGTGTGAACTCGATGGCCGTCCGGGTGCCGGGCCGCGACTTCGTCGACCCGTTCGGCGGCATCGTCGACCTCGCCGAGCGGGTGCTCCGCACGCCCGGAGCACCGGAGGACTCGTTCTCCGACGACCCGCTGCGGATGATGCGGGCCGCACGCTTCGCCGCACAGCTCGGCTTCTCGGTCGCTCCCGAGGTGGTCGAGGCGATGACGGCGATGGCCGGACGGATCGAGATCATCTCCGCCGAGCGGGTGCGTGACGAGCTGGTCAAGCTGGTCTGCGCGCCGTACCCCCGGCTCGGCCTGACCCTCCTCGTCGAGACCGGCCTGGCGACGTACGTGCTGCCGGAGCTGCCCGCCCTGGCGCTCGAGCGCGACGAGCACCACCGCCACAAGGACGTCTACGAGCACACCCTGACCGTCCTCGAGCAGTCCATCGACCTCGAGCACCGCCTCGGCGGCGGCCCGGACTTCGTCAGCCGGTTCGCCGCGCTGATGCACGACGTCGGCAAGCCGCGGACCCGCAGGTTCGAGGACGGCGGCATCGTCAC
This sequence comes from Nocardioides eburneiflavus, assembly GCF_004785795.1. Classification (NCBI taxonomy): domain Bacteria; kingdom Bacillati; phylum Actinomycetota; class Actinomycetes; order Propionibacteriales; family Nocardioidaceae; genus Nocardioides; species Nocardioides eburneiflavus. The sequence continues at coordinate 875,891 of NZ_SRRO01000001.1, forward strand.
CTTCCACCACCACGACGTGGTGGGCGCCAAGATCACCCGCAAGCGGATGAAGGCGCTGCGCTTCTCCAACCACGACATCGACGCAGTCGCGCGACTGGTCGAGCTGCACCTGCGCTTCCACGGCTACGGCTCCGGCGAGTGGACCGACAGCGCGGTGCGCCGCTACGTCCGTGACGCCGGCGACCAGCTCGAGCGGCTGCACATCCTCACCCGGGCCGACTGCACCACCCGCAACCAGCGCAAGGCCGACCGCCTGCGCCGGACGTACGACTCCCTCGAGGAGCGGATCGCGCGGCTCTCCGAGGAGGAGGAGCTGGCCGCGATCCGGCCCGACCTCGACGGCAACCGCATCATGGAGGTCCTCGGCATCGGGCCCGGCCGCGAGGTGGGGCAGGCGTACGCCTTCCTCCTCGAGCTGCGGATGGACGAGGGACCGAAGTCGCGCGAGGAGGCCGAGGCCGCGCTGCGCGAGTGGTGGGCCGCGAGGTCGTGATGCCGGGCCCGGCTCAGCCGAGTCGGCTCGTCCTGCCCCCCGACATGCGCCGAGTCGGCGCATCCTGACGTGGTCAGGTGTCAGGACGCGCCGACTCGGCGGTGAACAAGTGCGAGGACGCGCCGACTCGGGGATCACGCCCCGGCGATCGAACAGCTCGAGCTCGCTGACCGGCTGGCGAAGCCCTGCCCGAGGATGCTCCGGACCTGTGCGCGATGACGCTGGTCTGACCACTTGACCATTGGTCTGACCAGTCGTAGCGTCGCGGGCATGCCGCTCTCACCCGTCGCCCGTCGTTCCGTCCCTGACGAGGTCTACGACCAGCTCGTCGGCGAGATGCTCGGGGGCGACCTCGCCGCGGGGGAGCCGCTCCCGAGCGAGCGACGCCTGGCCGAGGTGCTGGGTGTCTCCCGTCCCGCGGTGCGGGAGGCACTGCAGCGACTGGCCAGCGCCGGCTTCGTCGACGTGCGGCAGGGCGGCTCGACCACGGTCCGCGACTTCCGGCGCCTCGGCGGGCTCGACCTGCTGCCGCGGCTGCTGCTGGCCGGCGGCGGCCTCGACCTCGCCGTCGCCCGCAGCATCCTCGAGGCCCGTGCGCACGTCGGGCCCAGGATCGCGGAGCTCGCCGCGGCCCGCGGTGGGCCGGAGGCGGCCCGTCTCCTCGACCGGGCGGTGGCGGAGCTCGCAGCCGACGACGACGGCGTACGACGCCAGCACGTCGCCCTCGTCTTCTGGGAGCACCTGGTCGAGGCGGCCGACTCCATCACCTTCCGGCTGATGTTCAACAGCATGCGCGCGGCGTACGTCCCGCTCATCGAGGCGCTGGCGCCGCTGATGGCGGCCGAGGTCGACCGGGTGGAGGCCTACGCCGCCCTCGCCGAGGCGGTCCGGGCGGGCGACGCCGACCTCGCCGGGGCGCGCGCCGGCGACCTGCTCGGCGCCGCGACCACGAGCCTCGTCGACGCGATCGACCGGATGCAGGCGGGCGAGTCGTGAGCGACGACGCGGTGCAGCAGCTCGCCCGGCAGCGGCTCGAGGCCGCCGAGCGCCGTCACGGCCGCCGGCGGACGGTGAGCCTGGCGGAGACGGGCCGGGCGTTCTGGCGCTACCCGTCGCCGTGGATCATCAGCGGCTACCTCGCCGCGACGCTCGTGGCGCGGGTCGTGGTCGGCGGCTGGTCGTGGCTCGACCTGCTCGCGCCGCTGGTGTTCCTCGCCGTCTTCCCCGTGGTGGAGTGGCTGATCCACGTCTTCATCCTCCACTGGAGGCCGCGGACGGTCGCGGGGGTCGAGATCGACACCCTGCTCGCGCGCGACCACCGACGCCACCACGCCGACCCGCGCGACGTACCCCTCGTCTTCGTCCCGTGCCGGGCGCTGCTCTGGGTGGTGGCCCTGCCGGGCCTCGCGATCCCGCTCGGCGTCGGGGCGCTGCTCGGCGCGGAGCTGTCGGTGACGCTGTCGTTCGTGCTGACGCTTGCCGTCGTGCTGCTGACCTACGAGTGGACGCACTACGTCATCCACTCCGACTACAAGCCGCGCACCCGTGCCTACAAGGCGATCTGGCGCAACCACCGCCTCCACCACCATAAGAGCGAGCACTACTGGTTCTCGGTGACGACCTCGGGCACGAGCGACCGGCTGCTGGGGACGTACCCCGATCCGGCCTCGGTGCCGACGAGCCCGACCGCCAAGGACCTGCACGGCCGACCCGGCTCGTCCTGACCCCCGAAATGCGCCGAGTCGGCGCATCCTGACGTGGTGAGGTGTCAGGACGCGCCGACTCGGCGGCGAATCAGCGCGAGGACGCGCCGACTCGGGGATCACTCCCCGGCGATGAACTTCTCGAGCTCGGCGCGGCCGAGGTCGTCCGGCATCTGCACCGGGGGCGACTTCATCAGGTAGGTCGAGGCCGCGATGATCGGGCCGCCGATGCCGCGGTCGAGCGCGATCTTGGCGGCGCGTACGGCGTCGATGATGATGCCGGCCGAGTTGGGGGAGTCCCAGACCTCGAGCTTGTACTCGAGGTTGAGCGGGACGTCGCCGAACGCGCGACCCTCGAGGCGGACGTAGGCCCACTTGCGGTCGTCGAGCCACGCGACGTAGTCGGACGGGCCGATGTGGACGTTGCGGTCGCTGACCTTGTCGGCGAGCTCGCCCTTGAGGTTGGACGTCACAGCCTGGGTCTTGGAGACCTTCTTGGACTCCAGGCGCTCGCGCTCGAGCATGTTCTTGAAGTCCATGTTGCCGCCGACGTTGAGCTGGTAGGTGCGGTCCAGCGCCACGCCGCGGTCCTCGAACAGCTTGGCCATCACGCGGTGCGTGATGGTCGCGCCGACCTGGCTCTTGATGTCGTCACCGACGATCGGGACGCCGGCGTCCTCGAACTTCTTGGCCCACTCGGGGTCGGAGGCGATGAAGACGGGGAGCGCGTTGACGAAGCCGACGCCCGCGTCGATCGCGCACTGGGCGTAGAACTTGTCGGCCTCCTCCGAGCCCACCGGGAGGTAGGAGACGAGGACGTCGACCTCGGCGTCCTTGAGCACCTGCACGACGTCGACCGGCTCGGCCGCGGACTCCTCGATGGTGGCGCGGTAGTACTTGCCGAGACCGTCGAGGGTCGGGCCGCGCTGGACCTCGACGCCGAGGGTCGGGACGTCGGCGATCTTGATGGTGTTGTTCTCCGAGGCGTTGATGGCCTCGGAGAGGTCCTTGCCGACCTTCTTGTCGTCGACGTCGAACGCCGCGACGAACTGCACGTCATTGACGTGGTAGTCGCCGAAGACGACGTGCATGAGCCCGGGGACGGTCCCGCTGGGGTCCGCGTCCTTGTAGTACTCCACGCCCTGGACGAGGGAGGTGGCGCAGTTGCCGACTCCCACGATCGCTACTCGTACCGAACCCATCGGGCTCCCCTTCTCTCTGCTGGCCTGCTCTGGCTGGTGGTTGGTCAGTCGCTGCCGACTGGCTTGGTTGCTGGTGCGGTGGCCGGGTCCTCGTCGCCGCGCTCGGCCCGGATGAGGTCGGAGAGCCAGCGGACCTCGCGCTCCACCGACTCCACGCCGTGGCGCTGGAGCTCTCCGGCGTAGCGGTCGACCTCGGCCTGCGTGCGGGCAAGCTCGGCCTGCACGCGGGCGAGCCGCTCCTGGAGGCGCGAGCGCCGCCCCTCGAGGACCCGCAGCCGGATCTCCATGTCGGTGGAGGAGAAGAACGCGAACCGGATGTCGAAGTTGTCGTCCTCCCACGCCGTCGGCCCGACCTCGGACATCAGCCGCTGGAACTGCTCGGTGCCGGCCGGGGTGACCTCGTAGACGATCCGCGGCCGGCGACTCGTCGGGGTCGTGGCGGTGCTGACCTCGGTGATGAGGTTGGCCCGCAGCATCTTCTTCAAGGCCGGGTAGAGCGAGCCGTAGGACAGCACGCGACCCCACCCGAGCATCAGGTTCAGCCGCTTGCGCAGCTCGTAGCCGTGCATGGGTCCCTCGTGCAGCAGTCCGAGGACTGCGAGCTCGATGGTGTCGCCACGACGTGCCATGCGATCTATCGTAGCGATATATCCGCCAGTGACGAATCAGGGATGCCGGACCACTCCCCGTACCCTTTCCGGCGTGAGTGCGAAGAAGCGGAGGGCCGACGGCAAGGCCCAGACCCGACGGCCCGCGCGCCGGCGTACGGGCAAGCAGCGAGCGGCGAAGGTCGCCAAGGTCCTCGCGGTCCTCGGTGTCGTCGGCGCCCTCGTCCTCGGCGGCATCGTCGTGGTGCTCTACCAGGCGATCAGCATCCCGACGCCGAACTCGGCGTTCGAGGCGCAGACCACCTTCGTCTACTACCGCGACGGCGAGCAGGAGCTCGGCACCTACTACGAGGACCAGAACCGCGTCTCGATCCCGTTGTCGGAGATGCCGGAGACGATGCAGGACGCGGTGGTCGCCGCGGAGAACCAGACCTTCTGGACCGACAAGGGCATCGACCCCAAGGGCATCCTGCGCGCGCTCTTCTCCAACGCCCGCGGCAACGCCCGTCAGGGCGCGTCGACGATCACCCAGCAGTACGTCAAGATCCTCTACCTCACCAGCGAGCAGAGCTACAAGCGCAAGGTCCGCGAGGCCGTCGTCTCGCTGAAGATCCAGCAGCAGCTCAGCAAGGAGGAGGTCCTCGAGGGCTACCTCAACACCATCTACTTCGGTCGCGGCGCCTACGGCATCGAGGCCGCCTCCGAGGCCTACTTCGACCACCCCGCCAAGGACCTCAACCTCCGCGAGTCCGCCGTCCTGGCCACCGTGCTCAACAACCCGTCGCAGTACGACCCGGCCAACGGCAAGGAGGCCAAGGAGGACCTCAAGGTCCGCTACGCCTACGTCCTCGACAGCATGGCCGAGATGGGCACCATCACGACCGAGCAGCGCGACAAGGCGCTCAAGCGGCTGCCCAAGTTCCCCAAGATCGCCGCCCAGAGCCAGTACGGCGGGCAGCGCGGCCACATGCTCGCGCTCGTCAAGCAGGAGCTCCTCGCCCGTGGCATCGCCAGCGAGGACGAGATCGACGGCGGCGGACTGCGCATCACCACGACCTTCGACCCGCAGGTGATGGCCGACGTCGAGGAGGCGGTCACCGAGCAGCGCCCCGACGCCGGCATGCCCGGCGCCGCCGGCAACAAGGACCTGCACGTCGGCGCGGCCACGGTGGACACGCGCACCGGCGAGCTCCTCGGCTTCTACGGCGGGCAGGACTACCTCGAGTCCCAGATCAACTGGGCCGTCTCCGGCGGCATGGCCGGCTCGACGATGAAGGCCGCCACCAACGTCGCGGCGATCCGCGACGGCTTCTCCCTCGAGGACACCTTCGAGGGCAACAGCCCGATCGACATCGCGGGCACCGAGTTCGGCAACCAGGGCGACACCGACTACGGCCCCGCCGTCTCGATGCTCGACGCGACGGAGAACTCGGTGAACACCGCCTACGTCGACATGGTCGACTCGATGGACAACGGTCCGCAGAAGGTCATCCAGGCAGCCGAGGACCTCGGCATCCCCGGCAACGAGGGAGCGCGGTGGGGCATCCCGCGCCGCTCGATCGACTTCCAGGAGAACGTCGGCGTCACCCTCGGCACCGCGCAGGTCAGCCCGATCAACATGGCCAACGCCTACGCCACGCTCGCGAACGGCGGCGTGCGCAACGAGGTCCACGTGCTGCAGAAGGTCGTCGACCGGCGCGGCGAGGTCCTCTACGAAGCCAAGAAACGCAGCAAGCAGACCGTCGACCCCGACATCGCCGCGGACGTGACGTACTCCCTCCAGCAGGTGGTCGAGTCCGGGTCCGGCACCGAGGCCCTCGCCCTCGCCCGTCCCGCGGCCGGCAAGACCGGCACGGCCACCAACGACGACGACGAGGTGTCCTCGTCGTGGTTCGTCGGCATGACCCCGCAGCTGTCGACGGCGGTGATGTACGTCCGCGGCAAGGGCCGCGAGGGGCTCGACGTCGTGCGGCCGGACGGTGCCGACCTGTGGCTCCCGACCAGCTCGGACGGCAAGTCGGGCTACTTCGGCGGCAACTACCCGGCCAAGACCTGGACCGCGATCATGCAGCGGGTGATGGAGGGCATGGAGGTCGAGGAGTTCCCGGAGCCGGTCTTCCTCGACGGCGACGCACCGGAGGAGGGCCACGAGTACACCCCGCCGCCGCCCCCGCCGCCGAAGCCCACCAAGACGCCGACCCAGACGCCCACGGTCGAGCCCGAGGAGCCGACGGAGGAGCCGACCGAGACTCCCACCGAGACGCCGGTCCCCACCGAGACCCCGGTCCCGACGGAGACCCCGGTGCCCACGGAGACCCCGGTCCCGACCGAGACCCCGGTCCCGACCGAGACGCCCCCGGCCACCCCGACCGGGCGGGCCCCGCTGCGCCAGCAGCCCGACGCGCGCCCCTGAGCACGCCGGTGGACCCCCACCCGACGGATCCGGTCGCGTACTCCCACGAGGCGCCGACCCGGACCGACCCGGTCGCGGCGGCGATGTCGGAGGTGGTCGGCGGACCCCTCGGGGCGCACGCGGCGGGACACCGCTGGTGGAACGCCCAGCGGGTGCTCCTCGGTGCGACCGCGGTCGTGCTGGCCGGCGGGATGGTGGGCAAGTCGGCCTGCGTGCCGTCCGGTTGGAGCAAGGCCGACCAGCCCTACGCCCAGCTGTGCTGGAGCGACCTGGCCGGCGCGTCCGCCGACGCCGGGTCGCCGCCGCACGTCGCCACCTGGCTGGTCCGGCTGGCCGAGGCGCTCCCCGGCTCGGGCACGGTCGCGACGACCGCCGTCCTGGCCGTCCTCCTCGCCGCGCTCGCGCTCCTGACGACGGCCCTGCTCGTCCGGGTGGACGTACGCCGGCCGTGGGCCGCGGCCGGCTGGGCGATGGCCCCGGTCCTGCTCGTGCACTGGCTCTCGTGGGAGCTCGTGGCCGCGGTGGGCGTGGCGGTGCTGCTGTGGGGGTGGACGTCGGGCCGGCCCTGGCTCGCCGGTGTCGGAGCGGGTGTGGGCGCCGCCTTCGCCCTCCCGGTGGCCGTCGCGCTCGTGGGCGTCATCGCCGTCGGGGGTCGTCTGCGCGATCGCGTGGACGCGCTGCTCGCGGCAGCCGCGGCGTACGTCGTGGTCACCCTGCCCGGGCGGGCGAGAGTCGAGTCCCCCGACCTCGGGTCGATCTGGCTGCTGCTCGAGCAGCTCGGTCTCGGCGGGTCGGCACGGTCGCGGACGCTCGTGCAGCTCGCCGTCCTCGCGGTGGCCGGAGGTGCGGTGTGGTGGCTGCTGCTGAGGCGCGGTCGGCCCACGGCGCTGACCACCGCGCGTGCCGGCCTGGTCCTGCTCGCCACCGCGCTCGTCGTGGCGCCGGCGGCCCCGCCCGAGACCGCCTTGCTCGTGCTCCCACTGGCTGCCCTCGCCGTACGCCGCTGGCGCGACCTGCTCGTCTGGCAGGGGCTGCACCTGGTCAGCTGGGTGATCACCGGGTGGTACGTCGGGCAGGCGATCGTGCCGACGGTCGCCGACGACGGCCGGGCCTACTGGCTCGCGATCCTGCTGCGGGTCGCCGGGCTGGTGTGGCTCGTGGTCGCGGTCCTCAGGGACGCGTCAGCCGACGACGACCCGGTCGAAGTCGGTGGCGGTGAAGCGGACCCGGACGTCGATGTCCTCACCGATGCGGGGCACCCGCGCCCCTGACGGGACGAACAGCATCGAGGCCTGCATGTGCGGGGGCTCGGCGAACAGGCGCTGCTTGCCGTCGATGGAGAACGGCGACCGGACGAAGCCGACCGCGTCGAGGCCGCCGCGCGCCAGGGTCGCGGCGCGTGCCTTGAGGGACTGGTCGCCGGTGGGCGCCTCGAGGCCGATGCCGTGGGCCGTCCCACCGCTGACCACCACGATGTGGCCGTGCTTGGGAGCGCTGCGCCCGCGGTAGCCGAAGGTGTCGCCGCGCTCGACCTCGTGCACGTCGAGCACCGTCGCGGTGACGGCGAGCGCGCCGCGGTCGCCGAGCCACAGGTCGGTGCCGACGCGCGGACGGACGGTGAAGTCGGGATAGCTCGTGGCCAGGCCGGCCAGCTCGGCGCCGGTCAGGTGCGAGACGAACACCGTGCGCGTGGACAGGCCCGAGGCGACGACGTCGTTGATCAGCCGGCTCACCTCGCCGAGGTGCGAGGTGGTGTTGAGGGGCAGGTGCATCGCGACGCCGCGCAGCCCGCTGCGCGCCGGACCGAGCGCCTCGGCCGCGGCGGCGAGGTCGCGCCGGGTCATGCCGTGACGCAGCATCGACGTGAGCTGCTCGAGGACGAAGCGCGCGTCCGGGTCCCGCTCGCGCAGCGCGGCGAGGTCCTCGACCCGGCTGACGGTGTGCACGACCCGCGCCGACGTACGCGGGTCGAGGTCGAGCGCGGCGCCGAACGGCCGCCACGGGGTGAGCACCAGCAGGTCACCGGCGTAGCGCGAGGCCGCCTGCTCCACCTCGTCGTACGTCCCGACGGCGAGCAGGTCGAGCGGAGCCCCCGTGTCGGAGGCGTGGTCGGCGAGCCACTGGGCGCGGCGGGCGAGGCGACCGAGGGTGAGGCCGTAGCCGTTGCCCTTGGCGACCGGGACGATGCCCGGCTGCTTCTCGACGGTCGCGAGCAGGTGCCTGCGCCACCGCTCGCCGTCGACGGTGAGCGTCAGGCTCATGCACGTACTCGCTTCGCTCCGTGCGCGCATGAGGCACGAGCGGTGCTGTGCTCGATGACTCGCTCGCTGCGCTCGCTCATCCGCGCCTCGCCAGGTAGAGTTGGAAGGCCTTGTAGATCACCCGGTTGACCGGCAGGTCCCACTCCCCGGCGTACTCGACGGCCTCGCCGCCCGTGCCGACCTTGAACTGGATCAGGCCGACGTGCGGGTCGTCGGCGTCGAGGGTCTCGGTGATGCCGCGGAGGTCGTAGACGTGGGCGCCGGCAGCCATGGCGTGGCGGATCATCGCCCACTGCACGGCGTTGGACCCGCGCACCTCACGCTTCTCGGTGGAGGAGGCGCCGTAGGAGTACCAGGCGTGGGTGCCGACCCGGATCGCGATGGTCGCGGCGACGAGGTCGCCCTCGTGCCGGGCCAGCCACAGCTGGATCCGGTCGGGGTCCTCGGCGCCGAGGGCGTCGTACATGGTCTGGAAGTAGGACAGCGGCCGCGGCGTGAAGTAGTCGCGCTCCGCGGTGTGGACGTAGAGGTCGTGGAAGGCCTTGAGGTCGGCGCGCTCGCCGCGGGAGACCTCGACCCCCGACTTGTCGGCCTTCTTGATGTTGCGGCGCCAGAGCTGGTTCATGCCCTTGAGCACGTCGTCCTCGCTGCGCGGGACACCGTCGCCGTCGACGAGCGGCACCTGGAAGTTGAACTGCGGCTGGCCGGCCGAGAAGCCGCCCTCCGCCGTCTGCTGCTGCCACCCCAGCTCGTGCAGCTGCGCGATGACCCGCGCGCCGTCCTGCGACCGCTCGAGGGGAGGCACGTCGCCGAGCCGGCGTACGGACTCGTCCGCGACGCCGGCCTTGATCTGCGCGGCGGACCACCGGCGGGTCACCACCGGCGGGCCCATCCGGACGGCGAACGCCCCCTGGCGCTCGAGGTGCGCGACCATCGGTGCCAGCCACGCCTCGAGGTCGTCGCCGGTCCAGTCGATCACGGGGCCCTCGGGCAGGTAGGCGAGGTAGCGCCGGACCTTCGGCAGCTGGCGGTAGAGGACGAGACCCACTCCGACGACGTGGCCGTCTCGGAACCAGCCGATCGACTCGGCCCTCCACTCGGCCTTCACGCTCGCCCAGGCGGGGGTCTGCAGGAAGCTGGCGGACGACCGGGTGGTGATGAAGTCGCGGTGCTCCTGCGCAGAGATGGGGCGGAGCGTCAGGGGGGTCGTCACCCCGGACACGCTACAAGGGACCAGACACGACCCCCGTACGTGTCTGGTCCCTTCGTGAGGAAAGACGCAGCGGGCGCACGCTCGGTTGCGTCCACTCGGAACATTGCCGTGGGAGGGAGATCGGTCGTTTCCTCAAGTTCGTCCAGACTGGTTCAAGAAAGGTTGCACGTTCAACCGAATCCGCCCTTTGGGCGTACCTCCTGTGGTTGCACCGACGTTCTCTGGAGTGAGGGGCCGCGGCGCGGTCTGTGGGAGACCGAGGTGCTCCGCGGCCCCCATCCATCTCCTCGCGCGCCGGCGCGACACCGACCCCTGGGGGATCAGCATGTCCTCGAACGACCACTACCGTCTCGCCCCGCGACTCGGCCTCGCGGCCCTGGTCTGCCTCGGAACCGTGATGGCCGCACCTGCCGCCCTCGCGGACCCGCCCGGCAACAACGGCACGGTGAAGATCGCGCCGCTGGGCGACATCGACTCCATCCCGAACAACACTCCTCACGTCGGCTGCAGCTTCGACGTCGAGTGGTACGGGTTCGACGAGGGACCCGACATCGTCTCGACCGTCTCCTTCGAGGAGCAGGCTCCGACCACCGGGGTCGGGATGGCTGTCTCCGGCCCCTCACAGGTCTTCGTCGGCGGCGATCCCGCGACGGGCGCGGGCACGCCGACCGGACTCGACGGCCGACAGACCTACACCCTGTCGTTCACCGGCGCGCCGCACCCGCAGCAGGGCTACCACGTGAAGCTCACCATCGCGACGCCCGGCTCCATCGGCAACGACACGAAGTCGAAGGTCTTCTGGGTCGAGGGCTGCGCGCCGACGACCCCGCCGACGACCCCGCCCGTCACCCCGCCCGTCACCCCGCCCGTCACCCCGCCCGTCACCCCGCCCGTCACCCCGCCGACCGACGAGCCGGAGACCCAGCCGGAGGAGACCGAGGAGCCGGAGGTGCTCGGCGAGCAGGCGTTCGCCGACGACGACAACGACGGGGGCAACGCCGCGGAGCACTCGACGAGCCCGTCGGCAGCTCCGGCGCAGCAGCAGCAGCTCCCGACGGCGGTCAACGCCGGCCTCGACCAGGTGCAGCCGGTCGGACCCGGCCTGGCGCAGGTCGTCCTCGGGGCACTGCTGGTGCTGCTCGGCGGCGTGTGCGCCCGCCTCGGGTGGCTCCGCGCCCGTGGCTGACGTCCGCGGTCGTCGACTGACGGCCGTCCTGCTGGGGGCAGCCGCACCCGCGCTCGCCGCGGGTGGGCTGCTCCTCGCCGGTGGCGTCGGCGGGCCGCCGCCGGCCGAGGTCACGCCGACCTCGCCGCCACCCGCGGCGGTGCAGGTGGCGGAGCCGGTTCGTACGCCCGCTCCGTCGGCGACACCCTCGCCGGCCTCGTCCCCGGCCGACCCGGGCGTACGGCCGGAGCTGCTCGTCGTGCCGGCGCTCGGTGTCGGGGCGCCGGTGGCGGGGATCCGCACCGAGGGCGGCGTGCTCACGCCGCCCTCCGACCCGCGGCAGGTGGGCTGGTGGACGGGAGGGGCCCGACCCGGGGCGTCCGCCGGCGCCGCCGTCGTGACCGGCCACACGGTGCGCGCCGGCGGGGGAGCGTTCGACGACCTCGAGACCCTGGCTGCCGGCGACGACGTCGTCGTCCGCTCCGGGGCGCGCGAAGTGGCCTACGCGGTCGACACCGTCGAGGTGCTCAGCCGGGACGAGCTGGCGCGCAGGAGCGCGTCCCTGTTCGGCCGGACCGGTCCTGGCCGGCTGGTGCTCATCACCTGCGAGGACTGGGACGGCACCGCCTATCGCAGCAACGTGGTGGTCACGGCGCGGCCGGCCGGCTGAACCCCGTCAGGGGCGACCGGTGCGGCTCACAGGTGCTCGCGGAGCCACGCGAAGTCGGCGAGGTGCTCCGCGGGCCCGCCTGGCGTCTCGCAGATGACCGGCGCCCCGGCCTCGCGCACCACAGCGGCGAACTCGTCGGCCGGGAGGTGGCCCCGGCCGAAGTTGGCGTGGCGGTCGGCGCCGGAGTCGAAGGCGTCACGCGAGTCGTTGGCGTGGACGAGGTCGATGCGGCCGGTGATGGCGCGGACCCTCTCGACGGCGTCGCCCAGCTCGATGCCGCCGGCCCATGCGTGGCAGGTGTCGAGGCAGAACCCGACGTGCTCGGCCCCCTCGGCCGACGAGATCGCGTCCCACACGCCGGCGATCCGGTCGAGGTGGCGTGCCATCGCGTTGTCGCCGCCGGCGGTGTTCTCGATCAGCAGCGGGATCCTGAGGTCGGTGGCCTCGATCGCCTTGCGCCAGTTGTCGAAGCCGACCGACGGGTCGTCGGACTTGTTGACGTGCCCGCCGTGGACGATCAGGCCCTTCGCGCCGATCTCGGCGGCCGCGTCCATGTGCTGCTGGAGCAGCTTGCGGCTCGGGATGCGGATTCGGTTGTTGGTGGTGGCGACGTTGACGATGTAGGGCGCGTGGACGTAGAGGTCGACCCCCGCCTGCTCGGCCGCGGACCGCAGGGCCTCAGGCCCGCCCTCGAAGCGCACCTCGGGGCCCTTGTAGCCCTGGGGGTCGCCGAGGAAGAACTGCACCAGCGTGGTGCCGCGCGCCGCCGCCTCGGCGACGGGGTCGGTCTGCTCGACGTGCGCGCCGATCGGCAGTGGGGTGCTCATGGAGACCACCCTAGGAGGACGTACAGACACCAGGCGACCACGCCGGCGAGCGCGGCGACCGCGAGCCAGCCGGGCCAGTCGACCGCGTCCCGGGGTGCGGGGCGGGGCGCACGCCGGCCTCGCGGTGGCGGCCCGAGCCGGTCGCGCACGGGCGGGCCGGCCGGCGGGGGTACGGGCAGCCTGCGGAGCAGCCGCAGCGCCGCGTCGGCGGTGGCGATCCGCTGCTCCGGGTCGGTCACGAGCAGGCGCTCGACCAGCGGTCGGAGCGGGTGGGAGGGGATCTCCCGCTGGCGCGCGGGAGGCAGCCCGGTGACGAGCTCGAGGGCCACGCGCCCCACGGCGTACAGGTCCTGCGTCGGCTCCGGCGGCGCCCCGCGCGCCTGCTCGGGCGCCATGTAGCCGTCGGTGCCGATGGCGCCCGGCACGGTCGTGAAGCGCCGGTCGGCGATCGGTGCGGCCACGCCGAAGTCGCCGAGCCGCAGGTGCGGTGGACCGTCGCCGGTGGCTTCGAGGAGCAGGTTGGCGGGCTTGACGTCGCGGTGCACCAGCCCTGCTCCGTGCACGGCGCCCAGCCCCAGCAGCAGCTGCTCGACGAGGAGCGCGGCGGTTCCGGGGTCGAGCGGCCCGTGCTCACGCAGCAGGTCCGCGACCGACCCGCCGGGCACCAGCTCCATCGCGAGGACCACGAGATCGTCCTCCGCGGCCCACCCGTGCGGTGCCACGACGTGCGGGTGCCGCACCCGGATCGCCTGCTCGCGCACGAACCTGGCGAGCAGCGCCGAGCCGTGCCGGCCGAGCACCTTGAGGGCCACGTCCTGCCCGGTGCGTACGTCGTGGGCGCGCCACACCGACCCCATCCCGCCGCTGCCCACCTGGTCGAGCAGGCGGTAGCGCCCGGCCACCACGGTGGCGGAGCGGGGCGCTGTCGCAGGCACCCTCCGACGCTAGCCCGGGCCTCGCGCCGGCAGGGCGTCGTCCACAGGAGCAGCGACGATTCCGGGCCCGCGGCGTGGCGCTGGTAATCTTCCCCGGTTGCCTTCGGGCGACCGCGGTGCCGCGACCCACGTCGTACGCCCGTGAACGCACAGTCCCTCCTGCCACGGAAAGCCCGTGGCCGCTCTAGCCCAGAGGAGGTGGAGACCGCTATGCGTGCCTATGAAGTGATGGTCATCCTCGACCCGAGTCTCGACGAGCGCACCATCGAGCCGTCGCTCGACAAGTACCTCAACGTGATCCGCAAGGACGGTGGCTCGATCGAGTCGCTCGACGTGTGGGGTCGTCGCCGGATGGCGTACGAGATCAAGAAGAACGCCGAGGGCATCTATGCCGTCGTCAAGCTGACGGCCGAGCCCGCGACGGTCAAGGAGTTCGACCGCCAGCTCACGCTGAACGAGTCGATCCTGCGCACGAAGGTCATGCGTCCCGACGCCCACTGATCGCCCGCTCGGGCATCTGTGGAAAGACCCTTCCCGCTGTCGGTGAGTGCCTGTTTGATGGGCGCAACACCGAGAGCACTCCCGGATCAACTCCGGACAGCACAGGACATCTAGAGGAGACCTGACATGGCAGGCGAGACCACGATCACCGTCATCGGCAACCTCGTCGACGACCCGGAGCTGCGGTTCACCCCCTCGGGGGCACCCGTGGCCAACTTCCGGATCGCGTCGACGCCGCGCACCTTCGACCGCCAGAGCAACGAGTGGAAGGACGGCGACACGCTGTTCCTCTCCTGCGCTGTGTGGCGGCAGGCCGCGGAGAACGTCGCCGAGTCCCTCCAGCGGGGCATGCGGGTGATCGTCCAGGGTCGCCTCAAGTCACGTCAGTACGAGACCCGCGAGGGTGAGAAGCGCACCGTCTTCGAGATCGACGTCGAGGAGGTCGGCCCGTCGCTGCGTTCCGCATCGGCCAAGGTCACCAAGACGACGCGACAGGGCGGCGGTGGCGGCTACTCCGGCGGTGGCGGCGGCGGTGGCTACTCGGGTGGCGGCGGCGGTGGACAGCAGTCCGCCCCGGCCGACGACCCGTGGGCCAGCCCGGCGCCCGCGCAGGGTGGCGGCGGCTGGGGCGGTCAGCCCCAGGGCGGCCAGCCCCAGGGTGGCGGTCAGTCCGCCCCGCCCAACGACCCGTGGGCCACGCCCGGGGTCAGCGGCGGCAACGACGAGCCGCCTTTCTAGTCCTGGTCCGGGAGACCAGACAAGACATTCATTCCATTCCGTCCCTGATTTGCCTCAGGGCCGGGCTCACTGAAAGGGAGCACCACAATGGCCAAGGCAATTCTGCGCAAGCCCAAGAAGAAGGTTTGCCAGTTCTGCAAGGAGAAGGCGACCGGTGTCGACTACAAGGACACCACCCTGCTCCGCAAGTTCATCTCCGACCGCGGCAAGATCCGCGCCCGCCGCGTGACCGGCAACTGCGTCCAGCACCAGCGCGACGTGGCCATCGCCGTCAAGAACGCGCGTGAGCTCGCCCTGCTGCCCTACACGTCCACCGGTCGCTGAGAGGAGCGGGAGACATGAAGCTCATCCTGACCCAGGAGGTCGACGGCCTCGGTGCCCCCGGTGACGTGGTCGAGGTCAAGGACGGCTACGGCCGCAACTACCTCGTTCCCCGTGGCCTCGGCATCCGTTGGAGCCGTGGCGGCGAGAAGACGATCGAGTCGATCAAGGCCGCCCGCACCGCCCGCGCGGTGCGCGACGAGGACCACGCCAAGGACGTCAAGACCAAGCTCGAGGCCAACGCCGTCATGGTGAAGGTCCGCGCCGGCGAGGGTGGCCGCCTGTTCGGCGCCGTCACCACCACCGAGATCGCCGACGCCATCACGGCCGTCTCCGGCGAGAAGGTCGACCGCCGCACCATCGTCGTGGTCAACCCGATCAAGACGCTCGGCGCCCACGAGGTGTCGGTCAAGCTGCACGACGAGGTGTCCGCCACGGTGGCCCTCAACGTCGTCCCCGCCTGACGCGACCCGCACCAGCACGACCACGCTCGGCCCGCTGCCCCTCATGGGGTGGCGGGCCGTCGTGCTGTCCGGGCTACTCGGTCGGCTTCTCGCAGAGCGCGGGCGGCTGGCTGCCGCCGGAGTGGTACTCGTACGTCCGCCCGCCGACCCGCAGCGTGATACGCAGGCCGTCGACCAGTGCCTGGGTGTACATCTCGCCCGGCTTGGCGCAGCCGCGGCTGCCGTCGCGCCAGGTGACCTCCTCGGTCGAGACCACCTCGACCTCGTCGACACCGACGTCGAGGGTGGCGGCCAGGTCGTCCGCAGCGCGCACGGCGTCGGCCGGCGCACCGGACGACGGGCTGGACGACGGGCTGGATGAGGGACTCGGGTCCACGGCTGTCTCCTCGCCGCTCGGGGGATCGGTGGTGCCGCCACAGGCTGCCACCAGCACGGAGGTCACGAGCAGCAGGGGGAGACGGCGCATCGTGTGCATCATCCCAGTCTGACGGGACGGCTCCGGGAGCCGTTCCGCGCACGACCTCCCACACATGACGAAGGGGCCGACGGTGTCGCCACCGCCGGCCCCTCCCTGTCGTTCAGGTGAGGATCACCTCGATCAGTCCTTGACGACCCTGATCTTCAGCTTGTCCTTGCTGCCGAGCACCGCGGCGTCGCCGAGGTACTCCACCTTCACCTTGATCTTGCCGACCCTGGTCGCCTTCGGCAGCTTGAGACGGACCTTGCCGTACTCGTTGAGCGTCAGCGTCCAGGTCTTCTTCTTGAGCGCACCACGGACCGTCACCTCGACCGTGCCGGTGGGCACGACCTTGGGGGCGGACACGGCGATCCTGAGCTTGGCCCTCTTGCCCTTCTTGATCACCTTCGGCGCGTCCACGTCGATCCGCGACTTCACCTTGACGACGTCGCCCACCACCAGGTTGACCGGCGACGAGGTCGCCGCCGCGGTGGTGCCGTCGCCGAGGTACTTCGCGACCACCGGGAAGGTCCCGGCCGTCGTGAAGCCCGTGAGCGTGGCCGTGGCCTTGCCCGTGGTGTCCAGGGTGCCGGTGCCCGCCAGGCGGGTGCCGGCCCAGAACTCGACCGTGCCCGTGGGGGCGGTCGGGCCCGTGCTGAACACCTGGGCCGTGGCCGCCGTGGTGGCACCCGTGTCGATCGTGGTCGGGTTGAGCGACAGCGCCACGTTGGCGCCGACCGCGGAACCCTTGATCTTCACGGTGTGGCTGACCGACACGGGCTTGGCGCCCGGGTTGTCGGTCGTGTGGACGACCTTGTTGGTCAGGTCCTTGACACCCACGGTCGGGTCGACGGTGACCTGGTAGCTGAAGCTCGCCGACTCGGCCTCCGGCTCGGAGTAGGTGGCGCAGATGTTGAGCCCGTCCTCGATGACGGTGCTTGCGTCACCCGCGTTCACCAGGGCGGCACCCACGGAGCCGTTGGCGTTCTCCGTGCCGATGGTGACGCCCTCGAGGAGGGCGCCCGTCTCGACGTTGTCGTAGGCGAAGACGAGGTCGTTGCTGCCGGTGAAGGCGAAGACCTCCATGTCCAGCGAGCCTCCCTCGCCGGCCTCGTCGCCGTAGAGACGCATGTCGTCGAACTCGACCACTGCCACGTCGGGACCCGCGGTCGCGAGCGAGACACCCGCGTTGGCTGCCTCGTCGTAGCGGATCTGCATGTCCTGCCACAGCATCGCGGCGAGGTTGTTCGGCGCCAGGGCGTTCGGCACCGACTGCGGGTTCCACGGCTGCCCGCCGTAGCCGGAGCCGTAGACCAGGAACCCGTCGTCGCTGAACCGCAGGCCGTTGTAGGCCTCGCCGTAGAAGCCGTACGCGCGGCTGGCGAACGCGGAGTAGGTGACGGTGTCACCGGTCTCCTCGTCGTAGCCGATGTCCGGCAGCGTGGTGATGGCGCCGTCGCTCGCCGTGAGGAGGTCGACGTAGCCCGGGCCGAACGGCGTCTGGCAGGACGGGTCCTGCGCGCTGGTGGTCAACGTGTAGTTGCCCTCCTCGCCGAAGGTCGACTCGAGGTCACCGCTCCACGACACCACGCCGTCGGCGAAGGTGGCGCCGTCGGTGGCAGAGCCCTCGACGTACGTCGTGCCCTCGGGCAGGGCGTCGGTGATGGAGTAGGTCACGTCCTCGCGCGAGACGTTGGGCGCGACGTCGACGGTGTAGGTGATGGTGTCACCCGGTGCCGCCTCGTCCACGTCGGCCGTCTTGGTCACGTCGTCCTCGACGCGCTCGACCGTCACCGGCACGACGCCGATGTCGCCCGGGGTGGCCGGCGAGGTGCCCAGGGTCAGCGTGCCGTGCCAGGTCTCCCCGGCGTCCATCCCGCTCTCGTCCCAGAAGGTGCGGATCGAGAAGGGGGTGGCGGCAGGCAGGGCGCCCTCGGGGCCCTCGGCGCGCAGGTTGCCCTGGTCGCCGGCGACCACGGCGGTCACCAGGTCGGTGGTGTCGGTGCCACCGGCCGTGGAGGCCTCCCAGTTCTGCACCAGGACCCAGTAGGTGCCCGGCTCCGGGTCGGCGATCTCGATGACCTCGTCCGAGCCCGCGCTCGCACTCATGGCGATCTCGTTGGCCGCGGAGATCTCGCCCGTCCCGACGTAGAGGTCGAAGTCGGGCGCCGTCGGGTTCTCCAGCTTGGCGATGAGGCTCGTGGCGCCGGCGGGCACCTCGAGCATCTCGACGTGCGTGCCGTTGCCGTCGTAGGGGTCGGTGTTGGTGCTGTCCTCGGCGATCGCGAGCTCGACGCGGTCCTCGGGGACCAGACCGCTGGCGTCGATCTGCAGGTCGCTGATGGCGATGGCCTCGAAGCCCGACTCCACCTGGGAGCCGGCGTCACGACGGGTGGTGATGTCGATCGACTCGGGGAGCACGCCGGCCGACGGCAGGACGCCGACGGGGAGGTGCGCCTCCGGTGCCTCGGAACCGGCGGGCGGCGTCAGCACCAGGGTGCCGAAGAGCCACTCGTCGGTCGCCACGCCGGCGTCGAGGGTCGCGGTGACGGTGACGTCGGCGGTGCCGCCGTCGGTCAGCGCGACGGTGTCGACGTCGGTGTCGAGCGTGATGCCCTCGGAGATGTTCTCCACCGACACGGTCCACGTGCCGGCGCCGGTGGCGGTGCCGGTGAGCGTACGGGTCCACTCACACGTCTGCAGGCACTCGTCGTCGGCCATGCTGGCCGTGTTGAGCTCGCGGACGTCGCCGCCGCTCGCCGGGTTCGCGGCGAGGTAGCCCGCACGGTCCTCGTCGAGCACGAAGCCGGCCTTGGCGGCGCGACGGAGCTCGATGCGTCCCGAGCCCATGTCGAACCAGTCGGCGGCGGTGCCGTCGGAGTCGGTGATGTCGCGCTCCGAGGTGGTCATCAGCGCGGACTGCGCCTCGGCCGGGCTCCACTGCTCGGCCTCGGGGACGTCGAGCTGCATGCCCCTGAGGAGCGTGAGCGCACCCGCGGTGTGCGGGCTGGCCATCGAGGTGCCCGAGATGAACTCCCAGACGACCTCGTTGTCCGCGCCGGCCGCGGCGAGGATGTCCACGCCGGGAGCCGAGACGGACGGGCTGATCATCGACACCGCGCGGTTGGGGCCGCGGCTGGAGAAGGCGGCCATGATGTCGCCGTTCGCGTCGTTGATGTCCTCGACGGCGCCGGAGAGCGCCGCCTCGGTGCCCGCGTTGGCGGCCATGAACGCCCGGAGGGCCTGGCCGTCGGCGTAGCTGATGTGTGCCGTCGGCAGGGCGTGCGCGTCGCCGTTGAGCGAGTTGCCGCTGGCCTGGTCGTTGGCGAGGATCATGCCCTCGGCGTTGAGCCCGGCGACGACCTCGCCCTTCTCGACGCGACCGGTCACGCCGCGGTTGCAGATGACGATCTTCCCGGTCAGGTCGGTGCCGGTGGGGAACTTGCCCACCTCGCACAGCGAGTTGTTGTTGATGGTCGCTGCGTCGACGACCGGGAACGCGCCGTCGGTAGGGCCGGAGAGGCCGGCGCCGGCGATGTCGTCCAGCGTCGCACCACCGTCGGCGGCGATGTCGACGACCGAGGAGACGTACTTGCGGTCGTGCGTGGTCGCACCGACCGTCGTCATCCACGGCACGTCACCGGGGCTGCCGAGGGTGGCGGCGCCGGGGCCGGCGTTGCCGGCGGAGGTGGCGACGTGGATGCCGGCCTCGCGGGCGTTGAGGAACGCGACGGCGTCGGTGTCGGTCCAGGGGTTGGACGCGGCCGAGGAGCCGATCGAGTAGTTGATCACGTCGACGTCGTCGATGATCGCCTGGTTGATGGAGGCCAGGATCGAGAAGCCCTGGCAGCCGCCGTCGCAGACGTCGTAGCCGATGATGTTGGCGTGGGGCGCGACACCCTTGATCTGCCGGGTGACGGAGAACTCGCCGCCCTCCGCGTAGGCGGTGGCGTCGACCTGGTTGCCGGCCGTGGTGCTGCCGGTGTGGCTGCCGTGGCCGTCGTCGTCGTAGGGGTCGTCGAACGGGTCGCCGCCGGCTGCGGGGTTCTCGAAGTTGTAGTAGCCGATCAGCTTGTCGTTGCAGCCCCAGTCCGCGACGTACTGCGCGGTGTTGGCGGGGTCGCACATGCCGAGGTAGTTGCCGGCGCCGAGCGGGTTGGTGTGGTCGTAGCCGTCGCCACCCTGCTCCACGGGCACCACGTCGGCGAACGACGGGTTGTCCGGGTTGAGGCCGGAGTCGAGGATGCCGACGACGACGCCCTCACCCTTGTTGCCCTCGAAGGCCGCGGGGACGTTGGAGCCGTCCCAGATGGTCGGTGCTCCGATCCACTCGGGGCCCTTGTCGGTGGTGAGCTCGCGCTCGAAGTCGACCTGGACGGCGGCGACGCCGTCGAGGCGGGAGACCTTCTGCGCCTGCGCGCGGGTCAGCGTGACCGCGATGCCGTTGATCGCCTCGGTGTAGCGGTAGAGCACCTTCGCGCTGCCGCCGGTGACGTCGGAGATCGACGAGACCAGGTCGGCCTGCTCGGACTTGAGCTCCGAGCGGTAGGCAGACTCCGACTGCGTGCCGGCCTCGCCGCGGCTCTCGGCGCTGGCGCGGGTCGGCACGGCAGGGGCGTCCAGCTGGACGATGTAGGTCTCGGCCTTCGTGCCGGTGCCCAGCTCGAGCACCGTGCCCTTCTTCAAGGCCTGCGCGGGTGAAGCCTTCGCGGGCTTCAGGGTGCCGGGGTCGAGGTCGGCTGCGTTGGCAGCCGTCCCCCACGGCACGAGTAGTGCGGCAGCGACGCTGGTGGCAGCGCCTGCCGCGATGGTGCGACGGATCACGCGGATCTCCCGTTCGACGAGACTGGTCCGACCGCATGACGACGCGCCCCGAGAGCGAATGCGTACGTCATCCAGGCGGGATGAGGTGTGAAACCCCTGTATCTGAAGTCACACGTGGGGCGCCTGTCAACGAAAACCGCGTCTGAAGATTCTCTCGTGACGGAGACGTGACCCCGCAGTGTCTCCGTACGCGTCAGCGTGAGGGCCGCGGACCGTCCGTCCGGGTGGCGGCTGGGAAGCGGTCGGGCCTGGCCACGACGGCGTCGAGGACGACGCGCCTGTTGCTCAGCGACTCGATCACGATCCGGCCCGACCGGACACCGGAGTAGCGGTCGATGACGACGACCTGACGCAGGGCGGCCTTCGGGCCGGAGAGGTCGACGACGTGCCACGCGCGCCTGCCGACCCGTACCCGCACCTTGCCGTGGCGCGGGCCGCGCGGGGCGATGAGCCGGAGCTCGCCGACCATCGTCCGGGGCAGGACGAGCCGGGCGCCGCGCCGCGAGGCAGCGAGCGCGTCCCCGCGGAAGAAGCCCGCGCCACGGACCTTCGTCCAGCCGCGCTGGCGGGCGAGGTTGCGGGGGACGAAGAACTCGACCGGCTCCGACCAGGCGCTGGTGTTGCCGGCGGCGTCGACGGCGCGCGCGGCGAACCGGTGCCGCCCGGCCCGCGGGTCGGCGAGCTCCCACCGACCGGCGGAGCAGGCGACGGGTCGGCCGTTGTCGGTGCACTCGATCGTCGAGCCCGCCTCGCTGCTGTTGAGCCGGATCGGCACCCCGGCGCCGGTGACCACCGGCTGGGTGGGGGTGATCTCGTCGTAGGACGTGGAGGTCACGAAGACGAAGGGCGCCCGGGTGTCCTGGCCCCAGCGGACGATGGCCGGGGTCGGGTCGAGGTCGGGGGTGTCGGCGACCGCGGGGGGGAGCAGCGGGTTCACGTCGGGGTTGCGGCCGGCGTCGCCGAGGTCGACGGCGCGCGCCTGGAAGACGTAGGTCCCGGCGGGGGCGTCGGGCAGGTCGGCGTAGGTCACGGGGCTGGTGCAGGTGCGCCAGTCGTGGGCCTGCGGGCCGCCGGCGAGGGTGCACTCGAGGCCGAACGGGCCGGCGTCGGCGTCGGAGACCTGCGGCTGCACGGTGAAGGTCATCGTGGAGACGGCGAGCATGCCGGCGGCGTTGGGCGTGGTGGACGCGGCGAGGGTGGTGTCGGGCGGCGTGCTGTCGTCGCAGCCGTTCTCCAGGATGCTGGGCGCCGTCTCGTCGACGCACCCCGGCTCGGCGGCGGCGGGTGCGGCTCCCGCCAGGGGGACGAGTGCCCCTGCGACGAGCGTGACGATCCCCCACCGGACTGCCAGCCGGACGGTTGCACGCTGCTTCTCCACCTGACCCACCTCGGACCCTCCCTGGTCGTGATGCCTGCTCAACGAGCCGACCTCGCTCCGGTCACGAGCCACCGGTCACCGCGTGCCCGCCGCGACAGCAGGACCCCGCGCGCGCCCATGAAGACGAACGCCATCGCGACCCAGACCGCGACCAGGCCGTGGGGGAGGGTGGCGGCCCAGAGCGCGGCGGGGGCGTACGCCGCGAGCACGACCAGCCCGGCCCACGCGAGGTAGGCGCCGTCGCCGGCGCCGATGAGGACGCCGTCGAGGACGAAGACCATCCCGGCCAGCGGCTGCCCGAGCGCAGCGACGAGCAGGACCGGCACCAGCTGGTCCCGCACCGCGGGGTCGGTGGTGAACAGGGCACCGATGAACGGGGCGACCGCCGCGAGGGCGAGCCCGGCCACGAGCCCGCTGCCCCAGCCCCACCTCACCATCCGGCGGGTGAGCCGGCGCGTGCCGTCGACGTCTCCGCTGCCGAGGGCCCGCCCGGTGAGCGCCTGCGCGGCGATCGCGACGGCGTCGAGGGCGAAGGCGAGGAAGCTCCAGAGGGTGATGGCGATCTGGTGGGTGGCGACGTTGACGTCGGTGGCCTGGGTGCCGACCCGGGTGGCGGCGTACGTCCCGACGAGCAGGCAGGCGCGCAGCGCGATCGTGCGGACGACGAGCGCGACGGCGGCGTGGGCGGCTGCGGCGATCCCGGCGCGGTCGGGGGCCAGGGGCGCGTCGTGCTCTCGTGCCGCGCGCACGACCACGACGAGCAACCAGGCGGCGCTGAGCACCTGCGCGAGGACCGAGCCGATGGCCGAGCCCGCGATGCCCAGGTCGAGGCCGTAGACGAGCACGACGTTGAACACGATGTTGAGGCCGTTGCCCACGACGGCGACCAGCAGCGGCGTACGGGTGTCCTGCAGGCCGCGGAGCACGCCGGTGGTGGCGAGCATGACGAGCAGCGGCGTGGTGCCGAGGAAGGCGATGGCCAGGTAGGTCTCGGCGTGGTCGGCGACCTCCGCGCCCACGCCGAAGGCGCCGACCAGGGTCGGCGTGAGCACGATGCCGAGGGCGGTGGCGAGGGTGCCGATGAGCACGGCCAGCCAGACGCCGTCGACGCCCTGGGCGAGGGCGCCACGGAGGTCGCCGGCGCCGAGGTGCCGGGCCACGCTCGCGGTCGTGCCGAAGGCGAGGAAGACACACAGCCCGACGACGGTCTGGAGGACGACCGCGGCGACGCCCAGGCCGGCGAGCTCCGGGGTGCCGAGGTGGCCGACGATCGCGGCGTCGGAGAGCAGGAAGAGCGGCTCGGCGACCAGCGCGAGGAAGGCGGGCACGGCCAGGCGCAGGATCTCGCGATCGGTCTCGCGGTGGGTCGCCCGCTCACGCTCTCGGTCGGTCGTCACGTGTGGAACTCTAGGAACGACGGCCGACGACGACCGTGCCGGACCGGATACCGGTCGGTTCCGCTCGCGTACATAGTCCCTTCGGACTACCTGTGAATGGCCGTGTGGATGACGTGCCGGGGGCACCGGTCACGGCGGGTCGCCGACCGAGCGGACGGCATCTTCCAGATGACGGACAGGTGAACGACCTGTGCGGGCGTGTATTTCTCCTCCACAGGCTGTGCGTCGTGTTTTCGCAGGTCAGACGCGTCATGCTCGGCATTTCCAAGCTCGTGTCCACAGGCTCGTCCACGTCGTGTGCACCACGGCGTGCGTGTCGTCCACGCTCGTCCGCAGGTTCTCCACAGAGCCTGTGGACAACTCTGCCGCGCTGGCTTCCCCTGGGCCGTCGCGAGGACGTACGGTCTCGCGCGGACGCCGAGCAGGAACGGGCTCACGGGCGGGGTCCGACGCGGCTCGCCGGGCGCAGGTCACCGGCGGTGTCGGTGGTCGTGCCTACCGTCGAGGACGGTGGGTCGTGAGTGGGTCGTGGGTGGCACGAGATGGAGGAGCGCGGAGTGAGCATCGCCTTCGAGGGGGACACCGACGAGGCCTGGGGCGACGGCCCGGCGGCCTACGAGCCCGGCCAGTCGCCGCGCTCGGCGGGTGACCGTACGCCTCCGCAGGACAACGCCGCCGAGCAGAGCGTGCTCGGATCGATGCTGCTGTCCAAGGACGCCATCGCCGACGTCGTCGACGTCATCAAGGGCGTCGACTACTACCGCCCGGCCCACGAGGTCATCCACGACTCGATCATCGACCTCTACGGTCGCGGCGAGCCGGCCGACCCGATCACCGTGGCCGCCGAGCTGCAGAAGCGCGGCGAGCTGGTCCGCGTCGGCGGCGCCCCCTACCTGCACACCCTCTCGGCCAACGTCCCGATCGCGGCCAACGCCGGCTACTACGCCGAGATCGTGCGCGACAAGGCGATCCTGCGCCGCCTGGTCGAGGCCGGCACCCGCATCGCCGCCCTCGGCTACGCCGGCGAGGGCGAGATCGACGACGTCGTCGACAACGCGCAGGCCGAGGTCTACAAGGTCACCGACCGGCGCGCGGCCGTCGACTACGCGCCGCTGAGCGACATCATGAGCGGCGTCCTCGACGAGATCGAGGCGATCGGCAACCGGGAGGCCGGGCTCTACGGAGTGCCCACGGGCTTCGCCGACCTCGACGACCTCACCAACGGTCTGCACTCGGGCCAGATGATCATCGTCGCGGCGCGACCCGCCATGGGCAAGGCGCTGGCGCTCGACACCCCGCTCCCCACCCCGACGGGCTGGACGACCATGGGCGAGGTGGCCGTGGGCGACGAGCTGTACGACGCGCAGGGGCGGCCGACCCGGGTGGTCGCTGCGACCGACGTGATGCTCGACCGGCCGTGCTACGAGGTGACCTTCTCTGACGGCTCCGTGATCGTGGCGGATGCCGAGCACCAGTGGTTGACCACGCCACTGTCGGGTCCGGCGGCGGCACTTGAGGACGATCGTGGAGTTCCTGTGTCATCGGGTGACTCGCAAGCTCCACGATCATCGGTCACGACGACCGAGGTCCTCGCTCGTACGCTCGATCGGACCCACACGGTCGCGATGCCCGACGGCACCGTGGTCAAGGTGGAGTCGGTCGGTGCTGTTGCCTCCGTGCCCGTGCGATGCGTGCAGGTCGACAACGAGGACCACCTCTACCTGGCCGGTCCCACGGGGATCCCGACGCACAACTCCACCCTCGCCCTCGACTTCTGCCGCGCGGCGTCGATCCACAACAACCTCACCAGCGTCTTCTTCAGCCTCGAGATGACGCGCTCGGAGATCATGATGCGCCTGCTCTCCGCCGAGGCGAAGGTGCCCCTCAACCACATCCGCAACGGCACGATGCGCGACGACGACTGGGAGAAGCTCGCCCGCAAGATGGGCCAGGTGTCGGGGGCGCCGATGTTCATCGACGACAGCCCCAACATGACGATGATGGAGATCCGGGCCAAGGCGCGACGCCTCAAGCAGCGCCACGACCTCAAGCTCATCGTCATCGACTACATGCAGCTGATGAGCTCGGGCAAGAAGGTCGAGTCCCGCCAGCTCGAGGTCTCGGAGTTCTCCCGCAACATCAAGCTCCTCGCCAAGGAGCTCGAGTGCCCGATCATCGCGCTGTCCCAGCTCAACCGTGGTCCCGAGCAGCGCGGCGACAAGCGACCGATGATGAGCGACCTGCGTGAGTCGGGCTCGCTCGAGCAGGACGCCGACATGGTGATCCTGCTCCACCGCGACGACGTCTACGAGAAGGAGTCGACCCGCCCCGGCGAGGCCGACCTGATCGTGGCCAAGCACCGCAACGGCCCGACCCGCGACCTCACCGTTGCCTTCCAGGGCCACTACTCACGGTTCGTGGACATGGCCCAGGGCTGAGTGTCAGCCCCGCTGTTGTCGAGCTCCAGCCACCAAGTCGCGTGCGGCAGTGCTGCGGTGCGTGTGCGTCGACAGGAATCGCTCAGGTTCCGGGAGGTCGACGTTGCCGGCGGCGATCCACTCCTGGGAGACCTGCCGCGAACGGGCGATGAGCTCGTCGCCGTGGCTGAAGTCCGCTGCCGAGATGGTCAGCGGACACAGGGGAGGTAGGATCTTCAGCGTCGCTGCCGTTGCGAACTCGGCCACCTCACGGGCAAGACGCTGCTGCATGAGCAGCGCGAGGGCATGCAGCGCTGCTCCGATTGCGGAGCACGGTGGCGTGGGCAGCGCACACGAGGTCCCCGCGGGGAGTACGTAGATGATGGTCGCGCCCAGGTCGAAGGCTTCGGTGACGCCCGTGTGTGGGGCGACACCGCCGTCGATGAGGTGACGGCCGCTGTGGGTGATGGGCGGGAAGATCCCGGGGATGGCAGCACTTGCCAGGACCCCGGTCACCAGCGGTCCGTCGGAGAGCCTGACATTCTGGCCGGTGAGAAGCTCTGCGGTCACCAGGTGCACAGGGATCCTCGCCTCCTCGAGCGTGTCGATGCCGGCGTGGCGGGCAACGAGCTGGCCCAGGCGGTCCGGAGCGGTCAGGCTCGGGCTGCGCCCCAAGATCCCCCTCAGTGCGACGCCGAGCTGGAGCGGGAAGACGTCGCGGCGCGTGAGCCGGCCCCAGACCTCGGCGAGACCGGCGAGGGAGTCAGCCGAGGCTCCATGCGCAGCCACCCAGGCCGCGTTCATCGCGCCCACAGAGGTGCCGACCAGTAGGTCGGGTTCGATGCCGTGAGCCGCGAGCGCCTGCAGCATTCCGACCTGGACGGCTCCCAGGCTGCCCCCGCCGGAGAGGACGAAGGCCGTGGTCATCGGGGGCTCCGACCCATGGCTCAGCTCCTCGGTCTGTGTCGTCGCAGGCGGCATCGCTCCGCGCGGTCTGCACGGGTGGTCAGCCGGCGTCTTGGCCCAGGAACTCCTGGAGGGTCTCGGCTTCCTCGGCACACGCCCCGCACCCGGCCAGGTGGGCCTTCATGGCGGCGTCCTCGTACTGCGGGTCCGCGATTCGCCGCTCGATGTACACGTCGATCGTCGCGAAGCAGTCGTCGCAGGAGAGATAGGGACTGGTGTCTGCCAGCAGGCCACGGATCGTCTCGGCGCTCAGGTCGCGGGTCGGGTCGGTCATGGTGTGCTCCGGTGCGTGCGGTTCTCAAGATGGCCGCTGTCGGTGAGCGCCGCCCGCATTCGGCGGCGGGCGTCGTGCAAGGTCTTGTAGAGGGCGTTGCGGGTGCTGCCCATCCGGTCGGCCAGCACGTCGATCGGCACCTCCTCCACGAGCAGCGCCAGCACCACACGTCGCTGGTGTGGTGTGAGCTCGCTGGCGATCGCAGCCCGCACGGCCCGGGCCAGCTGTGCGCCCTCGCTGTGCATCTCCGGGCCCGGCGAGCTGTCGACCAGGGCGATCGTGTCAGGGAGGGGGACCTCTCGGTGCCGCCACGCCTGGCGGCGCACCGCGACGCCCGCGTGCAGCACCCCGAACTTGTAGGCCCAGGTGCTGAAGCGGCTGCGTCCCTCGAAGGTGCCCAACTGACGCAGCACCGCGACCAGGGCGTCGTCGGCGGCCTGCTGGGCCAGATCCTCCAGCTCCCCGGCGCCGGCTCCCGGCAGCAGATTGCGCAGCCGCCAGACCTGGTGCCGGGCAGCGCGCAGCAGCAGCTGGTGAAGGTGTCCCAACGCCTGCTGACCGGCTGGGCCGTCATCGGTCAGGTCGCTCAGCCACGCGTCATCCGAGGGCGGAGGCAACACGTCCGGGGTGGTCGGGTTCACAGTGGTCACGGTGCCATCTCCCGAGGAGACGGTGCCACGATCCGCACAGCGAGATCTGGCGGGCAGCCGCGGTCGACCAGCAGCAGCAGCGCATGGAGATCGAAGCGCGAGTCGGAAGCCACGGTGTCGGCCAACGCGCCGGGGAACCCCGCTTCGAGCAGCCGGTGGCGGCGCCAGGACTGGACGTCGATCGGCGGCCCGCCAGTGCCGCGGGACGCCTGCGGCTCGTGAACGGTCATGTCCTGTTGGTGTCGCCACGCGGGCGGGTTCTTACCCGAGAGTCTCGGCCCGGTAAGAAGCCCGCGCCGGGCGAACACCAACCAGGTCATCACCGTGTCGCGGGGGTAGCGCGCCCTCGCTGCACCAGGAGCTCGAAGACGACCCGTTCAACGACCCAGAAAGGTACCCATCCAATGGTCACCACCGCCCCCAACACGCAGAGCACCCGAGCCAGCCTCGGTGCCGACCGCGCCTTCCTCCTGCTGCGCACCGTGTTCACCATCGCCCCGATCGCGTTCGGCCTGGACAAGTTCGCCGAGCTGCTCACCGACTGGGAGCAGTACCTCGCACCCTGGATCAACGACCTGGTCCCCGGCAGCGCTCACGACGCGATGCTGGCCGTCGGCGTGGTCGAAGTCGTGGCCGGCATCGCTGTCGCCCTCGCCCCCCGCTACGGCGCAGTCCTGGTGGCCGGCTGGCTGGCCGGCATCATCCTCAACCTGGTCACCATGGGCGAGTACTACGACGTCGCCCTGCGCGACTTCGGCCTCCTCATCGCCGCACTCGCCCTCGCGGCCCTGGCCTTCGACCGCCACAAGGCAGCGGCGTGAACGGCACCACCGCACTGGCTCGGGACAGTGCAGCGCCCCGACGGTGGCGGCCGCGCGTCACGCACACGCGGCCGCAGGTGGACCCGGCGGCGGCCGAGGAGGCCGCCGCCTGGCTCCTCACCGCACTCGGGCTGGACCTCGAGAACGAGAGCCTGACCGCCACGCCGCGCCGGATGGCGCAAGCGCTGATCGAGATGACCAGCGCACCCAGCTTCGACCTCACCACCTTCCCCAACGACGAGGACTACGACGAGCTGGTCCTGGTCCAGGACATCCCGCTGCAGTCGCTGTGCGAGCACCACATGCTCCCCTTCGTCGGGGTCGCCCACGTCGGCTACCTCCCCGGCGACCGGATCCTCGGACTGTCCAAGCTCGCTCGCATGGTCGAGCACCACGCCCGCCGCCCACAGACCCAGGAACGCCTGACCAAACGCATCGCCGACCATCTCCAGGACGCGCTGGAACCCTGCGGCGTCGGCGTCGTGATCGAGGCCGAGCACACCTGCATGACCTTGCGCGGTGCCCGCACCCCCGGCACCCGCACCACCACCTCCGCACTGTTCGGCCGGTTGCGCGACGACGCACGCAGCCGCGCTGAGTTCCTCGCCCTCACCCGGAGCACGCCATGAACATCGTCATCGTCGGAGCCGGGCTGGCCGGCGTGAACGCCGCCGAAGAGCTCCGAGTCCAGGGGCACACCGGCGACATCACCCTCATCGGCGCCGAACCGCACCCGCCCTACGAACGGCCGCCGCTGTCCAAGAGCCTGCTGTTGGGCGCCGCCGACCCCGACTCCACGTTCGTCCATGACAGTGCCTGGTACGCCGAGCACCAGGTCGACCTGCTCACCAGCACGCCTGTCACCGACATCGACCTGGACACCCGCCGGGTCACTCTCGCGGACCGGCAGCTGCCCTACGACCGACTCCTCCTCAGCACCGGAGCCCAACCGCGTCACCTGCCGATCGCAGACCGATCAGGCGCCGACGTCGTCTACCTCCGCACCCTCGATGACGCCCTCGCTCTCAACGCCCGCCTCGCAGGCCACGTCCTGATCATCGGCGCCGGCTGGATCGGCCTCGAGGTCGCTTCCGCAGCCCGGCAGGCGGGAGCCACTGTCACTGTCGTCGAGAACGCCCCGCAACCGCTGGCCACTGTCCTCGGCCCCCTCGTGGCACCGATCTTCGCCGACCTCCACCGCGAGCACGGCGTCGACCTGCGCCTCGACTCCTCGCTCGCAGCCATCGACCACACCGCCGGCCGCACCAGCGTGCGGCTCTCCGACGGTCATGAACTCGTCCCCGACCTGATCCTGGTCAGCATCGGTGCCGAACCCGACGACCAGCTGGCAGCCAAGGCCGGCCTCGGCACCGACCACGGCATCCTGGTCGACGCCGACCTCCGCGCCAGCGACCCCCACGTCTACGCCGCCGGCGACGTGGCGAACCACGACCACCCCCTCCTCGGCCGGATCCGCGTCGAACACTGGGACACCTCCATCCATCACGGTCGCCACGCCGCCCGCAGCATGCTCGGCCACGACCAGCCCTACGCCCGCCAGCCCTACTTCTTCAGCGACCAGTACGACCTCGGCATGGAGTACGTCGGCCACGTCGGCCCCGACGGCTACGACGACGTGGTCGTCCGCGGAGACCTCCACCAACGCGTCTTCACCACCTTCTGGCTCCGCGGCACCACCGTGCTCGCTGCCATGCACGTCAACGACTGGGACGCGATCGAGGCCATCCGTCACATCGTCGCGGCACCCACAGTGGACGCGACTGCCCTCCGAGACGCCAGCGTGCCGCTGGACTCCCTGGTCGGCGAGGCCCGTGGCCGGGAGTAGAAGCCGACATGGCCGACCTGGCGCCGCGCGGGGGGACTCGACCCGGGACGTGACGCAGGTGCGCCGAAAAGGTTCGTGACTCCGCGTCACGGCCCGGGGCCACCCCCGTCTCATCGTCAAGGACGCGGGGGCGAAACGGACGGTGAGCACTGTGGAGACCAGCGATGTGACCGTGCACGAGTCGGAGCGCCTCTTCGACGCCGACTTCTGGCTGGAGTGCGAGCGCGAGGCCGAGCTGATGCTGCGGGCCATCACCGGCGTCGCAGCCCCTTGAGGGACAACCGCGTCCAGGCGTCGTCGAACTCGCGTACGGCCGCCTCGGCTCTCGCCTCCTCGAGCATGTGCAGGCGGCCGTAGGTGAAGCCGTTGTGTCCCTCCACGTGGGCACGCGCACCGTAGTCACGCAGGACCCGGCGTGACATCACCGTGTCCTGGAACTGACCGAGGACTCGCTGGATCACCTTCACCGACGCTGCCAGCTCGTCGGCTCGCTTCCCGAGGACCGGGGTCATGGACTCGGCGGCGTAGCGCAGGCGCTTCGCCTTCTTGCGGGCATCGTGCAGGGCGACGTCGTGCTTCTCACCGGACTCCGCGCGTCGGACCTCCTTCACCGAACGGCGGAGTCGCTTGGCGTCGCGGTGCAGCAGCCGGGGGAACACCTTCCGGGCCGCCTTCTCCGCCTCGGCCGTGAAGGACGGAGCCTGCACGAGCTCGTCGAGGGCGTCCAGGAGCCTGAAGTAGCGCTGGCCCTCGAGTGCGACCAGCGTCGCTTCACGCGCATCCCGCTCAGCCGCCCTCAGATCGTCGTCGATGACAGCGGCCACCGGACCGAGCACCAGGTGATCCGGCTCGGCCGCGACCAGCTCGATCAGACGTTCTCGGAGGACCTGGGCGTCCCGCGCCGGGGCGAGCGCCTGGCCGAGCCACCGCAGCTCCTGGCCCAGCGAGTCGGTGGCAGTGGCGTCGTCGAAGAGCGGACCGTACGTCTTGAGGGCCGATCGCAGCCGCCGCGCGGCGATGCGCATCTTGTGCACGGACCCTTCCTCGCCGGACCTGACCCGCCGGTCCTGCGCGAGCAGCCGGTCGACCTGCCGGTCCAGCCGGTGCGTGACGGCGGCTCCGGCGGTCGACCGGCGGAGCTCCTTCTTCCGTGTCCGCGACGGCGCAGGGGGGAGGTGGTCGGCGAGTGTCCGAGCCAGCTTCGACGTCGCCTGAGCCGGCTCGGCCCCGGCATCGCGGAACAGCTCCTCGACCCGGTCGAGGAGGGTGTGGTCGCCCGCGACCAGCTCGACCTCCCACTCGCGCCACTCGTCCACCCGGTCGCCGAGGTGGAGCTGTTCGGTGCGTACGTGGTCGTCGCAGACATGGGCCAGCACGGCGCCGTCGGCGTCGAGCAGTGCGCGCTCGCGGCGACGCGTGGCGATCCGTGCGACCGGGACCAGGCGGCGGTCTCGCACCATCGCTCGGACCGGCTCGAGCAGAGGTGGTGGGACCGTCCGGGTGGCCCGACCCAAGGGCCGCCGCACCTCGATCCTCGTGTCGCCGACGCGGGGCAGCTTCAGGTGCCATCCCGCGTCGGCGCCACCGGTCCGGCGTCGTACGGTGACACCGCGGCGGGTCAGGTCGAGGTCGACCGTGTCGAAGTACACCGCCTCGAGCTCGAGCTCGACCGCCTGGCCCACCCGTGCCACACCGTCGACATCGACCATCGTCGGAAGGACGGTCGCGGCGTCGACGTCGAAGGTGCGCTCGACCTCGGTCCACGAATCGTTCGCCATGACACATTCTCCGACGGTGCGAGCCACGGACGCACCCTGCGCGCGGGTGGGGACGCAGGGACCTGCCCGCTGAGTGATGAGTTCCGGCGCCCGCCGCCGTCGTACGTGTGACAGCACACGACGGACGGAAGGATGGGCCATGACGGTCGACATGGGGGTGGAGGAGGTCGGTGTGAGCAGCCTGGACGACATGGACGAGGCGAGCTTCTCCGCGGCAGCCGAGCCGCACCGACGCGAGCTGCACGTGCACTGCTACCGGATGCTCGGGTCGTTCCAGGACGCCGAGGACGCGGTGCAGGAGACCTTCCTCAAGGCGTGGCGGGCGCGCGGGACGTACGAGGGGCGCGCGACCTTCCGGGCGTGGCTCTACCGGATCGCGACCAACACGTGCCTCGACCTGCTGGCCGGCCGTCGCCCCGAGCCGGCCACCGGCGGGGAGGTGCGGTGGCTGCAGCCGTACCCCGACAGCCTCCTCGACGAGCTGCCCGCGGCCGGCGCCGACGAGCCCGAGGCGCTCGCTGTGGCGCGGGAGACGATCGAGCTGGCGTACGTCGTGGCGGTGCAGCACCTGGCTCCGCGCCCGCGAGCCGTGCTGGTCCTGCGCGACGTGCTCGGCTGGCCGGCGAAGGACGTCGCCGACCTGCTCGGCGACTCGGTCAACTCGGTCAACAGCGCCCTCCAGCGCGCCCGCGCCGGGATGCGCGAGCACCTGCCCGCCGAGCGGCACGAGTGGACGGGCGCCGACGGGGACGAGGACAGCCGCGAGCTGGTGCGCCGCTTCACCGAGGCCAGCGTGGCGGCCGACCTCGACGCCATCGCCGCCCTGATGCGCGACGACGTCCGCTACTCGATGCCGCCCTGGGAGGGCCTCGTGGTCGGCCGGGACGCCGTCGTCGCGGACTGGACGGCCAACGGCTACCCCGAGATGAGGGGCCTGCGCGCCGTCACCACGGCGGTCAACCGCCAGCCGGCGATCGCCTACTACCTGTGGCGCGAGCAGGAGGACGCGTACGTCGCCCTGACGCTCGACGTGCTCCGCATCTCCGGCGGCCAGGTCACCGAGGTCACCATCTTCGACGCCGACCGGTTCGGGTCGCTCGGGCTGCCCGAGCGGCTCGTCGACGACGGGGCCGCACAGTGAGCGCCCGACGACTCGTCGCCACCGGGCTCGCCGCCGCCATCGCGGCCGCGGCACTCAACGCAGGCCTCGCGGCCGTCGCGCGAGCCGCCGGGGTCGACCTCGAGGTCACCGGGGGCGAGGTCGTGCCGGTGTCCGGGATCGCGTTCGTCACCGCCGCGTTCTCCCTGGTCGGCGTCGTCCTCGCGGCAGCGCTGCGGCGGTGGAGCGACCGGCCGGTGCAGTGGTGGTGGCGCACGACCATCGCCTTGACCGCGGCCTCCCTGGTCCCGCCGTTCCTGGCCGCGACCGACACCGCCACGGCCCTGACCCTCGCGCTGCTCCACCTGGTCGCCGCGGCGCTGGTGGTGCCCGTGGTCGCGCGAACCCTCCGGCCGACCGCCTGAGCGCCGATCCGACGGGGAGAGCTCCGCCGTCGCGGGGTAGTCCAGTGGAGGACGGCTGTGAAATCCGCCCTGGAACGACCGAAGGTCGCTGGACTACCCAGCGCGGGGGCTCCGGAGTTCACATCCGTGAAGTGATGTCGCATCACGCTCTCGAAGTCAGCGACAGTCCGTAATGTGGAACACAGTTCGACAATATGAACAATGCGGCCGTACGGTCGGCACGGTTGTGGCACGCGTCACAGCGCGCACCCCGAGGAGCCAGCCGGGCCGAAGCCCGCCCATCGCCTCCGTCGCCTGTCCACGGCAGTCCTCGCGCTGGCGCTCACCAGCGCGGGCGCAGCCGCCGTCCCTGCCCCGGCTGCAGCAGCCGTCGGTGACGAGGTGATCGCCTGGCTCGAGGTCGAGCAGGGCGAGATCTCCGGCGGTCCGGCGCTCAACTCCGGCGACCACGGCAACTTCTCCGGCTCGGGCTCCTACACCTTCCGTGAGACCGGGATGACGTCGGAGATGACCGTCACGGCCCCGGCCGCCGGGGCGTACCCGGTCTGGATCCGGTACGCCGCCGGGCCCCTGTCCGCGGAGGAGAACGTCACCCGCGGGATGGGCCTGCTCACCAACGACGGCGACCGCCAGACCGTGCCCTACCCGCTGACCGGCAGCTGGGAGAGCTGGGGCTGGGCGCAGGCGACGGTCGACCTCGACGAGGGCGTCAATACGCTCGCGGTGAGCTGCGACCGCGCCGTCGAGATGTGCCGGCTCAACTTCGACGCCGTGCAGGTGGGCGGCACCGCGCCCGACCCGTGCGCGGTCACGCCGGCGCCGGCCGGGACGACCCGGCTCTTCGACGGCTCGTTCGCGTCGTTCGACCAGTGGCGCAAGTCCGGCAGCGGCGGCTTCGGCCAGCAGGTGGTGCGCAACCCCGCCACGGGCGCGTACGACTGCACCCTGCGCGGCTTCCGCGGCCAGGGCACCACCTGGACCACCGCCCAGCACGCCGGGCCCTACACGCTGGGCGTCGACTGGCGGCGGGGCGACGCCGCGGCGGGCTCGAGCGTGTACGTCGCCTCGCCCAGCACCGCCACCGCCACCCCGGCCGGCGGCTACCGGGTGCACATCGGCGCCACCGACACCGGCGCCATCACCTACGGAGCCACCACCCAGCCGGCCGACGCCGCCGCCGTCGCCGCGGCGGTCCTGCCCGTCGGGCAGTGGAACCGCTTCGCCGTCCAGGTCACCCCGCAGCGCATCCGGGTCCTCCTCAACGGCACACCGGTCAACGCGGTCGACCGCACCGCCTCGACGGCCGGCCACATCGGCCTGGAGAACCGCGCCGGCACCGACCAGGTCGGCTTCCGCGACATCCAGCTCACCCCGGGCGTCGTCCTCGGGGAGCTGTCCGGCCCCGCCCGCCGCGCCGCCACCGCCGACGGCACCGCGCACCCCGGCGACGAGTCCACCCTCGCCAACCTCGTCGCGGACTCCCAGCGCTGGGCGACCCGCGGCTCCGCCGGCGGCAACGCCAGGATCGCGCTCGTCGCCGCGAGCTCCCTCCAGGCCGACCTCGTGCCGGCCGACGACGGCGTCACGTACGCCGCGGCGACGTCCGCGGTGGCCGCCGAGCCGCTGGTCAACCTCCGCCTCACCGGCGCCCAGATCGAGACCGTGCTCGAGCAGCAGTGGCAGCCCGACGGCGGCTTCGTCAGCCTCGGCGCCTCCAGCGGGCTCACCTGGACGCACGACCCCGGCCGCCCCCTCGGCGAGCGGATCACCGGCACCTGGCTCGACGGCGTCCCCCTCGACCCGGCGCTCAACTACTCCGTCACCGCGGCCGCGTCACTGGCCGCCGGCAGCGACGACTTCCCCGGCTTCGCCGCCGGCATCGGGCGGCGTACGCCGGACGCGACCACCCACTCCGCGCTCGCCGCCCACCTCGGCGACGAGTCGGCCAGCGGTCCGCTCGACGTGCCGCGTACGCAGCGCGGGGTCGGCGTCCACGTCCCCGGCGGCGCGACGTCCTGGGTCGCGGGCACGACGTACGCCCTCGACCTCAGCTCCTGGTCCTACTCGGCGACCTCCGACCCGGTCGACGACACCGTCGCGGTGACCATCGGCGGACGGGCCGTCGGGTCGTTCGCGGTCGACGACGACCAGACGGACCCGGGCGAGCACGGCACGGTCGCGGTGCGCGCGGCCCTCCCGGTCGACCTGCCCGCGGGCGCCACGACCGTG
Source organism: Nocardioides eburneiflavus (assembly GCF_004785795.1). Taxonomy (NCBI): domain Bacteria; kingdom Bacillati; phylum Actinomycetota; class Actinomycetes; order Propionibacteriales; family Nocardioidaceae; genus Nocardioides; species Nocardioides eburneiflavus. The sequence continues at coordinate 911,966 of NZ_SRRO01000001.1, forward strand.
GAGGTCGTCGGCTCCACCACCGGCACCACGGTGCGCCTGCCCATCACGGTCGTCGCCGCACCCGCGACACCGACCCCGGTGCCCACCACCGAACCCACGCCCGTCCCGACGCCTCTGCCGACGCCCACGCCCGCTCCTGCCAAGGCGAGCGCCTCCGTGAAGGTGAAGGTCAAGCCCGGCCGGGTGGTCGCGCGGAAGACCCGGGCGCGGCTCGTGGTCACCGTCGCCGGCGGGACGTCGACCCCCACCGGCAAGGTCACGGCGAGGCTCGGCGCGAGGAAGGTCCGCGGCACGCTGCGCGAGGGCCGCGTCGTCCTCCGGCTGCCCGCGCTGGCCCGGCCGGGACGGGTCAGGGTCGCCTACGCCGGCGACAGCCGCACGCTGCCCGCGAAGAAGACCGTGCGGATCCGGGCGGTCACCCCCTGAGACGTTTGTCAGGCCGGTGAGAAGGTGAGGCAGTCGGCGCGGTCGGCCCCGGCGCCGACCTCGACTCCGGATGCGGTGCACTCGAGGTGGTCGTTGTGGGCGCAGTCGGAGCGGTGGCAGGCGCCGACGTGGCCGCTGGCGTCGATGCCGCCCTTGTCATGGGCGTCGACGTACGTCCCGCAGGCGGCACCGGCCGCGTCGGTGACGGTGATCGCACCGGCGTGGCAGTCGTGGTCGTGGTTGTAGGAGCAACCGTCCACGCTGCACGAGCTGATCAGGGGAAGAAGGTCCATGGTCGTCATCTCCCGACCATGCGCCTCGAACGCCCCCACGTCCAGACAGGACGGGCCTTTCGCCGCTGGCGCCTCAGCCCGGCCCGCGCGGGTGCGCGACGTCGTACGCCCGGGCAAGGCGCTGCGGCACCACCATCCGCCACGCGTCCACGACGATCTCGCGTGCCTCGGCCGGGTCCAGCTCCGCCAGGGTCGCGTGCACCCAGTTGAAGCGCAGGTCCGACTCGCCGGGCAGGTGGAAGCGCGCGTCACTGCCAACGAGGGCGTCGCGCTCCTCCTTCGGGAACGCGAACCCCATGACGGTCTCGTCCTCGGAGAACGCGACGTAGACGATCGACCCGACCCGGAACTTCAGGCGCCCGCGCACGGTGGCGACGTACGACCGCTCCAGGGTCGAGCCCAGGTGAAGGACGTCGTCGAGCACCGCCATCCGTCCAGTATCCGCACGCCGTCACGGGCGGGCATCCCCCACACAGAGGTGGCCGGCGACGCACACTGCCCCTTTGGGGTGATGTGACCACCCGCCGGGGAGGGCTAGCGTCCCGGGCAGCCATGCACACCGACGACCCCCAGCTCCAGACGCTGACCTACACCAGTGCCGCGACCCGCCTGATGTCCGTCGCCCAGCTCGTGGAGCTGATCGAGCAGATCCGCCCCAAGAACGAGCGCCTCGGCCTGACCGGCCTGCTGCTCTACAGCGGCGGCAACGTGATCCAGACGCTCGAGGGCACGTCGGACGCCGTGGACGCGGTGTTCGACGCGATCAGGGCCGACCCCCGCCACGGCGACGTCCGCGTGCTCGACCGGCGCCTCGTCGCCGACCGGTCCTTCTCGACCTGGTCGATGGGCTTCCGCAACGTGTCGGCGCGCGAGGTCGCCGACCTCCGTGACTTCAACGAGTTCGCCAGGCAGTCGGTGGGGCACGACCTCGTCGCCCACGTGGCGCCTGCCTTCGAGCTGCTGGAGTCCTTCCGGCTCAACACCGCCTGAGCGTCCGCCACACTGGGGAGGTGCAGCTCCCCGACCCGGCCCTCGTGGTGCTCGTCGGTGCCTCGGGGTCCGGCAAGTCGACGTGGGCCGCAGCGCGCTACCGCGAGCAGGAGGTCGTCTCCTCCGACGCGCTGCGCGGGGTGCTCGGCAGCGGCACCCACGACCTCGACGCCTCGATCGACGCGTTCGCGGTCCTCGAGACGATCGTCAGTGCGCGGGTCCGCCGCGGGCTGACCACGGTCGTCGACACGCTCGGGCTCGACCCGGTCCGGCGGCAGGCGTGGCTGGCCGCCGCCCGCGGCGCCGGAATGCCTGCCGTCGCGGTCCTGCTCGACACCCCGGAGTCGGAGTGCCGTCGCCGCAACGGCGCCCGCGACCGCCCCGTCCCCGCCCCCGTCCTCGCCGCGCAGCTGCGGTCCGTGCGGGACGTACGCCCTGTGCTGGACGCCGAGGGCTGGGACCTCGTCGTGCCCGTGACCGGGGACGTCGCCGACGGAGGACCTGCGCCGGCGGCGATCCCGTCGCCCGCAGCCGCCGCGCCCGACCGCACGTCGAGCCTCGGCCTGCGGTCGGTGCTCCAGGTGTCGCGGTTCCCGTGGGGCGAGCGCCCGCTGCCGTGGCTCACGGACGTCGCGCGGGCCGCGGACGAGGCGGGCTTCGCCGGGCTCGCGCTGATGGACCACCTCATCCAGGTGCCGCAGGTCGGCCGGGCGTGGGAGCCGATCCCGGAGCCGTGGGTCACCCTCGGCGCGATCGCCGCCGCCGGGACGGGGCTGGAGCTCGGCACCCTCTGCACGCCCGTGACGTTCCGGCCGGCAGGCGTGACCGCCAAGGCAGCCGCCACCCTGTCCGCGCTCACCGGCGGGCGCACCTTCGTCGGCGTCGGCGCGGGGTGGTTCGAGCGCGAGCACGCGGCGTACGGCATCGGATTCCCGCCGGCGCGCGAACGCCTCGACGAGCTCGAGCGCGCGGTCGTGACCATGAAGGCGCTCTGGGCGGCGGGCACCAAGGCGTACGACGCGCACGGCGTCGTGCTGCCGGAGACCACGTCGTACCCGCGACCGGCCGCGAGGATCCCGGTCGTCGTCGGTGGATCGGGCGAGCGGCGGACCCTCCGGATCGCCGCGGCCCACGGCGACGCCTGCAACCTCCGCACCACCGACGAGGACGAGCTCGAGCGGCTCATCGGCGTCGTCCACGCGCACTGCGCCGACCTCGGCCGGGACCGGTCGGAGGTCGCGGTGACCGTGCTCGACCTCCCGGTGGTCGGCGCCGACCGCGACGACGTGTGGAGCCGCGTCGAGCGGTTGCGCGGACGCACCCCCGCGGCGACGTACGCCGCCCGCACGCACGCCGCGACCGTGGCGGGTCATCGCGACCGGTGGGCCCGCCTCGCCGGCCTGGGCGTGGAGACGGTGTTCGTCGCCACCCCCGACCTCGGAGGCCCCGAGGACGTCCTGGCCCTTCGGGGGCTGAACGCCTGACACGGGGGTCGTAGTGTCGCGACATGCAGACTCGCACCCTCGGCAACCAGCAGGTCGGCGCCATCGGCTTGGGCCTGATGACCTTCGACCAGACCGGCGTCCAGCCGCGCCAGCAGCTCCTCGACACCGTCTCCGCGGCGCTCGACGCCGGCGTGACGCTCTTCGACACCGCCGACGCCTACGGGGCCGGCGACGCGTCGGGCGCGGGGGCGCAGGGCCAGAACGAGCGCCTCGTCGCCTCCCTCCTCGACGAGCTGGGCGTGCGCGACCGGGTGCTGCTCGCGACCAAGGGCGGGCACGTCCGCACCGAGGACGGCGGCTGGGACGTCGACTCCTCGGCCACCCACCTCAAGGAGGCCGTGGACGCCAGCCTGCAGCGGCTCGGCGTCGAGCAGCTCTCGCTGTGGCAGCACCACCGCCCTGATCCGAAGGTCCCCTACGACGAGGTCATCGGCACGCTCAAGGAGATCGCCGACAGCGGCAAGGTCGCCCACGTCGGGCTCTCCAACGCGAACCCCCAGCAGATCCGCGACGCGCACGCCGTCCTCGGCGACGCGCTGGCCAGCGTGCAGAACCAGTTCAGCCCCAAGTTCCGCTCCAGCAAGCCCGAGATCGACGTGTGCGACGAGCTCGGCATCGCGTTCCTGCCGTGGAGCCCGCTGGGCGGCCTCTCCGACGCCAAGGAGCTCGCCGACCAGCACCCCGCCTTCGCCGAGATCGCGGCCGACCGCGGTGTGAGCGCCCAGCAGGTCGCCCTGGCGTGGGAGCTGGCGCAGTCACCGGTCGTCATCCCGATCCCCGGCGCCAAGCGCCCCTCGTCGATCACCGACTCGGCCGCCGCTGCCGACATCGAGCTCACCGCCGACGAGCTGGCCCGCCTCGACGCGAGCTGAGTCGTGACCCGTCCGCTCCTCACGCGCGCGGTCGACGCGGTCCTGGACCGCTCGCTCGTCCTCGGCTACACCACGATCGGTCTGGCGGTGCGGCGTACGCTCCCCGGCTGGCCGGCCGACCCGCTGCCGCGCTCGCTCGAGGGACGCCACGCCCTCGTCACGGGCGCCAGCTCCGGGCTCGGGATCGCGACCGTCGAGGGCCTGGTGGCGTACGGCGCGGTCGTGCACATGCTCGTGCGCGACGAGGCCAAGGGGGCCGCGGTCGCGGAGCGGATCCGGGCGACGCACCCGGGGCGGAGGTGCGGCTGTGGCGCTGCGACGTCGCCGACCTCGACGACGTGCGCCGCTTCACCGCCGACCTCGCCGGCGAGGTCCCCGACCTCCACGCGGTCGTGCACAACGCCGGCGTCATGCCGCCGACCCGCACCGAGTCGCCCCAGGGCCACGAGCTCAGCATGGCCGTGCACCTGGTCGGTCCGGTCGTGATGACCGAGGCACTGCGTGGCCCGCTCGCGGCCGGCTCGTCCGGCGGGCGGGTGGTGCTGGTGAGCAGCGGCGGGATGTACGGCCAGCCCCTGCGGGCCGACGACCCCGGATACACCACCGGCGACTACTCGCCGACGACCTCGTACGCCCGCTCCAAGCGCTGGCAGGTCGAGATGGCGCCGCTGCTCGGCGAGCGCTGGGCGGCCGGCCGGATCACCGTGGCGACCATGCACCCGGGCTGGGCCGACACCCCCGGCGTGCAGGAGTCGCTGCCGACCTTCCGCCGCGTCACGCGGCCGGTCCTGCGCGACGACGCGCAGGGCGCCGACACCAGCGTGTGGCTCACCGCGGTCGAGCCCGCCCCGCCGACCGGCCGCTTCTGGCACGACCGCGTCGAGCGGCCGACCCACCTGCTCCCGACCACCCGCGCCAGCGAGGCCGACCGGACCCGGGCGTGGGCGTGGCTGCGCGAGGCCGCCGGGCTCGACTGAACCCTTGTCCGGCCTGACCTAGGGTGGCGCGGTGCTGAGCCTGCAGATCGACGACGACGTCCGCCTGGCCGACCTCGAACCATGGCACGCCGAGCAGCTCGCCGGGCTGCTCCGCGCGCACGGGCCGGACTTCTACGAGTGGCTGCCGTGGGAGGGTTTCGAGCAGGTCGACGCTGCCCGGTCGTTCCTCGAGGGCTTCGCGAAGTCCCGCGGCGAGACCGGCCGCCGCATCTTCGGCATCTGGGTCGGCCGCGAGCTGGTGGGCGCCACCCTGTTCCCGAGCTTCAACCCGCGCGCCGCGACCGCGGAGGTGGGCGTCCTCCTCGCCTCCACCGCCCGCGGCCGCGGCATCGTGACGCGGGCCATCGCGGCCATGCTCGACTGGGCGTTCGACGAGCGCGGCGTGCACCGCGTCGAGTGGAAGTGCGCGCCGGGCAACGCGCCGAGCCGCCGGATGGCGCAGCGTCTGGGCTTCACCCACGAGGGCACGCTCCGCGAGGTGTTCCCCGTGCGGGAGGAGCGCCAGGACCTCGAGGTCTGGGCGATCCTCTCGCGGGAGTGGTCCGGCCTGCCGGCGCACGCGGGGTAGTCCAGCGACTTCCGGTCGTTCCAAGGTCGTTGTCGCAGCCGTTCGCCACTGGACTACCGCGGCCGACCGGCGGACCTCCCGAAAAAACTTGACTCGTTCAAGAAAAGGCGGCAGGGTGGTACGCGATGGACGACCACACGACCGAGCCCGAGTTCGAGCACCTGCTCCGCAGCGTTGACCTGCGGGTCACGCGCCCGCGTCTCGCCGTCCTGCGCGCCGTACGCCGCCACCCGCACGCCGACACCGGCAGCGTGCTCGCGGCCGTACGCGCCGAGGAGCCGACCGTGTCGCACCAGGCCGTCTACGACGTGCTGGGTGCGCTGTCGGACTCCGGGCTGGTCCGCCGGATCCAGCCCGCCGGCTCGGTCGCCCGCTACGAGCTGCGCGTGGGGGACAACCACCACCACGTGGTCTGCCGCTCGTGCGGCGTCGTCGCCGACGTCGACTGCGCCGTCGGCCACCGCCCGTGCCTCGACGCCTCCGAGACCCACGGCTTCGCCATCGACGAGGCCGAGGTCACCTACTGGGGGCTCTGCCCCGCCTGCTCCACCGCACCAGCAACCTCCACCGCGACCGAGAACTGAGAGGGACCCCCATGTCCGACCTGGAAGACACGACGCCCGAGAGCCCCCAGGGCGTGGACCGCAAGGCCGAGGCCGGCTGCCCGGTCATGCACGACTCCGCCACCGCTCAGGGCAGCGAGAGCGAGAGCCCGGTCATCGACGCGCCCGAGCCGCAGGGCCACCGCCCGCGCACCAACCAGGACTGGTGGCCCAACCAGCTCGACCTCTCGGTGCTGCACGCGCACTCGCCGAAGGGCAACCCGCTCGGTGCCGACTTCAGCTACCGCGAGGAGTTCGCCAAGCTCGACGTCGAGGCGCTCAAGGCCGACATCGCCCAGACCCTGCGCACCTCGCAGGACTGGTGGCCCGCCGACTTCGGCCACTACGGCGGCCTGATGATCCGGATGAGCTGGCACTCCGCCGGCACCTACCGCGTCCAGGACGGCCGCGGCGGCGCGGGCGACGGCGGCCAGCGGTTCGCCCCGCTCAACTCGTGGCCCGACAACGCCAACCTCGACAAGGCCCGCCGCCTGCTGTGGCCGGTGAAGCAGAAGTACGGCCAGAAGATCTCCTGGGCCGACCTGCTGGTGCTCGCCGGCAACGTCGCCCTCGAGGACATGGGCTTCGAGACCTTCGGCTTCGCCTTCGGCCGCGAGGACGTCTGGGAGCCGGAGGAGATCTTCTGGGGTCCGGAGGACACCTGGCTCGGCGACGAGCGCTACTCCGGCGAGCGCGAGCTCGGCGAGGGCCTCGGCGCCGTCCAGATGGGCCTGATCTACGTCAACCCCGAGGGCCCCAACGGCAACCCCGACCCGGTGGCCTCGGCGCGGGACATCCGCGAGACCTTCGCCCGGATGGCGATGAACGACGAGGAGACGGTCGCGCTCATCGCCGGCGGCCACACCTTCGGCAAGACCCACGGCGCCGGTGACGCCGACCTCGTCGGTCCCGAGCCCGAGGGCGCCGAGCTCGAGAACCAGGGCCTCGGCTGGCTGAGCTCGTACGGCTCCGGCAAGGGCGGCGACACCATCACGTCCGGCCTCGAGGTCACCTGGACCGACGTCCCCACCCAGTGGAGCAACCGCTACTTCGAGATCCTCTTCGGCTACGAGTGGGAGCTCACCGAGAGCCCGGCCGGCGCCAAGCAGTGGGTCGCGAAGACCGACGACGCGATCATCCCCGACGCGCACGACCCGTCGAAGAAGCACCGCCCCACGATGCTCACCTCCGACCTCGCGCTGCGCTTCGACCCGGCCTACGAGAAGATCTCGCGCCGCTTCCTGGACAACCCCGACCAGTTCGCGGAGGCCTTCGCCAAGGCCTGGTACAAGCTGCTCCACCGCGACATGGGCCCCGTCGGGCCGCACCTGCTCGGCCCGTGGGTCCCCGAGGCCCAGCTGTGGCAGGACCCGGTCCCACCGGTCGAGGGCCAGCTGGTCGGCGACGCCGACATCGCCTCGCTGAAGGAGAAGCTGCTGGCCTCCGGGCTCAGCGTCTCCCAGCTGGTGTCGCTCGCCTGGGCGTCCGCCGCGACCTTCCGCCGCACCGACCGGCGCGGCGGTGCCAACGGCGCCCGCATCCGCCTCGAGCCGCAGCGCGGCTGGGCCGCCCACGCCGACCTCGACCTCGACACCTCGCTCGCGGCGATCGAGCGCGTGCAGCAGGAGTTCAACTCCGCCGGCGGCGCGCAGGTCTCGCTGGCCGACCTCATCGTCCTCGGCGGCGCCGCGGCGATCGAGAAGGCCGCGAAGGACGCCGGTCACGACGTGACCGTGCCGTTCACCCCCGGCCGTACGGACGCCACCCAGGAGCAGACCGACGTCGACTCGATGCGCTGGCTCGAGCCCCGCGCCGACGGGTTCCGCAACTGGGCCCGGCCCGGCGAGAAGCTCCAGCCCGAGAAGCTGCTGGTCGACAAGGCGTACCTGCTGGGTCTCTCCGCACCCCAGATGACCGTCCTGCTGGGCGGCCTGCGGGCCCTCGGCGCCAACGCCGGCGGCACCTCGCACGGCGTGCTGACCGACCGGCCGGGCGTCCTGACCAACGACTTCTTCGCCCACCTGCTGTCCCCGGGCACGCAGTGGAAGGCGTCGCAGTCGGAGGAGGGCGTCTACGAGATCCGCGACGTCGCCTCGGGTGAGCTCAGGTGGACGGCCACGGCGGTCGACCTGGTCCTCGGCTCGAACTCCCAGCTCCGCGCCCTCGCCGAGGTCTACGCCAGCGAGGACGCGCGCGACAGGTTCGTCGCCGACTTCGTCGCCGCGTGGGCCCAGGTCATGGACAACGACAGGTTCGACCTGCGCTGAGCCGTACGCCCGCAGCCCGGTCCCCGCTCTCCGGGGGCCGGGCTGCTGTGCGTCCTCATACCGTCCCCACCTCGGCCTCGTCGCCGACGCTGATCGTGCCCGACGACAGCAGCCGGAACACCGTGCCGCCGCGCGGCGAGCGCAGCGCCTGCATCGCGCCGGGACCGAGCCAGTCGTCGAGGAGCCGGCACGGAGCCGCGATCCGGACGACCTCGAGCTCGACGCCCCCGATCCGCATCCGCTCGCCCGGCCGGGTCGGGATCGGTCCGCCGGTCAGGGTGATGTTGCGCCGCGTCAGGCCCGGGTCGACCGGGCGGCCGAGCACCTCGGCCGCGGCCGCGAGGTCGTCGAGCGCCTGCACGGTGACGTGACGGTGCCGGCTGCCGTGGTAGCGGTCGCCCACCAGGCCGGCGCCGGCCTCGGCCTCGACCGACGGCACGGCCTTCGTGGGCAGCCGACGGCCCGGGGAGAGGTGGATCGAGTGCACGCGCGAGCTCACGCCCGAGACCGTACGCGGGCGCGCCGCACGAATCAGGTCGCCGAGCGTCCGGATCCGTGGGCATGATCGAGCCGTGACCGACCTCCTGGACCCCGCGGCAGCCCTCCAGCACTACCTCCAGTCGTCCCGCGACGCGCTGCTCTGGAAGCTCGACGGGCTCGGCGAGCGCGACCTGCGGCTACCGCGTACGCCGACAGGCACCAACCTGCTCGGCATCGTCCGGCACGTCGCCAACGTCGAGATCGGCTACTTCGGACCCACCTTCGGCCGGGAGTGGCCCGAGCCCGACCACCCCCTGGTGGTCACCGACGAGGACTACGACGCCGACCCCCAGCGTGACTGGTGGGTCCCCGCCGAGGTCTCCGCCACGGACGTCGCCGACTTCTACCGGGCGGTGGCGGCCTTCGGTGACGCGACCATCGCGGACCTGCCGCTCGACGCGGTCGGTGCGGTGCCGTGGTGGCCCGAGGAGCGACGCGAGGTCTCCCTGCACCGGATCATCGTCCACGTCATCGTCGACACCACCCGGCACGCCGGCCACGCCGACATCCTCCGCGAGGGCATCGACGGCGCCGCCGGCCTCACGGTCGCCGCCCCGAACCTGCCCGACGTCGACTGGCCGGCGTACGTCGACAGGCTGAGACAGGTGGCGGAGCGGTTCGAGCCGGGATCGTCCCACCCCTAGGGGTTGAGGTCGGGGCCGATCGCTGGTTGGGTCGTCGGATGAAATCCGAGGCGGCAGACACAGTGGCGGCAGAAGGCACCCAGCAGGAGTGGGAATGGCTGGCGACGATCGAGGACGCGATCAACTCCACCTTCGACCCCATCGCCGACGCGGTGGCGTCGGTCATCTTCTACGCGCCGACGATCGGCGGGGTCACGTTCCCGCTCATCGTGCTGTGGCTCGTGGTCGCGGCGATCGTCTTCACGATCTACTTCAAGGGCATCCAGTTCAGGTCCTGGAGGACGTCGATGGACCTGGTGCGCGGCAAGTTCTCCCGCGCCAGCGATCCCGGTGAGGTCACGCACTTCCAGGCGCTGTCCTCGGCGGTGTCGGGCACGGTCGGCCTCGGCAACATCGCGGGCGTCGGCGCCGCGGTCACGCTCGGCGGCCCCGGTGCGACGTTCTGGATGATCATCGCCGGCCTCTTCGGCATGTGCACCAAGTTCGTCGAGTGCACGCTGGGCGTGAAGTACCGCGAGGTCCACGAGGACGGCAGCGTGACGGGCGGCCCGTTCCGCTACCTCCCGGTCGCGTTCGAGCGCTTCGGCAGCGGCGTGTCCCGCGCCCTCACCATCATCTTCGCCGTCGCGCTGTTCCTGTTCGGCGCGGTCGGCGGCAACATGTTCCAGGCCAACCAGACCTTCGCCCAGGCGCAGGAGGTGACCGGTGGCGAGGACGGCTTCCTCGGGTCCTCGGGCTCGGCGCTGATCTTCGGCATCGTGCTCGCCATGCTGGTCGGTGCGGTGATCATCGGCGGCATCACCTCGATCGCGCGGGTGACCTCGAGGCTCGTGCCGGTGATGGCGATCCTCTACCTCGGCACCTGCCTGCTCGTGATCCTCGGCAACATCCCCAACATCCCGGGGGCGATCGGCACGATCATCACCGGTGCCTTCAACCCCGAGGGGGTCGCCGGCGGCGCGCTCGGCGTCCTGATCATCGGGTTCCAGCGGGCGGCGTTCTCCAACGAGGCGGGCGTCGGCTCCGCGCCGATCGCCCACTCGGCGGTCAAGACCAAGCACCCCGTCAGCGAGGGCTTCGTCGCGCTCCTCGAGCCGTTCATCGACACCGTCGTCATCTGCACCATGACCGCGTTGACGATCGTGATCGCCGACTCGGCCTACTACTCCGAGCAGCGCGAGATCGTCGCCGGCGGTGGCCCGACCCCGGACGGCGTCGTGGTGACCTCGCGGGCGTTCGAGACGTTCCTCCCGCAGTTCCCGGTGATCCTCGCCATCGCGGTCGCCCTGTTCGCGTTCTCGACGCTGATCACCTGGTCCTACTACACGATGAAGGCCTGGACCGAGCTGTTCGGGCGGTCCAAGCGCAGTGAGGCGACCTTCAAGATCGTGTTCTGCCTCTTCACCGTCGTCGGCAGCGTCATGACCTTCACCTCGGTCCTCACCTTCGCCGACTCGATGCTCTTCGTCTGTGCGATCGTCAACCTGCTCGCCTGCTACATCCTGCTGCCCAAGGTGCGCGAGGAGCTGCGCTCGTTCCGTGAGGGACGGCGTACGGGTGCCATCAAGGAGGTCCCGGTCGAGGAGCGCGCGACCACCTGATCGCGACCGACCGGCGCCGGGGCTTCCCCGACGGACGTGTCAGGCGTCGTGGCGGCCGGCTCCCGTGCGTGGCACGGGCGCTCCGGCCGCCATGGGCGCGGACAGCTGGGCGAAGGTCGTCACGGCCAGGGCGGTGACGAGGGCGACGCCCGCCAGGACCACTCCGGCGTCGAGGAAGCCCGACCAGCCGGTGTCGGGGCGTACGCCGACCGCGAGCAGTCCCGACACGGCCAGGCCCACTCCGGTCACGGCGAAGATGCGGTGCTCACGGCCGGGCGCGGTGCCCGGCATGCCACCCCTGACCAGGCTCCAGATCGTCAGCACGCCGGTGCCCCAGGCCAGGCAGACGAGGATCGCGCCCAGGATGTCGGCGGGCCGGTGCCAGCTGGCCACGAGGGTCGCAGCGGCCGTCACCGTCACCGCGCCCGAACCCAGGAGCGACACGGTCGTCCGTGCCTGCCCGGGCACGACGAGCAGTGCGGCGAACACCAGTGAGACCACCACCGTGGTGTGCCCGCTGGGGAAGCTCGTGACGGTGAGGTACCCGAAGTCGGAGCGCTCGGACACCGCCTTGACGACCTGGGTGGTCGCATTGGCAGAGATCACCAGCGCGCCCGCTGCCACCGCGGCTGCGTACTGCCGGCGCACCCAGGCCACCCCGACGAGCAGCGCCACCGCTACGGCGATCGAGCCGAGCGAGACGTTGCCGAGGACGCCGACGAGCCGCCGCGTGGCTGCCTCGTCGCCGACCACGATGTCCATCCCGGCCTGGTCGAGCGCCTGGCCGAGCTCGGTGTGCTGGCTGCGATCGGCCAGCCAGACGAGCGCGGTTGCGCCGAGCAACCCGACGCCGGCACAGGCGGCCGTGCTGCGCCACCGCTGCCACTGGGCGCGCACGCGTGCGACGGGCTCCCGGTCTCCCCGCCCCACGCTCATGCCGCCATGGTGGCACGCGACGTACGACGAAGCCGCTGCGTGGGCGCCACCAAAGTCGGAGGCGCACTGTCGGTGGTTGAGCCTAGGGTTCTCCCTGTGCCCCTGGACGACTTCGAGCCGATCCCGGCGGACCCCGCGGCGCCGCAGGTGGAGGCCCACCTGCCGCCGGGCGTGACGCGCGGCGTCGAGACGCTGCGCGCCTTCCGGCAGGTCCTGGCCAACACGCTCGTCGCCAACGTGACGTCGAGCTTCCTCTGGTTCGCGCTCACCTTCTGGGCCTACCTCGAGACCCGCTCGGTGATGGCCACGGCCATCATCGGCGGCGGGTTCATGCTGTTCACGGCCGTCTTCGGGACCTACTTCGGCACCCTCGTCGACCGGCACCGCAAGAAGCAGGTGATGGTCGCGTCCTCGACGGTCACCCTGGTGACCTACGCGCTGTCCGGCGGTCTGTGGCTGCTGCTCGGCGAGGACCGGCTGGCCGACTGGGGCAGCCCGTGGTTCTGGCTGTTCGCCGCGGTCATCCTCGTTGGCGGCGTCGTCGAGAGCCTGCGCAACATCGCGCTCTCCACGACCGTCACCCTGCTCGTGCCCGAGGACGGCCGCGACAAGGCCAACGGCCTCGTCGGCACCGTCCAGGGCATCGCGTTCATGATCACCAGCGTCTTCAGCGGCCTGAGCGTCGGCCTGCTCGGCATGGGCTGGACCCTCGCGATCGCGATCGCGCTGACGGGCGCGTCGCTGCTCCACCTGGTGCCGATCGCGATCCCCGAGCTCGACCCCGACCCCGACGCGACCGGCTCGCGCTTCGACGTCCGCGGCGCGATCGCCGCCATCACCGCGGTGCCCGGGCTCGTCGCGCTCATCCTCTTCTCGACGTTCAACAACCTCGTCAGTGGCGTCTACATCGCGCTGATGGACCCCTACGGCCTGACGCTCTTCAGCGTCGAGCTGTGGGGCATCGTGCTCGGCGTCACCGGGCTGGGCTTCGTGGTCGGCGGTGGGCTGGTCGCCCGCTTCGGTCTCGGCGCCAACCCGGTGCGCACCCTGCTGCTCGTCAACCTGGGCATCGCCGTGCTCGGCATGACCTTCACCCTGCGCGAGTGGCCCTGGCTCTACGTCCTCGGCATCTTCGCCTTCATGGCGATCATCCCGGCAGCCGAGGCGTCCGAGCAGACGATCCTCCAGCGGGTCGTCCCCTACCGCACCCAGGGCCGCGTCTTCGGCTTCGCCCAGAGCGTCGAGCTCGCGGCCAGCCCGATCTCGGCGTTCCTGATCGGACCGATCGCCGAGTTCGCGCTCATCCCCTACATGGAGTCATCGGTGGGTCGCGAGACCTGGGGGTGGCTGCTCGGCGACGGCGAGGCGCGCGGGATCGCGCTGGTCTTCCTCGGCGCCGGCGCGATCATGTTCGTGGCCGTCCTCGTCGCGCTCGCCTCGGCGCCCTACCGCCGGCTGTCGGCCGCGTACGCCGCCGCGCCGCCGCAGCAGCTCGAGGCCGCGGGCGCTGGAGACTGAGGCGTCGATCAGGCCGGCATCCGGGCGTCGAGGAACCGCACGGTCCGGTCCATCGCGGCGACGAACGCCGGGCCGAAGGCGTGCGCGTCGTCGTACCACTCGAGCGTGGCGTCCACGCCTGCCCGCGTCATCGCGCGCTGCGTCGCCCGCGCCCACGCCGGCGGACAGGTGTCGTCGAACCGGCCGTGCACCATGAGCACCGGCTCGGTGATCTCCCCGAAGAGCGGGCGCGGCGAGAGGCCACGCCAGAAGGCGGGGTCCTCGCCGGGGAGGCCGTGCCGGCCACGGAAGCCGGCCTTCAGCTGGGCCAGGGGTGCGTCCGGGCGCTGGAACTGGGCGAAGTTCTCCGCCTCGAGGCTCGACACCGACGCCCACCCGACGCCGGCGGCGAACAGTCCCGGCTCGGCGGCCAGCGCCTTCATCATCACGCCGCCGCCCATCGACCGGCCGAACAGCGCGATGCGGTCGTCGTCCACCCGGACCTCGCGCGAGTCGCGCAGTGCGTGGAGCGCGGCGACGGCGTCGGCGGCATAGCCGAGGCGTACGGCCGTCTCCACCCGCGGATCGTCGGTCGACTCGGCGTGGTTGCGGTAGTCGACGTGGAGGGCGACGTAGCCGCGCTGCGCCAGGAAGCCGCGCTCGCGCGTCATGCCCTGCCCACGCACGTAGTAGGCCGGGTCGATGTAGCCGTGCGCCAGGACGACGGCGGGGAACGGGCCGCGCCCGGTCGGCACGTTGAGCACGCCGCTGATCCGCAGCGGCCGCGTGCCCCTGCCGGCGGTCGTCGAGGCGAAGGTGACGTCGTACGACGTGTACGCCGACGTCCGCTCGCGCACCGCCCCCAGCCGGAGGTCGCCGCCGGTCAGGTCGGCCCGGGCGAGGGCGGCCATCGAGATGGGATCCACCGGCTCGGGTTCCCCGGTCGGCTCCTCGGTGGGCTGCTCCGCCGGCTCCTCGGTGGGCTCCTCGGTGGGCTCGTCGGTGGGCTCCTCGGCCGGCTCCTCGGTGGGCTCGGGCGCGCTGGTCGCGCTCGGCGTCTCGTCCGGGCTGCCGGGCGCCGGCTGCTCGCTGGTGCATCCGGCGAGCAGCACCAGGGCTGCGATCAGGGCCGTGATCGTCGGAAGGTGGCCGGCGGCTCGGAGCCGGGGGGCGTCCATGCGCTCCAGTGTGCGGGAGGGCTGGTCACACTTCGGGCCGCTCGCTCGTCATCGGGTTGGAATGATGCGATCGACGAAGGGTGGACGTGATGGACCAGGTGAAGGCCTTCGAGGCCGAGCGGCCGCGCCTGCTGGCACTGGCCGGCCGGGTGCTGGCCGACCACGCCGAGGCCGAGGACGTCGTGCAGCAGGCGTGGCTCCGGCTCGACCGTGCCACCACGCGCGACGGCACCGACATCGACAACCTGCCGGCCTGGCTGACGACCGTCACCACCCGGCTCTGCCTGGACCGGTTGCGGGCGCGTACGCCTGTCCCCGTCGACGACCTCGACGACGCGGGCGAGGTGTGGGCGCGACCGCCGGTCGACCCCGCCGACGACGTCGCCCTGGCCGACACGGTGGGCGTCGCCCTCCAGGCGGTGATCGACCGCCTGTCGCCGCGCGAGCGGGTCGCGTTCGTCCTGCACGACAGCTTCGGCTTCGAGTTCGCCACGATCGCCGCCGTCCTCGACACGACTCCCACGGCCGCCCGCAAGCTCGCCTCGCGCGCCCGTGCGAAGGTCGCCCAGCCCGCCGCCGAGGACGCCCTCGCCGACTGGGAGGTGGTCGACGCCTTCATGGCGGCAGCCCGCGGGGGCGACCTCGACCGGCTGCTGCAGCTGCTCGCCCCCGATGCCGTCGTCGGAGCCGACGACGCCGCCGTCCTCGCCGGTACGCCCGCCTCGATCGAGGGCCGCGGCGAGGTCGCGGCGTTCTTCAACGGCAGCGCCCAAGCGGCGCTGGCCGTCTTCGTCGGCGACCGCCCGGCGTCGGCCTGGTTCCACCGCGGCCGCGCCGCCGTCGTCTTCGACTTCACCGTCGAGGAGGGCCGGGTCGCGGCGATCACGTTCCGCGCCGACCCCGACGTCCTCGACAGCGTCGTCCGTCGCGACGGCGCGTCACCCCGGTGAGCGCACCGGTCACACCTGCCGTCCCCCGATCGTCGACCCACCACCACCCCACGGAGGAGAACCCATGAAGACCATGACCTGCCGCCAGCTCGGCGGCCCCTGCGACCTCGCGCACCGCGGCGAGACCCACGACGACGTGATCAACGCCCAGGACCAGCACCTCAAGCAGGCCGAGAAGGAGGGCGACGCCGCCCACCAGCCCGCCCGCGACGAGATGAAGGGCCGCTGGCGGCACCCCAGGAAGTCGCTCGGCTGGTACCGCGAGATGAAGCAGGCCTTCGCGGACCTGCCCGAGGACTGATCGGCGTCAGCGGCGGGCGCGGCGGTCGGAGAGCAGCCAGGCCGCCCCGGACGCGGCCGCGGTGACGCCGAGCACCGACGGGCCAGGTGCCGACCTTCCTCGCGAGCGGGTGCGAGACCCCCATCGCGGTCCAGTACGCCGCGGTCAGCCCCGCGGCCAGCGGCACGCCACCCACGGCGTACCACTGACGGGCGGCGAGCACGTTGGCGCCGAGCATCGCGACCCCGCCGAGAGGGCGTACGCCGGTCTGCTGGGCGAGCGCGAAGCCGCCCACGAGGCCGGTGGCGAGCAGGGGAGCGGTCGGGGTCCGGGCGAGGTCGGGCACGCTCCGACCCTAGCGAGCGGCCGACGCCAGTGGCAGCTCGCGGCTACTCGCTGGGCTCGGGCGTGTCGACGTCGACGTCGGCGCACTTGACCTTGGGGTTGAGGCCGGCGTAGTTGAGCGGCCCCGCGACGATGTTGAGCGCGATGTCACTCGCCTCGGAGCAGTTGGTCTCCGCGTCGTCGAAGTAGCCGCGCTGAAAGGCGGCGAACGCACCGATGACGAGCCAGACCACCAGCAGGATGCCGATCAGTCGTCCCATGGGACCTCCTCGATCCTCGCGGCGGGGTAGCCGTACGCCCCACTGTGTCGGTGCCGCGCTCGTCGTGCCACCCTCCCAGGGGTAGGCGCCCCTAGGGTGCAGGCATGACGATCTTCACGGTGGGCTTCTCGGTGCTGGCGGCGCTGCTCCACGTCTACATCTGGTTCCTGGAGTCGTTCCGCTGGACGCACCCCTCGACGCGGCGGACGTTCGGCGTGTCCGAGGCGGACGCCGAGGTGCTGCGGCCGATGGCCTACAACCAGGGCTTCTACAACCTGTTCCTCGCGATCATCACCCTCGTCGGCGTCGCCCTGCTCGAGCCCGAGCACTGGGTCGGCTCCGCCCTCGCGCTGGCCGGCACCGGGTCGATGCTCGCCGCCGCGATCGTGCTCGCCACCCACGACCGCTCGATGGTGCGCGCTGCGCTCATGCAGGGCACGCTGCCGGCGCTGGCGGTGCTGTTCCTGCTGCTGGAGCTCTGAGGCGGGCCCGCGCGACCCTCGCGTCCGATGGACTTCCACCCGTACGCGTGGAAGTTCAGGGCCTGAACCGCCTCCTCACGCTCAGCGGCGGATGGATTTCCACCCGTACGCGTGGAAGTTCAGCGGCGGGCGGCGGGCGGCGGGCGGTGACAGCGGGAGGCGGAGCCCGACGGCCCTACTGCGCCAGCCAGGCGTGCACCGACGACACGACGGACGCGCCCTCGCCGGTCGCCGAGGCGACGCGCTTCATCGAGCCCGCCCGGATGTCGCCGCCGCAGAAGATCCCCGGCACCGTGGTCGCCAGGTCCTCCGGGGGCAGGGCGTCGACCCACTGCTCGGGCGGGATGTCACGCCCCGTCAGCACGAAGCCGTGCTCGTCGCGCAGCACCACGTCGGGCAGCCAGCTGCACTCGGGCGCGGCGCCGAGCAGCAGGAACAGCCCGCGTGCCTCGACCCGCTCCTGCTCCCCGGTGTCGACGTCCTCGAGGTCGAGCCACGCGAGGTGGCCGACGTCGTCGGGGCCGCCGTCCACGACCCGGCTCGAGCCGCGCACCGAGATCCGCGGGTTCCACTCGATCTCGTCGATCAGGTAGGACGACATCGTCGCGGTCAGGTCGGGGCGGCGTACGACGATGGTGACCGAGCGCGCGAAGCGGGCGGCGTGGATCGCCGCCTGCCCGGCGGAGTTGCCGCCGCCGACCACGACGACGTCGTCGCCGGCGAGCTCGCGCGCTGCCGCCATCGCGGCGCCGTAGTAGACCCCGCGCCCGACCAGCTCCTCGATGGAGTCGACGCCGAGGCGCCGGTAGTCGACCCCCGTGGCGACGAGGACCGTCCGCGTGTGCACGTCGCCACCGTCGGTGTGCACGACGTGGTGCCCGCCGTCGGCGCACTCGGAGATGCCCGTGGCCGGCCACCCGGTGAAGAAGCGGGTGCCGAAGCGCAGCGCCTGGCCGCGCGCCCGCTGGGCCAGCCGCATGCCCGAGATGCCGCGCGGGAAGCCGAGGTAGTTGCGGATCATCGAGCTGGTGCCCGCCTGCCCGCCGATGGCCTCGGCCTCGAGGCAGACCGTCGAGAGCCCCTCGCTGGAGGCGTACACGCTGGCGGCCAGCCCGGCCGGGCCTGCCCCCACGACGACGAGGTCGACCACCTCGTCGACGTCGATCTCGTCGGGGCGGCCGTAGAGCTGGTTGGCGAGGGAGCGTACGTCGGGGCAGTGGCCGCACCAGCCCACCATCGACGACACCACCGGCCAGCGTCCCTCGTCCTCGGGGCAGAGCGCCATCACCTCGCGGCCCACCTCGCTGTCGGGGTGGTGCACGCCGGCGGGCAGCCCGACCCGGGAGAGGTAGTCGAGGAGCTGACGGGTCAGCGCGTCCTTCTCCGGCGTGATGATGCGGACGTTCTCGACGACGGGCGCCGCGACGGTGGCGTTCCACTCGTTGAGCAGCTCGCCCACCGCTCCGTGGAACTCCTCGTCGCGCGGGCCCTGCGGCATCAGCAGCAGCGCGTCCACCTTGCCGGCGGCGACCGCGTGCCGGAACGCCTGGCTGTCCGCGCGGAAGCGGCTGATGTGCGCGACCACGAGCCGTCGCGCCGTCGGGACGACCTTCCGGGTGCCGCCGATCAGGGCGTAGAGCTTGTCCTGGTCGTGGTCGCTGTCGATGACGAAGAGCGCGACCTGGTGCCCGCCGGACATCAGCTCCTTGGCCGTGACCTTCGCCGAGATCTCGTCGCCGACCAGTCGTACGTCGTACTCCCGCTCGTAGCGCGCGAAGGCCTCGGACAGCTCGGTCTGGTGGTTCGCGGAGGCGATGACGATCGCAGGAGCGCCCATTTTCCCAGCCTAGACCCCGATATCTGAGGAAGGCATGGTCGCGGAACCGGGCTCAGGACGTTCACGGCGTCCTCAGACATCGCGGTCGGGGAGCGGTCAGCCCGTCAGGCTGTGGACGTAGCACCAGCGCCACGACTCGCCCGCGTCGGCGGACTCCACGACCGGGTGGAGGGACTCGTGGAAGTGCCCGGTGGCGTGCCGGCCGATCGAGGAGTCGCAGCACCCGACGTGCCCGCACGTGAGGCACTCGCGCAGCGAGACCCACGGCGTGCCGTCGGCGAGGCAGGTGGCGCACGCGGGATCGGCGACGGTCTCGACGGCCGGGTGCGTCTCGAGGTCCTCGCAGACGATGCC
Organism: Nocardioides eburneiflavus; assembly: GCF_004785795.1. Lineage (NCBI taxonomy): Bacteria > Bacillati > Actinomycetota > Actinomycetes > Propionibacteriales > Nocardioidaceae > Nocardioides > Nocardioides eburneiflavus. The sequence goes on from NZ_SRRO01000001.1 coordinate 931,391, forward strand.
CGCGGTGAAGGCGAGCGTCCCGTCGCGTACGCCCTCGCGCGCCGAGGTGCCGGCGTCGAGCATCGACTCCTCGATGTCGAGCAGGCCCAGCACCTGGCGCACCACGTCGGAGGCGACCCGGCCCTCGCTGCGGACCTTGAGCACCTTGGCCCGCTCGGCGTCGATCATCTCGCCGCGGATCCGCGCGTAGAGCTCCGAGGGGGTCTCCTCGCCGGTGGTCGTGGCCAGCTGCTCCCAGGCGGCGAACGAGCGCTGGTCGAGACGGCCCCGGATCTGGTCGACGACGCCGTGGTGGTCCTCGTACTCGAGCTCGTCGAGCCGGCGCACACCCGCGTCGGCCGCCCACTGCAGCAGCGCGGCGCGCGAGAGCGCGTCCTCGGCCGGGTCGGGCGACGGCACCCCGAGGGTGCGCTTGAGGAGGGGGAGGGTGAGCCCCTGGACGAGGAGCGTGCCGGCGACGACCGTGAAGGCGACGAGGAGCAGGACCTCGCGGTGCGGGGTGTCCTCGGGGATGACGAAGGCCGCGGCGAGCGTGACCACGCCGCGCATCCCGGCCCAGCCGACCAGGAAGGTCCACGAGGCGGGGAGCGGGTTGTCGCCCATCCGGCGGAAGAGCAGCGTGGAGAACACCCAGCCCAGGCGGACCACCACCACGGTCAGGAGGACCGCCACGCAGACGAGCGCGATGCGTGCGGGCGAGAGGGTGGACTCGGTGACGTCCTCGAGGATCCAGTCGAGCTGGAGGCCGATGAGCAGGAAGACGGTGTTCTCGAGCAGGAAGGCGACGGTGCCCCACGTGATCCGCTCGGTGATCCGTGACTGCGCGGTCTGGATGATCGGCGCCTTGTGCCCGAGCAGGAGACCGGCGACGACGACCGAGATCACGCCCGACGCGTGGACCTCCTCGGCGGCGACGTAGGCCGCGAACGGGGTGAGGAAGGAGATCCCGGTGTCCATCAGCGGGTCGGTGATCCGCCGCCGGAGCCGGGCGACGACCCAGAAGGCCGCGAACCCGATGAGCGCGCCGCCCCCGGCCGCGCGCACGAAGTCGAGCCCGACCTCGGCCACCGTCAGGCTGCCGGCGAGGAAGGCGATGGCGGTGCGGAGCGTGACCAGGGCGGTGGCGTCGTTGAGCAGCGACTCGCCCTCGAGGATCGTCACCACCCGGCGCGGCAGCCCGATGCGTCTCGCGACGGCGGTCGCGGCGACCGCGTCGGGCGGAGCGACGACGGCGCCGATGGCGATCGCGGCCGCCCAGCCGAGCCCGGGGACGAGCCACTGCGCGACCGCCCCGACGGCCAGCGCGGTGAGGACGACGAGCAGCACCGACAGGCGCAGGATCGACCCGCGGTTGGCGTTGAAGTCGACCAGCGAGGTCTGGATCGCCGCCGCGTAGAGCAGCGGCGGCAGCAGGCCCAGCAGGACCACCTCGGACTCGAGGTGGATCGTCGGCAGGCCCGGGAGGTACGACGCCGCGCCGCCGACGACCACCAGCAGGAGCGGGGCAGGGACGTGCACCCGCTCGCTGACGGCGGCGACGGCCAGGACCACGGCCGCCATCGAGACGAGCAGCAGGGCGATCTCCACGGGGAGAGTGTCCCAGACCGCGGGCGCTCGTCTCGCTGGTCGATCTCAGTGCACGACGTCGTAGACCTGGAGCGTGATCCCGTTGCCGTACGCCGCGTGCTCGGTCAGCGTGAGCGCGGTCTTGTCGCCCTCGGCGAAGAGCTTCTTGCCGCTGCCGAGCAGCAGCGGGAAGACGAGCAGGTGGTAGCGGTCGACCAGTCCCGCACGGGCCAGGCCCTGCGCGAGGGTGGCGCTGCCGTGGACGTGGATCTCGCCGCCCTCGGTCTCCTTGAGCTCCGCCACCGCGTCGAGGGAACGCAGGACGCCCACCTCGCCGTCGCCCCACGGCGCGGTGTCGCCGGGGAGCGTGGTGGACACGACGTAGCGCGGCATCGCGTTGTAGGTCGCGAACTCCTCCATCGTCGGCCAGTGCGGCACGAACTCGTCGTAGGACTGCCGGCCGAACAGCAGGGCGGAGGCCTGCTCGGTCTCGCGGCCCTTGATCTCGTAGGCCGCCTCGTCGAACGGGACGTCCGTGAAGGTCCACCCGGCGTACGGGTGGTCCCCGCCTCCCGGGGAGTCGACGATGCCGTCGACAGTGATGAACTCGGTGACGACGATGGGGCGCACGGGTCTCTCCTGACGCTGGGTGATGGTGGGTGGTGGTGGGTGGTCGCCCGCGTCAGGACGCGAGCAGCTCGTCGATCTGGTTGATGGCGAGCGTCGAGCCCTCGACGACGCCCATGTCGAGCACCTGCTGCAGCGCCTCGGCGCTCGCGTACGTCGCCACGAAGGTGGCCCGGGTGGACCCGTCGACCTCGGTGAAGTCGTAGACCTGCGACGACTCCGGCAGCTCGGTGTTGGGGGCGAAGGTCTCGTCGAGGGCGAAGCCGTCCTTGAAGGTGAAGCCCTTCGGCTGGTCCACGCTGGTGACGTCCCAGTAGGCGTAGTACTTCTCGCCCTCGGGGCTGGTCATGTAGTAGTTCATCCGGCCGCCGGGGACCAGCTCGTGGTCGACGAAGGTCGCGGGGTAGCCCGGGGGACCCCACACGCGCTCGAGCTGGCGCGGGTCGGCGTACACCTCCCACACGCGCTCGACCGGCGCGGCGAAGTCGGCGGTGATGGTCAGGGTGAGGGCGTCGAGGTCGTGCTGGACGTCGGTGACAGGCATGGGTTCAGTCCGTTCGGTGAGTGGGTGTGGTGTCCTGCTGGGTCTCGGCGGCGAAGAGCTCGTCCATCCGGGAGATGCGGCCGCGCCAGAGCGCTTCGAGGTCGGTGAGCATCGCGCCCACCGACCGCACCGCCTCCACGTCGCCGCTGGCCAGGGCCTCGCGACCCTGCCGACGCTTGGTCAGCAGGCCCGCCCGCTCCAGCACGGCGACGTGCTTCTGCACGGCGGCGAAGCTCATGTCGTAGCTGCGCGCCAGGGCCGAGACGGAGTGCTCGCCGGCCAGCACGCGGCGCAGGATGTCGCGGCGCGTGCGGTCGGAGAGTGCGTGGAACCAGGCGTCGGCCCGGTCCTCGTCCTGCTCGGTCATGGGACTAACGTACAACCAAATGGTTGTACGTTGTCAAGGGGTCCACCCCGAGGGATGTGCCTCGCGCATGAAAAGGCGGGATCCGGTCACTGAGGCCGTAGCATCCGATGCTGGCGTGGTCTGCGCGCCCGATCCGACCGGAAGTGGGGCACTGCTCGAATGAACAGGCTCGTGGAAGGACTCCGTCTCGGGGACCGCTACGTGCTGCGGGAGCGGATCGCCTCCGGCGGCATGGCCGACGTGTGGCGCGCCGTCGACGACGTGCTCAAGCGCGACGTCGCGGTCAAGGTGATGCGCGCCGACCCGGACAACGAGGAGATCTTCCTCGAGCGGTTCCGCGACGAGGCGCAGCACTCGGCCGCCCTGCTGCACACCAACATCACGACCGTCTTCGACTTCGGCGAGGACGACCACCGGAACTACCTGGTGATGGAGCTCGTCGAGGGCCTCCCGCTCTCCGCGGTCATCCGCGAGCAGGGGGCGATGGCGCCCGAGCCGGTGCGCTCGATCCTCGGCCAGGCCGCGCTCGCGCTCGCCACGGCGCACGAGGCCGGCGTGGTGCACCGCGACGTCAAGCCGGCCAACATCCTCGTCCGCGAGGACGGGCTGGTGAAGCTCACCGACTTCGGCATCGCCCGCGCGATCGACGCGATCGGTCACACCCGCGTCGGCGAGATGCTCGGCACCCCCAACTACATCAGCCCCGAGCAGGCCGTCGGGCAGCCGGCGACCGGCGCCAGCGACCTCTACTCGCTAGGCGTGGTCGCCCACGAGATGCTCACGGGCAACCGTCCCTTCGACCGCGGTACGCCGATCGCGACGGCGCTGTGCCACGTCAACGAGCCGCCGCCGGCGCTGGACGAGGACGTCCCGGAGGATCTTCGCGCCGTCGTGGCGTCGCTGCTCGAGAAGGACCCCGCCGACCGCCCGGACAACGCGCTCGCCGTCGCGGTGATGCTCGGGATGGCGCCGCCCGAGCTCGCCGACGTCGACGTCGACGCCGACGTGGTCTCGGGAGCGTCGAGCGGCTACGTCGTCCTCCCGGTCACCCCGCTGACCCCGTCGACGCCGCTCGAGGCGGTGTCGCCCCCCGACCGCGCGCCGGCCGACATCCCGACGATGGCCGCCGCCCCGGAGGAGCTCCTCGACTGAGGAGCCCCCGTGCTGCCCCCGCCGGGTCCCCGCCGGGACCTACCTGCGGGCGGCCTCGTCCAGCAGCGCCGCCAGCGCGGCCGGCTGGGTGAACATCGGCCAGTGGCCGGAGTCGATGTCGACGAGCTCGAGCGCCTTCGCGTCGGCGAGCTCGGGCACGTCTCCGGCGTCGATCCACTCCTGCGCCTGGGCAGGGGTGAACTCCGGGCACACCAGCGTCAGCGGTACGCCGTGGCGGCGCTCGTCGGTCCAGCGGACCGTCCCCTTCGTGACGCCCACCGGCACCGGGTGCGCGCCCGCGGCGAACTCGGCCTTGAGCTCGGGCGACATGTCGTCGGAGTCGGGTCCCTCGAAGGGCTCCCAGCCCGGGAACGCGACCGCGTCGCCGTCGGTCTCGAAGAAGTCGGCGTACGAGCCGCCGTCGGTCGTCGGGAAGCCGCCGATCAGCACCACCCCGGTCACCGCGTCGGGGCGCCGGTCGGCCGCGACCCAGGCCAGCGTGCAGGCGGCCGAGTGGCCGACCACGAGCGGACGACCCTCGGCCGCGTCGACCGCCGCGAGGACCGCGCCCGCCTGGTCGTCGTACGTCGCCGACGTGGCGCCGTCGCCCTGGCCGGGCAGCGTGACCGCGATGCCGCGGTGGCCCAGCTTCTTCAGCTCGGGGAGCACGGCGTCCCACGCCGAGCCGTCGAGCCAGAGTCCGGGGATGAGCACGATGTCCATGGGTTCTCCTTGACCTTCGTCGGTTGAGGTGCGAGCGAAGCGAGCCTCGAAACCACTCGCTGCCCGACAGACGCTAGACCTCATTCCGGACGGTCCACTTCCTGAATCAGTGTCACCATCGATCCATGAGCGAGATCAGCCCCACCGCCCGCGCCCTGCGAGCCCTCGACATCCTGCAGGGCCGGCCCGGGATCACCGCCACCGAGCTGGCCGGGCGGCTCGGCGTCACCGAGCGCGCCGCGCGCCGCTACGTCGCGATCCTGCGCGAGGCCGACATCCCGGTCGAGTCCGTGCGCGGCCCCTACGGCGGCTACACCCTGGGGCGCGGGCTGCGGCTGCCGCCGCTCGTCTTCTCCGCGACCGAGGCGCTCGGCCTGGTGATGGCCGCCCTCGACTCCCAGCACGCGGCGGCCGACCCCGAGGACCCGGTCGGCTCGGCGCTGGGCAAGATCCTGCGGGTGCTGCCGACCAACGTCGCGCGGCAGGCGGTCGCCCTGCGGGACACCGCGCGTACGGTCCCCGAGCGGGCGTCGGTGAAGCCCGACGCGGGCGTGACCTCCGACCTCGTCGCCGCGGTCGCGGCGCAGCGGCAGGTGCGCATCGGCTACCGGACGGCGGCGGGCAACGCCCGCACCTTCGAGGTGGACCCGTGGTCGGTGGTGGTGCGCTACGGCCGGTGGTACCTGCTGTGCCGGTCCCACCACGCCGACGCGCTGCGCACCTTCCGCATCGACCGCGTGACCGAGGTCGTCCAGCTCGAGGACGGCTTCGAGGTGCCCGCCGACCTCGACCCGGCGAAGGAGCTCGAGGCCAACCTCGGCAAGGGCTGGGAGCACGAGACCCACCTGGTCTTCGACGCCCGGGTCGACGAGGTGCGCCCGTGGATCCGTCCCACGCTCGGCGACCTGCGCGAGCTGCCCGACGGCCGGTGCGAGCTCGTCGGCAGCACCAGCAACGCGGAGGCGTACGCCGGGGAGTGGCTCGCCCACGTGCCGATCCCGTTCACCGTGGTGGGCGGCCCCGAGCTCCGGGAGGCCGTACGGGCGGTGGCCGAGCGGATGGCGCGCTCCGTCGACCGGGTCAGCGGCTGACCGCGACCTCCTTGCCCAGCGTCCAGCCGGGCGAGATCGGCAGGTAGTCGCCGCTCCAGAACTTGCCGGGGTCGTACCAGGTGGCGCGGCGGTCGTTGCGCAGGATGCCCATCTCGATGTAGCAGGTCGCCACGATCTCGGCGCAGAACGCGGCCTCCGGGGTGACCTTGCGTCCGCGCTTGCGGTGCGGCACGTAGGCGTCGCGGCCGCGCAGCCACCGGGCACCGAGGCGCGTGAGGCTGGGGAAGGAGACTCCGTCGAGGCGGGCGACGGCGCGCAGCATGCCGTCCTCCTCGTCGCGGCCGATCTCGGGGTCGAGCTGCCGCAGCCACGCGTCCTGGTCGTACTCGCCCTGCCACCGCGCGACCGCCTCGCGCAGGTCGTGCAGCTGGACGCCGCGGTGGTGCGCACCGGTCCAGACGTCGAGCTGCTTCTTGCCGAGCTCGGCGTGGAAGATCAGCGGCGGCAGGTCGTCGACGACGACGGCCATCCCGACGTGGTTGACCGGCGAGTTGGTGACGGCGCGGATGGCCCGGTCCGGCGCCCGGCGCCCGCGGAACAGCCAGATGTCGCCGCTGCGGGTGAGGTCGACCGCCTGGTCGAGGGTCAGCGCCGATGCCATGCGCGCAGTCTGCCCCACCGAGGCCTACGCTTGACGACATGCGCGCATGGAAGCTGCTCGGCCTCGCCGGCATCCTGGCCGGCGTGGCCACCGGTGCCGCGGTCGCCCGCGACGAGCGCGTACGCCGCCACTACGACGCCGGCGAGATCCGCGAGCGGCTGCACAAGCGCCACGACGAGGCGCTCGCGCGGGAGGCACCCCCCGCCGGTTGAGCAGCGAACCCCGCACCACTCGCTGGTTGAGCAGCGAACCCCGCATCACTCGCTGGTTGAGCAGCGAGCGCAGCATCACTCGCTGGTTGAGCAGCGAGCGCAGCACCACTCGCTGGTTGAGCAGCGAGCGCAGCGAGCGTGTCGAAACCCGTCACCTCTCGCGGTGGTTCTCCCGCCATGCCCGCCTGACCATCTCGGTCAGGACCTCGCGGTCGAGGGCGTCGAGCTTCTTGACGTACACGCAGCCCTTGCCGGTGGTGTGCGGGCCGAGGCGCTCGAGCAGGTCGTCGTTGGAGCCGTAGTAGGTCAGGCCGTAGAACGTCAGTGCCGCCTTGCGCGGCGCCAGCCCGACCGCGAACCACTCGCGCTCCTTGCCGTCGGCGGTCGTGTACGGCTGGCGGCCGAAGCCGATCATCGACGGTCCCCAGACCACCGGCTCGACGCCGGTGACCTCCCGCATCAGGTCGAGCGCCGCGCGGGCGTCCTCGCGCCGTCGTACGTCTGGGGTCGACTCGATGACGTCGTCGACGGAGGCGTCGGTCGGGACGGTCTTGCGGTCGCTCATGTGGGTCATCCTGCTCCTGTCGCCGCGACGCGGGGTAGCCCCCAGACCCCGGTGGGGTAGTCCAGTGGAATGTGGCTGTGTTTCCAACCCGTACGCAGCCATATCCCGCTCGTCTACCCGGGCTGGCAGCCAGAAGTCACTGGACTACCCCGCCCGCGGAGGGGTCAGGCGCCGAGCGCCAGGCGTACGGCGATCGCCAGCATCACGAGCCCGATGAGCACGTCGAGGACCTGCCAGGCGCGGGGGCTCGCCAGCCGCGGCGCGGCCAGCCGGGCGCCGTACGCCAGGCCGGCGAACCAGGCGATGCTCGCGACGCAGGCGCCGAGGGCGAACCACCAGCGACCGGTCGGGCCGTGGGTGCCGGCGATCGAGCCGAGCAGCAGGACGGTGTCGAGGTAGACGTGCGGGTTCAGCCAGGTCAGCGCGACCGCGCGGGTCACGACACCGCCGCGCGACTCGACCGCGTCGTCACCCACGGCGAGGACCTGGGGCGTACGGGCGCGGCGCAGCGAGCCGACGCCGTACACCGTCAGGAACGCGACGCCGAGCCAGCGGACCACCTCGACCGCCCACGCTGCGCGGTCCACCACGACGCCGATCCCCGCGACGCCGGCGAGGATGAGGACGACGTCGGAGAGCGCGCAGATCGCGACCACGAGGCCGACGTGGCTGTGGCGCAGGCCCTGGCGGAGCACGAAGGCGTTCTGGGCCCCGATCGCCACGATCAGGGACAGGCCGGTCAGCAACCCGGCGACGACGTCTCCCACGCCGACAATGTAGGGGCGTGCCCGATCTGGACTGGTCTGGACCCCGAGCAACCCCTGACAGTTGTCAGGGTCGGCTGGGGGTCTTATCCCATGGCCGCCTGTCTGCGCCCCCTGCCAGACTTGCCGGCATGAGTGAGCGACCCATGGGGGAGGCGACGCGAGGCGTCGCGGCGAGTGCACATGACCTGGTCAAGACCTACGGCTCCGAGGAGGCAGAGGTCCGGGCCCTGGACGGGGTCACGGTCGACCTGATGAAGGGTGAGTTCACCGCGATCATGGGGCCCTCGGGCTCCGGCAAGTCGACGCTGATGCACTGCCTGGCGGCCCTCGACACCCCGACCTCGGGCGACGCGGTGGTCGACGGCACCGGCCTGGCTGGGCTCAAGGACAAGGCGTTGACCACCCTGCGCCGGGAGAAGGTCGGCTTCGTCTTCCAGGCGTTCAACCTGATCCCGACCCTCACCGCCCGCGAGAACATCCTGCTCCCGCTCGACCTCGCCGGCCGCAAGGTCGACCAGGCGTGGTTCGACGCGGTGATCGACGCCGTCGGCCTGCGCGACCGGCTCAGCCACCGCCCCAGCGAGATGTCCGGCGGCCAGCAGCAGCGGGTGGCGTGCGCCCGCGCCCTGGTGTCCAAGCCCTCGATCGTCTTCGCCGACGAGCCCACCGGCAACCTCGACTCCACCAGCTCGGCGGAGGTCCTCGGTTTCCTGCGGCGTTCGGTCGACGAGTTCGGCCAGACCATCGTGATGGTCACCCACGACCCGGTCGCGGCCTCCTACACCGACCGCATCCTCTTCCTCGCCGACGGCAGGATCGTCGACGAGCTGCGCGACCCCGACCGCGACGCGATCCTCGCCAAGATGGCGGGCCTTCAGGACCTCGCGACGGCCAAGGCGGCCGGCTGATGTTCCGCCTCACCTGGCGCAACCTGCTGGCCCGCAAGGTCCGGCTCCTGATGAGCGCCCTCGCGATCGTGCTCGGCATCGGGTTCCTCGCCGGCGTGCTCACCTTCAGCAGCGGCCTGGGCAAGACGTTCGACGGGATCATCGAGGGCACCAACGCCGACGCGCAGGCGCAGCCGGCCGGCTCCAACTCGTGGCAGCAGATCGGTGCGGGGGACACCCTCACCATCTCGCCGGACGAGGTGGCCGAGCTCGCCGCGCTCCCCGAGGTCGCGCAGGCCGACGGCACCGTCGACAGCCAGGCGCTCTACGTCGCCGACACCGACGGCAACCTCGTCGGCAGCGGCGGCGCACCCACGATCTCCTTCAACCGAACCGACACGCCCAACCTCCTCGGCGACCCCATCATGGAGCTCACCGAGGGGCGCTGGCCCGACGCCGACGACGAGATCGCGCTCGACCCGTCCGCGGCCGACCGGGCCGGCTACGAGGTCGGCGACGACGTCACGGTCTTCCCGCCCGGCGCCGTCGGCTTCGGCTCCGCCGCCGACGAGCAGCCACCCACCACGACCCTGCGCCTCGTCGGTCTGGCCGGCTTCTCCGGTGGCGGTGGCACGGCGGGCTCGACCCTGGTCACCTTCAGCACGTCCGGCGCGCAGGCGATGTTCCTCGACGGCGAGGACGTCTTCACCAAGGTCGCACTGACCGCGGCCGAGGGGGTCTCACAGCAGGAGCTGGTCGACGCCGCCGACGCCGTCCTGCCCGAGGGCTACGAGGCCGTCACCGGTGACGAGCTCGTCGACCAGCAGCAGAGCGCCATCGGCGAGTTCCTCGGGTTCATCTCGATCTTCCTCGGCGTCTTCGCCGTCATCGCGGTGATCGTCGGCGGCTTCATCATCGCCAACACGTTCTCCATCCTCGTCGCGCAGCGCATCCGCGAGCTCGCCCTGCTGCGCGCCCTGGGCGCCAGCCGCAAGCAGGTGCGCCGCTCGGTGCTGGTCGAGGCCACGATGATGGCCGTCATCGGCAGCACCCTCGGCCTGCTCGTCGGGCTCGGCCTGGCTCGTGGCCTGGCGTCCCTGTTCGGCAGCTTCGGCCTGGAGATCAACTCCGCGGTGCTCAACCTCAGCCCGACGACCGTCGCGGCCGCGTACGCCGTCGGCATCGTCGTCACGCTGGTCTCGGCCTACCTCCCGGCGCGGCGCGCCTCCAAGGTGGCGCCCGTCGCGGCGATGCGCGAGGACACGGCGACCACCGAGGGCAGCCTGCGGCGCCGTACGCTCATCGGGGCCGTGCTGCTGGTGCTCGGCGCCGGCATCGCCATCGCCGGCGTGGTCGGCGCACCCGGCAACGACGCCGCTTGGATCGGTGTCGGCGCGGTGATCTGGGTCCTGACGGTCGCCGCGATCGCCGCGGTGCTCGGTCGCCCGGTCCTGGTGGCGTGCCGGGCGCTCTTCGCCCGGGTCTTCGGCACCACCGGCCGGCTGGCCGGCGACAACGCCATCCGCAACCCCCGCCGTACGGGTGCGACCGCCTCCGCGCTGATGATCGGCCTCACCCTGGTCTCGGCCGTCGGCGTCCTGGCGGCCTCGATGAGCGCGACCCTCGACGACGTCGTCGACGAGCAGTTCACCGCCGACTTCCTCGTGCAGTCGCCGGTCTTCGCCGCGTTCAACCCCGCCATCGCCCGCCAGATGTCCGAGGTCGACGGCGTCGAGGTGGTCTCCCAGCAGCAGGGCTACCTCGGGCTGGTCGAGGACGACGTCGAGCCGTCGTTCATCTTCGGCACCGATGCCGAGTTCTCCGAGATCTACGACCTGCCGATGGTCGCCGGGTCGCCCACCTTCACCGGCGACCAGACCCTGATCAACGAGTCCACGGCCGAGAAGTACGACGTGGGGGTCGGCGACGAGCTCACGATCCGTTTCCCCGGCGACAACGACGTCGACGTGACCGTCAGCGGCATCTCCGAGGACAACGAGGTCGCGGGCGCCATCAACGTCCCGTTCAGCGTCCTCCGGAAGGGCGAGATCAAGCGGTCCGACATCTCGCTGTCGATCAACCTCGCCGCCGGCGCCGACAAGGCCGCCGTGGGCCGGGAGCTCAAGGCGCTCGTCGCCGACTTCCCGATCGTCGCCGTGCAGGACAAGCAGGAGTTCGCCGACAGCCTGAAGGGGCAGATCAACCAGCTGCTCTACATGGTCTACGGACTGCTGGCGCTGTCGATCGTCATCGCGATCATCGGCATCGTCAACACCCTCAGCCTCAGCGTCATCGAGCGCACCCGGGAGATCGGCCTGCTCCGTGCGGTCGGCCTGTCACGGCGCCGCCTGCGCCGGATGGTGACGCTCGAGTCGGTGACGATCTCGGTCATGGGTGCGGTCCTCGGGCTGGCGCTCGGCCTGGTCATCGGGGTGCTGCTGCAGCGCTCGCTCCGGGACGACCTCACGGCCCTGGCGATCCCGCTGACGAGCCTGGTGACCTTCCTCGTGGTCGCGGTGGTCTTCGGCGTGCTGGCCGCGATCGTCCCGGCGATCCGCGCCTCGCGGATGAAGGTGCTCGACGCCATCGCCACGGAGTGATCCCGGCTCAGTAGCCGCCCTCGGGCGGGACCATCTCGCCCCGGACGCCGAGCAGGCGGACGGGGCGCTGGTCGTCGAGCGCGACGAACAGCTCGAGAGCGGTGCGGGCGATCACGTCCACGTCGTACGTCGGCTCCGCGAGCTTGCGGACCTTGGTGAGGGTGAAGAACGGGGCGAAGCGCACCTTGAGGTGGACCCGCATGACGGCGCGCCCCTCCTTGAGCACGTCGTCGACGACGCGCTCGGCCAGCTCGCGCAGGGCGGCACGTACGTCGTCGGGCGTGGTGAGGTCGGCCTGGTAGGTCGTCTCGCGGCCGTGGGCGCGCGCCACCCACGGGGTGTCGTCGGGCCGGGCGCGACCGCCGCCGCGACCGAGCCGGCCGAGGTGGGGGCCGTTGGTCGGGCCGAAGGCGGCGACCAGGTCGGCGTCGTCGGCCGACGCGAGGTCGGCGACCGTACGGATGCCGATCGCCTCGAGGCGCCCGCCGATCCTCGTTCCGACTCCCCACAGCGCGGTCGTCGGCCGCTCGCCCATGACCTCCATCCAGGTGTCGCGGGTGAGCTGGAAGGTGCCCTGCGGCTTGCCGAACTCGGTCGCGATCTTGGCGCGCACGAGGGTGTCGCCGATGCCGACCGAGCAGTGCAGACCGGTGGCCTCCAGCACCGCGGCCTGGATCTCGCGGGCCGTCGCGACGGGGTCGTCGGTCTCGACGCCGACGAACGCCTCGTCCCAGCCGAGCACCTCGACGACCGCGCCGGGGACCGACCGCAGGGTCTCCATCACCCGCGCCGACGCCTCCTCGTAGACCGGGAAGTCGACGGGCAGGAAGACCGCGTCGGGGGAGCGGCGCTTCGCGAGTCGCAGGGCCAGCCCGGACCGTACGCCGTGGGCGCGCGCCTCGTAGGACGCGGTCGACACCACGGCCCGCTCCGTCGGGTCGCCGCGGCCGCCGACGACGACGGGCAGGCCGACCAGCTCGGGTCGGCGCAGCAGCTCGACGGCGACGAGGAACTGGTCCATGTCGACGTGGAGCACCCAGTGGGTCACCTCGTCATCATGGCCGAGGGATCCGACAGCGCCAGCACGTAGACACGCGGACACAAGGTCGCGCCGGCGAGGTGGGCCACGCTCGGCAAGCACGCGCGTGGCGAGTTCTGTCCGCGCGTCCACGCGGGGCTGGAGCCGCCACCCCTGCGGGGGTCCGCTGCCCGGGCCCGGCGGCGTACGGTCGACGGATGACCAACGGCGAGCAGACCGAGCCCGACCCCTACGCCGAGCACCCGGAGGAGTCGGTGTTCCCGGACGCGGGTGAGCGGGTCAGCGACGAGGACCGCCAGCGCGCGCTCGACGCCGAGCCCGAGGGCAACGCAACCGTCGGGGACACCGTCGACACCGACGAGGTCGACTCCAGCGCCCACGAGGGCGGGGCCGGGTCGGAGGAGGTCGCGGAGCAGGCGCGAGGGGCCTATCGCCCGGACTGATCGCGGAGGCGGACTGGGTGACGCTCGTGGTCGCCTGACGCACGCCATGGCGTGCGTCGAGCGGACGTTGGTCCGCTCGAGTGCCGACGGGGACGGCCGGATCAGGCGCCGAAGAAGTCCGCCAGCCCCTCGAGCAGCCGGTCGACGTCGCTGTCGTCGGTGTAGGCCGCCAGCCCGATCCGCATCCCGGAGTCGACCGGCAGCCCCAGCGCGCGGAAGGTCTCGTACGCGTAGAACGTGCCGGCCGGCACCAGCACGTCGCGCTTGGCGAGGTGCTCGTACGCGTCCACGGGCAGGCGCTCGCGCAGGGTGAGGAAGAGGGTCGAGGTCCGGTCGGCCGCCCGGGAGTGGAGGGTGAGGTGGTCCCCGAGCGCGGCGAGGCCCTCCTCGATCCTCCCGCGCAGCCGCAGCTCGTGCTCGGCGATCAGGGCGGCTGCGGACACCAGCCGCTCGCGACGTGAGTCGCCGGTGCCGACCGACGCGATCAGGTCGACCGCGGCGGTCACCCCGGCGAGCAGCTCGTAGGGCAGCGTCCCGAGCTCGAACCGCTCCGGCACCGCGTCGGTCGACGGCACCAGCTTGTCGGGACGAAGCGTCTCGAGCAGGGCCGGGTCGGCGACGAGCGCGCCGCAGTGCGGACCGAAGAACTTGTAGGGCGAGCAGACCAGCAGGTCGGCGCCCAGGGCGGCGATGTCGGGCGCGGTGTGGGCCGTGTGGTGGACCGCGTCGACGTGGACGAGCGCGCCGACCTCGTGGGCCCGCGCGGCGACGGTCGCGACCGGCGGGCGGGTGCCGAGCAGGTTGGAGGCGGCGGTCATCGCGACCAGCCGGGTGCGCGGGCCGATGACGTCGAGCGAGGAGAGGTCGAGCTCGCCGGTGGCCGGGTCGAGCCGCAGCCAGCGCACGGTCGCGCCGGCGCGCTCGGCGGCCTGGATCCATGGCCGGACGTTGGAGTCGTGGTCGAGCTCGCAGACGACGACCTCGTCGCCGGGCGTCCAGGTCTTGGCCAGCGTGCGGGAGACGTCGTACGTCAGCGCGGTCGCGCTGCGGCCGTGGACCACCCCGCCGGGGACCCCGCCGACGAGGTCGGCCACGGCGGAGCGGAAGCCGGCGACGGCGTCCTCGGCGTTGCGCTGGCTGGCCAGCGCCGACCCGCGTTGGGACAGCGGGCCGGTGAGCGTGCGGGCGATCGCCTCGCCGACGACGAGCGGCGTCTGGGTGCCGCCGGGGTTGTCGAAGTGGGCGATGCCGGAGGCGAGCGAGGGGAACTCGGCGCGGAAGGCGTCGACGTCGAAGGACATGTGGTGCACCCAACCAGACCGCCGGTCACGCGCCACGCGGTGGGCCGGTCCCGTTGTGGACGTTGACAGAAAGCGTTAGTCGTGACTAACGTATCGCTGGTGACGGACGCCTTCTCTGCAGCTGCCGAGCCCACCCGGCGACGCATCCTGCAGATGCTGGCGAGCGGTCCGCGGACCGTTTCGGAGATCGCCGCCCCGTTCGACGTGACCCGATCCGCGATCAGCCAGCACCTCCTGCTGCTCGTGGAAGCCGGACTGCTGGAGGCCGAGAAGGTCGGCCGCCAGCGCATCTACCGCGTACGTCCCGACGGGCTGCAGCAGCTGCAGGCCGAGATCAACCGGTTCTGGACCGCCGAGCTCGACCAGCTCGTCGCCGACGCCCGTGCCCTGCGTGCCTGAGCCCCCACTTCCCACAGGAGAACCCCATGAGCTTCACCTCTTCCGTCACCCTTCCCTGCTCGCCCGAGGAGGCGTTCGCACTGCTCACCCAGCCCGAGCGGCTGCGCCGCTGGCAGGCCGTCTCGGCGACCGTCGACCTGCGTGCCGGCGGCGACTACCGCTGGATCGTGACTCCCGGCCACGTCGCCGAGGGCACGTTCAAGGAGGTCGAGCCGGGCCGTCGGCTCGTCTTCGGCTGGGGGTGGGACGGCAACCCCGAGCTGCCCCGGGACGCGTCGACCGTCACCGTCACCTTCTCCCCGGAGGGCGACGGCACCGTGGTGACGCTGACGCACGAGGGCCTCACCGAGCAGCAGGCCGCCATGCACGCCGAGGGCTGGAACCACTACCTCGAGCGCCTCCAGAAGATCGCCGCCACGGGCGATGCAGGGATGGACGAGTGGGCCTGGGCTCCCGAGGAGCTCACGCCGACCACGGTCGCCGACGCCGCCCTCGCCTCGATGCAGCCGGTGCTGCGCGGGCTCACCGACGCCGACAGGGCGAAGCAGACCCCGTGCACGGACTTCACCTGTCACGAGCTCGCCGAGCACCTCTTCGGCTCGCTGGCGCAGCTCGGTGCGATGGCCGGCACGACGATCGTCGTCCCGGAGGAGGGGTCGCTGGAGCACCGGGTGTCCACCATGGCAGCCCAGGCCATCGACGCCTGGCGCGCGGTCGACCCCGACGGCAACGTCCCCGGCCCCGGCGGTCAGGAGATGCCGGCTGCGGCCCTGGCGGGCGTGCTCGGGCTCGAGATCGCCCTCCACGCCTGGGACTTCGCGCAGGCGTCCGGCCAGGAGCTGCGGATGTCCGACGAGGTCGTCGCCCACCTCGCCGAGCAGGGGCGGGCGATCATCCCCGGCGGCCGCGGAAGGTCGTTCGGCGCCGAGGTGACGCCCGCCGAGGACGCCAGCCCGCTGGACCGGCTCGCCGCCTTCTCCGGCCGCACCGCCCTCTGACCTTCAACCCCCACCCACCGAAACAAGGAGACCCACCATGAAGTTCCTCGTCCTCTACAAGTCCGACGTCAGCGCCACCCAGCAGATGGGCGACGCCACCCCCGAGCAGGCCGAGGCGGGCATGCAGGAGTGGATGAGCTGGGCCGGCCGCGCCGGCTCCGCGCTCGTCGACATGGGCTCGCCCGTGGCTCCCGCCAGCGACGCCGCCGACCCCTCGATCGGTGGGTACTCGATCCTCGAGGCGGAGTCCCGTGAGGCCCTCGACGCCGTGCTGGAGGGTCACCCGCACCTCGCCATCGGCACGATCGACGTCCACGAGTTCCTGGCGCTGCCCGGCATGTGACGCCCGCGCTCAGCTGGCGATGTGCACCACGGCGTCACCGGAGTTCACGAGCGGCGCCTCGGTGCGGCCGATCACGATGCCGTCGCGGTTGGCGTAGACCGCGCGCAGCGTCTTGCCGAACGAGTCGAAGAGGGTGCCGAGGCGCTCGCCGTCGCTGACCTTCTGCCCGAGGTGCGCGTCGAGGTGCAGGATGCCGGTGCGGCGGGCGCGGACCCAGCCACTCGAGCGGCACTCACGGCTGGCCTCGACGGACGGCTCGTCGACCGGCTCGGTCATGCCGAGCGCGGCCAGCACCCGGCGTACGCCGATCACGCCGGCGTCGACGGCGTAGTCGTCGAAGCGCAGGTTCTCCCCGCCCTCGTAGAGCAGCACCTTGGCGCCCTGCTCGCGGGCGGCGTGGCGCAGCGAGCCGTCGCGGATCTTGGCGTGCAGCATCACCGGCGCACCGAAGGCGGCGGCGAGCTCGCGGGTGCGCGGGTCGTCGAGGTCGGCGCGGACCTGCGGCAGGTTGCTGCGGCGGTCGGACCCGGTGTGCAGGTCGATGCCGACCTCGCAGCCGGCGACGATCTCGCGCATGAACAGGTGCGCGATGCGGCCGGCGAGCGAGCCGCGCGCCGAGCCGGGGAAGGAGCGGTTGAGGTCGCGGCGGTCGGGCAGGTAGCGGTCACCGGTCATGAAGCCGAGGACGTTGACGATGGGTACGGCGACCAGGGTCCCGCGGAACGTCTTGGGGTCGAGCCCGGCCATCACCTGGCGCACCACCTCGACGCCGGCGACCTCGTCGCCGTGGATGGCCGCGTCGATCCACACGCCCGGCCCGTCCTCGCGCCCGTGCACGACCCGCACCGGGAGGGTGACGTCGGCGCCGGTGACGAGGCGGGTGATCGGCAGCTCGAGGGCGCGTACGGTGCCCGCGCGGATCCGGACGCCGCCGATGCCGAACGACTCGCGCGCCACTAGCCGACGCTCGTCGGGGCGGCGGAGGTGGTCACGGCTCCAGCCTAGTGGCGGCTACTTGCCCCAGTTCTTGCGGCGTACGGCGCGGCGCGGCTTGCCGCCGGCGTACGACCTGGCCGAGTCGACGAGGAAGCCCCGCTCGAGCGCCTCGCGCCCGATCAGCATCCGGAAGCCCATCTCGTCACGGTTGCTCAGCGTCATCACGGTCGTGATGCTGCGGCCCACCAGCGTGACGTCGAGCGCCACGGCGTACCTCTGCTCGACCTGGCCGTTGCTCGAGCGGACCTCGCGGCGGTCGAGGACGGGCAGGCTGAGCTCGACGTGGTCCTCGTCGGAGCGCTGCCAGGGGTGGATGGAGAAGCGCACCCATTCGGCGCCGTCCTGCTCGAAGACCTCCAGGTCGAAGGCGTGGATCGACGACGAGCGGGCGCCGGTGTCGATCTTGGCCTTGACCCAGTCCACGCCGGCCTGGGGGAGGGACACCCACTCGCGCCAGCCGACGACGACGTGGTCGGGCTCGGGCTGCTCGGGTGGGGTGGACACCGGGCCATCTTGGCAGGGTGCCGTGCGGCGGAGGTGGTTGGATGGCTGCCCATGAAGCTCGCCATCCTGTCTCGGGCACCGCGCTCCTACAGCACCCAGCGGCTGCGGACCGCGGCCATCGACCGCGGCCACGACGTCAAGGTGCTCAACACGCTGCGCTTCGGCATCGACCTGTCGGGCGACGAGCCGGACCTGCTGTTCCGTGGCAAGCAGCTCTCGACGTACGACGCGGTGCTGCCGCGCATCGGCAACTCGATCACCTACTTCGGCACCGCAGTGGTGCGGCAGTTCGAGCAGATGGACGTCTACACGCCCAACACGAGCTATGGCATCGCCAACAGCCGCGACAAGCTGCGCGCCACGCAGATCCTGTCGCGCCACAAGATCCCGATGCCGGCGACGACCTTCGTGCGCGACCGCGCCGACGTGATCCCCGCGATCGAGCGCGTCGGCGGTGCGCCGGTCGTGATCAAGCTGCTCGAGGGCACGCAGGGCATCGGCGTGATCCTGGCGCCGACGATCAAGGTCGCCGAGGCGATCATCGAGACGCTGCAGAGCACCCGGCAGAACGTGCTGATCCAGCGCTTCGTCAAGGAGAGCAAGGGCCGCGACATCCGCGCCCTCGTCGTCGGCGACCGCGTGGTGGCGGCGATGCGGCGCGTGGCGCAGGGCGACGAGTTCCGCTCCAACGTGCACCGCGGCGGCAGCGTCGAGTCCGTCGAGCTCGACGAGGAGTTCGAGCGGGTGGCCGTACGCTCCGCGCAGATCATGGGCCTCCGCGTCGCCGGCGTCGACATGCTCGAGGGCCGCAAGGGCCCGCAGGTGATGGAGGTGAACTCCTCACCCGGCCTCGAGGGCATCGAGACCGCGACGAAGCTCGATGTCGCCGGCGCGATCGTCGACTACATGGCCAACCAGGTCGCCTTCCCCGACATCGACGTACGCCAGCGGCTGACCGTGTCGACCGGGTACGGCGTGGCCGAGATCGTCGTGCACACCGGCTCGGACATGGTCGGCAAGAAGCTCGGCGACTCCGGCCTCGACGAGCGTGACATCACCGTCCTGACGCTGCACCGCGGGCCGCAGGTGATCCCGAACCCCCGCAACAAGACCGTGCTCGAGGGCGAGGACCGGCTGCTGTGCTTCGGGAAGCTCGAGGAGATGCGCTCGATGATCCCGGACCGGAAGCAGAAGCGGGTCAGGCGCCTGATGAAGAAGCACCTGCCGCCGGAGAGCCTGTAGGGGCGTGTTGTGACGGCGCGCGGGGCGCGCGCCCGTCGCGGAGCAAGGTGGCGGTTTCGCTGCGGACGTCGACTTGCGTCGCCTACGGTCTCGTCTCGGACGGCCGCTGGTGACCCGAGACGCCAGCGGCCGTCCGTAACGCTTCAACGGTTTCAGGGGAGAAGGCATGGCGAAGTCAGGGGGAGCGGTCAGCACGGGGGCAGCGACGCGCCTGGTGCACACGATCGGACTGATCCGCTGGGTGGCGCTGGGTTTGATCGCGTTGGGAGTGCTCAGTGGAACCGCGTTCGGCGCCGCCATGGGTGATTTCCAGCTCGCTGGCGCGCTCTCGCTGGCCATCTGGCTGTACGGCGCCGTCGCCGCACTGGTGGTCTACGTGTTCTTCGGTTGGCTGCAGCAGACTCTCCTGATGCTCATCGGCATCGCGAAGAACACCGCGTCGGACAACCTGCTCACTCGATTCTGAATGGACCGCGCGGGCCGCGGGTAGAGCTGCCGGGGGTACAGCACCTCGCCCAGACGGGGCGTGTCCCCCAAGCGCTGCACAGCGCCGCCTGTGACTGTCAAGAACTCGGGCCGTCATGCACACACATCCCCTGACCCTGGGTCACGCCCCGCTCCGCCCCTAGCTCCTGTTAGCCGGACATGACCCTCCACGCCAACCAAGCATCGACAACGCGCACAGTCCCGCCCCAGAGAACCGCTTCCGGATCGGGTGGTTCTCACCTCGCCAACAGACAAAAGGGAGCGTGCAGCGTCGGGCCGCGGCGTGTGCGGGCTCTCAAGGCAGCAGACCCTCGGCTCAGCCCTCGTCCTCCTCGAGCATCGCCAACACGAGTTTGCGGACATCGTCGGCCCCGGCCAGGGTGAGCGCCTCTTCGGCCAGTGTGGTGCAGCGGCCGGTGTCGAGCTCGCGGATCGCCGCCTTGACCCGAGGTACGGCTGGCGGTGAGACGCTCAGTTCCCGAACGCCCAGCCCGACCAGCACGGGGATGGCCAGCTCGTCAGAGGCAGCCTCTCCGCAGACCGCGACGTCGATCCGACCACGTGCCGCCCGGCACACGTGGTCGATCAGCTGGAGCACGCCGGGGTCGAGGGCATCTGAGAGGGCAGCGACCGCGGCATTGCCGCGTTCGGCCGCGAGGGCGTACTGGGTGAGGTCGTTGGTGCCGATGCTGACGAAGTCGACGTACGGGAGGAACGCCTCGATCTTGAGCGCCGCCGACGGGACCTCGATCATCGTGCCGACGTGGAGGCCTTGGGGAAGGCCCGCCGACCCGGCTGCCTCCATCAGCACCTGGCGTGCCTCGATCATCTCGCCGGGCGTGGACACCATCGGGATCATGATGCTGGTCGGATGGTCCCGCGCCGTGCGGCAGATCGCGGCCATCTGGTCGCGCAGCAGGTCACGGTGCTCGAGGCTGAGCCGGATGCCCCGCTGACCGAGGAAGGGGTTCGCCTCCTGGGGCATCGGGAGATACGACAGGGGCTTGTCCCCGCCGACGTCGAGGGTGCGCAGCGTGATCCGCCGGCCGTCCATGGCTTCGGCGATCGCGTCGTACTCGGCGCTCTGCTCCTCCACGCTCGGCGCGGCGCTCCGGTCGAGGAACAGGAACTCGGTGCGCACCAGCCCGGCGCCGTCCGCCCCCGCGTCGAGCGCGGCGCGAGCGTCGGCGACGGATCCGAGGTTGGCGGCCACGGCGACCGAAATGCCGTCGCGAGAGCGTGCGGGCTGCTCGGCGAGGGCGAGCTGCTGGGCGCGTCTTCCCGCCGCGTCCGCGGCGCGGCGCTCGTACTCCGCCAGGAGCTCCGGCGACGGGTCGACGTGCAGCTCGCCGCTGCTGCCGTCGAGCAGGATGGTGGTGCCCTCGGGGATGCCCAGCACCTCGGGGCCAGCGGCCACGACGACGGGTATGTCGCGGGCCCGGGCAAGGATCGCGGCGTGCGACGTCGGACTTCCCTCGGCGAGAACGACCCCGGTCACCAGGCCGAGGTCCAGGCCGGCGGTCTGGGCGGGGGTGAGGTCATTGGCCACCAGCACACCGTGCGATGTCATCCGCCCGGCGGGTTCCCCCGTCAGCGCCCGAAGCACTTGGTCGCCGACCGCGTGCACGTCCGCGGCCCGTTCCCTCAGGTAGGGGTCGGGCAGGCTCGCCCATTCGCGCTCGACGTTGGCCAGGCAGCCTGCCCAGGCGGAGACCGCCCCGATCCCTGCGCTGGTGCGGGTCTTGACGTCGGCGAGCATCTCGGCGTCGGCGAGTAGGGAGAGATGCGCGTCGAAGATGCTCGCCTGCTCGGCGCCCACTTCGCGCGCGGTGACGACCCGGACGTGCTCGATGTCGCGGCGTACGGCGGCGACGGACTCCACGATGCGCCGCCATTCCGCGGCCGGTTCCCCCAGTGGCTCCTGGTGGAGGTCGACCGGGACCGCGGTGAGTCTGCGTATCGGGCCGATCGCGATCCCGGGTGAGGCGGGCAGCGGACCGCTGATCGAGGAGGCGCGGACCTGGGCTGGAGGCGCGGCAGTCTCCTCGACGGTCTCGTCGAACCGTCGAGCGGCGAGGGTGAGCAGGTGCTCGACCGCTTCCTGCGCCTGTGGTCCGGAGGCGCGGACCTCGACATCGTGTCCGCGAAGGGCGGCCAGGGTGGCGACCCGGCTCAGGCTTCCGGCAGGGACCGGAGAGCCGCCCGTGGTGAGGTTGCGCAGCTGGACCGACGCGTCGAGGGCGCGGACCTCGTTGACGAGCCGGGCGGCGGGCCGGGCGTGCAGGCCGTGGGGGTTCTCGACCGAGAAGACTCCGACGACCTCCTCCGCGTTGACCTCGCCCGCGTCCGGTGTGGCGCCGTCCGTCGGTGCGGACAGGTGCCCCGACTTGCCCATGAGAGCGTCGCGGGCCTCGGCCGCCACCTCCGCCCGACTGGCTCCGCCGGCCGCAGCGACGGCAGCGACGATGAGGCCTTCCACGAGAGGGGCCGGGGAGAGTGTCACCCGGTCGCGGATGGAAGGGTCCTGCAGCAGGTCGAGCGCCAGCTCCGTGCTGAGCACCGCACTGCCGAGATCCATGAGTACGACGACACCCGCCGGGCCGTCCGCACGCTCGATGGCCTGCATGATCGCCACGGCGTCGGTGCCGAACGTGGTCTCGTCGAGCCCGGCGGCGACCTGGATCCTCAGCGGGCGACCGTGCAGCATCTCGGAGGCCAGGGCCACCGCGGAGCGGGCGAGCGTCCGGCTGTGGGAGACGACGACCAGTCCGACCCCTTGGTCGGCGCTCGGGGCCGGCGAGTCTCCCGAAAGGCTCTCTGTCATGTCACTGCACTCCACTCGCTCGTCATCCAGGTCAGTCAGGAGGATCAGAAAGCCGCTTCGGCGGCCGCTTCCAGCAGGAGGGCCACGGTCGTCGCGCCGGGGTCCTGATGCCCCACGCTGCGTTCACCGAGGTAGCTGGCCCGCCCCTTGCGCGCCAGCATCGGCGTGGTCGCGTCCCGGCCCGCCGCGGCTGCGTCGCTGGCGTGCTTGAGGCCAGCGGCCAGGTCTGCGCCGTCGGCGAGGGCGGCGTCGAGCGCGTCCACGGCCGGCGCCAGCGCGTCGTACATGGTCTTGTCCTCGGGCCCGGCCTTGCCCCGGTCCACGACCCCGCCCAGCCCGGCACGCAGGGCCGCGGCGAGCTGGGGCGCCGAGGTGGTCTCGGTGTCGCCCAGCGTGCTGCCGATCCTCAGGAACAGCGTGCCGAACAGCGGGCCGCTCGCTCCCCCGACCGTGGAGACCAGCGTCATGCCCACCTTGGAGAAGAGGGCCCCGGGCGTTGCCGGTGGGCTTGCGTCGAGCGCGGCCACGGCGGCCTTCATGCCCCGGTCCATGTTCGACCCGTGGTCGGCGTCGCCGATCGCTGCGTCGAGCTCGGTCAGGTAGTCGCGGTTCTCAGCCACCAGGTGGGCGAACCTGTGCACCCACTCCTCGAGGACCGCCGTGGTCACGTTCTCGTCCATGTCTCAGATGCCCCATCTCAGCGCTGAAGTGTTCACCGGAGCGTCCCAGAGGGAGAGCAGCTCGTCATCGACCTTGAGCAGCGTGATCGACGCGCCAGCCATGTCGAGCGAGGTGATGTAGGAGCCGACCAGCGACCGTGCGATGGGGACGCCGTGCCCGCCGAGGATCTTGTTGACCTCGTTGAACATCACGTAGAGCTCGATCAGCGGCGTGCCGCCGAGCCCGTTGACGAACGCGATGACCGGGTCGCCCTTGGTGAACGGCAGGTCCGCGAGGATCGGCTCGACCAGCATCGCGGCGATGTCGCTTGCGGGCGCGAGGGGCAACCGCTCCCGGCCGGGCTCACCGTGGATGCCGACACCCACCTCCATCTCGCCCTCGCCGAGCTCGAAGGTGGGCTTGCCCGCAGCGGGCACGGTGCACGACGTGAGTGCCACGCCCATGCTGCGTCCGTTCGCGTTGACCTTGCCGGCGACCTCGGCGACCTGGTCGAGGTCGCGCCCCTGCTCGGCTGCCGCGCCCGCGATCTTCTCCAACAGCACGGTCACGCCGACCCCGCGGCGACCCGCGGTCCAGGTGCTGTCCTGTACGGCCACGTCGTCGTCGGTGACCACCGAGACAACTCGGGCGCCGGTCTCCGCGGCCGCCAGCTCAGCGGCCATCTCGAAGTTCATCACGTCACCGGTGTAGTTCTTCACGACGTGCAGGACGCCTGCTCCGCCGTCCACCAGCTTGGTGGCCGCCTGCATCTGCTCGGGCACGGGCGAGGTGAACATCTCCCCGGCACACGCGGCGTCGAGCATGCCAAGGCCGACGAACCCACCGTGGAGCGGTTCGTGGCCCGAGCCACCGCCGGAGATGATCCCCACCTTCCCCTGCTTCGGCGTGTCGCCGCGGTAGATGATCTTGTGCTGGTGGTCGACCCGCAGGTCGGGTTGGGCCGCCTCGATTCCGTGCAGTGCCTCGACCACGACATCGTCCGGGTCGTTGATGAGCTTCTTCATGAGAGTTCCTTCGGTGTGGTTGCTGGCTGGGATCAGCGGTTGGCGGCCTGACGGGCCGCTGCCGGTTCAGCATCGGGGGCGCCCAGGTCGACGCCGCTGTCGCTGAGCTTCCGGTCGGCAGGGGTCCGGGCGAGGACCCCGTACAGCAGGGCGGCGGCAACACCGGCGCAGAGCTCGGCTACCACGTAGACCGGCAGCTGGTCCCACTTCACGTCGCCGCCGGCGATCTGCTGGACGAGCATCGGACCGAACGTGCGCGCCGGGTTGATGGAAGCGCCCGTCGTCGGAGCGACCGGGATGATGACGGCGAACACGACCAGGCCGATCGCGACACCTGCAAATCCGGCGGCGGCCTTGCGGTGGATGACGCCGAAGATGATGAACACCAGGATGAACGTGCCCACGAACTCTGCGGTGAATGCCTGCGCCACGCTCACAGTCTCTTCGTTGTACGCCGCGACGCCCAGACCCGCGTCAGAGGCCTGCTGGCCGAGAACGCCGATGATGGCCGCGGCACCGACGATGGCGCCGACCACCTGGGCTCCGATGTACGCCGGCACCTGGCTCCACGGGAACTTGCCCGACGCGGCCAGTCCCAGCGTCACCGCCGGGTTGATGTGGTTCCCGCCGACGTGCCCGAGGGCGTAGACGGTGGCGATCACGACGGTGCCGAACGCCAGGGAGATCATCCCCAGGTCGGCCATCGTGAACGGCGCATCGCCGTTGACGATCAGGGTGGCTGGGACCGACCCCACCCCGATGAACACCAGAAATGCCGTTCCAATGGTCTCAGCACCCAAGCGCTGGACCAGTTTGGTCTCGTCAAGCATGCCCGTTCCTCTTCTCGAACTTGATCCGAATGGGATTCGACAGTGTCGAATTGGATTGGGACGCTACGCCTATGGTTCACTGGTACGCAAGAGTTTTCGTGAAACTCGTCACACCGGAGAGGTCGTTGCCCCGTGATCCAGTCGATAGACCGCGCCATCAGGGTTCTGACCGCCCTTCAGGGCACCCGCCGGATGAGCCTGTCGGAGCTGGCGGCCCGCCTCGACCTCGCGCCATCGACCATGCACGGCATCGTCCGCAGCCTGGTCGAGCACGGGATGGTGGTGCAGGAGCGCGGTTCGAGTCGCTACCAGCTCGGGCCTGCCGTGCTCCGGCTCGGCAACGTCTACCTCGACACTCTCGAGCTGAGGTCGCGGGCCGTTCCCTGGGCCGAGGACCTCGCGCGGCGCACCGGGCTGGCCGTGCGCACCGGCGTGCTCCTCATCGACGACGTGGTCATCATCCACCACGAGCCCCGCCCCGACGGCAGCCGGCAGATGCCGGAGGTCGGCATCGTCATCCCCGTCCATGCCAGCGCGCTCGGCAAGGCCATGCTCGCCTTCACGCCGGAGGACGAGAAGCGGGTGCTCACCTCCGGGGAGCTGCGCAGCATGACGGGCGAGACGATCACGTCACCCGAGCCCCTGCGCGACCAGCTGGACCAGATCCGAGCGAGCGGCGTCGCGACGGAGCAGGACGAGGCCGTCATCGGTGAGGGCTCCCTGGCGAGCCCGGTCTTCGACTCCTACGGAGAGGCCGTGGGCGCCATCGGCGTCGTCGTCCCCTCCGGCGACCTGGAGCGCCCAGAGATCGCCGACCTCGTGCGCGATACGGCGCGAGCGGTGTCCCGCGAGCTGGGCGCCGCCACGTGGCCGCCCCGCCCGCCCGGGCCATGACGACGCGGCCTCTCCAGGAGCCGCGACCGGCACCCATGTGCCTCGTGTCGTTGCCGCGGTGCCGACAGGGTCACACCCCCGCGGTCGGGGCACCGCGGGGCCGGATGGCGGTCGCGCTCCCAGACCAGAAAGCTTCTCTCGCGCCGACACCTGCGGATGCCGTCGTTGTGAGGCCGATCGAACGCTCCGTCACTGTCTGACGCTGGACCGGGGTGGCGGCTCGGGCGCCCGGTTGCTTGGTGCCCGAGCCTTGGTCGCTCGGGCGCTCCGGAGCACGCGAGGACCTACTCTCGCGAGTACCCTCCTTCACGAGGGCGATGCACCGCAGGCGCGTGGCGTCGCGAGCCAACTTTCTGCTGGCTCGGGAGCCAGTCATAGAGGGAGAACGACGATGGCTCAGCCCACAGGCGAGTCCGTGGCCGAAGCCACCGCAGCGATCCACGCCCAGCCGGATCGGATGGCCACTCTCGAGGAGATCGTGTCCCAGGCGCGGCGTTGCCTGCCGGAGTTCGAGCACGTGAGTGTGTCCCGGATCCATTCCGACGACACTCTCGAGACCCTGGTCGCGGGCACCGACCTGGCTCGGTCGTTCGACAAGGCCCAGTCTGCTGCCCGGCAGGGGCCGTGCATCGAGGCCACCGACGACGACCTGGTGGTGGTACGGGATGCCCGGCATGAGCAGCGCTGGCCGGCCTACATCAGCGCCGCCACGAGGCTGGGCCTGCTGTCCCAGATCGGGGTACGGCTTCGCAGCGACGCGCACGGAGTCATCTGCCTCAACCTGCACTCCACCACCCATGCTGACATCGACGCCGGCTCGGTCGGCGTCGCGGAGCACTTCGGGGTCCACGCCGGGCTCGCGCTGGGCCACGTGCTGAAGGAGGAGCAGCTGAACACCGCCATCGGGACCCGCACCATCATCGGAACAGCCGTGGGCATCATGATGGAGCGCTACGGCATGACCCAGGCAGCCGCGTTCAACTACCTGCTGCGACAGTCCAGCACCGAGAACCGCAAGATCCGACTCGTCGCGAGCGAGGTCGTCGGCGCGGTGGAGGACGCAGCGCACCCCAGCCGCCCCAAGCCCACGTGATGACGAGATTGGGCGGCGTCGTCAGTCGCTGGGCATCGAGCGGCGTTCTCCGACACGGAAGTCCGTGCGGGGGAAGGCGAGTGAACCCGAGCCGACCCACCACTCCATCACGTCGTAGGTGAGCCGTCCCGCCACGACGGACGGGTCGCCCGCAGAGAGCCGTGCAGCATCGGCGACGTCGCAGGCGAAGATCGACATACCCCGGTACGAGGGGTCGCTCTGCTCGTCGAACGGCCCGTTCGCGACGATCTTGCCCTGCCGCGCGAGCTCGGCCCGATACGCCAAGTGACGACTCTGCAGTGCGTCGAGCTCGTCTTCCGACATCTCTGGGGCGTCGGGCGGCCGTCGCAGTACCACGACCGTGTAGACCTCGAACGATTCGGGGATGCTGCCGTCACCTGGCATCAGTTGTTCCTCTCGATCAGCTCACGTGCCTGAGAGCCGGCCTGTCGCACGGTCTGTCAACCGACGACAAGCAGGGTAGGCGCAGGCGCGCGTTGCTGCTCTCGTCTGTCTCTCAGGCGCCCAATTCGCCGCGTGACGGCGCAGCTCGAACATCCGGACATTCCGAGATGCGGAGGACACGATCAGTGGATGGGGAGGGAGCCGGTGAGGCGCTCGTGCCTCTCAGCACTGGAGGCGTTGAGTCCGATGATCTCGACGGTCTTGCCCTTGCGGTGGTACTTGGTGGTGATGGCGTCGAGGGCGGCGACGGTGGAGGCGTCCCAGATGTGCGAGGCGGAGAGGTCGATGACGACGTGGTCGGGGTCGTCGGCGTACTCGAACTGGGTGTAGAGGTCGTTGCTGGAGGCGAAGAACAGTTCGCCGGTCACGCGGTAGACGGCGCTGGTGGTGCCGTCGCGGTTGGCGACGAGTTCGCGGTTGGTCTCGGTGAGGTGCGCGACGCGTCGGGCGAACAGGGTCATCGCAACCAGGACGCCGACGCCCACACCGGCGGCGAGGTTGTGGGTGAGCACGGTGACGACCACGGTGACGACCATGACGGTGGTCTCCGACTTCGGCATCCGGCGCAGGGTGGCGGGCTGGATGGAGTGCCAGTCGAAAGTGCCGACGGAGACCATGATCATGACGGCGACGAGGGCGGCCATGGGGATGAGCGCGACGACGTCGCCGAACCCGACGACGAGGACCAGCAGAAACACTCCGGCCAGGAACGTGGACAGGCGGGTGCGAGCACCGGAGGCCTTCACGTTGATCATCGTCTGGCCGATCATGGCGCAACCGCCCATGCCGCCGAAGAAGCCGGTGATGACGTTCGCGGCTCCCTGGCCCCACGCCTCGCGGGTCTTGTCGGAGTGGGTGTCGGTGATGTCGTCGACCAGCTTGGCGGTCAGAAGCGACTCCAACAGCCCCACCAGCGCCATCGCAAGGGCGTAGGGGGCGATGATCTTCAACGTGTGCAGGGTGAACGGCACGTCGGGGAAGAACAGGCTTGGCAGGCTGTCGGGCAGCTCGCCTTCGCCGCCGACGTTCGGGACGTCGAGCGCGGCAAGCAAGGTGAACGCGGTGAGCGCGACGATCGCGACCAGCGGGGCCGGGATGACCTTCGTGACGCGCGGCAGGGCGACGATGATGGCGATGCCGACCGCGATCATCGGGTAGACC
The DNA here is from genome assembly GCF_004785795.1 of Nocardioides eburneiflavus. Classification (NCBI taxonomy): domain Bacteria; kingdom Bacillati; phylum Actinomycetota; class Actinomycetes; order Propionibacteriales; family Nocardioidaceae; genus Nocardioides; species Nocardioides eburneiflavus. The sequence continues at coordinate 959,817 of NZ_SRRO01000001.1, forward strand.
AGCCACGGCACGTCGACCATGTGCGGGACCTGGGCGAGGAAGATGAGGATGGCGAGGGCGTTGACGAAACCGACCATGACCTGACGGGGGATGAACCGCATGAGCCGTGCGACGCCGAGCAACGCAAGGACGATCTGCATCAATCCGCCGAGGAGGACGGTGGCGATGAAGTAGTCCATGCCGTAGTTCTTCGCCACCGGGGCGATGACGAGGGCGATGGCGCCGGTCGCGGCGGAGATCATCGCTGGGCGGCCGCCCAGGAAGGCGATGGAGACGGCCATCGTGAAGGAGGCGAAGAGTCCGACGCGGGGGTCGACTCCGGCGATGATGGAGAACGAGATGGCCTCGGGGATGAGGGCGAGCGCGACGACGAGTCCGGCGAGGACCTCGGTGCGCAGCATCTTCGGGGACCGCAGGGCGTTGCGTACGGTCGGCTCCAGGGTCGGTGGCGTGAACGTGGGGGCAGACAAGACGAGGTGCTCCGTTCGTGCACTGGCGTCAGTGCCAGCGGAAGTCAGAACGAAACTCTACCCTTACGTAAGGGTAGAGTTCGAATCGGCATGGAGGAGGAGACGTGAGTGACGAGCCCGTCCTGCACATCGGCGAGGTCGCTACCCGCACCGACCTGTCCTTGCGGAGCCTTCGGCACTGGGAGGAGGTCGGCCTCCTCAAGCCCTCCGGGCGAAGCGACGGCGGGTTCCGGCTCTACACCGAGACTGACGTCGACAAGATCCTCGTCATTCGCCGGATGAAGCCCCTTGGGTTCAGCCTTGACGAGATGAAGACCGTCATGGCCGACATCAACACCCTCGCCGACTCCTCGGCCAGCCAAGCGGCCCAGGACGAGGCCCGCCAACGTCTTGACGCCACCCAACGAGACGCCACCGAACGCCGCCAGAAGCTGGTCCGCCAATTAGCCATGGCCGACGAGTTCATCGACCTGGTCAGCGCCCGCCTCGGCTAAGGCTCGGAGGCCGCGATCATCCGCATCTGTCGCGACCAGTGCACTCATTCTGTCGGTGGGCGATTCGCACCAGCCTCAGGTGGTGTCCCAGAAATCGATTCGGACCGCTGCCACAGGCGGCGGAGCGAGGTCGCCAGCGCTGAGGGCTCCGCTCGGTGGGGCGGGTCGAAGTGGTGACGGAGGGGGAAGACCTCGAGCGAGAAGTCGTCGAACACGCGGGCCAGGCGCTCCGCCTCGTCGCGGAACTGGTCGGGGTTGCTCAGCCCGCCGAGAGCGAAGTACACCGGGCGGTCGAAGCGTCGCAGGGCGTCCCGGTCGAGGTCGTGGGCCATGAAGGCATCGATGATCGCCCGGATGCCTGCTGGGCGTTGGGCCATCCATGGCGGCGGAGGGCCAGGAGGAGGCTGCGGCGGCTCCACCCCTTTCTGCAGTTGCATCCGGACGAAGGCGGGCATCGACTCCTCGGGTGTCAGGGCTGCGACGCGGACGTACTCGCGCCACAGCGCCCGGTGGGATGCGCTGGCGTCGCTCCAGTTGCCGGCCCAGGCCGGCTCGAGCAGGCCGAGGCTTCCGAGGCGCTCGGCGTGCGCGGCAGCGAAGGCCAACGCAACGGCGGCACCGGCGGAGTAGCCGACAAGGTGGAAACGGTCCCAGCCGCGCACCCGGGCGGTGTCAAGGACTCCGGCGACTTCGACATCGAGGGAGTAGTCCGACGGTGGGGTGCTGGTCGCGTACACCTCCAGGTCCTTCGTGACGGCGTCGACGTCTGCGCCGAGCTCAGCCAGCAGGTTCGCGAAGGCAGCCGACGCAGGCATCACCACCCCTGGCAGGAAGATGACCGGCCATGCGTCCATACCGGCAGGCTCCGCCGATCAGGACCCATGCACAACCCCTCTGATTCGGACTCCATTGACGGTGAGGAACGGGCGATCCCACACTGAGAGGTCTCACTCCTCAGGAGGCCCGGATGGCACGTGTCCGAGTCCGTGAACGCTCCACAGTTGCCCGCCTCGCCTCGTTGCAGTCCCGGCGGAGCCGCCTCCACGTGGCCGCCCGTGCCTACGACGGTGAGCGGCCGAGCTTCTTCGTCGGGGACGAGGTCCTCGTGGACGCGCGGGACGACGACCTGGTCCGGGAGCTGGTCGACCGCCACGGCGGCGAGGTCGTGGGGTCCCCGAAGCTGCCTCCTCGGCCGAAGGGTGTCGAGCGCCGTCGGGACGTCGACCTGACGAACGCGCCGCGGTGGGCGCGCGTCCGGTTCGCCGACAGCCCGCGCGACCTCGACGTGGACCTCGACGTCCTGGCGAGCCGGCACGGGACCGACGGCGGCGACGTGACGTACAGCTCCCGCCTGCTCGCGGACCTCGCCGTCCTGGTGCGTACGCGTCGCGCGGAGGGACGCCGGATCGGGCTCGATGCCGTAGGTGAGGCCTTCGACATGCCCCTGACCCGGGTGACCGAGGGCTCGCCGCTCGCCTATCCCTCCGACCCCACCCAGTGGAACATGTTCGCCGGCCGCAGCCGCATGGTCGAGGCGTGGCAGCTGGTCGACTCCTCCCGCCAGGTGAAGGGAGGAAGCACCGTCTGGGTCGCCGTCTGCGACACGGAGTTCTGGCTGGACGCAGCCGGCCGGCCGCAGGTCGCGCCCGGGCAGACCCGGTCGGATTTCGGTGCGGGCGTCCTGCAGTGGAACCTCGTCAACGAGGGGCAGCCCGCCGGCATCCTCACGTCCACGACGCCCTCGCCGTTCCACGGCAACCGGGTCGCCTCCGCCGCGCTCGCGGCCGTCGGCAACAGCCAGGGCGCGGCCGGCTCCGGCGGGCTCGTCGCGCGTCCGGCGCTCTTCCTGGGGGCCAACCGGGCGTACGACGCGACGCGCGCGATCCAGCTCTGCGTCTGGTGGGGCATCGACGTCCTGAACATGAGCTGGGGCTTCTGGAACCCCGACAGCGACGAGTTCGACGAGGACACCTGGGTCGAGACCTTCGACTGGGGGGCGGACAACGGGCTGGTGTGCATCGCCGCCGCCGGGCCGGGGGCCAACAACCCCGTCGTCGAGCTCCCCGACGACCTCGACGTCAGGCCGGCCACGCGTACGCCCCGGACCCTCACCGTCGGCGCCCTGGACACCAACGACCAGGCATCGGCGCGCTCCAACTTCGGCTCGTCGGTCAACCTGTGGGCGCCCGGCACCGGCATCCAGGTCGCCCCGGACGCGGCACGTCCCCTCGGCACGACGGTGAACGGGACCTCGTTCGCCGCCCCGCTCGTCTCGGGCGTCGCCGCGATGATGCGGTACTGCAACCCGGACCTCAGCGCCGACGACGTCAGGCGGATGCTGGTCGAGACGGGCTGGCAGGGCTCCGGCCGGGTGTCCCGCGGCCTGGACGCCGCGGCCGCGGTCCGTGCCGCGCTGAACTCACGGCTCCCGGACACCCACGAGGACAACAGCTCGCCGAGCCGGGCGTACCCGCTCCTTCCCGTGGGGCCCGGGCGGGCACTGACGATGGGCAGGTTCAGTGCGATCTCGTCGGCCACCGATCGCGACTACTGGTCCTTCGAGGTCCCCCACCTCAGCGACGTGGTGGTCGTGTCCGAGTGGTACGCCCGCCTGGCGACGCTCATGGTGGTCGTGGAGAGCGCGTCGACCAACGCGGTCGTCGACCTCGCTCGAGCGGACATCCCCACGGGCGGTGTCCGCCTCGCGGGCGTGCTGCCCGCCGGGGCCTACCGCGTCCGGGTGAGAGGCGACGGCGCCACCGCGTACCGACTGCTCGTGCACGTCGACGAGGCCGACCTCGGACCCGACGAGTTCGAGCCGAGCAACAACTTCGAGGACGCCCCCGTCCTGACCTTCGAGGCAGCGCCGCGCTCGCCCTTCCAGATGGGGTGGGTGCTCGGTCGACGGGAGTGGGGGCCGGGGACCTATCCCGCGACCCTGCACCGCGTCACGGGGTCGGGTCCGCTCGGGAGCGCGTTCGTGAATCGCGACATCTACCGCCTGGAGGTGCCGCACTCGACCGTGTTCCGGGAGCCGACGCTCACGATCCGCGACAGCGACGAGCCGCTGACCGTGGAGCTGCTCGACGCGGACCGCCGGGTGCTGCGGCGGGAGTCACCCGTCACCGAGGCCACCTTCAGGCCGCCGCCGGAGTCCGTCGGCTACCTGCGCGTGACCGGCACCTCCCCGACCCGCTACACGATCGTGACGGGGCTGAAGGTCCGGGCGGGGGTGCTCCCCGGGCCGCTGCAGGAGGAGCTGCAGGTCATCCCCAAGTACTGGGGTGACCCGCCGCCATGGCGGATCCGCGACGAGGTCTCGCACTGGGCGGTGGACCTGGGGCGGGCCGAGGTCGAGGACGGCGTGCTGGCGTTCGACCTGGACGACCCGGCCGGCGAGGTGCTCCTCGAGCTGCTGGACGAGTCCGGCGAGGTCGTGAGGAGCGCGCACGCCGTGACCGTGGAGGACGTGGGTGCGCGGGCGGTCCTCGACGTGGCCGCGGTGGACCCCGGGACGAAGGTCCTCCGGGTGACCCGGGCTCGGTCCGCGGGCGCTGCTCAGGTCCGGGCGGTGCCGCCTCCGGTCGCCTAGCCCAGTGGCGCGCGGAGGCCCGGGCCGAGGCAGCGGCAGCACCTGGACGACGTGCTCGACACCTCGACGGGCGGGCGTGGCCTCAGGCCTCGCTGTCGTAGTCGAGGACGAGCTCGGGGAGGGTCACGTCGGCGAGCGAGACTCCGTGCACGGCCTGGACGAGGTCGCGGAACCACTGGTCGAACGGTGCCGGCGAACCGCCGAGGACGCCGAACGCCGCGTCGAGGTCGTCGGCCTCGAGGTGGACCACGGCGAGGGTGCTCGTCGCGGTGGCCTGGATCCAGACGGCCTCGCGCGTGATGCCGGCACGCCGCCGCGCGTCCTCGTACGCCGCGCGCCGGTCACCGCGCCAGCAGGACGCCAGGGCGTCGCGGTCGAGGCCGGTCCGGCCCGGCAGCACCGGGAGCGCGAATCCCACCTGGGGCATGCGCGGGTCCTTCCTGAGCGTCGTGCCGGGCGGAGGTCACGACCTGCGCGCCACGATCGTCGGTGTCACACGGGCTGGACGAGGGTGGCCTTGAAGGGCGCGGCCAGCAGCTCGAACACCGGTGCCATCACCTCGGCGGTCGAGGGGTCGTTGATGACGGCCTCCCGGGCGGCTGCCGTCTCCCACTCCGCGATCTCGACCAGGGCGTCGGGGTCGTCGATGACCTCGTAGACGTCGCTGCCCAGGCAGCCCATCTCGTTGAGGGCAGGCCCCATGCCTGCCAGCATCTCGTGCAGCACACCCGCGAGCTCGTCGCGCCGACCGGGCGCGGCCTTCAGCTCGACGATCACCTTGATGGACATGCGGTTCCTCCTCGGACCGGGTGGACTACTGCTCGACGTAGACGGTGAGTGGTGGCACGACGCCGTGGGACTCCATCTGGGCCAGCACCTCCGGGGGAGGCGCGTCGATCAGCGCCTGGAGGGCAGCCCTGTCGTGGATGGTCGCGCTCACGGCGATGCGAGTGCTGCCGTCGGCTGCGACGAAGTCGGTGACGTCGCTGCCGACCGCGCCCAGCGCCGCGGCGCGCTCGTCCTTGCCCTTGAGCCAGCGCTCGATCTCGACGACGTCGTGGGTGATGACCATGCGTGGCATTGCGTGCTCCTTGCGGCAGAGGTGGGTGGGATCGTCCGGGCCTCGGGTGGGTGGGCGACGGACGACTGGTGCGATCTCGATGCTGCTCCCGGCGTCGGGGGGAGACATCACTCGGTCGCGCGATGTCAGGTCCTCCCACACCTGGGGCACGTGGGTGCGTGGCTCTGGACCGCGACCTCGGCGGGGAGGACACTCGGTGGGTGGCGGAGTCGGTCGTGGTGCCGTCTGCGGACGGGCTGATCGGGCGCACGGCCGAGCTCGAGCTCGCCCTGGGCGAGCTGGACCGGCTCGGCGAGGGTCCCGCCTCGGTCCTCGTGGTCGAGGGCGAGGCCGGCATCGGGAAGACCCGACTGGTGCAGAGCCTGGTCGGCGAGGCGCGCTCCCGCGACCTGCGGGTGCTCTCGGGTGGCGGCCACCCGTTCGAGCGCACGCGTCCCTTCGGCCTGGCTGCATCCGCGCTGGGCCTGAGCGCCCGGTCGACCGACCCGCGTGCCGCGGCGATCGGCCGACTCCTCGCGGGGCGTGGAGGGGAGGCTTCCGCGACCCCCGGCGACATCCAGTGGCGCGTCGTCGAGGAGATCGTCGACCTGGTGGAGACGCTGTGCGCGGAGCGGCCGGTGCTGCTCGTCACCGAGGACGTGCACTGGGCGGACACCGCCAGCCTCCTGGCCGTCCTGTCGCTCACGCGACAGCTCTCCCTCGCCCCACTGCTGACCGTCGTGACCACGCGGTCCTCGCCGCTCCCCGGCAGCGTGGTCCGGCTGCTGGACGACCTCGCAGCCGGCGGGGGACGCAGCCTGTGCCTGGCCCCGCTCACCGCAGACGAGGTCACGGCGCTCGCGACCCACGAGCTCGGCGCCCGGCCCGGGCCGCGCCTGACCGCCCTGCTGGCCAAGGCCGGGGGCAACCCGCTGTGGGCCACCGCCATGCTGCGCTCGCTGGCCGCCGACGGTGGGCTCAGCCGGTCCGCCACCGAGGTCGACGCCACCGTCTCCGAGCTCCCCGCATCACTGGGCGACCTGGTGGACCGGAGGCTCCGTGACCTCCCCGGGCCGACGCTGGAGCTGCTCCGGATCGCGGCCGTGCTCGGCGACGCGGTGTCGCTGCGCGACGTGGCCGCCGTCGCCCGCCGATCCCCTGCGGAGGCCGCGCGGCAGCTGGGCGAGGCGTACGACGCCCAGCTGCTCGACCGGGTCGACGAGCGTGTCGTCTTCCGCCACCAGCTCGTGCACGACGCGATCTACCAGCAGGTGCCTGCCCCGGCCCGGCGCGTCCTGCACCGCGAGGCCGCGGTCACGCTGATGGCCGCGGGCGCCGACCCGTTGGCCGTGGCCGACCACCTCGTACGCGGCTCCGAGCGCGGTGACGAGGAGGCGGCCACCTGGCTGCGGCACGCCGCCCGCGGAGCGGCGGGGCAGGCGCCGCCGGTCACCCTGGAGCTGGTCAGGCGCGCCGAGGCGTTGCTGCCCGGGGGTCACCGCGACGCCGACGCCGTGTCGGCCGAGGTCGTGCAGGCGCTCCTCCGTGCCGGGGACGTGGCCGAGGCGTCGGCCAGGGCCGAGGCGGTCCTGGGGCGGCCGCACGTCGCCGAGGTCGACATCCCCCTCCGGGTCGCCCTCGTCTCGGCTCTTGCCCTGCAGAACCGTGCCGACGAGCTCGTCGCCGTCGTGGAGGACAGCCTCGCCTCTCCCGAGCGGGTGGGTCCGGCCGAGCAGGTGGTGATGCTGGCCCAGCAGAGCTGGGCACTCACCTACAGCGGCGCCCCGGCCGAGGGCGAGGCCGTCGCGGCTCGCGCCCTCGCGGTCGCCGAGGCGACCGAGGACCCGGTGCTGTCGGTGTGGGCGTTGACGGCGCTGCAGGTGGCGGAGGGACGGCAGGGCCGCTTCGACGCCGCGCTGTCCCACGCCCGGCGGGCAGCGGCCCTCGCCGAGGGGTCGGCCGGGCCACGGGCGTTGCCCTTGCAGCCTCAGCTGATGCTCGGCATGGCGCTGTTCGACTGCGACCTCGTGGGCGAGGCGAGGACGGCGTTCCGGGCGGCGCTGGACGACGAGTTCGGCTCCGCGTGGTGGCTCTCGGCCACGCTGATGGCCGACGCCCAGGCGTCGTACGCCCTCGGTGACTGGGACGACGCTGTCCCCGGCCTCATGGCGGGGGAGCAGGCCGCCCGGGAGAAGGCCAACCCGCTCCTGGAGTGGCAGTCGCTCGCCTATCGCACCGTCATCGCGACAGGCAGGGGCGAGCTCGGTGTCGCTCGTGAGCTGGCCGACCGGTTCGCCGGGACGTTGCAGGGGGAGGAGCTGCCCTACAACGCGGGCATCCTGACCTTCGCGGCCGCTGCGCTGGAGGCGGCCGAGGGCAACCCGCACGGGGCCTTCGACCTCCTGCTGCGCTGCTGGCGCGTCGACGCCGCTCGGGAGAGCCGCTTCTACCACCGCTGCCTGGCCCCCGATCTCGTGCGACTGGCCCTGGCGCTGGGCAGGCGGGAGGTGGCGGGCGAGGTGGCCGACGCGGTGGAGGCCGGAGCGGACCTGGCACCCGAGGTGCCGACGGTGCGGAGCCTGGCGCTGCGCTGCCGCGGGTTGGTCGACGCTGACGCAGCGTCGTTGGTAACTGCGGCCGCGCTCGCCCGCCGCTCGCCGCTCCTGGTGGAGCACGCCGGTGCCTGCGAGGACGCGGCGAGCGCGCTCGCGAAGGATGGTCGGCGGGAGGAGGCGGCGACGCTGCTCGGCGAGGCGCTCGCCCGCTACGAGGCCGCCGGCGCCGACGCCTGGGCCGGGCGCGTACGGGCGGGGTTGCGGTCGGTCGGCGCGCCTCCCGGCGTCAAGGGGAGCCGACACCGGCCGGCGACGGGCTGGGAGAGCCTCACCGCCACGGAGCGGACGGTGTCCGTGCTGGTGGCCGAGGGCCTGACGAACGGCGCCGTGGCCCGGCGGATGTACGTCTCCCCGCACACGGTCAACACCCACCTCCGCCACGTCTACGCCAAGCTCGGCGTCTCCAATCGGGTGGGGCTCGCCGCCGTCGTGCATCGCTCGATCGAGTGATGTCGTCCTCCGCCGGCTCCACCAGAGTCGGGTGGTGCGGCCACGAGGACCGCCACGCAACCAGGAGGAGACCGCCATGGACCACGGCGCGACGATGCGCAGGACCTATGAGCTGATCAGCGCCGGCGACATCGCAGGCTTCGGCGACCTCGTCGCGGACGGCTTCGTCGAGCACGAGGACACACCGGGCTTCGCGCCCGACAAGGAGGGGACGCTGGACTGGTTCCGAGCCCTGCTCCAGGCCTTCCCGGACCTCAGCATGACCGTCGAGGACCTCGTCGCCGAGGGCGACAAGGCCGTGGCCCGGGTCCGGGTCACCGGGACCCATCGAGGCGACTTCCTGGGAATCCCGCCGACCGGCGCCACCGGTGACGTCCAGCTCATCGACATCATGCGGTTCGACTCGGACGGCCGGGTGTCAGAGCACTGGGGTGTCGCGGACATGCTGTCGTTGATGCAGCAGCTCGGCGTCGTGCCCGCCGGCGCGCCGGCCTGACGGGCGTCCTGCGTCTAGACCAGTCCCGCCACCGCCTCGTCCCGGTGCGACCATGACGAGATGGCATCGACAGGTGCTGTCACGGCCCCGCTCCCGCCGAAGGTGGTCGGCCTCGGCCTGGGGGAGCGGATCGACGCCCTGCGCAACTTCCACACCGGCGTGGCAGTGCTGCGCGACCACGGCGGCCCGGTCGTACGTGTGCCGATCGGGCCGCGGCGAGTGGCTCCCCAGTTCGTGATCGTCACCTCGCCAGCGGGCGCCCACGACGTGCTGGCCGGCTTCGACGGGGCGATGGACAAGGGCGTACAGGTCCACGAGGAGACCAAGCACGTCGGGCTGAACCTCTTCAACCTCCCGCACGAGGCCTGGACGCCGCGCCGGCGAGCGATCCAGCCCCTGTTCACCAGGAAGCACGTGCGGGACTTCGCCGTGCACATGTCGACCGAGGCCGAGCTCGCCGCCGAGCGGGCCGTCGACGCCGAGCGGGTCGAGCTCGACCCGTTCACCCGACGGCTGACGCTGCAGGTGCTCGGCCGGTCCGTCCTCGGGCAGGACCTCGGTCCGCGGGCGGAGGCCATGGCCGGCGAATTCGCCACGCTGCTGCAGTACTTCACCGATCGCGGGATCGCACCGGTCCGGCTCCCGGCGAGGTGGCCCACGCCGGCGAACAGACGCTTCGCCCGGGCCAGGGAGCGGTTCTTCGCGGTGATCGACGAGGCGGTCGACGAGTGCCGACGCGACCCGGACCATCCCGCAGAGCTGATCCGCCTGCTGCTCGACGTACGGGATCCCGAGACGGGGCGTGCGCTCACCGACGAGGACATCCGGGGAGAGCTCTCCGCCTTCCTCATCGCCGGGCACGACACCACCGCCACGACCCTCTGCTACAGCCTCTGGGCGCTCGGTCGGGACCAGGCGCTGCAGGACCGCGTCGCCGCCGAGGCGGCCGGGCTGGGACGTGGCACGCTCGACGCCGACGACGTCCCCGCGCTCGAGCTGACCACCCGCGTCGTCCACGAGTCGTTGCGCCTGTGCCCGCCCGCCGCCGTCGTGGCGCGGCTGGCCATGCGTGACGTCCTGGTGGACGGCTGGCGGGTGCCGGCCGGGAGCAACGTCGTCGTGGGCATCATGGCGCTGCACACCGACCCGGCCCTGTGGCCCGATCCGGAGCGGTTCGACCCCGACCGGTTCCTCCCCGAGCGCTCCCGCGGCCGCGACCGCTGGCAGTACCTCCCGTTCGGTGCGGGGCCGCGCTCCTGCATCGGCGACCACTTCGCGATGCTCGAGGCGACCCTCGGCCTGGCCACCATCGTCCGCGCGGTGCGGGTCGAGTCCCTCGAGCCGCGCTTCCCCCTGGCCGTGCCCTTCACGATGACGGCGGGCGGGCCGATCCCGGCGCTCGTGACCGCCCGCTCGTGATCGACCCTCGCGAGCAGCGAGGGCCGTAGGCCCCGTCAGCCCCCCAGGCCTGACGGGGTCCCCCTCAGCACCCCCCAACGCCTGGCGACCGTACGTCTCGGGATCGCGACCCCGACCATGCTCGATGACGAAATCCACCGGTGGGGGTGGGGCGGGCTAGACCACTTGCTCTCAATGGTTGTGCTGGCGCCTCCGACCGCCGCCAGAGGGCCACCGACAGGTGGAGCAGCTGGGCGCCGTTTCCGGCCGGGCCGGCCACGACACCTTCGTGGGTCCAGACGTGGTGCAGCACGACGCCCTCCGCGGCACGCAGGGTTCCGGCGCTCGCGCGTACGCCGAGAGGTGACAGGTCCATGTGCAGATTGTGCCCATGGCGACGGCGCGTACCGACGTGTCGCCGCAGACGAGATCAGGGGCGGTAGGGCTTGTCCTCGTGCCGCGGGTCCATCCGCGGGTAGCCCGCCTTCGGCTCCACGCCCTCCGGCTGCACTTCCTTGCCACCCGCACTCTGCTCCGGTGGTGCGTCGGCCGGCGTGTCGATCTCTGTCGTGTCCCGAAGGCCGTCGGTGCCCACCTGGCCCGGGCCCGCATGGCCGACGCGCTCGCTGCTCGAGCCCATCCCGCCTGCTGCTCCCTCGGGGCCGGACGAGTTCGGCGTCGCGCGTCGCTCCTCGGTGTCCGGCTTGGCCGTCATGTCGTCCGGGCTGGTCATGGACTCGTCCCCTCACTCGTGGATGGCTGCCACCCAGTTCCCCTGGTGGAGCCTCGCCATGCACCGACGATGACGGCGTGGTCGGCCCGGATCTGGGTACTTCACAGGCAGGTCACGCGGAGTGATCCTGTGGGAGGGAGGGAGGAGCTGATGCTGGGCCACCACCGCGTTCGCGAGGACGACCGCGACCACCCCGGAACCCTCGAGGTCTTCGACATCCGGGTGGTCGACGAGCCGCCACCGGCGTACGCCGACCCGGCGCCGCGGGCCTGCCGCTGGCACCTCTGGCACCGGTGGGAGCGCAGGTGGGTGGATGCCCGTACGACGTACGTCAGTTGCGGCGCCTGCGGTCGACTGCCCTCGCCCACGATCTTCGAACCACCCGTTCCCTAGCCGCGTCGCGCCACGGACGGCGACACGTCCCGCTGACCGGGCCTGACCTCGGTCCAGGTGTCGCCGTCGGCGGAGAGTGCGATGGTGCGGAGACCGGTCCGGGCGACGATCGATCCTCCAGAGAAGTGGATCCCCACTGACCAGAAGGGACCGAACAGGCGCGGGGCCCCGGGCGTGAGCCTCGGCTCTGTGTCACCCGGCGCGAGTCGCCAGATCCTGCCTGGTCGGTTGCAGACGAGCGCGTCGCAGTACCTGTCCGAGCCCCCCACCTCGGCGAGCAGCAACGCTCCGTCCGATGCGTACGCCATGCTGCCGAACCGCATCCGATCCCACGGCAGCCGCACGCGGTGGAAGTGCCGTTCGTCGTCGGTGAGCCACAGCTCCCACAGGTACAGCGGCAGGTCCTCCGGCGCGTCCGACATCGCGATCGCCTGCAGGTGCCCGGGTCCCACGGCATGCGTGGTGACGTCGGCGTAGCGCCAGAGGTGCTTGCGGCCCAGCGGCAGGCTCACGTCCGTCCGCTGCCAGGAACGTCCGCCGTCGGTCGTGGTCTCGTACCGCCACACGCCCGCGCCGACGCCATGCCGGTAGCCGGTGACGCTCATTGCCGAGCCGTCGCGGCCGGGGATGTTCCGACGCACGTCACCGAGCGGCGAACCGGCGATCGGGAAGAGCTCCGCGGCTCACACGTCGACGGCCCACAGTCCCTGCGGTTCCTCGGCGTCCGTCGTGGCGACGTCGGCCGAGGTCGACTGCAGGTTCGCGGCGAACAGGTTGTAGACCTCGACGCCGAGCAGCTGGTCGTCCTCGTCGAGAGCGCGAGGTTCGACGACCTGCAACGGGGCGAGCCGCCCGTCGGGATCGAGGACGAACGGCGGGTAGGAATTGCGCGGGAACTGGTCCTGCGCCTTGATGGCGACCGCGCCGTGACCCAGCGGGAGGTAGTCGACGAGGTCGGCGAGGTCGTAGCTGATGTAGAGCCGTGAGGAGCGCGCCGAGTTGTCGTCGGTCGTCGCGATCACCCTGCCCCGCTCGGCCACGCCCGGACGGTGGTCGAGGAACCCCGCGACGGCGTCGGTGGGCGACGTGTAGTCCACCTCCCGCAGCACGGCCGACCCTCCGCACGGGGCTGCAGTCCCGACCGGGCCGGGACGTCGCGGAAGGTGCCGTGCGGCCCCGACCGGCGAGCCGTTGCCGGTTCAACCATGGTTGCGGCGGCCGCCGGCCGGGACTAGGGAGTGTCTTCGAGGCGCCTCATCACACCTCTTACGCAGCTGGCTGACGGGGCGCCTCGCCCCTGCCGCCTGTCGGTGCCCGGGCCTAGCCTGCGAGGCATGAAGCGGTACGTGGACGAGGACCTGGCGGGCGCGGAGTTCCGCGAGTGCGACCTGAGCAACGCCCGCCTGGTCGGCGTGGTGATGCAGGGCGCCGTCATCGACGGGCTGGTCACCGACCTCGTCGTCAACGGCGTGGAGGTCATGGCGTACGTCGAGGCCGAGCTCGACCGTCGTCACCCGGTCCGCCGGCTCATCCGCTCCGACGACGTGGCCGACCTCCGCCGGGCCGCCCGGCAGCTGCGCGCCGACTGGGCGGAGACGGTGGCACGCATCCGGCAGTCGCCCGGCGTCGAGCACGAGAGCGTCAACGACGAGTGGTCGGCCGTGCAGACGCTGCGCCACCTGGTCTTCGTCCACGACTCGTGGTTCCGGCGCTGCTGCCTCGGCTCGACCGAGCTGTTCACCCCGATGGGGCTGGGCATCGAGTCCGCGCCCGATCGTGAGGAGCAGGGGCTCGATCCGTCGGCCGACCCGACGCTCGACGAGGTGCTGGCGGTCCGGGACACGCAGGCAGCCGAGCTCGAGCACTGGCTGGACTCGGTCACCTCCGAGCAGCTCCAGCAGCCCGCACCGGTCCCCGACGACGACCGGTGGCCGACGTACGCCCGTGGCCGGTCGCTGCGGCAGTGCCTGGGCACGGTGCTCGGCGAGGAGCTCGAGCACCACCAGTTCTGCGTGCGCGACCTCGACCTCATCGAGGGACGGGCCGCCGGCTGATGTCCCCGCCTCAGTCCCGCGCCCGCGTGTGCCACAGCCACGCGATCCCCGCGAAGGGCAGCACCAGCGGCAGCCAGCCGTAGCCCGCGCCGTACGCCGACCACACCGTCGCGTCGGGGAAGAGCTCCGGGTCGAGGACGGTCAGCGTGCCGACGGTGAGCACGCCGACGAGCTCGAAGCCGACCGCGGCCCAGGCCAGCCGGCGCGGCGCCGGCCCGACCTCGGCGAGGCCGAGCGTGGCAGCGACGTAGACGAGGGCGGCGACGGCCGAGAGGGCGTACGCGAGGGGTGCCTCGCCGGCCTTGGTGAGCAGCTGGACCAGGGAGCGGGCGGTCGCCGCCAGCGCGAAGACGCCGTAGACCGCGACGAGCGCGCGGCCGAGGCCGGACGAGGTGGAGGTGCCGGTCGCGCTCACGGCCACACCGCCATCACCCGCACGATCACGAAGGCCTGCGCCAGCCCCGCCACCATCAGCACCGCCGTCGCGCCGCGGCTGCGCTCGGCCAATGACCAGACGAACCCAAGGGGCAGAAGCACGAGACCGGCCACCAGGTAGCCGAACAGCGTCACCACCCCACCGCCCGACAGGTCGACACCGCCGACCTGGACCGCTGCGACGACGAGCAGGACCAGCGTCGCGGCCTCGACGACGGCGGCGACGCCCAGCAGCCCCCAGTCCGGCGTCCGGTCGAGCACGACGTAGACCAGGACGACCGCGGCGAAGAGCAGCGAGGCGGCGAGCACGACGAGGGGCAGGGGTCCGTCCACGAGGACCGATCCTCCCAGAGTGGGCAACCGGGTCTCGTGACGGGACTTCGTCCCTCCTCGACCAGCGGCCGTACCTCACAGGACCGCCACAGGATCGCGTCAGGTGGGCGACAGGACAGGTGGCGAGGGTCGTCCCATGAACACCACCTACCTGCTCGCCGCCGTCGACCTCGTCGCCGTGCTGGTGCTCGCCCTCGCCGTCTACTACCCCCGACACCGCCGCACCGACCTCGTCACCGCGTTCGTCGCGGTCAACGTCGGCGTCCTCGCCGTCACGATCGTGCTGGCGGGCAGCGCCGCGAGCGTCGGCCTCGGGCTCGGCCTCTTCGGCGTGCTGTCGATCATCCGGCTGCGCTCCGACGAGCTCGGCCAGCACGAGATCGCCTACTACTTCGCCGCCCTCGCCATCGGTCTGCTCGGCGGTCTCGGCACCGCCGACGTACGCCTGTCGATCTCGCTGATGGTCGGCCTCGTCGTCGTGCTGGCGCTCGTCGACAGCCGACTGCTGCACGCCACCGGGCTGCGGCAGGTCGTCGTCCTCGACTCCGCCGTCACCGACGAGGGCGAGCTCGTCGTCCGCCTCGAGCGGCTCCTCGACGCGAAGGTCAACCGGGTCACGCCGCTGCGGGTCGACCTGGTCAACGACACCACGACCGTCGAGGTGCACTACGCCGTCGCGCCGCGGCCGGCCGTGCCGCGCGCCGAGCGCCACGCCGCACCGGCGGTCACCCGATGATCGACGACCTCCCCGCCGTCTCCCTCGACGAGCTCAACGCCGCCGCCGAGCTGCTCACCCGCGTCGACCGCAAGTACGTCATCCCCGCCGGCGACCTCGACGCCGTGCTCACCGGACTGTTCCCGACCGGGAGGGCAGGGCTGCGCGTCCTCGAGGTCGACGGCCGGCGGGAGTCGCGTTACGAGTCGACCTACCTCGACACCGTCGACCTCGACAGCTGGACCTCCGCCGCCCACCAGCGGCGACGGCGCTGGAAGGTCCGCACCCGGACGTACGCCGACACCGGCGAGCGCTGGCTCGAGGTCAAGACCCGCGGATCCCGCGGCACCACCGTCAAGGAGCGTCTGCCGCACGACGGGACGGACGTCACCGGCCCCGCGGCCGAGTGGGTACGCGACCGCCTCGCCGCGGCGTACGTGCCCGACGTCGACCCCTCCGGCCTGGTCGCGACGCTGCACACCGGCTACCGGCGCACGACCCTGATGCTGCCCGCCGACGGCGGCCGCGCCACGCTCGACCGCGACCTGCGCTGGGTCTCCGGCCACGGCAGCGCCGAGGTCGGCGACGTGCTGGTCGTCGAGACCAAGTCCGGCAGCCACCGCCCCGGCCCGCTCGACCGGCGGCTGTGGGAGCTGGGCCACCGGCCGGTCCGGATCTCCAAGTACGGCACGGGACTGGCGCTGCTGACCCCCGACCTCCAGCGCAACCGCTGGCACCGCGTCACCTCGCGCCACCTCGCCGACCACCTCGCCCGCCACCAAGGAGTGCTCGCATGAACGCCCGCCCCGGCCACCAGTGCCTCGCCGTCCTCGCCGTCCTGGCGTGGCTCACCCTCGGCGGCTGCGCCGTCGGCACGTCCGACGGGGAGGCCACCTCGACGAGCGGTGTCGCCACGGCAGCCCGAGACGTCGCCGACGGGGCGGGCGTGTGGGACGCGAGCGAGGTGCACGAGATCTCCATCGACGTCGACGAGGACGCGGTCGCGGCGATGATCGACACCTACCAGGACTCGGGCGAGAAGGAGTGGCTCGAGGCCACCGTCACCATCGACGGGGAGACCTTCGAGCGCGCCGGCATCCGGCTCAAGGGCAACTCCTCGCTCCGCGGCGTCGACGACGGCGCCGACCCGACCGACCTGCCGTGGCTCATCCGTCTCGACAAGTTCGTCGACGACCAGTCGATCGACGGCTGGACCGAGCTCATCGTCCGCTCCAACACCACCGAGACCACCCTCAACGAGGCGCTCGCCCTCGACCTCCTCGCCGAGGCCGGGCTGGCCAGCGAGCACGCCGTCGCGTCGTCCATCCGCGTCAACGGCGCAGACGCGCGGCTGCGGCTCGTCGTGCAGCACCTCGACGAGGCGTGGGAGGCCGAGAACTTCTCGACCGACGGGCTGCTCTACAAGGCCGAGGCCGGCGGCGACTGGTCGTGGCGCGGTGACGACCCCGAGGCGTACGTCGACGTCTTCGACCAGGAGACCGGCGAGGAGGACCTGACGCCGCTCATCGACTTCCTCGACTTCATCAACAACAGCAGCGACGAGGACTTCGCCGCCGAGCTGCCCGAGCGGCTCGACGTGCAGGCGTTCGCGCGCTACCTCGCCTTCGAGGAGGTCGTCGACAACTTCGACGACATCGACGGGCCGGGCAACAACTCCTACCTGCGCTGGGACGCCGAGACCGGCGGGTTCACCGTCGTGGCCTGGGACCACAACCTCGCCTTCGGCGCGGGGCCGGGCGGGGGCGGGGCCCCCGGTGGCTCCGGCGGGTTCCCGGCCGGCGGCGAGCGCCCCGAGGGGATGCCGACCGAGCTGCCGGAGGGGGAGCGGCCCGACTTCGGCGAGGGCGGCCCCGACGGCATGGGAGGCGGCATGGGAGGCGGCATGGGAGGACCTGGCGGGCGTACGAACGTCCTCGTCGAGCGCTTCACCGCGGTCGAGGAGTGGTCCGACCTCGTCGAGCAGGCGAAGGCCGACCTCACCGAAGAGCTCTACGACAGCGGGTACGCCGAGGAGGTCCTCGACCAGTGGGTGCAGGTCCTCACCGAGCAGGCCGGCGACCTCGTGGACGCCGAGGTCGTCCAGGAGGAGGCCAACGCCATCCGGGAGGTCATCACGGGGTGAGCCCGGGGCCCGTCGTCCACACCCCCCTCGATAGTCCGCTGCGAAATGCCGGTCCCGGAGCCCCTTCGACCGGCCGATCGCAGCGGACTACCCGGGTGGGGTGTGGAGGGGTGCGTTCCAGCGCCGGGTCAGGCCTCAGCCACCGGTGGGAACGACGGGGAACTCCTTCATCGCGTGGTCCGCGATCTTCTTCATCATGAACCCGTCGATCCCGCCGCCGACCAGCCCGCCGGCGAAGGGGACGCCGCGACCGAACCGCGCCAGCACCTTCTCGCTGACCCCGCGCATCAGCCGGAAGCCGACGGCCTTGTTGACCATCATCAGCGCCGCGGGCGGCAGGCCCTTGAGGGCGTACGACGTGACCGCGCTGCCCGCCGACGTCATCCCCGCCTTCTTGAGGACCTCCTCGGCGTCGGAGCCGACGAGTGTCAGCAGGATGGCGGAGCGTACGCGCGGCTCGTCGACGTCGTAGCCGCGCAGGACCGCGATCCCGCCCACCATCCGGACCGCCTGGAGGTAGAACTCCGCCACGTTGACCGGCAGCGACACCGGCATCGTGACGAAGCCGCCCAGGCCGGTGACGAACCCGCCGATGCCACCGGTGAGCGTGCTGCGGCGGGCCAGCGCGGCGATCGCCTTCTCGCGGTCGCCGCCGGCCTTGCGCAGCGCCTCGTCGGCCACCGTCCGCACGGGGCTCAGCGGGCCGCGCCCGTCGAGGCCGACGTCGAGGAGCATGTCGACGAGCCGGTCGATCGCGCCCGGGTCGGGCCGCGGGTCCTGGGCGGCCTCGAGCGCGGACTTGGTGGTGGCGGCCTCCGAGCGGCCGGCGGTGATGAGGTCCTTGAGTCCCATACGACAAACACTACGAACACAAGGGTGAGACGCACGTCACACCCTCCTAGCGTCGGGGCATCCGGGCGCACTCGGCCGCCCGTACCCCCCCACCCGGAGCCTCCCCATGCCCCAGTCCTCGAAGCTCACCCGTGCCGCCGTCGCGGCCGGCGCGGCCGTCCTGGGCAGCGCACTGCTCGCGCCGCTGCCCGCCGCGGCCGACACCGCGCCGACGCCCGCAGCCTGCCCCGCGGGGGTCGCCGACGTCGCCGACTGCTGGACCGGCCAGGACGCCAACGGCGCCTTCTACGCCATCGCGGTCCCGCACGACTGGAACGGCGACCTCGTCGTCCACGCGCACGGCGGCCCGGACCTCGCCGCTGCCTCCGACCCCGAGCGCAGCGTCGAGGACCTCGACCGGTGGGCCGTGATGGCGCGCGAGGGCTACGCCTGGGTGGGCTCGGCCTACCGCCGCGGCGGCTACGGCACCCGGATGGCGGTCGCCGACACCGAGAGCGCCCGCGAGGTCTTCGAGGAAGCCTTCGGCGAGCCCGTACGCACCTATGCCCACGGCCAGTCGTGGGGCGGCGACGTCGCCGCCAAGTTGGTCGAGGTGCACCCGACGACGTACGACGGGGTGCTGCTCACCAACGGCGTGCTCGCCGGGGCCTCCCGCGGCTACGACTACCGTGTCGACCTGCGCGTGGTCTACCAGTACTACTGCGGCAACCACCCGCGCCCGACCGAGCCGCAGTACCCCCTCTGGATGGGACTGCGCGAGGGCTCCACGATGACCTCGGCCGGGCTCCGCGCGCGCCTGCAGGAATGCACCGGCAACCAGTCCGCGCCAGCCGACCGTACGGCGCTGCAGCAGCGCAACCTCGACGACATCCTCGCCGTGACGAAGGTCCCCGAGCGCACCCTCGAGTCGCACCTGCGCTTCGCGACGTTCACCTTCCGCGACATCGTGCACCACCGCCTCGACGGCCGGAACCCGTTCAGCAACGAGGGCGTGACCTACTCCGGCAGCCACGACGACGAGGCGCTCAACGAGGGCGTCGCGCGCTTCTCCGCCGACCCGGGCGCCGAGCGCGACCTCACCTGGGACAGCGACCTCACCGGCGCCGTCCGCATCCCGACCCTCACCCTCCACGCCATCGACGACCCGACCGTGTTCATCGAGCACGAGTCGGCCTACCGGGCGACCCGCGCGGGCGCCGGCACCGCCGAGGACCTCGTGCAGGTCTTCACCGCCGAGTCCGAGCACAGCTCGCTGAGCAACAGCGGGTACGCCGCGGCGATGGACGCGCTGGCCACCTGGACCCAGACCGGCGCGAAGCCGACCCCCGCGGGCGTCGCCGCGGCCTGCCCCGCCTTCGACGCGACGTACGGCACCGGCTGCTTCGTCGACCCGGCCTTCACCCCCGCTCCGTACGCCGACCGCGTCGAGCCGCGTCCCGGCGGGCACCGGTGGCCCACCATGACGGCCGCGCAGGAGCGAGCCTGGGCGCGCATCCCCGGCATCGGGATCGAGCCGTGACCCGTGGCTGAACGCGTGAGCACCGTCACGGCTGGACCTACGATGTGCCGGTGCTGACGCGTCCCCGCCGCCGCGAGCAGTCCGTGGCGCGCCAGGTGCTGGTGCTGCAGCTCATCGCGGTGCTGGTCCTGGTGGTCACGGCGCTCGCCCTCGCGACGTACGACGCCCGCGCCGACATCCGGGCCGGCGCCCGGGACGAGGCGGTGTCGGTCGCGCAGGCGGTCGCGCGCACGCCGCTGGTGCACGAGGCGATCGCGAGCGGCGACCCCTCCGCGCTCCTCCAGCCGTACGCAGAGGCGGTGCGCGTGGACACCGGCGTCGACTTCGTCGTCGTGATGGACACCGACCGCACGCGGTGGTCGCACCCGAACCCCGACCTGCTCGGCCAGAAGTTCATCGGCAACATCGCCGCGGCGCTGGAGGGCCGGGTCTTCACCGAGGAGTACGAGGGGACCCTGGGCCCCTCGATCCGCTCGATCGTGCCGGTCTTCGCGACCGAGTCGTCGAGGCAGGTGGTGGCGCTCGTCTCGGTCGGCATCACCCTGACGCAGCTCGACGACCTGCTGCTCGACGAGTTCTGGGACATCGTCGTCGCGGCCGTCGCCGTGCTGCTCGTCGGCGTCGTCGGGGCCGGGCTGATCGCGCAGCGGCTGCGGCGCCAGACCCACGGCATGGGCGAGCGCGAGATCACCCGGATGTACGAGTACTACAGCGCCGTCCTGCACGCGGTCCGCGAGGGCCTGCTGCTCATCGACCTCGAGGGCCGGGTGCAGCTGGTCAACGACGAGGCGCGCCGGCTGCTGAGCCTGCCCGACGACGTCGTCGGCCGCTCCCTCGACGACCTGGGCCTCCCGCCCGCGCTCGTCCAGGCGGCCGCCGGCGAGCGCGGCGCCGACGAGGTCTACGTCACCGGCGACCACGTCCTCGTCGCCAGCTCGAGCGCGGCCTTCTGGGACGGCAAGGAGGTCGGCGCCGTCGTCACGCTGCGCGACCACACCGACCTCCAGGCCGTGACCGGCGAGCTCGACACCGTGCGGGGCCTCACCGAGTCGCTGCGCGCGCAGACCCACGAGGCGGCCAACCGGCTCCACACCGTGGTGTCCCTCATCGAGATGGGTCGACCCGACGACGCGGTCGACTTCGTCACCGACGAGCTCAAGGTCGCCCAGATGCTCACCGACCGCCTCGTCGGCGCCGTCGGCGACCCCGTGGTCGCGGCCCTGCTGCTCGGCAAGTCCGCGGAGGCCGCCGAGCGCGGCATCTCGCTGACCGTCACCGGCGAGCTGCCCGCCTCCTTCGACGTCGGCTCGCCGCGCGACCTCGTCACCGTCCTGGGCAACCTCGTCGACAACGCCATCGACGCGGTCGCGGGGAGCGCCGAGAAGCGGATCGTGGTGCACCTCGAGGGCTCGCCCACCCACGTCCGGCTGGTCGTCGGGGACAGCGGGCCCGGGCTGACGCCCGAGGAGGCCGCCCACGCCCTCGAGCGCGGCTGGACCACCAAGGCCGACGCCGGCGGACTGCACGGCGTCGGGCTGGCGCTCGTCTCGCAGGTGGCGCGCCGCCTCGGCGGCGGGGTCACCATCGGCCGCTCCGACCTCGGCGGCGCCGAGCTCGTCGTCGTGCTGGGGGAGCAGCCGTGACCGCCCCCACGGGCAACGTCCGGGTCCTCGTCGTCGAGGACGAGCCGCTGGTCGCCGAGGCGCACGCGGCGTACACCGGGCGCGTCGCCGGCTTCGAGGTCGTCGGCGTCGCGCACTCCGCGACCGAGGCCGCCCGGATGCTGGGCGAGCGCGAGGTCGACCTGGTGCTGCTCGACATGTACCTCCCCGACGGGCACGGCCTCGGCCTGCTCCGCAACCTGCGGGCCGGCGGTGCGCTCGTCGACGTGATCGCGGTGACCTCGGCCCGCGACGCCGAGATGGTGCGCCGCGCGGTCGCGCACGGGGTCGTGCTCTACCTGATCAAGCCGTTCACGTTCCCGATGTTCCGCGCCAAGCTCGAGCAGTACGCCGACTACCGCCGCCAGCTCGGTGCCGCGCCCGACGAGGTGGTGCAGGACGAGGTCGACCGGATGCTCGGCTCGCTGCGGGTCGCGACCTCCGACGGCGCGCTGCCCAAGGGGCTGACCGCCGAGCGGCTGCACGAGGCGATGGACAGCCTCCGTACGCCGCCGGGGGTGCTCTCCGCGCGCGAGCTCGCGGAGCGCCTCGACAGCTCGCGGGTCACCGCGCGGCGCTACCTCGAGCACCTCGCCGACGTCGGGCTGGTCGCCCGAGCGCTGCGCTACGGAGGCAGCGGACGCCCGGAGGTCGAGTACCGCTGGCAGCAGACCGCACCCGGGCGTACGCCGTCGAGCGGTGAGTGAGCCACGTTCTCGGCGCCCCGAAGGTGGCTCAGTCACCGCCAAGCGGCGCGGCGGGAGGCGACACGCAGACGGGCGGTGCGCCAGCCACCTCTCCGACGTACGGAATGTGGCTGGCTCACCGCCCGAGCTTCAGTCGTCCTCGCCCTGGAAGACGACCTCGCGCTTCTTGCGTACGGACGGCAGCACCGCGACCACGATGATGACCACCGCGAGCAGCAGCAGCGAGCCAGAGATGGGTCGCATGACGAGGTCGACCGGGTCGCCGCGGGAGATGATCATCGCCCGGCGGAGGTTCTGCTCCAGCAGGGGGCCGAGCACGAAGCCGAGCAGCAGCGGCGCCGCCTCGCAGCCCCACCGGATGAGGAAGTAGCCGACCAGCCCCGCGGCGGCGATCGCGAAGACGTCCCACGGGTTGAGGCTGAGGGAGTAGCAGCCGATCGAGGCGAAGGCGATGATCGCGGGGAACATCACCTCGTAGGGCACCGACAGCATCTTCACCCACAGGCCGATGAGCGGCAGGTTGAGCAGCACCAGCAGCAGGTTGCCCACCCACATCGAGGCGATCAGGCCCCACACCAGCTCGGGCTCGTCGTTGATGACGTTGGGCCCTGGCGTGATGCCCTGGATGATGAAGGCGCCGACGAGCAGCGCCATCACCGGGTGCGCCGGCAGGCCGAGCGAGAGCAGCGGGATGAACGACGTCTGCGCGGCCGCGTTGTTGGCCGACTCCGGTGCCGCGACGCCCTCGATGACACCCGTGCCGAACTTCTTCGGCTCCTTGGAGAGGTTCTTCTCCACGGAGTACGACGTGAAGCTGGCGAGGACGTGACCACCACCGGGCAGCACGCCGAGCACCGAGCCGAGCGCGGTGCCGCGCAGGACCGGCATCCGGATCCGACGGAAGTCGTCGCGGCTGAGCCAGAGGCCCTCGACCTTCCTGGTCACGATCGAGGCCGATTGTCGCGACTCGAGGTTGCGGATGATCTCGGCCAGGCCGAACAGGCCGACCGCGAGCGAGACGAAGTCGAGCCCGCCGAAGAGCTCGGGAACCCCGAAGGTGAAGCGGGGGACGCCCGTGAACTTGTCCTGGCCGATCGTGCCGAGGAGGAGGCCCAGCACGATCATCGCCAGCGCCTTGACCGTCGATCCGCTCGCCAGCGCGATGCTGGCGATCAGGCCGAGCACGACCACCGCGAAGTAGTCCGCAGGGCCGAACTTCAGTGCCAGCTGGGCCAGCGGGGGAGCGAAGGCGGCCAGCATGATCGTGCCCACGGTCCCGGCGAAGAACGAGCCGAGGGCCGCGGTCGCGAGGGCCGGTCCGGCCCGTCCCTGTCTGGCCATCTGGTGCCCGTCGAGGGCGGTCACCACCGAGGACGACTCGCCCGGCAGGTTGAGCAGGATGGCTGTCGTCGACCCGCCGTACTGCGCGCCGTAGTAGATGCCGGCGAGCATGATCAGCGAGGCGACCGGGTCGAACTCGAACGTGATCGGCAGCAGCAGCGCCACCGTCGCCGTCGGCCCGATGCCGGGGAGGACCCCGACCGCGGTGCCGAGGGTGACGCCGAGCAGGCAGATGAGGATGTTGCTCGGCTGGAGGGCCGTCTCGAGGCCCAGGAGGATGCCGTCCACGTCAGCCCCCCAGCCATTCGCCGAGGATCGATAGCCGCAGCTGGAGCAGCACCACGAAGACGACGAGGCACAGCGCGGTGATCCCGGCGGCGGTCAGCGCCGCCTTGAGGACGCTGGTGCCGTGCCCGGCGAGGGCCGCGACGAACGTCGTCACGAACAGCGTCGGGCCGAGGCCGAGACCGGAGACGAAGAACCCGAAGAACAGGATCGCCGCCACCAGCAGGCCCCCGCGCCGCCACGGGATCGGCGCGCGCTCGACGTCGCGGATCGCCGGGTCGCCGCCGCGGAAGGCGATGGCGACCACGATCAGCCCGAGCAGCACGAGGATGCTGCCGAGCGCCAGGGGCACGTAGCCCGAGCCCATCCGCAGCGCGGAGCCCACGTCGTACCGCGAGCCGCCGATGGCGAACGCGAGGCCGAGGACGATGAACGCGCCCCCCGCCAGGAGGTCCGGCCGGAACGGAGCCGGGCGGTGCCCGGCGCCGTTCTCGACACCCGTGTCGGTGCTCATCCGCCGGTGACCCCGGACTCTTCGATGATCGGGGTCCACAGGTCGATCTGCTCCTGCAGCTTGGACGTGTGGGCCTCCGGGGTGACCTGGTCCGCGGGCACGGGCGTGGTGCCCAGGTCGGCCATCGAGTCGATGACGTTCTGGTCCTGGAGCGCCACCTCGAGCGCCGCCGTCAGCTTCTCGACGATCTCGTCCGGGGTATCGGAGGGGACGTACAGGCCGTGCCAGACGCCGACCTCGACGTCGGACCAACCGGCGTCGGCGGTCGTCGGCAACTCGGGGAGCGCCTCGATCGGCTCGGGCGTGGTGACGGCGTACGCCTTGATGTCGCCGGACTGGATCTGCGCCGCGGTGTTGGTGGTCTGGTCGCACATGAAGTCGACCTGGCCGCCGACCAGGTCGGTGAGCGCCGGGCCGGTGCCGTCGTACGGGACCTCCGTGAGGTCGACGCCGAGCTGCTGCTCGATGAGCAGGCCGCAGAGCTGCGACGCGGCGCCGACGCCGGCGTTGGCGAGGGTGACCGTGTCGGCGTTCTCCTCGACGTAGGTGGCGAGCTCCTCGAGCGTCTCGGGCTCGAAGTCCTTGCGCGCCACGATGGTCATCGGTACGTCGGTGACGAGGCCGACGGTCTTGAAGTCCTCGAGCGGGTCGTAGGCCAGGTCGGGGTAGAGGCCCGGTGCGGTCGACATGCCGATGTGGTGGATGAGCACCTCGTAGCCGTCGCCGTCCGCGTCGGCGACCTGCCCGGCCGCCACGGTGCCGCCGGCACCCTCCACGTTCTGGACGATGATCTCGGCCCCGAGCTCCTCAGCCATCGGCTCGGCGATCAGGCGGGTCACGGTGTCGGTGGGGCCGCCCGCCGCGAACGGGACGACCAGGGTGATGTCGTCCTCGGGATAGGCCGCGGGGTCGGCGTCGCCGCCGCCGCACGCGGCGAGGCCGAGCATCGAGAGGCAGGCGAGGGTCGCCAGGGGGGTGCGCCGGTGCATGGCAGCTCCTTCATCGGGGTGTGTGTCGCCCGTCACACTCGCCCGGCGACGTGGGCCTGGTCACCGTTGTGCACCTTGTGTTCACGGGTGTCGTGCGGCCGGGTGGCCCCGTCGAGGTGGGCAGATCGAGCTCGAGGTTCACCCCTGAGGGTGGAATCGGTGGTGCTGGCACCACCAAGGAGCGTCTTCACGCAGGAGTCCGTCTACTGTCGGAACTGACGGTCGGGGGGTCGTCGAGGGGCGATGTCCGCTCCTCCGAGGACGACCTGAGGACCACCAGTTGACCAGCATGGACATCCGCGTCGCGCTGCTCGGCGGCGACGAGCTCGTGAGGCGCGGCCTCGACGGCATGCTCCGCACGCTCGGTGGCTTCGAGCTCGGCAGCGTCAAGGACCGCGCCCGCCGGCCGATCGACATCGCGCTCGTCGAGACCTTCGGGGCACCGCGGGGCGACACGACCCTCGAGCGCGCGGCGGCCGACCCGTTCATCCGGCACGTCGCGATCTACACGTGGAACCACCAGCCCGGGCTGGTCCACGAGCCTCTCGAGCACGGCGTCACCGGCTACCTCGCCAAGAGCCTCAGCGCCCAGCAGCTCGGGCGCGCCCTCCGCGCCATCCACCTCGGCGAGACGGTCGTGGCGCCCCTCCTGCCGGTCCTGCCGACCAAGGACCTCCGGTCCACCGACCAGGCCGACCTGCTCACCGTGCGCGAGCGCGAGACCCTCGCCCACATCGCCACCGGCAAGAGCAACGACGAGATCGCCCAGCAGATGCAGATCTCCCTCAACTCCGTGAAGTCCTACATCCGCAGCGCCTACCGCAAGACCGGCGTACGCAGCCGCAGCCAGGCGGTCCTCTGGGCCGTCTCGCACGGGCTCGGCGCGGAGGTGCTCGAGGGCGTCTGACGGGTCGGCCACTGCCCGCGACCGATCAGCACCTCGCGCAGCACGTCGGGCCGGTCGGTGATGATGCCGTCGACGCCCATGTCGAGCAGGGAGCGCATCGTGACCGGGTCGTCGACCGTCCACACGACCACCCGGATGCCGAGCTCGTGCGCCCGCGCGATCACCCGCTCGGAGTGCACGGGCAGGCGGCCCAGGCGGATCGGCACGTGCGCGAAGGTGCCCGCCGCCCCCTCGCCGCGGCGCAGGCCGGGAGGGCGTACGCCGCCGCGCGAGCACGCGACCAGGGTGGTCAGCGACCGCCAGCCGAGCGCCGTCGTGACGCCGGGCGCCTCGTCGCGGAGCCGCCGCAGCCAGCCGCTCCACGCGCCCGCGACGAGCGTCCGCTCGGCCCAGCCGGGGTTGGCCCGCATCAGCCGCGCCATGGCGCCGATCGCCGCCTCGTCCTTGAGGTCGATCGCGAACCGCGCGCTCGGGAAGCTCGCCATCGCCTCGCTGAGCGTGGGCACCTGGTCGGTGCCGTCGACGCGGAGCCGGCGCACGTCGGCGAGGTCGTGGTCGGCGACCCGGCCCGGCTGCCCGGTCACCCGCCCGAGCGTCGCGTCGTGGAAGCAGACCAGGTGCCCGTCGCGGGTGGTGCGCACGTCGGTCTCGAGGTGGGTGAGGCCCAGGGCCGTGGCCCGGTCGAAGGCCGCGAGGGTGTTCTCCGGGGCGAGCCCCATGCCCCCGCGGTGGGCGATCGCGAGTGGTCCGGTGTGGTCGCCGTAGCTGGTCACGCCCTCAGGATGGGGCCGCGCGTGCGCCCTGTCGCGCCGGGAGGGCCGGGGGTGGCGAGTGTTCACCCAGGCTTCGGACTATGACACCCGGATGGACGCTGGGGGGCCGGCATGGCGGGCGTCGAGCGGACGATGGTCCGCTCGACCCCGCCGGGACCCCGGCGGCCGCCACCCGGGCCGCTCAGCTCCGGTAGCCGCCCAACAGCTCGGCCAGGCGCAGGTGCGGCTGCGCCTCGTCCGTGCGCCCCTTGCGCTGCAGGGAGCGGCCGAGCAGCAGGTGGGCGTACGGCTCGTTGGGGTCGTGCTCGAGGAGCTCGGTCGCGACCTTGATGGTGCCGTCGAGCTGGGCGGAGTGGAACAGCGCGCGCGCCAGCAGGAGGCGTACGTCGGTGAGCTCGTGGCCGACGTCGCCCGGGTCGTCGAGCAGCTCGGCGAGCAGGACGGCGGCCTCGCGGTAGGCGCGCTCCTCGAACAGCACCTGGGCGCGCAGCCAGCGGTCGTGGGTGGTGTCCTCGAGCAGGCCCGCGTGTCCGCGCAGCAGGTCCTCGAAGGGGGTGAAGTCGGTCATCGATCGCTCCTCTCGGACAATCTCCTGGTCCGAGCGTGCGCCCGGACGACGGTCCAACGCCGTACGTCGCCCGGCGATTCCACGGAATACTGGGGCCGGAAGGCAGGTTGAGAGTGGTACAAACTTCAACCAACATCGGAGGGAACCATGCAGTTCGGCATCTTCAGCGTCGGTGACGTCACGACGGACCCGACCACCGGGCGCACCGCGTCCGAGGCCGAGCGCATCGACCTGATGACGAAGGTCGCGCTCAAGGCCGAGGAGGTCGGCCTCGACGTCTTCGCCACCGGCGAGCACCACAACCCGCCGTTCGTGGTGTCGTCCCCGACGACGCACCTCGGCTACATCGCGGCGAAGACCGAGAAGCTCCTGCTCTCCACGAGCACGACCCTCATCACCACCAACGACCCGGTGAAGATCGCGGAGGACTACGCGTTCCTCCAGCACCTCTCCGGCGGCCGCGTCGACCTGATGATGGGCCGCGGCAACACCGGGCCGGTCTACCCCTGGTTCGGCAAGGACATCCGCGACGGCATCAAGCTCGCGGTCGAGAACTACCACCTGCTGCGCAAGCTGTGGCGCGAGCCGGTCGTCAACTGGCAGGGCCAGTTCCGTACGCCGCTGCAGGGCTACACCTCCACTCCGGCTCCGCTCGACGGCACGCCGCCCTTCGTGTGGCACGGCTCGATCCGCAGCACGGAGATCGCCGAGCAGGCGGCCTACTACGGCGACGGCTTCTTCCACAACCACATCTTCTGGAACAAGGAGCACACCGAGCAGATGGTGGGCCTCTACCGCCGCCGCTTCGAGTTCTACGGCCACGGCGCGGCCGACCAGGCGTACGTCGGGCTGGGCGGACAGGTGTTCATGGCGTCGACCGAGGCGGAGGCCAAGCGCGTCTACCGGCCCTACTTCGACAACGCCCCGGTCTACGGCCACGGCCCGTCGCTGGAGGACTACACCAAGATGACGCCCCTGACCGTCGGCACCCCCGAGCAGGTCATCGAGCGCACCCTCGGCTTCGCCGACTACGTCGGTGACTACCAGCGCCAGCTGTTCCTCGCCGACCACGCCGGCCTGCCGGAGTCGCTGGTCCTCGAGCAGGTGGAGATGCTCGGCACCGAGGTCGTGCCCGTGCTCCGCAAGGAGTTCGAGCGCCGCCGCCCGGCCCACGTGCCGAGCGACCCGCCGACCCACGCCTCGCTCGTGGCCGCCGGCTCGGACGCCCCGCACCACCTCGTCGAGCCCGCTCGCGAGCACGTCGAGAAGCTGCAGGCCGAGCAGGCCGAGCAGGCCGAGCAGGCCGCTGGGGCCACCGCATGAGCCGTCGTGTTGTCGTGGTGACGGCGGGACTGACCGTCCCCTCGTCCACGCGGCTGCTGGCCGACCAGGTCGCCGAGGCCACCTCGGCCCAGGTCACCGCCCGGGGCGAGGCCGTCGAGATCGAGTTCGTCGAGCTGCGGGAGGTCGCCGGCGAGCTGGCGACCTTCATGGTCACCGGCGGCATCCCGACGCCGCGGCTCACCGAGCTGCGCGAGCAGGTCGCCGGGGCCGACGGCCTGATCGCGGTCACGCCCGTGTTCAACGGCAGCTACAGCGGACTGTTCAAGATGTTCTTCGACGCCCTCGACAAGGACTCGCTGACCGGTACGCCGGTGCTCATCGCCGCGGCCGCCGGGAGCGCCCGGCACTCGCTGGTGCTCGACCACGCGATGCGTCCGCTCTTCGCCTACCTCCGCGCGGTCGTGGTCCCCACGGGGATCTTCGCCGCCACCGAGGACTTCGGCAGCCACGGGCTCTCCGACCGCATCACCCGCGCCGCGGCCGAGCTCGCCGCGCTGGTGATCGGCCAGGGCGGCTACGGGGTCGGCGGGTTCACGCCCGACCTCGCC
The DNA here is from genome assembly GCF_004785795.1 of Nocardioides eburneiflavus. Classification (NCBI taxonomy): domain Bacteria; kingdom Bacillati; phylum Actinomycetota; class Actinomycetes; order Propionibacteriales; family Nocardioidaceae; genus Nocardioides; species Nocardioides eburneiflavus. Next base: position 989,206 of record NZ_SRRO01000001.1, read on the forward strand.
GCCCGCCCCCGGCGTACGTCGGGGACGCACGTCGAGACCGACGTGACTCCCTTCGGCGACCTGCTGCGCGGTCACGCCGGCTCGGACTGAGGGGCCCCCGGACCGGGGGTCCCTCAGGGTGAGCCGACCCGCGCCGCGTCGCGCCTAGCGTCGAGAGGGACCCGTACGGACCCTCGGAAGGACGCACCCATGGCGCGCAGGACGACCGCTCAGAACGACCGCACGGGCGAGGGCGGCGAGCTCCACCAGGCGCCCGCCAGGGGTCAGGTGATGACCACCGCGCAGGGCGTCCCGATGAGCGACGACCAGAACTCGCTGCGCGCCGGCGAGCGGGGCCCGACCCTGCTCGAGGACTTCGCGATGCGGGAGAAGATCTTCCACTTCGACCACGAGCGCATCCCCGAGCGCGTCGTGCACGCCCGCGGCTACGGCGCCCACGGGTACCTCGAGTGCCTCGACCCGGTCACCGACCTCACCCGCGCCGCGCCGTTCGCGCGCAAGGGCAAGCGCACCGAGGCGTTCGTCCGCTTCTCGACCGTCGCCGGCAACCTCGGGTCGTTCGACCTGGCGCGCGACGTACGCGGCTTCGCCGTCAAGCTCTACACCGACGAGGGCAACTGGGACATCGTCGGCAACAACATCCCGGTCTTCTTCATCCAGGACGCGATGAAGTTCCCCGACCTCGTGCACGCGGTCAAGGAGGAGCAGGACCGTGGCTGGCCGCAGGCGCAGAGCGCCCACGACACGTTCTGGGACTTCATCTCCCTGATGCCCGAGTCGACCCACATGACGCTGTGGCAGATGTCGGCCGCGCGATCCCGCGCTCGTTCCGCTTCATGGAGGGCTTCGGCGTCCACACCTTCCGGTTCGTCAACGCCGACGGAGACGCGACGTTCGTGAAGTTCCACTGGAAGCCGCGCCAGGGGATGCAGTCGGTGGTGTGGAACGAGGCGGTGAAGATCAACGGCGCCGACCCCGACTTCCACCGTCGCGACCTGTACGCCGCCATCGAGGCCGGCGACTTCCCGCAGTGGGACCTCGGCGTGCAGGTCTTCGACGAGGCCTTCGCCGAGGAGTTCGAGTTCGACGTCCTCGACGCCACCAAGATCATCCCCGAGGAGCAGGTGCCGGTGCGCACGATCGCCCGGCTGACGCTCGACCGGGTCGCCAGCAACGTCTTCGCCGAGACCGAGCAGGTGGCCTTCTGCACCCAGAACGTCGTGCCCGGCGTCGACTTCAGCGACGACCCGCTCCTCCAGGGGCGCAACTTCTCCTACCTCGACACCCAGCTCAAGCGCCTCGGCAGCCCCAACTTCACGCAGATCCCGATCAACGCGCCGCGGTGCCCGGTCGCGCACTTCCAACGCGACGGCCACATGCAGATGTCGCGGCAGGAGGGGCGCGCCAACTACGAGCCCAACTCCCTCGGCGGCACCGAGCGCGGTCCGCGGGCCGACGTCGACAACGGCTACGCCAGCGTGCCGCGCGAGGAGGGCGGCCAGGTCCGGCGGGTGCGGTCGGAGACCTTCGCCGACCACTACAGCCAGGCCCGCCAGTTCTGGATCAGCCAGACCGAGGTCGAGCAGCGGCACATCGTCGCGGCGTACGGCTTCGAGCTCGGCAAGTGCGAGGAGCCGGCCATCCGCACGCGCATGCTCGGCAACCTCCGCAACGTCCACGAGGACCTCGCGCAGGGCGTGGCAGACGAGCTCGGCATGCCGCTGCCCGAGGCCAACCCCGCCGCCGTCGAGCCGCGTACGGACCTCCCGGAGTCGGCTGCGCTGAGCATCCTGCGCAACGGGCCGGACTCCTTCGCCGGGCGCAAGCTCGGCGTGCTGGTGACGGCAGGATCCGACGGCGCGCTGGTCAAGGCGCTCGAGGAGGCGTTCACCGGCGCGGGCGCGCTCGTCGAGTACGTCGCCCCCGCCGCCGGTCCGCTCAAGCTCAAGGGTGGGCGCAAGCTGACCCCCGACCACGCGGTCGTCGGCGCACCGTCGGTGCTCTTCGACGCGGTGGCGGTCGTGCCGTCCGCCGACGGGGCCGAGCAGCTCGCCGGGCGCAAGACGGCCTGCGACTTCGTCGACGACGCGTACGCACACCAGAAGTTCCTGGGCTGGTCGGCCGACGCCGAGGCGCTGCTCGACGCCGCCGGGGTGACCCCGGACGACGGCTGCCCGGAGCTGACGGCGGACTCGGTGGCCGGCTTCCTCGAGCAGTGCGCGGCGCTGCGGCACTGGGAGCGCCCGGTCCGCGACTGAGCCGTACGGCCCCTTCCCGCGGACGCCGGCGCTTCCTAGATTGGGTGCACCGATCCGACGACAGGAGACCGCCATGTCCGTCCTGCTCAACCCCTACGTCAACTTCCCGGACGCGCAGGCGAGGGAGGCGATGGAGTTCTACCAGTCGGTGCTCGGCGGCGACCTCAGCATCATGACGTTCGGAGACATGGGCACCGAGGGCCCGACGGCGACGCAGGTGATGCACGGCCAGCTCACGACGCCCGGAGGCATCACGCTGATGGGGGCCGACGCGCCGCCCGAGATGGTGCAGGTGCGGTTCGGCGACAACATGTCGATCAGCCTGTCCGGCGGGCCCGAGGACGGCGACGAGCTCCGCGGCTGGTTCGCCGCGCTGTCCGAGGGCGGGGAGGTGCGCCAGCCGCTCGAGGCCGCCCCGTGGGGCGACGAGTTCGGCATGTTCGTCGACCGGTTCGAGATCTGCTGGATGGTCAACATCGCGGGGAGCGCCGCTCCGTCCTGAGCCTCCGCCCCTCCCTCCGGACGTACCCCTGGGGCGGTAACTCGGCGTGACACCGCCTCTCGGGTGTGTGCGCCGGTCGGCCGCGGTGGTTGCGTCGGTGGTTCGGCACAACCGAACCCCCTGGGAGGGAATCATGAGTGACACAGTGTGGAGCTACCGCGACACCTCGTGGAGCCAGGACAGCGACCTCATCGGCTACGACGTCGAGGCCAGCGACGGGTCGATCGGCAAGATCGACGAGGCGAGCAACGACGCGGCCGGCCAGTGGCTGGTCGTCGACACCGGCTTCTGGATCTTCGGCAAGAAGCGCCTGATCCCGGCCGGCGCCGTCACGGGCGTCGACCACGACGGCAAGAACGTGATCGTCAACCTGACCAAGGACGAGATCAAGTCCGCGCCGGACTACGACAAGGACGACTGGAACGACGACTCCCGGGGTCGTCACACCGACTACTACACGCCGTACTCGTCCCGCTGACCCAGCGGGACGACACGTTCCCCGACGCCCCGGCCGACACGCTCGGCCGGGGCGTCGGCGCGTCCGGGGCTCGCGCGGTCAGGGCGCCAGCGCGCCGGACAGCAGCTCGGCGGCCTGCGGGTCGAGCGTCGAGGTGTCGGCGCGGTGCCAGAGCAGTCGCAGGAGCACCTCCGCGCGGTCCCGGACCTCGACCTCCGTGCCCGACCCGATCGTGACGTCACCCGGGACGTCGGTCGCGACGAGTCGTACGGCCGCCGCGAGCGGGTCGACGCGACCGAGCCGCACCTGCCGCGGGTAGAGCACCTCGGCCACCTCGAGCACGCCGTCCCAGGCGAGCGCGGGGTCGTACGCCGTCGGTGCGCCGGCAGCCTCCTCGGCGTCCCACGTGTGCATGGCGACCTCGTGGACCTGGCGTCGCCGCCAGGACCCGGCGGTGCGGTCGGCCGCGTCGAGGGTCCACGCGGGCGCGTCCGGGGGCGTGGACGCGAGCACGTCGAGGAGGTGCGCCGCCTGCGCGGCGTACCAGGCCGCGAGGTCGGGCTCGTCAGGCGCCGGTGGAGTCGGCTGCAGGTCCGGGGTGCCGGCCGTCACGGCGTGCGCCGCCCACTGGTGCACGCCGCCGAGGTGCACCACCAGGTCGCGCACAGACCAGCCCGGGCAGTGCGTCACCGGGGCGTCGGGGTCGGCGGACGCGACCACCGCGGCGAACCTGGCGGTGTGCGTGCGCAGCAGTGCGAGCCAGTCAGCACCGCCCACCTCGTCGCGCATCACGCCTCCCAGGCCGGTCCCTCGCCGCCCACGCGTTCCAGCAGCCGACGCCCGACGTGGCCGGCGTTGGCGAGGCGTACGTCCTCGGGGACCGCGGGGAGGTTCTCCTCCCAGTCGAGCAGGCACGAGCCGCGCAGCTGCAGCATCCGCGCGGGCCGGCCGAAGAAGAACGGGTGGGCGTGCGCGCCGCCGTCGCCGTAGCGTCCGACGTGGCAGCGCCCGACGCTCGGCAGCTCCTCGATCGCGGCGGTGACGCGGACCATCAGCACGCCCAGCTCGGCGGCCATCTCGACGGGCAGGTCCGCGAGGTCGTAGTGCTGGACGGGCCGGAGGATGAAGGACACGGGGAGCTTCATGTCGAGCGCGACCAGCAGCCACCGCTCGTTGCGCCAGGCGACCCGCGCAGCGCGCTCGGGCGGCATCGGGTGCTGGCAGAAGCAGTCAGCCGGGTCCTCGCCCTCGCGCGGCGGCTCGGCGTCGGCGAGCGGCTCCAGCGGCTTGACCCGCAGCCCGTCGAGCTCGAACGGGAAGATGTCCCACCCGGGCATCGCCTCGATCGCGACCGGCAGCCGGCCCTCGTCGTCGGTGGCCGCGGCGACGCGGGCGTGGAACTCCTCGGCGGTCTCGAGCTGGCTCATGGCGCCGAGTCAATCAGGTCTACGTGGCGGACGCGTCGGTCACCAGGGCGAGGGCTGGTAGTCCTTGACGAAGCAGCCGAACAGGTCAGTCCCGGACTCGCCGAGCACGATCGGGTCGTAGACGCGCGCGGCCCCGTCGACGAGGTCGAGCGGCGCGTGCCAGCCCTCGGCGGCGATCCGCAGCTTCTCGTGGTGCGGCCGCTCGTCGGTGATCCAGCCGGTGTCGACGGCGGTCATCAGGATGCTGTCGGTCTCGAACATCTCGCCCGACGAGGTGCGGGTCATCATGTTGAGCGCGGCCTTGGCCATGTTGGTGTGCGGGTGCCCGGGGCCCTTGTAGCGGCGGGAGAACTGGCCCTCCATCGCCGAGACGTTGACGACGTACGCCCGACCCGAGGTCGCCGCCGCAGCCGCCGCCGCGAGGGCCGGGCGCAGCCGCGAGACCAGCAGGAACGGCGCGATCGAGTTGCACAGCTGCACCTCGAGGAGCTCCAGCGGGTCGACCTCGCCGACGGTCTGGGTCCACGAGTTGTTCGTCTGGACGTCTGGCAGCAGGCCCCCGGCGTCGACGGCGGTGCCGGCGAGGTGCGCGTCGAGCGAGGCGTGCCCGGCCTTGAGGGCCAGCGCGGTGAGGGTCGCGGCGTTGTGGACGGCCATCGCGTGCTCGGCCGACTCGCCCTCGTGGTGGGCCACGGCGGTGTCGCGCAGGGCGCCGGCGATGGCCGCGGGGTGCGCCTCCGAGATCCGGTCGAAGGTCACCAGCTCCGGCACCGAGTCGTCGGGCAGCGGCAGCGACTCGGCCTCGACGAGGGGGGCGTACGCGCCGGGCGTGCGGCGGACCGTCTGGCAGGCGTTGTTGATGAGGATGTCGAGCGGACCGGCCGCGGCGACGTCGTCGGCCAGGGACACGACCTGGGTCGGGTCGCGCAGGTCGATGCCGACGACCTTGAGCCGGTGCAGCCAGTCGTCGCTGTCGGGCATCGCGCTGAACCGGCGCACCGCGTCCTTGGGGAAGCGGGTGGTGATCGTCGTGTGGGCGCCGTCGCGCAGCAGCCGCAGCGCGATGTACATCCCGATCTTCGCGCGGCCGCCGGTGAGCAGCGCCCGCTTGCCGGTGAGGTCGGTGCGCTGGTCGCGCTTGGTGTGGCTCATCGCCGCGCAGCTCGGGCAGAGCCAGTGGTAGAACGCGTCGACGAGCGTGAAGTCCTGCTTGCAGATGTAGCACCCGCGCGCGGTGATCAGCTCACCGGCGAAGGCGCCGGCGGTGTTCGACACGAGCGGGATGCCGGCGGTCTCGTCGTCGATGCGCATCGGCGAGCCGGTGGCCGTGCGCGCGATGATGTCGAGGTCGTGCTGCTGGCGCTCCAGGCGGATCTCGGCGCGACGCTGCTTCTTGATCAGCTTGTACATGTAGGACGCGGCGCGCTTCATCGTGCGTACGTCGTCGTGGTCGGGGTGCAGCGCCGACACCTCGCGCAGCACCTCGAGGGCGATCGCCATCCGGGCAGGGTCGATTCGGGGCGAGTCAGGACCGGGGTGCTGCTGGTTCACCGGAGCAGGGTACGGCGGTACCTCACTCCCGCCACAAAGGACGGAACGAGCGGCCGAACCACCCGAGGCCCGAGCCCTTCGGCGCGCGCGGCAGCTCCGCCCCGCCGTACGTCGCGCGCCGGGCGGTGCCGTACTCGAGCCAGGTCCGCGCCGGCCGCTGGCCGATCCCGGGCCGCGCCCAGTCGCAGACACCGCCGGCGAAGACCGCCTGCAGGCGTGCCCACTGCGCGTCGGTGAACGGCACCGGCAGTCCGCCGGGCAGGCGGTAGGTCGAGCGGTCGAGCGGCTGGAGCCGGCAGGCGAGGACGTCGTTGGCCGCCGGGCCGCCCGCCTCCTGGCGCGGCGTGGAGAGGTTGGTGGTCGCGAGGTCCGCGCGGCACACCACGCCGGGGACGCCGTCGGCGAGGCAGCGGTCCTGCAGCGACGCGGGCCGGCCCTCGACGACCTTCTGCGCCAGCGGGACGGCGCGCCGGTCCTTCTCGACCCGGGTCAGCCAGCGGTCCATCGCGATGAACGCCTCGGTCGGCCAGCGCACGTCGCCGAGCAGCGGGGTCGGCCCGAACCACTCGACGCGGTTGTCGGTGTGGCCCTGCGAGCGCTGGAGCCGGAGGTGGCTCCAGACGGCGTGGGCGTAGTCGTGGGCGATGCCCGGGTCGGGCCCGGCGTGGTTGATCATGGCCACGCCGCTGGTGTTGCTGAACTCGTTGAGCAGGCCGGTGCGATAGGCGTTGGCGATCGACGCCGGGTCGCCGGCGGTGCGCGCGGCGATCGGGTCGGCGTTGACGTCGAGGCCGCCGATCTTCTCGTTGAGGTCGGCGAACTGCTCCGGCGTGATCCGCCCGCCCTTCAGCGCCTCCAGCCCGTACTGGACGCCGCTGTTGCCGAACGGCAGCCCGGCGAACCCGCGTCCGGCCGCCTGCTCCTGCACGCTCCACACCGACTCCGGTCGCGGGCCGAGCTGGTTGCGCATCAGCGTGAGGATGTCGCAGCGCACCCCGCCGGGGTTGGTCTCGGAGTCGAAGCGGGTGCGGGGGTCGCCGGCGACCGGCTCGGGGATCCCCGGGCACGCGTGCTCGGGGTCGATCGCGCTCTTGAACAGGCCCTCGTCCGCGGTGATCGCGTTGACCGGCGTGAGGTGGCCCTCGACGTCGGCGATCTGCGTGGGCGACCAGAGCACACCCGGCCCCCACGACGCCGGGTCCTCGAAGTAGCCCCGCATCAGGTGGTAGTCGGCGAACTGCGAGCCGGGGCTCATCACGTCGGGGTAGGAGCAGGTGGTCACCAGCCCCTGGTAGATCCCGGGGTACGCGTTGGCGACGGTGTGCTGCGCCACCGACCCGCCGCTGCAGCCGGTGCCGATCGTGTAGCGGATCGTGCCGTACTGCTCGACGAGGCGCTCCTTGGCCATCATCAGCGACTCGGCGTTGTGCGCGACGTTGCAGTTGTGGCCGGTGTTGGCCAGCGCCGTCGACATCACCGCGAAGCCGCGCCGCAGCGCCTCGACGTACGAGTTCTCCAGCAGCGGCACCGGGATCGCGTCGAGCGTGCCCGACGCGTCGTCGAGCGGCGGCTCGGCCGGGGCGTAGCTCGCCCCGCAGCCGCCGCCGTGGGTGATGAGCACCTTGCGGTTCCACTGCCGCTGCGGCTTCCACGCCGTCCACCGCCGGCCGGGGGTGAAGAGGGTGAGGATCGCGTAGCGGTCGCGGTCCTGGTAGCCGTCCTCGCGCCGCACCACGAACGGCACCGTCCGGCCCTGGTCGGTGGTCGCGGTGTCGACGTCGCTCGGCGGGGCCGCGGGGTCGTACGGCTCGAGCGCCGAGCGCCCGACCGGCTTGTAGAGGAAGGAGTACGTCGCCGGCTCGTTGCACAGGGCGTCGCGGGCGGTGTCCTGGCAGTCGTACGCCGCGGCGACGGGGCCGCTGAGGACGGGGCCGCCGTTGCGGTGGTTCGTGATGACGACCCGGTCGGGCCGCGCGCTGCCGGCCCGGGCCCGCAGCACGTTGCGGCCGTTGTCGAGCCCCTTCAGCAGGACCACCGAGCGGTGGCGGAACCTCCGTGACACGTCGCGGCCGTCGAGGGTGACGCGGAGCCGGCCGGCCTTCCGCGGCGCGGTGATGCGCACGAGCACGTCGCCGCCGGAGACGAGCTCGGCGCGGTTGGAGAGGACCTGGATCCGTACGCTCCCGCGCTCGGCCTGCGGCGCCGCGGTGCCCGCAGGGGGTCCGGCGACGAGCAGTGCGGCCACCAGGCCGAGGGCGAGCGCGGCCACGCAGGCGCGGACGGTGGGGCGGGACGGGTGCGGCACGGCGTACCTCCTGAGGGGTTCAGGAGGTCAAACGACGCGGGTGCGCGGCTGGTTACTGGGCGGTCACTCGCGGGCCGGCGACCCGTTGATCCGGACCCGGTCGGCGCGCATGCCGTGCTCGACGCCCCACAGCACCGCCTTGGAGCGCGAGTCGACCTCGATCTTGCGGTAGGCCGAGCGGATGTAGGACTTGATGGAGTTGAGCGAGAGCAGGGTGCGCTCGGCGATCTCCTGGTTGCTCAGCCCCATGGTGATGAGTGACAGGACCTCGGCCTCGCGGGCGGTCAGGCCCTCCTCGCGCCCGGGCCAGTCGCCGCCGACGAGCGCGGACCGGCCCCGCGAGGGGGAGACCACGAGCTGGCCGGCGGCGATCGCGCAGATCGCGTCGACCAGGCGCGCGGCCGGGAGGCTCTTGGAGAGATAGCCGCGCACCCCCTGGTTGAGGGTCTCGCGGGTGAGCCACGGCTGGAAGTTCCAGGTGTAGACCGCGACCGTGCGCACCTGGGCGTTCTGGACGAGGTGCTGCACGGCGGGACCGTTGCCCTGGCCCATCCCGAAGGTGTCGTAGAGGGCGACGTCGACCGGCTGACCGACCGGTTTGCCGGCCACCAGCTCGACGACCTCGACCCGGTGGCCGTAGCTGCGCATCATGGCGTCGAGGCCGCGGACGACGACCTCGTCGTCGTTGACCAGCGCGACTCGAATCACCATGCGCCCAACGTACTGCCGTTTATGTATGTTGAACCCCTTGTTCGAGAGAGTGGGGGGCAACGCGTGCGGGAGAGCGCGACTGCGGTGGAGGAGACCCGCACCGGGGGACTCGGCATCCGCTGCGAGGGGGTCGTCCACCTCTACAAGACCTTCGGCGGTCACGACGTCGTCGCGCTGCGCGGCGTCGACCTGACGATCCGCCCCGGCGAGCGGGTCGCCTTCCTCGGCCCCAGCGGCTCCGGCAAGTCGACCCTGCTGGCCCTCCTCGGCGGCATCCAGAAACCCAGCGCCGGCAGGATCTACCTCGGCGACGAGGAGGTCTCGCGGATGGGCGAGCGCTACCTCGCCCGGATCCGCTCCCGCCAGGTCTCCACGATGCTCCAGGGCGCCACCCGCAACCTGCTGCCCTATGCCACGGCCCGCCAGAACATCGCCTTCGCCCGGCTGTCCCTCTCCAGCGGTGCTCGCGAGCAGGGGATCCCCGACGTGGAGCTGCTCGACCGCGTCGGGCTGCTCGACCAGGCCGACCAGGTCGTCTCCACCATGTCCGGCGGCCAGCGCCAGCGCCTGGCCCTCGCCTGCGCGGTGTCGACCTCCCCGCGCCTGCTGCTCGCCGACGAGCCGACCAGCCAGCTGAGCCACGCCGACCGCGACCACGTCCTGCACCTGATCCACTCCCTCGGCGACGACTTCGGCACCACCATCGTCGTGGTCACCCACCAGCCCGAGGTCGCCGCGACGTTCCCGCGCACGGTCACCATGAAGGGCGGCCGGGTCGGCGCCGAGGGCCACGGCGGGTCCGAGTACGCCGTGGTCGGCGAGGACGGCGTGCTGCACCTGCCCGGCCACATCGCCGCCGAGTGGCCGCCCGGCACGCTCGTCCGGTTCGAGGACGACGAGCAGGGCCGCATCATCGTGACCCGCGCCAGCAGCGAAGGGGCGCCGACATGAACGAGCTCACGCTCGACGCGATCACCTACGTCAACGGCCGTACGCTCCTCGACGACGTGAGCGTCACCTTCCCGGCCGGCAAGGTGACCGCCCTGTCGGGGCCGAGCGGCTCCGGCAAGACCACCCTGCTCTCCATCGCCGGCGGCCTGCTCCAGGCCACGTCCGGCACCGCTGCCCTCGACGGTCGCGAGATGTGGACCGGCAGCGGCGACCCGCTGCCCGAGGTGGCGTTCGTCCTCCAGGTCTACGGCCTCGTCCCCATCCTCTCGGCCCGGGAGAACGTCTCCATCGCGCTGCGCGCCCGAGGGGTCGCCCCTGCCGACGCCGACGAGGCCGCCGAGGCCGCGCTGGCCCGGTTCGGCATCGCCGACCTCGGCGAGCGCCAGGTCGAGGAGCTGTCCGGAGGCCAGATGCAGCGCGTGGCCTGCGCCCGCGGGTTCGTCGTCGGCGCAGAGGTCCTCCTCGCCGACGAGCCCACCTCCGAGCTCGACGAGGGCAACCGCGGCGTCGTCCTCGCCGAGCTGCGCGAGGAGGCGGCGCGCGGAGCCGTCGTCGTCGTCGCCACCCACGACCCCGCCGTCGTCGAGGCGTGCGACCTCCACGTCGCGCTCGACGAGGGGCGGGTCGTCCGTTGAGCCGTGTCCTCCGGGGCGCCTGGAGCCGCCGAGGCGCGCTGACGACCCTGGTCCTGATGACCGTGGTGGTCGTCGGCGGCGCCGTCACCGTCCTCCAGTTCGCCGGGGCCGCCGGCACGTCGCCGTGGCTCACCGCACCCCTGCTCCTGCTCGGTGCCGTCGCGGTGCCCAGCATCGGTGCTGAGCTCGCGGTCGCCCGTCGCGAGGAGATCGGCCTGGCCCGGCTGCGCGGCATCCACGGGCTCCGCCTGTGGCGCTTCCTGCTGGTCGAGCCGCTGCTCGCCATCACCCTCGGCGCCCTGGTCGGACTGGCGGTCGGAGCTGCCGGGACGCTGCTCGCGACGTCCACCTGGCTGGACGGGTCGGCGCCCGCGATCGGCCGACCCGCACTGCTGGCCGCCGCGGGCATCGCGGGCGCCGGTCTCGTCATCGTCGGGCTCTCGGCAGGGGCCGCGCTGCGCGAGCCGCTGGCGGCCCAGGTGTCGGCCCGTCGCCGCCCGCGCCGGGCGACGACCCTCGCCGTGTTCCTGAGCGTCCTCGTGCTCGTCGGCGCCGGCGTCGCGGCCTACCGCAGCCGCACGGGCGACGGCGAGCCAGACCTCCTCGTGCTCCTCGGCCCGGCCCTGGTCGGCCTGGCGCTCGGGCAGGTCGCGACCTGGGTGGTCCGGATCGCCGCGCGTGGCCTGACTCCGGCCACCGAGCGACGCGGCCTCGGCGCCTTCCTGGCCGCCCGGCGGCTCGCCCGCGCCGACGACCTCGTCACGCCCATCCGCCTCGTCGTCGCAGCCGCCGTCGTGGGCTCGCTCGCGCTCAGCGGCGCCGTCGCCGTCAGCGGGTGGACCGCCGAGCAGGCCGCGGTCGAGGTGCCGGGTGCCTGGACGATCGACGCCAGCGAGCTCGGCGCGATGGGAGCCGTGGACCTGACCGAGCGCGCCGACCCCGAGGGCCGCCACCTCCTCGCGACGGCCATCGTCCGCAACGAGACCCGGCTGCCCGAGCGCCGGGCGTACGTCGACGCAGCGCGCTGGGACGCCGTCGTCGGCGACTTCTACGACGGGACCCCGGCACGTGCCGCCTCCGACGCGGTCTCCCGCCTCGACACGGGGATGGCTCCCGTGCAGGTCACCGGTGAGCGGCTCGACGTGACCATGACCGGCCTCGAGGTCCCCGGGGTGCGCACCTTCCGCGGGCCCGATGGCCAGGACGTACGGGTCGGGGGCGGGCGCCTGGTGCTGACGCTCAGCTTCGTGAGCGCGGCCAACACCTCCGGCGCGGTGGCGGTGAACCTCGCCGTCCCCGACGACGGCACTCCCGTCCGCCGGTCGGTCCGCGTGCGAGCCTGCGCGGAGGGCTGTGTCGTCACCGGCCTGACGATCGACCGCGACAGCAACGGGCTCCTCGACGACAGCGACTTCGTCGTGCTCGTCGAGGAGCTCGCCCTCGGCGACGACGACCTGCTCGCCGAGGCCTGGACGCCCGACCCGTCGTCCGTCGAGTCGGCGCTCAACAACCGTTTCATCCGCAGCTACGAGCCGCCCGACGTGATCGCGGTCAACCGGGCCGACGGTCTCCAGCTGGCGCTGCTGCCGGGGGTCCCGCTCGCGCTCGACCTCGACCTCGGCCCCGCCGAGGTGCCCGTGCTCGTGGCGGACGAGGCCGCACCCCAGGCGCTCGACCTGGGCGGCGACGACCGCGTCACCGAGGTCCTCGGCGTGGCCCGGTCGATGCCGCTCGTCGGCACCGTCGGGACCCTCGCCGACATCCGTGCGTCCGCGGTCGGCTCCGGCCCCACCGTCCCGTCAGCCGAGGTCCAGATCGTCGCCGCGCCCGGCACCCCGCAGTCCGTGCTCGACGAGGTCGCTGCGGCCACCAACGCGCAGTGGCGCACGAGGCAGGCCGTGCGGGAGTCGCTCGGCGAGCGCTTCGGCGGCGCCCAGTTCGTGGCGTACGCCCTGACCGCCCTCGCGTGTGCTCTGGTCGCGCTCCTCGCCCTGGGCGCCGGCGTGGCGCGGCACCGGCGCGACTACCGCCGCGACGTCGCCTCGCTGCGCGTGCTCGGCATCTCGACCGGCACCGCCCGCCGCGCGGGGCGCGCCGAGCTGGTGAGCCTGACCGTCCTCGTGCTCGCCGGCGTCGTCGCCGGAGGATGGCTCGCGGTGACGCTGCTGCTCGACGGCCTGCCCCTCCTGACCATCCCCGTCGCCGGGCTGGCCCTCGACACGGCCCCGCACGCCTGGCCGCTCGCGATCCCCGCGCTGGTCTCGGCCGCCGCCGTCGTGGTCGTCGGCGGGCGGGCCCGCGCCGTACGCGCCGCCACCACCCGACCCAGCCTGCTGCGCGAGGAGGACGGCGCGTGAACCAGCTGTCCTCGATGCTCGGTGCGATCCTGCGCGGCCTGCGGGCCCGGGCCCTGCTCAGTGCGGGCTCGGTGCTGCTCACCGCCCTCGCGGTCGCCTCGGCGGTGCTCGGTCCGATCTTCGCGGCCGCGGTCACCAACTCCTACGTCGTCACCCGGTTGCGGGAGGCGCCGCCCGCGCTGACCGGGCTCAGCCGGGTCTTCGCCCCGGACTCCCCGTCGTCCAGCGCCGACGCGGTCGCCCAGGCCGTCGCGGGCACCGAGTCGCTCAACGAGGGGCCTTGGGGCGGGACGGCAGCGATCGTGCAGTCCGAGCGGGTCATGGCCCTGCGCGGCTCGGTGGAGTTCTGGGCGCGCGACGGCGGCTGCGAGGCGCTGGAGGTCACCGGCCGGTGCCCCGAGCGCGACGGAGAGGTGCTGCTGCTCGAGAAGGCCGCCGAGCAGCAGGGGGCCGAGGTCGGGGAGCAGCTCGAGCTGGTCGGCTTCGAGCCGCCGGCGTTGCAGCAGCTCGGGCTGCCCCGCCCGGGGCTCCGGACGGTCACGGTGGTCGGCACGTACGCCACCCCCACGGACGCCACCGACTGGCTGGTCCCGCAGCGGCTGACGTCCACCAACGAGGCGGTCAGCGACAACCCGGGCGGCGGCTACACGCCGTACTCCCCGGGTCCGGTCATCACGACCCCCGGCACCGTGGAGGCGATGGGCGACTGGACGGTCCGCGTCGACACCTTCCTCGACGTGCCGGCCGACATCACGCCCGCCGAGCTCTCCGTGGCGGCGCGCTCGGCCGCGACGATCCCCGACGACGAGGCGGTCGAGGTCGAGGGCGGCACGCTGGTCGACGACGGCACCAACGACCTCGCCGCCGTCCTCGACGAGGTCCGCACCCAGCAGGACACCGCCCGCAGCTCCATCGCCCCCGCCGTCCTGTCGCTCGTGCTGGTCGCGCTGGCGCTGCTCATGCGGCTGCTCAACGCCGCCAGCGAGCTGCGGGTGCCGGAGCTCGCCCTCGCGTCCCTGCGCGGGGTCACCTCGCGCCGGCTGTGGGGGCTCGGGCTCGCCGAGCCGCTCACCATCCTCGTCATCTCCGCCCCCCTCGGCATCGCCCTCGGGCTCGGCAGCGGCCTGCTGCTGGTGCGCTCCTGGCTGGTCCCCGGACTGCCGCTGCCCGTCGTGGCGACGAGCTGGGTGGCGGCGGCGCTGGTGCTGCTGGCCGCCCTCGCCGTCGCGTGCGTGGCCATCGGGCTGGTGGTCCGCGAGTCGCTCGCGTCCCAGCTCGCGGGCGTACGTCGGCCCGCCGCGGCACGGCGCTGGTCGGTCATCGCCCAGCTCACGCTCGTGGCCCTCGCGGCGGCGGTGCTGCTCAGCAAGCTGTCCGGCACCGGCGGCGGTGACCCGGACGCCACCGACCTCCTGCTCCCCGTGCTGCTGGCGGTCGTGGCCGGCCTCGCCGCGACCAGGACCACCGCGGCGCTCGCCACCTGGTGGACCCGTCGCTCGCGGGGTCGGTCGCTCAGCGGCTTCGTCTCCTCGCGCGCGATCTCGCGGCGCCAGGAGGGCACCCTGATCATCCTGCCGATCACCGCCGCGATCGCGGTCTCGGTGTTCGGCGCCGGCGTCTACGACTCGGCCGCGGCGTGGCGCACGAGCGTCGCGGCGACGGTCTCGCCGGCCCACACCACGTGGCACTCCCCGGTGAGCTATGCCGAGACGCTGGAGCTGACCCGACGCGTCGACCCCGAGGGCGAGTGGGTGATGGCCGCGGGGTCCGTGCTCAACCCGGGTGCGCACTTCTCCGTGGTCGACAGCAGCCGTCTCGCCCGGGTCGCGACGTGGCCGCCGACGTGGAGCCCGGGACGCGACGTCGAGCAGGTCGCCGAGGACATCGCCCCGCCGGGCGCGGTGCCCACGTTCTCCGGCAGGCGGATCTCGGTCACCGTCGACAGCCGGGTGGAGAGCGACGAGCCGCTCGCCCTCGAGGTCCGGTTCGGCCGCCGCGACGGCATCCCGCTGAAGGTCTACCTCGGCCCCTACGGCACGGGTGAGTCCACGCGGTCGGCCAAGGTGCCGTGGTGCCGGGACGTCCCGTGCCCGATCGAGGGGATGACTCTCGGCGGCGGCGCGGGCACCAACACCGCGATGTCCGGCGAGGTCGCGGTGACCGCGGTCCTGGCCGACGGCCGGCCCGTGCCCGGTGTCATCGAGGGAGCGGACTGGGTCGCGACCCCCGACCCCGCCGTACGCTCCTCGATCACCGACCTCCGCGAGGTCGACGGCACCCTGGAGATGACGGTCGACACGGGCGACTCGGTCGGCATGGCGCGCCTGACCGCCGGCGGCATCGTCGCGCAGCGCCCGGCCCTCGCCGGTCCCAAGGTCCAGGACACGGCCCTCGCCAAGCTCGAGGAGGGGTTCGGCCTCGTCCGGGTCGAACCGCTCGGCGGCATCGGCGCGGTGGAGGGCATGCCGTTCACCGGCCCGTCCGGCCTGCTGGTCGACTACTCGTCCTTCATCACCGACCGGCCCGTCTACAACAGCAACCTCGACACCCGCGTGCTCCAGCGCGAGGGGGCCCCGGCCGAGATCACCGACGCCCTCTCCGCGGCCGGGCTCACCGTCGAGACCACGCTCGCCCAGGAGCAGCGCGTCCTCGACCAGAGCGCGTACGCCCTGGCGCTGCGGCTCTACGCCGTGGTGGCCGCGCTCGTGCTCCTGATGGCCCTCGCGGGACTGTTCGTCAGCGCCGCCGTGCAGCTGCCCGCCCGTCGTCGCGACGCCGCGGCGCTGCGCGTCGTCGGCGTGCCGCGCTCGTCGGTGATGGGGGCAGTGGTGCGCGAGCTCGCCGTGGTCCTCGGCGGCGCCGCGATCGCCGGCATCCTGGCCGGCTCGCTGGCGCAGTGGGTCGTGCTGCGCTCGATCACGCTGGGGTACGCCGAGGGGCTGGCGACGCCGGCCCTGGTGGCGACCATCTCACCGCTGCGCCTCGTCGTGCTGGCGCTGCTCGCGGCGGCCGTCTTCGGAGCGGTCGCCCTGCTCAGCGCGTCGATGACCGTACGGGGAGCGCGGGGGGCGACGTTGCGCGAGTCGGCCCGCTGACGGTCAGGGGCAGCAGGGGTCGAAGCGGAACCCGACGCCGCGGATCGTCCGGATCCACTCGTTGCTCGCAGCGGCCCTGCGCAGCTTGCGGCGCAGGTTGGCCAGGTGCACGTCGACGACGTGGGTGCTGTCGGGGACGAAGTCGCTCGCCCACACCGCACGCATCAGGTCCTGGCGCGCGACGACGACCCCCGGGTTGCTGACCAGGTGGGCCAGCAGGTCGAACTCGGTGCGCGTCAGGTCGATCTCCTCGCCGCCGACGAGGACCTCGCGAGAGCTGCGGTCGAGGGTGAGGTCGCTGCAGCCCAGTGCTCTCGTCGGACCTGGCGTGGGGTCGGTCCGGGCATCGGCGACGGCCGGCTGCTCGACGCCCACGCCCATGACGTCGCTGGTGCGCGGGCGACGGAACAGCGCCGCGACCCGCGCCTGCAGCTCACGCATCGAGAACGGCTTGACCAGGTAGTCGTCGGCGCCGACCTCGAGGCCGACGAGTCGGTCGACCTCGTCCGTACGTCCGCTGACGACGATGACGTAGCAGTCGCTCGTGGTCCGGATCCGGCGGCAGACCTCGACCCCGTCGATGTCGGGCAGCGTGAGGTCGAGCGTCACCAGGTCGGGCTGCACCTCGTGAACGAGGGCCAGCGCCTCGGCGCCGGTGTGCGCGACGACGACGTCGAACCCCGCCAGGTCGAGGAGCTGGGAGATGGCGTCGCCGACATCGCGGTCGTCCTCGACGACCACGGCTGTCCGTGCGTTCATCATCCGCGTGCTCCCCAGTTGACGCTTCCACTACCCGATGGCGCCAGGTCCAAACCCCGGTCTTTCCAAGCGGGCGCGAGCCACCCGCTGCCGATGCTAGGCGGCAGCGGGTGGTTGCGTGGTCGTTCTGGGTGCAGCACCCCCCGACGGAGGCTCGTAGCCCGCTCGTGAGCGGATCAGAAGTCCAGGCCCCGGGCCCAGTCCTCGGAGTCGATCCGGGCCACGAGGTACGGGCCGCCGCCGGCGCGGCGATCCTGCTGGCCACCGTCCTCGCGGTCCATCCGGTAGCCGATGCCGCGGATGGTGTGGATCCACGTGGCGTCGGAGTGCCGGCGCAGCTTGCCGCGCAGGTTGGCCACGTGCACGTCCACGAGGTGGTGGTCGTGCGTCAGCGCGCTGCTCCAGATCGCCATGACCATCTCCTCGCGGGTGCAGACCCGTGAGAGGTGGCTGGCGAGGTACTCCAGGACGTCGTACTCGATGCGCGTCAGGTCCACGATCGATCCGTCGACCTGCACCTCGCGGCGGGCCGAGTTGATGACCAGCCCGGCGCCCGCGTTGATCGTGGTCGGCTCGTCGGCCGGCTGCGACGGGCTGGGCACGTGCGGCACGTGGTTGGCCGACGCGTCCTCGGCCGTCGCGCCGGAGCGCGGGCGGCGGAAGAGTGCCGCCACCCGGGCGCGCAGCTCGCGCGGCGAGAACGGCTTGAGGACGAAGTCGTCCGCCCCGACCTCCAGGCCGATCAGCTTGTCCACCTCGTCGGACCGCGCGGAGACGATCACGATGTAGCAGTCGCTGGTCTCCCGGATGCGGCGGCACACCTCGATGCCGTCCATGTGCGGCAGCGTCAGGTCGAGCGTCACGAGGTCGGGTGGATCGGCTGCCGCCACGCCCACCGCTGCCCGTCCGTCGCGCGCCGAGGTGACCCGGAAACCAGCCCCCTCCAGGGTCTCCACCAGCGCGGACGAGATGTCCGGATCGTCCTCGACGACCAATGCATGTAGTTCTTGCACGTCAAACCCCCACATATGCGAAGGCAAGGGCCCCACGCCCTCGCCGTGGCGCCGCCCGATCGGCGTCGGTTGATGTTAATCCCATCAACGGTCCAGAGATAGGGAAGTTCGAGCGGACGAACAGGTTGTCTAGACCGGGCGCTTTGACGGAATCTTTTGCTGCGGACGATGCAAACTGCGCTTTCCATGGTCTATAGCAGGTCGATAGCGCGATTGACCCACACGCTCTCCGTCTGCATCCCCACCCTTTGGTAGAGGCCGAGCGCACCCGTCCGCGAGTCGGTGCTGAGCTCGGAGGTGGTCGTGCCGTGTGCGCGCGCCTGGGCGAAGGAGTCGACCAGCAGCGCCTGGGCGATCCCGCGGCCGCGCTGGTCGGCCCGCACGGCGAGCCGGTCGACGTACCCGGTCGCGCCGTTGTCGGAGACCAGGACCAGCGAGACGCCCACGACCTGCCCGGCGCCGTCGACCGCGACGCGCAGGTTCCACGGCTCGAAGCCCGGCCGGCCGAAGGTCGCCGCGGCGAAGTCCTCGTACGGCTCGCGCTCGCGCACCGACCACTCGAGGAACGCGTCCTCGAGGACGTCGTGGGCTGCCCTCGCGTCGTCCGGCCCGGCCGTGCGGATGGCGTACCCCTCCGGCAGGTCGCGCTCCGGGATGGTGGCTCCCTCGGGCAGCCGGAGCACCCAGCTGGTCCAGCGCACCCGGAAGCCGAGCTCCTCCAGCAGCCGGTCGCCGGGCGAGCCCTGCGGGACGGGCATCCCGACCACGCTCGAGCCCACGCGACGACCGAGGTCCTGGAGCCAGCGGGCCAGCCAGGCGCCGATGCCGCGTCCGCGGTGGCTGGGCAGCACCGACGTGTCCGCGCGGTCGGCCCCCATCAGCTCGGCGTACGCCACCAGGGTGTCGCCGTCCCAGACGCCGATCGAGCGCGCGCCGAGGTCGTGGCTCGGCTTGGCCCAGTCGCTGACGATGTCGGCCTCCTCGATGACGACCTCGCCGATGTCCTCGAGCTCCTGCGCGGCCATCAGCCGGTGGACGGCGGTGGCGTCGGTGGTGCGGAGCGGGCGGGTGGTCAGTCCCGCGGGAAGGCCGGGCGTCTCGGGCATGGGCAGAGTGTGCTGCGTCACGTGCCCCGCTGTCGCGCGGTTATCCGGCCCTCGAGGAATGTCCTGATCCCCCGTGAAGCCCTACCGTGGTGAGCGTGAACGACGAGCATCCCGCGCCCGAGCAGACCTTCTCCGACCTCGGCCTCTCCGCCGAGGTGCTCAAGGCGCTCTCGGACGTCGGCTACGAGACCCCCTCGCCGATCCAGGCGCGCACCATCCCGCCGCTGCTCGAGGGGCGCGACGTCGTCGGCCTCGCCCAGACCGGCACGGGCAAGACCGCTGCCTTCGCACTGCCGATCCTCTCTCGCCTCGACCTCTCGCAGAAGAAGCCGCAGGCCCTCGTCCTGGCCCCGACCCGCGAGCTCGCGCTCCAGGTCTCTGAGGCCTTCGAGCGCTACGCCGCGCACCTGCGGGGCGTGCATGTCCTCCCGATCTACGGCGGCCAGGGCTATGGCGTCCAGCTGTCCGCGCTGCGCCGCGGCGTGCACGTCGTCGTCGGCACGCCGGGCCGCGTCATGGACCACCTCGAGAAGGGCACGCTCGACCTCAGCGAGCTGCGCTTCCTGGTGCTCGACGAGGCCGACGAGATGCTCAACATGGGCTTCGCCGAGGACGTCGAGACGATCCTGGCCGACACCCCCTCCGACAAGGACGTGGCGCTGTTCTCCGCCACCATGCCGAAGGCGATCCGCCGCATCGCGGAGAACTACCTCTCCGACCCGGTCGAGATCTCGGTCAAGGGCAAGACCTCGACGGCGTCCAACATCACCCAGCGCTACCTCATCGTGTCGTACCCGCAGAAGGTCGACGCCCTGACCCGCATCCTCGAGGTCGAGAACTTCGAGGCGATGATCGTCTTCGTCCGGACCAAGAACGAGACCGAGACCCTGGCCGAGAAGCTGCGCGCCCGGGGCTACTCCGCGATGGCGATCAACGGCGACGTCGCCCAGGTGCAGCGCGAGCGCACGGTCAACCAGCTCAAGGCCGGCAAGCTCGACATCCTCGTCGCCACCGACGTCGCGGCCCGCGGCCTCGACGTCGAGCGGATCAGCCACGTCGTCAACTACGACATCCCCACCGACACCGAGTCCTACGTCCACCGCATCGGCCGTACGGGACGCGCCGGGCGCAGCGGGGACTCGATCGCCTTCGTCACCCCGCGTGAGCGGCACCTGCTGCGTGCGATCGAGAAGGCCACCAAGCAGCCGCTCACCCAGATGCAGCTGCCGACCGTCGACGACGTCAACGCCACGAGGCTCACGCGCTTCGACGACCAGATCACCCAGGCGCTGGCGCAGCCGGAGCGCATCGACTTCTTCCGCGACGTGGTCGCCCACTACGTCAGCGAGCACGACGTCGCCGAGGTCGACGTGGCCGCCGCGCTCGCCGCGGTGATGCACGGCGAGCAGCCGCTGCTGCTCGAGGCCGAGCCCGAGCCGCGCCAGCGCTCCTTCGAGGAGCGCTCGAGCCACGGCGGCAAGGCCGACCGGTCGCCCCGCGAGTCGCGCAGCGGTCAGCCGATGGCGGCGTACCGCATCGAGGTCGGCAAGCGGCACAAGGTCGAGCCGCGCCAGATCGTCGGCGCCCTGGCCAACGAGGGCGGCCTCTCGCGCGGGGACTTCGGCTACATCTCGATCAAGCCGGACTTCTCCGTCGTCGAGCTCCCCGCCGACCTCCCCGCCGGCACCCTCGACCGGCTCGCGAGCACCCGGATCTCCGGCAAGCTCATCGAGATCAAGCCCGACAACGGTCCGTTCCGCGGCCGTCCGGGCGGCGGACACCGGAAGGGCGGCGGCTACAAGGGCAAGAACCCCCGCTGAGCGGGCGCGTCCTGACGACGTCCGCGCGGCGAGTGGGCGCGTCCTGACGACGTACACGCGTCGAGTCGGCGCGTCCTGACGACGTACGCGCAGCGAGTGGGCGCGCCCTGACGACGTACACGCGTCGAGTCGGCGCATCCTGAACGCGAAGTTGTCAGGATGCGCCGACTCGGGGGTGAGGCGGTGTCAGGATGCGCCTACTCGGTCAGGCCTTGATGGCGGAGACGTCGAACTCGAGCTTGATCTTCTCGGAGACGAGCACGCCGCCGGTCTCGAGCGCGGCGTTCCAGGTGAGGCCCCAGTCCTTGCGGTTGATGGTGGTCTCGCCCTCGAAGCCGACGCGGACGTTGCCGAAGGGGTCCTGGGCGGAACCGGTCTGCTCGAAGTCGATGGCGACCGACTTGGTGACGTCCTTGATGGTCAGGTCGCCGGTGATGGTCCAGTCGCTGCCGTCACGCTTCACGTCGGTCGAGACGAAGGTGATGGTCGGGTAGGTCTCGGCGTCGAAGAAGTCGCCGGACTTGAGGTGGCCGTCGCGGTCCGCGCTGCCGGTCTCGATCGAGGCGACCTGGATGGTGAGGTCGACCTTGGACGCGGCGGGGTCCTTCTCGTCGATGTGGGCGGTGCCCTCGAAGGCGCCGAACTGGCCACGGACCTTGGTGACCATGGCGTGGCGGGCCACGAAGCCGAGGCGGCTGTGGCTGACGTCGAGGGCGTAGTCGCCGGTGATGTCGTCGATGGCGGTGGTGGGGGCGTCGAAACCAGTGGTCATGTCAGATGCTCCTGCGTGGGTTGGGTTGGTAGAACTTTCAACCACCGTAACGACCGATCCCCGCGGTCCATTCCCGGCCGCACGGATTTCTTCGAGCTCCTCCGGAAATGCCCGCGAGCCACGCCCCGGACGGGGCGTGGCTCGTGCGTGTGAGCTGAGTGCGACTGACGGTCAGGCGGCCTGCGTGGCGACTGCCCCGGCCACCGACCAGCGTGCCTCCATGTGGGTGCGACCCGACTCGTCGGTGACGGCGACCCAGGTGCAGACCGGCTTGCCGGTCATCGTCTGCTTGCTCATGTGACACCTCCCGTTCACTGTCCGTTCACCTACGATAGCACCTCCCCACTCTCACACCACGATTTCCCTCGATCCCGGTCCACGACCTCCACCTGCGCACCCGTGCGTGCGCGCGACGGCCCTGTGTCCCCCACTTGGGGGTGGTGGGACTGGCCCTGGAGGACCTTGTCGAGGCCATACGTACCCAATCTGCCCGATATCGGGCAAGAAGTTGGCCATCGTTGGTGACAACGCGCAGACTCTCCGGGTGCCCGATCCTGCGCTCGTCTCCCACGTCGTCGCCACGACCTCGTTGACGGCGGGTGAGGCCGCCCGGGTGATCGAGGACGTGATCGCCTTCCACGCCCAGCCCGTGGAGGTCTACGTCCGGGCCCGCCACGCGAGCCTCAAGGCGTACGGCGCCCGGAACCCCGAGATCTTCGCGCGCATCGCCGAGGAGCTCGCCCACCGGGTCGTGGCCGCGCCGGAGCTCTCCGAGCGCCAGCTGCGACGCATCGTCTACGGCTGACCGTGGTCTCGAGGCTCGCTCCGCTCGCACCTCGACCACCGAACCCCAACCGCACCTAGAGGAGAACCAGGAAACATGTGTGGAATCGTCGGCTACATCGGCGGCCAGGAGGCCGCTCCGGTCGTCCTCGAGGGCCTCACCCGCCTCGAGCACCGCGGGTACGACTCGGCCGGCGTCGCGGTCCTGGGCGGCCGCGGCATCCGGGTCGCCAAGCGCGCCGGGCGCGTACGCGACCTCACCGGCGCCCTGCCGAAGCGGTTCGCCGGCAGCACGGGCATCGGCCACACCCGGTGGGCCACCCACGGCCCGGCGAGCGACGTCAACGCCCACCCGCACACCGACGAGACGGGCCGCGTGGCCGTCGTGCACAACGGCATCATCGACAACTCGGCCGCCCTGCGCGCCGACCTCACCGGTGCGGGCGTCGAGCTGACCAGCGACACCGACACCGAGGTGCTCGCCCACCTCGTCGCGCGCAGCGACGCCGACACCCTCGAGGGCAAGGTCCGCGACGCGCTCGGCGCGGTCGTCGGGACGTACGGCCTCGCGGTGCTGCACGCCGACTTCCCCGACCGCATCGTCGTCGCCCGCAACGGCAGCCCCCTCGTGGTCGGCGTCGGCGACAAGGAGATGTACGTCGCCTCCGACCTGGCCGCGATCGTGCGCCACACCACGACCGTCGCGATGCTCGACGACGGCGAGATGGCGACCGTGACCGCCGCCGGCTTCACCACGATGCGCCACAGCGACCTCGCGTCCACCGGCAAGACCGCCGAGGTGGTCGACATCGACGCCTCGGCCTATGACGCCGGGGAGCACGAGTCGTACATGCGCAAGGAGATCCTCGAGCAGCCCACGACCGCCCAGGCGGTGCTGCGGGGGCGGCTCGACGAGCGCTTCGGCACCGCGCACCTCGGTGGCCTCGACATGGACGCCCGCGACCTCCGCGCCGTGCGCCGGGTGAAGATCCTGGGCTGCGGCTCGGCCTACTACGTCGGGCAGATGGGCGCGGCGCTCATCGAGGAGCTCGCCCGCATCCCCGCGGACGCCGAGGCGGCCAGCGAGTTCCGCTACCGCGACCCGGTGATCGAGCCGGACACCCTCTACGTCGCGGTCAGCCAGTCCGGCGAGACCATCGACACCCTGCTCGCGGTGCAGGAGATCCGCCGCAAGGGCGGGCGCTGCGTCGGGCTGGTCAACGTCGTCGGCTCCGCGATCGCGCGCGAGTGCGACGGCGGCATCTATCTCCACGCCGGCCCCGAGGTGGCGGTCGCGAGCACCAAGGCGCTGACCAACATGTTCCTCGGCTTCGCGCTGCTCGCCCTCCAGCTCGGGCGGGTGCGCGACCTCTCGATCGCCGACGGCAAGCGCCTCGTCGCCGGGCTGGAGCGGCTGCCCGGCCAGATCGAGGAGGTCCTCGCCGCCGAGGCCGACCTCGTCGACGTCGCGAAGGAGCTGGCCGAGGCGCGCAGCCTGTTCTTCATCGGCCGGGTGCGGGGCTTCCCGGTGGCGCGCGAGGGCGCGCAGAAGTTCAAGGAGATCAGCTATCGCCACGCCGAGGCCTACCAGACATCGGAGCTCAAGCACGGCCCGCTCGCGCTGATCGACCCCGAGGTGCCCACCGTGGCCCTGGTGCCCTCCGACGAGCTGACCGAGCGCAACATCGGCGCGCTCCACGAGATCGACGCGCGGCAGGGTCCGCTGGTCGTGATCACCCACGAGGACGTCGACCTGGGCGAGATCGGTGCGCGCCGCATCGTCGTGCCCCGTAACGAGCCCGAGCTCGACCCGATCCTGCTGACGATCCCGCTCCAGCTGCTCGCCTACCACGCCGCGCAGCACCTCGGCCACGACATCGACAAGCCCCGCAACCTCGCGAAGTCGGTCACCGTCGAGTAGGTCCGACCGGCCGGAGATGGACTGGGCGCCCCTTGCCGCATGGGGTCGGCAAGGGGCGCGCCGAGCAGAACCTTCCCACCAGTCCTGCGTCCTGTCCGGGGATCACCCGAACTACCGGCGGATTTTGCTGTGGTGTGGACCACCGGTCCTGTGGGGCGACCACGCGCGAGCGCTCCGGGACCTCTCCGCGAGGTCGAGGGCGCGCCGCGCGAGCGGCTCGGCGACGGTCCGGTCGGCGGCGACCAGGCCCACCCGTGTGCGTCGCTCGAGCAGGTCGTCGACGTCGTGGGCGCCCTCGTGCGTGACGGCGAACACCAGCTCGGCGAGGGTCACCGGCACGTCCTCCGACACCGGGGCGAGCAGCTCGTCGTCGCCGAGGCCGGTGACCTCCCGCGCAGTGGCGAGCACCAGCGCGGCGTCGGTGCCGAAGCGGCGTACGAGCCGGGTCGGCGCGGGGACCCGCCGCAGGGCGTCGGGAGCGGCGGCGCCGAGCAGCGGTAGCGTCGCGGTCCGGCTCGGCCCGGCCTCGAGCCGGCCCGCCGAGACGAGCGCGTCGAGAGTGTCCTCGGCCATCCGGCGGTAGGTCGTCAGCTTGCCCCCGACCACCGTCGTCACGCCGGTGCTCGAGGTGAGGATCGCGTGGCGGCGCGACAGGTCGGCGGTCGCGTCCGTGCCGGCCACCTCGAGCAGCGGCCGCAGCCCGGCGTACGCCCCGACGACGTCGTCGCGCGTCGGCGGCGTGGCGAACGCCGAGGCCACGACGCCGAGCAGGAAGTCGATCTCCGCCTCGCTGGGCACGGGCACGTCGGGCACCGGGCCGGTGACCGGCTCGTCGGTGAGTCCGACGTAGATCGTGCCGTCGGGCTGGGGGAGCACCATCGCGAACCGCGCTCCCGTCCCCGGGATCGGCACCATCACCGCGACCCGGGTGTGGGGCAGCGTCGTCCCGCGCAGGACCAGGTGGGTGCCGCGGCTCGGCCGCAGCCGGACCTGGTCGTCGAGGTCGCCGGCCCACACGCCGGTGGCGCTGACCACGGCCCGCGCCCGGACCGCACGGGTGGCACCGGTCAGCCCGTCGACGAGCTCGACGCCCGTGCCCGTCGCTGCGACGACGCGGGCGCGGGTGCGGACGTGGGCACCGTACGAGGCCGCGGTCCGGGCGACAGTGACGACGAGGCGGGCGTCGTCCTCGAGCTGCCCGTCCCAGGCGAGGAGGCCGCCGCGCAGGGTGTCGGCGCGCAGGGCGGGGGCGAGGCTGAGCGCCTCGGTGGCGTTGAGCCGGCGCGGACGGGGGAGCGTACGGGCGGTGGTGCGGGCCGCGCGGCGCAGCGCGTCGCCGGCGTGGAGTCCGCCCCACGTGAGGGCGGCGCGGCCGCGGGGCATCGCGTCGTTGACCGGGGTCAGCATCGGGAGCGGGTGGACCAGGTGCGGGGCCGTGACGTCCATCAGGATGCCGCGCTCGACGGCGCTCTCGTGGGCGATCGCGAGCCGGCCCTGGGCGAGGTAGCGCAGGCCGCCGTGCACCAGCTTCGACGACCAGCGCGAGGTGCCGAACGCGAGGTCGTGCGCGTCGACGGCGAGCACCGACAGCCCGCGGGTCACCGCGTCGAGGGCGACCCCCGCGCCGGTGATGCCGAGCCCGACCACGACCACGTCGACCTCGCCGGGGACCCCGGCGAGGCCCGGCGTGATCCGGTGCTCGACCGGGGTGGTCACTGGGGTGGTCACTGGGGCTCCAGCGTCCGGGCGATGAGGCGGGTGTACTCGTCGTCGAGGTCGTCGAGCCCGATCCGGTCGTCGGTCATCGTGAGCGCGGAGAACACGAAGCCGTGACCGGCCAGCGTCAGGGACCGGGCCATCAGCACCGGGTCGCCGGCACGGACGGAGCCGCCCTCCTGGCCGGCCATGATCCCGGCCGCGAGGATCTCGATGAGCGCCTCCTGGGAGCGGCCGCGGCGGTGGAGGAGGTAGGGGAGCATCAGGTCGGGGTCGAGCTCGACGATGCGGACGAACAGCTCGTTGTCGCGCAGCGCGCGCACCGTCGACAGGGCTGCGGTGGCGATCCCCTCAGGGGTCGTGGCGGCCGCGGCGTCCGCGGCGGCGGCCTGCGTCGCGGCGGCGATCCCCACCCACTCGCGCGTCATCAGGTCGCCGAGCAGCGAGCCCATGTCGGGCCACGCGCGATAGATCGTCATCCGGGAGACGCCGGCGCGGCGGGCGACCTCGGTGAGGGTCGTACGCCGCCACCCGACGTCGAGGATGCAGGCGCGCGCCGCGTCGAGGTAGGCGTCGAGCCGTGGGTCGCCCGACGGACGGTCGATGTGACGAAGTGACGACATGTGTCACACTGTAACGCATGGACCACCAGACGCCCACCACCGAGATGCACCCGCAGCGCTGGGGCGACCCCGCGTCCGCCGTCGAGCTGCCCGAGTCCGCGCGCGGTCTGGTCGACCTCGCCTTCGGCCTCCAGGACCGGCCGGCCACGACCGGGGCGACCCCGCCCCCGTCCGTCCTCGACGACGACCTGCTCGACGGGCTGCGCACGATCGTGGGCCGCGAGCACGTGCTCGTCGACGACGCGACCCGCGCCCTGCGTACGCGTGGCAAGTCCACCCCCGACCTGCTCCGTGCGCGGGCAGGCGACCTCTCCGACGCACCGGACGCGGTGGTGCGCCCCGACGGGCACGCGGAGGTCGAGGCGGTGCTGGCGTGGGCGGACGAGCACCGCGTCGCGGTGGTGCCGTTCGGCGGCGGCACCTGCGTGACCGGCGGCCTCGCGGCCCGGCGCGACGGCTTCGCCGGGCTGGTCTCCCTCGACCTGGTGCGGATGAAGCGGCTGCTCGCCGTCGACGACGTCTCGATGACCGCGACGCTCCAGCCGGGCCTCCGCGGCCCCGAGGCGGAGGCGCTGCTCGCGGCCCACGGACTCACCCTCGGTCACTACCCGCAGTCGTTCGAGCACGCCTCCATCGGCGGCTTCGCCGCGACGCGCTCCAGCGGGCAGTCCAGCGCCGGGTACGGCCGCTTCGACGCGATGGTCGTCGGGCTCACCGCGGCCACCCCGACCGGCTCGCTCGACCTCGGCTCGGCGCCGGCCAACGCCGCCGGCCCCGACCTCCGCCAGCTGGTGCTCGGCTCGGAGGGCGCCTTCGGGGTGATCACGTCGGTGACCGTCCGCGCCCGCCGACTCCCGGAGGTGAAGGCGTACGAGGGCTGGCGGTGGCCGTCCTTCGACGCAGGCGCCGATGCGATGCGCACGCTCGCCCAGGCGGGCCTGCTGCCGACGGTGCTGCGGCTCTCCGACGAGTCCGAGACAGCGAT
The DNA here is from genome assembly GCF_004785795.1 of Nocardioides eburneiflavus. NCBI lineage: Bacteria > Bacillati > Actinomycetota > Actinomycetes > Propionibacteriales > Nocardioidaceae > Nocardioides > Nocardioides eburneiflavus. Next base: position 1,016,953 of record NZ_SRRO01000001.1, read on the forward strand.
CAACCTCGCCGACCCCTCGTCCATCGGGGGTGCCGACGACCCCGGCTGCCTGATGATCACCGGCTACGAGGGCGCCGCCGCACAGGTCGCCGCCCGGCGTGAGGCCGTCACCGCCGCGCTGACCGGGCTCGGCGGGACCCCACTGGGCACCGAGCCGGGGGAGAAGTGGGTGCAGGGACGGTTCCACGCGCCCTACCTGCGCGACGCGCTCCTCGACCACGGCGTCCTCGTCGAGACCCTCGAGACCGCGACGTTCTGGTCCGACCGCGAGCGCCTGTACGCCGACGTCAAGGCCGCGCTCACCGACGTGCTCGGCGAGGGCGTGCTCGTGCTCTGCCACGTCTCGCACGTCTACGAGACCGGCTGCTCGCTCTACTTCACCGTCGCCGCCCGGCAGGGCGAGGACCCGATCGCCCAGTGGCAGGCCGCCAAGGCCGCCGCCAGCGACGCGATGATCGCGGCCGGCGCCACCATCACCCACCACCACGCCGTCGGCACCGACCACCGGCCGTGGTTGGCCGAGGAGGTCGGCGAGGTCGGCGTACGGATGCTGCGCGCGGTCAAGGCCGAGCTCGACCCGGCAGGGATCCTGAACCCCGGAGTCCTCATCCCGTAGCCGCTCGCACCTCAACCACCGAGGGATGCGAAGGACCAGACCAGCAGCTCGGTCTGCTCGCTCGCGGTGACGACGTGGCCGGGCTCGTCGGAGAGCCGTACGGCGTCACCGGCCCCGAGTTCCAGCCCGGCGAGCGAGGCCGCACCGGTGGCGGCGAAGACGTGCTGGCGCGGGTCGTCGGGCAGGACCACCGAACCGCCCGGCTCGAGCCGGGCGACGAGCAGGCGGGCGCCGGCGGCACCGACCGGGAGGCCGCTGCGGCCGGCCACCTCCACGAGCCCCGACGCCGGTTGCGGCGCATCGCCCACGACGTACGACGGGTTCGCGCCGGGCGCCGACGGCGTCAGCCACGCCTGGACGAAGCGGCACCGCCCCGACTGCGGGTCGGCGACCTCGCTGTGGCGGATGCCGGTGCCGGCCGAGAGCACCTGCGCGCGCCCGGCCTCCACGACGTGCTGCGCGTCTGGACGAGCCGAGTCGGTGTGGACGAGCGCCCCCTCGAGCACCCACGTGACGATCTCCAGCTCGGAGTGCGGGTGGTCGGGATAGCCGGCGCCCGGGGCGATCTCGTCGTCGTTGTGGCAGACCAGCGGGCCGAACCCGAGGTTGGTGGGGTCGAAGTGCGGGCCGAAGGAGAAGGAGTGGCGCGTCAGGCGCCCCCTGACGGCCTCCGACGACCTGTCCGATCCGGCGTACAGCGCCACTGTCATGCCGATATCTTCGCGGGTGTGGCCCCCCCGCACGACTTCCCCCTGCTTCCCCCCGGTTTCCGATTCGGCACCAGCACCGCGAGCTACCAGATCGAGGGCGCGGTGGCCGAGGACGGGCGCGGCCCGAGCATCTGGGACACCTTCACCGCCGAGCCCGGCCGGATCGCCGACGGGAGCACCGGCGCGGTCGCCTGCGACCACTACCACCGGGTGGAGGAGGACGTCGCGCTGATGCAGGAGCTGGGCACGGGGGGCTACCGCTTCTCGATCGCCTGGCCGCGGATCCAGCCGACCGGTCGCGGACCGGCCAACGAGAGGGGCCTGGCCTTCTACGACCGGCTCATCGACACGCTCCTGGCCAACGGGCAGCAGCCGATGGTCACGCTCTACCACTGGGACCTGCCGCAGGCGCTCGAGGACGACGGCGGCTGGCTCAACCGCGACACCGTCGACCGGTTCGCCGAGTACGCCGCCATCGTGGGCGAGCGCTTCGCCGACCGCGTCGAGCACTGGATCCCGGTCAACGAGCCCAACGTGGCCTCGATCCAGGGGTACGGCATGGGCGTGCACGCGCCCGGCAAGAAGCTGCTGTTCGATTGCCTGCCGGCGGCCCACCACCTGCTGATGGCCCACGGCCGGGCCGCGATCGAGCTGCGCCGCGCCGGCGCGACCTCGGTCGGGTGCGCCAACAACCACGCGCCGATCTGGCCGGCCAGCGACGACGACGCCGACGTCGGGATGAGCAAGATCTTCGACGCCCTCTGGAACGGCGCCTTCCTCGAGCCGATGCTGCTCGGTCGCTACCCGGCGGACCTGATGCCGCTCTTCGAGGAGTTCATGGCCGAGGGCGACCTCGCGACCATCCGCCAGCCGCTCGACTTCTACGGGGTCAACTACTACAACCCGATGAAGGTCGCCGCGGCCGACGAGGACTCGGAGACCCCGTTCGAGTTCCGCGAGGTGGTCGGCTACCCGACGACGGACTTCGGCTGGCCGATCGTCCCCGACGCGCTGCGCGAGTTCCTCGTGATGTTCCGCGCGCGCTTCCGCGCCGCGCTCCCGCCGATCATGATCACCGAGTCGGGCTGCAGCTACGGCATGGGTCCCGACGAGAACGGCGTCGTCGACGACCAGCCCCGCATCGACTACCTCCGCTCCCACGTCAACGCCGTCTCCGAGGCGATCCAGCGCGGTGTCGACGTCCGCGGCTACTACTGCTGGTCGCTGATGGACAACTTCGAGTGGGCCGAGGGCTACACCCAGCGCTTCGGCCTCGTCCACGTCGACTACGAGACGCTCCAGCGGACCCGCAAGAACTCGTTCCACTGGTACGCCGACCTGATCGCCGCGCAGCCGCAGCACCTCTGACCTTGGTTTCGACTCGGGCTCGTTCCTCGCCCGGCTCAACCAGCGGTGGGCGGGTGGTGGCCGCTGGTGGAGCAGCCGGGGTGGCCGCTGGTTGAGCAGCGAGCGCAGCGAGCGTGTCGAAACCGCGGACCGGCTGGCCTTGGTTTCGACTCGGGCTCGTTCCTCGCCCGGCTCAACCAGCGGTGGTCGTTCCTCGCCTGGCTCAACCAGCGGTGGTCATTCGTCCCCCGGCTCAACCAGCGGTGGTCGTTCCTCGCCCGGCTCGACCAGCGGTGGTCATTCGTCGCCCGGCTCAACCAGCGGCGGAGCCAGGGAGACCCACCGATAGGCTGCGAGACATGACCAAGAGGCGCGTCGTGTTCGTCGTGGGCTCGGGCCGCAGCGGCACGAGCACGATGGCCGGAACCCTGCGCACGCTGGGCCTGCACGTGCCCCAGCCCGAGGTCGTCGCGGACGCCACCAACCCCAAGGGCTTCGGCGAGCCGCGGTGGGTGGTCGACCTGCACACCGAGCTGCTCGCCCGCAGCAACGTGCAGGTCTCCGACGCCCGCCCGCGCGCGTGGCTCGACACCGGCACCACCAGCGGGGACCACGCCACCCGCGAGCGGGTCGCGGCCTGGCTCGACGAGCAGTTCGCGGTGGGCGACGAGCTGGTGATCAAGGACCCACGTGCCTCGTGGTTCCTCGGCCTCTGGCGCGCGGCCGCCGACCGCTGCGACGCCACGTCGTCGTACGTCACCATGCTGCGCCCGGTGACGGAGGTGGTCGGCTCCAAGCAGACCTACTACGGCCCCACTGGAGGGCAGAGCGGTGCCGGGTCCGACCAGGGCGCGATCACCCGCACCGCCGCCTGGGTCAACATGATGCTCCACACGGAGCGTGCGACCCGCGGCCAGCAGCGCGCCTTCGTCCGCTACGGCGACCTGCTCGACGACTGGACCCAGCCCGTCTTCGCCCTCGGCGAGGCCTTCGACCTGCAGGGTGTGAAGACCGCGATGGCCGTCGACATCGCCGAGGTGCACCGCTTCATCGACCCCTCGCTGCGCCGAGTGACGATGACGTGGGACGACATCGGGGTGCCCGACCGCCTGCGCGACCTGGCCGACGAGACCTGGCAGGCGCTCGACGCGATCGCCTCCGACGACTCCGCGAAGAACCAGGAGTGGTGCGACCAGCTCCGCACCGCCTACGCCGGGCAGTACGCCGAGGCGGAGGCGTTCGCCCACTCGACCGTGGTTGCCCAGCGGCGCCGTGCCGCGGCCGACGCCCGCCGCGAGGCGACGGCCCAGCCCGATCGCAGCGTCGCCGACCGCGTGCCCCACGCCGTACGGGCCATGGTGCCGCCGGCCGCCCGCCAGAAGCTCCGCAAGGCGCTGCGTCGGGAGCGATCGTCCCGGCAGGATCGGGCCTGATGCCCGACATCGCGTCGCTCGAGGGGGACCCGGCGTACGACGTCACCTGGCCGTGGACGTCCGGCGAGCCGCTGGTGCCCGGGCTCACCTGCGTCTTCCGGGTCCGCAACGAGGCGCGCAACCTGCCGTGGGTGCTGCCGCCGATCTTCGCCGCGGTCGACCACGTCCTGCTCGTGGACAACGGGTCCGACGACGGGACGGCCGACGTGGCACGACGGGTCGCGGACGAGTGCGGGGCGAGCGACCGCCTCACCGTCCTGGACTACCCCCACCGGGTCGCCCGCGCCGGCGGCGAGCACCTCGCCACCCCGTCGACGAGCGTCCACTCGCTGACCCACTTCTACAACTGGTGCTTCTCCCACGTCCGCACGACCTACTCGATGAAGTGGGACGGCGACATGGTGCTCACGCCCGAGGGCACCGGCATCCTGCGCGACCTCGCGTGGCAGCTGCAGTCGACGCGCGCGATCGTCGCGATGCCGCGCCACCCGCTCACCGTCGTCGACGAGTCGACCGGCTGGCTCGACCTGTCGCTGCGCTTCCTCGAGCCCTGGGTCTACCCGATGGGCCCGGACTTCACCTTCGTGAAGGCCTTCGACTGGGAGCTGCGCGAGTTCCCTCCCGGCGTCGAGCGGATCGTGCTCCAGCAGGGCCTCGTCCTCGAGGTGAAGTGGCTCGACGCCGACGAGTACGCGCACTGGCGCCGCGACGGGGTCGACTTCACCAACACCCGGCTCTACCGCAAGCTGCGCGAGTTCGAGGTCGACGAGGCCATCCGCAACGGCGACCCGGACGCGCTCGGCGGGCTCGTGAAGGTCACTGCGCCCGAGGGCGTCCACATCATCGACCACGTCAGCCGCGACTGGCTCTGGCGCCAGCCGCGACCGCTGGTGCAGCACTCCCTGCCCGCCACCCTGAAGGAGCGCGTGCGACCGTGACGCATCCCCTCCACGACCTCCGGCTGCCGGGGCCCACGCTGGTCCTGGTCGACGACTCCGACGGCCTCGCGCTCGACGCGCTGCGGGGCATCGAGGACGTGCCCGGGATCGAGCCGACCGTCGTCCCGCTGTCGACGCTCGACGGCCCGCGCAAGGGTTGGGGCTCGGTGCTCGTGGTCGCCGCCGACCGGGCCCGGCTGCGCCGGATGGCGAGCGCCGTGCCGCTCCTCGGGCAGTGCAAGGCGGTCGCCTGCTGGCTCACCGACTCACCGACCCCGTGGGTGCTGGTGCCCCGGCCCGAGTGGCCGCGGCTGGTGCACCTCGCGGCCCGGGAGACGGGCGACCGTGGCGTGCTGACCGTGGCCCGCTTCGCGTCGGGCGCGCGCGCCCAGCTCGTCGTGATGGAGATGGCCCGGCAGGCCGCCGGGCCCGGCGACACCACGCACGGCGGCCTCGTCGTGTCGTACGCCGGCCGTCCCGCCGCACCCGGCCTCGACGCCCGGTCGGTGCTGCTGCCCGACGTCGCCGGCGCGGGCGATCCGGCGCGCGACGTGCCGCCGGACGTGGTCGTCGCGCGCCGCGGCGGGGCGCCGGTGGAGGTCGCCGAGCACCACGTCATCGACCGCGCGCCGACCGTCGTCACCGACCCCGGCCCCGAGCCGGTCGACGAGCGGGTCTTCAACCCGATCGGCTTCCGCAAGGACTGGGACCACCCCGTGGTCGACCTCGCGAGGCTGGTCGACCGGGTGGGCCCGGGTCCTGTCACCGAGGGCGTCGTCGCCGCGGCCCGCGCGTTCCAGGGCGTACGCCTCCCCGCCGACACCCGCACCGCCGACCTGCTCGCCCTCGCGATCTCCGGCGTCCCGCTCGTCACCGAAGGCGTGCTCGACGTGGCGCCCCCACTGGCCGAGGCGCTCGACGCCGAGGTCGACCTCGACGACCCGCTGCGGCGCGAGGAGCACAGCCTCGCCGTGCGCCGCGCCGCCTTCGACCACCACTCCACGCTCGCCTGGCGCTCCGCGCTGGCCTCGCGCGCCGGCGTACGCCACGTCGCGCTGCCCCCGGTCAGCGCGCTGCTGCCCACCAAGCGCCCCGAGATGCTCGACTTCGCGCTGCGGCAGGTCGCGCGCCAGCGGGGCGCGGAGGTCGAGCTGGTCCTCGCCGCCCACGGTTTCGAGCCCGACCGCGAGCTCGTACGTCGTGCGCTCGGCGACCGTCCGCACCAGGTGCTCACCTTCGACGAGTCGGCCTTCTTCGGCGACGTGCTGACCGCCGCCGCGCACGCCGCGTCGAGCGAGGTGCTGCTCAAGGTGGACGACGACGACTGGTACTCCCCCGACGCGGTCCACGACCTGCTGATGGCCCGTCGCTTCTCCGGCGCGGACGTCGTCGGGATGCCGTCGGAGTTCGTCTACCTCCACCGCAGCGACCTCACCGTGCGCCGCATCCACCCCTCCGAGCTCTTCGCCCGGTTCGTGGCCGGCGGCACGCTCCTGCTCGACCGCGGCCTGCTGCGCTCGCTCGGCGACTTCCGGCGGGTGCGCAGGTTCGTCGACGCGCAGCTGCTCGCCGGGGTCGAGGCGGCCGGCGGTCGCATCTACCGCACGCACGGCCTCGGCTACGTCCTGCGACGCACCGGTGCGGGACACACCTGGCAGCGCGACGACGAGGAGTTCCGCCGACCTGACATCGTGGCCTCCGAGTGGAAGGGGTTCCGACCCAGCCTGGCGCTGGAGGCCGATCCGCTCGACATGCCTGACGGGGGGAGCTAGGACATGGCGCGGCAGGCGGTGGTGCGGCACAACGACTGGGGGTCGCTGGATCCTCCGGCGCTCGGCCAGTGGGAGCCGACGCTGTCGGTGACCGTCGTCGTGCCGACCTTCAACTACCAGCGCACGCTGCCCTACGTCCTGGCCGCGCTGGCCGGGCAGTCCTACCCCTCGCACCTCCTCGAGGTCCTCGTCGTCGACGACCAGAGCCAGCCTGCGCAGGAGCTGCCGGAGGTGCGTCCCGACCACACCCGGCTGATCCGGGTCGAGGAAGGCTGGGGCCGCGCCAACGCCTGCCACCTCGGCGCGCTCGCCGCCGACGGCGACGTGCTGCACTGGTACGACGCCGACATGCTGGCCCACCGCGAGGAGGTCGAGGCGCACGCCCGCTGGCACCACCTCGTCGACTACGCCGTGCCCGGGGGCCACAAGCTCTTCGTCGACCCGACCTCGCTCCTCGGCGCCGACCCCGCGTCCGTACGCGACCGCGTGGCGGCCGGCGAGGCGGGCGACCTCTTCCCCGGCCAGGAGCACGAGCCGCACCAGTGGGTCGAGGACTACTGGGCCAAGACCGACGACCTCCGCACCGCCGGTCCGCGGGCGCAGCGCTACCACATCGGGATGACCGGATCGGTCACGAAGGCGCTCTACCTCGACTCCGACGGCTTCGACCGCACGCTGCGCCTCGGGGAGGACATGCACCTCGGCCACTCGCTCGCGCAGGCGGGCGGCGTCTTCGTCGTCGACCGCGAGGCGCGCAGCTGGCACCTCGGCCGGTCGCAGGTGCTGCGGCGGGCCGAGCAGGTCAACCGCTTCAACGACCCCTACCTCGCCGACCTCGTGCCGACGATGCGGCCCAAGCGCAACCGCCGCGGACGCGCCTACCAGGTGCCCTACCTCGAGGTGGTCCTCGCGGCCGGCCCCGCCGACGAGACCATCCACGTGGTCGACTCGCTGCTCGACGGCGACGTGCCCGACCTCCGGGTCACGGTCGTCGGGCCGTGGAGCACGGTCCACGACGACCGCGTCCAGCCGGTCGAGGACCCGGTCCTGGAGACCCGGCTGGTGCACCGCTCCTACCTCCACGAGCCCCGCGTGCGCCTCGTCGAGTCGGCCCCGGCCACCTCCGACGCGGAGTTCGTGCTGACCCTCCCCGACGTGTCGATGGCTCCCCTCCCGTCGGCGCTCGCGGCCCTCCTCGACGACCTCGAGCGCACCCACCACGGCGTCCGCGTGCTGGCGTACGGCTCGGGCGTGGCAGCGCGGCTCGAGCGCACCTCGGCCCTGGCGCGGGTCGAGCGGCTGGCCGGCGAGGGCGACGACCGCGAGGCGCTGCTCGACGAGTCGTTCGGCGTGAAGACCTATCCCGCCTCGGACGTCGGCTGGGTGCCGGTCGACCAGCGCGTCGTCGAGCGGTTCGTGCTCGGTGCCCGACCGCCGATGGACCCCGACAAGTCGGAGAACCGGCTGCGCAAGGCGCTCCGCAAGGCCGACGGCGAGGGCGTCGTACGCCCCGCAGAGGTGCCCGCCGAGGGTGACGGCAAGCGGGGGTTGTTCGGCCGGCGCCGCTGAGAGCAGCCTTGGTTTCGACACGGGCTCGTTCCTCGCCCCGCTCGACCAGCGGCCTGTTGCTCAACCAGCGGCCTGTTGCGCGACCGGCGGCCCGTTGCCCGACCGGTGGGTCCGATGCCTCGCTGGTTGAGCAGTGAGCGCAGCGAGCGTGTCGAAACCGAGGGCTCGGGCGTCAGTCGGAGCCGAACAGGTCGCGCGTGTAGACCTTGTCCTTCACGTCCGCGAGCTCGTCGGCCATCCGGTTGGCGACGATCACGTCGGCACGCTCCTTGAAGGCGGCGAGGTCGTCGGTGACCTCGGAGCCGAACCACGAGTCCTCGCCGAGCTCGGGCTCGTAGACGACCACCTCGACGCCCTTGCCCTTGAGCCGCTTCATGATCCCCTGCACCGACGACTCGCGGAAGTTGTCCGAGCCGGCCTTCATCAGGAGGCGGTGGATGCCGACGACGCGGGGCTCGCGGTCGAGGATGTCGAAGGCGATGAAGTCCTTGCGGGTGGTGTTGGCCTCGACGATCGCGGAGATCAGGGTCTGCGGGACGTCGGAGTAGTTGGCCAGCAGCTGCTTGGTGTCCTTGGGCAGGCAGTAGCCGCCGTAGCCGAACGACGGGTTGTTGTAGTGGCTGCCGATCCGCGGGTCGAGGCCGACGCCGTCGATGATCGCCCGCGAGTCGAGGCCGCGGGAGAGGGCGAAGGAGTCGAGCTCGTTGAAGTAGGCCACCCGCATCGCGAGGTAGGTGTTGGCGAACAGCTTGATCGCCTCGGCCTCGGTGGGCTCGGTGAACAGCACGGGCACGTCGTCGGCGTCCGCGCCCTTGACCAGCAGCCCGGCGAAGGCACGGGCCCGGTCGGAGTCCTCGCCGACGACGATCCGGGCGGGGTGGAGGTTGTCGTGCAGGGCCCGGCCCTCGCGGAGGAACTCGGGGGAGAAGATCACCGCGTCGGTGCCCAGGCGCTCGCGCACGTCCTCGACGTAGCCCACCGGCACGGTCGACTTCACGACCATCGTCGCGGCGGGGTTGATCCGCAGGACGTCGCGCATCACCGCCTCGATCGAGCTGGTGTCGAAGTAGTTGGTGACGGGGTCGTAGTTGGTCGGGGTCGCGATCACCACGAAGTCGGCGCCGGCGTGCGCCTCCTCGGCGTCGGTCGTGAAGGCGAGGTCGAGGTCCTCCTCGGCGAGGAAGCGCGAGATGTCGTCGTCGTGGATCGGGCTCCTCCCGTCACGGAGGGTGTCGATCCGGTCGGCGTCGAGGTCGAGGCCGACGACGGCGTTGTGCCGCGCGAGCAGCACGGCCATGGACAGGCCGACGTAGCCGAGGCCGGCGACGGAGATCTTCGTGGTCACGGGCCTCAGTCTGCCGCAGCCGCTCGGCCCGCGGTCGGCAGCACGGCGAACCACGGCTCCGACCACCCCGCGACCCGCAGGTCGCCGCGCACGAAGTCCTCGCGCGGCAGCCGGACCAGGCGCCCGCTGCTCGGGTCGTACGCCGCCAGCCACGGCTCGTCGACGCCGGCGGCCACGTCGACGACGAGCACGACGTGGCGTGGCAGGAGCCGGTTGCCGACGTAGAGCGGGACCGCGTGTCCGTTCGCGACGGCGCGCGCGACCGCGTCGTACGCCTCCCCGCGCCGCCGCGGCGAGATGGTCCGCACCCGGTGGCCGGTGCCCGGCGGCGTGGTGCCGCCGGTGGCGCTGAGCTCCTGGACGAGCGCCCACGGGGTGGTGCCCAGCCCGCGTGGCCAGGGCCACCGCAGCCGCCCCGCGGCGTCGGTCCACCGGTTGGTCCGGAGGTGCGTGGCGAGCACCTCGTCGGCGAACCTGCGCCCCGGCGTACGCGGGTCGCGCGCGCGTCCCCCGACCTCGCCGGTCTCCAGCCAGGCGGCGTACGACGGGTCGCCGAGCGCCCGGGCGGCGACCAGGCAGGCCGACCCGCACGTGGTCCGGTCCGGCTGCACCCAGCCGGCGCGCAGCGGCGGGCGGGAGTCGACGAGCGGCGCCGGGGCCGGGTCCGCCGCCCCCGGAGCGGACGACGACCGCCCGGCCAGCGCGTCGCGCAGCCGGGCGGTCAGGTCCTCGATCAGGCGCACGTCCCCTGTCTACCGCAGGGCAGTGCGTCCGTGCGATGGGTCGGCAGGTCAGCCGCGGTCGGAGGAGTCCCCGGTCACCACGACGTAGAACCGCTTGCGGTTGCCGTCGGTCGTGACGCTCCCGTCGCTGTTGCGCGGGCTGACCACGAGGTGGTGGGAGTTGCCCGTGCCGGGGGGTGCGCAGTTGACGACGCCGGGCTGGCACATCGCCGCGGAGATCTCGCCGGAGAACTCCGGGTTGGCGTCCTCGCCGGGGGCGCGGCCGTTGGTGATCGTGTCACCGTTCTGGTCGACGGTGTTCTGCAGCGCGACCACCGCGAGGATGCCGTTGTCGGCGAGGTCCTCGCCGGCGTTGATGTAGACGTTGCCGTTGGCGCGCAGCCCGGTGACGTCGGCGCCCATCGGGGCGAGGGTCGGATAGGCAGCGGTCACGCTGAAGCCGCCGGACTGGGCGACGATGGCGCCGGCCGCGTCGACGAGCGCCCAGCGGCCCACACCGGCCGGGCCCTGCGCGCCGGCCGGCAGCTGGCCCTCCTTGAAGTCGCGGGCGCGCAGCGAGCCGTCCTTGACCTGCTTGGCGCCGATGGTGCCCTTCTTGACGTCCTTGCCCTGGATCGTCCGGTTCTTGATGTCCTGGGACTGGACCGAGTTGTTCCTGATGTCCGCCGAGCCGATGAGCCCGGTGGCGTACGACGTCCCGGTGGACGCCACGACCAGGGCCATCACGGCGACGGCCATGGACGGGGAGGGGCGGCGGATGGAGGGGAGGCGCATGTGTCTTGACCCTTCGTCGACGAGGCCGTCGGGGTCGACGGCTCGCGGGGGGTTCGGAGTGAGCTGCGTCACGGATGGGTGCGTGGTCGTGCCGACCGGCGGCCCTTCCGACAGTCCCTTGTGTGCGCTTCTCGGCCGTTGCAACGGACTGGAGGCGCAGGGATCACCGGTTCACCGGTGGTTCCGGCGACACCGACCCACTCACCCGTTGGGGTGACTGGCAGGGTGGGGGACATGGGAATGGCAAAGAAGATCGCGGTCCTCGGGATCGCCAAGAAGGTCTACGACGAGGCACGCAAGCCGCACAACCAGGCCAAGATCAGGGCGGCCGTGCAGAAGGTGCAGGAGCACCGCAGCGGCAAGCGCTACTGAGCCGAGGCCGCCCGCGGGCGGTGCTGCCAGGCGTACGCAGCGAGCCCGAGCAGCACCGGCCACAGCGCGGCACGCTCGAGCGCTCCCGCCGCCCGGCCCTCGCCGGTGAGGGCGAAGCCGACTGCTGCGGCGGCGGTGACGGCGCCGGTCGCCAGGAGGGCCGCCCCAAGGCGCGGGCCCTGCGCGCGGACCCGGGCGCCGAGCAGGAGCAGCGCGACCGGCTGGGCGACGAACAGGGGCGTCGCGGCGATCGCGTGCAGGGTGGCGTCCTGGTCGAGCGGCGCCAGCCCCGTGGCGTACGAGCTCACCCCCGAGACCACCAGCAGCCCGGTCACCCAGGGGCCGAGCGGCCGCGCCAGCAGCAGCGCCCCGGCGGCGAGGGCCACGCCGTACGCCATGAACGACCCGTTCATCACCTCGTGCCGCGGCGAGCAGTACGCCGCCGAGCACCCGACCTCGCCGAGCCTGCTGACCGAGTCGGAGACGAAGCTGTAGCCGCCCGTCGTGGCGGCGGCGGTGACGACCTCGGTCGCGATGTAGGTGGGGCGCAGCAGGAACACCAGCGCGCCGAGCTGCATCGCACGGGAGGGGACGTCGGGCACGCGGCCAACCTACTGGCGCCACCCCATCACTCAGGGTGGGGCGGCGTTGCCACCGCGCGTGAGGAGGCGTAGGACGGACGGATGACCACCACACCGATGGAGCCCGAGTCCGACCCGCAGGTCGTGCCGTCCGGCGATCCTGCTGTCAACCCGATCGACCCCGGCCGGGAGCCCGACGCCCCCGTCCCCGAGACCGAGCCCGAGCCGGTCTGACGCACGGCACGTGAGCAACGACCTCGAGCGCTTCGTCCGCGCGCAGGACGAGCGCGGCACCTACGGCCGCGCGCTCGCCGAGCTGCGCGCGGGCCGCAAGACCAGCCACTGGATGTGGTTCGTCTTCCCGCAGGTGGCCGGGCTCGGGCACAGCCCGATCGCGCAGGCCTACGCGATCGCCGATCTCGCGGAGGCCCGGGCCTACCTGCACCACGACACGCTGGGCCCGCGGCTGCTGGAGTGCTGCCGCGCGCTGCTCGACCTCGACGACGACCTCACGGCCGAGTGGGTGCTCGGCGGGACCGACGCGATGAAGCTCCGCTCGTCCATGACGCTCTTCGCGCTCGCCGACCCCGACGAGCCGACGTACGACGAGGTGCTGGCGCGCTTCTTCGACGGCGAGCCGGACGAGCGCACTCCGGCCCTGCTGGTGTGACGACCTCCATGCCTATGCTCGCCCCATGACCATCCAGCAGCCGACCGACCTGACCCCCGCAGCCATGCTCGGCCTCGGCGTCCACCGCCCCGAGCGCGTCGTCACCAATGACGAGATCTGCGAGGTCCTGGACTCCTCCGACGAGTGGATCCAGACCCGGTCGGGCATCCGGACGCGCCGCTTCGCAGGCGAGGGCGAGACGCTCATCGGCATGTCGGTCACGGCGGCCGAGAAGGCGCTCGCGGCCGCCGGCGTCGACGCCGGACAGGTCGGCTGCGTCATCGTCGCCACCTCGACGCACCCCGAGCACACGCCCGCCTCCGCCCCGCAGGTCGCGACCGCGCTGGGCATCAACGCCGCGGCGTTCGACATCTCCGCCGGGTGCGCCGGCTTCTGCCACGCCCTCAACCTCGCAGCGTCGATGGTGCGCTCCGGTGCGGAGTCGCACGTGCTGGTGATCGGCGTGGAGCAGCTGAGCCGCTTCATGGACCCGACCGACCGCGGCACCGCGTTCATCTTCGCCGACGGCGCAGGCGCGGTCGTCGTCGGACCGTCGGAGACGGCGGGGATCGGGCCGACGGCGTGGGGCTCGGACGGCTCGCAGGCCCACGTCATCACCCAGACCCCGAGCTGCATGGGCGTCCGCGAGCACACGGACGCCGACCACCCGGTGGTGCAGATGGAGGGCACGGCGGTCTTCCGCTGGGCGCCCTTCGCGATGGCCAAGGTCGCGCACGAGGCGCTCGACCTCGCCGGCGTCTCGGTCGACGACCTCGACGCCTTCATCCCCCACCAGGCCAACCTGCGCATCACGCAGACCCTCGCCAAGAACATCCAGCTCCCCGACTCGGTCGCCGTCGCCACCGACGTCGTCGACTCGGGCAACACCTCGGCGGCGTCGGTGCCGCTCGCGATGGAGGCGATGCTGCGCAACGACGAAGCGGCGGTCGGGGACACCGCGCTGCTGATCGCGTTCGGTGCGGGGCTGTCGTACGCCGGGCAGGTCGTGACGCTGCCGCCGCTGGGCTAGCCGCGAGCGAGCCGGTCCGCCACGACCGCCCACACGTCCGGGTCGACGCCCATCCCGATGTGGGTGGAGGAGACCTCGACGTGCTCGGCGTCGGGGGAGGTGTGGTCGAGGCAGGCCTGCCACGCCACGATCCCGTCCCGCCTGGAGAAGAGGATCGTCAGCGGCACCGGGATCGGCGCCGTCGGGTCGAGGCGCTCGGCGACCCGGTGCGCGTCGGCGTCCGGGCCACGGCGGTAGGCCCGGGCGACCGTCGTGTGCCGCGGCCCGCCGGTGACCGGAGTGCCGTAGGTGACGACGCGACGTACGGCGTCGGGGTGGCGGCGCGCGACCTCGCGGGCGATGACGCCGCCGAGGCTCCAGCCGACGAGGGAGGCCGGCTCGCCCTTCGCGTCCAGCAGCTCGAGCACGCTCCTCGACAGGCGCTCGACGTCGCGGCGCGGGTCGCCGGTGTTGGTGCCGAAGCCCCAGCCGCGGGCGTCGTACCCCAGCCGCCGGAGGTAGGCGCGCAGCGGCGCCCCGGTCAGCTCGGGTGCCCGCCAGCCGGGAATGTCGACGACGAGGTGGCCGTCGCCCCGTGGCGCGGCCGAGAGCCGCGGCAGGGCCCCGACCAGGCGTACGCCGTCGAGCGCCGACCCGAGCTCGCCGAGCGCGGCACGCGTCGACGGCGGGCCGCTGGGGTGCCCCAGACCGGTCGGGTCCGCGCGGTGCCGTGCGCGGGAGCGGACGCCCGCTGCGGCCAGCAGGTGGTGACCGGGCAGCGGGAGGCGTGGCATGCCGCGACTGTACGGACCGGTCGGTCGCGCATGTACAGCCGCAGGGAGCGGGCGTAGCGTGGGATCCCCGGTCGTACGCGCTCCACGGCGTCGCTGCGGCGGAGCGACAGTGCGGCTCTTCCCCCCCAGGAGGTCGACATGTTCACGATCACGCGCGTCGTCGGCGCGCTCGCCTCAGGGGTCGTCGCCAGTGCGCTCCTCGCCAGCCCGGCGAGTGCCGACGGTGGTGCGATCCCGCTGAACGCCGGACAGGAGACGCCGGGTGCCGTGAGCGGCGCGAGCGGCTTCTTCGACTACACCGTGTCCGGGTCCACGCTCTGCTACACCCTGCGGGTGCGGAACCTCACCGCCGCCCCCGTCGCCGCGCACATCCACCTCGCGCCGCGCCACGTCGCCGGCCCCGTGGTCGTCCCGCTGGCGACTCCTCCGGCCGCGACGAGCACGGTCAGCGCCTGCCTCACGGCGGCCGAGGGCGGGGCGATGACGCCGGCCGAGCTGGCCGCGATCACCGCCGACCCCGGCGCCTACTACGTCAACGTGCACACGCCCCAGTGGCCCGCCGGCGAGGTCAGGGGACAGCTGAAGAAGTAGGCGCACCGGGAGCAGCGGACGCCTCGAGGGGGGAGACGTCGCAGACCGACGCGCGCAGGGGCGAGCTCCCGCTGATCGGATCGCTCGGCGTCTGGCGCAGCACCAGGTTGAGGTTGGCGCTGCCCGCCCCGTAGGGCGGGTAGCCCGGCAGCCCCAGCTCGTCGCAGGCGTCCCACCAGCCGTGCTCGCCGAACACGACCCCCGGATCCAGATTGGCGTTGAGCCTGGCGCGGGCCCGCACACTGCCGTACGGCGTGTCCAGCGACACCCAGTCGCCTGCGGAGACACCGCGGGCGGCGGCCGTGGACGGGTGCAGCTCGACGTGCGGGTCGGGTGCGCTCTTGCGCAGGGCGGCGATCTGGCGGTGCTGGGTCTCGCAGAAGAACAGCGACTTCGCACAGCTGAGCACGAGCGGATAGCGGTCGGCGAGGTCCGGTCGGGAGCGGGGGCTCGTCAGTGGCTCCTCGAACGTCGGCAGCGGGTCGTAGCCGTGGGCCGCCAGGGTCGCCGAGTACAGCTCCACCTTGCGGGACGGGGTGTCGAACCCGGTGTCGGCGTACTTGCGGTGGCGCGTCGTCAGCGGCACCCGGACACCGGCCGGGTCGGCCCGCAGCTCCTCCAGGGTGACCCCGCTCGGAGCGAGCTGGTGGCGGAACGCCGCCTCGATGTCACCGTCCCAGAAGTGCGCGCCCAACCCGAGGCGCGTCGCGAGGTCGAACACGATCTGCAGGTCCGAGCGAGCCTCACCGCGGGGAGGGACGAGGGGCTGTCGCAGCTGGACGAGCGACTGCGCCTCCTGGCTGTACTCGAAGCCGATCTTCAGTGCCTCGGACTCGAACGGAGTCGTCACGGGCAGCACGATGTCGGCGAGCTGCGCGGTGGGGGTCATGAACAGGTCGGCCTGGACGAAGAAGTCCAGGCTGCGCAACGCGTCTCGGCCGCGGCGGCTGTCGCCGTGGGCCATGACCATGTTGCCGCCGAAGCTGACCAGCCGCTTGATCCGCCGGTCGAGGACCGCGGTGTAGAAGTCCTCACCCGTGACGAACCCGAACCTGGCCGGCCCGAGCGGCCGCGTGTCCACGCCGACGGCCGGCGCGAGCGCGTCGGATAGGAGCTCCGTCCCGTCGATCGGGTTCGACGGGACCGACTCGAAAAGCACGTTCCCGCCGGGGACGTCCAGGCTGCCGGTCAGGGCGTACATGACGTTGATCGCGCGCATGGTCTGCGTCGTGCCGCTGTGCTGCTCGAGCCCGCTCCACGTGTAGAACGCGAGCGGTCGAGCCTCCCAGAGGGTCCTGGCGGTGGCGACGATGTCGCCGGCCGGCACTCCGGTGATCCCTTCGGCCACCTCGGGTGGGTACTCCGCACACCGCGCCACGAGCAGGTCCCACACCAGCTCCTCGCCGACCCGGTCCCCCGCGTTGGTCCAGTCGCGCACGAAGTCGGCGTCGTACCAGCCGTTGTCGATCATCACGTGCGTGAGGGACAGGGCGAGCGCTGCGTCGGTGCCGGGCCTGACGCGCAGCCAGTGGTCGGCCTTGGCGGCGAGGCCCACCTTGCGAGGGTCGACGACGACCAGCTTCGCGCCGCGCGCGACGGCGGCCACCGTGCTCGTCGCGTGCGCCAGCCGGGCGACGGAGGGGTTGTAGCCCCAGAAGAGGATGCAGCCGGCGTTGTCGAGGTCCGGCAGGTAGACCCCGGGCACCGAGGCGCCGAACGTGTAGAGCGGTGCCAGGTAGCGGCCCCAGCCGCACAGCTCCATGTAGGTGCAGTAGTTCGGGCTGCCGAAGGCACGGATCAGCCGCTGCACCCAGTCGACCGCGTCGCTGATCGCCGAGGTCGAGGGCGAGCTCGAGCTGAATCCGACCGACTCAGGTCCGTCGACCGCCGCTGCCCTCGTGAGCTGCTCGGCGACCGTGCCCAGCGCCTCGTCCCAGCTGATGCGCTCCCACCCCGGGTCGTCGGCGTCCTTGGGCGCCGTCCGCCGGAGCGGGTGCAGCAGCCGCGACTCGTGGTGGACGATCTGCGGCGCGGCCTTGCCCTTCACGCAGATCGCCTTGCCGGTCGGGTGCGACGGATCGGGGAGCAGCGCCCGGAGGACGCCGTCGTCGACCTCGGCGCGCGCCCCACACCGTGAGACACACAACGGGCAATACGTCGCGACAGGGTCCCTGCCCATCGGTCGATTGTCGCGCGCGCGTTGCCTGCAGGCAACGGGCTCAGGGCAGGCCCCGGGCCTGCTCCCGGATCCAGTCGCCGGCGGCGCGCGGAGTGATGCCCCTGTCCCGGAGAGGGGCGTCGTCCCACGTGAGTGGCAGCAGGTCCAGCATCAGGCCGGTGCCGAAGATCGTCGCCATCGCCGGCGAGGGACGGGCCAGGATCCGCATGCCCGCCCGGGCCACGCCGCGCGGCATGCGCTGGACCTTGAACCTCCGTCCGCTCGCCTGCTCCGCGATGCGGACGGCCTGGTTGCGGCTGATGGCCTCCGGCCCGCCGAAGGTCACGACGTCAGGGGGGTCGACCTCGGTGGCGACAGCGGCGACGAGCGCTGCCACGTCCTCGGTCGCGACCCACCTCCGCGCGGTGTCTCCCGTCCCGAACACCGCTGCTTTGCCGGAGCGGATGTCGAAGCGTCCCAGGGGCGCCAGGTGGACCTCCTGGAACGCGTCCGGGCGCACCACCACTCGTCGCATCGAGGACCGGGCGAGCCGTCGCTCGATCCCCGCCTTCGCGCGCTCGAGCGGGGTGCCGAGCGACGCGTCGACGCCCGCGTACGACACGTAGACGAACCGCTCCACGCCTGTGCGCTCCGCGGCGTCGACGAGCGATGCCATCCCGACCTCGTCGACCTCGTGGATGCCGGGACGTCTGGCGCCCGCGAGCACCCGACCGATCGCCGTGGCCGACGCCACGACGGTCTGCGCTCCCTGGCACGCCGCGGCGAGGCTGGCAGGCTCGGTGAGGTCGCCGGGCACGACCTCGACCCCCAGCTCGCGCAGCACGGAGGCGTCCGTGCCCGGGCGTACGAGGCACCGGACCTGTGCCCCGTCCGTACGCAGGCGTCGCACGATGCGACTCCCGAGGTCACCTGAGCCACCGACGACCAGGATCATGGCGTGCCGCCTTCGGGCGATGGGAACGGCCTGGACCTTCAGCATGCTCGTGTGGGGCCCGAAGGGCAACGGACCCGCACCGCCCTGCTCGTGCCCCGTAACGCCGGCCACGGCGCCGCGTTGATCCGGTAGCCGCCCGACACCCAGGGCGCCCCGAAAGGAACGACCGTGCGCAGGATCTCGTCCCTCGTGCTCGCCCCACTCCTGGCGAGCGCATCCCTGGTCGCCCCGACCCTCATCTCGACCGTCGCCGCCCAGGCCAGCCCGGGCGACGACTACGTCGGCCCCTACTTCGGCGACGGCAACCTGCCACCCGGATGCATCAAGGACATGAGCCGGGACAACCCGGACAACATCTGCTTCCACGGCAAGCTGGGACTCAACGCCCTGGACTCCCCCCAGGTGGACGTCGCCATCCTCGTGCCGGTCTCTCCGACCGCAGAGCGTGACATGCGGATCATGCGCCAGGCAGTGAAGTCCTGGGAGGGCGGCATCGACTACCTCTCCGACGAGATGGGCCTGGACTGGCTCGCCGATGGTGTCGACTTCCACGTCACCGTCGACGAGATCGACCTCACCGGTGACAACGGCGGCGAGTTCACGACGTACCCCCTGGTGGACCCCGAGATCGTCGTGATCGCCACCAACCCCGTCGGCGGCATCGGCATCGGCGTCGATCCGGTCTACCTCGGCGGGGAGCTGGGCATCCTCGACGAGGACGGCGTCCCCTGCACCAACATCGAGAACCCCTTCGACATGGACTCCTGGGAGATGATCCCGGGCTTCAACTCCCACCACGAGACGCGCGGCGGCACGTACGTCGAGGACTGCGGCGGCCAGGGCGGCAACGTCTGCTTCTCGGTCAACGGCGCCATCGACCCCGTGCCCGGCAGGACCGACACGTTCTCGCTCTACGACCTGGTGCTGCACGAGACCGGCCACTGCCTGACGCTGGGCCACGTCGGCGACGGCGCCGAGGGTGAGTGGGGCCCGGTCCCCACGACCGACATCATGGCCTACAGCGCCGACCCGGCCGGACAGAACAAGTGCGTCTCGACGCTCAACGTCGAGGCTTTCGCCACCCGGATGAGCAACTACCTCGACGTCGACGGCGACGGCGAGGTCACCGAGGCCGACCGGCTGGAGCCCAACGACGTGGCCGGTGACGGGACGAACTCCTTCCAGGTCCAGCATCCCGACGACCACCTCTACGCCTCCTCGACCGGCTCGGTGTGGGACTGCCCGCAACCCGACCTCGGCCTCGTTCCCGGCGAGCCCGTGGACTTCTCCCCGGAGCCGGCCGAGACCAGCACGCCGTCGCTGACGCTCAGCACGCCGGCGCACGGCGCCGAGACCCCGGACGGGCAGGTCCAGGTCGCCGGCACCGTCGAGCGCCTCGCCAACGACGCTGGGCCCACGTCGGCGACTGCCGCGCACGACGACGGGCTCGGCGACTCGTTGAGCCCGGTCACGGACATCTCGAACCTCCAGGTCGAGGTGACCGACCTCGACGTCGTCGCCACGGTGAAGGTGGAGGAGCTGTGGCCGGCAGGTGTCCCCGGCGCCGCGAAGTACGGCGTGAGCATCGACGGCCGCGAGATCGAGTCGACGGTGCCCGACCCGAGGACGCCCGGCGACGTGGTGACGTACGACCACTCCATGGAGACCTACCTGCCCAGCGACTGGTCGACGTGGGATGCCGCGGCCGGCGCCGTCACCTTCCGCGTCCCGCGCAGCTACCTCACCGCGGCGAAGGTCACGGCTCCGTACGACGTCTTCGCGCTGACCAGCTATCGCTCCCCGTCGCACATGTGGACCGTCGTGGCCGACGACCGGGCGCCCGACAAGGGTGGCGTCGGAGTCGCCGCACCTGACGGCACGGCGCAGGCCCCGGCCACGACTGGCACGTCCACGACCACGAGCGGTGGGACCGGCAGCGGCAGCCTGCTCAACCCGGTGGTCCTCGAGCGACCCGGTGGCAACACCTTCATGGTCACCGACAGCACCCTCGGTGTGACGGGTGGACCGGTCCACACCTTCAGCCTGGACGTGCCGGAGACCAGCACGGTCGAGCTGCTGATGTCGTGGCCGGACGCCAGCGACCTCGACATGTGGGTGACCGGCGCGGCATCGGGCTCGGCGGCCACCGCCGGCCAGCCGGAGCGGCTCGTGCTCGAGGACGTCCGGGGCAGCCTGGACATCGCGGTCGACCCCTACCTCGTCGTCGGAGTGCCGTCGACGACCTACACGCTCCAGGCGACCATCGTGCCCAGTGGCCCGGTGGACGGTGAGACCCCGGTCGACACCGACGGCGACGGCGTCGCCGACGGGGACGACGCGTGCCCGGACGTGCCGGCGGCCGGGAGCAGCGGCTGCCCGGTGCCCTCCGACGAGACGGTGACGGTGTACGTCGACGGTGTCGAGGTGGGCAGCCAGGACGTCGAGTCCAGCAACGGTCCGGACGCGTTCGCGGTCGACGTCGTGGTGCCCGCCGGGTCCCACGAGGTGAGGACCGTCTGGACCCAGGACGACGAGGTCCTGGCCACTGACGTACGCAATGTCGTCCACACCGCCCCCGGCACCGACCGCGACGGCGACGGCGTCCTCGACGCCAGCGACAACTGCGTCCAGCAGCCCAACGCCGACCAGGCGGACCTCGACCGTGACGCACGGGGCGACGCGTGCGACAACGACATCGACGGCGACGGGCACGCCAACGCCAAGGAGAGGCAGCACGGCACCGACCCCTACGACGCGGCCTCCTACCCGAGGAAGAAGGGTGGTACCGGTCTCCTCGGGTGACCGAGCGGGGCGGTGGACCGACCGTGGGGCCGGCCCACCGTCCGCATCATCTGCTGTTGCCAGCCCGTCAGGAGTACGCCGCCCATGAGCCAGTCAGGCGCTGCTCGCCGCAGCGGTGACCCCCGGAGGCGCGCATCGGCCGGGGCGCCGTCACAACCGCGCGGCCGGCGCCGGCTGGTGGTGGCGGCGCTCGTCGGGGCCGTCGCGCTGGTCGCGCTCGCCGCCGCGTCAGCCCGAACCGATCAGTCCGGTCGGACGGCTCCAGTCGCACAGCCGGACGGCGCAGCGGCCGTGGACGACCAAGCCTTGCTGCACGCCACGGTGGCGTGCGACCTCACGGGCAAGGCGGAGCAGGCGGCTGAGACCTCGGAGGTGGGAGCGCGGGCTCGCTACGCCGCGGCCGTGCTGCTGCTCGACCAGGCCATCGTCGAGTCGGCCCGTGGCGCGGAGTCCGACCCCCGCCTGGCCGGGCTCGACGCCGCGCTGCAGGCGGTCCACACGGCCGGGCACGAGGGCGATCACACTCGGTGGCAGGAGGCACTCGTCATCGCGAACGGCGAGTGCCGGACCGTGCTCGACCGAGCATGACGGTCGTGCGCAGAGCACCTCGAAACCCCATTTCCCCAAGTTGTGGGAGTGTCCACCTCGGGTGAGCGGGTACGGCCTCGGGATGGGAACACTTTCGGTGGCACGTCGGCCGATCGTCGCGGTGCCGCCCGGCCTGGGGAGGTACTCGTGATCACTCGTGTCTCGGCTCGATCGTGGCGGCGTCGTGCGGCGGTCGGCCTCATCGGCGTCCTGGCGGCGACGCTGTCGGCGTGCGACGGCCGCGGGGGAGGACAGCTGGCCCCGAGCGCCCCGCTGTTCGCCGCCCCGGCCTCGTTCGGGTTCAGCTTCAGCTGCGAGCGCTCGTCGTCGAGCGTGCAGACGAACCCACCGACCGGCAGGTTGCGCATCCAGCTCTCCTACACCGAGCACGGCACGAACCCGCTGGGCTCCGGCTTCTCCGTGCACGGCACGGTGGACACGCTCGACGCCGTCCTGGAGTCGGCGATCTGCATCGGCCAGGAGCCCCCGCCGGGCGGCAACGAGCTGATCTTCCTGGGCCGCTACCGGACGACGAGCTCGGCGCCGACGGGGTTCGCCCCGTCCTGCGCCACCTCGTCACCGCTGTGCCGCTTCGAGGTCATCGTGCGGGACGACGACGCCGACGGCGGACCCTCGGCAGGGGACTTCTTCTCGATCAAGCTCTCCAGCGGGACCGCGCTGACGTCCGAGCTCGACCCGGCACTCGTGTTCTACGCCAGGGCGGGCGTGCTCAGCAGCGGCAACCTGACGGTCGACTGACACCGGCCCGGGCCGGAAGGAGGCACAGTGATGAGTCGTACGAGACGACACGCGACCGGCCCGCTCGGGCACTTCGGGAGACGCGCCGTGCTGGCCGGCGCGGCCGGGATCTCGGCCGGGGCGATCGTGGGCCGGATGCGCACGGCAGCTCGTGCCGCGACCCTCGCGGCGGCGGGGACCGGGGCCGTCCACGGGACCGAGCCGCGCGGCCTCTACCTCACGACCCAGAACCGTCTCGCCGAGGGGCGCTTCGGCCTGATGTTCAAGAAGCTGCCGGTGTACGCGCCCAGCGACGCGCTGCTCGACGGCCTCGCCCGGACGATGGTCGAGGACCAGACGGTCCCGGACGACAGCCTCCTCAACACCAGTCAGCGGCTCTTCGCGGGCTTCACGTTCATCGGGCAGTTCATCGACCACGACATCACCTTCGACAACACCCCGCTCGACCAGCAGGAGGCGGACCCCTACGCCACCACCAACTTCCGCACCCCGCGCTACGACCTCGACTCGGTGTACGGGCGAGGTCCCGCCGGCGACCCGCAGTTCTACGACCCGACGGACCCCGACAAGCTGCTCGTGACGCCCAACGTCCACGGCGTGCTGGACGTGCCGCGCGACGCCGCCGGTCGCGCGATCATCCCGGAGCTCCGCAACGACGAGAACCTGATCGTCGTCCAGCTCCACCAGGCGATCGCGCGGTTCCACAACCGGGTCGTCGACCACGAGCGCTCGCAGGGCGTGCGGCGCGAGTGGGTGTTCGAGGCCGCGCGGCGACTGGTCCGCTGGCACTACCAGTGGGCGGTGATCCACGACTTCCTCCCGCGCATCGTCGGCGACGCCCTCGTGGGCCCCGCCGGGACTGTCTACAAGGAGGTCGCCGGCAAGCCGCCGGTCATCAACCTGAAGTACTACCGGCCCACCAACAAGGACGGCCGACCGTTCATGCCGGTCGAGTTCGCCGTCGCCGCCTACCGGTTCGGCCACAGCCTCATCCGGCCCTTCTACGTCATCAACCAGGCGTCGCTGGACCGCGGCGGCGTGCCCGTCTTCGGCGAGGACGGCGGCTTCAACCTCAACGGCGGACGGCCCGTGCCTGCGGACCTGGTCATCGAGTGGAAGTACATCCTCCCGGTCGACCCCACCTTCCCGGCCCGGAAGCCGCGCCGGCTCGACACCCGGCTCTCGCTCCCGCTGACCACCCTGCCCGGCTCCGTCGTCCCGCCACCTGACCCGACGGTCCACCTGGCCGTGCGCAACACGTTGCGCGGCAAGCACGTCGGGCTCCCGTCGGGTCAGCAGGTCGCCCGCGCGATGAGGGAGCCGGTGCTCAGCAACGCCACCCTCGGCCTCTCCGGCGATCCGGGATGGGGCGGTGAGGCCCCGCTCTGGTACTACGTCCTCAAGGAGGCCGAGCTGCCGCCGAACAACGCCGAGCGCCTCGGCGCGGTGGGTGGGCGGATCGTCGCCGAGGTGCTGGTCGGCCTCCTGCAGCGGGACCCGACCTCGTACCTCTACCTGGATCCCGCCTGGAAACCCACGACGCCGATAGCACCCACGACCGGTCAGTTCGGCTTCGCGGAGCTGCTGAAGTTCGCCGGGGCGGCGTGAGGGCGGACCGGCGCGTGGCGCCGCCCGGCTCAGCTACGTGAGTCGCTTCCGGAGGAACCCCTCGACGGTGACGGCGGTCGGGAGGAGCGACCGGGTCAGGCTGACGTCGGCCTCGACGTCATGGGTGGCGAGCCAGCGCCACATGCGCGTGAGGTCCTGGCCGACGAAGCGCTCGAACAACCACACCGGCATCGGGAGCCGTCGTGGGTTGCGACCGGTGACCGCGCGCCACTCGGCACGGCACTGCGCGAGGGTGCGCACGTCCGCGGCGAGACCGAGGTCCTGCCCCACGTAGGTCGCCGGGTCGCCGAAGACGTGCGCCGCGATCGCACCCAGGTCGTCGGCGGACAGCCACGGCAGCGGCCTGTCCTCGCCGACGATCCGAGGCATCAGGTGCCATGCCGCCACCGCCGGGTAGAGGTCCTTGTCGGTCATCAGCTCCATGAAGGCCATCGGCCGCAGCACGGTCAGCGACAGGCCACGGCTGCGCGCGTACGCCACCACCTCGAGCTTGTCGTCCCAGGCCGCGACACCGGTGCCGGGGGTGCCGGGGCCGGCGGAGCCGTGGACGAGGTGGGCGACGCCGGCGTCCGTCGCCGCGGTCGCCACGTTGCGTCCCTGGGCGACCTCGCCCTCCGCGGAGGCGATCATGGGGTTCTGGACGCTGTAGACCCCGTACGCCCCGGCGAACGCGCGACGCAGCGCCTCGACGTCGCCCATGTCGCCAGTGACGACCTCGACTCCACGACCGGCGAGCTCGCGAGCGGCCGGTGACGTCGCCGTACGCGTCACTCCGCGCACGCGCCATCCGTCGGCGAGGAGGTGTCGCGCGACCGCACCGCCCTGGCGGCCGGTCGCGCCGGTGACCACGATGAGCTCGTCGCGCGCCACGGGCCACCTCCTCGATCGCCGCGCTCGACTCCCAGTGTGCCGCGAGATCAGCTGGGGAGGGAGCCCTTGGTGAGGTCCTCGGCCAGCATCACGAGTATGCCGCTGGGGCCGCGGAGGTAGGTGAGGCGGTAGGCGTCCCCGTACCTCGCCACGCCCCGCAGCGGATGGCAGCCGTGCCGCACGGCGATCTCGAGGGCCTCGTCGAGGTCGTCGACCGAGAACGCCACGCGGTGCATGCCGATCTCGTGGGGCCGCGTGGGCTCGGTCTCGATGGCGTCGGGGTGGAGGTACTGGAAGAGCTCGAGGCGACCCCTGCCGTCGGGCGTCTGGAGCATCGCGATGTCGGCATGGTTGCCGTCGAGGCCGACGGCCGTGTCGGCCCACTCCCCGCTGACGGTGTCACGGCCGAGGACGGTGAGCCCGAGGTCGGTGAAGAAGGCGATGGCCTCGTCGAGGTCGCGGACGGCGATCCCGACGTTCTCGAGGGTGATGGGCATGCCCGCACGTTACCGATCAGGAGTGCCCGGGGAGGCTGGGAACAAGGTGGCGCCCATGGCGGCGACGTGCGCCGGCGTCGAGCCGCAGCAGCCGCCGACCAGGTCGATCCCGAGCTCGGCCAGCCGGGTGGCGTGCACGGCCATGTCACCGGCGGTGGCGTCGTACTCGAAGTGGTCGCCCACCACCTGCGGCAGGCCGGCGTTGGACTGGGCGACCAGGAGGACGTCGTCGGTCCGGGCCTGCGCCATCTCCGCGGCGATGACCTCCATCTCCGCCGGACCGCGCCCGCAGTTGGCCCCCACGGCGTCGGCGCCAGCCGCGGCGAGGTGCGTCACCGCGTCGCCCGGGCGGACGCCCATCATGGTGCGCAGATTGGTGTCGAAGCTCATCGTCACGGCAACCGGAAGCCCGGGCGCGACCTCGCGCGCCGCGGCGAGGGCCGCGTCGGCCTCGGCGAGGTCGCTCAGCGTCTCGACCAGCACCAGGTCGATCCCGCCCTCCACCAGCGCAGCGAGCTGCTCGGCGAACAGCGCCTGGGCCTCCTCGGGGGTCAGCGTGCCGAGCGGCGCCAGCAGCTCGCCCGTCGGGCCGAGGCCGCCGGCGACGAGCAGTCCGTGCTCGTCAGCCACCGACCGTGCGAGCTCTGCCGCCGCCCGGTTCACCTCGCCGACGCGCTCGCCGAGCCCGTGCAGGTCCAGGCGCGGGCGGGTGCCCCCGAAGGAGTTGGTCGTCAGCAGCCGCGCCCCCGCGTCGGCGTACGCCGCGTGCGCCGCGCGGACCTCGTCGGGGTTCTCCAGGTTCCAGAGCTCTCCGGGCACACCGGCCTCGAGGCCGCCGTCCTGGAGCAGCGTGCCCATGCCGCCGTCGAGCAGGACCGGACGGCCCGCGCCCAGGAGCGCCCGGAGCCGGTTCATTGGCCCAGCCCGTCGAGATAGGCGGCGATCCTGTCGGCCGGCCACTGCGCGTCGAGCTCGGCGGCGACCCGGTCGAGCACCTCGCTCGGCGTACCGTCGGCCTCGGTCCAGGGAGACCGTTCCCAGCCCGCCAGGTAGTCGTCGGCCCCGGTGTCACCGAGCCGCATCGCAGCCTCGTCGATCGCCTCCTGGAACCGCGGCGCGAGCTGCGACTTCACGGTCTCCTCGTCGGCTCTTGCGGCCACCATCGAGGGAAGGTCGCGCCACCGGGTCACCTGGTACTCCGCCATCTGGCGCAGCCTAGTTCCGGTGCCGCGTCTGGTGCGGGGTCGTCCGCCGAGTGGCCGTCCTCGCCTCAGCGCTCGTCCTCGAAGACGACGTGCCCTGTCGGCAGCACCGAGCCGTCGTACTGGGTCCTGAAGACGTCCTCCAGCACCCTGCGCACCCGGTCACGCTGCGACTCGTCGCACTCGATTCGGATGCACTCGACCATGCCGAGGCGATCGTGACCTGAGTTGAAGCCCGCCAGGGCAAGCGCGGTCTCGGGGGTCACGGGATCCACTCCCGCGGGGATCGCGAAGGCAACGGTGTGCGTGCGCGGGTCCCTCAGGTGCGCCTCGCGCCGCGACTCCTCGCGGACCCAGCTGCGCAGGAAGAGGCTGAGGGCGATGCTGCCGCCCACCACGACGACCACCAGAAGCACGATTGCTGCGGCCATGACTCCTCCTCGGTCGCTGGTCGGGGTACGTCTCGACCATGCCCGCCGACAGGGGCGCAGCGGCAGTGCCACCTGTCACCCGGTCGGGGGTCTCTGGGCCCGAGTGCCGACGAGCCTGGGTCGGAACGCGACTTGGTGTGGTGGTCCCGGGTTCTCGGGGCACGAGGAGCTGCAGGACGGGATGCCTGCGCCGCTTCGCGGCGGTTTGACGCACGTGCTCGCGGCGCTCGTCTCGCAACTGAGCGCGTGCCGGTGAGTGAACGAAGAGGTCCGTGCTGCCGCCTTCGTCGCCTGCCCGGGACCGGTGGGACCTGCGCGCGGGATGGTCACGCTCTTGACCAGCAGCAATCCTGCTCGCTGCGACAGCACCTCACGCCGTTGATGACGCGGTCACCCACCGAGAAGCGCGGGAATCCCGGCCGGCGTGGGTGTCATTGCCGTCAACGGTGCAGCGGAGTTAGCGTGCGAGCGGAGGCGGGTACCCGATTTGTGCCTATACACCTGCGCCGCCTTACCGCGCATGGCTTCCTCCGCCGCGCACATAGTGAGGGGTGGGCGCGAGTGCCGATATAGTCGGAGCGAACCTTCGCGACCCATTGATGACTCCTCCTTGGGCATCCGCCCCTCGCGGAGTCGCCGGATCTCACCATTGAACTCGATTCAGGCCGTCCACGAAGACGGTGGAAACGTGGTAATCGATGACGCAATCACCGGATGAGGCGTTAGATACCGAGATTGACTACTCCGAAGAAGTGCGGGCCGAGGACACCGACAAAGCTCCATCCACTGTGACGTTCACCTTCTTCCCGAATGATGACCGGCCATGGGCGATCGACTTCGCAGGCGCATGTCCCCGATGTGGGCATAACCAACCGGTCTTGCGACGACAATTGGTCACGATCGCGGGCGCCAGCAAGATGAACGAAGCGCAGCGTCGCCGCGCAGAAGCCGAACTTGCAGACTTCGGGATCGACCTATCGCGGGGAGACGAAACGTTTCCCCTCAGGTGTTCCTGCCAGAACCGCCATGGCAAGAGGCCTAGCGGAAAGGCCGGTTGCGGGTCGTCCTACAACGTGCGAGTGGTGTGGGAACCGTGACGCCTGCTCGCTTTGAGCCACCGCTGGTCCCGGTCACTGCAGTTGCTGAGGAGTTCGAGCGGCAGTGGTTGTCATTGGCCGACAAGCAGTTAGAGTCCGTACGCAAGATGGCCGAGAACTGGCGCACGGGCCTTGCTGCCCTTCTTGGGCTCGTCTCCATCTTCTCCGTTGTCAAGGCTCCGACTGCGACTGCGGACATGGACACTTGGGCGATTTGGACGACCGGCGGGCTGCTCTTTACCTCGGCCCTCCTTGCAGTGCTCGGCGCCGACCAAGCAATGCGAGCTGCCTACGGGGTGCCACAGCGGATGGTCCGGGCCAAGTTCTTCCAGATCGGTGGAACGCAGGGGATCAATCTCGCGCAGGCTGAAGATGCCCGGTCGGCATTGCGCGTTGCGCGGATCATGACCTACGTCGCCTTGGCCGCGCTCGCCGGGTCCGTAGCGATGACCTGGTGGGGTCCTGGCTCCGATTCCGATCAGGTGCGGGCGACCACGTCGCAAGGACTAGTTGTCTGCGGCACGCTGGTGGAATCAGCCGACGGTGTCATACAAGTCGACTCGAAGACCGCGGGACCGCAGCGCGTGAAACTCACTCAGGTTGTAAAGCTTGAAGCGGTGAGTACGTGTGATGAGTGACGACGCGCTCCCGGGCGACCCCACCAATCAGCTTGAGCGCGCCCTGATCAACATCGTTCACGGACTTGGATTCGATCCGCCGGACCGGAAGGCCATGCTTCTTCCGCCTCAGACACGAATCGTGAAGTCCACGGGC
The DNA here is from genome assembly GCF_004785795.1 of Nocardioides eburneiflavus. Lineage (NCBI taxonomy): Bacteria > Bacillati > Actinomycetota > Actinomycetes > Propionibacteriales > Nocardioidaceae > Nocardioides > Nocardioides eburneiflavus. The sequence continues at coordinate 1,045,979 of NZ_SRRO01000001.1, forward strand.
AACGACTACAAGTGTTTCACTATGTGGTTCGGCGGCCAGGCCACAGTACGGATGGGCGGGTCTACTTACAACGCTCTCAGCGCACTGACCAGGGCGGCTGCGACCTTCTTCGTAGCGGACGACCGTGGCGAGAAGCCGTCAACGTCTTGGCCGGCCGCTCGAGATCAGCTCGCCTCGGCCATCGATTGGTGCGCCTCGCCCGCGCGCACACCGCACATCGTCATTCCAAAGGTGACCAAGTCCCAGCACGTGCCGGCAACCGCCTTTGCTCAATACGCCTATCGGTTCATCATCTGCCACGAACTGGCGCACATTGTGCTGGAGCACCGGGATGAATTGAAAAAGGATTCCGACGCCGAGGACACCTCGACCCTCCGGGCATCACAGCAGCAAGAACTGGAAGCCGATGAATTCGGCTTCCGGATGCACGTAGAGTCGCGGCCGCAACCAGAAATGCTCGTGACTGCCTTGGCCTCTCCAATCTACTTCGTATACCTGCTTCGAGCGTTCGACGACTATCGGCTCGCTGCGCTGGCCAATCTGGTTGACTACAAGGCCTGGAAGATCGAGTACAACTATCCGCCATACCTTCAGCGCATCTTTGGTCTCATGGGGCAAGCCCAAGACATGGCCGGCGCGAATGCAGCGAAGGGGCTTCAGATGGTCCATGAAGGACTGTCGGAGGTTGTAGGTCAAGCATGGGAAGCATCTGAGCGCCTCCGTACAGAGGTGGCGGAGCAGACGACCCACGTCATCGCCTCTCGCAAGCGGGAGGCGGCCAACGAGTTGCGCTCGCTGCTCGAGCGAAGCCCGATCGGAGTACTGGAGGCGCTCGACGTTGACCGGCAGCGGTCTTGGGAGACCCATGGCTGGCCGTTCGCGGAAGTACTTCCACCAGAGTTCCCGAATTTCCTCCGATTGGATCAGGCGGAGCGTGCACGACTCCTCGCATGAGCGGACTGCCATCATCCTTCACATCAGGGCTTGTGATCTGTCTCGGATGCGCCTTCGACACTGAGCCAAACCAACAAGCTGGCCAGGGGGTCACCCGCTCGCACACTTGAGCGGGTTCGTGCGACACGAGTTCGGACCACAACCGCCGGAGTGACGCACCTTCTCCAGAGCCCGGATCGAGGCATGTCAGTGGGTCAAGTCCCTTGGCGTGGTGTACGACGGTGATTCGTCGTTGATGGTGGTCAGGCGCTGATCGCGCCGGCGGTGATGGCGTCCTCCTCTTCGGGCTCGGTGGTGATGAGGGTGAGGCGGCTCTTGGCCAGGACGTCGAGTCCGAGGTAGCGGCGTCCGTCGGCCCATTCGTCGTTCTGCTCGGCCAGCACGGCTCCAACGAGCCGGATGATCGAGCCTCGGTCGGGGAAGATCCCGACGACGTCGGTACGGCGACGGATCTCGCGGTTGAGGCGCTCGTTGGGGTTGTTGGACCAGATCTGGCGCCACACGGCCTTCGGGAACGCGGTGAACGCGAGCACGTCGTCGCGGTGGGCGTCGAGGTGGGCGTGGACCTCGGGCAGCTGCGTGGTGTTGTCGAGGAGCTTGTCGTACTGGGCGTGGACGGCGTCGGTGTCGATCTGGTCGAACACCGAATGCAGCATCGCCTTCACCCCGCCCCAGGCGTGTTTGGGACAGATCGACATCAGGTTCGCGGCGTAGTGGGTACGGCACCGCTGCCACGACGCCCCAGGCAGGGTCGCCCCGATGGCGTCGACCAGCCCGGCGTGGGCGTCGCTGGTGACCAGAGCGACCCCGGACAGGCCACGGGCAACGAGGTCCTTGAAGAAGGAGTTCCAGCCGGCACCGGACTCCGCGGTCGAGGTCGCGACGCCGAGGATCTCGCGGAACCCGTCGGCGTTGACGCCGGTGGCGACCATGACCGCGATCTTGATGACCCGGCCACCTTCGCGGACCTTCATCGTCAGCGCGTCGGCGGCCACGAACGTGTACGGGCCGGCGTCGAGGGGGCGTTCGCGGAAGTCGCGGACCAGCTCGTCGAGATCCCGGGCCATCACACTGACCTGGGACTTCGACAGCCCGGTGATGCCCAAGGACTGCACCAGTCGATCCATCCGCCGGGTCGAGACGCCGAGCAGGTAGCAGGTCGCGACCACCGACGTCAGGGCTGCTTCGGCGCGGCGGCGTCGCTCGAGGAGCCACTCGGGGAAGTAGGAACCCTCCCGCAGCTTGGGGATCGCGACGTCGAGGGTGCCGATCCGGGTGTCGAGGTCGCGGTGCCGATAGCCGTTGCGGCGGTTGGACCGCTCGGGGTCACGGGCGCCGTAGGAGGCACCGCAGACGCTGTCGGCATCGGCGGAGAGCAACGTGTTGATGAAGCCCTGCATCAGCTCGCGGAGCAAGTCAGGGCTGGCCTGTGCCAGGTGCTCGTTCAGAAAGTCGGCGGGGTCGATACTGGGACCAGCGGTCATCGCTGTGCCTCTCTTCGAGTGGGTTGTAGGAGATTCCTCGAAGAATCACGCGGTGACCGCGCCAGCGTCTATGCCAGGGCCGTCACCACGTCATACACCACTCTGCTGGACTCAACTTGTCAGTGCGGGACCAACAGCACGCGTCGCAACGCGCATCGGCTCGGTTCACATGTGCTGCTACGTGCCGGAGACCGAGGGTTCCCCAGTGTCGCCCGAAGGAGGGGAGAGGTGCCGGATCGCAGCAGCTCCAGCGGCCACGATCACCAGGACAGCGCCGACCCACTGGCGCTCGATGAGACGGTCGCCAAGCAGATGTCCCGCGGCAAGCCCAAAAACCGGGATCAGAGGCAGGAAGCTCCCTGCGACCGAGGCGGGTACACCCCTGAGGCCGCCCACGAAGAACCAGAACGCGAAGCCGTAGTAGACCATCCCGGACGCTGCCGCGAGTGCCCACGTCGCCACATCATCCGGCAGGTCGAGGTCAGCGGCGCCAATCACCGATGCGATACCGGCAACAACGATGGCGAAACACAGGGCGGCGACCTGCTGCACAAGGACCACGGCCAGGGAACTGTCGTCGAGGAGCAGCCTGCGGGTGAGCACCGCATAGAACGCGCAGGCCGAGACCGCGGCCACGGTCAACGCCACACCCATGACATCCCCAGATGCTCTCGGGCGGTAGATCACCAGCAGTACCCCGACCAGTGCCGTGGCCACCGCTGCCGTTGTGGCCAGTGCGATCCGCTCTCGCAACACGAGGACTGCGAGCAGCATGATCAGGATCGGTTCGGTGGCCCACAACAACACCGACATGCTGGCCGTGATGCTCACCAACCCCAGCAGGCCGAGGGCGTAAGCCAAACCGGGGTTGAGGACGCCAAGAAGGGCGAGCGTGACCATGGCTGGTGACGAGTTCAGCCGCACCCGGAGCAGCAGCATGGCAAGCAGCAAGAGGAGAGCGCTGGCGGCGAGCTCAACGGCAAGCAAGGTCAGTGGCGCGACGCCACGATCGAGAACATGTTTGCTCAGCACGGTGCCGCACCCCCAGCAGGCAGTGGCGGCAACCAGCAGAAGGACATGACGGTACGACGGCGAGACGGGCACGGCTGTGACTCCGGTCAGAGAGACGAGTGGATGGGCTCGAGTGCTCGGCTGACGCGCGGAGATACGTCAGCTCTCAGTCCGCTCGACACTCGTCGTCACAGCAGTCATACGAGGGCAGTCGACAGCGCCGTCCAGCCATCGCAGACCCGCCCATGGCGACCATCGTACGTCTCGACAGCGGGGGTCGACACTCGCCTTCACACGCGCCCCAAGCCAGCCCTCAGCTCGGCAACTCCGGTAACTGACTCGTCAGGGCAGCGCCAGAGGTGCCTCGTGCACGAACCATGCGAGTGCGACGCAGTTGGCAATGACCGTGAACCAGAAGATGGTGCGGAACGGTTGCTTGGTCGTCTTGTGTCGGAAGACCTGCTGCGCGACCAGCGCACCCGGCCAACCACCAATGACGGCGAGCGTGTGGAGGGTGGACTCCGACGTGCGCCACCTGCCCTGTTCCGCTGCGGACTTGTCGGCGCGATACATCAGGAACGCAACTGCGCTGAACAGGCCGTACACACTCAGCAGCGTGACTGGCAGCTCGTCCAGCACGAGAAGGCCCAATAGGAAGGTGAAGAACAGCGCCGCGGCGGCGAGCGCCGTGGGCACTCCAGGCGCGCCTGCACGGCTGGCCGATACGGCGCCGACGTATCGCACATCAGATGCGCGCGCCCGGTTCCGCTCGTCTCGAAGCTCGGCGTAGGTGACCTCGCACCCGGCGACTGGCCGCCGACCACCAGGAAACGCACTCACGTGCGCGAACACGCGGGCGCCTCCAGCAGCCGGCGTGATGAAGCCGAAGCCTCGGTCGTCATTCCAATCCGCCAGCAACCCCTCTGGCGCCCGACGACGTCGTCAGCAGTCACGCGATCGGCTCCTTGGCTCAGGTGACGAGTACAGGTGATCGGCATTATGCGTCGTTCGCATTCGCGAGGGGGCGAACTCGAGAAGCACAGTCCGACGCGGCGGAGCGTCGCTCTCCAGCTCCAGGGTCCGCGCGAAGAGGCGTGGACAGTTGGGAGAGGTCTGGAGGATTCTGAGAGGTGGTCTCGGGTCCTGTTCGTCGCCGCGATCGGAGGTCCTGTGAGCGCGCTTCCTCGCCCGGACTTGCCCAGCGGCGCGCATCGTGACCTGGTCGCCGCGCTCCACGACCTGCATCACCGTGCAGGCTGGCCGTCCCTCCGTACCCTTGCCGCTGAGACAGGCGTCTCGCACACCACCGTCTCCAAGGTCTTCTCGGCGCCGATCCTCCCGAGGTGGGGCACGCTGGAGCTCCTCGTCGAGGCGATGGACGGGGACACCACCGCCTTCCACGCGCTCTGGCTGAGCGCCTCGGCCCCGGCGGGGCATGCCAGCCACCATGAGCCGCGGATCGCCGGGCGACGCACCGAGCTGGCCGCCGTGCACCGCCACCTCGAGGCCGGCAACGGGCTGCTCCTCGTCACCGGCGAGGCCGGCATGGGCAAGACGGCTCTCGTCGAGTCCGCGAGCGCCGACGTTGACTGCTTTGTCGCCCGCGGCCACTGCCTTCCACTGTCCACCGAAGTGCCGATGCTGCCGATCGTGGACGCATTGCGCTGCATCCTGGACAGCGACGACGGGCGGTGGCTCGACGAGGCCGTGGCCGGCTGTCCCGGCTATGTGGGCAGTGCCCTTGCCGAACTCCTGCCCAAGCTCGCCGCGGCAGCCGAGCCCATCCGGCAGCGCGACACCACTGGACGGCAGCGCCTTTTCGTCTCCATCGCGTCACTTCTGCGGTCTCTTGCCTCGAGCCATCCGCTCGGACTGCTTGTGGAGGATCTCCACTGGGCCGACACCGGCACCCTGGACCTCCTCGAACACCTGCTGACCACCCCGCAGCGACTCGCCGTGGTCGGCACGTGGCGCGTCGAGGACGTCACCACGGACGCCGGGCACGTCGAGTGGTTCGCACGGATGACGCGGTTGTCGAAGGTGAGACAAATCGAGCTGTTGCCACTTTCCGAGGGCGAGACCCGTGAACAGCTGAGCCTTCTCGGTGTGGACCTTCGCGATGACCTGGCAGCCCGTGTGCACAGCCGCACAGGGGGACAACCTCTCTTCACCGAGCAGCTGGCAGCGCACCTCGAGGACGACGCGCCGCTTCCGCGGCTCCTTCGCGACCTCCTCGACCAGAGATTCGCCGGTATCTCCCAGGCAGCCTGGTCCATCACGCGCGCGCTGGGTGTGGCCGACCGGTCGCTGACAGCCGACGTGCTCGTCGCAGTCACCGGGCTACCGCACGAGCGTCTCGTCGGTGAGCTGCACGAGCTACACGGTCGTCGCCTGGTTCGTACGACCCGTCTCGGCGCCGCGGAGCTGGCGCACCCGCTTCTCGCCGAGGCAACCCGCCGACGACTCGTGGCGGGCGAAGCGCGTCAGGTGCACCGCGCTCTCGCCGGGGTGCTCGGCGCTGAACCGGACGCCTCACCGGCCGAGGTCGCCACTCACTGGGAAGGCGCGGCAGAACCGGGTCGAGAGATCGCGTGGCGAATCGCCGCCGCGCGGTCGTCGGCGGAGAGGTACGCGGTCGCCGGGGAGGCCGAGCAGTGGCTCCGGGCCCTGCAAATCTGGCCCTCTGATCGCGCGACCGCCGGTACACCGCCCGTCACGCGTGCCGAGGCGTACCTGGCGGCGATGGATGCCCTGCGGGTCTCGCTGCAGTTCGACCGAGCCGCGCAGATGAGTGACGAGTCCGGGGACCGCTTGGGCGCCGTCGACCCGCTCACCCGCGCCCATCTCCTTCGTCGAGCCGCCGACTATCGAGGGCAACGCGAGGGGCCCGAGGTGGGGCTGGCGGTCATCGAGGAGGCCATCGCGGCTTATGAGGCCCTGCCGGTGGACGTCGGGATGGTCCATGCACTTCTCCGGAAGGAGGCCCTGCTGCAAGCGACCGGTCGATACGTCGAGGCCGGAGACGTCGCCCGGTTGGCGGCGCGGGTGGGCGAACGGGTCGGGGACGCCCGGGCGCAGCGGACCGCTCTGAGCTGGGTGGCCTGGCACGAAGGTGTGGAGGGCTTCCAGGAACAGGCGATGCGAACGATGCGCCGGGCGGCTTCCCTTGTCCCAGCCGGCTCCGATCCCGAGGGCGACATCCGGCAGGCCGTACTGCTCACCGACGTGTTGTTGCAGACGGGGAGCAGCGCCGATGATGTCGAGCTGGCCGGGCGACCCGCACTGGAGGTCGCCGAGCGTTGGAAGATCGAGAGCTACCACGTCCTGCTCGTCCGCTCTAACGTCGTAAGAGCACGGATCCGCCAAGGTCGCGTCGCCGAGGCGGCCAGCTTGGTCGATCTCGCGTCCGAGGGACCAGTCGACATCGACCGGTGGCCGCTCCACCTGGATCGCGCGATGCTCGATTGCCTGCGCGGTCATGTCGATCTTGCGCGGGCTCGGGCCACCTCACTAATGGACGGCTTCGGTGACCGAGTCGTCGGCGACGACCTGGAGTTCCTCAGCGACGTCGCAACTGTTCACCTCTGGAGCGGGGAGCCGGACAAAGCCGTCGCGATGCTCCTTCCTGCACTCGATGCCATGGTGGAAGGGACCCCGGCCAACCTCACGCGCCCAGCCCTTCTCGTTGCGGCACGCGGGGCAGCCGAGGCTACGGCGCCGGAGTCGCCGCTCGGACGGCACTATCTGGACACGCTCGTGACACTCGCCGCTCGGCTTCCCACCGACCAAGGGGGACGCGAGCGCGGGGACCGGCGGATACCAGCCGCCTATGCTCGAGCGCTATCCGCCCAGTGGACAGCGGAGATAGCGCGCTTGAGTGGCGCAGGGACCGTCGCCCGTTGGGTCGCGTCTGGAGACGCATGGGATGCGCTGTCCCGGCCTCACGACGCCGCCTACTGCTGGTGGCAAGCTGCACAGGTGGCCCTACAGGAAGGTCAGGGCACTGTCGCGACCAAGCTGCTCAAGCGTGCAGCCAGGGACGCCCGCGAGCACGTACCACTGCTCGACGCCATCACGAAGACCGCGGCTGGGATCGCACAAGAATCGCTGAACTCCCCCGAGTGATCTGGCGAGAGATCCGTGCCCTCGTTTGCGGTGCGGACGACGGCGCGCCCGCGCCCGGCATCAGCGAGGTCCACTACAGCCGGGTGAACGTCGGCGCCATCGCGGCGAACTGGGCGTCGCCCCGCAGCCCGTACCTCGCCGACCATCGAAGCCTGTGGAGCACTCCCGCCAGTCCAAACCCAATGTCCGGGGTGACTGTCGGTGCCCTCTGGAAGAGTGCCTTCATGACAGCGATCCCGCACTTCGACGACCACCATCTGGTGGCCTTCGCGAAGTCCCTGGAGGCCGACCTTGCGGCCTTGGGGGAGCGCCCGCTGTGGTCGATGTCGACTCAGGACGCGGAGGACGCGCTGGTGTCGCTGACGCGGGCACGCGGTCAGCTCGATGCCTTGCTGATGCGCGTGCTGCGGCAGGCCGAGGCGGTGGGTGCGGGCCTCGACACGGGTGCGACATCGACGGTCAACTGGTGGTCGCACGTCACGCGCACCTCCCGTGCGGAGGCTCACCGCACGGCACGGCTGGCCCGGTCACTGGAGGACCACGCGGAGGTCTCCCAGGCGTTGGTCGCCGGCGACGTGCGGACCGACCAGGCGAGAGTGGTCGTCGAGTCGGTCGACGACCTCCCCCAGACGGTCGCCGACTGGGTGCCCGAGGCGGCGACCCGGTTCCTGCTGGGCAAGACCGGTGAGCACGACGCGAAGGCGCTCCGCGTCCTGGGCCGTCGCGTGCTCGAGGTGGTCGACCCGGTTGCCGCGGACGTCGAAGAGGCACGTCGGCTGGAGGCCGAGGAAGCAGACGCCCTGGCGGCAGCGTCCTTCACCATGGTCGACGACGGCCACGGGTCGTGCCACGGCCGGTTCACCATCCCCTCCCTGCACGGGGCGATGCTCGCCAAGGACCTCAAGGCGCGCGCCGCGCGGAGGGTCGACGCGTCCACCCACGCCGAGGACGGCTCCGACGCGGGCGCTGCTCGGCTCGGCCGGCACCGGATGGGGCTCGCACTCGTGGACTACATCGAGACTCGTCCCCGCCAGTCGGTGCCCACGGCAGGTGGCCTCGCTGCCACCGTGGTCGTGACGATGGAGCTCGAGGCGCTGCTCGGCGGGCTCAAGGCCGCGTCGCTCGACACCGGCGGGCGGATCAGCGCCGGCGAGGCGCGTCGGCTGGCCTGCCGCGCGGGGATCATTCCGGTGGTGCTGGGCGGGCCGAGCGTCCCCCTCGACGTCGGACGCAGGCGACGGTTCCACACCGAGGCCCAGCGCATCGCGATGGGGATCCGGGACGGGGGCTGCACCGCCGACGGCTGCGACGCCCCACCGGGCATGACCGAGGCCCACCACGACGAGGTGCCGTGGTCGCGGGGAGGACGGACGAGCGTCACGAAGGGGCGGCTGCTCTGTCCTCCGCACCACCGACGCATCCACGATCCCGCCTTCCAGCACCACCTCGACAAGCACGGCAAGGTCCGCTTCACCAGGCGGACGTGAGGGACGCCGCCGATCGTGGATGCCGGCTCCCCTCGCCCCGACTAACCTGAGAGGCCTCGCCTCACCCCTGGGGCGGCCGGGCTCCGCAGGCCGACCTGCGCGGCGACCGGGATCCGTGAACAGTGGTCCGACCACATCGGCAGGGGTTGCCCGGCGGCCGGGTCGCACGACCCGGCCCGCCGGTGCCGGAGGGCCTCAGCCGCGCAGTCGTACGGCACCGCCCGAGGCGGGGCCACGATCAGGGTCGCCTTGACATCCGCCGAGGCGGTCCGAATGGTGGCCCCGACCCGTGTCCCCAGGATGAGGAGCTCCCGCCATGCCCAGCACCAGCACCAGCCCGAGACAGCGATCATCGGGACTCTCCGGGGTGATGCGGCCGGTCAACTCCGTCGTCGAGCGCTTCATCCCCAGTGCGCTGGTCTTCGCCATCGTGCTGACCTTCGTCGTCGCGATCCTCGCGCTGCTCCTCACCGACACCGGCCCCGTCGAGGTCACCCGGGGCTGGGGCGAAGGGCTCTCGGGCCTGCTGGAGTTCATGACGCAGATGGCACTGATCCTGCTGCTCGGCCACACCCTGGCCAACACGGGTCCGGTGCGCAGGCTGCTGGCGTCGCTGGGCGGGTTGCCGAGGACGGCCCTCCAAGGCTACCTGTTCGTCTTCGCGGTCGCCGCCGTGGCGTCCCTCATCACCTGGGGCCTGGGCCTCGTGGTCGGTGTGCTGCTTGCCGTCGAGGTCGCCCGCCAAGGCCGCGAGAAGGGGCTCGAGCTCCACTTCCCGATGCTCGTCGCGGCCGGCTACAGCGGCTACGTCATCTGGCACATGGGCTACTCGGGATCCGGCACCCTGACAGCCGCCACCGAGGGGTCGTTCATCGCCGAGCAGCTCGGTGAGACCGTCCCGATCGCCGAGACCACCTTCGCCTGGTGGAACATCCTCGCGATCGTCGTCACGATCCTCGCGGTGGGCATCGGGCTCGCCCTGGTGGCACCGCGCGCCGGCGACCGGATCATCGAGATGAAGGCCGACGCGCGGTTCGACGACGACATCGCGATCGACGACGAGGTCGTCACCCCGGCCGACCGGGTGGACGCGAGCCGCGTCCTCACGCTGTTGGTCGGCCTGGCCCTGGTCGCCTACCTGGTGATCCACTACGCGGACGGCGGCACGGCGACCCTCGACGTCGTCAACTGGACGTTCCTGGCCCTGATCTTCCTGCTGGTGCGCAGCCCACTCGAGCTGATCGCCCTGGTCAAGAACGCGGCCTCCAACGTCGGCGAGATCCTGCTCCAGTTCCCGCAGTACGCCGGGATCATGGGGATCATGGCCACCTCCGGCCTGATCACCGTGTTCTCCGACTTCATCGTCGACACGGCCGGGCCGTCGACCTTCGGCGTGCTGGCCTTCCTCTCGGCCGGGGTCGTGAACTTCTTCGTCCCCTCCGGCGGCGGCCAGTTCGCCGTGCAGGGGCCGGTGATGCTCGACGCCGGCGCACGCCTGGGGGTCGACCCGTCGGTGACGATCATGGCGATCGCCTACGGCGACCAGTGGACCAACATGATCCAGCCCTTCTGGGCGCTACCGGTGCTGGCCATCTCCGGGCTCAAGATCCGCGACATCCTCGGCTACACGCTGGTGACGCTCCTCGCGTCCGGCGTGGTCTTCGCTGCGACGATGCTGCTCGTGGGGGCCGGCTAGGCGAGGCACTCCGTACGGACCTGGGGACCAAGGTCCCGTCGAGGTCCGGACCTTCGCCGCTCGTACGGGCACCATCGCCTCGCCCAGGGTGGAGCCATGACCCTCGCACTGCCCGCGCTCGTCCCTGCCCTGCCCACCCACGAGCGCTGGTTCGTGGAGTCCCAGCCGGCGGGTGACTGGTCCTTCTTCCTCTCCCCGCTGCCGCTGGTGCTCACCGCGGCCGTCGTCGCGGTGGCGCTCGTGTGGCGTGCCGTCGCGATGCGCGTCGACGGACCGGAGCTGCGCCTCCTGGCGCCCGTGGGCCGGCTGGTGCCGTGGATCCCCCGGCTGCTGGGGATCCACCTCGGGGTCGCGCTGCTCGCGCTCGCCGCCACCGGGGCGTTCATCACGCCGTCGATCGACCACCTCGAGGGAGCGGGCGGCAACGCCCTGCTCCTGGTCGAGGGCGCGCTGGGGATCTGGCTCGTGACCGGGTGGCAGCTGCGTGCGGCCGCCGCGCTGGTGCTGGCCCTCGCCCCGGCGCTTACCGTGGTCGCGGGGTGGACGGCGCTCGGCGAGTGCGCCAACCTCGCTGCGGTCGCCGCCTTCCTGGTCGTCGTGCCGCCCGGCCCGGACGCGTACGGCGCCGCGCGCCCGTCGCGGGCGCACCTGAGGTGGGCGTTGTTGTGGTTGCGCCTCGGCGTGGGCACGGCCCTGATCGTCCTGGCCTTCTCGGAGAAGCTCACCAACCCGGCGATGGCGATCGACACCCTCGAGCGCTACCCGGCGCTGGACGTCTTCGCGCTCGTCGGCCTCCAGGTCTCGCCGGAGACCTTCGTCGCGGTCGCCGGTGCGACGGAGCTGCTGTTCGGACTGCTCGTGATCTCGGGGGCGTTCCCGCAGGTGGCCGTCCTGGTCGCGATGGTCCCGTTCAACGCGACCCTGCTGTTGTTCGGCCAGACCGAGATGGTCGGGCACCTGCCGGTCTACGGGGTGTTCCTGGCGCTGCTCGTCTACGGATCGTCGGAGGAGACGTTCCGCTCGGTCCGCTGGCTGCTGGGGCGTACGGCGCGACGGGTCGAGATGCCGGTGACCGCCGCCGCGTGAGTCGCAGGCTCGGCGACTGCGCGGAGCGCCTCGAGGTCCGCCCGGTCGTTCGCGCCGCCGAGCTCGTCGGGTCGCGGCAAGAGGGACGCGGTCGGTCAGGCGAGGGCGCGCACCTCGCCGGTGAGGTGCTGGTGGGCGACCGTGCGTCCGCCGGCCGCGAGCAGCAGCCACCGCACGGGACCCTCGATCCGGCGGCCGGCGCCCCACTCCCAGGCCACGTCGGTGGCGACCAGGTGGACGTCACGCATGCGCGGCCCGAGCGGGATGCGCCGTGACCACCAGATCACCCGCTCCAGCGAGACGACCGCCGCGTCCCGGGGCATCGGGTGGTCGATGCCGAGCGGGACGCAGATGTCCTGGGTGTGCACGAGGACGTCGAGCAGCGGCTCGCGCTCGGAGAGTCCCGGCACCGTGCGCCTGGACCCCACGAAGCCGCGCAGCGTGCTGACGATCTGCTCGTGGTCCAGCGGGCTGCGCAGCGCCGCGTCACGCACGGCCGCGTTGTAGCGGAACCCCGAGCGGACGGCGATCCCGAGCAGGTCGCGGACACCGACGTGCGAGTGGGTCAGGTGGGCGGCGACGTCGCGGACCGTCCAGCCCGCGCACAGCGACGGGGTGCGCCAGGCGTCCTCGGGCAGCTGCTCGAGGAGGTCGGCCAGCGCGGAGCGCTCGGTGTCGACATGACGCCAGATCGTGTCGCTGTCCATGGCACCGTCCCCGCGATGGTCAGAGTATCTGTCTAATATGGCGCCGTGGGCACCGAGACGTCAACGGATGACGGCCGGCCGAACGTCGGACTGCTGATGTACGTCGCGGCGCGGTCGCTCGAAGCGCGGGCGTACGACGCCGTGGTGGCCGGCGGGGCCGACGACATCACGCCGGCCCAGGCGCGACTGATGGCGCAGATCGACCCGGGCGGGACCCGCGTGGTGACCCTCGCGGCCCGGGCTCGTACGACCAAGCAGTCGGCGGCCTTCCTCGTCGACCAGCTCGAGCGGGCCGGGTACGTCGAGCGCGTCGCCGACCCGAGCGACGGACGGGCCAAGCTGATCCGGCTCACGCCGCGTGCCCGCGCGATCGGCGACCTGGCCGATGCGGAGGTGGCCCGGGCGCTGAGCGAGTGGGAGGGGCACGTCGGATCCACCCGCATGCGACAGCTGGAGGAGACGATGGCGATGCTGCGCGAGATCACCGACCCGTGGGCCTGACCCGCCTCCTCGACCACCCGTCGAGGAGGAGGCGGCACGTGGTGCGGCTCAGGCCTGGATCGGTACCTCGTAGATGTTGTCGGCAGGGTGACCCGCACGCTCGTGGATCCTCTGGACGGCCTCGGCGCTCGGCGCCTCGGACAGGCAGAAGACCATCCCCGACTCGGGGTCGGCCCAGGCGTGCTTGAAGTTCACCTGCTCGTCATCCTGGATCGCGAGGTCGGCCTGGTGGGCTTCGGCGAGGGCCTCGGACGTGACCCCCTTCATCGTGGTGTGGACGTCCATGAACTCGGGCATGGCAGACCCCTCTCTCTGGAACTCTCACTGTGCTCCCACATCCGCCGAGGCGCCATCGCCCGTATGGGGCAAGGTCCGTCCCTGCAGCACCCCTCGCGCCGCCTGCCACGGAACCGCGGTCGAGGACCGCGGCGGTCGCGACGCCAGAGCCCCTGTCGGCGCTCCCGCGGGGGTCGTACTCTGGAAGCACATCCCCGTTGGACGTGCTATGTGGTGGCTTGCCTGGCTCATTGCCGCAGTGCTCCTCGGCGTGGCGGAGTTCCTCACGCTGACGCTGGCGTTCGGCCTCCTGGCTGGCGCCTCCCTGGCCGCGGCCGTCGCCGCGGGCCTCGGTGCGTCGGTGCCGGTGCAGCTGGTCGTCTTCGCGGTGACCGGCGGCATCGGGCTCGTCGCCGTACGCCCGGTCGCGAAGCGGCACCTCGCGCTGCCGCCGGTCTCCCGCGAGGGCAGCGACGCGCTCGTCGGCCGGTCCGCGGTGGTGACGAGCGAGGTCAGTGCCGCCGGCGGGATGGTCCACCTCTCGGGGGAGGACTGGTCGGCGAGGCCCTACGTGGACGGACTGGTCATCCCGGCCGGGGTACAGGTCGACGTGTTCGAGATCGCGGGAGCGACCGCGCTGGTGCACCCCCGTGACGCCCTGCTCGAAACCCAACCCAGAGAGACGTGAGTGCGATGGAGCTGTTGTGGGTCCCCCTGGTCGTCCTGGCCGCCCTGGTCGCCTTCGTGGTGGCCTCCTCGATCCGGATCGTGCCGCAGGCCCGGCGCTACAACATCGAGAGGTTCGGTCGCTACCAGCGCACTCTGCAGCCGGGGCTGAACCTGATCATCCCGCTCGTGGACCGGGTCAACACCAAGCTCGACGTGCGCGAGCACGTCTACACCTCCGAGCCCAAGCCAGTGATCACCGAGGACAACCTGGTGGTGGCCATCGACACCGTCCTCTACTACCAGATCACCGACCCGCGGGCCGCGGCGTACGAGGTCACCGACTACCTGCGCGCGATCGACCAGCTGACCGTCACCACGCTGCGCAACCTGATCGGATCGATGGACCTCGAGAGCACCCTCACCTCGCGGGAGACCATCAACGTCCGTTTGCGCGAGGTCCTCGACGAGGCGACGGGACGATGGGGGATCCGGGTCAACCGGGTGGAGATCAAGGCGATCGACCCGCCGCGCAGCATCCAGGAGGCGATGGAGAAGCAGATGCGGGCCGAGCGCGACAAGCGCGCGGTCATCCTGCACGCCGAGGGTGAACGGCAGTCGCTGATCCTGACCGCCGAGGGCACCCGCAGCAAGATGATCCTCGAGGCCGAGGGCCGCCAGCAGGCCAAGATCCTGGAGGCGGAGGGCGAGGCCCAGGCCCTGGAGCGGGTCTTCCAGGCGGTCCACGACAACGACGCCGATCCGCAGGTGCTCGCCTACAAGTACCTCGAGATGCTGCCGCGCCTCGCCGCGAACGGCAACGGCTACTTCGTCATCCCCGGTGAGCTCAGCGAGGCGATGCGGACCGTGACGTCGGCCTTCACCGAGAGGTCGGCGGCGGGTGATCCTCCCGCCGCGGAGGCCCCGCCCGAGCTCGACGGCAGGGCGGTGCCACCCCCGCGAGCACGACTGGTGCCCGACGGCGGGAGTGGGTGAGCCGCAGGAACCCAGTGTCACCGCGACCCCCCGCGTGGCGGGGCTGACCTCACAACCCCGCCACCACCTCGGTGCCCTGCTTGATCGCGCGCTTCGCGTCGAGCTCGGCGGCGACATCGGCTCCGCCGATCAGGTGCACCGTGGCTCCGCCGATCAGGTGGGCGTGGCGGCCGAGCCCGTCGTACAGGCCGCGCACGGAGTCCTGCCCGGCGCAGACCACGATCGTGTCGGCCTCGACCACGCGGGCGACGCCGTCGACGGTGATGTGCAGGCCCTCGTCGTCGATGCGGTCGTAGGTCGCGCCGCTGACCATTGAGACCTTCGACTGCTTGAGCACGGCGCGGTGCGCCCAGCCGGAGGTCTTGCCGAGCCCGATGCCGATCGGGGTGGTCTTGCGCTGCACGAGAGTGACCTCGCGCATCGGCGTACGCGGCTTGGCCTCGGTGAGGCCGCCGGCGGTGAGCGCGGGGTCGCCGACGCCCCAGTGCGACATCCAGTCGTCGAGGTCCTCCTCCTCGTGAGTGAGGAAGACGCTCACGTCGACGCCGATGCCGCCCGCGCCGATCACCGCGACGCGCTTGCCCGGCACGACCAAGCCGCTCAGCACCTCGGCGTACGACGCCACGCTCGGGTGGTCGATGCCGGGGATCTCCGGGATGCGGGGCTGGACGCCGGTGGCGACGACGACCTGGTCGAAGCCGGCGAGGTCGTCGGCCGTGGCCTCGGTCGAGAGGCGTACGTCGACACCGAGGACCTCGAGGCGACGGGTGAAGTAGCGCAGGGTGTCGGCGAAGTCCTCCTTGCCGGGCACGGCCATCGCGAGCCGGAACTGCCCGCCGAGCTCGGCGGACCTCTCGAACAACGTCACCGCGAAGCCGCGCTCCGCCGCGCTGGTCGCGGCGGCCAGGCCGGCCGGACCGGCGCCGACGACGGCCACGGTCTGCACGCGCTGGGTCGGCATCAGCACCAGCTCGGTCTCGTGGCAGGCGCGCGGGTTGACCAGGCAGGAGGCCCGGTCGTTGGAGAACACGTGGTCGAGGCAGGCCTGGTTGCAGGCGATGCAGGTGTTGATCTCGTCGGCGCGCTCGTCCATCGCCTTGGCGACGAAGGCCGGGTCGGCCAGCAGCGGCCGCGCCATCGAGACCAGGTCGGCCTCGCCCGCGGCGAGGATGTCCTCGGCCAGCTCGGGGGTGTTGATGCGGTTCGACGCGCACACCGGGACGTCGACGACCTGCTTGAGGCGAGCGGTGTACGACCGCCAGGCGCCGCGGGGGACCTGCGTGATGATCGTCGGCACCCGGGCCTCGTGCCAGCCGATGCCGGTGTTGAAGACGGTGACGCCGGCGGCCTGGAGGTGCAGCGCCAGCTCGGCGGTCTCCTCCCAGGTCTGGCCGCCCTCGACCAGGTCGAGGAGCGAGATCCGGTAGACGATCGGGAAGTCCGGACCGACCAGCTCGCGCGAGCGGCGTACGACCTCGACGGCGAAGTGCATTCGGCGCGCGGGCGAGCCGCCCCACTGGTCGTCGCGGTCGTTGGTGCGTGCGGCGAGGAACTGGTTGATCAGGTAGCCCTCGGAGCCCATGATCTCGACCGCGTCGTAGCCGGCCTTGCGGGCCAGGGCGACGCTCTTGGCGAAGGCCGTCGCGGTGTGGTCGACCTCCTTGCTCGACATCGCGTGCGGCTTGAACGGCGTGATCGGCGACTTCTTGTCCGACGCGCTCTGGGAGAGCGGGTGGTAGCCGTAGCGCCCGGCGTGCAGCACCTGCAGCGCGATCGCGCCGCCGGCCTCGTGCACCGCGCCGGTGACGCGCTGGTGCCGCATCGCGTGGAGGCGGTTGGTCATCTCGGAGGCGAACGGCTTGAGCCAGCCCCGCTTGGTGGGGGCGTAGCCGCCGGTGATGATCAGCCCGACGCCACCGCGCGCCCGCTCCTCGAAGAACGCCGCGAGCTTGTCGATGTCCCACGGGTGGTCCTCGAGCCCGGTGTGCATCGAGCCCATGACGACGCGGTTGCGCAGCGTGAGCGCGTCCGGGCCGGCGCCGAGGGTGAGCGGCTCGAGGAGGTGGGGGTAGCGGGGGTGGGTCATGACGTCTCCATCTCGTGGGCCTGCAGGTACTCGGTGATCCAGTCGATCCAGAAGTGCTCGAGCCGGATGCCGCCGCGCAGCACCAGCCAGCGGTCGCGCAGCCCGGGCGCGAGGCCCGTCGGGTCGGGGAACTGCTCGCGCTCCATCTGCTCGTAGGTCGCGAGGCGGAGCGCGTGGTCGGCCCTCGCGTCGCGCAGGTGTCGCATCAGCGCGGTGCGGTCGCCGTACGACGCCCCGCGCAGCTTGACGGCGAGCTCGCTGCGGAAGGTCTCCATCGGCATCGGGGTCTCCAGCCAGTCGGCGAGCACCCGGCGTCCCTCGGCCGACGGGGTGTGCACCCGTTTGTCGGGGCGGCCCTCCTGCTCGACGACCTCGACGGTGACCCAGCCGTCGGCCTCCATCCGGGCGAGCACGCGGTAGATCTGCTGGTGGGTGGCGTGCCAGAAGAAGCCGAGCGACCTCTCGAAGCGCCGGGTCAGCTCGAGGCCGCTCGCGGGTCGCTCGCTGAGCGCGACGAGGAGGGCGTGCTCGAGGGCCATGGAGGCATGGTGCCGTACCTATGCAACGAGTTGCAAGCGCGGCCTCAGAGCACCCCGGCGCCCGCGATCTCCTCGAACACCAGCTGGGTCTCGGTGTGCCGGACGACGGGGTGGACGTTGAGGTGCTCGAGCACCAGGTCGCGCAGCTGGGCGGTCGAGGAGACGGCGACGTGGAGGAGGTAGTCGTCCTCGCCCCCGACGTGCAGGACGCGCAGCACCCCCGGCACGTGCGCGAGGACCTGGTGGAAGCTCGCGACGTGGTCGCGGTTGTGGCTGCCCAGGCGGACCTTGATCACCGCCTGGATCGGGTAGCCGAGGGCGGCCAGGTCGATGTCGGCGTGGATGCCGCGGACGACACCTCGCTCCCGCAGGGACCGTACCCGCTGCAGGCAGGTCGACTCGGCGATCCCGAGGCGCTTGGCGAGCGCGGCGTTGGTGACCCGGCCGTCCGCGGCGAGCTCGGTGAGCAGGCGCCGGTCGAGCGCGTCGAGGGGTGCAGGATCCACCGAGGGGGAGGCAGGGGGCATGGGTCGTTCCTCGTGATCTTCGGCGTGATCGCCGCATCGAGAGCAGTTGTTCGGAGTGTGTTGCAATTGATCGAGGATTCCGCGACGGTGGCGCGCATGTCCAGTCTCGACACCCTCGCCGTGCACGCCGGCCGCGCCGACCTGGGGGCGCTCGGCGTCCACGCGCTCCCGCTCGACCTGTCCACGACCAACCCGCTGCCGAGCATCGACGCGGGTGGCGAGTCGTACGAGTCGATGGCGACCGGCGGGCGCCCCGCCGAGGGCGGCATGGTCTACCAGCGGCTCTGGAACCCGACCGTCGGCCGCTTCGAGGACGCGCTCGCCGGTCTGGAGCACACCGACGCGGCGGTCGCGTTCTCGACCGGGATGGCCGCCGTCACGGGTGCGGTGCTGGCGGCCGTCGCCGAGGGTGCGGGGCGCCACGTCGTCGCCGTCCGGCCGCTCTACGGCGGCACCGACCACCTCCTCGCCTCCGGGATCCTCGGCGTCGAGACGACCTACTGCGCGCCGCACGAGGTGGCGGGTGCCGTACGTCCCGACACCTGCCTCGTCGTCCTGGAGACCCCGGCCAACCCGACGCTCGAGCTCGTCGACCTCGACGCCGTCGTCGCCGCGGCCGGTGACGTACCGGTGCTGGTCGACAACACGTTCGCCACCCCGGTCCTGCAGAACCCCGCCGACCACGGCGCGGGACTGGTGCTGCACAGCGCCACGAAGTACCTCGGCGGCCACGGCGATGCCATGGGCGGCGTCATCGCCTGCTCCGCGGAGTGGGCCGCAGCGCTGCGCCGCGTCCGCGCCGTGACGGGCGCGCTGCTCCACCCGATGGGCGCCTACCTCCTCCACCGCGGCCTGGCCACGCTCCCGCTGCGGGTGCGCGCGCAGCAGGACGGAGCCGGCAAGGTCGCCGCCTGGCTGGCCTCGCACCCGGCCGTGCGTGACGTGCGCTGGCCCGGTCTCGCCGAGTGCGACCCGCTCGGCCTCGTCGGGCGGCAGATGCGCGGGCCCGGCGCGATGCTCGCCTTCCGCGTCGAGGGCGGGTACGCCGCCGCATCGTGTGTGACGGAGTCGGTCCGGCTGTTCACCCACGCCGTCTCCCTCGGCGGGGTGGACTCGCTCGTCCAGCACCCGGCGGCGCTGACCCACCGCCCGGTCGCCGCGGAGGCGAGGCCGGACGCCGACGTCCTCCGTCTCTCGATCGGCCTCGAGGACCCCGAGGACCTGTGCGCCGACCTCGGGCGCGCGCTGGACGAGGCCTCGCGACCCTGACAGCACCGGTGTCATGATCGGCCCATGGCGTACGAGCTGGGACAGGGCAGCGGACCGCTGCGGGGCGTGAAGGTGGTCGAGGTCGCCGGCATCGGGCCCGGCCCGCACGCCTGCATGATCCTGGCCGACCTCGGCGCCGACGTGATCCGCATCGACCGCCCGGGTGGCGGGATGTTCTCCGGCGGCCGCACCGACCTGCTCAGCCGGGGCCGGCCCAGCGTCGCGCTCGACCTCAAGCGTCCCGAGGCCGTCGCGACGGTGCTCGACCTGGTGGAGCAGGCGGACGTGCTCGTCGAGGGGATGCGGCCCGGGGCGATCGAGCGCATGGGTCTCGGTCCGGCCGAGTGCCACGCGCGCAACCCGCGGCTGGTCTTCGCCCGGATGACCGGCTGGGGACAGGACGGTCCGTGGAGCCGCGCGGCCGGGCACGACATGAACTACATCGCGGTCACCGGCGCCCTCCACGGGCTCGGCCAGGACCGCGACCGGCCACACTTCCCCGGCAACCTCCTCGGCGACTTCGGCGGCGGCTCGACCTACCTCGTCATCGGCATCCTCGCCGCCCTCCTCGAGGCGCGCACGAGCGGTCGCGGGCAAGTCGTCGACGCCGCCATCGTCGACGGCACCGCCCACCTCAACACCATCGCCTCGAGCTTCGCCGCGATGGGGCTGGACACCGGACGCAGGGCCGCAGGGCTCCTCGACGGCGGCACCCCCTGGTACGACCTCTACGAGACGGCCGACGGGGAGCACGTCAGCGTCGGCGCCCTCGAGCCGCAGTTCTGGGCGGCGCTCGTCGAGCGCATCGGCGTCGAGCTGCCCGACCGCGACGACCCGGCCAACCATGCCGCGATCCGCGCCGCGTTGACGGCTCGGTTCAAGGAGCGTACGCAGGCCGAGTGGGCCGAGGTCTTCGACGGCACCGACGCCTGCGTCGCGCCCGTCGTACGCCTCACCGACGCCCCCGACCACCCGCACCTCGCGGCGCGCGGCACCTTCGTCGCGCCGGACGGCGTCACCCAGCCGGCGCCCGCTCCGCGCTTCTCGCGGACCTCGCCGACGGTCGGCAGCCCGCCCGCGCTGCCCGGCGAGCACACCCGCGAGGCGCTCGCGGCGTGGGGGATCGACGACGTGGACGCGCTCATCGACGCTGGGGCGGCGACGCAGGCGTGAAGCCCTTCCTCTTCCTCGGCACCCGCGCGGAGGACGACGTCGCCCAGCAGGAGTACGACGCCGTGCTCGCCGGGTGCGGCCTGCGACCAGAGGAGCTCGTGCGCGTACGCCTGGAGGCAGGCCCGCTCGGCGAGGTGGACCTCGACGACTGGTCCGGGGTCATCCTCGGTGGCGGCCCGTTCAACGTCTCCGACCCCGAGGACGTGAAGTCGCCTGCCCAGCGTCGCGCCGAGGCCGAGCTGCACGCCCTCGCCCTGCGGGTGGTCGCCACGGACGTCCCCTTCCTGGGCGCGTGCTACGGCGTCGGGGTGCTCGGCACCCTCGCCGGCGGCGTGGTCGACCGGACCTTCGGCGAGCCCATCGGCGCGCGGCCCGTGCGGCTGACCGACGAGGGGCGCGCCGACCCGCTGTTCGGAGTCATGCCGGAGGCGTTCGACGCCTACCTCGGCCACAAGGAGGCGGTCGCCCGGCTGCCCGACGGGGCGGTGCTGCTCGCCTCGACCGACACCTGCCCGGTGCACGCCTTCCGCCTCGGCCGCAACGTCTACGCCACCCAGTTCCACCCCGAGCTCGACGCCGTCGCCATCTGCGACCGCATCGACGCCTACAGCGCCCACGGCTACTACGAGCCGCACGAGCAGGAGGTGCTCAAGGCCGCAGCGCGCGAGGCGATGGTCACCGAGCCGGTGCGGTTGCTGGCGAGGTTCGTCGAGCTCCACGCGCGGGCGTGAGCCGGGGCCGCGGGGTAGTCCAGTGGCCAGCGGTCGTCCAGAGGGTCGTTCTGCAGCCTGAGCTCACTGGACTACCCAGCGCGCTGCGGTGTAACTCATAGTTACAACTTCGCGTCTGATCTCCTACCCTGAGCAGATGGACGCGAGGACCGCCGAGCACGTCGACGTGCTGATCGTGGGGGCGGGGCTGTCGGGCATCGGCGCGGCGGCCCACCTGGTCAAGGACCTGCCCGGCACGTCGTACGCCGTGCTCGAGCGGCGCGGGTCCAGCGGCGGCACCTGGGACCTGTTCCGCTATCCGGGGATCCGGTCCGACTCCGACATGCACACCCTCGGCTACCGGTTCCGGCCGTGGCGCGGGGACGTCTCGCTAGCCGACGGCGCCTCGATCCTCGACTACGTGCGCGACACCGCGCGCGAGTACGGCGTGGGCCGCCACATCCGCTACGGGCACAAGGTCGTCGCCGCGGCGTGGGACTCGACGACGGCGCTCTGGACGGTCACGGCCGAGGTCGACGGCGGGGCGCGGACGCTGACCGCCGACTTCCTGTGGTCGTGCAGCGGCTACTACGACTACGACCAGGGCTACACGCCCGACTTCGAGGGCCGGGACCGCTTCCGCGGCGAGGTCGTGCACCCCCAGCACTGGCCCGAGGACCTCGACTGCGCCGGCCGGAGGGTCGTGGTGATCGGCTCCGGCGCCACGGCCGTGACCCTCGTCCCGGCCCTGGCCCGCACGGGCGCCGCCCACGTCACGATGCTGCAGCGCTCGCCGACGTACGTCGTCTCCGTGCCGGGCCGGGACGTGGTGAAGGGCCGGCTGACGCGGCTCGTCGGCGAGAGCCGGTCGTACGCCGTGACACGGTGGAAGAACATCGCGCTCCAGTCGGCGCTCTACCGGGTGAGCCGCCGCAAGCCGGACCTGGTCCGCAAGGTCGTCCGCAAGACCAACGTCGCGCAGCTGCCGCCGGGCTACGCGGTCGACACGCACTTCAGGCCGGCGTACGACCCGTGGGACCAGCGGATGTGCCTGGTGCCCGACGGCGACCTGTTCGCGGCGATCCGGGACGGCGCGGCCTCCGTGGTCACCGACCGGATCGTGTCGTTCACCGAGACCGGCCTCGTGCTGGCGTCGGGGGAGCACCTCGAGGCCGACGTGGTGGTCACCGCCACCGGCCTCAACCTCCAGCTCTTCGGCGGCGCCGAGCTCAGCGTCGACGGCGAGACGGTCAAGCCGCACGAGACCATGGCCTACCGGGCGATGATGCTCTCCGGCGTGCCCAACTTCGCCTTCACCATCGGCTACACCAACGCGTCGTGGACGCTGAAGGCCGACCTCGTGGGCGAGTACGTCGTGCGGGTGCTGGAGCGGATGCGGTCCACCGGGGCGCGACGGGTCGTGCCGGTGCGCGACGAGTCGGTGGGCGAGGCGCCGCTGATGGCCCTCGACGCCGGCTACGTCCAGCGGCTCGTGCACACGCTGCCCCGGCAGGGAACGGTGGCGCCGTGGTCGCTGAAGCAGAGCTATCTCCACGACGCGCTCATGATCCGCACGGCCCGGCTCGACGACGGGGTCCTGGACTGGGCCTGAGGGCCATTTCGTGGAAGCGCTCCCACGGTCGTTACGCTCAGCGGTGAACCCGGTGCCTGCGCACCATTGACAGCCATGTGTGACGGCGGTCATAGTGGCGCTCGGACGGAAGTGGAAGCGCTCTCACGCAGACTCACCGTCCACCTCCCAGGCCTGGCAACCAGCCCGGCGCCCCAGCAGGACGGCAGGAGAGCAGTGGTGCAGACACCGAAGACCCGGCGGGTACGACTCGCCACGAGCGCGATGCTGGCGCTCACCCTCGCGACGACGGCGGCCGCGTGCGGCGGCGGTGACGACGAGGGCACGACCGCGGACGGCAAGATCAAGCTGACCGTCGCGACCTTCAACGAGTTCGGCTACGAGGAGCTCATCGAGGAGTACAACGCGATGCAGGACGACGTCGTCGTCGAGCAGAAGAAGGCCGGCACGGCCAACGAGCACCAGGACAACCTCTACACCAAGCTCGCCGCCGGCTCGGGCCTCTCCGACATCGAGGCGATCGAGGTCGACTGGTGGTCGGCGCTGATGGAGCAGTCCGACGCCTTCGTCGACCTCTCCGACCCCGAGGTCGAGGGCCGCTGGCTGGACTGGAAGACCGAGGCCGCGACGACGCCGGACGGCGCGCTGATCGGCTACGGCACCGACATCGGCCCCGAGGGCATCTGCTACCGCGCCGACCTGTTCGAGAAGGCCGGCCTGCCCACCGACCGGGAGAAGGTCGCCGAGCTCTTCGGGGACTGGGACTCCTACTTCGAGACCGGCCGCGAGTTCGTCGAGAAGGTGCCCGGCACCGCCTGGTACGACTCCTCCGGCGGCACCGCGCAGGCCATGATCAACCAGGTCGAGTACTCCTTCGAGGACGAGGACAACACCGTCATCGCCGCCGACAACGCGGAGGTGAAGGAGGTCTTCGACACCATCACCGCCAACGCCGCGGACGGCCTGTCCACCGGCCTCACGCAGTGGAGCGAGGACTGGACCGCGTCCTTCCAGGACGACGGCTTCGCCACGATGGCCTGCCCGGGCTGGATGCTCGGCGTCATCGAGGGCAACGCCGCCGGCGTCGAGGGCTGGGACATCGCCAACGTCTTCCCGGGCGGCGGCGGCAACTGGGGCGGCTCCTACCTCACCGTGCCCGCCCAGGGCGACCACACCGAGGAGGCCAAGGAGCTGGCCAAGTGGCTCACCGCACCCGAGCAGCAGGTCAAGGCGTTCGAGGCCAAGGGCACCTTCCCGAGCCAGGTCGACGCCCTGGACGACCCCGCCCTGACGGGCTCGACCAACGCCTTCTTCAACGACGCACCCACCGGCGAGATCCTCGCCGACCGCGCCGAGGCAGTGCCCTTCATCGCCCACAAGGGGCCGAAGTTCGCCGACATCAACACGGCGTTCCAGCAGGCCATCCAGCGCGTCGACGAGGGTCAGGAGTCGGCCGACGAGGCCTGGGACTCCTTCCTCGCCGACATCGAGCGACTGGGCTGACGCAGGACGATGGAGGCAGGATCAACTGCCGTGCAGCCAGTCGGGGACACCGGTGCCTCCTCGGTGTCCCCGACCGGGTCGCGGCCCCCCAGCGCAGGGCCGCGGCGCGACGTCGGAAACCGTCCTGCGTGGCGGCAGCGCCTGACGCTGCTCGACGCGAAGGTCACGCCCTACGTCTTCGTGTCACCGTTCTTCCTGCTGTTCCTGGTCGTCGGGATGTTCCCCCTCGGCTACACGGCCTGGGTCTCGGTCCACGACTGGGGGCTGCTGTCGGGTCAGGGCGAGTTCAACGGCCTCGACAACTACCGCCGGGTCCTCGAGGACCGCTACTTCTGGAACGCGCTGCGCAACACCTTCAGCATCTTCGTGCTGTCGTCGGTGCCGCAGGTGCTCATCGCGCTGGCGCTGGCGGGACTGCTCGACACCCAGCTGCGGGCCCGGACGCTGTGGCGGATGAGCGTCCTGCTGCCCTTCGTCGTCGCGCCGGCCGCGGTCGCGCTGATCTTCGGCAACGTCTTCGGTGACCGCTACGGACTGGCCAACGAGGTCGTCCAGTGGATCGGGCTCGACCCGATCCGCTGGCACGTCGACACCCTCGCCAGCCACGTCGCGATCGCGTCGATGGTCAACTGGCGCTGGACGGGCTACAACGCACTGATCCTGCTCGCCGCGATGCAGGCCGTGCCCCGCGACGTCTACGAGTCGGCGGCGCTCGACGGCGCCGGGCGCGTACGCCAGTTCGTCTCGATCACGGTGCCGATGATCCGCCCGACGGTGATCTTCGTGATCATCACCTCCACCATCGGCGGGCTCCAGATCTTCGCCGAGCCGCGGCTCTTCGACACCCAGGGCCTCGGCGGCGCGGACCGGCAGTACCAGACGCTGACGATGTACCTCTGGGAGCTCGGCTGGCGGGTGCGCGACCTCGGCATGGCCTCGGCCGTGGCCTGGCTGCTGTTCCTGATCATCGTCGTCTTCGCCCTCGTCAACCTGTTCCTGTCGCGCCGCGCCGGCTCGCTCAAGGGGCTCAACCGCAAGGGAGTGCGTCGATGAACCGTCGTCCCGGCTTCCTCGTCTACGGCCTGCTGACCGCGTTCGTGCTCGGCTCGTGCGCCCCGCTCTACTGGTCCTTCCTGGTCGGCTCGCACAGCCGCGAGGTCCTGACCAAGCGGGTGCCGCCGCTCCTGCCGGGCGGCCACTTCTGGGACAACGCCCAGCGCGCGATCGACGCCGTGCCGTTCTGGAAGGCGCTCGGCAACAGCCTCATCGTCTCCGGCGCGGTCGCCACGTCGGTCGTGTTCTTCTCGACGCTGGCGGGCTTCGCCTTCGCCAAGCTCGCGTTCCGCGGGCGTACGCCGATGCTGGTCTTCGTCGTCGCGACGCTGGCGGTGCCCACCCAGCTCGGCGTGATCCCGCTCTTCATCGTGATGGCCAAGTTCGGCTGGGTCGGGTCGGTGTGGGCGTTGATCGTGCCCAGCCTGGTGACCGCGTTCGGCGTCTTCTTCATGCGGCAGTACCTCGTCGACGCGGTTCCCGACGAGCTCGTCGACGCGGCCAGGGTCGACGGGTGCTCGCTGTTCCGTACGTTCTGGACCGTCGCCCTCCCGGCGGCGCGTCCGGCGGCCGGGATCCTGTGGCTGTTCACCTTCATGGCCACGTGGACCGACTTCTTCTGGCCGCTGATCGTGCTGCCGGCCAGCAACCCCACGGTCCAGATCGCACTCCAGCAGCTGCAGAGCGGCTACTACGTCGACTACAGCCTGGTGCTCGCCGGCGCGACGCTGTCGACGATCCCGCTGCTGGTCCTCTTCGTCCTCACCGGTCGCCAGATGGTCGCCGGCATCATGCAAGGAGCAGTCAAGGGATGAGCGTGCAGAGCACGACCCACACCGGCACCACCCGCACGTCGGAGGTGCGGTTCCCGCCCGACTTCGGGTGGGGGATGGCGACCGCGTCCTACCAGATCGAGGGCGCCGTGGCCGAGGACGGGCGTACGCCGTCGATCTGGGACACCTTCTCCCGGATCCCCGGGGCGGTGATGAACGGTGACACCGGCGACGTGGCCTGCGAGCACTACCACCGGATGCCCGACGACGTGGCCCTGCTCGCCGACCTCGGCGCCACGACCTACCGGTTCTCGGTGGCGTGGCCGCGCGTACGCCCCGACGCCGGGCCGGTCAACGCGGCCGGGCTCGGCTTCTACGACCGGCTCGTCGACGAGCTGCTGGGGCGCGACATCGCGCCGTGGCTGACGCTCTACCACTGGGACCTGCCGCAGGTCCTCGAGGACGCGGGCGGCTGGACCAACCGCGACACCGTCGACAGGTTCGTCGAGTACGCGATCTCGGTGCACGAGGCGCTCGGCGACCGCGTGCCGACCTGGACCACCCTCAACGAGCCGTGGTGCTCGGCCTTCCTCGGCTACTCCGCCGGCCACCACGCCCCGGGTCGCCAGGAGGGTGCCGCCGGCCTGGTCGCGGGGCACCACCTGCTGCTCGCCCACGGCCTGGCCACCCAGGAGCTGCGCAGCCGCGGCGCCGACCGCCTCGGGCTCAGCCTCAACCTCACCGTGCCCGACCCCAGCGACCCGAGCGACCCGGTGGACGTCGACGCGGCCCGGCGCATCGACGGCCTGCACAACCGGTTCTTCCTCGACCCGATCTTCCGCGGGGCGTACCCCGCCGACGTGCTCGAGGACACCGCCGACCTCACGTGGCAGGGGAGCCCCTGGTACGACGTGGTGGGCGACGGCGACCTCGCCACGATCGCCACCCCGATCGACGTCCTGGGCGTGAACTACTACCACGGCAACGAGGTCTCGGGTCACCCGCGCACCGACGTCGTCGGCATGGGCGCCGACCACCCGGACCGGGTGTCGCTGTCGCCGTTCGTCGGGTCCGAGCACGTGACGTTCCCCAGCCGCGGGCTGCCCGTCACCGCCATGGGCTGGGAGATCCAGCCCGACGGGCTCCACCGCCTGCTGCGGCGCCTGCACGACGACTACCCGCGCCTGCCGATCCACCTCACCGAGACAGGTGCGGCCTTCGACGACCGGGTCGGCGCGGACGGTCGCGTGCACGACCCGGACCGGATCGCGTTCCTCGACTCCTACCTGCGCGCCGTCCACCGCGCGATCGAGGAGGGGGTCGACGTGCGCGGCTTCTTCCAGTGGTCGTTCTGCGACAACTTCGAGTGGGCGTTCGGCTACGCGAAGCGGTTCGGGCTGGTGCACGTCGACTACGCGACGCAGCGGCGTACGCCGAAGTCGAGCGCGCACTGGTACTCCGAGCTGGCCCGCACCGGCGTCCTGCCTGCGACCGAGCCGCCCGGCCGCTAGCGTGGCGCGTGTGACCTCGTCGCGGACCCCTCCGAAGCCAGGTGGCTCGGGCTCGCCCACCCTCGACGAGGTGGCGCGCGTCGCGGGCGTCTCGCGCGCGACGGCCTCCCGGGCGATCAACGGCGGCGACCGGGTCAGCGCCCGCGCGCAGTCGGCCGTCGACACGGCCGTGCGAACCCTCGGCTACGTCCCCAACCCCGCCGCGCGCAGCCTGGTGACCCGGCGTACGGACTCGATCGCCGTCGTCGTGCCCGAGCCGGACGACCGCGTCTTCTCCGACCCGTTCTTCGCCGGCACGCTGCGCGGCGTCAACCGGGTGCTCGCCGAGCGCGACATCCAGCTGGTGCTGCTGCTGGCGAGGCCCGGCGCGTCCACCGCCCGCACGCTGCGCTACCTGACCAACCGCCACGTCGACGGGGCGCTGGTCACCTCCCACCACCGCGACGACCGGCTCGCCGAGCACCTCGCCGACATCGGCCTGCCGTGCGTCTTCGGCGGCCGGCCCTGGACCGGCGGCGACCGAGTGGCCTATGTCGACGTCGACAACGTCGCCGGCGAGCGGGAGGCCACCGAGGTGCTCATCGCGCGCGGCTGCACCCGCATCGGCACGATCGCCGGCCCCGCGGACATGACCGCCGCCGAGGACCGGCTGGCCGGCTGGCGGCAGGCGATGTCGGCGGCCGGGCTGCCGTCCGACGCCGTCGAGCACGGCGACTTCACCGAGGCCAGCGGCGAGACCGCGGCCCGCGCCCTCATGGAGCGCCACCCCGACCTCGACGGACTGGTCGTGGGCTCGGACCTGATGGCCGCGGGCGCGCTGCGGGTGCTGGCCGAGCTCGGCCGCCGGGTGCCGGACGACATCGCCGTGGTCGGCTTCGACGACCTGGGGGTGGCCGAGCGGACGTCGCCTCCGCTCACCACGGTCCGGCAGCCCGTCACCGAGATGGCGGAGCGCGCGACCCGACTGCTCCTCGAGCGCGTCGACGACCCGGCCTCGAGCCACGCGATGCGGCTGATCATCCCGCCGATCCTCGTGCGGCGCGACAGCGCCTGAGTCTCGATACGCCCTCGTCCCTCGGGCTACTCGATCACGAAGGAGGTGCGCCCTCAGGCAAGGGACTCGATGAGCTCCTCCACCCGGCGCTTGATCTCGTCGCGGATCGGGCGCACCGACTCGATGCCCTGCCCGGCGGGGTCGTCGAGCTTCCAGTCCTCGTAGCGCTTGCCCGGGTAGAACGGGCAGGCGTCGCCGCAGCCCATCGTGATCACCACGTCGGAGGCCTGGACCGCGGTGTCGCTGAGCAGCTTGGGCTGCTGGGAGGCGATGTCGATGCCGACCTCGGCCATCGCCTCGACGGCGACGGGGTTGATCGTGCCTGCGGGCGCCGAGCCGGCGGAGAGCACCTCGACGCGGTCGCCGGCGAGGTGCCGCAGCCACCCGGCGGCCATCTGCGACCGGCCGGCGTTGTGCACGCAGACGAACAGGACGGTCGGGGTCGGGCGGGGGGTGTCAGTCACGGACGGCCTCCAGGGGTGAGGGGATCGGGTGCAGCACGCGGAGCAGGCCGAGGGCGACGCCTCCGCCGACCAGCTGCATGAGGACGAACATCGGCGCGGACGCGGGGCTGATCCCCGCGAAGGTGTCGGACAGGGTGCGGGCGATGGTCACCGCCGGGTTGGCGAAGCTGGTCGAGGAGGTGAACCAGTAGGCCGCGACGATCCAGCCGGCGACGGCCCAGGCGATCGCGTCCGTACGCCCCGCGCGGGCGCAGCCGAAGACGACGAGCACCAGCCCGAGCGTGGCGACGACCTCGCCGGTCCACAGGCCGACGCCGGTGCGCTCCCGACCGGCCAGCGTGATCACGTCGAGGTCGAACATGACGTTGGCGAGCATCGCCCCGATCGCGCCGCCCGCGACCTGGGCGCCCACCAGGACCGCGGCGTCGAGCGGGCGTACGAGGCGCAGCACCGCCTCGGCCGCCGTCACGACCGGGTTGAAGGCCGCGGACACCGGCTGGAGCGAGACGATGAGCGCGACGAGGACGGCGCCGGTCGCGAGGCTGTTGGCCAGCAGCTGCAGCCCGACGTCGTCGGTCAGCCGGGTCGCCATCACCCCCGACCCGACCACGGCCGCGACCAGGAGCGCCGTGCCCACCAGCTCCGCCGTGGCGCGCGCCGTCAGGCCGGGGGTCACGCGTTGCCGCCGATGAGCGCAGCGAGGTCGGCGAGGACCTCCCGGCGTACGGCGTAGTAGACCCACACGCCCCGCTTGCTGCGGTCGAGCAGGCCGGCGTCGTGCAGCACCTTGAGGTGGTGGCTGATCGTCGGCTGGGAGAGGTCGAAGGCGTCGTTGAGGTCGCACACGCACGCCTCCCCGCCCTCGCTCGCAGCCACGATCGAGACCAGCCGCAGGCGCACCGGGTCGGCGAGCGCCTTCAGCAGTGGCGCGAGCCGCTCGGCCTGGTCGGCCGCGAGGGGCTCGCGCATGAGGGGCGAGCAGCACGCGGCCGTCTCGACGGGGGTCAGGGTCAGCTGGGACTTCGACACGGATCAATATTGACATGTGTCGATGAATAGGGCAATCTCTGATATCGACAACCATCGATATCTACGGAAGGACCCACCATGTCCCGCCTGCAGCTCGCCCTCAACGTCGACGACCTCGAGACCTCGATCGCCTTCTACTCCACGCTCTTCGGCACCGAGCCGCACAAGGTGCGTCCGGGCTACGCGAACTTCGCCGTCGCCCAGCCGCCGCTCAAGCTGGTGCTGATCGAGAACGCCGGGCACGGCGGCAGCATCAACCACCTCGGTGTCGAGGTGGAGGACGTCGACACCGTCGACGCCGAGCTCACCCGCCTGGCCGCTGCCGGCCTCGCCACGACCGAGGAGCGCGAGACCACCTGCTGCTACGCCAAGCAGGACAAGTTCTGGGTGCAGGGCACGCCCGACGGCGAGCGCTGGGAGGTCTACACGATCACCGACGACCTGACCGACCCGTCCGACGTGGTCGTGGAGGAGTCGCGCGAGCAGCTGGCAGGCGACGCCGCGCCCTGCTGCGCCTGACCGACCGCCGGGCGTCCGAGACGGGAGCCACAGCGCGGCGGATTCACGGGAACACCCCTCGTACCGCTAGCGTTGTCATCTCAGACGCCCGGCCGGTCTTGCCCCGGGCGCAGGTCGCCGCCCGACACGCTCGGCGCGGCACCCTTCCTCACTTCAGAGGCACGTACGCCGCACCACGCCGGGTTTCCCGGGCCAGCGGCTCACGGTGGCGAGACGCCAACCGAAAGCAACTCACATGAACTTCGCCGACCTCGGCGTGCCCTCGTCGCTCGTCCAGATCCTCGAGCAGCAGGGCATCAGCACCCCCACCCCGATCCAGGCCGCGACGCTGCCCGACAGCCTCGCCGGCCGCGACGTGCTCGGCCGCGGCCGCACCGGCTCCGGCAAGACGTACGGCTTCCTGCTCCCGCTGGTCGCTCGCCTCGACGCGTCGAAGCTGCCGGCCATGCCGCGCAAGCCGCGCGCGCTCGTCCTCGCCCCGACCCGTGAGCTCGTCGGCCAGATCCACGCCGCGCTCCAGCCGCTGGCCAAGGCCGCCGGTCTCTCGACCGTCGTGGTCTACGGCGGCGTCGGCCAGGGCCCGCAGACCACGGCCCTCAAGAAGGGCGTCGACATCGTCCTGGCCTGCCCCGGCCGCCTCGAGGACCTCATGGGCCAGGGCTACGCCGACCTGTCCGCCGTCGAGATCACCATCCTCGACGAGGCCGACCACATGGCCGACCTGGGCTTCCTGCCCGGCGTGCGGCGCATCATGGACAAGACCCCGCGGTCGGGTCAGCGCATGCTCTTCTCCGCCACGCTCGACAAGGCGATCGACGTCCTGGTCAAGCGGTTCCTGACCAACGCGGTCACCCACGAGGCCGACTCGGCGCAGTCGCCGGTCGCCACGATGCACCACCACGTGCTGCACCTCAGCCGTGAGCAGCGGGTGCCGGTCCTGGTCGACCTGACCAGCGCCCCCGGCCGCACGGTCGTCTTCACCCGCACCAAGTACGGCGCCAAGGCGCTCGCCCGCCAGCTCAACAAGTCGGGCGTGCCGAGCGTGGAGCTGCACGGCAACCTGTCGCAGAACGCGCGCACCCGCAACATGGAGGCGTTCCACGCGGGGAGGGCGACCACGCTGGTCGCGACCGACATCGCCGCGCGCGGCATCCACGTCGACGACGTCGCCCTCGTCGTGCACGCCGACCCGCCGGTCGAGCACAAGGCCTACCTGCACCGCTCCGGCCGTACGGCCCGCGCGGGCAACGAGGGCACCGTCATCACCCTCATGACCGACGAGCAGGTCCGCGACGTGCGCGACCTGACCCGCCAGGCCGGCATCAAGCCGGTCACGACCAAGGTCGGCGGCCCCGACCACCCCGTGCTCGTCCAGCTCGCCCCCGGCGAGCGGACGCTCGTGGCGGGCGGCCTCGTCGTCGAGGCCCCCGCGACGGGTGGCGGCGGCCGCTCCACCGGCGCCAACGCCCAGCGCAAGCGCGCCCGCGCCAACGGCCAGACCGGCGGTCGCTCGCGTCGCGGCAACCCGACGAGCTACACCAGCGAGACCCCGGGCAGCTCCACCGGCGGCTCCACCGGTGGCGGCCAGCGCCGTCGCTCCGGCGGCGGCCAGGGTGCCGGCGGTGGCCAGGGTGCCGGCCAGGGCGGTGGCGGCAACCGTCGTCGTCGGTCCGGTGGCGGCGGCCAGGGCGGATCGTCCGCGGGTGGCGGTCGCGGGCACAGCGCGTCGTCGTTCAGCCGCGGTCGCTGACCCCCCGCGCACGCGGTCCTCGCCCCTGACCTTGCCCCTGAGTCTCCTGGAGACTCAGGGGCAAGGTCGTCTTCCGGGCCCCCGGCGGGAACCACCGGTCGACCGGTGGTTCCCGAGGTTCTCACCCGTTGCAGCGGGCGAGAAGCGCACGGAAAGGACTACCGGAATGCCCGGGCGGGGCTCGTGGTTGACCCTTCAACCAGTCAACGAAGGAGCGACATGCCCGACTTCGACTTCTCGGTGCTCGGCACCCGCGAGCACCCGACCCTGGGGCTCGACACTTTCGGCGACGCGCCGCTCGACGGCGCCCCGGGCAACCACCCGCAGACCCTGCGCGAGGTCGTCGCCGAGGCGGTCCTCGCCGACCGGGTCGGGGTCGACTACATCGGCCTCGGCGAGCACCACCGCCCCGACTACGCGATCTCGGCGCCCGACGTCGTGCTCGCCGCGATCGCCGGCCAGACCGAGCGGATCCGGCTCGGCACCGGGGTCACCGTGCTGTCCTCCGACGACCCGATCCGGGTCTACCAGCGCTTCGCCACCCTCGACGCCGTGTCGAGCGGCCGCGCGGAGGTGCAGCTCGGGCGCGGCTCCTTCGTCGAGTCGTTCGGCCTGTTCGGCCTCGAGCTGTCCGACTACGACCGGCTCTTCGCCGAGAAGGTCGACCTCTTCGCCGCCCTCCAGCGCGAGGAGCCGGTGACGTGGGAGGGGACCGTACGCCCGCCGCTGGTCGACCAGCGGGTCTACCCGACGACCGCCGCCGGCCGGGTGCCGGCGTGGATCGGCGTCGGCGGCACCCCGCAGTCCGTGGTCCGCGCCGCGCAGTACGGCATGCCGCTCATGCTCGCGGTCATCGGCGGATCGCCCGCGGCGTTCGTCCAGCTCGCCGACCTCTACCGCGAGGCGCTCGCCCGGATGGAGCTGCCCGAGCTGCCGATCGGCATGCACTCGCCCGGGCACGTCGCCGCGACGGACGACGAGGCGCGCGAGCAGCTCTACCCCCACCAGGCCGAGCTCTACACCCGCCTCGGCCGCGAGCGTGGCTGGCCTCCCTACTCCCGCCTCCAGTTCGAACAGGCCGCCAGCGCGCAGGGCGCGCTGTTCGTCGGGGCGCCGGAGACCGTCGCGCAGAAGATCGCCTGGGCCGCCCGCACCCTCGGGCTCTCCCGCTTCCAGCTGAAGTACTCCGTCGGCTCCCTCCCGCACGAGCAGCGGCTCGAGTCGGTGCGCCTCTACGGGGAGGAAGTCGTCCCGCGGGTCCGCGAGCTGTTGTCCGGCTCCTAGGCTGGAGGTCATGCGCACGTTCATCCGCCGCTCGCTGTGGGACGTGGTCCCACGCGACCAGCGCGACACCCCGGAGGCCTTCCGCCGCCGGCAGGTCGTCGCCGCTGTCGTCGTGCTGGTCGGTGCGATCGTGCTGGGGTGGTCCCTGCGCCTCGAGCCGGGCAGCAACGTCTTCTACGTCGCCGCGGTGCTGCTCGCGGGCATCTGGGCCGCCGGCGCCTTCCTCTCCGGGCGGCTGCACCTGGGTCGCATCGCCGGTGGCACCGAGATGTTCGTCCGCCCGGTCCTGGCGCCCATCCTGCTCGGCCTGCTGCTGGTCGGCGTATTCGTCCTCGGCTCTCTGGTGGTGCGCGAGATCGACCCGCTCGCCGACTACGTCGGCTCGGTCCTGGCCTACGCCGACGAGGGCTCATTGACCGTCCTGGCGATCATCACCTTCGTCAACGGCATCGCCGAGGAGCTGTTCTTCCGCGGCGCGATGTACGCCGCGATCCCGCAGCACCCGGTGCTGTGGACCACGCTCGCGTACGTCGTGGCGACCCTGGCCACGGGCAACGTGATGCTCGGCTTCGCGGCCATCGTGCTCGGCGCGGTGTGCGGCCTCGAGCGGCGCGCCAGCGGCGGGGTGCTGGCACCGATCCTGACCCACATCACCTGGTCGCTGTCGATGCTGTTCGTGCTGCCGCTACTTTTCTGAGGCCTGCTCCGACGCGGCCTCCGCCTCGGCGCGCTCGGCCAGTGCCCGGCGTACGGACTCGCGGTAGGACAGCGGCTCGCCCGGCACCACGTCGCGGATCGAGGTGTCCGTGACGACGACCTCGTGCGACATCGAGTCGATGAGGTTGCGACCGGTCGTGGCGTCGACGTCGGTGACCAGCGCGAGCCAGTAGGACGACAGCCGCGGGGTCAGGACCGGGACGGTGACGATCGGGATCGTGCGGTTGTTCATCGAGTCCGCGGCGACCTTCATCATCTCGAGGTAGGTCAGCTGCTCGGTGCCGCCGATCTCGAAGACCCGCCCGAACGCTTTCTCGTTGTCCGTCACGCCGACGATGTAGCGGATCACGTCGTGGAGCGCGATCGGCTGCGTGCGCGTCCCGACCCACTTGGGCACGACCATCGCAGGCAGGTTCTTGACCAGCTGCCGGGTGATCTCCCACGAGATGCCGCCGTGCCCGACGACGATGGCCGCACGCAGGACGGTGACCGGTACCCCGTCCTCGCCGAGGAGGCCCTCGACCTCGCGTCGCGAACGCAGGTGGGCCGAGAGGTCGTCGGCGTCGTCGCCGAGTCCGCCCATGTAGACGATCTGCCGCACGCCGGCCGCAGCCGCGGCGGCGCTGAAGTTGCGCGCCGCCTGCGCGTCCTTGCGCTCGAAGTCGGGGTCGTCGAGCGAGTGCACGAGGTAGACCGCCACGTCGACGCCCTCCAGCGCGGGGCGCAGCGACTCCGGGTCGGAGACGTCGGCGCCGACCGGCGCGCCCTCACCCTCGTACGCCTCCGGCCGACGGGTCATGGCGCGGACGTCGTGGCCGGCCTCGACCAGGGCGGGGACCAGGCGGCGGCCGATGAAGCCGGTGGCGCCGGTGACGAGAACAGTGGTCACGCGGGGTCCCCGCGGCGTTGTTCGGGGGAGCGCAGCGGAGGAGAAGAACGTCGTGGGGTGCTCATGTCTCCACTCTCTCAGCCGGGTCCCGACGCCCGCCTCATCCGGCGGTGGCGGATCCCCTCCTGCGCGCGTCGAGGCGGGCCATCGCAGGAGTCGCCGACACCCCGTGCAGCACCACCGAGACGATCACGGTGAACGCGACGGTCGACCACAGCCACGGCTCGTCGGGCACGTGCTCGTGGGTGACGGCGTACCCGAGGTAGAAGAGCGAGCCCACGCCGCGCACGCCGAAGAACGCCACAGCGGCGATCTCCCCGCGGTCCAGGCCGCCCTCCGCGTGCTCGTCGCGGGCGAGCACGGCCAGGGCGACGTAGCCGGCGAGCGGGCGCACCACCAGCACGAGCGCGAGCGCCACGAGGACGCCACGCCAGTCCAGGTGCTCCAGCAGGCCGCGGGTCATCGCCATGCCGAGCACCAGCAGGATCAGGAGGGTCATGAGGCGCTCGAGGCGCTCGACCACGCCGTGCATCGCCCGGTGGTAGGAGTGATCGCGGTCGGCGGAGCGCAGCCGGATGGCGCAGGCGAAGACCGCGAGGAAGCCGTAGCCGCCGACGAGCTCCGCGGCGCCGTACGACGCGAGCAGGGCCGCGACCGCCAGCAGCGGTTCGCCCGCGTCCGCCAGCCGCAGGTTCTCGTTGCGGGCGTGGAAGGCCTGTCGTCCCAGCAGCCACCCGGCCGCGAGTCCCACGGCGAGCCCGACGGCGATCTTGCCCACGACGTACCAGCCGAGCCAGGTCCCGGTCTCGGCGAGCCCGAAGCCGCCGGCCAGCAGCAGGAGGGCGAGGTGCACGAAGGGGAACGCGAGGCCGTCGTTGAGTCCCGCCTCCGCGGTGAGGGCGAAGCGGATGTCGTCGTCCTCCTGCTCCTCGCCGTCCTCCGCCTCCGCGGCGGCCACGTCCTCGGTGAGCGGCTCGCCCACCTGCACGTCGGAGGCGAGCACCGGGTCGGTCGGGGCGAGCACGGCGCCCAGCAGCAGGGCGACCGCCGGTGCCAGCCCGGCCACCCACCAGCCGAGCAGCATCGTGCCGAGGATCGTCAGCGGCATGGCGACCAGCAGCATCCGCCAGACCGGCGACCAGGTGCGCCACGACGCCCACGACCTCAGCTCGAGGATCCGGTCGATCGCCAGCCCGACGCCCATCAGGGAGACCAGGACGGTGAACTCGGTGACGTGGGTGATCAGCTCGCGGTTGTCCTCCGGCTGCAGGCTCACCTCGTCCGAGAGGGGCAGCAGGCCGATGGCCAGACCGACCCCGACCAGGACGATGGGGGGCGACAGCGCCACCCGTCGGGTGACGTGCGGCAGGAGCGTCGCCAGCAGCAGCGACAGCCCGAGGATGAGGTAGACCGCGCCTCCGGTCATCGAAGGCGCGGGAGATCGTGGGGTGCCGGCACCTCACCAGCCTTCCACCGGCCCGGTGGCGCGGGCGACACCCGGGTGGGCGGGACGCGGGGAGACGTACGCCACCCGCGGGCACCGCATGTCGTCAGGGCGAGGACTGCCTGCTCCGCGGACGCCGCGCGGCGAACTCCGCCTGGCTCTCGTCGATCGCCTGCTCGTAGGCCGTGACGAGCCCCGCGATCGTCAGCGGCTTGAGCCGGTGGACGAACTCGCGCAGCTGCTCGGCGGTGTAGCCGGCCTCGCGGAACTGCGGCCACACCTTGGTGCGGACGATCTCGGAGAGCTCCTCGGCGACCTGCCGGCCGTGCGCGGCGTAGACCTCGGCGACCGCCTGCGCGGCCTCGGGCGAGATGCCCATCCCGGACAGGTTGCCCGACACGTCGACGTCGCGGTCGCCGGTCACGGGCGCGAGCAGCGAGAGGTGGCGGGCGATGTCGGACGGGGTGGCGGTGGCGGGGATCTGCTCGACGTACTTCTCGATGGCCGACAGCGTGAACCCGTGGCCCTGCAGCTCGCGGACCAGCTCGAGGCGGGCGACGTGGTCGGGGCCGTAGTAGCCCGAGCGGCCGCGACGCACCGGTGCCGGGACCAGGCCGCGGGAGGCGTAGAAGCGCACGTTGCGCGCGCTCACGCCCGTACGCTCCGTCAGCTCGTCCAGCGTGAGCAGCTCGGTCTCCACATCTCCTCCTCGTGACGCGCGCCACACCTGTTGGACTGTGACAGTAATGGTGTCACAATCGGGGGCATGGCAGAAGCATTCGTCTACGACCACATCCGCACACCTCGCGGCCGCGGCAAGGCCGTCGGCTCGCTGCACGAGGTGAAGCCCGTGGACCTGGTCGTCGGACTCCTCGACGAGCTCAAGACCCGCAACCCCACGCTCGACCCGGCCCGCGTCGACGACGTCGTGCTCGGCGTCGTGACCCCCATCGGTGACCAGGGCGGCGACATCGCCAAGACCGCTGCGCTCAAGGCCGGCTATCCCGAGACCGTCGCCGGCGTGCAGCTCAACCGCTTCTGCGCCTCCGGGCTGGAGGCGGTCAACCAGGCCGCGCAGCGCGTCCGGTCGGGCTTCGAGGACCTCGTCATCGCCGGCGGCGTCGAGTCGATGAGCCGGGTGCCGATGGGCAGCGACGGCGGCGCGTGGGCGATGGACCCGGCCACCGCGCTGGAGACCGGCTTCGTGCCGCAGGGCATCGGCGCCGACCTCATCGCCACGATCGAGGGCTGGAACCGCCAGGACGTCGACGCGTACGCCGCCGAGTCCCACCACCGCGCCGCGAAGGCGTGGGCCAACGGCTACTTCGACGACGCCGTCGTCCCGGTCAAGGACCTCAGCGGCGTGACCGTGCTCGACCGCGACGAGACCGTACGCCCCGACACCTCCGTCGAGGGCCTCGCGGGGCTCAAGCCGTCGTTCGCCCAGATCGGCCGCGACGCCGGCTTCGACGACGTGGCGCTGGAGAAGTACCACTGGATCCCCGCGATCGACCACGTCCACCACGCCGGCAACTCGTCGGGCATCGTCGACGGTGCCGCTGTGATGGCGATCGGCACCGAGGAGATCGGTACGTCGCTCGGGCTGACGCCGCGCGCGCGGATCATCTCGACCGCCGTGTCCGGCGCCGACCCGACGATCATGCTCACCGGCCCCGCGCCCGCCGCCCGCAAGGCGCTCGCCCGCGCCGGCCTGGAGGTCGACGACATCGACCTGTGGGAGATCAACGAGGCGTTCGCCGCCGTCGCGATGCGCTTCATGCGCGACATGGGCATCAGCCACGACGTCACCAACGTCAACGGCGGCGCCATCGCCATGGGCCACCCGCTCGGCGCCACCGGCGCGATGATCCTCGGCACCCTCGTCGACGAGCTCGCCCGCCGCGACCAGAAGCTCGGCCTCGCCACGCTCTGCGTCGGCGGTGGCATGGGGATCGCGACGGTGGTGGAGCTGGTCTGAGGCGCGAAGCGCCGTGACCAGCTCCGACCCCGTCATCGGTGGTTGAGCAGCGAGCCGGGCTGAGCCTGCGAAGCCCGGACCGAGCGTGTCGAAACCCGATCAGACGACAAGCAGCCCCAGCACACGAACTTCAGATCCCCTTGGTCTCGACACGGTCGCTGCGCGACCTGCTCAACCGGCGGGCGAGAGAACTCAAAGGAACCACATGACTTCCACTGACACCCTGACCGCGGTCCGCTACGACCGCGACGCCGACGGCATCGTCACGCTGACCCTCGACGACCCGACGGCCAGCGCCAACACCATGAACGAGCTCTACCAGTCGTCGATGGAGGCCGCCGTCCAGCGGCTCCACGACGAGGTCGACGACGTCACCGGCGTCGTCCTGGCCAGCGCGAAGAAGACCTTCTTCGCCGGCGGCAACCTCAAGAGCATGATGAAGGCGACCCCCGACGACGCCGACGAGATCTTCGCGATGGGCGAGGCGGTCAAGTCCAGCCTGCGCCGGCTCGAGACCTTCCCGCGCCCGGTCGTCGCGGCGATCAACGGCGCGGCGCTCGGCGGCGGCCTCGAGATCGCGCTGGCGGCCAACCGGCGCATCGCCGTCGACGACCGCTCGGTCAAGATCGGCCTGCCCGAGGCCACCCTCGGCCTGCTTCCAGGCGGCGGCGGCGTCACCCGGGTCGTACGCATGCTCGGTCTCCAGTCCGCGCTGATGGACGTCCTCATGCCCGGCACCCAGTTCGACCCGCAGGGGGCGCTGGCCAAGGGGCTCATCGACGAGGTCGTGCCCACCCGCGAGGAGCTCGTGCCTGCGGCGAAGGCGTGGATCCTCGAGCACAAGGACGACGAGGACGCAGCGTCGAACCCGTGGGACCGCGCCGGCTACAAGATGCCCGGCGGCACCCCGAGGACGCCGGCGCTCGCGCAGTTCCTGCCGGCCTTCCCGGCGCTGCTGCGCAAGCAGACCAAGGGCGCGGTCTACCCCGCGCCGCGGGCGATCATGAGCGCGGCCGTGGAGGGCGCGCAGGTCGACTTCGACACCGCGTCGCGCATCGAGAGCCGCTACTTCACCAACCTGGTGGTCAACCAGCAGGCCAAGAACATGATCCAGGCGTTCTTCTTCGACCTGCAGGCGATCAACTCCGGGTCCCTGAGGCCCCAGGGCATCGAGCGGTGGCAGGCGACGAAGGTGGCGGTGCTCGGCGCCGGGATGATGGGCGCCGGGATCGCCTACTCCTGTGCCCGTGCGGGCATGCAGGTCGTGCTCAAGGACGTCTCGTTCGAGGCGGCGGAGCGCGGCAAGGCGTACACCGCGAAGCTCAACGCGAAGGGCGTCGAGCGCGGCAAGATGACCCAGGACAAGGCCGACGAGCTGCTCGCGCGGATCACGCCGACCGCCGACGCCGCCGACCTCGCCGGCTGCGACCTGGTCATCGAGGCCGTCTTCGAGGACCCCTCGCTCAAGGCCAAGGTCTTCGCCGAGGTGGCGCCCCACGTCGACGCCGACGCGCTGCTGTGCTCCAACACCTCGACCCTGCCGATCACCGAGCTCGCCACCGGCGTGGACCGCCCGGCCGACTTCATCGGCCTGCACTTCTTCAGCCCCGTCTACAAGATGCCGCTCGTCGAGATCATCCGCGGCGCGGAGACCTCCGACGCCGCGCTCGCCAAGGCGTACGACGTCGTGCAGCAGATCCGCAAGACGCCGATCGTCGTCAACGACTCGCGCGGCTTCTACACCTCGCGCGTCATCGGCACCCAGATCAACGAGGGCCTCGCGATGCTCGCCGAGGGCGTGCACCCGGTCTCGCTGGAGCGCGCGGCCACCTCGGCCGGCTTCCCGGTGGGGCCGCTGCAGATCAGCGACGAGCTCAACATGGAGCTGATGGCCAAGATCCGCAAGGCCACCGAGGACGCCGCCGAGCGCGAGGGCATCGACCTCGGCGACTACCCGGCCGGCGAGGTCATCGCGACCATGATCGGCCTCGGGCGGCCGTCCCGGCTCATGGGCGCCGGCTTCTACGACTACGACGAGGACGGCCGGCGTACGACGCTGTGGCCCGGGCTCGCCGAGACGTTCCCCGTGGCGAAGCAGCAGATCCCGATCCGCGACGTCCGCGACCGGATGCTGTTCATCGAGGCGCTCGAGACCGCGAAGTGCCTCGAGGAGGGCGTCATCACCTCTGCCGCGGCGGCCAACATCGGCTCGATCATGGGCATCGGCTTCCCCGCGCTCACCGGCGGTGCCGCCCAGTTCATGACCGGCTGGCAGGCGCTCGACGAGACCGGCCACGGAACCGGACCGGTCGGGCTGGACGCCTTCCTGGCCCGGGCCGACGAGCTCGCGGACACGTACGGCGAGCGGTTCCGCCCCACGGCGTACCTGCGCGAGCTGGCCGCGAAGGGCGAGTCCTTCCCTGCCTGACCGTCGAGTCGGCGCGTCCTGACGGCTCAGCTCCATCGAGTCGGCGCATCCTGACGGCATAGCCCCATCGAGTCGGCGCATCCTGACGCAGGATGCGCCGACTCGACGCGTGTCCGGGGCGAGGATGCGCCGACTCGACGCGTTTCCGGGGCGAGGATGCGCCGCCTCGGCGAGAATCGTGAGGTGACCCAGACCCCCGCTGTCGTCGTGCGCGGCCTCCACGTCCGCTTCGGCGACGTCGAGGCCGTCGCCGGCGTCGACCTCACCGCCGAGGCCGGGCAGGCGACCGCGCTGCTCGGGCGCAACGGTGCCGGCAAGTCGA
Organism: Nocardioides eburneiflavus; assembly: GCF_004785795.1. Taxonomy (NCBI): domain Bacteria; kingdom Bacillati; phylum Actinomycetota; class Actinomycetes; order Propionibacteriales; family Nocardioidaceae; genus Nocardioides; species Nocardioides eburneiflavus. Next base: position 1,087,581 of record NZ_SRRO01000001.1, read on the forward strand.
CCACGATGAAGGTCCTCGCCGGCGTGGTCCCGCCGACCGCCGGGGAGGTGACCGTCGCGGGCCACGACGCCGCCACCGACGCGCTCGGCGTCAAGCGGTCCGTGGGCTACTGCCCCGACGTCGGCGGCCTCGTGCCGCGGGCCACGCCGTGGGAGCACCTCCAGCTCAGCGCACGCCTGCGCCGGATGCCCGACTGGGAGGAGCGCGGCCGCGACCTCCTCGAGCGCTTCGAGCTCGGCGACGTCGCCCACCGCGTGGTCGGCGGCTTCAGCCACGGCATGAGCCGCCGCCTCAGCGTCGTCCTGGCGTCCCTCCACGAGCCCGCGGTCCTGCTGCTCGACGAACCGTTCGACGGCGTCGACCCGATCGGCGTCGACGCGACGCTCGAGGTGGTCGCCGACGCCCGCGCCCGCGGCGCGTGCGTGCTGCTGTCCACCCACCTGCGCGACCTCGCGCTCGAGGCCTGCGGAGAAGCCGTCGTCCTGCGCGGCGGCAACCGCGTCGCCGCGATGCAGGCGGGCGAGCTCACCGGCGAGGCCTACCGTGCGCTCCTCGACTGACCACTGGGTCGACGCCGCGCGCGACACCGGGCACCTCCTCGGCTTCCGCGCGCGGACCGTACGCCGCCGTCGGGCCAGCGCCTTCGGCCTCGCCGTGGTGCTCGCGCTGACGGCCGCCTTCGCCCTCGCCCCGAGCGGCTTCGACGTCGGGTCCGTCGGCTCGCCCGCCGTGGAGCGCGCGCTGGCCACGGTCCAGGGCAACCTCGGCGCGGCGTTCGCCGGCTTCCTGCTGCTCGCCATCAGCTCCGCCATGGGCAGCGGCGGCGGCCGCGAGCTCCTGTCGCGCAATGAGGCGGCCGTGCACCCGATCAGCGCCGTGACCGAGCACCTCGGCGCGCTCCTCCTCGCCCCGGTCAACCTCGCCTGGCTGGTCCAGGTGTGGGGCCTGCTCGCGGTGACGGCACTGGTCGCCCCGTCCGGCGGCCTGCTGGGCGCGCAGGTCGTCGTGCTCGCGTGGGTCCTCGCGGCGACCGCGCTCGGGCAGGCGGCCGGCTGGGCGGTCGAGGGCGTACGCCGCACGCCGCACGGCGTGCTCGTCGTACGGTCGGTCGGTGGAGCGGTCGTGGCGGTGCTGGCCTGCCTCCACCTCGCCGGGCTGCTCGGTGCGCTCGTACGGTCCCTGCCGACGACGTGGGTCGCGGCGACGGCGCAGACCTCGGACTGGCCGCTCGTCGTGGTCCTCCTGCTCGCTCTCGCCGTCGTGGGGGTCGTGGTCGGCGCCACGCCCGCCAGGTGGGCGCTGGGCCTGCCGCCGCGCGAGGAGCTGCGCGTGCAGTCCGGCGTGCACGAGGCCCGCCACGCCCCCGAGCCGCGCTGGGGGTCGCCCGACCGGGCGCTGCTGCGGCGTCTCGACCGCGACTCGGTGTGGCGCTCGGTCGGCATGCGTCGCGGGTTGATGGTGCTGGGCCTCGGACCGGGCCTGGTCGCGCTGGTCGCCGGGCTCGAGTGGAGCTCGGTGATGGTGCTGCCGGGACTCACCGCGAGCGGTGCCGCGCTGCTCTTCGCCGTCAACGCCTGGTGCCTCGACGGCAAGGGGATGGTCTGGCGCGAGACGCTGCCGGTCTCGTCGGCCGACGTGTTCGACGTACGCACCCTCGTCGTCGCCGAGTGCATGGCGGTCGTCTCCGGGATCACGGTCGTGCTCGCGCTGCTGCGCAACGGGCTGCCTCCGGTGGTCGTCGGGGTCGCGGTGCTGTCGTGCTGGCTCGTGGTGGTCGTGCAGGTCCTGGCGATCGTGATGACCTGGTCGGTGCGCTCGCCGTACGGCGTCGACCTGTCCTCGCCGCGCGCGACGCCCGCGCCGCACGCCGCGATGGCCGGCTACGCCGGACGGCTCTCGGTCGTCACCACCCTGACCGCGCTGCTCTTCACCGGCCTCTCCGCGGTCCCGTGGGCGTGGGTCCCGGCCGCCGCCGCGCTGCCGTTTCTGGCGTGGTCGACGCGACGGCTCGTACGCGCCCGTCGCCGCTGGCTCGTCGGGGACGAGCGGGCGCGGGTCGTGCTGACGGTCGCAGCCGTCTGAGATCTGTCCGCGGGGCCCGTCGAGCGTCATACGGACCGGCACCCATGCGGCACCCATGCGTACGGCTTCGTATGACGCCGGCGCTGCGGGGCTGGGCGGGGCCGGGTCGCGGCTCAGCGGGTGACCGCCACCCTGGCGGACCGGGCCCGCCCGCCGAGCGAGCGGACCGCGAGACGGCGCAGGTCGTCGAGAGAGCGTACGGCGACCCGCTCCGCGCGGCGACGCGCAGCGGGTGCCTGGACGGCGGTGCGCAGCAGCGCGGCCTCGGCCTCGAACCACGCAGCGACCTCGGCGAGGGCCGGGTCCGGGAGGCGACCGACCGCGTCCACCTGGACCACGACCTGGAAGGCGGCCGTCGCGGTCCGGCAGGTCGCGCAGGCGTCGCCGACCGCCAGCGCCCGGTTGGTGGGGCGGGCGCGGGTGCCGGGGCCGATGACGACGACCTGCACCGCGAGCGCCGTCGCGGTGCAGTCCCAGCAGTCCTGCGTCCAGGCCGACGCCACGTTGTCGAAACGCGCGGACGCGGGACCGGGCACGTAGAGCACCTGCAGCACCGCGCTCTCGCCGCGGCAGGTGTGGCAGGCCGTCGTGGTCGTGGCCACGGCGTCGGCCTTCAGGGCGGCGTTGCGGACCGTGACCTCCCTGACGACTAGTTCGCGGTCCTCGCGCCGCTGGTCGCTGGGCTGGGCGCTGGCGACCACGTCGAGGTCACGTCGCTCGGCCCCCGACCCACCCGACCCGCCCGGTCGCGCGTCCGCCGCGCCGGCCAGCAGCAGCACCGCCACGACGGCGTGGACGGCCGCTGCGCGCGGGGTCACGGCGAGCCACCGACGGAGAAGTTGTCGGCCACCGCGGCCGCGATGTCGACCAGCGCGTCCCGGGTGCGCCGGTGCAGGGACGACATGTCGGTGAGCGCGCCCGGCTCGAGCGCGTCGTCCCACGGGACCGTGACGACCCGGGCGCACCGCTTCTCGAAGTGCCGCCGCATCGGCTCCGGTGGCTCGCTGCCGCGCCGCTCGGCGTTGACCACGACCACGGTCCGCGCCACGAGGTCCTCGAACCCGTGCTGGTCCATCCAGTCCAGCGTCAGCGCACCCGCCCGCCCGCCGTCGAGCCCGGCCCGCACGACCAGCACGACCTGGTCGGCCTCGGTCAGCAGGCCCTGGTTGGCGCTGTCGAGGATGCCGGTGCCGGTGTCGAGCAGGATCACGTTGTAGAACCGGTCGAGCAGCCCGATCAGCCGGTGGTAGTCGTCTCGGGCCAGCGCCATCCCGATGCCGGGGTCGTCGTCGGACGCGAGGACCTCGAGCCGCGACTCGACCGCCTGGGAGGTGTAGCGGCGCAGCGCGGCGTAGGTCTCGATGCCGTGGAGGTCACGCAGCACGTCCGTCACGGTGCGGTCGTGCGGCGGGGCCACCCGGTGGGCGAGGTTGCCCGCGTCGGGGTTGGCGTCGACGGCGATCACGCGGTCGCCGCGCAGCAGGGCGAAGGTGCTGCCGAGCGCGAGGGTGATGGTCGTCTTGCCGACCCCGCCCTTGCGGCTCATCACCACCACCCGGCGCGAGCCCTCGACGGGCGTGCGCAACCGCCGCTCGAGCTCGCGCAGCCGCTGCTCCGGCAGGCTCGGCCCCGGATTGAGCAGGTGCCCGCTGCCGCGGTAGACGGCGCTGCGCCAGCCCTGCGTCGGCACCGGCGCCGGCGCGGCGTACATCACCGCGTCGGTGAAGTCGGCCGCCGAGACCACCGGGGGAGGGTCGGGCGAGAGGGTGGCGAGGCCCGTCAGGTCCTCGTACGGCTCCCGGGCATGGGCCGCGATCCGGTCCCGCGCGAGCAGGACGAGGGTGGTCCCGAGCCGCCAGAAGGCCAGCGCCGCACCGAGGATCGGCAGCAGCAGCAGGGCGATCGACACCACGGCCAGGGCCATCGCGGGCCAGTCCCGGCGCTGCCATGCGACGTCGAAGACGAGCTGCTGCAGGCGTACGCCCTCGCGCCCGCGCTCGAGGAACTCCGGCAGGTACCAGATCGCCCAGCCCATCGCGGCGACCAGCAGCGGCACCACGACGAGGACCCAGCCCGTCACGAAGCGACGCGTGCGCGGGCGCAGCTCGCTCACCCGCGGGTCGGCCGGGTGCCCGGGTCGCAGGCTGCGCAGCACCGGGCCGACGCGGGCGAAGAGGTCGGGTACGCCGGCGAGGTCGGACAGCACGTAGTAGCCGTCGAAGCGCACCACGGGGATCAGCTGCTGCAGCATCTGCAGCTGGAGCACGAGGGCGGTCAGGAGCAGGATGCCGCTGCCGGTGGCGAGGTACGCCCCCGCCAGCACGAGCACGGTGAGCACGTTGAAGTGGAGCCCGCCGAGGTCGGTGCGGACCCGGCCCACCCGGCCGATCCGGTAGGAGTCGGTCACGTCGGTGTAGAACGCCGGGAACACCAGGTAGAGCCCGAACCCGATCTCGCCCGGCCGCGCCCCGCCGTAGCGGCAGGCCGCCGCGTGGCCCAGCTCGTGCACGAGGGCCGAGGCCGTGAGCAGGGCATAGATGAGGAGGGCGATCGTCGGCGTCGCGAAGAGCTCGCCCACCGCACCCCAGAAGTCGCCGCGGGTCAGCAGCGCCACGTCGGCGACGACCAGCGTGACGAGCGCGAGCACCACGACGGGCGGCCAGAACAGCGGTGCCAGCCAGGCCGCGACCCGGTCGACCAGCGGCGCCGGCACCAGCGTGCCCTTGGCCGTCAGGGCAAGCAGCGGTCGCGCCCGTACGGCACGCGTCGGTTCCGGCGCCTCGTCGGGGACGACCAGCCCGAGCGGCTCCAGGCGGGTGGTCACGAGGTGGGCGAGGCCGTCGGCCGTCAGGTTCCGTCCGTACGCCCGGCTCACGTCGTCGGCCACCAGCTCCGCGGGACGGGGCGGCTCGACCGCACGGACGACGAGGTGCAGCAGCTCGGACAGCTGCACCACCTGGTCGTCCACGCGCCGCACCAGGAACGCCGGGTCCTTGAGGCCCGAGCCCTGGACCGGACCCAGGAACTGCAGGCCGCGCGCCTGACGCCACCGCTGCCCGGTGGCGGGCGGTGGCGCGGTCCTCCGGTGGTCGGCAGTCGTCAGGTCCATCGCTCTGGTGTGCTCGCTCTGGTGTGCTCTGTGTGCTCTGGGTGTGCTCGCTCTGGTCGGGTCGGTGACGGCGACGGATGCGCCAGAGCAACGCATCCGCCGCCGGGTCCCTCGGGCGGTCGACGCCTACGGCATCTGCGTCTGGACAGAGGCCAGGTACTGCAGGGCGAGTGCTTCGGCCTGCGAGTTGATCGTGGCCGCGTTGACGGCGAGGGCGAGGTTGACGCCCACGATGTTGGTGACGTTGACGCACGCGAACTGGCAGCTCAACGTCTCCCGGCGGGGCAACGGCGTGGCCGTCTCGGCGTCGAGGTCGGCCATGACGAAATCGGGTCGTCGGACCATGCCGGTTCACCTCCTCTCCTGCGGGTCGGGCCGGAGGGCTGGGTCGCCTGCGTGGCCTCCCCCTCCGCAGGGAGGCCACGCGAGGACGTCAGCCCTGGTTGACGACGATCGTCTGGCCGGCGGCGCTGTTCGCGACGGCGTACAGGGACGCGGCGTTGAGGGCCATCGACGAGTTGTTCGCCACGATGTTGGCCCAGTTGTAGTTGCCGAAGGTCAGCGTCTCCCGGGTCGGAAGAAGCTCGGTGCGCTCGGTGTCGAGCTCGGCGAATGAGAGTTCCCGCATGGTGTTCACCTCCCCCCGTGGTGCGGTGGTCTGGCGGCACATCGGAGCGGACCGTGCGTGACTCGCGCGTGATCGATGCGTGATCGGCCGAGGACTAACCGGGACCGGTCCAGACGTCGACCCCAATCGTGGGGATAACCGGGCTCCGCACCGCCCGGAGGGGTGTCCTTCGGCCAAGGTCTGTCGGCAGGGGAGTGCCCGCAGCCCGAATCGGTGGCAGCGGGACAGGGAGAGGGAGATCTCGGTGATCGACCATGCCGGACACCAGGCACGCCACTGATCGTGGCCTGAGCCTCCTCGGCGGGTGGGAGCTCGTCGAGGACGGCGAGAGCATCGCGCTCGGGGGGCGCGAGCAGCGGCTCTGCGCCCTGCTCGCCCTGACCGGCGCCCGGGCGCGGGCCCAGGTCGCCGGCACGTTGTGGCCCGAGAGCACCGACGCCCGCGCCCTCGCGAGCCTCAGGCGGGCGCTCGCGCAGACCCGCGACCGCTGCCCGGGGCTCGTCGTCGCGGACCGGACGAGCGTCGGCCTCGCCCCGGACGTCGTCGTCGACGTCCACGTGTTCCGGGCATCCGCGGCGCAGGCCGGTGAGCCCGGCGCGGGCGCCGCCCTGCTCGCCATGCTGGCGGGGGAACCGCTGCTGCCCGGCTGGTACGACGAGTGGGTCGGGGGCGAGCGCGACGAGCTCGAGCGGCTGCGCGTCGATGCCCTCGAGCACCTCGCCCGCGGTGCGCTCGAGCGCGGCGACACCGGGCTCGCCGAGGACGCCGCGCGCGCGGTCGCCCGGATCGAGCCGTGGCGCGAGTCCGCCAGCGAGCTGGTCATCCGCGGGCTCCTCGGCCGGGGCGACCGGGCCGGGGCCGTGCGTGAGCTCGAGCGCTATCGCGAGGTCCTGCGGGTCGAGCTCGGGGTCGTCCCGTCACCCGCCCTGGTCGCGCTGGTCGACGCGCCGGAGCCGGTCCCCGTCCCGGCTCCCGTCCCGCTGGGCCGCGCGGTCCCGGTGGTCGTCCCGGCCCAGCGTCGGGCGCCGGTGCAGGAGACCGTCGAGCCCCCTTCGCGCAGTGCCGCGCTGTCGTCCCCCCAGCCACCGCCCCCGCCGGACCCCACGCCCCCCACCGGGCCGGCCGGCCTGACCGCCCGAGCGGCCGCTGCCCGGCTCGCGGCGGGGGCGGTCCTCGTCATGGCCGCGTCGCTCGCGATCGCCAACCTCGGACCCGGCGCGGAGCAGGAGCCGCCGTCGTCGGTCCCCGACATGGCGGCGCAGGAGCAGGCCGCGGGTGGGGTGGTCGCCAAGGCGGTCCGACAGGTGCTCGTGCGTCCGGTCGCGGCAGCGGACGGGGCCGCCGCCTTCGTCGTACGGGCCACCCGGCGCCCGGCCCGTGTCCGGGTCGAGGTCGCTGACGACAGCGGGAGCAGTGTCGTGCGCAGCGTCCTGGTCCGCAGCAGGGACGGCCGGCGGCTGGTGGTCACCGGGCTCGACGGCGGCACCTACGAGTGGTCGGCCACCTCGCCGACCGCGTCCCCGGTGACCGGCGAGGTCGAGGTCTCCGAGGTGCCGTCCGGGCTCGTCGCGGCACCGGAGCCGAGCGTACGGACCACGCCGACTCCCAGCCCCACTGCAAGTCCCATGTCGGTGCCCACCGTGACCGCGACCCCGCAACCGACCCCGCAGCCGACCCAGCAGCCGACCCAGCAGCCGACCCAGCAGCCCAGTCCGCAACCCAACCCGCAACCCAACCCGCAACCCAGTCCGACGCGTCCCGGCCCGTCGAGCGGACCCACCGATCCCGGCACGCAGGACCCGGGCCTGGTGGGGTGAGGAGGTACCGCGATGACCAGCCCGAGCACGACCCCGCCAGCCCCGCGCGCACTCGCCGGCCCACTCGCCTGCCTCGTCGCGGGGCTGCTCGCGGTCGCGACCCTGGTCGTCGTTCCGGTCGTCCCCGCCGCCGGTGCGAACGACCGGGCCGATCGGTGGGCGGGCTACCGGATCCCCTCGACCGGCCGCGCTGCCGGCGGCTGGATCGGTGGCTACCGGCTCGGCCGGACGCCCGTCTTCGTGATCACCCCGGAGCGTCGGCCCAACCGCGCCGGCTTCCGGCGAGCCGATCCCACGAACGACCTGGCGGGCCGCCGCGGCCCCTCCCGGCGGGAGACCCAGCGTGCCGCGTGGATCCTCTCCAAGTACGGCGGCTACCGGGAGGCGCGGCAGGCAGCCGCGGTCGACGCCGCGGTGCTCCACCTGCTCGGTGACCGTGAGTGGCGCCTCGGTGGTGCCCGCGGCGCAGCACGTGTCGGCGCGAGCGGCGATCCGGCGACGGTGCGCCGCTACGTACGCCTGATGCTGCGCGACTCGCGGGCGAGCGCAGGTCGCCACCGGGTGGCCGTCGTGCCGGCCACGGCGGACGTCGGCGGGGTGACGGCCGTGACGGTGCGCGTGACCGACGGTCACGGAGGCCCGGTCGCTGGCCTGCCCGTGACCGTGACCTCGCCCGACGGAGGCACGTCCGAGCCGGCCGCCGGGCCGGTCGCCGCCGTGACCGGTGACGACGGACGCGCCGTGGTGCGCCTCGCCGCTCCGGTCGCCGGCTGGCGCACGGTCGTCGCCCGGGTGGGCCAGGTCCCCGAGCACCGCCTGCGCGTACGCGGGGCGGACCGCCGCGGTCAGGCGGCCGTGGCGGAGGGCGGCGTACGCCGGGTCGTCGTCGCGAGCGCACGGGTCGCGGTGCGGGGCACGCAGACCCTCTCGATCGCGGCGGATCCCGGCCAGCTGGTGGTCGGTTCCCCAGCCCGTGTGGTGGCGACGGTCGGCGGGGACGGGTCGAACCGGATGGCCATCGCGTCCCTGCACGGGCCGTTCTCCTCGGATGGAGGGGCGCACTGCAGTCCGGCACCAACGGCGGAGGTCTCGGCGATGGTGACGGCCGACGGCGCCTATGCGATGCCGGCAGTCGCGCCCGCCGGCGGCGGGTACTTCGCCTGGCGCGTGGTCGTCAGCGGGACCGACGCCAGCACGCCGGTGGCCTCCTGCGGAGCGGTCGTCAAGGTGCGTGCCAAGTCGGCCGCCACGCTCGACTGGGCGCCTGCGGTCCCCGCCGCCAAAGGCAACGTCACGGCGACGGCGACTGTCTCCGGCATCCCCTTCCCGGCGCCGGTCGACGTGCGGATCACGCTCTACCAGGACGGTGGCTGCGGGTCGTCGATCGACGTCGACGAGGTGAGGAGGTTCGGCAACGGCGCGATCTCGAGCACCTTCTACGTCCCCGCAGCAGGCACCTACTCGTGGCGCGCCGAGGTCGTTCCCGGTGAGCTGTGGGTGGGCACGCCCCCGCCCTGCCTGCCGATGACCGTCTCCTGAGCCGCCCGTACAAAAAGTCAGGCTTGACTGTTTGTTTCTGGCGCGGCAGGCTGGCGCCGTGACCCCTGTCGAGAGCTCACCCGCGTCGACCGCGCGCGTGCCCCAGGCAGATCGGTCCCGTGCCATGCGGGCCCGACTGCTCGAGGCCACGGTCGAGCTGCTGGTCGAGCGCGGGTTCGCCGGGACCTCGACGACCCTCGTCTCCGAGCGGGCGGGGGTGAGCCGCGGGGCGCAGCTCCACCACTTCCCGACGAAGAACGACCTGGTGGTCGCGGCGGTCGAGCACCTCACCGAGCGTCGCGGCGCCGAGCTGGCCGAGGCCGTGGAGCAGCTTCCCGGTGGCAGCAAGCGCACCAGCGCCGTCCTGCGGATGCTGGGCGACCACTTCTCCTCCCCGGTGTTCGCGGCGGCGCTGGAGCTCTGGGTCGCCGCCCGCACCGACGATGCGCTCCTGGCCGCGGTGTCGCCGCTGGAGCAGCGCGTCGGCCGGGAGACGCACCGGCTCACCGTCGCCGCCCTCGGGGCCGACGAGTCCGAGCCGGGCGTGCGCGAGCTCGTGCAGGCGACCCTCGACCTGGTGCGCGGGCTCGGCCTGGCGCAGACGATCACCGACGACACCGTCCGCCGGCGCCGGATCCTCGACGCGTGGGCCGACGTGTTGGACAAGGAGCTCGCCCGATGACCGACGTGCTGACCCAGGTGCTCGCCGACCTCGAGGCCGAGGGGGACCGGCTCGAGCAGCTCGTCGCCGGCCTCGACGACGACGGCTGGCGCACGCCCACCCCGGCCCCCGGCTGGGACGTCGCGACCCAGGTCGCCCACCTCGCCTGGACCGACGAGGTGGCACTGGAGGCGGCGACCGACAAGGAGGCCTGGGACGCGGTCGTGCTCGGTGCGATCGCCGACCCGGAGGGCTACGTCGACGCTCAGGCCCACGACGTGGCGCGCGACCCCGACCTGCTCGGCCGCTGGCGTCGCGCCCGCGCCGAGCTCCGCGCCGCGCTCGTCGCGATGCCGCAGGGCCAGAAGATGCCGTGGTTCGGCCCGCCCATGTCGCCCACGTCGATGGCGACCGCCCGGCTGATGGAGACGTGGGCCCACAGCCTCGACGTCCACGAAGCCCTCGGTGCCGCCGTCGAGGACACCGACCGGATCCGCCACGTCGCGCACCTCGGCGTACGCACCCGCAACTTCGCCTTCTCCGTGCACGGCCTCGAGCCGCCGACCGAGGAGTTCCGCGTCGACCTGGTCGCGCCGTCGGGCGACGTGTGGTCGTGGGGTCCCGAGGACGCCGCCCAGACGCTGACCGGCAGCGCCGGCGACTTCTGCCGGCTCGTCACCCAGCGCGTCCACCGCGCCGACACCGACCTGGTCGCCAACGGCGCCGACGTCGACCGCTGGCTCGGCATCGCGCAGGCGTTCGCCGGCCAGCCCGGTGAGGGGAGGGCGCCGCGATGAGTGCCTCGGTTTCGACACGCTCGCTGCGCTCGCTGCTCAACCAGCGGAGGGGGAGGGCGCCGCGATGACCAGGAGCATCAGGATCGGCAACTGCTCGGGCTTCTACGGCGACCGGCTGAGCGCGATGCGCGAGATGCTCGAGGAAGGCGAGCTCGACGTCCTGACCGGTGACTACCTCGCCGAGCTGACCATGCTCATCCTCGGCAAGGACCAGCTCAAGGACGCCTCACTCGGCTACGCCCGCACCTTCGTCCGCCAGCTCGAGGACTGCCTCGGCCTCGCGCTCGAGCGCGGGGTGCGGATCGTCGCCAACGCCGGCGGCCTCAACCCCGCGGGCCTCGCCGACCGCGTCCGCGAGGTCGCGAAGGGGCTCGGGCTCGACGCGCAGGTCGCCCACGTCGAGGGTGACGACGTGCGTCACCTCTCCAGCCGGAACGGATTGGAGGGCGCGCTCACCGCCAACGCCTACCTCGGCGGGTTCGGCATCGCCGCCGCCCTCACCGCCGGCGCCGACGTGGTCGTCACCGGCCGCGTCACCGACGCCTCGCTCGTCGTCGGCCCGGCCGTCGCGCACCACGGGTGGGACGCGAGCGCGTACGACGCGCTGGCCGGCGCGGTCGTCGCCGGCCACGTCATCGAGTGCGGCACCCAGGCGACGGGCGGCAACTTCAGCGGCTTCCTCGACCTGCCCCACCGCGACCGGCCGCTCGGCTTCCCGGTCGCGGAGGTCGCCGCCGACGGGTCCAGCGTGATCACCAAGCACGCCGGCACCGGCGGCGCGGTCACCGTCGACACCGTCACCGCGCAGCTGGTCTACGAGATCCAGTCCACGCGCTACCTCGGCCCCGACGTCACCGTGCACCTCGACTCGGTCCGCCTCGAGCAGGAGGCCGAGGACCGCGTCGCCATCAGCGGCGTCGTCGGCGAGGCGCCGCCCGAGCGGCTCAAGGTGTGCGTCAACGAGCTCGGCGGCTGGCGCAACAGCGTCGAGCTCGTGCTCACGGGCCTGGACGTCGAGGCCAAGGCCGCCTGGGTGCGCGAGCAGCTCGGGTCGCGGCTCACGGCGGCCGAGGTGACGTGGTCGGACGTACGGCTCCCGCCCGCCGACGCCGACACCGAGGAGGCCGCCTCCTCTCTTCTGCGCTGCACGGTCAAGGACCCCTCGCCCGACCCCGTGGGCCGCGCGTTCACCGCGGCCGCCGTCGAGCTCGCGCTCGGCTCCTACCCCGGGTTCACGATGACGGCGCCGCCCGCGCCCGCGACCCCCTACGGCGTCTACCGCGCGGCGTACGTCGACCGCGCCGACGTCTCGCACACCGTCGTCCACGCCGACGGTCGGCGTGAGGTCGTCGCCGACCCCGGCGCGTACGGCTCCGACGGCGAGGCACTCGGCGCGCGCCCCTCGCCCTACCCCGGGCGCCCCGACACCCTCACCCGCCGCCTGCCGCTGGGCACGTTCGTCCACGCCCGCTCCGGCGACAAGGGCGGTGACGCCAACATCGGCCTCTGGGTCGCCCACGACGGCAGCGACCGGGAGACGTACGACGCCCGGGTCCAGTGGCTGTTCAAGCTGATGTCGCCGCGCGGGATCCCCGCGCTGCTGCCCGAGGCCGCCGACCTCGACGTCGAGGTGTGGCTGCTGCCGCACCTCGGTGCGGTCAACCTCGTCGTCCACGGCCTGCTCGGCGAGGGCGTCGCAGCGTCGACCCGGTTCGACCCGCAGGCCAAGGGACTCGCCGAGTTCGTGCGATCGCGGCTGGTGTCGATCGAGGTGAGCCTGACATGAGCCCGGGTTTCGACACGCTCGCTGCTCAACCAGCGGGCTCCTCCGAGCGTGACGCACTGCGGGCCACCGGGGCGGAGTTCGTCCGCCGCGAGGTCGCGCCGCACCTGCAGGCGTGGGAGGACGCCGGCGAGATCCCGCGCGAGCTGCACCGCACGGCGGGCGATCTCGGGCTCATCGGCGTCGCCTTCCCCGAGGAGGTCGGCGGCGGTGGCGGGGACCTGCTCGACTCGCTCGCGCTCCAGGAGGCGATGTTCGAGGCGGGTGCGTCGAGCGGGCTGATGGCGGGCCTGCTCACCGCCGGCATCGCGCTGCCGCACATCGCCGCGAGCGGTGACCGCGACCTGGTCGCGCGGTTCGTGCGCCCCACGTTGGCCGGTGACCTCATCGGCTCGCTCGCGATCACCGAGCCGGGCGGCGGATCCGACGTCGCGCGGCTGCGGACGACCGCGGTCCGCGACGGCGACCACTACGTCGTCAACGGCGCCAAGACCTTCATCACCTCAGGCGTCCGCGCCGACTTCGTCACGACCGCGGTCCGCACCGGAGGCCCCGGCCACAGCGGCATCTCGCTGCTCGTCGTGGAGAAGGGCACGCCCGGCCTCACCGTCGACCGGTCCCTGCGCAAGATGGGCTGGCACTGCTCCGACACCGCCGAGCTGTCCTACGTCGACTGCCGCGTGCCGGTCGCCAACCTCGTCGGCGAGGAGGGGTCGGGGTTCGGGCAGATCGCCGACCAGTTCGTCGTCGAGCGGATCGCGCTCGCGGTCCACGGCTACGGCATCGCCGCGCGGTCGCTCGACCTCGCTGCGGCGTACGCCCGCGACCGGGAGACGTTCGGCCGGCCGCTCGTCGCCAACCAGACGGTCCAGCACACGCTCGTGGAGATGCGCCGCCAGGTCGAGGTGGCGCGGACCTACACGCGCGCCGTCGCCGCGCGGCACGTCGCGGGCGAGCTCGTCGTGGCCGAGGCGTGCCTCGCCAAGCAGACCGCGGTCGACTGCGCGGCGTACGTCTGCGACCGGGCCGTCCAGATCTTCGGCGGCTCCGGATACATGCACGGGTCCGAGGTGGAGCGGCACTACCGCGACGCCCGGATCCTGCCGATCGGGGGCGGCGCCGACGAGGTGCTGCGCGACCTGACGGCGAAGCTGATGGGCTACGCCCCATGACCACGACAGAGAAGGAATCTCGATGATCAACCTGCCGTCCCTGGGTGACGAGGTGTCGGTCTGGATGGACGCCCCGCCCGCCGAGGTCTGGGACCTCGTCAGCGACGTCACCCGGATCGGGGAGTTCAGCCCCGAGACGTTCGAGGCGAAGTGGACCCGGGGCTCGACCGGGCCGGAGGTCGGTGCCTTCTTCGCCGGCCACGTGAAGCGCAACGGCGTCGGCCCGACGTACTGGTCGCCGTGCCGCGTCACGGCCTGCGAGCCCGAGAAGGTCTTCGAGTTCTCCGTCGGCACCGACGCGGTGACGGTCAACAACTGGGGCTACCGGCTCGAGCCGAAGGACGGCGGCACCTTGGTCACCGAGTACTTCCGCCTCGACCCCAACCTCCCGACCCGTCTCTACTGGCTGGTGCTCGGCCCGCTCCGGCGGCGTACGAACCGGCACGGCATGCGGACCACGCTGGAGCGGATGAAGGCGGTGGTGGAGAAGTGACCTCGGCGGCTGCTCGATCACCGAATGCCCAGGCGATGCTCGACAAGCTCGCCGACCTCGATGCGCAGCACGCGGTCGCCGTGGCCGGCGGTGGCGACAAGTACGTGGACCGCCACCACGCGCGCGGCAAGCTGACCGCGCGCGAGCGGATCGAGCTGCTCGTCGACCCCGGGTCGGCCTTCCTCGAGCTCTCGCCGCTGGCCGGCTGGGGGTCCGACTTCACCGTCGGCGCCTCCGTCGTCACCGGCATCGGCGTGGTCGAGGGCATCGAGTGCATGATCAGCGCCAACGACCCCACGGTGAAGGGCGGTGCCTCGAACCCGTGGACGGTCAAGAAGATCTTCCGCGCCTCCCAGATCGCCGAGGAGAACGACCTCCCGACGATCTCGTTGGTGGAGTCGGGCGGTGCGGACCTGCCGACGCAGAAGGAGATCTTCATCCCCGGCGGCAAGCTGTTCCGCGACCTCACGCGGGCGTCGGCGCGACGCCAGCCGACGATCGCGCTCGTCTTCGGCAACTCGACGGCCGGCGGGGCGTACGTCCCCGGCATGAGCGACTACACCGTCTTCGTGCGCGGCGGGGCGAAGGTCTTCCTCGGCGGCCCGCCGCTGGTGAAGATGGCGACGGGCGAGGAGTCCGACGACGAGTCGCTGGGCGGTGCGGAGATGCACGCCCGCGTGTCGGGCCTCGCCGACTACCTCGCTGAGGACGAGCACGACGCCATCCGGATCGGGCGGCGGATCGTGGCCCGGCTGAACCGGCGGCGTACGAGCCACCTCGGTTTCGACACGGGCCCGGGGGGCCCTGCTCAACCAGCGGCGCCGCTGGTTGAGCAGCGAGCGCAGCGAGCGTGTCGAAACCAAGGCCACCCCTTCGCCGAGCCCGACGCCGACCCCGAGGGTCTCCTCGACCTCATCCCCACCGACCTCAAGGAGCCGTTCGACCCGCGCGAGGTGATCGTGCGGATCGTCGACGGCACCAGCGAGCGCAACGGCCGGTCCTTCGACGAGTTCAAGCCGCTCTACGGCACGTCGCTCGTCACCGGCTGGGCCGAGCTCCACGGCCGCCCGATCGGCATCCTCGCGAACGCGCAGGGCGTGCTGTTCTCCGAGGAGGCGCAGAAGGCGACGCAGTTCATCCAGCTCGCCAACCAGAGCCACACGCCGCTGCTGTTCCTGCACAACACGACCGGCTACATGGTCGGCAAGGACTACGAGCAGGGCGGCATCATCAAGCACGGCGCGATGATGATCAACGCCGTCTCCAACTCCACCGTGCCGCACCTCAGCGTGATCATGGGCGCGTCCTACGGCGCCGGCAACTACGGCATGAACGGCCGCGCCTTCGACCCGCGCTTCCTCTTCACCTGGCCGAGTGCGAAGTCCGCGGTGATGGGCCCGGCCCAGCTCGCCGGCGTCCTCGAGATCGTGGCGCAGCAGTCCGCCGAGTCCAAGGGCGAGGTCTTCGACGCCGAGGGCTTCCAGGGTGTCAAGGACTACGTCGAGGCCTCGGTCGAGGAGCAGTCGCTGCCCTACTTCCTGTCCGGGATGCTCTACGACGACGGCGTCATCGACCCGCGCGACACCCGCACCGTGCTCGCCATCTGCCTCAGCGTCATCGCCAACGCGCCGATCAGGGGCGCCGACCGATTCGGGGTGTTCAGGCCATGATCAAGCGAGCAGCGGCGTGCGAGGAACGAGCCCGTCGCGTCAGCGAGACGAGGTTGAGCAAGCCCCGCGACCGAGGCACGAGGTCGCGACGGGCGCGTCGAAACCAGGGAGGTCAGCAATGATCCGAAGACTCCTGGTCGCCAACCGCGGCGAGATCGCGCGACGCGTCTTCGCCACCTGCCGCCGCCTCGGCATCGAGACCGTGGCCGTCCACTCCGACGCCGACGCCCGCCTGCCGTTCGTGGCCGAGGCCGACCACGCCGTACGCCTGCCCGGCAACGCGCCGGCCGACACCTACCTGCGCGCCGACCTCGTCATCGAGGCCGCGCGGCGATCGGGTGCCGACGCGATCCACCCCGGCTACGGCTTCCTCTCGGAGAACGCCGACTTCGCCCGAGCCGTCGAGGCCGCCGGGATCACCTGGGTGGGTCCGACGCCCGAGTCGATCGAGGCGATGGGGTCCAAGGTCGAGGCCAAGCGGCTGATGCGCGAGGCGGGCGTCCCGACGCTGGAGGCCCCCGAGGAGCCGACCGAGGCCGACCTGCCGCTGCTGGTGAAGGCATCGGCCGGCGGCGGCGGGCGCGGCATGCGCGTCGTACGCCGCCTCGAGGAGCTCGCCACCGAGGTCGCGGCCGCGCAGGCCGAGGCCGCGTCGGCCTTCGGCGACGGCACCGTCTTCGTCGAGCCCTACATCGAGCGGGGCCGGCACGTCGAGGTCCAGGTCGTCGGCAACGGCAGGGGCCGGGTGCTCGTGCTCGGCGAGCGCGACTGCTCGGTGCAGCGTCGTCATCAGAAGGTCGTCGAGGAGGCGCCGGCCCCGAAGCTGGGCGGCGAGGTCGCCGATGCCCTGCACGACGCTGCGCGCCGCGCCGCGGAAGCCATCTCCTACCGGGGTGCCGGCACGGTCGAGTTCCTCCTCGACCCGGACACGCAGCGGTTCTTCTTCCTCGAGATGAACACTCGCCTCCAGGTGGAGCACCCGGTCACCGAGCTGGTCTGGGACACCGACCTGGTCGAGCTGCAGCTCCACGTGGCCGAGGCCCCGCAGTCGACGGGGACGCTCGGCTTCTCGACCAGTGGCGGCGAG
This sequence comes from Nocardioides eburneiflavus, assembly GCF_004785795.1. NCBI lineage: Bacteria > Bacillati > Actinomycetota > Actinomycetes > Propionibacteriales > Nocardioidaceae > Nocardioides > Nocardioides eburneiflavus. The sequence goes on from NZ_SRRO01000001.1 coordinate 1,104,419, forward strand.
CCCCAGCGGCACGCGATGGAGGTGCGCCTCTACGCCGAGGACGGCGCCTACGTCCCGCAGAGCGGCCGTCTGGTCACCTTCGAGGTCGACCACGACGTCGAGTTCGGCCTCGGCGGCGAGCGCGGCATCCGCGTCGACTCGGGCCTTGCCTCCGGTGACGACGTGTCCACGTTCTACGACGCGATGCTCGCCAAGGTCGTGTCGTGGGCGCCCAACCGCGAGCAGGCGATCCGCCAGCTCGTGCGGGCGCTGCGTACCGCGCGCATCCACGGCGTCACCACCAACCGCGACCAGCTCGTCGAGATCCTCACCGACCCGGTGTTCGTGGCCGGCGAGATGACGACGACGTGGCTCGAGTCACGTCCGATTTCCGCTGAGTCTCCCAGCGACTCACGGGCCAGTGTGGTCGCGGCCGCGCTCATGCTCGCCGCCGACGACGCGGCCCGGCGTACGGTCCAGCAGGGCGTCCCGGCCGCATGGCGCAACGTCGTCAGCCAGCCGCAGCGCACGACGTTCGAGGGCCACGAGCCGGTCGAGTGGTGGGGCACCCGCGATGGCTTCGTCGTCGACGGCGTGACCGTGCTCGAGGTGTCCCCGACCCACGCGCGGCTCGAGGTCGACGGGGTCACCACGGAGACGCGCGGACACATCTCGTCCGAGCGGCCCGGCGCCCCGCGTGAGGTGTGGGTCGACGGACCACTTCTGTCCGCGCGCCTGCGCGAGGTGCCCCGCTTCACCGACCCCGCCGACGCGGTCGCGAGCGGCTCCCTGCTCGCGCCGATGCCGGGCACCGTCGTGGCCGTCAAGGTCGAGCCCGGCGGCGAGGTCGCGGCGGGTGACCCCGTCCTGGTCCTGGAGGCCATGAAGATGCAGCACACGGTGACCGCGCCGCACGACGGCACGGTCATCGAGATCAACGTCGAGCCCGGTGCGCAGGTCGCGTCCGGGGAGGTCCTGGCAGTAGTCGAGGAATCAGTCGGTGGTTGAGGCGCGAGCGCAGCGAGCCTCGAAACCACGCCCGAAAGGAACGAGATGACCCATTTCACCGAGACCGACGAGCGCCTGGAGCTCAGGCGACAGGTGGCCAGGCTGGCAAAGGGCTATGGCCGCGACTGGTTCGTCGAGCGCGCCCGCTCCGGCGAGAAGACCACCGAGCTGTGGATGGAGATCGCCAAGGCGGGCTACCTCGGCATCAACATCCCCGAGGAGTACGGCGGTGGTGGCGGCGGCATCGGTGACGTGGCCGCGGTCTGCGAGGAGCTCGCGGCGCAGGGCTGCCCGTTGCTGATGATGGTCGTCAGCCCGGCGATCTGCGGGACGGTCATCGCGCGCTACGGCACCGACGAGCAGAAGCAGCGCTGGCTGCCCGGCATCTGCGACGGCACCGCCACGATGGCCTTCGCGATCACCGAGCCCGACGCCGGCACCAACTCCCACAACATCACCACCACCGCCCGCCGCGACCCTTCGACAGGCTCAGGACAAGCGGCCGGGTGGGTGCTCAAGGGCCAGAAGGTCTACATCTCGGGCGTCGACGAGGCCGAGAACGTCCTGGTCGTCGCGCGGACCGAGGACCCTTCGACAGGCTCAGGACAAGCGCGGTCGAAGGTCAAGCCGTGCCTGTTCGTGGTGCCGACCGACTCCGCGGGCTTCGAGTTCACAGAGATCCCGATGGAGATCGTCAGCCCGGAGAAGCAGTTCCAGGTCTTCATCGACGACGTCCGGCTCCCGTCCGACGCGCTCGTCGGCGACGAGGGCGGCGGCCTCGTGCAGCTCTTCGCCGGGCTCAACCCGGAGCGGATCATGGCGGCCTCCTTCTCGACCGGGCTGGCGCGCCACGCCCTCGAGAAGGCGTCGGCGTACGCGAAGGAGCGCACCGTCTTCCAGGCGCCGATCGGCTCCCACCAGGCGATCGCCCACCCCCTCGCGATGGCGCACATCGAGACCGAGCTGGCCCGCCTGATGACCCAGAAGGCCTCCGCGCTGGTCGACGCCGGCGACGACATGGCGGCCGGCGAGGCGGCCAACATGGCCAAGTACGCCGCGGCGGAGGCCGCCGTGCACGCGGTCGACGCAGCGGTGCAGACCCACGGCGGCAACGGCATCACGCAGGAGTACGGCATGGCCGGCCTGCTCGTGGCGGCGCGGGCAGGCCGGATCGCGCCGGTGAGCCGGGAGATGATCCTCAACTTCGTCGCGATGCACAGCCTGGGGCTGCCGAAGTCCTACTGAGTCCTGCCCCGCCGTCGAACAACCCGAGCAGCCCGACCTGCCCAACGTAGGCAGGTGGGGAGACCGGGCTCAGGGCTGAGCGTGCCCCCTGCGCGTTCACGAGGTGAACTGCCTTCTGGAGTCGCCGGGCTCGATGCCCGCCGGTTGTCGGTCCGCGGGCCGATCGCACTCACTTGAGCGGCGGGATGTTCGCGTTCCCCCGGAAGACGTTGGCCGGGTCCCACGCGATCTTCAGCGTCCGCAGCCGCGTCCACTGCTCGGGGCTGTACGCCTCCTTCACCCGGGCCTGTGCGTCGTCGCTGGTGAAGTTCACGTAGACGCCGCGGCTGTGCGGGGCGAGGGCGTCGAAGAAGCCGCGCACCCACGCCCGGTGCCGGTCGGCGTCGCCGGCGTGCTCCGGCAGCCACGAGGCGACGATGTTGATGTCGTGGCTGGCGTCGCGGTGGGGGAAGGCGGTGGCGTCGTCGGGGACCCGGCTCATCGCGCCGCCGAAGCTGAAGATCGGCACCGTGGAGAGTGGGCTGCTGATGGTCGCGAGGTGCTCGCAGATCGTGTCGATCACCGCGTCGGTGAGCGGGCCGAGGCGGTGCGACTTCCAGTAGTAGTGCCGCCCGTGCGGCACCGCCGGGTCGAGGAACTTCTGGTGGGCGACGTAGGGCTTCGGCGCGATCGTGTCGAGCACCGGGGTGCCCAGTGCCCGCACCGGGGCGAGCACCCGCTCGCCCTCCTCGACCGGTCCCGCGTACGTCGCGACCAGGCCGATGATCGGCCTGCCGTGCAGGTGCTCGGGGAAGAGCGGCAGCGCCGGCGCCAGCCGCAGGTTGGCCATCAGGCCGACCTCGTCGGGTGCGTCGGCGATGAAGTCGCGCAGGAAGGCCAGCACCGTCGGCGCCTGGTCGGCCGGCCACGCGACCAGACCGGCCAGGACCGTCGGCCCGAGCGGCTGGAGCTCGAAGGTGAAGTCGGTGACGACGCCGAAGTTGCCGCCGCCACCCCGCAGGCCCCAGAAGAGGTCGGGGTTCTCGTCGGCCGAGGCCCGCACGATGTCCCCGTCCGCGGTGACGACCTGGCAGGACCGCAGCGCGTCGATCGCCAGCCCCGTCTTGCGCATCAGGTGGCCGATGCCGCCGCCGAGCGTCAGGCCGCCGATGCCGGTGTGGCTGATGTAGCCGCTCGTCATCGCCAGCCCGAAGGCCTGGCTCTCCCGGTCGACGTGGGCGTTGAGGGCCCCGCCCTGGGCCGACACCGTGCGGGCCACCGGGTCGACCACGGCGCCGCGCATCCCGGAGAGGTCGACGACGACGCCGTCGTCGACCAGGGAGTGGCCGGCGATCCCGTGGCCGCCCCCGCGTACGGCCACGGGCAGGTCGTGCGCCCGCGCCCAGCGCAGGGCAGCGGCCACGTCGCTCGCCCCCTCGCAGCGGGCCAGCAGGGCCGGGCGGCGGTCGATCTCGCCGTTCCAGATGCGGCGGTGGTCGTCGTACGCCGGGTGGTCGGGGCCGATGAGCTCGCCGGCGAAGTCGCCGGCGAGGGCCTCGGTGGTGGGCATCTCGAGCGTGGTCATGGGTCTCTCCTCCGTCAGTGGGTGGTGCCCGACCAGCGTCGGTCGGCCGAGGAGGAGCGCGCGAGTATCGATCCTGTACTGGTACAGAACCCATAGCGGTCCTACCGTCAGGGGATGGCAACCACCTACGGTCAGTTCTGCCCAGTGGCGATGGCCTCGGAGGTGCTCACCGAGAGGTGGACACCGCTCGTGGTCCGCGAGCTCCTGTGCGGCAGCACGCGCTTCAACGACCTCCGTCGCGGGGTCCCGCTCATGTCACCGGCGCTGCTGTCCAAGCGGCTCAAGACCCTCGAGCGCGTCGGCGTCGTCGACCACGTCGGCGGCGAGTACCTCCTCACGGCTGCCGGCGAGGAGCTCCGGCCGGTCATCGAGTCGTTGGGCATGTGGGGCCAGCGCTGGGCGCGGGGCGACGTGATCGCCAAGCACTACGACGCCTCGCTGCTGATGTGGGACATCCACCGCAACGTCGACACCGACGCCCTGCCCGAGCGCCGGGTCGTCGTGCACTTCCACCTGAGGGGCTCGAGCGACAGGAAGAGCCACTTCTGGCTGGTGCTGGAGCCGCCGGCCGTCGACCTGTGCCTGACCGACCCGGGCCACGACGTCGACGTGGAGGTCGCCGGGCACATCGAGACGATGGTCGACTACTGGATGGGTCGCCGGGACCTCCTGGGCGCGGTGAAGGCCGGAGACCTGGCCATCGCCGGTCCGCGCCCGCTCGTACGAGCGCTGCCCACGTGGTTCACCCGCAGCACCTTCGCGGACGTGCCGCTGCCCGCAGGTGCGTGACTGTCGGACGCCTTTGGCAGGATCACGCCGTGGCCCTCGCCGACCGACCGCTCGTGCCCGAGGAGTGGGTGCGGCGTATCGACGCCGTGCTCGGCCGGCTGCCGCGCTGCACGCAGGAAGCGGCCTGGACCGGTACGCGGTGGCGCGTCGGCGGCGCGACGGTGGCGCACGTCTTCGGCGGGGAGGACCAGGTCTTCCGCATCACCTTCCGCGGCGAGCCCGACGAGGTGGCTGCATTCGAGCACATGGGCGACCCCTACTTCCGGTCGAGCTGGGGCGGCAACGTCATCGGCATGCTGCTCGACGACGACGCCGGGATCGACTGGGACGAGCTGGCCGAGCTGCTCACCGACTCCTACTGCCTCCAGGCGCCCGCCCACCTCGCCCAGCAGGTCCAGCGTCCGGGCGCTGCGCGCGACTGACGACCACCGTCAGGCCGCGCTCGGCAGGATGGACGCATGATCGCGACGCGCCCGGGCCGCCTCGTCGGGCTCGACGTCGCCCGGTGCCTGGCGCTGCTCGGCATGGTCGCCACCCACGTGCTCGACGCCCGCACCCCTGACGGCGAGCTCGCGACCGCGCAGTGGCTTGCCGGCGGCCGGGCCTCGGCGCTCTTCGCCGTGCTGGCCGGGGTGAGCCTGGCGCTGATGACCCGCGAGCCGTTGCGCGGACGTCCGCTCGCCCTGCGCTCGCTGGGCATCGCCGGACGGGCCGTGCTCATCGCGGCACTGGGGCTGCTGCTCGGCGGCCTCGACACCGGCGTCGCGGTGATCCTCACCTACTACGGCGTGCTGTTCGTCCTCGGCCTGCCGTTCACGCTCCTGCGCGTGCGGACCCTGGTGCCCCTCACCGTCGCCTGGGTGGTCGTCGCCCCCGTGGTGTCCCACCTGGTCCGTCCCTACCTGCCGGAGCGGGGCTTCGAGAGCCCGTCCTTCGCGCAGCTGGCCGACCCGGGGCAGCTCGCCTCCGAGCTCCTCCTCACCGGCTACTACCCGGTCGTGCCGTGGCTGGCCTACCTCCTCGCCGGGATCGCGCTCGGCCGGCTCGACCTGCGCGACGCCTCCCTGCTCGGCGCGCTCGCCCTGGGCGGCCTCGGCACCGCGGTGCTCGCCACGCGCGTCTCGGCAACCCTCGTGGACCCGGCGGTCGCCTCGGAGAACGCCACCGGGATGTTCGGCACGACCCCGGCGGACGGCGACTGGGACTGGCTGCTGGTCGTCGCCCCGCACTCGGCGACACCGTTCGACCTCGCGCGGACCATCGGCAGCGCGGTGCTGGTGATCGCGGTCTGCCTGCTCCTCGAACGCCTCCTGCCCGGCGCGGCCACGGCCGTGCTCGGCGTCGTCCTGGGTGCCGGCGCCGCGACGCTCACCCTCTACTCCCTGCACGTCGTGATGCTCACGCCGCGGGTGTGGCCGGAGGAGGAGCCGTCGGCGTACGTCTCCCACGTCGTCGTGCTGCTCGTCCTCGGCGCGGTGCTCGGCCTGCTGCGTCGCCGCGGACCGCTGGAGGCGGCGGCGGGGCTTCCGGTCCGCCTGGCCCGGTCCGCAGCCGGCGGCGACGCGTCCCGTACGCCTCAGCGCAGCGGCACGAACCGGTAGCGCCCGTGCTCGGTCACCACCGGGCCGGGGTTCTGCACGCGCAGCATCGTGCCGTCCGCCGGGACCACCAGCACACCGTCGTCGGCGAGCTGCTCGACGAGAGCGGTGGGCAGCGCCTGCGCCATCGCCGACACCAGGATCCGGTCCCAGGGGGCGCCGTCGGGGTCGCCGAGGACACCCGGGGTCGCGGCCCGGATCGTCGCCCAGTCCCGACCCGTGCGCGCGAGGTTGGCGCCGCCGAAGGACACGAGCTCCGGCTCGAGCTCGAGCCCCAGCACGACACCGGTGGGACCGACGAGGTGGGCGAGCAGGGCGGTCGTCCACCCGGACCCGGCACCCACGTCGAGCACGCGCTGCCCGGGACGTACGTCGAGCAGGCGCAGCATGTCGTCGACGGTGCGCGGCTGGGAGTTGGTCTGTCCGGCCGCGATCGTCAGCGGTCCGTCGTAGGACGCGCGCCGACGCACGCCGCGGGGGAGGAAGTCCCGCCGCGGGGTCGCGTCGAAGGCTGCGCGCACGACGTCCACGATGGTCAGACCCAGGTGTTGTCGTGCTCGCGCATGAACCGGTCGTAGTCGTCGCCGTCGAGGTTGCCCATCCCGGCCGCCAGGCCTTCGAAGTAGGCCTCGCGCGGGGCGCCCGGCGCGAAGTGGAGGAGCATCTTGGCTGCACCGTCCTCGTTGCGGAAGCCGTGGATGCCGCCGGCCGGCACATGGGCGAAGTCGCCAGCGTGGCACCTCACCCAGTCCTTGCCGTCGAAGATCGTCACGGTGCCCTCGAGGACGTAGAACGACTCGGTGATGGTGCGGTGGAAGTGCGCCCCCGGCCCGCTCGGCGGACCGGCGAACTCCCACCGGTAGAGGCCGAACGTGCCGGCCGTCCCGGTGCCCTGGGCGAGGTAGAAGACCTTGTTGCCGTTGGGGTAGACGACCGCGGGCTCCAGGCCGGCCCGTCTGACGTGGGCGGACACCTCGCCGGAGTCCCCGTGGTAGATCGGCGGCGGATAGCTCATGGCTCCGAACCTAGTGGCCCGCACCGACACGCGACAGCGGCACGACCCCGGGGGTGGGCCGTGCCGCTGCCTGTGCGTTTGTGGGACGTGGGTCTCGCGAGTTCTGGGGGGACCCCGTACGCCGGCGGGAGGTCGGTGCACGGGGGCGCGAGAGCCGGTCCTGCGGAACGCGGCCGCCGCCGGTGTCGAACCGGACGTCTAGGTGGAGTCCCCCTTGCCCCCGTTGCCCCCGTTGCCCGAGCCGCCGTTGCCCGAGCCGCCGTTGCCCGTGTTGCCGCCGCTGCCCGGAGCATCGGTCGGGGTCGGCTTGTCGGTCGGGGTCGGCTTCACGGTCGGGGTCGGCTTGGTGGTGGGCGTGGCCTGGGTGGTGGGGGTGGGCTTGTCGGTCGGCTTGCCCGGAGTCGGCTTGGTCGGGGTCGGCTTGGTCGTGGGCGTCGGCTTGTCCGTGGGACGCCCGGTCTCCTTCGGGGGACCGATGAGGTCGATGCAGTAGGTCGCGATCCGGTCGGTGCCGCCGGCCTGGGTCGCGAGGGCCTGGAAGGCAGCGCTGTCGAGCGAGGAACCTGCCTTGCCGCGGTCGGTGGCCTGGAAGGCCTTGCAGAGGCCCTTGAAGTCGGGCGTCGGGGTGGGCGTCCCGCTCGGGGTCTCGCTCGGCGAGCCGGTGGAATCGGTGGAGCCGGTGGCCGAGGAGCTCGCACCGGTCGACCCGGTGCCACCGGAGGGCGACGCCGCGCCGGGGCTGGTGGAGACGCCGCGGCCCGGGGCCGTCGAGACCGACTCGGTGGCCCGGTCGGAGGCCCGGTCGGGGAGCAGCGGTAGGTCCGGGAGGTGTGCGGAGTTGGCGAGCGCGAAGCCGCCGGAGGTGAGCGCGACGACCGCGCCGGTGGCGACGACCGCACGAGCGGCGGCGCGGCTGCCGAGCCGGGTGGGCGAGACGAACCCGCTGCGGGTGGCAGGGGGCGGGGCGAGGCGAGCCGCGTGGAACGCCGCGACGGCTGCGTCCTCGCGCCGGAGCTCCTCGGGGAAGGCGGGAGCGCCGGCCGCGGTGAGCGCCCACCCGAGGGCGCTGTCGTGCTCCGCCGGCGCGTCGAGCAGGCGCTCGGCGTCACGTCGGGACAGGTGGGGGTCGGGGGCGGTCATCTCACTCCTTTCAGCGTCTCGGCAGGTGCAGGTGTTACGGCTCGTCGACGATTTTCTTCGCCAGCTGCTTGAGACCGCGATGGGCGGCAGCCCGTACGGCCCCGGGTCTCTTGCCCAGGATCCGGGCCGCGGTGGGGGCGTCGAAGCCGAGCACCGTCCGCAGCATGATCGCCTCGGCCTGGTCACGGGGGAGCGCGGAGATCAGCCGGACGACGGCCTCGGAGTTGACCCGGCCGAGGGTGTCGGCCTCGACGTCCACCTCGTCGGGGAGGTCGACCAGCTCGTCGACGGGCTCCTCCGACACCGGACGCCGACGGCTGTGTCGCAGGTGGTCGAGCGCCCGGTTGCGCCCGATCGTGGTGATCCAGCCGCGGAACCCGTCGGCGTCGCCGCTGAAGCGGTCGAGGTCGCGGAAGGCCTGCGTCCACGCCTCGCTGGCGACGTCCTCGGCGTCGGCCGGGCCGACGAGGACGGTGAGGTAGCGCAGCAGGGGTGGCTGGACGTGGTGGTAGACGAGACGGAACGCCGCCTCGTCGCCCGCCTGCATGGCTTCGACCGCATGGTCGAGCCCCTCCTCCGCCGCCACCGGCGCATTGTCACCCGAAGGGACCCGGCGCCGACACAGAACCCCCCGTCCGAGGCCGAATTCACCGGCGGGGTCGGGAACGGGGCGGGCGGGGGAGGAACAGCGGGACCCGGGCGGCGTACTCGGCCCATCCCTCGCGCTGCGACATGGTCTTCTCCAGCAGCTTGGCGCCGGTGACGTTGCGGATGAAGAAGGTCATCGCGACCGGCGCGAACACGGTGGCCAGGCCTGGCACCCAGCCGAGCGAGAGTGCGCCGGCGACCCACAGCCCCCACCACACGCAGGCGTCGCCGAAGTAGTTGGGGTGGCGGGTCCAGCCCCACAGGCCGGTGTCGAGGATCGTCGGCCGCGACTCGCGAGGCCGGGCCTTGTACGCCTCGAGCTGGGCGTCGCCGACGACCTCGAAGCAGACGCCGATCGCCCAGATCGCCACGCCGACCCAGACGACGGGCCACCACCGGACGTCGTACGCCGCGGCGACCTGCAATGGGAAGGAGATGATCCAGGCGACGACGGCCTGCGTCGCGAAGACCCGCACCAGCACCGTGGCGGCGCCGGCGTGCCAGCCGGGACCGCCGAGCATCTTCTCGTAGCGCGGGTCCTCGCCGTGCCCGCGGGACCGGCGGGCGATGTGCACCGCGAGGCGTCCACCCCACAGCGCGACCAGCAGCGCGAGCAGCCAGGAGTGGGTGTCGGGCCAGACGACGGCCAGCGCCAGGGCGACGGCGACGAACGACAGCCCCCACGCGACGTCGACGTCGGCCACCCGGTCCCGCCGCCTGCTCACCGCCGCCGTCGCCCCCATGACGACGGCAGCGGCGAGGATCGCGACGGCGGCCTGCGTCAGCACGTCACCATGCCCTGACTGCCGGGAGGGTGTGGGCCGCGCCGGGGCGCACCGCCAGGATCTGGTCGACGCCCATCCGGCCGTCGCGGAAGGCGAGCGCGCCGCCGACGAGGTAGAGCCGCCACACGCGTACGACCTCCTCGCCGACGAGCTCGCGCAGCCGCGGGAGGTGGGTCTCGAAGTTCTCGAGCCAGCCGTTGACGGTGAGGACGTAGTGCTCGCGCATCGCGTGGACGTCGCGGACCTCGAGGCCGCCGGACTCGATCAGGTCCACGGTCTCGCCGACGGGCCGCATCGTCATGTCGGGGGCGATGAACGACTCGATGAACGGACCGCCGCCGGGGTGCTTGCCGCCGCCCGCGCCCTGACGCGACATCTGCTGGACGAGCACGCGTCCGCCCGGGCGCACCGCTCGACGGAGCACCTCGACGTAGGTCGGGTAGTTGGTGGCGCCGACGTGCTCGCCCATCTCGAGCGAGCCGACGGCGTCGAAGAGGTCGCGCTCGGGGACCTCGCGGTAGTCCTGGAGCCGGATCTCGACGCGATCCTCCAGCCCGCGCTCGGCGATGCGGGCGTCGATGAACTTCTTCTGCTCGGCCGCGATCGTGACGCCGGTGACCTGCGCGCCGAAGTGCTCGGCGGCGTGCAGCGACAGCGAGCCCCAGCCGCAGCCCACGTCAAGCATCTTCATGCCCGGCTCCAGGCCGAGCTTGGTGCAGACGAGGTCGAGCTTGGCGCGCTGCGCCTCCTCGAGCGGGACGTCCGGGGTGGCGTGGTAGCCGCAGCTGTAGGCCATCTGCGGCTCGAGGATCAGGGAGTAGAACTCGTTGGAGAGGTCGTAGTGGTGGCTGATCGAGGACCGGTCGCGGGCCAGGCTGTGCAGCCGGCCCTTGATCCGCGCCAGCGACGCCGGCGGTGCCGGCGGACGGCCGAGCGCGCCGAGACGCGCGGCCGTACGGATCGCGTCGACCATCGCGCGCGGCGAGAGGCGTACGCCGGACAGGCCGCGCTCGGCACCCACCGCGAAGGCGTGGGTGAGCGCGGAGCCGAGGTCCCAGCCTTCCTGCTCGGGGACGTCGAGCTCGCCGGTGACGTACGCCTGGGCGGCGCCCAGCTCACCCGGGTGCCACAGCAGCCGGCGCAGCGCGTCCGGGGAGCGGAGCACGACCAGCGGGGCCCCCTCGGGGCCGGCGACCGAGCCGTCCCAGGCCTCCAGGCGCACCGGCAGGTCGCCGCCGATGAAGGGTCGCACCGCCTCGGCGAGGCGCGCGGCGACACCACCCGCCGGTGCGTCCGCCCGGTGGTCGCTCGTGGACGGAGCGGTCTGGGTCACGGGTCCGTCACCGGTCCTCTCGGGTGAAGGTGAGCTGGGAGACGTTGATGTAGCCGCTGGCGAACCCGGCCTGGGAGTAGGCCAGGTAGAAGTGCCACACCCGCATGAACAGGTCGTCGAACCCGAGCGCCAGGACGGCGTCGCGCTGGCCGAGGAACCGCCGGTCCCAGCGGCGCAGGGTCTCGGCGTAGTGGCTGCCCATCTCGAGCTGGTCGACGAGGCGGAGCGTGGTCTCGTGCCGCGTGATCTCGTCCATGACCTCGACGCTCGGGAGGAACCCGCCCGGGAAGATGTACTTGTTGATCCACGTGTGGCTGTCGCGGGTGGCGAGCATCCGGTCGTGGGGCATCGTGATGGCCTGGATCGAGACCTTGCCGCCGGGGGCGAGGACCCGGTCGATCGTCCGGAAGTAGGTGCCCCAGAACTCGTGGCCGACGGCCTCGATCATCTCGACCGACAGCACCGCGTCGTAGGCCCGGCCCGTGGAGCCGAGCGCGCGGTAGTCCATCAGCTCGACCTCGACCCGGTTGGCGAACCCCGCGGCCGCGATGCGCTCCTCGGCCAGCTCGAGCTGCTCGACCGAGAGGGTGATGGTGTGGACGTGGGCCCCGCGGCGGGCGGCTCGGACGGCCAGCTCCCCCCAGCCGGTGCCGATCTCGAGCACACGGGTGCCCTCGGTGACGCCGGCCTGGTCGAGCATCCGCTCGATCTTGCGGCCCTGCGCCTCGGCGAGGTCGGGGCCGTGGCGACGCGGGTCGTCGTGGTCGACCGGCTCCGGCGTGGTCGCGACCAGGTGCTCGGCCACCGACCCCGGGCCTGCGGGCGCCGCGTGCTGCGTGGTGTCGAAGAGGGCCGAGGAGTAGCTCAGCGTCTCGTCGAGGAAGAGCCGGAAGAGGTCGTTGGAGAGGTCGTAGTGGTGGGAGATGTTGGCCTGGCTGTTGTCCTCGGTGCTGCGGTGGTGGCTGGGCAGCCGGGGCGTCACCAGGGCGCGCAGGTGCTGGAGGGGCTCCGGGATCAGCGTGGCCATCCGGGCAGCGGGCACGGTCAGGAAGCCCGCGAGGTCCTCGGCGTCCCAGGCGCCGGTCAGGTAGGCCTCGCCGAAGCCGATCAGGCCCGCGCGACCGACGCGGGCGTAGAACTCGTCGGGGCGGTGCAGGCGCATCACCGGGCCGCCCTGGCCCAAGCGCCGACCGGTGGGCTCCTCCACCACGGTGATGGCCAGCCGTGACACCGCGGCGTGGAACAGGCGCTTGGCCACGGCCGCCGAGACCGCGGTGCGCGGTCCGACGGTGACGGGCTCGAGCGGGGGCATGCCCTGGGTGCGGGCGGTGGCAGGTCGGTCCTTCTCGATGGTCATCTCACGCCCTCCTGGCGGTGGCGGGGTCGCGGTCGGATCGGCAGGCGCCGGGCCCACAGCCAGATGCCGTGCGCCCGGATCAGCGCGCTGCCGCGCAGCGCGGCGCCGAGGGTCCTGCGGACGGGGATGTCGGTGCGGGTGCCGGTGAGGCTCGCGCTGAACGGGGCCTTCCCGTGGGCGTCGCCGTCGTGCCCGCGCAGCGTGACCGCCACGTGGAGGCGGTCGGTCGGCAGCGGCACCGCAACGTCGTACGAGCCGTCGACGCCGTGGAACGGGGACACGTACATCGCCTTGTCGGCCTGCGCGCGGCCCTGCTCGTCGGGGTGGACGAGGTAGGCGTGGCGGTCGCCGTAGGTGTTGTGCACCTCGACGACGACACCGGCCTGTCGCCCCGCGTCGTCGAAGCACCAGAACACGCTGATCGGGTTGAAGCAGTGGCCGAGCGAGCGCGGGTGCGCGGCCATCAGGATCGTGCCGGGGCGGTCGCCGTCGCCCAGCGAGACGCCGTTGTCGGCGAGGAACGCCTCGACGTTGCCGCGCAGGCTGCGCTCGGGCGAGCCGAGGTGGTCGCGGGCCTCGAAGCGTGCGAGGAAGCCGTGGTCGGGCAGGTGGTCGAGGTCGACCAACCAGAACGTCGAGCGGTGCTCGAAGCTGCGGCGGAAGGGCGCGCGACGGGTGTGGCGGATCGTGGTCTCGAAGCGGCCGGGCCGCGGCAGCACCGCCGTGGTGCGCGCCCACGGGAGGCCGAGGCGGGTGGCCGCGGCGAGGCCGGAGCGCGCGCCGTCCTCGTGGAAGCCCCAACCGTGGTAGGCCCCGGCGAAGGCGATCCGGTCGGTGTCGATCTCGGGCAGGCGACGCTGCGCGGCGACCGACTCCGGGGTGTAGAGCGGGTGCTCGTACTCCATCCGGTCGATGACCGTCGCCGGGTCGACGAGGTCCTCCCCACCGAGGGTGACCAGGTAGTGGGTGTCGGTGGGCAGGCGCTGGAGGCGGGTCAGGTCGTAGGTGACCGTGACCCCGCCGCTGCCGGACGCACCTGGCGCACCGGTCGCGCCGGGTTTCGGGACGCGTCGATCGTCCCCTCGCGAGCTCGGGTGCGATCCGACGCTCCTCAACCTCCCCGCCTGGGTCTGCGACTTCGCAAGCTCCGTCGCAGGGCGGTGAAAGTTCCACGAGGCCCGCGCGTCCGGTGCCGACGGCAGGAGCGAGACGTCGGTGTGGAGCAGGGCCGGGTTGCTGCTGTAGGGCAGCGCGGAGAGCACCTCGCGCTGGAGGTCGGTCGGCGCCTCGAGCATGGCGAGGGCGTGGGAGGGGTGGGTCGCGACGACGACCGCGTCGAAGCGGGTCGTGGCGCCGCTGCCGTCGGTGACCTCGACGCCGTCGGCGAGCTCGCGCACCGAGGTCACCTTGGTCTCGAGTCGTACGTCGTGGAGGCCGGCGGCCACCTTCGCGACGTACGTACCGGACCCGCCCGTGACGGTGCGCCACTGCGGGGAGCCGAAGACGCCGAGCATGCCGTGGTGCTCGAGGAAGGTGAAGAGGTAGCGCGCGGGGTAGTCGAGCGACGCGGCCGGGTCGCACGACCACACGGCCGCGACGAGCGGCTCCATGAAGTGGCGCACGAAGCCCGGCGAGAAGCCGCCCGCGGCGAGGAAGTCGCGCAACGTCCGGTCGTCGGTCGTGGCGGGCGTGCCCAGGAGCGCCCGGGCCTGTCGGTGGAACCGCGGGATCTCCAGCAGCATCCGCCAGTGCTCGCGCGAGCGCAGCGAGGAGGGCTGGGCGAACAGCCCGCGCGGCCCGAGCGCGCCGGCGTACTCGAGGCCGGTGCCGGCGTCGCTCACCGACAGCGACATCTCCGAGGGCTGCGTCTCGACGCCGAGCTCGGCGAAGAGCCGCAGGAGGGTCGGGTACGTGCGACGGTTGTGCACGATGAACCCGGTGTCGATGGCCAGCTCGCCGTCGGGCGTCTCGACCCGGTGCGTGTCGGCGTGGCCGCCGAGGCGGTCGTCGGCCTCGTACAGCGTGACGTGCGCGGTGCGCGAGGCGATCCACGCAGCGGTCAACCCCGCAACGCCCGAGCCGACGACGGCCACCGTGCGTTGCGGAGGTCGGGTCATGTCGCCTCCGTCAGGTCGAACAGGGCGATCGGGTCGGTGGTGGGCTGGTCCGAGCCGCCGTCGGGCTCGACCGTGATGCCCACGGCGATGGCCTCGGCCGCGGACCCGTCGAGCACCACGGTCTGGTCGGGATCGTCAGGCATCAGCCCTGCCGGGACCATGTCCTCGTCGGGCGTCTGGAACCACAGCTCGTAGTCCTTGCCCTCGGGGGCGGGGACCATGTCCTCGGTGGTGATGACGGCCTTGTCCTGCGACTTCGACCGGACGACGGTCGCGCGGCCGGCCTCGCCGAGGTCGAGGAAGACCTCCTCGGCGTCGGGAGCCTGGAGCACCTGCTCGGCAGCCGTCAGCCGCGGGGCGTCGTTGTCGTCAGCCCAGGGGGCGACGATCATCGCGCCGAGACCGACGAAGATCGCGAGCGCAGCCGCAACCAGAAAGGGCGCCCAGCCTCGCCGCCCGGCCGACTGCTCGGAGCGGGCAGGAGCGGCCACGGGGGCAGCGGTGACCTCGGGTGCGAGGGGACGGACCTGGGAGATACCGGAGAGCACGGAGTCGCGCAGCGACGCAGGGGGTGGGACGGCGACGGTCTCGGAGAGCAGCGCCGCGGTCTCGCGGAGCTCGGCCACCTCGGCCCGGCAGTCGTCGCACTGGGCGAGGTGCTGCTCGAACCTGGCTCGCTCGAGCTCGTCGAGGGCGTCCATGGCGTAGGCGCCCGTGAGCTTGTGCGGATCAAGGTCGCTCATGACGCAACTCCCATCAGGTCTCGCAGGCGGATCAGTCCGTCGCGTATTCGTGTCTTCGCAGTGCCCAACGGGACGTCGAGCAGGGTGGCGACCTCGGTGTGGGTGTAACCGCCGAAGTAGGTGAGCTCGACGGCGCGGCGCTGGACGTCGGTGAGGGTGGCGACCGCGCTGCGGACGCGGGCTGCGTCGAGCGAGGCGTGAGCGGCCTCGGCGGTCTGGTCGTGGTCGGACGGTGCCGTCTCGCGGTTCCACGTCTCGTCGCGGGCCGACGCGGCCTCGACCGAGCGGACCCGGTCGACGGCCTTGCGGTGGACGATCGTGAGCAGCCAGCCGGCAGCGCTGCCGCGTGCGGGGTCGAACCGGGTGCTGGAGCGCCAGGCGTCGAGGTAGGCCTCCTGGGTGACCTCCTCGGCGTGCGCCGGGTTGCGCACCACGCGGAGCGCGAGGCCGTACGCCCGCGCCGAGGTCGCGTCGTAGAAGGCGGCGAACGCTGCCTCGTCGCCGAGGGCCGACCGGTGCAGCAGGTCGGCGAGCCGGTGGGAGTCGCCCCCGGACGGGGCGCCCTCGGGCGCCCCGTCCGGTACGGGCCTCACGTGGTCCACGTCAGTCATCCTTGCAGTGTGTCGGGGAGGCCGATCACATCTGCGGCATCAGGACCTGGTCGACCACGTACACGGTCGCGTTGGCGGTCTGCACGTTGCCGCACACGACGCTGGCCTCGCCGATCGTGAAGTCCTCACCCTCGCCCTCGACCGTCAGCATGTCGCCGGCCAGGGTCTCGTGCTCGGCCGCGACGTCCTCGGGGCTGAGGCGCTCGCCGACCACGTGGTGGGTGAGGACCGTGGTGAGGGCCTCCTTGTCGGCGAGGAGCGCGTTGAGGTCCTTCTTCGGGATCGCGGCGAACGCGTCGTCGGTCGGGGCGAACACGGTGAGCGCCTCGGCGGAGTTCAGCGTGTCGACCAGGCCGGCCTCGCCCACGGCGGCGACGAGCGTCTTGAGGAGCGGGTTGTTGGAGGCGGCGGTGGCGACCGGGTCGTCCGCCATGCCCTCGACGGAGCCCTCACCGGAGGTGGGGACGCCGGCGCAGCCGGGGCCGAACGGAGCGTCGGCGGCCATCGGCTCCTCGGACTCCATGGGCTCCTCTGCGGGCTCCTCAGTGGGCTCGGAGGTCTCCGAGGTGGTGGCCTCGGCGGCGCTGTCGGTGTCGCTCTCGCTGCCACAGGCGGCCAGACCCATCGACGCGGTCAGCGCGAGGGCGGCGAGGCCCATGGTGCGGGTGCGGAGCAGGGTGTTCATGGCGTTGCCTTTCGGTTGGAACCAGGGGGGCCGTGAGGCCCGCTGTCGAGAGGTGTTCGGGGTGGTGCGGGGGGTGGATGGGTGATCTCGCGAAAAACTTTGGACAATCCTTGGACGGACGCCGGGCGTGCCGCCCGACGACGGGAGCCGTACGGGGAGCTGCGGCTCAGGTGATGGACACCGAGATCTCCTGCAGGCCGCTCGAGCCCTCGGGGAACGGCGTCATCCGTACGTCGGTCTGCACGTCGCCGTCCTTGTTGGTGGCGCGGCACGCGATGAAGTGCTGGCCCGGCTCGGCGTCCCACTCGACGTACCACTGGCGCCAGTAGTCGTCGGAGACCTGGGGTCCGAGCTCCGCGGGACGCCAGGCCTCGCCGTCGATGCGGACCTCGACCTTGTCGATGCCCGAGCCCTGGGCCCAGGCGATCCCGCCGACGACGACGGTGCCGGCCGGTGTCTGCGAGAGCCCCTTCGGGGTGTCGACGCGGCTCGAGAGCTTGATCGGGGCGTCAGTCGCCCAGTCCCGCTCGGTCCAGTAGGCCTGCTCGGCGTCGTAGGTCGTCAGGGTCATCCGGGTGATCCACTTGCAGGCGCTGACGAACCCGTAGAGGCCGGGCACGACCATCCGCGCCGGGAAGCCGTTGGCACGCGGCAGCGGGCCACCGTTCATGCCGATGGCGATCATCGCGTCGCGCCCGTCGAGCGCCACGTCCAGCGGGGTGGAGATGGTCATGCCGTCCACGTCGGTGGAGAGGATCTGGTCGGCGTTGGTCGAGTCGATGCCGGCGCGGGCGAGGACGTCCGCGAGCGGCACGCCCAGCCAGCGGGCGCCTCCGACGTAGGGCCCGCCCACCTCGTTGGACACGCAGGTGAGGGTGATGTCGCGCTCGACGATGTCCATCGCGGCGAGGTCGTCGAAGGTCAGGGTGACCTCCTGGTCGACGTCGCCGTCGATGGTGAGCGTCCACGAGTCGACGTCGACGGTGGGCAGCGTCAGGCGTGTGTCGACGCGGTAGAAGTCCGCGGTCGGGGTGCGCAGCGGCGTGATGCCGTCGTACGTCTCCTCCAGACCGGCGGGGAAGGGCGACGCGGGGTCGGTGGCGACCGGCAGGGCGACGTCGGTCCCGCCGAGGCGGTAGGACGTCACCCAGCGGCCGAGCGCCCCCATGGCGACTGCGGCCGCGGCGAGACCGCCGGTGGCCAGCACGACCCCGCGTCGGGTCGGGCCGTCGACCCCCGGCGACGGCTCCGTGGCAGCCCGGTCGTCGACGCGGTGCAGCCACCACAGCGAGGTGGCAGCGACAACGGCGGCGACGAGGGCGGGAAGGAGGTCCAGCGGCCCGGCACCCGGGCGCAGGACGGCGAGCACGCCGGCGAGGCCGGCGAGACCCACCACGACCAGCAGGCCGGGGGTCTCCCGGCGTGCCGTGAGGATGCCGGCGAGCGCCGACAGCAGCAGCACGACGACCGTCACGGTCCCGATCAGGACCAGCTTGTCGGCGCTGCCGAACTGCCGGATCGCCCACTCCTTGAGCGGGGTCGGGGTGAGGTCGATGACCGTCGAGCCGACCGCCAGCACGGGGGACGCGGCGGGGACGGTGAGGGCCGCGACCAGGTGCGCGGCCGCCAGGCCGACGAGGGTGGCGAGCACGCCGTACGCCGCGTGGCGCCACGTGCGCCGCCGGGACCGTTGGTCGGTGGTGTGCATGGGAGCAGTTCGGAGCGGTGGGCCGTACGGATGGCCCCGCGGACGGGCCGCGGTGCGGCAGGATGCCGCCATGACCGACGCCCCCGCCGAGCTCGTCCACTACGCCGTGACCGACGCCGTCGCCACGATCACCCTCGACAGCCCCGCCAACCGCAACGCGCTGAGCCGGCAGCTCGTCACCGAGCTGTTCGGGCACCTCGAGCGCGCCGGCGCCGACGACGCCGTACGCGTGGTGCTGGTCGAGAGCTCCGGCAAGGTCTTCTGCTCCGGGGCAGACCTCGCCGAGGCGACGACCGAGGGCATGGAGGTCGGTGCGCGTCGCATCGTCGACCTGCAGCGACTGATCGCCACGCTGGACAAGCCCGTGGTGACCAAGAACCTCGGCGCCGTCCGCGCCGGTGGCATCGGCATCATCGCCGCGGCAGACGTCGCGATCTGCGCCGAGGGCGCGACCTTCGCGCTGACCGAGGTCAAGCTCGGCCTCGCTGCGGCGATCATCAGCCTCACCGTGCACCATCGGATGAGCCCGCGCGCGGCCGCGCTGACCACGCTCGGCGGCGAGGTGTTCAGCGGGACCGAGGCGGCGGCGTACGGGCTCGTCACCAAGGCTGTGCCGGCGGAGGAGCTCGACGCCGAGGTGGCCGCGACCTGCGCGAGCCTGGCCACCGGCGCGGCGCAGGGGCTGCGCGAGTCCAAGCGGATCCTCAACCGCGACCTCGTGGCACGCATCGACGCGCTGGGCGAGGAGATGGCCGCGACCAGCGCCCGGCTGTTCGCCTCGGACGAGGCGCGCGAGGCCATGACGGCCTTCCTCTCCCGCGGGAGGTAGCCGGTCGCGGCGGTCCACGGTTGTCCCACAAGTCGGCAGCGGAGCGGGTGCGCCGGTACGCTTGCGGGTCTGCCCGGGAGCGTTGGGGCAGTTCATCGAGGGACGTCATCGGGGGATGAGGAGCGGGAGTTGAGCGAGGAGCTCGAGGCGCGGGAGATCGCGGCGGAGCAGGCGTACGTCGACGAGGTCTACGTCCAGCTCGAGGCGTCCATGGTGAACGCCCGTGCCCTGGCGACCGAGGGGCGCAACCGCGGCAAGCTGGAGCACGAGGGCGGCCTCGTCGAGCGCGACGCGATGGTCTTCCAGGCCGCCAAGCGGATCGCGCAGCTCGACGCCGCCCACGAGGGCCTCGTCTTCGGTCGCCTCGACCTCGACCCGTCGATCGACGCGCTCCCGCGCTACATCGGCCGCATCGGCGTCCGCAACGCCGAGCGCGACGTGCTGCTCATCGACTGGCGCGCGCCGGCCGCCGGGGTGTTCTACCAGGCCACCGCGGCGAGCCCGTCCGGAGTCGTGCGCCGTCGGGTGCTGCGCTCGCTGCACCGCACGGTCATCGGCGTCGAGGACGAGCTGCTCGACGACCAGGCCGACACCGACCTGCCGATCGTCGGCGAGGGCGCCCTGATGGCGCAGCTCTCGCGGGCCCGTGACCGGTCGATGCACTCCATCGTCGCCACCATCCAGGCCGAGCAGGACCAGGCGATCCGCGCGCCCGGCAAGGGCGTCGTGTCGATCTCCGGCGGCCCCGGCACCGGCAAGACCGTCGTCGCGCTGCACCGCGCGGCGTTCCTGCTCTACTCCGACCGCCGCCGCTACGAGGGCGGCGGCGTGCTCGTCGTCGGTCCGAGCGGCGTGTTCATGCGCTACATCGAGCGGGTGCTGCCCAGCCTCGGCGAGACCGCGGTCGCGCTGCGCTCGCTCGGCGAGGTCGTCGGCGGCATCCGGGCCACGCGCCACGACGAGCCCGCGGTGGCCGACGTCAAGGGTGCGACACGGATGGCCGAGCTGCTCCGGCGCACCGCCCGCCAGCACGCGCCCGGCGCCCCGACCAGTTTCCGCATCTACTGGCGCGACGAGACCATCGTGCTCGACCCCGGCCTGCTCGGCCGGCTCCGTCGCCAGCTGATGTCGCAGGGCCGGCGCAACCGCCAGCTGCCCCGCGTCGCGAAGACCCTGCTCGACGCGATGTGGCGCCAGGTGACCGGCGAGCGCGGCAAGGAGCGCGGGCGTGAGGCCTTCGACGACGACATGCTCGGCCACGAGGGGTTCGTCGAGTTCGCGTCGGCCTGGTGGCCGCCGCTGGACGCACCGACGGTGTTCGGCTGGCTGCGCGACCCCGAGTTCCTCGCCCGCGTGGGCGAGGGCGTGGTGTCCCGCGAGGACCAGGCGCTCCTGCTCAAGTCGTGGGCCGTCGGTGGGCTGTCGATCGAGGACGTCCCCCTGATCGACGAGCTGCGCTACGCCCTTGGCGACGTGCCGCAGCGCACCGACGACGAGCGCGACCTCGACGAGACCGGCCTGCTCGAGGGCGGTGTCGACCTCCAGGAGCTCACCACCATCTCCGAGCGCGAGTACGCCCCCGGCGGCCTCGCCTGGTCGGCGCCGACCCACCGCATCGAGGACGACGGCTACGCGCACGTCCTCATCGACGAGGCGCAGGACCTGACCCCGATGCAGTGGCGGATGGTCGGGCGCCGCGGGCGCGCCGCGAGCTGGACCATCGTCGGCGACCCGGCCCAGTCCTCGTGGCCCGACGCCCCCGAAGCGGCAGCCGCCCGCGCGGCCGCCCTGGAGGGCAAGGAGCTCCACGAGTTCCACCTGTCCACCAACTACCGCAACTCCGCCGAGATCTACTCCTTCGCCGCCGACTACGCCCGCCGCGTCGGGCTCGACGCCGACCTGCCTGACGCCGTGCGGCGTACGGGCGAGGAGCCGCGCGTGGTCGGTCCGGTCGACGACCTCGAGGCCGCGGTGCGCGAGGCGGTCACCGCGACCGCCGGCCGGGTCGAGGGCACCGTCGGCGTCGTGGTGCCGGTCGCCCGGCGCTCCGAGGTCAACGCCTGGCTGGCGTCCTGGCCCGAGGTCGCCGCCGACGCGCCCAACGCCCGCGCGGCGGTCGACTCCAGCGTCACGCCGAGCGGCGAGGACCGCATCGTCGTCCTGACCGGCCTCGACACCAAGGGCCTCGAGTTCGACGGCATCGTCGTGGTCTCCCCGCAGGAGATCGAGGACGAGTCCGCGACCGGCCGGGCCACGCTGTACGTCGTGCTGACCCGCGCGACGCAGCTGCTGACGACCGTCGGCTGAGGTCCGCCCCGGGGTGCGGCCGTCGGTGGCAGCCCGTACCCTTCTGGGCTCACGTCCTCGGTCCCACCACTCCGCCAGCCCACGTCCCGGGAGGGTCATCTCCTTGCTCGCGCGCGCCCACGCCATCGCCGTCTCGATGCTCGTGCCGCTGGTCCTGTCCCTGCTCGCGACGACCGGCGCACCGGCCTCGGCAGGCATCGCCGGCGGCGACACCGTCGACTCCGACCCGGCCCCGACCTGGGGGTGGGAGAGCGTCTTCCGCGATGACTTCGAGGGGGTTGCCGGCGCGTGGCCCGAGCAGTGGCACGCCATCCCCGGCTGGAGCCCGGCAGCCCAGAACGGCCTCGGCCAGCTCGACGTCGGGCGGCTCTCCCAGCTCCGCACCAACCTGGGGTGGACGCTGCCCGCGGGCACCCAGGTGCGGGTCAGCGCCAGCATCCTGATGCCCGACACCGGCAGCAACTACGCCGCGTTGTGGATGCAGCACCCCAGCGCGACCGATCCCCGCGAGATCGACGTCATCGAGAGCTACGGCCCGCAGAAGCCGACGGGCGCCCAGCTCGGGTCGCACATCTGCTACGACCTGGTCGACGACAGCGTCGACGGTGCGTGCGCGGCCGCGGGGATGCCGTCCGACCTGGTGCCGGTCGGCCACCTGTTCGCCGAGGGCCTCAAGCCGTGGCAGGCCTACTGGCACTACCAGGCCGAGTTCACCATCGGCGGCGACACGGTGACCTACACCGCCGTCGACGCCTTCGGCAACCAGGTCTACTCCCTCACCTCGACCCCCGACCTCCGTCGCGTGCCGGGCAACGTCACCCCGCTTCACCTGCGGCTCTCCAACAAGGACGTGCTGCCCCAGCACGCCGTCGCCGGCGGCGAGCGGCAGGGGATGCTCGTCGACTGGGTGGGCGTCGACGTCAGGTACCCCTAGCCGCCCGACCCGGGCCGGTCGCCCGGCGGACACGCCGCAGGCGGGCGCGCGGACGCCCGTAGGGTTTCGGCCATGACCGAGATGACGCCCGTCTCACCTCCCGTGGCCGACCTCCTGGAGCAGATCCAGGGGCACGGCGCGTGGGCGGTCATCCGCCGCAAGGCCTCGCCGACGGCGGGCCTGATCGGCGGCACGCCGCACGAGGTGGCGTCGCTGCTCGACATCCCGCTCGAGGCGGGGGCCCCCGCGCCGGGCCGCAGCGCCGACCGGCTGGTCGCGGTCCCGTTCCGCCAGGTGCGCGAGCGCGGGTTCGCCGCCATCGACGACGGCGCCCCGCTGACGGTCGTCGACATCGAGGCCGAGCACGAGGTGTCGGTCGACGACCTGCTCGCCGCGCTCCCGGACGTACCCGTCGAGCTCGCCGACCGCGGCGGCTTCGCCACCAGCGACGAGGACTACGGCAAGGTCGTCGAGGCGATCATCCGCGACGAGATCGGCCAGGGCGAGGGCGCGAACCTCGTGATCGGCCGGCACTACCGCGCCGTCCTCGCCGACTGGGACGCCGCGCGTGCCCTGACCGTCCTGCGCCGCCTGATGGAGCGCGAGCGCGGCGCGTACTGGACGTTCTGCTTCTACACCGGCGACCGGTTCCTCATCGGCGCCAGTCCCGAGCGGCACGTCTCGGTGCGGCAGGGCGACGTACGGATGAACCCGATCTCGGGGACGTTCCGGGTCGCGGGCCACGGCGACGAGCTGAAGGACCGCCTCCTCGAGTTCCTCGCCGACGAGAAGGAGGTCTTCGAGCTCTTCATGGTCGTCGACGAGGAGCTCAAGATGATGTGCGACATCTGCCACGAGGGCGGCCAGGTGCTCGGGCCGTTCCTCAAGCCGATGACCCACCTGATCCACACCGAGTACCTCCTCGCCGGCCGCTCGGACCGCGACCACCGCGAGATCCTGCGCGACACGATGTTCGCCGCGACCGTGACGGGCGCGCCCGTCGAGAACGCCTGCCGGCTGATCGCCGACTACGAGCCCGAGGGTCGCGGCTACTACGGCGCCGCGCTCGCGCTCTTCGGGCGCTCGCCCGACGGCACGCCGACGATGGACAGCCCGATCCTCATCCGCACCGCCGACGTCTCGCCCGCGGGCGAGCTCAAGGTCACCGCCGGGGCCACGCTGGTGCGTGACTCCGACGCGGCGTACGAGGTGGCCGAGACCCGCGCCAAGGCGGGCGGGATCCTGAGCGCCTTCGGGCTGGCGCCGGCGGCGACCTCCGACGGCACCGACATCGCCGAGCTCGCGCGCGACGAGGACGTCCTGCTCGCGCTGGGCACCCGCAACCAGCGGCTGTCGCGGTTCTGGCTGACCGACCAGGCCGGTGAGCCCGCCGACCCCGGCCTCGCCGGCAAGCAGGCGGTGATCCTGCACGGCGAGGACGACTTCGTGAACATGCTCGTCCACGTGCTCGGGGTCTTCGGGATGACCTCGCGGGTGGTGCGGCACGAGGACTACGCCACTGGCGCCTTCGACGACGCCGACCTCGTCGTCGTCGGTCCGGGCCCGGGCGACCCACGCGAGGGCGACCACCCCAAGATCGCGTCCTTCCGCCGGGCGGTCGACGACCTGCTCGCCTCCGGCCAGCCGTTCCTCGCGGTGTGCCTGGGCCACCAGACGCTGTGCGAGCGCCTCGGCCTCGACCTCGGCTACAAGGACGTCGTCTTCCAGGGCACCCAGTCGCCGGTGCGCCTCGACGGCCGCACCGAGCGGGTCGGCTTCTACAACACATTCGTGGGCCGGGTCCCCGACGGCTACGCCCGGCCCGACGGCACCCTGCCCCACGGACTGCAGGTCGAGGCCGACGAGGCGACGGGCGACATCCACGCCATCGTCGGGCCGCACTACCGCGGCATCCAGTTCCACGCCGAGTCGATCCTCACCGAGAACGGCTACGACCTGCTCCATGCGGCGGTCCGCGACCTCCTCACTCCCGCCGCTGGTTGAGCAGGGCGAGGAACGAGACACGCTCGCTGCACCCGTTGCTCGACCAGCGACCAGCATGCACTAAAGTCGAGTGAGGCGCTCGACAATGAGGTCGTCGGCGTGGGAGGCAACCATCCGGGGTCGTACGGCGTCACCCTAGGTAGCCGAGGGCGGGGACACGACGGGGGAGCAGTGCGGAGATTCAGGGGAGCGGTGGCAGGCGTGTGCCTGCTGGTGCTGACGGCATGCGGCACGAACGGGTCGCCGGGCGGTCCGAGGGGGCCGGACGACGCCGCGCCACCGCGTACGACGGGCGAGGCGTCCGCGGTCGGCGACCTCGAGCCCGCGGCGGCGCGGGCCAAGCGGCCCAGCATCGTCGTGGTGGTGCTCGACGACTTCTCGATGGACCTCGTGCAGACCATGCGGTCGGTGCAGCGGATGCGGCGGACGGGGGCGAGCTATCCGCACTCCTTCGTGACCGACTCGCTGTGCTGCGTGTCGCGATCGAGCTTCTTCACCGGGCAGTACCCCCACCAGACCGGGGTGCGCACCAACACCTCCAACCGCGGCACGTCGAGGCTCGGCGGCTGGCCGGCGTACGACACCAACGGCAACCCGGAGCGGGCCTTCAACGTCCGGCTCCAGCAGGCGGGCTACCACACCGGCTTCGTCGGCAAGTTCCTCAACGAGTACGAGTGGTCCCCGGGGCGCGCCCTGCCGCCGGTGGTGCCGGGCTGGACGACCTTCCACACGGTCTTCGGCTCCGCCTACGACGGCTGGGACTTCGCCAGCACCACGCTCGACGGTCAGCGGATGCGGCTCGTGCAGCACCCCGCACCGCCCGCGAGCGCGAGCAACGCCGCCAAGGACGAGGCCTACGCGGGGACGGTCATCGGCGACCTCGCGATGGACTTCGTCACGGCCAACGAGGCCTCCGACGCGCCCTACTTCCTCGAGGTCTCGCTCTACGCGCCGCACAACCGGGTCAACCCCGAGCCGCACTACGCCGGTGACCCGCTCTTCCCGCCGATGTTCCGCGACCGCACCGGTCCGCGCAGCTGCGGCCGGGTCGCGTGCCGCAAGCTGACCGTCGACGACCTTCCCGGCTTCGCCGACCCGCGCCGCGACAACCGCCCTCGCCGGGCCAACGGCAAGCCGGCCCGCGCCTGGAACACCGTGCGTACGCTCCCGGCGGCCACCGCCGTGCGCGACCTGCGCGACCGGGCGCGGATGGCGCAGTCGGCCGACCGGCTCGTCTCGCGCATCCTGCGCACGGTCGGTCCCAACACCTATGTCGTGCTCACCTCCGACAACGGTTTCCACCTCGGGCAGAACGGCCTGGGCCGCGGCAAGGGGACGCCCTACGACACCGACGTCCGGGTGCCGCTGCTCGTGACCGGTCCGGGCGTCGTGCCGGGCACACGCCGCGAGGTCACCAGCAACATCGACCTCGCGCCGACCTTCGAGGAGCTCGCCGGGCTGCCGCCCGCGCCCTACCGCAGCGGGCTCTCGCTGGTGCCGACCCTGACCCGGCCCGCGCTGGTGCGCCAGTCGTACGCCTTCCTCGAGCACACCCAGCAGACGCTCACCGGCAACGACCCGGACGCCGCCTTCACGGGGCCGGAGCTCGACCGGATCCCGTCGTTCACGGCCGTGCGCAGCCGGACGGCGCTGCTGGCGCGCTTCGACCTCGACCCGCGGCGCGGCCGGGTGCAGTGGGGCTACGAGTTCTACTCCTACCGCAAGAAGCGGTTCGAGGAGCGCAACAGCTTCGCTGCCAAGGGGCGGCGCGACGAGGTGGCGGCGCTGATGGCCAAGCTCGTCGCCTTCGACGGCTGCCGGGAGTCCGGGGACCAGCCGGTGTCGCCGGCGTGCCTGTCGCTGCGCCAGTAGCACTAGGGTCGGCGCGTGACGCCGGACGTGATCGTGGTGGACCACCACGACTCCTACACGTGGAACCTGGTCCACCTCGTCGCCGCGGTGACGGGGGTGCTGCCACGCGTGGTGCAGCACGACGAGGTGTCGCCGGACGACGTGCTGCGGCACTCGCACGTCGTGCTGTCGCCGGGCCCGGGTACCCCGGACTCCCCGGCCGACTTCTCCGTCGGCACCGCCGTGCTGCGCGACGGCTCACGCCCCGTGCTCGGCGTGTGCCTGGGGATGCAGGGCCTGGTGGCGGCGTACGGCGGGACGGTGTCGCGCCTGCGCCCGGCGCACGGCGAGGTCGCCTCGATCAGCCACGACGGCGCCGGGGTCTTCGCCGGTGTGCCGCAGGGGTTCGCGGCGGTGCGCTACCACTCGCTCGGCGCGGTGGAGCTGCCCGCCGAGGTGGTGGCGACCGCGTGGAGCGAGGACGGCGTGGTGATGGGGGTGCGGCACGTCGACCGACCGCTCGAGGGCGTGCAGTTCCACCCCGAGTCGATCCTGTCGGAGCACGGCGCGGCTCTCGTCAGGAACTTCCTCTCATGACCGCTCCCGACCCGGTCTCCTTCTTCCGCGACGTGGCCTCGCGCCACGCACGATGCTTCTGGCTCGACGGCGGCGGCGCGCGCGAGTGGTCGGGGCGCCGCTCGATCATCGGCTGGCTCGACGAGGACGACGCCTCCCTGTCCTGGTCGGCCGCGCGGCGCGTGGTGACCCTGCACGAGGCCGGGTCCGCGCGCGTCGTGGGGGACGACGTCTTCGCGGTGCTCGAGGAGCGGATCTCCGCGGGCGAGCAGTGGTTCGGCTATCTCGGGTACGCCTCGCGCACCGACCTGCCCGCCGCCCCCGACGCGTTCCTGCCCGACGCGGTCTGGATGCGGCCGCGGGAGGTGCGGGTGTTCGAGCACGCGGCGGAGCCCTCCGGGGACTCCCCGCTCGAGCGGGGAGTCCGCCACCTGGAGGGGGGTGCAACCGCCTCGGAGAGTCAGACTTCCCCGCCACGTGCGTACGCCGCCGCCTTCGCACGCGTCCAGGAGCACCTCCACGCCGGCAACTCCTACGAGGTCAACCTCACCCACCGGCTCGCCCGCACGTCCGACCTCGACCCGGTGACGGCGTACCTCCGGCTCCGCGAGCTCAACCCCGCGCCGTACAGCGGGTTCCTCCAGCACGACGTCGCCGGTGCGCGCGCGTGGCTGCTGTCGAGCTCGCCGGAGCGGTACGCGCTGGTCACCGCCGACCGCCACCTCGAGACCAAGCCGATCAAGGGCACCACCCCCCGCGGGCGCACGCCCGAGGAGGACGATGCGCAGCGCGAGCGGCTGGCGCGCGAGCCCAAGACCCGCGCGGAGAACCTGATGATCGTCGACCTGCTCCGCAACGACCTGTCGCTGGTGTGCGACGTCGGGTCGGTCGAGGTGCCGGCGCTCATGCAGGTCGAGACGTACGAGTCGGTGCACCAGCTCGTCTCCACCGTCCGCGGCCGGCTGCGCGACGACGTGTCGACGGTGGGGGCCCTCCGGGCGCTGTTCCCCGCGGGCTCGATGACGGGTGCGCCCAAGCTGCGCACGATGGAGGTGATCGAGGAGGTCGAGGCGTCCCCGCGCGGGGCGTACGCCGGCGCGTTCGGGTGGATCAGCGGCGACGGCCCGGCAGACCTCGGGGTCGTCATCCGCTCGCTGATGACCGACGGCAGCGGCACCTGGATCCTCGGCACGGGCGGTGGCATCACCGTGAAGTCCGAGGTCGCCGAGGAGTGGGCCGAGTCGGAGTGGAAGGCCGAGCGGCTGCTGCGCGTCTTCGTCTAGGCCGACGGCGCGTCGGCCCGGGCGCCGGGCACCCACAGGGAGAAGCGCGCCCCGCCGCCCGGCGCCTCGGAGACCTGGACCTGCCCGCCGTGTCGGTCGACGACCTGCCGCACGATGGCCAGGCCGAGGCCCGAGCCGGGCATCGCGCGGGACTCCTCGGCGCGGTAGAAGCGGTCGAAGACGTGCGGGCGGTCGGCCTCGGCGACGCCGCTGCCCTGGTCGTCGACGGTCAGCACGCCACCGGTCAGGCGCACGGTGACGGTGCCGTCGGTGGGGCTCCACTTGGCGGCGTTGTCGAGCAGGTTGGTCACCGCGCGCTCGAGGCTGTTGGCGTCGCCCACCACCGGCCAGGCGTCGAGCGCGACGTCGAAGGCGACCCCGTGGGCGCGGCGGCGTACGCGCGTGACCGCCCGCTCGACCACCTCGGCGAGGTCGACCTGCGCGACCACGTGGGTGGTCGGCTCGTCGCGGGCGAGCTCGACGAGGTCGCCGACGAGGGCGCTGAGCTCCTCGATCTGGCCGCGGACGTCGTCGAGCAGCTCGAGCCGCGCGTCGGTGGGGAGGGCGGTGTTGCCCTCGGCCTGGCGCAGCAGGTCGAGGTTGGTGCGCAGCGAGGTGAGGGGCGTACGCAGCTCGTGGCTCGCGTCGGCGACCAGCCGCCGCTGCCGGTCGCGGGAGGCCCCGAGGGCGAGCAGCATCTGGTTGAAGGCGGTCGCGAGACGCGCGACCTCGTCGTCGCCCTCGACCCGCAGGGGCGTGAGGTCCTCGGTCACCGCGATGCGCTCCACCGCGGTGGTGAGGCGGCGTACGGGTCTGAGCCCGTTCTTGGCGACCAGCCAGCCGGCCAGCAGCGCGGCGAGCACGCCGAGCGCGCCGAAGACGAAGAGCACGCCGCCGAGTTTCTCCAGCGTCCGGTCGTTGGGCGCGAGGGGCTGGGCGAGGATCAGCGCGGCGCCGTCGTTGGCCTGCACGGTCGCCACGCGGAACCGTTCGCCCTCGGTCGTGACGAGGGTGCGTACGGAGGACTCGCGCCGACCGGTCGCCACCTCGTACTCGGGGCGCCCGAGGGTGAGGCTCGGGACGTCGTCCCCGGTCACCACGCGGCCCTCGGCGGTGACGAAGATGATCCGCACGTCGGCAGCGCCGAGCACCCACGCGGGCACGCCGTCGGCGGTGATCCGCGACAGCGTGGTGAAGGCGGTGGCCTTGTGCGCACGGTTGAGCAGCGACTGGTCGAGCGAGCTCATCATCTGCTGGCGCATCACGACGAACGCGGTGAAGGCCATGGCCGCGATGGACAGGCCGAGCACGATGGTGGTGAGGACGGCGACCCGCGACGCCAGCGACCGGCGGTAGTGCCAGCGCCCGTCGGGCCAGGCGGGGGCCGACCGCGCGGCGGTGGTCATGATTCCTTCAGGACGTACCCGACGCCACGGACGGTCTGGATCAGCCGCGGCTCGCCAGCGGCCTCGGTCTTGCGGCGCAGGTAGCCGACGTAGACCTCGAGCGAGTTGGCGCTGGTCGGGAAGTCGTAGCCCCAGACCTCCTCCAGGATGAAGGAGCGGTCGAGCACGCGGCGCGGGCGGCGCAGGAACATCTCGAGCAGGGTGAACTCGGTGCGGGTCAGCTCGATCGCGCGGCCGCCGCGCGAGACGTCGCGGCTGGCGACGTCCATCGTGAGGTCGGCGAAGGACAGCACCTCGCTCTCGCCGTCCTCGTCGGGCACGACGCGGCGCAGCAGCGCCCGCAGGCGGGCCAGCAGCTCCTCCAGCGCGAACGGCTTGGTGAGGTAGTCGTCGGCGCCGGCGTCGAGGCCCTCGACCCGGTCGCCCACCGCGTCGCGCGCGGTGAGCACCAGCACGGGCACGTCGTTGCCGGCCGCGCGGAGGGCACGGGTGGTCTCGATCCCGTCGAGGCGCGGCATCATCACGTCGATCACCACGACGTCGGGGTGCTGGGCGCCCACCGCGACCAGGCCCTCGGCCCCGTCCGCGGCGAGGACGACCTCGTAGCCGTTGAACTCCAGGGACCGGCGCAGAGAATCACGCACCGCCCGGTCGTCGTCCACGACGAGCACGCGGGGCTTGGAGTCGCTCACGCCGCAAGGATGCCACCGGCTCCTGAGGTGATCCTGAGATCAGGCGTACGGCGCCGCGAGGCGGAGGTCCTCGACCAGCGCCCCGAAGGCCTCGTCGTAGCCGTCCCGTCCCCGCAGCCGCAGGACCGCCGACGGGTGGGTGGTGACGACCACGGGACGAGCCGGTTCCTCGAGGACGCGACCGCGCACGTCGCCGATCTTCACGGCCCGGTCCAGCACCGCCCGCGCCGCTGTCGCTCCCATGGCGACCACGACCCCTGGCGCGACCGCCTCCAGCTCGGCCTCCAGCCAGGGGTGGCAGGCCGAGAGGTGGCGTACGTCGGGCTTCTGGTGGATGCGCCGCTTGCCGCGCTGCTCGAAGCGGAAGTGCTTGACCGCGTTGGTGAGGTAGGCCGCGGACCGGTCGATGCCGGCCTCGTCGAGGGCTTCGTCGAGGACTCGCCCGGCAGGTCCGACGAACGGCTCTCCCTGCTCGTCCTCGCGATCGCCGGGTTGCTCGCCGACCAGCATGATCCGGGCGGAGCGCTCCCCGCTCGAGAAGACCACCTGCGTCGCCGGCTGCCACAGCTCGCACCCCCGGCAGTCGTGGGCGGCCGACTCGAGGTCGGACAGCTCGCGCGACTCCGGTACCCAGGGGGTGGCGTCCGTCTGGCCGGCCATGCGTCCACCATGCTCCGCCGCCCGGACGCCCGGCACAGCCCGACGGGTGGGTCAGGTGTAGCGGGCCGCGATCGCTCCGGCGCGGGCGCCGTAGCCCCCGCCGAACATGCACGCGTGCACCAGCAGCGGGAAGAGCTGGTGGATCCCGAGCCGGTCCTCCCAGCCCTCGGCGAGGGGGTACGCCTCGTCGTAGGCCGCCATCACCCGCGGCAGGTGCGTGAGCCCGAACAGGTGGAGCATGGCCAGGTCGACCTCGCGGTGACCGCCGTGGGCGGCCGGGTCGATGACGTGGATGGCGAGGTCCTGCCCCCAGAGGCAGTTGCCGTTCCAGAGGTCGCCGTGCAGCCGCGCCGGCGGCTCGTCGGGCAGGAGGCCGGAGAGCCGGCCGACGACCGCCTCGACCGCCGCCGCGTCGGGCTCGGTGATCGCGCCGCGGTCGCGGGCGAGCTTGAGGTAGGGCAGGACCCGGCGTACGGCGTAGAACTCCGGCCACGAGTCGGCGGTCTTGTTGGGCAGCGGCAGTCGCCCGATGAAACCGTCGTGGTCGAGGCCCCACCCGTCGGCGCCGGCGGCGTGGGTGGTGGCGAGCTGTTGGCCGAAGGCGACGGCCGCCTCCACGGGGGTCTTCGAGCTCGGCTCGATCCACCCGAGGATCACGCAGTCGCCGGCAGCGGCGAGGACCTCGGGCAGCCGCACGCCGCCCTCGACCTCGGCGAGCCAGCGCAGGCCGGCGACCTCGGCCTCGAAGAACCCCTCGGGCGCGTGCGGCAGCGTCTTCATCAGCGCGGTCTGGCCGCTGGACAGGCGCAGCCGGGTCGCCCGGGCGATGTCGCCGCCGGCCACCGGCGAGGTCGCGACGACGGCGGTGTCGAGCAGCTCCTCGGCACGCTTGGCCACCAGCGGCTGGCGAGCCATCAGGCGGAACCCTCGAGCGCGCGCGGGAGGGCGGCCACGATCGCATCGCTCGTGCGCTCGACCATCGCCAGCACCTCCTCGAACCCGTCGTCCCCACCGTAGTACGGGTCCGGGACCGCAGCCCCCGGATCGACCGGATCGAGGTCGCGGAACATCCCCACGCTCGGTGTCCGGCCGCCGACGTCGGCGAGGTTGGCCTCGTCCATCACGAGGACGAGGTCGTACGCCTCGGGCCAGGTCGCGTCGTACTGCCGGGCGCGGTGCCGGCTGGCGTCGTAGCCCGCGGTGGTCAGGGTGGCGGCGGCGCGGGGGTCCATCGGGTTGCCGACGTGCCACCCGCCGGTGCCGGAGGACGCGACCTCGACGCGGTCGTCGAGCCCGGCGTCGGCCAGGCGGCGCTCGAGGACGACGTGCGCGGTGGGCGAGCGGCAGATGTTGCCGAGGCAGACGAGCGCGATCCGGTAGCGGCCGGGCTCGCGTGCAGGTGGCAGGTCGGTGGGGAGGTCCGGCACCGGCATCAGTCCCGCGAGGGGAGGGCGATCCGGACGCCCCAGCCCACGACGGTGATGATCAGCGAGCCGACGAGGGCGTTCCAGAAGCCCTCGACGTGGAAGCCGAGGTCGAAGGCGTCGGCCAGCCGCGCGGTGAGCATCAGCATCAGCGCGTTGATCACCAGCAGCAGGAAGCCGAGAGTCAGGATGATGAACGGCAGCGACAGCAGCTTGATGACCGGCTCGATGAAGGTCGAGACGAGTCCGAGGATGAGGGCGACGAGCAGCAGCGGCAGGATCTTCTCCTGCAGCTCGGCCTGCCCGTTGTCGGGACCGTCGAAGTAGATCCCGGCCAGCAGCTGCGCCGCCACGGCCAGCCCGGCGGCGTACGTCAGCAACCACGTCACGAAGCGCATGCGTCGAGACTAGCGACCCACCACTCGTCAGGGGCCTCCGCTGGTCGAGCAGCGAGCGCCAGCGACACGAGCGCCAGAGCGCCCTGCCCAACCAGCGATGGGCGGGTCGCTACCCTCCCCGGATGGTCACGATCGGCGGCACGGGCGTGATGGTGCTCGGCGCCCTCGCGGCCGGGGTGGTGGCCGTGCTGCTCGCGCTGGCCACCCGCCGCCTGCTGGGCACGGCCTCCGCGGTGTCGGTCGCCGGCCTCCTGTGGTCGCTGGTCGCGATCGGGCTGGTGACGCTGGTGCCGACCCGCGCCGACGTGGGGATCGTGCCGGCCGACACCCGGAGCGAGTCGTGCTCGTGGGACTACGGCGGCCCGTCGGGGGCGGCCTTCGAGGTGCTCGGGTTCGACCAGCGCACCCTCAACGTGCTGCTCTTCGTGCCGGCGGGGATCTTCCTGGTGCTGGCCGCCGGACGATGGTGGGCCGGCCTCGCGCTCGCCCCGCTCGGTCTCGCGGCGCTGGCGGCGTACAGCCTCGCCATCGAGCTCACCCAGCTCCAGCTCGCCCGCCTCGACCGCGCCTGCGACGTGACCGACATGGTCGACAACGTCCTCGGTGCGGGGCTCGGGTTCGCGATCGGCCTGCTGCTACTGCCGGTGGTGAGGCCGTGGCGGGGTCGCGTCACTAGGGTGCGGGAATGACCTCCCCCCAGCCCCGGCCCAACGTGCTCGCCATCCCCGCGTACGTCGCCGGCAAGCCGCCCGTCGCCCGCCCCGGGCTGACGTCCTACAAGCTGTCGTCCAACGAGAACCCCTACCCGCCGCTGCCCGGCGTGCTGGAGGCGGCGACCGAGGCGGCGGCGCAGATGAACCGCTACCCCGACATGGGCAGCACCGCCCTGTACGCCGCCCTGAGCGAGGCGATGGGCGTCCCGGTCGCGGACCTGGCGGCGGCCACCGGCTCGGTGGGCCTGATCTACCAGCTCGTCAACGCCTTCTGCGAGCCCGGCGACGAGGTGGTCCATGCCTGGCGCTCCTTCGAGGCCTACCCGATCGCGGTCACGGCCGGCGGCGCGACGAGCGTGCAGGTGCCGGTGACCGCCGACGGCCGCCACGACCTCGACGCGATGGCCGCGGCCGTCACCGAGCGTACGAAGGTCGTCATCGTCTGCACGCCCAACAACCCCACCGGGCCGGCTGTCACCCAGACCGACCTCGACGCCTTCATCGCGAAGGTCCCGACGCACGTGGTCGTCGTGGTCGACGAGGCCTACCTCGAGTTCGTCCGGATGTACGACGCCATCGACGGGATCGCGACCTACCGCCGCCACGACAACGTCGTGCTGACCCGCACCTTCTCCAAGGCCTACGGGCTCGCGGGCTTCCGGGTCGGGTACGCCGTGGCCCCTGCCCCGCTCGCCGCCGCCCTCCGTGCGGTGTCGCTGCCGTTCGGGGTCAGCCACGTCGCGCAGGCCGCGGCGATCGCCTCGCTCGCCGCGCAGGACGAGCTGCTCGCGCGGGTCGACGACCTCGTCGCACGCCGTGCCGACCTCGTCGCCCGGCTGCGCGAGGTGGGCTGGGAGCTCCCCGACGCGCAGGGCAACTTCGTGTGGTTCCCGCTGGGCGAGCGCGCCCTCGACTTCGCCGCCGCCTGCGGCGAGGTGGGGATCTCGGTGCGGCCCTTCGCCGGCGACGGCGTCCGGGTGAGCATCGGCGAGGCCGAGGCGTTCGACCGGGTGGTCGAGGTGGCGGCGCGCTTCGCTCCGTGAGCCGACGACGTGGACACGCGGACCCAACTCAGGCGAGGGGGCCGGCTCAGGCGGGAGCTGCGGTGTCCTGACGGGGTTCGGTCCGCGCGTCCACGGCCGGCACCCGGTCCATCCGCCGGAAGCTGGGCACCCGGGTCGGCGCCATCGTCGCGAGGAGGTACGCCGCGCCCGCCAGCAGCAGAGCCGGTGAGATCCCCAGGCCGGTGGCCGCGAGGCCACCGAGGATCCCGCCGAGCGGCATCAGCGAGAAGCACAGCGCGGTCTCGAGCGAGGTGACGCGGCCCAGCAGGTGCGGCGGGATCCGCTCCAGGATCACCGCGCCGAGGATCGGGTTGAGGAAGCCCGACGCCACCCCCGCCACGGCCGTCACCGCGAAGACCGCCCACAGCGGCGACTCGAGCGCCATCACCACGTATCGCGGGGCGCCGCAGACGAGGAACGCGAGGACGTACGTCCGGTAGCGCGGCAGCGTCTCGCCCCACCTCGCCGCGACGAGCGCGCCGACGACCGAGGCGCCGCTCATCACCGCGAAGAGCGTGCCGAGGACGGCCACGCCCGCTCCCGACTCCCTCGCCCACACCGGCGCCAGCACGGCGACGTACGCCTGGTCGACGAGGTTCGTGACCGCGACCATCGCGCAGATCGCGACGAGCACCGGGTCCGTGCGCAGGAAGTCCCAGCCCTGCCGGAGCTCGGTTGCGTACGACGTGGGGTCGGCGTCGCGCTCGGGCGGGACCGGTTGCCCGAGCCCGCGGGTGGTCACGGCCAGGACGACGAAGGACACGAGGAACGTCGCAGCATCGACGTAGATCGCGTGCGCCGCGCCGACCGACGCGACCAGCAGCCCGGCGAGCGCGGCGCCGCCCATCGACGAGGTGCGCTCGATCGCCGAGCCGAGGCCTGAGACCCGCTCGAGGGAGTAGCCCGCCACCCGGGCGATCTCGGGGGCCATCGCCCCCTTGCCGGCGTCGCCCGGGCCACGCAGCGCGCCTGCGACCGCGACGAGGCACAGCAGGAGCGGGAAGGACAGCAGCCCGAGGTCGTGGAGCAGTGGGACGGCGCCGACGACGACGGCCGACAGGAGGTCGCACGCCAGGGTGACCCGACGCGGACCGAGCCGGTCGAGCAGAGGACCTCCGAGCGCCTTGAAGACCACCAACGGAGCGATCTCCGCGGCCGCGACGAGGCCGGTCTGGGTGGCCGAGCCGGTGGTCGACAGCACGAACCACGGGATCGCGATCATCGAGATGCGGGTGCCGACGACGGAGATGCCCTCCGCCGTGAGGGCTCCGACCAGGGGAGCCCGGCTGCCCGTCAGGCGTCCCACTGCTGACCCGGCCGCAGGAAGGCGTTGAGGTTGATCGCGAAGGGTGCGGCGTCCTCGGCGTCCGAGTCCACGGTGTCCTCCACGAGCCGGACGAGCTGCTGGACCAGGGCGTCGGCCTGGGCGGGCGTGAGGCGTAGCTCCCAGTCGCTGAGCGTGCCGACGGTGCGCCACTGCTCGGGCACGAACGCCATCTCGGCGACGGCCACGCGCAGCCGCTCCCCGTAGAGCTGGGCGACCGTGGCCAGGTAGGCCTCGACGTCCTCCGCGCCCTGCTCCTGGGTGCGGAAGTCGGTGCGGGTGGCCTCGTGCGAGGCGCGCCACCAGCGGTCGCGGGCGTTGCCCCGCTCCGCGTCCTCCTCGATGAACCCGTGCTGGGCGAGCTGGCGCAGGTGGTAGGACGTCGCGCCAGTGTTGAGGTCGAGGCGTCGGGCGAGCGTCGTCGCCGTGGCAGGGCCTTCGGTGCGCAGCAGGCCCAGCATCCGAAGGCGTACGGGATGGCTGAGGGCACGGAGCCCCGCGATGTCGGGGGTGATGGAGGACGACACGACCACAGGGTAGGTCTGCCAAGACTTGTTTGCAAACATGTCTTTGCGATGACCCTGGCTATGGTTGAAGCGTGAACGACACCGCGACCTACACGAAGAAGGGCGAGCCCTTCGAGCGCGACATGTCCTACCTCCCCGACCGCGTGCTGGCGGGGGAGCGGTCGGCGGATCCGCTCGACGACGCGTTCCCCAGCGGCTCCAAGGACAGCCCGCGCGAGGTTCCGGTGTGGGCCGCCGAGCCGGGCCGCTACCGGCTCGTCGCCGCCCGCGCCTGCCCGTGGGCGCACCGCTCGATCATCGTGCGGACGCTCCTCGGCCTCGAGGACGTCATCTCGTGGGGCGCGCCCGGGCCGGTCCACGACGCCCGCAGCTGGACCTTCGACCTCGACGAGGGCGGCAAGGACCCCGTGCTCGGCATCGAGCGCCTCCAGGAGGCCTACTTCGCCCGCGAGGCCGACTACCCGCGCGGCATCACGGTGCCGGCGATCGTCGAGGTCGGGTCGGGCAAGGTCGTCACCAACGACTTCCCGCAGATCACCCACGACCTGTCCTTCGAGTGGCGCGAGCACCAGCGCCCCGACGCCCCCGACCTGTGGCCGGTCGACGTCCGCGAGGAGATGGAGGCGGTGATGAAGCGGGTGTTCACCGAGGTCAACAACGGCGTCTACCGCTGCGGCTTCGCCGGCTCGCAGGAGGCGTACGACGACGCCTACGAGCGGCTCTTCACCGCTCTCGACTGGCTCGAGGAGCGCCTCGCCGACCGCCGCTACCTGATGGGTGATGCGATCACGGAGGCCGACGTACGCCTCTTCACCACCCTGGTGCGCTTCGACGCGGTCTACCACGGGCACTTCAAGTGCAACCGCAACAAGCTGACCGAGATGCCGCACCTCTGGGGCTACGCCCGTGACCTGTTCCAGACGCCGGGCTTCGCCGACGAGGTCGACTTCGAGCAGATCAAGCAGCACTACTACGTCGTGCACACCGACATCAACCCGACGCAGATCGTGCCCGCCGGTCCCGACGAGTCCGGCTGGCTGACCCCGCACGGCCGCGGCTGACGAGCCCCGGTCTGGACCCGCTGCCCCCGACAGGGCGCGAACTCCGACGTCTTTCCCGAGACTTCCCGCAGACCTCCTTCAGGAACGTCGCCGCTCGGTCCGAACCCTCCCGCCGACGCGTCCGACGGCGCATCGTGGTCGCCGCACCACCACGCACGACCACGGACCTCGCAGGACGGCGCTCCCACCGGCCTGCGCCCTCCACCCAGGAGGAGAGCCGGGGCGGACGGACACCCACAAGTCCTTCCGCCCCGGCTCGTGGTGTTCGGGGCCGAGGCCCCGTCGGGTTGACCGGTCGGGTGACCCGGTCGGGTGATCCGGCACAACCGTCTCCCACCTTGGGTACGTGGTCTGGTCCGATCGGGCCTTAACCGGCTTGATGCGCCAAGGTTCGATCAAGCGCAGCCGGAGGTAGGCCCCGGCCTCCGCCCGGGCTGTTCCCGTCGTCGAGTCCGGGCGCGAACCTTCTGCACGGAACATCTGTGCCGTGCGTCATGGGGGCGTGCGGCGGCCACGGTCGACAGCGCTTGGGGGCGTCGGTCACCGAACGGCTCAGGCAGTGGGGACTACTCGCACAGGGGGCGAGATCATGCATCGCGCACGCACGAACAGCAGGACCGAGAAGCAGGGCCGGCGGACTCGAGGAGCGCACGCCGCCGAGCGGCGCAGGGGCTCCGGGGGACTGAGGCGACTGCTCGCCCTCCTCCTGCTCGTGCCCGCCGTCGCCGTCACGGCGACGACGACGGCCGCGAGCGCGGCTGTCGTGGCCGGCTTCGAGATCGACGGCAACACGCCCGTCGACGGTGGCGGCACCGACTGGGCGGGGCTCGACGACGCCACCACCCACCAGACCGACCCGGTCGGCAACGTCGACACCAGCACGTTCAAGGGGAGCAAGGAGTTCGAGCACCCCTCGACCTGGCAGATCGGCACCGGCCTCGCGCCCAACCAGGACGACATCTCCGACGTCTACGTCCACGACGCCGTCGTGGACGACGACATCTGGGGCTTCCTCGGCTTCCGCCGCTACACCACCAGCGGCGTGACGAACTTCGACGTCGAGTTCAACCGGCAGGAGAACGCCGGCGGCAGCGCGTACCTGCCCCTGCGCTCGGTCGGCGACGTGATGGTCCGCTTCGAGCAGGACGGCAACAAGGGCTTCAAGCTGACCAACGCCTACTTCTGGCGGCTCGAGACCGGCCCCGACTGGAAGGCCGGCTGCCTCGAGGTCAGCGGATACACGCCGGGCGCCGGTTGGTGCCCCGTCGACATCGCCCAGGTCCCGTTCACGGGCACCACGGGTGAGGACGGGCACTTCGGCGAGGGTGCGTTCAACTTCACCGCGCTCCTCGAGCTCGGCGGCGGCGACATCACCTGCCTGGGCGGCAACTTCGGCACGATGAACATCCGGACCTTCACCGGCAACGCCAACGAGTCGGCGCTCAAGGACTACGTCGACGCGGTCAGCATCGACGTCGGCGACACGTGCGGGGCGATGGAGATCTACAAGGTCGACCAGTTCGGCAACTCGGTCCCGGGCGCGACCTTCTCCATCTCGCCCAACCCGATCCCGGGCCAGACCGCGAGCCCGCTCGTGATCACCGAGGGCGGGGCCGGCGACCCCGACGGCACGGCCGACGGCGCCATCGTCATCGAACCGGCCAGCCCGGGCACGTACACGGTCGTCGAGACCGCGGCCCCGGCCGGGTACGAGCTGCCGCAGCCGTTGTCGGCGCGTACGTGGACCGTCACGGTCGGCGAGAACGGGGTGGGCAGCGTCAACACGCCGCTGACCGTGACCGACCGGAAGTACTTCGCGGCGCCGACGATCGTCAACGCCCCGAGCTACGACGTGGACTACAACTGGCAGGTCGTCAAGTTCGTCACGGGCCCCAAGACGGCTGACGCCCCTGAGGGCACGGACGCCACCTTCCCCTACGAGGTGCGGCTCAAGGCGCTCGACCCGACGACCTCCGGCTTCGGCGGGACCGTCACGGTCACCAACCCGAACCCGCTGCCCATGGTGGGGACGCTCTCGGCCGGGATCACCGGCGGTGCCGCGTGCACCATCGACGCGACGGACGTCTCCGGCGCGGCCGGGCTGCAGGTGAACCTGGCGAGCGGGGCCAACCCGTTCACCTACACCTGCCCGACGGCTGCCCTGCCCGGCGGCACCACCGCCACGGTGGCGTGGGCGGAGACGACCTACCCGAGCCCCGACGCGGGCGAGACCTACTCGCGCTCCGACGCGAAGGCCTTCGCCATCGACCAGAAGACCGACGAGACCACCACGGTCACCGACACCTTCGAAGGTGGCGCTCCGGAGGACCTCGGCACCTTCGACTGGAGCACCGTCCGGGCGTCGAACGTCCCGATGGCCCACACGGTCGTCGTCGCGACGTACTCCCGTGACATCGCGGGCGTGCCGGGGAAGTGCACCGACTACACCGACACCGCGCGCGAGTCGGCGGACGGCACCAGTGACAGCGAGAAGGTCACGGTGTGCGTGGGCCGGAACCTCGACGTCACCAAGGACGCCACGCTCGGCTACCAGCGCGAGCTGCTGTGGGACATCGCCAAGTCCGGTCCCGGCACGGTCTGGGTCGGCGAGGACGAGCAGGGCGACCTGAGGAAGACGGTCGACTTCACCATCGACGTCACGGCCGACGGCGTGAGCGACTCCGAGTGGGCGCTCACCGGCACGATCCTCGTCGACAACCCCAACTCCTGGCCCGTGACGGTCGACGTGACCGACACGGTCGTGGTCGACACCAAGGTGCTCCAGTGCACCATCGACGGAGGCGCCTCGGTCGCCGTGCCGGCCAACGCGGTCGACCACCCGGTGACGTACGAGTGCCCCGGGGTCGAGCAGGGGGACTACGTCGGCGAGAACACCGTCACCATCGACTGGAGCGCGGACCCCCACGCCTACCCGAGGACCAGCGACAGCGACACGGTCGACGTCGAGGTGACGGGCGACCCGGAGCCCACCAACGAGACGGTCACGATCACCGACCTGCTCGAGGGCGAGGACGTCACCGCGGACCTGCCGCAGTCGACCTTCGACTGGAGCACGGTCCACGCGATGGAGGACCACACGCAGCGGCTCACCTACTCGGTGGAGCTCGACGGGGCGACCGGCGAGTGCGTGCCCTACGAGAACGTCGTCACCATCGACCAGACGAAGCAGTCCGACGCGCACACGGTGACGCTGTGCTCGCCGGGTGTCGCCAAGACGGTCGTGGCCGACTTCGGGCGCAAGCAGCTCTGGAAGCTCACCAAGGACGTCGACAAGACGTTCGTCGAGGTCGGCCCCGACGGCCAGGCGCGGTTCACCTACACCGTGACCGCCACCCCGGGTGAGGTCGTGCCGGACGGCACCGCCTCCTGGTCGGGCTCGATCGAGATCAGCAACCCCTCCGACGAGGCGCTGGTCGTCGACGTGGCGGACCTCGCCGACGTCGCCGGCTGGACGTGCGAGCTGGTCGACGACGGCACCGCGGTGGAGATCCCACCCGGCGGCAGCGTCGAGCTCGCGTACGACTGCGAGGGGTCGGGCCACGCGTCCGGCAGCAACACCGCGGAGGTGGGCTTCGGTGACGAGGTCGTCACCGAGACGGTGGACGTGGAGTTCGCTCCGCGGCCGGGGATCACCGACACCACCACGACGCTGGTCGACGACATCCCCAACGACGGGGTGCCGGCGAAGCAGTTCGACGTCGACGCGGCCAAGGGGCCCAACGTGTTCACCTACTCCCGCGACCTCGGCGCTCCCGCCGGCGCCTGCGAGACGTACACGAACACCGCGGTCCTGGCCCTGACCGGTGACGACCTCAGCGCCGACCGTACGGTCCGCGTCTGCGAGGAGGCGCCGCTCGAGGTCGCGGTGGAGGGCGCCGGCAGCTACGGCATCACCTACCCGTGGACCATCGAGAAGGAGGTCGATCGGACCCGCGTGGAGGTCGACGCCGAGACCGGGGAGGCCGACTTCACCTACGAGGTGACGGTCCGGGCCGGTGAGAAGCAGCCGGCGGGCTGGACGTTGTCCGGCGACGTCACGATCACCAACCCCAACACCTACGCCGAGGGCGACATCGAGGTCACCGACCTCGACGTCAGCACGGACGTGGGCGGCGGGGCGGTCTGCACCGCGACGCTCCCGGCCGAGCCCGTGGTCGCGCACGGTGACGACCTGGTGGTCGGCTTCGAGTGCGAGTTCACCGGCGACCCGAGCACCTCGGGCACGGTCACCGCGGACGTCAGCTGGGACCCCGCCGGTGCCGCGCCGAGCGACACCGCGTCCGGCTCGGGCGACGTCACCCTCGCCGTCGGCGAGGAGGTCGACCGGGTCATCGAGGTCTGGGACGACCAGACCGACCCGGAGAACCCGGTCCTGCTCGACGGGGAGCTGGAGTGGTCCGCGGGCCTGGTGGAGACGTACGGCTACACGCTCACGCACGAGGGTGTGCCGGGGACGTGCGTCGCCTTCACCAACACCGCCTGGCTCGAGCTCGCCGGGGACGACCCGAGCGACAGCACCAGGGCCACGGTGTGCACGGAGGCCCCGCTCGAGCTGGCGCCGACCGCGACGGCCGACCTGGCGCGCGAGTACGCCTGGTCGATCGGCAAGGTCGCCGACGCCACCCAGCGCACGGCCGACGCCTCCGGCAACGCGACCTTCACCTACACGGTGACGGCCCGCGCCGGTGCCTCGACCGACTCAGGGTGGAAGCTCCAGGGCTCGGTGGAGGTCGCCAACCCGAACCAGTACGCCGACGGTGCCATCACCGCCGACGTCACGGCGGCCACGGACCTCGGCGGTGGAGCGGTCTGCACCGTCGCCGGCGGCGAGGACGTGCTGATCGGGGCAGACAGCTCGGCGACCCTGCCGATCGCCTGCACGTTCGCCTCGCGGCCCGCGGGCTCCGGGACCGTGAGCGTGACGGCGACGTGGGACCCGCCGGGCGAGGCGAGCTCGACGTCGGTCACCGAGACCACGGAGCCGGTCACCTTCGGCGTGCGCTCGGAGACCAACAAGACGGTCCAGGTGGTCGACGACAAGACGGTCGCAGGTCAGCGGGTCGTCCTCGACCCGGCACTCACGTGGGCCGCGGGCCTGGTCAAGAGCTACACCTACGACCTGACCCTGGCCGGGGGCGCGCCCGGTGCGTGCCAGGGCTGGACCAACACCGCGACGATCGACCTGCCGGTCGGTACGGACCCGACGGCGACCGCCGCCGTGCTGGTCTGCACCCCGGCCGCCGAGGTCCTGCCCGAGCAGGCCTTCGGCAAGGCGGTCGGGTCGGTGAAGGCGAGCTGCCAGGGCACCGTCCGGGCCAAGCTGGCCAACCGCTCGGGGGAGACGGTGGTCTACAAGCTCCGGGTGGGCAAGAAGGTGCACAGGATCGCGGTGAAGTCCCTCGCGAAGAAGAAGTTCGTGACGAAGGGCAAGCCGCGCGCGAAGGTCATGTTGAAGGTCGGCTCCACCAGGCTCGACAAGCTCCGCATCCCGGCGTTGTGCGCGGCCCCCGAGGTCCTGCCCGACACCGGCATGCGGGGCCTGGGCTGATGGCGGCCACCTTCATCGCCGGGTAGCAGCCGCTGCCCGACCTCCATCCCCCCAATGGAGGCGAGCCGGCGTCGACGGGTCACCCACGGGCCCGTCGACGCCGGCTCATCCATGTCCCCGCCCAGGGACCCCACCCCGGGTCTCCTCCTGATTGGTGCTGGCGGGCTCCGGCCGATACGTTGACCTCGAACCTGTGGTCGGGGTCACACACGCCGGCGACCACGCGTGCAAGCCGTCGGCGTCCGGCGATCCCGTGACTGCCGCTGCCTGATTGTGAGGAGAGTGCGTTGCCCGATCCCGTGAGCTTCGGCCCCGACCTGGCGGACGTCTTCGGACCGTCCCAGACCGACGGTGGACCAGATCTCGTCCAGCTGCTGACGCCCGAGGGTGAGCGCGTCCACCACCCCGAGTTCGACCACGACTTCTCCGCCGAGGAGCTGCGCGGGCTCTACCGCGACATGGTCCTCACCCGGCGCATCGACGTCGAGGCCACCGCGCTCCAGCGCCACGGCGAGCTCGGCATCTGGGCCCAGCTGCTCGGCCAGGAGGCCGCGCAGATCGGCGCCGGCCGTGCCCTGCGCCCGCAGGACTACGTCTTCCCGACCTACCGCGAGCACGGCGTCGCCTACTGCAAGGGCGTCGACCCGCTCCGCCTGCTCGGCCTGTTCCGCGGCGTCGACCAGGGCGGCTGGGACCCCAACGAGAACAACTTCGGGCTCTACACGATCGTCATCGGCGCGCAGACCCTCCACGCCACCGGCTACGCCATGGGCATGCAGCGCGACGGCGTCGTCGGCACCGGCGACCCCGACCGCGACTCGGCCGTGATCG
This sequence comes from Nocardioides eburneiflavus, assembly GCF_004785795.1. Taxonomy (NCBI): domain Bacteria; kingdom Bacillati; phylum Actinomycetota; class Actinomycetes; order Propionibacteriales; family Nocardioidaceae; genus Nocardioides; species Nocardioides eburneiflavus. The sequence continues at coordinate 1,148,197 of NZ_SRRO01000001.1, forward strand.
CCCACTTCGGCGACGGCGCGTCCTCGCAGGGCGACGTCAACGAGGCGTTCATCTTCGCCGCCTCCTACAACGCCCCCGTCGTGTTCTTCTGCCAGAACAACCAGTGGGCCATCTCCGAGCCGATCGAGCGCCAGACCCGCATCCCCCTCTACCAGCGTGCGCTGGGCTTCGGCTTCCCGGGCATCCGCGTCGACGGCAACGACGTGCTCGCGACGTACGCCGTGACGAAGGCTGCGCTCCAGCGGGCGCGCGAGGGCAACGGCCCGTCGTTCGTCGAGGCGTACACCTATCGCATGGGCGCGCACACCACGACCGACGACCCGACGCGCTACCGCCTCAACGACGAGCTCGAGCACTGGAAGCTGAAGGACCCGATCGAGCGGCTCAAGGTCTACCTGCGCCGCAACGGCCTGGTCGACCAGGAGTTCTTCGACGACCTCGACGCCGAGGCCAAGGAGCTGGGCCACCACCTCCGCGAGGGCTGCAAGGCGCTGCCCGACCCCAAGCCGCTCGACCAGTTCGGCTACGTCTTCAGCGAGATGACCGACGAGATCGCCGCCCAGCGCGACGAGTTCGCCGCCTACCTCGCTTCGTTCGAGGGGAGCCACTCGTGAGCACGCAGAAGATCACTCTCGCCAAGGGCCTCAACATGGGTCTGCGCAAGGCGATGGAGGACGACGACAAGGTCCTGCTGATGGGCGAGGACGTCGGCAAGCTCGGCGGCGTCTTCCGCATCACCGACGGCCTACAGAAGGACTTCGGCGAGGACCGCGTCATCGACAGCCCGCTCGCGGAGTCCGGCATCGTCGGCACCGCGGTCGGCATGGCGCTGCGCGGCTACCGCCCCGTCGTGGAGATCCAGTTCGACGGCTTCGTCTACCCCGCCTACGACCAGATCGTGTGCCAGGTCGCGAAGTACACCTACCGCTCGCAGGGCAAGGTGAAGATGCCGATCGTCATCCGCATCCCCTTCGGCGGCGGCATCGGCGCGGTCGAGCACCACTCGGAGTCCCCGGAGGCGCAGTTCGCGCACACGCCCGGCCTCAAGGTCGTGGCCTGCTCCAACCCCGTCGACGGCTACTGGATGATCCAGCAGGCCATCGCCCACGACGACCCGGTCATCTTCCTCGAGCCCAAGCGCCAGTACCACGCCGACAAGGCCGAGCTCGACGAGTCCGCGACGCCTGAGCCGCTCTTCACCTCGCGCGTCGTGCGTCCGGGCTCCGACGCGACGGTGCTCGCCTACGGCCCGACGGTCAAGACCGCGCTCAAGTGCGCCGAGGCGGCCGAGTCCGAGGGCCGCAGCCTCGAGGTCATCGACCTGCGCACGCTGTCCCCGCTCGACATGGCCCCGGTCTACGAGTCCGTACGCCGCACCGGCCGCTGCGTGGTCACGCACGAGGCGCACGTGAACCTCGGCATGGGCGCCGAGCTCGCCGCCCGGGTCACCGAGCAGTGCTTCTACTCCCTCGAGGCCCCGGTCCTGCGCGTCGGTGCCTTCGACACGCCCTACCCGCCGTCGCGGATCGAGGAGGAGTACCTCCCCGACCTCGACCGGGTGCTGGACGCCGTCGACCGCACCTTCACCTTCTAGTCCTCCTTCGGTGGTCGAGGTGCGAGCGCAGCGAGCCTCGAAACCACTGGCTCCGAAAGGATCCTGATGTCCGAATTCCTCCTCCCCGACGTCGGCGAGGGCCTCACCGAGGCCGAGATCGTGGCCTGGAAGGTCAAGGTCGGCGACACCGTCGAGATCAACGACGTGATCGTCGAGATCGAGACCGCCAAGTCGCTCGTCGAGCTGCCCTCGCCCTTCGAGGGCACCGTCCTCGCGTTGCTGGTTCCCGAGGGCGAGACCATCCCGGTCGGCACCCCGATCATCTCGATCGGCGCCGAGGGCGAGGCGCCCGCCCCGACCGCGCCCGCCGAGCAGACCGAGTCCGACCCCTACCTGGGCATGGCCGAGAAGGCCGGTGCCGCCGAGGCTGCGGCCCAGGCCGACCCGGCCGACATCGACCTGTCCAACCCGGCGGCGTCCGGGTCGATGGAGGGGGCGTCCCTCGTCGGCCGGATCAAGGCCGAGCGCGGCCCGATGCGCCGTGCGCGTCGCGGCTCGGCCTCGCCGAGCACCGTCGCGGGCAGCCAGACCCAGATGCAGGTGCAGGGTGCGTTCTCGCCCGGCGGCGCCCAATCCGACGAGGTCATGCCCGCCGACGAGTCGCCGGTGCCGGCCACCGACCAGCGTCCGGCCCCCGCGGCCGCGCCGGCGGAGGCCCTCGTACCTGCCGCCGCGCAGGACCCGGGAGTCGTACGCACCCTCGCCAAGCCCCCGGTCCGCAAGCTCGCCAAGGACCTCGGCGTCGACCTGTCGACGCTCGTCGGGTCGGGCCCGTCCGGCTCGATCACCCGCGACGACGTCCAGGGCGCCGCCAACGGCTCGGCCGGTCGTACGGCTGCACCGGCCGCTGCCGCTCCCGCTGCCGTCGCCGCCGCTCCCGGCGAGCGCGAGACCCGCGAGCCGATCAAGGGCGTGCGCAAGATGATGGCGACGGCGATGAGCCAGTCGGCCTTCACCAGCCCGCACGTCACCGAGTGGATCACCGTCGACGTCACCGCGGCGATGCAGCTCGTGGCCCGCCTCAAGAAGCGCTCGGAGTTCAAGGACACCCGGGTCAGCCCGCTGCTCGTCCTGGCCCGCGCCGTGATCCTCGCGATGAAGCGCACCCCGGAGATCAACTCCTACTGGGACGAGGACGCGCAGGAGGTCGTCTACAAGCACTACGTCAACCTCGGCATCGCGGCCGCCACGCCGCGCGGCCTGGTGGTGCCCAACGTCAAGGACGCCGACTCGATGTCGATGACCGAGCTGGCGGCGGCGCTCGGCGAGCTCACCGCGACCGCGCGCGAGGGGAAGACGCAGCCGGCCGAGATGTCCGGCGGCACCTTCACGATCACCAACGTCGGTGTCTTCGGCGTCGACGCCGGCACCCCGATCATCAACCCGGGCGAGTCCGCGATCCTGTGCTTCGGCGCCATCAACAAGCGGCCGTGGGTCGACGAGGAGACCGGCGAGATCGTCGTGCGCGACGTGACGACGCTGGCGCTGTCCTTCGACCACCGCCACATCGACGGCGAGAAGGGCTCACGCTTCCTCGCCGACGTGGCGGGGATGCTCAGCGACCCGGGGACCGCGCTCCTGTTCTGAGTGGGCGCGTCCGGACACTTGCGAAGCGCCGAGTCGGCGCATCCTGACGCAGGATGCGCCGACTCGGCTGCGTTTCGGGACCAGGATGCGCCGACTCGGCTGCGTTTCGGGACCAGGATGCGCCGACTCGACGGTCAGCGGGCGTGCCAGGCGGCCAGCACCTCGGCCTCGCGCTCGGGCGAGAGCGCGGTCACCGGGGAGTCCAGGCAGCCCGGCGCGGTGTCGGCCAGTGGTCGCGGCCGCAGCCCGGCCGCGACGGCCGGGCCGGGGGCGTGCGCCAGCATGCCGTCGTACTCAGGGCGCGGCAGCCACAGCGGCAGCGAGCCCTCGCCCATCCAGGGCACGACGCCCTGCGCCTCGAGGAACTCCGAGTCGACCCAGGTGAGCCGCGGGTAGCCCGCACCGACGCCCGCAGCAGTGTGGGCGAGCAGCTCGCCGAGCGGCACGGGATCGCCCACGGCGTCGTAGGTCCCGGTCGTACGCGACTCCGCGAGGTCGAGCAGCCAGGCGGCGAGGTCGCGCACGTCGATCACCTGCACCACGTCGTCGGGACGACCGGGCGCCAGCACCTCCCCGCCGCGGGCGAGGCGCTGCGGCCAGTAGGCGAAGCGGCCGGTCGGGTCGCCGGGCCCGACGATCAGGCCCGGGCGCGCGACGACCGCCGAGTCGGCGGTCGCCTGTACGGCCTGCTCGCATGCGACCTTCATCCCGCCGTAGGCCTCCGGGTCGACGGCGAGGTCCACGTCCTCCTCGACCGGGTCCAGCAACGGCTCCATGGCCGATGACCCGTTGTCGGCGTACACGCTGATCGTGGAGACGAAGACCCAGTGCGCCTGCGCCGTCGCCGCCACCGCGCGGCGGACCTGCGAGGGGTGCCGCGCGACGTCGACCACCGCGTCCCACGTGCCCGAGGAGACCTCCGCGGGCACGTCGTCCGTACGGTCCCACCGCAGGTGCGTGGCGCCGTCGGGGACGGTGCCGGAGGTGCCCCGGCAGGCGCAGGTGACGTCCCAGCCGCGGGTGACGGCCTGGGCGGCCGCCTCGCGGGAGAGGAACCGGGTCCCACCGAGGACGAGCAGTCGCATGGTCCCACCCCAGCGGGTGGGATACTCCGTCGCAAGGGTTTTCGCTGTGGGCGCAACCGATGGTTCGTGCCCTTTGTCAGGTGCGGACCATCGCTGCGACAATGAAGCCCTCGGATCGTGTGGAAGGAGCGGGCGGATGGCCCAGGACGCCGCCGCGGCAACCCCGGGCGAGCCCACCACCTCGGCCCTGCTGGCCCGCGCCCAGCAGGTCGCCGACCAGCTGGTGAGCGAGGCCCGGCAGGAGGCCGACGCACTGACGGCCGAGCTCGGCACCCTCCGCGAGGAGCTGCGCGAGCTCAAGGCCGAGGCCGAGGCCGACCGCGCGGAGGCCGGTCGCGCCCGGCGACAGGCCGAGGAGGTGCTGGCGGGGGCGTCGGAGGAGGCGGCGACCATCGTGGTCGACGCCAACGAGCAGGCCGCCCTGCTGATGTCGTCCGCCTCGGGTGCGCGTGACGAGCAGGTCGAGGCCGCGCGTGTCGAGGGCGACCAGCTCCGCGCCCGGGCGCAGGAGGACGCGCTCGCGCTCCGCGCCGAGTCGCAGGAGCTGCGCGACACCGCGGCCACCGAGACCGCCGCCCTCCTCGACGCCGCCCGTGCCGAGGCCGAGGGCGCCGTCGCCGCCGCGCAGGAGACGGCCGCGCGACTGGTGGAGGAGGGCCGCGCCGGCGGCCAGCGCCACCTCGACTCGGCGATGGCGGAGGCCGAGTCGCTCCGGGCCAGCGCCTCGACCGAGTCGGCACGGATGCGTGACGAGGCCGCCCTCCACGTCGAGGAGCTGCGCCGCACCACCGGCGCCGAGGTCGACCGGATGCGCCAGGCCGCGGAGGAGACCCTCGCCGCGGCTCGCGCCGAGAGCGAGCAGAAGCTCCACCAGGCCGCCGAGCAGACCGAGTGGGCCACCCGGACCGTACGCTCCGTGCTGGCCGGCGCCGCAACCGAGGCCGACGCCATCCGCAAGGCCGGGCACGCCGACGTCGCCGCCCACACCCGGCTCGTACGCCGCCGCCTCCAGGGCGTCATCGCCGCCGTCGCCGAACGGATGGCGCTCCAGCTCGCCGACGCCCAGCAGAGTGCCGACGACATCGCCCGCACCGCGGGACTCGCCGCCGCCGAGATGGAGAGCGAGGCCAAGGCCACGCTCGCGCGGGCCGAGGCCGAGGCGGCGCGCGTCATCGCCGACGCCACCGACGAGTCGGAGCGGGCTGTCGAACGCCTCGAGCGCCGCCGGGCCGAGGCGGAGTCCGGTGCCGCCAACCTGCGTTCGCTCGTCGCCGAGGAGGTCACCCGCAGCCGGGCCGAGGCCGCCGAGGACCGCCGCCGGGCCCGCGAGGAGTCGGTCGCGCTGGTCGCCGAGGGCCGGGCCGAGGCCGACCAGCTCCGCGAGGGCGCCCGCCGTGCCCTCGAGCGCGCCCGGGCCGAGATCGCCGACCTCCAGGCGCAGCGCGACGGCATCGCCGCCGAGCTCGGCCAGCTCTCCGGCGTGATCGAGGCGCTCGCCGTGCCCGAGCGCCGAGCCCCGGCAGACGACCCCGACAACCCTGTCGACAGCTCGGTCGACGGCGACACCCCCCACCCGCCATCCCCCACCCCCCACCCCTCCCCGTCACCCCAGGAGAACCCCGATGCCTGAAGAGATGTTCACGACCGTGCGCCGCGGCTACGACCCGAGCGAGGTCGAGCGGGCCGTCGGGCAGGCACAGGCCGAGGTCGCCGACCTCCGGCAGCGGCTCGCGGCCGCCGAGGCCGCCGCCGAGCAGGCCCGCAACGAGGCAGCCACGTCCCGCGACGCCCTCGTCTCGCGGGAGGCGCAGGAGCCCGAGCTGCCGACGTACGAGCACCTCGGCGAGCGCGTCGGACAGATCCTCGCCCTCGCGGAGGCCGAGGCCGCCGAGATCCGCGACCGCGTGCTCGGCGAGGTCGAGACCCTGCGCAAGGAGGCCGAGCAGGAGGCAGGGGCGATGCGCGCCGACGCGGACCGCTACGCCGAGGAGACCCGCCGCGACGCCGACGCCGACGGAGCCCGCCTGCTCGCCGACGCCCGCAAGGCCGCCGACAGCGAGCGCGACGCCGCCGAGCGCGACGCCTCCGCCCGCCGTGCCGAGGCGGAGGCCCTGCACGAGGACGCCCGTGCCAAGGCCGCCCAGTCCGCGGCCGACTTCGAGACCACGCTCGCCGAGCGCCGGCAGAAGGCGACGGCCGAGTTCCAGGCGCAGCAGGCCGCGACCCAGGCCGAGCTCGACGCCATGGCCGCTCGCAGCAAGGACACCGAGGCCGCGCTCGAGCGCAGCCGTGCCGAGGCCGAGGAGCGCATCGCGCGCATGCTCGCCGACGCGGAGGAGCGCTCCACCACGATGGTGGCCGAGGCGCGGGCCTCCGCCGACCGCGTACGCGCCGAGTCCGACCGGGAGCTCGCGGCCGCGGCGCAGCGCCGCGACAGCATCAACGCCCAGCTCTCCAACGTCCGCCAGATGCTCGCCACCCTCACCGGCACCGTGCCCGGCGTCGCCCTGCCCGGCGAGCCTGCCGCGGCCGTCGACGTACCCGCCGAGGACGCCTCCGACGAGCCCGAGGCCGTCACCGAGGCCGAGGTCGTCGAGGCCCAGGACGAGGCGGCCGCCGAGGCTGCCGAGCGCGCGGACGGCGAGGCCCCCGAGGAGCGGTGAGCCAGCGACGTTCCGCTTGCCCGGAAGGTGGCTCACGCACCGCCCGGCAGGGCGGCGCTCAGACGTAGCGGCGCGTCCGCCTCTTCGGCGACCCCGGGCCGGTGGCGATGAGCGAGCTGAGCTCGTACTCCAGCACGGCCCCCACGCGCCGGCAGAACGCCTCCGGCTCGTCGGCGGCGTCGGGCCTCTCGGCCACGATCCGGTCGACGATCCCCCGGCGGTAGAGGTCGATCGCCCGCACCTGCTGGGCCCGGGCCATCTCCGCCGCGTGGTCGAGGTCGCGGTGCACGATCGCCGACGCGCCCTCGGGCGGCAGCGGTGAGAGCCACGCGTGCTGGGCGGCCACGACCCGGTCGGCCGGCAGCAGCGCCAGCGCCCCGCCGCCGTTGCCCTCGCCGAGCATCAGGCACAGCGTCGGCGCGTCCAGCGTGACGAGGTCGGCGAGGGACCGGGCGATCTCCCCGGCGAGGCCGCCGTTCTCCGCGTCCGCCGACAGGGCGGCGCCCTGGGTGTCGATCACGGTCACCAGTGGCAGCCCGAGCTCGGAGGCGAGCCGCATCCCGCGGCGGGCCTCGCGCAGCGCCTCGGGCCCCAGGGGGTGGTCGGTCGTCTGGCCGCGCCGGTCCTGCCCGAGGAAGACGCACGGCGCCTCGCCGAACCGCGCGAGCACGATGAGCAGCCCGGGGTCGCGCTCGCCCTGCCCGGTGCCGTTGAGGGGCACGACCTCGCTGGCGGCGTAGCGCAGCAGCCGGCGTACGCCCGGGCGGTCCGGCCGGCGCGACCGCGTCACGCAGTCCCAGGTGTCGACGTCGGGCACGTCCTCCTGGCCGGGGTCGGCGACGGGCGCGACGCCCTCGCGCGCCGCCATCAGGGTGCTGAGCGCGCGGTCGAGGATCTCGGCGATCTCCTCGGGCGGCAGGACGGCGTCGATGATGCCGTGGGCGTAGAGGTTCTCCGCGGTCTGCACGCCCTCGGGGAAGGGGCGGTCGTAGAGCGCCTCGTAGACCCGCGGGCCGAGGAAGCCGACGAGCGCCCCGGGCTCGGCGACGGTCACGTGCCCGAGCGAGCCCCACGAGGCCATCACGCCGCCGGTGGTGGGGTGGCGCAGGTAGACGAGGTAGGGCAGGCCGGCCGTACGGTGCGCCGCGACCGCGGCGGAGATGCGCACCATCTGCACGAACGCCGGTGTGCCCTCCTGCATCCGGGTCCCGCCGCTGACGGGTGCCGCGACGAGCGGCAGCCCCTCGCGGGTGGCGCGCTCGATCCCGGCGACGATCCGGTCGGCGGCCGCGCGTCCGATCGAGCCGGCGAGGAAGCCGAACTCGCCCACCAGCACGCCGATGCGCCGCCCGTGCAGCCGCGCCTCGCCGGTGAGGACGGACTCGTCGACGCCCGACCTCTGCGCCGCCTCGGCGAGCTCCGCGGCGTACGCCTCGCTGATGCCGTCGCGCGCGGGCGGGGTGTCCCACGAGGACCACGAGCCCTCGTCGAGGACCAGGTCGATCAGGTCGTGTGCGGTGAGGCGGGCCATCCGGGCAGGGTAGCCGCGCGCGGAGCGCCGGTCAGGCGGACGGTACGCCCGGCGCCGGGGTCCGCCGACCGGTGATCCAGCGGTCGAAGAACTCCGAGAGCTCGAGCCCGGTCTCGGCCTCCCAGTGGTCGTAGACCTGCTTGCGGGAGACGGAGGTGTTGTCGTTCTCGGTCAGCCACGACCGGGCGATCCGGTAGAACTCCTCGTCGCCGAGGTCCTCGCGCAGCTCGTTCCACATGAGCGCGGGCGTGTAGTAGATGTTCGAGCCGCCGAACTGGTCGGGGTCGTACGCCCCTGGCGGGCCGTACTGGTCGCGCAGCTGCTGGTCGACGGCGCGGGCGTTGCGCAGGCTCTCGCGCAGCGGGCGGATGTCGTGGTCGTGCTCGTAGACCCACTGCAGCAGCATCGTCATGCCCTCGTTGAGCCAGACGTCGCGCCAGTCCGACGGCGAGACCTGGTCGCCGTACCACTGGTGCACGATCTCGTGCGCGACCACCTGTGGCGAGAGGACGTAGTCGTTGGTGCCGAGCGTGACCATCGTCTGGGTCTCCATCGCGCTCTGCGAGGCGGTGACGACGAGGCCGAGCGAGTCGAAGGGGTAGTCGCCCAGCCGGGTCTCGACCCAGTCCACGGTCGCGGCCGCGGTCCGGATCGAGTCGAGCGGGCGCGTCATCCCGCGCGGCGTCCAGTAGTCGACGCGCAGGCCGCCGGCCGAGGTGTTGCTGCTGTGGGAGTAGTCGCCGATGGCGACGGTGACCAGGTAGGACGAGGCCGGCTCGTCGAGCTGCCACGAGGTCGTGGTGCCGTCCGCGTCGGTCTCGAGGGCGGTGAGCTCGCCGTTGGCGACGCCGGTCCACTTCGGTGGCGCGTGGACGGTGATGTCGTAGAGCGCCTTGTCGGCCGGCTGGTCGTTGACGGGGTACCACGTGTAGGCGCCGTACGGCTCCTGCATGGTCCACACCTCGCCGGTCGGGGTGATGGTGAAGCCGGTGGTGGAGAAGTCGCTGCGCGTGGTGGGGGCGGGTGCGGGCTCGGGGGTGCCCGCGTAGTCGAGGGCGAGCTCGTAGCGCTGGTCCGCCTCGATCGGCGCCCGGACCACGAGGTCCTTGCCGAGCCGCGTGACCCGGACGGGCTCGCCGTCCAGGGTGGCCTCCTCGACGGCGAGGGGAGCGCCGAGGTCGAGCTGGAACCGAGGCGCCGTACGGGCCGCGCGGAAGGTGAGGACCGCCCGGCCGGTCAGGCGCTTCGGACCCGGCTCCCAGGTCAGGTCGAGGTCGTAGTGGAGGGCGTCGACGCGCGGGTCGCCGACGTCGGGGTAGACGCTGTCCTCGACCGGCGTCGACACGGCGAGGTCGAGGTCCTGCTCGACCGGCTCGGTGACGACCGGCGCGGAGACGGACGTGGTCGAGGCGCCGCCGGCCGCACCCCCGTCAGCGGGTTCCATGGCCGACGGCGGGGGCTCGAGCCCGTCGGGACGGGCGGCGTCGCCGGAGCAGCCGGCCAGCAGGGCCAGCGACAGGGCCAGCGACAGGGCCAGCGAGATGGCCAGCGAGATGGCAGGTGACACGCCCGGGGCGAGGGTCGCGGCGGCGCGCCGCAGGCTCATCGTTCGCCGCGCAGGAGGGGCCGGGCCAGCTTGCGGCCGTGGTGGATCTGCGCCTTGACGGTGCCGAGCGGCGCGCCGACCAGCGCGGCGATCTCGTCGTAGGGCAGGCCGTAGACGTCGCGCAGCAGCAGCGGCTCGACGTACTGGGGGTGGTCCTGCTCGATCGTGTCCATCGCCTCGAGCAGGTCGAGCCGGGTCCCGGCGATCACGCTCGTCGTGCGCGGGTCCGGACGGTCGTGGGCGCCGTCCTCGAAGTCGGTCGGGGTGGCGAGGTTCTTGAGGCGGCGGTAGGTCGTGCGCGCACTGTTGACGGACACGATGTGCAGCCAGGTCGTGAACCGTCCGCGCCCGCCCCACGAGCCGATCTTGGTGGCGACGTTGAGCATCGCCTCCTGGCAGGCGTCCTCGGCGTCGCCGGAGTAGGGGAGCACGCCGCGACAGATGTTCAGCACCCGCGGGCGCACGGCCGCGAGCAGCGTCTCGAGCGCGTCGCGGTCGCCCTCGCGCGCCCGGCGGGCCAGGTCGTCGATGTCGTCCGGCGCCAGTGCGTCGCCCGGGTCCCCCGAATAGCTCACGCCTGCACGATAATGCCCGGGTGTCCGCTCCCTCACGCCTCGGTCGGTACCCGGTGCGCCGTCGCATCGGGTCCGGGGCATTCGCGACCGTCTGGCTCGCCCACGACGAGCACCTCGACTGTCCGGTGGCGATCAAGGTCCTCGCGGACAACTGGACCGGTGACCTGCACGTCCGGCAGCGGTTCGTCGAGGAGGGCCGCTTCCTCCGCAAGGTCGAGTCGCCCCACGTCGTGACCGTCTACGACGCCGGTGAGCTGGAGGACGAGCGCCCCTACCTGGTGATGGCGTACGCCGACCAGGGCACGCTCGCCGATCGGCTCGAGCTGTCCGGCATGAGCGCGGCGCAGTCGCTCGCCGTCGTCGCGCAGGTCGGCCGCGGGCTCAGCGCCCTGCACGACCGGGGCGTGCTGCACCGTGACGTCAAGCCTGCCAACGTGCTCTTCCGCACGGTGGAGAACGCCCGCGACCCGCACGTCGTGGCGATGCTCGGCGACCTCGGCCTCGGCAAGGCGATGGACATGTCGTCGCGGCTGACCATGGTCGGCGGCACCCCGACGTACGTCGCCCCCGAGCAGGCGCTCGGCGAGGCGCTCGACCCGCGTGCCGACCAGTTCTCGCTGGCCGCGTTGAGCTACTACCTCCTCGCCGGCCGGCAGCCCTTCGACCACCGGAGCCTCGCCGCCGCCGAGGCCCCGGCGCCGCCACCGCCGATGGGGATCGACAACCCCGCGGCGGAGGCGGTGGTCCTGCGTGGTCTCGCCAAGGACCGCGAGGACCGGTTCGAGGACGTCGCGGCCTTCACGGCCGCCCTGGTCGAGGCGTGCGGCGGCGAGGTCGAGGAGACCCCGCGCGCGTGGATCCCGGTGGACCCCGACCTCACGACCGCGGCGCGCGGACCGGGCGGCACCGCCTCGTCCGACACGGCGGCCGCCAGCGCCGAGGGCGCCCCGGCCGGTTCGGCAGCCGACGACGTGGCGGGCGGCCGACGCCGGTGGCCGTGGATCGCCGCGGCCGTGCTCGCGCTGGCGGCCGGGACGGGGGCCGGCTGGGCCGCCGAGCAGGCCTCGACGTCCGAGCAGGAGCTCGAGGACTCCAGGAGCACGATCTACGTGACGGTCCCCGAGTCCTGGACCGCCCAGGTCGACCCGGAGCCGTGGACGCCCCCGGGCGGCACGGCCGAGCAACCGTCGATCGCGGCGGGCACCCGCGCCGGCTGGAACTCCGAGGAGACGCCGGCGCCGGGAGTCTTCGTCGGGATCCTTCCCGGCGAGAAGCTCCCTTCTCGCCTGCCGAGCCACCCGGAGTGCGACGGCCCCTCGCGCGGCCCGATCTTCGACGACCGGGACGGCGACGACTACATGACGACCTTCTCCTACGACTGCCAGGGCCTCGACGTCACGGTCGAGCGGGTGATCAGGCTCAACGACAACCAGCTGCTGTGGATCCAGATCCGCAGCGACGACCTCGGCACCGCCAACCGGGTGCTCGACTCCGTGACGACCTCCGGCGTCTGAGCCTGCCCGGCCCAGCCAGGGTCCGGGATCAGTCCCCGGTGCCGCCCAGCTCCATCCCGGCGGCGACCCGGGCGACGAGGTCCCGCATGCCGGGCACGTCGCGCTCGCGCCCGGTGACGGCGATCTCGACCTGTGCGTTGTCCGACCCGGTGAGGTCGAGCCACCGCAGGAAGCCGTGGCGAAGGTGGTTGGAGGTGACGAACGAGAAGTGCAGGCTGTCGGAGGTCTCGGAGAGGACGTCGAGGTTGCTCTCGTCCTCGCGCAGCTCGTCGACGCGGCGGTCGAGGGTCCACTCGATGGAGCGCCGGTTGCTCAGCACCTGCTCGACGCGCAGGACGTAGCCGAAGGGGGGCTGGTCGGGTGGGCGCCACTGCCACTCGTTGAGCGAGTTCTCCGAGAACGACCAGCCCTGCGGCACCGGCACCGACATCCGGAAGCCCCCGGCACCCACCGACTGGCGCTCGAGCGGGATCGATGGTGCCAGCGCGGGCATGTCCGGGTCGCGCAGCAGCTCGGGGGACGGGTCCACCGGAATGCTCGGGCGGCTCGCCACGACCGGCTCGGCGGGCCCCTGGCCGCCGGTGTGCTCCCCGAACGCCCACGAGGCACCGAAGCCGGCTGCGGCACCGACGGCCGCCAGCAGGACGAGCGCGCCGGCGAGCCGCTGGGTCGAGGCGGCCGGTCGGCCCCGCCCCGGTTGCTCGGGGTGCGTCACAGGGGCCCGCCGCCGGCGCCGCGCATCCCGTCCGCCACCCGCGCGATCAGGTCCTTCGCGCCGGCGACGTCGCGCTTGCGTCCGTGCACGACGATCTCCACGTCGGCCTGCCCGCTCATGTCGAGGTCGAGCCAGCGCATGAAGCTGTAGCGGGCGTTGTTCTCGTTGCTGCGGTAGGTGTACTCCAGCGACGCGGCGCCACGGTCGACGATGTCGACGTCGTCCTGCTCGTTGCGGAGCCGCTCGATGCGGATGTCGATCGCGTCCTCGATCGTGATGTCCTGGCTGTCGATCTGCTCGATCCGCATGACGTAGCTGTTGTTGGACGTGCCGGGCTTCTTCCACTTCCACTCGTTGCTGGCGTTGGCGTTGGTGCGCCAGCCGACCGGGGCGGGGAAGGTGATCTCGAACTTGCCGGTGCCCAGCGTGGCCGTCCTCATCTCGAGGTCGGGGAGCAGCGGCGGGTCGTCGGGGTCGGGTGCGAAGGGCTGCGGGGGCTCGACCGGCACCTCCGGGCGCTGGGCCGGGACCGGTGCGGGGACTCCGGAGCCGACGCTGGTGTCGCGGTTCTGAGCGGACGCGACGTAGCCGCTCCCGGCGCCGATCGCCAGGAGCGCGACCAGCACGACAGGCCCCCGCCACTCCACCCGGCCCATTATGTCCGCAGCCCGTCTGGTCTGGTCCAGCGGCGCGACGGGCGTGCGCCGGCCGACCCGCGGGCGCACCATCGGTGGGTGGGCACGCGGTGGGCCGTCCGGGCGGATCGTGCGTTCGACGGGGAGCGGTTCCTGCCGGGCGGTGCGACGGTGCTGGTCGACGGTGACCGCATCGTCGGCGTCGAGCCGGCGGCGTACGCCCTGCCGCCCGAGGTGCCCGTGACGGAGGCCGCCGGGACGCTGCTCCCGGGGCTCGTCGACTGCCACGTGCACCTCGTCGCGTCCGGGGCCTTCCCCGGCACGCCGGGCAGCCTGGAGTGGGCGGGCAGCGCCGCTCCCGACGCGGTGGACGAGATGGTGACCGCGAGCCTCGCGGCGCAGGCCGCGGCCGGCGTGACGACCGTGCGCGACCTCGGCGACGTGGCGTACCTGACGCTCGCGCACCGGGGCCGCGAGGCCGAGGGGCTGCCGCGGGTGGTGGCCGCCGGTCCGCCCGTCACGATCCCGCTCGGGCACTGCCACTTCCTCGGCGGCGAGGTCGACCCCGACGACCCGCCCACGCTCGAGCGAGCCGTGGCCGAGCGGGTCGAGCGCGGCGTGGACCTGGTGAAGGTGATGGCGAGCGGTGGCTTCCTGACCCCCGGCAGCGACCAGCTCGGGGCCCAGTTCGAGGTCGCCGCACTGCGGCACGTCGTCGAGGCCGCCCACGCGGCCGGCCTGCGGGTCACGGCGCACACGCACTCCGTGGCGGGTGCCGAGGTGGCGGTCGAGGCCGGTGCCGACGGGCTCGAGCACTTCACCTGCCTCGCCGAGGGCGGTGCCGCCGCGCCGCCCGCGCTGCTCGACGGGGTGGCCGCTGCCGGGATGACGGTCGACCCGACACTGGGCATCGACCCGTCGCGGTTCCCGCCGGTCTCGGCGATGCCGCCCCACATCCTGGAGATGCTGGAGCGCCTCGGCATCACCGACCGCGACGAGCACTTCGCTCGGGCGGCGCGCAACACCCTCCGGCTGCGCGAGCACGGGATCCGCGTGGTGTCCGGGCTCGACGCCGGAGCGATGCCCGCCAAGCCGCACGGCCACCTCTGGCGCTCGGTGGCGGCCCTCGTGGACGGTGGCTGGCCGGTGGCGGAGGCGCTCGCGAGCGCCACGTCGGTCGCCGCGGAGGACTGCGGTGTCGCGGCCGGACGACTCGCGCCCGGCCGGCTCGCCGACCTGCTGGTCGTCGACGGCGACCCGGCCACCGACGTCGCCGTCCTCGCCCGGCCGCTGGCGGTCTGGGTGGGCGGGGTCGCGGTCGAGAGGTGAGCGTCACCTCCTACGGTGGCCCCATGCTGATCAGCAACGCCCGCCTCGTGGCCGTCACCGAGGCCGCCCCCGGCCCCGTCGACGTACTGGTCCGCGACGGTCGCGTCGTCGAGGTCGGCGCCGGCCCGGCCCACCGGGCTGCCGACGAGGGCGAGGCGTACGACGCGGGCGGGCGCTGGCTGATGCCGGGCCTGTGGGACCAGCACGTCCACCTCGGGCAGTGGACCCTCGCCTCCGCCCGGCTCGACCTCGGGCCGGCGCGGTCCAGCGCCGAGGCCGTCGCCGCGGTGCGCGAGCGGCTCGCCGAGTGGCCCGACCTGCCCGTCATCGGGTGGGGCCACCGGCCGACCGCCTGGCCCGACAACCCCTCGGTCTCCGACCTCGACGCGATCGAGACCGACCAGCCGATCGTGCTGATCGCCGGCGACGGCCACCACGGCTGGCTCAACACCACCGCGCTGCACATGCTCGCCCTCCCCACCCGCGACAGCGTGGTGAGCGAGGCCGAGTGGTTCATGGCGTACGGGCGCCTGGCCACCGTGCTCGGCACCGACGGCACCGGCCCGGACGCCTACCGCCGCTCGATGGAGGCGGCGGCCGCGCAGGGCGTCGTGGGCCTCGTCGACCTCGAGTTCAGCGGTGGCGTCGCCGACTGGGCGGCGCGGTGGGCCGAGGGCGCCGACCTGCTGCGGGTCCGCCACGCCTGCTACGCCGACGGCCTCGACGACGTGCTCTCCCGCGGCCTGCGCTCGGGCGACCCGCTCGACGGCGACCCCCGGCTCACCATGGGGCCGCTGAAGATCATCAGCGACGGGTCCCTCAACACGCGTACGGCGTGGTGCTGCGAGCCGTACGCCGAGAAGGCAGTGCCGGGTGCCGAGGAGGGCCAGCCCAACCAGACCCCCGAGGAGCTCTGCGCGCTGCTCGCCCGAGCGGCCGCGGGCGGGCTGGACGTCGCCGTCCACGCCATCGGCGACCGCGCCGTGGCCGAGGCGCTGGCGGCGTTCGAGGCCACCGGCGCCCGGGGCGGCATCGAGCACGTGCAGCTCACCACCCGCGACGACGTACGGCGGATGGCGCGCCTCGGCGTACGTGCGAGCGTGCAGCCCGCCCACCTGCTCGACGACCGCGACGTCACCGAGCGGCTGTGGCCCGGGCGCGCCGAGCGCTGCTTCCCGCTGCGGTGGATGCTCGACGACGGGGTCGACGTGGTGCTCGGCTCCGACGCCCCGGTCTCGCCGCTCGACCCGTGGCTGGCGATCGCGTCAGCAGTGCACCGCTCGGGCGACGACCGCGAGCCGTGGCACCCGGAGCAGTCGATCACCGCGCGCGAGGCGCTCGCCGCCTCGACCGACGGCTGGGGCACCGTCGCCGTCGGTCACCCGGCGGACCTCGTCCTGCTCGACGCCGACCCCCTCGAGGGCGGCTCCGACCGCGAGCACGCCGCGCGCCTGCGCTCCTTCGCCGGCCGGGTCGCCGCTACCTGGGTCGCCGGCACCGCCGCGTACGAGCGGCCATAGGCCCACTTGAGCGGACGTATGTCCGCCCGAGTAGCGATCGCGACGACTGGTCGCGTGATGTGGTCGCTGGTCCAGGGATGTTCCGCCACTCGAGCGGCCATATGTCCGCTCGAGTCGGGGAGAGCCGCGGGCCCGGGCCGCCGCCGACCGATGGCGGCAGATCGGACAAGGCCGCCCGAGCTCAGCGGATGCCGCGCCAGTGACCGGGGACACGTGGCGTTCTCCCCCTCCGATGTGAGTAAGGTAAGCCTTACCTAATGTCATCTCGGAGGGACGTCCCGTGTCCGCACCCCCGCACCTGTTCCACCCGGCCAACGCCGCGGACTACCGGCAGTCCGTCGGCTCCGTGGTCGAGCACCTGATCGACCACCTCGCCGGCACGGCCGGGCGACCGCTCACCGGCGTGACCCCCCGTGACGCCGCCGTACGCGTGGCCGCCGTCGACCTCGACCGCCCCCTCGGTGGTGGGCCCGAGGCGCTCGCCGAGCTCTCGCGGCTCTGGCTCGACGACGCGATCTGGTTCCACGAGCCGACGGCCGCCGCCCACCTCAACTGCCCGGTCGTCATCCCGGCGCTGATGGCGGAGGTGCTCGTGAGCGGGGTCAACTCCAGCCTCGACACGTTCGACCAGAGCGCGGGCGCGACCTTCATCGAGCGCCACCTCGTCGACTGGACCGCCGCCCGGATCGGGTACGACGGGCGCGCCGACGGCATCTTCACGACCGGGGGCACCCAGTCCAACCTCCAGGCGCTCCTCCTCGCCCGCGGCCAGCAGGTGGCGCCCGCGGACCGGCTGCGCATCCTCGCCGGTGCCGACGGCCACTTCTCGGTGCAGAAGGCCGCCCGGGTGCTCGGCCTCGGCGACGAGGCCGTCGTCGTCGTGCCCGTCGACGCCTCCCGCCGGATGGACCCTGCCGCGCTCGCCGCCGCGCTGGCCGACACGACGGCGGACGGCCTCGTGCCGATGGCGGTCGTGGCCACCGCCGGCACCACGGACTTCGGCGCCATCGACCCGCTCCCCGAGGTCGCGGCGCTCGCCCGGGCGTACGGCGCCTGGTGCCACGTCGACGCGGCGTACGGAGGCGGGCTGCTGGTCTCGCCGCGCCGCCGCGGCCGGCTCGCCGGCATCGAGCTCGCCGACTCGGTGGCCGTCGACTTCCACAAGACCTGGTTCCAGCCGGTGTCGTGCAGCGCCCTCGTGGTGCGCGACGGCGGCACGCTCGGCCACGTCACCTGGCACGCCGACTACCTCAACCCGAAGGACTCCGCCCACCCCAACCAGGTCGACAAGAGCCTGCAGACCACGCGGCGCTTCGAGGCGCTGAAGCTCTGGATGACCCTGCGGATGATGGGGGCCGAGGCGATCGGCGAGCACCTCGACACGGTCATCGACCTCACCGACGCGGTCGCCGCCGAGCTCACCGCCATGCCCGACATCGACCTCGCCGCCGCTCCGCAGCTGAGCACGATCGTCTTCCGCCACCGTCCCGACGGGCTGGACGAGGAGGCGCTCGCGAGCCACAACGCCGCGATCCGCGCGGAGCTCTTCGCCGACGGCCGCGCGCTCGTCGCGGCCACCCGCGTCGACGGGCGCGCGTACCTCAAGCTGACCCTGCTCAACCCGGTCGCCACCGTCGACGACGTCCTCGGGGTCGTCGCGATGGTCCGCGACGCGGGGGAGCGGCTGACCGGCGCACCGGCAGCACCGCGGCCGCGTGCCGGGAGACTGGCGGTGGCCCGGTGAGCGACGCGACGCACACCCACGACCTCCTCGGCATCGGCCTCGGCCCGTTCAACCTCGGCCTGGCCTGCCTCGCCGACCCGATCGACGACCTCGACGCCGTCTTCCTCGACGCGGCCGACTCCTTCTCGTGGCACGCCGGGATGCTGCTGCCCGACGCGACGCTGCAGGTGCCCTTCATGGCCGACCTCGTGACGATGGCGGACCCCACCTCGCGGTTCTCCTACCTCGCGTTCCTCAAGGACGTCGGCCGGCTCTATCCCTTCTACATCCGCGAGAGCTTCTACCCGCTCCGCCGGGAGTACGACGACTACTGCCGGTGGGCGGCCGACCGCCTCGACTCCGTGCGCTGGGGCGAGCGGGTGGTGGCCGTCGAGCACGACGGCGCGTCCTACGTCGTACGCTCCGCGACGGGCCGCACCTGGCGTGCCCGTCACCTCGTGCTGGGCACCGGGACCGCGCCACGGCTGCCCTTCGACGTCGACGGCCCCGCGCTGCACTCGGCCGACTACCTCGACCGCAAGGCCGACCTCGTCGCCGGCGGGTCCGTGACCGTCGTCGGCAGCGGCCAGAGCGCCGCCGAGGTCTACGCCGACCTCCTCGCCGAGCAGGAGCAGCACGGCTTCGAGCTGAGCTGGGTCACCCGCTCGCCACGGTTCTTCCCGATGGAGTACACCAAGCTCACGCTCGAGATGACCTCGCCCGAGTGGTCGTCCTACTTCCAGGGCCTGCCGGCACCCCGCCGGGCCGAGGTGCAGCGCGGCCAGGCCGCCCTCTCCAAGGGCATCAGCTCCGAGACCATCGACGCGATCTACGACGAGCTCTACCGCCGCGCGGCCACCGGCGGCGTCGCCACCACGCTGCTCACCGCGACCGAGGTCACCGCCGCGCACTGGGACGGGAGCGCGCACGACCTCGACCTGCGGCACACCGAGCAGGGGACCACCGGCCGGTTGCGCACCGACCATCTCGTCCTCGCCACCGGGTACGCCCCTCGGGTCCCCGACTTCCTCGACCCCGTCCGGAGCAGGATCCGCTGGGACGAGCACGGCCGCTTCCTCGCGAGCCCGACCTTCGCCGTCGACCACGCCGGCAGCGAGGTCTTCGTGCAGAACGCCGAGGAGCACACCCACGGCTTCGTCGCGCCCGACCTCGGGATGGGGGCGAT
The DNA here is from genome assembly GCF_004785795.1 of Nocardioides eburneiflavus. Classification (NCBI taxonomy): domain Bacteria; kingdom Bacillati; phylum Actinomycetota; class Actinomycetes; order Propionibacteriales; family Nocardioidaceae; genus Nocardioides; species Nocardioides eburneiflavus. Next base: position 1,167,481 of record NZ_SRRO01000001.1, read on the forward strand.
GCGCAGCTCGGTGATCCTCGCGCAGGTCCTCGGCCGCGAGCCGTACGCCGTCGAGAAGCGGATCGCCTTCCAGGAGTGGGGCATCCCCGACCGACTGCGCCACCCGGTGGGCGAGGAGGCGAGCGCATGAGGCTCACCGTCGAACCCCTCGACCCCGTCCGCCACCTCGCGCAGCTGCACGCGTGGGTCACCCATCCGCGCTCCGTCTTCTGGGGCATGCAGGACGCCACCCCGGCGCAGGTGCACGACGAGTACGCCCGGATCGCCGACGACCCGCACCACCACGCGCTGCTCGGCCGCGCCGACGGCGAGCCGGCGTTCCTGGTGGAGCGCTACGACCCCGCGCACTCGCCGCTGGCCGGCCTGCCCGAGCTCCGTCCCGGCGACGTCGGCATGCACGTCCTCGTCGCACCGACCGACACCCCGGTCCACGGCTTCACCTCCGCGGTGATGCGCCGGGTGATGGAGGAGTGCTTCGCCGACCCGGCCGCCCGCCGCGTCGTCGTCGAGCCCGACGCCCGCAACGACAGGATCGCCGTCCTCAACGCTGCGGTCGGCTTCGTCGTCGCGCGGGAGGTCGAGCTGCCCGACAAGACCGCGACGCTGAGCTTCTGCAGCCGCGCCGACTTCGCCGCCTCGACCCTCGGAGCCGCCTCGTGAACACCGCCCTGACCGCCCACCTCACGCCATCCACCATGGCCCGCGCGCACCGGGACCTCGTCGCCAAGGCGATCGCCGAGTTCAGCCACGAGCGGCTGCTCACGCCCGAGCCCGACGCCGACGTCTGGCGCCTCGAGCTCGGACGCTCGGCGTACGCCTTCGCCGCGCGCCGGCACCCCCTCGAGCACTGGGTCGTCGACGCCTCCTCGATCGTGCGGACCGTCGCGGGCGCCCCGGCCGCGGTGGACGCGCAGGACTTCGTCGTCGACTGCAACGACGCGCTCGGCATCCCCGACCACCTGCTCGCGACCTACCTCGAGGAGGTGGCGAGCACCCTCGCCTCGGCCGCGTGGAAGCTCACCCACCACCGGCTCTCCTCCGCAGACCTGGTCCACGCCGGCTACCAGGACATCGAGGCCGCGATGACCGAGGGCCACCCCGGCTTCGTCGCCTGCAACGGCCGCATCGGCTGGGGCGTCGACGACCACGCCGCCTACGCGCCGGAGACCGGGGCGGACGTACGCCTGCACTGGCTCGCCGTACGCCGTGACGAGGCCCTGCTGTCCCTGTCCGCAGGCCTCACCGAGGAGGAGCACTACCGCGCCGAGCTGGGCGAGGAGGTGCTCGTCGACTTCGAGAAGCGGCTGCGCGACCTCGGCCTCGACCCCGGGGACTACCTCTACCTGCCGGTGCACCCGTGGCAGTGGACCAACCGGCTCGCCGTCAGCTTCGCCCCCGACATCGCACGGCAGGCGCTGGTCCCGCTGGGGGAGGTGGACGTCGTGCACCGCGCCCAGCAGTCGATCCGCACCTTCTTCCCCGTCGAGCGGCCGGAGCGGTCCTACGTCAAGGTGGCCCTGGCCATCCAGAACATGGGCTTCCTCCGCGGCCTCTCCCCGGCGTACATGGCGGCCACGCCGGCCATCAACGACTGGGTCGCCGAGGTCGTGGCCGGCGACGACGAGCTCGTCGGCCTGGGGTTCTCGGTGCTCCGCGAGCACGCGGCCATCGGCTGGACCGGCGACGCCTACCACCGGCTGCCGGTGCCGTCGGCGCACCGCAAGATGGTCGCCGCGCTGTGGCGCGAGAGCCCCGTCCCGCAGCTCGCGGAGGGCGAGCGGCTTGCCACGATGGCGTCGCTGCTGCACCGCGACCGCGACGGCGTCCCGCTCGTCGCCGAGCTCATCGGCGCCTCCGGGCTGGAGCCCGCCGACTGGGTGACGACGTACCTCCGCGCCTACCTGCGCCCGCTGGTGCACTGCCTGCTCGCCCACGACCTCGCGTTCATGCCGCACGGCGAGAACCTCGTCATGGTGCTGCGCGGCCACGTGCCGGTCCGGATGGTCATGAAGGACATCGGCGAGGAGGTCGCGGTCCTCACCGGCCGGCCGCTGCCCGAGGAGGTCGAGCGGATCCGGTCCGTCGTCACCCCCGACGTGGCGGCGCTGGCGATCCACGCCGACGTGTTCGACGGCTTCCTGCGCCACCTGGGCGGGATCCTGTCGGGCGCCGGACTGCTGGACGACGACCGGTTCTGGGGCCTCGTCCGCGACTGCATCGCCGGCCACGTCGCCGACCACCCCGAGCTCGCCGCCGCTGCGGAGGCGTACGACCTGCTGCGCCCGCAGTTCGCGCACAGCTGCCTCAACCGGCTCCAGCTCCGCAACACCCTCCAGATGGTCGACCTCGCCGACCAGGCCGAGTCGCTGATCTTCGCGGGCACGCTCGTCAATCCCGCGGCCCGTCCGGTCGAGAGGTGAACGTCGGCCGCGACCGGTGGGGCGTCCCGCACGTCCGGGGCGTGACCGTCCTCGACCTCGCCCACCGGCAGGGCCGGGTGACCGCGCACGACCGGGCCTGGCAGCTCACCGTCGAGCGGCTCCGGGGCGAGGCCCGGACGGGTGTGCTCGGCGGGTCGGACGCCTGGGACGCCCTCGCCCGCGACCTCGACATCGAGGGCACCGCCCGGCGCGGCTTCGCCGCCCTCGACCCCGAGTCGCAGGAGCTCTTCGCGGCGTACGCCGAGGGGGTGCGCGCCGGCTTCGCCGAGGGCGCGACCTCGCCCGAGCTCGCCGACCGGGCGGCCCCGGGGGAGTGGCAGGAGTGGACCCCGGTCGCCGTCTTCCTGGTGCAGCACGTCCTCTTCGCCGGGTTCCCGACGAAGCTGTGGGCAGCGTCGGTCGGGCCGGGACTGGATCCCCGGCTCGCGGAGCTGCTCGGCGTCGAGCCGCCCCACGGCAGCAACGCGTTCGCGGTCGGCGGCGCGCGCACGGCATCGGGAGCACCGCTCATCGGCGCGGACCCGCACCGGGTATTCGAGGCCCCCGGCATCTACCAGCAGGTCCGGCTGTCGTGCGACGAGCTCGACGTCGTCGGGCTGGCCTTCCCCGGCGTCCCGGGCGTGCAGCACTTCGGCCACACCGGACACGTCGCGTGGGCCGTCACCAACGCGATGGCCGACTACCAGGACGTCTCCGTGGAGGACGGCCGGCTCGTCGTCCGGACGCCGACGACCGTGCTGGGCGACGTCGGCCTCGCCGCACTGCTGCCGCTGCTCCGGGCCCGCACCGTCGCCGACGTCGACGCGGCCCTCGACCGCTGGGTCGAGCCGGTCAACAACGTGCTCGTCGCCGACACCGCCGGACGTGTGCTGCACCGTGTCGCGGGCCGGGTGCCCGTGCGGAGCGACAGCGAGTGGACGGGCTGGGCCGAGCTGCCCCGGACCGAGGTCGCGCCGGACGCCGTCGCCGTCACGGCCAACGACCGCACCGACGAGCGTTGGGACGTCCTCGCCGACCGCTTCGCACCGAGCTGGCGACGGGACCGGATCGCGAGCCTGCTCTCGCGGGCCGACCAGACCGGTGCGGTCGACGTGGCGACCGCGACCCGGGTCCTCACCGACGAGGACGGCACCTCCGGTGGCTCGCTCCTCGCCCTGCTCCTCGCCCTGCCGGGCCTGCCGGGGCCGAGCCGGGCGCTCGTCGAGCGGCTGCGCCTGTGGGACCGCTCGATGGCGGCCGACTCCTACGAGGCCGGGGCTTTCGGCGCGGTGCGCGACGCGGTCGTCGCAGCGGTCGCCGCCCACCCGCTCCTGGACCCGGCACGTGCGGCCGCTCCGCCGGTCCACAGCGAGGTGCTGGCGCCGTGGTGGCACCTTCCGAGCCGGGTCGCCAGGGTCCTGCCCGACCTCGTCGCCGACCCGCCGGCAGGGCTCGACCTCGTCGCCATCGCCCGGGCCGCGCTGGCGCAGGCGGCCGCCGCGCCCGCTCAGGCGTGGGGTGAGCGGCACCGGTTCGCCCCGCAGCACGCCTTCGCCGACCTCGCCCTCGACCCGTCGCCCCACCTCCCCTCCGTCGCGGGGAGCCCGCTGGGCGGCGACACCGAGAGTGTCGTGGCGACCGCGTGGATCCCGGGCACGGACGCGGTCGTGACCGGCCCGATCGCCCGCGTCGTGTGGGACCTCGCCGACCGGTCGCGCAGCCGCTGGGCGGTGCCGCTCGGCGCCTCGGGCGTCGCCGGCGACTCCCACCACGACGACCAGTTCACCCCTTGGAAGGACGGCACCTTGCTCCCGGTCAGCCCACCTGAGCACTCCCCGCCTGCGTTCACCCTGCGCCCCGTCGACCCGCCCGCCGACGCCGTGCTCCTGCACGGCTGGTTCACCCAGCCACGCGCGACGTTCTGGGGGATGGGCACGCGGACCGTGGAGGAGGTGGGCGAGATCTACGGCTGGATCGCCGAGCAGGACCACCTCACCGCGTCCCTCGTGCTCCTCGACGACCGCCCGCTCGGGCTGCTGCAGACCTACGACCCGTTCGTCGACGAGATCGGCGAGCACTACGACCGGCGCTCCGGCGACATCGGCCTCCACCTCTTCCTCGCCGACGACAGCGCCCGAGCAGGGCGTACCTCTCGGCTGATGGAGTTCCTGCTGGAGCACCTCTTCTCCGATCCGGCGGTGCAGCGGATCGTCCTCGAGCCCGATGTCGCCAACGAGAAGTCGATCGCGCTCCTCCAGCGGCACGGTGCCGAGCTCGGACCCGTCACCGAGATCCCGGCCCCTGTGCCGGACCTCCCCCCGAAGACCGCACAGCTCGCCTTCATCCACCGCCCGGCCTGAGGGGGTGCGCGACCCACGATCCGCCAGCGCGGAATGTGGCTGGGGCACCGCCCGGGTCGTGTCGGGGTACGCCGCTCCGGGCACCGCCCCCGGCGCGGAGCCGGAGACCCTGCGCGGTGAGTGCGCCGCCGCTACGCCAGGGCGAGCGTCGCGTCGAGCACGAACGCCGGGTCCTCGAGACGCTCGCCGTAGACCTCGCGCAGCTGCCCCACGCGGTAGCGCACCGTCTGGGCGTGCACGAAGAGCTCCTCGGCCACGGCGTCGCGCCGGCCGTGGTGCAGCAGCCAGCTGCGGAGCGTGTCGGTGAGCTTCTCGGCGGTGGAGGGGCGCAGCTCGGCGAGCGGGGCGAGCACCCGCGCGCGCAGGTCCGCGCGGGCCTCGGCGTCGGCGGCCAGGACGAGCGCGGCGAGGTGCTCGTCGGAGTCCACGAGGCCTTCGATCCCGAGGGAGGCGCAGCGGAGCGTACGCCGGTGCGAGGCCGCTGCCTCGAGCCACGGCGTCGACGGCCCGACCACCGCGTCGGTGCCGCGGAGGGCGCGCAGGAGCGTACGTCGGGCGGTCGCCGAGCCGGTGCCCGGGACGAGCAGCGACGCGTGGCCCTCCGGCAACCCCGGCACGTCGTCGGTGGGCTGCAGCGTGCGGGAGTCGAGCGCGGTGAGCGCGGCCGAGACCTGCGACTCGGGCAGGACGACGGCGGTCAGGGTGGTCGGCGGCTCCCAGTCGGCGCGCTCGGCGGCGGCGGTGACCGCGTCGGCCGCCGCGCCGGTCAGCAGCGCCCGTGCAAGGCGCTCGAGGTTGCGCTGGCGGATGCGGCCGCTGCTCTCGAGCTCGTCGGTGTGGCCGGCGACCGAGGCGGCCGACAGCTCGTCGATGTAGGCGAAGACCAGCTCGGCGAACCGCGCCAGCTGGCCGGCGTCGATGCCGGCCTCGACGGCGGCGTCGGCCATGTCGCGCCACGACGTCCGAGCGCCCACGCGGTAGGCGGCCAGGAGCGCCTCGACCGTACGCCCGCTGCGCGCCTCGCCGCGGCCGAGCTGGTAGGCGCCCTCGATCGCGGGCGCGCGCGGCACGCTGTCGTCCTGCCGCGTGGCCAGGGTGAGGAAGCCGCCGAGCGCGAGCTGCACGGCATTGCGGATCACCTCGCCCATCCGGCCGGTCAGTGCGCCGGCATAGCTGGGCACCTCGTCGATGATCGCGAGCACGACGCGGTCGGCGACCTCGGCCAGGGGCCCCCGCAGCGCCTCGGCGACCTGCGGGTCGAGGCCGACGATGGTCTGCATTTGTGTGCTCGGACGCACAGGGCGCTCACTCATCGGGCCTCCGGTCGCCTAGTTTGTTCGCAGCGAACAAGAGTCTAGCTCGGATTCACGTGCGGAGGGCAGGAAGATCGGCGGTGGATCCGCGACATTTGATCGTATGAGCACCACTCTCGAGCCACCGGTGCGTGGCACCGCGCGAAGCCGGCGACTGGGCGACCACCTCGTCCGGGTCGCCGAGGCCGCCACCACGCCCTACCTGCCCGCCGACTTCATGGACCTGTTCGCGCCCCTGCGCTCGGGTGCCGACCTCCGCGGCCGCATCGAGCAGGTGCTCCCCGAGACGGCCGACGCCGCCACCATCGTGATCCGGCCCGGCGCGGACTGGGCCGGCCACGTCCCCGGCCAGTACCTTCGCATCGGCATCGACGTCGACGGCGTACGCCAGTGGCGCGCCTACTCGCTCACCCACGGCCCGCGCCGCGACGGCCGCATCTCCATCACGGTCAAGGCGGTGCCGGACGGCCTGGTCAGCAACCACCTCGTCCACGAGGCCCGTCCCGGCACGCTCGTGCACCTCGAGCAGGCGTCCGGCGAGTTCGTCCTCCCGCCCGAGGGCGGCAAGTTCCTGATGGTCACCGCCGGCTCGGGCATCACGCCGGTCATCGGGATGCTGCGCAACCTCTTCCCGAGCACCGACGAGGGCGTGCTCCGCCCGGCGCGCAGCGCCGACCACGACATCGTGGTCGTCCACGTGGCCCCCAGCCACCCCCACTCGATCTTCATCCGCGACCTCGAGGCCCTCGACGCCGCCGGCGCGATCCGCCTCGTCGCGCGCTACGACGACGAGCACGGCGTGCTCGACGTCGCCGACCTCGCCGACCTCGTGCCCGACCTCGCCGAGCGCCGTACGCTCGCCTGCGGGCCGGCCGGCCTGCTCGACGCCCTGGCCGTCCACCACGAGGCGGCGGGGCTCAGCCTCACCACCGAGCAGTTCCGCACCGCCCGCGTCGAGCCCGGCGACGGCGGCACGGTGACCTTCGCCTCCGGCACCACCCTCGACCTCGACGGCGCGACGCCCATCCTCGACGCCGCCGAGGAGGCCGGGATGCTCATGCCGAGCGGTTGCCGCATGGGCATCTGCATGGGCTGCGTGATCCCGCTGCGCGAGGGCAGCGTCCGCGACCTCCGCAACGGCGCGATCACCACCGCGGTCCCAGGCGAGACGGGCGACATCAAGGTGCAGACCTGCATCAACGCCGCCGCCGGCCCCTGCCACATCGACCACTGACCCACCCCACCCCCACCGAGTGGTTTCGAGGCTCGCTCCGCTCGCACCTCAACCACCGATGCACGGAAGGACACCCCGATGACCACGATCCAGAAGAAGGCCGTCCTCGGCCAGACCAACCCCATCGCGCACCTCACCGAGGCCGACATCGAGCAGCTCGGCCACGAGCTCGACGCCATCCGCCAGGAGGTCCTCGACACCCGCGGCGCGGCTGACGCGGCCTACATCCGGCGCGTCATCGACACCCAGCGCAAGATCGAGCTCGGCTCGCGCGCGGTGCTGCTCTTCAGCGCGTTCCCGCCGGCGTGGATCCTCGGCACCCTCGGCCTGAGCGTCTCCAAGATCCTCGACAACATGGAGATCGGCCACAACATCCTCCACGGCCAGTGGGACTGGATGCGCGACCCCAAGATCCACTCCAGCACCTGGGAGTGGGACATGGCCTCGCCCGCCGAGCAGTGGAAGCACAGCCACAACGAGCTGCACCACACCTACACCAACGTCATCGGCAAGGACAACGACCTCGGCTACGGCATCATGCGCGTCGACGAGGACCAGCCGTGGACCCCGGCCTCGCTCGCCCAGCCGGTGTTCTGCTTCATCAACGCCGTCTTCTTCGAGTACGGCATCGCCGCCTACGACCTCGAGCTCGGCGCGGTCGTCGCCAAGAAGCAGACCAAGGACCCCGAGTTCCGTCGTCGCGCCAAGCAGGTCCTCAAGAAGATCCGCAAGCAGGCCACCAAGGACTACGTCGTCCACCCGCTGCTGTCGATCCCGACAGGCTCCTTCCTGCCGACCCTCGCGGCCAACTTCACCGCCAACGTGGTCCGCAACCTGTGGTCCAACTCCGTCATCCTCTGCGGCCACTTCCCCGAGGGTGTCGAGACCTTCGAGAAGCGCTCGATCGAGGGCGAGACCAAGGGCGAGTGGTACGTCCGCCAGATGCTCGGCAGCGCCAACATCTCCGGGTCCAAGGCGCTCCACGTCATGACCGGCAACCTGTCGCACCAGATCGAGCACCACCTGTTCCCCGACCTGCCGTCCAACCGCTACGCGGAGATCGCGCCCAAGGTCCAGGCCCTCTTCGAGAAATACGACCTCACCTACTGCGCGCGCCCGATGCCTCAGCAGGTCGCCTCCGCCTGGCACAAGGTCATCCGCCTCTCGCTGCCCAACGGATGGCTCGCCACGACCAACAAGAAGAACGCCCCCCAGCAGCTCGCCATCCTCTACAAGATGGCCACCGGCGACCGCCGTACGCGCCGCCTGCTGGGCCGCAAGCTCGAGAGCGAGGCCCGCGCAGCGGCCTGATGCCGGACCCTTCGGTGGTCGAGCAGGCGAGCGAGGGACGAGCGAGGCGTATCGAGACCTGGTCTGGACATCCGTGGAAACACGGATGTATCAGGACGGCTCCGTCCGCATCCTTCTAGTCGTGACCACTCGACACGGGGGAGAAGAGATGAGCACGAGCAACACCAGGGTGAGCGGCGCGTCGGGCGTGTCCCGATGATCCGCATCGGCTCCGTGGGGGAGTCCGGGCACGACGTCCGCGCCGAGGGAGCGCGGCCGTCGTTGCCCCGGCAGCGACGCGCGGTGGACGTGGGGTCCACGACGCGTCCCGCTGCCGGCTGACACACAGACGACAGACCGGCGGTGCAGGGGACCGCCGGTCTGTTGCTGTCCGCCCTCGGGACCGGGAAGGCGCTGCGTCAGGGAGTCCTTGGCGGATTTCGCGATTCGCGTCTCGCGGGTACGTCCCGGCGCCTACGATCCGTGGCTCATGCTCCTGCGTCGGCAGGGCACTCGGAAAGGTCGTCATGCCTCGTTCGTCCCGTCCTGTCCTCGTCCTGACGAGCCTCGCAGTAGCCACCGCCACCGCGTTCGTCCCGGTCGCCCCCTCCGCTGCGGCTGCGGCGTCCGGCGGCAGCATCAGCGGCCAGATGCTCGTCACCGGCGGCGCCCCCATCGCAGGCGCCGAGGTGACGCTGTACGCCCCGGTCGGACCGGACTGGTACCCGGTCGACGTTGCTGACACCGACGCCACGGGCACCTACCAGCTCAGCGGCGTCGCCCCGGGCACCTACCGTCTCGGGTTCCATGACCCGTCCGGCGACCACGCCACCGAGTACTGGTCCAACTGGGCGACCCTCGAGGACGCCGACGACCTCACGGTCGCACCCGGCGAGGACCTCACCGGCAAGACCGTGATGGTGACCCCCGCGGGTCACGTGACCGGCACCGTCACCGATGACTGGGACGCCCCCCTGGCCGGCATCGCCGTCGCCGCCTACCGCCACACCTGGCCGTGGACCGACACCAGCTGGGAGCGTCTCGGCGAGACGTTGACGACCGCGGACGGCACCTATGACCTGGGCGGGTTGGGCGACGGCACGTACCGCCTCGGCTTCGCCGACACCGCCGCCGCCCACGTCCCGGAGTTCTGGGACGACGCCGAGTCGCTGGCTACCTCGCAGGACGTCGTCGTGCGTGCCGGAGAGGTCGCCGCGAACAAGGACGCCCAGCTCACCCCCGGCGGCACCGTCGCCGGCACGGTCACCGGTGCGAGCGGCGCCCTGCCGGGCGTCCGGGTCACCGCGTACGCCCTCGACGCCGGGACCTGGAGCCCGGTGCTGTCCACGCGCACCGACCTGACCGGCGGCTACCTGCTCGGCGGCCTGCCTGCGGGCGAGTACGTCCTCGGCTTCGTCGACCGCTCCGAGCGCCACTTCCCGGAGTACTGGGACGACGCCGTCACCCCGGAGGCGGCCACGCAGGTCGACGTCGTGGTGGGCGCCACCGTCCCGGGCCGGGACGCCGTGCTCGCCGCCAAGCCCGTCCCGACCCCGCCCACGACGACCACGCCGCCCGCCACGACCACCCCGACGACCACCCCGACCCCGACCCCCAGCGTCGCGACGCAGCTCGCCGCCCTGGCCAAGGGGCTCGACACCAAGGGCAAGCCCGTCGTCGGTCGCAAGGTCAAGGTGACCAACCTCGTCGCCGAGCTGCGGACGAGCGTGCGCTACTCGTTCCAGTGGTACTCCGGCTCGAAGAAGATCCGCAAGGCCACCCGGTCCGCCCTCAAGGTCAGCAGGTCCCTCCGTGGCAAGGCGCTCAAGGTGCGAGTGAAGCTCAGGGCGGCCGGCACCACGAAGGTGGTGACCCTCAAGGTCGGCAAGGTCCGCTGACGCGTCCGATCAAGGAAGTGCGGCCCTCGACGGTCTGGTCCAGACCGGCTCCCGAAGACTTCCCGAAGGGTTCTTCTAGTCACTGATGCGCTCCGGCGCACGCTCCTAACCTCGTCCGCAGGTGGTCCGTGGGGGACCGCCGGTGGGGACAGAAGGAGTCGGCTCATGAAGCACGACCGGGACAAGCAGGGGATCGACCTGAGTGGGCGCATCAAGTCGCTCGAGCAGTTCACGGGGTCGTTGGTCGCACGCCATCCGGAGGCCGGTCCCGCGCACGAGCAGATCCCGATCGACGAGGCGCCGCGGACGCGCATGCCCCTGCCGCGCCGTTCGCGCGTCTTCCTGCGCAGCGGTGGGGGTGACGAGGGAGGGCACGGCGTGTTCGCCGACCTCACCCTCACCGCTCCGCACCCGCACGTCGCCACCGACTGACCGACCGATCCCACCCGGTCCGGCCGGTCGCCGTGCGACGAGGCGCATCGGGCGTCCTCGATGCGCCTGCGCCGGACGGGCGCGTTGCTCGTCTAGGGTCGCCCGGTGGTCTGGCTGGTCGGCGCGCTCCTGCTGCTGTGGTTCGCCCAGGGACCCGTCGTCCTGCTCGTCGCCGCCGCGCTCCTGTGCGTCCCGCGCGTGCGCTGGTGGGTGCAGGACCGCACCTACCTGAGCCGCCGCGCAGCGGCCTGGCTCGCCGGTGCGGCCGCGCTCGTCGCGCTCGTGGTCGTCGTGGTGCCCGACGGCTGGCTGCCCGTCCCGCCGGCACCTGGCGCCTGGTCCGGGCCGGGGTACGTCGGGCGCCCCGCGTCGCCGCACCCCGTCGAGGTCGCCGACCTGGCCCCGAACCCCCACCGCGCGGCGGAGGACCCGGCGGACCGACCCGGCCCACTGGGCCACCAGCCCGAGGTGGAGACCGCGTGGTTCGGGCTCCAGCGCTGCGGCAGGCTCGAGCTCACCTCGTCCGACGTGGTCGTCGCGCTCTGCGCCAGCGGGTCCGGCCGTACGCTCCGCATCGTCGACCCTGGGTCGCTGCGGCCCGTGGCGACGCTCGACCTGCCGGACGTGCCGGACGACACCGCCTGCGACGCCGAGGCGGTCTACCTGGACGCCACGGACCGCGCGGTGGTCGCCACCGGCGACCGCCGGGTGCTCGCGGTGCGTACGTCCACCGACGGCGAGCCCGACCTGGCCACCGACGCCGAGTGGGACCTCAAGCCCTACGTCCCCCACGGGGACTGCCTGGTCGCGGTCGCGCCCGACTGGTCGGGCCGGATCTGGTGGGCGTCGCACGCCGGTCTCGTCGGCACGGTGGACCCCGCCTCAGGACAGGTCGGCGTGGTCGACCTCGGCGAGGAGGTCGATCGTGACGTCACCACCGACGAGGGAGGTGCGTACGTCGTCACCGACGAGGCGCTGCACCGGCTCGCCGTCGGTGCCGACGGGACCCCGCAGCCCGTGTGGCGCTCCGGGTACGCCGGGTCCAGCGGGTCCGCGCCGGTGCTCCTCGACGGGCGCGTCGTGGCGATCACCGACGAGGTCGACGACCGGCTCGGCGTGGTGCTCCTGGCCCGCGCCGACGGTCGCGAGGTGTGCCGGCAGGCGGTGTTCGAGAAAGGCGACGGTGCCACCGACCACGACCTCGCGCCGCTCGGGTCCGGGGTGGTCGTGGCCAACAACGACGGCTACTCCTCCCCGCGGAGCACGCTGCTCGGCTTCACCTCGCAGCCGGGCATCGCCCGCGTCGACCTCGTCGACGGTGCGTGCGTGCTCGCCTGGACCAGCGACGCTGTCTCGCCCGCCTCGGGCGTCGTCGCGAGCCGTGCCACCGGGCTGCTCTACGCGTGGACCAAGCGGCCCTCGCTGACGGGCGTCAGCAAGTGGTACCTCACCGCGATCGACGCGGACACCGGGCGCAACAGGTGGGGCGTCCGCACCGGCACCGGCCTCCTGGCCGGCAGCGACGGCTCGCGGATCATGCTCGACCGCGACGGCGCCGCCTGGGTCGGCACCCTGGCCGGGCTGGTGCGGGTCCGCGACCGCAGCCAGGGCGGCGCGGTCACGGCCAGGTGAGCCCGACAGCCTCCTCGCTGGTCTCCCACAGCCGGCGCTGGGCCATCTCGTCGCGCGCGAGCGGGGAGCTGCCCACGATCCGCGGCGGGCCCGAGGCCTGACCGGGTCCGCCCGGCCCGACGTACGTCCCGCCCGGCAGGTCCGCAGTCGCGGCCATCAGGGTCGGCCACGCCCCGGCCTCGGCCGACTGCGACACCAGCTTGACCGCCGCGTCGAGGATGGCGGCGCGGCGGCCCTGAGTGGTCCCGAGGTGCCCGTTGACGGCGAGGTGCGTGCCGGCCAGTCCGGGGTGGGCCGCGAGCGCGACGACCGGCAGCCCGGCGCGGCGCAGGCGGCGGTCGAGCTCGAAGGTGAAGAGCAGGTTGGCGAGCTTGGTCTGGCCGTAGACCCGCCACCGGCTGTAGCGCCGCCGCGCTCGCGGGTCGCCGAGCGGGGCCGTGCGCGCCATCCGGTGCGCCTGGGACGACAGGGTCACGACGCGCCCCTCGCCCGACGCGACGAGCTGGTCGAGCAGCAGCCCCGTCAGCAGGAACGGGCCGAAGTGGTTGGTCGCCATCTGCGACTCCAGCCCGTCACCGGTCCGACGGAACGGTGTCGCCATGATGCCGGCGTTGTTGACCAGCACGTGGATCGGACCGAGCCCGGTCGCCGCCTCACCCGCGGCACGAACGGACCCGAGGTCGGACAGGTCCACCACGAGGTGCTCGGTCCGGGCGCCCGGCACCTCGGCGGCGACCGCGTGCGCGGCCGCGTCGAGCTTGTCGGGCGAACGCCCCGCGAGCACCACCCGGGCGCCGTGCCGGGCCAGCTCGAGCGCGGTGTGGAACCCGAGGCCGCCGCGCGTCGGTCCGGTCACGAGGGCCGTGCGTCCGGTGAGGTCGCCGATGTCGGCCGTCGTCCACGCGGCGTCGCTCACGGCGTCACACCCATGGCGGCGAGCACCCGCCCGCCCAGGGCGGCGTCGCCGGTGAGGCGTACGTCGTCCGGTCCCGCCGCGCGTCGCCCACCGGCCAGCACCACGAAGGTCTCCCGGTCCATCGAGAGGGTCACCACAGGCTCCACGGCCTCGTCAGGAGTGGCGGGGCGTCCACGCCCGTCGTTGCCCACGACCGCCGTGACCGGCGCGTGCCCGGCCACCTCGAGGCGTACGACCGAGCCGGCAGGTGCCCCGGCGCGCTTGGCGACGACGAACGGCAGGCTCTCCATGAGGTAGTCGGCCGAGTGGATCGCCGCCGCCGAGTCCAGGTTGCCCGGTCGCCCGAGGGCGCGGCGGACGTCCTGCTCGTGCATCCACACGTCGAGCGGCCGGTTGCGCAGCAGCAGCCCCGTCGTCCAGCCGATGGCGCCGAAGACGCCGGGGGCCGGTGCCGACGGATCGGCCGGCGGGTCCGCCAGCAGCTGCGTGTGGCGCGCGGTCGTCGCCTCGCGGATCTCCGAGATCAGTGCGTCACCGGGCTCCGCGCGTCGCACCACGACGCCCTGCTCGGTGAACTGCCCCATCATCCCGCGCGCGTGCGGTGCGTCGCCGACCTCGACGTCGTCGTGCGGCCGTCCGGCCAGGAGGGCCTCCAGGTGTGCCGTGTGGGCGGCGACGGCGTGGACGTCCCAGCCGGGCAGGTCGGTGGGCGTGGACCACTCGTCGTCACCGACGTGCTCCAGCACCCGTGTGAACGAGTCCACCGCCTCCCACCAGACGGCGACGAGGGCGCTGAGCCGTTGCTGGTCGGTCTGCGGATCTGTCTGCGCGTCACCCATGGTGGGAAGGGTAGGCGCTGCCGGCACCTCCACCCGTGGGGGTGAGCGGGGCGTGGTCGCATCGGGCGGTTTTCGGGCGTTCGACCACGCCCGGGAGGCCCGCGTGCCTAGGTTCCTGACATCGACCGGGCCGACTCGCGGCGCCGTGTCTCCAAGTGGGGGTTCCTTCATGCATGTACGCCTGCGCCGGCCATCCGCCGCGCTGATCTCGACGACGCTGGCCGCCAGCGTCCTGGGCCTCGCGCCCGCCGCCCATGCCGCCGACGGCACCCTGAGCGGGACCGTCACCGGCTCGGGCGCCGCCGAGCTCGTCGACGTCGAGGTCGAGCTGTTCGAGTACAACGACGTCGACCAGTACTGGGAGGGCATCGACTACACGTACACCGGCGAGGACGGCAGCTACTCCTTCGTGGTTCCGGCTGGGTCCTACCGCATCGGCTTCAACGACTACCAGAACGGCTTCGTGTCGGAGTACTACGAGGACGCCGAGTCGGTGCGGGAGGCCGACACCGTCGTCGTGCCGAGCGCGGGGACGTTCGTGGCCGACGCCGAGCTGGCCGAGGGTGCCCACATCACCGGCGCGGTGACCGGACCGGGTGGGACGGACCTCGCGGAGGTCTACGTCACCGCCTATGAGCCGGTGGAGGAGGACGGCTACGTCTACTACAACTGGGCGGGCTCTGCGTGGACCGACGTGGACGGGACCTACGACATCCACGGCCTGGCCGGCGGCAGCTACGTCGTCGGGTTCAGGGACGGCTTCTTCGAGGAGTCCCAGACCTACGCCGCCGAGTACTACGACGACGCGACGACCCGGGTCGAGGCCGACGTCGTGACCGTCGCGGCGCAGGGCACGGCGTCCGACATCGACGCGGAGCTCGGCCTCGACGCCGCGTTCTCCGGCCGGGTCACCGACTCGACCGGCGCCGGCGTCGAGGACGCCTGGGTCGACGCCCTGATCAAGGTCGGTGACGAGTGGGAGTACACCGAGAGCGCCTACACCGCCGCCGACGGGTCGTACGTCCTCGACGGCCTGCGCGCCGGTACCTACCGCGTGGAGATCGGCGGCCGCGTCGGCGCCGAGTACGCCTACGAGTACTGGAACGACAAGGGTCGCATCGAGAACGCGGACGACGTCGTCGTCACGGTCGGCACCGAGACCCCAGGCGTCGACGCCGTCCTGGTGCCGGGTGAGCACGACGCCGAGACGACCGTGACCAACACGGCCCTCCCGACGATCAGCGGTGCGCCGGTGGTGGGCTCGACGCTCACCGCCTCCGTGGGCAGCTGGACGCCGGCGCCGACGGAGTACTACTACGACTGGCTGCGCGACGGCGAGTTCATCCCCGACGCGTACGGCTCGACGTACGTGCCGACCGCGGCGGACATCGGCAAGAAGATCACCGTCCTCGTGACGGCCGGCGCCGACGACTACTTCTACGGCCACGCCGAGTCGGTCCCGACCGCGCCGGTGACCGCCGCTGTGACCGTCACGACGCCGACCACGACGCCCACGCCGACGCCCACCCCGACGGTCGACGTCCCGGCCGCGCTGGCCGCGATCGTCGCCGGGCTGGACGTGTCCGGCAAGCCCAAGGTCGGCAAGACCGTGAAGGTCACCGGCCTCGACAAGCTCTTCCGCAGCAGCACCGCGGTGAGCTACAAGTTCCAGTGGTTCGCCGGCAAGAAGAAGATCGCGAAGGCGACGAAGTCCAAGCTCAAGATCACCAGGGCCATGAAGGGCAAGAAGCTCTCGGTCAAGGTGACCGCCAAGGCCGCGTCGACCACACGGTCGGTCAAGCTCAAGGTCGGCAAGGTCCGCTGAGCCGGTCCCGGAGCTGACGACACGAGGGCCGGATCCCACTGGGGTCCGGCCCTCGTTCCGTACGCCCGACCGCCCGCACCGCGAGGCACCCGCGCGGGTGAGGGTCCTCGGAATCAGGTGCCGACGGTCCTACGCTGCCGGGAAGGACCAGCCCCGGGCCGGTCGCACCCGCCACGCGGGCCACCTCACCGAAGGAGTCGTCATGGGTATCGGAATCGGCATCCTCCTGCTCGTCATCGGCCTGATCCTGCTCTTCGCCATCAACGAGTTCCCCGCCTCGGTCCAGGAGGTCGTCGAGCCGACCACGGTCGGCTGGATCCTGGTGATCGCGGGCGTCCTCGCCCTCGTCCTCGCGCTCGTGATGAACAACCAGCGCTCCAGGACCACCCACGTGGAGGAGCGCCGGGACATGTGAGCCCGGCGTGGGCCCGGCCAGATCGAGTGAGCCCGCGCCCGAGGCACGAGGGCGCGTCAGGCTCGTACCGAGATCTAGAGCCAGCCGCGGTCCTGGGCGATCCGCGCGGCCTCGCTGCGCGTGGTCGCGCCGGTCTTGCCGATCGCCGCGGACAGGTGGTTGCGGACCGTGCCCTCCGACAGGTGCACACGCGCGGCGATCGTGGCGACGGGTGACCCGTCGAGGGCGTACGTGAGCAGCTCGCGCTCGCGTCCGGTGAGCGGGCTCGGCCCGTCGATCAGCGACTCGGCCGCGAGGTCCGGGTCGATGACGCGCAGCCCGGAGTGGACGCGGCGCACGGCGTCGGCGAGCTGCCGGGCGGGCGTGTCCTTGACGACGAACCCCGACGCCCCGGCCTCGATGGCCCGGCGCACGTAGCCCGGCCGACCGAACGTCGTCACGACCAGCGACCGTACGCCCGGCAGCTCCCGGCGTACGGCCGCAGCGGCGTCGATGCCGTTGAGGCCCGGCATCTCGATGTCGAGCAGGCACACCTCGGCCCCCGAGGCGCGGGCCGCCTCGACGACCTCGTCGCCGCGACCGACCTGGGCGACGACCTCGAGGTCCGACTCGAGGTCGAGCAGCGCGGCCAGCGCGCCGCGGACGAGGGCCTGGTCGTCGGCGAGCAGCAGCCTGATCACGGGAGCGCCACCTCCACCCGGGTGCCCGGTGAGGCGGGCGCGAGGCTGAGCGTGCCGCCAGCTCCCGCCACCCGCTCCCGCATCCCGCGCAGCCCGTTGCCCTCGGGGCCGTCGCAGCCCGCACCGTCGTCGGTCACGGCGATCCCGCCGGGGCCGAGCTCGATCACCACCGACCGCGCCCGCGCGTGGCGTACGACGTTGGTGACCGCCTCGCGCAGCACCCAGGCCAGCAGGGCCCGGTGGCGCGGATCGGTGTCGGCGACGCTGCCCTCGACCCGCGTCGTGACGCCGGCGTCGGCGAGCACCCGGGGCGCGGCCGCGAGCTCGGCCTCGAGGTTGCCGGCGCGCAGGCCGCCGACGGTGGCCCGCACCTCGGCGAGCGCCTGGCGGGCGGTGGCCTGGATCGACTCCAGCTCCTCCTTGGCGCGGGCGGGATCGAGGTCGATGAGGCGGGCGGCGAGCTCCGCCTTCACCGAGAGCGCGGTGAGCGAGTGCCCGAGCACGTCGTGCACGTCGCGCGCGACGCGCTCGCGCTCGGCGACGATGGCGTGCTCGCCGCGGGCCGCGTAGGCGAGCTGCTCGCGCTCGCCGAAGATGCGCAGCATCACGCCCCCGATCATGATCGGCCAGAGCATGAGGAAGAAGAAGGTCGGGAAGTCGTCGATGTCGAGCAGGGACAGCAGCGGGAACGCCGCCCAGAAGCCGACGGCCCACTTCCAGGCGGGGCTTGGCAGCTCGAGCGCGGAGAGGATCGCCAGGTAGGGCGCGTAGGAGATGACGCCGATGCCGATCACCGGCAGGGTCGCCAGCGCCAGGAGCACCATCACGCCCAGGCACAGCCAGGTGCTGCGGTGGTGGGAGTAGCCCAGCACGTTGGCGACGGCGAACCCGGCGATGCAGAGCAGGGCCGCCACCTGTGCGGCCACGGGCACGCCCGAGTCCAGGACGGCGGTGATGGGGAAGGCGAGGAAGACGAGCCAGATCGCGGCGAACGCCCAGCCCCACTTCTCCCACGGGTTGTCGGGGAGGGGCTGGGCGGCGGGCGACGTCGTCACGTGCGCGCCCGGCTCCGGCGCACGCCCCACAGCGCCATCAGCGCGAAGATCACCGTCCACGCGAGCACGTTAGCGACCGGGAGCCACAACGGGTCGCTCCCGGCGATCGGGAGGTGCCCGTCGGTGAGCGGGAACCGGGCCAGCGCGACGTAGCCGTAGAGCGGGGTCAACCGTCCCAGGTCGAGCATGAACCCGCTCATCGGCGTGAAGACGTTGCCGAGGAAGGCCAGCACCACGATCATCCCCGACGCGATGCCCGGGGCGTTCGGGCCGCGGAACGCCAGGCAGATCGCCAGGCCGTAGACCGCGAACAGCGCCGAGCCGAACCACACCAGGGCCCCCGACAGCACCCAGTCGGTCCAGTGGCCCTGCGCGCCGGTGGCGGCGCCGATGGCATAGATCGCGACGACCGGGACAGCGGCGACAGCCATCGCCACGGCAGCCTTGGCCGCCACGAAGGCGACCGGTCGCATCGGAGTCAGGCCGAGCTGGCGCCCCCACCCCATGACCTGCTCGGTCGCGGCGCTGCCGGCGACGCTCGTGGTCGCGGTGACGGCGCCGTACGCGGCCATCGAGATCATCACGTACATCGCGACGTTGCCGCTGCCGACCGGGTCGTCGGACCCGAGGCCGAAGACGAGGAACATGAAGGTCGGCAGGCCGACGACGAAGAACATCCCGATCCGGTCGCGCAGCTGCCGGCGCAGGTCGAGGCGGGCGTACGTCGTCATCTCTGGTCGCCGGACGGTGCGGACCGCCGCCGGGGCGGGCGTGTCGGTGATCGTCGTCGTCATCGGGTGGCTCCTTCGAGCTCGGTGGTCAGGGCGAGGAAGGCCGACTCGAGGCTCGCGGCGGAGACGTCCACGTCGGTCACGCCGAGGGGCTCGAGCGCGGCGTGCACCCTGGCCAGCCAGTCGGCGTCGATGCCGTCGGGGTCGACGACCTCGGCCGGCGGCCGGAAGGTGAGGGTGCGCCCCCCGTACGCCGCCCGCACGTCGGCGGTCGCGGCGTCGTGGACGATCCGCCCGCGGGCCATCAGGACGGTCCGCTGGGCGAACTCGTCGGCTTCGGCGAGGTAGTGCGTGGCGAACACGATCGTGCGCCCGGCTGCTGCGTCGGCGCGCATCGTCCGCCAGAACTCCTGGCGGGATCCGACATCCATGCCGGTCGTCGGCTCGTCGAGCACGACCAGGTCGGGGTCCGGCAGCAGCGCCAGCGCGAACTTCAGCCGTTGCTGCTCGCCGCCGGAGCACGCCTCGACCCGGCGCCCGGCCAGCTCGGTGAGGCGGGCCCGCTCGAGCACCACCTCCACCCGGTCGGAGCGCCCGTGCAGGGCGGCGATCGCGCGCACCGTCTCCTGGACGGTGAAGTCGTTGAGCAGGCCACCGGTCTGCATCACCGCGGACACGCGGCCCTGTCGGACGGCCTCGGCCGGCGTCGTGCCATAGACCTCGATCGTGCCGGCGTCGGGGCGGGTCAGCCCGAGCAGCATGTCGACGGTCGTCGTCTTGCCCGCGCCGTTGGGGCCGAGGAAGGCGACGATCTCGCCGGGGTGGACGGTGAGGTCGACGTCGTCGACCGCGAGGACCTCGGTGCCGTCGGTGGATCGGAACTGCTTGCGCAGCCCCGTGGCGCGGATGGCGGGAATCGTCATGTCCCCAGCGTGGCGGCGGACGGACCCGGGGCCCTGACGGAAGTGTCACGCCCTGTCCGTGACACCTGTCATCGAGCGGGCGCATCGTCTCCCTCCACATGCGCCGAGTCGGCGCATCCTGCCACGACGTGGTGTCAGGATGCGCCGACTCGATGCCGACGTCGCGCGAGGAAGCGCCTACTCGATCAGAAGGACGCCTCGTCGAGGTCCATCAGCTCGAGCGTGGTGGCCTCGGCGATGGCGCGCTCGGCAGTGAGGCGCGGCAGGTTGGTCTGGGCGAAGAACTGCGCCGCCGCGACCTTGCCCTCGTAGAACGCCTTGTCCTTGGCGGACACGTCACCGGCCAGCTTGTCGAGCGCGACCTCGGCCTGGCGCAGCAGCAGCCAGGCGCACACGACGTCACCGAGCGCCATCAGCAGGCGGGTGGTGTTGAGCCCCACCTTGTAGATGAAGCGCTGCTCCTCGGCCGAGGACATCAGGTCGTTGATCATGTGCCCGACGACGGCGTTGGCGTCCTCGAGAGCGGTGGCGAGCAGCGTCCGCTCGTTCTTGAGGCGACCGTTGCCGGCCTCGGAGGCGATGAAGCCCTCGATCTCCTTGGCGAGGTGGCCCAGCGCCCGGCCCTGGTCCTTGACGATCTTGCGAAAGAAGAAGTCCTGGCCCTGGATCGCGGTCGTGCCCTCGTAGAGGGTGTCGATCTTGGCGTCGCGGACGTACTGCTCGACGGGGTACTCCTGCAGGAAGCCGGAGCCGCCGAAGGTCTGGAGCGACTCGGTGCCCAACAGCACCCACGAGCGCTCGGAGCCGTAGCCCTTGACGATCGGGAGGAGCAGGTCGTTGACGGCGGCGGCGAGGCGGGCCTCGTCCGAGTCCGCGGTGCCCTCGTGCTCGGCGACCATCACCTGGTCCTGCCAGGTGGCGGTGTAGAGCACGAGCGCGCGCATCGCCTCCGCGAACGACTTCTGGGTCATCAGCGAGCGGCGTACGTCGGGGTGGTGCGTGATGGTCACGCGCGGGGCGGTCTTGTCGGCCGCCTGGGTCAGGTCGGCGCCCTGGACGCGCTCCTTGGCGTAGTCGAGGGCGTTGAGGTAGCCGGTCGACAGCGTCGCGATGGCCTTGGTGCCGACCATCATCCGGGCGTTCTCGATGACCTGGAACATCTGCGCGATGCCGTCGTGGACCTCGCCGAGCAGCCAGCCCTTCGCGGGCTCGCCGCCGCCGACCTGCGGGTCGCCGAAGGTGACCTCGCACGTGTTGGAGACCTTGATGCCCATCTTGTGCTCGACGTTGGTGACGTAGACGCCGTTGCGCTCCCCGGTCAGCTCGCCGGTCTCGAGGTCGAAGTGGTGCTCGGGCATCCAGAAGAGCGAGAGGCCCTTCGTGCCCGGGCCGCCGACGCCCTCGACGCCCTCGGGGCGGGCGAGCACGAGGTGCATGATGTTCTCGCTCATGTCGTGCGTCGCGCTGGTGATGAAGCGCTTGACGCCCGTGATGTTCCAGGTGCCGTCGTCGTTGGGCGTGGCCTTGGCGCGACCCGCACCGACGTCGGAGCCGGCGTCGGGCTCGGTGAGGACCATGGTGCAGCCCCACTGACGGTCGACCATGAACTGGGCGACCTGCTTGTCGCGCTCGTTGCCGTTGCGGTGGACCACGTTGGCGAACGCCGGTCCGGCGGCGTACATCCACACGGGGGCGTTCGCGCCGAGCACCATCTCGCCGATCGCCCAGATCAGCGACGACGGGGCCGGGGTGCCGCCCATCTCCTCGAAGACCTGGAGGCGCCAGAACTCGGAGTCCATCCAGGCCTGGTAGCTGGCCTTGAACGACTCCGGCACGGGGGCGGTGTGGGTGGCCGGGTCGAAGACGGGCGGGTTGCGGTCGCTGTCCTCGTAGGACGCGGCGAGGTCCTCGCGGGAGAGGCGCTCGACCTCGCGGAGGATCTCGCGGGCGCTCTCTCCGTCGACGTCGCCGAAGGGGCCGGTGCCGAGCACCTCGTCACGACCGAGGACCTCGAAGAGGTTGAACTCGATGTCACGGAGGTTGGTCTTGTAGTGGCTCACTGCTTCCACCTGTCCATGTCGCGTGCGGGTGCGGATCCGGGCTGGATCCGGTCTTGGTCACGGGGACGAGCGCATCGGCTACTCGTCGGTAACAAAATGATGCCTCGCCGCGCGCCGTCGCGCAACACGTTCGCCCGATGTCGCGGATCACAGGGCTCGTACGGGCTGTGCCGGACCCCCCGAAGGGGCGGGCGGTCGACCAAGCGCAGTGACTCGGTCGACTTGTCTGACAAACTGGCCGTATGCGCGTCTCCGCCAAAGCCGACTACGCCCTGCGGGCCCTGATCGAGATCGCGGTGCGCAGCGACGGAACGGCCGTCAGTGCGGAGCAGCTCGGCAAGGCGCAGGGGATCCCGCACGGCTTCCTCCAGGCCATCCTCGCCGACCTCCGCCGCGCCGATGTCGTGGTGTCGCAGCGCGGCCAGTCCGGCGGCTGGCGCTTCGCCCGCAACCCCGGGACCGTCACCGTCGCCGACGTGATCCGCGCGGTCGACGGCCCCCTGGTCTCCGTCTACGGCCTCCGGCCGGAGTCGGTCGAGTACGACGAGTCCGCCCGCGTCCTCCAGCACGTGTGGATCGCCGCCCGCAGCTCGTTGCGCGGCGTCTTCGAGCAGGTCACGATCCAGGACCTCGCCGACGGCAAGCTCCCCCAGGGTGTCGCGGCCCTCACCGAGGACGAGGACGCCTGGCAGCCCCACTAGGCCTCGTCGCTGGTTGAGGTGCGAGCGAAGCGAGCCTCGACACCTAGGCGGCCAACCTCCGGTCGGCCTGCCGGCGGCGCTTCGACACCTTGGCCAGCCGCTTGTCGAGACGGGCCTCCTCCTCGATCAGCGCGATCCGCGCGACCTGGGCCGCGAGCTGTTCGTCGGTGAGGCGGGCGGGCAGCACGTGCGTACGTCCCTCCTCGACGAGCGACGTCCACGCGGCGGGCGGCTCGCAGGCGAAGCCGCTCGTCACCACGAGCACGACCCGGAAGCCGGCGAGCTCGTCGAGGGCGAGCGCGGCCTGCTCGGGGGTGGCGCCGAAGAGGGCCGGCACGCTGACGAAGCAGTCGGACCTCGCCTTGCGGGCCCGCCGGCACAGGGACGCCCACGCCCCCTCGACCTCCTTGCGCCTGAGCCCCGCGGCCTTGTGCGACCGGAGGATCTCGACGCCGGCGTGCTCGTACGCCTCGGCGTCGGCGACCGGTACGCGAACCCCGCCGAGGGCGAGCGCCTCGGTCATCGCGGACACGTCGACGTGGTCGGGGCCGACGTGCAGCAGGAACAGTCTCTTGGCCATGGCGCCAGCCTCGTCGGGGCGTCCGACGTCCCGGTGAACGTGCCCCCACGGGCGGCCGAACTTCGCGGGTCGGACAACTCGTACCTACGGTGGTGTGACGCATCCGCGCTCCCGAGCGTCTTGATGGGTGACGCCGAAGAGACCAGGGAGAGACATGCCCCGCACGCAGGAGGAGTTCGAGGAGTTCGCCGTTGCGCGGACGCCTCAGCTCTACCGTGCTGCCTGGCTGCTGTGCGGTGACGCCCACCGGGCCGAGGACCTCGTCCAGGAGGCTCTGGCCAAGGTCTACGTCCGGTGGCACCGTCGCCTGGGCGGACCGGTCGAGCACCCGGTCGCCTACGCCCACACGACGCTGACGCGCACCTACCTCAGCGCCCAGCGTCGTCGCAGCAACCACGAGAAGCCGATCGAGCAGCTGCCCGAGAGGCCCGAGCCGGGTGGGGACGCAGACACCTCGCTCGCCCTGCAGGCAGCACTCGCCCAACTGGTACCGCTGGACCGCGCGGTCCTGGTGCTGCGCTACCTCGAGGACGTGTCGGTCGCCGACACGGCGAGCGTCCTCGGGGTCAGTCAGGGCGCGGTCCGCACCCGGACCATGCGCGCCCTCGACCGTCTCCGTGCCGTGCTGGGCCCGTCCCTCCGCGACCTGCTCGAGATCTGAGGAGAATCCCATGCACACCGACGACACCGGCGTCACCGGCCTCCTGCGTCGGGCGAGCGACGACCTCACCCCCGACGTCCACCGCCTCGTCACCGGGGGCATCGCCCGCGGACGCTCCCGGCAGCGCCGCGTCCGGATCGGTTCGGCGGTCGCCTCGCTGGCCGTGATCGGCGTCGCCGGCACGCTGGCAGCCGTCGTGCCCGGGCTCGACGACCCGAACAGCGCGCGGGACACCGACGTGGCCGGTGGCGGGACGGTCGCGACCCAGGTGCCCGACCCCGACCGGCCGCCCACCGCCGCCGAGCTGCGCCCGCTGGTGCCGCCTCAAGAGATGGCCGACGCGATCAAGTCCATGATCGGCGCGGACGACGTGAGGGCGGTCGACGTCGACCAGCCCGGCCAGGACCGGGCTCGGCTCTACCGCGCGACCGTCCTCCAGACCGAGGTCTCGTTCAGGATCCGCTGGTACAACAGCCCGCTGGTCACGGAGGACGGCGGCCAGCCGCTCGCGCCCAGTCACATCTGCGAGCCGTCGCCCGGGGTCGACTGCAGCACCCTGCCCGATGGTTCCCGACTGCTCCGGAACGACGTGGAACCGTTCGTCTCGGGTGCGCTCATCGCGCCCGCCGAGCGCTCACTGACCCTCGCCACGGCGGACGGCTGGCAGATCGACGTCGTCTCCCCCAACACGGGGCGGGACAAGGGGAGGGACATCACGTGGAACGAGCCGGCGCTGACGATGGCGGAGATCGAGGCGCTGGTCACCAGCGACGAGTGGTTCCGCTGAGCCTCAGGCGACCTCGACGGCGCGCAACCAGGTGACCAGCGGCCGCATCGCTCGCCAGTCCTCGCGCACGCGGTCGACCAGGCCGGCGCCGATCGCGTCGGCCTCGAAGCCGTACGACCGGCCGACGAAGAGCTGCTTGCGCCGCAGCAGGTGGATGCGCGGGTGGTCGGCGTCGTAGCCGCGCGGCGAGGTCTTGAGCTGGTCACCGCCGACCTCGAAGCCGTCCTTTTCGAGCCGCTTCAGCAGCCGGTCGAGGGCCTTTCCGGTCTTCTCGTCGGCCATCGCCTCGCGGATCGCGGCCAGCTGCGGTCCGTCGGCGTCGTAGAAGCCGGAGCCGACGCGGGTGCCGCGCGGGGAGATCTCGAAGTACCAGCCCGTGCGCGGCCCGGCCGCGACGAAGGCACCCTGGTGGGTCTTGTAGGGCGTCTTGTCCTTCGCGAAGCGGACGTCGCGGTAGGGGCGGAACACCTTGGCGCTGCCGAACTCCGCCTCGAGCTCGGCCATCAGCGCCTTCATCGGTGCCTCGACCGACTCCTTCCACACGTGCTTGTGGGCCTCCCAGAAGGACTTGGTGTTGTCCATCTCGAGGTCGTCGTAGAAGTCGAGGGCGGCGACGGGGAATCCGGTGAAGCTCACGTCACCCGACGCTAGCCCACACCAGCTCGTCGCCCTCCTCGCCGAAGGACGAGAGGCTCAGCACACCGCCCCCGCAGACCGGCTCACCGAGGAAGGCGTTGCCGACGGACGCGGACTCGTACGCCACCTCCAGCGTGCGGTCGGGCGTCCACCGCATCAGGCGCGCCGGCTCCTCAGGGCCCTGTGGGTCGCGGACGAAGAAGACCGAGTCCCCGCAGGGCACGGCGCTGCCGGTGGTGCCGGGTCCGAGGTCGAAGTACGTGCCGTCGGCCGAGGCGTGGAAGTGCGCCTCCTCCTGCCGGCGCGGCTTCGGCACCTCCGACCAGACGGCTCCGTCGGCGGTGGCCGCGACGTCCCAGCCGGTGCAGTCCTCGGGTCCCTCGAGCGGCTGCGGCACGCCACCGGGGTCGAGCAGGTTGACGGTGCGGCAGGCGACGGGGCGGGCGTCGTCGAAGGTCATGATCCCGACGCCGTGCTCGCTCGCGGTGAGCCCGGAGAAGCCGGACCGCTCCGGTGCGCACCAGCCGTCCTCGCCGTTGCTGTCGGCGAGGGCACTGGTGGCCAGGCAGTACGCCCGGTCGTCGCCGTACGTCGGGTAGCGGAGGTCACCGTCGACGAGCGCCCACGACCCGCCACTGGCGGCGGCGGGGGAGACGACCTCGCCCTGCTCCCCGCTCGACAGGTCGACCGAGACGACCTGGCTGGGCTCGGTCTCGGCCTTGTCCTGCCGCACGACCACGGCCCACGTCTCGCTCATCAGGACCTCGGAGATGGTGCGGCCCGCGCCGGCCCTGACCGTCACCGCGTCGCCGTCACGCGCGAGCTCGACCTCGGTGCCGGCCTCGTCGCCGACCGCCTCCCACTCCGCGCCCCGGACGTAGCGGGCGCCGGCCTCGAAGCCGGAGTCCTTCCAGTCGAGGAGTGCGTTCTCCGGCTCGACGACCGTGGGGTCGTCGAGCGTGCCGCCGGACGGGAGGTCGCCGGTGGGGCTGCTGCTGGGAGGCGGACCGTCGGGTTGCAGGTCCACCGGACGGTCGTCGGCGTTGCAGGCGGCGAGGGCGACCAGCAGCGCGAGCCCGGCGGGCGTACGGACTCGCACCTCAGACCCCGACGTTGTGCTGGAAGTGGTCGAGGTTGGCGCGGTAGGACTTGTAGGCGTTGCGCCACTGCACGCGCCCGATCGCCGGCTCGCTCGGGTCGAAGCGCGACTGGTCCCACGGCTCGAAGTAGCCGATCTGCCGGTTGCCGTCGGGGTTCTGGTCGAAGCCGCGGCCGACCTGGAAGTGCCCGCTCGCGTCGTCGTCGAGGTAGGGGTAGTACTGCTTCTCCAGCACCGGGTGCAGGACGACGGGGGCCTGGTAGTCGTGCACGTGGCGCATCATCAGGCGGTACCACTGCTTGAAGGTGAAGTCGCTGATGTCGAGCACGACGTACGGCCCCGCGTGGTCGGCGTCGGCGTAGTGCGTCTTGTCGTTGATGACCCGCACCATGTCGGTGATCGCGGTGCCGGCGGTCGTGGTGCCGAGCCGGCGGGCCCAGTAGGACTGGTTCTTCCGCTTCTCCTGCGAGCTCCAGCCGATCGCCTGCATCGCGGCCGGCCCGCACCAGTAGGTGGTGTTCTGCGGCTTGGCGACCTTGCTCGTGAGGATCTTGGACCGCCTCGGGTACGACTCCCCGAACCCGCCGCGCGCCTGCGCGTCCGCCGTGGCAGCCTCCGGGTGCCGCTCCGCGAACCCCTCGGGCAGCGGCACGCCCTGGATCTCGTGGCGCAGCAGCCAGACCTTGCCGACCGACTGCGCGGCCATCGTGAGCTCGGCGGTCTCGGCCTCGATGCGCTCCTTCTCCGTGCGGCGGGCCGCGCGGACGAGCAGTCCGTCGGGGTCGAGGTCGCCGGTGCGCTCGCGCTCGAGGCCGGGGCGGGTCTCGAGGCGTGCGGCGAGCGCATCGGCGGGCTGGTTGGTCCAGCCGAAGCCGAGGCAGTAGCGCTGGCCCTCGAAGGTCGCGCACCGCACGGCCGCGCGCGCTCGCGTCGTACGCCCCTGCGCGCCGTCGAGCGCGGCGCCCTCGGCCACCACGCGGTCGATCTCGGCCCGCATCTCGGCGGTGAGCCGGCTGCGCCCGGGTACGCCGGGCGCGTCGGTCGAATCGGCGGACGGTGCGATCGCCCCCTCGTCCTGCCCGCCGCCGTCGGGCAGGAGCGGGACCGCGCCGAGGGTGAGGGCGAGGGCGGCCGCGGCGATGCTCGCCGGATGGCGCCAGAGCGGTCGGGGGCGGTCGCCGTCGGCGATCTGGTGGGCGAGCGTACGGCGGGGCGAGCGGACGAGGAGGCGGGGGAGCCGGCGGGGAAGTGCCATGGGGAAGAACCTTCGGATCCGAGAAAGACGGACGCCTCACTGTCCTCTCTGGTCCCAGAAGGCGCAAGTCTCACTTCCGTCCCATGGGTTGCGGCGCTGGCGCATACGCCTGTGGACACTCGCGAGTAGTCCGCTGCGTTCGGCCGGTGCAGAGCCGCGAACACCCGGCCGAATGCAGCGGACTACCGGGCGGGGCTGGGGAGGGCTTCTGCGTGCTGAGGTCAAGGACTGGAATGGAGCGGATGACGAGACTCGAACTCGCGACATCGACCTTGGGAAGGTCGCGCTCTACCAACTGAGCTACATCCGCAGACGCCGTCCGGGGACGGCGCGCCGAACGATACCGGACCGGGCTACCCGACGCGCGAGAGACCCGGATGCTTCGGCGAGACGGTGTCGCCGGAGGAGCGGCCGGTGATCCTGCGGTGCACCCACGGGACGAGGAAGTCGCGGGTCCACTGCACGTTGGCGGCCCAGGCCTCGCGCCGTCCGAGCACCGGGAGCGGCTCGACGGTGACCGGGTCGAGGCCGTGCTCGACCCCGATGGCCTCGAGGACGGCGTGCGCCATGTGCGTGTGGCCGGAGGCGTTGAGGTGCATCCGGTCGGTGTCCATCACGCTGCCGATCTCGATGTCGCGCATCCGCCACATGTCGACGACGGTCGCGCCGTGCCGGTCGGCGATCTCGCGGACCCACTCGTTGAAGATCGCCATCCGCCCGCGCACGGGACCGTAGATCCCGCCGCCGCCCGGGTCGAAGATCGTGAACATGACGACGCGTGCCCCGGTCGCGGAGAGGCGCGCGATCGCGTCGTCGTACGTCCGGGCGAGGGCGTCGAGGTCGACGCGGGGTCGCAGCACGTCGTTGCCGCCGCCGTGGATGGTGACCAGGTCGGGCTGGAGGGCGAGGGCCGGCTCGACCTGCTCGGCGACGATGGAGCCGAGCTTGCGGCCGCGGATCGCGAGGTTGGCGTAGCCGAAGTCGTCGGTCTGCCGGGCGAGCACCTCGGCGACCCGGTCGGCCCAGCCGCGCAGGCCGTTGGGCCGGGAGGGGTCGGGGTCGCCGACGCCCTCGGTGAAGGAGTCGCCCAGGGCGACGTAGCGGTGGAAGGTCACGGGAGCATTGTGCAGGTGGTCTCGTGACGGGACTTCGTCCCTCCTCGACCAGCGGTGCGAGCGCTAGGGTCGGCCGCGTGCTGCTCTCTGATCGCGACATCACCGCTGAGATCGACGCCGGTCGGATCGCCCTCGACCCGTGGGACCCCGCCATGATGCAGCCGTCCAGCGTCGACGTACGCCTCGACCGGTTCTTCCGCGTCTTCGAGAACCACCGCTACCCCCACATCGACCCCGCGGCCGACCAGTCCGAGCTGACCCGGGAGGTCGAGCCGGAGGGCGACGAGCCGTTCATCCTCCACCCGGGGGAGTTCGTCCTCGGGTCGACGTACGAGGTGGTCTCGCTGCCCGACGACGTCGCGGCCCGGGTCGAGGGGAAGTCGTCGCTGGGGCGCCTCGGCCTGCTGACCCACGCGACGGCCGGCTTCGTCGACCCCGGGTTCTCCGGCCACGTCACGCTCGAGCTCGCCAACGTCGCGACGCTGCCGATCAAGCTCTACCCCGGCATGAAGATCGGCCAGTTCTGCTTCTTCCGGCTCTCGTCGCCGAGCGAGCACCCCTACGGCTCCGAGAAGTACGGCTCGCGCTACCAGGGCCAGCGCGGGCCGACGCCGAGCCGGTCGTTCCAGGGCTTCCACCGCACGCAGATCTGAGGCCCGCTCGTCCCACTCTGCGGATTAGGTCACACCCCCGTGACGTAATTGGGGTGATGTGTGGTTAGGCTTCCCTAAGTTAGCCTGACCTTGCCACTGCCTGACGGAGTTGTCTGATGAAGCGAACCCTCGCCGCGCCCACCGGAGTGAAGGTGGCCGCGGCCACCCTCCTGGTCGCCGCCCTGACCGCCTGCAGCACCGGGTCCACCACCAGCAGCGGCGCCGACGCCGCGGCGGAGCCCACGTCGACCACGAGCGTCGACCCCGACGCCTTCCCCGTGACGATCGAGCACGCCCTCGGTGAGACCACCGTCGAGTCCGAGCCGACGCGGGTCGCCACCCTCGGCTGGACCGACCACGACCACGCGCTCGCACTGGGCGTCGTCCCCGTCGGCGCCACCAAGATCACCTGGGGCGGCAACGAGGGAGGGTCCACCGACTGGTTCGACGCCGCCGTCGAGGAGGCCGGCGCCGAGGCGCCCGTGCGCTACGACGACGCCGACGGCGCCCCGATCGACGAGGTCGCCGAGCTCGCGCCCGACCTGATCCTGGCGACCAACTCCGGCATCACCGAGGACGAGTACGCCAAGCTCTCCAAGATCGCGCCGGTCGTGGCCTACCCCGAGGCGCCCTGGACGACCAGCTGGCAGACCTCGCTCGAGATGGTCGGCCAGGCGCTGGGACGTACGGCCCTCGCCGACGAGGTGGCCGCCGACACCGAGGCGACCATCGCCGACGCGGCGGAGGCGAACCCCGAGCTGCAGGGCGCCGAGCTGATCTACGGCTACCTCGCCGCCACCGACCTCTCGACGGTCGGCATGTACGCCCCGGAGGACCCGCGGGTGTCGATCCTGCGTGACTTCGGGATGGTCGACGCCCCGGCCGTGGCCGAGGCCATCAAGCCGGGCGAGTTCTACGGCACCGTGTCGGCCGAGCAGGCGTCCGAGCTCGACTCCGACGTGTTCGTCACCTGGGTCGAGTCGCCCGACGACGTCGAGACCATCCAGCAGGACAAGCTGCTCGGCCAGATCCCCGCGATCGCCGACGGCCACTGGTACGCCGAGTCGGACAAGCAGGACGCGATGGCGTCCACCAACCCGACGCCGCTGTCCATCCCGGTCATCGTCTCCGACTTCCTGCCGTCCGTGGTCGAGGCCATCGAGGGCTGATGACCGCCCTCGTCCCGACGCGGGAGGACGTCCTCAGGCCCCCGGGGGGAGGCCGCGGGCGTCGTCCCGCCCTGCCGGTCAGCGTCGCGATCTCGGTCGTGGCGCTGGCCGGCGCCGGCGTGCTCTCCCTCGTGGTGGGGGCGCGCGCCGTGCCGCTCGAGGCCGTGTGGGACACCGGCCACCCGCTGCACGCGATCGTCGAGGCGCGCCTCGACCGCACCCTGCTCGGCCTCGCCGTCGGTGCCGCGCTCGGCCTCGCGGGGGCGCTGATGCAGGGGCTGACCCGCAACCCGCTGGCCGACCCCGGCATCCTGGGCGTCAACGCCGGGGCGACCTTCGCGATGGTCGTCGGGATGACGACGTTCGGCCTCACCGGGATGGTCGCCTACCTGCCGCTCGCCTTCGTGGGCGCCGCCGTGGCCGCGGCGGCCGTGCACGGCATCGCCTCCCTGGGACGCGACGGCGCCACCCCCATGAAGCTCGCGATCACCGGTGCCGCGCTCAGCGCTGGGCTGGCCAGCTGGACCACCGGCCTGCTGCTCGCCGACCGCAAGACCATGGAGTCCTTCCGCTTCTGGCAGGTCGGCACCGTCGGCGGACGCGGACCCGACGTCCTCCTCACGGGCCTGCCCCTCCTGCTCGTCGGCGCGCTGCTGGCCCTGGCCGGTGCGCGCCTGCTCGACACGCTCGCCCTCGGCGACGACCTCGCCCGCGGGCTCGGGCGCCACACGACGCGGGACCGCCTCGTCGTCGCCCTCGCGATCGTCCTGCTCGCCGGCACGGCGACCGCGCTGGCCGGACCGATCGCCTTCGTCGGCCTCGTCGTGCCCCACGTCGTACGCACCCTCGTCGGTCCCGACCACCGGCGCGTCCTGCCCTTCTCGCTGGTCGGCGGAGCGGTGCTCGTCGTGGTCGCCGACACCGTCGGTCGGATCGTGCTGCCGCCCTCGGAGGTGCAGGTCGGCATCATGGCCGCCGTCGTCGGCGTGCCCTTCTTCATCGCCCTCATCCGCCGCACGGGGAGGGCGTTGTGACCGTGACCCTCGCCCGACCCACCACCGCCACGCGACCGGACACCGGCGCGGCCGAGACCGTACGCCGGGCCCGCCGCGGACCCCGCCGCCACCACCGGCGCCTGGTGGCGGGGCTCGTGCTCGTCCTGGTCGGGGCATTCGCCGCGCGGGTGCTGCTCGGCGACTACACCGTCACCGTCCCCGACTTCCTGCGCATCCTCGGCGGCGCGCAGATCCCCGGCGCGTCCTACATCGTGATGGAGTCCAAGCTCCCGCGGGCCGTGCTCGCCGTGCTCGTCGGCATCGCCTTCGGCGTGGGCGGGGCGATCTTCCAGACCACCCTGCGCAACCCCCTCGCGAGCCCCGACATCATCGGTGTCAGCCTCGGCGCCAGCGCCGCCGCGGTGTCGGCCATCGCACTCGCCGGGTGGTCCGGCTGGCCGGTCTCCGCCGCCGCGGTCCTCGGCGCCCTCGCGGTCGCCGTCGCCGTGCGGGCCGTCGCCGGTGACCACGGCGGCTTCCGGCTCGTCCTGGCCGGCATCGGCCTCGCCGCGGCGATGCAGTCGGTCATCCAGTACGTCTTCACCCGCGTCGACGAGTACGACGTGCAGCTGGTGCTGCGCTGGCTCACGGGCAGCGTCAACGGCGTGGCCTGGCAGAGCATCGCGCTGCTCGCCGTCGCCCTGGCGGTGCTGCTTCCCGCCACCGCGTGGGCCGCCCGGTCGCTGCGTGCGACCGAGCTCGGCGACGACACCGCTGCCGGTCTCGGCGTCGGACGGCACCGCACCGACGTGCTGATGCTCCTCGGGGTGCTGCTCGTCGCGGTCGGGGTCGCGGCGGCGGGGCCGGTCGCGTTCGTCGCGTTCTTGTCGGGCCCGATCGCGCGGGCGCTCAACCGCGGCCGCACCACGCTCCTCGCCGCCGGCCTCGTCGGGGCCGTGATCGTGCTGGCCGGCGACTACGCCGGCGCGTACGCGTTCGACGACCTCAACCTGCCCGTCGGTGTCGTGACCGGCGCCTTCGGCGCACCGTTCCTGCTCTGGCTGCTCGCCCGCGGCCGCACCGGAAGGAGGGCGGGATGACCGCCACCCCCACTGCAGCCCCCACTGAGGCCGCCCCGTGCGCCCGGCTGGAGGCGAGCGACCTGACGCTCGCGTACGCCGACACCGCCGTCGTGACCGACCTCGACCTGGCCGTCCCCCACGGCCGGGTCACCGTCATCGTCGGTGCCAACGCCTGCGGCAAGTCGACCTTGCTGCGCGGGCTCGCGCGGCTCATGCGACCCCGGTCGGGCTCGGTGCTGCTCGACGGTGACGCGATCCACCGGCTGCCCACCCGGCAGGTCGCCCGCACGCTCGGTCTGCTCCCGCAGAACCCGGTTGCCCCCGAGGGCGTGACGGTCGCCGACCTGGTCGGCCGCGGGCGCCACCCCCACCACGGCCCCTTCGGTCGGTGGACCAGTGCCGACGACGAGGCCGTCGCCGAGGCGCTGGTGCTCACCGACACGCTCGAGCTCGCCGACCGGGTCGTCGACGAGCTGTCTGGCGGGCAGCGCCAGCGGGTGTGGATCGCGATGGCGCTCGCGCAGGGCACCGACCTGCTGCTGCTCGACGAGCCGACGACCTACCTCGACGTCGCCCACCAGGTCGAGATGCTCGACCTGCTGGCCGACCTCAACGCCCGCCGGGGCACCACGGTCGTGATGGTGCTCCACGACCTCAACCTGTCCGCGCGCTATGCCGACCACCTCGTCGCGCTCCACACCGGCCGCATCGTCGCGGAGGGCACGCCTCGCGAGGTCGTCACCGAGGACGTCGTGCGCACGGTCTTCGGCCTCGAGAGCCGGGTGATCGACGACCCGGTGTCGCACACCCCGCTCGTCGTGCCGGTCGGACGGCACCGACCGCGCACCAGTCTGCCCAGCACGCCCAGCCACTCCAGCCAGGAGCACCGATGACCGTGACCGCCAGCTCGAACCAGAGTGTCCTGCCCATGCTCTTCGCCGAGGTCGAGGTGGTGTCCGTCGAACGGCTCACCCCGACCTTCGTGCGGGTCGTGCTCGGCAGTCCCGAGCTCGCCGACTTCGGTGTCGACGGCGCGCGCTGGGACCAGCGCATCAAGCTGGTCTTCCCCGACCCCGAGACCGGCGGCATCACCTCGACCGAGGGCGCCGACGACACGTGGTTCTCGACCTGGATGCAACGTTCCGCGGCCGAGCGCGGGCACATGCGGACGTACACGATCCGCGACGTGCGCGGCTCGGGGGCGCAGACCACCCTCGTCGTCGACATGGTGCTCCACCTCGAGGGCGACCTCGTCGGCCCGGGCTCGACCTGGGCCTCGCAGGCCGCGGCGGGGGACCGCATCGTGCTGCTGGCACCGCGGCAGGGGTTCCCCTACGGCGGGATCGAGTTCACTCCCTTCCCGGGGGCGGACCTGCTGCTCGTCGGCGACGAGACGGCGGTGCCGGCGATCTGCACGGTGCTCGAGCAGCTGCCCGAGGACGCCGTCGGCACGGCGTTCCTCGAGGTGCCGGTCGCGGCTGACGTCCAGGCCGTACGCCGTCCCGCGGGCGTCGAGGTCGTGTGGCTGGCCCGCGAGGGCGAGGACCTCGGCGTCCGCCTGCACGACGCGGTGGTGGAGCACCTCGGCCCACTCTCGATCAGCTCGGCGGGCGCCCGGGCCGAGGTCGCGCCCGACGAGGTCGACCCGGACCTCTGGGAGACGCCGTTCTACTCCTCCTCCGGTGAGGAGGTCCCCGGCGACGTGCTCGGGGTGGGTGGGACCTGCGCCTGGATCGCCGGCGAGTCGAAGGTCGTCACCGGCCTGCGCCGGCACCTGGTCAAGGAGCTCGGCTTCGACCGCAGCCGGGTCGCCTTCATGGGCTACTGGCGTCGCGGCGTGGCGATGAAGTCCTGAGCCGCCGGCGTCGGAGGGGCCGGCCGCCCCACCCGTTGCCGGGTGGTCAGCGGCGCTTCGGGGCGCGCGGGGAGTAGCGCACGCGCTCGGCGATGCGATGACGGGCGATCAGCTCGATGTCGGTGAACGAGTCGTACATGGTCGTGCTCCTTTCCTTCTGGTGGGGGTCCGGTTCAGCTCTGGTGGAGGGTGACGTCGCCCGACGCCGTGGTGGCGCGCACCTCGAGGTAGGGCTGGTCGGGGGCGGGCTCGCCGGTGCCGGCGAGGGTGGAGGTGAGCCGGCCGCTGGCGGTGCGGACGTCGGTCCACACGGGCGTGCCGGCCACGACCCCGATGCGTACGTCGCCGCTCGCGGTCTTGGCGGTGATGCGACCGGCCGCCACCTCGTCGACCACGAGGTCGCCCGAGCCGGTGGTGAAGACCGCCTCGCTGCCCAGGGACAGCACCCGGGCGTCGCCCGAGCCGGTCTTGACCGCGAGGTCGTCGCGCGCGGCGTCGACGCGTACGTCCCCGCTGCCGGTGGTGACGACGAGGGCCGACTCGGCGCGGCGGACGACCACGTCGCCGGAGCCGGACTTGAGGTGCGCCTCGCCGACGAGGTGCTCGGCGACCACGTCGCCGGACCCGGTCTGCACGACCGTGTCACCTTCGACGACGTCGAGGGTGACGTCGCCCGAGCCGCTGTCGACGCGGGTGTCGGCGAACCGGCCGTGGGCGGCGACGTCGCTGCTGCCGACCTTGGCGTGGAGGGCGCTGGCGACGGGCACCTCGACGACGATCTCTGCGCGGGGGTCCTTGCCGAGGAAGCCGCCGGAGCGGGGCGGGGCGATGATCGCGATCCGACGGTCACCTCTCTCTCCGGCGAGGTCGCGGACGTCGAACTCCTCGGCGCGGTCGCCGGTGATGCGGACGGTGGTCTCGGTGGTGTCGGTGGCGGTGACGTCGACCAGGCCGCGGCCGTTCTCGACGTAGAGGTCGATCGGCTCGGGGGTGTCGAAACTGAGGTCGAGCTGGTTGCTCATGGTGGTCTCCAGTCGGGTTCGGGGTGTGTTCGTCCGACGGGCCGGCCGGTGCCGGTCCGCTGCGCGTGGCGGGTGGGTGCGGGCTACTGCCAGCCGGTCATCCGGCGGTTGTCCCGTCCCTGCTTGCGGTGGCCCGCGAACGGGTCGTAGCCGACGAAGGGGATGCTGCTCAGGTCGACGTCGATGTTGATCGCGTGCTCGTTGGTCGCCGCGCGGACCACGCCGACCATCCACGTGTTCAGGCTCTGGCCCGCGGCGGCGGCCCGCTCCTCGGCCCGGGCCTTCACGGCCTCGGGGATGCGGAGGGTGATCCGGGCCAGGTCGCCGTCCTCGTCCTCGGGCGGCGCCGGGGGAGCGGGCGGCGGGGGCGGCGACGGGATCGCGGCGGGCGGGGCGACCTCGACGACGAAGTCGAGCTCGCGGCCGACCAGGCGTACGTCGACGCTGCCGTCGGGGAGCTCGGCGGTGATCTCGGCGGCCGCGTGGGAGATGGCCTCCA
Source organism: Nocardioides eburneiflavus (assembly GCF_004785795.1). NCBI lineage: Bacteria > Bacillati > Actinomycetota > Actinomycetes > Propionibacteriales > Nocardioidaceae > Nocardioides > Nocardioides eburneiflavus. The sequence continues at coordinate 1,203,613 of NZ_SRRO01000001.1, forward strand.
TCAGCGCCAGTCGGGCGCTCGGGTCCAGGGCGTACGCCAGGCGCTCGGCCGCCTGCTTGAGCTCGTCGCTGCCCGCCTCGGCCGCGGCGACGAGGTCGCGGCGGAGGCTGTCGACGTACGGAGTGATGTCCATGCGCACCACTCTGACATCATTATGACGTCACGTCAAGAGGGTAGTGATGTCATGTGGCGTCAGCGTGCAGTCAGGATGGTGCGGTCGGCGCGTGCCCTCCACACCCAGGTGCGGTAGTCCGCTGCGAAGAGCCGGTCCTGAGCAGGTGTCGGGCGGCTTTTCGCAGCGGACTATCGAGGGGGTGTGGAAGAACCCCCTCGATCTGGCCTCAGAGGTCGAACAACGATCCGGAACCGTTGATGTCGACGTCCGTACGCGGGGCGCGGGCGGGCGTGTCGGACGCGGCCGGCTTCTCCGTCGGTTCGTCCTCGGGCCGCTCGGCGGGGGCGTCGTCCGCGTCGAGGATGGTGTCCGGGTCGTCCGCCTTCGCCGGCGCGCCACTGGTGTCCTCGGCAGGCGCCTCGGGCAGGTCGTCGGCATCGCGGAACGTCGCCGCCTGGCTCAGGTCCGCGCCGCTCGGCGGGGCGTCCGGTACGGCCACCTCGTCGGTCGTCGGCTCGGGCTCGGGCGTCGGCTCGGCCGCGGGCTCGACGACGGGTTCGGGCGTCGGCTCGGACTCGGCCGGTGCTGCCGACGCCGTCGAGGTCGCGGGCGCCTCGATGTCGAAGAGCGAGCCCATGCTGCTGATGTCGACGTCGGTCGTCGGCGTCGACGTCGCGCCGCTGCTCGCGGCCGGCTCGACGGCCGCCTCGGGCTCCGGCTCGGGCTCCGGCTCGGGCCCGGCCTCGGCGGCAGGCGCGGCAGCTGCCGGCGCAGTCGTGGTGGCTGGGGCCTCGAGGTCGAACAGCGAGCCGAGGCTCGACAGGTCAGCGTCCGTCGTCGGCGTCGACGTCGTGCCGCCCCCGGCAGGGGCTTCCGCGGCAGGGGCCCCGGCAGCAGGCTCCGCCTCGGCGTCCGGCTCGGGCTCCGCCTCAGCGGCAGGCTCCGCCTCAGGCTCGGCCTCGGCCGCCGCGGGCTCGGGGGCAGCGATGTCGAACAGCGACCCGCCGCTGCCGAGGTCGGCGGTCGCCGGCGTGGGCTTCTCGGCTGGGACCTCCGCTGCAGGCTCGGCGGCCTCGGCGGCAGGGGCCTCGGCGGCTGCGGCATCCGGCTCGGGCGTACCGAGGTCGAAGAGGGAGCCGCCGGCGCCCAGGTCGGTCGACGCAGTCGGCTTCTCGGCCGGCTTCTCCGCTGCGGGCTCCGCCTCCCGTGCCGGGGTGTCGAAGAGCGAACCGCCCGCGAACGGGTCGGCCGCCTCGGCCTTCGGCGCCTCCGCCTTCTCCGCCTTCTGCGCCTCGGGCTCCGGTGCCGCAGGCGCCTCGGGTGCAGGCGTGTCGAACAGCGACGTGCCGCCCGACGCCTTCGCGGCCGGGCCGACGTCGGCGGTCTCGGTGAGGGTGTCCTCCGTGACCGTGACGTCGCCGGCCTCCGGCTCGTCCTTGGTCGCCACGTCGGTCGAGGCAGCAGCGGCCGGGGCAGCGGCGGCCGACGCGGCGGCCGGAACCGCAGCGGGAGCCGACCCGGGCGCGGCCTTGGTGGCCTGCTCGCCCTTGACCGACGCGAGCAGCATCTGCGCGACGTCGAGGACCTCGACCTCCTCGCGGGCCTCGCCCTTGCTCTGCTGCATGGTGAGCCCGTCGGCGAGCATCACCCGGCAGAACGGGCAGCCGACGGCGATCTGGTCGGCGCCGGTGCCGACTGCCTCCTTGGTGCGGTTCATGTTGATCCGCTCGCCGAGGTTCTCCTCCATCCACATGCGCGCGCCGCCGGCGCCGCAGCAGAAGGACCGCTCGGAGTTGCGCTCCATCTCGACGAAGTCGGCGCCCGGCAGCACCTGCAGCAGCTCGCGCGGGGGCTCGTACACCTGGTTGTGGCGACCGAGGTAGCACGGGTCGTGGTAGGTGATCGAGCGCTTCGCCGCGCCCGCGCCTTCCTGGACGGGCGTCAGCCTGCCCTCGCGCACGAGGCGGTTGAGCAGCTGGGTGTGGTGCACGACCTCGAGCTCGATGCCGAAGTCCTTGTACTCGTTCTTGAGGGTGTTGAAGCAGTGGGCGCAGGTCGAGACGACCTTCTTGACCTTGTACTCCTTGAAGGTCTCGACGTTCTGCTGCGCCAGGCCCTGGAAGACGAACTCGTTGCCGGCGCGACGGGCCGGGTCACCGGTGCAGGTCTCGCCATTGCCGAGCACGCCGAAGGAGATGCCGGCCATGTCGAGCAGCTCGGCGACGGCGCGCGTCGTCTTCTTGGCGCGGTCCTCGTACGCACCGGCGCAACCGACCCAGAACAGCCAGTCGACCGACTCGAGGGACTCCAGGTCCTCGCCGACGACGGGCACCTCGAAGTCGAGGCCCTTGGCCCAGTCCATGCGAGCAGTGCTCGACATGTTCCACGGGTTGCCCTTGTTCTCGAGACCCTTGAAGAGCTGGTTGAGCTCGGCGGGGAAGTTCGACTCGACGAGCAGCTGGTAGCGCCGCATGTCCATGATGTGGTCGACGTGCTCGATGTCGACGGGGCACTGCTGGACGCACGCGCCGCACGACGTGCAGCTCCAGAGCACGTCCTCGTCGATGACGAAGTCCCCGTCGGCGGGGTTGTAGAAGTAGTCGAGGACGTCCGTGCCCGACCCGGAGCTCTCGCCCTTCGAGCCGACCCCGACGAGCTCGCGCTCGGCGTGGCCCTCGACGCCGTCTGCCTTGGCGTACGCGTGGTCGCGCAGGCTCGTGATCAGCAGCTTGGGCGACAGCGGCTTCTCGGTGTTCCACGCCGGGCACTGCGACTGGCAACGACCGCACTCGGTGCAGGTGGTGAAGTCGAGGATGCCCTTCCACGAGAAGTCCTCGACCTTGCCGGCGCCGAGGATCGAGTCCTCGTCGAGGTCGTCGATGTCGTCGAGGGTGACGGCCTTGCCGGCCGAGGTCAGCGGCTTCATCGCGCCGAGCGCGGTCGAGCCGTCGTCCTCGCGCTTGAAGTAGATGTTGAACCAGGCGGTGAAGCGGTGCCAGGCGATGCCCATGGTGATGTTGCGGGCGATCACCATCAGCCAGATCATCGCCAGCGCGATCTTGAACGCCGCGATGAAGTAGATGAGGTTGTGCAGCGACGACTCGTCGACCGGGTAGATGGCGTCGCCGATCCAGGACGCGATCGGGTAGTGGGAGCGCCCGACCTCCTCGTCGAGCTTCCACTCGGCCGCGCGGACGAACAGGATCGCGGAGCCCTCGAGCAGCGCGAGCGCCTCGACGAAGTAGGCCTGCCAGAAGTTCGAGCCGAAGAACCGGCTCTTCCGGCCCTCGGAGCGCGGGTGGTGCTTCTGGCGGTAGACGATCAGGTAGACGATGCCGACCGTGCTGAGCAGGCCGATGATCTCGCTGAACCACTCGTACGGGTACCAGTGCCCGATGAGCGGCCAGGCGAAGTCGGGCTTGAAGAGCTGGAAGTACGCCGCGAGCACGGCCGTGCTGAGGAACAGGAACGCGGCGTAGACGAACCAGTGCATGATGCCGACCCAGTGCCACTGGAGCATCCGGGTGTGGAGGAACGTCTCCTTGAGCATCGTCGCCGCACGACCGCCGGGGTTGCCGGTGCGGCCTGGCGCCGGCTGGCCGGACCTGATCACGCCCAGCATGCGTCGGACGGCCGGCACCAGGAGGGCGACGGCGGCGACGGTCAGTGCGAACGAGACGACGATCGCGAACATCTGCATGTGGGGCTGCTCCTCGGTCGGGGCGTACAGAGCCGCAGCCTAGGGCCGCCGAACGTGCCGACGGCAGGGCCCTGCAGGGTGAGAAAGATCCTACCCGCAGGTAACTTGAACGGGGACGCGCGGTCGTGGTCAGTTCACGATCGCGACGTTCTCGACCTCGATCTCGCGGGCGTCCTCGCGGTAGGAGGCGAGCTGGGCCCTCATCTGGTCGAGCGCCTCGGTGAGCCTGGCGACCCCGTCGCGCAGCGAGCGCTGGTGCTCGAGGTGGGCGAGGTGCGACTCGCTCGTCTCGTCCCAGCCGGGGGTCAGCGTCTCGACCTGCTCGAGGAGGTCGTTGATCTGGGTGGTGATCTTCTCCGTGGCGTCGCCGAGCGCGGTCTCGAGCGTCGAGAGCGAGCCCTGGTGCACGACCAGCCCGCGCGTCATCGGGGACCACCGCCGAGCCGGTCGGCGAGCTGGCCCGAGCGCTCGGCCTGCGCCACGTCGTTGGTGGCGTGCTCCTGGGCGACGTACATGAGGCTCTGCGAGTAGCCGTCGAGGATCGGGCCGAGCGTGATGGCGACGTCGAACCACGCGTTGACGGCCTCGCCGAAGCCGGCGGCCGCCTGGCCGCTGAAGCCCGTGCCGGCCTCGGCCTCGATGGTGGCGCCGAGGGCCTGCAGGATCTGCTGCAGCGGCTCCACCGCGTCGGCCACGGCCTGCGCCGCTGCCTGCATCTCGGAGTAGACAAGTCCGACGGCCACGGCCGCCCCCTCTCGCTCGGGTCGATCGGCTCCTTCCTACCCCCTCCGCGGCGTTCTCACACCCTCCGGGACGGGTCGGGTCCCGGCGGTTTGAGCACCGGTCCCGGGGGGAATCGGGATGCCATGCCGTCGTACGACTACGAGGTCGACCTCGAGAGCATGGGCAAGGCCGCCCAGGGGCTCAGCGAGACCGTCCAGCTGTTCAAGGACAAGGACGTCGAGGACCTCGTGCCCGGCAGGGGCGACGTGGGCAGCGACGTCGTGTGGGACGCCCTCGACGAGTTCAAGAACCGCTGGGAGGAAGGCGTCAACAACCTCTGCCAGGACGTCGAGGAGATGTCCGGCCGGCTGGGCAAGATCGCGATGAACTACTTCGAGACCGACAAGGCCGGCTACGACGCCCTGTCCGCGCTCAAGGGCACCATCGCCGGCATCAGGGTGATGTGACGTGCCTGACTTCGAGATCGAGGGAAACCCCGGCAACATCCGCGCCAAGGCCGTGACGATGGAGCAGAAGGGCCAGCTCTTCTACGACACCGGCGACGCGCTCGCGAAGATCGACGTGTCGGGCTGGACCGGTCGTGCGGCCGACGAGTTCCGCGAGGCGCACGACCTCGAGCCCGACCGGTGGACCAGGGCCGGCAACGGGTTCAGGAAGGCCGCCTCCGGCCTGACCACGTACGCCGGCGCTCTCGAGGACGCGCAGCGGCGCGCGGCGGAGGCGAAGGCCGAGTACGAGCGCGGCCAGCGCGAGTCGGAGAGCGCGCGTACGCAGTACGACTCCTACCTCGGTCGCATGCGCGCCTACTGGAGCAGCGGGGGCACCGACCAGGCCGAACCCTTCGTCGACTGGGGCGACCCGATCCAGCAGGAGGCGCTGCGGGCGATGCAGTCCGCCCGGGCCGACCTCGACAACGCCGCCGCGGTGTGTGCGGGCGAGGTGCGGGCGGGCTGCGCCGACGCGCCGGAGGAGCCCAACTGGCTCGAGTCGGGGCTGAAGTTCGTCGGTGGCATCTTCGAGGGCGCTGGCGAGGCCGTGTGGGACCTGCTGACGATGGTGCCGTTCAGCCCGGTCAACCTGGTCATCGACTCCTACAAGCTCGCGACGGGCGACATCACCCCTGAGGAGCTGGCGAAGAAGTACGAGCTGTCGGTCGAGAACGGCTGGGCGATGGCCCAGGGCATCTACACCGGGCTGACGACCGACCCGGTCGGCTTCGGCAAGGAGCTCGGCAAGTCGCTGCTCGACTGGGACACGTGGGCCGACGACCCCGCCCGCGCGATCGGCCACCTGGTGCCCGACGCGATCGCGGCCGTGGCGACCGGCGGCGCCGGCGCCCTCGCGACGCGCGGCGGCAAGTTCGCGATGGACGGGCTCGACGCCCTGTCCGACATGGGCCGGCTGCGGCACCTCGACGACCTCGACAACCTCGGCGACCTGCGCCACCTCGACGACCTGGGCAACAGTCGCGTCTACTCGATGATGGACGACGTCCCGCACCGCACGGCCTTCTCGCCCGACCAGCTCGGCGGCTCCCGGGTCGACGACGTCCTCTCCCGGCACGACATCTCCCGCAGCGAGCTCAACGACCTGATCAACAAGCCCGCCGCCGACCTCACGCCCGACGAGCGCGACGTCCTCAACGCCGTGCGCGACGACTTCCCCGCCCCCGACGTCGACACGGTGATGCAGAAGGTCATCGACCAGCCCTACTTCGACGAGAAGACCGGCGAGCTGCGGTGGGGTGGCGCCGACAACTACATCCTCGACCAGTACGCCCCCAACGAGGTGCGGGGTGCGGTGACCGTCGCCGACGACACCTCGCACCTCGGCACGCCGCGCTCGATCAACGAGGACCTGCGCCTCGACTACGACGGCACCCACCACTCCACCGGCGACGCCTCGACCCACGTGATCCGGTTCCAGACCGACAACCCCAACTTCGACATCCCGCGCAACAGCGACATGACCGGCTCGCCCACCCGGTTCGACGGGTGGACCGACCCGTTCACCGGCAACGGCTTCACGAAGTCGGGCGATGACATCATTCCCGAGTACGTCACCGACGGCCCGACCGTGATCCGCGAGGGAGCAGAGATGTGGGAAGTCACCGACACCGGCACGCAGCGCCTCGTCGCCGTCCTGCGCACGGTCGACGGTGAGCCCTCGTGGATCCCGCAGGGCAACTGATGGCGCTGCCGGAGCACGGGACCTTCGCGGTCCGGGACGGGGTGACCTACGAGGTCGCCTCCACGGCCGCGGACACAGTGACGTTGCGCGTGCCCGGCGATCCCGGCCCCCTGGCCGACGAGCTCGAGGGTGGGATCCGGCGTGACGGTGACCGTTGGGCCCGGGTCCGCAAGTCGAGCCTGGAGCGCTACTTCTCCCGCCACGTGACGGTCGCCTGGCAGGGCGAGCAGCTCGGCCTGGGCCGCGTCGTCGGCGACACCGCGGAGATCCACGGCAGCTCGCCGGCGGTGGCTGACAGGCTGGGGCTCGAGGGCGACCAGTACAACGGGTTCCGCGCGACCGTGCCGGTCGAGGAGCTGAGCGTCGTCGACGTACGCGAGGAGGAGATCGATGTCTGAGGCCGCCCCGCAGCGCCCGGTGCTGCAGAAGCTGCTGACCCACGGCCTGGGGACCGCGATCGTGGACGAGGGCTACGACCACGTCGGCGGGGTGGTCGTGCTCGCGAGCGACGCCGCCGCGCTGCGCACGCCCGACCTGCTGCTCAGGGCCTACGGCTTCGAGGGCGGCCAGGAGTTCGTCGACGTGGTGCGCTTCGAGCTGCCGCCGCTCGCGTCGCTGACCAACCCCGCCGCACCCGACGCCGGCCGGCGTCCGCTCTACCCGACCGGGTTCCTCCGTGGCGACGAGGTCGTCCCCGTGTGGGAGCTGAGCCGCACGCGCTACTCCTTCGGCGCGGAGTACTGGCGAATCCGCGCCGACGGCGAGCAACGGGTCCTCTCGGCCTACCAGGGCGCCGCGCGTGGGTGGCGCGGAGCGAAGGGCTGGCGTCCGTGGACCCCGCTCGTCGGTCCGCGTGCGCGGTGGCGCGGGTCGGAGCTCGCGGCCGACGTCGTCGGCGACAGCGTGCTGCTCAGCATGCGGGGCGACACCGGTCCCGAGGGCTGGGAGCAGGTCCGTCCGCAGACGTGGGTGGCGGCCGTCCCGGCGTCCGAGTGCGAGCTCTTCGAGGTGGTGCTCACCGCGACCTGGCAGGGCGTACCGGTCCGGGTCCTCTCCTCGGGGCCCGCCGGCACTCGCGTGCTCCTGCTCATCGACGACCCGGAGCGGGCCGAGGCCCTCGGCGCCGACACGGTCGAGCCGGGCGTCTTCGAGGCGACCGTCTCGCCGGCCGACCTCGCGGAGACGCACGGCGTCACCAACGAGCTCGCCCCCAGCGACCCGCGACCGTGACGGGCGCGCGGTTCCACGAGGTGGACGGCCGTCGCGACCGCATCGACGGGGCACTCCTCGGGTGCGCGTGCGGTGACGCGCTCGGAGTGCCGTACGAGCTCGACTCGGCGCCGCTCGGACCGGGCGAGCAGCCGCGGATGATCGGCGGCGGGCTCGGCCCGTACGCACCTGGCGAGTGGAGCGACGACACCCAGATGGCCGTGGTGGTCGCGGAGGTCGCGGCGGAGCAGGGGCTCCGGACGGTCCCCGCTCTCGACGCCGTGGTCGAGGGCTGGATCGGCTGGCTCGACAGCGGCGCGTCCGACGTCGGCTCCCAGACGCGGCAGGTGCTGAGCAGGGTGGCGGCAGAGGGATCGACTCGCCGCTGGAGCTCCGCGGCCTCGGTGTCGTCGGCACTCCACCGGCGCACCGGACGTACGGCCGGCAACGGCTCGCTGATGCGGACGGCGCCGGTCGCCCTCGCCTTCCTCGACGACCCCGCGATGCTCACGCTCGCCGCCGGATGGCTTTCGGAGGCCACGCACCACGACCCGCTGGCGGGCGACGCGTGCGTGCTGTGGTGCCACGCGATCCGACGCGCGGTGCTGGACGGGGCTATGCCCGACCTCGCGGAGCTCGTCGCCGAGCTGCCCGTCGCGCGGAGGGAACGGTGGAGCGCGTGGATCGCCGACGCCGGGCGCCGTCCGCCGTGCGACTTCGTGCCCAACGGCTACGTCGTCACGGCGCTCCAGGCCGCCTGGTCGGCGATCCGCCACCCACTCGGTGACGGTCCGCCGCTCGTCGCGTCGCTGAACGCCGCCGTGCACGCCGGTGACGACACCGACACGGTCGCGGCGATCGCCGGATCCCTGCTCGGCGCCGCCCACGGAGCATCGGCCCTGCCGGCGGAATGGCTCGAGGTGGTGCACGGGTGGCCGGGTCTGCGGGCCGACGACCTGCGCGACCTCGCCCGCCGGGTGGCACTTCGCGGAGCCGACGACGCCGCCACGCACCGGGTGCCGGACGAGCTCGTGGAGGTCGCCGGGCACCTCGTGCGCCGCGGGCTGGGCGAGGGGCACGAGTTCTACGTGAGGGGACGCCCGGTGCCGCACGGCCTCTCGAGCGAGTACGTCGGCCTGGAGCAGCACGACGACGGCTCCTACCGGGTCTGGTACTCCGGCGACCGTGGCACGCCCCGCACCTACGTGCAGACCACTGACTGGCCGGTCGCGCGCGAGCGGTTCGTCGCCGAGGCGATCTCCCTGGCGCGAGCCCGGAACCGGAGGATCACGATCCACGACGACCCGGAGGACGGGCGTCGTTGGTGGCAGCGCGGCTGACGCGTCACCCCCGTCGTACGCCCGTCACCGTGCCCGTGCGCGACAGCTCGACGGTCATCAGGACCCGCTTCCTGCCCGGCTCCTCGGCACAGTAGGTGAACTCGCGACCCAGCCGCTGCCACGGCTGACCCACGCGCCTCATCAGCGCTCGGGCCCGCAGGCCGGGCTCGGCGGCGCGGGTGAACGCGCGTACCGACCTCCGCAGCCCCGGGTTGCGGCACGAGTCCGGCGCCAGGCCCCAGGCGCGCTCCCACGTCTGGAGGTACGCCTCGGCGCCGCGGGCCAGGTCGGCGCCCAGCGCGGCCCCGTCGGGACCCGCCACGTGCTGGGCGTCCTCGACCCAGTCGGCGTACAGGCCGTAGTGGGCGACGCCGTCGGTGTTGATGTCGAAGACCCGCTCGCCGCTGCGCTGTCGGTCGACCGTCACCCCGCCGAGACCGGTGAAGGGGTACGTCACCGGGGCGGGCGCGTCGGCGCCGCGCGGGTCGCCCTGGGCGCCGAAGCCGTTCATGTCCGAGCCGAACCCGAAGCCGAAGTAGTAGCGCCGGTCGGTCCAGCCGAGGTGCTGGCGCCACTTCTCGACGAAGCCGGTCGAGTCGCCGGCATAGGGGGCGACGAACCCGCCGAGCCGGTAGATCCGCGGGTAGGCGTCCGGGGTCGACCACGAGTGCGAGGAGACCACGCCGACCGGTCGGCCGGCGGCCTGCTGCCGCTCGAGGTAGTCCAGTGCTGCGGTGCGGCCGGCGACGCTCATGTGATCCGGATCGACGAGGATCCTCTGGTCGATCATCGCCGAGAGCAGCTTCTCGCCGAGCGGGCTCAGGCCGAGCTGGTTGCAGTGCGGGCCGGCGGGGTAGAGCGGTGCCGGCTGCACCCCCACGTCGCCGAACAGCTTCCAGATCGCCCCGAAGATCGCGTCCTGCTCGGGGGTCGAGGGCTGTCCGCCGGTCAGGTCGCCGAGGTTGGGCGACTGGAGCCGGTCCTCCGCCCCGGGCGCGTTGGTGGACGGGCAGGTCCGCATCCGCAGGAACGAGCCGGTGCTGAGGAAGTTGGCGCCGTTGGTCAGCGTGCCCGTGGTGCCGGCGTCGCCGGCGACGCCGGTGAAGGCGTTGTCGAACTTGTTGGTGAGCTCCATCTGGCTCACGCCGAGACGTCGCATCTCGGCGAGCTCGGCGAGCATCTGCTCCTCGGTGCAGGTGGGCCTCCCGAGCTGGACGTTGCAGCCGAGGGGGACCGACGTCTCCATCCCCATGACGACGGCGAGCTTGCCCTGGTTGATCACGCGGCGCGCCTCGAAGGGGTCGGTGACGATGCGGTACCACCCGCGGCCGGGACCGCCGTGCTGCGCGTCGATGTAGTCCTGCATCTCACGCATCCGCTGCGCCTGGAGCCGTACGGCGTCGCGGTCGTCGCAGGAGTTCTTCTTGAGCGGGTAGACCGTGCACAGGACGTGGTTCTCGGTGAGCAGGCTCGTGTGGATCCGCAGGCCCGCTCGCCACGAGCGCTCGAGCCACTTGTAGTAGACCTGCTGGTGGGTCAGGGAGTGCGGGTTGGGCCAGTAGGAGAACGTCGGCCACCCGACCGGGTCGTGCCCGGTGCCGGGCGCCCTCTCCGCGAGCGCGTCCTCGAGCAGCGCGCCGCGACCGTCGGCGACCCGGTGGTCGGGGCAGTCGACGAGGGCCGCCGGCGCGCCGTACCGGTGGAAGGGCGGGCTGCAGATCACCCGCCCGCCGAGGAACTCGTGGGTCTGGCCGTGGACGTGGGGGTCGACCCAGCCGCGGACCTCCTGATGGCTCGTGACGCCACCGAACGGCCGGCCCCGGACGTTGGTCGCGACCTCCGGGAAGGGGGTGCACCCGGTCGTGCGGCGCAGCGCGAAGGCCTGTGGCGTGCCGGTGCCGAAGCCCGTGCCGGTGCGCCGGAGCGAGCGCCCGTCGGCGAGGGTGAAGGTGAACCGCCCGCGGCCGGTCCGGCGTGCCGTCCAGTCCGCGAGCGGCGACGGGTTGCTCGCCCAGGTCGCGCCGTCGGCGCCGGACGCGGCGAGGAACGTGCGGTCGGGCGCGTGGAGGAGGTAGGTCCCGAGGCCCGTCGCCCGGAAGGTCAGCGACTGCCCGCCGAGGCGGTAGCAGCCGCCCGCCATGGCGTACACGCTCTCGGGGACCGTACGGCGCTTGCTGCGCAGCGGGACCCGGGTGAGCCGTGGCTCGCGCTGCGTGCGCTGGGCCCTGACTCGCGCCAGGCTGGCCGCCCGCAGGCGCGGGGTGGTGCGGTCGGGGTGGGCCGCCGCCTCGCCGCTGCGGCTCAGAGCGTTCTTGGTCGTGGGGTCGTGGGCGTGGCCGTGCCCGTCGAGCGCGGCGGTCGCGGCGATACCGGCCTGGTGGACGTGGGGCTCGCGCTCCGCGGTCGCCGCCGCACGCGCGCGGGCCTGGGCGTCGTACGTCGTGGGCAGGCTGGCCGACCCGCCGCCGGTCGGCGCGGCGGTCAGGACCGCGCCCGCCACCAGCCCGCCCGCGGCCAGGAGGGAGGTCACGATGCGGTGCAGGGGGCGTGGCGTCGGCGTCACTGCAGGCTCCTTCTCGTCCGAGGGTGAACGAGAGTCACCCATGGCGGGTCACGTGGCAACCGTCAGGGAGCGCACTGCTCTGGTCGAAGGCTTCTCCCACGTTGGTCGAAGATCGACGACAGGACGCGCGCTCGGGCGTAGCCTCCCGGCACGGGCGTGGGGCCCGTGCGTGGGTGCGGATCGAGGGGTGTGGGATGCGCAGGTTGGTCGTGGTCGTCCTGGCGATCGCCGCCGTGCTGGTCGCTGCGCCTGCGGGCGCCCGCCCGGTGGTGTCCACCGAGCGCGAGGCCGCCCTCGGCCGGCTCTCGATCCCCGCGATCGGGGTCGACGCCGGGATCATCCCCGTCGGTGTGACCAGGGCCGGGCACCTCGCCATCGGCCGCAGCGTCCGCGACGTCTACCGCTGGCGGCACGGGGTGCTCCCCGGCCAGCAGGGCAGCGCCGTCCTCGCCGGGCACACCTGGTCGAAGGGGCCCGGGGTGTTCGACAGGCTCGGCGCCCTGCGCCCGGGCAACCGGGTCGTGGTGGGGAAGAACCGCTTCAGGGTGACCCGGGTGCGCAAGGTGACCGGGATGTCCCGCAAGGCCGTGGCCGGCCTCTTCAGCGACCGCGGCAAGCCCCGGCTGGTGCTCATCACCTGCGGCGACCGCAACGACCTGACCGGCGTCTACCGCACCCGCATCATCGTCAACGCGAAGCTCGTGCCCACCCGCTGACCCGGCTGGTCAACCGCGCGGCCGTGGCGGTCACGGCCGCGGCGGCGCGCGGGTCGTCGGCCCCGGTGCCGCCCGGGAAGGTGACCGCGACACCGGCCACCGGGTGCCCGTTGTGGTCGAGCACCGCCGCGGCGACGCTGCACAGCCCCGGCGTGACCTCGCCGTCCTCGGTCGCGTGCCCGCGTTGGCGCGTGGCCGACAGGACCGTACGCAGCGCGCTGAGCGACGCAGGCCCCTTGCCGTGGCGGTCGACGAAGGCCGAACGGTCGGGATAGAGCGCGCGGACCTGGCTGGCCGGCAGCGCCGCGAGGATGGCCCGGCCGGACGCGGTGAGGTGGGCGGGGAGGCGTACGCCCACGTCGGTGACCAGCGGTGGGCGCCCCGGCGCGCGCTCCTCCACGACGTAGAGCACGTCGCGACCGTGCAGGACCGCGAGGTGAGCGCCGTGGCCGGTGCGGTCGACCAGCTCCGCGAGCGGCCGTCGCGCCAGCCGGGCGAGCGGCTCCTGGCGGGTGAAGCCGCTGCCGACCTCGAAGGCCGCCACGCCGAGGCCGTAGCGGTGCTCCTCGGGCAGGTGCACGACGAAGCCCTCGTCGATCATCGTGTTGAGCAGGTGGTACGCCGTGCTGCGCGGCAGCTCGCACGCCCTCACGATGCGGTCGAGCGGCACCGGGTCGGCCTGGGTGGCGAGGAACCGCAGCACCCGCAGGGTGCGGGTCGCCGCCGGGACCTGGCTCACCGGGGTCTGCGGCTCAGGACTTGTCGGAGTCCTTGGAGAACCAGCCACCGCCGCCGTCGGTGCGCTCGATCGGCTTGCCCGGCATCTCCTGCGCGCCCGGGGTCCGGCGAGGGAGCGAGGGGCCCTGACCGGCGGGGGTCTCGGCGGGGGTCTCGGCCGGAGTCTCGGCCGGGGTCTCGGTCGCGGTCTCGGTCGCGGTCTCGGCCGCGGCAGCCGGCTCCGGCTCGACCTCCGACGGCGGGGTGGGCTGCTGGTCGGCGGTGCCGGCGACCTGCGGCTCGTAGTCGTCGGACTTGTGGTCCACGCGCGGGTCGATCCGGTCGGCGTCGCGCACCTGCGCCTCGTGCTCGGCCTCCACCTGGGCGGCCTCGACCTGGGCGGCCCGGGCCTCGGCCTCCGCGCGCTCCGCGGCGGCGCGCGCCTCCGCCGCCTGCGCCTCTGCCTCCGCGGCGCGGTCCTGCGCGTCGGGCAGGGTGCTCCGGGCCTGGTCGGCTGCCTGGGCGCGGACGGCCTCGGCCTGGGCGATCTCGGACTCGCGCTTCTTGCGCTGGGCCAGGAACGCGGCACCGCCGAGCACGACGACGGCGATGACGATGATGATGATGAGCGTGGTCACGGAGTTCCTCTTTCACGGGACGGTGACGCCAGTCTTCCAGCACTGGCCGTCCTGTCCAGCGACCACGCTGACACGCCGCGATCGATGGCGATCAGCTGCGGTGCGTGCCTCCGGACCCCTCCGTGCGCCGCGGGTCGTCGGCATCGAGGACCGTGTCGGGGTCGCGGGTGGTCGCCTCGGAGGACGTCCCCGGCGAGTAGTCGCCGGAGGAGGTGTCGACCCGCGGGTCGACCTCGTCGGCGGTCCGCAGCCGGTCCTCGTGCACGGCCTGCTGCTGGGTGACCGCGACCTGGGCCTCACGTGCTCGCTCCTGGGCCCGCTCGGCCTCCAGTCGCGCCCGCTCGGCCTCGGCCTCGGCCTCCTTGGCGCGCACGTCGGTCTCGGGGATCTCGGCGGCGTGCTCGTGCGCCTCGTGGCGCAGCCGCTCGGCCTGCTCGTGCTGCTTCTTCTTGCGCTGCTGGGTGATGAGCCACGCGGCGAGCGCCACCACCACCAGGACGACGACTAGGACGATGATCCACGTGGTCGTGGTCATGGCCAACCTCCTGCTCCGGCGACCCCGGACGAGTCGCATCGCCCTCACCGTGGCACAGCGATCGGCCGCCGCGGCTCCCCCGGAGGGGTCACGCGTCGTGGTCAGCCGTTTCTCGTGTCTGGGATTCGAGACGGGAGCGTGTCTCCAGTGGTGGAGCGAGGGGCCCGCGGAGGAGTTGGATGGGAGTCATGCAGAGCATCCAGGCCATCGAGGTGGGCGTCGGCCCCGTCTCGTTCGACGACCTCGTCCGCGTCGCCCGCGAGGGCGCCCCGGTCGCACTCACCCCGGAGGCGCAGGCCGCGATCGACCACGCCCGCGAGGTGGTCGAGGCGCTGGCCGCGGCCGAGACCCCCACCTACGGCGTCAGCACCGGCTTCGGCGCCCTCGCCACCCGGCACATCCCGACCGAGATGCGTGCCCAGCTCCAGCGCTCCCTCGTACGCTCGCACGCCGCCGGCTCGGGCCCCGAGGTCGAGCGCGAGGTGGTCCGCGCGCTGATGCTGCTGCGGCTCTCGACGCTGGCGACGGGGCGCACCGGCATACGCCGCGAGACCGCGCAGCTCATGGCCGACCTGCTCTCCCACGGCATCACCCCGGTCGTGCACGAGTACGGCTCGCTCGGCTGCTCGGGCGACCTGGCGCCGCTGTCGCACTGCGCGCTGGCGCTGATGGGCGAGGGCGACGTGCGCGACGCCTCCGGCCGGCTTGTGCCCGCGGCCGAGGCGCTAGCCGCCGCCGGCCTCGAGCCGGTCGAGCTCGTCGCCAAGGAGGGACTCGCCCTCATCAACGGCACCGACGGGATGCTCGGCATGCTCGTCATGGCGATCGCCGACCTGCGGATGCTGCTGCGCACGGCCGACGTCGCCGCCGCGATGAGCGTCGAGGCCCAGCTCGGCACAGACCGGGTCTTCGCCCCCGAGCTCCAGGCCATCCGCCCGCACCCAGGCCAGGCGCTGTCCGCGGCCAACCTCACCGCGCTGATGGCCGACTCCGCGATCGTGGCGTCCCACCGCACCGGCGACTGCAACCGCGTCCAGGACGCCTACTCGCTGCGCTGCTCGCCGCAGGTGCACGGCGCCGCCCGCGACACCGTCGAGCACGCCGCGATCGTCGCCGGGCGCGAGCTCGCCAGCGCCATCGACAACCCGGTCGTGCTCGGCGACACCGTCGAGTCCAACGGCAACTTCCACGGGGCGCCCGTCGCGTACGTCCTCGACTTCCTCGCGATCGTCGCGGCCGACGTGGCCTCGATCAGCGAGCGGCGCACCGACCGGTTCCTCGACAGGGCGCGCAACCACGGGCTGCCGCCGTTCCTGGCCGACGACCCGGGCGTCGACAGCGGCCACATGATCGCCCAGTACACCCAGGCCGCGATCGTGTCCGAGCTCAAGCGGCTCGCGGTCCCGGCGTCGGTCGACTCGATCCCCTCCAGTGCCATGCAGGAGGACCACGTGTCGATGGGCTGGAGCGCCGCGCGCAAGCTCCGTCGGTCGGTCGACGGGCTGTCCCGCGTGGTCGCCGTCGAGGTGCTCACCGCGGCCCGCGCGCTCGACCTGCGGGCTCCCCTCGCCCCGTCGCCGGCCACCGGAGCGGTGGTCGGCCTGCTCCGCAGCAACGGCGTCGCGGGCCCCGGGCCCGACCGCCACCTCTCGCCTGAGATCGACGCCGCCGTCGGCCTCGTCCAGTCCGGCGCGGTCCTCGCCGCCGCCGAGTCCGTGATCGGAGAACTGCAGTGAACGAACGCCTGCCCATCCACGCCGCCACCGGCACCGAGCTGACCGCGAAGTCGTGGCAGACCGAGGCCCCCCTGCGGATGCTGATGAACAACCTCGACCCCGACAACGCCGAGAACCCGGCGGAGCTCGTGGTCTACGGCGGCACCGGCAAGGCGGCGCGCAGCTGGGAGGCGTACGACGCCATCGTCCGCACCCTGCGCGACCTCGAGGACGACGAGACGCTGCTCGTGCAGTCCGGCAAGCCGGTCGGCGTGATGCGCACCCACGCGTGGGCGCCGCGCGTGCTGATCGCCAACTCCAACCTCGTCGGAGACTGGGCCGACTGGGAGGAGTTCCGCCGGCTCGAGGACCTCGGGCTGACGATGTACGGCCAGATGACGGCCGGGTCGTGGATCTACATCGGCACGCAGGGGATCCTCCAGGGCACCTTCGAGACGTTCGCCGCCATCGCCGACAAGAAGTTCGGCGGGACCCTCGCAGGCACCATCACCGTCACCGCCGGCCTCGGCGGCATGGGCGGGGCCCAGCCGCTCGCGGTGACGATGAACGACGGCGTCGCGATCTGCGTCGAGTGCGACCAGCACCGCATCGACCGGCGCCTCGAGACCCGCTACCTCGACGTCCAGGCCCGCGACCTCGACCACGCCGTCGAGCTCGC
This sequence comes from Nocardioides eburneiflavus, assembly GCF_004785795.1. Taxonomy (NCBI): domain Bacteria; kingdom Bacillati; phylum Actinomycetota; class Actinomycetes; order Propionibacteriales; family Nocardioidaceae; genus Nocardioides; species Nocardioides eburneiflavus. The sequence goes on from NZ_SRRO01000001.1 coordinate 1,220,474, forward strand.
ACTCGAGGCGCGCGACGAGGGCCGTGGCCTGTCGATCGGCCTGCTCGGCAACGCCGCCGAGGTCCTGCCCGAGCTGCTCGAGCGGCACCTCGCCCGGGCCGAGCAGGGGGAAGGCCCGCTGGTCGACATCGTCACCGACCAGACGTCCGCGCACGACCCGCTCTTCTACCTGCCGGCCGGGACCGCGTACGACGACTGGGAGCGCGAGCGCACCGAGGACCCCCGCGGCTTCACCAAGCGCGCCCAGGAGTCCATGGCCACGCACGTGCGGGCGATGGTGGAGTTCCAGGACGCCGGCGCCGAGGTCTTCGACTACGGCAACTCGATCCGCGACGAGGCCCGCAAGGGCGGCTACGACCGGGCGTTCGAGTTCCCCGGCTTCGTCCCGGCCTACATCCGGCCGCTCTTCTGCGAGGGCAAGGGCCCGTTCCGCTGGGCCGCGCTGTCCGGCGACCCGGCCGACATCGCGGCCACCGACCGCGCGATCAAGGAGCTCTTCCCGGCGGACGAGAAGCCGGAGTACGCCCGCCTGCACAAGTGGCTCGACATGGCGGCCGAGCGGGTGCAGTTCCAGGGCCTGCCGGCGCGCATCTGCTGGCTTGGCTACGGCGACCGCCACCGCGCGGGGCTGAAGTTCAACGAGATGGTCGCCAGCGGCGAGCTGAAGGCGCCGATCGTGATCGGTCGCGACCACCTCGACTGCGGCTCGGTCGCCTCGCCGTACCGCGAGACCGAGGCCATGCTCGACGGCTCGGACGCCATCGCGGACTGGGCCATCCTCAACGCGCTGGTCAACACCGCGTCCGGCGCCACCTGGGTCTCCTTCCACCACGGTGGCGGCGTCGGCATCGGTCGCTCGCTGCACGCCGGCCAGGTCACGGTCGCCGACGGCACCGCGCTGGCGGCGGAGAAGATCCAGCGGGTGCTCACCAACGACCCGGGCATGGGCGTCATCCGCCACGTCGACGCGGGCTACGACCGCGCGGTCGAGGTGGCGGACGAGCGCGGCGTACGGATCCCCATGCGCGACTGAGGCACCCCGTTGGGGAACGAACAGCACGTGCCACGGCTCGATCGAGGTGCAGGTGGTTCCCCAGCAGCCGGTACGCCCGCCACGCCGTACGCCTGAGTGCGACACGCCGTGGCGGGTGGCGAACAGCGGGTGGTTGCGGCCCCCACGCGAGCGGCTTTGACGGCCCCGCCGTCCCGAGGCAAGACCTCCGAACCGCTGACTTTCGCGCCGCCGTGCGCGAGGATCCCTCCATGGCATCGGGGGAGAAGAAGCCGGCGCGCTCGCGCGTCGTGCTCACGGACATCAGCTCGCGCGCGTGGGAGCACCCCGCCGACAAGGGCGCACTGGTCGCGCTGCGCAAGCTCAAGGGCTTCGACGTGCTGCTCAAGACCATGTCGGGGGTGTTCCGGGAGCGGGCCTGGCGGCTCACGCTGCTCGGCTCGGCCGTACGGGTCGACGAGCGGCAGTTCGCCCGGCTGCACCGGCTGCTGGCCGAGGTCGGTCGCAGCCTCGACGCGACCGACCTGCCGGAGATGTACGTCCAGGCCGACCCGACGCTGGGTGCGATGACGATCGGCATGGACAAGCCGATCATCGTGCTGTCCTCGGGCCTGGTGCACCACCTCGACGACGACGAGCTGCGTTTCGTCATCGGCCACGAGCTGGGCCACGCGATCAGTGGTCATGCGATCTACCGCACGCTGCTGATGCGCCTGTTGGGCCTCGGCGGCCTGCTGAACGCGATCCCGGGCGGCGCCATCGGCATCCGGATGGTCACCGTCGGACTGCTCGAGTGGTCGCGCAAGGCCGAGCTGTCGGCCGACCGCGCCGGCCTGCTCGCCAGCCAGGACCCGACGGCGGCGCTGCGCACGCACATGAAGATCGCCAGCGGCGGCACGCTCGAGGAGCTCGACGTCACCTCGTTCCTCCAGCAGGGGGCGGAGTACGACGAGGGCGGCGACGTGCGTGAGTCGCTGATCAAGCTGTCGCTGCTCCAGCAGCAGAGCCACCCCTTCGCGGTCGTGCGCGCCACCGAGCTCCGCCGCTGGATCGACACCGGCGCCTACACGACGATCCTCGGCGGCGACTACCCGCGCCGCTCCGACGACGACACCGCCTCGGTCAGCGAGGCCGCCCAGGAGGCGGCTGCGAGCTATGCCCTCGCCTTCGAGCGGACCCAGGACACCCTGGGTCGCCTGGTCCACGACCTCGCCGGCTGGATGGGCAGCGCCAGCACCTGGATCAACGACCGGTTCCGCCGCGGCAACGAGAGCGACTGAGGCTCCCGGTCGGTCCCTGACGCAGTCGGGCCCCGGACACCTGCGGTGTCCGAGGCCCGACGAAGGCGACGTGCTGCTACCAGACCCGGCGGCTGGAGCCCCCGATCGGCACGAAGTTCAGGACCAGGCCGACGACGATCAGGATGATGCCGATGGTGGTCAGGATGCTCTGGGGCAGCAGGAGCCCGAGGATGAGCAGGATCAGTCCGAGGACAATCATGGGGTTTGCCTCCTTGGTCATGCGGCCCGCCCACGGTGGGTGGCCGCCGGATCACTCTGCCGCTCCTCCGACCCTTTGAAAAGTCGGGTTCGCCCCTCCGGGTGAGGGTGTGTCCACCGTTGCCGCCGGTCCGGAGCCGTGGCGACCGGGTCAGTCGGTGCCGAGGGCCAGGATCGACTCATGGATCGCCAGCGTGCGGCGGGCCGACTCGACGTGGAGGTTCTCCACCATCCTGCCGTTGTGGGTCACGACCCCGGCGCCCTTGCCGTCCTCCCACGCGGCGATGAGCCCGCGCGCGTCCTCGACCGCCTGCTCGCTCGGGGCGAAGGCGGCGTTGGCGCCCTCGACCTGCCCGGGGTGGATGAGGGTCTTGCCGTCGAAGCCCATCTGGCGGCCCTGCTCGCACTCGGCGAGGAAGCCGTCGGTGTCCTTGACGTCGTTGTAGACGCCGTCGACCACCGCGATGCCGGCGGCGCGGCCGGCGAGCAGCGCGGTGTGCAGGCTCGGGAGGATCGGGCCGCGACCCGGCACGTGCTCGGCGTACAGCTCCTTGACGAGGTCGTTGGTGCCGAGCACGAAGGCGCCGAGGCGCTGCGAGGCGCGCGCGATCTCGAGCGCGGACAGGATCGCGACGGGCGTCTCGACCATCGCCCACAGCATCGTGTGGTCCGGTGCGCCGGCCTTCTCCATGGCCGCCACGAGCTGGGCGACCTCGTCGGCGCTGTCGACCTTGGGCACCACGATCGCGGCCGGGCCCGCCTGGCTGGCGGCGACGACGTCGTCGTCGTGCCACTCGGTGCCGATGCCGTTGACGCGGATGGTGACCGTACGCCGGCCGTACTCGCCGCTGGCGGCCGCGGCGGCTGCCGCCTCACGGGCGGCGGGCTTGGCGTCGGGGGCGACGGCGTCCTCGAGGTCGAGGATCAGGCCGTCGCACGCGATCGACTTCGCCTTCTCCAGCGCCCGCTCGTTGGAGCTGGGCATGTAGAGGACGGAGCGGAGGGGGGTGAACTCAGACATCGGCAACCTCGATCCGGTCGTACTGCTCCTTGAGCTCGGGGTCGATGGCGGCGAGCGCGTCGGCGAGGGCCACCATCACCCGGCACTGCTTCACCGAGGCGTCGTCCTCCATCTTGCCGTCGATCATCACCGCGCCCGTGCCGTCGCCCATCGCGGCGATGACCCGGCGGGCGTGCGCGACGTCCTCGACGCTGGGGGAGAAGACCTTGTTGGCGATCGTGATTTGGACCGGGTGCAGGCTCCAGGCGCCGACGCAGCCGAGCAGGAACGCGTTGCGGAACTGGTCCTCGCACGCGACGGTGTCCTTGATGTCCCCGAACGGACCGTAGTAGGGGTAGATGCCGTGCATCGCGCACGCGTCGACCATCCGGGCGATCGTGTAGTGCCACAGGTCCTGCTGGTAGGTCGTGCGCTGCGCGTCGTACTGCGGCACGCCGAGGTCGTCGCGCGCCGGGTCCTGCCGGACGAGGTAGCCGGGGTGGCCGCCGCCGACGCGGGTGGTCTTCATCCGGCGGTCGGCGGCGAGGTCGGCCGGGCCGAGGGAGAGGCCCTGCATGCGCGGGCTGGCCGCGCAGATCTCCTCGATGTTGGCCACGCCGCGCGCGGTCTCGAGGATCGCGTGGACCTGCAGCGGCTTCGTCAGCCCTGCCCTGGCCTCGAGCTGGGCGAGCAGCCGGTCGACGTAGTGGATGTCCTCGGCGCCCTGCACCTTCGGCACCATGATCACGTCGAGCTTGTCGCCGATCTCCGGGACGAGCGTGGTGAGGTCGTCGAGCACCCACGGGCTGTCGAGGGAGTTGATCCGGGTCCAGAACTGGGTCGGACCGAAGTCAGTGCTCTTCCCGATGTCGACCAGGCCCTGGCGCGACTTCTCCTTGTTCTCCGCCTTGACCGCGTCCTCGAGGTTGCCGAGCAGCACGTCGACGGTGCCGACCATGTCGGGGACCTTGGCGGCCATCTTCTCGTTGCCCGGGTCGAAGAAGTGGATGGCGCGGCTCGGGCGGGCCGGGATCTCGCGCAGCGGCGCGGGAGCGCCGACGGCGAGGGGCGCGAAGAAGTCCTTGGCAGGTCGAGTCATGGTGCGCAAACTACCGCCGCGTAGGCGGGGTGGGTATGACGCATGTCTCTCGACGGCGGTGCCGTGCTCCGGGCGTCACCGCTCACGGGCGAGCGACGAAGTAGGCGTTGAACGGATCGGCCTCCAGGTCGTGGACCACCACCTCGGAGAACCCTGCCTCGCGGACCATCCGCTCGGCCGTCTGCACCCCCCACGCCGTGCCCAGGCCGTCCCCGCCCTGCCCGAGCGAGACCGACATGCAGTGCACGGTCGACACGGCGTACAGGAACGAGGCCCACGGGAGGTCGAGGTTGTCCTCGAGGTTGCTGGAGGCCTTGATGTCGACCATCAGGTAGCACCCGTCCGGGCGCAGGGCACGGCGGATGTTCGCCAGGACCGTGGCAGGGTGCGCCTGGTCGTGGATCGCGTCGAAGGTGGTGACGAGGTCGTACGCCGCGACCTCCTCCCATCGCGCGACGTCGAGCACCTCGAAGCGCACGTTGGCCAGCCCCCACGCAGCGGCCTCGGCGCGCGCTGTGTCGAGGGCCTCGCTGCTGAAGTCGTAGCCGACGAAGGCGCTGGCCGGGTACGCCCGCGCGAGGAGGTTGATCGCGTGCCCCTCGCCGCACCCGATGTCGGCGACGACGATGCCCTCCTCGAGCCGGTCGACCACGCCGGTGAGCGGGATGATCGTGTCGAGCAGCGACGCGTCGTTGACGGCCGCGCTGTCGGCGGCCTGCAGGTGGTGGAAGCCGGGGTAGTCGTCGTAGGAGAGTCCGCCGCCGCGACGGAACACCTCGACCACCTTGGGCTGCACGAGTCCCATGAGGGAGGTGAAGCGCATCGTCCGCGCCAGGTTGTCGGCCCCGTTGCCGGTGAGGAACGGCGCGTGGTCGGGATCGAGGTGGTACGTGCGCTCGGCCGGGGCGTACCGCACGAACCCTGCGGTCACCATGCCGGCGAGCCACTCGCGCACGTAGCGCTCGTCGAGCCCGGCCGCGTCGGCGACCTGGACGCTCGTGGCCGGAGGGAGAGCGGCCAGGGTGTCGAACAGCCCCAGCTCGTGGCCGAGGCTGGCGAGCCCGCAGATCGCCCCGTCGTTGAGGATCCGGACGACCCGGCCCGCCACCTCGTCGGGGTCGGGCGCGTGGGCGGCCTCGGAGGTCTCGGTGCCGGTGCTGCCGGCGGGTGCGGCGTCGAGGGTGGTCATGGCGTCCTCCTGGGGTGGGTGGTGTGCTCCCGACGCTAGGAGCGCCGCGGCGGCCGGCGCGTCGGGCAGACACCCCATCCGCGGCGCAGGGCGTGGGGCGTACGCCTCAGGCCACGCCGTTGTCGCGCGCCCACGCCGCGGCGGCGGTGCGCGTGCCGACCCCGACCTTGGTGAAGATGTTGGCGAGGTGGCGGCCGACCGTCTTCTCGCTGATCACCAGCGCGACGGCGACCTCCCGGTTGGTCGCGCCGGCCGCGACGGCTCTCAGCACCTCCAGCTCCCGCTCCGTCAGCCCGCACGGGCGGTGCGCGCCCCCGGAGAGGCGTACGACGTCGGGCACGGCACCGAGCTGGCGGTGGATCGCGAGCGCGGTCGCGGCCGCGGCGTCCGCCCGGTCCGGCCGACCTGCCGCACGGTGGGCGCGCGCGAGTGCCTCGTGCACGGTCGCCGTCGCGTGGCGGTGGCGCTGCTGCCGGTGGACCGCGGCCGCCTGCTCGAGCAGGACCACCGCGTCCGCCGGACGGTCCTCGGCGACCAGGATCGCGGCGCGCGCCTGCGCCGCCCGCGCGAGGAGGCCGGGCGTGGAGAACCACTCCGCGGTCTCCTCCAGCTCGGCCGCCAGCGTGCGGGCGTACGCCGGCTCGCCCTCGGCCAGGGACAGGTCGACCGCGGCGGGCAGCATCCGGGCGCGACCGAGCCGGGTCGCGTCAGCCAGGCCGACGCGCAGCTCGTCGAGGGCCTCGCCGGGGCTGCCGCCGGCAGCCGTCAGCAGCGCAGCGCCGGGGAGCGCGTCGTGGTTGAGCGCGCGAGCGAGGCCGTACGCCTCCCGGGCGCCCGCCGCGTCGCCGCGCAGCCGGCGCACCTCGCCCAGCGTGTAGTAGCCCTCGCCGGCGAGCCAGCCGTGCGCACCGACCAGGTCGGCGCTCCGCGCACCTAGCTCGGCCTCCACCGTCTCCCACGCACCCTCGGCGACCAGCAGCTGGAGCTCGTGGATGCGGGCCACGTGGGCGTACATGAAGCTGCGGCCCTGCGGCTCCGCCCACCGGGTCATCCCCTCGGTCCACGCGCGCATCCGGGCTAGGTCGCCGAGCTCGTCGCACAGGTGGATGACCGTGCAGTAGAGGTCTCCCGACCAGAGCGCGTCGACCTGGCCGGCGACCACGGGGAGCATCGCCTGGTCGAGGTCGGCGAAGCCCTCGCGCGTGTGCCCGCGGCGCACGGCCGCCAGCCCGCGGATGACCAGCGCGAAGCTGCGGAGGGTCGGGTCGTCGTGCTCTCGCGCCAGCACGTCGATCTGGCGCGCGGCCTCGTCCGCGTCCTCGGGCGAGCCGGTCAGGTCCAGGTCGGCGGCCGCGTCGACGTAGAGGAGGTAGCCGTGCAGCACGCCGCGGGGGAGGTCGGCGACGACCCGGCGCGCGCGGGCCAGCCATGCCATCCCCACCGACACGTCGCCGCGGACCATCCACTGCAGCGCCAGTCGCAGCGCCCGGTCCGCCGCCCGGTGGGTCTCACCCTCCGCGATCAGACGCGTGTACGCCCGCTCGGATACCGCCATCGACTCGGGTGAGTCACCGAGCCACCAGGCAGCCTCCGCCAACAGCCCGAGGTCGCTGGTCGAGAGCTCGTCGCGGGCGCCCGCGAGGCCCGCGTGGACCGCGCGCCAGTCGCGCCGCCCTCGCGCGAGCCGCACGGGGGAGACCGCGTCGGAGGTCATCCTCCGAGTGTCGTCCCGGTGGCCGAGCCAGGCAATCGCCGGTCAGGACCGGTCCCGGCGGGTGCGTCGGCGCCGCCACCACGTCAGCTCGCGAGGGGACGCCTCCGCCGCCGCCGCGCGTGACGCACGCTGGGCCTCGATCCGCGCCGTACGTCGCTGCGTCCACGCGGCCACCTCGGCGTCGACGTCGCGCACCGCCGTGACCACCGGAGGGCCGCCCTGCAGCTGCCGGCGGGTCTCCACCACCCTCCGGTTGAAGTCCTCGAGCTCGCGGCGCACCTCCCGCTCGACGGTGATCGCGTCGAGCCGGGCCTCCAGCTCGGCGTCCTCCTTGCGCAGCCCCAGCGCCGGCGGGAGGAGGGCGATGTTCTCGCGCTCGACGAGCTTCTTCACCCACCAGTCGGGGTCGTGCTCGACGCCGAGGTCCTCGATCGGCTTGCCCTGGCCGGGCAGGTCGTCGAAGTCCCCGCGCTCCATCGCCTGCCGGACCTGCAGGTCGACCCACATGGCCTGCTGCGCGATCCGGGCTGCCGCTGCGGATCGGCCGGTGCGGTCCTCCCGTTCGCGCTCGCGGCGTACGGGCTCGGCGCCGGGACGGTCGGCTGTGGGGTCGCGGTCGGACACGAGAGATCACCTCCGGTGCACCAAGCCTAGGACGCCGGCGGTCGTCGCCGCGGGTCACCGCGTCAGACCTGTGGCCGGGGCACGGGAGTCGGAGCACACTGGACGGGTGCTGCGGACCGAGACCATCGACAAGTGGGTGCGGGGACGCCTCGGCGACCGACTGGTCGTCGAGTCGCGCGAACCCCTCCTGGTGTGGCAGGGCCACTTCCCGCCCGTCTACGCCTTCCGTCGCGACGAGGTCGCGGACGGCGCCCTGGATCCCGCTCCGGCGCCGGCACGCGACGGCTTCTCGTTCTTCGGCCCGCAGCTCCCGGTGGCGCAGTGGTACGACCTCCGGGTGGGCGACCGGGTGCTGCGGGCCGGCGCGTGGACCCTCGACGCAGAGCCGGTGCAGGACCGGGTCGTGCTGACCTGGGAGCCGGGGCGGCTCGACTGGACCGAGGAGGACGAGCCGGTCACCGGGCATCCCCGCGACCCGCACAAGCGGGTGGAGGTGCTGTCGAGCAGCCGTCACGTGGAGATCGCCGTCGACGGCGTGACGCTCGCGAGCAGCGACCGCCCGGTGCTGCTGTTCGAGACGGACCTGCCGACGCGCTACTACCTGCCCGTCGAGGACGTCCGCCTCGACCTGCTCGAGCCGACCGACAACACCTCCGTGTGTCCCTACAAGGGGCGCGCCGACTCCTACTGGACGTGGCCGGGTCCGCCCGGCCTGCCCAACGTCGCCTGGTCCTACTCGTCGCCCGCGCCTGCGGTCGGAGCCGTCGCCGGACGCATCGCCTTCTACAACGAGCTCGTGGACGTGTCGGTCGACGGCGTCGCGCAGGAGCGGCCAGCGTCTCCCTTCAGCGCACCCGCCCAGCGCCCCGGCGCCGGCGCCTGACGCGCCCCCCGGGGCACACCTCGGGGTGGGGCAGGGGGAGATCCCGATGGCGCGGTGGCCGCCGGCGAGGCACGCTGGAGTGCAACGACCACCACCGCATCCTCCGGAGGACCCCCCATGGACACCGTCCGCGCCACCTTCGCCCGTCACGGGTTCGTACGCTCCGCGGGCCGGGGCATCCTGGGCGGCGTCTGCGCAGGGGTGGGGCGTCGCTTCGGCCTCGGGCCGTGGGTCTCCCGGCTGCTCTTCGTGGTGCTGCTGATGGTGCTGCCCGGCAGCCAGTTCCTCGTCTACCCGCTGCTGTGGTTCCTGATGCCGAGCGACGACAGCGTCATCGCCGCCTCGCACGCGCCGCGTCCAATGCGCTGACGCCTACTGGTAGGACACGAAGCGGACGTCGGGCAGGGCACGGCGCACCTGCTTGGGACGCATCCGCGGGACGTCCTCGTCGTAGAAGACCTTGAAGCCCATGGTGAACTTCCGCGGCACGGCGACGTTGCGGTAGGTCGCGAGCTTGTCGGCCGGGCTGCCGAAGCCGTCGACGTGCTGCACCATCGCCAGCCCGTCGCGCCGACGGACCTTGCGGATGTCGGGGACCATCCCGGGCGTGAACTGGTGGATGACGAACAGCTTCTGCGGCAGGCCGTTGTCCCGGGTCAGCCGCGACAGCCAGCCGGCCGTGCGGTTGATCTCGCGCGCGGAGACCGACCCGATCGTCTGCCCGGGGAACTCTCCCGGCCCGACCCGCCACTCGGGGTCGAGCGCCAAGCCGACCCACGGGTCCTCCAGCGCCCACTGCCACCGCTTGGCGGTCGAGAGGAAGTCGGTGCGGCCGGGCTGGAGGTCGAGCAGCAGCAGGACGCCGTTGCGGCGCGCGGCGTCGATGTAGGACTGGACGCGGCTGTGCAGGACGTCGTGGGCATGGTCGCCGTCGGCGCCGGGGGCGTCTGCGCCGTCGGCGACGGTGACGATCAGCTCGTAGACCGGGAGGAGCCGTTCGCCGCGCTGGAGGAACGGCGTGCCGGCACGCACGATCCGGCTGAACGCGCGATCGGGGTCGGTCTCCCCGAGGACACCCAGGGAGCTGGTGCCAGCGGTGCCGTAGTAGGCGGTGAGGAAGCGCTTCTTGCCGAAGACGGTCTTCCCGCCCCCGGGCAGCCGGGAGGGCGTGCGCCCCGCCGCCCGGGCGTCCGTCGCCACCTCGGCGGTGGGCGTACGGTCCGCGGCGAGCGCCGGCGGACCGGAGAGGAGCGGAAGGGTGAGCAGTGCCGTCGTGAGCGCAGCCAGGCGCGCTCGATTCCCCCGAGTCATGGGCAAGAACCTAGTGCATCGCCGAGGTGGTCGGCCGGTCGCTGAACGCGTGCCGCGGGGCGGCCAGCAGCGCCAGCGCCGCGAGGAACGCCGCACCCGAGCACACCGCCCACACCGTGAGGTAGCCGTTGAACGGCGCGACCTGCTCCGACGTCGCGTCGAGGGAGCCGGTGGCGGTGAGCGCGATCGCGAAGATCGCGGACGCGATGGCCCCGCCGACGGTCTTGGTGCCGTTGGTCATCCCGGTCGCGATGCCCGTGCGCTCGGGAGGGGCGGCGGCCGCGGCGGCCGCGGGGAGGGCGGCGACGAGCGCGCCCGACCCGAGGCCGGCGATGCCCATGTTGACCAGCGCCTGCCAGGTCTCGGAGTTGAACGGCAACCACAGCAGGTAGCCCAGCCCGACGAGGCAGCACGCCACGACCAGCGCCCGGCGTACGCCTCCCAGCAGCCGGGTCGTGAGCGGCAGCGTGAACGCGCCGATCGCCAGCGTCACGACGTAGAGACCGATCAGGGTGGAGATGAAGGCCGGGTCCGCCCCGAGGCCGTAGCCGCGCTCGGCCGGGTCGGCCTGGGCGTACGTCGACAGCGGGATCTGGCCGCCGAGGACCGGGATGCCGAACAGGAAGGCCGTCAGCTGCACCGGCCACTGGGCCGGGCTCGACAGGAGGCGTACGTCGACGATCGGCTCCGGGTGCGCGAGCTCGAAGCGCCAGAAGGCGGTGAACACGGCGACCGACACCGCGATCGTCGACCAGCCGAGCAGCGAGCCCGCGCCGTCGAGCCGCAGCCACACCAGCCCGCCCATGAGCACGCCGAGGGCGGCGGTCACGAGCGCGAGACCGGTCCAGTCGACGCCGCCGGTGTCGTCGCCGGGCACCTGCTCGATGCCGAAGAGGATCACGAAGAACACGGCGGTCACGACGACGGCGGGCAGCGCGAGGAGCAGGTTCATGTCCATCGTCTCGACGAGCAGCCCGCTGCTCACCGCGCCGATGATCACCGCGAGCTCGAGCGAGCCGACGAGGACCGCGGCGCCGCGCCGGGTCAGCAGCTCCTGGCGGCCCGACGACCGGGTGCGCCGGTGGATGATCGCGATCTCCAGCGGCAGCCACACGACGTACGCACCCTGGATCGCCCACCCGACGAGGAAGGTCGTGAAGGTCGGGGCGAACGCCAGCCACCACGAGCCGAGCGCTGTCACGGCAGTCGAGATCAGCAGCACCCGCTTGTGGCCGACCAGGTCGCCGAGGCGCGCCAGCAGCGGGATGCACAGGGCGCTGACGATCAGCTGCGCCGCCTCGAACCAGTTGATGTCGCCCTCGCTGATCGCGAGGTGCTCGGCGATCTGCGGGTAGATCGGGGTGTAGTAGCCTTGGAGGACGCCGCTCGCGACCTCCACCAGGACCAGGAAGCCGACGATCGTGGCCAGGCCCTTCGCCGCGGTGTGGGTCGGCGGTGCCTGCATCGCCTCCCGCTGGTCGGGCCTGTCGGAACCCGTCATGAGGGAAGCCTCTCGATCAGCCGCGCGTACCAGCGGGCGCCGTCGACGAGGTCGGCGACGCCGATGTGCTCGTCGTAGGAGTGGATGGCCTGGCGCTGCGCCTTGGTCATCCGGAAGGGGGCGAAGCGGTAGACGTGCTCGCTGATCGCGGTGAAGTGGCGCGAGTCGGTGGCGGCCATCATCACGTAGGGCGTGGCGACCGCCTCGGGGAACACCTCGCCGATGCAGTCCTCGAGCAGCTCGAAGGCCTCGTCCATGGGGGAGACCGGCGACGGCTCGCCCGACTCGACCACGACGATGCGGATCGACTCGTCGTCGACCGCCTTCCTGATGTGCTCGACCACGCCGGCGACCGTGTCGCCCACCATCACGCGGATGTTGAGCCCGGCCTTCGCGGTCGAGGCGATCACGTTGAGGGCAGGTGACCCGCTGAGGGTGGTGGTCGCGACCGTCGTACGCGTCATCGCTGCGGCCTCCGGGCCGGCCGCGAGCAGGGCCCGGGTGACCACCGGGGCCAGCCGATCGGCGCGCCCCAGCAGGGGCTTGAGCACCGGGCGCAGCGGCAGCGGGACGTGCGGGGCCAGGCGCCGCATCAGCTCGAGCGTGGGCGCGGGGGCCGAGGCCGGGAAGGGCGACTTCTCGACGCGCAGGATCGCCCGCGCCAGGCGGGCTGTCGGACCGTTGCGCGCCGGGGTCGAGGCGTGCCCGCCGCGGCCCTCGGCGACGAGCTCGAGGGAGGTGGTCCCCTTCTCGGTGACGCCGATGACGCCCAGGGGCACCTTCACGCCGGGGAAGGCGCCGCCTGCGATCGCGCCGCCCTCGTCGAGAACGAGCCACGGCGTCACCCGGCGCTCGCGCAGCACCTCGACCGCCTCGACTGCCGCCGTACCGCTGACCTCCTCGTCGCAGCCGAACGACAGCCACACGTCCTGGGCCGGCACGTGCCCGGCCTCGAGCAGCGACTCGACGGCGTCGCAGATCGCCGCGACGCAACCCTTGTCGTCGAGGGTGCCACGGCCCCAGACCGCCGGCCCGACGTCGGAGTCGTGGACCTCGCCGCCGAAGGGGTCGTGCCGCCACGGCGCCTCAGTGTCGACGGGCACGACGTCGAGGTGGGCCATCAGCACCACCGGCCGCGCGTCGCTCGCGCCCGGCCAGTGGAGCAGCAGGCCGTGCGTGCCGACGTGGGTCAGGTCGAGGCGCTCGTGCAGCAGCGGGAACTGCGTCGCGAGCTCGACCAGCAGCCGGTCGAAGGCACCCGTGTCGACTCGTGCGGGGTCGCGGTCGGAGACGGTCGGGATGCGGACGAGGGCCTGCAAGGCGGCGACCACGCGGTCGGTCATGGGGTGACCGTAGTGCTCCAGCGGCCGCGGTGGACGAGATTCGTACGCCGCTCCCGACGCGCCGGTGACCCCGCGGCGCCCGCGTCGGCGACCCGGTGGCCGACGGTGATCGCGCCGACGGGCGCGTGGCTGTCGGGCACGCCGAACGCATCCCGGAAGGAGTCGAGGTGCCCGGCGGGGACGCCGAAGAAGCAGGCGCCGAGGCCCTCGTCGACGGCCGTCTGGAGGACCAGCAGCGCGGCCATGCCGGTGTCCACGAACCAGTAGGGCACCGGCCAGCGGTCCTCGCTCCGGTCGGTCCAGCCCTTGTCGGGCTGGGCGTACCGGTCGAGGTAGGCAGCCTTGCTCGTCAGGGGCACGATCACGACCGGGGCCGTACGCATCCCGTCGAGCCAGGTGTTGTGCGCGCCGGTGTCGGCGCCGGTCGACTCCCAGAACAGGGCGACGTCCTCGGGGGTGTCGAGCACCAGGAACGCCCAGCCCTGCGTGAAGCCCGCGTTGGGTGCGCGCTGGGCGTGCTCGAGCATCCGGTCGACGACCGCCGGGTCCACCGGGGTGTCGGCGTAGCGGCGCACCATCCGCCGGCGGCGTACGACCTCACGGAACTCCATGGCCCCCATCATCGTGGTTTCGAGGCTCGTCGCTGGCGCGAGCGGAGCGAGCCTCGAATCCACGTCTCGGATCCGAGACGACTTGCCGCGGCCGCTCGTTGACCCGGCACGACGATCCCGGTGGACTGGCCGCATGGCCGAGACCCCGGACTTCGAGCAGATGTGGCGCGACCTGGCGCCGGTCGGACGGGCGGCGTCCTCGGGCGGCTACTTCCGTCAGCCCTGGGCCTCGGCCGAGACCGAGCTCCGGTCGTGGTTCGGCGAGGCCTGCGCCGCGCGCGGGCTGACGGTGGAGACCGACGGCATCGGCAACCAGGTCGCGTGGTGGGAGCCCGCCGCCGACTCCGGCCGTCCCGGCGTCCTCACCGGCTCGCACCTCGACTCGGTGCTCGACGGAGGAGCGTACGACGGGCCGCTGGGCGTCGTGTCCGCGCTGGCGGCGGTCGACACGCTGCGGGGGCGGGGCTTCGAGCCCAGCCGTCCCGTCGGGATCGGCGTCTTCGTGGAGGAGGAGGGCTCGCGGTTCGGTCGCGCGTGCCTGGGCTCGAGGCTGGTCACCGGCGCCACGACGTGGGACGTCGCCCGCGAGCTCCGCGACCGCGACGGGACCTTCCTGGGCGACGCCGTCGAGGCCGCCGGGCTCGACCCGTCGGCCGGGCTGCTGTCGCTGGACCGGGTCGGCACCTTCGTCGAGCTGCACGTCGAGCAGGGCCGTGACCTCGTCGACCGCGACGTCGCCGTCGGGCTGGCCAGCGAGATCTGGCCGCACGGGCGGTGGCGGTTCGACTTCACCGGCCAGGCCAACCACGCGGGCAGCACGCGCATGGAGGACCGGCGCGACCCGATGCTCACCTATGCGATGACCGCTCTGGCGGCCAACAAGCAGGCCCGGCTCGCCGGGCAGCGCGCGACGTTCGGGCGGATCGCCGTCGAGCCCAACGGCACCAACGCGGTCCCGTCGCTCGTCACCGCCTGGCTCGACGCCCGCGCGTCCTCCGACGACGCCCTCGCCGAGCTGGTCGCGGCGGTCGAGCGGCAGGCCGACGACCGTGCGGGTCGCGACGGCACCGCGCTCACCGTCACCGCCGAGTCCGTCTCCGGCTCGGTCGCCTTCGACCCCGACCTGGCCGCGCGGCTGGCCGGGCTCGGCGACTGGCCCGTGATCCCGACCCAGGCCGGCCACGACGCCGGCGTCCTGTCCGACGCGGGCATCCCGACGGCGATGGTGTTCGTCCGCAACCCGACCGGTGTCTCCCACTCGCCCGACGAGCACGCCGAGATGCCCGACTGCCTGGCCGGCGTCGAGGCGCTCGCCGACGTGCTGGCCGAGCTGGCGGGTCCAGGGGCCACCGCGTGACGGCGTACCTCCTCGAGCGCGCCTGGCTCGGCGACCGCGTCCACGAGGACGTCCTCGTCGAGGTCGAGGACGGTCGCTTCACCTCGGTCGCCCCCGACAGCGACCCGCCGCGCGCGGTCCCGGTGCGCGGCCTGGTCGTCCCCGGCCTCGCCAACACCCACAGCCACGCCTTCCACCGTGCGCTGCGCGGCCGCACCCAGCGCGAGCGCGGCTCCTTCTGGACCTGGCGCGACCAGATGTACGCCGTCGCCGCACGGCTCGGCCCCGACGCCTACCTCGCCCTCGCGCGGGCGACATACCGCGAGATGGCGGCCGCCGGCATCACCTGTGTCGGGGAGTTCCACTACCTCCACCACCAGCCCGACGGCACGCCCCACGCCGACGCGAACGAGATGGGTGAAGCGCTCGTGCACGCGGCCCGGGAGGCCGGGATCCGGGTCACCCTGCTCGACACGCTCTACCTCTCGTCGGGCTTCGGAGCGCCGCCCGAGGGCGCGCAGGTGCGCTACAGCGACGGGTCGGTGGAGAGGTGGATCGAGCGGGTGAGTGGTTTCGAGGCCTCGACATGGACCATCGAGGGGATCCGCGTGGGTGCGGCGGTGCACTCCGTACGCGCGGTGCCCGCTGACGACCTGGGGGCGGTGGCGTCGTGGGTCGGGGACCGACCGTTCCACGTGCACCTCTCCGAGCAGGTCGCCGAGAACGCCGCCTGCCTCGACGCGTACGGCGTCACGCCCGCGCGGCTGCTCGCTGACCACGACCTGCTGCGCCCGACCACCAGCCTCGTCCACGCCACCCACCTCACCGGCGACGACATCGCGCTGATCGGGGCGGCCCGGTCGTACGCGAGCTTCTGCCCGACCACCGAGCGCGACCTCGGTGACGGCATCGGACCCTCGCGGGCCCTGCACGACGCCGGCGCCCGGCTGACGCTCGGCTCGGACAGCCACGCGGTCATCGATCTCTTCGAGGAGATGCGCGCGGTGGAGCTCGACGAGCGCCTCGCCACGCAGCAGCGCGGGCACTGGACGGCCGCCGAGCTGCTCACCGCCGCCACGACCGACGGGCACGCCTCGCTCGGCTGGGCCGACGCGGGCGCGATCGCCGTCGGGAAGCGCGCCGACCTCGTCGTGCTCGACCCGGCCTCGCCCCGCACCGCCGGCACCGGCCGCGACGAGAACACCGCCGTCTTCGCCGCCGTCGCCGAGGACGTGCGCCGCGTGATGGTCGACGGCCGCTGGGTCGTCGAGGACGGCGACCGAGCCACGATCGGGCGTGAGCTCGACGACGTGATCACCCGCATCTGGGAGGAGCAGCCATGACGACCACCGTCATCACCGGCATCGGGGAGCTGGTGACCAACGACCCCGCTCGCGCCGAGCAGGGCGGGCTCCTCGGCCTGCTGACCGACGCCGCGGTCGTGGTCGAGGGCAGCCACGTCGCCTGGGTCGGCCCGGCCGCGGACGCCCCCGCCGCCGACGTGCAGGTGGACGCCGGCGGGCGCGCCGTCATCCCCGGCTTCGTCGACTCCCACAGCCACCTCGTCTTCGCCGGCGACCGCTCGGCGGAGTTCGAGGCGCGGATGACCGGCCAGCCCTACACCGCCGGCGGCATCCGCAGGACGGTCGCGAGGACCCGTGCCGCCACCGACGAGCAGCTCACCTCCCACGTCGCCCGGCTCGTCGCCGAGATGCGGGCCCAGGGCACCACCTCCGTCGAGATCAAGAGCGGCTACGGGTTGTCGGTCCACGACGAGGCACGCAGTCTCGCGGTGGCCCGGCAGTTCACCGACGAGACCACGTTCCTCGGCGCCCACGTCGTGCCCGCCGACACCACCTCCGAGGACTACGTCGCTCTCGTCACCGGCCCCATGCTCGCGGCGGCAGCACCGCACGCCCGGTGGATCGACGTGTTCTGCGAGGACGGCGCCTTCGACGTCGACCAGGCACGAGCCATCCTGCAGGCCGGCACCGACAGCGGCCTGCGCGGGCGGCTCCACGCCAACCAGCTGACGTACGGCGGGGGTGTCCGGCTCGCGTGCGAGCTCGGCCTCGTCGCGGTGGACCACTGCACGTACCTCTCCGACGCCGACGTCGCCGCGCTCGCGTCGAGCGGCACCATCGCCACGCTGCTGCCGGGCGTGGAGTTCTCCACCCGGCATCCCTACCCCGACGCGCGCGGCCTCCTCGACGCCGGCGTACGCGTGGCCCTGGCGAGCGACTGCAACCCGGGCTCGTGCTTCACCTCCTCGATGGCGCTGTGCATCGCGCTCGCGGTGCGGGAGATGCGGATGAGCCCCGCCGAGGCGCTGCACGCCGCCACCGCGACGGGAGCGGCCGCCCTCGACCGTGACGACGTCGGCGTGCTCGCCCCCGGCAAGGCCGCCGACCTCGTCCTCCTCGACGCCCCGTCGTACGTCCACCTGGCCTACCGCCCCGGGGTCCCGCTCGTGGCCGGGGTCTGGCAGGCCGGGCGACCCGTCGTCCACAGCTCCCGCTGACCCCTCGCGGTAGTCCGCTGCAGAAAGCCGGTGCCCGGCCCCCGAGGACCGGTCATTCGCAGCGGACTATCCGGGGGTGGGGGCGGGGCCTGTGGACTACCCCGCCTGCCCTACCTCAGGCCCCGCCGTACGCCGCTCGGAGGCCGTCTGAGGTAGCCCGCCGCCCGCGAATAGGGCACGCGCCCGATGTCCGCCCCTACCTCATGGACGGAATCTCTACTCACGGTCCAGAAAGGGCCGATGAGCTGAGGAGAAGCACATGTTCACCACCGACAGCTTCCTGGGTGCCGAGATCGCCTACCGACAGGACAGGATCCGCAAGGACTACGGCCACCGCCGCTGGACCCGCGTCCGCACCGACGACACCCGGAAGTGACCCGCACCGCGATCGACCCGCCAGTGTCGGACCGACAGGACAGAATGTCGTCCGTGCCGGCCCTGCGGACCACCGATCTCATCGGACGCGATGCCGAGCTGGAGCAGCTGACTGCCCAGCTCGGCATTCGCATGTCCGTTGGTGCGCCCGCCGAGCAGGCCGCCCGGGCGATGCTGCTCGCCGGCGACGCCGGCGTCGGCAAGACCCGGCTGCTGATCTCCCTGCGCGACGCGGCGCTCGAGGCCGGGTGGCAGGCCGTCGTCGGGCACTGCCTCGACCTCGCCGACTCCTCCCTGCCCTACCTCCCCTTCTCCGAGGTCCTCGGCCGTGTCATGGCCGAGCACCCCGACGTCGCGTCGCGGGTCCTCGAGCAGCACCCCACGCTCGCCCGCCTCCAGCCCGGTCGCCGGATCCGCAGCAGCGAGACCGCGTCGGGCGACCAGGCCCTCGACCGCGGCAACGTCTACGACGCGTTCGGCGACCTCCTCTCCGCCGTCGCCGAGCAGGCACCCCTCCTCGTGATGGTGGAGGACGCCCACTGGGCCGACGAGTCCACCCGCGACATGCTGAGCTACCTGTTCTCCCGCCCCGTGCCGGGCGTCTCGCTCGTCGTCTCCTACCGCGCCGACGACCTCCACCGCCGCCACCCGCTGCGCCGTCAGGTCGCGGAGTGGATGCGGCTGCGCGGCGTCGACCGGCTCCAGCTCGAGCCGCTCGCCGACGACGCCGTACGCCGCCTCGTGCGCGCGCTGCACCCCGCGACGATGTCCGAGGCGGAGTACGTCTCCATCGTCGACCGCGCCGAGGGCAACCCGTTCTTCGTCGAGGAGCTCGTCGGTGCGGCGTGGTCCGGCCAGGTGCCCGGCGAGCTCGCCGACCTGCTCCTCGTCCACCTCGACCGCCTCGACGACACGACCCGCCAGGTCGTACGCCTCGTCTCGGTCGCCGGCCGCCAGGTGAGCCACGGCCTGCTGGCCGCGGTGTCCGACCTCGGCTCCACCGAGCTCGAGGCGGCGCTGCGCACCGCCGTCGAGGCACACGTCCTCGTCGCCTCGCGGGGCGGCACCTACGCCTTCCGGCACGCGCTGCTCGGCGAGGCCGTCTACGACGACCTGCTGCCGGGCGAGCGGATGCGGCTGCACGCCGACTTCGTGTCGGCGCTGGGGGAGGGACGCGCGATCGGGACCGCGGCCGAGCTCGCCCAGCACGCCCGCCGCGCCGACGACCGACCGGTCGCGATCCGCGCCTCGATCGAGGCCGGCGAGGAGGCCCTCGCCGTCGGTGGTCCGTCGGAGGCGGCCACCCACCTCCTCGACGCGCTCGAGCTGATCGACACCTCCCGTACGCCCGTCCCCGACGTCGACCCCCACGCCCTGGCCCGCCGGTGCGCCGAGGCGCTCGTCGCCGCCGGTCGGGTGCCCAAGGCGGTCAAGGTGCTGCGCGCCCGGCTCGCGACGCTGCCCACGGACGGCGCCGACAGCGGCACCGACCGCGGCCAGCTGCTCACCACCCTCGCGTCGGCGCTGATGCTCACCGACACCACCGAGTCACCGCACGAGATCGCCTCCGAGGCGGTCGAGCTGCTGCGCGACGGGCCGCCCAAGCTGCTCGCCAAGGCTCTGTCCGTGCACGCCGAGACCATGCGGAGCTGGCGGGCCGACGAGGCGCGCACCGCGGCGCTCGAGGCCCTCGAGATCGCCGAGCGCAACGACCTGACCAGCCTGGCCGTCGAGCTCCACACGACCCTGGCCGGGCTCGACCCGGCGGGCGGCGAGGACCCCGGCACCGGATGGCGCGCGGCCGCCGAGCGGGCCAGGCGGGCCGGGCTGATCGAGCCGGAGCTGCGCGCCCTCTACTTCCTGGGCCGGCTCCACCACGACCGCGGCGAGCTCGACCGGGCGGTCGAGGTCTACGGCGAGGTCCTCGCCCGCAGCGAGGTCGGCGGACTCGCGTGGTCGCCCTACCCCGCCGAGGCGCGCCTGCTCCTCGCGGTCGCGATGACCCACCAGGGCCGGCTCGACGAGGCGTGGGCGCTCCTCGACGTCACCGGCCAGGACCCGCCGATGGCCTACGAGTGGCTCTACTTCGCCCACCAGATGCTCATCACCATCGGCATCCGCGGTGACACCCACAGCAAGGCGCTCGAGCGACTGCGCGACTACTGGCGCAGCGACGGCCTGACCGCGATCAGCGCCGGCAGCGCCGAGCTGATGCGGGCCGCGTCCGCCGGGGACGCCGCCGTGGCGCTCACGGTCTACGACGAGGTCGTCGCGGCCGTCGTGCCCCTCTGGCACGACTGGTTCCAGGCCCGGCTCCGGCTCTCGACCCTCGTCATCGGTGCCTTCGCCACCGCGGCCGCCCACCAGTCGGCCGACGAGCGCGCCGCAGCTGCCGCCGACGTCGAGCGCGTGCACGCCGACGGGGCCCGGGTGATCGACTTCTACGCCCCCTACGACCACAGCCACGGCCCCGAGTACCGCATGTGGGTGGCGCGGCGCGCGGCCGAGCACCTGCGCTGGCGATGGCTCGCCCAGGTCGAGCCGCCGTCGGCCGAGGAGCTCGTCGCGGCCTGGCGGGCCGCTGAGGAGACGGCCCTCGACTACGGCAGCGTGCCCGAGGTCGCCCAGGCCCGCGTACGCCTCGCCGGGGTCCTGCGCGCGACCGGCGACGCGGCAGGTGCCCGCCAGGTCGCCGACCTGGCGCGGGAGGCGGCGCACGCGATGCGGGCCCGGGCCCTGCTCGCCGAGCTCACGGTGCAGGGCTCGACCGCGTCGCCCGCGGCGTCCACCGAGGTCGCGATGCTCACCCCGCGCGAGTCGGAGATCCTCGCCCTCGTCGCCGAGGGGCGCACCAACGGCGAGATCGGCAAGCAGCTCTTCATCAGCACCAAGACGGTCTCGGTCCACGTCTCCAACGTGCTCGCCAAGCTCGACGCGGCCTCGCGCACCGAGGCCGCCGCGCTCGCCCGGCGCCGGGGACTGCTCTGAGACGGCCGCAACCGCCGCGTCCGCCCGCGCGTCCGACAGTCGTGAGGAACGCCGTCGCCGTCGCCGTGCTCGCCCTGCTCGCAGGTTGTTCGAGCGCCCCCGGCGCCGACCCGCTGCCCACACCGGCGAGCTCGTCGCCCGACCCCGGCCCGGACGCTCCGGCCGCCAGTCACACCGTCGTCGACGACGGCGCCCCGGTCCGCGTCGGTGTCCTGGTCGGGGCTCGTCTGTCCGACGTGCGTCGCGCCCTGGCGCCTGAGGGCGTACGCCTCGACGTGCGCGCCCGGTCCCGGTGCGGGCCGGGCGTCGTGCTGTCACAGCGACCGGCACCGGGTGCGCAGGTCCGACCGGGTGGGACGATCCGGGTCGTCGTCTCCCGGGCGCCCCTCGCCGCGACCTGTGCGTTCCCGCTGGCGGCGACCGCCGCGCGTCGGCTCGAGGCGTGGGCGCGTGGCACGGAGGCCCTCCCCGTGCTCGCCCAACAGGTCCGCTTCCTCGTGGCCAACCGTCCGGTCCGGACCCTCACCGCGGCGCAGGCCACCGAACCCGACGAGTGGACGATCGACGTCGCCTACGCCGAGCGCACCGAGGTGGGCGTCCTCGACCTGCTGTCCGCCGGGCCGATGGCCGACCGCGACGTGCCGCCCTTCTTCTGCCCGGTCAAGGACGTGGCGCTGCCGCGGGACATCGTGCGCCGGCTTCCGTCGTCGTGGAGCCTGGTCACCCGCCGGCCGCGGGCCTGCCTCGAGGAGTCCGCCATCCAGGTGTGGACCGACGGGGCGGGCCGGATCACCGACGTCAACGTCCTGCTGGGCAGTCCCTGACACCCGTCCGTCAGACTTCCCCCGTGCCCGACTTCCGTTGCTCGCTCGCCAGCCTGACCGATGACGAGCCGATCGTCGGCACCGCGCCCACCGACCCGGAGATCCTGCTCGTCGAGTGCCCCGGCCCCTGGGGGCGCGACGCGGTCGCCGACAACCGGCTGCCCGAGTCCGTGCGCGAGCACCTCGCCGCGCTCGACCTCAAGGTCTTCCTGCTGCGTCGCTACGACGGCAGCGCCGGCCCCGGCACCCGGGTCTTCCGCGCGAGCGCCACTGACGACGGCTACGCCGTCCGCGGCACGGTGCTCGACCGGCCGGAGGACCTCCTCGACCTCGACCTCGACGACCCGACGGCGCTGCCGGCGTACGACGGGCCGCTCTGGCTGGTCTGCACCAACGGCAAGCGCGACCGGTGCTGCGCCGAGCTGGGCCGGCCGATCGCCGGCCTGCTCGCCCAGGAGTGGCCCGAGGGCACGTGGGAGACGACCCACCTCGGCGGCCACCGCTTCTCGGGCACCCTGCTCGCGCTGCCGAGCGGGCTCGCCCTCGGGCGCCTCGACACCGCCTCCGCGCTCGCCGCCTGCGAGGCCGTCGCCCGGGGTGAGGTACCTCCCGGCGTCACCCGGGGGCGGGCGGGCCGGTCCGGGGAGGAGCAGGTCCGCGAGCTGCACGTCCTCGGGGGCGGCGACCCGCGCGACGATGTCGTGGCCGTCCCCGGCCCCGTGCGCCGGCAGTCCTGCGGGGACGACAAGGTCAAGGGGACGACCCACTACGACGTACGCCGCGCGCGCTGACGCGTCTCGCGCGCGGGAGCAAAGCCGGTGCCGGGCGGGTGCTAGGAGGCGGAGGCCCGCCCGGCGCCGGAGTCTGGTGGGATCAGCCCTTCTCCGCTCCTGCCGTACCTCCACGCACGAGGTACTTCTGGAAGACGAAGAAGACGATCGCAACCGGGATGGTCATCAGCAGCGCCGCGGCCATCGTGATCGGGTACTGGTTGCCGGAGCCCAGCTGGCCGCTCGTGAGCGTCGCGACGCCCTTGGTCAACGTGAAGAGGTCGGGGTCCTGGCTCGCGATGATGAAGTGCGGGAGCTCGTTCCACGACCCCTGGAACGACAGGATCGTCAGCGTGATGAGCGCCGGTCGCGCCATCGGCAGCACCACTGACCAGAAGATCCGGAAGGTGTTGGCGCCGTCGATGCGCGCCGCCTCCTCGACGGACTCGGGGATCGTCTCGAAGAACTGCTTCATGATGAAGACGCCGGCCGCGTCGACGAGCAGCGGCAGCACCAGGGCCGGCCACGCGTTGTAGATCCCGAGGTAGTTGAGCACGAGGAACTTCGGGATCAGCAGCACGACCCCCGGCACCGCCATCACCGCGAGGATGGCGGTGAACACGGCCCCGCGCCCGCGGAACTTGATCCGGGCCAGGGCGTACCCGGCGAGCGAGCACAGGAAGACCCGCCCCGCAGTGACCAGCAGGGTGACGACCACCGAGTTGCGGAACCACAGCGGGAACTCGGTGTTGAACAGCCGGTCGAAGGCCCCGAGGGTGAAGGGGTCCGCCACCGGCGACAGTGGGCTGGCGACCGCGTCGCTGTTGGTCTTGAACGACGTCGTCACCTGGACCACGAACGGGTAGAGGTAGAGGAAGGCGAAGAAGACCAGCACCGCGTAGCCGAGGAACAGCCACGCCGCGGTGCGGTCGCGGACCATCGGCTTGGCGTGGGCGGTCGTGCTCATGCGGCACCTCCGGCGGTGGCGTTGGCTCGTGCCTTCCGCGTACGCCGTTCGGCGCGCTTGGTGGCGATCGCGTCCTTGTCGCGGAAGAGGAACCTCTGCAGCGAGGTCATTGTGAAGATGATGAGGAACAGCACGAAGGCCATCGCCGCCGCGACGCCCCACTTCTGGTTGTCGAACGCGTAGGAGTACGACAGGTACGCCGGGGTGAGGGTCGTCTTGCCCGGTCCGCCCTGCGTCATGACGTACACCTGGTCGAAGACCTGCCAGGTGCCGATCAGGCCGAGCGTCGTCACCAGCAGCATGGTCGGACGCAGGTGCGGCAGCGTGACGTTGCGGAACACGCCCCAGCGGCCGGCGCCGTCGATGCGCGCGGCCTCCTCGACCTCGAGCGGGAGGTCCTGCAGGGCGGCGAGGAACATCAGCATGAAGGTGCCGGCGGTCGTCCAGATGACCAGCATGATGATGACCGACAGGGCGACGCTCGGACCGGAGATCCACTGCCACCAGGTCAGCCCGAGCACGCCGCTGCCGGCGAGCGCCGACGGCGGGTCCGAGGCGCTCCACAGGCCGAGGCCGTCACCGAGCAGGTGGAAGAGCCCGCGCGAGTCGTTGAACCAGGTCGGGCCGTCGATGCCGACGATCTCGAGCAGCGAGTTGATCACGCCACCGCCGCTGAACAGGAACAGGAAGACCAGGCTGATGGCCACCGAGCTGACCACCGACGGGAAGTAGAAGGCGGTGCGGAAGAAGCCGACCGCCTTCAGCAGCCGCTGGTTGAGCACGAGGGCGAGGAACAGGGCGAACGCGGTCTGCAACGGCACCACGAGCAGGACGTAGAAGAAGTTGTTGCGCAGCGAGGTCATGAAGTCCGACCTCGTCAGCCCGCCCTGCTCGCCGACCAGCTCGCGGTAGTTGTCGACGCCGACGAACCCGATGCCAGAGGCGAACGGGCTGCCGCGGCCGTTCCAGTCGGTGAACGAGACCCACAGCGCCATCAGCACCGGCACCGCCAGGAAGAGCCCCAGCACGACCAGGGTGGGGGAGACGAACGTCCACCCCGCCAAGGCCTGGCCGCGCCGGATGCTCGTGTCGCGACTCACTGCAGCTCCGCCTCGGCGTTCTTCTGGAAGGACTCGAGGATCTGGTTGACGTCGGCGGTCTTGAGCTGCTCGAGCTGGGAGTCGAGGTCGGCGACGACCGGGCCGAGACCGGGCAGGTTGACCGGGCCCTGGCCGTAGTCGCCACCGGCGATGAACGGCGCGTCGTCGGGGAACTGCTCCACGTAGTCGGCCTGGGCGGACTCACGGCTCGGCATCACCCCGAAGGCGTCGGCGTTCTTCAGCTGCTGCTCCGGGGTGGTCATCGCCTCGACCAGCGAGACGGCCGCCTCCTGGTCGGGCGAGTCGGCCGCGATGCCCCAGCACTGCGTGAAGAGCAGCGTGCCCTTGCCGGCCGGGCCCTCCGGCAGCTCGGCGACGGTGTAGTCGACGTCCGGGTAGTCGTTCTCCATCGCGCCGCGGATCCAGTTGCCCTCGATCGTCATCGCGGCCTTCTGGGTGCCGAAGCCCTCGCCGCCCCAGCCGGCGTCGACGTCGGGCGCCAGGACGGCCTCGCCGCCCTCGAGCATGCCCTGGACGAACTCGAGCGCCTCGGCGTTCGTGGGCTCGGTGGCCGTGGCCTCGCCGGTCTCCCCGTCGACCCAGAAGCCGCCGTTCTGCACGAGGAACGCGCCGACGCGGTCACGGCCGATGCCGAGGACGAGGCCGGCCTGGTCGGGCGTGGTCAGCTCCTGCGCGACACTCTGCAGCTCGTCCCAGGTGGTGGGGATGTCGGCGTCGGTGAGGCCGGCCTTCTTCCAGGACTCGGTGTTGATCTGGAGAGCGAGCGTCGAGAAGTCCTTGGGTGCGCAGTAGGCCTGGTCGTCGAGGGTGAAGGAGTCGACGAGGTTGGGGTAGAAGTCGTCGGCGCCCTCCATCTCGTCGAGGTAGGGGTAGAGGTTGCCGGCCTCGGCGTAGTCGCCGAAGACGCCGGCGTCGACGTAGAACACGTCCGGCGGGTTGCCGCCGGCGAAGCCCTGCGAGAGCTGCTGGGCGATGTCGTTGGCCACCACGACCTCGACCTCGTTGCCGCTCTCCTCGGCCCACGCGGCGGCCGCGTCCTCGACGGCCTGGGTCTCGGCGTCACCACTGGAGGCGATCAGCACCTGCAGCTCGACGGGGCCGTCGCCCGACGACGCGGGGTCGGACGACCCGTCCTCCTCGAACCCGCCGCCGCCGCACGCGGCGAGCGCCAGCGACGAGGAGACGGCGAGCGCTGCGAGGGACGCGCGGCGACGCCGGCGGCTGGGGGGCGAGGTGAGCGACATGGTGACTCCTTGGGTTGGGGGTGAGGGAGTGGCGGTGTGGCGGGCAGGCCGGGGTCAGGTGGGCAGGCTCAGCACCGGCGGCACGAGCAGGCCCTGCGCGGGCCCGTCGGGGGCCTCGAGCCGGCCGGTGAGCAGGTCGATGCAGAGGTGGGCGACCTGGTCGATGGGCTGGGCGACGCTGGCCAGTCCGAGGGCGGCGGCCACGGGCGTGGCGTCGAAGCCGACCACCGTCAGCCGGTCGCCGTCGCGAGCGGTCGCCGCGCGGTGGGCGCCGAGCGCGAGGGTGTCGCTGGCGCACACGAGGGCGTCGGGTGCGTCGGGTGCGTCGAGCAGCGCGGCGACGGCCGCCTGGGCGGCGGCGGCGTCGTTGACGCTGCGGGTCTCGACGGCCGCGCCGCCCAGACCGGCGGCGGTGAGGGCGTCCAGCCAGCCGCGACGACGGTCCGTCCCGGTGCTGGGCGCCCCGCCGTCGTCGGGCCAGCCGAGGTAGGCGATGCGACGACGCCCGAGGTCGAGGAGGTGCTGCACGGCCAGGCCGGTGCCGACGGCGCCGTCGACGTCGACCCAGTCGTGCGGCTCGTCGTCGTGGCCCCAGGGCCGGCCGAAGGCGCAGAAGGTGGTGCCGTTGGCGCGCAGGTGGGCGGGGCGCTCGTCGTCGGCGCTGGTGGCGGTGAGCACGACCGCGTCGGCGGCGCCGGTGAGGACCAGCTCGTCGATGAGCGCGACCTCGGCGGCCTCGTCCTCGGGCTGCGCGTAGAGCAGCACCCGCAGCCCGTTGTCCTGCCCGGCCTCGGCGAGCCCGTGGTAGAAGGCGTCGAGCACGAGGCCCGAGATGCCGTCCTGCTGGCGCTCGGCGCGTACGGCGATGGCGTGCGCGCGGCGGGTGGCGAGCTGGCGGGCCGGCAGCGACGGCCGGTAGCCGCTCTCGCGGATGGCGTCGAGCACCCGCTCCCGGGTCGGGGCGGCCACGCGGGAGGGGTGGCGCAGCACGTTGGAGACGGTCTGGCGCGAGACGCCGGCACGGGCCGCGACCGAGTCGAGCGTGGCGGGTCCGGTCTCGGCCATGTCGTCCTCCTCGAGGGTGCTCGGATGCGGGGTAGCGGTGAGCCGGTGCGGCCACTAGGGTGTTTGAGCGCTCAAACTTTGAGCGCTCAAACCGTAACCCACGTCACACTCGTTGGGAACCCCCCTCCTGATGACCCCGCCACGACCAGCCCCGACCCACACGAAGGACCCGTCGATGGAACAACCCTGGCTGCACGACCTGTCCCTCACGATCGCGGCGCCGACCCAGGTGTGGTCGGCCGGTGACGGCCACGTACGTCCGGGCGGCCTGGCCGGCGTCCACCACGCCGACCGCCGGGTGATCTGCCTGCTGGCGCTCGAGGTCGACGGCCACGAGCCGACGCCCGTCGCGGCGCACAGCGTGCGCGGCGACACGCACACCTTCGTGTCCGTGCCTCGCCACCTCGGCGACCCCGGCCCGGACCCGACGGTGCGCCTGGTCCGCCGGCGCGACGTCGAGCCGGGGCTCGTGCGGGAGACGTACGTGCTCTCCAGCACCGCGGCCGAGCCGGTGACCTGCACGCTCGTGCTGCGGGTGGCCGCCGACCTCGCGCCGATGGACGGCGTGAAGTCGGGCGCGACCTTCGAGGCGGTCCCCGCCGACGGCGTCGGTGGCTCGGTGCTGACCTGGGACCGCGACGGCCTGCGCGCCACCCTGCGCGTCCCGGGTGCCCGGACCAGCCCGGACGGCGCCGACGGCACAGGCGTGGCGGCGACGTGGGACCTCACCGTGCCCCCGGGCGGGAGCGTCGCCCACGACCTGCTGCTGACCCTCGACACCGCGGGCGCGGCCGTGACGGCGCCGCGGCGCGACGCGGGCTGGCCCGAGGTCCGGGTCGACAGCGCCGACCGCCGCCTCGCGCCGGTCCTGCAGCGCAGCCTCGACGACCTCCGCCTGCTGCGGCTCGCGGCACCCGGCCCCGACGGCACCGACGAGGAGTTCATCGGCGCCGGCGCGCCGTGGTTCCTGACGCTCTTCGGCCGCGACAGCCTCTGGACCGCGCGCATGCTGATGCCGGTCACCACGGACCTGGCGATGTCGACCCTGCGTCTGCTCGCGCACCACCAGGGCACCCGCACCGACGACGTGACCGCCGAGGAGCCCGGCAAGATCCTGCACGAGGTGCGCTCGGCCGGCTTCAGCCTCGGCGAGGACGACGGCGCGGAGCGCCACCTGCCGCCGGTCTACTACGGCACGATCGACGCCACCCCGCTGTGGGCGCTGACCCTGCACGACGCGTGGAGCTGGGGCGCCCCCGGCGACCAGGTCGAGCAGCTGCTGCCCGCGCTCGAGCGGGCGCTCGCGTGGCAGGTCGAGCACGGCGACGCCGACGGCGACGGGCTCCTGGAGTACGTCGACCGCTCCGGCCACGGCCTGTCCAACCAGGGCTGGAAGGACTCCGGCGACGCCGTACGCCGCAGCGACGGCACCCGCGCCACCTCGCCGCTCGCGCTGGCGGAGGTGCAGGGCTACGCGTACGCCGCGGCGGTGCGGGGCGCCGACCTGCTCGAGGCGTACGGCCGGCCCGGTGCCGACCGCTGGCGCGCGTGGGCGGAGCGGCTGCGCGAGGAGTTCGCCCGGCGCTTCTGGGTGGAGGACGCCGTCGGTGCGTTCCCGGCGATCGCGCTCGACCGCGACAAGCGGCCGGTGGTCTCCCTGACGAGCAACATCGGCCACCTGCTCGGGACGGGGATCCTCGACGCCGAGGGCGTCGACCTGGTCGCGCGGCGCCTCGTGGGCCCCGACATGCAGTCCGGCTTCGGGATCCGCACGCTGTCGACGCAGGCCGCGGGCTACTCGCCGACCGGCTACCACGTCGGCTCCGTGTGGCCGCACGACACTGCCATCTGCCTGGCCGGGCTCGCCGCGGAGCAGCGGCCCGAGACAGCCGAGGTGGCCGAGGCGCTGCTGTCCGCCCTCACGGCGTTCGGCGGCCGGCCTCCGGAGCTCTTCGCCGGCGACGCCGCCTCGACCCAGCCCGTACCCCTGCCCTACCCGGCCGCGTGCCGGCCGCAGGCCTGGTCGGCCGCGTCGGCGGTCTCCCTGGTCGGCTCCGTGCTCGGCCTGCGGCCCGACAGCGACGCCGAGCACGGCCTGTCACTCGCACCGGTGCGCCCCTGGGGGTACGGCGCCACCCGGATCACGGGTCTGGGCACGCACGGGCGCCGGGTCGCGATCGAGGTGGCCGACGACGGCGGCGCCGTCACCCGCTGAGGCCCGCCGATCGGCCCTGTCCCCGTCCCCAGGGGTGTGGGACGGTGGTGTCGGCGACACCAGACTCGACACCACTTCCCGGGGCGGACCGTCCGTCGCGGCACATCGAGGAGGAACCCATGACGACTCCCGGAAACCCGCTCGGCGACGACGAGATCACGACCGAGGGGGTCGACCCGACCGGCGTGGCAGCCGGTCCCGGCACGGACGCGGACGGCACGGACGCGGACGCCACCGACGGCGACTCGACCGATGCCTCCGACGGTGACTCGACCGACGCGGACGGCACCGACGCGGACGGCACCGACGGCGACTCGACCGACGCCACCGACGGCGACTCCACCGACGCCGACGGCACCGACGGGACCGCGCTCTGAGCGCTCTCGACCGGCTCACCGGTGACGCCCAGACCTTCCTCGACAAGGTCTGGGCGTCGTCGGTGCACGTGCACCGCACCGACCCGGCGTACGGCGCCGAGGTGCTCTCGCTCGCCCACGTCGACCACCTGCTCACCGAGACCGCGATCCGCGCACCCGCGGTCCGCGTCGCACGCAACGGCTCCGTGCTGCCCGAGTCGTCCTTCACCCGCGGCGGCAGCCTCGCCGGCAAGCCGCTCACCGGGCTGATCGACCCGGTGAAGCTGATGCGCCTGCACGACGAGGGCGCCACGATCGTGCTCCAGGGCCTCCAGCGCTACTGGACGCCCGTCGGTGACCTCGTCGCCGAGCTCGAGCTCGAGCTCGGCCACCCGTGCCAGGCGAACGCCTACCTCACCCCGCCCGGAGCCCAGGGCTTCGCGGTCCACTCCGACTCCCATGACGTCTTCGTCCTCCAGACCCACGGCACGAAGCGCTGGGAGGTCCACGGCGAGGGCGGACCCGGTGACCTGCTCCTCGAGCCCGGCGTCATCGCCTACCTCCCGACCGGCACCCCGCACGCGGCCCGGGCGCAGGAGTCGGTGTCGCTGCACCTGACCATCGGCATCAACCAGCTCACCTGGCGCAGCCTGCTGACCCGCGAGGTCGGCCGCCTGCTCGCCGAGGTCCCCGACGAGCACCTCCCCGCCGGCTACCTCACCGAACCCGGCCGGCTGGTCGACGGCCTCGGCGACCACCTCGCCGCGCTCGCCGACGCCGTACGCCGCCTCGACCCGGCTGCGCTCGCGGCGGGGCAGGCCGAGGGCTTCCTCGCCGGACGACCACCGCGGCTCGCGGGCGCCCTGCTCGACCGCGACGCGCTGGCCCGCGGGATCGCGGTGGACACCCGGCTCCGGCGACGCCGCGGCCGCCCCTGCTCGCTGGTCGACGAGGGCGAGACCGTCCGGATGCTCATCGGCGACCGGGTCCTGCGGATCCCCGCCCGGGTCCGACCGGCGCTGGAGCACGTCGCGGCCCACCACGAGCTGACGCCCGCCGACCTCGCACCGCTGGACGGCGAGAGCGCCCTGGTCCTCTGTCGCCGCCTGGTCCGGGAGGGGCTGCTCGAGGTTGCGCGGTGACCGGCTTCCGCTGCGCCGCCGCGAGCCGGGAGCGGGGCGACGAGCTCGCCGGCACGGCCTCGACGGTCCGCAGCTTCCTGCTGCTCGAGCACGCCGGCCCGTGGGGTGTCGACGCGCTGCGTGATGCCCGCCTGCCCGGCGGGCTGGGCGACCACCTGCGCGAGGAGGCACGCCGGCACCGCGTGCGGGTCCTGCTCGTACGCCGCCCCGGACGCCGTGCCGCCAGCGGACCCGTGCGGGTGGTCGCCGCCCGCGCCGCAGGTCCCGGGTCGTGGCTGGAGAGCGCGTCGCTCGACGACCTGGCGGACGTACGCGCCCTCGACCTGGCCGCGCTCGGCGCCGGGCGGACCCTGGGCCTCGACCGGTCGACCGCGCCGCTGCTCGCCGTGTGCACCCACGGGCGCCACGACGCCTGCTGCGCCGAGCTCGGGCGTCCTGTGGCGCTGGCGCTCGCCGACGGCCCCCACGCCGACGCGACGTGGGAGACCTCCCACGTCGGGGGCGACCGCTTCGCCGGCAACCTCGTCGTGCTGCCCCGCGGGCTCTACTACGGAGGCCTCGACCCCGACTCGGCGCGCGCCGTCGCGGACGCGACCGCCGCCGGCGAGGTGCTGCTCGAGCACTTCCGCGGCCGCTCCGACCTGCCGATGCCCGCCCAGGCGGCCGACGTGGCGCTGCGCCGCGAGCACCGGCTCACCGGCCTCGACGACGTGCAGGTCCGGGGCGTACGCGCGGACGGCGACCTGACCACGGTGCGGTGCGAGGTGCGCGGCCTCGGCGCCCGCGACGTGGTCGTACGCCGGGTGCCGGGCGCGGACGCCCATCAGCTGACGTGCTCGGCGAGCCGCGCGAGCACGATCCCGCGACACGAGGTGGTCGAGGTCCGCGAGGTCAGCCCAGCCGGGTCCTGATGTCGGCCGCGTCGAGGTTGCGGGCGGCCCGGTTGGCCTGTGCCTGCTCGCGCTCGGCGACCGACTCGGCGTCGCGGGCCTCGACCCGGGCGTCGACGAGCTCGTGGTGCAGCGCCTGCACCTTGGCCGCCTGTGCCGCGATGTCCTCATGGGGCGCCTCGGCCAGGACGAGCTCCTCGAGGCTGTCGAGCGCGGACTGCTCGCGGCGCTTGAGCGCCTCGACGGTGCTGCGCGCCGCCTCGGCGGCGTCTCCGGCCTGGACGGCCTCCATCGCCTCCTCGGCCGCCTCGCGGCGCAGCTCGCCGAACCTCACCTGGTTGGCAGTCGCGGCGACGAGCTTCTGCCGGTCCTCGTCGGGGTGCACCCCGGCGTGGTCGGCGAGCGCCTTGACGAGCTCGCGGGTGCCGGCTCGGCGGGTGTCGCGCAGCTCGATCTTGGCGTCGAAGCAGGCCTGGTAGGCCTTCCAGTCGGCCTCCCACGCGTCGGCCTGCTGCTGGGTGGCGTCGCCGGGCAGCGTCTCGACGGGCGGCCAGATCCGGTGGTCGCGGACCTCGAGGCCCTGGCTGGTGGCGAACGCGCGCAGCTGCTCGAGCCCCTCGCGGTGGCGGCGCAGCACGTCGGAGTAGGCGTTGATCGCGCGACCGAGGCCGCGCAGGTTGTCGCGGACGGTGGCCGACTCCTCGTGGCGACGGGCGGCCCGGTCGCGCAGCGTGTCAGCGGCCTCCCCGGCGAAGACCTCCTCCGACAGCGTGGACGTGCGCTCGAACGCGTCGACGGCGAGCTCGACCTTGGCGGCCAGGCGGCGTACGGAGTCGCCGTAGGCGTCGACCTCGCCCGGCTCGAGCCAGTGGTAGTGGCAGCCGATCGGGTCGCCGAACCGGAGGCCCTCGCGCTGGGTCTCGACCAGCGCCTCGGCCGCGACCCGCGTCACGGCTTCACCTCGGCGAGCTTCGCCGCGACGGTGGCGGCCTCGCCGACCATCAGGTCGAGCTCGTCGAAGTCGACGACCGAGTCGTCGATGGCGCCCGCGATGCTGCGACAGCGCCGCGCGACCTGCTCCGCCTCGTCGACGAGGCTGCGGACCCCCTCGACCACCAGGTCGCGCCAGGGGAAGTCGTCGGCGGGGTGGTCGATGTCGCCGAGCGCCGCCCGCAGGGCCTCGCGGGCGGTGTCGAGCTCCTCCCGGGCGCCCCGCAACGCCCGCTGGTTGATCGCGATCGGCCTCATGGCGACCTTCTGCCCGCCCGGGCCGCCCCGAAACCCGAGGTGGTGAAGTTGTGAACTACCGGTGTCCGTGGTCTCGACCGCGTCCGGCCTCAGACGTGGCCGCTGAGCTGTGCCATCCGCAGCTCGAGCCTGGTGAGCAGCTCGCTGCAGGCCTTGTCGGGCAGCCTGGACCCGGAGCCCTTCCGGCCCCCGCCCTGGGCGCACACCGGGAGCACGTCGATCGAGAGCCGGGCGCCGCCGGCGAGGGCGCGGAGCTCGTCGAGCTTGTCGCCGAACGGCGAGCCGCTGCCGGGGGAGTAGTAGTGCACGGCCGCGTCGATGTCGTCGGCGAACAGGTCGGCCTTGGTCACCGCGACGACCAGCCACGTCGGGCGCTCGCGGCGTACGGCCATGCTGGCGATCCGGTGGGCGGTGATCGCCCAGTCCTCGAGCTCGGCGGCGAGCTGCTCCTCCCGGGAGGCAAGCGCGGCGCCGGTGGTGCCGGCCGTACGCCGGGGCGTGGCGTGGCCGTAAGCGACCACGTGCAGCACGCCGTCCACCGGCTCGTCGTGGAAGACCTCGTCGAGCGCGCCGAGGCGGGTGGCGGCGTTCTCCCCGGGGACCACGCGGAACCGGTAGCCGCGCAGCCGCGCGTTGCGACGCGTACGCCGCTCCATCACCGCCGAGCCCACCTCGGTGCCCTCGGCGGCGGAGGCCTCGGCGCTCGCCCGGCGGGCCAGGCGGTCCGCGAGGCGGGTCTTGCCGACGCCGGTCATGCCCGTCACCGCGACCGTCGGGTAGCGGTGCCGCAGCAGGCGGGAGGCGCGTTCGGGGGCTTGGGACAGCGCGGCGAGCGCGCCTCCGGCGAGGGTGGTGCCGATGGCGGCCTTGCCGTGTCGCAACGGTGACTGCATGCCCCCATCCTGTCCGACGAGGGGTCGGGAGCGCCCCCGCCGGACGGGCGACTTGGCCCCGGACCAGCCGTCTTGGACAATGGCGGTGCGACGCACCTGCCAGACGCACCCGGCTCCGAGAGGCATCCTCACCGCATGGACACCGAGAACCGCCCCGTCCTGACCGGGCTCCTCGCCCTCGTCGGCGTCTCCGTGGCCATCGGACTGCTGGGTGGTCTCGCGGTGCTCGCCGGCGTGAAGGTCACGGGCCTCGACGGCACCGTGTCGTCGTCGAGCAGCGACTCCAACGCGTCGGCTACCTTCCGGCTGCCCAAGCCGAGCGCCACCGCCACGGAGAGTGCGACCGAGGAGCCGGCGGAGCCGGACCCCGGCACCGAGACGTCCTCTGAGACCCCCGCCACGGCCATCTCGCTCTCCGCGACCCAGCAGTCGGTGAGCCCGATGCAGCAGATCGACCTGACCGGCACCTACCAGGGCGGCGAGGGTGCGATCCTCCAGGTGCAGCGCTTCGAGAACGGCGCCTGGTCGGACTTCCCGGTGACCATGTCGGTCAGCGGCGGCACCTTCGCGACCTACGTCCAGACCAGCCGCACCGGGCCCAACAAGTTCCGCGTGGTCGACACCGACTCCGACGTCGTCTCCAACGAGCTGACCGTCACCGTCGGCTGAGCGCCCTCCGCGCCGCGTCCACGCGGTGCGTCCAGAGTCCCACCCAGCCGGCGCCGGCCAGTCCGAGTACGCCGACGACGAGGCACGCGGTCGCCAACGGGGCGGTCGCGGCGATGGCGCCCACCAGGAGCGGGCCGCCGGTGTTGCCGATGTCGCCGCAGAGTCGCCACGCTCCGAGGAACTGCGGGCGTCCCTCGTCGGGGGCGGCGTCCGCGCCGAGCGTCATCACGATGCCCGACCCGAGGCCGTTGCCGCAGGCGATGAGCGCCATCACCAGGGAGACCGACACGGCGGTGGTGGCGAGTGGGAGCAGCAGGCACGCCACGGCCATCGACAGGACCACCGGCACCGCGACGACCATCCGGCCGCGCGTGTCCATCAGCCACCCGCCGGGCCACATGAACGCGACGTCGAGGGCGGCCGCGCCGGCGAAGATCAGCGACGTCGTCGAGGCCGACAGCCCGACGTGCTCGGCCCACAGCGGCAGCAGGCTCAGCCGCAGCGAGCGGCTCATGCCGAGGATCACCACGGCGGTGCCGAGCGTGGCGAGCAGTCGTCGGTGCGAGGCGATCACCGTCCATACGCCGAGGTGCCCGCTGGCCCGCGCCGCGGCGCGCTTCTCCTCGCCGAGGTCGGGCATCGTGGCAGCCAGCAGGGAGGCGAGGACGCTCATCGCGGCGCCCAGCCAGAACACGCTGGTGAGGTCGGTGAGGGAGATGAGGCCGGCCCCGATCAGCGGACCGATGAGCACGCCGACGCGGTAGGACCCGCCGAGCAGCGACATCGCCCGCGCCCGGTGGGTGATCGGGACGGCGTCGATCATGAAGCCCTGGCGGGCGATGAGGAACAGCGTCCAGCACACCCCGCTCAGCAGCACGCCCACTGCGAGGCCGAGCACGGAGTCGGTCAGCGCGGCGAACGCCATCGCGACGGCGTCGACGAACCCCGCCGCCACCAGCGCCCGCCGCTCGCCGACCCGGGCGACCAGCGCCCCCGCGGGGAGGCTCGCGAGGAGCATGCCGACGCCGGTCAGCGCGACGATCGCGGCGGCCGTGCTGACGTCGGCCCCGAGGTCGCGGGCCCGCAGGGCGAGCACCGGCATGATCGCGCCGTGCCCGATCGCGGAGACGATCGAGGGGCCGTACGCCACGAGCCAGATGTCGCGGAAGCGGAACTCCTGCTCGGTCCCCGAGGTCACCGACGCATCCTCTCAAGACCCTCCGCCGAGCGGTGCCCCAGCGACATTCCGTCGTCAGCGGATGTGGCTCACGCACCGCTCGGTCGGGACACGCGTACGCCGCGCCCGTGGGCGGTGCCCCAGCCACATTCCTGCGCCAGCGGATGTGGCTCACCCACCGCTCCGCCGGAGGCCGGAGCCGTCAGGGGATCCAGTCGAAGGCGTCGGGGTTCGGGCCCATCCGGCCGGCCTCGCCCCGGTCGAGCTCGTCGAGCGCGGCCATGTGGGTCGGCTCGAGCTCGAAGTCGAAGATCTCGAAGTTCTGCCGCATGCGCTCGGGGTTCATCGACTTCGGGAAGACGATGTCGCCGCGCTGCACGTGCCAGCGCAGGGCGACCTGCGCGGGCGTACGCCCCACGAGCGAGGCGATCTCACTGATGGTGTCGTCGTCGACGACCGTGCCCTTCGCGATCGGGGACCACGCCTCGGTGAGCACGCCGTGGCGCCGGTTGGCGGACCGGACGTCCTCGTTGGCGAAGAACGGGTGCACCTCGACCTGGTTGACGACCGGCACGACGCCGGTCTCCTCGACGATCCGGTCGAGGTGGGCGGGCTGGAAGTTGGAGACGCCGATGCTGCGGGTCTTGCCGCCCTCCTGCGCCTCGATCAGCGCCCGCCAGGTCTGCACGAAGTCGCCGTCGTAGCGGGTCGGCAGCGGCCAGTGGATGAGGAACAGGTCGACCTGGTCGAGGCCGAGGCGCTCCAGCGAGGCGTCGATCTCGCGGCGCGCGTCGTCGGGCCGGTGGAAGCCGTTGTTGAGTTTGGTGGTGACGTAGAGGTCGTCGCGGGCGATGCCGGAGGCCTTGATCGCCTCGCCGACGCCCGCCTCGTTGCCGTACATCTGGGCGGTGTCGATGTGCCGGTAGCCCGCCTCGAGGGCCGCCGTCACGGTCGCCGCGGTCTCCGGCGGCGGCACCTGGAAGACGCCGAAGCCGAGCTGGGGGATGGACGTGCCGTCGTGGAGCGTGAGGTCAGGGACAGTCATACCTGTCCCTACACCGGCCCTCGGCGAGGTATTCCGAAGGCGGTGGAGGTTTGTCGGGACCCACCCGTACGCTCACGGGCGTGGCCGACAGCGACGACACCCAGACCGCACCCGCACCCCTCGACCTCCCCGGACCCGGCGACTGGCTCGCCTGGGTCACGCAGCGCTGCGAGGACCAGCT
Organism: Nocardioides eburneiflavus; assembly: GCF_004785795.1. NCBI lineage: Bacteria > Bacillati > Actinomycetota > Actinomycetes > Propionibacteriales > Nocardioidaceae > Nocardioides > Nocardioides eburneiflavus. The sequence goes on from NZ_SRRO01000001.1 coordinate 1,257,287, forward strand.
CACCGAGGCGCAGCAGCAGGTGGGGCTGGTCAAGGCCGGCTCCTCCGACGCCCCGGTGGTGCTCACCGCGTGGAACAAGGCCGAGACCGCGCTCGCCAACGCCGGGTCGGTCGCGCTGTGGGCCGAGGTCCACCCCGACGCCGCCGTGCGCGACCGGGCCGACGAGCTCAGCCAGCAGGTCCAGAAGTACGTCACCGAGCTGGGCCTGGACCGCGACCTCTACGCCGTGCTCGACGCACTGTCTCCCGACGGGCTCGACGACGACGCGCGCCGGGTGCTCGAGCACACGCTGCGCGACTTCCGCCGTGCCGGCGTCGACCGCGACGACGCCACCCGCGACCGGCTCCGCGAGCTCAGCGAGCGGGGCGTGAAGCTCTCCCAGGACTTCGGCCGCAACATCCGCGACGACGTCCGCTCGATCCGGATCGCGCCCGAGCGCCTCGCCGGGCTGCCCGACGACTACCGCGAGGCCCACGCCCCCGAGGAGGACGGGCTGGTCACGATCACCACCGACTATCCCGACCTGGTGCCGTTCACGACCTTCGGTGCCGACGCCGAGGCGCGCCACGAGCTCGCGCTCGCCCAGAACAACGTCGCGTGGCCGGCCAACGACCAGGTCCTCCAGGACCTGCTCGCCGTGCGCCGCGAGACCGCGGCCCTGCTGGGTCATGACTCGTGGCCCGACTACGACACCGAGGTCAAGATGATCGGCAGCGGCCAGGCCGTCGCCGACTTCATCGACCGCGTGGGCGAGGCCGCCAAGCAGCGCGCGGGCGAGGAGCTGGCCGTGCTTCTCGAGCGCAAGCGTGTCGACGACCCGTCCGCCGACTCCGTCGCGACCTACGACTCGCGCTACTACTCCGAGCTCGTCCGCCGCGAGCAGTACGACGTCGACGGCCAGGTCGTGCGCACCTACTTCCCGTTCGAGCAGGTCCGCCAGGGGCTGCTCGAGGTGACCGGGCGACTCTTCGGCCTGGAGTGGACGCCGGTGTCCCGCGAGGAGGCCGGCACCTGGCACGACGAGGTCGCCAGCTACGACGTACGCCTCGACGGTGCGCGCATCGGCCGGATCCACCTCGACCTCCACCCCCGCGACGGCAAGTTCAAGCACGCCGCGCAGTTCGACCTGGTCAGCGGCGTCGCCGGCGAGCAGCTCCCCGAGGGCGTGCTCGTCTGCAACTTCGCCCGCGGGCTGATGGAGCACGACGAGGTCGTCACGCTGTTCCACGAGTTCGGCCACCTGGTCCACCACGTGCTCGGCGGGCAGACCGCGTGGGTGCGCTTCTCCGGCGTCGCCACCGAGTGGGACTTCGTCGAGGCGCCGAGCCAGATGCTCGAGGAGTGGGCGTGGGACGCCGACGTGCTGGCCACCTTCGCCAGCAACGCCGAGGGCGAGACGATCCCGCGCGAGCTGGTCGCCGCGATGCGGCGTGCCGAGCAGTTCGGCAAGGGCCTCTACGCCGTGCAGCAGATGTCCTACGCCGCCCGGTCCTACTGGTTCCACGCCCGCGAGCACGACGACCTCACCGCCTTCGGCGACGAGCTCCAGCGCCGCTACTCGGTGTTCCCGCCGCTGGAGGGCGCCCACATGCACTGCGCGTTCGGCCACCTCGACGGCTACTCCTCCGGCTACTACACCTACATGTGGTCGCTGGTCATCGCGAAGGACCTGTTCTCCGCCTTCGACCGCGACGACATGTTCGCCCCCGACGTCGCCCGCGCCTACCGCGACAAGGTGCTGGCGATGGGTGGGCGCAAGGACGCCGCCGACCTCGTCGCCGACTTCCTCGGCCGCCCCTACTCCTTCGACAGCTGGACGGCCTGGCTCGCCGAGTAGGTCTCGACACGCCCGCTCGCTCGCGCTCGCGGACTGCTCGACCACCGAGCGGTCAGCGCGTACGGACCGCCGGTCGGGCCGGGTCCACCTCGGCGATGCGGTCGGCGACGACCTCGCCGAACTCGCGGTGCCCGTCCTCGGTGAGGTGCAGCCGGTCGTCGAGGTAGTCGAGCTCGAGGTCGCTGGTGCGGACGTAGGGGACGCCGTACGCGTCCGCGAGCTCCGCGAGCCGGGCGTCGACACGCGGCACGGCACGGCTGCGGAGGGGCGCGTCGGCCGGGCCGACGACGACCACGCGGTGGCCGGCGAGGTCGGCCATCAGGTCGCGGAAGCCCCGCTCGATCGCGGCGGTCGGCTGGTCGAAGTCGTTGAGGCCGCCCTCGACCACCACGAGGGCGGGGCGTACGCCGAGCGCGGTCGCGGCCCGGTGGTGGAACGAGACCCGTCCGCAGTGGCTCGCGCCGGCGCTGAAGCCCGAGCCGGAGAACCCGCGGACGTGCACCTCGCCGGGCAGCTCGGCCGCCCAGGAGCGGCGCAGGTCGTCCTGGCCGAGGCCGACCGACCAGGAGTCGCCGATGACCAGGACCCGTTCGCCCTCGCCGGTGACGACCGCGGCCCGCTCGCGCGCGTAGAGGCGGTGCTGCTGGCAGCGGGCCGGACCGGCGCCCGCGCGGTCGGCGACCCAGAACGCCATGAGGGCAGCGAGCAGCAGCACGACGACTGAGGCGCCGGCGACGCGGCGCGGGATCCCCCGGTGGAGCACGAGAGAAGTGTGCGGCGTCCGGGCGCGTTCGCGCAGGCGAAAACCCCTGAGATTCCCCTGACTTCGGCACCTAGGGTGACCACCGTGACGACCGACCCCCTGCTGACGGCCTACGACGACCAGCTGCGCACCGACGCCGAGATGGCCCGCGCCCACGACGTGCAGCGCGAGGGACCGCTGCTGTGGGGCGTGTTCGACCACGGCGGCTTCGTGTCGTACCGCGACCTCGGGGGCCTCGCCGGGACCGCGCTCGACGAGGCGATCGAGCGTACGGTCGCGCACTTCCGCGACGACACGGACGTCGAGTCCTTCGAGTGGAAGTCACGCGGCCACGACGAGCCCGCCGACCTCGGCGAGCGCCTCGTCGCACACGGGCTCGTCGCGGAGCCGGTGGAGACCGTGATGGTCGGGGAGGCGTCGCTGCTCGCCAGCGACGTGCCCCTCGCTGACACGCCGCAGGGCCCCGTCGTCGTACGCCGCATCGAGCCGGGTCCCGACGCGGTGCCCGACCTGACCCGCATGCTCGAGGCGCAGGAGTCCGTCTTCGGCGGCGGCCGCGGGCCGTCGGTGGCGTCCGCGCTGCGCGAGCTCACCAGCGGTGCGTCGGAGTTCTGGATCGCCGAGGTCGGCGACCGCGTCGCGTGCGGCGGCCGGCTCACCCCGGTCGAGGGCACCGACTTCGCCGGCATCTGGGGCGGCTCGACGCTGCCGGAGTTCCGCGGCCGCGGGATCTACCGCGCGCTCGTCGCCGCCCGCGCGCGCTCCGCCGTCGCCCGCGGCATCCGGCTGGTCCACTCCGACTGCACCGACATGTCGCGCCCGATCCTCGAGCGGTCGGGGCTGCGCGCGATCACCACGACGACGCCGTACGTCTGGACCCGCTGAGCGTCTCGAGCTCGACCGCTCCCGCTCAGAGCGGGACGTAGTCGATCTCCAGGAAGTCGGCGACCTCGGGCACCCAGCGGTCCGCCACGAACGCCGTGTGGACCGGGTGGCGGTTGTAGCCGTCGTAGGCCGCCTGGTCGGCGAACTCCATCGAGAACCCGAAGGTGAAGTCGTTCTTCGCGCTGGTCTGGCGCAGCTGCTCGTACGCCTCGACGCCGGGGATGTCGGCCAGCTACCGGGCCGCGGCGAGGAAGTCGGCCTCCTCCGCGGAGCCGGGCGCGTGGTGGAGCCGGAAGGCGACGGTGTGCCGGATCATGCGTTCCACCGTAGAGGGGTGCGGTCGTGGGCTCGGTGGCGTCCAAGTCGTGACTTGTCGAACGGTATGGACGCTGGTCGCCCCGTACTCCACGACTCGAGCGGCCATATGTCCGCTCGACTCGGGAAATTGTTGCCCGATTCGGGGAACATCGACAGCTGACCTGCGTTGTACCCCATGAACAGACTTGAGTCAGATCGACTCAACTGTTTTGCCTCCTCCGCCAATGCGCGGCAGGATGGCAGCAGACTCACGTCATCCAGGCAGAACCCACAGCAGGAGGTAACACACCATGGCTCGAGCGGTCGGCATCGACCTGGGCACGACGAACTCCGTCGTGTCCGTACTTGAGGGTGGCGAGCCCACCGTCATCGCCAACGCCGAGGGCGCCCGGACCACCCCGTCCGTCGTCGCCTTCACCAAGTCCGGCGAGGTCCTCGTCGGCGAGGTCGCCAAGCGACAGGCGGTCACCAACGTCGACCGCACCATCCGGTCCGTCAAGCGCCACATGGGCGAGGACTGGAAGGTCGAGATCGACGACAAGACCTTCACCCCCCAGCAGATCAGCGCCTTCGTGCTCCAGAAGCTCAAGCGCGACGCCGAGGCCTACCTCGGCGAGACCGTGACCGACGCGGTCATCACCGTCCCGGCCTACTTCTCCGACGCCCAGCGCCAGGCCACCAAGGAGGCCGGCGAGATCGCGGGCCTCAACGTCAGCCGCATCGTCAACGAGCCCACCGCGGCCGCGCTGGCCTACGGCCTCGACAAGGGCGAGGACCAGACGATCCTCGTCTTCGACCTCGGTGGCGGCACCTTCGACGTGTCCCTGCTCGAGATCGGCGAGGGCGTCGTCGAGGTCAAGGCGACCTCCGGTGACAACCACCTCGGCGGCGACGACTGGGACAACCGCGTCGTGGATTGGATGGTCAAGAAGTTCAAGGACAACAACGGTGTCGACCTCGGGGCCGACAAGATCGCCAAGCAGCGCCTCCAGGAGGCCGCGGAGAAGGCGAAGATCGAGCTGTCCTCGAGCTCCGAGACCACGATCCACCTGCCCTACATCACCCACGGCGAGGGCGGCCCGCTCCACTTCGAGGAGAAGCTGACCCGCAGCGAGTTCCAGAAGCTCACCGCCGACCTGCTCGAGCGCACCAAGGCGCCGTTCCAGTCGGTGCTCAAGGACGGCGGCGTCGCCGTCGCCAACATCGACCACGTGGTCCTCGTCGGCGGCTCGACCCGCATGCCGGCCGTGACCGAGGCCGTCAAGGAGCTGCTCGGCGGCAAGGAGCCCAACAAGGGCGTCAACCCCGACGAGGTCGTCGCCGTGGGCGCCGCGCTCCAGGCCGGCGTCCTCAAGGGCGAGGTCAAGGACGTGCTGCTCCTCGACGTCACCCCGCTGTCCCTCGGCATCGAGACCAAGGGCGGCGTGATGACCACGCTCATCGAGCGCAACACCACCATCCCCACGAAGCGGTCGGAGATCTTCACGACCGCCGACGACAACCAGCCGTCGGTGGAGATCAAGGTCGCGCAGGGCGAGCGCCAGATGTGGTCGCAGAACCAGCCCCTCGGCAACTTCGAGCTGACCGGCCTCCCGCCGGCCCCGCGCGGCGTGCCGAAGATCGAGGTCACCTTCGACATCGACGCCAACGGCATCGTGCACGTCTCGGCCAAGGACCAGGCGTCCGGTCGCGAGCAGTCGATGACCATCTCCGGAGGCTCGGCGCTCAGCAAGGACGAGATCGACCGGATGGTCAAGGAGGCCGAGCAGTACGCCGAGGAGGACGCCAAGCGTCGCGAGGCCGTCGAGGCCCGCAACCAGGGCGACCAGCTCGTCTACACGACCGAGAAGTTCCTCACCGACAACGCGGAGAAGCTCCCCGACGACGTGAAGACCGAGGTCCAGGCCGACGTCGACGCGCTCAAGGAGACCCTCGCCAAGGAGGACGCGTCGTCGGAGGAGATCACCGCCGGCATCACCAAGCTCGGTGAGTCCAGCCAGAAGATGGGTGCCGCGATGTACGCCGCCGCGGAGGCCGACCAGGCCGCTGCGGGCGGTGCCACCGGAGCGACGGGCGAGGCCGACGACGACGTCGTCGACGCCGAGATCGTCGACGAGCCCGCCGAGGGCACGGACAGCGCCGAGGGTGAGTCCAAGTGACCGATCGCCCCGACGAGCCCGCCACGGGCCCCGAGGCGTACGACCTCCCGGAGGGGGAGCCCACCGCGGCTCCCTCTCCGGAGGGCGGGTTCGGTGACGTCGCCGGCGAGGCGCCGGTCCAGCCCTTCGACACGGCTCGTCCCTCGCCTGCTCAGGAACCAACCGAGGTCGAGGAGCAGGTCGCCGGTGACGCCGTCGCCGGTGACGGTGACGGTGACACGGAGGAGGACGACCTGGCCGCCATGAAGGGGTCGCTCGCCGACCTGACCAACGACCTCCAGCGCCTGCAGGCCGAGTACGCCAACTACCGCAAGCGCGTCGACCGTGACCGCCAGCTGGTGGCCGAGACCGCCGCCTACAAGGCGCTCACCCCCGTGGTCGAGGTCCTGGACACGATCGACAGGGCCAAGGACTCCGCCCGATCCATGGGAAGCGAGCTCGACGACGGCTTCAAGGCCGTGGCCGACCAGCTCGAGCGTGTCGTCGCGGCGGCCGGCCTGGTGCGGTTCGGGGAGCCGGGCGACGCCTTCGACCCCACGCTCCACGAGGCGCTCAGCCACCTGGGCACCGACGCGGAGGTCGAGGTCACCACGGTCAAGCACGTCGCCAAGGGCGGCTACCGCATGGGCGACCGCGTCGTCCGGGCGGCGCAGGTCCTCGTGGTCGACCCCGCCGACGCCTGACCCGCCACCAGATGACCACGCCGACGACGGAGAGGAGGTTCACCCGTGGCTGACAACGAGACCTTCAGGAACGACTGGGCGACCAAGGACTTCTACCAGGTCCTCGGCGTCAAGAAGGACGCCAGCGCGGCCGACATCAAGAAGGCCTACCGCAAGCTCGCCCGGGAGAACCACCCCGACTCCAACCCAGGTGACGACGCCAAGCACGAGAAGTTCAAGGCGGTCGCCGAGGCGTACGACGTGGTCGGCGACGAGGCCAAGCGCGCCAAGTACGACGAGTTCCGCTCGCTGCAGTCGCGCGGCGGCTTCGGCGCCGGCATGGGCGGCGGGATGGGCGGCGGCGCCGGCGGCTTCGGCGGCGGCGGGTTCAACCTCGACGACCTGCTGCGCGACCGCGGTGGCGCCGGCGGTGGGATCGGCGACATGTTCGGCGACCTCTTCGGCGGCGCCCAGCGGACCCGCACCCAGCAGCCGCGCCCGCGGCGCGGCGCCGATGTGGAGAGCACGGCCACCATCGGCTTCACCGACGCCCTCGACGGCGTGACGGTGTCGCTGCGGCTGACCTCCGACACGGCGTGCGCGACGTGCCAGGGCACGGGCGGCAAGCCCGGCACCCGGCCGCACATCTGCCCGGAGTGCGAGGGCGCAGGCTTCGTGGTCGCCGGCACGGGGGGCGCGTTCTCGATCAACGAGACCTGCCCGGCGTGCGGTGGTCGCCAGCTCGTCTACGACGAGGCGTGCCCGACCTGCCACGGCTCCGGCCGCGGCACGTCGGCGCGCTCGATCCAGGCCCGCATCCCGGCCGGGGTCAAGGACGGCGCGCGCATCCGGCTCAAGGGCAAGGGCGCGCCCGGGGAGAACGGCGGCCCGGCCGGCGACCTGTTCGTCAAGGTCAAGGTCACCCCGCACCGGGTCTTCGGCCGCAAGGACGACAACCTCACCATCGAGGTACCGGTGGCCTTCGACGAGGCGGCCCTCGGCGCCGAGGTCAAGATCCCGACACTCGGTGGTGCGCCGGTGACGCTCAAGCTCCCCCCGGGCACGCCCAACGGGCGCACCTTCCGGGTGCGCGGCAAGGGCGCCACCAAGCGCGACGGCTCCAAGGGCGACCTGCTCGCGACCGTCGAGGTCCAGGTGCCCGGCTCGCTCGACCCGACCGCCCGCGAGGCCCTCGAGGCCTACCGCGCGGCGACCGCCGGCAAGCCGCTCCGGGCAGGACTGTTCGAGGCATGAGCACGCCGTTCGGTGCGCCCAACCCGGACGCCGCGGTCTACGTGATCAGCGTGGCGGCGGAGCTGACCGGGCTGCACCCCCAGACGCTGCGGGCCTACGAGCGGATGGGGCTCATCCAGCCCGGGCGCACCGGGGGCGGCGGCCGTCGCTACTCCCACCGCGACCTCGAGCGGCTGCGCCAGATCGCCGACCTCACCAGCGCGGGCATCGGCATCGAGGGCGTACGCCGCATCATGGAGCTCGAGCTCCAGGTCGACGCCCTGCGTGCCCGCAACGAGGAGCTCCTCGCCGAGCTCGAGGCCGTACGCCACGGGCTGGCCGCGCGGGCGGCTGCTGCGCAGGCGGCGCCCAACAAGCTCCCCGTGCTCCACCGGGGGCCGGGTCAGTCCGTCGTCGTCTGGCGCCGGGGGAGCTGACGTGCCGCGCATCGACCGCGCCGTCGCCGACGTCGCCGCCTCGCCTGAGGAGGTGTACGCCGCCTTCGTCGACGCCGAGGCGCTGGCCGCGTGGCTCCCGCCGGAGGGCATGACCGGTGAGCTCTCCGACGCCGAGCTCCGAGCGGGCGGCGGCTTCACCCTGGCGCTGCGCTACGACGAGGCGCCGGAGGGCGGCGCGAAGACGACCGAGGACACCGATCTCTCCCGCGTCACGGTCGACGAGCTCGTCGAGGGCGAGCGGGTGGTGTGGGGTGTCGTCTTCGAGTCGGACGACCCTGACAACGCCGGCCGGATGACGATGACGTGGACCTTCACCGCCCAGGGCGCGGGCACGCGGGTGGCGATCGACGCCACCGACGTGCCCCCGGGCATCGACGCCGAGGCACACCAGCAGGGGCTGGACGCCTCGCTGGCCCATCTCGCCGCCTGGCTCGAGGCACAGGTGTCGTGACCTCCGACCGGAGCCGGTGGCCGGGGTTGTCGGTGCAGGCGCGTAGGTTCGGGGCGTGAGTGAGCGATGAGCAAGATGGACAACCTGCGCGCGATGCGGGAGGCCAAGTACGCCGAGTCTCAGAAGCGGGCAGCGACCGCACCGGCGAGGCCGGTGGCGCCGGTGGCGCCGCCCGCGCCCAAGCGGGTCGAGGAGCGGGCCGCCGAGTCGCCGGCGACCGAGGACCTCTGCGGCCACCGCAACATGAGCGGTCGCACCTGCACCCGCGAGAGCGGCCACCCGCAGAAGAGCCACCGCTACTCCTGAGCTGCCGGGCCGCGGGTGAGCGTCCTCTCCGATGGCCGGTGGCCGGACGCGTGGGCGGTCGCGCTCAGCCCGCGAGCGCATCCTCCGGCACGCCGGTCGCGTACGGCGCCGGCTCCCCGCGGAGCTCGGCCACCTGCGCGACCAGCGCCGCCATCACCTCGTCGGCGACCCGGCGCACGGTCGCCTCGTCGACAGGCTCTCCAGCGGTGACGCCAGCGAGGCGGCGTACGTCGATCGGCTCGCCCACGGCGACAGCCACCCGCGGGCGCAGCAGGGTGTTGCGCAGCAGGCGGGCCACGATGCCGCGGGTGCCGATCACCTGCTGGGCGCCGACGAGGGCGACCGGGACGACCGGCGCGCCCGTGCGGAGGGCGAGGCGTACGGCCCCGGTCTTGGAGCGCTCGGGCCAGTGCTGGGGGTCGCGGGTGATGCGCCCCTCGGGGAACAGCCCGACGGCCTCGCCCGCCTCGAGTGCGGTGGCCGCCGCGTCCAGGGAGCCCACGGCGGCGGAGGTGCCGCGCTGCACGGGGATGAAGCCGAGGCGGCGGACGACCGGTCCGACCAGGCCTGAGCGGAACACGCCGCCGGTCGCCATCAGTCGCAGCGAGCGGCCGAGGCGGCGACCGACGAGGGCGAGCAGGATGCCGTCGGCGAAGCTGGTGTGGTTGGCGACCACGATGAGCGGGCCGTCGGGCAGCTGGGCGGTGGGCGTCGAGCGGCGGGTGAGCTCGAGGCGGCTGACGGTCGAGACGACGGCGCCGAGGAGGCCGGCGGCGAGAGCGTAGAGGAGGGCGGCCCGGAGACCGGGGCGCTGCCACGAGGTGTCCATGCGCCGAGTCTCGGTGATGGGGCGCGCCGCTCGCGCCGGTATCGGCACTCAGATCCGTGCGAGGATCGCGCGGTGGGGAAGAGCCAGGACCCGGCCGCGCGATCCCGCACGGTCGCGCTGGTGCTGGTCGTGCTGCTCGTGGGGGTGCTCGTCGCGGTGCGGGTGTTCTCCGACGGCGAGGCCCAGGCCCCGGTCGCGACGCCGGCGGGCGACGAGCCCGGCGCTGGCACCGCCAGTCCCGGCCGCCCGGTCGTACGGCCCGTCGAGCCCGACCCGACGCCCGTGCCGGAGGAGACCCTGGCCGGCCTCCGCTTCGAGGACGTGACCGACCGGGTGGGGCTCACCGGCAGCGGCCCCGACGGCCCCGAGCCGACCGCCGCCGACATGGACGCGGGCGCCGCGGTGGCCGACATCGACGACGACGGCGACCTCGACCTGCTGCTCACGTCGTCGGGCCGGGCCAGCGGCCTGCACCGCAACGACGACGGCGTCTTCACCGACATCACCGACGAGTCCGGCCTCCCGTCGCTCGTCGGCGTGACCGTCGCGGCCTTCGCCGACGTCGATGCCGACGGTCACCTCGACCTCTTCCTGGGCGGACCCGGCACCGAGTTCGGCCGGCTGCTGCTGGGGGACGCGTCGGGCCGGTTCCGCGACGGGCCCCGGGCCTGGCGGGTGACCGCCCCCGGGACGGGGAAGCGCGCGATCCGGGGGGTGGACTTCGGCGACGTCGACCGGGACGGCGACCTCGACCTGGTGGTCACCGACTGGAACCTCGGCTCGTTCGTCGCGGTCGAGGCCGCTCGCGGCGACGCGTCCGACCGGTTCACCGGGCAGTGCCAGTACGCCGCGACCGTACGCCGGCTGCACGCTGCCGGGGCCCTGCAGGTGACCGGGGCGACCCGTGCCTTCCGCAACGACGGCGACCGCTTCACCGACGCCACCCAGGCGTGGGGCCTGGCCGACCTCGGCATCGAGCGGCCGTTCACCCCGCAGCTCGTGGACCTCGACGACGACGGCTGGCTCGACCTCGCGGTCGCCGGCGACTCGTGCTCCTCCCGGCTCTACCGCAACGAGCGCGGCACCGGCTTCGTCGACGTCACCCGGCGCGCCGGCGTCGGCACCGACGAGAACGGGATGGGCTCCGTGGTGCGCGACCTCGACGGCGACGGTCGCCCCGACTGGCTGGTCACCTCGATCGCCTACCCGACGGCCGACGGCACCTGCCCGCCGGTCGGCCTCTTCGCCGGCTGCTCCGGCAACCGGGTCTACCTCAACCGCGGCCGGATGCGGTTCGAGGAGTCGACCGACGAGCTCGGCCTGCGGGACACCGGGTGGGGCTGGGGTGCGGTCGCGGCGGACTTCGCCAACGACGGCCGGCTCCAGGTCGCGGTCACCAACGGGCGCATCGGCAAGGCCGACCCTGACCCGACGTCGCAGGCCGAGGTCTACTACGCCGCGTTCGTCGACGACCCCACGTCGTTCCGGGTGCGCTCGGACGACGGACCGTACGCCGAGGCCGCCGCGCAGGTCGGCATCGACGACGACCGCGTCTCGCACGCGCTCGTCGCCTTCGACCACGACCGCGACGGGCGCCTCGACCTGCTGGTCGCCCACGCCGGGGAGCCGCCGACGCTCTACCGCAACACCACCCCGCCGCGACGCTGGATCGGGATCCGGCTCCGCGACCCGTCCACCCCCGGCAACGTGGCGGGGCTCGGCTCGCGGGTCGAGGTCACCTCCACCGACGGCGCGACGACCACGCAGTGGCTGCACACGTCCGGGTCGTACGAGGCCCAGCACCCCGCCGAGCTGCACGTCGGGCTCGGCGAGGCCGGGGTGGCCCGCATCCGGGTGTGGTGGCCGGGCGAGCAGACCCCGCAGGTGGTGACCGAGCCGCAGGCCGACCGGATGATCACCGTCACCCGGGCCCGTTGATCGACTAGTCTCCCCGCACCGGACCAAGGAGCGACCCATGGCGCACATCGACCTCCCGACCACCTCCCCGGGCATCCGCGGGCTCTTCGAGTTCCGGCCCGAGACGGCCGCGCCGCTCGGCCAGCTCGCCGAGGTGCTGCTCCGCGGCGACAACACCCTCGAGCGCGGTGAGCGCGAGCTGATCGCGGCGTACGTGTCCTCGCTCAACGACTGCCACTTCTGCATGAGCTCGCACGCGGCCTTCGCGGCCCTCCAGCTGCCCGACGGCTGGGACGTCGTCGACGGCGTCCTCCGCGACCCCGCCTCGGCGCCGGTCAGCGACAAGATGCGCGGCCTGCTCGCGATCGCCGGGGAGGTGCAGCGGTCGGGGCGCGCCGTCACGCCGGAGACGATCGCCGCCGCCCGCGAGGCGGGTGCCACCGACGTGGAGATCCACGACGCGGTGCTCATCGCGGCGGCGTTCTGCATGTTCAACCGCTACGTCGACGGGCTGGGCACCTTCGCCCCGCGCGACCGCGCCGACTACGTCCCGATGGCCGAGCAGATCGTGGCCAGCGGCTACGTCAGGCCGCGCTGACCCGATCGGCCGGTCCGCTCTCAGGCCTCGCCGCTCGCCTGCTCGCCGGTGAGCAGCCAGGTGCCGCCGGCGTCCTCCAGGACGTAGACCGTGTCGACCGGTGCCGAGCCGCGCGTGCCCGTGGCGTGGATGCCGAACCGCGGCACCGCCTGCGGGTCCTCGGGGTCGCGGACGAGCACGACCTCCATCGTCGCGAACTCGATCGGCTCGTCGGCGGAGGCGGTGGCGAAGTCCTCGAGCCGCTCGCCCGCGATCGCCGAGGCCGCCAGCTCGCTGTCGCCCGCCGCGCGGGCGTCCGCCTCGATCATCAGGGCGGCCACCAGGTCGTGGGCCATCGCGTCGGCCTGCGAGCTCGCCGCGTCGCCCACGACGGTCGTGACGTCGCCGGAGACCGTGACGTCCGGGATCGCCCCCTCCGGCACCTCCACGTCGGGACGCTCGGCCAGCGCGGCCGGTGCGACGGCCGGCCCGGTCGTCGCGGCCGTACGCGCGGGCAGGCCGGCGACCACCAGCGCGGCGAGCGCGACCGGCACCACCGCGGCCAGGCGTACGGGCGTGGACAGCGCGAGCTGCCGGTCGAGGCGCTCGGTGGCCAGGGTGAGGACGGGGCGCAGCGCGCACACCGCCACCAGGCCGGCGAGGACGGCGACCTTCGCGCCGTACTCGGTCTGCATCGGCGCCAGCAGCAGGGCGCTGGTCAGCCCGACCGCGGCGCCGAAGACCATCCGCGGACGGCGCTCGGTCGGCGAGGTCATCGGGTCGGTGATCATGAAGAGCATGAAGATGACGACCTCCGGCGAGGTCGCCACGATCCACCAGAAGTCGGCGCCGCAGACCGGGGTGACGCTCCACCGCGCCGAGATGCAGTGGCCCGACAGGCTCAGCACGGCGAGGCTGGTCGCGAAGACGCCCCAGAAGGCCAGCGACATCGGGAGCAGGCCCAGGCGCCGGGTCACGGTCAGCGCACCGATGGCCAGGATCAGGTAGACCGCGACCATCTCGACCGACATCTGCCCCCACCAGAAGTCGAGCGGGTTGACCACGGTCGTGCCGAGCAGCAGGAAGCACGCCACCAGCCCGAGGTTCGACGGGTTGACCACGGGGCGGCCGCGGAAGCGCAGCACGTGCTTGGACAGCAGCGCCAGGCCGGAGGTGGCGGCGAAGATGTACCAGCCGTTCATGCTCCACCAGTCGCCGTGCTCGGTGCCGTTGACGCGGAGCACGAGCGCGACGCCGTTGCCGGTGAGCAGCGCGCTGGCCGGCCAGACGATCTCCTTGCGCTCCCAGAAGACCATCGGCACCTCGATCAGGGCGCACGTGCCGAGGCACACCAGGATCTGCGCGATCGAGAGCTCCCAGCCGAGGAACGCCTGGCCCATCACCTGGATCGACGTGATCGTGGCAGCCAGGTGCAGCCGCGGGTCGCGGATCGAGGGGAGGCGTACGGGGTAGGAGGTGCCCCGGATGCGCACGGAACGAGCGGCTGGCATGGCCCGCACCATCCTGCCCGACACCCGAGCGGGTTGTCCCAGGTCGCGGGACTTTCGTCAGACCTGGGGCCGGCGCCTCAAGCGGGCCAGTGACGGGGGCGGGTCAGGCCCGCCGGCAGCGTCGTCGCCGCGTCGCCGCGGGCGGCGTTGACCTGCGGCTGGGTGAGGAACAGGGCGGAGGAGAGGTCGCAGCCGCGTACGTCGGTGTCGCGGAGGTCGGCGCCGAGCAGGTCGACGTCGTCGAGGTCGGCGCCGCGGAGGTCGGCCGCGATCAGCACGGCGCCGCGGAAGGTCCAGCCGCGCAGGTCGCCCGTGAGGCGCCGGCCGGCGAGGTCGGCGCGGGTGCGGTCGGCGGCTGCCGGCCACCGACGGCGTACGCGGTCGCTGGCGCCGGCGAGCAGCTCGCCGACGCGCCGCTGCAGCTCGTCGACGTCGGCGTGCAGCAGCGGCTCGGGCTCGGCCGCGGTGAGCAGCTCGATCTCCTTGCGGACCGGCCCGGTGGCCGGGTCGGGGGAGCGGCGGTCGACCTCGCCGAGGTGGACCAGCAGCTCGTGGAGCTGGCGCATCACCGACAGGACGGCGGCCATCTCCCCGAGGTTGTCCTGCTCACGCCACGAGACCCCGGCGTAGACGACCTGCGAGACCTGCTGGCCGGCGCCGAAGCACTCGAAGACCGTGCACCCGGGCCAGCCGTCCTGCCGGAGGGTGTCGTGGATGCCGCACCGGTCGTCGGAGAGCAGGTTGAGGCACGGGGTGCCGCTGGGCTTGTCGACGCCGAAGCCCGACTCGGCGGCGAACGGGAGCAGCACGCAGCACAGCCCGAAGCACCGGGAGCAGTCGGACCTCAGCTCGGGTGTCGCCACCCGGGGATCGTCGCACGCGGGTGGCGGGGGCCCGGCGTCAGGCGCCGTACCAGCCGTTCTGGATCGCGAAGGCGTTGACGAAGAGCAGGGCGATGAACAACACCGCGATGAACCGGTTGTCGAAGATCAGCTTGCCCATAGCATCCAGCATGACCGCTTGTTCGCGGAATCAAACAGTTGAAAGGTAAAGATTGGCCGGGGTCCCCGATATACCCCATTCGAGGTGGTCGGGTGCGAGCGCCAGCGAGCGTGTCGAGACCCCCTAGGCTGGCGCCCGTGAGTGCGCTGCTGGTCGCCGGGACGACGTCGGACGCCGGCAAGACGATCGTGACGACCGCGCTGTGCCGGGCGTACGCGCGCCGGGGGGTGAAGGTCGCGCCCTTCAAGGCGCAGAACATGTCCAACAACTCGATGGTCTGCCCGACCCCGGACGGCCGGGGCGCCGAGATCGGCCGCGCGCAGTGGATCCAGGCGGTCGCGGCGGGTGCCGAGCCCGAGGCGGCGATGAACCCGGTGCTCCTCAAGCCCGGCGGCGACCGGCGCAGCCACGTCGTGGTGATGGGCCGGCCCGGCGGGACCATCGACTCGAAGGACTTCGTCGGCGGACGCACCCACCTGCGCGACGCGGCGTACGCCGCCTTCGACGACCTGTCGTCCCGCCACGACCTCGTCGTGGTGGAGGGTGCGGGAAGCCCGGCGGAGATCAACCTGCGGGCGGGCGACTACGTCAACATGGGGCTCGCGCATCACGGCGCGATCCCGACGGTGGTGGTCGGCGACATCGACCGCGGCGGCGTCTTCGCGGCGATGTTCGGCACGCTCGCGCTGCTCGACGCCGCGGACCAGGCGCTGGTCGCGGGCTTCGTGGTCAACAAGTTCCGCGGCGACGTCGACCTGCTCCGACCCGGGCTGACCGAGCTGCGGGAGCTCACGGGGCGCGAGGTCTTCGGCGTGCTGCCGTGGAACCCGGACCTCTGGCTCGACTCCGAGGACGCGCTCGACCTGGCCGGTCGCCGCGCGAGCGAGGAGGAGGCGCGACTGCGGGTCGCGGTCGTACGGCTCCCGCGGATCTCGAACTTCACCGACGTCGACGCGCTGGGCATCGAGCCGGGCGTCGACGTGGTGTTCGCCTCCGACGCCCGCGCGCTCGCCGGTGCCGACCTCGTCGTCCTGCCCGGCACCCGGGCGACCCTCGAGGACCTCGTCTGGCTGCGCTCGCGCGGGCTCGACCGGGCCGTGCTCGACCACGCCGCGGCCGGGCGGCCGGTGCTCGGCATCTGCGGCGGATTCCAGATGCTCGGCCGGCGGATCCTCGACCCGGTCGGCGTCGAGGGCGTCGCCGGTGCCGACGAGCCGGGGCTCGGACTGCTCGACGTGACGACGACCTTCGAGGCCGACAAGGTGCTGCGCCTGCCGACCGGCTCGGCGCTGGGCGCGGACGCCCACGGCTACGAGATCCACCACGGCCGGGTCACCCGGCACGGCGGCGAGGAGTTCCTCGGCGGCGCGCGGTCGGGCGCCGTGCTCGGGACGATGTGGCACGGCAGCCTGGAGGGTGACGACCTGCGCCGCGCGCTGCTCGCCGAGGTCGCCGCGGCGGCCGGGGTGGCGTACGAGCCGTCGGACGTGGGCTTCGCCGACCAGCGCGAGCGACGGTTGGACCTCCTCGGCGACCTCGCCGAGGAGCACCTCGACCTCGACGCGCTGCTCTCGCTCGCCGAGTCCGGTGCGCCGTCGGGACTGCCGGCGCTGGAGCCGGGGGCGTCGCGGTGACCGTCCTGCTGCTCGGCGGGACGAGCGAGGCGCGCGAGCTGGCGGTGCTGCTGGACGAGGCCGGGGTGGACTTCGTGTCGTCGCTGGCCGGCCGGGTCGAGCGGCCGCGGCTGCCGGTGGGCGAGGTGCGGATGGGCGGCTTCGGCGGGGTCGAGGGGCTGCGCGCGTGGCTCGCCGAGCACGGCGCGACGGCGGTCGTGGACGCGACCCATCCGTTCGCGGAGGGGATGTCGGCCAACGCGGTCGCGGCCTGCACCGCGTCCGGGGTGCCGCTGCTCAGGCTGGCCCGGCCCGGGTGGGGCGACGCTCCCGGTGCGGACGGGTGGCACTGGGTCGACGACCACGCCGCGGCGGCCGCGCTGGCGGCGTCGCTCGGTCGGCGTCCGCTGCTGACGGTCGGGCGGCAGCCGCTCGGCCACTTCGTCGGCCCGCTGGCCGGCCACCGGGCCGTGGTGCGCGTCGTCGACCCGCCCGAGGTCGAGGTGCCGGAGCCGTGGCTGGTGATGCTGGACCGCGGCCCGTACGACCTCCCGGGCGAGCTCGAGCTCCTCGCCGAGCACGCGGTCGACGTGCTCGTCACCAAGGACTCCGGCGGCACCTACACGTGGCCCAAGATGGCGGCCGCCGACCAGCTCGGCGTGCCGGTCGTGGTGGTCCGTCGGAGCGCGGAGCCGGACGGCGTGGAGACCGTCCCGGACGCGGCCGCTGCGCTGGCGTGGGTCGTCTCGTCCTCGGTCGTATCGTGAGCGCATGTCGACCCCGGGCCTGAACCCCGCCTCGCCGCTCAAGCTCCAGTTCCCGCAGTCGCTGGCGGTCTACGACGACTACGCCCAGGCGCAGAAGAGTGTGGACTTCCTCGCCGACGCGGACTTCCCGGTCGACCAGCTGATGATCGTCGGCACCGACCTCAAGCGCATCGAGCGCGTGACGGGCCGGCTGACCTGGTCGAGGATCGCGGTCGGCGGTCTGCTGTCCGGCCTGTGGTTCGGCATCTTCATCGGGCTGGTCTTCGCGCTGTTCACCGAGGAGGGCCTGCGGCAGGTGCTGCTCAGCACCGCCTTCATCGGCGCGACCTTCGGGCTCATCTGGGCGCTCATCGGCTATGGGTTCACGCGCGGCCAGCGCGACTTCTCCTCGATCACCCAGGTCGTGGCGACCAAGTACGAGGTGCTGGTCGAGCACAAGGAGGCCGCCCGCGCGCGCGAGCTGCTGGGCGGGCTCCCGGGCGCGCTGCCCGATCCGTTCGCCTGATCCTCTGCCGACGCGCGAAGGCCCGGCCGCGCACCGTGAAGGCAGTTCGGCCACCTGGCGTCGTGATCCACGCTCGAGCGATGCAGCTGGAGCGCGAACTGCCTGCATGGTGCCGTCAGTGCGACCGGCGAGCCGCGACCAGCGCCGCGACCACGACTGCTCCGGCGCCGACCGCGTCGGCGAGGCGTACGGCGCGGCCGATGTCCGCGCGGTTCGGCGGCGGGCCGTCGCCGAGGACCACCCGGTCCTCCACCCCGTGGGCGTAGTGGTTGCGCCCGCCCAGCCTCACCCCCAGCGCACCGGCGAAGGCCGCCTCGACGACGCCGGCGTTGGGGCTCGGGTGGCGGCGGGCGTCGCGGCGCCACGCGCCGAGGGCCGCTGACGGGCGGCCGCCGACGGTGGGCGCGAGCGCTGCGGCGAGCAGGCCGCTGAGCCGGGCGCCGGGCAGGTTGAGCAGGTCGTCGAACCGGGCGGACGCCCAGCCGAACCGGCCGTAGCGCTCGCCACGGTGGCCGACCATCGCGTCGAGGGTGTTGGCCGCGCGGTAGCCCAGCAGCCCGGGGACGCCGAGCAGCGCACCCCAGACGAGCGGGGCGACGACGGCGTCGGAGGTGTTCTCCGCGACCGACTCGACGGCGGCGCGGCTGACCTCCGCCTCGTCGAGGGCCGAGGTGTCGCGACCGACGAGGTGGGTCAGGCGTCGGCGTGCGCCGGGCAGGTCGTCGGCGGCGAGCAGACCGTGGACGGCTGTCGCCTCGCGGCCGAGCGACGTGCCGCCGAGGACGGTCCACGTCGCGGCCGCGGTGACGAGCGTGTGGGCGAGGGGGTGGTCCCTCGTCCGTCGCTCCAGGCCGAGACCGCCCCCCGCGACGGTCCCGGCCAGGAGGACCAGGTGCAGCAGGCCGCGGGCCCGCGAGTCGGCGTACGTGCGCCACTCGAGGGCGGCAGCGGCGCTGCCGAAGACCGCCACGGGGTGCCCGCGGCGCGGGTCGCCGAAGCGACGATCGGCGAGGTGGCCGAGCAGGAGGCCGAGTGCACGGGTGACCCTTGGTTTCGACACGCTCGTTCCTCGCTGCTCAACCAGCGGGTGTGACACGCTCGTTCCTCGCTGCGCCAGCTGCCGCTGGTTGAGCCGGGCGAGGAACGAGCCCGAGTCGAAACCAAGGCCGACGCGGGTGTGGTTTCGACACGCTCGTTCCTCGCTGCTCGATCAGAGCGCGGCGGCGTACGCGCGCTGAGCCTCGACCGCCTCCTGCCGGCGCCAGGTGCGGTCGACGAGGGCCGTGAGGGCGGCGCCGATCACCGCCCACATCGCCAGCAGGGTCAGCAGCGACGAGATCCGGAAGTCCCACAGGACGCTCGCCGGGAAGGCGCCGAGCTCGTCGACCTTGGGGAAGGCGAGCGCGGCGACGGCGACCACGACGACGTAGGCCGTGGCGCCGGCGATCGTGCCCGGCACCGCGCTCCACCGGCGGGCTGCCCAGCGGGCGACCGCGACGGCGGCGAGCACGCCGAGGACCGACACCGCGACGAAGCCGAACCAGAGCGCGGTGCGGCTGTCGATGGTCTCGCCGGAGCCGACGGCGGGCGGCGTGGCGGGGTACTTGAGAAACGGCACGACACTGAACGACACGGCCGCGAGCAGGGCGACCAGGGCGGTGCCCGCTGCCGGCCGGAGGCTGCCGAGACGGCCGAGGCCGACCGCCGCGAGCAGGCCGGTCAGCCCGCCGAGGACCACGCCGATGGCGAGGGTGCCGGTGGCGAGGCCGAGGGTCGACTGCGTGATGCGGGAGATCGCGGCGTCCTCGCCGTGGGAGTCGGAGGCGGTGGCGGTGGCCTCGTCCTCGTGGTGGTGGTCCGCAGTGGCGCCTGCGGACTCGAGCGCGATGGCACGGTCGACCTGCGGCTCGCCGACGGTGTACGCCACGACGAACGCGGCGACACCGGCGAGGAGACCGGCGAGGAGACCGTGCACCAGGAAGGTGCGGGTCGTCATCGGTGGATGATCAGTGGCAGGGGAAGCCGAGCAGGTGCCGGCCGTCGTGGACCCACTCGTGGATCGCGGTGCCCTCGGGGATGGTGATCGCGCCCTGGACCGAGCTGATCAGCACGAGGACCGACATCGCGAACAGTGCGCCGAGGACCAGCCAGGGAGCGAGCTCCCGCAGCGGGATGGCGAGGTCGGACGGAGCCAGGGTGGACGAGGTGGGGCTGGAGATGGCGTGCGCCATGGTGTTCCTCCTTCGGGATGAAAGCGTCCCGGGTCGATGGGGAGTGACTTCCAGTCCGTCGGGTCTGACTTCACCGCTCGGTGTGGCTGAGCGATGTCACAGTAGCGCCACTGTGCCGGACTTCCACCGGCTTCCTCAGGACTGGGTGCGTGGAGCCTAGCGCACCCAGGAGGTCGTCGGTGACCGCCGTGCGGCGAGCACTGATCCGGACCCACTCGTCACCCAGCCCGGGGAACGTGTCGGCCCGTCGGACCGCGAAACCCTTGCCCCGCAAGGCCTCCCGGCTCCCGGTGCCGGTGCGGGCGAGGACGTACGGCGCGGTGCTGGGGACGGTCTCGATGCCGAGCTCCCGCAGCCCGTCCTCGAGGTGCCGTCGCCGTCGCTCGAGCTCGGCCGCGCGCCGGCGTGCCTCGTCGCGCGCCTGCTCGCTGCTGGTGGCGACGAGCGCGGCGATGGCCGGCGCGGAGACCGACCACGGGGTCTGGAGGTCCCGCAGCGCGCGTACGACCTCGGGCTCGGCGAGGACGTAGCCCGCGCGGATGCCGGGGATCGCCCAGATCTTGGTGAGGCTGCGGAGCACGACGAGGCCGTCGTGCCGCTCATCGGCCAGGGTCTCGACGTCGTCGTCGAGGAAGGCCTCGTCGATCACGACCAGCCGCTCCGGTCGGGCGAGGTCGCGGATGGCGGTGGCGGGGTGGCGTACGCCGGTGGGGTTGGTCGGGTTGCCGATGACCACGAGGTCGGCGTCGTCGGGCACGGCGTCCGGGTCGAGGCGGAAGCCGTCCTCGTGCCGCAGGACGACCTGGTCGGGGGTGTGGCCCGCCGTGCGCAGCGCGACCTCCGGCTCGGTGAACTGCGGGTGCACGACCACCGGGTGCCGCCACGGCCTCAGCCGGGCGAGCAGGGTGAAGGCCTCGGCGGCGCCGGCGGTGGCGAGGACGTCGCCCGGCTCGCGGCCGTGGCGTTGCGCCACAGCCCTCTCGGCGCCGCTCGGGTCGGGGTAGGCGTCGGCGTCGGCGAGGCTGTCGGCGAGCGCACGGTCGAGCCAGGCCGGGCGTGGGCCGTCGAAGACGTTGACGGCGAGGTCGACGAGCCCGGGGCCGGTGTCCTTGTCGCCGTGGTGGCGCAGGTCCGGACCGGCGTACGCCGCCGCGGCCGCCACGAACCGCGCGGCGAGCTGTGGGTGGCCGGCCCAGTGGGTGTGGAGGTACGACGCGTGCAGGCTGGGCGTCGCGACGCCGGCCGGGTCGGGCATCAGCCAGGCCGCGTCGCCGGCCGTCGGCGTCGTCAGGTGGGTGCGGTGGAACTCGTGCCCGGTGACCTGCTCACCGACCCGCGCCAGCAGGTTGTCGGTGGCTGCGGTGGCGGTGCGGTAGGCCAGCGTGAGCCGCGGCGCCATCTCGGCGGTCGCGCCGATCGCGCCGACCATCGGGACGGGCGTCCCGTCGGGCCCCTGCACCGACTCGCAGAGGTAGAGCAGCCCGGCGCACTCGGCCACCGTCGGCAGCCCGCGCGCGACGGCCGTACGGAGGTCGCGCCGCAGGCGGTCGTTGGCGCCGAGCTCGGCGGCGTGCATCTCGGGGAACCCGCCGCCGAGGTAGAGCCCGGTCGTGCCCTCGGGCAGGCGGGTGTCGGTGAGCGGGTCGAGCTCGACGACCTCCGCGCCCGCTGCTCGCAGCAGCTCCACGGTCTCGGCGTAGCGGAACGTGAACGCCCGCCCGCCCGCCACCGCGATCCTTGCTGATGAGCCTGGTTTCGACACGGGCGCCAGGGCGCCCTGCTCAACCGACGGCGAGGAGACGCTCGCTGGTTGAGCAGGTCGCGCACCTCCATCCCCCGCTGGTTGAGCAGGTCGCGCAGCGACCGTGTCGAAACCAAGGGCCGCCGAAGGACTCCACGGCACCCCGTCCAACCCCGGCGCCGCGCGCGCCAGCCGTACGACCTGCTCCAGGTCCACCCGCTCCGCGATCTGCGCCGCCAGCCGGTCCAGCGCCGCCGCCGCATCCGCCCGCTCGGCCGCCGGCACCAGCCCGAGGTGCCGCGACGGCGCCTCGATCCCGTCGTCGCGCTGGAGGATCCCGAGCACCGGCACCTGGTCGCCGATCGACCGGACCACCTCGTCGGCGTGGCGCGCCGAGCCGGCCTTGTTGAGGACCACGCCGACCACGTCGACCGGCGGCCGACCGGGATCGGGGGCCCACGTCCGGAGCCCGTGGATCGTCGCGGCGATGGTGCGCGACGCCGATGAGATGTCGACGACCAGCACGACGGGCGAGCGGGTCACGGCTGCGACGTGCGCCGTCGAGGCGAACCCGTCAGCACCGATCTGCCCGTCGTACAGGCCCATCACCCCCTCGATGACGGCGAGGTCCGCGCCGGCGGCGCCGTGGAGGAGGAGGGGTACGAGCCGCTCCTCCCCGACGAGGTGCGGGTCGAGGTTGCGGCCGGGGCGGCCGGTGGCGAGCGCGTGGTAGCCGGGGTCGATGTAGTCGGGCCCGACCTTGTGGCCGCTGACGGTGTGGCCGGCTCGGGCGAGCGCGGCCATCAGCCCGGTGGCGACGGTGGTCTTGCCGTGGCCCGAGGCGGGCGCGGCGACCACGAGGCGGGGGAGGGCTACCACTCGATGCCTCGCTGGCCCTTCTGCCCGACCTCCATCGGGTGCTTGACCTGGCCCATCTCGGTGACGAGGTTGGCGGCCTCGATCAGGCGCGGGTCCGCGTGGCGCCCGGTGATCACGACGTGCTGGCGGCCGGGACGGCTCGTGAGCGCGGCGACGACGTCGTCGACGTCGACCCAGCCCCACTTCATCGGATAGGTGAACTCGTCGAGGACGTAGAGGCCGTGGCGCTCCTCCGCGAGCGCGCGCTTGATCTCGGCCCAGCCCTCGGCGGCGTCGGCGGCGTGGTCCTCCTCGGTGCCGGCCTTGCGCGACCACGACCAGCCGGAGCCCATCTTGTGCCAGGTGACGGGTCCGCCCTCGCCGGTCTCCTCGTGCAGCTCGCCGAGGCGCTCGAGCACGGTCTGCTCGCCGATGCGCCACTTGGCGGACTTCACGAACTGGAAGACCCCGATGCTGAAGCCCTGGTTCCACCCGCGCATCGCCAGGCCGAAGGCGGCCGTCGACTTCCCCTTGCCGGGGCCGGTGTGGACCATGATCAGCGGGCGGTTGCGGCGCTCGCGCGTGGTCAGGCCGTCGTCGGGGATCGTGGTCGGTACGCCTTGTGGCATCAGGACCTCCAGCTGTCGAGGTGGACCGCTTCGTCGAGGGTGCGGCCCCGCCGCCAGCCGTGGCGGACCAGGTCGGGCACCTCCTGCAGCTCGGTGACCGGGCCCAGGCACAGCCACGCGACCGGGCGTACGCCGTCGGGCAGCCCGACGAGGTCGCCGAGGAACTCCTCGCGGTAGAACGACACCCACCCGACGCCGAGGCCCTCGGCGGTGGCGGCGAGCCAGAGGTTCTGGATGGCCAGGCAGGTGGAGTAGAGACCGGTGTCGGCGATCGCGTGGCGGCCGAGCACGTGCTGCCCGCCGCGGGACTCGTCGTACGTCACGACGACGCCGAGGCCGGACTCGCGGATGCCCTCGACCTTGATCTTCTCGAAGGTCTCCCGCCGCTCCGGTGGCAGCTCGGCGGCGAACGTACGCCGCTCCGTCTCGACGTGCTCGGCGAACCGCGTGCGGGTCCCGTTGTCGAAGACGAGCACGAAGTCCCACGGCTGCGAGTGCCCCACGCTCGGCGCGTGGTGGGCGGCCTCGAGGACGCGCCGCAGCGCCTCGAGGTCGACGGTCTCGCCGCTGAACTCCGCCCGTACGTCGCGCCGGCGGGCGATGACGTCGTAGAGGTCCTGGCTGAGCGTCTGCGCGCTCATGCCGCGTAGGCCAAGTTGGTCAGCGCGCTCGCGCTGACGTCGGCGATCGGCAGGTGGGTGGCCTGCATGGCCTGCGCGAGCGAGCCGGCGAGGCCCATCCGCATCGCGCCCTGCTCGCAGTCGACGACGACCGCGGTCGTCCGGTGCTCGGCGATCCACCGCGCCGCCTGTCGGCTCCGCGCGACGGCGTCCGCGCCGTGGGTGGCGCGGCCGTCGGTGATCACGATGAGCAGCGGGCGTCGGCGCGGGTCGCGCACGGCCTCGACCCGCAGCACGTCGGCCGCGGTCAGCAGGCCCTCGGCGAGCGGCGTACGTCCTCCCGCGGGCAGCTCGGCCAGGCGCCGGGCGGCGACGTCGACGGAGTGGGTCGGTGGCAGCGCGACCTCGGCCCCGTCGCCGCGGAAGGTGACCAGCCCGACCTTGTCGCGACGCTGGTAGGCGTCGAGCAGCAGGCTGAGGATCGCGGTCTTCACCTGCTCCATCCGCTTGCGCGCGGCCATCGAGCCCGAGGCGTCGACGCAGAAGAGCACGAGGTTGGCCTCGCGGCCCTCGCGGCGGGCGGTGCGGAGGTCGGCGGGCTCGAACCGGAGCCGTCCGCCGGTCCGCCCGCGCGCCAGCTGGTGCGGCGCGGCGGCGCGGATCGTCTCGACGAGGTGCAGTCCGCCCGTGCCCTGGGGGTCGGCCCCGATGCGCCGGCCGTTGGAGGTCAGCGCCCGCGATCGCTTGCCGGACTCGCCCGCGCCGGTGCCGGCGACCTCGAACCGCCGCACCTTGTACGGGTCTTGGGCTGCGACCGTGGAGGCCAGACCCTCACCACCCGTTGGTTGAGCAGGGCCGTCCTGATTCGTTGGTTGAGCAGGGCCGTCCTGATCCGTTGGTTGAGCAGGGCCGTCCTGATCCGTTGGTTGAGCAGGGCCCCCCGGGCCCGTGTCGAAACCCGGATCATCCCCATCCCCCTCCGGCTCCGGCGCGGGCGGCTCGGGCTCCGGCTCCTCATCCCCAAGCACCGCATCCAGCAGGTCCTCATCGAGCCCCGGCGCGTCGAACGGGTTCCTCCGCCGCCGGTGCGGCAGCGCGAGGAGCGCAGCCTGGCGGATGTCGGCCCGGGTGACGGTCGTCCTCCCGTTCCAGGCCGCGTGCGCCACCGCCGTACGCGTGGTCACGATGTCGGCGCGCATCCCGTCGACCTCGAACGCGGCGCAGACCTCGGCGACCTTGGTGAGCACGGCGTCGGTGAGCTCGACCTCCGGGAGCAGCTTGCGGGCGGCGGCGATGCGGTCGGTCAGCGCGCGCTCGCTGTCGGCGTACGCCTCGACGAAGGCCTCGGGGTCCGCGTCGAAGGCGAGCCGTCGGCGTACGACCTCGGCGCGGAGCTGCGGGTCGCGCGGCGCAGCGATCTCGACCGTGAGGCCGAAGCGGTCGAGGAGCTGGGGGCGGAGCTCGCCCTCCTCGGGGTTCATGGTGCCGACGAGCACGAAGCGGGCGGCGTGCGCGACGGAGACGCCGTCGCGCTCGACGGTGGAGCGGCCCATCGCGGCCGCGTCGAGCAGCAGGTCGACGAGGTGGTCGTGGAGGAGGTTGACCTCGTCGACGTAGAGGATGCCGCGGTGGGCGCGGGCGAGGAGGCCGGGCTCGTACTCGGCGACGCCGTCGGCCAGCACCTTGGACAGGTGCAGCGAGCCGAGCACCCGGTCCTCGGTGGCGCCTACGGGGAGCTCGACGAGGCGTACGGGCCGCGTCGCGGTCTCGGCGTCGAGCGGCCAGCGCTGCTCGGGGCCGGGGCCGTCGGGCGAGACGTCGCCGGGCCGGCTCGAGAACCGGTCGCCGGCGACCACCTCGATCGGCGGCAGCACGGAGGCGAGGGCGCGCACGGTGGTGGACTTCGCCGTGCCCTTCTCGCCGCGCACGAGCACGCCGCCGACCTCGGGAGAGATCGTGGTGAGGACCAGCGCGAGGGTCATGTCGTCGCGGTCGGCGGCCTGGGAGGGGACGACGGCGGACAGGGGGTACTGCTGTGGCATGGGGGCTCCCGCTCTCGTTGCCAGCTTCACAATGGGTGGCGGGAGGCCGGTCTTCGGACTTCTCGGATCGCCTGAGTTCGACGTCTCGAGTCACCGCAGCGGGCCCTGTGCCGGATTCTCACCGGCTTCCCAGATTCTCCCCAGACTTCGGGGCACCTCTCGCCTTGTGCGCGTCACGATAGCGTCTGCGGCCATGTCGTCCACCGGGGTGCCCAGCGAGGTCGTGGTCGTCGGGATCGGCGCCGACGGCTTCTCCGGTCTGTCGCCGGCCTCGCGCGACCTGGTGCTGGAGGCGTCGGTGCTGTGGGGTGGGTCGCGGCACCTGTCGCTGGTGCCGGCGGTGCCCGATCAGGTACGGGTGCCGTGGCCCTCGCCGCTGTCCGCTTTTCTGCCGGGGCTGCTGGCCGAGTACGCCGGACGCCCCGTCGTCGCGCTGGCGTCGGGTGACCCGCTGGTGTCGGGGATCGCGACGACCCTGCTCGACCTGGGGGCGCCTGTACGCGTGGTGCCCGCCGTGTCGTCGGTGGCGCTGGCGCGGGCTCGGATGGGGTGGTCGGCGGAGTCGTGTGTGGTGGTGTCCTTGGTGGGCCGGCCGGTGTCACTCGTCGCGCGGGAGGTCGCGCAGGGGCGGCGGGTGCTGGTGCTCTCGTCGGATGCGTCAACCCCTGCTGCGGTGGCTGCCTTGCTGACCTCGTCGGGCTGGGGTGCGTCTTCGATGACCGTCCTTGGGGACCTGGGCTCGGCGTCGGAGTCGTCGGTCTCGGGCGTCGCCTCGTCGTGGTCTAGAGACTCCCCAGCGCTGAACGTCATCGCTCTCGAGGTTTCTGGAAACGGCCTCGCTTCCTGGGCGCCGGGACTCCCCGACGACGCCTTCGAGAACGACGGCCAGCTCACCAAGCGCGACCTCCGCGCCTCCGCCCTCGCCCGCCTGATGCCCGCTCCTGGTCAGGTGCTCTGGGACGTCGGCGCCGGCGCCGGCTCGGTCGGGATCGAGTGGATGCGGGCACACCCGTCGTGCCTGACCTTCGCCATCGAGTCCGATCCCGTACGCGCCGACCGGATCATGCGCAACGCGCAGGCGTTGGGCGTCCCCGACCTACAGGTGGTCGTCGGCCGCGCGCCGGATGCGCTCGAAGGTCTACCCGCTCCGGACGCGATCTTCATCGGGGGCGGCGCCACCCGCGAGGGCGTCCTCGAGACTTGCTTGAGCTCAATCAAGCCGGGCGGATGCCTCGTCGTCCACGGTGTCACGCTCGAGACCGAGACGCTTCTTGCCCAGGCGTACGCGGACCACGGCGGTGAGCTCACTCGCATCGGCGTGGAGACGGCAGCTCCGGTCGGCACGTTCACAGGCTGGACGCCCGGGCGGACAGTCACACAGTGGGCTTGGAGCAAGGCCGAGGACTGAGGCACAGAGCCAGCGTCCCTACGCCCACTATGTCGCGGTCGCTCTGGTGAAGGTGCTCGGCCCACTGAGCGTCATGCGTGGCACCGCACGTCAATCGAACAGAGCGGCACGCAGGGCTTGGAGCGAAGTGTTGCTCGGATGACGGAGCAAGGCACTTCGCAAGTGCTTCCGTGCGTCATCTCTCCTTTGAGCGATCACCAGCAACCTCACCACGAGTGCGTCCTCCGAACCCGAGTACTCCACCGTGCCCAGATTGAGAGCCTCAACGCACTGCCGAGCCGTGTTTCGCGCCTGCATCGGTTCATAGACGGACCGCTCCACAAGCGTGAACCAATCGCCCAGGACCTCTAGAAGCCTGGCCCTTCGGTCTCGGGCTACGGATGAGGACAGCGCCCCCTGCAGCAAGGTTCGGCCCGCAACCGCAGTCGCGCCGACGCGCCGCTGTAGTCGCGCAAGCTCCTTCCAAGTTGCCCAGGCATCGGGATAGGACGCGAGGTACCCCTTAAGCGACGAGATAGCTTTGCCTGAATCTTCCAATTGCTCATATATCTGGGCGGCAGCCGCCCAACCTGCTGGAAAGTGGTCACAGACGTAATCAAGCATCGCCGACTCGTTAGCCGTGATGCCGCCCCGTTCGACAACATCGCCGCTGAGGGTTCGAACAAACCGATCGAAGGCGAAGCCAAAACCGTTAGTGACCTGCTCGAGGGTCAACTTCGGACGGAAAATCTCGGCGGCGCGGAGGTCCTCTTCGATGGCGTCGCGAACGTCGAAGTCAAGTGTCCCACGTCGCCATACGCGCTCCGCGAATGCGGAAGCCGCCATCGGAGTGTACAGAAACTCTTCCCTATCTTTCAGTGACTCATCGCCGACCCTAATGACCTCTAGAAGTGAGGCAGCGCACAAGGTCTCGAGGGCGCCAATTACGTCCACGCGCAACTCGTTTCCCGGCCGGAGGAGTAGCGCCTCAAATTGCCACTTCGGAATGACTGAGCCGTATTGGGCGGCAACAAGAAACACTCGCTGAGCATCGGAATCAAGTGAATCATAGATGGCTCCAAACAGAGCGCCCAAGATCTCGTCCTTCGTAGCCATCAGTGTGCGCGGACGCCGAATCTTGTTTCCGGTCCGCTCCGCCTCTGCAAGAATTACCTGCGCCACGTAGGGGTGCCCACCAGTTTCCCGGTATAGTTCCTCGATTTGCGCGTCGTCTATGCGATCAGAAATATGACGCCGTCTTGCCGTCTCGTCAACCAGTTGGAAGAACTCCTGCCTCTCCATCCCACGCACATCGATCTTGAGGTCGCCGCGGAAGTCTTCGACTCTGGTCGTGATCAGTGCCTTGTTGGGGACGCGGAAAGAATCGGCTATCCATTTGTATAACGCGAGGGGGTCGTCAACGGTCTCGAAATTGTCGAAGACCACAAGGAGGGGGGCCAAGGACTGCCGATCACTGACATACTCCTGCATAATGCGCGGAGCATCTTCTCGCGACACTTCAGCGTCTTGCACCAGGCAGCAGAACTCGAAGGCAACTTCTTCTATAGATGCCACTTGGCGGCGCACTGGCTTCGGGCGATTGTAGCGCTGATCGTCCTCGAGGTCGACGTTCCTTGCACTCAGCCAAATCCGATTTGCGAACGCATTCTCGTCCAATCGATTATGCAGAACATGCAATGCTAGCGTTGTTTTGCCAATGCCACCGCGACCCATGAGGGTAACGACGTGATCGCGATCATTGAGCAGCGTGTCCACCAGGTCCGCTTCGAGCGCGCCACGGGCCACGTAATTTGGAGGCGTAGGCGGAAGATTGTTGTCACCCACGAGCGCTCGACGGCCGGCGGTCACCGAATCAGTCAAGACCGGCCGCTCGCCCCGCCAACGGGTTGCTTCGTGGCGTGTCTTTATGTCGGCGGAGTAGCACAATGCTTGATAGGTCGTCTTCACGCCCTGAGGTGAAGTTGCCTCTTGGTACTGACCGTTTGGCAAGAAGAACTTGTCCATTGATCGATCCGTAGTCAGGAGCCTCACCGGCGCGAGCTCATCGTCATTCAGGACATACACGCCCTCGTCTAAGTCCTTCAACCGCAGGTGTCGTGGCGGCTCGTGGTCCGAAAGTGGGCGTGCTACAGCTCGGCCGCCAAGTGTTGGCATGACATAGATCAAAGGCCACGCAAACTGCGGCAACTTAGTTACGAGAAGGTCGAACACTTCCATCAAAGGCTCGACTGCCGCAATCCGCTGATGGACGCTCGGAAGGCCGTGCCCCCGTGTCCAGTTCCTAAGAGTGTGGAGATTGTCAAACCAATACCGGAGACTAGGCTTTGCGCCAGGTCCAGCCATCTCCACGGACAACTCTCGACGAAGAAGATCCAACCGCTCGGCCACATCGTGCCTCCAATCGCCGCTCGCGACCTTCTCAGTGTAGACGGTCGTCAACGCACTATCGCGAGCGTTGAGAAGCCTGTGAGTATCTTCGTAATGTTTGTATTCGGCCTTCTGGACTGCGCCGCTCGTAACCTCAGCTAATACCTGCTGCCACCGATGGAGGCCGTTGTCCCGGACACAAGTCCACTCCAGCGAGTGCGCCAATTTCGCGTCCGGCGCGTCCAGAAGCCCGATCAGCACCGCCGTCGACGCCTTGAGTACGAATTCGTGCGCGGCCATGAGTTCCATGTATGCGCCGTCCTCCGATACCGCCAGCGCATCTTGGACCCGCTGCCGGACTTGAGTAACCGGTCGCCACATGGCACCGATCCTGCCAGCAAACTTGGAATCGGGCTCGGGATCATGACAAATACGGCACAGACGGCTCGCCGAACGGTCGAGTCCACGGTCGTGGTGGATGAAGGGGCCACCGCGTGATCCGGTGGCTGCACTCTAGGCAGTGAGTGCGGCGGGTGTCAGGTCCTCCTTCTGGTCGGTGGTCTCGTTGGTGTTGATGAGTGCGATGCGGGAGCGTGCCAGGACGTCGAGTCCGAGGTAGCGGCGGCCCTCGGCCCAGTCGTCGTGCTGCTCGGCTAGGACGGCTCCGATGAGTCGGATGGCGGAGTTGCGGTCGGGGAAGATCCCGACGACGTCGGTGCGTCGGCGGATCTCGCGGTTGAGGCGCTCGTTGGGATTGTTGGACCAGATCTGGCGCCAGATCTCTTTCGGGAACGCGGTGAAGGCCAGGATGTCGGCGCGGGCTTCCTCGAGGTGCTCGGCCACGGCGGGGAGCTTCTCGTCCAGGGTGTCGATGACGCGGTCGAACTGGGCGTGCACGGCCTTGGTGTCGGGCTGGTCGTAGATCGAGTGCAGCATCGCCTTGACCCAGCCCCACGACGACTTTGGTGTCGCGGACATCAGGTTCGCCGCGTAGTGGGTGCGGCATCGCTGCCAGGCGGCACCGTCCAGGGTCGCCGTCATCGCGGCCACCAGGCCACTGTGGGCATCGGACGTGACGAGCTTGACGCCGCTCAGGCCGCGGGCGTTCAGGCCGCGGAACAGGGTCAGCCAGCCGGCCTCGGACTCGGCCGAGCAGATGTCCACGCCGAGGATCTCGCGGTGCCCATCGGCGTTGACGCCGGTCGCGACCAGGACGTGGGTGTTCACGACCCGCCCGCCCTCGCGGACCTTCATCGTCAACGCGTCCGCGGCCAGGAACGTGTACGGCCCGGCGTCGAGTGGCCGGGTGCGGAAGTCCTCCACGTGCGCGTCGAGCTCCTTGGCCATCACGCTGACTTGCGACTTCGACAACCTGGTGATGCCGAGGGTCTCGACGAGCTTCTCCATCCGCCGCGTCGACACCCCGAGGAGGTAGCAGGTTGCCACCACTGTGGTCAGGGCCCGCTCGGCCCGACGGCGGCGCTCGAGGAGCCAGTCGGGGAAGTACGAGCCCTCGCGCAGCTTGGGGATTGCAACCTCCATCGTGCCGGTGCGGGTGTCGAAGTCCCGGGTCCGGTAGCCGTTGCGGGAGTTGGTCCGCTCCGGGCTGCGTTCGCCGTAGCCGGCGCCGCAGATCGCGTCGGCCTCGGCCGACATCAACGCCTGCACGAACGTGGACAACATGGTCCGGAGTAGGTCGGGCTCGGCACGCGCCAGGTGCTCGGTCATGAACGTGGGCAGGTCAATAGAGTTGGGGTCGACGGTCATCGTGGTGACTCCTTCAGTCGTGCTTTCGCAGGTCTTCTGAAGGATCACGCGGTGGCCGTCGCTATGTCAGGACGCCACGCTCACGTCGGGCCCGTCGTACACCACGCCCATGGACTCAACTCACCGAACTTCCCGGCGGCCGGCGGATGAATCGCGGCATCGCCCGCACTGAGTTGAACGACGGTCCTCTACCGAACGACATGCAGCGCCACCAGGTCTAGTGAAAGCAAGGGACAGCCGGCTACGTGGCGCGGCGTTGGCGGTCCTGCCGGGACGTGACTGCGTCTATCCGCCGCGTGTCGCCGACCCGCGGCAATAGTTCACGTCGATGTCTGGGGGCGCTCGGCGCGCACGCCATCACTACGTGACGTACGCCGACCTATCGTCAACCCATGGACGTCATCCCGCTCGCCGCGCTCCTGCCTATCGGGTTGGACGCGACAGCCTTCAAGGTTCACTTCGCCGTCTGGAACGGCAGCACGCAACCGATCGACGTGCTAGCAAGCAACCAAGAGGAGTGGCAGGGCTGGAACTCCTTGCGGAGCGTGAAGGACGATTCAATCGTGAGTTCATCTTCTCGGTCGCCCAGGACAAGCACGACACGACGCTTTGGCTCTTTGGCGGCATCTGGGAAGTCCTGGATCGCGGAGCCGAGCAGCAGGCGCGCTCGTACACCGTCGCGCTTCGCGAAGACCTAATGGGTCCGTTCATTCGCCGCCTCTACATCCGCCACAAGCGGACCGGGAGGAACATCTGAACCGCCCCGGAGTTTCCGGAGGCTGGGTTTGGTGGCTCAGCCGGTCGGCGTGAGCTGGTTTCTTGCAGCGTAGTGAAGTTCTTCGGCCTCGACCGGGGTCAGGTCGTCGATGGCCTCGTGCGGGCGCTCGTTGTTGAAGAAGTCGACCCAGTTGAGGGTCTCGAGCTCGACGTGCTCGACACCGCGCCAAGGTCCTTCGGGACGGATCAGCTCAGCCTTGTAGAGCCCGATCTGAGACTCGGCGAGCGCGTTATCGTAGGCATCGCCGACCGATCCGACAGAAGGGTCGACGCCCTCGTCAACGAGCCGTTCGGTGAACGCGAAACTGACGTACTGCGACCCGGCATCGGTGTGATGGACCAACCCCGACAGGTCGGTGATGCCGGCCTGCTGGCGAGTCCAGATCGCGTGCTCGAGAGTGTCGAGGACCAGGTCGGTCGTCATCCTCGTCGCTGCCCGCCAGCCCACGATGCGGCGGGAGAACACGTCGAAGATGAATGCGACGTAGACGGTGCCGGACCAGGTCGCGACGTAGGTGAAGTCAGCAACCCACAGCTGGTTCGGACGCGCAGCCCAGAACTGCCGGTCCACACGATCCAGGGGACGGTCGGCCGCGGGATCGGCGATGGTGGTGCGGACCTTCTTCAACCGTCGTGCGCCCTCCCAGCCCTGCTGGCGGTACAGCCGCTCGATCGTGCACCTGGCCACGTCGTGACCCTGCCGGCGTAGGTGGAGCCACATCTTGCGTGACCCGAACCGCGCCAGCAGCCGTTGCCGGCCCCTCTCGGCCGCGATCACCGCGACGATCTCGGCGTCACGCCGAGCACGTCGCGAGGGCCGTCTAACCCTGGCGTCGTAGTAGGTCGACGGGGCGATCTTGATCCCGTGCTCGGCGAGCACACGACAGATCGGCTCGATCCCGTAGTCGGCCCTGTGGGTGTCGATGAAGTCGATCAATACCTGTTGGGGCGGTCGAGCTCCGCCGCGAAGAAAGCCGAGGCGCTCTTCAAGATCTCGTTCGCCCGCCGCAGCTCGGCGTTCTCCCGCTTCAGCGCCTTGATCTCAGCCAGCTCCTCGCTGGTCTTCCCGGCCCGGACACCACCATCGATCTCGGCCTGCCTGACCCACTTGCGCACCGACTCGGTCGAGGTGATCCCGAGCTTCGCCGCGATCGACCTGATCGCAGCCGCCTCGTGCGGATAGTCCACACGCGACTCCAACACCATCCGCACCGCGCGCTCACGCAACTCGGGCGGGTACTTCGAGGGACGTGCCATGAGAGTGATCCTTCCAACGAATCAGCTCTCCGGACATCCCGGGGCGGTTCATTTCCGGCTATCGAGTCACTGGCGGCGGCTCCAGCGGCTCGGAGGGTATTTGGGCGGGCCTGCACCGGTCCCACCGAGCCGCTGTTAATGATGAACAGGGACGCCATGAATCGCAAACCCGCCACGACATCTCAGTCGCAGTGGTCGGTCAACGAATCCTTGGACCTCGTGACGATCGTCCGTTCGCGGAACGCAGGGGACGACCCTGGAGCCGATCCCGTCGAACCAAAGACATCGAACCGACGGTCCCCAGCCGCGCTGGGCGACCGCCGACTCATCAGTCAAGCGAACTGGAACCCCCACCCAGCGCCCAAACGAGGGTCGCCCACTACGCCGCCTGTCGGCATCAGGGGAGACGCGGTCAACGCGGACAGTGCTGACTGTCAGCTGCAAGCAAGCCTGACAAGCACCGAGATCGCGAGCATCGAACCTAGTGTGCGGCGTCGTACTGTTCGACAACACCGGCGGGGACCCGTCCTCGGTCGGACACTTCGAGGCCTTGGCCCCGCGCCCATTCTCGAATGGCGGCCAAGTCCTTGCGCGGCCCAGTGCTCCGAGACGGCCTCGTGCGTCTTGCGCGGTTGCCTCGACCACTGACCTTCGTTGCCGCATCGAGGTACGGCCGGAAAGCCTTCGCCATCGCGGCAGCATTCTTCTTCGACAGGTCAATCGTGTAGTCGACGCCATCGAACGAGAAAGCGACCTCAGTTGCGTCCTTCGAGCCGTCGAGATCGTCCGTGACCTGAATAACCGTTGTTTTCGCCACGGTCCAATCGTGGCGGGTCACGGGCGCCTCTGTCCAACCTTTGGGCTGACCATGGCCTGCTGGCCTTCCGCGAAGTCGCTTCGACCCATTCCGCCGCGATCGCTTCGGTAAGGCCGCTGGCAACGGCGAATGCAGCCGCCGTCACATCGCGGCACCAGCGCGGGTGTGCCTCTGGGCGCGAGTGGCGGTGTTGCTACCTCGAGGTCAACGTGACGGCGCCGTCGGCTCGTTAGCTGCTACCGAACCGCCTAGGAGCGTTCCAGCTCGCTCAAGCATGTCGGTGGCGAAGCGCTCGCTGAAGCCAGCAGCGAACCCACTGATAGCAAAGAACGCAAAGGACGAGGCCTCCGAGGCTGACGCCGTGGCACCGCTGGCGACTATGCCGGTGAGCAGGGCGAAGTACGCGACTGAGCCGAAGATCGCTCCCACTGCCGGGCGGAGTCCACCGAGAAGTAGACGCTGTCTCCTCGACGCCGTGGAGTCAACAGTGAGGTCCCCCGTAGACATGCGCTGCACGACACTGATTAGGGCACCGAGGGCGGCCATCGTCGTGGCACCGGCGGGGCTTGCGACGTCGAGTGTCGAGGACCATAACTCGTCGGCGACTAGGGCGAGAATGACAACGATGGCCAGGGTCGGGACGGTGCCAAGCAGTGAGCCCATGAAGTACTCGTACCGCGACTGACGCTGAATGAGGATCTCGACGCGACGCTTCGCTGCATCGACTTCCTCGGTAGTGGACTCGAGAATGCGAACTTCAGTGGCTTCGTCGGGAGCCTGTTCGGCAGCCAACTGGTCGGCTGTACCCAGAACGCGAGTCAGGGCGGAGTACGCGTGATCTGTTGCTTCATCCAGTTGCGGCTTCAGTTTGGGACTGGAGAATGCCACGCGCGCTTCACGCGCCAAGATCTTGCACTCAATCTCTTGGGCGACCAGGGCGCTCGGTGCTGAATTGAAGATCGAGTGAACCGTTCGATCAGATGCAAGGAGGCACCCGCCAACGATGTTGACGCAGTAGTACTCCTTCTCGATACCTTCGTGAAGCTCTGCGAATCGTGTGCGAAGGCGGGGCAGTAGCCAGTTTCCCGCGTTCGCGTCGCCATGTCGCTCGGGCTTGACCGCAAGATGCCAAGCCTGAACCAGGTGTTTGAAGGACGGGCGTCCCGCAGAAGCGGCCTCGTACAGATCTGGAAAGAGCGCTGCCGAGTTCTCATCGGGATCCTCGTCACGTTCAACTCCAGCCGTGTTGGGTGGAGCGTGACGTGGTTCGGGAGCCATCTCCGCCATTGCGCCCTCCTCCACTTACCCAGACAATCCGTGCAGCTACTCGGACTTAGGGTTCCCCCCCGACTCCTTCGTGGGTGGTGAGGGCGCCTCGGGTGGTTCTACCCGGCGCGGCGGATCTGATCCCTCACGAGTTGGCTTCGGGGGTTGTTCAGGGCGACGGCGCGGTCGTTCAATCTCCATGACGTGGGCCATGATCGCGAGCGTAGTGATTGTGGGCCCAAGCCGATAGGGCCACCGAACCCCTACTCCACCGCTCGACCTTGGGCGCACAGGCCGATTCGTTGCACGATGAAGTGGGGCCCGCCGTCGACGACCGCTTCGGCATCCCATCGGGGATCAGACCGAAAGTGCGGCGGCGTCGAAGTAGGCAGCTTTTGATCGCCCGGCGTCTTGTAGCGGGTGCAAACCGCCGCGCCGAAGTTGTTTCTGGAGCGTTCGGTTGCGCTCAAACACCGCCCGGTTCGCGCCCTCCTCGATGAGGTGCTCGAGGTAGACGAACAGGCGTCGGACATTGACGTACTTCCATCCCGACGGGGCGTCTGGTGGGGTGCGTCTTGGCGCCGCCTGTCGGCGCCGTCCGGATCTGGTTCAGGTCCGGATGGTGCATCCGTCGCCGCTCAGGACATCGGTGCATACTCCGTAGACAGGCACCGCCCCCTTGGCGACGTGAAGGATGGGTCATGAAGGTTGAGTTGCTCTACTTCGACGGGTGCCCAAACTGGACGGTGGCTGATGAGCGCCTCGCGGAGGCTGTCCAACTCGTGCCACGTGATGACGTCACGGTTCATCGGCGCAAGGTAGAGACGCAGGAGGACGCCATCGCCGTCGGCTTCGCCGGTTCCCCGACGATCCTCGTTGACGAGCACGATCCTTTCGCGACTGGTGATGAGCAGGCGGGATTGGCGTGCCGCGTTTACTCAACGCCGGATGGATTGGCCGGGTCGCCCACCCTGGCGCAGTTGGTCGAGGTGCTGTCATGAAGCGGCTCGTAGGGTTCCTGCTTGGCGCCTACTTGCTTCTTGCCGTGGGCAACAAGGTGGCAGAGGCCGCCGGCGCGAGGCGATGCCACTGCGCGGACGAGTGCTGGTGCCGACGTCCTGGCTTGAGTCTCTTCCGATGGGTCTTCCCATGGCACAGGAATCGGCACGACGATGATTCGCAAACCTTCGACAACCGGAATCCTGAAAGCCGCTCGCTAGTCGTCTTGATCTCCGGATCAGCCGCGATCAGTGCACGCATTCTCTCGTTCGGCGATTCACACTAGCCTCAGTTCGTGTCCCAGAAATCGGATCGTCGGCAGGCACGTGAGGCGATAGCGACCTACCACGAAGCGAAGCTCGCCGAACTCCTCGCGCACGTAGCCGAAGCGATCGACCGGTTCCGCAGCGGCGAACTTGAGGCCTTCGACGTAGACGAGGTCCTGTTCCAGTACTCACGTGCCGCGAAAGAGCTCTGGAAGTTCTGCAATATCGGCAACGTCCAGATCACCGCGCGCCAGGTGCATGAAGGCCCGCCTATCGACTGGTGGGAACGCGGGGCACCAAAACGTGCACGACGTCCCGCCAACGAAGTGCCCACCAGCGAATCTGGGTGACCGCCACGCGATCGAACGGGCGTCTTACCGGCTCCGCTTCTCGGGGACATCCGGATCTGCCTGGGGGCTCGGGCCTCGATCAGGCGACGATCCTGGCTCCTAGATCCGCCACCCGCCGGGCTGCGAGCAAGCTATGTCCCACGTCTTGTGGAGCATTTCCCAAGCTGGGTGACCGACGACGACGCCGAGATACTCGCTCGTCGTCGCAAGGGCGATGCGGCTGCCGTAGGGAACACCCGCCGTCCACGGACCGGTCAACCACGCAGGTACCTGCTCGAAGGCGAAGGTGATCCAGTTCTGCGCGAGGCTCGGCTGCTCGCCGTGGATCATCGACGACGACGAGCCCCACGCATAGTCCTCGACACCGAGCGCGCCGGGCAGGGTTGGAGCCAGCTTCTCGATGCTGAGCTTGGAGCCGATGCTCGGCGCGTACTGGCCCCTGATCCTCTTCCAAGAGCGAGTCTCCACCAGGGCGAGGATGTGCTCGATCTCTTCGGAGGCTTCCAGATTGGGGTCGACGGTGGCGTCGAGAAGCGTCGTGTGTCGCCGCGTGGCGTGCAGGCGGGCGAGACGACGAGTGAGCGCACGCTGAGCCCGGACCTCGGACGTGACCGCTGGATCCATGACCGACGACGCCCAGATCGAAGACTCGTAGACGGCACGACCGACGGCGACCGCTCCGACGAACGAGGACTGTGTCTCAACAAGGGCTGCGTAGCCGCGAAGCGTGTCGGCCACTGTGTGCAGGTCAAGCCGCGCCTCGTCGCGGACCAGGTCTGCCACGGTGCCGTAGCGCTCGTCGAGCGGGACGTCCCGGTCGTCGACGAAGGCAGAAGCATCCAGGGCCGGCCAGTCTTGTTTGGCGAGGCTGGAGAAGTCACGCGCGACAAGACGGGCCGATTCGACCAGCAAGCCTCGGACCTTGTCGGCGATCATCCCGTTGACCTGGATCCGGGCGACCATCTCCTCGACCGAAGGGATGTTGGACGCACCCTGATCGCTCGGGTCGTCGATCATCGGGGCCGCCCTCGGCCGATCTCGTCGGGCGATACACACGTCACGACTGCGGGCCGGCGTGGGGACAATGGCCTAGTCACTGCCGTCCGGCCCGCGCGCGCCGCACGCGCGCCGGGTGGACGAAGAGGTATTCGACGAGCGCGTTCACCAGCCGGCTGAGCTCGTCGGCCTCGTCACGGGAAACCGGCTCCAGCTCAAGCGGGTGGGCTCCCGCGTTGCCGAGAACGCGTACGTGGTCCGCCCAATCGGCCAAGGTGTCATCGAGATCTCCGTCCGACGCCATCTGTCCAAGTTGTGCGTACAGGCTGCCCTTGGCCCGAGCGGTCTCTGACCCTCGTTGCGTTACGATCTCGGCTAAAGCTCCGCGGAACATCACCGCGGCCGCGCGTGGGCTATTTGCACTCAAGCATCGCTCGGCCTCGGCGATCGCGTCTGCCACTGCTCTCGGAATGTCCGGGTCGCCCCGTCGCATGCCCGGACTGGGCCACCAGTGCACGCCGCGCCATTCGACGACGCCTGACCTTCCGCCATCGCGCTTGCGCTGGCCGCCGACGTATTGCTCTTCCACGACGACGACGTTCTGCCGGCACCCTTGGCACTGAAGAATGACCAGTTGCTCTTCGTGAATTCTTTCGTGATGTCCGTCATGGGCGATCGAGTACCCACCGGACTCATCGAAGGTAACCGGAGCGGTGCCCTGTGGGGTGAAGTTGCTAGCCCGACCGCAGCGGGGGCACGGCCCGTACGGGTAGGTCGAGTCAGGCAGTTCGTGTTCAGACTTGGGTGGCAGGCCATCACTCATAGACCAGGACGATAGGTGCTGCCACCGACAGTCGCCGATCAGACGCTTGGCTTCTTGGCCGCAGTCGGACCGCGCAGAGGGGTGCGGCCGTCAGAGAAGTCGGCGCGCCCCAACTACGTCGCGGAGCAACCGCGCACGCTGCCTCACGAGGCATCTCGGCTGCGGGTGCTAGCGCCCAAAACGTGCTGAAAGCAGCTGCCAGACTGGGCGTCGAAGATCTGATCCCGACGCCTCAGCGCGGGTCAAGCGGGACAGTCATTCCGCCGCCTACGCCGCCGTCCACTAAGTCAGACGATCAGGCAGGCGACTGCCGTTAGTCGAACGCGTGAAGAATGGCTTCGAACACGGCTTCCACGCCAGTCCAGTCAGATTCGGTCGACTCGGCGCCCTCCAGGGCTCGTTCGAGTTGAGTCCATGGGCGTGGTGTACGACGGGCCCGACGTGAGCGTGGCGTCCTGACATAGCGACGGCCACCGCGTGATCCTTCAGAAGACCTGCGAAAGCACGACTGAAGGAGTCACCACGATGACCGTCGACCCCAACTCTATTGACCTGCCCACGTTCATGACCGAGCACCTGGCGCGTGCCGAGCCCGACCTACTCCGGACCATGTTGTCCACGTTCGTGCAGGCGTTGATGTCGGCCGAGGCCGACGCGATCTGCGGCGCCGGCTACGGCGAACGCAGCCCGGAGCGGACCAACTCCCGCAACGGCTACCGGACCCGGGACTTCGACACCCGCACCGGCACGATGGAGGTTGCAATCCCCAAGCTGCGCGAGGGCTCGTACTTCCCCGACTGGCTCCTCGAGCGCCGCCGTCGGGCCGAGCGGGCCCTGACCACAGTGGTGGCAACCTGCTACCTCCTCGGGGTGTCGACGCGGCGGATGGAGAAGCTCGTCGAGACCCTCGGCATCACCAGGTTGTCGAAGTCGCAAGTCAGCGTGATGGCCAAGGAGCTCGACGCGCACGTGGAGGACTTCCGCACCCGGCCACTCGACGCCGGGCCGTACACGTTCCTGGCCGCGGACGCGTTGACGATGAAGGTCCGCGAGGGCGGGCGGGTCGTGAACACCCACGTCCTGGTCGCGACCGGCGTCAACGCCGATGGGCACCGCGAGATCCTCGGCGTGGACATCTGCTCGGCCGAGTCCGAGGCCGGCTGGCTGACCCTGTTCCGCGGCCTGAACGCCCGCGGCCTGAGCGGCGTCAAGCTCGTCACGTCCGATGCCCACAGTGGCCTGGTGGCCGCGATGACGGCGACCCTGGACGGTGCCGCCTGGCAGCGATGCCGCACCCACTACGCGGCGAACCTGATGTCCGCGACACCAAAGTCGTCGTGGGGCTGGGTCAAGGCGATGCTGCACTCGATCTACGACCAGCCCGACACCAAGGCCGTGCACGCCCAGTTCGACCGCGTCATCGACACCCTGGACGAGAAGCTCCCCGCCGTGGCCGAGCACCTCGAGGAAGCCCGCGCCGACATCCTGGCCTTCACCGCGTTCCCGAAAGAGATCTGGCGCCAGATCTGGTCCAACAATCCCAACGAGCGCCTCAACCGCGAGATCCGCCGACGCACCGACGTCGTCGGGATCTTCCCCGACCGCAACTCCGCCATCCGACTCATCGGAGCCGTCCTAGCCGAGCAGCACGACGACTGGGCCGAGGGCCGCCGCTACCTCGGACTCGACGTCCTGGCACGCTCCCGCATCGCACTCATCAACACCAACGAGACCACCGACCAGAAGGAGGACCTGACACCCGCCGCACTCACTGCCTAGAGTGCAGCCACCGGATCACGCGGTGGCCCCTTCATCCACCACGACCGTGGACTCGACCCTCGTTCGACCTTCCTTCGGAAGGCGCGCTGGATGCGGTCCTTGTGCCCGCCGATCAGTTGACCCTGATAGGCGCCGAGCTTCTGATCCCAACCGGTCCACTGAACCGGGACAAGCGTCTGGCTGTCACGGAGCAGTTCCTCGCCGAGGTACATCTCCAGTGATCCCGCTAGCCCGTTGACATCCATCGGCACTGGGATGTCGCTCTGCGGACCAAGGGTCGGATAGCTGCGCAGCAGATCAAGGTTGGGGTAGTGCACCACGCGGTATGTCGGCGGGAGGCTGGCATCGATGGCCGCCAAGGCAGACCGCGACGCGGTGTCGTTGTCGGCCAGGACAACGACCCGGTTGGCTACACCAGCACCTACAAAGCCGCGAACTAGGTTCACCAGATGACCCACGCTGCCTGGTGCACCGCGGTCGAAGTCCATGAAGCGTAGGAATCCTTCGAGATGCGGATGCGTCACCCGCATTGCGCTGGCGAGAAGTTTCGAGTCAGAGGATCCCTCGGTGAGGACAATCAGTGGTGCACCCTTCAGTAACTCGTCTTGATTGTCGGCCCGGGCCCTGTCGGCGAGGGCTTCGCCGGGAGTGACTAGTTCGTAGCGAACGAGGTCGTCCAGCTCGTATCGGACGAGAGCGTTTTCGTCGACAACTGCGTCCAGATGGAGGCGCAGTTGAGTGCGCAGATCCATACTGAAGAACGGCTCTCCGTAGTCGTCGTAAGTGGCGTATGGATCGTCGCTGTTCAGATAGGCGCGAACCTCAGTGCGAATAGCGGCCGCATTACGAACTTCTACGCCCATCTCGTCGGCGCCTGGGTTCGGGTTCCGGTCCAACCAGGCTTGAGTGTGTTGCTCGAACTCGGCAGAGGCCACTCCCGGCGTGAACCCCAGCAACCGTAGGCGATCGCGCAGGTGAGCCACCGTTGACTGGTAGGCATAGCCCGGTCCATCCGCGATCCGATTCTCCTCGGATACTGACTCCGACTCCTGGAACAGTGCGAGGAGGTCGTCGAGATAGCCCTCTCGCTGCGTCAGCACAGGGTGACCGTTGATCGCGATCCAGCTATGGGCGGACATGGGCACATGCTGCAGGATGCGAGGAACGATGCGATACTTCCGCGGATCACGCGCAGGGGTCCACTAGAACTTGAGCGCGAGCCCCGCTGACCGCCATTGGGTGCCATAGCGTGCCCCGGGTGCGTCTTACCGTCGCGTGCCGGGCAACGTCCGTTCGCGATGGTCGCGACCACGTGTCGCCGCGCAGCCCCCGTTCCCTGCCACGCCGGGTCGGCGACGAAGGCGTAGGCGCGCTTCTTGGGGAGCTTGCGGTCCGAGAAGCAACTTCGGCCCCGCCTACACAGATGTACTACTCCACCGCAGCCGGTGCGATCGGCGGCGTGGGCACTGTGGATGGGTTCGCGAACACGGCAACTACGTGGCGCTGTCCGAGCCGTGGGTCACCATCGGCTCGAGCGTCAACGGCACCTCGATACGACAGTCGCCCTGGGTGTTTGACGTCAGTGCCTCATGAACTGTTTCTTCGTGGCCTGAGTGACATCAGGCAAGATCTTCAGGGCTCGAATCGTGAGCGTCTGACCGTAGATGTCGGTCACCTTGATCCTCTCTCCGCACCCATGGCCCTCGGGAGAGAGGAAGTAGTTGTACTCGGTGCGCTTGAGGCGCCTCCACGTGCCCTGGTAATTGACCGACAACCGGGCGACCGGATTCCGGTGGTCGATCACCTGAATCCCGCACCACCATTGGCTCGACCCGACCTTGTACCGAAGCGAAATGCCGGCGGCGGCCTTCTTGCGGCTCAGGAGCTTCCAGGTAATGGGAGTCTCGCCCGCGTGACGATCGTCGAGCTTGTCAAAGGCCAAGGGGTTCAGGTCGAGCTGGTGCAAGCGGCACGATCCCGGGCACAGATTGGTGATCCGGACGATGACCGACTTGCCGTTCTTGACCCCCGTGACCTTGACATAGGCGCCACAAGCGTTCGCCGTGTCGTAGTCGTAGGTGTTCATGGCCGCGGTCATGACCTCGGTACCGGCATCGTACGAACAAGCCCCCGCGGCACCGTTCGCGTCATAGAAAGTCGCCATACCGGCGTACCTCTTCCCCGGCTTAATCCTACGCGCCAAGGGGGCCTCGTCGGCCTTCATCGCCTGCACCGCAACGGTTGCCGCTGGGACTCCCGAGCTCGCGGCCGATGAGGCGCCGAGCGCCACCGCGCCGCCGCCGACCGC
Organism: Nocardioides eburneiflavus; assembly: GCF_004785795.1. Classification (NCBI taxonomy): domain Bacteria; kingdom Bacillati; phylum Actinomycetota; class Actinomycetes; order Propionibacteriales; family Nocardioidaceae; genus Nocardioides; species Nocardioides eburneiflavus. Next base: position 1,300,381 of record NZ_SRRO01000001.1, read on the forward strand.
GAGCAGCGCAGCGGTGACCGCTGCCATCCTCCATTGAACGTTCGTGACCATGAAGAGCCCGGATTCCCTTCCGATGTGCGGTAGCAGCCTCACCTTGGCAGACCCCTGGACCCCATGACAAAGGCGCCCCGAACTTCGCCGCCCTCACGGATCCCGTCCAAGTCACGCTCCCCGTGACGATCGTCACTCGGAACCGTCGGTGCTGCTTCATATCGGAGCTGCGTCACCTCCGCCGCGAGCCGGTGCGGATCGAAAGGGTGAGGTCGTGCGGGGTCGCGAGTAGTTCACATCGACGGCTGGGCTCAGGGAAGGTCGCAGGGCAAACCATCGCCGCCCTGCCTGCTCACCAGGAGATCAGACGGAATGCTGTGGTCCGACGACCCTGAGATCCCCAATCAGGGTCCCCGGGCGTCACCGAGCGAGACGGCGCGCCTGAGTCGGTTGTTCCCTAGGGTTCAGGCATGGAGGAAGCGAGGACCGCGGTGGGTCCCGAATCGTTGAGCACCTGCGCGAGCGTGCTCTCAGCACAGTCCTGAATGACTGGAGTTCCGATGCCGACTGATCCCCGCCAACTCCGCGCCGACGCACCACTTCTGGATGCCTGGCTGCGCTTCCGCGAGCACCCACCGACACCGTTCACCATTCCCGGCCACAAGCAGCGCACCGACCTGGTCGGCGACGTGGTCGCCGGCGACGTCCCGCTCTACGCCGGCCTCGACACGATGAAGCTCACCACCGGCGCGCTGGCCGACGCCGAGGCCCGCGCGGCACGCTTGTGGGGCGCGGACTTCTGCCGCTTCTCCACCGGCGGCGCCACCCATGCCAACCAAGCCGTCGCCCTCGCAGTGGCCCAGCACGGTGACACCGTCATCGTGAGCCGGACGCTGCACCGCTCCCTCCTCCTGGGGCTGGTCCTGGCCGGACTGAACCCGGTCTGGGTCCAACCCGAGGTCGACCCGGCCACGGGCTTGCCGACGGGCGTCGCACCAGGGGAGGTACGACGCGCCCTGGCGACCCATCCGCAGGCCAGAGCGGTCTTCGTCGGTGACCCGTCGTACGTCGGCACCGTGGGCGACGTCGCGGGGCTCGCCGGTGTCGCGCACGAGCACGGCGTACCGCTGATCGTCGACGCAGCCTGGGCTGCACACTTCGGCTTCCACCCCGACCTGCCTCGCCACCCCTTGCAGCTCGGTGCCGACGCGATGGTCACCAGCGCCCACAAGACCCTCCCCGCCTGGAGCCAGGCAGCACTCGTTCTCGCCCGCACCGAGCGATTCGATCCGGCCCGTCTCGACGCTGGGGTCGAGGCGACCGCAACCACCAGTCCTGCCGGCGCGATCCTCGCCAGCACCGACGCGGCCCGCGCGCTGCTCGAGCGCGACGGCGACAAGCTCCTCGGCGACGCGATCGCGGCGACCGCTGACGCACGCCAGAGACTACGGTCGGTCCACGGCCTCACCGTGCTCGACGGCCCGGACGTGGACCCGCTCAAGCTCACCCTCGTCCTGGCGGGCACCGGCGCCGACGGCAACGCCGTCGAGCAGGACCTTCTGGCGGCCGGGCTTCCGCTCGAGTCCGCGGACCGCGACGTCCTGGTCGCCGTCGTCTCGCTCGCCGACACCGCAGACGGGCTCACAGCGCTGACCGACACGATCATCCGGTCCGTCGAGCGCCTACGCGACACCCCACGACCGGTCGTCGGCCCAGCGGCGTACCGCCTCGACCCCGTCCCCGGCATACCGCCCCGGGACGCATTCTTCGCGGCCGCCGAACCGGTCCCGATCGACCGCGCCGTCGGCCGCGTCAGCGCAGAGCTCGTCGCGCCCTACCCACCCGGCATCCCCGTCCTCGCGCCGGGCGAGCAGATCACCACCGCAACGCTCAACGCCCTCGAGCACGCATGCCGCGCCGGGGTCCGGATCGCCTATGCGGCTGATCCCACCCTCGCCACCCTGCGAGTCACCGCCACGTAAACGTTTGCAGGCTGGTGGTGCCCCGACGAGACCCCGCCTGAGGGGCGCTACACGGATTGGCTCTTTCGGCTCGCCTCCAGTTCGACGGTGTTGATACCCGGGGCGTGATCGGCATGGGTGACCTCGACGAACTCGGCGTCACTGTCGATGTGGGCGTTGTGGCCGGGCCGGATGTAGTACGCCTCCCCGGCGGAGATGACCTCGGTCTCACCGTCGGTGTACCGCATGGTGACCGTGCCCCCTAGGCAGTACCCCCAGTGTGGTTCCTGGCAGGCTCCGTCGGGAAGTTCAGCGAACCACTCGGCGGTGTCCAAGCCTGCGTTCCACTGTTCCAGTGCGATGGTCATGCCGCCCGCTTGCGCACGGTGCTGCTGGCCGGAGCCGTCGACGTCGACAGCGAGCTCGGTGTTGTTTCGAGGGAAGGTTCCCATGGTTCTGTTCCTCGTTCGGGACCGGCTGACCCGCGCCACTGAGTCGCTCGTGCAGTGAATGCACAGCGAGCGCCCGCGACCAGGTTTGTCGAACGCCATCGATCTACCTCCCCTCGAGGTAGGCATCGGTATTCTTCGGCGCAATGAACACCCTGCCTGCGCTTGGCGCTGTCCTATGTTTCATCGGCCTTCTTGTGCTGGTCGTCAACACCGTCGGCGATTCCGGCACCCCTACGGTTTCCCACGTCGATGTGCTGGGCCTCGCCATGAGCGTGTCGGGCGCAATCCTTGCGCGTGGTTCGCGGGCGTAGTTCAGACCAGGCGCCCTCGTGCCCCCTTGTGCGTGATGGTCGATGACGTCCTCAGCGGAAGGTTCGCGTCGGACAGGCATCCCCGACCCGTACGGAGCCAGCCGCACGTCGGCCGAGCCTGCACCATCACCTGCTCAGGAGGGGGTCAACGTCGAGACTCACCGCGGGAGGTCAGCCGGCGAAGACGCTGCCGCGCCCGGTCGACGATCGTGGCAACAAGCAGTGAGAACGCTCGAGGCGGCTGCGCATCCGTGGTCGGCTCCTCCCCCGAGGCGGCCCGATCCACGGCGCGAGCGAACTCCTGGAACATCCGACGGCTCACGTCGCCGGCCAGCGACCGGCCGAAGCCGGCGATCCGTCCCGTCAAGAAGACGTCCGCCTCGGCCTGCAGAACAGTCCCGCCATCGTCAGCAGCCGCAGCCGTCATGACGATCCTGGCCTGCGCCCCGCCGCCGCCGGTGTCCTTGCCCTGCCCCTTCATGACGATGCGCTCGTCGGACTGCTCCTCGATGTGCGCGATTCCGTTGAAGGCCATCCGCATCGGGCCGAGGGCGATGCGTGCCCGTCCCCTGTACCAGTCGGCGCCGAGGTCGTCGGTCAGCTCCGCCCCTGGCAGGCAGCGCGCCAGCAGCCGGACGTCGCCGAAGACGCGGGCCACCTCGTCCGGTGCGGAGGTCAGCTGGCTCGTGACATCGACATGGATGGTGGGGTCGCCGGCGGGAAGGACTATCTCCTGCGGGCGCTCGACCAGCTCCTCCTCGTCGGTGCGCTCGGCTCCGACGGCTGCCGAGGTCGCCGCAGTCGCGGTGGTTCGTCCGACGAGGGTGCGCTGCCCGCAGTTTGCCGGGCCAGGAAGGGCTCCGCGGTGTGCCTGCGCGACCTCGTCCACAGCGTCGACGATGTTGCGGTATCCCGTGCACCGGCACAGGACGCCGGAAAGCTCAGTGGGCAGGTCTTCGCGCTGCACCTCGGGCTCGTGCGTCAACAGGTCGTAGGAGCTCATCAGGAAGCCCGGCGTGCAGAAGCCGCACTGCAGGCCGTGGTGTCGACCGAACGACTCCTGCAACGGATGAAGCTGGTCCGGCTTGCCCAACCCCTCCACGGTGGTGATCTCGGCCCCATCCAGCTGGACCGCGAACAGGAGACAGGCCCGCGCAGCCTCGCCGTCGACGAGCACCGTGCACATGCCGCAGATCCCGTGCTCACAACCGACGTGGGTGCCAGTGAGCCCCAGGTGGTCCCGCAAGGCGTCGGACAGGGTGACGCGGGCCGGCAACGCCAGGGCGACGTCGCTGCCGTTGATGGAGAGGTTCACCTCGACGGCCCGATCGGCCTCGGTGCGGGCGTGGGTCTGCGGCAGGTTCATCAGGAGCGTTCCTCAGGTCGGGAGAGTCTGGCTGACACGTAGGCGCGACTCACCTCACGGGCGGCGAGAGCGCTGATCAGCCGGCGGCGGTATGCGGGGCTGGCGTGACTGTCGCCTCCGGTGCTGACGACATCTTCAGCGACCTCCTCCGTGTGCTCGGCAAGGGCGGACACCAGATCCGCCCGTGACGGCTGTGGGCCGGTCATCTGGAGGGCGGATCGAAGGTGCGGTGACACGTCCACGCTGACTGGCACGTCCGAGACGCCGAAGCAGGTCAGCCGCGCGTCCACCGACTCACCCGACGTGCGTACCCGCACCGCCACGCCCGCCAGCGCGAAGTCGCCGTGCCGCCGGGCGAACTCTCCGAAACCGAACCCATCACCAGGCTTCGCGACCGGGAAGATCACCTCCGACAGGAGCTCGTCCGGCTCGATCACCGTCGACAGCGCGCCGGTGAAGAAGTCGGCGGCAGCCACCTGGCGGGTGCCTCGACCACCTGTCAGCACCATCGTCGCCTCCAGGCAAGCGGCCACGGCAGGAAGCTCCGCCGAGGGATCTGCGTGGGCGATGCTGCCGCAAACGGTGCCGCGACTGCGGATCTCGCGGTGGCCGACCCAGGGCAGCGCCAGCCGCACCAGCGGCACGGCAGCGCCGATCTCCTCCCGCTGCAGCTGCCGCTGGCGGACGGTGGCGCCGACCCGGAGGGACCCGTCGTCCCGGGCGAGCTGCCTCAGCTCGGGCACGGCATTGATGTCAACCAGCTGTGTCGGCCGCCCGAGGCGCATCGCGAGCACCGGCACCAACGACTGTCCTCCGGCGATCACCTTGGATCCGTCGCGGGACAGCTCGGCCACCACGTCGGCTGTGGTGCCGGGGCGGACGTAGGCGAACGGCGCGGCCTTCACACGAACTCACCGCCCCTCGAACCGCGGAGCCCGCTTCTCGCCGAATGCTGCGACTCCCTCGGCGAAGTCGTGGCTGGCCCTCAGCATGGAGTAGGCCTTCCGCTCGAGCTCGATACCTGTGTAGAGCGGGCCGTCGACCCCTCGGTCAAGCACCTCCTTGGCGGTCCGCAGCGCCATCGACGAGTATCCGAGGAGCTTGGTCACGACCTCGTCGACGGCCTGCTCGAGCTCCTGTGCGTCGGCGCAGTTGTGGGACGTCAGGCCCCAGTCGAATGCCTGCTGTCCAGTGATCCGCTCGCCGGTCAGGATGTGGTACTTCGCGCGGGAGAGCCCGATGAGCCGTGCGAGGCGCTGGGTCCCACCGCTGCCCGGGATCATCCCGAGCTTCATCTCCGGCAACGCGAACCGTGAGCGGTCCGTCGCGATCCGGATGTCGGCCGACAGCGCGAGCTCCAGCCCGACGCCGAAGCAGTAGCCGTCGATCGCGACGATCACCGGCTTCGGGCTGCGGGCGGCAGCGGTGACGTCATGACCGAGGTCGGTGAGGTCGACGGGCTCGACCTCCATGAACCCGGCGATGTCGCCACCCGAGGTGAAGTGCTCCCCCTCGGCCCGGATCACCACGACCTGGACGCGCTTGTCCGCGTCGATCTCGGCGAAGCGCTCCGCCATCACCCGACGGGTCTCCATCGTGATGATGTTGTAGCGCCCGTGGTCGAGCACCAGGTGGGCGACGCGGCCGTCGTGGCTGCGCTCGAGCCGGATCTCGCCTCCGGTGAGTGGCATGTCAGTTTCCCTTCGGTTGGGTGAGCAGTTCGTGCAGGACGTTTCCGTGCAGTGGCAGCGAGTCGATCGTGACGCCCTCGCGGTGGAGTGCGTCGGCGACGGCATTGGCGATCGCCACCGGGAGGCTCATCGAGCTGCCTTCACCGCAGCCCTTCGCGCCGAGCCTGGTCAGGGGTGACGGTGTCTCCAGGTGGTCGCTGATCAGCGGGAAGATCGACTCTGCCGAGGTCGGGCAGAGATAGTCCATGAAGGTGCCCGCGGTGGGCTGCCCGGCGTCCGAGTAGGTCATCTCCTCGAACAACGCTCCGCCCAAGGCCTGGGTGATCGCGCCGTGCACCTGCCCGTCCAGCAGGGTCTTGTTCAAGATGGTGCCGGCGTCGTGGACACTGGAGAGGCTCTCGATCGTCAGCGTCAGCGTCTCCCGGTCGATCCGAACCACCACCACATCGGCGACGAAGCCGTAGCAGAGGCTGGAATTGATCTGGTCGGTGCGTGAGGCCGCCTTCGACTGCGGGGGCGTGAAAGCGGCCTCCTCGTAGAGCCGGGCCGCGAAGTCGTCCGGCAGGGAGCCGGGGTCCCAGTGGACGAGCCCGGCCGCGTGCCGGAACGCCACCGACTGTCCGGGATCGTCGATGGCGCGCACCATCCCGTCTGCGAGCTCGAGCCGCTCTGGCTCGATCTCGAGCAGCACGGAGGCGGCCACCTTGATGGTGGCTGCAATCCGGTCGGTGGCCTCGAGCAGCGCGCTGGTCAGCAGCGGGGAGAACCTCGAGGAATAGCTTCCCGAGCTGATCGTCCACGGAGTTGTCGCAGTGTCCATCTCCACGCGCGGGCGAACCTGTTCACGTGGCAGGCCGAGGTGCTCAGCGACGATGTCCCGGGCGACCGTCGCGTGTCCCTGCCCCTGGGGGACGGTCCCGAGGAGCACGCTGACGATTCCTTGCGGGTCGACCGACACACGGACGTGCTCGGTCGACCCGGACTTGCCGCGCTTGGCGGTGCGGTCCTCGACAGGGGTGGCGAGACCGACGTACCCGATGTTCGTCGCCGACGGGTCGACGATCGTCGCGATCCCGATCCCCATCCACTCACCGTTCTCGCGCGCGGCCATCTGCTCCTTGCGGAGTCGCTCGTAGTCGGCGTTGTCGAGGGCGAGCTCGAGCGCTCGTTCGTAGTCGCCCGAGTCATAGATCCCCCCACTCGGAGTGGCGTAGGGGAAGGCACTCGCCGAGACCATGTTGCGGCGGCGGACCTCTGCGGGGTCGAGACCGCGCTCGCGGGCGATGTCGTCGATGAGTCGCTCGAGGCCGAAGTACAGCTGCTGCCCGCCGAAGCCGCGGTTGAGCCCGGTGGGCGCCTTGTTCGTGACCACGGCGCGTGCCCGGATACCCACGGCGTCGATCTTGTAGGCGCCGGTGATGTTGCCGAAGCAGCGGTAGAGCGTGCTCGGCTCCGGGGGCCTCAGGTAGGCGCCGACATTGTCGATGAGGTCGACTCGCAGCGCACTGATGACTGCGTCGTCGTCCACAGCGGCCTCGAACGTCATCAGGCGGTCGGAGCCGGCCGAGCTGGCGAGGAGGTGCTCGAGCCGGTCCTCGGTCCACCGCACGGGCCTGCCCGCATGCTTGCTGGCCAGGGCCATCAGCGCGATGTACGGGTAGACCGCAGACTTGATGCCGAAGCTGCCGCCGATGTCTCCGGGCACTATCAGGCGCAGCGACGAGGTGGGGATCCCGAGGGCCCCGGCGACGACGGGCGCCATCGAGAAGGGGCCGTGGAAGTTGGCGTGCGCAGTGATCTCGGGGCCGCCGGGGCCGTCGCGCCAGTCAGCGACGACGACGTAGCACTCCATGGGTGTCGAGGAGTAGCGGGGGAAGGAGTAGCTACGGGTCACGACATGCGGCGCCTCAGCGAATGCAGTGTCGACGTCACCGAAGGTGAACGCCCGGTCGGTGGCGACGTTGCTGTCGGACTCGTCGTGCAGCAGTGGGGCTTCAGGCGTGAGGGCCTGGTCGGTTCGAACGACGACCGGAAGCGGTTCGTACTCGACCTCCACGAGCTCCGCGGCGTCCTCAGCCAGATACCGGTCGGATGCCACGATGACGGCTACGGGCTCGCCCACGAAGCGCGTCTTGTCGGTGGCGGTCGGGTAGTAGGGGTGGGGCGTCTTCACCGACAGCGGGAACGGCTTGAGCGTCGCAAGCACCTCGTCGGGTCCGATCACCGCAGCCACGCCGGGCATCCGACGGGCCCTGTCGAAGTTGATCGACCGGATCCGGGCGTGCGCATGGGGGCTACGGACGACTGCCGCCACGAGCGTTCCCGGAAGCGGGTCCAGGTCGTCGAGGAACCGCCCCTGGCCAGTCAGGAGCGCGGCGTCCTCGACGCGAGCGAGATCGGTCACGCGGAAGCACCTCCCTCGGTGTCGGCCAGGGTCTCGAACTCACCTGCGGTGAGTCGACGGCGAAGGATCTTGCCGACAGCGGACTTGGGGATCTGGTCCACCACGACGTACCGCTTGGGCCGCTTCAGCGACGGCAGCCCCGACCCCTCCCGGGCGAACTGCTCGACCTTCGAGAGCGTTGCCTCGGCCGAGTCCCCGGGGCGTCCCACGACGAACGCGGTGACCGCCTGACCCCACTTGTCGTGCGGGGTGGCTGCGACGATGACCTCTTCCAGGTCCGGGCAGGCGGCAAGTGCGTGCTCGATCTCCTCGGGGTAGAGGTTCTCGCCGCCCGAGTTGATCATGTCGTCGACGCGGCCCGAGACCCACAGGTCACCGTCCTCGTCGGCGACGGCGAGGTCGTTGGTGAAGTACCAGCCGTCCCGGATGGCCCTGGCGTCGGCGTCGGGCCGGTTCCAGTAGCCGGCGAATGCCTCGGGACTGTCCAAGGACGCGATCACCTGCCCGCGTTCACCGTCCGGCACGACCTGGTCAGGGCTCGCCCCTGGATCGGGGTCGACGAGCCTGATCCGGGAGAACAACCCGGCTCGTCCAGCACAGCCGGGCTTGCTGATGTTGTCGGGGCCGATCGTGAACGTGTAGATCTCGGTACTGCCGTAGTGGTTGACGAAGCGCGCAGGATTCACCGTCCGCACGAGCCGCTGCGCAAGAGTCGGCGTCATGGAGGCGCCGGCGTAGGCCAGATTGCGCAGCGACGTGGCTTCGCCGAGTCGGTCGCCGTGCATCAGGCTCCAGTACATCGTGGGGACGAGGTAGAGAGCGCTGACCTGCTCGCCGACGATCAGCTCGAGCGCCTCGTCAGCATCGAACTTGGCCTGCGGCACCCAGGTCCCCGCCGACAGGACGGTCGCCAGCAGGCTGCGGAGACCCATCGTGTGGAACAGCGGCATGACACCGAGGGTCACCTCACCGGGACCGTGGCCGGTCTGCACCAGGTGCGCCAGCGCCGCGTAGTGCTCGGCCCGGTGGGTGCGCGGAACGCCCTTGGGGCGTCCGGTCGTCCCGGAGGTGTACAGCATGACGCTGATGTCTTCGCCCCGTGGCTTCGCAGGGACGATCGTGCTCGGCGCCCGGTCAGCGGGTCGCGCCACCGAGGGAACCCCTGCGGGAGCGTGGTCCGGATGACCCGCCCACACGAGGGGCGGAGGCTTTTCGACCGTCTCCACTGCTCGGACGACGAGGTCGTAGGTGTGCTCGTCCACGGCGATGAGTGCGGGATCGCAGTCGCCGATGCAGCATGCGAGCTCCTCCGTGCCGAAGCGCGTGGAGAGTGGCAGGGACGCGATCCGAGCCTTCTGTGCAGCCAGGTGCAGGGTGGCCAAGGGCTCGCCCCCCTGGAGCATGAAGATGGCGCGGCTCCCCTCGGCTGCTCCGAGGTCGTGCAGGGCGTGGGCGTAGCGCTCGGTGCGCGCGTCCCACTCGGCGTAGGACATCGGAGCGGCGCCGCCGACTGCGCGACGATGCGGATATCTCTCGGTGGTCCACCGGAGGGCTGTCGCAAGATCCATCGTGCCCGCTCCTACCGTATATTTCAGATCATCTGTTTCGGACGTTCATGACGCTACGATATGCTTCGGACCGTGTCAACACCGAAACTGACCCCTACCTCCTACGTCGTGCTGGGCATGGTGTCGATGCGGGGACCGTCGACGTCGTACGACCTCAAGGGGGCCGTCAATCGTTCCGTCGGCTACTTCTGGCCCTTTCCCCATGCCCAGCTGTACTCCGAACCGAAGCGGCTGGTCGACCTGGGCCTCCTCGAGGTGCACCAGGAGGAGGGTGGTCGACGGCGTCAGCTCTACTCAGCCACGCCGGCAGGGCTCGAGGCACTCAGGTCCTGGCTGGGTGAGCCCACCCGCGAGCAGATGCAGGTGCGGGACGTTGCCGAGCTCAAGCTCTTCTTCGCGGAGTTCGCCAAGGCCGAGGACGTCCTGCAGCTGGCGCGAGAGCAGGTCGAGCAGCACCGCGAGCGCATCAAGGTCTACGAGGGGATCCAGGAGCGGTACCGGGGCCGCGAGGACGTGGCAGACCGCATGGTTCCCCTGGGACTCGGCCTTGCGATGGAGCACGCCGCCCTCGACTTCTGGGAGAAGCTCGAGGAGGAACGTAGCTGACCGGCCCCGCCGCTCCAGGACCGGCCGCCACCCGGCTCGCGGCGCTCGGCGAGCAGTGGTCACGTGCGGTCGCAGTGCGCGCGCCGTCCGAGGAGTCACCCCTTGACACCGTCCTGGAGTCGACCTAGGTTTCGATGATCCAAATCAGACGGTCACTTTCAGACCGTCTGCCGTCTGTCATCGAGGTGGCCCATGACCAGCCCCACCACTGGCTCCACCAGCCAGCCCACTCCTCCCAGGACCCCTGCCGACCATTCCTTGATCGAACCAGGACCCGGTTTCAAGTCAGGCCTTCGCGACCTCCGGCGCCACGTCGGTGTGGCTCCGGTGAGCGCCGGCCTGGTGGCCGCGATCTTCGGTTGCACGGGTCCCGCCCTGATCATCATCAACGGGGCCAGTGGAGCTGGGCTGTCCGACGAGCTCATCACGTCCTGGATCTTCGGCATCTACGTCTTCGGCGGACTCATCTCGCTCACCCTCGGGCTCTACTACAAGATGCCCATCACGGGCGCCTGGAGCATCCCCGGTGCGGTTCTCGTGGTCGGCGCGCTTGCAGACTTCGAGTTCAGCGAGATGGTCGGCGCCTTCTTGGTGGCGGGAGTGTTGGTACTCGCGCTGGGCCTCACCGGGCTGATCCGTCGCGTCGCCGCGTGGCTCCCGGCGCCCATCGTGATGGCGATGATCGCCGGCGCGCTGATCCGATTCGGCACGGGCGTGGTCGACGCAGGTGTCAGCACGCCGGTGATCGTGATCGCCGCCGTGGTCGGATACCTGCTGCTCACCCGATTCGTCAGGTCCGTGCCTGGCGTGGTCGGTGCGCTGGTGCTCGGCATCGTCGCTGCGATGGTCACGGGGGCCTTCGGGTCCACCAGCGCCGACTTCGCGCTGTCGGCCCCCCAGCTCGTCGCGCCGGCGTTCGACATCAATGCCATCCTGGCTGTGGCCATCCCGCTTGCCGTGCTGGTCATCGGCGCCGAGAACGCCCAGGCCACCGGGGTGCTGATGGCTGAGAAGTACCGGCCTCCGGTCAACGCGATGACCCTGATCAGTGGCGCCGGCGGCATCCTGGCCCCGCTCTTCGGCGGCCACAACGCGAACATCGCGGGGCCGATGACTGCCATCTGCTCCTCGGAGCAGGCCGGCGAGGACGAGGACGGACGCTACGTCGCCACGGTGGTCAACGGCATCCTGTTCGCGCTCTTCGGCGTCTTCGCCGGTGTCGCGGTCGCTCTCGTGTCGGCCCTGCCCCCGACGTTGATCGCCGCTGTGGCCGGGTTGGCGATGATCGGAGTACTGATCTCGGCGTTCCGCGGCGCCTTCGGTGTCACCGGGTTCCAGACGGGTGCGTTCGCCGCGCTCGTGATCGCGATGAGCGGCGTCACCATCCTCAACATCTCCGCTCCGTTCTGGGCACTGCTCGGCGGAGTCCTGGTGTCCCTCGCCGTCGAGTCCAAGGACTTCAAGGTAGGCGCCGACCACCGTTCCGAAGGTTGAACCGAGGCGCACACGGAAGCGACGGAGGCGCTCCGGGGGACGTCGCACCGTTGAGCTCGTGCTGACCCCTGATGAGTGGGACTCACTCGTCAGCCTCGTCCGGCGGGACGCCCCGCAGCGGCGACTCGCGAGCTGCCCCCGTCCTAGGTCCGCCGTGAGCAGGGCAGGTGCACTCGCGAGAACCCGCCGTCGCCGTGGCAGATCTTCCTCGTCGACGGCGCCAGGTCCGTGCTGGTCGCCGGATCCTGGTCCGTGCCCAGGTTCCTGGCGTACCGCGGGTGCGCTCCACCGGAGACCTGCAGGCGGAGGCGGTTGCCGGGGGTGAAGCGATGCGCCACGGCGTCGAGCCGGAGGGTGATGGTCCCGTTCGCATCGTCCGGCCCCAGCCTCACGAACCCGTCGCTCACGTTGACGGACCGGCCGTCCTGCTCCACCTCGCACACGCGCACGAAGAGGTCGGCGTACGGGTTGTCGGTCTCGTGGACGACCTCGACCACTGGACTCCCGACCACTTCCAGGGGTTCGGTCAGCGGTGGGCTGGTGAACGTCGCCACGTCCGGCCGTCCCTCGAGCCTCCGGTTGTCGCGGCGACCGCCGATCGCCGGGTTGATCACCTGGCCGCCGACCGCCGGGGTGGGATCGGAAGGGTCGTACGTGAACGTCGTCGGACCGGCAGAGGAGGGCGGCGCGGTGACGCCCAGACCACCGCCTGGCTGGAGGTGGAACACCCGTTCGCCGGTCGGCGGCGGCCAGGCCTCCAGGTTGCGCCACTCCCGGGCGCCGGTCACGAAGATCCGCACCGGGCTCGGTCGTGCCGGCCCACCGGCCCCGGCGAGGTGCACGGCGAGCCAGTCCAGTGCTTCGGCCATGATGATGGCGCCGCCCTTGGTGGCCGTCTCGACGTGGGTCCACGGTCCGATGGTGAGTCCCACCTCGACGTCGCGCTCCCGCAGCCGGTCGTACTCCTCGAGCATCTGGGTGGGGAACCGGTCCTGCCACCCTGCCTGGAGCAGGACCGGCACGGTGACCCGCTCGAGCGCCAGGCCCAGGCGCAGGTCGCGCCACACAGGACTCTCGGCGTCGGACGCCAGGAGCCAGTCGGCGTACGGCATGCGGCTGCCGGCGAAGACGGTGTCCTGCGCGTTGACGAGGGGGAGGTCCTCGTACGCCGGCCTCAGCCGGCGGCTCGACGTCGCCGCGCGTGCGACCTGCCTGATCGCTCCGTCCTCCAGGTGACCCAGGGCGTCCATGAGGCCCACGACCTCCTCGAGGGAGAAGGCCCCGGTGCCGTGCGCCCCCCGGTGGGCGTCGTGCCCGGAGATGGCGACCACCGCAGCCACCAGCTCCGGGGGAGGGTCCGCCATCACCGCCCATGCCGCGTGCCCCAGGTAGGACGCTCCCCAGAGCGCGAAGCGGCCGTCGAGCCAGGGTTGTCGACGCAGCCAGGCGACCGCGTCGGCGCCGTCGGCCCTCTCCTGGCCGAACGGGTCGAGCTCCCCTCCGGAGCCGGACGTCCCGCGGCAGCCCTGGTTCACGACCCGGTAGCCGTGGCCGGCGAAGAACCCGGCTGTGAGCTGCGCGATGGGCCCGTCGAGGCCGTACGGCGTGCGCAGGAGCACCGTGCCCGACGACCCGCTGAGCGGTGAGTACACGTGGGTCAGGAGCTGCACGCCGTCACGCATGGGGACACGCGCGCGGCTCACCGTGTAGGCGTGACGGCCCGGAGGCAGCCGCAGGACGCGCGCGAGGACGGCTCTGTGCGGGTGCCGCAACCGGGACTTCACGCAGTGTCCCGGGGGACTGGCATCACCACGTCCATGACGACTCCGGTTGGCGGGTAGGACCTCGATGCGAGCGTACTGCGACCGCCGCCGGCCGACCGTGGGGACTGCTGTCGACATCGCGCCCCCACCGGGGCCGAGGCTCTGAACCGTTCGAGCGCTGGCACGCGGATGTCGTCTCAACTGCTCTGGCTCTGAACGCAGAAGCGGCCCCGCGCCTGCCAAGGACGACGGGGCCGCTGCCGCTGGAGCCAGGTGCGCTACTTCACTGCGACGAAGGTGTCGTCGCTCAGCATGCCGGGCGACACGGCGAGTACGCCGTCCTGCCAGTTGGCCGGAACCTCGAGGAGCTGGTCGCCCTTGATCGACGCACCGTTGTAGACGGTCTTGAGCGAGTCGAACTCGTTCTCGGCAATGAACATCGTCGAGCCGCTGGTGGAGTCGATCGTGGTGCCGTCCGGGCTGACGAAGTTCACGGTCGCCCACGCGGTCGAGCCCTGCTCGTCGTTGCCGGTGTAGGTGGCGGTCATGTTGATCGACAGCAGGACTGATCCGGCCGCCGCCTTGGAGCCGAGGGAGTCGACCGCGACGGTCTTGACGGAGTTGATGGCCACCGTCCAGTCGTCGCCGGTGATCTCCGAGCCGAGGGGCGCGGGGTTGTCGCGCGTCGTGCCGAGCTCGGCGTCCGAGGCCCCGTCCTCGTTCGAGGCGGCCTCGTCGCCCGACTTCGGCGCCTTGACGGACGTCTTGGTGGTCTCGTCGATGGCCTCGTCAACCGCGCTGACGAACAGTGCGTTGATGAGGACGGCGAAGATGACCGCGAGGGCACCGAGCACGATGCCAGCGATGGCCAGGCCCTTGCCCGCGTTCGCCTTCTTCGACTTGGCGAGTCCGACACCGGCAAGGACGACGCCGAGGACGCCCAGGATGATGCCGAGGATGTTGAGGAATGGAATCCACGAGCCCAGCAGGCCCAAGAGGCCCAGCACGAAGCCCGCAGTCGCGAGTCCATTGCTGCCCTTCACCGGCGCTGGCGGCTGGTAGCCGGGGTTCGGAGCATACGTCGGTTGATCGGTCTGAGACATGGTTCCCCCATGAGCTGTGTTCGGGTCGCCCCGACACGTCTTCGTACGGGGATTGCTCGTTGCACGAGACCCCACGATCGTAAAATCTTGCTGCGGTCCCCGCTGGCGAACGGGTAAAGCCGTTGAGGGCCGCCGCGCCTCTCTCGCGGGCCAGGCGCCATGGTGTGACGCGAGTCTCGCGGGCCAGCTCTGCTGGCCGGCCCGCCGCCCGAGCGGCCCGAGGACGCGCTCGTCGCGGCGTGTCTGCTCCAAGCCGGTGCTGACGAGTCACCGGCGGAGCGTCGCCTCGCTGTCGATGCCGCTGAGCTTCGCCGGGTTGCGGATGGCGTAGATCCGGGAGATGCGGCCGGCCTCGACGACGAGGCTGATGGCGGTGTCGTAGCCGTCGGCGACGTCGACGATCTTGGCGCCGGGCGAGCCGTTGAGGGTGACGGGGACGATGCGGGCGCCGGCGCCGAACTTCTCGAAGGTGCGGAGCAGGTTGGCGACCTTCTTCGCGCCGACGACGGGGTGGAGGGTCGCCTGCGCGACGCCGCCGCCGTCGGCGACGAGCACGACGTCGGGGGCGAGGGCGTCGAGGAGTCCCTGGAGATCGCCCTGGGTGACGGCGGCGAGGAAGCGCTCGACGACCTGCTGCTGCTCGCTTCGCTGGACCTCCACTCGCGGCCGACGAGCGGCGACGTGCTCGCGGGCACGGTGACCGATCTGGCGTACGGCGGGCACGGACTTGTCGACCGCCTCCGCGATCTCGGCGTACGGCAGGTCGAAGACCTCGCGCAGCACGAACACTGCCCGCTCGACCGGCGTCAGCGTCTCCAGCACGGTGAGCATCGCGAGCGACACGCTCTCCGCCAGCGCGACGTCGTCGGCCACGTCCGGCGCTGTCAGCAGCGGCTCGGGCAGCCACTCGCCGACGTACTGCTCGCGCCGTCGCGCGCTGGCACGGAGCTGGTCGAGCGCCTTGCGGGTGACCATCCGCACCAGGAACGCGCGAGGGTCGCGGACCTCCCCGCGCGCGTCGGCGCCGATCCCGTCCCAGCGGATCCACGTCTCCTGCACGACGTCCTCCGCCTCGGCGGCCGAGCCGAGCATCTCGTAGGCGACGGTGAAGAGCAGTCCGCGGTGCGCGACGAACGGGTCCTCGATCACGGTCACGACCCTACGGCGGCCGACGGCGTGGTCGGCTGGGCCAGGGGCTTCAGGCCGCACGCGTCGGCGAAGCCGTCGGACTCGATGCCGAGCGCGACGTTGCTGCGGGTGGTGAAGTTGGCGAACGCGACGACCGCGGTGAGCTCGAGCACCCCGGCCTCACCGAGCTGTGACCGCAGCGACTCGACGAGCTCGTCGGTCACCGACGGCTCGGTCTCGGTCATCGCCTCGGCGTACTCGAGCACGTCGCGCTCCAGCGGCGAGAACACCTCCGACTCGCGCCAGCGCGGCACCTCGCGGGCCTTGTCCATGTCGAGGTCCCTGTTGTGCGCCTCGAAGTAGTTGAAGTCGAGGCACCAGGTGCAGCCGACGCGCGAGGCGACGGCCATGTGGGCGAACGACTTGAGCTGCTCGTCGCACCTGTCCCACTTCTTGACCTTGGTGCCGACCGAAGCCATGTCCATCAGCACCTGCTGGTGGTGCCAGTAGACGCCGATCGACGTGGGCACCGTGCCCAGCGTCCTGCGGGCGAAGCGCTTGATGAGCCAGCCCTTGAAGCCGGTGATCTCGGCAGCGGGGATGCGGGCCGTTCCAGACATGTCGTCCTCCTCGTGTGACGGGTAGGACATGAAGACGCCGGCCGACCCCGATGTGTGACACCCCGGCTGCGCCGGGTCGCTGCTCGTCTCGCTGGCCCTCACTGTGATCCTGCTGTTGATCTTCGTCTTCTAGGGTGTGGCGATGAGTGAGGACCGCATCGTCGAGGCATCCCGACGCCTGTCCGCCGCCCTTCGGCCCGGCGACCTGGACCAGACGCTCGCCAACATCACCGCGGCCGCTGTCGAGGTCCTGCCGGACGTACGGTCGAGCAGCCTGACCATCAAGCACTCCGACGGCCGGCTGGAGACGGTGGCCCCGACCGACGGCACCCTGCGGAAGGTCGACGCGGCGCAGTACGAGCTGCAGGAGGGACCCTGCTACGAGGCCGCGATCGACACCGTCCACGTCGTGTCGCCGCACCTCGCGGCCGATGACCGCTTCCCCCGGTACGCGCCCGTGGCCCTGCGGGCAGGGATCAAGGCGCAGGCCGGCATCCGCCTCTTCGACGCACCCGACTCGAGCGGCGCCCTGAACCTCTACTCCGACAAGGTCGGTGCCTTCGAGGACCTCGGGATGCTCGCCGACCTCTTCGCGCACCAGTCCGCCGTCGCGCTCGACTACGCCCGCAGGGTCGACCAGCTCGAGGAGGCGGTCGTCAACCGTCAGCTGATCGGTCAGGCGGTCGGGATGGTGATGGAGCGCTTCCAGGTCGACGACGCCCGCGCCTTCGGCTTCCTGACCCGCCTGTCGAACCAGGAGAACATCAAGCTGCGCCACGTCGCAGAGCGGCTCCTCGCCACGGCACGCGACACTCCAGAGGAGTGACCAGCCCATCGGACCGGGACTGCCCCTAGGGTCCCGGGCGGGTGATGAGCAGGGTTCCCCGTACGTCGCTCCCGCTGAGGCGCTGGTAGACGTGCTCCTGGCCGGCGTCGAACGAGATGTAGTCCCCTGCGGACAGCTCGACTGCCTCGGCCGTCGGTCCCACGCGGACCCGGCCCGAGTGGAGGTGCAGGTGCTCCTGCGTGCCCCGAGGGTGCGCCGCCGACACCTGGGCCGTCGTGCCGTGCAGGCGGACGTCGTAGATCTCCAGCGAGGCTCGCGCACTGGTGACCGTCTCGAGCAACCAGGCCTCCACCGCGTCGCCGACGACGTGGGGCCCCTCCTCCGAACGGACGACGCGCGGCGCTCCGGCTCCACGCGGCGTCGCGATGAGATCGGCCAGCGGCGCGTCGAGCGCGTTGGCGAGCGCGTAGAGGGTCTCGAGCGTGGGGTTGCCGCCACTCGCCTCGATCTGGGCGAGGGTCGCACGCGCCACCCCGGCGCGTCGGGACAGCTCGACCGTCGAGAGTCCGCGCTGGAGCCTGAGGCTGCGCACGGAGGACGCCAGCGCCTGCATCTGCGCATTCATGTTGACCATCATGCCAGTCGTTCTGTCTAATGGAATGGACAGCGGCTGTCGGGAGGGCACGCGACAGCGGCAAGGAGGTCGCCATGGCCAGCCGGCTGGCACACATCCCCGGCATCGGGGTCAACGTGGTGGGCGATCGCGCCGACGCCCTCGCGGACCCGGCGATGCTGCGCCTGGAGAACCTGGACACCGACCTGCGGCCACCGGAGCGTGCGCTGGAGCTGACTCGATCCGCTGTCGACCGGGACGACGCCAACAGCTATCTCCCCTTCGAGGGCCACCACGACCTGAGGGCCGCTGCCGCCGCCCACGTCGGGAGGCTCGCAGGGCGCCACTACGACCCCGCGAGCGAGTGCGTCAGCGTGGCCGGCGGCCTGAACGGCGTCTTCAATGCGTTGCTGGCCATCACCGAGCCCGGGGACGAGGTCGTGATCGCCGATCCGATCTACGCCGGGTTGGTCAACCGCATCCGGCTGGCCGGCGCAGTGCCCGTCCACGTCCCCGGCGTGGCCACCGCTCACGGATGGACCACCGACCCGCAGCAGCTCGCGGCCGCCATCGGGCCTCGTACGGCAGCCGTGCTGCTGATGGGACCGGCGATGCCGACCGGCGCGGTCTTCGACGAGACACACCTCGACGCGATCGCCGCGCCCGTGCTCGAGCACGACGCGTGGGTGCTGTACGACGCCGCGATGGAACGCATCCGCTTCGACGGCCTGCCGGTCGTGCACCCCGCCGGCCATCCGCAGCTCTCGGACCGGGTGATCACGGTCGGTTCCGCCTCGAAGGAGCTGCGGATGATCGGGTGGCGGGTCGGCTGGGTCGTGGCCCCCGAGCAGGTGCTGGCCGACATCGCCCTCGTCGGGCTGACGAACGTCGTCTGCCAGGTCGGCATCGCCCAGCAGGCCGTCGCGGCGGCGCTCTCGGCCCCGGACGCGGCCGAGGACGTCGCCGCAGCCACGAGGACGCTCCAGCAACGCTGCGAGCTGGTCCTCGACCAGCTCTCCGACTATCCGCTGGTGCCACCCGACGGCGGCTGGTCGTTGCTGGTCGACGCGGGCCAGCTCGGACTCACGCCGGCGGAGGCCTCGGCCCGGCTGTTCGACCGCGGCCGGGTCGCCGCCACGCCGATGGACGGCTGGGGCCCGTCCGGTGGCCGCTACCTCCGCCTGGTGTTCGCCAACGAGCCCGTCGCGAGGCTGGCCGATCTCCGTGACCGGTTCAGTGCTGCGTTCGACTGACGGGCCACCGTGAGCGCGGCGAGCTCCCTGGCAGCCGGACAGGCCGCCCTCGCGCGCGCCGCCTGGGCTGACGCGCGCGCGTGCTTCGAGGCAGCGGCCGCCGCCGAGGACTCGCCGCAGGCGTGGGAAGGCATCAGCCGAGCCGCCTGGTGGGAGGGCGACCCGGAGGCGACGATGTCCGCGCGGGTGCGCGCCTACCACCGCTATCGCCGGATGGAGGATGCCCGTGGCGCCGCCCGGATGGCCATGTGGGTCGCCTCGGACCACCTCGACTTCCGCGGTGACGATGCCGTGTGTGCGGTCTGGCTGCGCCGAGCGCGCACGCTCCTCGACGGACATCCGCCCTGCGCCGAGCTGGGGTTCGTCCTCCTGCTGGAGGCCGACGTCGCCCTGCTCGCGGACAACGATCCCCGGACGGCCGCACGCATCGCCGAGGCCGCACTCGCCCTCGCCAGGGCGTGCGACGAGATCGATGTCGAGGTGGTCGCGCTCGCCATCCTCGGCGCCGCGCTGATCGCCTCCGGTGCGATCGGGGAGGGGCTGCAACGACTCGACGAGTCCGCTGCCCTCGCCGTCTCCGAGGAGTTCGGTGACACCGCGGCACCCGGCTGGGCGCTGTGCCACACCGTCTCCGGCTGCGCGGACGCCGGCGACTTCGGTCGCGCCGACCAGTGGAGCCGAGCCCTCCACAGCTGGTCCGCCACCTGGCGGGCGCGCCACTTCTTCGGCATCCGCCGGACGTCGTACGGCGGGGTCCTCACGACGAGGGGGGAGTGGCCGCTGGCAGAGGAGGAGCTCGCCACCGCGCTGACGGACCTCTCGTCGACCCGTCCGGCGCTCGCCGCTCCCACGACGGTGCGTCTCGCCGAGCTGCGCGCACGACAGGGACGACCTGACGAGGCGCGAGCGCTCTTCGAGTCGGCGCTGCCGTTCCACCACGCGGTGGTCGGACTCGGTGCGCTCGACCTCGCGGCTGGTGACCCCAGGACCGCGATCGAGGCGGCCGAGCGCATCCTGCGGCGTCTCGACGATGCCAGCGTGCTCGACCGCCTGCCCGCACTCGAGCTGCTCGCGCGGGCGCACACGGCGGCCGGCGACGCGGAGCAGGCGCACGCGGCCCTCGACCGGCTCGAAGCGACCGGCCTTGCGGCGCCGTACCTGCGTGGGCGGGTCCTCCTCGTCCGGGGCGAGGTGCTCCTGGGCGCCGGGGAGCTCGAGGGCGCGCGCGAGGCTGCGGAGGACGCCGCGGACCTGTTCAGCGGATGCTCGGCTCCGTACGAGACGGCGCGGGCGCGGCTGGTGCTGGCGGGTGCGCTGGAGGCAGCCGGACGACCCGAACGTGCCGCGGTGGAGGCGCAGGCCGCCCGGCAGGCACTCGAGCTGCTCGGTGCGCGCGACGACGCTCGAGGTCGCGACGGAGGCACCGGGACACTGAGTCCGCGCGAGGTCGACATCCTGCGTCTGGTGGCCCTGGGGTGCAGCGACGCGCAGATCGCCGAGAGGCTCTTCCTGAGCCCGCACACCGTGCACCGCCACGTCGCGAACCTCCGACGAAAGCTGGGTGCGTCCTCGCGGGCCGCCGCGGTGGCCAACGCCACGAAGCTGCGCCTGCTCTGAACCCATGGCCCGAACGGGCCATTCGCCCCGGATGGCCGTTCCGGGCGACGCGCTCGGTGCCGGGCGCGCCACAGACTCCCACCATGACCCACACACCACTCATCACCGGTGTCGACGAGCTCCGGTTCCGCCTCAGCGGCGGCCTGCACGAGCCCGGCGACGCCCAGTACGAGGACACCTGCACCCTCTTCAACACGATGGTCGACCGCCGACCGCGCTACGTGGCCCGGTGCGTCGCGGTCGACGACGTGGTCGCCGTGCTCGCCTTCGCGGGTGAGCGCCACTTGCCGGTCGCGGTCCGCGCCGGCGGACACTCGGTCGCGGGCCTCTCCCTGTGCGACGACGGCGTCGTGCTCGACCTGCGCGGCATGACCGAGATCGACGTCGACCCCGACAGGCGGACCGTACGGGTCGGCGGTGGCTGCACCTGGGCCGACGTGGACCGTGCCACCCAGGCCCACGGACTCGCCACCACCGGAGGCCGGGTGTCCACCACGGGCGTGGCCGGACTGACTCTCGGAGGCGGCTCCGGCTGGCTGGAGCGCGCGTACGGGCTGGCCTGCGACAACCTCCTCGCCGCCGAGCTCGTCACCAGCGACGGCGAGATCGTGCGCGCCTCCGAGGACGAGAACCCGGACCTCCTCTGGGCCCTTCGCGGCGGGGGCGGCAGCTTCGGCGTGGTGACGGCACTGGAGATGAGGCTGCACCCCGTGGGTCCGGAGGTCCACGGTGGCGTGGCGCTCTTCGCGATCGACCGCGCGCGCGAGGTGCTGCGGACGTTCCGCGACGTCATGAACGGCGCGCCCGACGAGCTGTCGCTGGCGTGCGCCTTCATCACGGCACCCGACGAGGAGGACGTCCCTCGACACCTGCGCGGGAAGCCGGCGATCGCGATCCTCGGCATGTCGTGCGGCAGCCTGGCCGACGGTCACGACCAGCTCGCGGCCGTCCGGGAGCTGGGCCCTGACGTCGACTTCTTCGGAGCCACGCCGTACGCCGGCCTCCAGTGCTCGGTCGACGACCCGCCGGGCTACCGCAACTACTGGACCGCCGAGAGCGTGGTCGACCTGCCCGACGAGGCGATCACGACCCTCGTGGCGCGGGCGACGGAGCTGCCCGCCGGGCCCTCGCAGCTGTTCATCGTGGCCTGGGGCGGGGCCGTACGCCGCTACGGCGCTGAGCACTCACCACTGACCGGGCGGGAGGCCGGCTTCATCGTCCACCCGTTGCTGCTCTGGGAGGACCCGGCCGACGACCGGCGCTGCATCGACCTCGGACGTGCCTTCCGCCAGGACATGCGCGCGTTCTCGACGGGTGCGACCTACCCGAACTTCCTGGGCGAGGAGGGTGCCGACCGCATGAGGTCGGCGTACGGCTCGAACGTCGAGCGCCTCACCGCGGTCAAGGCGACGTACGACCCCGACGGCGTGTTCAGGACCCACCAGGCGATCCGCGAGATCGCCGCGAGCCAGAGGACTGCCGGATGACGACCTGTGCCACTCGCGACCTCGCATCACTTCCGGTACGCAAGGGCGGCACCGCGGAGACAGGACTGCTCGCCGGTGTGCTCGCGCGGGCCTTCGAGGACGACCCCGTCTCGACGTTCCTCCTTCCCGACCGGTCGACGCGGCGTCGAGGCCTCGAGACGCTGTACCGACTCGTCCTCGTGCCGGAGGCCCTGCATGACGGCGAGTGCTGGACGACGGCCGACCACGGGTGCGTCGCCCTGTGGAAGCCGGCCGGCAAGCCACGCCCCGGCCTGCTGGAGACCGTCCGTCTGACTCCGACGATGGCGCGTGTCCTCGGCCGTCGGACTCCTCGAGCGCTGCGGGCGCTCAGCTACATGGAGGCCCAGGTCCCGCGAGAGCCGCATGCCCATCTGGTGCTCCTCGGCACCGACCCGGGGTGCCAGGGGCAGGGGCTCGGCAGTCTCGTGCTGCGCGAGACGCTCGCACCACTGGATCGCGCTGGCATCCCCGCCTACCTCGAGGCCAGCAGTCCCCGCAGTCGAGCCCTCTACCTGCGTCATGGGTTCGCCGTCATGGACGAGGTGCGTCTCCCCGGGGGCGGGCCACCGCTGTGGCGCATGTGGCGCGATCCGCAGGGTCCCCAGTGATGGCGGATCCACGCGCGCGTACCTCCCAGAAGCCATCACCCCCCACACCCCCGACCACCCATCCCCGACGACGACACCTGGAGAACTCATGGACCTGAACCGCTCACGCACCCGGACGACCCGCATCGCGGCCGGCGCCGCATTCCTCGCCGCAGCCGTCGCTGCCACCGGGACACCTCCCGCCTCGGCCGACCCGACCGGCGGTACGAGTCACCGGCTGCAGGTGCTGTGCGGCGCCGCAGGTGGCGACTTCCACTCCGCCCGCTTCGGGTACTGGAGGTGCCAGGACGCACGGCTCGACGGGATGGGCACGTTCTGGGCAGTCCGTACGGTCTGCGAGCGAGCCGCGGAGCGAAGCTACCTCGAGGCGACGAACATCCCCGAGGCGGGCCGAGGTACCTGGACCTGCGCCCCCCGCTAGGCACCTCGGCCCTACCCGGTCGGAGCCTCGGCGGCCCTCTTCATGCACGACGCCTCGGTCCCGACGTACTGCTCGGTCAACGACCGCGTCATCAGCCACCCCACCCGCGAGAGCGGACCGGACACGTCCACCGCGAGGGTGAGCTGGGCCCCCTCGGGGTGTGGCTCGACCACGTGCGAGGCGGTGACGGTGACGCCGGGGGAGCTCGACTCCCAGGTGAACGACCGCCCGGGTGTCAGCTCGGTGACCGTCCACTCCGCGGTGGGGAGCCGCGGTTGCTGGAGCCGGGTCCGGGAGCCGACGGCGAGAGGGCCGTCGTCGAGACGCTCCACGGCTCTGACGGTCGGGACCCGCTCCGGCCAACGGTCGACGTCGACGACCACGGACCAGACCCGCTCGGGAGGGGCCGCGATCGTGACGGTGTGCTTGTGGCCGGGCACGCCTTCGAGTCTACGAGGCGCAGTCGGTCCGAGAGCTGGTCTCACCGGGTGCCCGCCGACTCTCGACTGCGTGAGCGAGCACCCTCGGGCACCCGGTGAGCAGGAACAGGTCTACCCCGAGTTTCGTGTCGGCACAACCATGGTTGAAGCCGCGACTTGTTGCGCCCGTCCAGCCCCCGCGGATCAGCGGGGTAGGGAGATCGTCAGGGCCCTGCCTGCGAGCGACAGGCGGGTCGCCCGGCGTCATCGCGGCAGGGCGCGGAGGTCGTCGCGCAGGATCCGCCGACCGGCGACGAGGTGGAGCACCACCGCCGCGGTCGCGGCCTGGGCGGCGAGCAGGCCCACGAGCACCAGCACCTGGGCGGCGCCCGCCTCGAGCGCCGTACCGCCACCCAGAAGGACGCCGATGAAGGCCCCGGGGAGGGTGACCAGGCCGACCGTCCGGGTCTGGTCGATGCCGGGCACGAGTGCCTCGCGGGCCGACGGCTCGACCACCAGCCGGGTCGCCTGCGACGACGTGAGACCCACGGCGAGACCTGCCTCGTACGTGCCTGTCTGGGCCTGCAGCTCCTGGAACGCGCGCCGGCCGGTCAGCGTGGCCGCCGTCATGGCGCCGCCGATGATGATGCCCGCGACGGGCAGCAGGCCCGGGCCGTTGAACGGCACGACGCCCGAGCCGAGGCAGATCACGACCACGGGGACTGCGCCCGCGCCGACCGCCGCACCCACCCAGAGGGCGGACGAGGCGGGCAGGCCCAGGCGACGCGTCGAGGTGAGGGTGGCCACGGTGAACATCAGCAGCACGAAGCCGATCGACCAGGTCACCGACCGCAGCACCAGGGCGATGACGGCGGACACCGCCGCGAGCTGGACGACCGCACGCGCTGCCGCGACCACCTGCTCCCGCTCGACACCGAGGCCACCGACCCGCGAGATCACGACCGCAGCCGCGGTGAGCACCACCAGCACGACGGCGAGCCGCCAGTCGGCGCTCGGCGCGGTCGACATCGCGGTCACAGCTCCGCATCCTGCCGTACGGGCGACGTCCCGCCGCCGGCGGACCGCACCGTCAGGGAGTCGATCGTGCGCGGCCCGCCGTGTAGAGCCACGACTCCCCACCGTCGCGAGCCAGCGCCCACCCCACGAGGATCACTGCGGCCTGCCTCAGCCCGGCCGACTCGACCCGGTCGGCGATGTCGGCGAGCGTGCCGCGGAGGACGAGCTCGTCGGGCTGGGACGCCCGATGCACGACCACGGCCGGGCAGTCGGAGCCGTACTCCTGGGCCAGGGAGTCCGCGAGCGATCGGGTCCTCGTGATCGCGAGGTGCAGCACCAGCGTGGCGCGGGTCGCGGCGAAGGCGGCCAACGACTCGGAGGCGGGCATCGCTGTGGAGCGGGCCTGGGTGCGGGTGAGGACGACGCTCTGCGCGACCAGCGGGACGGTCAGCTCGCGGCCGACGACGGCGGCCGCGGCCGCGTACGCCGGCACTCCCGGGCACACGTCCCAGGCGACCCCGGTGGCGTCGAGCCGGGCGGTCTGCTCGGCGAGGGCGGAGTAGAGGGACGGGTCGCCGGAGGTGAGGCGCACGACCTCCAGCCCGTCCGACGCGGCCGACACCATGACGGCGGTGATCTGGTCGAGGTCGAGGCGCTGCGTGTCGACCTGTCGGGCGTCGGGACAGTGGGCGAGGACCTCGGCGTCGAGGTACGTCCCCGGGTAGAGCACGACGTCCGCGGCCGCGAGAAGGGACGCGGCGCGCAGGGTGATCAGGTCGGCCGCTCCAGGACCCGCACCGACGAAGTGGACGGTCACTCCACGAACCTCGGCGTCCAGACCCGGCCGGACGCGGTCACCGTGGTCGACGAGGCGCCGACGATCAGGAGGCACTTCATGTCGACCGCGTCGGCCTCGAGCTCGGCGAGGGTGGTGACGGTCAGCGACTCCTCGGCGCGGCCGACGTCGCGGCCGACCACGACGACGGTGTCGGGGCTGCGGTGCTCCAGGAAGAGCTTCTGGAGGTCGGCGACCTGGGTGGTGCGGCTGCGCGAGGCGGGGTTGTAGACCGCGAGCACGAGGTCGGCCTCGGCGATCGCGTGCAGACGTCGCTCGATCACCGGCCACGGCTTGAGGCGGTCGCTCAGCGACACGACCGCGAAGTCCGCGCCGATCGGGGCGCCTGCCCTCGCGGCAACGGCCTGGACGGCGCTGACGCCGGGGAGGACCTCGATGGGTACGTCGGGGTGGTCGGCCGCTGCCTCGAAGACCGCGCTCGCCATCCCGAAGACGCCCGCGTCCCCGCCGGAGACGACCGCCACCCGCTCGCCCGTGCTCGCCAGCTCGAGGGCGAGGCGGGCGCGGTCGACCTCGACGGTGTTGCCGGAGGCGTGCCGGGTGAGGCCCTCGCGCTGGGGGACGCGGTTGACGTACGGCGCGTAGCCGACGACGTGGTCGACCTGGGCGAGGGCCTCCGATGCCTCGGGGGTGAGCCACGCGTCCGGGCCGGGGCCGAGGCCGATGACGAGCAGGGGGCTTGGTTTCGACACGCTCGTACCTCGCTGCTCAACCAGCGGCACGTCTGCTCGCTGCTCGACCAGCGGCGCACGGCGGCCGCCGGGGTCGTCTGACAGCGTGTCGCCGGGGACCACGATCAGGCTGAAGTACGGGACGGTCGCGGGGTCGACCTCGACCACGGGCATCCAGCGCTCGGCAGGCATCGAGGCGCGCTCGACGTACAGCGCGTGCTCGAGCCGGCCCGCCTGGCGCAGGGCCTCGACGACGCCGGGGAAGCGGCGGCCCAGCTTCATGATGATCGCGCCGTCCGTGTCGGCGAGGCGGCGGGCGAGCTCGGGGACGTCGAGGGTGCCGGGCAGCACGGTGAGCACGTCGGTCTGCCGCACGAGCGGCGAGGCGAGGACGGCGGTGGCGGCGGCGAAGGCCGGTACGCCCGGGACGACCTCGGTCTCGAAGCGCGGGGCGAGCCGGTCGTGGAGGTACATGAACGACCCGTAGAACAGCGGGTCGCCCTCGGCCAGCACCACGACCGTACGGCCGTGCTCGAGGTGGGTGGCGAGACGCTCGGCGCACTCCTCGTAGAACTCGGCCATCGCGCCGGCGTACCCGCCCGGGTGCGCGGTCGGGCCGGTCGTGACGGGGTAGCGGAGCTCCTCCTCGATCGCGGTGCTCGGGATGAGGTCGGCGGCGATCCGGCGGGCGTTGGACTGCTTGCCGACGCCGGCGTGGAAGGCGATGACGTCGGCGTCGCCGATCAGTCGGGCCGCCTTGAGGGTGACCAGCTCGGGGTCGCCCGGCCCCAGCCCGACGCCGAACAGCCGGCCGCTCACTCCCGCTCCTGGGCGAGCGCGTTGAGGGCGGAGGCGGCCATCGCCGAGCCGCCGCGGCGACCGCGGACCGTGAGGTAGGGGATGTCCAGGTCCACCTCCTCGAGCGCCTGCTTCGACTCCGCGGCGCCGATGAACCCGACCGGCACGCCGACGATCGCGGCGGGTCGCGGCGCTCCGTCGAGCAGCATCTCGAGCAGGTGGAACAGCGCGGTGGGGGCGTTGCCGATCGCGACGACAGCGCCCTCGAGGCGGTCGGCGAGGAGGGAGAGCGCAGCGGCAGAGCGGGTGGTGCCCATCAGCATCGCGAGGTCGGGCGTACGCCGGTCGTGCAGCGCGCAGAGCACCTCGTTGTCGCGGGGGAGGCGGGCGCGGGTGACGCCTGAGGCGACCATGTGGGCGTCGGTGACGATCGGCGCGCCCGCGTTGAGCGCCTCGCGGGCGGCGCCGACCAGGCGTGGGTGGATGACGAGGTCGTTCGTCAGGTCGACCTGGCCGGTGCCGTGCACCATGCGGACGGCGACGCGCTCCGCGTCGGCGGGCAGGTGGTCGAAGCGGGCCTCACGGCGGATCGTCGCGAACGACTCGTCGTAGATCGCGGCCCCGTTGGCGACGTAGTCGAAGCGACGGGTGGGTCGGGCAAGAAGGCTCATCACGGCTCCTCGGGGTTCGCGCCCCTGGGTAGGCAGGTGACGCCACGCGGGCAGTGTCTGGCTCGACCTTGACGTGCTCGAGAGGTCTGACAGTGGCGGAACCGCCCCGGACTCGCACCGGGTTCCTGCGTCGCGTGACGAGGGCAGCCTAGGGCAGTCGCTCGTCAGATGAGCACTGTGCAGGCAGTTCGTGCCGCGATGAGGTCGGCTGAGCGTGGACTTCGGCGCCGATCGCGCCAACTGCCTGCATGGTGCGGACCGGAACGCCTCAGGTGCGGGTCCAGGTCCATCGGTTCAACCTGGCGAGGCTGCCGCGGTGGTCGTCCTCGAAGGTCTCAGCGAGGGTGAAGCCTGCTCGTCGGGCGACGGCCGCGCTCGCGGTGTTGCCCTCGACGGTCACGACCGTCACACCCGGACGTCCGCTGGCGGCCACCCAGTCGCGCAACGCCCCGAGCACCGCCGTCGCGACGCCCCGGCCGCGGGCCTCGGGCAGCAGGGCGTACACAGCCTCCGGCAACGACTCGTCCAGCCGCCCCAGGCCGCAGGTGCCGAGGGGTGTGTCGCCCTCGCGGATGACGTAGCGCTGGGTCGCGCCCTCGCGTGCCCGCTCCTGCTGGCGGGCGACCCGGGCGCGCGCCCCCGACTCGGACAGGTCAGCCGGGTAGCTCGTCCACTGCACGACCTCGGGGCACCGCGACAGCAGCTGCTCGACGCGCCAGTCGTCGCCGGTGACGGGGCGGAGGACGTACGGACCGCACGCGATCTCGTGCGGTGGCAGCGAGGCGTGCGCGACGAGCGACTTCCACGGGGTGACGACCAGGTGCTCCGGCAGCGTGAGTGAAAGCTTTCGCTCGAGCACGCCACCCCCCACCTCGACGTGGGCGACCCCGGGGGCGACCGCGCCGTACGCCGGGGGCTCTGACCGTACGAGTGCGCGCGGGTCGGCCTCGTGCGGCTCCGGCGCGACCGGGAGCTCGTCGACGTGCCAGGCAGCGGCGGCACCGCTGCCGCGCACCTGCTGGAAGGCGCGGGCCAGGCCCGTGAGGCGGGCGGCGGCCTCGTGCAGGGGGACGACCGGACCCCAGTGCGTCGAGCCGATCCGGAGCTGGACCTCGTCGGCGGACAGGGCGACGAGGCCGAGGTCGCAGGTCCGTGTGGCGAGGTCGCCGCGGCCGTCGTCGAGCACGAACAGGAATCGGCCCGGGAGCTTCGCCAGGGACGGCGTCGCGCAGATGCGCTGGTCGAGCTCGGCCGTGACCGGGCGGAGGTCGGCGCGCCCGCCGTGCAGCCCGGTCAGCGGCGAGACGAGGACGTTGCGGACCAGCTCGTGGTCGGGGTGCGGGAGCAGGCCGGTCGCGCGGATCGCCTCGACGACCGCGGGCGGGACAGCCCCGTCGACCAGCGGGAGCGCGCGGAGCTGGAGGTTGGCCCGCTTCGTCAGGTGGACGTGCCCGTCTCCGTACGCCTCGGCGACGTCGGTCAGCGCCAGCAGGGCGGTGCGGGTCAGGTGGCCGCCTGGCACGCGGAGGCGTACGAGTGCGCCGTCGTCGGCGAGCCACGGGCGGAGGACGCCGGGGCACATGTCGCCTCGGGTCCGCTGGGTCACGGGTGCGATCTTGGCACGGCCTCGGTTTCGACACGCTCGCTGGCGCTCGCTGCTCAACCAGCGGCGCTGGCTGGCCCGACAGCGGCTAGGCTGCGCGGACCACTCCGCGTGGGACCCAGGAACCCGGTGCCATTCCGGGGCGGTTCCGCCACTGTGAGGGCCTGCGCGCAGGCCCGCAGCCAGATACTGGACCACGCGGATCCCACACAGAGGGGCGAGAACCCCGAGGAGGATCCGTGCGCATCGCACTCCTGTCCACGTCCGACACCGACCTGCTGAGCGCGCGGGAGTCCGGCGCCGACTACGTCCTGGCCAACCCGGCGCGGCCGGGGCACCAGTCGATGGCCGAGGTGATCGAGGGCTGTGACCTCGTCGTGGGCCGGTTGCTCGGCTCGCCGCAGGACCTCTGCTCCGGCTTCGCCCGCGTCGCCGCGACCGGGAAGCCCGTCGTCGTGCTCGGTGGCGAGCAGTCGCCGAGCGCCGAGCTGATGGAGCTGTCGTCGGTGCCGATGGGCGTCGCGGCCGAGGCGCACCGCTACCTCGCCGAGGGGGGCCCGGCGAACCTCCGTCAGCTCCATGCGTTCCTCTCCGACACGGTGCTGCTGACGGGGGAGGGGTTCGAGCCGCCGCAGGTGCTGCCGCAGTGGGGGTTCGCGGAGCGGGCTGGTGGTGGGGCCCGGGTTTCGACACGCTCGTCCCTGGCTGCTCAACCAGCGGTGGAGGGACTGCCCCGCGTCGGGGTGCTCTACTACCGCGCCCACGAGGCCAGCGGGAACACCGCCTTCGCCCACGCGCTCGCCGACGCGATCGATGCGACGGGCCACGCGGTCGGCGTACCCGTCTTCGCCGGGTCGCTGCGCTCGGCGCCCGACGAGCTGTACGACGCGCTCGGCACGCTGGACGCGCTGATCGTCACCGTCCTGGCCGCCGGCGGCAGCGTGCCCGCGGGCGCGAGTGCGGGCGGGGACGACGAGTCGTGGGACGTCGCGCGGATGTCGGCGCTCGACATCCCGATCATCCAGGGCCTCTGCCTCACCAGCAGCCGCGCCGAGTGGGAGGCGTCCGACGACGGCGTCAGCCCGATGGACTCCGCCACGCAGATCGCGATCCCGGAGTTCGACGGGCGGATCATCACCGCGCCGTTCTCGTTCAAGGAGGTCGACGCCGACGGCCTCCCGCGCTACGTCGCCGACGCCGAGCGTTGCGCCCGCGTGGCCGGCATCGCGGTCCGGCACGCCCGCCTGAGGCACGTTCCCAACGCCGAGAAGCGGCTCGCCCTCGTGCTCTCTGCCTACCCCACCAAGCACGCCCGCATCGGCAACGCCGTCGGGCTCGACACCCCGGTCTCGGCGGTCCGGCTGCTCCGCCGGCTCGCCGAGGAGGGGTACGACCTCGGTGACGGCGAGGTCGCGCACCTGGTTTCGACAAGCTCGACCGACGGCGGGATGACCGACACCGAGGCGGGTGACGCGCTCATCCACGCGCTCATCGCGGCCGGTGGCCAGGACGAGGAGTGGCTGACGCATGCGCAGCTGACCGACGCGCACGTACGGATCACGCCCGAGCAGTACGCCGCCTGGACCGCCGACCTGCCCGAGGATCTCCGCGCCGACATGGTCGCGGCGTGGGGCGAGGCGCCTGGTGAGCTGTTCGTCAACGACCAGAAGGAGCTCGTGCTCGCGACGGTGAGGGCGGGCAACGTCGTGCTGCTCATCCAGCCGCCGCGGGGGTTCGGGGAGAACCCGATCGCGATTTACCACGACCCGGACCTGGCGCCGACGCACCACTACCTCGGTGCCTACCGCTGGCTGGGCAGTGCCGTCGAGGAGGGGGGCTTCGGGGCCGACGCCGTCGTGCACCTCGGCAAGCACGGCTCGCTCGAGTGGCTGCCCGGCAAGAACGCCGCCCTCTCCGCGAGCTGCGGCACCGACGCCGCGCTGGGCGACCTGCCGATGGTCTACCCGTTCCTCGTCAACGACCCCGGCGAGGGCGCGCAGGCCAAGCGCCGTGCCCACGCCACGATCGTCGACCACCTCGTGCCGCCAATGGCGCGCGCCGAGTCGTACGGCGACATCGCCCGCCTCGAGCAGCTCCTCGACGAGCACGCCAACATCGCCGCGATGGACCCGGCCAAGCTGCCGGCGATCCGCGGCGAGATCTGGCAGCTCATGCACGCCGCCGAGATGCACCGTGACCTCGGGCTGGAGGAGCAGCCGGACGCGGAGGAGTTCGACGACTTCATCATGCACGTCGACGGCTGGCTCTGCGAGATCAAGGACGCGCAGATCCGCGACGGCCTGCACGTCCTGGGCGAGGCGCCCTCCGGCGAGGCGCGGGTCAACCTCGTGCTCGCGATCCTGCGCGCCGCGCAGGTCTTCGGCGGGCAGGCGCAGGCAGTGCCGGGGCTGCGCGCGGCGCTGGGCCTGAAGGAGAACGCCGAGGCCACCAACGCCGTTGACGCGATCGAGGCCAAGGCCCGCGAGCTCGTGCAGGCCATGGACGACGCAGACTGGGACGTCGCCGCAGCCACGCGACTCCACGACGACCCCGAGGTCCAGCGGGTGCTGGAGTTCGCCGCCACCCAGGTCGTGCCACGCCTCGCCCGCACGACCGACGAGCTGGACGCGGTCGTCCACGCGCTCGACGGCGGCTTCATCGCCGCCGGCCCGTCGGGCTCGCCGCTGCGCGGACTGGTCAACGTGCTCCCGACCGGCCGCAACTTCTACACCGTCGACCCGCGCGCCGTCCCGTCCCGCCTCGCGTGGCAGACCGGGCAGGCGATGGCGGAGTCGCTCGTCGCGAAGTACGTCGACGAGACCGGCGGCCACCCCGAGTCGGTCGGCCTGTCGGTCTGGGGCACGAGCGCGATGCGCACCAGCGGTGACGACGTCGCCGAGGTGCTCGCGCTGCTCGGCGTCCGCCCCGTGTGGGACGAGGCGTCGCGCCGCGTCAACGACCTCCAGGTCATCCCGCTCGAGGACCTCGGCCGCCCGCGCATCGACGTCACGGTTCGGATCTCCGGCTTCTTCCGCGACGCCTTCCCGCACGTGGTGGCGATGCTCGACGACGCCGTACGCCTCGTGGCCGGCCTCGACGAGCCCGACGAGCACAACCACGTACGGGCGCACGCGCGCGCCGACCTGGCCGAGCACGGCGACGAGCGGCGCTCGACCACGCGGATCTTCGGGTCGAAGCCCGGCTCCTACGGCGCCGGCATCCTCCAGGTCGTCGAGTCGGGCAGCTGGCGCAGCGACGACGACCTGGCCGAGGTCTACACGGCGTGGGGCGGCTTCGCCTACGGCCGCGACCTCGACGGGGCGCCGGCGGCTGACGACATGCGGACCAACTACCGCCGGATCAAGGTCGCCGCCAAGAACGTCGACACCCGCGAGCACGACATCGCCGACAGCGACGACTACTTCCAGTACCACGGCGGCATGGTCGCCACCGTGCGCGCGCTGACCGGCAGCGACCCCAAGGCGTACGTCGGCGACTCGACGACCCCCGACGCGGTCCGCACGCGGACGCTGCAGGAGGAGACGAACCGGGTCTTCCGCTCGCGCGTGGTCAATCCGCGGTGGATCGCGGCGATGCAGCGTCACGGCTACAAGGGCGCCTTCGAGCTCGCCGCGACCGTCGACTACCTCTTCGGCTTCGACGCGACCGCGGGCGTCGTGCACGACTGGATGTACGAGTCGCTGGCGAAGGAGTACGTCCTCGACGAGACCAACCAGCAGTTCCTGCGGACCTCCAACCCGTGGGCGCTGCGGGGCATCGTCGAGCGGCTGCACGAGGCCGCCGAGCGCGGGCTGTGGGAGGAGCCGGACGCCGAGGTCGTGGCCGCGCTGCAGCAGGTCTACCTCGACGTCGAGGGCGAGCTGGAGGACCGGTGACCCGCGTCCGGATCGTCGGGATCGGCTGCCACCCGGGGCAGCTGACGCTCGAGGCTCGCGAGGCGATCGCGGGCTGCGACTACGTCATCGCCGCCGACAAGGGACCGGACGATCCGCTCCTCGCGCTGCGCCGGACGATCTGCGCCGACCTCGGGGTCGAGCTGGTCGCCGTGCCGGACCCGCCGCGAGACCGCGACGACCCCGCGGACTACGACGGTGCGGTCCTGGACTGGCACGACGCGCGCGCGGCGGCGTACGGCTCCGTCGTCGCGCAGCGGCCGGGGACGGTCGGCTTCCTGGTGTGGGGCGACCCGGCGTTCTACGACTCGACGATCCGCGTCGTCGAGCGCCTCGGCGTGCCGTACGACGTGCTGCCGGGCGTCTCGGCGCTCTCGCTGCTGGCGGCCCGGCACCGCGTCGTGCTGCATGACGTCGGCCGGCCGGTGCTGGTGACGACCGGGCGGCGGCTGGCCGTCGAGGTCGACGCCGGGCACGACAACCTCGTCGTCATGCTGGACGGCAGGCTGCAGGCGACGTCGCTCGACGGCGACTGGGACATCTGGTGGGGAGCCAACCTCGGCAGCCCGCACGAGGAGCTGGTGGCGGGGCGGCTGGGGGACGTCGTCGAGGACATCCGGACAGCGCGGGCTCGGGCGAAGGCCGCCGACGGGTGGGTGATGGACACCTACCTCCTGCGGCGGCACTGACGGCTGGTCGGGGCTAGGCCGGGCCGGACGCCCCCACGGCCAGCGCCACGACGGCAGCCGCGCCTTGCACGTCGGGTGTTGCACCGCCGGCACGGCGCGCGTTGGCGTGGTCGAGCATGACCGACACGAAGGTCTCCGCGGCCTGGCGGCGCAGGGTCTTCGTCAGGGTCCACTCGACCGCCTGGTCCAGCGCCGACTCGGTCAGCTCCACGAGCGACCGACGCAGCCGGTGCAGGTGGTCGCGAACCTGCTCGTGCGTGCCGCTCTCGCGGAAGACGATGGTCCGCAGCACCAGGGAGTCGTGGCTGTCGAGTCCGAGGCGGCGGTGCAGGGCGAGCAACGACCCGGCCGGGTCCCCGCGACGTACGACGTCGGTGACCGTGTCCGTGGTCGGCACGGGCAGCCGCTCCTGCAGCAGGGTGAGCAGCAGGTCGATCTTGCGCGGGAAGTAGTAGAAGACCAGGCCCTTGGGCACCCTGGCGGCCTCCGCCACGCGAGCCGTGGGCGTCGCGTCGAAGCCGTCCTCGGCGAAGAGCTCCTCGGCCGCGTCGAGGATGCGCGTGCGGCGGTCGTCGGCCATGGGCTGTTCCTGGGGTGTCGGGTCGGCGGAGGGGCACGAGGCACGGGCAGGCCGCCCTCCGCGACCTGCCCGGCGTCGACCTCCGCCACTGCTAGTGCGGGATCGCGCGGTGATGCATCCTCTCCTCGACCTGGGGCACGGTCAGCAGGCCGGCGATCACTGCGACGGCACCGACGATCCATGCCGTCACGGCGACGTCGTTGTCGGTGCTGGCGATGTCCATCGCCCACGGCGACCCGACGAACAGCGCGCCGAGGAGCACCAGGGCGTACCCGCTCATCTTCTCCTCGGCCTCGGCCATCGCGCCCAGCGCGACCACTGCGGTGACGATCCCCAGGATCACCATCGTCCAGGTCGCGGTGTCGTCCATCTCGATGACGAGCGGTGACAGGGCTGCGGCGGCGCCGGCCACTGCCGCCGCCCAGAGCTGCCATCGCGTCCACTTCTCCATCAGTGGTTCCTCGCTCTCTGCGCTCGGACCCGTCGCTACCAAGGCGGATCGTTCACGCTCAGGGTGCGCCTTGATTGACCGCCCGGTCAAGACCCGCGCCGCGGCAGTTCCTGGTGCGCCGAAATTTCCGAAGTTGAGGGGAATCGACTCAACTTCTGGCGCGTTGACCCGGTACGGACCACAGTGGTCCCAGCGAACCCATGGAGGAGTTGAGTTGAGCGCGTTCGGTGCCGAGAAGTTCACCACCCGCAGCCGCGAGGTCGTCGAGGCTGCCCAGCTGGCCGCCACCACCGGCGGCAACACCCACACCGAGCCCATCCACCTGCTCGTCGCCCTGCTCAAGCAGGAGGACGGCACCAGCCGCAGCCTCGTGCAGAAGGCAGGCGTCGACCCGGCCACGCTGCTCGCGCAGGCCGAGCGCGTGCAGCAGCAGCTGCCCCGCGCCACCGGCTCGACCGTCCAGCAGCCCAGCGCGTCAGCGGCGCTGACCCGCGTCCTCGCCTCCTCCCTCGACCTCGCCGGGTCGATGAAGGACGACTACGTCGCCACCGACCACCTGCTCGTCGCGACCGCGACCGTCGAGTCGCCCGCCCAGAAGGTGCTCGCCGACGCCGGCCTCACCGCCGACGGCCTGCGCGAGGCGATCACCGCCGTCCGCGGCAACCGGCGCGTGACCAGCGAGTCCGCCGAGGCGTCGTACGAGTCGCTGGAGAAGTACTCCGTCGACCTCACCCAGGCTGCCGAGGACGGCCGGCTCGACCCGGTCATCGGCCGTGACGCCGAGATCCGCCGCGTCATCCAGGTGCTCTCGCGCCGCACCAAGAACAACCCCGTCCTCATCGGTGAGCCCGGCGTCGGCAAGACCGCCGTCGTCGAGGGGCTCGCCCAGCGCGTCGTCGCCGGCGACGTGCCCGACTCGCTCAAGGGCCGCCGCGTGCTGAGCCTCGACCTCGCCGCCATGGTCGCCGGTGCGAAGTACCGCGGCGAGTTCGAGGAGCGGCTCAAGGCCGTCCTCGAGGAGATCAAGGACGCCGGCGGGCAGGTCATCACCTTCATCGACGAGCTCCACACGGTCGTCGGCGCGGGTGCCGGCGGCGACTCCGCGATGGACGCCGGCAACATGCTCAAGCCGATGCTCGCTCGTGGCGAGCTGCACATGATCGGTGCGACCACGCTCGACGAGTACCGCGAGCGCATCGAGAAGGACCCCGCGCTCGAGCGCCGCTTCCAGCAGGTCTTCGTCGGCGAGCCCTCGGTCGAGGACACCATCCAGATCCTGCGCGGCATCCAGGAGAAGTACGAGGCCCACCACGGCGTACGCATCACCGACGCCGCGCTCGTCGCCGCCGCCACGCTGTCCGACCGCTACATCACCGGCCGCCAGCTGCCGGACAAGGCGATCGACCTCATCGACGAGGCGTCCTCGCGGCTGCGGATGGAGCACGAGTCCTCGCCCGAGGAGATCGACGTGCTGCGGCGCCAGGTCGAGCGGCTCAAGATGGAGGAGTTCGCGCTCGACAAGGAGACCGACCCCGCCTCGGCGGAGCGGCTCGAGGTGCTGCGCAAGGACCTCGCCGACAAGGAGGAGGAGCTGCGCGGGCTCGAGACCCGCTGGGAGCGCGAGAAGGACCAGCTCCAGGGCGAGGGCGAGCTGCGTCGCCAGCTCGACCAGCTCAAGATCGAGGCCGAGAAGAAGCTGCGCGAGGGTGACCTCGCCGGCGCCTCGGAGATCCAGTACGGCCAGATCCCGGCGCTCGAGAAGCAGATCGCCGAGGTCGAGAAGGCCGAGGCCGCCGACATCGAGCCGCTCGTCGGCGAGGAGGTCGGTGCGGAGCAGATCGCCGACGTCGTCGAGGCGTGGACCGGCATCCCCACCGGCAAGATGCTCCAGGGCGAGACCGCCAAGCTGCTGGAGATGGAGTCCGTCATCGGCGAGCGCCTCATCGGCCAGGCGGAGGCCGTGACCGCGGTCAGCGACGCCGTACGCCGCTCGCGAGCCGGCATCTCCGACCCCAACCGGCCGACCGGCTCGTTCCTGTTCCTCGGCCCCACCGGCACGGGCAAGACCGAGCTGGCGAAGGCGCTGGCCGACTTCCTCTTCGACGACGAGCGCGCGATCGTGCGCATCGACATGAGCGAGTACAGCGAGAAGCACTCGGTCTCGCGGCTCGTCGGGGCGCCTCCCGGCTACGTCGGCTACGACGAGGGCGGGCAGCTCACCGAGGCCGTACGCCGCCGGCCCTACAGCGTGGTGCTGCTCGACGAGGTCGAGAAGGCGCACCCGGAGGTCTTCGACATCCTGCTCCAGGTGCTCGACGACGGCCGGCTCACCGACGGGCAGGGCCGCACGGTCGACTTCCGCAACACGCTGCTGATCCTCACGTCCAACCTCGGCTCGCACTTCCTGGTCGACCCGATCCTCGAGCCGGTGGCCAAGAAGGAGTCGGTGATGGGCGTGGTGCGCGCGCACTTCAAGCCCGAGTTCCTCAACCGGCTCGACGAGGTCGTGATGTTCGAGGCGCTGTCCAAGGACGACCTCGCCCACATCGTCGACCTGCAGCTCGCGCTGCTGGAGAAGCGGCTCGCCGTCCGGCGGATCACGATCTCGGTGACCGACGCGGCACGCGCCTGGCTGGCCGAGACCGGCTACGACCCGGCGTACGGCGCCCGGCCCCTGCGGCGGCTGATCCAGTCCGCCATCGGCGACCCGCTCGCCCGGCTGCTGATCGCCGGCCAGGTCACCGACGGCGGTGCGGTGACGGTCGACGTCGGCGACGACGGGTTGTCACTCCTCGCTGGTTGACGTCAGCTGACGGGCCCGTCCCAGTCCCAGTGCGGCATCGTCAGGTCGTCGGGGACGTCGTCCGCGGAGTCGGGCCATGCCTGGAACGGCCCGGTCGCCGCCCACGCGACGTAGGCGGCGACCGCCCGGCGTACCTCCGGGTCGTCGGGCACCCCGGCCTCGTCGAACGAGTCGACCACGCACTGGGCGAAGCGGGGACCGGCCTCGACGGCGTACTCGCCCTCGCCTGCGTGCAGCCGCTGCACGTGCGACTCGCTGCCGCCCCACTCGGCGGTGTACGTCGGCGGACCGCCGAGGGCCTCGGCCCAGTAGGCCGCCAGCCGCTCCGTGTGGTCGGGCTGGTTGTCGGCGTGGGAGAACGGGTGGTTGAGCAACGGGTCGGCCAGGCAGCGCTGGTGGGTCGCCTCGGCCAGCCGTACGAAGACCGCCATGCCGCCTGCCGCCTCGTAGATCGTGGTCACCCTGTCGATCGTCGTAGACGCGCGGACAGAAGTCGACAGGTGCGGTGCGGCCACGCGTGAGCCACCGGCCGCGGGAGCACTTCTGCCCGCGCGTCTACGAGCAGGGGTTCTCAGCACTGGCTCAGCCCGCTGGGGGATGCTGTCTCCCGTGACGACGACCACCGACGTACGCCCGTGGTGGCGGCTGCGGGACACCCCGGTCCCCGGCGGCGTCCCCGACCTGGCGAAGGCGCTGCTGTGGACCGAGCTCGCGCTCGTGCTGCTGGTCTCGCTCGGCCGGTCGGCCGTCTACTCCATCGTCAGCATCATCTCGGCGCTGACCGCGCCCGGGCCGCTGTCGGCGCAGGCGGCGAACCTCAACAACTCGCTCGCCCCCGACCGGCCGTGGCTCGACCTGACCTACCAGCTGTTGCGGATCGCGTTCGCGCTCGTGCCGGTCGCCCTCGCGGCGTACCTCCTCGTCCGCTCCGGCACCCGGCTCAAGGAGGTGTGGGCGCGCGACGGCGGCTGGAGCACGCTCGGCGACTGGGGGCGCGGCGCGCTGCTCGCAGCCGGGGTGGGCTCGGTGGGCGTGGTGTTCTACCTCGCGACCTACGCCCTCGGGACCAACCTCACCGTCGTCGCGCAATCGCTGCCGGGGGAGTGGTGGCAGGTGCCGGTGCTCGTCCTCGCGGCCGCGGAGAACGCCGTGCTCGAGGAGCTCGTCGTGCTCGGCTTCGTGCAGGTGCGGCTGCGGCAGATCGGCTTCGGCGACACCGCGGCGATCGGCCTCGCGGCGCTGCTTCGAGGCAGCTACCACCTCTACCAGGGCCTCGGCGGCTTCGTCGGCAACCTCGCGATGGGGCTGCTCTTCGGCTGGCTCTTCCGGCGCTGGGGGCGGGTGATGCCCTTCGTGGTCGCGCACACGCTGCTCGACGTGGGCGCGTTCGTGGGGTACGCCGCGCTCGCCGGGCGGGTCGACTGGCTGCCGACCCTGTGACCCGCCCGGCGAGCCCGCGTCAGCGGCGGACCTTGACCTTTTTGGAGGTCCGCGTCGCCTTCTCGTAGCCCTTCTTCCTGGTCGTGACCCGGACCGAGATCTTCTTGCCGCGGTCCTTGGCCCGCAGGCGGTAGGTGGCCTTCTTGGCCCCCTTGATCTTCTTTCCGTTCTTCAGCCACTGGTAGCGCACCTTGACGCTCTTCTTGGCCGGCTTGGGCTTCCAGCCCTTGATCTTCACCGACAGGACCCGCCCGGCGCGCGGCGTGCCGCGGAGCTTGGGTCGCGACGTCCAGAAGAGCGCCTTGCCGACCACGACCGGGGCCGAGGACGCCGCCACGGGTGCGTAGTAGGGAGCCGAGCCGGTGACCTGGAGGCTCAGGGTGCGACCGATGTCCCCGCGGGACAGCTTGAAGCTGGCGGTGGTGGCACCCGCCACGGGAACGCCGTCGAGGAACCACTGGTAGCCCAGCGCCACTGCCGGGGCCCACGGGGTGGTGGCCGCGGTGACCGTCCTGCCGGACCGGGCCTGGCCGCCCATCGCGACGGCGCCGGGGTAGATCTGCGACTGGCGGTAGTTGGCGACGGCGACGGCCTGCTCCTGGGCCGCGAGCGCGTTGAACGCGGCAGCCGTGCCGGTGGGTCGGCCGTTGCGGCTGACGTTGGGGTTGGAGAAGTTGCCGATGCGCACGCACTCGGGGCAGCTGTTCGGGTAGGACATCACCGTCAGGAAGTTGCCGGCGACGTCGACGTAGCCCCGGGCGTACGACTTGCCACCGCTCGGCGGCGAGGACGCGCCGGCGTCGTGGTCGGCGCTCAGGTTGTGGCCGATCTCGTGGGCGAAGGTGAGGTTGCCGGTGGCGCACTTGTCGGCCCAGAGGACCGTCCAGGCAGCAGTCTCGGGGTCGTGCTCCGGCTGGGTGCCGCCCAGCGAGCCGAGCCCGCAGAACGAGCCCGACGGGTACGCGCCACCGAGCCAGAGGCTGACCAGGTCGGCGTGGGTCTCCTCACGCAGCGCCTGTGCCTCGTCGAAGACGCCGTCGCCGGGCTTGGCGAGCGCGTAGTAGTTGGTCGTCAGCGAGGACGACGGGGTCGCGGCGACCTGGCGGGTGCCCACCAGTCGCACCTGGGTGGGGACGCCGGACGCCGTGAGGGCCTGGTTGGTCTGGGTGATGCCGAGGACGAACTGCGCCTGCATCGCCTCGGCGCCGCCGACCGTCCCCGGCAGGTTCGCCGGGTAGACGATGGCCACGTCGACGACCGACGGGGCGTCCGCGGCGACCGGCGCCTGGCCCGCGGCCGGGGCCGGCGTGGACGGGGCGTCACCCGCGGGCGCCGCGTGGTCGGCCCCGTCGGCGTGCTCGCCGTCCGCGGCGCGGACGTCGATCGCGTCGTCGCCGGGCTGCGGCATCGCCGGGATCTCGACGACCTCGTAGTCGCCGCCGCGGGTGGTGCTCACCTCGAAGGCGCCGTCGGCGGCCGAGGTGACGCTCAGGTGGGCGACGCCGTCGACCTCGGCGGCAGCGAAGGTGCCGAGGGAGCCGACGACCGAGCCGGTCCACGACGTGACGCCGTCGACGGAGGTGCGGCCGTCGATCGCGGCGGTGACGGTGGTGTCGTCGAACAGCGTCAGGCTCACGCGGTCGCCGGCGCGTACGTCGCGCAGCGCTGCCGCGTCGACGCGGACGGAGCGCGATCGGGCTCCGTCGGGCGCCTCGGCGCCGCGGGTGGCCGGAGCGGCGCTCAGCAGCTCGACGGTGCGGGTCTTCTCCTCGGCCGTGGCGACGGCCGTGGTCACGGGCGCCGTGGTCACGGCGAGCGCGATCGCACAGAGGCCGGCGACGCCGGTGAACTTCTGGCGGGTGGTGGTCATGTGGGGTCCCCCTCGTTTGTTCCCGGCCCCCTTCGTGCCCCGGGTGGAGGCGGCCAAACCCGGATCGGCGGACTACTCGCCGATCTCGACCTCTTCGCGCTCCCGCTCCTCCTCGACGCCCGTCCGTCGGCGACCGAGCAGGCCCCCGGCCCACAGCGCCCAGAGGACAAGGACGGGCTGGAAGAACAGCCGGACGAACCGCGCGCGATCGGTGTCGAGGCCGAACGCGTCGGTGCCCTCGAGGTACTGCGCCACGTTGCCCGGGAAGATCGCGACGAAGAAGGCCGCGAGCAGCGCGCCGACCGTACGCCGGTGCCGGGGCAGCGCCACGAACGCACCGCCCAGCGCGATCTCGACGACGCCGGACCCGAGCACGGTGAGGTCCTCGTCGACGGGGAACCAGTCCGGCACCTGCGCGCGGAACTCGTCGCGCTGCGTGGTCAGGTGCAGCACACCGGCGGTGACAAGGAAGCCGCCGAGGACGACGCGGCCGAGTGTCTGTGCCTTCATGGGCACAGACTAGGCGGGCGGCACCACGGCACCGGGGTTCATCAGGCCCGCGGGGTCGAGGGCCTGCTTGACCGCCCGCATCAGGTCGACCTCGACGTCGGACTTGTACGCCGCGGCGGCCGCGGCCTTCGTCCGGCCGAGGCCGTGCTCGGCGCTGATCGACCCGTGGGCGGCCGCGACCGCGTCGTAGATCGCCGCCGTGAGGTCGCCCGCCGCCGCCCGGAGGTCGTCGTCGCGACCCACGGGCGCGTTGAGGTTGTAGTGGAGGTTGCCGTCGCCGACGTGGCCGTAGGTCACCGGCCGGACCCCGGGGAGGACCTCCTGCAGCCTCGGGCCCATCGCCTCGGTCCAGTCGGCGAGGTCGGCGATCGGCAGGGTGACGTCGTGCTTGAGGGTCGCACCCTCGACCTTCTGCACCTCGGAGATCCCCTCGCGCAGCGACCACAGGGCGCTGCGCTGGGCAGGGCTCCCCGCGATGGCCGCGTCGGTCGCCGTGCCGGCGTCGACGGCCTCGCCGAGCAGCGCCTCGAGCGTCGTGTCGAGGCCCTCGTCGGAGGCGGACCCGGCCAGCTCGACCAGGACGTACCAGTCGCTCGGCTCCGCGAGCGGGTCGACCGCCCCGGGCAGGTGGGCCAGGACGAGGTCGATCGCCTGCCGGTTGGCGATCTCGAAGGTCGACAGGTGCACGCCACCGTGCTGCTGCGCGGTGCCGAGCAGGGAGACCGCCGCGCCGACGGACGGCACCGCCACCCAGGCGGTGGCGTGCCGGGGCGTCGCCGGGAACAGCCGCAGGATCGCGCCGGTGATCACGCCGAGCGTGCCCTCGGAGCCGACGAAGAGCTGGGTCAGGTCGTAGCCGGTGTTGTCCTTGCGGAGACCGCGCAGCCCGTCCCACACCCGGCCGTCCGGCAGCACCACCTCGAGGCCGAGCACCAGCTCCCGCGTCATGCCGTAACGCAGCACCGCGGTGCCGCCGGCGTTGGTGGCGAGGTTGCCGCCGATGGTGCAGCTGCCCTCGGATCCCAGCGACATGGGGAAGAGCCGCCCGGCCTGCTCGGCCGCGGCCTGCACGTCGGCGAGCACGACGCCCGCGTCGACGGTGATCGTGCCCGCGACCGGGTCGACGTCGCGCACCGACCGCATCCGCCCGAGCGAGAGCACCACCGCGGTGCCCGACGCGTCCGGGACCCCGCCACCGACCAGCCCGGTGTTGCCGCCCTGCGGGACGACCGGCGTACGGGTCTCGGCGCACGCGCGCACGACGGCGGCCACCTCGGCCGTCGAGCCGGGCCGCACCACCGCGAGCGCGCGCCCCTCGTGGACGCCGGTCCAGTCGACGACGTACGCCGCGACGTCGGCTGGCTCGGTGAGGACGTGGGCGTCGCCGACGGCCGTGCGCAGCCGCTCGAGCAGGTCGGTCACGGAGGTCTCCTCGGAGAGGGTCGGGGGTG
This sequence comes from Nocardioides eburneiflavus, assembly GCF_004785795.1. NCBI lineage: Bacteria > Bacillati > Actinomycetota > Actinomycetes > Propionibacteriales > Nocardioidaceae > Nocardioides > Nocardioides eburneiflavus. The sequence continues at coordinate 1,343,389 of NZ_SRRO01000001.1, forward strand.
TCAGCCCAGCAGCACCGCGACGAGCAGCGCCGCGGGCAACGAGGCCAGGGTGGTGACCAGGATGGTCTCCCGCGCGACATCCTCCCCGACGCGGTAGCGGGTGGCGTGCAGGAAGATGTTCTGCGCGGTCGGCAGCGCCGCGGTGATGACGACACCGAGCAGCACCCGGTCGTCGAGGCCGAGGGCGACGCCGACGGCCCACGCGACCACCGGCATGACGCCCATCTTGAGCACGGTGGCGACGACGACCTCGCCGTTGTGGCCGGCGCGGCCGATGGGCGGGCTGAGCCGCAGGGCCGCGCCGTAGGACATCAGCATCAGCGGGATCGCCGCGCCGGCGAGCATCTCCAGCGGCGACAGCAACGGGGCCGGCAGCCGCCAGCCGGTGGTCGCGAGCACGAGGCCGGCGACGGCGGCGACGGTGAGCGGGTTCGTGACGAGACGGCGCGCGGCGGAGCGTACGCCCTCCCCGCGGCCGGTGATCCGGTCCAGCACGATGAGCGCGGCCGGCTGCACGACGAGCATCTGGACGAGCAGGGTCGGCACCACGACCGTGAGGTCGCCGACGACGTAGGCCGCGATGGCGATGCCGAGGTTGCCGGCGTTGACGTAGGACGACGAGAGCGCGCCGATGAGCAGGGCCCCGGTGTCGAGGCGCCAGCGCAGTCGCGCCACCACGACGTACGCCGCGAAGCAGGCGGCGAGCGACACGCTCGAGGCGACCAGGTTGGCCGCCGCGGCACCGAGCTCGACCCGGCTGATCGTGACGACCATCAGCGCCGGCGACGCCACGAAGAACGCGATCTCGCCGAGCGTGCGCTGCGAGCGTCGGTCGAGCACCCCGACGTGCGCGAGCGCGGCACCGGCGGCGATCACGACCAGGATCGTGGTGAACCCGATCAGCAGGTCCATGCGTCCTCCTTCCCGGGTATCGCGCGACATCGAGACCGTCCTGTACGCGACGTCCGACGCCCGGCAAGGATGTCGTGGTGACGACTGACACCCAGCACCCGGTCCGTGTCGTGCAGCTCGGAGGGCTGATGCCCTTCGTCCGCGAGTGGCTCCTCGAGAGGTACGCCGCGCCGGGGCTGGCCGACCTCGACGACCCGGCGGGGGTCGAGGTCGCCGTCGTGGGCGGCGGTGCGCCGGCCGGCGCGGCCGAGATGGACGCGCTGCCCGACCTGCGCGCGATCGTGAACTTCGGCGTCGGCTACGACAACGTCGACGTCGCCGAGGCGCGCCGCCGCGGCATCGTCGTCTCCAACACCCCCGACGTCCTGACCGACGCGGTGGCGGACCTCGCAGCCTTCCTCGTGGTCGACGTGCTGCGTGGCATCACCGCCGCCGACCGGTTCGTACGCAGCGGGGCGTGGGCGCGTGGCGAGCAGGTGCCGCTGACCCGCGACGTACGCGGGGCCGTGGTCGGCGTGCTGGGGCTGGGGCGCATCGGCACGGCCGCTGCCCAGCGGCTGGAGGCCTTCGGCGCGGTGGTCCACTACCACTCGCGCAGCCCGAAGGACGTCGCGTGGACCTACCACCCGAGCCCGGCCGAGCTGGCCGCAGCGAGCGACGTGCTGGTCGTCCTCACGCCAGGTGGTGCGGGCACCGACGGCCTCGTGGACGCCGCCGTGCTCGACGCGCTCGGGCCCGAGGGCTTCCTCGTCAACGTCTCGCGCGGCTCGGTCGTCGACGAGGACGCGCTCGTCGCCGCCCTGGAGGCGGGCCGCATCGCCGGTGCCGGGCTCGACGTCTTCGCCGACGAGCCGCACGTGCCCGCAGCGTTGCTGGAGCGCGAGGACGTCGTGCTGCTGCCGCATGTCGGCAGCGCGACGACCCAGACGCGCGAGGCGATGGGTCGGCTCGTGCTGGACAACGTCGACGCCTTCCTCGAGCGCGGCGGGCTGGTGACCCCGGTCGGGTGATGCTGTGTCAGGGTTCCCCTGCGCTCCACGGCACCTCAGGCTTAAGGTCGTCCTTGGTCCGCGCCGACAGCAGGGGGTGCGATGGAGGACGACACACGAGGCCAGCGCCGCGTGGCCGCTGCGCCGTGGGCTGACGAGCAGACTCGGCAGCACCTCCAGGTCCTGGTCGAGGGCGTGGCCACCCTCGCAGGCTTCGAGCAGTCGTCCCTCACGCTGCGCCGCGACGACCACTTCGAGGTCGTCGCCGCGGCCGGGGTCGAGGACGGGTTCGTGGGCACCGAGGTGCCCCGCGAGTCGATCGAGGACGACCTCGCCGGTGCGGACGAGTGGGGCGTGTGGCGCTTCGTCCCGCACCACAGGGCGAGCGCCGAGGCCCTCGCCTACAGCCACATCCCCGACGTCACCCCGCTGGACGCGGAGGACGCCTGGCACCCGCTCGACCTGCTCGCCGCTCCGCTCCACGACGACCAGGGGCGCCTGCGCGGCCTGCTGTCGGTCGACAGCCCGCGCGACGGGCGCCTGCCGTCGGCCGAGACGCTGGAGGTGCTGACCAAGTACGCCGGCGTGGCGCGCACCCTCGTCCTGCTCGCCCTCGAGCGCGAGGAGCTCAGCGAGAAGATCCGGATGGCCTCCCAGGCGCGCGAGATCGTCCGTCAGGCCCTCGGCGAGCCGACCCTGGACCTCATCCTGGAGGCGTGCCGGTCCACGGTCGTCGCGTGCTTCGACGCCGTCGGCATGTGGCTCACCGTCCTCGACACCGACGGCGGCCCGGCCCGGACGACGTCCTACGCCGCGGGCGACGACTACGAGGTGCCGCCCTTCGCGGAGATCGACGACGTCGTCATCCGCCTCGCGCGCCGCTACTGGGGCGACCAGTACGTCGCGCCGTTCTCCCGCAGCAATGCCGACCAGCCGGGCCTGCCGCCCGAGGACGCCGAGCGGCTGCTGGGCTTCCTCGACCGCATCGGCATCGGATCGGTGCTGTTCGTCCCGCTGGGGGTGGGGCCGGAGTGCCTCGGCTTCCTCGTGCTGACCCGGGTCTCGGACGCCCGGACCTGGACCGACGTCGAGATCGACGCCGCCCTCGACATCGGCCACGACCTCGGCCGCGCGGTCGCCAACGCGCGCCAGCTCGAGCTCGAGCGGGCCATCGTCGACCGCCTGCGCAAGCTCGACAGCTATCGCGTCGAGGTGGTCAACACCCTCGGCCACGAGCTGCGCAACCCGCTCTTCTCGATGAGCGCCAACCTCGAGCTGCTGACCACCGCCACGCTCGACGAGGACGCCCGCCGGTCGGTGGCGGCCGCGACGCGTGGTGCCGCCCGGATGCGAGCCGTGATCGACGACCTGCTGACCATGGCCCAGGTCTCCGACCCCAACCGCGAGTTCGACCCGGTGGCGATCGACCTGCGCCGCGTGGTCCACGACGTCTACGACGAGTGCCACGCCTCGGCGTCGGCCGGCGACGTCGCCTGCCACGCCGAGCTGCCCGACACCCCGATGCGGGTGTCCGGGGATCCCGAGGAGCTGCACCGCCTCCTCACGAACCTCGCGTCCAACGCCATCAAGTACACCGACCCCGGCGGCAGCGTCACCGTGCGCCTCGCCGCCGAGGGCGACACGGTGGTGGTCTCCGTCGCCGACACCGGCATCGGCATCTCCGAGCTCGACCAGGCCCAGCTGTTCCGCGAGTTCTTCCGATCGACCAACCCGGCTGCGCTCTCCCGACCCGGCACCGGCCTCGGCCTGGCCATCGTCGCCCGCATCGTCAGCCGGCACGGCGCGACGGTCGAGCTCGACTCCGAGCGCGACCGTGGCACCACGGTGACGGTCCGGTTCCCGGCGTACGTCGGGGAGCTCGCCGCCGACGACGTCCAGCCGGCGTGAGACGCGCTCAGGCGCGGGTGAGGTCCAGCGTCATGAAGGTGCTGTTCGGGTCGTCGACGTAGGACCCGAACGGTGTGCACGCGACGAACCCGGCCCGGGAGTAGAACCGGCGCGCCGGCTCGAAGAACGCCATGCTCCCGGTCTCCAGCGACACCCGCGCGACCCCGCGCGAGCGCGCGTCGTCGAGGACGTGGGCGAGCATCCGCGACGCGACTCCGCGACCGCGGAGCGCCGGGTCGGTCCGCATGCTCTTGAGCTCCTCGTGGCGGCCCGCCAGCGCGGCGAGCGCCGCGGTGGCGACGAGGTCGTCGCCGTGGGTTCCCACCCAGAGCCGTACGCCGTCGCCCTGCAGCGCGGCCAGGTCGAGCGCGTGCCGGCTCTCCGGCGGGGCGGTCGGCTCCATGTCGTCGAGGTGCGCCTGCAGGAATGCCGCGAGGCGTGGGTCGGCGAAGTCGGCGCGGTTGATCTGCACGGGGCAAGTGTCGTCCGGACGTGTTTCGTCCAGATGACCCGGACGACCCGTTGGCGACGGCGGTCTCGGGGTACGTCGGTTCGTCAGGCACCAACGCCAGGAGGAAACCCCATGTCACACGACGCCATCGTCCTGCTCAAGGACGACCACAAGCAGATCCGCAAGGTGTTCCGGGACTTCGAGTCCGCCGGAGACGAGGCCACCAGCCGCAAGGGCAAGCTCGTGGAGACGATGATCGAGCTGCTCACCCAGCACACCTACATCGAGAACGAGGTGATGTACCCGCGGGTCCGCGACCTGCTCCCCGACCTCGAGGACGACGTGCTCGAGTCCTACGAGGAGCACCACGTCGCCGACGTCCTCGTCATGGAGCTCGCGGGCATGGACCCCACCGCCGAGCGCTTCGACGCGAAGACGACCGTCCTCATCGAGAACGTCCGGCACCACATGGACGAGGAGGAGGAGGACTGGTTCCCCAAGGTCCGCGAGGGTCTGGGGCGCAAGGCGCTGCAGGAGATCGGCGAGGAGCTCCTCGCCGCGAAGCAGCAGGCCCCGACGAAGCCCTCGCAGCCGAGCGCGCTGAAGAAGACCGTCGACGCCGTCCTCGACTGAGAGGACCCGCCTCACGACGGCGTAGACGCGGCGGCGTGGTGGTGCCACCGTTGAGACATGGCAACCAGGCTCGACGTCGACTACCTGGTCGTCGGTGCCGGCGCCATGGGGATGGCGTTCACCGACGCGCTCGTCGACCACGCCGACGTCCGGGTGGCGCTGGTCGACCGTCGGCACGGCGCCGGGGGGCACTGGCTCGAGGCCTACCCGTTCGTGCGGCTGCACCAGTCCTCCGCGTTCTACGGCGTCGCCTCGACGCTGCTCGGCGGCGGGCGCCTGCAGGACCACGGTCCCGAGGCCGGGTTGCAGGAGCGGGCCTCGCAGCCCGAGGTCGTCGCCTACTACGCCCACGTCCTCGACCGCCTGCAGCAGACCGGGCGGGTCCAGTTCCTGCCCGGCAGCGACCACCTCGGCGACGGCACGGTGCTCTCGCGCGTCTCCGGGCGCCGGTTCGAGGTGCCGGAGCACTGCCGCCTCGTCAACGCCCACTACCTGGCGCCCAGCATCCCCGCGGAGATGCCGGCGCCGTTCGGGGTCGGCGACGGCGCACGGGTGCTGCCGGTCAACGACCTCGTGCACGTGGAGGAGGCGCCGAGCCAGTACGTCGTGGTGGGCGCCGGCAAGACCGCTACGGACGCGTGCGTGTGGCTGCTCGCGCAGGGGGTCGACCCGGACGCGATCTGCTGGGTGCGACCGCGTGATCCCTGGATGTTCGACCGGGCCCTGATCCAGCCGGACCCCGCCATCTTCCTGGGCGTCCCGGCGACCATCTTCGAGGCGGCGGTGGCCTCGGAGTCCCTCGACGAGGTCTTCCTGCGGCTCGAGGACGCCGGCGTGATGCTGCGCATCGACCGCTCGGTGACCCCGACGATGGCCAAGACCCCGACGCTCGCCCAGTGGGAGCTCGAGCGGCTGCGCACGATCGAGGACGTCGTACGACGCGGGCACCTGCGCTCGGTCGAGCGCGGGCGGCTGACCTTCCTCGACGGCTCCACGGTCCGGGTCGCCGACGATGCCGTGGTGGTGCACTGCGCCGCCGACGGCCTGAAGTACCCGCCGCTCGTGCCGGTGTGGCGGCCCGAGGACATCACGCTCCAGCCGATCCGGGCCGGCTTCCCGTGCTTCGGCGCCGCGGTCACCGGCTACGTCGAGGCGACCCGCGACGACGACGCCGAGAAGAACCGGCTCTGCCCGCCGTCTCCCTTCCCCGACTCCCTGCAGCAGTGGGCCGGGATGAACGTGCTCGGCACCCGGGCGGCGATGTCCTTCTCCGCCGAGCCCGACATCAAGGCGTGGGCCGACGGCGTGGCCCTCAACCCGGCGCGCGTCCCCGCCGGCTATCCGCCGTCCGCGGCCCTCGACGCCGCCCGCGAACGGCTGGCGGCGAGCACCGGTCCCGGCCTCGAGCGGCTGGCGGCGTGGATGGGCAGGGTCTAGGCGTAGCCCTCGCGGTAGGTCGGCAGCTGCGGCGCCCACCCCGTCGAGCGCAGCCGCGCGTTGGACAGCCGCTTGCCGTGGCCCTGCACCGGGTCGGCGGGCGGGGGAGCGGGCGCCCCGAGCCGGTCGGCGAGGTACGCCGCCACGTCGCCCAGCTGCGCCGGCTCGTCGTCGGTGCCGAGGTAGAGCCGCTCTGGCTCGGTCGGCATGCTCAGCAGGTGGACCACGGCGGCCGCCGCGTCCGTGCGGTGGATGCGGTTGGTCCAGCGGTGCGGGTCGGTGACCCGGCCCTCGCGGACCTGGTCGAGCAGTCGCGTGCTGCTGCCGCCGTACAGGCCCGAGAGGCGGAGGACCGTCCCGTGCGGGACCCGCTCGTGGAAGGCCTCCTCCGCAGCGAGGAGCATCCGGCCGGGGCCGTCGCTCGGGGCGGCGGCAGCCGTCTCGTCCTCGACCTCTGGACGGTCGCGGCTGCCGTGCACCGCGGTCGAGGACACCAGCACCGCCCGCTCCGGCGCCTCGGCGAGGGCGTCGATCGCGCGGGCCATCCCGTCGACGTACGTCGCCCGGTAGGCCTCCTCGGTCCGCGGCCTCGCGGTCAGCGCGACGACGATGAGGCGCGGGCGTACGTCCGAGAGGTCCGGCTGCTCGCGTGTCAGGTCGACCGACCGACCAGTGAGCGGGGCCGGCACCTTGGAGGCGTCGCGGCGCAGGGCGAGCACGTCGTGGCCGAGGTCGGCGAGGCGCAGGCCGACCGCGGCGCCGAGGTCGCCGCAGCCGACGAGCAGGGCGTCAGGGGGCACGGGGCGAACGCTACGGCAGCACCCGCTCGACCGACGGTCTGGGCAATGTCGCGATGTCGTGCCACCGTGGATCCGTGATGCGTCCACCGCCGCCGGTCCTGGCCCTCGTCGCCGGCGTCGCCCAGCACCTGTGGGCGGGTGCGACGCCACCGTCGGCACCCCGGCGTGCGCTCGCCACAGCGACCGCGGCCGCGTCGGTGGGCCTCGCCGGAGCCGCGGCCGGGCAGTTCCGCGCGCACCACACCACGGTTGAGCCCTTCGACCCCTCGAAGGCCACCTCCCTGGTGGTGACCGGTCCCAACGCCCTCACCCGCAACCCGATGTACGTCGGCATGGCCGGGTTGCTGGTCGCCAACGCTGTCCGGCTGGGTGACTGGCGTGCGCTGCTGCCGCTCGCTGCGTTCGTCGGCTACATCGACCGGTTCCAGATCGCCGCCGAGGAGCGAGCGCTCGCCGAGAAGTTCGGCGCGGACTACGCGGCGTACCGCACGGCCGTCCCACGCTGGCTCGACTCCAGCTCGTTGCCGGGGCGCTGACGCCCACGGGACCACGTCGGCCCACCGCGTCGACGGCGACGAGGACCTGGTGGCCGGGCGCGCATGGGCCGGCCCGCCCCCGGGCACTGGAGCACATGACCCACCGAGCCGACTCGACCACCGACAGCCGGACCGACGGCGAGGCCGAGGAGTCCACCAGCGCCGAGCGCGAGCGGACCGCCCCGCCGCCCGACGCTGCGAACAAGCCGGACTCGCCCGACGACCTCGCGAAGCCGACCTGGCGCTACGCGCTGCGCAAGACCGTGCGCGAGTTCAGCGACGACCAGTGCACCGACCTCGCCGCGGCACTGACCTACTACGCGGTCCTGGCGCTGTTCCCGGGGGCGATCGCCCTGCTCTCGATCGTCGGGCTGGTCGGCGACCGCCGGGAGACCGTCGACACCCTGCTCGACATCCTGCGTGACGTCGGCGCCTCCTCCGCGGCGGACACCCTCGAGCCGACGCTGGTGGCGCTCGCGTCCAACGAGAGCGCCGGCCTGGCCCTGGTCATCGGTCTCGCCGCCGCCCTGTGGTCGGCGTCGGGCTACGTCAACGCCTTCGGGCGCGGGATGAACCGCATCTACGAGACCGACGAGGGCCGGCCGATCTGGAAGCTCCGTCCGGTGATGCTGGTCGTCACGCTGGTCACGGTCCTCCTTGCCGCGGTCGTCGCAGTCGGTCTCGTCCTGACCGGACCCGCCGCCGAAGCGGTCGGCCGGGCCATCGGGCTCGAGTCCGCGGCCGTGGCGGTGTGGAGCGTCGCGAAGTGGCCGGTGCTGCTCGGGGTCGTCGTCATGATCGTGGCGCTGCTCTACTACGCGACGCCCAACGTGAAGCAGCCGAAGTTCCGCTGGATCAGCATCGGTGCGTTCGTCGCGATCGTGGTGTGGGTGCTGGCCTCGGCGGCGTTCGGCTTCTACGTCGCCAACTTCTCCAGCTACGACAGGACGTACGGCTCGCTGGCGGGCGTCATCGCCTTCCTGCTGTGGCTGTGGATCACCAACCTCGCCCTGCTGTTCGGCGCGGAGCTCGACGCGGAGGTCGAGCGCGGGCGCCAGCTCCAGGCCGGCATCGAGGCCGAGGAGGAGCTCCAGCTGCCCCCGCGCGACACCCGCAAGTCCGACAAGGCGGCGAAGAAGGAGCAGGAGGACATCGCGCGTGGGCGGCGGCTGCGCGAGTCCCGCGGTCGTTCCTAGCCGGAGGAGGCGAGGAAGTCGTCCACCTCGGCCGCGGTCGGCGCCGACTCCGGCCCGCGCCGGGTCACCTTGATCGCGGCCGCAGCGTTGGCGCGTCGGCAGCCCTCGGCCCACGGCGTACCTGCTGCGACCTCGGCCAACAGCGCGCCCGTGTGGGTGTCGCCGGCGCCGTTGGTGTCGACCGGCGTCTGCGGGAAGCCGGGGACGTACGTCGTCTCGCCCGCCACCCGCACCGCGCAGCCCTCCGGGCCGTCGCGCACGATGGCGACGGCGTCGCCGCGCAGCAGGGGAGCGACCGCGGTGGTCAGCCCGGCGAGGTCGCCCGGAGGTTCGTGGCCCACCGCGCGCAGGAGCCCCTCGGCCTCCTCGGCATTGCTCGACCAGACGTCGGTGACCTCGAGCATCGCGGCGCGTACGTCCTGGGGCAGGTCGGCGAACGCGGCCCCCGGGTCGAGCACGACGACCACCTCCGGGTGCAGGTCCGGCAGCCACGCGAGCAGGGGGTCGCGGGTGCTCTCGAGGGCCAGCGAGAAGCCGGTGACGCACACGAGGTCGCCCGGCCCGGGCTGCGAGGTCGCGAGGGACTCCACGCTGATGTGCCGCTCGGCACCGAGCGTGGTGACGAACGTACGCTCGGCGCTCGGCTCGACCATCACCACGCAGATGCCGGTGTCGAGCCCGTCGACGACCGGTGCGGACACGGCGATGCCCTCCTGGGCGAGGGCGTCGCGGACGAGGTCGCCGTGCGGTCCGGTGCCGTGGGCGCCGGCGTGCACGCAGTCGGCGCCGAACCGCGCGGCCGCGAGCAGCACCGTCACCGCCCCTCCGGCGTAGTCGGTGGCCGAGGCGGCCATCACGTTCTGGCCGCGGTCGGGGAGGTCGGGGACCTCCACCACCACGTCGACCAGCGCCTGACCGGTGTGGATGACTCGGCTCAACGATCCCCCTCCACCAGCACCGCGTCGCTGGTCGCGAGGGTGATCTGCGGTGGGTAGAGCGCCATCACGTCCATCGCGGCGCGGTGGTTCTGCGGCGTCGAACCGGCGCACGCGTCGGTCACCACGGTGATCGTCGCGCCCGCGTCGGCCGCGGCCAGTGCGGTCGAGACGACGCAGCAGTCGGTGCTCACGCCCGCGAGGACGAGGCGCGGGGTCGGCCCGGTGATCGCCGCCAGCTCCGGGCCCCACTTGCCGAAGGTCGGCAGCGAGACGACTGTGTCCGTGAGCCCCCTCGCCTCGGGCACGAGCGCGAGCAGCGGGTCGTCCGCCGGCACGTCGGCGAACGGCCAGGCCGCGAGGTACGCCGCCCAGCTGCCCCGCGGGTCGGGTGCCGGGACCCAACGCGTGACCACGGTGCGCTCTCCCGCGGCGGCGGCGAGGCGGCGTACGGGCTCCACGATGTCGGCGAACATCGGCGAGCCCCACTCGCTGTCGGGCGAGGCGAAGATCCGCTGCGGGTCGATGACGACCAGCCAGGCGTCGGGGTGCATGCGGCCAGCCTGTCAGAGGGAGGGCCCCCGGACAGGCACCAGCGGCCGCCGGTCCCCCGACCGGCAGCCGCTGATGGGCACGAGGTGGAGCAGGGGACTACTTCACCTCGGCGCGCAGGATCGCGCGCAGGCCGATGGCCAGCGGGATCCAGAGCCACACCAGGGTCGAGACGCCGAGCTGCTGCCAGTACTCGGCGGTCATCGTCTGGTCGAAGAGCCGGGTGACCGCGAAGTTCACGTCGACCCACGGCTGCAGGTCGCGGAACCACTCCTGGAACGCCGCGAGCGTCCCGAACGCGACGGGCAGCACGAGGGAGTAGACGAAGTAGCCCACGATCGCGCCGGCGGAGCTGCGGAACAGCACGCCGAGCATGAAGCCCATCAACATGCCGAGCACGTTGGCCAGCACGATGTTGCCGAACTGGCTGAGCGTGATGTCCCAGACCGCGTCGAGACCGGTGATCGCCGAGCCGACGACGTTGCCGAGGGCGCCGACGGCCAGCGCGACGAACATCGCCGCGACCCCGACGATGAGCGTGGCGACCACCTTGGCGGCCATCACGCGGCCCCGCCAGGGCACGAGGGTGTAGGTCGTCAGGCCGGTGCGCTGGCTGTACTCACCGGTGACGGACAGGATCGCGATGATCGGCAGCACGACCGAGAGCGGCATGCCGATCGCGGTGGAGAAGGTGTTCTGGGTGATCGCCTCGTCGGGTGCCCAGATGATGACGGCGGCGGTCGCGAGCACCGAGACGATGCCGACGCTGGCCATCAGCCAGAACCCGGCGCGGGTGTCGAACATCTTGCGCAGCTCGACGCCCACGAGGCGGGTCGTCGGGATGGGGCGTACGGCGCGGGCCGGGGTGGCTGCGGACGGCGTACGTGTGGGGGCCGGCGTCGCCGGGGACGGGGTCTGGGTGGCGGCCTGAATCTGGGTGGTCATGCTGCTGCTCCTTCACGGGCGGTCTCGGCGGTGAGCTCGAGGAACATCTCCTCCAGGCCGGCGCCGTCGGCGGCGCGCAGCTCGCGGAGGGCGATGCCGGCGCGGTGCGCGGTCTCGCCGACGAGCTCGGGGTCGGCGTCGGCGCGCAGGCCGCCGTCGATGGGGGTGGTGACGACGGCGGCCTCGTGCAGGGCACGGGCGAGCCGGTCGTGCTGGGAGGGGTCGGCGGTGCGGACGAGGGTGCCCGCCGCGGCGAGCAGCTCGGACTTGCTGCCCTGGGCGACGATGCGGCCCTGGCCGATCACCACGAGGTCGTCGGCGATGACCTCGATCTCGTGGAGCAGGTGCGACGACAGCAGCACGGTGCCGCCGTCGTCGGCGAAGCCACGGAGCAGGTCGCGCATCCAGCGGATGCCGGCGGGGTCGAGGCCGTTGGCCGGCTCGTCGAGGACCAGGACCTGGGGGTCACCGATCAGGGCGGTCGCGATGCCGAGGCGCTGGCGCATGCCGAGGGAGTAGTTGCGCACCCGGCGCTCCGCCTCGTCCTCGGTGAGCCCGACGCGGGCGAGGGTCTCGGCGACCCGGGCCCTGGGCAGCCCCATCGTCTGCGCGGCGATCGCCAGGATCTCGCGCCCGGTGCGGCCGGCGTGTTGGGCGGAGGCGTCCAGCAGGACGCCGACCTCGAGACCGGGGTTGACCAGCTCGCGGTAGTCGCGGCCGGTGATCGTGACCTGGCCGGTGGTCGGGAGGGTCAGGCCGACCATGATGCGCATGGTGGTGGACTTGCCGGCGCCGTTGGGGCCGAGGAAGCCGGTGACGCGACCGGTGGCGGCCGTGAAGGAGACGTTGTCGACGGCCGTGAACCGGCCGTACTGCTTGGTGAGGTGCTCGACGCTGATCATAGGCCCCAGCCTCGCCGCGGCGAGCGTCCCGACGCATCGGGGACGGGGCCCCGCCGGTCCCTGAGGTCGACCCTGAGATGACCCCCAGCGCGGCCCCGAGGTGCGGGTGGGGTGCGGGTGGGGCGTGGTTGGGAGCCACTTGGGACAATGGTCGGGTGAGCCAGCCCACCACGCAGCGTCCGCCCCAGGTCAGCCTGGCGTCGGGCATCGTCATGTTCTCCTCGGTGGTGGTGCTGCTCACCGTGTGGGAGCGGGTGTCGTCCCTTGGCTCGCTGGAGACCCAGCAGGCGATCGCCGAGGTCCTGGCCGAGTCGCCCTTCTCCTCGCTCGACCTGACCGTCTCCAGCACCACCGAGCTGCTGCGTGTCTCCTGCATGGTGGCGGCGGTCTGCGCGTGCGCGACCGCGATCCTCGGCTGGTACGTCCGCAAGCCCGACCGGTCCGCACGGCTCGGCCTGACCCTTTTCGCGGTGCCCGTCTTCGTCACCGGCCTGCCCGCCGGTGGCCTCGCCGGCTCGTTCGTCGCCGCAGGTGCCGCGATGCTGTGGATGCAGCCCGGCCGCGAGTGGTTCGCCACCGGGAGGTGGACCCCGCCAGCGCCCGCCACACCCAAGGACAAGGCCGAGGGCGGCAGCGCCTCGGCCGACCGCCCCGACCCGTGGAGCAGGGCACCGCAGGCTCCCGGCGCGACGGGAGCCGACACGCCGGGCCCCCCGCCGCCGGCCAGCCGGCCCTTCGGCGAGCCCCCTGCCGGGCAGCAGCACCCCGGCGGTCCGCCGACGTCGCCGTACGGACAGCCCTACCCCCAGCCTCCCGCCCAGCCCTCCGCCCCGCAGCCGGGCGCCTGGCTCCCGCAACAGCCCGCACCCGCGCGGCCCGGGGCGATGGTCGCGGCATTCGTGATCACGGTCGTCACGGCCGGCGGGCTGCTGGGCCTCTCGGTGCTCTGGCTCGCGATCGCCGGGCTCTCGCCGGACTTCCTGATGAGCCTGCTCGAGCAGCAGCAGCCCGAGCTCGTCGAGGACGGCCTGACGCTCGAGCAGCTGCGCACCACGGTGTTCGCGGTGGCAGGTGCCTTCGTCGTGTGGTGCCTGGTCGCGCTGGTGCTGGCCGGCTTTGCGATGGCTCGGCGCGCGTGGGCGCGCCGCGGCCTGATGGTCAGTGCGGCGTTCAGCGCCGCGGCGTGCTTCGCCCTCGTGCTCAACGCGCCGCTGGTGCTGGTCCCGGCGGCCGCCGCGATCGCGACCGTCGTGTGCCTGCGCCGGGTCGAGGTGCGGCGCTGGTTCTCGCTCGACGCGCGGTGACACGGGGGCCCCGACGCTGTGGGCCGCGTTGTGCCGGCATGGTGAGATGTCCCCATGAGCGAGCCCAGCGACCCCGGCCCGACGCACACGCCGTACGGCCAGGACCCCTACGGCCCACCCCCGCAGGGAAACCCCTACGGCCAGCAGCCCCACGGCCAACAGCCGTACGGCCAGCAGCCCTACGGCGAGCAGCCGTACGGCCAGCCCTATGGCCAGCAGCCCTACGGCCAGCCTGCCGGTGACCGCCGCCCCGGCACCGTGACCGCCGCGGCCTGGATCGCGATCGTGTTCTCCGGCATCACGGCCGTCTTCCTCGGCCTGGGCGCCCTCGGGCTCGTCGTCGCCCGCGACGAGCTGATCAACGAGATCGAGCGGGAGATGCAGTCCGGCGCGGCCGGCTCCGACGTCCAGCTCGACCTCGACCCCGAGTCGATCGTCGGCGTCCTGGTCGCGGTGATCCTGGTGCTCCTCGCCTGGGCGCTGGTCGCGATCGTGCTCGCGGTCTTCGTGCTGCGCCGCTCCAACGTGGCCCGCATCCTCCTCGTGATCTCCAGCGGCGTCGTCGCGCTCCTGTCGCTCATCGGGATCGCCAGCGGGATCTCCGTGGTGTCGCTGATCGCCGCGACCGCCACGATCGTGCTGCTCTTCGTCGGCGGCGCGGGTGACTGGTTCAAGGGCCCGTCCGCGCACGCGGGGATGCCGACCCAGTACGGCCAGCCCGGCCCGTACGGCAGCCAGCCCGGCCCGTACGGCAGCCAGCCGAGCCCGTACGGCAGCCAGCCCGGCCCGTACGGCAGCCAGCCCGGCCCGTACGGCCACGACACCACCCACGGCCAGCAGCAGAGCCCCTACGGCCAGGACGACCCGTACGGCCAGCGGCCACCGTCCGGGGACGGCTCGGACCACCCGCCGAAGGACTACCCCGGCCGCTGACCCAGCGCTGGGCTCAGGCGTGCAGGTCGGCCGCGGCGAGCCGGCGTACGCCCTCGCTGATGACGTCGGGCTGCTTGCAGAACGCCCAGCGCACCAGCTGCCGGCCGGCCTCGGCGTCGTCGTAGAACCCCTGCGTGGGGATCGCGACGACGCCGGCGCGCTCGGGCAGCGCGAGGCAGAGCTCACGGCCGTCGGCCCAGCCGAGGTGGGAGACGTCGGTCGTCGCGAAGTAGGTGCCCTCCGGCACGCGCGGCGACAGCCCGGCAGCGGTCAGGCCGTCACACAGCAGGTCCCGGCGCGCCTGGAGGTCGCGGGCGAGCTCGCGCGGCCAGTCGGGCTCGTGGTCGAGGGCGTGCGCGACGGCGGGCTGGAGCGGTGAGCCGGAGGTGAAGGTCAGCCACTGCTTGGCCGCCAGCACGGCCTGCACGAGCGGCGCGGGACCGGTGGCCCAGCCGACCTTCCAGCCGGTGAAGGAGTAGGACTTGCCGGCGCTCGACAGGGTGAGCGTGCGTTCCCACATCCCCGGCAGCGTCGCGATCGGGACGTGGGCGCGCCCGTCGAAGACGAGGTGCTCGTAGACCTCGTCGGTCACCACGATCACGTCGTGCTCGATCGCGAGGTCGGCCACCACCTGCAGCTCCTCGCGCGTGAGGACGGTGCCGGTGGGGTTGTGCGGGGTGTTGAGCAGGATGGCCCTGGTCCGGTCGGTGACCGCGGCGCGGAGCCGGTCGAGGTCGAGACGGAAGTCGGGCGCTCGCAGCGTCGCCGGGCGCCGCACGGCCCCGCACATGTCGAGCATCGCGACGTAGGAGTCGTAGTAGGGCTCGAGGACCACGACCTCGTCGCCCGGGTCGACGAGCCCGAGCAGGGCAGCCGCGACGGCCTCGGTGCAGCCGGTCGTCACCACGACCTCGCGGTCGGGGTCGACGTCGAGGCCGTAGTGGCGCTGCTGGTGGCGGGCGATCGCGGCGCGGAGGGCGGGCACGCCGATGCCTGGGGCGTACTGGTTGGCACCCGCCTCGAGCGCGGCCTCGGCCGCCGCGATGACCGACGGCGGGCCGTCGACGTCGGGGAAGCCCTGGCCCAGGTTGATCGCCCCGGTCCGCAGCGCGAGGGCCGACATCTCGCTGAAGACGGTCGGCGGGATGTGGGCCAGGCGGTCGGCGAGGGGCTGGGTGAGCGGCTTCGCGGTGGGCACGGGCCCACGCTACCCAGCAGCGTGGCTAGGGTCGGGTGCGTGACCACCGACGCCGCCCTCGCCGCCGACATCGACGCCACCTGCCGCCTGACTGGGGAGTTCACCCTGCGGTCCGGCCAGGTCGCCGACACCTACTTCGACAAGTACCTCTTCGAGGCCCAGCCGGCGCTGCTCGACCGGGTCGCGACCCGGATGCTCGAGCTGCTCCCCGCGGGCACCGAGCTGCTCGGCGGCCTCGAGCTCGGCGGCATCCCGATCGCCACCATGGTCTCGGCGAAGACCGGCCTCCCGGCGCTCTTCGTGCGCAAGAAGGCCAAGGAGTACGGCACCTGCAAGCTGGCCGAGGGCCCCGACGTCGCCGGCCGGCGGGTCACGATCATCGAGGACGTGATCACCACCGGGGGCGCCGTGCGCGACGCGACGCGCGAGCTGCGGGCGGCCGGAGCGACGGTCGAGGTCGTCGTGTGCGCCATCGACCGGTCGCCGGAGGGGGAGAACCCCCTGGCCGACGTGGGCCTCGAGGTCCGCTCGGTGCTCACCCGCGCCGACCTGGACGCAGCGCGCGGCTGACCGCCCCCGGACTGAGGGGACGTCAGTCGAGGTCGCGGCCCATGATGTCGCGGTCCGGGCCACCGTCCTGCGGGCCGATCTCGGCGCCGGGTGCGTTGGTGCGCTTGTGGCGCCACCACTCGATGACGATCGGGACCAGCGAGAACGCCACGATCACGATGATGAGCTTGTCGATGCTCTCCGCGAGGCCGGGGAAGGCGTCGCCGAGGAAGAAGCCGAGCAGGCAGACCGAGACGACCCACAGGATGGCACCGACGAGGCTCCACACGAAGAAGCGGTGCCGCTCCATCCGGGTCACGCCCGCGACAACGGTGATGTAGGTCCGCACGAACGGGACGAAGCGGCCGATCACCAGCGCCTTGTTGCCGTGCCGGTCGAAGAACGCGGTCGTCTGGTCGAAGTACTTGCGCTTGATGATGCGACCGTCGCGCTCGTAGAGCGGCGGACCGATCTTGCGCCCGATCTCGTAGCCCACGACGTTGCCCAGGAACGCGGCCACGGTCAGGGCCGCCATCGTGATGAGCAGCTCGGCGATCGGCGGACCCGGGAAGAGGTCGAGCTGGCCGGTCGCGATGAAGAGGCCGAGCGCGAACAGCAGGGTGTCGCCGGGGAGGATCGGGAAGAACAGTCCGCACTCGACGAAGACGATGAGCAGGCTGATCCAGAACAGGGCCGCGCCGAACCGGTCGAGGAGCCAGTTGGGGTCCATCCACTCGATGCCCAGCAGCATCGGCTGGACGCCCGAGGACAGGATGGACTGCAGGTCCCACAACACGCTCACGCGCGCCACCCTAACCAGCGCGACCCGCCGTTCCCGCTTCGGCGACGGTGCCTAGGGTGCTGCCATGCAGGCCGACGAGCACGAGCAGCAGCGGGCGCCGTACGACCCCATGCCGCACGGCCCCGCGGAAGTGGGCGTGGGCCCGTGGCCGGGGGCGTGGCCCGACGGTGAGCACTGGGACCCCGACCTGCTGCGCGACGGCGACCGCCGCAACGTGGTCGACCGCTACCGCTACTGGACCTTGGAGGCGATCGTCGCCGACCTCGACACCCGCCGCCACGACTTCCACGTCGCGATCGAGAACTGGCAGCACGACTTCAACATCGGCACCATCGTGCGCACGGCCAACGCCTTCCTCGCCGCCGAGGTGCACATCGTCGGCAACCGTCGCTGGAACCGTCGCGGAGCGATGGTGACCGACCGCTACCAGCACGTCCGGCACCACCCCGACGCGGCGAGCCTCGCGGCGTACCTGCACTCGCTCGGTCCGGACGGGGGAGAGCCGGTGCGGCTGCTGGGGATCGACAACCTCCCGGGGAGCGAGCACCTCGAGACGATGGAGCTGCCGCGGCGGGTCTGCTTCCTGTTCGGCCAGGAGGGTCCCGGCCTCTCCGAGGCGGCCCGCGTGGCCTGCGACGGCACGTTCTCGATCGCGCAGTTCGGCTCGACGCGCTCGATCAACGCCAGCTCGGCGGCCGCGATCGCGATGCACAGCTGGGTGCGGACGTACGCCGACCTCGCCGGCGACGACGCCTGGCGGGGCTAGCGGTCAGCTGCAGCCCGCGGGCCCGGGATGTCCCCTGTGCACCCCGGACCCGTTCCTCCCCAGGACTAGCGGCGCGACTTCGAGTAGCAGATCAGCGCGCGGTCGTCGGCCTTCCAGGCCGGCTTCGACGGCCAGCCGAACCGGTAGGACCGCGACGTCACCGCGTTGCGGCAGCGCTGGGTCCCGATGCGCTTCCACGCCTTCTCGCTGGGGTAGCGGGACGCCTTGACCTTGATCGCGGCGGTCGCGCGGAACGCGTGCCGGCTGGTGCAGGTCGTCAGCAGGAAGTCGCCACCTGTCAGGCACCGCGACACCGACTTCTCGTAGGGGAGCTTCCCGAGTGCCACCTTGGCCGGGAGCGGCTCCAGCGAGGCGCCGCCCAGGACGAGGTCGCACCGCAGCCAGCGCGCACCCGCGGCCTGCTGCTCGGGGGTCGGCAGGAACCAGCCGACGTTGTAGGCGCTCATCCGCATGCCGAGCAGCGAGGTCCGGAGCACCTTGCGCTGGGCGGGGAAGCAGGTCTCGAGGGCGAAGCGGGTGAGCTTGCCGGTGCTCGCATAGGTGAGGTCGTCGGGCAGGATCGCGACGGCGATCGTCCGGGCCGTGTGGGTGCCCGCGCAGTCGACGGGTGCCTCGACGTAGGAGGCAGCGGCGAGCTCCTCGACGTCCATGTCGAAGCACTGGCCCACGGCCGGGGCGCCCACGCCCGGGTCCGCGGCACTCACCGGGGCGGTGACGGTGGTGAGGGTGGCGGCGACCAGGGCGGCAACAGCGGCGCTGAGTCCGAGACAGCGGGTCATGGTGTCAACCTAGGCCTGACGGGGGGTGCGCGCCAGCCCCGTCAGGGTGGATCCAGGCGCCCCTCAGGGCTGTCGTTGCCTGTCTGTTGTCACGTGGTGAGACGTCCGGCCGCCGGATTCGCGACTGGCGGGTAGCCACTAGGGTTGGGAGCGCCTGCCTGACCGCTTCAGAGGAGATCCCCGATGCCCATCGCCACCCCCGAGGTCTACGCGCAGATGCTGGACGCGGCGAAGGAGAGGTCCTTCGCCTACCCGGCCATCAACGTGTCGTCCTCCCAGACGCTCAACGCCGCGCTGAAGGGCTTCGCCGACGCCGGCTCCGACGGCATCATCCAGGTGTCCACCGGCGGTGCGGAGTACCTCTCCGGCCCGTCCGTTAAGGACATGGTCACCGGCTCCGTCGCCTTCGCCGCGTACGCCGCCGAGGTCGCGAAGAACTACCCCGTCAACATCGCGCTGCACACCGACCACTGCCCCCAGGACAAGCTCGACGGCTTCGTCCGCCCGCTGCTCGACATCTCCGCCGAGCGCGTGGCCCGCGGTGAGGCGCCGCTCTTCCAGTCGCACATGTGGGACGGATCGGCCGTGCCGCTGGAGGAGAATCTCCAGATCGCCCAGGAGCTGCTCGCCAAGTGCGCCGCGGCCCACATCGTCCTCGAGATCGAGGTCGGCGTCGTCGGCGGCGAGGAGGACGGCGTCGCCAACGAGATCAACGACCAGCTCTACACCACCCCCGAGGACGCCATCGCCACGGTGAAGGCGCTCGGCGCGGGCGAGAACGGCCGCTACATGACGGCCCTCACCTTCGGCAACGTGCACGGCGTCTACAAGCCCGGCAACGTCAAGCTGCGCCCCGAGATCCTCAAGACGGCGCAGGAGGCCGCCGCGTCCGAGCTCGGCCTCGGCGCCGACGCCCGCCCCTTCGACCTGGTCTTCCACGGCGGGTCGGGCTCGACCGCGCAGGAGATCAGCGACGCCGTCGACTTCGGCGTGGTGAAGATGAACGTCGACACCGACACCCAGTACGCCTTCAGCCGCCCCGTCGCGGCGCACATGTTCACCCACTACGACGGCGTGCTGAAGATCGACGGCGAGGTCGGCAACAAGAAGCAGTACGACCCCCGCGCGTGGGGCAAGGCTGCCGAGGCCGGCATGGCGGCTCGCATCGTCGAGGCCTGCGAGAACCTGCGCTCGGCCGGGACCTCGCTCGGGGCCTGACACCCCGGGCGGTGCGCGAGCCACATTCCGGGAGGCCGGAATGTGGCTGGCACACCGCCCGCCGGCGAGCCGTACGCCGACACGACACGAGCGGTGCGTGAGCCACACCTCCCACGCGGAAGAGGTGGCTCACGCACCGCTCGTGCGTCATCGGACCGTCAGCCGTTCCAGCGCCGGCTGCACTCCTTGAGGTCGACTCTCACCTGCTGGCCCCGGTCGACGACCACCGGCACCGTCTGCAGCACCTGCCCCTCCTTCTCGCACGTGAGCGTCCAGGCCTCGACGAGCGGTGCAGTCGTCTGCTCCGTCGCGTCGTACAACGACGCGGTGAGGGTGTAGGTCGGCGACACCGACGCGAAGTTGACGACCCGCAGGACGTACGTGCCGGGGGTGGGCGCGTTGATCGTCGCGCGCTCCTTCTCGCCGACGAAGTTGCCGGAGCCGCCCACCTCGGTGAGCGAGCCGTCGGCCTCCTTGCGGTAGACCTCGAGGTCGAGGTCGTCCGGGGTGGGCCAGTCGAGGTCGACCTGCAGGATCTCCTGGTCGGACTCGGTGACGACGAGCTCGTGGTCGACCGACGAGGTCGGCGCGGCCGTGCCGGTGAAGGTCTCCGACCGGGTCGGCTCCTCCTCGAGGAGCTTCACGAGGCGCGACTGCACGGCCGGTCGGGTGGACTGGTTGACGTCCCAGGCGAAGGTCCTGCCGCTGGTGACCATCGTGGTCTCGAGCGAGTCGGTGAAGTCGTTCTCCGCGCTCCAGGTCGGCGTCGAGAACTCCTTGCGCAGCCGCAGCGTGGCGCCCGAGGGCGCCTTGCCGGAGATGACGGCGTGGCTGGCACGGCTCACGGCCTCCTCGAAGGCCACGAGGTAGGCCTCGCGGTTGCCCTTGCCGGCGTACGCCCCGGCGCCGAGGTACTCGTCGACCACCTGGGCGAAGGGCGGGTGGAACTCGTCCGGTCCGATCTCGAAGGTGTAGCCGTAGCCGCCGGTCGCGTTGTAGGACCAGTCCTCGGTGGTGCCGGTCGTGTCGTAGAGCTCCCAGCCGTGGATGTTGGCGTAGCCGTTCTGCGCGGTCATCCTCGCGCCGAGCTCCTTCATCGCCTCCTCGTCGGGGGCATCCCCGACGGGGAGTCCGTCGGGACCGATGGTGGTCGGGTTCACCCCGTTGGGTCGGAGGACGAGGTTGGAGAAGGTGTGGTTGGAGATCATCATCGTGACCTGCCGGGTCGAGATGAGCTCGCGCACGTTGCGGGTCTCCGGCTCGGAGAAGGGCGCGGCGCCCCGGTAGGTCGGGTCGGCGAACAGGTCGGAGGCACCTGGGCCACCCCACAGGCCGCCGTAGTTGCGGTTGAGGTCGGTGCCGAGCAGGTAGCCGCCGGGGCTGGTCAGGCTGAACGCCGCGCAGGTCCCGTCGGGAGTGTCCTGTCCGTCGACCACGCGGCAGTTCTTGCGCTTGTAGGCGTTGCCCGGAGTTCCCAGGATCGTCGCGGTGCCGCCGCCGTCGAGCTCGCGCAGGTCCACGAGCTGGCCGTCGGTGAACGACAGGTGGAAGCCGTCGGGGTTGACCACCGGCACGACGACCATGCGGCCACGATCCAGCAGGCTGGTGATGCGCGGGTCGCCGGCTCGTGCGCCCTTGACCAGGTCGACGGCGAACTCCATCGCGTGCTCGCCCGAGGGCCACTCGCGCGCGTGGTGCACGCCGAACATCGCGAACGTGGGTCGCCCGTCGCGGGACGCGACGTCCTTCGCGATCTCGACGCCCAGCACGGTGCGGCCGTCGAGCGTCTTCTCCGGCAGGGTGAGCAGCCTCACCAGGCCGGGGTTGTCCGCGGCCATCGACGTCATCTCGGCGTTGTAGTCGGCGAGGCTGCGGTAGGCGTCGCGGCCCGACGGGAGCGCCGTACGGATCCGCGTGGCCGCGAAGAGGTCGTCGAGCCGGTTGATCTCGGCCTCGCGCCGGAGCAGGTCGGCGATCCGGACGTCCCAGGTGAACCCGGCGGCGCGCAGCGCGTCGCGGTCTGCGAGTGTGTGGAGCACGACCTCGACGTAGTCGTGGCCGGCATGCTCGGTGAGGTCGAGCCCGAGCGACTGCAGGCGTGTCTTGTCGGCGCGGGTCGGCGTGTCGACGGTGACGAGCTGCGGGGCGAACGCCTCCGCCACGGCGGTCGTGCCGCCCTGGGCGGCGGTCGGCGCGGTCAGCGCCGCTCCCGCCAGGGCGAGCGCCAGGAGGGTTGCGCTCCGGCGGATCGTGGATGTGCGAACGGACATGGAAGTTCCTCCGGGGGTGACGAGCGGCGGGTCTCGCCGCACGCCCGTCCAACGGCCCACCCGTGGTCCGGGTCACGCTGCACACGCGCACAAGCGGTACGTGAGGCACGTTCCCGGCCTCGGGAACCTGCCTCACGCACCGCTCGGTGAGCGCGCAGCCGTACGCAGGGCTAGCGCGCCGGCGCGTTGCCCGGGATGTCGTCCGGGTCTCCGTACGGGTCCCCGTGGTGCGCGTGCTCGGCGAGGTCCTTCTGCACCCGCGGGTCGTCGGCGTCGGCGAAGTAGTCGAACGGGATCGTCTCGTCGCGGCCGTTGGACACGCTCGCCGCCCGCAGGGCGAACGTCAGCAGGGTCGCGACGACCACGTTGATGACGAATGCCGTCATCGCGATGTAGCCCATCTCGCCGATGCCGGGGATGTTGTCGAGCGAGCCGCCGAACGCCTTGCCGGTGACGGGGTTCTTCACGTTGTAGGCCCCGACCGTGCCGTAGATCATGCCCACGGCCCAGCCGACGAGCAGGCCGTAGCGGTGGAACCAGCGCGTGAACAGGCTGAACACGATCACGGGGAACGTCTGGAGCATCCAGATGCCGCCGAGGAGCTGGAAGTTGATGGCGTTCTGCTTGTCCAGCGTGAGCACGAAGACCAGCGCGAACGCCTTGACCAGCAGCGACATCAGCTTGGAGACCTTGGCCTCCTGCGCCGGGGTGGCGTCCTTGTTGAGCCACTCCTTGTAGATGTTGCGGCTGAACGTGTTGGCCGCGGCGATCGACATGATCGCGGCCGGCACGAGCGCGCCGATCGCGATCGCGGCGAAGGCCACCCCGGCGAACCACGCCGGGAACATGTCCTCGAACAGCTGGGGGATCACGAGCTGCGCGTTGGGCTCGCCGTCGAGGCCGATCGGCTGCGTGCCGGCGGCGATCGCCACCCAGCCGAGCAGCGCCAGCAGGCCGAGCACGAACGAGTACGCCGGCAGGATCGCGGCGTTGCGCCGGATCGTGTTGCGCGAGTTCGACGACAGCGACGCGGTGATCGAGTGCGGGTACATGAACAGTGCCAGCGCCGATCCGAGAGCCAGGGTGGCGTACGCCCAGCCCTGGCCGACGCCGGGGATGAACGCGCCGTTCGGCTTGCCTGTGGCGCCGTTGGTCGCCGCCATCTTGTCCTCTGCCGCACCGAAGATCGCCTCCCAGCCGCCGACCTGGCCGGGCAGGTAGATGACCGCGACGATGATCACGAGATAGATGAGGATGTCCTTGACGAACGCGATCACCGCAGGTGCGCGCAGGCCGCTGGAGTAGGTGTAGGCCGCGAGCAGCGCGAAGGCGATGAACAGCGGCGCGTCCTTGGCGACGATGTTGTCGCCGCCGCCGAGACCGGCCACCTCGAGCACCGCCTGGATGCCGACGAGCTGGAGCGCGATGTAGGGCATCGTCGCGACGAAACCGGTGACCGCGACGGCCAGCGACAGGCCGCGGTCGTCGTAGCGGCCGCGCACGAAGTCGGCCGTCGTGACGTAGCCGTGGCGGTGGCTCACCGACCACAGCCGCGCCATGAAGATGAAGATGATCGGGTAGAGCACGATCGTGTAGGGGACGGCGAAGAAGCCCGCGACCGAGCCGAGGGCGAACATCGCCGCCGGCACGGCGACGAACGTGTACGCGGTGTAGAGGTCGCCGCCGAGCAGGAACCAGGTGATCCAGGTGCCGAACTTGCGGCCGCCCAGCCCCCACTCCTCGAGCGACTCCAGCGAGTCGGCCTGCTTGAAGCGGCTCGCCATGAAGCCGGCGACGGTCACCAGCGCGAAGAGCGCGATGAGCACCGACAGCGCGATGCCGTTGATGCCGTCGGTGTCGGCGGCAAGCACCGTGACCTGCGGCGTCATCGGTCCTCACCGACCTTGTGGGTGGTCTTGCCGCGGGCCGAGAGGGTCAGCTTGTAGGCCGTCCAGGTCAGCGCCGAGCAGATGAAGACCCAGAGGAACTGGTACCAGAAGAAGAACGGGAAGCCGAGCACCACTGGCTCGACCTTCGCGTAGTGCGG
Organism: Nocardioides eburneiflavus; assembly: GCF_004785795.1. NCBI lineage: Bacteria > Bacillati > Actinomycetota > Actinomycetes > Propionibacteriales > Nocardioidaceae > Nocardioides > Nocardioides eburneiflavus. The sequence continues at coordinate 1,367,472 of NZ_SRRO01000001.1, forward strand.
CACCCAGAGGAGCACGACGATGGGGATGAGGAGCAGGACGGCTGCGAGCGCCATCTTGCCCTTGTCGGTCGGAGGGACGCCCGGGTCATCAGGGCGCGACTGAGGAGGTGTGTTCCCGGAATTCACCCGCGCGACCTTACTCACGACGTGACGGTCGTCATCCCTCCCTGCGGGTGACGCGACCAGCGGTCGGTCTGACGCGACGAGCGGTCAGAGCAGCTGGTCCGCCGCGGTCGCGCTCGAGTCGCGCAGGAAGGTCGAGCAGCGCTCCCACTCGGCCGTCTCGCCGATCGCGCGAGCGGCGACGGCGAGGAGCGCCAGCGAGCGCAGGAAGCCGCGGTTGGGCTCGTGCTCCCACGGCACCGGGCCGTGGCCCTTCCAGCCGTTGCGGCGCAGCTGGTCGAGCGAGCGGTGGTAGCCGACCCGGGCGTAGGCGTAGACGGTCACGTCGTCCGCGCCGGCCTGCTGGGCCTGGGCGGCCATCGCCGCCCACGCGGCGGGCGACTCGGGGTGGCGGCGTACGACCGCTGCCGGGGCGTCACCGCTTGCGAGCTCGGCGTCGGCGGGGTCGGCGGGGAGGTGGGTGGGCGGGGGACCGGCCATCAGGTCGCCGCCGAAAGGTCCGGAGGTCATGGACCAACCCTAGGCGTGGGTCCGCCACACTTCGGTCATGGCCCAGACCTTCACCACCGAGATCCAGGCGCGCTACCGCGACATCAACCTCGCCGGGCACGTCGACAACGTCGAGGCCGTACGGGTGCTCGACGAGGCCCGGTACGAGTTCCTGAGGTTCGCGCGGCTCCCGGGCCTGCCCGACGGGGCGGCCGGCCTGCTCCACGGGGTGGACGCCGGGGTCTCCGAGCTCGTGGCCTCGCAGACGATCGAGTACCACTCGGAGATGCGGTTCGTGCCCTACCAGCCGTTCCTCGCCTCGCTGTGGGTGTCGCGGATCGGCCGGTCCTCGTTCACCGTCGCCGCCGAGCTGCGGGTCGAGGCCGGCGGCGGCCCGGCCGCGGTCTGGGAGTGCGTCAACGTCCTGTGGGACCACCGCGCGCAGTCGGCATGGTCGGTCAGCGACGCCGTGCGCGCCGACCTCGAGCAGTACGCCGGGGACCCGGTGGCCTTTCGGCGCTGACCCGAGCCCCCGCTGCCCCGGCGGCGGTCGAGCGGACCTACGTCCGCTCGACGCACGCCATGGCGTACGTCAAGCGTCCACAGCGGTGTCATGGTCCGCGCAACCACATCAGGCAGCGGTACCCACGTCAGGCACCCAGAGACGTGGCGAGCGTCGCCGCGGATTGGCCTGCGCGAACCGGCTCTGCTGCGGCGTCGGCTCACGACCGAACCGGGCCTCTGTGACGTCGTACTCCCGGCGAAGGCGATCACGAGCCCTGTCCCGGGCGGGACCGAAGCAGTCCGCCCAGACGATCCGAGACATGCCGAAGCCTTCGGCGCAGATGTCCGTACGACGAGCCTGCTGCTTCCACACGACGGCATCCGCCGACTCGGACGCGACGCCCCCTTCCTCGACGGGGACGAGCTTCAGCCTGCCTTCGCACTCGAACAAGTGGCGTCCGACGCGGATGTCGCACCAGACGGTCCGGCCTCCGGTGAGGCGCACCGCGAACTGGGTCTCCGTGACACCAATGTCCAACGACGCCACGAGCTCCCTGCCCAAGGTCTCGAGCACGGACTCGGCACCGGCGTCGGAGTCGGCGAGGGCCGCGCGCGCCTGAGCGATGTGCGGGTGGTGACGCATCCGCTCGAGCTCGGCCTCGAAATCGGGGTACGGGACGCCGAGTTGTCGTGCAGAGTCGATGGCCACCAGGCCGTGCCGGTAGCCGTGCCACCGCGCGATGTCGATGGCCGTACGGGCATACGACGTGGCCACCAGGTCGCCGACGCGCTGCACGCACAGCGACTGCAGGTCTCGATGTCGGGTGAGGCCGCTGTTGGTGCGCGTTCCGCGCGGTCCGTAGAGCGTGAGGTGGCTCGCGGGCGACGGCGGGTCGAGTGTGTCGATGGCGAGCAGCCTGGCCGCGGAGTCGTGGCTGAGGACGGCTGGGCGTCGGCTCGACAGGGCGGCGGCCCTGTCCTTGAGCATCCACCGGGCTCGAGCGTCCAGCTGCGCCAGTAGGGCGCGTTCGCAGTAGGTGCCACGCCGAACGACAGCCCATTCGCCGTCCGGTCTCGTCAAGGCCTTGATCTCGCGATCGGTGTAGCCGGCGCGCAGGGCCTGGCTGCGGGTGAAGATCCACCCCTGACGGGCAGCGACAGCGACGAGTGCAGGTCTCATGGCGTCGACGATCGTCCTGTGCGACGAGTTGGCACCAGCGTGCGGGCTGGTCGGTGTGGACGACCTGCTCGGAACGCACCCTGTGGATGATCAGCGGACAGGAATCTGGCTAGAAGGGCGCTCGACGTCCGCCGTGGACGCCTGGCGTACGGCATGGCGTACGTCGAGCGGACGATGGTCCGCTCGACCCGCCGAGCGGTCGGCGGGAGGAAGGCGTCGCGTCAGGCGCCGAGCAGCCGCCGCACCTTCTCGGGTCCGAGTGCCACCACGAGTGTAGGCAGGCGCGGGCCCCGCTCGGCGGAGACGAGCAGCTGGTAGAGCAGCCGGAAGAAGTCCTTCTGGTCGGCCTTCACCTGGTCGGTCGGCGGGTCGTCGAGCCCGAGGCCGCGCGCGACCTTGGGCACGCCGTAGACGACGCTCGTGGCGGCGTCGAGGTCGAGGTCGTCGGGCAGGCGGTCGAGGAAGATCCGCAGCCAGAGCTCCTCGTCCTCGCCCAGCGAGCCGAGGCGGTCGGCGTCGGGCTCGTCGCGCACGGTGGTGCGTTCGTCGGCGGGCACGTGCTCCGCGGTCCACTGCATGGCCTTGGACAGGCGCGGCTCGAGGTCGGCCACGGAGTCGTGCGGGAAGCCCGACGACTCCATGACGCGCGAGATGAGCTCGGCCGAGCCGGCGGTGACGTCGGCCACCGACGAGAGGGTGCGGAAGGGGACCGGCACCGCCGGCGTGGGCAGCCGGCCGGCGGACGCGGTCTCGGAGGCGCGGTGCCAGGCGAGGGTGGCGACGTCGGACTTCGCGGGGTCCGCGGCCTTGCGGCCCAGGGCGTCCCACTCGTCGTAGAGGCGGACCACCGCGGGGCCGAAGTCGATGTCGAAGGCCTGCGTCGGCGCGCGCCGGACGTAGAGCCAGCGCAGCATCGGCGCCTCGAGGATCCGCAGCGCGTCGGTCGCGGTCGGCACGCCGCCGGCCGACGAGGACATCTTCTGCACCCCGGCGAACCCGACGAACGCGTAGATCACCCGGGCCGGTGCGCGCCAGTCGAAGATCGAGGGGGCGATCTCGGTGCCGACGGTGTAGGACGAGCCCGGCGTCATGTGGTCGCGGCCCGCGGGCTCGAAGTTGACCGACTCGTAGGCCCAGCGCATCGGCCAGTCGACCTTCCACACGAGCTTGCCGTCGGTGTCGCTCGACAGGTCGGTGGTGCCCTCGAAGCCGCACGAGGAACAGGTGTAGGACAGCGTCGTGGTGGCCTCGTCGTACGCCGTGGTGGTGACGGTGTCGCGTCCGCACTCGCGGCAGAAGGGGCGGTAGGGGAATCGGGCGATCGCGTCGGCCGAGGAGGCCGCGGTCGGGTCGCCCTCCTCGTCGTCCTCGTTGGCGACCGAGTCGGCGAGGTCGGCGGCCTCCTGCGCGGACGCGTCCTCGCCGGCCGTGACCTTCTTGGTGCGGTGCTTGGCGAGCACGGCCTCGATCTCGTCGCGGCGCGAGACCGCGAGCAGGACCTGGTCGCGGTAGGCGCCGGACGTGTACATCTCGGTCTGGGAGATCTCCTCCATCTCCACCCCGAGCTCGCGCAGCGCCTCCTGCAGCGGGGCCTTGAAGTGCTCGGCCCAGCTGGGGTGGCACTCCCACGGGTCGGGCACCGCGCTCAGGGGACGGCCGATGTGGTCGGCCCACTCGGCCGGCACGCCGGCCGGCACCTTGCGGAACCGGTCGAAGTCGTCCCACGAGTGCAGGTGGCGCACCGGCACGCCGCGGCGCCGCAGCTCCTCGGCCACGAAGTGGGGGGTGATGAACTCGCGGAGGTTGCCGAGGTGGATCGGGCCGCTGGGGGAGGCCCCGGAGGCGACGGTGACCAGGTTCCCCTCGCCGGCGTGGCGTACGGCGTCGTCCGCCGCGCGCGTCACCCAGTCGACCGGCTCGCCCTGTCCCTGTCGTCCACCTCTCGCCATGCGCGCAAGGCTATCGGTGGGTTCGGCGGTGCCGATGACCGGCGCCGGAGCCGTCCCCCGCGGCGGCTCCGACGCCATCTGCTCCTGTGGAGCTGCCCGGCCGCACACCCCCGCGGCGGCACCGGCGCCTCAGTATCCGTTGGCCGTTGGCTGCCACGCGGGTCGTGAGTGCCGGTGGCACTAAACTGCCACCATGTCGGGCGACCCCTCCTCCGTGCTCGCCGCCCTCGGTCTCGATCGCAGGGCCGAGCGCCTCTACTTCCAGCTGGCCCCGGTGTCCGGGCACACGGTGGCGGGGGTGGCGCAGCTCGTGCAGACGCGCCCGGAGCAGCTGCTGCGCGACATGGGTCCGCTCGTCGAGCGCGGGCTGGTGGTGCTGAACGACGAGCGGCTCCACGTGCCGCCGCTGGCGGAGGCGGTCTCCGAGCTCGTGCTGCGCCAGGCCCGCTCGGCGGCCTCGTCGGCCACCGTGCTGGCCGGTCTCTCCAGCGCCGTGCCGCACCTCGTCGCCGCGGCGACGCGGCCCGACCGCGAGGACGTCAGCGAGGTCCAGCCGCTCGACGGCGAGCTGAGCTCGGGCGGGAACCCGCTGGACCTGCTGCGCCTCATGCTCCGCACCAGCCGCGGCGACATGCTGTGGCTGCGGCCCGACGCCTGGGCGATGCCGCGCGAGTCGCTCGTCAGTGAAGTCCTGGCGGAGGCGATCGCGACCGGGCGTCGCTCCCGGGCGATCTATCCCGTGCGCGCGCTCAGCGAGGCGCCCGACGCGCTGCGCGCACGCGCCCTGCTCGGTGAGCAGGTGCGCGTGATCTCCGAGCTGCCCACCCGCATGTTCATCCTGGGCGAGACCCACGCGGTGCTGCCCGAGCCGATCGGCTTCGCCGACGAGCCGCGGGTGCACGTGCGGCAGCGCTCGATCGTCGCGGCGCTGACCCTGTGGTTCGAGTCCCTGTGGGCGCGTGCCGCTCCCGTGCCGGAGCTCGAGTCGGGCGACGCGGACCCCGACGGTCGCCAGTTCCTCCTCGAGCAGCTCATGGCAGGCGCGACCGACGAGGTGATCGCGCGCAAGCTGGGCATCGGCCTGCGCACGGTGCGCCGCCGGGTCGCCGCCCTCATGACGGAGCTGGGCGTCGACACCCGCTTCCAGGCGGGCGTGGAGGCGGTCCGCCGCGGCTGGCTCTGACGCGCTCTGCGTCAGGGCAGGATCATCGAGTACGCCGCGCGCTCGAGGCGCCAGCTGCGGCTGCGCTCGGGGCCGGAGACCTCACCGTCGGCCGACAGCCAGAACTCGTCGCCGCTGACCTTCACCGACGTGCCGCGCAGGCTCAGCACGTCGTCGCGCTCCTCGTGCTCGCCCTTGCGGAGCCGGGCCACGTAGCCGAGCTTGGCCATCGGCTTCACGGCGCGGGAGATCATCACGTCGAGCAGCCCGTCCTCGGTGTCGGCGTCGGGGTTGAGCTCGGTGCCGCCGCCGACGTTGCCGCCGTTGCCGATCGCGACCATCAGGACCGGACGGTCGACGTCGTTGACGACGCGGCCGTCGATCTCGACCCGCATCCGCCAGCTCGGCGGGTGGAAGGCGGACAGCGCGGCGCCGATGGGATAGCCGAGCTTGCCGAGGTTGACCTTGCCGACGCCGACGGAGCCGAGCCGACCCTTCCACCTCGCGCCCTTGCGGCTGGCCTGCGCTCCGACCCCGACGTGGACGTTGTTGACCACCACGTTGCCGACCTCGTCGACGAGCAGGTCGACGCCGCGCGGCTCCCCGTCGAGGACGAGGCGGGCGGCGTCGGCGACCTCGAGCGGGATGTCGTTGCTGCGGGCGAAGTCGTTGCCGGTGCCCATCGGCAGGAGGCCGAGGGTGGTGTCGGCGAGCTCGTGGCGCTTGTGCAGCGCCGTGACGACCGCGTGCAGGCTGCCGTCGCCGCCGGCCACCACGACCGTACGACCGCCGGCGCGGTGCAGCACGCCGTCGAGCTCACCCGGGTTGGACGTCTTGGCGACCTCGACCGACGCCTGCTCCCGCAGCACGGCGAGCGCCTCGGCGAGTCGCTCCTCGTCGGACGTGCCGGCCTCGGCGTTGGTGATGACCAGCAGGGCGCGCACGAGCCGAACGCTAGCCCACGGGGTCACGGCCGCGTCCCACCCCTGGGGACGCGCGCGGGCGGGCGTACGGCCCGGGTGCGGTAGCGTGGCGTCGCAAGAGCCCCGGTGCCTTGTGCCCGGGGCTTTCGCATTCCTGGACCACCTGCCGAAGAGACAGAGGAGGGCTGAGATGCCCGCGATCGTCGTGCTCGGCGCCCAGTGGGGCGACGAGGGCAAGGGCAAGGCCACCGACCTGCTGGCCACCACCGACCCCATCGACTTCGTCGTCCGCACCAGCGGCGGCCACAACGCCGGCCACACCATCGTCGTCAACGGCGAGAAGTACGCCACCCACCTGCTGCCCAGCGGCATCCTCACGCCCGGCGCCACGTCGGTGATCGCCAACGGCGTGGTGGTCTCCCCGGAGGCGCTCTTCCGCGAGCTCGACGGACTCGTCGCGCGCGGCGTGGAGGTGGCCGACCTCAAGGTCAGCGCCAACGCGCACGTGATCGCGAGCTACCACGCGACGATCGACAAGGTGACCGAGCGCTTCCTCGGCAAGAACCAGATCGGCACCACCGGTCGCGGGATCGGCCCGGCGTACGCCGACAAGATCAACCGCGTCGGCGTGCGCATCGCCGACCTGTTCGACGAGAAGATCCTCACCCAGAAGGTCGAGGCGGCCCTCGACGTCCGCAACCACCTGCTCACCAAGGTCTACAACCGCCGCGCGATCGAGGTCGACGCGGTGGTCGAGGAGCTGCTGTCCTACGCCGACCGGCTGCGGCCGATGGTGTGCGACACCTCGCTCCTGCTCAACCGGGCGCTCGACGCCGGGCAGACGGTGCTCTTCGAGGGCGCGCAGGCGACGATGCTCGACGTCGACCACGGCACCTATCCGTTCGTCACCTCCTCCAACCCCGTCGCGGGCGGTGTCTGCGTCGGGGCCGGGGTCGGCCCGACCCGCATCGACCGGGTGATCGGCGTGATCAAGGCCTACACGACCCGCGTCGGCTCCGGCCCGTTCCCCACCGAGCTGTTCGACGAGGACGGCGTGCAGCTCCAGCAGCTCGGCGGCGAGATCGGCGTCTCGACCGGCCGTACGCGTCGCTGCGGCTGGTACGACGCCGTCGTCGCGCGCTACGCCAGCCGGGTCAACGGCCTCACCGAGCTCTTCCTGACCAAGCTCGACATCCTCGGCGCGTGGGAGCGGATCCCGGTCTGCGTCGGCTACGAGATCGACGGCCAGCGGGTCGACGAGATGCCGATGACGCAGACCGAGTTCCACCACGCGAAGCCCGTCTACGAGTTCTTCGACGGCTGGCAGAGCGACATCTCCGGTTGCCGCAGCTTCGACGAGCTGCCCAAGAACGCCCAGGCCTACGTGCAGGCGCTCGAGGAGATGTCCGGCGCGAGGATCTGGGGCGTCGGCGTGGGCCCCGGCCGCGAGCAGACCCTGGTCGTCCACGCGGACTGAGCCGTGATCCAGCCAGTGCGGGACCACCTGCTGCGGGTCGCGGGGCCGCACCGCACTCCGGCGCTCAACGCGCAGCTGGCCGGCCTGCTTGCCCTCGTCGCGGGGATCCTCAACTCCGTGGGCTTCGTGGCCGTCGCGGTCTACACCTCGCACATGACGGGCATCACCGCGACGCTGGCGGACCACCTGGTCCTCGGCGGCGCCGGGGTCGTCGGCACGGCCCTGCTGGCGCTGGTGTCGTTCGTGGGCGGCTCCATGGTCTGCGCCTGGTTGTTCAACTGGGGCCGCCGCCGTGGCCTGCGGGGCAGGTACGCCCTGGTCCTCGTCGTGGAGGCCCTGCTGATCCTCTGCTTCGGGCTCCTGGCCGACCGCGTGCGGTGGACGCACGACACCCCGCTCTTCGTGGCGGTGCTGTGCTGCACGATGGGGCTCCAGAACGCGATCATCACCAAGATCTCGGGCGCGCAGATCCGTACGACGCACGTGACCGGCATGATCACCGACATCGGGATCGAGCTCGGCAAGCTGACCTACGTGCCACGGACGCCCGGCCTCCCGCCGGTCAGCGCCGACCGGGCCAAGCTCGGTCTCCTCGCCTCGCTGGTCACCCTGTTCTTCGTCGGCGGCGTCCTCGGGGCGCTCGGCTACCCCCGGTTCGGCTTCGTCACCCTCGTCCCACCGGCGCTGCTCCTCCTCGCGGCGGCCGGTGCACCGGTGCTCGCCGACATCCGCCGAGGCTGGAGGGGAGCGTCGGGCTGAGGCACGTGGTCCCTGCGGGCAGCGCGCCGATAGGCTCGACGCCCGTGAAGACCCTCGTGATCGGAACCGGCGGCCGCGAGCACGCGCTGGCACTGGCCCTCTCCCACGACCCGGCGGTGACCGAGGTGCACGCCGCGCCGGGCAACCCCGGCATCGGCGAGGTCGCCACCCTCCATGACGTGGACCCGATGGACGGCGTCGCGGTCGCCGCCCTCGCGACCTCGATCGGCGCTGACCTGGTGGTCGTGGGCCCCGAGGCGCCGCTCGTCGCCGGGGTCGCCGACCCCCTGCGCGACGCGGGCATCGCGGTCTTCGGGCCGTCGCGGGCGGCCGCGCAGCTCGAGGGGTCGAAGGCCTTCTCCAAGGACGTCATGGCGAGGGCCGGCGTGCCGACCGCGGGGTCGCGGACCTGCACGACGCCCGAGGAGGTGGCGGCCGCGCTCGACGCCTTCGGCGCGCCCTACGTCGTCAAGGACGACGCGCTCGCCGCAGGCAAGGGCGTCGTCGTCACCACCGACCGCGCCGAGGCGCTGGCCCACGCGGCGGGGTGCGAGCGGGTGGTGGTCGAGGAGTTCCTCGACGGCCCGGAGTTCTCCCTCTTCGTCGTCTGCGACGGCACCGTCGGCCGGCCGCTGCTGCCGGCGCAGGACTTCAAGCGCATCTTCGACGGCGGTCGCGGTCCCAACACCGGAGGCATGGGCTCGTACGCCCCCCTCACCTGGCTGCCCGAGGGCGTGGTCGACACCGTGATGACCGACGTCGTCGCCCCCACGCTGGCCGAGATGCAGCACCGGGGCGCACCGTTCGTGGGCTGCCTGTACGTCGGGCTGGCCCTCACTGAGGCCGGCCCCCAGGTCATCGAGTTCAACTGCCGCTTCGGCGACCCCGACGTCCAGCCCGTGCTCGCCCTGCTCACCTCCCCCCTCGGCGCGCTGCTCCGCGCGGCCGCCGACGGCGACCTGTCGAGCGTCCCCGAGCCGACCTTCGCCGACGGCGCCGCGGTGTCGGTCGTGATGGCCAGCGCGGGCTACCCCGAGGGCTCCAGCACGGGCGACGTCGTCGTCGGCACCGAGACCCTCGCGTTCGAGGACGACGTCGACGTCATCCACGCCGGCACGGCGCGGGTTTCGACAGGCTCAACCGGCGAGGGAAGCCTGGTCACCGCCGGCGGCCGGGTGCTCGCCGTCCGCGCGGTCGGCACCGACGTCGCCGACGCCCGCGCCAAGGCGTACGAGGGGGTCTCCTCGATCAGCTTCCCCGGCGCCCAGTGGCGCCGCGACATCGCCGCCGAGCCGCTCGGGGTCGTGGAGGGCGCGGCGTCGCGTGGCTGAGCGCCGTTCGCGGTCGGGTCCGACGTGGGGGTCCGCGAGGTCCTGCACGGCCTCGAGTGGGCGTGGTGGGACGAGCGCGTGGTCGGTGACGACGGCGTGGTGCTCGCGACGGTCAAGGCCGACGGCACGCCGATGACCTTCCCCGAGCACCCGGTGCCGCACCCGTGGGGCCACCTCGACGCCTGGACCGGCACGAGCGTGCTGAAGCTGCGCCGGTCCGACGACTGGTACTCGGTGTGGAAGTTCTTCGACGGCGACGGTGCCTTCCTGAACTGGTACGTCAACTTCGAGACCCCCGTCCTGCGCACCATCGACGGTGTCGACGTCAACGACCTCCAGCTCGACATCGTCATCGCCCCGGACGGCGAGTGGCGGTGGAAGGACGTCGAGCACCTGGCCCCGAGCATGTCCGGTGCCCGGATCACCGCGGACGAGCTGCTCGCGACGCTCGACGCGGCCGCCGACGTCGCGGACCTCCTCGAGCGTGGTGACCGCTGGTGGGCGCCGTGGGACGACTGGTCCCTCGCGGATGGGACAATCTGATCCGTGAGCCTCCCCAACGTCCCCAATGTGCTGGCCACCCGCTACGCCGGAGCCGACCTCGCCGACATCTGGTCGCCCGAGCACAAGATCGTCCTCGAGCGCCAGCTCTGGGTCGCGGTGCTCAAGGCCCAGCGCGACCTCGGCATCGCCGTGCCCGACGGTGTCGTCGAGGCCTACGAGTCGGTCATCGACAAGGTGGACCTCGACACGATCTCCGCCCGTGAGCGGATCACCCGCCACGACGTGAAGGCCCGCATCGAGGAGTTCTCCGCCCTCGCCGGTCACGAGCACATCCACAAGGGCATGACCTCGCGCGACCTCACCGAGAACGTCGAGCAGCTGCAGGTGCGCCGCTCGCTCGAGGTGGTGCGCGACCGCGCCGTCGCCGCCCTCGTCCGCCTCGGCCGCCTCGCCGCCGAGCACGAGGCCACCGTCATGGCCGGCCGGTCGCACAACGTGGCCGCCCAGGCGACCACGCTCGGCAAGCGCTTCGCCACCGTCGCCGACGAGATGCTCATCGGCGTCCAGCGGATCGAGGAGCTGCTCGCCCGCTACCCCCTGCGCGGCATCAAGGGCCCGATGGGCACCGCCCAGGACATGCTCGACCTGCTCGACGGCGACGCCGACCGGCTCGACGAGCTCGAGCAGCGCGTGGCCGCCCACCTCGGCTTCGACCAGGTGCTCTCCAGCGTCGGGCAGGTCTACCCGCGCTCGCTCGACTTCGACGTGGTGTCGGCCCTGGTCCAGCTGGTCAGCGGGCCCTCCAACCTCGCCACCACCGTCCGGCTCATGGCCGGCCACGAGCTGGTCACCGAGGGCTTCAAGGAGGGCCAGGTCGGCTCGTCCGCGATGCCCCACAAGATGAACACCCGCTCCTGCGAGCGGGTCAACGGCCTCGCCGTGGTCGTCCGCGGCCACCTCTCGATGGTCAGCGAGCTCGCCGGCGACCAGTGGAACGAGGGCGACGTCTCCTGCTCGGTGGTGCGCCGCGTCGCGCTGCCGGACGCCTTCTTCGCCACCGACGGCCTGTTCCAGACCTTCCTCACGGTGCTCGACGAGTTCGGCGCCTTCCCGGCGGTGATCCAGCGCGAGCTCGACCGCTACCTGCCGTTCCTCACGACGACCAAGGTGCTGATGGCCGCCGTACGCAACGGGGTCGGCCGCGAGGCCGCGCACGAGGCGATCAAGGAGGCAGCCGTCGGCACCGCGCTCGCGATGCGTGGGGGCCAGGCGGACAACGACGTGTTCGCCAAGCTCGCTGCCGACGAGCGGCTCGGGCTGACCCGCGAGCAGATCGACGCGCTCGTCGCCGACCCGATCGAGTTCACCGGCGCCGCCGTCGCCCAGACCCGCGCGGTCGTCGCCCGGGTCGAGGCGCTCGCCGCGCGCCACCCCGACGCCGCGGCGTACGTCCCCGGCGCGATCCTCTGACCTTCCAGTCCCTTTGGTGCGGTTCTCGGCCGCTGCAACGGGCCGGAACCTCGGGAACCACCGGGTAGCCGGTGGTTCCCACCGAGGCCTGCCTCAGTCCCCGCGCCGCCAGGACCGCACGGCGGCGGCGAGGGCCGCGGACAGCACGAGGAGCGCTGTGAGGAGGGCCGCCCGGGCGGCCACCGGCGCGGACGAGACGGCGTCGACGGCCTGGTAGACGGTCATCAGGAGCGCGGCGCCGAGGGCGGAGCCGATCCGCTGCCCGGTCTGCAGCGCGCCACCCGCCGCGCCTCCCATCTGCGGCGGGACCTCGGCGAGGGTGAGGGTGAAGTTGGGGGAGATCACCCCGCCGCCGCCGACCCCGGCGAGCAGCATCGCCGGTGCGAGCGTCCACCACAGCCGGTCGGTCGGCTGGGTCACCAGCACGGCGGCGAGCGCGGTGCCGGTCATCATCACGCCGAGTGCGACCAGCGTGACGCGGCGCCCGATCCGGCCCACGAGCCTGCCCGCCAGCGGTGACGTGGTCGCCGCGCCGACGGCGAAAGGCGTCATCAGCAGCGCCGCCCCGAGCGGCGAGAACCCCTCGCCCTCCTGCAGGTGCACCGACAGCACGAGGAAGATCCCGGTGAAGCCGGTGAAGTAGAGGGTGCCCACGAGCAGGCCGTTGGCATAGCCGGGCAGGCCACGCAGCAGCGACACGTCGAGCAGCGGCGGTCGCCCGCGGCGTACGGTCTGGCGCTCCCACCGGACGAACGCCCACGCCAGCACCGGGAGGGCGAGCAGCCCCACCAGCGGCGGGCCGGCGCCGCCCTCGAGGCTGATCAGCGGGTAGAGGACCGACAGCACCGCGAGCCCGAGCAGCAGCGCACCGACCAGGTCGACGCGCGGGTCCCTCTCGGCCTCCGCGCCCACGTCGTTGTCCGGCACCAGCCGGCGGATCAGCACCAGCGCGACCAGCCCGATCGGCACGTTGATGAGGAAGAGCGACCGCCACCCGTCCTCCTCGCCCAGCAGCGCGATCAGCGCCCCGCCGATCAGGGGGCCCGCGGCCGAGGCGACGGCCACGGTGAAGCCGAACATCCCGAACGCCCGGCCGCGCTCGGGCCCCCGGAAGAGCTGCTGGATGAGCCCGGAGTTCTGCGGCGTCAGCAGTCCCGCGCTGGCGCCCTGCGCCAGTCGGGCGACGACGATCCAGGCCGCACTGGGCGCCAGCCCGACCGCGGCACTGGAGCCGACGAAGCCGATGAGGCCGATCGTCATCATCCGGCGACGGCCGTGCGCGTCGCCGAGGCGCCCGCCGGCGACCAGCGTCACGCCGAAGGCCAGCGCGTAGCCCGACACCACCCACTGGATGGTGGCGGTGCTGGTCTCGAGCCCGGCGCGGATCGAGGGTACGGCGACGTTGACGATCGTGACGTCGAGGAGCGACATGAAGCCCACGACCAGCGAGACGGCGAGCACCCGCCAGCGGCGGGGGTCGGGGACGTACGCCTCCTCGTCCCGGGAGGCGGCGTCCGTGTGCTCGCGCTGGCTCATCGCCGACAGCCTTGCACCCGAGGCATGATCGGGGTCATGAAGGCGATCCAGGCGCGGGTGAGCGGGCAGGTGCAGGGCGTCGCGTTCCGCTGGCACACCCAGGAGCGGGCGCAGCAGCTCGGCGTCACGGGATGGGTACGCAACGAGGTCGACGGCACCGTGCTGGTGCACGCCGAGGGCGAGGACGACGCCGTCGACGCCCTGGTGGAGTGGTGCCGCCACGGCCCACCGTCGGCGAGGGTGCGCGACGTCGCGGCCCGCGACGCGGCGGTGACAGGCGCCTCGAGGTTCGAGGTCACCGGCTGACGGGGGACGCCCACGTGGCCGGGATCTCGTCCCCGTCGGCTTCACCCCGCCGGCCCGGGCGCCCGACACTGATGGACATGAGCGCCCCCGTGACCGTCTCCGTCACCCGCCACGTCGACCCCTCCCACACCACGCAGATGCTGGCGTGGATGCAGGCGGGCACGTCGATGGCGGAGAAGTTCGACGGCTTCCTCGGCTCCGGCTGGGTGCGGCCGAGCACAGACTCGCCCGACTGGCACATGCTGTACCGCTTCGCCGACGCCGAGTCGCTCGCCGCGTGGGAGGCGTCCCCGCAGCGGGCCTGGTGGCTCGAGGCCGCTGCCGGTGACGTGGAGGAGTCGCGTCGCGAGCGGCGTACGGGCATCGAAGGGTGGTTCGACGAGCCGGCGTCGGTCGAGCTGCTCAGTGCCGCACCGGCGGCGCCGCCGCGGTGGAAGCAGATGGTGGTCATCTTCCTGGTGTTCCTGCCGCTGAGCCTGGTGGCGAACTTCGTCGCCTCGCGGACGATCGCCGGCTGGCCGCTCGTCCCCCGGGTGGTGCTGGTGACCACGGTGATGACGCCCCTGATGACGTACGTCTTCCTGCCGTGGATCACCCGGCGGATGAGCTGGTGGCTGCACCGCTGAGACCTGGCGGGTCCCCGCGGCCATCTCGGTAGGCTCAGCGCGTGGCAGCCGAGCTGAACATCCCCGCAGCCCCCGTCATCGAGGGCACCACCCACCTCCACTCCGGCAAGGTCCGTGACCTCTACCGGATCGACGCCGGTGAGCACGAGGGCCGGTTGCTGATGGTCGCCAGCGACCGCATCTCCGCCTACGACTTCGTGCTCGACACCACGATCCCGGACAAGGGCGAGATCCTCACCCGGATGTCGCTGTGGTGGTTCGACGAGCTGTCCGGCCTCGTGGGCAACCACGTCGTCTCGACCGACGTGCCGGCCTCTGTCGCGGGGCGGGCCGTGGTCTGCGAACAGCTCGACATGTTCCCCGTGGAGTGCGTGGCCCGTGGCTACCTCACCGGCTCCGGGCTGCTCGACTACCGGCGTACGGGTCAGGTCTGCGGCATCGCGCTGCCCGCCGGCCTCCAGGACGGCAGCCGCCTCCCCGAGCCGATCTTCACCCCGGCCACGAAGGCCGACCTGGGCGACCACGACGAGAACGTCGACTACGAGGCGGTCGTCGAGGCGGTCGGCGACGACGCGGCCGCCGAGCTGCGGATGCTCACGATGGAGGTCTACGACAAGGCCCACGGCCTCGCCCGCGACCGGGGCATCATCCTGGCTGACACCAAGCTCGAGTTCGGCCGCCGGCCCGAGACCGAGGGAGGGGCGACGATCCTCGCCGACGAGGTCCTCACCCCCGACTCGAGCCGCTTCTGGCCGGCCGCGGACTGGCAGCCGGGCCGCGCGCAGGAGTCCTACGACAAGCAGATCGTGCGCGACTGGCTCACCGGTGAGTCCGGCTGGGACCGCACCTCCGGCGAGGCCCCGCCCCCGCTGCCCGAGGCCGTCGTCGAGCGCACCCGCGCGCGCTACGTCGAGGCGTACGAGCTGCTCACGGGGGAGTCGTTCTGACCACGCGCCGCTTCAGCGCGGACGTCGAGCTCCCGCACTCGGCGGAGCGGGCCTTCACCTACCTCGTGGACCCCCGCAACCGAGCGGCGTGGCAGTCCAGCCTGCTGTCGGTCGACGTGCCGGCCGACGAGGAGCCCCACCTCGGCCAGGCCTGGAGCGAGCTCACGGCGGTCGGTGTCCGGCCGCACCTCGTCGTCACCGAGTTCGTGCCGTTCCGCACGTGGGCCGAGCGCGGCACGTGGCGGGGTGTCGAGGCCACCCTCCGGCTGCGCTTCACCGCGCGCGGCACGGGCTGCCGCGTGCAGGCCGAGGGAGAGGCGACCGGGACCGGGGTGTACGCCGTCGCCGCGGCCACCTCGGGGCTGCTGGCGGGCCGCGCGATCGCGGCAGACCTCCGAAAGGCCGGTCGCCTCATCGGGGAGCGAACGGACGGGTGACTGCCCCCACCACCCTGAGTAGGTTGGCCGTATGCCGAACCTCTCCTCCCTCCTCGAAGGCTCCGCACAGGCCTACCCCGACCGTACGGCTGTCGTGCTGGGGGAGACCCGCCTGACGTACGCCCAGGTCGACGCCGCCGCCAACCAGGTCGCCAACCTGCTGGTCTCGCGCGGGATCGAGCCGGGCGACAAGGTCGCGCTGAGCTGCCCGAACCTGCCGTACTTCCCGATCATCTACTACGGGATCCTCAAGGCCGGGGCGACCGTGGTGCCGCTCAACGTCCTGCTCAAGGGCCGCGAGGTGGCCTACCACCTCGACGACAGCGACGCGAAGGCGTACTTCTGCTTCCAGGGCACGCCCGAGCTCCCCATCGGAGCCGAGGGTCACGCGGGCTTCGAGCAGACCGACTCGTGCGAGCACTTCTTCCTCATCACCGCCGACCCGGCGGCCGCCTCGCCCATCGAGGGCACCGAGACGCTCGGCCAGGCGCTGCAGGGACAGTCGCCGACCTTCGAGACGCGTGAGGTCGACGGGGACGACACCGCCGTCATCCTCTACACCTCCGGCACCACCGGCCAGCCCAAGGGCGCCGAGCTGATGCACCGCAACATGATCTCCAACGCGATGGCCAGCGACGCGCTGTTCGGCGCCGACGCCGACCACCCCGACACCCTGCTGTGCGTGCTCCCGCTGTTCCACTCCTTCGGCCAGACCGTCATCCAGAACGCCGGCTTCGCCTTCGGCGGAACCGTCGTGCTGCTGCCGCGCTTCGAGGCCGGCCCGGCGCTGGAGCTGATGGACAAGGAGGGCGTCACGTTCTTCGCCGGCGTCCCGACGATGTACTGGGGGCTCCTCGGCGCCCTCGACGACTCGGGCGTCGACGTGAAGAAGCTCGCCGACACGATGCGGGTCGCGGCCGCCGGCGGCTCCGCACTGCCGGTCGAGGTGCACAAGGAGTTCGAGCGCCGGTTCGGCGTCACGATCCTCGAGGGCTACGGCCTCTCCGAGACCTCGCCGGTGGCCAGCTTCTCGGTCTGGGGCGAGCCCGCGCGGGTCGGCTCGATCGGCAAGCCGATCCCGGGCGTGGAGATGAAGCTGATCAACCCCGAGCCGGGCGTGCGCGAGGACCTCGAGGACGGCGAGGACCCCGAGCACATGGTCGGTGAGATCGCGATCAAGGGCCCCAACATCATGAAGGGTTACTACGGTCGCCCCGACGCCACCGCCGAGGCGATCGTCGACGGCTGGTTCCGCTCCGGCGACCTCGGCCGCAAGGACGCCGACGGCTGGTACTACATCGTCGACCGCTCGAAGGACATGATCATCCGCGGCGGCTACAACGTGTACCCCCGGGAGATCGAGGAGGTCCTCCTCACGCACCCCGCCGTGTCGCTCGCGGCGGTGATCGGCGTGCCGCACGAGAGCCACGGCGAGGAGATCAAGGCCGTCGTCATCCGCAAGGACGGGGCGACCGTGACCGAGGACGAGCTCGTCGCCTGGGGCAAGGAGCAGATGGCCGGCTACAAGTACCCGCGCATCGTGGAGTTCGTCGACGCCATGCCGATGACCGCGACCGGCAAGATCCTCAAGCGCGAGCTCAGCTGATGCGCGCGCTCGGGATCGCGCTCGGCGTGCTGATGGTGGCCATGGGCGCGATCTGGACCTTCCAGGGCCTGGGCTACATCGAGGGCAGCGCGATGACCGACCAGTCGATCTGGGCGGTCCTCGGCCCGATCCTCGCGGGCTTCGGGGTCGCGCTGGTGATCGTGGCGGCGCGCCGGCGGGAGTGACGTACGGCGTCACCTGAAATCGGCGGTCCTGGGGAACCAGGTGCAGGCCGATCCGCCGGATGCGCCTGCTTGTGGTTCCCCAGGCGTCGTCCTCCACAGCTGGACGCGCGAGCGCATGCAGTGCAGTGCCAGCGGGCATGCCTCGCCCATGTCCGGCTTCCACCCCCGCTGCCCGCCCCCGACCCGGCTCGTCCGTCCGGTCCGGGTCGACCCGGACGGAGAATCCGGACCTCGCCGCGGAACTGCCGCCGGCCCGTCCTGGCGGACGACCAGCCATGGCTTCGTGGTCCCCGCCGACGTGCCGCAGACCGTCGAGCAGCGCATCCTCGAAGCGGCCGTACATCTTCCCGAGGGCGGGATGGTCACCGGCTGGGGTGCGCTCCGGCTCGCCGGTGCCGCCTACGTCGACGGCTTCGCCGGGCGGAAGCCACGACCGGTGCCGGTCCTGCTGCCGCACACCTCCCGCATCCGTGGACCGGGGGTCCTGGTCGAACGCACGCGGGGTCGGCTCCCGGACCCGGTCGTCAGGCACGGTGTGCCATGCGCGCCCAGTGAGATCGCGCTGCTGCACGAGCTCAGGCGCGCATCGTCTGCGCGGGCGGCCGGGGTCATGGTCGACATGGCGCTCGCGGCGGGTGTCATCGACCTCGAGCGGGCACGTCACGTCGCCACGACGCGACGCCAGTCCCCCGCAGCGGCGTACGCCCTCGAGCGGGCGTGCGCCGGGTGCCGCTCGCCCAAGGAGTCGGAGATGCTGCAGGTCTGGGAGTCGGACGTCGGGTTCCCTCGACCGCTCATGAACCGCGAGGTGCTCGACCTGTCCGGCCGGTTGCTCGCTGTCGTCGACCTGCTCGAGGTCGAGTCCGGCACCTACGGCGAGTACAACGGTGCCTCGCACCGCAACCGCGAGCGTCAGCGCCGTGACGAGGCGCGGGCGGACGCGCTGCGGGGCGTAGGGCTCGA
Source organism: Nocardioides eburneiflavus (assembly GCF_004785795.1). Classification (NCBI taxonomy): domain Bacteria; kingdom Bacillati; phylum Actinomycetota; class Actinomycetes; order Propionibacteriales; family Nocardioidaceae; genus Nocardioides; species Nocardioides eburneiflavus. The sequence goes on from NZ_SRRO01000001.1 coordinate 1,385,949, forward strand.
GGGGTTCGTCCTCGTCGCGGGTGACTCCGAGCGCGTCTGGCGGGAGCGGATGGCCTCGGCTCGCGAGCGAGCGCTGTGGCTGCCTGAGGAGCGGCGGCGGTGGCGGCTGGGCGCCTTCGTCCCCGCACCGCCGTTGCCGGACACGGAGGAGGCCGCCCTCGACGCGATCATGCTCGAGCACTACCGCTCGCTGGAGTGAGTGGGGAACGACGTGCACCTGTTCGTGCCCGGGATGGCTGTCGCTCGTTCCCCAGCCTCCCCGCAACCGATGGTCTAGACATGCGTGCTTCCACCGATGACGCCCCCGGCGGTCGCCCACCACGATGCCGCCATGACGCGCATCCTCAGACAACCAGCCCTAGCCATCGCAGCCACCGCTGCCCTCGTCGTCGGCCTCGCAGGTCCCGCATCCGCGGCCGTCACGGTCAGCGGATCCTCGGTGAACGGTGACGGCGCCAACGACTTCTTCTCGGTGCTCTGCTCGGGCGGCGTGCTCGGCGCCTCGGGCACCGCGACCACCGGCGACCCGTGTGCCACCCTCCAGAGCCTCGACGTCGATCCCGGCGCGGGGACCGACACCCTCAACCTCTCGGCGGTGACCGCTGCGGCGTTCCCGGCGCTCCAGAGCATCTACGTCAACTCCGACGAGAGCGGCGTCAGTGAGGCCGACAACGTGACGGGCTCGCCGCTGGGCGACCAGCTGTCGGGCGACTTCCTCGACACGATCAGCGGCGGGGGTGGCGACGACATGATCGACGGCGCCAACAGCGCCTCCGGCGGCGACGGCGACGACTCGTTCATGAACATCGACTCCATCGCCTCCGGAGGGGCCGGCGACGACCGGTTCATCCAGTTCACCTCGTCGGGCGGCATCGACGGCGGCCCGGGCACGGACTCCTGGGAGCTCGACTTCGACCAGGCCACGCTGGGCGTCGGTAACGTCACGGCCGCCTTCACCGTGAACGCCACGGGCCTGACGCTCAACGTCGATGGGATGCCGTCCGCGTCGGTGTCGGCCAGCGGGATCGAGCAGATGTTCGTCACCCTGCTGCGCCAAGGGACCCAGAGCTATGACGGATCGGGCTTCCCCGGCACCCAGCACGTACGCGGCGTGGCGGGACCGGACACCCTCACCGGAGGCGCCTTCGACGACGCGCTGTTCGGCGGCAGCGGCGACGACACGGTCACCGGCGGTGCCGGCGCCGACGTCCTCAACGGCGGTCTAGGCAATGACACCATCCAGGCCCGCGACGGCGTCGCGGACCGTGTCGACTGCGGTGACGGCACCGACACGGTCGTCGCCGACGCCGTCGACGCAGTGGTCGGGTGCGAGACCGTGCAGCTGCCGCCGGTCGTCACGCCGCCGCCGGTCGTGCCCCGGACGAGCAGCATCAAGGGCAAGAAGACCTACGCCAAGCCGGTCGTCGCGAAGTTCGGCTTCACCTCGCCGACCGCAGGTGCGACCTTCCAGTGCAAGCTCGACAAGGGCAGGTGGAAGGCGTGCACGTCGCGCCACAAGGTCAAGACCGCCAAGCTCAAGGTCGGCAAGCACAAGCTCCAGGTCCGTGCCGTGCTGGCCGGCGTGGCCGACCCCACCCCCTCGGTGAAGAAGTTCAAGGTCACCACCTGACGCACGTCGAGGTTCACGCGCCCCCGGGTGGGATGCCCAACCGCTCCTGGAGGGCCATCGCGTCGAAGGGCGCGTGGACCTTGGCGTCGTTGTCGAAGTAGACGAAGACGTCGAGCCCGTCGGCCTCCCAGCCCCGCACCTTCTCCGCCCACCGGTCGAGCGCCGCGGCGGAGTAGTCGCTGGCGTAGAGCTCGGTGTCGCCGTGCAGCCGGACGTACGCCACGTCGCTGGTCACCTCGTCGAACATCGGCCAGGTGCCGGCGGAGTCGGCCACCACCATCCCGATCCCGTGCGCACGCAGCAGCTCGCAGAACTCGGCCGTGCGGAAGGACTGGTGCCGCACCTCGAGGACGTGGCGCAGCGGGCGGTCCGCCGGTGTCGCGGTGTCGGCCGGCTCCTTGAGCTTCGACGCGTCGTGGTGGGCAGCGGCGTACGCCGCGGCGTCCGCGGTGGTGCGCGGCAGCAGGTCGAAGAACGCGGCGAGCCGGTCGGGGTGGAACCCGAGGTTGGGCGGGAGCTGCCACAGGAACGGACCGAGCCGGTCGCCGAGCGACAGGACACCGCTCGCCAGGAAGGTGCCGAGCGGGGCCTCGACGTCGACCAGCTTCTTCATGTGGGTGAGGAAGCGCGGGCCCTTCACGGCGAAGACGAAGTCGGCGGGCACCTCCGCGGCCCACGCCCGCCAGCTCGAGGGTCGCTGCAGGGAGTAGAACGACCCGTTGACCTCGACGGACGTGAGCCGCTCGCCCACGTGCGCGAGCTCGCGGCGCTGCGGCAGGCCGCGCGGGTAGAAGACCCCGCCGCCACCCGGCGTACCGCCAGCCGGAGATGCCGATGTGCGCCACCTGCCGTCCCTCCCGTCGCGAGCCTCCGTCCCACTGGCGTACCCGATGTCCACACAGCCGATGCCCCGGGTTTCGCCGACGGGTCACCGGGTATCCCTCACCTGACCGCGACGACGCGACCGGAGGACTGCCGATGTACACCGTGCCCGAACAGCTCTCGGAGCTCGCCGGCACCTGCCTGAGCGCTTCGCAGGACGTCACCGACGCCTGGGCAGGCGCTCTCGGCGCCCTCGCCCTGGGCGCCGGCGCGGCCGGCAACACTGCCGGTGGCGGCAGCTTCCTGGGGGCCCATGCCACCGCGACCGAGTCGGCCGACCTGGCCCTCGGCCGCTGTGCGGCGGTGCTCGAGCAGGACATGGACGACCTCTACGCCGTCGCGTTCGACATGACCACCACCGACGAGACCACTGCAGCCACGCACCGGGCCGTTGCGGCTGGTCTCGACGGCGGAGCCCGACGGGCCGACGGCAGGACTCCGCGATGAGCGGCGCCGGCGTCTGGGACCTTGCTGCGAGGCCGGACGCGCTCGACGCCGCAGCGCAGGCGTGGCTCGGGATGGCCGAGCGCGTGGACGAGGCCGCGACCTCGGTGAACAACCGTGCCAGTGGCGTGCTCGGCTCGTGGGAGGGCGAGAGCGCGACCTCGTACGACGCCCACCGACGGACGCTGGTGACCTCCGTCGACGAGGCCACCAACTCCGCGGCACGGGTGTCGACCGCGCTGCAGCGTGCCGCGGGCTCGCTGCGCAAGGCGCAGGCCGACCTCGACGCGTCCTGGGCGAGCGTCTCCGACATCCCCTCCGTCGTCGGAGGCGGGACCGTGACCTTCCAGCCACGTGACGACGCCGAGGCGACTCGCGCCCGTACGGCCATCGACCGCGCCGACGAGGTCCGGGCCAGGCTCGACGCCGAGCTCGCCGAGGACGCAGCCGCGTTGACCGCGGCCACCGAGCTCTGGGAGCAGACGGCCGCGCAGTGGGCGTCGATCGCGGACGGCAGCACCGACGGGTTCACCGTCCCGTCCGGGTCCGGTGACGTCGGGATCATCGTCGTCGGCGACCGCGTGATCGTGAACGGCACCGACGGCGACGACGACATCTCGGTCACCGTCGACCCGGTCACCGGGGAGCAGACCGTCGTGGTCAACGGCGTCGCCCACACCGTCCCCGCAGGCCAGGAGGTCGTGGTCCGCGGCGGCGACGGCAACGACACGATCACGGTGCCGCACGGCGGCGGGATCAGCTTCACCCTGATCGGCAGCAGCGGTCGCGACGACCTCACCGGCGGCGACGGCGACGGCGACGACACCCTCCTCGGCCTCGACGACGACGACAACATCGACGCCGGCGCGGGCGATGATCGCGTGTCGGGCGGGGCCGGCCAGGACTACCTCAACGGGCAGGGCGGCGACGACCGGGTCTCCGGCGGCGAGGGACGCGACACCCTCTACGGGCTCGGTGACGACGACACCCTGAGCGGCGGCGCCGAGCAGGACTACCTCGAGGGCGGCACCGGCAACGACGCCCTGTCCGGTGGGCACGGCGGCGACGTGCTCTCCGGTGGCGACGGCGACGACACCCTCCACGGTGGCGCCGGCGCCGACGTCTCCTACGCCGGGCGCGGCACCGACACCACCCACGGCGGCACCGGGCCCGACACCGCCAACAGCGAGGCCGGCGACGCCCATTACGGTGTCGAGTCCACCGTCACCATCGAGATCCCCGACGGCCTCGCCGGCATCCGCATCGAGGGGAGCCCGGAGTTCGTCGAGCGGGTCGAGGCCGACCTGCAGCTGCTCGCGAGCTCGCCCGAGGGCCAGCAGATGATCGCGAACCTCCAGCAGCACATCGAGGACGGCCCCGACACGCTGACCATCCGCGAGTACCACAACCCCGCCGACCCCGACAACAGCACGGCGTCGACCGACGGCACGAACTCCGTGATCAACTACAACACCCGGCTCGACGACTTCCGCGGGGCGCCGCCGGTGGTGGTGCTCTACCACGAGTTCGCGCACGTCTACGACTACATGAACGACACCTTCGACTCGACGACCTACTCCGGCGACGACACGACGGACCACGGCATCCGGCAGGGCGAGCGCCAGGCCACCGGTCTGCCGATCGACCACGACCACGACCCGTCGACGCCCGAGGTCATCGACCCCGACCACGACCTCGGGCTCACCGAGAACGGACTGCGCGACGAGATGGGCCTGCCCGACCGTGAGCACTACGGCTGACCGGCGCCCGCGTCGGAAGGCGCTGGCGGCGCTGCTCGTGGGCATCCTGGTCGCCACCGGATGCGCCGACGCCCAGGAGGAGCCGTTGCGACCCACCTCGACCGACGGCGGTCCGTCCGAGCCAGCGCAGGACGTCCCGCGCCCCGACGTCACCTTCGACGTCGAGGTCTCGCCCGGGTCGGACGCCATCGCCGTCTCGTGGTCGCTGACCAACACCGGCGACGCGCCGCTGATGGTCGTCGACCGCGTCCCCCGCGCCTCCGGGGCGTCGGTGGCCTACGACCCGGAGGAGGCGTACGTCGTGGGCGGCGACGACGGCGCCGTGCAGGTCGCGCAGCGTCTCTACGACCTCCCCGAGACCGACCGGATGACGTGGGCGCGCCTGCCGCGGGCCGGTGCGACCGAGCTCGCGCCCGGCGACGTCCTGCGCAGGGACCTGGCCGTCGAGCTCCCGCTGCGACGGTCCTCGCCGTGGGGCGACGACATCGGCCACGGCCCGATCGAGCTGCCCGACCCGGTCACGTCGGTGCAGTTCTGCCTCGGCGTGGTCGCCGGCGAGCCCGAGCCCTCGTGGGGCCTCGACCGCACCGACGGCGAGGTCCTCCTCAACCACGGCGGCGGCGCGGTGGCGGCCCAGCACGTCCTGTGCTCGGACCCGATCCCGCTCGACTGACCACGGCTCCCTAGGATGGGTCCCGCATCCGTCCAGCCCATGCAGTGCAGGAGCGCCCCGTGGCTCGTTACGTCGTCGATGTCATGCCCAAGCCCGAGATCCTCGATCCCCAGGGCAAGGCCGTCCTCGGCGCACTGCCGCGTCTCGGCTTCGCCGGGGTGAGCGACGTGCGCCAGGGCAAGCGGTTCGAGATCGAGCTCGAGGGCGAGCCGAGCGACGCCCTCCTCGAGGAGGTCCGGGCGATGGGGGAGAAGCTGCTCTCCAACCCGGTGATCGAGGACTTCGAGGTCCACCTGCAGGGCGAGCCCGAGGGCGAGTTCGCGTGAAGGTCGGCGTCGTCACCTTCCCCGGCTCGCTCGACGACGTCGACGCGCGCCGCGCGGTCACGATCGGCGGCAACGACGCCGTCGCGCTCTGGCACGGCGACGACGACCTCCAGGGCGTCGACGCGGTCGTGCTGCCGGGCGGCTTCTCCTACGGCGACTACCTCCGCTGCGGGGCCATCTCGCGCTTCGCGCCGGTGATGACGTCGGTCGTCGAGGCGGCCGGCAAGGGCATGCCCGTGCTCGGCATCTGCAACGGGTTCCAGATCCTCTGCGAGTCGCACCTCCTGCCCGGCGCGCTCATCCGCAACGACCACCGCAAGTTCGTCTGCCGCGACCAGCGCCTGCGCATCGAGCGCGTCGACACCCCGTGGACGTCGGCCTACGCCCCCGGTGCCGAGCTCACCATCGTGCTCAAGAACGGTGAGGGCGGCTTCGTCGCCGACGAGCCCACCCTCGACATGCTCGAGGGGGAGGGGCGCGTCGTCGCGCGCTACCTCGACGACAACCCCAACGGCTCGCTGCGCGACATCGCCGGCATCTCCAACGAGCGCGGCAACGTCGTCGGCCTGATGCCGCACCCCGAGCACGCCGTCGAGGACCTCACCGGTCCCGGCACCGACGGGCTCGGCTTCTTCACCTCGCTCGCCTCCACCGTCTTCGCATGAGGACCTGATGAGCCCTCGCCGCCTCCACCGCGGTGCCGCCGTCGCCGAGGCGATCACCTGGGCGCTGCTGCTGACCGGGATGTTCCTGAAGTACGTCACGGAGACCACCGAGCTCGGCGTACAGGTCTTCGGCATGGTGCACGGCGTCGTGTTCATCGCCTACTGCCTGGCCACGGGGCTGCTGTCGGTCGACCAGCGGTGGCCGGTCAGCCGACTCGCCCTGGGGCTCGGCGCTGCGGTGCCGCCCTTCGCGACCGTGCCCTTCGAGCGGTACGCCGAGCGCACCGGCCTGCTGGGTGACACGTGGCGGCTGCGCACCGAGACGCCGAGCGGGCTGCTCGAGAAGCTCGCCGCCTGGTTGCTCCGCCGCCCCGCGCAGGGTGCGCTCGTGGGTCTGGTCGCCGTGCTCGGCCTGACCGGCGTCGCGCTGCTCGTCGGTCCGCCGGTCTGAGGCCTTGACCTCAGCGACCCTGCTGCAGCTTGTTCCAGGTCCGCGGCGTCGCCACCCCGGACACCCCGATCCGCAGGCGTGACTGGTAGGTCCGCAGCGCCTTCTCGGTCTTCGCGTCGAAGACGCCGCTCGCCCGGAACCGTCCCGCGCCGGCCGCGTTGAGCGCCCGCTGCAGCCGGTGCACCGACTCGTCGACGGACCCGCGCTTGACCGTCGTACGCGGGCCGGCCGACAGCAGCGCGACCCAGTGCCGCTTCGCGAAGGTGTCGGTCGGCGTGAACTTCCGCGCCGCCTGCCAGGCCCGCGCCCCGGCGATCGTCGCGGCGTCGTACGCCCCGCTGATCGGGCCTGAGTAGGTGCCCTGCTCGGTGAGCAGGCACTGCAGCACCTTGACCCGGGTGGTCCTCGCCGACCCGGGGGACAGCGCCGGGTACTTCCAGAAGCCGAGCCGGGTGCCCGGGCAGCGTCCCTCCGGCCGGGGGAGCGAGCCGGCACCGAGGTCGATGAAGTTGCTGTCGATGTTGATCGTGACGCCGCCCCACGTCTCGTTGTGGCCGCCGCGGAACTGCTTCATCCGACCGCCCGGTCGCCAGCCGTCCTCGGGGATGTAGGTCGTCGACGTGTTAGCGACGCCGTCCCAGCGGGCGATCCAGATGCGGTCCGGCAGGGCGAACTGGCCCGGACGCAGGCGGCGCGCGTCGTCGAGCATCTTGATGCCCGAGCTGGCGCTGGAGTAGAAGCCGGCCACGTAGCCCAGCGCCTTGATCCGGGTCACCCACGCGCTGGTGAACACGAGGGCCGACTCGCGGCAGTGGGTGTCGCCGAGGTTGAAGCCCTCGAGGTCGTACCAGATCGTGCTGCCCGGTCCGATGCCGTACGCCATCGCGTCGGCGGCGTTCTTGTCGGCCTCGGTCGCGCCCTGCGCGGCGGCGACGGCATAGCCGCCGGCGGGCTTGGGGCTGATCTTGAAGTCGTCCTTGTAGCGCGGGAACCGCGGCTGGCACGAGGCCTGCGGGCCCAGGGCGATCGGCAGCAGCCGCCACCCGCGGGCGACCTGGGCGGCGACCCAGGTGGGGCTGAGGTTGGGCTGCGACCGGCAGGCCCGCGAGTCGCCGGAGATGTAGATGCCGACGGCCGAGAACGGCGACTTCTTCCACCACCGGTCCATCGCCGCCTGGGTGGGGGCCAGGCACTGGTCGAAGCCGTAGCCGGTGAAGTCGCCCGGGGTGGCCAGCGCGACCTGGCGCTGGGAGGCGAGCTTGCGGGCGCTGGTGTCGGTCACGCCGGTGGCACCGGGCTCGCCCTCGGCAGCGGCGGGCGACGACGCGTACGCGGGCACGACGAGGACGAGCGAGAGGGCAGCGAGGACGAGGCGACGCATCGGTGGCTCCAAGCGGGACGAGCAGCAGGCGGGAGCCCAGAGAACCACACTAGTCACACGAGTCACAGGGGTTCGCCGCAACTACAGGGGTGTAGTTCGTCAGTCGCTCTGCGGCACTTCGTCGAAGAGGAAGTTGCCCTTGGCCTCCTCCTCCTCCTCGATGAGCTCCTCGAAGGCCAGCGCCAGGTCGTCCTGGTGCTCCTCGACCATCTTCGTCAGGTGGCCCTGGAGGAGCGCGCCGTTGGGCGACTCCCCGGAGAAGACGCTCTCCCAGGTGTCCTCGCCGCCGCGGATCTTCTCGACGAGCGTCTTCATGTCGTCGCCGAGATCCCCGGACGCAGCCTGCTCCTCGAGCGCTTCCTTCTCCTCGTCGCTCAGGAGGGGGCGGGCGTTCATCTGGTCGACGGTCGCCTGGAGGTCGGCCAGGCTGGCGGCCAGGTCCTCGCGGGCCGCGCTGATGGCGGCCAGGATCTCGGCCTGGCTGCGGGGGTCGTCCATGGAGCGGATGCTAGGCCGTGGCGACGACGGGCGCGACCGGTGCAGCGGGAGCGGTCGGCCGGCCGACCGTCGGCGTGGTGATCGAGGCCGGGTCGCGCGTGACGCTGTTCGGCGCGCCGGTCGAGGTCGGGGCGGTGGGCGTCGACACCGGCGCCGTGTCGCCGTCGAAGAAGTTCTTCACGGTCTCGATGAAGGACTTCACCTGCTGGAGGATGTTGATGAGCTTCATGATCGCCTGGTAGGCCTTCATCACGGCCTGGAAGGCCTGGAAGACGGCCTGCACGACGCGGGCCCAGCCGACGCCGGGGATGCTCATCGTGGCCAGCGCCGACGACACGGTCTGCACGGCCGACTTCACGCACTGCACCACCGACAGGGCGGTCTGCCAGGCGTCGCGGCAGATCTGCACGATGTTCTGGCCCATCTGGATGAGCTGGCCCGCCTGGGTGTCGAGCGAGCCGACCCAGGTGCCGATCTGCTTGATCGCGGCATCGGACGTGGACCCCTGCCAGGTGCGGGTGATGGTCTGGCCGCCGCTCTGGAGGTTGGCCGCCACGCCCTTCATCGAGGTGCCGAGGGCGCCGAACGACGAGCCCTGGGTCGAGGCGCCGACCACGTCGCCGCCGATCTTCTCGGCGAGCTCGGCGCGGATGTCGAAGCCGGTGAGCATGCGCACCAGGTCGCACACCGTGTCGTAGGGGAAGCCGAGGCTGATCTGCGGGAGGCTGGTCTCGGTCGGGGCGGCACGCCGGATGGTGGTGTCGGCGACGTCCCAGAAGCTGGTCGAGCCGTCGCGCCCGTCGATGCCGGTGGCGTTGTGGCGGCGCACGATGCCGTCCTCGGTGAGCGTGAAGTCGCGGGCGGTCGCGCGCAGCGCCTCCGCGTGGTCACCCATGCCGGTGCCGTTGTCCTCGAGCGACTGGTGCACCGAGGGCAGCAGGGAGTTGTAGGCGCCCACCATCGTCTCGAGGATCGGGCCGAAGTCGGTCTGGACCAGGCTGTGCCCGCCGTTGCGAGCGATGCCCGTCAGGTCGTCGCTGGCGCGCTGGACCTGGGCGGACCACGCGTCCAGCTCGGAGAGGTCGACGGTCATCACGGCGTTCATCGCGGCTCCTGAGGGTCCGAGAGGCGGGGCGTTGCTGGCTGACTTCCCCGATCGGCGACCGGCGAAACCGCCCGCCGCCGACTTGTTCGCCCACAGGTCGCGTACGGAGGTGTTTGGCCCGGGCGCGCGCGGGTATCGCGCTGATGTGGGCGGAAACGCGAAGCGATCCCTGATGCAGGTCGAGCCGGCCAGGCTGGTCGAGCTGGCGGCCTCCTCCGAGCACGTCCTCGACGCGATGCGCCACGACTGGGCCCTCGCCCTCGACGAGCTGTCCGGGGCCTGCGGCGTGCTGGGCGACAACGCCGGCACGGTCAACCTCGCCGCCTCCTACGCCGACGCGCTGGCCGACGCCGGCGAGGTCGTGACCTCGCTCGCCGACGCCCTCCAGATGGGCATCGCCGGCCTCGTCGACGCCGCACAGGACGCCGTACGCGCCGACGACGCCGTGGCGGCCGAGCTCGCCCGGGCCTCCCGCTCGCTGGACGAGGGACCGTTCGGCTCGACCCCGGGATGCGGGGGGCGCTGACCGTGCCGGCCAACCCGTGGGAGCTGCGCGCCGACGTGCGGCCGCTCGAGGCCGCCGCCGAGCGCTGGAGCGAGCTCGGCGCCCTGATGGCGCGCCGCGGCGACGACCTCGTCGAGGCTGCTCGACGTGCCACCGAGGGCTGGGACGCGGCGGCCGCCGAGAGCTTCGCCGAGCACCGCCGCGAGGTCCTCGCCAACCTCGACCGGTTCACCTCGCTCGCCGCGCAGATCTCCAGCTCCCTGCGGGCCGTCAGCGCGGTCTTCACCTCCTCGCAGAAGGAGCTCGACCAGGCGTGGACCACCGTGGCGATGGTCCCCCACGAGAAGGTCGGCGAGTCGCGCCACCTCGTCTTCAGGCCGTCCGAGGACGACGACCGCAGCAAGGTCGCGCGCGGGCAGGCCGAGACCGAGGAGATCCGCCGGCGCCTCACCCTGGCGCTCGACCAGGAGAGCGCCCGGCTCCGCTCGGCGCGAGCCGAGCTCGTCACGGTGCGCACCGAGCTGATGACGCTGACCAGCGGCCGGTTCCCCGGCATCCTCGGCCCCGCCCACGAGGTGTCCGGCGTCGGCTCCGGGCCCGGGTCGACCTCCGTGCGCGGGGCCTCCCAGGCAGGCGTGTCCGCCCTGCCACCGATCGCCCCCCTCTCGGTGTCCATGCCGGACCTGACCGGGATCTCCTCGTCCGGCCCGAGTCCGTACGCCCCGGCTGCTGCTGCCGCGGCCCTGCGCGGTGCTGCGGCCAAGCGGGCGAGCCAGACGACGGCCCCGCCCATCGGTGGGATGGGCGCCGGGGCCGTGGCCGCCCGAGCGGGCGCGATGTCGCGGGGGATGGCGAGTGGGCGCAGCGGACCGTCGCGGATGCCCACGCCACGGCTCGAACGCACCTCGTCCGAGGAGTCCGCCGCGCGCGCCGCCCGCGACAAGGAGGCCGTCAAGGAGGCGGCCAGGGAGGCCAAGCGTGCCGCGCTCGAGGAGAAGCGCGCCGAGCGCGCGGCCCGCAAGGCCGAGCGGGAGGCCGAGCGCGAGAAGGCCCAGCACCACGACGAGGTTGAGCTCGACACCGAGCTCCTCGACACAGGCGACGACGTCGCCGGGACCGACCACGTCGACGGCGCTGACCTCGCTCCGCGACGGCCGGTCATCGAGGTCGTCCACGAGCCGGCGCCCGACGCGGACCACGGCGGCGGTCGCCGGTAGATTGGCGCCGTGCCCGACACGAGCGCTCCGCAGTCCGCATCCCCCGCCAACGCCGGCCTCACGACGTCCGGCGCGACCGGCACCCTCGACACGGTGGCACTCGCGGCCACCGACGCCGAGCGCGAGCAGCCGTGGGCCGACCTCGGGCTGAAGGCCGACGAGTACGCCCGGATCCGCGAGATCCTCGGCCGTCGCCCGACCAGCTCGGAGCTGGCGATGTACTCGGTGATGTGGAGCGAGCACTGCTCCTACAAGTCCACCAAGGTGCACCTCAAGCAGTTCGGCGAGATCCCCCAGGAGACGCCGGTCGGCAAGATGCTGGCCGGCATCGGCGAGAACGCGGGCGTGCTCGACATCGGCCAGGGCTACGCCGTGACCTTCAAGGTCGAGAGCCACAACCACCCGTCCTTCGTCGAGCCCTACCAGGGTGCGGCCACGGGCGTGGGCGGCATCGTGCGCGACATCCTCGCGATGGGCGCCCGCCCGGTCGCGGTGATGGACCCGCTGCGCTTCGGCCCGCTCGACGCTCCCGACACCGCGCGCGTGCTGCCCGGGATCGTCGCCGGCGTCGGCGGCTACGGCAACTGCCTCGGCCTGCCCAACATCGGCGGCGAGGCCGTCTTCGACGAGACCTATGCCGGCAACCCGCTGGTCAACGCGCTCTGCGTCGGCGTGCTCCGCCACGAGGACCTCCACCTCGCCAAGGCGTCCGGCGCCGGCAACCAGGTGGTGCTCTACGGAGCCCGTACGGGCGGTGACGGCATCGGCGGTGTCTCGGTGCTGGCCTCGGAGACCTTCGACGAGACGGGCCCGGCCAAGCGCCCGAGCGTGCAGGTGGGCGACCCCTTCATGGAGAAGCTGCTCATCGAGTGCACGCTCGAGCTCTTCGCCGCCGGCGTGATCGCCGGCATCCAGGACCTCGGCGGCGCCGGGCTCTCGTGCGCCACCTCCGAGCTGGCCTCGGCGGGTGACGGCGGCATGCACGTCGAGCTCGACCGGGTGCCGCTGCGCGACTCGACGCTCGCTCCCGAGGAGATCCTCATGAGCGAGTCGCAGGAGCGGATGATGGCCGTCGTCGAGCCCGCCGACGTCGACGCCTTCATGGCGATCTGCGACAAGTGGGACGTCGAGGCCGTCGTCGTCGGGGAGGTCACCGACACCGGGCGCCTCCACATCGACTGGCACGGCGAGCGTGTCGTCGACGTGCCCCCGCGGTCGGTGGCCCACGACGGCCCGACCTACCACCGCCCGTACGCCCGCCCGGACTGGCAGGACGCCCTCCAGGCCGACGGTGCCGAGGCGCTGGCCCGTCCCTCGTCCGGTGCGGAGCTGCGCGAGACCCTGCTGCGCCTGGTCGCCTCCCCGAACCTGTGCGACAAGTCGTGGATCACCGACCAGTACGACCGCTACGTCCAGGGCAACACCGTCCTTGCGCAGCCGGCCGACTCCGGGATGGTCCGCGTCGACCCCGAGACCGACCTCGGTGTCTCGGTCTCCACCGACTGCAACGGCCGCTTCGCCAAGCTCGACCCCTACACCGGGGCTCAGCTCGCCCTGGCCGAGTCCTTCCGCAACGTCGCCACCGGTGGTGCCCGCCCGCTCGCGGTCTCCGACTGCCTCAACTTCGGCTCGCCCGAGGACCCGGCGGTGATGTGGCAGTTCGCCGAGGCCTGCCGCGGCCTCAAGGACGCGTGCCTCGAGCTCGGCATCCCCGTCACCGGCGGCAACGTCAGCCTCTACAACCAGACCGGCGAGACGGCGATCCTGCCGACCCCGGTGGTCGCCGTCCTCGGCGTCATCGACGACGTCACCCGGCGTACGCCCACCGGCTTCGTGGCCGAGGGGGAGCGGGTGTACCTGCTCGGCGAGACCCGCGAGGAGCTGTCCGGCTCGGAGTGGGCCCACGTCGTCCACGACCACCTCGGCGGCCTGCCTCCGGCGCTCGACCTCGCCGCCGAGCAGGCGCTCGCCTCGCTGCTGCAGGACGCGGCGCGCGACGGCGTGGTCACCAGCGCCCACGACCTCTCCGACGGCGGCCTCGCGCAGGCGCTCACCGAGTCGACCTTCGCCCGCGACATCGGCGTCTCGGTGTCGCTCGCCGCGGTCTCGGACGACGCGTTCGTCGCGCTCTTCTCCGAGTCCACCGCCCGCGTGCTGGTGACGGTGACCGACGAGCAGGCCGACGCGCTGGTCGCGCTCGCCCAGCGCCACGGCGTACCGGTCGTCCCCCTCGGCCGCACCGGCGGCGACACGATCTCGGTCGAGGGCGCCTTCGACCTCCCGGTCGCCGAGGCCAAGGCCGCCTGGCGCGCGACGCTCCCGGCGGTCCTCGGCTCCTGAGTCTTCACGCCAGTGCCGACCCTGGGACTCGAGCCACGTCGTGGAGTTCCCGTGCCACCGGGTGACTCGAGGACTCCATGATCTCGCGTGTCGGGCCAGAGGCATCCGTGACTGCCGAACCCACCACGCATCCGCTCTGGAGGGACTAGGTTGCGCTTGTCGCCGAGGGGGGAGCACGCACGTGGTGAACAAGGGTCGCCTGGGAACGAGGATGTTCGTCGCACTGTTCTTCACGGTCGCGACCCTGTCCGCCTGCAGTTCGATGACCGACGGTGGGACGACCATCACCGCGGACGAGCTGGCGCAGCAGGAGGAAGAGCCCCACGGGGCGGGGGCGAAGCACCAGCAGCAGCGGCAGAGGAAGAAGAAGACTTCCGCGCGATCGACGGCGACGAATGCGGACCTCGACGCGTACGTCGCCTCGGCCGAGAAGGCGCTCCGCGAGATGTTCGGTGGGACGTTCAGGAAGATCTACTCGGAGATCGACATCGTGCCGGTCTACCCGAACGGCATCGCATACGACTACACGTTCCGGGCAGCGGTCGACCCGGCGCTCGCCAGGCCCCAGCTGGACAGACAGGCGCCCACGTTGCGGACGCAGGCTCGAACCGTGGTCGTTCCGGAGATGGAGAGGATGGGCTTCGCCAGCCCGACCGTGACCTACACCTACCGCAATCCCGACGGCTCCGTCGTGTGGACCCGCCGGTTCTCCTGACCGGGCAGTCGCCGGGGACCGTACAGCGGCCCTCGGCGTCTGCCCGGCCCTAGGCCGCGCCTCAGCTCGAGCGCTGCATCGCGCGTACGCCGACGAGCAGGCCGACGGCGGCGACGACCGCAGCGCCCGCGGCACCCTCAGCGATCACGTCGGCCGGCCAGGTGCCGGCGAAGAGCGCGCGAGCCGCGTCGACGACGTACGTCATCGGGTTGAGCATCGACACGACCTCGAGCCAGCGGGGTGCACCGTCGATCGGTAGCAGCACGCCGGCGGTGAGCAGGGCCGGGAAGAGCAGCGTCTGCTGGATCGTCCAGAACATCCAGTCCTGGCCCTTCGAGGCCAGCGCGAGGGCGAAGGACAGGGCGCCGACGCCGACGCTGAAGACCGACAGGATCACCGCCGCGACCAGGACGCCGCCGAGGTGGAGGTCGAAGCTGAACGGCGTCACGACCGCGACGATGAGCGCGACCTGCATGAGCATGGGCACGACCTCCTTGAGGGCGCGGCCGACGAGCAGAGCGGGACGACCGAGCGGTGACACCAGCTGCCGCTCGTGCGAGCCGGACTGCATCTCCTCCATCAGGTTCGCGCCGGTGAACGACGCCCCCATCAGCGCGGTCATCGCGACGATGCCGGGCACGAACCACTGGAGCGCGGACCCGCCGCCAGTGGCCATCTCGGGCAGCAGGGGCGCGAACAGCCCGAGGAAGACCAGCGGCTGGATCATCGCGAACACCACGGCCATCGGCTCGCGCCACACGGGCTTGAGCTCGCGGTTCATCACGTTCAGGGTGTCGGACACGAAGGTGCTCATGCTGCGACCTCGCTCTCGGTGCGGGCGGACTCGTCGGTGGGGGACTCGGTGGACTGCGCCTCGCGCAGGCTGCGACCGGTCAGGTCGAGGAAGACGTCGTCGAGCGTCGGCCGGGCGACCTCCACCCGCGCCGGCGGTACGCCGTCCGCGGCCAGGTCGGCGAGCACCTCGCCGACGATGGCAGAGCCGTCCTTGACCCGGAGGTCGACCGTGGTGCCGTCGGCGTCGACGCGCGAGTCGGGTACGCGCTCCAGCCGGGCAGCGGCCCGCCCGGCGTCGGCGGCCGAGGCGAAGCCGAGCCGGACCAGGTCGCCGAGTCCGCTCTTGAGCCGGGCGGCGGTGTCGTCGGCGATCACCCGGCCGTGGTCGACCACGACCACGCGGCCGGCGAGGGCGTCGGCCTCCTCGAGGTAGTGGGTGGTCAGCACGACGGTGCTGCCGCTCTCGGCGTGCAGGCGACGGATGAGCTCCTGGAGGTTGGCGCGGTTCTGCGGGTCGAGCCCGGTCGACGGCTCGTCGAGGAAGAGCACCCGCGGCACGTGCACCAGCCCCATCGCGATGTCGAGACGGCGACGCTGGCCGCCGGACAGGGAGGAGACCTTGCGGTCGGCGACCGCGGCGAGGTCGAGGTCCTCGACCAGCCGGGCCGCACGCTCGCGCGCCTCGACCCGCGAGAGCCCGTGGGCCCGTCCCTGGCTGATCAGCTCGTCGCGGCCGAGCTGGCGGTGTCCCGCCCCGTTGCCCTGGCCGACGAATCCGATCGCGCGGCGTACGTCCTGCTGCCCCGTGACGACGTCGTGCCCGGCGACGCTCGCCGAGCCGGACGTGGGCGGGATGAGGGTGGTGAGCATGCGCAGCGTCGTCGACTTCCCGGCCCCGTTGGGGCCCAGGAAGGCGACGAGCTCGCCCTGCCCGATCTCGAGGTCGAGGCCCTGGACGGCCTCGACGGTCTGCTTGCGCGACGTGAAGTGGCGGGTGAGGCCACGGGTCACGATCGCCGGTCCGGAATGAGTGGTTGTCATGGAGCAGACGCTAGGGACCAATCAGGTCAGGTCCTGACCGCATTGACATCTATTCTGGACGACATGAGCACGAGCGAGCGGATGCTGCGGCTGCTGTCCCTGCTCCAGACCCACCGCTACTGGCCGGGGCCGGAGCTGTCGGAGCGGCTCGAGGTGAGCGCGCGGACGCTGCGTCGCGACGTCGACCGGCTGCGCGAGCTCGGCTACACCGTCGATGCCGTTCGCGGCGCGGCGGGCGGCTACCAGCTGCGGGCCGGCGGCTCCCTTCCGCCGCTGCTTCTGGAGGACGAGGAGGCGGTCGCGATCGCCGTCGGGCTGCGGACGGCCGCGACCTCAGCGGTCTCGGGCACCGACGACTGGTCGGTGCAGGCGCTCTCCAAGGTCCTCTCCCTCATGCCGCCGCGACTGCGCCGCCAGATGGACGCGGTCGCCAGCCAGACCGAGTCGCCGGGCCCGTGGGAGGGCGCCCCCGTCTTCGACGCGGCGGTCCTCACCACCCTGGCGCAGGCCTGCCGCGACAGCGAGGTGCTCCGCTTCGACTATGCCGCCCGCGAGGCGGAGGTGACCCACCGCCGGGTCGAGCCCCTGCGCCTGGTCTCGCTCGGACGCCGGTGGTACCTCGTGGCGTACGACCGCGACCGGGCGGACTGGCGGAGCTTCCGCCTCGACCGCATCGCCGCCCCTGAACCCACCGGCCAACGGTTCCGCGCGCGCGACCTGCCGGCCGACGACGCCCTCACCTTCGTGCAGCAGGGCATCCGCCGCATGCCCCAGCGCTACGCCGTACGCGTCCGCGTCGCGACGGCCGCCGACGACCTCGCCGCCCGGATCGGCCGTTGGGGGACGGTGAGCGCGGACGGGGAGGGGTGCGTGCTGGAGATGAACGTCGACGACCTCGACTGGCCGGTGATGGTGCTGGCCGGCTCGGGCGCGGAGTTCGTCGTCGACTCGCCGCCCGAGCTGGCCGAGAAGGTCGCCGAGGTGGCGGCCCGCTTCTCGCGCGTCGGCTAGGCAACCGGCGCGGCGGTGCCGACCCAGCCATCGGCCCGACGGCACCGAACCCCGGTCATGCGCCGCCGCACGCTGCTCGCGGTCCCCGCCCTGGGGCTCGTCCCGGCCGCCCTGCTGAGCGCCTGCTCCGACGAGCCCGCCCCGGGCCGGGGCGACGAGGCACCGGGCGGGTCACGGCAGGATGGTGCCGTGCGGATCACCTACGGCACCGACCCGTCCCAGCTCGTCGCGCTCCACCGGCCCTCAGGCGCTTCGCGTGGCGTGGTGGTCGTCATCCACGGCGGCTTCTGGAAGTCCGCCTACGACCACACCCTCGGCACGCCCCTGGCCCGCTCGCTGGCCGAGCAGGGCTGGACCGCGTGGAACATCGAATACCGGCGCGTCGGCAACGGCGGCGGGACGCCGGAGACCTTCGACGACGTGGCCGCGGCGATCGACGCGCTGGCCGACGTCGACGACCTCGACCTCTCCACCGTCGTCACCCTGGGCCACTCGGCAGGGGGACACCTCGCGGTCTGGGCGGCCGGGAGGCCCGACCCCGCCGTACGCGTCACGCACACGATCTCCCAGGCCGGCGTGCTGGACCTGGTCGCCTCCGAGCGCGCCGGTCTCGGGGGAGGCGCGGCCGCCTCGCTGCTCGGCCACACGCCCGGTCCCGACGACGCGCAGTGGGACCCGCGGCAGCAGGTCCCGCTCGACGTGCCGGTGTGGGCGGTCCACGCCCCCGACGACGACACGGTCCCGTTCGCCCAGGCCACGGCGTACGTCGACGCGGCCACGGCCGCCGGCGCGGAGGCCACGCTCGTCGAGGTCACCGGCGGCCACTTCGGCGTCATCGATCCCTCGTCCCCGGCATGGACCGCGCAGCTCGAGGTCCTCGACACGATCGGGTGAGCACCGTGCAGGCAGTTCGGACCCTGGGCCCGCGACTCCACGCTCAGCGCCCGCCGACCTGACGCGAACTGCCTGCACGGTGTCGGTCTAGCCTCGGGTCGTGCCCGCCCGCCTCAAGGTCCTGACCCCCGCCCAGCTCGCCACGGCCCACGAGCACGGCGACACCAAGGTGCTGGTCAAGCACTACCTCGCCGTCCTCGAGTCTCGCGCGCCCGGCCGCTCGGTCGAGGTGCGGGTGCCTCCGTTTTCGGCGGTGCAGGCCGTGCCGGGCGTGCGTCACACCCGCGGCACCCCGCCGGCCGTCGTCGAGACCGACGCCGAGACCTGGCTGGCGCTCGCCACCGGGCGTACGACCTGGGCCGAGGCGCTCGACTCCGGTGCGGTGGTCGCGAGCGGCGAGCGGACCGACCTGTCGCCCTACCTCCCGCTGGGCTGAGCGAGGCTGACCCACCCCGCAGGGCAGGGGTGCCCTTGAGCGTCGACTTCCGGTACGAAGGAGCATGGCGACCCTCACCGATGACCAGGTCAGGAGCTCGATCTCTGGTTCCGTGCGGCCAACTACATCTCCGTCGGCCAGATCTACCTGCTCGACAACCCGCTCCTCGAGCGACCCCTCGAGCGCGACGACATCAAGCCGCGCCTGCTCGGTCACTGGGGCACCACGCCGGGCCTGAATCTCGTCTGGACCCACCTCAACCGGCTGATCCGCGAACGCGACGTCGACGCGATCATCCTGTGCGGACCGGGCCACGGCGGCCCCGCCGCGGTGGCCAACGCCTGGCTCGAGGGCACCTACTCCGAGGTCTTCCCGGCCATCGCGCGTGACGGTGACGGGATGGCGCGACTGTTCCGCCAGTTCTCCTTCCCCGGTGGCATCCCGAGCCACGTCGCTCCCGAGACCCCCGGATCCATCCACGAGGGAGGTGAGCTCGGCTACGTCCTGTCCCACGCCTACGGCGCCGCCATGGACAACCCCGACCTCGTCGTCACGGCGGTCGTCGGCGACGGCGAGTTCGAGACCGGTCCGCTGGCAGCGAGCTGGCACGCCAACAAGTTCGTCGACCCGGTCCACGACGGAGCGGTGCTGCCCGTCCTGAGCCTCAACGGCTGGAAGATCGCCAACCCGACGATCCCCGCCCGCATCCCCCGCGACGAGCTCGAGAGCCTGCTGCGCGGCTACGGCCACCACGTCATCACCGTCGAGGGGGACGACCCCACCGACGTCCACCGGCAGATGGCCGCCGCCCTCGACGAGGCGCACGACATGATCCGCGACATCTGGCGGGCCGCCCGCGAGGACGGCGACCTCGAGCGCCGGCAGTGGCCGATGATCCTGCTCGTCACCCCGAAGGGATGGACCGGGCCGGCCGAGGTGGACGGCAAGCCGGTGGAAGGCACCTGGCGCGCGCACCAGGTGCCACTGGCGGGCACCCGCGAGAACGACGAGCACCGCGCCCAGCTCGAGGAGTGGCTGCGGTCCTACCGGCCCGACGAGCTCTTCGACGCCGAGGGCAGGCCGGTCGAGGCCGTACGCGCCAACGCGCCGTCGGGCACCCGGCGGATGGGCGCCAACCCCCACGCCAACGGCGGGCTGCTCAAGCGACCGCTCCGGCTCCCCGACTGGCGCGACAGCGCCGTGGCCGTCGAACGCCCCGGCGCCTCGGTCCACGAGCCGACCCGTGTCCTCGGGCAGTGGCTCGTGGGGGTGGTGCGCGACAACGACACCACCTTCCGGATCTTCGGGCCGGACGAGACCGCCTCCAACCGCCTCGACGCGGTCTACGAGGTGACCGACAAGGTGTGGTCGGCCGACCTCCTCGCCCTCGACGAGCACCTCGCCCGCTCGGGCCGGGTGGTGGAGATCCTCTCCGAGCACACCTGCCAGGGCTGGCTCGAGGGTTACCTGCTGACCGGCCGGCACGGCCTCTTCAGCTGCTACGAGGCCTTCATCCACCTCGTCGACTCGATGCTCAACCAGCACGCCAAGTGGCTCAAGACCACGCGCGAGATCGAGTGGCGCCCGCCGATCGCCAGCCTCAACTACCTGCTGAGCTCCCACGTGTGGCGCCAGGACCACAACGGCTTCTCCCACCAGGACCCCGGCTTCATCGACCACGTCGTCAACAAGAAGGCCGAGGTGGTGCGCGTCTACCTGCCACCGGACGCCAACACCCTGCTGTCGACGATGGCCCACTGCCTGGAGAGCGAGCACTACGTCAACGTCGTGGTCTCGGGGAAGCAGCCGAGCTTCGACTGGCTCGACGCCGAGCAGGCCGACCTGCACTGCGCCCGGGGCGTCGGCATCTGGGACTGGGCGTCCAACGACGACGGCGACCCCGACGTGGTCGTCGCGGCCGCGGGCGACGTGCCGACGCTGGAGGCACTGGCCGCGGTGTCGCTGCTGCGCGAGCACCTGCCCGACCTGCGGATCCGCTTCGTCAACGTCGTCGACCTCATGCGCCTGCAGGACGAGGCCGAGCACCCCCACGGGCTCAGCCACCGTGACTTCGACACCGTCTTCACCACCGACAAGCCGGTCATCCTCGCCTACCACGGGTATCCGTGGCTGATCCACCGGTTGACCTACCGCCGCACCAACCACGACAACATCCACGTGCGCGGCTACAAGGAGGAGGGCACCACCACCACGCCCTTCGACATGGTGATGATGAACGACACCGACCGCTACCACCTGGTGATGGACGTCATCGACCGCGTGCCCGGGCTCGGTCCGCGGGCCGCGTCGGTGCGTCAGCTGATGACCGACACGCGGCGGCGCGCGCGGCAGTGGACGCGCACCCACGGTGACGACCTGCCCGAGGTGCGCGACTGGCGTTGGGACGACGACGCCGACCCAGACCGCGGCGGCTCGCCGTCCACGACGGCCGACGCCGACACCGGCGCGGACAACCTCTAGGACGCGCCGCGGTGGAGCACGGCACGGGTCGCGTCGGCGATGGCGAGCTCCTCGTCGGTCGGCACGACCAGCACGACGACGGCGGAGGTGTCGGTCGAGATGGCCCGCACTGCCTTGGAGTCGGCCTCGTTGCGGGCAGCGTCGACCTCGATACCGAGCCGCGCGAGCCCGGCGAGCGCGTCCGCCCGGAGTCGGGCTGAGTTCTCGCCTACTCCGGCGGTGAACACGACGGCGTCCGCCCCGCCGAGCGCGGCGTGGTAGGCGCCGACGTACTTGCGCACCCGGTGGCAGTAGACACCCCACGCCAGCCGGCAGGCGTCGTCGCCGTCTTCCAGACCGGCCTCGAGGTCGCGGAAGTCCGAGCGCCCGGTCAGTCCGGTGATGCCCGAGTGGTGGTGCAGCAGGTCCTCCAGCGCGTCGGTGCCGAGGCCCTCGTGCCGGGCGAGGTGCACCAGGATGCCCGGGTCGAGGTCGCCGGCGCGCGAGCCCATCACCAGTCCCTCGAGGGGGGTCAGGCCCATCGAGGTGTCCACCGGTCGACCCGCGTCGATCGCGGCGGCGGAGGCGCCGTTGCCGAGGTGGAGCGTGACCAGCCGCAGGTCGTCGCGACCGAGGTGGGCGGCGGCCCGGGCGGCGACGTACTCGTGGCTGATGCCGTGCGCGCCGTAGCGGCGTACGTCGTGCCTGCGTGCGAGGTCGCGGTCGATCGCGTAGGTCGCGGCGTGGTCCGGGAGGTCGGCGAAGAACCCGGTGTCCATCACGACGACGTGCGGCACGTCGTCGAGCCACGACATCGCCGCCTCCAGCGCCGCGAGGGCGGGCGGGTTGTGGAGGGGCGCGAGCGGGACGGCGTTGCGGACCGCCTTGAGGACGTCGTCGTCGGCCACCGTGGGCGTGGTCAGTCGTGGGCCGCCGTGGACGATGCGGTGGCCCACGGCCACCAGGCGCTCGTCGTCGACGCCCGCGCGACGCAGGTCCTCGGTCACCTTCGCGAGCGCCCGCGCGTGGTCGTCCTCCCCGGTCAGCCGGTCGACCGAGCCCTTGACCGCGACGGAGCCGTCCGGACCGACCACCTGGTACTTGAGCGACGACGACCCCGCGTTGAGCACCAGCACCTGGTCGCGGTCCATGCGACCCACCCTAGGACCGGACCCGAGCGCGGGGACTAGCCTCCGCACCATGCACGTGAGCTCGCTCGGCTTCCGCACCGACCTCGCCCTGCTGGCCGACTCCGGCAGCGTCGTCGAGGACCGGGGCACCCACCTCGTCGTGCGATCGCCGGAGAACCCGTCCTACTTCTGGGGCAACTTCCTCCTCCTCGCCGAGCCGCCGGTGCCCGGTGGCGAGAAGGAGGTCGTGGCTGCGTTCCACACCGAGTTCCCGCAGGCCGACCACGTCAGCATCGGCATCGACGTCGCCGACCTGACCGACGAGTCGAGGGCCGCCTTCGAGGCCGCGGGCCTGACGGTCGACGTCGCGACGGTGCTGACCGCGCAGCGGCTCGACCCCCCGCGCGAGGTCGAGGCCGACGTCCGCGCGCTCGAGGGCGAGGACGACTGGGAGGCCCGCGCCCGCCTCAGCCAGCAGCTCTACCCGAGCACGTCGGAGCAGGCCTTCATGACCTACGCCCGGCAGAAGAACGCGCAGGAGCGACGCCTCGTCGACGCCGGCCGCGGGCAGCGCTTCGGCGCCTTCGTCGACGGCGCACTCGTCTCGACCGCCGGCGTCTTCGTCACCCAGGAGGGGGTCGCCCGCTTCCAGAGCGTCGAGACCCACCCCGACCACCGGCGCAGGGGTCTCGCCACCGCCGTCGTGCACGCGGCCGGGCAGCACGCCCTTGACCGACTCGGCGTCCACACCCTCGTCATCGTCGCGGACACCGACGGCGACGCCATCGGGATCTACCGCCGCCTCGGGTTCGCCGACGCCGAGCGGCAGCTGATGATGGAGAAGCGCAGCGGCGAGTGGGCCGGCCTCGACGGCTGACGGCGACCCCCGCTCCTCGTCCGCCCCGTCACGGCTCCCTGTGACGGTTGACACCAGCGCGCCCGTCTGCGATCGTCAGTTGTCCGTACAGGTTGTACGTACAACATCCGACAAGGGACACCCCCATGACTGACACCATCCCGGAGCGGGAGATCGCGCCGCTCTACCAGCTGATGAACCGCATCCCCGGCGGGCTGATGCTCATCCCGCTCGTCATCGGCTCGCTCCTCGGCACCTTCGCCACCGGCTTCCTCGAGATGGGCTCGTTCACCACGGCCCTGTTCCAGCAGAGCGCGCTGCCGCTCATCGCCCTGCTGATCTTCGCCACGGGCACCCAGGTGACCCTCAAGACCAGCGGTCCGGTCGTCGCCACGGCCGGCGTGGTGCTGCTCTGCAAGAGCATCATCCCCGCCACGATCGTGATCCTGCTCGGCCAGGTCGTCGGCATCGACGGCATCCTCGGCGTCTCGATCCTCGCCCTGCTCGTGGCTGTCGACAACAGCAACGGAGGGCTCTGGCTCGCGTTCACGGGACGCTACGGCGACAAGCGCGACCGCGGTGCCTACATCGCCTCCGCGCTCAACGACGGCCCCTTCTTCTCCATGCTGTTCCTCGGTGCCTCCGGTCTGGCCGACATCCCGGTCAGTGCCATGGTCGCCGCGGTGATCCCGTTCCTCCTCGGCATGCTGGTCGGCAACCTCAACCCGCACTGGCGCGAGGTTCTTCGGCCGACCCCTGCCATCGTCATCCCGTTCTTCGCGCTCGCTCTCGGCACGGGCATCGACCTCAACAACATCGTCAAGGGCGGTCTGAGCGGCCTGGTCGTCGGTCTCGTCGTCGCACCGGTCACCGGCCTGTTCGTCTACCTCGGGTACCGCTTCCTGCTGCGGCGCGGCTACCGCTCCGGCATCGGCTTCGCGGCCGGCACGACGGCGGGCAACGCCATCGCGACCCCCGCGATCATCGGTCTGGCCGACCCGAAGTTCCAGCCGTTCGTCGAGACCGCCACCGCCCAGGTCGCGGCGTCGGTGCTCGTCACCGCGATCATCGCCCCCACCCTGGCCTCGCTCGCGCTCAAGCGCGAGGGCGGGCTGCTCTCGGAGGAGGAGATCGAACGCCTCGACGACATGGACCTGGGCGTCAAGGAACCTCAGCTGTGAGGGTCCTCGTGCTCGCCGACGACCTGACCGGGGCGGGCGACACCGTCGTGTCGTTCGCCCGGTCGGGCTGGCTGTCGCTGCTCTCGCTCAGCGGCGGCTGGCGCCACGAGCCGGAGGAGGACGCCGTCGCGGTCACGCTCGACAGCAGGCGCGACCCGCGTGCCGAGCGGGTGACAGCCCGCGCGGTCGGCGACCTCGACCCCGAGCTGCTCTACGTCAAGATCGACTCCACCGTGCGGGGCCGCGTCGCCGAGCAGGTACGCGGCGCTGTCGCCGGTCGCCGGCGTTCGCGTCCGGCCGCGTACGCCGTCCTGTGCCCGGCCTACCCCGCGATGGGCCGGACGGTCGAGGACGGTCACGTGCTCGTCCACGGTGCTCCCGTCCACCACGGCGCCGCGGGAGAGGACCCGGTCACCCCCGTCACGGAGTCCGACCTGCGGGTGCTGGTGCCCGGCGCCGTCCTCGTCGACGGCGAGGACCTGACAGCGGCGATCCGCGAGGCCGGCGAGCGCGGCGAGGTCGTCGTGGTCGATGCCCGCGACCAGGCGGACCTCGACCGGATCGCCGCCGCCGTCGCGGAGATCGGTCCCGACGCGGTGCCGGTCGGCTCGGCCGGCCTCGCGGTCGCGCTGGCCCGCGTGTGGCGTACGTCCGAGCCGTCGAGGCCGAGCCGTGTCGAGGTCCCGGCCGACAGTCGGAGCCTCGTCCTCGTGTCGTCGCTGCACCCGGTCGCCCGCGAGCAGGTGGCCGAGCTCAAGGCACGGGCCGAGCAGCTCGGCGTCGACCTCCTCGTCACCGACCCCGCCCGCATCGACGGCGCCGCCGAGCAGCGCGCCCGCGACCTCGGCGCGGAGGCTGCCGCGGCCCTGTCGGGCGGCGAGGGTCTCCCGGCGTACGGCCTGCTGGTGCTGGTGGGCGGCGACGGTGCGGCCCAGACCCTGCTCGCGCTGGGTGCCACCGGCATCCGCGTGGTGGACGCACCCGTCGAGGGCGTCCCCCTCGGCACCCTGGTGGGCGGCACCCACGACGGCCTCCCCGTCGCCACCAAGGCAGGCGGGTTCGGCGACCCGCACACCCTCACCCAACTGATCGGTGCCGTGCGCGGCGCCCAAGGAGCACGTTCATGAGCAGCCTTCCCGTCCTCGGCATCACCCTCGGCGACGTCGCCGGCATCGGGCCCGAGACGACCCTCCGCACCCTGCTGGAGCACCCCGACCTCCGTGAGGAGTGCATCCCCGTGGTGGTGGGCGACGCCGGTGCGCTGCGCCGCGTCGCGCCGCTGCTCGGGATCGACCCCGGCGTGGTGGTGACGCTCGACCACCCCTCCGCCGCGACCAACGACCCCGGCCTGGTCGAGGTCGTGCAGGTGGGCGAGCCGATGGAGGAGGTGCCGCTCGGCGAGCTCAGCGCCGTGGCCGGCGACGGGTCCTACCGCTTCGTCGTCGCGGCCTGCGCCCTCGCCAAGGCGGGAGCCATCGACGGCATCGTGACCGCGCCGCTCAACAAGGCCGCGATGCACGCCGGCGGTCACAAGTACCCCGGCCACACCGAGCTGCTCGCCGAGCAGTTCGGGGTCGAGAACTTCTCCCTCGTGCTGTCGGCCGGGGACCTCTACTTCTTCCACCTGACCACCCACGTCTCGCTCACGCGCGCCATCGCCGACATCACCCCCGAGCGCGCCGACGACGTGCTCGACCTGGTCCACGCGTTCTCACGTGCGATGGGCAGGCCCGACACGCCCGTCGGGGTCGCGGGTCTCAACCCGCACGCCGGCGAGAACCGACTCTTCGGCGACGAGGACGCCGACGTGCTCGAGCCGGCCGTCGCCCGCGCCCGCGAGCGGGGGATCGACGCCCACGGTCCGCTGCCGGCCGACGCGCTGATCCCGCAGGCCGTCCGCGGCAAGTGGGAGCTGGTCGTCGTCTGCTACCACGACCAGGGGCACGCGCCGTTCAAGGCGGTCTACGGCGACGACGGGGTCAACATCACCGTCGGGCTCCCCGTCGTCCGGGTCTCGGTCGACCACGGAACCGCCTTCGACATCGCCGGCAAGGGCATCGCCCGCGAGGCCAGCCTCGTGCTCGCCACCCGACGGGCGGCGGCGCTCGCGCCGGGCTGGGACGCCGTCTGGAGGACGGCCCAGCGGGTCGACGCCTGAGCGGGGCGCCGGGCTCACGGTCGCGCCCCTAGAGTGACGGCCGTGAGCGAGCGTCCCGCCCCCCTGCACGCACAGGTCGAGAGCGCCCTCCGCGAGCGGCTCGACAGCCGCGACCTGCGTCCGGGTGACCTCTTCCCGAGCGAGGCGGCACTCCAGGCGGAGTTCGACGTCTCGCGCTCGGTGGTGCGCCAGGCGCTCGCGACCCTGGAGGCGGAGGGCCTGATCCGCAAGGTGCGGGGCAAGGGCTCCGTCGTCGCCGAGCACCGCGAGGTGCATCGCGACGTGCGCCGCTCGGGACTGCGGCTGGAGGCCGACTCGGACGGCCGTGTCACCACCCGCGTCGACGCGTACGACGTCGTGCCCCGCCCCGACCACCTGGTCTCCATCCCGGGCGACCGCGTCCTCCAGCTCGGGCGCGTGCGCTCGGTGGGCGGCGTCGTGCTCAGCTACATCCGGACCTGGCTGCCGGCCGACGTCGCCGACGTGATCTCGCGCGACGACCTCACCGACGCCTCGCTGCACCAGCTCCTCGCCGACCGGCTGGGTCGCCACGTGGTGGGCGGTCACAACCAGGTGCGCGCCGTCCCGGCGACGACGTCGCTCGCCGACCGGCTCGGCGTCGCCGTCGGTGCGCCGCTCCTCCTGCTCGAGGGGCGCAGCGTCGACCTCGACGGTGTGGCCCTGGAGGAGTTCTCCACGTGGCACCGGGGCGACCTCGCCGCGTTCGACGTCGAGGCGGTGCCGCCGTCAGCCCGCGACGACGCCTCGCACGAGCGGATCGAGCGACTCACCCGCACGGCTCGCGAGCTGCTGGCGGAGCTCGAGACCCTCCGCTGAGGGCCAGCCTCGCCTGCGCCCGGGCATGCTCCTAGGGTGACGCCATGACTGTCGACATCCCCGCTCGTCTCGCCGAGGTCATGCCCGGCATCCGCCGTGACCTCGAGGACCTCGTCCGCATCGAGTCCGTCAGCGCCGACCCGGCCCGCGCCGGCGAGGTCGAGCGCAGCGCCGAGGCGACGCGCGACCTCTTCGCCGCCGAGGGGTTCGAGTGCGAGATCGTCCGCGCGTACGACGGCGCACCCCCGGCCGTGATCGCGAAGAAGGCAGGCCCCGAGGGCGCACCCACGGTCCTGCTCTACGCCCACCACGACGTGCAGCCCGAGAACGACCACGCCGACTGGGACTCCCCGCCGTGGGAGCCCACCGAGCGCGGTGACCGGCTCTACGGCCGCGGCGCGGCCGACGACAAGGCCGGCATCGCCGCCCACCTCGGCGCCGTCCGGATCTTCGGCGACGACCTCCCGGTCAACCTGGTGATGTTCATCGAGGGGGAGGAGGAGGTCGGCTCCGACACCCTCGTCGAGCTGCTGAACACCTACAAGGACCGCCTCGAGGCCGACGTCATCGTCATCGCCGACTCCGGCAACTGGGACATCGGCGAGCCCGCCCTCACCACGAGCCTGCGCGGCCTGGTCCGGATGGACGTCGAGGTCCGTACGCTCACCCACGCCGTGCACAGCGGCATGTGGGGCGGCCTCGTGCCCGACTCGATCATGACCCTGAGCCGCGTCATCGCCAGCCTCAACGACGACGCCGGCAACGTCGCGATCGAGGGCCTCCACTCCGGCCCGGCCGCCGAGGTCGAGTACCCCGAGGCCCGCCTGCGCGCCGAGTCCGGC
Organism: Nocardioides eburneiflavus; assembly: GCF_004785795.1. Lineage (NCBI taxonomy): Bacteria > Bacillati > Actinomycetota > Actinomycetes > Propionibacteriales > Nocardioidaceae > Nocardioides > Nocardioides eburneiflavus. The sequence continues at coordinate 1,414,182 of NZ_SRRO01000001.1, forward strand.
GCCGCCGAGGGCATCGAGTGGATCGGCTCCGGCTCGGTCGTCGAGCGCCTGTGGACCAAGCCGTCGATCAGCATCACCGGCTTCGACGCGCCCAAGGTCGACGGCGCGTCCAACACGCTCGTCCCCACCGCGCGCTGCCGCATCAGCATGCGCATCGCCCCGGGTGACACCACGGCCAACGCGGTCAAGTGCCTCCAGGCGCACCTCGAGAAGCACACCCCGTGGGGCGCGACCCTCACCACGACGGTCGTCGACACAGGCGAGGCCACCCAGATCGACGCGAGCGGGCCGGCGTACGACGCCGCGCGGGCCGCGTTCGCCGAGGCCTGGGACGGCACCGCCCCCGTCGACATGGGCGTCGGCGGGTCGATCCCGTTCATCGCCGAGTTCCTCGAGGCGTTCCCGCAGGCGAGCGTGCTGGTCACCGGTGTCGAGGACCCCGACACCCGCGCCCACGGCGCCAACGAGGGCCTCCACCTCGCGGAGTTCGAGAAGGTCGTCAAGGCCGAGGCGCTGCTCCTGCGGAACCTGGGCGAGCTGCCCCGCTGATCCCTCTCGAGCGGTGAGCCACATTTCGGCCGACCAGGACGTGGCTCACCCACCGCCCCGCGGGCGTGGCGTCGGCGGACACGCCTGTCGGCGGTGCCACAGCCACATTCCCGACCTGCGGAAGGTGTCTCACGCACCGCTCGCGCGGGTGAGGACCCTCCTTCGGAGCGCTCGGTAGCGTGACGGGCATGGCGACCTTCCGTGCCCGTGACCGCTCCTCGGCGGTGCTCCGTTCGCCCCGCAGCGAGGTCTGGGCGGCCCTGACCGACGCGGACCTGATCGCCCGGATGACCCCGTACGTCACCTCGATCGACGTGGACGGCGACCGGTGGACGTGGCGGATGGGCACCATCCCCGTGCTGCACGTCTCGGTGGCTCCCACCTTCACCGAGGTGATGGAGCTCGAGCCCGAGGAACGGATCCTGTTCAGCCACGATCCCGGCAAGCCCGACGAGATGACGGCCGTCGAGGGCACCTACGAGCTGGCGGACCACCCGGACGGCGGCACCGAGGTGAGCATCGACCTGGAGATCAGCACCCGGCTGCCGCTGCCCGGCCTCGCGCGACCGGCGGTCGAGCGGGTGATGGCCGGCGTGGTCAAGCACATGGGCGCGGTCTTCTCACGCAACCTCCTGAAGCACCTCGGCGAGCAGGCGGCATGAGGGTCCTCGTCCTCGGCGCCACCGGCTACATCGGGTCCCGGCTGGTGCCGCACCTCCTCGAGCACGGCCACGACGTGGTGGCCGCCTCGTCGTCCCCTCCGCGCCCGGACCGCTTCGGCTGGGACGACCGCGTCCACGCGATCCGGTGCGACGTCACCGACCCCGCCGCCGTCCTCGCGGCGGTCGACGGCGTCGACGCCGTGGTCTACCTCGTCCACTCCCTCGACCGCAGCGACTTCTCCGACCGCGACCGCGTGGGCGCCGAGACGGTGGCGGCCGTGGTGCGGGAGGCGGGCGTACGCCGCGTCGTCTACCTCTCCGGCCTGGTGCCCGACGTCCCCGAGGCCGACCTCTCCGCGCACATCTCCTCGCGGCTCGAGGTGGAGCGCATCCTGCTCGGTGCCGCCGACGGGTCCGTGGCGTTGCGGGCCGGGGTCGTGATCGGCGCCGGGTCCACGTCCTTCGAGATCATCCGCCAGGTCGCGACCCTGTTCCTCGTCCAGCCCGTGCCGACCTGGATGGACAGCAGCGTCCAGCCGGTGGCGGTCTCCGACGTCCTCCGCGCGGTCGACGACGCGCTTGCCGACGACGGTCCGCGGGGCGCGGTCGACGTCGGCGGCCCCGACGTCGTCGCCTACCCCGACCTGATGCGCGTGGTCGGGGGCGAGGCGGGGCTGTCCCGGCTCCGGGTCCCCCTCCCGGTCGCCCCCACCGGGCTGGTCGGGCTCGCGACCGCCCTCACGACCACCGCGCCCTTCCACACGGTGACCGCGCTGATCGAGTCGCTGCGCCACGACATGGTGTGCCGTCCCGGGCACGCGTGGGAGCCGCGCTCGGGCGGTCGGCTCCTCGGCGTCGAGGAGGCCGTGCGCCGTGCGCTCACCCCGAGGTACGCCGGCCCCGAGGGTGCCCTGCCGTCCGACCCCGCGTGGGCCCGCGGCAACCCGGTGCTCGACGTCCTCCCCCTGCCGGCGGCGGGTCGTACGGCTGCCCGGCTCGCGCTCCACCGGGTGCTGGCCCTGATCCCCGGCGCCTGACCGATGTCTGAGGACGTGACGGTCGGCGATCCGGACTCCAGAGCTCCACGACGTCCTCGGATACCGGGGGCTGGGCGTGGGTGCGGCGATCGGGCCGCGCGCCCGTAGACTGCGGGTCGTGCCCTACCAGACGAGCAGGCGGACGGGCGGCGACGGCCGTCTGACCACGGCACTCGACCCCCAGGACCAAGGGCCGCAGGACGCCTGCGGCGTCTTCGGGGTCTGGGCCCCCGGCGAGGACGTCGCCAAGTTGACCTACTTCGGGCTCTACGCCCTCCAGCACCGCGGGCAGGAGTCGGCCGGCATCGCGGTCAGCAACGGGCGCCAGATCCTGGTCTACAAGGACATGGGCCTGGTGTCGCAGGTCTTCGACGAGTCCACGCTCGAGTCGCTGAAGGGCCACCTCGCCATCGGCCACTCGCGCTACTCCACCACCGGCGCCTCGACGTGGCAGAACGCGCAGCCGACCTTCCGGCCCACCGTCGACGGCTCCATCGCGCTGGGCCACAACGGCAACCTCATCAACACCCACGAGCTGCGCGAGATGGTCACCGCGCTCCCCGACCCGGACGGCGAGCTCCCGCTGCAGGCCCGCGACGTGGAGACCTCCACCAACGACACCGGCCTCGTCACCGCGCTGCTGGCGCACCACCCCGACACCACGCTCGAGCAGCGCGCGCTGGAGGTGCTGCCGCTGCTGCGGGGGGCCTTCTGCTTCGTCTGGATGAACGAGGGCACCCTCTACGCCGCCCGCGACCCGCAGGGCATCCGCCCGCTGGTCCTCGGCCGCCTCGACCGCGGCTGGGTCGTGGCCAGCGAGGACGCCGCGCTGGCCACCATCGGCGCGAGTGTCGTGCGTGAGGTCGAGCCCGGCGAGATGGTCGTCATCGACGAGAACGGCCTGCGCTCGCACACCTTCGCCGAGCCCGACCGCAAGGGCTGCGTCTTCGAGTACGTCTACCTCGCCCGTCCCGACGCGACGATCAGCGGCCGCAACGTGCACGAGGCGCGCGTCGAGATGGGGCGGCGCCTGGCCCGCGAGTTCCCGGTCGAGGCCGACCTGGTCATGCCGGTGCCGGAGTCCGGCACGCCGGCCGCCTCGGGCTACGCCGCCGAGTCCGGCATCCCGTTCGGGCAGGGCTTCGTCAAGAACGCCTACGTCGGTCGCACCTTCATCCAGCCCAGCCAGACCCTGCGCCAGCTCGGCATCCGTCTCAAGCTCAACGCCCTCGAGCACATGATCCGCGGCAAGCGCATCGTCGTGGTCGACGACTCCATCGTGCGCGGCAACACGCAGCGTGCCCAGGTGCGGATGCTCCGGGAGGCGGGCGCCCTCGAGGTCCACGTACGGATCTCGAGCCCGCCGGTGAAGTGGCCGTGCTTCTACGGCATCGACTTCGCGACCCGCGCCGAGCTCATCGCCAACGGCCTCACCCCCGAGGAGATCGCCGCCAGCGTCGGGGCGGACAGCCTCGGCTACATCTCGCTGGAGGGCATGGTGGAGGCAACCGGGCAGCCGGCCGACCGCCTCTGCCGGGCCTGCTTCACCGGCGAGTACCCGATCGAGCTGCCCGACGAGAGCCTGCTCGGCAAGCACCTGCTCGAGGCGACGCTCCAGTCGCCGACGATGGGCCGTGCCCTGCCGGTCCTCAACAACCCGTGACCCGCACCGACCAGCACGCCGTCACCTGAGGAGCTCCGTGACCGACCACAGTGCCCGCACCGAAGGGGCCTACGCCGCCGCCGGGGTCTCCATCGAGGCGGCCGACCGTGCCATCGACCTGATGAAGGGGTGGGTCGAGAAGGCCCGACGCCCCGAGATGATCGGCGGGCTGGGCGGCTTCGCGGGCCTCTTCGACGCCTCGGCCCTCACCCGCTACGAGCGCCCGCTGCTCGCGACCTCGACCGACGGCGTCGGCACCAAGGTCGCGATCGCGCAGCTGATGGACGTCCACGACACCATCGGCTTCGACCTGGTCGGCATGGTCGTCGACGACCTCGTCGTCTGCGGCGCCGAGCCGCTGTTCATGACCGACTACATCGCGTGCGGCCGCGTCGTCCCCGAGCGCATCGCGGCCATCGTCAAGGGCATCGCAGAGGCGTGCGTCGTGGCAGGCTGCGCGCTGATCGGCGGCGAGACCGCCGAGCACCCCGGCCTGCTCGACCCCGACGACTACGACGTCGCCGGCGCCACGACCGGCGTGGTCGAGGCCAGCAGGCTGCTCGGCCCCGGTCGCGTACGCCCCGGTGACGTCGTGATCGCGATGGAGGCCAGCGGCCTGCACTCCAACGGCTACTCCCTGGTGCGCCACGTGCTGCTCGAGAAGGCCGGCTGGACCGTCGACCGCCAGGTCGACGACTTCGGCCGCACCCTCGGCGAGGAGCTGCTCGAGCCGACCCGGATCTATGCCAAGGCCTGCCTCGACCTCGCCGACCGCACCGAGACCCACGCGATGTCGCACATCACCGGCGGCGGGCTCGCCGCCAACCTCGAGCGGGTGCTCCCGGAGGAGCTGTCCGTCCGCATCGACCGCTCGACGTGGACGCCGCAGCCGGTCTTCGACGTCGTGCGCCGCGTCGGCGACGTGAGCCAGCCCGACCTCGAGGCGACCCTCAACTGCGGCGTCGGCATGGTCTCGCTCACCGCTCCCGAGTCCGTCGACACGGCCGTCTCCGTGCTCGCCGGCCACGGCATCCGGGCCTGGGTCGCGGGCGAGGTGCGCGCCGACGAGGAGCACGGCGGCCGGGTGCTGCTGGAGGGCCAGCACCCCGGCTGGTGACGAGATTCGGTACTTCGACCGCGAAATGCCGGGCCTTGGTGTGCGGGAACACCCACCGCTCAGGTAGCGTTGTCCCCACGATATGTAACCGATCAGACCGGGCGCGTCGGGCGGCTCTCCGACGGCCCCGGCCAAGTGTGCGAGGGGGTCGACCCTATGGGGCGCGGCCGAGCGAAGGCGAAGCAGACGAAGGTTGCCCGCGACCTGAAGTACCGTACTCACGAGACGGACTTCGGTGCGCTGGCGAAGGAGCTGCACGGAGAGGACTCTCACTCCACGAGTGAGGTCGATCCCAGCGAGGACGAGTGGTCGGACTACGCCGACCCCCGTCGGCGCGCAGACTGACTGATCGCACCTGATCACCCCGCCCGGGCAACCGGGCGGTGAGGTCTGTCAGTGCGCCCTGACGACGGCCGAGTGGGCGCGTCCTGGCGCGACAGAGGCCCCGAGGCGGCGCGTCCTGGCGCGATCGAGACGCCGAGTCGGCGCATCCTCACGCTGAGAGGTGTGAGGATGCGCCGACTCGGGGCTGCCGGTGTGCGAGGACGCGCCGACTCGGCGTCAGCGCAGGTGGATGCCGCGCAGGCGGCCGACCTCGCGCATCCGGCGCTCGGCCAGGCGGTCGGCCGCCTCGGCGGTGGTGACGCCGTCGGCCGTGGCGAGCTCGAACACCTTGCGGGTGGTCTCGAAGATCCCCGACGCGCGCTGCTGGGCGCGCTCGAAGGAGAAGCCCTCGAGCTCGTCGGCGACCTGGATGACGCCGCCGGAGTTCACGCAGTAGTCCGGGGCGTAGAGGATGCCGCGCTCGTCGACCTGCTTCTCGATGCCCGGGTGGGCGAGCTGGTTGTTGGCCGCGCCGCAGATGATCGACGCGCGCAGCACCTCGAGCACCTCGTCGCTGATGGCGCCGCCCATGGCGCACGGGGCGTAGACGTCGATCTCGCTCGCGACGAGCTCGTCGGTGGAGGCGACGGCCTGCACCTGCGGGAGCTGGGCGCGGATCGCCTCGACCGACGGTGCGTGCACGTCGGTGACGACCACGTGGGCGCCGTCCTCGATGAGGTGGCGGACGAGGTGGCGACCCACCTTGCCGACGCCGGCGACGCCGACGGTGCGGCCGGCGAGGCTGGGCTCGCCCCAGACCTGCTCTGCCGCGGCGCGCATGCCCTGGAAGGTGCCGTACGCCGTCAGCACCGAGCTGTCCCCGGCGCCACCGTGGGCCACGGTGCGGCCGGTGACGAAGTCGCACTCCCTGGCGATGTGGTCCATGTCCTCGCTGAACGTGCCCACGTCGCACGCGGTGAAGTAGCGACCGTTGAGCGACTGGACGAAGCGGCCGTAGGCGCGCAGCAGCGCCTCGGTCTTCAGCTCGGCCGGGTCACCGATGATGACGGCCTTGCCGCCGCCCAGGTCGAGGCCTGCGAGCGCGTTCTTGTAGGACATGCCGCGCGAGAGGTTGAGCACGTCGACGATCGCGTCGTCCGTGCTGGCGTAGGGGTAGAACCGCGTCCCGCCGAGCGCAGGGCCGAGGGCCGTGGAGTGGATGGCGATGATGGCGCGGAGGCCGGTCGCGCGGTCGTTGCACAGGACGACCTGCTCGTGCTCGCTGCCGAGCTCGAAGACGTCGACGCCGGACGTGGGTGCTCCAGACATGCTCTCGGATCCTTTTCTGGTGGGTGCGGCCGCGGGGTGTGCGGACCTGGTCAGCGCGGTCGAGGGGTGGTGACCGCCGTCACCCTCAGGGTAGTCCCGTGGGGTCAGCCGGACCGCATCACCACGAGGTCTCCGTGCGTGCCGTAGCCGAGCAGCTTCCCGCCCGTCGCCCGGCCGTCGAAGGTGACCATCAGCCAGCCGTCGTCGACTCGTGCGAGGCTCGGCCACGGCAGGTTGGTGGGGTAGGGCGCGTCGAGCGTGCCGATGTCGGTCATCGCGAGGTCGTACGCCGGGAAGCGCGCACGCTGGCCGCGTCGGGAGTCGCGGCCGTCGCTCGCCAGCACCACCAGCCGTCCGCCGACCTCGACGAGGGTCGTGCCCTCGGTCGAGCAGCGGTCGGTCGCAGCGCCGAGCAGCCGCAGGTCGTCCAGGTCCTCGCCTGCCGCGAGAGCGGGGTGGAAGTCGAAGAACCGTCGAGCGCTCACGAAGCCGACGAGCCAGCGCCCGTCCCGGCGCACGAGGTGCGGGTCCCAGGTGGCGATGGAGTCGAGGCCGTCGGTCGGCAGCGGGAGCTCGCGGGTGTCGAGGACGTGGGTGCCGCGCAGCACGTCGACGGTGGCCGGCGGCTCGGCGAGGGTAACCCGCAGTCCCGCCGGCTCCCGCCGGCCCTCGCGGGTGGTCGGCTTCTCGAAGTCGCCCCAGGTGCTCGTCGCGACGAGCCAGCCGTCGGCCGTGCGGACCACGTGGGTGGCGTGGTCGCCGAAGACGCCGGGCCGGTCGGGGCGCCGGAAGAACAGGTCGCCGGTGTGCTCGACCTCGAGGGCGACGGGGTCGAGGCGCCACACGCTCGTGTGGGCGGTGTCGAAGAACCCCGGCCCGGCCGAGGTGGCCGTCAGCCACAACGCCCCGTCCGTCCGCAGCGGGGTGCCGTCCTCGGTGGTGACGAACCGTACGTCGCGCAGCCCGAGCTGACCGAAGCCGCCGCCGACCCCGCCCCCGGTCGGCAGCTCGAGGACGAGGTCGGCGAGCACCGCCGCGTCGCGCGTGTCGACCAGGTCGCGCAGGTCGTGCCGGGCTCGGGCCACCCAGCCGGACGCCTCGCGGCTCCACGCGGTCACGTGGGTGCCGGTCAGGGTCAGGCCGAGCCCGGTCGGCTCCACGGCACGGTGGAAGCGCCGGCTCCGCAGCTCCTGCGTGTCGCGTCCGCGCGTGAGGGTCAGGCAGATCGAACCGTCGTCGAGGGATGCGTCGACGCGGTGATCGGCGAGGTGCAGCGCGAGCCGGGCGCGGTCGGGGGCCGCGGAGGTCGCGGCGACGTACGGCGCCGCGGCGGGCAGTGCGAAGAGGCCGCCCGTGCTCTCCTCCACGAGGACCGAGCCGGGTGCGACGAGGTCGACCGGACGCAGGCGGCGGACGACCTCGAGGCGTGGGAGCACCGCACCATCCTCCCGGTCGCCGGGAGAGCGCGGGAGGCGGAGCAGCAGAAGGGCCCCGATCGGGACGTGATCGGGGCCCTTCTGTGCTTGTGGGCAGGGGCGGGGTCGAACCGCCGACCTATCACTTTTCAGGCGATCGCTCGTACCAACTGAGCTACCTGCCCAAGCGGGGTCGAGAATACATGAGCCCGGCGGTAGGGGTGGAATCGGCTCAGGCGGGGTCCCGGACCGGCAGCTCCACCCAGAACGACGAGCCGACTCCTGGCGTGGACTCGCCACGCACCGCCCCGCCGTCACGCTCGGCGATGGTGCGGGCCATCGACAGGCCGAGGCCGCTGCCCGGGACCTCGGGGCCGGCGTAGCGGACGAACGGCTCGAAGACGTGCTCGAGCTGCTCCGGCGTGAGGCCCGGGCCGTTGTCGCGCACGATGATCCGCACCATCTCCTGGCCGCTCTCGCCGAGCAGGCGCTGCGTCGACAGGTCCACGGTGCCGCCGTGCGGGTGGTGGTGGGCGATGGCGTTGCCGACGAGGCTCGTCAGCACCTGGCGTACGCCCGAGGGGTGCGCGCGCACCGTGGCGACGGGATCGACGTCGATGTACATCTCCACGGCCGCTGTCTGGGCAGGAGTCCGGTGCCAGTGCGCCACGTCGGCGACGGCGTCCGCGACCAGGACCTCCTGCCGCTCGTCGTCGCTGGAGAGGGTGCGCCCGGCGCCGAGGAGGCTGTCGACGACGTCGAGCACCCGCTCGCAGGCGCGCATCATGACCGGCCCGTCGCGGAGCACGCCGGCCGAGACGGGGTCGTCCGGGGTCTGGCCGGCCTCGTCGACGAGCACCTCGGCGTAGCCCAGGATCGCCGACAGCGGCGTACGCAGCTCATGGCCGACCGAGCCGAAGAAGTGCTGGTAGGCCGTCTGGGCCTCGGTGCCCGCCTCGATCGCCTCCGCGAGCGAGCGGCGGGACTGCTCGAGGGCGAGCCGGGCGATGATCGCGGCGTTGAGCAGCTTGAAGTCCTGCACGAAGGTGTCCGGCCACGGGCCGGTCCGCGTGCTGATGGCCGACAGGCTGCCGTACATGTCGCCGCCGGAGGTGTACGCCGACGCGACGAGGCTGTGGATGTCGCTGCGTGCGAGCTCCGAGCGGTCCTGGTCGGCCTCGTCGGGCAGGAGGTCCCGGTCGAGGATCGCCACGATCTCGCCGGAGCGTGCGAGCCGGGACAGCCATGGCATGGTGAGCGCCGCCTCGGGTCCCGCGCCGGGGGGCGGCAGGAGGCTCAACGTCGAACCCGGATCCGTCCACTCCCGGATCCACGCGCGAGCGCCCAGCCCCTTCCAGCCACGGGTGTCCTCGGGCTGGAACCGGGTGAGCACCGAGAGGACGACGTCGACGCGATCATGGGACAGCAGGTGGCGTGCGGCGAGGTCGACCGCCTCGTCGACCCCGAGGTCGCCGGCCAGGATGGTGACCGCGTGGCCCGTCGCCTCGCGAGACGTCGTGCCAGTGGCCGATGCGTCCTGCAGCGCGGGGTGGAGGATCACGGTGACGTCTCCGATCTGGCGGTGGCGGTGAACCGGCACGGCACGGGGCTGATACCCCGACTCTGGTCGATCCGAACGTCCTCGCTCAACGTCATTTCGTGCTTCGCTCCCCAGGAGGCCAGGCGCACCAGCACCGCCATGCCGAGAGTACGCCCGGGGCAGGCGTGCGGCCCGGCACCGAACGGCAGCCACGCACCCGGGCGTCTCGTCGCGTCCTGCCAGCGGCCGGGGTCGAAGTCGCGAAGGCTGTCGGGCGCGCCGGGCACCAGCGAGTCCAGCCGCCCGAGGAGCAGCGGGCTGACGAACACCACCCGGCCCGAGGGGACGGCGGTGCCCCCGAGGTCGACCTCCCGTGTGGTCACGCGAGCGGTCAGCCACGTGGGCGGAGTCAGGCGCAGCGTCTCCCACACGGCGTGCACGGGGTCGACCGAACGGGGGTGCTGGGCGAGCCACGCCAGCAGGAAGGAGCCGGCCGCGATCGGGACCTGGATGCCGGCCGCCAGCATCGTCGCGAGCTGCTGGGCGGTCCGGTCCTCGCCCGGGAGTCGGGACAGCGCCGCGTCGAGGAGGTCCTCCAGCGCGATGCGCGTGGCGTGCTCCGTACGGCGGATCCTGCTCCAGCGTCGTGGCCGTCGGTGGGCGGCGATCACGGGGCCGAGGGCGTCGATCCACGCCAGGACGTGGTCCGCGACCGCGTCCCGGCGGGCGTCGTCGAGCCCGGGGAGGACGGCAGCGGTGGTCGAGCGCGCCACGGGCCGGCGCAGGAGCACCATGGCGTCGTACGGCTCGCCGAGGCTGTCGCGGGCGTGGTCGCCGAGCGCGGCCGCCCACTCCGCGTCGAAGACCGCCACGCCGCGAGCCACCTCGTCGGGGGAGACGGGAGCGAACACGGTGTGGCCCGAGCGGGTCTCGCCGCGGCTGCCCGACAGGTCGCCCGTGCGGTTGACGTTGCCGGGGAAGTCGAACGCCTCCGGGTCGGTCAGGACCTGGCGCGCCTGTTCCAGGCTCGTGGCGAGCCACGGACCGCCCGGTCCGAGGGCGGCTGCGCCGTCCCGTGGGGCCGAGAGGACAGCGCCGAGCTGGCCGCCGGCCGACTCGACGCTGTCCATGTGACTCACAGGGGAGTGGTCACTCTCGAGTGCCGACGCGTCAGCGCGGCGGCGCCGGCCGCCAGGCGTACGGCATGTGGTTGACGGCCCGACGGGCCTCGATGCGGGTGCGGATGCGGTTCATCATGGGGTTTCTCCAGGGTGGGTTGGTACGTGCGCCAGGTAGGCGCACGGAGGGACACGCCGCGGAGTTCTGCACCCGGTGTTGCTCTCAGGGACGGGCTCAGGACTCCATGTCGCGGAGTGTCTCGGCAATGAGATCGGTCAGTTGCTGGATTCGCAGCGGCTTCTGCATGACCGTCGTGATGCCGAGTTCTTGGAGGACGGCACGGTGCTCGCCGGCCCAGGCGCTGATGACGACGATCCGCAGGCCCGGGGCGACGTCGGGGTGCGCGCGCAGCCAGCGCACGACGTCGACGCCCGTCATGCGCGGCATCGTCAGGTCGAGGAGCATCACGTCGAAGGTCTCTGCCTGCAGTGTCTCGACCGCCTCCTGCCCGTCCACGGCGGTCCCGGCGTCATGGCCGGCCCGCTCGATCAGACGGCAGAAGACATCGCGGATGTCCTCGTTGTCGTCGACGACGAGGAAGCGCAGATGACGCCCTTCGCTGCTCACGGGGCAAGATTAGTCAAAGAGGGTGGCAACTTTCTGCGGTCTCGCAGATTTGCCCTGCTTTGCCTCGTCGTGGATGTGGTTCGCGGCCGGCGGGTTGGGAGGGGGGCGCTCGCTGGCCCTATGCTGGGCGCTGCTCTCCCGGGCCTGCCCGGGGCGAGCTGGCCCCCATCGTCTAGCGGCCCAGGACCCCGCCCTTTCACGGCGGTAGCGCCGGTTCGAATCCGGTTGGGGGTGCGATCCGGCCCGGGGTCGACGCCGATTGGGTGTCGCCGAAGGCCATGGGTTAGAGTTCCACCCGCTTCACCAGCAACACCCAGCACCACACATCTGGCCCCGTAGCGCAGTTGGTTAGCGCGCCGCCCTGTCACGGCGGAGGCCGCGGGTTCGAGTCCCGTCGGGGTCGCAGACGCATGACGACATCAGGGTGAGCCGCCAGGCTCACCCTGATGTCATTTCGAACCCGATGTCATGGCAGGCGGCTTCGACGTCGCTCCTAGGCTGGCACCATGCCCATCGACCTGGACCCCGCCGAGTTCGACGCGATGGTCGGGCGGGCGCTCGACGGACTGCCCGACGACCTGGCCAGGCTCGTGGACAACGTCGTCGTGCTGGTCGAGGCCGAGGCACCCGAGGACGACCCCGACCTGCTCGGGCTCTACGACGGGCTGGCGCTGACTGAGCGGCCGGCGAACCACGCGGGCATGCTGCCCGACCGCATCCTGCTCTTCCGGGGTCCGCTCCTCGACATGGCCGACACAGTGGAGGACCTCGAGGACGAGGTGCGGATCACCGTCGTCCACGAGGTGGCCCACCACTTCGGCTTCGACGACCGTCGCCTCCACGAGCTGGGCTGGGGCTGACCGAGACCCCCGCGCGAGCTGCCGCTCAGCCCACCTGGCTCGTGGACGGGGTCGCCGGCGGAGCGCTGCCGGACCAGGGCCGGGACGCGGCGCCGTCGAGCTGGTGGACCAGCTCGCCGAGCAGCCAGCCGTGCAGCGCGCGCTGGCGTGGCGTACGGGCGATCGACAACAGCCGCTCGGCCCTGCAGAAGGCGTCGGCGACGTCGAACATCTCCGTCATCGTCACCAGGATCGGACCCGCCTCGCGTGCCATCGGGAAGGTCACGTCGACGCGAGGCAGCCCCCGCGCCTCCGCCTCGCGGATCTGCTCGTCGAACGCCTCGGGGAACTGGCGCTCGAAGTTGGCGAACATCGCCGTGAGGTCACCGGCGAGGGGATAGTCGGACTGGTGCGAGAGCGACAGCAGGCGCAGCTCGCGGCGCAGCTCGCTGTACTGGCGGGCGAGCGAGGCGTAGAGGGGGACGTCGATCCCCCTCAGGCGGACCTCGACGGTCGCGTCGCCGGTCGGCCGCTCCGGAGGCGATGGGGCGGGTTCGAGCCGGTCGATGACCCACTCGACCGAGTTGGACTCGCTCATCTCGGGCGCGGGCTCGAACCACACGATCTTGCCGTCGGACTCGATGGTGGCTCCCCAGGCGAGCGCGCACTGGGCGACCATGGAGAGCCCGCGGCCGAAGGTGAGCAGCAGGTCGAGGTCGTCGCTCTCGACACGGCTGGGCGGCTCCGGTGGCCGGGTCGACCCGTCGACGACCTCGATGCGGGGGTGCGAGGCCGTGCCGCGCACGCGGACCTTGTAGGGGGCGGAGGCGTGGAGGAGCGCGTTGGCGACCAGCTCGGAGACGCCGAGCTCGGCGCACTCGACGAGGTCCGGGCGCTCGAGACGCTGGCAGATGTCACCGACCCACCGACGCGCGTCGGCCGCTGCGCGCGGCGAAGACGCCAGCGTCAACTCGGAGCTCAGCGGCACTGGGACTCTTTTCGAGGGGGGGTGGACAGTCCAGTGGGGCCATGATTGCCCATGCACAGGTGGTTCAAACCTCGACAACCACCATAGTTTCTCGGGAGGCTGGGTAGTGGTGTGAGCAAGCAGACGCCCCCGGCGTTTCGCGCCGCGATCCGGCCAGGAGGACAATGGCCCTGAGCGGAGCACCGACGCACCTACGACCCACAGGAGCACCCCATGACGTCGACGCAGGCAGCCCGTCACAAGGTCGTGGTGATCGGGTCCGGCTTCGGCGGTCTCTTCGGCACCAAGGCGCTGCGTCGCGCCGACGTCGACGTCACCGTCATCGCGAAGACCACGCACCATCTCTTCCAGCCGCTGCTCTACCAGGTCGCGACCGGCATCCTCTCCGAGGGCGAGATCGCCCCGCCGACCCGCGAGGTGCTCAGCGGCCAGGAGAACGCCCGTGTGATCCTCGGCGAGGTCACCGACATCGACCTGACCGCGAAGACCGTCACCTCGCGCGTGCTGGGCCGCGAGACCACGACGTCGTACGACTCGCTGCTCGTGGCCGCGGGTGCGAGCCAGTCCTACTTCGGCAACGACCACTTCGCCGAGTTCGCTCCCGGCATGAAGAGCATCGACGACGCGCTCGAGCTGCGCGGGCGCATCTTCGGCGCCTTCGAGATGGCCGAGCTCGGCGCCACCCGGGGCGACGACGTCGACCACCTGCTGACCTTCGTCGTCGTCGGCGCCGGTCCGACCGGTGTGGAGATGGCCGGGCAGATCGCCGAGCTCGCCCACAACACGCTGCGCAAGGACTTCCGCGCCATCAACACCCGCCACGCCCGCGTGGTGCTCGTCGACGCAGCGCCGCAGGTGCTGCCGCCCTTCGGCGCGAAGCTCGGCGAGAAGGCCCAGCGCGAGCTCGAGAAGCTCGGCGTCGAGGTGATGCTCGGCGGCATGGTCACCGAGGTCGACGAGCGTGGCCTCGAGGTGAAGTTCAAGGACGGCCGCACCGAGCGCATCGACTCCGTCGCCAAGATCTGGGCTGCCGGCGTGCAGGCCAACCCGCTCGGCAGGACGCTGTCGGAGCAGACCGGCGCACCGCTCGACCGCGCCGGTCGCATCGCGGTCAACCCCGACCTCACGCTGCCCGGCCACCCCGAGGTCTTCGTGGTCGGCGACATGATCGCCCTCGACAACCTGCCCGGAGTCGCCCAGGTCGCGATCCAGGGCGCCAAGTACGCCGCCAAGGAGATCAGGAACCGGCTCGAGGGCAAGGCGCCGCAGCCGCCGTTCAAGTACTTCGACAAGGGCTCGATGGCCATCATCAGCCGCTTCCGCGCAGTCGCGATGGTCGGCAAGCTCCGGCTGACCGGCATCGTCGCCTGGCTGATGTGGCTCGCCGTCCACCTCGTCTACCTCACCGGCTTCAAGAACCAGGTGTCGGCGCTGATGCGCTGGGCCATCACCTTCATCAGCAACAACCGCTCCGAGCGCACCACGACCGAGCAGCAGATCTTCGCTCGCGCGGCGCTCGCCCGGCTGCGTCGTGGCGCCGCCGACCTCGTGTCGGACCCCGGCATCTACGACGCGACGCGCGCCATGATGGAGGAGACCCGCCGTCAGGAGCTCGAGGCCGCGGCCGAGCGCGAGGCCGAGCTGACCGACTCCGGCGCGCGGGGCGTACCGGCGGAGCGCTGACGACGGTCAGGCGCCGGCGTACACGTCGCTGAGCAGCGGCACGTCGAGCGACTGACGGTCCACGTGCCGGTCCAGGACGACCAGCACGGCCGTACGCATGGCAGCGACCTTGCCGCCGGCGTCGGCGAGCAGCAGGCCGGCGGGGTAGCTCACGCCGTAGTAGCCGGCCCCGGCCCGCCCGGACACGCGCGTGCCGTCGTTGAAGTCGACCGCCAGGTCCTGGGCACCGCGCGCCGCGACGTACGACCGCTCCCACTCCCGGACCGCTGCCTCGTCGGACCGGACGATGTCCTGCCACGCCGCGTCGAGCGCGTCGTCCCAGCCATCGACCTCGACCCGGGTGCCGCTCATCTCGTCGACCACGGGCGTCAGGTCGCCCTCGGGCCCGAGGAACGGGTCCGGTCCGGAGGCCTCGCGGTAGAGCGAGTCGCTGGTCCACGCGACGCTGAAGGGCTGGCCCGCGGCGGTCGTCATGGGCAGAGGCTAGGTCAGGTCCGCCTCACCGCGCCGGAACCGGTGCCCCGTCGCGCGGGCGCCCAGCCAGAACGCGATCCACGCGATGGCCGCCCCGGCGATGTCGTCGGAGACGTGGTGCCACCCGAAGTAGAGCGTGGCGACGACCGTGAGCGCGAAGTTGACCCAGAAGATCCGTCGCACGACCACGCTGCGCACGGTGTGCTGCGCCATCAGCGCCCACAGCAGCGCGATCGCGGTGTGGAGGCTCGCGAAGCCTGCGACGCCCTGGTAGTCGCCCTCGCCCCACAGGAAGCCCTGGCGTGTGTAGACCAGCGAGTCCATGAGGGCGGATGTGCCGTTGGGCGTCAGGTCGCTCGTCAGCCACGGGTACATGAGCCCCGGGCCGAGGGTGGGCAGCAGGTAGTAGGAGACCGTGCCGAGCGTCCACGCGATGCCCTGCGCGGTCACGAACCACCAGCCGTAGCCGATGTTGGTCGACCACACGAGCCAGACGGTGACGAGGATCGCGACGAGCGGGATGTAGGCGAGGTAGACCGCGGACAGCACGTGTGCCGTGGCTCCGGTGCCGAGGAGGTCCTGCAGGAGGGTGGCCGGGTCGTTGCCGAGCAGCAGCACCCGATCGAGCAGCCGCAGCTCGGCGTCGTACTTGTCGTCGCGGACGAGCGGCAGGAGCGACTTGAGGTTGCGGTAGGCGACGTAGACGACGTAGAAGCCCGAGATGCCGACCACGACGAGCTGGAGCCGGGCGCGGGTCCAGTGGCTGCGGACGCGCTCGCGGACGGCGGCAGCCGTACGGCCGGGGTGCAGGCGTCCGTGCCACAGGGCACGCGGCAGGAGGTCCAGGACGATGGCGGCCGCGCACAGCACCGGCAGGCGCACCCACGACGGGCCGAGGAAGCTGCCCTCGGGATCGGCCACGGGTCGGTCGAGGGCCATGCTGGCGACGAAGGTGACCGCCCCGATGAGGGCGGCGTTGGCCACGAGGAACGCGTACGGGTGGCGGTACGGCGGGTGCTCCGGTCCGGGCAGCCTCCTCGCGGGCGCGTCGACGGCGAGGGGGGAGGGCGTGGACATCGAGCTCCGGCTGGGTGGTGGGCGGAGATGTCATTTTCGCTGCTGGGACCACACTGGCAAAGTCGACGGGACGAGGTCGGTCCACGGCGGCCGGCGGCGAGGAGAGGACGGCGTGATGCGAGCAGTGGTCTACACCGAGAGCGGCGACGCGTCGGTGCTCGAGCTGGTCGAGCGTGACCCAGCGGAGCCGGGGCCCGGCGAGGTGCGGGTGCGGATCGTCCGGGCGGGGGTGAACCCGACGGACTGGAAGTTCCGCGCCGGCGGCATGGGCGAGCTCGCCTTCCCCGAGATCGTGCCGGGCCAGGACGGCGCGGGCGTGGTGGACGCCGTCGGCCCCGACGTCACGGACCTCGCCGTGGGCGACCGCGTCTGGACGATGCTCGCCCAGCACACGCGGCCCGGAGGGACCGCGCAGGAGCAGGTCGTCCTGCCGGCCGCCAACGTGACGGTGCTGCCCGAGGGCGCGTCGTACGACCTCGGTGCCTCGATGGGCGTCCCCGCGGTCACCGCGCACCGCGCCCTGACCACCTCCGAGGGCGGTCCGACGCGGCTGGCGCCGGGCGCCCTCGCCGGGCGCACCGTGCTCGTCGCCGGAGGTGCCGGCGCCGTCGGCAACGCGGCCATCCAGCTCGCCCGGTGGGCGGGCGCCACCGTCGTCAGCTCGGTGAGCAGCGACGAGAAGGCCGCCCTCGCGAGCGCGGCCGGCGCACACCACGTCGTCGACTACCGCCGGACCGACCTCGTCGAGGCGGTCCGCGCGCTGGCGCCCGACGGGGTCGACCTCGTGGTCGAGGTGGCGCCTGCGCAGAACCTGCGCCACGACGTCGCCCTGATCAGGCCCCGCGGGACGATCGCGATCTACGCCAACAACGGCGGCGACGAGGTCACCCTCAGCGTCCGCGAGACGTTCTCGACCAACGCGCGCTTCCAGTGGGTGCTCCTCTACACCGTCGGCCACGAGGCGCTGCGGGCAGCGGCCGAGGACGTCACCGCGGCGGTCGCCGACGTGGCGTACGGGGTCGGCGAGGACCACGGGCTCCCGCTGCACCACTACCCGCTCGACCGGACGGCCGACGCGCACGCGGCGGTCGAGGCGGGTGCCGTGGGCAAGGTGCTGGTGGACGTCGCCGACGACTGAGACCCGACGTGCTTCCAGTACTCCGGGCGGCACACCTACCTCACCTACGCCGGGCCGACCGGGACCGGCACCGCGACCCTGCGGCTCGAGGCGCGCGACTGATCGGCGGGCCGGTCCTCAGCCCTGCGAGCGGTACGCGTGCGCCCGCTCGCGGTAGCCCGCGACGTTGCGGGTGATGGCCGCGACCTCCTCGTCGGTGGTCTGGCGGCGCACCTTGGCCGGCACGCCGGCCACGAGCGAGCGCTCAGGGACCTGCATGCCCTCCAGCACGACAGCCCCGGCGGCGATGACCGAGCCGGAGCCGATGTGCGCGCCGTTCATCACGACCGCGCCCATGCCGACCAGCACGCCCGGCTCGATCGTGCAGCCGTGCAGCACCGCGCCGTGCCCCACCGCCACGTCGGCGACGAGGGTGAGCGGGAAGCCGGGGTCGGCGTGGAAGACGCAGTTGTCCTGCACGTTGCTGCCGGCGCCGACCGTGATGCGGGCGCCGTCCGCACGGACGACGGCCCCGAACCAGATGCTGACGTCGTCCTCGACGACGGCGTCGCCGATCACGGTCGCGGTGGGGGCGAGCCAGCTGGTGGGGGCGATGTCGGGAGCATGCTCTCCGAAGGGCAGGACGACGGCCACGGGTCCTCCAGGGGCTCGGCTGGGTTCTCGGCTGTGTTGTCGGCTGTGTTGTCGGCGGGGATCGGTCCGGAGCTGGTAGGCCTCCAGGGGCTCGAACCCTGAACCAACGGATTAAAAGTCCGCTGCTCTACCAATTGAGCTAGAGGCCCGGGGGTGGGGCCGCCGGTCCGACGACCTGTCCGGACCCGAATGACTCGCACTCCCTGCCACGCATCCTGTCAGAGCGGGACCGGGCCGGGGGCTCAGGGGTTCCGCGCGCGGAGGCGGCCCGTCGAGCCGTCGGGCGAGTGACACAAATTGGGTATCTCGGCCTAGAACATCAAGATTTGGTCAAGTGCGGTCGAATTCGATGTTAGGTTCCTGCGGTACTTGTCTAGACCCCCGGGCGCTGCGAGCCGCTTCTGCGCTGCGGCCCCGGGGGGTGACAGCCAGGACGTCGGCGCCCTCTCTGGGCACGTGTCCTGGGGACGATGCCGTGCGCCCTCCTCGTGGTGCGTCGGATGCGTCCCGGGGGGGCAGTCGCGGCACCAGTCCCCTAGGCATTCGACAGCACATTGGAGAGTCCCCCGCAATGAAGTCCCACCTCACTGGCGCGCGCTCGGCGCGTCCCGCGACGGTGTTCTCGCTGCTGGCCGCCATCACGGCAGCAGTGATCGCCTTGCTTCCGCACGTCCTCGCCACCGCGGCACCGGCCACCGAGCGGACCGCTGCGTCCTCGTACGGCATCTGGTCCGACTCGACCGTCCCCGCGGTGCCCTCGTCCGACGAGACGCGGAGCGTCACCCTCGGTCTGGTGTTCAGCAGCGCCACGACCGGCCGGCTCCGTGCGGTGCAGTACTACGCCGCGGGTGCCAACCGCGTCGCCACGACAGGTGACGTGTGGAACGGTGCCGGCCGCCGCATCGCCTCCGTCAGGTTCCCCGCGACCGCCACCGACGGCTGGAAGACCGCCTCCCTCAGCTCGTCCGTACGGATCCGCGCCGGCGAGAAGTACACGGTCTCCTACCGCGCACCCCGCGGACGCAACGCCCTGGAGACTGGCGTCTTCGACGACGGCGGCACCCTGTCCGCCAAGGAGCTGACGGCCCACCGTGGCACCTTCGGCTACGGCACCGGTCGACCCACCGAGACCACGAGGGGCGCGCACTACTTCATCGACGTCCTCTTCGCTCCCTCGAGCACGACGTCCGTGCCGGCTCCCAGCCCCTCGCCGACGACGACCTCGAGCCCGACCCCCACTCCGACCCCGACGCCGACCTCGACCCCGACGCCGACCCCGACCCCGACGACGAGCCCGACGCCGACCCCGACGACGAGCCCGACCCCGACGCCGACCCCGACGCCGACCCCGGCGCCTGACCCGGAGTCCGGCGGCGTGCCCACGCCGGCCGACTTCCCGACCCCGACGTCGGTCGGCCCGGCCACGGCACCCACGGTGGCCTACAGCGGCGACTGCCACTTCAGTGCGGCCGAGAGCAACCTGGTGGTGGAGAACCGCGTCGTCGACTGCGCGAGCACCGGCGTCACCTTCGACAGGACCGCGACCGGCATCGTCTTCCGGAACAGCATCATCAAGGGCCAGATGCTGACGGTCGGGAACACGCCCGGTGACCCCGCTGCCGATCAGACCCGCGCGCCCGTCTTCACCGTCGAGGACTCTCGGATCATCCAGTCCTCGACCGCCTTCGCACAGGACCGCGCCGCCTGCTGCGCACACTTCGTGATCCGCCGCTCGCTCATCCAGGGCACCCACTCCGGCCTCGCGGCACACAACAACGTGACGCTGGAGGGGAACTACATCACCACCGACGGCACCGACAGCCACTCCTCCGGCGTCCGGATCCTGAAGAACACCGTCCTGCGCGGCAACACGATCCAGTGCAAGCCCGTCACCGCCGGCTCCGACGGCGGCTGCTCGGCCCACGCGGTGTTCTACCGCGAGAGGCTGGACGGCACGGCTGCCGCTGCGTTCAACCTGACGATCGAGGGCAACTACTTCAAGCGCGGCACGACGGCCGGCGGCGCGGCCGGTGGTCCGTGGTTCGCCACCCGGTTCATCGACTGCCGTTCGTACGACGACTGCGTGAACATCCGCTTCACGGGCAACCTGTTCGACCGCGGCCAGGGCACCGACGGCGGTGAGTTCCCCGCCTACGGCGGGAACGTCTGGTCCGACAACTGGTGGACCGACGGCGTGTCGGCCACGTCCGGCCAGTCGCGCTAGGAGGTCTCGGGCCGGGGCGGGCCAAGGCCCGTCCCGGCCCGGCCCTGTGCGTCACCCGCCGATGGCGCCCGACTCCTCGAGTCTCTCCGAGAGAGCGCTCGCAGTGAGGCTGTTGTCGATGTGCGAGGCCATCAGCTCCGACGCCCCGGCCGCGTCGCCGGCCACGACCAGGCGCACCAGCTCGTGGTGCTCCTCGAAGTCGCGGGTGCGGTCCTCGCCCCCCGGCGGGAGCTGGAGCCCGACCCTGCGATAGCGGTCGGACTTGTCCCACAGGTCGTCGAGCATCCTGACCATCACGACGTTGTGCGAGGCGCAGTAGAGCGCGCGGTGCACCTCGCGGTGCGCAGCCAGGGCGGCCGCGCCCCACCGGCGCGTGACCGGGCGGAGCCGCGTCAGCGCCGTCTGCATGGTGGCGACGTCCTCGTCCGTACGCCGCTCGGCCGCGAGCGCGACGGCCGCGGGCTCCAGGGCACGGCGGGCCTCCAGCAGGGCGCGCGCATCGGCCAGGTCGAGCTCGGCGACGCGCGCGTTGCGGTGGGTGTCGAGCAGGATCCAGCCCTCCCCGCTGAGTCGGCGTACGGCCTCGCGCAGCGGCGTGATGCTGATGCCCAGGTCGGCGGCGAGCTCGTACTGCGCGAGCCTCGAGCCCGCCTCGAGCGTGCCGTCGAGGATCCGCCGGCGGATCAGGGCGTACGCGACGTCGGCCTTGCTGGTGAACACGGGCTCCGGCATGGACAGATCTTATAAGACGAGTTGGCGACAGAGGTCGATCGGGGATACGGTCCGGTTCTCGCATCTTATAAGACACGGAGGACCGCATGAGGATCGTCTCCGCCCACGAGGGCGTCGTCCCGATCAGATCGTCGATGAGCAACGCCTTCATCGACTTCTCGACCATGGACTGCTCGGTGCTGGCGCTGGTCAGCGACGTCGTGGTCGACGGCAGTCCGGTCGTGGGCTACGGGTTCAGCTCCAACGGCCGCTACTCCGCCGGCGAGATCCTGCGCCGCCGCGTCCTGCCGCGACTCCTGGAGGCCGACCCCGACGGCCTGCTCGACGAGGACGGTGGGCTCTGGCCGGGCGCCGCGTGGGACGTGGTCATGCGCAACGAGAAGCCCGGCGGCCACGGCGAGCGCTCCGTCGCCGTCGGCGTCGTGGACATGGCACTGCACGACCTCGCCGCCAAGGTCGCCGGCGTCCCGCTCCACCGCTGGATCGCGGACCGCTACGGCGACGGCGGGTCCGACGAGTCCGTCTTCGTCTACGCCGCCGGCGGCTACTACGCCCCCGGCAAGACCCTCGGCGACCTCCAGGACGAGATGCGCGGCTTCCTCGACGCCGGCTACGAGGTGGTGAAGATGAAGATCGGCGGGATAGGCCTCGACGAGGACCTGCGCCGGATCGAGGCGGTCCTCGAGGTGCTGGGCGGTGACGGCTCCCGGCTCGCCGTCGACGTCAACGGTCGCTTCGACCTCGACACCGCGCTCGCCTACGGCCGGGCGATCGACCCCTACGGCCTGTTCTGGTACGAGGAGGTCGGCGACCCGCTGGACTACCGCCTCAACGCCACCCTCGCCGAGCACTACCGCGGCCCCATCGCCACCGGCGAGAACCTGTTCTCGCTCCAGGACGCGCGCAACCTCGTCCGCCACGGCGGCCTGCGACCCGACCGCGACTGGATCCAGGTCGACCCGGCGCTGAGCTACGGCCTCGTGGAGTACGTCCGGATCCAGGAGATGCTCGCCCAGCACGGCTGGTCCTCGCGCCGCTGCATCCCGCACGGCGGGCACCAGTTCTCGCTGCACATCGCCGCCGCCCTAAGGCTCGGCGGCAACGAGTCCTACCCGGGTGAGTTCCAGCCCACCGGCGGGTTCGCCGACGACGCCGTGATCGAGGGTGGCCGGGTGCGCCTCGACGACCGCCCCGGCATCGGGCTCGAGGGCAAGGCAGCCTTCCACCGGGTGCTCAGCGAGCTGCACTCCTGACGGATCTGCTCCCGGGCTCAGTCCGGCAGGTTCTCGAGCACGGACCTGGCGGCTGTCACGATGCGCTGCGCCTGCTCGTCCGACAGCTCGCCGTCCACCTGTGCCCGGGCGGCCTCGGCCACGAGCTCCTTCACGGCGACCCGGGCCCCGGCGTAGTCCCCGGACCCGACGGCCGCGTCGACCTCGTCGAGGCGCTTGCCCAGGGCGGGGACCTGCTCGCTCGGCACCGCCTCGTCGCCTCCGCACGACCCCAGCGCGGGCGCCAGGGCGAGCACGAGCGCTGCCACGGCCACCCTCCGGCGCGTCGACCTCATGTGGTCGGTGTTCCTCATCAGCCCGTCCCCTCGACCGCGTCGTGCAGGTCCCGCAACGGCTCCACGAGCTCGTCCGGCGTGTTGCCCGGCAGGTCGTCGCCGTCGCTGGTGGTCCCCCCGGCGACCGCGACCACGAGGAGGAACAGCACCAGGGCGGCCACCGCGGCAGCAATGCCGCGCTGGGCCTCCGACGACCTCCTCGCAGCCCCCCACAGGGACGTCGCGTGCCTGCCCAGGGTGCGCGCGAGCGCGTCGCCCAGCCGGTCGTGCACCGGCCTCGTCGGTCGCGCCGGACTCGTGGTCGGCTCGGGCATCACCCGGGTGCTCGCGGAGGACGGCGCGGCCGGTGCAGGTCGTCCCAGCAGGGGCGTCGTGACGGCGTCCGGCGTCGACTCCACCGGCTGCGGGATGCTCCCCGGGGAGTACGCGCGCAGCCGCTCGGCCACGTCGTCAGCCGACGGCCGCTCCGCGGGATCGCGGGCCATCATCCCGGCCAGCAGCTCGCGCCACTCCTCCGGCAGCGAGTCCGGCACCTCCGGGTCCCTGTGCAGCCGCGCCGCGGCCGCCTCCGTCGCGGCGCCCGGGAACTCCCGGTGACCCGTGAGCGCCTCCAGCAGCACCAGCCCGAGGGAGTAGACGTCCGTCGCGCCCGAGACCTCGTCGCCCGTGACCTGCTCCGGCGCGAGGTACGCCGCTGTGCCGATGACGTGTCCGGTCCTGGTGTGACCCGCCGAGTCCTCCACCAGTCGCGCCACCCCGAAGTCCGCGAGCCGCACCCGCTTCCGCGGGCCCAGCAGGATGTTGCCCGGCTTCACGTCGCGGTGCACCACACCGTTGCGGTGCACGTAGGCCAGTGCCTCGGCCACCTGCGCACCCACCGATCCGACGTCCTCCAGCGGCAACCCGCCGTCCCAGTCCTGCGCGACCCGCCCGAGGGTGCGACCGTCCACGAGCTCCATCACCAGGAAGGGGTTGGCGTCAGCGGCAGCAGCGTCCGCGGCGCCGGGGCCGGTGAAGCCGAACCCGGCGTCCAGGACCGTCACCAGGCCGCTGTGCGACAGCCGTGCCAGGGTGCGTGCCTCGCCGACGAAGCGGGCGCGGTCGGACTCGTCCCCGGCTGCCTCCCTCAGCACCTTGACGGCGACCGCTCGCCGCAGCGTGCGGTCCTCTGCCCGGAACACGTCCGCCATGCCGCCGCGGCCCAGCAGGGGGCCGAGCTCGTAGCGATCGCCCAGCACGCGCGGACCGGCGCTCGCGTCAGACATCCACCACCTCGCTCACCCAGCCACCCAGGGGGACCCGGCGCCCCGACCGGGAACCGCAGCACAACGTAGACGACTGCCGGTCGGTGCCGCCTCACCGGCTGCTGCCGCCATGTCCGCCGAGCCGTGGGCGGGCGATCGCCGCGACCTCGGCCTACGGTGTCCGGGTGAGCACCTTGGTCGAGATCTGCCTGGAGGACGTCGGTGGCGCGGCCCTCGCCGCGGCCGCGGGCGCGGACGCGCTGGAGGTCTGCGCCGGCCTCGCCGACGGGGGCACGACGCCCACGCTCGGCTTCGTGGAGCACTGCGCCGACACGGCACCCGGCCTGGAGGTCCGGGTGCTCGTGCGCGCCCGTCCCGGCGACTTCGTCCACTCGCCGCAGGAGGTCGCGGTGATGGCGGCCGACATCGAGGCGACCCGGGCCGCGCTCGGGGGCTCGGCTCGCCTGGGCTTCGTCATCGGCACGCTCGAGCCGGACGGCACGATCGCGGCGGGCGCCGTACGCCGCCTCGTGGCCGCCTCCGGTGACGCCCCCGTCACCTTCCACAAGGCCTTCGACTCGGTGCCCGACAAGGCGGCGGGGCTCGCGCAGCTCGCCGACCTCGGCATCAGCCGCGTGCTGACCTCCGGCGGCCCGGGACCTGCACTCGACCACCTTCCCGAGCTGGCCGACCTGGTGCGCCGCGGTGGCGACGAGGTGCGGATCGCGGTCGGCGGCGGCGTACGCCCGGCGAACGCCGCCCGGATCGTGGCGGAGACCGGCGCGCGCGAGGTGCACCTGCGCGCGCCCGGGGCGGTGCGGCCGACAGGGGTGTCGACGGGCTACGACGACGGGCGCCGCAGCGTGACGAGCGCCGAGGTGCTCGCCGAGGTGATGTCAGCGCTGGGTCGCTGACCCGGAGGTGTCGCCGGGGAACAGGACGGCCTCCGCGAGCGGGTCCACGCCGGACACGTCGTCCAGCGGGAACATCGGCCGCCGGATCCGGCGGTGCCCCAGCCGGGCCAGGTCCTGGTCCACCCCGCCCGGCGTCAGCGCGAGCATCCAGTCCGCCGCCAGGTCGAAGAGCTCGGGCTCGAGGTAGCCGATCTTGACCACGACGATGTCGGCGCTGCGAGGGTCGAGGCCGAGCCGGGTGAAGTCCCGCTCGAGGTGGTACGGGCGCCGCCGGCGGGTGACCACCACGTCCACCGCGGGTGTCCGGACGACCACCTCGAGGTTGTCGTCGCCCGGCACGACCGCCACGACCTCGCCCGCCACGTCGACCGGTGGCGCGGGCCGGGCGTCGATCCGCGCCCCGAGGGTGAGGCGTACGTGGGCGCCCACCCCCGCCTCCGCGGCGGCGACGGCTCCGGCGCTGTCGGGGATCGAGGCATAGACGGCGCGCTTGCCGCTCGCGGCCAGGTCCTCGCTGGCGAGCAGCGCGGCCAGGGTCCAGGTCACGTCGCCGGCGCCGCCGGCGGTCGGGTTGTCGCCGGAGTCGGAGACGACGTACGGCCTGACCGGCGACGCGATCGCAGCGGCCAGCACCTCCTCGAGGGAGCCGGTGGGCGCCACGAAGCCGAACTCCTCGCGACGCGACCACAGCTCGACCGCGAGCCTGCTCGCCTCGGCCAGCGCCAGGTCCGCGTCGTCGCCGACGACCACGACGACGGCACCGTTGCGCGGCTCGTCGGCCCACGGGTAGCCGATCCAGATGCCGGCGTCGAGGATCCCGTCGAGCGCCTCGACCTCCGGCACCCGGGCGTACAAGCTCGTCGCCGGCTCCTGCCGCGTGCTCGTCATCTCGCCGGGCAGCAGGATCGGCACCGGCACCCATGCCTTCGCCGGACGCCTGCGGCCCGCCGGGAGCGTCAGCCGGTCGAGGAGGTTGCGGGCTGCGCGCTCCTTGGTCTCCTCCCAGTCGACGTGCGGGGCCGTGCGGTAGGTCGTCAGCAGGTCGACCGTGGCGGCGAGGACGCGCGAGACGTTGCCGTGGAGGTCCATGCCGCTGCTGATCAGGCAGTCGGGCCCGACCACGGCGCGTACGGCCTGCGCCAGGTCGCCCTCCATGTCGTCGAGGCCGACGACGCTCGCGGCTCCGTGGATGTCGAGGACCAGCCCGTCGAGAGGTGCCTCGGCCACCGCCGCCACGAGGCCGGAGAGGATCTCCGCCTTGAGCTGTGCGTAGTCGTCCGCGGGGATCGCGCCGCCCGCGATGCTGCGCGCCTGGAGGACGCCGATCCACTCCGCGCGGCCCGCCAGCGACCCGCCCTCGTGCCAGAACTCCCACGCGTCGAGCACTGCGCGTCCGCGGCGCGGAGCGAGCATCGCGGCGGTCGTCAGCGCGGGGGAGAAGGTGGACGCCTCGAGGCTGATGCCGCAGACGGCCACGCGCGGACGGCGCGGGGCGGGCACGTCGCCGGGCACGTCGCTGCTCACGTCGCTGCTCACCCGACGATGGTGTCAAGGCGCGCCGGGCACGCGGTCGGCAGGCCCGTTCGCGGAGTGTTCACACACAGGTGGATCTCGACCGGTGACGCCGGGCGATTTGTTGGTAGTGTTTGACCCGCAACAGGTGCAAGTTCCAGCAGGTAGACGCCCGCGGAGTTTGTGATCCAACGGCGTTTGTTCTTCGGGCCCTGCCAGCTCGTGAGTCTCAAGCGGCGTGTCACCGCATCTGGTGCGGGTCGCCGAGGTGGCGGCTCCCGCCCCTACAGAGGAGTAACGAGCACCATGGCTCAGGGCACCGTTAAGTGGTTCAACGCCGAGAAGGGTTTCGGCTTCATCGCGCAGGAGGACGGCGGCGACGACGTCTTCGTGCACTACTCGGCCATCCAGACCAACGGCTACAAGTCGCTGGACGAGAACCAGAAGGTCGAGTTCGACGTCACCCAGGGCCCCAAGGGCCCGCAGGCGGAGAACGTCCGTCCGCTCTGATCGGCTGACGCTGGACTGAGGTCCAGATCTTGATCGCGAGTTCGGCCCTACCCCATAACGGGGTGGGGCCGGATTCGTTCTCGGGGCAGACTTTGACACGTTCGGGTCATTCCGCCCGACCGTGGTCGTCCGTCAGAATTGGTACGACCGCCTAGAGTCGAATGATCCAGGAGGAAGGGAGGGTGACGTGCACGACCAGTTCGACGTGACCCTCGAGGACGGTGACCTCCTCGGCGAGGTCGAGCTCACCACCACCCTGATCATCGCGGCGAGCGAGTCCGAGGACCACCTGTCCCAGGAGGAGATCGACCGGCTGCTCGGGGTCACCCCGCGCAAGCCCCAGGACTGACGCGCGGTCCGGACCCGGCACGGGCTCCGCTCGGCCACCGCTGCGCCGGTCAGCAGGTCGCGAAGAGCACCGGGCCGCTGGTGAGCTCGGACAGGACGTACGCCCCCTCGACCGGGCGCAGGTCCAGCACGACCTCGCGGCCCTCCGAGCCCGCCGCCTCGACCGCGAAGCGGTCGGTGAAGTCGCCGCCCTGCCCGGGCGCCGGACCGGCGGCCAGCCGTGAGCGTGCCTCGGCGTCCGCGGCGGCGTCGTCCTCGTCCTCCACCTGCAGCACCGCGCGTACGCCCCCGCTGGGGAGCCGCCCCAGCGCGTAGCCGGTGAGCGGGTGGACAGCGCCCGCCGCCGCGACGAGCTGGTCCGCCTCGGCCTGGGCGTCGTCGTCGGCCTGCGCCATCGCGAGGTGCTCGCAGGCGTACGCCCCGTCGTAGACCGCGGCGGCGAGCGGCTCGTCCAGTGCCTCGGCCAGCTCGACGAGCTCCTCGGGGCCGTCGCCGTCGATCCCGTCGACGACCTGCTGCAGGTAGGGCGCCTGGTCGGAGGTGAGGACGAGCCCCTCGTCGGCGAGCAGCGCGACGTGCTGGAGCTCCGGGGTCAGCATCGACCCGACGCCCGACAGCACGTCCGGTCCGCCCACCCACACGCCGTCCGCCTCCTCGGGCTCGGTCCACCCCAGGTCGACGAGCCGGTCGGCGACCGCGTCGACGTCGACGCCGTCGTCCACGCCGAGCACCTCCACCGCGCCGGTGCCCGACTGGGCGAACAGCTCCCACGAGACGCTGGCGGGGGAGAAGCCCAGCTCCGCCTCCATGACGCCCGCCGAGGTGCCGAGCGCCGACATCGGCGACAGGTCGGCGTCGAAGGCCGCGGCCATGAAGTCGTCCACCTCCTCACCCGACGACCCGGGCCCGACGCCGGTGTCCAGCTCGCGGCGTACGCCTGCCCAGTCGGTCCACGAGAAACGGGTGGTGTCGGCCGGCACGAGGGACATGGCGCGGGCGAGCGGGGTCGCGGGGCTCAGCAGGCGCCACCCGACGAGGCCGCCGACCAGCAGCACGAGGACGGCCGCGAGCGCCGGCAGCACGCGGGTGACCGCACGCGGGACGACACGATGTGGCACGGGGCTCCTCGCCGATCGGGGTGGGTGTGACACTACTTCCATGGAGCCCCGCGACGTGCGCGCTGCCGGTGCCGTGGTGACCCGGAAGGGCGGCGACGTGCTGCTCGTGCACCGCCCCAAGTACGACGACTGGTCCTTCCCGAAGGGCAAGCTCGACCCGGGCGAGCACACGGTCACGGCTGCGGTGCGCGAGGTGGCGGAGGAGACCGGCCTCGACGTGCGGCTGGGGCCGGCCCTGGGTCCGCAGCGATACCGGCAGTCCAACGGGCGCTGGAAGACGGTCGACTACTGGACCGCGCGCGTGGTGGGCAAGGACGACGTCTCCGGCTACCGCCCCAACGCCGAGATCGACGCGGTCGAGTGGGTGCCATGGAAGGACGCCGCCCGGCGGCTGACCTACCCCTACGACCGCGACACCCTCGCCGAGGCGCGGCCGCTGAGGCGCCGGACGAGGGCGCTGGTGGTGCTGCGGCACGGCAAGGCGCGCTCGCGGGGCGCGTGGAAGAAGGACGACCGGCTGCGCCCGCTGCTGCAGCTCGGCGAGGCGCAGGCGCAGCGCCTGGTGCCGCTGCTGGCCGCCTTCGACGTGACCGTCGCCCACTCCTCCTCCAGCACCCGCTGCGTGCAGACGGTGACGCCGTACGCCGAGGTGACCGGCTGGCCGGTGAAGCTCTACGACGAGCTCAGCGAGGAGGGCGCCACGGCCGAGGGCGTCGTGGACCTCGTCGACGCCCTGCTCGACGGAGGGGAGAGCGCCGTGCTCTGCACGCACCGGCCCGTGCTGCCGACCGTCCTCGACGCGCTCCGCGTGCCGGAGGTCAAGCTGGAGCCCGGCGCGATGCTCGTGGTCCACCACTGCAAGGGCCGGGTCGTGGCGTCGGAGCAGCTCCAGCCCTGAGTGACGCCCGGTTGGTCCGGCCGCTTGTAGAGCCGCTGAGCGGGCCCCGTCAAGGGCGGCCGGACGAGTTCATGTGATCGTCGTCTCACGCCCGAACGGGTGATCCCAACCGGTCCTGCCGAGTTCACCGCCCGTTCACCGGCGGCGACGTGGGCGTTCTCCTGGTGTGCCTACGTTCCTCGTCGTCAGCACACATCAGACTTCAGGAGCAACGAAGTGAACCGCACTTCCCACCGCTGGACCATCGCGTCCGGCGCGGCCGTCCTGGCCCTCACCCTGGCCGCCTGTGGCGGCGCCGACGCTGGCAACGCCGAGGGTGGCGAGTCCGGCGGCGCCAGCGGCTCGGTCGCCGTCGACGGGTCGTCCACCGTCTACCCCATGAGCAACACGGCTGCCGAGCTGCTCTCCGAGGAGAACCCGGACATCCAGGTGTCGGTCGGCTTCTCCGGCACAGGCGGCGGGTTCGAGAAGTTCTGCGCCGGGCAGACGGACATCTCCGACGCGTCCCGCCCGATCAAGGAGGACGAGGAGGTGCCGGTCTGCGAGGAGAACGGTGTGGAGTACACCGAGCTGCTCGTCGCGACCGACGCCCTCACCGTGGTCGTCCACCCCGACCTCGCCGTCGACTGCCTGACGACCGACCAGGTCGTCGAGCTGTTCGGCCCCGGCTCGGACGTGACCAGCTGGCAGGACCTCGACCCGAGCTTCCCGGACGCCGAGATCGCCGGCTTCATCCCCGGCACCGACTCGGGCACCTACGACTACATGGCCGCCGACGTCGTCGGGGACGAGTCGGAGTCGCTGCGTGAGGACTTCGAGGTCTCCGAGGACGACAACATCCTCGTCCAGGGCGTGTCGGGCACCGAGAACTCGGTCGGGTTCTTCGGCTACAGCTACTACGAGGAGAACGCCGACACCGTGAAGGCGCTCGCCATCGACGACGGCAACGGCTGTGTCGAGCCCTCCGCCGAGACCGCGCAGGCCGGCGAGTACACGCCCCTCGCCCGGCCGCTGTTCATCTACGTGAGCAACTCTGCCTACGCCGACAACGCAGCAGTCGCCGAGTACGTCGACTTCTACATCGAGAACCTCGCCGACATCGCCGAGACCGCGCAGTTCATCCCGCTGAACGACGACGACTACGCCGCGACGCAGGACGCCCTCGCCGGCATCTCGGGCTGAGCGGAGCGACACCCAGATCATGGCTCAGAACGCCACGACGGCAAGCCCGCCCCCAGGGGCGGGCTTGCCCGCGTCCCCCCCGGACCTCAGCCGTCGCCCCCGGCCCGGCGAGCAGGTCATCAAGGCCGTCCTGGTCCTGTCCGCAGGTGCCTCGATCCTGATCACGTTCGGCATCATCGCCGCCGTCATCGAGCCTGCCCTGCACTTCTTCGAGGAGGTCCCGTTCGGTCAGTTCTTCGCGACCGAGGACATCGGCAGCCGCGAGTACCGTCCGGCCGTCCTGCCCCTCCTCGTCGGCACGGCGCTCACCACCGTCATCGCATTGGCCCTCGCGGTGCCACTGGGCCTGGGTGCAGCGATGTACCTCTCCGAGTACGCGTCCCCGCGGGCACGCAAGTGGCTCAAGCCGACCGTCGAGCTGCTGGCGGGCGTACCATCCGTCGTCTACGGCTTCTTCGCGCTGTTCTTCGTGACACCGGTCGTGCTGCAGGGGTGGTTCAACCTCGAGGTGAACTTCACCAACGCGTGGGCGGCCGGGATCGTCCTCGGCGTCATGATCATCCCGACGGTGGCCTCGCTCTCCGAGGACGCCCTCTCGGCAGTGCCCATGGCGCTGCGGCAGGGGTCGTACGCCATGGGCGCCAACCGGATGCAGACCACCCTGCGCGTGGTCCTCCCGGCAGCCCTGTCGGGCGTCGCCGCCGCGATCGTGCTCGGCCTCTCCCGCGCCGTCGGGGAGACGATGATCGTCACGATGGCCGGCGGAGCGGTCAAGAACATGTCGGTCGACCCGAGCGAACCGCACATGACGATGACAGCGTTCATCGCCATCACCGCCCAGGGGGAGAACCCGGTCGGGTCGGTGTCCTACAACATGCTCTTCGCGGTGGGGCTGCTGCTCTTCATCATCACGTTCATCATCAACGCGATCTCCATCGCGTTCGTCCGACGATTCAGGCAGGCCTACTGATGAGCGTCGCCACGCAGACTGCTGCGTCCACCGTCGCCGCCACGCTGTCCGGGCGCAGGCGCGATCGCAACGTCGGCTCCCTGGTGTTCCTCGGAGCCCTCTGGTCCTCGCTGTTCTTCGGCGTGATGGTGCTCGTCGCCCTGATCGTCGACACCGCGATCGCCGGGTCGCCGCGCTTCGACCTCAACCTGCTCACGCAGTACGAGTCGACGATCCGCAAGGACGAGACGGGGTTCCGCGCCGGCATTCTCGGGTCGCTCTGGCTGATGGGCGTGACGGCCCTGATGGCCATCCCGCTCGGCATCGCCGCGGCCATCTACCTCGAGGAGTTCGCCACCAAGACGTCGCGGTTCAACCGGGTCGTCGAGATCAACCTGCAGAACCTCGCCGCGGTGCCGTCCATCATCTACGGGATGCTCGCCGTCGCGATCATGGGCCTGCTCGGCTACAACTACAAGGGCATCGTGCTCGGTGGGGCGATGGCCCTGGCGCTCCTCATCCTCCCGGTCATCGTCATCACGACCCGGGAGGCGCTGCGGGCGGTGCCGGACGAGATCCGGCAGGGGTCGTACGCCCTGGGAGCCACTGTCTGGCAGACGACGTGGCGCAACACGCTGCCCAGTGCGGTGCCCGGCATCGCTACCGGCACCATCCTCGGCCTCTCTCGCGCGATCGGTGAGGCGGCACCGCTGCTGATCCTCGGGCTGGCGACGGTCCGTTTCGACCCGACCGGGGTGGAGAGCAAGGTGACGGCGCTGCCGATGCAGATCTACAACCTGTCGTCGGCGCCCCAGCTCGACTTCCAGGTGGCCGCGTCCGCTGCCATCATCGTCCTGCTGGTCATGATCCTCGGGATGAACGCCCTCGCCATCTTCATCCGCAACAAGTTCCAGCGATCCTGGTGAAAGAGACACTCGACATGGCTTCTGCCACTTCCTCCGACACGTTCCCCCAGATGGCCGCGCTCGGCGACGTCCACATGAGCGCCGAGCGGCGCCTGCCGGACTCGCCGGTCAACCCCGTCATGGAGGCGCGTGACCTCAACGTCTTCTACGGCGACTTCCACGCCGTCCACGACGTCAACCTGTCCTACGGGCGCAACGAGATCACCGCCATGATCGGGCCGTCCGGGTGCGGCAAGTCGACGGTCCTGCGGTGCCTCAACCGGATGAACGACCTGGTGGCCGGCGCTCACGTCGAGGGCGAGGTGCTCTACCACGGCCAGGACATCTACCAGAAGAGCGTCGACCCGATCGCCGTGCGCACCCAGATCGGCATGGTCTTCCAGAAGCCCAACCCGTTCCCCAAGTCGATCTACGACAACATCGCCTACGGCCCCCGGGTCACCGGCATGAAGGTCGACAACATGGACGACCTGGTCGAGGGGGCGCTGCGCGGCGCCGCGCTCTGGGACGAGGTCAAGGACAAGCTCAAGCAGTCGGCGTACGGCCTCTCCGGCGGTCAGCAGCAGCGCCTGTGCATCGCCCGCACGATCGCGACCAAGCCCGACGTGATCCTGATGGACGAGCCGTGCTCCGCCCTCGACCCGATCGCCACTGCCCGCGTCGAGGACCTGATGCTCGAGCTGCGCAACGACTTCACGATCATCGTCGTGACCCACAACATGCAGCAGGCGGCCCGCGTCTCGGACCGTACGGCGTTCTTCACCGCTCGCCCCGACGAGACCACCGGCAACCGCACCGGCCTGCTGGTCGAGTACGACCTGACCTCGACGATCTTCTCCAACCCCAACGACAAGCGCACCGAGGACTACATCTCCGGTCGCTTCGGCTGAGCCCAGCCTCTGGGCTCTGCGTCATACAGATCCGAACCGATGGGTGCGGATCCGCATGACGGTCGGGGCGGCCGGATGCGTCCTGGTGGGTCGATCGGGGGTTTGATCCACCAGGGCGTTTCCGGGCACCTTGACCCCGGTCCCGCGTGATCACGGACCTCGTGACCGGGCCCGGGCAGCGTCATACAGATCCGCACCCATGACTGCAGGTCCGCATGACGCTCGGCGGTCAGGAAGATGAGCGGCGCGTCACCAATCCTCCACAGGCGGGTGAGCGGGTCGGCCATCCACAGGCGGACAACGGTCTCGTGGCGGACGTACGTGTGCGCCGCGACCGTGGAGGCGTGACCGAACAGACTCCCCGCACCGCATCGCTCAGGGCCGCGCGGCGCCGTCGTGCAGAAGAGCTGGCCCGCGACCAGGCGTGGTCCGCGTCGCGGCGCCAGCTCTACGCCGCCGGCCTGACGCGGGCGGAGCTGCGGGCCAACGTGCGAGCCAAGCGGTGGCAGCTGGTGGGCCGGCACGTCGTCGTCGTCCACACCGGTCCGATGGCACTCGACACCACCCTGTGGGCGGCCCAGCTGTCGGGCGGCCCTCGGGCCCGGCTCGACGGGGCGTCGGCACTGATCGCTGCGGGCCTGCGAGGGTTCGACGTCGACCGCCACCGGGTCTCGGTCCCGCGAGGCGCCCGGGTCTTCCGGGACACGGTCGTCGACGTACGCCAGACGCGACGCTGGAGGACCGACGACCTGGTCGGCGGTGGGGGACCGCCGCGTACGCGCCCGGAGGTGGCCGCCGTACGCGGCGCGCTGTGGGCGCGGAGCGACCGGCAGGCGGCGCTGCTGCTCACCATGGTCGTCCAGCAGGGTGTCGTGCCCGCCGACCGGATCGGGCTGGCGCTGCTGCAGGTCAAGCGTGACCGTCGGTTGACGTTCGTGATCGACGTGGTCACCGACCTGCTGGGAGGCGTACGGAGCCTCGCCGAGCTCGACTTCGCTCGCGAGTGCCGCAGGAGGGGGATCCCCGAGCCGACCCGCCAGGTCGTACGCCGTGGCAAGGACGGCCGCTACTACCTCGACGTGGTGTGGGAGGAGTGGGGCGTCGTGGTCGAGGTCGACGGCATCCAGCACGCCCTTGCGCAGGAGGTCGTGGCCGACGCGCTGCGCCACAACGACGTGACCCTCGACAACCTCACCGTGCTGAGGCTCCCGGTCCTGGGCCTCCGGGTCGCCGCTGACGAGTTCTTCGCCCAGATCGAGCGGGCACTGGCGGACGCGGGCTGTACCGAGCTCGGCCCCGCGGCCTGAGCGCCCGGCGTACGGGGGACTGCGCGCTCCCGCCCGGCCTCCCGAGCGTCATACGAACCGACACCTATGGGTTCGCCTTCGTATGACGCAGGACGCCCCGGCTCCCCGAGCGTCATACGAAACGGCACCTATGGGTTCGCCTTCGTATGACGCAGACCGGCGGCAGCCGGCAGCCTGGCCAGGCTCAGGGGAGGAAGATCCGCGCGATCCAGTAGCAGATCGCGGCGGCGAGGGCGGCGGCCGGGAAGGTCAGCACCCACGCGGTGAGGATCGACTTCGCCACGCCCCAGCGGACGGCGGAGAGCCGCTTGGTGGCGCCCACGCCCATGACCGCGGAGGTGATGGTGTGCGTGGTGGAGATGGGGGCGTGGAAGGCGTACGCCGTGGTGTAGAGAACCGACGCCGCCACGGCCTCGGCCGCGAAGCCGCGCGGCGGGTCGAGGTGGATGATGCGCCGGCCGAGCGTACGCATGATGCGCCAGCCGCCCGAGTAGGTGCCGGCCGAGATCGCGGCAGCGGCGGCGAAGATGACCCACAGCGGGAGCGGGTCGTCGGCGCCGACGTAGCCGCCGGCCAGCAGCGCCAGGAAGATCACGCCCATCGTCTTCTGCGCGTCCTGGAGGCCGTGGCCGAGCGCCATCGCGGCGGCCGAGATCGTCTGCGCGATCTTGAAGCCGCGGTTGGCGCGGCCGGGGTTGGCTCGGCGGAAGAGCCACATGATCGCGACCATCAGCACGAAGCCGAGGGAGAAGGCGACGACGGGGGAGAGGAACATCGGGATGACGACCTTCTCCAGCACGACGTTCCAGTTGGCGGTGGCGCCGGCGGCGACAGCCGAGCCGACGAGGCCGCCGATGAGGGCGTGGGAGGACGACGACGGCAGGCCGTAGTACCAGGTGATCATGTTCCAGGTGATGGCGCCGAGGAGGCCGCACATCACGATCACGAGCGCGTGGCTGCCGGTGCCGGGGTCGATCGTCTCGGAGACGGTCTGGG
Organism: Nocardioides eburneiflavus; assembly: GCF_004785795.1. Taxonomy (NCBI): domain Bacteria; kingdom Bacillati; phylum Actinomycetota; class Actinomycetes; order Propionibacteriales; family Nocardioidaceae; genus Nocardioides; species Nocardioides eburneiflavus. Next base: position 1,449,713 of record NZ_SRRO01000001.1, read on the forward strand.
CGACCTTCTGGCCGAGGAAGGCGCCGACGAAGTTCATGACCGCGGCCATCGCCAGCGCGACGCGCGGCTTCAGGGCGCCCGTCGAGACGGACGTCGCGATTGCGTTGGCCGCGTCGTGGAAGCCGTTGGTGTAGTCGAACACCAGGGCGACGACGACGACGGCAATGATGATGCCGATCTCCATCAGGTGGTGCTCCTGGCAGACGTCGGGAGGGCGTCAGCACTCATCCGTCACGACTCCTTGACGGCGATCTGCTCCACGATGTTGGCGACCTTCTCGAAGGCATCGATCGCCCCCTCGAGGGACTCCACGATGTCCTTCAGCTTGAGCACCTCGAGCGCCTCGTACTCACCGCTGAACAGGTTGGCCAGGATCCTGCGGTAGGACTTGTCACCGGTGTTCTCGAGGCGGTTGATCTCGATCCAGTACTCGTCGAGCTTGCCCATCGACTCCAGCGACGGCATCGCCTCGGCGGTGAGCTCGGCGCAGCGCTGCAGCACCTCGACCTGCTGGGTGGTCTCGGCGGGCAGCGAGGTGACCTCGTAGAGCAGGACGAGGTCGACGGCCTCGTCCATCATGTCCATGACGTCGTCGAGGGCCGAGGCGAGGTGGTAGATGTCCTCGCGGTCGAACGGGGTGACGAACGTGCTGTTCACCCGTCGGATGATCGAGTGGGTGGTCTCGTCGGCGGCGTGCTCGGCCTCGCGCATGCGCTGGGCGATCTCAGCCTTCGAGTTGCCGTCCGACAGCATCTCGCTGAGCAGCTGGGAACCGACGACGAGGTGCTTGGCTGCCTCGCTGAAGAGGTCGTAGAACGAGCTGTCGACAGGGCGGAACTTCAAACGCACGGTGAACTCCGAACGGGGGGCGGATGAACCGTGGTTCATGGTAGGGGGTCAGCCGCCCAACGACGCAAGTTGCGGTGCGCCCCTGCGGTGTGACGCGCGGCGCAGGTCGACGGCTCAGCGGCGACGGCTCCGCTGGCGGGCGATCAGCTCGTCGTGCAGGTGCCGCTCGCCGCGGCGCAGGTCCCACTCACCGTCCGACCCGAGCTCCCACGCAGTGGTGGCCGGGTCGAGCGCGAGGTCGAGCAGTGCCGCCACCTCGGCGACCACGTGGGGGTCGCGCAGGCGTACGAGCACCTCGACGCGACGGTCGAGGTTGCGGTGCATCATGTCGGCCGACCCGATCCACGCCTCCGGCTCGCCGCCGTTGTCGAACCAGAACACGCGGCTGTGCTCGAGGAACCTGCCCAGGATCGACCGCACGCGCACCGTCTCGGACAGGCCGGGTACGCCGGGGCGCAGCGCGCAGATCCCGCGGATGAGCAGCTCCACGCGCACGCCCTCCTGCGAGGCGAGGTAGAGCGCGTCGATCACCGCCTCGTCGACCACCGAGTTGGCCTTGATCCGGATCCCGGCGGGCCGGCCGGCCTGGTGGTGGGCGATCTCCTGGTGGATCTGCGCGACCAGTCCCTCGCGCACGCTGTGCGGCGCGACGAGCAGGTGGTCGTAGGTCCGGTTGCGGCTGATGCCCGACAGGTTGTTGAAGAGCAGCGCGACGTCCTCGCCGATCTCCGGGTTGGCCGTCAGGAGACCGAGGTCCTCGTAGACGCGGGCGGTCTTGGGGTTGTAGTTGCCGGTGCCGAGGTGGACGTAGCGACGGATGCCCTCGGGCTCGTCGCGCACCACCATCGACAGCTTGCAGTGGGTCTTGAGGCCGACGAGGCCGTAGACGACGTGGCAGCCGGCCTGCTCCAGCTTGCGGGCCCAGCGGATGTTGGCCTGCTCGTCGAAGCGCGCCTTGATCTCGACGATCACCAGCACCTGCTTGCCGGCCTCGGCGGCGTCGATGAGCGCCTCGATGATCGGGCTGTCGCCGGAGGTGCGGTAGAGCGTCTGCTTGATCGCCAGCACGTGGGGATCGGCGGCCGCCTGCTCCAGGAAGCGCTGCACCGACGTGGCGAACGAGTCGTACGGGTGGTGCAGCAGCACGTCGTGGCGCGACACCGAGTCGAAGACGTCGACGGGTGACGACGACTCGACCTCGGCCAGGCTCGGGTGGGTGGTCGGCAGGAACGCGGCGTACTTGAGGTCGTCGCGGGGCAGGTCGGCGATCGAGTGCAGGCCGGTGAGGTCGAGGGGGCCGGGCAGCGACACCACCTCGTCGCGGCCGACGCCCAGCTCGGAGACCAGCAGCTCGAGGATCTTGGGGTCCATCGACTGCTCGACCTCGAGGCGTACGGGCGGCCCGAAGCGACGTCGCTGGAGCTCCTTCTCGAGGGCCTTGAGGAGGTTCTCGGCGTCGTCCTCCTCGACCTCGAGGTCCTCGTTGCGGGTGACCCGGAAGGTGTGGGCGCCGAGCACGTCCATGCCGGGGAAGAGCTTCTTGAGGTGCTCGCCGATGACGTCCTCGATGGGGACGAAGCGCTGGTTGCCGAGCCCGACGAAGCGACCGAAGGTCGGCGGCACCTTCACGCGCGCGAAGTGCTCGGTGCGGGTCTCGGGGTGGCGTACGACGACCGCGAGGTTGAGCGAGAGCCCGGAGATGTAGGGGAACGGGTGGGCCGGGTCCACGGCCAGTGGGGTCAGGACCGGGAAGATCCGCTCCTTGAAGAGCTTCTTGCAGACCTTCTGCTCCTCGCGGTCGAGCTCGGACCAGCGCAGGATCTCGATGCCGTGCCCGCCGAGCTCCGGCAGCAGGTCGACGAGGGCCCGGGCGTGGCGCCCCATCAGCTCGCGGCTGTCGCCCCACAGCTGCTCGAGCTGCTCGCGCGGCATCAACCCGCTGGCGGCGCGCACGGCGACGCCGGCGGCGATGCGCCGCTTCAGACCGGCCACGCGGACCATGAAGAACTCGTCGAGGTTGCTGGCGAAGATGGCGAGGAAGCGGACCCGCTCGAGCAGCGGCAGGTCGGGGTCCTCGGCGAGCTCGAGGACGCGCTGGTTGAAGCGCACCCACGAGATCTCCCGGTCGATGAACCGGTCGTCGTACTTCTCCACCGCCTCGATCGCGGCAGCGTCGGGCGTGTACGGCGGCTCGACGTCGAAGGTGTCGGTCGGGTGGCCGAACGGCTCGGACACCGGGCCCTCGTCGACCGACGGCGAGACAGCGCTGGTGAGGGTGGCCGGGTCGTTCATGGACCAAGTCTGGCACCGGAAGGTGAACGGCGGATGGCCGAAGCGTCAGTAGACCAGCGCCTGGACACCCTCGCCCAGCACCTGCTCGGCGAACACCGCCGCGCCGGCGATCGTCACACCGTCGCGCAGGTCGCCGTCGACGATCCCGCGTCGCGCCGCGCACTGGGAGCAGACCGTGACGGTGCCGCTGGTGAGGACCGCGGCCATCAGCTGGTCGAGGGGGGTGGCGAGGTCGAGCGCGAACTCCTCCGCGCGCCCGGGGACGCCGAACCACGCGGCCTCACCGGTCAGCCAGAGCGACACCTCGGCGCCGGCCGCCGCGGCGGCCGCGGAGACGGTGAAGCCCTGGTTGCAGCGCTCGGCGTCCTCGGCCCCGCAGGTGACCTTGACGACCAGTGATCGAGCCATGGACCCACACTAGAGTGGCGCCCATGCCCTTCGAGCTGCCGGACAACCTCCACCCCAACTGCGGCCCCGTCGCGTGGCTGCTCGGCACCTGGCGCGGCAACGGCCACGGTGACTACCCGACGATCGAGAAGTTCCACTTCGGCCAGGAGCTGATCTTCACCCACGACGGGCGCCCGTTCTTCCACTACATGTCGCGCGCGTGGCTCGAGGACGAGGACGGCGAGTTCATCCGCGACGCGGCGATGGAGACGGGCTTCCTGCGGTGCCCCGAGCCCGGCAAGGTCGAGCTCCTCCTCGCGCACAACATCGGCTTCTCGGAGATCTGGTACGGCGCGGCCGAGGGCGGCAAGCTCGAGATGCACACCGCGGGCGTCTCCTTCACCGAGACCGCCAAGGAGGTCACCGCCGGTTCCCGGATGTACGGCAACGTCGACGGCGACCTGCTCTACGCCTACGACATGGCCGCGGTCGGCCAGGAGCTCCAGCCGCACACGTGGGCGCGGCTCCAGCGAGCCTGACGAACACCCGGGACGAGCGTGCGATGAGCGACGACCTGGCGAGCCGGCTGCGCGAGCAGGGCCTGCGGCTCACCCCGCAGCGCCAGCTCATCCTGCGCGCGGTCGAGGAGCTCCGCCACGCCACGCCCGACGAGGTGCTCGCCCACGTGCGCGCGCAGGTCAGCTCGGTCAACGCCTCCACCGTCTACCGCACGCTCGAGGTCCTCGAGGAGCTCGGGCTGGTGCGACACACGCACCTCAGCGACCGCGCGCCGACGTACCACTCCACCCTCGAGCACGAGCACGTCCACGTCGTGTGCCGCCGCTGCCACTCCGTACGCTCCTACGACCCCGAGCTGGTCGAGCCGCTGGTCGCGGCGCTGGGGGCCGACGGCTTCTCGGTCGACGTCGGCCACTTGGCCATCTTCGGCGAGTGCGCGGACTGCTCGGCGGCGGCCCGCTCACCCGACCCGGCCTAGACTCAGGGGCATGGCCAGCCCCCTCCTCGCCCTGCCCGGGGCCGTCGCCGGTGACGGCGTCGACGCCCCGGTGGCCGCCCACTACGGCTCCTTCAACACCGAGCAGCGCAGCCTTGCCGCCGGCGACGGCTTCGTCGACCTCTCCCACCGCGACGTGGTGCGGGTTGCCGGACCGGAGCGGCTGTCGTGGCTGCACAACCTCACGACCCAGTTCTTCGACGGTCTCGCCCCGGGCACCTGGACGCAGGCGCTGGTGCTGAGCCCGCAGGGCCACGTCGAGCACGCCTTCACCGGCGTCGACGACGGCGAGGCGTTCACCGCGCACACCGAGCCCGGTGCCGGCGCGGCGCTGGCGGACTGGCTGGACCGGATGAAGTTCATGACCCGGGTCGAGGTCTCGCTCGTCGAGGACCTGGCCGTGATGTGGCGCCCGGGGGAGGACCCGTCACGGACGGGTGGCCGCTACGACCTCGTCCCTCGCGACCGGCTCGAGGCGTACGCCGAGGCTGCCGGGCCGGCCTGCGGGCTCTGGGCGTTCGAGGCGCTGCGCATCGAGCGCGGTGAGCCGCGGCTCGGGATCGACACCGACCACCGCACGATCCCCAACGAGGTCGGCTGGATCGGGCCCGCCGTCCACCTCGACAAGGGCTGCTACCGCGGCCAGGAGACGGTGGCTCGCGTGCACACCCTGGGCCGCCCGCCGCGCCGCCTGGTGCTGCTGCACCTCGACGGCTCGGAGAACCGGCTGCCCCCTGTCGGCTCGCCCGTGTCGTACGACGGGCGCGACGTCGGCTTCGTCGGCTCGAGCGCGCGGCACCACGAGCTCGGGCCGATCGCCCTCGCGCTGGTCAAGCGCAACGTCCCCGTCGACGCCACCCTGACCGTCGACGGGATGCCTGCCGCGCAGGAGGTCGTCGTCGACCCCGAGGTCGGTCTGCACGTCCGTCCCCTGCGCTGAGGCCGCGCGGGCTCAGCCGCGGCGGTACTGGACGTGCGTGTCTGCGGCGGCGTGCTCGAAGCCGAGCCGGGAGTAGACCGCGACCGCCGGGGCGTTGTCGGACTCGACGTAGAGCAGCACCTCGTCCACGCCGAGACCGACGAGGTGGTGCAGCCCGGCCAGGGTGAGCACCTTGCCGAGGCCGCGCCCCTGGGCGGCGGGCGCGACGCCGACGACGTACACCTCGCCGAGGCGGTCGTCGTGCTGCTTGGTCCAGTGGAAGCCGAGCACGCCCGAGGCGTCCTCCGCGACGAGCAGCCCGGCCGGGTCGAACCACGGCTCGGCCATCCGGCGGGCCAGGTTGGCCTCGTCCATCGCACCCTGCTCGGGATGGTCGGCGAAGGCCGCCGCGTTGACGGCGACGACGTCGGCGGCGTCGCCATCGCGCCACGAGCGGATCGTCACGCCGGCGGGCGGCTCCAGCGGGGGCAACGTACGCGCGGACGGCCGGCGCATGACCCAGAGGTCACGTACGCGCACCCAGCCGTGGGTGGCGGCGAGGCGGGCGGCCGCGGGGTGGTTGCCGTGCGACCAGGCGACGAGCGGCCCGCCGTACGACTCCTCCACCCGGCCGAGCAGGGCGGAGCCGAGCCCACGGCTGCGCGCAGACGGGCGTACGACCAGCGACAGGTCGCCGTCGTGCACCAGCGCGAACGCGTCGTCCTCGGCCACCACGTCGACGCCGCCGTCGGCCAGCGCGATCCGGGCGGCCTCGTCGAGCGGGTCGGCGCCGTCGGCGGCAGCCGCCTCCGCCGCGATCTCCTCGACTCGGTCGGTGGTCGCGCTCATGGCGAGGACCCTAGACCCGGGGCGCCGCGCGAGGAGCGGGGAAGGTCGCTCCCGACATGTCACGGGGATCATCCCCGCAGTCCGGGTCAGGCGTCGGTCGTCGAGCGCGAGGACCGGGGCTGCTCCTCGGCCTCCTTGTCGCGCGAGGGCACGACGAAGCGGTAGCCGACGTTGCGGACGGTGCCGATGTGGTGCTCGTGCTCGGTGCCGAGCTTGGCGCGCAGGCGGCGTACGTGGACGTCGACTGTCCGGGTGCCGCCGAAGTAGTCGTAGCCCCAGACCTCCTGCAGCAGCTGCTCGCGGCTGAAGACCCGGCCCGGGTGCTGGGCGAGGTACTTGAGGAGCTCGAACTCCTTGTAGGTGAGGTCGAGGGGGCGCCCGCCGATGCGCGCGGTGTAGGTGGCGTCGTCGACGACCACCTCACCGCGGTGGATCACGTGCGCGGTGGGGTCGTCCGGTGCGGTCGCGCTGGAGCGACCGACGGCGAGCCGGATCCGCGCGTCGAGCTCGGCGGGCCCGCAGGTGTGGAGCACGACGTCGTCCATGCCCCAGTCGTGCGCGACGACGGCCAGGCCGCCCTCGGTGACGATGAGCAGCACCGGGGCCTCGGTGCCGGTGGTGCGGATCAGCCGGCAGAGGTCACGCGCGGCGGCGAGGTCCTGGCGTCCGTCGACCAGGACCAGGTCGGACTCGGGGGCGTCGAGCAGGGCGCTGCCCTGCGCAGGGACGATCTTGACCGTGTGGGCCAGCAGCGCGAGCCCGGGGAGCACCTCGGCGGAGGGCTGCAGCGCGCTCGTGAGCAGCAGCAGTGCGCTCATGGACCGACCTCCTCGTCCACCGGGGGATGAGGAAGGATATCCCGCATGGGCGCTGGCACCGGACACGATCGCGAGGATGAGACGGTCACCGTGCGCTACTGGGCGGGCGCCCGGGCCGCGGCGGGCACGGCGGAGGACGTCTTCGGCACCGCCGGCGACCTGACGCTCGCCGAGGTCGTCGATCGGGTGCTGGAGCGGCACCCGGGGGAGCAGATGGCGCGCACCGTCGCCGTGTGCTCGGTGCTGCTGGGCGACCAGCCGGTCCGCTCGCAGGACCCCGCGACGGTCGTCGTACGAGCGGGTGCGGTCGTCGAGCTGCTCCCGCCGTTCGCCGGCGGCTGAGCCGCCGGGCAGGAAAATCCGGGGCGGGGGTTTGGGACGGCACCGGATGGGCCATGATGCACCCGTTCGGAGTTCCATGACTCCGTACGGGGGACGAAGCCGCCGGCGACGTGTGTCGTCGTCAGGCTCGCGCGGCCTCATGGCACACAAACGAACACAGGGGGAACCACGCATGTTTGCTGGGTCTGGGGCGCGTACGCGCCTCCTTTCGGTCGTGGCGGCGGGTGCGCTCGCCACGGCAGCCTTGACGGCGGGCGTCGCTGCGCCGGCCAACGCCGCACCGGTGGGGGTCACCACGACCGTCACCGACGCCGCCGGCAACCCGGTCGAGGGTTACGTGACGGCCTACCTCGGCCAGAGTGACGGCAGCTACTTCCGCACGAACGGCCAGATGCTCGCCGACGGCCGGATGAACCTGCCGCTCGAGCCCGGCACCTACAAGTTCGAGTTCGAGAGCCTCGACGGCACGCTGGCGTCGGAGTTCTACACCGACAAGGCCGACCTGGTCTCCGCCGACCCGGTCGCCGTGACCGGCCCGACCGCCCTCGCGCCGGTCGTCCTGGCCGCCGCCCCGACCGCCAGCGGTCGCATCGTCAACGCCGCGGGTCGCCCGGTGCGCGGCGGCTCCGTCGAGCTGCACGCCGGCGGCAGCTTCGTCTCCTTCGCGCCGATCGATCGCGACGGCACCTTCGCGATCGGTGCCCCCCTCGCCGGCTCCTACAAGCTCCTGGTGCAGGCGAACGGCTACGCCGACGAGTGGTACACCGACAAGACCACCGAGGCGACCGCCGACGCCATCACCCTCGGCGCGACGCCCCTGGCGCTCGGCGACATCGGCGTCGTGCGCGGCGGCGTGCTGACGGGCCGGCTGACCAACACCGACGGCACCGCGCTCGAGCGGGTCCGCGTCCAGGCCTACCGCAACAACAGCAGCAACCCGTCCTACACCGACTACACCGACGCCAGCGGTGTGTTCCGGATCGACCGGGCCATGGAGGGCGTCTACAAGGTGCGCTTCTCCGACCCGGTCGGCCAGTTCCTCGGCGAGTGGTTCGCCGACAAGCCCGACCAGGCCTCCGCGACCGCGCTGGCCCTCAACGGCGGAGCGACCGTCGCGGGCATCGACGCCGCCCTCGCCAACGACCCGGCCTTCGCGGTCGACCCCGCGACGGTCGACGTCAGCGGCACCGTCATCGACTCGTCGGGCGCGCCGGTCATCGGCGCCACGGTGGTCGCCTACGACACGCCGGCCGCGGAGGGTCGCGAGCTCTCCTACGACTTCGCCGTCACCAACCGGGCCGGCCAGTACGCGTTCACCGACCTCGACCCGGACAGCTCGGGCTCGTCGGAGAACCAGTTCAAGATCTCGGTCAGTGACCAGCTCCCGCGCGAGGACGGCCAGTACCACCGACTCGACCGCTGGTTCGGCGGTGCGCAGTCCTACGCCGCTGCCTCCCCGGCGCCGGTCCCGGCTGCGGGCGTCAACGTGGTCCTGCCGCTCACCGGCGGCATCTCCGGCGCGGTCTCCACCGAGTCGTCGGTCTCGCTCGACGGTGTCCAGGTGCAGATGGTCGACGCGAAGGACGGGCTCTTCTCGTTCAACAGCCTGGCCAGCACCTCGCTCGAGGACGACGGCACCTACGACGTGACCTCGCTCAGGCCGGGCACCTACAAGGTGCTGTTCGCCGACTCGAGCTTCTCCGGGGCGTTCTTCGGCCCCGAGTGGTACGACAACACCAACTACGCGACGGCCAAGACCATCAAGGTGACCAGTGGCAAGACCGTCTCGGGCATCGACGCCGACCTCGAGGAGGGCATGCGCGCACTGCGCCGCCCCGAGATCAAGGGCAACCCCTACCTCGGCGGCAAGATCCGCGCCACCCCCGGCGTGTGGACCCTCGACAGCGACACGACCTACCAGTACGCCTGGCTCGTCGACGGCCAGGTCGTCGGCCAGGGCCGCACGCTCAAGGTCACCAAGAAGTACAAGGGTGACCGGATCGCCCTGCAGGTGACCGCCAGCAACGACGGCGTCACGGGCAAGGCCACGGCCACCACCCAGAAGATCGGCAAGAAGCCGACGGTCAAGGTCGCCGTCAACGGCGCCAAGGCCAAGGTCACCGTGTCGGCAAAGAAGGTCAAGGCCGCGAAGTTCAAGGGCACGGTCGTCGCGAAGAAGATCGTGCGCACCGACGAGTTCGGGGCGCCGGTATACAAGAAGATCGGCAAGGCCAAGCTGCGCAACGGCAAGGCCGCGCTGACCCTGAAGAAGCTGACCAAGGGCAAGAACAAGGTCGTCTTCCTCATCATGCTCAAGGGTGACAAGTACGGCGACGCGGAGGTCGCGCGGACGATCAAGGTCAAGAAGCGCTGATCTCCACCTGACGCACCACCGCACACGGACGGGGCCCCGGGACTCCCGGGGCCCCGTCCTGCGTCCGGGACACATCGCATCCGGAACAAATCGCGCGGGACGCGTCGTTGGCCGGGTGTGAGCACCGGAGCCTGGATCGCCCTCACCGCTGTCGTGCTCGCCCTGGCCGTCGGCCTGTGGCGGGCCGCGACCGACGGCCGCTTCCGCGGCACCCACGCCGTACGCTCCTGCTCGCCCGCCGAGCCGCTGGTCGAGGAGGGTGCCCCGGCGTCGGTCGCGAGGCCCGGCGCGGAGCTCGTCGCCTCGCTGGGAGAGACGCTCGGTGAGCGGGCCACCCTCCTGCAGTTCTCCAGCGCCTTCTGCGCGCCGTGCCGCGCCACGCGGCGGGTGCTCGGCGAGGTGTCCGGTCTCGTCGAGGGTGTCGCGCACGTCGAGGTCGACGCCGAGCACCACCTCGACGCGACCCGCGCCCTCGGGATCCTGCGCACGCCCACCACGATCGTGCTCGACGCTGCCGGCGTCGAGGTGACGCGGGCCACCGGGGCGCCCACCAGGGACCAGGTCCTGACTGCGCTCGCCGCGACCTGATCTCAGGATATGGATGAGTGGCTCATAGGATGAGACAGACGCGGGGGATGTGGCGCCGACCGCCTACTGTCGTCGTCATGTCCTCGACCATGCTCACCAAGCGCCGCGCAGTGGACCACTGCCGTGTGCGCTCGGCGCTGTGTCGAATGTCGTAGTGGTCCCACCGCTCACCTGAGCCCTGCCGTCCGGCGATCCGCCGGACCGTGCGCTCGCTCGGTCGGGACCCTGCGCCGGGGGACGTCCCGGCGCGCCAGGCCCCGTGCTGCGCGACCGACATCAGGAGAGACATGACCATCACCGCCCACCCCCGTGCCGCGTCCGGCCTCCGTCCGGACGGAGGCATCGACCCGCGCGGTCCGCAGCTCGCCGCCGCCCTGACCGCGGTCGTGCTCGTGGCCGTCCTGCTGCTGCCCCCGCCGTACGGTGTGGTGCTGCTCGCGGCCCAGACGGTGCTGTTCGCCGTCGGCGCCGTACGCGGGGTGCAGGCCACGCCCCACGCCTGGCTCTTCCGCACGCTCGTCCGTCCCCGCCTGGCCCCGCCCACCGAGTGGGAGGCCCCGGAGCCGCCGCGCTTCGCCCAGGCCGTCGGTCTCGCCTTCGCGCTCGTCGGCCTGGTCGCCCTGTCGGCCGGCGCCACCGTCGTCGGGCAGGTCGCCGTCGGCTTCGCGCTGGTCGCCGCACTGCTCAACGCCGTCTTCGCATTCTGCCTGGGATGCGAGGTCTACCTGCTCGTCCGCCGCTTCATCGCCACCGCCTGACGTCCCGGTTTCGACACGGCGCTGGCGCGCCTGCTCAACCAGCGATCGATTCCAACGATTTCCACCACAAGGAGCACACCAACCATGAGCCGCGAGAACACGCTCGTCACCGCCCAGTGGGTCGAGGACAACCTCGACACCGACGGCATCGTCCTCGTCGAGGTCGACGAGGACACCACCGCCTACGACAAGGGCCACATCCGGGGAGCCATCAAGCTCGACTGGACCACCGACCTCCAGGACCAGGTCCGCCGCGACTTCGTCAACAAGGCCCAGTTCGAGGCGCTGCTGTCCGAGCGCGGCGTGTCCAACGACGACACCGTCGTGCTCTACGGCGGCAACAACAACTGGTTCGCCGCCTACGCCTACTGGTACTTCAAGCTCTACGGCCACCAGGACGTCAAGCTCCTCGACGGTGGCCGCAAGAAGTGGGAGCTCGACTCCCGCGAGCTGACCGACGCACTGCCCGACCGCGCGAAGACGTCGTACACCGCGACCGAGCAGGACTCGAGCATCCGCGCCTTCCGCGACGAGGTCGTCGCCGCGATCGGCACCCAGAACCTCGTCGACGTGCGCAGCCCCGACGAGTACGCCGGGCGACTGCTCGCCCCGGCCCACCTCCCGCAGGAGCAGGCACAGCGTGCCGGCCACATCCCCACCGCCGCCAGCGTGCCGTGGAGCAAGGCCGCCAACGACGACGGCACCTTCAAGTCCGACGACGAGCTCAAGGAGATCTACACCGAGGCCGGCGTCGACTGGGACAAGGACACCATCGCCTACTGCCGCATCGGCGAGCGCTCCTCGCACACGTGGTTCGTGCTCAAGGAGCTCCTCGAGCAGGACAACGTGAAGAACTACGACGGTTCCTGGACCGAGTACGGCTCCCTGGTGGGCGTCCCGGTCGCGCTGGGCGACGAGCGCGGGGAGGCCTGACATGTGCGGAGCCAAGGAAGGCGGCCTGTCGCTCGACGGCGTCAACGTCGCCAAGGAGGCAGTGATCCAGGGCCAGGTCCTGCGCGGTGACGAGCCGGTCGCCAACGCGTACGTCCGGCTGCTCGACCGCAGCGGCGAGTTCACCGCCGAGGTCCCGACCTCGGCGACGGGGCACTTCCGCTTCTTCGCCGGTGACGGCGAGTGGACCCTGCGGACGCTCGCACCCAAGGCCGAGCCGGTCGACACCCGCGTCGTCGCCGCCACCGGCTCGGTGGCCGAGGTGCAGGTGCTCGTCACGGCGTGAGCCACACCTGACCGGGCGCGGATCGGACACTGGTCCGGGGACTGGTCTGGACATGGGGGATCACCCCGTGCGCGAAGCACGGGGTGATCCCCTCATTTTCGCCACCGTTCCCTCACAGCCCCGGTGGCCGGGCTGGACCTGGTCCTACGGTGGGACCTCGGTCTGTGTCGTCGAGGGAGCGTGTGGTGGTCGCTGAGGTCGCTCGCGTGCCCGACACGGACGAGCTGTGGCGCCTGACCATGGAGCACTCGCCGGTGGGGATGGCGATCGTCTCGCTCGCAGGGGAGTTCATCACCGCCAACGTCGCGCTGTGCGACATGCTCGGCTACGGCCCCGAGGTGATGGCCACCCTGACCCTCCAGGACATCACCCACCCCGACGACCTCGCCACCGACCTGCGCCTCGTCGACCAGGCGCTGGCCGGCGAGATCAGCTCCTACCGGATCACCAAGCGCTACATCTGCTCCGACGGCACCACCGTCATCGGCGACCTGTCCGTCGCCCTCCTGCGCGATGCGCAGGGAGCCCCGATCCACTTCATCTCCCAGATCGCCGACCTCACCGAGCGACAGGCGTTCGTCGAGCGGCTCGATGCCGCCGAGGCCGCCGCGGAGGCGGAGCGGCGCAAGGCCCAGGCCGTCTTCGAGGGCGTGAGCGTGGGCCTGCTGCAGATCGACGCCGACGGCCGCTACCTGGCGTTCAACAACCGCCTGCGCGAGTTCCTCGCGCTGGCGTTCCCCGACGGTCACGAGGGAGTGGCCGGGCAGTCCGGGTTCGCCTACGACGTCGACCACCGGCCTTTGGACCCCGACGAGATGCCGTCCGTACGCGCCGCGCGGGGCGAGCAGTTCAACGACGTCCGGCTGTGGATCGGCGCGGACCCCGCCTCGCGGCGTGCGCTGTCGGTGTCGGCCCGGTCGGTCCTCGACGGCGCCGGTGCCTTCGCAGGAGCCGTGCTCGCCTACCACGACGTCACCGACCTGGTCCGCGCGATGGACGTCAAGGACGCGTTCGTCGCCACCGTGTCCCACGAGCTCCGTACGCCGCTGACGTCGGCACTGGCCTACCTGGAGCTGCTCGACGACTCGACCGACGTGGGCGACGACGGTCGCCAGCAGGTCGTGGCCGCCCGCCGCAACATGCTCCGGCTCTCCCACCTCGTCGCCGACCTGATCTTCACCACCCGGGCCTCGGCCGGGTCGGCGCCCGTCGACCCCTACCGCGTCGACGTGGCCACCCTGCTGGACGAGGCCCTCGCAGCGGCGTCCCTGGACGCCGAGTGCGCGAGCGTACGCATCGAGGGCCGGCGCCCCGCGTCACTGGTGACGGTCGCCGACGGGATGCGGCTGCGCCAGGTCTTCGACAACCTGCTCGACAACGCCATCGGCTACAGCCGGCCCGGGGGAGTCGTCACCGTCGACCTCGACGAGCTGGGCGACGGCGGCCTGGAGCTGGTCGTGGCCGACGAGGGGGTCGGCATCGAGCCGGGTGACCTCGACGGGGTCTTCGGCCGGTTCTACCGCGGCGCCAACGCGCGTCAGCTGAACGTGCCCGGCACCGGGCTGGGCCTCACCATCGTGCGCACCATCGTGGAGGCGCACGGCGGGCACGTCACGCTCGAGAGCACCCCGGGCCTGGGCACGACCGTCCGCGTCTCGATCCCGCGCTGACGCGATCCCGCGCCGAGCCGCCCGGACATGCGGGGACCCCCCGCGTGGGGCGAGGGGTCCGGCGGCAACCGGGTGGGGACCGGTGCGTGTCTCGCGAGGGGGAGTCGCGAGTGTGTCGCACACTGGCAACACAGGGAATTGCCAGTAGTACTTGCCCAAGTTTGCCAAAGACCGCGACACTCGGCATCAGTTTTGACAAAGTTTCTTCTTGCAGACGCTCGGGAGCCTGCCAACCCCACACAGCACTCACCCTGGAGACACCATGAACCGCAAGGCCACCCGCATCTTCGTCGCCACCATCGCCCTCGTCAGCCTGGCCGGCTTCGCCACGCCCGCCGAGGCGGCGCAGGTCAAGCAGACCGCCCGGAACGTGTGGTGCTGCTGACCGCCGACCTGACGGGGGCCTGCCAGCTCCCTGCTGGACGGTCCTGCAGTCTCAGCTGCGGGCGAGCGTGGTGGACGCCATGCGAGCCCGCAGCCCGGTCGAGACGGCCGCGCGCCGGTAGGCGTCGAGCGCGGCCTCGGCCATGCCGAGCCCGGTGAATAGGTCGGCGAGGTCGAACCACAGCTGGGCCGCGCCCTGGTCGGCGCCGATCGCCGAGAGGCGGTGCACGGCCTTCTGGTAGGCGAGGGCGGCGAGGTCGGCCTCGCCCTCGGCCGCGAGCGTACGTCCCTCGAGCACCAGCGCCTCCGCCTCCGCCAGCGGGGCGTGCCCGTCGGCGGTGAGGTGCACCTTGCCGATCAGGTCCCGGCTCTCGCCGAGGTCACCGGCGAGGAAGGCCACTCGGGCGAGGCCGAGCAGGGTCCACGCGCGGTCGACGGGGGAGCCGCTGCTCCACTCGAGCTCCGCGGCCGCCTGCTCGAGGTTGTGCCGCGCCTCGTCGAGGGCCGGTGGGTCGAGCTCGAGCTGCAGACGCCCGACCTCCGTGCGGAGGCGCGCCAGGTTGCGCGCGTCCTGGCCCTCGCCCAGGAGGGCCAGGGCCCGCTCGGCGAGGGGGACGGCGGCTGCCACATCGCCGCGGTTGGCCTGCATGACGCTGGCGTTCCAGTAGGCCGAGGCGCGGGCCTGCGCCGACCCGAGCGACTCGGCTCGGGCGATGGCCTTGCGGCACATGCGCACGGCGTGGCCGGTGTCGCCGCGCTCGAAGTGGGCGGCGGCAAGGGTGACGGCGAGCTGCACGGCCTCGTCGCAGGAGTCCAGGCCGGCCTCCTCGACATAGGTCATCACGCGCTGGCCGCACTCGATGGCGCGGCCGAGGTCGCCGGTCTCGCGGTAGATGCGGCTCAGGGCGATGCCGGCCCTGATGCGCGTCATCCCGTCGGCCTCCGCGTCGTCGGTCAGCTCCTCGAGCTCGACGATCGCGTCGTCTTCGCGCTGGGTGGCCTCCAGGGACCGGGCGTGCAGCAGCCGGGCGCGGTCGCGCATCCCGTCGACGCGCGAGGTGTCGAGCTTCGTGAGGGCCTGCTGGAGGTGGGTCTCCGCGACCTCGGGCTGGCCCGACTCCAGCGACAGCTCGGCATAGTCGAGTGCCAGCCGGATCTCGTCGACCACGTGGCGGTCCGGCTCGCCGAGCAGCGACTCGACGGTGACGTCGAGCCGCTTCGCCAGCGCGGCCAGCGCCGGGGCGGTCGGCCCGCGGTGTCCGGCCTCGATGCGGGACAGGAAGGCCACCGACATGAGGTCGTGTGCGACGTCGCCCTGGGTGAGCCCGCGGGCGAGGCGCGCCGCCCTCAGGCGGCGCCCCAGCGCCTCACGGTCGGTCTGCTCCAGCAACTCGGCATGACGCGGATCCATCCGGACATTGTGGTGCACGACTTGCCAGCGTGGTGACGATTTCCGGCAAAGTCCCTCGGATGGGTCAGGAGCCGCTGTTGATCATCCCCGCGCCCACGGTGACGCCGGTCGCCTCGTCGATCAGGATGAACGAGCCCGTGCTGCGGTTCTTCGCGTAGGGGTCGCACAGCAGCGGCACGGTGGTGCGCAGCTGGACGCGGCCGATCTCGTTGAGCCCGAGCTCGCCGGCGTCCTGGTCGCGGTGCAGCGAGTTGACGTCGAGGCGGTACTGGATGTCCTTGACCATCGCGCGCCCGGTGCGGGTGGTGTGCTTGATGGCGAGCTTCTGGCGCGGACGCAGCGGCTCGTTGGTCATCCAGCAGACCATCGCGTCGATGTCCTGGCTGGGCTTGGGCGCGTTCTTGACCCGGGCGATCATGTCGCCGCGCGAGACGTCCACGTCGTCCTCGAGGCGTACGGTGACCGACATCGGCGGGAACGCCTCGTCGACCTCGCGGTCGAACAGGTCGATGGCCTCGATCTTCGACGTCATGCCGCTGGGCAGCACGATCACCTCGTCGCCCTTCTTGAGCACGCCACCGGCGATCTGGCCGGCGTAGCCGCGGTAGTCGTGGTGCTCGTCCGACTTGGGACGCACGACGTACTGGACGGGGAAGCGCGTGTCAACGAGGTCGCGGTCGGAGGCGACGTGCACGTGCTCGAGGTGGTGCATCAGCGTCGGACCGTGGTACCACGGCGTGTTCTCCGAGCGGTCCACGACGTTGTCGCCCTTGAGCGCCGAGATCGGGATGACCTCGAGGTCGGGGATGTTGAGCTTCGTCGCGAACTGGGTGAACTCCGCGTGGATCTTCTCGTAGGTCTCCTCGGACCAGTCGACGAGGTCCATCTTGTTGATGCAGAGCACCAGGTGCGGCACGCGCAGCAGCGAGAGCAGCACCGCGTGGCGGCGCGACTGCTCGGTCAGGCCCTGGCGGGCGTCGACGAGCACCAGGCCGAGGTCGGCGGTCGAGGCGCCGGTGACCATGTTGCGGGTGTACTGCACGTGGCCCGGGGTGTCGGCGATGATGAACTTGCGGTTGGGCGTCGCGAAGTAGCGGTAGGCGACGTCGATCGTGATGCCCTGCTCGCGCTCGGAGCGCAGGCCGTCGGTCAGCAGCGACAGGTCGACGTAGCCGTGGCCCTTGTCCGTGGAGGTCTTCTCCACGGCCTCGAGCTGGTCGGCGAAGATCGACTTGCTGTCGAAGAGGAGGCGACCGATCAGGGTCGACTTGCCGTCGTCGACGGAGCCGGCGGTCGCGAAGCGGAGCAGGTCCATGGGGCGGTTCTCGGTTTCGACACGGGCTCGTCCCTCGCCCTGCTCAACCAGCGAACTGTCGTTGCTGCCCATCAGAAGTAGCCTTCCTTCTTGCGGTCTTCCATGGCCGCCTCGGAGAATCGGTCGTCACCGCGGGTCGCGCCGCGCTCGGTGACCCGGGCGGCAGCCACCTCCTCGATGATCTGGTCGATGGTGGACGCGGTGGACTCCACGCAGCCGGTGAGCGTGATGTCACCGCACGTGCGGAAGCGGACCGTACGCTCCTCGGCGGTCTCGCCGTCGCGCATCGGGTTGAGCGGCGTCTCGGTCATCAGCATGCCGTCGCGCTCGAAGACGCGGCGCTGGTGGCTGAAGTAGATCGACGGGATCTCGATGCCCTCGCGGCCGATGTAGTCCCAGATGTCGAGCTCGGTCCAGTTGGAGATCGGGAAGATGCGCATGTGCTCGCCGGCGTGCAGGCGCCCGTTGTAGAGGCTCCACAGCTCGGGGCGCTGCATCTTGGGGTCCCACTGGCCGAACTCGTCGCGGTGGGAGTAGACGCGCTCCTTGGCGCGGGCCTTCTCCTCGTCGCGGCGACCGCCACCGAAGGCGGCGGTGAAGCCGTTCTCCTCGATGGCGTTGAGCAGCGTGGCGGTCTGCATGCGGTTGCGGCTGGTCTTGCCGTCGTCGACCACGACGCCGCTGGCGATCGCCTCGTCGATCGAGGCCACCACCAGGCGTACGCCGAGGCGGTTGACCCAGTTGTCGCGGGTCTCCATCACCTCGGGGAAGTCCAGCCCCGTGTCGACCTGCATGATCGGGAACGGGATCTTCGCCGGGTAGAACGCCTTCTCCGCGAGGCGGAGCATGACGATCGAGTCCTTGCCGCCGGAGAACATGAGGACCGGCTTCTCGAACTCGGCGGCGACCTCACGGAAGATGTGGATCGACTCGGCCTCGAGCTGGTCCAGCTGGCTCAGCTGGTAGTCGACGTGGGTGTTGGTCATGGTGTGGCGAGGACCTCTCTAGGGACAGCAGCGTTCATCGTAGCGACGACCCACGCCTCGGTGAATTCGCACTGCTGGGCGTGGTCGGTCAGACTCGTCCGAATGAGCCGTACCCCCCGACTCGCGCCCCGTCACCACCTGCTCGCGGGCGTGCTCGCCGCGGCCGTCGTGACCGCGGGCTGCTCCGCCGCCGACGGTGGTGACGCCAGCCCCCCGTCGTACGAGCAGAGCGACGCGGTCGACGTGACCGTCCTGCCCCAGCTCGCCGCCAACGGCGAGGACCCCGAGGCCGCCGCCGACGCCGCCTGGGTCGTCGACGCGACGGTCGCCGGTGTCGACGAGGGCACGGCCGTCACCCTGGTCGCGCGAACGGACGACGGCTGGGACGACGTCGACGAGCAGGCGACCGACGCCGACGGCCACGTCTCCCTCACCAGCCGCTCGTCCGGCGACCTGCACGTCGTGGTGGGGGACGGCGACGACGCGGTCGGCGCCGAGGTCTCGACCGACGACGCCCCCGCGGCGACCTTCACCGACGACTTCGACGAGGACTCGGTCGACGGGGAGGGTGCCACCTGGCTGACCCGTGACCAGGGCTACATCGGCGTACGCACCTGCTCGCGCGCCGGCGCGGACGCCGCGAAGGTCACCGACGGCGTCCTCGAGCTCAGCGTGATGGAGGACCCCGACCGCGAGGGCGACGAGTGCCAGCTGCCCGGTCGCCGCAAGAGGTTCCCCTTCCGCCTCAACGGCCATGTCGGCACCGAGTTCAGCCACTCCTTCACCTACGGCTTCGCGGCGGCACGCATCCGTACGCAGGCCGCGCGCGGGCAGCACGCGGCCTTCTGGCTGCAGTCCGTCGGCGGCCAGAAGGTCGGCGGCCCCGAGAAGGGCGGCGCCGAGATCGACGTCATCGAGTACTTCGGCGACGACCACCCCGAGGGCGGCCTGACCAGCTTCACCTACTTCCTCGACAAGGACGGCAAGAAGCAGACGGTCGGCGGCTGGCTGCCCGACGCCGACGAGCTCGGCGACGACTGGGCGGAGAGGTACCACGTGTTCTCCGTCGAGTGGACGCCCGAGGAGTACGTCTTCCGCATCGACGGTGAGGTCACCCAGCGCCTCGAGGGGCCGACGTCCGGACAGCCCGAGTTCCTGATCCTGTCGCTGCTGTCGTCGGACTACGAGCTGCCGCGCTTCAACGGCGAGCTGCCCGAGACCATGGAGGTCGACTGGGCGCGGGTGTGGGAGACCGGGCCGCGCTGAGCCCGGCTCCTCACGTCCTGCTGCGGGCGATCCACACCGCCAGCGCGACGAGCCCGCCCCCGAGGCCGAGCAGCACGAACGGCGCCGTGAGCTCGCCGGGGAACCACTCGTCGACCGCGCGCGGCACGATCATCAGCACGCCGATCGCGCCGGCGCCGAGCATGGGCAGCTCACGGGCGACCACGGCCACGAGCACCACGCCGGCGACCGTCAGGAGCCCGAGCACGATGCCGGCGTCCCACTGCATGGTCGCCGAGGCCCCGAAGACCATGCCGATGGCACCGAAAGCCATCGCCACGGCCGGGGGCCGCAACACCTCGGTCCAGCCGAGCACCAGCCAGGCGAGCGCGACCGCCCAGATGCCGACCCCGATCGCCCAGTCAGCGTCGAGGATCTGCTCCGTCAGGGTGCCCGCGGTGAGCATGCCGCTGACCATGAGCATCACCTGCTGCAGGGGGACGCGGTGGGCCAGCCACAGCAGCGCGGCGACGACCGTCACGGTGCCGCTGACGGTGAGCGCCAGGTCGGTCTCCTGCAGCTCCAGCACCTCGTCGGCCAGGACGACGGTGAACCCGGCGGCGACGACGGTGGCCGCCGCCCAGAGCACCGACCGCAGCCGGCTCCAGGCGTCGCCCCGGCCAGCGGGCGTCAGGCTCCCCGCTGCCACGAGGCCGACGACGGCACCGCCCAGGACGCCGAGCCGGGCCCCGACGCCCAGGTCGCTCCAGTACAGGTTGGCGAGCAGCATCGCCGCGATCACGACGAGCAGTCCGCCGAGGTAGCCGAGCGCCTCGACGGCGTACGAACGCAGCTCCGCGCCGCCGAGACCGGTCACCCGCTGCGTCTCCTGCTCACGCGTCTCGGGCACCGGCACCCGGGCACGGGCCCGGATCCGGGCGGCCTGCTCCTCGTCGATGATGCCCTCGGCGACCCAGCCACTGATCTGGACCTCGAGTGGCGCGCGCTGGCGCGGCACGTGCAGGTGGCCTCGCCGGCGAGTGATGGTCTCGCTCATGACGACCTCCTTCTCCACCCCCACATCTATCCCCGCGCCGGGGCGACCGCCAGAGCCGAAGGTCACCACCCGCAGGGCGCCTCCTCGACCGGCGCCGGCCGCGGCGAGGGCCACTTGATCAAATGGTGGATCGTTCGTTGCCCTACGGAGTGGTTTCGAGGCTCGCTCCGCTCGCACCTCAACCACCGAGGGGAGGTCAGGGGGAGTCCAGGACGAGGGTGATCGGACCGTCGTTGACGCTCTCCACCCGCATGTCGGCGCCGAAGCGCCCCCGCTCCACGTGTGCGCCGAGGCGTTCGAGCTCAGCGCACACCGCGTCGTACATCGGCTCGCTCACCGGGCCGGGCGCGGCCGCCTGCCAGGTGGGGCGGCGGCCCTTGCGCGCGTCGCCGTACAGCGTGAACTGGCTGACCACGAGGACCGGAGCGCCGACGTCGCTCGCGCTCTGCTCCTCGCGCAGCAGGCGCAGGTCCCAGATCTTGCGGGCCGTCCACGCGACCTCGGCCGGCCCGTCGTCGTGGGTGACGCCGAGGTAGACCAGCAGTCCCGGTCGGTCGAGCTCGCCGACGACCTGGCCGTCGACCCGGACGCTGGCGGAGAGGACCCGCTGGATGACCGCACGCATGGTGCAAGGATGCCGCCATGTCTGACGCGTTGCTGATCACGGTCGCCCCCACCGGGGCCGAGACCGCCAAGGCCGACTGCCCGCAGCTCCCCACCACCCCGGAGGAGATCGCGCGCACGGCCGCCGAGTGCGAGGCGGCCGGGGCCGCCATGATCCACCTCCACGTGCGCGACGGCGCGCACGCGCCGACGCTCGACCAGGCGCTGCTGCGCGAGTGGGTCGCCGCCGTGCGCGAGTCGTCCTCCCTCGTCGTCCAGCTCTCCACGGGCGGCTCGGTGCACGACCCGCTCGAGGAGCGGCTGAAGGTGCTCGACGCGGAGCCCGACTCGTGCTCGCTGACGATGGGCACCACGAACTTCGGCGACGACGTCTTCCTCAACCCGTGGCCGTTCGTGAAGGACCTCTACCAGCTGGCGCTCTCGCGGGGGGTCGCACCGGAGTTCGAGCTCTTCGACCTCGGCCAGGTGCACGCGCTGGGCCGGCTGATCCGCGAGCACGGCACGCCCGCCGGCGGCAAGGTGCACGTCGACTTCGTGATGGGCGTGCCCGGGGGGATGCCCGGCACCGCTCCCGCGCTCGTCGCCGGCGTCGCGGCGCTGCCGCCCGAGGTGACCTCGTGGTCCGCCACCGGCATCGGCCGCTCGACGCTGTCCGTCGCGATGGCCTCGCTCTCGATGGGCGGCCACCTGCGCGTCGGGATGGAGGACGTCCTCACCATCAGCCGCGGCGTACCCGTGGAGTCCAACGCCCAGCTCGTCGAGCGGGCCGTCGACCTCGGCCGGATAGCGCAGCGCGAGCCGATGACGCCCGCCGGGTGCCGGGAGCTCCTCGGGCTGTCCTGAGCCCTGGCCCGGGTCACCGCGGCAGGGGCAGCGGCAGCGGGACCACGTGGACCGCGTTGTGGTCGTGGTTGGAGATCAGGAGGAAGTCGTCGGTCGCGGCCGCGCTCGCGCTGCCCGGAGGTGGTCCGATCACGTGCGTGGCGCGCCGGGTGCGTGGATCGATCCGGACCACCACGGAGTCCGTACGGAGCCAGACGGCGCCGCCGCCGACGGTGAGGTCGCCTCCGCCGATGGCCAGGCCGGTCATCGCGAGCTGCTCGGCCTCGCCGGAGCGAGGGTCGATGCGGGAGACGGAGCCGTCGCCCTGGTTCATCACCCACACCGCTCCGAAGCCGACGTCGAGGAACCGCGGCCTCGGCCCGACGGGCACGCTCGTCCACGACCCCGAGCCGAGGTCGTACCTCTCGACCGTGCCCTCGCTGGTCGGCACCCACAGCGAGCCGAAGCCGGCACGCACCGCCACCGCTCCCTCCGGGGCAGGTATCTCCTCCACGACGGCGTCGCCCTCGACCACGGCGATCCGGGGCTCCAACGGCTCGACGAGCACGTACGCCCGCCCCCCGGCCGCACCCACGACCCCCTCGGCCACCGGGCTGCCGGGCAGCCGCACCCGCTCGAGCACAGCGCCGGT
This sequence comes from Nocardioides eburneiflavus, assembly GCF_004785795.1. Classification (NCBI taxonomy): domain Bacteria; kingdom Bacillati; phylum Actinomycetota; class Actinomycetes; order Propionibacteriales; family Nocardioidaceae; genus Nocardioides; species Nocardioides eburneiflavus. The sequence goes on from NZ_SRRO01000001.1 coordinate 1,472,286, forward strand.
GGTCGCGTCGAGGCGGAAGAGGGAGCTCGGGTTGAGGCTCGGCACCCACACGGACTCCGGCGTCGCAGCCAGCGCCTGGACGACCTCGCCGGGGATCCTGGTCCGCGCGGTGATCGCTCCGGTCGCGGAGTAGCGCACGGCCCCCGGAGCGACACCCGACAGCCACACCCCGTCGCCGGCCGCCACGGCGAAGTCCGCGAACGGGCGGGCCGGCAGCGTACGCGCCCCGACCTCCTTCAACGACAGGGTCGGCGGGAGGTCGCCGGCCTCGAGGTACGTCGGGCTGGGCGAGTCGTCCTCGGGTGCGGAGGTCTCGCTTGAGCCGCCCGGCTGCTCGGGGCGCTCGTCCTCCGCGCACCCCAGCAGCGCACCTGCGAGCAGCAGGAGGGTCGCCAGGGGTGGGCCGAGCCTCATGCGCTCGATGATCCTCGGAGGGTCGCCGCTCCGCGCAGCATTTGCTCGGCGGTCTGGTCCACCGCGTCCTCAGGCGGCGACTGGCAGGGCAATCGCCGCGCGCAGACCGGCCCTCAGGCGTCGTCGACCTTCTTCATCCCGACCAGCCCGGGCCGGTAGGACGGATCCTCGAGCTGGGCGATCGTCGGCGAGCCGAACATGGGCAGGCCCTGCTGCTTGCGCAGGAAGCCCCAGACGATGGGCAGGACCACCAGGACGGCAAGGCCGATGCCGGCGATGAGCATCGGGTGCGTCTCGTCCTCGCCGAGCGGCGCCCAGCCGGACTTGTCGAGCAGCGCGACGCCGCTCATCGTCAGGACGACGACGATGCCGCGGCGGATGAAGGACTGCGGCACGCGCGGGGCGAGCATCGAGCCGAGGATCGTGCCCGGGACGGACCCGAGCAGGAGGGGGATCAGGATCCCCCAGTCGATGCCGTGGAGGAAGATGTTCGACACGGCGGCGGCCAGGACCAGCGGGACCGCCTGGACGAGGTCGGTCCCGACGAGCCTCACCGCGGAGAGCCCGGGGTAGAGCATCAGCAGCGCGATCATGATGACCGAGCCGGAGCCGACGCTCGTGACGCCCACCAGGAGGCCGCCCAGCATGCCGACCAGGAGCGTCGGCACGACCCGGACCGCGGGGTCGTCGTCGACGACGTGGTTGCCCGAGCGCACGCGCAGCAGGTTGACGTAGAGGCGGAGGGCGTACGTCGCCGCGGCCAGCAGCAGCGCGAAGCCGATGCAGATGATCAGCACGTGGTTGAGCTGGTCGATGTCGTCGGTGAACCACGCCACCAGGTGGGGGCCGAGCAGGGCCATCGGGATCGAGCCGATCATCAGCCACGTGGCGAGCTGCATGTTGGGCGACCCCTCGCGCTTGTGCACGATCGCGCCGCCGGTCTTGTAGACCGCGGCTGCCGTGAGGTCGGCCGTCACGACGACCGCGGGGGAGCCGACGCCCAGGAACAGCAGCGCCGGCGTCATCAGGGCGCCGCCGCCCATGCCGGTCAGCCCGACCACGATGCCGACGATGAAGCCGGCCGCGAGGATCGAGAAGAAGGCGGCGGTGAGGAACTCGAGCATCAGCGGTCTCCGACGAGTCTGGGTACGACGGCGCTCAGCATGGCAGTGATTGTGCCGGTTGCCTTCTCGGCGGCCGCCGTACCGCGCCGGTAGGGGTCCGCCACGTCGTGCGCAGGGGCGGAGGGCGTACGCCGCCGCCCGGCCGCCTCGACCAGCTCGCGGCCGCTCAGGCCGGGGAGCTCCGCGATCGTCGCCTCGAACTGCCCGAGCGTGAAGACCTTGCGGTGCAGCTGCGGACGGTCGTCGAGGATGTGCTGACGGTGGACCGACTCCGCGGTCAGGACCAGGTCGGCCTCGTCGAGGATGGCCGCCGTGAGGTAGCGGCTGCGGAACGCGTCGGCGCCGTCGGGGGCGATCGTCGTGGGCAGCGTGGGTGCCATGTCGGTGTTGAACGCGTGGCCGTCGCGGGCGTGGGTGCCCGCACTGGCGAACTCGACGCCCGACGCCTCCGGGTCCCCGGCCAGGTCACGGGCGACGAGCTCCATGACGGGCGAGCGACAGATGTTGGCGGTGCACACGAACAGCACCCGGAGCGGCTCAGGCATGCGCGCCCGTCAGCGTCGGCAGGTGGAGGAACCCCGCCTCGTCCAGGGCGACGAGGACGTCGTCCAGGGCGTCCTCGATGATGCGGCCCGTGGTGTCCACGCGCACGGCCGGGTCCGCGGGCTCCTCGTAGGGCGACGAGATGCCGGTGAACTCCGGGATCTCGCCGGCGCGTGCCTTGGCGTACAGGCCCTTGCGGTCCCGGCGCTCGCACTCCTCGAGCGGGGTGGCGACGTGGACGAGGAAGAACGCGCCGCCGGCGGACTCGACCATCTCCCGCACCTGCTCGCGGGTCTCGGCGAACGGCGCGATGGGGGAGCAGACCGCGACCCCGCCGTGGCGGGCGATCTCGGCGGCCACCCAGCCGATGCGGCGGATGTTGGTCTCGCGGTCGGCCTTGGAGAAGGTGAGCCCGGCGGACAGGTGTCGGCGCACGACGTCGCCGTCGAGGCTGGTCACCGACCGGCCGCCCTGCTCGAGGAGGAGGTCCATCAGGGCGCGGGCGAGGGTGGACTTGCCGCTGCCGGACAGCCCGGTGAAGAACAGGACGAGCCCCTGGTCCTCCCGAGCGGGCCGGTCCTCGTCGACGATGGCGGCGATCGCCTCGGGGAAGGTCGCCCCGGTTTCGACACGCTCGCTTCGCTCGCTGCTCAACCAGCGGTCGGGGAGGGCGTGGACCGGGTCGCCCCCGGCGTACGTCCCGACGACCTGCGCCCCCAGGGCGTGGTCGGCCCCGGCGTCACCGTGGGCGGGGAGCGGGACGGCCACGACGGAGGCGTCGTCGAGCAGGTCGGCCGCAGCGAGGGTGGCGCGGACGAGCGCGACGGGGGACAGCTCGGCCGTCCCGGTGCCGGTCAGGGCGAGGAGGACCAGTCGGCCGAGACCGCGGAGCTCGGCGAGGTCGTCCTCGGTGAGGGCGTCCACGACCGGCACGAAGGTGGCACCGGCGTGCTGCTCGCGCACTTGGGCAGGCGTGAGGTGCAGGCGGCGGAAGGGGCCGTACTGGGCGTGCGTCAACGGCTCGAGCGACCCGTCGGGCGACACCCGGGCCAGCGGCAACCCCTCGGGATCGACCAGCTCGGCCTCCGTGACACCGTCGGGCAGGTCGAGGGTGACCACGCTCCCGGGCTCGTTGAAGCGGGTGAGCGGGGCGTAGGCGCCGGAGACGAGGAGCTCCAGGTCGTCGAGCTCGGTCGGGGACGGGCAGTGCTGGATCACCCGCGCATCCTCTCACCCTGACGGTGAGTAGCCTGCGCCTCATGTCTGTCGCTGGTCAGCCCGTCCCAGGTCTCCCCGTCGTGGCGGAGATCGTCCGCTCCGGGTTCGTCGAGGGCCACCACTACGGCTCCCTCGTGGCGCTCGCCGCCGACGGGACGCTCGACTGGTCGGTCGGCGAGGTCGAGGCGCCGGTGCTCCCGCGGTCGAGCAACAAGCCCGTCCAGACGCTCGCCATGGTCGAGCTCGGCCTCGACCTGCCGGACGACCTGCTCGCCCTCGCGTGCGCGTCGCACTCGGGCGAGCCGTTCCACGTCGAGGGCGTACGCCGCACGCTGGCCTCGGCCGGACTGGACGAGTCGGCGCTGCAGACGCCGCCCGACTACCCCCTCGACGAGGGTGCGCGCGAGGCCGTCATCCGGGCGGGCGGCACGCGGTCCTCGGTCCTGATGAACTGCTCGGGCAAGCACGCCGCGATGCTCGCCACTTGCGTGCTGCGCGGCTGGGACACCGCGACGTACCTCGACCCTGCCCACCCGTTGCAGGTGGGGATCGCCGACACCTTCGCCCGGCTCACCGGCGAGCCCGTGACGGCGGTCGCGGTCGACGGCTGCGGCGCACCCCTGCTCTCGACGTCCCTGACGGGGCTGGCGAGGGCGTTCTCCTCGCTGGCCGCCGCGACCGACGGTCCACCGCGCCGCGTGGCCGACGCCATCCGGCGCCACCCCGAGCTCGTCAGCGGCACCACCCGCGATGAGCTCACCCTGCACCGGGCCGTGCCGGGTCTGATCGGCAAGGCCGGAGCCGAGTCGGTGTACGCCGTGGCGCTGCCCGACGGACGCGCGTGGGCGCTCAAGACCGACGACGGCGCGCCCCGCGTACGCCCGGTGCTGATGGCCGAGGCGCTGCGCCGCTCCGGCGTCCTGACCGAGCCGGGCGTGGACGCGGACGCAGTGACCGGGACCGGTCGGCTGGACCTGCTCGGCGGCGGCAAGCCCGTCGGCGAGATCCGCGCTGCCTTCTAGCTAGCGCCCGCAAATGCTGTTCCTGCCTGATCTTGTGAGACGACTCACCTGCTCAGAGGTTGCGCTCTGCTAACAGGTGTTAGCACAATGGAGGTATGGCCAAGGACAGGAGCGCGCCCGCCAAGGCGACCGCGAAGGCGACCGCCAAGACGAGCAAGGCAGTCGCCGGCTCGCTGGGCACGCTGGGTGACTACCTCAAGGAGCAGCGCCTGGCCGCGCAGCTCTCCCTGCGGCAGCTCGCCGACCAGGTCGGCGTGAGCAATCCCTACCTCAGCCAGATCGAGCGTGGGTTGCGCAAGCCGTCGGCCGAGGTGCTCCAGCAGCTGGCCCGCGCACTGCGCGTCAGCGCCGAGCAGCTATACGTCCGCGCCGGCATCGTCCACCCCGACCCCGGGCAGGCCGGTTCCGTCGAGCTGGCGATCCTCGCCGACACGGCCCTGACCGAGCGGCAGAAGAACTCGCTGCTCGACGTCTACGCCTCGTTCCTCGCGCTCAACGAGCGCGACACCGCCCCACCCCAGTAGGACCCGAGAGAAGGAGCACCACCATGGCCACCGCCAAGTTCGACATCAAGACCGAGGCCCTCAAGCCCGTCCTCGCCGGCGTCGGCGTCACCGACCTCGCCGTCGAGGCCGTCCGTGAGGCCGTCGCGGACGTGCAGAAGCGCGTCGCCGCTGTCCAGAAGGACGTCACCGCCCGCGTCAACGACGTGCAGAAGACCGCCACCGACACCCAGGCCCTCCGCAAGCAGGCCCAGGCCCGCCGCGCCGCCATCGAGGCCCGCGTCTCCGAGCTCCAGGCTGAGGCGAAGGCCTACCCCGCCAAGGTCTCCACCCAGGTGAGCACCCTCGTCGACGAGAACGTCGCCGCGGCCAACGCCACCTACGCCGACCTGGTCAAGCGCGGCGAGTCCCTCGTGGGCCGCATCCGCCGCCAGGAGTCGACCAAGGCCACCGTGTCGTCGGCCCGGACGACCGTCGCCAAGGCGAAGACCACCGCCACCCAGGCCAAGAAGGCCGCCGAGGCCAACGTCGAGGCTGCGGACAAGACCGCCGCGACCAAGGTGGCCCCCACGCCGAAGCCGACCGCCAAGAAGGCCACGCAGAAGGCTGCCGCCAAGAAGGCCTCCGCGACCACCGCCCGCAAGAGCGCCGCCAAGAAGTCCACCGCCGCGCAGGCCAGCGCGAAGGCCACCGCGACCGCGGCCAAGAAGACCGCCACCAGCGCGGTCGAGGCCGTCGTCGACGCCACCGAGAAGGTCGGCGACTGAAGAGCACCAGTCGACGAGGACCAGCTGATGCTGTTCTGAGCTGAGTCCCGTGGGAAGGCCCCCGTCCGTCAGGGCGGGGGCCTTCTCGCGTCGCCTACTCTTGGCTCGTGAACATCTATGCCTTCGAGAGCACGACGTGGTTCGTCGTGCTCGTGGTGCTGCTCGCGGTCAAGGGGTTCGCGTTCGTCAACTCGCTCACCTACTCGGCCGAGGCGTACGAAGCCGCCGGCAAGCTGACCAAGCAGGCGTGGTGCGCGATCACCGGCCTCGGCTTCGCCGCGCAGCTGCTGCTGATCGGCTCGTCCCCGCTGGGGCTCATCCACCTGGTCTTCACCATCGCCTCGCTCGTCTACATCGCAGACGTACGCCCCGCGCTCGCCGAGGTGACCTCGCCCCGCTGACCGGCGCAGGACGCACGCAGCCCGCGGACCGTCGCGAGCACCAGGTCCACGTCCTGCTCCAGAGGAGCCTGGCCCAGGCCGGGCCCGCCGCCGAGCAGCTCGGCAACCAGGTCGCGCTCGGCGGCCAGGACCGCAGCCACGGACGAAGCGATCTCCTCGTCCCATCGACCTGCCTCGACGACGGTGAGCCAGACGCCGTCGAAGACCTTCTCGAGCCACGTGGCCGGAAGCAGCGCGAGCGCCGCCCGCGGCAGCACACCATCGGGGAGCCCGACCGTCGGCAGGGCGCTCGTCTCGTCGAGGGCTGGCCACCACAACCTCCTGCGCGCGACGTAGCCGCGCTCACGCAGCCACCGCTCTCCGTAGCGCTGCGCGATCGCGGCGCGCATCTCGTGGACCGACGGGAACCACGCGGCAATTGCCGGCGGAGTCACGTTGCCCGCCTTCGCCATCTTGCGCAGCGTGAGGGCCGACCAGCCCCCCTGTGCCAGGAGTGGGATGGCGAGGTCTGTGGCCAGGTCCGCCTTGGCGGGGCTGGTGCGCGAGAACATCGGGCCCGTGGTGGGGATGAAGCGCCGGTCGTGGTCCACGGGTTCAGGAGATCAGAAGCACCGCGGTCCTGCTGGGCTCATCCACAGGGGGTGGCCGCCTCCCCGGCAAGAGTGAATTCACGTAAATTCACTCTCCGCTCGGGGACGTGCGCAGCGGGTCAGGCGAGATAGCGGTCGAGCGCGACCATCGCGTCCTCGGGCTCGAACCCGGTCGACCTGATCTTCTCCAGCGACATGGCCGAGTTGAGCGGACGCGGCGCGAACGGGTTGCCCTGCGCCAGCACCCCCTCGGCGTACGCCGCCGTGGTCGTGCCGGAGACGTCGTCCGCGCTGCGACCGGAGCGCTCGAAGACGGCCTGAGCGATCTCGCGCCACGACATGGCCGGGCCACCGTTGGAGAGGTTGTAGGTGCCGTAGGGGGCTTCTCTGTCGAGCAGGTGCCGGATGGCGCGCACGAGCTCATCGGTGAAGGTGAGCCGGCCGACCTGGTCCTCGACGACGCTCGGCGAGACGCCCTTGTCGGCGAGGGACTGCATGGTGCGGACGAAGTTCTTGCCGTCCCCGATGACCCACGAGGTGCGGAGCAGGTAGTGGCGCGGGGCGAGGCCGACCGCGATGTCGCCGGCGGCCTTGCTCTGGGCGTACACGCCGAGCGGAGAGAGCGGCTCGTCCTCGGTGTGGCCGGGGTCGAGCGGGGCGGTGCCGTCGAAGACGTACTCGGACGACACGTGCACGAGCGTGAAGTGGTGTTCGCGGGCGAGACGGGCGAGCGTCGCGGGGCCGATGGCGTTGGCGCCCCAGGCAGCGATCCGGCCCTCGGCCGTCTCGGCCGCGTCGACGGCGGTGTAGGCGGCCGCGTTGAGCACCACGGCGTACTCGTGCCAGGGCCAGGCGGCGACGGCCTCGGCGTCGGTGAGGTCGAGAGCGGTCACGCCTTCGCCCTCGATCAGGTCGACCCGGTCGGCGCCGGGGTAGGCGCCGTGCAGCGCCCGGCCGAGCTGACCCAAGGCGCCGACGACCAGCGTCTTCTTGGGGGCGATCGCGGTGGCGGGGTCGAGCGTGGGGTTGTTCTGGTCCTTCTCGCTGATGATCGCCTCGGCCAGCGGGATCGGCCAGGCGATCGCCGCGGACGGATCGTCGAGCGCGAGCGCAGGGTAGGCGATGCCGGGGCGCCAGTGCTCGTTGACCAGGTAGGTGTAGGAGGTGGCGTCCTCGAGCGTCTGGTAGCTGTTGCCGACGCCGCGCGGGACGAACACCGCCACGGAGGTGTCCATCTCGAGCGTGAAGGTCGCGCCGAAGCTCTCGCCCTCGCGCATGTCCACCCACGCACCGAAGATCCGGCCGGTGGCCAGCGAGACGAACTTGTCCCAGGGCTCGGTGTGGATGCCCCGGGTGACGCCGCGATCGGCGTTGAAGGAGACATTGTTCTGCACCGGGCCGAAGTCGGGCAGCCCGATGGCGAGCATCTTCTCGCGCTGCCAGTTCTCCTTGAAGAACCCGCGGTCGTCGTCGCGACGGTCCAGTCGGACGACGACGAGGCCGGGGATCGGGGTGGTCTCCAGTGCGGGCAGGCTCACTGGCCCTTCTCCGCGTACTTCGCCTCGGTCGCGTCCTTGTGGGGGCGCCACCAGTCCTCGTGGGTCTGGTACCACTCGATGGTGTTGGCCAGGCCGGACTCGAAGTCCTGGAACTGCGGCTGCCAGCCGAGCTCCTGGCGGAGCTTGCCGGACTCGATGGCGTAGCGCAGGTCGTGGCCGGCGCGGTCGTTGACGTGGTCGAAGTCGTCGGCGTCCTTGCCCATGAGGGTGAGGATCAGGCGGACGACCTCGAGGTTGTTCTTCTCGCCGTCGGCGCCGATGAGGTAGGTCTCGCCGATGCGGCCCTTCTCCAGGATGGTGAGCACGGCCGAGGAGTGGTCGTCGGCGTGGATCCAGTCGCGGACGTTCTCGCCGGAGCCGTAGAGCTTGGGGCGGATGCCGTCGATGACGTTGGTGATCTGGCGCGGGATGAACTTCTCGATGTGCTGCCAGGGCCCGTAGTTGTTCGAGCAGTTGGACACGGTGGCCCGCACACCGAAGCTGCGGACCCAGGCGCGCACCAGGTGGTCGGAGCCGGCCTTCGAGGCGGAGTAGGGCGAGGACGGGTTGTAGGGGGTGTCCTCGGTGAAGCGCTTGGGGTCGTCGAGCTCGAGGTCGCCGTAGACCTCGTCGGTCGAGACGTGGTGCAGGCGCTTGTCGTGCTTCCGCACGGCCTCGAGGATCGTGTACGTCCCGAGGATGTTGGTGCGGATGAACGGGCTCGGGTCGTTGAGGGAGTTGTCGTTGTGCGACTCGGCCGCGTAGTGGACCACCGCGTCGTGGGCCGCCACCAGGGGCTCGACGACGTCCTCGTCGGCGATGTCGCCGACGACGAGCTGCACGCGGTCCTCGGGCAGCCCGGCCAGGGACTCCTGGGAGGCGGCGTAGGTCAGCTTGTCGAGCACCGTGATGTTCAGGTCGGTGTGGTCGACGAGGTGGTGCACGAAGTTCGACCCGATGAACCCCGCGCCCCCGGTCACAAGAAGGCGTTCCATGGCGGGGAGTCTAGGGCGCCGCGTCGGTGCTACGGAGCGGTGGCCGACCCGGTGATGCTGAAGCTGGGCTGGGTGACCAGGCCGGGATCGGCGTACGCCGCTCGTCCCGGACCCGTACGCGTCCAGCCCTCGGGCAGGTCGCCCACCTCGTAGCCCTCGGGCCAGCGCACGTCCACGGTCACCGCCTGCGGCACCACCAGGCCCTGGGGCGTGACGTCGAGCCGGTAGGTGAGGGTGCCGTCGCCGGGCGCGACCGCGGCGGCCGGGACGTCGTACTCCAGCACCGCCTCGCGGGTCGTGCCGGGCGAGAGCGTGAGGCGCAACAGCTTGTAGGGGCGGCCGTAGTAGTCGAAGAGACGGGTGCCCTGAGGCGTCCCGGCGGCGGTGGCGCCGGTGAGCTCGGCGCCCTCGGGCAGGAAGACGCCGAGGGTCATGCCGTTCCACTTGGTGACGTACGTGCCGTCGCGGGGGTCGGGGAACGGCTGGACGTAGGGCGGCGAGTCGTTGTGGACCGAGATGGTGAGCCGGACCTGCGCGGAGCCGTCCTCGCGCAGCCGGACCTCGCTGGCCACGGTCCGCTGCTGCCAGAAGTCGGCCTTGCTGCGGTTGGTGTTCTGGTTGAAGACCGCGAGGTAGTCGTGGCGCGTGTCGGACAGCTCGCCGGCGAGCCCGATGTCGGCGACGGCGGACTGGAGGTCCGGGTCGCGCATCCACATGGCGAAGTGCCGCGCCCGGGCGGAGGTGCGCAGCGACTCGATCTTCTCGAGTCCGTCGCCGGGGTCGAGGAGCCGCTCGGCGAACAGCGGGACGATCGCCCGGTTGAGGTCCTTGCGGGCGGCGTTGTCGGGGTACCTGTCGTAGTCGCCGATGAGCGTCGCGGTGAAGTTGCCCGCGTCGAGGGTCCCGTAGCCCTCGGTCTCGACGGGACCGGTGATCCGCAGCATGTCGGCCAGCGCCACGATGTCGACGACCACGAGGCCGTCGACCTCCTGGTCGGTCCGGCGCTCCCAGCCGCGGAGGAGCTCCTCGCCCGACACCGACCAGTCCGGCGCGTAGGTCGAGGTCGACAGGCGCAGCTTGCCGTTGTGGAACGGGTTGCCGTCGACCCTCTCCCAGCGACCCACCCGGAACAGCTCGGGGTCGGTGGTGTCGCGTGCCTCACCCATGCTGAGCCGCCCGTCGGTGACCTCCATCGGCACCACGGTCAGCGGTGCACCGCCGGAGAAGCGCTGCTCGCTGGGGTTGAGCAGCGCCAGCAGGTAGGTGCGCTCGCCCCGCGCGCCGAAGAGGTCGGGCAGCACGTCGGTGATCGCCTTCGCCCGCCGGGCGGTGGCGGCGACCGGGCTGAGGACGTCGGTCGCCTCGTCGCGCGCGTCGCCGAGGCGGGTGCCGACCACGAGGGAGGAGTCGCGCACCTCGCCCAGCTCGAGCTGGGCAGCGTCCAGCGCGGTGCTGGCCTCGTCGACCGCCCCGACCAGCGTCTCGAGGGTGGGCAGGTCCACGCCCCGGTCGGCGAACAGGGTGGCCTCGTCCCCGTTGACCGCCGGCCACGCCTGCACGGCGACCTCGGCCGCCGTCGTCAGGTGGTCGAGCGCGTTGCCCAGGTGGCGTACGTCCGAGACGGGCTCGCCGACGACGGGGATCAGGCTCCACACGTCGCCGCCGAACCCCTGCATCGCGTCCTGCACCTGGTCGGCGTGCCGGCGGGCGCTCTGCACGGACGCCTCGGCCGCGTCGACGTCACCCGCCGACAGCGAGTCGCGCGCCGCCTCGAGCTCGGTCCGCGCCCCCTCCGCGTGGCCCGGCGCCTCGAGGAACGGGATCGCCAGCAGGGCCAGACCGACGAGGAGCAGGAACAGGCCGCCGATGACCGTCGCGGGCCGGACCACGCGTCGCGAGGACGTGCGACGGGAGGACGGCATGCGCACATGGTGCCAAACGGGGCCGACCGGCGGGCCCGAACGGCTGTGACGCCGGACGCCCTAGGGTGCATCCATGCGCGGAATCATCCTGGCCGGTGGCACCGGCTCCCGACTGCACCCGATCACGCAGGGCATCAGCAAGCAGCTGGTCCCGGTGTACGACAAGCCGATGATCTACTACCCGCTCTCCACGCTGATGCTCGCGGGCATCCGGGACGTCCTGATCATCACCACCCCGCACGAGGCCGACGGGTTCCACCGGCTGCTCGGCGACGGCTCGCAGTTCGGCATCGACATCACCTTCGCGGTCCAGCCCTCGCCCGACGGGCTGGCGCAGGCGTTCATCATCGGCGCCGACCACATCGGCGACCAGCGCTCGGCGCTCGTCCTCGGCGACAACATCTTCTACGGTTCCGGCCTCGGCCAGCAGCTGCTGCGGTTCTCCGAGCTCGACGGTGCCGCCGTCTTCGGCTACCACGTCGCCGACCCCCGTGCGTACGGCGTCGTGGAGTTCGACGACCAGGGCCGCGCGCTGTCGCTGGAGGAGAAGCCGGAGCATCCCAAGAGCGACTTCGCCGTGCCGGGGCTCTACTTCTACGACAACGACGTGGTGCAGTACGCCTCCGAGCTCCAGCCGTCCGCGCGCGGTGAGCTCGAGATCACCGACCTCAACCGCCGCTACCTCGAGGGGGGTCGCCTCCACGTCGAGGTCCTGCCGCGCGGCACCGCCTGGCTCGACACCGGCACCTTCGACTCGCTCAACGACGCGTCCAACTTCGTGCGCACCATCGAGGGCCGCCAGGGCTTCAAGGTCGGCGCGCCGGAGGAGGTCGCCTGGCGGATGGGTTGGATGAGCGACGACGAGCTCGTGGAGCGGGCCGAGCCGCTGCGCAAGAGCGGCTACGGCGAGTACCTGATCGGGCTGCTCCAGCACGGCTAGAGGTCCGCGGCCACCATCCGCCGCACGATCTCGGCGAAGTCGACGGTCGGCGCCCACCCCAGCTCCTCACGCGCGCGGGTCGCGTCGCCGACCAGCTCGGTCGGGTCGGCGGGGCGGAAGAACGCCGCGTCCTGGCGCACGAGCCCCTCCCAGTCGACGATCCCGGCCGCGGCGAACGCGGCCGCCACGAAGTCGCGCACCGAGTGGGCGGCCCCGGTGGCCACGACGTAGTCGCCCGGCTCGTCGGCTCGCGCGGCGCGGACCATCGCGTCGACGTAGTCGGGGGCCCACCCCCAGTCGCGGCGGGCGTCGAGGTTGCCGAGGACCAGCTCGTCGGCGTCGCCGCGCGCGATCGCCGCCACGCCACTGGTGATCTTGCGGGTCACGAACCGCGGGTGCCGGCGCGGGGACTCGTGGTTGTAGAGGACCATGCTCGACGCGTGCAGGTCGCGCTGGCGGAAGACGCGCGCGGACAGGTGGGCGAACGCCTTCGCCGCGCCGTACGGGTTCACCGGCGCGATAGGGGTCACCTCGTCCTGTGGGGCCTCCTGCGCCTCGCCGAAGATCTCCGCGCTCGAGGCCTGCACGAGGCGTACGCCCCCGAGCCGTCGCGCCGACTCCATCAGCGCGACGGCTGCGTGGCCGTTGACGAGGGAGGTGCGGTCGGGCTCGTCCCAGGACTGGGCGACCGAGCTGATCGCGGCGAGGTTGTAGACCTCCTGCGGCGTGATCTCGGTGAGGAGTCGCCGGATGGTCTCGACGTCGGCGAGGTCACCGGTGTGCAGCACGACCTCGGCTGGGCAGTGCTCGGGGTGGCCGTCGGCCTCCAGCACGAGGGCGTGGACCTCCAGCCCCTCGCCCACCAGGCGCTCGGCGAGGTAGGTGCCGTCCTGTCCGCCGATGCCGGTGATGAACGCGGCTGCGGTCACCAGCCCGCCTTGGCGGCGGCGATGTCGGCGTCGACCATCATCGCGACCAGCTCGGCGAAGGAGACGGTCGGCTTCCAGCCGAGCTTGTCGCGCGCCTTCGACGCGTCACCGATGAGCAGCTCGACCTCGGCCGGGCGCATGAAGCGCGGGTCCTGCGTGACGTGCCGGCCCCAGTCGTCGATGCCGACGTGGGCGAAGGCGAGGTCGAGGAAGTCGCGGATCGACCAGGTCTCGCCGGTGGCGATCACGTAGTCGTCGGCCTCGTCCTGCTGGAGCATGCGCCACATCGCCTCGACGTAGTCGCCGGCGTAGCCCCAGTCGCGCCGCGCGTCGAGGTTGCCGAGCGCCATCGAGTCCTGCCGGCCCAGGTGGATGCGGGCGACGGCCTGGCTGATCTTGCGGGTGACGAACTCCGGCCCACGGCGCGGCGACTCGTGGTTGAACAGGATGCCCGACGAGGCGTGCATACCGTAGGACTCGCGGTAGTTGATCGTCATGTAGTGGCCGTAGACCTTGCTCACGCCGTACGGCGAGCGCGGCCACAGCAGGGTGCTCTCCGACTGCGGCACCTCCTGCACCTTGCCGAACATCTCCGAGCTCGACGCCTGGTAGAAGCGGATCGCACCCGGGTCGTCGCCCGCGTGGAGGCGTACGGCCTCGAGCATGTTGAGCACGCCCATGCCGGTCACGTCGCTGGTGACGAACGCGTTCTCCCAGGAGTAGGCGACGAACGAGATGGCGCCGAGGTTGTAGACCTCGTCGGGGTCGGAGTCGCGCATCGCCCGCATCAGGCTGGAGAGGTCGGTCAGGTCGCCGTTGTGCAGCTGCACGTCGGGGACGAGCGTCGACACCAGCTCGCGGCGTGGGTTGTTCTGGCCGCGGATCAGACCGTGGACGCCGTACCCCTTCTCGAGCAGCAGCTCGGCGAGGTAGAGGCCGTCCTGGCCGGTGATCCCGGTGATGAGTGCGCTGGGCATGCGGCCCAGTCTGTCAGGGCGGCGCATCGTTAGGGTGTGGCTCATGAAGATCCTCGTCAGCGGCGGCGCCGGCTACATCGGCTCGCACACCGTCGTCCAGCTCGTCGCCGCCGGTCATGACGTGGTCATCGTCGACAACTTCAGCAACGCCCACCCGACCGTCCTGGGGCGGATGGAGGCACTCACGGGAACCGCGCTGACGCTGCACGCCTTCGACCTCTGCGACTACGACAAGACCGAGCACCTCTTCGCTGCCGAGGACTTCGACGCGGTGATCCACTTCGCCGGATACAAGGCCGTGGGGGAGAGCGTCGCCAAGCCGCTGGACTACTACGAGAACAACCTCGGCTCCACCTTCTCGCTGGTGCGTGCGATGCAGAAGAACAACGTCGACAAGCTCGTCTTCTCCTCGAGCGCGACCGTGTACGGCACGGACCAGGCCGGCGCCACGGAGGACCGCCCGACCTTCGCCACCAACCCCTACGGCTGGACGAAGGTGATGCAGGAGCAGATCCTGCGCGACGTCGCCGCCGCCGCGCCGCAGATGCGCTTCGCGCTGCTGCGCTACTTCAACCCCGTCGGGGCCCACGCGTCCGGCACCATCGGCGAGGATCCTTCGGGCATCCCCAACAACCTCATGCCATTCATCGCGCAGGTCGCGGTCGGCAAGCGCGAGAAGCTCCAGGTGTTCGGCGACGACTACGACACCCCCGACGGCACCGGCGTGCGCGACTACATCCACGTCGAGGACCTCGCGGCCGGTCACGTGGCCGCCCTCGAGGCGCTGACCACCACGTCTGATCCCGTCAACGTGTGGAACCTCGGCTCGGGCCACGGCACGAGCGTCCTCGAGCTGCTGCACGCCTTCGAGCGCGCGGTCGGCCGGGAGCTCCCCTACGAGGTCGTCGCCCGCCGGCCCGGCGACGTCGCCACGTCGTACGCCGACCCGAGCAAGGCCAACCGCGAGCTCGGCTGGCGCACCAAGAGGTCGGTCGACGAGATGGCCGCTGACACGTGGCGCTGGCAGTCCCAGAACCCGCAGGGGTTCGCCGGCTGACGAACGTAGGCAGTTGGGCGCTGCTGGCTGCGTCCGTACGCTCGGCGTGCTCTGATCCGCCTCGAACTGCCTTCGTTGGTGGCCTGTGGATCACGGGATGCGACGGCCCGGCGGCTGGGACAGGCTGGCGGGATGACACCGTCGTACGTCATCGGCATCTTCGGCGGTGTCGCACGCTGGAGCGAGATCGGCTGCCTGGTCACGCGCGCGCAGGTCGACGCCGAGCTTGCTGCGGGGACCATCACCAGGCTGCGTCGGGGCACGTACGCGCTGGGCGACCTGGCCGAGGTCAGGTCCGTCGCCCAGTCCCACGCGGCGACCGTCTCCCACCTGAGCGCCGCCATCGACCACGGCTGGAAGGTCAAGTGGCCGCCCGAGGGCCGTGACCCCGAGCCAGCTGTTGGCCGCGGCGGAGGCCAGCCCGCGGACGGGGCGGGCCAAGGCACTGCGGGTCGTACGAGCGGCTGACGGTCGAGCGGCCAACCCCTTCGAGTCGTGTGCCCGCGCGATCGCGGCCGACGTGCGTGGTCTGCGCGTGGAGCCACAGGTGTGGCTCCAGGGCGTAGGTCGGGTGGACCTCTGCGACATCTCGCTGGGGATCGTGGTCGAGTGCGAGTCGTACGAGTTCCACAGCGACGCGAAGTCGCTCGAGAAGGACGTGAGGCGCTACACCGCCTGTGCGCGGCGTGGCCTGGTGGTCGTGAGGTTCACCTGGAAGGAGGTCATGCTCGATCCGGACTACTGTCGACAGGCCCTCCAGGACGTCGTCGACCTCCGACTCCAGCAGGCAGTTCGACGGACGTGGTGATCCGTCCAGGCTCAGCTCGGGGGAGCGGCGGGCCAACTGCCTACGTTGGTCAGCGGACCTCCAGCTCCTCGAGCCCGCGGAGCACGGAGCGCAGGTGCGCCACCTCGTGCGTCCGGACCAGGTGGGTGCCGCCGAGGGTGGCGAAGACGGCGTAGAACCCTTCCGCCTTGCGGAACTCGTCGCCGAAGATGTCGAAGCTGTGGGGGACGGCGTTGCAGACGGGTACGCCGAGCGGCCGCAGTCGGAAGGTCTGCGAGAGGACGCGCACCTGGTGGCGCGCGCGGGTCATCGGGTCGACGAGGTTGCCGTAGTAGAAGCCCATCCCGGGATCGACGACGATCTTGTCGACCCCGAGCGAGCGGGCGTGGGCGATGCGTGGCGCGAAGTGGTCGAGCAGGACCGGCATCGGGTCGGCGTCGGGCGGGACGTCGGCGATCTCGCGCACGTTGGACGTCACCCCGAAGCACATCACCACGGCCGCGTCGTACTCGGCGGCGAGCGCGAGCATCTCCTCCTCGTGCAGGCGGCCCGTCATGTTGAGGACCCGTGCGCCGGCGTCGAGGCAGGCGCGCACCACCTCCGGCTCGTACGTCTCGACGGACACCACGGCCTCCGCCGCAAGCTGCTTCACCGCGGGCACCAGCGTCGCGACCTGGTCGTCGGCGGCGACCCGGGCGGCGCGGGCGTTGCTCGACTCCGCGCCGAGGTCGATGAGGGCGGCACCCTGGGCTGCCTGGATCCGCCCCATGCGTACGGCGTCGGCCGGACTGGTCGCGACGCTCTCGCGGTAGGTCGAGTCGCGGGAGAGGTTGATGCAGCCCATCAGGGCCACCGGTCCGTCGCCGATGGTGACCGGCCCACGGGGCCCGTCGAGCACCACGGGCTCGACCGGTGCCGCGAGGTCGTCCGCGTACGCCTGGTGGAGGGCGGCGAGGTCCGCAAGGGTGATCACGTTCGCCAGCGTAAGGGGCAGGATGAAGGGCGTGAGCGACCTCGAGCTGCAGCGCCTGGCCGACCTGTCCGACGACGAGCTGGCGGCGGCGTACACGCCGGAGCGCGAGCCGTGGCTGCGGGTCAACTTCGTCAGCACGGTGGACGGGGCAGCGCAGGGTTCGGACGGGGTGAGCAAGAGCATCAACAACGACGCCGACAAGCGGGTCTTCGACGCCCTGCGGCGGCGGGCGCACTGCCTCGTGGTGGGCGCCGGGACGCTGCGCGACGAGGGCTACGACGTGCCGCCGATCCCGTTGGTCGTCGTCACCAGGTCCGCCGACGTCCCGCCCACGCTGCGCGGGGCTCCCCGCGGGCGGATCCTGATGGCGACGGTGGCGTCCTCCGACGGGCTGACCGCCGCGCGCGAGGCGCTCGGCGAGGACAACGTCATGGCGCTCGGTGAGGACGAGATCGACCTCGTCGCCCTCAAGTCCGCCCTGGTCGAGCGTGGGTGGACCGAGCAGCTGTGCGAGGGCGGGCCGTCGCTCTTCGCCGACCTGCTGGCGGCCGGGGTCGTCGACGAGCTGTGCTGGACGATCGTGCCGGCCCTCACCGGTGGCGACGCCGTACGCATCGCCACCGGCGCGGAGGTCGAGGTCGCGCTGCGTCCCGCCCTGCTGCTGGAGCAGGACGGGACGCTGCTGGGGCGCTGGCTGGTGGAGTGACGCCCGCCCTCGTTGCTCGCATGAGAGGCTGCCCAGCAGGGCTGGGTGCAGCGACACGAGCTGCACGGTGGCGAGATCGGGGTGGTGATGACGAGGGACCGACTCCCCCGAGTCCGACTCAGGGACGTGGCCGAACGTGCCGGGGTGTCCACGACGACGGTCTCGTTCGTCCTCAACGAGCGCCCAGGCACCGGCATCTCGGTCGACACCCGCGATCGCGTCCTGCGCGCCGCGCGGGAGATGGGCTACCGCCCCAACGCAGCGGCCCGCAGCCTGCGAACGCAGGTCACGAACACGATCGGGTTGATCTCCGACCAGATCGTCACCGACAACTACGGCGGCGACCTGGTCCGCGGGGCGTTGGTGACCGCCCTCGAGCTCGACCACCTGCTGATCGTGGTCGAGTCCCAGGACGACCCGGAGGTGGAGCGCCGGCTCGTCGGGGACCTGCTGTCCCGCCAGGTGGACGGCATCATCCTCGCCACGATCACCAGCGACCGCATCGGGCTTCCCGGGATCCGTCACGGGCGGACCGTGCTGCTCAACTGCACGTCCTCCCACGCGCTGCCCGCCATCCTCGCCGACGAGCTCGCCGGCGGACGTGACGCCGCGAACGCACTGCTCCGAGCCGGCCACCGGCGCGGCATCTACCTGGTCGGCGAGGTGGCCGAAGCAGTGCGCCCCGCCAGGGAGAGGCGCCGCGGAGTGGCGGCTGCCCTCGGCGAGGCAGGCGTCGAGCTCGAGGGAACGATCGAGTGCACGTGGTGGCCGGAGTCGGCGTACGACGCCGTCAGCACGCACCTCGCCTCGGGGGAGGTCCCCCGGGCCCTGATCTGTCTCAACGACCGCGTCGCCTTCGGGGCGTACCAGGCACTCGCCGACGCGGGCCTGCACGTCCCCGAGGACGTCTCCGTGGTGTCCTTCGACGACTCCGAGCTCGCGCGGTGGCTGCGGCCACAGCTGACGTCGGTCGCCCTGCCCTACTTCGACATGGGTCGCATCGCCGTCGAGTCCGTCCTCGGGCTGAGCGAGGAGTGGGCTGCCTCGCAGCAGCAGGAGCAGCTCGTCGCCATGCCGTTGCGTGAGCGAGGCTCCATCGCCCCGCCACGGCGCCCCTGACGTCGGCACGGTCCTTCCGCCTGCCTCGGGACGGGGCCGCCCTCCGTCTGACGGGTCATCGAGAAGTCGTGGTAAAACGCTTGACCATGCGACCTACGTCACATACGGTTCGTGATCAAAGGTTTAACCAAGGAGATTGATCGTGACGAGACACCTGTTCCACCAGCCACCCGACGGGTGGGTCGGAGACGTGATCCCCTGGCAGGAGGACGGTGTCCTGTCGCTCTTCTACCTCCACGAGGAGCGGATCGAGCCCAAGCCCGGCACTCCCTGGCGGGTGATGCGCACCAAGGACCTGCTGGCCTACTCCGAGGCCGAGGTCGCACTGTCGGCGGGCGCCGACGACGCCGTTGACTTCAACGCCTACACCGGCAGCGTGGTCGCCGACGAGAACGGCACCCACCACCTCTTCTACACCGGTCAGAACCCGCGCATCCTCGGCGAGGACGGTCAACCCCTCCAGGTGGTGCTGCACGCCACCAGTGACGACGCGATGACCACGTGGCAACGCCACCACGGGCGCCCCATCGTCGCCCCCGCCGGGTACGAGTCAGCCGACTGGCGCGACCCGTTCGTGCTCCGGGACGAGGAGGCCGGCCTGTGGCGGATGCTCGTGACCGCCAGGCACGACAACGGCCCGCAGCGTCGACGCGGCGTCATCGCCCAGCTCGTCTCCCAGGACCTGGTGACCTGGGAGCCGGTCGAGCCGTTCTGGGACCCACGCCGCTACGTCGCGCACGAGTGCCCCGAGGTGTTCGAGTGGAACGGGTGGTACTACCTGGTCTACTCCGAGTTCTCCGACGCGTTCGCCACCCGCTACCGGATGGCCCGCAGCCTGCATGGTCCGTGGCTGGCGCCCGAGCACGACTCCCTGGACGGGCGCGCCTTCTACGCCGCCAAGTCGGTGGAGTGGAACGGTCGACGCCTCTTCTTCGGCTGGATCGCCAGTCGCGAGGGCGACCGTGACGAGGGGCCGTGGCAGTGGGCCGGCACCTTGGCGGTGCTCGAGGCACGCCAGCGTCCTGACGGCACCCTCGCCTTCGGGTTCACCGACGAGCTGCTGGGCTCGTTCACCCGGGTCCTCCCTCTCGACCGGACCGAGCTGCCCGGCGCCCTGGACGCCCACGGACGGCACCGCGCGGTCGTGCTGTGCGACGCCCTGCCTGACACCTTCCACGCCTCGCTGCGCGTGCGCATCGACGAGCACGGCGCCGAGTGCGGAGTGCTGCTGCGCACCAGCCCGGACGGTGACATGGGCTACATCATCCGGCTCGAGCCGCGGCGCGGCCGCATGGTCCTCGACCGCTGGCCGCGGCGCCGGACCGGCGATGCCCAGTGGGAGATCTCGGGCGACGTGCCACACGTCGTCGAGCTGGAGCGTCCCTGCGACCTCTCGCCGGGCGAGCACATCCTCGACGTGGTCGTCGAGGGCGATATCTGCGTGGTCAACCTGGACCGCGCGGTGAGCCTGAGCACGCGCCTCTACGACTTCACCGGAGGTGGGCTCGGTGTCTTCGCGACCGAGGGTGTCCTCCGGGTCGAGGACGTCGCGCTGCGGGCAGTGCCCGAACCACAGGCTTCTCGGGGAATCTCGTCAGACCCACCACCCAGCTCAACTGACAGCCTCGCGTCGCACAGAGAGAAGGAATCGTCATGAAGACTCACCCGATGAGGTCCGCCGCCACCGCGGTCCTCGCCTCGGCCGCACTGTTGTTGTCGGCGTGCGGCGGCTCGGGCGGCTCGTCCGACCCCAGCGATGTCAACCCTGAGGGAGAGATCGAGGCCCGCGAGATCTCGTGGCTGCTCTCCCGACCGGCCGACGGCGGCGTCATCACGGCCATGCAGCAGATCGCCGACGAGTACGCCGAGGAGCACCCTGGCTTCGAGCTCAACCTGATCACCACCCCGGACCGACCGTCGTACCTCCAGAAGTACGAGACCCTGGCCGCGGCCAACAAGCTCCCCGAGCTGTTCGACACCGACGCCACTCCGTTCGCCCAGAAGCTGGCCGACCAGGGCCGCATGATGGACGTCGAGGAGCTGCTCACCACCCTGGACCTGTACGAGGACTACCGGCCCGCGGCACTGAACTACCAGCGCTTCGACGACGGTTCGCTGCACATGATCCCGTTCGAGTTCCAGCTGGAGTTCTTCTGGTACAACACGGCGCTGTTCGAGGAAGCTGGGGTCGAGGTGCCACAGACACTCGACGACTTCCCAGCGATGTGCCGCGACCTCCGCGAGGCGGGCATCACCCCGATCGCACTGGACGGCCAGGACCAGTGGCCGCTCGAGCGCTACATGGCGTACCACCCCTTCCGCACCGCAGGACCCGACTACGTGCAGGACCTGAAGGGCGCAGACGCGTCGTTGTCCGACGAGACCGGCCGCGCGGCCGTCGAGTGGATGCACTCCCTCGGCGAGGCCGAATGCTTCGACGACGGGTTCTCGTCCACCGGCTACGCCGATGCCCAGGCGCAGTTCACCTCGGGGGAGGCCGCTGTCTACAACATCGGGACCTGGGAGCTGGCCAACCTGGCCACCGACAACCTCGACGCAGCGGTGCGCGACGACATCGACTACTTCACCCTCCCGATGACGGGTGGCGCTGCGACAGCCGCGAACGAGTACGTCACCCCGTCGGGCATCGGGATGGCCGTCAACAGCGCCACGTTCGACCCGTTGGTGCGTGACTTCCTGGGCCACGCCCTCGAGCGCTACCCCGAGGTGTACGCCGCGACGGGCGCGCTCTCGCCCACCACCACCGTCGAGACCACCATCCCGGACAACGCCACGCCGCTGTACCAGCGCGCGGTCGACCAGGCCGACGACGTGGGCGAGGCCATCGCGATGCCGTGGGACACCCAGCTCGACCCGGCCTCCAACACGCGGCTGCAGCAGGAGCTGACGCTGCTCGTGCAGGGCGAGATCACGCCGGACGAGTTCATCTCTACCGTCGACGACGCCATCCGCAAGAACGCCACGTGATCTGGTGGCGGGGCGGTCGAACGCCGCCCCGCCACCATCCCCGTACACCGATGCCACCGAAGGGACACTGATGACGTCGTCCAGCATGCTTCCCAGCCGGTCGAGGACGTCCGTGCTGGTCTTCCTGCTCCCGCCGCTGCTGCTGTACGGCGCCGCGGTGCTGCTCCCGATCGTCCAGTCGCTCTTCCTCAGCTTCTTCAGCTGGGACGGCATCACCGACCTGAGGTTCGTCGGCCTGGACAACTACGCCGAGATGTTCGCGGGGGACGACGTCTTCTGGACCTCGTTCCTCAACTCGCTCGGCTACGTGGCGGTCTGCCTGTTCATGCAGCTCGGCGCCGCGCTCGTGGTCGCCAGCCTGCTGCTCAACCTGACGCGCGGCCGCCAGCTGGTCAAGACGCTCTACCTCCTGCCCGCGGTGATCTCGACGGTCGCCATCGCGATCCTCTTCCAGCGCATCTATGCGGCCGGCTCGGACGGCATGCTCAACCAGGCGCTGGCCTGGGTCGGGCTCGAGAGCCTCCAGCAGGCGTGGCTGTCCGACGTCGACACGGTGCTCATGGCGGTCTCGATCCCCGAGGGCTGGCGGTTCTCGGGGCTGTACATGCTGATCATCTACGCCGCCCTCCTCGCCGTGCCCAAGGAGCTGGAGGAGGCGGCGCGGCTGGACGGTGCGAACTGGTGGCAGCTGTTCACGCAGATCCGCTTCCCGCACATCCGACCGGTGTGGGCGACCACCACGATCATGGCCACCACGTACGCGCTGCGCGGCTTCGACATCCCCTACCTGCTCACCAACGGCGGGCCGGGGCAGTCCTCGGAGCTGCTGACCACGTACATGTACAAGACGGCGTTCACCAACACCGACTACGGCTACGCCAGTGCGATGTCGGTGTTCATCGTCGCTGAGTGCCTGATCGCCGTCGGCCTGATCGTCCTCCTCCTCCGCCGAAAGGCCGACGCGTGACCACCCTCGCCACCCGCCCCGACCTGGCCCCCGCTCCGTCGACGCCCGGACCCTCCAGGCCGCCCGGCCGAGTGAGGATCCACCGCGCACTGGTACGAGCCACGGTGACGCTGATCGTCGTCGCGCAGGTCTACCCGCTCGTGTGGATCTTCATCTCCAGCGTCCGCACGCCACAGGACTTCGCCGGCGGCGACCCGTTCGCGATACCCACCGACATCACCTTCGACAACTACGCGCGCGCCTTCGACGTCGGGAACCTGGGCCTCAACATGGTCAACAGCCTCGTGGTGACGCTCGGGTCCAGTGCGCTCATCGTGCTCCTGGGGATGATGGCCGCCTTCGCCCTGCAGGTGCTCGGCTTCCGGTTCAGCGGTCTCGTGCGCGGAATGTTCCTGATGGGCATCATCGTTCCCGTGCAGATCGCGCTGGTGCCGTTGTTCATCGACTACTCGAGGATCGGCCTGCTCGACACCTACGCGTCCATGATCATCCCGCTCGCGGGCTTCTCGCTGCCGATGGCGATCTACCTGTTCTCCTCGTTCTACGAGTACATCCCTCGCGAGACGTACGAGGCCGCCTCGCTCGACGGCGCCGGCCCCTACCGGATCTTCGCCCAGATCACGCTGCCGCTGTCGCTCAACACGATCGTCACGGTGGTGATGGTCAACAGCATCTTCATCTGGAACGACTTCATCTTCGCCAACACGTTCGTGCTCTCCGATGACCTCAAGACCGTCCCGCTCGGCCTGCAGAACTACATTGGCGCGATGGGCAACGTCGACTGGACAGCCACCTTCGCCGCTGTCTGCGTGTCGATCACGCCCTTGCTGCTCATCTTCCTCGTGCTCAACAAGGCGATGATCCAGGGCCTCGAGAGCGGAGCCACGAAGGGATGACACCCACCACACCACGCGACGACGAGCCGTCCTCGCCCCGCTCGCCGGTCGTGATGCGCGACGTCGCCAAGGCCGCGGGCGTCTCGGTGGCCACCGTCTCGCACGTCGTCAACGACAACCCTCGCGCCCGTATCGGCCAGGCGGCCCGCGAACGCGTACGACGCGCGATCGAGGAGCTCGGCTACCGCCCCAACGCCCTGGCCAAGACACTCGTCACCGGCAGCTCCAGCTTCATCGGCCTGGTGGCCGATGCGATCGCGACGACGCCGTTCGCGGGCCAGATCATCCAGGGCGCCCAGGACGAGGCGTGGAAGCACGGGTACGTGCTCCTGGTGGCCAACACCGGCGGGAACGAGGCCGCGGAGGAGCAGGCGATCGCGATGATGCTCGAGCACAAGGTCCGCGGGATCCTCTACTCCACCTGGTTCCACCGGGCCGTGACGCCACCTGCCGCGCTGGCCGAGACCGACGCCGTGCTGGTCGGCTGCTACTCCGAGGACAGCTCGCTGCAGGCAGTGGTGCCCGACGAGGTGCAAGGCGGCCGTACGGCGACCCAGCTGCTGCTGGACGCGGGCCACCGGCGCATCGCGTTCATCAACACCTCCCACCCGTCGCCGGCCCAGACCGGGCGGCTGGAGGGGTATCGGGAGCTGCTCGAGCGCGCCGGAGTCGGGTACGACCCGGCGCTCGTCGTCGAGGCGACCTCGGACCAGGAAGGCGGCTACGAGGCGGCGATGCGAGTGCTCGAGCACGACGTGACCGCTGTGTTCTGCCACAACGACCGGGTGGCGATGGGACTCTACGACGCCGCGCGGGACCGGTCCCTGAGGGTGCCCGACGACCTCGCCGTGGTCGGCTTCGACGACCAGGAGGTCATCAGCGCCCACCTTCGGCCGCCGCTCACCACCGTGGCCCTGCCTCACTACGACCTCGGGGCGGCGGGCGTCCGGCTGCTGCTGGGGATCGATGAGCCCACCGCCGGCACCGCTCGCCTGGTTGCCTGCCCGCCGGTCGTCCGGTCCTCGGTCTGAGGTCGGGTTCGTGGACACTCCCGTCAGCCGCCCGGCGTACCACTTCACGCCGGCTCGTCACTGGATGAACGATCCCAACGGGCTCGTCGTCGTCGACGGCACCTGGCACATGTTCTTCCAGCACAACCCGCACGGACCCGAGTGGGGCAACATGAGCTGGGGGCACGCGTCCAGCACCGACCTGATCCACTGGACCGAGCACCCCGTGGCCATCGAGCACCGCCCCGGTGAGCAGATCTGGTCCGGCTCGGTGGTGATCGACCGGAGCCCGGAGGGCGCGCCGGTCCTGGTGGCCGTGCACACCAGCAGCTTCGAGGCCGGGGGACAGGCACAGTCCCTGGCGGTCAGCCACGACCGGGGGCTCAGCTGGCACCCCGCGGACGACGGCGGTCCCGTCCTCGACAGGGGCACGACCGACTTCCGCGACCCCAAGGTCTTCGCCCACACCTCCGACAGCGGCGACGCGTCCTGGGTGATGGTGGTCGTGGAGGCCGTTGACCGGCAGATTCTCGTCTTCCGCTCCCCGGACCTGCGCTCGTGGGAGCACGCCAGCACTCTCGGCCCGTACGGACCCGAGCCCGACGGCGCTGAGGTGTGGGAGTGCCCCGACCTGTTCCCGCTGGAGCTCGACGACGATCCCGCCGACGTGCGGTGGGTACTCACCTGGAGCACCAACCCGGTCGGCCCCGACGGCGATCCTCGGGGCTCGTCGATGAGCTACCTCCTCGGCGGGTTCGACGGCTGCACGTTCGTACCCGACTCGGACGAGCCGGAACGCCTCGACGCCGGGCGGGACTTCTACGCCGGCATCACGTTCGACAGCGCACCCGCGGGGCGCCGCGTGATGATCGGCTGGATGAGCAACTGGCGCTATGCCCACGACGTGCCGACGACGCCTTGGCGGGGTGCGATGTCGCTGCCGCGCGAGCTGGCCCTGCGCACCGTCGACGGGCGTCCTCGACTGGTCCAGCACCTGCCGCCCGAGCTGGCGCGCCTCGATCCTCGATCGACCCAACCGCTCGTGCGTGAGGCATCCCTGGCGACCCCGCTCGCGCTGCGGGAAGCGGATCACGCCCTCCTCGACCTCGACTGGGAGCTCGGCACGGCGACCGAGGTGGGCCTGCGGATCGGAGCCGGGCCGGAGCCGTGCGCGACCCTGGCCTACGACGCAGGGGCCGCGACGCTGCGCGTCGAGCGCGGGGGGCAGGGTGCCGGGTTCCATCCCGACTTCGCCGGTGCCAGCGCCGTACGTGTGCCGGCTCGAGGCGGTCGACTGCGGCTGCTCGTGAGCCTGGACGGACCGCTGCTCGAGGTGTTCGCCGACGACGGGGCCACCTCTGTGTCCAGCCTGGTCCTGCCGGGGTCCGGCGGCTCCGCGCTGGAGGTGTACGCCGAGGGTCGAGCCCGGGTCACCGTCCGCGCGACCCGGCCCGACCCGCCCCCGCGGTGAGGGCAGGCCCGATCCCTCCGCCACGGAGCGGGGCAGCTCCCGTCCGAGGAGCTGCCCCGCCCCGTGCCAGAGCCCCTGCTCAGGGAATGAAGGTGCCGGGGTTGGCGTGCCGGTTGGCCGGGATGTCGGCATAGCCGCCCAGCCCGCCGTCGCCGTAGCTGCGGTCCACGGTGATGGTCTCGCCGCTGATGTCCAGCCTGATCGTCGGACCGAGGGTGCCACCGCGTCGGAAGCTGTCCTTGGTGCCGACGGTGTCGATGAACGACTGCACCAGGCCGCCGGGCATCACGTAGTGCGAGTAGGCCTGGAACGTCCCCGGGTGCTGGTTGTAGTCGGGGTCGAACGGGAACCCGGTGGCGTAGTTGAGGTTGGTCGGGTTGCCGACGGCCAGTCCGGACCCGCGGTTGACGGGCTGGTAGTCGCTGCGGATGCCGTTGCCGACGAAGGCGTACACGCCCTCGGGGCCGTCGATCCCTTCGGCGAACGTCGACCTGTGACTGATCGTGAACAGGTAGTACTTGCCGTCCTTCATGTAGATCTGCGGCCGTTCCGTCTGGTCCGTGACGCAGTTGGCCGAGAGGATCGGCGGCAGGAACCTCCAGCTCGAGAGGTCGTCGTTGGTGGCGACGGCGAGTCCGACGTTGGCCATCTGGAGCCGGGCGTCGCTGCTGCGCACGGTCTCGAGGTCCTCGGCGTGCGGGTCCCCGGGGCGGTAGCCCAGGTCCTCCTCGGTGCACGCCGGGGTGCCGCGCACCGTGGCGGTGTTCCCCTCGAAGACCATGTAGGTCTTCCCCGGGTGGGCGGGGTCCTTGAAGGTGAAGGGGTCGCGGAAGTTGTAGTAGGGGTTCTGCTCGCCGTTCTGGTACCACTTGCCGTCGGGCTTGAGCAGCTCGTGGTGGATCTCGAAGCCGGTGAACCGCACGCCGTTGGCGTCGGCCTTCAGCTTGCCGGGGGTCATCATGATGCGCGCGTCGGCCGGCTTGACGTCCTCGCCCTGCGCATTGCGGTAGAACGCGACCGCCGTGTAGAAGACCTTGACGTTGCCGCCCTTGAAGATCCGGGTCGAGCCGGACCACTCCGTCTGGTGGCTGAAGGACTGGTCCTCGAAGACCTCGCCCGAGACACCCTCGGGGAACACGAGTCCGCCATAGGTCCAGCCGCCGTTCTCGGGGCGCTGGTCGGCGGGGATGCCGGCCTTCCGGAAGAAGTAGCCGAGCTTGGCGTAGGTGTGCCGGTCGTCGAAGCCGAGGTTGCGGTCGGCGACGAGGGAGAAGATGACCTCCCAGCCCTTGAAGCTGTACTGGTCCGCGGCCGAGTCGGTGAGCGGCCAGGAGTCCCACACCCACACGCGTCCGCCGCTCATGTCGGGGAAGCTGATGGGCACCGTGGGGGCGGTGTACTCCTCCGGCATGGAGTTCTCCCGCGGGCCGGCGGCGGGGTCAGACATCGCCTTGAGCTGGCGGGCGTCTGCCCGTGTCCACCGGGACGTGAAGTCCGAGTCCGGCGGGTGTGCCTCCTGGCTGTGCACGGTCGGCTCGGGAAAGCCTTCCACGGCACGCGGGGCGTTGTCGGTCGTCTGCGGTTGTGCTCCCGCGGCGGTGCCGGTGAGCACCAGGCCGAGGAGGCCCAAGGAGGCGAGCCCCCGGCGCAGCTGTGTCATGAACATTGAGTTGTCCCTCCGAGAAGTCCCCGCGCTCGTGTGGGTCCACGTCAGCGCGACGGACGGCCTATCCCCAGGCAGGCTCCACGCTAGACGCCATGCCCCGACCTGTGAAGGCTTTGGCAACCCCCATCTAAATCGATATAGTCGACGTCGGGAGGCCATCGCTTCCCCCAGGCCCTTGGCCTTCCACCCGCTGCGGGTGTCTGCTCGGGAAGACACGTGGATGCCCGCAGCGCGGGTCGCTCTCGGGAGGAGCCCATGCCACAGATGCCCGCAGTACGGCGGCGCGCGGTGCTGGCCGCCGGCGGGGCCGTGTCGCTCGCGGCCTGCACCGCGAGCAACGAGCGACCTCCCGGCGGCGACCTCCCGGTCACGCGACGACCCGCGTACCACCTGACGCCACCGGCCCACTGGATGAACGACCCCCAACGTCCCCTCTTCAGGGACGGCCAGTGGCATCTCTACTACCTCTACAACGCGGACTTCCCGCACGGCAACGGCACGGCATGGGCGCGGGCGGTCAGCGTCGACATGGTCACCTGGCGACCCGCGGGCGTGGCGATCCCCAAGTACGTCGACGCGTGGGGCGACATCGAGAGCGGCAGTGCCGTGGTCGACGAGCAGGGGACCGCCGGGTTCGGTGCCGGCGCGGTGGTCGCCCTCGCGACGCAGCAGGTCGACGGCGTGCAGCGCCAGTCCCTGTTCGTGTCCCGCGACGGAGGCCGGACCTTCGACCCGGCGCCCGGCAACCCCGTCCTCGGCAACCCCGGGACGGCGGACTTCCGCGACCCGAAGGTGGTCTACGACGCCGTGGGCGAACGATGGGTGATGGTGCTCGCCGAGGGCCAGCGCCTGGGCTTCTACGCCTCGACGGACCTGCGGGAGTGGACCTATCTCTCGGACTTCACCACCAGCGACCTCGGCCTGCTCGAGTGTCCTGACCTGTTCGAGATGTCGCTCGACGCGGATCCGGACAGTCGCGTCTGGGTGCTGCTGGCGTCCGCCAACGGGGCGGCGGAGGGCCGTACGACCGGCACGGTCTACTGGACGGGCACCTGGGCCGCCGACACCTTCGTCGCCGACGACCACCCGCACCGGTGGCTGGACGCCGGTCCCGACCTCTATGCGACGGTCACGTGGTCCGACCCCCGTGACCCGGAGGACGCCCAGCGCGCCCGCAGGTATGCGTTGGGATGGCTCAACGGGTGGGCCTACGCCGCGGAGCGGTCGGGCACCGAGTGGCAAGGTGGATCGCAGTCGGTCGTGCGTGAGATCGAGCTGGTGAGCCACCTGGCCGACGCCCCGGTGCTCGCCTCGCGGCCGCTGTCCGCGCTCAGCGACCTGATGACCGGTCCGGCCCTGAGCGATCCCACCCGGCCCGGTACGGCGTCCTTCCACGTCGAGGTGGACCTCGAGGGCGCCACCGCCCCGGTCGAGCTGACGCTCCGCGGGGACGCGGCGGCGCTCGTCGTCCGCGCCGATCCCGGCACGAGGGAGATCGGTGTGCACCGGGTCGGCGTGCGGGTCCCTCACGACGAGGCGTGGGAGCTCGAGCACGTCTCCCGCGTCCCCGATGGAGGTTCGATGTCGAGATGGGGGGTGTGGGTGGACGCGGGCTCCGTCGAGATCTTCCTGGAGGACGGTTCACTCTCGTTCTCCACCGCCGTCGACCTCGGCGACCCGGCGTCCCTCACCGTCGAGCATGCCGGTGTCACGGCCGCCACGGTGCGTTCCCTCTCGTCCTGACGGGAGCCCACATCGCGGGGGCGAGCGGGGTCACGGTCAGGCTCGTGAGCTCCGCCCGCCCGTCAGTGGCCCAGACGCCGATGGAGCTGGCGCCTGCCTCGGGGAACACCTGGTCGGTGATGGTGGTCAGTCCGTCCTTGCTGAAGACCTCGACAGACGCCCGGTCGAGGTAGACCGTGAACGACACCTTGCCGTCCCGTGCCGTGAGTGGGGCGCGATCCCTCGACGGGAAGGCCGGGTGGAAGGTGACGTTCCCCGATTCCGTCCGGTCCACCACCAGCTCCTGTCGGCGTGCGTCGTAGCCGATGCGTGTCGCGCTGGTGGCACCACCGAGGACGGAGATCCCAGCGGCCGACGCCGACCCGACGTCGATGACGGCGTCGAGCTGGACCACGTTCCCCGACACCGGGAGGGTTGCCGCTCCTTGCTCGATCGTCACGTCCCTGAGCCTGGTGGCGGCCCTCCGGCGCCGCAGGCTCGCGATCTGGGGGACCACCTCCTGGTGCAGGCGTGGCCCCTCGGGCGTGGTGACGAGCCGTACCTCTCGCGGCAGTGACATGGAGCTGCGCCAGGTGCTGGTGGGGATGTCGTTGGCGTAGTCCCAGTTGTTCATCCAGCCGACCATCACCCGCTCGTCGTCCCCCGCGCCGCTGAAGGTCACGGCCGCGTAGTAGTCGCGTCCCCAGTCGAGCCACTCGTACGCGCTCAGCCGCGTGCGTGCGGGCTCGTCTGCGAGCCGCAGCTCGTCGGCCAGGACGTGCCCCCACCCGAAGCGGTTGTTGTCGACGACCTGGACACGCGCCTGCTTCCCGTCCAGGTCGGAGACGTCCCAGCTGTGCCAGTCCAGGGTCTCGCTGTTGGCTCCCGTGGCGGTGCGGACGACCTCTCCGTCGACGAGGAGGTTCACGCTGGTCTCGTCGCTGCGCACCCGCGCCGGCTCCGGGCCCAGCACGACGTGGTCGAAGGTCAGGTGACCCCACCCGCCGGTGGCCCGGTCGACGATCCGGACCCGGGCGGTGCTGCCCCTGAGGGCCGACACGTCCCAGCTGGACCAGTTGAGCGCCCCGGCCTCCGCGCCGGTGGCCGACCGGAGGACCTCCCCGTCGACGACGAGCTCGGCCTGCAGGGATCCGTCGGTGCGCTTGCCGCCGCCGATGAGGAAGCTCACGTGGTCGTCGTCGATGACGAAGGCGGGTGAGGTCAGGGTGCCCGTGTTGTCGTCCCCGCGCGGCCCGCCCTCGAAGGTGTTGACCCGCTTCGACCCGAGGTAGTAGTCGCCACCCTGGGTGGAGGGGTTGCGGGCCGGCTCGAAGTCACCGGTGAGCTCCCAGCCCCGGTCGGCCATCGTCACGCCGTCGGGGTACTCGAACCCGTCGAACAGCAGCTCGCCTGCCGGCGGCTCGTTGCCCAGCTGTCCGCCGGGGACGTGGGGGTGCCGGCCGCCGCCGACCAGGAAGTTGACGAAGTCCTTGTCGATCGTGAACTCGGGTGACGTGAGGGTGCCGACCGGCCAGTCCCCGTCGTGGAAGCCGTTGACCAGTCCCGAGCCCCGGAACCCGGTGACGGGGTGCTGGCCGGGCAGGGTGCCGGCGGCCGGCGCGGGCCCGAAGGGTCCGTCGCGCCAGTTGCCCGGCTCGTTGGCGACCTGCCACTGGCCCCAGCTTCCCCCGTCGAAGCCCTCGAGGACGGTGCCGGCGGGGGTGGGCTCCTCGGTGACGGTCGACTCGGAGGTGAACGTGGTGCCGTCGAAGTCACCGACGAAGTACTGCCCGCCGCTGCCGCCGGCCACGGAGCCGGGGTTGAGGTTGACGACCATGACCCACTTGACGTCGTCGCGATCGCCGTCCACGGATAGCGGGAACAGGTCCGGGCACTCCCAGATCCCGCCGGTGGCGTTGGCCGGCCCGAAGTCGCTCAGGTGCGTCCAGTCGATGAGGTCGTCGCTCCGGTAGAGCACGACCTTGTGGTCGGGGGCCTCCACCGCCACCATCACCCAGTAGGCGCCGGCGGGGCCGTCGTACCAGAAGACCTTGGGGTCGCGGAAGTTCCTCGAGCCACGGTCGAGCACCGGGTTGCCGGCGTACTTCGTCCAGGTCTGCCCGTCGTCGAGGCTGTACGCCAGGGACTGCGCCTGCCGTCCCGCCATCGTGGGGTGGTCGGGCGTGTAGGAGCTGGTGTACAGCGCGACCAGCGGGGGGTCGTCCGCGGTGCCGAGGCCGGAGGAGTTCATGGGATCCGAGACCACCGACCCGGAGAAGATGTCCTCGACGGCGCGGCCCTGGTCGTCGAACGTCTGCGGGATGGCCAGCGGCTGCTCGTCCCAGTGCAGCAGGTCGGGCGAGGTGGCATGTCCCCAGCTCATGTTTCCCCACCGGGTGCCGGAGGGGTTGTGCTGGAAGAAGAGGTGGTACGTGCCCTTGTGGAGCACCATCCCGTTCGGGTCGTTCATCCAGTTCTTCTCGGGCGTGAAGTGCAGCAGCGGCCGGTACTGCTGGTCCGCCGGCTCCACGGCCGCCTCGACGGAGGGGGTCGCGGTGGCGGGCACGAGCGGCAGGGTCACGCCGACGGCGAGCGCGGCGGCCGCCAGGGTCTTGCGAGTGGGGAGATGACGCATCGTTCTTCCTTGCTGTGGAAGGGGGGGACGAGCTCAGACGACCGTCGCCGGCGCCGTGGGGTGCAGGAAGGACAGCTGTGAGCCGTCCTCGACGATGAGGTCGCCGAGAGCGGCGTTGAAGACGGCGCCGTACGGCGCGGACAGGTGGGCCTCGAACGCCGACGGGTCTGCGTACCGCTCGAGCACGAAGAACCGGCACGGGTCCTCGGCGCGCTGGTAGACGGTGAACTCCAGGTTGCCCGGCTCCTGGCGGACGTCGTCGGCGAGGCCGGTGATGAGGCGCTCGACCTCGGCGAGCTGCTCGGTCCGGGCAGTGAACTCGGCGTACAGGACGACAGGATCGGACACGAGCGCTCCTCGAGGAATCAGGCGGGGGTGGGATGGGGACAGGCCGGGTCGAGGTCCTCCGCCCAGGGCGGGTCGGCGCCTTGGGCGGCCACGGTGGCGGCCGCGACCCGGCTCGCGCTCGTGGCCAGCGCGCGGAGGGTCGCGTCGTCGAGCAGGTCGAGGAAGCGTCCCGTCCCGCGATCGGCGAAGAGCCCGTGGATCAGGGCGCCCATCCAGGCGTCTCCTGCGCCGACGGTGTCGACGACCGTCGTCGGCGGCGCGGGCACGTCCACCCGTGCGGTCGAGGTGAAGAGCGAGGACCCTGCTGCCCCCTGGGTCAGGGCCACGAGGCGCGGCCCACGCTCCAGGACGAGGGCGGCGAGGGCCTCGGGAGCCAGGTCGGGGTAGAGCCACGCGGCGTCCTCGTCGCTCAGCTTGAGCACGTCGACCGAGGGCAAGGTCACCTCGAGGTGCCTCACCGCTGCGTCGCGGTCGCCCACGAGGGCCGGCCGGACGTTGGGGTCGAGCGTGGTGACCACGCCGGACTCGTGGGCCGTCCGCAGCAGCTCGCCGACGTGGGCCGCCCCCGGGTGGGAGAAGAACGCGATGGACCCGGTATGGAGGATGCCGACGTCGCGGAGGTCTGGCGGATCCAGCGCCGGCCAGTCGATGTCGAACTCGTACGTCGCGGCGCCGTCCACGCCGACCCGCGCGACCGCGCTGGACGTACGGGAGAGGACCGGACCCCGACGGAGGTCGACACGGGATCCGGCGAGGTGGTCGCGCAGGGCGGCCCCGCGGTCGTCGTCCCCGAGGGCGGTGAGGATGGACACGGGTGTGCCCAGCCGGCCCAACGTCACGGCGACGTTGAGCGGGGAACCCCCCGGCGCGTCCACGGGAGGCGCGGTGGGGGTGGCGAGCACGTCGACAAGGCTCTCCCCGACGACGAGGACATGGCACTGCTGACTCTTCAGCATGGAGGCTCCAGGGCAGGTTGGGTCGCCCCGCGGACGCCGCTCGGCGCCCGCGGGGCGGACTGTGGCAGGTCAGGTGCTGAGCGAGAGGGCGCCGGTCATGATCGCGACGCCGTCCGTCATGGAGTGGGTCTCCGGGCTGATGACGCCCGCGCACCTGCCGAGTCGCTGCACGTGGATGCGGTCGGCGACCTCCCACACGTGCGGCATGTTGTGGCTGATCAGGATCACGCCCAGACCGCGCTCGCGCAGCGACTCCACGAGACGCAGCACCTGGGCCGACTCCTTGACGCCGAGAGCGGCGGTGGGCTCGTCGAGGACGACGACCTTGCCACCGAACGCCGCGGCCCGCGCCACCGCCACGGCCTGGCGCTGGCCCCCGGAGAGGGACTCCACGGCGACCGACATGTTCTGCACCGTCGAGATGCCCAGGTCACTCACCGACTGCTGGGCCCGATCGCGCATCCCCTTCTTGTCGAGCATCCGGAACACGCTCCCGAGTGGGCCGGGGCGTCGTTCCTCCCGTGCCAGGTAGAGGTTGGAGGCGATGTCGAGGGCCGGCGCGACCGCGAGGGTCTGGTAGACGGTCTCGATGCCGGCGTCGCGCGCGTCCTGCGGCCGCTTGAAGGAGACCGGGCGCCCCTCCATCCTGATCTCGCCGGCGTCGGGGGTCAGGGCACCGGTGAGGGTCTTGATGAGGGTGGACTTGCCGGCACCGTTGTCCCCGATGACGGCGAGCACCTCACCGCGCCTCAGGTCGACGTCGACCCCGTCGAGGCCGATGACCCGACCGAAGGTCTTGACCAGCCCGCGGGCCGACAGGACCGTGGTGTCGTCGTGGATACTCATGCGCGTACCTTCCTGATCCACTGGTCCACGCTCACGGCGGCGACGACCAGGATGCCGACCGCCAGGAGGCGGTACTGGTCGTCGACCCCGGCCAGGGAGAGGCCGAGCGCGCATGCCTGGACGATGAGGGCACCCAGCAGGGTGCCGAGGACGCCGCCGCGGCCGCCGAAGAGGCTGGTGCCGCCGATGACGACCGCGGTGATGCTCTCGAGGTTGGCCTCGCCGATGGCGTTGGGTGAGGCTGCGCCGGCTCGTCCGATCAGGATCCAGGCCGCGATGCCGTAGACCACGCCAGCGACGACGTAGACGCTGAACAGGACGCGGGTGGTGCGGATGCCGGCCAGGCGGGCCGCCTCCGGGTCGTCGCCCACGGCGTACACGTGCCTGCCCCAGGCGGTCTGGCTGAGGGCGAACCCCACGACGAGGTAGAGCAGGATGCACAGCAGCACCCCGTTGGTGACCCGGAACTCGCCGATGGCGTGCGTGTCGCCGGTCCAGCTCAACAGGTCGGGCATCGCGATCTGCTGGATGCTCTGCCCGCCGGTGTAGAGGAGCGTGATGGCGGTGAAGACGCTGAGCGTGCCCAGGGTGACGATGAAGGGCGGCAGCTTCAACCGGGTGACCAGCGCGCCGTTCAGCGCACCGGCCAGGATGGCGACCGCGAGACCGAGCAGCAGTGCAGCCCCGCCGGGCAGCCCGTGCTCGCTGCCGTAGGTGGCCATCACCATCATGGCGAGGATCGCGGCGGCGCCGACCGAGAGGTCGATGCCGGCGGTCAGGATGATCAGCGTCTGCCCCACCGCCAGCGCAGCGACGACCGCGGTCTGCTGGACCATCAGCGAGACCGTCCCGGGCTCGGAGAACCGGGGGTTGAGCATGGTGAAGACCACGCAGGTGATGGCCAGGATGATGGCGGGGCTGGCGGCTGGGTGCGCGTGCAGCAGGTGCTGCACGCGCTGCAGCGGCCGTCGGCCCCGTTCGGCCAGCTCGGTCGCGGCCTGCCCGGCGGGAGCCCCGCTCGTGGCGAGGCTCCCGTCCTCGGTGACTGCCATGTCGTGCCTCTCGTCAGTGGTCTGCCCGGGGCTGCGGCTCACGCTCAGCCCCAGCAGATCTCGGACGCTGCGGCCGAGTCGATGCTCTCGACGCCGTCGGCAGGCGTGTCGGTCACGAGCTCCACGCCCGTGTCGTAGAAGTCCAGGCCCTCGGTGGTCTCGGGAGCCTCGCCGCCCTCGGCGATGGCGGCGATGGCCTCGACGCCCTTCTCCGCCATGACGAGCGGGTACTGCTGGGACGTCGCGTCGATGACGCCGTCGGTGACCGCGCCCACCCCCTGGCACCCTCCGTCCACCGAGACGATGAGGACGTCGTCGGTGGAGAGGCCTGCCGCCTCGAGGGCGGCGGCCGCACCGTAGGCGGCCGGCTCGTTGATGGTGTAGACGACGTTGATGCCGTCGGTCTTGCTGAGGCAGGTCTCCATCGCGGTGCGTCCGCCGTCCTCGGCTCCGTCGGTGGGCTCGTTGCAGACGATCTCGTAGTCGCCGCCGGAGTAGCTGCCGGTGGCCTCCTCGTCGCCGTTCTTCTCCGCGTCCGCGGTGTCGATGCCCATGCCGGTGAGGAAGCCCTGGTCGCGGTTGTAGTCGACCGAGACGACCTTGTCGTTGAACAGGTCGAGCAGCGCGATGGTGGCCTTCTCGCCGCCGAGCTGGGCGGCGGTCCACTCACCGATGAGCTCGCCGGCCCTGAAGTTGTCGGTCGCGAAGGTGATGTCGACGGTCTCCGCGGGGTCGGGCGGGGTGTCGAGGGCGATGACGTAGAGCCCGGCATCGCGGGCCTTCTCGATGGCGGGGTTCACACCGGGGCCGTTGGGGGTGATGAGGATGCCCTCCTGGCCCTGGGCCACAGCGTTCTCGATCGCCTGGATCTGCCCCTCCTCGTCGCCGTCCTCCTTGCCCGCGGCGACGGTCAGGTCGACGTCGTTGGCCGCCGCCGCCTTCTTCGCACCCTCCTGCATGGAGACGAAGAACGGGTTGATGGAGTCCTTGGTGATGAGGGTGACGGCGGTGCCGCCCCCTCCGCCGTCGGCGCTCGCGGCATCGCCGTCACCGCCGCAGGCGGTGAGCGCGGTGGCGAGGAGGCTGACGGCGGCAGCGGCGAGCGCGCTGCGGGGGATGGAGCGAGGCATGAGGTGCGGCATGAGGGTCCCTTCCAGGGGTGACGCCGGGCCCTCGACACGGCCCGACAACGTTGTCAGGCGACAGTTCTAGGTGTGATCGGCGCCACAGGTCAACCCCTACAGGCGAAAACTGGTCAGGGACGGCTCAGCCCTTGACATCGTTGTCAGTGACCACGCATCCTCACGCTGAGGCAGCCCCGACCGGGGGGCTTCTAGGCTGTGGCCTCACCCGGATGTGAGGACCACCACAATGACCACCGCGCCGCCCCGAGCCCGGGGGTACAGGGGCGCCCGCCGCCCCACGCTCAAGGACGTGGCGGCCCTCGCGGGGGTCAGCATGAAGACCGTCTCCCGCGTCGTCAACGGCGAGCCCGGCGTCGCGCCCGCCAAGGTCGAGTCGGTGGAGCGGGCTGTGCGTCAGCTCGACTACCGCCCCAACCTCACCGCCAGCAGCCTGCGGCGCCTCGACGGGCGCACCGCCGCCGTCGCCGCGCTGCTCGAGGACCTCGCCAACCCCTTCTCCGCCGAGCTCCACCGGGCGCTGGAGGACGTGGCGCACGAGCACGACGTCCTCCTGTTCGCCGGAAGCCTCGACGAGAGCCCCGAGCGCGAGAAGCGGCTCGTCCGCGCCTTCACCTCGCGGCGTGCGGATGCGCTGATCCTCGCTCCCGCCACCAGCGACCAGGGCTACCTCACCTACGAGGTGCCCGAGGGCACGCCGATCGTCTTCGTGGACCGCGCCCCATCGGGCTACGAGGCAGACGCGGTCGTGGCCGACAACGTCGACGGCGCCCGACGTGCCGTCACCCACTTGATCGGCCACGGCCATCGGCGGATCGCGTTCCTCGGCGATCGCACGGCCATCCAGACCGCGCGCGACCGCTTCGCGGGGTACCAGCAAGCACTGCACGCGCGCGGCGTCCCGTTCGACCCGGACCTGGTGGTGCACGGGCTCGAGGACGCCGGCCGCGCCGCGGCCGCCCTTCCGCGGCTCATGGAGCTGCGCGACCCGCCGAGTGCCCTGTTCGCCGCGCAGAACGAGATCACCGTCGGCGCCATCCGTCACCTGCAGGCCGCGGAGCTCCAGGACCGGGTCGCCATCGTCGGGTTCGACGACTTCCCCCTTGCTGACCTGCTGCGACCCGGGGTGACGGTCGTGGCCCAGGATCCCACCGCGATCGGCCGGGCAGCGGCCGAACGAGTCTTCGCCCGCCTTGCCGGCGACTCCACTCCCGCACGCACCGTCGTCATCCCGACGCGGCTGGTCGTTCGCGGCTCGGGGGAGATCCCGGCCCCGGCCGGTCCTCGTCGGCCCTGAGGCGAGCTCGCCGCCGAGCGTCCCGCCCTGCTGCTGGAGCAGGACGGGACGCTGCTGGGGCGCTGGCTCGTGGTGGAGTGGGGCCCCGGACTCGACTGGCTCAGGGAGCCGGGTAGTCCACGACGTAGCTCGGGATGCCGGGGGCGTTGCTGTCCACCCGCGCGCCCGTGTCGTTGACGACGTGCTCGATGCTGCCCGCCTCGAGGTTGACCGTCAGGACGTGGTGGAGGCGTACGCCGGCCCGTTCGGGCACCTCGAAGCCGCTCTCGGTGGTGATGGAGGGGTCGTTGCGGTTGAAGACGTAGACCCCGCCGCCGAAGAGCCGGTGGCGACGCACGTCGTCGGCGACCTTGTAGCCGGCCCAGCCGAGCGTGCCGTCGGGACGGGTCCAGTCGGCCTGCGAGGGCGGGTCGTAGGGGAGCTCGTTCTGGTAGAGCACGACCTCGCCATCCTCGCCGTTCCAGATGGTGTTGAACTCCTGGTAGTGCTCGACGAAGAGGCCGGTGGCGCGCACGCGGTCACCGTCGACGATGAGTCCGACGCGTCCGGTGTTGGTGTTCCAGCGATCGGTGTCGCCCACCGCGCCGGCCGTGAAGCCCTCGGTGCCGTGGTCGGCGCGCCAGACCCACGCGTGGTCGATGAGCACGTCGTCGGCGTCGATGCGCAGCGAGACGTCGGCCTTGCCGATGTGGGGGCCGCCCACGCGGAAGTAGACGTCGTTGAGCGTCGTGGTCGGCACCTCGCCCGCCGGGCGGCGGTCACCGGAGCGACCGGGACGTCCCTGGATGTGCATGAGGTTCGGTGAGAGCCGGGCGCCTGCGTCGACGGTGACACCCGCGACGACCACACCGGTCGCCTCGGGACGTACGACGAGGGGCGTCGCGCCGCCGACGGCCGTGAGGGTGGCGTGGCCGAGGCCCAGGACGACTGTGTCGTCGCGGCGGACGACCAGGCTGCGGTCGATGTCGTAGACGCCGGGAGTGAGCACCAGGTTCTTGCCGCGGGCCAGCGCTGTGGCGATCTCCTTGGCCGACTGGTCGGGAGTGGCGACGTGGAAGGTCGACAGCGGCAGGTCGGTTCCGGCGGTGGTGCTGCCGGCCCAGGTCGTGCCGCGCGAGTCGGTGCGCACGTCCGGCACGCGGACCCGCCACGTGCCGTCGTCACCGATGTGGAGGTAGGGCTTCTCCCGGCTCAGGGGGGTGCGGTCGAGCGTGGTGTAGGGCTCGGTGGGGAAGTTGGCCTCGGGCGGGGCGCCGATCGTGCCGGCGAAGACCTGGTTCCAGACGCCGTTGGACCACGACCCGACCTCGCTGTTGCGGGTGAGCCACTGCTGCTGCGAGCCGTTGATGATGGTGCCGGCACGCGAGTCGGCGAGGTAGCCGCCGCTGGCGTACTGAGGGCCCTCGGTGCAGTAGTCCATCAGGGAGAGGTTGCCGCCGCGGACGTCGACGCGGCGCAGCGAGGCCGCCTGCGAGGTCGCCCAGAAGTTCGCGGACGCGCGGCAGCCGTCCTGGCCGGTGCCGTTGACGT
The DNA here is from genome assembly GCF_004785795.1 of Nocardioides eburneiflavus. NCBI lineage: Bacteria > Bacillati > Actinomycetota > Actinomycetes > Propionibacteriales > Nocardioidaceae > Nocardioides > Nocardioides eburneiflavus. The sequence continues at coordinate 1,511,337 of NZ_SRRO01000001.1, forward strand.
CGATGGTGAGGTTGGACAGCGAACGCCAGAAGTTGTTGAGGGCGACGCAGTAGGGCTGGATGGGCCCGTCGGTGAGGCAGCGGTTGTAGACCTCCACCTTGCCGTTGATCACGACGTCGGACGGGTCGGCGCCGAGGCCGGCGACCTCGGTGTAGTAGCCGACCTTGATCTGCAGCGGCTCGGCGGCTGTGCCATAGGTGCCCGGGCGGAACAGCAGCGACCAGCGCTCCTCCGACATCTCGGCGTCGACCTGCTGGCGCCAGATCTCGTCGGCGCGCTCGCGGATCTCGGAGGTCGACATCGTGGGGTCGACGACCACCACCCGCTCGCCGAGGTCCGGGGTCGACGGGGCGGACGTGGGTGCGGCGGTGCTCGGAGCGATGGTGGGAACGGCGAGCCCGACCACCGTCAGGGCGAGGGCCGTGAGGACGGCTCGCAGCGGCGTACGTCGGGGTCGACGCGGGTGCGGAGGAGCAGGGGGCATGGGGGGACCTTCCGAGTGTGAGAGCGCTTCCACTCAGCATGCCCCACCAGTGTGAGCACCGCCACACCCGGATTTCCGCCCTGAGACGAGCTAGCCGGCGAGGACCCCGAGGAGAGCCTTCGAGAAGGCCGGGATGTCGTCGGGGTTGCGGCTGGTGATGAGGTTGCCGTCGACGACGACCTCCTCGTCGACCCAGTCGCCGCCGCCGTTGCGGATGTCGGTCTGCAGGCTCGGCCAGCTGGCGACCCGCTTGCCGCGCACGCGGTCGGCCTCCACGAGGGTCCACGCCGCGTGGCAGATGGCGGCCACGGGCTTGCCGGAGTCGACGAAGTCGCGGATGAAGGCGACGGCCTCCTCGTCCATCCGCAGGGCGTCTGGGTTGGCGACCCCGCCGGGCAGGACCAGGGCGTCGTAGTCGGCGATGGCGACGTCGGCCACCCGTCGGTCGACGCGCTGGGTCGAGGACTTGTCGAGGTGGTTGAAGAGCTGGACCTCGCCCTCGTCGAGCGAGACCAGCTCGGCGGTGTGGCCGGCGTCGACGGCGGCCTGCCACGGCTGGGTGAGCTCGACCTCCTCGACGCCCTCGGAAGCTGTCAGGAATGCGATGCGCTTGGTCATGTCGACCACGCTCGCTCGCGCCCGGGGGCCGGACAACCCACGGAGGGGTGAACGGGTGGTGTCGGCAACCACCGGTGCACCGGTGGTTACCGCGCTTGCAGCCCGTTGCAGCGGCCCAGAAGGCGCAGGAAAGGACTGGAACCTAGGCGCCCAGGGGGCGGCGGGAGTCGAGCATCTTGCGTACGCGGCGCGCGAGGATCTCGGGGTTCGCGAGGTCCGCCCACGTCACTCGGATGCACACCCATCCCGTGAGCTGGCAGATGAGCTCCTCGCGCTTCTTCTCGCGCATCAGGAACTCGTCGAGGGTCTCGCCGTCGCGGCGGTACTTGATGTACTTCTCCTTGCCGTCGAACTCCACGAAGACACCGAAGTCCTCCCACAGGAAGTCGACGCGCCCGACCAGTCGACCGCGCTCGTCGTGCACCTTGACCTGCGGAGTCGGGCGAGGCAGGTGCTGGCGCCAGCAGAGGTAGTGGAACCGCGACTCGCCAGCCGACTCGAGCCGCATGTCGCACAGCCTCACCACCAGGTCAGTCGCCAGGCTGTGCGGCCAGTAGCGCGCGCTGCGCGCCCAGTCGGCGAACTCCTGCTCCGTGGTGGCGCCCGAGTGGAGCAGGCCGTTGACGACGACCAGGCTCCGCTCGACATCGGTGATCGTCGTGATCTCGACACAGGTGCGGGCCGCGACGGACACGGGAACTCCGTGCATCACGGTGACGTCCTTGGCGGGCAGGACGCCACCGTGCTGGATCCAGTCCTGGCGTCTGCGCCCCACCTTGCCGTCGCAGCGGGTGGTGTGGACGACGTCGAGCGGGAGGTCCCACACGGGCGCGCCCCACTCGATGGCAGCCGAGACGTGCGTGGCCGTCGTGCCCGCGTGAGCAGCGAGCATCACTCCGCGCGTGAGGAGTCGGTGCCGGTCGGCGCGGCCGAGCGAACGCCATGCCCCGCCGTCGACGTACTGGCCCCTGCGGATCCGGACGAGCGTGCCGGCGCGCACGAGTGACGTGATGTGTCGGTCGGACATGCCCACGTCTAGCAGGGTGGCGCGCGAGGACACCACGGGGAGCTCGGCGAGCTGTACAGGCTTCATCATGGCGGGATCGTTGCCGACGCCGGCGCGCTTCAACCCTGCCGAACGCCGCCTGTGGAGAACGGTCGGCGGCGCTCGATCCGGCAGCCCTTTCCGTGCGCTTCTCGGCCGTTGCACCGGGCTGGAAGCGCGGGAACCACCGGTGAACCGGTGGTTCCCGGCCGCGCCACCGGCCGTCAGCCGATCGCGCCCGCGTCGTCCTTCGCGAGCGAGCGCGAGATGACCATCCGCTGGATCTGGTTGGTGCCCTCGAAGATCTGCATCACCTTGGCCTCGCGCATGTAGCGCTCGACCGGGAAGTCGCGGGTGTAGCCGTAGCCACCGAGGACCTGGACGGCGTCTGTGGTGACCTTCATGGCGTTGTCGGTGGCGACGAGCTTGGCGATCGAGGCCTCGCGGGAGAACGGCAGGCCGGCGTCCTTGAGCCGCGCGGCGTGAAGCAGCGTGGCGCGGGCCGAGACGACGGCGGCCTCCATGTCGGCGAGCACGAAGGCCAGGCCCTGGTGGTCGATGATCCGGGTGCCGAAGGTCTCGCGCTCACGGGCGTACGCCACGGCCGCGTCGAGGGCGCCCTGCGCGAGGCCGACGGCGACGGCGGCGATGCCGAGGCGGCCGGAGTCGAGTCCCTTGAGCGCGATGCGGAGGCCCTCGCCCTCCGCGCCGAGGAGGCGGGAGGCGTCGACGCGGACGTTGTCGAAGCGCATGGTCGCGGTGGCGGAGCCGGTGAGGCCCATCTTGCGCTCGGGCGGGTCGGCGGACAGGCCCTCGGAGTCGGCGGGGACGAGGAAGCAGGAGATGCCTGCCCCCCGAGAAGCACCAGCGTCGTCGGAGGTGCGGGCCATCACCTTGTAGAAGTCGGCGTGCCCGCCGTGGGTGGTCCAGGCCTTCGCGCCGTTGATCACGTACGAGTCGCCGTCGCGGCGGGCGGTCGTACGCATCGCGGCGGGGTCGGACCCGGCGTGCGGCTCGGAGAGGCAGTAGGCGCCGAGCAGGTCGCCGCCGAGCATGTCGGGCAGCCACCGGGCGCGCTGCTCGTCGGTGCCGAACTCGGCGAGGCCGAAGCAGGACAGGGCATGCACCGAGACGCCGACCCCGACCGACGACCACACGGCGCCGATCTCCTCGAGCACCTGGAGGTAGACCTCGTAGGGCTGGTCCCCGCCGCCGTGCTCCTCGGGGTAGGGCAGGGACAGCAGCCCGGCCTGGCCGAGCATCCGGAAGACCTCGCGCGGGAAGGTCTCGGTGGCCTCCGCCTCCGCAGACCTGGGGGCGAGCTCCTTGGTGGCGATCTCGCGCGTCAGGGCGAGCAGGTCGCGGGCCTCGTCGGTGGGCAGCTGGCGGCGGGCGGTCATGCGGGGTCCCCGTGACGTTGTTCGGAGGAGCGAAGCGGGGGGGAAGAACGTCGTGGGGTGCTCATGTGACGCAGGTTACCGGCGGGCTCAGCGCGCCCCGAAGCCGGCGGCGGCGCCGAGGTTCCGTATCCAGGCTGGAGCCCTGCCCCCGAAGTTTCGGGGTGGAGGCTCGGGCTTCCCCGGGGTACCCGGGGACCGCGACACGAGCCACCCCGAGCCCTCAGGCAGGAGGCCGGAGGAGCCCCTCTGTCGCCATGAGCCGGAGGGCGTCGCCGACCAGCGCGACGGCGTCGGGGTGGGCGCCCCACAGCTCCTGCACCTCGGCGACGAGACGGTCGGTGGTGAGGGGGGCCTCGAGGGCGAGCCAGAGCACGACGCCGAGCCCGGCGAGCACGTGGACCCGGGAGTCGATCATCAGCACGAGCTCGTCGTCGTACTCGATCGCGTCGCGCCACGGCACACGGGTCCAGGCGCCGGGCGTACGGCTCCCGTCGGCCACGCCGTCGCCGCTGCCGGGGTGGTGCCGGCGGGGCAGTGGCGGCCGGCCCTCGACGTCGAGGAGGGCGACGAGGTCGTCGAGCCAGTGCTCGACCTCGCTGTAGTCGAGGGCCCACGCGCCCCCGCACGCGTCGATCGTGTCCGCCAGGCGGCGGACGGGGTGCTCGAGCCTGACCAGCGACGAGGTCTGCGCCACGATCTCGGCGATCGCGCGGGCCGGCGCGAGCGGGAGGAGGCCGCGGTCGGTGTCGCCGCGGTGCAGCAGGACGATGCGGTGCAGGCGGGCCGAGGGCGGCGGCCGCAGCAGGTCGAGGTCGTCGGGCGAGAGGGAGTGCTTCAGGAGCGGGGCGTCGCTGTCGGTGATCACCGAGAGCGGCTTGGGGTGGGGGTGCACGGCGAGGGTGTCGTCGACCGAGGTGGTCTCGTCGGAGAGGTAGCCGAGGCGGCGCGCGAGCAGCTGCACGGCGGTCGTCTTGCCCGAGCCCGACGGGCCGATGACGACCAGGGCGCGGCCCTCCTCGTCCGCCACGGCGCCGGCGTGCAGGTTGACGCGGAGCCCGGCCGTCGCGTCGAGCGCGGCGAGGGTGACCCGCGAGGTGACGGCGTAGTCGTGGGCGACGTCGTCGTCGGTGTCGAGCTGGTCGAGGTCGACGACGGTGGCGGCGGGCCGGTCGGTGAGCGCACGGCTCCACTGCCGTCGCAGGCGGGCGGCGGCGTCACCGGAGACCGGGATCCCGATCGGCACCCCCAGGGCGTCCACCACCACCTCGGGCGGGGTTCCCTGGGAGCTCACGTCGCCCACTCTAGGGTGGGCGACGTGGGCTGGAGGGGCGAACGCCGGGTGCTGGTCGCCCTCGCGCTCGGCTACGTCGTGGCGCTCGCGGTCCTGGTCGGCGGGCCCTGGGGCTCGGCCCTCAACCGCTTCACCGTCGCGTGCTACGTCCGGTTCAGGTACGACTGGCCGATCGCGCCCGACTGGGTCCTCCCCGAGCACTACGGCGTGCTGCTCAACGTGGTGCTGTTCGTCCCGCTCGGGGCGCTGTTCGTGCTGTTGACCGGCCGACAGTGGTGGGTGGCGACGGCGGTCGCCGCCACCGGGTCCCTCGTGATCGAGGCGGTGCAGTGGCTGTGGCTCGACCGGCAGGGCACGTGGAGCGACGTCGCGGCCAACACGCTGGGCGCGGCGATCGGGGCGGTGGGGGTCGGCCTGGCGGTCAGTCTTCTCGCGCGACGCCGATGATCACGAGCTGGTCGACCAGCGTCTCCACGTCGTCGCGGATCTCCTCGGTGCTGGTCCCCGACATGGCGGCGGCCGCGTCGACGACCTCGTCCAGGGTGCCGCCGTCGGCGAGCGCGAGCCACACCACGCACCCGGAGCCCTCGAGCAGGATCGGCGGACCCTTCGGCAGCCGGGTGAGGTAGGCGGTCGGGGTCTCGCCGCCGTCGAGCTCCTCCTCGCTCACCCATGCGACGTCGTCGGCGATGCGGTAGCGCGTCACGGTCGCCGCCACCTCTTCATGGCACTCGCGGTGGCCCTGCCCGACACCTCCGCGAACGCCTTCCTCACTCGCAGGCGCTGGCGCTCGCGCACCTCGTCCCGGGTGGGCGTACGGCCCAGCTCCATCCTCAGGTGGTCGCGGTTGACACGCGTCGCGGCGCTCACCAGCGCTGCCTTCGCGCGTACGGTCGGCGCGGCCGCGAGCCGTGCGCGCCACTCGTCGAGACGGGTCCCGCCCTCGCTGAAGTAGCGCCACAGCAGGTAGGAGGGGTCGCGGCGGTGGAGCTCGAGCTCCCCGATCCCGGCGGCGAGCGCGACCTCCGCGCCCAGCTCGGCGGCCAGCCGGCGTACGGCGTCCTGCTCCTCCGGTGTCGCACCCACCCAGGCGTGGTCGACGTCGGTCCTCCCACCGGAGCGAGCGGCGTGGAGGACCAGGATCAGCCGCTGGGAGGTGTGGTCGGGGACCGGGCAGGCGCGGTGGGCGATCTCGCGGTGGACGAGGCTGCGGGCGAGGACCCCGTACGCCGCCTCGGCGTCGATGGTGACGCCCGGCCAGCTGGTGTGGACGTCGACCCACCCCCAGTCGTCGTGCCACCAGTTGGCGGCGTGGGCGAACACCGACCCGGTCGAGAAGTCGGTGCGTTGCTCGAAGCCGACGGACTCCAGCGCGTCGACCAGTCGGGAGAGGTGGCTCGGGCGCACGAGCACGTCGACGTCGCTGGACTGGCGACCCTCCGCCCGCAGGCCCGGCAGGACGGCCGGCCCCTTGAGGTGGAGCAGGTCGATGTCGCGGTCGTCGGCGAGCTTCTGCACGACGGCATGGGCGAGGTGGACGCGCGCGGCGATCGGGGCCGCCCGGCCCTCCCGGTGCTCGTCCATGCCGCACATGGTGCCAGCCCGAGTGTCGCGCTTCGGGGTAGATGGACGGGTCGGACGTCCTAGACTCGCGAGCATGACGTTCGGGGACTTCGTCCGGCTGACCCGCGCCTATGTGTGGGTGCTGGTCGGCTGCACGGTCCTCGGTGCGGCGGTGATGGCCGCGTGGACCACGCGCGAGCCGGTCCTCTACTCGGCGACGTCCGCGGGCCTGGTGCAGGTCGGCAACGCGGCGAGCGCCGCCGAGGAGCAGGGCAACGCCCAGCTCGCCGAGGACAAGGCGGTGCTCTACGCCTACCTGGTCTCCACGACGCCGGTGGCCGAGCGGGTCGTGGAGGACCTCGGGCTCGACGTGCCGCCGTCCGCCATCGCGGGCCGCTTCTCGGCGTCGGTCGATGCCAGCGTCAACGCCCTGACGGTGACCGCGATCGGCAGCACGCCGCAGGAGGCGCGCGACCTGGCCACCGCCGTCGTCGATGCCGTCGTGGTCTACGCCCAGGAGGTCGAGACCGGCGAGGAGAACCCGCGCGGGGACCCGCTGACGCGGATCGTGGCGGTCGAGCCGGCACAGCTCCCCTCGGCCCCGTTCAGCCCCGACTACCGCAGTGCGGCGCTGAAGGGCGCCCTCGGCGGTCTCGCCCTCGCCTACGCCGTGCTCATCGCCCGCCGGCTGCTCGACCGCCGCATCCGCTCGGCCGCGCACGTCGAGGAGGCCACCGGCGCCGCGGTGCTCGGCGTCATCCCCACGGAGGACTCGCTCGGTCGTACGCACCGGGGTGTCCGCGGCGACCTGGGGAGGGCCGCGGAGGCCTTCCGGCTGCTGCGCACCAACCTGCGCTTCGTCGACGTCGACAACGAGCCCCGCCGCATCGTGGTGACCTCTGCGCTGGCAGGGGAGGGCAAGTCGACGGTCTCGGCCAACATCGCGCGCCTCGTCGCGCAGGCCGGCACGCCCGTGCTGCTGATCGACGCCGACCTGCGCCGGCCGATGCTCGCCACGACCTTCGAGGTCGACGGAGCCGTCGGCCTCACCCAGGCCCTGGCGGGCGACGTGGACGTGCGCGACGTGATCGTCCAGTCGGGCATGGCCAACCTGAGCCTGCTCCCCGCCGGTCGCATCCCGCCGAACCCGAGCGAGCTGCTCGGCTCGCTGCGGATGAAGCAGTTCATCGACGAGCTCTCGCACGACTACTTCGTGATCCTCGACGCGCCGCCCCTGCTCCCGGTCACCGACGCGGGCCTGCTGTCGGCGTTCTGCGACGGTGCGCTGCTGGTCCAGGCGGCCGGCAAGACCCAGATCGAGCAGAGCCAGCACTGCCGCCGCATCCTCGACCAGGTCGGCAGCCGCCTCCTCGGGGTCGTGCTCAACAAGGCGCCGGTCAAGGGCGCGGCCGCCATCGCCTACGGCGGCGGCTACGGCGGCTACGGCGGCTACCAGGCCGAGTACGCCTCGCTCGAGGCGGAGTCCTCGGCGGGCAAGGGCTGGCGCAAGAAGGCCGACAAGGCCGACAAGCCCGACAAGGCCGACAAGCCCGACAAGCCCGCGCAGGCGGAGCAGGCCGAGGCGGGCGAGGCCGAGAAGGCCACCAGGTCCTGATCCCGCCCCGGTCGCGTCGGTGTCGGCGTCAGTACGCGCCGCGGCTGGCCAGCACGGCGGTGACCGTGCGCGCCAGGATCAGCAGGTCCTGCACCATCGACCAGTTGTCGACGTAGTAGAGGTCGAGTCGGACGGTGTCCTCCCACGACAGGTCGGAGCGCCCGGAGACCTGCCACAGGCCGGTCATGCCGGGCATCACGTTGAGGCGGCGCAGCATGTCGTCCTCGTACTGCTCGACCTCGGTGGGCAGCGGCGGTCGGGGGCCCACCAGGCTCATCTCGCCGCGCACGACGTTCCACAGCTGGGGGAGCTCGTCGAGGGAGAAGCGCCGGATGAACCTGCCCGGACGGGTGACGCGAGGGTCGTCGGAGCTCTTGAAGAGGACGTGGTCGCGTGCCTCGAGCTCGGCGAGCCGGTCCTCGGCGTCGATCGACATCGAGCGCAGCTTGAGGCAGGTGAACTCGGCGCCCTGACGCCCGACCCGGACCTGTCGGAACAGCGCGGGGCCGCCGTCGTGGAGCCTGATCCAGAGCATGAGGGCGAGCAGGACCGGCCAGACGAGGGCGAGGACGGCCAGCGAGCCGAAGAGGTCGAAGGCGCGCTTGGCGTCGTTGGTCGCCAGCTGCGAGCGGGAGCGCCCCAGGTGCATGAGGGGCAGCCCGGCGACCGGGCGGATCCGTACGCGCTCGCTCGAGACGTCGGTGACGTTGGGGGCGACGATGATCTGGACGTGCGCGTGGTCCTCGAGGTCCCAGGCGAGGCGGCGCAGCGCGGTGGAGGACTTCACTGCGCCCGCGGTGAAGAACACGATGTCGGGCGAGAACTCGTCGACGACCGCGCGGACGTCCTCGATGAGCCCGAGGACCGGGACGCCCGAGGAGATGGTCTCCGGACCGGCGTGGACGGCCGGCACCAGGCAGCCCATCACCTGGTAGCCGAGCCAGGACTCGCGGGCCAGCACCTGGTGGATCTCGGCGATGTAGATCGGGCTGCCGACGAGCAGCACCTTGGAGTTGAGGTGCCCGGCCCGCCGCAGCCGCTGGATGACCCGTCTGCTGAGCAGTCGCCCGAGCAGCAGCGTCATGACGCCCAGCGGGAAGTAGAGGACGAAGAAGCCGCGGGAGAGCGGGTACTGCATGAGGTAGGCCATGGTCGCGACCAGCGCGGCGGTGAAGACCGACGCGTTGACGACGAGCTTGAACTCCTCGGTGCCGGCGCCGATCACGTGCAGCTCGTAGGCCCCGAAGTAGACGAGCATGACCAGCCACGTGCCGAGGAAGAAGACGCTGGCGAGGGCGGTGTTCTCGAGGATGTCACCGGCCGTGGCGAAGATCGGCAGGGTCATCCGGAACCGGATGGCCAGGACGGTCGCCAGCGCGATCATCACCAGGTCCACGGCGCCGAGCAGCCACGGCAGCAGCCGGGAGCCATCGGGACGCACGTCAGGCCACCGTCCCTTCCCCCAGAGCAATGGTGCGGATCCTGTCGATGAACCGGGCCTCGCCGAACTCCTCGGCCCGGGCCCGCAGTCTTGCACCGTCCCAGCAGTGCCGGTCGGAGATGTCCAGCGCGGACCCGATCTGGTCGGGGTCGGGGCGGTCGAAGAACACACCTGTCTCGCCCTCGAGGACGGTCTCGAGGAACCCGCCGCCGCGCAGTGCCACGGCGGGGACGCCGAAGGCCGCGGCCTCGAGGGGGGCCAGGCCGAAGTCCTCGTGGCTGGCGGCGACCAGGACGCCCGCCCCGGCGTACACGCCGCGCAGCTGCGCGTCGGGCAGGCCGCCGAGGATGCGGACGTTGTCGGGCAGCGTGGCGCGCAGGCGGGACTCCTCCGGGCCGCGGCCCACCACGACCAGGCGGCGCCCGGTGCCGCGGACGGCCTCGATGACGGCGTCGACGTTCTTGTAGGGCAGCAGCCGCGAGACCACGAGCGCGTAGCCCGGCTCCCACCCCTCGAGCTCGGGCACCGGCTCGGTCGGTGCCGAGGCGTCCATGCCGTGCGGCGGTGGCAGCAGCTCGGCGTCGCGGCCGTACGTCGCGCGGATGCGCTGCTGCACGACGCGGCTGTTGGCGAGGTAGACGTCGACCTGGTCGGCCTGCCGCCGGTCCCAGCGCTTGAGGAGCGGGCGCATCGCCATCAGCGGCGGGCCCACGGGGGAGCGCCAGGCGGCACCGCCGAGGTACTCGTCGGTCTGGTAGAGCCAGCGGGCCGGGTTGTGGCAGTAGACGACCGTGCGGGTCCGGTCGCCGGTCTCGAAGCCGTGGGCCCAGCCGCTGCTCGACGCCACCACGACGTCGGCGTCGACGCGCATCCGGGAGGCGGCCGGCGCGAGGAGCGGGAGGGCGAGCCGGTGGTCGCGACGGAGGGGGGCGAGCCGGTTGAGGGGGGAGGTACGCACGTCGGCGGCCGCGAAGTCGGGATAGGTGGCGTCGGGGTCGTAGAGGGTGGTGTGCAGGGGCGCGTCGGGGAAGGCCCGCAGGAGCGTGAGGACGACGCGCTCGGCGCCGCCACGCTGGGTGAGGTAGTCGTGGGCGATCGCCACGGGTGGCCGTGCGGTGCTCATGCCACCCCCAGAGATGCGAGAAGGGCCTCGACCCGCAGCCGGCCGGCCTGCGGCGAGTACTGCTCCTCCCAACGGCGGCGCGCGCGCCCGGTCACGTCGCGCGCCTCCTCCGGGGTGGCGCCGAGGGCGCGCTCGAGGACCCGGGCGAGGTCGTCGGCGTCGCCGGCGCGGGCGACCCACGGATGGTCGGGGCCGGCGACCTCGGGCAGCGCACCGGCGTCGGAGATGACGAGGGGGACGCCTGCCGCCATCGCCTCGGCGACCACGAGGCCGAAGGGCTCGGGCCACACGCTGGGGAACACGACGAGGTCGACGCGCCCGAACAGCTCGGCGGGGGTGGTGTGCCCGAGGCGTACGGCTCGCGGGCCCAGCGCGGAGAGCGCGTCCTCGACGGTGCGTACGTCCGCCGCTGTGACGTAGCGCGAGTCGCCGGCGAGCAGCAGGGAGCCTGGGACGCCGGTGCGGGCGAGGGCTCGCGCGAGGACGTCGACCCCCTTGTCGGTCGAGATCCGGCCGAGGTAGCCGACGTCGCCGGACCGCTCGCCGGACCGCTCGAGCAGGGGGAGGTCGGAGGTCCAGTTGGCGTGCGCGCGGCTGCCGGGGACCCGTCCCGCCATGTCGGAGGACGGCACGAGGGTGGCCAGCGCGCCGCGGCGTGCGACGCGGGCCGCGACCGCCTGGGCCCGGCCGCGGGGGTCCTGGTGGAGGTGGACGATGCGCCGCGCGTGGCCGGCCGTCGCCAGGGCCGGCACGAGCCCGTGGCACCACAGGACGCCGTCGCGCTCCGTACGGTCCCACGCGCGCAGCCGTCGCAGGTAGTCGCGCCGGCCGTCGGCCCGGATCGCCACGACGTCGGCACCGACACCGGCAGCGGCGTCGAGGACCTCAGTGGGGGAGTCCGCGGCCACGACCGTCACCGGGTGGCCCAGGTCGAGCAGTGCCTCGGCGTGGCGCAGCAGCACCTGCTCGCCGCCACCCAGGTCGGGGTTGTTGGCGGCGAGGTGGATCCGCTCAGGCATCGGGCACCGCTTCCGGTGCGGGATGCAGTGCCCGGCCGAGGGCGAAGCCCACCGCGATCGCCATGGGCGTGTCGAGGAGCACCTCGCCGAGCGTGATCGCCATGACCGCCGTGCCGATAAGGGCGGCCTGCGCGCCCGCGGCCGAGAGGTCGCCGGCGCGCGAGTGGCGCGAGAGTCGGAGGAAGGCGAAGGCCATCAGGCCGAGCACGAGGAGGAGCGCGATCCAGCCGCCCTCCTGCCGGACGGCGAGGTAGCTGTTGTGGAAGAAGAACTCGAGGCCGCGGACGTCGACCCGGGCCGTGCCGGGTCCGTTGCCGTACCACGGGGCGGCGGCGAGCTCGACCTGCTCCTGGGCGATGATCCGCTCCCGCAGGGCGTCGCTGCCGGACCGGTTGGAGAACGGGCCGTAGAGCACCAGGTCGTCGGGGATGTTGTCGACGAGCCAGACGAGCGCGGCCGCGACCGCGACACCTCCCGCGGCTCCCAGGCGTCGTCCCGCGAGGACCCAGAAGATCGCGAACGCCCCGGCGACGAGACCGGTGCGGGAGAAGGTGAGCACCAGCCCCGCCAGCAGCGGCACCGCCAGGGCGAGACGCACCTTCCACCGGTCGTCGGAGAAGAGCACCGCGAGGACGCCGAGGACCGCGATGAAGAACGCGCCGGCGTTGGGATCGCCGAGGTAGCCGGTGAGCCGGCCGGGGTAGGTGTCGCCGCCGATGCCCGCGAGGGCGAGGCCGATCACGCCGACCAGTCCGGCGCCAAGTCCGAGGGCGGCGGACCGCAAGGAGACCCGCCCGGTGCCGAGGGCCCAGACCAGGCCGGCCAGCACGGCGACGTGCCCGAGGCGCCGCGTCCACTCGACGTCGTTGGACACGCCCGAGTGGACCAGCAGGGCCAGCAGGGCACCGAGGAGGACCACCACGAGCCCGTGGAGACGGGCCCCGCCGCGGGCCGGGCGCACCACGCACAGGACGACCAGCGCAGCCATGGCGAGCTCGTTGACCGGGATCCCCGACACCTCGACCGTGCGCAGCGGCAGGACGGCCATCAGCAGGAAGTCGGTGGCCCGGACCTCGCGATCGGCCTGGTCGGCGTGGGCGATGGTGCGGTCCGGGAGGTTCCACGGGGTGTCGATGCGTGCCATCAGCGTGCCCCTGCCGCGGCGTACGTCGCGGTGATCCGGGTGCACATGTCGTCGACCGTCGGCCAGTCCCGCAGGGACGGGCGGGCGGAGAGGTCGAGGCCCTGGCGGGCCAGCGCGGCGGCGACCGCGGCGGTGTCGTCGGCGTCCACCAGCGAGACCGGTGGCAGGACCTCCGGGTTCCCGCCGACGTCGCTCGCGACGACCCCCATCCCGCGGGAGGCGGCGTCGAGGAGGGCGTACGAGCAGTTCTCCCAGACCGACAGCATGGCCAGCACGTCGTGCTCGGCCATGGCGGGCTCCGGGTCGACGAAGCCGGGCAGGCTGACGGCGTCACCGAGGCCGAGGCGATGGGCATGCGCGCGCAGCGCCGCCTCCTCGGGACCCGTCCCCGCCAGGGTCAGCCGGGCCGCGGGGTGGTCGCCGCGCAGCGCCGCGAACGCGTCGAGGAGTGCGGGGAGCCGCTTCTCCGGCGCCAGCCGCGCGAGCGAGAGGATCCGCAGCCCGGGCGCCCGCGGTGGTCGCGGCGCGAGCGGCGCGACTCCGTTGGGGACCACCTTGACGGGGATCCGTGGGTGCCACTTGTCGGCCATCGCGTCGGCCGTCGCGCGGCTGACCGCGATCGCGGCGTCGAAGCGCCGCAGCCGCGCCGTGTGCACGGCTGCCATCGCCCGCGTCCTGGTGCCGGAGCGGTGGTAGACGACGTCGTCGCGGGCGATGCCGTGCTCGGTGGTCACCAGCCGGGGCCCGCGCCCGGCAGCGAGGGCGACGACGATGTCGGCGTAGGCCAGGTGGCTGTGCACCACTGCCGGCCGCACCCGGCGTACGACGCGGCGCAGCGTGGTCACGGACGCCCGCAGGCCGTGGTCGGGACCGAACGGGCCCTCGTGGACCTCAGCGCCCAGGTCGCGCAGCCGGTCGCACAGGGCGCCGGGTGGGGCCAGGACGGCCAGTCGCCAGCCCGGGAGGCCGGCGCGGGCGACGTCGAGGACGTGCCGAGCCACCCCTGCCAGGTCGCTCACCGGCACCACCCAGAGCGCTGCGGGAGCGGTCAGAACCATTGCTCCAGCCGCTCGAGGGCGATCCAGAAGCCCTCGCCGTCGTTGACGTGCCCCTGCCAGATCTCGGGGATGAAGCTCACGCCCGGCGCCATCGCCTCGAGCTGCTGGGCCAGCACCGCCCAGTCGATCTCACCGTCGCCGACCTGCACTCCCTCGCCGTCGACGCCGGTCGCGTCGACGAGGTGGAGGTGCTCGGTGTGCGGAGCCAGGAGGTCGGTCGCCTCGGAGAAGGGCATGCCGAGGTAGTTGGCCGAGAGCTTGGAGTGGGAGACGTCGAAGCAGAGCCGGCGGCCGTGGCGCTCCGCGAACTCCGCGGTGTCGCGCGGGTCGACGAAGAGGTTGCAGTAGAGCTGCCCGCCCATGTACCAGGGATAGGGCGGCAGCGTCTGCGCGCAGAGCCGCACGCCGGTGTCGTCGACGCGGGCCAGGCCGGCGGCGACCCGGGCGTACATCGCCTGGCGCTGCTCCGGGCGGACGAAGGCGTCGGTGGTGAAGCCGCCCAGGCTGGCCACGATGACCGGGCCCTCGGCGTCGGCCTTGGCGTCGGCCCCGCGGGTGAAGTGCTGCTGCATCTCGCGCGTGGTGTCGACGACGCGCTGGAGCTCGCGGATCGACCGCTCCCAGTGCTCGTCGTCCTCGGAGGCGAGGTTGAGCAGGAAGTCCCCGGCGAACAGGTCGGGGGAGTGCGTGGTGAAGCCCATCGGCAGGCCGCCGTCGTACTTCGCGAAGACGTCGGCGACCGGCAGGTCGAGGTCCTTGTAGGAGAAGTGGAACTCGAGGAAGTCGGGGGTGGTGTCCTTGGTCATCGCGTCGATGTCGTGGTAGCGGACGGCCAGGCCCCAGGGGCGGGCGAAGTCGTAGGCCCGACCGCGCGGGGCGGCGTCGCCGAGGTCGGTGGCGTAGAAGAAGTCCCCGGCGTCGAGCGCGCGGGTGGTCGTACGCCCCACGAGCCGGTCGTACGCGTTGGGCTGGAGCCCGCGCCCGGGGCTCTTGATGTCGATGTCGGCGTCGGTCAGGGTCTCGCCGACCTCGATGCGGCGGGCGGCGACGAGGGACTTGGCGAGGTTGACCCGGTTCATCATCTCGCCGGTGGAGACCGCGCGCGGCGACGAGGTGCCGAGGGCCTCCTCGACCTCGCGGACCCGCTGCACCATCTCCTTGAACTCGGCCGGCAGCAGGCTGACCTTGTGGTCGTTGCCCTCGAGGTCGCGGTCCACGGTGAAGTGCTTCTCGATGATCCGGGCGCCGAGCGCGACGGCGGCGAGCGCGACGTGGAACCCGCGCTCGTGGCCGGAGTAGCCGACCGGCGCCCGGGTCAGCTCAGCGAGCCGGGTCAGGTAGGCGAGGTTGACGTCCTTGAACGGCGCCGGGTAGGTCGACTGGCAGTGCAGGAAGGCGTGCGCGACCCCGGTGCCGCGGATCAGCTCGACGGTCTCGCGGATCTCGCCCTCGGTGGACATGCCGGTCGAGATCACCATCGGCGTGCCGCTGGCGGCCATGTGGCGCAGCAGCGCGTGGTTGGTCATGTCGGCCGAGGCGACCTTGAGCGAAGGCACGCCGTAGTCGACGAGGCGGTCGACGCTGACCGGGTCCCACGCGGTGCACATCACGTCGATGCCGACGTCCTGGCAGTGGTCGAACACCTCGAAGAGCCCGTCGGCGCCGAGGTCGTACTTGGCGAGGAGGTCGAGGGTGTACTGCGGGCCGAGGTCCTCGCCGCCGGAGCCCGAGGCGCCCTGGCGGTAGAGCGACTCCATGTCGCGCAGCTGGAACTTCACGATGTCGGCGCCGGCCTCGACCGACAGGTCGACGAGCTGCTTGGCGAGCCCGACCTCGCCCTGGTGGTTGATGCCGATCTCGCTGATCATCAGCGCCGGCGCGTCGGGCGCGACGACGTGGCGGCCGAGGCGGAGCTCGTCGGCGCGGTTGATCGCGATCGCGACGAGGTGGCCTCGCTCGTCGACGAGGGCGACGTGGTCGATGCCGGAGCCGAAGGCGTGGGAGATCTCGGCGGGGCTGCTGCCGATCGGCAGGCTGCGTGGGGACGTGTTGGCGGCCTCGAGCGCAGGCACGTCGGTGGTGAGGCTGGCAGCGCTGCTGACCCAGCGCCGGAAGTCGCCGTCGGACAGCACGCCGTCGAGGTGGCCGTGCGAGTCGACGAGGAAGATCACCCGCGCCTTGTTGGCGGTGATCTTCTCGAGGGCGCGCAGGACCGGGTCGCCCGAGTAGACGACGTACGGCGTGAGGTCACGCTCGATGATCAAGGCGGAGGCCTTCCGTGGGAGTACGTTCGAGACCACCGTATCCAGCAGATCGCCGCGGCGCGGGCAGTCCGCTCAACGCGCGTTCAACAACCTCGCCGCCAGTGCCACGTCGAGCTCGGTGTCGATGTCGATGCCCTCGTCCTCGGCCATCACGAACAGGCCGATGCGGCCACCGAGCCGGTTGTCGTGCTGCTCGTAGACCTCGGTGCGGGTGACGTAGAGCGAGCCCGTCTCGCGGTAGCGGCGGCTCTCGTCGGTCAGGTCCTGCCGACGTGGGCGCGCCGCCACGTCGTACGCGGCGGTCGGCGGGTCCCCGGCCTGCCAGATGAAGGGCGGCTGCTCGACGACGCCGACCATCGAGTCCACGCCGGTCGCCGCGAACTCGGCGAGGGCCCGCGCGAGGGTGCCCTCGTGCCGGACGGGAGAGGTGGCCTGGAGCAGCATCACCGCGTCGGGTCGACCGTGCTCGGACGTGGCCTGCTCGATGGCGTGACGCACCACGGGCTCGGTCGGGGTGGTGTCCTGGGCGAGCTCGGCCGGGCGCAGCCACGGCACCTCCACTCCCGCGGAGCGGGCGACGTCGGCGATCTCCTCGTCGTCGGTCGAGACGACGACGTCGAGGCCGGGCGTCGCGAGCGCCTGCTCGATCGTCCAGACGATGAGGGGCTTGCCTCCGACGTCGAGCAGGTTCTTGCGGGGGACGCCCTTGGACCCACCCCGGGCGGGGATCACGCAGAGGGTGCTCATCCGGCCACCTCCCGCAGCACCTCGGCGACGCGCCGGGACGGTTCGACGTCCGGTCGAGGGGGCGGTGGCGTCGGGGCGCTTCCGGAGCGGTGCATGCCGTAACGCTCCCAGAACTCCGCGAGCCACGCGGGCGGTCGCGGGAAGTCGACCCAAGCGTCGCGTCCCTGCGCGGCCGCCTCGATCACCCCGGTGGAGAAGACGCTCACCACCGGTCCCGCCAGCCGGGCCAGCGGGGTCGAGCCGTCCACGGTGATGCCGAGGCGGCGGAAGCCGCCGTGCGCGAGCCGGGAGAGCCGGTCGCGCTCGGACGGGTGCGGGCGGTAGACGGCGTCGTGGGCCCGGCAGTGCGCGGCGGCCGCGCGGACGAGTCGCGCGCGGGACAGCTCGGCGGCGTGCATCTGGCCGAGGTAGGTCAGCCGTCGATCGCTGGTCGAGGAAGGCGCTCCGGCGCCTGTCACGAGACCTGCGTGCCAGAGCAGCTGGCTGCCGACGACCTCGTGCTCGACGTCGGTCCGCCCGGAGCGCCAGAAGTCCGCGTCGGCGTCGCTCCAGGCCAGCAGGCGCGCACCGGGCGGCAGCGGGGGCGCGTACGGGGTGAGCGCGCCGTGCTGCACCACGACCGACTGCGCTCCCAGGTCCCGCGCCCAGTGGTGCGCGAGCTCGCCGCGCGGCAGGTAGTGGCCGAGCGAGACGACCGCGACCACGCCACGAAGGGCGTCGGGGAGGTCGGTGCCGACGTCCTGCTGCGTCAGCGGCGGGCGACCGAGGTCGGGCGCGGGTCCGGGTGACAGCACGGCGACGGGCAGGTCGAGCCGGGCCAGGGGTTCGACGAGGGCCGCGTGGCTGGTGGGGGAGGAGGAGTCGAGCGCCACGAGCAGCCGCGGCTCGGGGTCGTACGTCGTGAGCACGAAGCGCTGGGGCTGCGGTCCGGGACCCGGGTGTACGGCGTGGCGGAGCTGGCGCAGGCGGTGCCGCGACTCCTGCCACTGGCGCCACGCGGTGAGGTCGCTCGCATGGATCAGGCCCATGCGTCCTCCAGCAGCGGGACCCGGTGGTCGAAGGTGTGCTCGGCCAGCGTCCGGGCCCGACCGCGCTCGGCGATCTCGCGCGCCCAGCCGCGGTCGGCGCGTGCCCGCTCGCAGAGCGCGGCCAGCTCGTCGACGCCGGAGAACACGAGCACCTCCCGTCCCGGCTCGTAGAGCGCCTCCACGTCGGGGCGGTCGATGAGCTGGAGCGACCCGGTGCCCGGCAGCTCGAAGGTGCGCATGGTGAAGCCGTCCTGGTCGGTGTGGGAGTTGAGCGCGGCGACGGCGCCGGCCGTCAGGCCGTAGGCGGTCGGGCGGTCCACCCCTCGCGCCGACGGCACGTCCGGGCGGCTGAGCTGCCACGTGCGGGCCCGGTCGACCGGGTGGCGTGACCAGTCGCGGCCGTACGCCCGGACCGGCACGCCGCGCTCGTGCAGGGCGGTCAGCAGGCGGGTGCGGTCGGGATAGCGCGCGCCGATGAACACGACCTCGTCGCTGGGCACGGGGGTGAAGGGCACGGTGTGGTCGTGGGCGTCGAGCACGTGGCCGACCCGCAGGCCGCGGTCGCGGAGGGCGGCCACGTCGTGGGGCGAGTACGACACGATCGAGGGCCGGGAGGTGAGGACTTCGTCGTCGAGGTCCATGCGGGCGAGCTCGTCGTAGAGCCACAGCAGCTGTCGCGCTCCCGAGGCGTCGACCGCCTCCCAGTAGCCCGTGCCCAGGCCGTCGCCCTTGACCGTGATGACGACGTCGGCCCGGCTGGCGGCGACGGCCGCGACCGCCCGGGCCGTCTGCGTGCGCTGCCGGGCGAGCTCGCCGGCCCTCGAGCCGAAGCGGCTCGGCAGCTCGTGGACGAGCTTGGTCCGGACCTTGGCGCCCAGGGTCGTGTTGGCGTCGTACGCGTGGACGGTCACGTCGTGGCCCGCCCGGCGCAGGGCTCCGGCGATGGAGTCGCCGTAGCCGTGGAAGGCGGGGATGACCAGCAGGATGTGGTTGCCGGACAATGTCATCCCATCTGGCGCGGACGTCTAGGACTGCGTCGAACCCTAGAGCACCGGATCCGCTGAACCGGACTGATCGGCCGACGTGTGCTCGGCTCGTCGCCGGATCAGGCGCAGCATCGACCAGATGTCCTGGTAGTCGCGTCGATAGGCGCTCAGACCTGCGGCGGCGGCGAAGGCTGCAGAGGCCGCCGCCCCCGCGAGGAGCACCTGTGGCACGGCTGACGTGACGGCGTCGGCTGCGAGGCGGAGCACCAGGTCAGCGAGAACACCCGCAACCAATGACAGCGCCAGGACCCGAGCCGCGGAGAAGCCAAGTGGTCCCACCGCGAGCCGACCCTCCACGCGGAGTATCCAGAGCGCCACGGGAAGTGCGATCAACTGGGCCACGGCGACGCCGGCTGCGACTCCTGGAACCCCCCAGCGAATCCCGATGGCCATTGCAGACAGCGCGACGACTGTGGCGATCGCGTTGTAGCTCATGATCGCCCGCCCCAGGCCCCTGGCAGCGAATACCCAGAGGACCGGCATGGTCAGGCAAGCCGCGCCTCCTGAGACCGCGACCCAGGCCATGATCGGTGCTGCCGCCGCCCAGGAGTCACCAAGAGCGATGTCCACGAACGCCCCGGCCGTGACCGCGATGACCGTGACTCCCAGAAGAACGGGGTAGACGAGGGCCACCTGCGCTCGACGTGCCCCCGACATCAGGCGCTCGTCGTCCTCACCGGCACTCGCGAGGACGGGAAGCGCGACAGTGCCGAACGGCGCCTGCAGTTGGGCGAGCGGGGTTCGCACCAGCTGCACGCTACGGGTGTAGGCCCCGAGCGAGGCCGCCCCGAACTGATGGCCGACCAGGACGTTGTCGGCATTGCGCGTGACGTAGCTCATCAGGCCGCCGAACACGAACGACATGCCAAGTCGCACGAAGTGCCCGACCGGTGTCCCGCGGTGGTATGCGCGCGGCAGCCACCTGCAGCTCGCGAGCAGCAGGGCGCAGGCCAGGACTCCAGAGGACAGCTGTTGGGCCACGAGCGCCCAGTAGTGGGCTCCCAGCGCGGCCGCCACGATGCCTATGGTCAAGGGAACCACCGCACACGCGAGGTCGATCGCAGCCAGAGCCCCGAACCGAAGACGTCTGGTCAGATCCACCCGGTACTGGGTGGCCAGGCCAGACAGGAAGAAGCTGGGCGCCAACGCCCACGCGATCGCCGTCAGCTCTGGTCTGCCGTACACCTGCGCGATGAGGGGAGCGGCGATGACGACCAGCGCGGTGAGGCATGCCCCGGCAGCGGTGTTGAGCCAGAACAGGTTGTCCCGCTCCTGGCGGCTGAGCGTCGGAGCCCGGATGGCGGCTGGTGAGAGACCCATGTCCCTGAGGAGCTCCGCAACGCCGACGATCGCAAGGACCATGGCGACCAGCCCGTAGTCGCGAGGCGTGAGAAGCCTTGCCAGGATGACGACCGATGCGATCTGGATGAGTAGTCGCATGACCTGGGCCAAAGAGGTGACGGCGACGCCGCGCACTGCCTTGCGCGCAAGCTCCTGCGGCGCAGGTGCCGACGTCATGCCGAGCAGTCTAGGTGCGGGTTGCTGAGCACGGGCACTCTGGGACTGCGGCCGCAACGACCTCCGGATCGTGTCACGATTGGCAGGTGCCGCACGAGAGTCCGCTGCCCGACGCGGTATCCGCTCCTCCGCTCGTGAGTGTGGTGATCCCGTGCTACAACGCAGGGGACACGCTGCTCGAGACTGTGAAGTCCGCTCTGTCGAGTGCTTACGAGCGCCTGGAGGTCATCGTCGTGGACGACGGTTCGACCGACTACGCCACACGGGTCGCGCTGGACTCGCTGCCGGCGTGCGTGGTGCGCGTGGGCCAGCCGAACTCCGGTCTGCCGGCTGCGCGGAATGCGGGCGTCCGGCGCGCCAGCGGATCGTTCATCCTGCCGTTGGACGCCGACGACCTCATCGAGCCGGACTACGTGCCCGAGGCGGTCGACGCCATGACGGCGGACGACACTCTGGGAATCGTGTACTCCAGGGCCACCAAGTTCGGTGAGGTGGAGGGGGATTGGGCGCTGCCCGACTTCGACGTCGACCGGATACTCGTGGAGAACTGCATCTTCTCGTGCGCGATGTTCCGGCGTGACGACTGGGCCGTTGTGGGTGGCTACGACGAGACGATGCGCCGCGGGCGCGAGGACCACGACTTCTGGCTGCGGATCATCTCCTTGGGGCGGGGAGTGCGCCGTCTCGAGGGGCGCTACTTCCACTACCGGATACGCAGCTCCTCGATGAACCACGGGTACACCAGGGAGGAGTACGTCCAGGTCTACGCGCAGATCTTCCGCAACAACGTGGGTCTGTACGCCGAGCACCCAGAGGCGCTCATCCGCCACCGCTTCGAGCTGATGGACGAGCTGAACGACCTGCGGCATCGCTACGCGATTCTCGAGCGCGCCCGACTTCGCTGGCCGGTGGCCTACGCCGGTTTGAGGCGACTCCGGCGCCTACGCGGTTCTTGACCCAGACCTGCGCAGGTCGTTCCACCAGGGCCCAGCTCGCGACTGCAAGCGTGGATGTGATCGCTCCGACTGCCAGCACGTACGCAGCGAAGCTCCACGTGTCCGCCCAGACGCCTACGAGCACCTGCGAGACGGGAAAGGCGTACAGGTAGACGCCGTAGGAGATGTCGTGCCGCTGGATCAGGCCCGGTCCGCCGCGCCTCCCGAGAGTCAGCAGCACGATCGCCACCAGCGGGGCGGCCAAGGAGGCGCCGAATCGAGGCTCGAGAACCACGAGCAGGCCCGACGCCAGTCCCGCCGCCGCTGCATGTACAGGCCGGAGGGTCACCTTCGGCAGGCAGACCGCCACGACGACGCCTCCGAAGAACAAGGGCGCCAAGAGACTGAACTGCTTCAGGAACACGCTCCCGAGAGCCGTGTGTGGCAGCGCGACCTGTAGCGCGACGAGGCCCAGCCAAATCGTGACGGCCAGTACCCGTTCCCGGATCTGGGACCCGCGGACGACGCTGTAGACCAGCCCAACGGCGATATAGCACATGAATTCGTGGGGCAGTGTCCACGCGGACGCGTTCCACACGCCGGGGTAGGGGACCCCTCGCGGCGTTCCGGCGATGTCGCTGGACGCCTGGTAGAGCAGCGCGTTGCTCAGGACGTGGCTCAGGCCCCCGTCGCGTCCCACGAGCGGTGCTGTGGTGAATGCCGTGGCCGCCAGGACCGTGAGGACGAGACAGGCCCAGTAGCCCGGCATCAGCCGCCCGACCCTTCGGGCGAGGAACGACGGCAGGCCGAGCCGTTGTCGTGACTGAGCGATCAGGAAGCCGGACAGGGCGAAGAATCCCATCACGGCCCAACCGCCGAGACTGCGGCCGACCAGTTGGGGTTCCGTGAGCCCGAAGGCCGGGAACGCGTGGGACACGAGGACAGCAGCAGCGAGCACGAGACGGAGGAAGTTGAGTCCCGGGTAGGGTGTGCCGGGGGGCTGTGGGAGCAGCTCGCCCTGAGCTGGGGTGCCCGTTGCGGTCACGTTCAGGCCTTCGGATGGGTGAGGTGTTGGGTTGTCAGCACGCTGCGGAACCGGTCCGCTGCCTGGTCCCACATCACGTAACTGTGATGGCCCTGCCGAACGTGCTGCTGTCCGCGAGCGGCCATCGCCAGCCTCAGACGGGAGTCGTCACGCAGCCGAACCATTGCCGAGCGCAGGCCCCCAGCGTCGCCGACGGCTGGCATCAGCGCAGTGGTTTCTGCTGAAAAGTAGTCAGCCATCGCGGCGGTGTCGCTCACGATCACCGCACAGCCCGATGCCGCCGCGTTGAGCGCCACGGTCTGGCCGGTGGGATAGGCGTAGTCGTGAGTCGGGACGATGACCACCTGCGTACGACGGAGGAGGTCCCGGTAGGCGTCGGGAGGTAGCACCCCACCGGGCTCGATGTTGCTGGGCAGCGCCAACGTCTGGGCACGGGCCGGCGTGGTGAGCAGCTTGACCTTGAGGTCTGTGCCCTCGACGGCTCGGATGAGGGTCGGGTAGTCCCGGCCGCGGTCGACGCCCACGGCGAGGAACTCGATGTCCCGGTGTGATCCGACGTCACCGCTGAAGAAGTCGGTCGCGACCCCGAAGGGCAGGCACACGAGCTGCTCGGGACGAGCACCGTTCGCGAGGAAGACCTCGCGCTGGTTGCTGCTCAGGAACAGGATGAGGTCCGATGCCTCGATGACTCGGCGTGCTCGGGCCCTGCTCCGCGCATCACCGGAACGGAGGTCTTCGGCCGCCCAGCAGACCAGGGTGAAAAGGGGCTTGGCCCGATACGGGCCTGGGACTCGGCGCAGCAGCGCTGGAAGCTCAGCCCAGTGCTCCCACACCGCAACAGTGGCGTCCGCTCGCTGCGCCGCGTGCCATGCGCGCAGGGGCTGGAGCCGTACACCGGTGCGGTGCTCGATCACGGTTGTGACCTTCGTCGGTGGGTAGCGCGGCGACTCGATCAGGGAGATCTTGTGCGTCTCGAGGCGTTCCATCCCGTAGGGCAAGCGGGTGGGCCGGATGCCTTCGGCGTACTCGCTTTCGTGCTGGGCAAGGGTCATGTCGTAGATGACGTTGAGAGTGATCAGTTGGTCGGCGCCGTCCCTCACCCACGCGGTTGTTCCGCAGCGGCGCCCCGCAGCCGCAGCGGCCTCGACGGCGAGTGCCACGGCCTTGCCCCGCGCTGCTCGCGGGATCCGGGGGAGCAGCCGGTCCAGCCGTCTTCCCCAATCGCGTGCGACTGCGTGCGACGTCATGCGGCCTGCGAGCAAGAACACCGCGCGGTCCCACGGCGAGCGTCCATCGGAGCGAAGGTCGTCGACGGCTCCGGGATGGCGGTGGTCGAGGGCCTGCTCGGAAGAGCCGGACGTGAATGCCCGCGCTACCCGCGACTCTGCGTCGGCGGCAGGGCCTCGGTGCTCGATCTCGAGCTCGGGGTCGATCACGATCTCGACGCCGAACCTGGCGAGGCGCAGGCCGAGCTCGGAGTCCTCGCGGTAGGTCATCGTCGGGTCGAACCCGCCGACCGCCTCGTACGCCTCCCTGGGCACCGAGTTGCAGGCAGCCCAGTGCCGCCACCTCTCCTCGGGCTGGCGTGCGTACGCCTGGGCGATCAGTCGCTCGTTGGCTGGTCTCCCGTACGCGGTCGCGTAGGGGGTGTCACGGAAGACGTCCCGGGTGAGCGAGACGACGCCGAGCGGTGGGGCACCCGCTGGCCTGGATCGGTGACGGGCCAGGTGTCCGGCGAGGAAGCCGGGGACGGGTGTGAGGTCGTCGTCGCAGCGGAGCACGATCTCGCCGCGCGCCGCGGCGTAGCCCGCCGCGAGTGCGGCGGACACCCCGTCGCCTCCGTCACGCTCGAGGATCCTGATCGGCAGGCGCTCGGTGTACGCCTCGACGACCACGCGGCTCCCGTCGACGTCCCCGTCGAGCACGACGAGGAGTTCCCATGGCTCGCCCACGCGTTGGGCAGCGAGTGCGTCGAGCAGCACCGGGAGCCGGGTCGCACCGCCGCGAGTGGGCACGACGACGGACAGGGCGGGATCGGGCACCCGCCGATCGTAGGTGGCGTGGGTGTTCACTCGGCCGGGCTCGGCTGCTCCGTGAGCACGCCGAGGACGTCCTCCACGAACGCCGCCACGTCGTCCTCCCCCGCGACCGGCCCGCCCGCGAGGTAGCCGTCGGCCCCGAGCAGGACCGCGGCGGGTGCAGCGACGGAGAAGACCCGGCGCACGTTGAGCTCCGGTTCCCACGCCGCCAGGTCGGGGGCGTGCTCCCCGGCCGCGCGTGCAGAAGCCTCGTCCGGGTAGATCGCCACGGCGCCCACGGCCGGAGCGAGAAGTGCCGCCCAGTCGTCGAGCTTCTCGGCGGTGCGTACGCACGGCCCGCACCCGGGGTTGAGGACGACGAGGAGCCGGGCCTGTGCGGCGGCGAGCTGGGCGAGGCTCGTGCTCCTGCCGTCGTGCAGGGTGAGGGCGCCGTACGGGATGGCCTGGCGCTCGTAGTCGAGCAGGTCCTCCTCGGCCGGCACCAACGAGGCGTCGGTGGCCGGCCCGCTGAGCACCAGGACGGCGACCGCCGCTGCGGCGAGCGTGGCCGCCAGCGCCGCCCAGTCGCCGCCGTCCAGCGCGCCGACTGCCGACGGTACCGATCCGCCGTCAGCGGCGAACCACAGGACGATGGCCGACAGCGCCGTCAGCAGGACGTTGCGCGCGAGCGTCGTACGGTCGACGTCGTGCCGGCCGATGCTGCCGAAGCAGGAGCAGGTCACCGGCTCGTCGAACCCCAGCGCGCGGCCGATCAGCGCGGTGTAGGCGAGCATCAGGAGCAGCACGAGGGCCGCGACCGGCACCAGGCCCGTGGCCGGTGCCACCAGCAGCAGGACGGCCAGGGCGACCTCGAGCCAGGACAGGGCAGGGGCTGCGACGTCAGCAGGGACGATCGGCGGCACCCGGAGCGCGGCGAACGCGTCGCGGGTGGCACGGGGGTCACGGAGCTTGGCGACCCCGCTCACGAGCAGCACGGCCACGAGGGTCAGCACGACCACCAGCGCTGCGACAGGTGCCTGCGACATGTGCGAAACCGAACGGCTCTGGCGAGGTGACCCCGTCAGTGCCGCGGGTGTCCCCAGCGGTAGAGGGCGATCAGACCGGGCAGGAAGACCACCAGCAGCACGAGCCCGAAGACCTTCTCGCCCACGCCGTCGCCGAACAGCACGAACAGCGACCCGCCGAGGACGAACGGTGACGTGAGCAGCCCGACGACCCAGAAGACCAACCTCGGCAGGAACCCGCGGTCGGGACGCTGGGTCCACATCGCGCTCGTCCCGCTCGGGGTGAGCCCGGCGAGCACGTCCTCCAGGTCGCCGTGCGTACGGGCCGTGAGGGCGCGCGAGGTGCGCTCGTCGAGGTCGGCGGGGGTGAGGCGGCCCTGGCTGAAGGCCCTGTTGAGCAGCTCGCAGACCCGCTCCCGCTCGGCGTCGGACGCCAGCGTCGCCTCCCGGGCGGCCTCGGCCCGGTCGCGGGCGGCCATCCACATGCGCATGGCCTCGTCGCCGGGTCCGGACCCGGGTGCGGCGCCGCTGGGGGTGGTCATGCGGCTCAGGGTAGGCGCTGGTCGCGACGGACGACGGCACTTCGGAGGGAACAACGGCACCCGGCTCGCTGTTGTCCATCCTCGATGAGCCCCGCACCCGACGCCGCCCCCGACGCGGTCCCCGACACCGCGGCGACGGCCGCGCAGGCCGACGACTCCCGACGGGTCTCGATGCTGCTGGGGCTCCTCTTCGGCTTGGCCGGCATGGGCTCGTCCAGCGCTGCGGTGGCGCTGGCGCTGCTCGGCGAGGACCTCGGCGTCAGCGCCGGTCTGGCCGCGTGGGCGATCAGTCTCTACGTCCTCATGCTGGCCGTCACCACCGCTCTCTACGGCCGGATCTCCGACCTCGTTGGCGTCCGCGGCCCGCTTCTCGCCGGACTCGTGCTGATGTCGATCGGGGCGCTGGTGGCGGCGCTGGCGCCGACCTTCGAGGTGCTGCTCGGCGCCCGCATGCTCCAGGGCGCCGGTGCTGCGGCCGTCCCGACCCTCGGCGTGACCATCCTCTCCGCGAAGTACACCGGCGAGGTGCGCGGACTCGCCTTCGGCCGCCTCGCGGGCGTCGCCGCGGCCGTGAGCTGCCTCGGGCCGCTCATCGGTGGGCTGGTCGAGGCGGCCTGGGGCTGGCGTGCCGTGATGGCGCTGCCGATCCTCGGTGCGCTCGTCGTGCCGCTCCTGTGGCGGGCCCTGCCGACCGGCGGCAGCGGCGCCCGGCTCGACGTCGTCGGCGCGTTCCTCGTCGCCCTCACCGCAGCGGGCATGGTCCTCCTGGTGCAGTCACCGTCTGCGGGCCTGGTCGTCGCGGCCATCGGCGCGGGGCTGCTCGTGCTCGGTGTGCCGGCCGTGCGCGCGACCGTACGCCGCCGCCCGGACGGCTTCCTGCCGGTCGAGGTGATCCGCAACGCGACCGTCGTGCGGAGCGCCGTCGCGGCCTCGTCCGTCCCCGCGTCGTGGTTCGCGATGCTCATCGCGCTGCCCGCCGTGCTGCTCGGCGAGGGGTGGCAGGCGTGGCAGGTCGGCCTGGCGATGGTGCCCAGCGCCGTCGTCGCCCTGCTCGTGCCGCAGGTCACCGGGCCGATGCTCACCCGCATCGGCCCGAGCCGGGCCCTCGCCGTCGCCGGCCTCGTGGCGTCCGCTGCCCTCCTGGTCGCCACCGCCGGCGCCTTCTGGGCGAACGCGGTCGTGCTCGTCGTCGGCATCATCCTGGTGACCTTCGCCTTCGGTCTCGGCCAGCCCGCCCTCAGCGCCGTCGTCGGCGACGCGGTGCACCACGACGTACGTGGGGTGGCCCTGGGCGTCTCCACGCTGCTCTTCCTCATCGGCGGCAGCGTCGGCTCCGCCGTGGTGGCGGGCATCAGTGGGCCGCTGGGCATGCCGGCCGCCCTGCTGGTCCTCGCGGCCCTGCCGCTGCTGGGCCTGGTCGTGCTGGCTCCCACGCTGCGCACACAGCCGATCACGGACTGACGGAGGCGGGTCAGTCCTGCGCCGTACGCGCGCGCTCGGCCAGGGCGACCGCGGCGCGCTGCACGACCGGCAGCTCCTCGGGGTCGCCGGCGACCTCGTGGGGCACCGCGCCGCCGAGCAGCGCGACGGGGCTGGTGAGCCAGATCCACACACGCCACGGGTCGACCGAGGCGAGCAGGGGCTCGAGCACGGTCAGCAGCTCGGTGCGCACCTCGCCGGCCTCGTCGAGCTGGAAGCTCGGCACCAGGATGGCGCCCTCGTGCCCGACGAGCAGGAGCGTGCGCCGCTCGGCCGCCTTGTGCACCGCAAAGCGGGCCGCGTTGGTCGAGACGCCACGCAGCGCCGCGACCCCGGCGTAGTCGAGCCAGCCGCCGTCGAGGAGCTCCTGGCGCCGCCGGGTCTCGCGGCGCAGCCGGACCAGCGCGACCGGCACGGCGTGGGCGGGGTCGTCACCCTGCGCGCGGAGCAGCCGGTCGAGCTCGGCCAGTCGCCCGCCGTCGAGCGTGTCGCCAGTGGCGGGCTCGGTCCAGCGCACAACGCCGTCGACCCGCTCGTACGTCGGCAACCCGGCCGCGGCGAGCTGGTCGGCGAGGCCGAGGCCCTCCAGCCAGTCCGCCAGCTCCTCCGCGAGGCCGGGTGTCCCCTCGGGCACGGTCGTGCCTACTTGTTCGCCTTGCGCGCTCGGCTCGCGGTCTTGGCGCGGGCGTTGGCGTCGAGCACGACCTTGCGGATGCGCACCATCTCCGGGGTGACCTCGACGCACTCGTCCTCGCGGCAGAACTCCAGGCACTGCTCGAGCGAGAGCCGCTTCGGCGGGATCAGCTTCTCGAAGTTGTCGGAGGTGGCCGACCGGATGTTGGTCTGCTGCTTCTCCTTGGTGATGTTGACGTCCATGTCGTCGGCGCGGGAGTTCTCGCCGACGATCATGCCCTCGTAGACCTCGGTGGCGGGCTCGACGAAGAGCACGCCGCGCTCCTGCAGCGACGTCATGGCGTACGCCGTCGCCGCACCGGAGCGGTCGGCCACGAGCGAGCCGTTGTTGCGCGAGCGGATCTCGCCGGCCCAGGGGAAGTAGCCCTCGGAGATGTGGTGCGCGATGCCGGTGCCGCGGGTCTCGGTGAGGAAGTCCGTGCGGAAGCCGATCAGGCCACGGGACGGGACGACGAAGTCCATCCGGACCCAGCCGGTGCCGTGGTTGGTCATGCCCTCCATGCGGCCCTTGCGGGCGGCGAGGAGCTCGGTGATGGTGCCGAGGTACTCCTCCGGCGCGTCGATCGTGAGGCGCTCGAACGGCTCGTGCAGCTTGCCGTCGATCTCGCGGGTGACGACCTGCGGCTTGCCGACGGTGAGCTCGAAGCCCTCGCGCCGCATCTGCTCGACGAGGATCGCCAGCGCGAGCTCGCCGCGACCCTGGACCTCCCAGGCGTCGGGACGCTCGGTCGGGAGGATGCGCAGCGACACGTTGCCGACGAGCTCGGAGTCGAGGCGGTCCTTGACGAGGCGGGCGGTCACCTTGGCGCCCTTGACCTTGCCGACCAGCGGCGAGGTGTTGGTGCCGATGGTCATGGAGATGGCCGGCTCGTCGACGTGGATCAGCGGCAGGGCAATCGGGTTCTCGGCATCGGCGAGGGTCTCGCCGATGGTGATGTCGGGGATGCCCGCGATGGCGACGATGTCGCCGGGGCCGGCGGACTCGCCGGGCTTGCGCTCGAGGCCCTCGGTGACCAGCAGCTCGGTGATGCGGACGTTCTTGACCTCGCCGTCGCGGCGCATCCAGGCCACGGTCTGGCCCTTCTTGAGCGTGCCCTGGTGGATGCGCAGCAGCGCGAGGCGGCCGAGGAACGGCGAGGAGTCGAGGTTGGTCACGTGCGCCTGCAGCGGCGCCTCGTCGTCGTGCTGCGGGGCGGGGATGGTGTCCAGGATGGTCCGGAACAGCGGCTCGAGGTCGGAGCCCGCGGGCATGGTGCCGTCCTCGGGCTTCTCCAGCGAGGCGATGCCGGCCTTGCCGGAGGCGTACACGACGGGGAAGTCGAGCGCGTCCTGGCTGTGCGACTCGTCGAGCAGGTCCATGAAGAGCTCGTAGGACTCGTCGACGACCTCGCTGATGCGGGCGTCGCTGCGGTCGGTCTTGTTGACCACGAGGATCACCGGCATGTCGGCGTTGAGCGCCTTGCGCAACACGAAGCGCGTCTGGGGGAGGGGACCCTCGGAGGCGTCGACGAGCAGCACGATGCCGTCGACCATCGACAGGCCGCGCTCGACCTCGCCGCCGAAGTCGGCGTGGCCGGGGGTGTCGATGATGTTGATGGTCATGCCCTCGGGAGCCGACGGACCCGTGTAGTGGACCGCGGTGTTCTTCGCGAGGATCGTGATGCCCTTCTCGCGCTCGAGGTCGCCGGAGTCCATGACCCGGTCGGCCACGCTCTCGGCCTGGTGCGCGGTGAAGGCGCCGGCCTGGCGGAGCATCGCGTCGACCAGCGTTGTCTTGCCGTGGTCGACGTGGGCGACGATCGCGACGTTGCGCAGGTCGGAGCGGGACTGGGTGGACATGCAGGAGCCTTCCGGGGCGGAGACGAGCGACGAGCGAGCGGCCAGGAGGCCGGGCGCGGCCGGCACGGCCGCAGCACCCGAAGTCTAGTGCGCGCGGCGGCAGATCGGGATTTCGCGGACGGCGATCCCGCGGGTTCGGGTGTGAGCGACGGCACAGGCAGGTCGTCCCGGGCTGTAACCCTGTGTTACCGGCCCGTAGCAGGGGGCTTCCTACGGTGGAGCCGTCCCCGGACCTCGGGAGCCCCGTACTCGGACTGGAGAGCACCATGAGCACCACCTCGCCCGCGACCACGACGCTGCCCGACGCCCGGCCCACGCGCCGGACGGTCACGCGCGCCGCCGCCTGGACGGTCCCGGTGGTCGCCGTCTCGGCCGCGGCCCCGGCGTACGCCGCCTCGTGCTCCGCCCTCACGGGCGCGTCCTTCGCGACCTGGTCGGGCGGGATCTCGAACGGGGGCCTGGACTACTCCCAGACGTACACTCCTCCGGCCGGGGCGTTCGCCTCGTCGATCGAGATGAAGATCGCCGCGAGCTACACCGGGTTCATCAAGGCCGGCAGCGAGGACAGCAACGGCCCCCGCCTGTACGACGTCTACAACCCGGTGGGCAACACCGGCAAGCCGGGACTGGGACTCATCCAGGCCGTCACCCGCCGCATGGACCGCGCCGCGCCCGGGCGCAGCGCGCGCGGCGCGTACGCGTTCTCGTTCACCAAGCCGGTGCGGAACCTCGTGCTGACCTTCACCGACATCGACCGGACCGCCGGCGACTTCCTGGACCGCGTCGAGCTGAGTGGTCCCTGGGTGGAGGTCTCGCGGGGCAGCGGGGTCTCGGGCTCAGGCACGCAGGCCTCCCCGTGGACGGGCGGTGGTGCCTACAGCGACAGCTCCAGCGGTGCGGGCAACGTCACGGTCAGGTTCGCCGGCCCGCTGACCGGCTTCACCCTGACGTACTGGAACGCCGAGACGAGCTGGAGCGGCGTCGACCGCAACCAGGCGGTCTTCGTGACCGACGTCAGCTTCGACTACGAGCCCTGCTGACCCGACGCGTGTCGGCACCCTTCCGGCTGTCGGAGCGGACGGGTAGACCTGTCCCATGACATCTCGGGACACCTCCAGCGCCACTGCTCACCGCTGCACCTTCATCCCGCCCTGGCTCGCCGAGCGGGTCGACGGCCCTGAGGCGGCCGAGCGCGACGAGGCGGTGCGGCGCCTGCGCGCGCAGCGCGGGGTCGAGGCACGCGCGTCCGCCGCTGGCGGCCCGCCGGTCGCGGTCGCGACACCGGTCTGGACGGTCCACGACGCCGGATCGACGACCTCGCTCCCCGGCACCCCGGCTCGCGGCCCTGGCGAGCCCGCGACGGGGGACGTGGCGGTCGACGAGGCCGCGGACGGCATCGAGGCGACCTTGCAGATGTTCCTCGAGGACCTCGCGCGCAGCTCCCACGACGGAGCCGGCGCACCGGTCAGCCTCACCGTGCACTACGGCTCCGACTACAACAACGCCTTCTGGGACGGCACCCAGCTGGTGTTCGGCGACGGCGACGGCCGGGTGTTCGAGCGATTCACCAAGCCGGTGGACGTGCTCGCGCACGAGTTCTCCCACGCCGTCATCGAGCACACCGCCGACCTCACCTACAGCGGCCAGTCGGGCGCGCTCAACGAGTCGGTCGCCGACGTGTTCGCGTCCTGCCTCAAGCAGCGCCTGCTCGGCCAGCAGGCCG
This sequence comes from Nocardioides eburneiflavus, assembly GCF_004785795.1. Lineage (NCBI taxonomy): Bacteria > Bacillati > Actinomycetota > Actinomycetes > Propionibacteriales > Nocardioidaceae > Nocardioides > Nocardioides eburneiflavus. Next base: position 1,543,040 of record NZ_SRRO01000001.1, read on the forward strand.
CCGACGGCGACTGGCTGATCGGGCAGGGGATCTTCATGCCGTCCGTGCAGGCGCGGGCCCTGCGTGACATGGCTGCCCCGGGCACCGCGTACGACGACCCCGAAGTCGGTGCGGACCCGCAGGTCGGTCACATGGACGACTACGTCGTGACCACCGCCGACAACGGCGGTGTGCACCTCAACTCCGGCATCCCCAACAAGGCGTTCCAGCTCGCGGCACTCGCCGTCGGCGGCACGGCCATCGGGGGTGCGGGCCGGATCTGGTACGACGCGCTGGTCGGCGGCGACGTCCCGCGCGGCGCGAACTTCGCGACCTTCGCGGCGGCGACCGTCGCCGCGGCCGGCGAGCACGCCGAGGCCGTGCGTGAGGCGTGGCGGCAGGTGGGGGTCGAGCCCGGCCGCAGATCGGTCCCGGCATCCGCCCCCCAGCCCGCCGGCCGTCTGCGCGTCGAGCGCAGCGGGGGGTTCGCCGGTCGCTCGGAGGCGGCCGAGGTCGACCTCGAGACCTCCGGGCTGGGGGCCCTGGTCTCGCAGGCGGTCGCGGCTCCCGTCGCCAAGGACGCCCGACCGCACCCCGACATGTTCGTCTACACGTTCACCGTCGAGGGGCGCGAGCCGGTGCGGGTGCCGGAGCACCTGCTCACCGCCAGCCAGGCCGAGCTGGCTCGGCAGGTCCTGCGCCGGGGCACGTCCGAGATCTGACGCCGATCCGGCACCGCGGGGGCCGGACCCGTCTCCCTCCCTCGGGGTGTCCGCCCGGGCCTGGCGCGGCCAGTAGGTTCACCGCATGCCGCGACTGAGGCGTACGTTCCCCGACCAGCCCGGCTGGACCCGACGCCGGGCTGGCAAGGGGTTCACCTACCTCGACCAGGACGGCAACCGGCTCGACGAGGAGCAGACCCAGCGCTGCAAGGACCTCGTCATCCCGCCGGCCTGGACGGACGTGTGGATCACCCCGTACGCCAACGGCCACCTCCAGGCGGTCGGCACCGACGACGCCGGTCGGCGGCAGTACCTCTACCACCCGCAGTGGCGTGCCAGCCGGGACGCGGCCAAGTTCGACCGGATCCTGGTGTTCGGCAAGGCGCTGTCCAAGGCACGCGAGCGCGTGCTCGCCGACATCGGGTCCGAGGGGATGTCGCTGGAGCGGGCGTGCGCGGTCGCCGTACGCCTGCTCGACCTCGGCTACTTCCGCATCGGCAACGACGTCTACACCGACACCCACGGCTCCTTCGGCCTGACCACGATGCTCAAGGAGCACGTCTCGCGGCAGGGCAAGGCGCTGCGCTTCAGCTTCGTGGGGAAGTCCGGGGTCGAGCACGACATCACCATCGACGACCCGTCCGCGACCGAGGCGCTCGACGTGATGCGCCGCCGGCGCGGCGGCGGCGACAAGTTGCTCGCGTGGAAGGACGGCCGGCACTGGAAGGACCTGTCGGCCGCCGACGTCAACGACTACATCCGCTCGTGCTTCGGGATCGAGGCGACCGCCAAGGACTTCCGCACGTGGCACGCCACCGTCATCGCTGCCGACGCGCTCGCCGGGACCGAGGAGCCGGGGAAGTCCAAGGCGTCACGCAAGCGTGCCGTGGCGAGCGCGATGAAGGAGGTCTCGGAGTTCCTCGGCAACACCCCGACCCTCGCGCGGACGTCGTACGTCGATCCGCGGGTCGTCGAGGCCTACGAGCGCGGCCGTACGGTCAAGGTCCGTGGGAAGTACGACACGGACGATGCCCGGCAGGCCGCGCTCGAGCGGGCGGTGCTCAAGCTGCTCAACGCCGGCTAGGTGGAGGTCAGCTGTTGGCCACGACGTGGTCGATCGCCCCGGTGAGCTTCTCGACGTCCGAGGGGTCGATCGCGGGGTACATCGCGATCCGCAGCTGGTTGCGCCCGAGCTTGCGGTAGGGCTCGGTGTCGACGATGCCGTTGGCGCGCAGCGTCGCGGCGATCGCGGCCGCGTCGATCGAGTCGTCGAAGTCGATGGTGCCGATGACGAGCGAGCGGTCGGCCGCCTCGGTGACGTACGGGGTGGTCCAGGCGGTGCGCTCCGCCCAGCCGTAGAGCGCGTCGGAGGAGGCGGTGGTGCGCTCGACCATCGCCTTGAGACCGCCCTGACCGTTCATCCAGTCGAGCTGCTCGGCCATCAGGAAGAGGGTGGCGACCGACGGGGTGTTGTAGGTCTGGTCCTTCGAGGAGTTGTCGATCGCGGTCGGCAGGTCGAAGAACGGCGGGACGTAGCGGTCGCTCGCGGCGATCTCCTCGGCGCGGGCCAGCGCGCGCGGCGACATGAGGGCGATCCACAGGCCGCCGTCGGAGGCGAAGCACTTCTGCGGGGCGAAGTAGTAGGTGTCGACCTGGTCGAGGTCGACGGGCAGGCCGCCGGCGCCGGACGTCGCGTCCACCAGCACGAGCGCGTCGTCGTCGATCCCCGCCGGGCGACGTACGGGCGCCATCACCGCGGTCGAGGTCTCGTTGTGCGCCCAGGCGTAGGTGTCGACGCCGTCCTCGGCGACCGCGTCGGGGCGCGAGCCGGGCTCGCTCGTGATCACCGACGGGTCGGCCAGCCACGGCGCCTTCTTCGCCGAGGTGGCGAACTTGGAGGAGAACTCGCCGAACGACAGGTGCTGGCTCTTCTCGCGGATCAGGCCGAAGCAGGCGATGTCCCAGAACGCGGTGGCACCGCCGTTGCCGAGCACGACCTCGTAGCCCTCGGGCAGGTCGAAGAGCGCCGTGAGGCCCTCGCGCACCCGTGCCACGGTCTTCTTCACCGGCGCCTGCCGGTGCGAGGTGCCCATGAGCGACGCGCCGGTCGCGGCGAGGGCGTCGAGGTGGCTGGTCTGGATCTTGGACGGGCCGGCTCCGAAGCGGCCGTCGGCCGGGAGCAGCTCGGCGGGGATCTTGAGGGCGTCGGTCATGGGTTCCTCACGAACGATGGGTGGCGGTCCTGACGACGCTGTCAGTGGTCCCTATCCTGACATCCGCCGCACCACGACTCACGACGGGGACGCACGATGGACACCCAGCTCCGCATCGAGCGGCGCGCGATCACGCACCCCGACGCCGAGGCCCTCGTCGAGGCGGTCCAGGAGGAGTACGTCGCCCGCTACGGCGGCCGCGACGAGTCGCCCATCGACCCGCGCGACTTCGAGGACCCGCTCGGCCAGTTCTTCGTCGGCTACCTCGACGGCTCACCGGTCGCGACGGGCGCGTGGCGCCGCTCCGCGGTGAGGGCGCTCGGCGCCGAGGTCACCGCGGAGATCAAGCGGATGTACGTCGTGCCTGCCGCCCAGCGTCGCGGGCTCGCCCGCCGGATGCTGGCCCACCTCGAGGCCACCGCCGCCGAGGCGGGCATCGAGGCGCTGGTGCTCGAGACCGGGATGAAGCAGCCGGAGGCGATCTCGCTCTACCTGTCCTCGGGCTACGAGCCGGTCCCCGGCTTCGGCCACTACTGCGGCTCGGAGCTGAGCCGCTGCTTCGGGCGGGTCCTTCCCGACTGAGGAAGGCGGGCTCGTCGCTGGTCGAGGAAGGACGAAGTCCTGTCTCGAGACCAGGTCACGCGTAGCCTGTGGGAGTGCCCCGCGGACTGATGCTCAACGACGCCGACTGCGGCTTCTGCATGCGCACCGCGCGGCTGGTGCCGCGGCTCGGCGTCGACGTCGACAGCTCCACCGTCCAGGCCGCCGACCTCGTTGCCCTCGGCGTCGACCCGGACCGCGCCGTCGTGGAGATGCCCTACGTCCATCCCGACGGCCGCGTCGACTACGGCCACCGTGCCTTCGCCGCGATCCTGCGCACCGGGCCGCTGCCGTGGCGCGCGGTCGGCCGCCTGATCACCGCCCCGGGCGTCGACGCGGTGGCGCGCCGGACGTACGCCTGGGTGGCCGCCAACCGGCACCGGATGCCGGGCGGCACGGCCGCCTGCGAACTACAGCGGTGATGTTCCGACGATCCCCGGACGCCTGAGCGGGAAGCCGCTTACGGTCCCTGTGCCAGATGTGATCACAGGGGAAGGTGGGACGTCTCGATGCGAGCGCCGCTGCGTGCCGTCACGCGAGTCGCGGGCACGTGCGCCCTCGTGCTCGGCCTGCTCTCCGGCGGCCTGGGTGCCGCCGCGGCCGACGAGCCGAGCAGCCGGCGCGGGACCGTCACGTCCTCGGCGCCGTACCTCATGCCGGTGGAGCCGTACGCCGGCTACCAGCCGCAGACGACCTGCAGGCAGAGGCCGAAGCCCGGCGTGCTCATGCTCGCCGACTGGCTCGTCGCTCGTGGTGGCGGCTACGGGACGATCGCACGCTCGTGCGCGGGGTCGAGCCGCAGCGAGCACAAGGAGGCCCGGGCGTTCGACTGGATCCTCGACGCCACCGACCCCGTCGAGCTGGCGCTCGCCGACGCGATGCTGGAGGAGATCCTGGCCCCCGACGACACCGGCCAGCCGCACGCGCTCGCCCGCCGGATGGGGATCATGTACGTCATCTGGAACGACCGGATGTACGCCTCGTACGACGGATTCGCGAGCAAGCGCTACCTGAGCTCGGGCTGCCGGAAGAGGCGGACGTGCTCACCCACGCTCCGACACCGCGACCACGTGCACATCTCGCTGACGCGCAAGGGCGCCAAGGGCAAGACATCCTGGTACTACGCCCAGGCCCCGTCCCAGCCCTGAACCTCGCTCGCCGGCCGGGTGCCCGGACCGGCGTAGACGGCGGACGGCCGGATCAGCCGGCCGGTCGTCTTCTGCTCGAGGATGTGCGCCGACCAGCCGCCGGTGCGGGCACAGGTGAACATCGAGGTGAACATGTGCGCAGGCACCTCGGCGAAGTCGAGGACGATGGCCGCCCAGAACTCCACGTTGGTCTCCAGCACCCGGTCGGGACGACGCTCGCGCAGCTCGGCCAGCGCGGCCTTCTCCAGCGCCTCGGCGACCTCGTAGCGCGGCGCGTCGAGCTCCTTGGCCGTGCGGCGCAGCACCCGGGCGCGCGGGTCCTCCGCGCGGTAGACGCGGTGCCCGAAGCCCATCAGCCGCTCGCCGCTGTCGAGCAGCTCCTTGACGTAGGACGCCGCGTCGCCGTCGCGCCGCTCGACCTCCTCGATCATCCCCAGCACGCGCGACGGGGCGCCGCCGTGCAGCGGGCCCGACATCGCGCCGATGGCGCCGGAGAACGCGGCGGCCACGTCGGCGCCGGTGGAGGTGATGACGCGCGCGGTGAAGGTGGAGGCGTTCATGCCGTGCTCGGCCGCCGAGGACCAGTAGGCGTCGATGGCGTGCGCGTGCCTGGGGTCGGCCTCGCCGCGCCACCGGATCAGGAACCGCTCCGCGAGGGTGCGGCCCCGGTCGACCTCGGCCTGGGTGACGACCGGCTTGCCGAGGCCGCGCGCGGACTGGGCGGCGTACGACAGCACCATCACCGCGACGCGTGAGAGATCGAGGCGTGCCTGCTCGTCGGAGATGTCGTAGGTCTGCCCCATCCCGAGCATCGGCGCGAGCATGGCCACCGCGGCCTGCACGTCGGCGCGCACGTCGCCGGTGTGGATGGAGATGTTGTAGGGCTCGGCGGGCGGCAGGCCGGGGGAGTAGGCGCCGTCGACCAGCAGGCCCCACACGTTCTCGAACGGGACGCGGCCGACGAGCTCCTCGATGTCGACGCCGCGGTAGCGCAGCGCCGATCCTTCCTTGTCGGGCTCGGCGATCTGGGTCTCGAACGCGACGACGCCTTCGAGGCCGTGCTGGATCTCGGTCATGCCACTCCTCCGTGGTCCTCCGTGCAGCGGGTCGTCCCGGAAGACTGCACGGGACGGCTCATTGTGCACCGCCACCCCGGCCGATCTCGATACGCCCCGTCGCGGCCTCGCAGGCTCGGCCGCGGGGCCACTCGATCTCCCTCCACACGCCGGGCACTCGTTCCTCGTGCCCCACTAGTGTCGCGGCATGGACCTCTCCGGACTGCGCGAGGAGTACGGGCGCGGCGGGCTGGACCTGCCCGACCTGGCCGACGACCCGATCGAGATGTTCGAGCGGTGGATGCGCCAGTCGGTCGATGCCGGCCTCCACGAGCCCAACGCGATGGTCGTCTCCACCGTGTCGGCCGACGGCCGGCCCTCGAGCCGGACGATGCTGCTCAAGGGCGTCGGCCCCGGCGGGTTCGTCTTCTTCACCAACCGGGCCTCCCGCAAGGGCGAGGAGCTCGCGGCCAACCCCCACTGCGCACTGCTCTTCCCGTGGCACCCGCTCGAGCGCCAGGTACGCGTGGAGGGAGTCGCGACCGCGCTGGAGCCCGGGGAGGTCGAGGCCTACTTCCGGACCCGCCCCCGTGGCGCCCAGCTAGGGGCGTGGGCGTCGGCACAGTCGAGTCCGGTCGACTCACGCGCGGACCTCGCCGCTGCGTACGCCCGGGTGCACGACCGGTTCGGCGACGAGGGCCCGGTGCCGGTGCCCCCGACGTGGGGCGGCTATCGCGTCGCGCCCGAGGCCGTCGAGTTCTGGCAGGGACAGCCGAGCCGGATGCACGACCGGCTCGTCTACCGCCGCGACGGTGAGCGCTGGGTGGTGGAGCGGCTCGCGCCGTAGACGGGCTCGCTGCTCGGGCCGACCGCGTCCTTGCAGGCTCGGGCTCGGGAGAGGTTTCGCGACGGCTCGCTGGGTCCTTCGCTTCGCTCAGGTCCCAGCCGAGCCTCCTCAACCTTCCTTTCTCTCCGAGCCCTCGCAGGCTCGGGCTCAGGAAAGGAACTTGTGAGTGAGTGCTCACTCACTTACTCTTGCCCGGTGACTCCCCGTGCCCGCCCGATGACCCCCGACGACCGGCGTGAGGCGCTGGTCGACGTCACCATCCCGCTCCTCCACGAGCACGGTCGCGCGGTCACCACCCGCCAGATCGCCGACGCGGCGTGTGTCGCGGAGGGCACGATCTTCCGGGTCTTCGAGTCCAAGGAGGACCTCGTCACCGCGGCGGTCGAGAAGGCGCTCGACCTGGAGCCGTTCCTCGCCGACCTCGAGGCGGTCGACCTCGACCAGCCGCTGCGGCAGCGGCTCACCGACGTCTGCGCGCGGTTGCAGGAGCGCTTCCGCGGGATCTTCGCCCTCATGACCGCGATGGGGATGGTCGGTCCTCCGAAGGCGCACCGCCACATGGAGGAGGGGCGTCGGCGTGCGGAGCGGGTCATGGTCGCCGTCGTCGAGCCCGACGCCGACCTGCTCACCTGCACCCCGGAGCAGCTCGTGCACATGCTCCGGATGCTGACCTTCTCCGGCACCCACCCGCACATCAGCGACGGGCACCTGCTCACTCCCGAGCAGATCGTCGGGACGCTGCTCGACGGCGTGCTGAAGCCCAGGGCGGGGGAGGACTCCTGATGCTGCTCCGACTCGTCCGCACCTACCTCCGGCCGTACGCCGCACCGCTCGCCGCCGTCGTCGCGCTGCAGTTCGTCGGCACGATGGCCGCGCTCTACCTGCCGAGCCTCAACGCCGACATCATCGACAACGGCGTCGTCACCGGCGACACCGGCTACATCGTGCGCCACGGCGGCCTGATGCTCCTGGTCTCGCTGGTCCAGGTCGTCTGCTCGATCGCCGCGGTGTGGTTCTCCGCGCGCAACGCGATGGGCTTCGGCCGCGACCTCCGGGCGGCGATCTTCCACCGGGTCGGGAGGTTCTCGGCCCGCGAGGTGCAGCACTTCGGTGCCCCGTCGCTGATCACCCGCGAGACCAACGACGTCCAACAGGTGCAGATGCTCGTCCTGATGGGCGGCACGCTGATGGTGTCGGCGCCGATCATGATGGTCGGCGGCATCATCATGGCTGCCCGCGAGGACATCGGGCTGTCGTGGCTGGTCCTGGCGGTGGTGCCGGTCCTCGGCGTCTCGATCGGGCTGCTCGTGCGCCAGATGGTGCCGAGCTTCCGGCTGATGCAGGAGCGCATCGACGAGGTCAACCGGCTGCTGCGCGAGCAGATCACGGGCGTACGGGTGGTGCGGGCCTTCGTCCGCGAGGACCACGAGACCCGACGTTTCGGCGACGCCAACGCGGAGCTGACCGACGTGGCGATCCGGGCCGGTCGCTGGCAGGCGGCGATGTTCCCGACGGTGATGATCGTGGCCAACGTCGCCACCGTCGGCGTGCTGTGGTTCGGCGGGCACCGTGTCGAGGACGGCCAGATGGAGGTCGGCGCCCTCACCGCCTACATCTCCTACCTCATGCAGATCGTGATGTCGGTGATGATGGCGATGTTCATGCTGATGATGGTGCCGCGCGCCTCGGTGTGCGCCGACCGGATCACCGAGGTGCTCGACACCGAGTCGTCGGTCCCGCCGCCCGCCGACCCCGTCACGGACCTCCCCGAGCGGCTGACCCTCGAGCTCGACGGCGTCACCTACGCCTACCCCGGCGCCGACCAGCCGGTGCTGCGCGAGGTCTCGCTGTCCGCCGCTCCGGGCGAGACCGTGGCGATCGTCGGGTCGACCGGTGCCGGCAAGTCCACCCTGGTCAACCTGGTGCCGCGCCTGTTCGACGCAACCGGAGGAGCCGTACGGGTGGGCGGGGTCGACGTTCGTGAGGTCGCCCCCGAGACGCTCTGGTCGCAGCTCGGCCTGGTCCCGCAGAAGGCGTTCCTCTTCCGCGGGACGATCGCCGACAACCTCCGCTACGGCAAGCCCGACGCCACCGAGGAGGAGATGTGGGCGGCCCTCGACGTCGCCCAGGCTCGGGACTTCGTCGAGGCGATGCCCGACGGGCTCGACTCCGAGGTCGCACAGGGCGGGTCCAGCCTCAGCGGCGGGCAGCGGCAACGGATGGCCATCGCGCGAGCGGTGGTCCGCCGGCCGCGGATCTACCTCTTCGACGACTCCTTCTCCGCCCTCGACCTCACCACCGACGCCCGCCTGCGGGCGGCGCTGCGCCCGGTGACGCGCGACTCGGCGGTCGTCATCGTCGCGCAGCGCGTCGCCACGATCCGCCACGCGGACCGCATCGTGGTGCTGGACGACGGCACGGTCGTCGGCACCGGCACCCACGACGAGCTGCTCGAGACGTGCCCGACCTACCAGGAGATCGTCCGGTCCCAGCTGACCGCGGAGGAGGTGGCATGACCACCCAGACGTCACCGCCCAAGGACGGGCAGCTGAAGGAGACCGAGCGCATCCAGTCCGGGCCCGGCCCTGGTCGCGGCCCGATGGGCGGGGGGATGATCGGCCAGAAGGCCGACACCTTCTGGCCCTCCCTCAAGCGGCTCCTCGCGCGCCTGCACCCCGAGCGCGCCAAGGCGTACGCCGTGCTGGTCCTCACCGTGCTCAGCGTCGCCGCCATGGCGGTCGGTCCATGGATCCTCGGCCGCGCCACCGACCTCGTCTTCGCCGGCCTCATCGGCAAGGACGTGCTCGCGTCCGGCGCCACGCAGGAGCAGGCGGTCGAGGCGCTGCGGGCGCAGGGCGAGGACGACCGCGCCGACATGCTCGCCGCGATGGACCTGACCGACGGCGTCGACTTCTCCGCCGTCGCCGACGTGCTCCTCGTCGTGCTCGCCGTCTACGTCGCCGCGTCCCTGCTGGCGTGGCTCGGCGGCTGGCTGCTCAACGACGTCGTCCAGCACACCGTGCTGCGGATGCGCTCGGAGGTCGAGGACAAGGTGCACCGGCTGCCGCTGGGCTACTTCGACAAGCAGCCGCGCGGCGAGCTGCTCAGCCGCGTCACCAACGACATCGACAACATCAGCCAGACCCTGCAGCAGACGATGAGCCAGATGCTCAACTCGCTGCTCACGGTCCTCGCGGTGCTGGCGATGATGTTCTGGATCTCCCCGGTGCTGGCGATGGTCGCGCTGGTCTCGGTGCCGATCTCGATGTGGGTCACGAGTGCGGTGATGAAGCGCTCGCAGGGCATGTTCATCCAGCAGTGGCGGCGCACGGGCACGCTCAACGCCCACATCGAGGAGACCTTCTCCGGGCACGCGATCGTCAAGGTCTTCGGCCGGCAGGCCGAGGCCGAGCGGGTCTTCGCCGAGCAGAACGACGAGCTCTACAAGGCGTCCTACGGCGCGCAGTTCGTCAGCGGGCTGATCATGCCGATCATGATGTTCGTCGGGAACCTCAACTACGTCGTCATCGCCGTCCTCGGCGGTCTCCGCGTCGCCAGCGGCACCATGTCGCTGGGCGACGTGCAGGCGTTCATCCAGTACTCCCGGCAGTTCACCCAGCCCCTCACCCAGGTGGCCTCGATGCTCAACCTGCTCCAGTCGGGCGTCGCGTCGGCCGAGCGGGTCTTCGAGCTGCTCGACGCTGGCGAGGAGTCGGCGGACGCCACCGGGCGTACGGCGAGCGCTGCCGACGCGCGCGGCGAGGTCCGCTTCGAGGACGTGTCGTTCTCCTACGACCCCGAGCGACCGCTCATCGAGCACCTGTCGCTGGTCGCCGAGCCCGGCCACACCGTCGCGATCGTCGGCCCCACCGGCGCCGCGAAGACGACCATGGTCAACCTCGTGATGCGCTTCTACGACCCGCAGTCCGGGCGCATCCTCATCGACGGCGTCGACGTCACCTCGATCCCGCGCGGCGTGCTCCGCAGCCGCATCGGCATGGTGCTCCAGGACACCTGGCTCTTCGCCGGGACGATCCGCGACAACATCGCCTACGGCCGGCCCGACGCGGGCGAGGAGCACATCCTCGAGGCGGCTCGGGCGACCTTCGTCGACCGCTTCGTGCACTCGCTGCCCGACGGCTACGACACGGTGATCGACGAGGACGGCTCGAACCTGTCGGCGGGGGAGCGCCAGCTCGTCACCATCGCCCGGGCGTTCCTCAAGGACCCGGCGCTGCTGATCCTCGACGAGGCGACCTCGTCGGTCGACACCCGCACCGAGCTGCTGCTCCAGCACGCGATGGCTGCGCTGCGCTCGGACCGCACGTCGTTCGTGATCGCCCACCGGCTCTCCACGATCCGCGACGCGGACCTGATCCTCGTGATGGAGGACGGCTCGATCGTGGAGCAGGGCTCTCACGAGGAGCTGCTCGAGGTCGACGGTGCCTACGCCCGGCTCTACCGCTCGCAGTTCGAGGCGGCGGTCGAGGATCCCGTCGGACGAGGTCCGGGCTTAACCCGTTGAGCGGCTCCGCCGGCCGACGTACGGTGGTCGCACACAGAAGGGAGGTGATCCGGAGAATGAGTTCTTTTCGGATGAGTGAGGTGGCTGCCCGCTAGGCAGCCCCGGTCCGCCGACAGCTGCCGGCGAATCCACTGCAGCCACCCGACCCGCAGGCCCCCGGTGTCATCCCCCGGGGCCCCTCCCAGAGGGGCAGCAGGCCTGCGGGTCGCTGCATGTCCGGGAGTCGTACGGCGCTGCTGGCCACGGGGGTAGTCCAGTGGGAAGTGGCTGGTTACCGGGGTGGTCCAGTGGGCTCTGGTCGTGGTCCGGCCCGATGTGCGACCAGATTCCACTGGACTACCCCGCCCCCGGGGCGGCTGCCCGGACGGCATGCCGTACGGCCTCCCGCGACCGCCAGATGTGGCCCAGGTCTCGTCGCGCTCTGGTGGCCTGCGCGGCCCCGCCGACATATGGTTGCAAACAACAACTATTGTGTTTCGCAACCACGACTCGAAGGAACGCCGTGACCCAGGCTCCCACCGTCACCGCCGAGCAGAGCGGGGAGATGAGCCACCGCGAGGTGCTCGAGGCCCTCAGCGGGCTCCTCCTCGCGATGTTCGTCGCGATGCTCTCCAGCACGATCGTCAGCAACGCGCTGCCGACCATCGTCGACGACCTCGAGGGCAGTCAGACCGGCTACACCTGGGTCGTCGTCGCCACGATGCTCGCGATGACCGCGACCACGCCGATCTGGGGCAAGTTCGCCGACATGTTCAACAAGAAGACCCTCGTGCAGAGTGCGCTGGTGATCTTCTCCATCGGGTCGCTCATCGCCGGGTTCGCGCCGTCGATGGAGGTGCTCATCGGTGCCCGCGTCGTCCAGGGCCTCGGCGTCGGCGGTCTCACCGCGCTGGTCCAGGTCGTCATCGCCACGATGGTCTCCCCGCGCGAGCGAGGTCGATACAGCGGCTACATCGGGGCGGTCTTCGCCCTCGCGACGGTCAGCGGCCCCCTCGTCGGCGGCGTCCTGGTCGACACCGTGGGCTGGCGTTGGTGCTTCTTCGCCGGGCTCCCGGTGGCGGCTCTCGCCTTCGTCGTCCTCCAGCGCACCCTGCACCTCCCGGTCGTGAAGCGCGAGGTGTCGATCGACTACCTCGGCGCCTTCCTGCTGGTCGGCGGCGTCTCGATCCTGCTGATCTGGATGTCGCTCGGGGGGCAGGACTTCGACTGGATCTCGTGGACCAGCGGGGCGCTGGTGGTCGGCGCGGTCGTGGTCGTCGCCGCAGCTGTCCACGTCGAGGCCAACGTCGCCGTCGACCCCGTGATCCCGCTGCGCCTGTTCCGTGAGCGCACCCTGACGCTCGCGACCGTCGCGTCGGTGCTGATCGGCGTCGCGATGTTCGGCTCGACGGTGTATCTCAGCCTCTACTTCCAGCGCGCCAAGGACATGAGCCCCACCGAGGCCGGCCTGATGTCGATCTGCATGGTCGGCGGCCTCCTCGTCTCGAGCATCCTGAGCGGCCGCATCATCACCGCCACCGGCCTCTGGAAGCGCTGGCTCGTCGGCGGCATGGTCCTCGTCATCGCCGGCATCGCGCTGCTCTCGACCATCGACGCCTCGACCTCGCTGTGGCGCACCGGCGTCTACATGGCGGTGCTCGGTCTCGGCCTCGGCGCCACCATGCAGAACCTCGTCCTCGCCGTGCAGAACACGATCGCGCTCTCCGACATGGGCGCCGGCTCCTCGGTGGTGGCGTTCTTCCGCTCGCTCGGCGGCTCGATCGGCATCGCGGCGCTCGGCGCCGTGCTGGCCCACCAGGTCGCCGACGCGGTGCAGTCGGGGCTGACCCGGCTGCTGGCCACCCACCCGGAGTACGCCGAGGCCGTCGGGCACGACACCGGCGGCATCCCGGACGTCTCCGACCTGCCGGCACCGGTGCGCGCGATCTTCGAGAGCGCCTTCGGCGACGCGACCGGGCACATCTTCCTCGTCGCCCTGCCGTTCGCCGTGGGCGCGCTGGTCGCCGTGCTCTTCATCAGGGAAGTGCCCCTGCGCACGTCCGTGAAGCGCGAGGATGAGCTCATGGCGGAAGCTCCCCAGGCATGAGCGCGGCATCGACCACGACGACGGCGAGGTACGAGGACCTGCGCCGCATCGAGGCGGAGGTCGGGACGTTGATCCGCCGGGTCAAGCGGGTGATGGGCGAACGGGCGCGTGAGGTCCACCCCGACCTGCACCCGATGACCTACTTCATCCTCACGCACCTGGCCAAGCACGGGCCGATGCGTGCGGCCGACCTGTCCGACGCCTTCGGCATGGACAAGGGCGGCGTCAGCCGGCAGGTGCAGACGCTCGTCGACCTCGGCCTGGTCGAGCGTCGGCCGGCGGCCGAGGACCGTCGCGCCGTCCTGCTCGACGCCAGCGACGAGGGGCGTACGCGCCTCGAGACCATGGCTCGCAGCCGCAGCGACCGCTTCGACCGGCGCCTGGGGGCGTGGAGCGACGAGGAGCTGTCCGCGTTCGCGGCGCAGCTGGCGGCGTACAACCAGGCCCTCAGCGACGACTGATCCGCTCCACGGCAGGTATCTGAGGACGACCTGGTAGGCGAATCGGCCAGATCGCCTACCAGTTCGTCCTCAGATATCCGGGTCCGTACGTCGGCGGGCTGGCCGTCAGCGCAGCCAGGCAGCCGTGTCGGCGGGCAGCTTGCCGTCCTCGACAGGTCCGCTGGCGAGGAGCAGCTCGCCCTCGGGCAGCTCGACCGGGGCGTCGCCGCAGTTGAGCACGACGGTGAGCGGACCGCGACGGAGCACCAGCGCGTCCGGGCCTGCCTCCAGGACCTCGACCTCGTCGCCCGCGGTCCAGGCGAACTCGCGGCGCGCGCGCAGCGCCTCGCGGTAGAACTCCAGCGTCGACGACGGGTCGCCGGTCTGGGCCTCGACCGTCAGCGCCGCCCAGTCCGCCGGCTGCGGGATCCACGGCTGCTCGGCGCCGGGGCCGAAGCCGTACGGCGCCTCGGTGCCGCTCCACGGGATCGGGACGCGGCAACCGTCGCGGCCGACCTCGCCGGTGCGGAGGAAGGACGGGTCCTGCCGGTGCTCGGGGGCGACGTCGACCTGCTCGAGGCCGAGCTCCTCACCCTGGTAGAGGTAGCTCGAGCCGGGCAGGGCGAGCATGGCGAGCGTCGCCGCCCGGCCGCGGGCCAGGCCCTGCTCGCCGCCGCCGTAGCGGGTCACGTGACGCGTCACGTCGTGGTTGCTGAGCACCCAGGTCGGCGAGGCGTCGGTCTGCTCGATGGAGGCGAGCGTGTCGGTGATGACCTCGGCGAAGGTCTCGGCCGACCACTCGGCGAGCAGCCAGGCGAAGTTGAAGGTCTGGTCGAGCTCGTCGGGTCGGACGAAGGCGGCCATCGACTCGACCGTCGAGGTCCACGCCTCGGCGACGGCCATCCGGTCGGCGCCGTACTCGTCGAGGATCTGGTGCCACCGGCGGTAGACCTCGTGCACCTCGGGCTGGTCCCACATGGGCTCGTCGCGGACGGTGCGCTCGACCATCTCGGAGTCCCCGGCGCGACCCTGCGGGGAACCCGCGGTCTCGTCCTCGGCCACGACCTGGTCGCGCAGCGAGGCCTCCTTGAAGAGGCCGTGCGCCACGTCGACGCGGAAGCCGTCCACCCCGCGCTCGAGCCAGAAGCGCAGCACGCCCTCGAACATCGCGGGAACCTCGGGGTTGCGCCAGTCGAGGTCGGGCTGCGTGGAGTCGAAGAGGTGGAGGTACCACTGGCCATCGTCGACCTGCGTCCACGCGGGGCCGCCGAAGACCGACGCCCAGTTGTTCGGCGGGTTGCCGTCCTCGCTGTCGCGGAACAGGTAGCGCGCGCGCTCGGGGCTGCCCGGCCCGGCGGCCAGCGCCGCCTTGAACCACTCGTGCTCGTCGGAGGTGTGGTTGGGCACGAGGTCCACCACGACCCGCAGGCCGAGCTCGTGGGCGCGGGCGACCAGGTCGTCGGCGTCGGACAGGCTGCCGAACAGCGGGTCGACGTCGCAGTAGTCGGCGACGTCGTAGCCGTGGTCGTGCTGCGGGGAGGTGTAGAAGGGCGTGATCCACAGCGCGTCGACGCCGAGGTCGGCGAGGTGGGGCAGGCGGGACGTGATGCCGGGCAGGTCGCCGATGCCGTCGCCGTCGCTGTCGGCGAAGCTGCGGACGTAGACCTGGTACACGACGGCGTTGCGCCACCAGAAGGTCCTTGGATCGTTAAAATCGGCCATGCGCACCATCTTCTCAACACCCTCGGGGTCGCGGTCAAGACCGCGCGGTCACGATGCGTAGCGCGCGAGCACCCGCAGGGTGGTGAGTGTCGCCCATCGTGAGCGGTCCGCCGCGTCGGACGGCACATGCGTACGACCCGGCCACGCCCGCGCCGTCCAGGTGCCGTCCGGTCGTCGCCTCGCGAGCAGCGCCTCGAGCGCCGCCTCCATCCGCGGATCGGGCGGCACCCCTGCCGCGGCGAGGCAGTCGAGCCCGCGAAGGATGTCGAAGTGCCAGCGCGGAGGATGGTGCGGCACCAGGAAGTCCTCCCGGATCACCTCGCCCGTCCGCTCGCTGCGGAACAGCTCGTGGCGCAGCACGAACTCCACCGCGGTGCGCTGCGCAGCGAGGACCTCCTGCCTGCGGTGCTGGTGGCCGGCGGCGAGATAGCTCGTGAACCCCTCCAGGACCGAGACGGTGGTGTGCAGGGAGGAGTGGGACACCGGGGCGAGAGGAGGCCGGTGGCGGCAGTTGAAGCCGCCGTCGGCGACCGTACGGGCCAGCAGGACGTCGACGAGCGAGGCGAGCTCCTGCTCGGGAGCGCCGAACCAGCTGGCGTATCGGAGCCCCATGCCGTTGATGCACGCGTCGCTCACAGCGGCGCGGTGACTCGGGTCGAGCCCGCCGTCGGGTCCCTTCTCCCGGGCCAGGACCAGGTCCACGGACTCGACGGCGGCCGGCTGGTCCTCGGGCAGGCCCAGGTTGCACAGCTCGAGGAGGGTGTAGTGGGTGCTGGTCCACTTCGGCTGGTAGAAGCCCAGGCCCCAGTGGCCGTCCGGCCTGCGGGCGGCGAGCAGCGCTGCTCCGTGGCTCTCCGTGGCGATGCGGGCTCCAAGACCCGGATCCGTGCGGTGCAGGAGATCGCGCGTCGTCTGGTGGGCCACTGCGACGTCACCGTCGAGCAGCCACTCCACGACGTCCGCCGGTGCGATCACCGCGGTGCTCTCCCCCCGAACAGCTCGGGGTCGACTGCGATCCACGTGTGCTCGGCGGTCGCGACGACCCGGCCCGCGGCGTCGTACAGCGTGGAGGCGGTGAAGGTCTTGCGACCGTCGCGTCCGCGGCCTTCGCCGACGACGACGTGCGGCTCGCCGATCACGGGCAGGTCGTCGACGCGCGCGGTCATCCGCCCGAGCACCATCAGCCGCTCGGTCAGGTCGCCGGCCCAGCCGCCGATGCAGTCGAGCGCCGCCCACGTGACGGCCACCGACGCGCGCGGGTGCTCGTCGCCGTACGTGTGCCAGTCCTCGTGCAGGCTCGCGTGCGGGGTCCAGGTGGCCGCGATGCGCTCGTCGCCCACGTGCACCGGTCCGGGGAAGATCCGCAGCCCGTCGCCGTCCTCGCGCGCCGTGCCGCAGGCGACGCATGTGGGGAAGGGGTGGAAGGTGTGCCCGGGGTACGACGCCTCGGCAGCCGAGGCCGCAGCAGGGTCGACGGGTTCGACCTCGGTGAGGTCGCGGTCGACGCGCTGCGCGGTCGCCACCGGCGCCCCGCCGTACGACGCCGTCGTCACGCCGGCCTCGACGGTGACGGGCAGCGGGGTGTCCAGCGGCGGCGGCTGCCGCAGCGAGACCTCGATCGCCGGCCAGCCCCCGCACCGGTCCGCGGGCGCGTCGGCGTCGTCGAGCGCGGCCAGCGCGCCGGCGGTCCAGCCGCCGTTGCCGGAGTCGGGAGGCCCGCAGAAGCGTCGGGGCACGATCAGCTCGGTCACCGGGCTCACTGTGCCACGGCACGCGTGCCCGAGGCAGTTGCGCCATGGGACACAATGACCCCCGTGAGTGACCTGATCGACACCACCGAGATGTACCTCCGCACGATCTACGAGCTCGTGGAGGAGGACATCGTGCCGCTGCGCGCCCGCATCGCCGAGCGGCTCCACCAGTCCGGGCCGACCGTGTCCCAGACCGTGGCCCGGATGGAGCGCGACGGCCTGCTCACCGTGCAGGGCGACCGCCACCTCGAGCTCACCGAGGAGGGCCAGCTCCTCGCCACCCGCGTGATGCGCAAGCACCGGCTCGCCGAGCGGTTGCTCACCGACGTCATCGGCCTCGACTGGGAGCTCGTCCACGCCGAGGCGTGCCGGTGGGAGCACGTGATGTCCGAGACGGTCGAGCGCCGGCTGCTCGAGCTGCTCGACCACCCGACGGAGTCGCCCTACGGCAACCCGATCCCGGGCCTCGACGAGCTCGGCGACCGGGCCGGCGAGGACTTCATGGACAACGTCGAGCCGCTCTCCGCCGCCGCGGGTGCGGAGGAGCAGCGCGTCCACGTGAAGCGGATCTCCGAGGAGATGCAGAAGGACGAGGAGCTGATGGGCCTGCTGCGCCGCGTCGGCGCCCTGCCGGGCAAGACCGTCACCATCGCGCGCACGTCCGAGGGCATCCTGATCGGCTCCGGCGGCGAGACCGCCGAGCTGGTGGTCGAGGCGGCCGAGCACATCTTCGTGCGCCGCTAGCCCCGGTCGGCGAGCTCGGTCAGGAACTCGCTGCACCCGACCTCGAGCTTGTACGCCGCCAGCGGGTCGCCGCGCGTCAGCCCGCGGTTCACGATGACGATCGGGGTGCCTCCCGAGGCCGCGCGCCTGACGAACCGGAGGCCGCTCATCACCGTGAGCGACGAGCCCGCGACCAGCAGCGCGCCGTCGGGCCCCAGGGCCTCCACGGCGGCGTAGCAGCGCGCGACCCGGTCGGCCGGCACGTTCTCGCCGAAGAACACCACGTCGGGCTTGAGCGGCCCGCCGCACGGGCACCGGGGCACCACGAAGTCGTCGGTGTCGTCGAGGTCGACGTCGCCGTCGGGCCGGGACTCGACCCAGCCGTGCCGCTCCAGCCAACCGGGGTTGAGCGCGTCGAGCTCGGCCTCCAGCGCGGCCCGCGAGGAGGTCGTACGGCACGACAGGCAGACGACGTCGGCGACCCGGCCGTGCAGCGCGACGAGACTGCGCGACCCGGCGGCCTCGTGCAGGCCGTCGACGTTCTGGGTGATGAGCAGCCCGGGGTCGAGGGCCGCGAGCGCGTGGTGCCCGGGGTTGGGCCGCGCCCGTCCCATCCGCTGCCAGCCGAGGTGGCTGCGCGCCCAGTAGCGCTGCTGCGCCTGCGGCGTCGCGACGAACTCCTGGTAGGTCATCGGCGCCCGCGCCGGAGCCCCCGGCCCGCGGTAGTCGGGGATCCCGGAGTCGGTGGAGAGCCCGGCACCGGTCAGCACCACCAGCGGCCGGGTGGCCAGGAGGTCGAGCGCCTCCTCGACCGACCGGTCCGCGAGGAGCGTCACGCGTACCGGGCCTGTGCGCGCGCCCGCGCCTTGGCGGCCTCGACCTCGCGGTTCTTCGGGGGTGCGGTGGTGACGAGGTCGTCGAGCAGGTGCTCGGTGACGTGCGCGATCTCCTTCACCGCCGCCCAGAACACCTCCTCGTTGGCCTGGGACGGCTTGGTGGTGCCGGCCACCTTGCGGACGTACTGCAGGGCAGCCGCCGTGACCTCGTCGCGCGTGGCGGGCGGCTCGAAGTTGTTCAGCGGGCGGATGTTGCGGCACATGCCCCGAGGGTACGTCCGATGGCCTCGGTTTCGACACGGCGCTGGCGCGCCTGCTCAACCAGCGGCGGAGCTCGTCCGCTGGTTGAGCAGCGAGCGCAGCGAGCGTGTCGAAACCACGGACCTCAGACGTCGAAGAAGGACACGTCGTCGCCGGTCACGAGCGCCACCCTGCCCGACGCGAGCGGCACGAGGCGTACGTCCGCGACGTCGCTGCCGTGCTCGACCTCGACCATCCGGTTGGTCATCGAGCCGTCGGCCAGCGAGAGCACCGAGACCCACCCGGTGGTGCCGGTCCACCCCTCGGAGACGACGGTCAGCGCGACGCGCTGGTCGGGGAGCCAGGTGAACTGTCGCGGGTCGGCGCCGGCGCCGGCGTACGTGCCCTTGTCGTAGCGCACGACGTCGAGCTGGCGCGGAGAGGTCAGGTCGGTGACGTCGAAGAGAGCAGCCTGGGCGCCGCGGGTGACACCCTGCAGCGACGCGTCCTGGCCCATCCCGATGAGGCGCTGCTCGCCGAGGGGGTGGAGGTACTCGGAGAAGCCGGGGATCTTCAGCTCGCCGAGCAGCACCGGTGCGGCGGGGTCGGACAGGTCGACGGCGTAGAGCGGATCGGTCTGCCGGAAGGTCACCACGATCGCGAGGTCGTCGAACCACCGCACGGACTTGATCTCCTCGTCGACGCCGAGCCGGTCGACGCGACCGTCCACGACGAGGTCCGACCCGTCCTCGCGCAGCGTCAGCACGGAGTTGAAGTTGCCGGTCTCGCTGCTGGGTCCGACCGCGACCCGCAGGGAGCCGCCGACGGCGTCCATCGACCAGCGGTCGGCGATCGTGCCCTCGACCTCGCCCGACGCGACGTACGTCGTGGACGCGCCGTCGAGCGCGAAGGCGAACAGGGGCGTGGTGCCGCTCGACCCCGGCCAGGACGTACGGCACCCCATGCAGTCGTTCCAGCCCCACTGGGGTCCCGACGCCGCGAGGTAGAACCGGTCGGTCGAGAAGTAGGAGACGTCGGAGGCGGTGGCCACCGCGGTCGTGGTCCGGGCCGCGGGGTCCACCGGGTCGACGGCCAGGACGGTCGTCGTGCCGAGGGCGATCTCGTCGTCGGCGGGGATCGCGACGTCGGCGCAGTCGACGAGCGGCGTGCCGTCGACCGTCGGCAGCCAGTCGGCGAGCGTCGTCTCGCGCACGAGCGCCCGGTTGCGCAGTCGCGCACGCAGCTGGCCGAAGGCGCCGTCGGGGAAGGAGAAGTCGAGCTCGGGCAGGCCGTTCTGGAGCACCACCCGGACCACGTCGCCGTGCAGGCGCACGGCGGACGCCCGGCCCCGGATCGTGGTCGCGTCCACGACCGTGGGCGACGTCGGGTCGGCGAGGTCGACGGTCGTGACCGTGCTGCTCAGGCCGTCGTCGGACGTGCCGATGACGACCGCTCGGCCGTCGACGAGCACCAGCTCGCCACCGGGGTCGCCGACCCACGCGGACGTGCCGCGGGCGTCGTCGAGCCGGGTCGTGGACAGCAGTCGCGGCTCGTCGCCGGCGACGTCGTAGGCGAGCAGCTCGCCGTCACGCAGCCGCAGCAGGAGGCTCCCGGCGACCTTCACGACGTCGGACTCGTCGACGCCGAGCTCCTGGACGTTGGTGCCCGACTCGTTGCTGGTGCTGCGCGAGGTGCTGACGCCGGCGCGGGCGGTGTCCGGTGCACCGGCGGCCTCCGAGGCGCCAGCGGCGTCGCCGCCCTCCATCGCGCCGAAGACCGTGCCGCCACCCCAGCCGTACGGCCCGACCTGCTCCAGCGCGCGGTCGACGTACGACGCGAGCAGGTCGTCGCAGCTCGCGGCGACGCCGAGGTCGGAGTTGGCGAGAGCGATCGGAGGGGCGGTCGGGGGGCCCGACGAGCCCGGCTGGCTGCCGAGTGCGTAGCCGACGCCGACGGCGGCGGCGAGGCTGGTGCCGACGGTGATGCCCGTGATGATCGTGCGCGCTCGCATGGCGGTGGGACGGGGCGGTCGGGGTCGCGGTTCCGCGTGGCACGATGGCGCGATGAGCGACCGTGACCTCGACCTCGTGCTGTTCGGCGCCACCGGCTTCACCGGCGGCCTCACGGCCGACTACCTCGCCGCCCACGCGCCGGTCGGGCTGCGGTGGGCGATCGCCGGGCGCAACGTCGACAAGCTCGAGGCCGTGCGCAAGCACCTGGCCGACCAGGGCGCCGCGGACGTCGAGGTGCTGGTCGCCGACTCCTCCGACGCGGGCGCCCTCTCCGACGTCGCCCGCCGCGCGCGGGTGGTCGCCACCACGATCGGCCCCTACCTCGATCACGGCGGCCCGCTCGTCGCCGCGTGCGCCGAGGCCGGCACCGACTACCTCGACCTCACCGGCGAACCGGAGTTCGTCGACCGGATGTTCCTCGAGCACCACCAGACCGCGCTGCGCACCGGTGCTCGCCTCGTCCACGCTTGCGGCTTCGACTCGATCCCGCACGACCTCGGCGCGTACTTCACCGTCCAGCAGCTCCCGTCCGACCAGCCGATCACCCTGCGTGGCGTCGTCCGCTCGGCCGGCACGTTCTCCGGCGGCACGTTCCACTCTGCGCTCAACCAGTTCTCCCGGGCCCGGGAGATGAAGAAGACGTACGCCGCCCGCCGCCGCGCGGAGGTGCGGCCCGAGGGGCGCTCGTCCCGCTCCATCGGCGGCAAGCCGCACCGCGACCCGGTGCTCGGCTACTGGCTCCTGCCGCTGCCGACCATCGACCCGATCGTCGTCGCGCGCAGCGGCGCGGCGCTCGAGGCGTACGGCCCGAAGTTCCGCTACTCGCACTGGGCCGGCACCAAGACCCTGCGCTACGCCGCGGGCGGCGCCGTCGGGGTCGGTGCGCTGACCGTCGCCTCGCAGCTCAAGCCGCTGCGCGACCTCCTGCTCTCCACGGTGCCGCAGGGCTCGGGGCCGGACCCGGCGAAGCGGGAGAAGTCGTGGTTCACCGTCGACTTCGTCGGCGAGGCCGGCGGCAGCACCGTCCGTACGCGCGTCTCGGGCGGCGACCCGGGCTACACCGAGACCGCCAAGATGCTGTCCGAGGCCGCGATGTGCCTCGCGCTCGACGACAACCCGGAGACCGCGGGCCAGGTGACGCCCGCCCAGGCGATGGGCGACGCGCTGCTCGCGCGGCTGCAGAAGGCCGGGATCAGGTTCGAGACCGTCTGAGGCGACGAACGCAGGCAGTTCGGGCTTCGTGTCCGGCTGCCCACGCTCGATCCGGCCGGACCGGCGCCGAACTGCCTACGACGTGCGGCGTGACCGGTGAAACACCATGTGGTGGTGCCCCAGGCAAGAGTCGAACTTGCGACCTTTCGCTTAGGAGGCGGCTGCTCTATCCACTGAGCTACTGGGGCGGTGCCGCGTCACCGCGAGGTGCTGCAGCGGGCAGCATCCTGCCACGACGTCGTGCTCGGCCGCGCACCCGCCGGCGGTGAGGACGGTGAGCGGGCGGTGTCGCGGAGATCCGCAAACTTGCCGATGTGAAGTAGATTCCGTCCCGGTCAGTCCATCCCACCCCGTCGAAGGTGAGCCCGTGTCCGACGAGTCGCGCCCGGAGCCTTCGTCGAGCGCGCCCAAGCGCAGGGCCAAGGTCGCCCGCCGGCACACCGTCGGACGCGTGATCCTGATCAGCGCGGTGGTCCTCGCCCTCGTCACCGGCCTCAGCACGATCTACTTCATCCGCCACCTCGACGGCAACATTGAGGGGATCTCGCTCGGTGAGCTCGGCGAGGACCGCCCCGAGAAGGTCTACAAGGGCAACGGCGAGCCGCTCAACATCCTGGTGATGGGCTCGGACACCCGCGAGGGGGAGGGCAACGCGATCGACGGCGAGGGTGGCGGCGGTGGTTCCGACACCACCATCCTCGTGCACCTCTCCGCCGACCGCGAGCGGGCGTACGCCGTGTCCATCCCGCGCGACTCGATCGTCGACCGGCCCGAGTGCAACGAGGGCGACTCGCCGGCGGCGACCGACGTGATGTGGAACGCCGCCTACACCGAGGGCGGACCGGTCTGCACGGTCGCGCAGCTCGAGGCCACCACCAACGTCTTCGTCGACCACTTCGTGGTCGTGGACTTCAACGGCTTCGGCGAGATGGTCGACGCCGTCGGCGGCGTGCCCGTCTGCGTGCCGGAGGACCTCGTCGACCGCGAGCACGGGATCTTCGTCCCGGCGGGCGACCCGTCGGTGCTCACCGGCGACGAGGCGCTCGACTACGTCCGGGCCCGCTCGGTCGGCGAGCTGGCCCAGCGCAACGACCTCTCCCGCATCCGCCGCCAGCAGACCTTCATCGCGGCACTGGTTCGCGAGGTGAAGTCGGCCGGCACCCTCACGCGCCTCGACAAGGTCGTCAACTTCCTCGACGCCGCCACCAGCTCGCTCACCACCGACACCGAGCTGGACTCGGTGACCCGCATCGGCAAGATCGCGATGCAGCTTCAGAGCATCGGCCTCGACAAGGTGCAGTTCGTGACGCTGCCGACCGAGTACTACTCCACGGACTCGGAGTTCAGCGGGCGGGTCTTCTGGACCGAGGACGCGACCCGGATCTGGAAGCTCATCAACGAGGACAAGGAGATCCCGGCGCGCCTGCTGTCCGGGAACGCCGTCACCGCCGAGCCGCCCAAGACGTCGTCCGAGGCCCAGTCGCCCACCCAGTCCCCCACCGAGACCGCGGGCGAGACGCCGTCCGAGACGGCGTCGGAGACCCCGTCCGGGACGGCAACGTCGTCCGAGACGGCCTCGCCCACCGAGACCGCCACTCCCGAAG
This sequence comes from Nocardioides eburneiflavus, assembly GCF_004785795.1. Lineage (NCBI taxonomy): Bacteria > Bacillati > Actinomycetota > Actinomycetes > Propionibacteriales > Nocardioidaceae > Nocardioides > Nocardioides eburneiflavus. The sequence continues at coordinate 1,566,755 of NZ_SRRO01000001.1, forward strand.
CTCCCGCGACCACGGAGCCGGAACCCGTCCCGGGCGTCTGCGCATGAGCACGCCGCGTACTCCCGCGCCGGACGAGCGCGCCGAGTCGGACTGGCAGCGGCGGCGTCGGCTCGCCGAGGTCTTCGGTGACGCCGTGCCTGAGCAGACCGCTGACGACCGCGACCCGCGCGAGGACAGCGCCGGCAAGGGCGACGGCTGGTACCGCGAGCAGGTCCCGCCGCACCACGGCTGAGCCCTCCCACGCCGGCCGCGCGCTCCCTCCACAGAACCCCCGATAGTCCGCTGCGAAAAACCGCGGCGGCGGTCCCGCGGGCGGCTTTCCGCAGCGGACTATCGGAGGGGCTGGGGATGGCGCCGCGCCAGGACGTACGGCCGGCTGGGGCGTGCGCTCAGACGGCGCCGCCGCGGGCCCGGAGCAGGTCGCGGATCTCCTCGAGCAGGGCGACGTCAGCGGGGGTGCCGGGCTCCTCGGCCGGGAAGAAGCGCTCCTTGGCCTTGGTGTAGGGCATGACGATGAAGAAATAGACGACCGCGGCCATGATCAGGAACGAGACCACGGCGTTCAGGAACGCGCCGAAGCTCTGCTCGGCCGTGGAGAAGAGCTGGGAGTCGGTCTCCGGCAGCAGACCGGTGAGCCAAGCGGTGAACGTGCTCACCACAGAGGCGAACGCCAGCGCCATGATCAGACCGGTGGCGATCTCGATCAGGTTGCCCTTCAGGATGAATGCCTTGAAGCCACTCATGGTGTCTCTCCCTGTGGTCGGGCCCCGAGGAGCCGCGGATGGGTGAACGCGCCTCACGCTAGCGGTTCCAGGACACCGTCAGGAACTGTGTCAGCGCCGCCCCGGCGATGCCCACCGCCTCCCCGGCGCTCGTGCCCACCACCACGAGCGCCCCGCCGGCCCCGCCGGCTGGCCCGTCCGGCATGCCGGTCGGGGTGGCCAGGACGGTGACGTCACGGGCCACGACGGTGGACGATCCGGTGCCGGGATCGGTCGCCAGCAGATCGACCTCGTCCCCGGCGCGCAGCAGTGCGGCCATGCCCGCGTCGGGCAGCCGGACCGGCACCACGGTGTCCCCGGGCTGGGCCAGCGCCAGGCGCGGGCCGACGAGGCGTACGTCGGTCACGACCTCGCCCCTCGCGATCGGCGCGGCCAGGACGCGCCCGGTCGGCGAGGCGGCCGCGGCTGTGGGCGCGAGGTCAGCGGGCCAGGCGCGGCTCACCACGTCGTCGTCGCCGAGCAGTGCACCGGACGGCAGGTCACGGGCGGCGACGAGAACCTCGACCGTCGCCGGCGGCGCCGGAGCGAGCGTGTGCAGCGCGCTCAGCACCGCGAGCGCCGTCAGGGCCGCGGCGACCGGTCGGCGGCGGCGCCGCAGCTGGTGGCGTACGGCTCGGAGCCGGCGGCGCGCCGGCGGGAGTCCCGGGAACATGCACCGACGCTAGGCCGGGCGGGCGTCCTCCCGCTCGGCCTCTCCACAGGGTGGTGTCGAGGCTCGCCGCGCTCGCACCTCAACCAGCGAGTGGTGGTCGGTCAGTCGGAGGACGAGGAGGTCGAGGCTGGGGACGACGCCGCGGCCGCCGACGAGGACGTGCTCGTCGTCGTGGTGCTCGAGCTCGAGGCGGAGTCCGAGGACGACGTGCTGGAGCGGCTGTCGGTGCGGTAGAACCCCGAGCCCTTGAACACCACGCCGACGGCGTTGAACAGCTTGCGCAGCTTGCCGTCGCACTCGGGGCAGACGGTCAGCGCGTCCTCGCTGAAGCTCTGGAACTGCTCGAAGGAGTGGCCGCACTCGGTGCAGGCGTACTGGTAGGTCGGCATGTGGGTCCTTTGACAGCGACGGTGGCACAGGATCGGGCGGAGATCAGCCGGGCGCGCGACGCGCTGGCACTCGGGCCCGTCGACTGCCAATGGTACGGCACAATGGGGGAGGACATGAGCGAGCCTGCACCCACCCCTGAGCCCGACACCGCCGAGCCCACGCGTGGCTCGCGGTGGCAGACCTTCAAGCGCGCACCGCGTGCGGTGCGCTGGACGGCCTGGACCGCACTGGGCCTGGTGCTGGTCCTCCTGGTCCTCGCCGCCGCGGTGGTGGTGGTCGTCCGCCGCCCGCTGCCGCAGGTGTCGGGAGAGATCGAGGTGCCGGGCCTGTCCGCGTCGGTGGAGGTGCTGCGCGACGAGCACGGCATCGCGCAGGTCTATGCCGACACCGACGCCGACCTGATGTTCGCGCAGGGCTTCGTGCACGCGCAGGACCGCTTCTTCGAGATGGACTTCCGGCGCCACGTGACCGCCGGCCGGCTGTCCGAGATCTTCGGGCCCGACACGCTGGAGGCCGACCGCTTCGTCCGGACGATGGGGTGGCGTCGGGTTGCCGAGCGCGAGTGGGCCCTGTTGGAGCCGGCGACCCGCGACGCGCTCACGGCGTACGCCGAAGGGGTCAACGCCTACCTCGCCGACCGCAGCCCGTCGCAGCTCGCGACGGAGTACAGCGTGCTCGGCCTCACCGGTCTCGACTACACGCCCGAGGAGTGGCAGCCGGTCGACTCGCTCGCCTGGCTGAAGGCGATGGCGTGGGACCTGCGCGGCAACATGGACGCCGAGGTCGACCGGGTGCTGCTGTCGCTCGACCACACCGAGGCAGAGATCGACGCGCTGTGGCCGTCCTACCCCTTCGACGAGCACCCGCCCATCGTGTCCGGCGGGGGCGTCGTGGACGGGGTGTTCGAGCAGAACGCGACCGGCAACGCCACCCGCAACCCGCGCCGCCCGGCGTACCCGCAGGGCGTCGTCGACGCGCTCGAGCGCGTGCAGGACCGGCTCGACGCGATGCCCGAGCTGATGGGCAAGGGACGCGGCATCGGCAGCAACTCGTGGGTCGTCGACGGGGAGCACAGCGCCACCGGGATGCCGATCCTCGCCAACGACCCGCACCTCGGCATCAGCCAGCCCGGCATCTGGGTGCAGATGGGGCTGCACTGCCGGGAGATCACGGCCGACTGCACCCTCGACACCTCGGGCTTCACCTTCTCCGGTGTCCCGGGCGTCGTGATCGGCCACAACGCCGACATCGCCTGGGGCTTCACCAACCTCGGCCCGGACGTGACCGACCTCTTCCTCGAGCAGACCGCAGGCGACGACCGCTACGTGCGCGACGGGGAGACCGAGCCGATGCAGGTGCGTACGGAGACGATCGAGGTGCGCGGCCACGACGACGTCGAGCTGCGCGTGCGCGAGACCGTCCACGGCCCCCTGATCAGCGACGTCTCGTCGGAGTTCGCCACCGTCGGCGCCAATGCCCCCACCGACGAGCCGGGGGAGCGGGGCAGCGGGTACGCCGTCGCGCTCGCCTGGACCGCGCTCGACCCCGCGCCCACCGCCGACGCGATCCTCGCGCTGAACCGCGCCTCCGACTGGGACGAGTTCCGGGCGGCGGCCGCTGACTTCTCCGTGCCCGCGCAGAACATGGTGTACGCCGACCGCGAGGGCCACATCGGCTACCAGTCGCCCGGCCGGATCCCGATCCGCCGGGCCGGCAACGACGGCACGATGCCGGTCGAGGGCTGGGTCAGCGCCAACGACTGGACCGGCGACTACGTCCCGTTCGACGGCCTGCCGAGCGTGCTCGACCCCGACCAGGGCTTCATCGCGACGGCCAACCAGGCCGTGATCGGCGAGGAGTACCCCTACCTGCTCACCGAGGACTGGGACTACGGCTACCGCTCGACCCGGATCCGTGAGCTGCTCGAGGCCGAGGGCGAGCTGTCAGTGGAGGAGATGTCCGAGCTGCAGCTCGACTCCGCGAACCCGATGGCCGAGACCCTCGTGCCCTACCTCCTCGACGTCGAGCGGCTGCCGTCGCCCTACTACCGCAACGCGCAGAACCTGCTCCGCGGCTGGGACTTCACCTCGCCCGCCGACAGCGCCGCGGCGGCGTACTTCAACGTCGTGTGGCGCACCCTGCTGGAGAAGACCTTCCACGACGACCTGCGGCAGCGCACCTGGCCCGACGGAGGCGACCGGTGGTTCCGCGTGGTCGGCGAGATGCTCACCGAGCCCGCCGGGCCGTGGTGGGACGACGCGACCACCGACGACCGGGTCGAGACCCGCGACGACATCCTCCGCGCCGCCCTCATCGACGCGCGCGACGAGATGACCCGGCGCCAGTCCCGCGACCCGAGGCTGTGGGAGTGGGGCCGGCTGCACCGGATGGACCTGCGCAACGCGACGCTCGGCGAGTCCGGGGTCGCGCCGGTAGAGCGGCTCTTCAACCGCACCGGCTGGGAGGTCGGCGGCGGCTCCTCGATCGTCGACGCCACCTCGTGGGACGCCGTCGACGGCTACGGGGTGACCGCGGCTCCGTCGATGCGGATGGTGGTCTCGGTCGCCGAGTGGGACGACTCGCGGTGGATCAACCTCACCGGCGTGTCGGGGCACCCGGCGTCCGCGCACTACTCCGACCAGACCGAGCTGTTCGTCGACGGCCAGACCCTCCCGTGGGCCTGGTCCCGCGACGCCGTCGAGGCGGGGGCGGAGCACCGGCTGGTGCTCACGCCCGCGGAGTGAGCACCACCCGTCCCGGGAGCCACCGGTCCACCGGTGGTTGCCGAGGTTCTCACCCGTTGCAACGGGTGAGAACCCGAGGGATCACCGGGTGACCGGTGGTTGCGACAAGGGGGTGACGCCGCCCGCAGTCAGCGCGAACCCGACCCGTACGTCGTGCGGCTCCGCGGGCACGGCCACCCCGACCTCGTCGTCGAAGAGCACCACCGCGACGGGCGTGCCGGCCGGGACCCGGGGCAGCACCCGGTCGTAGCAGCCGCCGCCCTGGCCGAGGCGCTCGCCGGCTGGCGAGACACCGAGGCCCGGCACGAGGACCACGTCGGCGGTGCGGATCGCGTCGCGGCCCAGCCGCGGGCCGGTCGGCTCGTAGAGCCCACGCGACGCCGTGGCGAGGGCGGCGGGGCCGTCGTACACCGCCCAGTCGAGGTCGAGGTCGGGCAGCACCACGGGCAGGAGCACGCGCTTGCCGGCGGCGACGAGGGCATCGAGCAGCGCGCCGGTGCCCGGCTCGCTGCCGACCGACACGTACGCCGCGACGGTGGCGGCGTCGCGGACCGGTGGCCATGCCAGGGCGACCCCCGCGACGTCGCCCGCGAACCGCGCCGCGGCGTCGAGCGGACGGCGCCTGCGCGCCGCGCGCACCTGGTCGCGGAGGGCCGTCTTGGCCGGCGAGTGTCCTGCTCCCACCCGAGCAGCCTACGATCGAAGCATGGCAAGCAAGGGCAACCCCCAGGGTCTCGCACTCGCGCGCGAGAAGATGCGGCAGGCAGGGGTGGACGAGGTCGCGATCGACACGTTCGCGCACTACTACCGACTCCTCGAGCACGGCGAGACCGGGATGATCGCCGAGGACTCGATCGAGCCGCTCGACATGGAGTCGATCGCCGACGTCGACGTGCCGGAGGACGTGGCCGCCGAGGCGATCCGCGCGACCGCGGTCATCAAGCTCAACGGCGGACTCGGCACGTCGATGGGCATGGACCGCGCCAAGTCGCTGCTGTGCGTGCGCCGGGGGCTGAGCTTCCTCGACATCATCGCCCGCCAGGTGCTGCACCTGCGCACGCAGTACGACGCGCCGCTGCCGCTGATGTTCATGAACTCCTTCCGCACCTCCGCCGACACCATGGCGGCGCTGGCCCGCTACGAGGACCTCGCGGTCAAGGGGCTGCCGCTGGAGTTCCTGCAGAACAAGGAGCCCAAGCTCCTCGTCGCCGACCTGCTGCCCGCGGCGTACCCGAAGGCCCCCGACCTCGAGTGGTGCCCGCCCGGCCACGGCGACATCTACACCGCGCTGCGCGGCACGGGCTTGCTCACGCAGCTGCTCGCGGCGGGCTACCGCTACGTCTTCGTCTCCAACTCCGACAACCTCGGCGCGGTGCCCGACGCGCGGGTGGCCGGCTGGTTCGCGCAGAGCGGCGCGCCGTTCGCGATCGAGGCGGTACGACGTACGCCGTCGGACCGCAAGGGCGGGCACTTCGCCCGGCGCAAGGCCGACGGCCGCATCGTGCTGCGCGAGTCGGCGCAGACCCTCGACGCGGACAAGGAGGCGCTGAGCGACCTCGACCGCCACCGCTACTGCTCGACCAACAACCTGTGGTTCGACATCCAGGCGATGGTCGACGCGCTCGACGCCCGCGGGGGCATCCTCGGCCTGCCGCTCATCCGCAACGTCAAGCACCTCGACCCCGCCGACAGCAGCACGCCCGAGGTCATCCAGATCGAGACCGCGATGGGCGCCGCGATCGAGGTCTTCGAGGGCGCCCGCACGATCGAGGTGGGCCGCGACCGGTTCGTCCCGGTGAAGACCACCGACGACCTGCTGGTGCTGCGTTCCGACGTCTATGACATCGGCAAGGACTTCGTGCTCGACCAGGCCGGCGACGACGTGCCCTACGTGTCCCTCGACGGCGACTTCTACAAGCTGGTCGGCGACTTCGACAAGCGCTTCCCCGAGGGCGCGCCGTCGCTGCGCGAGGCCGACTCGTTCACCGTCGGCGGCGACTGGACCTTCGGGCAGGGCGTCCGCGTCATCGGCGACGTCAAGCTCCAGGCGTCCGCGGCTCAGCGCATCGAGGGCGGCACCGTGCTGAGCGAGCAGGACGCTGACAAGGACTCGGCCCAGGGCACCGATGGCTGACCTGCTGCCGGTCGACGACTACGTCGAGCGCATCCTCGCCACGGTCTCCCCGCTCCAGGCGTTCCCACAGCCCCTCATGGAGGCGCTCGGCCTCGCGCTGGCCGAGGACGTCGTGGCGCCGATCTCGCTGCCCAGCTTCGACAACTCCGCGATGGACGGCTACGCCGTGGTCGCCGAGGACGTCGCCGCCGCCACCGCCGACGAGCCCGTGACCCTGCCGGTCGTCGGCGAGATCGGGGCCGGCCAGTCGTCGATCCTCGCGCTCTCGCCCGGCACGGCCGTCAAGATCATGACCGGCGCACCCGTGCCGGCGGGCGCGACCACGGTCGTCCCCTACGAGTGGACCGACCGGGGTGTTGCCCGCGTCCGCATCGACCGGGCCGCGAAGCCCGGCCAGCACATCCGGCCCACCGGCGACGACATCGCCGAGGGCGACATGCTGCTCGAGGAGGGCACCGTCCTCGGCCCCCGCCACCTCGGCATGCTCGCCGCGGTCGGCCGGGCGACCGTACGCACCCGTCCGCGCCCGCGCGTCGTGGTGATCTCCACCGGGTCCGAGCTCCGCGACCCCGGCACGCCGCTGGGCCACGACTCGATCTACGACGGCAACTCCTACCTGCTGGCCGCGGCCGCCCGGGCCGCCGGCGCCATCGCCTACCGCGTCGGGATCGTGCCCGACGAGGCCCACGCCTTCACCGAGGCGCTGAGCGACCAGCTCGTCCGCGCCGACCTCGTCGTCACGAGCGGGGGAGTGAGCGAGGGCGACTTCGACGTCGTCAAGGAGTCGCTGTCGCACCACGGGTCGATGTGGTTCGGCGGGGTCGGCATGCAGCCGGGCAAGCCGCAGGGGTTCGGCACGATCGGCGAGGACGACACCCCGGTCTTCACCCTGCCGGGCAACCCGGTCTCGTCCTACGTCTCGTTCGAGATGTTCGTGCTGCCCGCGATCCGCCGGATGATGGGCAAGCTCCCCTACGTACGCCCCACCGGCCGCGCGCGGCTCACCCACGGGCTGTCCTCGCCCGAGGGCAAGGTGCAGCTGGTGCGCGGGCTCTACGAGACCGACCGCGGCGGCACCTTCGTCTCGCCGGTCGGCGGCCACGGCTCGCACCTCATCGGCGACCTCGCGACCGCCAACTGCCTCATCGAGGTGCCGGCCGACACCACCGCGATCGCCGCCGGGGAGATGGTCGCGATCCGCAGGCTCGACGAGGAGTTCTGATGGCCTCCCCCGACCAGGCCGGCGACGCCCGGCTCACCCACGTCGACGACACCGGCGCCGCGCGCATGGTCGACGTCGGCGACAAGCCCGTCACGGCCCGTACGGCGTCCGCCACCGGTCGCGTGCTCGTGAGCCCGACCGTGGTCGAGCTGCTGCGCGGCGAGGGCGTGCCCAAGGGCGACGCGCTCGCCGTGGCCCGGGTCGCCGGGATCATGGGGGCCAAGCAGACGCCCGCCCTGGTCCCGCTGTGCCACCCGCTCGCGATCTCGGGCGTGACGGTCGACCTCGAGGTCACCGACGACTCCGTCGACATCACCGCCACGGTGCGCACCACCGACCGCACCGGCGTGGAGATGGAGGCGCTGACCGCCGTCTCGGTCGCCGCGCTCACCGTCGTCGACATGGTCAAGGCCGTCGACAAGGCCGCCGTGATCACCGACATCCGGGTCGAGACCAAGACCGGCGGGCGCTCAGGGGACTGGGCACGATGAGCCTTCCCGCGGCCGTCGTCGTCGCGTCCAACCGCGCCGCGGCAGGGACGTACGCGGACGAGACCGGCCCGCTGATCGCCGACTGGCTGCGCGGGCAGGGGTTCGACTGCGGCGAGCCGGCGGTCGTGCCCGACGGTGACCCGGTCCGCGAGGCGATCGCCGCCGCCGTGGCGGCCGGGGCGCGCCTGGTCCTCACCACCGGCGGCACGGGGCTGACGCCGACCGATCGCACTCCCGAGGCGACCGCGGCGCTTCTCGACCGCGAGGTGCCCGGCATCGCCGAGGCGATCCGCGCCGCCGGGGTCACCAAGGGTGTGCCGACGGCGATGCTCTCGCGCGGCCTCGCCGGCCTCGTCGGGGACTGCCTCGTGGTCAACCTCCCCGGGTCCCGCGGTGGCGTGAAGGACGGCCTCGGTGTGCTCGAGCCGGTCGTGCGCCACGCCGTCGAGCAGGTCGTCGGGAGCGACCACTGAACGCCTTGTCCGGCGACGCGCCGGGCTGGCCCGCCCGCCTGGAGTCGGAGGGCGTCGTGGTCCGCGCGCTCCGGCGCGCCGACGCCGACGAGTGGCAGGCCGTGCGGGCGCGCAATCACGACTGGCTGCGCCCGTGGGACGCGACGGTCCCGCCGGGAGCAGCGCCACGTCCGTCGTCCTACAAGGTGGTCACCCGCTCGCTGCTGCAGCAGGCCCGGCAGGGCCTCTGCCTGCCGTTCGTGATCGAGGTCGAGGGACGCTTCTCCGGCCAGGTGACGGTGAGCAACGTCGCGCGCGGGTCGGCGCAGTGGGCGTCGATCGGCTACTGGGTGTCCGCCGACGTCGCGGGGCGCGGGGTCGCGCCCCGCGCGGTGGGAATGGTGATCGACCACTGCCTCGGCCCGGTGCGGCTGCACCGTGTGGAGATCTGCGTCCGCCCCGAGAACACCAACTCGCTGCGGGTCGTGGAGAAGCTCGGCCTCGAGCAGGTCGGGTACGCCCCGCGCTTCCTGCACATCGACGGCGCGTGGCGAGACCACCGGATCTTCGCCGTCACCGCCGAGGAAGCGCCCGAAGGGGTCCTCGCGCGGCTCTCGACACACCAGTCACACCAGTAGTTCTGCGACACACCACTTGACATCCGCCCCGGTTACGCTCCACGCTCCTACGCTTCGGACGTGGACCTGAGCGCTCTCATCTTCGTCGCCCTTGCCGTGGCGTGGGCCGTCTACCTGATCCCCAAGGCCCTCAAGCACCACGACGAGGTCGTCCGCAGCCGTTCCGTCGACAAGTTCTCCCACACCATGCGGGTCCTCGCGCGCCGCGAGCCCGTCGACCGGCGCAACGCGCGCCTCGTCGTCTCGCCGATCCGCGCCTCCCGGCGCCCGCCGGTGGAGACCAAGGCCCACGTGCAGCCCGAGCAGACCAGCGCCGTCACCGAGACGGTCAGCGCGTCCGTGACCACCACCGTGACCCGCGAGGTCACCGTGCCGGTCGCCCGTACGGCGCGCCCGTCGCCCGCGGCCGAGCGTGCCGCCGCGCGTCGGGCTGCCAGGCGCCGCCGCAACGTCCTCGCCCTCGTCCTGCTGGCCAATGCCGTCGTGATCGGCCTGGCCGCGGCGTCCGTCATCACCTGGCCGTGGGTCGCGGCGCCCGTCGCGGTGCTGGTCGCCTGGCTGGTCGCCTGCCGGGTCTCCGTGCGCGCCGAGCGCCGCCAGCGCGCCGCCCGCGCCGCGATCGAGATCGGCCTGCCGCCGCTGGTCGAGGAGGAGCGCGACGACGTCACCGGCGAGCTGCCCGTCACCCCGCCCCAGCCGCGCGTCCCGGCCGTGCCCGTGGCTCCCGAGCCGTCGGAGTCCTCCCCGGCCGCCGACCTCCCGGCGGTGGTGACCGGCGAGATCCCCGTCGTCGGCGGGTGGGACATGGTGCCGACCACGCTCCCGACCTATGTCGGCAAGCCGGCAGCAGCGCGACGTACGGTCTCCACCATCGACCTCGACTCCACCGGTGTCTGGTCCAGCGGCCGCAACGACGAGGACTCCGCCCTCGCCCGCTCCGCCGAGCAGTCCGCGCGGGCCGCCCGCGAGGCCGAGGAGACCGACCGCGAGACCCGGCGCGCCAGCGGCGCCTGAGTCCTCGCTCCTGTGCCGCCCGGCCTGCCCTCGGCGTGCCGCGTCTCCGCTGCCTGAACTTCCACGCGCACGCGTGGAAGTCCAGGGCCGGTCGCTGGTCTCCACGCTGGGGTGCCGATGAAGTTCCACTCGTACGGGTGGAAGTCCATCTGGGGCGATTGGGTGGGCCGCAGAACGCTCGTGTATCTTGGCGTCGCGCCGTGAGGCGCATGGGGCTGTGGCGCAGTTGGTAGCGCGTCTCGTTCGCAATGAGAAGGTCAGGGGTTCGAATCCCCTCAGCTCCACCACGTGTACTCGCAAGAGATCCCAGACAGCCCGGACCCATCTCAGGGTCCGGGCTGTTGCACATTGTCGGGGTGGGTCGAGCGGTCGTGCGTCGTCGTGAGGTGGGCTCGCCACCGCCAGACCGTGTCCCCACCACGCTCACATGCCCGACGACTCGTACGAGAACGCCGCCGCAGCCTCGCGGATCAGAGCCGTGGCCGTGGCCAGGGTGGGGCTGGAGCTGCGGTTGCGCGTGAGGTGGCGAAGGACGACGCGGCGCATGCCGAGGCCGGGGATGTCGAGGATGTCGACGCCCGTGGTCGGGAGGGTCTCGAGTGCGAGCGCCGGGGCCAGTGTCACCCCTTCGCCGGCGGCCACGAGCGCGAGCGCGTTCTGGTAGCTGAAGAACGTGTGCTCCGTCGACTCCGCGCCGCCGAGCTCACGACGCACGCGTCGGTTGGCCTTGGCGCTCGCGGCGGAGGCGTCCAGGCCGAGCCACGGCATCCCGAGTCGGCTCAGGTCGATGACGTCGGAGGTCAGCAGGGCCCCTGCGGGGACCACCAGCTTCCACGGCTCGTCGAGGAGCGGTACGTCGGTGGTGCCGCGTGAAGGTGGGTGGCTCTCCCCGGTGTCGAGCTCGACGGCGATCGCGTCGAGCACACCGGCCCGGAGGCCCCGCATCAGGTCGGCCTCCTCCGCCTCCACCGTCCCGAACCGGAGCGCCGGGTAGCGCTCGCGCCACTCGGGCAGGGCCGGTGCCAGGACCGTGGCGAGGAACGACTGGAAGCCGCCGATCCGGACCGAGCCGCTCACCTCCTCCGACGTCTCTGCCAGCCGGGACCGGGCCACGGCCAGCGCGCGCTCGACGTCCTCGGCCGCCTCGGCCAGGGCCAGTCCGGCCGGTGTCAGCACGCTGCCGGACGGCACCCGGCGCAGCAGCGCGTAGCCCGTCTCGCGCTCGAGCTTGGCCAGCTGCTGGGACACGGCGGAGGCGGTCACCTCGAGCTCGTCGGCGGCGGCCAGCACGCCGCCGTACCGCGCGACGGCGAGCAGGAAGCGAAGTCGGCTGGGGTCGATGCGCATTTTAGCAACGCTAAACCCGGAATGTCCAGAAGTGCAATTGCGCTTACCCCCTTGGAACCTACAGGATTCGCTCGTCGGGCCGACGGTCGGCCGAATGAGGACGACGAGGAAGACGGAAATGATCGCGGCAGCACTGGGGTGGATCGGGACGATCGGCGGCATCGCCGCCTACGTCCTGCTAAGTCGCGGGCACTGGGACGCGATGTCGCTGCGCTACTCCGCCCTGAACGGCCTGGCCGGCCTGCTCGCCGGCACCGCCAGCGCCGTGTACGGCGCCTGGCCCAGCGTCGGCTCGAACCTGCTCTGGACCGCCATCGCCGCGCACTCCGCCTTCACGACGCTGCGCGCCCGGCGTGCCCGCCCGGCTGCGGTGGCGCCCGTGGTGGACCACGAGCCCGAGCCGCCGACCCACCCGCCCCACGCGCTCCTCGCGGCCTGACGGCCGTGACCGGGCCCGGTCGCTAGGCTCGGGCGGTGGTTCCCGCGAGCCCCCCGGACGACGTTCCCTCGCGGGCCACCGCCTGGCCCGCCTGGGTCTACGGCCGGCGGCGTGGCGCTCGACGCGGTCGAGCTCGACGGACCCACCGGTCTCCAGGCCGCGCTGGCCGCGATCCTCGTCGTGCTGGGGCTGCTCGGCGCCGGCGTGGCGTGGCTCCGTTGGGCGGCGCGCTCGCGCTCACGCTGGAGGGCACGGCGGCGACGGGCTGACCGTCACAGGTCGGCCGCCACCCGGAACCCCAAGTTGCCCGCCGTCGAGTCGACGGCGTGCGCCTGCCGGCCCGACACTCGGTACCGACGGCAGTACGACGCGTGGCACAGGTAGGACCCGCCCCGGCTGACGCCGCTCGGGTCCACCTCCGCCCAGCTGCCCGAGCACCACTCCCACACGTTGCCCGTCACGTTGTGCAGGCCGTGCTCGTTGGCCGGGAACGCGTCCGCCGGACAGGTGCCCCGCCAGCCGTCGTCGCCGGTGTCCTCACCGGGGAACGTCCCCTGCCAGACATTCATCCGGTGCTCACCGCCCGGCTTCAGCTCCGAGCCCCAGGGGAAGGGCTGGTCGACGAGTCCACCCCGCGCGGCGTGCTCCCACTCGGCCTCGGTCGGCAGCCGGCCGCCCCACCAGGCGGCGTACGCCTCGGCGTCGCGCCGCGACACGTGCACCACCGGGTGACCGGACCGGTCGGCCAGGTCGGACTGCGGGCCCTCCGGATGGGCCCAGTCGGCGCCGTGCACCTCCCGCCACCACGGTGCGGCGGCGACGCCGCGGGTCGGCGGGAAGTCGTCGGGCAGCAGCCCTCCGAAGACGAACGACCAGCCGAACCGCTCGGGCTCCGTGCGGTGCCCGGTGGCCGCGACGAAGGCCGCGAACTCGGCGTTCGTCACGGCGCACCGGCCGATGGCGTACGGCGCCAGCTCGACCGTCCGGACCGGCCATTCCTCCGGGTGGTCGGGGTCGTCGCTGCCGACCCGGGTCACGCCGCCGGCGAGCCGCACCAGCCCGTCCCACGAGTCGCCGTCCCGGCGACCGGTCACCGCTGCCGCGGGTGGCGCCGCGTCGTCCCGACCCGAGGGGGTGCAGCACCCGCTCATTGGTGGACCATCACCTGGTGCTCGCGGTCGTCGTCACTGCCGGGGTCGGCCACCTCGTCGAGGTCGAACCGGACCCGGTGGATCAGTCCCTCGAACGCGTTGCGCACCGGCAGGTAGTCGTCCACCACCGGCGTCCCCCGGTCGACGCCGACGTTGAAGGTCTCGTCGAAGGAGAAGTAGTACGCCGTGGTCACCGGGATCCGACCGGTGCCGACGACGGCCCCGTCCACCTCGAGCGACACGTCGGCCCCGCTGCCCGGAGGGCCGCCGTCGTAGGTGAAGCGGACGACGAGGTCGTGCCGGCCGGGCGCCATCGGCTTGCCGCCGCGCACGACGGTGAGGTCGCGACCGAGGTAGTTGTAGGCGTAGTGCGGGACGCCGTTGACGACGTACAGCGACCAACCGCCGAACCGGCCGCCCTGCGCCACGACCACGCCGTCGGTGCCCGTGACGACCTCGAGGTCGGCGGTGATGGCGTGCGAGCGGTTCTTCACGTTCGGGGCGGCCTCCTCGGTCAGCCGGCCGACCCGCGGTCCGAACGACAGCGAGGACCGGCCCAGGTGGAGATCGAGCCGGCCGGCGACGTCGGGGTTCTCCCGTTCGGTGACCCGGTCGTCGAGCGGGAAGACGTGGTGCTTCTCGGCCTCCCTGTCGAAGATGCGCTGGAGGTCGGCGAGCCGCTCGGGGTGCTCGGCCGCCAGGTCGCGGGCCTGGCTCCAGTCGGCGCCGTGGTCGTAGAGCTCCCAACGGTCCTGCTCGAAGGGGCGGTCGGAGGTGTGTACCATCTCCCAGGGGATGCCGTGACGGGTCACCGCCGTCCAGCCCTCGTGGTAGACGCCGCGGTTGCCGATCATCTCGAAGTACTGCGTGGTTCGGCGGTCCGGCGCTGCCGGGTCGTCGAACGAGTAGGCGAGGCTGGTCCCCTCGATCGGCTGCTGCGCCACCCCGCCGTACATCTCCGGGGCGGGGAGCCCCGCCGCCTCCAGGATCGTCGGGACCACGTCGATCACGTGGTGCCACTGGTGGCGGACCTCGCCCCTGGCCTGGATCCCGTTGCCCCAGCGGACGATCATCCCGTCCCGCGTGCCTCCGAGGTGGGCGAGCTGCTTGGTCCAGGGGTACGGCGTGTTCATCGCGAGTGCCCACCCGACTGGGTAGATGGCGTACGTCGAGGGGTCGCCCAGCGTGTCGAGCCGGGCCGCCATGTCGGCGGTCTCGTCCTGGATGCCGTGGCCGACGAGATGCTCGCGGAACGTGCCGCGCGGCCCGCCCTCGCCGGAGGCCCCGTTGTCGCCGAGCAGGTAGAAGATCAGCGTGTCGTCGAGGACGCCCATGTCCTCCAACGCGTCGACCAGCCGGCCGACCTGGGCGTCGGTGTGCTCGGCGAACCCGGCGTAGGTCTCCATGAAGCGGGCCGCCACCCGCTGCTCGATCTCGTCGAGGTCGTCCCAGTGGGGGACACCCTCGGCCCACGGGGCGAGCTCGGTCGTCTCCGGCACGAGGCCGAGCTCCTTCTGCCGGGCGAGGGTCGCCTCGCGCTGCGCGTCCCAGCCGACGTCGAAGCGTCCGGCGTACTTGTCGCGCCACTCCGCCGCGACGTGGAACGGGGCGTGGGTCGCGCCGAAGGCGACGTAGGTGAAGAACGGCCGCTCGGGGGTGATCGCCTGCTGGTTCTCGATCCAGGAGATCGCCTTCTCGACGAGGTCCTCGGACAGGTGGTAGCCGTCCTCGGGCAGCTTGTCCGGCTCGACGGCGTAACGGCCCTGGTAGAGCTGCGGGTACCAGTGGTTCATCTCCGCGCCCATGAAGCCGTAGAAGTAGTCGAAGCCCTCCCCCATGGGCCAGCGCTGGAACGGCCCGGACGGGCTGACCTCCACGGGCGGGGTCTGGTGCCACTTGCCGACGGCCGCGGTGCAGTAGCCGTTGCCGCCGAGGATCTGCGCGATGGTCGCCGCGCTCGCGGGACGGTAGCCGTGGTAGCCGGGCTCCGGCGTCGACATCTCGCTGGTCACGCCCATCCCGACCGAGTGGTGGTTGCGGCCGGTCATCAGCGCCTGCCGGGTCGGGCTGCAGAGCGACGTGACGTGGAACCGGCTGTAGCGCAGCCCCTCGTCGGCGAGCCGCTGGGCGGTGGGCATCTCGCACGGGCCGCCGTACGGCGACGAGGCGCCGAATCCCATGTCGTCGATCAGCACGACGACCACGTTCGGGGCGCCGCGCCCGGCCGACACCGGCCGAATCGGGCGGGCCGAGGTGTCGACGTCGAGGGGAAGCCTGGTGCGGTCGGGGTGCTCGTCGGTCACGGTGCGGCGTTCCTCCGGGCTCGGGCGGTTCGTGGGTTCACTGTGGCGGCGGCACGGGCGGGTTGGCAATCAGCGCTGGCGGGCTCGGTACGCCGCCACCGCGGCCCGGTTGCTGCAGGAGGGGCCGCAGAAGATCTTGGAGCGGTTGCGCGAGAGGTCGAGCACCACGCTCTCGCAGTCGTCCCGGGCGCAGATGCCCAGTCGCGACATCTCGTCGGTGCGGATGACGTCGACCATGGCCATCGCGGTCTCGGCGGCGATCCGCTCGGCGAACGGCGTCTCGGGGTCGACCACGTGAATGTGCCAGTCGTGCTCGCCATGCCGGACGAGCCTCGGTGTCGCCTCCGCGCGCTGCAGCAGGTCGTTGACGATCGCCACCGCGCGGTCCCGGTCGGCGGTGAGCAGCTCGCGCAGCCGCGGCCTCAGGGCACGGACCTCCGCGAGCTCGGCCTCGTCGCCGTCGTGCCGACCGGTGTAGCCGAACTGCGTCCGGAACTCCTCGAGCTCGGCCGACGACGTGAGCGTGTCGGGCGGCTCCGCGGAGTTGACCAGCGAGACCGCTGCCAGCAGCGACGTCTCGGTGTCATGCGCGAAAGCCACCCTGACACTGTACGGTTTCCCGTCGCTACCCGGACGTCCGTCGCCCGGCGATCTCGGCCGCGCCGCCGATCGCGAGCGCCCCGAGGTCCGCGAACCGGTCCTCGCCGAGGCGCTCGCTCGGCCCCCACACGCTGACGACCGCGACCGGGTGTCCCGCCAGGTCGAGCACCGGCGCAGAGACGCCCCAGGCCGTGCTCTCGAACTCGCCGCGGCAGACGGCGTACCCGCGCTCGCGGGTCACTGCGAGCTCCTCCTCGAGCCTGCTGAGCGACGTGACGGTCGACGGCGTGTAGCGGGGCAGACGCTGACCGTGCGGTAGCCGCAGCAGCGGCCGCAGCTCCGCCGGGTGGGAGAACGCCAGGAGGACCTTCCCTGTCGACGTCGCGTGCAGGGCGACCTCGCGGCCCTGCCACCCGGCCGCCACCACCGTGTCGGCCGTCGCCTCGGCGACGTAGGTCAGCGCTCCTCCGCGGACGACGGCGAGGGCCGCGGTCTCGCGGGCCTCGGCGGCCAGCCGCTGGAGCACGACGCGTGCGGACCGAGCCAGGGTGACGCCGTCGGCCTGGCCGGCGAGGTCGATCAGGCCGAAACCGAGGGAGTACGTGCCGGTGTCCGCGTCGAAGCTCACCAGCCGCTCCCCCTCGAGCGTGGCCAGGATCCGCCAGGTCGTCGTGCGGTTCAGCCCCACGGTCGCGGCCAGGGCGCTCGCCGTCGCCGCGGACCCGGTCGCCGCCGCCACCGCGCGGAGAACCGCTGCGGCTCGCTCCACCGACTGGACACGCGTCGACCCGGCACGCCTACCCGAAGTTGATGACAGCCGGGTGACCGATTCGGCTGACTCATTGACCGGCACAACCCACCACCTTTATGTTGCCTAGATCACATCACACGTTCGCATAGCGCGACAGGGAGTCACGAAGTGAACCAGATCTCTCGCCGCCATCTGGAAATCTCCCGCCGGCAGCTGCTCCGGTACTCCGGCGTCAGTGCCGCTGCCGTCGCCGGCAGCGGGCTCCTCGCCGCCTGTGGAGGTGACGGTGACGGCGGCGGCGGGGGCGGCGGCGGTGGCCCGCAGCGCTCGGGCGGCATCCTGATCCACGGCGCGACGGGCGGTGGCAGCAAGGACACGCTCGACCCGCACGCGCCGGTCCAAGCCGCGGACATCGCCCGGTGCAACAACCTCTACGAGCCTCTGCTGTTCTGGAACAACAACTACGAGCTCGAACCGGCGCTTGCCGAGTCGGTCGAGCCCTCCGCAGACGCTGTGACGTGGACCATCAAGATGCGTGGAGGCGTCACGTTCCACAACGGCAAGACGGTCACCGCCGACGACGCGTGGAAGAGCATCCAGCGCGTGGCCAATCCGAAGGCGCCGCTCTCGGCCGGTGGTCAGCTCTCGCAGATCATCGACTTCCAGTCGAGCAAGGTCGTCGACGAGACGACGCTCGAGCTGGTGCTGAACACGCCGTACGCGATCCTCGACTCGCTGCTGGCGGAGTACACGCTCGGGATCATCCCCGGCGGCGAGTTCGACCCCAGCAACCCGGTCGGCACAGGCGCGTTCGCCTACAAGTCGTTCGAGGCCGGCAAGACCAGCACCTTCACCAGGTACGCCGACTACTGGGGCGACGCGGCATTTGTCGACGAGCTGCAGATCCAGGACTTCGCCGACGACAGCTCCAAGGTCAACGCGTTGCAGTCCGGCCAGATCCACACCGTCGACAACCTGCCCTACAACCTGATCGACACGATCAAGGGCGCCGGTGGTGGTGTGCTCATCGCCGAGGGCGGTCAATGGGTGCCCTTCACGATGCGCGTGGACCAGGCGCCGTTCAACGACGTCAAGGTCCGCCAGGCGATGCGACTGATCGTCGACCGGCAGCAGATGATCGACCAGACCCTGAGCGGCTACGGCACCCTGGGCAACGACATGTACGCCCCGCTCGACGTCGCGTACGCCAGCGACCTGCCCCAGCGCGAGCAGGACATCGACCAGGCCAAGTCCCTCCTGGCGTCCGCGGGCGCGGAGGGGCTGCAGGTCGAGCTCTTCACCGGCGACGACATCGGGTCGGTTGCCGTCCCAGCCGCGAACCTGTTCGCCGAGCAGGCGAAAGCGGCCGGCGTCGATGTCAAGGTCACCAAGAAGACGCCGTTCTACGACGACAACTACCTCTCCTACACGTTCGCGCAGGACTTCTGGAACACCCGCAACTACATCCCGCAGGCCGTGGTCGGAACCTTCCCGCCCGACCAGGGCGGCACCTACAACGAGACGCACTGGGACAACCAGGAGCACCGGGACCTCGTCAACGCCGCGGCCCAGGAGACCGATGAGGCCAAGCGGGCCGAGCTGCTCCACGACGCCCAGGAGATCGAGTACAACGAGGGCGGCCTGATCATCTGGGGCTTCCGGCAGCAGGTCGACGGGTACGGCGCCAATGTCCAGGGTCTGGAGCCGAGCAAGTACCTCCCGCTCGGCAACTACAAGTTCCAGCACGTCTCGGTCCAGTAGGGCCGGCCGGGATCCTGGCATGACTGACGTTGCGACAGCCCTGCAAGATCCGCTCGAGGAGGTCGCCCCGCCCAAGGGCCAGCACGGAGCGGCGGCCTGGGCCATCTGGCTCGCCCGCCGGCTCGGGCTGGCGGTGCTGACGCTGTGGCTCGTCTCGGTCCTGACCTTCATGGCCACGGCCGCGCTGGGCGACCCGGTCCGCGCGATCCTCGGCCGCGACTACAACTCCAACCCCGGCCGGGTCGCCGAGCTGGAGGCGCTGCTCGGCACTGACCAGTCGCTCGTGTCGCGCTACTTCGACTGGCTCGGCGGGCTGTTGACGGGTGACCTGGGCGTGTCCCTGGCCAACTCGTTGCCCGTCGGCGGCCAGATCTCGAGCAGCGTGGTCAACTCCGCGGTGCTGGTGGCCCTGTCGGCGGCGGTGATGATCCCGCTGGCGTTCGCCGTCGCGATGATCTCGACGCACTACCGCCGCAAGCGGCCCGACACCGTGATCCAGACGATCCTGCTGGCGATGGCCGGCCTGCCGGAGTTCGTGATCGGCGTGCTCCTGATCGCGCTGTTCGCGACGACGGTGTCGCAGGTGCTGCCCGCGGTCACCCTGGTGCCGCTCGGCGGGAGCCCGTGGGACGAGCCGAAGAGCATGGTCCTGCCGACGGTGACGCTGGTGCTCTGGGTGGCGCCGTACGTCTCGCGGATCGTGCGGGCCTCGCTGCTCGAGGTGATCGACAGCGACTACGTCGAGCTGGCGCGGCTCAAGGGCATCCCCGAGAAGGTCGTGATGCGCAGGCACGCGCTGCTCAACGCCATCGTGCCCGGCATCCAGGTGATCGCGCTCCAGCTGGCCTTCCTGGCCGGCGGTGTCGTCGTCGTCGAGACGCTCTTCTCCTACCCCGGGATCGGCCGCCAGCTCGTCGACTCGGTCCGCAACCACGATGTGGCGATGGTGCAGGCGCTGAGCATGATCATCGCTGGCGTGTACGTCGTGGTGAACCTGGTCGCGGACCTCCTGTCCATCCTGTTGACCCCACGCGCGAGGACGGCGATCTCGTCATGAGTGCAGAGGCAGCGACCCTGCCGCCCATCGAGCCGGCCGACCCCTCGACGTTCCGCAAGGCGATGAAGCAGAAGCGCTTCGTCGCCGGCGGGACGATCACGCTGCTCCTGGTGGCGTTCGCGATCTTCGGCCCCTACCTCGCCCCCTTCGGCGAGTCGGAGGTGGCCGGGCCACCCTTCAGCGACGAGGGGCTGCTCGGCACCGACTACCTCGGCTCCGACGTCCTCAGTCGGGTCATGTACGGCGGTCGGACGATCCTCGTGATCGCGCTCCTCGGCACCCTGCTCGGCATGGCGCTCGGCATCCTCATCGGTGTCGTCGCGGCCTACGCCGGGGGCTGGTGGGACGAGATCATCATGCGCGGCAACGACGTCATCCTGTCGTTCCCCCAGATCCTGCTCGCACTGCTCGTGCTCACCGCCCTCCAGCGGCCGACGGCCTGGATCCTGATCGTGCTGGTCGGCGTCTCGCACGCCCCGCGCGTGGCCCGGCTGGCCCGTGGCGTGGCGCTCGGCATCGTGTCGCGGGACTTCGTGATCGCGGCCGAGGCGCTGGGTGAGAAGCGCAGCCGGGTGGTCCTCGCCGAGGTGCTCCCGAACATGAACGCACCGCTGCTGGCCGAGGGCGGGCTGCGGCTCACCTTCTCGATCGGCTTCGTCGGCTCCCTCGGCTTCCTCGGGTTCTCCGCCAACCCGGGCGCGGCCAACTGGGGCCAGATGATCCGCGAGAACCAGCTCGGGCTCCCGACGCAGCCGTGGGCGGTCCTGGCGCCGGTGATCATCATCGCGATCTTCTGCATCGGTACCAACCTGATGGCCGACGGCATCGCGCAGGTCGCCCAACGAGGAGAGAGCTGATGACCGCCAGCCCCGAGCTCGTCGGCCTCGAGAAACAGGGTGCCGGCCTGGTGGTCCAGGACCTCGGCGTGAGGCTCACCGGGAAGCCGGTCGACGTCGTCGACGACATCGACCTGGTCCTCGCGCCCGGCGAGGTCGTCGGTCTGGTCGGCGAGTCCGGCTCGGGCAAGACGACCGTCGGCACCTCGCTGCTCGGCTACTCGCGCGCCGGTGCGTTCATCTCCTCGGGCAAGGTGCTCCTCGAGGAGCGCGACGTCCTCTCGATGCACTGGCGCGAGATGCGGCAGGTGCGCGGTGAGGAGATCGCGTACGTCCCGCAGGACCCGGCCTCCGCGCTCAACCCGAGCATCCGGATCGGCAAGCAGCTCGTCGAGCTGCTCGAGCTGCGCGGCATCGGGACGAAGGAGTCGCGGTTGCAGGGTGCCCGGGACGGGCTCGCCGAGGTCGGCCTGCCCAGCGACGACGAGTTCCTGAGCCGCTACGCCCACCAGCTGTCCGGCGGCCAGGTGCAGCGGGTCGCGCTCGCGATGGCGTTCCTGCCGAAGCCCAAGGTGCTGGTGCTCGACGAGCCGACCACCGGCCTCGATGTGACCACCCAGGCGATGGTCCTCCAGACCATGGCGGTGCTGTGCAGGACCCACGGCGTCAGCGCGCTGTACGTCACCCACGACCTGGCGGTCGTCGCGAACATCGCCGACCGGGTCGCCGTGATGTACGCCGGCCAGATCGTGGAGCTCGGGCCCAAGGAGGCCATGTTCAACGCGCCGGCGCACCCCTACACCCGCGCGCTGCTGGACTCGATCCCGCACCTGAGCCAGGCCCGGGCGCTCACCGGCATCCCCGGCCGGACACCGGCCCCGGGGGCCCGCCCGTCGGGATGTCGCTTCAACGACCGGTGCGAGTTCGCGATCGACGAGTGCCGCGGCGACGTACCGGCGCTGCTCCCGATCGCCGACAACCACGACGTGCGCTGCATCAGGGCTCGCGACATCGGATCGTGGGACATCTCCCGCGGCACGGTCCCGGACGCCGACCCCGACAAGGCACGCGAGGTCATCCTCTCCGTGGAGGGGCTCAACGTCTTCTACGGACGCAAGCACGTCGTCCACGACGTGAGCTTCGACCTGGCCACGGCCGAGGTGGTCGCGCTGGTGGGCGAGTCCGGCTCGGGGAAGACCACCATCTCCCGCTCGATCGGAGGGCTCCACAAGGACTGGACCGGAGTCATCCGCTTCGACGGCGACGAGCTCGCCAAGGGTGCGCGTCAGCGCAGCGCGGTGAACCGCAAGCGGCTGCAGTACATCTTCCAGAACCCCTACCTGTCGCTGAACCCGCGGCTCACGATCGAGCAGATCGTCAAGCGCCCGATGGAGCTCTTCGGGCTCGCCAAGGGCAAGGAGGCCACCGACCGGGCCGTCGACCTGCTCGACCAGGTCGCGCTCGGGCCGAGGATGCTGCGCTACCAGGCCAGTCGGCTCTCCGGAGGTGAGCGGCAGCGGGTCGCGATCGCCCGGGCGCTCGCCGCCGAGCCCGACGTGATGATCTGCGACGAGATCACCTCGGCGCTCGACGTGTCTGTCCAGGGCTCGATCGTGGAGCTCCTGGAAGGACTGCGGCAGTCGCGCGGGATCAGCATGGTGTTCGTGACCCACAACCTCGCCCTGGTGCGCTCGATCGCGGCCCGGGTGGAGATCCTCCAGCAGGGCCGGGTCGTCGAGGCCGGAGCGGTGGTCGATGTCATGGACAACCCGCGGGAGGACTACACCCGCAGCCTGCTGGACAACAGCCCGAGGATCGACTGAGGTCCCGCGGTGCCCGCCTCCATCGTGGGGTCCCGGCTCTCCGGCCTCAGGTTCAGCGACCCCCAGGACGACCCGGGCTGGTCGCACGTCGTCGTGCCCGGGACCAGTGGCGCCGCGCTCGCCGCCGCTGCCCGGCCGATCGAGACGGAGATCACCGGCGCCGGTCGCACCCGCGGGCTGGACGAGTGGGTCGAGGAGACCTGGACGACGTCCCTCCTGGTCCTCGACCGCGGCACCGTCGTCCACGAGTGGTACGCCGACGGGCTGGGTCCGCGCACCCGCTTCCTGGGTGCGTCGATGACGAAGTCGGCTCTCGCCCACCTAGTCGGGAGGGCGGTCACGGACGGTGACCTGGCGCTGGACGACCTCATCCGCGTGCACGTGCCCGAGCTCGCCGGCACCGGATACGACGGGACCCGCGTGGTCGACGTCCTCACCATGACCTCGGGTGTCGACTGGGCGGAGGACCACCGCGACCCCGGCTCGCTCGCCTCGCGGCTGCTCGGCTGCTTCGCCGACGGCGGGGACTCACGGGCGCTGCTGGACCACGTCGGCCCGGGGACGGTCGCGGGCACCCGCTACGCGTACTGCACCGCGGACTCCCAGGTGCTCGACTGGGTGCGCGAGCGTGCGACCGGTCGGACCTTCTCGGACGACCTCACCCGGCTGTGGGCCGACCTCGGCTGTGCCGACGACGCCTGCGTCGGAATCGACGGTCGAGGGGTCGCCCTGGCCGGTGGCGCGCTGGCCGCCACCGCCCGCGACTGGGCGCGGCTCGCGATGCTGGCCGTCGACGGCACCACGCCCGAGGGGCGGCGGCTGCTGGCCGGGTCGTGGGCGGACGAGGCCGCGCGGCCGGCGTACCCGTTCACCGCGCCGGGTCGGCTGCCGAGCACCCTGACCACGCACGCCGGGTTCGGCTACCACTGGTGGCCGCTGGACGCCGAGGGGCACCGGCTGGTCGCCGACGGCAGTCGTGGCCAGCTCGCGGCCGTCGACCGACGGACCCGCGCGGTCGTGGTGAAGACGTCGCGGTGGCCCTACGACGACCCTTGGGTCGACCGCCAGTACCGCGACCTCAGCTATCTCGGGCTACACGCCCTGCTGGACGCCGTCGAACCCCGTGACGGAGAACCCCACACCGAAGGAGAGGCACGACCGTGAACCGCAACGTCATGATCACCTGCGCCCTGACGGGAGCCGGCGACACCGTCGGTCGGTCCGAGCACGTGCCCGTCACCCCCGAACAGATCGCCGAGTCGGGCATCGCCGCCGCCCTCGCCGGGGCGACGATCGTCCACATCCACGTCCGTGACCCCGAGACGGGCAAGGGGTCACGCAACGTCGCCTACTACCGCGAGGTCGTCGAGCGGATCCGCGCGTCCGACGTCGACGTCATCGTCAACACCACCGCGGGCATGGGCGGAGACCTCGTGCTCGACCCCCACGACCCGACGACGTTCCTCGAGGGCACCGACCTGGTCAGTGGGGTCGACCGGCTGCCGCACGTCGAGGAGCTGCTGCCGGACATCTGCACGCTCGACTGCGGCAGCCTCAACTTCGGCGAGGGCAGCCTCGTCTACGTGAGCACGCCGGACATGCTGCGAGAGGGGGCCAAGAAGATCCAGGAGCTCGGCGTCCGTTGCGAGATGGAGATCTTCGACACGGGGCACCTGTGGTTCGCCAAGCAGCTGGTCGAGGAGGGCCTGATCGACGCGCCGGCGATGTACCAGCTGTGCATGGGCATCCCGTACGGCGCACCGGCCGACCCCGGCACGCTGGCCGCGATGGTCAACCAGCTCCCCGAGGGCGCGGTCTGGGCGTCGTTCGCGCTCGGGCCGATGCAGATGCCGTGGGTGGCGCAGTCGATCCTGCTCGGCGGTCACGTGCGGGTCGGGCTCGAGGACAACCTGTACCTGCGCAAGGGCGTCAAGGCAACCAACGCGCAGCTGGTCGAGCAGGCGCGGACGATCGTCGAGGCGATGGGCGCGAGGGTCGCAACCCCGGACGAGGGCCGGGAGATCCTGCAGCTGAAGGCCAGGTCCTGACATGCGTCCTGCTCCCGAGGAGGTTCGCACCGTCGTCTGCGCCGGGACCGGCGTGATCGGCGGCGGCTGGGTCGCCTACTTCCTCTCACGCGGCTTCCGGGTGGTCGGGTGGGACCCCGGGAGCGGCGCCGAGGACCGGCTCCGCCACCTCGTCGACGCCGCGTGGCCGGCACTCACCGAGCTCGGCCTCGCCGACGGCGCCGACCGCGCGAACCTGGTGTACGAGCCCGACCTGCCCGCCGCGTGCGCCCAGGCCGACTTCGTGCAGGAGAGCGCGCCCGAGGACCTCGACCTCAAGCGCCGACTGCTCGCCGACATCGATGCCGCCACCCCCGAGGGCGTGGTGATCTCGTCGTCGACGTCGGGCTACGCCATGACCGACATGCAGACCGAGTGCACCCACCCCGGGCGCACGGTGGTCGGGCACCCGTTCAACCCGCCGTACCTCATCCCACTGGTCGAGGTGGTCGGCGGCAAGCTCACCGACCCGGACACGGTGGCGTGGACCTCGGAATTCTTCCGTCTGGCTGGCAAGTCGGTGATCGCGATGGACCACGAGGTCCCCGGCTTCATCGCCAACCGGTTGCAGGAGGCGCTGTGGCGCGAGGCGCTCCACATGGTGGCGGCCGGTGAGGCGACCGTCGAGCAGATCGACCTCTCGATCACCGACGGGCCGGGGCTCCGGTGGCCGGTCCACGGACCGATGCTGACGTTCCACCTGGCGGGCGGGCAGGGCGGGATGGCGCACATGCTGGACCACTTCGGCCCGTCGCTGCTCTCCCCGTGGACCCGGCTCGAGGCGGCCGAGCTCACCCCCGAGCTGCGCGACGCCGTGGTCGCCGGCTGTGACCGTGAAGCCGGCGACCGCACCATCGACGACCTCGTGGCGGAGCGGGACCGCGGCGTCATCGCCGTGCTGCGGGCGCTGGGCCGGGCATGAACGGCCCGGCGTGACGTTCTCGGTGTGGCGCGAGCCGGTCCAGGACGCCTGGATCGACTACAACGGCCACCTCTCGGAGCCGTACTACGTGCTGGTGATGGGGCATGCGACCGACGCCGTGATGGACGCCATCGGGCTCGGCCCGGCGTACCGCTCCGAGAATGACGCCTCGCTCTACACGGTGGAGGCACACGTGCGGTACCTCGAGGAGGTCTCGCCAGGCGGCGAGATCGAGGTGCGCTCGTCGATCATCGGTGTCGCGCCGAAGCTGCTGTGGATCTGGCACGAGCTGTGGGTGGCCGACCGGCTGCGCGCCACGGAGGAGGTGCTTGGCGTGCACGTTCGCGGCGGCTCGTCCGCGCCGCTACCCGACGGCGTCGCAGCCGTTGCCCGGGATGCCTGCGTGACCCCGCCCGCGGAGGCGGGCCGGCGGATCGGGCCGATCCCGGCGCACAGGTGAGAGGCCGGTCCCCGCAGAGACCGACGCCTCGAACTGGTTGAGAAGGTCAGGGGTGCGAATCCCGTCAGCTCCACCACGCGACGGAGAACCCGCAGGTCGCCCTGACCTGCGGGTTCGTTGCACGTCCCGCCTCGGTCGGCGTGGGGGAGCAGACGCGTCCTACCGCCCCGCGAGCAGCATCTCCTGGCGGCCGGCGACCTTGACCCGCAGGCGCTGGGTGGCGTGCCCGAGGGAGATCTCGTGGGCGTCGAGGCGCTCCCAGTGCTCGAAGGTCGTGTGGTCGACGCCGCGGTCGCTCAGGTGGGCCTCGACGGCCTGCGGTTCGCGCTGGGGCGCGGTGGGGGTGGTGTCGGCGAGGAGGTGGGTGACGGTCTCGGCGGCGTCGCTCTTGGTGTGGCCGATCAGGCCGACCGGCCCGCGCTTGATCCAGCCGGTGACGTAGAGGCCGGGGACGGGCTCCCCAGCGAGGTCGAGCACCCGGCCGCCCACGTTCGGGATCACCGCCGCGGTGTCGTCGAACGGCAGTCCCGGGAGCGGGGTGCTGCGGTACCCGATGGCCCGGTAGACCGCCTGCACGTCCCAGACGGTCTCTTCCCCTGTGCCGGCGACGGTGCCGTCGCCGACCAGCCGGGTGCGTTCGGTGCGCAGCGCCTGCACGCGGCCCTGACCCTCGATCGCGACGGGCTGCTCGAGGAAGTGCAGGTGGATCCGGTGCGGCTTGCCGGTGGGCTCGCGTCCGACCCAGTTCGCCAGGGTGTCGAGGACCATCTTGGCCTGCTTGTTGCGGCCGATGTGCTCCATGCTCGACTGGTCGACCTCGAACCCCTCGGGGTGCACGACCACGTCGACGTTGGGCGAGTGCGCGAGCTCGCGCAGCTCGAGCGGGGAGAACTTCACGTACGCCGGGCCGCGGCGCGCGAAGACGTGCACGTCGGTGGCCCGGTTCGCCCGCAGGCCTTCGTGGACGTGCGCCGGGATGTCGGTGGTGAGCATCTCGTCGGCGGTCTTGGCGAGGACCCGGGCGACGTCGAGCGCGACGTTCCCCGCGCCGAGCACGGCCACGCTCGAGGCGGTAAGCGGCCACGAGCGCGGGACGTCGGGGTGCGCGTCGTACCAGGACACGAAGTCGGCGGCACCGAAGGAGCCCGGCAGGTCCTCGCCCGCGATGCCGAGCGGCCGGTCGGCCATCGCGCCGGTGGCGATCACGACGGCGTCGTAGTAGCTGCGCAGCTCCTCGAGCTTGATGTCGGCGCCGAGGTCGACGTTGCCCAGGAGTCGGACCCGGGGGTCGGCGAGGACGCGCTGCAGGGCCTTCACGATCTCCTTGATCCGCGGATGGTCGGGCGCCACGCCGTAGCGCACGAGCCCGAAGGGAGCCGGGAGCCGCTCCAGGATGTCGACGGACACGCCCGGGTCGGACTTCACCAGGTGGTCAGCCGTGTAGATGCCGGCCGGCCCACCGCCGACGACTGCAACGCGAAGAGTCATGACGACGAGTCTGCGAGACGCGTCCGACATGCGGAACGAGGACGTGGTTGTGCTGTCACAAGGTAGCCTTGTGGCTCATGCTGGGTTCGCACGTGCCTGACCTGCGGGCGCTCGAGCTGCTGGTGGTCGTCGCCAGCACGGGCAGCCTGTCCGCCGCCGCCGCCGAGCTGGGCATCACCCAGCAGGCCGCGTCGTCGCGGATCCGTACGGCCGAGACGCTGGTCGGCGCCCCGCTGCTGACCCGCACCCGACGGGGCTCGGCACTGACCCAGACCGGCGACCTCGTGGTCCACTGGGCGACCCGTGTCGTCGATGCCGCCGAACAGCTCGACGCGGGCATCGCCGCACTGCGCCAGGACCGCCGCGCCCAGCTCAGGATCGCGGCCAGCCTGACCGTCGCCGAGTACCTCCTGCCCGGCTGGCTGGTCGCGTTCCGCGCCCACCAGGCGACCATCGGTCTCGCGCTGACCGAGTTCACGATGACAGCCACCAACAGCGAGCGGGTCGTCGAGCTCGTGGCGTCGGAGGCAGCGGACCTCGGCTTCGTCGAGGGGCCGGAGCCGCCCAGCGGGCTGCGTCACCGGCTGATCGGCGTCGACGAGCTCGTCGTCGTGGTCGGGCCGAGCCACCCCTGGGCCCAGCGTTCCAGCCGACGGGTGACGGCAGCGACGCTCGCGTCCACGCCGATGGTCGTCCGGGAGGCGGGCTCCGGCACCCGCACCGTGCTCGAACGCGCCCTGCGTGACCTCCCCGTCTCGCCGCCCGCCCTGGAGCTGGCCAGCACCGCTGCGGTGCGGGCAGCCGTGGCAGCTGGCGCCGGACCAGCCGCGCTGAGCGAGTACGCGGTCCGCGACGACATCGCCAGCGGCCGCCTGACCCCCATCAGCGTCACCGGCCTCGACCTGTCTCGACGGTTGCACGCCGTCTGGACACGCGGCGCGAACCCGCCGGCCGGCCCCGCACGTGACCTGGTGCAGTGGGCGGTCGCCCAGGCCCACTCCGTCCGCGGGCGTCCTTAACCGTCTCGTCGTGGGACGGCGGATGCACGCACCGCTGGCCGTGGGCTAACCTGAACGCCGTTCACCTGAACACCGTTCAGTACGCCGATCGAAGGACGCCCCAGTGAGAAATGTGGTCATGACCTCCCAGGCACGCGGCACCCGCGACCTCCCGTTCATCGCTGTCTTCGCAGGAGTGATCGCCGCCCTGGGACTCTTCCCGGCGATCTCGGCGTTCGGCGGCGCCGTGCCGATCACCGCCCAGTCCCTGGGCGTCATGCTCGCCGGCGCGATCCTCGGACCCCGTCGCGGTGCGCTGGCGGTCGTGGTGTTCCTCGCACTGGTGGCGATCGGCCTGCCGCTGCTGGCGGGCGGCCGTGGCGGGCTCGGCGTCTTCGCCGGCCCGTCCGTCGGCTACCTGGTCGGGTGGCCCGTCGCGGCCTACGCGGTGGGCGCCGTCACGTACGCCGTCGGCGCGCCCTACCGGATCGGCTGGGGCGTGCTGGCCAACGTGCTCGGCGGTGTGCTCCTCCTCCACGTCCTGGGCATCATCGGCCTGGTGCTGCGGGCCGACCTCTCGGTGGAGGGCGCCGTCCTCGCCGACCTCGTGTTCGTGCCCGGCGACGTCGTCAAGGCCGTCATCGGTGCGCTCGTGGCGCGTGGGGTGCACGCGGCCTACCCGGCCCTGCTCCCGCGCGGCCGGGTCCCCGCCGCGCGGCGTCGAGAAGCTGATGTCGCCGGCTGAGCCGGTCGACCTGTTGGCGGCGGCCGACCCGCTGGCCGCCCTCGCTGCGGCCGCACCCGACGACCTCCTCGCGTTCCGTACGGCGGGCACGGGCGGACGCCCCCGGACCGTGCTGCGCACGCGCCGGTCCTGGCTGGAGTCCTACCCGCACGTGTCCGGGCTGCTGGGAATCTCCGGCGCGAGCAGGGTCTGGGTGCCGGGCCCGCTGACCGCCTCGATGAACCTCTTCGCCGCGTCCCACGCCCAGTGGGCGGGAGCGGCGCTGGTCCCGGAGCCCGACGGGGCCACCCACGCCTGCCTCACGCCGTCGTCGCTGCGCACGCTGCTCGCCCGGCAGCCGCGCGCCCTGTCGGGGGTGCACGTGGTGGTGGCCGGCGATCGCCTGACCCCCTCGCTGCGCGACGCAGCGGCGGCGGCCGGGGCTCGGGTGAGCCACTACTACGGGGCGGCCGAGCTCTCGTTCGTCGCGTGGGGCGAGCACGCCGATGACCTGCGGCCGTTCCCCGGCGTCGAGGTCGCCGCCCGCGCCGGTGAGCTGTGGGTGCGTTCGCCCTACGTGTGCGAGGCGTACGCCGAGCCGCAGCACCTGCTCCGGCGTGACGCCGACGGCTGGACGACCGTCGGCGACCGCGGAGCCGTCGAGGACGACGGTCGAGTGACCGTGCACGGTCGCGCCGGGGGCGTCACCACCGCCGGTGCGACGGTCCTCGAGGCCGACATCGAGCATGCGCTGCAGCAGGCGGCGGCGGGGGAGGTGGTGGTGGTCGGCGTCCCGCACCCGGACCTCGGGCAGGTGGTCGCGGCCGTCGTCACCGACGCCGACGACGTCGACCGGCTGCGGGAGGTGGGCCGCCGGGTCCTGGCCGCGCCGCAGCAGCCGCGGCGCTGGTTCCACCTGGAGTCGCTGCCGTTGACCGGCAGTGGCAAGGTGGACCGGGCCGCGGTCGTGCGGGCGGTGTCGCGGGATGGCGGGAACCCATGGGAGTAGACGGTTCGGCGGTGGTCGTCGCGGTGGCCCGTACGCCGATCGGCACGGCCGGCCACGCCCTCGCCGGGCTCAGTGTGGAGCAGCTCGCAGCACCGGTCCTGGGGTCTGTCATCGATCGCGCCGGCCTCGACCCGCACGACGTGGACGAGGTCGTGCTGGGCAACTGCCTGGGCCCCGGCGGCAACGTCGCCCGGGTCTCGGCGCTCGCCGCCGGACTCCCCAGCTCGGTCCCGGCGCTCACGGTGGACCGCCAGTGCGCGAGCGGTCTCGCCGCCGTCGGCCTCGCCGCCCACCTCGTCCGTGGCGGGGCGAGCGCCGTGCTCGCCGGCGGTGCCGAGTCGGCCAGCACGGCGCCGTGGAGGTCCTGGCCACCGGAGGACGGAGGTGAGCCGGTGCGCTACGAGCGTGCCCCGTTCGCCCCTGCGCCAGCGGACGTGGACATGGGGCTGGCCAACGACCTGCTGGCCGAGGAGGCCGGAGTGACCCGCGAGCGGCAGGACGCGTACGCCGCCCGCTCGCACCGCCAGGCCGCGGCCGCCCGGGACGCCGGCGTCTTCGACCGCGAGGTGGTGCCGGTGGGCGGGCTGACGCGCGACGAGCGACCGCGCGCCGGCCTCACCGTCGAGCGGCTCTCGCGGTTCCCCGCCGCCTTCCGGCCCGAGGGCACGGTGACCGCGGGGAACTCGTGCGGGGTCAGCGACGGTGCCGCCGCCGTGGCGGTGGTCAGCGCAGAGATGAGCCAACGGCTGGGCCTGCCCGGGCTGCGGGTGCTGTCCAGCGCCACCGTCGGTGTCGACCCCACGCGCCCGGGGCGCGGGCTGGTCCCCGCCGTCCGGCTCGCGCTCGAGCGGGCCGGCGCGCCGCTGGACCGGATCGACGTCGTGGAGCTCAACGAGGCGTTCGCCGGGCAGGTGCTGGCGTGCTGCGACGAGCTCGACCTCGACCCGGACCGGGTGTGCGTCGAGGGCGGCGCGCTCGCCCTCGGTCACCCGTGGGGTGCCTCGGGTGCGGTGCTCGTGGTCCGGCTGTTCTCCCAGCTGGTCGCGCAGGGAGCGGGGGGCCTGGGCCTGGCCGCCATCGCCGCCGGCGGTGGGCAGGGCGTCGCAATGGTGGTGGAGTCGTGCTGATCGAGGTCACCGGCGTCTCGCACGTCTACCCGGGCCGGGAGACCCCGGCCCTCCGCGAGGTCGACGTCCGCCTCGAGGAGCACCGCATCGGCGTCGTCGGGGCCAACGGCTCGGGCAAGTCAACCTTCGCGCGGCTCCTCAACGGCCTCGTCCTCCCCTCCAGCGGCACGGTGGTCGTGGGCGGATGGGACACCGCACGTGACGGCCGCGAGGTACGCCGCCGGGTGGGCTTCTGCTTCACCGACCCCGACTCCCAGATCGTGATGCCCACCGTCGCCGAGGACGTCGCGTTCGGGCTCCGGCGTCGCGGGATGTCCAAGGGCGAGGCGGCGGCGCGGGTGCGGGACGTGCTGGCGGACTACGGCCTCGGTGCGTACGCCGACCACGCCGCCCACCAGCTCTCCGGCGGCCAGAAGCAGCTCCTCGCCCTGGCCTCCGTCCTCGCCACCGCGCCCGACCTCCTCGTGATGGACGAGCCGACCACGCTGCTCGACCTGCGCAACAGCCGGATGGTCGCCGACACCGTCGCCCACCTGCCCCAGCAGGTCGTCCTGGTGACCCACCACCTCGACCTGCTCACGGACTTCGACCGTGTCCTGGTCTTCGACGAGACCCGTCTCGTGCACGACGGCCCGCCGCAGGAGTCGGTCAAGATCTACCGGGAGCTGATGGCATGACCGCGACGGTCGGGACGCTCGGGCTCTACCTCCCGGGGACCTCGCCGCTGCACCGGCTGCCCGCCGGCGCCAAGCTCGGCGCCCTGGCCGCTGCCGGCGCCGGCTCGGTCTGGGTCGACACACCCGCCCAGACCGCGGCGGCGCTCGTGACCGTCCTGGCCCTCCACCCCCTCGGCAGGGTCCCGGCACGCGTGGTCACCGACATGCTGCGGCCCCTGCTGTGGATGCTCGTCCCGCTCTCGGTCTTCCAGCTCCTCGTCATCGGGTGGGCCCGCACCACCGTCCTCGTCGGCGTCATCCTCGCCCTGGTCCTGCTGGCCAACCTCGTCACGCTGACCACCCGCACCACCGACCTCGTCGACGTCGTCGTCACCCTGTGCCGGCCCCTGCGCGTCGTCGGCGTCGACCCCGTCCGGGTGGGCCTGCTGCTCAGCCTCGCCATCCGCTGCGTACCGCTGGTCATCGAGCTCGCCGCAGAGGTGCGCGACGCCCAGCGCGCCCGCGGCCTGGAGTCCAGCCCCCGCGCTCTCGTCGTGCCCCTGCTCGTCCGCACCCTGCGTCGCGCCGACGAGCTGGGCGAAGCCCTCGTGGCCCGCGGCGCAGCCGACTGACCGGCAGGCCCCGTCGGGCGAGCTCAGGCGAAGTGTCGCCACTCGCCCTCGGAGACGACCTCGACCCGGTCGCCGTCGACCAGCACGGCGGACTGCTCGTCGAGGGCGTACGCCGGGTTGCCCAGGCCGGCCGCCCACTCCTCGGCGGCCGCCATGGTGTTGGTGGGGAACAGCCCGACGTGCGGGAAGATCGAGAAGTCGACGACGCCGAGCGTGCGGTCGCCGTCCTGGGGACGCCACTCGACGAAGAGCTCACCGATGCGAGGCGTCATCACCATGCTGCCGGCGCTGACGCCGACCCACGCGGTGTCGGCCAGGGAGGGGAGCAGGTCCACCAGGCCGGACGACCGCACCCAGTGCGCCAGGAAGGTCGCCTCGCCGCCGTCGACGAGGAGCACGTCCGCGTCCCTGACCCACGGCTCCCACCGCTCGCGCGCCATCATGGGAAGCGCGGTGAGCTCCAGCAGCCCGACCGACCTCCAGCCGAGCCCGGTCATCGTCGCGGGCGAGCCGTCCGTGACGAAGCGGCGCACCGACTCCGGGCCGCACATCGGGTGACCCCACTGCGCGGTCGGGATGCACAGGGCGGTCGCCTCCTCGATCGGCTTGCCGAGCAGGTCGACGAGTGCCGCGCGGATGCTGTCGTTGGTCACGCCGCCGGAGGTGAGCAGGAGCTTCATGCCCGGCATCGTCGCAGAGGTCCCGGCAGGTCTAGGTTCTCCCCGTGACCGAGTACCAGCGGATCCTCGTGGTCAGCACGCAGGCCGACCCGGCCGAGGTGCAGCGCGTGCGGGCGCGCATCGGGTCGTCGGCGGTCGTGCTCACCGCGCCGACCGCCGAGGGCAAGCGCATCGTCCAGGGCCTGCGCCACGACGCGCACCCCGAGACGGAGCTGGCCCCCGTACGGTTCCCCGACGTCGACCGCGGGCACCGCCTCGACGAGGTCGTACGCCGCCACGCCGTCGCCGACCGCTACCGCGACGTCGTGGTGGTGGCCGACCCGGCCACGATCACCCTCCTGCTGCGGGTCCTCGCCCCCGACCAGCTCCCGGCGTCGGGCCCGGTCACCGAGGTCGGGCTCCCGCGCGGCCCGCGTCCCGTCGCGCTCGCCCCGGCGGCCATCGGCGGCGCCGGGATCGCCGTCGGCGCCCTCGCGCTCAGCTCCGTCGTGCCGCTGTGGGTGCTGCCGGTGCTCGGCGCGCTCGTCGGCCTGGTCCTCCTGGTCGTCCCCGGCCAGCGCCACCTGGGCCGCACCGTGCTGGTCGCCGCCGGGGCCTCCGTCGTCGTCGGGCTGCTCGTGATCGCCGGCTCGGACCGGTTCCCCGGCGCCTGGTGAGAAGCCTGGTGAGGCGCCTGGTAAGGCGCCTGGTGAGGCGGGGCCGGGCTCAGCCGCTGCCCGGCGGTGCGAGCGCGGGGGTGCGCCGCAGCACGACCACCATCGCGCACACGGCGAGCAGCAGCGCCGAGGCCAGCGCCACCACGCCTGGCCAGCCGGCACGGCTCCATGCGGCGCTGCCGAGCCAGCCGTTGACCGACGCGCCGACGTAGTAGGCGAACGCGTAGAACGCCGCGGCCTGGGCCGTGCCGACGCCCGCGAGGTGGGCCCGGGAGGTGACCCAGCCGCTGGCGACACCGTGGACGCAGAAGAACCCGACCGTGAGCGCGGCCATCCCGAGCACGATCACCGGCAGCGCGCTGGCGAGGGTCAGCCAGGCGCCGGCCAGTGCGAGCGCGCACCCGGCCGGGATCGTCGCGCGGCGGCCGATGCGGTCGGCGACCCGGCCGGACGCCGCCGAGCTCACGG
The DNA here is from genome assembly GCF_004785795.1 of Nocardioides eburneiflavus. Classification (NCBI taxonomy): domain Bacteria; kingdom Bacillati; phylum Actinomycetota; class Actinomycetes; order Propionibacteriales; family Nocardioidaceae; genus Nocardioides; species Nocardioides eburneiflavus. The sequence continues at coordinate 1,601,228 of NZ_SRRO01000001.1, forward strand.
ACCCCAGGGCGTAGACGAGGTAGACGAGGCTGATCGTGCCGACCGGCAGGTCGTAGGGCGCCGCGCTGAGCCGGAAGCCGAGGCCGTTGAAGACCGCGACCATGGTGCCGATGCCGCAGGCCCCGAGGACGTACAGCGCCACCAGCGCCCGGTCGGAGACGGCGTCCCGCGCGCCGGCGAGGACGGCACGGGCGCCCGCGGGCCGGCGTACGAAGTGTCGTGAGGCGGGCAGCAGCCAGGCCACCAGCGCGGCGCAGGCCAGCGCGAACAGTGCCGCGGCGGCCAGGCCCCAGCGCCACCCTGCGACGCCGGCGATCGGTGCCGTCACCACTCGCCCGGCCATCCCGCCGAGGGCGGTCCCGGCGATGTAGAGCCCGAAGGCGCGTCCGTGCGCCGACGGGTGCAGCTCCTCGCGGAGGTACGCCGTGGCGACCGCAGGCAGGCCGGCGAGGGTGACGCCCTGCACCATCCGCAGACCGAGCAGCGTCTCCCACGTGGGCGCCAGCGCGCACGCGACGCCCACGACGGCGGCCGACCAGAGGGCGGCATGGATGAGAGGGGTGCGGCCCACCCGCTCCGACAACGGCCCCACGACCAGGAGGGCCACCGCGAGCGTGGCGGTCGTCAGCGACAGCGCGAGGGTCGCGCGGGCCGGCGTCAGGGCGTACGCCTCGACCAGCTCGGGCAGCAGCGCCTGCACGTCGTAGAGCAGGACGAAGGTCGCCATCCCTGCCGCGAACACCGCCGCCAAGACACGGCGGTAGCCCGCGCTGCCCGGACGGTACGCCGAGGTGGCGGCGTCCGTGCGCAGGTCGGTCCGGTCGGTGGTGGTCACCCGGTCGATGGTGCGCCTCGCGCGGCCATGCGTCCAATGTCGCGCGGGCGTGCAAGTCATGCGCCACGCGTATGATCGCGCTCGTGATGGTCCGCGACCTGGCGTGGCTGGTGCAGCTCGGCGAGACCGGGCACGTCACCGGCGCCGCAGCCGCGCTCGGCACCAGCCAGCCGACGCTGTCGCGGGCGCTGGCACGCCTCGAGGACGACCTCGGCGTGCGGATCTTCGAGCGGACCCCGACGGGCGTCGAGGTCACCCCGGACGGCCAGCTCGTGCTCGACGCGGCACGCGACCTCGTGGCCCGTCACGACCAGCTGCGGGCCGACCTCGCCAACCGCCTCGACCCCGACGCCGGTCTGGTGCGGCTGGCCTTCCTCGACTCGATGGCCACCACCCTGGTGCCGCGGCTGCTGCGCGCCTTCCACGCCGACGCGCCGGGGGTGAAGGTCGTGCTGAGCCAGGAGCCGGCCCACCACATCCGGCGCGACCTCGACCGCGGCGCCGTCGAGCTCGGGCTCACGATGGAGCGCGCCCCCGACCTGGGCTGGCTGCCGGTCCAGCGGGAGCGGCTCGTCGTGGTGGTCCCGCCGACGCACCGGCTCCGCCGCCGGACCCGGGTCGACCTGGCCGAGCTGGCCGACGACGAGCTCGTGACGACGCCGCCGGGATTCGGCCACAGCGCACTCGTGCGGGCGCTGCTGGACGAGGCCGGCGTCAGCCCACCGGTCTCCTTCGAGAGCGCCGACCTCGCCACCATCGAGGGGCTGGTCGCCGCGGGCCTCGGCGTCGCGATCGTGCCCGAGGCGTTCGCGGGGCTCTCGGGGTCGGTCGGGCTCGCGCTCGCGTCGCCGTCGGCGACCCGGACCATCGGGCTCACCTGGCGCCCCGAGAGACCGCTCGCGCCACCGGCGGCGCGGTTCGTGGAGTTCGTACGCGGCCGGGCGTGGGCCGACTGAGCGCCGGCCTCAGTCGATCAGCGTGGTGGATCAGCCCTTGCGGGGGCCGAACAGCAGGCGGCGCTTGGCGTTGCGCGGCTGCGGGACCACCGGCGCGGGCGGGGCGGGCCACCACTCGAGGCTCGGGTAGCCGGCGCGGTTGAAGCCCTCCCGGTAGACGAAGTTGTCCCCGCACGAGCACACCCAGCGCTCGCCGACCTCGTGCCCCTCGAGGGTGGGTGCACCCTCGGTCTGCAGGCACACGTGGATCATCGTGGAGTCCATCGCAACGCTCCCTCCCGTGGCGTCGACCCCGGTGGCCCGGGGTTGATCCATCGTCGCCGTCCGCTACACGAAAGAGAATGCGCGACTGCCCAACTGCGGTTGATCTTGATGGAACCTCGGTTGTTCCTGCCGGGTTCGACCGGGCGGGTCTGGTCCGGCTCAGATCCAGCGCTGGAACCAGATGCGGGCGTCCCACTCGGCCTTGGTCAGCAGCTCGTCGGTCCAGATCGGCCAGAACCAGGCGAAGGCGATGAGGGCCAGCACCGTGTAGCTGCCGGCGACCACCACCCCGAACGTACGCCGGGGTGTCGGCACGTCGGAGGAGCCGATCAGGTGACCCATCGCCAGCACGACCGACAGCACGACGAACGGCAGGCAGGTGATCGCGTAGAAGAGGAAGATCGGCCGGTCGTCGAAGGCGAACCACGGCAGCCAGGTGCTCGCCAGCCCGACGACCGCGACGCCGTGGCGCCAGTCGCGGGCGCCGATCCACAGCAGCACCGAGGCGAACATCGCCAGGCACCCGCCCCACCAGATGACCGGGTTGCCGATCAGCAGGATCTGGCGGATGCAGCTCGACCCGGACGGCGCCGCACAGCCCTGCGAGCCGGGCTGGATGTCGGTCTGGGCGTCGACCCCGACGGGTCGGCCCATCACCAGCCACGTCGACGGCTTCGACTGGTAGATGTGGGTGGAGTCGTCGAGGAAGTGGCTGTGGAAGGTGTAGACGTCCTGGTGGTAGGACCACAGCGACCGCAGTGACTGGGTGACCTCGCCGAGTCCCTCGGCGTCGGGCTCGCTCGCCGTCGGCCAGGGGTCGCCGCCGCCGTGGGAGGTGTACTGCGTGTTGCTGAAGGCCTCCTCGTAGGCCTCGGCGTGCATCAGCCAGCCGGTCCAGGACGCGACGTACGTCGCGAGGGCGACGCCGACGAGCGCGACGAAGGCGGGGACACCGTCGAGGAGGACCGAGCGCAGCAGCGGGCGGCGCTCGCCGAAGGCGCGACGCGCGCCGGCGCTCCACAGCCAGGCGAGCAGCCCGAAGGCGGCGAGGGTGTACGCGCCGGACCACTTGGTGCCGCACGCGAGGCCGAACGCCACACCGCCGACCAGCAGCCACGGTCGCCACCAGGAGAGCCAGCGGCTGCAGGCCCGCTCCGAGGCCAGCCGGTCGCGCAGCCACTGCCGGTCGGCCACCACGCAGTGCACGCCGCAGAGCAGGAAGAACGCGAGGAAGATGTCGAGCAGGGCAAGCCGCGACAGCACGAGCTGGAGGCCGTCGATCGAGAGCAGCAGGCCGGCGACGAGGCCAAGGACGGTCGAGCCGGTGACCCGCCGGACGAAGCGGCACATCACGAGCACCATGAGGGCGCCGACGACGGCCGAGGCGGTGCGCCAGCCCGCCGGGTCCATCCCGAAGACCTCGATGCCGCTGGCGATCACCCACTTGCCGACCTCGGGGTGCACGACCATCGACGGGGTGTCCGCGAACAGGCCCGTCAGGTTGCCGTTGAGGATCGTCTTGTCGGCGTCCTCGACGTAGGTGCGGACGTAGCCGTGGTGGAGCAGCGACCAGGCGTCCTTGGCGTAGTAGGTCTCGTCGAAGGAGAACTGGTGCGGGGTGCCGATGTGCCGGCGACGCAGGAAGAAGGCCAGGCCCGCGAGGGCGATCGCGCCCAGCCAGCCGGGCACCGGGTCCTCCGACCGCCAGCGCGGGCGATTCCGCTCGGCGGCTGTCGGGGTCACGCCGGAACTGTAACCAGAGCCGCCCGCACGTCCGGGGCGCGCCGCGGGTGTCCGCGCAGGCGGGACGGACCTTGACGTGACGGCGGTCACGGTCGAGACTCGTCGAACCTGATTCAGACATACGAACTGTGTTCGGCATGTCGTTCACGAGAGGTCGCCATGTCCCGCGTCACCGTCGTGCTCCTGCTCGTCGCCTCCTTGCTCTCGTCGTCCCTCGCCCTCGCACTCCCCACCAGCGGGGCGGCCGCGGCGGAGGAGCGTACGTGGGTGGTGGACGCGGTCGACGAGCCCACGAGCAACCGCTGGGACTCCGTCGACACCGGCACGTCGGTCGTGACGATCGCCGTCGGCGACACCGTCGAGTGGCAGTTCGACCGGGCCACCCAGGGCCATGACCTGACCTCCCTGGCGCCCACCGACCCGTGGGAGAGCGTGTGGGACGAGCCGCTCGCCGAGTACCGCGAGCCCGGCGGGGAGCCGGTGCGGCGCACCTTCACCCGCCCGGGCACCTACCGCTACACCTGCTCCCTGCACGGCACCGTCATGACCGGCACCGTCGTGGTCGTCGACCCCGGCGGCAACTCGGCCCCGACGGCGGCGCCGGTCGTCACCCCCACCGAGGTGGGGGTCGGGGAGGCCGTGCACGCGACCGCCGACGCCACGGACCCCGACGGCGACGTGGTCGCGGTGTCGTGGGACTTCGGCGCCGGCGGCCCGGCGGCCCACACCGACCACGCCATGCACGCCTGGGCCGCACCCGGGACGTACGTCGTCCGCCTGCGAGTCAGTGACGGCCGCGGCGGGCTGCACGAGGACGACTTCGCGATCACCGTCACCGGCGAGGCCGAGCCCGGCGAGCCGGAGCCGCCGGTCGACGACGGCGCGCTGCCCGCGATCGACGCGAGGGTGGCTCCGGCGACGGGCGTGGCGCCCCTGTCGGTCCGCTTCTCGACGCAGGTCACCACGACCGGCAGCGTGGTGCCGTTCGCCGAGGCGCAGGAGCAGGACGCCGACCTCGACGGCACCGCGGTGCTGGTGCGCAGACGGGACGAGACCTACACCTCGCTCCTCGTCACCGGCGCGCGACCCGGAGCCGCGCACCCCGTGCACGTGCACGAGAAGCCGTGCGCCGTGGAGCGGGGCGGGTCCCACTTCCGGTTCGACACCACGCAGGGATTCGCCGAGCCCAACGAGATCTGGCCGGCCTTCACCGCCGACGCCGCCGGCTCCAGCGGGCTGGTCGAGGTGACCAAGCCGATGCGCGCCGGGCCGCTCGCGGTGTCGGTGGTGGTCCACGACCCGACCAACCCGGCGCTGCGCATCGGCTGCGCCGACCTCGCGCCCGGCACGGCGGACCTGGCCTACAGCTGGAGCTTCGGGGACGGGAGCACCGGGACCGGTGCCGACCCCGACCACACGTACGCCGCTCCCGGCACCTACACGGCCACGGTCACCGTGTCGCGCGGCTCGGGCGCGCACGCCGGCCACGGGTCCGTCGCCGACAGCGTGCAGGTCGTCGTCGGCGGCACCGCCACCCCGCCAGCCACGCAGCCACCCGCGACGGTCGCGGACACGACCCCGCCGCGGATCTCGAGGATCGGCCCGCGGCGCGCGGTCCGCACCGCACGGCCGACGGTCCGCGCGCGCGTGCTCGACAGCGCCTCCGGCATCCGCAGGAAGGCGGTCGTGCTCCGCCTCGACGGCCGCCGCGTCCCGGGCCTGTCGTACGACGCCCGGCGCGGCCTCGTGCGGTGGCGCCCGGCGCGAGCGCTCGCACCCGGCCGCCACGTCGTACGCCTGGTCGTCCGCGACGCGGCGGGCAACCGGGCCGCACGGACCTGGCGGTTCCGGGTGCGGCGCTGAGCTGACCCGGTCAGGCCCGGTCAGGCTCGGATCAGACCCCGATCGAGGCCCAGTCACCCCAGATCGCGAAGGTCAGGCCGCGGCTGGCCTGGATGTTGACGAACAGGGTGTGGCCGTCCGGGCTGAACGTCGACCCCGCGAACTCGTCACCCTCGCGCCCGGCCATCGCGTTGCGGGCGATGGAGAAGAGGTCGCCGTCGGTGGTCAGCCCGCGCAGGAAGTTGCCCTGGTCGTGGTCCTCGCACAGCACGAGCGTGCCCCGCGGGCTGGTCGTGACGTTGTCGGGGAAGTCGAGCACATCGCGGCTCTCGGACTGGAAGACGCAGCGCAGGGTCTGGCTGCGGGTGTCGTAGCCCCAGACCTGCCCGAAGCCACGGCCGTAGCCGTTCGCGTTGTCCGGACCGGTCATCGCCGGCCCCCCGCCCTGGGTCGCGGTGAAGTAGACGACGCCGTCGTCGAACACCTGGCCCTCGCAGCGCGAGAAGTGCGCGGCCCCCCTGGCCCGCCCCTGGTCGCCGACGAAGTTGAGCGCGGTGTCGTTGCTCGTCGGCGCCGGCTCGCCCGGGGTGTGGTCGAACTCGAAGTCCGGCTCGTCGATGTCGACCCACTCGACGTCGTGGACGGTCGTGGTGTCCTGGTGCGCCTCGAGGTGGGCCTGCGGGCGGCCCCTGACCGCGAGCATCTGCAGCTGGCCGTTGTGGTCGAGGTTGCGGTGCCGGTCGCGCCGCGCGCGCGGGACGTAGCGGTAGAAGCCCGACGGGAAGGCGAAGTTGTCCTCGGTGAGGTAGAGGATCCCCTCGTCCGGGTCGTACGACACCGCCTCGTGCGCGAACCTGCCCGCCTTGCGGAGCGGTCGCGCGTCGGCGAGCCCGCCCGCCGGCACCTCGAAGACGTAGCCGTGCCGCTTCTGCAACGGCACGTTGGACGCGCCGGTGAAGTCGGGCCCGACGTCGGGACCGTTGACGGTCTCCTCGCAGGTCACCCAGGCGCCCCACGGCATCTGGCCGCCGCTGCAGTTCATCATCGTGCCGCTCAGGCTGGTGTAGGCGTCCTGCACCTCGCTGAACCTCGTCACCTGGATCGTGGTCGTCCCGCCGCCGCCCCGCTTGTCGTACGGCTTGGTGGGGCCGAACGCCGGCTGGGGGTTGTTGACCTCGTGGTTGCGCACGAGCAGCACCGACCCGCCCGGGCCCGCGAAGGCGCCCATGCCGTCGTGCCGGCCGGGGAGACGGGTGCCGTCGCGCAGCGTCACCGGCGTGCTGGTGTCGTGGAAGGAGCGGTAGGAGAAGCCCGCCGGCAGGTCGAGGCGGACGACGCCGTCCCGGGAGTCCGGAACAGGCACGAGCGTGCCGACGGCGGCGCCGGCGAGGGCCCCGGTGCGAGAGAGGGCCGCGGCGTTGGCGAAGCCGGCGAACGGGCCGGCGACGAGGGCGCCTCCCAGGGCTCCCTTGATGGCGGTGCGACGGTTGAGCTGCATGGTGGCGGGACCTCCGACAAGTAGAGGGACGGGATCTCGTCACGCTAGGCCTGTGGGCGCGGTGGCGGAACCCCGCTGGGGAGCATCTACGGTGAACCTCATGGAAGGCGTCCTGGTCCTCGCGGGCACCCCGATCGGGCAGGCCGGCGACGCACCGCCCCGGCTGGCCGCCGAGCTCGCCGGCGCCGACGTGGTCGCCGCCGAGGACACCCGCCGCCTCAAGCGGCTCTGTGCCGACCTCGACGTCACCCTCGCCGGGCGCGTCGTCTCCTACTTCGAGGGGAACGAGCAAGCGCGTACGCCCGTCCTGCTCGAGGCCCTGCTCGCCGGTGACCGCGTCGTCCTGGTGACCGACGCCGGGATGCCGAGCGTGTCCGACCCGGGCTACCGGCTCGTGGCCGCGGCCGTCGAGCACGACGTACGCGTCACGGCCGTCCCCGGACCCAGCGCCGTGCTCACCGCGCTCGCCGTGAGCGGCCTGCCCGTCGACCGCTTCTGCTTCGAGGGCTTCCTGCCGCGCAAGGCGGGGGAGCGCGGTCGCCGGCTCGCCGCCCTGGCCGCCGAGGAGCGCACGATGGTGTTCTTCGAGGCGCCGCACCGCACCGAGGCCGCCCTCGAGGCGATGGCCGAGGCCCTCGGCGACGACCGCCGGGCAGCCGTGTGCCGCGAGCTGACCAAGACCCACGAGGAGGTCCGCCGCGGCCCGCTGGCCGAGCTCGTCGCGTGGGCCGCGGACGGCGTGCGCGGCGAGGTGACCATCGTGGTCGAGGGGGCCAGCGGCGGCCCCGCCGTCGACAGCGACCCCGGCTCACTGCGTACGGCCGTCGCCGACCTCGAGGCCTCCGGCTCGACCCGCAAGGAGGCCATCGCCGAGGTCGCCCGGCGCGCCGGCCTGCCCAAGAGAGAGGTGTACGACGTTGTCCACCGCTGACCAGACCGCTGACCGGGGCCCCGGGCCCACCCGCTCCCGTGCGGCCACCGAGGAGAAGACCGGCGCCCGCCGGGACCGCGAGCGCCCCCCGGCGCCCGAGCCCCTGCCGCACCCGGTGGTCGACAACCACTGCCACCTCGACATCGCCGACGGCGACTGGGTCTCCACCGCGGACGCCATCGCGGCCGCCGCTGCCGTGGGGGTGCCGCGCATCGTGCAGATCGGGTGCGACCTGCCCGGCGCCCGGTGGGCCGTCGCCGCGGCCGCCGAGCACCACGCGCTCGTCGCAGGGGTCGCGCTGCACCCCAACGAGGCGCCGCGGCTCGCCGAGGCCGGCCGCCTGGACGAGGCCCTCGCCGAGATCGAGCAGCTCGCCGCGGCCCACGACAAGGTGCGTGCGGTCGGCGAGACGGGCCTCGACCGCTTCCGCCACGCACAGAGCGGCACGGGCGACGCGGGCTGGGCCGCGCAGGAGGAGAGCTTCCGCCGCCACATCGACCTCGCCAAGCGCCTCGGCAGGACGCTCGTCATCCACGACCGGGACGCCCACGACGACGTGCTGCGGATCGTCGACGAGGAGGGGGCGCCGGAGCGCTGGGTGATGCATTGCTTCTCCGGGGACGACACCTTCGCGCGGCAGTGCCTCGACCGCGGCGCGTACCTGAGCTTCGCCGGGACCGTGACCTTCACGAACGCCGCTCACCTGCGCAACGCCCTCGCCGTCACGCCCCGCGACCGCGTGCTCGTCGAGACGGACGCGCCGTTCCTGACCCCGGTGCCCTACCGCGGGCGCCCCAACGCCTCCTACCTCGTCCCGCACACCGTGCGGGCCATGGCCGAGGTGCTGCAGGCCGACCTCGGGGAGCTCTGCCGGGCCGTCGACGCCAACACCGAGGCCGCCTTCGGGGGCCCTTGGTAGGCGCCCGGCAGGCGCCCGGTGACCCTCGCCGTGAGCGGTGACACGCACCATTTTCTCCGGTTCGAGTTTGCGTCAGGGGCGATCGTCGTTATCGTCTTGTGATTGTTGGCCGGGATCGGGAGCGATATCCGGCAGCACGTGGACCGGATCGGGCCGGTCCAGCGAGACCCCCGCTCGCACGTCGTACGGCTCCACGGACGCTCGTTCCATGGCTGCCGCGCACGATCGGCCGGGGGGTGCTGCCGCCCGAGGCCCGGGGAGTACGACGTTCGGAGAATCGTGCGCTCTCGTCTCGCGCAGCTCAGCAGGTCCAGGCTCAACTCCACGGCAGTCCTCGCGACCCTCGTCGGGGTCGTCGTGGCCGCCGTCGCAGGCACCACGGTCGGCTACGCCGCCCTCAGCAAGGACGTGACCCTCACCCTCGACGGGCAGACCCGTCAGGTCAGCGCCATCGGTGACACCGTCGCCGACGTGCTCGCCGCGGAGGGCATCGAAGTCACCGACAAGGACCTGGTCGCCCCGTCCGTCGACGAGACCGTCACCGACGGCTCGGCCATCGCGGTCCAGTTCGGCCGCCCGCTCGAGCTCTCCGTCGACGGCGACTCGAAGACCTACTGGGTGAACTCGACCAGCGTCGCGAGCGCCCTCGGCGAGATCGGCCGGCGCTTCGACGGCGCCGACCTGTCCGCCAGCCGCAGCTCCTCGATCGGCCGCAGCGGCCTGACGCTCGAGGTCGTCACCCCCAAGGTCGTCCATCTCAAGCTCGGCGCGAAGGACCTCCGCAAGCGCACGCTCACCGCGCTGACCGTCGCCGACGTCCTGGAGTCGATGGGCTTCGAGGTCGACAAGCACGACAAGGTCACCCCCTCGCTCACCACCGAGATCGCCGACGGCGACAAGGTCGTCGTCAAGGACATCCGCCTCGCGACCAAGCGGGTCGCGCGCGAGGTCGTCGACGCGCCCGTCATCGAGCGCGAGGACGACAGCATGTTCGAGGGCGAGGAGGAGGTCGTGCAGTCCGGCAAGGACGGCGTCCGCGAGGTCACGTACCGCCTCCGCTTCGTCAACGGCGAGCTGGTCGCCCGCAAGGTCGTCGAGGCCGACGTCCGGGTGAAGGCCGTCCCGACGATCGTCAAGGTCGGCACCAAGGAGGAGCCCACCAGCAACTTCGCCGGCGGCAGCACCGTGTGGGACTCCCTCGCGCAGTGCGAGTCGGGCGGCAACTGGGCCATCAACACCGGCAACGGCTACTACGGCGGCCTCCAGTTCAGCCTCAGCACGTGGCGCGCGTACGGCGGCCCGGGCTACCCGCACCAGCAGTCCCGCGAGACGCAGATCGCCATCGCGGAGAAGCTGCGCGCCGCGACCGGCGGCTACGGCTCCTGGCCGGGCTGCGCCGTCAAGCTCGGCCTGCCCCGCTGAGGAGCCAGGTCTTGATACGCCTGGCTCGTCCCTCGCTCGGCTACTCGACCAGCGGGAAGATCGGTGGTCGAGCAGCAAGCGAGCGCAGCGAGCGGCGTGTCGTGACCCACCACTAGGCTTCAGCCCCATGACCACGAACCCGGCCGGCCCGAGGCTCCTCGGGCCGGCCGAGGTGCGTCGGCTGGCCGCCGAGCTCGACCTGCGGCCGACCAAGCAGCGCGGACAGAACTTCGTCATCGACGCCAACACGGTGCGCCGCATCGTGCGCGAGTCCGCCATCACCGGCGACGACGTCGTCGTCGAGGTCGGTCCCGGGCTCGGCTCGCTGACCCTCGCGCTGCTCGAGGTCGCCCGTCGCGTCATCGCGATCGAGGTGGACCCGCTCCTCGCGGAGCGGTTGCCGGCGACCATCGCGGCGCACGCCCCCGAGCAGGCCGACCGCTTCGAGGTCGTGCTCGCCGATGCGATGCGCATCGAGGAGGTGCCCGGTCCGCCGCCGACGGCGCTCGTGGCCAACCTCCCCTACAACGTCTCGGTCCCCGTCCTCATCCACCTCCTCACCCTGCTGCCCTCCCTCGAGCGCGGCCTGGTGATGGTGCAGGCCGAGGTCGCCGACCGGCTGGCCGCCCGGCCCGGGTCCAAGACCTACGGCGTGCCCAGCGTCAAGGCGGCCTGGTTCGCCGACGTACGCCGGGCCGGCGCCATCGGGCGCAACGTCTTCTGGCCCGCCCCCAACGTCGACTCGGGGCTCGTGGCCTGGACGCGGTGCGCGCCCCCGCAGACCACCGCCACGCGCGAGCAGGTCTTCGCGGTGGTGGACGCGGCGTTCGCCCAGCGCCGCAAGCAGGTCCGCGCCGCGCTGCGCGGGCTCGCCGGCTCGGCCGAGGCCGCGACCGCGGCGCTCGAGGCAGCGGGCGTCGACCCGACGGCACGGGGCGAGGTGCTCGACGTCGACGACTTCGCCCGGATCGCCGAGGGCCTGCGAGACATCGGTGGTTGAGGTGCGAGCGGAGCGAGCCTCGAAACCCGTCACGGTACGCGCGGCGGCCAAGATCAACCTGCACCTCGCGGTCGGTGCGCCTCGTCCGGACGGCTTCCACCCGCTCGACACCGTCTACACGGCGATCGACCTCTACGACGACCTGACGCTGGCCGCGGCCGACGCGGACTCCCTCGCGGTGGACGGCCCGCCCTACGTCGACGTCGCCGGCATCCCGACCGACGCCTCCAACATCGCGGTCCGCGCGCTGGCCGAGGTGGCCTGCGGCGGCGCGCACACGGTGCGGATCGGCAAGCGGATCCCGGTCGCCGGGGGCATGGCTGGCGGCTCCGCCGACGCGGCGGCCGCCCTGCTCGCCCACGACCGGCTGCACGGTCTCGACCAGTCCGACGAGGTCCTCCTCGCGCAGGCCGCCCGGCTGGGCAGCGACGTGCCGTTCTCCCTCGTGGGCGGTACGGCGCGGGGCCGCGGTCGGGGCGAGGTCGTCGAGCGCGTGGAGGACGCCGGCACGTGGTGGTGGGTCGTCGTCCCCTCCGACACGGGCCTGTCCACCCCCGCGGTCTACCGGCACTTCGACGTGCTCCGCCCCGACGCGCCGTCGCAGCCCGCCGAGCCGACCGAGCTCCTCGCCGCGCTGGCCACCGGCGAGCCCGTACGTCTCGCCCGCACCCTGCGCAACGACCTCGAGGAGCCCGCGATCGACCTGCGCCCCGAGCTCGGCACCCTCATCGAGCGGGGCGAGGTCGAGGGAGCGCTCCGCGGGATGGTGAGCGGCTCCGGCCCGACCTGCGTCTTCCTCTGCGAGGGCCGCGACGAGGCCATGGCCGTGGCCGCCGGGCTGTCGGCGACGTACGACGTGGTGCTCCCCGCGATGGGCCCTGTCGCGGGTGCGCACGTCGTCACCACCGGCTGACCCCCGACCGGGCGGTTCGTTCGCTCGGACCGGGGAGGCATGAACTGCCGCGAACGGGGCAGCATCCCGCTATGTTGTGCGCGGCATCGAGTCGGTGCCGCACGGACGACCGGGGGAGGCGTCATGACCGTGTTCTTGATCGTGGGGGCCGCCGGCGTCCTGCTTCTCCTTGTCGCGCTGGTCGTCGGTGACGTGCTCGACGGCGCGCTCGAGGGCCTCAGTGCCGGTTTCTTCTCGACCGAGGCGCTCGCGGGCTTCCTCGGCGCCCTCGGCTTCGGTGGCGCCATCGCGCTGGAGACCACCGGCTCGACGTCGCTCGCGGTCGTCATCGGCCTCGTCCTCGGCGTCCTGCTCGGCGCCCTGGCGGCCCGGGCGTCGCGGTTCCTCCACGGCGACGGCGAGGGTGACACCGTCCGCACCGCCGACATGGTCGAGAAGATCGGCTCGGTCGTCAGCGCGATCCCCGAGGACGGCTTCGGCGTCGTCTCGATCAGCGTCGGCGGCCACCTCACCCGGCTCAACGCCCGCTCGAGCGCCGCCGTGCCGGCCGGCACCCAGGTCAGCGTCACCCAGGTCATCTCGCCCACGGCCGTCCAGGTCGAGCCGCTCTTCCTCCCCTGAACCCAGCACCCGCCACGTACGCCTCTCTTGCTAGGAGCACCTCCCATGTTCGATCTGTCCCCGGTCGTCACCTCCGTGATCGGCCTCCTCGTCCTCCTGGTGCTGCTGGCGCTGCTGGTCACCACGCGCTACAAGGTGGCCGGCCCCAACGAGTCGTTCATCGTCACCGGCCGCAAGGGCAAGGGCGAGGTGCGCAACCCGGAGACCGGTGAGATCTCGACCGACCTGTCCGGCCAGAAGGTCGTCATGGGCGGCGGCGTGTTCGTCATCCCGTTCGTCCAGCGCCTCGCGACGCTCGACCTGTCGTCGCGGCGGATCTCGGTGCAGATCCGCGGTGCCGTCTCCGGGCAGGGCATCAAGCTCAACCTCGACGGCGTCGCGCTCGTCAAGGTCGGCGGCAACGAGGACTCCATCCGCGCGGCCGGCCAGCGCTTCCTGAGCCAGCAGGGGGAGATCGAGACCTTCACCCAGGAGGTCCTCGCCGGTGCGCTGCGCTCGATCGTCGGCTCGATGTCGGTCGAGCAGATCATCCGCGACCGCGCCGCCTTCGCCCAGCGCGTCGCCGAGGAGTCCGAGTCGTCCCTCACCGGCCAGGGCCTGGTGCTCGACACCTTCCAGATCCAGGACATCACCGACGACGGCTCCTACCTCGCCGACCTCGGTCGCCCCGAGGCCGCGAAGCTCAACCAGCTCGCCTCCATCGCGGAGGCCAACGCCCGCCAGGCCGCCGAGCAGGCGCGCATCGCGGCCGAGCAGGAGATCGCCGTCACCCAGCGGGCGCTGGCGCTGAAGAACGCCGAGATCAAGGCCGAGACCGACGCCGCCAACGCGCAGGCCGCGGCCGCCGGCCCGCTCGCCCAGGCCGACCGCGACCAGGCCGTCCTGCTCGAGCAGGAGAAGGTCGCCGTACGACAGGCGGCGCTGAAGGAGCGACAGCTCGACACCGAGGTCCGCAAGCCCGCCGACGCCGAGCGCTACCGCGTCGAGACCGAGGCCCAGGGGCGTCGCAGCTCCGAGATCCTCGAGGCCGAGGCCCGCAAGGCGTCCTCCATCGCCAACGCCGAGGCAGAGGCCGAGAAGGCCCGCCTGACCGGTGAGGGCGAGAAGTCCCGTCGGTCCGCGCTCGCCGAGGCCGAGGCCATCGAGGGCGCCAAGCGCGGTGAGGCCGAGAAGGCCCGCCGAGTCGCGGAGGCCGACGCGCTGCGCGCCGAGGGCGAGGCGCAGGCCGCCGCGATCCTCGCCGCCGGCCAGGCCGAGGCCGAGGCCATGGACAAGAAGGCCGCCGCCTTCGCCGGCTACAACGAGGCCGCCGTGCTCCAGATGCTCATCGAGGTGATGCCCAAGGTGGCCGCCGAGCTCGCCCGCCCGATGGCCGGCATCGACAAGCTGACCGTCATCTCCGCCGACGGCGCCGGCGAGCTGCCCAAGCAGGTGACCACCAACTTCGTCCAGACCATGGAGCTGCTCAAGACGACCACGGGTCTCGACGTCGAGCAGCTGATCCAGAAGTACGCCCGCACCGACGAGTCGCCCGCCCAGCTCGACGGGGCGGCGCCGGCGGCGGACGGCCAGCCCGTCCGCTAGGCCCGGCTCGAGCGGTGGCCCACCCACATTCCTGAGCCCGAGAGTGTGGCTGGGTCACCGCTCGCGGGCGTGTCACCGGGGACCCGCCGGCCTGGCGGTGGCCCACCCACGTCCGCTCGTGCGGAAAGGTGGCTGGGTCACCGCTGGGTGAGTGCGTACGCCGACCTGCGGAGGCTGGGGCGCACCTGAGAGGATCGCCCGGACATGGCGAACCTCATCAACCTCGAGCGCGTCTCGAAGTCCTACGGCGTGCGGCCGCTGCTCGACGACGTCTCCCTCGGCATCTCGGTGGGGGAGCGGGTCGGCGTCGTGGGCCGCAACGGCGACGGCAAGACCACCCTGCTCGAGGTGATGACCGGCATCGAGCAGCCCGACGCGGGCCGGGTCTCGCGCACCCGCGGGATCGAGATCGGCTACCTCCACCAGGGCGACGAGCTCGTCGACACCCACAGCGTCCGCGAGGCGGTGCTCGGTGGCCGGGAGGACCACGAGTGGGCCGCCGACCCGACCACCCGCCAGGTCGTCGAGGAGCTGCTCGCCGGGGTCACGCTCGACCGCGCCGTCGTCGGGCTGTCCGGCGGTGAGCGCCGCCGCTGCGCCCTCGCCGCCCTGCTCCTCTCGCGCCACGACCTGGTGATCCTCGACGAGCCGACCAACCACCTCGACGTCGAGGCCGTCGCGTGGCTCGCCTCCCACCTCGTCAGCCTCCCGAGCGCGCTGATCGTGGTGACCCACGACCGTTGGTTCCTCGACGAGGTCTGCCAGACCACGTGGGAGGTCCACGACGGGGCGGTCGACGCCTACGAGGGCGGCTACGCGGCGTACGTCCTGGCCAAGGCCGAGCGCCAGCGCCAGGCCGCGGCCTCGGAGACGCGGCGGCAGAACCTCGCCCGCAAGGAGCTCGCGTGGCTGCGGCGCGGCCCGCCGGCGCGTACGTCCAAGCCGAAGTTCCGCATCGACGCCGCCAACGCGCTGATCGACGACGTGCCGCCGCCGCGCGACCGGATGGAGCTGCAGCGCTTCGCCAGCCAGCGTCTCGGCAAGGACGTCATCGACATCGAGGACGTCGACCTGAGCCGGGGTGAGCGGGAGCTGCTCCGCCACGCCACCTGGCGCATCGGACCGGGCGACCGGATCGGGATCGTCGGGGTCAACGGCGCCGGCAAGACCTCGCTGCTCTCCCTCATCTCCGGAGCGCTGCCGCCCGACGTGGGCCGCGTCAAGCACGGCCGCACGGTCGAGATGCAGCACCTGACCCAGGCGCTCGACGAGATCGACCCCGAGGCGCGGGTGCTGCCGACGGTCGAGTCGATCCGCCGGGTCACGAAGACCATCGACGGCCAGGAGATCACCGCGACCTCGCTGCTGGAGCGCTTCGGCTTCACCGGGGACCGGCTCACCGCCCGGCTCGGCGACCTCTCCGGTGGCGAGCGGCGGCGCTTCCAGCTGCTCAAGCTGCTGCTGATCGAGCCCAACGTGCTGCTCCTCGACGAGCCGACCAACGACCTCGACATCGACACCCTCAACGTCCTCGAGGACTTCCTCGACTCCTGGCCGGGCACCCTGATCGTGGTCTCGCACGACCGCTACTTCCTCGAGCGCGTCACCGACTCGACGTGGGCGCTGCTCGGCGACGGGCAGGTCTCGATGCTGCCGCGGGGCGTGGACGAGTACCTCGAGCGGCGGTCAAGCGAGCAGCAGACCGCGAGGTCAAGCGAGCAGCGGGTCGCGAGGAACGAGGTCGCGACGGGCGAGTCGAGGCCCGGAGCGCCGCACGCGGACACCGGCCATGGGCCTCAGCAAAAGGCACGCCCGGGCTCCGCCGAGGACCGCGCGGCCCGCAAGGTGCTCGCCAAGGTCGAGAAGCAGCTCGAGCGCATCGCCGCCCGCGAGGCGGAGCTGCACGCCGAGATGGAGGCCAACCTCAGTGACTACGACCTGCTCGCGCGGGTCGGCGCCCGGCTCGGCGAGCTGGCGGCCGAGAAGGAGGAGCTGGAGCTGGAGTGGCTCGAGGCTTCCGAGGTCGTCGAGTAGACGCGCGGACACAACTCCCGCGCGGGCGGTGCGGTGAGCGTGGCGAGCCTCTCGCCGCCTGACCTCTGTCCGCGCGTCTCCGCAGGGCTCAGCTGAAGGGCGCGAGCAGCGAGCGCAGCAGGCCGGCCAGGCGGGTGCGCTCGGCGGCGGAGAGGTCGGCGAGCAGGTCGGCCTCGGCCGCGAGCAGCGCCTCGAAGGCCCCGTCGACGGCCGCCTTGCCCTCGGGGGTCAGTCTCACCAGGACCCCGCGCCGGTCGTGGGGATCGGGGAGCCGCTCCACGAGGCCGCGCCCCGTGAGCCGGTCGACCCGGTTGGTCATCGTGCCGCTGGTCACGAGGGTCTCGCGCAGCAGCCGGCCGGGCGAGAGCTCGTACGGGCTCCCGGCGCGCCGCAGCGCGGCCAGCACGTCGAACTCCCACGACTCGATGCCGTGGGCGGTGAACGCGTCGCGGCGGGCGAGGTCGAGGTGGCGGGCCAGGCGGCTGATGCGGGAGAACACCTCGACGGGCGCGAGGTCGAGGTCGCCGCGCTCGCGGCCCCAGGCCTCGACCAGGTCGTCCACCTCGTCACGCATGGCGGCATTCTGCCAGATCGGTCGAGAATCTTGACATCGAGACAGTTCGGGCGGAGGCTGAGGTTATCTCGACATCAAGACACTGGGACTGGGAGTCGTCCACAGCCCTCCGGGTAGTCCGCTGCGAAAGACCGCTCGATGAGGCCACTTCACCGGCCATGCGCAGCGGACTACCGTCCGGGGGTGTGGACCGACGACCCACGAGGGAGGACGCAGATGAGCCACGCCTGGGACCCTGACCGCTACCTCGCGTACGCCGACGAGCGCGGCCGGCCGTTCGTCGACCTGCTCGCGCGGGTCCCCGCCGAGACGCCCCGCGAGGTCGTCGACCTCGGCTGCGGCCCCGGCAACCTCACCTCCCTCCTGGCCGAGCGGTGGCGCGGGGCGCGGGTGACCGGCGTCGACAGCAGTCCCGAGATGATCGCGACCGCGAGCGAGATCATCGGCATCCGGTGGGAGGTCGGCGACCTGCGCGACTGGGCCGAGCCCGACCCCCTCGCGCTGCGCGCGCCGATCGACGTGCTCGTCTCCAACGCGACCCTCCAGTGGGTCCCCGGGCACCTCGACCTGCTGCCCGGCCTGCTCGACCGGGTCGCGCCCGGCGGGTGGTTCGCCTTCCAGGTGCCGGGCAACTTCGACGAGCCGAGCCACACCGCCCGTACGGACCTCGCCGCCCAGGAGCCGTACGCCCAGCACGTGCGCGACGCCCGCGTGCCCGCCAGCCACGACCCCGCGACGTATGCCCGGGTGCTGCTCGACCTCGGCTGCGACGTCGATGCGTGGGAGACGACCTACCTGCACGTCCTCACCGGGGAGGACCCGGTCTTCGACTGGGTCTCTGGGACCGGGGCGCGCCCCACCCTCCAGGCCCTGCCCGACGACCTGCGCCCCCGGTTCGAGGACGAGTTCAAGGCGCTGCTGCGCGAGGCCTACCCCGCGGACGGGGCCGGCCGGGTGGTCCTGCCGTTCCGCCGGATCTTCGTGGTCGCGCGCAAGCCCCAGGGCGTGCCGGTCCGATGAGGCTGCACCACGTCCAGGTTGCCTGCCCGCCCGGGGGCGAGGCCGCGGCCCGGCGCTTTTACGCCGATGCGCTCGGCCTGACGGAGGTCGACAAGCCGGCCGACCTGGTCGCGCGCGGTGGCTGCTGGTTCCGGGCGTACGACGGCTCCGGTGCTGTCACCGCCGAGCTGCACGTCGGCGTCGAGGACCCGTTCGCCCCGGCGCGCAAGGCCCACCCGGCCTTCGTCGTCGACGACCCTTCGACAGGCTCAGGACGGCGCCTCAACACGGTGGCAACCCGTCTCCGCGACGGCGGCTTCGAGGTCGACGAGGGCCAGCGCACGACCTTCCCGGGCCACCTGCGGCTGCACACCTTCGACTCCCACGGCAACCGGGTGGAGGTGCTCCAGTCCGCACCACGACCTATTTGACAATGATTCTCATTAACATCTAGCGTCCGTGCCTCCACGAGAGAGAGGCACGGGGCATGAGGTCGTTGAGGATGCTGGCGGTGGCGATCGCCACCGTGATCGCCGGATCGGGGTGCACCGCGCCGGCCGCCGAGCGGGGGAGTGCGGGCCACCCGCACGACGGCGACGCGCTCCGGGTCGTCGGTCCGTTCGAGGTGCACAGCGTCGCGCCGGTCGAGAGCAGCGGGCTGTTCACCCGCCTCGAGGTCGCCGAGACGCTGGTGAGCAGCGACCTCGAGGGCGAGCTGCAGCCCGGCCTGTCGCCGTCCTGGACCGTCTCCTCCGACGGCCGCGAGTGGACCTTCGACCTGCCCGCCGGCGCGACCTTCCACGACGGCACCCCCGTCACCCCCGACGCTGTCGCCGCGTCGCTGCAGGAGGCGTACGAGGAGCCGGCCAGCCCGCTCGCGGCGGCGCCCGTCGAGAGCATCGGCGCCGACGGCGATGCCGTCCGCATCGAGCTCGAGCAGCCGTACCCGTCCCTGCCCGCGACGCTGACGCACTACAGCACCGCGGTCCTCGCGCCGGCGTCGTGGGACGGCGACCGGGTGACCGAGGTGATCGGCACGGGTCCCTACGAGATCGAGGACATCGAGCTCCCGGCGCGCGTCGAGGTGACGCGCTTCGACGACTTCCGCGGCGAGGCCCCCGCCATCGAGCAGGTCAGCTTCCAGACCGTCGCACGCGCGGAGTCGCGTGCGTTGATGGCCGTCAGCGACCAGGCCGACGTGGTCTTCGGCCTCGAGCCGGCGGGGCGCGAGCGGGTCGACGGCAGCGACACGGCGGAGATGGTCTCGAGCCTCCAGCCGCGCAGCCTGATGATGAAGGTCAACGTCGACGACCCGCTCCTCGACGACGTACGCGTGCGGCAGGCCCTCAGCCTCGCCCTCGACCGCGAGTCGATGGCCGACGCCGTGCTCCGCGAGCCCGAGCTCGCCGCCACGCAGCTCTTCCCGCCGTCGCTCACCGCGTGGAACCAGCCCGACCTCGAGCCGCTCGCGCACGACACCGCAGCGGCGGCGGCGCTGCTGGACGAGGCGGGCTGGACCGCCGGCCCGGACGGCGTACGCACCCGGGACGGGCAGCCGCTGCGCCTCACGCTGACCACCTACCCCGACCGCCCGGAGCTCCCGGCGCTGGCCACCGCGATCCAGGCGTCGCTGGAAGAGGTGGGCGTGCAGGTCAAGGTCGACGTGACCAACTCCAGCGAGATCCCCGCGCGCCACGCCGACGGCACCCTCCAGCTCGGGCTGCTGGCCAAGCACCTCGCCCTGGTGACCGACCCGCTGCCGACCGTCGCCGAGACCTTCGCGGAGGAGGGTTCCGAGTGGGGCGTCATGGAGTGGCGCAACGACGACGTCGCCCGGGCGATCGCGGACCTCGAGGCCGGGGCGGACGAGGCCGCGGCCGAGCAGGACCGCACGACGATCGCCACCGCCGCGCAGGAGGAGCTCCCGCTCATCCCGGTCGCCTGGTACCGGATGAACGCCGCCGTCTCCGGCCACCTCGACGGGTTCGTCATGGACCCGCTCGAGCGCACGTGGCACCTCTCGCAGGCGACGTGGGCCTCGTGAGCGGCTCCCAGGTGGGCGGCGTGCTGCTGAGGCGGGGTGCCCAGGGAATCGGCGTCGCGGTGCTCGTGGCGACCCTGTGCTTCCTCGTCGTGCGGCAGCTGCCCGGCGACGCGGCGCTGCGCATCGCCGCGGGTCGCTACGGATACGACCTCGTCGACGCGGAGGCGGCGGCCGCCGTGCGCAGCGAGCTCGGTCTCGACCGCCCGGCCTGGCAGCAGCTGGCCGACTGGCTGGCCGCGCTCGTCCGCGGCGACCTCGGCACGTCCCTCGTGACGTCCGCCCCCGTGCGCGAGGAGGTCGGCTACTACCTCCTCGGGACGCTCCAGCTCGCCGGCCTCGCGCTGCTGCTCGCCGTCGCCCTCGGCGGTGCCCTCGGCACGGTCGCGGCGCGCCGCCCCGGCGGGCTGCTCGACCGCGGCGTCGACGCCTGGGTGGCCTGCGTACGCGCCCTGCCGCCCTTCCTGCTCGGCCTCGCGCTGGTGCTGCTCTTCTCCGTCCACCTGGGGTGGTTGCCCGCGGTCGGCCACGGCTCCGGCACCACGATCGTGCTGCCGGCCGCGACCCTCGCCATCGGCCTGTCCGGCCTCTTCGCCCGCGTCACCCGCGACGCCGTCGTGGAGGTGCAGCGCTCCGAGCACGTGCGCTTCGCCCGCACGAAGGGCCTCTCGGATCGCGTGGTCCTGGTCCGCCACGTGCTGCGCAACGCCGGCGTCGTGCTGGTGCCGTACGTCGGGGTGCAGGCGGTCGTGCTCATCGAGGGGGTCGTGGTGGTGGAGAGCCTCTTCGGCTGGCAGGGCCTCGGGCACGCGCTGGTGCACGCCGTGTTCTGGCGCGACGTCCCGGTGCTCCAGGCCGCGGCGCTCGTGCTGGCGCTCCTCGTCGTCGCGATCAACACGCTCGTCGACCTGGTGGTGGTGGGGCTCGACCCGCGCCCGCGCGGTGTGGCGGTGGGCGCATGAGCACGACGCTGACCCCCACGGTCCTCCCCGACTCCGCACCTGCCGACAGCCGACGGATCCTCGCGATGGTCGTCCTCGGCGCGCTCGCGGCCTTCGCGCTGGTCGGCCCGCTGGTGCTGGCCGACCCCGGCGCGCAGGACCTCGGCCGCTACCTCGAGGCCCCGTCGCTCGCCGAGCCGCTGGGCCGCGACGAGTACGGCCGCAGCGTGCTGGCGCGGCTGGCCCACGCCACCCGCCTCTCCCTGCTGCTCGGCGTGGTCTGCGTCGTGACGGCCCTGGTCCTCGGCACCGCGACCGGCGTCCTCGCCGCGTGGCGCGGCGGCTGGGTCGACGCGGTGCTCCGCGCGGTCTCCGAGGCGTTCGTCGCCATCCCGGCGCTGCTGGTCGTGCTGCTGTTCTCCGCGCTGTCGGAGAGCGGGTCGCTGCTCACGTTGTACGTGGGGCTCGCGCTCGTGCAGTGGGTGGAGTACTTCCGGGTCGTCCGGGCCCGCGCCGCGCTGGTGCTGGGCGGGCCCGCGGTCGAGGCCGCCCGCCTGCTCGGTCTCGGCTGGGCGCACCTCGTCGCACGCCACCTGTGGCCGGCCGTACGCCCGCTCCTGCTGACCCTCGCCTCCCTCGGCATGGTGACCTCGATCCTGGCCATGTCGACGCTCGGCTTCGTCAAGGTCGGCCTCCAGCCGCCGCGCGCCGAGCTCGGCCTGATGGTCACCGAGGCGTTCCCGTTCCACGACGTGGCGCCGTGGCTCTCCATCGCCCCGGTCGCCGTGCTGTTCCTGCTCACCGCCGGCTTCCTCGGCCTGCGCCACAAGGAGGTCACACCATGACCGCGCTCGAGCTGCACGACGTCGTCGTCACGCACGCCGGACGCCGGCTCGTCGACGTCCCCCACCTGCGGATCGACCCCGGGCGGCCGGTCACGATCGTGGGCGAGAGCGGGTCGGGCAAGTCGCTGCTCGCGCACGCCCTGATGGGCACCCTCGCGGCCAGCCTCGAGGTCGACGGCAAGGTCGACCTCGGCGGACGGCTGCTGCCGCTCGCCGAGCGCGGCAACCGCCGGTCGCTGTGGGGCAGTGAGGTCGCGATGCTTCCCCAGGAGCCCGCGCTGGCGCTCGACCCGACGATGCGGGTCGGCCGGCAGGTCGCCGAGGGGGTGCTCGGTGCCACGCGGGCGACCGCCCGGGCACGAGCGGCCTCGGCGCTGGCCGGTGTCGGGCTCATGGGGGCCGAGGAGTCCTTCCCGCACACGCTGTCCGGCGGCATGGCCCAACGGGTGGCGTACGCCGCGGCGACGGTCGGCGGCGCCCGCGTGCTGGTCGTCGACGAGCCCTCGAAGGGGCTGGACCCGGCGGCCGTCGACCGGCTCGCCGACCTGCTGCTGCGCCACGTCGCCGACGGTGGCCTGCTCCTCACCATCACCCACGACCTGCGGCTCGCGGCAGCGCTCGGCGGGGAGGTCGCGGTCATGCGCGACGCCGAGGTGCTCGAGTCCGGCGACGCCGCGCAGGTCCTCGACGAGCCGCGGCACGACTACACCCGCCGCCTGGTCACGGCCGCCCCCGAACGGTGGCGGCACCCGTGGCAGCGGACGGGGTGGACATCCGCCTCTGAGTCGCTCGTCGAGGCGACCGGCGTCGCCAAGGCGTACGGCTCGCAGCGGCTCTTCGCCGACCTCGACGTGCGCGTACGCCCGGGTGAGCGGGTCGCGCTGAGCGGTCCGAGCGGGGTCGGCAAGACCACCCTGGGCGGGATCCTGCTGCGGATGGTCGCCGCGGACGCCGGCCGGGTCGTGCACCATCGCTCGCTGCGCGGGCGGGTGCAGAAGCTCTACCAGGACCCGGCCCTCTCCTTCCCGGCGATGGTGCCCATCGAGGTGGGCCTGCGCGACGTGGTCAAGCGGCACGGTGCGGACCCGGCGCTGCTCGGGCAGCTGGTGGAGGACCTGCGGCTGGCGCCCGAGCTGCTCGCCCGGCGGCCGGCGGAGGTCTCCGGCGGCGAGCTGCAGCGCGTGGCGATCGCCCGGATGCTGCTGGCGCGGCCCCGGCTGGTGCTTGCCGACGAGGCGACGTCGCGGCTCGACCTGCTCACCCAGGAGGTGACCGTCGATGCGCTCGTGCGCGGCCTCGACGACGCCGCGCTGCTGGTGGTCACCCATGACAGTGCCCTTGCGGACGCGGTGGCCGACACGCACCTGCACCTCGCCGGTGACGAGGTGTAGCCGGGCAGCGCGACCGCGGACGGGCGGCGCGGTCCTCGACGGACCCGTGGCGTGCCTACTGGCTGGTAACATGCGTGGCATGCCTGCCGTCCTCGACCTCTGGAAGAAGACCTCCGCACTGCCCCTGGGCAACCGGTTCTTCTCGCTCGCCTTCAGCCAGAAGGCGCCCTACTTCGCCACCATCCGCCCGCGCTTCACCGTGATCGAGCCCGACCACGCCGAGCTGGTGATCCCGAAGCGGCGCGGCGTGCACAACCACATCGGCACCGTGCACGCCATCGCGCTCTGCAACGGTCTCGAGGCTGCGATGGGTGCGCTGGCGGAGTCGACGATCCCGCGCGACCGCCGCTGGATCCCCAAGGGGATGGAGGTCGCCTACACCGCCAAGGCCAGCTCCGACATCACCTGCATCGCCGAGACCGATCCGGAGCAGTGGACCGCCGAGGTTGGTGACGGCTACGACCTGCCGGTGCGGGTGCGAGGCGTACGCGCCGACGGCACGGTCGTGGTCGAGGGCGAGATCCGGCTGTGGATCACCGCCAGTGCGGCGCCGCGAGGCTAGGCGACGGCGTCGCCGGTCTTCACGAGCACGGTCGAGGACTGGCCACGGGTCGACAGGCGACGCTCGACGAACTCTGCGAGCTTGGAGAGGCCGTAGTTGATCAGGATGAAGATCAAGCCGACCACGAAGAGCACCTGGATCGGGTTGTCGAGGTTGAGCGAGATCAGGTTGCCGCGACGCAGCAGCTCGGTGTAGAGACCCAGCACGGCCACCAACGAGGTGTCCTTGAGGACCACGACGAGCTGGCTGATCAAGGCCGGCAGCATGGTCCGGAAGGCCTGCGGCAGCTCGACGTTCTTCATCGACTTCCAGCGGGTCATGCCGATGGCCAGCGCGGCCTCGCTCTGGCCGCGGGGGAGCGAGTTGACCCCGGCGCGCACGATCTCGGCGATGATCACCGAGTTGTAGAACGTCAGGCCGATCACGAGGAACCACAGGCCGTCACTGCCGGGCAGGAACGAGATGTCGATGCCCGTGGACCGAACCAGGATGTAGACGTAGAAGATCGAGATGATCACCGGCAGCCCGCGGAAGAGCTCGATCACCGCGACGACAGGGATGCGGCCGACCTTGCCCAGCATGAGCCGGGAAACCCCGAGGAGGGTCCCGATGACGAGGGAGAGGGAGATCGCCAGCACGGCTGCGGTGAGGGTGGCTTGGAGACCCTGCGCCAGGAGACGCCACACGAGCACGAAGTTCTCGTCGCTGGGGTTGATCAGCGGCGACCACAGCTCGGCGTCGAACTGACCGCGGTCGGCCAGTCGCCACACGGCGACGCCGGTGAACCCAAGGAGGATGGCGGCAGCGACCACCGTGCCGATGGCGGCGCGGCGGCGAGCCTTCGGGCCGGGCTCGTCGTACAGGACGTTGCTCATCGCGCGATCGCCACCTTTCGCTCGGTGTAGGCAAGGATGGCCGCGGCCGGGAGGGTGATGCACAGGTATCCGACGGCCACCCCAGTGATGACCGGCAGGCCGTCGTAGCCTTGCGCGCTCGTCAGGTTCTTGTAGACCGACCAGAGGTCGCGGCCGACCCCGAACGCACCCACGACGGCCGAGTTCTTGAACATCGCGATGATGACGCTGCCCAGGGGCGGGACGATGCTGCGGAAGGCTTGGGGCATGACGACCTGGCTGAGCGACTGGCCGAAGGTCAGGCCGATCGAGCGGGCCGCCTCGGCCTGACCGGCCGAGACGGAGTTGATGCCCGAGCGGATCGCCTCGCACACGAACGCGCTCGTGTAGATCACCAGCGCCGCGACGCCGAAGACGTAGTAGGACTGGTTGATGCCGATCTCCGGCAGGCCGAAGGCCATGAAGAAGAGCACCACGGTGAGGGGGCAGTTGCGGATCAAGGTGACCCACGACGTGCCGAACCAGCGCAGCGAGGGGATGGGGGAGACCCGGCACGCCGCGATGAACGTCCCGAGCACGAGCGATCCCACCATGCCCCACAGGCAGATCCCGAGCGACCTCAGGAATCCGGACCAGAACAGGTCCATGTTGTCGAAGACGGCGTCCACGTCAGGTCCTTCTACGTCGAACGGGTGCCGGGGCGGACAACGCCGCCCCGGCACACCGCAGGTGGGTCAGGCGCAGGCGTCCGGCTCGGGCAGCTCGGGGGTCTCGGTGCCCTCGACCTGGCCGGCCGTGGCCTCCCAGGCCTCGAGGTAGGCGTCCTCGTTGTCCGCGAGGGTCTCGTTGATGAACTCGCAGAACTCCACGTCACCCTTCTCGATGCCGATGCCGTACGGCTCCTCGGTGAACTGCTCACCCACCAGCTTGAAGGCACCCTCGGACTCGTCGACGAAACCGAGGAGGATGACGTTGTCGGTGGTGACGACGTCGACCTGGCCGTTGTCGAGGGCGTCGGCGCACTTGTCGTAGACGTCGAACAGCACGAGCTGGTCCTCGCTCGCGAGGTACTCCTTGATGTTCTCGGACGGCGTGGACCCGGTCACCGAGCAGACCTTGGCGTCCGGGTTGTCAGCCAGGTCCTCGGGGCTCTCGATGGTGTCGTTGTCCTCGGCGACCATCAGCATCTGGCCGGCCTCGTAGTAGGGCCCGGCGAAGGTGATGCGCTCCTTGCGCTCGTCGTTGATCGTGTAGGTCGCGACGACGAAGTCGACCTCACCGTCCTCGATCACCTGCTCGCGGATGTCGGAGGTGCTCTCCTTCCACTCGATGTCCTCAGGAGCGATACCCATGGCACCGGCGATGATCTTCGCGACCTCCACGTCGAAGCCCTCGGGCTCGCCCTCGAGGTTCTGGAGGCCGAAGCCCGGCTGGTCGAACTTGGTGCCGACGGTGACGGTGCCGGCCTCCGCGATCTCGGCCATGGTCGTGCCGGCCTCGAAGTCGGTGTCGCTCGCCACCTCGACCTCAGGCTCGTCGTCGCCGCCGCCGCACGCGGCCAGCGACAGGGCCAAACCCGTGGCGGCAACGACCGCCTTGGTCCTGGTGAACTTCATGTGGTGCTCCTTCTCTCCCGGCCGATGGCCTCGTGGTTGATGGGGAAACGTGGGTGACCCTGCGGAGCGGATCAGTGCTTGAGGATCTTGCTGAGGAAGTCCTTCGCGCGGTCCGAGCGCGGGTTGGTGAAGAACTCCTCGGGGGTGTTCTCCTCGACGATGGCGCCGTCGGCCATGAAGACCACGCGGTCGGCGGCGGTGCGGGCGAATCCCATCTCGTGGGTGACGACGATCATCGTCATGCCCTGCTCGGCGAGGTCGACCATGACGTCGAGGACCTCCTTGATCATCTCCGGGTCGAGCGCGGAGGTCGGCTCGTCGAAGAGCATCACCTTGGGCTCCATGGCCAGGGCGCGGGCGATGGCCACGCGCTGCTGCTGGCCGCCGGAGAGCTGCGCGGGGTACTTCTCGGCCTGGTGGCCGACGCCGACGCGGTCGAGCAGCTCGCGCGCCTTCTTGTCCGCCGCCTCCTTCTTCATCCCGCGGACCTTGATCGGGCCGAGCGTGACGTTCTCGAGGATCGTCTTGTGGGCGAAGAGGTTGAAGCTCTGGAAGACCATGCCGACCTCGGCGCGCAGCGCGGCGAGATCCTTGCCCTCGGCGGGCAGCGGCTGGCCGTCGAGCGTGATCGTGCCCTCGTCGATCGTCTCCAGGCGGTTGATCGTGCGGCAGAGCGTGGACTTGCCGGACCCGGACGGGCCGATCACCACGACGACCTCGCCGCGGGTGACGGTGAGCTCGATGTCCTTGAGGGCGTGGAGCTGTCCGAAGTGCTTCTGCACACCGCTCAGCACGACGAGGGGCTCGCCCCGGCCGGCGCTGACGGGGGCCGTTTCCTGCGCGGTCATAGGCGCAACCTATCGGCAGGTGGCCCTCTCGGGCCATCGTCCCCGGCCCGGTCGGGCCATCACAAAGTGGTGACGATTCCGTTCTCGGGGTCCCAGCGGCGCAGCTCGGTGAGGGTCAGCACCGCGTCCTCGTGCCCGACGACGTCCAGTGCGGCGGCCACGTCGGCGCGCGGCAGGCGCCGGGCGAGGGTGACGTGGGGGAGCCATCCGGCGTGCTGCACCCCGTCCACGTGGGAGCGCAGCTCGAGCACCGCGCGTACGAGCTCGTCGGGCACGTCGACGAGACGTACGAGCGAGACGCGGTTGCCGCCGAGCAGGGCGATCCCTGCCGGCCGGACCTCCACCGGGAGCAGGGGCGCGACCAGGTCACGAGCGTGCTGCTCGTCGTCCGGGCCGATCTCCGCGGCGGCGAGGACCGTCACGTGGGGACTGTTGGTGGCGCCGCGGTGGTCGAGCTGGGACGGCAGTCCGGCGTCGCGCAGCGCCTGCCACTGCCGGCGTACGACCTCGCCCGCGGCCTCGTCGGGGAGCAGCTCGAGGGCGTGCATGCGGGGCATGCCGGCGAGCCTAGGTCGGTGACCAACGGGCCAACGTCAGGACGCCTTGCGACCGCTGGTGACGCGCGAGGTCTGGCGGGACGTGGCGTCGAAGACCCGCACCCAGTCGACCTGCGCGGTGTCGCCGAGCTCGTCCGCGGTCAGCTCCCCGAGCTCGTAGTCGGAGGTGAGGTTGGACAGCACGAGGTACTGCGGGGCCTGCGAGACGGCCTTGGCCTCGCGGTAGTACTCGCGGCCGTCGATGCGGAAGACGTACTCGCTCGGGGTCCACTCGACCGAGAAGACGTGGAACTCCTCCCACCACGACCGCTTCGCGCCCAGCGAGCGGCGCAGGGTGGGGAACATGTTGCCGAGGCTGACCTTGTTCCAGCCGGCCTCGTAGTAGTGGATGTGCGCCCCGACCGTCTCGGTGCCGCGGCCGTTGTCGCCGAAGAACTCCATCACGTCGATCTCGGTGCCGCCGGCGGGGACGCCGTCGACGTACTTGGTGCCCTGCGGCAGCAGCCAGAAGCCGGAGTGCATTCCCTTGGCCTGCTGGGGCTTGATGCGCGCGGCGACGATGCCGTGGCGGAACGAACGGGTGTGCTCGGTCGCGACCTGGCTGTTGAGGAGGTACGGGCTGGTCCCCGAGCTGCGGGGGTGGGTGTACGAGCACGGCAGGCCGGCGCGGGCGGGGTCGAGGGCGACGCCGAGGTGCAGCACGCCACCGTCGACGCGGCGGGCCGCGGGGTCGACGCGGGCGCAGGTGCGGGGGGCGTACACGCTCTCGTGCTCGCGCTTCTGGTCGTTCCACACGGCGAGGTCGAGGTCCGTGCCGGAGAAGGTGTCCTCGAAGGCGGGCGCCCAGCGCTTCGTGGTCACCGTGCCGGTGGCCCAGGTGCGGCCGCGGGAGGTGGTGCTGGCGCGGTAGGTGCCGGCGCGCGGGTCGAACGCGGCGGAGCCCCAGGCGTCCTCGCGGGCGCGGTCGACCACCTTCCAGCCCTTGGGCGTGCGGCGCTCGAGGAGCACGACCTGGCCGGGCGAGGCCGGGCTGAACGTGGCCACCAGGCTGCCGGTGTCGTGCGGGCTGGCGGGGGACGTGCCGGGCTGCACGATCGGGGGGAGCGAGGCCAGCGTGGCGCGGACCGCGCCGCTGCGGGTCGACTGCTTGCCGCCCTTCTTGCCTGCGGCGTGGACCTCGGAGGGGAGCAGCGAGAGCAACAGGACGGTAACGAACAGGCCGATCGCCAGTGCCGTACGCACCGTCTTGGATCGATCAACCTGCTGCTCGCACTGCACTGGGGCTCCCCGGGGCCGGTGGGTGACACCGGCGCCCCTGTGGGTGAGGGGCGCCCAGTGTTACCACTCTGTGTATCCGATGTGAGGATCTTGAGCAAGGCTCGGCAAAGAATGTGGCAATTGTGAAGAAATGGCCCATCTGGGCCATCCGGGATGGTCTGGACGTGTGGTCATGGCGCGATGCGGTCGAGCGCCTCGCGCCGCCGTACGCTTGTGCTGCCATGAGCACTGCCGTCCCGAACACCCCCGCGCGCACCTACGAGGTCAAGACCCACGGGTGCCAGATGAACGTCCACGACTCCGAGCGGCTCAGCGGCCTGCTGGAGGACGCGGGCTACGTCCGCTTCGACAAGGACGGTGCCGACGAGCAGGCCGGCCATCCTGATGTCGTCGTCTTCAACACCTGCGCGGTGCGGGAGAACGCCGACAACAAGCTCTACGGCAACCTCGGCCACCTCGCGCCGGTCAAGGCACAGAAGCCGGGGATGCAGATCGCCGTCGGCGGCTGCCTGGCGCAGAAGGACCGCGACACCATCACCAAGCGGGCACCCTGGGTCGACGTCGTCTTCGGCACCCACAACATCGGCTCGCTGCCGGTGCTGCTCGAGCGGGCGCGCGTGCAGGAGGAGGCGCAGGTCGAGATCCTGGAGTCCCTCTCGGTCTTCCCCTCGACGCTGCCGACCAAGCGCGAGTCCGCGTACGCCGCCTGGGTCTCCATCTCGGTCGGCTGCAACAACACGTGCACGTTCTGCATCGTCCCGGCGCTGCGCGGCAAGGAGAAGGACCGCCGTCCCGGCGAGATCCTCGCCGAGGTCGAGGCGCTGGTCGCCGAGGGCGTCACCGAGATCACCCTGCTGGGCCAGAACGTCAACGCCTACGGCGTCGAGTTCGGCGACCGCCAGGCCTTTTCCAAGCTGCTGCGCGCCTGCGGGGTGGTCGAGGGCCTCGAGCGGGTGCGGTTCACCTCGCCGCACCCGGCGGAGTTCACCGACGACGTCATCGACGCGATGGCCGAGACGCCCAACGTGATGCCCTCGCTGCACATGCCGCTGCAGTCCGGCTCCGACAAGGTGCTGCGCGACATGCGGCGGTCCTATCGCCAGTCGAAGTACCTCGGGATCATCGAGCGCGTGCGCGCCGCCATCCCCGACGCCGCGATCACCACCGACATCATCGTCGGCTTCCCCGGCGAGACCGAGGAGGACTTCCAGGCCACTCTGGACGTGGTCCGCGCCGCGCGCTTCTCGGCCGCCTTCACCTTCCAGTACTCCAAGCGCCCCGGCACCCCGGCCGCGGTGCTCGAGGACCAGGTCCCGCCGGAGGTCGTCAAGGACCGCTACCAGCGCCTCGTCGAGGTCGTCGAGGAGATCTCCTGGTCGGAGAACAAGGCGCTGGTGGGCCGCACCGTCGAGCTCATGGTCGCCGAGGGCGAGGGTCGCAAGGACAAGGAGACGCACCGCCTGTCCGGCCGCGCGCCCGACAACCGGCTCGTGCACTTCGCCGCCGACTTCTCCGCGGTCGACGCCGACTCGGTGCGCCCCGGCGACATGGTGACGGTCGAGATCACCTACGCCGCCCCGCACCACCTCGTCGCCGACGGCGCGGTCCGGTCCGTACGCCGTACCCGCGCAGGCGACGCCTGGGAGCGGCGTACGTCCGCCCCGTCCGCGCCCACCGGTGTGGGGCTCGGCATGCCCACGGTCGGCATACCGGCTCCGCTGCCCCCGGCGCCCGCCTGCGGCTGAGGACCTGGGGCGCGACCCGGCGGTTGGAACCACCGGTTCACCGGTGGTTCCGACGGGACCGTGGAATCGGTGTGCCGGGAGTCGGAACGCGGACTCCACGACGACGTTCTCCACAGATCGGTCGAGCGGGGTCGCGCGCCCGTCCGGCGCCGGGGATCGTCGTACGGCATGGAAGAGCTCCGACCCGTACTCGCCCAGCAGGCGGGAGTGATCTCGCGACGCCAGGTGGAGGGACGCGGCCTGGCGCCGCACGACCTGCGCCGGCTCGTGCGCCGCCGGGACCTGACGCCACTGTTCTCCGGCGTGTACGTCGACCACACCGGCCCGCTGAGCTGGATCCAGCAGGCGTGGGCCGCGGTCCTGTTCTGCGCGTCGCACGACACGCGCCGCCGGCTCGAGGGGCCGCGCGCCGACCAGGCGGGAGCGGCCCTGTACGGCGCCTCGGCCATGCGAGCAGCGGACGGGCCCGGCCGCAGGGAGGACACCGGGCCGATTCAGGTCGCGGTCGCGCGCGATCGCCGCGTGCTCGCCCCCGCCGGCATCACGATCGTGCGGACCTTCGGCCTCGAGACCAGGGTGCTGTGGAACGTGGGCCCGCCGCGGATGCGCTACGACGAGGCCGCGCTCGACGTGGCCCTCGCGACCTCCGGCGAGCTCGACGCCATCGGGGCGATCGCGCGTGCCGTCCAGGGCCGGCACACCACCGCCGAGCGGATGCAGGAAGCCCTGGCGCTACGCCGACGGGCTCCGCGTCGGGAGTTCCTCGAGGCAGTCCTCGCCGACGTCGCAGGCGGGACCTGCTCGGTGCTCGAGCACGCCTACCTCACGCGCGTCGAGCGTCCACACGGCCTCCCGGCGGGCCGGCGTCAGGTGCGCGCGGGCACCACCAGTGGCGTGGTCTACCGCGACGTCGCGCTCCGCGAGCGGCTGATCGAGCTCGACGGTCGTCTCTTCCACGACACGGCCGAGCAGCGCGACCGTGACTTCGAACGGGACCTCGACGCCGCGGCGGACGGCGACGCCACGCTCCGCCTCACGTGGGGGCAGGTCGTCGGCCGGCCGTGCAGCACGGCAGCCAAGGTGTCGCTCGTCCTCGAGCGCGAGGGGTGGCCTCCGGGGCGTCCGTGCGGCAGCGGTTGCGCATGGCCGAGCGTGGCGGCCTGAGCTCGCCCGGCAACGTGGAGTCCGTGAGCCGACAGACGGCTCATGGCCTCCACGATCGGCCCAACCCGTCAGGCCGGCGGCTCCGGCGACCCGTCCTCGGCCTCCTGGCCGGCCTCCGGGGCCTCGTCGGTGGTGCCGGCCTCGTGGTCGTCGGCCTCCCCCTCCGGTGCCTGGGACTTGTCGTCGGGCTCGGAGATCTCACCGGGGAGGACGTCGTCGACCGCGGGGTTGTCGTCGGGGTCGAGGTCGCGGGCAAGGCCGTTGTCGGCCGGGTCGTCGGGCAGCGCGTCCACCCCGCCGGGGACCAGCTGGGGCTCCTCGGCGTAGGGCTCGGGCATCGGGCTCAGCTCGTGGTCGGTCATCGTTCCCCTCCCTGGGTCATGCGGGTGATCCTGCCGCGGCCGTCGGGCCCGGGCCACCCCCGCTCGGGCGGTCGTCCCACCCGAAGGTGAGGTAGCCGACGCCGGAGGTCAGGTGCGCGAGGGCGTACGCCTCGTGCGGCACCATCGGCTCGGGCAGCGCGGCGAGGGCGAACCAGCCCAGCGAGGTCGCCTTCTCCGTCTCGACGATGCGCGGCTCGCCGCTCCACGACCGCGCGGTGAAGAAGAAGTCGGCCCGTTCCTCGACCGCCGGGCCGAAGCGGCTGCGCTGCATGGTGAAGGCGAAGTCCAGCGAGAGGTCGGTGATCCCGAGCTCCTCGAGCGCCTCACGGCGCGCAGCGTCGTATGCCGTCTCGCCCGGTTCGACGTGACCGGCGGCCGCTGCTGCCCAGTGGCCCGGCATGTAGGGCACGGGTCCGCGCTGCTGGAGGAGCACCTCGGTGCCGTCGTCGCCCTCGCGGAGCAGGTAGACGTACGAGGCCGGGACGAGGGCGAAGCGGTCGGTCACGCGCCCAACCTAGGACGCGACCCTCGACCGGTCAGCGCGCGGTCCCGGGCGGGATGTCGTCGTCCTTGCCGTCGAGGGAGTCCAGCGCGTCACGGGCCTTGCCGGTCGCCTTGTCGATCTTGTCGGCGTGCTTGCCGGCGGTCTTCTCGTTGGCGAACGCGCCGGCCTTGTCGATGCCCTCGGCGATCTTGTCGCCGTGCTGGTCGACGGCGTCGGTGAGCTTGGCCTTCGCCTTGTCCAGGAAACTCATGGGGTCCTCCTCGCGATCAGCCGCCCACCCCGACGGGTGGTGACTCCGGCACGGCCGAGACTAGCCACGCTGCGACAATCGGGGCATGCCCCGTCCCAGGCCCCGACCTGTCGTCGCCCTCGTCGGAGCCACCGCGTCGGGCAAGTCCGGCCTCAGCCTCGACCTCGCCGAGCGGCTCGGGGGAGAGGTGGTCAACACCGACGCGATGCAGGTCTACCGCGGCATGGACGTCGGCACCGCCAAGCTCGCGGAGGCCGAGCGGCGTGGCGTCCCGCACCACCTGCTCGACCTGCTCGAGGTGACCGAGCCGGCCACGGTCGCGCTGTTCCAGGGCTGGGCGCGCCAGGCGATCGCCGACATCCGCGACCGCGACGCCACCCCGGTGCTGGTGGGCGGCTCGGCGCTCTACACCCGCGCGATCCTCGACCGCTTCGAGTTCCCCGGCACCGACGACTCGCTGCGCCGCGAGCTCGAGGTGGAGCTCGAGCGCGTCGGCAGCCACGCCCTCCACGAGCGGCTGGCCGGCGTCGACCCCGAGGCGGCGGCGCAGATCCTCCCCGACAACGGCCGCCGGGTCGTACGTGCCCTCGAGGTCGTCGCGCTCACCGGCAGGCCGTTCAGCGCGAGCCTCCCGAGACTGGAGTACGCCGACCCGCTGACCGTGCAGATCGGCGTCGACATCGACCGCCCGACGCTCGACGAGCGGATCGCGCGCCGGGTGGAGGAGATGTTCGCCGGCGGGTTCGTCGAGGAGGTCGAGGCCCTGCTGGCCCGCGGCCTGGCCGAGGGCCGGACGGCGTCGCGGGCGATCGGCTACCGCGAGGTGATGGGCTACCTCGCCGGCGACCGCAGCCTCGCCGACGCGATCGAGCAGACGACCGTCGCGACCCGGCGGTTCGCGCGGCGACAGGACGCCTGGTTCCGCAAGGACCCGCGCATCGTGTGGGTCGCGCACGACGACCCCGACCGCGTGGAGCGCGCGATCCGGGCCGTCGAGCGGCTCGGCCGCTGACGCCCCGAGGGCAATTCCGGTCAAGCGCGCCGCGTCCCGCGGTGACACGCTGGCACCATGGCGACGATCTACTACACCGGCTGCACCCTCGACGGCTTCATCGCGACCGACGACCACTCCCTCGACTGGCTCACCTCGCGCGACATCGACATGGACGGACCGATGGCCTATCCCCGCTTCCGCGAGCAGCTCGGGGCGTGCGTCATGGGGGCCACGACCTGGCAGTGGATCCTCGACCACGACGAGGAGCCGTGGGGGCCGCTGCCGACCTGGGTGCTCACGCACCGCACCTTCCCCGAGGCCCCGCCCAGCGTGCGGTTCGACCGCGACGACGTACGCCGGGTGCACGCCGAGATGACCGAGGCAGCCGGTGGCAAGGACCTCTGGGTGGTCGGCGGGGGCGAGCTGGCCGGGCAGTTCCACGACGCGGGCCTCCTCGACGAGGTGTGGCTGCAGTACGCCCCGGTGGCCCTCGGCAGCGGCGCCCCCGTCCTGCCGCGCCACGTCGAGCTGCGCCTCGAGGAGGTCGCCCGCAACCGCGACTTCATCTGCGGTCGCTACACGGTCGTGCGCTGACCCTCCCGGAGGACGTGGACAACGCCCGCAGGGGCGGGCAGGGTGGACGGAACGACTCTCGGGAGGATCCCCATGCCGCACCTCACCCGCCGCGTCAGCGCCACTCTCTCCGCCGGCGGCCTGGCCGTCGCCGCCGTCCTCGTCGGGTCGCCCGCGCCCGCCGAGCCGTCGACCCGGCCATCGGCCCCGCCGGCGGCCGCGCCGGCGGCCGCGGCCGAGCGCCCCACCGTCAAGGACCCGACCGCGGTCGGCAAGGGCGGGGCGATCAGCACGGTCGACCCGGAGGCGAGCGCCGCCGGTCTCAAGGTGCTGAAGGCCGGCGGCAACGCGGTCGACGCGGCCGTCGCCGCCGCCGCGACGCTCGGCGTCACCGAGCCCTACAGCGCCGGCATCGGCGGTGGCGGCTACTTCGTGTTCTACAACGCCAAGTCCGGCAAGGTCCGCACGATCGACGGCCGCGAGACCGCCCCGCGCAGGATGCCGCAGGACGCGTTCATCGACCCGGCCACCGGCAAGCCGTACCCCTTCACCCCCGACCTGGTGACCAGCGGGGTGGGCGTCGGCACGCCCGGCACCCTGGCGACGTGGGACAAGGCGCTCGGCAACTGGGGCACCTGGTCGCTCGCCGAGGCGCTCGCGCCGGCCACGAAGGTCGCGCGCCGCGGCTTCAAGGTCGACGAGACCTTCCGGCAGCAGACCCTCGACAACGAGGAGCGCTTCGCCGCCTTCAAGGACACCAAGAAGCTGTTCCTGCCGAAGGGCGACGCCCCGAAGGTCGGGTCGATCTTCCGCAACCCCGACCTCGCCGCGACCTACGAGGCGATCGCGCAGCGTGGGACGAAGGCGTTCTACCGCGGCAAGCTGGCGCGGCTGATGTCCGACGTCGTGCGCAAGCCGCGCACCACGAGGAACACCGACCTCCCGGTGCCCCCGGGCTACCTCACCCCTCGCGACCTGCGCGACTACAAGGTGCTCTCGCAGCGCGCGACGAAGAGCACCTACCGCGGGCACGACGTCTACGGCATGGCGCCCTCGTCCTCCGGCGGCACCACCGTCGGGGAGGCCCTCAACATCCTCGAGCGCTACGACCTGTCGGCGATGACGCCCGAGCAGGCGCTGCACCACTACCTCGAGGCCAGTGCCCTCGCGTTCGCCGACCGCGGCAAGTACGTCGGCGACCCGGCGTACACCGACGTGCCGACCAGGCGGCTGCTCGACGACCGGTTCGCCGCCGAGCGCGCCTGCGCGCTCGACCCGGCCAAGGCGGCGACCAAGCCCGTCGCGGCCGGTGACGTGACGTCGTACGACGGGGTGTGCTCGCCGACGTCGGCGACCGGCGCCACCGACGCCGACACCGAGAACATCTCCACCACCAACCTCACCGTGGCCGACCGGTGGGGCAACGTCGTCGAGTACACGCTCACCATCGAGCAGACCGGCGGGTCGGGCATGGTCGTGCCCGGTCACGGCTTCCTGCTCAACAACGAGCTCACCGACTTCTCGACCGTCTACGACCCGGCCGACCCCAACCGCATCCAGCCCGGCAAGCGCCCGCGCAGCTCGATGTCCCCGACGATCGTGCTCAAGGACGGCAAGCCGTTCCTCGCGCTCGGCTCGCCCGGTGGCTCCACGATCATCACGACGGTGATCCAGATGCTGGTCAACCGCATCGACCTGGGCATGACGATCGAGGAGGCCATCGCGGCGCCCCGCGCGACCCAGCGCAACACGGTCAACGTGACGGCCGAGCCGGCGTTCATCGCGGCCTACGGTCCGGCCCTCTCCGCCCTCGGTCACACCCTGGTGCCGTCGGGTGACGCGTTCACCAGCGCCGCCGAGATCGGAGCGGCCACGGCGATCGAGTTCGGGCCGCGCAAGCGCCTCACCGCGGTGGCCGAGCCGAGCCGGCGCGGCAAGGGGTCCGCCAAGGTGGTCGACCCCCGCTGACGGTGGCACCGCCTGCCACAATCGAGGCGTGAGCTACCCCTTCCTCAAGGGCCACGGCACGGAGAACGACTTCGTGGTCCTGCCCGACGCCGACGGCGCGCTGCACGGCGACGCCGACGGCGAGATGTCCGCCGACCGGGTGCGGGCGTTGTGCGACCGGCGCGCCGGCATCGGGGGCGACGGGGTGCTGCGCGCCGTACGCCGCGGTGACGGCTGGTTCATGGACTACCGCAACGCCGACGGCTCGGTCAGCGAGATGTGCGGCAACGGGGTGCGGGTGTTCGCGCGCTACCTCCACGAGCGCGAGGGCGAGCCGTTCCCGATGCGGATCCAGACCCGCGCGGGCGTCAAGGTGCTCGACCGCTCCGGCGACGAGCTCACCGCCGACATGGGCTCGCCCGAGGTGCTGGGCGAGACCGAGGTGTCGGTGATGGGACGGAGCCGGCCCGCGCTGCACGTCTCGATGGGCAACCCGCACGCGGTCGCGTTCGTGGACGACCTCGCCGAGGCCGGCCCGCTCCTCGAGGCCCCCGAGCACGACGACGGCGTGTTCCCCGACGGCGTCAACGTCGAGTTCGTCGTACGCCGCGGCGCGCACCATGTCGCGATGCGGGTGCACGAGCGCGGGTCGGGGGAGACCCGGTCGTGCGGCACGGGCGCATGCGCCGCCGCGGTGGCGACGGCGCTGGCCGACGACGCCCCGCGCGGGACGACCTACCGCGTGGACGTGCCGGGCGGCACGCTCCACGTCGAGTGGACCGAGGACGACCGGATCCTGATGACCGGCCCGGCCGTGCTGGTGGCCG
Source organism: Nocardioides eburneiflavus (assembly GCF_004785795.1). Lineage (NCBI taxonomy): Bacteria > Bacillati > Actinomycetota > Actinomycetes > Propionibacteriales > Nocardioidaceae > Nocardioides > Nocardioides eburneiflavus. Next base: position 1,638,684 of record NZ_SRRO01000001.1, read on the forward strand.
AAGGCGTCACGGACCTGTGACGGTCGCTGGTGGCGTCAGCGCTCGCGCAGCAGCGTGAGCACCTCGTCCAGCTTGGCGTCCACCGTGTCGAAGCGGGAGTCGTGCGCGGCGAGGCGCTCGTCGACGCCGGCGAGGCGCTCGTCGACGCCGGCGAGGCGCTCGTCGACGCCCGCGAGGCGCTCGTCGACGAGCGCGAGGCGCTCGTCGATCGCGTCGAAGCGCCGGTCGAGCTCGTCGAGCCGGCCGCCGTGTCGGGTCTGCGTGAACGAGATGGTGGAGAGCAGCTCGTAGATCGACTGCACGTCGTTGTCCAAGCGACGCACCTTCCGCTCGAGCTCCTGGGGCGTCATCGTCATGCCCACCGACTGTAGGCGTCCACTGTGCCACGCGGCAGGGGTGCGTCGCGATCTGTGGACGGGGTCTCGATACAGCCGCGCGCGGCTTCGTCCCTCAGCCGCTCGGCCACTCGACCTGGCCGACCTCACGCGCAGACCTCCTGCGTCGGTCGTCGCTGCCCGTCTCATAGCATCCGGGCCATGGACATCACCGGATCCACCGCCATCGTCACCGGCGGCGCGAGCGGCATCGGTGCCGCCGTCGCCCGAGCCCTCGCCGCGAAGGGTGCGACGGTCCTCGTCGCCGACATCGACGCGGGGAAGGGCGAGGCGCTCGCCGCGGAGATCGGTGGCGTCTTCGCCTCCGTCGACGTCACGAAGACCGAGCAGGTCGCCGCGGCCGTCGAGGCCGCCGCCGAGATCGCGCCGCTGCGCGCCTGCGTCAACTCCGCCGGCATCGGCTGGGCCCAGCGCACCATCGGCCGCGACGGGCTGCTCGAGCAGGCCCACGACCTCGACGCGTTCCGCCGGGTCGTCGAGATCAACCTGATCGGCACCTTCGACATGACCCGCCAGGCCGCGACGGTGATGAGCCGCAACGAGCCCGACGAGGACGGCCAGCGCGGTGCGATCGTCAACCTCGCCTCCGTGGCGGCGTTCGACGGCCAGATCGGCCAGGCGTCCTACTCCGCGTCCAAGGGCGGCGTCGTCGGGATGACCCTCCCGGTCGCCCGCGACCTGTCCGCGGCCGGCATCCGGCTCAACACCGTGGCGCCCGGCCTCATCGACACCCCGATCTACGACGCCTTCCCCGACCCGGCGGAGTTCAAGGCCAACCTCGGCCAGAACGTGCTGTTCCCCAAGCGCCTCGGCCGCGCCGACGAGCTCGCCAGCATGGTCGTGGAGTGCCTCACCAACTCCTACATGAACGGCGAGACCATCCGCGTCGACGGCGGCATCCGGATGCCACCCAAGTGACGCTGCGCACGGGTTGGCTCCCGGAGGGGTGAACCCGGTCGCGCGGGGTGGCGCCGCTGAGGCGCGGCTGGTCCAGACCGACGTCCAGCATCTGGGCGTTTCGCTGCCGCCGACCGGGGTGAAGGTGGAAGGTGCTGGGGCACGTCTCATCTGCATCCGGCCTGTGGGGGGCACTCGATGGCACATCTGGCGGAGCCGCACGACGCGGCCCCCGGCGAGGGCGAGCTCGCCTCGCTCGTCCGCCGCTGGGTGGGTGCACGCCGGTCCGGTGCCGTACGCGTCGCCCAGGTGCCCGCACCCGCGCCGGACGACCCGCTCGACCGCGACCCGGTCGTCGCCGTTCCTGCACCGGCACCCGCCCCGATGCCCGAGGCGACCGCCGAACCGGCCGTCGTGCCGACCACCGAGCCTGCTGCCGCGACGCCGGCGCGCGCTCCCCGCATCCCCGCGCTTCCACACCGCCCGTCCTCCGAGGACCCCGAGCACGCGACCCGGCTGGCGGTCCTCATCGACGCCCGCCGCGTCCCCGAGGACGTCGCGGCGGGACTCCTCACCCGGCTCGGCGACCGCGGCTCGGTCAACGTCTGCCGCGCCTACGCCGACTGGCGTCGCGCCGACCTCGGCACGTGGGTCGAGCGCCTGCGTCGCCAGGGGCTGCACTCCTTCCACCAGTTCGCCGACGGCGACGACCAGGCCCTGGTGGCGCTGGCCATCGACGCGGTCGATATCGCTCGGGAGGCGTCGGTCGACGAGGTCGTCCTCGCGGGCGACATGACCTCGATGCTGCCGCTCGTGCACCGGTTGCACGGCGCGGGCGTACGGGTGGTCGTCGTCGGTCCCGGGCACACGCCCCACGACGTACGCGCGGCGTGCGACGAGTTCCTCGACGAGGACTCCCTCCTGGGCGAGCCCGCGGCTCCGGCCGGCCGCCACCGCGCCTGACCCGCTGGCATCGGTCCCACGGCTGAGCCCCTGCCGGTGTTGGCCGCGGGTCGACGTCAGGCCTAGCCTGACGCGGTGCGTCTCGTGATGGCTCGGCTCGCCCTGACCGCCCTCGTGACCGGCTTCGTCTCGGTCGTGACCCCGGCGACGACGGCCGTGGCCGTCCCGGTGCCGTGCGTGGTCACCACGACCGGTACGGGTGGCGTGGTCCAGGCGGCGGGTGACACCTTCACCACGACGTCCTTCGAGCTGGTCGCGCCGCCGGCCGCGGCCGCCGTCGAGGACGTCGACGTGGAGGTGTCGCTGGTCCACGACAACGCCTCCCAGGTCCGCGTGCGCCTCGCCCACGCCACGACCAGCATCCTGCAGCGCCGCTTCGTCGACAGCGGCCCGCAGGTGCGTCCGCTGACGTGGGACGACGAGGCCGCCTCCGCCTACGGGCCGACGTCCCTCGCCGGCGCGTACCGCCCCGACGAGCCCCTCGCCGAGCACGACGGCACCGCCGCCCAGGGCCAGTGGCGCCTGCTCGTCGACAACTGGGCCGGGTTCCGCGGCCGGCTCGAGTCGTGGTCGGTGCGCATCAGCTACGCCTCGTGCGACGCCGACGACGACGGCGCCGAGGACCACTCGGACAACTGCACCGGCGTGGCGAACCCCGACCAGGCCGACCGCGACGCCGACGGCGTCGGGGACGCCTGCGACGGCGACACCGACGGGGACGGCCGCGCCGACACCGCCGACGGCTGCCGCCTGGTCGCGGCGGCCACCGCCACCGGGTGCCCGAGGATCGCCACCCAGGTGCGCCTCCGCAAGGAGAAGGGTCGCCTCGTCGGACGCGTACGCTCCGACGCCCGCGCCTGCCGCTCCGGCGCCGAGGTCACCCTCAAGCGCGCCAAGCCCGGCCGCGACCTCAGGCTGGTCGTCCTCCGCGCGCGCACCTCGGGTCGCTTCACGACCCGGCTGCCCCGCGCCGCGGGCCGCTTCTACGTGGTCGTGCGCGGGCGGTACGTCCCGGGCGTGGCCGAGTGCGTCTGGAGCCGCTCGACGACGGTGCGCGTCCGCCGGTGAGGTTTCGGCGCCCGGTGGCGAGGAAGAGGCTCGCCATGGGACAGGGCGCCGGGAGCAGGGCAGGCGGCAGGGTCGTGGGCAGGGTCGTCGGCAGGTTCGTGGTCGGCACGGCGCTGGCCGTGGTGGCCGCGCTCGCGACCGTACAGCCCGGGACGACCGTCGGGCCGGCGTCCGCGACCGAGCCGTGCCCGGTCATCCCGGTCACCGGCGGGGACGGCGCCGCGGTGCCCGTCGACAGCCAGTGCGACATGGACGGCGACGGCCACCCGGACGCCTGGGACAACTGCCCGGCCGAGTGGAATCCCGGCCAGGAGGACAGCGACGGCGACGGGCGCGGCGACGCCTGCGACTGGGACGACCCGCCGCCCACGACCACCCCTCCCACCACCTCGCCGTCGCCGACCGCCCCGAGCCCGACGGCCCCGACCACCGCTCCGACCACGGCCCCGACCACCTCGCCGACGTCACCGCCGGCCACCTCGCTCCCGGGCTGCCGGACCGGCCGCGCGTACGCCCGGACCGTCGGCCTGCGGGCCGCGGGGTCGCGACTGCGCGGCACCGTGTCCTCGCCCGCGTCGGGCTGCCGCTCCGCGGAGGTGACGCTGTGGCGGAAGAGGAAGCGCGCCGACCGGCGCCTGGTGACGCTGACCAGCCGCGCCTCGGGGGCCTTCTCGACCAGGCGTCCGGCCCGACCCGGCCGCTACTACGTCACCGTCGCCTCGCCCGACCAGCCCCTCTGCGGCTCGGCGAGGTCACGCGCGATCCGCGTGAAGCGGCGCTGAGCCGACAGGCTCGAGCGGAACTCGTTCGCGCAGGTGGTCGCGCCGACCTACCCTTGTCGGTATATGACGAACGCACCTGCCCACCCACCCGCTGACGGCCCGGCCGCCGAGTTCACGCTCCGCGACGCCCTCGATGCCACCCGAGGCTGGGACGACGACACCATCCAGCTCGACGACGAGCTCCTCGAGGACGACCTCGACAGCGACCTCGACGACGACTTCGAGTCCGGCTATGCCGACGACGCGGCCTACGACGAGTGGGACGAGACCGACCCCGAGGAGCTCACCGTCGGCGCGCAGGAGCTCGCCGAGCGGCACGCCCTGCGCCGCGTCGCGAGCCTGCGCACCGAGCTCGAGGACATCACCGAGGTCGAGTACCGCCAGCTCCGCCTGGAGAAGGTCGTGCTCGTCGGCGTGTGGACCGAGGGGACCGTCACCGACGCCGAGAACTCCATGGCCGAGCTCGCGCTGCTCGCCGAGACCGCCGGCTCCGAGGTGCTCGAGGCCGTCTTCCAGCGCCGGCAGAAGCCCGACCCGGCGACCTACATCGGGCGCGGCAAGGTCGAGGCGATCCGCGAGATCGTGCAGGCCACCGGCGCCGACACCGTGATCTGCGACGGCGAGCTCGCCCCGAGCCAGCTGCGCAACCTCGAGGACAAGATCAAGGTCAAGGTCGTCGACCGCACCGCCCTGATCCTCGACATCTTCGCCCAGCACGCCAAGAGCAAGGAGGGCCAGGCGCAGGTCGAGCTGGCGCAGCTGCAGTACATGAAGCAGCGCCTGCGCGGCTGGGGCGGGAGCCTGTCCCGCCAGGCCGGTGGCCGGGCGGCCGGCGGTGAGGGCATCGGTGGCCGCGGCCCCGGTGAGACCAAGATCGAGACCGACCGCCGGCGCATCAACACCAAGATCGCCAAGCTGCGCCGCGAGCTCAAGGAGATGCGCGGGACCCGCGAGGTCAAGCGCCAGTCGCGTCGCCGCAACCACATCCCGAGCGTCGCGATCGCCGGCTACACCAACGCCGGCAAGTCCTCGCTGCTCAACCGGCTGACCGACGCAGGGGTGCTGGTGGAGGACTCGCTCTTCGCGACCCTCGACCCCACCACCCGGCGTACGACCACCTCCGACGGCCGGGTCTACACGATGTCCGACACCGTCGGCTTCGTCCGCCACCTGCCGCACGACCTCGTCGAGGCGTTCCGCTCGACGCTGGAGGAGGTCGCCGACTCCGACCTGCTGCTCCACGTCGTCGACGGCTCGCACCCCGACCCCGAGGGCCAGATCGCCGCGGTGCGCGTGGTGCTCGCCGAGATCGGCGCGACCAAGGTCCCCGAGATCATCGTGATCAACAAGGCCGACGCCGCCGACCCGCTGGTGATCAGCCGGCTGAGGGCGCGCGAGCCGCACAGCGTGGTCGTCAGCGCGAAGACCGGCGAGGGCATCGTGGAGGCGCTCGCGACCATCGAGTCCGAGCTGCCGCGGCCGCAGGTCGAGTTCGACGTGCTGCTGCCCTACGAGCGCGGCGACCTCGTCAACCGGATCCACCAGGAGGCCGAGATCGGCTCGATGGAGCACACCGGCGACGGCACGCTCGTGGTCGGCCGGGCCAACGCCGACCTCGCCGGCGAGCTGGCGGCCTACGCGCGCTGACCGGCTCCCGGCAGGCGGAACCTTCACCGGTGCTGCCCCGTTGGACACTTCCGTGCCCTGATTGGGGCGTTCCAAGTCTCGTGGTGGAGGATGTCGCGCATGTCACGTGGTGTCTGGGTTCGCTTCATCCTCGTGCTCGGCCTGCTGGCCGGGTGCGCGGCGCTCGCCGTCAACGTCAAGCCCAACCTGGGTCTCGACCTCCGCGGAGGAGCGCAGTTCGTCTTCGAGGCAGAGGGCACCGAGCAGACCCCGGCCACCGCTGAGAACGTCGACAAGACCCTCGAGGTCCTCCGCGGCCGCGTGGACGCCCTCGGCGTCGCCGAGTCCGTCCTGGTCCGCCAGGGCGAGAACCGCATCCTCGTCGAACTCCCGGGCGTCACCAGCGACGAGGAGGCCCAGGAGGCCGAGGAGCGGATCGGCAGCACGGCCAAGCTGACGATCCACGAGGTCCTCGCGACGGCCCAGCCCGAGGCCGAGCCGAGCGAGGAGGGCAACCTCGTGCTGCCCTCCGACCAGGGCGACACGCTCGAGGTCGGCCCGACGGTCATCCAGGGCGAGGAGATCACCGGCGCCAGCGCCGTCCAGCGCGAGCAGAGCGTCGAGTGGGTCGTCGCGATCGACTTCAACGGCCCCGGCGGACGCACCTGGGCCGACATCACGGGCAAGGCCGCCTGCAACCCGTCCGGCGACCCCAAGCGCCGCATCGCGATCGTCCTCGACGGCGAGGTCATCTCCTCGCCCGAGGTCAACCAGGGCATCGGCTGCGACGTCGGCATCCGCGGCGGCTCCACCGACATCACCGGCAACTTCACCTCGGACGAATCCAAGGAGCTCGCGGCCCTGATCGAGGGTGGCGCGCTGCCCCTCGAGCTGCGCGCGATCTCCGACCGACTCGTCGGCCCGTCGCTCGGCGCCGCGGCCATCGACGCCTCCGTCGAGGCCGGCATCATCGGCCTGATCCTCACCGGCCTCTTCATCGTGATCGTCTACCGCCTGGTCGGCCTGATGGCGACCATCGCGCTGGGGTCGTACGCGCTGCTCGCCTACGCCATGCTCGTCGGGCTCGGCTCGACGCTGACGTTGCCCGGCCTCGCGGGCTTCGTGCTCGCCATCGGCATGGCGATCGACGCCAACGTGCTCGTCTTCGAGCGAGCGCGGGAGGAGTACGCCGCCTACCCGTCCGCAGGCCTGCGCCGCGCGCTGGCGGTCGGCTTCAACAAGGCGTGGACCGCGATCATCGACTCCAACGTCACGACGCTCCTCGCCGCCGGGCTGCTGTTCTTCCTCGGCTCCGGCCCGATCAAGGGCTTCGGTGTCACCCTCTCGATCGGTGTCATCGCCTCGATGATCTCGGCGCTGATCATCGCCCGCGTGCTGTGCGACCTCGCGGTCGCCAACAAGGGGGTCAACCGCAAGCCGGCGATCAGCGGTCTCGGCGACGTCGGCAAGGTGCGCGCGTGGCTGGACCGCAAGGACCCCGACATCATGAAGAACCGCGGCCGCTGGCTGGCCGTGTCGGGCGCGGCGACGGTCTTCGCCATCGCCGGCATCGCCCAGGGCCTCAACCTCGGCGTCGAGTTCACCGGCGGGCGCCAGCTCGACTACTCGGTGACCAACCAGGACATGGACGTCGAGCAGGCGCGGGCCGCCGTGGGCGACGCAGGCTTCCCCGAGGCCGTCGTCCAGACCGCCGACACCGCCGACTTCACCGTCCGCACCGGCGAGATCTCCAACGAGGAGGAGCAGCGCATCGAGGACGAGCTGTCGAAGATCGGCGGCGACGTCACCAAGATCGACGACCAGCTGATCGGCGCCTCGCTCGGCGAGGAGCTGCGCAACAACGCGCTCATCGCGTTCGGCGTCGCCTTCCTCGCCCAGCTGCTCTACCTCGCCTTCCGGTTCAAGTGGACCTTCGGCGTCTCGGCCGTCATCGCGATGGCCCACGACGTGCTGATCGTCGTCGGCATCTTCGCGTGGCTGGACAAGCCCATCGACGGCATCTTCCTGGCCGCCGCGATGACCATCATCGGTCTCTCCGTCAACGACACCGTCGTCGTCTTCGACCGCGTCCGCGAACGCTGGTACGGCTCCCAGCCCGACGACGACTTCAGCGTGCTGGCCAACAAGGCCGCGGTCGAGACGATCCCGCGCACGGTCAACACGGGCCTCGGCACGATGTTCATCCTCGCCGCGCTCGCGATCCTCGGCGGCGACTCGCTGCGCGACTTCTCGATCGCGCTGCTCATCGGTCTGGTCGTCGGCACCTACTCCTCGGTCTTCACTGCGACCCCGCTCCTGACCTACTTCCACGAGAAGTGGCCGATGAGCCGGGTCAAGAAGGAGAAGGTCGAGCGCGCGCCCGAGGACTCCGGCGCCGTCGTCTGACCGCGCGGCTGGGCGCGCGGGCGTACGCTCGGTGCATGTTGTGGATCCTGCTGATCGTCGTCCTGGGCGTGGTCGCCTACCGCTACCGGGTCAAGCTCCTCGCGCGCATCCTCGGCCAGCCCGAGCGCCGCATCGAGCGCCAGATCGGGCGCAAGAAGAACTCCTGAGCCCGACTCCCCGGGCCTGACTGTGGACGGCGTCCGACGTCGTGTCGGCGGCGCCCCGTAGGGTTCTCTGGTGCCCGAGACCGACACCGCCACCACCCCCGTCGGCACCCCTGTCGCGGCAGTGCTGGCCACGGCGGTCAGCGCCCTCGGGGGCCAGCAGCGCGACGGTCAGGTCCAGATGGCGACCGAGGTCGCCGAGGCCATGGAGGAGGGTCGCCACCTCCTCGTCCAGGCCGGCACCGGCACCGGCAAGTCGCTGGGCTACCTCGTCCCGGCGATGCTCCACGACGAGCGCGTCGTCGTCGCCACCGCCACCCTCGCGCTCCAGCACCAGCTCGTCGAGCGTGACCTGCCCCGCCTCGTCGAGGCCGTCAAGGACGTGCCCGGCGTCGACACGTCGTACGCCGTGCTCAAGGGCCGCTCCAACTACGCCTGCCTGCACCGCATCCGCGCCGGCGTCCCCGACGACCAGGGCACCCTCGTCGACGTGCCGATGGGCTCGATGGCCGAGAAGGTCCTCGAGCTGCGGGAGTGGGCGGAGGAGGAGGCCGAGGCCGGCGGCAGCGGCGAGCGTGACAACGCGCCGCGCCACACCGACCGCGAGTGGCGCCAGGTCTCGGTCAACCACCGCGAGTGCCTCGGGGGGAGCAAGTGCCCGTTCGGGGCGGAGTGCTTCGCCGAGCTCGCCCGCGAGAAGGCCCACCGCAGCCACCTGATCGTCACCAACCACTCCCTCCTCGCGATCGACGCGGTCGAGGACGTGCCGATGATCCCCGACTACGACACGGTCGTGATCGACGAGGCCCACGAGCTGACCGCGCGCGTCACCCAGGCCGCGACCGACGAGCTCGGCGTCTCCGACATCGAGCGTGCCGCCCGGCGCGCGAGCCGGTGGACCGTCGAGGCAGCGGGTGACCCCGCCGGCGACCTCGAGGACGCCGCGCAGCAGCTCGCCGAGGCGTTCGAGGCGACGCCGCCGGGCCGGATCGACCAGGTGTCGACCCAGCTCTCCGACGCTCTCGTGCTCGTCCGCGACGCCGCGCGCGCGTGCCTGTCGGCCTTCCCGCGCGAGTCCGGTGGCGAGGGCGAGCCCGACGCCGGACGCACCCAGGCCAAGGGCATGGTGCAGGAGGTCTTCGCCAACGCCGAACGGATGGCGGCCGGCTCGCAGGCCGACGTGCTGTGGCTCGGGGAGGCGCGCGACCGGTTCCCCGCCCGGCTGCACGTCGCCCCGCTCCAGGTGTGGGGCCCGATGCGCGACAAGCTCCTCACCGACAAGACCGTCGTCTTCACCAGCGCGACGCTGATGCTCGGCGGGGAGTTCGGCGCCGTCGCCACCTCGCTCGGCCTCAAGCCCACCGAGCGCGTCGGCCACCAGGTCGCCACCACCGACGCCGACGACGCGCTGCCGTGGAAGGGCATCGACGTCGGCTCGCCGTTCGACTACGGCCAGCAGTCCATCCTCTACGTCGCCCGCCACCTCCCGCAGCCCGGTCGCGACGGCCTCGGCGCCGCCCAGCTCGACGAGATCTGCGACCTCGTCGACGCCCTCGACGGCCGCACGCTCGGCCTGTTCTCCTCCCGCCGCGCGGCCGAGACGGCCGCGGAGGCCGTATGCACCCGCCTGCCGCACCTCACCACGCTCGCGCAGGGCGACGCGCAGCTGCCCGAGCTGGCCAAGCAGTTCGTCGAGGACCCGCACACCTGCCTGTTCGGCACGCTGTCGCTGTGGCAGGGCCTCGACGTCCCGGGCGACACCTGCCAGCTGGTGATCATCGACCGCATCCCGTTCCCGCGGCCCGACGACCCGCTCATGTCCGCGCGCCAGCGGGCCGCCGACCAGGCCGGCGGCAACGGCTTCATGCAGGTCGCCGCGACCCACGCGGCGCTGCTCCTCGCGCAGGGGGCCGGCCGGCTGATCCGTACGACCTCCGACCGCGGCATCGTCGCGGTGCTCGACCCGCGCCTGGAGACCGCTCGCTACGGCCGCTTCCTCAAGGCGTCGCTGCCCCCGATGTGGTCGACGACCGACCCCAGCCTCGTACGCCAGGCGCTCAAGCGGCTCGGCCAGTCGGCCTGACGTCAGGCCGGGGCCTGATAGCCGAGGACCTGGTAGTCCCGGGCGTACATCCGCGCGACCAGCTCGCGCAGCTCGTCGGAGACCTGCCGGTCGCGGCCTCCGGGGGCGGTCTGGTTCATCGGCGCGGTCGGTACGGCGGGCGCGCCGATCCGCTCGCACACCTCGGCGAAGTCGCGGTCGAAGGTCTCGATGCGGCCCACGAAGTCGACCCGGTTGAGGTCGATCATCCGGCTCTGCAGCGTCAGGTGTTGGTCGGTGCCCGGGACGGCCGACAGGTCCTGCGCGGCGGTCCACCGGGCGAACTCCTCGACCCGCTGCATCCGCTGGTGGGTGGCCGGGTCGAAGTCGTAGTAGTTGTGGTCGACGACCTTGTCGTGCCACGCCGAGACGAACCGGTCGAGCGGGTCGCGGACGAACGCGAACGTGAAGTAGTCGGCGAAGCTCGCCAGCGGGTAGCGGATCCGCATGGCGTGGTCGACGTCCATGCTCACGCCGTGGGTCTCGCAGTGGTGGCGGATCGTGCGGGTCGCGACCTTGGCCACGCGGTACCAGACGAACCGGTGGCTGTGGCTGATGGTGAGGTTGTACGCCAGGGGGCTGAGCCACGCGGACTGCTCGCCCGCCGCGGCCAGCCGGTCGACCTCCGCCTCCGCCGCCGGGGTCAGGCGGCGCCGGTTGCCCGGGCGCGTACGGAAGAGCAGCGGGTCGGGGCGGGCGTCGGGAGCGTCGGGGCCGGCGGAGGACATCGGCGCGAGGCTACTACGGCACTCGTGGTTTCGAGGCTCGCTTCGCTCGCACCTCGACCACCGAAGGGACGACCTGACTTCGCTGGTTGAGGTGCGAGGAGCGCCAGCGACGAGCCTCGAAACCTCTCTCACCGGCGGGGCAGCCGAGACCGGCCGTCGTACCCGCCGCGCGGCGCCCCCACGCCGAAGAAGTCCGCCAGCGTCGGCGCGACGTCGATCGTCGCGGCGCGCCTCGACGACGTCACCCTGCGCGGCACCCGGCGGTGGCCGCCGGCGAGGAAGAACGGGATCGGCATCGTGGCCGGGTGGCCGTGGTTGCCGGGGATCGGGTTCGACCACTGGTCGGGGTCGCTGAACCGCCAGCCTGCCTTCGCGTAGACGACGACGTCGCCGCCGAGCGGGCCGGTGCGCAGCGCGGGCGTCACCCGCGGGTCGTGCGCGGCGAGCACTCCCGGCACCGCCGAGGCCAGCGCGCGCATCCGCTCGACGGCGGCGTCGAGCAGCGCGGGGTCGCCGGTCCAGTAGAGGAGGTCGGCGCCGCCGTTGTCGGCGATGGCGACGTTGCCGGCGAGCAGCGGGTCGGCCTCGAGCACCGGGGTCAGGTGGATCAGCTGGTGGGGGAGCGACCAGTCCATCGAGTGGTCGGCGAGGACCACGACCAGCGACGTCGTCCAGCGCCCGGACGTCTTCAGCAGGTCGACGAACCGGCCCACCTGGACGTCGGTCGCGGCGAGCGCCGCCTGCCGCGCGGCCCTCGCCCCGAGCGGTCCGGTGAGGTCGGAGTGCCCGAGCCGGTCGATGTCGCCGAGGTTGACGAGCACCAGGTGGGGGTCGTGCTCCTCCACCATCGCGAGCGTCGCCTCCATCGTGAAGAGGTCGGGTGCGTGGCCGGAGACCGGGACGATCGGCGCCGGCTCCCAGCGGTGCGTGGCCCGGCCGCCGAAGATGCCGTAGAGGTACTCCTTGCTGAGCACGGTGCCCGTCGTGAGGCCGTTGCGGTTCAGCCGCTCGATGATCGTGCGGACCCGGATGTCCTCGGGGCGGTCCATGTCGCGCACCTCGCCGGTCGTGCGGTCGAGGATCGAGTTGGCCGGTACGCCCGACCGGTCCGGCCGGACGCCGCTCATCATCATCACGTGGTTGGGGATCGTCTCCATCACCGGCAGCGACGTCGCCCGCGGGTGGTGGAGGCCGCCGTCGCGCAGCGCGCTGGTGCGGGGCATGAGCTCACGCGTGATCTCGTCGGGCCGGCACCCGTCGAGGACGAGGACGTACGCCCTCCTCCGGGTGCCGGCCGACGCCGCCGCTGCAGCTCGCGGCAGGCTCGAGGTGGCGGTGGAGATGGCGACGCCGGCCGCTCCTGCGACCAGCAGCGTGCGTCGCCCCGTACGGATCTCCTCGCGACCGCGCTCGAAGGCGCGGCTCGGAGCCGCGCGGTGGGACGGCCCGCACATCAGGCGTCCACCGGTCCGCTCGCGGCCTGCACCCGGTTGGTGCCGGACCTCGTCGCCCAGGAGGCGGTCCACGACGAGCCCGCGGCGCGGTCGGCACGGTCGCCGACCACGTACCAGTCCATCTGCACTCGCTCCGGCGTGACGTCGAGGACGGAGTAGCCGTGGTCGTCGAAGTTGAGGTACTTCACGTGCCGGTTGTTGGTCTGGATGACCGCCTCGACGGCGAGCGAGGAGGTGCGCGCCGGGGAGCCGGTGATGTCCTTGAGGTTGTTGGACGTGACGGAGGTGCAGACCAGCTCGACGCCGGCCGAGTCGCCGAGCGGGTAGGTCGCCGCGTCGTGGGGGAGGTCGCAGGCCCAGCCGGAGTGGATGTCGCCGGTCAGGAACACCACGTCGCGCAGCCCCTGGTCGCGGATGTGGTCGAAGAGCTCGCGCCGGTCGCGGGTGTAGCCGTCCCACTGGTCGACGTTGTAGGGCGCGCCGTCGCGAGGGAGCAGGCCGGTGACGTCGTTGACCGGGTCGACGAGGTCGTGGGGGAGCTGCGCGAAGGTGACCGGCGCGATCATGACGGGGTTGCCGACGAGCTTCCACTGGGGCCCGCCGCGCCGCAGGCGCCGCTTGAGCCAGTCGAGCTGCGCCCGACCAGCGATGGTGCCGTCCGTGCCGCCGGTCGGGGTGGGCACGGGGCTCGGCGCGGGTGTCGTGGCCTGCCGGTCGCGGTAGGTGCGCAGGTCGAGCATGCTGAGCTCGGCGAGCGCACCGAACCGCAGCGTGCGGAACAGCCGCGTGCCGTCACCCGTGGCGGCGGTGCCGGACATCCGCACCGGCATCCACTCGTCGTACGCCCGGTGCGCGGCGGCGCGACGAGCGGCGTAGTCGCCCTCCGCGGGCTGGTGGTTCTCCGCGCCGTCGCGCCAGGCGTCGTTGGTGACCTCGTGGTCGTCCCAGGTCACGATGAACGGGTGGCGGGCGTGCAACGCACGCAGGTCGGGGTCGGACTTGTACTGCGCGTGCCGCTGGCGGTAGTCGGCCAGGCCGACCATCTCGCGCGCCGGCGCGTGCGGCCTGATGTCGGTGTTGGCGCGGCCGTAGCCGTACTCGCCGGGCGCGTACTCGTAGAGGTAGTCGCCGAGGTGGATCACCGCGTGGAGGTCGTCGCGCCGGGCGAGGTGGCGGTAGGCGGAGAACCAGCCGGCCTGGAGGTTGGCGCACGACACCACGCCGAACCGCAGGCCCGCGGGCGTGGCGTTGCGGGCCGGGGCGGTGCGCGTACGCCCCACCGGGCTCGTCTCACCGCGGCAGGTGAAGCGGTAGAAGTACGCCGCGTCGGGGCGCAGCCGGGTCGCGTCGACCTTCACGGTGTGGTCGCGGGCGGGCCCGGTGCGGACCGACCCCCGGCGTACGACGTCGCGGAACCCGCGGTCGGTAGCGACCTCCCACGTGACCCGTACGCGGGGGCCGGCGCCCGAGCCCGGGTCGGCGGCCGCGGTCGGGGTGACGCGAGTCCAGAGGACGACCGCGCGCGGGAGCGGGTCGCCGGAGGCGACGCCGTGCTGGAAGGTCTCGTGCCGGGGTCGTGCTCCGACGGCCTGGGTGCCGCCGGCGACCGCGGCCGCCCCGGCGCCGCCGGCGATAACGGCCCGTCGGGAGAGGTGGGGTGAGGGGGTCACGGGTGGTTCAACGACGCACCCGCGCCGGGATTACGCCCCGCTTGGCCGCTGGTTGAGCAGGGCGCCCAGCGCCCGTGTCGAAACCCCCGCTTGGCCGCTGGTTGAGCAGGGCGCGCAGCGCCCGTGTCGAAACCCCCGCTTGGCCGCTGGTTGAGCAGGGCGCCCAGCGCCCGTGTCGAAACCGAGGCGAGTCGAGGCCTTGGTTCCGACACGCTCGTTCCTCGCTGCTCAACCAGCGGGACGTTCGGTCGTCCGGCGGCTTTGGCCGCTGGTTGAGCAGGGCGCGCAGCGCCCGTGTCGAAACCGAGGCGAGTCGAGGCCTTGGTTCCGACACGCTCGTTCCTCGCTGCTCAACCAGCGGGACGTTCGGTCGTCCGGCGGCTTTGGCCGCTGGTTGAGCAGGGCGCGCAGCGCCCGTGTCGAAACCGAGCGAGTCGAGGCCTTGGTTTCGACACGCTCGTTCCTCGCTGCTCAACCAACGGGACGTTCGTTCCTCGCTGCTCAACCAGCGGGACGTTCGTGCCTCGCTGCTCGACCAGCGGCACGCGCGCTCAGCCGAACGGGATGCGCCCCCGCAGCGACTCCGGGTCGTTGACCGGCTGCTCGCCGGTCTCCTTGATGACCTCGCGCGCCTTGTCGACGCTGTCCCAGACGTTCCAGAGGACGACGCCGCGGACCTGGCCGGACTTCAGGTAGTAGACGACGCCCGTGCCGATCTCGCCGTCCTTCCAGTCCTCGACCAGGTCGAGGCGGCTGCTGGTCTCGCCGACGGCCTCGTAGCCCTCGTCGAGGATGTCGGACCAGAAGAACGGCGTGTAGTCGTACGCCGCATCGGCGCCGGCCATCACCCTGCCGGCGTGCTCGCCGGACTTCTCGGCGTGGTCGACGTGCTCGACCCGGCGGCGGCCGAGGAGGGCGTCGGGGTAGGACGCGACGTCGCCCGCGGCGTACACGTCGGGGTCGCTGGTGCGCAGGTGGTCGTCGACCACGACGCCGTTGTCGACCTCGAGGCCGGCGGCCTCGGCGAGCCCGGTGCGCGGCAGGACGCCGACGCCGATCACGGCGGCGTCGGCGACGATGTGGGAGTCGTCGTCGAGGCGGATCCGTACGCCGCCGTCGTCCTCCTCGCCACCCGAGACCGAGCCGTGCACGATGGTCACGCCGCGGTCGGCGAGCTCCTTGGTGAGGTGGGCGGCCAGGGCGCGCGGGAACATCTGCTCCTGCACGTCCTCGAGGTCGAGGACGAGGGTGACGTCGATGCCGTTCTGGATCAGCGCCGAGGTGATCTCGGAGCCGATGTAGCCGCCGCCGACGACCGCGACGTGGCTGCCCTTCGCGGCGACCGCGCGCAGCCGCTCGTAGTCGGCGGCGGTGCGGTAGTAGAGGACGCGCGGGCCGGGGTCGACGCCGAGCACGCGCGGCTCTGCGCCGGTCGCGAGCAGGAGCTTGCCGTAGCCGACGCTGCTGCCGTCGGCGAGACGTACGACGTGGGCCTCGCGGTCGATCGCGGTGACGGTGGTGTCGGTGAGGAGGTCGACGGCGTCGTCGTCGTCGAGGTCGCCGGCCAGCGAGCTGCCCTCGAGGGTCGCGTCGTCCTTGAGCCAGAGGTCCTTGGTGAGCACGGGCCGGTAGACCGGCTTGGCGGGCTCGGAGCCGAGCACGCCGATCGTGCCGCTGGCGTCCTCGGCGCGGATGCCCTTCACGGCGCTCGCCGCGGCGACCCCCGCTCCGACGATGACGTAGTCGTAGGTCTTCTCGGCGTCAGTGTTTCGGGCGTCGCTCATGCTGCCATCGTGGCCCGCGGGTGGTGGGCTTTCAACGCCCGTCCCACCCCTACGGCTCTCAGAGGCTGCGGAGCACCGCCGTCACCACGCCGAGGATCGTGGCGTCGTCGCCCGGGATCGGGTCGTAGGCGTCGTTGTGCGGCAGCAGCCAGACGTGGCCGTCCTTGCGCTGGAACGTCTTGACCGTGGCCTCGCCCTCGATCAGCGCGGCGACGATCTGGCCGTTGGTGGCGGTCTGCTCCTGGCGGATCACGACGTAGTCGCCGTTGCAGATGGCCGCGTCGACCATCGAGTCGCCGGAGACCTCGAGCAGGAAGAGCGTGCCGTCGCCGACGAGCTGCTTGGGCAGCGGGAACACGTCGGTGACCTGCTCCTCGGCGAGGATCGGGCCACCGGCGGCGATGCGGCCGACGACCGGGATGTTGACCGCGGTCGGGGCGATGTCGCCGATGCCGGTCTCGTCGACGCTCGACTCCTCGCCGTGGGACAGGGAGCGGCGCGCCGCCATCACCTCGGGGAGGAACACCTCCAGGGCGCGGGGACGGTTGGGGTCGCGCTTGAGGAAGCCCTTGCCCTCGAGCACGCGCAGCTGGTGGGCCACGCTGGACGACGACGTGAGGCCGACGGCCTGGCCGATCTCGCGCATCGACGGCGGGTAGCCCTTGGACTCGATCGAGTCCTTGATCGTGGCGAGCACGCGCTGCTGGCGCGGCGTCAGCCCGGTGGCGTCCGGGGGGCCGTCGGGCATCTCGATGACGTTCTTGTCGTCCTGCTTGGCCATGGCGTCCTCCACTGCGTGGTGCCCCCACCGTCCGCGCCGGGCGGGAGCTGTGCGCTCACCGTAGCCCTCGGTGGGCCCGAGGATCAAACACCTGTTCGAAGTCGCGTGTCGCTGGGATGGCGCTAGTGTCGGTGCGATGCAGACCTCGTGCGTCGTCACCGGTGGAGCGCGCGGGATCGGGCGCGGCATCGCGGAGCTGATGGTCGCGCGCGGCCACGCCGTCGTCATCGGCGACCTCGACGGGTGGGCGGCCGCTGCGACGGCGGCGGAGATCGGCGCGGTCGCGGGCCTCGGTCAGGACGTACGCGATCCCGCCTCCCACGTCCTCGTCGCGGAGGAGGCGGCCCGTCACGGGGCGCTGACGTCGTGGTTCAACAACGCCGGCGTCGGTGACGACGGCGCCCTGGCCGCGCTGACGGACGAGCAGGTGCGCCGCCTGGTGGAGGTCAACCTGCTCGGTACGACGTGGGGCACCCGAGCCGCGCTGGCGGCGTTCGGGCCGGCCGGGGGAGACGTCGTCAACGTCGCCTCGCTGTCGGGCCTCGGGCCGGTGCCGGGCTACAGCATGTACGCCGCGACGAAGGCCGCGGTCGTCTCGCTGTCGGCGTCGGTCAACGCCGAGGCCCCCCGCGGGGTGCGGGTCCACGCGCTGTGCCCCGACGGGGTGGACACCGCGATGCTGGCCGCGCAGGACCCCGACGGCCTCGGCTCGCAGCTGACCCACTCCGGCGGCCCGATCCTCGGCGTGGCCGAGGTCGCCGAGGCGGCCGTCGCCCTCGTGGGCTCGCGCCGCGTGGTGCGGACCGTGCCGGGCTGGCGCGGCGGGGTGGTCCGCGGCGCCGCGCTCGCCCCGGGCGTCACGCAGCACGCCGCGTCGCTGTTCGCGGCGCAGGGGCGCCGCGCGATGCGGCGCCGCGCCGCCGGCTGAGCGCGGGCGCCCGCCCGACCACTTGCCCACTCGAGCGGGCATATGTCCGCTCGAGCAGGGGCATGCTGTGCGACCGGCGACTACTCGGGTCACCAAGTGGACCGCAGGGCGCGATCAGGGCAGGCGTACCTGGCCGTGCTTCATCTTCCAGAGGAAGTACTTCTCGAAGCCGAGCTTCATCGCGTGGGCCTGCGGGCCGGGGATCAGCACGCCGTGCTTGCGCGGCGGCAGCATCTTGTCGGCGAGGATGATGACGCCGTTGTTGCCGGCGTCCATCACGCAGACCGCCGGGATGTCGCCGAACGCCTTGTGCGCGTCGGGTGCCTCGCCCCTGATCTGGGCGGCGATGTTGGTCGCCGCGACGTGGGCCTGCTGCTCGGTGGGGAAGCCGGTCTTGGGGATGCCGACCGGCGTGGGGGTCTGCCACGGGACGTCGACCGCGGCGGCGACGCCCACGGCGTACACGTCGTCGTAGGCCTCGCTCTGGTAGGTGTCGCGCACCTTCACGAACCCGTTGTCGTCGGCGAGCTTGGGCGTGTTGCGGACGACCTCCTGGCCGGAGAACGGCGGGATGATCATCGCGTAGCCGAAGTCGAGCGCGCTCCCGTCGGCGAGCACCAGCCGGCCCTCGTCGACGTGGTCCATCGCGGTGTCGAGGACGGCGTCGATCTTCTCCTTCTTGAGGAACATCCCGAGCAGGCTCTCGCCGTGGGGGAGGCCGCCGATGCCGAAGTGGCCGAGGAACGGCTCGGCGCTGACGTAGGTGAGCTTCACGCGGTCCTTGAGGCCGGCCTTCTTCAGCTGGTAGCTGGTGTTGAAGAGGAACTCGTACGCCGCGCCGAAGCAGCCGGCGCCCTGGGTCGCGCCGATGACGACGTCGCCCGGCTTCTCGCGGAACTGCCGCCAGCCCTCACCGGCGTGGATCGCGTCGTCCATCGTCGTGATGGTGTGCGCGTTGCCGCCCTCGCCGAGGCCGGGGATGACCTCGAAGCGGTTGCGGTAGCCGGTGGCGATGACGAGGTAGTCGTAGTCCTGCGGGCCGGCGGTGGTCTCGACGCGCCGGGCCTCGGGGTCGATCGCGGTGGCCTCGGCGTGGACGAACTCGACGTCGTGCTCCTCGAACGTCGGGCCGACCTTGAAGGTGATGTCGGCGCGGGTGCGCTTGCCGAACGGCACCCAGATCAGCGACGGGGTGAAGAGGAACTCGTCGGAGGAGGACACCACCGTCACGTCGACGTCCCCGTGCAGCTCGTGCTTGACCGTGATGGCGGCGGTGAGACCGCCGAAGTTGCCCCCGAGGACCAGGACCTTCTTGCGCGACATGGCTCGCTCTCCTTGTGTCGTGTGGCTGTGCCTCCACGCTCGTCGCTCCGGGGTGGTGCGGGTAGGTCCGTTGGTCCTCTCCGTGGGGGCCGTCCGGACGTCGAACAATTGTTCGCCCTGATGCTTGCGTTGTTCGAACAGGTGCTCTACCGTCGTACACATGTTCGATCGAACGCCTGATCGACACCCGGTGGCCCAGGCCACTGTCGGTGGGTCCGACTAGACATTCGCTCGACAGAGACATCCGGCTGAATCTTCCCCAGGAGGCCACCATGAGCACCCTCAGCCTTGCCCCCGCCTTTGCCCCCGTTCCCGTCCGCCGCGGCTCGACCGTACGGCTGACCCGGCGCGGGCGCCTCGTGGTCTTCGTGACCTCGCTGTTCCTCGTGCTCAGCGTGGCCTTCATGCTCGCCGGCGGCGCCGTCGGCACGGGCTCGTCCGGTGAGCCGGCGCCCACCGAGATCGTCCAGGTCGCTCCCGGCGACACCCTCTGGGGGATCGCCAGCGAGATCGCGGCCGACGGCGACGTCCGCTCGATGATGAACGAGATCGAGCGCCTCAACGCCCTCGAGTCCACCGGCCTCAGCGCCGGCCAGAAGCTCCGCGTCCCTGTCGTCTCCGACTGACGCGCGAGGCCTCCATCAGCCGCTTCGACCCCGGCTGGTGGAACCAAGGGGAAGACCGAGGGGCGGGCCTGGTGGCCCGCCCCTCGGCGCATGTGTTCTCGGTGGTCGAGCAGCGACCGTCCTTCCCGCATCGGGAATCACCGGTTGCCCGGTGGTTCCCGACAGCAATGTGGAGTCCGTGAGCCGGATAGCGGGTCGCGGACTCCACAATCTCCGCCACCGCAGGGGGACTCGGGTTATCCACAGATCCTCGTCGGGGGTGGTTCGACCCACGCCCGAATGGGTAGTTTCCCGGTGCTGACGTTGTTCTCGGGAAGGCACTTCATGTACGTACGCCGCGCACTCGCGCTCACCATCGCGGTCCCCGTCCTGCTGGCGGGGTGCTCCGACGACCCGGAGCCCACGCCGAAGATCCCGGAGCCGCCGAGCTCGTCCCCGACGCCCTCGGAGCCGGCGACTGAGGAGCCGGAGGCGGAGAGTCCGGAGGAGTTCATCCGGCGGTGGGCCTCGGAGGAGGCTCGGATGGAGAACACTGGCGATACGGCGGACTACCGAGCGCTGTCACAGAAGTGCCGAGCCTGCATCGAGCTTGCTGATCTGGTGGAGCAGTACTACGAAGCAGGAGGCTTCGTCGAATGGGACGGGTGGAAAATTCGAAGCATTCGGTCGCGCGGTACTAGTAGACGTGCGTTTCTAGTGAAGGTGAACTCTGCGCCTACAAAATATGCAGAAAGGGCCGGCGGTAAGGAGAAGTCATTTCCCGGTGGCCCAGGGGCTCATCTGATAACCGTCGCACCCGACGGAACGTCGTGGCAGGTGGTCGACAAGTCCGAGGTGGCCGGGTGATGTCTCAGCTCGTTCGACTTCAAGTTCTCGCCTGCATAGTCTGCGTGCTCGTGTTGACCGGCCCTGCGGCACACGCGGAGTGCGGCGTCGAAGCCGAACTCGGAGAGGTGGTCGAGCAATGCGACAAGTCGGCGGGCGAGATCGAGGCAGAGAAGGCGAAGTACCCAACGGCCAAGTGGACCGTCCGTCAGCTCTGCAAAGACGGCGGACGCAATCCTGAGGGGATCTGCTTCAACCCACAGGAATGCACCACTGTGAGTGGTGTCCCAGGCACTCGATACACTCTCTTCAAGGATGGCGAGAACGATGGAACAGCTTGTCTGAGTGCTGGCGAGGCTGATGCCGTGGACGATCCCCCGCCTATCCGGGTGATTGTTATTGAAGCCTTTGAAAGGCTCGATTGGCCGCCGTCGCACCTGATCGTCCAGCCAGTCGGTGGGAAGACATTGGTCAACCTGGACACCAACTTCTACACGTCCAATAGCGGGTCCAGGAGCATCTCGGTGCGCCTTGTTGAGTCGGAAGTTGTTGTGACGGCTCGCCCCATCTCGTACCAGTGGAACTTCGGCGACGGCACCTCCACGACAACGACCAGTCCCGGGGCGCCGTACCCGAACCTCGACGTCGCCCACGTCTACGAGCAGGTCGACAAGGTCGCTGTCAGCGTCGACACTCAGTACGGCGATGCGAGTTTCACGGTCAACGGCGGCCCGCCCGAGTCGATCCCGTCGACGCTTTGGGTCGCCGGTGAGGCCCAGGACCTCGAGATCGTCGAAGCGCTCCCGCAGCTTGTGCTCCGGTGATGCGTATCCGCCTGATGCGCGGCCTGGCGATTGTCGTGGCTGCCATGACGATCTCAGCCTGCGGGGCGGAGACCGGGGCGCCCAGCCCCAAACAGCCTGCTCCCGATCAATCGGAATCTGGCAAGGCACAGCCAGCCAGCCCCACCGATTCCGGTTCGCCCGACTCTGCCTACTTCGCGCAGGAGCGGATGAACCCTCGGAGATTCCTCCGGCAGTGGGTGGCCGCCAGCGACAAGATGCAGGTCACCGGCAGGACCGCCCCAATTGTGTCCATGATCTCAGGATGCGAGCCGTGTGAGGGGTTCGTCGAGACGGTGGAGGAGGTCTACGCGGACAACGGGACAGTCGACTTCGCAGGTACGTCGATCGTGCGGATCGTGAAGGCGCAGGGATCGGACTCGGTGTACCTCCTCACGAAGGACGTGGCTCCCACCGTCGTCCACCACGGGGATGGACGTCTGGAGAAGTACCCAGGTGGTCGAACCACCTTCAGGTACATCCTCGAACCCGATGGGGACAGCTGGAACGTCGCTCACTTTTTCATCGAACCCAACTGATCGAAGAAGCTGTCAGTTCGCTCGCACCACGGACGAGCAAACTTCGTGCTTGGCCGCCCCTTGCCCCGACCACCCATGAGCGCGGTGTCTGTGCCTGGCCGGGCGCGCAGCTCTGCGCAGACCCGCAACCAGCGAGACCGTGGAGCTCCCGGGCCACCAGGTGACTCATGAACTCCACGATCACCGTGCGGCGCGCTTGCCGCCGACGGGGCGCGGGGGAGCGTCGGGGGACGGGGGCGAGGACGTGATCCCCAGGACACGGAGCATCCGCGCGACCAGGAGGAGGCCGACGAAGAGGCATGCGATGGCGCCGGCGCAGGCGAGGGCCATGAAGGTCCACGCCTGCGAGTTGCCGCCGCGCGCGGCCGTACCGAAGTCGATCGCGGCGTACACGAGGTAGCCCCAGGCCACCACCAGGAGGGTGATCGCGGCGCCCAGGAGCAGCGCCGCCTTGTTCGAGGGACGGGGCTGGCGGGCGCCCTTGCGCGACCCTGCTCTCTTCCCCGTGGACACGGGGTCCATTGTGGCGGATGTGGCCTGAGTGGGGCAGCCGAACGACCCAGAAGGAGGGGTCGACACGCCGCCGCTGGACCACCTCGCACCGCACTGACCTGCGGTTTTACCGAGCCCCGGAAATTGATCCGACGAGGTTCGGCATTCGCTTGCCATGCGTGGTGGGCGGAGCGTACGGTTACCACTACATCTAGTAGTTACACCGCTGTAGTTATCCACATCTGGTGCACAGGCAGAGGGCGCGAACCCACAAGCCAAGGCTAGATGTCCACAGGAAGATCCACAGGCGCCACCCCGTTGTACGGGTGTACGAGCCGCGCCCACACGTACCCGGGAGGAGGGCCGCCATGCACTGTCCCTACTGCAAGAACGAGGACACCAAGGTCCTCGACTCCCGCGTCGCCGACGACGGCGGCTCGATCCGCCGCCGGCGTACGTGCGCGGCCTGCGACCGGCGCTTCACGACGGTCGAGAAGATGCAGCTCACGGTGCTCAAGCGCTCGGGCGCGACCGAGCCGTTCAACCGCGACAAGGCGATCGCCGGCGTACGGAAGGCCTGCAAGGGCCGCCCGGTCACCGACGCCCAGCTCGCCTGCCTCGGCCAGGAGGTCGAGGACGCACTCCGTCTGAGCGGGCAGGCCGAGTTCGACGCCAACGACGTCGGCCTCGCGATCCTCGCCCCGCTGCGGGCGCTCGACGAGGTGGCGTACCTCCGGTTCGCCTCCGTCTACCGCGCGTTCGAGTCGGCCGACGACTTCGACGCGGAGATCAAGATGCTGCGGCTCGAGCGAGCCGCGGACGATCAGCCGGCGCATCCTGCGCATTCGGGCTGACCCCCAAGCGGCCCGGCAGGTAGTGGGGAAGCTGCCTGCCGGGCCTTCCAAGCAGCCGCGAGAAGACTCGCGAAGTTGAAGCAGAACCAAGGAAGAGGAGAACCCATGACCGAGACGGTGAGCACCCGCGCGAAGGCGAGGGGCAAGGGCCTGAAGATGGAGCGCGTCTTCAGCACCGAGGGCACCCACCCCTACGACGCCATCACGTGGGAGCGTCGCGACGTCGTCCAGCAGAACTGGAAGACCGGCGAGACCGTCTTCGAGCAGCGCGGCGTGGAGTTCCCCGACTTCTGGTCGGTCAACGCCTCGACCATCGTCACCACCAAGTACTTCCGCGGCGCCGTCGGCACCGACGCCCGCGAGTGGAGCCTCAAGCAGCTCATCGACCGGGTCGTGAAGACCTACACCAAGGCCGGCATCGACCACGACTACTTCGCCACCGACGCCGACGCCGAGATCTTCGAGCACGAGCTGACCTGGCTGCTGGTCAACCAGTACTTCTCCTTCAACTCTCCCGTCTGGTTCAACGTCGGCACCCCGTCGCCGCAGCAGGTCTCGGCCTGCTTCATCCTCTCGGTCGACGACTCGATGGACTCGATCCTCAACTGGTACAAGGAGGAGGGCTTCATCTTCAAGGGCGGCTCGGGCGCCGGCCTCAACCTCTCCCGTATCCGCTCCTCCAAGGAGCTCCTCTCCTCCGGCGGCACGGCGTCGGGCCCCGTGTCCTTCATGCGCGGCGCCGACGCGTCCGCCGGCACCATCAAGTCGGGCGGCGCGACGCGTCGTGCGGCCAAGATGGTCGTCCTCGACGTCGACCACCCCGACATCGAGGAGTTCGTGATGACGAAGGCCAAGGAGGAGGACAAGATCCGCGCCCTCCGCGACGCCGGGTTCGACATGGACCTCGGCGGTGCCGACATCACCTCCGTCCAGTACCAGAACGCCAACAACTCCGTCCGTGTCAGCGACGAGTTCATGCGCGCGGTCGAGGACGGCACCGAGTTCGGCCTGCGCTCGCGCGGCACCGGCGAGGTCATCGAGACCGTCGACGCCCGCGACCTGTTCCGCAAGATCAGCGAGGCCGCCTGGGCCTGCGCCGACCCGGGCCTGCAGTACGACGACACGATCAACGACTGGCACACCAACCCAGAGACCGGGCGCATCACCGCGTCCAACCCGTGCTCGGAGTACATGTCGCTCGACAACTCCTCGTGCAACCTGGCGTCGCTCAACCTGCTGAAGTTCCTCAAGGACGACGACACCTTCGACGCCGCCCTCTTCGCGAAGGCCGTCGAGTTCATCATCACCGCGATGGACATCTCGATCTGCTTCGCCGACTTCCCGACCGAGGCGATCGGCCAGACCACCGTCGACTACCGCCAGCTCGGCATCGGGTACGCCAACCTCGGCGCGCTGCTGATGGCGATGGGCCTCGGGTACGACTCCGAGGGTGGCCGCTCGATGGCTGCCGCGATCACCTCGCTCATGACCGGAACCTCCTACAAGCGCAGCGCCGAGCTCGCCGGGATCGTCGGTCCGTACGCCGGGTACGCCCGCAACGCCGACGCCCACAAGCGCGTGATGCGCAAGCACCAGGCGGCCAACGACGTTGTCCGCGTGCTGCACACGGAGGACGGCCGCGTGCACAAGCTGGCCACCAAGGCGTGGGCCGACGTGATCAAGCTGGGCGAGAAGAACGGCTTCCGCAACGCGCAGGCCTCGGTCCTCGCGCCCACCGGCACCATCGGCTTCATGATGGACTGCGACACCACCGGCATCGAGCCCGACTTCTCGCTGGTGAAGTTCAAGAAGCTCGTCGGCGGCGGCTCGATGCAGATCGTCAACCAGACCATCCCGCGGGCCCTGAAGAAGATGGGCTACCAGGAGGAGCAGGTCGAGGCGATCGTCGCCTACATCGCCGAGCACGGCCACGTGGTCGACGCGCCCGGCCTGAAGACCGAGCACTACGAGATCTTCGACACCGCGATGGGCGCCCGCGCGCTCAAGCCGATGGGCCACGTGCGGATGATGGCGGCCGCGCAGCCGTTCCTCTCCGGCGCGATCTCCAAGACGGTCAACCTGCCGGAGTCGGCCACGGTCGAGGAGATCGAGGACGTCTACCTGCAGTCCTGGAAGCTCGGGCTCAAGGCGACCGCGATCTACCGCGACAACTGCAAGGTCGGGCAGCCGTTGTCCGACGGTGGCGGCAAGGCCAAGAAGGACGCCGCCGACAAGGCTGCCGGGTCGGTTGAGCCCGTCGAGACCAAGGTCGTGGAGAAGGTCGTCTACGCCCCGGTCCGCAAGCGCCTGCCGAAGTCGCGCGTCTCCCGTACGACGTCGTTCACCGTCGGCGGTGCCGAGGGCTACATGACCTCCGGCGCCCACGACGACGGCCAGCTCGGCGAGGTCTTCCTCAAGCTCGGCAAGCAGGGCTCGACCCTGGCCGGCGTGATGGACGCCTTCTCGATCGCGGTGTCGATCGGCCTGCAGTACGGCGTACCGCTGGAGACGTACGTCTCGAAGTTCACCAACCTGCGCTTCGAGCCCGCCGGCCTGACCGACGACCCGGACGTGCGGATGTCGCAGTCGATCATGGACTACATCTTCCGCCGCCTGGCCCTGGACTACCTGTCCTTCGAGGAGCGCTCGCAGCTCGGCATCTACTCCGCCGAGGAGCGTCAGCGTCACCTCGAGACCGGCTCCTACGAGCCGCTCGTGGAGGAGACCGGCAGCGCATCCGAACTCCGCGAGGCCGCCGCTCCCCTGGTTGAGCAGGGCGACGAAGGAGCCCGTGTCGAAACCAAGGTCGACGTCGAGACCAAGGACACCCACGGCTCCGAGGCCCGCGAGGTCCCGGCCCACGTGACCACGGGCGAGGCCAAGACCACCGCCGAGCTCTTCGAGAAGCTCACCGGCACCGCCGTCGACTCCCCGCTCTGCATGACCTGTGGGACGAAGATGCGCCCGGCTGGCTCGTGCTACGTGTGCGAGGGCTGCGGGAGCACCAGCGGCTGCAGCTGACCTGACAGAACGCGAAGGGCCCCGACCTCGAGTGTGAGGTCGGGGCCCTTCAGCGTGTGTCGGACGACAGAGAATTGATCTGATAGAGACAGGTGCGTGCTCTAGCGCTCGCGACCGTCGCGCGTGGGCGGGACGCTACTGAGCAACCGCAGACGCATGATTGAAGAAGTCCATCGGCATCTGGGTCCCAAGACGCCAGGTGATTGCAATCGGACGATCGCCTGTGTGGCTGACGTACGTCGCCGGCCCCAGGAAGAGATAGGGCGACGTGCCGAAGTCGTCTTTCTGCTCCTGGCGCACAAACAGGAGCACAGTGCTCGTGCCGTTGAGGTATCGCTGCCCCGTTTTCGACGTGACCGACGTCGTTGACTGCGTCTCCCAATGGAACAGATCCCGGGAGATGGGGTAGTCGGCGTACATCGTGGAGGGGGAGTAGTCGGCTTCCGACTTCTTGAGGGTGATGAAGAAGGCGTCGACGTTCAGGTGTTCGAGATAGAGCACTCCCTCGCGGAAGCTGTTGGGATTCCGCGGGAAGTCGAGCGCGGCGAGGATCTCTTCACGCTGATACCTGGCGTGGATCTTCAAAGGTACGTCTGCCAGCGCAGGCGGGAGATCGGACGGAACGTGGCGCGCGGCCTCGTAGCTGAGGTCGACGACTGTCGAGATCTCTGCGCGGGTTGCGACTTCCCTGCGAAGAGCGTCGAGACCCTCGTCGATGGAGGCGTACCCCCCGCCGTCGGACCAGAGGGAGTAGTAGAGCATCCGCGCCAGGCGCTGCTCGGCCTGCGACATCCGCGAGTAGTCCGGCGCCCCATCGTCTAGCAGTGCCTTGTAGGCCGTTGCCCTGGTTGGGTCATCCACGTGGGCGAACGCACGTACGCGCTTCAGGAGCTTGGCTTCGAGCTCGGAGCCCGGCAGCGTGGGCAGGTCGGCATCTCTACGAAGCTTGGTCCACGAGTGACTTCCCCTCCTGAGAATGTCGCTGAGCTCCAGCCCTGAGACGTCGAGGAACTCTGCGAGTGAGTCGTCCTTGGTGGACTTGAGGTGAGCGACGATCTGCGCCCAGCGGTTGCTGATCTGGGACCGGAGGTTGTCCAGGACCACCTGCTGGCACTGCTGATCCAGTCGGACCTGACATCCAGACGGCAGGAAGGGAAAGTCTTCCTTCACCGCTTTCTCAAGCTGCTTGCCGTGCAGTCCCGTGAGAGCGCTGAACTTGCGCGCGAAGCTGAACTCCTTACGGTGGTAGCCGACGAAGTCAAGGACGGTGAGAACTGCCTTGGTCGTCGTCCGGCGCAGCCCCCGGCCCAACTGCTGCATGAAGATGGTGGAGCTCTCTGTCGGCCTCAAGAACAGCACCGTGTCGACGTCGGGGATGTCGAGGCCCTCATTGAAGACGTCGACGGTGAAGAGCACATTCACCGAGGCATCTCGAAGTTCGCGCAACGCGGTCGCCCGTTCGTCGTGAGGCGTGGTCCCGGTGACAGTGCGAGCCGGAATGCCGGCATCGTTGAACACGCGCGTCATGTACTCGGCGTGTGCAACGCTGACGCAGAAGCCCAGTGCGCGCATCTGTCCAGCGTCGGCAATCTTGTCCTCGACCGCCTTCAGGATGATTCGCGCACGTGCGTCGTTGCCAGTGAAGACGCCATCGAGCTGGGTCTCGTCGTACTTGCCTCGAGACCAGGTGATCGAGCGAAGGTCGGTGCCGTCGGCGATCGCGAAGTAGTGGAACGGGCAGAGAAGGTCGGCTCCGAGGGCATCCCACAGTCGAAGCTCGGCCGCCGTCCGGCCGTCGAAGATGCTGCGCACATCCACTCCATCGCCGCGCTCTGGCGTCGCAGTGAGGCCCAAGAGCTCTCGAGGCGTCAGATGGTTAAGGATCCGTCGATAGGTCCGTGCTTCCGCGTGATGGAACTCGTCGATGACAACGATCTCGAATGCGTCAGCTGGGATGTTGGTGACGCCGTAGGCAGTCAGCGACTGGATGCTGGCGAAGACGTGCTGCCACCGCTCGGGCCGCTGGCCGCCGACGTACAGTTCCCCGAAGTCGCCGTCCCCGAGCACCTCGCGGTAGGTCCGCATTGACTGCAGCAGGATTTCCTTGCGGTGCGCCACGAACAGCAGTGGCGGCCGCCTGCCGGCTTCGTGCGCGAGGTTTCGGTAATCGAGGGCAGCTATGACGGTCTTGCCCGTGCCTGTTGCCGCGACGACGAGATTGCGATGCCGGTCGTGAAGCACACGCTCAACCTGGATCGCGTCGAGCATCTCCTGCTGATACGGGTAGGGGCGCACCTCGAGGCCCGCAAGCGTGATCGTGACCCGGTCGGACGACTTGCCGCCCTTGGCTTCGAGAAGCGCGTCATCGAGGCGATCGCGATCGCGTTCGGGGTCGTATGACTCGAACTCGGGGCTGTTCCAGTACGCGTCGAAGGTGGCGCGGAACTTGTCGAGCAGGCTCGGGGTCGCGGCCGTGCTGAGTCGCACATTCCATTCGACCCCCTCCAGCATGGCCGAGGTAGTGAGGTTCGAGGAGCCTACGTATGCGGTGTCGAAGCCCGTGTCGCGCCCGAAGAGCCAGGCCTTGGCGTGAAGGCGCGTGCGCTTGGCGTCGTACTGGACCTTCACCTCCGCCCCGAACTCGTTGACCAAGCGGTCGAGTGCGCGCCTTTCGGTGCCGCCGATGTACGTCGTGGTGACCACCCGAATCGGCACCCCGGCTTCGTCCGCGGCCTTGAGCTCGTTCTCGATGAGACGCAGCCCGTGCCACATGACGAAGGCGCACAGAAGGTCGACCGTGTCTGCCGAGTCGATCTCGGCCCGGAGTTCGGAGGCAAGGCTGGGCTCGCCGTGTGCATTGGTGAGCAGCGCGGCGTCGTTCAGGGGAGTCTTGGGACGCAGCGCCATCCGGGTCACCTGACCCGGGCCTGCGGGCCGACGTACGGCGAGCAGTTGCTCAACGGGCGGAGTGACAGGCCGGTGCGAATCTTCGATGACTCGCAAGAAGTCGTTCGCCGCGTCGAGACGCGCCACGGGATCTTTGATTGCTGCCAGGCGGCGTTGAAGTGCGAACGCGATATGCCGGCTCAGAACGTGTACTTGATCCGCTTCATCCACGCGGCCCTGTTCGTGCTCGTGCGCTTCGTCGACATTGATCAGCGACTGAAGCTGCTCGGTGACGAGCGTTTCG
Organism: Nocardioides eburneiflavus; assembly: GCF_004785795.1. Lineage (NCBI taxonomy): Bacteria > Bacillati > Actinomycetota > Actinomycetes > Propionibacteriales > Nocardioidaceae > Nocardioides > Nocardioides eburneiflavus. The sequence goes on from NZ_SRRO01000001.1 coordinate 1,668,143, forward strand.
TGAAGTCCAACTGGCAGTGAAGAAGGTTCATGCACGCGACGGAAGCTTGCCAGGCGCATCCGACGAGATGTCGGGATTCGGGCGGTTCGTGAAGGCCAACCCGCCGGTTTCAATCTTTCGTCAGGCCGGTCAAGTGCCGAACGACGTCCTCGACCGCCGGCACATCCGCTGGAGCCCAAGCCAGGTCGGTGAGGCGGTCGGGCTGCAGCCAGAACTCAGCTGCGTGTTCAGTGAGCGATGGCTCGCCCGCGATCAGGTCGCAGTAGTAGGTCGTGAGGCGAACGGTGCCGAAGTCGTAGTCATGTGCGGTGGTGGTGACCTTGTTGCCCACCTTCACTTCACACAGGAGTTCCTCCTGGATCTCGCGAGTCAGGGCGGTGATCTCGTCTTCGCCGGGCTCGACCTTTCCGCCAGGGAACTCCCACATGCCAGGCAGGCTGCCGTCAGGTCCGCGTTGGACGCAGTAGACGAGTCCGTCGCGGACGATCACCGCGCCGACCACCTCGATCGTTCGCTTCACCGCGCCAATACTGCCGCCTAGTGAGCGCCGGGCTGACAGAGGTGCGTGAGCACGTACCCGAGCGAGTTCCCATATAGCCCTGGGGTCATAGATTCCCGCAATCGCCGGTGAACCCGCTCCGATGTGCTTAGCCTTCCCGCCGGGGGTGTTTGACATGGAAGCAGGGGAGTCCGCGTACGACGTGGCGAAGCGGCAGCGTGAAATGGCCGAGCGGCTGCAACGCTCAGCCGCGCTGTGGGAGCGCGGCGCCGAGGGAGAGGTCGCTGTGGCTCGTGCCCTCGAGGCGCTGCCCGACGGGTGGGTGGTCCTGCACGACCTGGCGTGGCCGGGTCGGAAGAGGGCCAACATCGACCACGTCGTCGTCGGACCGGGCGGGGTGTTCGTCGTCGACGCCAAGAACTGGTCGGGTCGAGTAGAGATCCGCGACCAGGTCCTGATGCAGAACGGCCGGCGTCGCGAGCCGGCTGTCGTCTCCGCTGCCGAAGCCGCCATCGGCCTCCAGAGCATCGTGCCTCCGCCGGCCTCCTGCATGGGCGTCCTGTGCTTCGTGCACGACGATCCACTGACAGGTTGGGCGCGAGACGTGATGGTGTGCTCGACCAGCAACGTCGCGACCATGCTGCTCTCCCGTCCATCCGTGCTCAGCGCGGAGGACGTACGACGCAGCGTGGACGCGATCAGGCTCATGCCGACGGGGTCGCCGCCGGCGTCGGGCCGCCTGGCCAAGCCTCGACCGTCGACGCCCAGTCGTACGACCGCGAAGCGGAGGCGCGGGCATCCGGTTGCCGTCCTCGTCGGTGCTCTGGTCCTCCTGTTCGCGGTCTCCAGCGGCGGTCTCGCGAAGGCAGGCGGCTGGTTGGGCGAGCGGATGGTCGAGGTGATTGCCCCAACTGATCCCGTCGAGCCGACCCCCTCGCAGCCCGCGAAGCAGCGCGAGCAGAAGCAGCAGAAGCAAGAGAACAAGCAGCTGGACGGGCAGCAGAGCCGATCGCGCGCAGGCTGATCCGGTCGCGGACGATTCAGTCGCGCTCCCAGGGCGCCTCGTCGCCCATCTTCGCGTAGTACTTCGCGAGGTGGTTCTTGACGCGCTCGACGTCCTTCGAGGGCAGGTCGACGCCGCCGCGACCGCCGGCCATGACGTTGCCGGCGGCCATCACGCCGCGGGGGACCGCGCACAGCTTGCCGTCGATGATGTCGGCGACGAGCAGCTTGTAGGCGGTGAAGTTGCTCTTCTTGTCCGCGTCGTACCAGACGTGGGCGTCGCGGTACTTATCGTTGGGACCGTCCTCGGCGCCGGCCCACTCGCGTACCCGCTTCTCGGCGGCGTCGCCGTCCCAGTCGTGGTCGCGGTCCGCGAGGGGCAGGTTCTGGAAGCTCGTCACAGCCATGACCCCACGGTGCTCCTGCCTCGCGACGTGGGACACCCCCGAAGAGGCGGGGTCTCGATACGCCGCTCGTTCCTCGCGGGCTACTCGACCAGCGAGAGGTCGATCCTCGGCCAGCGGCGGCCTCGGGTCTCGTGACGGGACTTCGTCCCTCCTCGACCAGCGGGAGGTCCCTCCTCGACCAGCGCGGCCGGTGGGCGCGCGTGCCCGAAATCGGGGCAGCGCGCAGCCCTGGAGGAGCCCTACTCTCGACGGGGGCCTACGCGAGGAATGGGGTGGACGAGCAGCCGGAACTCAACCTGCACGTGCTCGGCGAGCTCACGGCCACGCGCAACGGCGCGGTCGTGGACCTCGGCGGGCGCCGTCAGCGCGCCGTGCTGGCTGCGCTGGCGATGCAGCGTGACCAGGTGGTGCCGGCCGACCGGCTCGTCGACTGTGTGTGGGGCGACCACCCGCCGGCCAACGCGACCGGGGCGCTGCAGGCGTACGTCAGCCACCTGCGCCGTCGGCTCGAGCCCGACGCGACCGCCCGGCAGCGCGGGGGCGTGATCGCCCGGGCCGGGCCCGGCTACGTGCTGCGGCTTCCGACCGCCGCCGTCGACGCGTGGGCCTTCGAGGCGGCGGTCGAGGCGGCCGCGGGCCAGGCGCCGGGGGACGCGGTCTGCACGCTGGAGACGGCGCTGCGGACGTGGCGCGGTCCGGCGTACGCCGACTATGCGGGGGAGGCGTGGGCGGAGGTCGAGGCCGCTCGGCTCACCGAGCTGCGCGGGCTCGCACGGGAGCGGCTGCTCGCGACGCGTCTCGAGCTCGGCGAGGCGCCGCTCGTCATCGGCGACCTGGAGGCGCTTGTCAAGGAGGACCCGCTGCGCGAGGAGCGCTGGCGGCTCCTGACCCTCGCGCTCTACCGGGCGCACCGCCAGGCCGCGGCGCTGGCGGCGCTGCGCCGGGCGCGCGAGGTGCTCGCCGAGGAGCTGGGCGTGGACCCCGGTCCGGCTCTGCGCGCGCTCGAGGCGGAGGTGCTGGCCCAGTCGCCGGACCTCGACGGGCCGCGGCCCGCACCGACCACGCGACCGGCGACGCTGGTCCCACGTCCCCGCACCCCCGACGGGCTGGTGGACCGCGACCGCGAGCTGGCGCTCCTGCGCACCAGGCTCGACGAGCTGGTCGAGGGGACCTCCGGCTGCCTGCTGTTCGAGGGCCCCGCCGGCATCGGCAAGACCCGCCTCCTCGAGGAGGTCCGCAAGCTCGCCGTCGCCGCCGGCGTGTGGGTGCGGTCGGCGCGCAGCAGCGCACTGGAGCAGGACTTCGCGTGGGGCGTGGTGCGCCAGCTGTTCGGCGCGGGCGCCGAGGAGGCGCTGGCCCACGACGAGCGCTTCGCCGTGCTCCGCGGGCTCTGCGAGCTGACGACGCAGCTCGCCGAGGAGGCGCCGTTCGTGCTCTGCGTCGACGACGTCCAGCGGTGCGACGAGGCGTCGCTGCAGTTCCTCGCCTACCTGGTCCGGCGGCTCGAGGGGCTCCCGGTGCTGGTGGTCCTGGCGATGCGCACCGGCGAGCCGCACCACGCCGACGACCTCGCCGAGCTGGTCGCCGACGAGACGGTGACCGTCGTACGCCCCGCGCCGCTCACCGAGGAGGGCACCGCCGCGCTGGTGACCGACCGGCTCGGTCGCGGCGCCGACGCCTTCGTGACGACCTGCCACCGGATGACGTCGGGCAACCCGCTGCTCCTGCGCCAGCTGCTGCGCGCCCTCGCCGACCAGGGCGTCCCGCCCGACGCGGCGCACGTCGACACCGTCCGGGCGGTGGGTTCGCGGGCGATCGCCTCTCTCGTCACGCTCCGCCTGCGCCGGATGCCCGCTGGCGCCACCACGGTCGCGCGCGCGGTCGCGATGCTCGGGCCGACGGCCGACCTGCTGAGCGTCTCCGACCTCGCGCAGCTCCCGGAGGAGGACGTCGCGGCCGCCCTCGACCTCCTGGCCCGCAGCGAGATCCTCGTCGACGGCCACCCGCTCGACTTCGTGAACCCGCTGGTGCGCGACGCCATCCACGCCGACGTCCCCGCGGGGGAGCGCGCCCTGCTCGTCGAGCGGCTGAACCGACGGCTCAAGTCATCCTCAAGTCGCGCCGACCACGCTGGCGCGCAGAGACAGTGAGGTGCTGACGTGCCCGACCCGGCCCCCCTCCCGACCGCTGACGCCGAGGCGCTGCGCGGGCTGGCCGGTGGTGCCGTCCACCTGCCGGGCGACCCCCTCTACGACGAGGCGCGGATGCCGTGGAACCTCCAGGTCGACGAGCACCCGGCCGCGGTCGCCTACCCGGCCGACCCGCATGAGGTCGCCCGGATCGTCCGCGCGGCCGCGGCGGCCGGGCTCCGGGTGGCGCCGCAGGGCACCGGCCACGGGGCGCCGCCGCTCGCGGGCCGGCTCGGGGACGCCGTGCTCCTGCGCACCTCCGCGATGACCGGGCTCAGCGTCGACGCCGCCAGCCGTACGGCGCGTGCCGACGCGGGCGTGCTGTGGAGCGACGTCGTCACCCGGGCCGGCAAGGTCGGCCTGGCCGGGATGCACATGTCGAGCCCGGGTGTGGGGGTGGTCGGCTCGTCGCTCGGCGGGGGAGTGAGCTGGTACGCCCGGCAGCACGGCCTGCAGTGCAGCGCGATCACCGCCGTCGAGCTGGTGCTCGCCGACGGCACCTCCGTCCTGGCCACCGAGGACCACGACGCCGACCTGCTCTGGGCGGCCCGCGGCGGAAGCGGCGGCTTCGGGGTGGTCACGTCCCTCGAGTTCGACCTGCTGCCGGTGCGCACGGCGTACGCCGGGATGCTCGCGTGGGACTGGACCCACGCCCGGCGGGTGCTCACCGCCTGGGGCGAGTGGTCCGCGGACGCACCCGAGGCGGTGACGAGCGTGGCCCGGATCTTCCGGGTGCCCGTCAGCGAGTGGCTGCCCGCGCAGCTGAGCGGTCGGGACCTGGTCGTGATCGACGCGGTCGCGCTCGGCGACGCCGAGGCGGGTTCTCGCTCCATCGCCGGACTGCGCGCGTTGAAGCCCGAGATCGACACCTTCACGCAGATGTCCGCGCCGGACATCGCCCACCTGCAGCTCGACCCCCAGGAGCCCACCGCGGTCTATGCCAACAGCGTCCTCGTCCACGGCCTGCCGGCGGACGCGGTCGACGCCCTGGTCGACGCGGCCGGCCCCGGGTCGGGCAGCAACCTGCTGTTCGTCGAGCTGCGCCAGCTCGGCGGCGCGCTGGCGCGGCCCTCGCCCCGCGCCGGCGCGATGGACCACCTCGACGGCTCCTTCCTCGTGCTCGGCGTCGGCCTCGACGTGGGCACCGGCTGGAGCGCCGTACGCGCCGACGCGCTGCGGATCCTCGACTCGCTCGCGCCGTGGACCTCCAGCGCGGCGTACCTCTCGATGGCCTACGAGGCCGCCGCGCGGCGCGGCTGGTCGGCGGAGTCGTACGACCGGTTGTTGCGGATCCGTCGTGCGGCGGACCCTCAGGGACTGTTTGTGGGGCCGCAAGCGCCCTCGGACGACTGATTCAGCGGTCAGACTCAAGTCGGTTTCAAGTCGGCCGCAAGCCCGCGGGTGCACCTTCGTCTGGTCAACGACGACCACACGGAGGAAAGCATGACCATCGCACTGACCAGCGCCGCAGCCGTACCGTTCGCGGAGCTGGACGCACTCACGATCGGCACCGTCGCGGTGCCCGGCGACAAGAGGTACGACGCCCTCGTCTCGCCGTGGAACCTCGCCGTCCCGGTCCGGCCCGCGGCCGTCCTCGCGGCGCACGACGCCTGGGACGTCGTCGAGGCCGTGCAGTTCGCGGCCCGCCACGGCATCCGCGTCACCCCGCAGGCCACCGGCCACGGCCCCATGGCCGACCTCACCACCGAGCTGCTGGTCACCACCAAGGAGCTCGACGAGGTCGTCATCCACCCCGAGGAGGGCTGGGCCCGCGCCGGAGCCGGCGTGAAGTGGCTGAAGGTCGTGGAGGCCGCCGCGCCGTACGGCCTGGCGCCGCTCTCGGGCTCGATCACCGACGTGGGCATCGTGGGCTACACCACCGGCGGCGGGCTCGGGCCGATGGCCCGCACCTACGGCCTCGCCATCGACCGGGTGCGCGCCATCGAGGTCGTCACCGGCGACGGCGTGCTCCGGCGGGCCACGCCGACCGAGCACCCGGACCTCTTCTTCGCCCTGCGCGGCGCCAAGGGGATGCTCGGGATCGTCACGGCGATCGAGTTCGACCTGGTGCAGCAGCCGCGGTTCTACGGCGGCTCGCTGTGGTTCGACGGCGCGGACGCCCCCGCCGTCATCGAGGCGTGGCGCGCGTGGTCGGCCGAGCTGCCCGAGGAGGGCACCACGTCCTTCGCGCTGTTCCAGCTGCCCGACATGGACGGGGTGCCGCCGATGCTCGCCGGCCGGCTGACGCTGTCGGTGCGCTACGTGTGGACCGGGTCTGCCGAGGAGGGCGAGCAGTGGTTCGCCGCGATGCGGGCGGCCGCGCCCGTCATCCTCGACGACGTGGCCGACAAGCCCTACACGGCGATCGACTCGGTGCACACCGACCCGCTCGACCCGACCCCGGCCTTCGAGGCGGCCGACGTGCTGGCCGACTTCCCGGCCGAGGCGGCCGACGCGCTGCTCGCGCTGACCGGCCCGGGGGTCGCGTCGCCGCAGATCCTGGTGGAGGTGCGCCAGCTCGGCGGTGCGTTCGCTCGGCCGGGTGAGCAGCCGAGTGCGTTCGCCTCGCGCGACGCGGCGTACTCGCTTCTCGTCGTCGGCATCGCCGAGATCCCGGGTGTGGAGGACCACGCCGGCGCGATCCTCGACGCGATGGCGCCCTGGGTGGGGGGCCACCGGCTGCCGAACTTCACCTTCACGCCCGAGGAGTACATGGACGCCTATGACGAGGTGACGCTCGCCCGCCTGCGGCGCACCCGGCGGACGTACGACCCGGACGGCGTGCTGATGATCGGCGGCGTCCTGGCCTGAGCCCCGCGACCCGCGGCCCTCCTGGTTGGTGGGGGCCGCGGGTCGTGGCGCGCCCCGCGGATCTCCTCGTCAGCACGGTGCTCCGGAGGGACCCGAGCGCTTGGGACGGGGGAGAGGCGATGTCCGCCATGTCTAGACGACTACTGCCCCGCTGTCGGTGGCGGTCCATAGCGTCGTCCCTGACGTCCGGTAGCCAGAGATGGCCGAGGCGCGAGGTCGATCGAGCTCGAGTCTGCGGAGATATGGCGATCGGCCGGTGGGCGCGGTGCATGGGGTGCCGCGCCCACCACAGCAAGCACGGAGCCAAGGGGGACGTTGTGGAGTCGTACGACGGTGCTGGGGGCACGAAAGCCGCGCCCGTACGTCGGGCGAAGGTCTACCACCCGATGAGCCACCTCGACCTCGCGAGGATCGACCCCTCGGAGTGGACTCTCGAAGACGTCGGCCCCACCCGGACGTTGGAGGAGATCGAGGCGGAGAGCCGCCGGCCGCCCGCGCGACTGCGACGGCTCGCGAAGGCACCGTGGTGGGCGCTCGAGAGGCAGCTCGCCCGGCGCCGTTCGCTGAGGAAGCGACGCGAACGAGGGTGGACCGACGGCGATCTCTGGAACCTCGACATCCACCTGTGCCGGCACCTGGGGTCGATGCTCGTCGCCCAGGTCGGTGAGATCAGGAACCATCCTCCGGAGCTCGAGCACGGCGAGTGGTGCGCGCAGGTTCGTCGCGCCGGTGATGCGCTCCTGGCCTACGACCCGTACGACGCCGAGCGCGTCGCGGAAGCACGATCGGCGCTGCGTTGGGTCGCTGAGAACTTGGTCGATCTCTGGGACTGAGTCACCGCCAGGGATGCGCATCACGACCAGTGGCGCCGCATCACCGTCGTCGCGGCGAACGGGTCCTCGCCCGATACCGCCGCCACGATGCCTGCGCCCTCCGGCTTCGCAGCCGCGAGCAGTCGGCCCTCGCCGACCCAGGCCTGCCAGCTCCGGAGGTAGTGGCCGGCGCTGGTGGCGTTGCGACCCAGGACGCTCGGGACCGGGTGCCACGCCTCGCCCGTCGCACGGGTGGCTCGGAGTGCCGAGCGCGCGCCGCGACGCGTACGGATGGGGCCGTCCGGGAGCGAGGCGTCGGTGTAGCGGGACACGAGGTAGCGCGGTGCGCCGACCGGTCCGATCGCCTCGTCGAACGCGACCGCGAAGACCTCGGCGTCACCCTCGGTGCCGACGAGCCGGAAGCGGTAGTCCCCGCCGGGGTGAACGTCGACGGTTAGGCCGGACGCGCCCACGCTGGCCAGCCCGGCCGCCGCGAGTCCATCCGCGACGGCAGCGGCCACTGCCTCCAGCGGCGGGACTCCCGTCGTCAGGGCGAGCTGCGAGCGCACCCACTGCGTGAGGGTTTCGGCGTGGCGACGACCGGTGACAGCGGCGTGGCCGAGAGTGGCCAGCGCGCCGACCGCGCCGGCCACCAGGGCCCACTCGCCCGTGACGAGAGATGCGCCGCTGACGCCCGCCGTCCCCGCGGCCAGCGCCAGAGGCGTACTCCAGCTCGTGGCCGGCGGCGGTTCTTCGGTCGTCATCCCGTCTGTCGTCAGTCGCCAGGACGGTGGGACGGGAGCGAGCGAGACGACCTCGTCCACCCGCTCGACGGCGGACCAGGTGGCGGGCCGCACGCGCAGCGACGCCAGGGTGACGTCCTGGTACGTCTCGCCGACCGCCCACGCGTCGCGGATGGCGTCGCGGTCGGCGGCGGCGACGAGCATCCGGGCGTTGAGCGCGTCGAAGGAAGAGACCGGCGGCGGGGCGTACGGCGAGAAGGACGCGTCGATGTGGGCGACTCCGTCGACGATGTCGCCGTCGGCGTCCACGCCGTGGAAGCCCTGGTGCTTGCGCACCAGCCGGAACCAGTCGTTGTCGCCCTTGAGGTGGGCCTCAGAGACGCACACAACGGTCCAGTTGGTGGCGACCTTGTCGGGCCAGGTCGGGTCGGTGCGCAGGGCCCGGCCGCGCGTCTGGACGACGGCCGTCAGGGTGGTGGCGGTGGTCAGGTCGATGAGCGTGGAGACGCCGCGGGCGTTCCACCCCTCGCCGAGGAGGCCGCGGGTGCCGACGAGGACCTGGGTCCGCCCGGCCTCGAAGAACGCGGTGACGTGGCCGACCCAGGTACGCGAGGTCCATCCGGACGTACAGGTCGAGACGGGGCCGGTTCCCGGCTCGACGACCAGCTTCGACGCCAGGTCGGGGTCGCGGTCGGCGACGAAGGCGACGAGGTCGCGCAGCGTCTCTTCGGACGCGGCGACGACGGAGCCGGTGACCAGCATCGGGTGGAGGACGGCGGTGTCGGGGTCCGTCAGCAGGGCTTCGAGCGCGGCGATCGCGGAGCCGGCCTCGGCGTCGAGGACCCCGTCGAGGGCGACGGGCACGGTCGCGGACGCGCGCTCGTGGTCGCACAGCACCAGCGCCCGGACCCGTTCGCCGATCGCGGTGTGCTCGGCGGCGATGATCTGGGCGGCCGCGCCGGGCTTCGCGTACGACCGCGCCAGCACGCGGTCGACGGTGGAGCGCCCGCGACGTACGCCGCGCCGCGTCCACTGGTAGCCCACCGACGGGAGCGCCGCCTTCACGACGGCGAGGACCTCGGCGTCGCTCGGGTCGTCGGACTCGGCCACGTGGCGGAGCAGCCAGTCGCCGAGGAGCCGTACCCAGTCCTCGGCCGTCGGGTCGTGCCGGTGCTCCTCGCGGAGTCGGGCGCCGACGGGCAGGTCGAGCAGGCCTGCGTGGTGCATGCGCAGGGCGGCGTCGCAGAGGTCGGGCTCCCGCTCGGCGAGCGCCGCCCAGGTGGTCGTGGCTGGGACTGGCTCGACGAACCGGGCGGTGAGCCACTCGTAGAACCCGACCGACCCGAAGCCCGGGGTGGTGAGCAGGGTGGTGAGCTCGGTGAAGCGCACCGCCTCGCTGGTGAGCCAGTCCTCCTCGGTCGGCGTGGGGGTGGTCAGCCAGACGAGCTCGTCGAACGGCGCGAGGTGCCCCTCCTTCACCACCGCAGGGACCGAGACCCGGTAGAGGATGCTGCCGAAGAGCTGGTCGACGAGGGCGCGCTGCTCGCCGGCGAGGCTCTCGGGCGGTGTCGCGGTGAGCGCCAGGACGTGGGCGCGGTCCACGGCCTCGAGCAGCTCGGCGAGCAGCCGCCCCCACACCTCGAGCAGGTGGTGGCACTCGTCGAGGACCAGCACCAGGCGCGGCTCTGCTCGGATCCGGTCGAAGAGGGCGACACCGTTGGGGTGGAGCCGGTCGACGACCGTGGTCGCGTCGACGTCGGTGGCTTCGGAGTCGAAGACGGCCAGGGACTGGTACGTCAGGCAGGTCAGCGGGCTGGCGAGGGACTTGTCGTCGCTCGCATCGAGCCCCATCGCCTGTGCCTCGGCGATCCACTGGGACTGGATGGCGGTGTTGGGGGCCAGTACGACGGCGCGCGTGTCGGGGTGGGCCCGGAGCTCGCCGGCGACGGCCTCGAGACCGACGCGGGTCTTGCCCGCCCCGGGCGGCAGGACGACCCAGGCCCGCGGGTGGTCTGCGTCGTGCCACGCGCCCGCGAGTGCCTCGAGGGCCTCACGCTGGTGGATGCGCAGCGGCGGCACAGCAGGCGCGTCCGGGTCGGGCACCGCTGACCGCCTCCTGGCTCGGGGGAGTCACCTGGCGAGCCACCACGAGCCGCAGGTGTGTCGGTGCATGGTGCCACGCGCCCGGAGGGTCGGGCCTCAGACAGGAAGGTCTCCCGGCGCCATCAGGGCCAGCAGCGGGGTGTCGACGGGTGCGTCGGGGTCGAGGTCGAGGTCGATCGGCGTGTCGGGCGCCGCCGGCCGGGCCTGCGCCAGGTCGATGGGCCACGGCACCCACACGAGTCGGAGGTCGGGGTGGTGCTGGACGAAGGTGTCGTACGCCTGCCGGCACGTGCTGGTGAACTCCGGATCGGACCGGTCCGGGCCGAGGCCGGCGAGCGACCACGCAAACATGTAGAGGGGAAGCACGCCGTCGAAGTCGTACTCCTCCTGCACCTCGTCGAGCAGTCGGTCCACGAGTGGGCGGTCCGTCATCGATCTGTCGTCGCTCATTCAGCCTGGCCCTCCCGTCGAAGGTGGGCTTGGACCTCGATGAGGAAGGCACGTTCGCCGTCTGAAGGCGCGTCGTCGAAACCCATCGCGCTCAGGCGCGCCGCGAGCTCCTCGTCGTCATCCGTCGAGCTCAGCAGCTCATCGACTTCTTGCGGGACCATCGCGGCTCGCTCGGGGGAACGACGAACGAAGTCGGCGACGGCGTCCTTCCGCGTGGCGTACACGTGGTTCCAGTCCTGGTGGAAGTACGCACTGATCAGGTGTTCGAGGTTCTCCATGCCATCTTCCTATCGGGGATACGCAGTCAGAAGTTGCCAGCCGTCTTTGCCATGCGGGATGAGGACTGCCTTGATGCCCGTGCAGGTTGTCAGGTCGCCAGTGTGAGACAGACTGCGGCCGGTCGGTTTGCCGAGGTCGAGGTCGATGACGAAGGCATCCTTGCTTCCGCTCGTCGCCCAATCGCTCAGCGCCTCATGTTTCCTGGTGATGGCCTCGGCGATCAGTCGTTCAGCGCTTGCCTCGTCAGCGAAGGTCGAGACCCGCTTCTTGCTCTCGCTCACGATGCGCGCCTGCATCTCATCAACCGTCTTCCCGACGTGCTGCGCCAGCGTGTGACCAGGAGGCACCTCGTGCGCTCGCAGCCATCCCCTTTGAGAGACGTCGTCCAGCGAGGACCTACCCCAACCCAGCGGCGGGACCGCTTCCCCACGCTCATCCCTCACCGGCAGCCCGAGGAACCGGTCGAAGCCCTCGCGAGCCCGCGCGAGCCGGTCCTCCGCCGCACGCATCCGCGACGCGGCCGCCCCAGCGACGGCCCGCAGCGAGACGAGGAGGGCATGGAAGCGCGGCGCCTGCGCGCGGATGCGGGCGAGGGCCGCGGCCGCCTTGACCCCGCCGCCGAAGCCACCGGTGATGCCCGCGACGATCGCGGTGAGGGCGACCTCCTCGACGACCAGCTGCCCGATCTCGGTGAGCAGGGCGCGGGTGCGGTCGCGGGTGTCCTCGACGGCGGTCGCGTAGTCGTCGCACGCGTCGGCGAGGGCGAGGAGCTGGTCGGCGGTATCCTCGACGAGTGTCCGCAGCTCGGCGATCGCGGCAAGGGCGAGCGGGATCTCCGGTGAGAGCTGGCGATCCAGCAGGCCGGCGACGACGTCGAGGTGAGCGGTGAGGTCGGCGACCGAGCCGCTCGTACGCCGCCAGCTCGCGGCCGCGTCGCGGATGAGGCCGACGTCGGCTCCGGGCCACACGAACCCCTCGACCTGGTCGAGGATCCACTCGTAGATGTCGCCCAGCCCGGGCTCGACCGAGCCACCCAGGCTGGACGGTGGTGGCTCGGGGGAGACGCGGACGAACGAGTCCTCGTCGAGACCGCCGCCGGTGTACGCGTTGGTCCTCAGGCCGGCCGCCCCGACGGCAGAAGCCTCGGCGCGCTCGTGGGCGCGACCGCTCGCGTCGACGAGCCGCCCGAGCCCGATCAGCGCGTGGGTCAGGTCGGTGAGAGCGGCCACCGCCTCGCGTGCGGCAGGGTCGTACGCCCCGGCGAAGCCGCGGCTGGTGGCGTCGTCGCCCGCCATGCCGGCGCACGCGCCCAGCTTGCCGGCCAGCGACTCGGTGGACAGGGCGGCGATCTGGTTGGCGGTCCGGCACACGACCGCCGCCTCGGCGTAGCCGCCGCACTCCACGCTGATCCGCACGCGTCCACCTTGGGAGACCCGACGCCGTCGCCGACACCCCGTCAGCCGGATCTGTGGACAACGAGGACGCCGCCGGCGTCGGTCACAGGTAGCGCCGGACCCCGGACCGGTAGGCGTCGTACTCGTCGCCGAACCGGTCCGCCAGCCACTGTTCCTCGCGGAGCACCCAGCGGTGCACGAGGGCCGCGCTGATCGGGACGGTGGCGAGCATCCAGCCGTTGCGCGTCGCGCCGGCGAGACCGAGGTGGATCGTGGTGAAGCCGACGTACAGCGGGTTGCGGGAGCGGCCGTGCACCCCTGTCGTGACGAGGGCGGCGGGGTCCTCCAGCGAGCCCGGGCCGCGCTCGCGCCATGCGACCGAGACCACGAGGACGCCGCTGGCCAGGCACGCGAGGCCGAGCGGACGCGCCGGTGCCGGCAGCCGCAGCGGACGCACCCGCTGGGCCAGCAGCCCCACCGCCACGCCGCCGATCGTGTCGCCGGGGAGCGGGATGCTGTCCACGACCGGAGCGAGTCGCGACCACGCGGTCATGCCGCACCCGCTGGCACCCGCGCCTCGCGGCGGGCCTGCCAGCCACCGACGTACCGGCACAGCATCAGGCCGGAGCTGACGAGGTAGAACGTGTGCAGCACCCAGATCGGTCCCGGCGGCAGCGCGAAGACGTAGACCGAGTGGACAGCGTTGCCGAGGTTGGCCAGGGCGATGTTGGAGAAGCTGTAGGACGACAGGTCGCGCGTCCGGAACGCCTTGTGGAGCATCGGCAGGACGCTGCCGACGAAGACGATCGTGGAGATCGTCCCCGCGAGCATCGGCAGCGTCGTGTCCATGTGCCGACGCTAGGACGGCGCCAGCCGGTCGGCATCGGCCGGAACACGCATTCCGCACGCCGGCCCGATGGGACGGACCACCCACGTCACACCACCCACGTCACACCACCCAGGTCACACCACCCAGGTCACACCACCCAGGTCACACCAGGTCGTGCTCGAAGGCGTACGCCGCGGCCGCGGTGCGCGAGGCGACGTCGAGCTTGGTGAAGATGTTGGACAGGTGCCGGGCGACGGTCTTCTCGCTCAGCACCAGCTCGGCCGCGACCTGGGGGTTGCTGCGCCCCGAGGCGACCAGGCGGAGCACCTCGACCTCCCGGGCGGTCAGGCCGCCGGGGAGTGAGGCAGGTGCCAGCAGGGACGAGGCGAGGTCGGCCATCGGCGCCGCACCGACCTGCCGGAACGCCGCGCGGGCGGCGGCCAGCTCTCGCTGGGCGGAGGACGTGTCGCCGAGGGCGAGCAGGCAGCGCCCGACGAGCAGCCTCGTGACGGCGGCGTCGTACGGCGAGGACGACTGCGTCCAGAGCTGGTGCGCCTTGCGGAGGTAGGGCAGCGCGCCCGCCGCATCGCCGGCGGCGAGCTCGACGGCCCCGTGGGCCAGGGCGGCGGCCGCGGAGAGGACGACCGCCCCGACCGCAGACGCCAGTGACTCCAGCTCGAGGGCCAGGGGCCGCGCGCGCTCGACCTCGCCCGACGCCAGCAGCACCTCGACGGACCCCGGCAGGGTCCGGCACCGCTCCACCGGTCCGGCCGGCGAGGCCAGCAGCCGGTCGACGGCCGCGACCGACGCCGCGGACCGACCCTGGGCCTGCCACAGCAGCGCCAGCCCCGGCTGCGGGTCGACGCCGAGGTCGGCGGCGCGCTGGTAGGCCGCGTCGGCGCCGGCGAGGTCGCCGCGCAGCCGCAGCACGTCGCCGGTCTCGAGGGCGGTGAGGCCGATGGCAGGCGTGGAGCCCAGCGCGACGTAGCGCTCGGCGGCCAGCGACCACTCCCGCAACGCGTCGTCCCACGCACCGCGCAGCCGCATCAGCTGGCCGCGGTGCACCGCGCACTGGCCGGTGAAGGCCAGCAGCCCCGGCTGTGCGTCGCACCAGCGCTCGAGGGCGGCGGTCCACTCGGCGACCCGGCCGACGTCGCTGACCTCCTGGGCGCCCTCGATGGCGGTGCAGTAGACGTGCCCGGCCATCACGGGGGACAGCTCGCCGGCCACGACCCGGACCATGGCGTCGTCGAGCTGCGCCAGTCCCTCGGCGAAGCGCCCGGACATGATCGACAGCCGCCCCCGTGCGCACGTGCCCATCGCGGTCAGGTCGGCGTCGTGGAAGCGGCGTCCGGTGTCGTACGCCTCGTGGACCAGGCGTTCGGCCTCCACGAGGTCGCCCTCGCCGAGGGCGCGGAACATCAGGAGGAACGCCAGCCAGCCGCGCTCCACGCAGTCCGCACCGATGTCGTCGACCAGCTCGGCCGCCCGGGCGGCCCAGCCGCCGGCGAGGGCGTGCTCGCCGTGCTCGGCCAGGTCCATCGAGAGCCGCACCGCACACCCCGCCGCGGCGTGCAGGTCGCCCGCCGCCTCGTGCGCGCGGAAGGCGCGCTGCCGGACGGCGACCACCTCGTCGTGCGTCCCGACCAGCCCGACGGCCGCCGCGAAGCACTCGAGCTCGGCGGCGCTGAGGGCGTCGGGCCCGGTGCGGGACCACGCGTCGTACGCGGCCTGCCAGTCGCCGCGTGCGTAGTGGTCAGCGGCCGTGTCCACGGTGTCGAGGGTACGTCGGTTCAGGCGGCCGTGGGCAGGCCCGAGGTGGCCTTCGCCAGCTTGCGGGAACGGGCGGTGATCCGGTCGGCGACGTACGCCGCGTCGCGACCGACGCCGGGCAGGACCATCGAGCTGAACGCGTACTGGAAGCACAGCCCGCAGAAGAACAAGCCGGGAGCGTCCGGGGACACCCCGCGCATCTCCCGCGGCCAGCCGTCGTCGCCGATCACCGGCAGGTGGATCCAGTCGAAGACCTGCCGGAAGCCGGTCGCCCACACCACGGTCGAGACCTCTCGCGGCGTGCCGTCGACGACGGGCAGGCCGTCGCGGACCTCCTCGACCCGGCTGGTGACCCTCTCGACGCCGCGCTCGAGCAGGTCCCGACGCTTCACCCGCAGCATCGGCCCGCCGTGGTGGCGGAGCTCCTCCATCAGCTTGGCGCGCATCGGGCTGCGCCGGGTCAGCACGTGCTTCCAGGCGAAGAGCAGGACGGGGAACAGCATCCGGAACGCCGGGGACCCGAGCCTGGGCGGGATCTCGCCGCAGTCGCGACCGGCGAGGATCGTCGGGTGCGTCTCGGCCAGCTCGTAGGCGATGTCGGTGCCGGAGTGGCTGGCGCCGACGACCAGCACCGGCCCGTCGTTGACCTGGCTGGGACGGCGGTACTCGCTGGAGTGCAGCTGGAGGATGGCGGGGTCGAGCTCGGCCGCGACCCCGGGGACCGAGCCGGTACGGCCGAAGGTGCCGGTGCACACCACGACGTTGCGGCAGGTCCAGCGGCCGCGGTCGGTGGTGACGACGTATCCCTCGCCCCCGTCGGCAGCGGGGTCGAGGGCCTGCACCCGCGTCTCCAGGCGGACCGGGAGGGCGAAGGTACGGGCGTACGACTCGAGGTAGTCGCCCACGGCGTCCTTGCCGGGGAAGGTCCAGCGTTCGGCGGGGAACGGCAGGCCGGGCAGCCCGTCGACGTGGGCGGGGGAGTAGAGCCTCAGGCTGTCCCACTGCCGGCGCCAGTGGTCGCCGACCCGCGCGGACGCGTCGAGGACCACGAACGGGATCCCTCGCTGCCGGAGGAAGTAGCCGGTCGCCAGGCCGGCCTGGCCCGCGCCGATGATCACGGTGTCGATGTCGGTGTCGTTGGTGTCCATGCGCTCACTGTCACGCGACGCGTACGCCGCTCGCGTCGGGCGCGATGCCCATGTCGCGTGACGCGGGCGTGGGTGGATGCACCCACGGGCGAGGA
This sequence comes from Nocardioides eburneiflavus, assembly GCF_004785795.1. NCBI lineage: Bacteria > Bacillati > Actinomycetota > Actinomycetes > Propionibacteriales > Nocardioidaceae > Nocardioides > Nocardioides eburneiflavus. The sequence continues at coordinate 1,684,677 of NZ_SRRO01000001.1, forward strand.
TGACTGGCGACCGGGACCGGTCGACGTCAGCCCACGCGGCGCGCGAGCCGTACGACGGCGTCGGCCACCTGCGGTCCGAACATCACCGCGTCGTTGTGGCCGGCGCCCTCGAGGACGACCCGTTCGACGAGCACCGGCACGCCGTCTGCGACCCGCTCGCTGAGCTCGGTCGGGACGATGTCGTCGCGGTCGCCGTGGACCACGGTGACCGGTACGTCGCTCGACGCCAGCGGTTCGAGCACGGGGAACCGGTCGCGGAGCAGCGCGCGCACGGGCAGCCACGGGTAGTGGTGGCGGCCGACGTCGGCGAGCTCGGTGAAGGGTGACCGCAGCACGATCCCGGCCGGGCGGTGCCGCTGCTGGAGGCCGGCGACCACGCCGGTCCCGAGCGACTCGCCGAGGAAGATCGTGCGGTCGAGGGAATGGCCGAGGTCGACCAGCGCACGTACGGCCGCGTCGGCGTCCGCGGCGAGCCCGTCCTCGCTGGGGCTGCCGGGGTTGCCGCCGTAGCGGCGGTAGTCCATGACCAGCACCGCGAACCCTCGCTCGCCGAGCTCGCGGGCGAGGTCGGCCCGCCCTGCGCGGTTGCCACCGTTGCCCGGTGCCATCAGGACGGCCAGGCCGGTGTCGCGCGCGGCGTCGGCAGGCAGGTACCACGCGCCCAGCTCGAGCCCGTCCGCCGTCTCCAGCGTCACGTCTCGGGCGCCCGGGAGCGCGTCGCCTGCGGGGGGTACGTCGCTCGCGTCGGGGAAGTAGATCAGCTGCCGTTGCAGGCCCCAGACGGCCGCGAGGCCGATGCCGACGAGGACCACCACGACCACCAGCACCACGACGAGCCTCCTGCTGCGGGACCGCACCACGCTTCATCGTGGCACGGGCGGTTCGTGGCATCAGCCCGACCGAAGGCCGAAGGCCCCTTGCCGGACGGCCACCGGCGGAGGATGGTGGACGGATGAAGGCAGAGGTGGGCGACCGCCTGGTCGTCGAGAGCAACAGGGTCGACGCGGCCCCCAGGCAGGGGGAGATCGTCGAGGTGCGCGGGGCGGACGGCGGGCCGCCGTACGTCGTGACGTGGAGCGACGGCCACGAGGGGCTGGTCTACCCCGGCGCCGACGCGCACGTCGTACCCGGTCAGCACTGACGCGCCCGACCACGAGCACGCCCGGTGCGGCGCGACCGTACCGGGGCTCCCGAGCGCCCCGGTGCATCCACGGGTAGGTCTCAGCGGGAGGCGAACCAGGGACGATGCAGGTCGTAGAACTGCGCGTCGGCCATGACGTACTCGAGGTCGGAGCGCACCTCGGGCGGCGGCTCGAGCTGCTCCCCGTGCCGGGCGGCCTCCTCGCTGGTGAACGCGACCGTCTCGGTGAAGGTGCCGTCGGGCTCGATGGCGAGGGTGCCGCCGATGATCTCGGGCCGCATCTGGTGCAGGGAGTCGGTGTCGGTGGTCATCATCGACCTGAGCCGCTCGACGTCGTCGACCCTGCCCCGGATGACCTGGACGAAGCCCGCGCTGTCGGACCCGCCGTCCATCAGGAGCGTGACGTCGTCGCAGTCGTGGAACTCGACGGGCCCGTCGAAGAGCTCCATCATGCGGGCGGCCCACGCGTCCTGCTCGGGCCGGCCGGAGTTGGCCATCGCGGACTCCCGCGAATCGAATCGGACGACACCCACGAACATGTCGTCGTCGGTGAACCCGTAGGTCCCTCCGAGCCAGCCCGGTGCTCCGGAGCCGAGCTCGTTGCGCCACGTGTCCAGGTGCTCGTGGAGCTCCTGCTGGCGCGTGCACTTGCCTTGGATGATCTGGATGAACACGCTGCCCCTCCTCGGTGTGGTCACCCACCTCTCGGGGGTCGGGGGGTGGGAGGGCAGTCCTCGAATCTACGCCCGTCCGGGGATCGCGGACAGAGGCGGCCGAGGCGTCTAGACCGCTCCGACCCGCGGCCGCGCGCGACTGTCGGTGGTCGTCCCTAGAGTCGTCGTCGTGGGGATCGCGGGGGCGATCCGGTCAGGGGTCGACGGCATGGGTGACGGGCTGGAGCGTCGGTGGGACGACGCGGTGGAGACGGCGTGGCGGGAGTTCCGCCAGCGGCTGGCGGACCGGCTCGCCGAGCTCGAGGGTGGGGGCCACGTCATCGTGGACACCGACCCCGACGACCCGGCAGCGGCGTGGTGCCAGGTCGTCGTCGCGGACGGCGTCCTCCTCGTGGAGGCGATGCGCGACGGCGGGACGGAGCTCTCGGAGGAGCTCGAGGCGCGCGAGGTCGACCGCGCGGCCGTGATGGTGGTCGACGCGCTGCGCGGGGCCTACGGCGTGCTGCACCCCGTCCTCCTCGACGCCGGCGGCCTCGAGCGCGACGGGGCCGTACGCCCGCTGCCGCCCGAGCCGCCGCGAGGGGACGAGCCGGACCTGGAGGCGGCGGTCCAGCCGTCGTCGGTCGAGGAGGTGCGCGCCCTCGTCGACCTGGCGGTGGCCGACGCCTACGACGAGGCGCCGCAGTGGGACGACGACGGCGACCTCCCGCTGCCCACCGAGGACCGACTCGTCTGGGTCCTGGTGCACAAGGAGGCCCCGCGCGTGCTGCTCTCGTGCCTCCTCGTCGATGACGTGGCGGACGAGCAGGCCGCGCTGGCGGAGGTCAACCGGCTCAACCGCAGCGAGCTCGGCCTCACCTTCTTCCTCGCCGACCAGCGGATCAGCGTCACCCGCGAGCTCGGTCTCGGCGTGGCGGTGCCGTCCGCCGTGCGCGGCGAGATCATGCGGCTGCTCTCGCAGGTCGACGGCTGGGCGCGCGACCTCGGCGAGCACGTGCGCACCGCGCCCGAGCCCGCGCGCGAGCGCACGGGCAGCCGGTTCGAGACGGCGTACGCCGTGATGGCCGAGCTCGAGCGGGAGGAGCGCGGGTCGGTCGGGCCGGCCACGATGGTGCGGATCTTCGGCAACGACACCGGCCTGCTCCTCAAGGCCGTCCGCATCACCGAGAGGCGCCGTCGCGAGGCGCGTACGCGGACCCGCGAGGCCCACGTCCAGGGGCAGCGGACCCGGGAGAAGGCCGCCCGCGCACGCCACGACTACCTCCGCGACCTCACGTCCCGGATGCGGGCGGGGCTGCGGCTGATGGTCGACGCGCCTGTGCGCAAGGTGCAGCTCGACCAGCTCGCGCTGTTCGACGAGGACGAGGCGGGGACGACCCGGTGACCGCGTTCGGCGGACGGGTGGCCGTTCTCGGTGATGGGGTGGCCCCATGCCGCGCCTGATCCCGGAGAGCCCGACCTTCACCACGACGTCCGAGCAGGCGGTCTGGGAGCGGCTGCGGATGAGCCTCGCCGACGACGACGTACTCATCGCCAACCTCCGGCTCACCGACGAGCGCAAGGACCACGAGGTCGACCTCGTCGTCCTCATGCCCGACATCGGCATCGTCACCGTGGAGGTCAAGGGCGGCAGCGTGTGGTGGGACGACGGCTGGCGGATCATGCGCCGGGGCCACGAGGCGACGATCCACCCCGTCGACCAGGCCCGCGACGCCAAGTACGCGCTCCGCGGCTACGTCGAGCGCGACGAGCGGTGGGGCAGTCGCACCCGGGTCGGGTGGTCGCACGCCGTCGTGACCCCCTACTCCGAGTTCGGGTCTGACTTCGCGCTGCCCGACCTGCCGCGCTGGGCCCTGCACGACAAGCACGACCAGGACCACCTGGTCGGCCGGATCCGCCAGACCGCACAGCGGATGACGCACGGGCAGCGGGTCGCGACCCTCGACGACGTCGACGAGATCGCCGAGATCCTGACCGGCCGGCTGCCCACCACGTACGACGTCCGCGCGGAGGCCGACCAGCGCGCCGACGTCGCCGACCGGCTCACCCTCGAGCAGGCCACGATCCTGCGCGTCACCCGGCTCCTCCACCGCGTCGAGGTGCGGGGCGGCGCCGGCAGCGGCAAGACCGTCCTCGCGCTCCAGCAGGCCAAGGAGCTCACCCGCGGCGGGCAGGACCGCAAGCCGCAGCGGGTGGCGCTGCTCTGCTACTCCATCGGGCTCGCCGAGCACCTCAGGCGCGAGGTCGCGACGTGGCCGCGCAACCACCGGCCTGCGTTCGTCGGCACCTTCCACGCCTTCGGCAAGCAGTGGGGAGCGCCCGACGGCGACCGCACCGACAGCGACTTCTGGGAGGAGCGGCTCCCTGCCGAGATGGCCGAGCTGGCGACCGCGCTGCCCGACGGCAAGAAGTACGACGCGGTGATCGTCGACGAGGCGCAGGACTTCGCCGACTCCTGGTGGACGCCCGTGCTGCGTGCGCTGCGCGACGAGGAGGAGGGCGGGCTCTACGTCTACTCCGACGAGAACCAGCGGATCTTCGCCCGCTTCGGCCGCCCGCCGGTCGCGCTCGTCCCGCTCGTGCTCGACCACAACCTCCGCAACACCCGCCAGATCCACGAGTCGTTCGGTCCGCTGGCGCCGAGCCGGATGTACTCCCGCGGCGGCGACGGCCCCGCCGTACGCTTCCTCGACGTCGCCGGCGACGACCCGCTCGACGTCGCCGACGACGAGGTCGACCGCCTGCTCGACAACGGCTGGGACCCGCAGCACGTCGCGCTCCTGACGACCGGGCACCGGCACCCCATCCAGGTCGAGCGCACCGACTTCCACGACCAGAACGGCTACTGGCGCACCTACTGGGACGACGACGTCTTCTACGGCCACGTCCTCGGGTGCAAGGGCCTCGAGCGCCGTGCGGTCGTGCTCTGCCTCAACGAGGACGGTTCCCGCGACCGCGCGCGCGAGCGGCTCTACGTCGGGATGTCCCGTGCCACCGACGAGCTGGTCGTCGTGGGCGACCCCGCGACCGTACGCCGGGTGGCCGGCGACGACGTGGCGCGGAGGCTCGGCATCGGCTGAGCGCCGACTGGTCACTCGGCCTCACCGCATGTCGAACACCAGCCGCGCGGGCACCTCGCCGGCCAGTACCTCCTCGAAGCACGCGTTGACGTCGTCGAGCCTCCGGCTCTCGGTGACGACGCGGGTGAGCCCGCGGGCGTGCAGGTCGAAGCAGGCGGCGAGGTCGTTGCGGGTGCCGACCAGTGAGCCGATGATCGAGATGCCCTTGAGCACGGTCTCGAAGACCGGCAGCTCGAGGCGGTTGTCGGCGGGCAGCCCGACCAGGACCAGTCGGCCGTTGGGGTTGAGGGCGGCGTGCGCGGCGCGCATCGCGGCCGGCGACGGCACCGTCACGAGGGCGATGTCGACGCCGCCGATCGCGGCGAGCTGCGCGGCCTGGTCACCGCGCGCGTCGATCACGTGGTCGGCGCCGAGGTCCTTGGCCAGCTGGAGCTTGTCGTCGTGCACGTCGACGGCGACGGTGCGCGTGCCGAAGATGCGGGCGTACTGGAGCCCGAGGTGCCCGAGGCCGCCGATGCCCACGACCATGCAGGTCTCGTCGGGCTTGGGGTCGGCGACCTTGAGCGCCTTGTAGGTCGTCACGCCCGCGCAGGTCAGCGGCGAGGCGTCCATCGGGTCGACACCCTCCGGGACGGGTACGACGTGGCTGGCCCACGCGACGGCGTGCTCGGCGTAGCTGCCGTCCATCGTGTAGCCCATGTAGGCCGGACTGGTGCAGTAGGTCTCCCAGCCGTCGACGCAGTAGCGGCAGTGGCCGCACGCCTGGCCGAGCCACGGCAGGGCGACGCGGTCGCCGACCGCGACGGGCAGGTCGCCGTCGCCGACGGCCTCGACGATGCCGACGCCCTCGTGCCCGGGCACGAGCTGGTCCTTGGGCTTGACCGGCCACTCGCCGCGTGCCGCGTGGATGTCGGTGTGGCACAGCCCGCAGGTCTCGATGCGGACCAGCACCTGGCCGGGACCGGGCGTGGGTACGGGAACGTCGCGGATCTCCAGCGGTGCTCCGAGGGTGGGGACGACGGCAGCCTTCATGGGGTGCTCCTCAGTGGTGGGCGCGGCGCGACCTGCGCCGAGGGAGCGCGATCGCTCCACCTCGAGGGTCGTCGCGTCGCCCGGTCACCGGCAGGGGCGATGGGACCCCGGGGTGCGGGGCGAAGGTCCTGTGACGTCGAGGACCGGCCCCCGGAGCTGCCTGCGGTGGTGTCCTGCGGTGCCGTGACGACCAGCTGCTCCGGGAGCGTGAGTGAAGACTTTCCCTCACTCACCCACGCCGCCCTCCATCGGAATCGGACCCCTGTGGGAGTGGTCTCGAGGATCGCTGCGCTCGCGCCTCAACCACCGAGCGACTCGAGGTCCACGACCACATCTGCGGAGTCCCGGGTGGAGGTGATCAGGTGGGCGTTCGGTTGGTCGACCTCCTCCACCCACGCCCGCGCAGCCTCGGGAGACTTGCCGAACTCCTCGTGCCGCCGCACCAACCGCGCGCGGCGCACGTCGTCGTCGACCTGCACGAACCAGGTCTCGGCCAGCCGCGGGCGTACGCGCTCCCAGCCGCCGCCGGGCAGCAGCAGGTAGTTGCCCTCGGTCACCACCAGCCGCGCGGACGCGGGGATCGCGATCGCGGCGGCGATCGGCTGCTCGAGGTCGCGCTCGAAGCCTGGTGAGTAGAGCGTGCGGTCGGGCTCGTCGTGCAGTCGCTGGAGGGCCGCGACGTAGCCGTCGACGTCGAACGTCTGCGGCGCACCCTTGCGGTCGCGGAGCCCGAGCCGGTCGAGCTGGACGTCGGCGAGGTGGAAGCCGTCCATCGGCAGGTGGGCGACGACCTCCTCGCCGAGCTCGGAGCGCAGCCCCGCGAGCAGCTGCGTCGTCAACGTGGACTTCCCCGCCCCCGGTGGTCCGGTGATGCCGAGCACCACCCGGCCGGGCCGGTCGAGGAGCGAGACGGCTCGCTCGACCAACGCGTGCGAAGCCCCCGGAGCGTCCATGGCGCGAGAGTAGGGGCGGCTGTCACCGGATGCCGACGACATCGGCGGGGATGGGACGGATGTCGCCGCGGGTGGCGAGGTGCACGACCGCGCACGGCACGCCGGCGCGGCGCGCGGAGGCGTACAGGCTCCTCGCCCACGCGCGGTCGGTCTCGGTGATCGTGCTGCGCCCGGGCCGGGACCGGAGGAACGCGACGTGGAGCCCCGGTGCCACGTCGCGGTCGAGCATGAGCAGGATCTCGGCGAGCCCCTCCACGTGCGCGGCGTCGGGCGGGTCCTCGCACTCCGAGATCTCGGTCAGCTGCGGCAGCGGACGGTCGCCAACGACGAGCATCATCCAGACGCTGTGACCGCCGAAGCTCCACGGCCCCATGAGTGTGCGCCACGCGTCCTCCACCTGGGTCTGGGTCGTCAGGACTGGTTCGAACATGGCGCCGAGCCTGCCGGCGTCGACCGCTCCTGGCGAACGCCTCTCCACAGGGCGGCGGGTTCTCCACAGATCCGCATCGGCGGCTTGTGGCGGTCGTCGGTCCCGGCCTTGGGTGGGGACATGTCTCGGAAACTGACTCCCGGCTTTCGCCGGCACCCGCGCGTCGCCGACCGGATGACGTCGGCCCACATCGACCTCGTGCAGCAGTCCCTCGCCGCCGAGCGGTCCGGCAACGCGGCCCGCGCCCTCGAGCTGCACACCTCGGTGCCGGCGCTCGACCTGCGCAGCCGGCACAACCTGCTGCTGGCCCAGCTCGCGTCGCTCGGCGAGGACCTCCCCGACTGGGTGTGGGCGCGCTGGATCGCCTACCAGGCCATTCGCTGCGAGGACCCGGGCACGGAGACGGGGACGATGCAGCGGCTGGCGCTGAAGCACGTCCTCGAGACCTTCCACCACGACCAGCTCGCCGACTGCCACGCCGACGGAGGTGACCCGATCAGGGTGGTTGCCTGGGTGGCGTCGGAGTCGTGGCTCTTCCACCAGCTCTTGGTCCACGAGCTCGGCGGGCTCGACCGCTTCGTGGACGAGCTCGCGACGGGCCGTCTCGCGGAGCACGCCGCGCTGGCCCGGTCGTGGGTGGGAGCTCCGTTGAGTGGCCACCTCGTCGGGCCGGCCCTGCCCGGCGGGCGCCTGTGCGTCGAGGACCTGGCCGCCGGTTCGTGGACTGAGGTGCTCGACCTCGGCGCGCGGTCCCACGCAGGTGACTCGGGATGGGTCCTCGGGCGCCTGGTGCCCAGCGGGGTCGACGACCTGTTGATGTTCGACACCCCGCCCATCGCCGTACCCGAGCGCGTGGCACGCGACGTGGCCGAGGCACAACCCTGGACCGTGGTGACGGAGGCCCTCAACGAGGGCAGGCTCGTCGAGCGTCACTTCATGCGCGCCGACCACGAGCTGGTCACCGACGTGCCCAGCATCGACCTGCTCCGGGTCGGGACGCCGCGCGCCGACCTCGAGCGGGTCACCGCCCAGCTGCGTGCCGGTCGTGACGAGATCCCGCGCGCTGCCTTCCGCATCCTGCGACGAGCCGTCGATGGTGCCTTGCCGGACGACGACGCGCCCCACGTCGCGGCCGCGGTCCTCCAGCCTGCTGCGCGCGCCGACGCACGACGACTGCTTGTCCGCGAGGGCCAGCACGACGTGTGGACGAGGTGGGCGGGGCTGGTGCACGAGCCGGCACGTGGGCTCCTCCTCGACTTCGCCGAAGCGGGGCGGGCTGCCGGGTGACCTCAACTCCAGCGGCAATAGTGCTACGAAGTGCTACATTCGACCCCGTGAGGTCGATCAGCCAGCGGGAGCTTCGCAACGACAACGCCGAGATCATCCGCGCGGTCGAGGCGGGGGAGTCCTTCACGGTCACCCGGCGGGGAGTCCCGGTCGCTCGCCTGACTCCGGTGCCCGCGTCGGACCTTCGCCGCGTCAGGCACGCCGCACCGGAGTGTGACGTCACCTCGTTGCCTCGCGTGGCGGCTTCGCAGCCGATGGCGGAGCACCTCGAGGACCTGCGGGGCGATCGTTGAGCCGGTGCTACCTCGACACCTCCGCTGCTGCGAAGCTCGTGGTCGAGGAGGCGGAGTCGGATGCGCTGGCCGACGAGCTCCACCGGATGGCACCGACGCTGGTGGGGTGCCTCCTGCTCGAGACCGAGCTGCGTCGCCTCGTGGCGCGTGAGCCCGCCCTGACCCAGCAGGCCGTGACCCAGCTGCTGCGGGGCGTCGAGCTCTACGAGCTGCCGCCGCCGCTCTTCACCGAGGCGGGCCTCCTGCCAGGGTCCGGCCTGCGGTCGCTCGACTCCCTCCACTTGGCCGCGGCCGTCCGGCTCGAGGTCGAGTCGGTGATCACCTACGACCGGCGGATGGCCGAGGCGGCGACGTCGCTCGGGATGGACGTCCTCGCCCCGGCCTGAGCACCTCGGCGGCGAGCGCTACCGCGTGCCGTAGGTCCGGCTCACGACCTCGTCGAAGATCCGGTCCGGCAGCAGGTCGCGCGAGGTGGTGATCACCCGCGCACCCCGGCCGACGGGGTAGCGCGCGGCGGGCCGCTTCGCGAGCGCGGCCTTGACGATCTTGTCCGCGACCTCCTCGGGCGTGGAGGCACGCGACGGCTCGTCGAAGCGCTCCATCACGCCGTGCGCCTTGCGCGCCCAGGCGGCGTACGCCCCGTCGCCCGAGCGCTCGAGGAGGGAGTCGCGGGCGATCTCGTTCCACTCGGTGCGGATCGGGCCGGGCTCGATGAGGACGACCTGGATGCCGAAGGGGCGCAGCTCCATCCGGAGGCTGTCGCTGAAGCCCTCCACGGCGAACTTGGTCGCGTGGTACCAGGCGCCGAACGGCTCGTAGAACTTCCCGCCGATCGAGGAGATGTTGATGATCCGCCCGGACCGCTGCGCGCGCATGTGTGGCGTGACGAGCTGGACGAGGCGGGCCAGGCCGAACACGTTGACCTCGAACTGGCGGCGGGCCTCGTCGATCGGCACGTCCTCGACCGCGCCGTACGACCCGTAGCCGGCGTTGTTGACCAGGACGTCGATGCGGCCGTCTTCGGCGATGATGCGGTCGATGCCGGCGACCATCGAGGCGTCGTCGGTGACGTCCATCGCGAACGTGCGGACCCCCTCGGCCTCGAGCGCGGACATCCGGTCGACGCGGCGCGCCACGGCGTACACCGTGAAGCCCTTCGCGAGCAGGGCGCGGGCGGTGCTCTCGCCGATTCCGGAGGATCCACCAGTGACGAGGGCGACGGGCTTGCTCATGGAGCGAGCGTAGCCAGCGCCCCCGCCGGCGGCGGTCGGCTCAGTCCAGCAGGTGCTCCAGCGCCCTCCCCATCACCTCGTTGCGCTCCGACGGCGTGGCGATGCCCTCGAACCCGAATCCCAGCAGCAGCGAGTCGGGCGTCGAGATCGTGGCGCCGACGGGGAACCCGCTGGCGTCGGTCACGATCCAGTCGTTGCCGTTGGCGGCGCTGCCCGGGGGAGCCCCGGAGACCGTCCACCCCTCGAGGCCGGACTCGAACGAGGTCGACGAGCCGTCGGGCAGGGTCACGTCATCGACGAACGTCCCGAGGTTCTGGGTCGCCCAGTCGCTCGCGTAGGTGATCGACACCTCGACCGAGCCGGTGTCGGCCCACTCGGCGAGGTCGACGCTCCACTCCTGCCAGCCACCGGAGTTGCCACTCGCAGCGTGCCAGGCGCCCGTCGTGCCGGTCGGCGTGCAGGTCTCCGTGCCGGCGTCGTAGGTCTGGTAGTGGTCGAGCTGCGGGTGCAGCTCGCGCCAGCCCGCGGCGCAGCTCTCGCCGGTGGCCTGCGTGGTGTGGCCGTTGGCGTCGGGCAGTGTCGTCCAGTCGTCCCCGCCGGGCGTGCGCGCCTCGACGAAGACGTAGTCCCAGTCGACCTCGGTGTCGTAGGACGTCCAGAAGTCGAGGGTGCCGCCGCCGGCCGGGACGTCCACCGTCCGGGTCAGCCGCTTGTAGGACACGTCGGCGAGCTGGCTGTAGGCGTACTGCTCGCCCGTGTGCGGGTCGAACGGTCCGCCCGGCTTGTCCCAGCGGGCCGAGGGCCAGCTCTCGAACTGCGGGAACTCCTCGACCGGGAGGATGCCGCTGGTCGAGACGAACGACGACGTCGCGTCCTGGTTGTCCGCCGACTCCGGTCCGTTCATCGCCCAGCTCGCACCGGCGAAGGGGTCGGCGATCCCGGCCACGTCGTGGACGTCGCCCGCGTCGTCGTGGCCGTCGCCCTGGATGGCGAGGTAGGCGCCGAACCAGTACTGCAGGACGTCGTTGGTGCCGTCGCCCGAGCCGCGCAGCAGAAGGCAGCGACGCGAGTCGATGCCGGCCGGCAGGGGGTTGCAGGCGATCTCGCCCTGCGGGTCGTAGAACTGGTTGCCGACGTTGGCGGTGTACTGCTCGCCGGCCCAGTCGCCGGTGTAGAGGACCTTGCCGCCCTCGTTCATGTAGGCGCGGAACTCCAGCATCTGGTCGAGCGCGAGCCGGTCCGCGTTGCCGGCGCCGCGCCCGGCCGTGCGGGTGACGACGTCGTCGCCGGTGTACCAGACGGCCGCGTCGTAGTGGCCGAGCACGCCGAGGGCGTCCGGAGCCGTACGCCCCTCGGCGTCCACGTCGTAGACGTCGGCGTCCTCGCCGTTGGCGTCGAGGGCGTCGAGGTAGTAGTCGAGGTAGTGCGGTCCGGGCGCCTGGTTGGGAGAGGCGCCCGTGTAGTCCTCGGCCGCGACCACGAGGACGCGGTTGCCGGACTCCGAGACCGCCTCGTAGGTGAACGACTCGCTGCTCTGGCCGCCACCCTCGAACCACACCTCGACGGTGTCACCGGGATCGGTGCCGGTGACCGTGCCGCGGACCTGGTGGTAGTGGGTCGAGGTCATCCCGAAGCGCTCGCCGCCGGTCCACTCGGTGGTGGGGCCGGACTGGGTGGGCCCGCCGTTGATCTTCCACTTCGCGGTGACCGCGCCGAGGCTCCGCCTGGCGAGGACGGCGACCGGCTGGGGGTCGCCGTACGACTTCTCGAAGCTGAGGTTCACCGCCGGCAGGCCGGACTTGTAGGAGTCCTCGGTGTCGAGGTGGAAGGGCTTGGTCTTGATGCCGAGCACCGACTTCGGGTCGTCCGGGTCGGCCGCGGACTCCGCCACGGACTCGGCGAACGGCCGGTTGCGCTCGAACTCCGCGGCCACCAGCTGCTCGTCGTCGGGGAAGACGAAGCCGCAGCCGGGGCAGCCGGGGGACAGCTCGGGGGTCCAGGCCAGCGTGCCGGTGGCCTCCTGGGCGTAGCCGTCGATCTCGCCGTTGGTGATGTAGAGGACGTCGGAGGACAGCCCGGGGTGGTAGCCGTCGATCGCCGGCTCGTCCAGGTTGCCCGAGAGGGCGTGGTAGATCGGGTCGTCCGCGGTGGGGGTGCCGATCTGCCAGCCGTCGTTGTAGAGCAGCCACTCCCCGTTGGAGTGGTAGTTGACCATGAACTCGGCCTTGGCCGTGTCGAAGAGCTTGATCCCAGCCCGGGTCTCCGGCTCGGAGGCGGGCGAGGGGCCGCGGTAGGTCTCGCTGGAGGGGATGTCGGAGGAGCCCTCGTTGTCGTAGCCCCAGTGCGAGGGGTAGTTGCGGTTGGGGTCGACGCCGTCGCCGACCTGGGTGATGCCGTCGCCGTTGTTGTCGCGCAGGTTCTTGCGCCAGAGCCTCTCGTCGGTGAACGTGTACTCGTAGCCGTCGGGGTTCATCACCGGCACGAACCACAGCTCGGTGCTCTGGAGGAGCTTCTTGGTCGGCTCGTGGTCGGCCTTCCAGCGCTCCAGGTAGGTGTACATCAGCCGGCGGACCATCTCGGGCGCGATCCACTCACGTGCGTGCTGGGTGGCACTGAAGATCGCCGCCGGCCGCGAGCCGTCCTTCTGGCCGCGCGCACCCTGGGTCATCTTGAGCGCGAGGATGTCGCGGCCCTGGTAGGTCGTGCCGAGCTTCACCAGCTTGGTGACGCCGGGGTACTGCCTCGCCACGGTGGTGAGCTGGTCGTGGTAGCCGCCGGGCTCGTCGTAGGACTTCCACACGGTGTAGCCGAACTCGGCCTGGGCGGCGGCGAACTGCCGTACGGTCTGGCCGCCCTTGACCCGCGCGAGACGCACGTCGATGCCCTGCCCGCGCAGCCGCTTGGCCTCGTCCCTGGTCAGGACGAGGTCGACGCGCGTCGTGTCACCGGTCGGGTGCGCCTCGTGGAGGTCGTAGCCCTGGCGCGCCAGCGTGCGCAGCTGGTCGGCGTCGACGTCGGTCGCGGTGTAGGCGTCCAGCGGCTGATCAGCGCGCGGAGCACTCGGGGCGGCGGCGGGCGGTGAGGTCGAGGACGGCGGAGCCAGGCCCACTCCCAGCGCGGCGACGGCGACGGCGACGACGGATCCGGACAGAAGACGGCGCATGAGGACCTCCGAGGGGTGTGATCCACGTCACATTGCCACTGCTCGAGCCGCACCGGAATACCCAAGTTGGGCGGGAGCTCGCCGGGGCGTGACCGGCGGGCCGGCCGCCGGGAGTGACGGACGCACTGCCGCATCCATGACATTCGGCCCTGATCCACCCCTCGCGCGCTCCCTAGCGTGAGGGCGGACGGGGAGGGACGCACATGACGGACGACGTGCTGGTGGTGGACTCGCTGGTCCGCCGCTTCGGGGACCTGACGGCGGTGGACGAGGTGTCCTTCCGCATCGCGCCGGGGGTGACGTACGGGTTGCTCGGCCCCAACGGGGCCGGGAAGACGACGACGATCTCGATGGTCGCCGGGCTGATCGCGGCGGACGCGGGGACGGTCACGGTGGCGGGGCTGCCGATGACGCCGCGGACCACCGGGCCGAAGCGGTTCGTCGGGCTGGTCCCTCAGGAGCTCGCAATCTACCCCGACCTGACCGGGCGGGAGAACCTCATGCTCTTCGGCAGGCTCCAGGGACTGCGCGGCACCGAGCTCAAGGGCCGCGTCGACGAGGTGCTCGGCCTGATCGGTCTGGCCGACCGGGCCAAGCACCGCAGCAAGGAGTACAGCGGCGGCATGAAGCGCCGCCTCAACATCGGCATCGGGCTGCTCAACCGGCCAACGCTGCTGATCCTCGACGAGCCCACCGTGGGCGTGGACCCGCAGTCGCGCCACGCGATCCTCGAGTCCGTCGAGGCGCTGTCGGGCGAGGGGATGGCCGTGCTCTACACGACGCACTACATGGAGGAGGCCGAGCGGCTGTGCGACCGCATCGGCATCATCGACTCCGGCCGGCTGCAGGCCGAGGGCACCCGCGACGAGCTGGTCCGCCTCACCGGCGGCGTCGACACGATCCGGCTCGGCGGCACCGGCGACCTGGCCGGCGCGGCAGAGGAGCTGCGCCGGATCCCCGGCGTGCAGCGCGTCGAGGCGGAGCGCCGGTCGGCGGTCCTCACCGTGCGCGACGCACCGGCGCTGGTCGCGCGGGTGGTGGGTACGGCGGCCGCGCGCGGCGTGACGCTCGCCGACGTCGAGATCTCGCGACCCGACCTCGAGTCGGTCTTCCTGCACCTCACCGGCAAGGGCCTGAGGGACTAGGGGCGACGATGCGACAGCTGCTCGCCCTCACCGCCTCCGACCTGCTCCAGCGAATGCGCGACAAGTCGGTGCTCATCTTCGCCCTCGTCGTCCCCATGGCCCTGATGACGGTCTTCAACCTCGTCTTCAGCCAGGCCGACGACATCGAGATCAAGCCCCTCACCGTCACCGTCAGCGCCCCGGCCGGCGACGACCTCGCGGTGGTGCTCACCGACGTCCTGCACTCCCTCGACGGCACCGACGAGCTCGACGTGACGGTCGAGGAGGTCGACGAGGCCTCCGGCCGGCGGCAGGTCGAGGACGGCGACGCGGCCCTCGCGCTGCTGGTGCCCGACGGCTTCGGGCCGGCCGCGCGAGCCGGCGAGCCGGTCACCGTCGAGGCCGTACGCGGGGACGAGGCGGGACTCGAGGCCGACATCGTGCTGTCCGTCGTCGACGGGTTCCTCGAGCAGGTCGCCGCCGGCGCGGTCACCGCGCGTGCCGGCCTGGCCGAGGGAGTCGCGATGACCGACCTTTCGGCGCTCGTCGAGCAGGCGACGACCGGCGGGCCGGCGTACGACCTCGCGCGCGGCGAGGCCTCCGACGAGCAGCTCGACGCGGGTGCCGCACTGGTGGCGGGGCAGGCGGGCCTGTTCCTGATGTTCACCGTCAGCTTCGGCGTCACCGGTCTGCTTGTCGACCGCGAGTCCGGCGCGCTGGCGCGACTGCGGTCGATGCCGATCCCGGGGTGGGTCGTCGTGGCGTCCAAGGCGCTGGTGAGCTTCGTCCTCGGCGCCGTCGCGACGGGGATCCTGCTGGGACTCGGCGGCTACCTCTTCGACGCGGACTTCGGCTCCGTCCCGGCGGTGGCCGCCCTGGTGCTGTGCGCGACGGCTGCGGGGACGTCCGTGATGTTCCTGATCGTGCGCGTCGCGCGCACCAGCGAGCAGGCCGGCATCGCGACCTCCATCGTCGCGCTGGTGCTCGGCATCGGGGGCGGGGCGTTCTTCCCCGTCAACGCCACCGGCTCGCTCTCCCGGGTGCTGGACCTGAACCCGGTCGCGGCGCTGCTGCGCGGGCTCGGCACCACCTCGGGCGGCGGCGGGCTGGGTGACATCGGCGTACCGGTCGCGACCATGCTGGGCTTCGTCGCCGTGATGCTCCTCGTCTCCCGGCTGGTGCCCGACCGGGGGGGTGCTGTCGTGAGCAACGTGGTCGCGGTCGCCGGCACCGAGCTGCGGCTGTTCCTGCGCGACCGCTCCAACCTGTTCTTCGTCTTCGTCTTCCCGGTGCTGCTGGTGCTGATGATCGGTCTCCAGTTCGGCGAGGGCGCCCGTTCAGGACGGGTCGCCGTGAGCGGCGCCGGCTCCGCCCTGCAGTCCGGGCTCGTCGAGGTGCTCGAGGCCGACGACGTCGTGGTCTCCGACCCCGCCTGGGACGACGCCCTCGAGCTCCTGGCCCGTGGCCGGCTGGACGCCGCAGTCCGGGTCGACGTGGCAGCAGCCACGGCGTACGACGCGGGGGAGGCCGTGACGCTCGAGGTCGTGCGTGGCTCGGCCGGCAACGCCCAGGTGGTCGAACAACAGGTCCGGGTCGCGGTCGACGGCCTCCGCTCCGACCGCGCCAGGCTCCTCGCGCTGGAGGACGCGGGCGTGCCGGCCGACCGCGCAGCCGCCGCGGTCGCGGCCGCCGAGGGGCAGGTCGTCGCGCCGGAGCTGGAGGTGACGAGCGTCGACCGACTGAGCCGGGAGTTCGAGGGGATGGGACAGTTCGAGTTCGGCGCCTCGGGACAGCTCCTGCTCTTCACCTTCCTCGCCTGCCTCGGTGGATCGGCCACCCTCATCCAGGCCCGGCGGCTGGGCGTCGTCTCGCGGATGCTCGCCGGGCCGATGACGGCGGGCGAGCTGGTCGCCGGCCAGATCGTCGGCCGGTGGGCGATCGCGCTCTTCCAGGGCGGCTACCTGATGGTGGCGACCAGCGTGGTCTTCGGCGTCGACTGGGGGAACCTGCCGCTGGCGCTGCTCGTCCTGCTGCTCTTCAGCCTCGTCGCCGCCGGGGCGGCGATCCTCCTCGGCACGCTGCTGGAGAACGAGGGCGCCGCCGGCGGCGCGGGCGTCGGCTTCGGCCTGGTCCTCGCTGCGCTCGGCGGCTCGATGTTCCCGCTCGAGCTGTTCCCCGACACCATGCGGGCGATCTCGCGCATCACGCCGCACTCGTGGGCCTACGAGGCGCTGGCCGACATCCAGCGCCGGGGCGGTGGCCTGCTCGACGTGCTGCCGCAGCTCGGCGTCCTGGCCGCGATGGCGCTCGCGCTCCTCGCCCTCGGTGGCTGGTCGCTGCGGCGGAGTCTCGCGCGGGCCATGTAGGTCCCCCGAGGAGCGGCAGGGCGGCTCACCCCGACGGACGTTGCCCTCCCCCGACGGCTGACTAGCGTGGACGGCATGACTGACGAGGTGAAGCAGGCAGCGATCGAGGCCGCGCAGCGAGTGGTCGACGAGGTCAGCTCGTACCAGTACAACGCGGAGGACGCGACCATCGCCGACCAGCTCGACGAGGGCCTGGCGAAGGCGCAGGTGTCGCTCAGCGGCGACGAGCGCACGCGCATCCTCGCCGAGATCGACGGGATGAAGGACGAGCAGTCGGCGGCACCGCAGGTCAGGTCCGCGGCGCCGGTGGAGTGAGGCAGCCGTGGACGTACGCGGGGTGCTGACCGAGGCCTTCGGCAGGGTGACCGAGATCTACGACGAGGTCGCCGACGGCCTCGACGAGGACGCGCTGGCGCACCGCCCGGGTGGCGAGGGCAACTCCATCGGCTGGCTGCTGTGGCACCTCGCGCGGGTGCAGGACGACCACGTCGCCGCGCTCGCGGGCGAGTCCCAGGTGTGGGAGCAGTGGCAGGAGCGGCTCGGCCTGCCCAACGGGACCGACGACATCGGCTACGGCCACACGAGCGAGCAGGTCGACGCGGTCCGGATCACCGACCCGGAGCTGCTCACTGGCTACCACCGTGAGGTCACCCTCGCGACCGCTCGGTACCTCCAGACGGTGGACGAGCGCGAGCTCGAGCGGGAGGTCGACCAGCGCTGGGACCCGCCGGTCACCGCCGGCGTACGGCTCGTCAGCATCGTCAGCGACTGCCTCCAGCACCTCGGGCAGGCGGCGTACGTCAAGGGACTTCTCGGGTCGCGTGCCTCCTGACGTTTCCGGGCGCGGTCGTCGGGTAGGAGGGGGCCGACGACACGACCGCGACCCGGGGGGCAGGCAGCAGTGGGCAGGAAGCAGGACATGGGGGCCAACCTCGAGGAGCTCGAGAAGGCGGGGCTGAGCGAGCTGCCACCGATCGCGGAGTCCTTCACCGCAGCGAGCACCGCGTTGTCGGGCATCTCGACGGGGCCGATGTTCACCTCGGGAGGCCCCTTCGCGAGCAACAGCCCGGCCGACGAGATGTCCTCGTTGATGAGCGCACTCGTCTCCGCGACGCGGAAGTCCGGTGCCGTGATGGACGACGTCGCCGACGCGCTCGTCACCACCGCGCGCGACTTCGCGCGCACCGACGACGAGGTCCGCGCGGCCTTCCTCGCGGCGGGAGGGACGCTCTGATGTCCGCGTACGACATCGGGTGCCAGGTCGGCGCCAAGGCGTCCGAGCTGATCGACGGCACACCGCCGGGCTACGTCACGATCGGCGGGTCCTACGCCGACATCGGCCCGTCGTTCAGCCACTACGACGACCTGCCCGGTGACCTCATCGGCGACGCGTGGGGCGACTTCTCCACCGCGCTCAACCACGTCGCCATCGCCGGCCAGGGCTCGTCCGGCCTCCTCGCCGGCTCGATCACCGTCCAGCCCAACGACGCCTTCGCCAACATGGACCGCATCGTCGGTGACGTCGACGACTGGAGGGGCGACGCGGCGACCGACTTCGTCGACAACTACAAGGCCCAGCTGCCCTACGTCGCCGACTCGCACTTCACCGGCATCTCCGTGGCGATCGCGGCGCTCGAGGCGCAGCAGGAGCTCTACACGTCCGCCTACGAGTCCATCATCGACATCGGCAACAAGACGCTCTCGGCGCTGGAGGCCACCGACGGACGTGGCAGTGCCGACGGTGCCTTCGCCCTCACCGTGCTGGCGGCGGTCGGCACCGTCGCCGTCACGGTCCTGACAGCCGGGACGGGCACCGCCGCCGGCATCGCGATCACCATCGCGGTCGCCTCGGGCGCCGCGTCCGTGGGGGCCTCCGCCACGTCGCTCGAGTTCAGCGCGGAGGAGCCCGAGCAGGTGATGGACAAGTTCTACGAGGCGGTCGGCAAGGTCGAGAACCACGTGCGGACGCGCCAGCAGGAGATCGCCCAGGGCCTGCGTGACTACGCCGCGGCGGTCCGCGACGACATCGACCGGACCAGCTTCGCCGAGGACGAGTACCCCCGCTTCAAGTTCAAGCCGACCGGCTTCGCCCTCGGCCCCGGCGGGCTGGGAGGCTACGAGCCGTGAGCGACGTCGACCTCGTGCCCCGCGCGGAGGGGCACGTCAGCCCCTTCGGCAAGGCCGTCGAGGCCATGCACGTCATCGCCACCGCCGCCGACGGCGCACTCGTCGCGCAGGTCGACGGCTGGTACGCCGTGCGCGTGACGGTCGCGGCCGGCCATGCCGAGCAGACCGGCGACGACGAGATGGCCGCCCAGGTGACCCGACTGGCGCGGAGCCTCTTCGTCGCCCGGACCCGTGAGTACTACCGACTGATGGACCTCCACCTCCAGCCCAACCCGGTCTCGCTGCGGCGGTCCCGCGACCGGCTCGAGGCCGGGGTCGAGGACCGGCAGGCCACCGGTCACGCCGAGGGCGGGGCGGTCGAGGTCACCTCCATCGGCATGAAGCAGTTCGTCGTGCGGCTCCAGCCGGGCACCTGCGCGCGTCTCGGCAGCGACGGGCTCGGGGCCGCGCTGACGACCGCCGCCAACCAGATGGTCGCCGCCTGGCTGCAGGTGCTCGCCGACTACAAGCGTCAGCTCTGGTCGCGATGAGGCGCACCGGGCTCGCCCTCCTCCTGGTCGCCGTCCTCGCGCTCGCCGGGTGCGGTGACGACGGCGGTGCCGGTGAGGTCGGTGACCTCGTGCAGGGCCGGCTCGGCGACCTCGACGGCACCTCGTACGCACTCCTCGTGCCCAACGGACGGCTCACCGTGGTCGTCACCGACGGGCAGGAGACCCTCGGGGCCACCGAGGCGGCCGACGGTCAGGAGCGAGACGCTCCCGCCGGCACGGAGTGGGTCGCCCTCGACTGGCGCCTCGAGCCCGGCGTCGACCTGGACGCCCTGCAGCGCACCCTGATGGAGGACGCCGAGCAACGCACCACCCTCGCGCTCGTCACCGGCGACGGCACGGTCGACCTCGGCGACGCACCGGGCTCGAGCACGACCCCGGGCGACACCCGCACGTCGGGCACGGTGTGGGTCGCCGTCGACGAGGACGCCGCCCCGGTCGTCGAGGTGGCCTTCGACGACCTGACGACCAGCCTCGACACCGGGTCGGGCGAGGTGTCCGGCGACATGGCCGCGGCGTTGGGGGACCTCGAGGAACCCACGACGGGGGACTGCGCCCCGCTGCAGGGGCCGGGTGGTGCCGCTGACGTGGCCTGCGCCTACGTCGTGACGCGCGTGCCCTACCTCGCCGGCCGGGGCTGGTCCGACGAGGGATGGACGGTGGCCCAGGTCGAGACCCGGGCGGACGAGTTCGGGCGGGCCGGAGCGACGTACGCCGTCCAGGCCGTGCGGGACGCCTCGACCATGGAGGGCGCCGACGGGTCGACCGTGGTGGACGAGCGTCTCGACAGCCTGGTCGCGCGGCTGGTCGCCGCGGGAGCTCCCCCCCGGCTCGAGGTGCGGCGTGAGCTGACGGGCGTACGCACCGACGGCCGCGGGCCCGACGAGGCGACGTTGACGGTGTCCGGCGGCGTCGAGATCGGCTGACCGCGAGGGTCACGTTCTGGCGACGATGCCCCACAAGGCCGTGCGGAGGCGCATACTGGAGGTGATGACCTCCTCGAGCGGCCGACGGCCCAAGCACCTCCCCAGCAGCCCGTTCAAGCCCGCGGTCGAGCCCGTGGTCGAGGTCTTCGAGGTCGGTGACCGGGTCACGCACGACATCTACGGCCTCGGCCAGGTGACGCACCTCGACAGCCACGCGGTCACCGTCGACTTCGGGGACAAGTCGGTCCGCATCGCGCACCCCTACCCCAAGCTGCACCACCTCTGAGGCACTGCCGCCTGCTTCGGGCGGCTCCCCAGGCTGGCCGCACGGCGACGCGGTGGCTCTTCGGCGACCAGCTCGGCCCTGGTTCAGCCGCAGGGGAGCGAGCCGAGCCGGGCGAGGCCCTCACGGTCGCCGGGGCCGAGCTCGACCTGACCGGTGTTGTCGGCGTACATCAGCTCCATCGGCTCGCTGACGTGGCCGAGTCCGATCACGTGGGCGACCTCGTGCAGCACGATCGCCTCCATGACGCGTGGCTGCCCGGCGACGGCGGTCGCGGTGAACGCGTCGACGTCCAGGACCACGCTCCCGCTGACGAATCGTAGCCGTCCTGCGGAGTCACGCTCGGCGACGGCGCCGCCGACACCGGCGACCTGCCCGCCGAGGTCGGGGAACTCGCCCTGGTCACCCCAGCCGATGACGACGGGGTCGGGCCGGCCGAACAGCTCCACGCCGTCGGGGAAGGGGCGCTCGTCGGTCTCGCCCTCGTCGGCGAAGGCCAGGCCGGTCGCCGCGCTCGCCCGCCGCAGCGCCTCGGTGACGAGCCTGCGTCCGCCGGGCGGCTCGCCTGCCGGGTTCACCCGGTAGCGGATCTCCTCGCACGGGTCCCATCCGACGGGGTCGTCGCTGTCGGGCTGGGTCATCGCCCACGCGTACGCCCCGCCCGCGCGTACGACCGCCGGGGCGGGCAGCGGCCGCTCGTCGCCGAGCCCGATCGCGCGGCGGGCCGTCTCCAGCTGCTCGGCGGGGTGCCACGCCACGACCACCGCGAGCATCGCGGCGGTGACCACGAAGGTCAGGCGGGTCGAGGAGCGGGACACCCCGACAGTGTGGCGGGTCGGCGGGAGTGTGGCGATGGAATGAGGGACGACCACGCACGTGCGGCGGATGTGGCCGCGCGATCGGTGGATGAGGGGGCCAGGCCGCCGCACGTGCGGAACTGGGCCGTGGAACGATCGGCTCATGCCTGCCACCCTCGTCGTACGCCGGGCCGGGTACGCCCCGGTCAAGGGCACGCGGCACCTCGACCTCGACCGGATCGTCCTCGACGAGCAGGGCGCGGTCGGCGACCGCGCGTGGTGCCTCGTCGACACCACCCGGGCGCGCGTGCTCAGGACCGTGCAGCACCCGTCGCTGATCGGGGTCGTCGCACGGACCCACGGGGACGAGCTCGAGCTGACCCTGCCGACCGGAGAGGCCGTGTCCGCCCCCGCTCCGGCGAGCGGCGAGGAGCTCACGTGTGACTACTGGGGCCGAGCCGTCGGGCTCGCGCTCACCGACGGCCCGCACGCCGAGCTGCTGTCCGGGTGGCTCGGGAAGCCCGTACGCCTCGCGGCCGCCCCGCGCGGCGGGGTCGTGTACGCCGACCCGGTCACGGTCGTCGGCACCGCGTCCCTGCGCGACCTGGCGGCACGGCTCGGGCGCGAGGAGCTGGCCGCTCAGGCCGCACGCTTCCGGGCGACGCTCGTCGTGGAGACCGATGAGCCCTGGGTCGAGGACTCGTGGGCGGGGCAGGAGCACGCCGTCGGCGAGGCGATCCTCCGGGTCGGTGGTCCGATCCCGCGGTGCGCGGTCATCGACCACCACCCGGTGACGGGGGAGAAGGACGTCCGGCTGCTCACGGCTCTGGTGCGGGACCGGCCGACGAACAGCGCGGGCGAGCCGATGTTCGGGGTCTTCGCCACGTGCGTGCGGCCTGGTCGGGTGGACGTCAGGCGCTGACCTGCCGCCAGAGCGCGAGGTTGGTCTCGACCGCGGCGGAGTAGTGGCCGTCGGCGGCGGCGACGATCGCTCGCATCGCCGCCAGTGCCGTCACCATCTCGGCGCACTCGTCGCGCCACGAGCCGTACGCCGCCTCCTGCGCCACGCTCGCCCGCCCCAGCCACTCGTGCTGGACCTGCGCCTGCGCGTCGTCGATGTCGCCGGCGAGGCCGAGGAGGTCGCGCTGGCAGCCCGCGAGGTCCGCGACGCCGGAGCGCAGCTCGGCGAGGTCGACGTCGAAGGCGGTCATCCCAGGCGCCCCTCGAGGTGCACGGCCATCGCGGACGGGTGCTGCGAGACGACGGTGTCGGCCGACACGAGGTCGGCCCGCGCGCCGGACAGTGCGGCCACCGTGGCGCCGAGGCCGTCGACCACGCCGGCGGCAGCCGAGCGCCACGTCTCCCACTGCGAGGCGAACGTCGACGCGGCCTCCCCGTGCCAGGCCGCGAGCAGGCGCTCGACGGAGGCCTCCGCCGCCCGGCGGCGGGCGTCGAGGTCCCGCAGTCGGTCGTCGAGCCGGGTGGAGGCGGCCGCGTGGGCGGCCGGGTCGAGGTGCACGGTTCCCGAGGAGGTCATGGCCCGATCGTGGTGACTCGGGCCGCGGGCGCGCCACCCCGGCGGCACGATCTGTGGAGAACTCGTCAGGCCAGCAGCGACGGCATCAGCGAGTCGACGCGTGCCGTCAGCACGGAGAGCACGTCCTCGCGCTCGGCCTCCGGACCGGTGGCCCAAGCGAGCAGCGACTGGGCGAAGAGGCCGTCGAGCATGCCGTAGGCGGTCGAGGGGTCGAGGGACGGTGGGCGCCCGGCGAGCTCGGCGTACCTCGACACCACCCGCCAGACCATCTGCTCGAGCTGGCCGTCGATCTCGGTCACCACCTCGCGCAGCGCGGGCTCGAACATCGACTGGTTGCGCAGGTCGTACCAGAGCTGGTGCATCGGACCCTCGTCGCGGATGGTCCCGGCCAGCCTGGCGGCGAAGCGCGACTGCAGCTCCGGCGCGGTGGCGGACGAGGCCACGATCTCGTCGTAGCGGGTCACGCAGGTGCGCTTGTAGTGGCGCACGCAGGAGGTGATCAGCTCCTCCTTGCTGGAGAAGTAGTAGTGCACGACCCCGTGCGAGAACGGCGAGCGCTGCGCGATCTCGCGCAGCGAGGTCCTGGCGTAGCCCAGCGTGCCGAGGGTGACGAGCGCCGACTCGGCGAGCTGGAGCCGCCGGTCCTCGTGCTTGCTCGACCGCGACGCCGACGGCGCAGCGGGGTCGGCTGCGCGGTCGGCTGCGGGGTCGGCAGCGGGGTCGGCGACGGCGCGGGCGGTGGACGGCACGCGCGGCATCCTACGCGCGCGGCAGGGGCTGGGACGGACCAGTGGAAGATTTTCTTGACAGTCGTCAAGACCGGCGGTCAGTGTGATCGCCATCACTCGCCCCCGCTGCCCTGAGGAGACCTCGATGACCGCAACCGACCTGACCGGACGCGTCGCACTCGTGACGGGAGGCGCCCAGGGCCTCGGTGAGGGCATGGCCCGCGCCCTGGCGGCCGCGGGTGCCCGCGTGATGATCGCCGACATCGACGAGGCGGGCGCCGAGACCGCCGCAGGGCTCGGCGACGGGCACGGGTTCGTCCGCCTCGACGTGACCGACGAGGCCGGCTGGGAGGCGGCCGTGCAGGCCAGCGTCGACCAGCTCGGCGGCCTCGACGTCCTCGTCAACAACGCCGGCGTCGAGATCACCAGCCTGCTCACCGAGGTGCAGGTCGACGACATCCGCACGATGCTCGACGTCAACGTCCTCGGCACCACCCTCGGCCTCAAGCACGGCCTGCGCGCCATGCGCCCCGACGGTGCGGCCGGCAAGGGCGGGTCGATCATCAACATCTCGTCGGTGGCCGCCACCATCGCGTTCCCCGCGATCGCCGTCTACAGCGGCACCAAGTCCGCGGTCGACCGGCTCACCCGCGTGGCGGCGATGGAGTCCGGCAAGCTCGGCTACGGCGTACGCGTCAACTGCATCTATCCCGGCCTGGTGCCCACCGCGATGGGTGCCGGCCTCGCCAACGACATGGCCTCGCTCGGGCTCTACGGCAGCGCGGAGGAGGCCGTCGGCGCCGTCATCGAGCTCACCCCGTCCGGCCGCCTCGGCGAGGTCGACGACATGGCGGACGCGGTGGTCTTCCTGGCCTCCGACGCGTCGCGGTTCATCAACGGCGCCGGGATCCCGGTCGACGGCGGCATGGGCATGTGAGGAGCCGATGCGGCTGCACGACTACCTCGACAAGGGCGCCAGCCTGGGTGCCGACCGCCCCTGCCTGACCACCGACGGCACCACGCGGTCGTACGCCGAGGTGGTCGCGCTGTCCCACGAGGTCGCGGCGGCCCTGCGCGGCAGCGGCGTACGCGAGGACGCGCGGGTCGCGATCCTCTCGGCCAACGACCCGGTCGCGTTCACCTGCGTCTTCGGCATCAGCCGCGCCGGCGCGGTGTGGTGCCCGATCAACCCGCGCAACGAGGCCGCGGAGAACCGCGAGCTGCTCGAGCTGTTCGACACCGAGGTGGTGCTCTACCAGTCCGGCTTCGCCGCGTTGGTGGCCGCGATCCGCGACGAGCTGCCCCGGATCCACACGTGGGTCTGCCTCGACGGGGACAAGACTGCCGCCGACGGATCGCTGACCTGGCAGGAGTTCCTCGACCGCGGCGCCGGGGTCGAGGTGCCCGACCGGCTCGGCCCGCCGGCCCCGGGGGAGCTCGCCATGCTCGTCGGCACCGGCGGCACCACCGGCCGGCCCAAGGGCGTGATGCTCACGCCGACGAACCTCGAGACGATGACGGCGCTGACCCTGGTGGGCTACCCGTTCGACGGGCCGCCGGTCTACCTCGCGCTCGCCCCGCTCACCCACGCGGCCGGCGTGCTGTGCTTCCCGGTGATGTCCCTCGGCGGCGAGGTCGTGATCATGCGCGCGCCGGACGTCGGCGACTTCCTGCGCCTCGTGCAGGACCACCGCGTCACCCACACGTTCCTGCCGCCGACGCTGGTCTACATGGTGCTCGGCCACCCCGACCTGGCGGCGACGGACCTGAGCAGCCTCCAGTGCTTCTGGTACGGCGCGGCGCCGATGTCGGCGTCCCGCCTGGAGGAGACGCTGACCAGGATCGGGCCGGTGATGGCGCAGCTCTTCGGCCAGACCGAGGCGCCGATGATGATCTCGATGATGCCGCCGGACGACCACTTCCGCGCCGACGGCTCGGTGGCCACCGAGCGGCTGACCAGCGCGGGGCGCCCGGCGCCCCTGGTGCGGGTGGCGATCCTGGACGAGCACGACCACCCGGTGGCGCAGGGGGAGCGGGGTGAGATCTGCGCGCGGTCGTCCCTGGTGATGGCCGGCTACTGGAAGGACCCGGAGGAGACGGCGCGGACGCTGCGCAACGGCTGGCTGCACACCGGCGACATCGGCTTCCTCGACGAGGAAGGCTTCCTGCACATCGTCGACCGGGCCAAGGACATGATCATCACCGGCGGCTTCAACGTGTATTCGACCGAGGTCGAGCAGGCCGTCCTCGCCCACGAGGCGGTCCAGGACTGCGCCGTGGTCGGTCTGCCCGACGAGAAGTGGGGCGAGCGCGTCACGGTCGTCGTGCAGCCGCACCCCGGGGCGACGGTCGACCCCGACGACCTGCGGAGCTTCGTCAAGCAGCGGATCGGTTCGGTGAAGGCCCCCAAGGACGTGCACGTGTGGCCGGACCTGCCGCGCTCGAAGGTCGGCAAGGTGCTCAAGGCCGAGATCAAGTCCCGGATCGCGGACGCGGCGCCTGGCTGATCGCCCGGGCGTCGGTCAGCTCCTCGCGAGCGAGGTCGAGCGCCACGATGAGCGCGGACAGCGCGTCGATGACGTCGTGGGCGGCCAGGTCCCAGTCCTGCCACCCGGACTGCTGGTGGAGGGCGGCCCCGCCCTGCCACGAGGCGAGGAGCGCGTCGACGCTGCGCTCGGCGACCCGACGCCGCGCGTCGATGTCGGCGAGCCGGTCGGACAGACGGTCGGCGGCCGTACGGCTGTGCCGGTCGTGGTGGAGGTGGCCCGAGAGGATCATCTCCCGACCATCACCCGCGGACCCGTCGCACCGACAGGGACTTGACGGGATCTGTGGAGAACCGTGGCGTGTCCTTTCCCCGCCGCAGAGGCCTAGGGTGGGGCAACCCGTCTCGGAGGTACTCCTGTGGATCCCATGACCCCCGTCCATGGCGCTGGCACGCTCCTGGTGATCGCGGCCCTCGCCGTCGCCGTGCTGCTGGTGCTGATCATCGCCCTGCGGATGCACGCCTTCGTGGCGCTCGTGCTCGTCAGCCTGGCCACCGCGATCGTCTCCGGTGTCCCGGTGGCGGACGTGCCCGCGGTCGCGATCGGAGCGTTCGGGTCGACCCTCGGCGCGGTCGCGCTGCTCGTCGGCCTCGGCGTGATGATCGGTCGCATCCTGGAGGTCACCGGTGGGGCCCAGGTGCTGGCCGACACCCTGATCAGCCGCTTCGGTGAGAAGCGCGCGCCCCTCGCGCTGGGCGTCGCGGCGCTGCTGTTCGGCCTGCCGATCTTCTTCGACGCCGGCCTGGTCGTCTTCCTGCCGATCATCTTCTCGGTCGCCAAGCGCTTCGGCGGCTCCGTGCTCATGTACGCCCTCCCCGCGGCCGGCGCCTTCGCGGCGATGCACGCGATCGTGCCGCCGCACCCGGGACCGGTCACCGCGGCCACCGAGATCGGCGCGAGCATCGGCCTGACGCTGGTCATCGGCGTGGTCGCCGCGGTCGTCGCCTGGGCCGTCGGCGTGTACGCCGTCACGCTCGGCTGGCTCGGCAGGGTCCACGTGCCGATCGACGACTCGGTCCTCACCGGGGGCCGCGCGCCCGACGAGGGCGACCGCCCGGCCTTCGCCCACGTGCTCGCGATCCTGCTGCTGCCCTTGGTGCTGATCAGCCTCAACACGGTCCTGACCACGCTGCGGGCCAACGAGACGATCGCCGCCGAGGGCGGGTTCGTCGACGCCCTGGTGTTCATCGGCCAGACGCCGGTGGCGCTGCTCATCGCGCTGCTCGTCGCCACGTACACCCTCGCCGTGCGCCACCACTCCCGTGCCGAGGTGGAGGACCTCCTCAACGACGCGCTCGGACCGATCTGCGCGATCATCCTCATCACCGGCGCCGGCGGGATGTTCGGCGGCGTGCTGCGCTACAGCGGCATCGGCGGCGCGCTGTCCGACTCGCTCGCCGACCTCGGCCTCCCGCTGATCATCTCGGCCTTCGTCATCGCCACCATCCTGCGCGTGGCCCAGGGCTCCGCGACGGTCGCGCTCACCACGACCGCCGGGCTGCTGTCCGCCGCGGTCGTCGACGCCGACCCGTCGTCGGTGCAGCTCGTCGCGCTCGTGCTGGCGATCGCAGCCGGCGCGACCGTGCTCTCGCACGTCAACGACTCCGGCTTCTGGCTGGTGAGCAGGTTCTTCGGGATGGACGTGAAGACCACCCTCAAGACGTGGACGGTGATGGAGACGACCCTCGGCGTGAGCATCTTCGTGCTGGCGCTCGGCATCTGGGCCGTGGGATGAGCACACCCCGGCCGCACCACCTCGTCTTCATGGGCGTCTCCGGGTCGGGGAAGTCGACCGTGGCGCGCGCCGTGCAGGAGCGGCTCGGCTGGGAGATGGCCGAGGGCGACGACTTCCACCCGCCCGAGAACGTCGCGAAGATGAGCGAGGGCACCCCGCTCACCGACGCCGACCGCTGGGGGTGGCTGGAGTCCCTCGCCGACTGGACCGCCGAGCGCGATGCCCGCGACGAGCCGACGGTCATCACCTGCAGCGCGCTGCGCCGGAGCTATCGCGACGTGCTGCGCCGCGGCGGCGAGGGGACGTTCTTCGTCCACTGCACGGGTGACAAGCACATGTTCCTCGAGCGGATGAACGCCCGGGACCACTTCATGCCGCCCAGCCTGCTGGAGTCGCAGCTCGACACCCTCGAGCCGCTCGGCGCCGACGAGGCCGGGATGGACGTCGACCCCGCCCTGCCGGTGGACCGGCTCGCGGCGATGGTGCTGGCGCGGCTCGGGCTGGCGTGACCACGGCCCGACTCGAGCGGACGTAGGTCCGCTCAACGCCCGCCATGTCGGGCGTCCAGCGTCCATCTCGGTGTCATAGTCGGCTCAGGACGACGATGCCCGCGTCGAGCACCGTGGCACGCGGTCAGTCCTTGCGTCGGGCCTTGAGCACGGCGTCGGCGATCGCGATCTCCTCGCCCGTGTGTGGGTGCGCCTGCGTGCGCGGCCGCGCCTCGCACGCCTCGACCTCGAAGTCATCCGGGAGCGCCGGCACCAGCTGGTCGGCGGTGAACATGAACGTGTCGTGCCCGTGCCGCAGCCCGGTGGCCAGGTCGTCGGGGTGGTGCCCGACCACCAGGAGGGTGCCGCCCGGTGCGACCGCGGACGCGAGCCGGCGTACGACGTCGGGCATGCCCCCGTCGGGCAGGTGGAAGAAGTGGGAGGTGACGAGGTCCCACGTCTCGCCGGCGGGGTCGAAGGAGCGTACGTCGAGGCGGCGGGTCTCGACGCGGTCGCCGACGCCTGCCTCGTCCGCGTGCTCGGTGACCCGGGCAAGGGCGGCGTCGGCGAAGTCGACGGCCGTCACCTGCCAGCCCTGCGACGCGAGCCAGATCGCGTCGCCACCCTCGCCGCACCCGATGTCGAGCGCGCGGCCGGGAGGCAGCGGCGGCGCCTCCGCGGCGAGCTGCACGTTGACCCGGCCGCTCCAGACCCGCTCGCCGGAGTAGCGCTCCTCCCACGCCGGGCGCTCGAAGAACCCGTCCCGCCTCTCCTGCACCGCGCGGGCGGCGTCGGCGGAGGCGAGCTCGGCGTTGATCCACGCGCCGACGCGGGTGCCGTGGGCCGCGGACGCGACCAGGATCATCGAGATGTCGGTCGCGTTGCCGGCGGCAAAGATCCCGGGAACGGACGTCGCGCCGGTCGGCTCGACCGCGATCACCGAGCCGACGGTGAGCCCGTTCATCTCGAACGGCGCGGGCTCGATGCCCAGGGGGCCGAGGAAGTCGGCGCGCACGTGCGGCTGCGAGGCCACCACGATGGCGTCGCGCTCGAGCACCGAGCCGTCGGCCAGCCGCAGCCCGACCAGCGCGTCACCGTCGTCCGAGGCCACGACCTCCTGCGGGGTGCCGTGGACGAACCGGACGCCGATGGCGCCGAGCCGCTCCACCTCCTCGTCCGGGATCTCGACGCCATCGTGCACGACCACCACCACGTCGTCCGACAGCTGGCGGAACAGCAGGCCCTGGTGGCCGGCCATCGGGCTGGTCGCGAGGACCGCGATCGCCCGGTCGCGCACCTCCCAGCCGTGGCAGTAGGGGCAGTGCAGGACGTCCACGCCCCACCGCTCCGCCAGCCCGGGGACGTCGGGCAGCTCGTCGACGACGCCTCCCGTGACGAGCACGCGGCGGGCGCCGAACCGCCGGCCGCCGGCCGTCGTGACGAGGAAGTCGTCGACCTCGCCGGACAGGCCGACCACCCGGTCCGCGAGCACCTCGACGCCGTACTGCGCCACCTCACGGCGGCCGATCTCCAGCAGCTCCAGCGGGGGCACACCCTCCCGGCCCAGGTAGTTGTGGGCATGGTCAGCCGGGGCGTTGCGTGGCTCGCCGGCGTCGATGACCAGCACCGACCGCCTCGACCGGCCCAGGGCCATCGCACCACTCAGGCCGGCTGCGCCGCCGCCGACCACCACCACGTCATAGGTCGTCATCTCACTCATGTCGTCGATGGTGCACCCGTCCTCGCCGAAATGACAAACATCCTTGCCATATCAGCAAAGCCCGGGCAGACTGGCGCCATGGACGACGAGGGCGTGCTGAGGGGGGTGGGGCCGCGGCTGCGCCAGCTGCGGCTCGAGCGCGAGGCCACGCTGACCGACCTGGCCGAGGAGACCGGCATCTCGGTCAGCACGCTCTCGCGGCTGGAGTCGGGTCAGCGCAAGCCCACGCTCGAGCTCCTGCTGCCCCTCGCGCGAGCCCACCGGGTGGCGCTCGACGAGCTCGTCGACGCACCCGAGACGGGCGACCCGCGGGTGCGGTCCAGGCCGGTGGTGCGCCACGGCCGCACCTTCATCTCGCTGACCCGCCGACCGGGCGGGCTCCAGTCCTACAAGATGGTCATCCCCGTCGACGACGTGCCTGCGCCGTCGCTGCGCACCCACGAGGGCTACGAGTGGCTCTACGTGCTGAGCGGCCGGGTGCGGCTCGTCCTCGGCACCAAGGACCTCACCCTCGAGCCCGGGGAGGTGGTCGAGTTCGACACCCGTACGCCCCACTGGGTCGGCAACCCCGGCCCCACGCCCGCCGAGGTGCTGGCGATCTTCGGGCCGCAGGGCGAGCGGATGCACGTCCGCTCCTAGGCGTGAGCCGCGGCGCCGTCGACGCGTGCCACGGTCGTGCGGTGCCACCGCCGCCGTGCTCGCGGCGGGCTGGCTGGTGATGCCGGCGCTCGTCCTGCTGGGCGCGCTCGTCACGCGGATCGTGCTCGGCGGGCGTGCGCGGCCGGCACCAACGTCCGCGGAGGGCCGGGTCAGCCCCAGGCGCTGAGGTCCGGCGGCACGTCGACCGAGAGCAGCTGCAGCACTGGCAACGGCACCACGTCGAGGGCGCGCTCGGAGGTGGCGGCGAGCACGACCGGTGCGGCCACGCCGTCGTCGTACGCCTGGAGCCAGCGCACCGCGACGACGCACCACCGGTCACCCGGCACCAGGCCGGGGAAGTCCCACTCCGGGCGAGGTGTCGAGAGGTCGTTGCCGACCGATCGCTGGTGGGCCAGGAACTCCTCGGTCATCACCGCGCAGACCGCGTGCAGGCCGGCGTCGTGCGGTCCGACGGTGCAGGTGCCGTCGCGGTGGAAGCCGGTGACGGGGTCGGTGCCGCAGGGCTCGAGCTCGCCGCCGAGGACGTTGCGCTCGCTCACGAGGACTGCCGAGCGGCCCTCTTGGCCTCGGCCTCGGCACGACGCTCGACGAAGCGGGTGGCCTCGGCGTCGAGGGCGGACACCGCTGCCGCGAGCTCCTCGCGCGCCCGCTCGCCGTCCTCGTCGAGGCCCTCGAGCTCCCAGACGCCCCACTTCTTCAGGAGGGGCGTGACGATGTCGTCGTGGTGGATGCGCAGGTCGTAGATCCCGGCCCTGGCCATCTGCACCGCCTTGCGGGAGAACCCGGGGATCACGCTGCCCGGCATCTGGAAGTCGACGACCTCCTCGGTGATCGCCCGCATGGTCTGGCTCGGGGCGAGCTGCAGGGCCGCGGCGACGATGTTGCGGTAGAAGATCATGTGCAGGTTCTCGTCCTTGGCGACCCGGCCGAGCAACTTCTCCGCGATCGGCTCCTCGGTGTAGCGCCCGGTGTTGCGGTGCGAGATGCGGGTGGCGAGCTCCTGGAAGGAGACGTACGCGCAGACGTTGAGCACCGACTTGTCCAGCGCCTCGTAGCCGGTCTCCATCGTCTCCATCCGCGCGCGCTCGAGCTCGACGGGGTCGACACCGCGGGTGACGAGGAGGTAGTCGCGGATGCAGAACGCGTGCCGGCCCTCCTCGGCCGTCCAGCGGTTGACCCAGGTGCCCCAGGCGCTGTCGCGACCGAAGGCGCGGTCGATCTCGCGGTGGTAGCTCGGCAGGTTGTCCTCGGTGAGCAGGTTGACCTCGAGCGCCGTGCGCGCGATCGGCGACAGCTGCGACTGCGCGACCTCCCACGGCTCCCCGCCGAGGTCGGCGAAGTCGCGCCCGAGGCTCCAGGGGACGTACTCGTGCGGCATCCACTCGTCGGCCAGGCCGAGGTGGCGGTTGAGGTTGTCCTCGACCGTGGGCTCGAGCTCGGCGAGGAGGGTTGCGGTGTCGAGAGCGGCCATGGTCCATCTCCTCGAGTGAGTGCGAGGGCGCGGTGTCCTCGGACCCCTGCCTACACCCCGAGGGTCCGCGTGACCAGAGTGTCGCCCCGATCGGTCCTCTTCTAGGCTCGCCGTGGTGCGGCCGACCAGGCCGCCACGACACCGCTTCTTCTCGACACGGGGGACACATGCGCAGTGAGCTGTTCGACCAGGCCAACCAGGAGAACGCGACCGCCGAGCGGTTCAGCCTCCACCACCGCAAGACGCTGCGGGCGGTGCTCGGTGAGCCGGTGCTCGCCGCCAAGGGGTCGATGGTCGCCTACCAGGGCCAGGTGACCTTCGAGCACAAATCGGCGGGCTCGATCGGCAAGATGATGCGCCGGCTGGTCACCTCCGAGGACACGCCGCTCATGACGGTCGCCGGCCAGGGCGAGGTCTTCTTCGCCGACGCCGCCAAGGACGTCTTCCTCGTGCAGCTCGAGGACGACGGGCTCTCGGTCAACGGCAGCGCGCTGCTCGCGATGGACGCCACGCTCGACTACGACGTGCACCGGGTCAAGGGCGCCGGGATGATGAGCGGCGGGATGTTCAACACGCTCATCCAGGGCCGGGGCACGGCGACGGGCAGCCGCTGATCCTCGACTGCTCGCAGGCCCCGACGTACGTCGACATCAACGCCGCCGTCTGCTGGTCGGCCGGTCTGGTGCCGCAGGTCGTCAACTCGATGAACGTGAAGTCGATGCTGCGCGGCGGGACCGGCGAGGCGTTCCAGTACGCCTTCCAGGGCCCCGGCTTCGTGGTCGTCCAGCCCTCCGAGGGGCCGGTCGTGCCGCCCCACAGCCACGGCGCCGGCGGCTGAGCCGGCCCTCACCCACGCGGGAGTGGAGCCCGCAGGCGCGGGCAGTGCAAGGTCGCCAGGCGACCCCCGTCCAGCGGGGTCGTGTGCCAGGCAGCCTCCGCGGTGCGTGCCGGCAGCGAGCAGGTGAGGCGCAGGCGGTGCGGCGTCTCGAGGAAGGCGACCTCGACCCGCAGCGTGCGGTCGTCGTCCCAGCCGCCGGACGCCGCGACCGGCACCACGTCGCCGTGGGCGTCGAGGGGTGACGACGCCAGCCAGCCGTCGGTCCCCACGGGGAACGTCAACGCATTGTCCGGCTCGACCAGGGTGACCTCGAGGCCGTCGCCCGCCCGCTCGACTCCCACGGACGTGAGCCCCGTCCCGGGAGCCACGGCGAACGGCGACGTCCAGCCCTCCTGGCCGCCCGGCTGCCTGCGTGCGGCGTGCGGCGCGAGCGACAGCCCCCGCAGGCGGCGCTCGAGCTCCGGCTGGGCGCCGTCCTCGGGGCGGTCCTCACGCAGCCCCGGGAGCAGGTGGGTCCACAGGTGGTCGAGCACCGCCTGCATCGCCTCGGTCCCGCCGGTCGTCGCGACCACGACGTCGTGCTCGGGCAGCACGATGCAGAACTGGCCGAAGGCACCGTCGCCGCGGTAGCCGTGGCGTGCCATCCAGAACTGGAAGCCGTAGCCCTGGCGCCAGTCGGGGTTCTCCATGTCCGGGTTGTCGACCTGGCGCGACGTCGCCTCCTCGACGTACGCCTCGGGGATCAGCTGCGTCTGTCCCCACCGCCCGCGTCGGAGGTAGAGCAGACCGAGCTTGGCGATGTCCTCGGTGCGGGCGAACAGGCCGCTGAACCCCTGCTCGCGACCGGGCGGCCAGGTCGCCCAGCCGACCTCCCCGATGCCGAGCGGGTCGAGCAGCCGGGGTCGCAGGTAGGCACTGAGCGGCATGCCCGCGGCGCGCTGGATGATGCTCGCCAGTGCGTACGTGCACGGCTGGCTGTAGGCGAACAGGGTCCCCGGCGGGGCGTCCGGCGGCACCATCAGGAACCCGCGCACCGGCTCGTGCGGGTCAAGGGCCAGGGCCTCGTCGATCATCTCGCGGTCGTGGCCGCTGGCCATGGAGGCGACGTGGCGGACCGTGATGGACCTGCTGCCCGGGTCGGTGATGTCGCCGTCGAGCTCAGGGAAGTGCGACACCACGGTGTCGTCCAGGTCGACCAGTCCCTCCTCCAGCGCGAACGCGAGCGCGGTCGAGGTGAAGCTCTTGCTCAGGGAATAGACCAGCCGCGTGCGCTCGGGCGTGTGCGGTGCCCACCAGCCCTCGGCGACCACGCGCCCGTGCCGCAGCACCATCAGGCTGTGCAGCTCCACCGCCGGATCGGCGTCGATCGCCTCCACGGTGGCCAGCACGGCAGCCGGGTCGACGTGCTCGTCGGCCGGCAGGCTGCGGGGGAGCGCTGAACCGAGGTGGTCCTCCATCGCCCGACCATACGACGGGCAGCTCAGTTCCAGATCGCGGCGGCCCACTCGGGGTGGTCGATGAACGGGTTGCGGTTGCCCTGCCACTGGGCGTGGATGCGGTCGTTGCGCCGCATCTCGAAGGTGCTCACCGGGTCGGCGGCGTTCCAGGCGAGCAACGTCTCGAGGTCGCCGAGCCGCGACGACGAGGTGCCGACCGTCGAGCTCATCTCGAGGTCCGTGAAGCCGTCGTCGCCCTCGTAGCGGATCGCCATGTAGAACAGCATCCGCGCCACGTCGCCCTTGACGGCGTCGCGCGGCTCGAAGGAGTCGCCGTCGGTCCAGCAGTCGGTGCACCCCGAGACGGCGGACCCGCCGTCGTCGAAGTCCTTGTTGCCGCGGATCGAGTTGACCGTCACGTCCTCGGGCCGGATGTGGTGCAGGTCGGTGCCGGGGCCGGCGCTGGTGGTGAAGCCGCCGCGCGACTGCGCCCACACGTGCTCGCGGTTCCAGTTGCCGGTGCTGCCGCCGTTGCTCGACTTCGAGATGGAGCGACCGGTGTAGAGCTCGATGACGTTCGAGCTGTTGGCCGGGTCCTGGTCGGTGTCCTTGAGGGCCGTCCACACCGCGTCGTAGGACAGCTTCGTGTTGTCGTCGATGATGTCGTGCAGCGAGGTGCGCAGGGCGGTGCCGGTCTTGCCGACGGCCGGGGCGTAATAGGTCGAGTCCCACGGACTGCTGCCGCCGGTCGGCGGCGGCTCGGTGGTGCCGCCGCCCGAGAGCGCGAGCGCCGACGTGCTCGTCATGCCCGGGTGGGAGAAGTACGACGCCAGTGCGCCGGTGACGTCGATCTGCTTGCCCATCAGCGACTGGTTCGTCCTCAGGCCCCACTGCGAGCGGAAGGCCGAGGGGATCTGCACGTAGAGCATCGACGACGTGCTGGTCTGCGACGCGGAGTCCGCGATCGCCAGCGCGTAGTCGTTGGGGAAGCTGGAGCGTACGACCGTGTTGGTGGCGGTCGGCTGCCCGACGACGTAGCCGCGGACGGTCTGCGTCGCGCCGGTCTGCTGGCCGATCGCCTGGCTGACGGTGAGGGGGGTGGCGGCCGTGGCGGGCGCGGTGACGGACGGCAGCAGCAGCACCAGGGAGAGCACGAGGGCGAGGGCGGCGGCGAGCGAGGAGGCGAGGGAGGTCGGGCGGGCACGACCCTTCCCGAGATGTGGGGTCATGGCGGTGAAGCCTGCCGCACCCGCGTCCCGCGCGGAAGGGCCTGAAGGTGAACCGTCGCCGCGGACCGGGTGCCCCACGGAGGTGCTGCACCACCTGTCACTTGCAACGCTTCGGCAACGGGTCTGGTGTGGTCGGTGGTGCCGGTGGGACACTGCGCACGCTCCACCGGGCGCCGCGAGGCCCCATACACCCCCACCACCCCAGTTCTGCGAAAACGCCACGGAATGTCGCGAGACTCCTTAGGTTGAGTCTGCTCCGGTCCCACCGGGAAGTTTCGACGTCGTAGTCGCTCACCAAAACGCGAGGCACACATGACTCAGGATGCAGCCCGGACCCGCAAGGGCTCGGGTCTCTCGGTCGCCGGCTGGCCGCTGGGCCGCAAGATGGCCCTGGCCCTGGCGATCCCGCTGCTGCTCGCGGCGGTCCTCGGCGGTCTGCGCGTCTCCGCCGACTACGGCGACTCCCGGCAGGCGTCCCGCAGTGCCCAGCAGGTCACGATCATCCAGCCCGCGGTCGACTACCTGACCGCGTCGGAGGCCGCGATGGTGGCCGCGCAGACCGACAGCGCCGCCAGCCAGGGCGACCTCATCGACGCGATCAGCGACATCACCACCAATGCCGAGACCCT
Source organism: Nocardioides eburneiflavus (assembly GCF_004785795.1). NCBI lineage: Bacteria > Bacillati > Actinomycetota > Actinomycetes > Propionibacteriales > Nocardioidaceae > Nocardioides > Nocardioides eburneiflavus. The sequence continues at coordinate 1,721,150 of NZ_SRRO01000001.1, forward strand.
CGTCGAGGCGCGCGACAACGCCGACCTCGACGAGCTCCAGACCGCCCACGTCAACGCGCTGCTCGACCTCAGCCAGGCCATGCGCGGTGAGGGTGCCGAGACCCTCGGCCCGGCCACCTGGATCGCGCTCGTCCGCCAGCTCGAGTCGAGCGTCTCGCAGCTCATCACCAGTGTGAACGCCGCGCAGGAGACCCCCGAGCCGCGCCTCGAGCAGCTGTCCCAGGTCATGAGCGGTCGGCTCTCGCTGGCCCTCCAGCAGGGCCTGCTCGCCACCACGCTCTCGCAGTCGAGCTCGCAGGAGCTCTTCTCGGAGATCGGCGTGGAGGCCGCGGCCATCGACCGTCTCGCCGGTTCCGTCGAGGGCGCCGAGGAGCAGACGGCCCTCCTGCGTACGCAGAACACCCGCCACGCGGGGCAGATCCGCGACGACTCCGCGACCGACCTCGACGGCCGCGACGCGTACCTCCCCTACGACGAGATCACCCAGACGCTCGTCAGCGGCGTCACCGACACCCTCGACGAGGCCGCCTCCGACGCCCAGCGCAACGCGCTCGTCGGCGCGGTCCTGACGCTCCTCGCGCTCGCCGCGGCGATCGCGCTGGCCTTCTTCGTGGCCCGCAGCCTCCTCGGCCCGATCGGCAAGGTCCGCGAGGGTGCGCTCGCCGTGGCCCGCCACCGCCTGCCCGACGCCGTCGCCCGGATCCGCGCGGGCCAGGAGCCCGAGCCGATCAGGACGATCGACGTCACCACCAACGAGGAGATCGGCCAGGTCGCGCGAGCGGTCGACGACCTCCACCGCCAGGCCATCCACCTCGCCTCGGGCGAGGCCCAGCTCCGGCAGACCGTCAACGCGATGTTCGTGACGCTGTCGCGCCGCTCGACCTCGCTGGTCAACCAGCAGCTCGCGCAGATCGAGCGCCTCGAGCACGACGAGGAGGACCCCAAGCGCCTCGAGTCGCTGTTCCGCCTCGACCACCTCGCCTCGCGGATGCGTCGTACGGCCGACTCGCTGCTGATCCTCGCCGACGCGCCGAACCGTGCGGCCGGCCAGTTCAGCCTCACCGTCGGTGAGGCGCTGCAGGCCGCGACGTCGGGCGTGCAGGACTACCAGCGCGTGCAGATCCTGTCGCACCTCAACACCCGCGTCGGTGACGAGGCCGCAGCCGACGTGGTCCACCTGCTGACCGAGCTCGTCGACAACGCGCTGTCGTTCTCGCCGCCGGCCGAGCCCGTACGCCTCGCGGCCAAGCAGGGCCCCGAGGGCGTCACCATCACCATCACCGACTCCGGGCTGGGGGTGCCGCCGGCCGAGCTCGAGCAGCTCAACCGCGACCTCGAGCACGGTGCCGAGGCCACGCCCGACACCGCTCGCCGGATGGGCCTGTTCGTGGTCTCGCGCCTTGCGGAGCGCCACGACATCGACGCCCACCTGGCCCGCAACCCCGGTGGAGGCATGACGGCCACCGTCACGCTCCCGCCCTCCGTGCTGCCCGACCTGCCGCAGTCCGGCGCCCCCGCAGCCCCGGCCGCCGCCGCGGCGCAGCACGCGGCTGCCGCCGGCACGACTGAGGTCCTCGAGACCGCCGCCGTCGCCGCTCCGGTCCTGTCCAAGCGTGAGGCCCGCAATCGTGCCCGCGCGGAGAAGGCCGAGGCGAAGGCCGCGGAGCGCGCGGCCGCCGCCGAGGCGAAGGCCGCCAAGCAGGAGGCCGCCGCCGAGGCGAAGGCCGCCAAGCAGGAGGCCGAGCTCGAGCCCCTGACCGCGGCTGCCCCGACGGCTGCCGCCACCTCTGCCGCCACCTCTGCCGCCGCCGTGTCGGCGCCGGACGCCGACCGTACGTCGGAGGCCGCAGAGCCCGCGGCCGCAGCGGCCACCGGCGGGTCGGAGCCGACCCCGGACCGTCCGCCTCTGGGCAGCCTGCTGCCGCGTCGCGACCCGGGCGCCAACATGCCCCGCACGGGTGCCGACGCGTTCCTGCCGCCGGAGACCTCCACGGCGACCGGTCCGCTCTTCGGCAAGCGCCCCGAGCCGTCCGAGGCACCCGCCGCGGCCGATTCCTCCGCACGCGAGGGTGCCGCCACCGAGCGGGTCGAGAAGGTCGCCCGCGTGGTGCCGATCACCGCTCTCGCTGCGCGCCAGCGCGCCCAGGCCGAGCAGGAGGCGCGGATCGCCGAGACCGAGGCGGAGTCCGAGACGGAGGCGACCGACGTCGCCGACGAGACGGTCGTGGACGAGACGGTCGTGGACGAGACGGTCGTCGACGCCAGCGTCGCCGAGGACGCGCGGACCGAGGCTCCGGTCACCGAGCCCGCACCCGAGCCCGCAGCTGCGCCGGTCCGGGCCCACGACCCACTCTCCGACCCGCTGCCGGCGGACGCCTTCGACGAGCTCACCGCTCTCGAGGCCGAGCCGGTCGCTGCCGCAGAGCCCGAGCCGGAGCCAGAGCCCGAGGTCGCGCAGGCCGTCCACGAGGTGGAGGTCGACGCGAACGACCCACTGGGCCTCGGTGCCCCCGTCGCCCGCTCCCGGGAGAGCGCGCCCGAGCCGGTCGCCGAGCCGGTCGCCGAGCCGGAGCCCGAGCCCACTCCCGAGCCGGAGCCGTCCGTGTGGCAGCAGCCGGCGTACGAGCCCCCCGCCGCGGCGCTGGGCGCCGGTCACGGCACCAACGGCACCAACGGCACCAACGGCACCAGCGGGACCAACGGCCTGCCGGACCGCGCCGAGCCGGCTCGCGCCGGCGGCGAGTCGCCGATCTTCAAGTCGATGCGGTCGGGCTGGCTCACCGGCGACGCGACCCAGATCCACGAGACCGAGGTGGATCGCGGGTGGGAGATCGCCGAGCACGTCGCCGAGGAGGCGCCGGCCGTCGAGTCGACCCCCGTCGGACTTCCGCGACGCGCCCCCGGGGAGCGGCTCGTTCCCGGTAGCGTTACTCCACCGACGGCAGCCAAGACGCGCGACCCTGAAGCGATCCGCCGCCGCCTCCAGGCACACACCGCGGGAGTGTCCCGCGGTCGACGAGCAGCCCAGAGTTCCACCCAGCACACGGAAGCAGGCCCCGCATGACTCACGATTCCGCCGCCGCCCCCGCCGCCAGCACCGCTGGTGACGACCGAGACCTCGACTGGGTGATGTCGCGATTCGTCGACGACGTACCCGACGCAGCGCACGCCATCCTGGTGTCCGCCGACGGCCTCCTGATGGCGTCGAGCACCAGCATCCCGGGCGAGCGCGCCGAGCAGGTCGCGGCCGTCTCCTCCGGCCTGGCCAGCCTCGCCGTCGGCGCCGCGCGCCTCTTCGAGGGCGGCTCGGTGATGCAGACCATCGTCGAGATGGAGATGGGCTTCCTGATGTTGATGAGCGTGGGCGACGGGTCGAACCTCACCGTGCTCACCACCGAGGAGGCCGACATCGGCCAGGTGGGCTACGAGATGGCCCTGCTGGTGGACCGCGTGGGACGTACCGTCGAGGCCCAGGCCCGCGTCGGTACGGGCGGCTGACCGGCTCCGCGCCATGACGCCGCCACACGAGCCGGAGGACGAGGGCTACCGCCCTCGACTCATCCGGTCCTACACCCTCACCGCCGGTCGGACGGCCGCCAAGGTGGAGCTGGCCATGGAGGCGACTCTGCGCCTCCAGGCCGGTGCGGAGGCACCTGCGCTCTCGCCGTCTGCCGCGCAGGTTCTCGAGGTCTGCGACCGGCGCTCCGTGGCCGAGGTGTCGGCCCTGACCAAGATGCCGATCGGCGTCACCCGGGTGCTGCTGGGTGACCTGATCGAGCAGGGCCTGGTCCGCATCCAGGCCACCATCAACGACAGCACGTCGACAGATGAGCGTCTCGAGCTCATCGAAAGGACCCTCCGTGGACTTCGAAACTACTAAGGCACAGCGTGCGGCTGCGTCGACGAAGATCGTCATTGCAGGCGGCTTCGGCGTCGGCAAGTCGACGCTGGTCGGCGCGGTCTCGGAGATCGACCCGCTGCGCACCGAGGCACTCGTCACCAACGAGTCCGAGGGCGTCGACGATCTCGCTGCCGTGCCCACCAAGGCCACCACGACCGTGGCCATGGACTTCGGTCGCCTGACCCTGGCCGAGGACCTCGTCCTCTACCTGTTCGGCACCCCCGGTCAGCGCCGTTTCTGGTTCATGTGGGACGACCTGTGCCGTGGCGCCATCGGCGCCATCGTGCTGGTCGACGTGGCTCGCCTCGACGAGTCCTTCTCGCCGCTCGACTACTTCGAGTCCAAGGGCATCCCGTTCATCGTCGCCGTCAACGAGTTCGACGGCGTCCCGCGCTACCCCGCGGAGGAGATCGCCGCCGCGCTCGCGCTGCCCGCCGACGTACCGATCATCAGCCTCGACGCCCGCGACCGCGAGCAGGCCAAGGGCGCGCTCGTGAAGATCACCGAATACGCCCTCATGCGACTTCGTGAGTCGCTCACCGTGAATGCGAACTGACCCATGACCCGCGCAACTCGTCGTACGAACCCTGCCCGCACGGCTCTGGCCGTCCTGTCCTCCGTGGCCCTGATGGCCACGCTGGGCGCCTGCGGCGGCAGCGCCAGCGGGGAGGAGGCCGACGCCCTCACCGACGTCTCCCTCGTCTTCGGCGGCGCGCTGACGGTCTGCACCGACATGCCCTACGCGCCCTTCGAGTACGAGGAGAAGGGCAAGCCGACCGGCTTCGACATCGACCTGGTGCGCAAGGTCGCCGACGACCTCGAGGCCGACCTGGACGTGGTCGACGTGTCCTTCGACGACATCACCTCCGGCACCTCGCTCAACAACGACGTGTGCGACGTCGCGATCTCCGCGATGACCATCACCGGCGAGCGGGCGCGTGTCCTCGACTTCTCGAGCCCCTACTTCGACGCCAAGCAGGCGCTGATCACCCCGAAGGGCTCGGGCCTCGACCAGATCACCGAGCTGGCGGGCCAGCGGGTCGGCGTCCAGAAGGACACCACCGGCGAGACCTACCTCAGCGACTTCGCGCCCGAGACCACCCAGGTCACGGCGTACGACGACGCAGCGGGCCTGCAGGCGGCGCTCGCCGCCGGCGAGCTCGACGCCGCGATGCTCGACAACACCGTCTCCGGCCAGTTCGTCTCCGACAACCCGCGCCTCAAGCTCTCGCGCGAGTTCGACACCGGCGAGCAGTACGGCATGGCGGTGAAGAAGGACGGCAACATCCCGCTGCTGCGCTCCATCAACAGCACGCTCGCCGAGCTCCGCGAGGACGGCAGCTACGACGAGATCTACGCGAAGTACTTCGGCTGACCTGCCCCGTACGAGCACCCGCCCGAGCGGTGTGCCACCCACCTTCCGCAGCCGCGGAACGTGGGTGGGACACCGCTCAGGCGCGTCCGAGGGCGTGTCGACGCCCGGGCGGTGCATGAGCCACCTCTGTCGGGCCGGGATGGTGGTGGTGCACCGCGCCGGCACCGCGCCGGCGTACGCCTGCCTACGGCGCGATCGTCAGGAACAGGAACGACGCGAGCAGGACGAGGTGTACGCCGCCCTGGAGCGGCTTGGCCCGGCCGGGGACCACGGTCAGGATCGCCACGGCCGCGGTGAGGAGCAGCAGCACCGTCTGGAGCTGGTTGAGGCCGAGCTCGAGCGGGCCGTCGAGCCAGATGCTGGCGATCGCGATCGCCGGGATCGTGAGGCCGATGGACGCCATCGCGGAGCCGAGGGCGAGGTTGAGGCTCACCTGCACCCGGTTGCGCGCGGCGGCGCGCACCGCGGCGATCGACTCCGGTGCGAGCACGAGCAGCGCGATGACCACGCCGACCACGGCCTGGGGGAACCCCAGCGCAGCGACACCCGACTCGATCGCGGGCGACTCGACCTTGGCCAGTCCGACCACCGCGACCAGCGAGACGACCAGCAGCCCCAGGCTGGCCAGCGCCGCGCGGTCGGTCGGCGGGTCGGCGTGACCGTCCTCGTCGAGGTCGACCGGCTCGTGCTCGAGACCGTCGAGCCGTTCCTGGCGTGCGGTGGCCCGGACGGCCTCGCGGTCCTCGGCCGCCGCGACGGCCTCCGCCCTGGTGGCGACCATCGGGACGTACTGCCCCTGCGTGACCGGGAGGAAGAAGTCGCGGTGCCGGATGGTCTGGGTGAAGACGAACATGCCGTAGAGCGCCAGTGAGGCGATCGCCGCGAAGGCGAGTTGGGCGCCGGTGAACTCCGGGCCCGGCTCGGAGGTGGTCACCGACGGGACCACCAGGCAGAGCACGGCCAGGGCGATGACGGTCGCCAGCGCGGCGCCGGTGCCCTCGGGGTTGAAGACGGCGAGATGGTGCTTGAGCGCGCCGACGAGCAGCGAGATGCCGACGATGCCGTTGACGGTGATCATCACCGCTGCGAACACGGTGTCGCGGGCCAGGCCGGAGCCGTCCTTGTCGGAGGTCACCATCAGGGTGACGATCAGGCCGACCTCGATGATCGTGACGGCCACCGCCAGGACCAGTGAGCCGTACGGCTCCCCGACCCGGTGCGCGACGACCTCGGCGTGGTGGACGGCGGCGAGGACCGCGCCGACCAGCAGGAGCGCGAGCACCCCCAGCACCAGGCTGCTCTCGGGGTGGGCGAACCACGCGGGCGCCAGCGCCACGATGGCCAGGACGGGGGCGACTGTGGTCCACGACGGCCGGGTCATGCGGGGTCCCCGCGGCGTTGTTCGGGGGAGCGCAGCGGAGGAGACGAACGTCGTGGGGTGCTCACGCGGCAACCCTAGGGGGCCACCCTGAGCGCGATCCTCAGGTCTCCGGCGTCGACAGCTTCTCGAGCCGGGCGCGCAGCAGCGGCACCCGGTGGCTGTTGCCCTCGAGGGTGACGTACTGCTCGCCGAAGATCGCCAGCAGCGCGTCGTCGAGGCGGCGTACGGCTCCCGCGGGGTAGCGGTAGCCCATCCGGCGGATCACGGCGTCGGCGTCGACGGAGGTCAGCAGGTCGGCGAGGTCGTCCACGCTGTCGATGCCGAGCTGGGTGAGCAGCCCGGCGATCCAGTCGTAGTGGTCGGTGTGCGACCAGCCGGCGTCGCTGTAGTGGCCGGCGAGGAAGGTCGCGAGCTCCTGCCCGACGATGTGGTCGGCCTCCACCTCCGTGGTGCTGCCCGGAGCCGCCTGCTGGATCCGCTCGCGGATCGTGGCGAACTCGCGGTCGGCGAGCTCGATCAGGCCCGCGGCGAGGGTGAAGCGGCGGTCGAGGTCGGCCGCGGCGTCCTCGGGGACGTTGCCCTTGTAGCGGATGTCGTGCTCGAACTCGGCCCACGCGTGCTGGAGGACCGTCCGGACCTGGATGCTCGCCCGCTCGCCGGCCAGCTCGGGGTGCCCGTCAGCGTCGCCGCCGTCGTCGCTGCGGACCAGCAGGTGTCGGCTGGCGTAGCCGAAGCGCCCCGACCGTGCGGTCTCCTCGCCGAGGTCGCGGTCGTCGAGGATGGTGAGCTGGTCGTCGAGGAGCTCGGCCACGGCGGCGACGTCGCTGTGGACGTAGGTGATCACGCGGACACCGATCTGGTCGGTGATCTGCTCGAGCGGGTCGGGGTAGAGGAGCCTGTCGCCGTCGGTGCGGTTGGCCTTGGCGGAGAAGGAGGCCACGCTCTTCGTGCGCCCGGTGACGCTGAGGTAGTCGATGCCCGCGTCGTCGAGCAGCGTGCGGACCAGGGTGACCCAGCCCGCAGTCGCCTCGACGAGCCGCGGCTGCCGGGCGGCATAGGCGCGTACGGCCTCGCGCACCGGCTCTGCGTGGGTCTCGACACTCATGGCGCCACCCTGCCAGTGCGGGCCGTCGGCGTCGACGCGACGTCCCGCAGGAGCTCGCGCGTGCCTGCCCGGGGAGCCGGACCACGGTGGCTATCGTCGAACCACCATGCAGACCTCGACGCGCGTCTCGGACCCCTTGCCCGGCCACCGTGCAGGCCACCGTCCCGGCCGCCGTCTCGCGGGTCTCACCGGACTGGCCGGTCTCCTGCTGGCCGGTGGGCTGTCCGCCTGCGCCTCCGGCGGCGACGACAGCGCGACCGACCCGAACGCGACCAGCACGCCCACCGAGGCGCCCACCGAGACGCCTTCCGACGAGCCGTCAGAGGAGCCCTCCGGTGAGCCGTCCGACAGCGCCCCGGCCACGCTGCGTGCCGTTGGGTCTGCCGGCATCTCCGAGGCCCTGCTGGTCGACGCCACCGAGGGCGGCGGGTCGCCGTCGACGCTGGCCTTCGCGCTCGACACCGACCAGGCCGTCGACGACTTCGTGGTCGGCCTGCAGGCCGGGCTGCCCGCGAAGGTCTCCTCCGCCGTGGCCGACCTCGTGGAGCAGGCGCCCGACGCGACGCCCTACGGTGCGGTCGTGTCCACCGGGTGCGAGCCCCCGCGCAGCGTGGCCATCGAGGCCGGCGAGGCGGGCTTCGAGGTCGTGCCCAAGCTGCCGAAGAACACCGTGCAGTGCTTGGCGCCGGTGACGTACGTCGTGCTGTTCGCCGCGCCGAACGCCTGAGGCGCGCCGGCCGGAGGGTCGTCCGTCAGGGAGCCGTCGTCGGCGGCGTCGTGGGCGGGACCGTCGGCGGGAGGATCGGGACCACCGGCGGCAGCTCTCCGTGGTAGACCACGCCGAACGCGTTCGGCACCAGCCGCTCGGTGCCGTCGGAGGGCTCGTTGACGACCCCGAAGGCGCCGGTGCCGGCGCGGCTGTACATCGTCGACGAGCCGCCGCCGTCGAGGTTGATGGCGTTCTCGGCGCCGAGCGCGGTCATCATGTCGGCGAGCTCGACCATCGTGTAGCCGCGGCTCACCGCGGAGCGGCCGTCGACCACGAGGATGAGCAGCTTGCGCCCGTCGGCGTCGATGCCGACGGCCGTACGGGGGTGGGCGATGGTGTTGTTGATGACCGTCCGCACGCCGTTGACGAGCACGGGCCGGTCGCCGCTGATCGCGACGGTGGGCTTGCCGCCGTCGAACCGGGTGGCAACCGTGATCCTCTTGCCCCTCTTGAGGGTCTTGAGCTTGGCGGCGGCGGAGCCGGTGCCGATGAGGACCTTGTCCCTCTTGCCGATCCTCTTGCCGCTGGAGAGCTTCGGGCGGTTGGACACGACCCGGTTCCTGCGCAGGACCACCTCGCGGGCGCGGTTCTTGCCCCCGGTGACCTGGTAGCCCGGGGTGCGGTGGAAGGCGTGGGTGAACACGCCGATCTCGCCGGCCGGGATGCTCGGGTGGTTGACGCCGCTGACCGACCACTTGCGCCGCTGGCGGATCGTGTTCTGCACGGTGATCGGGCTGACGTGCGGCCCGGCCGGGTCGAACCAGAGCGTCGAGTTCACGCCGGGGATCCAGCCCTCGCGCGAGCCGGTGAGGATCCCCGCCTCGCGGTCGACCGACGTGCCGAGCGGTGCGTTGGTCCGGCCGATGTCGAAGAAGTCGCCGTTGACGGCGGTCAGGGCCTGGTTCCAGGCGCCGAGCTGGCTGACGGTCTTGCGGCTGGTGACGAAGGTCGGCGACAGCTCCTCGAAGGAGATGTTGGCCGCGTCGAGGCTGACGCTCACCAGGTTCATCCGGACCTGTCCGATCGGCTGGCGGCCGTCGACCTGGTCCCACTCGCGCAGGGTGACGCCGGGCGCGATCTCGTAGCTCACGTCGTTCTTGACCTGCGCCGTGCGCCCGCGGAAGTTGACCGGCGGTCCGACGACGGTGCCGGGCCTTCCGTCGGAGGTCTGGTTGCGTCCGCGGTAGCCGCTGTCGGTCCCCGAGGTCAGCCCGCGGTCCCGGGCGCCGTCCTCTGCGGACGACGGGCCGACGCCCACGTTGAGGGCGAGGCCGGCGACCAGCACACCCGCGGTGGCGACCGTCAGGCCTCGCGAGCGAAGCGCCGAGGCGGGGCGGAGGGCGGTCAGGGAGCGACGCGTGGAGGAAGGCACGCGCTCCAGAGTAAAGGACATCGTGGGACGGGTGGGAAAATTGGGATCTGTGGCCAGTCGTTTGGTCCCGTCGGTGCCGAGCGGACGCCCTAGGGTGGGGGACGTGCCGGACGAGCTCGCTGCCCAGCCCGCCGGCGGGGGTCCGGTGTGGAACACGCTCCACGTCGGCGACAACCTCGACGTGCTGCCGCGGCTCGCACCCGGGTCGGTCGACGTCGTCTACACCGACCCGCCCTACAACACGGGCAACGACTTCGCCTACGCCGACCGGTTCCGCGACGGCTCGCACGCCGACCCGTACGCCGGGCGCCACGCCGCCTGGACCGCGATGATGCGGCCGCGGCTCGAGGCCGTCCGCGAGGCGCTCGCGCCCCACGGGGCCGTGTTCGTCAGCATCGACGACAACGAGGTCGCGCACCTGCGGCTGCTGATGGACGAGGTGTTCGGCGAGGCGAACTTCCTCGCCCAGGTCGTGGTCAACCTCAACCCCAAGGGCCGCCAGCTCGGTCGGGGCTTCGCGACCAGCCACGAGTACGTCTTGGCGTACGCCCGCGACCTGCCGCAGTGCGTGGTCGACGGCAGCACCACCGAGTCGGTCGACGAGGCCGACTTCCCGCTGAGCACGCCGGACGGCCGTCGCTTCCGCTACCTGCCGCTGCGCAACACCAACAAGAAGTTCAACCCGCTCACCGCGCCCACCCTCCACTTCCCGCTGTACGGCGACCCGGTGACCGGGCGCGTGTCGTCGACGGAGTTCGACGGGAGCCTCGCCCTCACGCCGGTCTTCGGCGACGGGCGCCCGGCCGTGTGGCGGTGGTCGCGGCCGCGCGTGGCCGAGCGGCCCGACGACCTCGAGTGCCGGGTGATCCGCGGGCGCGGGGGCGAGCGCGCCGACATCTTCCAGCGCGACTGGCTGCACCGCGAGGGCGGGCGGCGCAAGAAGCTGCGCACGATCTGGCTCGCCGAGGAGATCGGGTCGACCGACACCGCGGTCGCGGAGCTCAAGGCGCTCGTGGGCCATGTCTTCGAGTCGCCGAAGCCCACCGGTCTGGTGCGCCGCATCCTCTCGACGCTGCCCGGCGACGTCGTCGTGCTCGACCCGTTCGCCGGCAGCGGGACCACCGGCCACGCCGTCGCCCTGGCCAACCTCGCCGACGGCGGCACCCGCCGCTGCATCAGCATCAACTCCGCCGAACCCACCCGCGAGGGCTCCAACGCCCGGCTCGCCGGCCTGGCCACGGTCGCCGACATCACCCGGACCCGGTTGGCCGCGGTCGCCGTGCAGGTCGGCGGCGGCCTCGAGGTCCACTCGTCGGAACCACCGGCTGACCGGTGATCCATGAGGTTCTGACCCGTTGCAACGGGTGAGAACCTCATGGATCACCGGCTTACCGGTGGTTCCCTCAACGCACGCCGGCGGCCTTCTCCAGCGCCTTCAGCTCGTCGTCGAGGTACTGGAGGAGCACCTGCAGGTGCGGGACCGTGCGCCGGCAGCCGGTGAGGCCGAAGCACATCTTGCCGTCGTAGGAGGTGCAGGTGATGTTGAGCGCCATGCCGTTGATCGGGATCGAGAGCGGATAAGTGCCGGTGAGCCTCGCGCCGTTCCAGTAGTGGGTCGTGCGCGGACCGGGGACGTTGCTGACGATCAGGTTGTAAGGAGGGCGGACGATGCCCTGCATCCGGAAGATCGGCCCGAGGATCGCCGGCGCCTGGCCGATCGCGCTCATCGCCAGGATCTGGGCGGGCGTCATCGCCGAGAGGCTCTGCTTGCCGTCCAGCATCGAGCGGTGGATGGCCGCGAGCCGGTCGGCCGGGTCGGGCAGGTGCGTGCCGAGCTGCACCATCACCGAGCCGACCGCGTTGCCGCCGTCGGAGGAGGCGAGCTGCGACTGCTTGGCGTTGAGCCCGACCGGCACCATCGAGATCAGCGTCGTCTCGGGGAGCGCGTCGAGGTCGAGCAGGTAGGTCCGCATCGCGCCGCTGACCATCGCCAGCACCACGTCGTTGATGGTCGTGCCGGTGGCCTTGCCGACCCCGCGCAGCCGCTCGACCGGCCAGTCCTGGGCGGCGAAGCGGCGCGAGCCGGTGATGTTCTGGTTGAGCATCGTGCGCGGGGCGTAGAGCGACAGCGCGGACGTCTCGTTGCGCACGCTCTTGTTGAGCGTACGGATCAGCGCGCCGGGCATCCCGGCGGCCTCGGACGCGAGCGCGAGGGCCGTACGGACCGTGGCCGCGGACACGTCGGTCAGCGAGGCGCCGTCGCCGGCCGGCGGCTCCTCCCGCGGCGCGCGCTGCCGCATGGCCCACGGGGCGGGCATGTCGCGCTCGTCGGGGTCGGTCGACAGCACGCTCGCCAGCAGCCGCATCGCGGAGACGCCGTCGACGAGCGCGTGGTGGGTCTTGGTGTACATCGCCACGCGGCCGTCGCGCAGGCCCTCGATGACGGTGGCCTCCCACAACGGGCGCTCCCAGGCCAGGCGGGTGCTGTGCAGCCGCGAGCACAGCTCGAGGAGCTCGCGGATCCGGCCCGGCTTGGGCAGCGCGCTGTGGCGCACGTGGTGCTCGATGTCGAACTGCTCGTCGGGCTGCCACACCAGCTGCCCGGCCGTACGCGCGGAGCGGTGCGGGTGCTTGAGGAACAGCGGTGCGACCGCCTCGACGTCGCGCATCTGCTCGTACATCTCGCGGACGTAGCCGCGCCCTGCGCCCGCGGGCTTCTCGAAGAGCTGGAGCCCGCCGACGTGCATCGGCATGTTGCGGTTCTCCGCGAGGAGGAAGCCTGTCGCTGTCGGGTCGATCGGGTTGACCACTGTGTTCTCCTCGCGTCCGCCTCGTCCCCCACGGGGGCGTCCGGGCATCCTCTCGCCCGGTGGCGGCCGCCACAAGGGTGCCGCGCGCTCTCAGGACTCCAAGGAGTGCGCCAGCTCGGCGACGACCGCGTCGACCACCGCGACCAGGTCGCCGCCCGACTCCTTGGCGACCGCTCGCTGCCGCTGGTAGGAGGCGCCGCGGGTGGGGATGTCGGCGACCGTACGCAGCTCGGCCTCGCAGTCCAGGCGCTTCGCGACCGGGGCGAGGCGCTCCAGCAGGTCGTGGAGGTCGTCGGTGACGAGGCGCTCGCGGTTGCTGTCGTCGACGATGACGATGGCCTCCAGGCCGTAGCGCGCGGCACGCCACTTGTTCTCCTGCACCTGCCACGGCGGCATCGTGGGGAGCGTCTCGCCGGCGGCGAGCCGGGTGTCGAGGTCGACGACCAGGCAGTGCACGAGCGCCGTCAGCGCGGCGAGCTCGCCGATGTCCGACATCCCGTCGCACACCCGGTGCTCGAGGGTGCCCAGGTGGGGCGCGGGGCGTACGTCCCAGCGCACGTCGGCCATCGAGTCGATGATGCCCGTGGTCGTCTGGTCGGCGATGCACTTCTCGAACTCGGCCCACGTGTCGAACGCGAACGGCAACCCGGCCGTCGGGAGCTGCTGGAACATCAGCGCGCGGTTGGAGGCGTACCCGGTGTCCTGCCCGGCCCAGATCGGCGAGCTCGCCGAGAGCGCGAGCAGGTGGGGGTAGGTCGTGAGCATCGACGCCAGCACCGGCATCACGCGGTCGCGCTCCGGCATCCCGACGTGCACGTGGACGCCCCAGATCAGCATCTGGCGGCCCCACCACTGCGTGCGGTTGATCAGCTCGGCGTAGCGGTGGCCCTCGGTGAGCTGCTGGTGGGACCAGTCGGCGAAGGGGTGCGAGCCGGCGCCGAGGAGGTCGACGCCGAGCTCGGCGGCGGCGGGCGCGACGACCGCGAGCGTGTCGCGCAGGTCGACGACGGCCTCGCCGACGGTGTCGCAGATGCCGGTGACGACCTCGACGGTGTTGCGCAGCAGCTCCTTGTGCAGCCGCTGCGGCTCGTCGAGGCGGCCGCCCGCCAGCTCGTGCACCTCGGACGCGACGCTGACCAGGTCGCGGGTGGTGCGGTCGACGAGCGCGAACTCCCACTCCACGCCGAGCGTGGGCGCCGGCGACGCGTGGAAGTCGATGCGCATGCGTCGAGTCTAGGGACGTGCCCCCGGCCGGGGCTCACCCCTGTGACCGGGCCGGTCGCGGCGATGCCACCATGGCCCGGTGGACGAGCACGACGACCCCGACCAGGACGCCGCGCAGCAGGCGGAGCGGGCCCGCGAGGTCCACCTCACGATGGACCTGTGTCTGCGGATCGGAGAGATGCTGCTGTCGTCGGGAGCCGGTGCCGCCGACGTCACCGCGACCATGCGGTCCGTGGCCGACCACCTCGGCCTGCGGCATGCCGAGATCGACGTGACCTTCACCGCGCTGTCGATGAGCCACCAGCGCTCGGCGGACGACGTGCCGACGCTGATGATGCGCCACGTCCAGCAGCGCGACATCGACTACGAGGACCTGACCGCGGTCGACCACCTCGTCCGCGACGTGCTGACCGACCAGGCCGACCTCTACCTCGCGCGCTCGCGGATGGCGACCATCGTCTCGCTCGGACATGCGTTCCCTCGCTGGGCGGTCACCGTCGCGTGGATGGTGATGGCCGCGTCCGTCGGCGTCTTCCTCGGTGGCGGGCCCGTCGTCTCGGTCGTGGCCGCGGTCGCCGCGGCGCTCATCGACCGGGTGCAGGTCGTGCTGGCGCGACGACGGCTGCCGTTCTTCTACCTCCAGGTCGCCGGCGGCGCGATCGCGACGCTGCTGGCGGCAGGCGTCGCGGCCAGCCCCATCGAGGTCGATCCCTCGCTCGTCGTGACGGCCAACATCATCATGCTGCTCGCCGGCATCGGGCTGATGGGCGCCGTGCAGGACGCGCTCACCGGCTTCTACCTGACCTCGAGCGCCCGGCTGATCGAGGCGATGATGGCCACCGCCGGCATCATCGCCGGCGTCGCACTGGGCATCTCCGTCGCCGACACGGTGGGCTTCGAGCTCGGCCAGCTGGTGCCCGGCAAGGTCCAGGCCTCGGACCTGCCGGCGGTGCTCCTCGGTGCGGCGGTGTCCGCCGCCGCCTTCAGCGTCGCGTCGTACGCCCCGCGGCGTGCCGTGCTGCCCATCGCGCTCATCACGGCCGTCGCGGCCGGCATCTCGCAGGCCATCACCGTCGCCGGCTTCGGCCGCGCGGCAGCGGCGGGTGCGGCAGCGTTCTTCATCGGCCTCGTCGCGTACGCCGTGGCCGGGCGCGTACGCGTCCCGCCGCTGGTCGTGGCGGTGCCGGCGATCGTGCCGTTCCTGCCCGGCCTGTCGATCTATCGCGGACTGACGTTCCTGGCCGACGGCGGCTTCTTCGTCTCGCAGGGCATCCTCGCGCTGATGACCGCGATCTCGGTCGCCATCGCGCTCGCCTCGGGGGTGATCCTGGGCGAGTACGTCGCCCAGCCCCTGAAGCGCGAGGCGCGCAAGCTCGAGAGCCGCCTCGCCGGTCCCCGCCTGGTCGGTCCGTTCCGGGCGATGACCCGTGCCGAGCGGCGGGCGCTCAGGAGGTCCGAAGAAGCCTGAGCGTGTCCAGCCAGCGCTGGTGCGTGCCATCGTACGGCGGCAGGCCCGCGCGTACGGCTGCGACCAGCTCGTCGCAGGAGGCCTGCGCCCTGGCGATGACCTCGGCCGGGTAGCCGAAGGTGACCTGGTGCTCGGCGAACTCGTCCTCGTCGTCGACGAAGGTCTCGCCGGGACCAGCAGGTGGTTCGTCCCACGGAGCAGACTCCACCGGCGGGAGCGGGTCGGGCAGGCGGATCACGTCGAGGTCGAGGTCGATCGCCCGGAGGGCGCCGTCCTCCCACCCCGCCGGAGTCGTGACGTCGATGTAGAGGTCGCACCAGATACCGGGGGCCTGGAACGTCGCCAGGTGCCACCGGTCGAGCGGCACGAGCGTCACGCAGTCGACCGCGGAGTGGAACTCGTGGCCCGGGCGGTGGTGGTGGGTGCCGGCGGGGACCCCGATCCACTCGCCGTGCTCGTCGGAGCCGAGGTGGACCCCCTCGAACTGCCAGTGCGGCCGGTCGCCCCACTTCGTCATCTCGCAGCGGATCGGGGTCCCGGGCTCCATGGGGTCATCTCTACCAGTCGAGTCGGCGCATCCTCGCGCAGGGAAGTGGTCGAGTCGGCACATCCTGTCGTCCACAAGGGGTCGAGTCGGCCCGTCCTCGCGCGTCGGTCGTCAGGATGCGCCGACTCGGCGGTGCGGGGGCGTCAGGATGCGCCGACTCGGCGTCAGCGGAGGGGCATGCGGGAGGTGATCCGCGCGACGACGTCCTGGTAGCGCGACCCGGCGAGCTTGGCGAAGTGGTGGATGACGTGGGCGTCGACCCCGACGAGCACGCGGGCCTTCCCTGCGAGGGCGCCGTCGAGGATGATCTCGGCGGCCCGGTCGGGCGACATCCGGGCGAGCTTCTTCTCGAAGAGCGCGTCGATGCGGGCGCCGTCGAGGCCGGGCGCCTTGCGGCCGTGGCGGCTGATCCCCGTACGGATGCCGCCGGGGTGCACGCAGGTGACGGTCACCGGGTGGCCGGCGACCAGCATCTCCTCGCGGATCGCCTCGGTGAGGCCGCGCACGGCGAACTTGGTGGCGTTGTAGGCCGACTGGCCGGGGACCGACACCAGCCCGAAGAGCGAGGAGATGTTGACCAGCGCGCCGTCGCCCGACGCGATGAGGTGGGGGAGGAACTCCTTGGAGCCGTGGACCACGCCGTGGAAGTTGATGCCGAGGATCCAGTCGAGGTCCTCGTAGGTCAGCTCGGTGAAGTCGCCGGTGGCGGTCACGCCGGCGTTGTTGACCACGAGGTTGACCGTGCCGAACTCCTCCACGACACCGGCGGCCCAGGCTGCGACGGCTGCCCGGTCGGAGACGTCGACGACGTCGTGGCGCACCTTCGGGACCTGGGTCGAGGCACCCGCCTGCTCGACGAGCCGCACGGTCTCCGCCAGCCCGTAGGCGTCCCAGTCGGACAGCGCGAGGTGCGCCCCGCCGCCGGCGCTGCGGAGGGCCAGGGCTCGGCCGATGCCGGACCCGGCCCCGGTGATGACGACGACCTTGTCGCGGAGGGTGCTCAGGCTCATGGCAGCAACTGTAACTGTCGTTTACGACTCGCGGGAGAGGAGCGTGACGGTGATCGTCGTGGCGCCCGGGGAGCTGGACAGGGCGACCGAGCCGCTATGTGCGGCCACGATGGCCTGGACGAGGGAGAGCCCGAGCCCCGCACCGCCCCGCGTACGGGCCGCGTCGCCGCGGGTGAACCGCTCGAACGCGTGGGGCGCCAGGTCGGGTGCGAAGCCCGGCCCGTCGTCGTGGACCGTGAAGCCGTCCCGGGTCGCGGTGACCGTGACGGTGGAGCCGGGCGGCGTGTGCGTGCGCGCGTTGGTGAGGAGGTTGCTCACGACCTGGTGCAGCCGCGCCTCGTCGCCGGTGACCGTGATCGGCTCGTCGGGGAGCGACAGCCGCCACGAGCGCTCGGCGTCGACCACGCGCGCGTCGTCGACCGCCTCGAGCAGCAGCCGCGACAGGTCGACCGGCTGCCGCTCGAGCGGGCGACCGGAGTCGAGGCGCGCGAGCAGCAGCAGGTCCTCGACCAGCGCGGTCATCCGGGCCGACTCGGTCTCGACCTTGTCGAGCGCGGTGCCGCTGGTCTCGGGGCGGTGCCGGGCCAGCTCGGTGTAGCCGGCGATCGTCGCGAGCGGCGTACGGAGCTCGTGCGAGGCGTCGGCGACGAACTGCCGCACCTGCTGCTCGCTGCGGTGGCGCTGGCCGAGGGAGTCCTCGACGTGGTCGAGCATCGCGTTGAGCGCCGAGCCCACCTGTCCGATCTCGGTCCGTTCGTCGGTGAGCCGGCCGGGCACGCGCTCGGTCATCTCGATGTCGCCGGAGGCCAAGGGCAGCTCGGCGACGCGGTGCGCGGTGGCGGCGACCTCGCGCAGCGGCGCCAGCTGGCGGCGTACGACCCAGGTGCCGACGCCGGCCGCTCCCAGCACGCCGAGGAGGGTGGCGAGCAGCTCGAGCCGCAGCAGGTCGGCGACGGTGTCGTCCACGTCGTCGAGCGGCAGGCCGGCGACGACCAGGCCGCCCTCGACGCCCTCGACGGCGATGCGGTAGCGCCCCAGCCCCGGGAGGTCCACGGTCCGGAGGTCGCGGTCGTCGTGGAGGTCGGCCAGGACCGCGAGCTGCTCCTCGTCGAGCGCGGTCGCCGCGCCCCAGCTGCGGCGGTCGCGCTCGGAGAGGACGAGGCCGGACGGTTCACCCGAGTCGGGCACGACCGCCTCGAGGGAGCCGAAGCGCTGGCCGGGACCGAAGTCGTCGCCCCCCGGCCGCGGCACGGGACCGCCCGGGCCGTAGAGGGTCCGGTCGAGGGCGGTGCGTACGTCGCCGTCGAGCCGGGCGTCGAGGTTCTGCTTCATGGCCAGCGTGGTCGCCGTCCCGATCGCCGCGGCCGTGACGGCGACGAGCAGGACCACCACGGCCACGAGGCGGGTGGTGAGGGTGAGGGGCCGGAGCTGGGGGAGCGACATCACGGCGCCGGCTTCAGCACGTAGCCCGCGCCGCGCATCGTGTGGATCATGGGCTCGCGGCCGGCGTCGACCTTCTTGCGCAGGTAGGAGATGTAGAGCTCGACGACGTTGGCCTGGCCGCCGAAGTCGTAGTGCCAGACGCGGTCGAGGATCTGCGCCTTGCTGAGCACCCGGCGCGGGTTGCGCATGAGGAACCGGAGCAGCTCGAACTCGGTCGCCGTCAGGGAGATCTCCTCGCCGCTGCGGTGCACCTCGTGGCTGTCCTCGTCGAGGGTGAGGTCGCCGACCACGAGGACGTTGCCGGCGTCGGCCTGCGCGGCGGTGCCGCCGCGGCGGATCAGCCCCCGCAGCCTGGCCACGACCTCCTCGAGCGAGAACGGCTTGGTGACGTAGTCGTCACCGCCCGCGGTGAGGCCGGCGATCCGGTCCTCGACGGCGTCCTTGGCGGTGAGGAAGAGGACGGGTACGTCGCTGCCGTCGGCGCGCATCCGGCGCAGCACCTCGAGGCCGTCGAAGTCCGGGAGCATGATGTCGAGCACCACCGCGTCGGGGCGGAAGTCGCGCGCTGCCGCGACGGCGTCGGTGCCGCTGTGCGCCGTCCGGAGGTCCCAGCCCTCGTAGCGCAGCGCCATGGCCACGAGCTCGGCGATGTTGACCTCGTCGTCGACGACGAGGACGCGTACGGGGGAGCCGTCGGTCCGGGTCAGCTGCTGCACGGCAGCATCCTGCCGCGAGTTCCTGTGTGGTTGCTGTGCGAACCCTGTCGACGACCTACTCGCCGACCGGGGGGCGGTTCAGGCGCGCCGCCTGCTTCGTCAGGTGGGTGTGCTCGGCGAGGTTCGTCGCCAGCGCGGCGGCCTCGGCGTACAGCTGCGCGGCCGTCGCGAGGTCGCCGGCCCTCTCGTGGAGGTACGCCGCCGCCGCGCGGTGCCGGGGCAGGCCGGGGTCGACCTCGGCCAGAGCCGCGAGACCCGCGCGGGCGCCGTCGGCCTCGCCCACCGCGACGGCGCGGTTGAGGCGTACGACGGGGCTGCCGGTCAGCGCCAGCAGCTCGTCGTACCACTGCACGACCTGGACCCAGTCGGTCTCCTCCGCGGTGCGGGCGTCGGCGTGGAGGGCGGCGATGGCGGCCTGGAGCTGGAACTCGCCGCGGGCCTGCCGGGCCAGGGCGGACTGGAGGATCGCGACGCCCTCCGCGGCGAGCGCGGCGTCCCACAGGGTGCGGTCCTGCTCGGCCAGCGGCACGAGGCTCCCGTCGGCGCGGGTGCGGGCGGGTCGCCGGGCGTGGTGGAGCAGCATGAGCGCGAGCAGGCCGTCGGTCTCGGGGTCCTCGCCGTCGGGACTGACGAGGGTCGCCAGCTGCCGGGTGAGCCGGATCGCCTCGGCTGCGAGGTCAACGTCGCCGGTGTAGCCCTCGTTGAAGACGAGGTAGAGCACCCGCCGCACCGTCGCGAGGTCGCCGGGCCGGTCGAACGCCTGCCCCGAGACGGTCCGCTTGGCACGGCTGATGCGCTGCGCCATGGTCGCCTCGGGCACGAGGTAGGCCTCGGCCACCTGCTTGGTCGTCAGGCCCGCCACCGCCCGCAGCGTCAGGGCCACGGCCGACGCCGGGGTGAGCGCCGGGTGCGCGCACAGGAAGAAGACCCGCAGCGTGTCGTCGGCGTCCTGCGTCGGGCCGGGCTCCGGCTCGAGGTCCACCGCGACCTCCCGGCGCTGCCGCGCGGACTCGGAGCGCACGACGTCGAGGAACCGGCGCCACGCGACCGTCACCAGCCAGCCCTTGGGGTCGCGGGGCGGGGCGTCGGGCCAGGCGCGCACCGCCTCGACGAGGGCCTCCTGGACGGCGTCCTCGGCCGTCGCGAAGTCGGCTCCGCGACGGACGAGGACGCCGATCACAGCAGGGACGAGCGGGCGGAGCGTCGACTCGTCGAAGGGGTCGGCCACGACCGAGGTCAGTCCCCGGTGGCCGACGGCGCGCCGTAGAACGGGCGCACCTCGAGCCACTCGTGGATCGGCCTGCCGTCCTTGCCGGGGGCGAGGGACAGCTCGCCGGCGAGCTCGACGGCACGGTCCCAGCCCTCGACGTCGACGACGTACCAGCCGGCGATGAGGTCCTTGGTCTCGGCGAACGGCCCGTCGGTCACCGGGCCGGTGCCCTGGTCGTTCGCGCGCACGAAGGCGCCCTCGGGTGACAGCGCCTGGGCGTCGACGAGCTCGCCGTTCTCCTCCAGGCGCTTGCCGAACGCGTCCATGAACTGCATGTGCGCGTCCACCTCGTCCGGCGCCCACTGGTCCATCGGGGCGTCGTTCACCGTGGCGGGGGCGCCGCGGTAGTGCTTGAGGATCAGGTACTTCGGCATGTCGGTTCTCCTTGTCGAGTGCAGCCCATTGCGGCCGCGTCCACACCGGGGACGGAGCCGTCGGCGGGTTCTCGACATGGGGGACCGGAGAAGTCTGGGCGATCTCAGGGCACGCTCACAGCCGCCGCACAGGTCGCCCGCGCACGCTCGGTCCATGAACGACGACATGCCCCGCGACACGCGCGTCCCGCAGCCCGACGACGAGACCCAGCCCGTACGCGCCGCCGGCGCCGTGCCCGCGGCCGACTCCCCGGCGGCCGACTCCCCGGCGGCCGCCGCCCCGGCGGCCGCCGCTCCCGACGAGCCTGCCGAGCCCGCTGCCCGACGCCGTGGCTTCCGCGAGCGCCTCCGCTCGGCCCGCCGGTCGGAGGGGAGCCGTACGTTCGGCCTGGCCGCCCTGGTCGCCTCCGCCCTGGCCGGCATCATCGTCGGCGGGCTCGGCGCGGCCGCGCTGGGCGCGATCACCGACGACCGCTGGTCCGGCCGCGGCGGGTGGGTGCAGCGCGACGAGGACCGCGGCCCCGGCGACCGCGGCGGCATGCGCGGCGGCCCCCGCGGCGTACCCGGTCAGCTCCCGCCGAGCACCGCACCCGAGGACGACGAGGGCTCCGCCTCCTGACGCACGTGCGTCCGTCGTGTCCGGTCCGGGGAAACCCGGTTGCCGCCGTGGGCGAGAATGGCGCCCGTTGTGAAGATCATCTATCCGCCCGAGCTCCCGGTCTCCGCTCGCCGCGACGACATCGCCGCGGCCATCCGCGACCACCAGGTCGTGATCGTCGCCGGCGAGACCGGCTCGGGCAAGACGACCCAGCTGCCCAAGATCTGCCTCGAGCTCGGTCGCGGGCTCGGGTCGGCCGAGGGCGGCAAGCTGATCGGCCACACCCAGCCGCGCCGGATCGCCGCCCGCTCGGTCGCCGAGCGGATCGCCGAGGAGCTCGGCACCGAGCTCGGTGACGTCGTCGGCTACCAGGTCCGCTTCACCGACCGCACCAGCAAGGCCAGCCGGGTCAAGCTGATGACCGACGGCATCCTGCTCGCCGAGCTGCAGCGCGACCGCGACCTCCGCAAGTACGACACGATCATCATCGACGAGGCCCACGAGCGCAGCCTCAACATCGACTTCCTCCTCGGCTACCTCAAGCGCCTGCTGCCGCGCCGGCCGGACCTCAAGGTCGTCATCACCAGCGCCACGATCGACGTGGAGCGCTTCGCCGAGCACTTCGGTGATGGGCAGAGCCGCGCCCCGGTGGTCGAGGTGTCGGGGCGTACGTACCCCGTCGAGGTCCGCTACCGCCCGCTGCTCGCCCTTCGAGACGGCTCGTCCCTCACCTCCTCAGGAACCGGTGAGACAGAGCGCGACGAGGACGGCGAGCCGGTCCAGCGCGACCAGACCGAGGCGATCCTCGACGCCGTCCGCGAGCTGTCGGCCGAGGGACCCGGCGACGTGCTGGTCTTCCTGCCCGGTGAGCGGGAGATCCGCGACACGGCCGAGGCGTTCGAGAGTTTCGACAAGCTCAACCAGCGCGGGACCCGGCTCGAGATCGTGCCGCTCTACTCCCGCCTCAGCGCCGCCGACCAGCACAAGGTGTTCTCCAGCCATTCCTCGACCGTGCGGCGCGTCGTGCTGGCCACCAACGTCGCCGAGACGTCGCTGACCGTGCCGGGCATCCGCTACGTCGTCGACACCGGCGTCGCACGGATCAGCCGCTACTCGGTACGCACGAAGGTGCAGCGCCTGCCCATCGAGCCGATCAGCCAGGCCTCGGCCAACCAGCGCTCGGGCCGCTGCGGACGTGTCTCCGAAGGCATCGCCATCCGCCTCTATTCGGAGGAGGACTTCGAGGCACGCCCGGAGTTCACCGATCCCGAGATCCTGCGCACCAACCTCGCCAGCGTCATCCTCCAGATGGCCTCGCTGCGCCTCGGTGACATCGCCCGGTTCCCCTTCGTCGAGCCCCCGGACCGCCGCAACGTCAAGGCCGGCACCGACCTGCTCGAGGAGCTCGGCGCGGTGGCCGCGGAGAACGACCGTCCCGGCGTACGCCTCACCGCGGTCGGCAAGCGTCTCGCCCGGCTCCCGATCGACCCCAGGCTCGGCCGGATGATCCTCGAGGCCGAGCGCCTCGGCTGCCTGCGCGACGTGCTCGTCATCGCCGCGGCCCTGTCCATCCAGGACCCGCGTGAGCGACCCGAGGAGCAGCGCGCGCAGGCCGACCAGCTGCATGCGCGCTTCAAGCACGAGACCAGCGACTTCCTCACCTGGCTCAACCTCTGGCGCCACCTCAGGTCCCAGCAGCGCGAGCTGTCGTCGAGCGCGTTCCGCCGGATGTGCCGGCGCGAGCACCTCAACTACCTGCGCATCCGCGAGTGGCAGGACTACGAGTCCCAGCTGCGCCAGGTGTGCAAGGAGATGAAGCTCGACCTGGGCAAGGCCGGGAGCAGCGAGGGCGGGGCGGCGTACGACGAGGACGGCATCCACCAGGCCCTGCTGTCCGGGCTGCTCAGCCACATCGGCGCGCTCGAGGAGCGAGAGAAGGCCAAGCCGGGGGAGCGCCGCCCGCTGCGCGAGTACGTCGGCGCCCGCAACGCCCGCTTCGCGATCTTCCCCGGCAGCGTCCTCAAGGGGCGCAACCCGGACTTCCTGATGAGCGCCGAGCTGGTCGAGACCTCGCGGCTGTGGGCCCGGCAGAACGCCGCGATCAAGCCCGAGTGGGCCGAGCGGCTGGGCGCCCACCTGGTCAAGCGGAGCTACTCCGAGCCGCACTGGTCCCGCAAGCGCGCCGCGGTCATGGCTCGCGAGCGGGTCACGCTGTACGGCGTGCCCCTGGTCGCGGACCGGCTCGTGTCCTACGGCAAGGTCGACCCGCCGCTCGCCCGCGAGCTCTTCATCCGCCACGCCCTCGTGCAGCGCGAGTGGGACTCCCGGCACCGATTCCTCGCCGAGAACGCTCGCCTGCTCGAGGAGGCCGAGGAGCTCGAGCACCGCGCGCGGCGCCGCGACATCGTCGTCGACGAGGAGACCCTCTTCGACTTCTACGACGCCCGGGTCGGCGCCGACGTGGTCAGCGGCCAGCACTTCGACCAGTGGTGGAAGCGGGCCCGCCAGAAGCGCCCCGACCTGCTCACCTTCGACCCCGAGATGCTCACCCACGGCACCGCCGACGAGGTGCACGCCCACGACTTCCCCACCCAGTGGCTCTCCGGGGACGGCACCGGCGACACGGGGCTGACCTTCCCGATCAGCTATCACTTCGAGCCCGGTGCGGCCGACGACGGCCTCACCATCGACGTGCCGGTGGCGACGCTCAACCGCGTCGAGGCCGACGACTTCTCCTGGCTCGTGCCCGGGCTGCGCGAGGAGCTCGTCACCGAGCTGATCCGCTCGCTGCCCAAGCAGCTGCGGGTGGCCATGGTGCCGGCGCCCAACACCGCGCGCGAGTTCCTCGACGCGACCCCGCCCGGGGCCGAGCCCTTGCTCGACGCGCTCGAGCGCTTCGCGCGCAGCACCCGGAGCCTGGTGATCGACCGCGAGGCGTGGGACTGGTCCAAGGTGCCCGCCCACCTGCGCCCGACCTACCGCGTGGTGACCGAGGAGGGGGGAGAGGCCGGCCGTGGCAAGGACCTCGATGCCCTCAAGGAGCCCCTGCGCCCGACCTTCGAGCAGGCGATGGCCGACGTCGCCGCCGACTCCGGCGTCACCGCCACCGGTCGGACGACGTGGACCTTCGGCACCGTCGAGGAGTCGTTCGTCCATCGTCGTGCCGGGCACGAGGTGCGTGGCTTCCCGGCCCTCGTCGACGAGGGCGCGACGGTGGGGCTGCAGGTGCTCGCCACCGCAGACGAGGCCGCCGCCCACCACCGCCTCGGCGTACGCCGGCTGGTGCTGCTCGCGCTCGGACCCGCCCAGCCGGTGGACGACGTGCTCGCCGCCGCCGGGCTCGACCAGCGCGCCAAGCTCGCGCTCGTCGGGTCCCCGTACGCCTCGGTCGTCGACCTGCTCGACGACGTCCGGGCCGGCATCGTCGGCGAGGTCGTGGACGCACACCCGGCCGTGCGCGACGAGCCGGCGTACGACGCGGTGGTCGCCGCGGCCCGGGAGGCGGTCGCTGCGGGGACGAGCGCCGCTGTGCACGACGTGATGCGGGTCCTCGAGGCCTGGCGCACCACCGACAAGGCGATCTCCGGGCGCGCCGACCTGATGACCCTGCCGGCCCTGACCGACATGCGCGCGCAGGTCGGCCGGCTGATGGCCCCGGGGTTCGTCGGCGAGGCCGGCGCCACGCGGCTGCGCGACTACCCGCGCTACCTCCGGGCGGTCACCTACCGGCGCGAGCGGCTCGACCAGCAGGTCGCTCGCGACCGCCAGCTGATGGACCAGCTGTCGGGGCTCCAGGAGGCGTGGCTGCATGCGGTCGCCGCGCTGCCCGACGGCCAGCCGGTGCCGCAGCACCTGCGAGAGGCGCGGTGGCTGCTGGAGGAGTACCGCGTCTCGCTGTTCGCCCAACCCCTCGGCACGGCCACGAAGGTCAGCGACCAACGCATCCGCAAGGTGATGGGGCGGTCCTAGGCTGGTGCCATGACCGGCCGCATCCACCACCGCCCGATGACGCCCGGCGGCGGCTTCTTCGACGAGATCGTCGGCGGCGCCGACCCCGCGCAGGTGCGCGAGGCCGGCGACCTGGCCGCGACCGTGCTGGTGCGCGGCGCCCGCTCCTCCGACGACCCGCAGGTGGCCGAGCGGATCGTCCACCTCGCGGAGACCGAGGGTCTCGAGACGCTCGCCGAGGTGTGGTCCGGCGCGCCCGCCGACACGCTCGCCGGCAGCCTGTGGCGGCTGTTCCTGCTGCGCTCGTGGGTGTACGCCGCGCCCGAGGAGGTCGCCGCCGAGTACGACGCCGGTCAGCGCCGCGTTGACGTGGCCCGGGTGGTCGCCGGGGTCGCCGACCCGCCCGGCCCCGACGAGCTGCGCCGGATGGTCGACGACGTGCTGCGAGGCATCGCCGGGGGCGACTTCGCCGTGACCCTCTTCCGGGCGGCCGCCTTCGCGCGGATCGTCGCCGCGGGACGGGCCGCGCTCGGCAGCGCCACGCACGAGGAGATCAGCCGGGTGCTCGTCCTCTCCGAGCAGCTCGAGGCGGCCGGGCACGGCGAAATCGCCAACACCCTGGCCTGAATGATTAAAATGGTCCTCGAGTGCGTCGGGCTGTGGCAGCCCCGGGTCCCACAATTAGCCGCTACGAGCGGCCACGCGCCGTGAGGCGCTCCCGGTCCGGCGCACTCATTCACCTCCGGGCCCACCTCTAGGCTCGTGGGATGACGATCGGCAAGCGCATCCGCGCGTTCCTCTCCGGCGGCCCGGCGGGTGCGTCCGACACCACCCCCGACCCCACGCCCGACGCCACAAGCGCCCCGACGTACGCCCCCGAGCGCGACGGCGAGCCCGACCCCGGCGAGGTCGTCTGGGCGTGGGTCCCCTACGAGGACGACCCGAGCCAGGGCAAGGATCGCCCGGTGCTGGTGCTCGAGGTGGCCGGTGACGGGTGGACCGGGCTGATGCTGAGCAGCCAGGACCACGACCGCGACGCCGAGGACGAGGCGCGGTTCGGTCGCCACTGGATGGACGTCGGCACCGGCGGCTGGGACTCGCAGGGGCGACCCAGCGAGGTGCGGCTCGACCGGCTCATCCACCTCGAGCGGGACGGCGTACGACGCGAGGGTGCCGCGCTCGACGAGACGATCTTCACTGCCGTCGTGGAGGCTCGCCGTGGCTTGTCCGGCTAGGGTTTCGCCGTGTCTCGCCTCTCCTTCCGCCGTGCCGCCCTGGCCGCCTCGGCCTTCGCGCTCACGCTGACGACGGCCGCCTGCACCGGCGCCGCGGAGCCCGACCCGGGCCCCACGCCGTCGCCGAGCGGGACGGGCCAGCCGTCCGAGAAGCCGCGCAAGGTGACCTTCGGCGCCTACGGCAGTGAGGAGGAGGTCGCCGCCTTCCAGAGCGTCGTCGACTCCTTCAACGCCTCCTCGACCACCCGCCAGGTCACCCTCCAGTCGTGGCCGGACCACGAGTCCGCGCTCGCCGACGTCCTGGCCGGCAACGCCCCCGACGCCTTCCTCACCTCGCGGATCGACCTCGACCAGCTGGTCGAGGCAGAGGCCCTCCGGCCGGTCAGCCTCCTGCTCGACGAGCGGGGCGTGGACTTCGGCGACCGCTTCTCCCGCGACGCCGTCGACGCCTTCGCGATGGACGACGAGCTCCAGTGCATGGCCTACTCGGTGTCGCCGATGGTCGTCTACTACAACACCGACCTCGTCGACTTCGACAAGATGGAGCGCCGCGAGTACGACGTGCCCACCGCCAACGACGAGGGCGTGCGCGAGCGCTGGACCCTCGCCGAGTTCGGTGCCGCCGCGACCTTCGCAGCGCGTCGCGGCGACCGGCGCGGGGTGTGGATCGACCCGACGCTGCAGGGCCTGGCGCCGTTCATCTACTCCGGCGGCGGGCAGGTCTTCGACGACGACGAGGCACCGACGTCCCTCGCCTTCAGCGACGACTCGACCCGCGAGGCGCTCAACGAGACCCTCGCCATCCTGCGCAACGCTGCGCTGACGCCGACCAACGCCCAGCTCGCGAGAGCGACGCCGGTGCAGCTCTTCAAGCGGGGCGAGCTCGCCATGGTGGCCGGCTTCCGCAACCTCGTGCCGGAGCTGCGCGAGGTCGAGGACCTCGACTTCGACGTCCTGCCGATGCCCGTCATCGAGGACCGCGCCACGGTCGGCGACATCAGCGGACTCTGCCTGTCAGCGGACTCCGAGGTGACCGGCGACGCCGCGGACTTCATTGCGTACGCCGTGTCCGACGCCGCGATCGCGACCGTCGCCTCGACGGGCTACATCGTGCCGGCGAACACCTCGGTCGCCGCCTCCGACGACTTCCTCGCGCCCGACCTCGAGCCCGCCAACGCAGCCGCCTTCAACTCGAGCATCCGCTACATGGTGGTGCCGCCCTTCATCGATCAGCGCGAGGAGCTGGTGGACGCGGTGACGCCGCTGCTGGACCGGCTGGTCACCGCGCCCGGTGTGCTCGACCTCGAGCAGACCACCGAGCAGATCGACCAGGCCTCCCGGACGATCCTCTCGCCCGAGGAGGAGACCGAGTCGCCGACCGAGGAGCCGAGCGAGTCGCCCTCGGAGTAGGGCGCCCCGCTGCCGGCGCCAGCCGACCTGGAGTGGCTACTCGCGCTCGGCCCCGAGGATCGCGCCGACCAGCGCGCCGGTGACCAGCTCGGCCTGCCAGGGCCGGGCGCCGTAGGAGGCCAGCTGCTCGCGTACGGCCTGCGCCAGCTCGGCCGGCTCGCGGGTGGCCGGCGGCGCCCACATCAGGCGGCGCAGGAAGTCGGGCGTGAGCAGGTTCTCGACCGGCAGCTGGTGCTCCTCGGCGAGGTTGAGCATCGACTCGCGCGCGGACTTGAAGCGGCGGTCGGCGACCGGCTCGCGATCGGCCCACGTGCGCGGGTGCGGGGGGCCGTCGCCACGAGGGGCGCGGGTGGGCAGCTCGTCCTCGGGCATCTCGCGCACCCGCTGGAGCGCGTCGACCCACGTCGAGGCGTAGCGGCCGGCGCCTCGACCGTGGAAGCCCGGCGTGGAGAGCAGGGCGCGACGGTCGGTGGGCATCACGGTGGCCGCGACGACGATCGCGGAGTCGGGCAGGATCCGCCCCGGCGTGACGTCACGCTCCGCGGCGATGGCGTCGCGCGCCTCCCACAGCGCCTTCGCGGCCCCGAGGGCGCGACGCCCACGCAGCCGGTGCACGCCCGACGTACGCCGCCACGCGTCGACGCGCACGGCCGGCTCGAAGCCGAGCAGGTGGTCGAACTCCTGGCGTGCCCACTCGGCCTTGCCGGCCTTCTCGAGCTCCGTGACCATGTGCTCGCGCAGCTCGAGGAGCACCTCGACGTCGAGCGCGGCGTACTCGAGCCACGACTCGGGCAGCGGGCGTGTCGACCAGTCGGCGGCGGAGTGCTCCTTGCGCATCCGCTGCCCCAGCACGGTCTCGACCAGGGTGGCGAGACCGACGCGGGGGTAGCCGAGGAGGCGTCCGGCGAGCTCGGTGTCGAAGAGGCTGGTCGGGGTCAGGCCGACCTCGCGCAGGCACGGCAGGTCCTGGGTGGCGGCGTGGAGGATCCACTCGGAGCCGGCGAGGGCGTCCTGCAGCGGGGCGAGGGTGGACATCCCGATGGGGTCGACCAGCCAGGTGCCGGCTCCTTCGCGGCGCAGCTGGATCAGGTAGGCGCGGTTGGAGTAGCGGTAGCCGGAGGCGCGCTCGGCGTCGATGGCGACCGGTCCGGTCGCCTCGGCGAGGGCCGCGCACGCCTCGAGGAGCCCGGCGTCGGTGTCGACGACCTCCGGAAGGCCGTCGCGCAGCTCGAGCAGGGGAGCCGGTGCGGCCTCGACGTCGGGCGCGGCCTCGGCGGCGGGCCCGGTGACGTCGGGCTCAGTGCCGGTCTCGGCCTCTGTGCGGGAGGTGTCCGGGGAGTCGGGCATCGGTTCAGGTGCCGCGCTGTCCACGCCGGCTCGGGATGGCGGTGACGCCCTCGGGCACCGGTGGGAGGCCGACGGCGGTGCACATCAGCTCGCCCCACGCCTCGACGTGGGCGGTCATGTCGAGCGCGCCGTCGTCGTCGACGTCGGGGGTCCACGACGCGCGGATCTCGACCTGGGCGGTGCCGGACTCGTCGGCCATCTGCCCGAAGCTCTCGGTGGTCACCCGGGTGACCGTGCCGGACGCCGCATGGAAGCCGGCGCCGTGCGCCTCCAGCGCCTCGACGAGCCAGGACCAGCCGACCGCCGCCAGCATCGGGTCGGCGCCGAGCTCGGGGTCGATGTCGGCGCGGGCGTAGGCCACGCAGCGGAACGTGCCGTCCCAGGCGTCGTTGCCGGCCGGGTCGTGGAGCAGGATCAGGCGGCCGGTGCCGAGGTCCTCGTCGTCGACCGTGACGTCGCCGCTCAGCGCGGACGACCAGGGTGCGATGCGCTGCGGCGCGGGCATCTCCTCGCAGAGCACCTCAGGGCGCAGGGTCGCCCGACGCATCGACTCCACAGCCGCGCGGAACTCCGCGGGCCCAGCCGCGGCAGCACTGCCGGGGTGGGTCTCGTGACGGGCCACCATGGCCTCAGAGTAGGCCAGCGGCCCGCTCCGCCGATGTGCCGCCACGCCGCCTGACCTGCGAAGATTCGGGAGTGACCGACGCCGTACGCACGCCCCACCCCGGCCTGGCCGAGAGCCCCTTCCTCCGTGCGGCCCGCGGTGAGCAGCCCTCGCACACGCCCGTGTGGTTCATGCGGCAGGCGGGGCGCTCGCTCCCGGAGTACCTCGAGGTGCGCAAGGGCATCGGGATGCTCGAGTCCTGCATGGACGCCGACCTCGTGACCGAGATCACCCTCCAGCCGGTCCGTCGCTACGGGGTCGACGCGGCGATCTTCTTCTCCGACATCGTGCTGCCGCTCAAGGCCGTCGGCGTCGACCTCGACATCAAGCCGGGCGTCGGCCCCGTCGTCGCCTCGCCCGTACGCACCCTCGCGGACGTCGAGGCGATCCCGGACCTCGCCCCCGAGCACGTCCCCTACATCTCCCAGGCCGTGCGCCAGCTCGTCGCCGAGCTCGGCGCCACGCCCCTCATCGGCTTCGCCGGGGCGCCCTTCACGGTCGCGTCCTACCTCGTCGAGGGCGGACCGTCCAAGGAGCACGCGAAGACCAAGGCGATGATGTTCGGCGCGCCCGACGTCTGGGACGCGCTGATGCGCAAGATCGCGGGCATCGCCGCGGCCTACCTCCGCATCCAGGTCGAGGCAGGCGCCTCGGCCGTGCAGCTCTTCGACTCGTGGGCGGGCGCCCTGACCCCGGCCGACTACCGCGCCTCGGTCATGCCGCACTCGGAGCGGGTGCTCGCCGAGGCCGGTGGGCTCGGCGTGCCGCGGATCCACTTCGGCGTCGGCACCACCAACCTCCTCGGCCTGATGGGCGAGGCCGGGGCCGACGTGGTCGGCGTCGACTGGCGTACGCCGCTCGACCAGGCGATCCCGCTGGTGGGCGACCGGGCCGTGCAGGGCAACCTCGACCCCACGCTCGTCTTCGCGCCGACCGAGGTGATGACCGCACGCGCGGCCGAGGTCATCGAGGCCGGCCGTCGCGCCAAGGGGCACGTCTTCAACCTCGGCCACGGCGTCATCCCGTCGACGGACCCCGGTCAGCTCACGGCGCTGACCGAGTTCGTGCAGGCGTACCGACCGCTGACGTCGTAGACGCGCGGACACAAGTCCTTCCCATATCCCGGTTCGAGCGTGAGGCGAGCGGTTCCCGCGCAGTTCTGTCCGCGCGTCTACGCGGCGGGCGGGTGGGCGGCCGGAGCCCGACGGCGGCGTACGAACAGCCACACCGGCAGCCCGAGCAGCAGGGCCACCGCGGCGAAGGGCAGCAACGCACCCATCACCGTGGTGAGGATCGTGACGACCGCCCCGAGCGCCCTGGTCCCGCCGTCGAGCCCGGCGAGGAAGCCCGCGGGCTTCTCCTCGTCCTCCGGCTCGTCCTCGACCACCTGGTGCCGTGAGATGTCGACCGTGATGGTGGACAGCGAGGTCTGGTCCGCCAGCCACGACTGCTGGGACCGCAGGGAGTCGAGCTCGGCCTGTCGGCTGGTCAGCTGCGACTCGATCCAGATGATGTCCTTGAGGTCGCGCGCGTCGGCGAGCAGCAGCTCGACCCGCCGGAGGCTCGCCTCCTGCGCACGTACGCGGACCCCGGTGTCGATGACCTCGGTGGTCACGTCCTCGGAGCCGCGGTCGGACGTCCGCAGCACCCCGACCTGCTCGAGCGCCGACATGGTCTCGCCGAACTCCGCGCTGGGGACCCGTACGACGAGCCGGACGTAGGCTGGATCTCCCTCGGAGTCGGCCTCGGACGTCTCGTCGGTGATCTCGCCGCCCTGCGCGTCCACGACCCGCTGGACCTCGCGCCGGGTAGCGCGCACGTCCTCGCCCGCGAGGGAGATCGTGCCGGTGGAGACCACTGAGCGCTCCATCTGCGGCGTCGTCGGGCCGTCGCCCGATCCGGCCGGGTCGGACGTCGACCGGTCGGCACCGCTGTCCGCGTCGGACCCGGCGCCGGCTCCCGAGCCCGAGCCCGAGTCCGCGGCGGCCGGCACCGACTCGCCGGAGCTGGCGTCGGAGCCGCCGTCGGAGGTGGAGCAGGCGGCCAGCGCGGCCGTCGTGGTGAGCGCGATGAGGAGTCCCGCGGCACGGGAGGCTGTGGAGGTCGTCATGGCCGTCCGACGCCGACGGCGCGATCACCGGTTCCGGCCGTGACGGAACCGTGATGCGTCAGGACTTCTTGCTGGCCGACTTCCTCGCGGACCGCCGGGTGGTGGTGACCTTCGGTGGCGCGGCCTCGGTCGGTGCGGGCTGAGTCGGCGCTGCCTTGGTGGGTGCTGCCTTGGTCGGCGCTGCCTTGTTCTTCGACGCCGCCCTGGCGCTCGCGGGCCGGGTGCCCTTGAGCCGCACCAGCAGCTGATTGCCCGAGCCCGAGGTCTCGAGGTAGGGCTGGGCCGCGACGAGCGTGCTGAGCCGGGCGCCCGGTCCGGCGAAGTTGCGGGCGTCGAACGACGGGTGGGTGCGGATGAGCTGGTTGCCCAGGGCGGGCAGCAGCGCCCAACCGTCGTCGTCCGAGACGGCGTTGACCGCGCGGGTCAGGGCACTCTGGAGGTTGATCGACGGGGTCTTCTCGTCCGTGGCGTCGTCGGCCTCGTCCTCGGTGTCGTCACCGTCGTCGTCCCGGTCGGTGACCACCGCGAGATCGATGAACTTGTCGCACGCATTGCGCAGCGACTCCGGCGCCTTGTTCTCGCCGAGGACGTAGACCCTCTTGCCCGACTCGCGCAACCGGTGGGCGAGGCTCGTGAAGTCGCTGTCGCTGGTGACGAGCGCGAAGGCCTCGACGTTGCCGTCGTAGAGCAGGTCCATCGCGTCGATCACGAGGGCGAGGTCGGTGGAGTTCTTGCCCGACGTGTAGGCGTTCTGGTGCATCGCGCGCAGGCCGAGGCGGTTGAGCTTGCGCGCCCACTGGGTGAGGTGGGGGTTGGTCCAGTCGCCGTAGACGCGCCGGATCGTCGGGTCGCCGTACTTCGCGACCTCGCCCAGCACCTCGTCGGCGTACGCCGGCCTGGTGTTGTCGGCGTCGATCATCACCGCGATCCGATCGGCTGCTCCGGTGGACTCCATGCGTGCAGCCTAGGGGGCACCCGGCGGACGCTGCCTCCTCTGGCAGGGTGGTGGCGTGACGCGTGACGCAGTGGTCGTGGGCGGGGGGATCGCCGGACTGGTCGCGGCCCGGGGCCTCGCCGCCACCGGTCGCGACGTGCTCCTGCTCGAGGGGTCACCGCAGGTCGGCGGCAAGGTGCGCAGTGCCGAGGTGGCCGGGCTCACGGTCGACGTCGGGGCCGAGGCCATGCTGGCCCGCCGCCCGGAGGGCCTCGCCCTGGCCACCGAGATCGGCGCCGAGGTGGTCCACCCGACCGCGGTCACGTCCGCCGTCTGGTCGCGCGGCGCGCTGCGCACGCTGCCGCGCTCGCTGATGGGCGTGCCCCTCGACCTCGACCGACTCGCCGCCAGCGGAGTGCTCAGCCCGGAGGGCCTGGCCCGCGCGCGCCACGAGCTCGACACCCCCGTGGGCGACGACGTGTCCGTGGGCGACCTGGTCGCGGCGCGGCTCGGCGACGAGCTCGTGGATCGTCTGGTCGAACCGCTGCTCGGAGGCGTGTACGCCGGGCACGCCCGCCGCATCTCGGCCGCGGCGGCCGTGCCGCAGCTGCTCGCGATGGCGCGCCGCGGGAGCCTGCTCGAGCAGGCTGCGGCGGTCCCGCCGTCGACCGCGCCGGTCTTCGCCTCACTTCCCGGCGGCATGGGTCGCCTGCCCGGGCTGGTCGTCGACGGCGGCGGCTTCGAGGTGCGGACCTCGGCGACCGTGCGCGCGCTGCGGCGTACGGCCGGCGGGTGGGCGCTGACGGTCGGCCCGACGACCCACCCCGAGACGGTCGAGGCCGCCGCGGTCGTGCTGGCCACCCCCGCGTCGCCCACCGCGCGGCTGCTGGGGGAGGTGCTCCCCGACGCGGCCGCTGAGCTGTCGGCGATCGAGGCTGCGAGCGTCGCCGTCGTCACGCTCGCCCTCCGCGCGCGGGACGTCCCCGACGCACTCGTCGAGCGGTCCGGCTTCCTCGTGCCACCGGTCGAGCAGCGCACCATCAAGGCCTCGACCTTCTCCTTCGCCAAGTGGGCGTGGGTGCGCGACCTCGACCCCGACGTCGTCGTGCTGCGCACCTCGCTGGGCCGCCACGGCGAGGAGACGACGCTGCAGGCCACCGACGACGGGCTGGTCCGCGTCTCGCTCGCCGACCTCGCCGCGATGGCCGGCATCACCGCCCAGCCGCTCGACACCCACGTCCAGCGCTGGGGCGGCGGGCTGCCGCAGTACGCCGTCGGCCACCTCGACCGCGTCGCCCGGATCAGGGCCGCGGTCGCGGCACAGCCCGGGCTCGCGGTGTGCGGGGCGGCGTACGACGGGGTCGGCATCCCGGCGGTGATCGGGTCGGCCCGGCAGGCCGTGGCCTCGGTCACACGGGCAGAATGAAGCCATGAGCACCGAGTCCCCCGACGCGAAGACCAACGCCGCCCGCACGCGTGAGCTCAACGACACGATCCGCTACACGATGTGGTCGGTGTTCAGGCTGCGCGACGTCCTCGGCGACGCCGACCGGGCCGCAGAGGCGACCGACGTCGAGGCGTTGTTCGAGGTGCTCGCCGAGCAGGACGTGACGGTCCGCGGGCTCTACGACGTCAGCGGCCTGCGCGCCGACTCCGACCTCATGGTGTGGTGGCACGCCGCCGACTCGCAGCAGCTCCAGGGTGCCTACAACGCGTTCCGCCGCACGTCGTTCGGCCGTCGCCTCGAGCCGGTCTGGTCGCAGATGGCGCTGCACCGTCCGGCGGAGTTCAACAAGTCGCACATCCCGGCGTTCCTCGCCGACGAGGAGCCGCGGGCGCACGTGTGCGTCTACCCGTTCGTGCGGTCCTACGAGTGGTACCTCCTCGACGACGCCGAGCGCCGTCGGATGCTGGCCCAGCACGGCCAGCAGGCCCGCGGCTACGCCGACGTGCGCGCCAACACCGTCGCGTCGTTCGCCCTCGGCGACTACGAGTGGATGCTCGCGTTCGAGGCCGACGAGCTGCACCGCATCGTCGACCTGATGCGCGACCTGCGCGCCTCCGACGCCCGCCGCCACGTCCGCGAGGAGGTGCCGTTCTACACCGGCGCCCGGGTGACGCCGGCAGAGCTGCTCGGCCGCCTGCCCTGACGCGGGAACGGCTCGCGGCGCAGTAGCGTCGGAGCATCATGAGGATCTTCACCGCCGCTGCCGTGCTGACCGTCCTGGGCGCCGCCACCGCCTGCTCCACCGAGGCCGACATGAAGGCCGTCGACCCCTCGGGGTCCGGTGGCTCCGCCGCCTCAGCGCCCTCCGACGGGGCGCCGACACCGGTTCCGGACGGCGAGGTCCGTACGCAGGGGCTGGTGATGGTGCTCGACGACGGGGACGGACCCGAGCTGTGCCTCGGCGGCGTCGCCGAGTCGTACCCGCCCCAGTGCGGCGGCCCGGCGCTGACGGACTTCGAGTGGGGCGACGTGGGCTTCGAGGAGGCCTCAGGTGTGCGGTGGGGCCAGTACGCCCTCACCGGCACCTACGACGGCACCGCCTTCACCGTCACCGACGCCATCCCGGCCGCCCTCTACGACGTGATGGCCGAGCCGGAGCAGGACCCGCTCGCCGCCGCCTGCGACGACGCCACCACCACCGACACCACCAGGGCGACCCCCGAGGACATGGACGCCACCCTGGCCGCGGCCTCCGCGCTGCCGACGTACGCCACGGCGTGGCTGACCGGCAACACCATCAACGTCGCCGTCACCGAGGACGCCGAGGGCGCCGAGGCAGAGCTGCGCAGGACATGGGGCGGGATGCTGTGCGTGACCACGGTCGAGCGCACCGAGGCCGACCTCAACGAGGTCAACCAGGAGCTGCAGGCGGCGCTGGGCGAGCAGCTGCTGACCAGCGGGTCGTTCGCGCCGGACTCCCTCGACGCTCAGGTCGTCTTCGACGACGGCTCGATCCAGAAGTGGGCCGACGCGACCTACGGCGAGGGGCTGGTGACGATCAGCTCCGCGCTGGAGCCGGCCGCCTGATCACTTCTTCTCGTTGAGCGTGATGCTGATCGAGTTGATGCAGTAGCGGTCGCCCGTCGGCGTGCCGAACCCGTCGGGGAAGACGTGGCCGAGGTGCGAGCCGCACTTCGCGCAGCGGACCTCGACGCGCTTCATGCCGTGGGAGTTGTCCTCGATGTACTCCACGGTGTCGGTCATCGGCTGGTAGAAGCTCGGCCAGCCGCAGCCGGAGTGGAACTTGGTGTCGCTGGTGAACAGCTCGGACCCGCAGGCCTTGCACGAGTAGGTGCCCTCGGTCTCGGTGTCGGTGTACTCGCCGGTGAAGGCGCGCTCGGTGCCGGCCTGGCGCAGCACGGCGTACTCCTCGGGGGTGAGCTCCTCGCGCCACTGCTCGTCGGTCTTCTGCACGTCGTAGGCCATGGCTCCGAGTCTACGAGGGCACGCCAGCGCGCGGCCCGGGTCGCTGGGTTTCGACGCGCAGTCGCGTGCTCGCAGGCTCGCCCGCGCGCTTGCTCAACCTCCCGCCCCACGCCGGGCACGACTGCGTCGTTCCCGGCTAGGGTCGTGACATGGCGAAGGCGTCGGAGGCGTACGTCCGGGCGGGGGAGCGCGAGGTCAGGATCTCCTCGCCGGAGCGGGTGATCTACGAGGCGACCGATCGCACGCCCGCGGTGACCAAGCTCATGGTCGCGGAGTACTTCACGAGCGTCGAGGAGGGCCTCATGCGGGCCCTGCGCGACCGGCCGACGGCCCTGGAGCGGTGGACCTCCGGCGTACGCCCCGGCATGAAGCTGGCGACTGGGCCGCAGGACCGCAACGCCGACGCGTTCTACCAGAAGCGGGTGCCCAAAGGGGCGCCCGACTACCTCGAGTCGGTGCAGATCACCTTCCCGTCGGGGCGTACGGCCGACGAGATCTGCCCCACCGAGATCGCGGTGCCGGTGTGGTGCGCGCAGATGGGCACGCTGACCTTCCACCCCTGGCCGGTGCGGCGCGACGACGTCGACCACCCCGACGAGCTGCGCATCGACCTCGACCCGCAGCCGGGCACGACCTTCGCCGACGCCGTACGGGTCGCGGGCGTGGCACGTGAGCTGCTGTCGGACCTCGGCATGACCGGCTTCGCGAAGACCTCGGGCAACCGGGGGATCCACGTCTACGTACGGATCGAGCCGCGGTGGGACTTCGCCGAGGTGCGGCACGCCGCGATCGCGTTCGGTCGCGAGCTGGAGAAGCGCGACGACGGCGTGACCACGGCGTGGTGGAAGGAGGAGCGGGGGGAGCGGATCTTCGTCGACTTCAACCAGAACACCCGGGACCGCACGATCGCCTCGGCCTACTCGCTGCGCCCGATCCCCGGCGCGCCGGTGTCGACCCCCCTGGCGTGGGACGAGCTCTCCGACCTGACCGACCCCCACCACCTCAACCTGTTCTCCGTGCCCTCGCGCCTCATGCTGGACGGCGACCCGTGGGAGGGGATCGACGACGTGCACCACTCGCTCCAGCCCCTGCTGGACCTGTGGGACGAGCACCCGGTCGAGCTCAACTTCCCGCCCGACCACCCCAAGATGCCCGGTGAGCCGCCGCGGGTGCAGCCGAGCAAGAAGGTCGAGGCGCACTGGGACGCCGAGGGGAACCGGATCGCCGACTGAGCCTCGCAGCGGTGCCGCAGCCACATCCTGAGCACGGGGAATGTGGGTCACCCACCGCCGTACGGCGTGGCGAGCGCGACTCGCCGAGGAAGCGGTGCCACAGCCACCTCAGCCAGCCAGGAAATGTGGCTCACGCACCACTCAGCCGAGCTCCCAGGGCGCCGCGATCGGGAAGTACTGCTCGAGGAACTCGTGGAGCAGCCCGTCGGCGCGCTCCTCGTCGAAGGCGGCGAGGAGGTTGTCGGCCACGCAGAAGAAGTCGCGGTCGCGCTTGAGCATCTGCCGGAGCTGGACCGGCAGCTGCTGGTGGCCGAGGTCGACGTAGCCGTGGTGGGCGCTGGCCCGGAAGGCCTGACCGGTGATCAGCCCGTAGCTCTGCGCGAAGGAGGAGAGCATCGACAGGTCCGTCTCCGAGCGGAACGGGGCGTGGGTGGTGCGGGAGACCTCGTCGGGGAAGCGGGCCGAGATCTCCTCGAGGGTCGTACGCCGCTGCGGGTGCGGGCTGTGCATCATCGTGTGGGTCAGCGTGACTCCGAAGGCCTCGGCCAGGAGGCGGCGGTTGTTCTGCGCGGCCGAGAGGTAGGGCCGGTCGTCGGTGCCGGGCAGGCCGACGGCGCGGTGGTCGGCGACGAAGGCGGCGTACTGCCCGCCGGGCGCGAAGAAGTGCTCCTTGCGTCGCGGCCGCCCGAGGAACACGTCGTCGTTGACGTAGACGAAGTGGTCGGCGAGGCCGGGCACGGCGTGCAGCCGGGTCTCGATCGCGTGCGAGCTGAAGGTCGGCAGCGCCGAGTCCGGGAGGATGTCGCGGTGGTCGACCACGCGTACGCGGTCGTGCGAGGTGTCGAGCCAGGCCGGCACCTGGCCGGCGGTGACGAGGTGGATGCGGCGCACCCACGGCGCGAAGAGGTGGATGCTGCGCATTGAGTAGCGCAGCTCGTCGCGGCTGCGGTAGCGCGAGGCGCCACTCGCCCGGGCGCTCGGAGTGCCGCCGAGCCCGGTGATCCGCTCGTCGCGGGCAGCCAGCCACGCCTCGTCGTCGCCGTCGACCCAGGTGTAGACGACGTCCACGTCGAAGCGGCAGTCGTCGACCGTCGGCAGCGCCATCAGCTCGAGCGTGGGCACCTCGACGCCCTCGACGGTGGTCGTGGTGCGCGGGGTGCCGGCCGGGACGCGGTCGCCCCAGCGGTTGGGGCCGGGTGCGAGCAGGTCGCCGTCGGTGGACTCCTCCCAGAACTGCACGCCCACCTCGACGCCCTCGCCGAGGACGCCGTCGTGGCCTCCGCGCATCGGCCACGGCTCGAGGAAGAGCGAGGCCGTCCGGGTCCGGGCGAGCTCCTCGGTCATCGCCGTCACCGTGCCGCGTCGCTCGGGCCAGCCGCGCTCGGCGGGGTCGCGCACCGACAGCCAGTCGGGGACCGCGCCCGTGGCGAGCGACGCGAGGAAGTCGCCGCGACGTGACGACGGCACGACGACCAGCGGGTGCGGGTCGAGGCCGCGGGCGGGCACGACGAACCAGCCCTCGCCGGTCGCGGCGGCCGCGGCGGTGAGGGCGGTCAGCGCTGCCGTACGCGCCTGGGCGGGCGTGACGCCCGCGGCTCCTGTCGTGTCGGGCAGGTCGCCGAGCGGGCCCGGGCGGAGGCCGTGCAGCACGCGGCGCGGCGCGAGCGGGTCGGCGCGGCGGGCGACCGCCGTACGGAACGTCTCCACCCACTGCGCGGCGAGGAGTCGGCCGTCCCACCGCTCCGAGCGCTCGAGCGCGGCGGCCCCCAGGCTCGTGCGGAGGTCGTCGTCGGTGGCGATGCGCAGCATCGCGGCGGCGAGCGCGGCCTTGGAGCCCGGCGGGACGAGGAGCCCGTCGACGTCGTGGGTGATGATCTCGCGCGGGCCCGACGGGCAGTCGTAGGACACCGGCGGCACGCCCGCCGACATCGCCTCCTGCAGGACCAGGGGATAGCCCTCGCCCCGCGACGCGAGCACGGCGACGCTCGCTCGGGCCCACTCGGCCGCCAGGTCGTCGGTCGACCCGGGGAGGCGTACGCGATCCTCGAGACCGAGCTTGCGCACCTGCGCGGCCAGGTTGTCGGCGCGCGGTCCGTCGCCCCAGACGGTCAGCGTCCAGCCGGGCACCTGCTCGTGGATGCGCCAGAAGGCGTCGACGACGTGCTCGAACTGCTTCTCCGGTGCGAGCCGGCCGGCCGTCACGAAGGCCTGCTGGTCCAGCGGGGAGCGCGCCTGCGCGTGGGCGGGCAGCGGGTTCGGGATCACCTGGAGCTCGGGTGCGGCACCGCCGAGGCGACCGGCGAGCCACCGCGACATCGACTCGGTCAGCGACACGACGACGTCGGCACGGGGGGCGAACTGGAGCAGCGCGCCGAGGTCGTTGACCCGGCTGGAGGAGGCGCGGTGCTCCTGGTGCACCAGAGCGACGTCGTCGGGAGCGAGCTGGGCGACGACGGCGAGCAGCTCGGGAGTGGTGGTGACGAGCACGTCGGCCTCGATCGCACCGAGCGCCTCGCGCATCGTGGCGTCGGTCAGACCGTTGTAGAGGGCGTCCCAGCTGCGCGGCACGATCACCGACTCCCGATCGGCGAGCTCCGGTGCATGGCTGCCGCGGACCGCGGCGGGACGCTCGCCGCGTACGTCGACGAGGTAGGTGACCTCGAGCCCGTCGGCGAGCCGGTAGTGCGTCGAGGCGCCGCTGCGGGTCACGCTGAGGATGCGCACCCGGTGGCCCTCGTCCAGGGAGAGCAGCGCGTTGGCCTGCTCGATGCCCGAGCGGGCGGTGCCGCCCATGCCGTCGGCGTTGAACAGGACGAAGACGATGTCGAGCGGGCCGTCGCGGCGTACGCGGCGTACCGCCGAGCGCACCTTCCCACCGAGCCTCTCGGTCAGTGCCACGTGGCCCTCAGTCCTCCTTCGTCGACGCCTCCGCCGAACGGTCGGCACGATCCTAGGGGGAGGCGGTCCGGCCGATAGGGTGAGCCGCATGCCGACGTCCTCCACCCCGCTGGTCCTGGTGTCCGGATCCGGTCGCAGTGGCACCAGCTCCCTCGCCGGCACCCTGAAGCGGCTCGGCCTCCACGTGCCGCAGCCCGAGGTCGAGGCGTCGGAGACCAACCCGCGCGGGTTCTACGAGCCGCAGTGGGTCATCGACTTCCACAAGCGGCACCTCAAGGAGCTTGCGCTCTTCAACATCGACAGCCGGCCCTCGGCGGTCGACATCGTCGCCAGGCACGTCGAGTCGGGCGTGCCGACCGCCGAGCTGCACGAGTGGCTCTCGGGCCAGCTCGACGGGGAGCACCTCCGCGGCGAGCAGGTCGTCGTCAAGGACCCGCACGCCTTCTGGTTCGCCCAGGTGTGGGAGGTGGTCAGCGCCGAGGTGGGCGCCGACCTGCGCTGGCTCACCGCGCTGCGCCACCCCGCCGAGGTCGTCGGCTCGCGCGACATCGCCTACCTCTCCAGCCAGTCCGACGAGCTGCGGCTGACCAAGGAGACCTCCAACGTCGCGGGCTGGGTGCACGCGGCGCTGCTCACCGAGAAGGCCGGCCGCGGCTCGAAGCGGTCGTTCGTGAAGTACGTCGACCTGCTGGCCGACTGGCGTACGGCCCTCGCGCCCGTGCAGCAGCAGCTCGAGCTGGCCCTCGACACCGACCTCTCGTCGTCCGAGCACCACTCCGTCGACGACTTCATCGAGCCGTCGATGCGCAAGTCGCAGCTCACCTGGGACGACGTCCGCACGCCCGACTGGCTGCGCGACATGGCGGAGGAGGTGTGGCGGCTGCTCGGAGCGCTGACCACCACCCCGCACGACCCTGACACGCTCGGCGCGCTCGACCGCATCCACGCCGACTACAACGCCCGCTACGCCGACGCGGTGGCGCTCACCTTCGACCACACCAAGGCCGCGTCGACCCTCGCCGCCCGCGAGGCCCGCGACGCCCAGCGCGCCACCGTGCAGCAGCTGCGCCGCGAGCTGGCCCGGGTCCGGGCCGCGAAGGAGACGCCGGTCGGCGGTCGCGAGGCGGCCACGATCCTGCGGCGCGCAGTCGTACGCCGGGTCACCCGCCGCAGCTGAGTGGGCGCGTCCTGACGTCGTGGGGGCGCCGAGTCGGCGCGTCGTGACGTCGCGCTCACGCCGAGTCGGCGCGTCCTGACGTCCTGGGGGCGCCGAGTGAGCGCGTCGTGACGTCGTGGGGGCGCCGAGTGGGCGCGTTCTCGCAGAGAATGCGTGAGGATGCGCCGCCTCAGCGGTGGTGGGGCGTCAGGATGCGCCGCCTCAGCGGTGGTGGGGCGTCAGGATGCGCCGCCTCGGCGGTGGTGGGGCGTCAGGACGCGCCCACCGACGTCAGACGCCGCTGACGCCCTCGCCGGCCCCGGAGGCCTGCTCGTCGAAGTTCTCGTGCTCGATCAGGTGCAGGACCGGTACGCCGAGCTTGCGGCGCGCGCGGGAGGTCCAGTCGACGTGGAAGAACTCGGCGACCACGTGCGGTCGGGTCAGGATGATCGCCTCGCGCGCGTCGACCGCGCTGACGAGTGCGGCGAGCGCGTCGACGGGCGGCTCGGAGGTCACCTTCCCGTGCGCGGTCCCGCCGGCCGCGGCGATGGCCTTGAGGGTCTTCTGGAGGTCGGAGGAGGAGTTCTCCTCGCACTCGCGCCGCAGCGCGTCGATGTCGACGTCGTTCATCGCCAGCGCGGGTGCGGCCATCAGGTCCCCGGCGCCGAGCGTGCCCAGCGAGGCCTCGATGCGGGCAGCAGCGTCCTCCAGGGGGAGCAGCACGTGGTAGACGACCTTGTCCTCGATCTCGCTGTGCAGCGAGCGCACCTGCTGGGCGTCGGCGGCCGACAGGGCCTGCTCGACGAGGAGCACCACGTCGTAGGTGCCCTGCCCGTCGTGGATGGACTCGTCGGGGCTGGTGGGGGTGTTCTCGGTCATGACGCGCCTCCGGGTTCGGTACTGAGGATTCTAGTGAGGTCGTAGCCGGCCGGCTCGTCGAGCTGCGCGTAGCCGCAGGACTCCGGGTCGCGGTCGGTGCGCCACCTCTTGAAGTGCGCAGTGTGGCGGAAGCGCCGACCCTCCATGTGGTCGTACTTCACCTCCAGCACCCGCTCGGGGCGCAGCGCGGTGAACCCGAGGTCCTTGCCGGCGCTCCACCGGCTCTGGGTGCCGGGGACGCGGTCGGGGTTGGCGGTGAGGAACTCGTTCCACCGGCCCCACGGGTGGTCGGCGATGTCGCAGACCAGCGGCTGCAGCTCGCGCCACAGCTCGGCGCGGCGCGCGGCGGTGAAGCTGGCCGAGACGCCGATGTGCTGGAGCTCGCCCGCCTCGTCGTACAGGCCGAGCAGCAGTGAGCCGACCAGCGGCTCCTCGGGGGTGGAGGTCTTGTGCTCGCGGTAGCCGGCGAGGACGACGTCGGCGGTGCGCTCGTGCTTGATCTTGAGCATGGTGCGCTTGTTGGGCTCGTACGCCGCCCCGAGCGGCTTGGCCACGACCCCGTCGAGCCCCGCGCCCTCGAACTCCTCGAACCACCGCTCGGCCTCGGCGGAGTCCTCGGTGGTGCGGGTGAGGAAGCAGGGCCCGGTGCCGTCGAGGTGGCCGAGGGCCTCGACGAGGGCGGCGCGGCGCTCGGAGAACGGGCGACCGAGGAAGGACTCGTCCCCGAGGGCGAGCAGGTCGAAGGCCACGAACCCGGCCGGCGTCTCCACGGCGAGCTTGTCGACGCGGCTGGCAGCGGGGTGGATGCGCTCCTGGAGCGTCTCGAACTCGAGCCGCCAGCCGTCCGGGCCCCGGAGGCCGACGAAGATCTCGCCGTCGAGCACGACCCGGTCGGGGAGCTGCGCGCGGCAGGCCTCGACGACCTCGGGGAAGTAGCGGGTCAGCGGCTTGGTGTTGCGGCTGGCGAGCTCGACCTCGTCGCCGTCCTTGAAGACCAGGCAGCGGAAGCCGTCCCACTTGGGCTCGAAGCTCAGCCCGCCGTGCTTCGCCGGGTCCGGCACGCCGCTGACGCTCTTGGCCAGCATCGGCTGCACGGGCGGCATCACGGGAAGGTCCACAGCACCAGCCTAGGCCGCGATCGCCCGCGCAACCCGTCAGCCGGCCCGGACCGCCTGTCGGCGCCCGGCCACCAGCGCCAGGACGAGGGCGACGAGCACCCCGATCACCGGCGGGACGAAGAACCCGGTCTCGTTGGCTGCGTACGCCAGGGCGCTGGCCAGGGCGTAGATCCCGAGGTTGACCCAGTGGAAGGGAGCGATCGGGTGCCCCGCGGGCATGCCGTCGCGCCAGCGGGCCAGGTAGTCGCCGATGATCACGCCGCCGAGCGGCGGGATGAACACCCCGAGCAGCACCAGGTAGTCGACGAGGTGGTTCTGCACCCCCACGAGCGCCAGCACGGTGCCGATCACGGAGCCGCCCACCACGAACGGGAGCTTGGACGGCTTCTCGAAGAGCTCGGCCCCGGCGACCCCGAAGGCGTACGCGGTGTCGGCGTTGGACTTCCAGAGGTTACCGAAGAGGAGGAACAGGCCCCATCCGACGAGCCCGAGGTTGTAGAGCACGAGGACGAAGTCGCCCTCGCCAAAGGTCATCGCACCCGTGGCGCCGAAGAAGATCATCAGCCCGTTGCCGACCAGGAACCCGATCGCGCACGCCAGCACGGCCTGGCCGCCGGTCCGCGCGAAGCGCGTCCAGTTGGGGGCCTGGGTGCCGGCGGAGACGAACGTCCCGACGACGGTGGTGATCGCCACCGACCACGTCATCGTGGCGTCCGGCTCGACCCGGGCCAGGCCGGACCAGCCGCCGACCTCCTCGAGCGAGCGCAGCAGCACCCAGAAGGCCAGCACCAGGATCAGGGGCGTCGAGATCGCCGAGACCCAGAACATCCCGCGGTAGCCGTAGCACGCCGTCAGGCACATCAGGGCGCTCGCCAGGACCATCACCGCCGCACGGGACGGGTACGACT
Organism: Nocardioides eburneiflavus; assembly: GCF_004785795.1. Taxonomy (NCBI): domain Bacteria; kingdom Bacillati; phylum Actinomycetota; class Actinomycetes; order Propionibacteriales; family Nocardioidaceae; genus Nocardioides; species Nocardioides eburneiflavus. The sequence goes on from NZ_SRRO01000001.1 coordinate 1,765,785, forward strand.
CCCAGTCCAGCGCCTGCGCGGTGAGGTCGCCGATCGTGCCGATGACGACGCCGTACCATCCGATCTGCGTGCCGCCGAGCAGGACCGAGGCGAGCTTGGCGCCGCGCTGGCCGAGCACGTAGCGCGACATCACGACGGTGGTGAGCCCCGTTCGCGCCCCGATCCAGCCGAGCACCGCGACGTAGACGCCGAGCACGAGGGAGCCGAGCAGGATCACCTGGACGAGCTCGGACAGCGAGAACGCGGCCCCCAGCTGGGCGCCGGCGAGCATGGTGGGGGTGAAGACGGTGAAGCCGAGGAGCACGATCGCCAGCGAGACGAAGGACTTCCGGGCGTGCGTCGGGACGGGGGTGACCGGGTAGTCCGGGTCGACGACCTCGGCCGTGGTGCTCGTGGTGCTCACGCCTCCTCCCCGATGTCCTCGGCCCACAGCTCGGGCTTCTCCGCGATCATCGTGTCCATCAGCGCCTTGCACTCGGCGTCGTCGGCCACGACCAGCTCGACGCCGCGCGAGGCCAGCCACGACTCGGAGGCCTCGAACGTGCGGTTCTCCCCGATGACGATCCGCGGGATGTCGTAGAGCACCGCCGTGCCGGCGCACATGAAGCACGGCGACAGCGTGGTGTAGAGGGTGCTGGCCCGGTAGACCCGCGCGGGGAGGCGCCCGGCGTTCTCGATGCAGTCGGTCTCGCCGTGACGGATCGCCGAGCCCATCTGGACGCGGCGGTTGCGGCCGACGGCCAGCACCTCGCCGTCGTGGACGAGGGCGGCCCCGATCGGGATCCCGCCTTCCTGCCAGCCGATCCGCGCCTGCTCGATCGCGAGGTCGAGGAAGGTCTGCTCCGCTGTGTCGATCATGCCTGGCCCTTCGTCCGGTCGTGTCGTGCCCGCCCGTGCGGGTGTGTGCCCCGCTCACACCACCAGAGCACCGGACCGACTGGCAACGGACACCTCGACAAGCCTCAGGGTCTAGTGTCCTGACACATCGTCCCCCGAGGAGGCGCCGCGTGCTGATCCCGCTGACCGAGGTGCTCGCGCTGCCGTCGTTCCGGGCGGCAGGCGTGCGGGTGCTCGTCGGTGATCCCGACCCGGTCCTCGTGCGCTGGGTGCACTCCTCGGAGGTCTACGAGATGGGTGCGCTGCTCGCGGGCGGGGAGGTGCTGCTGACCACGGGGCTCGGCCTGCACGGCCGCACGCCCGAGCACCTGGCGGCGTACGTCGAGCAGCTCGCCGACGCCGGTCTCGCGGCGCTGGCGCTGGAGCTGGGTCGCACGTTCTTCGAGGTGCCCCCTGCGATCCTCGAAGCGGCCGGACGGCGGCACCTGGTGGTGCTCGGCCTGACACAGGTGGTGCCGTTCGAGCGGATGGTCGAGGACTTCCACGAGCTCGTCGTGCGGCGCCGCACGCACGCCGGCGGCGGTGCCGCGTGGGAGGACCTCGCCCAGGTCGTCGTCGACGGCCGTGGCCTGCGGGCCCTGCTCGACGAGGTGTCGCGAGCCGCCGGCTGCGAGGTCGAGCTGCGCGACCGCGACGACCAGCTGGTCGAGCGCAGCACGATCGCGTCCGTGGCGGAGGAGGCGCGGGTCGCGGAGCCGGTCCGCGGTCCGGCGGGAGTGGTGGGCACGGTGCACCTCCTCGGTGCCCCGACCCGGCAGCGCCGCCGGGTGGCGGGGCAGGCCGCGGTGGCCGTGGCGCTCGAGCTGGGCCGGGCCGGCTCGCTGGGCCACCGTCCGAGCCCGAGCCAGTCCCTCGTGTCCGACCTGTGCGCCGCGACGCCGATGCCCGGGACCGAGGTGACCGACCGCCTGGCCGACCTGGGCTGGCCGCCCCCCGACGGCCGAGGCTGGCAGGCCGTGGCCGTGGCGGTCGAGCCGGGAACGGCGCTGGCCGACGTGGTGCCGGCGGTCGAGCACGCGCTGCGGGGCGTCGCCACGCCCGTGCTGGCCGGCGTCGCCGGGAGCCGCGTGGTGGCGGTGGTGCGGGGGTGGTCACGACCCGGGCTCACCCGTGCCGCCCTCACCGACGCGTACGCCGTGCTGGGCCGGCGACTGGCCGCGGACGCCTCGGGCGCCTCACCGGCCGGCGCCTCCTCCGATCCTGCTGCGCCCGCGCTGGTGGTGGCCGGACCGCTGGTCGGCGACCCGGCCGAGCTCGGACCGGCACTCGGCACCGCCCGGGAGCTGCTGGAGCTCGCCCGGCGTACGGGACGCCGCGACGGCGTGCTGCTCGCGCGCGACCTGGCCGCGCCGCACCTGCTGTCCGCGGTGGGGCCGGCGGTGTGGGCCGGGGTGGCCGAGGAGCAGGTGGGTGCCCTCATCGCCCACGACAGCCGGCACCGCACCGAGCTCCTGCGCACCCTCGACACCTACCTGGCCCTCGGCACGTCCAAGGCGGCGGCCGCGACGGCGCTCGGCATCCGGCGGCAGTCGCTCTACGACCGGCTCGAGCGGATCGAGCGGTTGCTGGGGGTGGACGTCGACGACGCCGACCAGCAGCTCGGCCTGCGACTCGGTCTGCTGGCGTGGCGCCTGCGCACCGGGATCGACCCGCGGGTCGGGTTCGGCGGCTGACCCGCCCCGCTCAGTCCTCGCCGCGCAGGGAGAACGACCTCAGCCGGTCGCCCGCGAACCACACGCCTGCGACGGTCACCACGAGGCTGGCGACGACCGCGTAGCCGAGGTTGGCGGGGTCGGGCAGCCGGTCGGAGATCCCGTGGCCGACTCGCAGTCCCCACTGGCCGATGCTGAGCCAGGCGATGCCGGTAAAGAGGTTGCCGAGCAGCCCCTCCCAGATCAGCACGAACATCAGCGACGCGATCACCGCGTGCCGGGTGACCGCCGAGATCGCGAGGAAGAGTGCGGAGTACGCCGTGCCGGCGACGGCGGCCGCGACGAACAGCCCCGTGGCGCGGGTGCCGGCGCCGGTCATCAGCGCGCCCACCAGGATCGGCAGCGCGCCGGCCGCGAGCGTCGCGCCGAGGGCGACGACCCACTTGCTGGTCGCCACGCCGTAGCGATTCACCGGCTTGGCCAGCAGGTAGACGATCGAGCCGTCGTCGACCTCGGGACCGAGCACCGACGACGCCGCGAGGATCGCGACGAGCGGGAGCACGAGCGGGTAGCCCAGGTTGGGCAGGATCGCGTACGCCGCGTCGCCGTCGGTCAGCGCCGTGACGAGCCCGACCAGGCCGACGAGCAGCGCGGGGAAGGCCAGCAGCAGGTAGAAGCGGCGGCGACCGAGCAGCGCCTGCAGGGCCAGCTTGGCAATGGTCCCGTTCATGAGGGGTCCTTGATCATCGGGCCACCAGGTAGGCGAAGACGCTCTCCAGCGACTCGTCGCTGGGGGAGAGCTCGAACAGGGTCACGTCGTGGTGCCGGGCCAGGCCGGGGAGCCTGACGGCGAAGCTGCCCAGGTCGCCGACCTGGACGTCGAGGCCGTCGGTGCGCAGGCTGACCGCGCGTACGGAGTCCTCGGCCATCAGGGCGGCGGCGAGGGTGCGGTCGTCGCTGGACTGGATGGCGTAGCGCACCGGCCGGTCGGTCATCAGGCGACGGATCGCCCCGAAGTCCCCGGAGGCCGCGTGCCGCCCCGAGACGACCACCTCGATGTGGCGGGCGAGCCGCTCCACCTCCTCCAGGATGTGGGAGCTGAACAGGACCGTGCGGCCCTCGTCGCCGAGGCGCCGCAGCAGGTCCATCAGGTGCATCCGCTGACGCGGGTCGACGCCGTTGAACGGCTCGTCGAGCAGCAGCACGGTCGGGTCGTGGACGAGGGCGGCGGCGATCTTCACCCGCTGCCGCATGCCCTTGGAGTAGGTGTCGAGGCGTCGGCCGGCCGGCTCGACCATGTCGACCACACCGAGGATCCGCTCGGTGGCGTCGGCCGCGTCGGGGAGGCGGTGCAGGTCGGCGTTGGCCCGGACGAACTGGCGTCCGGTGAGGTAGCCGAAGCTCAGCTCGCGCTCGGGCACGAGGCCGACCTGGCGGTAGGTCTCGGTGTTGCGCCACACCGGCTTGCCGTCGAGCGTGACGTGTCCGGCGGACGGGGCGAGGAAGCCCGCCATCATCGCCATCAGCGTCGTCTTGCCGGCGCCGTTGGGCCCGAGCAGGCCGGTGACCCCGGGCCCGATGGTCAGCGACACGTCGTTGACCGCGACGACGTTGCCGAACCAGCGCGAGGCCGAGTCGAGGACGAGGGTGCTCATCGCGACCCCACCTTCCGGAAGCGGGCGACCAGCCCGAGCAGGCAGCCGGCCGCGACCAGTGACGCCACGATCACGTAGGCCGGGACCCAGGCGCCGTCGACGGGCACGACGGTGTCGACCCCGGCGTCCCACGCGTTGGCGAGGCCGGTGTAGAGCGACCACGGCGACGCCAGCCCGACGCCGGTCGAGACCGACTCGCTGTCGCCCTCGAAGTACGCGATGTTCTGGATGACGGTCACGACGCCGGTGAGCACGATCAGCGCCATCACCGACCCGACCACGGCGAAGCCGCGCCTCAGGGACACCGACGAGATCAGCCCGCTGACGCCGGCGACGAGCATCGCGAGGAGGACCTGGAGGGCCACCGCCTTGAGCATGTTCGAGGTCTGGTCGCTCTTGTCGAGCCCCGACAGCATCGCTCCGGCGAAGAGCACGGCCGTCGGGACGACGGTGAACAGGAAGACCGCGACGGTCAACGAGAGCCACCGCACCAGTGCGAACGCCGGCGCCGCGAGGGGTCGCGCCAGGTAGAGCACGATCGAGCGGTGGCGCAGGTCGCGCGAGAACAGCACGGGCGCCTGCGCGGCGGCGAAGAGGCTGACCAGCAGCTGCGTCTGGTTGGTGTAGTCGGCGTAGGAGACCGGCAGCTCGTCGAGGCCGGTGAGGACGACGACGCCGACGACGATCGCTGCGGGCAGCAGCGACATGGCCAGCAGCAGGAACGGCATGACCTTCGACTTGCCCGAGCGACCCAGTCCGTACGCGTGGCGCAGGCCGGTCACGAAGAGCGTACGGGCGATGGCGCCCGAGCCCTCGCGCACGCCGTCGAAGTGGCGGTAGCCGAGGTCGTGGATGACGCCGGGACGACTCGCGCCCGACGGGGACAGGTCAGGCACGGGTGCCCCCTTCGAGGAAGACGTCCTCCAGGTGGCGTCGGTCGGGCTGGAGGCGCATCAGGCCCAGGCCCAGCTCGGCGGCCACGTCGCGGATCAGGTCGTGGGCGGCCCCGCCCTCGGCGAGCCCGGGAGGCGGAGGGTCGATCGCGACCATCGCGCCGCGCGGGCGGCACGACAGGCCACGCTGCGCGAGCGCCTCGCCGAGCCGGTCGCGCTCGGTCTCGGTGCCGACGACCTCGACCAGCAGGCTCCCCGTGTGCTCGGTGAACTCGCCGGTCGCGCTGCTGCGGAGCAGGTGCCCGCCGTCGAGCACGATGACGTGGTCGCTGACCTGCTCGAGCTCGCCGAGCAGGTGGGAGGTGACGAGCACCGCGATGCCGAAGTCGCTGCCGATCCGCTCGACCAGCCGCAGCATGTCGGTGCGCGCCGCGGGGTCGAGGCCGTTGGTCGGCTCGTCGAGGAACACCAGCCGGGGGTCGTGGGCGAGCGCCTGGGCGAGCTTGGCCCGCTGCTTCATGCCGGTGGAGTAGCCGCCCATCGGGCGGTAGCGCTCCTCGTCGAGGCCGACGTGGCGCAGCACGTCGGCCGCGCGCTCACGGGCCGCCGACGCCCCGAGGCCCGACATGCGTGCCATGTGCACCACGAAGTCGCTCGCGCTGACGTCGGGCGGCAGGCAGTCGTGCTCGGGCATGTAGCCCACCAGGCGACGGATCTCCTGGCCCTGGTGCTCGATGTCGTGGCCCAGCACGCTGGCCTGGCCCCCGGTGGGCTCGAGCAGGCCGAGCAGGATCTTGATGAGCGTCGACTTGCCCGCGCCGTTCGCGCCGACCAGTCCGGTCACGCCCTCGCCGACGTCGACCGTGAGGTCGGTCAGCGCGTGGACCGTCCCGTAGTGCTTGGTGAGCCCCGCGGTCGTGATGACCGGCGGGCGCCCCATGAGTTCCCCCGTCACCCGCCTCACGCTAGCGGGCCGGCCACTGCTCCGGCATCAGGGATCGCCCCGATCGGTGTGGAGGTGTCGTGAAGATGCGCCAGTTCACCACTCGTCATACGTGACTGGACCAATGGGTGGGGATCCGCCTGACGCTGCGGCGCGACCTCACCGTACGGACGGAAAACCGTCGGGTCGCGGACGACTGCCGTCGGGAACCCGACCGTTCCCCACCGCAGACGGGCCCTAGGCTTGGGCACCTATCCCCGGTTGGTCTGCCGGTAGGGCCCGCCTGACTTTGAATCAGGACTAGCGACGTAGGTTCGACTCCTACCCGGGGAGCTCGTGGTTCCTCGCGCCGGGCCGGTACGCGTACCAGCCGTCGTTCGACCCCAGCGCCGGAGGCCCTGCGGCCTGCTGCTGGTGCCGTACGCCGGCAGGCCCGGGGGCACGACCGGTCCGACCCCGCGGGACCTAGGACCCTGTCGGGCGCGCTGCGGCGTAGCAAGACTCGGAGGGAGACCCGAGGAGAGCGCCATGAGTCCCGCGACAGCCCCCCGACCATCAGGGCCCGCGCCCGTGCAGGTCGTGGTCGATGACGTCCCCGACCTCGACGAGCGCGTCCGGGACGCCGCCCGGAGTGCCCGGGCACGCCACTGTGCGGTGGAGCTCGTGGAACCCTTCGTCGAGGCGTGCGACCACGCGGCCCGGGCGGAGCTGAGCCGACGCATGGATGCCGCGCTGACGGTGGCCCGTCGGTCCGCGCCGGGCGTCGAGATCCGGGTCGGCGCGCACGTCGGCGTGCCACGACCACGCGGTGCGTCGTGACCGGCCTGGCCGAGGTCGAGGTGCCCCCGGTCGCGCTCGAGCGACTGGCCTCGCTGCTGCCGCCGGAGCGGGTCGAGCGGATCGGGGCGTACGCCTCCGCGGCCCGGCAGCTGCTGGCCGGCCGCACCGTGTGGAACGTCAGCTCGACCGCGCGCGGCGGCGGCGTCGCGGAGATGCTGCACACCTTGGTCGCCTACGCCGCCGGCACGGGGATCGCCATCCGCTGGCTCGTCATCGGCGGGGACCAGGACTTCTTCGCAGTGACCAAGCGCGTCCACAACCGGCTGCACGGTGTCCCGGGCGACGGCGGCGCCCTCGACGCGGCGGCGCGGGCGACGTACGACGCCACGCTGGCGCGGCTCGCCGACGACCTCGTCGACCTGGTGCAGCCCGGCGACGTCGTCCTCCTGCACGACCCGCAGACCGCAGGGCTGGCCGGTCGACTGCGGGAGCGTGGTGCGTACGTCGTGTGGCGCTGCCACGTGGGACTCGACGAGAGCAACGAGTGGACGCAGGAGGCGTGGGGGTTCCTGGAGGACCTCGTCGCGCCGGCGCACGCCTGCGTCTTCTCGCGGGAGGAGTTCGCGCCCGACTGGGTCGACCGGCGGTGGTTGCGGATCATCCCGCCGTCCCTCGACCCGTTCAGCCCCAAGAACGCCGAGATGTCCCCGGAGGAGGTCGAGGCGCTGGTGCACCGCGCCGGGCTCGTGGTCGAGGGACCGCCGCTGCCGAGCGCCGCGCCGCTGGTGCTGCAGGTCAGCCGCTGGGACCGGCTCAAGGACATGGCCGGTGTGCTGGAGGCCTTCGCCGTGCACCTCGACGACCTTCCGCCCGACGTCCACCTCGTGCTCGCCGGACCCGAGGCGAGCGGGGTGGCCGACGACCCCGAGGCTGCCGAGGTGCTCGCGGAGTGCCGCGACCGCTGGCGCTCGCTCGCACCCTCGGCGCGCGGGCGGACCCACCTGGTGTCGGTCCCGATGGACGACCTGGACGCCAACGCCCGGACCGTCAACGCCCTCCAGCGCCGTGCGACGGTGGTCGTGCAGAAGAGCCTCGCCGAGGGATTCGGCCTCACCGTCACCGAGCCCATGTGGAAGTCCCGTCCCGTCGTCGCCGCGGCCGTGGGCGGCATCCGCGACCAGGTCGAGCACGGCGTGAGCGGCCTCCTGCTCGACGACCCGCGCGACGGCGCCGGGCTGGCGGCCGCGCTGGCCTCGCTCCTCGGCGACGAGGACCGGCGTCGCGAGATCGGACGCGCCGCCCACGAGCGGGTGCGCGACCACTACCTCGCCGACCGCCACCTGGTCCAGTACGTCGACCTCTTCACGCAGCTGCTCGACGCCGACGGGGCGTAGGCGCGCTCACGGCTGGCCAGTGGCCGCGCGGTAGGCCTCGAGCGCGGTCGGCAGCGTCGGGAAGACGTGCTCGACGCCGATGCGGTCCAGCAGGCCGCTCGGCTCGAGGGCCTCGCGCTGCTCCTGCTTGAGCCGGGCCAGCGCCAGCACGACGCCCCGGGCCTCCAGCTCCGCGCGCAGGGTCTCGAGGGCGTGCGCGCCGGTGAAGTCGACCTCGCCGATGGCCTCGGTGTTGAGCAGCACCCACTGCGGGTCGTATGCCGCCACCGCCTCCCGCACCCGGGTGAGGAAGTTGTCGGCGTTGGCGAAGAATAGGGGAGCGTCGTAGCGGTAGACGAGCAGGCCGGGCACCACCACCGCGCCGGCGTGGTCGTCGACGTCGTGCATGCCCGCCAGGTCGGGGACCAGCCCCTCGATCGCGTCGTGGGGCCGGGCCACGCGACGGATCACGTCGACCAGCGACAGGCTGATCGCGACCAGCACTCCCTGGAGGACGCCCAGGACGAGGACCCCCGCTGTCGTGGCGAGCGCGATGAGGAGCTCCGTACGCCGGTAGTTGGCGATCCGGGCGAACTCCGCGACGTCGATGAGCCGAAGCCCGGCGTACACGACGACGGCGGCCAGCGCAGCGTCGGGGAAGCGGGCCAGCACGGGCCGCAGCGCCACGACCAGGACGAGGGCGGCCGCCAGCGTGGACAGCCCCGCCCAGCGGGACCGGCCGCCCACGGCGTCGACGATGGCCGTACGGCTGCCGGAGCTGCTCACCGGGAAGCCGTGGACCAGGCCGGCGGCGACGTTCGCGGCGCCCAGCGCCAGGAGCTCGCGGCGCGCGTCGATCCGGTCGCCGTGCCGGTCGCCGAAGGCGCGGGCGGTGAGCACGTTGTCGGTGAAGCCGACCACGGCGATGGCGAGCGCGGTCGTCAGCAGCGCCCACGACCCGAGCGCGGCCCCGAGGGACGACAGCGGCGGCAGGCCGAGCGACGGCAGGGCGAAGGGGAGCGCGCCGACGACGGCGACCCCGTCGTGGGACAGCCCTGCGACGGCGACGGCGAGGGTCGCCAGGAGCATGCCGACGAGGGGGACCGGACCTGTCGGCCACAGCCGGGCCCCGACCAGCAGCAGCGCGAGCGTGCCGAGGCAGACGGCGAGGGTCGGCACGTGGACCGCCGACGGGTGCTGGACCAGCCACCACGTCTGGGCCAGGACGGTGCCGTCGGGCACGTCGGCGCCGCTACCGCGTCCCGTCTGCGACAGGACCATGAGACCTGCGATCCCGGCCATGTAGCCCACGAGCACCGGCTTGGAGAGCAGGTCGGCGAGGAAGGCGAGCCCGCCGACCCACGCCAGCAGGCAGACGGCGCCGACGGCGAGGGCGAGCATCGCCGCGGTGTCCTGCGCGGAGGCGCCGGGCACCGCGAGGGTCGCCACGGCGGCCCCCGTCATCAGTGCGGTGGTCGACTCCGGTCCCACGGAGAGCTGGGGCGAGGACCCGAGGAGGAAGTAGACGGCGAGGGCGACGTAGGCCGCCCACAGCCCCGCAGCGGGTGGCACGCGGGCCAGGCCGGAGTAGGCCAGGACCTGGGGCACGAGGTAGGCCGCGACCGTGATGCCGGCGGCGACGTCGCCGCGCAGCGCACCGCGTCCGGGAGGGAGGACGGTCGCCGACCATGACATCGCGTCCTCCTCGGGGGGCGTCCCCGCGTGGGACCCTCGGGCCCAGTCGACCGCGGTCCGGCCCCGGCCCGCTAGGGCACTTCGGCCCGTCGTCGGTCGCCGGCGCCGACGCGGGCCAGGACGGCGCGGTAGTCGGCCGCGCTGCGGGCGGGCGCCTCCAGCATCGGCATGTGGCCGATGCCGGGGTAGCGGACCGTACGGGCTCCCTCGATCCCGTCCGCCCCCGTCCGCGCGGTGCTGGGGTGCACGAGCCGGTCCTCCTCGCCCCACATCGCGAGGGTGGGGGCGGTGATCTCGCCTAGCCGGTCGTCGAGGGTCGCGACGCCGTGGAAGTCGGCGACGCTGTCGAGCAGGAACGGGTTGCGCCCGTCGCGGATGAGCAGCTCGTTGCCGCCACGAAGCCGCCCATCGAGTTGCCCGCGACGTGGGCGGCGTCGACGCCGAGGCGCTCGAGCAGGCCGTAGGCCCACGCCTCGGCGGCGGTCGCGGCGGCGTAGGCACGAGCGGCGAGCGTCGAACGGCCCCCCGCCGGCTCTCCGTCACGGGTGCGTCCGATCACGGGCGCCATTCGACCACAGGGGTGGGGGACGCCCCGGCGTTGGTTCGCCGGAGCCGGGCGGTGACACACTGCGCCCATGGACAACCTCACCGTCATCGTCCTCGCCGCAGGCGGCGGCACCCGCATGAAGTCGAAGACCATGAAGGTGCTGCACCCGATCGCGGGACGCTCGATGATCGGCCACGTGCTCCGTGCCGTGCAGGCCGTCGAGCCGACCCGGGTGGTCGCGGTCGTGGGCCACCAGCGCGAGCAGGTGGGCCCGCACATCACCGAGCAGCTGCCGAGCGCGGTGCTGGCCGTCCAGGAGACGCAGCAGGGCACCGGGCACGCCGTACGGGTCGCGATGGAGGCCTGCGGCGCGACCTCCGGCACCGTGCTCGTCGCGGCCGGTGACACCCCGCTGCTGGAGGGCGAGTCGCTGCGGGTCTTCGCCGAGGAGCACGAGGCGGCGCAGCGGGCGGTGAGCATCCTGAGCGGGCGCGTGGGCGATCCGTTCGGCTACGGCCGCATCGTGCGCAACCACGAGGGCGACGTCGAGGCGATCGTGGAGGAGAAGGACGCCACCCCCGAGCAGCGCGAGATCGCCGAGATCAGCTCCGGCATCCTGGCCTTCGACGCCGAGTTCCTGGTGTCGGCGCTGGCGCGGATCACCAACAACAACGCCAAGGGCGAGTACTACCTCACCGACGCCGTCGGCCTCGCTCGCGAGGACGGGCTCACGGTCGGGGCGCACGTGATCGACGACGTCGAGCAGACCGAGGGCGCCAACGACCGGGTCCAGCTCGCGGAGCTCGGCCGCAAGCTCAACCAGCGCATCGTCACCCGCTGGATGCGGGAGGGCGTCACGGTCATGGACCCGGCGACGACCTGGATCGAGGCCGACGTGGTGATCGAGCCCGACGCCACGATCCTGCCCGGCACCCAGCTCCTCGGCGCGACCGTCGTCCACGAGGACGCGGTGATCGGCCCCGACACCACGCTGAAGGACTGCGAGGTCGGCGCCGGCGCCCGGGTCGTACGCGCCCACGGCGAGCTCGCCGTGATCGGCGACCGCGCGTCCGTCGGACCGTTCGCCTACCTCCGCCCGGGCAGCCGGCTCGGGGTCGGCGGCAAGATCGGGACCTTCGTGGAGACCAAGAACTCCACGATCGGCGACGGCGCCAAGGTGCCGCACCTGTCCTACGTCGGCGACGCGGAGATCGGCGAGGGCACCAACATCGGCGCCGGCACGATCTTCGCCAACTACGACGGCGTGGCCAAGCACCGCACCGTCATCGGCCGTCACGTCAAGACGGGCTCGCACAACACGTTCGTCGCCCCGGTCGAGGTCGGCGACGGCGCGGGCACCGCGGGCGGGACGACCGTACGCCGCAACGTGCCGGCTGGCGCGCTCGCCGTGAGCAGCAGCCCGCAGCGCAACCTCGAGGGCTGGACCGAGTCCAGGCGGGCCGGGACGGCTCAGGCCGAGGCGGCGCGTACGGCGCGTGAACAGCAGGAGAAGACCGACCAGTGACCCCGGGGTTGGTGGTGGCCGAGAAGTGGGACAGACTTCCACCAGCACCTCCGATCGAGCCTTCCCCCGAGGCTGACCCGGACACTGAGGAGTCGCGTCGCGTGAGCGGAATGAAGCGGACCACCGAGAAGAACCTGATGGTCTTCAGCGGCCGGGCCTACCCCGACCTCGCTGCCGAGGTCGCCGACCTCCTCGAGTGCGGGCTCGTCCCGCAGGACGCGCGGGCCTTCGCCAACGGCGAGCTCTACGTCCGCTATGAGGAGTCCGTGCGCGGGTGCGACGCCTTCGTGATCCAGAGCCACACGGCTCCGATCAACGAGTGGATCATGGAGCACCTGATCATGGTCGACGCCCTCAAGCGGGCCTCGGCCAAGCGGATCACCGTCGTCATGCCGTTCTACGGCTATGCGCGCCAGGACAAGAAGCACCGCGGCCGTGAGCCGATCTCTGCCCGGCTGATCGCCGACCTGTTCAAGACCGCCGGTGCCGACCGCCTGATCACCGTCGACCTCCACGCCGACCAGATCCAGGGCTTCTTCGACGGCCCCGTCGACCACCTGATGGCGCTGCCGATCCTCACCGACTACGTCAAGGACAAGTACGGCGACCAGCAGCTCGCCGTGGTCTCCCCGGACGCCGGGCGGATCAAGGTCGCCGAGCGCTGGTCGGCCCGTCTCGGTGGCGTGCCCCTGGCGTTCATCCACAAGACGCGCCGCATCGACGTGGCCAACGAGGTCGTCGCCAACCGCGTGGTCGGCGACGTCAAGGGCAAGATCTGCATCCTGACCGACGACATGGTCGACACCGGCGGGACGATCGTGAAGGCCGCGGAGGCGTGCATGGCCGACGGCGCCGCCGGCGTGATCATCGCCGCGACCCACCCGATCCTGTCGGACCCGGCCGTCGACCGGCTCAAGAACTCCTCCGCCATGGAGGTCGTGGTCACCAACACGCTCCCGGTCCCGGCGGACAAGCAGTTCGACAAGCTCACGACGCTGTCGATCGCCCCGCTCATCGCGCGGGCCATCCGCGAGGTCTTCGAGGACGGGTCGGTCACCTCCATGTTCGACGGGCATGCCTAGGCGGACCGCGACGGCCGTGTCGAAATCCGCGCGTGGGCGGCCATCGGTCAGGGCGAGCCTGACGCCGCTGCCGCCCGGCCGCCGTTAGCGTGCGGGCGTGTCCTCTCCTGACATCGCCGCCGTCGTCGCCCGCGACCTGTGTCGCACCTTCACCACCCGGCAAGGCGCGTTGCGGCGCACCGCGAAGACGGTCGAGGCCGTCAAGGGCGTGAGCTTCGAGATCGCCCCCGGCGAGCTCTTCGGCCTGCTGGGCCCCAACGGGGCGGGCAAGACCACGACGATCAAGATGCTGATCACCTTGCTGATCCCCACCTCGGGCACCGCCTCGGTGCTGGGCCGCGACGTGGTCGAGGACGTGCGCGAGGTGCGCCGCCGCATCGGCTACGTCTTCGGCGGCGACCGCGGGCTCTACGAGCGGCTCAGCGGCCTGGACAACCTGCGCTACTTCTCCGAGCTCTACGGCGTGTCGCCGCGCGAGCAGAAGGCCCGCGTCGGCGAGCTCCTCGAGCTGGTCGGGCTCACCGGCCGCGAGGGCGAGAAGGTCGAGGGCTACTCCCGCGGCATGCGCCAGCGCCTCCACATCGCGCGTGGGCTGCTGCACGACCCCGACGTCATCTTCCTCGACGAGCCCTCCATCGGCATCGACCCGGTCGGCGCCCGCGAGCTGCGCGCCACGGTCGCGGGGCTGCGCGAGCGGGGCAAGACGGTGCTGCTGACCACGCACTACATGTTCGAGGCCGACGAGCTCTGCGACCGGATCGCGGTGATCCGGTCCGGCGAGATCGTGGCCGAGGGCACGCCGGGCGCCCTCAAGGGCCTGGTCAGCGCGGGGCGGGTGATGGAGGTGGAGACCTACGGAGTCGTCCAGGACGAGGTGGCGGACGTGCGCGAGGTGTCGGGCGTGCGCGCCGCTGTCGTGGAGGAGCGCGGCCCGGTGCAGGTGCTCGTGGTCTCGGTCGAGCCCGGGGCCGAGGTCACCCAGCAGGTCCTGAAGTGCCTTGACGGAACCCGCGTGGGGCGCGTCAGCCACCGCGAGCCCACCCTCGAGGACGCCTACGTCGAGCTGGTGACCGGGGCCCACGCGTGACGCGCCTGCGCCAGCTGCTGGTGTGCTACCGCCTGCAGCTCAGGGTCATGATGTTCTCCCCGTTCGAGGGGTTCCTGCAGGTCTTCTTCCCGCTGATGTTCGCCACGGCCGCGCTCCTGGTCTATCGGGTGAACAACGATCCCGCGGCCATGCTCTACGCCGGCATCGGTGCTGCCGCCATGGGCATCTGGACCTCGCAGACGACGACGGCGGCGACCCTCGTGCAGCGCGAGCGGTGGGCCGGCACGCTCGAGCTCGTCGTCGCGGCCCCGACGCCCTTCGCCTTCGTCGTGCTGCCGATCACCTTCGGCATGGCCACGCTCGGCCTCTACAGCGTCGTCGCGGTGATCCTGTGGGACTGGTGGCTCTTCGATCTGCCGTTGCAGGTGGAGAGCTGGCCGGGCTTCGTCCTCAGCATCCTGATGGCCACGTTCTCCATCGCCCTCTTCGGCTTCCTGCTGTCGGTCACGGTCGTGCGCTACCGCACCGCCTGGGCGCTGGGCTCGGCGCTGGAGTACCCCGGCTGGTTGCTGTGCGGCTTCGTCGTCCCGCTGACGGTGCTCCCCGGGTGGACGCAGCCCCTGTCCTGGGCGCTCGCCCCGACGTGGGGGGTGGAGGCCATGCGTGACGCGGCCGCGGGGGAGAGCCCGTGGTTCGCGCTGGCGATGTGCGCGGCGGTGGGCCTGGCGTACGCCGTCCTCGCCGCGTGGCTCGGCGAACGGCTCATCGACTCGGCCCGTCGCCACGCGACGTTGTCCCTCACGTGAGGGGCTCGGCATGACGAGCGTGCGCGTCTTCTTCGTCGGTGGCCTGATGAGCTTCCGGGCGCTCTTCAACTGGATGAACCCCTGGATCTTCGTCCCCACGATCCTCCTGGGACCGATCACCCAGATCCTGCTGTTCGCCTACATCGGGCGTGCGGCCGGGGTGGGCGACGACGAGTTCTTCATCATCGGCAACGCCCTCAACTATGCCGCCATCCCGGGGATGTTCGCCATGACCTTCACCATCGGTGGCGAACGGTTCGCCCAGACCCTCGGCCTGGTGCTGGTCAGCCCGGCGCGGCGGGTCCCGCTGTTCATGGGCCGGGCCCTGCCGGTGATCCTCACCGGCTGGGGCACCGCGATGATCGGCATCCTGTCCGGGGTCTGGGTGCTCGACGCCGACATCGCCGCGGGAGCGTGGCCGTTGGTCGGGCTCGTCGTCGCGGTCGGGGCGTTCGCCACCGCGGGCATCGGCCTCGTGATGGGCGCGATCAACCTCGTGTGGCGTGACGGCGCCACGCTGGGCAACGTGGTGTTCCTCGTCCTGCTGGTCTTCACCGGCACCAACGTGGCGCTCGAGGACCTGCCGGCCTGGATGGAGCCCGTCGGCCGCTGCTTGCCGCTCACCCACGCGATCGAGGCGACCCGCATGTTGGCCGACGGCGCCGCGTGGGGCGCGGTGTCGTCCCTCGTGGCCCTCGAGCTGCTGATCGGTGCGGTCTATGTGGTGCTCGGCCTCGTCGCGCTGCGGTGGCTGGAGGACATGAGCCGCCGGCACGCGACGCTCGACCGGGTGTGAGTCCGCGACCGTCGGCTCAGAGCGTCCGGTCGAGGTCGTCGAGCGAGTCGTTCCACGACCGCGCCAGCACCGTCGGCACGTCGCCCTCGAGGGCGGCGGCCACCGCGGCGCGCAGCTCACGGCGTACGTCGAGCGGGAGCGGCAGCCGCGGGAAGGCGTCGCCGATCACCTCACCCATCGCCTGCCCGGACCGGCGGGCCAGGGAGAGGGCGTCGGTGACGTAGCGCTCGAGGTAGGGCCGCAGGAGGTCGGCCTGCTCCCAGCCCCAGAACCCGGCACCGACGGCGTTGAACTCGTGGCTGCCGAGCTCCCCGCCCATCAGCCGCGCCCAGACCTCGGCCTTCGACGCCTCGGTCGGCACGAACGCCCGCGCCATGAGGGCGGCGTGGTGCCCGGCGACCGACCTGTCGCGCTCCTCCTCGGGCCCGATCCAGGAGTCATCGCCCAGCTCGGCGAGCCGCTGGACGACGGCCCAGCGCACCGCCTGGTCGACGTCGCTGCGGTCGAGCCAGTCGACGAGGAGGTCGCGGTCGGTGCTGAGGCGGGCGAGCACACGCGCCGCTCCCGGCGCGAGGGCCGGGTCGCCGCCGTCGACGGCGTTGCGGGCCACGTCGGCGACCACCGCGAGGTGCGCGCCGACGTCATCGGGCAGCGCGTGGTCGCGCAGCAGCGCGGGTGACCAGTTCGTCGCGCCCGTCGAGCCGACGAGGGCGCGCATCACGCCCTCGAAGACCACGGGGTGCGTCTCCTGGCGAAGGTGCTGGTCCACCAGCGCGACGAGATCGCCGGCCCCGATGACCCGCGACTCGCAGAGGTCGATCGCGGTCCACCAGAGCATCGCGCGGGTCAGCTGTGACTCGACCGACGACAGCCCGGCCGTGATCGCGGCCCACGACCGCTCGTCGGGACGGACCACCGCGAAGGTCTCGTCGCCGGAGTTGGGCACCACGACCCGGCCGGCGAGCTCCTCGAGCCGCACCGGCTCGTCGCCGAGCTGGACGTCGCGGGAGTCCACCAGCCGCATCGCGTCGTCGTACGCCGACACGGTGAGGCGGTGCGGGCGCGAGCCCACGCGGGTCAGGACCGGCACGCCGTCGTCGTCGCGCGTCACGCGCAGCGTGTCGAAGCCGGTCGAGCGCAGCCACGCCTCGGCCCAGCCGCGCACGTCCTTCTCGGTGGCGGCGTCGAGGGAGTCGAGGAAGTCGGCCAGCGTCGCGTTGCCGAACGCGTGGGTGACGAGGTGGCGGTTGACGCCGGCGAGGAAGTCCTCCTCGCCGAGCCAGTGGCCGAGCTGCGCGAGGGCGGAGTTGCCCTTGGCGTAGGTGATCATGTCGAAGTTGGCGAAGGCGGTGTCGACGTCGACGACCTTGTCGGTGTCCTCCGCGATCGGGTGCGTCGAGCGACGCCGGTCGGCGCGGTAGCCGGCGGGCTTGCGGGTGATCGCGGCCGACGTCCACGCGTCGGTGTAGCCCGCCGCCACGCCGGCCACGTCGTAGCCCATGAAGTCGGCGAACGACTCGTTGAGCCACGAGTCCTCCCACCACTTCATCGTGACCAGGTCGCCGAACCACATGTGCGCCATCTCGTGGGCGATCGTCGAGGCCAGCCACTCGCGCTGGAGCTCGGTGGGGGTGCCCGCGACGAGGGCCTCGTCACGGTAGACCACGCAGCCGGGGAACTCCATCGCACCCCAGTTGAGGCCGGGCGCGAAGACCTGCTGGTAGTCGGCGTAGGGGTACTCCGGCTCGAAGACGGTCGTGTAGTGCTGGAAGCACGCGCTGGAGATCCGCCGGAGCTCGTCGGCGTCACGTCGCAGCTCGCGCTCCTGCGAGGCGCGCGCGTGCCAGCCGAACGGCAGGGTGCCGCCGGGCGCGGGGGCGTACGGCTCGTCCCACGTCACCGACACCCACGGCCCGCCGACGAGGGTGAAGAGGTAGGACGAGAACGGCGGCGTCGTCGCGAAGGTCCAGGTGTCGCTGGCGACGCCGGGGGAGCGGTCGGCGAGCCGGCCGTTGGCGAGGACGGTCCAGTGCGACGGCGCGGTGACCGTCAGGTCGAAGGTCGACTTGATGTCGGGCTGGTCGAAGCAGGGGATGACCTTCTGCGTGATGTCCATCGAGGTGTGCGCGCAGACGTAGCGCTCGCCGTCGGCCGGGTCGACGGTGACCGTCATGCCGTCGCCGTCGGTGACGTAGGGCATCCGGGCGGTCACGCGGACCGAGTTGGTCGCGGCGAGGTCGGTGAGCGGGATCCGCCCCTCGGCGTACGCCGTCGGCCGGCCGTCGAGGGTGACGTCGGTGGCCCCGTTGAGCTCGAGGAAGGTCGAGGCGCCGGGCCGGGTGCAGCCGAAGGAGATCGTCGCCTCGACGCCGAAGTCCTCGGCGGAGGTGAGGTCGAGGTGGGCCTCGGTGCGGACGTCGGTCAGCAGGGCGGCGCGCTCGCGCGCCTCGGGGAGCATCAGGGGCACCCGGCAACCCTAGGGGTGCCGCCCACGCGGCGGCATCCGGGATTCGACCGGGCGCGTGGCCGGGGTCTAGAGTTCACGGGTTGCCTCGGCGAGGGAGCCCGTACGACCCGGACTCCGTGATCGACTGGGCCGGTACGCACCACTGCGCCGCGCTCACGATCCGGAGCGCGGCGTTCGTCGTCCCCGGCCCGAGGCCCCACGACCCTGATCAGTCCCACAGCTGGAGGAACACATGTCTGCCCCCGAGAAGATCGCCGCCGAGCCCCGCACCGAGTTCGGCAAGGGTGCCGCGCGCCGCATCCGTCGCGACGACAAGATCCCCGCCGTCATCTACGGCCACGGCAACGAGCCGGTCCACGTGATCCTGCCCGGCCACCAGACGATGATGGCCCTCAAGCACGGCGGCGCCAACGCGCTCTTGGCGCTCGACATCGACGGCTCCGAGCAGCTCGCGCTGACCAAGGACGTCCAGGTCGACCCGATCCGCCGCGTCATCGAGCACGTCGACTTCGTCGCCGTCACCCGCGGCGAGAAGGTCACCGTCGACGTGCCGGTCCACGTCGTGGGCGACGCCGCCCCCGAGACGCTGGTCGTCACCGAGAACGCCGTCGTCTCCGTCGAGGCCGAGGCCACCCACATCCCCGAGTACTTCGAGGTCTCCGTCGAGGGCGCCCCGATCGGGACCCAGATCCACGCCAAGGACCTCGACCTCCCGTCGGGCACCACGCTGCTCGCCGACGAGGAGCTCCTCATCGTCAACGTGACCCAGCAGATCTCCGCCGAGGCCCTCGAGGCCGAGCTGGAGGAGGCCGAGGCCGAGGCCGGCATCGAGCACGAGGCCCCCGAGTCCGAGGACGCCGCCGAGGGTGCCGAGGCCGCCGCCGCCGACGCCGCGGAGGGCTCCGACTCCGAGTAACCAGTCGGCGCATCCTCGCCCTCTGACACCGTCGAGTCGGCGCATCCTGACGCACATCGCGTGCAGGATGCGCCGACTCGGCGCGATTTCGGCGTGAGGATGCGCCGCCTCGACTGATTGGATGGACCAGTGAGTGACGCACCGACCTCGGACGTGTGGCTGGTCGTCGGCCTCGGCAACCCCGGCCCCGCGTACGCCGGGCACCGCCACAACGTCGGCTACCTGGTCACCGACGAGCTGGCCTCGCGGATGGGCAGCCCCTTCCGCGCGCACAAGGCCGGCCGCGCCGACGTCGTCGAGGGCCGGCTCTCGATCGGCGGGCCGCGCGTGGTGCTGGCCCGTGGTCGCGGCTACATGAACGAGTCCGGCGGCCCGGTGAAGGCGCTCGCCTCGTTCTACAAGGTCCAGCCCGACCACGTGGTCGCCATCCACGACGAGCTCGACATCGCCTTCGGGACCCTGCGGATCAAGCTCGGCGGCGGCGACAACGGACACAACGGCCTCCGGTCGATGCGCTCCTCCCTCGGCACCGGCGACTTCTACCGGGTCCGCGCCGGGATCGGGCGGCCCCCCGGGCGCCAGGACGTCGCCGACTTCGTGCTCTCCGACTACTCGACCGTCGAGCGCAAGGAGCTGCCCTTCCAGGTCGCCGACGCCGCCGACGCCGTCGAGTCGCTGATCACCGACGGACTGGAGAAGACCCAGCAGCGCTTCAACTCCTGAGCGCGTCGGTTCACCAATATCGGCGAATCGGGTCCCGGACGCGGCGTACGCCGGACCGGGCGGCGGCACGATGGCGACGCCACACCGGGGCGGCCGTGCGCGGCCGCTCGGTGTGGACCATTCGTCGAAGGGGACCACATGAGCTCGCTCCTGTCATCCGGATCCGTCGGCCAGCGCTCGCGGGACGCCCTGATCCGCGCCCGCGGACGGATGATCTTCGCCGTGCCGGACACGTGGCGCGGCCGGGTGGCGGCGAAGCTCCCCGCGCGGCTGGTCCCGCCCGAGATGCGGCCGGGCTTCTTCGAGCACTTCTTCGACGAGGGCGACCCGTTCGGGTTCGACGTCCACCCCGAGGAGCAGCTCAAGTTCGACCGCACCCTCGAGGTCTGCGGCGACGGCCCGCTGGGTCGCGTGCTCGAGCTCGGCTGCGCCGTGGGGACGTTCACGGAGATGCTCGCCCCGCGGGCGAGCGACGTGCTGGCCCTCGACGTCTCGCAGTCCGCGGTCGACCAGGTGCTCCGCCGGTTGAGCGGGCACGACAACGTCCGGGCCGTCGCGATGAGCATGCCTGAGGAGTTCCCCGACGAGACCTTCGACCTCGTCGTCGCCTCCGACGTCCTCTACTACCTGCCGGTGCCGGTCCTGGAGCGTTGCGTCGACCGGATCGAGGCGAGCCTGGCCCCCGGCGGGGCCTTCGTCTCCGTCCACTACGTGCCCCGGATGGGCAGCGTCCTCAACGGTGACGAGGCGCACGACGTCGTGACCGCCCACACCCGCCTCGAGCACACCCTGTCCGAGCGCGCGGAGTTCGGACCGGGCCGCACCTACCGGGTCGACCGCTTCGTCAAGGCCTGATCCGTCCGCCCGATCGACGACGGACGACAACCGGCCCGTCCCCTCGGGGGCGGGCCGGCTGCCGTGGGTCGGAGGAGGTCAGCGGGTGGGCTTGGGGCAGACGGTCCCGGCCGCGGGCGCCTCGACCCGCTCGAGCCAGTCCTCGCGCCACAGCGGGAGGTGCTCGCGGGCGCAGAACCAGGCACCCGAGGTGAAGTGGCCCTTGCACACGACGTCCTCGAGGGCGATGCACTCCTGCTTCATCTGCAGCAGCTCGCCCGTCTGCTCGTTGATGAGGCGCTCGACGCGCTGGTGCACGCGGAACGTCTGGCCGCAGTACTGCACCATCTCGTGGGTGAAGAGCATGCCGCGGTGCGCTCCGCCGGAGTTGAGGGTCCGGCCGATCTCCTCCTTGGAGCGCACCCGGACCCACTCGCCGGGCTGGAGGCCGAGCTTCTCGCCGTCGACGCGGTCCTTGCCGGCCACCTCCAGCGGCAGGTACGGCCGCAGCCCGGCCTTGCGCGCCAGCTTGGTGACCAGGGCGTTGGATCCGACGCGCACCAGCTCCGGGACCCCGACGTTGCCCACGCGGACCTCCCGGACGTACTGGCCGACCGCCTTCTCCGGGATCGGCGTGGTGGCGCGGGTGGCCTCGGTCGCCTGGCAGCGGAACACCTCGCCCTTCTCGGGGTCGGTGCGGTGGGCGCCGACGTCGAGGAGCGGGAGCAGCCGCTCGGGAGCCACGGCGTGCGGGTCGTCGTCGGCCGACGGCCCGTCGGCGTGCTCGAGCCAGACCTCCTTCCAGAAGATCCGGCACTCCGCCTGGCAGCCGCCGTGGCCGGAGCCGTCGCAGCGGGTCTCGTTGAGGAGGACCGCGTCGGTCATCCGCCGGCTGCGCGACTCCTTGCCCATGTAGTCGCAGATCTTCTCGAGCCGTCGGTAGACGGTCATCGTCCGGCCGGCGTACTCGGTCATCTCGAGCATGAACGGGACGTTCTCGTAGGACCCGGTCTCGTCGAGGGTCTCGAGGATCTCGTGCAGCGGCCGCAGCCGCACCCTGTCGCCGGGTCGCAGCGACCCGGGCTCGGCCAGCCTCCTGGTCGATCCTGTCGTGATGGTCATGGAGCCATGGAGCCGCACGTCGGGCCGCGGGCGTGAGAACCGCAGCGGGTTTTGACCCAGAGAGGGTATGCCCGAGGCGACCGCGACCTCGGAGAATCACTCGCAGGGGCACGTCGGCGGCTGCCGGTCGTCACGGCCCCCGGGGGAGGACGTGGGCGGATGAGGCGGACCGTGGGGGCGCGGCTGCGATCGGGACTGTGCGCCGTCTTCGGCACCTGGCCCCTGTTCGAGGTGCGCAACAAGGTCCTCCACTGGCCCGGCGCCGTCCGGGCCCACGTCCTGGAGCGCAGCGAGGTACGCCGCCTGCGGCCGACCGTCGTCGTCCCGCAGGCGCTCGTCACCACCGTCGTGCCGACCTACCGCCGGCCCGAGTCCCTCGCACGTGCCGTGCGCAGCGCCCTCGACCAGACCGTGCGCGACCACGTCGTGATGGTCGTCGACGACGGCGCGGGACTCCCGCCGCTGCCGCACGACGACCGGCTCGTGGCCGTCTCGCTCGGCCGCAACACCGGGCGTGCCGGCGTCGTGCGCAACGTCGGCATCGCGCTCTCGCGCTCGACCTACCTCGCCTTCCTCGACGACGACAACGAGTGGCGACCGCACCACCTCGCCACCGCGCTCGAGGCGCTGACCGGTCCCGCGGACCCCGTCGAGCTCGTCTACACCGGCGTGGAGCGCGTACGGCCCGACGGCACCACGCTCGACGTGCTGGCGCGGCCGTTCGCGCGGGGCACCCTGCGGGAGTCCTGCTTCGTCGACACCAACAGCATCGTCGTGCGCAGGGGCCGTGGCGTGCGCTTCAGCCGCCTGCCGCGCTCGGGACCGAACCTGCCCGGCGAGGACTGGGAGCTGGTGTGGCGGCTGAGCCGTCGGCTGCGCGTGCGGAACGTCCCCGAGACGACCGTCACCTACCTCGTGAATCCCGCGAGCTACTTCACCCGGTGGGAGGCACCCACCGCGCACCGGGACGCCCAGGAGGTCCCGCGATGACGACGCCGCGCATCGTGGTCGCCTCCCGCCGGGGCGTGGAGCAGAAGGTCTGGCAGGCCTCCCAGCTCGAGTTCGAGGACGTCGTCGCCGAGGTCGACGACGTGGCGTGGTGCCTGCCCCGGCCGCTGGGCGGAGGTCCCCCGGTACGTCTCGCCCACGGCCTGCTCAACCGGGCGGGACGTCCGCTGGGCCGGGACCGGCGTGCGCGGATGCGGCCACCGGTCGCCGGCGGTGACGACGTCGCCGCCCAGCTGTTCTTCGCGGTCTTCGCTGACGCCAACGAGATCGGGATGCTGCCGCTCGTGGGGCGTACGGCCCACGCTGCCGGCATCCGCATCGCCTGGATCGTCGAGCTGTGGACCCAGCAGCTGGCGCAGGCGTCGGACTACCTGCGGCAGCTGCGCGACTTCGACCACGTCATCGTGTCCAACCGCGCGGTCGTCGACGCGGTGCAGCAGATCACCGGCGTGCCGTGCTCCTACCTGCCGCTGGCCATCGACACCGACCGCTACGTCCCACCGGGGCACGGCGCACCCGCGCGGACGGTCGACGTCGCCAGCTGGGGCCGTCGCTTCGCCGGCACCCACGACCCGCTCGTGCAGGCCATGGCCGAGCAGCGGCTCTTCTACCACTTCGACACGGTGAGCGGCCCCTGGTCGGTCACCGACCACGCCGAGCACCGGCTCGTCCAGGCCCGGCTGCTGCAGCGCACCCGGTACTCGATCGTCTACCGGATCAACGACGAGCCCGGCCGCATCGACCGGACCGGCGGCGAGGAGTCGCTGACCAACCGGTACTTCGAGGCACTCGCGGCGGGCACGATCATGCTGGGCACGGCGCCGGACTCCACGGAGTGGGACGACGCGTTCCCGTGGCCGGACGCGGTCGTGAAGATCCCGGTGCCCGCGCCCGGGATCGTCAGCACGATCCGTGAGCTCGACGAGGACCCCGACCGGCTCGACCGGGCGCGCGTGGCGTCGGCGACGACCTTCCTGCGTCGGCACGACTGGGCGCACCGGTGGCAGGAGGTCCTGGCCCTGGCCGGGCTCGAGCCGCACCCCCGGCTGTCCCCCCGGCTCGACCGCCTCGGCGCGCGGCTGGCCACGTGGGACACGCGCGTGCCGTCGTGACGGTCCGTGCCTGACCCCGCCTGCCCCGAGCGGGCTACCCACTTGTGGGGAGGGTGCTGCCGCACGTACGCAGCGGGTGCCGCCGACCGGGAGGCTGGGGAGCGTTCGTGAAAGGAGCACTGGGGGAGTGACGAGCACGCACGAGAAGCGCAGGACGTCCTTCGACGCCGTCGTCGACACCGACGGCGTCGCCCGGGCGTCGCGCCACACGCTGCTGGCGCAGGTCGCCACGCAGGTCTCACGCCTGGCCGTGAGCGTCATCCTGGCGCGCCTGCTGACGCCCCAGGAGTTCGGTGTCGTCGCCGCCGCGATGGTGGTCATGGTCGTCGCCTGGCAGCTGACCGACCTGGGCACGGCGGCGGTGATCATCCAGCGCGAGGTCGTCGACGAGGCCCTCGTCAGCTCGGTCTTCTGGTTCAACCTGGCCTTCGGTGGGACCCTCTCGGCCCTCACCCTCGCCGGGGCACAGCCGCTCGCGGACGCCCTCGGCCAGCCGCAGGCCGCCCCCGCCATCCGGCTGCTGGCGGCCGTGTCGCTCCTCGGGGCGATCGGCAACATGCACCACGCGCTGCTGCGACGCACGATGCAGTTCGGCAGGCTCGCCACGATCACCATCGCCAACGCCGTCGTGAACAGCGTGCTGGGGATCGGGCTCGCGATCGCCGGGGCCGGGATCTGGGCCCTCGTCATCGGGACGGTGGCCGGGGTGGCCACGTCGACGGTCGCCGCGTGGTGGTTCATGTCGTGGCGTCCGTCGCTGGTCCTCAGCGTCCGCCGGCTCCGCGAGGTGGCGAGGTTCAGCATCCACTTCTTCTTCTCCAACAGCCTCGCGGTGGTCTTCGACCAGCTCGACAAGGTCATCATCAGCCGGATGCTGGGCGGCGCCCCGCTCGGCACGTACGCGGTCGCGCAGCGCACGGTGCTCTCGCCTGTGCAGGCGGTGAGCGGCGCGGTCTCCACGGTCAGCTTCTCGGCGTTCGCCCGGGGACAGGACGACCCGGAGAAGCTGCGCGCGGGCGCCAGCCGGGCCGCCGGTGTGGTGGCGCTGGTCCTGCTCCCTGCGATGGTCGGGCTCGCCGTCCTGGCCGAGCAGGCGGTCGCGGTCGTCTACGGCCCGCAGTGGGAGGCGGCCGTGCCGGTCATCCAGGTGCTCGGCCCCGTGGCCGCGGTGCAGGCGCTCGCCTGCATCACGGCGTCGGTGATGCTGGCGAAGGGCCGCAGCGACTGGCTCTACCGGTGGACCCTCGCCTACTGCCTGGTCGGGGCCGCCGCCATGGCCGTCGCCGCCCAGTGGGGGCTGGTCGGCGTGAGCCTCGCACTGGCCACGGTCGTGGCCGTCCTCAAGCCGTTCGAGATGCGGATGGCACTGGGGCTGATCGACATGCGGTTGTCCACGTACGCCCGCACGTTGCTGCCGCACGTCCTGATCACCACGGTCATGGCGGTGACGGCCTGGCTGGTGGCGCAGGGGGTGGCGCAGGTGGGCGGCGGCTCGCTGGACCAGCTGCTCGCGGGGACGGCGGCGGGTGCGGTCGTGCACCTGGGACTGGCGTGGCTGTGCCGGGTCCCGGCACTCGACGACGCCCGTCGGGTCCTGGGCCGGTGGGCGGTACGGAAGTGATCTGTCAGGGGGCGCGCCGAGGCGCCGCGATCGTCAGGAAGCGTGAGCACAGGTGGGAGAGCGAGATGCATCGAGCAGGACTGAGGACGAGCGTGCCGTCGCCGGCGCGTCGCGACACGGCGGGAGGGCGGGCGCATGGATGCCGTTGACATCCTGAAGATCTGCTTCCGCCGCTGGTACGTCATGCTGCCGATCCTCATCGGGGCCGCCGGCGTCAGCTACCAGCTGATCGAGACGCAGGAGACGACCTACACGGCCGCGGCGTCCTACGGTCTCGTCCAGCCGCGGCTGACGTCGGCCGGGAGCGAGGTCGAGCGCAACCCCCTCGGCAGCGACGGCAGCGACCTGGTCGGTGCGGCGCTCGAGGCGCAGCTCAACTCGCGGGTGACCCAGCAGCTGCTCGGCAGCGAGACCACCCGCGGGTGGGGACCGGGCGAGTCGGAGAACGGCTCGTCCTACTCGGTGAAGATCCCGTTGTACGAGACGACCTACGAGGTCCGCGCCTACGGGCCCGACGAGCAGGAGGTCCAGGACGTCGTCAACCGGGTGATCGAGGCGGCACCCGGCATCGCGGACGAGCTGCAGACCCGGGCCGGCGCCCCGACCGCGGTGCGCTACGAGCCCTTCGTCCTCGCGCCCACCCAGGTGGACGCGCTGCCCGCGACCTCGACGCTCAAGCTCGTGATCGCCGTCATGGGGGTCGGGACGCTGGTCGGTGCGGCGTGGTCGATCGTCGCCGACCGCGTGCTGCGTCGCCGGCGCGTGGGCGGGGCCACGGCCACGCACTCCTGGCCGGCACCCTCCGACGAGGAGAACGACGCGCTCGACTCTCCCGATCCGTCCACGGCCGCCCGAGCGTCCATGGCCGGCGCCCCCGCAGGGAAGGCGAAGAACGGCCAGGCCGGCGGGGTGGAGCCCGCGCTGACGTCCGGGACGAAGCGGAACAAGAGCGGGAAGACCGCCGGATCGACCGGCCCGGGGGATGGGCGCCGCGAACGACGCCACCAGCCGCTGGTGCGGCGGTGAGTCGTGGCCGCAGCCGTCCGTGACCCGGCGAGGCGCTCGGTGACCCGCTCGGTGACCCGCTCGGTGACCCGCTCGGTGACCCGCTCGGTGACCCGGCCGCTGCACCGGTCGGTGCGCAGCCTCGTGGTGCCGGTGGCGACCGGGTCCGTGGCGCTGGCGCTGCTCGTCGTCGCGGTCGTCCCGTTCACGGGCCTGATCGGCGGTACGGCCACGGCGGCGTTGCTCGTGCTCGGGCTGCTCGTCGGACTGGTCGTCCTCTCGGCCAGGGACGGGTGCTCGATCCTGACCTGGGCCCTCGTGCTGCTCTTCCTCGTGCCCCAGCCCTACGTGCTCGTCGGGCCGCTGAAGTCGGTCGGCAACCCGGCCACGCTCGTGGCCCTCGCGGGACTGGCCATCTGGGCCGCGTCACGCGTGCTGAACCTCAGCCAGGCGTCCGAGCTCAACCCCGTGCGCTGGGTCCTTCTCGTCTTCACGATCGCCGCGACGGCCGCGTACGCCGCCGCGATGCTGCGCGACCTCACGACGTCGGAGAGCGCCAGTACCACCCGGGTGATCTTCGGCCACCTCGCGTTGCTGGGGGTGGCGTTGCTCGCCGTTGACGAGCTCGGCGCCCGCGACCGCATCAGCGTCCTGCTCCGACGCGTGGTCCTGCTGGGGGGAGTGGCAGCGCTCATCGGCATCGCGGAGTTCATGGTGCCGACGTTCGACTTCCGTGAGGTGATGCGCCTGCCCGGGCTCGCCGCCAACGTCGACCCGGAGTCGGTCTCGCGCTCGGGCTTCGACCGGATCACCGCCGGCGCCTCCCACCCCATCGAGTTCGCCGTGGTGACCGCGGCGCTGGTCCCGCTCGCCCTCCACTTCGTGATCCACACGCGGACCGGGCGGTGGCCCTACGCGCTGGCGCTCGTCGCCATGCTCGCCGCGATCCCGATGAGCGTGTCGCGCTCGGGGTTCCTGGCCCTCGCCGTGGGCTTCCTGTTCTACGCCGCCGCCCTCTCCCACCGCGGCCGACTCAACGCCCTCGTGCTCGGCCTCATCGGGGTGGCCGCCTTCCGCGCCATGGTCCCGGGACTCCTCGGCACGGTGCGCAGCCTGTTCCGCGACTCCGCCACCGACCCGAGCATCGCTGGCCGTACCGACGACTACGCCCAGATCCCCGGCCTCATGGAGGGCCACTGGTGGTGGGGGCGCGGGCTCGGCACGTTCGTGCCCGACGTCTACTTCTTCCTCGACAACCAGTTCCTCGCCGCCCTCCTCCAGGGTGGGGTCGTCGGCCTGGCCGTGTTCGTCGTGCTGCTCGTGGTCGGGATCGGGACCGCCCGCGGCGTCCGCCGGCGCGCGACCGACCCGGAGCTCCGGAGCCTGGGCCAGGCGCTCGCGGCGACGATCGCGTCGCTGGGCGTCTCGGGGTTCGTCTTCGACTTGCTGAGCTTCCGCCAGAGCGGGTTCCTGCTTTTCCTGGCGATCGGGTGCGCGGGTGCCCTGTGGAGCCTGGTCCGCCACGAGCCCAAGGTGCAGCACCGGCCTGCGCCCGCGCCTGCGCCCGAGCCGGGGGAGGTGCGATGGCTGTCGCCAGTGTCGTGATCCCGGCCCACGACGAGGCCGCGTCGATCGGGCGTACGCTCCGGGCCCTGCGCACGGGCCTGGGCGGGCACGAGCTCGACATCGTCGTGGTCTGCAACGGCTGCTCCGACGACACCGCGGAGGTCGCGCGACGCGCGGACCCCCGCGCGCGGGTCCTCGAGATCGCCCAGCCGTCGAAGAACGAGGCGGTCCGGGTCGGCAACGCAGCCACCGACGTCTTCCCGCGCGTCCACCTCGACGCCGACATCGAGCTCGAGGGGTCCGCCGTGCTCGCGCTGCTGGCGCCGCTCGACGACGCGGGCGTGCTCGCCACGGCGCCGCTGCGCAGCGTGCCGCGGGCGGGGTGCTCGCGATGGGTGCGGTGGTACTACGACGTCTGGGAGGCGCTGCCCAACGTCGAGTCCGGGCTGTTCGGGCGGGGCGTCGTGGTGCTGTCCCGCGAGGCGCAGGCCCGCGTCGCCGCGCAGGCGGAGATGATGAACGACGACCTCGGGATGTCCGACGCCTTCAGCGCCGCCGAGCGGCGCGTGGTCACCGGCGCCGTCGCGGTCGTCCGCCCACCGCGCACCGTGCCGGACCTCGTACGGCGGCGCATCCGCGTGGCCACCGGCAACACGCAGGCCGCCCGCCTCGGCGTACGGCGCCCGGCGTCGCGCACCCGGGTGCGCACGCTCGCCGGCCTGGCGGTGACCCGGCCGGGGCTGGCGCTGCGGGTGCCGGTCTTCCTCGGGGTCTACGTCGCCGCGGCACTGGGCGCCCGACGGGCGGTCCGGGCCGGCGACTTCCAGACCTGGCAGCGCGACGAGAGCTCGCGCACCTGACGGAGCCGGGCGGAGCGGGGCGGAGCCGACCGGAGCAAGACCCGGGGGGCGCCTCAGGCGAGACGGGCCGGCGCCGGCAGGTCCGCGCCGAGGGCGACCAGGGTCGCTCCCGGGCTGAGCCGGTCGAGGTCGGCGCGGATCTCCCGGACGTAGACCGGGTTCATCGCCACCACCAGTCCGGCGGGGTCGTCGGCCAGGGTGGCGGGCGCCAGGATCGGGTGGCCCGTCCCCGCGACGTACTTGCCGGCGAGGTGTGGGTTGACGTCGACGACGGCGTCGACGAGTCCCGCGGTCGGTCCGAGGGCGTGCAGGAAGGCCGTCCCCTTGGAGCCGGAGCCCCACACCACCACCCGCCCGCTCCGGGCGTGCTCCTCGATCGTCCTCGCGAGCGAGTCGACCTGGGCCCGCGCCGCCGTGCGGAAGCCGACGGCAGCCCGGGCGAGCCGCTCCAGCTCGGCGTCCGGCAGGCGCATCGGTCGTGGCCGCCCGACGGGCAGGGCCTCGACGAGGAGGTACTGGTCGCCGTAGGCGAGCGCGGCCGAGCGGACGACGAAGCCGGACGACTCGAAGAGCTCGACGGCGACGTCGCGGGTCAGGTAGTTGCAGTGCTCGTGGTAGACGTCCCAGAAGGCGCCCTCGGCGAGGATGCGCCCGGCCTCCGGGATCTCGACCAGCACGGGCACGTCCGGGCGCTCCGCCAGGCCGTGGCGCAGCGCGCGCAGGATGGCGCCGGGGTCGTCGACGTGCTCGAGCACGTGGCGCATCGCCACCGCGTCCACCGCCGCCAGGTCGGTCTCGGCGTCGTACGCCTCGGCGACCAGCGTGACGTGCGGGTCGGGCTCGCCGAAGCGGTGCGCGTCGACCGTCGGGTCCATGGCCAGCACGCGGCCGGCGCCGGCCGCGGCCAGCAGGCGGCTGAAGTCGCCGCGCCCCGCGCCGATCTCGAGGACGGTGCGGCCCCGGAGGGCCCAGGCGTCGACCCAGCGCTCGGCGAGCCCGCGCGCGTAGTCGAGGAAGGTGGTGGAGAAGGCCTGCGAGTCCTCGTAGCGGGCGCTGTAGGCCATGTCCTGCTCACCGAAGCGCCGGTTGGTCATCGCCCCGCAGCCGCGGCACAGCACGACCGCCAGGGCGCCCGTGGCGATCGAGACCGCCTCGGCCCGGCTGTCCATGACCAGGCAGCTGTGCACCGGGACGCTGGCCACGTCGTGCAACGGCTCGCCCCCGGGGCGCCCGCAGACCGGGCAGGGGCGTACGTCGAGCCGGTCAGGCGCCGGAGCCGACAAGGTCCAGCCTCGCCTTCCCGATCAGGAAGCCCTCGGCGTAGGGCGCGCGGCACTCCACACCGCGCAGGCGCATCAGCGCGAGGAAGGTCTCGTCGTCCCACCAGTCGCGGCCGACCTGGGAGGGGTAGACCTTGGTGAGCAGCTCGGCCTTGAGCCGGGCCTGCTCGGCGTCGAGGGGCACGTAGTGGGTCACGCGCCCCAGGTCGCCGTCCCACTTGGGGATCTCGTAGTGGAGGACGAGGGAGTCGCGCCACACCGTCGGCACCAGCTCGGCCAGGAGCCGGTGGTCCTGGTGGCTGTCGTCGCGGCGGGGGGCGAGGACCAGGTCGGGCGCGGGGTGCGAGCGTGCCGCATCCTCCAAGAGGTCCTTGACCGCCGACCAGTGGTCCGGCAGCCGGGAGTCCGGCAGCTGCCCGAACGTGACGCCGACCCCGGTCCCGTTGAACGCGACCGCGGCGTCCTCGGCCTCGAGCCGTCGTTCGGGGGAGCCGGTCAGGACGAGGTGGTGCACCTCCACCCCGGGCCGCTCCCGGAGCGCCAGCAGGGTCCCGCCGCAGCCGATCTCGACGTCGTCGGGGTGCGCCCCGACCGCCACGACCTGCAGCGGCCCTGCGGGCAGGTGCAGGTCCCTCATGGCGTCGCCACCAGCCTGGGTGTGGGGACCGGCACGGCCACCGGCTCCGGCGCGGGCGCGACCGCGTCCTGGGCTGGGCGGCGCCACAGCGCCCACGGGCTCTCGCCGGACCAGTAGAGCGCCTCGAGCGAGGCGCGCTCCTTGAGCGTGTCCATCGGC
This sequence comes from Nocardioides eburneiflavus, assembly GCF_004785795.1. Taxonomy (NCBI): domain Bacteria; kingdom Bacillati; phylum Actinomycetota; class Actinomycetes; order Propionibacteriales; family Nocardioidaceae; genus Nocardioides; species Nocardioides eburneiflavus. Next base: position 1,796,787 of record NZ_SRRO01000001.1, read on the forward strand.
CGCCAGAACCCGTCGTAGGGGATGGCGAGCAGCTTGCCCGCCTCCGCCGCCCGTACGCACGCCTGGGTGACGAGGTCGTCGCCCTCGTCGAGGTAGTCGAAGATCCCCTGGCGGAAGACGAAGAACCCGCCGTTGACCCGCAGCGGGAGCTCCTCGGCCGAGCGGAACCCAGAGACGCGGTCGTCCTCGTCGGTCATCACCACGTGGAAGGAGCCGGGCGGCCGGATCGCCAGCAGCGAGCCGACGGCGTCCGACGCGGCGAGCCGGGCGACGAGCTGGTCCATCGGAGCGTCGGTGAGGACGTCGCCGTAGTGGGCGAGGAACATCTCGTCGTCGCCGAGGTGACGGCGCACCCGCCGCAGCCGCTCGCCGATCTCGGCGTGGAGCCCGGTGTCGACGAAGGTGATCCGCCAGTCGCTGATGTCGCTGCTGAGCAGCTCCACCTCGCGCCCGCCTCCGGAGAGGACGAAGTCGTTGCTCGCGGTCTCCTCGTAGTTCAGGAAGTAGTCCTTGATGTGCTGACCACCGTAGCCGAGGCAGAGCACGAACTCCGTGTGCCCGAAGTGCGCGTAGTAGCGCATGATGTGCCACAGCACCGGCCGGTCGCCGACGGTCATCATCGGCTTTGGGCGGGGGTCGTCCCCCGAGCGCATCCGCATCCCCATGCCTCCGCAGAACAGGACGACCTTCATCCGAGCACCTCCAGGGTCGGGAGGGGGAAGACGAGGCGCGCCCCCCACTCGCGCGTGTGGGCCAGCTGCGCGGTGATCTCCTCGCGGAGGTTCCACGGCAGCACGACGATGTAGTCCGGGCGCTCGCGGTCGAGGTGCTCGGGCTCGTGGATCGGGATGTGCGTGCCCGGCAGGAACTTGCCGTGCTTGAACGTGTTGCGGTCCACGGTGAACGAGATGAGGTCCTGGCGCACCCCCGCGTGGTTGAGCAGGGTGTTGCCCTTGCCGGGGGCGCCGTACGCCGCGACCGTGGCGCCCTCCCTGGAGCGCTCGACGAGGAACTGCACGAGGTCGTTGCGCGCGGTCGCGACCGAGCGGGCGAACCCGTCGTGGCCCTCGACGGTGTGCAGGCCGGCCGCCTCCTCGTCGGCGAGGATCTTGGCGACCGCGTCGCTGGGCGCCCCGGCCGAGGCGGTGGGCACCGACCATGTCCGCAGCGAGCCGCCGTGGGTCGACAGCTCCTCGACGTCGACGACCGTGAGCCCGGCCGCCTCCAGCACCCGCTGCGTGGTGAGCAGCGAGAGGTAGGAGTAGTGCTCGTGGTAGATCGTGTCGTAGAGGTTGCCCTCGATCAGCCGCAGCAGGTGCGGGATCTCGATGGTCACCGTCCCGGACTCGCCGGCCAGAATGCGCAGGCCCGTGGCGAAGTCCACGATGTCGGGCACGTGCGCGAACACGTTGTTGGCGGCGACGAGGTCGGCGCTGCCGTGCCGCTCGACGAAGGCGGTGGCCGTCGCCTCGCCGACGAAGGCGACCGTGGTCTCGATGCCCTTCGCCCGCGCGGCCTCGGCGACGTTGGCGGCGGGCTCGAGGCCGTGGCAGCGGATGCCGCGGGCCTGCACGTGCTGGAGCAGGTAGCCGTCGTTGCTGGCCACCTCCACCACGAAGGAGTCCTGGTCCAGCCGCAGCCGGGAGGCGGCGTCCTCCACGTAGCGACGGGCGTGCTCGACCCACGACTCGCTGAAGGACGAGAAGTAGGCGTAGTGGCTGAAGATGTCCTCGGCCGCGATGTAGGCGGGCAGCTGCACCAGCAGGCAGCTCTCGCAGATCCGCACGTTGAGCGGGTAGAAAGTCTCGCCCTGGTCCAGCTCGTCGGCCGACAGGTAGCTCTCGCACGGGGGCGACATGCCGAGGTCGACGAAGGTCCGACGCAGGTCGGCGCCGCAGAGGCGGCAGGTGGGCAGGCTCACGACGCCACCTCCACCCGCTCGCCGAGGCGCAGGTCAGGTGTCATCCGGCCCTCGGCCTGGAGCTCGCGGATCCGGGCCAGCCGCACGAAGCGGGGTCCCTCGAAGTCCTCCGCGGCGAGGCCCCGCTCCGCCATGTCGGCGGAGAGCTCGGCGATGCCGTCGGGGATGGTCCACGCCGGCACGAAGCCCGGCAGGAGCCGGCCGATCTTGGTGAAGTCGACGCGGTAGTCGCGGGTGTCGGGGCCGGCGCCGTCGGCGAAGGTCACCGGCACGTCCATGGCCTGCGACACGGCGTGGGCGATGTCGCGGACCTGGACGACGTCCTCGTCGCGGCCCACGTTGAACGCCTCGTCGTGCACGACCTCGACCGGCGCGGTGAGGACCGCCGCGAAGGCGCGGGCGATGTCCTCGGCGTGGACCAGCGGGCGCCACGGCGAACCGTCGCTCTGCAGCTCCACCTTGCCGCGGGTGAACGCGGTGCCGGTCAGGTTGTTGACGACGATGTCGGCACGCAGCCGCGTCGAGGAGCCGTACGCCGTGGCGTTGCGCATGTAGGTCGGGCTGAAGTCGCCGTCGGCCAGGGCGGAGATGCCCTCCTCGGCCAGGACCTTGCTCTCCCCGTAGGGGGTGACCGGGCGGAAGGGGGCGTCCTCGTCCACGACGCCGTCGCCCGCCGCGCCGTACAGGGAGCACGAGGAGGCGAACAGGAAGCGCCCCACGCCGGCGGCCTTGGCCACCCGGGCGGTGTGCACCGCGCCGCGCGCGTTGACCGAGAAGGTGGCGTCGGGGTTGAGGTGCCCGATCGGGTCGTTGGAGATGGCGGCGAGGTGCGCCACCGCGTCGAAGCCGCGGAGGTCCGCGGGGGTGGCGTCGCGCACGTCGCCGGTGCGCTGCTCGTAGTCGGTGAACCGCCGGCCGAAGTCGCAGCCGTCGTACCAGCCGGCGTCCAGCCCGACCACGTCGTGGCCGGCGGCCAGGAGGTGCGGCACCATCACGGAGCCGAGGTATCCCCGGTCGCCCGTCACCAGCACCCTCATGGCGCACCCGCAGTCGTCGTAGCGCCGATCGTCGTCATCGTCATGCTCACCGTCCCCCAGGATCACTACCGGATGTTCGTCCCCACTGCGTGACCGCACGGCCCCGCGGACTCGCCCCACCTTGGTCCAGGGCGGAGGAGCCCCACGCGGATCCGGGACGGACATACCACCGACTGGGTACCCGCCCGTGGGGACGAAGCATCAGCGCAGGCGCTTGACGAGGGACGCCGCGGCGTTGCGCACCCGACGGGCCGGCGCGGTGGAGGCCAGCATCCGGGCCTGCAGCGAGGCGGCGGTGTCGTCCGCACGTACGCTGAAGCGCGGCTGGAGCCACGCCCCGGGCCGGGCCGGGCGCTGGTCGCTCAGGTTGACCTCCGCGCAGCCGCCGGTCCGCAACAGCGCGAGCGTGTGCCGGTCGTAGCGCCCGAGCGGCGCCGCGGCGCGGTCCACCCGACGACCGAGCAGGTCCTCGAGCGCGGGCCTGGGCGAGAGGATCTCCGCGCGCGCGGCCTCCCCGCGGAGCCCGGCCCAGGGCCGGTGGGTGAGGCCGTGCGTGCCGACGTCCATCCCGGCGGCCAGGAGCTCCTCGAGCCCCCGCACCGACGTGCTCCACGCGTCGCCGATCCGGTCGACGACGGGGAAGAACGTGGCGACCAGGTCACGCTCGACCAGCGCCGGGAGCACGACGTCGACGTCGGACCGGTTGCCGTCGTCGAACGACAGGGCGACCTGCGGGGACTGCGCCACCCAGTCGAGGATCTCGAGGAGCTGGTCGCGCCCCACCCAGTACCCGGCCTCCCCGGGCTCGCGCTCGTGCGTCGGGACACCGACGCCGTGGAAGCAGAGCGTGAAGGGCGGGCCGGGTCGGCGGACGGTGCTGGGTCCCTGCGTCGTCACGGCCACGGGGCCGACGCTAGGCCGCGCGTCCGCCCGCCGGGAGCGGCACGGCACGGACGTCCCCTGCTTGGGGCATATCGACGCGACCCGCCCCGCGGCGCCGGCACGGGTTCCTACGCTCCGGGCGAGTGCTGGCACGAGGGGGGAGATCGTCGATGCGGATGAGCAGGTCGCGAGGGGTGCACCCGTCGGCGCGGCACGTCCTGGTGGTGGTGCAGAACCTGCCGGTGCCGCTGGACCGCCGGGTCTGGCTGGAGTGCCAGGCCCTGCGCGCACACGGCTACGACGTGAGCGTCATCTGCCCCAAGGGCCCGGGTGACCCGGCCCGGCAGGTGATCGACGGCGTCCACATCTACAAGTACCGCCCTCCGCCGGAGGCCCGCGGGCTGCTGGGCTACGTCCTCGAGTTCGTCTACTGCTGGGTGCGGACGGCGATCCTGACCCGTACGGTGTGGCGCCGCCAGCCGTTCCAGGCGCTCCAGGCGTGCAACCCGCCCGACACCTACTGGCTGCTGGCGAGGTGGTGGAAGCGCCGCGGCGTGCGGTTCGTCTTCGACCACCACGACCTCAACCCCGAGCTCTTCCGGTCCCGCTTCGGGGAGCCGCGCTCGGTGCGCGAGCGCTGCGAGATGTGGGCGCTGACGTGGCTCGAGCGCCAGACCTTCCACACGGCCGACCGGGTCATCTCGACCAACGAGTCCTACCGCGACGTCGCGCTGAGGCGTGGCGGGTGCGCCCCCGGCACCGTGAAGGTGGTCCGCAGCGGCCCGGACACGACCGCGATGCGACCGCTCGTCCCGCAGGAGCGGCCGGCCGACGCGCCGTACACGCTCGCCTACCTCGGCATCATGGGTCCCCAGGACGGGGTGGACACGGTGCTCGACGTGATGGAGGACCTGGTGCGCACCCGAGGGCGTCGCGACGTGCGCGCGGTGCTCATGGGCTTCGGCGACTGCCTCGAGCAGCTGCGGGCCGACTGCACCGCACGCGGCCTCGACGACGTCGTGACCTTCACCGGGCGCGTCGACCGCGCCCAGATCGCCGAGCACCTCAGCACGGCCGACGTCGGCCTGTGCCCGGACGCGAAGTCGCCGCTGAACGACGTGTCGACGATGAACAAGACGATGGAGTACATGGCCTACGCGCTGCCGTCGGTGTGCTTCGACCTCGTCGAGACCCGGGTCTCCGGCGGGGACACCGTCCTGTACGCCGCGGCGGGGGACGTCACGGCCTTCACCGACCACGTCGAACGCCTCCTCGACGACGAGGAGATGCGCGTCGGGCTCGGCCTGCGCGCCCGGCGGCGGGTCTGCGACGCCCTCGACTGGCGGCAGCAGGCCGAGGTCTACGTGTCGGTGTTCCGCGACCTGCTCGGGCCGGTCGCGCAGGTGCCGCGGCCGCGAGCCGGCACGGCGGTCGCCGAGACAGGTGGTCCGGCCCCCGACCAGGACCGTGACGAGCTCGGGCGGGCGTACGTCGACCTCGACGACCCCGCGGAGCTGCAGGCGTTCGTGCGTGACCGCGGTCGCCGCCGTCCCGCCGAGGTCGTGCGGCCGGTGCCGCCGGAGGTCCGGGTGCCTCAGCCGGCGACGGAGACCGTGGCCAGCACGGCCCGGTGATCGGCCCCCGGCAGGTCGACTGTCCGCGACGACGTGGCCACGAGTCCGGGCGACGTGAGGACGTGGTCGATCGCCGCGAACGCGGGCACGGTCAGGCCGAGGCGCCGCTGGTGGGAGCCGGACGGCCAGGTCGGTGACCAGCCGGCATTGGCCTGCACCGCGGAGTCGGTGAGGCCGAGGTCGACGAGGCGTCGCACGGGTGCGTGCGCGAGGGTGGCATTGAGGTCGCCGGCCACGACGACGGCCCGGTCGACGTCGGCGCGCACCGACGCGAGCGCCGTACGGACCTGCTCGTGGTCGCGCAGCCACGCGTCGGGCTCGTAGGGCGGGCGGGTGTGCACCGCGGCGATCGTCACTGGCCCGAGGCCCGGTGCCTCCAGCTCGACGAGGCGGCTCTCCGACTCGTCGTAGAGCAGCTCGGTGCCCGTGACCGGGAACCGGCTCAGCACGACCGCACCGCCCTCGCCGATCCCGGCCGAGTGGGGCAGCAGCTCCCCGATCCCGACTGCCAGCAGCGGGTCGATGCGTGTGCTGTCGGCGTCGGTGAGGACCAGGACGTCGACGTCCTCGTCGTGGACCAGCCCGACCAGCGCCCCCGGGTCCCCGTACTCGAAGTTCTGCGCCAGCACGACCAGCGACGCCGACCCACCCGCCGGCCGGTCACCGGCGTACAGCGGTGCCAGCCACCAGGCGTGGACCGCGAGCAGGGAGGTCGCGACGACGACCGCGACGGCCCGTGCACCGCGCGGCTTCCGCAGCAGGAGGGCTCCGAGCAGGGCCGTCCCGGCGAGCGGGAGGCCGATCGGCGTGAGGGACACCAGCTCGATGAGTCGCCTGGTCCCGGGGTCAGCGACCCGGACCGCGGCGAGCACGAGCGAGCCCAGCAGCAGGCCGACCACCATCAGGGACGTGACCGCCGACGCCCAGCGCCCCGGCATGGTCCCTCCCGTCCCCGGCGAGCAGTGCGCCCGAGCCTACGGGGCTCGCGGCCGGTCTTCGCCCATTTCGGGGGCGAGGTCCGACCGACGCCGAACCTACGATGGCGGCATGGTGTCGGGTCGCAGCGACGAGGTGGTCGTCGTGGTGGTGACCTATCAGAGCGCTGCTCTCGTCGCGGACCTGGTGGCCTCCCTCCCGGTCGGCATGGGCGACGTGCCGTGGCGCCTCGTCGTGGTCGACAACGCCTCGAGCGACGGCACGGTGGCGCGGGTGCGCGAGCTCGCGCCCGACGCCACGGTCGTGGAGATGGGCCGCAACGCCGGGTACGCCGCCGGCATCAACGCCGGGGCGCGGCACGCCGGTCCCGACCAGGCGCTGCTGGTGCTCAACCCGGACGTACGCCTCGCACCGGGCTGCGTGCCCGCGCTCCTCGGCGCGCTCGACGAGCCGGACGTGGGGGTGGCCGTGCCGCGGCTGGTCGACGGCGACGGCGTGCTGGTCCCGTCGATGCGACGCGAGCCCACTGTCCTGCGCGCGGTCGCCGACACGGTGCTGGGTGCGTCCCGCGCCGGTGGCATCGCCACGCTGGGCGAGGTGGTGACCGCGCCGGGGGAGTACGAGCGCACGCAGCCCACCGACTGGGCGGAGGGCTCCACCCAGCTGGTCAGCGCCGAGTGCTGGGCGCGGTGCGGGCCGTGGGACGAGAGCTACTTCCTCTACTCCGAGGAGACCGACTTCCACCTGCGGGTCCGCGACGCGGGTCTGACCACCTGCTTCGTGCCGACGGCGATGGCCGTGCACCTCGGGGGCGACTCCACCACCTCGCCGCGCCTGTGGTCGATGCTCGTGGCCAACCGGGTCAAGCTGTTCTCCGGACGCAACGGCCCGGTCCGCTCGGCGGGGTTCTGGGTGGCGCTGCTGCTGCGGGAGGCGAGCCGGGCCGTCCTCGGGCGGGCCACGTCCCGCCGTGCGGTCCGGACGCTGCTCAGCCCGGCCGCCCTCCGCGCCCCCCGCGGTCCCGAGTGGGGAGCCTGAGCCCCCACCGTCCCCCGACTTGGGTATGCGCAGTCGCGCGGCCGACCCGCGGCGCGCCCGCGGCCTACGATCCGAGCATCGCCGACAGCGCCGGGGGGACGGCGCGGGCGTTCGTAGTGAGGGGAGGCACGGTGGGGGCTCGGTTGTCACCGATCATGGCCGCGGACGTGCCCGAGGTGGCGCGCTTCCTCACCGAGCACCTGAACCACCGGGTGCCCGCCGAGCGGTGGACGCGGGCACTGTCCGTGCCCTGGGCGACCGCGCAGCCCAACCACGGCTTCCACCTGCGCGACGCGGGCGGCGCGGTCGTCGGCGCGTACCTCGCCTACTACTCCCAGCAGCTCGTCGACGGACGCCCCGAGCAGTTCTGCAACCTGGGTGCGTGGTGCGTCCTGCCGGACCACCGCGCGCAGGGCGTCCGCCTCCTGACCCGCCTCCTCGGCCAGGACGGCTTCCACTTCACCGACTTCTCACCCAGTGGCAACGTCGTGGAGCTCAACCGGCGGCTGAAGTTCGTCGACCTCGACACCACGACGGACCTCCTGGTCAACGCGCCGCTGCCGGCGCGGCCCGGCGCCGCGCGGGTGAGTGCCGACCCGGACGCGTTGCTCGGCAGCCTGTCGCCCGACGAGCTCGACCTCTACCGCGACCACCGCCGCGCGGCGGCAGCGCGGCACCTGCTCGTCAGCACGCCTCGCGAGCACTGCTACGTCGTCTACCGCCGCGACACCCGCAAGCGCGTACGCGCGTTCGGGTCGATCCTCCACGTCAGCAACCCCGAGCTCTTCCGGGCCGAGGCGGGCCGCGTCGCGACCCACCTGCTGACCCGGCAGGGCATCGCGGCCACCCTGGTCGAGCGCCGCGTGTCGGGCGGCCCGGTGCGCCGGGCGAAGGCCCTGTCCCGCCCGCGGCCCAAGATGTTCCGCAGCCCGTCGCTCGCCCCCGAGCAGGTGCGCTACCTCTACAGCGAGCTCACGTGCCTGGCGTGGTGAGCGGGCCCGGGTCGGTGCACGCCGACCTCGACCCCGCGACCGAGGGCGGCGAGCTCCTCGTCGGCGGCGTGCCCCTGTCCCGTCTCGCGCAGCGCGTGGGCAGCACGCCCTTCTTCGCCTACGACCGCGAGCTGCTCACCCAGCGCGTCGCACGGCTGCGGGCCGCGATGCCGGACGACCTGGAGATCAGCTACGCCGTCAAGGCCAACCCGATGCCGGCGCTGGTGCAGCACCTGAGCCGGGTGGTCGACTCGCTCGACGTCGCCTCCGGTGCCGAGATGCGCCTGGCCCTCGACACCCCGACCCCGCCGGGCATGGTGAGCTTCGCCGGGCCCGGCAAGTCGGTCGCGGAGCTGTCGCAGGCCGTCGCCGCCGGAGTGGTGGTCGAGGTCGAGTCGCCGCTCGAGGTCGACCGCATCACCGCGATCGGCGAGGAGACCGGGATCCGTCCGGTCGTCGCGCTGCGGCTCAACCCCGACTTCGAGGTCAAGGGGTCGGGGATGCGCATGGGCGGCGGGGCGCAGCAGTTCGGCGTCGACGTCGAGGAGGCGCCGCGGCTGCTGAAGGAGATGGAGGCGCGCGGGCTGGACCTGCGCGGCTTCCACGTGTTCGCCGGGTCGCAGAACCTGCACGCCGACATCCTCGCCGAGGCGCAGCGTCGCACCGTCGACCTGGTGCTGCGGATGGCCGACGAGATGACCGGGGAGCCGACCTACGTCAACCTCGGCGGCGGCCTGGGCATCCCCTACTACGAGAAGGACCGCGCGCTGGACCTCGGCGCGGTCGGCGACAACCTCGAGCAGCTGATGCGCACGCTGGTGCGGCCGCGGCTGCCGGGGGCGCGCGTCCTGCTCGAGCTCGGGCGCTACATCGTGGGCGAGGCGGGTGTGTACGTCACCCGCGTCGTCGACCGCAAGGAGTCGCGCGGCACGACCTTCCTCGTCGTCGACGGCGGGATGCACCACCAGCTGGCCGCGTCCGGCAACTTCGGACAGGTGATCCGGCGCAACTACCCCATCGCCGTCGGCACCCGGATGGACCAGGACGGCGACGAGACCGTGCAGGTCGTGGGGTGCCTGTGCACCCCGCTGGACCTGCTCGGCGACAAGGTCCGGCTGCCTCGCGGAGAGGTCGGCGACCTCGTCGTCCTCTTCCAGGCCGGGGCCTACGGCCACACTGCGAGCCCGACCGCGTTCCTCAGCCACCCCGTCCCGCTCGAGGTGCTGGTGTGAGCGCCATCGACAGCGAGCCGGACAGCCACCCGGACAGCCACCCGGACAGTCACGAGAGAGGCACGATATGACGCACGAGACGACCCGCGAGGCGGGCGCCGCCCCGACGCTGGACCGGCCCGCGACCCACGCGACCGAGGTGGCGCTCGCCGGACTGCTGGCCGACCTGCTCGGCGGTGACCCCGGGCGCTACACCCCGGACACCGAGCTCTTCGGCAGCCTGCCCGAGCTCGACTCGCTCGCCCTCGTCGAGCTGATCACCGCGATCGAGGAGCGGTTCGACTTCGAGCTCGACGAGGACGACATCACCGCGGAGGTCTTCGGGACGGTCGAGTCGCTCGCCGCCCACGTCGACGCCTGCACCGCCTGACATGAACGCGCTGGCCGAGCTGGTGCGCGCCTCGGCGGCGCGCGCCCCGAGGAGCGTCGTGGCGGACCCGCGCACGACCCTCCCGCTCGCCGACGCGCTGCGCGAGGCCGAGGACGTCGCCCGAGCGGTCGGACGTACGTCCTCGCGGGAGCGCCCGGTGGTGGCGGTCGTGCTGCCCGGCTCGGTGGCCGCCGTGACCCACCTGCTCGCGGCCGTGCTGGGCGACCACACGGTCTGCTTCCTCGACCCCGGGGCGGGCCCGCGGACCGAGGCGGTCCTCGACGCGCTGGACCCCGACGTGGTGGTCGACGCCAACGGGGTGCGTCCGCGCGCCACCGACGCGTCCCGGCGCGACCCGGTCGCGGCGGGCTACGTCGCGATGTCGTCGGGGACCACCGGCGCAGGCGCCAAGGGGGTGCTGACGTCGTGGGCGTGCCTCGCCGACTTCCTGCCGCACGGCGCGCAGGCCCTGGACCTGGACGCCGCGTCGAGCTGGGCCGAGCCCACCCACCCGTCCTACGACCTCGCGCTCACCAACTGGCTGCTGGCGCTGGGCGCCGGCGCCTCGCTGCACGTCTCGGGCTCCCTCGCGGACCGGGTGCGCCCGCTGGCCTTCCTGGCCCGGCGGGCGGCCACGCACGTACGCCTGGCTCCGGGCTACGTCGACCTCGCGGCGGCGGAGGCCGGGCGCGGGACCCCGTGCGCGGTGCGTGTGTGGGGCTCCGGCGGCGACCGGCTGACCCCGGCGCAGGCCGCCACGGTGCTCGGCCTGGGCCGCACGACCCTCGTCAACACCTACGGCACCAGCGAGACGGCCGGCTTCGCCAGCGCCGCGGCGTACGCCTCCGCCGACGAGGTGCGTGCCCGGGAGGGGTCGGTGTCCGTCGGCCGCGGCCGGGTCGGGCCCTGGCGGGTGGACCTGGTGACCGACGAGCCGGTGCCGGGCGAGCGGGAGGACGAGGTGCTCGCCATCCACTCGCCCCACGTGGGCGGCGGCTACCTCTTCGGTGGGCACGGGCAGGACTACCCCCGGTGGGAGCCGGGCCGCGTCGTGACCGGCGACCGCGGGATCGTCGCGGACGGCGAGGTCTACTGCCTCGGCCGGGTCGGTCGACTGGTCAAGCGCAGTGCCGGCTTCGTGAACCTCGACGACGTCGACACCGCGATCCGCGACGCGCGTGACCTCGTCACCTACACCGTCGCCACGCGCGGCGGCTCCCTGGTCACGCTCGTCGAGGGCGACGGCCACCCGCTGGCGGCGGTGCGGGAGGACCTGGCGACCCGGGTCGCCCCCGGCGTCCTGCCGGACCGGCTCGTCCCGGTGCCGGCGCTGCCCCGGCTGGGCAACGGCAAGACCGACCAGGCCGGCGCGCTGCGGCTGGCGGAGCGGGCCCTGGGCCAGGGTCAGGGACAAGGGCTGGGGGACTGATGCTGCCGCCCGGTGTCCTCGCCCTCTCGCTCCGCGGTCCCGTCACCGGCACCGCGGACCAGGTGCACGCCGCGCTGGCGTCGACCGGTGCGACCGACCCGGTCCTCCACGAGGAGCCGGGCCTGCTCGTCGCGACGTGGGGTGGGCTCGAGCCCGGTCCCGACGGCTCGCTGCCGCTCAGTCGCGGACCGCGCCGGCACGAGCGCGACCTCGGCCCCGGCGAGGTCGCGGACCTCCTGGCCCGCCGCGACGTCGTGGCGCTGGCGGAGGTCATCCCACCCTTCGCCGCCTTCCGTCGACTGCCCCACGGCGAGGCGGTCGCCGTGACGGACGCCCTGGGCTTCCGGCACGTCTACCACGCCCAGTGGGCGGACCGGGCCGCCGTGAGCACGTCCGCACGCCTGCTCGCCGTGCTGGGCGGCTGCGCGCTCGACCGCGACGCGCTGGCCCTGCAGAGCCTCCTGGGCTGGCAGGTCGGCGACGTGACCCTCTTCGAGGGAGTCACCAAGCTCGCCGCAGGGACCCTGGTGTCCGTGGCCCAGGGACGGCTCACGCTCATCGGAGGACGCGCCGCCGACCCGGCGCCCATCGAGCTCGACGACGCGGTCGACACCGCCGCGTCCGTGCTGCGCGACCACCTCGCGGCGTACGTCGGCGACCACCCCGACGCGACGCTGCAGCTGACCGGCGGGCAGGACTCGCGGATCCTGCTCAGTGCCGTGCCGCCCCCGCTGCGCACCGGGCTGCAGGCCATCACGCTGCGGGTGCCCGGCTCGCCGGACGCCGACATCGCCGCCGAGATCGCGTCGCGCACCGGCCTGCGCCACCACGTCGAGGAGCTCGAGGACCTCACCGCGATGTCGCCCGCCGACGCGTTCGCGGCCTGCCTCGACGCCAGCAGGCGCCTCGAGGGGATGGCCGACCCGGTGGCGCTCGCCGGGCTGACGATCGCCGAGCGCCGCTTCGACCAGGGCCACCGGATCGCCGGGCTCGGCGGCGAGGTGGCCCGCGGCTTCTACTACCTCGGCAACCCGCGTGACACCACGGTGAGCCGCGCGAAGGTCGCCCGCCTGACCGCGTGGCGGATGTTCGCCAACGAGGCCATCGACCCGGCGGCGCTGCGCCCCGCGGTGCGTGCGGGCGCCCGCGACGGCGCGATCGACCGCATCCACGCCCTGATGGCCGGCACCGGCAAGGAGTGGCTCGAGGCCACCGACGACTTCTACCTCTACCAGCGGATGCAGCGCTGGGCGGGCGTCACGGACACGGCGGTGTGCCTGGACCGCTCCGTGGTCAACCCGATGCTCGACGACCGGTTCATCTCGGTCGCGCAGGCGATGTCGCCCGCGAGCAAGCGGGGGTCGCGCTTCCTCGGTCGCCTCCAGATGGCGCTGGACCCCGGGCTCGGCCGGATGCCGCTCGACGGCCGTCCGCCGCCGGCGGCGTACGCCGACCCCAGTGTGCTCAACCGCGCCCGCGCCGCGGAGACGCTGGCCCGGAAGGCGGTGCGCAAGGCACGCCAGCGACTGGGCCACAGCACGCGTCCGCCCGCCGGCGGAGCCGTCCTCGCCGCGAAGGTGGTCGAGCACTGGCGCCACGAGCCGGAGCTGCTGCGGGCGGCGCTGGTCCACGACGTCCTCGACGAGGCCTGGGTCGACCAGGTCGTGGGCGGCACGGTCAGCCCGGCCCCCGGCACCGTCGCGTTCGCGCTCAACCTGGTGGCCCTCGGCGTCGAGCACGCCGGCGCCACGACCCGCTGACCGGGCCCGTCCGTCAGCCGCCCAGCCGGACTGCCGGTCTGCGGTCTCCCGGTCGGGGGTCAGTACGCCCCGCGCCGCGACACGACTGCCCGCAGCGTGCGGACCATGATCGCCAGGTCCAGTCCGAGCGACCAGTTGTCGACGTAGCGCACGTCGAGGCGCACCGACTCGGCCCACGACAGGTCCGAGCGGCCCGACACCTGCCACAGCCCGGTCATGCCGGGCTTGACGACCAGGCGGCGCCGCGGGTCCACGTCGTAGCGTGCGACCTCGTCCGGCAGCGCGGGGCGCGGGCCGACGAGCGACATCTCGCCGCGCACCACGTTGAGCAGCTGGGGCAACTCGTCGAGGCTGGTGCGGCGCAGCCAGCGACCGACCCGGGTGACCCGCGGGTCGTGCTGGATCTTGAACAGCACGCCGTCGGCCTCGTTGCGCGCGACCAGGTGGGTGCGCTCGTCATCGGCCGTGGTCGACATCGAGCGGAACTTGTACATCGTGAACAGCCGGCCGTCGCGCCCCACGCGCTGCTGGCGGTAGATCGCCGGGCCGGGGGAGTCGAGGCGGACCAGGAGCGCCACGGTGAGCACGAGGGGGAGCAGCAGCACTGCCCCCAGAGTCGCGGAGACCCGCTCCACGACCTCCTTGACCCAGCGCCGCGGGCCCCGGAGCGCGGCGGGGACGACGTGCACGAGGTTGAGCCCGCCCGAGGCGAGCACGCGGGCCCGGGCGGGGGCGACGTCGATGAGGCCGGTGCCGACGCAGAGCTCGGCTCCGACGGCGGCGACGGCCCAGTGCAGCCGACGGACCTCGACGGCGCCCAGCCGTGCTCCCGGCAGCACCACGACGGCGTCCGCGTGGTGGCCGTGCGCCACCTCGGCCGCGGCCACGAGCCCGACGTACGTCGGCAGGTCGCCCAGCGGGACCTTGGACGGCCGGGTCAGGCACGCGGCGACCACCTCGTGGCGGTCGGCCGCCTCGAGCTCCAGCATCGCCTCGCGGACGTCGCGCGGCCGGCCCGCGAGGACCAACCGGGGTCGGTGGCCCCGCGTGAGGACCAAGGCGTGCGCAGCACTCGTCGCGGCGAGGACCGCGACCAGCTGCGCGAGCACCAGGGGGTCGCCCAGGGGGCCGGCGGTGGCGCCGAGCCACGGAGCGAGCGCGAGCACGAGCACGCAGGTGCGGACGCCGGTCCAGGCTGCCGACCAGGCGCGCCGGGTGCGGGTCTCACCCAGCGACCTCCGGCGGTAGTGCCCGGCGGCCAGGAGCAGGAGCGGCCACGCGGTGGCCGCCGCGACCGCGAGCTCGAGCTCGAGCGTCTCGAGGGCGAGACCGGTGGTCGCCGCCGCGGCCAGGGCGAGGACGAGGTCGACGCCCACCACGGACCAGGTGCGCTGCGCCTGCCGGCGCCCGAGCTCCGCGGCCGGTACGGCCGGCGCCTGGTGGGTGATCTGCTCGGCGGTCCGGTCGGCGGCCTGGCCCGGTCCGGTGGGGGTGGGCGTGGCGTCCGAGGGTGGCTGTGGCTCGGTCTCGCGGGGCCGGGGCACGGTGGGGACCAGAGGCGCACCGTCGAGCGGGATGGTGCGGACCGTGGTCTGCGTCATCGTCCCTCGCTCTCGGCTTCGCGCGTCGGTGGAAGGCCCCCCGACCGTGCTTCGGAGCCTAGGAACGCGGCCGTCCGGCAGCATGCCCTGAATCGGCGAAAGCCGTGCAGGTCCCAGATACCCACTCGGAGGGATGGGCCGCACCGGCACCCGGGTCTACTCTCGAAGAGGTGCACCACGCTGGTTCGCGACGCTCATTC
Source organism: Nocardioides eburneiflavus (assembly GCF_004785795.1). NCBI lineage: Bacteria > Bacillati > Actinomycetota > Actinomycetes > Propionibacteriales > Nocardioidaceae > Nocardioides > Nocardioides eburneiflavus. Next base: position 1,811,819 of record NZ_SRRO01000001.1, read on the forward strand.
TTCCAGCGATGGTCTGTGTGACCGAGCGGATGGCGAGCGGCCCCACACCTCGCCACGGACGACGAAGCGCACCAGCGGCGGCGGTCGAGGTTCCCCCTCCTCGACCGCCGCGGCACGTCAGGACAGGCGTGCCGCGCCCGCCACTGCCGGGGGCATCGCCCCGCGCTGTCGCGGCACGCTCGGGGTGTCGGCGAAGAAGGACTCGTGCCACACCTCGAGCGCCATGAGCGCCCAGATCCGGTCCTGCTCGTGACCGCCGTGCTCGTGCCTCAGCAGCAGGTCGCGCACCAGCGACTGGTCGAGGGTCTGGGCGATCCACGACCCGGATCCGGTGAGGCGTTGCCGGACGGCGTCGCGCATCCCGGCGTACCACCACGAGCCGGCTCCGGGCTCCGGCACGCGGCGCTCGATGACCTCCTCGGGCAGCAGCGGTCGGGCCGCCTCACGGAGCACCCAGGTGGTGCATCCCGCCCGTACCTTGACCGAGGTCGGCAGCCGGAACGCCAGCTCGACGAGGTGGTGGTCGAGCAGGGGCAGGCGCACCTCGAGCGACGCGGCGCTCGACATCCGGTCCAGCCGCTCGAGGACGTCGTCGGGCAGGGTGTGGCGCAGGTCGTGGCGCAGCATGCGGTCGACCGGGTCGGCGCCGACCGTCGCGCTCGAGCGCCGGTCCCGCGGAGGGGACTGGCCGAGGAGGCGCCGGCGCTCGGGAGCGGAGAAGGTGGCACCCAGTCGCCGCTCGACCCGGCGGCCGAGGCCCGACCGGAGGGGCGCGGGCAGGCCGGGCAGTCCGTACGAGCGCTCCGCTACGCCGGCCAGGCGGTAGCGCTGGTGCCCGCCGAAGAGCTCGTCGGCCCCCTGCGCGCACAGGATCGCGGGCACGTGCTCGCCGGCAGCGCGGGCGAGGACGTGGGCGGCGAGGTCCGCCGGGTCGGAGAGGGGGGCGTCGCGGTGCCAGGTCAGGGGACCCCAGAGCTCGTCGAGATCGGCGTGGCCCAGGTGCACGTCGTGGTGGCGGGTGCCCAGCAGGCCGCTGAGCCTCCCGGTCCTCGCCAGCTCGTGGGGCGCGTCGTCGCCATAGGCCAGGGAGAAGGTGTGCACCGCCTCGTCGCCGCGCAGCTGCTGGGCCTGCGCGGCGAGCAGGCTGCTGGCAAGTCCCCCGGCGAGGTTGATGCCGACAGGCGCGTCGGGGTCGAGCGAGGCGCGCACGGCCTCGCGCACGCCGTCGCGCACGGCCTCGATGGCGTCGTCCGGAGTCCAGGTCCCGTCCGGGTCGGCCTCGGGCGGCGACCAGTAGGCCGTCTCCTCCAGGTGACCGCCCGGCATGATCGACACGCGGTGCGCGGGCCGTACCTTCTTGACCCCCTCGAAGAGGGTGTCGGGCGCGGGCACGGTGCGGTGCGCGAGGTACGCGTCGAGGCTGCGGTGGTCGACGCCGGGGCGCGGCCCGAGCACCAGCAGCGCCTTGACCTCGGAGGCGAAGGCGATGCCGCCGGGGACGTGGCGGTAGTGCAGCGGCTGGACGCCGATCCGGTCCCGGACCAGGTGCGTGGTGTCGGTGCGGAGGTCGTGCGCGACGAGGGCGAACTGGCCCGTGAGCCGCTCCACGAAGCTGATGCCCTCCAGCGCGAGCCCGGCCACGACCAGCTCGGCGTCGTCCCGGCTGCGGAACGGGTGGTCGAGGTGGGCGCGGAGGGTGGCGTGGTTGCGGATGGCACCGTCGAGCGCCACCACCCATCGTCCGTCGACCGACCGCGCCGGCTGCGGGAAGCTGACGTCAGCGGCGACGGACCGGGACCGGGCCAGGCCGACGTCCGGGCCCCACCACACGTCCGCCCCGCCGCCGCCCCGGTGGTCCTGCGCGGCGGCCATCTCGTCGAGGACCTCGCGGGTGAGGGCGCCGGGCGAGAAGGCGCGGATGCCGCTCACGCCCGCGCCGGTCATGCGCCCAGCCTCCAGCCGATCTGGTTGGCCATGCCCACCGCGGCGAGCTGGGAGGACACCTCGAGCTTGTTGAGGATCGACTTCACCTGGGTGCGCACGGTGGCCTCCGACACCACGCTGTCCTGCGAGATGGCGCGCACCGTGCGGCCCTCGATGAGGGCCTCGAGGACCTGGCGCTCGCGCGGGGTCAGCCGGTCGAGGCGGCGTCGGATGTCGTCGTCGACGCGACTCTGGTGCGACCACGCGTCGAGCAGCGACTCGAGCTCCTCGCGCGTCGTCACCGGCAGGCCCTGGTGGAGCCGGCGGACCGTGGACAGCGCCTGCTGCAGCGCCCCGCTCTTGGTCAGCACCTTGCGTGCGCCGAGCCGCATGCACTCACCCCAGCGGCCGAGCTCCTGCGACGCCGTCACGACCACCACGTTGACGTGGGCGTGGGCCAGCGGGGAGATCAGGTTGACGCCGTCGCCGAAGCGCCCGAGGTCGAGGTCGAGGATCACCGTGCGCGGGTTTGCGCGCAGCGCCAACGACCGCAGCGTGGCCATCGACCCGCCCTCATCCGGGAGCTCGAGCCGGCGTACGTCGTAGCCCTCGAGCGAGAGAGCGAGCTCCAGCGACTCGGCGAAGAGGACGTGGTCGTCGATGATCAGGACACGGTGGTCGGCCCTAGTAAGTCCATGCACGACGGCTCCCCGGAGGTACGTCGTCCACGGGCCGGCGGGCGGCCGGCAGCGTGATGACGAACGACGAGCCGGTGCCCTCGTGCTCGGCGAGCCGCAGCGACCCGCCGTCCTCGACCATCAGCCGCTGGGCCAGGTTGAGCCCGATGCCCTCGCCCGGCGAGTCCTCGCCGCGCAGGCCCCAGTCGAAGATCCGGTCGCGCTGCTCCGGCGGGATCCCGCGACCCTCGTCGCTGACCCGGATGTCGACCGTCTCCTCGTCGCGCCGGACCACCTCGACGACACTGTGGTCCACGCCGCCGTGCGTGGCCGCGTTGTCGACGAGGATGTTGAGCACCTCGGCCAGCGCGTCGTAGCGGCCCTGGACGACGTCGCCGGCGCCCCGCACCTCGACGTGGCGGCCCTTGAGCCGCTGGAGCTCCAGGATGGGCTCGAGCGCCTCGTCGAGGTCGATCTCGGACGCCTGGCCCATGCGACCCGACAGCAGGCGGTCCATCCGGTCGAGCTCACGCCGCATCGACTCCCACAGACGCTGCCGGGCCTCCGGCGGGACGTCGGGGTTGTCGAGCATCGCCGAGCCCGAGACGAGCCCGGCCATCGTGCTCCGCAGCTCGTGCAGCAGCTCGCGCTGCTCCCTGGTCGCGCTGCCCTGCGGCGGCAGCACCTCGTGGCGGACCTCGTGGCGGACCTCGTGGTCGTGCTCGCCGCGCCTGGCCCCCCAGGTGAGGTGTGGTCGGACGGCGCCGGCGCTGGCGAGCGCCCGTCCGAGGAGTGCCCGACCGACGATCCCGGTCGTGGCTCGCGGTGCCGTCCACCTGGCCCGCGCACTGACGGTTGAACTGAGCATGGTGCTCCCCCATAGTCATGCGAAATTTTCCTGCTCGCGGACCGCGACCACTCCCCAGTGGTCACTGCGACCCGATCGACCCCGAGCGAGCAGAACTCCCACGAGCACCATGGGACGGTTCCCACGGCCTGTCCACCCCTGAGTGCTCCGTACCCCATTTGTGGGAGGTGCGGTCTGGTCCGGAGCCGTGAGGCCTCGCCAAATATTGGTCAAGAACCTCACAAGGTCCCTGCCAGCGCACCTCCAGCCGGGGCCAAGACGGGTCCTCTCGCCGCGGGGCTCCCGCGCGCGCCTGCCCGTCGCACGCTCCCGATCCCGACCCCACCCGGCGACACCCGCCCCACCCGGCGCACCCGGCCCGGGAGAGTGACGGGCCCCTCGCCGGGCAGGTCGGCCGGACGTGGGGGGTCGCCCCGGCGATCCGTCCCCAATTGTGTGCACATTGGCCAGAGGGTCGACACCACGCGTGATCCGGGCCGTCATGCTCGCCGAACAGTGGCTGGCGGAGGAGGGCGGATGGGCGTATCGGGGCGCGTGGGTGTGGTGTCGCCGCACCTCCTGGTGGCCCAGGCCGTGGCGGCTGCCCTGAGGTCGGTCGGCACGCCTGCGGAGGCGATGGCGTGGGAGACGCCGCTCACGACGAGCGCGCCCGCGGGAGTCGTCACACCTCGATTTCGCCGTCTGGTCGTCATCACGGACGGGCTTGACAACGAAGCCGTCATGGCACACGTCCGCCGCTACCTCGCCGTCGGTGGCGTACGGGTCCTCGTCGTGACCTCGGCCGAGGGCGCTGTGAGGTGGGGCCGGTTGCTCGAGTCCGACCAGCTCGACGTGCTCACGCAGACCACGGCGGTGTCCGAGCTGGCCGAGGCCGTCGACCAGCTCGACGCCGGGCGGCCCGTGATGGACCCCGAGCGCCGGACGGCACTGCGTACTGCCTGGGCGCTCACCGTGGACCGGCAGCAGCGCCTCGAGGCGCTCATGGCCACCCTCTCCCCGCAGCAGCGCCGGGTGCTCGAGCTGCTCGCGACCGGCAGGCGGGTCTCCGAGGTCGGCGCCGAGCTGGGCGTCTCCAGCGGCACCGTGCGCAGCCACGTGAAGTCGTTGCGCGCCAAGCTGGGGGCCGCCACGCAGCTCAAGGCCGTCGCGATGTACCACCAGGCCCATGAACGCATGTTCGCCGGTGACCTGGTCCCGGCCCCGCGCCAGGTGGGCGAGGAGAGCAACCAGGAGACCAGGCGTGAGGGCAGCCGGGAAAGCAGCCAGGAGGGCGGTGGTCCGGGCGCCGAACAGGCGTCCGGGGTGCTGGACGAGGTGAGCGGCGGAACGGTGACCCTGGCCCGTCGATAGGCTCCCCCCATGACCCCACCCCACGACGAGCCTCGCTTCGCTCCCCTCGCCGCAGGGACCCCGGCATGATCGATCCCACCTCGCTCGACGACCACGCCTTCGCCGTCTGGGCGGCCGAACGGGCCGGCTCCGTGCTCCTCGACGTACGCGCCGGGGCCGAAGCCGACGGGCTGGAGGGCAAGGCCCTCAAGGATGCGGGCGACGCCGCCGCGCAGGCCGAGCTCGACCGGCTCCTCACCGAGCACCGCCCCGACGACGCGGTCCTCTCCGAGGAGGCCGCCGACGACAAGTCGCGCCTGACGGCTGACCGGGTGTGGATCATCGACCCGCTCGACGGCACGCGGGAGTTCTCCGAGCCCCCGCGCGACGACTGGGCCGTCCACGTCGCGCTGTGGGCGGGTGGCGACCTCGTCGCCGGGGCCGTCGCGCAGCCGGCGCTGGGGGAGACCTTCAGCACGGGCCGACCCAGTGTCGTGCCCCCGCGTACCTCCGAGCGGCCCCGCATCGCCGTCTCCCGCAGCCGCCCGCCGGCCTTCGTCGAGGCGCTGGCCGCCGAGCTCGACGCCGAGCTGGTGCCGATGGGAAGCGCCGGCGTCAAGGTGATGAGCGTGGTGCGCGACATCGCCGACGCCTACGTCCACGCGGGCGGGCAGTACCAGTGGGACAACGCCGCCCCTGTCGCGGTCGCCCGCGCCGCCGGCCTGCACTGCAGCCGGGTCGACGGCTCGCCCCTGGTCTACAACGAGGACGACACCTCGCTGCCGGACCTCATCGTGTGCCGGCCCGAGCTGGCCGAGCAGATCGTCGACTTCGTCAGGCGGCACGGCACCGCCTGATCCCACCCCGACAGCAGCACGTCGTCCGGGCGCCCGGTATCTAGATGTCCCCCACAGGGGAGGGCCAGCCCCCCGGGGCAACCCGGGGGAGAAAACCGGCTTGCGGGCGGCGTACGGGCTTGCCAGCGTGGGCCCATGACCTCCTTCGTCTCGCACACGACCGTCGACTGCCATGACGCCTACGAGCTCTCGGAGTGGTGGAAGCGGCTCCTCGGCTACGTCGACGTCGAGGGCGACCCCAACGAGCCCGGGCACGAGGAGTGCATGATCCTCGACCCGGAGACGGGGCACAGCATCCTGTTCATCGAGGTGCCCGACGCCGAGCTGCCCGCCAAGCGCATCCACTTCGACCTGCGTCCCCGCGAGGGCACCCGAGACGAGGAGGTCGAGCGCGTGCTGGGGCTGGGAGCCATCCAGGTCGGTGACCAGCGCGGACAGTACGGACCCGGCACGGGCTGGGTGGTGTTCGCCGACCCGGAGGGCAACCAGTTCTGCATCCTGCGCTCGCAGGCGGAGGTGGACGCCGGTCCGCCGCCGCCCGCGAGCTGAGCCCTGCGTGGGTCAGCGTGCGCGCTCGGGGGAGACCCAGGTGCGCCACTTGAACCGGGTGCCGAGGTACTTCCTGTCCTTCTTGACCGCGAACGACCAGTACCAGACGCCGCTGCGCCGGGGGAGGGTCAGCGAGTAGCGTCCGCGGGCGTCGGTCCTGATGACGGCGAACCTGGTGAAGCCGCCGCGCTCCTGCTCGGAGACGCGCACCACGATCGGGCGGGAGCGGTAGCGGGGCCGGACGCGGCCCGAGACCTCGAACCCACCCGTCGGACGCGTGATCGTGCGGGCGACCTCGACGGTGAAGGGCTCGGACTCGCTCGGCTCGTAGCTGTCGTCGCGGGTCGAGGCGGCTTCGTGGCCGGTGTAGACGACCTTGTAGGTCGTGGTCATCCGAGGGCGTACGGCGAAGAAGTCGAGGGACGCCGAGGTGTTGGTCGCGACGGCCTTCCACTCCGAGCCCGTCGCCCTGCGCGCAAGGAGCGTGGAGGTGCCCTCGGTGGGCGAGTAGCCGGTGTCGCTGTCGACGTCGAGCGTGACGTCGATGGTCTCCCCGAAGTCGATCGTCTGCGCGCTCGGCACGGCGAGCGTGGTCGTGGCGAACGTGTCCCGGGCCGTCGCCGGCGCGGTGACGCCGAGGGAGGTCACGCCCAGCAGTCCTGCCGCCAGTCCTGCCAGGGATGTGCGGGCGACGGGTCGGGTCGACATCGGGACGGTCCTCTCGGGGGTTCGCGAGGGTGCAACAGTACGACCGGCCCCGCCAGCAGCGCTGGCGGAGCCGGTCGAGAGGGTCAGCGACCGGTGACGTCAGCCCAGCTTCGCGATGCGCGGGGTGATGGTCGAGCGGTAGCTGTAGGTGTACCAGACCTCGCTGTAGGCAGCGAACTTCGAGTTCCCCGGGACGGTGATCTTGAAGTAGAGCTTGTTGCCACGGCGGGGCGCGGGGAGACGGACCTGGAAGGTGCTCTTCCTGGTGGTCTTGATGGTCTTGAACTTGACGTAGCGCTTGCCCTTCTTGACCTGGACCTTGACCTTCTTGCGCTTGTAGTCGGGCTTGATCTTGCCCTTGATCGTCATCCGCGCCTTGGCGTTGTCGATCTTGACGTTGCGCTGCACGCCAACGGTGAAGGGCAGGGACTCGCTGGGCGTGTAGTTGTCGCCGTAGGTGCCCTGGTCGGGGTCGGTGAAGCCGCTGTAGACGACCTTGTAGGTGGTGGTGGCCTTGGGCTTGACGTCGTAGAAGGACGAGTAGGTGTTGGCCGCGGTGGCGACGGGGACCCAGGCGCTGGTGCCGGCCTCCATCGCGTAGAGCGTGACCGTGCCGTCGGTGCCGCCGGGCGAGTAGCCGTCGGAGCTGGCCACGTCGACCGAGATGTAGAGGTCGTCGCCGTAGGTGACGCCGGTCGCGCTGGGCGTGGCAGTGGTCGTGGTGGTCCACGTGTCGGCCGCGTGGCCCGGTGCGGCGACGGCGATCGGCGTGAGGCCGAGCAGGCCGGCGGAGACAGTGCCGGCGACGAAGCGAGTGATGCGCATTCCCCGTTGTTCCTCTCGAGTGGAGTTCAGGACGCCCGGCGGTCGGCCGGGCGTGGGTGGTTGCTACCCGTGAGGCGCGCAGGACAAACCCCTCGTCCCCCGCGAACCCCCGTCGGTCAGCCCCCGTAGACTTCCACCCTCCCCCGCCCCTGTACCAAGCGGGGGCTCTTCCGCGTGCTCTCGAAGGGATCTCCGGTGTCGTCCACGCCGCTCGCCGCCGTCGCCCAGCGCGTCGTCACCGCTCCCACGCTCGGGGGCGCCCTGGCCGACGCGGCCGTCCAGAACGCCCTCGACCTCACCGGCCCGCCCGCCGTCCGGCCGTTCGTGGTGCACGGCCTCGTCGAGCGGGGCCGCACGGTCCTGGCGGTGACGGCCACGTCGCGGGAGGCCGAGGACCTCGTCGAGGAGCTCGCCGACCTCGTCGACCCCGACACGGTCGCCTACTACCCGAGCTGGGAGACGCTCCCGCACGAGCGGCTCAGCCCGCGCAGCGACACCGTCGGGCGACGGCTCGCGGTCCTGCGGCGGCTTCGTCACCCCGGCACCGACGCGGCCAACGGCCCGCTCAAGGTCGTCGTCGCGCCGATCCGCAGCCTGCTCCAGCCGCAGGTCCCCGGCCTCGCCGACATCGAGCCGGTCGAGCTGTCGCCCGGTGACTCCCGCGCGCTCGACGACGTGGTCCGCGGGCTGGCCGAGGCGGCGTACACCCGCGTCGACATGGTCGAGCGGCGCGGCGAGTTCGCCGTGCGCGGCGGCATCGTCGACGTCTTCCCGCCGACCGAGGAGCACCCGCTGCGCGTGGAGTTCTGGGGCGACGACGTGGAGGAGATCCGCGCGTTCTCCGTCGCCGACCAGCGCACGCTCGAGACCGTGCAGCGGCTCTGGGCGCCGCCGTGCCGCGAGCTGTTGCTGACCGACGACGTACGCCGGCGCGCCGCCGAGCTGGGCCAGGCGCACCCGCAGCTGCTCGAGCTCACCGACAAGATGGCCGCCGGCATCGCCGTGGAGGGCATGGAGTCCCTCGCGCCGGTGCTGGTCGACACCATGGAGCTGCTCGTCGACCTGATGCCCGGGGACACCACGATCCTGGTGCTCGACCCCGAGCGCGCCCGCAGCCGCGCCCACGACCTGGTCGCGACGAGCGAGGAGTTCCTCGGCGCCTCGTGGGCCGCCGCGGCCGGGGGAGGCACCGCGCCGATCGACCTGGGCGCCGCGTCCTACCGCGAGATCGCCGACGTACGCCTCCACGCGCTCGGGCTGGGGCATGCGTGGTGGGCGGTGAGCCCCTTCGGGATCGACTCCGACGACCAGGGCCCGAGCCTCCCCGACGCGACGACCGCCGGGGTGCCGAGCCGGACCCTGCCCGCCCACCCGGCCGAGGCCTACCGCGGCGACCTGCAGCAGGCGGTCGACGACATCCGCGGCTGGCTGCGCGACGGGCTCGACGTCGTGGTCGTGCACGCCGGCCACGGCCCCGCGGAGCGGTTCGTGGAGCTGCTCGGCGAGAACGACATCGCCGCGCGGCTCGTCGAGGACGGCGACACCGCGGGGCCCGGCGTCGTGACCGTGACCTGCGGCCACCTCGTCCACGGCATCGTCGACGACGAGGCCCGGATCGCGGTCGTCACCGGTGATGACCTGTCGGGGCAGAAGACCTCGACCCGTGACATGCGCAGGATGCCCACGCGCCGCAAGAAGCAGATCGACCCGCTCGAGCTCAAGGCGGGTGACTACGTCGTGCACGAGCAGCACGGCGTGGGCCGCTTCGTGGAGATGAGGCAGCGCGAGATCGGCGGCGCGGTGCGCGAGTACCTCGTCCTGGAGTACGGCCCCAGCAAGCGCGGCGGCCCCAACGACATGCTCTACGTGCCGGCCGACACCCTCGACCAGGTCACCCGCTACGTCGGCGGCGAGAACCCCAGCCTCGACCGGCTCGGCGGCGGCGACTGGACCAAGCGCAAGAACAAGGCCCGGCGCGCGGTCCGCGAGATCGCGGCCGAGCTGATCAAGCTCTACGCCGCCCGCCAGGCCACCAAGGGCTACGCCTACGGCCCCGACACCCCGTGGCAGCGCGAGCTCGAGGACGCCTTCCCGTTCACCGAGACCGTCGACCAGCTCACGACCGTCGACGAGGTCAAGGCCGACATGCGCCAGGTCGTGCCGATGGACCGGCTCGTGTGCGGCGACGTCGGCTACGGCAAGACTGAGATCGCGGTGCGCGCAGCGTTCAAGGCGGTGCAGGACGGCAAGCAGGTGGCCGTGCTGGTGCCCACGACGCTGCTCGTCACCCAGCACCTGTCGACGTTCTCCGAGCGGATGAGCGGCTTCCCGGTCGTCATCCGGGGGCTCTCGCGCTTCCAGACCGACAAGGAGGCCAAGGAGGTCGTCGCCGGGCTCGCCGACGGCTCGATCGACATCGTGGTCGGCACGCACCGCCTGCTCAACCCCGACATCAGGATGAAGGACCTCGGCCTGATCGTCGTGGACGAGGAGCAGCGCTTCGGTGTCGAGCACAAGGAGCAGATGAAGCGGATGCGCACCTCCGTCGACGTGCTCTCGATGAGCGCGACGCCGATCCCGCGCACGCTCGAGATGGCGGTCACCGGGATCCGCGAGATGTCGACCATCACGACCCCGCCCGAGGAGCGGCACCCCGTCCTCACCTACGTCGGCGCCTACGAGGACCGCCAGGTCGTCGCAGCCGTACGCCGTGAGCTGCTGCGCGAGGGCCAGGTCTTCTACATCCACAACCGGGTGCAGTCGATCGAGAAGGCCGCCGCGCGGATCCGCGAGCTCGTGCCCGAGGCACGCGTCGCGACCGCCCACGGCCAGATGAACGAGCGCCAGCTCGAGCAGGTGATGCTGGACTTCTGGGAGAAGCGCTTCGACGTGCTCGTCTGCACGACCCTGGTCGAGTCGGGCCTCGACGTGTCCAACGCCAACACGATGATCATCGAGCGCTCCGACACCCTCGGCCTCTCCCAGCTGCACCAGCTGCGGGGTCGTGTCGGGCGCTCCCGCGAGCGCGCGTACGCCTACTTCCTCTACCCCGCGGAGAAGCCGCTGACCGAGACCGCCCACGAGCGGCTCGCGACGCTGGCCCAGCACTCCGACCTCGGCGGCGGCATGGCGATCGCGATGAAGGACCTCGAGATCCGCGGCGCCGGCAACCTGCTCGGCGGTGAGCAGTCCGGCCACATCGCCGACGTCGGCTTCGACCTCTACGTCCGGCTCGTGGGCGAGGCGGTCGCCGACTTCAAGGGCGGTGCCGAGGAGGAGCTCGCCGAGGTGCGCATCGAGCTGCCCGTCGACGCACACCTGCCGCACGACTACATCCCGAGCGAGCGACTCCGGCTCGAGATCTACAAGCGCCTCGCCGAGGTCCGCAGCGACGCCGACGTCGACGAGGTGCGCGCCGAGCTGCTCGACCGCTACGGCAACCCGCCCGAGGCCGTGGAGTCGCTGCTGGTCGTCGCCCGCTTCCGCGCCCGCTGCCGCCAGATCGGGGTGGGCGAGGTGACCGTCGCCGGCAAGTACGTCCGCTTCGCCCCCGTCGACCTGCCGGAGTCGCGCGTCGTACGCCTCCAGCGGTTGCACCCGAAGAGCGTCGTCAAGGCCCCCGTGAGCACCATCCTCGTGCCGCGCCCGCAGGACACGGGGTTCCCCGTCCGCCCGGTGGCGGGCGTCGCCCTGCTTGAATGGGCGCGCGGCGTGATCGACGAGGTGATCGCGCCCCCGGCACCTGCCGGCCAGACCGCGGCAACAGCAACCCCTGGGAGTGACTCGTGAGCAAGACCCGCCTGATGACGGCCGCGCCTGCCTGGGGGATGGTGGGCCTCGCAGGACTGCTGCTGACCGGGTGCGGCAGTGCCACCCCCGGCGTCGCGGTGCGGGTCGGCGACGAGGAGCTCACGGTGCGCCACGTCGACGCGGTCACGGCCAACTACTGCACCGCGGTGGGCGACCTCGAGTCCGAGGTGCCCATGAGCTTCGTGCGCCAGTACGTCGTGCAGCTGCTCACCCTGCGCTCGCAGGCCTCCCAGCTCGCCGACGAGTACGGCATCGAGGCTGGCTCCTCCTACCGCAACGACGTCGCGCAGCGGCAGGGCACCGCGGGAACGCAGCCCGAGGAGGTGCGCGAGGACTACGTGGAGCTCGCCTCCAGCACGGCGTACGCCCAGGACATCGTCGACCAGATCGGTCGCATCACGCTGGAGGACGCGGGCGTCACCGACGTGACGGCCGAGCAGGCCACCGAGGCCGGGATCGACGTGTTCAACCAGTGGCCCGACGCCAACGGCATCGAGATCGACCCGCGCTACGGGCTCGAGGTGGTCGACGGTGTGCTGACCCCGGTCGACACCAACACCTCGGTGGCGGTCGGCGAGACGGCCAAGGCCGGTCTGGGCGCCGAGCCGGACCCGGCCTTCGCCCGGACCCTGCCGACCAACCACCGCTGCGGCTGAGCCGCATGTCGGCCACGCCCGACGGCTCCGCGCCCGACGGGTCCGCGCTGGAGGCCTTCGCCGAGCAGATGCGGGTGCTGCGACGCGAGTGCGCGTGGAAGCGGGAGCAGACCCACACCTCGCTCGTCCCGTTCGTGCGGGAGGAGGCCGAGGAGGTCGTCGAGGCGATCGAGTCCGGTGACCCGGCCGCGCTGTGCGACGAGCTCGGCGACCTGCTGCTGCAGGTGGTGATCCACGCCGTCATCGCCGAGGAGGCAGGTGACTTCACGCTCGACGACGTGGCCCGCGGCGTGATCGCCAAGATGGAGCGACGCAACCCGCACGTCTTCGGCGACGCCGTGGCCACCGACGCCGCCGAGGTGCTGCGGCTGTGGAACGCCGCCAAGGCCGCCGAGAAGGCAGAGAGGGCGGAGGGCATCGGGCCGACCCGCGGTGCGTCCCGTCCCCAGTCGGACCCGCAGGTCTGACCGCCCACAGCACACGTGTCCGGGTTCTTGCCCCCGGCCTGACGGATCGAGGGCCACATCGCGGACACGTGTACGGCATCGGCGGCCGCAGCCGTCCGAACGACCGCTTCCGGTCGGTGCTCACTCCTCGACCAGGGGCACGATCGTCGGGTCCGGCGCGAACGCGTCGACATAGGCAGCGGTGACCGAAGGCGTGTCGTCGTGCGAGGCGCGGGCCGGGAGCCGGATCCCGTCGGGTGGGTGGAAGTGCACCTCACCCGGCGCGTCGATCTCCCACGTCGTCGGGTCGGCGCGCCACTCGGACGGCGAGGCGCCGAGCTCGCGGCGGAACGCGCGGACGAACACGTCGTAGCCGCGAAAGCCGCACCCGGCGGCGATGTCACGCAGGGGTCGGTCGGTCTCGCGGGCGAACCACGCCGCCCGCTCGAGGAGGAGCCGGTCGCGGAACCTCGCCGGCGACTCCCCGGCCATCGCGAGCCGCAACCGCGTGGCGTCGGGATCGGCGCCAGAGTCTCCCGCGCCGGAGGTCGCGCGGTCGACGTGGGCCCTGAGATGGTCGGCGGGTCCGGGCTCAGGTGGTGCCACGTGACGGACGCTAGCGGTTCGCACCGACGCCCGACGGACACCCCGGCGACGCCGGGGCGCGACGTGGCTAGGCTGGCGACTGCCCACGACGTCCCCCACCAGGAGCTCTCCATGTCGATCATCGCTGCTGTCGGCGCCCGCGAAATCCTCGATTCGCGCGGCAACCCCACTGTCGAGGTGGAGGTGCTCCTCGAGGACGGCGCGTTCGGTCGCGCGGCGGTGCCGAGCGGCGCGTCCACCGGCGCCTTCGAGGCGGTCGAGCTGCGCGACGGCGGCAAGCGCTACGTCGGCAAGGGCGTCCAGAAGGCCGTCGACGGCGTCACCGACACCATCTCCGGCGCCATCATCGGCCTCGACGCCGACGACCAGCGCCTCGTCGACCAGGTGATGCTCGACCTCGACGGCACGGCCAACAAGGCCAAGCTCGGTGCCAACGCGATCCTCGGCGTCTCCCTCGCGACCGCCAAGGCGGCCGCGGAGTCCGCCGGGCTCCCGCTGTTCCGCTACGTCGGTGGCCCCAACGCGCACCTGCTGCCGGTCCCGATGATGAACATCCTCAACGGCGGGTCGCACGCCGACTCCAACGTCGACGTGCAGGAGTTCATGATCGCCCCGATCGGCGCGTCGACCTTCCGCGAGGCGCTCCAGCAGGGCGCCGAGGTCTACCACGCGCTCAAGTCGGTGCTGAAGAAGAAGGGCCTCTCGACCGGTCTCGGCGACGAGGGCGGCTTCGCGCCCGACCTCGAGAGCAACCGCGCCGCGCTCGACCTGATCGCCGACGCGGTCAAGGCCGCCGGCTTCAAGCTCGGCAAGGACATCGCGCTCGCGATGGACGTGGCGGCCAGCGAGTTCCACGACAAGGGGAAGTACACCTTCGAGGGGAAGAAGCTGAAGAGCGACGACATGGTCGCCTACTACACCGACCTCGTCGCGTCCTACCCGATCGTCTCGATCGAGGACCCGCTCGACGAGGAGGACTGGGCCGGCTGGAAGGCCATCACCGACAGCCTCGGCGACAAGACCCAGATCGTCGGCGACGACCTGTTCGTCACCAACGTCGAGCGACTGCAGCGCGGCATCGACGGCGGCCAGGCCAACGCGATGCTCGTCAAGGTCAACCAGATCGGCTCCCTCACCGAGACCCTCGACGCCGTCGAGCTCGCCCACCGCGCGGGCTTCCGCAACATGATGAGCCACCGCTCCGGCGAGACCGAGGACACCACGATCGCCGACCTCGCCGTGGCCACCAACTGCGGCCAGATCAAGACCGGGGCCCCGGCCCGCTCCGACCGCGTCGCCAAGTACAACCAGCTCCTCCGCATCGAGGACGAGCTGGGTGACGCGGCTCGCTACGCCGGGCGGGGTGCCTTCCCGCGTTTCTCCGGCTGACAGAGGCAGCCCTCCTGCGCGCTGCGCCTCCGAGAGTTCGTGCGGTGGACAAGGCAAGATGGTCCGCATGCCTTCCCAGCGCCGTACGCCTCGTGGTGGGCCCGGCGGACCGCGCGGACCGAGGCAGGGCCACAGCACGCACCCCGGCGCCCGCGGCACCCGGCCGCGGGCGGGCGGACCGCGTACGCCTGCTCCCCGGAGCGAGGGGCCGGCCGCCGCGGGCCCCGCCGCCACCAGGCCCACCGGTCGCCGGCCTCGCTTCACCGGCCGCGCCGCCGTGCTCGTTCTGGTGCTCGCGGTGCTCACGGTGTCGTACGCCTCGTCGCTGCGGGCCTACCTCCAGCAGCGCTCGCACATCGGTGACCTCAAGGCGCAGATCGCCGAGCGCGAGGCCAGCATCACCGACCTCGAGCGGGAGAAGAAGCGCTGGGAGGACCCGGCCTACGTCAAGGCGCAGGCCCGCGCGCGCTTCGGCTACCTGATGCCCGGCGAGCAGGGGTTCGAGGTCATCGGCGTCGACGGCAGGCCCCTGGAGGCGCAGGCCACCCTCAACGACCCCGACGAGGTCATCAAGACGGTGCCCAAGGCATGGTGGAGCGCCGCCTGGGAGTCGATGGAGCTCGCCGGCAACCCGCCCCCGCCCGACGAGGAACCCGCAGAGATGATCGACGGAACGCAGCAGTGAACCAGCAGGAGATCGACCCGGTCGACGAGGCCGCCATCCACGCCCAGCTCAAGCGCCGGCCCCGCGGCATCGACTCGGTCGGCCACCGCTGCCCCTGCGGCAACCCCGACGTGGTCACGACGGAGCCGCGGCTGCCCAACGGCACGCCGTTCCCGACGACCTTCTACCTCACCTGCCCGCGCGCGGCCTCGCGCATCGGCACCCTCGAGGGCTCGGGCCTGATGAAGGAGATGCAGGCGCGCCTCGGCACCGACGAGGAGCTCGCCGCGGCCTATCGCGGCGCCCACGAGCGCTACCTCGAGTACCGCGCCGAGGTGGGGGAGCGGGCCGGGCTCGACGTCCCCGAGATCGAGGGCATCACCGCCGGCGGCATGCCCGACCGGGTGAAGTGCCTGCACGTCCTCGCCGGCCAGTCCCTCGCGATGGGGCGCGGCGTCAACCCTCTCGGCGACGAGGTCCTCGACCTGCTCGGCGCCTGGTGGGAGTCGGGTCCGTGCGTCGAGCGGCCGGACGCGCCCTGACCCAGCCCGGCCCCCGGTCGGCACAATGGCCCGCATGAGCACCGTCGCGGCCATCGACTGCGGGACCAACTCGATCAAGGTCCTGATCGGCACCGTGCGCGACGACGGACGCCTCGACACCGTGCTGCGCGACTCGCGGGTCGTCCGGCTCGGCCAGGGGGTCGACCGCACCGGCGAGCTCGCCGACGAGGCGCTGACGCGCACGTTCGCGGCCCTCGACGAGTTCGCCGAGACCATCCGTCGCCACGGCGTGCCGCCGGCGCGGGTCCGCTTCTGCGCGACCTCGGCCACCCGCGACGCGAGCAACGCGGCCGTGTTCCGCGAGGGCGTACGCCGCCGGCTGGGCATCGAGCCCGAGGTCCTGTCGGGCGACGAGGAGGCCGCCCTCGTCTACGCCGGTGCGATCGCCGCGCAGGTCCCGAGGCCACCCGAGCCGGTGCTGGTGGTCGACATCGGCGGCGGCTCCACCGAGCTCGTGCTCGGCGAGGGCGACCGGCGGCAGGCCGTCTCGCTGGACATCGGGTCCGTACGCCTCCACGAGCGCCACCTCCACACCGACCCACCGACCGCGGCAGAGGTCGCCGCGTGCGTCGCCGACATCGACGCCCAGCTCGACGGCGGCGGGATCCCGCTCGAGCGCACCCGGACGGTCATCGGCACGTCCGGCACGATCAAGACCCTGGCGTGCGGGGTCCTCGCGCTCGACAGCTACGACCGCGAGGCGTTCGACCACGCCGTCCTGCCCAACGCCGCCACGGCGTCCTTCGTCGACGCGCTCGTCGCCATGACCGTCGCCGAACGGCGTGCCCTGCCCTACATGCACCCCGGCCGTGCCGACGTGATCGCCGCGGGGGCGCTCATCTGGAGCCGCATCCTGGCCCGTGTGCCGGTGCCCGAGCACGTCGTGTCCGAGGCCGACATCCTGCACGGCATGGCCGCTGCCATCGGCCGATGAGCGGGCCGGTCGGGCTCCCGCACCCCGTGGTCGGCGGGGAGTTCCCCAGCCCGGTGGAGCCCGGCACCGGCTGGCCGGACGACCCCGCCGCGGCGGGCACGCCCGTCGCGCGCGACGCCGACGACGTACGCCGGCTCGCGCGCGGCGCCGACCTCGACGAGCTCGACGCCCGGGTGAGCGTGTGCTCCGCCTGCCCGCGACTGGTGACCTGGCGCGAGGAGGTGGCGCGCGAGAAGCGGGCGTCCTTCGCCGACCAGCCCTACTGGGGGCGGCCGATCCCGGGCTGGGGCTCGCCGGAGCCCTCGCTGCTGATCGTCGGCCTCGCGCCCGCGGCCAACGGGGGCAACCGGACGGGGCGCATCTTCACCGGCGACCCGAGCGCGGACTGGCTCTTCGCGAGCCTGCACCGCACCGGCTGGGCCGTCCAGCCCACCAGCGAGCACGCCGGGGACGGCCAGCGCCTCGTCGACGCGCGGATGGTCGCGACCGTGCGCTGCGCCCCTCCGGAGAACAAGCCCACCTCCGTCGAGCGCGACACCTGCGCGCCGTGGATCGCCGCCGAGCTGGCCCTGCTCCCCACGGTGCGTGCCGTCGTCGCGCTCGGCTCGTTCGGCTGGGCCGGCGCGCTTCGCTCGCTGGTCGCCGCGGGCGCGCCGGCGCCCGCGACCCGGCCGAAGTTCGGGCACGGCGCGGAGGTCGGGCTGGGCGGCGTGACCCTCCTCGGGTGCTACCACCCCTCGCCGCACAACACCTACACCAAGCGGCTCAGCGCCGAGATGACGGACGCGGTCTTCGAGCGCGCGAGGGCGCTGACAGACTTGCCTGTGTGACCCTCCACGCCATCACCGTCCTCGGCCACGACCGTCCCGGCATCATCGCCGAGGCCACCGGCAGGCTCGCCGGGCTGGGCCTCAACCTCGAGGACTCGACGATGACGCTGCTGCGCGGCCACTTCGCGATGATGCTGGTCTGCGAGGGCGCCGCGGAGGACGCCGACATCGAGGCGGCCCTGGCGCCGTTGGCCGCCGACGGCAGCCTGACGGTCACGGTCCGCGAGGTGCCCGTCGAGGCCGTCGCTCCTGCCGCCGGCACGTCGTGGATCCTGTCGGTGCACGGTGGCGACCGCCCCGGCATCGTGTCCGCCGTTGTCGCGGTGATCGCCGGCGTCGGGGGCAACATCACCGACCTGACGACGCGGCTCGCCGGCGACCTCTACCTCCTCGTCGCCGAGGTCGACCTCCCCGCGGGCGTCGACGTCGCCTCGGTCGAGCGCGACCTGGCAGTCGTGGCGGCGGACCTCGGTGTCGGCGTGACGCTGCGCGCTGCCGAGACCGACGAGCTCTGAGCGCCGCACCGATGAGCGTGAACCCCCGGGTCCTGGCGTGGACCGAGGCCGACCTCGGCGTGGCCGGGGAGCTGCGCGAGGTCGTACGCGCCCCCGCCGCCGTGCTGTCCACGGTCGGCGACCTCGTCGACCCGACCGCGCCGGAGGTCGTACGGCTCGCCGCCGACCTCGTCGCCACCATGCGGGTCTCGCCCGGCTGCGTCGGCCTGGCCGCGCCGCAGATCGGGGTGGGGGCGAAGGTCTTCTGTGTCGACGTGTCGGAGCACCCCAAGACCCGCGACCACCACGGCACGTTCGTGCTGTGCAACGCCGAGGTCGTCTCCGGCAGTCGCAAGGAGAAGGCCCGCGAGGGCTGCATGTCCGTGCCCGACCTCACCGGCGACGTCCGGCGCCCGAGCCGCATCGTCGTGCGCGGCCAGCTCCCCGGGAGCGGCGAGGAGGTCGAGCTCGAGGCCGGGGCCTTCGAGGCACGGGCGCTCCAGCACGAGATCGACCACTGCGACGGTCTGCTGTTCCTCGACCGTACGGCCGGAGCGCACGCCGTCTACGCTCGCAGGACGTACCTCTGACCTGCCCGCCAGGTCGCCGGCCCCGGTATCCCAACCGGTAGAGGAAGCGGTCTTAAAAACCGCACAGTCTGGGTTCGAACCCCAGCCGGGGCACTCGTCACGACCTCCTCCTCACGGGTCCGCGCCCGCGGACGGGCTGGTAGCGGTCGAACCGTGCCTCCAGCACGCCCTCGCCGCCCGTGAGGTCCGGCAGCTGGTGCTGGAGGCCGTGCAGGCGGGCCGCCACCAGGCGCGCCTCGATCCTGGTGAGGTCAGCGGTGGCGGTCTGGCCGGTGACCTCGGCCCCCCAGCTGCCGAGGAGCCGCAGCAGCTGCGGAGCGTCCCGTGTCGGCACCTCCAGGTCGACGCGGAGGTGCGGCTCGCACACGAGGGTCGAGGCACGCTCCAACGCCTGGCGCACGACGAGCGGTGTCAGGCTGCGGTAGTCCAGCGCGGTCGGCAACGGACCCCGCTGCGAGGGCGGCCCGTCCCCGGACCGGTAGCCGGCCTCGGTGAGGGTCACCCGGCAGTCGGTCACCTCCCACCCCGACAGTCCGCGCGCCAGCGCCCGGCCGACGTGCTGGGCCATGACGGTCGTGAAGTGCTCGACGGTCTTGAAGAGGTGGAGCGGGAGGTCGCGGGCCGGGACCTCGAGGTCGAGCCGGACCCCCGAACCCGGGGCGGCCGGCTCGAGCCGGAGCCCGATGGTCGCGCCGTACGGGTTGGTCGGGGTGTTGAACCGCTCCACCGCCGACCCGACCCGCCGCAGCCGCTCGACGTGGAGCACGCTCGCCTCGGAGAAGTCGACCTCGATGCCGTGCTCCTCGGCCAGCGTCGAGGCGATGACCTCCTGCTGCACCCGGCCGTAGAGCGACACCGTGGGCCGGCCGTCCTCGTCGGGACGTGCCGCGATCAGCGGGTCCTGGTCGGCGAGCTGGGCCAGCGCGACGCGGAGCGCGGGTCCCTGCCGCGGGTCGCACGCCTCGAGCGACGCCTCCAGCGTGGGCGGAGGGAAGTGGTGCTCCTCCGCGCGGGCCGACGTGCCGAACCCGTCGCCCACCCGGACCGCGCCGAGCCCGAGCAGCCGCGCGACCTGGCCCGCACGGACCTCGGGAGCGCGGGTCCACTGCCCGTCGCGGAAGACCTGGATGCCGGCGACCTTGCCGGACCGAGCGCCGGGCAGCTCGAGCCGCTGGCGCACGCACAGGGACCCGGAGAACGTCCGCACGTACGCGACCTTCTCGCCGGCCGGCCCGCGGTCCACCTTGAACACCCGGCCCGACGGAGGCCCGCCGGCGTCGGCCTCGCCCTCCGCCGGCGGCGCGGAGGGCAGGAAGGTCGCGATGCCGGCCACCAGCTCCGGCACGCCCGCGCCTGTGACCGCCGACCCGGCGAAGACGGGGTGCAGATCCCCGGACCGGGTCTGGTCCGCGACGAGCGCGCGCAGCTGCTCCGCCGTGTGGTCCCTGCCCTCGACGTACGCCCTCACCAGCTCGTCGTCGTGCTCGGCCAGCGCAAGGACCTCGCGCTCGCGGAAGGCGCGGTCGTCGGGTGCGTACGGGGTGAACGCCGCCGTCCCGGCGCCGAGCCGGGCCGCCGTCCCCATGGGCAGGACCGACGGCGAGAGCCGGCGACGGATCGCCTCGAGGACCGCGTCGACGTCGGCGCCCGCCCGGTCGATCTTGTTGACGAAGAGCAGCGTCGGCACGCGCAGGCGTTGCAGGGCGCGCATCAGGATCCGGGTCTGCGGCTGCACGCCCTCGACGGCCGACAGGACGAGCACGGCGCCGTCGAGCACCCCGAGGACGCGCTCGACCTCGGCGATGAAGTCCGGGTGGCCGGGGGTGTCGATGACGTTGACGACGAGGTCCTCGAGCGGGAACGCCACGACCGCGGCCTTGATGGTGATGCCGCGGCGGCGCTCGAGGGCGAGGCTGTCGGTCTGCGTGGTGCCGGCGTCCACCGAGCCGGGCCGGTCGACGACGCCGGCGAGGTGGAGGAGGTGCTCGGTGAGGGTGGTCTTACCGGCGTCGACGTGGGCGAGGATGCCCAGGTTGAGCGATCGTTCGGATGAGCGTGGAGGCACGCGGGGTCCCTTCGAGGAGGTGGATGCGGACGGGAGCGTGCGTTGCTCGCATCTCGGTGCCTCCTGGGACGTCGCCGTGGCCGGCCTCTCCGGCTTCCCCGGCACGCTAGGCAGCAGGACGTCGCGAGGGCAACCGGATTACGGCCGACGGCGCAGCGGCGGTGCACCTGCCTCGCCCGCTCCGCGGCCCGCGGGCAACCTGAGAAGTTGCTGTGACGGGAACAGCGCCTGCCCCGTGCGCGTTTGAACGGGTGTTCCCCCGGCTAGAGTGGAGGAACGCACACGGACGTCGTCACCGCGACGCGTCGACCCCCCGGAACCTCCGGGGGCGGCCTCCAAGGAGAGACCATGAAGAGCAACAATCCCGTTTTCGCCCGTTCCGAGGAGTTCAACCGCGCCTCGTCGAACGCCTACCCGGGCTACGGCGACACGGTCACCGACCCGTCCCAGTGGGGCACCGGCACGCCGGGCCAGGTCGACCAGAGCCGGATGACCGTCGACTCGGTGGTCCAGAAGACCGCGATCTCGATCGCGCTCGTCTTCGCCGCCGCGTTCGCCACCTGGTGGTACACCGGTGAGGTCAGCAGCAGCGCAGACCTGGGTCAGGTCTACCTGCTCGCGATGCTCGGTGCCGGTGGCGCGTTCCTGCTGTCGCTCGTGAACTCCTTCAAGCGCGTCATCAGCCCCGCGCTGGTGATGGCCTTCGCCGTCGCCGAGGGGGTCGCGCTGGGTGCGATCAGCAAGCTGTTCGAGGCGCAGTTCCCCGGCATCGTGATGAGCGCCGTCCTCGGCACCTTCGCCGCCTTCGCGGGCACGCTCGCCGCCTACAAGGTCCTCGACATCAAGGTCGGCGACAAGTTCCGCCGCGGCGTGGTGGCGGGCATGTTCGGCATGGTGGGCCTTGGCCTGCTGTCGATCGTCCTCGGCTTCTTCGGCATCGACACCGGCCTCTACGGCAGCGGCGGCCTGGGCTTCATCTTCGCCCTCGCCGGCCTCGTCCTCGGCATCTTCATGCTGATCCTCGACTTCGACTTCGTCGAGAACGGCGTCGCCGCCGGCCTCCCGGAGCGCGAGTCGTGGCGCGCGGCCTTCGGCCTGACCGTCGCCCTCGTCTGGATCTACACCAACCTGCTGCGGATCCTCGCGATCCTGCGTGGCGACTGATCCGCCGAATCACCTCCTGCTCGACACTCCGGCCCGCCCGAGCTCAGCTCGGGCGGGCCGTCGTCATCTCGACCGGAAGGAACCTCAGCGCTGGCTGGGGACGGGATCGACCACGTCGTCGGGGTCCTGCTCCTCGTCCTGGTCCGGCGACTCGGCCTCGGTGGCCGGGCGGCGGCGGCGGTGGCGCAGCTCGACCCAGCGCCCGCGCAGGCCGCGCTGGTTGCCGCCGACCTCGGTGCCGTCGACCTCGGTGCCGGGCGTACGGGCCGCGCGCACGGCCGCGGCGGCGACCGGCAGGATGCCCTCGCGGCGGCGGGGCTCGGGCAAGGCCTCGTCCTCGGGCAGCAGGTCGAGCGCGGCGAGGCACGACGGGATGAGCACCGACGCGAGCTGCTTGTAGCCGTCGGCCGACGGGTGGAAGCGGTCCGGTCCGAAGAGCACCGCGGGCGCGGCGTCGAACTCGGGGCCGAGGATGTCGCCGAGGGACACCGAGCGGCCGCCGTTCTCCACGACGGTGATCGTCTGGGCGGCGGCGAGCCGGCGCGACCACTCGCGCGCCACCTGCTTGAGCGGCGGCGGGATCGGCCGGATGGTGCCGAGGTCGGGGCAGGTGCCGACGACGACGGCGACGCCCTCCTCGCGCAGGCGGCGTACGCCCTCGGCGAGGTGGCGCACCGAGGCGGATGGGAGCACGGAGTGGGTGACGTCGTTGGCGCCGACCAGCACGACGGCGAGGTCGGGATGGGTGCCGAGGGCAGCGTCGACCTGGTCGGCAAGGGCGCTCGACTGCGCGCCGACGACGGCGAAGGAGCGCAGGTGCACCCGGCGGTCGGCCTGCGCCGCCACGCCGGTCGCGAGGTGGGCGCCGGTGGTGTCCTCGACGCGGTGCACGCCGTAGCCCGCGGCGCTCGAGTCACCCAGCAGCGCGATCCGGATCGCGGGGCCCGGGCGGCCGCGGCCGTACCAGCCGGTCGCGTCGGGCGGCGCGCCGGTCGCGTTGCCGATGATCCTGCGGGCGAGCTTCGCCTCGGCGACCAGCACCCCGTACAGGCCGGCGCCGAGCACCGACAGGCCGCCGCCCCCCAGGGCCGCGGCCGATGCCAGCTTGCGTGCTGCTCCAGTTGCCCCCACACCCCGAGCGTACCCAGCCGGCGTTGCAGGTTACGCAGCAGTAGACGGCTAGATTGGCCGGGTGCAGTACGTGAACTCGCTCCTCGACCTGATCGGCAACACCCCGCTCGTCCGCCTCGGCCGGACGCTGGACCTCCCTGCGGAGGCAGACGGACCGCTGGTCCTGGCCAAGGTCGAGTACCTCAACCCCGGCGGCTCGGTGAAGGACCGCATCGCGAGCCGGATGATCGAGGCCGCCGAGGCCTCGGGCGAGCTCCAGCCCGGCGGCACGATCGTCGAGCCGACCTCCGGCAACACGGGCGTCGGGCTGGCGATGGTGGCCCAGCAGAAGGGCTACAAGTGCGTCTTCGTGTGCCCCGACAAGGTCAGCGAGGACAAGCGCAACGTGCTCAAGGCCTACGGCGCCGAGGTCGTGGTCTGCCCGACCGCCGTGGCGCCCGAGCACCCGGACTCCTACTACAACGTGAGCGACCGGCTCGCCTCCCAGCCGGGCGCGTGGAAGCCCGACCAGTACTCCAACCCGCACAACCCGCGCTCCCACTACGAGACCACCGGTCCGGAGATCTGGGCGCAGACGGACGGGAGGATCACCCACTTCGTCACGGGCATGGGCACTGGCGGCACGATCAGCGGCGTCGGTCGCTACCTCAAGGAGCAGAACCCGGACATCCAGGTCGTCGGCGCCGACCCGGCCGGCTCGGTCTACTCCGGCGGCACCGGCCGCCCCTACCTCGTCGAGGGCGTCGGCGAGGACTTCTGGCCCGAGACCTACGACCGCACCGTCGCGGACCGCGTCATCGAGGTCTCCGACGCCGACTCGTTCGCCTTCACCCGCCGCCTCGCGCGCGAGGAGGCGATGCTGGTCGGCGGCTCCGCCGGCATGGCGGCCTTCGCCGCCCGCGCCCTGGCCCACGAGCTCGCCGCGGAGGGGCGTACGGACGCGGTCGTCGTCGTGCTGCTCCCCGACTCCGGCCGCGGCTACCTCACCAAGGTCTTCAACGACGAGTGGCTCGGCCAGTACGGCTTCGCGACCGGCGAGCAGGCCGACCACCGCACGGTCGGCGAGGTGCTGCGCGGCAAGTCCGGGCAGCTGCCCGACCTGGTGCACACCCACCCGGGCGAGACCATCGCCGAGGCCGTGCACATCTTCCAGGAGTACGGCGTCAGCCAGATGCCGGTCGTCCGGGCCGAGCCGCCGATCGTCGCGGCCGAGGTCGCCGGCTCGGTGTCGGTGTCGACCCTGCTCGACGCGCTGTACGCCGGCTCGGCGAAGCTCAACGACCCCGTCGGGGACCACATGTCCCCGGCGCTGCCGACGATCGGGTCCACCGAGGCCGCCGCCGACGCGGTCCGGCTGCTCGAGAAGGCCGACGCGGTGCTCGTCCACGAGGACGGCAAGCCCATCGGCGTGCTCACCCGCCAGGACCTCCTGACGTTCGTGGCCGCATCGTGACGCGCGCCGCCCGGGCCCTCGGGGCCCTCGCCTGCCTCGGCCTGCTCACCGGCGCGCTCAGCGCCTGCGGCGACGACCTCAACACCGAGACCGCTCCGGTGGAGGTCGAGCTAGGCGAAGCGTTCTCCTGGAACTCCTTCGCCGTCGAGGAGGGGTGGGAGCTCAACGGGATCGAGCGGTCGGCCGGCGCCGACGAGGTGACGACCCCCGAGGTCAAGGGGACGATCACCAACCGGTCCGAGGAGGAGCGCGCGGCGCTCTTCGAGATGGTCTTCTCCGCTGACGGATCACCCGTCGCGACCCTCAGCTGCTCGGCGGCCACGATGCTCGAGGACCAGTCCCAGCAGTTCGTCTGCCCGGGCCTGAGCGCCACCATGCCCGAGGACTACGACGCCGTCGTGGTGCAGGAGTTCAGCCGGGACACGACGCCCAGCTGAGGGGCGCTCGTCATGTCGGACCTGTCCCTCGAGGTCGTCCTCTTCCTCGTCCTCGCGGCCCTGGTGGCCGGCTTCGTCGACGCGGTCGTCGGTGGCGGGGGGCTGGTGCAGCTGCCGGCACTGCTGGTCGGGCTGCCCGGCGCGTCGGTCGTGCAGATCGCGGCGACCAACAAGCTGGCGTCCTTCTGTGGCACCTCCATCAGCGCCGCGACGTACGTCCGGCGGATCCACCCGGACCCGCGCACCTTCCTGCCCCTGATGCTCGCCGCCGGGATCGGGTCGGCCGGCGGCGCGCTCGTCGCCTCGCTGCTGCCGCGCAGCGCGTTCGACCCGATCATCCTCGTCGTGCTGGTCCTGGTCGGGGGATACGTCTGGTTCAAGCCGAGCGTCGGCGAGCTGACCCGCCTGCGCTTCCAGGGCGGGCAGCACCTCACGGCGGTCACCCTGACCGGCCTCACGATCGGGTTCTACGACGGGGCGATCGGGCCGGGGACGGGCTCGTTCCTCGTGTTCGCGCTCGTCGGCCTGCTCGGCTACAACTTCCTCGAGGCCTCGGCCAAGGCCAAGCTCGCCAACTGGGCCACGAACCTGGCCGCCCTCGCCGTCTTCGTCCCGCAGGGCGCCGTGCTCTGGCAGCTGGCCCTGCCGATGGCGGCGGCCAACATCACCGGCGGCTACCTCGGGGCGCGGCTGGCGATGGCGCGTGGTGCGAGGTTCGTCCGGGCGTTCTTCCTCGTCGTGGTCTCGGGCTTCGTCGTGCGGATCGGCGGGGACCTGCTCGGCTGGTGGTGACCGGCGGCCGTGCACCCAGGCGGTAGCCTCCCCTCGTGGGAGCCGTGGGGTCAGTCGACGCGTTCCAGCGCCGCCACCCGGTGATCGGCTTCCCCCTCGCCGTGGTCTACAAGTACTTCGACGACCAGGGCCCCTACCTCGCGGCGGCGCTGACCTACTACGCCTTCATCGCGATCTTCCCGCTGATGCTGCTCGGCACCTCGATCCTGGGCCTGTTCCTGCGCGGCGAGCCCCAGTGGCAGGAGAGCATCCTCAACTCGGCGCTCTCGCAGTTCCCCATCATCGGCGACGAGCTCGGTCGACCGCAGGGGCTCCAGGGCTCGGTGGCCGGTGTCGTCGTCGGCGCCCTCGCCGCCCTCTACGGCGCGATGGGGCTCGGCCAGGCGCTGCAGAACACCCAGCACGTGGCGTGGTCCGTCCCGCGCAACAGCCGCCCCAACCCGTTCTACGCCCGCGTCAAGACGCTCCTGCTGCTCCTGACCGCCGGGCTGTCGCTGCTCGCGGTCACCGTCGTCTCCACCATCGCCAGCACCACCGACGTGTTCACCGAGGTGATCGGCGACGGGCTCAAGACGCTGCTGCCGGTGCTGACCGTGCTGGTCGTCGGCACCGGGCTGGCCTACCTCTTCCGCTTCGCGGCCACCGGCCAGCACTCGTTCTGGCGAGCGGCGCCGGGCGGGTTCACCCTCGCCGTGCTGTGGCAGGTGCTCCAGATCGGCGGCGCGGCCTACGTCGACCGGGTGCTGGTCAACACCTCGTCGATGACCAAGACCTTCGGCCTGGTCCTGGGACTCATCGGCTTCCTCTGGATCGGCGCCGTGATGGCGGTGCTCGCGACCGAGGTCAACGTGGTGCTCGCGCGCCGGCTGTGGCCGCGCGCGCTGCTGACCCCCTTCACCGACAACGTGCAGCTGACCGACGCCGACCGCGAGGCGTACGCCCTCTACGCCCGGATGCAGCGGCACAAGGGCTTCGAGAAGGTGGTGGTGCGCTGGGAGCCGGGGCCCGCCGAACGGGAGCCCGACGAGCCGGCCGACAGGCCGGCGTGACGACCTACCTCACTGTCGCCGGCGACGCCACGGGCGAGGTCGAGGACCGCGGCTCCCGCTTCCTGTGCACGCTGCGCAGGGTGGCCGACGAGGACGAGGCGCGCGGGCTCGTGGCCTCGCTGCGCCGCGAGCACTGGGACGCGCGCCACCACTGCTCGGCGTTCGTGCTCGGACCCGGTGGGACGATCCAGCGCTCCTCCGACGACGGCGAGCCCGCAGGGACCGCGGGGGCGCCGATGCTCGAGGTGCTCAAGGGGGCCGGGGTCAGCGACGTCGCCGCCGTCGTGAGCCGGTGGTTCGGGGGGACGCTGCTGGGGGCGGGCGGCCTGGTGCGGGCCTACGGCGACGCGGTCCGTGCCGCGCTGGCGGAGGCGGGCACCCTGCGGCGTGCGCTGCTCACCGAGCTGGCCCTCGAGCTCGACCACGCCGACGCCGGCCGGGTCGAGGGCGAGCTGCGGGCGCGGGGCGTACGCGTCCTCGACGTGGCGTACGACGCGCGGGTGCGGCTGCTGCTAGCAGCGACGCCCGGCGACGTGGACCGGCTCGGGGAGGTGGTCGCGGCGGCGACGGCGGGCGCGGGCCTGCTCGAGCGGGTCGGCGAGCGCTGGGTGGACCTCGACGGGTGACCGGTCAGTCCACCACGCCGTCGACGTAGACCCACCGGCCGGCGCGCTGCTCGAACCGGCTGACCTCGTGCATCGAGCCGCCCTCCCACGACGCCACGAACTCGACCGTGTCGCCCTCCGCGGCGAGGACCCGCAGGCCGGTCCAGCGGGTCCCCGGGGCGGGGCGGACTTCGTCGGGACGGGTCCGCGGGTGCCAGGTGCGGAACAGGTGGTCGGCGTCCCCGCGGACGTGGGCGGTGTAGCGCGAGCGCATCAGCTGCTCGGGCGTCTCGGCCCGGGCGGCGTTCGCCAGCAGGGGTCCGCAGCAGGCGTCGTACGCCTCGCCGGTCCCGCAGGGGCAGGGGACTGTCAGCACGAGGCCGACCCTATCGACGCCGTTTGGTTTGCGGTGTAATTATGTAAGCATGAAATCAGACGAGAGCCGCCGCGGTCGCCGCGGCGGGTGGCAGGTCGCCGACCTGCCGGACGCGAGCGATGCGTCCGAGTGGTTCCACGGGCGGCTGCCCGAGGCATGGTTCAGCGCGGTCGACGTCACCGTCGACCGTGAGGAGATCCTGGTGGTGGGCACCCTCGCCGCCGACGACGTCAGCGGGGCCGAGGCGGAGGGTCGCATCGGCCGCTTCCGCTCGGAGACCAGGGCCGAGCGCATCGAGATCGCGCTCGAGGCGCAGGCGCGCTATCAGCGCAAGGTGTCGTGGGGGGTTCGGCTCGGTGACACCGAGGCGCTGTTCACCCACGTCGCCGCACCCGTGATGACGCGGCTGCGCCAGCCCGAGCGGCGGGTGCTCGACACCCTGGTCGACGCCGGCGTCGCCCGCTCCCGGTCCGACGCCCTCGCGTGGTCGGTCCGGCTCGTCGGGGAGCACGCCGACGAGTGGCTCGGCCAGCTCCGCGACGCGATGGCCGAGGTCGACAAGCTGCGCGGCGAGGGCCCGACCCTCTGACGCAGCCCCGACGTGGACGCGCGGACACAACTCGGTCGTCCCGCCCCGTCCCAGCGGGGCGGGACGCCGAAATCCAGTGTTCTGTCCGCGCGTCTGCGCACTACGGTGCGGCGCATGACGATCGAGCGGCCCGAGCCGTCCTTCAGCAACGACGAGGTCGGGATGCTGCGCTCCTACCTCGACCACTTCCGCGCCACCGTCCGGCTCCAGGCCAGCGGGCTCACCGACGAGCAGCTCGCACAGACGCTGCCGCCGAGCGACCTGACCCTCGGCGGGATGCTCAAGCACCTCGCCTTCGTCGAGGACTACTGGTTCTCCTACAACCTCGCGGCGCGCGACCCCGCCCCGCCGTGGGACACCGCCCCCTGGGGCGACGACCCCGACTGGGACTGGCACAGCGCCGCCGGCACCCCGCACGCCGAGCTGGACTCGCTCCTCGCGGCGGCCATCGCGCGCTCGGACGCGTGCCTCGACGCCGCGCTGGCCGCGGACCCGGACCTCGGCAGGCGCGTGGCCAGGCCCCGGCCTCCCGAGAAGGGGGAGACCGCCACGCTGCGGTGGGTGCTGGCCCACATGCTCGAGGAGTACGCCCGTCACGCCGGCCACGCGGACCTCATCCGCCAGTCGATCGACGGCGCGACGGACGTCTGAGCAGGTCAGGTCAGCGGGTCAGGTCCTCGTGCAGGCAGAGCACGTTGCCGGAGGGGTCCTTGAACCACGCGGCCTTCTCGGAGCCGAGCACGCAGACGTGGTCGACGGTGCGCAGGTCGGGCAGGTCGTAGTCCTCGAAGACGACGCCGCGGCCCTCCAGCTCGCCGATCTCGGCGGAGATGTCGTCGACCTCGAAGCTCATCGCGGTGCTCTCCGAGGGGTGGCTGTCGGGGCGGGGCAGCAGGACGAGCGACGATCCGCCGTCCAGCGCGAAGACCGCGGCGCCCTCGTCGTTGGGTCCGGTGTAGTCGAGCCCCAGGGACTCGGAGTAGAACGTGCGGGCGCGGTCGACGTCGGTGACCGGGAGCATCATCGCGACCGTACGGTGTGTGAGCGACATGAGCGCCTCCTCTGTTGCCTGGTCACCACCCACTGTGCGCCCGCGGCCGGACTGCCGGGAGACTGCTCCAGACCGGAGAATCGAAGGAGATCCGTTGATCATCAGGACCGCGACCGAGGACGACTGGCCCGCGATCTGGCCGTTCTGGCGCGACATCGTCGAGGACGGTGAGACGTACG
Source organism: Nocardioides eburneiflavus (assembly GCF_004785795.1). NCBI lineage: Bacteria > Bacillati > Actinomycetota > Actinomycetes > Propionibacteriales > Nocardioidaceae > Nocardioides > Nocardioides eburneiflavus. The sequence goes on from NZ_SRRO01000001.1 coordinate 1,841,428, forward strand.
CCTATCCGCTGGGCGCGACGTCGGAGACGGCCCGCGGGTGGTGGTTCGACGGCAGCCACGTCGTCGTCGCGACGGAGGACACGACGGAGGACACCACGGAGGACAGCAGGGTCCTGGGGTCGGCCAAGATGGGACCGAACCGACCCGGGCGGGGCGCCCACGTCGGCACGGCCTCCTTCATGGTCGCCCCGGAGGCCCGGGGCCGCGGCGTCGGCCGACGGCTCGGTGAGCACATGGTCGACTGGCACCGCGAGCAGGGCTTCGCCGGCATCCAGTTCAACGCCGTCGTGGAGACCAACACCGCCGCCGTACGGCTCTGGCAGGACCTCGGCTTCGAGGTCGTCGGCACCGTTCCCCGCGCCTTCGAGACCCCGAGCCGGGGCCGCGTCGGGCTGCACGTGATGTACCTCGAGCTCGACTGAGGTCCGCGAGGGGCAGCGGACCGGGCGCCCGTCTGGTGGAATGTGACACATGGCCGACCCGATCCGCGTCTACCTCCTCGACGACCACGACGTCGTCCGTCAGGGACTGAGGTTCCTGCTCGAGCAGCAGGACGACATCGTCGTGGTGGGCGAGTCCGCCACCGCGGCCGAGGCCGCGGCCCGGATCCCGGCGATGCGGCCCGACGTCGCGGTCCTCGACGCGCGGCTGCCGGACGGCTCCGGCATCGAGGTGTGCCGCTCGGTGCGCGCGGTCGACCCCACCATCAACGCCCTGATCCTCACGTCCTACGACGACGACGAGGCGCTGTTCGCCGCGATCATGGCGGGCGCCGCCGGCTACGTCCTCAAGGAGATCCGCAGCTCCGACCTGGTCACCGCGGTGCGCCACGTCGCGGCCGGCAAGTCGCTGATCGACCCCGCGATGACCGCCACCGTGCTCGAGCGGATCCGCAACGGCCCGGGCACGCCCGACGAGCTGGCCTCGTTGACCGACCAGGAGCGGGTGCTGCTGGGCCACATCGCGGAGGGGCTCACCAACCGGCAGATCGCCGAGCAGATGTTCCTCGCCGAGAAGACGGTGAAGAACTATGTCTCGAGCATCCTCGCCAAGCTCGGCCTCGAGCGGCGTACGCAGGCGGCCGTGCTGGCCTCGAAGCTGCTCGGCGACGCCCCTCGCTGACAGGCCCTCCGCGCTGGGGACCTAGGTCCCGCCGACGGGGTGACCGGCGACCCTGCTGCCCGCAGCCGGGAGAAGGGAATCTGGTGGTGACCCGGAAACCCACCACAAGAGGAGGAGATGACGATGAACGTCATCCACCGCCAGCACCACATCAGCACCGAAGGCGTCACCACCTCCGAGACCGAGGAAGTCCGCAGCCCCGGACTGGCCCGCGCCCTCGCCGTCCTGCGGATCGCCTTCGGAATCACCTTCCTGTGGGCTTTCCTCGACAAGACCTTCGCCCTGGGCTTCCACACCGGCTACGACCAGGAGGGCAACCTCGACCGGTTCGGTGACGCCGCGTGGATCAACGGGGCCAGCCCCACCGAGGGCTTCCTGACCTTCGGTGTCCCAGCGGACAACCCCTTCAAGGAGATGTTCAACTCCATGGCCGGACAGGCCTGGGTGGACTGGCTGTTCATGATCGGCCTGCTCGGCATCGGCATCACCCTCCTGCTCGGGGTGGGCATGCGGATCGGCACCGCCGCCGGCGCCCTGATGTACGCCTTCATGTACGCCGCAGTGCTCCCGCTGGAGAACAACCCGGTCGTCGACGACCACCTCGTCGGCGTGATCGTGATGGCCGTCCTCGCCCTCGGCGCAGCCGGCACCACGTGGGGGCTGGGTCACTGGTGGAACCGCACGGACGTGGTGCAGAAGTACCCCGTCCTGAGGTGAGACCAGTCCCTCACCGGACCCGGCGCCGTCCCCCGGCGTCGGGTCCCTTGGCGTGTGGTCAGCGCAGCGGGACGCGCCAGACCAGGGCCGTGCCGCGCTCGCCCACGGGTGAGACCAGGAGCGTGCCGCCCAGGTCGTCGGCGCGGCGCCTGGCGTTGCGCAGGCCGCTCTCGGAGACCTCGTCCGGCAGGCCCACGCCGTCGTCGGCGACGCGCAGCTCGAGGAGGTCGCCGGTGACGACCAGGTCGACCTCGGCGCTGTCGGCCAGCGCGTGCCGCGCGACGTTGGAGATCGCCTCGCGCAGCACCGCGAGCAGCTGTGACCCGAGGGCCGGCGGGACCGCGGTGTCGACCGGCCCGGAGGTGCGCACGACCGGGGTGAACCCGAGCACCGGGACGTACTCCTTGACCAGGCTGCGCACGGCGGCGCGCAGTGAGTCGCCACGGCGGTCCTGGAGCTCGAAGATCGTGCCACGGATCGCCTTGATGGTGTCGTCGAGCTCACCCACGGAGCTGTCGAGGCGCTCGGTGACCGCGTCGTTGCCGGCCATCGCGGCGACGCCCTGCAGCTGCAGCCCCGTCGCGAAGAGCCGTTGGATGACGATGTCGTGCAGGTCGCGGGCGATGCGCTCGCGGTCGGAGATCAGCGCCAGCTCCTGGCGGTCGGCCAGGGCCTGGGTGCGGTCGAGGGACAGGGCCACCTGGTCGGCGAAGCCGGCGAACAGGTCGCGGTCCTGCACGTCGAGCAGGCCGGCGCCCGGCTGGGAGACCGCGACGAGCGCGGTGACCGGCGCGAGGTGCGACCGCAGCGGCACGACGACCAGGGGTACGCCGGCGGCGTACGTGGCGACCGCCGAGGCGCTGCCGTCGGGCTCGACGCTGTCGCGGGCCTCGGCGAGCACGTCGGCCACCCAGGCGGGGTCGGCGTCCGGGGCGACGCTGACGGTGTCGTGGTCCGGGCCCAGCGACGACCAGAGGGCGACGGCCCTCGCGCGCGACACCTGCCGGGCGGTGGAGACGATCTGGGGCAGCACGTCGTCGAGGTCGACGGGCGGCTGGAGCAGCTCGGCGAGCTCGGCCGAGGCCTCCAGCCACTGCCGCCGCCGCTCGCTGAGCGCGAACGAGCGGGCGTTGCTGATCACGTAGCCGGCCGTGCGGGCCAGCTCCTCGACCAGCCTCTCGTCGGCGTCCGTGAACGGCCCGCCGTCGGCCTTCTCGGTGAGGTAGAGGTTGCCGAAGACGGTGCCGCGGATCCGCACCGGCATGCCGAGGAACGACGTCATCGGCGGGTGGTTGGGCGGGAAGCCCACCGACGAGGGGTGGGCGCTCAGGTCGGCCAGGCGCAGTCCGGACGGGTCCTCGATGATCACGCCGAGGATGCCGCGCCCGCGCGGGAGGTCGCCGATCAGGGCGCGGGTGCGGTCGTCCAGGCCGGTGGTGACGAACTCGACCAGCTCGCCACCGTCGTTGCCCAGCACCCCGAGGGCCCCGTAGCGGGCACCGGTGAGGGCTGTCGCCGCCTCCACGATGCGGGTGAGCACGCTGGCGAGGTCGAGGTCGCTGGAGATGGCGGTGACCGCCTCGAGCAGCGAGCGGGCGTCGGCACCGAGGTCCGGTGAGGGAGTGTGCGTCACGCCCACATCATCCCCCTCCGTCATCTCCCTCGGTGGTCGAGCAGCGCCGAGGGACCAGCGACATCTCGACGGGACCGCCGGCCAGCTGTACTGGGTGCTGTCGTGCTCGTCGGCGCCCCGTGGCTTCTTTCCCTGGTCATCATGCTGAGCCGACCGGTCGTCGACGCGCCTGGTGGCGTAGAAGCGGACGCCTGGTGCTGCGCGGTCGTCAGCACGTGCCTGCAACCCCGCCGGTCGTTCGTCTGGCGGGGTGTGGGGCGGGGTCATCGTCGGCGTGGTCGCGGGATGCCGGGTGGGGCTGGCGACTCGCCGCGGACGAGCGGCTCGAGGTCGGTGGTGCCGGTGTGGTCGCGGCGGTAGCGGTGCCCGTGCGGTGAGGTCCACGCGAACACTCCTGGGGTGGTCATCTCGTAACGCCAGGGTGAGTGGGTCTTGAGGCGGTGGTGGAACCGGCACAGGCAGGCCAGGTTGCTCGTGGTCGTCGGGCCGGGTTGGGGTCTGCCCTCGGCGTGGGCGTCGTCGTCCCACGGGATGATGTGGTCGATGTCGCAGCGCCGGGCAGGTCGGGAGCAGAACGGGAACACGCACGTGCGATCCCTCAGGATCACTTGTTCGCGGATCGTTGCCGGGACCTTCCGCGTCTGCGCGGTCAGCGTGGTGTTGAGGTCGATGACGGGCTTGATCGTGACCTCGGTGCGCGAGTCGGCGCACCAGGACTGGATCTGCTCGAGCAGGACCAGGCGTTGACCGTTCTCCATCCGGCCGGTGGGACCGAACACCGTGGTGTCGCCGGAGAAGGAGGCGTCGACGTGGGCGTGGATCACGACCGCACGGGCGACGGGCAGGTCCGGCTCGTCGGCGTCGCCGCCGGCGCCGGCGAGATCCAGAGCAGTCTGGGTCCGGGCGAGGTCCCCGAGGGCCTTGGCTCGTCGGGCGTCGAGCGGCAGCAGGGATCCGAGGGCGGCCTGGGTGGCGGCGTGGTGGGCGAGGGCGCGGTCGAGGTCGAGGGCGTCGGCGATGTCGACCTCGGCCTCGATCCGCAGGGTGCCGGCGTAGTGCACGTCGTCGGTGTCCACGGTGACGTGACGTGGGTCGACGTGCAGGTAGCCGTCCTCGGGATCCGCAGCGGGGTCGGCGGTCGCGAGGTCGTAGCGCCCGATGGTCTCGGCGACGAGCCGGTCGAGCTGCGCGGACCCGACCCGTCCGGCGACGGCGGCGACCTGCGCGTCGACGAACCCCGCGGCCTCGGCGGTGAGGGGAGGGGTGGAGTGGATGGTGGTGTCCGCGATCGCCCGGGCCCGCCAGGCGGGCACCGCACCGGCGTGGACCTGCTCCCACAACCGGGGCAGGCGGTGTCGGAGCTCGAGGGCGTGGCCGATGAGCTTCTTCGCGGCCGTGCTGGTGATTCCGAGCGTGGTGCCGAGCTCGGCCACACAGAACTCCGCCACCAACGGGGCACCCTCACCGGCGATGGGCTCCTCGTGCTGGGACCCCGGAACCGTGAACGACGCCGCCGTGTGGATCGACTCCGGCGGGTGCAGGTCCGCCCACCTGGCGGCGAGGACCAGCTGGTCGGCCGCGGCCCGGTCCTCGGCGGCCTTGCGGTCACGGATCGCTGACAGCACCTCGGCGGGTGAGAGGTCGTCTGCGACCCCTCGCGCCTCGGCGGCCACCGTCTCGATCATGCGTTTGATTGTAGTCGTCGGATGCGACAGCGGCCATGCCTGTGGACGGTTCGTGGCCCACGAAGTTCATCCTGGGAGCCGAGTGACGAGGCGTCTCGAAGGGCTCGCACCTCGACCACCGAGGTGCTGACTGCCCCTAGGCGAGCCGTCGCACCGGCAGGTGCTCCCACGGGTCCCAGCCGCCGCCGAGCTGCCGGCCGCTGACCTCGGTCCACGGGATCCGGACCACGAGGTTGCGCTGCCCGGTCGCCCACGGCCGGGGCTGCCAGGACCGGGCGATCTCGGCGAGCTCGTCCTGGTCGTCGACGAAGGACCCACGACCCCGCACGACGACGCTCCACCCGCGCTTGAGCTCGTAGTCGAACTGGTCGACCTCGAAGCACAGCTGCGCGTCGCGCCCGTAGGTGCCGAGCAGGCTGTAGGCGGTCGTACGGATCAGGATCGACTCCCCGTCGACGGCGTAGTTGACCGGGATGATGTGGGGTCCGTTGGGGGTGCCGACGGCGACCCGGCCCGCGATGCCCGACACGAGCAGGCGGGCGCAGTCCTCGCGGGAGAGGTCGTGGGTGGTGTGCATGGGAGCCTCCTGTGTCTGAGGTCCCAGCGTTGCCCGCACCGCCGACCGCGGGCAGGGTCGAAGGTCCCGACGCGACAGGGGCGGGAGTCGCTCGTCGGCCGGGAAGGGCTGACTTCGAGCGCACTCCACGTTGACCGGCAGGTCTAGCGTGGAGGACGTGACCGACGCGACCCACGTGGACGACCAGCAGACCCAGCACCCCTCACCCAGCACCCTCGGCCAGCTCCGGGAGAGCGGCCACCAGCTGAAGTCGCTGCGCCAGGAGCTGCGCGACAACCTGCTCGAGCGCCTCGCGGCCGGTGTGGACCCCTGGCCGGGGCTGCACGGGTTCGCCGACACCGTGATCCCGCAGGTCGAGCGGGCGCTGCTCGCCGGCCACGACGTGGTGCTGCTGGGCGAGCGCGGCCAGGGCAAGACCCGGCTGCTGCGCTCCCTGGTCGGCCTGCTCGACGAGTGGTCCCCGGTGATCTCCGGCTCCGAGCTCGGCGAGCACCCCTACGACCCGATCACGGTGACGTCGCAGCAGGCGGCAGCGACGTACGGCGACGACCTGCGCATCTCGTGGCGGCACCGCGACGAGAGGTACGCCGAGAAGCTGGCGACGCCGGACACGTCGGTCGCCGACCTGATCGGCGACGTCGACCCGATGAAGGTGGCCGAAGGTCGCCACCTCGGCGACCCGGAGACCATCCACTTCGGCCTGATCCCGCGCAGCCACCGCGGGATCGTCGCGATCAACGAGCTGCCCGACCTCGCCGAGCGGATCCAGGTCGCGATGCTCAACGTGATGGAGGAGCGCGACATCCAGATCCGCGGCTACGTCCTGCGGCTGCCGCTCGACGTGCTCGTGGTGGCCAGCGCCAACCCCGAGGACTACACCAACCGCGGCCGCATCATCACGCCGCTGAAGGACCGCTTCGGGGCCGAGATCCGCACGCACTACCCCCGCGAGGTCGAGCAGGAGATCGCCGTCATCGAGCAGGAGGCCGACCTCGTCGCCACCGTGCCGGCGTACCTGCTCGAGGTGCTCGCACGCTTCACCCGCCACCTGCGCGACTCCCAGTCCGTCGACCAGCGCTCCGGCGTGAGCGCCCGCTTCGCCATCGCGGGCGCCGAGACGATCGCGGCGGCCGCGCTGCACCGCGCGACCACCCAGGGCGAGGACGAGGCGGTGGCGCGCGTCGTCGACCTCGAGACCGCGGTCGACGTGCTCGGCGGCAAGATCGAGTTCGAGACCGGCGAGGAGGGCAGAGAGAGCGAGATCCTCACCCACTTGCTGCGCACGGCCGTCGCCGAGACGGTGCGTGCCCACCTCGCGGGCATCGACCTGCGCCTGCTCGTCGAGGCCATCGAGGAGGGCGCCATGGTCGGCACCGGCGCGCGGGTCGGCGCCCGCGACTTCCTCGCCGGGCTGCCGGTGCTGGGGGAGTCGGACCTCTACGACGTGGTGTGCGAGTGCGTCGGCGCCACCAACGACGGTGAGCGTGCCGCCGCCATCGAGCTCGCCCTGGAGGGCCTCTACCTCGCGCGCAAGATCGGCAAGGACACCGACGGCGGCGAGACCTTCTATGGCTGACGTTCCCTCGGTGGTTGAGGTGCGAGCGCAGCGAGCCTCGAAACCACGCGTCCGCCAGGGCACCGTCGCGGACATCCCCGCCTTCCGAGCCCTCGGCGAGGCCGTCGTGCCGCCCACCTACGGCCCGATCGACGAGGCGTACGCCCAGCGGATGCTCGACGAGTGGTGGATCCCGGAGGTCTTCGAGAAGTCACTGGCCCGCAACGCGCACCTCGTCGCCGAGTGGGACGACGAGGTCGTCGCGCTGGCCGACCTCGGCCGGCTCTCGCAGTCCTACCGGCAGTTCCCGCACGTCACCGGCGACCGCGAGGTGATGTGGAAGCTCTACGTGCACCCCGACCACCACGGTCGCGGCATCGGCAGCCGGCTGCTCGCGGAGGTCGAGTCGATGGTCGAGGGCGAGGAGCTGTGGCTCGAGGTCGTCGACGGCAACGACCAGGCCTACGACTTCTACGTCGCCCGCGGGTTCCGTGAGGTCGAGCGGGTCACCGACCGGCAGTGGCCCGACGACGTGTGGATGCGCAAGACACTGGGGACGAGGCCGCGATGAGCCGGTTCCGCAAGTACGACGGTGGCGACCCGCTCGCGCCGCCGGTCGACCTCGCCGAGGCGCTCGACGCCATCGGCCAGGACGTGATGGCCGGCTACTCGCCCGAGCGCGCGATGCGGGAGTTCCTGCGCCGCGGTGGCACCGACCAGGCCGGGCTCGACGAGCTCGCTAGGAAGGTCGCCGAGCGGCGCCGCGAGATCCTCCAGCGCAACAACCTCGACGGCACGATGCGCGAGGTCCGCGAACTGCTCGACAAGGCCGTCCTCGCCGAGCGCGGCCAGCTCGCCCGCGACATCACGATGGACGACGGCGACCGCGCGTTCCGTGAGCTCATGCTCGACAACCTGCCCACCTCCACCCCGGCTGCAGTGAGCGAGCTGGCGTCGTACGACTGGCAGTCCAGCGAGGCGCGCGAGGCCTACGAGCAGATCAAGGACCTCCTCGGACGGGAGCTGCTCGACCAGCGCTTCGCCGGCATGAAGCAGGCGCTCGAGGGGGCCACCGACGAAGACCGCCAGGCCGTGCAGGAGATGCTGTCCGACCTCAACGACCTGCTCGAGAAGCACGCTGCCGGCGGAGTCACGGACGAGGAGTTCCGCGACTTCATGGACAAGCACGGCGACTACTTCGCCGACTCGGACGGGCGCACCCCGCAGGACATGGACGAGCTGCTCGACCAGCTCGCCCAGCGCGCGGCCGCGGCCCAGCGGATGCTCAACTCCATGACGCCCGAGCAGCGCCAGGAGCTCATGGAGCTGTCCCAGCAGGCGTTCGGCTCGCCTGCGCTGATGGAGCAGCTGGCCCGGATGGACGCCCACCTGCAGGCGCTCCGACCGGGCGAGGACTGGTCGGGGTCGGAGTCGTTCGAGGGAGACCAGGGGATGGGTCTCGGTGACGGGACCGGGGCGCTCCAGGACCTCGCCCAGCTCGACGCCCTGGCCGACCAGCTCGCCCAGTCGCACCACGGCGCCCGGATGGACGACGTCGACCTCGACGCGCTGGCCAGGCAGCTCGGCCCCGACGCGGCGGTGGCGGCGAGGACCCTCCAGGAGCTCGAGCGGGCGCTGCGCGACAGCGGCTACCTCAAGCGCGGCTCCGACGGCGAACTGCGGCTCTCGCCCAAGGCGATGCGCCAGCTCGGCAAGGCGCTGCTGCGCGACGTCGCCGACCGCATGAGCGGGCGCTCGGGAACCCGCGAGACCCGTACGACGGGGGTGGCCGGCGAGCCGACCGGGTCGAGCCGGCGGTGGGAGTTCGGCGACACCGAGCCGTGGGACGTGCCGCGTACGATCACCAACGCGGTCCTGCGGGACGGAGGCGCGTCCCCCGTCAGGATCCAGGTCGACGACATCGAGGTCACCGAGACCGAGGCCCGCACCCAGGCGGCCGTGGCGCTCCTCGTCGACACGTCGTTCTCGATGGCGATGGACGGGCGCTGGGTGCCGATGAAGCGCACCGCGCTCGCGCTGCACCAGCTCGTCCGGTCACGCTTCCGCGGCGACGACCTCCAGCTCATCGCCTTCGGCCGGCACGCCCAGGTGATGGAGATCGAGGAGCTCACCGCGCTCGACGCCCGCTGGGACAAGGGGACCAACCTGCACCACGGGCTGCTCCTCGCCAACCGGTTCTTCCGCAAGCACCCCAACGCCCAGCCCGTCCTGCTCGTCGTCACCGACGGCGAGCCGACCGCGCACCTCGAGGCCGACGGCGAGGTCTGGTTCTCCTACCCGCCGCACCCCCTGACCATCGCCCACTCCGTGCGCGAGCTCGACGCAGCGGCCCGGCTCGGCGCGCAGACCACGTTCTTCCGCCTCGGCGAGGACCCCGGCCTGGCGCGATTCATCGACTCGATGGCCAGGCGGGTCGACGGTCGCATGGTCAGTCCCGAGCTCGACGACCTCGGTGCGGCGGTCGTCGGGTCCTACCTCGGCTCGCGCGGTCCCGCGTCGTCCTACCGCGAGCACTTCGGGGACTTCTACGGCGGGGGTCGCGGGTTCTGGGTCTGAGGGCCAGACTTCCCCCATGCCCCGTCTCGTGCAGGTCGCGCAGCGCGCGACCGACCTCGCCGCCACCAGCGCCTTCTACGCCGAGCTGCTCGGAGTCGAGCCGGTCGCCACCTTCGACCCGCCCGGGCTGGCGTTCTTCGACCTCGACGGCGTACGTCTCCTCCTGGACCGCGGCGCCCCGTCGGCGCTGATCTACCTGCCCGTCGACGACATCGACGCGGCCGTCGCCGGGCTGCGGGAGAAGGGCGTGGAGATCACCGCGGAGCCGCACGTGATCTTCGGGCACGACGACGACACCCTCGGCCCGGCCGGCACCGACGAGTGGATGGCGTTCTTCACCGACCCCGAGGGCAGCACGGTCGGCCTCGTCGAGCAGCGCCCGCGCTGACGACGGCGGACCAGCGTGCCGTCACTGCGTGCCGGCAGCCTCCAGCATCCGCAGCAGCTCTGCGCCCATGTGCTCGATGACGGCGTCGAGCGCCTTCTTCGGGCGCACCATGACCGTGAAGTCGACGATCCGGCCTTCGTCGTCCCAGGTGATCATGTCGATCCCGGAGACGTCGAGGCCGCCGACCTCGGTGCGGAACTGCAGCACCGCCGAGTCCTCGCCGAGCCACTCGCGCTTGTAGGCCAGCTGCGGCCCGAGGACCGTGAAGGCGGCGGTGAGGTAGCCGACGACGGTGTCGCGGCCGACCTGGGGCGTGTGCACGGCGGGGCTGCGGAAGACCGCGTCCTCCGCGACGAGGCCGGGCAGGCCGGCCGGGTCACGACTCTCGACCACGGCGTGCCAGCGGGCGAGGGCGGCGGCTGCATCCATGCGCGCCATCGTGCCACCACCGCGACCGCGCCGCCCGTACGCCTCCGTGGTCCCGCCGCGTCAGCGCGGGCTGTGTCCCGCCGCCTCGACCTCCCCGGTGGGGTAGTCCAGTGGGTTGTGGTCGTCTTCCGGCGTCCCGGAGCGGTAGTCCAGTGGGTTGTGGTCGTCTTTCGGTCGGATCCCAGCCACATCTCGCTGGACTACCCACCTGCCCATCCAGATCTCACTGGACTACCCCGAGGAGGCGCGGGCGGGCGGGCACGCGGGCGTACGGCCCTCAGCTGACGGCGAACCCCGGCAGCGACTCCTCGAGGATCTCCCGGAAGGGGATGCTCGCGCTGAGCTGGCTGAGCAGGCCGATGGCGCCGATCCAGGTGCGGTGGATCAGCAGGTAGGACGTCGGCAGGTTGAGCTTCATCGCGAGGGTGAACGCCTCCGAGCGCGGGTCGTTGACCCGCTCGAACTGCTCGCGCATCCAGTCGCGGGTGAAGGTGAAGCGCTCCTGGGCGGCGGGCTCGACGAAGGGCGCGAGGTAGTCCAGCACCTGCCGCGGGTCGACCTCGATCCGGTCCTTGATGAAGCCCTCCGCCCGGAGGCCGGCCACCAGCGACTCGTCGTCGTTGTCGAGCGCGATCCGCATCAACCGGCCGGTGGCGGGCGGCATGCGACCCTCCTCGAGCCGGGCGACGGCGCCGAAGTCGAGCACCCCGAGCCGGCCGAGCCCACCGTCGGCCGCGGGGATGACGCGGAAGTTCCCGGGGTGCGGGTCGGCGTGCAGCATCCCCGTGCGCACCGGTCCCTCGAAGAGGAACCGCACGAAGATCTCGCCGTAGTGGTCGCGCTCCTCCTGCGTGCCCTCGCGGATCACGTGCGCCAGCGAGTGCGCGGAGTCCAGCCACTCGGTCACGAGGACCTCCTCGCCCACCGCGACGACACCGGGGACCACGATGTCCGGGTGGTCGGCGAAGGCCTCGGCGTACGCCGACTGGGCCTCGGCCTCGAGGTGGTAGTCGAGCTCGTCGGCCGCGCGGGCCTGGAGCTCGGCGACGAGCGGCTTGATGTCGAGCCCGGGGAACACCGGGGCGACGCCGCGGGCGAGCCGGGCGATCTGCCGCAGGTCGGCCATCAGCGCCTCGCCGGCGCCGGGGTACTGGACCTTGACCGCGACGTCGCGCTCGGCGCCGTCACCGACGTGGTCGAGCCACCGGCCCCGGTGCACCTGCCCGATCGAGGCCGCCGCGGTGGGCGCCCCGTCGAGCCAGACCAGCCGTTCCTTCCAGTCGGCACCGAGGTGGGTCGTCAGCTGCTGGCGCACCGTCGCGGTCGGCATCGGCGGAGCGGAGTCCTGCAGGGCCGTCAGGTGCTCGCGGTAGGGGGCGGCGACCTCGTCCGGGAGCGCCGACTCGAGGACGCTGAGGGCCTGGCCGAACTTCATCGCTCCGCCCTTGAGCTCACCGAGCGTGCGGAAGAGCTGCTCGGCGGTGCGCTGCTGCATCTCGCTCAGCACCGCGTCGGCGGGCTTGCCGCCGAGCCGCTTGCCGAACCCCACGGCCTGGCGCCCGGCGTACCCGAGGGGGAGGGCGGCGAGACGGGCCGTACGGGCGGCGGCCTTGCGGGGGAGCTCGGTCATGGGGCCCATTGTCCCTGCCCGCACAACGCGTACTCCGGACTCGACTACCGGGCGCGGCTTACGACTCGTCCCGGACCGGGCGTGACCTGCCACACGCTCGCTCGATGAGCGGGCGATGACCTCGACCTCTCGGGAGGAACACGTGCACTCGACCGCGCGTCTCAAGCCCCTGCTCGCCTGTGCGGCGAGCGTCCTCGTGGCCTCGGCCACCTTCGCCGTCGGCGGCACGGCCTCCGCAGCCGGCCCGTCGGCGCAGCAGGCCAACGTCTCCGACTTCCTCGCCGGTCAGCTGGCCGGCCTGACGGGCAGGACGACCGTGATGGTGCACGGCACCTCGATCTCCGCGGCCCGGCAGGCCGTGTCGGGCACCGGCATGACGAAGACCGGTGAGTTCGAGGCCGTCGGCGTCGTGGTCGCCAACGCGTCGAAGAGCCAGATCCAGGCCGTACGCAGCGCGCCGGGCGTGACCTACGTCGAGGGCGGGGCCCAGCCGATCGAGTTCTTCCAGGAGACCTCCAACACCGCGACCCGTGGCGCCGAGGCGGCCGCGACGCTCACAGGAGCCGACGGCTCGCCCCTCACCGGCACGGGCGTCAGCGTCGCCGTGATCGACTCCGGCATCGATCCCACCCATCCCTACTTCAAGGAGGCCGACGGCTCGAGCGCCGTCGTCGCCAACCTCAAGGCGCTCTGCGAGCCGCTGACCGAGACCTGCTCGGTCCAGCGCGTCCCGGGCTCCGTCGACACCGACACCCTCTCGGTGGGCGGCCACGGCACCCACGTCAGCGGCATCGTGGCCGGGCGCCCGACCACGCTGACCGACGGCGGAGAGCTCCAGGGCGCAGCTCCCGGCGCCAAGCTGGTGTCGATCTCCACCGGCGCCGGCATCGTGATCCTCGGTGCCGACTCGGCGCTCAACTGGGTGCTGGAGAACCACGAGGCGCCCTGCGGCGCCGGTGTGCCGGCCTCGACCTGCCCGCCGATCAAGGTCACCAACAACTCCTACGGGCCCTCCGGCGGCGGTGAGTTCGACCCGGAGTCGGCCACCGTCAAGCTCCAGCGCGCGCTGGCCGCCGAGGGCGTCGTCACCGTCTGGGCCGCCGGCAACGACGGCGGCGACGGCTCGGAGAGCCTGACCAACCCGCCCGGCCAGGACCCCACCGGCGGCATCCTCTCGGTCGCGTCCTACTACGACCAGGACACCGGCACGCGTGACGGCGTGGTCTCCGACTACAGCTCGCGCGGCCTCGAGTCCGACGCCTCGACGTGGCCCGACATCTCCGCCCCGGGCGAGAACATCACGTCCTCGTGCCGCCTCTACCTGGCGATCTGCTCGACCGGGCTCGACTTCCGCAACGGCCCCGGAGCGCTCGACATCGGCACCTTCAACACGATCAGCGGCACCTCGATGGCGGCCCCGCACATCGCCGGCATCGTCGCGCAGCTGTTCCAGGCCGACCCGTCCGCGACCCCGGCCGACATCGAACGGGCGTTGAAGGTCTCGGCCCACAAGTTCACCGACGGCGCCGCCTACGAGGCCGGTGACGGCGGGACCACGTCGTACGACAAGGGCCACGGCCTCGTCGACGTCGTGGCGGCAGTCGCGGCCCTGGGGTGAGCACCACCTCACCACTGGGCTGAACAGACCCTCTCCAGGGGGAGGGTCATCGCGCAACAGGGGCGCGATGATCGGCGGGCGGGAGTTCTCGGACTCCCGCCCGCCTTCGGCATTTGGTTGGGTGGAGCCATGGACACCGGCCCCGAGATCGAGTTCAGCGGCGCGGTGGTCGAGTGGCGGGGCCCTGCGCCGTACGTCTTCGTACCGCTCCCGCCCGACGCCGCCGACCTCGTCGACGAGGTGAAGGCCGACGTCGTCTACTGGGGCGTGGTCCCCGTGCGGGCGTGGATCGGCGACACCGAGTTCACGACCGCGATGTTCCCCCGCGAGGACACGTGGTTCCTGCCGCTGAAGGTCGCCGTACGCCGGGCGCAGCGCGTCGAGCTCGGAGACGTCGTCGACGTGAGGATGCAGGTGGGTCGCTAGCCCGGTCGACCGGTCAGGCGGGGGCAGGGGCCGTACGGCTGCGACGGACCGTCAGGTAGAGGCTCAGCGCGACGTAGTAGACGACGTAGGCCACCGTGATCGCCAGCCACACCGGGCTGGGGTCGGGGAGCTGGGCGACCAGCACGCCGTAGCCGACCAGCCAGAGGCAGGTCAGGGCGAGCGTGGGGCCCTGCAGCGTCGAGGTGCGGGACGGGTAGACGTAGCCCACCGGCACGAAGACGAGCACCGCGCACACCAGCAGGACCACGGTCACGGCGACGGGCTCGAGGTCGAGGACCACGACGTAGAACGCGGCGATGTTCCAGTAGCTCGGGAAGCCGAGGAACAGGTGGTCGTCGGTCTTCGCGTCGGCCCGGCAGAACTGGTAGGCCGAGGCGATCAGTGGGATCACCGCCAGCACGGTCGCGGAGGTGCCCTCGCCGAGATAGCCGGCGCTCCAGAGCAGGAGCATCGGCATGAACGCATAGGTGATGTAGTCGACGATGTTGTCGAGGAGCGCGCCGTCGAACGACGGGGCGTACCGCTTGACCTGGACCCACCGCGCGAGCATGCCGTCGGTGCCGTCGACGACCATGGCGACGAGGAACAGCCAGAGCGCGCGGACGGTGTCGCCCTCCACGACGGCGACGAACATCAGGAAGGCCAGGACGACCCCGGAGGCCGTGTAGGCGTGGACCAGCCAGGCGGCGACGGTGTGTCGGTACTGCGATGGGGCGGCCACGCGGCTCCTCGCCTCGGTCGGGTCCTGCTGCGCACAGCGGATCATGTCAGACCCGGATGGGATCCGATGCAACCTCGGGCGGCGCGGCTGCGTCCTCCACACGTACCCCGGCCCGCGGGGCACACGTACGAGAACGGAACAACACCATGCGCAGCACCCTCCTGGGCGCCGCGACCCTGACGGTCGCCGCCACCCTCGCCCTGGCCCAACTCTCGCCGGCCAGTGCCGACAGCATCGGCGTCAAGGACCCGAAGGACCTCGCCCACGGTGTCGACCTCCGGTCGGTCCAGGTCGAGCACAAGGCCCGCGCCATCGTCGTCACCACGACCCACACGGACCTGCGCCGGTCCTTCCGGTCCGGGTCGTCGGGCTCGGTCTACCTCGACACCGACCCGTCCGACCCCGGCCCGGAGTACGTCTTCGCCGGCGGCTTCTTCGTCGGCACCGACTACCAGCTGCTCGAGATCGACGGGTTCTCCAGCACGAGGGAGGGCAATCCGGTCGACGGGTCCTACATCATGCGGGTCGACTACGACCGCGAGCAGGTCCGGATGCGGATCGACCGTGAGGCGCTGGGTTCGCCGGAGGAGGTCCGCGTGGCGGTGAAGGTCGCCGGCTCCCGGCCCGACGGCAGCAACACCCGCCGCGACTGGCTCGGCGAGCCGCGCAGCTTCACCGAGTGGGTCGCCCGCTGAGGGAGGTCCCTCTCGGTGGTCGAGGTGCGAGCGCAGCGAGCCTCGAAACCACGTTGCCCAGCAGGTCCGGGTCGGCTCACTTGACGACCCGGACCTCCTGGGGCCACCCGCAGCCCTCGGCGACCCGCGCCGCCCACATCTTCGCGGTCTCGATGTCGGGGACCTCGATGATGGTGATCCCGCCGAGGTACTCCGTCACCTCCGTGTAGGGCCCGTCCGTGATGAGCATCGTCCCGCTCGTCCCGTCGGCGCTGAACGCCTGCTCCATGTCCTCGACGAGGCCGCCGGCGAAGACGAGGACGCCGGCCTCCTCCATGTCGCGGACCACGGCCGTGGACGGCTCCACCCGGGTCTGGTACCACTCGGCCGGGTGGTCACCGACCCACTGCTGCATGAAGTAGATGGCGTACTGGGTCATGGGAGCTCCTCCGTCACGGCCGCCCCGTGCGGCCTGTCACCACTCTGACGGACGAGGACCCTCCGGATCGACAGCCGCCACGCGTCACCGGGGCCGCGCCACACTGGTGCGATGATCTCCCTCGACCTCGCCCGCCGCCTGCACGACGCCGGGGTGGCGTGGACGCCCGGCAACGGCGACCGGTTCTGGGTCCCCGACCGCGAGCTCGACGAGACGGTCTTCACGGTGAGCGACATGGTCGTCGAGGTGCGCGACCACGCCGGCGGTCGCGTCCTCGCGTTCAACGGCACGACCGAGTGGGCGCTCGACGCCATCGAGGAGCACGAGGTGGTGTGGCTGCCTCGCCTCGACCAGCTGCTCGACCTTCTCGGCCCACGCTTCGTGAGCCTCACGGCGCGCTCGGGCGGGTACGTGGTCCGCGTGCGGTCGGGCCGGTCCGAGCAGGAGCACGTCGACGTCGGTGCCGACGACGCTGCCGCGCGCGCCGTGCTGGGCCTGCTGGAGCAGGGCCGGGCGGGCGGCTGAGGTCGGTTCAGGCCGGCTCGGGGAACGCCACCCCCGTGTTCGCGTGGCACCGGTAGCCGAACGGGTTCTTCGCCAGGTACTGCTGGTGGGCGTCCTCGGCGTAGTAGTACGGCGTCTCGCTGGCGGGCCGGATCTCGGTGGTGATCTCCCCGAGCCCGCGGCGGGCGAGCTCGTCGCCGTAGACCTTGGTCAGCTCGCGGGCGGTCTGCTCCTGCTCGGGGGTCGTCCAGTAGATCGCGGAGCGGTACTGGGTGCCGACGTCGTTGCCCTGGCGCATGCCCTGCGTGGGGTCGTGGATCTCGAAGAACTTCTTGACCAGGTCGGCGTACGACACGACGGACGGGTCGAAGACGACGCGGATGGCCTCGGTGTGGCCGGTGTGGCCGCTGCAGACCTCGTCGTACGTCGGGTTCGGGGTGCTGCCACCCGCGTAGCCGACCGACGTCGACCAGACGCCGGGGAGCTGCCAGTAGATCTCCTCCGCGCCCCAGAAGCAGCCGAGACCGAGGATGGCGACCTCGTGGCCCTCGGGGACCTCGTCGGTGACGACGGGGGCGTCCAGCACCAGATGACGGCCCAGCGACCACATCTGCTGCGAGCGTCCCGGGAGCGCCTGGTCGGCGGTGGGCAGGGTGGTGGGCTTGCCGAATCCGAACATGGCTCCATTGTCGCGCGCCGGGCAAGGGCGGCCCGCGTGGCATAGGTGGAACTACGCGGTCTAGACATCGTGCTGTCACCGATGCGCGACGGGATCGGCAGGAGGACGGTGTCAAGGTCAGCTCATCAGCCGAAAGGAACACGCGTCATGTCTTCACGTCGATCGCTGCGGCAGGTCCTCGTCGCCGTCCTCCTCGGAGTCCTGGTCGGGGGAGGCCTCATGGCCGTCACGCCCGCCGGCGCCGAGGTGAGCAGTGCGGTGGCCACCAACTGGAAGAAGATCTGGAAGAAGAACCTCAAGCCGCTCGCCGACAAGCGCTACTACACCAAGAAGCAGAGCGACGCGAAGTACCAGCCCAAGGGCTCCTACGAGACCGCCGGCTCCGGCTACACCAAGGCCGAGACGTACTCGAAGGCCGAGTCGGACGGGAAGTACCAGTCGAAGACGCAGCTGATCCGCGGGACCTTCTTCGCCGCGGGCGGCTCCACCGCAGGCGCGTCGTTCATCTCCGGTGAGGGCATCTCGCTCGGAGTGACCTTCGCGGCGGTCCCGACGGTGCGCTACATGAAGCTCGGCGACCCGCTGGCGCCCGGCTGCCTGGGCTCCGCGGCGTCGCCTGACGCCCAGCCCGGGTTCGTCTGCGTGTTCGAGACCGCCGTGCTCAACATGAGCACCAACCGCGGCACGCTCGACCTTGCCGGGGGCATCGGGATGACCGCCTTCGGCGGTCCGATCTTCGGCCAGACCGCCGGCGCCGGTGACGGCTACATGCTGGGCAGCTGGGCGGCACGGCCGGGTGCCGTGGCGGCCGGCTCACCCGCGCCCTCCGCGCCGGCAGGAAAGGCCGGCGGACTCGGCTGAGCGTCTCCGGGAGGAACGGCCGCCGCAACCGGGGGGTGCGGCGGCCGTTCCGCTGTCCGGGTCCCGGCGCGCGGGGACTACCCTCGCCATGTGACCCAGGAGCACCGCCACAAGTCCGGATTCGAGACGCGTGCGATCCACGCCGGCTACGAGCCCGACGCGATGACCGGGGCGGTCAACCCGCCCATCTACGCCAGCAGCACCTACAAGCAGGACGGGGTCGGCGGCCTGCGTGGCGGCTACGAGTACAGCCGCTCCGCCAACCCGACCCGTACGGCCCTCGAGGGAGCGCTGGCCGCGGTCGAGGACGGGGAGCGGGGCTTCGCCTTCGCCTCCGGCCTGGCCGCCGAGGACACGATCATCCGGGCCCTGACCCGACCCGGCGACCACGTCGTCATCCCCGACGACGCCTACGGCGGCACCTTCCGCCTCTTCGACAAGGTCGAGAAGGTCTGGGGCCTCGACCACAGTCCCGCACCCGTCGCGGACACCGACGCCGTGGCGGCGGCGATCGAGCAGGGGCGTACGAAGCTGGTGTGGGTCGAGACGCCCACCAACCCCCTCCTCACCATCGGCGACATCGAGGCCCTCGCGACCGTGGCGCACGACGTCGGCGCGCTGCTCGTGGTCGACAACACCTTCGCCTCGCCCTACCTCCAGCAGCCGCTCACCCTCGGCGCGGACGTGGTGGTCCACTCGACGACCAAGTACGTCGGCGGGCACAGCGACGTCGTCGGGGGAGCGGTCGTCGTCCGCGACCTCGACCTCGCCGAGAAGATCGGCTTCCACCAGAACGCCATGGGAGCCGTCGCAGGCCCCTTCGACGCGTTCCTCACCCACCGCGGCCTCAAGACGCTGGGCGTACGCATGGACCGCCACTGCGACAACGCCGAGCGCCTCGTGGCGTTCCTCGACGGCGACCCGCGGGTCGCGGAGGTCATCTATCCCGGCCTCGCCGCCCACCCCGGCCACGAGGTCGCCGCCCGGCAGATGAAGCGCTTCGGCGGGATGATCTCCTTCCGCGTCGCCGGCGGTGAGCAGCAGGCCCTGGCGGTGTGCGAGCGGGCCGAGGTCTTCACGCTCGGCGAGTCGCTCGGCGGCGTCGAGTCGCTGATCGAGCACCCCGGCCGGATGACCCACGCCAGCGTGGCCGGCACCGACCTCGAGGTCCCTGCCGACTTGATCCGCCTGAGCGTCGGCATCGAGAGCGTCGCCGACCTCGTCGCCGACCTCGACCGGGCGCTGGGCTGAGGCGTGGACGCACCCGAGGTGCCGGACGTCCGGTTCTCGCTGGCCAACGAGCGCACCTTCCTGGCCTACGAGCGCACGGCGATCGGCCTGGTCGCCGCCGCGCTGGCGGTCTTCCACCTCCTCGACCCGTCGTGGACGCAGAAGGCTCTCGGCCTGCTCCTCCTCGCCTCCGCGGTGATCGCCGCCGGTGGTGGCTGGCTGCGCTTCCGCCAGGCCGACCGGGCGATCCGGGAGGGTCGTGACCTGCCGGCCGGCACCACCGTCCACCTGATGGCGGCCGCGGTGCTGGTCGTGATCCTCGCCGCCGGCATCTCGGTGGTGGTGTGAGCACCGACTGCACCGACTGCGCCGTCTGCGTCGACTTCGGGTCGACCTTCACCAAGGCGGCGCTCGTCGACCTCGCCACCGGCACCCTCCTCGCGACGGCCGCCCACCCGACCACCCTCCCGGACGGGGACGGGCATGGGGACGTCCTCGACGGGTACGACGCGTGCGTGGCCGCCCTCGTCGAGCAGGACCCCCGCGCAGCCGGTGCCGAGGTGCTCGCCTGCTCCAGCGCCGGTGGCGGCCTGCGGATCGCCGTCGTCGGCAACGAGGAGCTGGTCACGGCGGAGGCCGGTCGCCGGGTCGCGCTGTCCAGCGGCGGCAAGGTCGTGCTGGTGCTGCACGGCGGCCTCGACGCGGACAAGCTCACCGCGCTGCAGCAGGCCGAGCCCGACGTGGTGCTCCTCGTCGGCGGCACCGACGGTGGCAACGCCGAGGTCCTCGAGGGCGACGCCGACTTCCTGTCGCGCGTGCCGTGGCCCGGCCCCGTCGTCGTGGCGGGCAACGTGGAGTCCCGGGCCCTGGTCGCCGACCTGCTCAAGGCGGCCGGCACCCCCCACGTCCTCGCCGACAACGTCGTCCCGCGCATCGGCGTCCTGGCCCCCGACAGCGCCCGGCGCGCGATCCGCGAGATCTTCCTCAGCCACGTCATCGGCGGCAAGCACCTCAGCAGCCGTACGGACGCCCGCGGGCGTACCTTCACCGAGATGGTGCGCGGCGCCACCCCCGACGTGGTGCTGACCGGTGTCGAGCTGCTCGCCCGCGGCCTCGACGACGCGCACCGCGGCGCCGGCGACGTGGTCGTCGTCGACGTCGGCGGCGCCACCACCGACGTGCACAGCGTCGTCGAGCTCGACCCGGAGGACAGCGGGCTGGCCCGCGAGGTCGTCGCGACCACCCCCGTCACCCGCACCGTCGAGGGCGACCTCGGCATGCGCTGGTCGGCGATCTCGACGATCGAGGCGGCCGGGCGCCACGACCTGCACGACGCGGCCGTACGCCGCCGCAGCACCCCCGACCTCCTGCCCGACGACAGCACCGACCCCGACGCCGAGCGCGAGGCCGACCTCGCCATCGCGGCGGCCGCCGTACGCCTCGCCCTCGAGCGCCACGCGGGCCGGTCGAAGGTCGTGGTGAGCCCCGACGGGCGGGTCGTCGAGCGAAGCGGCAAGGACCTCCGCGAGGTCGACCTGCTGGTCGGCTCGGGTGGCGTGCTGCGCCACGGCGGTCCCGAGGCCGTACGCCGGGTGCTGGCGCCAGCAACCGGGGACGCCTTCGAGGGCGGGTGGCAGCTGCCGCGCGACCCCGTCGTCGTCGTCGACCACGACTACGTGCTGGCCGCGGCCGGTCTCCTCGCCGAGGACCACCCGGTCGCGGCGCACCGGCTCGTGCGCCGGCTCGGCCCGGCGGGCATCGGTAGCGTGGCCACGTGAGCGACCAGCACCCGCGCGGGCACGTCGGGTCCGACCGCGTCACCTCCGAGGAGGAGACGCGGCGCCGGCGCCTCTTCCAGGCCCTCGGCCGCGGCGAGGACGACGACCGGCTGACCGAGCGGTTCGTCGCACAGTGGGCGCAGATGCGCGCCGAGCGCCGCGCAGAGCCGGTCGTCACGACCGGGCCGTCCAACTTCAGCCGGGCGCAGGTCCCGTGGGGTCTCGACCTCGCGGCGGCGTGGTCGTGGCGGCTGATCGTGATCGCCGCGGCCGGCCTCGGCGTGCTGTGGCTGATGCGCTTCTTCGCCGTGATCACCCTGCCGATCGCCATCTCGCTCCTGATCGCCGCGCTCGCGAGCCCCATGGTCCACGCGCTGCGCCGCATCGGCCTGCCCCGCGGACCCTCCACCGGCGTGGTCATGGTCCTCGGGATCGGCACCGTCGCGCTGCTGCTCACCTTCGTCGGCCAGCAGGTGGCGCAGGGGGCCAGTGACCTCGCCGACTCCGTGGTGACCGGCCTCGGGCAGATCCGCGACTGGCTGCGGACCGGGCCGCTCAACGTCTCCGACTCCCAGCTCGACGCCTACATCAAGCAGGTGCAGTCCGCCGTCTCCGACAGCACCGGCACCGACGGGATGGTCACCCGGCTGACCGAGGTCGGGACGGCGGTCGGCCACGTGGTCGCGGGCTTCTTCATCGTGCTGTTCTCGACCTACTTCTTCCTCGCCGACGGCGAGCGCATCTGGGCGTGGCTGGTCCGGATCGCCCCCCGGGCCGCGCGCGAGCGGGCCGACGCCTCCGGCCGGGTGGCGTGGGTGTCGCTCACGCAGTTCGTACGCGCCACCGTCCTCGTCGCCCTCGCCGACGCCATCGGCATCATGGCCGTCGCCTGGTTCCTCGACGTCCCGTTCGTCGTCGCGATCGGCGTGCTCGTCTTCCTCGGCGCCTTCGTGCCGATGATCGGTGCGACCGTCGCGGGGTCGGTCGCGATCCTCGTCGCGCTCGTCGACCAGGGGCCGTGGACCGCGCTGCTGATGTTCGGCGGCGTCATCCTCGTGCAGCAGATCGAGGGCCACATCCTCCAGCCGTTCCTCATGGGCCGCTTCGTCTCGCTCCACCCGCTCGGCGTGATCGTCGCGATCGGCTGCGGCGTCCTCGTCGCCGGCATCGCCGGCGCGCTCATCGCCGTGCCCCTCGCCGCCGCGGGCAACGCCGTGGCCCAGCACCTCGCGTCCTACACCTCCATCGGCGAGGAGGACCACGACGACGCCCTCGACCACGACATCGGACCGCCACCGACCGAGGCCGACGAGCTCCCCGAGGACGACAGCCCGCTGGCCGGGCCGGGAGCGCCCGACGACGAGGACGACGAGCACGACGCGCACGACGAGAAGGAACGCTCATGACCGAGGAATGCAGCCTGGCCGACGTCGTCGCCGCGCGCGAGATGCTCGAGGGCGTCACCGTGACCACGCCCATGGAGGAGTCGCGCTGGCTCTCCGCGCTGGTGGGCGGCCCGGTGTCGCTGAAGTGCGAGAACCTCCAGCGCACCGGCTCGTTCAAGTCCCGCGGCGCCTACGTCCGCATCGCCCGGCTCTCCGCGGAGGAGCGGGCCAAGGGCGTCGTCGCGGCGTCCGCCGGCAACCACGCGCAGGGCGTGGCCCTCGCCGCCTCGACCCTCGGCATCACCTCCACGGTCTTCATGCCCGAGGGAGCTCCGATCCCCAAGGAGAAGGCCACCCGCGGCTACGGCGCCGACGTCGTGTTCCACGGCCGCTACCTCGAGGACTCGCTCGCCCGGGCACGCGAGTTCGCCGAGGAGACCGGCGCCGTCCTCATCCACCCCTTCGACCACGTCGACATCGTCGCCGGCCAGGGGACGCTGGGCCTCGAGGTCCTCGAGCAGGCGCCCGACGTCCGTACGGTGCTCGTGCCGACCGGCGGTGGTGGGCTGCTGGCCGGGGTGGCGATCGCGATCAAGGCGCTTCGTCCCGACGTACGCGTGGTGGGCGTGCAGGCCGAGGGCGCGGCGGCGTACCCCGGGTCGCTCGCCGCGGGCCACCCCGTGCCGCTGGAGTCGATGAGCACGATGGCCGACGGCATCGCCGTCGGGCGCCCGGGCGACATCACCTTCGCCGCGGTGCGCGACCACGTGGACGAGATCCTCACCGTCTCGGAGGAGTCGCTCTCGCAGGCGCTGCTGGCGCTGATCGAGCGGGCCAAGCAGGTCGTGGAGCCCGCCGGAGCCGCTGCGGTGGCCGCGCTGCTCGACAACCCGACGGGCTTCGAGACGCCGGTCGTCGCGGTGCTGTCCGGCGGCAACATCGACCCGCTCCTGCTGAGCAAGGTCATCCGGCACGGCCTCGCCGCCGCCGGGCGCTACCTCTACCTGCGCGTGTGCATCCCCGACCTCCCCGGCGGGCTCGCGTCCCTGCTGTCCGAGGTCGGGGCCGAGGGCGCCAACGTCCTCGAGGTCGCCCACGAGCGGATCTCGCCGTCGCTGACCCTCAACGAGGTCGAGGTGCGCATCCAGCTCGAGACCCGGGGCGACGCGCACGCCGAGCACCTGATGGCGCGGCTGCGCGAGCGGGGCTACCGGGTCAACGACTGACGTACGCCCGGCCGCGGTGGGTCGTGTTGCGATCCCCGCCGACCGGAAATGCGCCGGAGCGGTGCCCCAGCCACATCCGGAGGCTCCGGGATGTGGCTGGCACACCGCTCCACGAGAGGCGGCGGGAGCGCTCAGGCCTTGTAGGGCTCCGCGTCGACGATCGTGACGCTCAGCTCCTTGCCGTTGGGCGCGGTGTAGGTCACCTTGTCGCCCTTGGACTTGCCGTTGATCGCGGCGCCCATCGCCGACTCGGGCGAGTAGACGTCGAGGGTGTCCCCGGCGGAGAGGTTCTCGCGGGCGCCGAGGAGGAACTTCTCCTCGTCGCCACCGAAGTCGACCGTCACGACCATGCCGGGCTCGACGACGCCGTCGTCGGGGGCGTCTCGCCGACCTCGGCGCGTCGCAGCATGTCCTCGAGCTGCCGGATCCGGGCCTCCTGCTTGCCCTGGTCGTCCTTGGCCGCGTGGTAGCCGCTGTTCTCCTTGAGGTCGCCCTCGTCGCGCGCGGCGGCGATCTTCTCGATGATCTCCTGGCGCTTGGGGCCCTTGAGGTCGTCGAGCTCGGCCCGCAGCTTGTCGTAGGCCTCCTGGGTCAGCCAGATGGTGCCCTGGTCGGTCATGTCACTACTCCGCTCACGTGGTACTGGGATGCGGGTGTGCCTCAGCGCACCCGCATCGGGTCGATTGGTCGTCTTCCGTCCGATCGGAGTCGGCGCGGCGACGGACGTCGGCCAGCGCACCCGGACGGGCAGAACGATCAGGTTAGCAAGCCCCGGCCAAAAGCGCAGGTGTGCGGCTCAGCGCGGACGGGGCTGGCCGACGGCGGTGCAGCCGAGCTTCTCGACGGTGGTCGCGCGTCGCTCGGTGCGGACGACCACCTCGTTGGTGCCGGCGACCGGGGTGAACGCGAGCTCGCCGACGGCCGTCTTGTCCTCCGCCAGCGCCCGTACGCGGCAGCTGGCGTCCTGCACCCCGTCGTCGAGGCGTACGTCGACGCGGGCGCGGATCTCGTGGTCGCTGGTCACCTCGTAGGTGATGACCTCCGACGACACCTCCGGGGTGCTGTGGAACGACGCGGTCCACGCCAGCCAGCCGATTCCGACGACGGCGAGGACGGTGGCGACGCCGATGATCACCGGGCGCTGCCAGCGCGCCGGTGCGCCGTAGCGGTCGACGAGGCCTTGTCCTGAGCCTGTCGAAGGGTCGGTGGTCACCCGGCAAGCGTAAGCGGGGCCTCCTAGACTCAGGCCCATGCCCCAGCCCTCCGCAGACCGGCGCAGCGACAAGCCCCGCGCCGGGCTCCGCCTGATGCACGTGCACGCCCATCCCGACGACGAGTCGAGCAAGGGGGCGGCGTCCACCGCGAAGTACGTCGCGGAGGGCGTTGACGTGCACGTCGTCACCTGCACCGGCGGCGAGCGCGGCTCGGTCCTCAACGCCAAGATGGACCGCCCCGAGGTCTGGGAGAACATCTCCGAGATCCGCCGCGAGGAGATGCACCGCGCCCGCGACATCCTCGGCATCCGGCAGGACTGGCTCGGGTTCGTCGACTCCGGCTGGCCCGAGGGCGACCCCAAGCCCCCGCTGCCGGAGGGCTGCTTCGCCCTCGTCCCGCTGGAGGAGGCGACCGAGCGCCTCGTCCGGCTGATCCGCGACTTCCGCCCGCACGTGATGACGACCTACGACGAGCGCGGGGGCTACCCCCACCCCGACCACATCCGCTGCCACGAGGTCTCCGTCGCCGCGTACGCCGCCGCGGGCGACCCGGAGCGCTTCCCCGACGCGGGGGAGCCCTGGCAGCCGATGAAGCTCTACTACCACCACGGCTGGAGCTGGGCGAAGACCAACGCCCTCCACGAGGCGATGCTGGCCCACGACCTGGAGTCGCCCTACGAGGAGCGGCTGAAGACCTGGGAGCGCGAGCCCGAGTGGGACGAGCGCATCACGACCAGGGTGCCGTGCGGCGACTTCTTCGGGGTCCGCGACCAGGCCCTGCTGGCGCACGCCACGCAGATCGACCCGGACGGCATGTGGTTCGCCATCCCGCGCGAGATCCAGCAGAAGGTCTGGCCCACCGAGGACTACGAGCTGGTCGAGTCGACGGTCGGGCGCGAGCTGCCCGAGGACGACCTGTTCACCGGGATCCCGACGCCCGCTCCCTGACGGGGGAGTGGGAGGATGGGGGCATGCTCGACCTGCTGATCGTCCTGGTCCAAGACCCGACGCCCGAGCCCACCGAGGTGAAGGCCGGTCCGCTGGGCTTCGCGGTCTGGATCTTCATGATCCTCGCGGTGGTCGTGATCGCGTTCAGCCTGGTCAAGCAGCTGCGCAAGGCCCAGGCGGCCAAGGACGCCGGCGTCTACGGCGACGAGCCCGTCCAGCGCACCGAGGACTCGGACGCCTCGGACTCATCGGGCCCGTCCGCCACGACCGACGAGCGCTGAGGGCGCGTCCGCCCGCTCCGGGTCACCCGACCCGGACCGTCCCGGTAGCCACCAGTTCCACCCGCCGAGCAACGTCATGGATGCCGGCAGGAGCAGCCCCCGCACGAGCGTCACGTCAATGAGCACGGCCACCGTCATCCCGACGCCGATCTCCTTCACCGCGACGAGCTCGCCGACGGCGAACCCGAGGAACACGATCCCGATCGCGACCGCGGCGAGGGTGACGACCGGGCCCGACGCGGTGATGCCGGTCAGCACGGCGCGGTCGCTGAGCGCGCGCGGGTCGGGCGTACGCCCCCGCCTGCGCGTCGTACGGGTCGTGTGGGCGTCGTCCCACGCCTCGCGGATCCGGGCGACGAGGAAGACGTGGTAGTCCATCGACAGCCCGAACGCGAACATGAAGAGCAGGAGCGGCGTCGTCACGTCCAGGGCACCCCAGGAGTCGAAGCCGAGCAGTGATGATCCCCAGCCCCACTGGAAGACGGCCACCACCACGCCGAGCGTCGCGCCGAGGGAGAGCAGGTTCATCGCGACGGCCTTGACCGGAACGACGACCGAGCGGGTGAGCAGCCCCAGCAGCAGGGCGGTCAGGAGCGCGACGACCAGCACGGCGACCGGCGCCCGGTCGGCGAGCGCGTCGCGGGTGTCGACCAGCTCGGCGGTGGGGCCGCCCACCAGCACGTCGGAGCCGAGGTCGGCGGCGCGCAGCCGGCGTACGAGCTCCTGGCCGTCGGGGCCGTCGTAGTCCCCGGCGGCGTCGGGCTCGGGATGGACCAGCACCTGGCTCACGTCGCCGGGGATCGGGTCGAGCAGCATCACGTCGGCCACGCCGGGGATGCCGACCAGGCCGGCCATCGCGTCAGCGGTCTCCTGCGAGGTGTACTCCGCGTCGACGAGCACCGTGATCGGGGTCGGGGCCTGCTCGGGGAAGCGGTCCTCGATCGCGGCCTGCGCGAGGCGTGGCTCGCTGTCGCGGGGCAGCGAGCGGGCGTCGGAGTTGCGCAGGTCGAGCGAGAGCAGCGGCCAGGCCAGCAGCAGCAGGAGCGCGGTGCACGCCAGCAGGACCGGCCACGGCCGGCGCTGGGCGACCCGGGCGAGGCGGGGGAGGAGTGCGTGGGCGCTGGGGGTGCCGCCGAGCACCCGGCCCGGCGCCGGCGCCGGGATGCGCGACCCGGCTACCGCGACCAGCGCCGGGGCGAGGGTGAGCCCGGACAAGGTGGCGGCCGCGACCGCGACCAGCCCGCCGACCGCCATCGGGGAGAGCACCGGGTCACCCAGCAGCAGGAGCCCGGCGAGGGCGGTGCCGACGGTCAGCCCCGACACGAGGACGGTGCGTCCGGCGGTGGCCAGCGTCCGCCCCAGGACCGCAGCCGGCTCCTCGGCGCCGGCCGTACGCCCGGAGGCTGCGGCCCGCTCCTCGCGGAAGCGCCCCAGCACGAGCAGTGCGTAGTCGACCGCGAGGCCGAGGCCGAGGAGCGTGACGACGTTGACGGCGTACTCGCTGACCGGCGTGAGCCGGGCCAGCCCGGCCAGCGCGAGCAGCGAGAGGCAGACGGCGCCGAGGGCCGTGACCACGGGGAGGGCGCCGACCACGAGGCCGCCGAGCACGAGCGCGAGGACCCCGAGCAGGACGACTATCGCGACGCCCTCGCCGCGGGCGGCGTCCTGGATCGCCTGATCGGCGAACGCCTCCTCGGCGAGCAGCGGTCCGCCGACCAGCACCTCGGGCATCGCGACCCGGCGCAGCGTCTCGTCGACCCGCTCCGCCGCGGCCAGGGCGCGGTCGCGGTCGACGGTCGGGTCGATCTCCACGGTGACGGTGGTGCCGGACCGGTCGGCGTTGACGAGGTCCTGCGCTCCCGTCGTCCACGGGTCGCGGACCTCGACGACGTCGGGCAGCTCACGGACCTCGTACATCACGTCGCCGGCCTGGCCGATGACGTCGACGCCGTAGATGTCGGCGCCGGAGAACACGGCGACCACCAGCTCGACCTCGGGGTCCACGGCCTCGAGCCGTCGCTCCAGCTGGGCGGACTCCGAGTCGCCGCGTGAGGTGTCGGGGGACTCCGCGGCGTCGAAGACGGACCCGCCGAGCACGGCGCCGAGCACGACGAGGGCGGCCCACGTGCCGAGGAACCAGTGTCGCCGTCGCTGCAGCAGGCGTCCGAGGTCGTCGAGCACGAGCGTGACTGTAGCCACGTCAGCCGGTTCTGGCGATGAACGAGCAAAAGTTGGTCGCGAGCCAGCGCGGATGGTCCCTAGGGCCGGGAGGGCTCCGTCGTCGGAGCACTCGCCCGGACCAGGCGGACCAGGCAGTCCCAGGCCGTACGCCGTTGCTCGCCACCGTGCGGGTCTTCGATGGCGACCTCCCGGGCGACGCGCTCGGCGCGCAGCACCTCGACGTCGATCCCTTCGAGGTCGCCGAGGACGTCCTCGGCACTCATCAGGACGGCGGGGTCCTGCGGGCCGCCGGTGCCGTCGGCCAGGTTGGTCGAGTCGTGCGCGACGAGCAGGAACGTGCCGCCCGGGCGCAGCATCCCGACCGCGCTCCGCACCGCCCGTCTCCGGTCCGCTTCGGGGACCTGGAGGTAGGCGACCACCACGAGGTCGACCGGCGTCGGCGGCTGCCAGGTCGTGGCGTCGGCGCACACCCATGTCACGTCCAGGTCTCCCGCGAGGCGGGCGCCCTTGTCGAGCGCGACCTGCGAGAAGTCGACGGCGGTGGCCGACCAGCCACGCGAGGCGAGCCAGATGGCGTTGCGCCCCTCGCCGGCGGCGAGGTCCACGGCGCGGCCCGGAGGCAGGTCAGCGAGCTCGGCGGCCACGAACTGGTTGGGCTCGCGCGACCAGACCAGCTCGCTGGCGGCGTACCGATCGTCCCACGCGCGTGCGTCCATGCTTCAGGGTAGGCCCGCTGGGGGCGGGCGGGGAGCCGCCGGGGCCGGCGGGGGACCGCCGCACGACCACCTCAGCCCACGGCCACCAGCCGCAGCACCCGGGCCTCCTCCGGGTGGAGGACCGGCAGGGCGACGCCGACAATGGCGAGCACCCGGCCGGTCGACTCCGTGCCGTGCGCGGACCAGGCCCCGGTCAGGTCGGCGCCGCCGGGCCCGCGGGGCATCTCCTCGGTGACCCGGTAGCGACGGTCGGGGTCTAGCCCGGTCAGGCGCAGCGGCGCGGCGTGCTGCGTCGCGGTGGCAGCCACCGTCGCCACGACGTACCACGCCTCCGCGCGGTCCTCGGCGACGACGCCGGTGACCAGCACCGCCGGGTCCGGGTGGTCGGGGTGGACCAGGGTCCCGGTGCCGATGAGTGGGCGCACGCGCTTGTGCAGCGCGATCCACTCCCGCAGCTCGGCGAGGGTGTCACCGTCGAGGCGCGACAGGTCCCACTCGATGCCGAACCAGTGGAGCAGTGCAGTGGCGGCGCGGTAGCGCAGGGTGTGCGTGCGCCCGGTGGTGTGGGCGGTGGCGCCGCCGACGTGCGAGCCCATCAGCTCCGGGGGCACCAGCAACGAGGTCCACCGCTGGAGGTGCTGCCGCTCGAGCGGGTCGATGGTGTCGCTGGGCCAGATCCGGTCGGTGCGGGCCAGCACCTCCGCGTCGACGCGGGCCCCACCCGAGGAGCAGGACTCGATCTCGAGGGCCGGGCGGGCCGCGCGCAGCTCGTCGAGCAACCGGTACGTGGCGAGGGTCTGGCCGTGGACGGCCGGGCGGCCGTCGTGGGTGACGTCGGTGAGGTCACGGTTGTGGTCCCACTTGAGGTAGGCCACGTCCAGCTCGTCGAGCAGCGCCAGGAGCGCGGCGCGCAGGTCGGCGTACGCCCCCTCGTCCTGCAGGTCGAGGACCTGTTGGTGGCGCCACTCCGGCGGGACGGCCGCGCGGCCGCGCAGCACCCGCTCGGGGTGGGCGCGGGCGGCCTCGGAGTCGAGGTTGACCATCTCGGGCTCGACCCACAGCCCGAACTCCATCCCGCGGCCACGCACGTGGTCGACCAGCGGACCCAGCCCCTGCGGCCACACCTCCGGGTCGACCGTCCAGTCGCCCAGCCCGGCATCCTCGTCGCGCCGGCCCAGGAACCAGCCGTCGTCGAGGACGAAGCGCTCCACCCCGACCGACGCTGCGACGTCGGCCAGCTCGGCGATCCGCTCGAGGGAGTGGTCGAAGTAGACCGCCTCCCACGAGTTCGCGATGACCGGACGCTCGGTGCGCGACCGCGGCGTCACCGACCGCAGGTGCGCGTGGAACCGGTGGCTCATCGGGTCGAGCCCGGCGGGCGAGAACGAGCCCAGCAGCCACGGCGCGCGGTAGGTCTCACCGGGTGCGAGCACGACCTCGCCTGGGGAGAGCAGCTCGCCGCCGCCGAGCAGGACCTCGCCCTCGGGCGTGCGCTCGGCGTAGTGGGTGTGGTTGCCGCTCCAGGCCGTGTGCACCGCCCACAGCTCGCCGGTGCCGAAGCCGAACCCCGGGGTGCCGGCGACCATCACCAGGGTGGCGTCGTGGCCCGTACGCCCGTGGCGGGCGTCGCGGCGGTGCGTGCCCTGCACCCACGGGTGCCGCTGCGGGGTGCGCTCCTTGCACCAGCGACCCGTCAGGTCGAGCAGCTCCGTCGCGTGAGCGCCCACCGGCAGCGCGGTGAGGACCGAGGCGAGGTGGAGGTCGCCGTCGGCGGTGTTGGTCACCGACGTGCGGGCGTGCAGCAGACCGGCGTCGTCGAGCGCGAGCTGGAGCGTCACCGACCACCCCGCCTCGTCGTCGTCGGACGTGGCGGTGATCGCGGCGTCCCCGGCGAGGACCTCCCAGTCGACCAGGCTGGGCGCCGCGGCGGTGGCGCTGCCGCCGACGCGGTGCCCCTCGAGGGCGGGGGTGCCGGAGTAGCCGCGGGCGCCGTCGGGGACGAGTCCGGTGGTGCGGGAGCCGTCGTACGCCGAGCGCGCGGCACCGGGCCGGCGTGCCGTCGCCAGCGCGCCGAGGCCGGCGGCGTCGAGGTCGCCGAGCGCGGCACCCCAGTGCAGGACGACCGGGATGCCGTGGTCGTCGCTGCCCAGCACGAGGCTGACACCGGCACGGGTGAGGTGGACCGGAGCGTGGGAGAGCGCGCTCATGCGTCGTCCGTCGGGCCGAGCCCGTCCTCGTCGTCGACCGTGTCGACGACGACCAGCTCCCCGACGTGGTCGGCCAACGCCCCGCTGGCGTGGGCGGAGAGGCCGGAGTCGGTGACCAGCACCGCAGCCTCGGACAGGGCGGCCATGCTGCTGAGGCCCACGACGCCCCACTTGCTGGAGTCGGCGCACACGATCAGGCGCCGCGAGCGCTCGATCATCGCCCGGTTGGTCTCCGACTCGAGGAGGTTGGGCGTGCTGAACCCGGCCCGGACGTCCATGCCGTGCACCCCCATGAAGAACGCGTCGACGTGGAGGCTGCGCAGGGACGACACGGCGACCGGGCCGACGAGCGCGTCGGACGGGGTGCGGAGGCCGCCGGTCAGCAGCACCGAGGTGGTGGCGTCGCCGGTGCGGTGCAGGACGTCGGCGACCCACACGGAGTTGGTCACGACGGTGAGGTTGGGGATGCGGGCGATGTGCTCGGTGAGCGCGTGGGTGGTGGTGCCGGCCGAGACCGCGATGGCCATCCCGGTGTGCACCATGTCGGCGGCCGCCCGGGCGATCGCCTCCTTCTCGCGCCGCCGCTGCACCGACTTGGCGGCGAAGCCCGGCTCGGACGACGACGGCTCGGCCACCGCCAGCGCGCCCCCGTGGACCTTCTCCAGCAGCCCGTCGCGGTGCAGGGCGACCAGGTCGCGGCGCACGGTCATGTCGGAGACGCCGAGCAGCTCGACGAGGTCGGTGACGCGCACCGTGCCGTCGCGGCTCAGCTCGGCCAGGATCCGGCTGCGGCGCTGTGCGGCGAGCATCAGCTGCCCCCGTCCGACGCCGCAGCCGCGCGGGCGGACTCCCGGGCGGACTCCCGGACCACGGCCACCCCGCCCGCCGGGACGGCCAGGTCGCCCGTGACGTCGCGTCCGGTGACCAGGTCGGTGCCGTGGACGTCGACCGCTGCGGGCGCGTCGCCGTGGTTGATCACGAACAGCCAGCTCGCGTCGCGGCCCACCCGCCTGGTCACCTCGACGAGGTCCGCTGCGCCGGGCAGCGTCCCGATCCGCGTCTCCGCCACCAGCCGGTCGACGAGCCGGTCGGTGCCGCCGCGGTCGAGCCGGGTCGCGACGTACCAGGCGACCCCGGCGCCGACCTCCCGTCGGGTCACCGCGGGCAGTCCCGCGGCGGGACCGTCGACGTACGACGCGACAGCCTCGGCGCCGGCCAGCTCGAGGTCCTCGGCCCACGTGTCGGCGGAGACGGCGTCGCCGCCGAGTCCGTCGACCCGTACGGTCTCGCCGGCGAGCAGCGGCATGAGCTCGGTGGTGCGTACGCCGAGCAGGTCGCGGAAGGCGCCGGGATAGCCACCGAGCCGGATGTGGTCGTGCTCGTCGACGATGCCGCTGAAGTAGGTGATCACCACCGTGGCGCCCGCCTCTGCGGCAGCGGTCAGCGCGGTGACGGTGGCATCACTGACGAGGTAGAGGGTGGGCACCACCACGAGCCGGTAGGCCGCGAGGTCCGCGCTCGGGTGAACCACGTCGATGCCCACGCCGCGGGCCGACAGCGACCGGTGCAGGTCCTCGGCCCGGTCGCGGTAGTGCACGTCGGTGCTCGGGTGCGAGTCGAGCTCGCAGCCCCACCACGCCTCGTAGTCGAACAGGATCGCGGCGTCGTTGCGCGCCGTGCTCCCGGAGACCTCCTCGACGGCGTCGAGGAGGCGCGAGAGCTCCACCACCTCGCGCCACTGGCGGGTGTCGGTGCCGGCGTGCGGCAGCAGCCCGGAGTGGAACTTCTCCGCGCCGGCACGCGAGGCGCGCCACTGGAAGAACAGCACCGCGTCGGCGCCGTGGGCGACATGGGACAGGCTGTTGCGGATCATCTCGCCGGGCCGCTTGGCCCGGTTGCGGGGCTGCCAGTTGACCGCGCTCGTCGAGTGCTCCATCAGCAGCCACGGGCGCCCGCCGGCGGTGCCGCGGGTCAGGTCGGCGCTGAAGGCGAGCTCGCGGTGCCCGTCGTCCTCGGCGGCGATGAGGTAGTGGTCGTTGGACACCACGTCGAGCTCGCGGCCCCAGCGCAGGTAGTCCATCTGCGGCGTCTGGCGCATCACCATGAAGTTGGTGGTGACCGGCACGCCGGGGGAGAGGCGGTGCAGGACGTCGCGCTCGACGACGAAGTTGTCGAGCAGCTGGTCGGAGGAGAAGCGGGCGAAGTCGAGCTGCTGGGTCGGGTTGGCGTGCGTCGGCGCCGAGCGCGGCGGCAGCACCTGCTCGAAGTCGTCGTAGCGCTGGGACCAGAACGCGGTGCCCCACGCATGGTTGAGCCGGGCCACGTCGTCGTCGTAGCGGGCGCGCAGCCAGGTCCGGAACGCGGCGGCGCTGGTGTCGCAGTAGCAGCGGGCGTTGTGGCAGCCCAGCTCGTTGGACACGTGCCACAGGGCCAGCGCCGGGTGGTCGTGGTAGCGCTCGGCCATCGCCGTGCACAGCGCGAGGGCATGCTCGCGGTAGACGGGCGAGCTGGGGCAGAACGACTGGCGCCCGCCCGGCCAGAGCGTGCGCCCGTCCGCGGTGACCGGGAGCATCTCGGGGTGGCGGTGCGTCAGCCACGGTGGCGGCGACGCCGTCGCGGTGGCGAGGTCGACCTTGACGCCCGCGGCGTGCAGGTCGTCCATCTGGCGATCGAGCCAGCCGAACTCCCACTGGTCCGGACCGGGCTGGAGCCAGGCCCAGGAGAAGACGGCGAGGGTGACCAGGTCGACCCCCGCCTCACCCATCAGGTCGCGGTCCTCCGCGTGAGCCGCGGCAGGCCACTGCTCGGGGTTGTAGTCACCGCCGAAGGCCAGTGCGGGCAGGGATGTCGGCATGCGACCACTGTGTCGACCCTCACAGGCGGAAGTCAACGCTTTGTGGGGGAAAACGGTTCGGAAATGTTTGATCTGGTGCGAAATCGGCACCCGAAAGGGTTGACGGGCCTGTGTCAGTCGTCACATGCTGTCCATCCCTGTTCGGTTTTGTCCCCGATTGCACCATCCGGCTCGTCCAGGAGGCCCCCGTGTCACTGCCCCGCTCCAGCGCGATCCCCCGCTCCGCGCTCACCACCATGGCCGCCTCGCGCCGGTCCGTCCTCCGTGGCCTCGCGCTCAGCGGCCTCGCCGTCGGCAGCGCCAACGCCCTGGCCGCCTGCGGCGGCGACTCGGGTGGGCCGGCCACCGGCGAGGGCGCCACCGTGAAGTTCGGCATCAACGAGGCGTCCGGCTCGGGGCCGGCCTACGACCGCCTCAAGGCGATCGCCGACGCCTACGCCGAGGAGAGCGGCACCGAGGTCGCGCTCAACGCCGTGGACCACAACACCTTCCAGGAGAGCATCAACACCTACCTCCAGGGCACCCCCGACGACGTCTTCACCTGGTTCGCCGGCTTCCGGATGGCGCAGTTCGCGGAGAACGGGCTGATCACCGACTTGAGCGACCAGTGGCCCATCGACGGGCTCAACGACTCCTTCAAGCAGGCCGCGACCGCCCCCGACGGCAAGCAGTACTTCGTGCCGATCAGCTACTACCCCTGGGCGGTCTTCTACCGGAAGTCCGTCTTCGAGAAGAACGGCTGGGCCCCGCCGGAGACCAACGACGACCTCATGGCCCTCATGGACGACATGCAGGGCAAGGGCGTCACGCCGTTCGCCTTCGGCGACAAGGACGGCTGGCCCGCGATGGGCACCTTCGACATCCTCAACATGCGCCTCAACGGCTTCGACTTCCACATGAGCCTGATGGCCGGCGAGGAGGCCTGGGACGGCGACGAGGTCAAGCTCGTGTTCGACACCTGGCGCCAGCTGCTGCCCTACCACCAGGCCGACCCGCTCGGTCGTACGTGGCAGGAGGCCGCGACCGCGATGGGCAAGGGCGAGTGCGGCATGTACCTCCTCGGCACCTTCGTGGTGGACGCCCTCGGCGAGAACGGTGAGGACCTCGACTTCTTCACCTTCCCCCAGCTCGACTCCTCCATCCCCGCCGACTCCCTCGACGCCCCGATCGACGGTTTCTGCGTGGCGGCGGCCGGTCAGAACCAGGATGCCGGCAAGGCGATGGCCAAGTGGCTCGGGAGCGCCGCCGCAGCCGACGCGGGCAACAACGCCGCCGACGCCCCGTTCATCGCAGCCAACTCCGGCGCCAGCACCTCGACCTACAGCGACCTGCAGAAGAAGTCCGCCGAGGTCGTCGGCGCCGCGGCCAACATCGCCCAGTTCATGGACCGCGACACCAACGCCGACTTCGCGAACACGGTGATGATCCCCTCGATCCAGGAGTTCCTGAAGAACCCCGACGACATCGACGGGGTCACGGCCAGCATCCAGGAGCAGGCCGCCTCGATCTTCGGCTGAGACCCGGACCTGACATGGCACACATCGACGAGGCGCCGAGGGCGACGAAGCCCGGCGAGGAGGCGGTCGCACCGCCACAGGGCCGGGAGAAGAAGCTCCCGGGTCGCGACCGCTTCACCGTCGTGACGATGGTGACGATCCCGCTGCTGCTGGTGGTGGCGCTGGTGTGGGTCCCGGCGCTGCTGTCGGTGGTGCTGTCCTTCGGCAAGTGGAACGGCTTCGGCGACCTCGACACCATCGAGTGGGTCGGCTTCCAGAACTACCGCGACATCGTCACGATCTACCCCGCGTTCTGGCCGGCGATCCAGCACAACCTCATCTGGCTGGCGTTCCTGTTCTTCCTGCCGACCCTGTTCGGGATGTTCCTCGCGGTCCTGCTCGACCGGGAGATGCGCGGCAGCCGGATCTACCAGACCGCGTTCTACATGCCGGTCGTGCTGTCCCTGGCCCTCATCGGCTTCATCTGGCAGCTGTTCTACTCGCGCGACCAGGGCCTGATCAACGACATCTTCGGCTCGCAGGTCGACTGGTACGGCGACCCCGACATCAACCTGTGGGCAGTGCTGGTCGCCACGGCCTGGCGACACACCGGCTACATCATGCTGATCTACCTGGCCGGCCTGAAGGGCGTCGACGCCAGCCTCCGCGAGGCCGCGGCGGTCGACGGCGCGAGCGAGGTGAAGACGTTCTTCCACGTGATCTTCCCGGTGATGCGCCCGATCAACATGATCGTGATCGTCATCGTCGTCATCGAGTCGCTGCGCGCCTTCGACCTCGTCTGGGTCGTCAACAAGGGTCGCAACGGCCTCGAGCTGATCGGCGCCCTGGTCGCCCAGAACGTCGTCGGCGAGGCGACAAGGTACGGCTTCGGGTCGGCGCTCGCCGTGATCATGATGTTGATCTCGTCGGTCTTCATCACCGTCTACCTGCGCAACGTCTTCCGTGAGGAGCGCCGAGGATGAGCAGCCACGACCCGGTCATGGTGGCCACCACGCCGCCCGAGCGCGTCCCGACGTCCACCCCGCCCAAGCGGGTCGAGGGCGGCGTCATGAGCAAGCCCCGCGGGGTCCTCGTCACGGTGATCGTGGCCTTGCTCGCCCTCGCGTGGCTGTTCCCGTTGCTCTGGGCGCTCGTCAACTCGTTCCGCGAGTACGAGTACACCCAGGCCAACGGCTACCTGTCGTTCGGCGGGTGGACCACGTCCAACTACGAGGAGGCATGGACCCGCGGCAACTTCGGGCTGCACATGAAGAACTCGCTGCTCGTCACCGTCCCGGCCGTGCTGCTCACCCTGTGGCTGTCCTCGATGGTGGCGTTCGTGCTGGCCAGGTTCAGCTATCGCTTCAACCTCACCATGCTGGGCGTCTTCCTCGCCGCCAACCTGCTCCCGCCGCAGGCGCTGCTCATCCCGGTGTTCCGGATGTTCCGCGAGATCCCGCTCCCGCTGTTCATGAGTGACTCCGGCTCGATGCTCAACAGCTTCTGGGCGCTGATCCTGGTCAACACCGCGTTCCAGATGGGCTTCTGCACCTTCGTGCTCAGCAACTACATGAAGACGCTGCCCTACGAGATCTACGAGTCGGCCGAGCTCGACGGCGCGAGCGTGTGGCGCCAGTACTGGCAGCTGACGATGCCGCTCGTACGCCCCGCGCTGGCCGCGCTCGCGACCCTGCAGGTGACCTGGATCTACAACGAGTTCTTCTGGGCGACGGTGCTGATCCAGCAGGGCAACAAGCTGCCGGTGACCTCGGCGCTCAACAACCTGCGTGGTCAGTTCTTCACCGACACCAACCTCGTCGCGGCCGGCTCGATCATCGTGGCGCTGCCGGTGCTCGTGGTGTTCTTCGCCCTGCAGAAGCAGTTCGTCTCGGGGCTCACGCTCGGGTCGACGAAGGGCTGAGGTCAGCGGGGCGGCGCGTCGCATCGTCCCGAGGAGGGGTGAGCCACCCACATCCTGTCCGCTCGGAATGTGGCTGTGGCACCGCTCGGCCGGCGCGGCGTAAGGACTCGCCCGAGGAGGGGTGAGCCACCCACGTCCTGTCCGCTCGGAATGTGGCTGTGGCACCGCTCGGCCGGCGCGGCGTGCGCTCAGCCGGGCGTCCACGGCTCGCTGAGGGCGATGATCCGCTCCACCTCGGCCTTCAGGTGCCGGGCGACGACCCGGCACGGCTGCTCGGCGACCTCGATGCCCTCGACCTCGGTGTGGACCGAGCCGATGACGAAGATGTTCTCGTCGTTGAACTCGTTGGCGGGCGCGGTGTAGTTGAAGCTGCCGGCGACGACGACCTGCTCGTCGATCACCATCAGCTTGTGGTGCAGCTTGCGCAGCCCCGAGAAGACGCCGGAGCGCCGTGGCACGAACAGTTCGATGTTGTCGTGGACCAGCCACGCCGGCGCCGCCCAGTCGTGCGCTGCCTGCGTGCGGTCCACGACGCCGCGCACCTTCATGCCACCGCGAGCCAGGGCCAGCATCGCGTCGTCGATCCCCGAGGAGCCGGCGAAGGTGAAGATCGCGAAGACGATCTCCTCGGTGCCCTTGAGCATCTGCTTGACGATCTCGAGCTCCGGCGTGTGGTCCGGGGCGAAGAGGACCTTCACCGGGACGCCGCCGAGGTCGTAGACCTTGGGCACGTCCCCGTGCATCCGTCGCCCGAACGACCCGGCCCGCAGCTGCTCCACCTCGGCGAGGTACTGGCGGCACACGAAGGCGCTGCGGAAGACGAAGACGTGGTTGAGGTTGCGGTGGGTGTCGGTGAGGGTGAAGTTCGCCGACCCGGACAGCAGGGCCGAGGTCGGCCGGGCGCGGCCGTCGTAGTCGCGCAGCACGAACTTCTGATGGAAGATCCGCGGGTTGTAGTCGCCGCGCACCTGGACGTCGGAGCGCAGCAGCGCCGCGAGGATCCTCCGGTTCTCCGCGAGCTCGGTGTCGTCCTCCAGCCACTGCACGCGGTGCAGTGCCTCGGCGGCCGTCTCGCCGGGACGCGGGACCGGTGGTCGCGGCGGGTTGCCGACGAGCGGCGAGCGCAGGTAGTCCTGCTCGAGGAAGAGCTCGACACGTACGCCGCGCCAGCTGGCGTCGAGGATCGCCTGGGCGATGGCCGGGCTGTCCAGCTCCTGCACGGCGATGGCGAGGGTGGAGCGGGCGCCGGCGACGAAGTCGGTGATGACCGCCTCGAGGTCGTCGGCCGCCCCGAGCTCGACGGGCCCGACGTACGCCTCGATCCTGCCGTCGGCGAAGGCGCTCATGTCAGCTCGTCGGCGATGACCTTCAGCAGCTGCTGCCGCGCGACGTTGCTCGCGGGCAGCAGGCGCTGCAGGAGGTCGAGGTAGTCGGTCACCGACGCCCGCTCGCGCTCGCTCAGCCCCTTGCGGAACGCGTCCCGGTAGGCGTCGGTGACGTCGAAGGCGATCGCGGCGAACTGATTGCGCTCCCGCGGGGACATCGACGTGGCCACAGGGGTGCGCAGGAGCGCCTCCACCAGCAGGCAGTCGGCCGCGCCGAGCTGGGCGAACGGCTTCGGCGACCAGCGCTCCCGGCGGGCGGACTGGAGCAGCTCGGCCACGGTCTCGAGGTCCTGCTCGGTGGTCAGCACCTGCTTCGCGGGGCGCTGGGACCGGATCCATCGCAGGGTGAGCTCGCCCAGCCGGCAGTATCGGTCCGGGCGGCGCGCCTGGTCGTACGCGTCGGCGGCCTGGGCGAACGCATCCCAGGCTTCGTGCAGGGCGGTGTCGCTCCGCACGTGCAGCCACAGCTCGTGCTGCTTGTAGTTGGCCGTGAGCTTGAGGCGCTCGGGTCGTTTGGCCACGTCGGCACGGGCGCCTTCAGGGTCCTTGCGCTTGTCGGCGTCGCTCCTGGCGAGGACGTCCATCGTGTCGAGGACCTGCTCGGCATGACGGAAGCACCCCCGCGCCTCCCTGCGCATGCCGTTGCGAGCGTGCTTGGCGCCCAACCGTACGTGGGCGGACACCAGCTGGTCGACGACGTTGAGGGCGGCCACCGAGCTCCAGGTCTCGAGCGCGGAGCGGAAGGAGTCGATCGCCTCGGCGTAGCAGCCGAGGTTGCGCCAGATCTCCCCGATCGTCTGCTGCGCCTCACCGTCGATCCACTCCGGCGGGGCTTCGCTGACGACCTTGCGCAGGCTCTCGCCGATCGATGCGACTGCGTCGAGCCGGTCCCGTTCCCCCGACGGCAGGCGTGCGGAGGAACGCGCGAGGTTCGAGAGTCGGTCCCGCACGGACTTGGGGTTGGTCAGCTCAGGCAGTCCCGGAGCGGCGGTCTCGCCCGGCAGCTTGAGGGCAGGAGGCCCGTAGACCTGGTACGCACCCCAGGTGGACGTGCGCGAATCGCTCCTGAGCACCTCCTTGCGAGCCGCCAGCGAGGCCGGACCCAGCTCGTGCCCGGTGAGGAACTCCTCGTAGAAGGTGGTCGCGAAGACGGCGGCGGCACTGTCCGAGACGGCCCACCCGGCCGCGACGACTCCGCGCACTCCGTTGTCGATGAGCTGGCGCGCGATGCCTGCGGCGAACCGGTCGGGTCGCCACCCGGGCCGACCGCCGCGGACCGAGGACTGCTGTGCGGCTCCCGGGGGTGTCGAGGCACCGAGCTCCGAGCCGAGGTGGCAGCAGTTCAGGAAGACCAGGTCGGGCGTGGTCTGCATCTGCTGGATCTCGAGCGCGGTCAGCCAGTCTCCTGGTCCGATCACGACGCCCGGTCGTCCGCGCGCGTCGCTGCGCGCCAGGTCGTGGCGGACGTCGCCGTGCGCGGCGATGTGGATGATGCGGTAGTCGTGGGCGTAGAGGGCGTCGAGGATGCTGGTGGTGCACACGGAGTCGTCCTCCTCGGAGGCCGAGATCTGGCGCTCGACCACGTAGCCGTGTGATTCCAACGACCGGGCCACGCGGTTGGCCTCGTGCCGGGCGCCGGCCAGCGGGGGCCAGCCGACCGCCCTGGGATCGCCGATCACGAGCGCGCGGTCCCCGGACGCCGGCCGCACCGACTGCCGGAAGGTGGTCGTCTCCAGGCGTCGCACGATGCCCACCTCGCCGGCGAGGGGGACGATGGCGTCGTCGTACGAGCGGGTGGCCAGCATCTCGAGCGGCAGGCTCGCAGCGTGCTCGTCGAGGATGAACATGATGTTGTCGCTCGGCCTTCCCTGCCCCTTCATGTGGAGCGGCACGAGCAGCTCGTACAGGGTGTTGTGCGCGCGGTCGCCGGCCTCCATGTCGGTGTGGATCGACTTCTGGATGACCTGGTCGATCACCCGCCGCTGCGTCGAGGTGACCGTCGTCTCCGCTCCAGCGTTGCGGCCGAGCTCCGTGAAGGTCAGGTCCACCAAGTCGCCCGGACGCTCGGCGTCCGGGGACGCCGGCGCCACGGAGCCGAGCTGGAGCGCGGCGGGAGCCGATGCGGTGACCCGGATGGTGCGCCAGCGGTCGTCGAGGTAGCCCGCGGTCATCGTCCCCTTGCGGCCGCCCGTGCCGATCTGGAGCGCGGTCACCGTCTGCAGGACGTCGTCGTCGGTGGTGCCGTCGGTGCGGGCCAGGTTCGTCGCGGCATGGAGGGCGAGCACGGCACGGTCCTCGTAGAGCTCGATGAGCTGGAGCGAGCCCACGACCGGCGGGCTCTCCCACGCGTCGTGGGGCGCCTCGTCGGGCGTCCGTCGCAGGTCTCGCAGCCGTCGGTTGGCCCGCCGGACACCGGTGATGATCGCGTTCACCGACGTGTCGATCGGCAGCGCGCCGGAGCCGACGGTGCCGACGAGGACGCAGGACACCTCGAATCCGCGGCTCTGCTGGCCGCGGCCCTGTCGGGCGACCGGGCCGACGTGCAGGTTTGCCGCCGCGAGGCGGAGCACCGCCTGGGTGATGCTCGTGGTCAGCTGTCCGGGCGTCAGCTCGCCGGGCGCGCCCATGCCGATGACGGCAGCAGCCGCACCCTCGAGGTGAGGACCGGTGAACAGCTGGATCGTGCCGGTCGAGCCCGGGTACTGGCCCAGGATGCGGTGGGTGGACAGGGCCCCGTCCAGGCGCTGGTCGAGGGCCTTCTCGGCGCCACCGATCGGCGTGCCGTCCTGCGCGCCCACGATCCACGGCCCGTCGCCTACCCGCAGGTCGCCGTGGGTGACCCGCACCAGAAGGCTGACCGGCTGTCGCGCCGAGTCCTCGCGGATTCCCAGGGCCAGCCGGGCGAGCTCGTCGGCAGTGGGGAACAGCATCGGGGGATGGACCGCGTCCGGTGCGGCGCCTGCGGGCTCACGGTCCGGCTCCTCGACGGGGTCGAGCACCACGCCGGGGTCGGGTGCCTCGACGGGCTGGGTGGCCGGGGGCGTCACAGTGGGTTGACCGGCCACGAGTCCGACGGGGCGGTGGCCGAGTGCGAGGCGCCGCAGGTCCTGGAGCACCTCCGGGCTCGTCAGGATCGAACCGTCGGGGGCGCGACTCAGGTAGTGCTGGCACGGGCGCGCGAGCGGGCCGTGCCCGGAGTGTGCGTTGTCGTGGACGCACACGAACATGGGTGTGTCCGGCCGGAGGAGGGGCGCGGCGACGAGGCCCTCGCTGCGTGCCCGGAACGCCTCGAGCCCGGCTAGGCGCCGCCCGATCTCGGCAGCTGTCGTGGACACGTCGACGAGGGCGAGCGCCCGG
The DNA here is from genome assembly GCF_004785795.1 of Nocardioides eburneiflavus. NCBI lineage: Bacteria > Bacillati > Actinomycetota > Actinomycetes > Propionibacteriales > Nocardioidaceae > Nocardioides > Nocardioides eburneiflavus. The sequence continues at coordinate 1,883,863 of NZ_SRRO01000001.1, forward strand.
GTCAGGCCGTCGTCGCCCTCGGCCCTTCGGTTCATCCCTGGACGCCCTTCGAAGGCGGGGTCGAGGAGCACGGGTCGACGTGAGGTCCCGGCGCAGGCGTCGAGGGCGAGCAGGGCGCCGACGCCGTGCCCGAGCACCAGGCAGTCCCGGGAGGCTCCCGTGTCGTCGTCCTTCGCGGGCAACGCGTCCAGGAGCGCGCGCAGCCGCGCGCTGGACTGCCCGAGCGGACGACGCCAGTCCCAGGGGAACGCCTTGACCACGAAGGTCTGGCGCAGGATCTTGACCAGGTCGTCGTACGGGGCTGCAAGCGCCGAGCCGTCGGGCTCTGCGAGGTCCGGCGGGCGTCCGTCCGGACCGTCCGGCGTGATCACCTTCTCGACGCCTCGACGTGCGACCGCCCCGGGAGCCGGCCAGATGACGCTCCCCGGCTCGTCGGCTGCGTAGAGCACCGAGCCCATCAGGTCCGGCACGATCACCAGGGTCGGGCCATCGACGACGTCGCCGCGGCTCGGACGGATGGTCGTCGCGCTCGCCTCCCCGCCGCGGCCACCGGCCGCCGACGCCAGGACGTCCGGTGCCAGCGCCCGACGGATCGCCTCTCGCGAGGCCGGCGTCCGGAAGTAGCCGAAGTGCGTGTGCTCCGGGCCGCGGAAGGGCTTCAGCCTCACCGTGTCCGTACGGTCCTTGCGGGGCATCCCGCCGTCCATGGCATCGGTGTTCACGACCAGGTCGTGGTCACCTGAGAAGAACAGGTCGGGCAGGGCGAGGGCGATCTTGCCGAGGATGCCCTTGCCCTGCACGTCGCCCATCACCGGGAGCAGGCCGTCGTCGACGGGCCGCTCGACGCCCGCGAGCGTCGCGACCAGCGCTGACTCGGGCACCATGCACTCCAGGCCGGGCACCGCCCGCACGTCGAGGTGCTGCTCGAGCAGCACCAGCACGACCTTCTTCACGACGCTGAGGACGCCCGCGGCATCCAGGCCGGGCACGAGCCGGAGCGCGTTGAAGAAGTAGCTCGCCCAGGTGTCCACCTTGCGCGAGGCCAGGAGCGTGCCGCGGGCGGGGCACGCGACCCTGACGAACCGCTCCACGGAGAGGTGCTTGTGCTCGAGGAGGGTGAGGAGGTCGTCCCACGCCTGCACGTCGGGGTGGTCCTGCTGTCGGCGGCGGGAGTAGGCCAGCGTGGAGGGGTTGCCGTACAGCGCGCAGCTGAGCACCTCGCCGACGAGCCCGCCCCGCGAGTGGCTCAGCAGGTGCAACCGGGCGCCGTCGGGAAGGGCCCGCGCCAGGTCGAGCGCGTTCTGCACCGGAGTCTGCGAGAGGGTCTGGTGCTCGAGCGCCAGCAGCCGGCCGGGGTACTCCTCGAGCAGTCGGTCCCAGTCCGCGGTCCCCTGCTGGCGCAGCCCGCCGAAGGAGGCTTCGGTGTTGGAGAAGGTCCCGTGCAGAAGGACGAGGCAGGGCTCGTCGGGCGCACCGATGTCGGGGTCGAGGTTGTCCGGGAGCAGGAGCAGGTCGTCGCTCACCGCGTACAGGCCCCGGTCGCGGGCGTGCCCGCGGGACGTCTCATGGCTGGGCCGGTCGAGCCGCTCGGCCAGCTTGCGCACCAGCTCGCGGGCGGTCGGGTCGAGGAGCTCATCGAGGCCGAAGCCGGCAACCTCCCGGCCGAGCTCGGCCACGTCGCCGCCGATCGTGCTCTGCACGACCGCGCGGATCGCGGTTCCCATGCCTCGCGTGACCGATGGTAGGGCGAGGTCGAGGCGCCCGCCGCGCGACTGCGCGGCCCGGCCGGCGGCCTCGGCGGTCAGGAAGGCGGTGACACCGTTGGTGTCGGTGACCTCCAGGACGTGGCGGTCGTCGACGTCCAGCTCGACGGCCTCACCGCGCGAGCGTGACGCGTCCGTGGTCGACACCTGCCGGACCACGCGGTAGCCGATGTCGGCGAGGTCGCGGTCCACCTCGTCGCGCGCGGCAGGCTCGACGTCCTCACCGCGAACCGTCAATCTCTCGACCATTGGGTCCCTCCCCGTCAGCGCGCTGCGGCACCGTGCCGGTGGGGCGGGGTGACCCGGCCCTCGCCGGTGTCGACGGGCCCTGGCCCGGACACGGAGGCCCGAGACGTGAACGGCCGTCCCCTCCACGGTCCTCCCGCCGCTCAGGCCTGACAACCGCGGTCCTGCCGCGGTCTGGACCAGCGCAGGCGAGTCACGCTGGAGTCACGCAGGCGAGCGCACCCTGCGCGCCGGGGGACAGGTCGTCCTCCGTCATCGGCTCGCCCACGGGGCGGGAGGGGGAGGCTCGCCATGACGCACCACGACCGAGGTACGGGGACCTGCGGGTGCCAGGGCAGGCCGGCCCTGGTCTTCGACGAGGAGGGTGACCTCGTCGACGACCTGTCGGTGCTCGGGTCGCCGCCCGCCACGCTCCCGCACGCTCCTCTTCCGTCGCCCGGGTTCCGCCGCCCCTGCAGCACTGCCCGGCTCAACGGGTCGTGGCTGCTCCAGGTCCGTCCGCTCGTCCCGGCGTTCCCCTTCAGCGAGGTCCGCGGACCGATGCGGATCGAGGTCGGGCCGGCGTCGCTGCGCATCAGCGGCGACGTGTACGTACGGCGCAGCGGCGTCATCGGCCCCGTCGTCCCGCACCCCTTCGGTGGACCCGTCCGACCCGGCGACCACGGCTCCGCCCACGGCGACGAGGACTGGGGCGAGGACCTGGGCGAGGACTGGAGCGAGGACGTCGCCGACGTCAGCGAGGATCGGCGCGGCGTCCTGTTCCCGCCGCTGCGCTGGTACCCGCAGCTGCCGAAGAACGAGTACAGCTGGTACTTCCGCTCGACCGGCGTCAGCTGGTCGGGAGGCGAGCTCTCGTTCTCGTTCGTGCGGCACCTGTGGGACCGGACCACGCAGGACTTCGTGTCGACAGACACCGGACGGATGACGCTGCACTGCCACCAGCCGCTGCTCGAGCCGATCTTCCGTCCCGCGACCATGCAGGGCACGGCCACCATCGGCCGGCGCAGGTACGCGCTGACCGCCACGAAGACCTCCACCTTCTACCGCGGGTGCCGCGTCGAGGTCGACGCGATGACCGGCCGCGCGTGGCCGGCGTCCGCCACGACGGCGGGCGGCGTCACGTCGACCTTCCAGAACGTGTACGCCTCCGCCGGCTGGGACACCCCGACCACGCTCGACGAGGTCACCGTGCCCGACGACGCGTCCCTGACCAACGCCGAGCTGCAGACCCTGCTCAGCACCCACCGGGGCACTGCCACGGCCGACCAGTGGCGGCTCTGGCTGCTCGTCGGATCGGCGCAGGGCACGACCTTCGGCGTGATGTTCGACCAGGACGCGGTGCCGCGCGAGGGTGCGGTCGGATTCGCCGACGCCACGTTGTCGGACCTGCCGATCATCGAGGCCGGTGCCCGCAACCGCCCGCTCGACGAGGTGCCGGCGGCGTTCCTGCGCACCCTCGTCCACGAGGCCGGTCACGCCTTCAACCTGTTCCACCCCAAGCACGACGTCCACGTCCCGGGGGTGGGCACCGAGATCATGAACCAGACCGGTGACGTGATGGGCTTCGCCACCGCGGCCAACCCCTACCCGGGCAACGCGACCTTCGCCTTCAGCGCGCACGACCGGACCTCGCTGATCCACTCGCCCGACCCGCAGGTGCGGCCCGGCTGGAAGGGGTTCGGCTGGGGCCACGGCAGCCTGTCGTCGGGCCTCCCGGAACCGGCCGACGCCGAGGGCCTCGTCAACCAGGACGACGCCGCCGACCTGACGCTCGACCTGCGCCTGCCCGATGAGGTCTTCGTCGGCCAGTACGTCACCGCGGCGGTCGTGCTCACCAACACCGGCGACGCCCCGCGCGAGGTGAGCACGCGGCTCAACCTCTCCGAGGGCGACCTCCGGCTGCTGCACGCCCTTCCCGGCGGCGAGGTGGAGCAGGTCCGCGACGTGGTGCTCGCGTGCGGCCCGCCGCAGACCACGGTGCTGCAGCCCGGCGAGTCGATCACCTCGCACGTGCAGGTGTTCTTCACCAGCGAGGGCGTCACCTTCGACGTCCCGGGCCGGCACGTCGTGCGCGCGGAGTTCGACGCGCTCGGCTGGGCGGCCGTACGCAGCCAGCGGGTCGCGGTGCACGTACGGATGGCCGGCACCGAGGAGGAGCGCGGCGTCGCCGCGGTCACCCTGGACCCCGGCGTGGGCGTGGCGTTCGCGCTCGGGGACTTCGGTCGCGACGAGGCCGTGAAGGCCGGGCTCGCGGCCGTCGCCGAGGCACAGCCGGACACCGACACGGGCGGGGCGGCAGCGCTCGTCCTCGCCAACTCGCTCGCCCGGACGCACCAGGACTACCGGTCCGGCGGGACCCGGTCCGCCAGTGCCGCGGAGGCCAAGCACTTCATGGACCTCGCCGCACAGGGCCGCACGGCCGAGGAGCTCGTGACGCTCGCGGTGACGGTGCCGAGCCCGATCGAGCGCGAGGCACCGGTCGTGGCCGACGCGCTGGCCCGGGCGAAGCGTGCCCGCAAGCCCAAGGCCGACCTGGCCCTCGCGGAGGAGCTGGCCGCGGACTTCGTGGCACCATCGGGGCGGTGACCGGACTGACCCTCACCCTCGACGCCCCAGCCGAGCTCCCGCTCGACGAGGCGCTCGTCGTCGTCGTGCGGTTGCGCAACGACGGCACCGAACCGGTCGTCACGAGCAGCCGGCTCGACCTGGCCGAGGGCGACCTGTCGGTGTGGGTGGGACGCGAGGGCGCGGACCGGGTCCGGGCCGAGTGGCCGTGGCCGGTCGACTCCGGCCGGCGGGAGGTGACGCTGGCCCCCGGCGACGAGCTGGTCGGGTCCGCCCTGCTGCTCGCCCCCGCGGCGCGGCTCTTCCCCGTCCCCGGCGACTACTCGGTCGTGGCCACCTTCGCGCCCCGGCCCGACGCCGAGGTCGCGTCGGCGCCGGTGTCGGTCCGACGCACGGAGGCGTACGACGATGGTGGCCGCGCGCGCCGGCGGGCGCTGGAGGACCCCGAGGTCGTGCAGAGCATCTGCTCGATGAGCGAGATCGGCTCGGCGGCCGAGAGGCTGGACCTGCTCGCGCGCACCGGGGCTCCCGTGGCGCGCCTCCTGTCGGCCACGGTCACGTCCGTCACGGCCGACCTCGGGCCTGTCGTCGACGAGGCCGTCGGTGCCACCGACGCGGTGACCGTGGCCGCGGCGCTGGCGTCGGTCCTGCCGCCGGGGCTGTTCCCCGGCGACGAGCGGCTGGCCCTCGCGGCCGACGCGGCAGCGGACGCCGTCGCAGGCTCGGGCGACACCACCGCGGTGGCCCTGCTGTCCGGCGCCGCGACGCCCGGCTGAGGCCGGGTCACCGGTCGAGCCAGGCACCCGCCCGCATCACCCGGACGACCTCGAGCCGGTCGTCGAGCACGACGAGGTCGGCGCGACGGCCCGCCTCGATCGCGCCCACGTCGGCCATCCCCCAGGCGGAGGCAGGAGCGGTGCTGGCGGCGTGCACGACATCGAGCAGTGGCAGCCCGGCGGTGCGTACGGCGAAGCGGACCGCCGCGTCCATCGTGAGGGTCGAGCCGGCGATCGCGCCGTCGCCGCTGTCGTCCGCCAGCCGGGCGACGCCGCGGCGGACCTCGATCGCCATCGGGCCGAGGCGGTAGTCGCCGTCGGGTGCGCCGGCCGCGGCCATCGCGTCGGTGACGAGGATGCAACGGCGGGGCTTGGCGGTGAAGACCGTGCGGAGCACGGCGGGGTGCAGGTGCACCCCGTCGGCGATCAGCTCGACGTCGACGGGCGCGTCGAGCAGGGCGCCGACCGGGCCGGGGTCGCGGTGGTGCAGGGGACGCATGGCGTTGAAGAGGTGGGTGCCGAGGCGGGCGCCCGCGTCGATCGCGGCCCGCGCCTCGTCGTACGTCGCGTCGGTGTGGCCGATCGCGACGAGCACGCCGGCGTCGGCCAGACGGCCCACGGCGTCGAGGCCGCCGGGCAGCTCGGGGGCGAGGGTGACCATCCGGACGGCGCCGCGCCCGGCGGTCAGCAGCTCGTCGATCGCGCCCGGCGTGGGGTGGGTGAGGGCACCGGGCTGGTGGGCGCCCGAACGCCGCGGGCTGAGCCAGGGGCCCTCGAGGTGGATGCCGGCGAGCCGCCCGTCGTCGACCAGGAGCGTCAGCTCGCGCACCGCCTCGGCCATCCGGCCGGGGGTGTCGGTGACCAGGCTGGCGGCCATCGACGTGGTGCCGTGGGCGAGGTGGGCGTCGGCCGCGACGGCGGCCGCGTCAGCCGTACCGGTGTCGAACGAGGCGCCGCCTCCGCCGTGGACGTGGAGGTCGACGAAGCCGGGCGTCACCGTGACGGGGCCGAGGTCGACGTCCGCGGGGCGCGGCGGTGCGCCCTCGCCGACCTCGACGATGCGGTCGCAGTCGAGGAGCAGCCACCCCGGCGCGAGGATCCGCGCCGGGGTGACCACGTGTCGAGCCGTGAGGAGCATGCTCACGCGCGCGTGTCCGCCTCGGCCAGCGACTCCTCGCCCTCCTCCTCACGACCCGGCGTCCGGAGGTTCCACCTCCGGATCACGAACCGGAACAGGAAGTAGTAGAGGGCCGCATATCCGAGGCCGATCGGGATGATCAGCAGCGGCTGGGTCGCGATGTTGAAGTTGAGCAGGTAGTCGAACAGACCCGCCGAGAAGCCGAATCCGTCCTTGACCCCGATCGCGTTGACCAGCGCGAGAGAGGTGCCGGTGAGGACCGCGTGGATGAGGTAGAGCGGCCAGGCCACGAACATGAACGCGAACTCGAGCGGCTCGGTCACGCCGGTGAGGAACGCAGTGAGCGCGGCCGAGAGCATGATGCCGCCGACGGCCTTCTTGTGCTGCGGCTTGGCCTCGTGCCAGATCGCGAGGGCGGCGGCCGGGAGCGCGAACATCATGATCGGGAAGAAGCCGGTCATGAACGCGCCCGCGGTCGGGTCGCCCGCGAGGAACCGGGCGATGTCGCCGTGGACCGCCTCGCCGCCGGGCGGCGTGTACTCGCCGAAGATGAACCACGGCGGGTTGTTGAGGATGTGGTGCAGGCCCAGTGGGATCAGCAGCCGGTTGAGCGTGCCGTAGACGAAGCCGCCGAGGACCGCGTTGTCGGTGACCCACTCGCCCAGACCGGTGATCGCCCAGTCGAAGGCGGGGTAGACGAAGCTCATCGCTACCGAGATCGCCACGGCGGCGAAGGCGGTGATGATCGGGACGAAGCGCCGCCCGCCGAAGAAGGCGAGGTAGGGAGGCAGGGAGATCCTGTGGTAGCGCTGCCAGAGCCAGGCGGAAACGAGCCCCATCACGATGCCCCCGAGGACGCCGTAGTTGATGAGCTCCTGGGCGGCGTCGCCCTCGGGCTCACCGAGGATGACGGGGGACATCGCGTCGCCGACGCCCTTGAAGACCAGGTAGCCGACCACGGCAGCGAGGGCGGTCGAGCCATCGGCCTTGCGGGCCATGCCGATGGCGATGCCGACGGCGAAGAGGAGCGGGAGGTTGGCGAACAGCGCTCCTCCCGCCGCACCGATGACCGCGGCCACGCTGTCCCAGCCCAGGCCATCGGGCCCGAGCAGGTCGTCGGCGCCGAGGCGCAGCAGGAGTGCCGCGACCGGCAGCGCCGCGATGGGGAGCATCAGGCTCCGGCCGAACTTCTGCAGGGGCGCGAGGTTGAACCTGCGCCCGGTCGTGCCGCTCGCGGCGGCGTCCTGGGTTGTCACGAGGATCGATCCCTTCTGGTGGTGCTGGTTTTCCCGGTGGCGCCCGGGGTGGCGCCAAGGCTCATGTGGACCTGGTAGCGGTCGCCGCGGTAGCGCGAGACGACGTGCTCGACAGGTCGGCCGGCCGCGCTCGAGACGCGGCGGAAGACGAGGAGGGGCGTGTGCACGGGTGCCTCGAGCCGGCGCGCGGTCGCGCCCTCGGCGGCCTCGCCCCACAGCGTCTGCTCGGCAGCGTCGATGACCAGGCCGTACTGGTCGGCGAAGAGCGTGTAGAGCGACCCCGTGAGGTCGGCGGTGTCGAGGCCGGGCAGGAGCTTGCAGGGATACCACCCCTGCTCGATCGCCATCGGCTGCCCGTCGGCGAGGCGTACGCGGTCGATGCGCCACGCCGTGCCGCGCGCTCCCAGGCGGAGCGACTTCACGACGTCCGCGGGCGGCCGCTCCTCGTCGACGCGCATCAGCCGGGTCGAGGGGGTCAGCCCTCGGCGGCGCATGTCCTCGGAGAACGACGCAAGGTGCAGGTGGCTCTCGACGCGTGGCCGGGCGACGAAGGTGCCCTTGCCCTGGATGCGCTGCAGCAGCCCGTCGGCGACCAGGCCGTTGATCGCCTTGCGCACCGTGTCGCGGGAGACGTCGTAGGTCGCCATCAGCTCGCGTTCCGACGGGATGGCCGTGCCGGGACCGAGGTCGCGGGTCGCCAGCTCGGACAGTGCGTCGCTGAGCTGCGCGTGCTTGGGCCGGGGGCCGTCGTCGATCCTGCGGGCCATCTCACCTCTCGACTCTGAGTCGATCCATTGGTACGGTCTGGTACGTACCAGTTGGGAGCATGGCTCCCGCACACCGACCTTGTCAAGGACTCGCATGAGCAGCACCGCCAGGACCACCGCCACCCGGATGGCGTCCGAGATCGCCGAGCAGCCCGACGCCGCACGCCGCACCTTCGCGCACCTGCGGCCCGAGCAGGAGCGGCTGCGCGAGGCGTTCACCGGTCGCCGGCGGGTGCTCCTCGTGGCGCGCGGCTCCAGCGACAACGCCGCGATCTACGGCCGCTACCTGCTCGAGGTCTCGGCTGGCATCCCCTCCGCACTGGCCGCGCCCAGCGTCGCCACGCACTACCGCGCGCGGCTCGACCTGTCCGACTCGCTCGTCGTCTCGGTGTCGCAGTCGGGCGCCACCGCCGAGATCGTCGAGACCCAGGAGTGGGCCCGCGCGTGCGGCGCCGCGACGGTCGCCGTCACCAACGTGGCCGGGTCGCCGCTGGCCGACGCCGCCGACGTGGCGCTCGTGACGCAGGCCGGTCCCGAGGTCGCGGTGCCCGCCACCAAGACGTACCTCACGCAGCTGGTCGCCCTCGCCGTCCTCGCCGACGCGTTCGGCGCCGAGTCGTCGCTGGCCGGCGACCTCGAGCGGGTGCCGGACGTCGTGGCGCGACTGCTCGACGCCGACGTGTCGGCTGCGGCCGAGGCGCTCGCGGGCGCCGACCGCGTGGTCGTGTCCGGACGCGGGTTGCTGCTCGGCACGGCGCTGGAGACGGCGCTCAAGATGGAGGAGACGTGCCTGCGCCCGGTGCGCGGCTACTCGTACGCCGACCTACGCCACGGCCCGATCTCGGTCGTGACCGAGGGCCTGCTGGCCGTGCTGGTCGCCTCCGCCACCGGACCGCTCGCGGAGCCGATGGCCGACCTCGTCCGCGACCTCCAGGAGCGCGGTGCCCGCGTGCTCGGCATCGGCGGCACCGCTGACTTCGCCGGGCTCTGCGACCTGCACCTCGCCGGCCCCGACCTGCCCGAGACGGTCGAGCCGATCGCCTCGATCGTCCCGTCGCAGATGATGATCGAGCAGATGGCCCGACGCCTCGGCCTCGACCCCGACAACCCCCGCGGACTCAACAAGGTCACCCAGACCGACCGCTGACACCACTCCCCACGAAAGGTCATGACATGAGCAGCAAGGCAGAGCAGATCCTGGCCGGCCTCGGCGGCGCCGACAACGTCGTCGAGATCGAGGCCTGCATCACCCGGCTCCGCACCGAGGTCAAGGACGGCTCGCTGGTCGACCAGGCCGCCCTCAAGGCCGCCGGCGCCCACGGCGTGATGGCCTCCGGCACCGTCGTCCAGGTCGTCGTCGGCCCCGAGGCCGACAACCTGGCCGACGACATCGAGGACCTGATGTGACGCACGTACTCTCGCCGTGCCCGGGCCGCGTGGTCGCGATGGCCGACGTGCCCGACCCGGTGTTCGCCGAGGAGATGGTCGGACCCGGCGTCGCCATCGAGCCCGACCCAGGCCTCACGACCGTCGTGGCGCCCATCGCCGGCACGGTCCTCAAGGTGCTGCCGCACGCCTTCGTCGTGCTCGGCGACGGCGTCGGGGTGCTGGTCCACCTCGGCATCAACACCGTCCGCCTCGAGGGCGAGGGCTTCGAGGTGCTCGCCACGCAGGGCAGCGAGGTCGCCGCGGGCGACCCGATGATCACGTGGGACCCGGCCGCCCTGCCCGAGACCGCCGGCGGCCAGGACGTCTCGCCGGTCGTGCCGGTCGTGCTGATGGACGGCGTGAAGGGCTCCGTGACCAGCGACGCGATCGGTGGGACCGTCGCCGCCGGCGACCTGCTGTTCGCGACCCCGTGACCGGGCCCGCGGTCGCGGTCTCGGCCTTCCTGCTCGACCTCGACGGCACCCTCGTCGACTCCGAGCCGCTCCACCGCGCGTCCTACGAGGCGTGGTTCGCCCACCGCGGCTGGGAGCTGCCGGACCTCGCCATCTTCACCGGCCGCCGCGCCGAGGACGTCTTCGCCGTCGAGCCCGGGCCCTGGTCCGGGCTCGACCCGACCGGGCTGGCCCGCGAGGTGGTCGCCTTCGTCCCCGACGAGCCGCCGGCCCCGGTGCCAGGGGCACGCGAGCTCCTCGTCGCGGCCCGCGCGGCGGGCGTACCGCTCGCGATCGTCACATCCGCCGGCCCCGACTGGGTGGAACGCTCGCTGGCGGCGCTGTCCCTGCCCCTGGACGGCGTCGACCTCGTCGTCACCGCGCGTGACGTCGTCGACGGCAAGCCCCACCCGGCGGGCTACGCCCTCGCCTGCGAGCGGCTCGACGTCGAGGCTGCGCACGCGGTCGCCGCGGAGGACTCGCCGGCGGGCGTGCGGGCGGCGCTCGGCGCCGGCGTGCGCCGCGTGCACGGCATCCGTACGACGCACGTGCGCGAGCAGCTCAGCGCTGCAGGCGCGGTCGAGGTGCACGACGACCTCCGCCCGCTGTTGGCCCTCCTGCCGTCGTGATCCCGGTCAGTCGGTGACCCGGTCGCCCACCGTACGGGCGTGCGGGCGCCCCGGGTCGTCGAGCGCCGGGGAGGCCTCCCCGGCCCGCAGCGCCTCGAGCTGCGCGCACACGGCGGTGCCGTAGAAGAACGCGATCGACGAGAGCAGCGCCCACAGCAGCAGGGCGAAGACGCCGGCGAGCGGGCCGTACACGCTGCCGAACGACCCGTTCAGCGAGACGTACGCCGCCAGCCCGGCCGTCGCGAGGCCGGTGAGGACGACTGCGATGCTCGACCCGAGGGCCAGCCACGACAAGGCGGGCTGGCGGCGTCGCGGCGCGTGGTCGAGCAGCACCGCGATCGCGAACACCAGCAGGCCCAGGCCGAGCGGCCAGCGCAACACGTTCCACCAGAGGACCGAGCGTTCGGACCACCCGTAGTTCTCGGCCATCGCGTCGCCGAGGGCGAGCCCGCCGACGATCATGACGAACCCGACGCCGACGGGCACGGCGAGCACGGCGGTCAGGACCGCGGCGCGGCCGTACTTGTGGAGCGCCTTGCGGTCGCGCCGGATGCCGTAGATGCGGTTGGCGCCGCGCTCCACCTGGGCCATGGCGGTCGTCATCGACAGGAGCGCGAAGCCCAGGCCGAAGAAGAGCGCCACCTCCCCGGCGAGCTCGGACGTGTCCGAGTCGTCGATCGCCGAGGCGAGCGCGTCTCCGTCGCCGGAACCGGGTGAGAGCGAGTCGACCACGTGCGCGACGACGGCGGCCGGACGCTCCTCGTCGAGGTCGGAGGCCAGCCCGGTCAGGGCGAGCATGAAGGGGACGAGGGCGAGGCAGGCCTGGAGCGCGAGCGCGCGCGAGTTGGTGAAGCCGTCGCCGTAGCGGAACCGGACGAACGACTCCACCGCGATCTTCTTCAGCCCGTGCTCCCGCGCGAGGTGCCACGCGTCGAGCGCGTCCAGCTCGTCACCGTCCATCTCCGTGGTGACGGGCACGGTCCGAGCGGTGGTCATGGGCGCACCCTAGGCCTCCTCGCGTGCAGGTCAGGAAGCTGCCCGGACGACAGCGGTGACGGCCGACCCCACGTCGGGGAGCGAGCGCAGCTCGGCCGCGACCTCCCGGCAGCGCCGGCCCATCGCGTCGTCGGCCAGGCTCGCCCGTGCCTGCTCGGCGATCTCGCTCGGCGTCGCTGTCGCGGCATCGGTCGTCGAGGCCAGTCCCAGCTCCTGCGCGCGTGGGCCGGCTGGGGGCCCAGCTCAGGGACCTGGGGCGGGGGGCCCTGGCGCCGCCGGGACCGCGGCAGGTCTAGACCTCGCCCGTCCGACCGCGCCTCCGAGGCGCTCGCGCGAGTGTGCGGAAGGAGAATTTGCGGGTCTGTCGTCGTGCGGACCCAACCCATCTCCCGCGCATCGGCATTCAAGCGGTGTCAGAGGACCGCGGTGGCCGGAGGGAGGCGAGATGCGACCCGACGAGGAGGAGCGCTTCGCCGACTTCGTGCGTGCCCACAGCGCCACGCTGTTCCGCACCGCCTACCTGATGACAGGTGACTACCAGCGCGCGGAGGACGTCCTGCAGGACTCCCTGGTCAGGATCTGCCAGCGCTGGTCGCGCATCGACCAGATGGCCTCGCCGCTCGCCTACGCCCGCAAGGTCGTGGTGAACCGGGCGGCGTCGTGGTGGCGCAAGAAGTCGTCGCGGGAGACCCCGATGCTGCTGCACCACGACCCTGCGTGGGGCGGTCACCTCGATGAGGTCGTCGAGCACCAGCGGGTCTGGCAGGCGGTGCTGGCCCTGCCCCCACGCCAGCGTGCGGTCATGGTGCTGCGCTACTACGAGGACCTGACCGAGGCACAGATCGCCGAGACCCTGGGCGTGGCGACCGGGACCGTGAAGAGCCACAGCCACGCGGCCCACCGTCGCCTGCTCGAGGTCCTCGGCGAACCGGCCCTTCCCAGCGAGGGGGCGACGCCATGAGCCTCGACCAGGTCCTCGGCGACGCGGCGCGCGGACTCGCCGCGGACCTCGTGCCCCCCGAGGTCGACCTGGGCGCGCTGCACCGCGGTGCGCGGGCCCGGCGGCGGCGTACGCAGGCGGCGGTGGTGGCGGCCGCCGCCCTGGCCGCCGTCACCACCGGTGCCCTCCTGGTGGACGGCCGCGCCGACAGCTCCCCCCAGCCCGTCGTGCCCGTGCCGCCGCCCACCAGCACGCCCACCAGCACACCCACCAGCACGCCCACCGACGAGGAGCCGGTGTGGAGCCCGGACGCGCTGTCCGCACGGGAGGTGGTGCTCGACGAGCGCGCGAGGGCGCGCGCCACCGCGGTCGCGGCCGGCGACCCCGACACCCGCCTGGCCGTGTGGGCAGCTGACGGGCGCACCGGTGTCGCGGTGACCACGGACGCCTACCGGACCACGACCTACGTCTCGGTCCCGCGACTGCAGCCGGCGGCCTACCAGGCCCTCAGCCCACGTGACGACGTCTTCCTGCTCTCCCACGTCAACCACACCGACGAGTGGCTCGTCGGTGCCGACGGATCCGTGCGGGGCGTCGACCGGGTCCGCCGCGAGGTCCTCCCGCAGGACGAGCGCCTCTGGTTCCAGTGCGCCGACGGCGGCTGGCGCTCGGCCTGGTGCGCACTCGACCCGGACGCCGCGACGGCGTACGTCTGGCCCGAGGAGTGGGACGGATCGGCCGTGCCTCCGGGACCCGACGTGGTGCCGTGGGGCGCCAACCCCGAGCCGCGCTCCGTCGGCGGGACGGGCAGGCTCGAGGTCTGGTGGGGGACCGGAGGTGCACGGCAGGTGCGCACGCTCGCGGACGCGTCGTACGGCGACTACGTCCTGGACTGCGGGCCCGGCCTGATGGCCCTGTGGTCCGTCGCCGCGCCGGGGGCGAGTGTGGACATCCACTCCAGCACGGACGGCGGCGCCACCTGGCAGGTGACGTCGTACGACGCCCCGACCGCGGACCAGTGGTGGAAGGTCCGGTGTGCGCCCGACGGATCGTTCATCGCCGTCGACAGCGAGCGGGGGACCGTGGTGTGGCGGGCCGCGAGTGGCGACGACGCCTTCCGGCAGGTGCTCGCCGCGCCCGCGCCGGCCGACTCGATCGGCGGCGCGGACGTGCGGACCGTCGCCGGTCGCGTGCTCGCGAGCGGCGAGGGCGTCGTGGGGATCTCCGAGGACGCGGGCTCGACGTGGACGAGGCTGGAGGACTGGCGATGAGACGAGTGCCACGTGCGATGGGCGTCCTGCTGGTGCTGGCGCTGGCCGGCTGCGCGGGGGATCCGGCCGCGGACCCGACCTCCGAACCGGCGCCCGGGGAGTCGTCCACGGGCGGTGCGCCGGCGGCGTTCGAGCCGGGGAGCTCCGCGCCGGTGTGGTGGGACGCCGACGGACTCCACCGCGGCGAGCTGGTGGAGCCGACCGCGGTCCCGCTGGGGGCCGAGGAGGGGATGGTCGGCGGCGCCGCGACGAGGCACCTGGCGCTGGTGCGCACGGGTGCGCTCTACCGCGACCACCGCGACGGCCGGGTCTGGTTCCACCCGTGGGGCGACTCGCCGCGGGTGGTGGGCAGGAGCACCGCCGCCGGGCCGGGTGGAGACACGGAGGGCGACACCGCAGCCTGGTTCGACGGAGACGAGCTGGTCGTCTACGACACGGTGCGCGACGAGGTGCTCTCGCGCACGCGGGAGCCGGTCGGCGTGAGCGATCGCGCGGAGTACGCCGAGCACGTCGGCCACGGGAACGGCTGGGTCCACGTGTCGCCGACGCAGGTGGTGTGGCGCTACGGCGGCGATGCGTCCTATGCGGTGGCCCGACGAGACCTCGTCGCGGGGACCTCGGAGTCGCCGTGGCACCCGCGGCCGTCGTCCGGCACGGCCCGGCGCTTCGTCGACCTGAGCAGCCACACCGCCGCGTGGGTGGGCGGGCACGCGCACGGAGGACGCGGCACCTTCGTCTACGACAGCGATGAGACCGAGGGCACCACGGCCGTCGACGCGGTGCTCGAGTACCCGGGCCGCCTGAGCCCGGACGGCTGGTGGCTGCTCACGGCCGAGATCGCGGACGGGACGCACGGCGTCGCCTTCACCGACCTCCGCTCGGGCGAGACCTGGAAGCCCTTCGAGCAGTCCACCTACGCCTTCTTCTCGTGGGCCTACGGCGACGTCGCGGTGATGCTGACGAACCGCCGCGCTCCCGACGGTCCGTGGACGCTGACCAGCTGCTCGGCCTCGACGCGATCCTGCACGGACCTCGACCACCGGGGCGCTGTCGCCCTGCCCAACCCGTAGACGAACGGCGCCACGAGCACCTCGGGACCTCCCCCTCGGGACACACCCGCACACCAGAGGAGACAGACATGTACCGCATCCACCGCTACCTCTCCGGCCTCACCACCGCGGCCCTCGCCGCGGGGCTCGTCGCCGCTCCGGGCGTGCCCGCCGCAGCCGGACCCGCCACGTCCGCCGAGACGGCGCTCGACTGGCAGGGTGCAGCACTCACGACCGTGCCGTTCTCGCCGGCGCAGGCCCTCTACCTCTCGTTCACCAGCACGGCGGTCGACCGGGCCGCCCGCAAGAGCCTCAGGACGGCGAGCTCGTCGGAGGTCGCCGCCGTCGCCCGCGCAGCGCACGACGTGCTCGTGGAGTACTTCCCCGGCTCGGCCGGTGCCCTCGGCGCGAGGCTCGAGGCCAGCCTCGCCCAGGTGCCCGACGGTCCCGCCGAGACCAGGGGCTCCCGGATCGGGGCGGAGGCGGCGGCGGACGTCATCGCGTCGCGCGAGGGCGACGGTCGAGGTGACCCCTCCATCGTCTACACCGCCCAGCCCGGCGTGGGCGTGTGGGTCGACCCGCGGCCCATGGCGACGCCCTGGTACGGCTTCGTCGACCGTGTCGACGGTGGTCGCCCCGTCGTCGTCGACGGTCCCGACCCGGTCGGCAGCGCCGCCTACCGCGCCGACCTGGCCGAGGCCCGGGACGACGGTCGTTCCGGGGCAGACCCCGTCAAGGCCGCGACGGCGACGTTCTTCAACGTGCCGGCGTTCGCGCTCTACCGCAACGCCCTGATCACCCACCTGCGCGCGCACCCGCTCGAGCTCACCGAGGTGACGGACCTGTTCGCCGACCTCGACCGCGCCACCGCCGAGGGCATGCGGCAGACGTGGCGGCACAAGTTCACCGAGGGCTTCTGGCGACCCAGCGCGGCGCTCACCTCAGACGACGGCGACCCGCTCACCGAGACGGTGCCCGGGTGGACGCCGGTGCTGCCGGTGCCGCCGTACCCCGACTACCCGAGCGGCCACGGGACGCTGACCGGTGCGTTCGCCGAGACGGTGCGCTGCCACCTCGGTGACATCGCGCTGACGTTGAACGGAGCAGGTGCTCCCCGCACGTACGCCAGCCTGGCGGCACTCGAGCAGGAGGCCTTCATGTCACGCATCTGGGGAGGCATCCACTTCCGCGACGCCATGGACGACGCCTACCTGATCGGCCACACGGTCGCCAGGCGCACCTGCGGCTGAGCACGGCGCGGTGGCCGGGTGTCGGTCGGCGCCGCCAGACTGGGGTCATGACGGCTCGGGACCACATGACGCAGGTGGAGCAGCAGCCCCGCCGCTTCTACGACGGCGGGACGCTGACCACCGAGGCCGGTCCGGGCGAGCCGCCCGACCCCGGCTCGGACCCGCGCATCGTGCTCGAGCGGCACGCGGAGGAGGGCGTCGAGCTGTTCGAGCTCGAGCGACGCATCGCCTACCTCGACCGGCACCTCGGCGAGCTCCTCGTGCCCTCGCACGCCGACTTCCGCACCGACCTGACATCGGTGCCGGCGCTGTTCACCTGGCTGGTGCCCAAGACCGGCGCCCACCTGCCGGCCGCGCTGCTCCACGACGCGCTGGTCGCCGGCCGCGGGGACCCCACGTCCTACGTCTCCACCGACGGGCACGAGGTCGACCGGGTCGAGGCGGACCGGGTCTTCCGCGACGCGATGGCCGACACCGGCACCGGCGTGGTCCGTCGCTGGATCGTGTGGACCGCGGTGACCGTCGCGACGATCTTCGTCGGACGGTCCGTCCCGTGGTCGCGGGCCACGCACTGGTCCTACCGGGGCGCGGCCGGGGTCACCATCGCCTCGATCGTCTACCTCGGCTACAGCGCGACCAGCGACCTGTTCGACCGGTCCTGGGCGGGTGCGGTCGACGTGCCGTGGATGGGCGACCGGCCGTGGTGGGCCGAGGTGGCCGGCGGGTTCGCCGGCGCCGTGGTGCTGCCGCTCGCGCTGAGCCTGCTCTGGGGGCGGCTGCGGATGGCGGGCGCGATCGCCGGGGTGATGCTCGCCGTGCTGCTCCACGTCACGCTCGGGCTGGCGCTGATCGCAGCGGCGTACGTCCTGCTCGAGCGACTGGCCCGGCGCTCGTCGCTCGCGGCGTGGGCCCTCGCCGGCGTCGTGGTGGTCGGGTCGCTGGTGGTCTTCGCCGTGCTCAGCCTCGGTTGACGCCGATCTCGGCGAGCCAGCGCGCGGCGAAGGTGTCGCCTGGCAGGTCCTGCATGACGAGCTCGAACCCCGCGCGGCCCGCGACGACGACCAGGCCGAGGGCGACCGCGGTCACCACCATGCCGTTGACGTTGCGTGGGAACCGGCTCGGCACCGTCCGGACGCGGTGCCACCCGCCGACGAGCCCGGACGTCACGATCGCCGAGACGACGCTGGCGAAGGCGGCGCCGATGACGGTGCCGAGGAGGTCGAGCCGGCTGATGAGGATCGCCGACGTCGCCGCGGCGGTGGCGCCGGCGACGAGCTGCGGGAGGCTGAGGTCGAGGAGGGGCTGGCGGTCGTTCCGGTCGGGCTCGTCACGACGGAGGGAGGGGGAGTCAGGCATCTCGCGGTGGGGGTGGGGGACAGGGCTTCCCCTGTACGACGCTCCGCGCCCGCCGATCGTTTCCGATCGTGAGCGACCTCACCTGGGCGACGACGTCGCGCCGGTCAGCGCAGGGAGTAGGTCGCGAGCGAGACGCCGACGTAGTGCGCGGCGAACGCGAGCACCGTGAACGAGTGGAAGACCTCGTGGAAGCCGAACCAGCGCGGCGAGGGGTTGGGCCGCTTGAGCCCGTAGACGACACCGCCGAGGGTGTAGAGCACGCCGCCGACCGCCACCAGCACGAGCGTCGCGATCGCGACCCCGCTGCTGAACCTGTCGGCCCCCTCCATGAACTGCGGGATGAAGAAGACGGCCGCCCAGCCGAGCGCGATGTACATCGGGGTGTAGAGCCAGCGCGGCGCGTCGGTCCAGAACACCCGGAACAGCACGCCCCCGATCGCTGCGGCCCAGACGACGACCAGCAGCGTGGTGCGCGCCGAGCCGTCGAGGAAGAGCAGGGCGTACGGCGTGTAGGTGCCGGCGATGAGCACGAAGATGTTGGCGTGGTCGAAGCGGCGCAGGAACGCCCACGTGCGCGGCGACCAGGTGCCGCGGTGGTAGATCGCGGAGACGGTGAACACCAGGAGCGCGGACAGTGCGAACGCCGCCGAGCCGATGCGGGTGGAGGCCGTCGGCGACATCGCGACGAGGACGATGCCGGCCGCGAGGGCGAGCGGTGCGGTCGCGGCGTGCAGCCAGCCGCGCAGGTGTGGCTTGACCTCGGCCATCTTGTCGGCCATCACCTCGCCCGCACGCTCCACGGCGTGCTCGACGCGGTCGCGCGGGGTCATGCGACGGTCTCCATGGGAGGAAAATACCCGCTCTGCGGTCAGGCGCGCAGTCGCCGTCGCGGAGTCACCGGTCACACGGCGTTACGATCGGTCGGTGGTCAACGTGAAGGACGCCGTGCGACGGGTGCTCTACCCGGCCTACGAGTCCCGGGTGGTGAAGCGCCTGCCCCACGACCAGATCCCGAAGCACGTCGGCGTGATGCTCGACGGCAACCGTCGCTGGGCCAAGGCAGTGGGGCTCAACACCGCCGAGGGCTACCAGGCCGGTGCCGACAACATCCGCCCGCTCCTCGGCTGGTGCGAGGAGGTCGGCGTCGAGGTCGTCACGCTGTGGCTGCTCTCCAGCGACAACCTCACCAACCGCCCGCCCGAGCAGCTCACCGGTCTGCTGGCGATCATCGAGGGCGCCGTCGAGTCGCTCGCCGAGGCCGGTCGCTGGCGGATCCACCCGGTGGGCGCGCTCGACCTGCTGCCGACCGGGACGGCCGAGCGGCTCAAGGCGGCCGAGGAGGCCACGCGCGACATCGACGGGCTGCTCGTCAACGTCGCGGTCGGCTACGGCGGGCGGCGCGAGATCGCCGACGCCGTACGCGCGCTGCTCGCCGACCATGCGTCAAGGGGCACGTCGCTGGAGGAGCTCGCCGACATCATCGACGTCGAGCACATCGCCGAGCACCTCTACACCAAGGGCCAGCCCGACCCCGACCTGGTGATCCGCACTTCCGGCGAGCAGCGCCTCGGCGGGTTCCTGCTGTGGCAGTCGGCCAACTCGGAGTTCTACTTCTGCGAGGCGCTGTGGCCCGACTTCCGACGCGTCGACTTCCTGCGCGCGATCCGGTCGTACGCCGCGCGCGAGCGCCGCTTCGGCGGCTGAGCGCCTCGACCGGAGACGTCATCCGACCGTCACCTCGCGTTCGGGCGTGTCGCCCCGGATCGGGGTCGCGGCGGGCGTACTTTCGCCGGTATCGGCAGGTGGGGAAGCTTGCCGAACCGGGAGGAAACCTTGGGCACTCAGATGGGAGCTCTCCGGTCCGTTGAATGACATCGGGCCGGGCGAGGAGTGCGCGCGCCGACCCGCAGCAAGGGGTTAGTCGTGGCCAGCAAGTCCTCACCCAGCAGCTCCGCATCGCCCGGCTCCACCGACGGTGACCGTCGGACCTACGTCCTGGACACCAGCGTCCTGCTCGCCGATCCGGGCGCGCTGACCCGCTTCGCCGAGCACGAGGTCGTGCTCCCGGTGGTGGTGATCACCGAGCTCGAGGGCAAGCGCCACCACCCCGAGCTCGGGTTCTTCGCCCGCTCGGCCCTGCGGGCGCTGGACGACCTGCGCGTCGTCAACGGCCGCCTCGACGAGCCCGTGTCGATCGGCACCGACGGCGGCACGCTGCGGGTCGAGCTCAACCACACCGACGCCGCCTCGCTGCCGTCGGGCTTCCGGCTGGGCGACAACGACACCCGGATCCTCGCCGTGGCCCGCAACCTGGCCGACGAGGGCCACCGGGTGACGCTCGTCTCCAAGGACCTCCCGCTGCGGATCAAGGCCTCGGCCGTCGGTCTCGACGCCCAGGAGTACCGCGCCGAGGCGATCAGCGACTCCGGCTACACCGGCATGACCGAGCTGGAGGTGCCGGCCGCCGACCTCGACGAGCTCTACGAGGACGGCGTGATCGACCTCGCCGACGCCCGCGACCTGCCCTGCCACAACGGCCTCGTGCTGCTCTCGGAGCGCGGCACGGCGCTCGGTCGCGTCGGTGCCGACAAGCGGGTGCACCTCGTGCGCGGCGACCGCGACGCCTTCGGCATCCACGGGCGCTCCGCCGAGCAGCGGGTCGCCCTGGAGATGCTGCTCGACCCCGAGGTCGGCATCGTCTCGCTCGGCGGTCGCGCCGGCACCGGCAAGTCGGCCATGGCACTGTGCGCCGGGCTCGAGGCGGTGATGGAGCGGCGCCAGCACAAGAAGGTCGTGGTCTTCCGCCCGCTGTTCGCCGTCGGCGGCCAGGAGCTCGGCTACCTCCCCGGCTCGGAGAACGAGAAGATGTCGCCGTGGGCCCAGGCGGTCTTCGACACCCTCGGCGCGCTCACCGGCAAGGACGTCATCGACGAGGTGATGGACCGCGGGATGCTCGAGGTGCTGCCGCTGACCCACATCCGCGGCCGGTCGCTCCACGACGCCTTCGTCATCGTCGACGAGGCCCAGTCGCTGGAGCGCAACGTGCTCCTGACCGTCCTGTCGCGCATCGGCGCCAACTCCAAGGTGGTGCTCACCCACGACGTCGCCCAGCGCGACAACCTGCGGGTGGGACGCCACGACGGCATCGTCGCGGTGGTCGAGAAGCTCAAGGGCCACCCGCTCTTCGCCCACGTCACCCTCACCCGCTCCGAGCGCTCGCCGATCGCGGCGCTGGTGACCGAGATGCTGGAGGACGTCACGCTGTGACCCACCTCCCGTACGCCCCGGTGTGACTGCCGGGGCGTACGGGATCGGTGTGAACGGTGTGACGCAAGGGGCGCTGGCAATTGTGGGGTTCGGTTTGCGTGGGTCTCGGGGCTCATGCATGGTGGCTCGTGACCGTTTCGTGATCTTGGTCGTCGGCAGGACGCAGGGACCCCCCGCACCGCCCCGTCCCGCCGGCTCCGAACGGCCCGGTTGCCGCACGTCACCCCTGTACGACCCGGCGTGCATCCCCCCTGTCGTCAACCCCCGTGAGCTCCTGTGTCGAAGTCTGACAAGCACGTCCCGAAGCACCGTGCCCCCGGCAAGCACAAGGCTGCGCGTGTGCCCCGCCGAGCCCTGCGCACGAGTGTCGCCCTCACCGGGCTCGCCGCCGCCGCGACCGGCGTGAGCGTCACCGGTGGGCTCTTCTCCCAGGATCCCGACGCACTGACCCCCGCGGCCGCCGACATGGCGACCACCACCCCCGCCGAGCCGGTCGCGACAGCCGCGCCGACGGCTGACACCGCCCGGTCCGCCCGGTCCGCCCGGTCCGAGCAGCGCCCCGGCCGGCAGGTCGTGTCGCGCTCGGCCCGGCGTACGGACGCCACCAAGGCCGCGGCGCTCGAGATGAGCGGCGGGTCGGGCGTCACGAGGTCGGAGCGGCTCTCCGAGGGCGACCCGCGCGACATCGCCCGCGCGCTGCTGCCGGCGTACGGCTTCTCCTCCGACCAGTTCTCCTGCCTCGACTCCCTCTACGTCAGCGAGTCCGACTGGCGCGTCGACGCCGACAACCCGACCTCGTCGGCCTACGGCATCCCGCAGGCACTGACCCAGCTGCACGACCTGCCGGCCGACTACATGACGTCGGCCGAGTCGCAGATCCGGTGGGGGCTGGAGTACATCCAGGACACCTACGGCACCCCGTGCAGCGCCTGGAGCTTCAAGCAGGGCAACGGCTGGTACTGACACCGCCGGCCGATCGGGTGCCGGGAGCTGGACCACTGGTCCAACCGATCGGCCTAGTGCGACCCGATTCGGCTGCGCCTCCCGGTGTCGCGCCGTCAGGATGCACCTGAGAGATCAGCGATGCCGTTCGTCGGTCCCGACGCGAGCGGCCCGCCGACGGCGCTTGGGCCAACCGGGGGGTTGGGGAGACGTGGTCAGCTCGACCGCAGGAGGGCGAGCTGACCACGACCCGTCTCGGCGGCGTGCCCGGTCGTGGGTGACGCGCCGAGGTCGTCGGCGATCGAGACGACCAGCCCGCCCAGCATGAACGCGACGATGGCTGCGACCAGGGTCGCGGTCGTCAGGGCGGGGATGAACCTGCGGGCGCCGACCGGCTCCGCGTCCATGTAGCCGTGGGTGAGCGCGTGCCCCTTGCCGCGCGCCAGCAGGTAGCGGTTCACCGGCCACGCCGCGAAGAAGGCGGCGGTCAGCGCGAGCATCATGGAGAGCCAGAAGACCGGGTTGACCAGGCCCGCGTCCATCGCGCCCGGGATGACGGCCATGACCAGGTTGTCGACGAGCTCCATGGTCGCGATGGACAGGGTGTCGGCGGCGAGCACGACGGTCAGTGCCGCGCCGACGCCCAGCCCGGCGCGCAGCAGCGGCAGGGTCGACAGGGCGTAGCCGAACAGGAAGGCCAGCCCGACCGCGATGGCGATCGTCGCGAGGCTGCCGAGCCCGAGCGCGGTGCCGATCATCAGACCGAGGATCTCGCCGATGGCACAGCCGGTGAGGCAGTGGAGCGTGGCGGAGAGCGCCATGGCGTGGGTGCCCATGTCGTGGTGCGCATCGTGCGGCGCCTCGCCGTGCGACGCGTGGAGTGCGTGCTGGTCCATGGCTCGAAGCATACCCCTGGGGGGTATAGAGGTCAAGGGGTGCCGATCCACCCTCCGTCCGGTAGGGCGGGTCAGCGGCCCGTCATCGAGTCCACGTCGAGGGCCGCGTCGAGCTGCTCCTCGGTGAGGTCGCCGCGCTCGACGTAGCCCATCTCGATCACGGTCTCGCGGATGGTGGCGCCGTCGGCCAGCGCCTTCTTGGCCACCTTGGCGGCCTCCTCGTAGCCGATGTGCGCGTTGAGGGGAGTGACCACGGACGGGGAGGACTCGGCGTAGCGCCGCATCCGCTCCGTGTCGGCGGTGATGCCGTCGACGCACCGGTCCGCGAGCAGGACCGTGGAGGTGGACAGCACGCGGATCGACTCGAGCAGCGCGTGGGCCATCACGGGCATCATCACGTTGAGCTCGAAGCTGCCGGACGCCCCGGCCCACGCGATCGTCGCGTCGTTGCCGACGACCCGCGCGCACACCATCAGCGTCGCCTCGGGCAGCACGGGGTTGACCTTGCCGGGCATGATGCTCGACCCCGGCTGGAGGTCGGGCAGGTGGATCTCGGCGAGCCCGGTGGTGGGTCCCGACGACATCCAGCGGAGGTCGTTGCAGACCTTGGTGAGGCCGACGGCGACGGTGCGCAGCACGCCCGACAGCTCGACGAGCGAGTCGCGGGTGCCCTGGGCCTCGAAGTGGTCGCGCGCCTCGGTGAACGGCTGCCCGGTCCGCTCGGCGAGCGCCGCGATCGCGCGCTCGGCGAAGGCTGCCGGCGTGTTGATGCCGGTGCCGACGGCCGTGCCGCCCAGCGGCAGCTCGCGGACCCGGGGGAGAACCGCCTCGAGCCGCTCGGCGCCGAGTCGCAGCGTGGCGGCGTACGCCCCCATCTCCTGTCCCAGCGTCACCGGCGTGGCGTCCATCAGGTGCGTGCGCCCCGACTTCACCGCCTCGGCGAACTCGTCGGCCTTGGCCTCGAACGCCGTCGCCAGCCGGTCGAGCGCGGGCAGGAGGTCGTCGACCACGGCGAGGGTCGCCGCCACGTGGATGCTCGTGGGGAAGGTGTCGTTGCTGCTCTGCGAGGCGTTGACGTGGTCGTTGGGGTGGACCTCGACCCCGGCCCGGGCCGCGAGCGTCGCGATCACCTCGTTGGCGTTCATGTTGGAGCTGGTGCCCGACCCGGTCTGGAAGACGTCGATGGGGAACTCGCTGTCGTGCTCGCCCGCCACGATGGCGTCGGCGGCGGCGACGATGGCCTGCGCCTGGTCGTGGCGGACGACCCCCAGCGCCGCGTTGGCCGTCGCTGCGGCCGCCTTGACGTGGGCCAGCGCCTGGACGTGCCGGGGCTGCAGGGTGAGGCCGCTGATCGGGAAGTTGTCGATCGCGCGCTGGGTCTGGGCCCGCCACAAGGCGTCGCGAGGCACCTCGACCTCGCCCATGGAGTCGTGCTCGATGCGTGTCTCGTTCACGCGCTCGACGCTACTCCTCACCCGGCGGGGCGGGACATGGCGGACGCCCCGCCGATCCGGGGGAGAGTCAGCGAGGCGTCCGTGGGAGAGGTGCTGCAGGGGAGGTCAGCACCAGGGGTAGATGAACAGGCTGTCGTCGCCGGCGCGGTGGTCGGCGAGCACGACGCTGAGGGGCAGCGGGTCGGGCAGCGACGCGACGTCCGTGCCCTCGCGCGGGGCGACGCCGTAGGACACCGCGGCCGCGATCGGAAGGCCGGACTTCGCGACCGTCGAGAACAGGCCCTCGGACTTGAGCGTGCTGATGCCGGCCCGCATGCAGTCCGTGTCGGGCTTGGCCTGGGCCGCCGCCGGGGCGAGCACGACGGTGGCGACGCCGAGCGAGAGGGCGGCGAGGGAGGCGGTGGAGGTGGCGGTGCGGGTGGCGGTGCGGGTGCTGCGCAACATGTCTGTCTCCTTGTGGGGGTCAAGGGCTGGACCTCCAAAGCACCACACCGCCAGCGGCTTGTCGAGGGTTTGTCCAATGTGTGTCCGAAGTCTGTCCACCCTCTCGGGCGAACCTCCGATCTTGACGTATTGGTAACCAATGAGTTACCAATACTGCGTGGACCCGTTCGCCGCACTCGCCGACCCGGTGCGCCGCGACCTGCTCGTACGCCTGGCGCGCGGGTCGGCGCGTGTCGTGGACCTCGCCGCAGACCACGCGATCAGCCGGCCCGCGATCAGCCGGCACCTGCGGGTGCTGGCCGAGGCAGGGCTGGTGCTCGCCGACGACCGCGGACGCGAGCGGCACTACCGGCTCGACCGCGCCGGGCTGGAGGTCCTCACCGACTGGCTCGCCACGTTGGAGCCGCAGCCGCGGTTCACCGAGTCGGCCTTCGACGGCCTCGACCTCGAGGTTCGTCGCACCGGACGCGAGCGCCGGTCGACGTCCGACGCCGCGAGCCATCACCCATCCCCCCAGGAGGACACCGCATGAGCACCACATTGATGACCGGCCGCCCCGAGGAGCGCGACGGCCGCACCCTGCTCGTCATCGAGCGCGAGTTCCGGGCGCCCGTCGACGACGTGTGGGCGGCCTGCACCGACCCGGCGCGCATGGAACGTTGGATCGGCACGTGGAGCGGCGATCCCGGGGCCGGGTCGGTGACGTTCCGGATGACGGCCGAGGGCGACGACGTCCCGGCAGAGGAGATGGACGTGCTTGCGTGCGAGCCACCGCATCGCTTCGCGGTCCGGAGCCGCGAGCCGCAACCCTTCAGCGAGGACGGCTCGGGCGAGCGGGCCGTGTGGGAGATGGAGCTCGAGCTCGAGGAGACCGGTGGGGTCACCTCGCTGCGGTTCGTCCAGGTTCTCGCGCCCGGCTCGACGGGCGTCGACATGGCCGCGAGCACCGGCCCGGGGTGGGACTACTACCTCGACCGGCTGGTCGCCGCCGTGTCGGGTGACGACATCGCCGCGATCGACTGGGAGGCGTACGCGCCCGGCTCGAGCCACTACCGCCAGCTGTTCGGCTGAGGCGTCTCGGCCGCCGGCTTGTGTGGTGGCCCGGCCGGGCTGGGAGGATGGGACGCATGGGGAGTCTGCGTCTCGGGGTGGTTGTCGTGCTGTCCGGCGTGCTGGTGGTGACCGGCTCAGGCTGCACCGCCCTCGGCGGGAAGGACGGCGACCCTGCCGGTGACCTCGCCGACGACCTCGCCGCGGCGCTCTCCGACCACTCGCTCGGGGAGATCCCGCTCCTCGACGAGAGCGTGCGGACGACCTTCGCCGAGCTCGTCGCCCCGCTCGAGGACGTCCCGGTCGCGGTCGACGTCGTCGACGTCGCCGTGGTCGAGGAGGAGGGGCGCGCCGACGCCACGCTCGCCTGGCGCTGGGAGGTCGCGGACGGCGCGGCCTGGGAGTACGAGACCTCGGTGGCGCTGACGCAGGGAGGCGACGGGAGCACCTGGCAGGTCGCCTGGTCGCCCGACGACCTCGCCCCCGACCTGGCCGAGGGCGACACCCTCGGGCTGCGCACGCTCACCCCCGCGCGCGGCGACATCACCGGGGCCGACGGGGCCGTCCTCGTCACCGAGCGACCGGTGCTGCGCTACGGCCTCGACAAGACCAAGGTCGAGGGCCCCCAGGTGGCCCGCAGCGCCCGCCGCATCGCCCGGATCCTCGACGTCGACGCGGCGGCGTACGTCGCCCGGGCCGAGGCGATGGGCGCCGAGGCCTTCGTCGAGGCGGTCGTGCTGCGCGAGGACGACGCCCGCGACGTGCTGCCGGCCTTCCGCAAGGTCCCCGGCGCGCTGGCTGTCAACGACACGCTCCCGCTCGCCCCGACGCGCGAGTTCGCCGCCGCCCTCCTGGGGCGGGTGGGGCCGGCCACCGCCGAGATCGTCGAGGAGTCGGGAGGCGCGATCGTCGCTGGCGACGAGGTGGGCCTGTCCGGGCTGCAGGCGCGCTACGACGCGCAGCTGCGGGGTGCACCCGGCACGGCGGTCGTCGCCCGCGACGCCGACGACCGGCTGCGCACGCTCTTCGAGGCGCCGGCCACCGACGGCGCGGACCTGGCCACCACCGTGGACCCGGCGCTGCAGGACCGGGCCGAGCAGGCCCTCGCGACCCTCGGTGACGGCGCGCCCGCCGCCGCGCTGGTCGCGATCAGGCCCTCGGACGGGGCCGTGCTTGCCAGCGCCAACGGGACCGGGGCCGCCGGAGCCGACCTCGCCTCGACCGGGCAGTACGCCCCCGGGTCGACGTTCAAGGTCGTCAGCTCGCTCGCCCTCCTGCGCAGCGGGATGGGCGTCGACGAGGTGGTGTCCTGCCCGCCCACGACCGTCGTGGACGGGCGCTCGTTCACGAACTACGACGACTACCCGGCCTCCGCGATCGGCGACATCACCCTCACCCAGGCCATCGCGCAGTCCTGCAACACCGCGCTGATCGGCAACGCCGGACGGCTCGCTGCCGGCGACCTGGCCGCAGCCGCCCAGGCGCTCGGGCTCGGCACGGACCACGACCTCGGCTTCCCGGTCTACTTCGGGCAGGTGCCGCCGCCGGAGACCGAGACCGGCGCGGCCGCCGACATGATCGGTCAGGGCACCGTCCTGGCCAGCCCGTTCGCGATGGCCACGGTCGCCGCCTCGGTCTCGGCCGGCCGCGCGGTGCTGCCGGTGCTCCTGCCCCAGCACGAGGTGCAGCAGGTGCCGCCCGAGGTGCCGCTGACCGGCGCCGAGGCGGGCACGCTGCGCGGGTTGATGCGCGCCGTGGTGACCACGGGGTCGGGGCGGTTCCTCCAGGACGTGCCGGGCGAGATCGGCGCCAAGACCGGCACGGCGGAGCACGGCACCCCCGACGCGTCCGGCTCGCTGCCGACGCACGCGTGGATGATCGCCACCCGCGGCGACCTCGCCGTCGCGGTGTTCGTCGCGACGGGGGTGTCGGGCTCGCAGACCGCCGGTCCGGTGCTCGAGGCGTTCCTCCGATCGGCGTCCTGATCGGGCCCGAGGCGGGTCAGCGCCGCGCCAGGTAGAGGAAGTACTGCTCCGGCCGGTCCTGGAGCACCACGTCGTGGGCCTGCTCCTCGACCGCGCCGAAGACCTCGCGCATCGCCTCGAGCAGGTCCGGCGCGGCGGCCGCCGACCACACCACCAGGACCCCGCCGGGGCCGAGCACGTCGTGGCAGCGCCGGAGGAACGGCTCCTCGTAGACCGCCTCGTTGCCGTCGTGGACGAGGTAGCCCGGGCCGTTGTCGACGTCGAGCAGCACCAGGTCGTAGGTCGACCGTGCCTCCGCGATCGCCATCGCGATGTCGGCGTTGACCACCGTGGCGCGGGTGTCGGCGAGCAGCGCCGGGCCGTGCGGCACGGTGCCGTCACGCATCCACCGGACCAGCGGCTCCTCGATCTCGACCACGACCGCCCGCTCGACCCGCGGGTCGGCGAGCACGCGCTGGAGGGTGAAGCCGAGGCCCAGGCCGCCGATGAGCACCGACGCGGGCCGGTCGACGAGGTCGAGGGCCTGTGCCGCCAGCTCGATCTCGCTCGTGGTCTCGAGGGTGTCCATCACGAAGACGCCGTTGACGCGCAGCTCGAGCACGTCGGGGGCGGTGCCGGACGTACGCCGCCGCAGCACCACGTCGCCGCGCTCGGTCTCGGCCCGGGCCACCTCGGTGTGCTCCACCTCGACGCTGTCCACGCCACCATCCTGCCCAACGTCCGGCGTCGAAGGGCTCCCCCCGCGCCGTTTCGGCGTCTACCGTGATCAGGTGTACACCGTAGGACGGACCGCCGAGCTCACCGGCGTGCCCAGCGGCACCCTGCGCAAGTGGGAGCAGCGCTACGGCGTCGTCGTCCCGCAGCGCTCGGCGGGCAACTACCGCCTCTACGACGACGAGGCCGTACGCCGGCTGAGCGTGATGCGCAGCCTGGTCGACGCTGGGTGGTCGGCCCACGAGGCCGCGCGGCACGTGGTGGCGGACGTGGCCGCCGCAGAGGCCACGCTCGCGCGCCCGGCGGAGCCGGCCTTCGAGGACCGCTTCGAGACGATCGTGGGCTGTGCCCAGGACTTCGACGTGCCCCGCCTGGAGCGGCTCCTCGCCGACGGCTTCGCCGACATCGACGTGGTCTCGGTGGTCGACGACTGGCTGCTCCCCTCGATGGTGCACCTCGGGCGCGCCTGGCAGCGCGGCCGGGTGTCGGTGGCGGGGGAGCACTTCGTCACCGCGGCCGTGCACCGCAGGCTGGCCGAGGCGTTCCAGGCCATGCAGCCCGCGCCCAACGGCGGGCCGCGCGTCGTGGTGGGCCTCGCCCGCGGCGCTCGCCACGAGCTCGGTGTCCTCGCCTTCGCCACCGTGCTGCGCTCGCGCGGCGTGGCCGTGACCTACCTCGGCGGCGACCTGCCCCTCGAGGCCTGGGTCGATGTGGTCCGGCTCGTCGGGCCGCAGGCCGTGGTGCTCGCCGTCCCGACGCTCGAGGACGTGCCGGCCGTGCGGGAGGTCGCCGAGGCGCTCGCCCCGCACGCCCCCGTCATGCTGGGCGGGGCCCACCAGGCCGAGGTCGACGGCCCCCGGCACCTCGGCCACCTCGCCGGCGCGGCCGCCGCCACCCTTGCGACGCGGCTCGGCGCCGTCAGCTGAGCGCTGCGGTGCGCTGGCAGGCGGGTGACGGCCGGACCCTCCACGGGTGGCTGGGCGGGGACCCCGACGGAGCGCTGGTCGCCGTCCTGCACGGCTGCCCGGACACCCGGCACGTCGCGATGACCGGCGACGACGCCGCGCGCGGGGCCGGCGTACGCCTGCTGTGCATCAACCGTCCCGGCTACGGCGACTCCACCGTGCACCCGAGCTCGCACGGCAGCGTCGCCGACGACCTGACCGGGGTGGCCGCCGGGCCGTCGCACCGAGCCCATCGACCTCCTGGCCGCCGAGCTCTCGGCGGAGTTCCTCGCGTGGCGGGCGCGCGTCGACCCGCTCGATCCCGACGACGAGAGGCTCGCGCGCCGGTGGCTGGCGATGCTCCCGGAGCGCGACGCCGCGCTGGTCACGGCGCGCGGCGCGCCGGCGGTGGCGGCCTCGGTCCGGGAGGCGCTCACCTGTCCGGACGGCTACCTGCGCGACGCGGCGCTGCTGCACCGGGAGTGGCAGCACGGTCCGGCCGAGGTCGCCTGTCCGGTCCGGGCGTGGTTCGGCGAGGACGACGACCGGTCGCCGGCCGACGGCGCCTCCCGGCTGCTGGCCGGCTTCGCCGACCTCGAGGTCACGATCCGTCCCGCGACCAGCCACCTCGCCACCCTGGTGGCGCACTGGCCCGACGTGCTGGCGAGCCTGCCCGACCTGGTGGCCGTGCCGAGCAGCTGATCAGCGGTCGACGGGGTCGCAGCCGCTGCCGTACCACTGGTCGCCGACGATCTGGATCCGGCAGTGGTGGTCGGTCGACGATGTCTCCGACACGGCCGGCGACGCGAGCAGGACCGACCCGAGGGCGGAGGCCGCGATGGCCACGATCCCGGCGGTGCGGAGGCGACGGTCGGTGCGCTCGTCGGCATGGGTGAACATCGTCTCGGCTGTCGTCGTCATCGCGTCTCCCGGGTCGTGCACTGCGGCTTGTCCACAGTTTGTCCACTGTTCGTGGACAACAAACACTAGGGACATGTCCATTGTTTGTCCAAAGATGGGTACCCTTGGGGGCGTGTACACCGTCGGACGCACGGCAGAGCTCACCGGAGTGCCGCGCGAGACCCTCCGCAAGTGGGAGCAGCGCTACTCCGTGGTCGCGCCCGCGCGCACCCGGGGCAACTACCGGCTCTACGACGACGAGGCCGTCCGCCGCCTGTCGGTCATGCGCGACCTGGTCGACTCGGGCTGGTCGCCGCGGGAGGCCGCCCGGCGGGTGCTCGACGAGCCGGCCGGGGGCGTGAGCGTCCTGCCCGGCGCCGACTCGCCGCTCTCGCGCCACGACGAGCTCGCGGCCTGCGGCGAGGACTTCGACGTGGTGCGGCTCGAGAGCATGCTCGACAAGGCCTTCGCCGAGGCCGACCTCGCCGTCGCGGTCGACGAGTGGCTGATGCCGTCGCTGGTCCGGCTCGGTGAGGCCTGGCAGCGCGGCACCGTCAGTGTCGCCGGCGAGCACTTCGTCAGCGCTGCCGTCCTGCGGCGGCTCTCCCAGGTCTTCCACCAGCTCCCGCACCCGGACGACACGGCGCCCCAGGTGATGGTCGGCCTCGCCCGCGGGTCACGGCACGAGCTCGGCGTGATGGCCTTCGCCATGGTGCTGCGCAGCCGCGGTGTACGCGTGACCTACCTCGGCGCCGACCTGCCCGTGGAGTCGTGGGTCGACACCGTACGCGCCCTCGAACCGGCCGCGGTCGTGCTCGCCGTGCCGACGGTCGAGGACCTGCCCGCGGTCCGCGAGGCGGTCCAGGCCATCTCGCCGCGGACCGCCGTCCTGCTCGGGGGCGCCCAGCAGGGGCGGGTGGAGGGTGCCGAGCAGCTCGGCCACCGCATCGGCGAGGCAGCAGCCGGCCTCGCCGACCGGCTCACCTCCGGCGGCTGACGGGCTACTGCGCCGAGCGCACCCGGATGCCCGCCCCCGTGATCGAGCTGAGCGGCACGGTCACCGCGCCCGACGGGTCGGTGAAGAAGTCGTTGCCCTTGTCGTCGACGACGATGAAGGCCGGGAAGTCCTCGACCTCGATCTTCCAGACCGCCTCCATGCCGAGCTCCTCGTACTCGATCACCTCGACGGACCTGATGCAGTCCTGCGCGAGGCGGGCGGCGGGACCGCCGATGGAGCCGAGGTAGAACCCGCCGTGGGTGCCGCACGCCTCGGTGACCTGCTTGGAGCGGTTGCCCTTGGCGAGCATCACCATCGAGCCGCCGGCGGCCTGGAACTGCTCGACGTAGGAGTCCATCCGACCCGCTGTGGTCGGCCCGAACGAGCCCGACGGCATGCCCTCGGGGGTCTTGGCCGGGCCGGCGTAGTAGACCGGGTGGTCCTTGAGGTAGGCGGGCATCTCCTCGCCGGCGTCGAGGCGCTCCTTGATCTTGGCGTGCGCGATGTCGCGCGCCACCACGAGCGGGCCGGTGAGCGAGAGCCGCGTCTTGACCGGGTGCCTCGACAGCTCGGCGAGGATGTCGGCCATCGGCTGGTTGAGGTCGATCTCGACGACGGCGCCGCCCTCGATGTCGTGGGCCATGCCGGCGTCCGGCATGTAATGCGCCGGGTCGGTCTCCAGCTGCTCGAGGAAGACGCCCTCGGGCGTGATCTTGCCGAGCGCCTGGCGGTCGGCCGAGCAGGAGACCGCGATCGCGACGGGGCACGAGGCGCCGTGGCGGGGGAGGCGTACGACCCGGACGTCGTGGCAGAAGTACTTGCCGCCGAACTGGGCGCCGATCCCGAAGGACTGGGTGAGCTCGAAGACCTTCCCCTCCAGCTCGACGTCGCGGATGCCGTGGGCGGCCATCGAGCCCTCGGTCGGGAGGTCGTCGAGGTAGTGGGCGGAGGCGTACTTCGCGGTCTTGAGCGCGAACTCGGCGCTCGTGCCGCCGATGACGACGGCCAGGTGGTACGGCGGGCACGCGGCGGTGCCGAGGGAGCGGATCTTCTCGTCGAGGAACTCCATCAGCCGCGTCGGGTTGAGGACGGCCTTGGTCTCCTGGAAGAGGAACGACTTGTTGGCCGAGCCGCCGCCCTTGGCCATGAAGAGGAACTTGTACTCCGGGACGTCCTTGGCGGGCGTGGAGTAGAGCTCGATCTGGGCCGGCAGGTTGGTGCCGGTGTTCTTCTCCTCGAAGGTCGTGAGCGGCGCGAGCTGGGAGTAGCGCAGGTTGAGCCGGGTGTAGGCGTCGTACACGCCCCTGCTGATCGCCTCGCCGTCGTCGGCGCCGGTCAGCACGCCCTCGGACTTCTTGCCCATGACGATCGCGGTGCCGGTGTCCTGGCACATCGGCAGCACGCCACCGGCGGAGATGTTGACGTTCTTGAGCAGGTCGAGGGCGACGAAGCGGTCGTTGCCGGAGGCCTCGGGGTCGTCGATGATCGTGCGCAGCTGGGCGAGGTGGCCGGGGCGCAGGTAGTGGCTGATGTCGTGCATCGCCTCCTCGGTGAGCCGGCGGATCGCCTCGGGCTCGACCTGCAGGAAGGTCCGCCCCCCGACCTCCACGGTGGACACGCCCTCGGTGGTGATCAGCCGGTAGGGCGTCTCCGGTGTGCCGTTGGAACCGGCGGTGGGGAGGAGGTCGGAGTAGTGGAAGTCAGCGGTCGTCACGAGTCCTCAGCGTACGCCGCGGGGCGGGCGCTGCCGACGTCAGGCCGTCGGCGGCCGGGTGGCCCACGGGGGACTACGTCGCGCTGCCCAACATGTGCAGCGCCAGGAAGGCGCCGAGCAGAGCACCGCCGTAGCAGACGGCACCGACCAGGAACCGGTGCTTGACCTGCAGGCCGTCGTAGAGCGTGTAGCGGAACCGGTGGGCGGCATGGATCAGCATCAACACGTTGGCCCCGAACAGCACCAGGAACGTGATCGGATGCCCGACGACGGCGGCGAGGTGCTCGTGGTCCGGAGGGTCGAGCCACCCGAGCGGGAACGCCAGCCCGAAGAGGAACGCCAGGACGGGCAGGATGACGGCCGCCATCACGCCGCCACCGCTGAACGCCAGCCACAGGAACGGCTCCACACGGAGCTTCATCGTGTCACCAGCCAGTAGACGAGGACCGACACGACGGCCAGGGCGGCGTACTGTGCCCCGATGATCACCGCGGGCGGCACCCGTCGTCCGCCCAGGTCGATCACCATCGCCTGCGGGGTGAGCGAGAACCAGGTGATCGTGTGCAGGACGAGGAAGGCGAAGGCCACCGCGTTGAGCACGACCAGCCACGGCGACGTCGCCCAGGCCAGGAAGTCGGCGTACGCCGCGTCCCCCCGGCCCACGGCACGGACGAACAGCAGCAGGTAGAGCACCAGCCACGCGATGAACAGGCTGCTCAGCTCGCGCATCACGAACACGAAGTAGCTGGGCTTGCGCGTCCACCACAGCACCGGGACGCGCGGGTGGTAGCGGAGGTCCTCGGTGCTCATCGGCGCAACGCCCGGGGGAGGAGGAACATCTTCACCGACTCCTGCGCGGCCTTGAGCTTGTAGCGCTGGATCGCGGCGGCCGGGTCGACGTGCTTGGGGCACACGCGGGTGCACTCACCGACGAACGTGCAGCCGTAGACCCCCTCCTGCTCGATGAGCACGTCGAGGCGCTGGCGCGTGCCGTGGTCGCGGGAGTCGAGGTCGTAGCGTTCGGCGAGCGCGATCGCCGCCGGGCCGATGAACTCCGGCTCGAGGCCGTAGACCGGGCACGCCGCGTAGCAGAGCATGCAGTTGATGCACATGCTGAACTGCTTGTAGGCGTCGAGCTCTTCCGGGCTCTGGAGGTACTCGCCCTCGTCCACGGGCTGTTCCTCGTCGCGGATGAGCCACGGCTTCACCCTCGGCAGCTTCTCCATGAAGTCGGTGATGTCGACCACCAGGTCCCGCACGACGGGGAAGTTGGACAGCGGTGCGACGTCCACCGGGCCGGGCGCGTAGTCGGACAGGAAGGTCGCACACGTGAGCCGGGGCTCACCGCCGACGTTCATGCCGCAGCTGCCGCAGATGCCCATCCGGCACGACCAGCGGAAGGAGAGCGTGGTGTCGACCTCGTTCTTGACGTGGTTGAGGCCGTCGAGCACCGTCCACTCCTCCCGCAGCGGGACGTCGTACTCCTGCCACCCCGGCTCGGTGTCCTTGTCCGGCCGGTACCTCGCCACGCGAAGCCGGATGCTCTGCGACATGCGTCACCTCCCGTAGACCCGCTCGCCGGGCGGCCAGCGCGTGATCGTGACCGGTTGCTGCGAGACCAGCGGTGCCCCGTCGTCGCCGCGGTGGACGAGGTGGTGGACGAGGAACCGCTCGTCGTCGCGGTCGGGGAAGTCCGTGCGCTGGTGCGCCCCCCTCGACTCCTCGCGCCTCACCCCGGAAGCCAGGATGCACTCGGCGACATCGAGCATGTTCGCCGCCTCCAGGGACGCCACCAGCTCGGTGTTGAAGACCTGGCTGGTGTCCCGGACCCCGACGCGAGTGACCCGCTCCTGGAGGCCGCGGAGCACGTCCACCCCTTTCGACAGCCCAGGGCCCGTGCGGTAGATGCCGGCGGCCTCCTCCATCGCCTCCTGCATCTCCGCGCGGATCGCCGCGATCGCGTCGTCCCTCGGGGCCTCGCCCCGGACGTCGCGCTCGATGCGCCGCACCTCGTCGGCGGCCTGGCCGCGGATCGCCCGGGCGACGAGGCCGTCGGCGCGCGGGACGGACGCGGCGTACGCGGCGGCCGCCCGCCCCGCACGTGCGCCGAAGACCAGGCACTCGGGGAGCGAGTTGGAGCCGAGCCGGTTGGCGCCG
Organism: Nocardioides eburneiflavus; assembly: GCF_004785795.1. NCBI lineage: Bacteria > Bacillati > Actinomycetota > Actinomycetes > Propionibacteriales > Nocardioidaceae > Nocardioides > Nocardioides eburneiflavus. Next base: position 1,919,209 of record NZ_SRRO01000001.1, read on the forward strand.
TTGATGCTGACGCACGCCGTCTCGCCGGCGGCGTAGAGGCCCTCGAGCGGGGTCGCCCCGTCGATGTCGGTGTGGACGCCGCCCATCATGTAGTGGACCACCGGGCGCACGGGGATCAGGTCGGTCACCGGGTCGATGCGCTCGTACTTCAGGCACAGCTCGCGGACGAACGGCAGCTTTGCGTCGATCAGCTTCGCGCCGAGGTGGCGGAGGTCGAGGTGGACCACCGAGCCGTACGGCGTCTCGATGGTGCGTCCCTTCTCCTCCTCGTGCACGAACGCCTGCGACAACCGGTCGCGCGGGCCGAGCTCCATGCTGCGCAGCTGCGGCTCCGGTGTCGGCGTGCCGAGGTCGTAGTCCTGGAGGTAGCGGTAGCCGTCCTTGTTCAGCAGCCAGGCGCCCTCCGCGCGGGTCGCCTCGGTGATCAGGATGCCGGTGAAGGGGAGGCCGGTGGGGTGGTACTGGACGAACTCCATGTCCTTGAGCGGAGCGCCCGCCCGGTAGGCGAGCGACATCCCGTCGCCGGTGTTGATGTTGGCGTTGGTGGTGAATGGGAAGACCTTGCCGCAGCCGCCGGTCGCAAGGATCACCGCCCGCGCGGCGATGGCCCGGATGCGTCCGGTGCGCAGCTCGACGGCCACCAGCCCGTGGACCCGACCGTCGTCGACCAGCAGACGGGTCACGAACCACTCGTCGTACCGGGTGACGGCGGGGTACTTCAACGAGGTCTGGAACAGCGCGTGCAGCATGTGGAAACCGGTCTTGTCAGCGGCGAACCACGTCCGCATCTTCTTCATGCCCCCGAAGGCGCGCACCGCGACGCGGCCGTCGGGTTGACGGCTCCAGGGGCAGCCCCAGTGCTCGAGCTGCAGCAGCTCGCGAGGCGCCTCGTGGACGAACGCCTCGATCGCCTCCTGGTCGCCGAGCCAGTCGCTGCCCGAGATCGTGTCGTAGATGTGCTCGTCGATCGTGTCGTCCCCGGCGATCACCCCCGCCGCACCGCCCTCGGCCGAGACCGTGTGGCTGCGCATCGGGTAGACCTTGGAGACCACGGCCACGTCGAGGGCCGGCTCGGCCTCGGCGATCGCGATGGCGGCGCGCAGGCCGGCGGCACCCCCGCCCACCATCAGCACGTCGTGAGTGGCGACCACCAGGTCGTCACTCACCCCGTAGCTCCTCGTCGACCAGGACCCGGCCGTGGTGGGTGACGACCTGGTTGTGGACGCTGCCGTCGTGGAACTCCTCGCGGTGGGTGTGGCACCCGCACGCGAATCGGACGTCTCGCGTCGTCAGCCCCTGGAGGTCCTCGGTGAGGAGCTCCTCGCCGTCCTTGACCTTGCCGCATGGCGCGGTCCTCGCCTCGAACCTGCTCGCGGTGGTCGTCACGGCGCACCTCCTGCACCGGAGCGCGGGCTGACGCGCCCCTACCTCCCTCCAGATTCCTCCTCGCGGCGCGGAATGGGAAGGGGGAAACGAGGTGCCCGCGCTTCCTACGCCCGATCGTCCGGGTCGCCCGACCCGCCCTCGAGCTCGCGCTTCTTCTGCTCCGCGGCCCGGCGGCGCTGCTCCTCGGCACGCTCACGCACCTTCTTCAGGAACTCCTCGTCCGCGGCGGGGTCCGAGGCCGCGAACCGGCCCGGGCGGTCGTACTCCGGGAACGCGCTCGCGCTCCGCTCGTGCGGCCCGGTGCGCCGCGGACCCCGTACGGGTCGGCCGGCGACCAGCCAGGCGATCGAGCCGATGAAGGGGAAGAACAGGATGAGGAGGATCCACCACACCTTGCCGAGGTGGCGGACCTCGTCCTCGCGGCTGGTGATCGCCTGGACCAGGCAGAACACGGCCAGCACGAGTGGCACCAGGTAGAGAGCGATCCGCACGTCGAGACCCCCGCAGGTCGGCCCGGCCGGGGCCCGGGCGTCGGGGACCACCCGCCGCGGCGGCAGCGTACCGCCCGGCGAGGGATGCCGTGGCCGGTTGGCGCGAACACCTCGGATTCATCGGTCTGATGCAAACCGGACATTCGGGAGTAGCCTCCGGTGCAACGGGACCGATGAGGCTCCGCCCGGCGCTCCCGCCGCATCTCGGACCAGCTGACGGACTGCACTCCTGGAGGTCACGTGAACACCCGCAAGGCACTCATCTCCCTCGCCGCGACGGCGACCCTCCTGTCGGCCGCCGCGTGCGCGGCCCCCGAGCAGGAGTCCGACACCACCACCGAGAGCGGTGTCGACGCGGCGACCGCCACCTCGAGCGAGGACTTCGGCGGCATGGAGGAGCTCATCGCGGCCGCCCAGGACGAGGGCGAGCTCAACGTCATCGCGCTGCCCCCGGACTGGGCCAACTACGGCGAGATCATCTCGACGTTCGAGGAGAAGTACGACATCGAGGTCAACTCCGACCAGCCCGACGCCGCCTCGCAGGACGAGATCAACGCCGCCAACGACCTGGCCGGCACCGACCGCGCACCCGACGTGTTCGACCTGGGCCAGTCCGTGGCCCTGGCCAACACCGACATGTTCGCGCCCTACCAGGTCGAGACGTGGGACGACATCCCCGACGAGTTCAAGGACCCGGACGGCGCCTGGGTCAACGACTACGGCGGCTACATGTCGATCGGCTACGACTCCGCCGTCGTGCCGGACGTGACGTCGGTGGCCGACCTCCTCGGGCCGGAGTTCAAGGGCAAGGTCGCGCTCAACGGCGACCCGACCCAGGCCGGTGCGGCGTTCAGCGGCGTGATGATGGCGGCGATCGCCAACGGCGGCTCGGCCGACGACATCGCTCCCGGCGTCGACTTCTTCGCCGACCTCAAGGCCGCCGGCAACTTCCTCACCGTCGACCCCGACTCGACCACGATCGAGCAGGGCACCACGCCCGTCGTCATCGACTGGGACTACCTCGGTGCTGCCGCGGCCGCCAACGTCGACACGTGGAAGACCGTCGTGCCCGAGGAGGCGGTCGTCGCGGGCTACTACTTCCAGGCGATCAACGCCGACGCGCCGCACCCGGCCGCCGCACGCCTGTGGCAGGAGTTCCTCTACAGCGACGAGGGCCAGAACCTCTGGCTCAAGGGCGGCGCCCGCCCGGTCCGCGGTGACGCCATGGCGGAGGCCGGAACGATCGACGAGGAGCTGTGGGGGGCCCTCCCCGAGGTCAGCGGCGAGCCGGTCATCCCGACCGACGAGCAGACCGTGACCGCCGGCGAGTACCTCGCCGAGAACTGGTCCAAGGCCATCCGCTGAGCACGACCACGGCGAAGGGGGGCACGGGCCGGCGGTTCGCCGTCGGCCCGTCCCTTCCGCTGCTCCCGTTCCTGCTCTTCGTCCTGGTCTTCCTCGTGGTCCCGACGCTGACGGTCGTCGTCGGCGCCTTCCAGGACGAGGACGGCCGCCCGACGCTGGGCAACCTCGAGGCGCTCACCAGCGAGGCCGCGCTCACCGCGCTCAGGGGCTCGCTGATCCTGTCCGCATCGACGGCACTGATCGGCGCCGTGCTCGGCGCCCTCCTGGCGTACCTCATCGTCTCGATGCCCCCACAGGCCCTCATGCGTCGAGCGACGCTGGCCGTCAGCGGAGTGCTCGCGCAGTTCGGCGGGGTCGTGCTGGCCTTCGCCTGGATCGCGACGATCGGACCCGTCGGCGTGGTCACCAACGCGGTGCTCGAGCTCACCGGCGCCAACCTCTACGGCACGGGGTGGCTCTTCGGCCTGCCGGGCCTCATCGTCGTCTACTCCTACTTCCAGATCCCCCTAATGGTGATCGTCTTCGCCCCGGCCTTCGAGGGCCTCCGGCCGCAGTGGCGCGAGGCTGCGATCAACCTCGGCGCGAGCACCTGGGACTACTGGCGCCACGTCGCCATCCCACTGCTCCGGCCCGCCTTCCTCGGCGCCGTGCTGCTGCTGTTCGCCAACGCGTTCGCGGCGTACGCCACTGCAGCCGTGCTGGTCAGCCAGGGGCAGCCGATCGTGCCGCTCATGATCCGCCAGGCCATCACCAGCGAGGTGCTGCTCGGCCAGGCCAACGTCGGCTTCGCGCTCGCGCTGGAGATGATCGTGGTGGTGACGCTGGTGATGGTGGGCTACAACGTGCTGCTGAAGCGGACGTCGCGGTGGATGCGATGAGGTGGACGAGGTGAGGCACTCCACCGGCTTCAAGGTGTTCCGGGCCGCCGCGATGGTGGCGTTCGCGGCCTACTTCTTCGTCCCGCTGCTCGCGATGTTCGACTTCTCCATCCAGGTGCGGGGGAGCGCCCCCGGCCGCACGTGGGACAACTGGGCGCTGATGATCACCGACGAGGACCTCCGGTCCTCGATCGTCGCCTCGTTGCTGCTGGCGTTGTTCACCGTCGTGCTCATGGTCGCGCTGCTCGTGCCGACGATGGTCTGGGTGCGCCTGCGGGTCCCCAGGGCCAAGCGACTCATCGAGTTCCTGTGCCTCCTGCCCCTCACCATCCCCGCGCTGGTGATCGTGGTGGGCATCAGCAACGTGTACTCGTGGGTGACCTACCTGCTGGGCGACAGTGCGCTGGTGCTGACCTTCGCCTACGTCGTGCTGGTGCTGCCCTACTCCTACCGCGCCATCGACGCCGCGCTCTCCGCGATCGATGCGGCGACGCTCTCGGAGGCGGCCCGCTCGCTGGGAGCGGGGTGGTTCACCGTGATCGTGCGGATCATCATGCCCAACATCACCAGCGGCATCCTGGGCGCCGCCTTCATCTCCGTGGCGCTGGTTCTCGGCGAGTTCGTCTTCGCCTCGCTGCTCCACTTCGACACCCTCCCGGTGGCGATGGCGGCGCTCTACAAGAGCAACGGCCCCGCGGCCATGGCGGCCGCCCTAGCCTCGATGATCCTCGTGGCCGTGCTGCTCGTCGGCCTCACCTTCCTCAGCCGGGACCGGCACAAGCAAGGAGCCTCCTCATGACCGACCTCAGGACCGAGCGCGGTCTCGCCGTCGAGCTGTCCGATCTCACCCGGATCTACGGACCGGTGCGCGCGCTGGACGGCCTCACCCTCCACATCGAGCCCGGCGAGCTCGTCGCCCTGCTCGGGCCGTCGGGGTGCGGCAAGACGACCGCGCTGCGCATCCTGGCCGGCCTCGACACCGCCACGTCAGGGACGGTGTCGGTCGGGGGCAAGGACCTGACCCGGGTCCCGGCCAGCAAGCGCGACATGGGGATGGTCTTCCAGGCCTACAGCCTCTTCCCGCACATGACCGTGATCGACAACGTCGCCTTCGGGCTCAAGATGCGCGGTCGCGACGGCGCGGCCCGGCGTACGCGCGCCGGCGACATGCTCGACCTCGTCGGGCTCGGTGAGCACGCCGACCGCTACGCCCACCAGCTGTCCGGCGGCCAGCAGCAGCGCGTCGCCCTGGCCCGCGCGCTGGCGATCGAGCCGTCGGTCCTGCTCCTCGACGAGCCGCTCTCGGCCCTCGACGCCAAGGTGCGCGTGCAGCTGCGCGACGAGATCCGCCGCGTCCAGATCGAGGTCGGCACCACGACGCTGTTCGTGACCCACGACCAGGAAGAGGCGCTCGCCGTCGCCGACCGGGTCGGGGTGATGAACGCCGGTCGCCTTGAACAGCTCGCGCCGCCGGCCGAGCTCTACTCCGCCCCGGCGTCCCGCTTCGTCGGGGAGTTCGTCGGCCTCAGCAACCGGTTGCCCGCCGAGGTCCGGGGAGACGTCACCGTCGTGCTCGGCCAGCAGGTGCCGGTGCTGCCCGGCTCGGCCACCGGCTCGGGCCACGCCCTCGTCCGTCCCGAGGCAGTCTCCGTCGTGGCGGACGCCGCGGGCCCGGCGACCGTGGCGACAGTGATGTTCCTCGGACCGCTCTCGCGGGTCACCTGCTCGCTCGCCGACGGCACCCACGTCGTCGCCCAGCTCGCGAGCTCGGACGCGCTGCGCCTCGAGCCGGGAGACCCCGTACGCCTCGAGGTCGCGCCCGAGCCGGTGCTGGTCATCGCCTGAATGCCGTACGCCTCCGCCGGCCGGGGCCGCCCGACGCCGTGCGGTAGTCCAGTGAACAGTGGCTGCTGGCGTGTCCGCAGGCGAGCCGGACCTCACTGGACTACCCCGGCGGCGGGTCTCCCGGGGTAGTCCAGTGGACAGTGGTCGGGTTCTCGGTAGTGAAGCAGCCGTTGCCCACTGGACTACCCCGGCCGGCAGCCGTTGCCCACTGGACTACCCCCCGTACGCCTCACCGCCAGGGAGCGACCAGGGCGGCGAGGTCGGGGGCCAGCTCCCTCTGCAGGAGCGGGCCGAAGGTCACCCGGTGCACCCCCATGACCTGGAGGTCCTCCAGCGAGCCGGCGGCCGAGCCCTTGCGCGGGTGGGCGATGACGTTGACCGGTCCGGCGAGCGCGTCGAGGATCCGCTGGAGCGAGGCGGCGTCGGGTGCGCCGACGGGATAGCTGCAGCGGGAGCCGGCCTCCTCGCAGGCCTGCATCCGAGTGATCGCCTCTGCGGTCGGGTCCTCGAACCGGTCCTTCTTGACGAAGGCGTCGGTGCGCGCGTTGATGACCAGGTCGACCCCGGCCGCGTCGGCGGCGCGGCGCAGGCCGCCGATGTAGTCGGCGTGCTCGGCCACCGACCTCATCCGGCCACCCTCGGAGTGCACGGTGTCCTCGATGTTGAGGCCGACGGCCCCGGCCTCGAGCAGTCGCTCGACCAGCTCGGCGGGCTCCGTGCCGTAGCCGGACTCCATGTCGGCGGTGACCGGCACGCCCGGCACTGCGCCGCAGATGCGACGGATGCCGTCGAGAGCGTCGTCGAGGGTCATGTCCTCGTTGTCGCCCTGTCCGCGGGAGTCGGCGAGCGGGTGGCTGCCGATGCTGAGCGCGGGGAAGCCGGCGTCGGCGACGACGCGTGCCGACCAGGCGTCCCAGACGTTGGGCAGGACCAGCGTGGTGCCGGTGTGGTGGAGCTCGAGGAGGCGGGTGGCCAGGGCGGGGAGGCCCGAGGGCGAGGAGGGTTCCATGCGTCGAGGCTGCCACGCCCGGGCGACCGGGCATAGGTCCGGGAGGGCCTGCGTTGCACCCGACGTGAAGGACGACGACCGGGTTCTCGAGTCACTGGTGATCGGCGCTGGGCAGGCGGGGCTCGCGGCGTCGTACTTCCTCCGCACCCGCGGCGTCGACCACCTCGTCCTCGACGCGAACCCACGGCCCGGCGGCGCCTGGCAGCACCGGTGGGCCTCGCTGAGCATGGACGACGTCCACGGGGTCGCCGACCTCCCCGACTCCACCGCCCCCGACGGGTCGCGGCGGGCGGCGAACCTCGTCGTGCCCGACTACTTCGACGGCTACGAGCGCTGGCACCACCTCCCGGTCGTCCGGCCCGTGCGGGTCGACCGCGTCGACAGCGAGGGCGACCTGCTGGTGGTGCACTCCGCGGACCGCACGTGGCGCACCCGGACCCTGGTCAACGCGACCGGCACGTGGACTCGCCCGTTCGTGCCCTACTACCCCGGGATCGCGTCGTTCGCGGGGAAGCAGGTGCACACCGCGCACTACCCCGGCGCGGAGCACTTCCGCGGCAAGCGGGTGCTGGTGGTCGGCGGTGGCGCCTCCGCGGTGCAGCTCCTCGGCGAGATCGCCCAGCTCACCGACACCCTGTGGGTGACCCGCCGGCCCCCGGTGTGGCGCGAGGAGGAGTTCGACCGCGCGGTCGGGCTCGCCGCGGTCACGGCCGTCGAGGAGCGCGTACGGCGGGGGCTGCCGCCCGCGAGCGTGGTCAGCGTGACCGGCCTCGCCCTCCGCCCGCAGGAGCAGGAGGCGGCCCGGCTCGGGGCGTACGAGCGGCTGCCGATGTTCGAGCGGATCGAGCCCGACGGCGTGCGCTGGACCGACCTCGACGGCGGCCGCCACGAGCGGGTCGACGTGATCCTGTGGGCGACGGGCTTCCGGCCGGCCGTGGACCACCTCGCGCCCCTCGGCCTGCGGTCGCCGGAGGGCGGGATCGCACTCGTGCCCGTGCCGGGCAACGTGCAGGGCGCCACGACCGCTGTGCGCGACCCGCGGGTGCAGCTCGTGGGCTACGGGCCGTCCGCCAGCACCCTGGGGGCCTCCCGCGCCGGCCGGCAGGCCGCCCTCGCCGTGTCGCGGCACCTGGCCGCGGCCGCGGCCTGACGTCGAGTCCAAGCAAGGCTGGACAAACCTTCAACCACCCCTGCGGCACAATCGAGGAATGAAGCGACGGGGGCGTCACCGTGCAGCAGTGGTGGCATGCGCGCTCGTCGCCTCCGCCTGCACCTCCGCGCCTGCCGACGCCCCGGGTGACCGTGTCGAGCCCATCGTGCCGCCGGCGAGCAGCAGCGCCACCACCGAGCCGGCTCGCGAGGGCGAGGTCACCCTGGCCTTCGGCGGCGACGTCCACTTCGAGGGAGGGGTGGCTCGGCTCCTCGAGCGTCCCCGTCAGGGCCTTGGCGCGATCGGACGGACGCTTCGGGCCGCCGACGTCGCGATGGTCAACCTCGAGACGCCAGTGACGCGGCGCGGACGTCAGGACCCCAAGGAGCTCGAGAACGCCGGCGACCGCTACTGGTTCCGTACGGGTCCCCGAGCCCTGGACGTGCTCGGCGCGGCCGGCGTCGACGTCGTCAGCGTCGCCAACAACCATGCCGGTGACTACGGCTCCGTCGGCCTCGAGGACACCCTCGCCGCCGGGCGCGAGCGCGGCATCGCCATGGTCGGCGCCGGTCGCGGTGCCGCGGCGTACGCCCCCCACGTCGTCGGGGTGGGCGACCTCGAGGTCGCGTTCCTGGCCGCCGACGCGGTCCAGCGCGAGGGGGCCAGCGACGTGTGGTCGGCCCGGCCGGGCGTCCTCGGAACTGCGTCCGCGCGCGGGAGCAACGCCGCAGGGCTCGTCGCCGCGGTCGAGGCGGCCGCGGCGCGGGACCAGCTCGTCGTGGTCTACCTCCACTGGGGCAAGGAGTACCAGTCGTGCCCCACCCAGTCGCAGCGCCTGCTCGCCCGCGAGCTGGCCGACGCCGGAGCCGACGTGGTGGTGGGCAGCCACTCCCACGTCCTCGGTGGGGCGGGCTGGGCGGGCGACACGCTCGTGGCCTACGGGCTGGGCAACTTCGTCTGGTACCACGACCGGCAGGCGCAGACCGGCGTCCTGTCGGTCACCCTCGACGCCGAGGGCGTCATCGGCAAGTCGTGGACCCCGGCCCGGATCTCGTGGACCGACGGCCGGCCGGTGCCGGTGACGGGCGCCGACCGGACGCGCGCGGTCGCGGACTTCCGTGCACGCCAGCGCTGCACCGGCCTGGCCGCCGAGCCGGGTCGCGCGCAGGCGGACGACCCGGCGTACGAGTCGTCGGTCCGCCGGATCGACGCCGCCCTCGCCGAGCGGATGCGCCGGAGCCACAGGGCCGGCTGCCCGGTGCCGCTCCGCGACCTGCGCTACCTCCGGATGACGCACCGCGACTTCAGCGGCCGTGCCCGCACCGGCGAGATGGTCGTGCACCGACGCTTCACCGGTGAGGTGCGCGAGCTCTTCGGTCGCCTGTACGCCGCGGGCTGGCCGATCGCGCGGATGCAGCTCGTCGACGACTACCGCGCCGACGACGACCTGTCGATGGCCGCCAACAACACCTCCGGGTTCAACTGCCGGCGCGTCGCGGGTCAGACGAGCTGGTCGCAGCACGCCTACGGCGAGGCGATCGACATCAACCCCGTGCAGAACCCCTACGTCCGGGACGGACGGGTGGACCCGCCGGCCCGCCGACCGTTCGCGGCGATCGACCGGAGGCGCGCGGCCCCCTTCCGGCTGGGCGTGATCAGGAACGAGGACCTGGTGGTGAAGGCGTTCGACCGCATCGGCTGGGCCTGGGGCGGCTACTGGGTGTCGTCGAAGGACTACCAGCACTTCGCGGCGCGCAGGCCCTAGGTGTGGTCGCCGGCAGCGGTCCCGGCGATCGCCTCGGAGAGCGGGACGTGCTCGCGCGCGTCGGCCGCGGCCTGTGCGAGAAGCCGCCGGGCCAGCGTTCCTTGGTTGTCGCTGAGCGCGCACTGCGCTGCCCGCCAGCGGCAGTACGCCGCGTCATGTGGGGCCTCTAGCCTGTCCCATGCGGTCGCAGCAGCCGTCCAGGCGGCGACGGACTCCGATCCCGTCAGCGCCGCGGTGTCCGCGACGAGGGCGGCCCGCTGGGCTGCCAGGTTCGGGTCGTCCCCGACGGCCGCCCCCACGAGTCCGCACCGCTTCGCCAGGTCGCGGAGCCGGGCGACGTGTCCAGAGGCGCCGCGGTGTGAGGCGAGCCTGGCAGCAGCGACCAGGGCGGGCGCCACGAGCCGGAGGGGCGCGGTGCCGGCGACGTCGTCGAGCTGGCCGAGCACGTGGTCCAGCGTCGGCTGCTCGGACCCGGTCCACAGTGCGACGTCGGCGGCCCACGTGAGGAACTCCAGGTCCCGCGGCGCGCTCGTCGACGGCTCTGCACAGATCTGGGCGATCCGGCTCGTGGCCGCCCCAGCGAGTCCGAGCCGTGAGTCGATGACCGCCCGCGCCGCGTGCAGCGGCCAGTGGTCGGCGTCCCACGGCGCGTCGGACGGCGTGGCGACGACCTGCTCGGCCTCGGCGACGCGGCCGCCGCGCAGGAGCGAGAAGGCGACGTTGACGCGGACCAGCATCACCTGGGGGTTGTCGAAGTCGTGCTCGCGCGCGACGGCCAGCGCAGCCCGACCGGCGGCGACGACGGCGTCCGGTGGCGCGCCGGTGGTCAGCAGCATGTCCGTGGCGTAGACGCCGAGCCGTACGTCACCGAGCGGGTCGTCCCGCGCGCCGGAGTCGGGCCCGGCGCTCGCGAGCAGCGCCAGGCCCCGCTCGACGTCGCCGGCGATCCCGGTGTGCCAGGCGACGCGCATCAGTGCGTCGCGCAGCAGGACGGGGTCGCCGAGCTCGCGGGCGGCGACGACCTCCTCGTCCGCCACTGCCCGTGACTCGGCCGACCGACCCATCGCGAAGAGCAGGAGCTGCTTCCGGTCGAGAGCCCGCACCTTCCCCTCACGGACGGGCAGGCGGTCGTGGATGGCCAGGGCCTCGTCGAGGAGCGCCAGACCGCTCTCGAAGCCTTCAGGGTCGCCGCGGTAGATCGAACGGCGGAACAGCAGGTCGGCACGGTCCCCTTCATCGGCCTCGGCCAGGCACGCGTCCGCGACCTCGCTCAGTGCTGCTGCCTCGTTGAACCGGAAGGAGGCGCGAAGCGCGTCCATCGCGCCCACGAGGGCCTGCGCCCGGGTGACGGGTGTGTCCGGCCGGAGCGACGCGTCTGCCGGCCAGATCTCGATGACACGGAGCCAGTGCTCGGCCTCCTGCCGTCTGTCGAACCGTTCGGCGGCGCGCCGGGCCGCCGGGACGCGCCACCGGAGCTCCTCGGCCGGCTCCCCGGCGCGCCGCCAGTGCTCGGCGACCTCGGCGGCCTCGGGGTCCGGACGTGCCCCGAGCGCCCGGGCGAGCGCCCGGTGGATCGGTCGGCTCTCTCCTGCGACCAGACGCCTCTGGACGGCCTCGGCCAGCAGTGGGTGCTCCAGCTCGGCGTGCTCGGCCGTGCTGGTCCGGAGCAGCCGCCGCGCGCGGAGCTCGTGCAGGATCGACGTGAGGTCGTCCCCGGCCAGGCCGCACACGGTCGCGAGCGGCGCCGTCGGCAGCGGACGCTCGGCCAGTCCGAGGGCGCGGACCACGGACCACGCACGCCCGGAGAGCCCGACCAGCCGACGGTCCAGCAGGTCGGCGAGGAGGTCCGGAAGTCCGGCCTCGTCGTCGAGGTGGGCGGCGAGCTGCTCGGTGAAGAGGGGTTGTCCCCGGGAACGCGCGTGGATGACGTCGACCTGCGCCGCGTCGGCACCCATCAGCGCGAGCTGGTGAGCGGTCTCGTCGCGGCTCAGTGCTCCCAGGGCGACGACGGTCGTGTCCTGGAGGCGGCGGACGCGTTCGAACCACTCCTGGGTCGAGCCGGGGGTGCCCGGATCTCCGGAGCGCCACGTGCCCACCAGCGGGACGGACGGCGTACGGCCGACCAGGTGCTCGAGCAGGTCCAGGGTCGCCGTGTCGGACCAGTGGAGGTCGTCGAGGAGAAGGACGGTGCGGCCGGTGGACGACAGGGCCTTCAGGAGCGAGGCGATCGCGCTGAAGAGCAGCACACGGTCGTCGTCCCGCACGCGGTCGCCGCTCGTCGCACCCAGCTCGGGCACGAGCGACGACACCGTCGGAGCGACGAAGGGAGGACAGGCGCCCACCACCTGCACGAAGCCCGGGGGATCCGCCTCGTAGGCAGACCCCAGGCAGTCCGCCACCGCCAGCAGCGGGATCTCGGTGGACAGGGGCAGGCACGCGCCTCGGGCGACACAGACGTCGGTCGTGGCTGCTGCGGCTCGGACGAGCGTGGTCTTGCCGATGCCGGCCTCGCCGGTGACGAGGAGCAGGCCGGTTCCGGTCTCGAGGTGGCGGCGTACGGTCTCGAGCTCGGCGCGGCGGCCGGCGATCCGTGGCGCGGGGGCGGGCGCGCCGTCGTCGGTCGGGGCGGAGGCGGCCAGCCAAAGCTCCCGGAAGTCCTGGACCGGGCCGTGCATCGCCTCGACGAGGAGCTCGAGGGTGCCCCACGACGGGAGCGCGGGCTGGGAGAACGTCTTGGAGACGGTGGTGTGCGAGACCCCGGTCTCCTTGGCGAGGGCGCGGAGGGACGGCCAGCCGGCGCGGTGGTGGAGGTCGTGGAGCCGGGCGACGAGGTCGCGGTGCGGACCGGGGGGCAGGTCGGGGCTCGGGAGGGCGCTCATCGGCGGCCTGCTGCGGTCGCGGCGATGGCGCGGGAGAGCGGGACGTGCTCGCGCGCGTCGGCTGCCGCGCGCTTGAGGAGCCGGGCCGCGATGGTGCCCTGTCCCGAGCGCAGCGCGGACTGCGCGGCCCGCCAGCGGCAGTACGCAGCGTCGTGCGGGCGCGCGAGACGGTCCCACTCGAGCGCGGCGCGGACCCACGGAGACTGGTCGACGGCCTCCATGATCCGGCCCAGCTCGCCCTCCCACTGGTGCCGGACGGCACGGTGGGATGCCTCGACGCCGGCAGCGTCGAACGGCTGGCGGCGGGCGCGGGCGCACCACGCGAGCGCGGCTGCGTGGGCGGTACGCCGCCGGTCGACGTCGTCCGTGGCGCCGAGGGCGTCCGCCGTCGCTCGGGCGAAGCAGGTGAGCAGGTCGCCGTGGTAGCGCGTGTCGTCCGCGGCCACCACGACCCCCAGCCCCTCGTCGAGGAGGCGGACGGCCTCGTCGACATCCCCGGCCCACAACCTGGTCTCGGTCTCCAGGCAGAGGCTCTGTGCCCAGAACAGGTCGTGGGCGGCCTCACGTTGGGCAGCGCGGGACCGAGCGAGGCCGAGGTCGACCTGTCCGCGGCGCACCTCGACGACGGCCATCGCCTGGTGCGGGAGCCACGTGATCGCGCTCGGCGGCCGGCGCGTCACGGGCTCGAGCACGGTGGCGGCCGACGAGACGTCACCGGCGCGCAGGCACGACCAGGCGAGGTTCGTGCGTAGGAGTGACACGACCCACGTGTCGTTGAGTCCCCCCTCCTCCGCCGCGAGGAGCGCGCCGCCGGCGGCGTCCATGGCCTGCACGGGTGCGGCCCCGAGGCCGAGCAGGACGTCGGTGGCGTTGACCGCCACGAGCAGCCGGGACGTCAGGTCGTCGGGGTCACTCGCACGTGCCCGTGCCTCGGTGACGGCCAGTGCGCCCTCGAAGTCGCCCTGACGGACGAGGGCGACGAGGTCGTGCGAGAACCGCAGCGAGCCGAGGCGGGCATCGTCCACCCCGGCGAGGTGGGTGAGCGTGGCCTCGGTGTCGCGGAGGGCGCGTGCCGTGCGCCCCGCCTGCACTAGGGTCCAGAACCGGGACACGGCGGCCTCGACGAGACCGGCTGACGGCGGCAGGCGCAGGAGGAGGTCGTGCGCGTCGTCCAGGAGCCGCATCGCGGTCTCGTGCTCACCAACTTCGTACAGCACGTCGCCGGCCTGCTGGAGCAGGTGCACCCGAGCCTCGTCCGCAACCTCGAGCGCGAGTGCCCGGTCGGCAAGGCGCCGCGCGGCCACGAGGTCGGCGACCTCGACCGCGGCGCGCATGGCGTCGCGGAGCATGATCCAGAGGGGCGGCCCGTCGCCGGGGCCAATGGTGTCGTGCAGCTCCAGCGCGCGCAGCCACGACTCCAGCTCGTCACGCAGGGCCAGCCTCTCGTGCGCGTGGCGGGCTGCGGCGACCCGGCAGTCGAGCTCACGGTCGGGCCGGCCCGCGGCCTGCCAGTGGGCGGCCAGCTCGGCCTCGGGCGCGTCGCCGGACTCCGTCAGCGCCTGCGCCAGTGCGCCGTGAAGGGAGCGCGCCTCCCCGGGGAGCAGGCGACGTCGCACGGCCTCGGCGATCAGCGGGTGGGCGAGCGCGACCTCGTCGGTGGGCGACGTGCTCACCAACTGGGCTGCGCTGAGGTCGCGCAGGCCCCGCCGGAAGGCACGTGTCGCGACGCCTGTGACGCGTTCGAGGACCTCGACCGGCAGCCAACGGTCCGCGACACCCATCACGGCGGCGACCGAGCCGGCACGCCCCGACAGCCGGTCCAGGCGATGGCCCAGGTAGGAAGCGAGCTGCTGTGGGAGCTCATCGGTGTCGTCGGGCAGGAGGGCGAGCTGCTCGGAGAAGAGTGGGTGGCCGCGTGAGCGAGCATGGATGCGGGCAGCGCGGTCGTCGTCCGTGCCGGGGACCAGGAGGCGCACCTGCTCGACCGTCTCGTCGGCCGACAGGGTGCTCAGCCCGATGACCCGGACGTCGCTGGTGCGCCGCACCCGGTCGAGCCACTCCAGGCGCCCGGTGCGGACGTCGGGGTCCGCCGTCCGCCAGGTGCCAACGAGCGGCACCTCGGAGCCGTGGGTCAGGTGGTGCTCGAGCCAGTCCAGCGAGGTGAGGTCTGCCCACTGCAGGTCCTCGACCAGCAGGCGGCATGAGGCGGTGGTCGCGAGTGCCTCCGTCATCTCGGAGAGAGCCACGAGCTGCCGCATGCCGGCGAGCTGGTCGTCGACGGGGATCGCCTCGAGCTCGAGGTCGGGGACCAGGCGAGCCAGGGACGTCTGCAGTGACGACGGCAGCAGGGCGAGGGCGTCGTCGAACCGCTCGCGACCGGCGCGCCTCGCGGCCCGGATCGCGTCGATCACGGGCATCAGGGGAACCTCGCCCGACAAGGGCAGGCAGTTGCCCCGCGCGACCAGCACGGCGCTGCTCGCAGCGGCAGCGCGGACCAAGGTGGTCTTGCCGATGCCGGCCTCGCCGGTGACGAGGAGCAGGCCGGTTCCGGTCTCGAGGTGGCGGCGTACGGTCTCGAGCTCGGCGCGGCGGCCGGCGATCCGTGGCGCGGGGGCGGGCGCGCCGTCGTCGGTCGGGGCGGAGGCGGCCAGCCAAAGGTCCCGGAAGTCTTGGACCGGGCCGTGCATCGCCTCGACGAGGAGCTCGAGGGTGCCCCACGACGGGAGCGCGGGCTGCGAGAACGTCTTAGAGACGGTGGTGTGCGAGACCCCGGTCTCCTTGGCGAGGGCGCGGAGCGACGGCCAGCCGGCGCGGTGGTGGAGGTCGTGGAGCCGGGCGACGAGGTCGCGGTGCGGACCGGGGGGCAGGTCGGGGCTCGGGAGGGCGCTCATCGGCGGCCTGCTGCGGTCGCGGCGATGGCGCGGGAGAGCGGGACGTGCTCGCGCGCGTCGGCTGCCGCGCGCTTGAGGAGCCGGGCCGCGATGGTGCCCTGTCCCGAGCGCAGCGCGGACTGCGCGGCCCGCCAGCGCGCGTAGGCCGCGTCGTGCGGTGAGCACAGGTCGTCCCATGCGCTCGCAGGGCGCGTCCAGTGCTCGACGGTGTCGTCTCCGTCGATGCGGAGCACCTCGGCATCCCACGTGGCCGCCGCCGCGTGTCGCGTGATGGGCGCTGCTGCCGGCGCGAGCGGGTCGACGACGGCGCGCCGTCGCAGTCCGGTGAGGGTGGTACGAAGTTCCCGCCGGCGCTCCGGATGCTCGACCGCGAGGTCGGCAGCCGCGCGGGCGAGGAGGGCGAACGAGAGCCCGGTCTCGCGCACCACGACGTCGTCGAGGACTGCCTCGACTGCGGTCGACAGGCTCGACCAGGCCGGCTCGGGCTGTCCCAGCCACAGGTGTGCGACAGCGATCCAGTGAGTCCTGTTCAGCAGGTTCTCCTCGGAGCCCCCGACGATCTCCAGCCCGGTGAAGATCTCCAGCGAGTCGGCCGGCCTCCCCTCCGCGACGGCGATCTGTCCGGACATCCACCCGACCGGCCAGTGGTCGTACGAGCCGGAGGTCGGGATCCCCTCCAGCGTGCGAGCAGCCTCGTCCACACGACCAGCCTTGTAGAGCGCCTCGACGACGTTGGCGCGGGTGATCGTGAGGAGGTGGAAGTCCATGTCCCACTCCCGCCCCACGGCGACAGCGGTCTCGGCCGCGGCCATGACCTCCTCGGGAGGTCTCCGGTGCTTGATCAGCGCGTCGGTGTGCATCATGCCGACGTACGCCTCCGTGCGCGGGTCGACGGCATCGGGCACCCGCTGGCGTGCCTCGCGCAGGATGCGGAGCGCCCCGTCGAGGTCGCCGGTGCAGGCCGTGTGCCATGCCAACGTCGCCGAGGCGACGAGGACGAGCGTGTCGTTGCTCAGCTCCTCGCAGGCGGTGAGCGCGCGGGTGAGGGCGTCGAGCGCCTCGTCGTCGCGCCCGAGGTCCAGGAGGTGGTTCGCCCGGAGGTCGAGGGTCTTGACCAGCCCCTCGCTCGCCCCGTGCGGCTGGAGCAGCGCCAGGGCCCGGTCGGCCAGTGCCAGGCTGCTCCCGACGTCGTCGCCCAACCAGTCCGCTGACATCGACATCCGCCGGAGCACCTCTGCCGCCCGGTAGGGGTCGAGATGGTCGACCGCCGACATGGCGGGCTCGAGCAGCTCCGCGCCCTCGCGGAGCCGCCCGCCGAGCTCCAGCGCGTCGAAGGCCGCCACACGTGCGTCGACCTCGTCGAGGTCCGCGTCCGGCACGGCCGGGAGGAGCTCCAGGGCACGCCTCCACTGCTCCGCCTCGGCGATCGGGGAGGTGCGCGCATGCGCCTGACGGGCGGCTCGTACGCGCCACTCGATCTCCGCGCGGGCGTCCCCGGACTTTCGCCAGTGCTCCGCCACCTCCGCGGGGTCCGCGTCCGGCCGCCTGGCCATCGATGCAGCAAGGGCGCCGTGCCAGAGCGCTTGCTCGCCCGGCATCATGTGCTCCCGAGCAGCCTCGGCGAGCAAGGGGTGTCGGAGCTGTGCGACGTCGCCGCGCCCGATCAGCAGGTGGTGCTCGGCGAGCTCTCGCATCGTGCCGACGAGCGTCGGGCGATCCAGTCGCGCCACCTCGAGGAGCACGTCCGGCGGGAGACCACGATCCGCCACTGCGAGGGCGTTCGCCACGGCGCTGGCGGTGGGGCCAAGTCCGGTCATGCGGCGCTGGAGCACCTCGGCCAGGCGCCGCGGCACCGCCGTGTCCTCGTCGCCCTGGCTGGCCAGCTGCTCGGTGAACAGCGGGTGGCCCTGCGTCCGCGCGAACAGCCGGGCTCCGCGCGACGGGTCGGGTGTGCGGCCCTCCAACAGTCGCAGCTGCTCGAGCGTCTCGTCGCACGAGAGCTCGGCCAGCTCCACGACCCGGGTGGTCAGCCTGTCGACACGGTCCCTCCACGCACGATGCTCGGACGTCGTGCTCGCGTCCGCCACGCGCCACGTGCCGACGACGGGTGGGCCGCCTCCCCGCGACAGCTGGTGCTCGAGCAGGTCGAGCGTGGTCAGGTCGGACCAGTGCAGGTCCTCGATCAGCAGGGCGACCGGTCGCAGGTCCGCGAGAGCTGCGAAGAGGTGCGTGATCGACGCGAGGAGATGTTGACGCGCGAACTCCCGGTCGTCGACCTCGACACTCTCGCGACTCAGAGCAGGCAGGAGTCGGGCGAGGGACCGGACGACGTGGCGCGGGACCCCGTCGATTGCTGCGGAGACCCACTGCCCGTCGTCGACCTGCTGCACGGCACCGAGCAGGTCGACCACCGGCATGAGGGGCACGTCGGTGGACAACGGCAGGCAGTGACCGATGGCGACGAAGGCGTCGCTCGTGTCGGCTGCGGCTCGGACGAGCGTGGTCTTGCCGATGCCGGCCTCGCCGGTGACGAGGAGCAGGCCGGTTCCGGTCTCGAGGTGGCGGCGTACGGCCTCCAGCTCGGCGTGGCGACCCGCGATCCGAGGGGCCGGGGCGGGCGCGCCGTTGGTGGGGGTGGAAGCGGCCAGCCACAGCTGGTGGAAGAGTGTCGTGTCCCCCTCCATCGCCTCGACGAGGAGCTCGAGGGTGCCCCACGACGGGAGCGCGGGCTGCGAGAACGTCTTGGAGACGGTGGTGTGCGAGACCCCGGTCTCCCTGGCCAGGGCGCGGAGCGACGGCCAGCCGGCGCGGTGGTGGAGGTCGTGGAGCCGGGCGACGAGGTCGCGGTGCGGACCGGGGGGCAGGTCGGGACGGGGGAGCGCGCTCATCGGCCGGTCCTGGCGGTCTCGGCGATCGCTCGGGAGAGTGGCACGTGCTCGCCTGCGTCGGCTGCTGCCTTCTTGAGCAGGCGCGCTGCGAGGGTGCCTTGGCCATGACGCAGGGCGGCCTGGGCTGCGCGCCACCAGCAATATGCTGCGTCGTGGGGTCGGTGTAGGCGGTCCCAGCCGCGTGCCGCCGCCATCCACTGGTCGGCGGTGTCGGCCTGGTCACCTCTCGCCAGTTCCGCGTCGGCTGACCGTCGCCAGGGGCTGACGTCGGGGTCCTTGTTGCGAGCCAGCTGGGATCGCGCATAGAGGTCGCGCACGGTCACACGCGACGGGTCGTTCCTACCTGCGGACTCTGCCGCTGCTCGGGTGGCCGCGACGAGCGCCGACGCGACGACCCGGGCCGGGGCTGTGTCCACGACCGCATCGAGGTCTCGCAGCAGCCGGTCCAGCACGACCTCCGAGGTGCCGTTCAAGAAGTGCACGTGGGCGAGGGCGCTGACCTCCTCGAGGTCGACCTCGCCGTCCGCGACGATGTCGGGCAGCAAGGACTCGATGCGTGCGACTGCGAGCGCGGTCTCTCCGGACACCGCCTCCAGCTCGGCTCGGACGCTGTGCACGGGCCACCGGTCGGGATCCGGGGGCTCGTGGCTCTCGACACCGAGGAGTGCCGACGCGCCGCGGACGTCACCGGCCCTGAGGTGCGCGGTGGCGAGGTTCGCCCGCAGGATCAGGGCGAGGTTGTTGTCGATTCCCCAGGCCTCGGCGATCCCGAGACCCCACCGCCCCGCGCGCTCGACGTCGTCGACCGTGCCGCCGTTGAGGAGATGCAGGTCGGTGAGCATCACGCACTGCCGCACGTCGCCCGGGGGATCGGCGCCTTCCGGCACCAGGTCCCGTCCTCGCGCGAGCAGGGCCGTCGCCTGATCGAGGTGACCGTCCGCGCCCTCGTGCCAGGCGAGGGTGCTGAGGGCATATCGAGCGGACCGGGCGTCACCCAGCTGGGTTGCCGCCGCAGCGCCCTCGCGGGCCAGGTCGTGCGCCTGTCGATAGTCTCCCAGCGACATCAGCAGCCACCGCTTGTGACTGATGGCGTGGACCAGACCGCTGCTGGGCGGCAGGCCGCGGTACAGATCGAGCGCCTGCTCGATCAGCGTCATGCCGACTGTCAGCCCGTCACGATCACTGCGGTACTTGGCGGCCCGACGCACGACCTCCGCCCGTGTCGCGGCGTCGAGGCCGGCGAGCATGCCCTCGGTGACCTCGCTCAGCTCGGCAGCTCGGTGCCACTGGAGTGACTCGTCCAACGCGTCGATGGCGGCGAGGTAGGCATGAGCACGCGTCATCGGCGGATCGCCGACCAGCGTGTCGTCGCTCGGCCAGAGGTCGAGTGCGCGGCACCAGTGCTCGGCCTCCTGCGCCCAGTCAAAGGCCAGGGCCGAGCCCGTCGCGGCCCGCAGTCGCCACTCGAGCTCGCGCTCCCGGTCCCCCGCGCCCTTCCAGTGACTGGCGATCTCTGCCGCCCGCGCGTGGACAGCAGCACCGAGAACTGTGGCCAGACGCTCGTGCTGGTCGGCGGCCTCGCCCGGCACCAGGCGTCGACGCACGGCGTGAGCCAGCAGCGGGTGCCGCAGCTGGGCTGATCCACGAGCCGGATCGACGTCGATCAGCAAGCGGTCCCGGAGCGCGTGGAGAGTGCCAGTGAGGGCTTCGCCATCGAGCCCGGTCGAGGCTGCAAGATCCTCGGGGGCCAGTGACCGGTCCGCTACGCCGAGTGCACGCACCACCCGCCACGCGTCCTGGTCAAGTCCGTCGAGACGCGCGTCGAGGACGTCGTCCAGCAGCGCGGGCGCGTGGGAGTCCTGGGTCGCCAGCTGTTCGGTGAAGAACGGGTGTCCGAGGGTGCGGTCGAAGATCCCGTCCATCGCCGCCTCGTCGGAGTGACCCAGCAGGCGGAGCTGCTCGGCGGTCTCCGCCCTCGTCAGCGGGCCGAGAGCCAGCACGGACACCTCCCCGCTGCGCCGCAGCCGTCGGTGCCACTGCCGTGAGCTCTCGGGCACATCCGGGTCGTCGCGCCGCCACGTGAGCACGGCGGGCAGTGGTGGACGTCGCACCAGCAGGGTCTCAATCAGGTCGAGGGTGGCGCCGTCGGCCCAGTGCAGGTCCTCGAGGACGAACGCGATGCGACCCGTTCCCCCAAGTGACAGCAGTGCCAGACCGACGGCGCTGTAGAGGCGCTGACGGGTCCATGGGTCCTCGTGGCCCGAGGGGTCGGAGACGTCCTCCAGCTCAGGCACGAGGCGAGCCAGGGACGTCGTCACGAAGGCCGGGCACGACGCCAGCGCGCTGGTGATCAGTTCTCGGTCGTGCTCGTGGATCGCCCGCAGCAGGTCGGCGATAGGCAGCAAGGGGACCTCCACCGACAGCGGGAGGCAGGCGCCCACGGCGACGAACGGTGTGCTGGCTGCGGCCGCAGCGTCGACGAGCGTGGTCTTGCCGATGCCGGCCTCGCCGGTGACGAGGAGCAGGCCGGTTCCGGTCTCGAGGTGGCGGCGTACGGCCTCCAGCTCGGCGTGGCGGCCGGCGATCCGTGGCGCAGGAGCGGGTGCACCGCCGTCGGTGGGGGTGGAAGCGGCGAGCCACAGCTGGTGGAAGAGTGTCGTGTCCCCCTCCATCGCCTCGACGAGGAGCTCGAGGGTGCCCCACGACGGGAGCGCGGGCTGGGAGAACGTCTTGGAGACGGTGGTGTGCGAGACCCCGGTCTCCTTGGCGAGGGCGCGGAGCGACGGCCAGCCGGCGCGGTGGTGGAGGTCGTGGAGGGCGTCGTTGAGCACTCGGGTCGGTCCCGTCAGAGCGGGTCGTGGCAGTGCACTCATGGGGTCCTCCATCACCCACGTACAGGTCGAGGATCCTCTCGCTGCGGTGCTCGGGCAACCCGATAAGTGGGCAGCTGTCAACCTTCGTCAACCCTCGTCAACCGCCTGTCCGGCGGGCCGACTGTGGAGCTCCTGACAAGGACGGGCGCACCGCCCGCAGACCGAGGAGACCACCATGAACACGAACACCCGCACCAGGATCGCCCGCACCGCCGCGTTCGCCGTCGCCGCGAGCATCACCGCTGTCACCACGACGGCCGTCGCCCCGCCGACGACCGCCTCCGCCCCCGACGAGGGGCGTCCCTGCTTCATCGTCCAGCCGCGGTGGAACACCGCCGTCGACGGTCCCGTCCCGACCTGCGCCACCCCGGCGTGGCAGGGGACCGGTACCCACCGCGAGGAGGCGCCCGCAGTGGCCACCATCGCCGACTGCGTGGACCCCACCCACCGGCCCGTCGTGAAGACCTGTCCGTACCCCATCAAGTCCGGGGACCGGTTCACGGAGTACTTCGAGACCGAGGACGTCGTGGTCGAGGACGGCCGCGTGCGGATCCGGCCCTGACGCTCGTCATGGTCGTGCGGGCGGCGCGATCGCTAGGCTCCTCCCATGGGGGAGATCGAGAACCGCCCGCATGACCCGTCGCAGATGCGCATCTCCGACGCCGACCGGCAGCGCGTCGCCGACGTGCTGCGCGACGCCGCCGGAGAGGGCCGCCTCGACCTCGACGAGCTCGAGGAGCGGCTCGAGCTGACCTTCCGGGCCAAGACCTACGGCGAGCTGGTGCCCATCACGCTCGACCTCCAGGCGACCGGCCCCGTGCCGCACCCGCACCCGGGTGCGGCGCCGGTGCGACATACGCCGTCGTCTGTGCCCGCGGTCGGCCACAACTCGTCGGTCGCGATCATGAGCGAGTGCAAGCGGCAGGGCGTGTGGTCCGTGCCCGAGCACCACAGCGCGTTCGCGATGATGGGCGGGGTGGTCATCGACCTCCGGCAGGCGCAGCTCTCCGCCCACGAGACGCTCATCAACGCCAGCGCGGTCATGGGCGAGGTCAAGGTGATCGTGCCCGCCGACATGCACGTCGTGATGGACGGCACCCCGATCATGGGCGAGTACAGCCAGGCCAAGGACAAGGTCGCCGCCGACATCGGCCCGGGCTCACCCGTCGTGCGGATCCGCGGGATGGCGCTGATGGGCTCCGTGACCGTGCAGCGACAGCCTGCGCCCGGCACCCCGAAGAAGTACCTCGGGACCTACTGACCCGCTACGGGCTCACCGGGTGCGCCGCAGCACCACCGCCTGCCACGGCTCGAGCCGCCCGGTGCGCGGGTCGTCGCTCCCGCCCCGGACGTTGTCGAGCAGCACCTCGGCCTCCGACCATCCGGTGAGGTCGAGGTCCGCACGGATCGGGTCGGCGCCGAAGTTGGCCAGCACCAGCAGCTCCTCGTCGTCGAGCGCTCGGGTGAAGGCATAGACGCGCTCGTCCTGGGGCAGCAGCATCGTGAAGTCACCGAGCGCGACGACCGGCACCTCGTGGCGCAGCCGCACCAGGCGCCGGTAGTGGTGGAGCACCGAGTCCTCGTCGGTGGTCGCCGCCTCGGCGTTGACCTCCACGTGGTTCGGGTTCACCGCCAGCCACGGGCGTCCGGTGGTGAAACCGCCGTGGGGCGACGCGTCCCACTGCATCGGCGTACGGGCGTTGTCCCGGCCGCGTGAGCGGAGCGACGCCAGGACGTCGTCGGGGTCGGCGCCGAGGCCCACGGCCTGCTCGTGGTGGTTGAGCGACTCGATGTCCTGGAAGTCCTCGATGCCGCCGAACGGGTGGTTCGTCATCCCGAGCTCCTCGCCCTGGTAGACGTACGGCGTGCCGCGGTGCAGGTGCAGGACGGTGCCGAGCAGCTTGGCCGAGCGCTCGCGCCACTGCCCGTCGTCGCCGAAGCGGGAGACCGCGCGCGGCTGGTCGTGGTTGTTCCAGTAGAGCGAGTTCCACCCGACGTCGGCCAACCCGGTCTGCCAGCGGCCGAGCACGGTCTTGAGCGCCACCAGGTCGAAGGGCAGCAGGTCCCACTTGGTGCGGGCGTGGTCGACGCCCATGTGCTCGAAGGTGAAGACCATGTCGACCTCTGCGCGGATGGGGTCGGTGAAGAGCAGCGCCTCCTCCACCGTCACGCCGGGCATCTCGCCGACGGTCAGGACCTTCCGGTCGCGTCCGGCCAGGACCTCGCGGTGCATCTCGGCGAGGAACTCGTGGATGCGCGGGCCGTTCATCACGTGGGGCGTGCCGTCACCCAGGACGCCGGCGTGGACGATGCCGTCGGGGAGGGAGGTGTCCTTGGAGATCAGGTTGATGACGTCCATCCGGAACCCGTCGACACCGCGGTCGAGCCACCAGCGCATCATCGCGTACACCGCCTCGCGGACCTCGGGGTTCTCCCAGTTGAGGTCGGGCTGCTTGCGGGAGAAGAGGTGGAGGTAGTACTCACCGCTCGCCGCGTCGAGCTCCCACGTCGACCCGGAGAAGAAGCTCTCCCAGTTGGTCGGCTCGGCGCCCGGGTCGCCGGCCGCCATGCCTGCGCGGGGCGGGCGCCACCAGTACCAGTCGCGCTTCGGGTCGTCGAGGGAGGACCGCGAGGCGACGAACCAGGGGTGCTCGTCGCTGGTGTGGTTGACGACGAGGTCCATCATCAGCCCCATGCCTCGCTCGTGGAGCGCGGCGACGAGCTCGTCGAGGTCGTCGAGGGTGCCGAAGGCGGGGTCGACGTCCTGGTAGTCGCTGATGTCGTAGCCGGCGTCGTCCTGCGGTGAGGGATAGATCGGCGACAGCCACACCACGTCGACGCCCAGCAGCTCGAGGTGGTCGAGGCGGCCAATGAGCCCGCGCAGGTCGCCGATCCCGTCGCCGTCGGAGTCGGCGAAGCTGCGCGGGTAGACCTGGTAGACGACCGCGGTGCGCCACCAGTCCTCGTCCGTGCGAGTCGCGTCGGTGGGTGAGGTCATGTGCGCTCCAGGTGGACGAGGGTCACGGTCTCGGGCCGTCGGCGCGGGATCCAGTAGCCGCGCGTGCCCAGCACAGCACCCCGCACCCCGGTGCCGTCGGTCGGGCCGGGCTGCGGCAGGGCGACGGACCTGCTGACCGCGCGATGGTCGACGGGACCGACCCAGGCCAGGTCGTACGCCGCGTCGGCGACGAGGCCGGGCACCCGCACCACCGTGCCCCGGTTGCTCGCGGACTCGTCGAGCTGGACGTGCGCGAGCAGGGCCTCGCCGCCGTCGACGGCCACCACGCCGTGGAGCAGCACGGCGGGGTCGGCCGACTCCGGGCGCACCACGCGGCCGGAGTGCAGCAGCGGGCGGAAGCGCTTGTGGAGCCCCACCCAGCCTGCCAGCGCGTCGAGCTCGTCCTCGGCCGCGGTGCTGAGGTCCCACTCGACGCCGAAGGCGCCGAACAGCGCCGTCGCCGAGCGGAAGTCGAGGGTGAAGCGTCGCCCGGACTGGTGCGCGACCGGTGCGCTGACGTGGGCGCCGAGATACTCCGGCGCCACCAGCTGCGTCGTCCAGCGCTGGATGTGCTGGCGCGCCAGGGCGTCGGTCATGTCGGAGGTCCACACGCGCTGGGTGCGCTCGATGACGCCGAGGTCGATGCGGCCGCCGCCGGAGGCGCACGACTCCCAGTCGATGCCGGGGTGCAGCTCGCGCAGCGAGTCGAGGAGGCGGTAGAAGGCGAAGGTCTGCGCGCGCACGGCCGCGGCGCCGCTGCGGACGCCCGAGCCGGCTTCGAGGAGCTCGCGGTTGTGGTCCCACTTGACGTAGTCGACGGGCGCCGACGACAGCACCGCGTGCACCCGGTCGTGCACGTGCTGCCAGACCTCCTCGCGCGACAGGTCGAGGACGAGCTGGTGGCGGTGCAGCTGCGGCACCCGGTCGCCCGTCGAGAGGATCCAGTCGGGGTGGGCGCGATAGAGCTCCGAGTCGGGGTTGACCATCTCGGGCTCGAACCACAACCCGAACTGCATCCCGAGCCCGCGCACGTGGTCGGCGATCGGCGTCAGCCCCTCGGGCCAGACGTCGGGGTCGACCCACCAGTCACCGAGTCCGGCGGTGTCGTCGCGCCGGCCGTGGAACCAGCCGTCGTCGAGCACGAAGCGCTCGATCCCGACCCGCGCGGCCCGGTCGGCGATCTCGTGCAGGCGCGCGAGGTCGTGGTCGAACCACACGGCCTCCCAGACGTTGAGCACGACGGGCTGGTGGTCGGGGTGCGCGGGAAGGGACCGCTCGTAGGTGTGGAACGCCGCCGCCAGTCCGTCGAGGCCGTCGTCCGAGGCGCCGAAGACGACCCACGGGGACGTGTACGCCTCGCCCTGCGCCAGCACGACCTCGCCCGGCTGGAGCAGCTCGCCCCCGCCGAGGGTGGTGCCGAGGTCGGGCGAGCGCTCGACCCGGAAGCAGCTGTTGCCGCTCCACGCGACGTGGACCCCGAGCACCGTGCCGGTGCGGGTGTCGAACCCGCGCGAGCCGAGCACGGCGACCGTCGCGCCGCCCAGGCCCGGTCGTCCCTCCCGGCCCTCGCGCAGCCACAGCCCGTCGGTGACCTCGTGGCGCTGCGGCGTGCGCTCGCCCTCGTGGCGCCCGGTGAAGTCGAGCAGCTCGACCAGGTCGTCGGGGGCCGGGAGCACGACCTCGAGCCCCGTCAGCACGTAGCTGCCCGGGCCCGTGCTGCGTACGGTGTGCCGCCCGCGCAGCAGCCCGCCGGGCAGCGCCTCGAGCTCGGTGGTGAGGCCGAGCCCGGCGGCGTCGTCGGCGGCCGTCACGACCAGTCGCTGGTCGGTCTGCTCCACGTCGTCGAGGAGGAAGCGCGTGGACCATGCCGCGTCGGAGCCCGGGGCGGCCGTACGGTGCCCGCGCAGGTGCGGGCGGGTGAAGAGCTCGTGGGCGTGCTCGCCCAGCAGGGGGACCCCGGGCCCGCGGAAGGTGGACGGATAGCCGCTCGGCCCGACCTCGTCGGGCGCGGCGACGCCGGCCCACAGGATCCGGGGCAGCATCTCGCCCCGTGCGTCGGACGGGAGGTCCAGCTCGAGGGTGAGCCGTGGCTCGGTCGAGGGACCGGGGGCAGGGAAGAGCATGGAGGTGCTGCTGCTCCTGTCGGGCACGGGGTCGGTCACGGGTGCACGACCCAGACGGTGGTGTCGGGCTCGACGACCTGGCCGTCACGGCTGGAGAGGACGACGCCCTCGGGCAGGGGCACGGCCGCGTCGCCGAGGTTGGCCAGGCACTCGAAGCGGTCGCCCCGGCGGAAGCGCAGGACGCCGTCGC
This sequence comes from Nocardioides eburneiflavus, assembly GCF_004785795.1. Lineage (NCBI taxonomy): Bacteria > Bacillati > Actinomycetota > Actinomycetes > Propionibacteriales > Nocardioidaceae > Nocardioides > Nocardioides eburneiflavus. The sequence goes on from NZ_SRRO01000001.1 coordinate 1,945,940, forward strand.
GCGCCGGCAGCCAGTGCAGCCCGGGGGCGCGCAGGTCGTGGACCTCGCTCCGCAGGCGCAGCGCCGTGCGGTAGAGGTGGAGCATGGAGTCGGGGTCGCGCTGCTGCGCCTCGACGGTCAGGTCGGCCCAGTGCGCCGGCTGCGGCAACCAGGGATCGGCGGGGCCCGGCGAGAAGCCGAAGGGGGAACGGTCGCCGCTCCACGGCAGTGGCACCCGGCACCCGTCGCGGCCGCGGTGGCGGCCGCCGGACCGGACGAAGACCGGGTCCTGCAGGAGCGCCTCGGGGATGTCCTCGACCTCCTCGAGGCCGAGCTCCTCACCCTGGTAGAGGTAGGCGCCACCGGGGAGGGCGAGGGTGAGCAGCACGGCAGCTCGTGCGCGTCGCCGGCCCAGGTCGAGGTCGCCGGCGCCGAAGCGGGTGAGGTGCCGGGTCTCGTCGTGGCTCGACATCGCCCACGTCGCCGGCGCGCCGATGGGCTGCAGGGCGGCGAGCGTACGGTCGATGACGTCGCGCAGGTGCTCGGCGTCCCAGGGGGCGTGGACCCAGTCGAAGTTGAACGCGGTCTGGATCTCGTCGGGTCCGAGGTAGCGCGCGAGGCGCTCCGGCCCGTTGACCACCGCCTCGGCGACCAGCACCTGCTCGCCGGGGTGCGCGTCGACCACGCGACGCCAGCGGCGGAAGATGTCGTGCACCGTGTCGACGTCCCAGTGCGGGTTGCCCTCCCAGGTGGCGGTCTCGAAGCGCGTGGGGTCGGGGTAGTCGAAGGGCGGATAGCCGGGCACCTTGGCCATAGCCGGTGCGGCATCCAGGCGGAAGCCGTCGACGCCGCGCTCGAGCCAGAACCGCAGCACGTCGTCGAAGGCCTCGCGCACGCCCTCGTCGTCCCAGTTGAGGTCGGGCTGCTCGGGCGCGAAGAGGTGCAGGTACCACTGCCGGGGCGTACGGCCGTCCTCGACCGGCGACCACGCCGACCCCCCGAACGCGCTGATCCAGTTGTTGGGTGGTTCCACGCCGCCCGGGCCGCTGCCGTCGGCGAAGTGGTAGCGCGCCCGCGCCGGTGATCCCGGCCCGGAGGCGAGCGCGGCACGGAACCACTCGTGCTCGGAGGACGAGTGGTTGGCGACGAGGTCGACGATCACCTTCAGGCCCAGCCGATGGGCCTCGGCGATCATCATGTCGGCGTCCTGGAGCGTGCCGAACCGCGGGTGGATGTCGCAGTAGTCGCTGACGTCGTAGCCGCCGTCGGCCATCGGGGAGGGGTACCACGGAGCGACCCACACGGCGTCGACGCCCAGGTCCGCCAGGTAGGGGAGGCGGGCCGTGATGCCGGGGATGTCCCCCTCACCGTCGCCGTCGGCGTCGGCGAAGCTGCGGGGATAGATCTCGTAGATGACGGCGTCGCGCCACCAGGGCGCGCGGGCGGGAGCCTCGGTCACGAGGATCCTTTCCAGTCGAAGGGATGTGCCTCGGCCGGTGGGCGGCCGGGGGCGTCCCGGCCGACCCACCCAGTGCGGGTCAGCCCTTGACCGCGCCCGCCGTCATGCCGCGGACGAAGAACCGCTGCATGAAGAGGAACACCACGATCGGCAGGACCATCGACAGGAATCCGCCGGCGGTGATCAGGTGCTGGCCGGATCCGGCCTGTCCCATCAGGTTGTTGCGCAGCGCGACGGTGATGGGCGCGTTGCCGCCCGGGCCGACGAAGATCAGCGCCACGAGCAGGTCGTTCCAGACCCACAGGAACTGGAAGATCGCGAACGCGGCCAGGGCCGGAACCGACATCGGCAGCACCAGCCGGAAGAAGGTCTGGAAATGGCTGGCACCGTCGATCTTCGCCGACTCGATCACGCTCTTGGGCAGCGTCGCCATGTAGTTGCGGAGGATGTAGATCGCCAGCGACATCCCGAAGCCGATGTGCGCCAGCCACACGGCTGGGAAGGTGCCGGCGATCTGCAGGTCGCCGTAGATCCGCAGGATTGGCACGAAGGCGATGTAGTTGGGCACCACCAGCAGGCTCACGACGGCCAGGAACAGGAAGTTGCGGCCGGGGAACTCCATGAACGCGAAGGCGTACGCCGCGAACGCTGCGACCAGGATCGGGATGAAGGTCGCCGGCAGCGTGATCGCCAGGCTGTTGACGAACGCCTGGCCGAGGCCGCCCTGGTCGATGGCGGTCTGGTAGTTGTCGAAGGACATCCGGCCCCAGGCCGACGGCGTCCAGAACAGCGTCCACCAGCCGGTCTCGTTGGCGTCGTCCCGGGGGCGGAAGGAGGTGAGGAAGAGCCCGATCACGGGCACGATCCAGAGGAAGCAAAGGACGAACACCACGATCCGGGCGAACCATCCGGCCTTCTGTGGCTGTCCCTCTCGCGAGGAGACGCGCTTGCGGGTCTTCGGGGTGGGCGTGGCCGCCCCCATCGTGGTCTGTGTCTGGGTCATGCCATCGACTCCTCACGACGGAAGTTGCGCACCTGGTACACCATGATCGGGATGGTGGCGAGCATCAGCAGCACGACGATGGCTGCGGCTGCGCCGTTGTTGAAGTTGGTGAAGAGCTGGTTGAAGAACTCGTTGCCGATGACGTTGGTGTTGGCCTGGCCGTTGGTCATCACGTAGACGATGTCGAAGATCTTCATCACGCCGATCAGGGTCGTGACGTAGACGGTGATGACGGTGCCCCAGATCTGCGGGACGACCACCCGGAAGAAGATGGCCCGCTCGTTGGCGCCGTCGATGCGCGCCGCCTCGAGGGTGTCCTCGGGGACGCCCTTGACCGCGGCGGAGAGCAGCACCATCGAGAAGCCGGTCTGGGCCCACAGCAGCATCACCATCAGGAAGAAGCTGTTGAGCCTGAAGTCGCTGACCTGCAACCACGCCACGGGGTCGAAGCCGAGTGCGGTGATGATGGCGTTCTGCAGGCCGATCTGCTCGCGCCCCTCGGGGCGGTAGTTGTAGATCAGGCCCCACACGGTGCCGGCGCCCACGAAGCTGATGGCCATCGGCAGGAAGATGATCGTCTTGGAGGTGTTCTCCCACGTGGGGTTGAGCCGGTCGGCCAGGACGGCCATCGCTAGTCCGAGCACCACGGTCATCGCCGGGACGACGGCCATCCAGAGCAGCGTGTTGAAGAGGGTGTCCTGGAAGTTGCTGCTCTGCAGCAGCCTCGTGTAGTTGTCGAGTCCGACCCACGCGGTGCTCTGCGCGTTGGCGAAGCTGAAGACGATGGTCTGCACGGCCGGATAGACGAGGTAGAAGACCAGGGCTGCGTAGGCGGGGAGGATGTAGAAGTACGGCTTGAGCCGGTGCTCCCACCGCCCGGGCAGCACCTCGGCCAGCTTGTTGAGCAGCCAGTAGAGGATGACGGCGGCGCCGACACCCACACCGACGGTGATCAGGGCGTTGAGGATCTTCAACAGCATGTGTCCTGCTCCTGGATCGGGGGCACGTCCGGGGAACTGCTGGTCCGTACGGGGCGGGGACGACCGGGCGGCTGCGCCGACCGTCCCCGTCCCGTCGGGGAGGCGATCAGCTGGCGGGCCAGCTCTCGTCGATGTTGGTCAGCGTGGTGTCGAGGTCCTGTCGTTCCTGGATCCACGCCGTCATCTCCTTCCAGAAACTGCCGGCCCCGACCTCGCCCGGCATCAGGTCCGAGCCGTCGAAGAGGAACTGGTCGGACTGGTAGGCGACGTCGGCGATCTGCCGGGTCAGGTCGCTCGGGTAGAGCGAGGTGTCGAACTCCGTGTGGGGCGAGATGAAGGAGCTGTTCGGAGCCGCCTCGGTGCCGAGCTCGACGTCGGCCAGGATCTGCATCATCGCGCGTGAGTCCTCGTTGTCGAGCAGCAGCGTGGCCAGGTCGCCGCCGCCCAGCACGGGGGCGTCGGTGCCGGCCTCGGCCGGCGGGAACCCGAAGACGCCGACCCGCTCGTCGACGTTGTCGACGACGTCCTGCGGCATGAAGTCCGCGGAGACGACGAAGTTGCCCTGCTTGAACATCCAGCAGCCCGGGTCGTCCTGCCACATGGTGTCCTCTGCCTCACCGAAGGCCACGCTCGCGATGGAGCCGCGCCCACCGGGCACGCTGCCATCGGCCAGGACGGTCTGCTCCATGTAGTCGGCAGCCTGCCGAACCACCTCGGAGTCGAACTTGACCTCGTTGGCGACCCACTGGTTGTACTCCTCGGGACCGCCGAAGCGCATGATCAGGTCCTCGAACCAGTCGGTCACCGGCCAGCCGGTGGCCGCGCCCGACTCGATGCCGAAGCACCAGGGCGTCTCGCCGTCGCTCTTCATCTGGTCGGTCAGCTCGGCGAGCTCGTCGAGGCTCTCGGGAGCCTTGAAGCCGGCCTCGTCCCACGCCTGCTTGTTGTAGAACACCAGGCTCTTGACGTTCATGCTGATCATCAGGCCGTACTGGGTGCCGTCGATCTGGCCGGCCTCCAACGTGCCGGGCGTCATGTCGGAGAGCGCGTCGGCCGGGACGATGTCATCGGTCAGCTCGACGGCCTTGCCGCGGTCGACGATCTGCTTGATGACGCCGGGCTGGGGGATGACGGCGATGTCCGGCGGGTCGTTGGCCTGGATGCGGGTCAGGATCAGCTGGTTGATGTTGTCGACGCGCTCGATGTTGACCTCGATCCCGGCGGCCTCGGCCTCCTCCTCGATCTTGGCCTTCAGCCCCTCGAAGACGAGCGGGTCGGTCGTGGCGAGGATGTCGACGACGCCGTCGTCGCCACCAGCGCTACCGCCGCCACCTCCTCCGCCGTCGTCGCCGAGGCAGCCGGTCGTGGTCAGTGCCAGCGCGGCCGCGGTCGCGGCGAACGCCGTGCGGCGCCGGGTCGAAGTCATTCGCATGAGGGTGCCTCCTCGGATGGCGGGACCTCTGTCCCGCGCGTCCTGATTGTCGTAGTGTGACGTCCACCACTGCTGAATCGAATCAGCCGCATCATGTTCGGCCCGCGGTCCCGGTGTCAAGCGACAGGAAGGACACGAACAGGTCACGGGTCCCGATCGACAGCGGCAGGCTCTGCCGCGCGCTTCTGGGGCGCGCAACGACGAGAAGAGGGAACGCAGTGGAGACCCGACGCGTGATGCTGGCCGACGTCGCGGCCGAGGCCGGGGTGTCCACCACCACCGCCTCGTACATCCTCAACGGCCGGGCTGCGCAGATGCGGATCGCTCCGGAGACGGACCAGCGGGTGCGTGCTGCCGCCGCCCGGTTGGGCTATCGGCCGAACCGCAGTGCGCGCAGCCTGCGCACCCGTCGTACGGCCACGATCGGGCTGGTCTCGGACCAGATCGCGGGGGAGCAGTACGGCAGCAGCATGCTGACGGGCGCGAGCCTGGCCGCCCGCGAGCTCGACCACGTGGTCGTGATGGGTGAGAGCGGCGGCGACCCCGAGCTCGAGCGGCTGCTGCTGGAGGAGATGCGCGAGCGCGACGTGGACGGGGTCGTGTACGCCACCCGCACCGCGCGCACGATCCACCTGCCCGACGCGCTGCGCGGCGTCCGGTCGGTGCTGCTCAACTGCGAGGCCCGCGACGAGCGGTACGCGGCGGTGCTGCCCGACGACGAGGGTGGAGGCCGTGCGGCCGCGGCCACGCTCGTCGCCGCGGGCGTCTCGGACGTCTGGGTCGTGGGGGAGGACCCCACGCCCGAGGCGACGGCCGGCCCGCGACGGATGGCGGGGATCCGGGCGGGGCTCGCCCAGGCGGGCCTCGACCTCGCGGGGGTGGTCGCCTGTGACTGGTCGGTCACCGAGGGTTTCGCCGCCACCAGCCGATGGTTGGCACGAGGCGTGCGCGCCGAGGGGCTGGTCTGCATGAACGACCGGGTCGCGATGGGCGTCTACCAGGCCCTCGCCGAGGCGGGGCTGCGGGTGCCCGACGACGTGAGCGTCGTGTCCTTCGACGGCTCGGCGATCGCGGGGTGGCTGCGGCCGGTGCTCACCTCCGTCCAGCTGCCCTTCACCGAGCTCGGCGCGCTCGCCGTACGCCGTCTCCTCGACCCCGACGACCACGGCGGCACCGACTCGGTGCCGATGGCGGTGCGCCACGGGGGCTCGGTGCGCACCGCTCGAGGTGGCACCGCGTGAGACGGCGGGCCCGCACCATTGCCCCGGTGGGAGCCGGGCCCTACTGTGACCTCGGGGTCTGTGACCCCGGTCACTTCACTACGGATCGTCCGGCACGTACCTGCCGGTGAAGGAGCAGACAATGGCAACAGTGACGTTCGAGAAGGCGCAGCGGTGGTATCCCGGCGCCGACGAGCCGGCCGTGCCCGGCATCGACCTCGAGATCAAGGACGGCGAGTTCATGGTGCTCGTCGGGCCCTCGGGCTGCGGCAAGTCCACCACCCTGCGCATGCTCGCAGGGCTCGAGGAGGTCAACGACGGGAAGATCTACATCGGTGACCGCGACGTGACCAACGTCCCGCCCAAGGACCGCGACATCGCGATGGTGTTCCAGAACTACGCGCTCTATCCGCACATGTCGGTCGAGGAGAACATGGCGTTCTCGCTCAAGATGGCCAAGGTGCCCGCGGCCGAGCGCAAGGAGCGCGTCGCCAAGGCGGCGGAGATCCTGCAGCTCACCGAGTACCTCGAGCGCAAGCCCAAGGCGCTCTCGGGCGGCCAGCGCCAGCGCGTCGCCATGGGTCGCGCGATCGTCCGGGCGCCGCAGGTGTTCTGCATGGACGAGCCGCTGTCCAACCTCGACGCCAAGATGCGCGTCGCGACCCGGACCGACATCGCCCGGCTCCAGCAGGACCTCGGCGTCACCACCGTCTACGTCACCCACGACCAGGTCGAGGCGATGACGATGGGCGACCGGGTGGCCGTGATGAAGCTCGGCGTGCTGCAGCAGGTCGACACGCCGTTGAAGCTCTACGACAAGCCCGCCAACCTCTTCGTCGCCGGGTTCATCGGCTCGCCGCAGATGAACCTGCTCGAGGGCGTGGCTGCCGAGGACGGCACCGTCAAGGTCGGGGGCTACAAGGTTCCCGTCGACCCGACCGCCGAGCGCAAGATGTCGGGCAAGATCACCGTCGGCGTACGTCCCGAGAACTGGCGGCTCGTGACCGCCGAGGAGGGTGGCCTCCCGGTGAAGGTGACGGTGGTGGAGGAGCTCGGTGCCGACAGCTTCGTCTACGGCACCTGCGACGTCGAGGGCGTGCCGTCCAACGTCATCGTGCGCATCTCCGGCCGGCACCACCCGCACAAGGGCGAGACGCTCTACGTCACGACCGACCCCGAGCACGTGCACGTGTTCGACACCGAGTCGGGGGAGCGCCTCTCCGAGTGACCGGCTCGTCCTCGGTGGTCGAGCAGCCGAGCCGGGCTGATCGACCACCGCGGGCGACCGGTGGCTCCGCTTCGCCATACTGGGGCCCGTGACCGCGACCGACACCAGCTTCGAGGACCGCCTCGCCGCCCTCGAGCCAGACCTCCTCGACACCCTGAGGCGGGTCTACGGACCCGAGGCGGCGCCCGTGGTCGCACGTACGCTCACCGGGATCGCACGTGCCGCCCACGACGCGCGGCCCGCCGACCTGCGCGAGCTCGACGCGCGGCGGCTGCGCGAGCCGGACTGGTTCCAGCGGCCCTCGATGGTGGGCTACGCGGCGTACGCCGACCGGTTCGCCGGGACGCTGCGTGGCGTCGGCGAGCGGGCGCCGTACCTCCGTGACCTCGGGGTCGGCTACCTGCACCTGATGCCGTTGCTGACGCCGCGCCCGGCACCCAACGACGGCGGCTACGCCGTGATGGACTACCGCTCCGTCCGCCCCGACCTCGGTACGCTCGAGGACCTGCGCGAGCTGACGACGACGTTGCGCGCCGACGGGATCAGCCTGTGCCTCGACCTGGTGCTCAACCACGTCGCGCGCGAGCACGAGTGGGCCGCCGCGGCCCGGGCCGGCGACCCCGACAAGCGGGCGTACTTCCACGTCCACCCCGACCGGGAGGTGCCGGACGCGTACGAGGCGTCGCTGCCGGAGGTGTTCCCCGACTTCGCGCCCGGCAACTTCACCTGGGACGACGACCTGGCCGGCTGGGTGTGGACGACCTTCAACGACTACCAGTGGGACCTCGACTGGTCGAACCCCGCGGTGCTGTGCGAGTTCGCCGACATCATCCTGTCGCTGGCCAACCTGGGCGTGGAGGTGTTCCGGCTCGACGCGATCGCCTTCATCTGGAAGCGCCTCGGCACCAGCTGCCAGAACCAACCGGAGGTGCACGACCTCACCCGCGCCCTGCGCGCCGTCGCGCGCCTCGCCGCGCCGGCGGTGCTGTTCAAGGCGGAGGCGATCGTCGGTCCGGCCGACCTGCCGGCCTACCTCGGGGTGGGGGAGCACGCCGGTCGGGTCAGCGACCTCGCCTACCACAACGGGCTGATGGTGCAGATCTGGTCGATGCTCGCCTCCGGCGACACCCGGCTGGCCACCCACGCCCTCCAGCAGCTGCCGCAGCCCCCGGCCACCACCGCCTGGATCACCTACGTGCGCTGCCACGACGACATCGGCTGGGCCATCGCGGACGAGGACGCCCGGGCGGTCGGCCTCGACCCCTTCGCGCACCGGCGCTTCCTGTCCGACTGGTACTCCGGTGCGTTCCCGGGGTCGTGGGCGCGGGGCCTGGTCTTCCAGCAGAACGAGCAGACCGGCGACCGGCGCATCTCGGGTTCGCTGGCCTCGCTGGCCGGGCTCGAGGCCGGCGACCCCGGTGCCGTCGGACGCATCCTGCTCGCCCACGCGATCGTCCTGGGCTTCGGCGGCCTGCCGGTGATCTGGATGGGCGACGAGCTCGGCCTGCTCAACGACGCCGGCTGGGCCGACGACCCCGCCCACGCCGCCGACAACCGCTGGGTGCACCGGCCGGCGATGCCGTGGGCCGTGGTCGACTCGGAGACCGGCGCCGACCCGCACGGCCTCACCGCCGGCCTGCGCCACCTCCTCGACGTACGCCGGGCGTTGCCGCACCTGCACGCCGCATCGCCGACCGAGATCTGGGACCCGCGCGACAGCGGGGTGCTGCTCGTCGTGCGGCGGCACCCCGACGGCCCGCTCCTCGGGGCCTACAACGTGACGGGGCGGGAGGCGTGGGTGGCCGCCGACGTCCTGCACTGGCTCGGCCTACACGACGACGGCCTCGTCGACGCGCTCACCGGCAGCGCGCCCGACCTGCACGACGGTGCGGTGCGGCTCGAGCCGTACGCCGCGGCCTGGTTGCACCTCGGCTGAGCGGCGCGGACTTCCCCTGTTGGTGCTGGAGTCCCCGCCCGAGCGGGGAGTCCGCCACCTGGAGGGGCGTACAACCCATCAGGCGTCGGACTACCCCTCCCAGCCCACCCGCTGACTGCCCGCCGAGCTGGTCACGCGCTCGCGGTGTCCGCCCCCGGCTGCACGTCGTCCTGCTCCTTGCCGACCTCCTCGGCCTTGGCCATCGCGTTGCCACCGGGGATGATGCCGGCGTTGTCGCTGTCGATGGTGAGGTTCTCACCGGTGGCCGGGTCGAAGAGGTGGATCTTGCGGGCGTCGACCCAGATCGTGGCCTCGTCACCCTCCGCGATCCGGCTCGCCCCGTCGAGGGAGACCACCAGCTGCGTACGCAGGGACTCGCCGTCGAGGTCCTTCTCGAGCTGGGCGAGCTGCTTGCGCACCTCGTCGGGCGCCTCGAACGGGATGTAGGCGTACGCCTCGTTGCCGAGCCACTCCACGACGTCGACGGTGGCCTTGAACGTCGCCTCGTCGCTGACCTTGTCGCCGTCGACGACGGAGGCGTCCTCGAAGTGGTCGGGCCGGATGCCGGCGATCAGCAGCCCCTTGCCCTGGGCCCGGGCGGCCTTGTCCTCCGGGATGGTCAGCGTGCCGAACGGGAGCTCCACCTTGTCGCCCTCGACCTTGGCCGGCAGGAAGTTCATCGGCGGGGAGCCGATGAAGCCGGCGACGAAGAGGTTGGCCGGGTTCTCGTAGAGCTCGCGCGGGGTCGCGTGCTGCTGCAGGACACCCCGCTTGAGCACGGCGACCCGGTCGCCCAGCGTCATCGCCTCGGTCTGGTCGTGGGTGACGTAGACCGTGGTGATGCCCAGCCGCTTCTGCAGGCGCGAGATCTCCGTCCGCATCTGCCCACGCAGCTTGGCGTCGAGGTTGGACAGCGGCTCGTCGAACAGGAACGCCTCGGCGTCGCGCACGATCGCGCGACCCATCGCCACGCGCTGGCGCTGGCCGCCCGACAGGTTGCCGGGCTTGCGCTCGAGGTGCTCGTCGAGCTCGAGGGTCTTCGAGGCCTCGCGCACCTTCTCGTCGACCTCGGAGTCCGGCTTGTTGGCCAGCCGCAGCGGGAACGCGATGTTCTCGTAGACGGTGAGGTGCGGGTAGAGCGCGTAGTTCTGGAAGACCATCGACAGGTTGCGGTCACGCGGGGCGAGGTCGTTGACCTTCTTCCCCCCGATGACCATGTCGCCGTCGGTGATGTCCTCCAGTCCGACGATCATCCGCAGGAGCGTGGACTTGCCGCACCCCGACGGTCCGACGAGGATCAGGAACTCGCCGTCCTCCACGTCGATGCTCACGTCGTTGACGGCCGGGAAGCCGTCGCCGTACTGCTTGACGATGTTCTTCATCTCGATGGCAGCCATGAGCTGATCACCCCTTCACTGCGCCGGAGGTGAGGCCGGCGACGATCTTGCGCTGGAACAGCAGGACGATGACGATGATCGGGACGGTGACCACCACGGAGGCGGCGGCCAGCGTGCCGTACGGCGGGTTGAACGGGTCGGGCCCGACGAAGAACGAGAGCTGGGCCGGCACGGTGCGCGACCCGGTGGTCGACGTCAGCGAGATGGCCAGCACGAACTCGTTCCAGGCGAAGAAGAAGGTCAGGATCGCCGCCGTGAACACGCCGGGTGCGGCGAGCGGGACGATGACCTTGCGGAACGCCTGCCAGGACGTGGCCCCGTCGACCTGGGCCGCCTGCTCCATCTCCCACGGGATCTCGCGGAAGAACGCGGAGAGCGTCCAGATCGCCAGCGGCAGCGTGAACGTCATGTAGGGGATGATCAGGCCCGGCCAGGTGTTGAACAGGCCGACCGTGCGCCACATGTCGAAGAGCGGTCCGACCAGTGCGACCACCGGGAACATCGCGATCGCGAGCGCCATGGTCAGCACCACCCGCTTGCCCTTGAACTCCAGCCGGGCGATCGCGTAGGCCGCGAGCGTGGCGAAGATGACGGCCAGCACGGTGGCGATCAGCGAGATGAAGAAGGAGTTGCGCAGCGCGTCGATGAAGTCGCCCGCGGTCGCCTCCTGTCCCGGCGTGACCGAGCCGATGCCGAGGATGTCGCGGTAGTTCTGGAACGTCGGGTCCTTCGGCAGGAACTGGGCGCTCCCCGCACCGGTCTCGCCGGGGCCCTTGAAGGACAGCGAGATGATCCATGCCACGGGCAGGAGGCACCACACGAGGATCAGCACGAAGCCGACCCAGGTGCCCGCCGTGGTCTTGTTCGTGTTGCCTGCCATCAGCCCTCACCCCTCGCCTGGGCCAGGTCGACCCGGAAGACCTTCACGATTCCCCACGCCAGCAGCAGCACGCTGAGGAACAGCAGCACGCTGAGCGCCGAGCCGAGGCCCAGCTGCACCTGCTCGATGCTCTGGCGATAGGTCAGGAACGACACCGACTCGGTGTCCTGGGCGCCCTTCGTCATCACGAAGATGTTGTCGAAGATGCGGTAGGCGTCGAGCGCCCGGAAGAGCACCGCGACCATGATCGCCGCCCGCATGTTGGGCAGGATCACCTTGGTCAGGCGCTGCCACCACGTCGCCCCGTCGACCTTGGCCGCCTCGAGCATGTCCTCGGAGACCTGCGAGAGGCCGGCCAGGAGCAGCAGGGCCATGAACGGCGTGGTCTTCCAGATCTCGGAGACCATGATCGCGAACATCGCCGGCCAGTGGTCGCCGAACCAGTTGAAGTTGTCCTCGATGAAGGGCACCCAGCTGTTCACGAAGCCGTTGTTGAGGCTGAACGCGAACTGCCACGCGAAGGCGGAGACCACGGTGATGATGCCGTACGGGATCAGGATCGAGGTCCGGACCACTCCCCGCGCGAACACGACCCGGTGCATCACCATCGCGAACGCGAAGCCGATGACCAGCTCGATCGCCACCGTGACCACCATGATGAGCAGGGTGTTCCACGTGTCCTGCCAGAAGAGCCTGTCGGTGAGGACGGTGGCGTAGTTGGAGAACCAGATGAACTCGCGGTCGTCGGGCGCCGTGAGGCGGTAGCGGAACATCGACAAGTAGAGCGCCTGCAGCATGGGGTAGGCGGTGACCAGGAGCATCAGGACCACGGCGGGGGCGACCAGCTTCTGGCCGAGGCGGTTCTCCGCCTTCGACCGGTCGCTGCCGACCGCGCGCGCCTGTCGCGCCGAGTCCTGCTTCGGAGGTGCTTGGGTGGCGGTCACAGCAGGCTCCTTCCCTGGAGCACGTCCTCGATGAACTGCTTGGCCTGCCCCGGCGTCTGCTCGTCCACCCCGGACGGCGGGTGCCACGTGCTCTGGATGCCGCCGGAGATGTCGCTCCAGTACGGGGACGCGGTGCGCGGCGCGGCGGCCTCCAGGCTCTCCTGGAACAGCTCGAGCAGGTCGCCCGGGAACAGCTCCTGCACCTTCTGCTCGTCGTAGCCGGCCTCGCTGGACGGCATGTTGCCGGTCAGCTCGGCGTTGAGCGCCTGGTTCTCGGGACTGGTGAGGCACTCCAGTGCACCCACCGCGAGCTCCTTGTCGTCGGAGAACTCACTGACCCCGATGCCGATCCCGCCGTACGGAGGCCGGGACTCCTCGCCCTCGACCGTCTGGGGGTAGCGGGCCCAGCCGAGGTCGTCGACGACCTCGTCGGAGTAGCCGGCGCCGTTGAGGATGTAGGTCCAGTTGACCATGAACGCGCCACGGTCACCGCCGAACGTGGCGGCTGCCTGTCCCTCCTGGGCGATCGACAGGTCGGCGGGTGCGGCCTCGGAGGAGGCGAGCTCGGCGATCACCTTTGCGGCCTCGCGGCCCGCGTCGGAGTCGATGTCGACCTGGGCGTCGGCCCCGCGCTCGGTCTCGGAGGCGATGTCGCCGCCCGCGCCGGAGATCAGGGCGTTGATCCACACCGAGTAGCCCTCGTACTTGTTCGCCTGGACGGCGACCGTCGCGTCGTTGGCCGACGCGGCCTCGATGATCTGCTGCCAGGTGACCGGCTGCTCCATGTCGAGGTCGGTCTGCTCGACGAGGGACTTGCGGTACCAGAGGACCTGGGTGTTCGACCAGAACGGCGCCACGACGAGCTGGTCCTCCCACGTCGCCGCCGTCGCGGCGCTCTCGAACGCCTGGTCGCGGAAGGTCTGCTGGAGGTCCTCGGGGATCTCGGCGAGGTAGCCGGCCTCTGCGAACTCCGCGGTGAACGGCGGGTCGATGCTCATGATGTCGATCCCGGAGTCACCGGCGGCGAGCCGCCTGGCCAGCTGGATGCGCTGCTGGTTCGCGTCCTGCGGGAGGACCTGGGTGGTGATCGTGTACTCGTCCGTGGAGCATGCCTCGGCGACCGCGGCCTGGCCGCCGCTGTCGGGGTTGATGTACCAGACGAGCTCGGGCGTGCCGCTGTCGCCACCACAGGCGGCCAGCAGAGAGCTCGCGAGGGCGAGCGCGGCCAGCGGTGCCACCCTCCGTCTTCCCCCTGGCCGGCCCCGTTGCCGGATCGACGGTGCTCGTGACATCCGCGCCCTCCTCGTGTCTAGTTGAGCCTCTGGTCTAGTGGCCCTCGACACGGTTTGGCAACATTCATCCCATTCCAACGGGTATACGCGAAAAGGGGTTCGATGACGGTGTGGCGTGCCCCCGGGCGCATCAACCTGGTCGGTGAGCACACCGACTACAACGACGGCTTCGTGCTGCCGTTCGCCCTCGAGGTGGGATGCACCGCCGCCGTGGCGCCCGGTCCGGCGGGCTCGGACGGCTGGTCGGTGCGTTCCGCGCAGCAGCCCGAGCCGGTCGTCGTACGCCGCTCCGGACTGGCCGCGGCACCCGACGTGCCCGAGTGGTCGCGCTACGTCCTCGGCGCGCTGTGGCTGCTGACGGACCGTGGCGTCGAGGTCCCGGCGCTCGACCTCGAGGTCGACTCCGACGTGCCCTCAGGCGCGGGGCTGTCGTCCTCGGCCGCGCTCGTGTGCTCGGTCGCGCGGGCCGTCGACGACCACCTCGGCCTCGACCTCGACGACGCGGCGCTGTTCGCGCTGACCCGCGACGTCGAGAACGACGCGGTCGGGGCGCCGACCGGCGGGATGGACCAGCTCGTCAGCCTGCGGGGCCGGGCCGGCCACGCCCTGTTCTGCGACATGCGCAGCCACGAGACGCGCGCCGTGCCCCTCGACCTCGCCGGTAGCGGCCTTGCCGTGCTCGTCGCCGACACCCGCGCGCCCCACCAGCACTCCGACGGCGAGTACGGCAACCGGCGCAGCGGCTGCGAGGAGGCAGCGCGTCGGCTCGGCGTACCCGCCCTCCGCGACGTGGCGGCCGCCGACCTCGACCACGCGCTGGCCCGGCTCGACGACGACGAGCTGCGGCGCTACGTCCGCCACGTGGTCACCGAGGACGACCGGGTGCTCTCGGTGGTGCGCCTGCTCGACGAGGGCCGGCTGCCCGAGATCGGGCCGCTGCTCACTGCCTCGCACGTCTCGATGCGCGACGACTTCCGGATCACCGTCCCGGAGGTCGACACGGCAGTCAACGCGCTGCACGGGGCCGGCGCGCTGGGGGCGCGGATGACCGGCGGCGGGTTCGGCGGCTGCGTGATCGGGCTGGTGCCGGAGAGCGCGGTCGAGCCGGCGGGCGAGGCGGTACGCGCCGCCTTCGCCGACGCGGGCTTCGGCGAGCCGTCGCTCTTCACCGCGACCCCGGCGGCGGGGGCGCACCCCATCGCTGGTTGAGGAGGTCGCGCAGCGACCGTCACGAAACCCCCTGGGTCTCGTGACAGGACTGCGTCCTTCCTCGACCAGCGGGGGCTACGCCCGGTCGGCCGTGCGCGCGATCGCCTCGACGAACGTGTCGAAGAGCTCGGGTGGCAGGTCGTGGCCCATCCCGTCGACGGTGAGCAGCTCGGCGCCGGGGATCGCGGCCGCCGTCGACCGGCCGCCGCTGAGGTGCACCATCTTGTCGGCCGTCCCGTGCACGACGAGGGCGGGCACGCGCAGGCTGCGCAACCGCTGCGTGCGGTCCGGCTGCTCGAGGACGGCCAGCATGTGCCGCATGGTCCCGTTCGCGCTGTAGCCGCGGTCGAAGGTCTCGCCGGCGCGCTCGGCCAGGCGCTCGGGGGACGCGGGCCAGGCGGGCGACCCGATGACTGCCCAGAACGCCACGCTGGTCGCGACGTACGACTCGCGTCCTGCCTTGCGGGGTGCGAGCAGCGCCGGGATGATCCGGGGGTCCTGCCAGCCGACGGTGCGCCGACCGGTCGTCGACATGATGCTGGTCAACGACCGGACCCGCGTGGGGTGCTCGATGGCGACCGTCTGCACGATCATGCCGCCCATCGAGATGCCGGCGACGTGCGCGGAGTCCCAGCCGAGGTGGTCCATCAGGGCGACCGCGTCGCCGGCCAGGTCCGACATCGAGTACGGCGCACGGGTCCTGCGTCCGCCGAACGCGCGGACCAGCTGACCGCGCGTCACCCGCGCCCGGATCCGCGTCGAGCGGCCGGTGTCGCGGTTGTCGTAGCGGACGACGTGGAAGCCGGCCGAGGCGAGCCTCAGGCAGAGCTCGGTGTCCCACCAGTTCATCGGGCCGCCGAGGCCCATCACGAGCAGCAGGGGCTCGCCGTCGGGGTCGCCGAAGGTCTGGTAGCAGAGCTCCACCTCGTTGCCGACCGGTGCGAAGAGCTCGTCGGAGACGACGGGCGCCTCGGTGGAGGTACGACGTGGGGACATGACCCCAGTGAACACGACGACCGTCCCCACAAGTTGGCAACGTGGGCGACATCCCGCATTCCACGCGGCCTCTGGGCTATGTTCGATGATTGTGACCCAGCGCACAGTGGCGGCATTCCTGACGCCGGAGGGCTTCTCGCAGCCCTCCGTGGCGGCCGTGCTGCGCGAGGGATCGCTGGTCACCGAGGTCGGCCGCTACGCCGCCCACGCCTTCGCCTCGCGCGGCGAGCGCCGACGTACGCCCCTGGGCTCACAGCCCGTACGGGTGGGCGAGCCAGTGCTGCTGGTGCCGGGATTCCTGGCGGGGGACTCCTCGCTCGGGCCGATGAGCCGGTCGCTGCGCCACCAGGGCTTCCGGACCTATCGCGCCGACGTACGCGCCAACGTCGGCTGCACGCTCGGTGCGGCAGCCCAGCTCGAGGAGCGGCTCGAGGAGATCGCGCAGCGCCGCGGAGCACGGGTGCGGATCGTGGGCCACAGTCTCGGCGGGATGCTGGCCCGGGGTGTCGCGGCGCGCCGTCCCGACCTCGTCGCCGGCATCGTCACGATGGGGAGCCCGATGCTCGCGCCGGGTGCGCACCACGCGTCGCTGGCGCGCAGCGTCGACCTGCTGGTGCGGCTCAACCGTGCCGGGATGCGGCGCCTGATGGCCGAGGACTGCGTCGCGGGCCGGTGCGCCCAGGAGAGCTTCGACCAGGCGCGCGCGCCGCTGCCGGACGACGTCGACTTCACTGCGATCTTCTCCCGCCGCGACGGCATCGTCGACTGGCGCGCGTGCATCGACCCCGCCGCGACCGCGGTCGAGGTGCGCTCGTCCCACGTGGGGATGGCGTTCGACCCGGCCGTCATCACCGCCGTGTCGGCGGCGCTGCGCCCGCGCCCGGTTGTCTCAGCTGTCGAAGTCGATCGAGGACAGAGCGCGTAGCTTCGAGAGCCGGTGCTCGGCGGTGATCGAGCGCACCGTGCCGCTGCGCGAGCGCATCACGAGCGAGTGCGTCGTGACGCCCTCGCCGCGGTAGCGGACGCCGCGCATCAGCTCGCCGTCGGTGATGCCGGTGGCGACGAAGAAGGCGTCGTCCCCAGTCACCAGGTCGTCGGTGCCGAGCACGACGTCGGGGTCGAGGTCGTGGCCGGCGTCGAGCGCGCGCTGGCGCTCGTCGTCGTCCTGGGGCCACAGCTGGCCCTGGATCGTGCCCCCGATGCACTTCATCGCGCAGGCGGTGATGATCCCCTCGGGCGTGCCGCCGATGCCGAGCATCAGGTCGACGCCGGTGTCGGGGCGCGCGGCCATGATCGCGCCGGCGACGTCGCCGTCGGTGATGTACTTGATGCGCGCGCCGGTCTCGCGGATGTCCTCGACGAGCTTCGCGTGGCGCGGCCGGTCGAGCAGCACCACGGTGACGTCGTGGACCGACAGGCCCTTGGCCCTGGCGACGCGGGTGACGTTCTCCTTGACCGGCAGCCTGATGTCGACGACGTCGGCGGCCTCCGGCCCAGTGGCCAGCTTGTCCATGTAGAACACCGCGCTCGGGTCGTACATCGAGCCGCGCGGCGACACCGCCAGCACCGAGATGGCGTTGCTCATGCCCTTGGCGGTGAGGGTGGTGCCGTCGATCGGATCGACCGCGACGTCGCACTCGGCGCCCGTGCCGTCGCCGACCTCCTCGCCGTTGAAGAGCATCGGGGCGTTGTCCTTCTCGCCCTCGCCGATGACCACGGTGCCGCGCATCTCGACCGTGGAGATCATGTGGCGCATCGCCTCGACGGCCACGCCGTCGGCGTCGTTCTTGTCGCCGCGGCCGACCCAGCGGCCGGCGGCCATGGCGGCCGCCTCGGTGACGCGCACCAGCTCGAGGGCGAGGTTGCGTTCGGGCATCGGGACGAGCTGGGGGGAGGGGGCGCTCATGGCGCGCATGCTATCGACGCGCCGGGTAGCGGCTCACCGCGGTCGCCTTGGCCGACAGCCACACCTCGCGCCCCGGCACCAGGCCGAGCTCGGTCGCGGCGGCGGGGGTGAGGTCGGCGAGCAGGTCGGGGGAGGCGTGGACCAGCAGGCGTACGGCGTCGCCGTGCGGCGCGAGGGACGCGATCGGGCCGTGCCACCGCAGCCGGGTCGAGCCCTCCGGCTCGTGGAGCGAGACCACCACCGAGTCCGGGGTGAAGGCGATCATCTCCTCACCGCCGGTGACGAGGTTGAGCCCGACGAGGCGCGCCACGTGGGGCGTACGGGGCTCCGCGGCGACCTCCGCCGGAGGTCCGGCCTGGGCCACCTCCCCGTCGTCGAGCACGAGCACCCGGTCGGCCAGGGTCAGCGCGTCGATCGCGTCGTGGGTGACGAGCAGCGCGACGCCCGCGAAGTCGCGCAGGTGCCGGCTGAGCTCGATCCGCAGCGCCATCTGGACCGAGACGTCGAGACCGGAGAACGGCTCGTCGAGCAGCAGCACGTCGGGCTCGGTGGCGAGCGCGCGGGCGATCGCGACGCGCTGGGCCTGCCCGCCGGAGAGCTCGCGGGGTCGGCGGTCCGCGAGGTCGGCGATCCCGAAGCGCTCGAGCCAGGCGCGGGCGGCGCGATCGGCGTCCGCGCGGTCCCGGCCCCGTGCCCGCGGCCCGAACGCGACGTTGTCGAGGGCGGACAGGTGCGGGAACAGGCTCTGGTCCTGGAAGACGTAGCCGACCCGGCGCTGCGGCACGTCGAGGTCGGTCCAGTCGGCGTCGCCGACCTGCACCCGGCCCGGCTCGAGACCCGCGATCGCCCGCAGCAGGGTGGACTTGCCGGCGCCGTTGGGACCGATCACGACCAGGACCTCGCCCTCCTCGGCCGTCACGTCGGCGCGCACCCGACCGGGGAGGTCCACCGCCACGCGCATCATCGCGCCACCGCCCAGCGCTCGCGGAGCAGGACGAGCACCCCCACCGAGAGCACGAGCAGGATCAGGCTCAGGGTCCGCGCGACGGCGGGGTCGCTGTTGAGGGCGACGTAGATCAGGCTCGGCATGGTCTGGGTGGTGCCGGGGTAGTTGCCGGCGAACGTGATGGTCGCGCCGAACTCGCCCAGGCTGCGGGCCCATGCCAGCGCGCTCCCCGCCAGCACCCCGGGTGCGGCCAGCGGGAGGGTCACCCGGCGGAAGGTCGTCCACCGGTCGGCGCCCAGCGTCGCGGCCACCACGTCGTACGACGCCCCGTGCGTGCGGAGCGCACCCTCGACGGCCAGGACGTAGAACGGCAGCGACACGAACGTGTGCGCCAGCACGACGCCCGACAGCGTGTACGGGATCGAGAAGGGGAGGTGCTGGCCGACCAGGCCACTGCGTCCCAGCGCGGTGACGAGGGCGACGCCCGCCACGACAGGGGGCAGGACGAGCGGCACCAGCACGAGCGCGCGCACGACCCGGCGACCCCGGAAGTCGACGCGGGCCAGGAGCCACGCGAGGGGAGTGCCGAGGACGACGCACCCGACGACGGTCAGCAGGCTGCTGAGGGCGGTGATGCCGAGCGCCTCGCGCACGACCTCCGACCCGAGGTGCTCGGGGAGGGTACGCCACGGGGTGTCGAGGACCAGGGTCGCCAGGGGCACCACCAGCAGTGCGACGCCGACCGCGGCGGGCACGAGCAGCACCGCGGGCGCCCGGCCCAGGCGGGGGCCGGTCACTCGCGCACGATCCCGCCGAAGCCGGCCTCGGTGAGGACCTCGAAGGCCTGGTTGCTGCGCACGAGCGTCACGAACTCGGCGGCCAGGTCGGCGCGCTCGGGGTCGTCACCGGCGAGGCGGGCGACGTAGTAGGTGGTGGCGTACGCCGACGCGTCCTCCTCCGCGAGGGGGATCTGCTCGACGGTGTCGCCCGCCGCGACGGCGTCGGTGCGGTAGACGAGGCCCGCGTCGGCCTCGCCCTGGACGACGCGGGCCAGCACGGCCTTGACGTCGACCTCCTCGCTCGCCGGGGTGGCGGTGACGCCCTCCTCGGCGAGCACGGCGGCGGCGACCGCGCCGCAGGGGGCGCTCGACGCGCACACGACGTAGTCGACCTCGGGGTCGTCGAGGTCCGCCCAGGACTCCAGCCCAGCGGGGTTCTCGGGCGGCGTGACGAGGGTGATCTGGTTGCTGGCGAAGGCGTCCGCGGACCCCGCCAGGGCGTTGCCGTCCTCGGCGAGCGCCATCGACGTCTCGTCGGCGGTCGCCAGCACGTCGCCCGGCGCCCCGTCGACCGCCTGCCCGGCGAGGGTGGTCGACGAGCCGAAGACCAGCTCGACCTCGACGCCCGGGTGCTCGTCCTCGAAGGTCGCCGCGAGCTCGGTGAAGGTCTCGGTGAGGCTCGCGGCGGCGAGCACGGTGAGGGTCTCGTCGTCGCCGCCGCACGCCGAGAGGGGCAGCAGGAGGACGAGTGCGGCCAGACCCCTCACCGGGGCACCTCCACCACCACGTTGGTGGACTTCACGCTGGCGATGGCGCGTACGCCGGGCTCGAGGCCGAGCTCGTCGGCGGCGTCGCCGCTCATGAGCGACACGACGCGGTACGGGCCGCAGATCATCTCCACCTGCGCCATCACGTGGTCGCGCTTGACCCGCGTGACGATCCCGCTCATCCGGTTGCGCGCGCTGACGGTGCCGGCACGCGTGCGGTCGCGCTCGGCGACCTCGCCGGACTCGACGAGCTGCTCGGCGAAGTCCGCGAGGTCGGGACCGGTCACCGTCGCCCGCCCCTCTGTACGGCTCGAGGGGAGCCGGCCCGCGTCGACCCACCGGCGTACGGTGTCGTCGCTGACCGCGAGAATCTCGGCGGCCTCCGCCAGTCGGTAGGTGATCACGGCGCAAGTATGCCGCACCTGCGGGCATTTTGCGGCGTGATGTTCCGCGTCTGCGGTTTCCCGGGTGTCGCCGTCACAGGGCTACGGGCGGGCTGGGAGGATGGCAGCGTGAGTGGGCAGGGACAGCCGAGTCGGTACACGCGCTCCTTCGGGGGCATGACCGGCGCCCTCATCGTCACGGTGATCGCGGTGCTGGCCTTCGTGGCCTGGCGCGGGCTGTTCCGCACCGATGTCGACGACACGCCGGTGGCGGTCGACTGGCAGGAGAGCGTCGAGCTCGCCCAGCACGCGGACCTCGACGTCGTCCACCCGCGTGACCTCCCGGCGGGCTGGATCGCCACGAGCGTGGACCTGTCCGCCGGCGACGACCCGCGCTGGGGGATGGGCGTGCTCACCGACGAGGGTCGCTTCGTCGGCATCCGCCAGCAGGACGCGTCGGTGGACGCGCTCGTCGAGCTCTACGTCGACGAGGAGGCCGAGTCCGGCGAGGACGCGAGGATCGACTCGGAGATCACCGACACCTGGCAGACGTGGAGCGACGAGGGCGGCGACCGCGGGTACTCGACCGAGATCGGCGACGAGGCCCTGTTGGTCTACGGCTCGGCGCCGGTCGAGGACATCGAGGCCTACCTGGGGCTGCTGACCCGCTAGCTCTCCGGCTCGGTGCCCATGGCCTCGTCGAGCCGCTCGCGCGCGCCGTCGAGCCACTGCTGGCAGACCTTGGCCAGCGCCTCGCCGCGCTCCCAGAGGGCGAGCGACTCCTCGAGGGTCGTCCCGCCGGCCTCGAGGGTGCGCACCACCTCGATGAGCTCCTCGCGGGCCTCCTCGTAGCTGGGCTGACCAGGTGTGGCGTCACTCATCGGGGTCCTCCTCGACCAGGGTGGCTGTCTCGACACGATCGGTGGTGGCGTGGATCCGGCCGTCGGCGACCCGCACGGACACCGCGGCGCCGGCGGCGGCCCCCGTGACCGAGGTGATGACGTGTCCGTCGGCGTCCTGGAGCACGGCGTACCCGCGTCGCAGCGTGGCGAGCGGCGACAGCGCCTGGGCGCGGGCGCGCTGGTGACCGATGTCGTCGGCGGCCCGGTCCAGGCGGTGCGAGAGCGTACGCCGGGCGCGGGCGAGCAGGTCGCCGAGCTCGTCGGACCGGACGGTCAGCAGGTTGCGGGGGTCGGCCATGGCCGGACGGGAGCGGACCTGGGCCAGCCACTCCTGCTCGCCGGCCACCCGCTGGGTGATGACCTGGCGCAGCCGGTCACGCGCCCAGGTGACGCCATTGAGCTCCTCGGCCATGTCGGGCACCACCAGCTTGGCGGCATCGGTAGGGGTCGAGGCGCGCACGTCGGCGACGAGGTCGAGCAGTGGTTGGTCGGGCTCGTGGCCGATCGCGGACACCACGGGAGTGCGCATGGCGTGCACCGCACGGACCAGCGCCTCGTCGGAGAACGGCAGCAGGTCCTCGATCGAGCCGCCGCCCCGGGCGACGACCACGACGTCGACGTCGGGGTTGCGCTCGAGCCGGTCGAGCGCCTCCATCACCTCCGCCGCCGACCGGGTGCCCTGCATCGCGGCGTAGGCGACCTCGAAGCGCACCGCGGGCCAGCGGCGGCGGGCGTTCTCGAGGACGTCGCGCTCGGCGGCGCTGTTGGGCGCGGTGACCAGCCCGACCCGCCCGGGCAGGAACGGCAGGTCACGCTTCAGCTCGGCGGCGAAGAGACCCTCGGCAGCGAGCAGCTGGCGGCGGCGCTCGAGGCGCGCGAGGAGCTCTCCGAGACCCACCATGCGGATCTCGCGGGCGGCGAGGGAGAACGAGCCGCGGTTGGCGTAGAAGCTGGGCCGGGCGTGCACGACGACGCTCGCACCCTCGACGAGGGGCGGGTTCATCGAGTCGACGAGGGAGCGGGGGCAGGTGAGGGTCACCGAGATGTCGGCGACCGTGTCGCGCAACGTCATGAAGACCGTCTGCATGCCGGGGCGGCGGTTGACCTGCGCGATCTGCCCCTCGACCCACACGGCTCCGAGCTTGTCGATCCACTGCGAGACGGCGTTGGCGACGGCCCGCACCGGGGCCGGCGACTCGACCGTGGCGTCGCGGAGTGAGGGCACGCCGCGAGGATAGGGGAGGGGTCGGACACGGCGGCGCAGGCAGGCTGGCGCGGCCCGTAGACTCGGGCCCATGACCCTTCGACACGACGCCGCTGGCGCGTCGTCTGCTCAGGACGGCGCCACCGACCTCGGCCTTCCGCCCGTCCTCGACCCGGAGACCGCGAAGAACGTGCTGCTCGCGGCTCCCCGCGGCTACTGCGCCGGCGTGGACCGGGCCGTGATCACGGTGGAGAAGGCCCTCGACCTCTACGGCGCGCCCGTCTACGTCCGCAAGCAGATCGTGCACAACAAGCACGTCGTGGCCAACCTCGAGTCGCGCGGCGCGATCTTCGTCGAGGAGCTCGACGAGGTCCCCGAGGGCCGGACCGTGGTGTTCTCCGCCCACGGCGTCTCGCCCGCGGTCCACGCGCAGGCCGCCGAGCGGGGCCTCAAGACCATCGACGCCACGTGCCCGCTGGTGACCAAGGTGCACCACGAGGCGCGTCGCTTCGCCTCCGACGACTACGACATCCTGCTCATCGGCCACGAGGGTCACGAGGAGGTCGAGGGCACCGCGGGCGAGGCGCCCGAGCACATCCAGCTGGTGCAGAGCCCTGACGACGTCGCCGGCATCGTCGTACGCGACCCGGCCAAGGTCGCCTGGCTCTCGCAGACCACGCTGAGCGTCGACGAGACCCTCGAGACCGTGGCCGCGATCCGGGAGAAGTTCCCCCTGCTGCTCGACCCGCCGAGCGACGACATCTGCTACGCCACGCAGAACCGGCAGCTCGCGGTCAAGGAGATCTCGCTGGCCGCGGACCTGGTGATCGTCGTCGGCTCGCGCAACTCGTCCAACTCCGTACGCCTCGTGGAGGTCGCGCTCGAGGCCGGCGCCAAGGCGTCGTACCTCGTCGACGACCACACCGAGATCGACGAGGCCTGGCTAGACGGCGTCGAGACCGTGTCCGTGACCTCGGGCGCCTCCGTGCCGGAGGATCTCGTCGAGGGCGTGCTCGCGTTCCTGTCCGAGCGCGGGTTCCCCGACGCCCGTGCCGTGCACTCGGCGGAGGAGTCCCTGATCTTCGCGCTGCCGCCCGAGCTGCGCCGCGACCTGCGCGCCGCGCAGAAGGCCTGACCGGGCATGGCGCGCTACCTCGACATCCACCCCGACAACCCGCAGCCGCGGCTCGT
Source organism: Nocardioides eburneiflavus (assembly GCF_004785795.1). NCBI lineage: Bacteria > Bacillati > Actinomycetota > Actinomycetes > Propionibacteriales > Nocardioidaceae > Nocardioides > Nocardioides eburneiflavus. The sequence goes on from NZ_SRRO01000001.1 coordinate 1,969,973, forward strand.
CACCCAGGTCGTCGAGGCGCTCCGCGACGATGCGCTGATCGCCTATCCCACCGACTCCGGCTACGCCCTGGGCGCGCAGCTCGGCAACCGTGACGGCCGCGACCGGATCCTGCGGATCCGCGAGCTCGACGACCGCCACCACTTCACGCTGATGTGCAAGGACTTCTCCCAGCTCGGGCAGTTCGTCCACGTCGACAACCACGCGTTCCGGGCGATCAAGGCCGCGACGCCGGGGCCGTACACGTTCATCCTGCCCGCGACGGGCGAGGTGCCGAAGCGGCTGATGCACGCCAAGAAGCGCACCGTCGGCGTCCGCATTCCCGACCACACCCTCGTCTGCGCCCTCCTCGAGGAGCTCGGCGAGCCGATCCTCACCAGCACGCTGATCCTCCCCGGCGAGACCGAGGCGCGGACGATGGGATGGGAGATCAAGGAGGACCTCGACCACGTCGTCGACGTCGTGGTCGAGTCGGGCGAGGTCACGGCCGAGCCCACGTCGGTGATCGACTGGTCCGAGGCGGAGCCCGTCGTCGTACGCCACGGGGCGGGCGACGTGTCGCGCTTCGAGGAGTGACTCACCCGAGCCGGGCCACCTTCCAGACGACGTCGTAGGCGTCCTGGCTGTCCCGGGGTCCGGGTGTGTTCCACAGCAGCAGGCCAGCAGCGAGCGCGGCCTGGGTGTCGTGGAGTCCGCCGCCGATGCGGGCGACGGTGAGCTCGGTGAGGTCGAGGACGTAGGTCGAGGAGACCCCGGGGTGGTCGACGCCGTCGGACGGTCCCGCCAGGACGACGTGGGAGTCGTCCGCGGCGACCACTGTCGCGTCGGCGACCTCGACTGCGCGTCCGCCCTGTCGGTCGTGGACGACTGTCGTCGAGCCCGGCACGTCCGACCCGCTGTCGCAGAGGTACGTCACCACCGGACTGTCCCCGGCCCACAGCACGGTGGGAGCCGCCTCGGGGAACGAGGCCGGCGCGTTGCACCCGTCCGGCCGACGGTCGGAGAGCTCTGTCTCGCCGTCCGGTGCGACGACGACGACCCGGCCGTCGGCCGCGGCACGCACGACGGCTCCACCAGCCCACGCGACCGCGACGCCTTCCAGGCCCTCTTCCACGCGCGCACGACCGCCCTCGTCCAGTGGCGCCGACCACCAGTGCAGAGGAGCGGACTCGCCCTCCATGGTGCTGCCGACGTAGACGCGGTCGTCCGGGCCCATCCGTACCAGGGGCGGCACGTGCCGCTCCCACGCTCCGCTCACGTGCACGACGCTGCTCTGCCAGGTGCGCGTCCCACGGTCGTAGAGGTGGAAGGTCCGACCCTGGTGCATCCACTCGGCCAGGACAAGTCGACCCTCGCCCAGCTCGACCGGTGTGACCTCTGGAGGGCGTCCGGGCAGGGGCGGCAGCCAGTCCGTCACGCCGGTGGCCGGATCGAGCAACCCGACCTCCACGTGACCGCGGTCGTCGGTGTACCGGGTGTGAAGCACGAGGCCGTCGGCCGTGATCCCCGCGAGCCGGTCGTACGCGAGCGAGTCGCGGTCGTTGTCCCAGCTGGTGCGGGTCGACGCGACGACGTCCAGGTCGACCGCCGCGCTGTCCTCGAGGTCGAGCCGGACGATCTCGGCGGGTGCCGGGGCGGGGTCGGGGCGTTCGTGTCCCGCGAGCACGACCGTGACGACCACCGCGGCCGCCGCGAGCGCGGACACGCCCACCACCGCTCCGGCGTGCCGTCTCCTCCGACGTCCACCTGCGCGGATGACGTCGTCCGGGTCGACGTCGTACGCCGGCGCGTCCGCGACTGCCTCGCGCAACGCGGTGCGCAGGTCGGTGCTCACGGCAGCACCTCCTGGGCCTGTGCGGGTACGTCCGGCGCGGGGGTGCGCAGCTCGCCGCCGTGCCGGGCGTAGGCAGCGCGCAGGGCCTCCAGCCCGCGAGCGGTCTGGCTCTTCACGGTGCCCGGTCGGCAGCCGAGCGTCCGGGCGACCGTCTCGACGCTCAGGTCCTCGTAGTAGCGGAGCACGACGCACGCCCGCTGCCGTGCAGGGAGCTCCGCGAGGGCAGTCAGCAGCAGTGCCCGGTCGAGCACCTGGCTGCTCACGTCTGGGACCGGCGCGTCGACGAGCTCGACAGTGGGCCGCTCGGACGTGGAACGCTTCCGGACCTGGTCGATCGCGACGTTCACGGCGGCGCGACGCGCGTACGCGTGTCGGCCGTGGCCCCGGTCGAGGCGGGGCCAGGCGACGTAGACGCGGATGAGGGCTTCCTGCGTGATGTCGGCGGCGCGGTCCCAGTCGCCGCACATGAGGTACGCCGTGCGTCGCAGGCCCGGGGCGGACGCGCGCGCGAAGGTGGCGAACTCCTCGTCGTCGGTCCTGGCCATGTCACCTCCCGCGCACCTCTCATGGTGAGATACGAGGTGGCGGTACGAACAGGTTGCAGGTGTGTTCGCGCCTCAGCCGGCGGACTGTCCGAGCTCGCGCTCGATCTCCTCGACCACCCCGGCCTCGCCCTCGCGGTGCAGGCGCCAGGCCAGCCAGCCGAGGCAGATCGCGTAGCCGACGAACAGGGCGACGCCGTGGGTGGCGACGCCCGACACGACCGCTTGCAGCAGGCTGTCGCGCGGGTCGGCCACCGCGGGGCGGGCGACGAGGGCGACGAAGCCGAAGACGGTCGTCATCAGCAGTGGCGGGAGCACGGCCACCAGGTAGAAGTCCCGCCGGCGCACCAGCGCGGCGAGGCCCAGGCACGTCACCACGAAGCAGAGGTCGAAGAACAACGTCAGTCTGCCGACCAGTGCGACATCGATGCTGACGGCGGTGAGGGTGACGGCCACCCCGAGGGACACCACCTGGCGGCCCGGCTCGTGCCGGACCTCCCAGAACGCCTCGGCGTGTCTCACGGCCCTCAACCTAGGGCGGCGCTCGGGCGCCCCGGGCGCGGCGCGCCGCAGGGGACGACTGCTCCCGGTCGAGCAGGTCGTCGAGGGTCGGCTCCCCTGTGCGGTCCGGGAGGTGGTCGAGGACGGCCAGCTCGGGTGCGGCGAGCGAGCGGGCGACGGCCTCGACCTGGCGTGGCTCCTCGAGCGCCTCGGTCGTCACGCCGAGCTCGGCGAAGCGCCGGGCGGACACCAGCACGCGCCCCTCGAGGGAGCCCATCGCCTGGTTCCAGGCGACGACGCTGGCGTTGAGCGAGCGGCCGACCCGGTCGAGGTGGCCGGCCATCGAGCCGAGCCGGGCGTGGAGGTCCTGGCCGAGGCGCTGCACGGCTTGGGCCTGCTCGTTGAGGACCTCGTGCTGCCAGCCCTGGGCGACGGTGCGCAGCAGCGCGATGAGCGTGGAGGGGGTGGCGAGCACGACGTTGCGTGCGGCGGCCTGCTCGACGAGGTCGGGCACCGCCTGCAGGGCGGCCTGGAGGATCGCCTCGCCGGGCAGGAACAGCACGACGAACTCCGGAGTCCCGGACAGCGCCTCCCAGTAGCGCCGCGAGCCGAGGTCGGCGACGTGCTTGCGGACGTGCTCGCCCAGCCGGGCCAGCGCCCGGTCGTGCTCCGCGGGGTCGTCGGTGCCGGTGAGGTCGAGGAACGCCGCGAGGGGTGCCTTGGCGTCGACCGCGATCGTCCGCCCGCCGGCCAGGGACACCACCAGGTCGGGCCGCAGCCGACCGTCGTCGAGGCGGGTCTGCTCGGCGAAGTCGCAGTGGTCGACGAGCCCGGCGAGCTCGACGGTGCGCCGCAGGTGCAGCTCGCCCCACTGGCCGCGCACCTGCGGCTTGCGCAGCGCGGTCGCCAGCGTCGTGGTCTCACGGCGCAGGGACTCGGTCGAGTGGCGCATGTCGGCCACCTGCTGGTTGAGCTGGGCCTGCCACGCGGTCCGGTCGTGGGCCAGGTCGCTGAGCTGGTCCTGGAGCCGGTCGAGGCCGTCCTGCACCACGGCGTGCTCCGCGACGCGCTGCTGCAGCGCGGCGAGCGCGGGGTCGTCGGCGGGACGGCTGCGCGACCACAGCACGCCGATCACGGCGCCGAGCGCCAGGCCGACGGCGAGGACCAGCGCCAGGGTGAGCAGCAGGGGGAAGGTGTCCATGGGGCCAGCATGGACGTGACCACCGACAGCCCGTGGGACCTCGGACGCCGACCGCGGACCGCTGGGTCCGTCGCCCGCCGCCGGCCGACCGCGGACCGGGCGGGGTAGTCCAGTGGGTACTGGTCGTCCCACGCCGCAGATCGCAGCCAGTTGTCACTGGACCAGCCACGACGACAGCCAGAACTCACTGGACTACCCCGGGTGAGGTCAGGCGCCCCGGGTGAGGTCAGGTGCCCGGGTGAGGTCAGGTGCCCGGGTGGGGTCGGGCGCCCCGGGTGAGGTCAGGCCCGCCGGAACGTCCGCCGGTAGGCCGACGGCGAGACCCCCACGCTCGCGTGCAGGTGCTGCCGCAGGGAGGCTGCCGTACCCATCCCGGCGCGGGTCGCGACCTGGTCGACGGGGAGGTCGGTGGCCTCGAGGAGGTGCTGGGCGTGGCGGATCCGCTGCTGGGTGACCCAGGCGCCGGGGGACTGGCCGGTCTCCTCGCGGAAGCGCCGGGTGAAGGTGCGCACGCTCATCGACGCCCGCGCGGCGAGGGTGGCCACGTCGAGCCGGTGGTGCAGGTGGGCCTGCGCCCACGCGCGTACGTCGCCGGTGGCCTCGTCGGGACGGCGCGGCACGTGCCGCTCGATGAACTGCGCCTGCCCGCCGTCGCGCCAGGGAGGTACGACCATGTGGCGGGCGACGGCGTTGGCGACCGCCGTGCCGTGGTCACTGCGGACCAGGTGCAGGCACAGGTCGATGCCGGCGCTCAGGCCCGCGGAGGTGAGCACGGAACCGTCGTCGGTGAACAGGACGTCCTCGTCGACGGCCACGGCCGGGTGCAGGCGGCGGAAGTCGTCGGCGTACTTCCAGTGCGTGGTGGCCCGGTGGCCGTCGAGGATGCCGGCGGCCGCGAGCACGAACGCGCCGGTGCAGATCGAGACCCAGCGCGCGTCGGACGGGACGGTCGCGAGGGCGGCGCGCAGGTCGTCGGGGAGTGTGCCGTCGCGTCGCGGGCCGGCGACCTGCGTGCCCGGGACGATGACGGTCTGCGCCGTGGCGAGGGCCTCGATCCCGGCCGAGGGGGCGATGGCGTACCCCCTCGTCGCCCGCACCGGCCCGCCGTCGAGCGACACGACCGCGACGTCGTAGAGCGGGTGGCCGTCCGCGTCGAACGCCTCACCCAGCACCTGCGGAGGGATGGTGAGGTCGTAGCCGATGACGGGCGGGATCGCGAGCACGACCACCCGGTGCGGAGTCGGGGAGGAGGACGCCATGGCCGGATTCTTTCACATGTTGGCATTCGTGCCACTCGTGGGCGTACACCCTCGGACGGGAGACTCGTCCCCGTGACGACGACGACGCCACCCGCTCCTGCCCCCTCGGGACCCACCGCCCCGCCCCGCCTCCACTGGGCGTGGGTCGTCGCGGCCGTCGCCTTCGTGACCCTCGTCGGCGCCGCGGCCTTCCGCTCGGTGCCCGGCGTCCTCATCGAGCCCCTGCACGACGAGTTCGGCTGGTCGCACGGACTCATCGGCTCCGCGGTCTCGCTCAACCTCATGCTCTTCGGGCTCATCTCGCCCTTCGCCGCCGCGCTGATGGACCGCTTCGGCGTACGCCCGGTCGTCACGTTCGCCCTCGTCATGGTGGCCGTCGGCAGCGGACTCACCGTCTTCATGTCCGAGCCCTGGCAGCTCGTCCTGTGCTGGGGCCTGCTCGTCGGCATCGGCACCGGCTCGATGTCGATGGCCTTCGTCGCGACCATCACCAGCCGATGGTTCGTCGCCCGCCGCGGACTCGTCAGCGGCATCCTCACCGCCGGCAACGCGACCGGCCAGCTCATCTTCCTGCCGGTGGTCGCCTGGTTCGCGACGCACCACGGGTGGCGCACGGCGGCCGTGCTGGCGTCCCTCGCCGCCCTGGCGGTCGTGCCGCTGGTGCTGCTGTTCCTCCGCAACCACCCCGCCGACCTCGGCCTGCGGGCCTACGGTGCGACCGACGCGGACCCCGGGCCGCCTCCGCACCAGCACGTCGGCTCGAGTGCCGGCCGGGCTCTCTCGGTGCTGCGCGACGCCGCGCGCAGCCGTACGTTCTGGCTGTTGTCGGGCGGGTTCGCGATCTGCGGCATGACGACCAACGGCCTCATCGCCACCCACTTCGTCCCCGCCGCGCACGACCACGGCATGCCCGCCACGACCGCCGCCTCGCTGCTCGCCGTCGTCGGGATCTTCGACGTCGTCGGCACCATCGCCTCGGGCTGGCTCACCGACAAGGTCGACCCGCGGCTGCTGCTCGTCGGCTACTACGCCCTGCGCGGTGTCGGACTGATGGCGCTGCCGGCGCTGATGTCGCCGCACGTCGAGCCCAGCATGTGGGTCTTCATCATCGTCTACGGCCTCGACTGGGTCGCGACCGTGCCGCCGACGGTGGCGCTGTGCCGCGAGTGGTTCGGAGCGGCCGCCGGTCCCATCGTGTTCGGCTGGGTCTTTGCCAGCCACCAGGTCGGCGCGGCCGTCGCCGCGACCGGTGCCGGGGTCGTCCGCGACGTCACCGGCGGCTACGACCCGGCGTTCTACGCCGCGGCGGGTCTCTGCGCGATCGCCGCGGTCATGTCCTGGGCGATCAGGCGCACTCCGCAACCGGTCGCGGTCGGCTGAGGATCAGTCGAGGTCGACGACCACCGGCGCGTGGTCGGACGGCGCGCCGGCGAAACGGGCCGGGTCGCGCTCCTCGCGGTCGACGAACGCCCCGGTCACGCGCGAGGCGAGCGCGGGCGAGGCGAGGACGAAGTCGATCTTGAGCCCGCGGTCGCGCTCGAATCGCTGGCGGTAGTAGTCCCAGTAGGTGTAGCCCGCGTCGTGCGCGCGGGTCACCTCGGCGTACCCGTCGTCGAGGAAGCCCTGGAACGCCGCGCGCTCCGGAGGCGTGACATGGGTCGACTTCGCGAACTGCGTGACGTCGAAGACGTCGTCGTCGGTGGGGCAGATGTTCCAGTCCCCGACCAGCGCGGTCTCCCCGCCGAGCCATCCGCTCGCGGTCGCGCGCAGCCGGGCGAGCCAGTCGAGCTTGTAGACGTAGTGGGGGTCGTCGGGCTTGCGACCGTTGGGGACGTAGAGCGACCAGACCCGTACGCCGCCGCAGGTCGCGCCGATCGCGCGCGCCTCCACGGCGGCCGGGTCGCCGAAGTGCGGCATGTCCGAGAAGCCGACCTCGACGTCCTCGAGCCCGACCCGCGAGAGCAGCGCGACCCCGTTCCACTGGTTGAGCCCGGCGACGGCGATGTCGTAGCCCAGCGCCTGCAGACCCATCAGCGGCAGCTGGTCCTCACGAGCCTTGGTCTCCTGCAGGGCCAGCACGTCGACCTCGTGGCGCTGCACGAAGGCCTCGACGCGGTCGATGCGGGAGCGGAGCGAGTTGACGTTCCAGGTGGCGATGCGCACGCGTCCACCCTAAGGAATGGACCTCGAGCCGTACGCCGTGGGGCGGGGAACTCTTTACGCAGGAAACCCTTTACAGATCGGGGGCCGATGGGGGAAGTTCATCGGCACGCACCTGTCTCGGGAACTCGTGCCAACCTGCAGGACCCTTGGTCGGACCACGTCCGACCCGTGCTCGACTCTCCGAGGCGGCGGTGCACTCCACCCCCCATCGAGAGAGAAGAACGAGCATGAAGCGCAGTCGACTCGGGGCGATCGCCCTCTCCAGCGCAGCACTCCTCGGCGCCGCCCTCGCCTCACCGGCACTGGCGTCCACGGACTCGGAGATCCCGACGTTCCAGCAGTTCCACGCTGACACCTTCAAGGACAGCGACAACCAGTACATCGTCAACGGCGACGAGCCGATCTCCGGCACCGGCGACCTCAAGGCCTACTACGACCGGATGATCCACGGCGCCGAGGAGGCAGCCGAGGAGGGCATGACCGCCAACCTCGTGGTCAACACCGTCGGCGGCGCCGACGACAAGTGGACGACCAGCCAGGTCGGCAACCTGACCTACTGCGTCAGCACCAAGTTCGGCTCGCGCTACGGCGACGTCGTCAACGCGATGGCGGCCGGCGCCCAGCTGTGGGAGGACGCCTCCTCCGCGATCGACTACGTCCACGTCTCGTCGCAGGACGCCAGCTGCACCACCCGCAACAAGAGCGTGGTGTTCTCCGTCGAGCCGGTGCAGACCTCCCAGTACATCGCCCGCGCGTTCTTCCCGAGCTCGCCCAAGCGCTCGCGCAACGTGCTGGTCGACGACTCGATCTGGACCGCCGGCTCCTGGACCCCGGCCAACATCATGGGCCACGAGCTCGGCCACACGCTGGGCTTCCGCCACGAGCACACGCGGCCCGAGGCCGGGACCTGCTTCGAGGACAACAACTGGCGTGCGCTGACGCCCTACGACTCCTCGTCGATCATGCACTACCCCCAGTGCAACGGCACGTCGAGCAACCTCAGCATGACCGCCACCGACCGTCAGGGAGCGGCCGCTCTCTACGGCGCCTGATCCCCACCCGGATCACCAGACGACAGTGGACCCGGACGCCCCCTCCGTCCCGAGCGGAGGGGGCGTCCGTCATTGCCTCGTCGGTGTCGCCCGGTAGCGTCGGCGCGTGTCCACCCCGACCTCTCGCCCGACCTCTCGCCCGACCTCTCGCCCGGCCTCCACGATCCTCTCCGCGCGCGACCTCGAGTTCCTGCTCTTCGAGTGGCTCGACGTCGAGTCGCTGGGAGAGCGGCCGCGGTTCGCCGAGCACGACCGGGAGTCCTACGAGGCCCTGCTGGAGCTGTGCGCGCAGCTCGCCACGGACCACTTCGCACCCCACTACCGAAAGAGCGACGTCGAGGAGCCGGTCTTCGACGGGGAGCGCGTACGCCTGATCCCCGAGGTCGCCACCGCGCTCGAGGCGCTCGCGCGAGCCGACCTGCTCGCGCTCACCCTCGACGAGGAGCACGGCGGCCACCAGGTGCCGCACGTCGTCGCGTCGGCCTGCATGGCGTGGTTCACCGCGGCCAACATCGGCACCGCGGCGTACTCGTTCCTCACCATGGCCAACGCGAGCCTGCTGCTCGAGCACGGCACCCCCGACCAGGTCGAGCGCTTCGTGGGGCCCATGCTGGAGGGACGCTTCTTCGGGACGATGACCCTCTCGGAGCCGCACGCCGGCTCGAGCCTCGGCGACGTCCTCACCCGCGCCGTCCCCGCCGACGACGGCACCTATCGGATCTTCGGCAGCAAGATGTGGATCTCCGGCGGCGACCACGAGATGGGCGACAACATCGTCCACCTGGTGCTCGCCAAGCTGCCCGACGCCCCGGCCGGCACGCGCGGCATCTCCCTCTTCGTGGTGCCCAAGCACCTCGTGGCCGACGACGGCTCGATCGGCGAGCGCAACGACGTCGCGCTCGCCGGCATCAACCACAAGCTCGGCAGCCGCGGCACGGTCAACACCGCGCCCGTCTTCGGCGGCGGCGCCTTCACGCCGGGCGGGGCCGCGGGCGCCGTGGGCTACCTCGTCGGTGAGCCCGACAAGGGCCTGTCCTACATGTTCCACATGATGAACGCGGCCCGGCTCGGGGTCGGGATGTCCGCGACCACGACTGCCTACACCGCCTACCTCAAGTCGCTCGAGTACGCCCGCTCCCGCCCGCAGGGTCGTCGGCTGACCGCGGCCGACCCGACCGCGCCCCAGGTGCCGATCATCGAGCACGCCGACGTGCGCCGGATGCTGCTGGCCCAGAAGGCGTACGTCGAGGGCGCCCTCGCGCTCAACCTCTGGTGCTCGCGCCTGCTCGACGTGCAGGAGAGCCCGCGCGACGACGCCGAGCGCGCGGAGGCCGGCCTGCTGCTCGACCTGCTGACGCCGATCGCGAAGTCGTGGCCCTCGCAGTGGGGCCAGGAGAGCAACAGCCTCGCCATCCAGGTGCTCGGCGGCGCGGCCTACACCCGCGACTACGACGTCGAGGCGCACTGGCGCGACCAGCGGCTCAACCCGATCCACGAGGGCACCCACGGCATCCAGGCGCTCGACCTCCTCGGCCGCAAGGTCCTCGGCGGAGGCGGCGCCTCGCTGGCCGCGCTGGCCGGCAAGGTCCAGGAGACCGTGGCCCGGGCGCGCGACCTCGGCGGCGAGCCCGCGGCCCACGGGGTTGCGCTGACGTCGATGGTCGACCGCCTCGGAGAGGTCACCCTCGCGCTCGCCGGGCTGGGCGACGCCGAGCGCACGATGGCCAACGCCACCGTCTACCTCGAGGCGGCCGGTCACGTCGTGGTCGCGTGGATGTGGCTCGAGCAGCTCGTCGCGGTGGGGGAGAAGGAGGGCGACTTCTACGACGGCAAGCGCGCCGCCGCGCGCTACTTCTTCCGCTGGGAGCTGCCCAAGGTCGCCCCCATGCTCGACCTGCTCGCCTCGGGCGACACCACGACGCTGGACATGAGAGAAGCCTGGTTCTAGGCCGGTTCCCGGGCGACGAAGTCGCTGAGCAGGCCCGGCGTCGCGGCGTCGGCCAGCGCCACCGCGACCTCGAGGCGTACGTCTCGCACCACCACCCGCTCGGTGCCGGCCGCGGTGGTCGCGGTCAGGTCGGCGAGGCCGATGCGGCGCTGCCACCACGACTGGCTCACCACCCAGCCGATGATGCCGTCGGTCTCGAGGGCGGTGCGCACGCGCGCCAGCGTGCCGCTGCCGGCGACGAGGTGGTCGTCGGCGAGGGCGTGGCCGAGGTGGCGGTAGGACGCCTCGCCCACCGCGGCCGCCGCGGCGAGCAGGGCAGCGCCGAGCGCCACCAGCCACCACCAGGTCAGGTCGAACCACCACCAGCCGACGGCGAGCAGCACGATGACGTCGAGGGCGTTGCGCAGCTGGCGGAACCACGCCCGGCGGTGGGCCTTGGTCCCGTGCTCGACGAGGGGGTCGGACAGCGGGCCGCGGCGATCGAGCACGGCCTCGCCGACCCCGACTGCCACGCTGCGTGGGCAGGGCGGCAGCACCTGGGCGACGCCGCTCTCGACGCCGGTCGCCAGGGTCGACAGCTCGGCTCCGCCGACCATCCGCAGGAGCACCGGCTCGGTCATCTCGACGCCGCGGACCTTCGTCTCCTCGACGGTGATGGAGCGGGTGGTGAGCAGTCCCGAGGTGAGGTGGAGCGACCCGTGCTCGCGCACCAGCCGGAAGCCCCACCACTGCAGGACGTAGCCCGCGACCGAGACCACGAGCCACACGACCAGGGCGCCGACGGCGAGCGTCGGCACGACGACCACGAGCGCGAACTGGGTCAGCCACTGCCACACCGAGGTCGCGGTCTCCTCGTTCCAGATGGGGAGCTCGTCGGCGAACTGCGACAGCACGCCGAGGCCGCCGACCAGGAGCACCAGCCGGCTCAGGCTGAAGGGCGCGAAGCGCAGCCAGGACCAGTCGATCGTCGCCAGGGGCACAGCGGGAGCGGGCGCCGCCGGGACGTGGGCGGGCACGGTCCCTGCCGCGGGGTCGGCGTCCTCGGCCTCGGTGGCGTACGGCCGCTCGACGACCGGCGGCTCCGCGATGATCCGGCGTCCGAGCAGGGACGTACGCAGGGTGTGGGCGTCGGCGACCGCGAGCGCGTCGAGGGTGATCCGGTCGTCATCGACGCCGGTGCCGACCTGGACCTTCTGCAGGCCGAGGATCCGGTGCAGCAACGACGCCTCGAGGTCGACGCTGCGGACCCGGTCGAGCGGTGCTGTCGACGTGGTCCTGTTGAGGATCCCGCTGCGCACCTGGATCTGGCTGTCGGTGAGCCGGTAGTGGGTGGTCAGCCACGGGAGGGCGCCGAGGACCAGCGGCGCGACGACCAGCAGGGGGAAGACCAGGGGCCAGAAGCGCATGTCGCTCTGGCTGATGCCGACCAGGGCGACGACGACGGGTACGACCGCCTGGCCCACGGCCTTCACCGGGTCGAGCAGGAGCTTGCGCGGGCTGAGCCGGACCCAGCCGTTGCCGGGGGCGGGGATCACGTCGCGTCGCCCTCCGTCGCCGCGGTGATGGCGGTCAGCTGCGCGACCACGTGGGCCGCGGTGTCGGTGTCGAGGCAGTCCACCGTGATCGGACCGGCTGCCGACGCAGTGGTGACGGTGATCGAGGCGAGCCCGAACATCCGCATCAGGGCACCCTGGCGGGAGTCGACGGTCTGCACGCGGCTGATCGGTGCGATCCGCGTCTCGCGGCCGATCCACCCCTCGCGGGTGTGGACCGCGGTGTCGGTGACCTCCCACCGGTGCACCCGGAAGCGGATGCGCGGCATCAGCACCACGTGGGCGACCGCGGCCACGGCGAGGAGCAGGACGAGCAGGCCGACCCACGCCGGAGCCCCCGGGACCACCAGCCAGGCGACCAGGGCGCCGGCCACGAGGACGGCGTCACCGAGCAGCGCCGACACCGTCCAGAAACCGATCGCCCGCGGCGAGACACGGTGGGCCGGCACGCGCAGCACCGGTCCTTCCACGACCGCTCCGACCCCCACGTCACTCATGCCCCGAGTCTGTCAGGTCGGACCGCGGGAGTTCCCCCGGCACAAACGTGCAATTGGGATCGTACGCCTCGCCGGACCCCTTGGTTCTGCAAGTTCATGCAGTGCACAGACCTGGTGCTGGCGGTCACTTCCGCGTCCCCGTCCGGTGCTGGTCAGGTGAGCAGGCGTTACCTCACATTGCGACCACCAGAAGGACAACAACCATGTTGCACCGCACCATGCTGCGAGCCGCCACCGCGGTCGCCGCAGCAGCCGCCCTCGCCCTCTCCCTCGCCCCGACCGCCACCGCGGTCCCGGCGCAGGACCGGGTCCCCACCTTCGGCGAGTTCCAGGCCTCGACGTTCCGCGACGTCGCCGGCCAGTACGTCGTCAACGGCGACGAGACGATCGGCAGCACCAAGATGCTGCGCGACTACTACGACGAGATGATCGCGTCCTACCAGGCAGGCGACGGGCCCTCCGCCGAGCTGATCATCAACCGGGTCTACGGCGTCGACGACAAGTGGTCGGCCACGACGGCGCGCAACCTCACCTACTGCGTGTCCAACAACTTCGGCACCCAGAAGGCCAACATCGTCAACGCGATGGCCAACGGCGCCTACCAGTGGGAGGCCGCCTCGTCCGGGGTCAACTTCACCTACGTCCCGTCGGCCGACTCCAACTGCCGCACCACCAACAACGCGGTGCTGTTCTCCGTGGAGCCGACCTACACCAACCAGTACATCGCCCGGGCGTTCTTCCCCAGCTCCTCGGACAACCAGCGCAACGTGCTGGTCAACGCGTCGTCCCTGATGAGCTCGGGCTCCTGGTCGCCGGGCAACATCATGGCGCACGAGCTCGGGCACACCCTCGGCTTCCGCCACGAGCACACGCGGCCCGAGGCCGGCACCTGCTTCGAGGACAACAACTGGCGCCCGCTGACGCCGTACGACTCGTCCTCGATCATGCACTACCCCCAGTGCAACGGGACGTCGAGCAACCTGTCGATGACCAGCACGGACCGTGCCGGCATCCGGGCGGTCTACGGCTCCTGAGGTCCGACTGACACCTTGCGGGAGGGAGGGCCCGGCCGGTCGGCCGGGCCCTCTGTCATGTCCGGGCAGCGGCCGGGCCGCGCCCCGGCTCGCGTTTCGTCGCCCCGCGCCCCGCAGCCGTAGACTCCCCGCCCGTGGCTCTCACCATCGGCATCGTCGGTCTCCCCAACGCGGGCAAGTCGACGCTCTTCAACGCACTGACCAAGAACGACGTGCTCGCGGCGAACTACCCGTTCGCGACGATCGAGCCCAACGTCGGCGTCGTGGGGGTTCCCGACGAGCGGCTGCCGCAGCTCGCGGCCGTCTTCGAGTCCGCCAAGGTCCTGCCCGCCACCGTCGAGTTCGTCGACATCGCCGGCATCGTGCGCGGCGCCTCGCAGGGTGAGGGACTGGGCAACAAGTTCCTCTCCCACATCCGTGAGTCCGCAGCGATCTGCCAGGTGACCCGCGTCTTCCGCGACGAGGACGTGACCCACGTCGACGGCGAGGTCAACCCCGCCAACGACATCTCGACCATCCAGACCGAGCTGATCTTCGCCGACCTCGAGACGGTCGACCGGGCGATCCAGCGGCTGGAGAAGGAGTCGCGCAAGGTCAAGGACCTCGTCGCCAACCTCGAGGCCGCCAAGGCCGCCAAGGAGGCGCTCGAGTCGGGCACCCCGATCATCGCCACCGACATCGACCGCTCCCTGCTGCGCGAGCTGTCGCTGCTGACGGCCAAGCCGTTCATCTACGTCTTCAACTGCGACGCCGACGAGCTCGGCGACGAAGCGCTGAAGGACCGGATGCGCGAGATCGTCGCGCCGGCCGAGGCCATCTTCCTCGACGCCAAGTTCGAGGCGGAGCTCGCCGAGATGGATGACGACGAGATGGCGCACGAGATGCTCGCCGAGATGGGCATCACCGAGTCCGGCCTCGACCAGCTCGCGCGCGTCGGCTTCGACACCCTCGGCCTCCAGACCTACCTCACCGCCGGCCCCAAGGAGACGCGGGCCTGGACCATCAGGAAGGGCGCCACCGCGCCCGAGGCCGCCGGTGTCATCCACACCGACTTCCAGAAGGGCTTCATCAAGGCCGAGGTCGTCTCATTCGCCGACCTGATGGCCGCCGGCTCCATGCTCAAGGCCAAGGAGGCCGGCAAGGTGCGCATGGAGGGCAAGGACTACGTCATGGCCGACGGCGACGTCGTGGAGTTCCGCTTCAACGTCTGAGGACTCACTGGCTGCGCAGGTCGGCGACGGTCGAAGCCTGACAGCGCCGGATTCAGGCCCCACGACCAGACCGACCCACGCGCCGCGGCCCCTCGACCCCGGGTGCGGTCGAGGAGCCACGGGTGGGGCCGCGCCGGTGGCTAGACGCTGGAGCTGGGCGACAGCTGCCACGCGCGGACGCGTGGGTCACCACCGTGCCACCGGGTCGTGGGCTCGACAGCTCCGCCCAGCAGACCCTGCGGGGAGGAGATCTCCACGACGGGTCCGTCGACGATGATCCGCAGCTCCTCGCCGGCCCACGGCATGGACCACGTGTCCTGGCCGGGGCGCTCGAGCGACACGGCACCGTCCAGCACCCCGACCCGGGCGGTCTTGGCGCCCGAGTCGTTGCTCAGCACCAGGTGGTCGTCGGGCCCGGCAGGAGACCACTCGAGGTCGAAGGTGACCGCTGACTCGCCTGCGGCCAGCGGGCCACCACGCGCAGCAGCCAGCTCGGGGTGCGGGGCGGCGACAAGGCGCCCGTCCTTCGCCGTCATCAGGTACGGGACGCTCAAGCAGCTCGACCAGGCCTCGTCGGCGTCGCCGACCCCGCGCATCCAGAACATCACGCACGGCCGACCGTCGCGGTCCCGGAAGAAGGACGGCGCGTAGTAGGAGCCGCCGTGGCTCAGCCGCCCCCAGTCCGCGGGCGTGAACCGTCCCTCGCCGTACGAGTCGCCGTCGCCGATGCCGTACCCGGCGTAGTGCAGCACGTCGTCGTCCCACACCGAGCTCAGCATCACCCAGTGGTCGTCGACGTCGAAGACCTGTGGGCACTCCCAGAGCGCACCCATCCAGACCGGCTCGGTCTCGTACGTCGAACGGCTGGCGGCGACGCCGTCGTAGACCCACTCGGTCAGATCGGGGGAGGTGTACGTGAGGGCGAGTGCGTCGCCGCTGCGTGTTCCGGCACCGACGAACATCCGCCACAGGTCGCCCTCGCGGACGACGAACGGGTCCCGGTAGGCGATCAGGTCGAGGTCCTCCGGAGGGACGATGACGACCTCGCCCTTGGTCCACTCGTCCCACGTGCTGTCGGTCGGTGCGGCGAGCCGGACGCGCCCGAGCCCGATGTCGGGCTGCACCACCGACGTGTAGAGGATGCGTGCGTCGTCGCCGTCGCGCACCAGGCTCCCGGTCCAGATGCCGTCGTCGCCGTCCCCCGGCGCCAGGGCGATGCCGCGACGGGTCCAGGAGAGCAGGTCGGGACTGGTCGCGTGGCCCCAGTGGCAGTTCGGCGCCCACACCAGGCTGCCGGGCACGTACTGGTGGAACAGGTGATAGGCCCCGTCGTGGAAGGTGAGGCCGTGCGGGTCGTTGATCCAGCCTGTCTCAGCGGTGAAGTGGAGCAGGGGTCGCATCGGGCTCACCCCTGTCCGGCATCGTAGGACCGACGGATCGCGCGAGCCTGTTCGACGTTCCCGCGTTCCCACTCGTCGATCTGCCGCCGGCGCTCCTCGCGCAGGGTGTCGCGCGCGGCGACGAACCGCTCCATGCGCTCACTCGCCTGCTGGCGGGCGGATCGCTGTTCGACGGTGAGCTCGGGGAGAGGCGCCTCGATGACCCGGTCGACCGGTCGGAGGGGGAGGCGCTGGTCGACGTCGGGCACGGCGAGGACTGGCGAGGGCAGGGTCTGGTACCAGTACGCGGTCGAGGACCAGTCGTCGGACAGGTGGTTGCCGTGGCCGTGCTCGAAGGTGACCTTGATCCGCTTCTCGAATCGGATCGGGTCGACCATGTGGAAGCGGTAGCTGTGGTGGAAGCCCGGGACGTCCTCCTCGTGCACGATGGTGCCGTTGAACTGGTAGGCGTTGCGTTGCATGCCCCACGCGTGGCCGAAGTAGTCCTCCATGCCGGTGCCGTGCAGGCTGGGGGGCCAGGTGTCGTCGTCGATGAAGATCATGTCGTCGCCCTCGCCCCACCACGATCCCTGGAAGTGGCGCACTGCGAGGGTGCAGCCGACGTAGTGGCCGCGGCCCTCGGTCTCGAGAGCCACGTAGTTCGCGGCGCCGTCGAGGTTGGCGACCGTCGTCTCGATGCTGTTCGACTGCAGGTCGGGCCCCCAGCCGGCGTTGGGGAGCGCGCGGCGCCAGTGGGCGTGGAAGTAGACCGTGTCCTCGGGCAGGGGGGTGGGGGAGAGCTCGTAGTCGATGTAGAAGTACTGGAGGTAGGGGATGTCGTTCTGGTTCTCCACCACGACCCGCGCGCGCGTGCCGAAAGGCATCCGGAAGTAGCTGTTGAACGCGGCGCTGCCCCCGAAGGTGTGCAGCTCGGGCTCCTTCGCGGACACCGACAGGGGCAGCGAGTCGTAGCTGCCGGAGAGCGAGTTCATCAGTCCGAAGAAGTCACCCAGTGGCGCGACGACGCTCGGGGTCTCCTGGTCGTCCCAGTAGATCTTGAGCAGGACCTTGCGGTAGTAGTCCGGATCCACCACCTCCCAGCTGACGCCGAGCGCGTTGTGGATCTCGAGCATCGGCACGCCCACGACCTCGGGGTCGATCTGGCCCGGACCTGGCTGGATCCGACAGGACTGGGTCATCCAGATGTGGGTGATGAATCCGGGTCCTTCGAGGTCCGCCAGCACACGCTCCTCCCCGGGCATCACGATCCAGTTGTCCCGGTTGCGGCCGGTCTGGTCGAAGCTCGAGGCCCGGGCCGTTCGGCCGGGTCGCGCCCGGGTGAGATCACCCAGGAGGCCGCCGGGGGTGGTGTCTGCAGTCATTGGTCATCCTCTCATCGAGACATGTCTGGCCCGATGCGTCATCGAAACGTTTGCGTAGTCGCGGCATCGTAGTCACGGGTCGCCACGGTCCGCAATGGCGCGCCGATCCGACTGCTACGCGTTACGGTTGGCGCAATGACGTCTCTTGCGGACGTAGCCGGAGCAGCACGAAAACGTTTGAACGGAGTTCGATGGCCACCATCGTGGAGGTCGCCCAGCTGGCGCGGGTGTCTACCTCAACTGTCTCGCACGTGCTCAACGGCACGAGGAAGGTCGAGCCCAAGACCCGCAAGAGGGTGCTGGACGCCATCGAGAAGACGGGCTACCGCCAGGACGCCGTGGCTCGCGCCATGCGGCGCTCACGCACCGACAGCATCGGCCTCGTCGTCTCCGACGCCGGGGAGCCGGCCTTCGCCGAGATGGTGCACGGGGTCGAGCACGCGGCCACGGAGCAGGGCCTCACCCTGCTCCTGGCCAACTCGGCCGAGGACGCCGACCGCGAGGCGCGGGCCGTGCGAACACTGCTCACGCGCCGTGTCGACGGGCTGATACTGGCGCGATGCCCCCTGTCGACCGTGGAGGTCGAACAGCAGGTAGCGAGCGGGTCGCCGCCGGTGGTGCTCCTCGACCGCGTGTACGACGGGGCGCCCTGCGATCAGGTCGGCGCCGACAACCGGGAGAGCATGCGGCGCCTGGCTGAGCACCTGCTCGCGGCCGGCCACCGGGACTTCCTCGTGGTCGCCGGTGACACGAGGGTGCCCACCCTGACCGAGCGTCTGGCCGGCTTCCGCGACGTGGCGCCGCGGGACGGCGACGATGCCACGACGGTCCTCGAGGGCACCGACCCCGTGCAGCTCAGGGCCGACCTGGCGCGCGTCCTCGCTCGCCGCGAGCACACCTGCGTGATCGCCGCGAGCAGCCCGTTGGCCGTGGTCGCGCTCGAGTGCCTGCGCGAGGAAGGGATGCAGGTACCGCGCGACATCGCCTTCGCCACGTTCGACGGGTTCGACCACTCGGACCTGTTCCAACCGCCCATCACGACCGTCCGCCAGCCGGCCTTCGACATGGGAGTCGCAGCGGTGGGGATGCTCCTGGAGCGGCTCCAGTCGTCTCGCAGCGAGCGTCCCTCGAGCCCGCGTACGACCCGGCTCCAGCAACGGCTGGAGCTCCGCGCGTCGAGCGAGGACTTCGACTTCGCCGTGGCGCGCGACTGACGCGGACCGGTGCTTGACACCTGTGACGGGTGCCACGTAAATTCGCGCAAACGATTCGCGCAAACGTTTCGATACACTAGCGGTCGTGCTCGGGTCCATCCCCTCTGACGAAGGAAACGCTCATGTCTGCTCGCAGCCTCGCCGGTCGCCGGCGGCGCCGGCTCGCCGGCTCGCTCCTGTCCGTCTCGTCCCTGGTGGTCCTCGCTGCGTGCAGCAACGCCAGCGACGCCCAGACGGAGGACGGCAAGACGACCATCACCCTGTCGATGCAGAGCGCGGACGTCGAGACCGCCGACCCCGCGACCTGGGCGATCGTGGAGGCCTTCGAGAAGGCCCACCCCGACGTCGACGTCGAGGTCGGCGGCCAGCCGGTGGCCGAGCACCTGCAGAGCCTGTCGATCGCGGCGCAGAGCGACACGCTTCCCGACATCTTCTGGGTCTACAAGGCGACCGCCGAGGACATGCTCGAGGCAGGCAAGCTGATGAACCTCGAGCCCACCCTCGAGGAGCTCGGTGTCCTCGAGAGGCTGCCGGAGAGCACGGTCAGCAACTTCACCGTGGACGACACGGTTTACGGCGTGCCCTACCAGGCACTGCTGACCGGCCTCTGGGTCAACACGAAGATCCTGGCTGACAACGGCCTCGAGCAGCCCACCACCTTCGACGAGCTCGTCGAGGTGGCGCGGGCGCTCGACGAGAACGGCATCGTCACGATCTCCAACGGCGCGAGTCAGTCGGCCTTCAGCGTCTGGTCCTTCCTGGTGTGGCTCAACCGGTTCGGCTACGAGGACAAGATCGAAGGCATCCTCGACGGCTCGGAGAGCTTCGACAACCCCGACTTCGTGCGGATGTACGAGCGCATCGCCGAGCTGCGCGACGCCGGCGCCTTCGCCTCGAACGTCTCGACGCAGACCTATCCGCAGGCCGTGGACCAGTTCCTCAACGGGAAGGCGGCGATGCTCGACGCAGGCGTCTGGGCCGCCGGGCAGATCCAGGACTCGGAGGTGGCTGACGACACCACCTTCTGGAACGGGCCCACCTTCGACGACGGTGTGGGCGAGCAGGACATCGTCATGAATGTCGCCTCCGCACCGCTGGTGGTCGACCACAAGGTCGAGGACGACGAGCAGAAGCTGGACGCAGTCACCAAGTTCCTCGACTTCTACTACAGCGACGAGGCGCAGCAGCTCCTCGTGGACAACGCCCAGCCCCCGGTCACCGACTACGAGCCCGAGATCGACCCCGCCGAGCAGGCCGTGCTGAAGTCGGCCCTCGACGTCGCCGCCGACCCGGAGCTGAGCAGCCCCGAGTCGCAGCCCGACCTGCTGGTGTCCACCGCAGTCGCCACGGCGATGTACGACAGCATCTACGGCGTGATCCAGGACCAGCTCTCCCCGGAGGAGGCCGTGGCCCTGGTGCAGAAGGCGATCGACGCCGAATGACCGCCCCGGGGTGCGCCCGCCTCCGTGGCGGGCGCACCCCGAGCCACAGAGCCGCCCGGCGGCTCCCGAGATGGAATGAGCTCGACCATGGTCTGGGTCAGCAACCGCTGGAAGATCGCCGTGATGCTGGCACCCGCGCTGGTGCTCTTCACCGCATTCTTCGTCTACCCCGTGGGCTACGCGATCGCCTACAGCTTCACCAACTCCGCCGGGTTCGGTGCCGCTGAGTTCGTCGGCCTCGACAACTACGTCGCCCTCCTGGACGACCCGTTCTTCTGGCAGTCGCTGAGGAACACCGTCGTGATCCTGGTGGTCAGCCTGGCCATCCTGGTCCCCGCCTCCTTCGCCCTTGCTCTCCTGCTGAGGCACAAGGTCCGCGGCGCCGGCGGTCTGCGGGCCCTGGTCTTCGGGCCGGCGATCATCGCGCCGATCCTCGTCGGCCTGATCTGGGTCTTCATCCTCGACCCCAAGATCGGACTGCTCAACCGGCTGCTGCTACCGCTCGGCGTCGAGCCGGTGCAGTGGATCGGGGGCAACACGCTCACGCCGTACGCCGTGTCGCTGGTCTTCGTCTGGAGCAGCATCGGATTCGCGATGACCATCTTCTACGCGGGGCTGCAGCTGCTGCCCGGGGACGTCATGGAGGCCTCGGAGCTCGACGGGGCCTCGCACTGGCAGCAGCTGCGCCACGTCACCATCCCGATGATGCGCGAGACCTTCGCCATCGTGGCGATCCTGCTGATCACCAACGTGTTCAAGATCTTCGAGCTGGTCTACATGCTCACTGGCGGTGGTCCCGTGCATCGCTCGGAGACCCTCGTGAGCTACATGTACTTCGTCACCTTCACCAACCAGCGCTACGGCTCGGGCATGGCGATCGCCGTGATCGTCTTCGTGCTGGGTGCCCTGACGACCCTCGCCTACCTGGCCGTGAGCCGCCGACGGAGCCTGGCATGACACAGACGTCCAGCACCGAGGTGCCCACCGGCGTGACCCCGACAGCGGTGAGGGCCACCCGCCCGAGCCCGCCACGTCCGCGTCCGCGCCGGCGCCGGGGCCTGGTCGCCGTCGGGGCGGCCGCCTACCTGGTGACCTTCCTGATCGTCTTCCCGATCCTGTGGATCGCGCTCCTGTCACTCCAGCCGAGCGACAAGATCCTGTCCGACCCGTTCTCCTTCGACGCGCTGACGTTCGACAACTACCGCAACGCCATCGAGTCGCTCCCGCTCGTGCAGATGTACAAGAACACCCTCATCGTCGCGGTCGCCTCGGTGACCCTGGGCGCGGTGGTGTCGTTCATGGCCGCGTTCGCGCTGACCCGGATGGTGTTCCGGCGGCGTGCCGCCCAGTCGTCGCTGCGGTTCTACCTGCTCGCCGGGCTCGCGGTGCCGGTCTACGTCCTGCTCTTCCCGATCTACCGCCTCGACCTCGCGCTGGGGATCTTCGGCACCTACGCCGCGCTGATCCTCCCGTACATCGCGGTCTCGATCCCCTTCAACACGTTGCTGTTGACCGGCTTCCTCCGCGACTTCCCGGCAGAGCTGGAGGAGGCGGCGATCATGGACGGCGCCGGTCTGTTCCGCATCTGCTGGTCGGTGGTCCTGCCGGCGATGAAGCCGGTGATCGCCACCATCTTGATCTTCAACGTCGTCTACGTGTTCAACGAGTTCCCGTTCGTCTCCATCCTGATCAATGACCCGGACATGGCGACGGTCTCGCTGGCAGTGTCGAAGTTCCAGGGTCAGTACACCGTCGACTACGGCGGGATGATGGCCGCTGCCACACTCGTGCTAGTCCCGCAGCTCGCGATCTACGCGGTGTTCCAACGTCACGTGATCGCCGGCCTGACCGCCGGGGCGGTCAAGGGGTGACCGTGGCCGAAGAGCACGTCGCGGCCGCTGACGCGCGGCCGGCGCGCTAGCCTCCAGCAACCGACCCCCGGGCGCCGTACGGGGCAGGTGTCATCGGCGCGACAAGCGTCGGGCCCGCCGCTGAGGCGGCGGGCCCAACTGTGCCCGAGCGGGCGCGACCCAGCCCTCAGGGGGTCGGCACGACGGACGCGTTGCCGCCGGTCAGGTCCTGAACCTGCGCCGCGGTGCCGGACCACAGGACCTTCGTGGCGGTGCTGCTGGCGTCCAGCACGTGGCGGACCGGGACGTTGGACACCAGCTTGTTGGTGGCCAGCTGATTGCGCGTGCCCCCGCGGACGAGCACCACGGTGGGTGTCGCCCCCGACGGGACGATGCTGCCAGCGGGCACATCGAAGGAGAACATGTTGGCGGTGACCGAGTTGTCGTTGCCGTTCAGGTGCACCATGCCGTACAGGTCGTCGTTCCTGGCCGGCCCGCCGTCGCCGAAGATGCGCCGGAAGTGGTTGCCGGAGACGAGCTGCTCGTGGCACGGAGTCTCGTGGACGATCATCCCGGAGAAGTTCGAGACGAACTTGTTGCCGGTGATGACTGCGCGGTTCACGTTCTTCATCTGGATCCGGGCTCCCCACAGCAGGCTGTTGCCGCTGATGAGGCAGTTCTCGTTGTTCTCGATGAAGATCGAGTTCCCCGCCCAGGCACTGATCAGGTAGTTGTTCGTGATCTTGCCGACGATCGAGCTGTCGGTCATCAGGATCGAGCTTCCGCACTCGCCGATGAAGTTGTTCGTGATGTTGAACGCGTCGGCGTTCCTGATGGAGAGCGCGGTCGACAGGTAGACGAAGCCCATGCCCTCGACGCGGACGGCGTCGGTGTCGTACTGGACGCGGATGCCGGTCTTGCCGTTGCCGGGGAGGTAGGGCTTGGAGCTGGCCACTCCGTCGATGCAGAAATCCTGGAAGACGATGGAGTTGAGCCGGCCGTTGGTGCCCGGGTCGGCGGACCGGTTGACGAGGAAGCCGACCTGGTTGTTGTTGACCACCTGCACGTGGCTGGAGCCGGGCAGCGTCTCGATCCAGGCTGTGGTGTTGGCCTCGTCCCGGATCGCCTCGGACAGGAATCCGTGTCCCGATCCCTTGATCGTCAGGAACCCGACGTCGATCGTTGCCGTCGTGCGGAGGTCGTAGTGGCCCGGCGGGATGTAGATGACGGCGCCGGGCCGCGTGGTCTTCGTGCTCTGCTGGGACTTGATGTCGGCGATGATCTGATTGATCACCAGGCCGATGTCGTAGTACGGGGACACGGTCGCGCCGGGCCAGGTCGTGACGTCGTAGACGGTGGGTGCCATGGGGCGTCTCCTTCGGACTAGATGAGACCGACGATGCCGGCGTAGGTGGGCGGCGACTGCCAGGCGGCTGCGGCCCCCGCGGGACTCACAGCAGAGCTGGCCAGCCCGGTCGCGTGACCGACGACGGCTGCGGCAGCGAGTCCCTGCAGGGCACGACGGCGCGACAGGGGTAGTTGTCCGAGAGAGACAAACGTTTCGATAGGTGTCATGGCGGAAATCTAGGCTCAAAGTGGTGCATCTCACAAGGGTGTGGGAGTCGCTGAGCATCAAGGTCGGGCAAACGTCTCGATGGGCAGTGGGGCCGCAGTGGCCGCCAGCGGGGCTACCGTGGGGTAACCAGCCCTCCGACCCCCCGCGAGGAACGATGATCCCCCTGGCTCCGCAGACGGTCGTTCTCCACGGCCACGAGCTGTCCTACGTCGACAGTGGCTCAGGGCCGGTCGTCCTGTTCATCCACGGCATCCTGGGCTCGCAGCGCCAGTGGTCCCACCTCGTCGACCAGGTCGACGACGACCACCGCGTGGTGGTGCCCGACCTGTTCGGGCACGGCGACTCGGCGAAGCCGACCGGCGACTACTCGCTGAGCTCGCACGCCGCGACCCTGCGCGACCTGCTCGACCACCTCGGCATCGAGCGGGTCACGCTCGTCGGGCACTCGCTGGGCGGCGGCATCGCGATGCAGTTCTACTACCTCTTCCCCGAGCGGGTGGACCGGCTCGTGCTCGTCGCGAGCGGCGGCCTCGGGCGGGAGGTCAACCTCGTGCTGCGCTCGGCCACCCTGCCGGGCGCCGAGCAGGTCCTCGGCGTCATCGCCTCCGCGCCCGTCCTCGAGAAGGTGGAGGCGCTCGGCCGGGGCGCGCAGCGGGTCGGCTGGAAGCCCGGGGCCGACATCGGTGCCATCTGGCGCGGCTTCACCTCGCTCGGCGACCAGGAGAGCCGGCGCGCGTTCCTCGCGACCACGCGGGCGGTGATCGACTTCGGCGGCCAGAGCATCAGCGCGCACGACCACCTCGAGTCGGTGACGCCGCCGCCGACGATGGTCGTGTGGGGATCGAAGGACCGGATGATCCCGGCGTGGCACGCGCTGAGCGCGCAGCGCGCGCTGCCCGAGTGCCGGGTGGAGCTGTTCGAGGGCGCCGGCCACTTCCCGCACCTCGACGACCCGGACCGCTTCGCGCGGGTGCTGCGAGAGTTCATGACCGAGGCCTGAGGTCCGGCACTACCCGACCGACGAAGACGCCGAGACCAGCACTCAGCCACTCCTCGATGCCGAGGATCCAGAGCGCCAGCACAAGGACGAGCGCCACCGGCAGCTGCCAGGCCAGGCTGCGGCCGTACGACGCGAGGAGCTCGCCGGCAGTGCGGCTCACAGCGAGAAGTGGCCCGGCGCGAGGCTGCGCAGCACGCAGAACTCGTTGCCCTCGGGGTCGGCCATGACGACCCACGACTCCTCGCCGGTCTGACCGACGTCGGCCCGCGTCGCCCCGAGCGCGAGCAGTCGCTCGACCTCCTCGTCGCGGGAGCGGTCGACGGGGGAGAGGTCGAGGTGCATCCGGTTCTTGACGACCTTGCCCTCCTCGACCGCGGCCAGGAACATCGTCGGCGGCACGGGCCCGGACCGTACGGCGTCCAGCAGCGCCTGGTCGGTGGCGCGGGCCGGCCCCACCTCGACCAGCCCGGGCTCGCGCTCGAGCACGACCCAGTCCAGGGCAGCCGTCCAGAAGTCCGCCAGCCGGTCGGGGTCGTGGCAGTCGAGGGAGATCTCGGTGAGTCGGGAGGCCATGCGTCGATCCAAGCACGGCCAATACTGGTCGCCATGTTCGACCGGAAGCCCGACTCCGTCTCTGCCGCCGAGGGTGCCCGCGCGGCCGAGGAGGGCCGCGTGGTCGTCTACTGGCGCAAGGGCTGCCCGTTCTGCAGGCGCCTCCAGCTGACCCTGGGCAAGAAGGCCAGGGACGTCGTGTGGGTCGACGTCTGGGCCGATGCCGACGCGTCGGCGTACGTCAGGAGCGTCAACGACGGCGACGAGGTCGTGCCGACCGTCGTGATCGGCGGCGTCCCGCACACGAACCCGCCGCCCGGCGACGTCCGCGCCGCCGTCTGAGATCGGCGCGAGCCGGGCGGATTGCGCCAAACCCGCCACACCACCCTTCCGGGCGTGCCAGTGTGGGCGCGGCCCGAGTCGGTCGGACCCTCCCGTCGCGAGACGGGGGCGCAGCGAGCAGAGAGCACCCTCCGTGGCTTCGAGCACCATGACCCGGTCGCGCCCGACCTGGCCGGCAGTCGTCGTCCTCGCACTTCTCGGAGCGGTGCTCCCAGCGGTGCTCCCCGTGCCCCTCGCCGGGGCCGCCGACACCTCCGACACCTCCGACGCCGCCGATCGCGCC
Organism: Nocardioides eburneiflavus; assembly: GCF_004785795.1. Lineage (NCBI taxonomy): Bacteria > Bacillati > Actinomycetota > Actinomycetes > Propionibacteriales > Nocardioidaceae > Nocardioides > Nocardioides eburneiflavus. The sequence goes on from NZ_SRRO01000001.1 coordinate 1,995,786, forward strand.
GCAGCCGAGCTGGCCTGCACGATCACCGGCACGAGTGGCGACGACGTCCTGGTGGGCGGGCCCGGTGACGACGTCATCTGCGGCGGCACCGGCGACGACGTGCTGCGCGGTGGAGGCGGGGACGACGTGCTGCGCGGTGGCGCCGGTGAGGACCGCCTCGTCGGCGGCGCCGGCGACGACTACCTCCAGGGCGGTCGCCACGACGACCGGCTCCGCGCCGGCACGGGGGACGACGTCCTGCGCGGCGGCCGCGGCAACGACCGGCTGCACGCCCGCGATGCCACCCGCTTCGAGGACGACCTGCGCTGCGACGAAGGCAGGAAGGACCGGGCGTACGCCGACGCCGGCGACAAGCTGTCCCGGACCTGCGAGCTCCCGCGCCGCAACGCGGCGCCCACCGACCTGGTGCTGGCGCCCGCCACCGTCGTCGAGAACGCACCGGTCGGCACCCAGGTGGGCGTGCTGACGGTCACCGACCCCGACGAGGAGGACACCCACCGCTTCACGCTCGCCACGGGCACGGGCGACGCGGACAACGCGTCCTTCTCGGTCGACGGCCGGCGCCTGCTCACCGCCGCGGTGCTCGACTTCGAGCGCGACGCCACGCTCTCGCTGCGCGTCCGGGTGACCGACCGCGCCGGCGCGACGTACGACGAGGTGGTCGCGGTGTCGGTCCTCGACGTCGACGAGAACGCCTCCCCGACCGCCGTCGACGACACCTTCTCCACCGACGAGGACACCTCGCTCGTCCTGCCCGTCAGTGGCCCCGGCAGCCCGGCGGCCAACGACGTGGACTCCGACCCGCTCACCGTCACCGACGTGTCCGCCCCGTCGGGCGGCACGGTGGCACTCGCCGGCAGCACCATCCGCTTCACCCCCGACGCCGACCTCTGCGGCACCGCGGCCGGTCGATTCGACTACACCGTGTCCGACGGTCGCGGCGGCACCGACGTCGGCCGGGTCACCGTCGACGTCACGTGCGTGCCCGACGACCCGCAGGCGGTCGACGACTCCGCCACGGTCGACGAGGACGACCCGGCGCGCGCGATCCCCGTGCTCGCCAACGACACCGACGCCGACGGTGACGACCTGGTCATCGGCAGCGTCACCCAGCCCGACCACGGCACCGTCGTCATCACCGGTGGCGGCACGGGCCTCACGTACGCCCCGGACGCGAACTACTGCAGCTCCGCCGGGGGAGGTCCAGACACCTTCACCTACAGCCTGGTCCCCGGAGGCTCGACGGCCGACGTCTCCGTGACCGTCACCTGCGTCGACGACGCTCCCGTGGCGGTCGACGACGCGGCGACGGTCCTCGAGGACTCCGGCGCGAGCGCGATCGACGTGCTGGGCAACGACACCGACGTGGACGGCGGCGCGAGGACGGTCGCCTCGGTGACGCAGCCCGACGACGGCGCCGTGGTCGTCACCGGTGGCGGCACCGGCCTCACCTACGCCCCCGACGCGAACTACTGCAACGCCCCGCCCGGCACCGTCGCGGACACCTTCACCTACACGCTGAACGGCGGCGACACGGCGACGGTCTCGATGACCGTGACCTGCGTCGACGACGCTCCCGTGGCGGTCGACGACGCGGCGACGGTCCTCGAGGACTCCGGCGCGAGCGCGGTCGACGTGCTGGCCAACGACACCGACGTGGACGCCGGCGCGAAGGCGGTCGCCTCGGTGACGCAGCCCGACAACGGCACCGTGGTCGTCACCGGTGGCGGCACCGGCCTCACCTACGCCCCCGACGCGAACTACTGCAACGCTCCCGGCGGTGGCGTCCCCGACGCCGCGGCCGACAGCTTCACCTACCAGCTCGGCGGCGGTTCCACGGCCACGGTGAGCGTCGCCGTCACGTGCGTGGACGACAGCCCCGTGGCGGTGGACGACGCGGTCACCACCGGCGAGGACGAGCCCGCCGACGTGGACGTCCTGGCCAACGACACCGACGTCGACGGCGGCGCGAAGTCGGTCGCCTCGGTGACCCAGCCGGCCGACGGTGCGGTGACGATCACGGGCGGCGGCAGCGGTGTCCGCTACGTCCCGGATGCGAACTCCTGCGGCCCTGACGCCTTCACCTACACCCTCGCGGGCGGGTCGTCCGCGACGGTGTCGGTGACGGTGACCTGCGTCGACGACGCCCCGGTGGCGATGGCGGACGCGGCGAGCCTCCTGGTCGACGCGGACGCGACGGCGATCGACGTGCTCGGCAACGACACCGACGTCGACGGCGGCCCGAAGGCGATCGGGTCTGTCACCCAGCCCGACAACGGCACCGTGGCCATCACCGGCGGCGGCACGGGCCTGACGTACGCCCCGGACGCGGGCTACTGCAACACCGACCCGGGCGGGACCCCGGACACGTTCACCTACACGCTCAACGGCGGCAGCACGGCGACGGTGTCGGTCACCGTCACCTGCGACGTCGCGCCGACGGCAGTCGCCGACGCGGCGACCGTCCTCGAGGACGCAGCCGCCACGGGGATCGACGTCCTGGCCAACGACACCGACACCGACGGCGGTCCCAAGGAGGTCGGGTCGGTCACCCAGCCCGACAACGGCACCGTGGTCATCACCGGCGGCGGCACCGGCGTCACGTACGCCCCGGACGCCGACTACTGCAACTCCACCGGCGGCGGGACCCCGGACACCTTCACCTACACGCTCAACGGCGGCTTCACGGCGACGGTGTCGGTGACCGTGACGTGCGTCGACGACGCCCCGGTGGCGGTCGACGACGCGGCGACGGTCGTCGAGGACTCCGGCGCGGGCGCGGTCGACGTGCTCGCCAACGACACCGACGTCGACGCGGGACCGAAGGTGATCGCCTCGGCGACCCAGCCGGCCGACGGCACCGTGGTCATCACCGGCGGCGGCACCGGCCTCACGTACGCCCCCGACGCCGACCACTGCACCTCGGGCGCCGGCGGCGCGCCGGACACCTTCACCTACACCCTCGACGGGGGATCGACCGCCACCGTGTCGATGAGCGTGACCTGCGTCAACGACGCGCCCGTCGCCGACGACGAGACCGTGGCCGGCGCGATCGGCAACACGACCCTCATCGGCGACGACCCGAGCGACGCCGCACCCACCGTGGCCCACGCGAGCCGTACGGTGAGCGCCGACCTGCTCGACGGGGACGTCGACGTGGACGGTCCCGGACCCCTCGTCGTCACGGCCGGCACGTTCGCCACCAACGACGGGGGCCAGGTCGTCCTCGAGGCCGACGGCGACTTCACCTACACGCCTGCCGCCGGCACGAGCTGCACGGACACCAGCGACTTCTTCGACTACACCGTCGCCGACGCCGCGGCCACCCCGGCCACCGACACCGGCCGGGTGACGATCACGCTCAGCGAGTGCGTCTGGTACGTCTCGAACAGCGCGGCCGGCAACGCCGGGACCGCCGCTGCGCCGTTCGACACGCTCGCGCAGGCGCAGAGCGCCTCCGCGGCGAACCACACGATCTATCTCCTCGACGGCGACGACACCTCGACCGGCTACGCCGCGGGCGTCGACCTCAAGGCCGGGCAGCGCCTGGTGGGCGAGGTCGCGGAGCTCCGGGTGGGCGGCGTCCTGCTGCGCAGCGCCGTCCCCGCGGCCCGTCCGACGATCACCGACACCGACGCCGACGTGGTCACGCTGGCCGCCGGCAACACCGTGCGCGGCGTCGCGATCGACCCGCAGGGCACCGGTGGCGGCATCTTCGGCGGTGCCTCCGCCAGCAACGGCACGATCCACGACGTGCGGGTCGTCGACACCGGCACAGCCGGCACCCAGCCCGGCTTGGAGCTCGACGCGACCACCGGCACGTGGGACGTCAGCGGCCTCGTCGTGCAGACCGGCGGCTCGACCGGCGCCACCGGCATCCGGCTCGCCAACGCCGGGACGGTCACGCTCGGCACCTCCGTCGGGGCCAACACCGTCACCACGAGCGGCGCCAAGGCGCTCGACCTCACGGGCACCGCCCTCGGCGCCGGCAGCGTCCTCGCCGAGGTCCGGTCCACCGGGTCGAGCGTCGGCGGCGTCTCCCTCGTCAACACCACCGGCACCCTGGCGCTGGGCGACGGCTCCCTGGACGACCTGGTCCTGACCGGCGTCACCGGCTCCACGGCCGCCTTCCGCCTGTCCAACGCCGGCGCCGTCACCGTGCCCGGCGCGGGGACCTCGGACGTGTCCATCGACGGCGGCCCCGCCATCGACGTCACCGGTACGCCCGGTGCGAGCCTGTCCTTCGACGACGTCGACTCGGCCAACAGCACCACCGACGGCATCAACCTCGCCGGCCTCGGCACCGGAACGTTCAGTGCCGGATCGGGCAGCACGATCACCAACGTCGGCGCCGGCGGCGTCGCCTTCGACCTCGACGGCGGCAGCGGCGCGGTCACCTACGGCGGCACCATCACCAGCGACGTCGGTCGGCTCCTCCGGGTGACCGGCACCACCGGTGGGGTGAAGGACTTCAACGGCGCCATCACGGACAACGGTGACGGCGACGGCGGCGAGCTCGGCGTCCTGCTGACCGCCAACTCAGGTGCGACGGTGCGGCTCGACGGAGGCCTCGTCGTCCGTACGACCACCCAGCCGGCCTTCACCGCCACCGGCGGGGGCACGGTGGCGGTCCTCGACCCGATGGGCACCAACGCCCTGCAGGCGACCACCGGCACCCCGCTCACAGTCACCTCCACCACGATCCACGACGACGACCTCACGTTCCGCCGCGTCGCGTCCAACGGCGCCGCGAACGGCATCGTGCTCAACGGCACGACCAACGCCAACGGCAGGCTCGTCGTGACCGGCACCGGCGGGTCGTGCACCGTGGCGATTCCGACCTGCACCGGCGGCGCCGTCCTGGGCTCCACGGGTGCCGGGGTCTCGCTGACCAACGTCCCCGGCGGCGTCGCCCTCACCGCCATGCGCATCGCCAACGGCGGCGACGACGGCATCCGCGCCACCACCGTCAACGACCTCGACCTCGTCGACTCGCTCGTCACTTCCAACGGCAACAGCCACGTGGGCGGCGCCGAGGAGCGCGGCCTGGACTACCTCGACGTGACCGGGACGCCGCAGATCGTGCGTACGGTCGTGTCCGGCTCGGACGACTCCAACGCCCACATCCGCAGCACCACGGGCACGACCACGCTCGACGTCGACGGGTCGACCTTCACGGACTCGAAGAACAACGCCGGCCTGCGCCTGCGCGGCGAGCAGGGCTCGACGATGACCGCGACGGTGCAGCGCAGCGTCTTCTCGCTCAACGCCGATCCGGGCTTCTCGATGCAGACCGACTCGGCCAACTCGGCGACCCAGACCCTGACCTTCAACGACAACGACCTCTCCGGAGGCAGCGCGAACGCCGCCCCGGGACGCCCGCAGGTGTCCATCAACGCCGGTGGCGGGGCGGTCGTGCGGGCCAGCGTGACCAACAACGACATCAAGAGCGCCTCCGGTGCGGAGATCATCCTGAACACGCTCGCCAGCCACACCGGCACCCTCGACGCGCGGGTCGTCGGCAACGACATCGACGACGCCCAGCCCGGCGCGCTCGACCCCCAGGTCGACAGCGGGTCGAGCATCTGGGGCTGGGCGCACGGCAGCGGCACGACCCGCGTCGAGATCCGCAACAACACGATCGCCAACTGGGGCGGGCGGGCGCTCGAGCTGTCCCACAACGACGGCACGGGCGACGCGGACTACACGGTGGCCGGGAACACCTTCGGCGCCTCCGACGCGACGCCCAACGTCTTCGAGGGCGTGTACGTCTTCGCCGGCGGCCTCGGCACCGACACGAGCGACGTGTGCGTCGACCTCGAGAACAACTCGGGCCTCGAGCAGCTCGGCAACCAGGGATTGCCGGACGTCGCCATGGACCGCTTCGGCAGCGCGGTCCTGAGGTTCGCCGACGTCAACGTCGCCACGGTCGCGGCGGTGCAGGCGAGCCTGCTCGCGAAGAACCCTGGGAGCCCAGGGCTCTACTTCGACACCTACGGCAACCCGCCGACCGCGACCACCGCCACCACCTGTGCCCAGGCGGTCGGCACCCCATGACGTACGAGACCACTGGAGGAAGCCGTGGCTGAGCCGTTCCTGTCGGAGATCAGGCTGATGAGCTTCGTCTTCGCCCCCAAGGGCTGGGCGCCGTGCAACGGCCAGCTCCTGCCGATCAACCAGAACCAGGCGTTGTTCAGCCTGCTGGGCACCACGTTCGGCGGCGACGGCCGGGTCAACTTCGCGCTGCCCGACCTGCGGGCCAGGGTGCCGATCCACGTGGGCAACGGCCACACCCTCGGCGAGCGCGGCGGCGAGCAGGCCCACACCCTGTCGATCGCCGAGCTCCCGACCCACACCCACCAGCTGACCGGGTCCGCGAGCGACGCCGACGTCGTCCTGCCCACCGACAACGTCGTGGGGCGCTCCAGCCAGGTCTACGGTCCGCCCGCGCAGCTGACTGCCCTGGACCCGTCCACCAGCGGTGTCGTGGGCGGGTCGCAGGCCCACCTCAACATGCAGCCGTTCCTGACCCTGTCGTTCTGCATCGCCCTGCAGGGCATCTTCCCGAGCCCGAACTGAGGACGTGACATGGCACAGCCCTACGTGGGAGAGATCCGGATGTTCGCCGGCAACTTCGCACCCGCCGGGTGGATGTTCTGCGAGGGCCAGCTGCTGCCCATCTCCGAGAACGAGACCCTCTTCCAGCTCATCGGCACCACCTACGGCGGCGACGGCGAGTCCACCTTCGCCCTCCCCGACCTGAGGGGCCGCATCCCGGTCCACCAGGGCAACGGCTTCATCCTCGCCGAGACCGGCGGCGTCGAGGAGGTGACGCTGACGACGCAGCAGATCCCCGCGCACGCGCACGCCCTGCTCGCCAGCACGGCCGTCGGGTCGGCCGCGAGCCCCGTGGGCAGCGTCCTGGCCGCGAGCGGCTCGTCCAACGTCTACCGACCCGGGCCCGCCTCGGCGGCGATGGCCGCGCAGTCCGTGGGGCCGGTCGGCGGCTCCCAGCCGCACACCAACATGCAGCCCTACCTCTGCATCAGCCACATCATCTCGCTCTTCGGCATCTTCCCCTCCCCGACGTAAGGAACCACCCATGGCAGACCCGTTCGTGGCGGAGATCCGGATCTTCCCGTTCAACTTCGCGCCCAAGGGCTGGGCGTGGTGCGACGGCCAGCTCATGCCGCTGTCGCAGAACACGGCCCTCTTCTCGCTGCTCGGCACGACGTACGGCGGCGACGGCAAGTCGAACTTCGCCCTGCCCGACCTGCAGGGGCGCGCTCCGATGCACCCCGGCCAGGGCCCCGGGCTCAGCCTCCACGACCTCGGTGAGTCCGCCGGCACCGAGACGGTGGCGCTGCTGCAGAGCGAGATCCCGTCCCACACCCACGCCGTCAACGCCAGCGCTGGTCCGGCCGTCCTGCAGGCGCCGGGTCCCGACCGCGTGCTCGGTCGTGCCAACAACGTCGTCTACCGCGACACCCCGGACAACCCCGTACCGCTGGCGGCGGACTCGCTCGCCCCGGTCGGTGGGGACCAGCCGCACAACAACATGCAGCCCTACCTGACCTTCTACTTCAACATCGCCCTCCAGGGCGTGTTCCCCCCGAGGCAGTGACCGGCATGGCCACCGTCACCCCCGACAGCCGCGTCGACGTCACGCTCCGCCCCTCGACCGACGCCGACCGCGAGTTCCTCGTCGGCCTCTACGGCTCGACCCGCGAGGAGGAGCTGGCCCAGGTGCCGTGGGCGCCCGGTCAGCTCGAGGCGTTCGTCCGGATGCAGTTCACCGCTCAGGACACCGAGTACCGCCGGCACAACCCGCACGGCTCCTTCGACGTCGTCGAGGTAGGGGGACACCCGGTCGGCCGGCTGATCGTCGACCGTCGTCCCGGGGACATCCGCGTCGTCGACGTCTCGCTGGTGCCGCACGCCCGCGGCGCCGGGATCGGCACCCGGCTCCTCGGCGACCTCATCGAGGAGGCGCGGGCCACGGGACGGATCGTGAGCATCCACGTCGAGGCGCACAACCGCGCCGCCGAGCTGTACGCCCGGCTGGGCCTCGCCGTCGTGGCCGACCTCGGCGTCTACCGCCGGATGGAGTGGACCGGATGAGGGCCGGGGCGACGGGGACGGTGCTCGCCTCAGGCGAAGGCCGCCTCGTAGCGCACGCCCGCGTCGTCGCGACCCAGCGGCACCAGGAACAGGTGCTGCTCGCCCACCGCCTCGTGCGTCACGGCGTACGTGCCCTGGGGCAGGACCTGCCCGCCCGGCCCGAGGAGGACCAGCGAGAACTGCAGCCGCTGCTGGCCCTCCGGGCCCGGACCGCCCGGCTGCGTGCCGACCGTCGCCTCGACCAGCCGCATCGTCACGGTCCCGCGCGCCCCGGCGTCCACCGCCATGTCCTGGCCGACCAGAGGAGCGAAGTGCTCGTGGGTGAGCCACTCGATTCTCGTCACGCACCGATGCTAGTCCCGCCCTCCACCGACCCCCGGAGCACGTCATGACCGAGATGTCCCGCCGAGCCGTGCTGGGCGCGAGCGCCGCCGGCGCCGCCACCCTGGCCGTCGGCCTTCCCGCCGGAGCCGCCGGGGCGGCCGGCGTCCGCGACCTCTACACCCGCCGGCGGTTCACCCGCCTGCGCGGACGGAAGTTCCGGCTGACCGACGGCACGCGGAGCTGGTCGGTCAAGCTGACCCACGTCAAGGACCTCGAGCACGCCGCCCGCGGCGAGCAGCGCTCGTTCGCCCTGACGTTCCGCCGTGCGACCCCCGGACCGCCGCAGGGCACCTACACCCTGCGCCGTCCCGGGTTCCGCCCGACGGTGATCTTCGTGGTGCCCAGCGACCGCCGCCGGCGCACCTACGAGGTCGTCGTCAACTAACGGCGTACGCCATCGCGATCGCGGCACCGAGGCGCGCGTTGTGCTCGACGAGCGCGATGTTGGCCTTGAGGGACTCACCGTCGGTGATCTCCACGATGCGCCCCAGCAGGTAGGGGGTCGCGTCCTTGCCGCGGATGCCGAGGCGGTCCATGTCGCCGAGGGCCCGGTCGATGATCGCGCCGATCTCGTCGGCGGGGATCTCCGACTCCGCCGGGATCGGGTTGGCGACGACGACTCCGCCGGCGAGCCCGAGGTCCCACTTCGCCCGCATCAGGGCGGCGACCTCGACGGGGGAGTCGACGCGCATCGGGGCGCCGAATCCCGAGGACCGCGAGAAGAACGACGGGAACTCGTCCGTGCCGTAGCCGAGCACCGGCACGCCCAGCGTCTCCAGCTTCTCCAGGGTCAGGCCGATGTCGAGGATGCTCTTCACGCCGGCGCATACGACCGCGACCGAGGTGGTCGAGAGCTCGGTGAGGTCGGCCGACACGTCGTACGACGTCTCCGCGCCGCGGTGGACGCCGCCAAGCCCGCCGGTCACGAACACGCCGATCCCGGCGAGGGCGGCCAGCCGCATCGTCGAGGCGACCGTCGTCGCGCCGTGCAGGCCGCGGGAGACGACGTACGGCAGGTCGCGGATGGAGACCTTGATGACCGACTCGTCCGAGGCGAGCAGCTCGAGGTCGTCGGCGGACAGCCCGATCGTCGGGCGACCGTGCAGCACCGCGATCGTCGCGGGCACCGCACCGCCGTCGCGGACGATGCCCTCGACCGTGCGTGCCATCTCGACGTTCTGCGGGTAGGGCATGCCGTGACTGATGATCGTGCTCTCCAGCGCGACGACGGGCCGGCCGGACGCGAGCGCGTCGCGGACCCCGTCGGTGACGGTCAGGTTCAACGGTGCTCCCTCGTGAGGTCGTGCATGGCTTCGGCCAGGTCCGGCCGGACGGTGTGCGGGCTCTCGATGGTGGCGGCTGCGGCGAGGTGCCCGTCGCGGGCCGCGGCGACGGGGTCGGCGCCGCGCAGCCAGGCCGCGACCCAGGCGGCGAGCATCGCGTCGCCGGCCCCGGTGACGTCGACGACGGTCGCAGGGGCGGCGGGCAGGTGGACGGGCTCGGCCTCGCGGGTGCACATCCACGACCCCTCGGCGCCGTGGCGCAGCCAGACGTGCTCGACGCCGCGGGCGTGCAGGTCGTCGACGGACGCCCGCCAGTCCCCGGCCGGCCGGCCCGTCAGGGCGGCGAGCTCATCGGCGTTGGGGGTGACGAGGAACAGGTCGCGCACCAGGTCCGAGAGCCGGGCCGCCTTGGCGACCGACACCGGCTCGAAGGCGACCGGGACGTCGGCCGCAGAGGCCGCGGCCACGACCCGGGCCGCCTGGTCGTGGGCCAGGTTGCCGTCGACGACCACCAGCGCGGCGTCGGTCAGGTGGACGGTGTCGAGCTCGAGCGCGTCGACGACCGCCATGTCGGAGACCGCGGCCACCAGCTCACCGCGGTCGTCGAGGACGGCGGTGTAGGTGCCGGTCGCGCCCGGCACCCGGCGTACGGCCCCCACGTCGGCGCCGCACGCGGCGGTGACCCGCAGCGCCTCCTCGCCGAAGGCGTCGTCACCGACCGCCGACACCAGGCGTACCGGGGCGCCCAGCAGGCCGAGGCAGGCGGCGATGTTGCGGCCGACCCCTCCCGGCGAGATGCGGGTGTGGCCGGGGTTGCTGGTCGCGGGGACCAGGGGGGCGGAGGTGCGCGCGACGACGTCCATGTTGGTCCCGCCGACGACCACCACCCAGTGCTTCACGTCGCAGATCCTGACAGACGCGGGCGCAGCAGCATCGCTCAGATCTCGTCGTCGACGTACGTCGGGCGCGCCACCCGTACGCCCGCGACGGTCAGCGGGACGGCGGTGAGCGCGAGCAGCGCGAGGACGAGGCTCCAGCCCCCGGTCGCGTCGTGCAGGAGGCCCACGGCGAACGGGCCGATCGCGGCGAGGGCGTAGCCCACCGGCTGGACGAAGCCGGAGAGCTGGGCGGTGACCGAGGGGTGCCGGGTGCGGGCGGCGATCAGCGCGATCGCGGTGGGGAACGCGAGGCCGGCGTGGCCGAGGAGCAGCGCCCACACCCAGGGGACCGTGGCAGGCGCGAGCAGGAGCCCGACGTAGCCGAGGGCGAGGGCCGCGCCGAAGGACACCGCCAGGGCGCGCAGGCCGCGCCCGCGCGCGATGACGGTGGGCATCACGAGCGCGCCGAGGATGCCGATGCTGGAGAGCAGGCCCTGGAGGGCGCCGGCGGAGGAGGCCGAGATGCCGGCGTCGCGGTAGACCTGCGGAAGCCAGCCGAACTGGACGTAGGCGTGCATCGACTGCACGCCGAACAGGACCGTCAGCGCGACCGCGGTGGGCGAGTGGGCGACCCGCCCGCTCGGTGGGGCGTCCCCGGCGACGCGGTGCTCGGCGGGGGAGCGCCGCTCGCGGGCGGCGAGCCAGGTCCACAACGGCAGCGCGAGCACCGCGAGCAGCCCCCACACGCCGAGGCCGACCCGCCACGAGCCGCCGACCTCGCTGGCGGGAGCGGTGAGCAGCGGCCCGATCGTGCCGCCGACGACCAGGCCGGTGCCATAGATCGTCATCAACGCCACCGTGTGCCCGTGCGCCTTGATCCACGCCGGGACGAGCACGTTGCCCACCGCCATGCCCGCGAGCGCGACGACGGTCAGCAGCAGGAAGACGGGCACGCTCCCCGTGGTCACCCGCAGGAGCAGCCCGGCGGTCGCGGCCACGAGGCCGACCGCGATCCCGGCGGTCATGCCGACCTTGCGGGCGAAGGCGACGGAGACGGCGCCGACGAGGCCGAAGACGAGGCCGGGCAGGCCGGTCACGGCGCCGGCGACACCGGCGTCCATGCCCAGCCCGAGGCGTACCTCCTCGAGCACGGGGCCGATCGACGACGCCCCTGGCCGCAGGTTGACCGAGACGAGCGCGACGGCTGCGAGGAGCACGCCGAAGGCGAGGGTGGGCGTACGGGCGGCGCTGTCCGTGCGCGCGTCGGCGTCAGGCACGGGCACTGAGCCTGGCGCCGACCCGGGGCAGCACGAGCAGCGCACCGAGGACGAGGGTCGCGACGACGACGAACGGTGTCGCCGTGCCCTGGCTGTCGACCTGGCGCAGCGCCATCCCGCCGACGAGGGCGCCGAGCCACACGACGACGCCGGAGGAGACAGCTGCCGGCTCGCGCCCGGCGGCCATGAGCACGGCCCACGCCGCCAGCGTCCCGGCGAGGAACGGCCACGCCGTCGTCCACCACCCGCCAACGGTGAGCGTCCCGTAGTGGCTGAGCCGCCCGACCACCGCGAAGACACCGACGAGCAGGAGGTCGACCACGAGCCACATGCCGCCCAGCCTAGGCAGCGCTGCCGCCCGGCTAGTCTCGGGACCATGTCGGCGACCACTGTCCTGGGCCCCGTGGGCAGGGAGGTACGGGCCGGCGTCCACTGGGGCGTGGCCCACGGGCTGCCGACGCTGCTGCTGCGCCGCGCCGCCGGGCGCGGCGACCTGCAGGCGCGACTGATCCGGGTCGGGTCGCTCGGCACCGACGAGGTCTTCGAGCTGGTCGAGGAGATCCGGGCGCACGGTCCGCTCTACCGCTCGCGCATCGGCTACGTCGCCACCAGCCACGCCGTCGTGCGTGAGCTGCTCACGAGCGACGACTTCCGCACCGGCTTCCCGACCGACGCCGGGCCGGTCGGGCGGATCGCCCGGTGGGCCGCGCCGACGACGCTGCACCCGGTCGAGCCGCCGTCCCTGCTGGTGACCGAGCCGCCCGACCACACCCGCTACCGCAAGCTCGTGACCCGCGTGTTCACCATGCGGGCCGTGGAGCGGCTGCGCGAGCGGACCGAGGAGATCGCTGACGGGTTGCTCGACGACCTCGAGCGGCGGGCGGACGGACCCGTCGACCTCGTCGAGGCCTACTGCGCGGTGCTGCCGGTGACGGTCATCGCCGAGGTCCTCGGGGTGCCGGAGGAGGAGCGGGGCCGGGTGCTCGACTTCGGGTCGGCGGCTGCGCCGAGCCTCGACCTGGGGCTGGGGTTCCGTCGCTACCGCTCGGTCGCCCGGGCCCTCGCCCGCTTCGACGAGTGGCTCGGCGACCACCTCGACCGGCTGCGCCGGGACCCTGGCGACCACCTCCTCAGCCAGCTGGTCGCCGCACGCGAGGACGGACAGGGCCTCAGCGAGACCGAGCTCAAGGCGACCGCCGGCCTCGTTCTCGCCGCCGGCTTCGAGACGACCGTCAACCTCCTCGGCAACGGCATCGCGCTGCTCCACGATCACCCCGAGGAGCGCGCCCGCGTCGTCGCCGAGCCGGCGTTGTGGCCCACCGTCGTCGAGGAGGCGCTGCGCCTCGACCCGCCGGTGCTGCTGACGGCGCGGATGGCGGTGCGCGACACCGAGCTCGCCGGCCGGCCGGTGCGCGCCGGTTCGATGGTGAGCGCGATCCTCGGCGGCGCCAACCGCGACCCCGAGGTCTTCGAGGACCCGCTGCGCTTCGACGTCGCCCGCGCCAACGCGCGCGAGCACATCGCGTTCTCCGCCGGTCGGCACCACTGCCTCGGCGCCCAGCTCGCCCGGATGGAGGGCGAGGTCGGCCTCCGCGCGATCTGGGACCGGTTCCCCGACCTGCGGCTCGAGCCCGGCGCGCGGCGTCGCGAGACCCGCATCCTGCGAGGGTTCGCGACACTTCCCGCAACCCTGCGTCCCTGAGGCCGCGCAGCAGGTACGGTCCACCGGTGCCGAACCGGGGAGCAGCGCGCCTGCTCGTGCTGCTGACCATCGCCGGGCTCCTGTCCGTCGCCGCCCCGGCGTCCGCGGACGAGCGGGTGCCGCGCCCGTTGCTCAACGTCGACTTCCCGGACCCGGCGGTCGTCGCCACGCCAGGTGGCCTGGTCGCGTACGCCACGGGTGACCGGGTGCCGCACGCCTGGTCGCGCGGCGCCGACGGACCGTGGCGGCGCGGGCCGAGCCTGCTCACCCACCGGCCGTCGTGGTCGCGCGAGGGCGGCGTGTGGGCCGTCGACGTGGCGCGGGTGCGCGGGCGCTGGCTGCTCTACTACGCCACCCCGGTGCACGGCATCGGCGAGACGGGCCGCTGCATCGGCGTGGCCCGCGCGTCCTCGGCCCGCGGCCCGTTCCGCCCGGTCGGCCGTGCTCCGCTGGTCTGCCCGTCCTACGCCCGTACGCCGGCCGCGCAGGACCCGATGTTGCCGCGCGACCGTACGCTCCCTCGCGCCGGTGTGATCGACCCGTCGTGGTTCCGCGACGAGGACGGAGCGACGTACCTGCTCTACAAGACCGACCGGATCCCCTCCACCGTGCGGATCGTGCCGCTGGCGCGCGACGGGCAGGCGGTGAAGCCCGGCGCGACGAGCGTGGAGCTGTTCCGCTCCCCGGGCGTGCTGGAGAACCCGGTGCTCGTCCGGCGTCCCGAGGGCTACGTGATGCTGGCGTCGGAGGGCGACTGGACGCGCTGCGGCTACCGCACCCGCTGGCTGCGCTCGGCCTCCCTGCTCGACTGGACGGCCGCCGACGGCGGCATGCTGCTCGACAAGGACACCACCGGGTTGTGCGGCCCCGGCGGTGCCGACCTCGTCGAGGGACGCGGGGGACGGTTGCTGGCGTTCCTCCACGGCTGGACCTGCCGCGGCACGACCCTGCCGTGCGCCGGCAGCGGCAAGTGGGACCACAAGCCCCGGCAGCGCGGCCGCCGAGCGATGTACGCCGCCCGGCTCGACTGGGTGGACGGGGTGCCGCAGGTCGCCGGCTGGCTCCGGCCCCGCTGACGTGGGGGAGCCCTAGGCTCTCGGCATGGCTTCCGAGTGGGACACCCACACCGCCCTGACCGCGGCCGGCGACGGCCTCTTCGGCGCCGAGATCGACCCGGGCTGGGTCGTGGGAGGCGGTGTCAACGGCGGCTACCTCCTCGGTGTGGTCGGCACGGCGATCGCCGAGGCCGTGCCCGCCAAGCCGCACCCGCTCTCGGTGAGCGCCTACTACCTGTCCGCGGCCCGGCCGGGTGGCGCGCAGGTCTCGACGCGGGTGCTGCGCGAGGGCGGCGCGGTCGCGACCGTCTCGGCCGAGCTCGGCCAGGAGGGCGTCACCCGGATCAGCGCGCTGGCGACGTACGGCGACCTGCGCGCGCTGCCGGACGACGTCGCCACCACCGCCGAGCCGCCGGCCCTGCCCCCGGTCGAGGAGTGCGTGCCCGGCTCGCTCGCACCCGAGGAGACACGCCGCGTCGCGCCGATGATGGAGCGCTTCGACCTGCGCTTCGACCCCGACTGCGTCGGCTGGGCGACGGGTGCGCCGAGCGGTCGCGGGCACATCCAGGCCTGGCTCCGGATGGTCGACGGCCACGACATCGACCCGGTCGGGCTGCTCATGGTGTGCGACGCCCTGCCTCCGGTCACCTTCGACCTCGGCCGCCCGGGCTGGGCGCCGACGCTCGAGCTCACCGTCCACGTCCGCGCGGTGCCCGCTCCCGGGTGGCTGCAGGTCTCCCACCGCACCCGCAACGTGGCCGGCGGGATGTTCGAGGAGGACTGCGAGGTCTGGGACTCGGCCGGCCGGCTGGTCGCCCAGCGCCGGCAGCTGGCGATGCAGCCGCGCGGCTGAGCTGCGCCATTGCCGCTGAGTCTCCCAGAGACTCAACGTGCAGCCCGGGCGTGTCGCGGCCGGGGGAGCGCGCTCCGGGATCCCGCGAATGGGGCTTGCCGCCCTCCGCGCGGGCGGAGCACACTCGAGGTGCGGGGGCGGGCTTGGAGTGGTGCGATGGACAGTGGCCCACTGGGCGAGACCGACAGCGGTTCGGACACCGACCGGGTGCTGCTCGACGTCCAGCACCAGGCGGCGGCCACCCGCGAGATCCTCGAGGCCCTGGGACGGGCCGGGGCCGACCCGAGCGGGGTGCTCGACACCATCATCGACCGCGCGGTCCACCTCTGCCGGGCCCAGGTCGCGCAGCTCTACCTCCTCGACGGCGACACCTTCCGGCTGTCCCGCATCTCCGGGGACGCTCCCGAGGAGTTCATCCGCTACGTGGAGGACCACCCGGTGGGTCGCTCACGCGACAGCCTCCTGGGGCGGGTCGCCGAGGACCGCGTCACCCAGCAGATCGGTGACGTCCTGCGGGACCCCGACTACGGCCGGCACGACCTGCAGAGCCTGGCCGGCTTCCGCACGCTGATGTCGGCGCCCATGCTGCTGCACGACGAGGTCATCGGCATCCTCTCCGTGTGGCGCACCGAGGCGCAGCCGTTCGACGCGGGCGAGGTCGACGTGCTGAGCGCCTTCGCCGTCCAAGCCGCGATCGTGCTGCGCCAGGTAGAGCTCGTGGCTGCGCTGGAGGCGCGCAGCGGTGAGCTCGCCGCCAAGGTCACCCAGCTGGAGGTCCTGCGTGAGATCGGCGAGGCGATCAGCTCGACCCTCGACCTCGACGAGGTCCTGGGCCGCATCGTCAGCGGGGCCGTACGCCTCTGCTGGGCGGACGGCGGCTCGATCATGGAGTACGACGCGGCGGCCGACTGCTTCCGGGTGCGGGCCACCGCCGGTGGGAGCCCGGTGCTGACCGACCGGCTGCGCGCCCTCACCATCCGGCGCAGCACCTCGCCGGTCGGCCGGGCCGCCGCCGAACGGTCGACGCTGGTGGTGCCCGACCTGGCATCGGCAGCCCGCGACGATCACCTCGACATCCTGCTGGCCGACGGCTGGCGGTCGCTCCTCGCCGTTCCCCTGGTCCGGCAGGACCAGCTCGTGGGCGCGCTGGTGATCCGCCGGCGCCGCCCGGGCGACTTCGGTGCCGACACCCCGGAGCTGCTGCGGACCTTCGCCAACCAGTCCGGGCTGGCGATCGTCAACGCGCGCCTCTTCGGCGAGCTCGACACCAAGCGGGCCGAGCTCGAGGTCGCGAGCCGCCACAAGTCGGAGTTCCTCGCGAGCATGTCCCACGAGCTGCGGACGCCCCTCAACGCGGTGATCGGGTTCTCCGAGGTGCTGCTGGACCGGATGTTCGGCGAGCTCAACCCGCGGCAGGAGGAGTACCTCCGCGACATCTGGACCTCGGGCAAGCACCTGCTGGAGCTGCTCAACGAGATCCTCGACCTCTCCAAGGTCGAGGCCGGGCGGATGGTCCTCGAGCCCAGCCTGGTGTCGGTCCGGGCCTGCCTCGACTACGTCCTGTCGCTCGTGCGCGACCGCGCCGCGGCGCACGCCATCGACGTCGGCCTCGAGGTGTCCGAGGACGTCGGGATCGTGTGGGCCGACGAGCTGAGGCTCAAGCAGGTGGTGCTCAACCTCGTGTCGAACGCGGTGAAGTTCACCCCGGACGGCGGGACGGTCCGGGTCTTCGCCACGCGCGAGGGCGAGGACGTCGTCGTCCGCGTGAGCGACACCGGGGTGGGAGTGCCGCCGGAGGACCGCGAGCGGATCTTCGAGTCGTTCCAGCAGGGGCACCGCGCGGCGCCCAACGAGGAGGGCACCGGGCTCGGGCTGACGCTGTCGCGCCGCATCGTGGCGCTCTTCGGCGGGACCCTGTGGCTGGAGCCGCAGGCAGGCGTGGGCAGCGTCTTCGCCTTCCGGGTGCCGCTGCCGGCGGTCGAGCCCGTGGGCAAGGCCGACGACGACGGGCTGAGCACCGTCCTCCTCGTCGACGACGACCGGGCCTCCCTCGACCTCATGACCGCCTACCTGTCGGCCTCGCCCGTGCGGGTGCTCCACGCGCGCGACGGGTTCGAGGCGCTGTCCCTCAGCCGTACGGCGGCCCCGGACGCGGTCGTGCTCGACATCCGGCTGCCCCGCATGGACGGGTGGGAGGTGCTGGCCCGGATGAAGGCGGACCCCGCGACGCGTGCCATCCCGGTGGTTGTCGCCTCCATCATCGACGAGCGGCAGCGCGGCCTGCAGCTCGGCGCAGTGGCGTACCTGCTCAAGCCGGTGCGCCGCGACGACCTGCTCGACGCCCTCCGCGGCCATGGGCTCGAGCTCGAGGAGTCGGAGGTGGGGTCGCCGTGAGCCCACGCATCCTGGTCATCGAGGACAACGCGCTCAACCTCAAGCTGGTGCGCGACGTGCTGGAGCACGCCGGCTACGTGGTCGGGTCGGCAGCGACCGGCGAGCTCGGCGTCCGCGCGGCCGCCAGCGAGCCCCCGGACCTCGTCCTGCTGGACCTGCAGCTGCCGGGCATCGACGGTCACGAGACCCTGCGCCGCCTGCGCGAGGAGGTCCTCGACGACGGCGTGCCCGTCGTCGCGGTGACCGCGCTCGCGATGGAGGAGGACCGCGATCGGGCACGACGATCGGGCTTCGACGGCTACCTGGAGAAGCCGATCAGCCCGCGCGCCCTCCCGGGGCAGGTCGAGGAGTTCCTGGCTGGAGGCCCCGCATGAGCGTCACGGAGGGACGGGCGACGTCCCGCCGCCCCACCGTCCTGGCCGTCGACGACCAGCCGGCCAACCTGCGCCTGCTCGACGCGATCCTCTCGCCGCGTGGCTACGACGTCCTGACCGCGGCCGGGGGACAGGAGGCGCTGGACGTCCTCCGCGACCGGTCCGTCGACGTGGTGCTGCTCGACGTGCAGATGCCGGTCATGGACGGCTGCGAGGTGTGCCGCAGGATCCGCAGTGATCCGACCACCTCCTTCCTGCCGGTCGTGATGATCACGGCCGGGGGCGCGGCGCAGCGGCTCGACGGGCTCGAGGCGGGCGCCGACGACTTCATCACCAAGCCGTTCGACCAGGCCGAGCTCCTGGCGCGGGTGCGCTCGCTCGCCCGGATCAAGGGCTACCAGGACACGATCCGGCGGCAGGCGGAGGAGATCTCCGCCTGGAACCTCGAGCTCGAGGCGCGGGTGGCCGAGCAGGTGGACGAGCTGGAGCGGGTCGGCAGGCTGCGACGGTTCCTGTCCCCGCAGCTGGCCGACCTGGTCGTCAACGACGAGGACATGCTGGCCAGTCACCGCCGCGAGATCGTGGTGGTGTTCGTGGACTTCCGGGGGTTCACGTCGTTCGCCGAGGCGTCGGAGCCGGAGGAGGTGATGCACGTCCTCGCCGAGTACCACCGCGCCTTGGGCGCCCGCATCGACGAGCACCGGGGCACCCTGGAGCGGTTCACCGGCGACGGTGTGATGGTGTTCTTCGGCGATCCCGTCCCCACCGATGACCCTGCGGGCGCGGCGGTCGCGATGGCACTCGACGTGCGGGAGGACGTACGCCGCCTGGCGAGCGGCTGGCACCGGCGCGGGCACGACCTCTCCCTGGGCGCCGGTGTGGCCCAGGGCTACGCGACCCTGGGCCGGATCGGCTATCCCGGGAGGTCCGACTACGCCGCCATCGGCAGCGTGACCAACCTGGCTGCACGCCTGTGTGCGGATGCGGGACCGTGGCAGGTCCTGGTCACCGACCGCGTGCTGGCGCACGTGGAGGAGCGCGTCGCCGCCGAGCTCGTCGGCGACGTCCAGCCGCGGGGGTTCAGCCGACCGGTGCGGATCCACGACGTCACCGCCGCGACCACGGGGCGGGACCAGGAGGAGGTGACCCGATGACCCAGCAGCTCACGCTGCCCGACCTCGACGAGCAGCAGCGCTACGAGGCGTACGACCGGCTGCAGCAGCGGCTGCCCGGGATCTGGCAGGCGATGCGGACCGACCACGCAGGCGAGTCGGCGGTCGTGGTGCCCTCGATCAGCCTCGAGCGCACCACGGCGGGCAGCGGCACCCTCATGCAGGCCATGGAAGAGCGCGCCCTCTTCCTGCTCCTGCTGCTGCGGCAGCCCATGCTGAGGCTGATCTACGTCACCTCCGGCCCGATCGACGAGGAGATCGTCGAGTACTACCTCGGGCTCCTGCCCGGCATCATCCCCAGCCACGCCCGCCGGCGCCTGCACCTCGTCTCGGTCGGGGACGCCTCCCCCCGTCCGCTCAGCGCCAAGCTGCTCGAGCGCCCCCGGCTGCTCCGCCACGTCCGCGACCTCATCCCCGACCGCACCGTCAGCCACCTGATCCCCTACAACACCACCGAGCTGGAGCGGGACGTCGCGCTGAGCCTCGGCATCCCGGTCTACGGCTCGGACCCGCGGCTCGCGCCACTCGGCAGCAAGTCGGGCTGCCGCCGGCTGTTCGACGAGGTCGGCGTACGGGCTCCGGTCGGGGCCGAGGACCTCACCACGCTCGACGACCTCGTCACCGCGGTGGCCGGGATGCGGGCCCGCCGACCCGACCTCGCCGAGGTGATCGTCAAGATCAACGAGGGCGTGTCGGGGTCGGGCAACGCGCTGGTCGAGCTGGGGGAGCTGCCGCCGCAGGGCTCCGAGGGGGAGCGCGCCGTCCTGAGGGAGCGCATCGAGGCCTTGCAGCCCGAGGCGGTCGACCTCGCCCCGAGCGACTTCCTGGTCGCCTTCGAGCGGCTCGGCGGCATCGTCGAGGAACGCATCACCGGTGCGGCGCTGACCAGCCCGAGCGTGCAGATGCGGGTCCTGCCCGACGGCACGGTCGAGCTGCTCTCGACCCACGACCAGCTCCTCGGCGGTGCCAGCGGGCAGAAGTACCTCGGGTGCGTCTTCCCCGCCGACCCGGCGTACTCGCGCAAGATCACCGAGCCCGCCATGGCGATCGGGCGCCACCTCGCGGGCAAGGGCGTCCTGGGTCGCTTCGCCGTCGACTTCGTGACAGTGCAGGACGACGCGGGGGACTGGGAGGCGCACGCGATCGAGCTCAACCTCCGCAAGGGCGGGACCACCCACCCGTTCCTGACGCTGCAGTTCCTCGCCGGCGGGGAGTACGACGGCGACCTCGGCACCTATCGCACCGCCTCCGGTGCGACGAGGTACCTCGTGGCCACCGACCACCTCGAGGACGACCGGCTCCGGGCGCTCACGACCCGGGACGTGCTCGACGTCGTCGCCCGGCGCCGCCTGCACTTCGACCAGTCCCGCGAGACCGGCGTGGTCCTCCACATGATCAGCTGCGTCACCGAGTGCGGGCGGCTCGGCATGACCGCGGTGGGGGAGAGCCCCGAGCAGGCCTGGCAGCTCTACCAGGAGGCCTGTGCCGTGCTGCTCGAGGAGGCGGACAGGGCCGGCGAGCCGGGGGCGCTGCCGGAGTGAGCGACGACCCCCTGGTCTGGTACGCCGCCTTCGGCTCCAACCTGTCGAGGGAGAGGCTCGGCTGCTACATCGCCGGCGGCACGCCGACCGGGGCGCGGCGCGCGTACGAGGGCTGCCGCGACCGCACGCCGCCGCGCGAGCACCGGACGCTCGCCCTCTCCGGGCACCTGCGCTTCGCCGGGGAGTCGTCGGTGTGGGGAGGGGGCATGGCGTTCTACTCGCCGGCCGGCGGGGGCACGGTGCACGCCCGCGCCTACCTCCTGCGCCTCGAGCAGCTCGTCGACCTGGTGGCGCAGGAGTCACGCCACCCCGTGGGCACGGCGCTGGTCCTCGCCGACGCCGGACCCACGCGGCACGGCCTGTCGTCGGTCTACGACGTGCTGATGGACCTCGGCGAGCTCGACGGCCACCGGCTGCTCACGCTCAGCGCGTCCCGGCACCACCCCCTCAACCCGCCCTCGGGCGCGTACGTCCGTACCATGGCCGACGGGCTCTCGGACGGCTTCGACCTCGACGTGGACGCCCGGGTCGCCTACCTCGCCTCGGCCGTGGGCATGCTGCCGACGTGGACGCCCGCGGCCGTGCGGGAGCTGCTCGCGCCGGCCGGCTAGTCGAACCAGGCGCGGTCCATCGCGACGACCCAGCGTCGCCGCGGGTGCTCGGTGAGCGACCAGATGCGGTCGGTCGACGGCCAGTAGGACAGGTCCTCCGGGCCCATCGGCAGCGCCCAGCGGTGCTGCCGCATCGACCCCGGCTGCCCGGCGTACACGCTGCCCGGCATCCACGGTCCGTGCGAGACCGTGACGTGGTAGCGGCCGGATGCGATCACGGCCCCCTGCATCTGCTGCACGCCGCCCTCGTCGACCGCGAGGGGACGGGAGAACCCGTCCTCGCCGGTGGCGAGCTGCGAGGTCCGCGGGTCCAGCTCGTAGCGGGCCAGCCTGGTCGTCGCGTCGGGGTCCAGCGCGTACTCGCCGGCGACCAGCGCGGGCGGGTCGGAGCGCCGGTCGAGCGAGACGAACGAGTAGCGGAGCTTCTGGTGGCCCTCGTCGGCGTGGGCGCGGTAGGTGAACCGCACGGGCAGCACGTAGCGGTGGCCGTAGGCGTGGAGCCGCGTGCCGTCGACTCCGAACCGGTCCGGCTGGTCGTCGTCGCCGGCGACCCGCATGATGTCCTCGACCCGGGCAGTGACGAACCCGCGGCTCGTCGCCGCGACGTGCAGGTAGGGCCCGGCCCACACGACGCCGCCGGCGTGGATGGCCATCGGTCGCAGGGTGAGCGCGCCGGTCTCGTCGAGGACGGGGGAGACGAGCAGGACGTGGCGGTACCTCCCCGAGTCGAGGTCGACGAACGTGACCCGCGACCCGCGCTTGGTGCCATCGCGCCCGGTCGAGTACCACGTCGTCACCACGACGCGGCGCCCGTCGATGTCGCCGGTGTCGGAGGCGTCGGCGCTGGTCGAGATGCCCTGGGGGTACCACTGCTCGTCCCGCTCGTCGTGGTCGTCCCACCTGTACGCCTCGCGCACCGCGCGACCCAGCAGCCGCGGGGCGCGCGAGCGGCGCAGGTCCCACCTGAGGTCGTCGAGCAGGCCCCCCAGGCCGGCCGGTTCGCCGAGGAGCCCCGCGAGCGCGTCGATCTCGCGGACGTTCTCGTCCGTGCGTTGCAGGTGCACGCCCCGGACGTACGGCGACTCCGACGCGGTGGACATGGGGTGACCCTAGCCAGCCGGGGGAGGGGCACAATCACCCCCGTGAGGGCGATCTTCTTCGAGGAGGACGACGCGCGGGCCGTGGTCGCGCGACTGCGCGCCGACGGGTTCGAGGCGCAGATGCAGCGCGAGCGGCTCGCCGGCGAGGATGATGACGAGGACCACCCGTGGGCGGTGCTCAGCGATGCCCCGGCGTTCATGCTCGAGGTGCTCGTGGACACCCACGACGGCTGGCTCGACGAGGACCCCGGCACCGGCGACGTCGGGGAGCGCGGTGGGGAACACGGCGACCCCCTGCCGCCGTTGCACCTCCCGACCGCGCCCAGGCGTATCAAGCGCCCCGACCTAGGCTGAGGAACATGACCGACCGCCGCATGCTGCTCGTCCACGCCCACCCCGACGACGAGTGCATCAACAACGGCGCCACGATGGCGCGCTACGTCGACGACGGTGTCGGCGTCACCCTCGTCACCTGCACCGCCGGCGAGATGGGCGAGGTGCTCGTCCCGGACCTCTCCCACCTCGCCTACGAGGAGCAGGGCGGCCTCGGCGACCGCCGCCGCGACGAGCTCGAGCAGGCGATGAAGGTCCTCGGTGTCACCGACCACCGCTTCCTCGGCGGCTTCGGCCGCTTCCACGACTCCGGCATGGCCTGGCACGAGGACGGCCACGCCGTCGCGGCCGAGACCATCCCCGACAACGCGTTCTGGCACGCCGACCTCACCGAGGCCGCCGACGAGCTCGTGAAGGTGATCCGCGAGGTACGCCCGCAGGTGCTCGTCACCTACGACCAGTTCGGCGGCTACGGCCACCCCGACCACATCCAGGCCCACCGCGTGGCGATGTACGCCGCCCAGCTGGCCGCGGTCCCGTCCTACCGCCTCGACCTCGGCGAGCCGCACGACGTCGCGAAGATCTACTGGACCGCGATGAGCGAGTCGCGGATGCGGGCGAGCCTGCGCGCCCTGCGCGAGGCCGGCGACACCGAGACGTTCGCCGGGATGGAGCCGGACGGCAAGCTGCCGCCCTTCGTGACCCCCGACGAGCTCATCAGCGCGCGGGTGGACGGAGCCGCGACGGTGCAGCGCAAGATGGAGGCGCTGGCCAAGCACGAGACCCAGGTGCGGACCGACGGCCACTTCTTCGCCGGCGCCGAGAGCGGTCACTCGTGGTGGTCGGAGGAGTTCTACCGCCTCGTCAAGGGCACCGCCGGTCCTGCCGACGCCGACGGGTTCGAGGACGACCTCTTCGCCGGCCTGTGAGGCTGCTGCTCGCCCTCCTCGGCGGCGGCGCCGCAGCCGCGGTCGGCGTCGTCTCCGGTGCGGCGGGCACCGTCCTCCACCTGCGCTGGTGGGGCCTGGTCCTGGCCCTCGGCACGGCCGTCGTGGTGCTCGGCTGGCTGCCCGCGGGTGGCGTACGGGTGGCGTTCGCGCTCGGCTGGTGCGTCCCGGTCCTGCGCGGCGCGCTGGAGGGTCCCGGGGGCGGGTTCCTGGTGCGGGCAGATGCTGCCGGCTGGTCGCTCCTGGCGGCCTCGGCGGTGCTGCTCGTGGCGGCGGTGACGACCGTACGCGGTCCCCGTCGGGCGTCCGCGGGGCACGCCGCCGATCCGGGACTTCGAGGGTCGGGCACCTAAACTCGCCGCGTGCCGAAGAACCAGACCAGTGCCGCGCAGCCCCGCGAGAAGGCGGGCGCCAAGGTAGTGCTGTGGCTGCTCCTCGCGCTCGGCGTGCTGTTCGGCGGTCTCTACGTCGCCGCGCACTACGTCGCCGGGGACAAGGTCCCGCGCAACACGACGGTGTCCGGCGTCCGCATCGGCGGGCACCCGCAGAGCGAGGCCGCCGAGCGGTTGCGCGCCGGGCTCGCCGACCGCGTCGCCCGCGACATCGCGACGACCATCGGGGGTCAGCAGGTGGCGATCGACCCCGCCCGGGCGGGTCTGTCGGTCGACCACGACGCCTCCGTCGCCGAGGCCGGCGGCGAGCGGAGCTGGGACCCGGTCCGGCTCTGGAACTACTTCACCGGCGGCGACACCTTCGAGGCGGAGGTGGAGGTCGACGAGACCACCTACAACGCGTTCCTCGCTGGGCTCGACGAGCAGTACGGCGCCACGGCCCGCGACGGCGCGATCAGGTTCGACGGTGCCAAGATCAGGACGAGGCAGGCCCGCACGGGTCAGGCCCTCGACCCCAGCGACACCCTCGACGCGCTCGAGGGCGCGTTCCTCGAGGAGAGCCCCGACCCGGTCGCCCTCGAGATGGTGAAGGTCGAGCCGGCCATCGACGCGGCCGACGTGCAGGAGGCGCTCGACGAGTTCGCCTCCCCGGCGGTCGCCGCACCGGTGACCCTCGCCTTCGAGGGGTCCCAGGTCAAGCTGTTCCCCGCCGACTACACCGCGGCCATCACGCTCGCACCTACCGACGGCGAGCTCGTCGCGACGCTGGACGCCGCGAAGCTGACCGAGGTCGTCGGCGGCAAGGTCACGCAGGGCGCCCCGGTCGACGCGAGCGTGGCCCTCGTCGACGGCACCCCGCAGGTCGTGCCCGCCAAGCCGGGTGTCACCTTCGACGCGGCCGAGCTCGAGTCCGGCTTCCTCGGCGCTGTCGCCGCGCCGCAGGGTGAGCGTACGCTCGCGCTCTCCGCCCAGGTCGCCAAGCCGGCCTTCACGACCAAGGACGCCCGCGCGCTCCAGGTCCGCGAGCGCGTCTCGACCTTCACGACCTACTTCCCCTACGCCGAGTACCGCAACGTCAACATCGGCCGGGCGGCGGAGATCATCGACGGCACGCTGCTCAAGCCGGGGGAGACCTTCTCGCTCAACGACACCGTCGGCGAGCGCACCGAGGCCAACGGCTTCACCAAGGGCTACGTCATCAACGACGGCATCCTCGTGCAGGACCTCGGCGGCGGCGTCTCCCAGATGGCCACCACCCTGTTCAACGCGATGTTCTTCGCCGGTCTCGAGGACGTCGAGCACAAGCCGCACTCGTTCTACATCGACCGCTACCCCGTCGGCCGCGAGGCCACCGTGGCCTGGGGCGCGGTCGACCTGCGCTTCACCAACGACACCCCGTACGGCGTTCTCATCGACACCTCCTTCACGAGCTCGACGCCGTCGTCGTCGGGGGCGGTGACCGTCACGATGTACTCCACCAAGTACTGGGACATCACGACCAGCACGGGCGAGCGCTACAACATCACCAAGCCCAGGACCCGGCGCATCGACGACCTCACCTGCCACCCCAACGAGGGCTACGGCGGCTTCGACATCGACGTCGTGCGCTACTTCCGGCCGGTCGGCGAGAACACCGAGACCCGGGAGGACGAGGTCTTCAGCACCACCTACACCCCCAGCGACACGGTCATCTGCACCAACCCCGACGCCGTCGACGAATAGCCCTCCGGCGTCAGCGCGCCACGAGGTAGCGGTTGGTGTGGTGCGTGACGAAGCCCAGGCGTCCGTACGTCGCGAGCGCGGCCGCGTTGTCGACCTCGACGTGCAGCCACGCGGTCGTCGCGCCGAGTGACGCTCCCCAGTCGAGCAGGTCGGCGATGACGGCCGTGCCGAGTCCCTGACGCCTGCGGGCGGGGTCGACCTCCACGGTGTGCAGCCCGACCCAGTCCCCGTCGACGTACGCCTCGCCGCGCGCCACGACCGTCTGGTCGACCAGCTCGACGACGCACGAGGAGCCGGTCTCGGTGAGCTCGGTCCCGTCGACGCCCGGGCCGGCCGCGCGCAGCGCCTGCGACGTCGGCGCGACCTGGAAGTGCGCATCGCCGCCAGCCACGGGTGTCCAGCCCAGGGAGCGGAACCACCGCTCGTGGTTCGAGCGCTGCTCCACCTGCACCATCGGCACCTGGCCGCGCGCGTCGTAGAACTTGTGCACCTCGTCGGTCGCGTGGGTCAGCGGGATGCCGGCGTCACCCATCGCGAGGGCCGAGTTGGCGCGCTTGCGGGGGCGGTCACCGGGTGCTGCCGGGCGTGCGCGGAGCACCCAGGCGCCGAGGTCCACGCGCTCCATGTCCGGCCACAGTCCGAGCCCGTGGTCCTCGGCAGCACGCGCGGGCACCCGGGCCCGCACGGACGCCCGCGGCGGCACGGGCTTGCCGGTGACCACCTCGGCCAACGGGATCCGCACCGGCCCGTGTCCCTCCCGGTCGACGGTGAGCGAGTCCGTGCCCCACGCCGTGCAGGTGCCCAGGACGTCGGTGGCCCGGCCGTCGGGCAGCAGATGGCGTACGACGACGCGCTGGCCGACGACGTGCGGTCCGAGCGCGTGGCGGCCGGTCGTCTCGCCGGGGTGGGGTTCTGACGTGTCGGGCACCCGCCGGATACTAGAGTGAAGCGACACGTTCCCCCATCCGTGCCCACCCGCCTTCAGGAGGACCTGGTGACCTACGTCATCGCCCAGCCGTGCGTCGACCTCAAGGACCGCGCGTGCGTCGACGAGTGCCCCGTCGACTGCATCTACGAGGGCAAGCGGATGCTCTACATCCACCCCGACGAGTGCGTCGACTGCGGCGCCTGCGAGCCCGTCTGCCCGGTCGAGGCGATCTTCTACGAGGACGACACCCCGGAGGAGTGGAAGGGCTACTACGACGCCAACGTTCACTTCTTCGACGACCTCGGTTCGCCCGGCGGTGCCGCCAAGATGGGCGTCATCGACAAGGACCACGAGCTCGTCGCCGCGCTGCCCCCGCAGGAGCACGACGAGTGACCGACCTTCCGCTGGTCGAGGAGGTCGCGCGGCGACCGTCACGAGACCACCGGAAGGTCTCGCACCGGCTCCCCGACTTCCCCTGGGACAAGCTGACGACGTACGCCGCGACGGCGCGTGCCCACCCCGGCGGGGTCTGCGACCTCTCGGTCGGCACGCCCGTCGACCCCACGCCCGCCGTCGTCCAGGACGCGCTGCGGGCGGCGGCCGACGCGCCGGGCTACCCGACCACCATCGGGCTCGAGGCCACCCGCCAGGCGGCGATCGACTGGCTCGGCCGCCGCCACGGCGTGGCCGGGCTGGGGCTCGACGGCGTGCTCCCGGTGACCGGGTCCAAGGAGCTCATCGCCTCCATGGCGTTGCACCTGGGCATCGGTCCGGGTGACCTCGTCGGCTACCCCGCGCTGGCCTACCCGACCTACGAAGTCGGTGCCGCGCTCGCAGGCGCCGACAGCCTCGCCACCGACTCGCTCACCGCGTTCGGTCCGCGCACCCCGCGGCTGCTCTGGCTCAACAGCCCGGCCAACCCGACCGGTCGCGTGCTGCCGCTCGACCACCTGCGCAAGGTGGTCGACTGGTGCCGCGAGCGCGGCACGATCCTCGTCTCCGACGAGTGCTACATCGAGTGCGCGTGGGAGGGCGACGCGCCGCTCTCGATCCTCGACCCAGAGGTCAACGGCGGCTCACTCGACGGCCTCCTCGCGGTCCACTCGCTCTCCAAGCGCTCCAACCTCGCTGGCTACCGGTGTGCCTTCCTGGCGGGCGACCCCGCCCTCGTCGGCGAGCTGCTCGCCGTCCGCAAGAACCTCGGCCTCCAGATGCCCGGCCCGCAGCAGCGGGCGATGATCGCCGCGCTCGACGACGACGCCCACGTCGAGGAGCAGCACGCCCGCTACGCCGCCCGCCGTACGCTCCTGCGCGGCGCGCTCGAGGCCGCGGGCTTCCGCATCGACCACTCCGAGGCCTCGCTCTACCTCTGGGCGACCAGAGGAGAGGACTGCTGGCAGACCGTCGCCGACCTCGCCCAGCAGGGGATCCTCGTCGCGCCCGGCGAGTTCTACGGGCCCACGGGGCGCCAGCACGTACGCGTCGCCTTCACCGCGACCGACGAGCGCGTCGCCGCCGCCGTCGCGCGCCTCTCCGCCTGACGTCGCTCGCGGCGACCTGCGGGCCGGACGTCAGTCGAAGACGTCGACGTGCACGTGGTCGCGGTGCTCCAGGATCGCCCGGTCGCCGCCCGCCGAGGACGGGACGCGGTAGTCGCGCCACCCGTCGCCCGCCCAGGACCCGGCGCGCCAGATCCGGTCGTCGAAGATGATCGTCCTGACGGCGAGCCGGTCGGCGTTGGCGACGAGGTAGGACGCCATCGCCCAGCCGCGCTTCTTGCTCTCGGCGCTGACCGGCCGGAAGAACACGTCGACCGCCCGGCCCTCGTAGTGCGCCGAACCCGCCATGTGGCCGCTGGACACGCCGCCGGGCTCGAAGCCGCCGAGGGACAGAGTGCCGAAGCGCGCCTCGAGGTCCTCGCGCACCCTGGCGGCGCGCTCGACGAGCCCGGTCGCGTCGATCTCGTCGCTGGCCTCGTCGGCGTCGCCCGGCACGTCGCACCACAGCGCACCGGGTGAGTTGCCCGTCAGCGCGGAGGCCAGCACGCGGCCGTCCTGCTCGTGGTCGGCGTACGCGTCGGGGTAGGCCGAGCGCTGCACCTCCTGGGCAGCGACGGTGATCTCCATCGAGTCGTAGCCGTCCACCTTCTGGAGCGCGTCGAAGAACGCGTTGGTCGAGTAGGCCGGGTCCATCAGCTGCTCGACGCTGCCCCAGCCCTGCGACGGACGCTGCTGGAACAGCCCGACGGAGTCGCGGTCGCCGTAGTCGATGTTGTAGAGCTTCGACTCCTGGTAGGCCGTGGCGAGGGCGATGCTCGCCGCCCGCGCCGGCATCCCGCGCTCGATCGAGATCGCCGTGATGAGTGCGGCGTTCTCGGCCTGCTCGAGGTCCACCTCGACGGTGTGGCCGTCGACCTCGGCGGTGCACCCGCTGGTGTCGAGGATCCGCGGCACGCCGCCGCGGTCGACGAGCACCAGCGCGGTCGCCGCCGCGCCGAGGGCGACCACCGCGCCGACCCCGGCCGTACGCAGGGACGGCACGGCTAGTTGGCGTGCAGCGCCGCGTTGAGGGCGATGCCATCGCCCTTCCACGGCACTGCCTGGATGGCGCCCGTGACCGAGTTGCGGCGGAACAGGATGTTGTCGACGCCCGAGAGCGTGGCGGCCTTCACCACGCGCGGCTTGCCGTCCATGTCGGACACGGTCACCTTCGTGCCGGCGGTGACGTAGCAGCCGGCCTCGACGACGCAGTCGTCACCGAGGGAGATGCCGATGCCGGCGTTGGCGCCGAGCAGGCAACGCTCACCGATGGAGATGACCTCCTTGCCGCCGCCCGACAGGGTGCCCATGATCGAGGCGCCGCCTCCGACGTCGGAACCGTCGCCGACGACGACGCCGCCGGAGATGCGCCCCTCGACCATCGAGGTGCCGAGCGTGCCGGCGTTGAAGTTCACGAAGCCCTCGTGCATGACCGTCGTGCCCTCGGCGAGGTGCGCGCCGAGCCTTACGCGGTCGGCATCGCCGATGCGTACGCCGGTGGGCAGGACGTAGTCGACCATCCGGGGGAACTTGTCGACGCCGAAGACGGTCACCTGCTGCCCGCTCGCGCGGAGCCGGGCGCGGGTCGCCTCGAAGCCCTCGACGGCGCACGGCCCGGCGGAGGTCCACACGACGTTGGTGAGCAGGCCGAAGACCCCGTCGAGGTTCTGCCCGTGCGGCCTGACCAGCCGGGTGGAGAGCAGGTGCAGCCGCAGCCACACGTCCTCCGTGGTGGCCGGGGCGTCGTCGAGGTCGGCGATCTCGACCAGGCGCACCTCACGGCGTACGCCGCGCACCTCGTCGTCGCCCTCCAGCGCGGTCAGCTCCGCCGGGGCGTCGCCCTCGGTCGCGCCGAGGACGGGGGAGGGGAACCACGCGTCGAGGACGGTGTCGCCGGAAGAGCCGGCGTGGATGGTCAGCAGGGCGTAGCCAGAAGCAGCGGTCACGGGGACAGCCTACGGAGGCCGCCCCACCCACCCGGGTGGTGGCTACTGACCGGCGCGGCCGTCGATGCACTCACGCACCAGGTCGGCGTGACCGCAGTGGCGGGCGTACTCCTCGATCATGTGCACCACGATGTCGCGCACCTCGGTCGGCTCGCCGTGCACGTCGACGATCGCGTCGAGGTCGGTGCGGTCCAGCACCTCGCGGGCGTACGCGATCTCCGACTGCCACAGCGCGTGGCTGGCACGCACCAGGTCGTCGTCGGCGTCGGGGAACGTGAAGCCCGCGTCCTCGGCCTCGTCCTGGAACAGCCGCGGAAGGTCCATCCGCGCCTCGATCACCCGGCGGAACCAGCTCTGCTCCACCCGCGCCATGTGCCGGACCAGGCCGAGCAGCGAGATGTTGGACGGCGGCACGGCCTTGGTCGCCAGCTGAGCGGCGTCGAGGCCGTCACACTTGAGGGCCAGCGTCTGGCGGTAGTGCTCGAGGTAGCCGAGGAGGCACTCCCGCTCGCCGCGCGTCGGCCCCATCTGCATCCGCGGGTCCTGGTCGGTCGGGAGCCACATGCCGTCATAACCGGGGTGCGCCATGGGATCACCCAACCGTCCGCCACCGGGGACAGTCCAGTGGATTCTGGCTCCTCGCCGAGGTAGTCCAGTGAGTATTGGCTCCTCACCGAGGTAGTCCAGTGGACAACGGTCGCGTCGGGGACCAGAAGCCAGCCACTTTCCACTGGACTATCCGGCGGACCGCGGCGCCACACGTCAACCACTTCCCACTGGACTATCCCGCGGACCGCGGCGGCGCCCGCCCGTCGGCGACCTGCCCTGTGGACGACCACCACGAGGGCCGCTCCGCGGGGAAGCGTATTCCCGTGTACTCGTCGACCTCCTTCCACCCACGCCGCCCGGGGTTGGTCCTTCCTGTGGCCGTCGACCCGTCCGGCCGGGCGGGGCCGACGCGTGGCCAGGCCCGCGGGAGGAAGTGGCGTACGTCGAGTCGTGGGCTGGTGGTCCCGGCCGACGTGACCGTCACCTCTCAGCAGCGAGCCCTCGAGGCGAGCGCGGTCCTTGGCGACGACGAGGCGGTCACGGGATGGGCCGCGCTGGACTGGTTGGGGGCGCGGTGGTTCGACGGCACGTCCAACGGCGTCGAACCTCGTGACGTGCCGCTGGTTGCCAGGCGGCACCTGCTGACGCAACCGGGATTCTCGGTGAGCCAGGAGTTCCTCAGCCCGGAGGAGATCGAGGTCGTCGACGGCCTGCCCATCACCCGCGCGGTCAGGTCGGTGGCCTTCGAGATGCGCCGCGCGGCCACCCTGGGCGACGCCGTCGTGGCCCTCGACATGGCCTGCTACTCGGACCTGGTGAGCATCGCCGAGGTGTCCGCGTACGTCGCGCAGCTCGGTCCGGTGACGGGCATCCAGCAGGCGCGTGACGCATTGGCCGAGGCCGACGAGAACTCGTGGTCGCCGCGCGAGTCGCAGATGCGAGGTGTCTGGACGCGCCGGGCAGGTCTGGCCAGGCCGCGATGCAACGCACCCGTCTTCACCTCCGACGGCCGGCACATCGGCACCCCCGACCTGGTCGATCCGCGGCTCGGGCTCATCGGGCTCTACAACGGGCGCGACCACCTGACGCTCGTCGGCGCGTCGTTCGACCGCGACCAGGAGGCGGCGTACCGCGACCTCGGGCTCGAACCGGTGACGATGCTCGCCACTGACTGGTCCGACCTCGATGCATTCGTTCGGAGGGTGCACCAGGCTGCGAGGCGGGCTCGTGATCGGCACGACGTCCGAAGGTGGACGCTCACCCCTCCGCGGGGATGGACCTCGACCGCGACAGTCGAGCAACGCCGTGCCCTCACCGCGGACCAGCGTCGGCGCTACCTGCGGTATCGGTTGGCTGGCTGACTCCTGACGTCACGCACTCGTACGGCGTCGCTCTCGCGGTAGTCCAGTTGGCAATGGCTCATCGATTGGATAGTCCAGTGGAGAATGGTCCGGAATGAGGCGGAAGGGCAGCCACTTCCCACTGGACTACCCCAGCTGAGGCGGAAGGGCAGCCACTTCCCACTGGACTACCACGCGAACCCGCGGCCGTCCTTCAGACCCCGACACCCAATGGATTGGCGCGCCCTCGCGCGCGAGCCGTACGATCGCCGCAGGCGCTCGAGCCGTCATCAGCGGCGAGCCTCGGGAAGAACGGGTACGGCGAACCGGCCGCCACCTCACTAGACCCCGACGGGTACGGCCCGACACAGCCGAACGAAGCGGTTCGCAGCACGTTGGTTTCGACACGGGACTTCGTCCCTGCTCGACCAGCGGTGAGGCGGGCAAGCGAGGTGGTACCGCGGCATCCTCCGTCGGAGGTGGTCGTCCTCGCGGGTTTCGAGACAGGACTTCGTCCTTCATCGACCAGCGAGAGAGAGCCATGACGTACCCCAAGGTCAGCAACACCGACGCCACGACCGTGGCCAGCAGCCCCCGATTCCCCGAGATCGAGGAGGCGGTGCTCGCGTACTGGGAGAAGGACGACACCTTCCGCGCGAGCGTCGAGCAGCGCGACGCGGGTGAGGACGGGGCCAACGAGTTCGTCTTCTACGACGGCCCGCCCTTCGCCAACGGCCTGCCCCACTACGGGCACCTGCTGACCGGCTACGTCAAGGACCTCATCCCTCGCTACCAGACGATGCGCGGCAAGCGCGTCGAGCGCCGCTTCGGCTGGGACACCCACGGCCTGCCCGCCGAGCTCGAGGCGATGCGCCTCAACGGGATCAAGACCACCGACGAGATCGTTGAGCTGGGCATCGAGAAGTTCAACGAGGCCTGCCGCCAGTCGGTCCTGAAGTACACCGGGGAGTGGCGCGACTACGTCACCCGCCAGGCGCGCTGGGTCGACTTCGACAACGACTACCGCACGATGAACCCGGAGTTCATGGAGTCGGTCATCTGGGCCTTCAAGCAGCTCCACGACAAGGGCCTCGTGTACGAGGGCTTCCGCGTCCTGCCCTACTGCTGGCAGGACGAGACGCCGCTGTCCAACCACGAGCTGCGGATGGACGACGACGTCTACCAGATGCGGCAGGACCCGGCCGTGACCGTCGGCTACGACGTCACCACCGACGGTCCGTTCAAGGGCGTCAAGGTCCTCGTCTGGACGACGACGCCGTGGACCCTGCCCTCCAACCTCGCCGTCATGGTCGGCGAGGACATCGACTACGTCGTGGTCACCTCCGACGGCCCGACCGGCAGCCCGGAGCGCTACCTCATCGCCGAGGCCCGGCTGGCGTCGTACGCCCGCGATCTCGGCGAGACCCCCGAGGTCACCTGGCGCGGGACGGGCGCCGACCTCGTCGGCCTCGAGTACGCCCCGCCGTTCTCCTACTACGCCGGCCACGCGCGCGCCTTCCGCCTCGTGCCCGCCGAGTTCGTCACGACCACGGACGGCACCGGGCTGGTGCACACCGCCGGCGCCTTCGGTGAGGACGACAAGGTCGTCACCGACCGCGAGGGCATCGAGGCCGTCATGCCGGTCGGCAAGGACGGCCGCTTCACGTTCCCGGTCACCGACTACGAGGGCATGCAGGTCTTCGACTCCAACCTGCAGATCATCGACCACCTCAAGGCCGCCACGAAGGGCGACGGTGACGTCGGCTCGGTGACCCCCGGCACCGTCCTCGTGCGCCGCGAGACCTACGACCACTCCTACCCGCACTGCTGGCGCTGCCGGCAGCCGCTGATCTACAAGGGCGTCTCGTCGTGGTTCGTCGAGGTGACCAAGGTCAAGGAGCGCCTGATGGCGCTCAACCAGGAGATCCGCTGGGTCCCCGACCACATCAAGGACGGCCAGTTCGGCAAGTGGCTGGAGAACGCCCGCGACTGGTCGATCACCCGCAACCGCTTCTGGGGCTCGCCCGTCCCGGTGTGGAAGTCCGACGACGAGCACTACCCGCGCGTCGACGTGTACGGCTCCTTCGAGGAGATCGAGCGCGACTTCGGCACCCTGCCCCGCGACAAGGACGGCAACCCCGACCTCCACCGTCCGTTCGTCGACGAGCTGACCCGGCCGAACCCCGACGACCCCACCGGGAAGTCCACGATGCGCCGCGTCACCGACGTCCTCGACGTCTGGTTCGACTCCGGCTCGATGAGCTTCGCGCAGGTGCACTACCCGTTCGACAACAAGGACTGGTTCGAGCACCACTTCCCGGGTGACTTCATCGTCGAGTACATCGGCCAGACGCGCGGCTGGTTCTACACGATGCACGTGCTGGCGGGCGCGATCTTCGACCGCCCGGCGTTCTCGACCTGCCTGAGCCACGGCATCGTGCTCGGCAACGACGGCCAGAAGATGTCGAAGTCCCTGCGCAACTACCCCGACGTGCGCGAGGTCTTCGACCGCGACGGCGCCGACGCGATGCGCTGGTTCCTCATGTCGAGCCCGATCCTGCGTGGCGGCAACCTCGTCGTGACCGAGCAGGGCATCCGCGACTCGGTGCGGCAGGTGCTGATCCCGTTGTGGAACAGCTGGTCCTTCTTCAGCCTCTACGCCAACGCCGCCAAGGACGGTCAGGGCCACGACGCCGACTGGCGCACCGACAGCGCCCACCCGATGGACCGCTACATCCTGGCCAAGCTGCGCGACTACGTCGCCGCGATGACCGACCAGCTCGACAACTACGAGGTCGCCGCCGCGTGCGACTCGACGCGCGGCTTCCTCGACGTGCTGACCAACTGGTACATCCGGCGCTCGCGCGAGCGGTTCTGGGGCGAGGACGCCGACGCGTTCGACACGCTGCACACCGTGCTGGAGGTGGTCTGCCGCGTCACCGCACCGCTGATGCCGCTGACGACCGAGGAGGTCTGGCGCGGCCTGACCGGCGAGCGCTCGGTGCACCTCACCGACTGGCCGTCCGCCGACGACCTCCCTGCGGACGACGCGCTGGTGGCAGCGATGGACACCGTCCGCGACGTCTGCTCGGCGGGCTCCGCGCTGCGCAAGGCCGCCAACCTCCGCAACCGCCTGCCGCTGTCCGGGCTGACGGTCGTGAGCGACGCCGACCTCAGCGGCTTCGAGTCGCTGGTCGCCGACGAGCTCAACCTCAAGGCCGTCACCCTCCTCGCGGCCGACGCGCCCGAGGCGGAGTCGTACGGCGTCTCGCAGCGCCTCACCGTCAACGCCCGCGCCGCAGGACCGCGGCTCGGCAAGGACGTCCAGCTCGCGATCAAGGGCTCGAAGTCGGGTGACTGGTCGGTCGCCGAGGACGGCACCGTCACCGCGGGCGGCCTCGCGCTGGTCGAGGGGGAGTACGCCCTCGAGACCGTCGCCGGCACCTCCGACGACGACACGGCGATCGGCATGCTCCCGCGCGGCGGCTTCGTCGTGCTCGACACCGCCGTGACGCCCGAGCTCGAGGCCGAGGGCACCGCCCGCGACTTCGTGCGCGCGGTCCAGCAGGCGCGCAAGGACGCGGGGCTCCAGGTCAGCGACCGCATCTCGCTGACGATCGACGGACCCGAGGAGACGCTCGTCGCCGCACGGACCCACGAGGCCCTGATCGCCGAGGAGACGCTCGCCACCGCGGTGTCGTACGCCGACGCGGCCGAGGTCGGCGTACGTGTGAGCCGCGCCTGATCGCAGGTGACTGGTCGGCGGGCTGGTTGGATGGGGCCATGGCCCACCTCGACCTGTCCGCCGACGTCGTCACCCTCACCCAGCAGCTCGTCGACACCTTCTCCGTCAGCCACGAGGAGCAGGAGATCGCCGACGCGGTCGAGGCCGCGCTGGGCGCCCTGCCCCACCTCACCGTCACCCGCCGGGGTCACACGGTCGTCGCACGTACGGACCTGGGGCGCGGCGAGCGGGTCGTGATCGCCGGGCACCTCGACACCGTGCCGCTCAACGACAACCTGCCCTCCCGCCTCGAGGGCGGCATCCTGCACGGCCTCGGCAGCTGCGACATGAAGGGCGGCGACGCGGTCATGCTCAAGCTCGCCGCCGACCTCTCCGCTCCCAACCGTGACCTGACCTTCGTCTTCTACGAGGCCGAGGAGGTCGACTCGGTCCACAACGGGCTGCGCAAGCTCACCGTCAGCGACCCCGACCTCCTGCGGGCCGACTTCGCGATCCTGATGGAGCCCAGCAACGCGTCGGTCGAGGCCGGCTGCCAGGGCACGATGCGCGTCGACGTACGCACCACGGGCGAGCGCTCGCACAGCGCCCGCAGCTGGAAGGGCGTCAACGCCATCCACCTCGCCGGGCCGGTGCTCGACCGCCTCAACGACTACGTCGCGCGCCAGCCCGAGATCGACGGCCTGACCTACCACGAGGGGCTCAACGCCACCGGCATCCGCGGCGGCGTCGCCGGCAACGTGATCCCCGACGAGTGCGTCGTCGAGGTCAACTTCCGCTTCGCCCCCGACCGCAGCGAGACCGACGCCGAGGCGTACGTCCGCGAGTTCTTCGACGGCTACGACGTGACGGTGACCGACATGGCCGCCGGCGCACTGCCCGGCCTCGACCGGCCAGCCGCCAAGGCGTTCGTCCAGGCCGTCGGGGGAGAGGTCGCGCCGAAGTTCGGCTGGACCGACGTCGCGCAGTTCACCAAGCTGGGGATCCCCGCGGTCAACTTCGGCCCCGGTGACCCGATGTTCGCCCACAAGCAGGACGAGCACGTCCCCACCGAGCACATCGAGCGCTGCGAGCGCCTCCTGAAGGACTGGCTCGCATGAAGGACCGCTACAAGGGGCCGATCCTCGAGCGGCGCGGCCAGGTCGAGCCGGGCACGACGGACCAGCGCCTGCTCGACTCCCGAGGGCCCACCGACTGGGTGCACGAGGACCCGTGGCGCGTGATGCGCATCCAGGCCGAGTTCGTCGAGGGTTTCGGCGCGCTCGCCGAGCTGGGACCCGCGATCGCGGTCTTCGGCTCCGCGCGCACCCCCGCCGACCACCCGTTCTACGCGATCGGTGAGCAGGCCGGCCGCAAGCTGGCCGAGGCCGGCTTCGCGGTCATCACCGGCGGCGGCCCGGGCGCGATGGAGGCCGCCAACAAGGGCGCCTGCGAGGCCGGGGGAGTGAGCGTCGGGCTGGGCATCGAGCTGCCCTTCGAGTCCGGCCTCAACCAGTGGGTCGACAAGGGCATCAACTTCCGCTACTTCTTCGCCCGCAAGACCATGTTCGTCAAGTACTCCCAGGGCTTCGTCGTGCTGCCCGGCGGCCTGGGCACCTTCGACGAGCTCTTCGAGGCCCTGACGCTGGTGCAGACGCAGAAGGTCACCTCGTTCCCGATCGTGCTCATCGGCACCGCCTACTGGCAGGGGCTGCTCGACTGGTTGCGCGGCACCGTGCTCGCCGAGGGCAAGATCAACGCCGCCGACCTCGACATGATGGTGCTCACCGACGACCTCGACGAGGCCGTGGCGCTGATGGTCGCCGCCCGCGAGGACCGCTGGCCCACCCCGCGCCCGGAGCGTCCCGAATGATGTGGCTGTTCGCCGTCCTCGTCGTCCTCGCGATGGGCGGGGTCGCGATGATCGCCTCCGGTCGCGGCGGCTCGATGCCCCCGGCCTACGACGACCGTCCCGACGTCGTGCTCCCCACGGACCGCCCGATCGGGGCGCAGGACCTGCGCACCGTACGGTTCCCGCTGGCGCTGCGCGGCTATCGGATGTCCGACGTCGACGCCCTGCTCGCGCGGCTGGCCACCGAGCTCGAGGACCGCGGCGACCCGCCCGCCCCTCCCGGCCCGCCCGCCCCTCCCGGCACGCACGTGCAGCCCGGCTCGTCTGGCGAGCCCCCGCGCGACTAGGGCAGACTGCCGCGTCATGTCGTTCCCTGTCGTCGTCTGGATCCTCACGGCCCTCGCCGCCGT
Organism: Nocardioides eburneiflavus; assembly: GCF_004785795.1. Classification (NCBI taxonomy): domain Bacteria; kingdom Bacillati; phylum Actinomycetota; class Actinomycetes; order Propionibacteriales; family Nocardioidaceae; genus Nocardioides; species Nocardioides eburneiflavus. The sequence goes on from NZ_SRRO01000001.1 coordinate 2,034,209, forward strand.
GGCGATCGTGCTGACCCGGCTGCGCCTCAGCGGCGACGGTGCGGCCGGCCGGTTCTCGATCAGCCGCCGGCTCCCCCTCACCCACTTCGTGGCAGGGATGATCGCCCTCGTCCTGTGGCTCGGTGTGCTGCTGTTCCCAGAGGACACCCTCATCGGCGGTCCGGTGGTCGGCATCGCGGCCGTCGCCTTCTGGTGGCTGACCGCCATCTGCGGGCTGCTGATCCTGGCCCGCTGGCTGCCGGCCAAGGGGCGCCACGTCCCCGAGGCGGCCGGCGACAGCTGGAGCGACGGCCCCGGCCTGTCCCTGCTCGCCCACCTCGGCATGGTCGTCGGCGTGCTCGTGTTCACGTACGCCTACCTCACCGCCGCCGTCTGATGACGCGCGTCCTCGGCGCGTGCGCCGTCGTGCTCGCCCTGCTCGCGGGCACGTGGGCGGCGGCCCCCGCGACGGCGACGGCCGGTGCCGCGGCGTCCCCCGACCGGCCCGCAGTCGTCGAGGTCCGCACGATCGGCCACTCCGTCAAGGGCCGCCCGATCCGCGCCTGGCGCCTCGGCGAGCCGGGCAAGCGGCGGATCGTGCTCATCTCCACCATGCACGGCGACGAGCCGCACACCCGCCGGATCCTGGAGACCCTCCGCGACGGCCGGGTGATCCGCGGCGTCGACCTCTGGGTGATGCCTACCTACAACCCCGACGGTCTCGCCCGCGGCACCCGTCGCAACGCGCGCGGCGTCGACCTCAACCGCAACTTCCCGCACCGCTGGAAGGACCTCGACGGCCGCTACGAGTCGGGCCCCCGGCCCGCCAGCGAGCCCGAGACGCGCGCCGTCATGCGCTTCCTCGAGGAGATCGACCCGCGCCGGGTGCTGAGCTTCCACCAGCCGCTGCACGGCATCGACACCGACACCAAGGAGCCGGGCTTCGCGCGGCGCCTCGCACGAGCCCTCCGGCTGCCGCGCACCAGGCTGGACTGCGGCGGGCTGTGCCACGGCACGATGACGATGTGGTTCAACCACCGCTTCGACGGGTCGGCGCTGACGATCGAGTACGGCGCGCGCCCCTCGCGCCACCGGATGACGGTCCAGGCGCCCCGCCAGCTCCTCGGCGTGCTGGGCGCGCACCGCACGCGCGGCGGCTGACCGGAGGCGGTCAGCGGCCGGTGAAGACCGGCTTCTCCTTGGCCATGAAGGCGTCGACCGCGGCGAGGTGGTCGGCGGTGCCGCCGGTGAGCGCCATCTTGTCGGCCTCGAAGGCCAGCGACTCCTCGAGCGGGTGCGCGGAGGCGTACGCCACCGCCTGTCGGATCGAGCCGAACGCGACGGTCGGCCCGGCCGCGAGCCGCGCGGCGAGCGTCCCGACCGCCTGCGGGAGCTCCTCGGCCGTCACGACCTGCGTGGCCAGCCCCAGCTCGAGCGCCTCCGCGGCGTCGATGGTGCGCGGGAAGTAGAGCAGCTCCATCGCCTTCGCGCGGCCCACGAGGCGCGGCAGGGTCCAGCTCGAGCCGGTGTCGCACGAGAGGGCCACCCCGGCGAAGGAGGTGTTGTAGCCCGCCGAGTCGACCAGGATCCGGAAGTCCGCAGCGAAGGCGAGGCTCGCGCCGGCGCCGGCCGCGATCCCGTTGACGGCGGCGATGACCGGCTTCGCCATGGTGGCGAGGGCCAGCACGGTCGGGTTGTAGTGCAGCTCGACGGTCTCGGACAGCGGCACGTCCACCTCGCCCTTCAGCCCGGCCAGGTGCTCCTTGAGGTCCTGGCCCACGCAGAACGCGCGACCGCTGCCGGTCAGAACGACGCACCGTACGTCCGGGTCGTCGGCCACCTGGTGCACCGTGTCGCGCAGCAGCTCCTTGGTGGCCACGTCGAGGCCGTTCATCGCCTCGGGACGGTTGAGGGTGATCGTCGCGACGGCGTCCTCGACGTGGAGCAGGACGGGGCTGGACTCGGGGCTGGACTCGGCATGCGGGGTGGTCATGGCGGCAGTCTGCCCGACGAACATCCGCGTCAGTCCGCCCTGTGGTGCCGATCACGCGGGTCATGGGGGATAATGGACGTCGTACGACGCCGATCGAGGTGGCCAGCACGACTCCGCCGCCTCGTTTCGCATGTGAAGAGCCACATCCAGTGATGGCTGAACAGGAAGAGGTGCGCCGATGGCCGCCATGAAGCCCCGCACGGGCGACGGACCCCTCGAGGTCACCAAGGAGGGACGCGGCATCGTCATGCGCGTCCCGCTCGAGGGCGGTGGCCGGCTGGTCGTCGAGCTCAACGCCGAGGAGGCCACGGCCCTCGGTGACGCCCTCAAGGGTGTCACCGGCTGATCGTGCCCACCACTGCCGCGCTGCCGACACAGGTCTCTCCACCCGAGTTCGCCCTCAGTCCCGCGCTGCCGCACCAGATCGGTGGTGCGGAGGTGTGGGCGTTCCCCGTCCTCCCCGACGAGGACGGGCCGCTCCTGGGCCCCGGTGCCGATGAGGCCGCCGAGTCACTCGAGGTCGACCTGCTGGCCGCTCTCGAGGCAGCCCGCGCGACCGGTCGTACGGGTGAGGTGACCACGGTCCCCGTGGGCACCGCGTCCGACGGGCCGGGGCTCGTGCTCCTCGTCGGCGTGGGCGAGGCGGCCGTCGCCGACTTCCGACGCGCCGGGGCCTCGTTGGCCCGCGCGACGAAGGACCGGGCCAGCGTCGCCACGTCGCTGGCGGCGATCGCTCCCGACGACGGCCTCGCGGCCCTCGTCGTGGGTGCGATGCTCGGCTCGTTCGCCTTCCACTGGCGTTCCACCGGTCCCAAGGAGCAGCCGGTCGCGCGGATCGTGCTGGGCGGAGTCAGCACGGACGGCGCCGACGACGAGCTCGCCCGCGCCCTCGCGCTCGGTGGCGCCGGCTGGCGCTCGCGCGCCCTCGCCACCGTCCCGGCCAACCTCAAGACGCCGAGCTGGCTGGCCGAGCAGGCCGTCGAGGTCGGCGAGGCCGCCGGCCTGGAGGTGAAGGTCTGGGACGCCGCGCAGCTCGCGGCCGAGGGCTTCGGCGGGATCCTCGCCGTGGGCGGCGGCTCGGTCAACGAGCCGCGCCTCATCCGGATGGACTACACCCCGCGCGGTGCCACGAGGTCGTCGTCCAGGAAGCTGCCGACCGTCGTGCTCGTCGGCAAGGGCATCACCTTCGACAGCGGCGGACTCGACATCAAGCCCAGCGAGGGCATGCTGACGATGAAGCGCGACATGAGCGGAGGCGGCGCGGTCATCGCGGCCATGGCCGCACTCCGCGACGTCGACTGCCCGGTCCGCGTGGTCGGGCTGGTCCCGGCCGCGGAGAACTCGGTGAGCGGCTCGGCGATGCGTCCGGGCGACGTGATCACCCACTTCGGCGGCCGCACGTCCGAGGTCAACAACACCGACGCCGAGGGGCGTCTGGTGCTCGCCGACGCGATGGCCTACGCCGTCAGCGAGGTGGAGCCCGCCGCGCTGCTCGACATCGCCACCCTCACCGGCGCCATGAAGGTGGCGCTCGGCCAGTGGACCGGCGGCTACTTCGCCAACCACGAGGGCATGGCCGAGCAGGTCGAGGCCGCTGCGGCCGCGTCCGGCGAGAGCGCCTGGCGGATGCCGCTGGTCACCGACTACGAGGAGAAGGTCGCCTCCAAGATCGCCGACGGCGACAACGCCGCGGGCGGCGCGGGCGCGATCACCGCCGCGCTCTTCCTCCAGCACTTCGCCGGCGACGTGCCGTGGGCCCACGTCGACTTCGCCTCGGCCGCCGAGTCCCCGGCCGACCGCTTCGAGTGGACCGCCGGCCCCAGCGGCTGGGGTCCGCGCCTGCTGCTGTCCTGGCTCGGCTCCGACGACCCGCTGGCCGGGATCGCCTGATGCTCGGCCTCACCGTCCGCTGGTCCCTCGCCGACGCCCCGGACGGCGTCGAGCAGCGGCTCGCGGCGTACGTCGCCGAGACGTCCCACGCCCGGTTCACCGGCATGTCCGGCCTGCGGTTCAAGACGTGGCGACAGGTGCCGGGCGAGTGGTTCGAGGGCTGCTACGTCTTCGCCACCAGCGCGGCGCGCGAGGAGTTCCAGCGGACCTTCACCGAGGGTGCAGCCGAGTCGCCCGGGTCGCAGATCATCGGCAGCCCGCCGATCCTCGTCGAGGCGTGCGACGTCGTGGCGATCGCCGAGGGCTGGGACGGCTTCGTGGCCGCCTCCCACTTCTGATCCGTGACGGGCACGACGTGCCCGTTCGCGGTCAGGTCTCGGGGGCCCACTCCTTCTTGGCGGCCAGCAGGCCGTCGCCGACGGGGAGCAGCACCGGCACGAGCGCCTCGTGCTCGAGGATCGTGCGACCGAGGTCGCGGATCGTGACGGTCTCCTCGTCGCGCTGCGCGGGGTCGGCCACCCGGTCGTGCCACAGTGCGTTGTCGAAGGCCACGATCCCGCCCGGGCGCAGGAGCCGCAGCGCCTCCTTGAGGTAGGCGGCGTACTCGCGCTTGTCGCCGTCGCAGAACACGAGGTCGTAGTGACCGTCGGTGAGGCGCGGCAGGACGTCGAGCCCGGCGCCGGCGATCGTCCGGGCGCGGTTGCCGGGGATGCCCGCCTCGGTGAAGGTCTCCTTGGCCAGCCGCTGGTGCTCGGCCTCGATGTCGACGGTGGTGAGCACCCCGTCCGCGCGCATGCCGCGGAGCAACCAGAGCCCGGACACGCCGGTGCCGGTGCCGATCTCGACGACCGCTCGGGCGTCGAGGACCGAGGCGAGGAAGCGCAGGGCCGCTCCGACACCGGACCCCACCGGGGCCACGCCGACCTCGTCGGCGCGACTGCGGGCGGCGGCCAGGATGTCGTCCTCGGCCACGAACGACTCGGCGTAGGACCAGCTCGCGGGCTTGATCGGCGGGGTGTGGTTCGGCACGCGGCGACTCTATCGCGCGGCGCACCCTGCACGTGGCCGGGAACACACCGGCCCCCTCGCTCGTTGGGTGGTGTGATCCGGTCGGGCCTTTCTTGGCCGGAGCGCATGTGGTTCACAGGGAACTCTCAGGCGTGATGCCTAGCGTCAGGAAGGACAGCGAACCGTTGCAGCTGCGGTCGAGGAAGACGAGCCAGGGAGCTCTCGTGGGCGAGCAGGTCGGGACCACCCCCAGTCCGGGAGCGGGGTCCGACGCGGACTCGGCCGTCGTGCCGACGTGGGACGAGGTGGTCGAGCAGCACTCCGACCGCGTCTTCCGCCTGGCCTACCGCCTCACCGGCAACCGTCCCGACGCCGAGGACCTCACCCAGGAGGTCTTCGTCCGCGTCTTCCGTTCGCTCGACAGCTACACCCCCGGCACCTTCGAGGGGTGGCTGCACCGCATCACCACGAACCTGTTCCTCGACGGTGCCCGCCGCAAGCAGCGCATCCGGTTCGACCCGCTCTCCGACGAGCGCGCGTCCAGGCTCACCAGCACCTCGCCGGCGCCCGAGCTCGCCCTCGCCGACCAGACATTCGACGACGACATCGAGACCGCGCTCGCGACGCTGCCGCCCGACTTCCGCGCGGCGGTCGTCCTGTGCGACGTCGAGGGGCTGAGCTACGAGGAGATCGCGGAGATCATGGGCGCCAAGCTCGGCACCGTCCGCTCACGCATCCATCGCGGCCGCACCATGCTCCGCAAGGCCCTCGCCCACCGTGAGCCCGCTGCCGGCCGCTCGCGCTACTCCGGTCCGATCGCCCCCCAGCCGCGCGGACAGGTGTCGTGATGTCGCACCTGGGACCCCGCGTCAGCGCACTGCTCGACGGCCGGCTCGCGCCGGACGAGGAGGAGCGCTGCTGGAACCACGTCCACTCCTGCCACGCCTGCCGTGACCTCGTCGAGCAGGAGGGCTGGGTCAAGACCCAGCTCGCGCAGCTGTCCTTCGGGACCGGGCAGCCGTCGCACGACTTCAAGTCCGCCCTCCTCGGACGCTGCTCCGCGCTCCAGCCGGCCTCCGCCCCGTCGCTCGCTGCCGCCCCCTTCGCGACCTCGTCCACGCGCTCACGGCGCGGACTGGTCGCCATCGGCGGCGGCGCGGCGAGCGCGTGCGTCGTCGGCGTGCTGGCCCTCGGGGTCGCCGGGACGCCGCGCGTCGAGCCCCGTCCCCCGGTGACCGACCTGAGCCGGCCGACGACACCGGCGAGCCCGGTCGTCAACGTCGACGACCGCTCCGCGCGAGGACCGGTCTCACCCTCCCGGACGCCCCTGGCCGAGCGCCTCGTGGCGATCCGGGAGAAGATCGTCCCGTGAGCGACGAGCACCAGCCCGACGACCAGGCCCAGGACCACCACCCCGCAGACGCGCCGGACGCGCCCGCGGACGAGGCCCGTGACGAGCCTGCGCCCGAGGAGCCGACCCAGCCGCTCGCCGGCTGGCGCCTCCCGGAGTCCGCGGAGGAGCCCGCCGTCCAGCCCGAGGGGCGTGCGTACGGCGTCGGCGCCGACGAGGCGACGAGCGACCTGCTCGCCGGCCCACCGCCACCGCCGCACCGCGCCCCCTACGGCGAGCCCCAGCACCACCCGTACGGCGGCCAGGCACCCGAACAGGCTGCTCCCACGGTCCCGATGCAGCACCAGCACCCGAACCCCGGCTGGTTCGGCCCCGGCCCCTACCCGCCGCGCCCGATGTACGCCGCCCCGCCCGCCCCGTCGCGCAAGGTGGCGCTCTGGGTGTGGCCGGCCGTCGCCTGCCTCGCGCTGGTCGTCGGCATCCTCGGCGGACTCGCGGGCGGTGCGCTCCAGGACGAGCTCGCGTCCCAGCGCGGCACCAACGACAACGGCCTCGACGGCGTACGCACCCGGGCTGCCGCCCCGCTCGACGCGGAGAACGGATCGGTCGCGGCCGTGGCGCAGGCGCTGCTGCCCAGCACGGTCCAGATCGTCGCCGAGCTCGACGGGCAGGCCGGCGGGGCCACCGGGTCGGGCTTCGTGCTCGACAGCGAGGGCCACGTCGTCACCAACAACCACGTGGTGGCCTCCGCTGCCGAGGGCGAGGGGCCGATCCTGGTCATCGGCCAGTCCGGGGAGCGCCTCGAGGCCACCGTGGTCGGGCGCAGCCCGGTCTACGACCTCGCGGTGCTGCACGTCGACCGTGCCGACGGCCTCGAGCCGGCGGCCCTGGGCGCCTCGCAGGCGCTCAACGTGGGGGAGTCGGTCGTCGCCTTCGGCGCGCCCCTCGGCCTCAGCCAGACCGTGACGTCCGGCATCGTCAGCGCCCTCAACCGGCCCGTCACCACCTCCGGCGAGTCCGACGACGAGTCGTCCTACATCAACGCGGTCCAGACCGACGCCGCGATCAACCCCGGCAACTCCGGCGGCCCGCTGGTCAACCTCGCCGGCGAGGTGGTCGGCGTGAACTCCGCGATCGCCACGACCGGGGGAGCGACCCGCGAGTCGGGCAACATCGGCGTGGGCTTCGCGATCCCGATCGAGCAGGTCCGCACCACCGTCGACCAGATCCTGCGCACGGGCAAGGCGGAGTACCCCGTGATCGGCGCGCAGGTCCGCACCGGCGGCGAGCCCGACGCGGCGGGAGCGACCATCACGGAGGTCATGCCCGACACCCCGGCCTCCCGCGCCGGCCTGGAGGCCGACGACGTGATCGTGGCGGTCGACGACCAGCCGGTCAGCGACGGCATCGCGCTCATCGTGGCCATCCGTACGCACCTGCCGGGCGACACGGTGGAGATGTCGGTGGTCCGCGGTGGCGAGGAGCGGGTCGTGGAGGTCGAGCTCGACGGCAAGGTCGGATAGTCGCCCGACGACGACTCGGTGTCGGGCGGCTAGACCGTCGTGTCGCCCGGGTCGGGGCCGGCCTCGGCCTCGACGAACGGGTGCTCGTCGACGAAGGCACGGGTGTCGGCGTACATCCGCTGGATGAACTCCTCGAGCTGCACCCGCTCGACGCGCCACTGGCCGCGCCCGCCGATCTTGATCGCCGGCAGCTCGCCCCGGCGCACCAGCGCGTAGACCTGCGCGCCGGAGGTGTTGAGCACCTCGGCGACGTCGGCGAGCGTCAGGAAGCGGGGGTCGTCTGCCATGTCCCACATCGTGCCACCGACCCCCTGCTCCGTCGCCGACCGGCCGGTGCCTGTGGAGAGACAGGTGTGAAGTCCCGCGCGAGTGGCAATGATGGCGCCGTGCCTCGGAACACGTCTCGGACCCCAGCTCGCGCCTCCACCCACTCGTCCTCCCGCTCGTCCACCCGCCTCGGCGACGTCCCGCCGGCGACCCGGGCGAGCACGCCCGGCTGGCGCGACCCGAGGCTCTGGATCGGCGTCGTGCTCGTCACCGGGTCGGTCGTGGCGGGGGCGAGGATCCTGTCCGGGGCCGACGACATGACGCCGGTCTGGTCGGCGTCCGGCGACCTGGTCGCCGGGCAGACGCTGACGGCCGGGGACCTGCGGGCCACGCGGGTGCGCTTCGACGAGGACGCGGACCGCGACCGCTACCTCGAGGTCGACGACGACCTCCCGGCCACGCTCACCCTGACCCGCCCGCTGACCGCGGGTGAGCTGGTGCCGGCGGCCGCACTGGGCGAGGAACCCACCGACGACACGGTCGCTGTCTCGATCGCCGTGTCGGCCGAGCACGTGCCCACCGACCTGGTCCGCGGCTCCCGGGTGGACGTGTGGGTCCTCGCCGACCGGACCCTCGCCCAACGTCGCTCGCGCGGTGCCGAGCCCGTGCTGTCCGACATCGTGGTGCTGGACGCGCCCGTGGTGACCGACGCGTTCGCCTCGGCGACGAGCCGACAGCTCGTCCTCGCCGTGCCGGGCGCCGACGAGGAGTCCCTGGGCGCGCTCCTCGCGGCCAGCGGTGACGACCGTGTCCGTGTGGTCGGCAGGGGCTGACGCCGTGATCTGCGTGCTCCTGCTGGCGGCGGGGGAGCCCTGGGAGTCCCCGGCGTTCGCCGACCTCGAGGCGCATCCGGGCGTCGTCGTGCTCAAGCGCTGCGTCGACGTCGACGACCTGCTGGCGGCCGTCACCAGCGGGCAGGCCGACGTCGCCGTTGTCTCCCTCGACGGCCCCCGGTCTCGACGCGGCCAGCGTGGCCCACCTGCGGCGCCACGCCGTACGCCCCGTCGCCGTGACCTCCGCCCGCTCCGACGACCTCGACGTGCGCGAGCACGCCCAGCGGCTCGGCATCGCAGCCATGGTGGGGGCGGGCGAGCTGTCGTCGCTGCCGGAGGCCGTCACCACGGTCGACGACGTCGCCGACACCCGGGCACGCGACGACCAGCTCCCCGACCTGCTGGGAGGCGCCGACGCCTCCGACGCGACGCACGACGGTCGCGTGGTGGTGGTCTGGGGCCCCGCCGGTGCACCGGGGCGGACCACGGTCGCCACCAACCTCGCCTGGGAGGTCGCCCGGCGCGAGGAGGCCGTCGTACTGGCCGACCTCGACCCCTACGGTGGGGCCGTCGCCCAGCAGCTCGGGGTCCTCGACGAGGTGTCCGGGCTGCTCTCCGCGGCGCGGCTCGCCGCGGCCGGGCAGCTCGACGAACGGTTCGCCTCGGTCTGCCGGGGCGTGGGGGAGCACCTCGCCGTCGTCACCGGGCTGCCGCGCCCCGACCGGTGGCGGGAGGTCCGCGCCGCCCAGGTGGACCAGCTGCTCGAGGCAGCACGCGCCCGCGGGCACGTGCTGGTCGACACCGGTTTCAGCCTCGAGGACGACCCCGGGACCGACTTCGGCGCACGTCCCGGTCGCAACGCCCTCACCCTCGCGGCGATCGAGCAGGCCGACGAGCTGCTCGTGGTCGGGTCCGCAGACCCGGTCGGTCTCGCCCGGCTGGCCCGGGGGCTCGTGGACCTGCGCGAGCACACGGCAGGCGTCCCGGTGCGGGTCGTCGTCAACCGGATGCGGTCCTCGATCGGGTGGTCGGAGAAGGAGATCGCCGGCATGGTGGAGGGGTTCAGCCGCGTCGCCGGCCTGCACTTCCTGCCCGAGGACCGGGCCGGGCTCGACCGGGCGCTGGTCTCCGGACGGGCCCTCGCCGACCTCGGCGACTCCTCCCTCGTGCAGAGCCTCTCCGCGCTCGCCGACGCGGTGTTCCCCGCCAGCGTCAGGCCGGTGCCCCCGCGGGCGGGGTGGCGCCGCAGATCCTGAAAGTTCTGGTTTTAGTCAAGATTTCGTTAAGGTTGGGGTCCCATTTCTAGGAGACTCCCATGGTGGATCCCATGCGTCCGGCCAGCTCCGCCCTCGTGGCCCTCGTGCTGACGCTCTCGACGACCGTGTCCATGACCGCGATGACGCTGGGCCCCGCCCACGCGATGCGCCAGGGCACGACCGGTGACGACGTCATCTCCGGCACCGCGCGATCCAACCGCATCATGTCGCTGGGGGGACGCGACCGGGTCACCGGCAAGGGCGGCAACGACACGATCTACGCCGGCAAGGGCAACGACCAGGTCACCGGGGACAACGGCGACGACTGGATCACCATGCAGCCCGGCAACGACTGGGTCGCGGGCGGTGCCGGCAACGACCGGATCGACGGCGGGAAGGGCGACGACGAGATGTACGGCGGGGAGGGCAACGACAAGCTCGCCTCCAGCGCCGGGGACGACGTCGTCCACGGCGAGGCGGGGGACGACCTGCTCGGCGGCAACGACGGCGACGACCGGCTCTTCGGCGGCGAGGGCTCCGACAAGCACATCGGAGGTGCCGGCAACGACTACATCGACGGCGGGCCCGGCGACGACGGCGCCATCCAGGGCGGCCCCGGCAACGACGTCCTGATCGACGGCGCGGGCAACGACGTGGCGATCAAGGGCGACGAGGGCGACGACACCGTCTTCCTCGGACCCGGCGCCGACAAGGTCTTCACCGAGCAGGGCAACGACGTCATCTACGTGCTGCCCGACGGCTTCGAGGACAGGATCCACTGCGACGACCCGACCCAGCGCGACAACGGCAACGCCGACCGCGTGATCTTCGTGGGTTGGCGCGACCCCGCCGACGTCATCGACTACCGCGGGTCGTGCGAGATCGTCGAGGTCACGTCCGTCGCCCCCGCAGGGTGGCCGTACGGCCCCGTGACCACGCAGCGCACGCTCACGCCGCGAACAGCAGGTACAGACCTCCCACGGTGAACCCCACCATCGCGACCAGCAGCGGGAGCTGACCGGTCAGCTGGTGCCGCCTCGGCAGCAGCTTGATCGCGCGGTCGTGTGCGGCGACCACGCCGACGACGTGGCCGAGCGCCACCGCGACGACCTTGCTGACGGCGAGGAAGGTGGGGTGCATCGACAGCCAGTAGTTGACCTGCAGGTCGGCGGTGCCGAGGTAGTCGTCCCCGCGGGTGAACGGGTCGCTCAGCTGGATGATCGTCTGCTGGCCGTACTCGACGAAGTAGGTCAGGTAGTGGGCCACGATGTAGCCCACGATGATCGGCACCACCGAGTGCGCGAACAGGTCGGGCAGCGCCCGTCGCGGCGTGCCGCTGGAGACACCGGTGGCCATCGTCGCCGCCGTCAGCACGAGCGCGACGCCGCCCGAGAACGCCACGAGTGCGAGCGTGTCGGGGAGGACCCGGGGCAACGACATCTCCTGCACCACGCCCAGCCACGCGGTCGACTCGCGGAACGAGTCGAAGGCGGTGCTGCCGAAGAGCACGGCGACGACCGCCACCAGTCCAGGGCGGGCCACGAGGGTGTCGAGGTTGGCCAGCGGGCTCCGGAGCACGAGCCGCCCCTGGCGCCGCCCCCAGATCGACAGCTTCGCCACGAGCGAGGAGTAGACCTCGAACGGGTCTGCGCGGGCGAGGAACGTGGTGCCGAACAGCGCGGAGCCGACGAACATCGTGCCGAGGTAGGCCGCGCACCACAGGCGTACGGGCCCGAGGTCGGTGGAGCTGGGGTAGACGAGCTCCAGCCACACGAAGGAGAACAGCCCGGCCGCCGCCGGCCAGTAGCCCAGGCGCGCGGGGTAGGCGTACAGGCCCTCGCCCTCGGGGACACCGGAGACCTTGGCGAACAGCATGCTGATCGTGCGCGCCGGGCTGATCGCCCGGAACACCGGTCCCAGCAGCAGGGACGCGGGCACCAGGCCGACCCAGAGCAGCACGTAGAACGTGCCGAGGAACGGATTGATCAGGGTGTCCTGGCCGAAGACCGCGGCGGCGCCCACGTAGAGGAAGAACGCCATGCCCAGCACGCGCGCGGCCACGGCCAGCGCGGTCGAGGAGACCAACCGGTCCAGCCACTGCGGCGCCGGGCGCCCGCTGGTGGCGGGGTCGTAGCGCGGCTCGCGCCAGGCGACGGCCAGCACGGTGAAGGAGATGACCAGCGCGGCGACCGCGCCGGCGATGGCGAGCTCGGAGGGGATCGGCAGGTCCTTGGCGCCGCCGAGGCCGTGCGCCGAGATCGAGCCCACGCTCAGCGGACCTCGAGCTGGAGGAGGACGAGGTCGGGGTCGTGGCTCTCGACCTCGACGACGCCGGGCCGGTCGATCGTGATCTCGTGCTTGGAGGTGCCCTCGCCATAGGCGATGTCCTGCTCGGGTGTGCTGTGGACGTGGAGCTCGCCGGCCTCGTCCGCGTCGATGGTCAGCACGAGAGTCTGGTCGACCGCGAGCTCGACGCGCTCGCCGTTGGGGGTGAAGCTGTCGCCCTCGCGGGTCACCGTGATCGTCGCGAGCTCGTCCGTGGGCTCCTCCGTGGGCTCCTCAGTGGGCTCCTCGGTGGAGTCGGCCGAGGAGTCGTCGGGAGTGGCCGCGGAGGTGCTCTCCGCCGGTTCGGGGTCGTCACTGCCCCCGCACGCGGCGAGCCCCGCGGAGAGCACGAGGACCACGGAGGCCAAGGGGGCAAGACGCGCGGGACCGCGACCGGACACAGACTTTCTCCTTCAACCGCTCGATGAGTGACGGTGGCCACCGCGTGGTGTGCCACAGGCTCTGTCAGAATCCCATGCGGACCTAGTGCGAGCGACGAAGGGGCAACCAGATGAGCGAGCGGCTGCGGCCGCGGGACCTGGCCATCCTGGCCGCCGAGTCCCCCACGACGCCCATGCACAACGCCACGGTGGAGATCTTCGACCCCGGCACGTCCGGCTTCGACCACGACCGGCTCGTGCAGCTGATCGCCGACCGGATCGCCTTCGTCCCGCGCTACCGCCAGCGCCTCCAGCTCGTCCCGGGGCGGCTGGCCAACCCGGCCTGGGTGGACGACGAGAACTTCGACCTCGGCTACCACGTACGCCGCTCGGCGCTGCCGCGTCCCGGCTCGATGGACCAGCTGCGCGAGCTCGTCGCCCGCATCGCGTCCCGCCCGCTCGACCGCAGCCGTCCGCTGTGGGAGTGCTACTTCGTCGAGGGCCTCGAGCACGGCCACGTCGCCCTGCTCGCCAAGAGCCACCAGATCCTCGTCGACGGCCGCGAGACCGTCGACATCGGCCAGGTGCTGCTCGACACCTCCGCCGACCGGTCCACGCTGGGCCACGACGACGACTGGCGGCCCCGGCGCACGGCCGGCCCGGTCGCGGCCGCGCTGAACGCGGTCACCGACAGCCTCGAGCGCCCGAGCACGGTCTGGATGACCACCCGCGCCAACGCCGAGGCGCTGGGCCGGCGCGCAACCGCCTCGAGCGCCCGGGTCGCCGAGGTCGCCCACGCGCTCTCGGGTCGAGGTCCGGTGCACTCCACGCCCGTGCACCGCAAGCTCTCGCAGCAGCGCCGCTTCGTCACCGTGCACACCGAGTTGGCCGACTACCGCGCGATCCGCGAGGTCCACGGCGGCACCGTCAACGACGTCATCCTCGCCACGCTCGCCGGCGGCCTTCGGGGCTGGCTGATGACGCGGGCGGAGTCGATGGCCGGGCTGAAGGCCATCAAGGCGTTCGTGCCGATGTCGGTCATCGACGACGAGCTCGAGGCGACCTCGCTCGGCAGCCAGGTCACCGGCCACCTGGTCAACCTGCCGATCAGCGAGCCCAGCCCGGTCGTACGCCTGCACCAGGTCAGCTACGACCTCAAGGCGCACCGCGACAACGGTCGCAACGTGTCGGCCCGGCGGCTCGCCGGCATCGCGGGCTTCGCGCCGACCACGTTCCACGCCCTGGGCTCCCGGCTCGCCGCAGCCGAGCTGCGCCACGGCTTCCATCTCTCGATCACCAACGTGCCGGGACCGCAGTTCCCGCTGTACGCCGACGGCGCGCGGATGCTGGAGTCCTACCCGGTCCACCCGCTGCTGCCCGACCACCCGCTCGCCATCGGGGTGACGTCCTACGACGGCGGCGTGTTCTACGGCATCACCGCCGACCGCGACGCCGTGCCCGACGCCGACACCATCGGCCAGTGCGTCCTGGAGTCGCTCGAGGAGCTGAAGGACTCCGCGTCCGACACCCGGCCGCGCGCCCCGCGCGGTCGCAAGGGCGCAGGGACCCGGGCCAGGACCCAGAAGGCAGGCCGCAGGTGACCCGGCGCTACGTCCCGTCCACACTGCCCCGTCTGGCCGACGACTGGGAGGCCGACGGCCCGCGGCTGGTGGACGTCGACGTCGTCGTCGCTGCCGACGACGGCGAGGAGAGCGAGTACGACGCGCTGATGACAGCCGCGGACGCCTCCGCCGCGCTCGTGGCCGGGCTCCCGGACGGCCGGCGGCGCCGGGTCGTCGTGGTCGTCGAGACGGCCGACGTCGCCGTGCCCGCGACGTGGCGCGACGTGGTCGCGGTGCACGTGGACAGCGACGACGACACGGACCCCGACGAGGACCTCGCGTGGTGGGCGACGCAGGAGGTCGCCGACCTCCTCGCCTCCCCCTGACCGCTGCTTTGAGGCCCGCGGCCGTCTCTGACACGATCAGTCGCATGGACGCGATCACCTTTCCTCCGGCTCCCACCAACGAGCCGAACCTGACCTACGCCCCCGGCAGCCCGGAGCGGGAGACCCTCGTCGCCGAGCTGGCCCGGCTGGAGAAGAAGCAGCAGTCGTTCCGGGCCGTGATCGGCGGCAAGCGACGCAACGGCGGTGGCGCGGAGATCAAGGTCGTCCAGCCCCACGACCACGCGCACGTGCTCGGCACGCTGAAGAACTCGACGACCAAGGACGCCGAGGCCGCGGTCAAGGCCGCCAACGACGCCGCGCCTGCGTGGCGGGCGATGCCGTTCGACGAGCGCTGCGCGATCCTCCTCAAGGCCGCCGACCTGCTGGCCGGTCCGTGGCGCCAGACCCTCAACGCCGCGACGATGCTCGGGCAGTCCAAGACGGCGTTCCAGGCCGAGATCGACGCGGCGTGCGAGCTGATCGACTTCTGGCGGTTCAACGTCCACTACGCCAAGCAGATCCTCACCGACCAGCCGATCGCCAACAGCCCCGGCATCTGGAACCGCACCGACCACCGCCCGCTCGAGGGCTTCGTCTACGCGATCACGCCGTTCAACTTCACCGCGATCGCCGGCAACCTGCCCACCGCGCCCGCGCTGATGGGCAACACCGTGATCTGGAAGCCGTCCCCGACCCAGCAGCTGGCAGCGTCGCTGACGATGGAGCTGCTCGAGGAGGCCGGGATGCCGCCCGGCGTCATCAACATGCTGCCCGGCGACGGACTCGACGTCTCGAAGGTCGCCCTGGCGCACCGCGACCTCGCCGGCATCCACTTCACCGGGTCGACCCCGACCTTCCAGCGCCTGTGGCGCACGGTCGGGGAGAACATCTCCGGCTACCGCTCCTACCCGCGCATCGTGGGCGAGACCGGCGGCAAGGACTTCATCGTCGCCCACCCGAGCGCCGACCCCGACGTGCTGCGCGTGGCGATGATCCGCGGTGCCTTCGAGTTCCAGGGCCAGAAGTGCTCGGCCGCCTCCCGGGCCTACGTCCCGCGCTCGGTGTGGAACAAGATCAAGGACCAGCTGATCGCCGACACCGAGGCACTCGCCATGGGCGACGTGACCGACCTGACCAACTTCATGGGCGCCGTCATCGACGACCGCGCGTTCGCCAAGCACAAGGCCGCGATCGCCCGGGCCAAGCGCCAGAAGCACCTCACGGTCCTCGCCGGCGGGCAGGTCGACGACTCGGTCGGCTATTTCGTCCGTCCCACCATCGTGGAGTCGACCGACCCGACCGACCAGATGTTCTCCGACGAGTACTTCGGCCCGATCCTCGCGGTCCACGTCTACGACGACGACCGCTTCGAGAGGGTCGTCGAGCAGATGGAGTCGTTCGCCCCGTACGCCCTGACCGGCGCGATCATCGCCCAGGACCGTGCTGCCATCGCGTGGGCCCGCAAGGCCCTGCGCTTCGCGGCCGGCAACTTCTACATCAACGACAAGCCCACCGGCGCCGTCGTCGGCCAGCAGCCCTTCGGCGGTGGCCGCGCGTCGGGCACCAACGACAAGGCGGGCGCCGCGGTCAACCTGCTGCGCTGGACGTCGCCGCGCTCGATCAAGGAGACGTTCGTCCCGCCCACGGACCACCGCTACCCGCACCAGGGCTGACGGACCGCCCCGGCAGCACGTGGGGGAGGATGTGGGGTGTGAGCGCCCCCGTCCTCCCCCTCGTCACGTCGTGGCACCTGGGCGCGCTGCACCCCTTCGAGCAGGCGCTGACCCTGCTGCTCGCCTTCGGGCCGTTCGTCGTGCTCGGGCTCGTGGTGCGGCGGCGCAGGCGCGAGGACGATCGTGAGGCCCGCGAGGACGAGCGCGTCCCTCAGGGCGACTGAGCGACACGCTGGGCCTCGAGCCCGTCGAGCAGCAGGTCCAGGGTGAACTCGAACTCCGCCCGGCTGTCGCACCACCCGAGGACGTCGCCGTCGGCGGCGTGGAGCTCCGCCGCGACCATGGCCGTGACGTGGGGGAGTGCGTGCGCCATCGCTGCGAGCTCGTCGGCCGAGGCGTCCTCGTCCCCCTCGGCGCCCGGCGCGAACAGCTCCTGCACGAAGCCGAGCACCATGCTGCCCAGCGCGTGCAGCGCGCGGTGCCCCAGGTGGTAGGAGAACCCGGCCTCGATCATCGCCGCCAGCACTGCCTCGAAGTGGGCGAACACCGACGGCGGGACGGACGTCCGGGTCAGCAGCACCGCCGGACCCCACGGGTGTCGCTCCATCACCTCGCGTGCCGCCAGGCACCGCCGTCGTACGCCGTCGCGCCACTCCTCTCCGGCGGGGAGGTCCGAGGTGGCCTCCGCGACCTCGGCCATCAGACGCTCCACGAGCCCGTCGAGCAGCGCCTCCTTGCCGCGCAGGTGGTGGTAGAGCGACATCGCCTCGACCCCGAGGTCGTCGGCGAGTGCCCGCATCGTGAGGCCGTCGAGGCCGGAGGCGTCGGCCCGGGCGACAGCGGCGAGGAGCACGCGCTCGCGGCTGAGGGTCGGGGGTCTGCCGCGAGCTGCCACGTGGTCTCCGGTCTCGTCGTCGGGGCGGGTCCGACCCGGCCCAGGGTGTTGCGCCCGGCGGGCGTACGTGCTTTTCTTACCACGTAAGAAATTCTTACTGCGTAAGAAAATGGAGCGCCATGTCCACCGCCCACGCCACCGCCCAGCCTTCGAGCCGCCCGAAGGCTCCGTCCGCCCTCGACCACGCCTCGGCGCGTACGACGGGCGCGTTCTACCTGGCGCTCGCCGTGGCCGGCGGCCTCGGCTTCCTCGTCGTACGCCCGATGCTGGCCGACGCGGACCCGCTGACGACCCTCACCCAGCTGCGTGAGCGGGAGATACTGGCGCGGACCCTGATCGGGCTCGAGATGGCCCTCGTGGCCTTCCAGGTCCTTGCCGCCCTGTGGTTCTTCCGGCTGTTCCGCGCAGTGGACGCCTTCGCGGCGGGCGCGATCGCCGTCCTCGGCGTGCTCAACGCAGTGGCGATCATGGGCAGCGCGGCCGCGACCGCGACGTCGCTCGAGGCAGCACTCGGCACCGCCGGCGGGGACGCCGGGTCGCCGCAGCTGCTGCTCGCGCTCAGCGAGCACTTCTGGGGCGTGGGCAACCTGTTCTTCGGCCTGTGGCTGGTGCCGATGGGCGTGTGCGTCCTGCGCTCGGGGACGATGCCGCGCCTGCTGGGGCGGTTGCTCGTGGTCGGCGGCGCGGGCTACGTGCTCAGCGGCTTCGTCACCTACCTGTGGCCCGACGCCTCCGTCGTGCCGGAGCTCCTCGTCGTGCCCGCAACCGTCGGCGAGGTGTGGATCCTCGGCTACCTGCTCGTCCGGGGCGCCGGACGCGTCAGCGGCTGAGCCACTCCACGCCGACGCGGTGCTCGATGTCGAGCGCCTCGGAGAACAGCCCGGCGATGAGGCCCTCGATCTTCCCGCCGACGAGCGGGATGCGGACAGTGAGGTCGAGGTCGACGACCTCGGTGGTCGTCCCCCCGGACTCCACGAGCCGCATCGTGCCGACCGCCTCGCCGGGCTTGCCGGGGATGGCGAGCTCGACGTCGCAGGAGGTGGGGGAGGTCCACGTCTCGCGCTGCACGATGGTGATCTCGTCGCCGACGAACTTCCTGGCGAAGGACGGCAGGTCGTCGCCGGAGCGCACCTGCTCGATGGTCACCAGGTCGCCGTCGATGCTGGCGGAGCCCCGCAGCACCTTCTGACGCTCGAGCACCTCCTCGCGGAACGCGACGTCGTCGAGCATGGCGGCCACGGCCTCTGCCGGGGCGTCGTACGTCATCTGCTTCGCGAGCTTCGTGCTCATGGTGACCACCGCATCCTGTGTCGTCGTCGTGCATCGGCGAGGACCCGGACGGCGGTCCGGACCAGGGGCCCATCATCGCCCAGGACCGGGCCTGGCGCGCCAGCAGGACCCCGTGTCGCGGTGGTCACACATGGGTCTAGGGTCGGAGCGTGGCGACGCCTGACGACACCAAGGACCGACAGCTCGACGCAGCGACGGAGGCCCGTCCCGAGTGGGGAGACCTGCTGCGCGCCTACTACCGGCACGTGGCACCGGAGGACATGGCCGAGCGGTCCCCGGAGGACCTGCTCGGCGCCGTGGCATCGCATCGCGAGCTCGCGTCGTCGCGCCCGCAGGGCACGGCCGTCGTACGGGTCGTGACGCCCACGATCGCCGACGCCGGCTGGTCGGCATCGGGACGCTCCGTGGTCGAGGTCGTCACCGACGACATGCCCTTCCTCGTCGACTCGGTGACCATGGAGCTCAACCGCCTCGGCCACACTGTGCACGCCGTGATCCACCCGCAGTTCCACGTCGAGCGCGACATCACCGGCGAGCTCCAGCACGTCCACGCCCAGGAGCCGCAGGCCGGCTCCCGCGACGGTGCCGAGTCGTGGATGCACGTCGAGGTCGACCGCACCGACGACGACGAGGACGCCGAGATCACCGAGGGCCTGCAGCGGGTGCTGCGGGACGTGCGCGAGTCCGTCGAGGACTGGCAGAAGATGCACGCCCAGGCGCTCGCGGTGGTCGCCGAGCTCGACCAGGACCCGCCGCCGCTGCCGGCCGAGGAGCTGCGGCAGGGCCGCGACTTCCTCACCTGGCTCGCCGACGACCACTTCACGTTCCTCGGCTACCGCGAGTACCTGCTCGAGGCGGAGGTGGGCGCCCCGGAGGAGTGCGGGCTGCGTGCGGTCCCCGGCTCCGGCCTCGGCATCCTGCGCCACGACCAGGACCTGTCGGCCTCGTTCGCCAAGCTGCCGCCGCTCGTCAAGACCAAGGCCCGTGAGAAGAAGCTCCTCGTGCTGGCCAAGGCCAACTCGCGCGCCACGGTGCACCGCCCGGCCTACCTCGACTACGTCGGGGTGAAGACATTCGGGCCCGACGGCGAGGTCGTCGGCGAGCGCCGGTTCCTCGGCCTGTTCTCCAGCGCCGCCTACACCGAGTCCGTGACCCGCATCCCGGTGCTGCGGGAGAAGGTCACCGAGGTGATGCGCCACGCCGGGTTCGACCCGCGCAGCCACGCCGGCAAGGCCCTCATGGACACGCTGGAGAACTATCCCCGCGACGAGCTGTTCCACACCTCGCCCGACGAGCTCGCCCCGGTCGCGCAGGACGTGATGAGCGCCCGCGAGCGGCGCCAGCTTCGCGCGTTCGTGCGCCGCGACACCTACGGCCGCTACGTCTCGGTCCTCGTCTACCTGCCCCGCGATCGCTACAGCACCGCCGTGCGCGAGCGGTTCTCCGACATCCTGCGCGACCGGCTCGGTGGCGAGCACGTCGAGTTCACCGCCCGGGTCAACGAGTCCACGACCGCCAGCGTGCACTTCGTGGTGCACCCGCCCAAGGGCGAGCAGGTCCCCGACATCGACGTCCCCGACCTCGAGCGCCGCCTGATGGAGGCGTCCCGCTCCTGGCGCGACGACTTCATGGCCGCGGTCGTCAGCGAGTACGGCGTGGACCGCGGCTCGCAGCTGGCGCGCGCGTGGGCCGACGCCTTCCCGGAGGCCTACAAGGAGGACTTCGACCCCTCGCGCGGATCGGCCGACCTCGGCCGGATCGAGGCGATCGAGGGCGACGAGGGCATCGACCTCGCTCTCTTCGACCAGGACGAGCAGACCTACCGCCGGGGCGAGTCGCGGCTCAAGGTGTTCCGGGTCGGGGAGCCGCTGTCGTTGAGCGCGGTGCTCCCGATGCTCACGTCGATGGGTGTCGAGGTCGTCGACGAGCGCCCCTACGAGCTCGCCGGCCTGGGCCGGCCGACCTACATCTACGAGTTCGGCCTGCGGCACGGCCGGGCGCTGTCGTCCCGGGAGCGGACCCTGTTCGCCGAGGCGCTGCGGGCGGTGTGGGACGGCTACAACGAGATCGACGGCTTCAACCAGCTCGTGCTCGCCGCGGGCCTCACCTGGCGGCAGGCGACGGTGCTGCGGGCGTACGCCAAGTACGCCCGCCAGGGCGGCTCGCCGTTCGCGCTCGACTACATCGAGGAGGCGCTGCGCAGCAACGTCGACATCACCCGGCTGCTCGTCGAGCTGTTCGAGTCGCGCTTCGACCCCGGTCGCGGCGACCGCACGCTCGAGCACGATGCGGAGGCCCGCGTGGCCAAGGTCGAGGCCATCGAGGAGCGGCTCGCACGCGCCCTCGACGAGGTGGTCAGCCTCGACCACGACCGCATCCTGCGCTCCTACCGCACGCTGGTCCGGGCGACGCTGCGCACCAACTTCTTCCAGAAACGCACCTCTGACGACGAGCTGCACCCCGCGGAGCCGTATCACAACTACATCTCCTTCAAGCTCGAGCCGTCGGCGATCCCCGACCTGCCCGAGCCGCGCCCGCGCTTCGAGATCTTCGTCTACAGCCCGCGCGTCGAGGGCTCGCACCTCCGCTTCGGCGCCGTCGCGCGTGGCGGCCTGCGCTGGTCGGACCGGCGCGACGACTTCCGCACCGAGGTGCTCGGCCTGGTCAAGGCACAGATGGTCAAGAACACCGTCATCGTGCCGGTCGGCGCGAAGGGCGCCTTCTTCTGCAAGCAGCTGCCCGACCCCTCCGACCGTGACGCGTGGCTGGCCGAGGGCGTGGCCTGCTACAAGACCTTCATCTCCGGCCTGCTCGACATCACCGACAACCTCGTCGGCGGCGAGAACGTGCCTCCGCGCGACGTCGTGCGCCACGACGGCGACGACTCCTACCTCGTGGTGGCGGCCGACAAGGGCACGGCGACCTTCAGCGACATCGCCAACGGCGTGGCGAAGGACTACGGCTTCTGGCTCGGCGACGCCTTCGCCTCCGGCGGCTCGGTGGGCTACGACCACAAGGCGATGGGCATCACCGCCAAGGGCGCCTGGGTCTCGGTGCAGCGGCACTTCCGCGAGATGGGCGTCGACTGCCAGACCGAGGACTTCACCGCGGTCGGCATCGGAGACATGTCCGGCGACGTCTTCGGCAACGGCATGCTCTGCTCGGAGCACACCCGGCTGGTGGCGGCCTTCGACCACCGCGACATCTTCATCGACCCCGACCCCGACGCGGCCTCCTCGTACGCCGAGCGGCGCCGGCTCTTCGACCTGCCGAGGTCGAGCTGGAAGGACTACGACTCCTCGCTGATCTCCGAGGGCGGCGGCGTCTGGTCGCGTGCGGCCAAGTCGATCCCGGTGTCGGCGCAGGCCCGCGAGGCGCTCGGGCTGCCCGCCGACGTCACCGCGATGACGCCTGCCGAGCTGATGAAGGCGATCCTGCTCGCCCCGGTCGACCTGCTCTGGAACGGTGGCATCGGCACCTACGTGAAGTCGTCGGAGGAGACCAACGCCGACGCCGGTGACAAGGCCAACGACGCGATCCGGGTCAACGGCCAGGACCTGCGCGCCCGGTGCATCGGCGAGGGCGGCAACCTCGGCTTCACCCAGCTCGGTCGCGTGGAGTACGCCCGCCTCGGCGTCAACGGCGACGGCGGCCGGATGAACACCGACTTCATCGACAACTCCGCCGGCGTCGACACCTCGGACCACGAGGTCAACATCAAGATCCTCCTCGACCGGGTCGTCCGCTCTGGGGAGATGGACGAGGGCGCCCGCAACGAGCTGCTCGCCGAGATGACCGACGAGGTGGGCCAGCTGGTGCTGCGCGACAACTACGAACAGAACCTCGCGCTCGCCAACGCCGAGGCGCACGCCCCGTCACTGCTTCACGTCCACGAGGACTGGATGCGCGCGCTCGAGCGCCGCGGGGTGCTCAACCGCGAGCTCGAGGGCCTGCCGTCGACACGCCAGGTCAAGCGCCGCCTCGAGCGCAAGCAGGCCCTGTCGGCGCCCGAGCTGTCGGTGCTGATGGCGTGGACCAAGATCGTCCTCGCCGACGAGCTCATCGACTCCGACCTGCCCGACGACCCCTACCTGCGCGATGACCTGCTGGCCTACTTCCCCAGCCGCATGAAGCCCGACCTCGAGGCGGCCATCGAGGACCACCCGCTGCGCCGCGAGATCATCGTGACCCAGGTCGTCAACGACCTCGTCAACGGCGCCGGCATGACGTTCTGGCCGCGGCTGCAGGGTGAGACCGGGGCCAGCCCCGCCGAGCTGACCCGAGCCAACTTCGTCGCCCGCGAGATCTTCGGGTCGCTGCCGATGCGCCAGGAGATCGCGGCGCTGGACAACCAGGTGCCCGCCGAGCGCCAGACGCGGATGCGGATCGAGATGCGTACGCTCGTCGAGCGCGCGTCGCGGTGGCTGGTCACCAACCGCCGCCCTCCGCTCGACTCCCGCGCGACGGTCGACTTCTTCCGCGGTCCCGTGCAGGCCGTGATGGCCGAGCTGCCGAGCATCATGAGCGGCCGGGAGCTCGAGGACTTCAAGGCCCGCGAGAAGCGCCTGACCGACCAGGGGGTTCCCGACGACCTCGCCTCGCGGGTCGCCGTGCTGGCGTCGGCCTACGCGCTGCTCGGCATCGTCGAGACCGCCGACCGGCTCGGGCTCGACCCGGTCGAGGTGGCACGCGTCCACTTCGCGCTGGGGGAGCGGCTCGGGCTGCCGGCGCTGGTCGAGCGGATCTTCGCGCTGCCGCGCGACGACCGCTGGCAGACGATGGCCCGGGCAGCGGTGCGCGACGACCTCTACGCCGTGCACCAGCAGCTGACCGCCCAGGTGCTGGAGTCCACCAGCGCGGACGACACGGCGCCCGCCCGGGTGGCCGAGTGGGAGAACGCCGACGAGGAGCTCATCGGCCGCGCGGCCGCGACGCTGGAGGAGATCTGCCGCGAGGACACCGCGGAGCTGGCGCGCCTCTCGGTCGGCCTGCGTGTCGTCCGCGGCCTGCTGTCCTGACCTGCGCAGGTCAGAACAGCAGGACCGCGGCGACCACGCCGGCCGCGACGACGGCCCAGCGGAACACCGCGTCAGGGAGCTTGCGACCGATCCGCGCGCCGACGTAGCCGCCGACCAGCGAGCCTGCGGCGAGCAGTGCGGCGACCTCCCAGCGCGGGTCGGCGACGACCACGAAGACGAGGCCGGCGACGATGTTGCCGACCATCAGGGACAGCGTCTTGAGGCCGTTGACGACGCGCAGCTCGAGGTCGGTCCCGATGCCGAGGACGGCGACCATCATGACCCCGGCGCCGGCCCCGAAGTAGCCGCCGTACACGCCCGTGAGGGTGGCGAAGAGCGTGGTCGCGGGCGACATGTGCCGCCGCTCGGCGAGCTGCTCGCCGTGCATCTGCTCGTGGCGGGCGCGCAGCCAGCGCGCGATGCGCGGCTGGACGCCGACGAGCAGGCAGGTGAACAGGATGAGGAACGGGACGATCGCCTCGAAGACGCCCGGCGGCAGGCCGAGCAGCAGCGCTGCGCCGATGAGCCCGCCCAGCGCGCAGACCGCGACGATCACCAGCGCGATCCGGCCCGCCTCCCGCACCTCCCGGCGGTAGCCGACCACGCCGCCGAGGCCGCCGGGGATCAGGCCGAGCGTGTTCGACACGTTGGCCACGACGGGCGGCAGGCCCAGTGCGACCAGCACGGGGAAGCTGAGCAGCGAGGCCACGCCGACGGTCGAGGACAGCACGCCGGCGCCGAGCCCGGTGGCCAGCACCAGGACGGCCTCCGGCCCGCTCACACCACCTCGTCGGGGAGCATGGTGGAGGTGTGCATGGCCAAGGTTCTCATTCGCCCAGGCGTCGGTGTCAGGTGGTCCGACCCGCCGATCTCGACAATGAAATTGACGCCTTCGGGTGAACCTCTGCCATGGCCCGTACGCCCGCCTCCACGCAGGGTGTTCGCATGAGCAACGGACCTCTCTCCGACCTCCTCGTCGTCGACCTGACCCGTGCCCTCGCCGGGCCGCACGCCACCCAGATGCTGGGCGACCTCGGTGCCCGCGTGATCAAGGTGGAGGCGCCCGGCAGCGGCGACGACACCCGTGGCTGGGGCCCGCCGTTCGTCGGTGAGCCCGACGAGCGGCAGTCGACCTACTTCCTCTGCACCAACCGCAACAAGGAGTCGATCGCCCTCGACCTCAAGGACGCGTCGGACAAGGACGTGCTGGTCGGCCTCGTCGAGCGCGCCGACGTGCTGGTGGAGAACTTCCGCACCGGCGTCCTCGAGCGCCTCGGCCTCGGGATCGAGGAGCTGATGCGCCGCAACCCGCGCCTCGTCGTCCTCTCGATCACCGGCTTCGGCCACGACGGCCCCGAGGGTGGTCGCGCCGGCTACGACCAGATCGCGCAGGGCGAGGCGGGCCTGATGTCCCTCACCGGCTCCGGCCCCGACGACCCGCAGCGCGTCGGCGTACCGATCGCGGACCTGCTGTCCGGGATGTACGGCGCCTACGGCGTGCTCGCCGCGCTGCACGAGCGCGAGCGGACTGGCAGGGGCACCGTCGTGCGTACGTCGTTGCTGGCGTCGGTCGTCGGCGTGCACGCCTTCCAGGGCACCCGGTGGACCGTGGCCGGCGAGGTCGGCCGCGCCCAGGGCAACCACCACCCCTCGATCGCGCCCTACGGGCTGTTCCACTGCCGCGACGGCGCCGTGCAGATCGCGCTCGGCAGCGAGGGGCTGTGGAAGAAGTTCTGCGCGGGCTTCGGTCTCGACCCCGACGCCGAGGGCCTGGCCACCAACGGCGAGCGCGTCGGTCGGCGCGAGCAGGTGATCGAGGTCGTCGAGCAGGCCTTCGCCGACTGGGATGCCGAGCCGCTGCTGGCCCGCCTCGCCGAGATCGGGATCCCGGCCGGCAAGGTCCGGACCCTCGACGAGGTCTACGAGTGGGACCAGGTCGCCAGCCAGGGCCTGCTCGTCGACGTGGAGCACCCGACGCTGGGCGGCATCACGCTTCCCGGCCCGCCGCTGCGGTTCTTCGACGCCGAGGGCGCGGAGGTCACCCGGCGCGACCACGTCGCGCCGCCGCTGCTCGACCAGCACGCCGACGAGATCCGGG
Organism: Nocardioides eburneiflavus; assembly: GCF_004785795.1. Taxonomy (NCBI): domain Bacteria; kingdom Bacillati; phylum Actinomycetota; class Actinomycetes; order Propionibacteriales; family Nocardioidaceae; genus Nocardioides; species Nocardioides eburneiflavus. The sequence continues at coordinate 2,059,936 of NZ_SRRO01000001.1, forward strand.
CCTGGATCGGGGGCGGGGGCGCGTGAGGCAGGGGACGGCTGCGCGGCGCTGGACCGCCCACGAGCTGCTCGACCTGGTCCTCGACGAGGGCACCTTCACCTCGTGGGACGAGCCCGTCGACCTGTCCTGGGCCGACGCGGGCTACCGCGCCGAGCTCGCGGCTGCCGCAGCGAAGGCGGGCACCGACGAGTCCGTGCTGACCGGCCGCGGCGAGGTCCGCGGCCGGCCCGTGGCGGTCGTGGTCAACGAGTTCCAGTTCCTCGCCGGCTCGATCGGTCGTGCCGCCGCCGACCGCATCACCGCCGCCGTGCGCCGCGCCACCGAGGAGGGCCTGCCCCTGCTCGCCAGCACCGCGTCGGGCGGCACGCGGATGCAGGAGGGCACGCCCGCCTTCGTGCGGATGGTCGACATCTCCCGCGCGCTCATGGACCACCGCGCCGCCGGGCTGCCCTACCTCGTGCACCTGCGCCACCCCACCACCGGCGGCGTGTACGCCTCCTGGGGCTCGCTCGGCCACGTCACCGTCGCCGAGCCGGGCGCCCTCGTCGGGTTCCTCGGGCCGAAGGTCTACGAGGGGCTCAACGGCCGGCCCTTCCGGCCCGGAGTCCAGGTCGCGGAGAACCTCGCTGCAGCCGGCGTCATCGACGGCGTCGTCGCCGCGGAGGACCTGCCGGAGATGGTCGACCAGGCCCTCGCCGTGCTGGTGGACGCGCCCGGTCCGGGCCGCCTGTCCGTCCGCGCGAAGCGCCTGCTCGGCGACCACGCCGCCTGGGACAGCGTCGAGCGCACCCGGCGTACGGATCGCGCCGGGGTGCGCGACCTGCTCGCCCACGGCGCCTCCGGCACGCTCCAGCTGCGCGGCACCGAGAAGGGCGAGCGCGACTCCACCGTCCTGGTCGCCCTGACCCGCCTCGACGACCAGCCGTGCGTGGTCATCGGCCAGGACCGGTCCCGGCAGGTGCCCGGCCATGCGATGGGCCCCGGCGCCCTGCGCGAGGCCCGCCGCGGGATGAAGATCGCCCAGGAGCTCGGGCTGCCGCTCGTCAGCGTCATCGACACCCCCGGCGCGGAGCTCTCGCCCGACGCCGAGGAGCGCGCGCTCGCCGGCGAGATCGCCCGCTGCATCGCGGCGCTCACCACGATGACGGTGCCGACGATCTCGGTGATCCTCGGCCAGGGCTGCGGGGGAGGGGCGCTGGCGTTCCTGCCCGCTCGGACCGTGATCGCCACCGAGCACGCCTGGCTCTCACCGCTCCCGCCCGAGGGGGCCAGCCTCATCGTGCACGGCGACGTCGCCCACGCTGCCGAGATGGCCTCGCGCCAGCGCGTGCGCGCGGTCGACCTGCTCGCCGACGGCGTGGTGCAGCACGTCGTGCCGGAGGTGGACGGCGAGTCGCCCCGCGACCTGGCCGTCGCGGTCGCCGCGGAGATCGGTGCCCGGCTGCGCGAGCTGACGGGGCGTACGCCAGTGGCCCACGCCTCCTGAGGATCCGGGGCAGCGGTGCCCCAGCCACATTCCGGGGGCCCGGAATGTGGGTCTGGCACCGCTCTGGGGCGTGTTGCGGGAGGGCGCGCCGAAAGCGGTGCGGCAGCCACATTCCGTACGCGTGGAAGGTGGCTCAGGCACCGCCGGGCGCCCGGGGCTCAGCTGGCCTTCTTCGCCTGCTTCTTCGCCTGCTTCTTCTCCGCGGTCTTCTTGGCAGCGGTCTTCTTGGCAGCGGTCTTCTTGGCCGGGGCCTTCTTGGCGGCGGTCTTCTTCGCGGGCTCGACCTCGCCGGCGTCCTCGCCGCGGGCTGTCTTCGCCGCGGCGACGGACTTCTGGAGCGCGGCGAGCAGGTCGACGACCTCGCCGGAGGTCTTGGTGGAGGTCTCGGTGCGCTTGATCTCGCCGCCCTCGATCTTGGACTTCACCAGGGCCTCGACGGCACCGGCGTAGTCGTCCTCGAACTCGGTCGCGTCGAAGTCGCCCGCGAGGGTCTCGACGAGCATGTGGGCCATCTTGACCTCTTGCGGCTTGGCGTCGTCGACCTCGACCTTGAAGTCGGGGGTGCGGACCTCGTCGGGCCACATCATCGTCTGGAGCACGATGACCTCACCGGCCTCGGTCTCGCGCACGCGCAGCACCGCGATGGTGGTGCGCTGGCGCAGCGCGACGGTCACCACCGCCATCCGGTCGGCGTCCTTGAGGGCCTGGCGGAGCAGGGCGTACGGCTTGGCACCCGCGCCCTCGGGCTCGAGGTAGTAGGACTTCTCGAAGAGCAGCGGGTCGATCTGCTCGCGCGGCACGAACTTCTCCACCGCGATCTCGCGCGACGACGTCGACGGCAGCTCGGCCATGTCGTCGTCGGTGAGGATGACCATCTCGCCGTCCTCGGTCTCGTAGCCCTTTGCGATGTCGGCGTAGGCCACCTCCTCGCCGTCGAGGGAGCAGACCCGCTGGTACTTGATCCGCCCGCCGTCCTTGGCGTGCACCTGCCGGAAGGACACGTCGTGGCTCTCGGTGGCCGCGTAGAGCTTCACCGGGACACTGACCAGGCCGAAGGAGACGGCACCCTTCCAGATCGCGCGCATGCTCCGACGATAGCCGTCACGTCGGACACGCGTCTCCTGCAAAGGGATGACCTGGCCACGGGTGGTGGATGCCAGACTGCTCGCGTGCGTCCGATGCTCGCTAGCAAGACCGACCGCGTGCCCACCGGCGCGCAGTGGCTGCACGAGGTGAAGTGGGACGGCGTCCGCGTCCTGGTCGATGTGCGCGACGGCGTCGTACGCATGACGAGCCGCAACGACAACGACGTGACGCCCGCCTGGCCCGAGCTCAGCGACCCGCCGCTGGGGACGCGCGACCTGCTCGTCGACGGCGAGGTCATCGCGCTCAACGACCACGGGGTCCCCGACTTCCGCGTCCTCCAGCACCGCATGCACGTGCGCAACGCGCGCGAGGTCGCGCGCCTGGTGAAGTCGGTCCCCGCGACGCTGATGGTCTTCGACCTGCTCCGCCTCGACGGCGAGGACCTCACCGGCCGCCCGCTCGAGGAGCGTCGCGCGCTGCTGGAGGAGCTCCCGCTCGGCGACTCGACGTGGCAGGTGCCGGCGGCCTACGACGACGGCGACATGCTCTTCGCCGCCACCCTCCAACAGGGCCTCGAAGGGGTGGTCAGCAAGCGGCGCACGTCGCGCTACCGGTTCGACCAGCGCAGCGAGGACTGGCGCAAGCTCGCCCACCGCCACCGCGGGTCGTTCGTGGTCGGTGGCTGGCGCCCCCAGATCGGTACGCCCGACCGGCTGGCCGCGCTGCTCGTCGGCGAGATGACGCCCGACGGCCTGCTCTACCGCGGGCGGGTCGGGAGCGGCATCGCCGGCGCCACGAGCAGCCGGCTCGCCGCCCTGCTCACACCGCTGGCGACCGACGCGTCACCCTTCGCCGACGAGGTGCCGCGCGTCGACGCAGCCGGCACGTTCTGGGTCGAGCCCCGCGTCGTCGTCGACGTCGACACCCACGGCCTCGGCTACGAGCGGCTGCGCCAACCGTCCTTCCAGGGCGTGCGCGACGACCTCTCCCCGGAAGACCTGACATGACTCCCACCAACGAGGTGCACGTCGACGTCGAGGGCCGCACGCTCTCCATCAGCAACCTCGACAAGGTCCTCTACCCGCGCACCGGCACCACCAAGGGCGAGGTGCTCAACTACTACGCCCAGGTCTCGCCGGTGCTCCTGCCGCACCTCGCGGACCGTGCGGTGACCCGGATCCGCTGGCCGCACGGGGTGGAGCGGTCGAGCTTCTTCGAGAAGAACGTGCCCGCCGGCACGCCGTCCTGGGTGCGTACGGCCGAGGTCTCCACCACCGGCTCGCGCACCGGCAAGGGCGACGGCACGCTGCGCTTCCCGATCTGCGACGACCTGGCCACCCTCACCTGGCTCGCCAACCTCGCCGCGCTCGAGCTGCACGTGCACCAGTGGACCGTCGATGCCGAGGGCGTGCCGCGCAACCCGAACCGCATCGTGATCGACCTCGACCCGGGCGAGCCGGCGGGCCTGCACGAGTGCGCCCGGGTGGCGCTGCTCGTGCGCGACGCGCTCGCCGAGCGCGACCTCACGTGCTCGCCGGTGACGAGCGGCAGCAAGGGGATGCACCTGTACGCCCCGGTGCCCGACACCGGGCGGAGGAGCCTCGACAGCGAGGGCACCACCGCGTTGGCGAAGGAGGTGGCAGAGGCGCTCCAGAAGGCGCACCCCGACCTGGTCACCGCGATCATGACGAAGGCCAAGCGGCCGGGGAAGGTGTTCCTCGACTGGTCGCAGAACTCCGGCTCCAAGACGACGATCTCGCCCTACTCGCTGCGTGGCCGCGAGCGCCCGACCGTCGCTGCCCCGCTGACGTGGGACGAGGTGGAGGCGGGCGCCGAGGACGAGCTGGCGCTCGAGCAGCTCACCATGGACCAGGTGCTCGAACGGGTGGCCGAGCTGGGCGACGTCTTCGAGGCCTGACGGAAGGCCCCGGACGCCGAGGAGCTCTCGTGTCCGAGACGGTTGAATCCTTTACCGGCTGTGACCGTCACGAGGGACTGGTGTGGGTGTGGTGACCAGATGCTCTACCCATGTCCCGCATCCTGCTGATCCCGATCGCGGTGATCCTCGCTGCCGGTGGCGTCCTCGTCGGCCCCGGTGAGGACACCCCCGCCTCGCCTGCCCAGACGAGCATCACGCCCGCGGGCGACACGGGCATTCGCCTCACCAACCGCTGACCCTCCCTCTATGCTCGACGCCATGGTGCACGACGTGCTGGTGGTTGAGGACGAGGAAGACATCGCCGTACCCCTCATGCGCACCTTGGAGCGGGAGGGCTACGAGGTCACCCGGGTCTCGGGTGGAGCGGAAGCGGTGTCGTTCGTCGTCGACGAGGGACCGGCGGTGGTGATCCTCGACCTCGGCCTGCCCGACATGGACGGCATCGACGCCTGTCGCCAGATGCGGTCCGGCGGCTACCTGGGCGGGATCATCATGGTCACCGCCCGCGCCGGTGAGCTCGACCGCGTGGTCGGCCTCGACGTCGGCGCCGACGACTACCTCGCCAAGCCGTTCGGCCTCGCCGAGCTGCTGGCGCGGGTGCGCGCCCTGCTGCGCCGCAGCGGCAACGCCCCCGCGCCCGACGACACCACCGTCACCACGTCCTCGGGCCTCAGGATCGACGCCGGCTCGCGCCGCGTCCACCTCGGCGAGCGCGAGATCGCGCTGACCGCCAAGGAGTTCGACGTCCTCGCCGTCCTCGCGTCCAACCACGACAAGGTCGTGCCGCGCGAGACCCTGATGAACCAGGTCTGGGACCAGAACTGGTACGGCTCGACCAAGACCCTCGACGTCACGATCGGCCGCCTGCGCAGCAAGCTCGAGGCCGCGGAGGCCGGCGAGAAGGTCGTGGCCATCCGCGGCGTCGGCTTCCGGCTCGAGACCGGCAGCTAGGCAGCGCCGGGCGGCTGCGGATTAGAGGCCGCCAAGCCGCCGGTGCAGCGTGTGCACCGTGGCGCCGATGGCCGCGGTGATCCCGGCCAGGAGCTGTGGCGTGCGCTCCTCCAGCGGGAAGGTCACCGCCACCGCGGCGACGGGATAGCCGTTGCCGTCCAGCACCGGCATGGCGCGCGAGGCCAGACCCGGCGTCACCTCTCCGTCCTCGCTCGCCCAGCCCGCGTGCCGGACCTCGACCAGCACTCGGCGCAGCGCGGACAGCGATGCAGGGGCCTGGTCGTCACCCGCGCCGAAGGCGTCCTTGTCCGGGTACAGCGCGCGGACCTGCTGCTGCGGCAGGGCTGCGAGCATCGCCCGCCCGGACGCAGTTGCGTGCGCGGGCAGCCGGACGCCGACGTCAGTGATGAGAAGGGGGCGGCCTGGTGCGCGCTCCTCGATGACATAGACGACGTCGCGACCCAGGAGGACGGACAGGTGCGCGCTGTTCCCGCAGCGGTCGGCCAGGTCCGCCATCGGCCGGCGCGCCAGACGCTGGAGAGGCTCCTGCCGAACGTATCCGCTGGCGAGCTCGTAGGCGGTCAGGCCCAGGCCGTACGTCCGTTGATCCGGGTAGCGGACGACGAACCCCGACGCGATCAGCGTGTCCAGCAGGTGGTAGGTCGTCGAGCGGGGGAGCGCGAGGGATCGGGAGATCGTGGCTGCGGGAACGGGGCTGGCCTGGTTGGCCAGGTACCGGAGGATCCCCAGGGCCTGCTCCGCGGCGGGCACGACTGCCATGGGCCGAGCGTAGTGGGCCCGGGCGTGGCGTCTGGGATCCCGGACACCATCTCGCTGCCGCCACCTGTCGTCGCGAACGAGGTGGCATGGAATGGAGCCACGGCGCCACCTGGCTCGAGCATGCCCCGAGACTGGAGCGGCACGATGTCGAACCTTCAGGAGCAGATATGTCGCACGGCGAAGCCCCCATCCGCATCGACGGTCGCACGCTGACCTGTGAGGACATCGTCCTGGTCGCCCGCGGTGCGTCCGTTCGCCTCGATGCGACAGCCCGCAAGCGCGCGCAGGACGCCTGGGAGCTGGCGGAGGACATCACCGCCACGCGTCAGGTCTACGGCCGCACCACCGGAGTGGGCGCCAACCGGCAGGAGGAGGTCGACGGTGACGCGGTCCTCGGGCACGGCCTGCGCCTGCTGAGGAGCCACGCGGGTGGCGTCGGTCCACTGCTGCCGGACGATCAGGTCCGGGCAGCCCTCCTGGTGCGGCTCAACCAGCTCGCAGCGGGCGGGGCCGGGACGCATCCGCGCGTCCTGGACGCGCTGGAGCAGGCGATCCGCGTGGGTGCCCTGCCGGCGGTGCACCGCTTCGGGGCGATCGGCACCGGCGACCTGACCGCGCTCGCCGAGATCGGCCTCACGCTGGCGGGTGAGCGCCCGTGGAGGTCGGGAGCGGTGCCACCGGTGCCGCTGGGCACCGGGGACGCCTTGTCATTCATGAGCAGCAACGCGGCGACGCTCGGGGAGTCCGCGCTGGCATGCGCTGAACTCCAGGTGCTGCTGCGCGCGAGCCACGCCGTGGCCGCGTTGTCCTTCCTTGCGCTCGGCGGCTCCGCCGAGGCGTACGCGTCGGCCGTGCACGAGGCTCGACCGCATCCGGGCCAGGCGCACTGTGCGGCGCAGATGCGTCGCCTGCTCGGCATCGACGATGCTCCCGCGGCGGGGCGCCGTATCCAGGACCCCTTCGGCCTGCGAGCGTTCCCGCAGGTGCAAGGCCCTGCGCTCGACTCCCTGGCCCAGCTGGACCGCATCCTCGGGGTCGAGGTCAACGCGAGGGCCGAGAACCCGCTGGTCGCCCCGGAGGCCGGCGACGTGTTCCACCACGCCCACTTCCACACGGCCTACGTGTCGGTCGCGCTGGACCAGGCGCGCGCGGCGGTCCACCACGTGGCCGAGCTGTCGACCGCTCGGCTCGGCGACCTGGTCGAGCCGGCGATGACGGACCTCCCGGCGTTCCTCTCCTCGGGGCCGGCAGGCAGCTCGGGGGTGATGATCCTCGAGTACGTCGCCCACGACGCGCTCGCACAGCTGCGCCACGCTGCCCTGCCGGTGACCCTGGGCAACGCCGTCGTGTCCCGCGGTCTCGAGGACCACGCCAGCTTCTCGACGCAGGCTGCTCGGCAGGCGACCGTTGCCGCCGACGCCTTCCGGTACGTGCTCGCGTGCGAGCTGGTGGCCGCGGCTCGAGCCCTGCGCATGCAGGACGTGCAGCTCGCGGACGTACCGGCCAGGAACGTGTTCGAGCGAGCCGCCGCGGTGCTGGACCCGTCCCTCGAGGATCGCTCGCTGACGCACGACGTCGCGCTCGCGGTCGACCTGCTCACCGAGCTCGCCGAGCTCTGAGGGCGGTCGTCCGTCTCGCGGGGACCCGGCGAATGTCTGGGATCGCAGACGGCATGCGGTCTCCCGGCATGTACACACCTCGCCGTGCCAAGTGCAATTGCGACATGGATCAGGTGTCTGCGCCAGGTCCTCCATCCACCAGCCAGCAATCGAGGTGAGCTCCGGATGATCCGGTTCGACTCAGTGACCAAGGCATACCCTGACGGCACCGTCGCGGTCGGAGGGCTGGACATCACGGCCCCCACGGGCAAGATCACCGTCCTGGTGGGACCGTCCGGCTGCGGCAAGACGACCTCGCTGCGGATGATCAACCGGATGATCGAGCCGACCGGCGGCCAGATCTCGATCGACGGGCGCGACACCGCGACGATGAACGCCTCGGAGCTGCGGCGTGGGATCGGGTACGTGATCCAGCAGGCAGGTCTGTTCCCGCACCGCACGATCGCCGCGAACATCGCCACCGTGCCGCTGCTGCTCGGCTGGGAGAAGAAGAAGGCACGGGCTCGCGCCACGGAGCTGCTGGAACGCGTCGGGCTGCCGGCCTCGTTCGCCGGTCGCTACCCGAGCCAGCTCTCCGGCGGCCAGCAGCAGCGCGTCGGGGTCGCCCGCGCGCTGGCCGCAGACCCACCGGTGATGCTGATGGACGAGCCGTTCAGCGCGGTCGACCCCGTCGTACGCGAGCAGCTGCAGGACGAGTTCCTCCGGTTGCAGGGTGAGCTGGGGAAGACGATCGTGTTCGTCACCCACGACATCGACGAGGCCGTCAAGCTGGGTGACCAGGTCGCGGTGCTCCGAGTGGGTGGCGTGCTGGCCCAGCTGGCCGACCCGGCACACCTGCTGGCGCAGCCGGTCGACGACTTCGTGGCCGACTTCGTGGGCCGCGACAGGGGCTATCGCGGCCTCGGCTTCCGCTCGGTTCCCGAGCTTCCGCTCCGTCCGGAGCCGACGGTGCGTCTCGGTGCCACCAGGGACGAGGCGAGTGCGGCAGGTGCCCTGGACGACTGGTTGCTGGTGACCGACGAGAACCGCAGACCCCTCGGGTGGGTCGAGCCGTCCAGGCTCGACGGGACTGTCGAGTCCGAGAGGCTGCATCGCGGCGGCACGGTCGCGCCGGTCAACGGAACGCTGCGCAGCGCGCTCGATGCCGCCCTGTCCTCCCCGAGCCGGCGCGGCGTGATCGTCGACGAGACGGGAGCGCTGGTGGGCACGGTGCTCGGCCACCAGGTGCTGTCCGCGATCGAGACCTCCACGCGTCCACCCGCCCCGGGCGTGGACCCGAGGAGAGGAGCGTGACATGACCTGGTTCACCGAGCACTTCTCCGAGGTGCTCACCCTCACGGGCAAGCACCTCTACCTGGCCGGGGTCCCGCTCGTCCTCGGGCTCATCATCGCGATCCCCCTGGGCTGGCTGGCCAGGCGCCACAAGGCGCTGTACCCACCGCTCATCATCGGGACCGGCCTCCTTTACACGATCCCGTCGCTGGCCCTCTTCATCCTGATGCCGGTCCTGATCGGCACCCGGATCCTGGACCCCGTCAACGTGGTGGTGGCGATGACGATCTACACGGTGGCGCTCCTCGTCCGCACGGTGGCGGACGGCCTGGGTGCCGTACCCGAGTCCGTGAACCAGTCGGCCACCGCGATGGGCTTCAACCGCCTCCGGCGACTGTTCACGGTCGAGCTCCCGCTGGCGGTCCCGGTCATCGCGGCCGGACTGCGGGTGGCGGCGGTGAGCAACGTCAGCATCGTCAGCGTCGCCGCCATCATCGGCGTGCCGCAGCTCGGGTCACTCTTCACCGACGGCTTCCGCCGCAACTTCGCCGACCCGATCGTGGTCGGCATCGTCGCCTGCGTCCTGCTGGCCCTCCTGTTCGACCTGGTGATCATCGGGATCACTCGCCTGATCACTCCGTGGCAGCGGATCGGGAAGGTCGCCTGATGAACGACATCGTCACCTGGCTGACCGACCCCGCCCACTGGTCGGGGGAGGACGGGATCCCCGCGCGCCTCCTCGAGCACCTCGTCTACTCGTCGGTGGCGGTGCTCATCGCGGCAGTCGTCGCGATCCCGCTCGGACTGTTCATCGGTCACACGGGCCGTGGCCGGTTCGTCGTCGTGAACCTGGCCGGAGCGGCGCGCGCGATCCCCAGTCTCGGGTTGCTGTTCATCGCCGTCCTGCTCCTCGGTCCCCGGCTCTCCGGCGACGCCGCGTTCCTCGTCCCCTGCCTGATCGTGCTGGTCGTGCTCGCCGTCCCCCCGATCCTCGCCGGCGCGTACGCAGGCGTCGAGGAGGTCGACCCGTCGGCCCGCGACGCGGCCAAGGGGATGGGCATGCGACCTCTCGAGGTGCTGACGGAGGTCGAGCTGCCGTGCGCGCTGCCGCTGATCTTCTCCGGCCTTCGCTCCGGGACCCTGCAGGTCGTGGCGACGGCGACGATCGCCGCCACCGCCGGCCTCGGCGGTCTCGGCCGCTTCCTGATCGACGGACTGTCCGTCCGGGACTTCCCGCAGATGGCGGGCGGTGCCGCGCTCGTCGCCCTGCTCGCACTCGCGGTCGACCTCGTGTTCGCCATCGTCCAGCGGTACGCCGTGTCGCCGGGCCTGACCGGCCGGACCCGGGTGCGCCGTGCGTCAGAGCCTGGACCACCTCCGGACCCCGCCCTCCAGACCCCCGCCTGACCCGAGAGAGAAGTGAGAAGGATGACGATTCGAACGAAGGCCCCACTGGCCCTTGCCATCGGTGCGGCCCTGCTGTCCGTGGCGGCTTGCGGAGGCGGTGGCGACCCCCTCGCCACCGGGAGCGACGAGGGAGGCGGCAGCGACACGATCGTCGTGGGTTCTGCGGACTTCACCGAGAGCGCCCTGCTGGCCGAGATATACGCCGGCGCCCTCGAGGCGCAGGGTGTCCAGGTCGAGAAGACGCTCAACATCGGAAGCCGCGAGGCCTACATCCCCGCGCTCCAGGACGGGTCGATCGACCTGATCCCGGAGTACACCGGCGTGCTGGCCCACTACTTCGACGAGGATGCGACCGCCACGGAGTCCGAGGCGGTGTACGAGGAGCTCCAGGCCGCCCTGCCGGAGTCGCTCGCGGTCCTGGACAAGGCCGAGGCAGAGGACAAGGACGCCATCGCAGTGACCAGGGAGACCGCGGAGGAGCACTCCTTGGTGTCCATCGCCGATCTCGCGGCCGTCGCCGGCGACCTCACCCTCGGCGCCGGTCCGGAGTGGAAGACGCGCGCGTCCGGGGTTCCTGGCCTCGCAGAGGTGTACGGCGCGGAGTTCGAGAGCTTCCGCGCACTCGACGCGGGCGGTCCCCTCACCGTGCAGGCGCTCAAGAACGGTCAGGTCGACGCGGCCAACCTGTTCACCACCGATCCCAACATCGCCGCCAACGACTTCGTCGTGCTCGAGGACCCGGAGAACCTCTTCGCCGCGGAGAACGTCGTCCCCCTGATCACGAGGTCGAAGCTCGACGACACGATCTCCGAGACGCTCAACGAGGTCTCGGCCAACCTGGACACGGCGACGCTCGCCGCCCTGCTCGAGCGGGTGGTCATGGACAAGGAGGATGCGGGCGACGTCGCTGCAGACTTCCTGTCGGAGCACGGCCTGGCCTGACCTGCCCAGGAGCCTGCCCCGCGGCCACCAGGTCGCGGGGCGGGTGAAGGGCCGGCGCCGCCGTCACCCACCGGTTGTCCACAACCTTGACCAGAGGCCTGTTTCCGCGTGCTTCGCGCTGGGTAGCGTGACGGTGCACGTTCTCGGGGAAGCAGGTGCACCACCATGGCCGTTGATCGCGTCGAGCGACCGTCCGTCCCTGACGCTGCCCACGGCGACCTGGTCGAGCGGCTCGACGCGCAGCTGCGCGAGCGGGTCCGCCGCGAGGGCGTCGACCCGCAGCGCGAGGCGCTCGTGGTGCGCCGGATCGCCGAGGACGTCGTACGCGACCACGACGACCTCAGCCTCACCGGGGCCGTCGCACCGATCGCCGACGACGGCGCGATGGTCGGTGAGCTGGTGGCCCGCGTCTCCGGCTTCGGCCCGCTCCAGCCCTTCCTCGACGACCCGGAGGTCGAGGAGATCTGGATCAACGACCCCAGTCGGGTCTTCATCGCCCGCCGCGGGCGCCACGAGCTGACCAACCTCCGCCTCGACGCCGCCCAGGTCAACGAGCTCGTCGAGCGGATGCTCAAGTCCAGCGGACGTCGTCTCGACATCTCCACGCCGTTCGTCGACGCGATGCTGCCCGAGGGCCACCGCCTCCATGTGGTGCTCGAGGGCATCACCCGCGGCTTCACGGCCGTCAACATCCGCAAGTTCCTGCTCCGCGCCCACCGGCTCTCCGACCTCGTCGCGCTCGGCAGCCTGACGCCGCAGGCGGCCCGGTTCCTCGAGGCCTCGGTGCGCGCGGGCCTCAACGTCCTCGTCGCCGGCGGCACGCAGGCCGGCAAGACGACGATGCTCAACTGCCTGGCGGCCGCCGTCCCGGGAGGCGAGCGGGTGGTCAGCGCCGAGGAGGTCTTCGAGCTCCGTTTCAGCCATCCCGACTGGGTGGCCATGCAGACGCGGCAGGCCGGCCTCGAGCAGACCGGGGCGATCGTGCTGCGCGACCTCGTCAAGGAGGCGCTGCGGATGCGACCGAGCCGCATCCTCGTCGGCGAGGTCCGCGCCGCCGAGTGCCTCGACCTCCTCCTCGCCCTCAACTCCGGCCTGCCGGGCATGTGCACCCTCCACGCCAACAGTGCGCGCGAGGCGCTCGTCAAGATGTGCACCCTGCCGCTGCTCGCAGGTGACAACATCTCCGCCAGGTTCGTGGTGCCCACCGTCGCGACGAGCGTCGACCTCGTGGTGCACCTCGGCCTCGGCGCCGACGGGGTGCGCCGGGTCAACGAGATCGTGTCGGTGCCGGGGCGCGTCGAGGCCGACGTGATCGAGGTCGAGCCGATCTTCGTCCGCCACGGCTCCGAGCTGCGCCGCACTGGGGGAGTGCCGGCGCGCACCGAGCGCTTCGAGCGGGTCGGGATCGACATCCACCAGGTCCTGGCCACCGATGCCCTGACCGGTGACGGGTCGGGCCGCTGATGGGGGCGCTCGTCGGGCTCGGCGTGGGCGTCGGCCTGCTGCTGATCTGGTCCGCCTTCGCCCTGCCCCGCCGGCACAGGCCCGTGGCACCGACCCCCACCGCGCTGGGTCGCCTGCTCGGACGAGCTGGGTTGTCCGACGTCACCCCCGCGAGCGTGCTGTCGCTGTGCGCGGTCCTGTTCGCGGTGGCCTTCGCGGTCGTGCAGGCCGTGTCACGCACGGTCCCCGTCGCGTTCGTGTTCGCCGCGATGGCGGCGTACCTCCCGGTCGCGGTGCTGCGGCAGCGGGCCGCTCGGCGGCTGCTCGACTTCGCAGAGGTCTGGCCCGAGGCGGTCGACAACCTCGCCAGCGCCGTACGCGCCGGGTTGTCCCTGCCCGACGCGGTCGCGGCGCTCGGCACCACCGGGCCCGAGGCACTGCGGGCCGACTTCGCCCAGTTCGCCCTCGACTATCAGGTCACCGGACGGTTCGGCGAGTGCCTCGACCGGCTCAAGGACCGGCTGGCCGACCCGGTCGGCGACCGCGTCATCGAGGGCCTCCGCCTGGCCCGCGAGGTCGGCGGCGGCGACCTCGGCCGGCTGCTCCGCAACCTGTCCGGCTTCCTGCGCGACGACGCCCGCACCCGGTCCGAGCTCGAGTCGCGCCAGGCCTGGACGGTCAACGGTGCGCAGTCACAAGTACGGTGGCCGAATGGGCAACTGACAATGCCTCGCCAGACAGTGATCTGCTGGCCGCGACGCCCGAAGATGTCGAGGGCCTGGAGCGCGGCTGGAGTCGAGGGTGGGCGCCCGTTCCGGGAGCCTCGCGAAGGCAAAGTCCCGGACATGATTCGCTGCCAAGATGAGGCATGACTACACACGCAGAGATGCTCGCTCAGGCTGAGGACGATATTCAGCGAGCGACAGAGGTCCTTGCGGACAGGGAAGCGAAACTTGACCGCGCAAAGGAACGCCTCGACGCGATAGAGGCTGCCGAAGACTTCGACGCCGACAAGGCCGATGCCGCCGAGCGAAAGATCGAGCGTCTGGAGGAGGAGGTGTCTGACGCGTCAGATGAGGTGGCCAGTGCGATCAGCGCGTACGAGCAGTACGAGCGTGACGGCCAAGACGAGGACGATGACGACGAGGACGATTGAGCGCGAAGTGGCGCCAGCGCGCCGTGGAAGGGAGTACTGCGCAGCGCTGAGACGTCCTCGGCCGGGTAGCGGCGAACCGTCTGGGCGACCACACCCACGTGTGCGGCTTGAGTGTCTTGTTTGTGCGGCAGAGAGATCGCGCGCGCATCGGCGAATCGGTTTGAGCCCGGGACGGATTGCTGTCATGACTGACAGGATGCGCTGATGCAGGCAGGCGACGTGACGCTCAAGAGCGTCTTCTCGGACAACCACCGCTATGAGATTCCGATGTTCCAGCGGCCGTATGTCTGGGCCGCAGAACGCGAGTGGGCGCCGATGTGGGACGACATCCGAGCGGCAGCGGACGGTGTCGTGCACGACATGACCCAGGACGAGTGGCCGGATGAACCCCCGCGATATTTCCTCGGCTCAATCGTCGTCAAGGCGGTGCAGCGCAACCCACAGCGGATGGACGGGTCGCTCCTGATCGACGGTCAACAGCGACTGACGACGTTGCAGATCCTGCTGGCCGCGGGGCGGCAGGTAGCCGCCGCACTGGACGCCGAGACAGCCGCGGGACGGTTCGCGGCCTGGCTGGAGAACGATCCCGCCACAGTGCATGAGAACTTCCCCGATGACCGACACAAACTTTGGCCGTTGCCGCAAGATCGGGACGAGTTTCTGTGGGCTGTCCGCGCCCCAGGGGACACCTCGCCGTGTCCGGACCCTGCTCACCAGGTGTGCAGGGCTCGGATGTGGTTCGAGGAAGCCATTGCCAAGTGGGCTGGTGTCGGCTCTGGCGCGGCGGATCGTCTCACTGCGCTACACAGTGCGCTGAACGACCGCATGCAGGTCGCCATGATCACCCTGGAGAAGACGGACAATGCGCAGGTCATCTTCGAGGCGCTGAATCACCGTGGGGTTGAACTGTCCCAGTCTGACCTCATCAAGAATCTGCTGTTCCGACTAGTTGAGGACCAAGGGCACCGCAAGGATGCCGAGAGCCTCCTGGTGGATCACTGGCTCCCGTTGGACTCGCGCCGATGGCGTGCCGACGTCACCAGTGGTCGCATCACCCGCAACCGCCTTGACGTCGTGCTTGCCTACTGGCTCACGATCCAGAAGCAGAGTGCCGTGTCCGTTGAGCATCTCTTTGAGGAGTTCAAGACTTGGATGCTGGATGGCGACTACAACGCAGCGGCGGTCATCAAGGCTGTGCGTGTGCACGCGGATCTGTATGACCGTCTGATGGAGAACCCGCCCGATCGAGGCACAGCAGAACTCGTCGACCACGTGGTGGCCACCAAGACCAACACGGCTTGGCCGCTTCTCATGAGCGTCTTCGACGACGCACGCGCAGTGCCCGTGCACGAACGAGCCATCGCGGTCGGAGCGGTCGGCTCATACCTGATGAGGCGCGGAGTGTGTGGCCTCACAACCAAGGACTACAACAACATCTTCGTGTCCGCGATGAAGGCAAGTCTTGCCTCCGAAGCGAGTCATGCCGGGACAGCCGTGCTCGAAACCTTGAGTGGACTACGGGCGGAATCCAGGTGGTGGCCCAGCGATGGGGAGTTCGTCGGAGCGCTTCTCGGCTCGAATTTCTACGGGTTGTCGAAACCACGCATTCGCGCATTCTTCGCCGGACTTGAGAACAGGCTGCGCGACAAGCAGGCGGAGGACGCGACCAGGGTCGAGGCAGACAACTCAGCCCTGAACATCGAGCATGTCCTGCCTCAGGCATGGAAGGCGCACTGGCCGCTGCCAGATTCGCCCGACCCGCAGAAGGCGCTCGAAGCACGCGAGCGAGCAATCAACGCTCTCGGGAACCTGACTCTGACGAACGGTCGGCTCAACTCGGCGATGCGCAACGCTGACTGGCCCACAAAGCGTGGCGCCCTTGCGGCAAAAAGCACGCTACTCATTACGACCTCCTCCATCCTCGCGGCCCCTGGTGCGACAGTGCTGACAGGTTGGGACGGAGAATGGGACGAGTCGGCGATCGGCCTGCGCACTATGTGGCTGTCCAGCCTTGCTCTTGCCACGTGGCCGCGCCCTGAGATCGAGGAAGGGGACGACTCACTCGAACCGTCGGACGACGACAACGACGACGAGGAGAGCGAAGACGCGGAAGAAGACCAGGCGGCGGAGTGAGTTGCGGGCCGTGACCCACGATCCTCGACGTCCTGTCGGTCGGCCGGGTCCTCAGGTCCACCACAAGACCTCTATGCGTGTCGGGTCAAACCCCGCAGCGCCACGCGGCCTTGGTGCACGGTGGATGGTGACGCGTGCTGCGACGGCCTTCACGATGGCGCTGACGAGCGAGCGGCATAGATGGCTAGGTCGATCGAAGTTCAACGGCGCCCGGCGACAAGTACAGTGGCCGAAGTCGAACGCCCGTTGGACACGAGAGAGCCCCCAACCCCTACGGGTTAAGGGCTCTCCGATGTCACGCTCGCCAGACGGCCTCTACGCGGTCAGGGTCGAACCTGGCGCTGCCCTTCGGGCCGCGTGACGGATGCACGATGACCCGCTCGATGACCGCCTGCACGACCGCACGGCGCAGGTCCAAGTCCATCTCGCTCCACGCCCTACGCAAACCGGCGGAGCCAGTCGGCAGAGCCGCGAGGACGTTCGCGCCTTCGGCGTCCGGCAGGCGCGCCCGCAGCCCTTCGAGGTTCGACTCGATGCGCTTCTTCATCGCGAGCCACTCAGCCCTGCCGATGACGCCGTCTGCATGGTCCAGTCCAACCTGCACGAGCCGAGCCTCGGCGTCAGCCATCTGGTCGCGTATCGCCGCCACCTCCGAATCGGACGGAGTGGATGCGCGAGGCGACAGGTCGGCGCCGGAGAGCGCCTCGAAGACCGCCTCGGTCACGAGCGCGTCAACCTCGGGGCACGAGATGGAGACACGTCCGCACCCTCGCCCGGGCTGGGCGATGCAGGCGTATCGGCTGGCTGTCGTTGCGGTTGCCCCCGGCTTCCGGACCCGAACCACCCGCCCCTGGGCGTCCTTGACGGTGCGGCCCTGTTCGTCCCGCATCGCGATGCGAGTCACGCGAGACTCCACCTTGTGGTTCATCGAACGGCCACACACTCCGCACTTCAGGATGCCCGCACTAAGTAGGTAGTGCCGACGCTTGGTCGTACGGCGTTCCGGGTCGTCAAGAAGGGCTCGTATGCGGTCCGTCTGGCTCCGGCTGATGATGCCCTCCCACTCACCCTCGGCGACCAATTCGCCCATTCCCCAGCCACGGCGCGGCTTGCCGTTCCAGTTCGCCCTCTCTTCGCGAGTGCGCGGAGTTCGCGGTGTCCATTCGCGCCAGCCGCAGATGCGCCCCGAGGTCAGGACCTGTCGGACCGTGGACGTACTCCACTCGCCGCCCTTCTTCGAGCGGATGCCCTCTGCGTTGAGCCAGCGAGTGAGGGAGCGGATGGACTCGCCAGCGAGCAGGCGCGCGACGAGGTCGCGGATGACGGCGGCCTCGACGGCGTTGACGGTTCCGTCGGCGTTGTAGCCGTATGCCTGCCCGAGGGAGGCGGGCTTACCTGCCTCGGCTAGTTCCTGGTGCTTGCGTCGAATGCGCTCGGCCTTCTGGTCTGACTCGTGCTCGGCGACCGCGCCAACGATGCGCGCCTGCATCTTTCCGCTGGCCGTGGAGAGGTCCAGAAGCCCCGCCATGACGCTGTGAACGACAACATTGTGACGCTCGGCTGCGGTGATGATGGTGTTGAGGTCGACGGATGAGCGGGTGAGTCGGTCGGTGTGCCACACGACGACGGCGTCGATGTGTCCCTCGCGCATCAGGTCGAGGAGGGTCTCGTAACCGGGCCGCGGCTTGCCGGTCCAGGCGCTGAGGTCGTTGTCCTCCAGGACCGTAGTAACAGTCCAGCCCTTCTTCGCAGCCAGGGCCTTGCAGTCCTCCACCTGGCGAGCGACCCCAAGACGTGCGCCGTCTCGGTCACTGGAGATGCGGGCATATATGGCGACGCGCATCACGCAGCCGCCTTGCTAGCGGTAGTCAGTGCGGCGACGAGGGTGCGGACGTCGTCAAGGACGTTCTCGTCGGTCACGTGCTCCGGAAGGCCCTGAGCGTGCCTGCTTGTGCTGGTCCATGTAGTCGTCTTCACGGCGTACAGGTGTGCGGATCGCGTCCGATGTCTCCCCACTTGGAGCGGTACCGCCGAGCCTCCATCGGTCCGTAGCGAAGTGGACACCGCTCGTCGAGGTCGGCTGGTCTTCATGCGGTACGCCAAGAGGCTGCTCCGCACACCCGGAAGGCGTCCTACCAAGCGGATCGGAAGCGGTCATGGATGCAATCGGGCAGGTCCGGCGGGCCGAGCAGGTCGCAGCGGCGATTCACTCAGCGCGCCTTGCAGGCACCGAGCCGTCGGCGGAGTGGCAGGTCGACGCCCAGGCTTACGTCGAGGGGCTGATCGACACGGCGAAGGTCGTTCGGCGCACACGTGAGCGCTACGGGCTGGATTGAGCGCGCATGAGCGTGCCCTGCTGAAGAGCCAGCCAGCGAAACAGGGAGCCCCGGACCCGGGACTCCCTGTTTCGCTGACCGACTCCCAAGTCGTCGGACTCAGTGGCCGTAACCTCGGCCGGTGCGGCGCTTCGGAGCGCCATCCCACAGGCCTGCACTCGCGTAGTCCGTCACCCTGAAGTAGGGACGGTTCGAGCACCGGATTCGCTTGGTCATCACATGGGTGCTGCGGCGCGTCTGGTCGGGCACAACCTGCTCGTACATGCCGTCAAACTCGTCACCGACCTTCGTGAAACCGACCTCGACCACCTTTACGCTGGCGGCGGTCAGCGCGACCACCTCGTAGTAGTCGATGTTGGTCTGGTCCCAGCCCCATGACGAGACGAAGATGTCGCCTACCTTGATGCCCAGCGAGGTCGGGTTGAGTGAGGTCTTCGCGCTCTTCGAAGCGACGTTCGTGCTGGTGCTCATTGTGTCTCCAGGGTTAGCGTGACTTTCGGACTACGGGTGGTCCTATGCCGTGGCGTTCGGAGCGGCGGCACACAAGAGCGGCGGTGCGATTCGTCCGTGACACGCCTCAGACCTTCTCGGCCCAGATGACCGCGTTCCTGCTGAGCCACCACTGCCCGTCCCGGCCCTTCACATATGGCCCCGTGCATGTGATCAGAGCGAGGCGCCCGCGCCCGTTCGGATCGAAGAGACGTGGTGGTAGGGCGTTCCGCGCATGCTTCGAGACACCACTGACGCGGTACGTCGTCGTTCGGCTCTTCCAGACGACCTTGACCTCCGCACCCTTGGCGAGATTCTCGGCGCCGTAGAGCGGTCCGGCATCGGCACCCTTCGGGCCGGTCGTGAGATGGCCCGCGAGGACCGTCACGCCATGCCTCGCGCCTGGCCTCGCGGAGGTGTTGAGCCACCCCACTTGGTCCGCTGCGGGTACGACGGCCCGCCCGCCGACGACCCGGGAGACCACGATGGGGATGACCGTGCGCATCGAGGGGATCGAGATGTAGTCGACGCGCGCCTTCTCGGCGGCGGCCTCCTGGACCGCGTGGGTGGGCTTCGCCCTGACGACGGGATCGGGGAAGGCGTTCAGCGGGAGTGTGTCCCCTTCCAGAAGCGACGCTCGGCTCTGGCCGTCTGTCGTCGGCATCCAGCCGCAGGCCGCCATGACCAGGAGGGTGAGAGCAACACCGAGCACCTGAACGAGTCGGAGTCGCATCACCGCGGTCTCCGGAGCCGGACGACGACACGCGCCATGTCGGCCTGGTCGCCACGCGTCGCTCGATAGATGAACCGGACGCGCTGCATCTTGGACCGCTTCGGGACGGTGAGGATGACCCGGTTGCCACGCGTAGCGCGGACCTCGACGCCACGAGGCTTCCCGAGCACCTCGATGCGGGTCTTCCCGGCGCCCTTCACGACGTCGTTGCCCAGCACGTGAAGCGTGTAGACGAGCGGACGCCGGGTGCTCTTGGGCGCGTCGAGCACGAAGCGGTCGGGGCGGGCCGCGACGGTCGTCGGCTTCGCGGGCTTGGTCTTCGAGCCGGAGACCTTGACAAGGATCTCGCCGATCGGCCCCGCGGTGCCGCTGGTGGCCGCGTCGCTCAGCACGTAGGGGACACGTATCGTTGTTCCCGCCGCCGATGCGGGCACCTGGATGGTCACGGACTGGTCGGCGTTGACGACGGCGGAGCCGCCCTTCGGGCCCCAGCCCTCCTGTACGTATACGCTCGGCCGCTCACCGTAGGAGTCGTTGGCGAGGACGTCGACGGTGACGGATTCTCCTGGGGCGACATCGGCGCGGTCCGTGCCCGCGATGGGCTTCGCGGACACATGGATCGTCACGGGCGTCTGGTCGCTGCACGAAGTGGCGGGATGGCCGTGGCACGCGGCGTAGCGGAACGTATCGGTGCCCGGCGTCGGTCCGGCGGTGTAGGTGAGGCGCGCATACCCGGCGACGGTGTCGTAACGACCGTCGCCTGCGGAGAGTGTCCCCGCGGTCGTCGCGGTGTCGCTGAGCACGACTGACGGCTTCTCCCAGCCGGGCCGCGGCTCGCTCACGAACGGCACGGCGGTGTTGACCACGAACCCCCGCGGCTTCGCCTCGTCGTTAGCGAGCACGTCGAACGCGGCCGTCTCGCCGACCGCGATCCACACCTCGTCAGGCGTTGCGACGGGCGGAGCCGGAGACGCCAGCGTGCTGACCTCCAGTCGCAGCGACGCGATTGTGTCCCCCTCGTTCTGCCAGCGGAAGAAGCGCGCCGAGTCGTCGGGGCGCATCGTGACGGCGCCGATGACCCGTACGGCGGGAGCGCCGTCCGTGAAGACCTCGACGAGCGTCGCGGCACGAAGCGTGGTGTCGGACACCTGGTTCGCGGGGGCATCCAGGAGGGCGGCGGTCGGGTCAACAGTCCACTCAGTCGCGCCACCCGCGAAGAAGACCCGGCCCACACTGACCAGCGACTGGGAGACAGCCTGCGCGGGTACGGCGGTGAGGCCGCCCATCAGGACGGCCAGCGCCAGGACGCCTACGACGCGCCGCATCACGGGAAGCCGGGGAAGCAGTGGCCCGTCTTCACGGCCTTGTCGTCGTGGTAGCCGGGGAGCATGACGCACTCCAGGGTCGCGCCCGGGTAGGTCTCGACCATCCATGCCTCGATGGCGTCCGCAACCTCGCGGGGCGACTGACCGTGCCACTGGATGTTCGCGCCGGAGAGAGCACCCGGTTGCTCGGGGGCGTAGACGTCGATCGTGCTGATCGCCCACTGCTGGGCAAACGTCTCGCCTTCGTGGACGTCAAGTTCGTAGCGACCCTCGGTGTCCTCGTCACCGACGAGCCACTTCAGGAAGTCGGCGTGCATCTCGTTGTACTGCGGGCACGCGGGCGAGGGGATCAGGTTGGTGGCAGCCTCAGGCAGCGGCGAGATGCCACCGAAGAACGCCACGTTCATGTGCTGGGTCGCGTCGCGGTCGCCGACCTGGTCGGCCCAGAGACCGTTGGCGGTCACGCTGTAGCCGTAGATGCAGCCCTCACCGGGGCCGGACGCGTCTGCTTCGGCGCTGACTTTCCGCGCGGCAGGCTCGACGACCTTCTTGGAGGCGTTGGCGATCTTCGGCGTCTCGGCGGGCGTCTCGGCGGGCGTCTCGGCGGGCGTCTCGGCGGGCGTCTCGGCGGGCGTCTCGGCCTTCTCGGCCTCGCCTTCGGCCGTGGCGATGGTGTTCTCCATCGCGGCCTTCAGGCGCCCCTTCTCGGCGGCGTCCAGGAGGGCGTCAGTGGACGGGGTGGAGACTGCGCCAGCCGAGGACCAGGCGGGTGCCTGGGCGGCCGGGTACTCCGGCGCGAGGGCCCAGCCGGTCGCGACGGCGGAGCCCACGAGGGCGGTGCTCAGGACGGTGGAGAGGACGGGGTGGAGGCTCATGGGGCTTCTCGATTCGGTCGGGGTGTGCCGTGTAGGTGTGCGGCTGTGAGGCGCAGCGCTCACCCATGTGGACCTGAATGTCGTCCTCGACACGCACATGCCTCACGGCGAGACCTGAGAGGCGCCACCATCAGCGCCTCCCAGGTCTTTGAGCACTCCCACGTACTCCTGTGCCGTCACCCTGCGACCCGGCGGCGCAGCGCCACGGAGCCACCCAGCCCCAGGAGGGCCAGGAGGGCGGCGATGGGCACCCACGGCACCGAGGAGTCATCCTCCTGGGCGACGGGCATGTCGCGGTCCGCGCCGGTGACGATCAAGACCTCGGGCTTGACCTTGACGGTCACGGTCGCGGCATCGTCCTTCCCAGTGGCGTCTGTCAGGCGGTACCGAACCTTGTACGACGTCCCAGCGAGCCGCTCGCCAGCGACCAGGACGATGCGCCCCTGCGAGTCGACCTTCGCCTTGATGCCGCCGGGGATCGAGCCCTTGATGAGGCGCACCGTGGCGTCTCCATGGAAGACGTCGTTGCGGAGCACCGGCACCGCGACGGGCGTCCCCCAGACGGACTTCGCAGCGTCGTCCTCAGCGTTCGGCGGAACCACGGCGGGCGGCTCAGGCGTCGGCGGGTCAACGTCCGGGACCGGCACGTCGACGATGCTGACCGTCAGCGTCCCCTCGTCGTGGAGGGTGGCCGGGTCGCCCGACGAGCCGTCCCAGAGGTTGTACCTGTACGTGAGCGTGGCCGGGCCGTCGTAGCCTGCCTCGACGCGGACCGTCACGAGCCCGTTCGTGGAGCGCGTGATGCCCACCCCGGACGGCACCTCGAACGGCTCCACCAGGTACATGTGTGCCGCCTCGCTGTAGACCACGTCGTTGTCGACGAGGTTGAGCGACCCGGACTGGCCCTCGGTGACCGTGAGGACATCATCGACCGCCGTCGGAGGGGTCGGCTCGACGACAGGAGGCTCAGCGGGGGCACCGACCTCCACTGTCACCGTCGCCTTGGAGGTCAGTGTCGGCTCGATCAGGTTGTACTCGAACTGGACGGTCCGGCCCGCGTAGTCCTCGGGTGCGGTCACCGTGACCGTCCGATCGGAGTTCACCGTTGCTGTCACGTCTCCGGGCAACGAGGCTTCGACAACCTCCACTCGCGCGCGAGCCGGAACGTCGTTGACCAAGTCGTTGTCGAGCACTGGAATCGTCACCGGAGTGTTCGGGTCGGTGCTGTCGAAGTCTGGCTGCGCGTTGAGCCGCGGCACCACGTGGATCGTCACGTCGGCCGCGCGGCAAAGCCCGTTCGCCACGGCGTCCGGGTAGTCGGGGCACACCGTGTAGGTCACCACGTCCGTACCGGGGGTGCTTCCCGCGGCGTACGCGTAGGACTCACCTGCGCGATCCACCTGGGACGGCAAGTACGACTCAGGTGCCCGCAGGGCGCCGTTGTTGATGACCTCGCCGTCGAAGCCGGTGATGACCGGCGTGCCGGGCTCGCGATACAGAGGGCGCGACCCGTTGACCGACGAGAAGGCGCCGTGCTCCTCGCCGGAGAAACCTGTGATCGCAGGCGCTCCGCCGCGGCCCTGATAGGTCGTGCCGACGAGGATGCCTTCACCGTGCACGTTCGGGTCGGATGCGATGTGTCCCCAATCTTGCGGGCCAACAAAGTCGTTGGCCATGAGCGGAACGCTCACGCTGCCGTTCGCGGCGACCCAGTACTCGCCCTCACCAGCGACCGTTGAGACATCGACTGGGTCGCGGTAGTAGACGGGCAGCGAGAGCCGGACGAGGTCGTTGCCGTCAGCGTCGACGAAGCGCATGTCGATGCTCTCGCTCAGGTCGTCGCCGGTCCCGTTGCCGGGTGCGGTGGTCGGGAAGTCGCCGGAGTGCGTCCAGGTGCCGTCACCGTTGTCGACCACGTGGCCACTAACAGGACCGCGTGGGAGGCCAGTGCCCTGAACGGACACGTCCGCGACGGTGGCGCCAGCGGGAAGTATCCGCCCGTACCTGGCCTCGAACTCGGCGGCTGGGTCGAAGTCGAATGACATCGGGCCGCCCTGCCAGTACATGCGCCCCTCGCCGGTGGTCTGTGGAACATCACTGGTGGTCAGAGTGACGGCCGCGGTGTCGGTGCCGTTCGCGTCCTCGACGGTGTACTCGACGCTCGCTGTACGGACCCACGGACCGTCCTCGGGTGCGTGACCGAAGTCGACGTTGAGCCGCTGGCTCACCCGATACTCGACCGACTCATCCCACCGGCTGGCGCGCGTGCGCTCCGGCTCGCCGAGCGATACGGCGGGGTCGTCGATGTCGATCACCTCGCCGGTCACCCGGTGGGTCGCGGTCGCGTTGACCACGGAGACGTCGGTGATGCGAGCATCCGTTGAAGCGGGGTTCGCGAGCGAGTCGTTGGCGATCAGGTCGACCCACCACGCCGGGGCGCCGCTGAAGACGATGGAGATGTCGTCAGCAGCAACAGGCGGGGCAGGGTCGAGACTCCGCTGCACAGTGAACTCGCCGTTCGAGAGACCGCCCTCGTGATGCGCCATCTGGTAGTCGAACTCCACGTAGTCGTGGGCGGGCGCGTCGCTCAGGTCGACCTCGACGGTGCCGTCCGGCGCCCACGTGAACGGAACGCTGTCCGGGCCTGTCACGGAGATGACCTCGACGTCGTGTCCCTCGGCAAGCGTGTCGTTGGCAAGGACACTTCCTCCGGCCGTGGTGCCATCCCGGGACACGAACAGGTCGTGACGCGCGATGCCCGCGCTGACGTAGTCGAGGCGCTGGATGAAGGTGGCACCGCCCGAGTTGTCGCGCTGCCCTTCGGAATCCACGACGGCGTACGAGAACCCGACCTCGCGCATCCGGAACCGTGGTGGCGCGTAGGGGAAGGCGCCGAAGTCGACGGTGATCTCGCCGTCAGGGGACCATGTGAACTCCACGGGATCGCCCTTGGTCTGCGTCACCGAGGTGACCTGAAGAGTGCGACCAGGATCGGTCGCGTCGTTCGCGAGAAGGTTCGCGCGGAGCGTCATCGCGTCGCCGTACGCGACGTGGGCCTCGACCCAGTCGTGGATGGCCTGTGTTGGGGCGGCCTGCGCAGGCGAGATGTACATGCCGGTGCCGGTAAGGGCGACGGCGAGGCCGAAGGTAGCGCAGCGCGTCATCGCGCGGCTCAGCGTGCCGGTGCGGATAGGGGTGCGGCTCATGGGGTCTCGATTCCTCAGGGTTCTTGCCTGAGGGGTGTCCGGCGCCGAGCCCGAGCGACGGGGTTGAAGGGCACGAGTTCCCGCACTCGGCGAGGAGCGGGACGAGACCGTGGTGGTCTCGTCCCGCTCCTGGGTGGCTCAGTTGAAGTTCGGGTCCATGTGGTCGGTACCGTTCTGGACCTCCGCCGAGTCAGGCACTCCGTCGCTGTCGCTGTCGATGCCGTCCCAGTGGTCGCCGTCGGTCACACCCATGTGATCGCTGACCCAGGGGTAATCCTTGACCCACGAGTGAGGGTCGGTTGGGTCGAGGTCGTTGCCAATCTCGTCCCAGTCGCCAACGCCGTCACCGTCGGTGTCGGGGTCGTTCCAGTCCAGGTCGCCCGCCCGGCCGGGGAAGCCGTTGGACTTGCTCTCCGCCACCTCCATGAAGTCCCACATGCCGTCGGCGTCGGTGTCGACGGAGTGGAAGACCTGGTAGTCGTTGACGCCCATGGGGTTCGTGACGTCGGAGCCCATCAGGCGCCACGAGTACGCGTCGTCCGGGTCGAATCCCTCGGCGGTCTCCAGGTCGTTGGTGAGGCCGTCGCCGTCGCGGTCGTCCGGGTCGACCGGGTTGGTCGGTACTTCGACCGGGATCTCGATGGGTACGTACGCGGAGTCGCAACCGCCAGTGCGCTCGGATTCGATGACGCCACCAGCGAGCGAGTCGTACACGGCCCGGGCACCGCTGGTCGAGTGCTCAACACAGAGAGTGAAGTCCTCGCCTGACGAACCGACGGCAAGCATCTGGGCCGAGTTTTTGGGCGTGAGGATGGTGTCGAAGGCGGAGGCGTTCACAGGGCCGACGGCTGGATACCCCGTGCCGTCAATGCGGGCGGCCTCCAGTGCCCTTGCGAGCGTCTGAACGTCGCTGACGGCGCCTTGCTCGTACGTGCGCTGGCGGTACTGGCCGATGGCCGAGACAGCGATGATCGCGATGAGGGCGAAGATAGCGATGCCGATGAGGACGTCGAGGATGAGTGAGCCCTGCTCGTCGGAGGGCTGGACGGAGAGCCGGGCGTGGAGCCGGGCGAGGATGTACTGCATGGAATCTCCCGCTGGGGTAACGGGCCGCAGAGTTGCGGCTCGCTCCGTGGGGTGTGCGGGGACACGGCCCAGCGCTATGGGCTCCCCGACATGCGAGACGGGGCACACCGTTTCGGGTACGCCGCGTCTCGGCTCGGAGTTCTCCCGTCGATCGACGCTTCGGGACAGCGATCAGATGCCGCGTTGGCGCAGCGCCTCGAAGAAATCAGTGAACCAGGCGCCGAGACGAGCGGCATACGTCTCGCGAGTGAGGTGGTCGCCCACGCCGGTCCACAGGAGGGTCAGGCCCGTGAGAGGCGTCCAGACTCCACCCGAGGGAGGTGCCGTCAGCGTGACGCCGTCCAGAACACCGGCGTCAGCAGGCAGTGACGGTGCGGGTTCAACGCCGGGCACGTCGAGGGCGTCCAGGTCGGCTGGGCGGAGGTGGACGGAGTGCCCGAAGCCGTATCGACTGTCGAGGCCCGCGAGGCCCACTCGACTCAGTTCGATCTCTAGAGCGGTGGGCTCAGAGGCCAGCCAGGCCTCGTGCGCGGCCGCATCTGCCTCAGCCCTGGAGATCGCGGCGCCGAGGTCGTCTCGCGGGTCCAGTGCCTCGCCCGCGGCGATCGCGCGGCGGACCTCCGCGGCCACGGCCTTCGACAGGTCGCGGGTGCCGCCCTGCGATGCTGGGATGCTCGACAGGCAGCGTCGGTACTTCGGGGAGTTCTTCGGTCCTCGGCACATCTCTGGTCCTCCTGGGTGGTGGAGGGCGGGTGCCCCTCTTGGACCAGGGGTAGCCGGGGACACGGCCAGGCGCTTGACCCGTTAGAGGACTCCGCGTTGGTAATCGGTGTTGAACAGCGCGTGGGCGAGGGCGTGCGCCGCGTCCGTGACGGACAGGTCGCAGCCGTGGTCGTCGACCCACTGCATCGCCATTGAGTCCAGGACGGTCCCGCGGCGGGCCAGCGCGTCCGTGGCGCTGTCGCACTCGGCGACCAGGCGGGCCGCGTCCTCGGCGAGCGGCCAGCAGAGCATCTCGCCAGCGGTGAGCGTCATGGCCTCACGCACCGAACGCCGAGAGGATGGCGCGAGCGGCCTCGTCAGAGAGCCGGTCGGCCTCGTGCCGGTTCGAGGTGCGGGCGGCGACTGCCTCGCACGCGTCGGCGTAGGCAACCAGAGCGAGACCGCGGTCGTAGTGGAGGGAGTAACCGCTGGGGGAGTGGACCTCGTACTGGTCGACGTTGCCGTCGAGGTTGACGAACGCGTTCAGGCGGATGCCGTGGTCGTACATCGCTCGAATGGATGCCTGCGTCCCGGTCAAGGTGATCGTCATCTGTGACTCCTGAGAGAGGTGTTGGTACAGATGACGGGGCGTGCGGCGTCCTTGACACGGGGCAGGGTCCTCGGTTCTCGGAGAACTCGATCGCGGAAACGAGGAGCACCGCCAGTGCACGCACACAATTCAGTGGTGCGAAAAGTGTGTGCGCCAGGGGGTCAGGAATCTCCAAAACAAGATCCGAGGATCCGAGGATCGGAGCAAAAGGGCCTCTGAACTGCGAAAACGTCCCTCGGATTTTCCCTCGGGTTTCTTGGCCCCTCGGATCTTCACTTCTCCGAGGATGGCCTCTGGGACCCTCCTGGCGCCCGTTCTGTGCGTTGGCCAGCGAACCGGGACGTCGTGCGCCCGTCTCGATCTCCGAGGATCCACAACCCGAAGGCCCCTCCCTCGCAATGAGGAAGGGGCCTTCGCGCGGGACGCTGCCGGTCAGTCGGTCGGCTTGTCGGGGAACAGGTCTTCGCGCTTGACCCAGTAGCACGACACCGACTTACCGCCCCACCAGAGGTCCTGCGGCTTGCCGCCCTCGGACGCCTCGCGCAGAGCCGGGAGGACCTTCGTGCGCTTGATGCCGACAGCCTCGGCGACCGCCGCGGCGATGAGGCACACGTACGCCTGGCCGTCGCGCTCGTGGTCGGCACCCATGGTCCGGGCGGACCCGTAGTTGCCCTTGGTGCCAAGACCGGTCACGTCCCAGTCACCGGTGGCGATGGCCTCACGGATGAGGCTGAGCAGCGCGGCCTTGTCAAGGCGGCCAACGTCGCCGGTCAGGTGGTCGTTGTAGTGCTTGACCATGGCGGCCAGCACGACCTCGAACGCCTTGGCCTTCAGGCCCTCGGCCTCGTCGACGGTGATGGCGTCGGTCGCGAGCGCAGCCTCGACCAGCAGTTCCCAGCCGACGAGTCGACCGGCCGCGACGAGCGGGACACGGTTGAGGTCCTTGGGGATCTCGGGGGCTCGCTTCCACAGCAGGTCCTTGTGCGCCTCGCGCCGCTTGCCGAGGCCCGCGACCCACGCGTCGAAACCGCCGACCCTGTCGATTTGACCGGCGACCCAGCGCAGGTACGAGGCGTGACCGAGGCGCAGCGTGCCGGACTCACCCAGCGTCTTCCAGTCGCCGAACCGGTCGGTGCCGTCGGCCTTGGTCCAGCCGTTCGGACCGATGGCCACGGTAAGCACGCGCATGCGGGAGGAGAATCGGAGTTCGGCGCCCGGGAAGGTCTCGCCGCTGCCGGAGAAGGCGACCTGCGACGGGTCGGGGTCACCGTTGACCCAGCCTCGGGTGCCTTCGCGCTTGGTCTGGCGACCGTTGGACTCGTCTTCCGAGCCACCCGCACGACGCGCGAGCATGTCGAGGATGGCGACCTGCTCGTTGTATGAGGCCTGGTTGTTCTCGTCCTCGGCGAAGTCGTCGGGAATGGCGGTGGCGTTGTGCAAGCCCTGGGCGATGTCGGAGCCGTTGCGGATGTTCTTGCCGAGGAGCGTCTCCATCTTGTACTCGGGGCCGAACATCTTGGCGACGGCGCGCTGGCGAGCGGACTTGCCCCAGTTGGACTTGCCGAGCAGGAAGGTCATGCCCTCGGGGATGTGGCCGGACCCGGCCCACATGATGTTGCCCGCGGTGACGATCCACCAGGTGGGGTCGGCGAACAGGTCGCCTGCCAGGACGGTCTCGCGGAGCGCCTTGCGCTGGGCCTCGTCGTCGGCCGACTCCAGGTCGGAGAGGTCGAACCGCTGCGCGTTGGGGTCGTCGAGCAGTGCCTTGGAGTCGCTGCGGGTGTAGCCGTCGGCGGTGATGCCACCGACTGCCTCAACGTACAAGGCGCACCCCTCGGCGGTAGTCGTCCAGCCGGTCTCCTGGGACATGGTGGTGATGCCGATGCCACGCTTCTCGGCGTCGTTTTTCATGGCCGCCACGATCTGGGCGGCGTTGCCATCGGAGTTGACCCACACGCCGAGCGGGTAGCCCGCCTGGGTGAGCCAGTCGTCAATGCGGTTGAGGTGCTCGGTCGGCCACTCCTCGACCCGCAGCAGGCCGATGGGCGTCTGCACCGCGATGTCCGACACCGAGATCTTGCGGGCCTTCTTGTCGAGGCGCGAGGTCGCGACGTACATGCGCTCGATGTAGGGGGCGAAGGCGGCGATGGTGACGGTTCCGTCCGGCACGTAGGGGTCACGCATGCTGATAGAGCACTCGTCGCGGTTGATGTCGGGGGTCCGCACGACTCCGGCGGTGGTGAGCAGGCCCTTCCCGGCAGGCCGCTTGGCGGACAGCGGCTTGCTGGCCGTCTTGGACTTCATGAGGTTGTTGAGCGCGCGGCGAGCCTCGACGTCGTCGATGGTGCCGTCGCCGCGACGGAAGGTCCCGGCGACCCAGTCGTCGACACCTTGCGTGCCCGACGTGGGCAGGCTCGGGAAGCGGGGGCGGGTGCCGGTGGCGCCGTCGACCACGGTGCTGATGCGGGCCCCGGCGTCGTAGACGTAGGGGTTGGTGAGCACGTCCTTGTCGAACAAGACGAACACCTCCTGGGCCTTGGCGCAGGCGGCGTGGAGTTCGGGGGCGGCGATGCCCGCCGCGCTCCAGCCCCAGCAGCCGGGGACGCCGATGACCAGGACCTCGTCCTGGTCGCGGTAGAGCCACGACACGACGAGCGTCTGGCCGGTGCCCTCAGTGATGATCACCCGCTTGTATTCGCTAGCCTCGAAGCGAGCACGCATCGACTTCGTGATGATGAGTCGCTCGCCAGTGGTGTCGCCCGAGTTGCCGACGTACTTGCGCGTGCGGCCGTTCTCGTCCTTAGTCGGGTTGTCCGGCTTGCACTGGTCCCAGCCCGGGCCGCCGGTGATGGAGGCGTACGTGAATCGAATGCCGCCGCCGGTCTCGGCGAAGCCGCGCAGGCCCTCGGGCCACTCGGCCGGACGGTTCGCGATGGAGCGGGCGTCGACCTCGTAGGCAGCCCATTCCAGGGGGATGCCGCGGGAGTCGAACCAGTCGAGGTGCTGGGTCTCGATGCCCTCAGGCATCTCCTCGCCGTCGACGACTTCGGAGTCGGTGGTGTCAAGGTCATTGACCTTCGCGGCGCTGCGAGAGACGGGCTGGGTGGGGTGCAGTTCAAGCACCTTGCCGGTGACGGACTCCGCGTCGCCGGTGTCCTTGGTGACGGTCGGCTTCTCGACGGGCTGGATGGCTGCAAGCCAGGACGGGGTACCCATCACGCGTCACCCCTCTCGGCGCCAGCGAGCGCGAGGCATGCGCCGATGCTCTGCGCTTCACCGTTGAGCAGGGGGCGCAGCCACATGGGGTCGGCCAGGAGGGCGAGCACCAGACCGCGGGCCGCCTCCCGCGCTTCAGTGCGGTCGGTGTGACCGTCGGCATTTGCCTCTTCGGTGTAGACGGCGACCTCGTCAGGACGAGAGGAGATGAGAGTCCAGCCGTCGTGGTGGTCGTAGTGTCGCCACGTGACGATGGGCTCGACGATGTGGTCGTAGTGGGTGCCTGAGCGTCGGCGGGTCGAAATCTCGACCGTCACGGTCACGGCGTGGCGCTCGCTGGCCTGGCCGTTGGCCCAGATGCCGTCGACCGCGAATCGGGCCGTGACGTACTCGGGGCGGCTCGGGCCGTTCGTGGCGGGCCGCTGGTAGGTGTGGTCAACGGTGGCTACCACGTAGTCGTGCGGTGCGAGCGAGTGCTCGGCGGTGCCCTGGTCCAGGGCGGGGAGGACGTGCATGATTGCTCCAGTTGGTGAGGTGTGGAATGGCACCGCACCCAGGCGCTCGTCGTCCTGGCTGACCCTGCGGGCGGGTCGTCATCTCTTGGTCCTCTGGCGCCCGGCTTGTCGACCGGGGTATCTGAAGGTGTCCGTGTCTGGACCGTCCATGACACGGCGCTGGTCCTATGCCGCGTCCCTCAAACCGGCGGTCCGCGTGACTGGTTACGCACGCTCGGCAGCCGGGGAGTGGCCATTCGAGCGACGATGCGCCGAAGAGGACTCCGGGCTTCCGTCCTGACGGCGAGCCGCTACCGTCGACCCGCGAGGCAGACGTGCTGTTCGTATCCCAGCGGCGCGAGCGGGCAGCAACACAGGCGGGCGTCCACTCGAACGCCTGTTCTATTCTGTGTGCGTGCCACGTCAACCCCCGTTTCATGTCTGGGTGGACTTGACCGGCGTGTGGTCCGTGCCGGTGCCGGGCATCCTTCTGGCGTGGCGGCACACGGATCGGCGCGGCTGGGAGGCGTTAATCGTCCGTGTGGAGTCGTACTCGACGGGCACCGGATCCGAGGTCCTGATGTCGCAGTCGTGGGTGACAGCAGCCCTGATCCGCCCGGCGGACGGGGGAAACTGACCTCGGCGGCTCCGGAATAGGGCTAGCGCAATCCGCTCGGCGGCTTGGGCGAGGTGATTCGTGAGTCATCAGGCTGGGCGCCGGGACGGCGCTGAACTCAAGGTGAGCGGCCGCATCTCCGGTGTGTCCGACCGAACGCGTCACCGCCGCACGGGAGGATGGCGCTCATGCTTCGGTGGTTGTTGTGCGGTGAGGCCGCGCTCCTGTGCAAGGTCGTTGACGACGTCGACAGGCAGAGGCGGTGACATCGGTCTACGCCGTCGCGGACGTCAACTGGCTGCTCTCTGCACTGACCCAGGCCTCGGCGGCGATGATTGCGATCGTCGGCGGTCTACTCGTCACTCGATACGTGGCTTTGCACGCAGAGCAGGCCTCGGCCCAACGTCGCGTGGATGATCTGAAGCGACGCTTCGAGACAGCGAAGAGCCAGCACGCCGCTGCCCGAGCGTCGTTCCAGTCCGGCGAGGTCAACGATCTTCTGGAAGACCATGCCGTCTTCACGGCGGCATTCGAGGCGACCACCCACGGTCGGCAGTTGGATGTGGAGACGGTCCTCGATGCTGTCGAGGAGGACGGAGAGGGGTTGGACCGCGAACTGCTTTCTCGGCAGGTTGCTGCGCTCGACCAGGAGATGAGCGCTGCCGTCGGCGCGATCGCTCCGCTGGTTCCAGTGCGCAAGCGGCATCCGGACTGGGACGAGTTTCGTCGAGAGAACGACGTCACCGCATCGAAGCCGGACCTATGGCGCTGGGTCTATGACGAGGTATGCCACGTGGCGATCCTGGCGGCCCGTGAGGCGGAGGAGAAGGCGAGGAAGGGTGCGCTCGCAGGAATGTCCTCATACCTAGATCCGTACATCCGGATGCCCGGGCCGGGCATCGACGTGGAGACGCGTCGGGCGAATCGGGAGTGGCGACTCACTGCTGTCGATCGCGCTACCGCCGCGATGGAGCAACTCAGCCAGGAACAGAGGCTCGCGCAGGAGAATCTTGATGCGGCGCGACAGCCGGAGGGCTTCTCGTTGGCGATCCGGGTGCTCATCGCGCTGGCGGTCCTCGGAATGGTCGTCCCGGTGGTCGTCATGACGTTCGGCGAGATGTACCTGCACTGGGGATGGCGTGTAGTCGTGTCCACCCTCTTCCTCGCTGGAGTGGGGCTGCTGCTGCGGTTCTTGCTCGTCTACGCCGACTTCCTTCGTGAGGGTGGTCGCACGTCGTTGCCGAAGAATCTGCTGGGACTGCTGAAGCCATGACCGAGACCGCTGTAATCGTCGACGGTTTGACCGCGGCCGGTGTCGCCCTTGCGGTAATGGGTGCCCTCCTCGACCTGATCGTTCGACGCGAGTGGACGTTCGGGCTGAAAAATCCCAACCATGACTTCGCGGGGCGTTTCGCAAGCCTCCTTACTTGGCTCGGAATGACACTGGCTGTCTTCGGCAGCGCACTGTCGCTGGGGGCTGATGGTGCGAAGTGGCTCATCATGGTGGGTGTCATTGTCGTCGTGGGTGGCCTCTGTGCGCTTGGCGTTCTGGCTCTGGGGTCCTCGAAGACTGCGGCTTCCACTGCGGGCCAGACCGACGCCTCGGACGTGCCGTAGTACAGGTCAGTAGGAGTGGTACTCGGCGATGAGGTTGGTGGCGGCTCTTTGCAGGTGCCGGGTCAATGGTGCGACGCGTAGTGCGGGGTGCCCCGGGCCCTCCTGGGCCCGCCAGTCCGCGCAGTGGTTGAGGGCCAGGTGGGCGCGGTGCATCAGGTCGTCACGGAGACGCTCTACCTCGGCGAGGCCACCTGACCGGAACGCTTGACGCACGAGATGCCGGGCTTCGTCCCGCATCGCGTCGGAGACGTCTAGGGCGGACAGGTCGAGGGCCCCCCGGCCGAACGGGGCGACTCGGCCGGTGAGGACGCGCATCTGAACGTCCATCTCGGCTCCGGTCAACGGTGCCTTGACGCGGACCGTCGTGTCCCCAGCGACCGCTGCCTCGACGGGGTCGGGGTCGCGTCGGCCGAAGCCAGCCCAGGAGGGTGCGGGCGGCAGGTGGTGGGCCGCCACGTCGAGGACCACCTCGGGGGAGAGGTGGCCCGGACGGGTGTCCCTCCAGACCCGCATGCCCATGTTCCCGTCAGCGATCGCCAGGACGGTGACGGGCTCGCCCTCCTGGTCGTGGGTCCACGACCCGGTGACCACGTAGGCCGGGTCAGCCCATGTGTCAGGCGAACCGTCGTGCTCCACCGGCGCCTCAATGACCATCAGCATGCGACGGGTTCTGCGCGGCACAAGACCCGATCCGTGGTGGCGGCATGAGTCACTGCGCATTTCGGCCGCACGTGGCCGCTCATCTGGTACGTCACGGATTCGGGGCAGCGAGTCAGAGTCACGACGGTGACGGGCCGGGCCTCGTCGTCATATGTCCACTCGGCAACCAGGTGGGTGCCGGTGGCGAGGACGAAGTCGACGATCGTCACGCCGCGCTCCGGCGTAGATCGAACCACCTGAGGTTGCTCGGCCGACCGAAGGCGAGAGACTCGACCGCGGCGCGGACCTCGCAGTGGGTGAGGTGCCCGTGGACGGTCGCCATGTACATCGGGTAGCCGTCGTCCGTGGCCACGTAGATCTCGGTGCACTCGTCTTCGGGCTTGTGGGTGGCTTCTGCCTCGCACCAGACGCCACTGATGGCGACGTCGAGGGTCACGCTGGGGATGCTCATGGGGTGCTCCTGGGGATAGGCCCTGGGGCGGGCCGGAAGGTCCGAGAGCGGTCTGCTCTCTGCTCGTAGGAGCACATGCGGACGTCCTTGACACGGCCCTCCCCGAAGGCCCGAGCAGAGTGCTCGGGACGCTCTCCAGGAGGGTGCTCAGGCAGCCGCGGCCTCGCGCGCCTTCTTCAGGTACTTCCGAGCAGTCGAGGGCCCGAGGCCGAGACGCGCTGCCACCTCGGGCCCCTTGATTTCGGGGTTCTCGGCCAGGAGGGCCGCCACATGCTCTTGCTTCTCGGCCGCGCTCGGCTTCGCGTTCGCAGGCTTGGCGCTCGTCGTCACGCGGGGTGCTCGCGGCGTTGACGCGGCGGCGGCGCGCTCGGTGCTCACTGGCTGAGCGCTCGTCTGCGCGCTGGTTGAGCGCTCACTGAGCGGTGCTCGCTCGGTGCTCACTACGACGGCAGGGCGCTCGGTGCTGAGGGCGGGAGTGCTCAGCAAGCGCTCAGCAGGCTTGTGGGGAACGGCGCTCGATGTGTCGCCCGGGCGCTCAGCGAGCGGTGCGCTCAGGTGCTCACTCGGGCGCTCAGCGCCCACTGGCCGAGCACTCACGCAGCCGGGCAGGCGCTGGGTTCGCATGTTGCGCAGCAACAGTTCGACGCTTCCCGCGAGCACTACTGGCGGCGAGGCCGCCAGCAGCACGCCGAACCAGGACGAGCCGTCCGCGTGCGTGGCGTTGACCGCCACAGTGAGCAGCAGGAGGATCAGGAGGGCGGAGTACTCGGCGGCAGCGCTCAGCCCGGCCGCGGTCCTCTGCCATGCAAGTACGACCGACACCACGGCGCCGCCCTCGATGATGAGCGGGAACAGCCAGCCGAGCGCGGGCGTCGCGACCGCACCCGTGTCGACTGCGACCTGGGACGTAGCGACCGCGGCCAGCGCTCCAGCGCCTCCACCAATCACGATGAGCACGGTCAGCAACCACTTCTGTACACGGCTCATGCCGCAACCCCCTTCGCATCGAGGCCAGCGACACGGGCGGCGACCTTCGCCGCCACGTGTCCCTCGTAACCGACCTTCTCCAACTTGGACGACAGCCCCTTGGCGAGGGCGTGGCGCATCTCCTCCGGCAACGCCGACGCTGACGTCGACGCAGCGTCGACCCACGCGTCGCGATCGCTCGACTCAGCGTCGAGGGCGGGGATTTCGTGTGTCCCCAGGAGGGCGTCCAGCACGTAGGGGGCGCTCGGCCACGCTCCGGCGATCTGGGCAGCCGCCGTGACTGCATCCATCGGGGAGTACCTCAAGCGCCTGGCCCGCATCTTTGAGGCGAGTGCCTTGGCGAGGTAGGGCCGCATCTCGTCCGGCATCGACGACACGGCGGACGTCATGGCGGCTGTCCACGTGTTCCGGCGCTCGAACCTGGCCGTTGCCTTCGGGATGGTGTGCTGGGCCAAGAGGGTCGCGAGGCCCTGGTGCACGCGGCCCTTCACTTCGCGCTTCGCCTCGGCGCCGGTCGTTCTGTCATACGCCCGGGCGTGGTACGCGTCTAGGGCGATGCCGTGCAGAAGGTCGGAGCCATGAGCCGCGCCGTGAGCGTCCAGCCCCTCGGTGATCGTGTCCCCCTCGGTGACGGCCGCGAGCCATGCCTTCCGGTAGCGGCTCACGGTCCGCTTCGTCATGCCGACGTCGACTGGGTCCACACCGGCCTCGTCGAGCAGCCCAACGAGCCACGAGAACCCGCCGACGCGAGCCTTGACCGGCTGACCATCGACGTACTTCTCGCCGTACCCGACGGCGGGGTGTGAGGCC
Source organism: Nocardioides eburneiflavus (assembly GCF_004785795.1). NCBI lineage: Bacteria > Bacillati > Actinomycetota > Actinomycetes > Propionibacteriales > Nocardioidaceae > Nocardioides > Nocardioides eburneiflavus. The sequence goes on from NZ_SRRO01000001.1 coordinate 2,096,363, forward strand.
GCGAAGAAGACCTCGACGAACGGGTTGGTGAGGTCCCGATCGGTGAGGGCGTTGACGAGGTCCGAGTGGGCCCACGCAATCCGGTCGCCTTCGGCCGATAGGCGCGGGAGACGCCAGGCGCGAGCGAGGCCGCCCGCTCGCTTCTTGCGACGGATCCATCCCGCCGTCTCCAGGGTGTCGAGGTACCTGTCGGCCGTCTTGCGCTCGACGCCCATCAGGGTGGCAAGTCGGTCACCGCCCATGACGATCGAGTCGTAGCCGTCGTCGAGGGAGCGCTTCAAGAACTCTGGTCCCATCGCCGCGAGTGCGTGCCGGGCTCCGACGTTCTGGCTGGAGGAGACCGCTACATGAGCAGGCATCGGTGAGAGGAGACAAACGACGAGACGGCGAGCCGCAGTCACCCGCTTCTGCGCGCGCCCGTCGAGGGAGGAGGACGAGGCGACACGCGCCGAAGCAGAGTCGAGCAGCGGCTCGTACTGGGCAGGCGTCTTGGCGATCTGCTTGATGTCTGCACGGTCGAGTCGAAGGCACCACGCGAGCAGATCGTCGGTCGGGATGCCAGCGCCGAGGGCTCGACATGCGAGCGCTCCGAAGGCGATCTGTGGCGGGGAGTCGTGGTGCGCCTTCGCGGTGGGGCCGAGCACGGAGTCGTGGGCGTCCAGGGGGTTGACGTTCGCTGCACCTGTCACGGGAAGTACCTCCGATATGGGTACAACCCGAAGGGTTTGTACCCAGAGAATCTGGTGGGTCATCTGTTGCTGACTGACCAGGTGTGCGGCGGGTACGCACAACGCTCCCCGGAGACGGTCAGACGAGACGCGGGTAACGGCACCAGCAGCAGGTCGGCGAAAACGAGCGGTACTTCGAGGCCGGAGGGATCGAGCCATCGCAGGCGAACAGCGATGCACGAGAGCGATACGAGGCGAAGAGGCTCACCCAGTCCTCACGCCTTCGGCGTCGGACAGGGGTGACCTTGGCTTCGAGAGCGACGTGAGGGAGTGACGTCCAGCAGAGTGGTGTACGGCTCCCGGTGAGCGTGTCGCTGTAGAAGCAGTGACGGCCACCGCGTGATCCTTCGAGTGATCTCCTACAACCGACTCGAAGAAGGACACGACGATGACCGTCACCCCCAGTATCGACCCTGCCCGCCTGCTCGAGGAACAGCTCGCCCAGGCGAGCCCCGATCTGTTGCGCGAGCTCCTCGGCACGTTCATCAACACGCTGCTGTCCGCTGAGGCCGACGCCGTCTGCGGCGCCGAGTACGGCACGAGCACCCCGGAACGGGTCAACCGTCGCAACGGCTACCGGCACCGCGACTTCGACACCCGTGCCGGCACTCTGGATCTAGAGATCCCGAAGCTCCGGCAGGGGTCCTACTTCCCCGAGTGGCTCCTCGAACGCAGGAAGCGTGCCGAGCGGGCGCTGACCAGCGTGGTGGCGACCTGCTACCTGCTTGGTGTCTCGACGCGTCGGATGGACAAGCTCGTGGCCTCACTCGGCATCACCAGCTTGTCGAAGTCCCAGGTCTCGGAGATGGCCAAGGAGCTCGACGCCCACGTCGAAGAGTTCCGCACCCGCTCGCTGGCCGAGGCCGGACCGTTCACGTTCGTGGCTGCCGACGCCCTGGTCCTCAAGGTCCGCGAGGGTGGCCGCGTCGTGCCGGTCCACGCGCTCGTCGCGACCGGCGTCAACGGCGATGGGCACCGCGAGATCCTCGGCGTGCAGGTCACCACCAGCGAGGACGGCGCCGGCTGGCTGGCGTTCTTCCGCGACCTGACCGCCCGGGGCCTGTGCGGGGTGCGGCTCGTCACCAGCGACGCTCACCGCGGACTGACCGCGGCGATCGCCGCCACCATGGCCGGCGCCTCGTGGCAGCGGTGCCGCACCCACTACGCCGCGAACCTGATGTCCGCGACCCCGAAGTCCAGCTGGGGATGGGTCAAGGCGCTGCTGCACTCGATCTACGACCAGCCCGACGCTGAGGCGGTCCACGCCCAGTTCGACCGCGTCGTCGACGCGCTGAGCGAGAAGCTCCCTGCGGTGGCCGACCACCTCGACAGCGCGCGCGACGACATCCTCGCCTTCACCGTGTTCCCGAAGGAGATCTGGCGCCAGATCTGGTCGAACAACCCCAACGAGCGCCTCAACCGCGAGATCCGCCGACGCACCGACGTCGTGGGGATCTTCCCCGACCGGACATCGGTCATCCGGCTCGTCGGCGCCGTCCTGGCCGAGCAGCACGACGAATGGGCCGAAGGACGCCGCTACCTCGGACTCGACGTCCTCGCCCGATCACAGGCCCTCGACACCACCACCACCGACGAGGAGATGAACGAACCAGCCCTTCAGGCCATCACGGCCTGACCCACCAACGACGAGGGATCACCCGTCGTACACCACGTCACAGGACTTGACCCGTGAGGGCTCATCGAAGGCGGACCGCACTGGGCAGCGAGTGACTGGGTGCAGACGGCTGGGGAGGCACAGGCGACAGCGAGACGTGGAGCGGATTGGTCCTACACGTACCCGTCTTGATCTCTACCTACCCTCTCGCATCTCGTCGACCACTTATCGGTCTCGTCATGCTTCTTCGTCACTCGGTCGCTCGGGCTTCGCCTTCTCTCCCTCCCGACGCCTGGCGCGCGAACCAGCCGGACTGACCGCCCTTGGAAGTCAACGCCGTCAACGGCGGACCTTCGCTGTGTAGAGGAGGTCGACAGCGTCCAGGATGACCGAGCGGTAGCCGGTCACGCGGACGGTCACAACGAAGCGAGTCGGCCGGACACGCTCTGCCTGTCGGATGTAGCGACCCGGTGAGTAGCCTCCCGGGAAGTCGTCGTATCGCACCTTGAACCCGCGAGCATCGCGCGGCACCTTGAACGCGAACTGGACCTGCGCGAACCTGCCGCCGTTGCAGTCCAGGTCAGCAGCGATGCCGAACCGACCCACGCTGCACCCAGGAGAATGTGTCCGTCGCGTGGCCTTGTGGCCGAGAACGTGCACCTTGATCTTCTTACTCACGATGTCGCTTTTGACCTCCAGCAACCGCGCGCTGGTTGCGGACGAGCCGTCCTCGCTGTTGGTGACCGTGAGCCGGAACGTGTAGGTGCCTACCGCCACGACGTTTCCGGACTGGTCGGTCCCGTCCCATGTACCGCTTCCGCTGCCGTACCGATCGAAGAACGAGGCGACGACGACGCCGGAAGGACTGATGACATCCACCTGGCCGGGCGAGGTGTCGTTGGAGTACCAGGTGAACTCGACCTCGTCCTTGAAGTCGTCTCGGACGACGGGGTAGAGGTCACCGCTGGACAAATCGAATGTCTCGATGACGGGCACCATGCGGTTGATGGTCGCGCCCGCGCCTGCTGGGGCCAGCCAACCTGCCAGCGCAATCGCAACGACAACAACAAGACGCTTGGCCATCTGAGTCATCCGACACCTCCGATGCACAGACTGGCCGAGCGCGGGGGTGCTGGCAACACTCAGTTGGCAGGACGGGCCTCGCGGAGTAGCGGCTTGGAATGCGTCATGACCTCCAGATGTGCGGCCAAGAGGATGCGGCTCACCTTCCCATTTCGGCCCCGCGCGGTGACGGCCTCGTCTACGTTGGCGCCACGCCACAAGGAGGGGTCTCGTGCATCCACGGCTGGCCGCCTTCCTGGACGACGAGTCTCGTCAGGTGTGGGCTCTACGACGCGATGACGGCACCGCGGTCTATCTACCTGATGGCATGGCTGACGAGATGCGCGCTCTTGCCCGCGAGCATCTGCGCTGCCCCTATCCGGGATGCGTCTGTCCGATCTCGACTCGCGGCGGGACGAAGCGCCGACACCACTTCTTCCATCGGACCACCGTTAGCCATCCGACCGAGCCTGAGTCGGAGGCCCACCTGGCGGCCAAGGCGATGCTGGTCGACTGGGCGAGGAGCAGGGTCCCGGCCGGAGCAGACGTGGAGGAGGAGCAGAGTTTGAAGGACGACGACGGACGCCTGATTCGTCGTCCGGACGTGCTCGTGACTGGCGCGTCGGGTCGTCGCGTCGCCTTCGAGGTCGAGTACAAGAACTGGTCGGTCGAGGGATGGAAGGCCAAGCAGCGGGACCTCGACCAGGCGGGTGTCGCGTGTCTGTGGCTGCTTGGCCACACCCGAGTCAGCCTGTCCCGAGACGGGCTCGGTCGCTCGGGCGAGACACCGGTTCGAGTGCCGGGGTTGGCATCCGCAATCGGCCGCGCGAACACGCCGCTGCTGGTCGTTAATCCGGTGACTCGACAGGTCGGCACGTTGTCATCCAGCGGCTCGTTCACGCGCAGGTGGCGTGGCGAGTTCTGGGCGTACCTCCGCGTCGACGACCTCGACGACTGCGCGTTCGATCCGCGACTTGGCATCCGGACCCCGACCCTTGACCAGATCCTTGCGGCGGAAGCGATCGAGTCTCAGAAGGAAGCCGCGACGCGACAGCGTCAAGCCGAGGCTCGCCAACACCTCGAAGACGCATGGCAGGCCTCCGCTGTGCGTGCCGATCTCCTCGCCCGCCACGGAGCGGTCCCCTCGTTCTTGGAGGGCCCAGACACGTCGGTGATCCGAGCGGCCGGTGTCCATTGGCGGGCCGCTCTGTGGGTCGACCTGGTCGAGGGCCGCACGGCCGTTTTCGCTTGGCCGGAGGTCGAGGCAACTCTTCGACGGCACGGGCTCGGGTGGGCGCGGGACCGTCGGTTCCTCTACGGCACGGTCGAGCAGTACATGGGCGTCCTGGCTCGGCTGGGTGCGCTGCGCTGGTACCGCAAGGGGTATCGCAGCCACTTCTCGCCAACGGGGGCAACGGTCGGACAAGTCATCGACGGACAGGCGGGGGAGCACAGGGCGGCCGTCATCGCGCGAGAGCAGCAGGAGAAGGCCGAAAGGGAGGCAGCCGCGCGGGAGGCGGCGTACGCCTCCGATCTCGAGGCGAGGCGTCGCACGCGGCTGGTCATCGACGAGGGCGGCACGCGGCGATGGGTGCCCAAGTGACCCGTGTCAAGGACATGAGGCATAGGGGCTGAGAGCAGGAGCGGAGATCCCGCCCAGACCGCAGTCCGGAGGCAACTCATGAGCACCCCGAGCACCACGCGAGACGCCGTCATCATCGAGCGCGTCGCGCAGCACCTCACCAACACTTGGATCGACTTCGACGTCGACGAGGCCACCGGCCTTGTGACCGTCGCTGCTGAGGCGCTTCGAGCGAGCGACGGCACGAGCCACTTCCGGCCGCTGATGGTCGACGCTATGAGCGCCTCGTCGACGGTCCGCTACGCCGACGAGGTCCTCGACGCCATCGTCGACTGGGTCACGCAGGAGCACTCCGCGGCCCGCACCGCTGAGAGGCTGGGGCTGTGACGGCGTGGGCCCGAGTGCAGCGTCGCCGTCGCAGGACTCGCCTCGTCTTGCTGGTCCTCCTGGCCGGGCTGGCCGTGGCGTTCGCGCCGCCGACGACAGCATCGTTCGCAGCGGCCTGGGAACGCCACGTGATCGCGGAGGGTCGTGGCGACACCGCGCAAGCGATCGGCCTAAAGGTGGGTCGTTCGCTCGCTCTTGACCCGGCGAACGGCGCACCTGTGCGAGTCATCCACCAGGAGGGCGATACCTGCGTTGTAAGCCACGTGGGCCTGCCGGTCTCGTGCGACGCCCGCGTGCGCGTCGCGCAGCGCACCGACGGCACCTACAAGGTCGTCGTCAGGCACCGCAACGAGCGGTTCATCTTCCGCGGCTGACCGTCCTGGACAGCGTTCTGGATGAGCCCCGCACACCCGAGAGATGCGGTCGTCGTTGCTCGCGCCGATCGTTCCTCTGGGGTAGGAAAGCCGCCCGGTCTCGCCGTCGTAGTCGCGGTGGGGCCGGGCCGCTCCCGTTCCGGGCCAAGAAAGTTCGCCGCAGGCGTGTCATTGCGTGTCCCCGCCGCACACCCCCATGGCACCCGAGAGGAGCACCCATGGAGATCACCCGAGCACTCACCGCAGTCGGCATGACCGCGCTGTGCCTGACTGCTGCCCCCGCGCATGCCGCTGGCGACGCACAGGTCGTCATTGTTATGGACGACCGGACCTGCGTGGAGAAGCCGGACCGCGAGGCGTTCCCGCCCGCGGTGCGTGCCATCTCCGACGGACAGGCGGTCGCGGTCGGCCGCGCCATGGAGGCTTCCGGCGGCTACAAGTACATCCAGGTTCTGGCCGACGGCGCGAAGGCGGAGTGCTGGCTCCTCCGTTCTACCGTCAGTGAGCCGCTGGGCGGCGCCCTCGACCCCGCCACATACACCCGGGAGGCGCTCGTGGTCGACCAGGACGCCGGGCTTCCTCTCGCGGCCGTCCTGACCGCAGGTGACATGTCCGTGCGCGTCTCGCCGCGCAACGGCGCCGACGTGCTTCGGGAACTCGGACCCGGTGAGGTCCTCAACGTCGCGGACTGGGACATCCTCGGTGGCCACAGCCTCGTCGGGGCCGACCGCTGGACGCCCGTCAACGTTGACGGGATGACCGGCTGGGTCAAGACGCTGGTGCTCGCGTCCACCGAGGTCATCACGCCCGACGACCTGGCCTCCACCCTCACGCCCTCCCGCGGCGTCGAGGTCCGCGAGAAGCCGGTCACCGACGCGATCGCCCTGGGCGCACTCACCGCCGGTCAGTCGTACCGAGCCGACGCGACCGCGACGTCCGGCTGGTACCGCGTTGCCCTCGACGACGCAACCGTCGGCTGGGTTGCCCAGGCGGACCTCCTCACGCCCGCGGAAGAGGATTCGACCGCGACGCCGACGGCTGAGCCGACCGAGACCCCGTCGTGGATCACGGATCAGCAGGAGAAGTACGACGAGTGGAAGGCCGAACGCGAAGCCGAGCAGACCGAGATGGAGATGCCCGCGACCACGGAGACGCCGAGCCTGTGGGAGAAGGCGAAGAACGCGGTCACCGGCGAGAATCCGGCTGCTGAGGCACTCGCCAAGGGACGCCTGAACATCGCCAGGATCGTTGCCCTCCTGGCACTCGTGCTCGCAGCCCTCGCGCACGTCGCTACCCGCCTGGTCCGCCCTGGTGCCTCCCTCACGGGCCGTCTCCCTGCCCTCGCTACCAGTGGCCTGCTGCCGATCGTCGTGCACGCCACTGCGGTCGCTGCGATCGGTGCAGGGCTGACGGCCGCCTTCCTGGCTCCAAGCGGCTATTTCGATGCGCAGGTCCTTGGAGGCGCCGCCGTGGTTGGTGCCGTCCTTGCCTTCATGACGGCCCACCGAGTCGCCGCGATGCGTCACGCACCCGCCGACGCGGTCGCCGCGACGGCGAAGGCCGACTCGACCCTGCTCCTCCTGGTCGCCGGTGGCGCCGCCGCGGTTACCCACCTGTTCCTGACCGCAGCGCTGCCGCTCGCCGCCGTCGCTGGACTCGTCGCAGCCGGTGCCATTGCCGGTTCCCGCACCCCCATCCCCACCCCAGTTGCACAGATCGAAGAGGACTGATTCATGAGCACCCTTACCCGCGCCGCCATCGCTGCGGCCATCGCCATCATCTGCCTCGCCGCACCCGCCAACGCCGCACCCGGCTGGCAGCCCGACCAGATCATCGGAGTACCCACGTCGACGTCCGGCCAACCCATCGAGCCCGGCGAGATCCTCAATGTGACCTACGTCGGCCTCGACGACCCGAACCGCCCCCGCGAATGCGGAGGCCTCGCCCAGTGCGCCATCGTGGACGGTCTTCCGCTCGCCGCGTTCTACGACGAGGCGTCCTACGTGCCGTACGGCCCCGACTCCGGCAGCACCACATACCCGGAGTTCTCGGCACCAATGAAGACGACGGTTGAGGAATGGCTCGACCAGTCGCTCCCCGTCGACGCGTTCGACCGGAACCCGACGAGCCCAGACGCTGTGGAGGTCAACCTCGATCACGAACTCATGGGCGGCGAACTGGTGTGGGCATCGACCCAGAGTGTGAAGCACGACGGTCGCACGTGGGTGCGGGCAGCGTGGGGCACCAATGACTTGTGGCTGGAAGCAGACCGCCTCGCCCCGACCGACGTTCCCGAGCCGCCCGCTGAGACGCAGACGCCCGAGTCGACCGCGACCGAGGTACCGGCTGCCACCGCGCCCGAGCCTGAGGACACGGCCGACGCCGAGACCGCTCCGGCCGAGGAGGACTCATCCTCACCGACCGGCTGGCTGGTCGTTTGCGGCATCCTCGCCGGTGCACTCGGCCTGTCCGTCGCCGCGAAGCGCCGTAAGCCGACCGACGGCGAGGCGGTGTGATGTCCGCGGTCGGTGCAGGTGTGGAAGTCACCAAGCGGAGCCTGTCGTTGGCCGAGTCGATCGCCGCTTCGACGCTCGGTGCAGTCTTCGGGTTCTGGTGGGACCGGCCCGGGCTGGTGAAGCCCAAGGCCGATGAGAAGCCGTGGGAGACTCACGCCCAGGTCTCGTCCGCGATCTTCTGGCCGACGCTCGCGGTCTGGCTCTCGCTGGGGCTCCCCAAGTGCCCGGAGTGGGTCAAGGAGACCGCTGGCTGGGCCACGCAGGACACGCTCTCGATCGCCCAGTGGACCGTGCTTGTCACGGTGTTTGCGGCTTGGGTGCTGATGCGCCGCATGCTCGCAGCGAAGGTCGAGAAGTGGCCCAATCACCGGCTCGTACGTGACGTGCAGAAGTGGGGTGTCCACCACCGCTGGCTCGGCGTGCTGTTCGTCGCGGCGTGCATAGCGCCGCCTGTCGCCTGGGCACTCCTGGACACCGTCCGGGTGGACGCCATCAACACGGGCGTCTTCCTGGGGCTGGCCGCTCTCGTTGCGCACCTGGAACTGCGCTGGCGTCGCCTGTGCCGCCGTCGTATGCCTCACCTGATTGAGGCGCACCGCCTCTCGCAGCGCACCGCTGACTCCATGCTGGAGATTGGGGCGCTGCGACCCCGCAAGGGCGGCGGCTTTGTCATCTCGCCGGTGCCCGCTGAGGCGGTTGCGCACCTGGACGGACTCGACGAGCGCGTGGCGCTGCACCTGCCCGAGTTCGAGGCCAAGATGCACACCGACTCGAACGGCGCGGCGACCGCGTTTGAGTACCTCCCGGCCAGCCCGGAGACCGTGGCGCGACGCGAAGTGATGGCCCGCACCGGTGGCTTCCTGACCGCGATCGCGCCCGCTGAGGAGGACAACCCTGCGCGCCCCGGCGAGTGCGTCGGAACCCTAGAGGTGGGCATTACCGAGAGTCGCGCGGAGGAACTCGACGCGACGCTGCGTGCGTCCGATGGTCTGGCCCTCGTCCAGTGGCGCAAGGGGGAGCGTGTCGTCCACCTGGCTGCCCTCGACACGGAGACGCTGACCGAGAGGGGCCGCATCGCCGACTGGCTCTCGTGCAAGCCGTGGGACCTCGACCTGCTCGTGACGACCGACGGCGCGGACGTGACTGGCTGGCACGCGACCCGGGTCCCGGCGGTCCGGGACCCGGAGAAGCGCCGCCAGACGTGGCTGACCATGGCCAACGACCTGCACCCGTCACCCGACTCGCGCACCTGGACGATCACCGACCGGTCGGGTGAGGGCGAGATCGAGATGCGGCTCATCGTCGACCCTCTCGACGTGATCGTGCCGTTCAACCTCGACGTGACCGAGACGATCACCCCGGACACCCCGTGGGTCGTCGGCATCGACGAGGAGGGAGGCAACATCGAGATCAACCTGGCGCTCTCTGCGCACGCGCTCATTGCCGGTGCTACCCGCAGCGGCAAGTCCGTGTGTACCTACTCGCTGCTCACCCACGTGCTGCGAATGGGAGACAGGGCCCGTCTCCTCGTCGCCGACCCGAACGACACGACCATCGCGCCGTTCGAGGACAAGGTGGCTTGGTCGACATCCGACACGCATCCCGACGCCGTTACCGGCATGCTGGAGTGGGTCCGCGGAGAGATGGACCGCCGCAAGCCGATCCTGCGCGACATGCGCGCCGACAAGATCTCCGAGTTCACCGCCGAGTTGCCGATGATCGTGGTCGTCATCGACGAGGCCGCGAACTACCTGCGTCACAATGACAAGCGGGCCGCCGCCGCGATGATGGGTGAACTCCTCGCCGTGGTGTCGCAGGGTGCGAAGTACGGCGTCCGACTGGTCCTCATCACCCAGCGCCCCGACAGCACGATCCTTCCGACTAGCACGCGTGCGCAGTTGTCCTTCCGTATCTCGTTCCGCGTCGAGGACGGAGAGACCGCGAAGATGGTTTTTCCGGACCTGCCCGACCCGATGGCACTACTCACGTGTGCACCCGGCGTCGGCTACGTCCGCGAGGTTGGCGGCGAGGCGAAGCGGTTCCGCTCGGTGTACCTGGCCGACCACTGGGGCATCGCTGACCGTCTCCCGCACCGGCAGCCGAAGATCCTCGACGTAGCGGCTGGCTTCGGGGCGCCGTTCGTGCCCCCGGCGGTGCCGAAGGACATGTGGGGTACGCAGAAGCCCGCCGCAGTCGTTCCCGCCGCTCCTGGCGAGGTGCTGATCGACGAGGTCGTACTGACGCTGGACGACCTGGAGGGCGAAGTGCCAGGCACACCCGGTGCTGCCGAGGGCTTGGACGACTTCGAGTTCGAGCCTGTCACCGCTCCACCGACGGTGCGTCGTCGCCCGACCGCGCAGCCGGTCCCCGACGATTTGTGGGCCTGAGATGTGGTTCTGGAAGCGCAAGACGCGCGAACATCGCGAGCCAAAGGCTCTGTGGGGCCGCCGCCTCGCGGCGATCCTCGACGTCCCGGAGGACGCGATCGAGGCTGACGACATCCACCTGGTTGCAGGAGGGGCGATCGTGCACCTGTGGCCGACGCCTGCCGGTGCGCTCGTCGATCACCCGCGCATCGACGAGCGGCTCGCGAACGTCGCGCCGGAGTTCATGATCGATCCGAACTCGGCCGCAGACCACTTCATAGGCCTGATCCCGCGTCGATAGGTGCCGGTCAGGGCATGGGCTTGTAGAACACCCAGGCGTCGCCGTCAGAGTCGACCGTGAGTTCGACGCGAACGTCAACGTCGGACCCGTCCTCCCACGATCCCTGGCCGCGGCACGCCAGGACCACTTCCTCGTTTGTGCCGGTAGGTGCTTCGTAGGTGGCGCGGTTGTCCTCGACTACCCGCGGCTCACGGACCTTCAGCAACTTCGTGCCCAGCCCGGTGTCCTCTTCTGAGATCCGAACTGCGTCGTCGGCCAACTCGTCGCACGTGACGTCTTCGAGGCTTCCACTTGCCACATCAACGCCAGCCTCCGACAGATAGCCGGAGATCTGAGGCCAGAGCCACCACCCGAGGACGGCGAGAGGAATGGCGATCCGGAAGAGCCACGACCACTTGAACCCCGATCCGTTGCTAGTTGCGGCTTCGGTGCTGGCGACGTGCACCGGTGGAGGCATGACTCGGGTGTCGGCGGGGTTTGCCTGCGCGGTGCTCGAAGAGCCCGCCGGAGACGGGTATTGCGCCGTGCTGGAAGCGGCCTCGGTCGCGAACGGTTGCCACTGAGACCCGTCCCACCAGAACTTGCCGTCGGGGCTCACCAACGGAGGCGGCGGGGGCGATCCAGCCGACTCATCAGAGGTCCCCGGGCTCGACGTGTCGCTCATGGGCGCACCCTAGGTCGACGTGCGTGCGGGGCGCAGAGGAATCCGGAATAGGGGGACGCGCGGCGACGGGGTCGCCGAGCGCACGGCGTAACAGGCCCTCTGGACGTGGCTTGCGTCCGAAGGCTAAGGACGCGGCGGAGGACCCGTCGGCGAATGGGAAGGGCTCTACTTGCGGCTCCCGGCCCGCCACGTCTCGACGAAGATCGAGCAGATGGTGCCTGCGTGAATCTCGACGTCGTCTCCGCGCTCGTTCTCGACCAGGAGGGTGAGGTCATCGGAGACCACCAGTACCTCTGTGGTGACGAGCCGATACCTGCGACCGTCAGCATCACGCCTGGGCCAGTGGATGGCGTGCTGGTTGCCCCAGTCGAGCAGCCACACATCGCCGTCCATCGTGTAGACCACTACCGTCTGGTCGGGGTGGTCCTCGATGTGGCCGATCCGCTGACGGCGTGAGCGCCGGACCGCCGGGTTGTTGTCGTCTGTTCTGATGTCGCTCACAGGCCACACCCAATCTGGCGTACGGCCAGCACCTCGCCGACCGGGTGAATCGGGTACTCGCCCCACGGGTCCGACTGAAGTCGCTCGCCCACCCACGCCCAGTCCTCGCCCGGAATCGGGGCATCCATCTCGTGCTCGATGTAAGACCGCGGCACCCGGTGGTGCGGGCGAACTGCCCGGTCCCGGTCGTACGGATAGGACGTGACCGTCTGCCGAGCCGCGTCGACGATGTAGAGACACGAGGCCGTCTCGATAACAAGGAGCCGCGGCCTCGTCCACTCCGAGGGGTCGCACTCCGCAGTCATCTCGACGCCGTCGGGGCAGAGGCCGAGTAGGCCGGTCACCTGGTTATCGCTCATGGGACACAGGTGTGCGGAACGGAGGCGGGGCCTACCCGCTCTTGGTGGGCTCCGAGACGGTGTGCGCGTGAGCAAGCCAGTCGACGTCCTCCAGGATGGGAGCCTGCGTGTCAGCGACGGCATCGTCGAGCACGTCCACTTGGCGCGACAGTGCGCGGGCCGCGCCGACGGTTGCTGGATCCACGAGCCGCTACCGCATGCGTTGTCCGACGCTCCGGTGCGGTGGCGCAACGATCGGGGGATCGCGGAGCGGGTCTGTCCACACGGGGTCGGGCATCCCGACCCACAGGACGCCGCCTACAACTTGACCATCGGGGTGGACTTGCGTGTGCATGGGTGCGACGGCTGCTGCGGGCCCGCACCCTCCTGGGTCAGCCCCCGATGACGCGCCCCTCGAAGATGCTCGCACCGTCGAGCGCGACGCTTCGGGGGTCGGTGTTCAGCCGGACGGCTGCGCGGTTGCCGTTGAGGTCCGGCTCGGTGACCATTACCGCGGTCCCGTCGCTGAGGATGGCGCGAAACTCCGTGCTGGCGCCGTCGAGTAGGCGGCTCACGTCTTCGGTGGCAAGCGGGCGCCACGCGGAGAAGTTCAGCGGCTTGTAGCCGTGGCTGCGGTGGCAGTGCGTCTTGATCGACATGAGGGCTCCTTCGAGTCGAGTCGGTCGGTGATGGGCTGACGGAGCCTGTCCCGGACACGCCCTATGCCGAGTCGGAGGCGACCTGAGGTGCCTTCGCGGTGCCATCGGCGACGGCCCCCTCGTAGATGTGGGTCCAAACGCTGATGGCGTCGTCCTTGTCGGTGTACGAGTTGTCGAAGCCCATCGGCTCGCCGTCGAGCATGCGCACCAGGGCGACCCGGTGCACCTCGCCTTCGGGGGACTGCCACGTCCAGCGGGCCAGCACCTCCTGAGTGCTGATCGCGCATGCCTGGACGAGCCTGTGCTGGGCCCGATAGTCGGGGGTGGTGAGAGCGGCCAGGGTGAGGCGAGTCAACTCGGCGGTGTCGATCTGCGAATCTGCGTGCGTCTTCATGGGGTCTCCTACTTGACGAGGTGCATGCCGTCGCTGAGCGCCAAGAAGTCGGCGTCGCTCATGGCCTGAGTGAACGGGTTCATGTACTCGGCGTCGTTGAGATTGAGGTCGAGGTTCTCGGCGGCCTCGATGCGAGCGAAATACTCCTGACCAGCGGCGACCAAGCCCGCCTCATCATTGGGCCACACCATGGGCTCGCCCGACTCATGCGACGAGACGAGGACGAACTCGGCGCCCTCGTCGTCCTTAACGATCCAGAGGTAGGCCTTGGCGACGTCGCCGTTCGAGCCCGGACGGAGAGCCTGGACGAGCCGATCAGGGTCGCACCACTCGGGCCGGTCTGGCTCAGGGATCACGTCTGCGGCGAGTCGCTCACCGGCCCTCATCCGATGCGGGATGACCTGCTCCCGCTCGTACCGCGCCGCGATCTCGGCAATCGGCGCGCCTTCGTGCTCAGCGACCGCTCGGAACCGGTCGGCCAGGACGGGCATCGAGAGGCCGCCGGTTGCGCGACGGTCGGCCCACAACTCGTAGCGGTTCGCGAGACCGATCTCCTCGTGGGCGGAGAGACCCTTGATGGTCTTCAGGGCACAGACGGTGGCGATGCGCGGCTTGGCGTTCTTCCTGGCCTGCCTGATTGCGTTCCTCGTGGTGCTACAGAGGGATCGCGGCCGGTGAAACTCGCGCTCCTGCTCGGTGTCAGGCTCGAAGGTCGGGTGGTGCTCCTTGTTGACGCACCACGTTTCCAGGCCGGGGCAGCGGTAGTAGTTCGGGTCGCTCTTGGCTCGGCACATACATGTCTCCGGGGTCTCGCTCCGGGGGCGATCTGCTCCCGAAACGAGGGGTGTCCGGGACCTCGGCGCAACGCTGGACCAGCGTGGGATGGGCGGCTAAATCCTCAGTCGTAGTCGCTCGCTGCGGAAGTCCTCGACTGTGCACGTTCGTGCGCCGCGAGAGGAGTCGACACGGGCTGTCGGCGCGCTGTTCAGCAAGTCGTCCTGGATATGCTTGTCAGACGGTCAAGCCTGGTCCTCGGATCCCAGGACAACAGCCACGATGCGTTCTGCTGCGGCCGCCGGGTCTTCGTGCTCCCATACACGCAGCACTCTCCAACCGGCCTCACGCAGTACGTCGCAGGTCTCTACGTCTCGTTCTCGATTGCGTCGGACCTTCTCGGCCCAGAAGTCGGCGTTGGCCTTCGCGACCGTAAAGTGCTCGGGACACCCGTGCCAGTAGCAACCATCAATGAAAACCGCCACCTTGGCGCGAGTGAAGACCAAGTCAGCGCGCCGGTTGAAGTGCGCCAGCGGTCGAACGTCCACCCTGTATCGAAGCCCGGCCGCGTGAACCAAGCGCCGCACGGCCATCTCTGGCTTGGTGTCACGGCCACGGTTGCCCTGCATGCCCTTGCGCACGCCGGGTGTCGAGGCCCACGAGTCGGTCACCCGAGTAGTTCACAGGGAGACGGCGTACTTGACCAGTTCGTCGTAATCGCGAAGGCGCCTCTGTTCCACCAAGCGCTGGAAGTTCGAGTAGGTCCGCTGCGCGTTCTTGTTCGTCTGCGACCCGTAGACGTCCTCGATTGCTTGCGTGAGAGCGGGGAGATGCAGGTGATAGACGCAATCCACATCACCAGAGCCGCCGCCAAGCAGGTTGAGCATGTACGGCCGTGGTTCCATCGTGAGGGCAGCGAAGTGCGGCATCCGACCGCGTCGCAGTGCGGAGAGTTTCGCGCCCTGCGAGCGACAGTCCTGCGCACGGTCGGTGCGGAGCGACCACTTGAGGGAGAGCCCGATCTCGAGTTCAGGCAGCCGGTTCGCCTGAGGGTCGCTGACGGTGACGTCCAGCCTGAGAAGCGATTCGGCACCGACCTCATAGAGCGCCCTTCTCCGCGTCGCCACCTCGTCAGCGACTGCATCTTCAACCGCCTGCACCAGCGCCTGGGCTCGCCGTGCTGCGGCTGGGGGCGAGACGATCCGTTTGCCCACTTCGGTGCGGAGTCTGGTCCACGCCTTGGTGTACGCCTTCGAGGGCTCGACGCTGATGTCGGTCAGAGCACCGACGTGGCGATACTGCTGGAAGACGTTGAGCGCCTTCTCCGGCTCGACGACGACTGTCCCCGGGGATGCGCCCACGCGAGTGGCGAGGTCTGCGGCCACCCTCTCCGCGAAAGGGGTACCGGTGGGCTCGTCGCCGCTGGCCTGTCGCGTGACCCCGAGAACCTCGAAGAAGGCGTGCCCAAGTTTCACCGAGTCGGGGGCGGAGCCATCCGAGGTGTTGGGCTTCCCATCCTTGCGAAGGTGGCACAGGTCGACTGCGAAGGTGGCGGGCACGCCGCGGACAATATCGCTCGGCACCGTTTTCGCCGGGACCTCATTAGTCACTCGCGTCACGTCGCGGCGTTGCGTTGGTCGGGTGTCGGTGCTCGAACATACGATCTGACCATGACGAGCCAGCCCACCCTGATTGACCTGTTCGCGGGCTGCGGCGGCACGACCGTCGGCTTCGGCCGCGAGGGCTTCGAGCCTCTCCTCGCGGTCGAGTGGGACCAGGCGGCCGCTGCAACCTATGCCGCGAACTGGGGTGAAGACCACACCGTCGCCGGTGACATCGCCTTGGTGAAGAAGAAGGACATCCCACGGGCGGACATCATCATCGGTGGACCGCCCTGCCAGGGCTTCTCTAACTTGGGCCTGAAGTCGCTGGACGACCCGCGCAACCAACTGTGGCGCGAGTACATGCGCTTCATTCACGCAGCAAAGCCCAAGGTCTTTGTCATCGAGAATGTTGACCGCTTCTACAAGAGCCCTGAGTTTCAGATGCTTGAGGCTGAGGTCGATCACGGCTCGCTGAAGAACTACACGATCAGTCACAGAGTGCTCAACGCTGCCGACTACGGCGTTGCTCAGCGTCGTCGGCGAACCATCATCATCGGCTCGCGAGTCGGACCGATCGACCTTCCTGAGCCGACGCATGCGAAGGACCCGCAGCGAGGGTCGGGACTCCAGCCGTGGCGAACGGTGCGTGATGTGATCGACGGCTTGCCTGCCCGGCCGGACTCCACTGATCTGCCCGATAGCGTCACGGAGTTCTTCGGCGTCCCGAAGCCCGGGGTGTTCAAGGGCTTGGACATCCATTTCAGGCGCGAACCGAACGCTCTGTCTTTGGAGCGGTACTCGTACGTTCCGCCGGGCGGAGGACGTTTCGACGTGCCGACCGAACTGCTTCCAAGGTGTTGGCGCGAGAAGCCGACCGGCACGACCGATGTGATGGGTCGAATGCATTGGGACCGGCCGTCTCTGACCATTCGCACCGAGTTCTTCAAGCCTGAGAAGGGGGCATACCTGCACCCCCAGTGGGTGCCTGGGCGACAGCGTCGCGGAGACGACCCTCGGTGGATCAAGGGTGACCCGAAGAAGTCTGTCGACCGCGTAGTGACCCACTACGAGGCGAGCCTGATCCAAGACTTCCCGGAGGACTACCTCTGGGTCGGCACCAAGACTCAGATTGCGAAGCAGATCGGAAACGCCGTCCCTTCGGGACTGGCGCAGGCGATCGCACGTCAGGTCAAGCCCTACGTCGCTTGAGGGTCACCAGCGGGCGAGGGTCTCGGCCAGGTCGGAGTAGGGCCTGAGGCGACCCTGTCCGACGCACTCATCCCAGGCCGACCGTTGTTCCGGGTTGCCGACCTCAGCGACCGCTTGAGCGAGAGCCTCAAAGGCGATGTGATACGTGGCGTCGACCTCGCCAGTACCCCGAGCGATCGATGCAAGCCGAGTAGGCAGCGGTTCCGCGGTCAACGTCACCAAGTGGGGTTGACGACCCCGGCGGTGCCGGATCATCTGTCCGAACTCGTGTCGTATGTTCTGGACTCGGTCCGAGCGAATCGTCCACTTGCACGACACAACCCCGTGCAAGAACGGGTCCTGGCCGAAGTCACCGGGAGTCGGGAGGATGGCCACTGTGACATCGGGCCTGATGAGGTAGTCGCGACCGATCGTGACTCGCAGTTCGGGCTGGGCGACAACAAGCCGATCGAGTTCGTTGAGGTGCGCGTACTGAGCGAAGTTTGAGATGAGCACACCGCACCGGACGTCCCATTCTCGCTCGGGAGCACGGTCGAGAAGGGCGACTCCAAGATCCTGGCCGCACATGGTCTCGAGATGGCCACCAGGGTCGGCTGGGACGTTTGACGCCACGTGACGGTTCACGCCGAGGTTGTCGAGGGTGGCGGCAGCCAATCCCATAGATGTCGCGCTCGATGTGTCTGCCGTGTTCGGCACCAGGCGGCCGCGGGTTTCCTTCCAGCCGAGAAGTTGGGTAGCGAACGGGGCGGTCACGCGCGCACGGTATCGCCGGATGGTTTTGGCCGTTGGCGGCGCGCCGCTGCAAGTGGCTAGTCGCTGTCCTCGCCCACGTGCCGATCAGCGTGGTGGAAGTCGACGCCACCGTCTCCGCACGTAGCGCAGCGGAGGACTCCGACCCGCGGACGGTTGGAGGTGTGGATCCAGGCGTCGCATCCGCCGCATTGCCACAGGAGACAGTCTTCGCGAAGATGCTGAAGCATCTGCCAGGCTTGGCGAGCGTTCTCGGTCTCGATCAGTCCGGCCTCTTCGTCGACCTCGCCGAGCCATGACGCCGTGCTGTACGCACCGATTACGAAGTCGTCCTGGCCGACCACGTACACGGTCTCGTCGATCTGCTGCGTGGTGACCATGCAGTTGCCACCCGCCCGCTCGTGATTGAGGGAAGCGTTCCAGGCCCCGCCCGCTGTCAGCAGCACCTCCTGGGAGGCTTGGGCAATGACGGCGACTCCCACCGCGCGCAGCGCCTCAACCGTGTCCCATGTGAGGTCGGTGCTGGTCAGTTCCCCGTCGCGACCGGTGCGTTCCCCGAGAATCAGCGCGCGACCATTGATCGTGTCGTCAGGGTAGAGACCTGCATGGAGACGATGAGCAATCTTGGTGGCGAGCAGATTGGTGGGGTACCCCTTGGTCTTGCCCTCTTCGTCAAGCCAGAGGACGCTGCCACCGTCTATCTCGACGGCTTGGGCTCTGCCGCCAACGACATCTGAGACGCCACCGGAGGATTCAACGGCGACGCCGCGGACGACTGCAGTCTCGTCGTCGGGGTCGAGGACCAGGCCGTAGAGAGTGCGACTCGGGGGAGCGGGCATGGTGTCCATGATCCAGGAGGTGTGCGGAGGGCAGTGACGGCCTCCCCAACCCGGCAATGTCGTGCCCGTGCGCACCACCTACTGACCCCACTCACATCCTCAGCAACTGCGCACGGTGGTGGCTCCGGGGAATCGGCTGGACGATCGATCGCTGAATGCGTGCGGTTCGCGAGCGGTGTCCTCCCGCACTGCATACGCTGCGATCGTGACGACCAACCTCTCGCCATCCGGGGACCTCAACCTTGGCCACCTTTTCGCCGCCTGCGGACTCGATCCAAAGGATGTGCTGGTCGTCCGACACACCTACAACGACGACGGTCTGCGGCGCGGTGAGACGACGTTCGAGAACGTCCTGGCGTACACGCGAGAGCAGCGGCTGCGGTTCGGGGCCAACCAACCACGCATCTGGCTCAACTTCCTCGCCGAAGGTGGACGTCGCTGCCGGTTCTGGGGCGCATTCGAGAATCACGGAGAGGTCGTCGAGGAGCGCACCGACACCACAAGGTCCTTCGACCTCGGACGCTCCGACGTCATGGTCGCGCTGACAGGCAGACTCGTGACCGAGTGGAGCCGAGATCCGATCAATTGGGCGAAGCCGGGTGCCACAGCAGCGGCCTTTCCCGTTGTAGAGATTGCCGACCCGCAGGATGTTGCGTTTCCGGGTTTCGACCGTCTCGTGCTGACTCAGGGCGACCTCAGAATGATCGTGGAGGACTCGCGGTACGCGGCTTGGCGTACCGCTCTGGGCTCGGTCCAAGGCGTCTACCTGATCGCAGACACCAGCACCGGCGAGCAGTACGTGGGCAAGGCCGATGGCGGCGAGCGCATTCTGGGGCGCTGGATGCAGTACGCCCAGAACGGCCACGGCGGCAATGTTGCGCTCCGTGCGCTAGCGGCCGACGACACCGACTACCCCAGGCACTTCATCTTCAGCCTGCTTCGAGTCTTTGGGCCGGACACGCCAGCGCGCGAGGTGGACGAGGCCGAGGCCCACTTCAAAAGGGCCCTGTTGACGCGTGAGCACGGGATGAATCGCAACTGATCCGCGGGCTGTCGCACCATGCACCTCGTACGAATGTCTCGCCCATGTTGCCGAAACGTGGCGCCGCGCGATCAAAGACGTCGTGGACGTGACAAGGGAGCGTCACGCACGAGTGACGGTCGAGCCCGCAACGCGCCATCCAGCAACACGCCTCTCTGACTCGCGGGCGTTAGGGACACCCGGCCTGAGTCCACGGGCAGATCGCGGGGTCGAAGTCGGGAGAGGTCAGGCGCTGTTTCGCCCACTGAGGTGTCGTTGCCTCCCAGCCGATTGATAGCCAGCGGCCCAGAACGAGGACAGACACCGAAGTTGCTCCAGCCGCTCGAATGGCGAGCGCCGCTGACGTGGCATGGCCGCCGCCGGTCCAGGTGTCATCGATGACGAGCACGTGCTCGCCGCGCGCGTTGGGTGAGGCGCTGTAGTGGCCGACGCTGATGGCGCGCGGAAAGGCAACCTCTCGCGCGGCTGTCAGCACAACCTCGATGGCACCGGGCCGCGCCAACTTCCTAACGATCTGGTTCAGGGGATGCTGTGACGTCGTTGGCTTCGCTGGCAGCGATGGAACCGTTGCCCATGAGGAGATGGGCGCCCCGACGAGACGGCCAGGACAAGCCACGTGGCCCACGAGACCATGAGCGGCGAGCAGCGCTACCGTCTGCCGGTAGGTCCCCCCATTCGGGAATGCCGGGTTCTTGTACCCCCGCATGACACGACCAGACTGCGCGATGGGGTCCAGATGTCCTGCGTAAGTGATCATCGCCAGCGCATCAGGCCCACCGTCGATCGCGCTGGCATAGCGACAGTCAGAGCAGACCGGATTGAGGGTGGGAGTAAAGCACCGCTGACACGTCCCGGGACCGCCAGGATTCCGAAGGAAGCCACCTGCTGTAGCAGTCAGCGCGCGTTGAATCTGCGCTGCGCGAGGCTCGGTCACAGACCGGCGCCCAGGAGGTCGTCGAGAAGGCGGTCAACCTTGTTGTCGCGGTCCAACACCCGATGGATGTGCTGCATGGCCTCGTCGATCCCATTCGCCACATGCACACCTGGTCGGCTGATAAGGGCCTTAGCCCACTCATTCGCCTCAACAACCTGGTTCGTCAAGATGACAGGTCGACCATGCTCCACAGCCATGCGGGCTTGTGCCCGCGCGCCGCTTTGCTCGCCCGCTTCGACAACGACCGTGGCCCGACCGTACCCAGACATCACGGCGTTGCGCATCAGGAAGTTGTGCTTCTGCGGCGGTGCATCCGGCCAGAACTGTGACAGCACCAAACCCTTGCGCTCGATCTCCAGTTGAAGTTCACGGTTGGATGCCGGGTACTGCTTCGTGATGCCTGTGGCGATCACCGCAACCGTTCGTCCGCCCGCAGATAGCGCTGCTGTGTGCGCCGCCGCATCGATCCCGGCCGCAAGGCCAGACAGCACGGTGACACCTTCGCCAGCCAGCGCCGTCGCAATAGCGCTTGCGATTGACAGGCCTCGGGCGGACGCCTTCCGCGAGCCGACAACGGCGATCGCAGGGTCGTCGGCGATGAGGGCACCCGCCGCAAACAAGAAGGGGGGCGCTTGGTGGATCTCTCGCAGCCTCGCCGGGTAGTCGCTGTCGAGTATCCCGATCATTCTGTATGTGGCGCCGGACCACTCGATCACATCGGCTGCTGCGGTGTCATAGGCCGAGGTGAGAGTCGGGTCAGGAAGCAGCGTGTCGCCAGCCTTGTCGTTCCAGACGTCGGTAGCGCTGCCCCGCTCCAAGACAGCCTCAGTCACGGACGCCCATCGCTGACCCTTGTCAACGGTGCGCAGCAGCGCGACCAGGGAGGCGTGCTCCTCCAGGGTCGTCATGGCGCCAGCGTAGGTCAGTCTTGACATGAGAGTCTGCACCTAATCACGTGCTGAGCCTGTTCATTTGGGCACCCTGTCATCAACCACCGACACCGCCCACTCACGCCGCAGTTCGCTAGCGGCAGAGGACGCATTCGTCACTGATCCATCGAGTACTGCATCGATCGTCGTACACCTCAGATGTGCTTCCTCTCCGGTCGCTCAGGTTGAGTTGGCGCCCCAGGGCGACGACGGTGACATGCGCCGCGCCTGCGCTCTTCAACGCGGCCGCCGCACTCGAAGCCGACGACCCTGACGTCCAGACGTCGTCAAGCAGGAGCACCGCCTGACCGTGCACAGACCGCGGCGTCACCGAGTACGCACCTGGCTTCAGTTCCCCGCGAGCCGGTCTTGAGGTCCGAAGGTCGCGCTCAATCGCATCAGGACTCCAATCGAAGCGCTCAAAGATGGGGTCTCCGACGAAGACACCTCGCACAAGTTGATCGAGATGGTTGAAGCCGCGGTCACGGTTGTCCGACGGGACAAACATCGCGACATCGATACCGTGCGCATTGTCATCGATGCAGTCTGAGTGGTTGTTGAGGAAGTTCGTCAGGAGCGATGCCAGAGGCCGCCGGAGCCACGCAACGCCTCGATCCTTGTAGCGGTGCAGCATCGATTCCAGCCCGGCGTCAATGCTGTAGGTCATTGGCACGAATGTGTCGACAGCGCCTTGATAGGTGCGGCAGTGCCAGCATGTTGACCACGTGTCACCGTCATCGCGATACGTGCTGGAGCCGAAGCACTCCTGGCATGCCCGGTCGTGGAGAGGCGCGACGGGGATGAGGGTGTCCCCCTGGTCCCGCAGCCATCTGATCCAGCCGCCGCTAGTGGTCGGCCTAGCGTCCCTTCTCGGGTACGCGAAGTTCCGATAACTCACGCACGCTCCTTCCCCCGACTGCCGAGCGTAGAACCGAGTGCGCCAACCCGCAGTGAATTTGCAAGTCGAGACGGTCGAAGTGGTCGTAGGCAACTTAATCGACGCGGGGAGGTCGCTCGTCCAATCCGCACACCTAGCGGTTATGGCAAATACGAACGGTTCCGCCGGACAGAACGGCGATGCAAGCCCGACGCTCAACAAATCCGGCAATTACTCCCGGCAGAACTCGGAGACCTCTACCCCCGTTTTTGCCGGTGCAATGTTGGGCTACGCGCGCGTGAGTACTGGTGACCAGGACCTGCGGCGCCAGCATGACGCCCTCACCTCGGCTGGGTGCGATCGCGTCTTCGAGGACAAGGCGAGCGGTACGCGCTCGACGGCTGACCGGCCCGGCATGGCCGCCCTGATGGATCACGCGCGGGCGGGGGACAAGATCGTGATGATCGAGTTATCCCGAGCCGGACGCAAGACCTCCGACCTCCTCGCATGGGTAGAAGAACTCGACGCGCGGGGGATCGGCCTCGTCGTGCTGAACCTCGGGATCGATACGGCCACGCCAGGAGGGCGACTCGTCCTCACGATCATGGCCGCCCTCGCGGAGATGGAACGTGCCCTCCTAATCGAGAGGACACGGGACGGCCTCGCTGCGGCTCGACGCCGCGGACGCGTCGGCGGGCGCCCCCGTGCCCTCAGTGACGAGCAGGTGGCTCTGGCCCGCTCGCTCACGGCACAGGGCACCTCGGCGGCAGAGACGGTGCGGCTCCTTGGCGGCGTGTGCTCGGAGCGAACCATCCGACGCGTTGTGGCGGGATAGATTGAGGCCACGCCGCGTTTTCGCAGGTCAGGCACATGTTCGGCCACCGTGGTTATGAGTGGACCGTCAACGGCGCGCGCCTCGCCGTCGCGGCCCCGTGGATCGTGCTGCTGCTGATGTCCTTCCAGACCACGGCCATCCGGCAGTACGCCTCTCCCGGCGGGATCATCGTGCTGGGGATCGGCGCGGGGGTCTGCGTTCTCGCCTACGCCGCGATGATGCGCATCGGCCGGCTCCCCGTCGAGAAGCGGGTCCTGTCGTGAGCACCGCGGTCTGGGGCGGCCTGCTCGGTGCGCTGGCCGGGGCGGGCCTGTTCGTGGTCGTGCTGCGGATCAACGTCCTGCGTCGTCCCCAGCTGTCGCTGCGGGTCCTGGCCTACGTCCGCGACGTCCCGCGTCTCGACGAGACCCGGGGCGTGCGCCTCGCCGCGTCCACCCCCACCTCGGCCGCCGCCGGGATCTTCGGCCCCGTGCTGCGGCAGGCCGCCGACCTGGTCGAGCGGGTGCTCGGCGGGAGCTCGTCCGTACGCCGTCGGCTGGAGCGCGCCGGTCTCGACCGCACTGTGCAGGACTTCCGCATCGAGCAGGTCGTGTGGGGCCTGGTCGGCTTCGCCGCCACCGCAGCGCTCGTCCTGCTCCGCGCCCTCGGGGGAGTCGGGGGAGTCGGATCCGGCCTGGTCTTCTGCGTGCTCGGCTTCGTGAGCGGCGTGCTCCTGCGCGACAACCGGCTCAGCACGCAGGTGAAGAACCGCGAGCGGCAGGTCCTCACCGAGTTCCCGACGATCGCCGAGCTGCTGGCGCTCTCCGTGGCCGCCGGGGAGAGCCCGGTCTCGGCGCTGGACCGCGTGGTCAGGCGCAGTCGCGGCGCGCTGTCGGAGGATCTCGGCCGGGTCCTGGCGCGCATCCGCACCGGCGAGCCGGTGGGCGTCGCCTTCGAGTCCCTCGCCCGCACCACCGGCCTGCCGATCGTGGCGCGCTTCGCCACCGGCATCACCGTCGCCATGGAGCGCGGCACACCGCTCGCCGACGTCCTGCACGCCCAGGCCGCCGACGTCCGCGAGGCGGGCAGGCGCCTGCTCATCGAGACCGCCGCGCGCAAGGAGATCGCGATGATGGCGCCCGTCGTGTTCTTCGTGCTTCCCGTGACGATCCTGTTCGCCTTCTATCCCGGCGTGCTCGGCCTCCGCCTCACCACGCCCTGATTCCACCAACGAAAGGACACACCCATGCACCCGTCCATCTCGGGACCGCTCCGGCACCTGATGACACGTCCGCGCGACGAGCGCGGCGACGTGCCCGGCTGGGTGATGGTCACCCTGATGACCGCGATCGTCATCGCCGGACTGACGCCCTTCGTCGGCGACGAGCTGCGCAACCTGCTCGTGCGGGCGTTCTCGATGGTGAGCGGCTAGGCAGGTGCCCCGTCCCGCTCGTGCCGACGAGCGCGGGTCGGCGGTGGTCGACTTCGTCCTGGTCCTGCTGGTCCTGATCCCGCTGGTGATCGGCATCCTCCAGCTCGCGCTGGTGCTGCACGTGCGCAACACGCTCGCCTCCGCGGCCGCCGAGGGAGCTCGGCGTGCTGCGGTCGCGGGCTCGTCCGCGCCCGCAGGCCGGGCCAAGATCGACGAGCTCGTCGACGGCGCGCTCTCGGAGGACTTCGTCCGGTCGGTCACGGTCCGGCCGGCGGAGGTGGGCGGATCGCCCGGCTACGAGGCTGTGGTCGAGGCCGACGTCGGGCTGCTCGGGCTGAAGGCGCTGGGCGGCGTACATGTGCGCGTCGCCGGGCACGCGATCGCGGAGCAGGCCGCAGGGGGTCCGCCGTGAACCGCCGCCGTGACGAGCAGGGGTCCGCGCTCGTCGAGCTCAGCTGGCTCGCGATCATCCTGCTGGTCCCGCTGATCTGGATCGTGATCTCGGTCTTCGAGGTGCAGCAGGGCGCGTTCGCCACGAGTGCCGCCGCGCGCGCGGCGGGCCGGGCGTACGCCCTCGCCCCCGACGACGCGACCGGTGCGGCGCGCGCCGACGCCGTCGTGCGGCAGGTCCTCGCCGACCAGGGCACCCCCGGCCAGGAGGCGGAGGTGACGGTCACCTGCGACGCCCCCGACGAGAGCTGCCACGTCGGCACGGCAGTCATCACCGTCCGCGTCCGCTCCGCGGTCGACCTGCCGTTCTTCCCCGCGATCTTCGACAAGGGGGCGGCGAGCTTCGCCCTCGACGCCACCCACACGGTGCCCATCGGGCAGTACGTCGAGAGCGCGCCCGAGGACCCCGAGGACCCAGAGGACCGCGAGCGGTGAGGCGCGACGAGCAGGGGCAGGTGACGCTGCTGATCATCGGCTTCGCGAGCATCCTGCTGATGGCGATCGTCGTCGTCATCGACGCGTCCGCGGCCTACCTCCAGCGCCAGGGGCTCGACAACCTCGCCGACGGCGCCGCCCTCCATGGCGCCGACCTCGGTTCGGCCGGCATCTACGAGCAGGGTCTCGACGGCGAGCGGCTCACCCAGCAGGAGGCCGCGGTCGAGGCCGCGGTCCGCGACTACCTCGTACGCGCCGGCGCTCCCGAGAAGTACCCCGGCATCGACGTGGGCGTGCGCGTCGACCCGATCGGCCGGTCCGTGACGGTCCGGCTCAGCGCACCGCTGGACCTGCCGTTGCGGATCCCGGGATCACCCAGCAGCCCGGTCGTGGGAGCCAGCAGCACGGCGGCGGTGACCATCGTCGACTGAACCTCCCGCGCTAGACCAGCAGCGCTGGACCTTGACGACGTGGCGTGCCGAGGAGGTCACTGGGGGAGGGGCGACGCCCGCTCGGGTGCGCGCCGAAGCGGGGTGATCGCGTGCGCACGCACGAGGACGGGAGTGTGTCGGACGAGCAGGTGCACGTCCGGCCCGGCCCCGGCCTGCGCGTCGTCGTCGGCGAGCCCGGCACGGTGTGGCGGACGGGTGGGGTCAGCGGTCGGCTGACCCACGTGCTCGAGGTGTCCGCGTCCGACGCGAGCGGCCGGGTCGTCATCACCGTCACCCCCCGACCGGGCCGCACCCTCGCGGTGCTCCTCGACGCGGACGACCGGTACGACCTCCTCCTCGAGACGACCCCCGACGACGGTGGCGGGCGCGTGACCCTGGAGGTGACGCGGGGCGGGACCCTCCGCGTCATCGTGGTCGAGCGCGACGACCGGATCGAGCGCGAGTCGGCCACGAGCGCGGAGCCCCCGACGGGAGGGCTGTGGCGGCCGGACGTCGTGCACGGGATCGACCGCCCGCGCGGTGGCCCGCTCCACTCGGGCGCACCACCGCCCGCGGCCGCACCACCTCCCGCCGCGGCACCGCCACCGGCCGCCGCGCCGTCTGCACCACCGCCGCCCTCGATGCCGCCGCCCGCTCCGGCTCCCACCCGCGGTCCCACCGCCGGCCCCGCCCCAGCTCCCGCTCCGCCCGTGCTGGCCGAGGTGGGGGCCGCCATGCCCGAGGAGGTGCATGTGGATGACGCGGTCCCGGTCGAGGTGCTCCTGAGCCGCGGGGAGGTGCAGGTCCGCGAGGGCACTGCCCACGACGAGCAGGTCATCGCGATGGACCCGAGCCGCCCCCTCGACCTCGTCGTGCTGCGGCGCGGGTTCGACCTCGACGAACGCGAGACACCCCGCGAGGTCGGCCATCACACGATCGAGCTGCCGCCCGGCGAGGGCGCTGCGCGGGTCGTGTTCTGGCTGCGCGCGGCGGACGAGGGCGAGGGCGAGGTGCAGGTCGTCGCGCGCCAGGGCCACCCGCTGCCCCTGGCGACACTGCGGCTGGTCGCGCGGATCCTGCCCCGTCGAGCAGTGCCCCTCGACCGACGCTCGGCCGAGGAGGCCGTCGCGGACCGGCCGGTCGTGCGCCGCGAGCGGCCCATGGAGGCCACCACCGCCTTCGTCAACCCGCGCTCCCTCGTGGTCGACGAGAACCGCGTCGGCGAGCGGTGCGAGCTGTCCTTCGACCTCGTCCTGCCGGGGTTCCGGTCCAGCTACAGCCACGTCGTCCCGCACAAGACCGCGGTGCTGACCGCGCTGTTCGGCGACCTCGAGCACGCTTGGCAGCGGCTGAAGGACATCGGGACCCCGGCGACGCGGAGCGCGGCGTTCCAGAGCCGGCTCCAGGGTCTCGGCTCCCGGCTCGCCGCCGACGTGCTGCCGCCGGACCTGCTGGCCGACCTGCGCGACCATCTCGACGAGATCGACGAGCTCGCCGTCATCACCAGCGGTGAGACCGACATCCCGTGGGAGCTGGTCCACCTCTGGCCGCCCGACGCGGGCGAGGACCGGGACGGGGTCGGGTTCCTCGGCCGGGCCGGTCTCGTGCGCTGGGTCTACAACACCGGCCACCCCACCGACCTGTCGGTCCGCACGGGGCGGGCCTTCCACCTCGTCCCGGCGTACGCCGACGCGCTGCTCGTGCTCGACGAGGCGCAGCTCGAGCCGGCGTACCTGCGGCCCTTCGGCGCCGTCGCCCTCACCCCGCCCGACGCGACGGGCCTCGCCCGGCTGCTCACCAGCGGCGAGGTCGACCTGCTCCACTTCGCCGGCCACGGCTTCAGCGACGACACCGTCACGCCGCCGGTCAGGCTGATGGCGCTCGCCGACTACCGCCACGGGGTCGCGGTCGACGGCGACCGGTCGCGTGTCGCGTACGGCCTCGACGACCTGCGCCAGGTGCTGCCCGACGTGCCGCCCCTGCGGTTCGGCGAGCCCGGGCCGCTGGTCTTCCTCAACGCCTGCCGGATCGGCCAGCCCCCGTCCACGCGGTCGGAGTCGGGAGGGTTCGCCGAGGTGCTCCTGCGGGGCGGCGCGGGCGCCTTCGTCGGCTGCCTGTGGTCGGTGGGCGACACCCCGGCCCGCGAGTTCGTCGCCGCCTTCTACGACGCGCTCCACCGCGGCCACACCATCGCGCACGCCACGCTCCTCGGCCGCCGCGCGGCACGCGAGGCCGGGGACATCTCGTGGCTCGCCTACACCGTGTACGCCCACCCGGACGCCCGCCTGGCCGACCGTCCGCCACCGGGTGACCCCGTCCTCCCACCGACCGTCCCTCCAGCGAAAGGCAGCTCGATGACCACGACCGCAGCGACGACCCCGGCGACGACCCGCAAGGCGCCGGCCCTCACCCGCGACCAGCTCCGCACGATCCACCCCCACGTGATCAGCACGGAGGACGGCAGGCTGGCCGAGGGGGCGTCGTCCCTGCCCACCGGGGTGGGCGACTTCCGGACCGTACGGGCCGACATCGACGACCTGTTCGCCACCCGGCTGCCCGCCTTCATCGAGGCGAACGGGGGCGGGCAGGTCCCGATGGTGCTGTGGGCGCACGGGGGACTGGTGAACAAGGCCGGCGGCCTCCGCGTGGCGCACTCGCAGGTCGAGTGGTGGCTCGCCAACGGCGCCTTCCCGGTGCACTTCGTGTGGCGCACCGGCCTCGCCGAGTCGCTGTGGGACGCGGTCAAGGACAACCTCCCGGGTGCCTCCCGAGGCCTCGACGACCTCTGGGACAAGGTCGTCGAGGGCGCGGTGCGCGGCGCCCGGGGCAGGCACACGTGGAGCGCGATGAAGAACACCGCGCGGCTCACCAACGAGAAGGACACCGGGGGCGCGTGGTACTTCGCGCAGAAGCTCGCCGCCTTCATGAAGGAGCACGAGGACGCCGTGACGGTGCACGCCGTCGGCCACAGCGCCGGCTCGATCTTCCACTCCTGGCTCGTCCCCGAGCTGCTGGCCGCCGGCGTGCCGCAGGTCGCCTCGCTCAACCTGCTCGCGCCGGCGATCCGGGTGGACGAGTTCAAGCAGCGGGTCATGAAGCGGACCGTCCTGCCCAAGATCGCGGCCACCACGATCTTCACGATGTCCCAGCCGTTCGAGGAGGACGACACCTGCATCGGCGTCTACCGCAAGTCGCTCCTCTACCTCATCCGGGCCTCGCTGGAGGACGACCAGGACGCCGAGATCCTCGGGCTCCAGGAGTGCCTGCGCCGCGACCCCGACCTCGCGGTGCTGCTCGGGACGGCCGGGTCCGGCGCCAAGGGCGAGGTCGTGTGGTCGCGGACCGTCGGCGGCGGCCCCCGGACCACCAGCTGCTCCACGACCCACGGCGGGTTCGACAACGACCGGGCCACCATGGACAGCCTGGCGCGGCGGATCCTGGGCACCGACGACCTGAAGGCCGGGTTCGGCACGGTGCCGGCCACCCGCGGCCTGGTCGAGGAGGAGCCGCTCTGGCCGTCGGAGGCGGCCGCCTTCGCCTACATCGCCTCGCGCGAGCGCCCGACCACGGACGGCCCGGGCAGGAGGGCCCTCTGCATCGGCATCGACGCCTATCCCTCCCCGGCGGACCGGCTGGCCGGCTGCGTCGCCGACGCCCGGGCATGGCGCCAGGAGCTGCAGCACGCCGGGTTCACGGTGGACATCCTCGAGGACGAGGACGCCACCCGGGAGCGGATCGTCGAGGGCATCCAGGACCTCATCGTCCGCAGCCGCGCCGGCGACGTGCTGGTCGTGCAGTTCGCCGGCCACGGCACGACCGTCGACGACCTCGACGGCGACGAGCTCGAGGAGGCGGTGCGCACGGGGGAGACCAGCGACGAGGCGCTGTGCCCCGTGGACTTCCGCGACGGCGAGCTGCTGATCGACGACGACCTCGGCCAGCTCTGGGACCTCCTGCCGGAGGGGGTGAGCCTCACGGTGTTCTTCGACTCGTGCCACTCCGGAGGCAACCAGCGGCAGGTGCAGGACCCTCCCGTGGACGACACCACGACCAACGTGCGGCTGGTGCGGCTGGCGCCGGAGGACGTCGCCGCCTACCGCGCCAAGCGGGGGTCGGTGACGCGGGCGAGCCGTTCGCTCGACTCCGAGCGGTCGGTCTACTTCGGTGCCTGCCAGGCGACCGAGCTGGCCTACGAGAGCAACGGCCAGGGCGACTTCACGCGGATGGCCCTGCCTCGCATCCGGGAGTGCCTGGCCGGGACCAACCAGCAGTTCTACGACGCGGTGCTCGCCGACTTCGGCGCCGGACGGAGGCAGACGCCGGTCCTGCTGCCGCCCGGCCTGGCGTCGCGCGCCTTCCTCGCGCCGGCCACCGCAGCGCCCGTGGCTCCCGAGGCGCCGCGGCCGCCGGCACCGGTCCCGCCCGTCACCGAGCTGCCCGCCCTCGCTGGGGGGACCCCGCGCGAGCAGGCGATCGTGTCGGTCCTACGCGGGCTGGCGGACCTGATCGAGGCGTGAACCGGGGCCGGACCGAGCCGCTGGGGCGTTACCCCGCCCCGCCCTCGAGGTCGACCACGAGCCGGCCGCCCTCGAGGCGCAGGACGTAGGTCCAGCGCCCCTCGGGCAGGGCCGGCTGGTCCGACCCCGCGTACGGGAGGTGGACGAGGTCGGTGCCGGGGCCGGACGCCTCGATCGCCGGGTAGCGGTGCACGGTCTCCACCGGCACCCACCCGGAGACCGACCCGGGTGGCAGGGGTCCCAGTGGCACCGGGTCCCCCTGCCCGCCGGCTCGCGTGAGGCGTACGTCCACCAGGTCGTGCCCGGTGTCGTTGCGGACGCGGATCTCGCTCACGGTGGCCCGCCGCCTCACGCCATGTAGTCGATGCCGCCCGAGATGACGTCGATGCGCCGCGCCGCCGCCGTCCCCGTCCCGGTGCGGACGCCGATCGAGATGCCGTTGCCCCAGAGCACGTCCGGCTTGTGCGCCACCCCGAACACGGCGAACGCCTGGCTGCCCGACAGGTTGACCTCCTGGTGCGCGGCGATGCGGCTGGACCCGTCGTAGACGTGCACGTCGCGGACCACCGCGCTAGGACCGCCGGTCACGAACCGCAGCATCGCCCGCGCGATCGAGAGCCGGTTGCCCTTGGTGATCACCGGCGTGGGCACGGGCAGGTGGTACCAGTTGGTCGTGTTGGGCTTGCCGACGACGCGGGTGAAGAAGCCGTAGCGCCGCACCGACTCCACCGCCGAGTCCAGCTCGATCTGGAGGTCCGTGCCGTGCACCCAGCTGGCGTGCTCGATGGCGAAGTTGCCATAGAGGCTGCGGATGCCGGCGATGTCGTCGGCGGCGACCAGGCGGTACGGGCCGCCGTAGAACGGAGCCATCAGTGCGCCCGCCACGTCGCTGTGGCCGAGTCCGAGCGAGTGGCCGAACTCGTGTGCCGCGACGGTGACCAGGTCGATGCGTCCCGCTCCGGGCGGGACGACGACCGTCCACGTCTCGGCCTCGTCGAAGTGCGCGTCGCCCATGATCGCCGTCGGCGGTGCGGGCGGGACGGACGGGTAGAACGCGTGCGCCAGGACGCCGCTGGCGCCGTCGAACGGGCTGCCGTCGCCGTGGTCGCCGCCGACGAAGCGGATCACGATCTCGGGCCCGGCCGTCATGGCCACCCGCGAGAAGCGCAGCGGCGTGTGGCCTGCCCACAGGGCGAAGGCCTGCTCGATCGCGACGACGATGTCGTTCTCGGGCACGTCGGGGGTGAAGTTCTGGAACGCGTAGCGCAGGTTGTTCGTCGCCCACCGGCGCCCGGAGGTGGTGAACTCGTCCAGCCCGGGGGAGTCGGGGATGCCGCACCGCGGCTGGTTCATCTTGTCGGCGGTGGCGGCGTCGAGGGTGCCGGTCACGGGCAGGTTCGCGAACCTCTGGAAGGTCGCGATCGCGTCCTTGGTCGCCGCGTCCAGCTTGCCCTTCTTCGCGCCGGACGGGCGTCCCGCGACGCCGGCCTGGTCGTCCCCGTCCCCGAGGGGGAACGTCGGGGCGCCGATCGCGTCCGCGTCGAGGTCGCCGAGGTAGCCGAACCGGGCGAGGTAGTCCTGGACGACGGTGACGTCGGCCGCCGAGGACCTCGAGGTGAGCTCGGGCTTGACCTTCTTCTTGGGCGTCGGCATGGCGACTCCTCCTTCGTTGTCGGGCACCCAGCATGGGAAGCGCTGCGTGACTCCTGCGTGACCGATCTGGACCGGTGCCGCCGATCCCTGCGTCCGTGACGGTCGCCACCGGCCCCCACCCCATGAGATGAGCCATGGGGGTCTACCGACCGGTCGCCGGTAGCGTCGTGGCATGACCGAGACCTGGCCCGGCGCGGCCTACCCCCTGGGTGCCACGTTCGACGGCACCGGCACCAACTTCGCGCTGTTCAGCGAGGTGGCCGAGCGCGTCGAGCTGTGCCTCTTCGACCCCGACCCCGACACCCCGGGCGCCTTCGTGGAGACGAGGGTCGACGTCACCGAGGTCGACGCCTACGTGTGGCACTGCTACCTCCCCACCGTGCAGCCCGGCCAGCGCTACGGCTACCGCGTCCACGGCCCGTGGGACCCGACGAAGGGCCTGCGCTGCAACCCGAGCAAGCTGCTGCTCGACCCCTACGCGAAGGCCACCGCCGGCGAGATCGACTGGGACCAGTCGCTGTTCTCCTACAACTTCGGCGACGAGGACAGCAAGAACGAGGACGACTCCGCGGCGCACATGACCCATGGGGTCGTCATCAACCCGTTCTTCGACTGGGAGGGCGACCGGCGTCCTGCCATCCCCTACAACGAGTCCTTCATCTACGAGGCGCACGTCAAGGGGCTCACCCAGCTCCACCCCGACGTCCCCGAGGAGCAGCGCGGGACGTACGCCGGGCTGGCGCACCCGGCGATCACCGCCCACCTCAAGAAGCTCGGCGTCACCGCCATCGAGCTGATGCCGGTGCACCAGTTCGTCCAGGACTCGACCCTGCTCGACCAGGGCCTGCGCAACTACTGGGGCTACAACACCCTGGCCTTCCTCGCCCCGCACGCCGACTACGCCTCGAGCACCCAGGGTCAGCAGGTCCAGGAGTTCAAGGCGATGGTCAAGGCGATGCACGCCGCCGGCATCGAGGTCATCCTCGACGTGGTCTACAACCACACCGCCGAGGGCAACCACCTCGGCCCGACGCTGAGCTTCAAGGGCATCGACAACGCGGCCTACTACCGACTCGTCGAGGACGACCAGCGCTACTACATGGACTACACCGGCACCGGCAACACCCTCAACGTGCGCCACCCGCACTCCGTCCAGCTGATCATGGACTCGCTGCGCTACTGGGTGACCGAGATGCACGTCGACGGATTCCGGTTCGACCTCGCCGCCACCCTGGCCCGCGAGTTCTACGACGTCGACAAGCTCTCCACCTTCTTCGAGATGGTGCAGCAGGACCCGGTGGTGAGCCAGGTGAAGCTGATCGCCGAGCCGTGGGACATCGGCCCCGGCGGCTACCAGGTCGGCGGCTTCCCGCCGCAGTGGACCGAGTGGAACGGCGCCTACCGCGACACCGTGCGCGACTTCTGGCGCGGCGAGCCCTCGCTGGGCGAGTTCGCCTCGCGGCTGTCCGGATCCTCCGACCTCTACGAGCACTCCGGTCGCCGGCCCTTCGCCAGCATCAACTTCGTCACCGCCCACGACGGCTTCACGCTGCGCGACCTCGTCTCCTACAACGAGAAGCACAACGAGGCCAACGGCGAGGACAACAACGACGGCGAGAGCCACAACCGCTCCTGGAACCACGGCGTCGAGGGCCCGACCGAGGACCCCGAGATCCTCGGGGCGCGGGCCCGTGAGCAGCGCAACTTCATCGCGACGCTGCTGCTCAGCCAGGGCGTGCCGATGCTGCTGCACGGCGACGAGCTGAGCCGCACGCAGGACGGCAACAACAACACCTACGCCCAGGACAGCGAGATCAGCTGGGTGCACTGGGACGACGCCGACAAGCCGCTCATCGAGTTCACCGCCGCGGTGGCCCGGCTGCGCGCGGAGCACCCGACCTTCCGTCGCAAGCGGTTCTTCACCGGCACCACCGTGCGTACGGGCGACGGCGAGCGCCTCAACGACATCGTGTGGCTCGACCTCGACGGCGAGCCGATGGAGGACGGCGACTGGGAGGGCGGCAAGGCCATCGGGATGTACCTCAACGGCCACGGCATCGCCGGCAAGGACGCCCGCGGCGGCACCATCACCGACGACCACTTCCTGCTCTACTTCAACGCCGACGGCGACGCGCAGGTGACGCTGCCGACGGAGGAGTACGCCGCCGCGTGGGACGTCGTGATCGACACCGGCGGTGACGCCGACGCCGGGGAGACGCTGGAGGCGGGCGGCACGTTCGCGCTCGGCACCCACAGCCTCGTCGTGCTCCGCGAGCACTCCGAGCCCGAGGCGAGCCCGGACCACTCGGTCGCGGCATCACTCGCGGCCCGCTCGGGTACGGACGCCTCGTGAAGCACCGCGCCAGCACCGCCCGAGCACCCCGCAGCACCTACCGCCTCCAGGTCAGCCCCGACTTCGACCTGTACGCCGCGGCCCGGGTGCTGCCCTACCTGCACGACCTCGGCGTCGACTGGGTCTACCTCTCGCCGCTGCTCGCCTCCGAGCCGGGCAGCACGCACGGCTACGACGTGGTCGCGTTCGACCACCTCGACGAGGAGCGCGGCGGCGAGGAGGGCCTCGCCGCCCTGTCCGCCGAGGCGCGTCGCCTCGGCATGGGCGTGCTCGTCGACATCGTCCCCAACCACGTCGGCGTCGCCACCCCGTCCGAGGACCCCTGGTGGTGGGACGTCCTCAAGCTCGGGCGCGAGTCCGAGCACGCGACCGCCTTCGACGTCGACTGGGCCGCCGGCGACGGCCGCATCCTGATCCCGGTGGTCGGCGACGACGACGAGGACGCGATCCGGGTCGTCGCGTCCGGCACGGGGGAGGGCGAGGTCCGCTACCACGACCAGCGCTTCCCGATGGCTCCCGGCACCTCGACGCTGGAGGAGCAGCACTACGAGCTGGTCAGCTGGCGCGCGGCCGACGACGACCTCAACTACCGCCGGTTCTTCGCCGTCAACACGCTCGCCGCCGTACGGGTCGAGGACCCCGAGGTCTTCGCCGAGACGCACGTCGAGATCAAGCGGTGGTTCGACGAGGGACTCGTCGACGGCCTGCGCGTCGACCACCCCGACGGACTGCGCGACCCCAAGCGCTACCTCGACGACCTCGCCGCCCTCACCGGTGGCGCCTACGTGCTCGTCGAGAAGATCCTCGAGCCCGGCGAGGAGCTGCCGGCCGACTGGGCGACCGCCGGCACGACGGGCTACGACGCCCTCGCCCACATCGACCGGGTCCTCACCGATCCGGCCGGGGAGGCGCCCCTGACCGCGCTCGAGGACCGGCTGCGCGGCACGACGGTGGACTGGGCGCAGATGGTCCACGACAACAAGCGCGCCGTCGCCGACGGAATCCTGCACTCCGAGGTCATGCGGATCACCCGCGAGGTCGAGCGCGTCCTGCACGCCAGGGACGAGAGCGCCGACGAGAAGGCCGTCGCCGACGCGGTCGCCGAGCTCCTGGCCTGCTTCCCCGTCTACCGCTCCTACCTCCCCGAGGGCCGCGACCACCTCGACCGGGCCTTCGCCCGGGCGCGCGAGCAGCGTCCGGACCTCGCCGACACGTACGCCGTGCTCGAGCCGCTGCTGCACGACGAGTGGAGCCAGCCGGCGCGCCGCTTCCAGCAGACGTCGGGCATGGTGATGGCCAAGGGCGTCGAGGACTGCTCGTTCTACCGCTGGTCGCGGCTCACCTCGCTCAACGAGGTCGGCGGGGACCCGTCGGCCTTCGCGCTCGACGTCGACGGCTTCCACGACGCGATGGCCGCCCGGCAGCGGGACTGGCCCGACGCGATGGTGACGCTGTCGACCCACGACACCAAGCGCGGCGAGGACGTCCGCGCCCGGATCACCGTCCTCGCCGAGGAGCCCGGCCGCTGGGAGCGGGCGCTCGACGAGCTGCTGCGGCTCGCGCCCGTGCCCGACGCGGGCTTCGGCTCGCTGCTGTGGCAGGCCGTCCTCGGCGCGTGGACCCCGGACCACCTCCCCGACCTGCGCGACCGCCTGCACGGCTACGCCGAGAAGGCGATGCGCGAGGCGGGCGACCGCACGACGTGGACCGAGCCCGACGAGGCGTACGAGGCGCAGGTGCACGCCGCGGTCGACGCGGTCTTCGACTCCGCGGACGTGCAGCGGGTGCTGACCGACCTGGCCACCCGCATCGACCAGCCAGCCCAGGCCAACTCGCTGGCCGCCAAGCTCCTGGCGATCACCATGCCGGGCGTGCCGGACGTCTACCAGGGCAGCGAGCTCTGGGAGACCTCGCTGGTCGACCCCGACAACCGCCGCCCTGTCGACTTCGACCACCGCGCCGCCGTGCTGGCCGGCACCGCAGAGGACGACGCGGCGTCCAAGCTGCACGTCACCTGCACGGCCCTCACCCTGCGCCGCGAGCGGCCCGGGCTGTTCACCGGCTACGCGCCCGTGACGGCCACCGGGTCGGCCGCGGGCCACGTGGTCGCCTTCGACCGCGGGGGCGCGATCACCGTCGCCACCCGCCTGCCCGTCGGGCTCGCCGCGGCCGGCGGCTGGGGCGACACCGTCCTGGACCTGCCCGAGGGTCGCTGGCACGACGTGCTCACCGGCACGGACACGGACGGGAGGCTGGCCGACCTGCTCGCCACCCACCCCGTCGCACTCCTGGTGAGGACCGACTGATGCGCGGACCGTACGACGTGTGGGCGCCGCGACCGGACCGGGTGCGGCTCGTCCTCGCCGGCGAGACGCTCGAGATGACCCGCGCCGACGACGGCTGGTGGACGCCCAGCGAGCCCGTGCCGTCCTCGGACGCGGCCGTCGACTACGGCTACCTCCTCGACGACGACCCGGACCCGCGCCCCGACCCGCGCTCGCGGCGCCAGCCCGACGGCGTGCACGGGCTGTCGCGGCGCGACACCACGGCGTACGAGTGGGGCGACGCGTCGTGGACCGGACGCCAGCTCGCCGGATCGGTGATCTACGAGCTGCACGTCGGGACCTTCACCCCCGACGGCACGCTCGACTCGGCGATCGAGCGGCTCGACCACCTGCTCGACCTCGGCGTCGACCTCGTCGAGCTGATGCCGGTCAACGCGTTCAACGGCACCCACAACTGGGGCTACGACGGCGTCGGCTGGTTCGCCGTCACCGAGGCGTACGGCGGCCCGGACGCCTACCGCAGCTTCGTCGACGCCTGCCACGCGCGGGGCCTCGGGGTCGTGCAGGACGTGGTGCACAACCACCTCGGCCCGTCGGGCAACTACCTGCCGCTCTTCGGGCCCTACCTCAAGGACGGCCGCAACACCTGGGGCGACCTGGTCAACCTCGACGGCGACGGCTCCGCCGAGGTGCGCCGCCTCATCCTCGACAACGTGCGGATGTGGTTCGAGGACTTCCACGTCGACGCCCTGCGCCTCGACGCCGTCCACGCGCTCAGCGACACCTCCGAGGTCCACCTCCTCGAGGAGATGGCGATCGAGACCGCCGCGCTGTCCGCGCACCTGCGTCGCCCGCTCACCCTGATCGCCGAGTCCGACCTCAACGACACGACTCTCGTACGCCCGCGCGAGGCGGGTGGGTACGGTCTCGACGCCCAGTGGAGCGACGACTTCCACCACGCCGTCCACGTCGCGCTGAGCGGCGAGACGACCGGCTACTACGCGGACTTCGAGCCGCTCGAGGCGCTGGCCAAGGTGTGCGAGAAGGGCTTCTTCCACGACGGGACCTTCTCGTCCTTCCGCGAGCGCGACCACGGCGCGCCCGTC
Organism: Nocardioides eburneiflavus; assembly: GCF_004785795.1. NCBI lineage: Bacteria > Bacillati > Actinomycetota > Actinomycetes > Propionibacteriales > Nocardioidaceae > Nocardioides > Nocardioides eburneiflavus. The sequence goes on from NZ_SRRO01000001.1 coordinate 2,134,284, forward strand.
GACACCGCACACATGCCGACGTGGCGGCTCGTCGTCGCCAACCAGAACCACGACCAGGTCGGCAACCGTGCCCGCGGCGACCGGCTCGCCGAGCACCTCGACGACGACCAGCTCGCCTGCGCCGCGCTGCTCACCCTGGCCGGTCCGTTCACGCCGATGCTGTTCATGGGGGAGGAGTGGGCGGCGTCGACGCCGTTCGCGTTCTTCACCTCCCACCCCGAGCCCGAGCTCGGGAGGGCGACGGCCGAGGGCCGGATCGCGGAGTTCGAGAAGATGGGGTGGGACCCCGACGAGGTCCTCGACCCGCAGGACCCCGAGACCTTCCACCGCTCCCGCCTCGACTGGGACGAGCGCTCTCGCGGGCGCCACGCGGTCGTGCTCGACTGCTACCGCCGGCTCGGCCGGTTGCGCCGGGAGCTGCCGCAGCTCACCGACCCGGCGTTCGGGTCGGTCTCCTGCACCGTCGAGGGCCGGGTCTTCACGATGCGTCGCGGGGACCTGCTGGTCGTGGTCAACACCGGCCACCAACCCGCGGAGGTGCAGGTCGGGGGCCGCGAGGTGCTGTTCGAGACCCCCGCGGGAGTCGGCGTACGGGACGGCGTCGCGTCGTTGCCACCGCACGCGGGCGCGCTCCTGGGACCCGCCACAACTTTTCCCTGACTGCCCACGTCTCCCCTCCGAACGGGCCGAGCCCAGGCCCCACCGGACGGGGGACGAACCATAAACCGCATCACCGCACTCGCCGCGACCGTCGCACTGACGGCCGGCTCGCTTGCCCTCACCGCGCCGTCGCAGGCCGCACCCGCGCGGGCCTACAAGGTCACCGCCAGGGCCAACCTCGAGGTCGCCGTCGCCCGGGAGGACACCGTCAAGGTCCGCGGCCGCGTCACGCCCAGGGCCGCCGGCCAGAAGGTCGTCCTCCAGCAGCGCGTCGGCGAGAACCCGAGGTGGAGGCGCACCGGCACCGCGAAGATCAAGCGCAACGGCAGGTACATCCTCGAGGACAGGCCGACGACGCCTGGGTCGCGCGAGTACCGCGTGCTCAAGCCGGGCAGCCACGGCATCAAGAAGGGCTGGAGCAAGACCCTCGAGGTGGAGGTCTACCGCTGGCAGAAGCTCGCCACGCGGCGGGTGGGCCCCAGCGAGAACATCTCGACCACCAGCGTCTACATCGGCGCCGGCCTTGCCACCCGTAGCCTCGTGAACATCGAGCCGGGTGTCCCCGCCTCCGTCGAGTACACGCTGGGCCGCAAGTGCGTGGAGCTGCGTGCGAGGTACGCCCTCACCGACCAGGCTGCCACCGGTTCGTCGGGTGAGATCTCCGTCAGCGCAGACGGTGCCGTGCGCACCACCCACACGCTGGCGGTCGGCACGATCGTGGACGACGGGCCCCTCGACGTCTCCGACGTCTTCCGCCTCAAGATCGACATCTCGACCACGCCGACTCCGGCGGCGTACGCCGCGGTGGCCACGCCGGAGGTGCTCTGCACGCGCTGACGCGCACCCAGTCCGGCAGCGGCGGGCACGACCGGGATTCACAGGCCCCGGGAGTGTCCGCCGCTGTCACGTCCGGGGCGCTCCTTTCGACACGTTTCCCGGGCGAGCCGTACTGTTGCTCCTTGTGGCAGGCATCGACTTCGACCAAGAGATCAAGCAGCTCCAGGCGACCATGAAGACCATCGGTCAGGTCCTCGACCTCGACAAGATGCGCGACGAGATCGCCGACCTCGGCGAGCAGGTCGCCGCGCCGGACCTGTGGGACGACGTCGAGGGTGCCACCCGGATCACCGGCCGGCTCTCCGCGCTCCAGGGCGAGATGGACCGCTACACGAGTCTCGAGTCCCGCATCGAGGACCTCGGCCTGATGGTCGAGATGGCGCAGGACGAGGGCGACGCCGACACGCTCGCCGACTCCGAGGCCGAGCTCGCCCGCATCAAGAAGTCCGTGGAGTCCCTGGAGATCCGCACCCTGCTGTCGGGGGAGTACGACGAGCGCGAGGCCATCGTGACGATCCGCTCGGGCGCCGGTGGCGTCGACGCGGCCGACTTCGCCGAGATGCTGATGCGGATGTACACGCGCTGGGCCGAGCAGCACAAGTACGGCGTCGAGGTCTACGACGTGTCCTACGCCGAGGAGGCGGGCATCAAGTCCGCCGAGTTCGCCATCCACGCCCCCTACGCCTACGGCACCCTCTCCGTCGAGGCCGGCACCCACCGCCTGGTGCGGATCAGCCCCTTCGACAACCAGGGCCGCCGCCAGACCTCCTTCGCCGCGGTCGAGGTCGTGCCGGTCCTGGAGCAGACCGACGAGATCGAGGTCGACGAGAACGACATCCGCACCGACGTCTTCCGCTCCGGCGGCCCGGGCGGCCAGTCCGTCAACACGACCGACTCGGCGGTCCGCCTCACGCACATCCCGACCGGCATCGTGGTGTCCTGCCAGAACGAGAAGTCGCAGCTGCAGAACAAGGCGTCCGCGATGGTGGTCCTCAAGGCCAAGCTCCTGGCGAAGAAGAAGGAAGAGGAAGCCGCGCTCAAGAAGGACCTCAAGGGCGACGTCGCGGCCAGCTGGGGCGACCAGATGCGCAACTACGTCCTCAACCCCTACCAGATCGTCAAGGACCTGCGGACCGGCCACGAGTCCGGCAACCCCAGCGCCGTGTTCGACGGCGACCTCGACGACTTCATGGAGGCCGGCATCCGCTGGCGCCGAGGGGCCGAGAAGGTCGACGCCTGATCCGCGGCCGGGAGCGGGCCGCGGCCGCGATTCCCGGGTCGCGGCCACCCCTCACGTAACCTCGACGCCGTGATTCGCTTCGAGAAGGTGACCAAGAGCTATCCGGGGCACCCCCACCCGGCGCTCGACAACATCTCGGTCGACGTGGAGAAGGGGGAGTTCGTCTTCCTCGTGGGCTCCTCGGGCTCGGGCAAGTCCACCTTCCTGCGCCTCGTGCTCCGCGAGTACCGCCCCACCTCGGGGCGCGTCTACGTCGCCGGCAAGGAGATCAACCGGCTCGCCGGCTGGAAGGTGCCGCGGCTGCGCCGGGACATCGGCACCGTCTTCCAGGACTTCCGGCTGCTGCCCAACAAGACCGTCACCGAGAACGTCGCCTTCGCCCTCCAGGTGATCGGCAAGTCGCGCAAGGAGATCAAGGACCTCGTCCCCGAGACGCTCGAGCTGGTCGGGCTCAGCGGCAAGGGCGACCGGATGCCCGACGAGCTCTCCGGCGGCGAGCAGCAGCGCGTCGCGGTGGCGCGCGCGTTCGTCAACCGGCCGATGATCCTCATCGCCGACGAGCCCACCGGCAACCTCGACCCGACCACGTCGGTCGGGATCATGAAGCTCCTCGACCGCATCAACCGCACCGGCACGACCGTGGTGATGGCCACGCACGACTCCGGCATCGTCGACCAGATGCGCAAGCGCGTCATCGAGCTCGAGAACGGCCACGTCGTGCGCGACCAGGCACAGGGCGTCTACGGCCACCAGACCTGACCCCGGACCTGACGCCGGAACCGACCCGATCCGCACCCCCGAACGAATCGAGACCCCTCCTCCATGCAGCTGCGCTACGTCTACTCCGAGCTCGGCCAGGGCCTGCGACGCAACCTGACGATGCACCTGGCGGTGATCCTCACCCTCGTCGTCTCGCTGACGCTCGTCGGCATCGGACTGCTGTTCCAGCAGCAGGCGACGCGGGCGGCCGACCACTTCGGCAACCAGCTCCAGATCACCGTCTACCTCTGCCGGCTCAACGACTCCAACCCGGTGTGCCCCAACCCGGTGACCGAGGCGCAGAAGGCCGAGATCGAGGCGGTCGTCGAGGACAACCCCGAGGTCGCGAGCCACCGCTTCGAGTCCGGCGAGGTGGCCCTGGAGAAGGCCAAGGAGCTCTACGGCGAGGAGCTGTTCTCCGGCGACAACCCGGCGCTGACCGCCGAGGACATGCCGCAGACCATCTGGATCACCCTCGAGGACCCGGAGCAGTACGAGGGCATCACCAGCGCTGTCCAGGGTCTCGACGGAGTCTCGCGCGTCCGGGACCTGCGCGAGCAGGTAGGACCGATCCTCACCACGATCACCAAGATGCGCACGTACGCCCTCGGCACCGCCGGGCTCCTCGTCCTGGCCGCCCTCCTGCTGGTCGCCAACACGATCCGGCTCGCGGCCTTCGCACGCCGCAAGGAGATCGGCATCATGCGGCTCGTCGGCGCCTCCACGCTCTACATCGCGCTGCCGTTCCTCCTCGAGGCACTCGTCACGGCCCTCGTCAGCGTGGCGCTGGCGGGGGGAGCGCTGGCGGCCTTCCTCCACTTCGCGATCGGCGACCTGGCGCAGAACCTGCGCTTCGTGCCGTGGATCGCGTGGGACGAGTTCTGGGTGGCCGCCCTGGCCATCGGGGTCCTCGGCCCGGTGCTGACCCTGCTGCCGACACTCGTGTTGACGCGCAAATACCTCAAAGTGTGATCGCGGCGGGTTAGCGTCGTCGCGTCTCCTCCTGGCCACGCGTGGCGGGGAGGCGCTCCTTCCCCGCTTCCCCAACGCAAAGGCTTCCCCCGGTGCGTCCCTTCCCCCGTACCACGCTGCCCCGTAGTCCTCTGCCCCGTGCTGCCCACCGCCACGTGGCCGCGGCACTCGTCGCGATCCTGGCCCTGGGCATGTCCGCGGCCCACGCCGACGACCTCAAGGACAAGAAGAACAAGGTCGAGCGCGAGCTCAAGGGCGCCCACCGGGACCTCGACGAGTCCAGTGCCCAGCTCCGCAGGGCCACCGCTCGCCTCGACGCGGCCCAGCAGCAGCTCGGCGTCGCCAAGACCCGGCTCGCCACCGCGCGCGGCAAGGTCGAGGTCGCGCAGGAGCGCGACGCCCAGATGCAGGCCGAGCTCGCCGCCGCCGAGCAGGAGCTCGCCGAGGCGGAGGCCGCCCTCGCGCAGGGTCAGGTCGACCGCGACGCCCAGCGCGAGAAGGTCGCGCGCACCGTGGCCGACATGTACTCCGAGGGCGACCCCGAGCTGATCGCCTTCGCCTCGCTCCTCGGGGCCGAGGACACCGAGGAGCTGACCCGCCGCGACGGCGTACGGGACGTGGTCGTCGGGCAGGAGGCGCGCGAGTACGACGAGCTGAAGGCCTCCGAGGTGCTGCTCCAGGTCCGGGAGGACCAGGTCACCGAGGCTCGCGACGAGGTCGCCGCCCAGCGCGAGGCCGCCGCCGAGCACCTCGTGCTGATGCAGGCCCTCGAGGCCGAGCAGCAGGAGGCCAAGGATTCCGTCGTATCCCTCGTCATCGAGCGACGTGACGCCCGTGTGGGCGCCAGCGAGGCGCGCGCCAAGGACCTCGCCAAGCTCCGCAAGCTCGAGAAGGAGCAGCAGAGGATCGAGGAGATGCTCCGCAAGCGGGCCCTCGCCGCACTGCGCAGGCAGCGTGCCCAGGCACGGGCGCAGGCCGGTGCGCCGACGCCTGGCCTGCTCGCGTACCCCGTCGACGGCTACGTCACCTCGCCGTTCGGCTACCGCACGCACCCGATCTACAAGTACTGGGGCCTGCACGACGGCGTCGACTTCGGCGGCGGCTGCGGCACGCCGCTGCGCGCCGCCGCGCCCGGCCGGGTCGTGTCCTCCTACTACAGCGGGGTCTACGGCCAGCGCCTCGTCATCGACCACGGCGTCCTCGGCGGCAAGGGCGTCGCGACGATCTACAACCACGCCAGCGGCTACAACGTCGGCGTGGGTGCCCATGTCGCCGAGGGCCAGGTGATCGGCTTCGAGGGCAGCACCGGCTGGTCCACCGGCTGCCACCTGCACTTCACCGTGATGGCCAACGGCCAGGCCGTCGACCCGATGAACTGGCTGTGATCGCCCGCGACCGAGCGGAGCGAAGGGGCGCGGGCTCGCGTCTCGAAACCTCGGTCGCTATTCGCTGGACCTCGCCTGAGAGAATGTCTCCATGGCGAAGGAGCAGGGCCAGAAGATGGTCGCGCAGAACAAGAAGGCGCGCCACGACTACCACATCGAGGACACCTGGGAGGCCGGGCTCGTCCTGATGGGCACCGAGGTGAAGTCGTTGCGGCAGGGCCGCGCGTCCCTCGTCGACGGCTTCGCCGAGATCGACAACGGCGAGGCGTGGCTGCTCGGCGTGCACATCCCCGAGTACAGCCAGGGCACCTGGACCAACCACTCCGCCCGCCGTCGCCGCAAGCTGCTGCTCAACCGCTCCGAGATCGACAAGATCGAGCGCAAGATCACCGACAAGGGCTACACGATCGTGCCGCTCTCGCTCTACTTCAAGGACGGCCGCGCCAAGGTCGAGATCGCGCTGGCGAAGGGCAAGAAGTCCTACGACAAGCGCCACACGCTCGCCGAGCGCACGGCCAACCGGGAGAAGGTCGAGGCCGTCCAGCGCCGGCTCAAGGGGCACCGGGACTGAGCGCGGGACCGACCGCGTGACCGACCCCGTGACCGACCCCGTCGCGTTCGCCGAGGTCCTCGGGATCCCCGGCCTCGCCGACGTGCACACCCACTTCCTGCCGCCGCGGGTGATGGCCAAGGTCCGCGACCAGTTCGACGCGGCCGGCCCGCTGATCGGCCGGCCCTGGCCGCTGCACTACCGCGACTCCGACGAGGTGCTGGTCGAGACGCTGCGCTCCTTCGGCGTGCGCCGCTTCACCGCGCTGCCCTACGCCCACAAGCCCGACATGGCCGAGTTCCTCAACGACTGGGCCGCCGGCTTCGCCGCGCGGGTGCCCGAGGCGGCTGTCTGCGGCACCTTCTTCCCCGAGCCCGGCGCGGCGGCGTACGTCGCCTCCCGCAGCGAGACGGTGCAGGTCTGGAAGGTGCACGTGCAGGTCGGCGCGTTCGACGTGACCGACCCGCTGCTCGACGACGCGTGGGGCGTCGTCGCGGATGCCGGAACCCCCGTCGTGCTGCACGCGGGCAGCGGCCCGGTCCCGACCGAGCACACCGGCCCCGGGCCCGTCGCCGAGCTGCTCTCCCGGCACCCGCGGCTGCGGCTGGTCATCGCACACGCCGGCGCGCCGGAGTACGTCGAGTTCCTCCGGCTGGCCGAGACGTACGACCGGGTCGGGCTCGACACGACCATGGCGTTCACGCCGTTCTTCGAGGAGATGGGCGGGGCCTACCCGCGCGAGCTGCTGCCACGGCTGCGCGACCTCGGGCTGGCCGGCAAGGTCCACCTCGGCAGCGACTTCCCCAACATCCCCTACCCCTACGCCGTGCAGCTCGAGGCCCTCGAACGGCTCGGGCTGGGGGAGGAGTGGCTGCGGGCGGTCTGCTGGGGCAACACAGCCGCCCTGCTCGGCTGATCCATGGGCGGGCGGTGACCCACAGACAGTTCATGGCGCACGAAGGTGGGTTCGCCACCGCTGCTCCCTGTGTCGTACGGCGCCGCGCCGGCGAGCGGTGGCCAGGCCACATCCGGTCGACCGGAGTTGTGGCTGGAACACCGCTCCGCGGACTGGACCAGTGAACATCCGGACCACGGATCTCTTGACAGCGGATAAGTAAGTGCGGTGAACTAACTAATGTGACCCCGCACGCACCCGTCGGCCGCCCGCTGCGTCCCAGTGGCAAGCTCCTCCAGGAGGACGCCCGCCGCCACCACCGCTCGCTGCTGCTCCAGCAGCTGTTCCGCGAGGGCCCGGCCAGCCGTGCCGACCTCGCCCGTTCGAGCGGGCTGACCCGGGTGACCGTGTCGGACCTGGTCGGCGAGATGCTCGCCGACGGCTTCGTCTCCGAGCTCGGAGCCCCCGCCGAGAGCCGGGTCGGCAAGCCCCCCACGCTCGTCGGGCTGGCGGCGGACTCCCACCACGTGATCGGTCTCGACCTGTCCGAGACCGACCGGATGTCCGGCGCCGTGGTCAACCTCGCAGGCATCGTCCAGGCCCGCCACGAGGTGCACGTCGACGGGGCCGTGGGGGAGGGCGCGGTCGAGCTCGTCCTGCGCCTCGCCGCCGACCTCGTCGCGATGACCGAGCGCCCGGTGCTCGGGATCGGCGTCGGCAGCCCCGGGGTCGTGGGCACCGACGGCACGGTCATCGACGCTCCCAACCTCGCGTGGACCGACACCCCGCTGGCCGCCCGGCTCGCCGAGGCCACCGGCCTGCCGGTCTTCGTCGCCAACGACGCCAACACCGCTGTGCTCGGCGAGCACACCTTCGGCGAGTCGGGTGACGGCGGCCTGATGGTCCTGCGGGTCGGCACCGGTGTCGGCGCGGGCCTCGTGCTGGGCGGCTCGCTGCTCCACGGCCATCTGGGTGCCGCCGGCGAGATCGGCCACGTCGTGGTCGACCCCGACGGAGAGCTGTGTGCGTGCTCGCGCACGGGCTGCCTGGAGACCGTGCTGTCGGCCCCGCACCTCAGGCGTCGGCTCGCCGCGCCCGGCGTGGACGGTCCCGCCGCGCTCGCCGAGGTCGGCACGCGGCTCGGCGAGGTGCTGGCGCCGGTCGTCGCCGCCCTCAACCTGCACGAGATCGTGCTGAGCGGCCCTGCGGAGCTGCTCGACGGCCCGCTGCTCGACGCGGCAGACCGCACCATCCGCGAGCGGACGATGCCGATCAGCTCCACCGGGCTGGCCGTCCGCACCTCCAAGCTCGGCGAGGACGTCGTGGTCGTGGGAGCGACCGTCCTGGTCCTCGCCGGGGAGCTGGGCGTCTCGTGAACGCCGGCAACCCCCACTGGAAGATCGATGGAAGGAACACCGCTGTGCGCATCAAGAAGTCCATCAAGACGTCATTGACAGGGGTCGCCGTCGCCGCGCTCGCGCTGACGACGCTCGCCGCGTGCGGCGGGGACGACGGGACCTCCAGCGAGGACGGCGGGCCCGAGTCCGCCGACATCCGCGTCTGGCTCAACGGGACGGACACCCCGCAGGAGGCCCGTGACTGGCTGAAGAAGACCTTCGAGGACCAGAACCCGGGCTCCACGCTCACCATCGAGCAGCAGGAGTGGGACGGCCTGGTCGAGAAGCTGACCACGTCCCTCTCGAGCGAGTCCGAGACCCCCGACGTGGTCGAGATCGGCAACACCCAGGCCCCGACCTTCACCTCGGCCGGCGCCTTCGCCGACCTGACCGGCGACCTCGAGGACCTCGGCGGCGACGACCTGCTGCCGGGCTTCGTCGACGGTGCCACGGTGGACGGCGCGACGTACGCCGTGCCCTACTACGCCGGGTCGAAGTACATCTTCTACCGCAAGGACGTCTTCGAGAAGGCCGGCCTCGAGGTGCCCACCACCCTCGACGAGTTCGTCGAGGTGGCGGTGACCCTCAAGCAGGACAACCCGAAGCCGGCCAACTTCTCCGGGTTCTGGTTCCCCGGCCAGGACTGGCGCAACGGCGCCGCGTTCATCTGGGCCGCCGGCGGCGACCTCGCCGTCGAGGACGGCGGCGAGTGGACGCCCGCGCTGGCCTCGCCCGAGTCGGTCGCCGGTCTCGAGACCGCCCAGCGCCTCTTCGAGGAGGCGTCCGGTGCCCCCAAGGACGGCAACGAGGCCGACCCGTGGACGCCGTTCTGCGCGGGTGAGGTCGGCATGATGTCGACGCCCGGCTGGGTCAAGGGCCTGATCGAGGCCGAGGACACCGGCTGCCCCGACACCTTCGCCAAGGAGATGGGCGTCTTCGCCCTGCCGGGCGACGACGGTGCCCCGGCGCCGGTCCTGCTCGGCGGCTCCGACATCGCGGTCGCGGCGAAGTCCGCCAACCAAGACCTCGCCCGCGAGGCCGTCGCGCTGATGCTCAGCGACGACTACCAGACGATCCTGGCCGGGGCCGGGCTGACGCCGGCCAAGGAGTCGCTCGCCCCGCTGCTCGGCGACGACGAGTACGCCGCCGCGACGATCGAGGCCGCGTCCAACGCCAAGCTCACCCCCGCCGCGCCCGGGTGGGCCAACGTCGAGGGCTCCCGCGTGCTCGAGGACCTGTTCAGCGCGATCGCCCAGGGCGGCGACGTCGCCGAGCTGGCGCGCGAGGCCGACGAGCAGATGAGCGGTCAGCTCAACGGCTGACGCAGCACGGCACGACCTACAGAGGCGGGGGCGGCGCCAGTCGCTGCCCCCGCCCCTGCCTGCCCGCCATCATGAGACCCGAGAGGAGGCCGAGATGAGCCGCCGTCCCGCTCGCGCACCGGGTGCCACGCTGCCCTACCTCCTCGTCGCGCCCGCCGTGCTCGCGCTGTGCCTCGCGCTGGGCTACCCGCTCGTGCGCCAGCTGTTCCTGTCCTTCCAGGAGTTCGGGCTCGCGCAGCAGTTCGGCCGTCCGCCGGAGTGGGTCGGGCTCGCCAACTACCGCGACCTGCTGAGCGACGCGTACCTCTGGAGGGTCACCGCCCGCACCGTCGTCTTCTGCCTCGTCAACGCCGCGGTGACGATGCTCCTCGGCATCGGCCTAGCGCTGGTCATGCGGGCGATGTCGAAGCCCGTACGGCTCCTCACCCAGACCGGTCTGCTGCTCGCGTGGGCGATGCCGGTGGTCGCGTCACTGACCGTGTGGCAGTGGCTCTTCGACACCCAGTACGGTGTGGTCAATCATGTCCTGACCTCCCTCGGCGGCGACTTCGAGGGGCACGGCTGGCTGCTGCGGCCGCTGTCGTTCTTCCTCGTCGCGACCGTGGTCGTGGTGTGGATGAGCGTGCCGTTCGTCGCATTCACCGTGTACGCCGCGCTCACGCAGGTGTCGGAGGAGATGGTCGAGGCCGCCGAGATCGATGGCGCGAGCGGCGCCCAGCGGCTGCGCCACGTCGTGCTGCCGAGCATCCGGCCGGTCCTGCTGGTGGTCGGGCTGCTCCAGGTCATCTGGGACCTGCGCGTCTTCACCCAGGTCTACATCCTCCAGGAGGCCGGCGGCAGCGCCCGCGCCACCAACCTGCTCGGCACCTACATCTACCGCCTCGGCATCGGCGGCGGCGACTTCGGCACGTCCGCGGCCGTGGCCGTCTTCATGCTCGCGCTCACCGTCGTCCTGACCGCGCCGTACGTCCGGGCGATGCTCCGGCAGGAGAGGGGGGTGGCCTGATGGCCCGTACGCCGACCCGTCCCGTGCGGTGGCTCGCCGACGGCACCGGCCTCGTGGCCTTCGTGCTCGCGGCGTTCCCCGTGTACTGGATGGTCAACAGCTCGTTCCTCGACCGCAACGAGATCCGCAACCCGGTGCCGACGTGGGTGCCGTTCGGCGGCGACCTCGACAACTTCCGCACCGTCTTCTCGTCCGGGCAGTTCGTCGACGCGATGAAGGTCAGCCTGATGGTCACCGGCCTGACCCTGGCGGTGGCCCTGACCTTCGCGTTCGTCGCCGCGGTGGCGGTCTCGCGCTTCCGGTTCCGAGGCCGGCTGTCGTTCATCGTGACGCTGCTGGTGATCCAGATGATCCCGGCGGAGGGGCTGTTCATCTCCCAGTACAAGATGCTGGAGACGATGGAGCTGCTCAACACCGTCGTCGGCCTCACGATCGTCTACGTCGCCGGCGTCCTGCCCTTCACGATCTGGACCCTGCGCGGCTTCGTCGAGGGTGTCCCCTACGAGCTCGAGGAGGCCGCGATGATGGACGGCTGCACGCGCATCCAGGCGTTCCTGCGCGTCACGTTCCCGCTGCTGGCCCCCGGCCTGGTCGCGACCGGGGTCTTCGGCTTCATCCAGGCGTGGAACGAGTTCACCCTCGCGCTGGTCGTGATGACCCGCGAGGACCAGCGGACCCTGCCGCTGTGGCTCTCCACCTTCACCGACGTCAACCGCGGCACCGACTGGGGCGGCATCATGGCCGGCTCGACCCTCATCGCGGTGCCGGTGATCGTCTTCTTCTTGCTCGTCCAGGGCCGGATGGCCAGCGGGCTCACCGCCGGCGCCGTGAAGGGATGAGAGACCCGATGACCGACCCGATGACCGACGACGTGCGCACCCTCGCCCTGCGCGTGCTGCTGCCGGGCTTCGCGGGCACGACGCTGCCCGACGACTACCGCGAGCTGCTCGAGCAGGGCCTCGGCGGTGTCTGCTACTTCGGCGGCAACACCGCAGCCGGCCCCGAGGCCGTCGCGGCGCTGAGCGCGACGATCACCGCCGCCAACCCGGTCGCGGTGGTCGCCGTCGACGAGGAGGGAGGCGACGTGAGCCGCCTCCACACGCGCGAGCCGAGCCCCGTGCTCGGGGCCGCCGCGCTGGGCGGCGTCGACGACCTCGGCCTCACCGAGGCCGTGGGCCGGTGGGTGGGCCACGAGCTCGCCGCCGTCGGGGTCACCCTCGACCTCGCGCCCGACGCCGACGTCAACAGCGACCCCGACAACCCCGTCATCGGCACTCGCAGCTTCGGCACCGACCCCGAGCGGGTCGCCGCGCACGTCGCGGCCTGGACGCGTGGCCTGCAGTCGACCGGTGTCGCGGCGTGCGCCAAGCACTTCCCCGGCCACGGCGACACCGCCACCGACAGCCACCTCGCCCTGCCCCAGGTCGACGTCGACGCCGACACCCTCGCGTCGCGCGAGCTGGTGCCGTTCGACGCCGCGGTGGAGGCAGGCACGGCCGCGGTGATGACCTCGCACATCGTGGTCCCGGCGCTGGACCCGCACCGTCCTGCGACGCTCAGCCCGCTCGTGCTGGGCATGCTGCGCGACGTGCTGGAGTTCGACGGCGTCGTCGTCAGCGACGCCCTCGACATGGCCGGCGCCTCGGCGGGGATCGGCATCCCGGAGGCATCCGTGCGTGCCCTGGTGGCCGGCTGCGACCTGCTCTGCCTCGGCCCGGACAAGCCCGCCTCCCTCGTCACCGACGTCCGCGACGCCGTCGTCGCGGCGGTCGAGGCGGGTCGACTCGCACCGGAGCGGCTGGCCGAGGCAGCGGAGCGCGTACGGACCCTGCGCCCGCGGCCGTCGACGCAGCCCCTGCAGCCCCCGGAGCAGCCCGACGCCGCCCGCCAGGCGCGAGCCGTCGCGGGCGCCCTGCTCGTCGACGGCGCCGGCCTTCCGGACCTCTCCGACGCGCTGGTCCTCAGCGTGGAGACCGAGGCCAACATCGCGGTCGGTGAGGTCGCCTGGGGGCTCCCCGCCGACCTCAGGGTCGACCCCGACGCAGGTGGGCTGCCCGCCGGCGTACCCCCCGACGCCGCGCTCGTCGTGCAGGTTCGTGACGCGGGCCGGCGGCCCGAGGTGCTCGCGCTTCTCCGCTCGATCGCGGGCTCCGGCAGGCGGGCGGTGGTCGTCGAGTGGGGCTGGCCGGCGGCGTACGACGTGGGGCTCGGCAGGATCTGCACCCGCGGCTCGTCCGGCCCGGGGGTCGCCGCAGTCGTCGAGGTGTTGCGAGGAGCGGGATGGACGCGGTGAGCCCCGCACTGACAGGTGCGTGCACGGTCGGGCTCGACATCGGCGGCACCAAGACGCTCGGCGTCGTGGTCGCCGGCGACGGCTCGGTGCTGGCGCAGGTGCGGACCTCGACGCGCCCCGGCGCCGACGGCGTCGTCGACACCGCGAGGCGGGTCTTCGAGGCGCTCGGCGAGGAGGTCGGCGGACCACTGGCCTGCCCGGTCGGCGTCGGTGTGCCGGGCCTCGTCGACGTCGGGCGCGGGCTGCTGCGCCACGCGGTGAACCTCGACGTCAACGGCGACGACCTTCCGCTGCGCGACCTGCTGGCCGACTCGCTCGGCGTGCCGGTGGTGCTGGAGAACGACGTCAACGCGGCCGCCCTCGCCGCCTGCGCGCTGGTCGGGGCGGACGACGTCGTTTACGTCAGCGTCGGCACCGGGCTGGCGGCCGGCCTGGTGGTCGACGGCCGGTTGCGACGCGGCGAGCACGGCGCCGCCGGCGAGATCGGGCACCTGCCCGTGGACCCGGCCGGCGAGGAGTGCGGCTGCGGCCAGACAGGCTGCCTCGAGACCATCGCGTCGGGCCGCGCGCTCGCCCGGGCCTGGCCGACTCCGGACGGCCCGCCCGCCGCGGCGCTGTTCGCGGCCGCGGCCGGCGGCGACGCGCGGGCGGTCGCGGTGCGCGACCGGTTCTGCCGCGGCGTGGCCGGCGCGGTCCGCGCGCTGTGCCTCACCGTCGACCCCGAGCGCATCGTCCTCGGCGGCGGGGTGAGCGAGGTCGGCGAGCCGCTGCGGGTCGAGGTCGTGCGCCAGCTGCGGACCATGGGGGAGGGGTCGCCCTTCCTCGCCTCGCTCGGGCTCGCCGACCGGCTCAGCATGGTGCCGCAGCACTACCCGGTCGCCGCGGTCGGCGCCGCGCTGGTGGCCGCCGGATAGGTCCGGCTCGATAGGTTGTGGCCGTGGAAGCCGACACCCTGATCGACGTCCTGCTCGTCCTCGCGTTCATCCTGGTGGGCGGTGTGTTCGCGGCGACCGAGATCGCGCTGGTCTCGCTGCGCTCCGGCCAGGTCGACCGGCTCGAGACCCAGGGCGGTCGTGGCCACGCGGTCGCGTCGCTGGCCCGGGACCCCAACCGGTTCCTCTCCGCGGTGCAGATCGGCGTCACGGTGGCGGGCTTCTTCTCCGCCGCGTTCGGCGCCTCGACCCTGGCGCCGTCCTTCGCGCCGGTCTTCGAGGGCCTCGGCGCCCCGGCCCCGGAGACCGTGTCGCTGGTCGCGACGACCCTCGTCGTGTCGTACCTCTCCCTCGTCCTCGGCGAGCTCGTGCCCAAGCGGCTCGCGCTCCAGCGCTCGGTCGGCGTCGCCAAGCTGTTCGCCCCGCCGCTGGGGCAGTTCGCGCGCGTGATGACGCCGGTCATCTGGCTGCTGTCGCTGTCCACCGACCTCCTCGTCCGCCTCCTCGGCGGCAACCCCGACGCCACCAACGACGAGGTCGACGAGGAGGAGCTGCGCATGATGATCTCGGGCCACGAGGACATCCCGGAGGGCGAGCGCAGGCTCGTCGACGACGTCTTCGAGGCCGGCGACCGGTCGCTCAGCGAGGTGATGAAGCCCCGCGGCGACGTCGTCTTCCTCAGCGGCGACCTCACCCTCGCGGAGGCCGTCGCCATCATCGTCGAGCAGCCCTACACCCGCTACCCGGTGACCGGCGCGTCGTTCGACGAGATCCTCGGCTACCTCCACCTGCGCGACGTCCTCGGCCGGGCCGACGACCGGTCGACGACGGTCGCCGACATCACCCGCGAGCTGCCCGTCCTCCCGCGCACCAACCGGGTGCTGCCCTCGATCGACCAGCTGCGGAGCCTCGGCGCGCACATCGCGCTCGTCGTCGACGAGTACGGCGGCACCGACGGCATCGTCACCCTCGAGGACCTGATGGAGGATCTGGCGCTACAAGGCGTTGCTGCCGGTGCCGACCGACATCGAGCAGAGCCCGAACACCGAGCCCGGCTTCACCCGGCTGCTCGAGGCGAAGAACCTCGCCCGTGAGCTGGGCATCGACAAGCTCTGGGTCAAGGACGACTCGACCAACCCCACCAACTCCTTCAAGGACCGCGTGGTCGCCTGCGCCCTGAGCGCCGCCCGCGAGCTCGACGCGAAGGTCTTCGCCTGCCCCTCCACCGGCAACCTGGCCAACGCCGTCGCCGCGGCCGGGGCCCGCGCCGGGATCCCCACGGTGGTGTTCATCCCGAGCAACCTGGAGACGCCGAAGAAGGTCAACTCGGCGGTGTTCACCGAGAAGCTCGTCGCGGTCGACGGCAACTACGACGACGTCAACAAGCTCGCCTCGGAGATCGCCGGCGAGGAGGAGGGCTGGGCGTTCGTCAACGTCAACGTGCGTCCCTTCTACGCCGAGGGCTCCAAGACCCTGGGCTACGAGATCGCCGAGCAGCTCGGCTGGCGCCTGCCCGACCAGATCGTCATCCCCGTCGCCTCGGGCTCCCAGCTGACCAAGGTCGACAAGGCGTTCCAGGAGCTCATCACGCTCGGCCTCGTCGAGGACAAGCCCTACCGGGTCTTCGGTGCCCAGGCGACCGGCTGCTCGCCGGTCTCGGTGGCCTACAAGGCAGAGACCGACGCGATCCGGCCGGTCAAGCCGGACACCATCGCCAAGAGCCTCGCGATCGGCAACCCCGCGGACGGCATCTACGTCCTCGACATCTGCCGCCGCACCGGAGGGGCGGTCGAGGACATCTCCGACGACGAGGTCCGCGACGCCATCGTGCTGCTGGCGCGCACCGAGGGCATCTTCACCGAGACCGCCGGTGGCACCACAGTCGGTGTGCTCAAGAAGCTCGTCGAGACCGGCCAGCTCGACACCTCCCTCGAGACCGTGGTCATCAACACCGGCCACGGCCTCAAGACCCTCGACTCGGTGTCCGACCGCGTCGGTCCCGCCGCCACCATCGCCCCGTCCTATGACGCCTTCGTGGCGTCAGGCATCCTCTGAGAGGGAAGATCCACACATGAGCGTCTCGGTCCGGATCCCGACCATCCTGCGCACCTACACCGGCGGCGAGTCCGAGGTGAGCGCCGAGGGCGACACCCTCGCCGCCGTCCTCGACGACCTCGACGCCAGCTACGCCGGCATCAAGGGCCGGATCCTCGACGAGGCCGGCCAGCTGCGACGGTTCGTCAACGTCTACGTCGGCAACGACGACGTGCGCTTCCTCGACGACCTCGCGACCGCCACGCCCGACGGTGTGCAGATCTCGGTGATCCCGGCGGTCGCCGGGGGCTGATCCGTCAGGGCGCGCGTACGTCGACCACGGCTGCGTTGCCGCACCCGTCGATGCGCAGCTCGGCCACGGCGCCGTCGCGCAGCAGGTCCTCGGTCTCGCGTGCCTCCTCCTGCGGGAGGAACCAGCTCTCGATGCCGCATCGGATCTGCCACGAGCGGTCGTCGCAGGCGAGGTAGGGGCCGTCCACGGGGCGTTCGCGCGACCACTCGGACGCCGTCCACACGCCGTCCGCCTCGACCAGGGTGACGTAGACGTCGCCGGACTCGCCGTCGTCCAGGGCGCCAAGCCCCGGCTCGACGAAGGACTGCGAGTCGTCGTGGCGCAGGCCGGGGTAGTCCAGGGCTACGTACGCCCCCCGGAACGGGTCGATCGGGTCGACGGGCGCGACCCGCACGAGGTAGGTGTCGCCCGCGAGCCGGGCGGAGAGCTGCGGGGCGACGCCCAGCCCGACGAGGACGAGCTGGCTCACGGCGATGACGCCGGTGGTCACGGTGCGGTTCATCGGTCGGTTCCCTTCGGGGATGCGGAGCCAGTGGCAGGGTCGGAGTCGAGCGCCGAGGCGAGCTCGCGGCGCGCGCGGTCGAACAGGAAGCCGGTGCCGAGGAACACGGTGCCGAGCACCACGAACAGCCAGGCGCCGGTGACGATCGGCGCGAAGACCGCGAAGCTCTGGAAGGTCGTGAAGACCACGAGCCCGACCATCGCCATCCAGGTGAGGGGCGGGTGGTCACGCACGGTGCCCAGGGCGACCAGCGCGACGGCGAGGACGACGTAGGCGAGGACCGAGACCGCCGCGTGGGCCCAGTCGCCGGCATCGATGTCGGAGGTGTCGGTCCCGGTCGTCCAGAGGCCGAGGAGGGTGGCGGCGACCAGCACGACGGCCGCGCCCAGCGGCTCGAGGATGCGCGTGCCGGGCCTGGTGAGGGCCGCGGCGACGGCGGCGGCAGCGGCGACGCCCAGCGCGCCGAGCAGCCAGCCCGACCAGGTGATCCCGTCGCCGCCGATGTCCGGCACGGCCGCGACGAACATCGCGAGGAGCGCCATGCCGCCGGCGACGGTGCGCCAGGTCCAGGCGAAGGCGTCGATCCACCGGTCGTGGAGCACGGCGAGCGCAGCGGCCAGGACCGACGCCGCGCCCATCAGCACCACCACGCTGAGTCCGTCCTGCGAGTCCCACATGGGCTGCATGAACCACCAGGCGACACCCGTGACGACGCCCACGGCGAACGGCATGTACGCCCGGGTCAGGTAGGCGTGCACGAGGGCGCCGGCGGCCCAGAGGCCGACCAGGCGGGGCTCGTACGCCGGCACCTGCAGCGACTGGGCGGCCTGGAACACGACGGCGCCGGCACCGAGGGCGGCGAGGAGGCGTACGGCTCCGACGAGCGGGGCGGACGCGCGGCGCGCGGCGAGCACCTCGCCGCCGACGAGGAACGCGAGCCACAGGGCCGCGATCGCGGCGAAGCGGGTGACGGGCGACAGCTGGTCGAGGTTGGCGGCGACGAGCCAGATGAGGCCGACGCCGACGAACCCGGCGCCGAGGTAGAGGAAGACGCGGCCGATGCTGGTGCGGGTGTGCTGCTCGGCGGGGTAGCGGGACGAGACGCGCGTCGAGATGCGGGTCGCCTGCTCGTCGCTGATGATGCCCTGCGAGGTCCAGTCGGCGAGCTCGGCACGCAACCAGTCGAGCTGGCGCGGGGTGACGGGGCGGGTGGCGAGGGACGTGCCCCGGGCAGAGGTGTCGGTCATCGCGGGGTCCCCTCGAGGTTGTCGGGGGAGCGCAGCGGAGGAGAACAACGTCGTGGGGTGCTCATGCTTCTAGCGTTCTCCTGCCGGGCCGGCTTGTCCTGAGTACATCGACCCATCTGTGCCGTGCCGTTGGGCCACGCGTCGCGCCCGGTTGCGCAGGCGTTCAGGTCGCTGTGGTCTACAGGTGGGGTGGCGAGCAAGCACCTGACCCGGGCCGGCGTCGCGCTGGCCGTCCTCGGCATCGTCGCGGGAGGCACGGCGTACGGCGCACACGAGCTGCTGCACCGCCAGGCCGCACAGGCGCGGCGCCGGATCGGCAAGCCGCTCGGCGAGGACCCCCCGCCAGCTGACCGGCACTGGAAGAAGAAGTACGGCGCGCCGGTCGACCTGCTCCTCCTCGGCGACTCCGTCGCGGCCGGGCTCGGGGCGGAGAAGCCGAAGCACACGCTGGGCGGGCGGCTCGCCCGCGGGATCGCCGTCGGCGCCGAGCGCTCGGTGCGGCTGCGGACGGCGGCGGTCGTCGGCTCCGAGAGCAGCGTGCTCGCCGCGCAGCTGGCCTCCCTGCCCCCGGCGTACCGCCCGGACGTGGCGGTGATCGTCGTCGGTGGCAACGACGTGACCCACCGGGTGCCCGTCGCGGAGTCCGTACGCCACCTCGCCGAGGCGATCGACCACCTGCGCGCGCGAGGGGCGGAGGTGGTGGTCGGCACGTGCCCCGACCTCGGTGCGCTGCGCCCGGTGCCGCAGCCCCTGCGTGCCCTGGGGTCGCGGGCGTCCCGCCAGCTCGCGGACGCCCAGCGTGCGGTCGCGCTGGAGCGCGGGGCGCGCGTGGTCTCGCTCGGGGACGTGGTCGGGCCGTTCTTCATCACCAACCCCGACGAGATGTTCAGCCTGGACCGGTTCCATCCGAGCGCCCACGGCTACAAGCGCACCGCCAAGGCCATGCTGCCCTCGGTCCTCGCCGCCCTCGGCGTGGTGGAGGAGGTGCCGTTCGGGCACCACGCGCCGGGGGTCCGCGGGTCAGGCTAGGGTTCCCGGGTGCGCACCACTGCTCGACGAGCCGGCCAGGCCGTCAAGAAGGCGGCCCGCAAGGCCGGCCGGATGCAGGCATCCTCGGGGGCCGAGGTCGTCGAGCCTCCCGCCGATCCCAGGGCCGAGCGTCGCCGGCGCCTGCTCGCGAGCAACCTGACCGAGCTCGCCATCGAGTTCCGCACCGACAAGTGGGGCGTCCACCGCTACACGCCCCACTACGAGCGCCACCTCGAGCACCTGCGCGGTGAGTCGTTCACCCTGCTCGAGCTCGGCATCGGCGGCTACAAGAAGCGCCGGAGGAGCGGTGCCTCGATGAAGATGTGGCGCTGGTTCTTCCCCAAGGCCCGCATCGTCGGCCTCGACATCGAGGACAAGACCTGGCTGACCCGGGGGCACATCCACGCCTACCACGGCGACCAGACCGACCCGGAGGTCCTCCGGCGGATCATCGACGAGCAGGGCGCGCCGCTGGTGGTCATCGACGACGGCAGCCACATCCCTGCCCATGTGCGCGAGTCGTTCAGGATCCTCTTCCCGCTGCTGCCCGACGGCGCGATCTACTGCATCGAGGACATCCAGACCTCCTACTGGCCGGCCTGGGGCGGAGAGCTCGACCCGCGGGCACCGGGGACCTCGATGGACCTGGTGAAGGACCTCGTCGACGGCCTCAACCACGAGGAGTTCCTCCTCGAGGGCTACGAGCCGACCTACACCGACCAGTGGGTCCGTGCCGTCCACTGCTACCACAACCTCGTGATCATCGAGAAGGGCGACAACCGGGAGGGCAGCAACCGCGACGACGTCGCGCACGAGCTCTACGGCTCCTCGGAGCTCCCCGAGGGATGACGGTCCTCCGTCGCCGCGCGGAGGCGTACGCACGCCTGAACCGGCCTGTCTAGACAGGTCGGCAAACAAATCCCCACAACGTCGATAAGGGTGGCCTCACCCCCGCTAGGTTGCCCCTGTTCTGCCTGCGCTGGGGGGTGCGGGCAGGGCCGGTGATCCGACATCCGTGCCGGGTCACCGTCACAACCTTCGCGACGCCTCGAGGGCGTCGCACCTGCGGGAGGAAATAGTCATGCCCTTTTCACGCCCACGCGCGGAGCGCGGAGCGGCGGCTGTGGAGTTCGCACTCGTCGTGCCGCTCCTGCTGGCGATCGTGTTCTCGATCATCGACCTCGGGTTCGCGATCAACCGCTACACCGTGCTCAACAACGCCACCCGGGAGGGAGTGCGCGCCGCCAGCCTCAGCGCCAGCAGCAGCGAGGTCGACGCGGTCGTCAACGACTCGCTGGCCGACCTCGAGGGGACGGTGACGGTCCAGGTGTCCTGCGAGACTCCGCTGGGCGGCAACTGCGGGTCCTGGGACGCCGACCACACGACCGGCGGTGTCGCCGTGGTGACCGCGACCTACGAGCATGCGTGGCTGACGCCGATGGGCAAGGCGCTGTCCTCGAGCCTCACGCTGTCCAAGACCAGCAAGATGAGGATCGAGTGAGCGCGCTGCGGGCGCGCAGGAGCGGCGAGCCGGACGAGACCGGCGCGGTCGCGATCGTCGTCGCCCTCCTCGCCGTCGTGATGTTCGGCTGCGCCGCCCTCGCCGTGGACATCTCGTCCCTCGCCATGGAGCGCCAGCGACTCCACGACCACGTCGACTCCGCCGCGCACGCTGGAGCCTTCGAGCTGCCGGCGAGCGGCACCAGCGCCAAGACGTGGGCGGTCACCATGGCCAAGACCCAGGACGCCGGGATGACGCCGGACACTGAGCTCTTCTGCGTGGTCGCCTCGACGGGGGCCAGCAGGCAGGTCGCCTCGGGGCAGATCCCCGCGACGTGCGACCCGGGGACCTACTCCAGCTCACAGGTGCGGTGCAACACGAAGATCTGCTCGATCCCGTGCCCCGTCACCGCCCGGTGCAACACCATCACGGTGAGCGACTCCAAGGTCGTCGACTTCGACTTCGCGCCGGTGATCGGGCGCGACGAGGGCTCGACCGGCTCGGTGTCGTCGTCGGCGTGCCGGGGCTCGTGCGGCGAGACCCTGCCCAACCCGATGGACATCGTCTTCATGGCCGACCGCACCACCAGCATGGCCGAGGACGACCGCGAGGACATGCAGGCCGCGATCATCGACAGCCTGGGGGTGATGGACCCGACCCTGCACTACGTCGCGTTCGGGGCGATGCACAAGAGCAAGGCCACCTCGTCGTGTGCCACGGCGGCCACGACCGCCTCGGACGGGCCCAAGGGCGGCAAGTGGATCGCGATCGACTTCAGCAACGACTACAAGGCCAACCGCGACGCGCCGATCAGCTCGAGCAGCAAGCTCGTCACGGGCGTCAGGTGCATGCCGAACGGTGCCGTGCCCGGCCTGTCCACCGGCAGCTACGGCACCCACCTCGCCTCGGCCCTCAAGGGGGCCTCGCGCTACCTGCTCGGCCTCGACCCCAACAACCTCGGGTCGTTGCCCAAGCGCCCGGGGACGGCGAAGAAGGTGCTGATCTTCGAGACCGACGGTCAGCCCGACGAGCTCCTCGAGGAGGGCAGCACGTCGATCACGAGCTCGGGCGACATCGGGGCCGGGCGCAACTCCTACGGCAACGGCAAGGGCAAGAAGGGCTGCGACAACCTGACCGCGGTGGCCGAGCAGGCCAAGGCGCGCGGCGTCACGGTGCTGGTCATCGGCTTCGGTGACGCGCGGTCGGCGTCGTGCGAGAAGCCCGGCGGCCGTACGCCTCGCTCGCCCTGGGTGCGCGACTACCTGGCCGCTGCCGCCTCGCCGACGCCGTCCGGCACCCCGAGCAAGGCGGACAGTGACTGCTCGACCTCCGCCGAGCGCGTGGCCGAGAACAAGGACGGCGACTACTTCTACTGCGCCGCCAGCGGCACCGAGCTGGGGCCGATCTTCGCGACGGCGGTCAACGCCGTCACGGAGAGCATCAAGCTCATCCAGATGCCCTGACCGGGAGGGGCCGGGGAGGGACCGCGGGAGGGGGGTGGAGCAGCGCCGACACGGGGCGGTCGCTGCTCCACCCCGGGTTCGTGGACGCGTTTGCACTCTCATGGTGCGAGTGCTAAACATGACGCTGGCACTCTCGTCATGAGAGTGACAACGACCCAGGTGACGCTGAGGTCCGCAGAAGCCGACGGGAATGGATCGCCGGCGGAGCGGATCGTCCGTCGCGGGCAGCCCGCCGGGAGTCGTACCCACAGAACTCACGTCGACAGGAATCGCGAAGAGTTATGCCGAAGCTGATTGCTTTCAACGAGGAGGCCCGCCGCGGCCTCGAGCGGGGTATGAACACCCTCGCCGACGCGGTCAAGGTCACCCTGGGCCCCAAGGGCCGCAACGTCGTGCTGGAGAAGAAGTGGGGCGCCCCCACGATCACCAACGACGGTGTCTCGATCGCCAAGGAGATCGAGCTGGAGGACCCCTACGAGAAGATCGGCGCCGAGCTGGTCAAGGAGGTCGCCAAGAAGACCGACGACGTCGCCGGTGACGGCACGACGACGGCCACTGTCCTGGCCCAGGCCATGGTGCGCGAGGGTCTGCGCAACGTCGCGGCCGGCGCCAACCCGATGGGTCTCAAGCGCGGCATCGAGGCCGCCGTCGCCGCCGTGTCCGAGCAGCTGCTCAGCATGGCCAAGGACGTCGAGACCAAGGAGCAGATCGCCTCCACCGCGTCGATCTCCGCCGCTGACACCACCGTCGGCGAGATCATCGCCGAGGCGATGGACAAGGTCGGCAAGGAAGGCGTCATCACCGTCGAGGAGTCCAACACCTTCGGGCTGGACCTCGAGCTGACCGAGGGCATGCGGTTCGACAAGGGCTACATCTCGGCCTACTTCGCCACCGACCTCGAGCGCATGGAGGCCGTGCTGGAGGACCCCTACGTCCTCATCGCCAACTCCAAGGTGTCGACGGTCAAGGACCTGCTGCCGCTGCTGGAGAAGGTCATGCAGTCCGGCAAGCCGCTGCTGATCATCGCCGAGGACGTCGACGGCGAGGCGTTGTCGACCCTGGTCGTCAACAAGATCAAGGGCACCTTCCGCTCCGTGGCCGTCAAGGCCCCGGGCTTCGGTGACCGCCGCAAGGCCATGCTGCAGGACATCGCGATCCTCACCGGTGGCCAGGTGATCTCCGAGGAGGTCGGCCTCAAGCTCGACACCGCCGGTCTCGAGCTGCTCGGCCAGGCGCGCAAGGTCGTCATCACCAAGGACGAGACCACCATCGTCGAGGGTGCCGGCGACCAGGGCCAGATCGAGGGCCGGGTCAACCAGATCCGCGCCGAGATCGAGAAGTCGGACTCCGACTACGACCGCGAGAAGCTCCAGGAGCGCCTCGCCAAGCTGGCCGGCGGCGTGGCCGTCATCAAGGTCGGCGCGGCCACCGAGGTCGAGCTCAAGGAGCGCAAGCACCGCATCGAGGACGCCGTCCGCAACGCCAAGGCAGCGGTCGAGGAGGGCATCGTCGCCGGCGGTGGCGTGGCGCTCGTCCAGGCTGCGGCCACCGCGTTCGACAAGCTGGACCTGGTTGGCGACGAGGCCACCGGCGCCAACATCGTGCGCGTCGCCACCTCGGCCCCGCTCAAGCAGATCGCCATCAACGCCGGCCTCGAGGGCGGCGTCGTGTCGGAGAAGGTCGCCAACCTGGAGCCGGGCCACGGCCTCGACGCCGCGACCGGTGAGTACGTCGACATGATCGCCGAGGGCATCATCGACCCGGCGAAGGTCACCCGCTCGGCGCTGCAGAACGCTGCGTCGATCGCCGCGCTGTTCCTCACCACCGAGGCCGTCGTGGCCGACAAGCCCGAGAAGGCGCCGGCCATGCCCGGCGGCGACATGGGCGGCATGGGCGGCATGGACTTCTGATCGGCCAGCCGGGCGCGCTTGCGCGACCGGATCGTCCACGCCCCACACAGCACCACCAGCAGGGTCCCCGCTCCGGCGGGGGCCCTGCTGCCATGTCGGGGCGATGGGGGAGGCGTACGGTCCGGGCCGCCGCGCGTGCGGCGGGTCTGGTCCCTGGATCGCGCGTACGAGGGCCACGACCGCCGCACGTGCGCGCGTCGCGCCCGCGGACCCACTGGTAGGAATGCCGCATGCGCCTTCCCGTTCCCGGCCCCCGTGACGTGCTGTCCGCCCTCGAGCGAGGCGGTGACCAGGTCGAGGCCCTGCTCGGTGCGGTCCCGCGGGCACTGGCGCTGCTCGACGACGCCGAGCGGCTCCTCGTCCGTGCCTCGGCCGCGATCGAGCGGGTCCGCGAGGTCACCGAGGCGGCCAACGTCGTCGTCGTACGGGCCGGCGGCGTCGTGGACGACGCAGGCGTCCAGATTGGTCGCGTCACCCACCTGGTCGACGAGCTCGAGCCGTCCCTGCTCCGGCTGCAGCCGACGCTCGAGACCCTGGCCGACACGACGCACCCCGACGAGGTGAAGGCGCTCGTCCGGCTCGTCGACCACCTGCCCGAGCTGACCGCGCGGGTGGAGGGCGACGTGATCCCCGTGCTCACGACGCTTGGCACGGTGGCGCCCGACATGCACGACCTCCTGACCGTGGCGCGCGAGCTCAACGACATGCTCGCCAAGATCCCGGGGATGGGGCGCATCAAGCGCCGCGTCGACGAGGAGGAGGGCGAGGACCTCACCGAGGAGACGGTGAAGTGAGGGGGGTCGAGCAGCGGAACCCGCCCAGTGCCCCACCCGTCCCACTGATGGACGACCCGGGCACCACCTGCCCGACGCACGCCGACTGACGAAGGGACGCCAGCCATGAGCCGACACGAGAGCCGATTCCGCACCTCCCGCCTGCTCCCGGGCCTCGCAGCAGTCGTCGCCCTCGCGGTCTCCGGCTGTGGATCGGCCGAGGACACGGCGATGCCCGCCGACCCTGCCGCCAGCGACACCTCGAGCCCGTCGGGCGACGAGACCCTCGCCCTGACCGCCGACGGGTCGGCGACCGCCAAGTGCGCGATGCCGTCCGCGGAGATCCTCGCCACCTTCGACACCGCCTTCGAGGGCACGGTGACGTCGATCGACGACGGCACCGTCACCCTCGAGGTCGATCGCTGGTACGCCGGCGACGAGGCCTCGACGGTGACCGTCGAGGCGCCGAGCAAGGCCCTCGAGGACCTCCTGATGGCCGTCGACTTCCAGGAGGGCCGGACCTACCTGGTCAGCGCCGACGACGAACGCGTCACCCTGTGCGGGTTCACCGCCGAGACGTCGCCCGAGCTCGAGGCGCTGTACGCGGAGGCGTACGAGCAGTGACCTCCGTCGTCGGCCTCCTCCTGGCCGCGGGCGCGGGCGAGAGGTTCGGCGGCCCCAAGGCCCTGGCGCGCGATGCCGACGGGACCTCGTGGCTGCTGCGGTCGGTGCACGCCCTGCGACCGTGCGCGGAGATCGTGGTGGTGCTGGGCGCCGAGGCCGCCCGGGCGTCCGCGCTGCTGCCGATGTCGGTCTCGCGCATTCGCTGCGACGACTGGGCCGAGGGGATGGGTGCCTCGCTGCGCTCGGGGCTCGAGGCGATCGCGTACACGGACCACGACGCCGTGCTCGTCTCCCTGGTCGACCTCCCCGACGTCGGCGGTGCCGTCGTGGCCCGGGTGCTCGACGCGGACCACGGACGGGCGACCCTCGCGCGGGCGGCGTACGACGGGGTGCCGGGGCACCCCGTGCTCCTCGGGCGCGACCACTGGGCGGGTGTCGTCGAGACCGCGACCGGTGACCGCGGAGCCCGTGACTACCTCGCCACCCACGACGTCGAGCTGGTCGAGTGCGGTGACCTCGCGACCGGAGCCGACATCGACCACCGGTGACCGCCTGGGTCGAGGTGGCCGGTCCAACGTGCGACCAACGTGCCGGGTCGTAGCCTGACGACATGCAAGGCATGGACTCCGCCGCAGACGTGGCCACCCGGCTGGGGGCGACCGGTTACCTCGCCGACGACGAGCTGGCCACGGTCGTGTTCCTGGCGTCGCGGATGCAGCGCCCGCTGCTCCTCGAGGGCGAGCCCGGCACCGGCAAGACCGCGCTGGCCGAGGCGCTGGCGCAGAGCCTCGACCTGCCGCTCGTACGGCTCCAGTGCTACGAGGGGATCGATGCCAGCCAGGCGCTCTACGACTGGGACTTCCCTCGCCAGATCCTGCACCTCAGGGCGCTCGAGGCGGCCGGGGAGGTCGACTCCGACGAGGCCGAGAAGAGCCTGTACGACGAGCGCTTCCTGCTCTCGCGCCCGGTCCTCGCCGCGCTGCGGCAGGCACCGGCCGTGCTGCTGGTCGACGAGGTCGACCGCGCCGACGACGAGTTCGAGGCGTTCCTGCTGGAGGTGTTGTCGACCTGGCAGGTGACGATCCCTGAGTTCGGCACGGTCACCGCGCCGGAGCCGCCGCTGGTCGTGCTCACCTCCAACCGCACGCGCGAGCTGCACGACGCGCTCAAGCGCCGCTGCCTCTACCACTGGATCGACCACCCCGGGCTCGAGCGCGAGGTGGAGATCGTCCGCTCGCGCGCCCCCGAGGTGAGCGAGGCGCTGGCGCGTCAGGTGGTCGGGCTGGTCCAGCAGCTGCGCCAGCGCGACGACCTGCTCAAGCCGCCCGGCGTCGCCGAGACCCTCGACTGGGCGCGGGCGCTCACCTACCTCGGGACCGCCGAGCTCGACCTGGCGTCGGCCGCGGCCACCCTCGGCGCGCTCCTGAAGTACCGCGAGGACGCCGACCGGGTGAAGGCCGCCCTGGACAGGATGCTGTCGAGATGAACGCCGTGCTCCACGAGGCCGACGAGGTGCTGCTCGGCTTCACCCGCGCGCTGCGCGCCGCCGGCGTACCGGTCACCCAGGACCGCGCCCACGGGTTCCTGGCCGCGGTCGCGGCCGTCGGCGCCGATGACCGCCAGGCCACCTACTGGGCCGGCCGCGCGACCCTGTGCGGCTCGCCGGACGACCTGGCCCGCCACGACGAGGTCTTCGCAGCCTGGTTCGACCCGCGCGACGGCCTCCCGCGGGCGCGGCCGCGCGAGGCGTCGAGGCCCTCCACCGCCCAGCTGCTGCCCGACGCCGAGGGCGCAGGTGGCGGCGACGAGGCGGGCGAGGAGGACCTCGTCCGAGCGAGGGCCTCGGAGGCGGAGGTGCTCAAGCACCGCGACGTGGCGACGTTGGACGCCGCGGAGAAACGGCGCCTGGCCTCGATGTTCGTCCGGCTGTCGCTGCGCCCGCCCGCGCGGCGTACGGCTCGGCACCAGCGCTGGCACCGCGGCGAGCTCGACGCCTCGCGGACCCTGCGGAACTCGCTGCGCCACCTCGGCGAGCCCGGCGAGATCGCGTGGCGCCGGCGCGGCACCCGGCCGCGGCGGGTGGTGCTGCTGGTCGACGTCAGCGGGTCGATGAGCCCGTACGCCGACGCGCTGCTGCGGCTCGCCCACCGGCTCACCCAGTCGGCGCGCTCGGTGGGCGGCGGCGTCGAGACCTTCACCGTCGGCACCCGTCTGACGCACGTCACGCGCGCCCTGCGCTCGCCGGACGCGGACCGCGCGATCGTCGCCGCCGGCGAGGTCGTGCCCGACTGGTCGGGCGGCACGCGGCTGGGCGAGACGCTGCGGGTGTTCCTCGACCGGTGGGGCCAGCGCGGGATGGCCCGCGGCGCGGTCGTGGTGGTCTTCAGCGACGGCTGGGAGCGCGGGGACGCAGAGCTCCTCGGCGAGCAGATGGCCCGCCTCAAGCGGGTCGCGCACCGGGTGGTGTGGGTCAACCCGCACCGCGGCAAGGCGGGGTACGAGCCGCTCCAGGGAGGTGTGGTGGCCGCGCTCCCGCACTGCGACGACTTCCTCGCCGGCCACTCGCTGGCGACCTTCGCCGACCTGACCGAGGTGATCTCCCGTGCGTGACGTGTTGCCCGAGCTGATGCAGTGGTGGGAGGCCGGCGAGACCATCGGCGTCGGGACCGTGGTCGCGACCTTCCGCTCCGCGCCCCGCCCGGCCGGCGCCTCGATGCTGGTCGGGCCCGACGAGACGGCCGTGGGATCGGTGTCGGGCGGCTGCGTCGAGGGCGCCGTCTACGAGCTGGCGCAGTCGGTCGTGGCCTCGGGGGAGCCGGTGCTCGAGCGCTACGGGGTCTCCGACGACGACGCCTTCGCGGTCGGCCTCACCTGCGGCGGCATCCTCGACGTCTTCGTCGAGCAGGTCTCGCGCGAGACCTTCCCGCAGCTGGGCGAGGTGGCCGCCGACATCGAGGCAGGACGCCCGGTCGCCCTGGCCACCGTCATCGAGCACCCGGACCCCGCGTGGCTCGGCCGCCGGATGGTGATCCGCCCCGACGTCGCCGCCGACGGCAGCCTCGGCTCGCCGCGCGCCGACGCCGCCGTCCACGACGACGCCCTCGGCCTGCTGGCCGCCGGCACCAACGCCACCCTGACGTACGGCCCGGACGGCGAGCGTCGCGGCGAGGGCATGCGGGTGTTCGTGTGGGGCTTCGCCCCCAAGCCGCGGATGCTGGTGTTCGGCGCCATCGACTTCGCCGCCGCTGTGGCCAAGGTGGGCTCGTTCCTCGGCTACCACGTGACGGTGTGCGACGCGCGCCCCGTCTTCGCGACCAATTCGCGATTCCCGGGCGCCGACGAGGTGGTCGTCGACTGGCCGCACCGCTACCTGCAGGCCGAGCTCGACGCCGGCCGCATCGACCGGCGCACCGTGCTCGCGGTGCTGACCCACGACCCCAAGTTCGACGTGCCGCTGCTCGAGGTCGCGCTGCGCCTCGACGACGACGTACGCCCGGGCTACATCGGCGCGATGGGGTCGCGCCGCACCCACGACGAGCGGTTGGCCCGGCTGGTCGAGGCGGGTCTCGGAGAGGACGAGCTGTCCCTGCTGTCCTCGCCCATCGGGCTCGACCTCGGCGCCCGTACGCCCGAGGAGACGGCCGTGTCGATCGCGGCCGAGATCGTCGCCCGGCAGTGGGGCGGCTCCGGCGAGCGGCTGGCCACGACGCGGGGCCGGATCCACCACGACGACTGACCGAGCCGGCCCGCGTCGGCCCGAATTGGCCCGTACGGGCGGGTCCACCTATGGTCTTCGGGATGTTTTTTCCCGCCGCGCCGCCCCGTGACCGTGCCCGATCGACCGCTCTGCTCGTAGCCATCGTCCTGCTGCTCGCGGTCCTGACCCCCAGCGCCTCGGCAGCGGAAGCCCGCGAGGAGGGCCGGTCCCAGGCCGGGTCAGCAGGGCCTGCCGGCCGCTTCAGCGTGGCGACCCTCAACCTGCGCAAGGGGATGCGGGTCGCGGGCATGCGGCACGACATCGGGCGGGTCCTCGACGGCGGCGCCTCGGTCATCGGCTTCCAGGAGCGCCTCTTCAGCCGGCCCGCCCTGCGCGCGTCGCTCCCGAAGTCGTGGACCCTGCTGATGCCGAGCGGTCCGACCGGCACGGACGACAACCCGATCGCCTTCGACAAGGACGTCTGGAAGCTCGAGAAGACCTGGTCCGCCCTGCTCACCGGCAAGACCTGGCGACGCCAGACCGGCCGGGTCGCGCACGACCAGTACGGCGTGGTGGCGGTGCTCCGTCACCGCGCCAGCGGCCACGTCGTCCGGGCCGTGAGCTTCCACCTGCCCAACCACCTCCACAACCGGCGTACAGGCGGGCCCAACTACGCCAACCGCGGTGGTGTCGAGGCGATGTGGCGGATGGCGTACCGGGTGCGCGCTCTCAAGGAGAACGCGCCCGAGGAGCACCAGTTCGTCGCGATGTGCGACTGCAACGTCACCGAGAACCGGGACACGACCGACCACCTGGTGAAGGGGCGAATCACCAGGCCGTTGCGCCTGGAGACCAACTACAGCGGCCGCAAGGGTGGGTCGGGGATCGACTACGTGATGGGCGAGCGCGCCTCGGCCTTCCGCATCGACTCCTTCAGGTCCTACCGCCACCTGGTCACCGACCACCCCGGCATCGTCGCCACCTTCACGCGCAAGCGCTGAGCAGCGGTCGGGCCGGCGGTGGGGGCGTCAGTGAAGCGGCCGCCCGCATCGGTGGCCATACTCGCGACGTGCACATCACGTGGCGAGCCCTCGTCCTCCTTGTGGCGATCACTTCGGGCATGCTCGCACTCAGCGGCTGCGAGCAGGTCGACCCTTCGGCCGCCTCCGGTGCGAAGCCCGCTCCATCCTCGGCGACCACACAGTCCGAGTCGGCCGGTGCCACCGCCACCGCAGTCCCCGCCAACCTCCTGCATGTCTGCGACCACGTGCAGGACGCCTTCCGGTCGGGCAGCCTCGACGACGCCGCGCAGAACCGCGCACTCGCCTCGGAGCTGCAGGGGATGATCGATGTCGCTGACCCTGACGCAGCACAGATGCTTCGCCCGATGGCCGAAGCCGCCGCGGCCATCGGCGCTGACGGCCGGTCGCGCGCGGCGCCACGTCTGCAAAGAGCCCAAGGCAGGGCCTACCGGGCGTTGCGCCGCACCTGCATCAGCGCAGGCTCGCAAGCCTGGAACCAGCACTAGAGGGCATGCAGGGATGCAGGGGTCGCGGCATGCGCGGATGTGCTGATGTGGCTCCCTGCGACGATGTGGAGTGACCAGCAGATTCCCAGACCAAGTCGTGTGGGTCCATGGTGCAGGCGCCCGGTTTGCGAGCGGGTCTTCGTAAAAGAAGAACAAGCGATGGAGTCGATTGGGCGTCATCGGCTCACCGGCCTCCGAACCGAGTACCCCGGGGGGGGGGGGGACCGGCGCCTACGACGATGCGATAGGCGCGGTCTGTTCAGGCCCAGCCGGGACCATCACGGCACCCCTGAGCATGTTGCCCAGTTCTCCCCTGGGTGGACGCGGCACCTGCACGTGTTTGACGGTAGGGAGGACTCGTCCTGAGGTTGGTGAGCGTCCGACATCGGCATGAGCGGACGCAACTCGGTGGGTCTGCAGACCGACGCCGACGTGGCTCAGCGATTGTCCCTGGCACGCCTGCACCCCCGCCGGCGTCAGGTTCGGCGGGGTGCGGGGCTGGGTCATCGTCGGCGTGGTCGCGGGATGCCGGGGCCCGGTGGATCTGGTGGGTCGAGGTCGGTGGTGCCGGTGTGGTCGCGGCGGTAGCGGTGGCCGTGGGGACTCGTCCACGCGAAGACGCCGGGCTCGACCATGGCGTAGCGCCAGGGTGAGTGGGTCTTCAACCGGTGGTGGAACCGGCACAGGCAGGCGAGGTTGCTCGTGGTCGTCGGGCCGGGTTGCGGTCGGCCCTCGGCGTGGGCGTCGTTGTCCCACGGGATGATGTGGTCGACGTCGCAGCGCCGGGCGGGGCGGGAGCAGAACGGGAACACGCAGGTGCGATCCCTCAGGATCACGTGTTCGCGGATCGTTGCCGGGACCTTCCGCGTCTGCGCGGTGAGCGTGGTGTTGAGGTCGATGACGGGCTTGATGGTGACCTCGGTGCGGGTGTCGGCGCACCAGGACTGGACCTGCTCGAGCAGGACCAGGCGTTGACCGTTCTCCATCCGGCCGGTGGGACCGAAGACCGTGGTGTCGCCGGAGAAGGAGGCGTCGACGTGGGCGTGGATCACGACCGCGCGGGCGGCGGGCAGGTGCGTCTCGTCGGCGTCGTCGCCGCCAGCGCCGGTGTCCTCCAGGTCGGCGCCGCCGCCGGCGAGATCCAGAGCAGTCTGGGTCCTGGCGAGGTCCCCGAGGGCCTTGGCTCGTCGGGCGTCGAGTGGCAGCAGGGATCCGAGGGCCTGCTGGGTGGCGGCGTGGTGGGCGAGGGCGCGGTCGAGGTCGAGGGCGTCGGCGATGTCGACCTCGGCCTCGATCCGCAGGGTGCCGGCGTAGTGCACGTCGTCGGTGTCCACGGTGACGTGGCGCGGGTCGACGTGCAGGTAGCCGTCCTCGGGGTCCGCAGCGGGGTCGGCGGTGGCGAGGTCGTAGCGCCTGATGGTCTCCGCGACGAGGCGGTCGAGCTGCGCGGTGCGGATGCGTCCGGCGACGGCGGCGACCTGTGCGTCGACGAACCCGGCCGCCTCACGAGTCAATGCGGGTGAGGAGTGGATGGTGGTGTCCGCGACCGCCCGGGCCCGCCACGCGGGCACCTGCCCGGCGTGGACCTGTGCCCAGAGCCGGGGGAGGCGGTGGCGCAGCTCGAGGGCGTGGCCGATGAGCTTCTTCGCCGCGGTGGTGGTGATCCCGAGGACGGTGCCGAGCTCGGCGCAACAGAACTCCGCCACCAGCGGGGCACCCTCGCCGGCGATGGGTTCCTCGTGCTGCGACCCGGGCACCGTGAACGACGCCGCGGAGTGGATCGACTCCGGCGGGTGCAGGTCGGCCCACCTGGCGGCGAGGACCAGCTGGTCGGCTGCGGCCCGGTCCTCGGCGGCCTTGCGGTCACGGATCGCGGACAGCAACTCGGCGGGTGAGAGGTCGTCCGCGACCCCTCGCGCCCCGGCTGCCAGTGTCTCGATCATGCGTTTGATTGTAGTCGTGGGGTCCGACAACGGCCCTCGCGCGGACGAAGGCCAGCAGGGTCTCGTGACGGGACTTCGTCCCTCCTCGACCAGCGGGGGACGGGTGTGGTTTCGAGGCTCGCTGCGCTCGCACCTCGACCACCGAACAGCTGCGCTCGCACCTCGACCGCCGAAGGTGATGGGGCGCCTCGCCAGTCACTCGGCCTCCGACGGGGAGCGACTTCCCACCCGCGACCGGCAGGCAGTGTCGTGACGATACCCGTGACCGACCTCCTGGCACACTGCCTGTCGCCGTCATCACACTCGGGCTAGGTTTGCGGTGACCGACCAGGAGCCGTCATGACCAGCGAGGACCTGCACGCCCGCCGCGTGAGTGCCGTGCGCGCCTGGACACGCTTCGTGTCCGAGGGCGAGGAGCAGGCCGAGGCCGTCCGTCCCGAGATCCTGCGCAGCTGGCAGCTCTCCGGCGTCGTGTCGCCGACGGTGACCGAGGCGCCCCTGGACGACGAGGCGGACACGGCCGACTTCTGGAAGCAGTCGCCGCTCCAGACCGCGGTCGAGCGCGTGCAGGACGAGCTGCGGCGCACGGCCGAGGACGGCGACCTGGTCATCGCGGTGACCGACGACCAGACCCGGATCCTGTGGACCTACGGGGGCCGGGTGATGCGCCGCAAGGCCGAGACGGTCAACTTCGTGCCCGGCGGCCGCTGGGACGAGCGCAGCGTCGGCACCAACGCGCTGGCGATCGCCGGCCGGACCGCGCGGCCGTCGATGGTCTTCAGTGCCGAGCACTACGCCGAGGTCGTGCACAACTGGGTGTGCTGGGCGGCCCCCGTGTTCGACCCGGTCACCGGGCGCTCGCTCGGGGTCATCGACCTGTCGACCACGTGGGACCGCACGCACCCGATCGGGCTCGCGACCGCACGCGTGATGGCCCGGCTGATCGAGGCCGCCCTGCCGTCCGACCGGCGTACGACCCTCGCCGGCGACGCCGGCCCCGCCGACCCCGGACTCACCCTCACCCTGCTCGGCACCGCCGAGGTGTGGCTCGACGGGCAGCGCCTCCTGCTCAACCGTCGCCAGACCGAGATCCTCGCGTTGCTGGCGATGCATCCCGCAGGCCTGTCGGTCGAGCACCTGCACTCCCTGCTCTACGGCGACTCGTCGGTGACGACCTCGACCCTCAAGGCGGAGGTCTCGCACCTGCGGTCCGCCCTGGCGGGTCAGCTGTCCTCACGCCCCTACCGCCTCACGATGCCGGTTGCCACCGACGTCGAGGAGGTCCAGCGGCTGCTGCGTCGCGGCGACGTGCGCGCGGCCGTGCGGGCGTACGGCGGGGACCTGCTGCCCGGCACCGACTCGCCCGCGCTGGTGCAGATGGGGGACTACCTCGCGGTGAGCGTCCGCGAGGCCCTGCTCGCCAACCCCGACGCCGACGCGGTCCTGCGCTACAGCGAGCTCGCGCCCTACGACACCGCCGTGGTCGAGGCATGCCTCGCGACCCTGCCGGTCCACCACCCGGTCGCGCCGCTGCTCAAGGGCAAGCTGGCCGCCTCCGACGGATGACCGACCTGCGGAGCACGATCGCGTTCGTCGCTGCGCTCGCGACCGCGCTCGCGCTGGCGGCGTGCAGCCGCGGTCCGGACGGACCGGCTCCCGACCCCGTGACCGCGTCCAGCGAGGCCCCTGACGCCGGCCCCTGGCAGACGGTCGTCGACGAGGAGACGGGGATCCGGTTCGACTTCCCCGTGGCGGCGACGCCGGTCGAGGAGGAGCAGGTCGTGGCCGGACGCCGCTTCCCGACCTACACCTACGCGCACCAGACCGGCGGCACCGAGCTGGTCGTGGTGCTCGAGGACGTCGGGCTGCGGCTCCGGCTGGTCCCCAAGGACATGGTCCGCATGATCACGGGCACGCTCGAGGGCGCAGGCGACGAGAGCATCCGGTGCGGACGGGTGCGCGGCGGCGCGCGGCGACTGCGTACGACGTGCCGGTCGGTGGACGAGTCGGGCAACGAGCGGATCTGCATGGGCATCGCGCTGGCCTTCCGCGAGGTGGTGTCCACCTCGATCGTCGCCCACACCGCCGGCCCCGACGAGGGGGTGCACGCCTACCAGGTCAACGGCGCCGCCAAGAAGATCGCCGACAGCATGCGGGCCGGCGGCGAGGTGGTCTGAGCCGCTCACCCAGCCCCAACCATCTCCCAACCACGGCGACCTAGGTTCGGCACCAGGAGTGACCCACCTCACACTGGAGCGGCCAGATGACGAAGATCGAACTCACCGTCGACGGGGCTGCGGTCTCCGACGACGTCGAGCCCCGGATGCTGCTGGTGCAGTACCTGCGCGAGGAGCTCGGCAAGACCGGAACCGTGATCGGGTGCGACACCTCGAACTGCGGCGCCTGCACCGTCCACCTCGACGGCACGAGCGTGAAGTCCTGCAACGTGCTCGCCGTCCAGGCCAACGGGCGCACGGTCACGACGATCGAGGGGCTCGCCGACGCTGCCGAGGGTGAGCTGCACCCCGTCCAGGAGGCGTTCCGCGAGTGCCACGGCCTGCAGTGCGGCTTCTGCACCCCCGGCATGATCATGCAGGCCGTCGACCTGCTCGCCGAGAACCCGGACCCGACCGAGGAGGAGGTGCGGCTCGGCATGGAGGGCAACCTCTGCCGCTGCACCGGCTACCACAACATCGTCAAGAGCGTGCTCCACGCAGCCGAAGGAGCCAAGGCATGACCGCCACCCAGGACCGACCAGCTGCGGAGATCGGCAAGGACCGGCGCCGCAAGGAGGACCAGCGGCTGATCACCGGCCGTACGCGCTGGACCGACAACATCACCCTGCCCGGCATGCTGCACCTGGCGATGGTGCGCAGCCCCTTCGCCCACGCCACCATCACCTCGATCGACGTCGAGGCCGCCAAGGCCTCGCCCAACGTGGTCGCGGTGCTGAGTGGCAAGGACTTCGGCGACGAGCTCGGCGTGTGCATCAACGCCTGGCCGATCACGCCGGACCAGAAGACGCCCGGACACTCGCCGATGCCCGCCGACCGGGTCGCCTTCGCCGGAGAGATCGTCGCCGTGGTGGTCGCGCGCAGCGCGGCCGAGGCCCGCGACGCGGCCGAGCTCGTCGACGTCGAGTACGAGGAGCTGCCCGCCGTCGTCGGCATCAAGAAGGCCCTCGAGGACCAGGTCCTCGCGCACCCCGACCTCGGCACCAACAAGTCGGCGCTGTGGGTCTTCGACTCAGGCGACGCCGGCACCGGCGGCGACGTGGAGGCCGCGATCGAGGAGGCTCGCGCCAACGGCATCGTCATCGAGCGGGAGTACCGCCAGCAGCGGCTCATCCCCGCGTTCATGGAGCCGCGCAGCGTCGTGGTGGACCCCACCGGGGAGCAGATCACCATGTGGTCCGCGACCCAGATCCCGCACATCCTGAGGTTCGCCCTGGCGGCCACCACCGGCGTGCCCGAGTCGAAGATCCGGGTCATCGCCCCCGACGTCGGTGGTGGCTTCGGCGGCAAGCTCCAGACGACCCCCGAGGAGTGGATCGCCTGGGCCGTCGCGCGACGCCTGTCCAAGCCGGTGAAGTACACCGAGACCCGCAGCGAGAGCCTGCTGGCAGCCCACCACGGTCGCGACCAGGTGCAGACGCTGACGCTGGCGGCCGACAAGGACGGCAAGGTCACCGGGTTCAAGGTGCACCTCGACGCCGACCTGGGTGCCTACGTCGCGATCGTCGGCGGCGGTGTCCCCGTCCTCGGCGCCTTCATGTTCAACGCGATCTACAAGTTCCCCGCCTACCGCTTCGAGTGCCAGACCGTGCTCACCAACACCACGTTCACCGACGCCTACCGCGGCGCCGGCCGGCCGGAGGCGACCTACGCCGTCGAGCGGCTGATGGACGAGCTCGCCGCTGAGGTGGGCGTCGACCCGCTCGAGATCCGCGAGCGCAACTGGATCACGCACGAGGAGTTCCCGTTCACGACCGTCGCCGGCCTCGAGTACGACACCGGCAACTACGAGGCCGCCACGGCCAAGGCGAAGGAGTCCTTCGGCTACGACGCACTGCGCGCCGAGCAGAAGGAGCGCCGAGAGCGTGGTGACCGCGTCCAGCTCGGCATCGGCGTCTCGACCTTCACCGAGATGTGCGGCCTCGCGCCGAGCCGGGTGCTCGGCAGCCTCGACTACGGCGCGGGTGGCTGGGAGCACGCGACCGTCCGGATGACCCCGCTCGGCAAGGTCGAGGTCGTCACGGGCGCGAGCGCCCACGGGCAGGGCCACGAGACGGCGTTCAGCCAGATCGTCGCCGACCGGCTGGGCGTCCCGTTCGAGGACGTGGAGGTGCTGCACGGCGACACCCAGGTGTCGGCGAAGGGCCTCGACACGTACGGCTCCAGGTCACTGGTGGTCGGCGGCGAGGCGCTGGTCCGCGCGGTCGACAAGGTGATCGACAAGGCCAAGGTCCTCGCCGCGCACCTGCTCGAGGCCAACGCCGACGACCTCGACTACGCCGACGGGAAGTTCACCGTCCGCGGCACCGACCAGGGCAAGGCCATCCAGGAGCTCGCGACGGCCACCTTCGCGGGGCACGACTACCCCGAGGGAATGGAGCTCAGCCTCGACGCCGACGCGACGTACGACCCCGTCAACTTCAACTACCCGCACGGCACGCACCTGTGCGCCATGGAGGTCGACACCGAGACCGGTGCGGTGAAGATGCGGAAGTACACCTGCTGCGACGACATCGGCGTCATCGTCAACCCGCTGATCGTGGCCGGTCAGGTGCACGGCGGGCTGGTGCAGGGCATCGCGCAGGCGCTCTGGGAGGAGGCCGTGCACGACGAGGCCGGCACGCTCGTGAGCGGGTCGTTCGTCGACTACCTGCTCCCCACGGCGGCCGACACGATCTCCTTCGACGTGGTGCACACCGACGAGCCGAGCGTCTGCACGACCAACACGCTGGGCACCAAGGGGGTCGGCGAGGCGGGCACCATCGCCTCGACGCCGGCGGTCGTCAACGCCGTCGTCGATGCCGTACGCCACCTCGGCGTCCACGACATCCAGATGCCCTGCACGCCCGAGCGGGTGTGGCGGGCGATCCACGCCAACGACGGCGACGCGCCGACCCCCGAGGCGGCGATGCCGCACTTCGAGGAAGGCGCCCTCAACCAGGACAGCACGGACGGAGCAGGCCAGTGATCCCGGTGAAGTTCGACTACCTCGCACCCACGTCGGTCGAGGAGGCCATCTCGGCGCTCGGGCAGCACGGCGACGACGCGAAGATCCTCGCCGGCGGGCAGAGCCTGCTGCCGGTGCTGCGGATGCGCCTCAACGCCCCCGAGGTCGTCATCGACCTCGGCCAGATCCCATCCCTCCGGGGCATCCGCGACGACGGCGACGCCATCGTGATCGGCGCGATGACGACCCACCACGACGTGCGCGACGACGACCTCGTCAAGGAGCACGCGCTGCTGCTGTCCAAGGCGGCGGCCGAGGTGGCCGACTCGCAGATCCGGCACCGCGGCACGTTCGGTGGGGCGCTCGCCCACGCCGACCCCGCGGGCGACCTCGGCGCGCCGGCGCTCGCCCTCGGCGCGCAGTTCGTGATCGCGGGGCCCGGCGGGACGCGTACGGTCGAGGCGTCCGACTTCTTCGTCGACCTCTTCGAGACCGCGATCGGCGACGACGAGATCCTCACCGAGGTGCGCATCCCCAAGCACACCGGGTGGGGCGCCCACTACGAGAAGTTCGTCCGCGTCGCCCACCAGTGGCCGATCGTGGCGGTCGCCGCCACCGTGAGGGGCTCGATCGACGAGGCACGCATCGGCCTGACCAACATGGGCTCCACCCCGCTGCGGGCCACCGCCAGCGAGCAGGCCCTGGTGGGTGCGAGCGCGACCGAGGACGGCGTACGCGCCGCGGCCGACCTCGCCGCCGAGGGCACCGACCCGCCCTCGGACCTCAACGGGGCGGCCGACTACCGCCAGCACCTCGCCCGGGTCCTCACCGGGCGGGCGGTCCTCAAGGCCGCGGGGGTGCAGTAGTGGAGCTGAACCACCGGTTCACCGTCCCGATCGGCGTCGAGGAGACCTGGGCGCACTTCAACGACATCGCCTCGGTCGCCGAGTGCTTCCCGGGCGCCCAGGTGACCGAGGCCGACGAGAGCTCCTTCTCGGGGTCGGTCAAGGTCAAGCTCGGGCCCATCGCCCTCCAGTACAACGGGAGCGGCACCTTCGTGGAGAAGGACGCGGACGCCCACCGGTTCGTCGTCGACGCCAAGGGCAAGGACAAGCGCGGCAACGGCACGGCCGGCGCGAAGGTCACCGTCTCCATGAGCGACGCGGGCGGGTCGACGGACGTCTCGGTCGAGACCGACCTGGCGATCACCGGCAAGCCCGCGCAGTTCGGGCGCGGTGTCATGCAGGACGTCTCGGACAAGCTGCTCGGCCAGTTCGTGGCGTGCCTCGAGCAGCGCCTCGCGGCGCCCGAGCCCGCGCCGGAGGAGGAGACCCCGGTGGGAGCGGCCGCCGCGGCCTCCGTGGCCGCCTCCGCCCCGGCGGCGCCCGGGGCACCGGCGGCGCCGCCCGCCGCGCCACCCCCACCACGGCCCGCGCCGGAGCCCGAGGCGCTCGACCTCGGCAGCGCGGTGCTGCCAGTGCTCCTCAGGTCGTACTGGAAGCAGGCGGCGGTCGCGCTCGTCGTGCTCGTGGTCCTGAGGAGGCTGCTCAGAAGACGTTGAGGGGGCGGAACTGGACGGAGATCCGCGGCCCGGCGTTGGCCACTTTGGGAACGGCGTGCTCCCACGTGCGCTGGCAGGAGCCGCCCATCACCACCAGGTCGCCGTGCCCCATCGTCAGCGCGATCGACGCCCCGCCGCCCCGAGGCCGCAGCAGCAGGCGGCGCGGGTCGCCGACGCTGACGATCGCGACCATCGTGTCGGCGGTGCGGCCGCGACCGATCGTGTCGCCGTGCCAGGCGACCGAGTCGCGACCGTCGCGGTAGAAGCAGCAGCCGGCGGTCACGAACGGCTCGCCGAGCTCGGGGAGGTAGTGCCTGCTCAGGGCCGTACGCGCCTCGGTCAGCGCGGGATGGGGTAGCGGGGCGTCGGCGAGGTAGGTGTGGACCAGCCGGGGGACGGCGACGACAGAGTCGTACATCTCGCGTCGCTCGGCACGCCACGGCACCTCGTCGACGAGTGCGGAAAACACGGCGTCGGGGTCCGGGAGCCAGCTGCGTTGCACGTCGACCCACGCTCTGCGGGCCAGCAGGCGACGCTCAGGCGACAGTGCCACGGAATCCGTGGTGCCGTCGGCGAAGAGGGACGTCTGGTAGTCCACGACAGCAGCCTACCCCATCGATCGAACGTGCGTTCGAACATCGAACATCAAGATTTGGTCAAGTCAGCACCACAGAGTTGGTCAATTTGCAGACGCCGGTCCAGCCCAGTCCTAGCCTCGATGCATGGATCCGGTCGATGTCGTCGTCCCGCGGCAGCGGGCGCTGAAGCACGTCCAGGTCCGCGAGCACGTCCGCAGCCTCATCGAGGCGCAGCCGCCGGGCTCCGCGGCCCCGTCCGAGCGCGAGCTCGTGGCCCGTTTCGGCGTGGCGAGGATGACCGTACGACAGGCGCTCGACGCCCTCGTTGCCGAGGGCCTCCTCGAGCGCATCCCCGGCCGCGGCACCTTCGTCGCGCAGCCCCCCAAGACCGCCGGTCGCCTGACCTCCTTCACCGAGGAGATGCGCCGACGCGGGATGCTGCCCGAGTCGCAGACCCTGCTCGCCCGCGTGGAGCAGGCCGGCCCCGGTGTGGCCCGCGCTCTCGACATCTCGCCCGGCGACCCGGTGCTGCACTGGCGACGGCTGCGCCGCGCCGACCAGGCCGTCGTCTGCGTCGAGGACGCCTACCTCAACGAGGTCCTGCTGCCGGGGTTCCTCCAGCACGGCACGCCCACCAGCCTCTACGAGGCGCTCGCCGCTCGAGGCCTGCGACCGACCGAGGTCGAGGACTCCATCAGCGCCGACCGTGCCAGCGCGGACGAGGCGGCGATCCTCGAGATCGCCGAGGGCGACCCGGTGCTGCGCCACGCCCGTCGTGCGGTCTCGGACGGCCGCATCGTCGAGGTGTCGCGCACCTGCTACCGGCACGACCGCTTCACCGTCTACCTCCAGCTCAACGACCGCTGACCCTCACCCGCGGCCGAGCCCGGTGAGCTCGCGCTCGAGGTTGGCCCGCGCCTGCGCCTCCCACAGCCCGCGCCCCTGCGCGGTGTGGAACAGGTGCGGCTTCGCCGCGAGGTCGGCGAGGACGGCCGCCCGGCCTGCCCGGAAGTCGGCGTCCCCGACGTGCGCGAAGTCGGCCCGCACGCCCGCGACGTAGGCGTCGTAGCGCTCGCGCGGTGCCGCCAGGACGGCGAGGTCGGCGTCGCTGAGCGCGCAGCCCGCCGGGTCGCCGTCGTCCGGCCGGTGGTGCGCCGTCATCCGCACCAGCCGTGCCACCTCCTCGGCGTACATCGGCGGCAGCGCCCGCTCGGCCCAGCGGGCCGAGCGCTCCTCGTCGTCCTCCGCCCCCTGGTAGACCGCGTCGTGGAACCACGCGGCGAGCCCGACGACGGTCCGGTCGAACCCGGCACCCGCGGCGGCCAGCTGGTCGAGCCGGTCGAGGACCTCCGACAGGTGCAGGAGGTCGTGGTAGCCGGGGCGGTCCCAGGCGACGAGCAGGTCGTCGCGGAGGTCGTGGTGGTCGGGGAGCGGCCACCGCCGGGCGAGCGTCACCGGCGCGCGTCCTGGAGCTCGCGCGCCTGCGCGTGCCCGGACGCCATCGCCCACCGGATCGCACCGGTCGAGACCTTGCCCAGCGCGCGGCCGACGGTCCGGTCCAGCGTGGCGTCGAGGACCCGCGGGTGGGGAAGGCCCAGCTCGCGCCGCTGCCACTCCGGCGTCAGCGACACGGCCGCGCCGACGAGGGAGAGGTACGCCGGGCGCGCGGCGAGCGGCAGGTCGGGGTGCCAGACCAGGAACGAGATGGCGTCGCGCGCGGCGGGGGTCCCGGCGAGCTCGGGCCGGTACGCGTCGAGGGTCGCGCGCAGGCCGGCCTCGGTGATGGGCGGGTCCGTCACGCCGAGCAGGCCCGCGACGTGCGCGGTCTGGGCGAGGTACTCGTCGCGCTCGGCCCCGACGAGCGGCTGGTGGCCGAACCGGTCGTGCGCGAGCAGGAAGCTGTCGACCTCGGCGGCGTGCACCCAGCCGAGGAGGTGCGGGTCCGAGGCGGCGTACGGGGTGCCGTCGGGCAAGGTGCCGGTCACCGACTC
The DNA here is from genome assembly GCF_004785795.1 of Nocardioides eburneiflavus. Lineage (NCBI taxonomy): Bacteria > Bacillati > Actinomycetota > Actinomycetes > Propionibacteriales > Nocardioidaceae > Nocardioides > Nocardioides eburneiflavus. The sequence continues at coordinate 2,176,407 of NZ_SRRO01000001.1, forward strand.
GTGCGCGCGCTGCACCGCGCGGATGACCTGGCGGGCGTCCTGCTCGGCTCCGAAGGTGGTCATCGCGATGTAGGTGGAGACCTGTGCGAGGCGCCCCCACATGTCGCCGCGGTAGCCGGAGTGGTCGGCCACGCCCTGCATCGCCGCCGGGTGCAGCGACTGGAGCATGATCGCTCGGATGCCGCCGACGAACATCGACGCGTCGCCGTGCACGCGCGTGATCGGCGAGCCCGGCGCGAACCACCGCGGGCCGGGGGTGCCGTGCACGCGCTCGCGGTTGCGGGGGCCGTCGGGGCCGGCGACCTTGCGGAACAGCTCAGCGCCCACGCGTTCGCGGAGGGTCACGCTCCCGAGGCTAGCGAGGGACGCCAATGCAGGTCAGGCCTCGGCGGCCAGGTCCCCTGCGTCGACGATCCGGTAGGCGTACCCCTGCTCGGCGAGGAACCGCTGCCGGTTCTGCGCGAAGTCGGCGTCGACGGTGTCGCGCGAGACGATCGTGTAGAAGTGCGCCGTACGGCCCTCGGTCTTGGGCCGCAGCAGCCGACCGAGCCGCTGCGCCTCCTCCTGGCGTGAGCCGAAGGACCCGCTGACCTGGATCGCCACCTCGGCCGAGGGCAGGTCGATGGAGAAGTTGGCGACCTTGCTCACCACGAGCAGGTCGATCTCGCCGGCGCGGAACGCCTGGAAGAGGCGCTGGCGCTCCTTGACCGTCGTCTCGCCCTTGATCACCGGGGCGTCGAGCAGCTCGCCGATCTCGTCGAGCTGGTCGATGTACTGGCCGATGACCAGCGTCGGCTGCCCGGCGTGCTGGCGCACGAGGTCGCGCACGACGTCGATCTTGGCGTGGGTGCAGGAGGCGAGTCGGTAGCGGGTGTCGGGGTCGCTGGTGGCGTACGCCAGCCGCTCGCCGTCGGGCAGGGTGACCCGCACCTCGACGCAGTCGGCCGGTGCGATCCAGCCCTGGGCCTCGATGTCCTTCCACGGCGCGTCGTAGCGCTTCGGGCCGATGAGGGAGAAGACCTCGCCCTCGCGGCCGTCCTCGCGCACCAGCGTCGCGGTGAGGCCGAGCCGGCGGCGGGCCTGGAGGTCGGCGGTCATCCGGAAGATCGGCGCCGGCAGCAGGTGCACCTCGTCGTAGACGATGAGGCCCCAGTCGCGCGCGTCGAGGAGCTCGAGGTGCGGGTAGACGCCCTTCCGCTTGGTCGTCAGCACCTGGTAGGTCGCGATGGTGACCGGGCGGACCTCCTTGACGGCGCCGGAGTACTCGCCGATCTCGTCCGCGGTCAGCGACGTGCGGGCGACCAGCTCGTCCTTCCACTGGCGCGCGCTGACGGTGTTGGTGACGAGGATCAGGGTGGTGGCCTGCGCCTGCGCCATCGAGGCCGCCCCGACGATGGTCTTGCCCGCGCCGCAGGGGAGCACGACGACGCCCGAGCCGCCGTCCCAGAAGGACTCGGCCGCCTCGCGCTGGTAGGGCCGCAGCGTCCAGCCGTCCTCGGCGAGGTCGATCGCGTGCGCCTCGCCGTCGACGTAGCCGGCGAAGTCCTCGGCCGGCCAGCCGAGCTTGAGCAGCGCCTGCTTGAGGTTCCCGCGCTCGCTCGGGTGCACCGCGACGGAGTCGTCGTCGAGGCGCGAGCCGACCATCCCGGCGATCTTCTTGGCGCGCAGGACCTCCTCGAGCACCGGGCGGTCGGTCGAGGAGAGCACGAGTCCGTGGACGGGGTGCTTCTCCAGGCGGAGCCGGCCGTAGCGGCCCATCGTCTCGGCGACGTCGACGAGCAGTGCGTGCGGGACGGCGTACCGGCTCCAGGTCAGCAGCGCGTCGACCACCTGCTCGGCGTCGTGGCCGGCCGCGCGCGCGTTCCACAGGCCCAGCGGGGTCAGGCGGTAGGTGTGGATGTGCTCGGGCGAGCGCTCGAGCTCGGCGAAGGGCGCGATGGCCTTGCGCGCCTCGCCGGCCGAGGGGTGGTCGACCTCGAGCAGGAGAGTCTTGTCCGACTGGACGATGAGGGGGCCGTCGTTCACCGAGTGGCCGCCTTGGCGTCCGGCTCGTTCCTCGCCTGCTCAGCCCGGCGCTGCCGGGCGCGGAAGGCCGCGACGTTGGCGCGCGAGGAGCACCGGTCCGAGCAGTAGCGACGCGACTGGTTGGGCGAGGTGTCCACGAAGACGTGGTCGCAGCGCGCCTCGGAGCAGATCCCGAGACGGGTCGCGCCGAGGTCGCACACGAGGTTGGCCAACCCCATCAGCGCCTCGCCGATGAGCAGCTCGGCCACCGAGGCGGCGCGGTTGGCCACGTGCATGTGCAGGTTGTCGGGGTCGTGGTCGGAGATCATCGGCGTCACCGGGTGGCGCTCGAGCAGGCCGTTGAGCGAGCTCACGACCAGGGACACGTCGTCGACGTCGGAGGCCTCGAACACCGCCCGCAGCTCGGAGCGGAAGGCCTGCAGGGCCTCCACGTCACCCTCGACGACCGAGCGGTGCAGCCACGAGCGGTCCGCGAGGTGCGCGCGCAGCGCGTCCTCGTCGGGCAGCTCGGCGTTGACGAGCGCCGCCGAGCGCTCGGCGTACCGGATGAAGTCCATCCGTCAAGGTTACTGGCCGAGCATCGGAGTGACGGGGGCCCCGCGGCGTTGTGCGGGGGAGCGAAGCGGAGGAGCAGAACGTCGTGGGGTGTTCTTCACGCTTGTCGGACGCCGGTGATCCGGTGCACCGCGAACTCGCGCACGTCGTCGGCGCGGTGGTCGTACGCCGCGAGCCGCCCGCCGTCGAGGCGGCGCGGGTCGACGACCCGCTCGCCGGTCGCCCCGTGGTTGTCGACGTAGCCGATGACGACGGTGCTGCGCGCCTCGATGGCCTCTCGCAGCGCCGCCAGGGCACCCGAGGGCGTGGTCGTCTCCGCGGTCGCCGGCCGCGACGACCGGGCCCGGTCGCCGGCGCGGATCGCGGTGGCCACCGCCTGCAGCTCGGCCGTCCGGCGGGCCTCGACGGCTCCGGCCGGGCGACGACCGCGGCGGGTGCGTGCGCGTCGCAGGTCCGGCCGGCTCACCCGAACGGTCCCGTCGGCGGCTTCGACCACGGGTGCGGCGCCGAGCTCGCGCACGCGGGGCAGGAGCACGTCGAGGGGAGAGGTGGCGATCGCCACCGTCGGCGCCAGCAGCCGCAGGCCGAGGCTGCGGGCGCGCGGGTCGTGCACGAGGGCGGCGAGTGCGGCCTCGTCGTCGGAGCGCAGGAACGCCTCGGCGTGCCCGACCCGGACGCTGCCGAAGGTGCGGGCGACGTCGTCGACGAGGAACTCCAGCGGCTGCGGCACCGGGGTCTGCGACACCGCTGCCAGGAAGTCGCGCACCTCGGCGGCCGACCAGCCCGCGTCGAGACCGCGGCGCACGGATCCGGCCGTGAACCGGTAGACGGTCGCCCCGCCGCGGGACTCCACGTCGGCGAGCAGGTGCAGCCGGCGCGCCACCTCGGTCTCGAGGGGGCCGGGGGCGACGGCCGTGAGGTCGGCCTGCAGGAGCACGTGGTCCACCGGCCGCGGCAGGTGCGGGTCGAGCGCCGCGGCGGCGGCCGCGAGGTCGTCCCCGGCGACGTGCCGACCGCTCGGGGGGAGCCCGCCGGCACCGCCCACGCCGAGCACCGCCGCCTCCGACACGGCGGCCGCGACCAGGTCGGCGAAGATCGTGGGCCGCCGTGGACGCAGCCAGCGCACCCGCTGCACGAGCGAGGCGATGCCGGTGCCGGCGGCGAGGACCTCGCCGTCGGGCAGCTCCGCCAGCACCCGCAGCGCCAGGCGCCGCGCCTCCTCGGCGAGCCCGCTCGAGAGCTCCGGGGCGAGGGCGTTCCAGGCCTTGCCGGCCGGGTCGCGCGAGCCGACGAGCGACGGCACCCGGCTGCTGGCGAGCCAGCCGCCCACGAGCCGCGCCCACCGCTCGGAGATCGGCTGCCCGGACCAGACGTCGAACTCGTCGGTCGGCAGCCACGCCGGCGTGCCGTCCGAGTCGGCGGCCTCGGCGATCAGCCCCGACGCGAGCGCGACCTCGACGACGAGCGCCGCTCCCGGCTCGTCGACGTGCAGGTCGCGAGCGACGGCCCTGAGGTCGCGGACCGCCAGTCCTCCGGAGCGCAGCACGCTCGGAGGCTGCACGCCCCAGTGGTCGAGCAGCAGCTCGACCCGGCGTACGACGTCGAACGCGGCGCCCGCGGCGCTGCGAGCCACGAGCGCGGGGTCGCGCGTCGAGGTGGCAAGCGCCGGCACGTCGTCGACCGGCTCGGTGGTCGTACGCCCTCCCCGGAGCGCCAGGCCCACCTCGCCGGGCAGCACGACCGAGTCGCCGTCCCGCGGCACGAGCAGGCGGCGGCTGAGCAGCTCCTCGGCGGGCGAACGGGCCTCGGCCGGCGTCACCGTGCGCCGGGCCGCGCCGGTCGTTCCCTCCCCGCCGTGCTCGTCGACGTGGCGCAGCAGGGCCGCCGCGGCGGGGGAGAGCTCCGCGATCCGCGCCGCGACCTCGGCGGGAGCCGCGGGGTCGGGGCTCGAGGGCCGCAGGCCGCTCACGAGGCCGGGCATCCCGCGCATCGCGTCGGCCACACCGGTCAGCGGCCGCACGCCTCCGGGCGCCTCCCACGCGAGCGCCAGGTCGAGCAGGTGCTGGAGGGCAGCCGCGGTCCGCGCCTCGTCGGCCCGCACGATCGAGACAAGCCCCTCGGAAGTGGTTTGACCTGCAACCAGCAGGGCATCAAGCACCGAGAGCTCCAGATGGTCCAGGCCGTCGAGGGCGCGGTGGATCGACGAACGCGTGGCGGCCCGAGAGGCCAGCTGTGACGAATCTTGAGGGGCGGGTGTGGCGAGATCCGGACGGGCCCGCAGCAGCGCCACGAGTCGCTCGTCGGGCCAGCCGCGCAGCTGGTCGGCGAGGGTGCGTGCGGGTGTCGTCCGCCCTGAACTGGACATCCCTCTTACGCTACTCGCCGGGTCGCCACCGCGACCCCACATCTCGACACGGGGCGAAGAGGGCTGGGCATGAGGGACGTTGACCTGCACCACGGGGCGTCGACCGACGTCGGACTGGTGCGCAAGGTCAACGAGGACTCCTACCTCGTCGCACCCCCGGTGTTCGTCGTCGCCGACGGCATGGGCGGCCACTCGGGCGGCGACGTCGCCAGCCGGATGGTGGTCGAGGAGTTCCAGCGGCTCGCGGAGGCCTACGACCCGCGGCGCGGGGCCGAGCTGGTCTCCGACGCCCTGGCACGCGCCCAGGCGCGGATCCTCGACTACGGCGAGGCCCACCGCGCGCTCCAGCCGGGATGGCACGCGGGCACGACGGCGGTGGCCGCCGTCCTGGTGGACGACGAGGGCGTGACCAAGTGGCTGCTCGTCAACCTCGGCGACTCGCGGATCTACCGCATCGTCGGCGGCCGGCTCGAGCAGGTCAGCGTCGACCACTCGGTCGTGCAGGAGCTCGTCGACGCCGGCCAGATCACGCCCGAGGAGGCCTCGGTGCACCCCGAGCGGCACGTGATCACCCGCGCTCTCGGCAGCCCCGGGGGCATCCAGCCCGACTTCTTCCTCCTCCCACTCGGGTCGGTCGAGCGCCTGCTGCTGTGCAGCGACGGCGTGACCGGGATGATCGACGACAAGGAGATCGAGGAGGTCCTCGAGTCCGTCGCCGACCCCCGCGACGCCGCGGACCAGCTCGTGCGGGCAGCCGTCGCCGCCGGGGGCCGCGACAACGCGACGGCCGTCGTCGTCGATGTGGTGGGATTGGTGAAGGACGCGACCTACGACTCGCAGCGCCAGCTGCAGAGTCTCGAATCGAAGCTGGGGGGACGACTGTGAGCACTGAGGCCAGGTTCGCCGCAGGGGACTGGTACGCCGTGGTCGGTGACCAGGTCACGGTCCTGCTGCCGGGCAGCCAGCGTGGCCGGGTCGCCGGCTTGTGGGACCTCGCCGACTCCGGGGCGGGTGCCGACGCGATCCTCGACGCCTTGCTCGCCGACGGACTGTCCACGCTCGACCACTTCGCCCTCGTCGCCCACGACGACGACCGCATCCGGCTCCTCGTGCGCGGCGCGCCCACCGCGGCCGTCCGCGCCACCGAGGGCGACGAGGTCGTCAGCGCCGCCCCGGGCACCGCCTGGGCCGAGCGGCTGGTGACCGGCGTGTCCAGCGTCCGGGTCACCCTCACCGGCGACGCGACCGCCGAGCACCTCCTCGCACCCGGCCTGGCGCGGGTGTCGGTGGTCGAGTTCGGTACGCCGGTGTCCGCCGCCGAGCCTGCCGCCGCCGAGTCGCTGGCAGTGGAGTCGGTCGAGGAGCCTGTCCCCGACCTCGCGGAGGCGGACCCCGAGCCCGTCGTCGTGCCCGAGCCGGACCCCGAGCCCGCTGTCGAGCCCGAGACGGCAGCCGTCGCGGAGCCCGCTCCCGAGCCGCCGGCCGATGCACCCCTGCACTTCGGCGAGCCCGCGGACGACCCGACGCCGACGGGGGAGACCCCTGTGGTGGCCGACGAGTGGTCCGACCGAGACGGCCAGACCCAGATCGGCGCGCCGGTGCCCGACTTCGACCGTCCGCCGATCCCCGGACAGGAGATGGCCCCGGAGGTGGTCTCGCGGCCCGTCGCCGCGCTCGTCTTCTCGACCGGCGACGTCATCGCCGTCGACCGCACGGTCCTCGTCGGCCGCGCGCCGGAGGCGCGACGCTTCGCCTCGCACGACCAGCCCCACGTGGTGACGGTGCCGAGCCCGCACCAGGAGATCTCGTCCACGCACCTCGAGATCCGGCCCGGTGCCGGGGCCGACCACGGCTCCGCGATCGCCACCGACCTCGGCTCGACCAACGGCACCGTGCTCGCCTTGCCCGGCCTCGACGCCGAGGAGCTCAAGCCCGGCATCGCGGTCAGCCTCGTCCCCGGCGCGGTGCTCGACCTCGGCGACGGCGTCACCATCCAGGTCACCAACCCCTGAGCCGCACGCCGTGACCCAGCACCCCCCGTCCCTGACCTATCCGATCGCCCAGCTCGAGCGGCGGTTCGTCGCGTTCGCCGTCGACCGCCTGCTCGCGTGGAGCCTGCTCGCGGCGGTCGGCGTCGGCACGGTGATGTTCGTGTCCGACGAGGTGTGGACCGTGGTCGGTGCCGTGGCGGGTGCCATGGTCCTGCTCTGGCTGGTCCTCGCGGTCGTGCTCGGGATCAGCGGCACCTCGCCCGGCAAGGCGATGGCCGGACTGCGGGTGGTGCACCACGGCACGGGCACCCCGATCGGCGTGGGGCCGGCCCTGCTCCGCTCGTTCGTGCTCGGCGCCTCGGGCCTGCCCACCTTCGGGATCGGTGTCGCGACGCTGGCGTGGACGGCAGTGGAGGACCGCGGTCGCCAACGCCGTGGCTGGCACGACCACCTGGCCCACACCGTCGTGGTCGACGTACGCCCCGTCGTGGAGGTCGCCGACACCGACTCCGGCGACGGTCCGCGGCACATCGTGAACCTCACCGCCATGCGGCTGGTCCCGGCGCCGCCGGTCGAGGTGGTGAAGACGCCGGAGCGCTCGGAGCACTCCGTACGCCGCCAGCCGTTGCCGGCCGACCTCGCCGCGCCTCCCGCGGCCACGGCGCCACAGCCCGCTCCGCAGCAGCAACAGCCCCAGCAGGCGCCCTTGCCGGCCCCGGCCCCCGCGCCGATGCCCCAGCCCGCCCGGCCCCACCCGCAGCGGTCCCCGCAGCAGGCCCCGCAGCAGTCGTGGCCCCAGCCGCCGTCGCCGCAGCAGCCTGCCCCGCGGCAGCCGCCGCACCACCAGCAGCCGCACCACCAGCAGCCGCACCACCAGCAGCCGCACCACCAGCAGCCGCCGGCCCGCCCGCCGGCGGCAGCGCCCGCGCGCTGGCGCGTGCACTTCGACAACGGCGAGAGCTTCGTCATCGCCGGCCTCGCGCTCGTCGGACGACGACCGGAGGCCCGCTCGGGGGAGAACGTCGCCCACCTGATCCCGCTGGCCTCGGCCGACATGTCGGTCTCCAAGACCCACGCCCAGTTCGGACCGGCCTCCGACGGGACGATCGTCGTGATGGACCGCGGTTCGACCAACGGCACCGTCCTGGTCCGCCAGGGCGTCTCGCGGCAGCTCGCGCCGGGCAAGCCCGCCGCCCTCGTCGAGGGTGACAAGGTCGTCTACGGCGACCGCGAGATGACCATCTCCCGCGAGCACTGAGCGGTCGGCGGCGGCGCTGCCGCGGCGCACGCGGCAGGATGTGACCGTGCCGACCTTCCTGGACCTGCTCTACGACGAGGCGCCGCTGTCGGCCTTCGACGAGCACCTCGCGGCTGCCGAGGCGGGTCTCGACGAGGCCGAGGCCGCGGTGCTGCGCTCGGAGTACGACGTCGCCGTCCGCCTGCGCGACCTGATGGGGCGGATGCGCTCGCGCGAGGCCGAGCTCTCCGCGCTCTACGAGACCGCCTCCGACCTCACCGCCATCCGCGACGTCGACACGATCCTGGCCGCGATCGTGCGTCGCGCGCGCCAGCTGCTGCACTGCGACATGACCTACCTCTCGCTCAACGACGAGAGCGACGGGGCGTCCTACATGAAGGTCACCGACGGCGCCCTCACCCGCGAGTTCCAGACGCTCCGCCTGCCCCTCGGCACCGGCCTGCTCGGGCTCGTCGCGCAGACCGGAGCCGCCTACTTCACCGAGGACTACTCGACCGACCAGCGGTTCGTGCACCAGGGTTACATCGACGAGGCCGTCGCCGGCGAGCAGATCCGGGCGATCCTCGGCGTGCCGCTGGTGCTCGACGGGGTGGTGATCGGTGCCCTGCTCGCGGTGCACCGGTCCGTACGCCGCTTCCCGCAGAGCGAGGTCAGCCTGCTGACCTCCTTCGCGGCCCACGCCGTCGTGGCACTGGAGAACGCCCGGCTCTTCGCCGAGCTCGACGAGGCCAACCGTTCCCTGACCCGCCACACGGAGGCGGTGGACGCCGCCGCGCTGGCGCACGACCGGCTCACCGATGTGCTCATCGGCGGCGGTGGGGTGGCCGAGGTCGCCGAGGTGCTGTCGGGCGTGCTCGACGGCAGGGCATCGGTGTGGACGCCGTCGGGCGAGCTGCTCGCGGGCGAGGACCCCGGCCTGGACTGGCGGGAGGTCGTGCCCGGTGCCGTCGCGTCCGGACGATCGGTGGTCGTCGGCTCGGGGATGGTGGCCGCGGCGCTCGCCGGCACCGAGCACGTCGCGACCCTGGTGCTGCGCCGCGATGATCCGTTGGACCTCGCCGGCCGGCGCACGCTCGAGCGCGGCGCCCTCGTCACCGCGCTCGTCCTGCTCTTCGCCCGGTCCGTCACCGACGCCGAGGAACGACTCGGCGGCCAGCTGCTCGCCGACCTGCTGGAGGCAGGCCCCGAGTCCCGGGAGCGGCTGCGCGAGCGCGTACGCCGGCACGGCGTCAGCCTCGACGGCCCCCTCGTGGTCGCGACCGCGACGGTGGACGGCGCCGACCGGCACCGCGCCAGCCGCGCCGCCGTCGCTCTTGCACGGCGCGGCTCCGGCCTCGCCGGCGAGCACCGCGGCGCCATCGTCCTGGTCCTCCCCGGCGAGGACCCGTTGCGGGTGGGGGCCGACCTCCAGTCGGCCATCGCCGAGCTGGGCGGCGTCGGCACCGTGGGCGTCGCCGCGACGAGCGACGGCCTCCGCGGGGACCGGCTGGTCTCGGCCCACCGCGAGGCGCGGCGCTGCCTCGACACGCTCGTACGACTCGGCCGCGGCGGCGAGGTGAGCGACCCCGCCGGGCTCGGCGTGGCCCGGCTGCTGCTCGGCGACAACGACCCCGAGCACGTCACCGCCTTCGTGGAGACCATGATCGGGCCGGTCCGGGCCTGGGACGAGCGACGCGGCACCGGGCTCGTGGCGACGCTCGAGGCGTGGTTCGCCACCGGTGGCCACCTCAAGGACACGGCGAGCGTCCTGCACGTCCACCCCAACACCGTCACCCAGCGCCTGGAGCGGGTCGGCGAGCTGCTCGGCGGCGGCTGGCGGGAGCCGGGACGGGCCCTCGATCTCCAGCTCGCCCTCCGGTTGGCGCGGCTGCAGGGGTAGTCCAACGGCGAGAGGTGTGGCGAGCGCACACGACCGCGACCGAAGTGTGGCTCAACGCCATATGTGCCGAGCGTCACGGCTCTCCCTACGGTGTCGGACATGAGCACCGTCACACACCACGACCGCGCTGTCCTCGCCGGACGTCGCGCGCTGGTGACCGGAGCCGCCAGCGGCATCGGCGCAGCCGTCGCCGCGCGGCTGGCCGAGGCGGGAGCGGAGGTCCACCTGATAGACCGGGACGAGGAGGGCGTGGCCAAGGTCGCCGCCCTGGTCCACGGCACCCCGCACGTCGTCGACCTCACCGACGAGGCGGCGATCGGGCGGCTCGACGTCGAGGCCGACATCCTCGTCAACAACGCGGGCATCCAGCACGTCGCACCCATCGAGGACTTCGACCCCGAGCGGTTCCGCACGATCCACGCCGTGATGCTGCACGCCCCGTTCCTGCTGGCCCGTCGCGTCCTGCCCGGCATGTACGCCCGTGGCTGGGGCCGGATCGTGCACGTGTCCAGCGTCCACGGCCACCGCGCGTCGGCGTACAAGTCGGCCTACGTGAGCGCCAAGCACGGCCTCGAGGGACTCTCGAAGGTCATCGCGCTCGAGGCTGCCGACAAGGGCGTGACCAGCAACACCGTGTGCCCCGGCTACGTCCGTACGCCGCTCGTCGAGGGCCAGCTCGGCGACCAGGCGCGCTCCCACGGCATCCCCGAGGACGAGGTCCTCGACACCGTCCTGCTCGCCCGCACCCCGCTCAAGCGGCTGGTCGAGCCCGAGGAGGTCGCCGACGCGGTCGCCTTCCTCTGCGGCCCGACCGGCACCTCCATCACCGGCAGCTCCCTCTCCCTCGACGGAGGCTGGAGCGCCGCCTGAGGCGCCCGGGCCCGTCACCGCACCCCCCACGAAAGGCACGTCATGACCACCGACACCTCCACCGCGACCGGCAGCGGGTCACCGGGCACCCAGCCCGAGCGCACCAGCATCGTCAAGGTCGTCTTCGCGTCCCTGATCGGCACCGCCGTCGAGTGGTACGACTTCTTCCTCTACGGGTCGGCGGCGGCGCTCGTCTTCGGCACGCTGTTCTTCCCCGAGAGCGAGCCGGCCACCGCGACCCTGCTGGCCTTCGGCACCTACGCGCTCGGCTTCGTCGCGCGGCCCCTCGGCGGCATCGTCTTCGGCCACTACGGCGACAAGGTCGGCCGCAAGAAGATGCTGGTCCTCTCGCTGTTCCTCATGGGCGTGGCGACCTTCGCGATCGGTCTGCTGCCGACGTACGCCTCGATCGGCGTCGCCGCCCCGCTGCTCCTGCTGACCTGCCGCCTGCTCCAGGGCTTCGCGGTCGGCGGCGAGTGGGGCGGCGCGGTCCTCATGGCGGCCGAGCACGGCGACGACTCGCAGCGCGGCTTCTGGTCCTCGTGGCCGCAGGCCGGTGTGGCGCTGGGCAACCTGTTCGCCACCGGTGTCCTCTGGGTGCTGGCGGCCGTCCAGTCCGACGCGGCCTTCGAGTCGTGGGGCTGGCGCATCCCGTTCCTGCTGAGCGCCGTGCTGGTGGTCGTGGGCCTGTGGGTCCGACTGTCCATCGAGGAGTCGCCCGTCTTCGCCGAGGCCAAGGCCGAGCTCGAGACCAAGGAGACCGCCCACCTGCCCCTGGTCGAGGTCTTCCGCAAGTACCCCAAGGAGGTCCTCGTGGCCATGGGGATGCGGATGGCGGAGAACATCTCCTACTACCTGTTCACGATCATCTCGATCTCGTTCCTCACGCTCTACGCCGGCACCGCCGACGACAAGTCGCTCATCCTCAAGGCGCTGCTGATCGGCTCGGTCGTGCACTTCGTGACGATCCCGCTCATCGGTGCGATCAGCGACCGCGTCGGCCGCCGACCGCTCTACCTCGCCGGCGCGGTGGGGGTCGCGGCCTGGTCGTGGATCTTCTTCGACCTGATCGCCTCGCGCTCCGAGGGCAAGATCATCCTCGCGATCGTGGTGGGCCTGGTGCTGCACGCCCTGATGTACTCGCCGCAGGCGGCGTTCTTCTCCGAGCTGTTCGGCACCTCGGTTCGCTACACGGGGGCCTCGGTGGGCTACCAGCTCGCCTCGATCTTCGCCGGCGCCCTCGCCCCGATCATCGCGATCGAGCTGCTCGGCGACGCCAGCGCCGGGGTCAGCAACGTCCCCAAGGTCGCGATCTACATGACGATCGCGTCGGTGATCACCGTCGTCGCGGTGCTCGTCGCCCACGAGACGAAGGCCAGCTCGCTGCGCCACGACCGCGTGCTCGACTGACGCGACCTGCCTCGCGTACGGGCCGTCGTCCCTCCGGGGGCGGCGGCCCGTCGGCGTCGTGGAGGGATCAGCGGGTCAGCGCGACGGGGACGCGGGTGACGCCGCCTCGTGCGCCGAGCCAGACGAGCACGCCGTCGTCGAGGACGCCCGGGCCCGTGGGGCCCGAGACCGTGACGGTGAAGTCGGCCGACTCGCCCGGCGCGAGTCGTACGGCGAGCGGCTGCACGCGGACCCGGTGCGAGGCGAACCCGCGGGCGGTGACGGAGAAGTACTCGGGGCGGCTGCTCACGTTGGTCACGGTGCGCACGGCCCGCGACTGCCGCGCCGACAGCAGCAGGGAGGTGGTGTTGAGGCGGGCGAGGGAGCGCGTGCGCAGCGCCCGCCGCCACGCGCGGGGCGAGACGTCGAAGGCAAGGTGCGCGGTGGGCGCGCGGCCGGGCAGGGCGCCCGAGCCCTGCTCGAGGACCGACGACCCGCGGATCGGGCGGCCCGACGTCACGACGAGCGACCGGACCCTGGCCGCCGACCAGTCGTCGTGCCGACCGAGGAGCAGCGCGGCGAGGCCGCTGGCGTGGGCGGTGGCGGCCGAGCTCCCGCTGAACACGCCCCAGCTGCGCCCGGTGGACTCCGGCAGGGCGCCGAGGACCGCGTCGCCGTCGGCCACCGCGTCGGGCTTGAGGGTCGCCCCGCGCGGGTCGCCCGCGGCGCTCCACGGAGCCGTACGCCGGGTGCCGGGGTCGCCGAGCACCCGGGACATCTGCAGCCGGTCGTCGGGGTGGCGGGCCACCCAGCGGCTGAAGGTCCGGCCGTCCGCCGCGGACAGGTGGACCGTCGGCACGGAGTGGAAGTCGGCGCTGACGGCACCCGGGCCGCGGTTGACGAGCACCATGGCGCGTCCGCCGGCCCGCGCGACCGACTCGGACTTGTCGATGCGACCGATCCCGCCGCGCCGGCACACCACGATGCGGTCGGCGACCTTCCGGGCGTCGAGGGCGTCGGCCCGACACTCGGCCGCGGCCCGGCGCGAGGCACCGGGAGCCGCCGCGTCCTGGGCCAGGACCGCCCGGCCGCGTACGTCGCCCGGCCGACCGCCGCCGGTCCACGACCGGCCGCCGGGCAGCGTCACGCGTCCGCGCGACATCCGGCCCACGGCCGCGCCGACGGTGGTGACCCACGGCCCGGCGTGGGAGGCGTACGCCGAGGCGCCGGCGTTGCCCGCGGCGCCCATCACCACGACGTCGGCCTCGGCGGCGCCCAGCAGGGCGACCTGGAGGGTGTCGAGGCGGTCGCCGCCGGCCAGCGCGAGGGTCAGGACGTCCACTCCGTCGGCGACGGCGGCGTCCACGGCGGACACCACGTCGGCGGTCGAGCAGCCGTCGTCGGACGGGTCGGGCGCTCCCCAGCACGCCTTGTAGGAGGCGATGCGGGCCTGCGGTGCGACGCCGCCGAACCTGCCGGCCGGACGGCCGTCGACTCGTACGCTGACACCGGCGTTGCCGGCCGCGACCGAGGAGACCTGGGTGCCGTGCCCGAGCACGTCGAGCGGCGAGAGCGACTCGGAGGAGCGGATCCGGTCGGTGCCGAAGCCCTCGACGTACCACCGTGCACCGACGACCTTGCGCGTGCAGTCGTCGGCCGCCCACCCGTCACCCTCGGCGCAGGCGCCGGCGAAGTCCTCCGGGTCGGCACCGAGGCCGGGGACGTCTGCGAGGGCCGGTGACTCCGGCGCGATGCCTGAGTCGACGACGCCGATCACCACGCCGGCCCCGCCCCGCAACCGCGGGCTCGCGACGGCACCGCGCACCGTGGCCAGGGACGTGCGGCCGGCAAGCGGGCGCACCGTGTCGGCCTCGAACGAGGCGACCGTCTCCTGGTCGTCGAGCGCCGCGAGCTGCGCGTCGGTCAGACGGGCGGCGAATCCGTTGAGGGCCGTGGTCCACCGGTAGACGGGCTGGTCGGCGCCGACAGCGGCGAGCACGGCGTCCTGTCGAGCGAGGAGCTCCTCGGCGTCGGCGCGTCCTGCGGCGGTGCCGGCGCCCGTCAGGGTGACGAGGGTCAGCGGCGGGAGCGCGCCCTGCGCCGGGGTGTCGTCGGCACTCGCGACGCCACCTGTCGGCAGCCCGAGGGCGAGCGCGAGCAGGCCGCACCCGAGCACGGTGCTCGCTCGTCGTGCCCGCACGTCGTCCTCCCGCTCGTGATCGCCCTGGTGATGTGGCCTGGTGACCGTCTTGGTGACCGGTGTGGCCGCCGCGCCCCCGCGCGGTGGACCTCCGAGTGTCCCATGCTCCCACCAGTCACGGGAATGATCCCGGGTGGGTGCCCGGCCCACGAGCACAACCCGTTGGTCGACGGGCCGGGCGGCCGCCTATCCTGTGCCGGGCCGCGATCCGCGCGGCGGGCGCAGATTCGCGCGCAGAGCTGAGTGGGGTGGACCGTGCCGAGTGGCAAGGTGAAGTGGTACGACGCGGAGAAGGGCTTCGGCTTCCTGTCGCAGGAGGACGGCCCGGACGTCTACGTCCACTCCGACGCGCTCCCCGAGGGGACCACCACCCTCAAGGCCGGCACGAAGGTCGAGTTCGGCATCGCGCAGGGTCGCCGTGGCGAGCAGGCGCTGCAGGTGCGCGTCCTCGACGCGCCCGCCTCGGTGTCCCGCAACCAGCGCAACGCCCAGCGCAAGCAGCCCGAGGCGATGGTGACCATCGTCGAGGACCTCATCAAGATGCTCGAGGGCGTCGAGGAGGGCTACCGCCGCGGTCGGCACCCCGAGCGTGCGGCCGCCCGCGGGACGGCCAAGGTGCTGCGCGCGCTGGCCGACGAGCTGGAGATCTGAGACCCGACCCGGGACCCGGTGCCGTCAGGCGCGAGCCGGTGCGGCCGAGCCCCGCCGGCTGACCAGCACGAAGGTCGCCCACGCCCCGAGCACGCCGGCGGCGACGCCGAGGCCGAGCTGCGGCATGAGCGGCATCGCGATCCCGACGAAGCCACCGATCACCCAGGCCAGCTGGAGCGTGGTGTCGGAGCGGGCGAAGGCGCTCGCCTGGATCCGGCTCGGGACGTCACGCTGGATCGTCGAGTCGAGCGACAGCTTGGCCAGCGACTGCGCCAGTCCGGCCGTGAGGCCGAGCAGCACCAGCGTCACCAGGCCGTAGAACAGTGCGGCCAGGGCTGCGACGGCGACGTCGGCGAGGAGGGCGAGCACCACGGTCACTGCAGGGTTGAGGCGCTTGAGCACCGACCCGACCGCGATGCCGAGGGTGTTGCCGAGCCCCGCCGCTCCGATCACCAGCCCGAGCAGGACCTCGGGCCGCCAGTCCCCGATGGGGTTGTCGCGCAGCAGGAACGCCATGAACATCGTGAGGAACCCCGAGAGCCAGCGGGGACCGCAGTTGGCCCGCAGGGCGAACGCGACCGCGCCCGGGATCCGGGTGCGGGGCCGGCGGGCCGTGCCGCCCTGGTCGGTCGAGCCGGTCAGCACGAGCTCGCCCTCGCCCTGGCTGGCGTCGACCTTCTCCGGGAGCCGGATCGCCCAGATGGTGGCGAGCACGAACACGACGAAGCCGTAGCGCAGCGACCACTCCGGGCCGAACGTCGAGGCGAGGATGGCCAGGGGTGCCGAGATGCCGGCACCCACCACCCCGGCCAGCGAGACCCGCGCGTTGGCCTTGACCAGGGTCAGGTCGGGCGGCAGGAGCCGGGGCACGGCCGCGGCTCGCGTCACGCCGTACGCCTTGGACGCCACCAGGCAGCCGAGCGCCGCGGGGAACAGCCAGCCGGACTCGGTCACCACGGCGGTGGCGAGCACCCAGCACAGGAAGCAGCGGATCGCCATCGTCGCGCCGACGGCCCAGCGGCGTCCGTGGCTGAAGCGGTCGAGGAACGGCCCGATCAGGGGCGCCACGATCGCGAACGGGAGCATCGTCAGGCCGAGGAACAGCGCCACCTGGCCGCGCGCCTCACCGGTCGGGACCTGGAAGAAGAGCGTGCCGGCGAGCGAGATCGCCACGGCGGCGTCTCCCGCGGCGTTGAAGGCGTGGAGCTCGATGAGGCGTGAGAGCCCCGAGTCGCCGGCGCCCTCCGCCCGCGCCGCCCGCCTGGCCTGCGAGACCGCGTAGTGGCCGGCGCTGCCGGCGCCGCGGCCGGCCACGCGCGCCCCGCGACCGGCCGCCCGGACCCCGCGGGCGGCACCGGACAGCGACCGGCGTACGGCGCTGCCGCGCGGAGGCTGCGCGGCGCGGTCCGACGCCCGCCCCGACGTGTGGCCCGAGGTGCGGGGCGGCTCCTGCGCCTGTCCCGCGGTCGTGTCGGGGCGCTCGGAGGTCACGGGCACCATCTTGGCCTACGCGCCCGACAGCCCGGCGTACGCCGTCCCGGCAGGCGTCCCGACGGGACAGGACGACCGACCATTTGCGATGATGCGCAGGTGATCGCTCTCCCCACCCGTGCCGGCAAGCCGGACGCGGCCCTCGCCAAGGCCGTGGACCTCGCCCGCACCGTCGTCCTCGAGGTCGCCGAGCCCGGCGACGTCGGTGACCACCTGGGGGTGCGGGCCGACGGCGAGCGCGTCGTCACCCACCACTTCGCGTGCCTTCGCGCCGGCTACCCCGGCTGGTACTGGTCGGTGACGCTGACCCGCGCCAAGCGAGGCAAGGACCTCACTGTCAACGAGGTCGTGCTGCTGCCCGGCGACGAGGCGATCGTGGCGCCCGCGTGGGTGCCCTACAAGGAGCGGCTCCAGCCCGGCGACCTCTCGCCGGGCGACCTGCTCCCCGTCGAGGACGAGGACGTCAGGCTGGTCCCGACCTACCTCGTCGGCGACGACCCGCTCGACACCCCGCTCGACGGCGACGCGCGTGCGCAGGTGCGTCGGGTGGCCGAGGACCTCGGCCTGGGTCGCGTGCGGACCCTGAGCCGCGAGGGCATCGACATGGCCGCCGAGCGGTGGCACGCCGGACCTGGTGGCCCCGAGGCCCCGCTGGCCAAGAGCGCGCCCGAGCACTGCTGGTCGTGTGGCTTCCTGGTGCGGCTCAACGGCTCGCTGTCCGAGCGGTTCGGGGTCTGCGCCAACGGCAACGCCAACGACGACGGCAGGGTGGTCACGCTCGACCACGGCTGCGGCGCGCACTCCGAGGTCAAGCTCGCCCGCAAGCAGCAGCCGCTGCCCATGCCGGACCACGTGTTCGACACCCTCACCGACGACGAGGTCGAGGCGCTCTGAGTCGAACAGTCGCGACCGAGGTCAGCCGTCGGTCGCGCCGATCGGGTTCGGGTGCCCGAGGCTCGTCATGACGTGCGGGGCGTCGTCTCGCGAGAGCACCCACACCCCGTAGCCGTCGTCGGGCGGGTGCAGCTCGTAGGAGCCGGCTCGCAGGTCCACCCGCAGACCGCTGGCCCCGACGTCCGCGACGAACTCCTCCACGGGGTACGCACGTGCCGTCGGCGGCCCTCCGCGCAGGTGGAAGCCGACCAGCACGCGACCGCCGGGCGCGAGGAGGCTGCGTACGCGCTCGAGCACCTCGCGCTCGGTCCCGTCGGCGAGGAAGACCATGACGTTGCCGACGAGGACGACCAGGTCGTAGGAGGTCGGGCTCCCGTGCCCGGCCAGTGCGTCGGGGTCCAGCGACCGGGCGTCGAGAGGGAGCACCTCCAGGTCGGGATAGGTGCGCCGCGACTGCTCGGCGAGCGTCGCGTCGGGCTCGACCGCGACCACGTGGTGCCCGCGCACGGACAGGGCCGCCGCGACCCGACCCATCCCCGACCCGATGTCGAGGACGCGACCGTGCCGGGGGAGGAGGGTGTCGGCCAGGCGGGCCTCGCCGTCGACGTCCTCGCCGGAGGCCACGAGCTCGGCGAACTTCCGGCCGTACCCGTCGTTGGCCTGCCCGCCGAGCTCCCAGCGGGTCGGGGGCAGGGTCATGCTCCGGCCTGCAGCGCGGCGCGCTCCTTGCGGCGGCGCCGGCAGTACTCCAGGCCGCACAGGCCGAGGCCGAAGCCCGCCAGGCAGGTCCACAGCCACCACGTGCGACCGCTCTCCTGGAGGGCACCCCAGAACGGCAGCAGCCCGAGGAAGCCCAGCAGCCAGAGCGCGGTGCCGACCTCGGTGGTGCGTACGCCGTCGACGTCCAGCGGCTCGACCTGCGCGACGATGTAGGTGCGCCGGCCGATCTCGTGCCGCGTCGGCTGCTCGTCACCCAGGTCCACGGCCGTCACGCTACACGCGGGCACCGGGACGAAACACGGACGTAGCACGCTTCTGACACACTGCGGTTCCGTGAGCGACCGGACGCAGACCACAGCGCAGCCGCCGCGGGCCAACGGCCTCGACGGGTACTTCGAGATCAGCAGGCGAGGCTCGACCGTCGGTCGCGAGGTGCGCGGCGGGGTCGTGACCTTCCTGACGATGGCCTACATCATCGTGCTGAACCCGCTCATCCTCGGCTTCGTGCCCGACTCCACCGGCGCCTTCCTCGGCGGCGGCGCCGAGGCCGGCAGCGGCATCCCGGCGATCGCCGCGGGCACCGCGCTGGTGGCGGGCGTGCTCACGATCGCCATGGGCGGCTTCGCGAACTTCCCCCTCGCACTCGCGACCGGGCTCGGGCTCAACGCCTTCGTCGCCAACTCGATCGCGCGCCAGTCCACGTGGGAGGCCGCGATGGGACTCGTGGTGCTCGAGGGCATCATCATCCTGCTCCTGGTCCTCACGGGCTTCCGCAAGGCCGTCTTCCACGCGGTGCCCCCACAGCTCAAGGTCGCGATCTCGGTGGGCATCGGCCTGTTCATCGCGCTGATCGGCTTCGTCGACGCCCGCGTCGTCACGCGCATCCCCGACGCCTTCAACACCACCGTGCCGGTCCAGCTGGGTGTCGACGGACACCTCGGCGGCTGGCCGGTGCTGGTGTTCTGCATCGGCCTGGTGCTGACCATCGCGCTGTGGGTGCGTCGGGTGCGCGGCGCGATCCTGATCTCGATCGTCGTCACCACGGTCGTCGCGGTCGTCGTCGAGGCGATCGGCGACCTCGACGCCGCCTCGGCGGACAACCCGACAGGCTGGTCGCTCAGCGTGCCGACCCTGAGCGGGGACGTCGTCGGCCTCCCGTCGTTCGACACCCTCGGCGACGTCGACCTGTTCGGCGCCTTCGGCAGCGCCGGCACCGGCGTGCTCGCCGCGCTGCTGCTGGTCTTCTCCCTCCTGCTCGCCGACTTCTTCGACACGATGGGCACGATGACCGCGATCGGCGCCGAGGCCGGCCTCAACGACGAGGAGGGCACCCCGCCCAACGCCCAGCGCATCCTGGTCGTCGACTCGGTCGCCGCCATGGCGGGTGGTGCAGCCGGTGTCTCGTCGAACACCTCGTACATCGAGAGCGCCTCCGGCGTCGGCGAGGGCGCCCGCACGGGCCTCGCGTCGATCGTGACCGGCGTGCTATTCCTGCTCGCGACCTTCTTCACGCCGCTCGTCTCGGCCATCCCGTCGGAGGCCGCCGTCCCGGCCCTCGTGCTCGTCGGGTTCCTGATGATGCAGCAGGTCGCCGACATCGACTGGCGCGACCTCGAGGTGGCCATCCCGGCGTTCCTCACGATCGTGCTCATGCCGTTCACCTACTCCATCTCGGTCGGCATCGGGGCGGGCTTCGTGGCCTACGTGCTGATCAAGGTCGTCGTCGGCAAGGTGCGCGACGTGCACCCGCTCATGTGGGTCGTCGCCGCCCTCTTCCTCGTCTACTTCGCCTACACGCCGATCAGCGGCTGGGTCTCCTGACGGTTCTCCGACGTCGCCTGGGGGGACCACGCAGGCCCGACGCCGACTCGTAGGGGGAGTCCGACTCTTCGAGGCCGTTGCAACCCCCTCCGAGTGATGGACTCCCCGCTCGAGCGGGGAGTCCACGACGGACGGCGCGATCCGGAATAGTTAGCACAGGTAATGAGTTATGCTAACGACATGCCGACCGCCGACCTCCGCACCGACGCCGGGCTCGCCTCCGAGCTCCGGGCCGGTGTGATGCGCCTGCGCCGCCGCCTGATCTCCGAGCGCCACCCCGACAACGACCTGAGCATCAGCCAGATGGTCGTCCTCGGCCTGCTCGTACGCACGGGCGAGCAGACCGTCGGCGACCTGGCCCGCGCCGAGCGGGTGCAGCCCCCGTCGATGACCCGCACGGTCAACTGCCTCGAGGCCGACGGCTACGTCGTACGCCGTCCGCACGAGACCGACGGCCGCCAGGTCGTGGTCTCGCTCACCGACGCCGGCCGCGCCGCGGTCCTCGCCGACCGCCAGCGGCGCGACGCCTGGCTGGCCCGGCAGCTCGGCAGCCTCACGCCCGCCGAGCGCGCTGCCCTCCGCGACGCGGCACCGATCCTGGCCCGCCTCGCGCAGGCCGACTGACCCACCACGAACCCACCTGACCACCTGACGACCGAGGAGTCACCACGAGTCCCACGTTCCGCTCCCTCGCGAACCCCAACTACCGCCGCTACGCCGCCGGCGGCGTCGTGTCCAACACCGGCACCTGGATGCAGCGCGTCGCCCAGGACTGGCTGGTCCTCGAGCTGGCCGTCGGCTCCGGCGCGACCGCGCTCGGCATCACGACCGGCCTGCAGTTCCTCCCCTTCCTGCTGCTGACGCCCTTCGCGGGCCTCGTCGCCGACCGGATGCCCAAGCAGCGGCTGCTCCAGCTGACCAACATCGGCATGGCCCTCCCGGCCGCCGTGCTCGGCATCCTCGCCGTCACGGGAGTGGCCGAGGTGTGGCACGTCTACGTCCTCGCCTTCCTGCTCGGCTCGGCCTCCGCCTTCGACGCGCCCGCGCGCCAGTCCTTCGTCTCCGAGCTCGTCGACCCCGGCGACCTGACCAACGCCGTGGGCCTCAACTCCGCCAGCTTCAACGCCGCCCGCCTCGTCGGGCCCGGCCTCGCCGGCGTGCTGATCGCCGCGTTCGGCGGCGGCTCGGTCGCCACCGGCTGGGTGATCCTGCTCAACGCCCTCTCGTACGCCGCCCCGATCTGGTCGCTGCGCCACCTCGACGCCAGCCGGATCGACGCCGCCGCGCCGGCCGACCGTGGGCCCGGCGCGATCCGCGAGGGCGTCGCCTACGTCCGCGCCCGCCCCGACCTGCTGCTCGTGCTGAGCCTGGTCTTCTTCGCCGGCACGTTCGGCCTGAACTTCCAGATCACCTCCGCTCTGATGGCGACCGAGGTCTTCGGCAAGGGGCCGGAGGAGTTCGGGCTGCTGGGCACCTTCCTGGCGGTCGGCTCGCTCACGGGCGCGCTGCTAGCGGCCCGCCGTCCGCTCGTGCGGCAGCGCCTCGTCGTCGGTGCGGCCCTGGCCTTCGGCACCAGCGTCGTGCTGGCCGGGCTGATGCCGTCCTATCTCACCTTCGCGCTGCTCGCGCCGGTCACCGGTCTCACCGCGCTGACCTTCATCACCAGTGCCAACACCTACATGCAGCTGCACACCGACGCGGGCGTGCGCGGGCGGGTGATGGCGCTCTACCTGATGATCTTCATGGGCGGCACGCCCGTCGGCGCGCCCATCATCGGCTGGATCGGCGAGGAGTACGGCGCCCGCTGGACGCTGCTCGGCGGAGGCATGCTCACCATCGCAGGCGTGGCGGTCTCGGCACTGGTCCACCTGAGGCTCGACCGGGCCCGTTCGGACAGGGCCGCTACGCTGGGGACGAGGCTCGCCGAGCAGGCCCCGGCGGCATTTTGACCCTGCCGTAGCGCCCGAGTAGCCTCATTCCTTGTGTCTGGTCCGTCCAGACCCATGCGCATGCTCGGACCTCGCTGGTTCGACAGGATGGCCCGTCGAGGCGCCGCCCGCCCGCAGTCGCACAGGCACACCGCAACAACGCACGACACCCGAGTCCGGCACCGCGTCGGACCGTGATGAGCAGACAGAGAGAGGGAACCACCCGGTGCCCACCATCAACCAGCTGGTCCGCAAGGGCCGCCAGGACAAGGTGTCCAAGAACAAGACGCCTGCCCTGAAGGGATCCCCGCAGCGCCGTGGCGTCTGCACCCGCGTCTACACGACCACCCCGAAGAAGCCGAACTCCGCCCTCCGCAAGGTCGCCCGCGTGCGCCTGAGCAGTGGCGTCGAGGTCACCGCCTACATCCCGGGTGTCGGTCACAACCTGCAGGAGCACTCGATCGTGCTCGTCCGCGGCGGCCGTGTGAAGGACCTTCCCGGCGTCCGCTACAAGATCATCCGCGGCTCGCTCGACACCCAGGGTGTCAAGAACCGCAAGCAGGCCCGCAGCCGCTACGGCGCGAAGAAGGAGAAGTAATGCCTCGCAAGGGTCCCGCTCCCAAGCGCCCCCTCGTCGTCGACCCGGTCTACGGCTCGCAGCTGGTCACCCAGCTCGTCAGCAAGGTCCTCCAGGACGGCAAGAAGGCCGTGGCGCAGCGCATCGTCTACACCGCCCTCGAGGGCTGCCGCGAGAAGACCGGCACCGACCCGGTCGTCACGCTGAAGCGCGCGATGGACAACGTCAAGCCGGCCATCGAGGTCAAGTCCCGCCGCGTCGGCGGCGCGACCTACCAGGTCCCCGTCGAGGTCAAGGCCAACCGCTCCACCACGCTGGCCCTGCGCTGGCTCGTGGGCTACGCCGCCGACCGCCGTGAGAAGACCATGGCCGAGCGCCTCATGAACGAGATCCTCGACGCGAGCAACGGCCTCGGTGCCGCTGTGAAGAAGCGCGAGGACACCCACAAGATGGCCGAGTCCAACAAGGCCTTCGCCCACTACCGCTGGTGACGCCGGGAGGTCGTACGCCCCGCGACCCGCGGCGTACGACCTCCCGCACCACACCCAACTGACTTCCGAGGGACTGAGACACAACAGTGGCTGTCGACATCACCACCGACCTCAAGCAGGTCCGCAACATCGGCATCATGGCGCACATCGACGCCGGCAAGACCACCACCACCGAGCGCATCCTCTTCTACACCGGCATCACCTACAAGATCGGTGAGGTGCACGAGGGCGCCGCCACGATGGACTGGATGGAGCAGGAGCAGGAGCGCGGCATCACCATCACGTCCGCCGCGACGACCTGCTGGTGGAAGAAGCACCAGATCAACATCATCGACACGCCCGGCCACGTCGACTTCACCGTCGAGGTCGAGCGCTCGCTGCGCGTCCTCGACGGCGCCGTCGCCGTCTTCGACGGTGTCGCCGGTGTCGAGCCGCAGTCCCAGACCGTGTGGCGCCAGGCCAACAAGTACGCCGTCCCGCGGATGTGCTTCATCAACAAGCTCGACCGCACCGGCGCCGACTTCTACAAGTGCGTCGACTCCATCGTCGAGCGCCTCCACGCCACCCCGCTGGTCCTGCAGCTCCCGATCGGTGCCGAGTCCGACTTCATCGGCGTCGTCGACCTGGTCGAGATGCACGCCAAGGTGTGGCGCGGCGAGACCGAGATGGGCGAGGACTACACGGTCGAGGAGATCCCGGCCGACCTCGTCGAGAAGGCTGCCGAGTACCGCGAGAAGCTCGTGGAGACCGTGGCCGAGGCCGACGACGACATCATGGAGGCCTACCTCGAGGACGGCGACACGTTCGACGTGCCGACCCTCAAGGCCGCCATCCGTCGCGCGACGCTCGCCGACAAGCTCAACCCGATCCTCACCGGCACGGCGTTCAAGAACAAGGGCGTGCAGCCCCTGCTCGACGCCGTCGTCGACTACCTCCCCTCGCCGCTCGACGTCGACGCGATCGTGGGCCACAAGCCCAACGACGAGGACACCGAGATCCTGCGCAAGCCGAGCGACGACGAGCCCTTCTCCGGCCTGGCGTTCAAGATCGCCTCGGACCCGCACCTCGGCAAGCTGATCTACGTGCGCGTCTACTCCGGCAAGCTCGAGGCCGGCTCGACCGTCGTCAACTCGGTCAACGGCCGCAAGGAGCGGATCGGCAAGGTCTACCAGATGCACGCCAACAAGCGTGAGGAGATCGCGTCGGTCGGCGCCGGCCAGATCGTGGCCGTCATGGGCCTCAAGGACACCAAGACCGGCCACACCCTGTCCGACCCGCAGAACCAGGTCGTCCTCGAGTCGATGACGTTCCCGGCCCCGGTGATCGAGGTCGCGATCGAGCCCAAGACCAAGGGCGACCAGGAGAAGCTCGGCACCGCGATCCAGCGGCTCACCGAGGAGGACCCGACCTTCACCGTCAAGACGGACGAGGAGACCGGCCAGACCATCATCGCCGGCATGGGCGAGCTCCACCTCGAGGTCTTCGTCGACCGGATGAAGCGCGAGTTCAAGGTCGAGGCCACCGTCGGCAAGCCGCAGGTCGCCTACCGCGAGACCATCCGCCGCAAGGTGGAGAACCACTCCTACACCCACAAGAAGCAGACCGGTGGTTCGGGCCAGTTCGCCAAGGTCGTCATGACCATCGAGCCGAACATCGACCCCGAGACCGGCACCGGCGCGGGCTACGAGTTCGTCAACGCCGTGTCCGGCGGTCGCGTGCCGAAGGAGTACATCCCCTCGGTCGACCAGGGCGCGCAGGAGGCACTGCAGTTCGGCGTGCGGGCCGGCTTCCCGATGGTCGACGTCAAGGTCACCCTCGAGGACGGCGCCTACCACGACGTCGACTCCTCGGAGCTCGCGTTCAAGATCGCCGGCATCCAGGCGTTCAAGGAGGCCGCGCAGAAGGCCCAGGCCGTGCTGCTCGAGCCGATGTTCGCCGTCGAGGTCACCACGCCGGAGAGCTTCCTCGGCACGGTCATCGGCGACATCAACTCCCGCCGCGGCCAGATCCAGGCACAGGAGGAGCGTCACGGCGACCTCGTCGTCAGCGCCCTCGTGCCGCTGTCAGAGATGTTCGGGTACGTTGGCGACCTGAGGTCCAAGACCTCTGGCCAGGCGTCGTACTCGATGGAGTTCGACTCGTACGCCGAGGTTCCGACGAACATCGCCGACGAGATCGTGAAGAAGGTCCGCGGCGAGTAACCGCGTCCGGATCCTCGGCACCAGCACCACCCCACACCCACGAGTCACCAACTCTCACACGCAGAGAACAACAATCAGGAGGAGCCCCAGTGGCTAAGGCGAAGTTCGAGCGGACCAAGCCGCACGTCAACATCGGCACCATCGGTCACATCGACCACGGCAAGACGACGCTGACCGCGGCGATCACCAAGGTGCTGCACGACAAGTACCCGAATCTGAACGAGGCCTCGGCCTTCGACCAGATCGACAAGGCTCCCGAGGAGCGTCAGCGCGGCATCACGATCTCGATCGCGCACGTCGAGTACCAGACCGAGGTGCGCCACTACGCGCACGTCGACTGCCCCGGTCACGCCGACTACATCAAGAACATGATCACCGGTGCGGCGCAGATGGACGGCGCCATCCTCGTGGTCGCCGCCACCGACGGCCCGATGCCGCAGACCCGCGAGCACGTGCTGCTCGCCCGCCAGGTCGGCGTCCCCGCCCTGGTCGTGGCGCTCAACAAGTGCGACATGGTCGACGACGAGGAGCTCATCGAGCTCGTCGAGATGGAGGTGCGCGAGCTCCTCTCCGAGTACGAGTTCCCGGGCGACGACATCCCCGTGGTCCGCGTTGCCGCCTTCCCGGCGCTGCAGGGCGACGCCAAGTGGGGCGACTCGGTCGCCGAGCTCATGCAGGCCGTGGACGACTACATCCCGACCCCCGAGCGTGACACCGACAAGCCCTTCCTCATGCCCGTCGAGGACGTCTTCACGATCACCGGTCGTGGCACCGTCATCACCGGTCGCATCGAGCGCGGCATCGTCAAGGTCAACGAGGAGGTCGAGATCATCGGCATCCGCGAGGGCTCGCAGAAGAGCACCGTCACCGGTGTCGAGATGTTCCGCAAGCTCCTCGACGAGGGCCAGGCGGGCGAGAACGTCGGTCTGCTCCTCCGTGGCACGAAGCGCGAGGACGTCGAGCGCGGCATGGTCGTGATCAAGCCGGGCACGACCACCCCGCACACCAACTTCGAGGCCTCGGTCTACATCCTGTCGAAGGACGAGGGTGGCCGTCACACGCCGTTCTTCAACAACTACCGTCCGCAGTTCTACTTCCGGACCACGGACGTGACCGGTGTCGTGACCCTGCCCGAGGGCACCGAGATGGTCATGCCGGGTGACAACACCGAGATGTCGGTCGAGCTCATCCAGCCCATCGCCATGGACGAGGGCCTGCGCTTCGCCATCCGCGAGGGCGGCCGCACGGTCGGCGCCGGCCGCGTCACCAAGATCACCAAGTGATCTGAGCGCCCCCGGGCGCACCCGCACCACCCGAGACCCCGTCTCCCGCAAGGGAGGCGGGGTCTCGTGCGTGCGGACCACCGGGCATGATGGCGCGCATGGGGTTCACCAGGACCGAGCTGGAGTCGTTCCGCGACGTCGAGGTCCCCGACCTGCTCCCCGCGGCCGACCAGACGCTGCGGCTGCTCTTCGTCGGCATCAACCCCGGCCTGTGGACCGCCGCCACGCAGACCCACTTCGCCCACCCGGGCAACCGCTTCTACCCCGCGCTCCTGCGGGCCGGGATCCTGACCCACGCCGTCGACCAGGCAGCGGGCATGACACCGGCCGACCGCGACGAGCTGCGGCGTCGGGGGATCGGCATCACCAACCTGGTCGCGCGGGCCAGCGCCCGCGCGGACGAGCTGACGTCCGAGGAGCTGCGGGAGGGCGGGGAGCGGCTGCGAACCCTGGTGTCCGAACGGCGTCCGGCCGTCGTGGCGGTCGCCGGCGTCACGGCCTACCGCACCGCGTTCGGCGAGCGGCGGGCGAGGGTCGGCGAGCAGCCCGGCCGCTGGGGCGCCTCACGGGTCTTCGTGGTGCCCAACCCGTCGGGGCTCAACGCGCACGAGACCGTGGACACCCTCGCCACGGCGTACGCCGAGGCGGCCCTCGCCGCGGGTGTCGTGGACCGGCTCCCGGAGCGCTGACCGGCTCCGTCGCGCAGGAGGGGGCCGCGTCGTCAGGCGGCGTACGGCGGGAGCAGCCCGTGGTGGCGGAGCAGCAGCTCGACCCGGTCGCGCTCGTGGTCCAGCTCGGAGCCGGGGGCCAGGACGCCGAGCAGGTGGGCGACCCCGGCCATGTCGGCTGCCTCGGCGAGGACCCGGTCGTAGGCCTGGCGGCACCCCTCGTACTTCGCGAACCGCATGCCCCCGCGGTGGAAGGCCGCGTGCAGCCTGTTGAGGTCGGTGCCGACCTGCTCGATCGGTCGACGCAGGGGCAGCACCTCGGCGCGGTGCCGACGGCGCCTGATGCGCTGGACGAGCGCGGCTGCGAGCCGGTAGCTGCGCCACTCGGCGATGTCGCCGAAGCAGCACGCGAGCGCCAGCCGGGTGGTCGCACCGGTGAGCAGAACCAGGCCGACGACCTGGAGCCAGAGCCGCATCGCTCCACGGTACTCCGGTGCGGAGGCCCCCGGCAGCCCCTCAGCCCAGGTCCACGCCCTCGAAGTCCTCGGGGTGTAGTCGCGCTTCTCGACCAGCACCATCCAGTTGCCCGAGTTGTCGCGCATCAGCGCCTCGACGCCGTACGGCCGGTCCTCGGGCTCCTGGAGGAACTCGACCCCCTTGGCCCGCAGCTCCTCGTACGTCGCGCGGCAGTCGTCGACGTTCATCCCGACGCCGGGGAGTCCGCCCTCGTCCTGCGCGCGGTTCATCGCCTCGATGAGGTAGTCCGGCAGGGGACCGCTCGGCGTGGTCAGGTGGAGGTGGATCTCGGGCTGCTTCGGGTGGAAGACCGTGCACCAGCGGAAGTCGGGCCCGAGCTGCAGGTCGTCGCCGACCTCGAAGCCGAGGACGTCGGTGTAGAAGGCGAGGGACTCGTCGATGTCCTTGACCCAGACGGACAGGAGGGAGATGTTCGTGATCATGTGACGAGCCTAGGAAGGCGGAGCACCGTCCGGCTTCTCCTGTGTTGCTGTCCTCTCGCTCCGCTCCACCCTCTCCGCCCTCTCGACCAGCCCCGCCATGAAGACGTAGCAGCCCGGGATCCGCGGGTTGCCGGCAGCGGCGTAGCGCCGCTGGAAGTCGCTGGGGCTCTCCCCGACGATCTCGCGGAACTTCGAGCTGAACGAGCCGAGGCTGCTGTAGCCGACCGCGTGGCACACCTCGGTCACCGTGAGGTTCGCCGCGCGCAGCAGGTCCTGGGCACGCTCGACGCGGCGCTCGGCCAGGTAGGCGGCGGGGGTGGTGCGGTAGGTGATCGCGAAGGACCGGATGAAGTGGAACCTGCTCATCCCGGCGAGCGCCGCGAGGTGGTCGAGGTCGAAGGGCTCGGCGAAGTGCCGGTCGAGGTGGTCGCGTGCGCGACGCAGGTGGACCAGCACGTCGCCGGGGACGCGACGCGGCTGGCTCATCCGAGCAGCGCCTCCACGGCACCGCGGAACGCCGAGGTGTGGGCGTCGACGTCGGACCGGTCGTGGAACGGCGAGAACAGCGACATGTTGTGGAAGGGCGCCAGCAGCACGCCCCGGTTGACCGTCCACAGGTGGAAGAAGGCGTCGAGCTCCTCGTCGACCGCGGCCGCCGCCTCGGCTCCGTTGCGCGGCGGCGGGCAGAACCAGTACTCCGCACGGCAGCCGAGGCGCTGCACGTGCCACGGCAGGTCGTGCTCGTCGATGACGCCCCGGATCCCGGCGGCGAACGACTCGGCGAGCGGGACCGAGACGTCGAAGTCCTCCTGCCGCAGCGCCGTCGACAAGGTCGCGCGCACGGCCGCCATCGCGAGCGCGGATCCCGACAGGGTGCCGCCGACGCCGGCCACGTCGATGTCGTGGCCCAGCATCGGACCCTCCAGCCGGGCCGCGACGTCCTCGGTCATGCCGTACGCCGCGACGGGGATGCCGCCGCCGATGGGCTTGCCGATCACCACCAGGTCGGGCTCGAGGTCCCACGCGGCCGTGGCGCCGCCCGGACCGGCGCAGATCGTGTGCGTCTCGTCGTTGACCAGCAGGACGCCGTGCCGACGGGTGATCTCGCGGACACCGGCGAGGTAGCCGTCCTCCGGCAGGACGATGCCGATGTTGGTGAGCGCCGGCTCCATGAGCAGGCAGGCGACGTCGCCCTCCGCGAGCCGGGCGTCGAGCGACTCGAGGTCGTTGAAGGGCACGACAGCGGTGGTCGTCGCCACGTCGACCTGCGGCCCGAGGGCGCCCGGGCGGGCCACGACCCGATCGCCGGCCCGGCCGTGCTCGAGGACGCCGAGCGTCTCGTCGACCGTGCCGTGGTAGCACCAGTCCATCACCGCGATCCGGGGCCGGCCGGTGAGGTGGCGGGCGAAGCGCAGCACGAACCGGTTGGCGTCGGTGGCGGTCATCGCCGTCTGCCAGCGGGGCAGGCCGAAGCGCCGGCTCAGCTCGCCCGCCACCCAGGTGGCGTCGGTCGACGGCAGCATCGTGGTGATGCCGCGCTCGGTGCGCTCGCGCACGGCCTCGGCGACCGCGGGCAGGCAGTGGCCGGTCATCGAGCCGGTGTCACCCAGGCAGAGGTCGACGTAGGTGATGCCGTCGACGTCGGTGAACCGGCCGCCGCAGGCCGACTCGACGAACAGCGGGAACGACCCTGGCCACCGGGTCATCCACGGCATGGGCACGCCGGCGAGCAGGTGCTCACCGGCCTCGGCGGCGAGCCGCGCGGACGTGGGGTGCAGGTCGACGAAGCGCTGCTCCTCCTCGGCGTGGAGGGCCGCCAGTCGCCCGCGGTCGACGGGGGAGGGTGCGGGGGCGGTCACAGGGCGCTGCCGACGTACTTGGTCTCGAGGTACTCCTCGATCCCCTCGAACCCGCCCTCGCGGCCGAACCCGGAGTGCTTCACGCCGCCGAACGGGGCGGCGGGGTTCGACACGATGCCGGTGTTGACGCCGACCATCCCGAACTCGAGGGCCTCGCTCACGCGGAGCACGCGGGCGTGGTCGCGGGTGAAGAAGTAGGCGACCAGCCCGTACTCGGTGTCGTTGGCGCGCGCGACGACCTCGTCCTCGTCCGCGAAGGTCGAGATCGGTGCGACGGGCCCGAAGATCTCCTCGCGGAACACCCGCGCCGAGGCGGGTACGTCGACCAGCACGGTCGGTGGGTAGAAGTGGCCCGGGCCCTCGGGGACCACGCCGCCGGTGAGCGCGCGGGCGCCGGCGGAGACGGCGTCGGAGACCAGCTCGTGCACGCCGGCGCGGGCCGTCTCCGTGATCAGCGGGCCGACGTCGACGCCGTCCTGGGTGCCGTCGCCGACCGTGAGGGAGCCCATCCGCTCGGCCATCCGCGACGAGAAGTCCGTGGCGACCGACTCGTGCACCAGGAACCGGTTGGCCGACGTGCAGGCCTCGCCGATGTTGCGCATCTTGGCGAGCATGGCGCCGTCGACGGCCGCGTCGAGGTCAGCGTCCTCGAAGACGATGAACGGCGCGTTGCCGCCCAGCTCCATCGACACCCGGAGCAGCTGGTCGGCGGCCTGGCCGACGAGGACCTTGCCGACCCCGGTGGAGCCGGTGAACGTGAGCTTGCGCAGCCGGGCGTCGCGGATCAGCGGCTCGCACACACCGCCGGAGTCGGTGGTGGTGACGACGTTGAGCACGCCGCGCGGGAGGCCCACCTCCTCGAGCAGCGCGGCCAGCGCGAGCATCGTCAGCGGCGTCTCGTGCGCGGGCTTGACCACCATCGTGCAACCGGCCGCGATCGCCGGGCCGATCTTGCGGGTGCCCATCGCGAGCGGGAAGTTCCACGGCGTGATCATCAGCGTCGGCCCGACCGGGCCCTTCATCGTGATGAGCCGGGTGTTGCCGGCCGGTGCGGCCGAGTAGCGGCCGTGGATGCGTACGGCCTCCTCGGAGAACCACCGGAAGAACTCGGCGCCGTAGGCCACCTCGCCCTTCGCCTCGGCCAGCGCCTTGCCCATCTCGAGCGTCATCAGGCGGGCGAAGTCGTCGGCCCGCTCGGTGAGCAGCTCGAACGCAGCGCGCAGGATCTCCCCGCGCACGCGCGGCTCGGTGCGCGCCCAGTCGCGCTGGGCGGCGGCCGCGGCCGCCAGCGCTCGGTCGCCGTCGGCCGGCGTCGCGTCGGCGATCCGGGCGAGGACGTCGCCCGTGGCGGGGTTGGTGACCTCGAAGGTGCCACCCCCGGTGGCGTCGACCCACTGCCCGTCGACGAGCAGCTGGGTGGGAACGGTCTCGATCACGGTCTCCATCACTCCACCTTGCCACCGACCGCGTCGTCGAAGGCGGCCTCGAACACGTCGAGCCCCTCCGCGAGCAGGTCGTCACCGATGGCCAGCGGCGGGAGGAAGCGGAAGACGTTGCCGAAGGTTCCGCAGGTCAGCGTCACCAGCCCCTGCGCCGAGCACGCCCGGTGCACGGCCCCGGCCAGCGCGGCGTCGGGCGTACGCCCCGGACCGTCGCCGACGAGCTCGACGGCGAGCATCGCCCCGCGTCCGCGGATGTCGCCAACCCGGTCGGGGTGCCGCTCGGCCAGCGCGCGGAGGCGCGGGACGAAGTGCCCCTCGATCGCGCGGGCCCGGGCGCGCAGGTCCTCGGTCTCCATCGTCTCGATGGCCGCCAGCGCGGAGGCGCAGGCGACCGGGTTGCCACCGTAGGTGCCGCCGAGCCCGCCGACGTGGACGGAGTCCATCACCTCGGCTCGACCGGTGACCGCGGCCAGCGGGAGTCCGCCGGCCATGCCCTTGGCCGTGGTCAGCAGGTCGGGGACGACGCCCTCGTGGTCGCAGGCGAACCAGTCGCCGGTCCGCGCGAAGCCGGTCTGGATCTCGTCGGCGATGAGCAGGATGCCCTGCTCGCGGCACCACTCGGCGACACGGGCCAGCCACCCGGGCGGCGGCACGATGAAGCCGCCCTCGCCCTGGATCGGCTCGATGAGCACGGCGGCGCAGTTGTCCTCACCGACCTGGGTGTGGACGGTGGCGACGAACGCGTCGAACGCCTCCTCGGCGCACGCCTCCGGTCCGCCCGGCCACCGGTAGGGGTAGGCCATCGGGGCGCGGTAGACCTCCCCGGCGAACGGTCCGAACCGGTGCTTGTAGGGCATGTTCTTCGCGGTCAGTGCCATCGTCAGGTTGGTCCGCCCGTGGTAGGCGTGGTCGAAGACGACGACCGCGTCCCGGCCGGTGTGGTGCCGGGCGACCTTGACGGCGTTCTCCACCGCCTCGGCGCCGGAGTTGAACAGCGCCGAGCGCTTCTCGTGGCTGCCCGGAGTGAGCTCGGCGAGCTTCTCGCAGACCGCGACGTACTCCTCGTAGGGCGTCACCATGAAGCAGGTGTGGGTGAAGTCGGCGACCTGCCGCTGAACCGCCTCCACCACTCGGGGGGCGGCGTTGCCGACGGTCGTCACGGCGATGCCGGAGCCGAAGTCGATGAGCTGGTTGCCGTCGACGTCGCGCAGGATCCCGCCGCCGGCCCGCTCGACGTAGACCGGGAGCGTCGTGCCGACACCGGCGGAGACCGCCGCGACCTTGCGGTCCTGGAGCTCGCGCGAGCGCGGCCCCGGGATCTCGGTGGCCAGGATGCGTTCCTGGGAGAGGGTCATCGGCTGTCCGTCCTGTCGTTCGGGGTCCCTGCGGCGTTGTTCGGAGGAGCGGAGCGGGGGAGAAGAACGTCGTGGGGTGATCGGTCTTCCATCCCCCACGGGGATCCGTACCCCTCGGGCTTCGGCGCGGCGAGCAGGTCGAGGAACGGCTTGGGCGGGAGAGCCTCGGGTCCGAGCACGCCGGTGCCCGACCAGGTGCCGTCGGCGAGCAGCTCGAGGGCGACGACGGGGTTGATCGCGGTCTGCCAGACCACGCACTGCGCGCCGTAGTCGCGCATGGAGTCGGCGTTGTCGACCACGTGATAGAGGTAGGTCGAGCGGGGCGCCCCGTCCTTGCCGGTGCCGGTGACCCACAGGCCCGCGCAGGTCTTGCCCTCCATCCGCGGACCGATCGTGGAGGGATCGGGCAGGCAGGCGGCGACGACGTCGCGAGGCGAGACCTCGACGCCCTTGACGGTGACTGGCTCGGTCGAGTCCAGGCCGAGGGTGTGGAGGGTGCGCAGGATGCCGATCATCTCCTCACCGAGGCCGTACTTGAAGGTGACCCGGTCCGCCTCGACCCACCGCGGCATCAGGAGCACCTCCTCGTGCTCGACGTGCACGCACTCCACCGGGCCGATGCCCTCGGGGAAGTCGAAGACCTCGGGCTCGGAGAACGGCGGCAGCGTGAAGAAGCCCGAGTCCAGGTCGCCGCCGCCACGCGCGCGCTCCCACACCACCGGCGGGTTCAGGCACTCCTCGATGATCGTCCACATCGAGAAGCCGGGAGCGAAGACCTCGTTGCCGTCGTCGTCGCGGATCACCAGGCTGGCGCCGTCGCGGGTGCCGAGCTCGTCGATGTGGTCGAAGAGCTCGTCGGCGGCATAGCGGGCGAAGACGTCGGACAGTCCCGGCTCGACGCCGATGCCGAGCAGCGCCAGCCGCCCGGCCGTCTCCCACTCACCGGCCAGCGCGAACTGCTCGTCGCCGAGCTTGACGCCGACCTGCTCGTAGGGCGCCTCGGGGTGGCGGACCGACAGGCTCATCGCCATGTCGAGGTAGTCGGCGCCGGCCGCCAGGGCGCCGGTGAAGATCGGCATCACGAAGCGCGGGTCGACCGCGTTGAAGACGTGGGTGGCCCGGACCTGGCGGGCGAGCGTGGCCACGGCCTCGGCGTCTGAGGCGTCGACCTGCCCGGCGCTGAAGCGCCCCTCACCCGTACGGCGCCCGCGCGCGGCCGCGACGGTGCGCTCGGCGCGGTCGAGGTCGTAGTCGGCCACCACCCACGCCTCGAAGAAGTCGCGCTCGACCGCGATCCGGGCAGCGGCGTCGCCGACGCCGCCCGCCCCGACCATCAGGACGCGCATGGGTTCAGGCACTCTCGATCTCTCCTAGGGCTCGCGCGAGAGGCGCGGTTGGTGGGGGCGAGGGGTCAGCTCTTGTACGTGGAGGCCCGCATCGAGGCGACGACCTGCGCGCCCACGACGAGCAGGACGGCGATCACGAACATCGAGAAGCCGATCACGTTGGCCTCGGCCGGGATGCCGCGGCGGGAGGCGACGTAGACGAACTTGGGGAACGTGTTCTCGTTGCCCGACACGAAGTTGGTGATGATGAAGTCGTCGAACGACAGCGAGAAGGCCAGCATCGCCGCGCCCAGGATGCCGGGCAGGATCAGCGGGAAGGTGACCTGCCAGAAGGTCTGCATCGGGCTGGCGTACAGGTCCTGCGCGGCCTCCTCGATGCGCGGGTCGAGCGACTGGATGCGCGCCTTGACCGTCACCACCACGAAGCTCAGGCAGAACATGATGTGGGCGAACACGATCGTGCCGAAGCCCAGGCTGATGCCGATGTTGGAGAAGCCCTGCACGAAGATCGTCAGCAGCGCGGCACCCATCACGATCTCGGGCGTGGCCATCGGCACGAAGATCAGCACGTTGCTGGCCTCCTTGCCGCGGAAGCGGTAGCGCACCATCGCCAGGGCCATCATCGTGCCGAGGACCGTGGCCACCACGGTGGAGATCGCCCCGACCTGGAGCGAGGTGACCAGGGACTCGCAGGCGCCGGTGACGCCGCACGGGTCCTGCCAGTGCTCCCAGGTGAAGCCCTGCCACACGATGTTGGTCTTGCCGTGGTCGTTGAACGAGAACGCGAACGTGTAGGCGACCGGGAGGAAGAGGTAGAGCAGCACCAGGATCGCCGACAGCATGGCGAAGTGCTTGGCCAGCCACAGCTGTGCCCGCTTGGCGGCCGACGGCCGGTAGGCCGGGCTGGACGTGCCGGACGGCGTGGGGGTCATCGTGGCCATGTCACACCAGCTCCTCGGTGCCGAAGCGGCGTACGTACAGGAAGACCATCGCCAGGATCGCGGCCATCAGGGTGAAGGAGAGCGCAGCGGCGACGGGGTAGCCGCCGGGGATCGCGAGGAACTGGTCGTTGATGACGTTGCCGACCATCTTCCCGCGCTGGGGGCCGAGCAGCTCCATGTTGACGAAGTCGCCGGCCGCGGGGATGAAGGTCAGCAGCGTGCCGGCGAGCACGCCGGGCATCGACATCGGCAGCGTCACCGTGCGGAAGGTCGTGAACCCGTTGGCGTACAGGTCGCCACCGGCCTCGATGACGCGAGGGTCGGCGCGCTCGAGCGAGGCATAGATCGGCAGCACCATGAAGGGCAGGAAGTTGTAGGTCAGGCCTGCGACCACCGCGACGGGGGTGTTGATGATGTTCCCGCCCGGCAGCAGGTTGAGGAAGCTGAGCACCCCGACCACCCAGCCCTCGTCGGCCAGGATCTGCGACCACGCGAAGGTGCGCAGGATGAAGGAGGTGAAGAACGGCGCGATGACGCAGATCATCATCAGGTTGCGCCACCTGCCGGCCTTGAACGCCATCGCGTAGGCGAGCGGGTAGGCGATGACGAACGCCAGGAACGTGGCGAGCCCGGCGTAGAGGAACGAGCGCGCGAAGTGGGGCGCGTAGTCGGTGAGCGCGGCGGCGTAGTTCTGGAAGTTGAGGTCGCGGTAGTAGTAGCCCGGGAACCCGGGGTAGCGGCTCTGCAGGCTCACCGATGCCAGCTGCACCAGCGGCAGGATGAAGAAGACGCCGAGCCACAGCACGCCGGGCAGGAGCAGGAGGTACGCCGTCCAGCTCCGCTTCTGCGTCTCGGGGGCGGGCGGCGTCGGGTGCACCGCGGGGTCGCCCGCCACCTGGGAGACGGGGGCGAGGGCGCTCATCCGGCGTCCACGGGGACACCGAAGGCGTGGCCGGGGTTCCAGGTCAGCCAGACCTCGTCGCCGGGACGGAGGTCGAGCGGCTCGACGTCGAGGTTCTGCTCGTAGCAGCTCCAGGTCGTGCCGCTCGGCATGTCGACGAGGTAGCTCGTGGCGACCCCGAGGAACGACACGTCGCGCACCGTGCCCTTGACGTCGTTGCCGACGCCCTCGGGCTGCTTGCGAGACACGGTCACCTTCTCGGGACGTACGCCGAAGAGCACCTCGCCCTCGTGCACCTGGGAGCGATCCTTGAGGATCCTCACCTTGGTGCCGAGCACGTCCGCGACGAGGTGGTCGCCGTCGATGCCCTCGATGGTGCCGACGCCGGTGTTGGCCTGGCCGAGGAAGTTGGCCACGAAGCGGGTGCGTGGCAGGTCGTAGAGCGCTGCTGGCGGGCCGAGCTGCTCGATCCTGCCCCGGTTCATCACCGCGACCGTGTCGGCCATCGTCATGGCCTCCTCCTGGTCGTGCGTGACGTGGATGAACGTGAGCCCCACCTCGGTCTGGATCCGCTTGAGCTCGACCTGCATCTCGCGGCGCAGCTTGAGGTCGAGGGCGCCGAGCGGCTCGTCGAGGAGCAGCACCTCGGGGTGGTTGACCAGCGCCCGCGCCAGGGCGACCCGCTGCTGCTGGCCGCCGGAGAGCTGCGCCGGCTTGCGCCCGGCGAACTCGGTCATCTGCACGAGCTCGAGCGCGTCTGCAGCCCGCTGGGCCGCGTCCTTGTCCTTGCGGCGCTTGGGGCCGAAGGCGACGTTGTCGCGGATCGTCAAGTGCGGGAACAGTGCGTAGGACTGGAACACCGTGTTGACCGGGCGCTCGTACGGCCGGGAGCCGGTGAGGTCGGTGTCGCCGATGCGCACTCGGCCCGACGTGGGCTGCTCGAGCCCCGCGACCATCCGGAGCGTGGTGGTCTTGCCGCAGCCCGACGGCCCGAGCAGGGCGAAGAAGGAGCCCCGGGGGACGAGCAGGTCGATGTCGTCGACGGCGGTGAAGTCGCCGAACGACTTGGTCACGCTCTCGAGCTGGAGGTCGCCTCGCGCCTCGCGGAATCCGGCCATGTCAGTTCCCCATCACCTTCGTGGACCACAGGTCGGCGTACTCGATGTCCTCGTCGGCGTCGAGCGCGCGGAACTGCTGGATGTTCCGCTCCGAGATGAAGTCGGCGGTCGGGAAGATCCAGGGGCTCTCGGCGAGGTCCGGGTCGATCTTCTCCATCTCCGCCTGGGCGCCGTCGACGGGACAGACGTAGTTGACCCACGCGGCGACCTGCGCGGCGACGGCCGGGTCGTAGTAGTAGTCCATCAACCGCTGCGCGTTGCTGCGGTGCGTGGACGTGATCGGGACCATCAGGTTGTCCGACCACAGCGTTCCGCCGGACTCGGGGATCGTGAACGTCCAGCTGGGGTCCTCGGTGTCGTAGGCGAGCACGAAGATGTCTCCGCTCCACGTGATCCCGGCGACGGCGTTGCCGCTGGTGAGGTCCTCCATGTAGGAGTTGCCCTTCACCTTGCGGATGTAGCCCTCCTCGATCTTCTGCTCGATGAAGTCCAGCGCCGCCTCGAACTCCGCGCGCCCCCAGTCACTGTCGATGTCGACGCCCTGTGACTGCATCACGAGCCCGGCGGTGTCGCGGAACTCGGAGAGGACGACGATCCGTCCCTTCAGGTCGTCGGCCCAGAGGTCGTCGAGGGTCTTGAGCTCGCGGCCGACCTTGTCGCGGTTGTAGCCGATGCCGGCGAAGCCGCTCTGCCAGGTGATCGAGTAGTTGCGACCGGGGTCGAACGACACGTCCTTCAGCGGCTGGAGCAGGTTGTTGACCACGTTGGGCATCTGGATCAGCTCCAGCGGCTGGCACAGCTGGTCGCGGATCACGCGCCCGGTCATCCAGTCGGTGAGGGTGAAGATGTCGCGGTCGATGCTCTGGCCGGCGCGCAGCTGGGGTGCCACCTTGGCGTAGTAGGAGTCGTTGTCGTCGACGTCCTCGCTGTAGGTGACCTCGATCCCGGTCTGCTCCATGAACGCCTCGAGCGTCGGGGACTTCGTCTCCTTGCCGTTCATGTCGAGGTAGGCCGTCCAGTTGGCCCACTTGAGGATCTTCTCGGTGTCCGAGACGTCGGTTGGCAGCTCGAGGCTGGTCAGCCCGCCCCCCGACGGGGGCGGCGGCGGGGCGCACCCCGTCAGCGCCGCGCCAGCACCGGCGGCGAGTCCGGTGCCCAGCAGCGCGCGGCGGCTCAGTCCGCCGGAGGCGGCCTGAGACAGCGCCGCGGCCGGGGCCGACAGGTGGCGCCGTGATCGGCGCGGGATCGGTGTCATCAGTTCAGGTCCTCCGCTCAGCCCCCGAGTCGCTCTGGATGTGGGTGCTGTCAGCTCTCGATGTTGGCCATGACGTGCTTGATGCGGGTGTAGTCCTCGAAGCCGTACATCGACAGGTCCTTGCCGTAGCCCGACTTCTTGTAGCCGCCGTGCGGCATCTCGGCGACCAGCGGGATGTGGGTGTTGATCCACACGCAGCCGAAGTCGAGGGCCCTCGACATCCGCATCGCGCGACCGAAGTCCCTGGTCCACACCGAGGAGGCGAGGCCGTAGTCCACGCCGTTGGCCCAGCGCACGGCCTCGTCCTCGTCGGTGAAGCGCTGCACGGTGATCACGGGGCCGAAGATCTCGTTCTGGATGGCGTCGTCGTCCTGCCGCAGCCCGGACAGCACGGTCGGCTCGAGGAAGTAGCCGTCGCCGAGGTCCGTACGCCGGTTGCCGCCGGCCGACACGATCGCGTGCGAGGGGAGGTCCTCGATGAAGCCGCTCACGCGGGCGAGCTGCGTCGCGTTGTTGACCGGCCCGAAGAGCGCGTCCGCGTCGTCGGGCAGCCCGACCGGTGCCGAGCTGCGCGCGTAGTCGGCGAGGGCGGCGACGAAGTCGTCGTGGATGCCGGGGGCGGCGAGCACGCGCGTCGCGGCGGTGCAGTCCTGGCCGGCGTTGAAGTAGCCGGCGATGGCGATGCCCTCGACAGCCGCCTCGATGTCCGCGTCGTCGAAGACGACCACGGGCGCCTTGCCGCCGAGCTCGAGGTGGACGCGCTTGAGGTGGGGCGCGGCACTCGCCGCGACCTCGGCACCGGCGCGTACGGAACCGGTGATGGCGACCAGGGCCGGCGTCTCGTGCTCCACCAGCCGGCGACCGGTCTCCCGGTCCCCGGTGACGACGTTCAGGGTGCCGGCGGGCAGGAACTCCGAGGCCAGCTCGGCCAGCCGCAGCGTGCTCTCGGGGGTGGTGTCGCTCGGCTTCAGGACGACCGTGTTGCCGGCCGCGAGCGCCGGGCCGATCTTCCACACCGCCATCAGCAACGGGTAGTTCCACGGCGTGACCTGGCCGACGACGCCGATCGGCTCGCGGCGGACCCAGGAGGTGTGGCCGGCCATGTACTCGCCGGCCGCCTTGCCCTCGAGGACGCGCGCGGCACCGGCGAAGAACCGGATCTGGTCGACCATCGGAGGGATCTCCTCGCTCGCGGTGAGCGCCTTGATCTTCCCGGTGTTCGCCGACTCGATCGCGATCAGCTCCTCGGCGTTCGCCTCGATCGCGTCGGCGATCTTCAGCAGTGCCTGCTGGCGCTCGCTCGGCGTCGTACGTCCCCACTCGCCGAACGCGGACTCGGCGGCCGCGTAGGCGGCGTCGACCTCCTCGCCGCCGCTGATCGGTGCCCGGGCCACCACCTGGCCCGTCGCCGGGTCGACGACGTCGCTCATCGCTCCGGCATCGCTGTCGACGAAGGTGCCGCCGATGAAGTTGCGCAACGTGCGTGGGCTGGTCACGGATGTCCTCCCGGTCGGGTGCGGTGAAGGGAGAGTAGGACGGGACCGGGGCCAATCTCCATAGCCCTCGACAAAAACATGTGCGGGAATCGCAGAATTTACGGGCTCGAAATGCGGATTCCGCGTCAGTTGACTTGCAAACCCGCACCTCGGCCGTCCACCATGTGTCCCATGAGCGAGCGCGAGGGACCCGTGAAGCTCGATGCGACCGCCAAGCGCATCATCGAGCTCCTGCAGGAGGACGGCCGGATCTCGTACGCCGCGATCGCCAAGGCGGTCGGGCTGTCCGAGGCCGCCGCCCGCGCCCGCGTCCAGAAGCTGCTCGACTCCGAGGTCATGCAGGTCGTCGCGGTCACGGACCCGACCCAGGTCGGCTTCACCCGTCAGGCCATGATCGGCGTGCGCACCGAGGGCGACCCGATGAAGGTGGGCGACCGGCTCGCCCAGGTGCCCGAGGTCGACTACGTGGTCACCACCGCCGGCAGCTTCGACCTCCTCGTCGAGGTGGTGTGCGAGGACGACCCGCACCTGCTCGACGTCATCCGTCAGGTCCGCGAGCTCGAGGGCGTCGTCTCCTCGGAGACCTTCGTCTACCTCAAGCTCAACAAGCAGCACTACAACTGGGGAACACGATGAGCCTCCACTCCACCTCGAGCCCGTCCTACGACGAGTCCTTCGACTACCAGGCAGCGGGTCGCGACCACCTGTGGCTGCACTTCACCCGGCACTCGACCTACGAGAACGGTGGCGAGATGCCGCTGATCGTGCGCGGCGAGGGCCACAGGATCTGGGACAGCCACGGTCGCGAGTACATCGACGGCCTCGCGGGGCTGTTCGTCGTCCAGGTCGGCCACGGCCGCGAGGAGCTGGCCGAGGCCGCTGCCAGGCAGGCCAAGGAGCTGGCCTTCTTCCCGCTCTGGTCCTTCGCCCACCCGCGCGCCGTCGAGCTCGCCGACCGCGTCGCGGCGATGGCGCCCGGTGACCTCAACCGGGTCTTCTTCACCACCGGCGGCGGCGAGGCCGTCGAGTCGGCCTGGAAGCTGGCCAAGCAGTACTTCAAGCTCACCGGCAAGCCCAACAAGCACAAGGTCATCTCCAGGGCGGTCGCCTACCACGGCACGCCGCAGGGCGCGTTGTCCATCACCGGGATCCCGCCGCTGAAGGAGATGTTCGAGCCGCTGGTCCCGGGGGCGCACAAGGTGCCCAACACCAACTTCTACCGCCGGCCCGCGTTCATCGGCGACGACGAGAAGGCGTTCGGTCGCTGGGCCGCCGACCGGATCGCGGAGGCCATCGAGTTCGAGGGCCCCGACACGGTCGCCGCGGTGTTCCTGGAGCCGGTGCAGAACGCCGGCGGCTGCTTCCCGCCGCCGCCCGGCTACTTCGAGCGGGTCCGCGAGATCTGCGACGAGTACGACGTGCTGCTCGTCTCCGACGAGGTCATCTGCGCCTTCGGGCGGGTGGGGGAGATGTTCGGTGCCGCCGAGTTCGGCTACCAGCCCGACATCATCACCTGCGCCAAGGGCATGACCTCCGGCTACTCGCCCATCGGCGCGATGATCGCCAGCGACCGGCTGTTCGAGCCGTTCAAGAGCGGCACGACGGCGTACGCCCACGGCTACACCTTCGGCGGCCACCCCGTCTCCTCGGCGGTGGCGCTGGCCAACCTCGACATCTTCGAGCGCGAGGGCCTCACCGACCACGTGCAGCAGAACGGGCCGGCATTCCGGGCGACGCTGGAGAAGCTGCTCGACATCCCGATCGTCGGCGACGTGCGCGGCCACGGCTACTTCTACGGCATCGAGCTGGTCAAGGACCGTGAGACCAAGGAGACGTTCGACGACGCCGAGTCCGAGCGGCTGCTGCGCGGCTACCTCTCGGGCGCGCTGTGGGAGGCCGGTCTCTACTGCCGCGCCGACGACCGCGGCGACCCGGTCATCCAGCTCGCGCCACCGCTGATCATCGGCCAGCCCGAGTTCGACGACATCGAGCAGCGGCTGCGCTCGGTGCTCACCGGGGCCCTCGACCACCTGTAGACCGCCGGTCGACGATGTGCGTCGGCCCCGGGTGACCGGGGAGGATGGTGGCGTGAACGACGTACGCCCCGCGCGCCCCCACCTCAAGCTGACCGAGGACGGGCGGCGCATGCGCGAGGTCCTGACCTACTCCCGGCGCGGCAGCCGGTTCACGCCCCGGCAGGCCGAGTCGTGGGCCGCCCACCACGCCGACTGGGTGATCCCCGACGAGGCGGTCGACCGGCCCGACTTCTCCCTGGTCGAGTGGTTCGGGCGCGAGGCACCGCTGATCCTCGAGATCGGGCCGGGCATCGGCGAGGCCACCTCGGTCCTCTCGGCGGCCCGCCCGGACCACAACGTCCTCGCGCTCGAGGTGTGGCGCCCGGGAGTCGCCGACTCCCTCTGGCGCGTGGCGGAGGCGGGGGCCGACAACGTCCGGTTCTGCTCGGTCGACGCCGTCTGGTCGCTCGAGCACCTCGTCGCGCCCGGCAGCCTCGCCGAGATCTGGACCTTCTTCCCGGACCCGTGGCGCAAGACCAAGCACCGCAAGCGCCGCCTGGTCAACCCGGCCAACGCCGCCCTCGCGTCCTCGCGGCTCGTCCCGGGCGGCGCGTGGCGGCTGGCGACCGACTGGGCCGACTACGCCGACCAGATGCGCGAGGTCCTCGACGCCGAGCCGTCGCTCGAGGGTGGGCAGGTCGAGCGGTGGGACGAGCGTCCCCTCACCCGGTTCGAGCGCAAGGGCCTCGACGTGGGCCGAGACATCGCCGACTTCTGCTACCGCCGGCGCGCCTGAGGGGCTGGCGGCGCGCGGGCGTACGTCGCCCCCGTCGGCGGTGCGTGAGCCACCTTCGGGGCCGTCGCGATGTCGCTGCACCACCTCCCGCGGGCGTGTCGACGACGGTGCAGGCGGGGAGGCAGTTGACTACCCGAGCAGGTCGAGCTCCTCGTCGACGTGCGGGTCGGTCTCGCCGATGGCGTCCAGCTCGGCCTTGAGCTCCAGCTGCATCTCCCGGGCCAGGTCGACGACTCCGAGCTGGCGCAGCGACCACGCCACCATCCAGCGGGCGACGCGCGTACGGGCCGGGTCGCCTATCCGCAGACGTGCCTCGAGCGCGTCCTCGAACGCCGCCAGCGCACCTCCGTGATCGCCGGCGTCGGCGTAGGCCATCCCGATGTTGTTGAGGATGGAGGCGTCCCAGTCGCGGGCGGCCGGGTCGTCGGCGGCCTTGGCCCAGGCCAGGGCCCGGTAGTGGGCATCGAGGCGGTCCGCAGGCTCGACGACGAGGGCGACCATGTGCAGGGCATCGACGGCCAGCTCGTCGAGCCCGGCCCGCTGCGCCTCGTGCGAGGCCTGCTCGAAGAACGTCCGCGAGGCCACGTCCTCATCCGCTGAGCGGAGCAGCCGCCCTCGCTCGAGGGCCAGGCGCACGCGGGACTCGGCGTCGCCGGGGGAGAGGGCGTCGAGCACCGCGTGGCCCTCGTCGTACCTCTCCTGCAGGCCGAGCGCGCGTGCGACCTGGGTCAGGGCGTGGGCCCTCTCCGGTTCAGGAGCCGTGGCTGCGACGTCGCGGAAGCGCTGCTCACTGCCTGCGGGATCGGCGAAGTCCCACAGGTCACGCAGGTGCTCGGCCATGCCCGGAGCGTAGGCCCACGGGTACGCTGGGGGTGCTCCCCGGGACGAGGAGGGCGTGCCACCGGCACCACGTTCATTGCGATTTGGCGTGGGTGCTCTGCGTCTGCCAAGATGTTCCGGTTGCTCCGGCGGGTTGCCGGGGTGCGGCACACCTTGACTTCTGAATCGCGTCTCCTTGATCGAACCAGTCGTCCTGCGTGCACCGCACCGGATCACATGGTGATCGGAGGCCCGACCAGA
Organism: Nocardioides eburneiflavus; assembly: GCF_004785795.1. Taxonomy (NCBI): domain Bacteria; kingdom Bacillati; phylum Actinomycetota; class Actinomycetes; order Propionibacteriales; family Nocardioidaceae; genus Nocardioides; species Nocardioides eburneiflavus. Next base: position 2,220,227 of record NZ_SRRO01000001.1, read on the forward strand.
TCCGCCAGCCGGCGGGTGCCATCCAGAGCAGTACCGCCCCGGAAATTGGGTCATGTCACGAGCAACCAGCGCGACACGCCCGACCGCGGGGGTCGGAGGATCGGCGGAGAGACAGGCGGCACTCGCCCAACGGGGGCTGAGCGCCGAAACCAGACCAGGCGTACGAGATCGAAGAGGACACGGACCTATGGCGGGACAGAAGATCCGCATCAGGCTCAAGGCCTATGACCACGAGGTGATCGACACCTCGGCGCGGAAGATCGTGGACACCGTCACCCGTACGGGTGCGAAGGTCGCCGGCCCTGTGCCGCTGCCGACCGAGAAGAACGTGTACTGCGTCATCCGTTCGCCCCACAAGTACAAGGACTCCCGCGAGCACTTCGAGATGCGCACGCACAAGCGCCTGATCGACATCATCGACCCGACGCCGAAGACCGTCGACTCGCTGATGCGTCTCGACCTGCCTGCCGGTGTCGACATCGAGATCAAGCTCTGAGGCGACGACATGGCTAAGACTTTCGAACGCAACGTGAAGGGGCTGCTGGGCACCAAGCTCGGCATGACCCAGCTCTGGGACGAGAACAACAAGGTCGTCCCCGTCACCGTGATCGCGGCCGCGACCAACGTCGTGACCCAGGTCCGCCAGCCCGAGCTGGACGGCTACAACGCCATCCAGGTCGGCTTCGGCGAGATCGAGGCCCGCAAGGTCAACTCCCCCGACGCCGGACACTTCGCCAAGGCCGGGGTCACCCCGCGCCGGCACGTGGTCGAGATCCGCACCGCTGACGCGACCTCCTACACCGTGGGCCAGGAGCTCGGTGTCGACACCTTCGCCGCCGGCGAGGAGATCGACGTCACCGGCACCAGCAAGGGCAAGGGCTTCGCCGGTGTCATGAAGCGCCACGGCTTCCACGGTGTCTCCGCCTCGCACGGTGCCCACCGCAACCACCGCAAGCCCGGCTCCATCGGCGCCTGCGCCACGCCGGGTCGTGTCTTCAAGGGCACCCGCATGGCTGGCCGCATGGGCAACGACACGGTCACCACCCAGAACCTGACGGTGCACGCCGTCGACGCCGAGAAGGGCCTGATCCTGGTCAAGGGTGCCGTCCCCGGCCCCAAGAACGGGCTCGTGGTCCTCCGCTCGGCCGCCAAGAAGACGCAGGAGGCCTGAGCATGGCTGTCAAGACCATCAAGGTCGACCTCCCCGCCGAGATCTTCGACGTCGAGGTCAACATTCCCCTGATCCACCAGGTCGTCGTCGCGCAGCAGGCCGCTGCTCGTCAGGGCACGCACGCCACCAAGACCCGCGCCGACGTGCGCGGTGGTGGCCGCAAGCCCTACAAGCAGAAGGGCACCGGCCGCGCCCGCCAGGGCTCGACCCGCGCGCCCCAGTTCGCCGGCGGCGGCGTCGTCCACGGCCCGCAGCCGCGCAGCTACGACCAGCGCACCCCCAAGAAGATGAAGGCCGCCGCGCTGCGCGGTGCCCTCTCGGACCGGGCCCGCAACGGTCGCATCCACGTGGTCGACTCCCTGGTGTCGGGTGACAAGCCCTCCACGAAGGCGGCGCTCACCGCGCTGACCTCGCTGACCGACCGCGTGGGCTACCTCGTGGTGCTCGAGCGTTCCGACGCGATCACCTGGCTCTCGCTGCGCAACGCGCCCGAGGTCCACATCGTCGCCGTCGACCAGCTCAACACCTACGACGTGCTGAACGCCGACGACATCGTGTTCACCCAGGGCGCCTACGACGTGTTCGTGGGTGGTGCCTCGGCTGCCAAGGCCGAGAAGCCCGCCGCCGCCAAGGCCGAGAAGCCCGCCGCGACCGAGCAGGACAGCGACGAGCCGGCCCTGCCGGCCGGCGCGAAGGCCCCGCTCAAGAGCGGCAAGAACCCCAAGGGCTACGAGGTCCAGGGTCTGGAGTCCGGCACCTACCTCGTCGAGGGCGACGCCGGCTACGACGTCTCCGGCGGCGACTTCTGGTTCAAGTCCGCCGAGGACGCCGAGACCGCCGGCCTGACCCGCGCCGACGCGAAGGAGAGCGACAAGTGAGCACCCTGCACAAGGACCACCGCGACGTGCTGATCGCGCCGGTCGTGTCGGAGAAGAGCTACGGCCTGCTCGACGCCAACAAGTACACCTTCATCGTCCACCCGGACGCCAACAAGACCGAGATCAAGATCGCGGTCGAGAAGGTCTTCGGCGTCAAGGTCACCTCGGTCAACACGATCAACCGCCAGGGCAAGACGCGTCGCACCCGCTACGGCCTGGGCAAGCGTCCCAACACCAAGCGCGCGATCGTCAGCCTCGCCGAGGGCCACCGCATCGACATCTTCGGAGGTCCGGTCTCCTGACCGGGCTCCTGACTAGGAACTGATATGGCTATCCGCAAGTACAAGCCGACCACCCCGGGCCGTCGTGGCTCGTCGGTGGCCGACTTCGTCGAGATCACCCGGTCCACGCCCGAGAAGTCGCTGACGCGTCCGCTGCCGAAGAACGGTGGCCGCAACAACCAGGGCCGCATCACCACCCGGCACAAGGGTGGCGGTCACAAGCGCGCCTACCGCATCATCGACTTCCGTCGCTACGACAAGGACGGCGTCCCGGCGAAGGTCGCTCACATCGAGTACGACCCCAACCGCACCGCGCGCATCGCGCTGCTGCACTACGCCGACGGCGAGAAGCGCTACATCGTGGCGCCCAAGGGCCTGACGCAGGGCACCGCGGTCGAGTCGGGCCCCAACGCCGACATCAAGCCCGGCAACAACCTGCCGCTGCGCAACATCCCGGTCGGTACGACCATCCACTGCGTGGAGCTGCGTCCGGGCGGCGGTGCGAAGATCGCCCGCTCGGCCGGCAACTCCGCCCAGCTGGTCGCCCGCGAGGGAAGCCGCGCCACGCTGCGCATGCCCTCGGGCGAGATGCGCTTCGTCGACGTGCGCTGCCGCGCCACGATCGGCGAGGTCGGCAACGCCGAGCAGTCCAACATCAACTGGGGCAAGGCCGGTCGCATGCGGTGGAAGGGCGTCCGCCCGACCGTCCGCGGTGTCGTCATGAACCCGGTGGACCACCCGCACGGTGGTGGTGAGGGCAAGACGTCCGGTGGTCGCCACCCCGTCTCCCCCTGGGGCAAGCCCGAGGGCCGTACGCGCAAGCGCAAGGCCAGCGACTCCCAGATCATCCGTCGTCGCAAGTCCGGCAAGGGTAGGAAGTAACCGACATGCCTCGCAGCCTGAAGAAGGGCCCCTTCATCGACGACCACCTTCAGAAGAAGGTGGACGCCGAGAACGAGAAGGGCACCCACAACGTCATCAAGACCTGGTCGCGCCGGTCGATGATCGTGCCCGACATGATCGGTCACACCATCGCCGTGCACGACGGTCGCAAGCACGTCCCCGTCTTCGTGACCGACTCCATGGTCGGCCACAAGCTCGGGGAGTTCGCCCCCACCCGCACCTACCGCGGGCACGTCAAGGAAGACCGGAAGGGACGCCGTCGATGAGCACCACCGAGCGCAGCCGCACCAGTGCGCGCCGCGAGTCGCTGCTCGGCGACCAGCCGGGCGCGTTCGCCAGCGCACGCTACGTGCGGATCACCCCGATGAAGGCCCGCCGTGTCGTCGACATGGTCCGCGGCCTCCAGGTCGACGAGGCCCTCACCCTGCTGCAGTTCGCGCCGCAGGCCGCCTCCGAGACCGTCTACAAGGTGCTGGAGAGCGCCGTCGCCAACGCCGAGACCACCGAGGGCCTCAACCGGGCCGACCTGGTGCTCTCCGTCGCGATGGTCGACGAGGGCCCGACGATGAAGCGTTGGCGTCCGCGTGCCCAGGGTCGTGCGACCCGCATCAACAAGCGCACCAGCCACATCACCCTCGCGGTGCAGCCGGCCGACGCGCTGACCAACCCCAAGGGTAAGAACGGAAAGGGTGCCTGATGGGCCAGAAGATCAACCCGAACGGCTTCCGCCTGGGCATCTCCACCGACCACAAGAGCCGTTGGTACGCCGACAAGCTCTACAAGTCGTACGTCGGTGAGGACGTCGCCATCCGCAAGCTGCTCTCCAAGGGCATGGAGCGGGCCGGCATCTCCAAGGTCGAGATCGAGCGCACCCGTGACCGCGTCCGTGTGGACATCCACACCGCGCGTCCCGGCATCGTCATCGGTCGTCGTGGCGCCGAGGCGGACCGCATCCGCGGCGAGCTCGAGAAGCTCACCGGCAAGCAGGTCCAGCTCAACATCCTCGAGGTCAAGCAGCCCGAGGTCGACGCGCAGCTGGTCGCCCAGGGTGTCGCCGAGCAGCTCGCGGGCCGCGTGCAGTTCCGTCGCGCCATGCGCAAGGCGATGCAGACCTCGATGCGCTCGGGTGCCAAGGGCATCCGGATCCAGTGCTCGGGCCGCCTCAACGGTGCCGAGATGTCGCGCACGGAGTTCTACCGCGAGGGCCGCGTGCCCCTGCACACCCTCCGCGCGGACATCGACTACGGCTTCTACGAGGCCAAGACCACCTTCGGCCGCATCGGCGTGAAGGTCTGGATCTACAAGGGCGAGGTCGCCGGCACCCGTGCCGAGCGCCAGGCCCAGCAGGCCGCCCGCGCCGGTGCCCCCGGCCGCAGCGGCCGTCCCAACACCCGTGGCGGCGACCGCCCGAGCCGTGGCTCGCGTGGCGACCGCGCACCTCGCACCGAGGGCACCGCTGAGGCTTCAGCGGCCCCGGCTGCCGAGGCTGCACCGAGCACCGGACAGGAGGCCTGACCTCATGTTGATGCCCCGTCGCGTCAAGCACCGCAAGCAGCACCACCCCAAGCGTCGTGGCGTCGCCAAGGGCGGCACCTCGCTGGCCTTCGGTGACTTCGGCATCCAGGCGGTCGAGGGTCACTACGTGACCAACCGACAGATCGAGTCGGCTCGTATCGCCATGACCCGTCACATCAAGCGTGGTGGAAAGGTCTGGATCAACATCTACCCGGATCGCCCGCTGACCAAGAAGCCTGCCGAGACCCGCATGGGTTCCGGCAAGGGTTCCCCCGAGTGGTGGGTGGCCAACGTCAAGCCCGGCCGCGTCATGTTCGAACTCTCCGGTGTCGACGAGGTGACTGCTCGTGAGGCCATGCGCCGCGCGATGCACAAGCTCCCGATGAAGTGCCGGTTCATCTCCCGTGAGGCCGGTGAATTCTGATGGCTACCAAGCTGAACGCCCACGAGCTCGACGAGCTCAACGCCACCGAGCTGGAGGCGAAGCTGCGCGAGGCCAAGGAGGAGCTGTTCAACCTCCGCTTCCAGGCGGCCACCGGCCAGCTGGAGAGCAACGGTCGGCTCCGCGTGGTCAAGAAGGACATCGCCCGCATCTACACCGTGGTCCGCGAGCGCGAGCTCGGCATCCGCACCACCCCGGGCACCAACGAAGAGGCGAAGGCATGAGCGAGAACACTGCGACCCAGACGACTGGCGAGCGCAACCAGCGCAAGGTCCGCGAGGGCCTCGTCGTGAGCGACAAGATGGACAAGACCATCGTCGTCGCCGTCGAGGACCGCGTGAAGCACGCCCTCTACGGCAAGGTCATGCGCAAGACGTCGCGCCTGAAGGCCCACGACGAGACCAACCAGTGCGGCATCGGCGACCGGGTCCTGATCATGGAGACCCGCCCGCTGTCCGCCACCAAGCGCTGGCGCCTCGTCGAGGTCCTCGAGAAGGCCAAGTGACCTGAGGCCCCCGGCCTCGAGCTCCACATTTCCACACATCAGTTCGGCCAGGCTCGCCCCCCGCTGAGGGAGCGAGAACCAGCTCGACAACCAGGAGAAATCAATGATCCAGCAGGAGTCGCGACTCAAGGTCGCCGACAACACCGGTGCGAAGGAGATCCTCTGCATCCGTGTTCTCGGTGGCTCTGGGCGTCGCTACGCCGGCATCGGTGACGTCATCGTCGCCACCGTCAAGGACGCGATCCCCGGTGGCAACGTCAAGAAGGGCGACGTCGTCAAGGCCGTGGTCGTACGCACCGTCAAGGAGCGTCGCCGCGCCGACGGTTCCTACATCCGCTTCGACGAGAACGCCGCCGTCATCCTCAAGAACGACGGCGAGCCGCGCGGCACGCGCATCTTCGGCCCCGTCGGCCGCGAGCTGCGTGAGAAGCGCTTCATGAAGATCATCTCGCTCGCCCCGGAGGTGTTGTGAGAGATGGGTAAGAACATGAACATCAAGAAGGGCGACACCGTCAAGGTGATCGCCGGCAAGGACAAGGGTGCCCAGGGCAAGGTCATCTCGGTCCTCCGCGAGGAGGAGCGCGTGATCGTCGAGGGTGTCAACCTCGTCAAGCGCCACACCAAGTCCGTGCAGCAGACCAACACCACCGGCGGCATCATCACCCGCGAGGCGCCCATCCACGTCTCCAACGTGATGCTCGTCGAGGGTGACGGCGTCACGCGTGTCGGCTTCCGCCGCGACGAGGTCACCAAGCGCCGTCCCGACGGCTCGACCTACACCGCCACCCGGTCGGTCCGCGTGTCCCGCAAGACCGGCAAGGAGATCTGAGATGGCCGAGACCCAGACCACTGAGATTCCGCGGCTCAAGTCGCGCTACCGCGAGGAGATCGTCCCCGCGCTGCGCTCCGAGTTCGACATCGCCAACATCATGCAGGTCCCCGGCCTGACCAAGATCGTGGTCAACATGGGCGTCGGCGAGGCAGCTCGCGACTCCAAGCTGATCGAGGGCGCGATCCGCGACCTCACCGCGATCACCGGCCAGAAGCCGGCCGTGACCAAGGCCCGCAAGTCCATCGCACAGTTCAAGCTGCGCGAGGGCATGCCGATCGGTGCGCACGTCACGCTGCGCGGCGACCGCATGTGGGAGTTCCTGGACCGCCTGCTGTCCCTGGCCCTGCCCCGCATCCGCGACTTCCGCGGCCTCTCGCCCAAGCAGTTCGACGGTCGTGGCAACTACACCTTCGGTCTCACCGAGCAGGTCATGTTCCACGAGATCAACCAGGACAAGATCGACCGGTCGCGCGGCATGGACATCACCATCGTGACCACCGCCACCAACGACGACGAGGGCCGCGCGCTGCTGAAGCAGCTCGGCTTCCCGTTCAAGGAGAACTGACATGGCGAAGACTGCTCTCAAGGTCAAGGCCGCTCGCAAGCCGAAGTTCGCTGTCCGCGGCTACACCCGCTGCCAGCGCTGCGGCCGCCCGAAGGCCGTCTACCGCAAGTTCGGCCTGTGCCGCATCTGCCTGCGGGAGATGGCCCACCGCGGCGAGCTCCCCGGCGTCACCAAGTCCTCCTGGTAATTCCCTCACACACGTTGAAGGTCCCCAGGCCGTGAGCCTGAGGAAACCACGACGAGAAAGAACCACATCATGACGATGACTGACCCGATCGCAGACATGCTCACGCGCCTGCGCAACGCCAACCAGGCGTACCACGACGTGGTGTCGATGCCCTACAGCAAGATGAAGGCCGGCCTCGCGGAGATCCTCAAGCAGGAGGGCTACATCACCTCCTACGACGTCGCCGACAACGTCAGCGCCGAGGGCGAGCCCGCCGTCGGCAAGACGCTGACCGTGACGCTCAAGTACGGCCGCAACCGGGAGCGCTCCATCGCGGGCGTGCGCCGCATCAGCAAGCCCGGCCTGCGCGTCTACGCCAAGAGCACCAACCTGCCCAAGGTCCTCGGTGGCCTCGGCGTCGCGATCATCTCGACGTCGCAGGGCCTGCTGACCGACCGCCAGGCGAACCAGAAGGGCGTGGGCGGCGAAGTCCTCGCCTACGTCTGGTGACCCGGACCAACTGAGACCAGGAAGAGAGAGAAGCATGTCGCGCATTGGCAAGCTCCCCATCGCGGTCCCGTCCGGTGTCGACGTCGCGATCGACGACTCGCTGGTGACCGTCAAGGGCCCCAAGGGCACCCTGTCGCACACCATCGCGTCGCCGATCACGGTCGCCAAGGGCGAGGACGGCATCCTCGAGGTCAAGCGTCCCGACGACGAGCGCAACAGCCGCTCGCTCCACGGCCTGACCCGCACGCTCATCAACAACATGGTGGTGGGCGTCACCGAGGGCTACGAGAAGAAGCTCGAGATCGTCGGCGTGGGCTACCGCGTGCTGCCCAAGGGCCCGACGCAGCTCGAGTTCCAGCTCGGCTACTCGCACCCGATCATCTTCGACGCCCCCGAGGGCATCACCTTCACCGTCGAGGGCCCGACCAAGCTCGGTGTCGTCGGCATCGACAAGCAGCTCGTCGGCGAGGTCGCGGCCAACATCCGCAAGCTCCGCAAGCCTGAGCCCTACAAGGGCAAGGGCGTGCGCTACGCCGGCGAGCACATCCGCCGCAAGGTCGGAAAGGCCGGTAAGTGACATGGCGATCTCCCTGAGCAACAACAAGCACACGGCGAACCGTGTCCGTGCCCGTCTGCGCCGTCAGGCGCGTGGTCGCAAGCGCATCAACGGCACCGCCGAGCGTCCGCGCCTGGTCGTGACGAAGTCGGCCAAGCACCTCTCGGTGCAGGTCGTCGACGACCTCAAGGGCGCCACGCTGGCGTACGCCTCCACGATGGAGGCCGACGTGCGTGGCACCGACGGCGACAAGACCGCCAAGGCCAAGAAGGTCGGCGAGCTGGTGGCCACGCGTGCCAAGGCCGCCGGTATCGAGGACGTCGTCTTCGACCGTGCCGGCAACAAGTACCACGGTCGCATCGCGGCCCTGGCTGACGCCGCCCGTGAGGGCGGCCTCCAGTTCTGATCGCCCGACCCCATGATTGTGATTATTAAGGAGCAAGTCTCATGAGCGGAGCCCAGCGCGGACAGCGCGGTGGCGAGCGCCAGTCTGGTGACCGTCGCGGACGCGACAACGGTCGCAACCAGGCTGACAAGACCGCCTACATCGAGCGCGTCGTGGCGATCAACCGAGTCGCCAAGGTCGTGAAGGGTGGTCGTCGCTTCAGCTTCACCGCCCTCGTGATCGTCGGCGACGGTGAAGGTCTGGTCGGCGTCGGCTACGGCAAGGCGAAGGAAGTTCCCGCGGCGATCGCCAAGGGTGTCGAGGAGGCCAAGAAGCACTTCTTCAAGGTCCCCCGCATCCAGGGCACCATCCCGCACCCGGTGCAGGGCGAGAAGGCCGCGGGCGTCGTCCTGCTGCGTCCCGCCGCTCCCGGTACCGGTGTGATCGCCGGTGGCCCGGTGCGCGCGGTCCTCGAGTGCGCCGGCATCCACGACGTGCTGAGCAAGTCGCTCGGCTCGTCCAACCAGATCAACATCGTGCACGCGACCGTCGAGGCGCTGCGGATGCTCGAGGAGCCCGAGGCCGTGGCCGCTCGCCGCGGCATGCGCGTCGAGGACGTCACCCCGGCCGCGCTGCTCAAGGCGCGCGCCGAGGGTCAGAACGAGACCGCGGGGGTGCAGTCCTGATGGCGCAGCTCAAGGTCCAGCAGAAGCGCGGACTGGTCGGCCTCAAGGCCAACCAGCGCGAGACGCTTCGCTCGCTCGGTCTCAAGCGGATCGGCGACGTCGTCGTGAAGGAAGACCGCCCGGAGATCCGGGGCATGATCAACACCGTCCGTCACCTGGTGACGTTCGAGGAGGTGGAGTGACATGACGCTCAAGCTGCACCACTTGCGTCCCGCTCCGGGCGCCAAGACCGCCAAGACCCGTGTGGGTCGCGGTGAGGGTTCCAAGGGCAAGACGGCCGGCCGCGGTACCAAGGGCACCAAGGCGCGCTACCAGGTCCCGGTCGCCTTCGAGGGTGGCCAGATGCCGATCCACATGCGCCTGCCCAAGCTGAAGGGCTTCAAGAACCCCTTCCGCGTGGAGTTCCAGGTCGTCAACCTCGACCGCCTCGGCGAGCTGTTCCCCGAGGGTGGCACCGTGACGGTCGCCGACCTGGTGGCCAAGGGCGCGGTTCGCAAGAACCAGCCCGTCAAGGTCCTGGGTCAGGGCGACATCTCGGTCGCCGTCCAGGTCAGCGCCGACGCGTTCTCGACCTCCGCCAAGGAGAAGATCGAGGCCGCCGGTGGTTCCGTGACCGTGGCCTGAGGCCCCGATCTCGCACATCCGGTGAAGGCCTGGCCGCACAGTGGGAACTGTCGGCCGGGCCTTCGTCGTTCTCTCCCTGATCGTCAGGTGAAGCGGGTCGAAACCCGACTGTTAGGCTTCCCCGGGCCCTCCGCCGTACGACGGTGAGGGTTTCTCGTCAGCCCACCGATCCTGGCTGGGCACCCATACGAAAGAGGAACCAGTGCTAGGCGCGTTCGCCAACGCTTTCCGGACCCCGGACCTGCGGCGCAAGCTGCTCTTCGTCCTGCTGATCATCACGATCTTCCGGCTGGGCTCCCAGGTGCCCACCCCCGGTGTGAACGTCGCGAACGTTCAGGCCTGCATCGATCAGCTGGAGGAGGGCGGGCTCTACAGCCTGATCAACCTCTTCTCGGGCGGTGCGCTGCTCCAGCTCACCATCTTCGCGCTCGGGATCATGCCCTACATCACGGCCTCCATCATCCTGCAGCTGCTCGTCGTGGTGATCCCGCGGCTCGAGGCGCTGAAGAAGGAGGGCCAGGCCGGGCAGACGAAGATCACCCAGTACACCCGCTACCTCACCCTCGGACTGGCCGTCCTCCAGGCCACCGGCATCGTGGCGCTCGCGCGCAACGGCGCGCTCCTCCAGGGGTGCACCCGTGACCTGCTGCACGACAACGGCACCGCGACGTTCCTCGTCATGGTCGTCACCATGACCGCGGGCACCGCCGTCATCATGTGGCTCGGCGAGCTCATCACCGACCGCGGCATCGGCAACGGCATGTCGATCCTCATCTTCACGCAGGTCGTCGCGACCTTCCCGGCGTCGCTGTGGAGCGTCCAGACCTCCCAGGGCTGGCTGACCTTCTCCATCGTCATGGTGGTCGGCCTGATCCTCGTCGCCGGCGTGATCTTCATCGAGCAGGCACAGCGCCGCATCCCGGTGCAGTACGCCCGCCGGATGGTCGGGCGCAAGATGTTCGGCGGCAACTCGACCTACATCCCCTTGAAGGTCAACCAGGCCGGCATCATCCCGGTCATCTTCGCCTCGTCGCTGCTCTACCTGCCGGCGATGGCGGTGCAGTTCAACCCGGAGAGCCAGAACCCGGTGCTGGACTTCATCGGCACCTACCTCGTCGGAGGCGACCACCCGCTCTACATGGCGACCTACTTCGCCCTCATCATCTTCTTCACGTACTTCTACGTCTCGATCACCTTCAACCCTGTCGAGGTGGCGGACAACATGAAGAAGTACGGCGGCTTCATCCCCGGGATCCGGGCGGGCAAGCCGACCGAGGACTACCTGTCCTACGTCCTGTCCCGCATCACGTTCCCTGGAGCCCTCTACCTCGGCCTGATCTCGTTGGTCCCGCTCATCGCCTTCGCGGCGATCCAGGCCAACCAGAACTTCCCGTTCGGCGGCACGTCCATCCTCATCATGGTCGGCGTGGCGCTCGACACCGTGAAGCAGATCGAGAGCCAGCTCCAGCAGCGCAACTACGAAGGATTCCTGAAGTAGATGAGACTGATCCTCATGGGCCCGCCCGGCGCGGGCAAGGGCACGCAGGCCCGCTTCGTGGCCGACCACTTCGGCATCCCCGCGATCTCCACGGGCGACATCTTCCGCGCCAACGTCTCGCAGGGGACCCCGCTGGGCATCGAGGCCAAGCGCTACATGGACGCCGGTGAGTATGTCCCGGACGAGGTCACCAACCGGATGGTCCGCAACCGCATCGACGAGGACGACGCCGCTCCGGGCTTCCTGCTCGACGGCTACCCCCGCACCCTGGCCCAGGTGACCGAGCTCGACGGGATGATCGAGTTCACCGGCCACCGGCTCGACGCCGTGGTCGTCCTGACGGTCGACTCCGAGGAGCTGGTCCAGCGCCTGCTGCAGCGCGCGGTGACCGACGGCCGTGCCGACGACACCGAGGACGTCATCCGGCGCCGCCAAGAGGTCTACCTCGAGCAGACCGCACCCCTGATCGAGGTCTACCGCGAGCGCGGCATCCTCGTCGAGGTCGACGGGATGGGCGAGGTCGACGACGTGACGGCCCGCATCTTCGCCGCGCTCGACGAGATCCCGCAGAGCTGAGCGACCGGGTGGGCTTCCGCGACCGGGGCATCGAGATCAAGACCCGCGAGCAGATCGACCTGATGCGGGTCGCCGGGCGGCTCGTGGGGGAGACCCTCGAGCTCCTGCGCGACGCCGTACGCCCCGGCGTCACCACGCTCGAGCTCGACGCCCTCGCCGAGAGCAACATCCGCGACCACGGTGGCATCCCGTCGTTCAAGGGCTACAGCCACCCGCCGTTCCCGGCGACGATCTGCGCCTCGGTCAACGACGAGGTGGTCCACGGCATCCCCGGCCCGCGCACGCTGGTCGAGGGCGACGTCATCTCGATCGACTGCGGCGCGATCGTCGAGGGCTGGCACGGCGACGCGGCGATCACCGTGCCCGTCGGCGAGGTGCGCGACGACGTGACCGAGCTGTTGCGCGTCACCGAGGAGTCGCTGTGGCGCGGCATGGCCGCCGCCCGCCTCGGTGGCCGGGTGACCGACATCAGCCACGCCGTCGAGACCTACGTCCGAGGCCAGGGCCGCTACGGCATCCTCGAGGACTACACCGGCCACGGCATCGGGACCGAGATGCACATGCCACCCAACGTGCCCAACGTCGGACGTCGCGGCCGCGGACCCACCCTCGTGGAGGGCCTCGCGCTCGCGGTGGAGCCGATGGTCACCCTCGGCACCAAGCACACCGACCTCCTGGAGGACGAGTGGACCGTCGCGACGGTCGACGGCTCGTTCGCCGCCCACTTCGAGCACACCTTCACCCTGACCGACCGGGGTGCGTGGGTGCTGACCGCCGTCGACGGCGGCGAGGCCCGCCTGGCCGAGCTCGGCGTCCCATTCGGCGGACGCTGACGGCCGTTTCGCTCCCGCCTGAGGGTGCGTGACAGACTGGCGCGGTTGGAGGGGAGTATTCCCCGGTAGTGGTGTCGTCAGTACGGCGTCCGCGCGAGCGGGGCCCGGTGCCACTGGTTCGCCTCGGCCTGGCGAGCGGAAGAGACCTCCGGCGCCCGTGCGCTGCGCGCGGGCACCGAACTCGCCTCACTGCTAGGAGCAACAGCGTGGACGTCCCCACCTGGGTCTGGATCGCCACTGGCGTGGTGACCCTTGCGATCTTCACCTTCGACCTCGCCGTCGTCGGCCGCCGGCCGCACGAGCCGAGCATGAAGGAGTGCGCGACCTACCTCTCGATCTACGTCGGCATGGCCCTCCTCTTCGGCCTCGGCGTGTGGTTCACCGCCGGCGGCACGCCCGCGCTGGAGTTCTACTCCGGCTGGCTCGTGGAGTACTCGCTCTCGATCGACAACCTGTTCATCTTCATCATCATCATGGCGAAGTTCGCGGTGCCGCGTGAGCTCCAGCAGTACGCGCTGATGATCGGCATCGTGATGGCGCTGGTCATGCGCGCGATCTTCATCGCGGTCGGTGCCGCGGCGATCAACAACTTCAGCTGGGTCTTCTACCTGTTCGGCCTGTTCCTGGTCTACACGGCGGTCAAGCTCGCCAAGGAGGGCGCCGAGGACGAGGACGAGGACGAGTTCGAGGAGAACAAGCTCGTCGCCTTCGTCGAGCGTCGCTTCCCGGCGACCTCGGAGTGGCACGGAAAGCAGCTGTTCATCACCGGCGAGGGCGCCAAGAAGATGATCACCCCGATGTTCATCGTGATCCTCACGCTCGGCACCACGGACCTGCTGTTCGCGCTCGACTCGATCCCCGCGATCTTCGGCATCACCAAGGAGCCCTACCTGGTGCTCACCGCCAACATCTTCGCGCTGATGGGCCTGCGCCAGCTCTACTTCCTCATCGGCGGCCTGCTGCAGCGCCTGATCTACCTGTCCTACGGCCTCGCGTTCCTGCTCGCCTTCATCGGCGTGAAGCTGTTCTTCCACGCGCTCCACGAGAACGAGCTGCCCTTCATCAACGGCGGCGAGCACCTCGACTACGCGTGGCTCGAGATCCCGATCTGGCTCTCGCTGGTCGTCATCGTCGCCACGCTGGCCGTCACCGCCGTGCTGTCGCTGTGGGCGTCGAGCCGGATGTCCGCCCAGGAGCAGGACGCGGCCACCGGCCCGCGCCGCGACTGGGACAACGACTGACAGCGCAGTCCTGACCTCCCCTGCCGGGGGAGGTCAGGACACGCACTGGCTCGCGCGCGGCGAGCTGTCGGACCCGCGGGTCATCTTCACGTCGAGGCAGACGGGCGCGTCGGTGCGTACGAGCAGCCGCCGCCGCTCGGTGCTGCCGTACTCGTCGGTGTCGTCGCGGTGCCAGCTGAACGAGTCACCGGGCTCGGGCGGCACCGGCGGGCGCCACTCGAACAGCACGCCACGCGGCGTACGGCTCCCGGTGAGCGCCACCGCCTCGGTCAGCACGTCGGGGATGACCGGGTCCGGTGTCTGGGACTCGGTGGGGACGACGACGCCGGGGTCCTCCTCGCGGCCGTCACCGCCGAGGACCAGGAAGCCGACGAGCAGCGCCAGGACGGCGACTCCCACGCCTGCCCAGACGAGCCCGGACCTGGCTGCGGGCTCCTCGGCATCGGGGTCGACCACCGGCACGACGTCCTGGGCCGCGATGCGGCGGGGGCCGCTGGCCGAGATCACCGTCACCGGCTTCATCGCCGTGGCGTCCTCGGGAGCCTCGGCGACCTCGGGAGCCGTCACGGACGCGTCGGGGCGGTCGCCCTCGACCGCCACTGCCGTACGGGCCCAGCCGGCCGCGGACTCGATGCGCTGGAGGGCGCGGGCCAGCTCGAGCGCGCTCGCCGGCCGGTGCTCGGGCCGCTTGGCCAGGCACTGCTGCAGGAGACGGTCGAGCGCCGGCGGGACGTCGGGGCGTTGGGTCGCCGGGGGAGTGGCGTGCAGGATCCGCGCACTCAGCGCCCGCGTCGAGTTGTCGCCCGACGGGATGGAGAACGGGGAGCGTCCCACCAGCAGGTGCCAGATCGTGGCGCCCAGCGAGTAGACGTCGGAGGCCACGGAGCCGTTGGAGCGTCCGTCGAGGAGCTCCGGCGGCGACCACGGGTAGGAGATGCGGACGTCGTTGTCGCGGTCGACGTCGGCCATGTGCCCGGCGATGCCGAAGTCGGTCAGGGCCGGCTCGTGATAGCTGGTGACCAGCACGTTGCTGGGCTTGATGTCGCGGTGCAGGATCCCGGAGCGGTGCGCCGTCTCGATGGCGCTCGCGAGCTTGATGCCGGTGGAGACCGCGTCCACGGGCGCCATCGGGTTGGAGCGCACCCGCACGCCGAGGTCCGGCGGCGGGCAGTAGCGCATCACGAGGAAGGGTCGCCCGCCCTCGGCGGTCACGCCGGCGGTGATCACCGACACGATGTAGGGGTGGTCGGCCAGCCGGGCCATCGCGTTGGCCTCGGCGGTGAAGAGGTACTTCTCGCGGTCGGTCAGTGGCACGTCGGGACGCACGACCTTGACCGCCACCCGCTGGCGGGGCCACTGCTGCTCGTAGAGGAACACGTCGGCGAACCCGCCGCTGCCCAGGTGCTCGACGAAGGCGAACCCCGGGATGGTCGGGGCGCTCACCGGGCGACCGCCCCCGTCTCGAAGCGGACCGCGTAGACGTGGGCCATGTCGAGGACCGTGCCCGGCTCGAGGACGTACGCGTCCCCGGGCCGCATCCGCTCGGCGTCGCGACCGGGCGGGGCGATGGTGGTGCCACCCCGGCTGTCGAGGTCACGGGCGACGACGTCCCAGCCGTCGAGCTCGATCTGGAGGTGCCGACGCGAGACGAAGGAGTGGTCCGAGGGCAGGTGGACGAGGTGCGGCCAGTCGCTGCTGCCGGTGGCCGGGGCCGGCTTGCGGCCGAGCACGACCCCGCGGTCCAGCGGCACGACCTCGCCGGTGGGCAGCCGCAGGCCACCCAGCGCGGGCCGGTCGACGCGCCTCGGCTCCTGCGGCGCGACCCGCTGGTGGCAGACCCGGCACTGCGGCGCGACCGGTGGCGTCAGGTGGCCGAGCGGGCAGCTGACGGCAAGCACCGTCGGCACGGTTCCGTGCGCGAGGTGGGCCGGGCGCATCGTCGTGGCGCCGTCGTGGTCGTCGGGCTCGGGAGTGCCGTGCGGGTCGGACGCGGGCCGGATGGTGGTGTGGGTGCCCTCCTCGATCCGCTGGACCACGAGCGGGTCGGGCTCGGAGGTGTCGATGAGCGAGCCGGTGTCCTCGACCCGCTGGCGCACGCGGGTGCGCGGCGGAGGACCCTCTGGCCCCTTGGCGGCGAGGATCGACTCCGGGATGCCGTCGATGAGCGCCGCGGAGGCCGGCGGCGCCGGCACCTCGCGGGCGTGGGGCGTGGGGGCGGGAGCGGTGCGCGCCGAGATCGGGGTCAGGTCCACCCGGTCGGCCGAGACGACCCCACCCACGAGGCGGCGGGTCGACGGGAGCTCCGCGGGATCCGCCCCGCCGTCGAGGCTCAACACCCTCGACGGACCGGCGAGGCGTACGTGCCCCGAGCCCCGCGAGATCGTCGAGGACGCCCCTGACGTGAAGTCGACGGCCGCGAGAGCGGGCGGATCACCCTCGAACGCCTTCTCCACGATCGCCGTCACCCGCTCGAGCACGCCGGCGCCGGACGTCGCGGGCATCACCAGCACGTCCCAGATCTCCTGCACGACCTGCTCGTCGCCGGGGTCGGCGAGCAGCACCCAGTGGGCACCACTCCCGACGAGCACGCCAGACCCCCTGGCGTACCGCGCTTCCACGATCAACGTCGGCTCCCCTCGTACACGCCCACCGCTCCATCATCACCCATCGCGCCCGTCCCGCGCACATGGTCGGGACTTGTCGGAAACTTGTCGGAACCTCCGTGACATACATACCCTCCTCGGGGTGACTGCGGCGGGCGCACGTCATTCGTGGGGCCAAGGGGGACTGGCGTGGCACGTGTGACTGCTCTGCGTCGCCACCGGGTGGGCATCGCCTCGGGCGTCGCCCTGGCCGTCGCCACCGCTGCGGTCGTGACCTACGCGCTGTCCGCCGAGGGCTACAAGAAGCACGAGGCCGAGCTCAACGACGGCGGCGTCTGGGTGGTCAACGGCAAGCTCGGCTGGTCGGGGCGGCTCAACAAGCCGATCAACCAGCTCGACGGCGTCGTCCCCGGCCAGGACGCCAAGGCGCGGCTCGACGTGGTGCAGGACGGCGCCGCGGTCGTCACCCTGAACCGCAACGCTGCCCGCGGCCAGGCCATCGAGACCAGCCGCCTCGAGGCGCAGGACGGCGGCTCTGCCGCGGTCCCGGTCAACGGCGACGTACGGATGGCCGGCGGCACGCTCGCCACGGCCGACGCGCAGACCGGTGAGGTCTGGGCCGTGCGCTACGACACCCAGGTCGGCGAGCCCCTGATGAGCGCGGTCGACCGGCAGGCCGACCCGCTCGCCGAGGCCGGTGAGGGCGCAGCCCTCGCCGTCGGCCTCGACGGCACGGTCGTGGTCACCTCGACCGAGGAGCGCACGGTCACCACCCTCGCACCGCAGGGCACCGCGTTCGGCAAGCCCGTCGTCGAGGACCTCCCGGGCGACGCGGGCCGCGTCTCGGAGGTCACCACGGTCGGCGACCGGGTCATCACCCTCGACGCCGACGCCGGGGTCCTCGCCGTCGTCGGGGGCGCGACGGTGTCCGTCCCGCCCGACAGCGTGCTGCAGCAGTCCGGACCGGCGTACGACGCCGTGCTGGTCGGCGCTCCCGACGGGCTGCTGAGCATCGACCTCGAGTCCGGCGAGGACACCTACGTGTCCGACCTGTCGGGCAACCCGGCCGAGCCGGTGAGGCTCGGCGCCTGCGTCTTCGGCGCATGGTCCGGCGGACTGGGTGCCGTGGCGGTCCAGTGCGGGTCGCAGGAGGTCAACGAGAAGGACCTCACCGGCAACGCCACCAGCCTCGCCTTCCGGGTCAACCGCGGCGAGATCGTGCTCAACGACGCCAACAGCGGCACCGTCTGGGACGTCCAGGACGAGAAGCCGGTCCGGATCGACAACTGGGACGCGTTCACGTCGAAGAAGAAGAAGGACGACGAGGACGACGAGAACGAGAACCAGAGCGACGCGGATCGGCGCCCGCCCCGCGCCAAGCCCGACTCCTACGGCGTGCGCGCCGGACGCACCACCGTGCTGCACCCGCTCGACAACGACTCCGCCCCCGAGGGGCGGCTCCTGAGCATCGTCGACGTCGACCAGCCCTCCGGCGGCGCCCGCGTGGAGATCAGCCCCGACGGGCAGACCCTGGTGCTGCAGATGCCCGAGGATGCCCGTCCGGCGACCTTCGACTACTACATCGACGACGGTCGCAACGGGGTGTCGGCCCAGGCAGCCGTCGACATCGAGGTGCGCGCCAACAGCCAGAACGAGTCGCCCGCGCTGCGGGAGGGCTACGAGAAGCCCACCTACCAGGTGCCGCACGGCGGCGCGCTCTCCGTCCCCGTGCTGTCCGACTGGCGCGACGACCGCGACGGCGACACGCTGCTGCTCGACTCGGCGACGGCGGTCGGCGGCGAGCAGTCCGGCGCACGGGCGCGTACGACCGCCGACGGCCGGATCCGCTTCACCGCCCCGACCGGCGACGCCGCCGGCCAGCAGCAGCTGGTCCGGGTGGAGTTCGGCGTCACCGACGGCCGCTCGGCGCCGGTCCGCAAGGCGATCAGCTTCCAGGTCCAGGCGCGCTCGGACCAGAAGGCGTTCGCGCCCAGCGCCGAGCCCGACGTGGTCCGGGGCGAGGTCGGCAAGCCGATCAAGATCCGTCCGCTGCTCAACGACCTCCCCGGCTCGGACCCCACCGACATCGACGCCGAGCTCGTGCTGGGGGCCAAGGTCCCGCAGCAGCCCGGAGCGAAGATCGTCTCCGACCTCGACTCGGGCCAGCTGACCTTCACCGGTGAGCGCGCGGGCACCTACTTCCTGAGCTACGACGCGGGATACGGCAACGCGCCGCTCGACCCGGGCACGATCCGCGTCGACGTGAAGCCCGCGCCCAAGCGCGTCGCCCCGCCGGTCGCGATGCCCGACACGCTCACCCTCTACGGCCAGGCCCCCGGCATCGTGGACGTGCTGGCCAACGACCTCGACCCCGCCGGCGGCCTCCTGACCGTCCAGCGGGCGGCGGGGGACAAGGCCGGCCAGCTCGACGTGGCCATCGTCGACGGTCGCTGGCTGCGCATCTCCGCGGTCCAGCCCGACCTGCTGCCGAGGACCCAGACGGTGTCCTACACCATCACCAACGGCGCCAGCTCCGGCGTACGCGGCGAGGTCGTGGTGACCCAGCGCGCCGAGCCCGAGGACAACACCCCGATCACGGTCGCGGACAAGGTCGTCGTCCGTGCGGGTGCCGCGGTCTCCGCCCCGGTCCTGGACAACGACGTGTCGCCCGCCGGCGATCGCCTGACCCTGCTGGCCGACCTCGTCGACAGCGACACCCCGGGACGGCTCGACGTGGTGGCCCCGATCGACGTCACCGGCGACGTCGGCACGGCCTTCGTGTCGGGTCGCGTGGTGCGCTACGTCGCCCCGGACAAGGTCAAGGAACGCGACACCTTCTCCATCACCTATGTCGCGCAGAACCTCGAGGGCAAGCGCGCCAACGGCCTGCTCGAGGTCACCGTCGTGCCCGCCGACGACCCGAACGACCCGCCCGAGCCCCCGACGCTCGAGGGACGCGTGGTCTCGGGCGACACCATCAAGGTCCGCGTGCCCGGCGTCGGCGTCGACCGCAACGGCGACCCGGTCACGGTCACCGGCGTCACCTCGGCCCCCCGCCTCGGCCGGATCGTGTCCTACGGCGGCAACTTCCTCGAGTACCAGGCCTACCCGCGCACGGTCGGCACCGACGAGTTCACCTACTCGGTCGTCGACTCCCAGGGTGCGTTCGCGACCGGCACCGCCCGCGTGGCGGTCGTCAAGCCCGGCCAGCCGCAGCCCCCGCTGGCCGTCGAGGACCGGCTCACCGTCGAGCCGGGGCGCACCGCGACGTTCGACCCGCTCGCCAACGACTTCATCGCGCCGGGCGACGCCGCCGACATCGAGCTCCTCGACGCGCCGGACGGCGTCACCCACGACCAGGACACCAACCTCGTCACCGTCCCCGCACCCGACTCGGTCGACGCGCCGCCGGTGGTCATCGTCTACAGCGTCTCCAACGGGCTGAGCGAGTCCCGCGCCACGATGACCCTGCAGACGGCGAGCTCGTTCAACAACCCGCCCGTCGTCTACGACGCCTTCGGTCGCGCCGACGACAGCGGGAGCGTGCTCGTCGACGTGCTGGAGGGCGCGTACGACCCCGACGGCCCTGCAGAGGCACTTGAGGTCACCGATGTCGGCGCGGGCGCGACCGTGGTGGACGGGGTGGAGGTGCGTGCCGACCGGGGCGCGGCACCCAAGGTCCTGCCCTTCGTGGTCGAGGACGCCGACGGCGCGTCGAGCGCGGCGTCGGTCTACATCCCCCCGACCGGCAACGGACTGCCCTACGTCCCCGACGGCACGCTCATCGAGCTCGACCCGGGCGATACGACGACCGGCAGGCTCGGCGACTACGTCGAGGCACCCGGTGACGCCGAGGTGCGGCTCGCCTCGGGCCGCCGCTCGTGGTCGGGCTCCCCGTCCGCGCTCCAGGTCGGTCCCGACGGCGAGCGGGGCTTCACCCTCACCGCCGCCCCTGGCTTCCGCGGCCCCGGCGCGGTCCTGGTCGAGGTCACCTCCGCCGCCGACGCCAGCGGCAACGAGGACACGTCGACGACCGCCGACGGTGCGACCGTCCTGCTGTCGATCCCGGTGCAGGTCGGGGACGACAGGCCGACCCTCGAGTGCCCCGACACCGTCGTGCCGATCGCCGCCGGCCAGCGCTACGACCTCGACATCGCCAGCTTCTGCAAGGTCTTCACCGTGGACCCGCGCGACGCGGCGGGTCTCTCCTACGCCGCCGAGTGGAGCCAGGGCCGGAGCGGTGTCGACGTCGGCGACGCAGCCGGGTCGGTCGTCGCGATCACCGCCTCGGACGTCGCGACCCAGGGTGGGGAGGCCGTCCTGTCCGTCCGTGCCGGCGACAGCAACACCGAGGACGTGCG
The DNA here is from genome assembly GCF_004785795.1 of Nocardioides eburneiflavus. Taxonomy (NCBI): domain Bacteria; kingdom Bacillati; phylum Actinomycetota; class Actinomycetes; order Propionibacteriales; family Nocardioidaceae; genus Nocardioides; species Nocardioides eburneiflavus. The sequence goes on from NZ_SRRO01000001.1 coordinate 2,241,358, forward strand.
CTTCCGGCTCGCCCAGGCGCCGCCGCCGACCATGCTGCCCATCAAGGTGGAGACGATGGAGGCCGGGCAGACTCGCACCTTCGACGTGGGCGCCTACCTCCGCGCAGGCGTGGCAGACCCCTCCCCGAACATCGTCTCGGTCGAGAGCATCGGCAACCCCGGGGTGCGAGCGACGGCCGACGGCAGCCGGCTGACCCTCACCGCGGCCAAGGACACGCGCGGGGTGCAGGCAGGCTTCCGCCTCGTCGTCAGCGACGTCTCGTCCTCGGACCCGCCGCCCGAGCGCCGTGCCGACGCACGCATCCAGTTCCAGGTGATCGGCACGCCGTCCCAGCCGGGCGAGCCGCGCCCCTACCCGGTCTCCGACGAGGTCGGCACCATCAAGATGTCGTGGAAGCCCCCGGACGACGACGGGGGTGCGCCGATCACCCACTACGTCGTGCGCGAGGAGCGCAAGGGGTCGACCCAGCGCTGCGCCACCAACGAGTGCGTCTTCCGCAAGCTCGACGCCGCCGGCAACTACAGCTTCCGCGTGCAGGCCGTGAACCGCGTCGGGGCGAGCGAGTGGAGCGAGCTGTCGCGCTCCGCGCGGGCCGACACCGCGCCAGGGCGCGTGCAGAACATCCGGATGAAGAGCCGCGGCGACGGCACGATCACGATCGCCTGGGACAAGCCGGCCACCAACACCTCGCGGATCCTCAACTACTCCGTGACGTGGGTCGGGGGCGGGTCGTCCGAGATCCCCGGCGACGACACCGAGTTCACCGCCACCGGTCTGAACAACAACGAGAAGTACGTCTTCACCGTCCGGGCACGCAACCGCATCGAGTACTCCCTGCCCCGGTCGTCGCCGGAGTTCCAGCCGCTCGGCACCCCGCCGGCGCCTGCCGCGCCCGCGGTGACCGACCTGCAGTCGGGTGCCAACCAGACCGACGTACGCATCGGTTGGCAGGCGGTGCAACCGGAGGGCCCCGGGCCGGCCGTCTACACCGTCACCTACTCCAACGGCCAGGCGTCGGGCGCGGTGCCGGGATGCCAGAAGCTGGCGTCCCTGACGTGCACCCACTCGAACCTCCCGTACGACGGCCTCACCTACACCTACCGCGTGGTCGCCGCCAACCAGCCTCCCGGCGAGCCGGGCAACCGGTCGGCACCGAGCGAGGGCGGGTCAGTGGCGCTGGTGGGACGTCCGGCTGCGTGGACGGACTGGTCCGTCGCCCCCACCGGCACGAGCCAGCAGCTGCAGCTGACCTACACGGTGCCCGACTCGCGCGGCACCGTGAGCAACGTCGACGTCCTCGTCGGCGGTGTGGCCCACGCGTTCCCCAACCAGACCGGCCAGAACACCGTCCGGGTCCCGACGCCCAGCAACGAGCAGGCCTACAACGTCGAGCTGCGGGTGTGCAACGAGAAGGCCCCCGCCGGGTGCACGCTCAGCGGGGTGAAGTCCGCGCAGAGCTACGGCCCGCTCGGGGACGCGCTCTTCGACATCCGTCCGGTCGTCAGCGGAAAGAACATCTACTGGGTGATCACCGGGACCGCCACCGGGGCGCCCGTGTCCGTGCGCTACGACCTCGACGGCGACGGCGAGCAACCTGTCACCACCCAGCCCGGCGTCAGCGGTCAGTTCAGCGTGCAGACCAAGACCTACACGACGCAGAACTACAACCAGGACGTCCGGCTCAGCGTCGCGGTCTTCGACCCGGTCAGGGGCGGACGTGGGGAGGACTCCGGCGAGAACCGGACCAAGTCCGGTCCGCCCCCGCAGCCGAGCCTGGCACTGAGCGAGTGGACCGCCTGCGGTGACCTGCCGCAGTCCGACCCGAAGTGCCAGGGCGCCGGCGCCCAGGGCCAGTCCTGCACGGAGAACTCGTGCGGCAAGCTGCGCATCGTCACCTCGGACTTCGTCGAGCCGTACACCTGCGAGGCGGAGGATCCGTGGCCGTGGGTGCTGACGTTCGAACGGCGCGGCTTCGGTGCGACGGACACAGCCGACAACACACCGTGGTACTTCTACGCCGGCCAGAGCGTCACCGTCCGGTGCTTCTCGGACAACCAGAGCGTGACCGCGACGACCACCTGGCCCCAATGAGGGACCTCTCGAGGGCCCACCGCCAACGCCCGAACCGACGAGGAGCAGCATGACGATCAGCCACGAACAGGCCGAGTGGTTCAAGACGACCTTCGACCAGCTCACCGACAACATGGAGAAGGCCGTCCTCGGCAAGCGCCACGTCGTACGCCTGGCGCTGACCTGCCTGCTGTCAGAGGGCCACGTCCTGCTCGAGGACTTCCCGGGCACCGGCAAGACCATGCTCGCTCGGGCGCTCGCCAACACGGTCCAGGGCAGCCACGCCCGCATCCAGTTCACGCCCGACCTGCTGCCCTCCGACGTCACCGGCGTGACGGTCTACGACCAGCACAAGGGCACGTTCGAGTTCCACCCGGGACCGATCTTCCACACCATCGTGCTCGCCGACGAGATCAACCGGGCCTCGCCCAAGACCCAGTCCGCGCTGCTCGAGGTGATGGAGGAGGGTCGGGTCACCGTCGACGGCGTCGCGCACCCCGTCGGCCGCCCGTTCCTCGTGATCGCCACCCAGAACCCCATCGAGCAGGCCGGCACCTACCGCCTCCCCGAGGCGCAGCTGGACCGCTTCCTGATGAAGACGTCCGTCGGCTACCCCGACCGGCAGGCCACCGTCGAGCTCCTCAACAACGCGGCGGTCCGTGACCGCGCCGCGCTCGTCACCCCCGTCATCACCGCAGCCACGATCGCCCAGATGAGCGGCCTCGCCGACGAGGTCTACGTCGACCCCGCCGTCGTGGGCTACGTCGCCGAGCTCGCCGAGGAGTCGCGCCGCCAGCCGCACGTCAAGCTCGGCCTCTCGGCGCGCGGCTGCCTGGCGTTCGTCCGGGTCGCGAAGACGTGGGCCGCCGCGGACGGTCGCGACCACGTCGTCCCCGACGACATCAAGGACCTCGCCGAGCCCGTGCTCTCGCACCGCTTGCTGCTCGACGCCGAGGCGCAGTTCAGCGGCGTCGACGTCCAGACCGTCATCTCGCGCCTGCTCGACGCCGTCGCTCCGCCGACCGACCGCGTGGGGGTCTGACCACACCGATGAGGCAGCGGTTGAACGACGCGCTGGAGGTCATCAAGCCGATCGGCTGGCTGGTCCTCGCCCTGGGCCTGGGTGCGCTCCTGGTCGCCACGCTCACGCAGTGGCGCGAGCTGGCGGTGCTCGGTACCGCCAGCCTGGCGCTGATCGTGCTGGCGCTGCCGTTCCTGCTGGGTCGCACCTCGGTGTCGGTCGACCTGCGGCTGCAGCCCGAGCGCGTCGCGGCGGGGGAGTCAGTGGCGGCCGGTGTCCTCGTCGTCAACCGCGCGACGTCCCGCCTGGTCCCCACCACGCTGGAGGTCCCGGTCGGGTCGGCCGTGCACCGCTACGGCATCAGCTCGCTGGCCCCCGGTGCCGCCCACGAGGAGTCGTTCACCATCCGCACCGAGCGGCGCGGGGTGATCGCGGTCGGACCGGCGATGACGCGGCGCGGCGACCCGGTCGGCATCTTCTCGCGCGACGTCGTGTGGACCCCGGTGCGCGAGGTGCTGGTGCGCCCGCACCTCGTGCCGATGGAGTCCCTCGGTGCGGGACTGCTCCGCGACCTCGAGGGGGTCTCGACCGACGCGGTCAGCCAGAGCGACCTGGCGTTCCACGCGCTGCGCGAGTACGTCCCCGGCGACGACCTGCGCCACATCCACTGGCGGTCGTCGGCGAAGGTGATGGCGTCCACCGGCGAGTCGTCCCTGCTGGTGCGCCAGTACCTCGACACCCGCCGCAGCCACGCCACGATCGTGGTCGACGACCGGCTCGCCTCCTGGGCCGACCCCGAGGACTTCGAGACCGCGATGGCGGTGGCGGCCTCGATCGCGGTGCGGGCGGTGCTCGACGAGTTCGACGTCTCGTTCGTGTGCGGCGCGCACGCCTCCTCGGGCTCGGACGGACACCTCGCGCTCGACGCGGTGTGCCGCGCCGACTTCGGCGACCGGGGGCTCGTGGAGTCCGGGCGCCAGGCCACCATGCTGGCGCCCGACACGAGCCTGGCCTTCTTCGTCGGCGGGAGCGAGTCGGCCTTCACCGACCTGCTGCGCTCGGCGGCCGCGTTCCCGCCCGAGGTGCGACGCTTCGGCATCATCGTCGATCCCGCCGGGACCAGCCGGGTCACCGAGACCGGCGGCCTGCCGGTGCTGCACCTCGCCGCCAAGGAGGACCTCGGCGGCCTCCTGCGCTGGAGCGTGAGGTGAGGGCCACCGCCGGCGCGACCGGCACCCGCACCCGCGTCCGGTCGCACACGCTCGTCCCGGACCGCCACTCGTGGATCGACATCGCGTTCACGATCGCGCTCGCGGGCGTGGCCCAGTCCGCGTTCGGGACCTCCTTCACCGGCAGCACCTACCTGGTGGTGGGACTGCTCGGCACCGTCATCGCGGTGGCCGTGACCCACCTCACGCGCGCGGCCGGATGGCCGATCATCTCGGCGGTCGTCATCTGCCTGGTGCTGTTCTTCCTGCTCGGCGGCCCCCTGACCCTGCGCTCGCTCGGCGACACGTACGCCCTGCCGGGCGCCACGACCCTGGCCAAGGTGGCCGACCAGGCGATCTTCGGCTGGAAGGACCTGCTGACCACGCTGCCGCCCGTCGACGGCGACGGCCCGCTGCTCGTCCTGCCGTGGCTGTCGGGGGTGCTGGCCGGCCTGGTGGGACTCGCGCTCGCCCACCTGCCCGTACGCCGGGCCTGGCTGGCCGCGATGCTCCCGGTCGTCGGCATGACGGTGCTGCTCTCGGGAGCGGTGCTGCTCGGCGTGCGCCACCCCCAGTCCCTGCTCGTCCAGGGCTCGGTCTTCGCCGGACTCGCCCTGGCGTGGCTGGCGGTCCGGGCGCGGCGCGCCAGCGCGACCGTGCAGGGCGGCAGCACCTCGTACGTCCGCGGGGTCGGCGCCGTGGCGATGCTCGGCCTCGCCGCCGCCGTCGCCTACCCGGCCAGCGCACTGTTCACCGATGACGACGCCGACCGCGCGGTCGCGCGCAACTGGGTCGAGCCGCCCTTCGACGTCGGTCGCTACCCCTCGCCGCTCGCGGGGTTCCGCAAGTACGTCGACCTCAAGGGCAAGTCCGACCCGACCAACGTCTACGACAAGACGCTGCTCGACGTCGAGGGGGTCCCGGCCGACACCAGGGTCCGGTTCGCCACGATGGACAGCTACGACGGGATGGTCTGGGGGGCGACCGACAACGCGCTCCCCGGGCCGGCCGACGACTCCTTCCAGCGCGTGTCCTCGACCATCGACAACCCGGTCGAGGGCAAGGACGTGCAGGCCACCGTCACCCTCGGCGAGGGGTGGACGGGCGTGTGGCTGCCGACCGTCGGCGCCCTCACGTCCATGGAGTTCGAGACCGGGGACACGCGCGCCAAGGCCGAGGTCTTCCGCTACAACCTCGCGACGTCGACCGCGGTCGTCCCGAGCGGCATGCAGCCGGGTGACCGCTACTCCTTCAGCGCCGTCGTGCCCGACGACGAGCTGTCCGAGACGACCGTCGGATCCTCCGAGCTGACTCCGCTGCCGACGGGTGCCGGGTTCATCCAGGGCCCCACCGACAACTGGACCGAGGACGCCGGACCCGACCCGATGGACCGGGTCCTGGCCGCCGCCGAGCACCTGCGGTCGGAGGGCAAGTACTCCGACGGCATCGGGCGCACCGAGCGCATCTACGTCGCCGGCCACAGCGTGTGGCGCCTGGCTGACGAGTTCGTCAACGCCCCGCAGATCGTCGGCAACGACGAGCAGTACGCCGCCACGATGGCGCTCATCGCCAACGACATCGGCGTCCCGGCCCGCGTCGTGCTCGGCGCGGTCGTGCCCGCGGGCGGCCGGGTCACCGGCAAGGACGTGTCGGCCTGGGTGGAGCTGCGGGCCGCGGACGGCTCGTGGAAGACCCTGCCGACCGAGGCGTTCATGTCGACCACCCCGCCCGCCGACCAGGTCCCCGAGACCAACACCCCGATGTCCGGCACGGTGATCCCGCCGCCGAACCCGATCCCGCCGCCGTCCGACGCGGGGGAGCAGAGCGACGCCGACCTCAAGGAGCGCAAGGCCACCCGCAAGGAGGCCGACGAGGAGGACGAGGGCCTGATCCCGGGCCTGCCGGCCTGGGTGGGCATCGTGCTGACCTACGTCGGCGGTCCGCTGCTGCTGGTCGCGCTGCTGCTCGGCGCGGTCGTCGGGCTGAAGGCACTGCGCCGGCACCGCCGACGCAGCGCAGAGTCGCCGTCGGCACGCTTCGTCGGGGCGTGGCGTGAGCTCGTCGACCACGCCCGTGACCTCGGGCAGGTCGTCCCGCTCGGTCCGACCGTCACCCGGCGCGAGCAGTCCGTCGGCATCGTGTCGGGCCAGGCGGTCGTGCTGGCGCGCCGCGCGGACAGCTTCGTGTTCGGCCCGGCCGCGCCCGAGGTGGCCGCGGCGACGACCTACTGGGAGTCGATCGACGCCGAGCGCCGGGCGATGTCGCACGAGGTCGGCCGCTGGCAGCGCTTCCGCGCTGCGGTGAGCCTGCGGTCGCTGAGGCGTACGGCTGCCGGCCCGGCCGCGCCGGCCGACCCCGGCCAGGACGACGAGGCGGCGCCGACCCCCGCGACCGGGCGTGTCGCATCGGCCGCCGGTCGCTTGCGCGGCCTCGCTGATTGGCGTTCTCGACGTACGCCTGACTAAACTGGTGCGTCGGCCCAACGTGGGCTGTGTTTCGTGGTGCCTCGCGGCTGCCCGGGATCTCGTGTGATCGTCGTCAGACGGTCGCGCGCGTGCCTCGGGAAGAGGTCCCCGGATCCGCCTCACGAGGTCCACCGGCCACCCTCGCGGGTGCCGGGCGGTTCCCGGGCCACGGTAGACAACAGACGAGAAGATTGTGGAGGACATGCCGAAGAAAGAAGGCGTGATCGAGATCGAGGGCACCGTCGTGGAGGCCCTTCCCAACGCCATGTTCCGTGTGGAGCTGGCCAACGGGCACAAGGTGCTCGCGCACATCAGCGGCAAGATGCGACAGCACTACATCCGGATCCTCCCCGAGGACCGGGTCGTGGTGGAGCTCTCGCCGTACGACCTCACGCGGGGTCGCATCGTCTACCGCTACAAGTAACCAGCCAGCCGAGTAGCAAGGATCGTTGACATGAAGGTCAACCCCAGCGTCAAGCCCATCTGTGACAAGTGCAAGGTCATCCGCCGTCACGGCCGGGTCATGGTCATCTGCGAGAACCCCCGCCACAAGCAGCGGCAAGGGTGAGGGATCTCGTCCAGATCCGGCGGAGCCGGAGCTGGACGAGCAGCCCCGAGCCTCGCAGCCGCTTGCGGCAAGAGGGCCTGTAGCTCAACCACACAACTGAAACACCACAACGTGATCGCTAGGTCCGCGCAAGCGGGCTGAATCCACCTCCGGCGCTTTGGCCGGAGCTCACCCGAGGCGGGATGGGACGCGACACGACCAGAAACCAAAGCGACGAACAGACAAGGAACCGCCACATGGCACGCCTCGTTGGTGTTGACCTCCCGCGCGACAAGCGCATCGAGATCGCACTCACCTACATCTACGGCATCGGCCGTACCCGCGCCCAGCAGCTCCTGGCCGCCACCGGCGTCGACCCGAACGCCCGGGTCCACACGCTCGGTGACGAGGAGCTGGTCAAGCTTCGCGACGAGATCGAAGCCAACTTCAAGATCGAGGGTGACCTCCGACGTGAGGTCCAGGCGGACATCCGCCGCAAGATCGAGATCGGCAGCTACCAGGGTCGCCGCCACCGCATGGGCCTCCCGGTCCGCGGACAGCGCACCAAGACCAACGCGCGCACCCGCAAGGGTCCCAAGCGCACCGTCGCCGGCAAGAAGAAGGCGAAGTGACCGGCGCCCTGCGCTGATCCTCGCTGCCTTCCCAGAAGCTTCCAGACCAGACCTCATCAGGAGTTAGTGAATGCCTCCCAAGAGCCGCGCGACCAAGGTCCGCCGCAAGGAGAAGAAGAACATCGCTCAGGGCGAAGCCCACATCAAGAGCACGTTCAACAACACCATCGTCACCATCACGGACCCCACCGGCGCCGTGATCTCGTGGGCCTCTGCCGGCACCGTCGGCTTCAAGGGCTCGCGCAAGTCCACCCCCTTCGCCGCCCAGATGGCTGCGGAGGCCGCCGGCCGCCGCGCCATGGACCACGGCATGAAGAAGATCGACGTCTTCGTCAAGGGTCCGGGGTCGGGCCGCGAGACCGCGATCCGTTCGCTGGGTGCCATCGGCCTCGAGGTCGGCACCATCCAGGACGTCACGCCCACCCCCCACAACGGATGCCGGCCGCCCAAGCGCCGCCGCGTCTGACCCGAGACTGAGAAAGAGAGACTGAAACATGGCCCGCTACACCGGTCCCATGACCCGCAAGTCGCGCCGTCTCGGTGTCGACCTCGTCGGCGGCGACGCTGCCTTCGAGAAGCGTCCCTACGCCCCCGGCCAGCACGGCCGCGGTCGCATCAAGGAGTCCGAGTACCTGCTGCAGCTCCGCGAGAAGCAGAAGGCTCGTTTCACCTACGGCGTGATGGAGAAGCAGTTCGTCCGCTACTACAAGGAGGCCAGCCGTCGCCAGGGCAAGACCGGTGACAACCTGCTGCAGCTCCTCGAGTGCCGCCTCGACAACGTGGTCTACCGCGCCGGCTTCGCCCGTACGCGCCGCCAGGCTCGCCAGCTCGTCGTGCACGGCCACTTCCTGGTCAACGGCAAGAAGGTCGACATCCCGTCGTTCCAGGTCACCGACCACGACATCATCGACGTCCGCGAGAAGTCGCTCGAGCTGACGCCGCTGATCGTGGCCCGTGAGACCCACGGCGAGCGCGTCACCCCCGCGTGGATGGAGGTCATCCCGTCCCGGATGCGCATCCTGATCCACCAGGTCCCGGTCCGCGCGCAGATCGACGTGCCGGTCCAGGAGCAGCTCATCGTGGAGTACTACTCCAAGAAGTGATCCTCTGCCGGTGGTCGCCCGTCCTGCAGGCGGCCACCGGCGCCCCTCTTCCACATCACTCCTCACCATGTTCGGATCCGTCAAATAGCGGGTGGATCCGGAAAGGAAAAACTCCGTGCTCATCGCTCAGCGCCCCACCCTCACGGAAGAGACCGTCGACGAGTTCCGCTCGCGGTTCGTCATCGAGCCCCTCGAGCCCGGCTTCGGCTACACGCTCGGCAACTCGCTGCGTCGTACGCTCCTCAGCTCCATCCCGGGTGCCTCGGTCACCAGCATCAAGGTCGACTCCGTCCTCCACGAGTTCTCCACCATCGAGGGCGTCACCGAGGACATGACCGAGATCATCCTCAACCTCAAGGGCATCGTGGTGTCCTCCGAGCACGACGAGCCGGTCGTGATGTACCTGCGCAAGTCGGGTGCCGGCGACGTCACCGCCGCCGACATCACCCCGCCCGCCGGTGTCGAGGTGCACAACCCCGAGCTCAAGATCGCCACCCTGTCCGACAAGGGCAAGCTGGAGATGGAGCTCGTCGTCGAGCGCGGCCGCGGCTACGTGTCGTCCGTGCAGAACAAGGGTGCCGACAACGAGATCGGCCGCATGCCGGTCGACTCGATCTACAGCCCCGTGCTGAAGGTGACCTACAAGGTCGAGGCCACCCGAGTCGAGCAGCGCACCGACTTCGACAAGCTCGTCATCGACGTCGAGACCAAGCCGTCGATCCGTCCCCGTGACGCGATCGCCTCGGCCGGCAAGACCCTCGTCGAGCTCTTCGGCCTGGCCCGCGAGCTCAACGTCGAGGCCGAGGGCATCGACATCGGCCCGTCGCCTGTCGACGAGCAGCTCGCTGCCGACCTGGCCCTGCCGGTCGAGGACCTGCAGCTCACGGTCCGCAGCTACAACTGCCTCAAGCGCGAGGGCATCCACACCGTGGGTGAGCTCATCTCCCGCTCGGAGCAGGACCTGCTCGACATCCGCAACTTCGGCGCGAAGTCCATCGACGAGGTCAAGGCCAAGCTCGTCGAGATGGGCCTCTCGCTGAAGGACAGCGCGCCCGGTTTCGACCCGCACGCCGCCCTCGCCGCCTACGGCGACGACGACGACGACGCGTTCATCGAGGACGAGCAGCTCTGACAAATCGACCGGCGCCCGCCGGTCGTCTACCCGGGTACCTGACACGGCCCGAGAGAAGGAAATGACATGCCCAAGCCCAAGAAGGGTCCCCGCCTCGGCGGCAGCCCCGCCCACCAGCGCCTGATGCTCTCGAACCTGGCGACCGCCTTGTTCGAGCACGGCCGGATCACCACCACCGAGACCCGCGCGCGCCTGCTGCGCCCTGTCGCGGAGAAGCTGATCACCAAGGCCAAGCGGGGCGACCTGCACAACCGTCGCGAGGTCCTCAAGACCATCCGCGACAAGTCGGTCGTGCACACGCTGTTCACCGAGATCGCGCCGACCTTCGCCGAGCGTCCCGGTGGCTACACCCGCATCACCAAGATCGGCCCCCGCAAGGGCGACAACGCCCCCATGGCGGTCATCGAGCTGGTGACCGAGGCCTACAGCCCCAAGGCTCCCTCCACCAAGAAGACCGAGGCTGCTGCCGCTCCGGCGCCCGCTGCCGAGGAGACCGAGGTCGAGGACACCACCGCCGAGGACGCTGCCGCCGAGCACGAGGCCGCCGCCGAGGAGCACGAGGCTGCGGCCGAGGCCCACGAGGCTGCCGCCGAGGAGCACGAGGCCGCTGCCGCCGAGCACGAGGCCGCCGCCGAGGCTGCCGAGGAGTCGGACGAGAACAAGGCCTGATCCACGCATCATCGCGAGGCCCGTCACCCCACCGGGGTGGCGGGCCTTCGTGCGTCTCCAGCACGCGCCGGCTGCTGGGCGAGCGGTGGCCCTGCCACATGTCCGGGCCGTCGAATGTGGCTCTGCCACCGCCCCCGGGCGGGGCGTACGCCGACACGAGGGTGAGCGGTGGCCCACCCACGTTCCAGGGCCGAGGAATGTGGCTGGCTCACCGCTGCGGCGGTGAGCACGCAGGTTCCCGTCGAAGGACCTGCGTCACTCGCCCCTCAGGGAGAGCAAGACGTCACCGGCGTCGAGGCTGCGGGCGCGACCCCCGGCGCACGCGAGTGTCCGGGTCGCGGCGACGACGGCCTCGTTGACGGGGGTGGGGATGCCAAGCAGCCGGCCCTGGAGCACGACCTCGCCGGCGAGGTAGTCGATCTCGGAGTCACCGGTGCTGCGCGCGAGGCTCTGCCAGGTCGAGCCACCGGAGCGCTCGAGGTCGGGACGCCTGCGCAGGACGGAGCCGCGTCGGTCGCGGTCCTCCTCGGCGCTGACGATGGCGGCTCCTGCCGCTGCCAGCACCCGCTCGCCCTCCTCCTGGGCGAGCCGCGCGAGCTCGTCGGCGGCCTCGCCGGAGGCGAAGGACGCGTCGACGCCGTTGCCGAGGTTCATCACGAGCTTGCGGCGCTTCATCGCCATGATGTCGGGGCGCTCCTGCGAGTCGATGCCCGCGGCGCGGAAGTCGGCCGACACCGCCGCGGTGGTCGCGTCGGTGCCGCCGGGGAAGCGTCCGACGTCGAGGATCGCCGGTGTCGGGTGGCACGCGGCGACCACGACGCCCGGCTCGAGGTGGGTGGCGGGGAGCATGACGCACACGGCGTACGTCCGGGCGAAGAGCCGCAGTGCCGCCCTCTCGGTGGCGAGGCCGTTGGTGGCGCAGACGACCGGTACGTCCGCCGGGGCGTGGGCGCGCAGGTCCGCGAGCGCCGCGCCGGCCTGGTGCGACTTCACCGTCAGCAGCACGACGGTGTCGTCGGTCCACCCGGCCTCGGCGGCCGTGTCCGTGGCCGGGGCGGCGATGCGGTGGCGGCCGTCGCCGGCGTCGAGGGTGAGTCCGCGGTCCCGGATCGCGGCGAGGTGGTCGCCGCGGGCCACCAGGGTCACCTCGCGGTCGGCCAGGGCCAGCCGTCCCCCGATGACGCCACCGACCGCACCGGCGCCGTACACGACGTAGCGCATGGACTCACCCTAGATGGCGGCCGGGCGCACCCGACGGCCTCCGTTCAGCGACGCACGCGGAAGCGCAGGTGGAGCACGCGGTCGCCCTGGACCACGACGTACGGGTCCTCGAGCAGGTGCTGGGTCGCGACCGGGCCGAAGTAGCGCTTGCCGGTGCCGAGCACGACGGGCGCGACGTCCATGGCCACCTCGTCGACGAGACCGAGCGCGAACGCCTGTCCTCCCACATCGCCGGCCGCGACCGAGACGGTGGCGTCCCCGGCCAGCTCACGCGCGGTCGCGACGGCGGCCGCCACGTCGTCGACGAAGTGGTAGGACGCCTCCGGGTGCCAGCCCTCCGGCCTGGGGCGGTGGGACACCACGACGACGTGCTCGCCGGTCGGTGGTCGCCCCTCCCACCCGTTCGTGATGTCGAACAGGTGGCGGCCGATCACCATGCAGCCGATGGAGTCCCAGACCGGGCGGACGTGGTCGTAGGAGGCCTGCGAGACCCGCAGGCCGCCCGGGGACGGGTCGTCCATCTCCTGCGCGCCGAGGTGCTGGTCCCCGTTGAAGTACCAGTCGAACAGCGGACCGGGGTCGTCGTCGAGGCCCGCGACGAATCCGTCGAGGGAGACCACGTTGTGCATCACGACGGTGCTCACGGCGTGCCTCCTCTCTCGGGGTGCCAGCCCGGATCGCGGCCGATGAAGGCCATCAGCCGGTCGACGACGGGAGCGTCGGCGGCCACGGGCACCGCCGGACCGTACTGCCCGGAGTCGCGCAGGAGCTGCTCGATGGGGCGCATCCCCTCCAGCAACCGCGCGGCGAAGTCCTCGTCGAGCCCGGCGTCCTGGCCGCCGGCGCGGGCGAGGTCCCACGAGTGCATGAAGACGTCGGCGGTGTAGAACCGGTCGACCGCGTCCGCGAGCCGGTGGCTGCCGGCGTGGGGGTGCGTGAACGGCTCGTCGCCGCGCTGTTCGACCAACGCCTGCACGGCGCCCGCGTGGTGCTGCCAGGCGGCGACCGGGTCGTCCGCCACCGGGGGACCGGTCGGCAGGTCCACGCCGCCGCCGGCCAGGAAGCCCGCGAACCACTCGACGAGGTGCGCCACGACGTCGCGCGCGGTCCATCCGTCGACGGGCGCGGGAGCCGACCAGTCGGGCGTGCCTGCGACGAGCCGGGCGAACTCCCCGGCCACCATCGCGTGGCGGGCGGCCGGGGCGTCGGGGAGGGTCATCAGATCGCGCCCTCAGCGAGCATCCGGTCGACCGCGGCGTAGCCGTCGTTGACCCCGACCTCCATCCCGCTGCGCAGCCACGCGTCGCGGTCCTCGAAGGAGTCGCACAGGCTCACCGCGTGGAGGCGGGTGCGCCCGTCGCCGAGGTCCTCGATGGTCAGCGTCTCCAGGGCGACGCCGTCGGGCATGCCCTCCCACGTGAAGGTCTGCACGATGCGGTCCTCGCGCACGGTGTGGAAGCAGCCGCGGAACGACGTCTCGAAGTCCTCGCGACCGTCGTTGCCCCGTGCGGTGTAGCTCCAGCTGCCGCCGTCGCGGGCGTCCCAGTGCGTGATGTCGGCCCCCACGTCGACGGGGCCGATCCACTGCGCGAACACCTCGGGGTCGGTGTGGGCGCGGAAGAGCTGGGCGGGGGTGGCGGTGAAGTCGCGCCAGATGTGGATGGCGGGCACGTGCTCGTCGGCCAGGATGGCGGCCTCGGGGAAGCGGGTGGCCGTGTCGGGGGTCTGCGTGGTGGTCATGATGCGGTTCCTTCCGTGCGGTTGTCGCTGGTGTGGGTGGGGTCTTCCTCGTCCTGCATCCGCGCGAGCACGGCGTCGAGCGCTGCGTAGCGCTGCTCGGCCTGTCGGCGGTATCGCTCGATCCACTTCGTCATGAGGTCGAACACCTCGGCTTCCAGGTGCACGGGCCGGCGCTGGGCCTGCCGGCTGCGCGTCACCAGTCCGGCCTCCTCGAGCACCTTGAGGTGCTTGGAGACCGCCTGGAGGCTCACGTCGTACGGCGCCGCCAGGTCGTTGACCGTGTGGTCGGCCTCGGTGAGGCGGGCCACCATGTCGCGGCGGGTGGGGTCGGCGAGGGCGGCGAAGACCCGGGAGAGCTGGTCGGTCACTGGGCACCTTCTTCAACTGATTGGTTGAATAAACCCTACGGCAGCCGCTCCGTCTTGTCAACCGTCTGGTTGAACACGCACGGTGGGGCCTGCGCCTAGGATCGCTGCCGTGCGCCTGCGGATCGACTGTGCCTACGACGGCGCCGACTTCTCCGGCTGGGCCGCGCAGCCGGGGCGGCGCACGGTGCAGGGCACCCTCGAGGCCGCGCTGGCCACTGCGCTGCGGGTGCCCGAGGTGCGGGTGACCGTCGCCGGGCGTACGGACGCCGGTGTGCACGCGCGCGGGCAGGTCGCCCACGTCGACGTCGCTCCCGACCTCGTGGCAGCGTCCGCCGGCAGGTCCAGCGACCCGCCGCTGGATGCCCTCGCCCGCCGCGTCGACGGCATCCTGCCGCCCGACCTCCGCGTACGCCGGGTGGTCGAGGCGCCCGACGGGTTCGACGCACGGTTCTCGGCGACGTGGCGTCGCTACGCCTACCGGATCGCCGACGCCCAGGAGCTCGCCGACCCGCTCGTGCGCGGCCACGTCCTGACGTGGGGCCGCCGGCTCGACCTCGACGCGATGAACGAAGCCTCCTCGCCGCTGGTGGGTCTCCAGGACTTCGCATCCTTCTGCAAGAAGAGGGAGGGCGCGACAACGGTGCGTACGCTGCTCGACCTCGCCTGGCGCCGCGACGACGCCGGCCTCGCCGTCGGCACGGTGCGCGCCGACGCGTTCTGCCACAACATGGTGCGCTCGCTCGTCGGGTGCCTGATCGCGGTCGGTGAGGGGCGCCGGCCGACGTCCTGGCCGGCCGAGGTGCTGGCCGGGCGCCGCCGCGACCAGGGCGTGCGAGTGGTGCACGCCCACGGCCTCACGCTGGAGGAGGTCGGCTATCCCGACGACGACGAGCTCGCGGCGCAGGCCGAGCGGGCACGAGCCAGACGAGAGGCGATCGATGCCTGAGCACTACTTCTCCGCGGACCCCGCCGTCCCCTTCGAGCGCGAGGCGTTCACCGCCGAGCTGTGGGGCCACGAGCTGCGGTTCGACACCGGCTCGGGTGTCTTCAGTCGGGGCCACCTCGACCACGCGACGGCGGTGCTCTTCAAGGAGCTCGAGCCGCCGGTGCAGGGACAGTTCCTGGACCTCGGCTGCGGCTACGGCGTCATCGGGCTCGCCATCGCGAAGGCCGTGCCCCTGGCCAACGTGACCGCCGTCGACGTCAACGAGCGCGCGCTGCTGCTGGCCAACGACAACGCCCGCGCGGCGGGCCTGGACTCCCGCTTCGTCGCGTGCCTCCCGGAGCAGGTGCCCAGCGACCAGGTCTTCGACGAGATCTGGTCCAACCCGCCGATCCGGATCGGCAAGGAGGCGCTCCACGAGCTGCTGCTCACCTGGCTGCCCCGGTTGGCGCCCGGCGGCCGGATGGTGATGGTCGTCGGCAAGAACCTCGGCGCCGACTCCCTCCAGCGCTGGCTGGGTGAGCAGGGCTGGCCCACCGAGCGGCTGGCCAGCCACAAGGGGTTCCGGGTGCTGGAGGCACGGCGGGGCTGAAGGTCCGCACGTCGGCGGTCCCAGCCGGGTCGCAGACCAGGGTTGATACGGGCCGGTCCGAGATCGAGCAGGACTCGCGCTCTCCGAGCGGTCCCCGCCCCGAGAGGTGCTCGGGGGCCTGTCACGAATGCGCATCATCGGACTAGTCCGCGTCCGACCGCGCTCGCCACCCGTCGCTCGTGGGACGAGAATCGACGTCACCGACAGTGGTGATGGTCTGCGCGGCCGAGAGGCCGGTCCGACGTTCGGGGGCGACATGCGCGAGCCAAGGGTGTACGCAGCGATGGCAGTCCTGCTCATGCTGTGCGGCTGTGGCGGAGGCACAGCCGAGCCGGAGGAACAGGGCAACCCCGTCTCCAACGCAGCTGATCCGATGCCGACGGACCCCGGCGACGAGGTGCCCGCCGAGTCCGACGACGGGCCGGTGGCCGAGGAGTCGGATCGTCCGGCAGAGAGCGACGAGGACGGAAACGGCAACGGGAACGGGGACGGGAACGGCAACGGGAACGGCGACGGCGAGGACGACGGCGAGGGCGACGGGGACGGGGACGGGGACGGGGACGGCGAGGACGACCGGGTGCTCGTGGTGGGTGGGCCGACGCTGGACAACACCTTCCCGACCAACCCGTTCGCGCTGCCCGACGTCGGGCGCTCGAGCTGCGTGATGCTCACGAACCGCACCTCCGATCTGACCGTGACCGTCGAGTCGGTGCGTCTGGTGAATCTCGAACCCGCGGGGAATCCGGGTCTGCAGCTTGGCTCGCAACCGGATGCGCATCCTCAGTGTGGGACCGCCCCCGGCTTCCCCGGCCATGTCGAGGGAGCGGAGACGTACTACGCAACCTGTGTCGGCGCGGAGCTGGAGCCGGAGGAGGGGTCCGCATGTCCCGTCGAGGTCAGGTCCGTGGGCGTCGAGGGCACCGACTACACCGGGCGGCTGGTGCTGGTGCTGTCTGCGACCTGCACGTCAGCGGTCGGCGAGCCGTGCGACCGGCTGGTGGGCCGGGCGACCCCGACCGTCGAGAGCCCGGTCACCGTTGTCTGGGAGTTCAGCCGCCGCTACTCCTCGTGCCTGGCCCCGCACGACCGTTCAGGAGCCGAGTTCCTCTCCGAGGAGTCCGAGGGGCGCTGCCCCACCGGCCCAGCGCCGCCGCCCTCGTCCGGTGCCACGGAGAGCCCGTCGGAGCCGGGGACGGAGACTGAGCCGGGGACGGACACCGAGGCTCAGCCGTGACCGGACCTGAGAGGGGGGCAGGGGCCGACGCCGACGCCGAGGCGGAGACGGACCGGCTGAAGTGGTTGGTCGAGATTCTGGCACCGACCGGGGTGTTCGTGGGCCTCCTCTACTACTTCGGCTATGTCACGACGGCTGCGTGGTTCCGGTACTTCGGCCTGGAGCTGGGCCAGGTCGACCTGGCACAGCAGGCCGTGGTGTTGCAGAGCATTGCGGCGCTCTACCTTCCCGTAGGTGCCCTGGTCGTGCTCGGACTCGGTCTGCTCCTCGTCCGGCGCGCCGAGATCGCCGTGTTGGCGAGCGGCTGGCGCCCGGTGCTGGTGCGCCGGGTGGGTGCCGCCGCGATCCTGGTCGGCGCGGTGCTCCTCGTCCGTGCGGTGCTCGGCGTCGTGGTCCCCGACATCTCCCGAACCGAGATCCTGGCCGCCAGCCCGCTGGCGCTCTGCGCAGGAGTGCTGCTCGTCGTTGGCGGACTCGACGCGGTCCGCAGTGCCGGCAGGGGCGCGCCTGTCGGGACCCGTTCACTCCCGGTACGTGCCGCGATCGTGGTTCTCGTGGTGATGGGCCTGTTCTGGGCGACGAACTCGGTTGCCGCCGCCTACGGGCGGGGCCGCGCTGCGGATTTCGCCCGTACGCTCCCGTCGCGGCCCGCCGTGGTCGTCGACGTGCCGGAGCGGCTCTTCCTGGTCCGAGGTGCTGTCGAGGAGACCAAGCTGGCCGACGACGCCTTGACCTACCGTTACCGCTACCGCAACCTCCGCCTGCTGGCGGCCTCGCGGGGTCGCCTATACTTCGCGACCGCCGACTGGCGGGTGGGGGACGGCACAGTGGTGGTACTGCCGGAGGATCGGGTCAGACTGCAGTTCTTGAGGTGAGAGGCCACACCGGCGCCGCGGTCGGAGGCCGGAACCACGCGACTGGGGAACGGCCGGCACCTCAGGAGACCCGAACGAGGTGTCTGACGTTCCCCACGAGTGGGAATGGCTGCCGACGAGGAGCAGGCGGGAGCCTTCTCGACGCCGACCCCCGTCGTTCAGGCCGGGCGCGTCGCCACGAGGACGCCGATCTTGTCGATGCGGTGCTCGGGGTTGTCGAACTCGTCGGACCAGTAGTTGCCGCTGGCGTGGTCCTCGAGGGTCGCGCACGTCGACAGCGTGATCATCGCCTGCGTGGCGGTCTCCCCGGGGCGCCCCGGCACCTCGGCGCGTTGGGCTCGCAGCGAGGCCGGTTGCCGGAAGGACGTCCACCGGGTGCGGCGCACCTCGTAGACGTAGACCGTGTCGCCGGTGCGGACCCGGATGCGGTCGCCGCGGCGCAGGGAGGGGGAGTAGCGCAGCGGTGCGGTGCCGGTCAGCCGGTGCCCGGTGACGATGTAGTTGCCGACCTCGCCGGGGCCGGTGCCGCCGCGGGGTCCGCGGGGCGACGCCATGTCCCCGGCGTTCTGCAGGGCAGTCCCCGGGGCGTCGTCGGGCGACCCGCGGTAGCGCACGACGGGGAAGTCCCTCAGCCCGATGGCCGGGATGGTGACGAACGAGCGCCGCGGCTCGGGGACGACCGGCTCGGGGGGCTCGCTGGTCGGCTCCGCAGCGGGCGTCGGGCTCGCGGTGGCCGGACCCTCGGTCGTCGCAGGGGCGCTCGGCGTACGTCGCTCCGCGGGCGCGGGCGCCTGGCTCGTGCCGCGCGGGTCCTCGGCGGCGCAGGCAGACGTCACCGCGACGAGGGCCGCGGCCAGGAGGACGACGACTCTGCCTGCCACCCGCTCCACGGTACGCAGCCGGTGGGCGTCACCCCAGCCGCACCGGCAGCTCCTCCAGCCCGTGGACGATCGCGAGCTCGGTGAACCGCAGGTCGCGCGGGTCGCACGCGAGCGCGAGGTCGGGGAAGCGGCGGGCCAGCCCGACGAGAGCGGTGCGAAGCTCCATCCGGGCGAGCTCCGCGCCGACGCACCGGTGCAAGCCGTGGCCGAAGGCGAGCGTCGCCGCCGTGGCGGCCGTCGGATCGAAGCGTCCCGGGTCGACGTGGCGGGCCGGGTCGCGTCCGGCGCCCGTGAGCGAGACGACGACGATGTCGCCGGCGCGCACCGGCTGGTCCCCGACGAGGACCGCCCGGCGGGCGATGCGCGGGAACGCGACCTGCACCGGGCAGACGAACCGCAGCAGCTCCTCGACGACACGGTCGACCTCGGCGGGCTCGCCGTGCTGCAGGGTCACCCATGCCCCGGGGTGCTGGAGGAGGACCAGGGTCCCGAGGGAGAGCATGCTCGCGCTGGTCTCGTAGCCGCCGAGGAACACGCCGTCGGCGAGGCCGCCGAGCTCGACGTCGTCGAACCCGGCGCCGTGCTCGGCGACCATCCGGGCCAGCAGGCCGTCGGGCAGGTGCGGCGAGTCTCGCTCGGCGGCGACGAGGTCGATGAGGAACTGCCGCGTGCCGGCGGCGGCCGCGAAGATCCTCGCCCCGCCGTCGCGCAGGTCGAAGCGCGCGGCGCCGCGGCGGCGGAACTCCTCGCGGTCGACCTCCGGCATCCCGAGCAGGTCGCAGATGACCCCGAAGGGCACGGCGAAGCCGAAGCGGGCGACCAGGTCGACCACTGGTCCGTGGTCGGCCAGGTCGGCGAGGGCCGCGTCCACGACGCGGTCGACGTCGTCCTGCAGGTCGGCCAGGCGGCGGCGGGTGAAGACGGGCGTCAGCACCCGCCGCAGCCGCTCGTGGTCGGGGGAGTCGGTCATGCCGAGCCCACCGATCCGCTCGGCCGGCGCGCGGTCCTGGCGACCGATGAGCGCCCGCACGTCGTTGGCGAAGGCGTCGGAGTCGGCCAGCACGTCGCGCGCGACGTCGTACCCCGTGACCAGCCAGACCCGGGTGCCGAGCAGGCTGGTCAGCCGCACCACGTCGCCCCGGGCCCGGCTGGCCTCGAGCCGCGGCACCGGGTCGACGCCTTCGCGCTGGAGCGGGTAGCGCACGCCCGCCGGCACCCGGTGGGCAGACGCGACCGCGAGCCTGAGTGCGGTTCCGCGCAGCGACATGTCTCCAGTGCACGCCCGGGTACGGGACCCGGCCATCGGGCATCGCCCCGGTCCGTCCCCGGGGACACCCCCGGCCGGCCCCATCCCGTGGACGCAGACGGCAGGATGGGGCCATGGCCTACGACGCAGCCGACGACAGGTACGACGACTCCACCGGGATGCACTACCGGCAGACGGGGCGGAGCGGGCTCAGGCTCCCGGCGCTGTCACTGGGCCTCTGGCAGAACTTCGGGACCGACCGGCCCGAGGAGACGCAGCGGGCGATCCTGCGCCGCGCCTTCGACCGCGGTGTGACGCACTTCGACCTCGCCAACAACTACGGGCCGCCCTACGGCCGCGCGGAGGAGAACTTCGGCCGCTACCTGGCGGACGACTTCAAGCCCTACCGCGACGAGCTGGTCATCTCGACCAAGGCCGGCTACGACATGTGGCCGGGCCCCTACGGCCAGGGCGGCGGCTCGCGCAAGTACGTCCTGGCCTCCCTCGACCAGTCGCTGGGACGACTCGGCCTCGACTACGTCGACATCTTCTACAGCCACCGCTTCGACCCCGAGACGCCGATCGAGGAGACCATGACGGCCCTGGACGCGGCGGTTCGGTCGGGGCGCGCTCTCTATGTGGGGATCTCGTCCTACTCGCCGTCGAAGACCCGCGAGGCGGCCGAGGTCGCCCGCGACCTCGGCACGCCGCTGCTGATCCACCAGCCGTCCTACTCGATGCTCAACCGCTGGGTCGAGGGTGGGCTGCTCGACGAGCTCGAGCAGCAGGGGATGGGCTGCATCGCGTTCACCGCGCTCGCCCAGGGCCTGCTCACCGATCGCTACCTCGACGGCGTGCCCGAGGACTCCCGCGCTGCTCGAGACGGCTCCACGCTCACGGGTCTCGACGACGAGACCCTCGAGCGGGTCCGGGCGCTGAACGGGATCGCCGAGGCGCGCGGCCAGAAGCTCGCCCAGCTCGCCCTCCAGTGGGTGCTGCGGGACCGGCGTGTGACGAGCGCGGTCATCGGAGCATCGAGCGTGCAGCAGCTCGACACCAACCTCGACGCCCTCTCGGGGCCGCCGCTCACCGACGACGAGCTCGCCGAGATCGACCGTCACGCCGTGGAGTCCGGGGTCAACCTGTGGGCGAAGCAGACCGAGGAATGAGCGAGCGCCACGAGCGAGAGCGCTCCTGGACGCGGGCCGTGAAGCGAGCGCGCACATGAGTCCGGCGCAGCGGGTGGTCGTCGTCGGTGCCGACGCGGCCGGGATGTCCGCGGCGCACCAGGCGCTGCGCACGGCACGGCGTACGGGGCGCGAGCTGGCGATCACGGTGCTCGACCGCGGCACCCACACGTCCTACAGCGCCTGCGGCCTCCCCTACTGGATGGCGGGCGACGTCGACGGCGGCGACGACCTCGTGGCGCGCACGGCCGAGGAGCACCGGGAGTCCGGGATCGACCTGCGGCTCGGGGTCGAGGTGGTCGCGGCTGACCTGTCCGGGCGTACGGTCACGACCGCAGACGGCGAGGCGGTCGGCTTCGACGAGCTCGTCGTCGCGACGGGTGCCCCCGCCGTGGTGCCCGACTGGGCGCTGCGACCGGACGGAGCGGCGTACGCGGGGGTCGGGGTGGTGAAGACGCTGGACGACGGTGCCGCCTGGGTCGAGAGGTTCGCCGAGACCGGCGACGGCGCCCACGTCGTGGTGGTGGGCGCGGGCTACGTCGGGGTCGAGGTCGCGGAGGCCGCCCTGCGCCAGGGGTTCGGCGTCACCGTCCTCACCCGCACGCGCGGCATGGGGATGCTCGAGGACGAGATGTCCGACCGGGTCAACGAGGCGCTTGTCGACGCCGGCGTCGAGCTCGTGCTGGGCGCCGAGGTCACGGGGCTCGACCTCGACGACGACCGGGTGACGGGCGTGCACTGGGACGGCGGCAGCCGCGAGGCGGACCTCGTGGTCGTGGCGATCGGCGTGCGTCCGGCGACGGACTTCCTGCGTGGGACCGGGCTGCCGCTGACCGAGGACGGCGCGCTGCGGCCGGATCCGCACGGCCGCGTGGCCGATCATGTCTGGGCTGCCGGTGACTGCTGCGAGGTGCGGCGGCGGATCGACGACGCGTGGGTCTTCCGCCCGCTCGGCACCCACGCCAACAAGCACGGCCGCGCCCTCGGCGACAGCCTGGCCGGCGGATCGCTCGCCTTCGAGGGGATGACCGACACCTCGATCACCCGCTTCGCCGCGTGCGGGCAGCACGTCGAGATCGCCCGCACCGGGTTGTCCCGCGCGGACGCCGAGGGGGCCGGCCTCGACCCGGTCGCGCTCGTGACGGAGGGCTCGACGGCGAGCGGCTACATGCCGGAGGCCGACCCCGTCGCGATCTGGGTGCTGGCCGACCGCGCCAGCCGACGGCTGCTCGGCGTGCAGGTCGTCGGGGGTCGCGGGGCCGGCAAGCGCATCGACGCCGCCGCCGCGGTCCTGTGGCACGGGGGGACGATCGACGACCTCGCCTGGATGGACCTGGCCTACGCCCCGCCCTTCGCCACCGCCTGGGACGTGCTGCAGGTGGCTGCGCGCAGGGTGGCCGAGCGGCTCTGAAACCCGTTGCGGTCCCGACCAGAATGGTGGGTATGCACCTCGAGCTCGTGACGCTGGCCGAGCGCCCGGAGCTGATGGACGTCTTCTGGGACATGGAGACGTCGTGGCCGGAGTACATGAAGCACGACCCGATCGGCAACGGCTACTACGCCTCGCTCGAGGAGTTCGCCGAGTTCGTCCTGGTCTGCCTCGACGAGTCGGGGCGGATGGTCGCGAAGGCCCACTCGGTGCCGTTCCAGCTGCCGGAGGGCGACCTGCCCGACGCGGGCTGGGACTTCGCCATCCGCAGCGGCCTGCTGACGAAGCTGTGGGGTGAGGAGCCCGACGCCGTCAGCGCCGTCGAGATCGCGATCGAGCCGAGCCTGCAGGGCACCGGGCTGTCGGGGCGGATCGTCGCCGCGCTGCGCGACAACGCGGGCCGGCTCGGGTTCGGCGAGCTGCTCGCACCAGTGCGGCCCAACGGCAAGTCCGACGTGCACGAGCCGATGGCGGCGTACGCCCTCCGCACCCGCGACGACGGGCTGCCCGTCGACCCGTGGCTGCGCGTGCACGTACGCGCCGGCGGCCGGATCGACCGCGTCTGCCCACGCTCGATGGTCATCCCCGGCACGGTCGAGGAGTGGCGCGAGTGGACCGGGCTGCCCTTCGACACGACCGGCCCCGTGGTCGTGCCCGGTGCCCTCGCGCCGGTGATGTGCGACGCCGAGCACGGCACCGCGACGTACGTCGAGCCCAACGTGTGGGTCAGGCACGCGACGGGCGCGTGAGGGGTCAGGCCCCCGAGACCGCCTTGCGGACCTCGTTGACGCAGAGCGCGACGAAGGCCAGCGCGATGATCGCCATCAGGACGTTGGAGTGGATCTTGTTGCGCCACTCCGCCGGGGTGCGGTCGGTGTTGAGCAGCCAGAGCAGGGTGATCGCGAGGAACGGCATGAAGAAGGCGCCGAGGACGCCGTAGGCGAGGATCAGCCAGACCGGCTTGCCGAGGAACATCATCACCATCGGCGGGAAGGTCAGCCAGAGGATGTAGGCCTTGTACCACTTGCCGCCGGCGCGGGCGTCCTCGGCGGGGCCGTTGGTCACGTTGGTCATGAAGTCGGCGAACATCAGGCTGACGCCGTTCCACACGCCGACGAGCGAGGACATCGCGGCGGCCCAGAACCCGAGCAGGAAGAGCTTGCCGGCCCACTGGCCGTAGCGGTCCTGCAGCACCACGCCGAGGTCGAGGAGCCCGGCGTCGCCGGTCTCGATCGCGACGCTCGTGGAGTAGAGCAGCTCGGCGCCGACCACGAGGGTCGCGAGGACGAAGATGCCGGTGACGACGTAGGCCACGGTGTTGTCGATGCGCATGACCCGCATGTAGCGCGGAGTGCTCCAGCCCTTCTCGCGCAGCCAGTAGCCGTAGGCGGCGAGGGTGATGGTGCCGCCGACGCCGCCGGCGAGGGCGAGGGTGTTGACCAGGCCGCCGTCGGGGATCCGCGGGACGAGGCCGGTGAGGAGCTCGCCGAGGTTGGGCAGCGTCAGCAGCGCGGCGCCGACCATCGTGACGAACATGATGCCGACCAGGGCGGCGAGCACCTTCTCGAAGACGCTGTAGCGCCCGGTCCACACCAGCACCAGGCCGAGGACGCCCGACAGGATGCCCCACCAGGTCGTCGACAGCGCGCCCGTCAGCCCGGCGAGGGCGAGGCCGGTGCCGGCCATGGCGGCAGCGCCGTAGACGAAGCCCCAGATGACGATGTACGGCGCGAAGTACCAGGTCGTCCAGGCTCCGAGCGAGCGCCAGCCCTCGAAGATCGTCCGGCCCGTCGAGAGGCAGTAGCGTCCCGCACCCTCCACGAGCACGATCTTCATCAGGCAGCCGACGACCACGCACCACAGCAGCGTGTAGCCGAACTTCTGCCCCGCGATCAGGGTCGCGACCAGGTCCGCGGCGCCGACGCCGGTGGCCGCCACGACGAGGCCGGGGCCGATGATGCGCCAGCGGGGGACGGTGGTCTGCTCTTCCGAGGTGGAGGTCGCCATGACCAGCACCCTAACGCTGGTCTGGACCAGCTCCTCCTGTCACGTCTCCGCGCACGAACGGGGAAGATCGTCCTGACATGTCGGGGACGATCTTCCCCGCTGCGCGCCGCGAGCGTCTCAGCCGGCCTCGCTCCCCGCGGCCCGCTCGAGAGCCGCTCTCGCGATATCCACGCGACGGCCGGGCCCGCCGCTTGCGACAATCCTGCGGTGGGACACGTCGACGTCGCTGGAGTGCGCTACGAGCTGCCGGACGGGCGGGTGCTGCTCGACGACGTCAGCTTCCGGGTCGGGGACGGCCAGAAGGTGGCGTTGGTCGGCGCCAACGGCGCCGGCAAGACCACGCTCCTGCGGATCGTGACGGGCGACCTCAAGCCGCATGCGGGCGTCGTCACCCGCTCCGGGGGTCTCGGCGTGATGCGGCAGTTCGTCGGCCACGGGGGTGCCGACGAGACTGTCGCCGACCTGCTGCTGTCGGTGGCGCCGGCCGACGTACGCCGGTGGGCGCACGAGGTCGCGACTCAGGAGCTGCGGCTCATGGACGACGACAGCGAGCCGGTGCAGATGGCCTACGCCGAGGCGCTCGGCCACTACGGCGACGTCGGCGGCTACGACCTCGAGGTCGTCTGGGACAAGGTCACCACCGCGGCGATGGGCATGCCCTACGACCGCGCGAAGTACCGCGCGCTCACCACGCTCTCCGGGGGTGAGCAGAAGCGGCTGGTGCTGGAGTACCTGCTCCAGGGCCCGGACCAGGTGCTGCTGCTCGACGAGCCGGACAACTACCTCGACGTGCCGGGCAAGATCTGGCTGGAGGAGCGCATCCGCGAGTCGGCCAAGACGATCCTGTTCATCAGCCACGACCGCGAGCTGCTCAACAACACCGCGACCCGCATCGTGACCGTCGAGCTCGGCAGCTCCGGCAACCTCGTGTGGACCCACCCGGGCGGCTTTGCGAGCTACCACGAGGCCCGCGCCGAGCGGTTCGAGCGGTTCGAGGAGCTGCGCCGCCGCTGGGACGAGGAGCACGCCAAGCTCAAGGCGCTCGTCCTCCGCTACAAGATCAAGGCCGAGTACAACGACGGCATGGCCTCGCAGTACCGCGCCGCGCAGACCCGGCTCAAGAAGTTCGAGGACGCCGGGCCGCCGACCGAGCAGCCGCGCGAGCAGCAGGTGAAGATGCGGCTCAAGGGCGGGCGTACGGGCAAGCGCGCCGTGGTGTGCACCGACCTCGAGCTGACGAACCTGATGCGACCCTTCGACCTCGAGGTCTGGTACGGCGAGCGGGTGGCGGTGCTGGGGTCCAACGGCTCCGGCAAGTCGCACTTCCTGCGCCTGCTGGCCGCCGGCGGCAGCGATCCCGACGTCGAGCACCAGCCCGTCGGCTCACCTCCCGCGCCCGTCCCGCACACCGGCAGCGCCAAGCTCGGCGCGCGGGTGCGCCCGGGCTGGTTCGTGCAGACCCACGAGCACCCCGAGCTGGTCGGACGCACGCTCCTGGAGATCCTGCACCGCGGCGACGACCACCGCGACGGGATGGGCCGCGAGGCGGCGAGCCGGGTGCTCGACCGCTACGAGCTGGCCCACGCCGGCGAGCAGCGGTTCGAGTCGCTCAGCGGCGGGCAGCAGGCGCGCTTCCAGATCCTGCTGCTCGAGCTGTCCGGCGCGACGCTGCTGCTCCTCGACGAGCCGACCGACAACCTCGACGTGCAGTCGGCCGAGGCGCTCGAGGCCGGGCTCGAGGCGTTCGAAGGCACCGTCCTGGCGGTGACGCACGACCGCTGGTTCGCGCGCGGGTTCGACCGGTTCCTGGTCTACGGCGCGGACGGCGAGGTCTACGAGTCCGACGGCCCGGTGTGGGACGAGGGACGGGTGGTGCGCACGCGATGAGCGCGCCCGGCGGCATCGAGGTCGTGCCCGTCGACCCGTCCGGCGACGGCTTCGTGGCGTGGCACCGCGTCTACGAGACGTCCGCCCGCCACGAGCTCGGCGACCTGGCGACGCCGTGGCAGCTGGAGGAGCTGCGGGCGACGATGCGCGACTCGGGCACTCGAGCCTGGTCGGGTGCGTGGTCGGCCGTCGTGGACGGCGACACGGTCGGCGCGGGCTGGATGCGGACGCCGCTCCTGGACAACCTCCAGCTGGCCGAGATCGACGTCCACGTCCTGCCGTCGCACCGCCGCCGCGGTATCGGACGGGCGTTGCTGGCGCGCCTCGAGGACGAGACGCGCCCCCGCGGTCGGCGGGTGCTGACCGGCCTGGCGTCGTGGTCGTACGACGCGGGCCCGGCCGGCTCCGGGGCGTCGGGGCCGGAGTTCGCGGGGGCGACGGGCTTCGACCTCGCGCTCACGGAGGTGCAGCGCGAGCTGCTGCTCCCGGTGGACGACTCCGTGCTGGCCGACCTGGCGGCCACCGCCGCGCCCGCCCATGCGGCGTACACGCTCCGCTCGTGGTCGGGACCCGTGCCCGAGGACCTGCTGCGCGGCTGGGCGGAGATCACCTCGACGCTCGTCACGGAGGCGCCCACCGGTGACCTCGAGGTCGAGCAGGAGGCCGCCAGCGTCGAGTCGGTGCGCGAGCACGAGGCGCTCGTCGAGCGGCAGGGCCGGACGAAGTACAACACCGTCGCGCTGTCGGCCGAGGGCGAGGTCGTCGCCTACTCGGACCTCGCGACGACGGTCCACGAGCCGGGCCGCGCCTATCAGTGGGGCACGCTCGTGCACCGGGGGCACCGCGGCCACCGGCTCGGCCTGGCGGTCAAGGTCGCCAACCTGCGGCTGCTCCAGCGCGAGCGGCCCGACGTCACGCGGCTGACCACGTACAACGCCGAGGTCAACGCGCACATGATCGGCGTCAACGAGGCGCTGGGATTCCGCCCGGTCGCGCGGCTCGGGGACTTCCAGAAGAAGCTGGGTTGACGAGCCGGCGGGGATGCTGGCCGCGCACATCCGAGCACCTGCGCGGGACGATCGCCTGTCGCAGGTGCCATCCGCCAGGTGAGGAACGCCGCGACCACGAAGGCGACGTTGGTGACCTCGTTCACGGCTTCGGACGACAGGCTCGCGTCCACTTCCATGCTTGCCGTGAACGCTCCGGATCGTGGAGTGCCCGAGCCGCCAGATGACTCGGGCACTCCACGATCTTCTCGCGCGAGCGATCATCCAACCGCATCCGGGACAGGCCCCTGCCCCCGTCGCCGCAGGACCAGCGCCGCGAACTGGGCCGTGAGCAGGGCGGCGAGCCAGGCCGCGAGCCCGACTGCCGCCGCGACGCCGATGCGCCAGGGCCACGGCCAGGGGCCGCGGTCGATGTCGTCCGGGTCGACCACGGCCAGGTCCCCGGCCAGCGAGGCAGCCATCTGGAAGCGGCCCACGCCGTAGCTCTGCAGGTCCCGGATCCTCGTCAGCGTGGTCGGCGGCGCCCCGTCGACCGGCACGCGGGACAGGGTGTACGCCTCCGGGCCGCAGCACGGGTCGTAGCCGTCGACGTCGAGCAGCGTCACCACCTCGCCCGCGGCGGTCCAGCCGAGGACCCGGCCCGGACCGGCCAGCGGGAGCTCCAGGGGCGCGGGCACCGCACCGCCCCGGCCCGAAGGGTCCACGAACGCGAGTCCGGTCGGCACGCCGGGGTCGGGGATCCCGACCGGTGCACCGGAGGACTCGAGGGTCGTGGTGGCGATCAGGCGTCCGTCCGGCGACCACCCGGCGGGGCCGGCGAGGACGCCGTCGGCCTCGAGGTCCCGCTCGGCGCCGCTGGCCAGGTCCACGACCCGGAGGCGGGCGGCGGCGACGCTGTCGGTGTCGGCCTGCTCGACCGCCAGCTCCGCGCCGTCGGGGGAGAAGGCCACCGCGGTGACGTCGGCGTCGGGCAGCACCGTCGTGGCGTCGTCGGCGAGGTCGAGGAGGCCGACCTGACCGGCGATCCGCTCGCCGGTGTAGGGGTCGGTGGGCTCGGGGGACAGGAGGTGGGCGAGCGTCCTGCCGTCGCGGGACCAGGCCACGGGGAGGACGCTGCGCCCCGTCGGCAGCGGGTGCGTCGTCGTGTCCCCGGTGAGCAGGTCGACGACCAGCACGTCGGGACGGTCGGTGTCGTGGTCGCCGACGGCCACCTTGGTGCCGTCGGGGGAGAGCAGCATGGGCGCGGGGTCGCCCTGGGTCTCGGCGCCCGCACGGTCCTCCGCCGCGTCGACGCGGCGGTAGACGTCACCCCCGGCGCCCAGCACGACGGCCTGTGGGAAGTCGAGGAGCTCGACGCCGTAGCCGTGCTGGTAGAGCGCGACGGCGGGACCGGGCGGGGAGCTCGAGGCGTCGCCGGTGAGGAGGGAGTAGCCGGCGAGCACCTCGGGGACCGCGGCCCCGTCCGGATCGGCAGGGCTTCCGGCCGATGCGGAGAGGGCGAGGGCGAGCCCGGCCGCGACGGCACCGATCGCCGCGGGCAGAGCCGTGACCATGCGCATGCGCCGACCCTAGGGGGAGCGCGGCGCCGCGTGGCGTCAGGTGAACGCGCTGATCCCGGTCTCCGCCCGTCCGATGATCAGCTTCTGGATCTGCGAGGTGCCTTCGTAGAGCGTCATCACGCGGGCGTCGCGGAGGTACTTCGCGACCGGGAAGTCGTCCACGTACCCGGCGCCGCCGTGCACCTGGATCGCGTGGTTGGCGGCGCGTACGGCTGCCTCGGAGGCGAACAGCTTGGCCTTGGACGCGGCCGTGCCGTAGGGCTCGCCCCGGTCGATCAGGTCGGCGCAGCGCCAGGCCAGCAGCCGGGCGGCGTCGGCGTCGAGCGAGATGTCGGCGATGAGGTCCTGCACGAGCTGGAAGGACGCGATCGGCCTGCCGAACTGCGTGCGCTCGGTGGCGTACGCGACCGACGCCTCCAGGCAGCCCTGCACGATGCCGACGCAGCCCGAGGCGACCGCGAGCCGGCCCTTGTCGAGGGTGCCCATCGCGATCTTGAACCCCTGGCCGACCTCGCCGAGCCGTGCGGCGTCCGGGACGCGCACGTCGTGGAGGAACAGCTCGGCGGTCGCCTGGCCGCGCAGGCCGAGCTTGTGCCTGATCTCGCGCGCCTCGAAGCCCGGCGTGTCGGTCGGCACGAGGAACGCCGTCACGCCCCGCGCGCCGTCGTCACTGGTGCGTGCGAAGACCAGCGCCACGTCGGCCCACGTGCCGTTGGTGATGAAGAGCTTCTGGCCGGTGATGAGCCAGCCGGCCCCGTCGCGCGTGGCCCGCGAGGTGAGGTTGCCGGCGTCGGAGCCGGTGCCCGGCTCGGTCAGCCCGAAGCAGCCGAGCTTCGTCGCCGCGGCCAGCTCGGGCAACCACTCCTGCTTCTGCTCCTCGGTGCCGTGGACGAGGATCGACTTGCCGACCAGGCCGCTGCTGACCGAGACGATCCCGCGCAGGGCCGAGTCGGCGCGGCCCAGCTCCTCCATGGCCAGGGAGTAGGTCACGTAGTCGCCGCCGACGCCGCCGTACTCCTCGGGGATGGTGAGCCCGAAGAAGCCGAGCTCGGCCATCCTGGGCACGATCGCCAGGTCCACCGACTCGTCGTGGTCCCACTGCATCCGGTGGGGGACGGCCTCGCGCTCGAGGAAGGCGCGGGCCAGGTCGCGGAACTCCTGCTGCTCCTCGGAGAGCGAGAGGTCCATCAGAGCGCCTCGACGAGGCCGTGGTCGTCGACCCGCTCCGCGAGCCGGCGCAGGTGGTGGGGACCGTTGCCGAGCCACTGGTCCAGCACTTCGAGGTGTGCGGTGCCCACGCCGACGGCGTACTCGGCGGTCATGCCGATGCCGCCGTGGAGCTGGATCGCCTCCTGGCCGATGTGGCGGCCCGCCCGGCTGACCTGGAGCCCGACCCGGTCGGCCGCGTCGGCCACCACCGCGGGGTCGCCGCCCGCGATCGTCATGGTGGCCCAGTCGACCATGCTGTGCGCGAGCTGGAGCTCGACGTACATGTCGGCGGCCCGGAAGGTCAGCGCCTGGAACGTGTTGAGCGTGACCCCGAACTGCTTGCGGCTCTTGAGGTAGTCGGTCGTCGCCCGCACCTGGCTCTGCATCACGCCGAGCGCCTGGTTGGCGCCCATGATGCGGGTGAGGTCGCTGATCGTGGCGATGCTGGCCGACAGGTCGCGGGCCGGCTCCCCGAGCGGCGTCGCGGCGCTGCCGTCGAAGCGGACACTGGCGGCGCGGGTCAGGTCGGCGGCGGCGTACGCGGTCACGGCCGCCGCGGAGGCGTCCACGAGGAAGACCCCCGTGCCTGCCCCGTCGCCGCCGGGGAGCGCGGCGGTCACCACGAGGACGTCCGCGGCCCCGCCGCCCACCACCGGGTCGGCCACGCCGTCGAGCGTCCAGGAGCCACCGTCGGCGGAGGCGCGTACGCCGTCCGCGCGGGCGGACCAGCGACCGCCGGGGGAGGTGTCGGCCGCGGCCAGCACCACCTCGCCCGCGCTCAGCCGGCCCAGGAGGTCGGCCTTCTGCTCGGGCGAGCCGACCGCGGCGACCAGCCCGCCGGCGTGCACGACGCCGGCGAGGTAGGGCTCCGGCGCCAGGACACGGCCCAGCTCCTGGCACACGATGCCGATCTCGACCGGGCCGGCTCCGACACCCCCGTCGTCCTCGCTGAAGGGGAGGCCGAGGATCCCCATCTCGGCCAGTCGCCCCCACAGGCCGCGGTCGAACCCGTCGGCGGAGGCGGCGGTGCGACGCCGCGTCTCGTGGTCGGCGTACGCGCTGGCGAGCAGCCCGCGCACGGCCTCGCGCAGCGCCTGCTGCTCGTCGTCGTAGGTGAAGTCCATGCCAAGTCCTCTCCGGGCCTCTCAGAGTCCCAGGATCGTGCGGCTGATGATCTGGCGCTGGATCTCGTTGGACCCGCCGTAGATCGACGCCTTGCGGAGGTTGAGGTAGGTCGGCGCCGCCCGCCTCGCCCAGCCCTCCTGCGGCGAGTCGTCGTCGGCCCGCGCGGCCAGCGAGGCCGGGCCGGCGAGGTCGAGGGCGAGCTCGCTGACGGCCTGCTGGAGCTCGGTGCCGCGGAGCTTCAGCACCGACGAGGCAGGGTGCGGCTCGCCGTCGCTGGAGTGCGCGACGACCCGGAGCGCCGTGAGCTCGAGGGCGAGCAGCTCGTTCTCGAGCTCGGCGACGCGCGCCCGTACGAGCGGGTCCTCGAGCTGGGCCGCGGCGGTGGTCTTGAGCGTGGCAAGGGCGCGCTTGGTCGCGCCGACCGGGGCGACGCCGACGCGCTCGTTGCCGAGGAGGAACTTGGCGATCGTCCAGCCGGCCCCGGGCTCGCCGACGATCAGGTCACCGGGGACGCGGACGTCGGAGAACCAGACCTCGTTGACCTCGTGGCCGCCGTCGATCAGCTCGATCGGGCGGACCTCGACGCCGGGGCTGCTCATGTCGACGAGGAGCATCGAGATGCCGGCCTGCTTCTTCACCTCCGTGTCTGTGCGCACGAGCGTGAAGATCCAGTCGCCGTGCTGGCCGAGCGTGGTCCAGGTCTTCTGCCCGTTGACCACCCAGTCGTCCCCGTCTCGGACCGCACTGGTCCGCAGGCCGGCCAGGTCCGACCCGGCGTCGGGCTCGGAGAACCCCTGCGACCACCAGATGTCGAGGTTGGCCGTCGCGGGCAGGAAGCGCTCCTTCTGCTCCTGCGTGCCGAAGTGGGCGAGGACGGGACCGATCATCGAGGCGTTGAAGGCCAGCGGGGTCGGCACTCCCGCACGCTGCATCTCCTCGTGCCACAGGTGCCGCTGCAGGTCGGTCCAGTCCTGCCCGCCCCACTCGACCGGCCAGTGCGGCACGGCGAGGCCCTCGGCGTTGAGGGCCCGCTGGCTCTCGACGATCTGGTCGCGGGTGAGGTGCCGGCCCTCCAGGACGGTGTCGCGGATCTCCTGCGGGACCACCGTGGTGAAGAGCTCCCGCATCCGGTTCCGGAACTCCGCGTCGGCGGGGCTGAGCTCGAGCTGCATGGGGCTCCTCGGGGGGGCAAGGGTCGGGCCGGGTCGCACCATCATGGCGCGACCCGGCCCGAACCGTCGTGCCGCGTCAGTCCTCCGTCAGTCCTCGGTGGCGTCGGAGTCGAGGGTCACGGACGCGGACCGGCTCTCGCCGTCACGCGTCCAGGTGACCTCGACCTGGTCGCCGGGGCGGTAGGAGCGGATCGTCGCGACGAGCGAGTCGGCACCGGTGATCCGCCGGTCGTCGACGGAGGTGATGACGTCGCCGGGCTCGATGCCCGCCTCGGCCGCGGTGGAGCCCTCGGTCACCTCGGTGATCCGCGCGCCGGACTCGTCGTCACCGACCCGGATGCCGAGCCGGGCGTGCGTCGGGGTCTCGCCGGCGGCCATCTGGTCGACGATCGGCATCACCTCGTCGATCGGGATCGCGAAGCCCAGGCCGATCGACCCGGACCCCGACTGCTGCCCGTACGGCGACTGCGAGGCGGCCGTGCGGATGGAGGAGTTGATCCCGACGACCGCCCCGGTCATGTCGACCAGCGGGCCCCCGGAGTTGCCGGGGTTGATGGCCGCGTCGGTCTGGATCGCGGGGTAGGTCGTGGAGTTGCCCTGGTCGTCGGAGCCGACGTTGACCGGCCGGTCGAGCGCGCTCACGATGCCGCTGGTGACGGTCGCGTCCAGCCCGAAGGGCGAGCCGATGGCGACGACGCCTTCACCGACGCCCAGGTTGGCGGACTTCCCGATCGTCGCCGGGGTCAGGCCGGAGACGTCGGAGGCCTGGATGACGGCGGTGTCGGTGAGCGGGTCGGTGCCGAGGATCTCCGCCTCGGCACTGGTGCCGTCGTCGAAGGACACCTCGATCGAGCCGCCCTGCGCGGCCAGCTCGACCACGTGGTTGTTGGTCAGGATGGTGCCGTCGGCGGTGAGGATGATCCCGGACCCGGAACCCGAGCCCTGCTGGCCGGTGACGTCGATCTTCACCACGCTCGGCAACACCCGCTGGGCGACCGACTCCACCGAGCCGTCGGCGGCCGGCGCCTGGCTCTGCGACACCGTCGACGTCGAGACCGGGCTCGTCGCAGGCGGGCTCGACGAGTCGCCCTGCGTGGCGTCCCACCACGCTGCCCCGCCGATGCCGGCCCCTCCGCCGACGAGCAGCGACGTGGCGACGACCGCGGCCGCCAGACCCGTACGCCGGCGCCGCGGCGGCTGCTGTGCCGGCTGCTGGGGGAAGGCTTGGGTGTGGGCCTGCTGGAACGGGTTGCCCTGCTGCTCGGTGATCTGTCGGTCGTCCATGTCCTCGACGATGCGCCGCGACCCTGTGGATGCCCTGAGAACCGGCTGGGAAGGTGCAGAGACTAGGCCGGCTGCTCAGGCAGCGCCATCCACTCCGCCCACGTCAGGTCGCGACCGACGTAGCGGGGGTGCTCCAGCGGCCAGGCGTCGGCGATCCAGCGCGGCACGAGCTCGTCGAGGGCCTCCTCGAGCTCGGTGCCGACGCACTCGTCGACGACCCACCACGAGATCTCCGCATCGGCCCCGGGCTTCTCGGGTGGATCGATGTAGACGCACCCGAGGAGCGCCGTCTCGTCGGTGTCGAACAGGGCGTAGTTGAAGGACTCGTGCGTGTCCATCTCGGCGGCGTGCCGCGCCAGGTCGGCGCGGTCCTGGTCGTGCGTCATGTCGGCCGGGGGCCAGCCCCAGGCCGCGCCGTAGATGCTCCACAGCCGCTCGCGCGAGCCCATCACGGCGACCATGTCCAGGTCGGTGTCCTCGGCGCGGATCGGGCGCAGGTGGTGCCCGAACGGGACCTCGACGCGGGTCGGGTGGCGGAAGCCTGCGGGGAGCCAGGTGTCATGCGGCCGGGTGTCGGGCAGCCCGGTGTCGGGCGTGGTCTCGTGTGACGACATGGGAGTCCTCTCGGTCATCCGGCGAGCGCCGTGTCGGCGGCGAGCCGGCGGAGCGCGGCGAGGCCGCGGCTGGTGTTGGACTTGACGGTGCCGGTGGAGCAGCCGAGCACCTCGGCGGTCTCGGCGACGCTGAGCTGCTCGTAGAAGCGGAGCGCCACGGCGGCACGCTGTCGTGCGGGGAGCGCCAGCACCAGCCCCCAGACCTCCCGCGCGTCGCGCGGGTCGGTGAGGTCCGGGGTGCTGGTCGGTGGCTCCGGGAGCCACGCGGAGACGACCTCGCGCCGCCTCGGCTCGCGCTGCCAGCTGACGTACTGCCGGGTGATGGTCCGCCGGACGTACGCGTCGGCGGCCGCGCCCTCGCGGATCGACCCCCAGCGGGGGAGCACCCGCACGAGCGAGGCCTGGAGCAGGTCCTCGGCGGTGTGCGGGTCCCCGGCGACGGCCCGCGCCCACCGGAGCAGCGCGGGCCGTCGCTCGGCGACGTAGGCCTCGAAGTCGACGACCTGCGAGCCCGAGCGGGACGGGGCCGACATGTCAGGACTCGCGCGCCGTGCGGAGCAGTCCGAGCGAGACGACCAGCAGCCACACGGGGCCGGTCATGCCCGCCATGTACTGCAGGGGGCTGACCAGGAAGAGTGCGGAGAGCCCGCCCAGGACGAGGCTGGCCCAGCCGAGCCACGGGGCGTACGCACCGCGGCGGGCCGCGCCGAACAGGGCGAGGCCGGTGAGGCCCGCGCCGCCCCACAGCCACGGGATCGTGCCGATCCAGTGGTTGAAGAACGCCGCGCTCTCGGGGAGCACGAGGTCGGGGTCCTCGGCCAGCGCGAAGGCGAACTCGGTGGTCAGGCCGGCGCCGAGGAGCTGTGCCACCGCGACCAGCCCGAGGCCGGCCACGGCGACGCCGGGGACCAGGCTGTCGGGTGCCGTACGGCCGCGCAGCTGGCGGTGCAGGCCCACGGCGAACAGCACCAGCAGGACGCACGAGAACATCGTGGCGGTGTGGAAGACGAGGATCTGCGGCACCTGCTCGGAGAGGCGCGAGACGACCGCGGAGGGATCGCCCGCGGTGTCGGGGTCGTACACGGCGTCGACCATGCCGCTCGCGATCGCGCCGACGATGCCGAGGACGGCGGCACCGAGGCCGGCGAGGACCCAGCCGCGACCGGGCGCGGTGCGGGTCGCGCCGGGACCGGCGCTGGTGGTGGACGGGTCGAGCGTGGTGCTCATGGCGACTCCTGGGTCGGACGGTGGCGGCACGGAGCGTGCCGTGGCACCACCCTCGGGCTCCGGCGCCGCTGTCACCACGGACAGCCGCCGGTGTGGGGGAGGTGTGCGGGTGCTGTACGAGTCGGGCCGGTCAGTCCCGTCGGGCCGGTCAGGTGGGGTTCAGGTGCGCAGCATGGCGGCGGCGTCGGTCGCCGGGAGCCCACGCCCGGTGTCGAGGGCGTCGTCGTAGCGGTCGGCGCCCAGGTGGCTGCGCGCCTCGTCCGCGGCGGCCTCGATCGCCCCCGGGTCCGGGCGGTAGTAGCCGTAGCCGCGGGAGCCCGCCGCCTCACGGATCGCCTGGGCGGCGCCGAGGAGCAGCGGGACCCGCGCGTGCTGGCCGGAGGCGGCGGCGAGCACCGCCCCGGCGTCGAGGAGGTAGGCCAGGTTGGCCTGGTCGCCGGTCTCGAGGGAGAGCCGGGCACCCTCCTCGAGATGCCGGCGGGCGGCGTCGTGGTCGCCACGGCCGAGCTCGACCTGGAACAGGTTGTAGAGCGCGATGTAGGAGGTCAGCCGGTCGTCCCGGCGTCGCGCCGAGGCCAGGCCCTCGTCCACGAACCGGACTGCCTCGTCGGCGTCGCCCTCCAGCAGCGCGACGGTGCCGAGCCAGATGTGCGAGAGCGCCCAGGTCCACTCGACCTCCGGCCCGGCGGCTGCGGCGTGGCGCATGGCCCGGTGGAACCGGTCGCGGGCCAGGTCGAGGTCGCCCTCCACGAGGGCGACGAGCCCCTCGCCGGCGATGCTGTTGGAGAGGATCTCGTCGACGTCACCCGCGTGCTCGTACGACAGCCGCCACCACCTCGCGGCACCGGCGACGTCGTCCATCGCGAACGCCATCGTGGCGGCACCGAGTGCGGCGCGGGCGTGCACGTCGTCCGCCAGGACGTGGCTGCGCTGCAGCGCGGCCTCGGCGAAGCGCCGGCCGTGGTCGTGGCGGCCGCGCAGCCACCAGTAGAGCCAGAGCTCCCACGCCATCCGGGCCGGCGTCTCGACGTCACCGACGGCGAGCGAGCGCTCGGCGGCGGCGTCGAGGTTGGCGGTCTCGAGGTCGATCCGGTTGAGGGCGGCGACCTGCCCGCCGTTGCGGTAGCTCGAGCTGTTGAGCTCCGCGACGGCGAGGTAGTGGGCGGCGTGCGCGCGGATCGCGCCGTCCCACTCGCCGGACTCGTGCAGCAGGTCCCGGGCGTACTGCGCCACGGGCTCGAGCAGGCGCAGGCGCCCCGACGGCTCGGCGACCACGAGGGAGTGCTCGACCAGCGACTCCAGGGCGGCGACCACGTCGTACGTCGCGCCGGCGCGCCCGGCCACCGCCTCGAGGTCGGCCAGGGTCGTCCCGCCGACGAAGACGCCGAGCAGCCGCAGCAGCGACTGGGCCGGGGCGTCGAGCAGCCCGTTGCTCCAGTCGAGGGTGGCGCGCATCGTCCGCTGCCGGGGCGGCAGGTCGCGCGGCCCGGACCGCAGCGCGCTGTCGAGCCGGTCGAGCAGCGCCGCCGGGTCGAGCAGCCGGGCGCGGGCGGCCGCGAGCTCGAGGGCCAGCGGCAGTCCCGCGAGCTGCTCGCACGTCGCGTTGACGGCCGGGGCGTCCGCGGAGTCCGCGCCCCACCCGGGGCTCACGCGCTGGGCGCGGTCGAGCAGGAGCCGGGCAGCGGGGGAGGGTGAGCCGTCGGGGGCCTCGTCGACCTCGAGCGGCTCCACGCCGTACTCGGTCTCGCCGCGCACCCGCAGCGGGGCGCGGCTCGTGGTGAGGACGGTCAGGTCGGGGACCGCCTCGACCAGCGCGGCCACGTCGGGAGCAGCGTCGAGCAGGTGCTCGAGGTTGTCGAGGACGAGCAGCCGGTG
Source organism: Nocardioides eburneiflavus (assembly GCF_004785795.1). NCBI lineage: Bacteria > Bacillati > Actinomycetota > Actinomycetes > Propionibacteriales > Nocardioidaceae > Nocardioides > Nocardioides eburneiflavus. Next base: position 2,278,888 of record NZ_SRRO01000001.1, read on the forward strand.
CTGCCCGCGGAGCACGTCGACAGCGTCGTCGAGGACGGGCCGAGCCGGGTCCCGCACGGCATCGACGGCGTCGGCGACGGCCGCGACCACCTGGGGGGCCTCGAGGAGCGGCGCCAGCTCGACGAGGGTGACCCCGTCGGCGAAGCGGTCGCGCACCCGGGCGGCCACTGCCAGCGCGAGCCGGGTCTTGCCCACGCCGCCGGGGCCGCTGAGGGTGACCAGGCGGCCGCTGCCGAGGAGGTCGGCGACCCGGGACACGTCGTCGTCGCGCCCGACCAGCGGGGTCGCCGGGACAGGGAGGTCGCGCGGGCGTACGGGTGCGGCCGCGGCCGCGGCGGCCTGCCGGGACGACCGCGGCGGGACCGCGGCGACCAGCGCGGCCCGCTGCTCGTCGGTGAGGTCGAGGGCGGTCGCGAGCGAGCGGAGCGTGTGGGGGTAGGGCCGGGTGCGGGTGCCGCGCTCGAGGGCGCTGATCGCGTGCGGGCTCAGCCCGGCGCGCTCGGCGAGCTCCTCCTGGGAGAGCCCGGCGCCCTCGCGCAGTGCGCGCAGCACGGTGCCGAGCGTGCTGTCCCCCTGTGTCCCCACGTCTCCTCCGTGACTGCCCAGCCGGCCGGTCCCGAGTGGTCGGGAGTGTAGTGAGCGGGGGCGCGCCCCATGAAGGGTTCGGGACCCGCAGGGGTGAGACCGCACGAGTGAAAGTTGTTGCAGGTCTTGCAACTTTTCTCAACGCGCGCCTAGTGTGACGCACGCCACCCCGACCACCCGGGCGGGGCCTCGCACCATCTCGGGAGCCACCGTGCGTCGTTCGTCCCCCGTCCTGCTCGGCGCCGCCACCGCCGTCGCCACCCTCGCCACCTCCCTGCTCGCCGTGGTGGGACCCATCGCACCCGCCCGGGCCGAGCACCGCGCGGCGGCTCCGGCGTCGGTGACGCTGGTGGGCGACCTCCAGGACGAGGTCGGGTGTGCCGAGGACTGGTCGGCGGGGTGCGACGCGTCCGGGCTGACCCGCCTGTCCGACGGCTCGTGGGAGCTCGTCGCCGAGGTGCCCGCGGGGACCTTCGAGTACAAGGTCGTGATCAACGGCTCGTGGGAGGAGAACTACGGCGCGGGCGGCACGGCCGACGGGTCGAACCTGCCCCTGGTGCTCGAGCACGCCGCCCGCCTGCGATTCACCTACGACGATGCCTCGCACCGCGTCGCCGTGGCACCGGCCGAGCTGCCGAGCCCGACCCCGACCGAGACCGACCGGGCGCTCGCGGGCACGTCGCTGCGTGGCCCGCTGACCCGGGAGAACTTCTACTTCGTGATGGCCGACCGGTTCGCCAACGGCGACCCGGCCAACGACACCGGGGGCCTCGCCGGCGACCGTCTCGCGACCGGCCTCGACCCGACCGACAAGGGCTTCTTCCACGGTGGTGACGTGCAGGGCCTGTCCGACCGCCTCGACTACATCGCGGACCTCGGGACCACCGCCATCTGGCTGACGCCGAGCTTCAAGAACCGTCCCGTCCAGGGCACCGGTGCCGACGCCAGCGCCGGCTACCACGGCTACTGGGTCACCGACTTCACCCAGATCGACCCCCACTTCGGCACCAACGCCGAGCTCGAGGCGTTCATCGACCGGGCGCACGACCGCGGCATCAAGGTCTTCTTCGACATCATCACCAACCACACCGCCGACGTCATCGACTACGCGGAGAAGGAGTACGCGTACGTCTCCAAGGACGCCGCGCCCTACCTCGACGCCTCGGGTGCGGAGTTCGACGACCGCGACTACGCCGGCACCGCCGACTTCCCCGAGCTCGACGCGGCGACGTCCTTCCCCTACACGCCGACCTTCCGCAGCGAGGCCGACCGCACCGTCAAGGTCCCGGACTGGCTCGACGACCCGACCTACTACCACAACCGCGGCGACTCGACCTTCGCCGGCGAGTCGTCGACCTACGGCGACTTCGTGGGTCTCGACGACCTGTTCACCGAGCACCCCGACGTGGTCGAGGGCATGACCGACATCTACGAGTCCTGGGTCGACCTCGGCATCGACGGCTTCCGGATCGACACCGCCAAGCACGTGAACCTGGAGTTCTGGCAGCAGTTCGCCCCAGCGATCCGCGAGCACGCCGCCTCCATCGGCAACGACGACTTCTTCGCGTTCGGCGAGGTCTACGACGCGAACCCGGAGTACCTCTCGACCTTCAGCACCGAGGGACGGCTCGACGCGACCCTCGACTTCGGCTTCCAGGACGTCGGCACCGCCTTCGCGAAGGGCGCCGCGACGACGCGGCTGCGTGACTTCTTCGCCGCCGACGACTGGTACACCGACGCCGACTCCAACGCGTACGCGTCACCGACCTTCCTCGGCAACCACGACATGGGCCGCATCGGCACCTTCCTGAAGGGCACCGACTCGGTGCTCGAGCGCGACGAGCTGGCGCACACGCTGATGTACCTCACCCGCGGCCAGCCGGTCGTCTACTACGGCGACGAGCAGGGCTTCGTCGGCGACGGCGGCGACAAGGACGCCCGCGAGGACATGTTCCCCAGCCAGGTCGCCTCCTACAACGACAACGACCTCATCGGCACCGACGCGACCACGGCGGACGCCAACTTCGACACCGGCCACCCGCTCTACCGGACCATCCGCGACCTCGCGGCGCTCCGCAGGACCTACCCGGCCCTCGCCGACGGCGCGCAGCTGCACCGGTACGCCTCCGGCGCCGCAGGGGTCTACGCCTTCAGCCGCATCGATGCCACCGAGCGCCGCGAGCACCTCGTCGCGGTCAACAACGCCACCACCGAGAAGACCGTCACGGTCGGCACCGAGATGCGGCGCAGCACCTTCTCGAAGGTCTGGCCGGTTGGTCGGGAGTCGCTGCGCACCGACGCCGAGGGGCGTACGACCATCACGGTCCCACCGCTGTCGGCGGTGGTCTGGCGGGCCAACGGCAGGCTCGCCGGCCGCAAGGCGGCACCGGCGATCCACCTCGAGAAGCCCTCGGCCGGTGGCACCGTCGGCGGCCGCGCGCCCATCACCGTGGCCGTCCCCGACGGCGGCTTCAACCAGGTCACGCTCGCGTGGCGCCGCGCCGGCGCGTCCGACTGGACGCCGCTGGGGACCGACGACAACGCCCCCTACCGGGTGTTCCACGACGTCCGGTCACTGCCCCACGGCACCCTCGTCGAGTACCGCGCCGTCCTGCGCGACAGCAGCGGCAACCTCTCCGTGGCCTCGTCCTGGGCGACCGTGGGCGACCCCGAGCCGGAGCCGACGCCCGGCGGCGGGGGTGGCGGCGGGCCCGTCACGCAGCCCGGCGCCGTGTCGGTCCCCGGCAGCCACAACTCGGAGATGGGTTGCGCGGGAGACTGGGACCCCGCCTGCCCGCAGGCGCAGATGTCGCTCGACCCGAAGGACCTGGTCTGGAAGAAGACCGTGATGCTGCCCCGGGGCGACTACGAGTACAAGGCCGCGATCGACGGCGCCTGGGAGGAGAACTACGGCGCCGGCGGCGTCCGCGGCGGGGCGAACATCCCGCTCGCCGTCCCCGAGGGCGGCCGGACGCTGACGTTCTACTACGAGCACGGCTCCCACTGGATCACCACTGACGCCACCGGTCCGATCATCACGCTGGCGGGCAGCATGCAGTCCGAGCTCGGCTGCCCGGGGGACTGGCAGCCCGACTGCATGCGCGGGTGGCTCAAGGACCTCGACGGCGACGGCACCTACACCTTCACCGGCACGCTGCCGGCCGGCAGCTACGAGACGAAGGTCGCGCACGGGTTGTCGTGGGCGGAGAACTACGGCGCCGACGGTGTGCGCGACGGGGCCGACATCGGCTTCGACGTCCCCGCAGGAGGGGTCGACGTGGTCTTCACTTACGACGTGGGCACCCACCGGCTCGAGATCGCGACGCGCAGTGCGGGCGCCGCACCCGACCTGACGAAGGCGCGCGCGCACTGGGTGCGACGCGACCTCGTCGCCTGGGACGTCCCCGACGCGGAGTCGCGCCGCTACCGCCTGCACTGGTCGCAGGCCGGTGACCTCGGCGTGGACGCCGAGGCCGTCACCGGCGGCTCGAGCGCCGCGCTGACCCACGACCCCGCCGGACTGCCCGCCGACGTGCTCGCCGACTTCCCGCACCTCGCCGGCCACCAGGCGTTCCGCCTCGACAAGGCCACGGCCCGGCGTGTCCCCGAGATCCTCACCGGACAGGTCGCCGTCGCGTCGTACGACCCGGGCGGGGCCCTGCACGACGCGACCGGCGTCCAGCTGCCGGGCGTGCTCGACGACGTGTACGCCGGCGCCGCCGACGCCGACCTGGGCGTCACCTGGCGTGGCGGACGCCCGACCCTCGCGCTCTGGGCGCCGACGGCGCAGGACGTCTCCGCCACCGTCGCCGGCCGCACGGTCCGGATGACCCGGCGAGCCGACGGCACGTGGACGGCCACCGGACCGGCGGCGTGGCGCGACGCCGCGTACACCTATGACGTCACCGTCTTCTCGCCCGCGGCCGGGAAGGTCGTCACCAACCGAGTGACCGACCCCTACTCGGTGGCGCTCACCACCAACTCGCAGGCCTCGCTCGTCGTCGACCTCGCCGACCCGTCCCTCGCACCCGAGGGGTGGTCACGGACCACGCCCCCTGCGATCGCCCAGCCGGAGGACCGCACCGTCTACGAGCTGCACGTGCGCGACTTCTCCATCGGTGACGAGACGGTGCCGGCGGCCGAGCGCGGCACCTACCTCGCCTTCACCCACGACGACACCGCGGGCATGCGGCACCTGCGGCGGCTCGCTGGCGCCGGGCTCAACACCGTCCACCTGCTGCCGGCCTTCGACATCGCCACGATCGAGGAGCGCCGCTCGGCGCAGCGGGTCCCCGACTGCGACCTCGAGGCGTTGCCGCGGGACTCCGAGGAGCAGCAGGCCTGCATCGAGGAGATCCGATCTGGCGACGGCTTCAACTGGGGCTACGACCCGCTGCACTACACCGCTCCCGAGGGCTCGTACGCCACCGATCCCGACGGCACGCGGCGCACGGTCGAGTTCCGCCGGATGGTCCAGGGGCTCAACGACGCGGGCCTGCAGGTCGTGATGGACGTGGTCTACAACCACACCGCAGCGAGCGGGCAGGACCCGAAGTCGGTGCTCGACCGCATCGTGCCCGGCTACTACCACCGGTTGAACGCCACCGGCGGGGTCGAGACCTCCACTTGCTGCTCCAACACCGCGACCGAGCACCGGATGATGGAGAAGCTGATGATCGACTCCGTGCTCACCTGGGCGCGGGACTACAAGGTCAACGGCTTCCGCTTCGACCTGATGGGCCACCACTCGCTCGACAACATGACCCGCCTGCGCGCCGCGCTCGACGGGCTCACCGTCAAGCGCGACGGTGTCGACGGCACGGCGATCTACCTCTACGGCGAGGGCTGGAACTTCGGCGAGGTCGCCGACGACGCCCGCTTCGTCCAGGCGACGCAGCGCAACCTCGCCGGCACGGGCATCGGGTCGTTCAGCGACCGGCTGCGCGACGCCGTACGTGGTGGCGGGCCCTTCGACGAGGAGCCGCGCGTGCAGGGCTTCGGCTCGGGGCTCTTCATCGACCCCAACGGCGCCGAGGTCAACGGCACCGCCGACGAGCAGCGCGAGGAGCTGCTGCACCAGCAGGACCTGGTCAAGCTCGGCCTGGCCGGCAACCTCGCCGACTTCCGCTTCCGCTCCTCGACCGGCGAGGAGGTGGTGGGCTCCGAGGTCGACTACAGCGGCCAGCCCGCCGGCTATGCCGCCGACCCGTCCGAGACGGTGACCTACGTCGACGCCCACGACAACGAGACGCTCTACGACTCGCTGGCCCTCAAGCTCCCGACCAGCACGTCCATGGCCGACCGCGTGCGGATGAACACCGTCTCGCTGTCGACCGTCGCGTTCTCGCAGGGCGTGGTCTTCTGGCACGCCGGCACCGACCTGCTCCGCTCCAAGAGCCTGGACCGCAACTCCTACGACTCCGGCGACTGGTTCAACCGGGTCGACTGGCAGCGCCGCGACAACACGTTCGGCTCGGGGCTGCCGCTGCGGGCGGACAACGAGGACAAGTGGGACTTCATGCGCCCGTTGCTCGCCGACCCCGCGCTCGACCCGGGGCCCGCCGCGATGGACGCCGCCCACGACCGGGCGCAGGACCTGCTGCGGATCCGTACGTCGTCCCGGCTCTTCCGCCTCGGCAGCCTCGAGGCGGTCCAGGCCAAGGTGTCGTTCCTCGACGCCGAGCCGGGCGTGATCGCGATGCTCGTCGACGACACCGTCGGTGCCGACGCCGACCCTGACCGCGACGCGATCCTCGTCGTGTTCAACGCGACCCCGGACGTCGCCACCGTCGCCGGCACGGGAGCCGGGTGGACGCTGCACGACGTCCAGGCCAACGGTGGCGACGCGGTCGTGAAGGGCAGCTCGGTCGCGGCCGACGCGGTCACCGTGCCGGCGCGCACGACGGCGGTCTTCGAGCGCTGACCCGACGCGGGTGGTGCGGTCCGTTCAGGACCAGCGCTCGGACGCCGCGGTGAAGGTGAGCTCGCGGTCGCCGGTGTAGATCTGCTTGGGGCGGGCGATCTTCTGGTCCTTGTCCTGCACCAGCTCGGCCCACTGCGCGAGCCAACCCGGCGTACGGCCGATGGCGAACAGCACGGTGAACATCTCCGGCGGGAACTGGAAGGCCTCGTAGATGAGGCCCGAGTAGAAGTCGACGTTGGGGTAGAGCTTGCGCTTGACGAAGTACTCGTCCTCGAGCGCGATCTTCTCGAGCTCCTTGGCGATCTCGAGGAGCGGGTTGACCCCGGTGACCTCGAAGACGTCGTCGCAGGCCTTCTTGATGATCGTGGCGCGCGGGTCGAAGTTCTTGTAGACCCGGTGGCCGAAGCCCATCAGGCGCTCGTTGCCGTTCTTGACGCCCTCGATGAAGGCGGGGATGTTCTCCTTGCTGCCGATGCGCTTGAGCATCCGCAGCACCGCCTCGTTGGCGCCACCGTGCAGCGGGCCGTAGAGCGCGCCGACGCCGGCCGCGACGGCCGAGTAGGGGTCGACCTGCGAGGAGCCGACGGAGCGGACCGCGTTGGTCGAGCAGTTCTGCTCGTGGTCTGCGTGCAGGATGAAGAGCACGTCGAGGGCCTTGACCAGGCGCTCGTCGGCCTCGAACTTCTGCTCGCTCATCTTGAACAGCATCGAGAGGAAGTTGGCGGTGTAGCCGAGGTCGTTGTCGGGGTAGACGAACGGCTTGCCCTGCGCGTGGCGGAACGACCAGGCGCCGAGGGTCGGCATCTTCGCGATCATGCGGACGATCTGCATGTGGCGGTTGTCCGCGTCGCTGATGTTGCGGGCGTCGGGGTAGAACGTCGACAGCGCGCCGACGGAGGCCATCAGCATGCCCATCGGGTGGGCGTCGTAGCGGAAGCCGTGCATGAAGCCCTTGACGTTCTCGTGCACGAACGTGTGGTAGGTGATCTCGTGCACCCAGGCGTCGTACTGCTCCTTCGACGGCAGGTTGCCGTGGATCAGCAGGTAGGCCACCTCGAGGAAGTTGGACTTTTCGGCGAGCTGCTCGATCGGGTACCCGCGGTACTCGAGGATGCCCTTGTCGCCGTCGATGAACGTCACCGCCGAACGGCACGAGGCGGTGTTGACGAATCCCGGGTCGTAGGTCGCGAGACCGGGCTGCTCCTCATCGAGGCGGATCTGCCCCAGGTCCTTTGCCGCGATCGTGTTGTCGGTGATCGCGATGTCGTACGTCTGACCGGTCCGGTTGTCGGTGACAGTCAGGGAATCCTTGGCCGCAACGTCGGTCACGTCGGCTCCTGTCTCTGCGCTCGATGAGTTTCGGGCGTCTTGTGTACGTCTTGGGTTGTCGCTCCAACTTAGCCGCGACACTCGCGCGAGCGCGAACCGGTGTCCACGGGCAGGGCGCTCGCGTCGCCGCGTTTTGACCCTCCCGCGTGAGGAGCCGTACTCTTGCTGGTCGCGACTCCTGCCGCGCCCGTCCTCTCCGGGGACGGGTGCAGATCCGGACGTCATCCCCAGTCTCCGCCGCGCGGAGCCGGGGAGCGAACCGGGCCGTGTTCGTCAGTCGTCGCAGCAGCACCAGCCGCTCTCCGTCCGGGGATGCGGGACCAACGAACCAGAACGGGATACCGCCGTGCGCACGTACAGCCCCAAGCCCGCTGACATCCAGCGCGAGTGGCTCGTCATCGACGCCACCGACGTGGTCCTGGGCCGCCTCGCCGTCCAGACCGCCAACCTCCTCCGCGGCAAGCACAAGCCGACCTTCGCCCCTCACATGGACATGGGCGACTTCGTGATCATCGTCAACGCCTCCAAGGTGTCGCTGTCGGGGACCAAGAAGACCACCAAGATGGCCTACCGCCACTCCGGCTACCCGGGCGGCCTCTCGGCCACCCCGTTCGGTGAGCTCCTCGAGAAGGACGCCCGCAAGGCCATCGAGAAGGCCGTGTGGGGCATGCTCCCGAAGAACAAGCTCGGTCGCCAGATGCTGAAGAAGCTCAAGGTCTACGCCGGCCCCGACCACCCGCACGCGGCCCAGAAGGCCACTCCGTTCGAGATCTCGCAGATCTCCCAGTGACTGAGGACTCACAGATGACTGAGAACACCACCGAGGTCGAGGAGACCTACGAGGCCAACGCCGAGGGCGTTTCCTACACCTCCGAGAGCGAGGCCTCGGCCGACGCTCCCGCCCGCCCCGCGACCATCGCGCCGGCCGGCGCCACCGGCCGCCGCAAGGAGGCGGTCGCCCGCGTCCGCATCGTCCCGGGCACCGGCGAGTGGACCATCAACGGCCGCTCGATGGACAGCTACTTCCCCAACAAGCTGCACCAGCAGATCGCCAACGAGCCGTTCGTCGAGCTGCAGCTCGAGGGCCGCTTCGACGTGATCGCCCGCATCCACGGCGGCGGCATCGCCGGCCAGGCCGGCGCACTGCGCCTCGGTGTGGCGCGCGCACTCAACGCCGTCGACGTCGAGGCCAACCGCCCGGCGCTCAAGAAGGCCGGCCTGCTCACCCGTGACGCCCGCGTGGTCGAGCGCAAGAAGGCCGGTCTCAAGAAGGCCCGCAAGGCCTCGCAGTTCAGCAAGCGCTGATCCCAGCACCGCCCACGAGGCCCGCACCGTCGACGACGGTGCGGGCCTCGTCGCGTCTCCACCCGCAGGGGGGTGCGTACGTCAAGGAACGTCGTAGAAGCGGTTGAGGTCGATCGAAGCCGCTTCGGCGGTCGGTTGCTGTTCCTACCGTCATGACGTGCGCCGTGGGGGTGCACCCTGGATGCATCGGAGCACGCGCATGTCTGTGTTACTACGTCGCGGGGCCGTCGGCCTCGCCCTCGCCTCGGCGCTGGTCGCCGGGCTCGCCCCGGCCGTGCAGGCCGACAACCTCGAGGCGGACAGGCTCGTCGGCGGGGTCGCCGCGCTCGGCGACGTCTGCCGCGGTACGACGAAGAACGGCTCGGTCGGGTTCACGCTGAACCGCAACGGCGGTGCGAACAGCCAGGCATGGGGCAACTCGGCGCTCGTCACTGTCGCTCCCACTACGCAGCCGGCGCCGCTCACCCTGGGCACGACCGCCGCGACGACGCTGTCCAACTGGACCAGCGCCGGCAACAACGCCTCGGTCGACGCCGGCGACGCATCCGTCTCCTTGACGGTGCCCGCCGACGCGGCGCTCGGTGCCCGATCAGTGGCGGTGACGTACGCCGCCAGCGGCCGCGGCGCGACGGCTGCCACCACCACCCGCACGGCCGACGTGACCTTCAGCTGGACGGTCGTGGACTGCACGCCGGTCGACACCACCGCGCCCGTCATCAGCAAGGAGCTCACGCCTGCGACGCCGGACGGTGCCAACGGCTGGTACCGCACCGACGTCGCCGTGGACTGGACGGTCGCCGACGCCGAGTCCGCGGTCACGCTGGACGGGTGCCAGGACGCGGCCCTCACCGCCGACGGCTCCCTGACCACCTCCTGCTCGGCCACGAGCTCGGGCGGCAGCGCGGCACCCGTGAGCGTCACGGTGAAGCGCGACGCGACCCCGCCCACCCTCCAGCCCGTCATCAGCGGGGACCTGGGCGAGGACGGCTGGTACGTCGGGGACGTCGACGTGACGTGGGACGCCGAGGACGCCACGTCGGGCGTCGACCCGGCCACTGCCTGCGCTCCCTCCACCCTCGCCGAGGACACCGCGGGGAAGACCTTCAGCTGCACCGTGAGCGACCTCGCGGGCAACGTCGCCTCGTCGTCGGTGACCGTCAAGCGGGACGCCACCGACCCGGTCGTCGTCGAGACGGTCAGCGGCACGCTCGGCGATGGCGGCTGGTACACCAGCGACGTCGACGTCTCCTTCGACGTCTCCGACGTCACCTCGTCCGTCGCCTCGACCACCGGGTGCGACGACGTGACCCTGGACGAGGACACGAGCGGCACGACCTACACGTGCACCGCGACCGACTCTGCCGGCAACAGCGCGAGCGCGATCGTTGACGTCAAGCGCGACGCGACCGCCCCGGACGTCATGTTCACGCGCACCGGAGCCGAGGGGACGAACGGCTGGTACACGGGGCCGGTGGTGCTCGACTGGACCGTCAGCGACGCCCTGTCGGGCGTGGCCGCCACGGACGGCTGCGTGGACCGTACGATCTCCAGCGACGGGCGTCAGACCTTCCCGTGCTCGGCGACGGACGCCGCCGGCAACACCGCGGGCGCCGAGGCAGCCGTGGACCTTGACGCGACCGCCCCCGTCATCACCCCGACGGTCACCGGTCCGACCAAGGGCACGGAGTGGTTCACAGGTGACGTGGACGTCGCCTGGACCGTGTCCGACGCGACCTCCGGACTGGCCGACGTCTCGGGCTGCGACGCGGTCGTCGTGTCCACGGACACCGACGGCGCGACGTACACCTGCTCGGCCACCGATGCAGCCGGCAACACGACGAGCAAGGGCACCACGGTCAAGCGGGACGCCACTGCGCCCGTGCTGACCCTGACGGGCGGACCGGCACACGGTGCGACGTACGACTTCGGGGACGTGCCGGCCCCGTCGACCTGCGCGGCGAGCGACGCCACGTCCGGCCTCGCGGGCGACTGCAGGGTCATGGCCGGCGGGACCGCTGTCGGTTCCGGCACCCAGGTCGCCACCGTGACCGACCGGGCCGGCAACGTCGCGCAGGACACCCGGACCTACACGGTCGCCGCCTGGAGGCTGGACGGCTTCTACAAGCCGGTGACCATGGGCACGGCGGTCGTCAACACGGTCAAGGCCGGCTCGACGGTGCCGCTGAAGTTCAACGTCCTCAAGGGCGGCACGGCCATGACGTCCGACATCGGTGCCTTGTTCAGCGCGAAGAAGGTGGGGTGTGACGGCTCGGACGTGCTGAACGCGGTCGAGGAGTTCGTCACCACCGGCAGCACCAGCCTCCGCTACGACGCGGCGGGCGGGCAGTGGGTGCAGAACTGGGCGACGCCGTCGGGCGGGAAGGGCTCCTGCTACCGCGTGACGATGACGACCGCCGACGGGTCCGCGATCGTGGCGGACTTCAAGCTCAAGTAGCCCCAGGGGGACAGTGGGGGAAGAGGTCGTGGCCCGGGGGCTCCCGTAGGCTCCCGGGCCATGACCCGACTCTTCGGCACGGACGGGGTCCGGGGCCTGGCGAACGCCGATCTCACGGCGGAGCTGGCCCTGGACCTGTCCGTCTGTGCAGCACACGTCCTGGCCGACCGCGGCGAGTTCGAGGGCCACCGTCCCCTTGCGGTGGTGGGGCGGGACACGCGCATCTCCGGGCAGTTCCTGGAGGCCGCCGTCGTCGCCGGCCTCGCGTCGGCAGGCGTCGACGTGTTGCTCCTCGGCGTGCTGCCGACCCCCGGCGTGGCGTACATGACCGAGCGGCTCGGCGCCGACCTCGGCGTGATGCTGTCGGCCTCCCACAACCCGATGCCCGACAACGGCATCAAGTTCCTCGCCCGCGGCGGGCACAAGCTCGACGACGCGATCGAGATCGCGATCGAGCGCCGGATGGGTGAGCCGTGGGACCGGCCCACCGGCGGCAACGTCGGCCGCGTCGACGTCTACGCGACCGCCGTCGAGGAGTACGCCGCCCACCTCGAGAGCACGATCACGCACCCGCTCGTGGGGCTCAAGGTCGTCCTCGACTGCGCCGAGGGCGCTGCCCACGCGGCCGGGCCCCGCGCGCTCGAGGACGCCGGTGCGACCGTCATCGCGATCCATGCCGACCCCGACGGCCTCAACATCAACGACAGCTGCGGCTCCACCCACCTCGAGTCGCTGCGCGCTGCGGTCGTCGAGCACGGCGCGCACGCCGGCTTCGCCCTCGACGGCGACGCCGACCGCTGCCTGGCCGTCGACGCCGACGGCAACGTCGTCGACGGCGACCAGATCCTGGCGATCCTGTCGCTCTCGCTGCTCGAGCAGGGACGGCTCGCCAAGGACACCGTGGTGGCCACGGTGATGAGCAACCTCGGGTTCGTCCAGGCGATGCGCGCCGGCGGGGTCGGCGTGCGCCAGACCAAGGTGGGCGACCGCTACGTCCTCGAGGCGATGAAGGTCTCCGGCTACAACCTCGGCGGCGAGCAGTCCGGCCACGTGATCCTCAGCGACCACGCGACCACCGGCGACGGCATCCTGACCACCCTCCACGTGATGGAGCGGATGGCGACGACCGGTAGGTCGCTGGCCGAGCTCGCGTCGGTGATGACCCGGCTCCCGCAGGTGCTGGTCAACGTCGCCGGCGTCGACAAGTCGCGCGCCGACGAGGACGCGGTGCTGGCCGCGGCCGTGGCCGAGGAGGAGGCGGTGCTCGGCGAGCGCGGCCGCATCCTGCTGCGGCCCTCGGGCACCGAGCCGATCGTGCGCGTCATGGTCGAGGCCCCCACGCAGGACGAGGCGCAGGGCGTGGCCTCGCGCCTCGCCGACGTCGTACGCCGCCAGCTCGCGCTCTAGCCAGCCGCAGACCTGGCGGCGCGGCGCACCCGGATATCCGGGTGAAGCGCAGCCCCGCGACGGCTAGGTTCCGTGCGTGGTCGACATCGAGCAGATCAACCCCCGCAACGAGGCAGCCCTGCGGGCGTGGTGGGAGGTCGGGCACGCCGCCACCGCCGAGCGGCCCGGGAAGCCGTGGCCGGTGTGGGAGCAGAGCCGGCTCGCGCTGCCGGTCGACAACCCTGAGCGCGGCATCACGCTCGTCGGCGCGATCGACGGTCGCGAGATGGTCGGCGCGGGGCTGCTCACGCGCACGCTGAAGGAGAACCTGCACACGGCGATGGCCTTCGCCTACGTCCGGCCCGACTGCACCCGCGAGGGCATCGGCCGCCGGCTCGTCGAGGAGCTCGAGGTCGTGGCGCTCGGCGACGGCCGCACGACGGTGCAGAGCGAGGCGTACCTGCCGCCCGGCGGCTCGGGGACCGCCGAGCGGTTCGCCCGCGCGATGGGCTACGACGTGGCGAGCCGGGAGTCCATCAAGGAGCTCACCCTCACCGACTTCGTCGAGCGCCGTGACGCACTGGCAGCCTCGGCGCCGGTGCCGGAGGGCTACCGGATCATCACCTTCGACACCGTCTGCCCCCAGGAGCACGTCGAGTCGTTCGGCCGGCTGCTCGGGATGCTGATGTCGGAGGTGCCGCTGGGCGAGCTCGACCTGGAGGCCTCGGAGTGGACCCCCGGGAGGATCCGCGCGGCCGAGCAGCGCCAGATCGACACCGGGCGGCACGTGCAGACGGCGATGGCGATCGCGCCCGACGGCGCGGTCGCGGGGGTGTCGGACGTACGCGTGGACGACACCGACCGCGAGCACGCGCAGGTCGGCATCACGATCGTCGACCCGGCCCACCGGGGGAAGCGACTGGGGCTGGCGCTCAAGCTCGCGACCCACGACCTGGTGGTGGCGACGTACCCCGACCTGGTCTCGGTCGACACCTCCAACGCGGAGGTCAACACGTGGATGAACGCCGTCAACGAGGCGCTGGGCTACCGCACGATCGAGACCCTGCTGGAGCTGCAGAAGAAGCTCTGATCAGCCCTCGGCGGCGCTGTCGTAGTCGTCGCGCGCGCCGAGGATCTGCGCCACGTGGGTCTCGGCCCAGTCGGTGAGGGTCTGGATCGGACCGGTGAGCGAGGCCCCGAGCCCGGTGAGCTCGTAGTCGACCCGCGGGGGCACCTGCGCGTGGACCGTGCGGGTGAGCAGGCCGTCGCGCTCCATCGCCCGCAAGGTCTGGGTCAGCACCTTGGCGGCGACGCCACCGATGCGCGCCCGGAGGACGCTGAACCGCAGGGGACCGTCCTTGAGGGCGCCGATGACCAGCACCGTCCACTTGTCGCCGATCCGGTCGAGCACGACGCGCGTGGGGCAGTCGGGGTCGAAGGCGTCACCGCGGTCGGGGGCCGTCTCGCTGTTGGTTACCACCAGGTACTTATAGCACGTTGAAGTGCTTGGTTACCAATGGTTACTGTCCCCCGCATCCACTTCCACGACCCGAAGGACTCCTCATGAAGATCGCCCTCTTCGGCGCCACCGGCATGGTCGGCTCCCGCATCGCCGCCGAGGCCACCGACCGCGGCCACGAGGTCACTGCGCTCAGCCGCTCGACCGGCGCCGACATGGCCGACGCCGCCGCCGTGCGCGAGGCCGCGTCCAGCCACGACGTCGTCGTGTCCGCCACCGGCCCGAGCCGCACCGGCGAGCCCCACGAGCCCTGGCTCGCCTCCGTCTCCACCCTCATCGAGAACGCCGGCGACGCCCGCGTCCTCTTCGTCGGCGGGGCCGGCTCGCTGCTCACCCCTGACGGCACCCGCCTGCTCGACACCGACGGCTTCCCCGACGCGTACAAGGCCGAGGCGACCTCCGGCGCCGCTGCCCTCGACCTGTTCCGTGCCGCCCCGGAGGCCGTCGACTGGACCTTCGTCAGCCCGTCGCCGGTCATCGCGCCCGGCGAGCGCACCGGCTCGTACGCCACCGCCCTCGACACCCCGGCCGGCGACTTCGTCAGCGCGGAGGACTACGCCGTGGCGCTCGTCGACGAGATCGAGCAGCCGCAGCACGCCCGCCAGCGCTTCACCGTCGCCTCGGCCTGAGGGGGACGGACGTACGGCCGGCTCCGGGCGGGGCCGGCCGTACGGTTCAGAGCTTGCGCAGCCGGACGTAGCGCACGGAGTGGTCGGTGTCCTTGCGGAGCACGAGGTTCGCGCGCGAGCGGGTGGGGGCGACGTTCTGGACGAGGTTGGGCTCGTTGATCGAGTCCCAGATCCGGGTGGCCTGGTCGACGGCCTCGTCGTGGGACAGCGAGGCGTACTTGCGGAAGTAGGACGCCGGGTCGCGGAAGGCCGTCTCGCGCAGCCGCAGGAACCGGTCGACGTACCAGCGCTTGATGTCGGCCAGGGCGGCGTCGACGTAGACGGAGAAGTCGAAGAAGTCGCTGACCGCGAGGCCGGTGCGGCCGTCGTCGCGCATCCGGGCGGGCTGGAGGACGTTGAGGCCCTCGATGATCACGATGTCGGGACGCTTGACCACGACCTTCTCGTCGGGCAGCACGTCGTAGACGAGGTGGCTGTAGATCGGCGCCTCGACCTCGTCCTTGCCCGACTTGATGTCGATGACGAACTTCAGCAGGGCCTTGCGGTCGTAGGACTCCGGGAAGCCCTTGCGGTGCAGGATCCCGCGCCGCTCGAGCTCGGCGTTGGGCAGCAGGAAGCCGTCGGTGGTCACGAGCGCGACGTGGGGGTGCTCGGGCCAGTGCGCGAGCATCTGCTGGAGCACACGGGCCGTGGTCGACTTGCCGACCGCCACCGAGCCCGCGAGGCCGATCACGAAGGGCGTACGGGGCGGGGTCACGCGGTGCAGGAACTCCTCCTGCTCGCGGTGGAGCCGGGAGTTGGCCGCGACGTAGAGGCTCAGCAGGCGCGACAGCGGCAGGTAGACCTGCTCGATCTCGCGCAGGTCCAGCTGGTCGCCGAGGCCGCGCAGGCGAGTCACCTCGTCCGGGGTGAGGACGGTCTCGGTGGTGCCGGCGAGCTCGGCCCAGGCCGCCCGCTCGAGCTCGACGTAGGGGGAGGCCTCGCCGTTGTTGGAGGGCGACGCGACCTCGGACATGGGTGCGATTGTGGCACCGCGGCGCCCCGCAGCCGCGCAGCGGCCTGCCGATAGACTCCCCGGCCATGTGTGGAATCGTCGGATACGTGGGTGCCCAGCCGGCCGAGGGCGTGGTGATCGAGGGCCTCCGGCGCCTGGAGTACCGGGGCTACGACTCCGCCGGGATCGCCCTCGTCGATGCCGGGTCGATCGTCTCCGACAAGCGTGCGGGCAAGCTCGCCAACCTCGAGAAGGCCATCGCCGAGTCGCCCCTCCCGCCCGCCACCACCGGCATCGGCCACACCCGCTGGGCCACCCACGGCCCGCCGACCGACCGCAACGCGCACCCGCACCTGGGGCACGCACGCCGGGTCGCGCTGGTGCACAACGGCATCATCGAGAACTTCGCCGAGCTGCGCGGTCGCCTCGAGTCGGCCGGCGTGGAGATGGCCTCCGACACCGACACCGAGGTCGCGGCGCACCTGCTCGAGGAGCAGCTCGAGACCGGTGTCGACCTCACCGTCGCGATGCAGAACGTCTGTCGCGGCCTCCGGGGCGCCTTCACGCTCGTCGCCGTCGACTCCCAGGACCCCGACCGGGTGGTCGCCGCACGACGCAACAGCCCGCTGGTGGTCGGGATCGGCGAGGGCGAGAACTTCCTCGGCTCCGACGTCGCGGCCTTCATCGAGCACACCCGCGAGGCGATGGAGCTCGACCAGGACCAGGTCGTCACCATCACGCGTGAGGGCGTGGCGGTCTCCGGCTTCGACGGCACCCCGGCCGAGGGCCGCCGCTACCACGTCGACTGGGACCTGTCGGCCGCCGAGAAGGATGGCCACGACTGGTTCATGCGCAAGGAGATCTTCGAGCAGCCGCGCGCCGTCGCCGACTCGCTGCTCGGTCGCCGCGGCACCGACGGGCTGCTGCAGCTCGACGAGATGCGCCTGTCCGACCAGGACCTGCGCGACATCGACAAGATCATCATCATCGCGGCCGGCACCTCGTTCTACGCCGGGATGGTCGCCAAGTACGCCATCGAGCACTGGTGCCGGATCCCGGTCGAGGTCGAGCTCGCCAGCGAGTTCCGCTACCGCGACCCGATCCTCACCAGCGACACCCTCGTCGTGGCGATCAGCCAGTCCGGCGAGACCGCCGACACGCTCCAGGCCATCCGGCACGCGCGGGTCCAGCGGTCCAAGGTGCTCGCCATCTGCAACACCAATGGCTCGACCATCCCGCGCGAGTCCGACGGCGTGATCTACACCCATGCCGGGCCGGAGATCGGTGTTGCGTCGACGAAGGGCTTCCTCACCCAGCTCGTCGCCTGCTACCTGCTCGCCCTCTATCTCGCGCAGGTCAAGGGCACCCGCTTCGGCGACGAGATCTCGCAGGTGATGGACCAGCTCGAGCAGATGCCGGCGCACGTGCAGGCCGTGCTCGACAAGGCCGAGGAGGTCTACGCCCTCGCCCGCGACCACGTCGGCAGCCGATCGGTGCTCTTCCTCGGTCGCCACGCCGGCTACCCCGTCGCCCTCGAGGGCGCGCTCAAGCTCAAGGAGATCGCCTACCTCCACGCCGAGGGCTTCGCGGCCGGCGAGCTCAAGCACGGCCCGATCGCGCTGGTCGAGGAGGGCCTGCCGATCCTGTGCGTGGTGCCACCGCGCGGCCGCGACCAGCTGCACGACAAGATGCTCAGCGGCATCCAGGAGGTGCGCGCCCGCGGCGCCCGCACGCTCTGCCTGGCCGAGGAGGGTGACACCACGATCGAGCCGTACGCCGACGTGCTGATCACGCTGCCGCAGGTGCCGGTGCTGCTGCAGCCGCTGGTCGCGGTCGTGCCGCTCCAGCTCTTCGCGTGCGAGCTGGCCACCCAGCTCGGCCACGACGTCGACCAGCCGCGCAACCTCGCCAAGTCCGTCACGGTCGAGTAGGGCGGCGAGGAGCGTGCCGGTCATCGGCGTCGGCATCGACGTGGTCGACATCGACCGCTTCATGCAGTCCATCGAGCGCACCCCCGCCCTGCGCGGGCGGCTGTTCACCGCGGCGGAGGCCTCGCGCCCGCCGGCGTCGCTGGCGGCTCGCTTCGCTGCGAAGGAGGCGATGGCCAAGGCGCTGGGCGCCCCGGTCGGCATGGCCTGGCACGACGCCGAGATCGTCTCCGAGGAGACCGGTCGCCCCAGGTTCGAGATCCGCGGGACGGTCGCGGCCCGCGCCGAGGCGTTGGGGGTCGCGCACGTGCACGTCTCGCTGTCCCACGATGCCGGCATCGCGTCCGCCGTCGTGGTCCTGGAGAGCTGAGGGCCGGGCCGGTGCTGCGCGCGCACACCGTGGAGGACGTACGCCGGGCCGAGGCCGCCGTCATGGCGCGGCTGCCCGCGGGCGCTCTCATGCAGCGCGCGGCCGCCGGTCTCGCCGCCGCCGTCCTCGACCTGCTCGGCGGAGGCTACGGCCGCCGGGTGCTGCTGCTGGTCGGACCGGGCGACAACGGCGGTGACGCGTTGTGGGCCGGCGCCCGGCTCGCCGCCCGCGGGGCGCGCGTCGAGGCGCTCCTGCTCGCCGACCGCGTCCACGAGGCCGGTCTCGCCGCGCTGCGCGCCGCCGGCGGTCACGCCGCCCGCGACCTCGCCGACCTGCACCCGACTCCCGACGTCGTCGTCGACGGGATCGTCGGCATCGGCGGACGGCCCGGCCTGCGCCCCGACGCGGTCGCCGCGCTGGAGGCGTACGCCGGGGTCCCGGTCGTCGCGGTCGACGTGCCGTCGGGCGTCGACGTCGACACCGGGAGGCTCGACGGACCACACGTGCGCGCCGACCTCACCGTCACGTTCGGCACGCACAAGGTGGCCCACCTCGTCGACCCGGCCGCCCGCGCGGCCGGCGCGCTCCACCTCGTCGACCTCGGCCTCGACGACCTCGGGGAGCCCGCGGTCGAGGCCCTGCAGCCCGCCGACGTGCGCGCGCTGCTGCCCCGCCCGGGCGACGCCGACCACAAGTACACCCGCGGCGTCGTCGGCGTACGCGCCGGATCGGGCACCTACCCCGGGGCCGCGCTGCTCGCGGTCGCCGGCGCCAACACGGGCCTGGTCGGCATGGTCCGCTACGTCCCTTCGACAGGCTCAGGACAAGCGGACGACAAGGTCGCCGACTCCGTACGCTCCGCCCACCCGGAGGTCGTGGGGGAGGGGCGCGTCCAGGCGTGGGTCGTCGGGCCCGGCGGCGGCGGCGACGCACCCCGGATGCTCGGCGAGGCCCGCGCCGACGGCGTGCCGGTGGTGGTCGACGCCGACGCGCTGCGCCACGTCGACGGCCCGCTCCCCGGGTGCGTCCTGACGCCGCACGCCGGAGAGCTGGCCGCGATGCTGGGTGTCGACCGCGAGGAGGTGGAGGCTGCGCCACTGGAGCACGCGCGCGAGGCCGCCCGCCGGTGGGACTGCGTGGTCCTGCTCAAGGGCCACCACACGCTCGTGGCCGCGCCGGACGGACGGGTCCGGGTCACGACCACCGGCGTGCCGTGGCTGGCGACGGCCGGGGCCGGCGACGTGCTCTCCGGACTGGTCGGGGCGCTGCTCGCCGGGGGCCTCGAGCCGTACGACGCGGCGTCCGTGGGCTCGTGGCTGCACGGCGCCGCGGCGACCGAGGCGGCAGGGGGCGGGCCCCTGACCGCGAGCCGGGTCGCGGTCCAGATCCCGCAGGTCATCCGCGAGACGTTCGCAGGTTTGGGATGATCGATGGCATGAGCGATCCCGTGCTGCCGCGCGCCGAGATCGTGGTCGACCTCGCTGCCGTGCGCCACAACGTGCGGATCCTCAAGGACCTGGTGTCCGTCGACGGCCCCGTGGCCCTGATGGCGGTCGTCAAGGCCGACGGCTACGGCCACGGCATGGTCGAGGTCGCCGCCGCCGCCCGCGATGCCGGCGCCGACTGGCTCGGCGTGGCGACGATCGATGAGGCGCTCGCCCTGCGTGCCGCGGGCGACCGCGGTCCGCTCCTGTGCTGGCTCAGCGCACCGGGCGACGACTTCGCGTCGGCCGTGGCCGCCGGGGTCGAGGTCACGGCCTACTCCGAGGCGGAGCTCGAGGAGATCGCGGCCGTGGGTGGCGCCCGGGTGCAGCTCAAGGTCGACACCGGCCTGTCCCGCGGCGGCGCCGCGCGACAGGAGTGGCACGACCTGTTCGCCGTCGCGAGCGACCTCGAGCGCGAGGGCCGGATCACCGTGACGGGCATCTGGTCGCACTTCGCCGCCAGCGACGAGCCCGCCCACCCCGCCAACGACGCCCAGGAGGCGGCCTTCCGCGACGCGGTCTCGCTGGCCGAGTCCGCCGGGCTCGACCCCCGGGTGACCCACCTGGCCAACTCCGCGGCGACGCTCCTGCGACCGTCGTCGCACTTCGACCTGGTGCGCTGCGGCATCGCGACGTACGGCCTCGACCCGGCCCCCGGGACCAGCCCGCGCATCGGGCTGCGTCCGGCCATGACCGCGCGCGCCCGGCTCGTGATGAGCAAGGCGATCGAGGCCGGCGCCGGCGTCTCCTACGGCCACACGTGGCACGCCGACGACAACACGACCGTGGGTCTGGTGCCCGTGGGCTACGGCGACGGCATCATCCGCGCAGCCGGCAACGCCGCGTCCGTGTGGGTCGATGACTCCGTGCGCCCGATCCGCGGCAGGGTCTGCATGGACCAGCTCGTCGTCGACCTCCACGGCGAGCTGCCGCCGGCCGGCACCGAGGTGGTCCTCTTCGGCCCCGGCGACGTCGGCGAGCCGACCGCACAGGACTGGGCAGCCGCGGTGGGCACCATCAGCTACGAGATCGTGACCCGCATCGGCGGCCGCTTCGTCCGGCGCCACATCGACACCGACGCCCCTGACGGGGCGAGCGAAGGGACCGTCCGTTGAGCATCAAGGGCCGCATCTTCGGCACCGTCGTGGGCGCAGCCGGCCTCGCCGCTGCCGCCGGCGCCGTCGGCATCGCCCGCCAGAACCGGATCATCGGCAACCGGGCCGCCGGGGAGGCGGTGGCCTTCGGCGAGCTCCACAGCGCACCGCGCGTGGTCGTCGCCGACGACGCCGTCGACCTGCACGTCGAGATCGACGAGCCGTCCGACTTCGGCGGACCGCCGGCCACCGACGACGACCTCACCGTGGTGTTCGTCCACGGATACTCCCTCAACCTCGACTGCTGGCACTTCCAGCGCGCCGCCTACCGCGGCCAGGTGCGCACGGTGTTCTACGACCAGCGCAGCCACGGCCGGTCCGCGCGGTCCGACGAGGACCACTGCACCATCGAGCAGCTCGGCCACGACCTGCGGCGCGTCATCGAGCACACCGTGCCCGGCCGCTGCGTGGTCGTCGGCCACTCGATGGGCGGGATGAGCGTGATCTCGCTCGCCGAGCACCACCCCGACCTCTTCGGGGACAAGGTCGTCGGCGCCGCGCTGATGTCCACGACCGCGGGCGGGCTCGACCCCGGCCGGATCCTGTTCCCGATGCTTCCGCTCGGCCTCGGCGGACGGTTCGTCGGCCGGGCCGTGCGTACGCTCGACCGGGGTCACCGGGTCGTCGACCACGCTCGCGCGTGGGGCCACGCCGTCGCGGACGTCTTCACCGACCGCTACGCCTTCGGCACCGACGACGTGCCCGCCTCCCACGTCGAGTTCGTCTACTCGATGCTGAACTCGACGCCGTTCGCGGTCGTCGCCGACTTCTACCCGGCCTTCGCCACGCTCGACAACTTCGAGCACCTCGAGGCCCTGGGACGGGTGCCGACGTCGATCATCTGCGGCACCGAGGACAAGATCACCTCGGTCGGTCACAGCCGCAAGCTGCACAGCCGCATCCCCGGCTCCAGCCTGCTCGAGTGCGAGGGTGCCGGCCACATGGTGCTGCTCGAGCGGCACAAGCAGGTCACCGCCGAGCTCGACGACCTGATCTCACTCGCCCAGGGGCGGGCGGCACGATGAGCGTGGTCGTACGCCGCGTCGGCCCGGAGGCGGCCGCCGAGGTCCTGGCCGTGGTGCAGGAGGCGTTCGGGGCGCGTCCCGTCCTCGACCCGCCCGCGGACGCGCTCGGCGAGGACCTCACGTCGATCCGGCGGTTGCTCGAGCGGCGCGGCGGCCTGCTCGCCACGCTCGACGACGTCCCCGTCGGCTGCGTGGTGCTCGATCCCGCCGCCGACGGCATGGTGCTGCGTCGTTTCGGCGTCACGCCGGCCGCCCAGGGCAGGGGCGTGGCGACTGCCCTCGTGGAGGCGGCCGTCGAGGCGTCGACCGGCCGGTCGGCCGTACGGGTGGTCGCCCGCGAGGAGCTGACCGACACCGTCGCCTTCTGGGAGGCCCAGGACTTCGTCGTCACCGGCCAACGCAGCCCCTACGTCGAGCTCGCCCGCTGGCTCGGCAGCACCTTCGACGCCCCCGACGCCGACACGATGCGCGGCCTCGGCGCGCGCGTCGGCGGCAGCCTCGTCGCCGGCGACCTGGTGGTGCTCACCGGCGAGCTCGGAGCCGGCAAGACGACCTTCACCCAGGGCCTCGGGGCCGGCCTGCAGGTCCGCGGCCAGGTCGCGTCGCCGACCTTCGTCATCGCCCGGGTGCACCCCTCGCTCGGCGACGGTCCGGCCCTGGTGCACGTCGACGCCTATCGCCTCGGCTCGCTCGAGGAGCTCGACGACCTCGACCTCGACACCTCGCTCGACTCGGCGGTCACGGTCGTGGAGTGGGGCGGGGGACTGGCCGAGGCCCTGTCCGACTCGCGACTCGAGATCGTCATCGATCGCGCGGTCGGTGCAGTGCCGGACGACGACGAGCTCGATCCGCGCCGGGTTTCGCTCCGCTGGATCGTCGGACAGTAGCCTCGACGCGTGCTCCTCGCCTTCGACACCGCGACCCAGCTGGTCTCCGTCGCCCTCCACGACGGGGAGCGCGTGGTCGTCGAGCTCTCCTCCGACCAGCCGATGAAGCACGGCGAGCACCTCGCGCCCCTCATCGCCCGGTCCCTCGAGGAGGCCGGCCTCGTCCGCCAGGACCTCACTGCCATCGCGGTGGGCGTCGGCCCGGGGCCGTTCACCGGGCTGCGCGTGGGCGTCGTGACCGCGCGGACCCTCGGGCTCGTGCTGGACGTGCCGGTCTACGGCGTGTGCTCACTCGACGCGGTCGCCCTCGAGGTGGTCTCCACCGGTGCCACCCCGGGCAGCTTCCTCGTGGCCACCGACGCGCGGCGCAAGGAGGTCTACCTCGCCTCCTACGACGGCGACGGTCGCCGGCTCGAGGGCCCCGTCGTCACCAAGCCCGCCGACGTCGCCACCGACGCCCCGGTCGCCGGCGCCGGACCGGAGCTCTACCCCGACGTGTTCCCACACGCCATCGCTCCCGTACGCCCCGGTGCGGGCTGGATCGCCACCGGGGTCGGCTCCGAGCTCGTAGAATTGCTGGACCCCGAGCCCCTCTACCTGCGACGCCCGGACGCGGTCGCCGGCGCATCCAGAAAGCCTGTCTCGTGATCCGACCCGCCACGCCGGCCGACATCCCGGCTCTCGCCGCGCTCGAGCAGGAGCTGTTCGGGGCCGACGCGTGGAGCGAGGAGCTGATCCGGCAGGAGATCGAGGGGCCCGGCCGCACGTTCGTCGTGACTGACGACCTCTCCGGCTACGGCGTGACGATGACGGCAGGTGACATCGTCGACCTGCTGCGCATCGGCGTACGCCCCGGCGCCCGCCGGTCCGGCGTGGCCTCGGCCCTGCTCGACGAGCTCCTGGTCGGCACCGACGACGCGTCGCGGATGCTGCTCGAGGTGAGCGTGTCCAACGCGGCGGCGCTGGGCTTCTACGTCGCGCGCCAGTTCAGCGTCATCGACGTGCGCCCGCACTACTACCGCGACGGGTCCGAGGCCTTGGTGATGTGCCGCTGGCTGCCGGGGGCCGCGCGGGCGCAGACGGCGACGGCGCACGACTGACGAGACGACGAAGGCCCCCGCCCGAGAGCGGGGACCTGCATCTTCGAACGCTCGAGCGAGGCGTACCTCAGTCGAGAACCCCGGGGGCGACGTCGTCGTCGCCGAGCCAGTCCTGGTCGTAGACCAGGCTGTCGCGCTGCTGTGACTCGTCGCGCTCGCCCTTGCGGCCACCGCGTCCAGCCGCGGCACCGGCGCCCGCGCTGCGCGCGCCGGCGCCGCCGCGTCCGCCGGCCGAGCCGGCCGTACCGGCCGCACCGCGCGCACCGGCCGCACCGCGCGCACCAGCCGCGCCGGCTGCACCACGAGACGTCGGGCTGCCGGCCGTGGCGCCGCGCCCTGCGGCGGAGCCGCTCGAGGCGGCGGGCGTGCGGGAGAGCGCGCCCGCACTGCCGCTGCGACCGGTCGCACCGATCTGCCGGGTCGGGGCGCTGCCGGCCGAGGCGGGCGCGGAGCCTGCTCGTACGCCGCCCATTATCCCGCTCGCGCCGCCGGCCGCGCCTGCCGCGCCGAAGGCGGCGGCGTTCATGCCACCCGCGCCACCGGCGCCGCCCGACGAGGTCGGGGTCGAGACCTGCGGACCCTGGTAGGTGACGCCGCTCTGCTGGCTGCCGGTCACCGTGGTGGTCTCCGAGGGGACCGGCAGCGAGATCGGGTGGGTCGGCGGCTGGGTCGGCGGCTGGGTCGGCGGCACCGTCGGGGGCTGCGTCGGCGGGAGCGTGGGGTTGGTGGTCGTGTTCGTCGTCGTGACCTCGGAGCCGTGCTCGATCCAGCTGTCGACGAAGTAGCCCTGGGCGTCCTTGCCGCCGCCACCGCCGCCGCCGGTGGGGGGCGGAGCCTGGGTGCCGGGCAGGTAGGGGCCGCCGGGGCCGGAAGGAACGTCGTCGGTCGGCTCGGTGGGGTCCTTCTGGCCATGGATCTGCTTCATCGGCGGGATGGCACCGATGAAGGCGGCGTCGAGCTGCCTGGTCAGCGTGAGGGAGCGGGCCTCCTGCTTGTCGTACTGGGTCTGCCAGGCGTTGATCTCGGCCTGGCGGGCCTGGGCCGCCTGGGCCTGGGCCTGCAGCTCCTCGGGGGTGGTCTCGACGCCGGTGGTGTTGGCAGGGGCTTGGTAGGCGGCCGGTCGCGGACCGATGTCGGCCATCGTGTCGCGGGCGTCCTTGGTGTCGTTGATCTGCTGACCGACGGTGACGAGCGCGTCCCCGGCCGCGCGCAGCACGTCGGACTTCTCGGTCATCGACGTGGCGGACTTCTCCATGCCGGCTCGCAGGGCGGGGCCGGTGAGGGTCTGCTCGCCGATGCGGAGCTCGGCCTGCGTCGCGGCCAGCTTGAGCGCGTTGCTCAGCGTCCGCAGGTCCTGGGCCTTGCGCTTCCAGTCGTCGCCCACGACCTGGAGGTGACCGCCCAGCGCGGTGTCGAGGTAGTCGTCGAGGATCTTGCGGTTGGGTCCCTTGGTCATCGTGTCAGTCCTGGCTCTCAGTCGGCAGCGTGCACTGGCTGGAGGAGAAGGTGGGCGCGGCGATGCACTCGGTGGCGACCTCGATGCGAGCAGCCGTGGCGACGGTCTGCTCGGTGGTCTGCTGCACGTCGTTGCTGAACTGCTGGACCGAGGCGCCCATCTCGCGCAGTCCGGCGACCATCCGGCTGAGCTCCTCGCCGACGGCCTCGTGGGCCATCTCCACGTTGGTGGCGAGTCGGTGGCCACCGGTGAAGGAACCACCGAACGACGTGGCCGCGACCCGGGAGATCGGGTCGTTCTCCAGGCCCTCGGCAGCCCTGTCGAAGGAGAACAGCAGCGAGGCGATGGTCTCGGCGTCGATGTTGAGCCCCACCATGGTCTGGGTGAGCAGTTCGCGGTCCTCGAGCGGCAGCATGGTCTGTCCTTTCCCCCTGAACACAGAGCCGAAACCAACCTTAATCGGCCGATCCGGGTCGGTCACCATCGTCCCTCGTGGCTAGGCTCGACGCATGACTTCTCGGGCATCTCGTCCTCGCCTCGCGCTCTCGTCGGCCGTGGCGGCCGGCGTCCTGGCCGTCACGGCCGGGTGTCAGTGGTCCACCGGGGAGTCCGCGGGCGACCCGGACGCCGGCACGCCGGGCACGACCTCCACGAGCCCGACCCCGGTGCCCGTGCCGGAACCCAGCACCCCGGTCGTCGAGCCCGCCGACGGCAAGGTCGTGAAGGTGCCGGGAGCGTCGATGCGCGCGCTCCGGACGTACAAGCGGGTCAGCGACTACGGCATCGTCCAGGGCTACAACGACAGCCAGAGCGCGCTCACGCTGTCGCCCAACCTGACCCTGGGGACGTCGATCGACGGCTACGCCAAGGAATGGATCCGCGACAACGGCGGCCCGAAGGTGATGGAGCGCCAGGACAACGCGGTGGTTGGCGGCAAGTACAACGCGTGGCACGTGATCGACACCCGCGACGACAACGAGGAGTCCCACTACTACGGCGTGATGTTCCTCGACAGCGCGTGGCTGATCAACATCGCGATCTACCAGGGCAACCCGGACAGCCTGACCCCCGAGGAGGGCGAGGAGGTCATCGCCAGCCTGCTCGCGTCGTTCAAGACCGACCTCGACTAGCGGACCTCGGCCATGGCGAGCCCCGAGGCTCCGGCACTGTCGGTGCCGAGGCGCTGCACCGTGCCGTCCAGCCCGAGGCGCACGATCGCGCTGCCCTCGCCACCCGGCCACACCCGTGCCACGAGGTGGCCGTCGTCCTCCCAGAGGATGTTCGTCTCGTTGACGCCGCCGACCTGGCGGCGGGGAATCACCAGCTCGAAGTCGACGACCACCTCGCCGGTCGTCGCGTCGAGGACCGCCAGCGTCGGTGAGCCGTACTCGCCGTCGGCCGCGACGGTGCCGACGACGTGCTCACCGTCGGGACTGAAGTGGTCGAGTGCGTAGTCGCAGGTCTCCCACGCCACCACCCCGCTGGGTGCGGTGCCGTCGACGATCGCCGAGCAGGAGCCGCCGACGTCGGAGCTGGTGAAGGCGGCGACCGTGCCGGCGACCGGTGACGCCGACTGCGCCCTGATCGGGCCGGGCAGTGCGATGGGCGCGCCGTCGTCGGCGATGAAGGTCGAGGTGTTGCCGTCGCCGTGCTCCTGCGTGGCGACGACGTCCACCTCCGACACGAACCCGATCGGGACGACCCGGTGCGCCTGGGGGCTCGGCGGGAACTCGAGATGGGTCGAGACCTCCCCGCCGACGACGTCGGCGACCTGCACCCGCCAGCGGACGTCGTCGTACTCCGACCACGCGACACGACTGCCGTCCGGGCTCACCACGACACCTCCGGTGGGCCTGGTCGGGTCCGTCGGCTCGAGGTCGGCGTCGAGGATCTCGAGGGTGAAGCTGCCCTCGTCGTTGGCGACGGCGATCCACCCGTCCCGGTAGGGCGTGATCGTGTCGTACGCCTTCGGCAGCTCGATCGTGCGCTCGGGAGTGATGAGGCTGGGGCTGTCGACGTCGACCAGCGGTACGCCGACCGAGTCGACGACCTCCGCGCTGCGGGTGTCGATGCGGACGGTGCCGGTGACGGCCGGGGCGGGCGAGGGCGTCTGTGTCGCGGGCGGGACCTCGCTGCGCTGGGCCGGCCCGACCAGGCCGAGGCCGACCGGCACGACCAGGGCCACCGCCACGGCCACCGCGGCGCCGGCCACCGCAGCGCGGCGGCGCTGGATGCGGCGGGCGCGCGTACGGACGTCGCCGACCGTGAACGGGGTGCGCTCCAGGGGGGCGGCCGTGCGGTGCAGGCTGTCGTGGACCTGGTCCTCGAGGTCGGTGTGGTTCATCGTGTGTCTCCTCCGGACTCGTGGGGGTGGAGCCCATGCGGATCGAGGGAGTGGGGCGCCCGCGCGCGCAGGGCCGCGAGCGCGCGGCTGGCCTGGGACTTCACGGTCCCGACGGAGATGCCGAGTGACTCGGCGATCTCGGCCTCGCTGAGCTGCTCGTAGTAGCGCAGCACGATCACCGACCGCTGCTTGGGCGGCAGCGTCTGGACGAACGACCAGAGGGCGCCGCCCGTGCCGTCGTCGTACGTGTCGACGACGCCGGTGTCGGGCATCGCGTCGGTCGAGTGCTCCCTGCGCTTCCACGCCCGGCGCCAGAGCGAGTTGTTCTCGTTGACCATGATCCGGCGGACGTAGCCGTCGAGGGCCTCGCGCTCGCGGACCTTGTCCCAGGACAGGTAGAGCTTGGCGAAGGCGTTCTGGAGCAGGTCCTCGGCCGCCGCGTGGTCGCCGGCGAGCAGGTACGCCGTCCGGTAGAGAGCGGCCTGGCGCGCGGACATGTACGCAGAGAAGTCGGCGTCCTTGTCGGCTCGCCGGTCGTGCGCTCCCATGTCGACGAGTGTCGCTGTCACCGCGCACCTCCTTCTCGATCCTCGAGTGTTTCGTCGGCGGCGTGTCGGGTGAGGACGCGATCCGGTCGACGGAGGTTGCATCTGTTTGGGAGGGTCGTGTCACCACGTCGTAGGAGGCACACATGCAGCAGGTCAAGGCCGTCGTCGCGCTCGCCAAGGGTGAGCCGGTGCAGCTCACCACCATCAACGTCCCGGACCCGGGTCCGGGGGAGGCGGTGGTGAAGGTGCAGGCGTGCGGGGTGTGCCACACCGACCTGCACTACCGCGAGGGCGGGATCAACGATGACTTCCCGTTCCTCCTCGGCCACGAGGCCGCCGGAGTCGTGGAGTCCGTGGGGCCGGACGTGACCGGCCTCGAGCCGGGCGACTTCGTTGTCCTGAACTGGCGCGCGGTGTGCGGTGACTGCCGCGCGTGCAACCGGGGTGAGCCGTGGTACTGCTTCGCGACCCACAACGCCACCCAGAAGATGACCCTCGCCGAAGGTGACCTCGCCGGCACGGAGCTGTCTGCGGCGCTCGGCATCGGCGCGTTCGCCGAGAAGACCCTCGTCGCCGCCGGGCAGTGCACCAAGGTCGACCCGTCGGCCCGTGCTGCCGCGGTCGGCCTGCTCGGCTGCGGAGTGATGGCCGGCCTCGGCGCCGCGATCAACACCGGGAACGTCGGGCGGGGCTCGACCGTCGCCGTCATCGGCTGCGGCGGCGTGGGTGCGGCCGCGATCGCCGGTGCGGCCCTCGCGGGAGCGGCCCGGATCATCGCGGTCGACATCGACGACCGGAAGCTCGAGACGGCGAAGAGGATGGGCGCCACCCACACCGTGAACTCCAGCGAGCTGGACGCCGTCGCCGCGATCCGCGAGCTGACCCCCCCGCCGGACGGCACCGGTCACGAGGGCGGAGCGGACGTCGTGATCGACGCTGTCGGACGCCCCGAGACGTGGAAGCAGGCCTTCTACGCCCGCGACCTGGCCGGCACCGTCGTGCTCGTCGGCGTGCCGACCCCGGACATGAAGGTGCCCGAGATCCCGCTCATCGACGTCTTCGGGCGCGGCGGTTCGCTGAAGTCGTCCTGGTACGGCGACTGCCTGCCCTCGCGGGACTTCCCGATGCTCGTCGACCTCTACCAGCAGGGTCGGCTCGACCTCGACGCCTTCGTGACCGAGGAGATCGGCATCGGCGACGTCGAGGCGGCGTTCGGGAAGATGCACCGCGCCCCCGAAGGCGGCCCCAGCGTGCTGCGCTCCGTGGTGGTGCTCTGATGGGCGTGCGGGTGGACCACGCCGTCGTCTCGGGCACCTTCTCGCTCGACGGTGAGACCCACGAGGTCGACAACAACGTGTGGGTGATCGGCGACGACGAGCAGTGCCTCGTCATCGACGCCCCGCACGACGTCGACGCGATCCTCGAGCTGGTCGCCGGCCGGGCGGTGAAGGCGATCGTGTGCACCCACGCCCACGACGACCACGTACGCGTCGCGCCCGAGCTGCGCCGACGCACCGGAGCGCCGATCCTGCTGCACCCCGACGACCGGCCACTGTGGGAGCTCACCCACGGTGGTGACGAGGAGGGGGCCGAGCTCTGGGACGTGGACGTCACCGACGGCCAGACCCTGACCATCGGCGGCGCGGCTGTCACGGTCATCCACACCCCTGGCCACGCGCCGGGCGCCGTCTGCCTCTATGTCCACGACCTGGGTTGTGTCTTCACCGGCGACACCCTCTTCGAGGGCGGCCCCGGAGCCACGGGGCGCTCGTACAGCGACGCCGACCTCATCGAGGACTCGATCCGGCGCCGCCTGCTCGAGCTTCCCGATGCGACGGTCGTCCACACCGGTCACGGCCCGGACACCACCATCGGCGCCGAGCGGGAGAACCTCTGAGGGAGCTCAGGCCGTCAGCCACCCGGGCGGGGGACGGAACCACGGCCGCTCCTCCAGGATGCGTCGACGTCGCTCCTCCCTGACCTCGTCGAGGTGGACCGCCTCCGCCACGAGCTGCTCGTGCGAGGGGTGGTCCATTGGTGTGCCGTCGAGGAGTCGGTAGATGTGCCGCAACGACGTGTGGAACACGACCCTCGGCGCCCGCCTCTGGCGGGATTGACGACGCCACCACAGGAGGTCGGCCGTGGACTCCACGCCGCGAGGACGCCACCAGCCCGCGACGGTCAGGTCGACGTGGGCCGGGAAGCGACGTCCGCCCCGGTCGCGTGCCCCGTCGTCACGCATGGGCTGGACCTCCTCACCCGTCTCGATGTCGGTCATCCGGCTCCCGAGGCCGGCCAGGCGAAGCAGGTGCTGGAGCACCGACGCGCGCGGACTCGTCCTGCCGGTCTCCCACCGCGCCACGACGGACTGGGACACGCCCAGGAGCGCGGCGAGGCCGCGCTGGGACACGTCGAGCACCCGCCGGACCCGGCGTACGGTCCCCGGGATCCCGCCGTCGAACGGTCCCATCAAGTACCACTCCACCTCCTCGGCGCTCCAGCCCTCCATCTGCTGCCAGTCGAACTCCGTCTCCATCTCTTCCCCCTTGTCGATGCGTTCGTCCATCACACTCGCGTGCACCGACAATCACCGAACGTTCTCCACAGGTGGTGCTCGTCGGGGCGCCGGTCGGCGCCCGGGGCCCTCGACCCGACCCTTGCGATTGAGTCTCTGAGCGACTCAGTGGCAATGGCGGAGTCGGCTCGACCTGCGCCGCCCGACCCTCGCCATTGAGTCTCTGAGCGACTCAGTGGCAATGGCGGGGACGGGGGAGCCGGTGAGCGTCCCCGGGGAGCGCGAGGGCGGGCAGCAAAAGGGAGCGCGCGGGGCGACGGGCCGCGGGTACGGTCGCGAGGTGGTGACCAACGCGTTCGTGCCCGCGGACTTCGTGCCGCCGACCTCCCTGGAGACGGAGGGCTTCCGGCTCGAGCCGCTCGGGCCGCTGCACAACGAGTCCGACCATGCCGCCTGGACGTCGAGCATCGAGCACATCCGCTCGACCCCGGGCTACCCGGACGGAGGGTGGCCGCCGCCAGCTGGCATGTCGCTGGCGGAGAACCTCGCCGACCTGACCCGACATGCCGCGGACTTCGAGGCGCGGAGGGGCTTCACCTTCACCGTTCTGGAGCCGTCGGTCGACGAGGTGGTGGGCTGCGTCTACCTGTACCCGTCGGCCTCGCCCGAGCACGACGTCGAGGTGCAGACATGGGTGACGGCCACTCGCGCGGACCTCGACGGGGTCCTGGCCGACGTGGTCGCCGACTGGCTGTCGGACGCGTGGCCCTGGAAGCGTCCCGACCGACTCGGTCGGTGACCGCGGACGGTCGGCATCGGCACCCGTGCCACCATGACGGGATGCGCGCGCGGTTGCTCTCACTCGTGGCGACCCTCGCGCTCGTCGCTTCCCTGAGTGCGTGCGAGGGGGAGGGCACGAGCGAGGGAAACGATGCGGACGGGGGTGCGGCGGAGGGTGCCACCTCAGGTGAGCCGACCGGCACGCCCACCGTCCCGCCCACGCCGTCCGAGGAGCTGGGACTCGTGGAGGGGTGGGGCCCCGACCGCTCCGAGCTGGACCTGGCCGCCAAGATCGTCGGCCGGGTGCCTCTGCCGGACCTCGCCGGTCAGGTCATCGTCGCCGACTGGCAGGGGACCGATGCCCCGGTGCGGATGGTGCGAGAGCTGCACCTCGGCGGCGTCATCGCCTTCTCGTCCAACGTCGCGTCCGCCGAGCAGGTGTCGCGCGTCAACAGCACGCTGACGCGCCAGGTGCGACGGAAGTGGCCCCTGTTCCTCGGCGTGGACCAGGAGGGTGGGGTGGTCGAGCGCCTGCGCGGGGCGGCGACCCGGTTCCCGACCTTCATGAGTGCCGGTGCTGCGGGGGATGTCGCGCTCACCGAGCAGGCGTACGCAGCGAGCGGGGGCGAGCTGCGGCGACTCGGGTTCACCGTCGACTTCGCGCCCGACGCGGACGTGACCTCCGGGCCGGGGGATCCGACCATCGGCTCGCGCGCGGCCTCGTCCAGACCGTCCGACGTCGCCGAGCACGTGGTCGCAGCGACCGGCGGGTTCGGTGCGGCCGGCGTGATGCCGGTCGTCAAGCACTTCCCCGGACACGGTTCCGTGCCCGCCGACAGCCACCTGACGCTCCCGGTCCAGACCAAGACGCTGGCCGAGCTCGAGGAGACCGACCTGATCCCGTTCCGCGCGGCCGTCGAGGCAGGCGCGCCGGCAGTCATGGTCGGGCACATCGACGTCCGGGCTGTCGACCCCCGGGTGCCGTCGTCGCTGTCGCGCAAGGTGACGACCGGCCTGCTGCGCGACGTGCTCGGCTTCGGCGGCCTGGTGGTGACCGACTCGCTTGAGATGGCCGCGGTCACTCGCGGCCGTGACCCGCGGCGTACGGCCGTGCAGGCGGTGCGGGCCGGGTCCGACGTCCTCCTGATGCCGCCGTCACCGGCCGTCGCGCGCGCGGCGCTCGTCCGGGCAGTGAGGTCGGGCGCACTGCCGCGCCGTCGCCTGGAGCAGGCCGCGGCGCGGCAGATCGCGCTGCTGGTGCACCTCGCCGACGAGCGGCAGGGCTCGGCCGGCGCGCCCGCCGACGCGTCGCGGGCGCTGTCGGCGGCGGCCGTGACGGTGACCGACGGAGCGTGCACGGGTCGTCTGACGGGCGACACGGTGCACCCGTACGGCGACCCCGGTGCCGTCGGCGTGTTCGCCGCGGCTGCTCGCGGGGCCGGGATGACGGTGCTGCTGCGGCAGGCGCCCCCGTCACGACTCGCGGAGGCGAAGCCGAAGCCGGAGCGGCGGAGGAAGGAGGGCAAGCGGGCGTACACGTTGCGCAAGCGACAGTGGAAGCGCGCGGAGGCGCGACGCGTACGGCGGCTCGCGGCCTGGACCGCACGGGAGGACGCGCGGCTGGCCGTTGGGACAGCCATCGGGTTCACCGGTTACCGAGACGCCCCGGTCGACGGCGAGATCGCCGTCGCCACCGACACCCCGTGGGTGCTCGGGAGGGTCAGCGCGCCCACGCGGATCGCGACCTTCGGGGACACGCCCGCGGCGATGGCCGTCCTGGTCGAGGTGCTCCAGGGCCGGGCGAGAGCGCCCGGCCGGCTCCCGGTCAAGGTCGCCGGGGTCGCGCGCACCGGTTGCTAGGTGCGCTGGCCACTCAGAACGGCTCGACCAGCAGCGCAGTGCCCTGCCCGGCGACCCGCGTGAGCACGAGCGTGGCCTCGTCGTCCCCGCGCAGGGCCAGCCGCTTGCGCAGCTCCTCGGGGACGACCTGCACGCCGCGCTTCTTGATCGTCAGGCGGCCGATCCCGCGCTCCTGAAGGGCCGCCCGGAGCTGCTTCTCGCGGTAGGGCAGCTGCTCGAGCACGCGGTAGCCGCGGGCGAAGGGCGTACGGAAGGAGGCGTCGCTGGTGACGTAGGCGATGTGCTCGTCGACGAGCCCGCCGTCGACCCCGGCGGCCACCGCCGTCACCAGGCCGGCGCGCACCACGGCGCCGTCCGGCTCGTAGAGGAACGCTCCGACCTCGCGTACGCCGGCGCCGGGGTCGTCCTCGTCGGTGAGGGTGGCCAGACCGCGCTCGCCGATGACGGTGGCCCGTCGGTCGGCGGTGGAGAGGTCGGGTGACCAGATGACCGCCTCCTTGACCTCGCCGCCGTCGCTGACCCACTCCGCCTCCGCGCCGGGGGGCACGAGGTCGTGGCCGATGCCCGGAGCGACCTTGACGAGGGCGCGCCGCTGCAACAGGTCGAGCACCCACGGCCACGGGGGTGTCCAGCCCGCCACGTCGAAGACGCGGCCCCGGCCGCCGCGGCGGGCAGGGTCGGCGAAGGCGGCGTCGAAGCCGCTCGGGTCGACCGCGGTGGCGTCGCCCGCCTGGACCGCGCCGGGCAGCCCGAGCGCGTCGAGGTTCGCACGCGCCATCGCGACGCGGACGGGATCGAGGTCGACACCGGCGGCGACGAGGCCGGCGCGGGCGAAGGCGATGAGGTCGCCGCCGATGCCGCAGCCGAGGTCCACGACGCTGCCGCCGGGGACGGCCGCGGCCAGCCGGGCCGCACGGTGGTCGGCGACCCGCGTGCGGGTGGCCTGCTCGAGCGCGTCGGGGGTGAAGAACATCTGGTGGGCGGCGTCGCCGAACTTGGCCACGGCCTTCGCCCGGAGCTGCGCCTGGGTCGTGGCCGCGGCCGCCTTCTCGGCGTCGGGCTCGAAGCGGCGTACGAGAGCGGCGACGCGCACCGGGTCGCCGGCGTGGTCGGCCCAGGCCTGGGCCGCGTGGACGAGCAGGCGACCGCCCTCGGTCGTCCGCAGCCAGTCCAGCGTCTCGATCTCCACGTCGGCATCCTGCCAGCGGGGACACCGGCTAGCACTCGGTTGGTCAGAGTGCTAGCGTCTGTTCTGGCACTCTCGACCCGAGAGCGCCAACGCTCGTGAGCCTGGCACGACCCCCGCGACGGCGTGCCGCCCGGACCGCGAGCCCACGTCCTGGGAGCCCCGGGCAAATCGACCCGGGCTCCTGAAGAATCTCGTGCAGAGAAAGTGGAGGTTGATCCGAAG
This sequence comes from Nocardioides eburneiflavus, assembly GCF_004785795.1. NCBI lineage: Bacteria > Bacillati > Actinomycetota > Actinomycetes > Propionibacteriales > Nocardioidaceae > Nocardioides > Nocardioides eburneiflavus. The sequence continues at coordinate 2,313,875 of NZ_SRRO01000001.1, forward strand.
TGTCGGTCAACATCAAGCCCCTCGAGGACCGCATCGTCGTCCAGACGCTCGAAGCCGAGCAGACCACCGCCTCCGGCCTGGTCATCCCGGACACCGCCAAGGAGAAGCCCCAGGAGGGCGAGGTCGTGGCGATCGGTCCCGGTCGCATCGACGACAACGGCAACCGAGTCCCGCTCGACGTCGCGGTGGGCGACAAGGTCATCTACAGCAAGTACGGCGGCACCGAGGTCAAGTACTCCGGCCAGGAGTACCTGATCCTCTCGGCCCGCGACATCCTCGCCGTCGTCTCCTGACGCACCTGCGCATCCCGGCCGGCCCAGCGCCGGCCGGGATCCGTGCACGTCAGGCCCTGATCAACCCTTCCTAGGAGCACACCCAGATGCCCAAGATCCTGGAGTTCGACGAGAACGCCCGGCGCGCGCTCGAGCGTGGCGTCGACGCCCTCGCCAACGCCGTCAAGGTGACGCTCGGCCCCAAGGGCCGCTACGTCGTCCTCGACAAGAAGTGGGGCGCCCCCACGATCACCAACGACGGAGTGACCGTCGCTCGCGAGATCGAGCTCGACGACCCGTTCGAGAACCTCGGTGCCCAGCTCACCAAGGAGGTGGCCACCAAGACCAACGACATCGCCGGTGACGGCACGACCACCGCCACCGTGCTGGCCCAGGCCATGGTCCACGAGGGCCTGCGCGCGGTCGCGGCCGGTGCCAACCCGATGGGCCTCAAGCGGGGCATGGACGCCGCGGCCGAGGCCGTCGGCGACGCGCTGCGCGAGGCCGCCCGCGAGGTCGAGACCCGCGAGGACATGGCCTCCGTCGCCACGATCTCCAGCCGCGACAGCCACATCGGCGACCTGCTCGCCCAGGCCTTCGACAAGGTCGGCAAGGACGGCGTGATCACGGTCGAGGAGTCCAACACCATGGGCACCGAGCTCGAGTTCACCGAGGGCATGCAGTTCGACAAGGGCTACATCTCGGCCTACTTCGTCACCGACCCGGAGTCGATGGAGGCCGTCCTCGACGACGCCTACATCCTTCTCCACCAGGGCAAGATCTCCTCGATCCAGGAGCTGCTCCCGGTGCTCGAGAAGGTCATCGCGACGGGCAAGCCGCTCTTCATCCTCGCCGAGGACGTCGAGGGCGAGGCGCTCTCGACGCTGGTCGTCAACAAGATCCGCGGCACCTTCAACGTCGCCGCGGTGAAGAGCCCGGCGTTCGGTGACCGCCGCAAGGCGATGATGCAGGACATCGCCATCCTGACCGGCGGCCAGGTCGTCGCCCCCGAGGTCGGCCTCAAGCTCGACCAGGTGGGCCTCGAGGTCCTCGGCCAGGCGCGTCGCGTCGTCATCACCAAGGACAACACCACGATCGTCGACGGCGCGGGCGACGCCACCGCCGTCGAGGGCCGCGTCAACCAGATCAAGGCCGAGATCGAGAACACCGACTCCGACTGGGACCGCGAGAAGCTCCAGGAGCGCCTCGCCAAGCTCGCCGGCGGTGTCTGCGTGATCAAGGTCGGCGCCGCCACCGAGGTGGAGCTGAAGGAGAAGAAGCACCGCATCGAGGACGCCGTCTCGGCGACGCGCGCCGCGATCGAGGAGGGCATCGTCCCCGGCGGTGGCTCCGCGCTCATCCACGCCGTGTCGGTGCTCGAGGGCAACCTCGGCCTGACCGGTGACGAGGCGGCGGGTGTCCGCGTGGTCCGCAAGGCTGCCGACGAGCCGCTGCGCTGGATCGCCGAGAACGGCGGCGTCAACGGCTACGTCGTGACGTCGAAGGTCCGCGAGCTCGGCGTCGGCAACGGCTACAACGCCGCCACCGAGGAGTACGGCGACCTGGTCGCCCAGGGTGTCCTCGACCCGGTCAAGGTCACCCGCTCGGCGCTCGTCAACGCGACCTCGATCGCCGCGATGCTGCTCACGACCGAGACCCTCATCGTGGACAAGCCCGAGGAGGAGGAGCCCGCGGCCGGTGGTCACGGGCACGGCCACGGTCACTGACCGGCCGCTCCACCAGGCTCGTACGGCCCGCTCTGCCACTCCGCCACGTCGGCGGCGGCGGGGCGGGCCGTCGCCATGTCCGTCAGGGTGCCCGTCGTCTCGTGACCTGCGCGTCACGCCTCGTACGATCCCCCGAAACATCTGCCGGCCACGATGGGTCGCATGCTGTGGAGAGTGCGTACGACCCTGGACGACCGACCCGGTGCCCTCGCCGAGCTGACGACCGCCTGCGGGTCCGCCGGCGTGAACATCCTGGGACTCCAGGTGTTCCCCGGCGTCGACCGGGTGACCGACGAGCTCGTGCTCCGTACGCCCGACAGCTGGGACCTCGCCGACCTCGCCGACCTCGTCGAGCGCGCGGGCGGCACCCGCGTGAGCGTGCTCCCGTGCACGGAGGCGGCGCTGGCTGACCAACCCACCCGCTACGTGCTGGCGGCGCGGAGCATCCTGGCCGAGCCGGCGAGCTTCCCCGACGTCGTGGCGCAGCTCTTCGACGCCGAGGCCGACCCGGACGCGACGGGCCTGTCGCCGCTGATGGACGGCATGGACCTCGAGATCGGCGACGTCGTCGTCCAGCTGCGCCGCACGGCGCCCTTCACCGCAGCGGAGCACGCGCGCGGCAGCGCGCTGGCCGAGCTCGTCACGGACGTGCTCGACGCCGCCGCGGTGACCGCGGCGCCCGAGCCGCAGGACGTGTCGACCGACCAGGAGCCGGTCCTGGAGGTGCGGGACGGGGAGGTGCGCGCCGTCGTCGCCGGCGTGGTCGTCGGGCAGGCCACGTGGGAGGGCGACGACAAGCACGCCTGGTACGTCGAGCTGGCGGTCGACCCGGCCTGGCGGCGCCGCGGGATCGGGTCACGGCTACTGCTGGAGACGGCGCGGGTCGCGCGGACCTCCGAGGCCCAGGAGCTCGTGGTGCGGACCGCGGCGGACAACCCTGCCGTGCTGCCGCTCGTCCTCGGCACGGGGCTGCGTGGACGGATCCGGATGGGCAGCGACGACCTCACCGTGCGGATCCCGGTGCGGAGGCTCGCCACGGTGTGACGGGCCTGGCCCAGCCCGTGACCCGGGCCGGGCGCCCCGCCGCGGCACCGTAGAATGTGCCCCGTGGAGATCCCGGAGAAGTTCGCTGCGCTCGGCCTCACCTACGACGACGTGCTGCTGCTGCCGGGGGAGTCCGACCTCGCGCCCAGCGACATCGACACCACCACCCGCCTGACCCGCGAGATCTCGATCCGCGTGCCGCTGGTCAGCGCCGCGATGGACACCGTCACCGAGGCCCGGATGGCGATCGCGATGGCCCGCGAGGGCGGCATCGGCGTGCTGCACCGCAACCTCTCCATCGAGGACCAGGCCCGTCAGGTCGACCTGGTCAAGCGGACCCAGACCGGGATCATCTCCAACCCCGTCACGATCGGCCCCGACGCGACCCTCGAGGAGCTCGACCGGCTCTGCGGCGAGTACCGCGTCTCCGGCCTGCCCGTCGTCGACGTCGACCACCACCTGCTCGGCATCATCACCAACCGCGACCTCCGGTTCACCCCGGTCGCGGAGTGGGCGACCACCAAGGTCGACGAGGTGATGACCCGGGAGGGCCTCATCACCGGACATCCCGGCATCTCCCGCGACGAGGCGACGGTGCTGCTGCGCGCCCACAAGCGCGAGCGGCTCCCGCTCGTCGACGCCGAGGGACGCCTCAGCGGCCTGATCACCGTGAAGGACTTCGTCAAGGGCGAGCAGTTCCCGCACGCGTCGTACGACGCCGACGGCCGGCTGCTCGTCGGCGCGGCCATCGGCTACTTCGGCGACGCCTGGGAGCGCGCCACGACCCTGGTCGAGGCCGGGGTCGACGTGCTCGTCGCCGACACCGCGCACGGCCACGTCCACCTGCTGCTCGACATGGTCCGTCGGCTCAAGACCGACCCGGCGACCCGTCACGTGCAGGTCATCGGCGGCAACGTCGCGACCCGCGAGGGCGCTCAGGCCTTCGTCGACGCGGGCGCCGACGCGGTCAAGGTCGGAGTGGGCCCGGGCTCGATCTGCACGACCCGCGTCGTCACCGGCGTGGGCGTGCCGCAGGTGACGGCCGTGTACGAGGCGTCGCTCGCCACCAAGCCGGCCGGCGTACCCCTCATCGCCGACGGCGGCATGAAGCACTCCGGCGAGATCGCCAAGGCGCTCGTCGCGGGCGCCGACGCGGTCATGGTCGGCTCGATGCTCGCCGGCTGCGAGGAGTCGCCCGGCGACGTCGTCTTCGTCAACGGCAAGCAGTTCAAGTCCTACCGCGGGATGGGCTCCCTCGGCGCGATGAGCAGCCGCGGCAAGAAGTCCTACTCCAAGGACCGCTACTTCCAGGCCGAGGTCGCCAGCGACGACAAGATCGTGCCCGAGGGCATCGAGGGCCAGGTCGCCTACCGCGGCCCGCTCTCGGCCGTCGCGCACCAGCTCGTCGGCGGCCTCAACCAGTCGATGTTCTACGTCGGGGCCCGCACCATCCCCGAGTTGCAGGACAAGGGCCGCTTCGTCCGGATCACCTCGGCCTCGCTCAAGGAGAGCCACCCCCACGGCGTGCAGATGACCGTCGAGGCGCCCAACTACAGCGGGTCCTGACGACACCACTGGTCCAGACCACCGCGTGGATTCCCGCGATCGTCGTGACTCATTGACTACGGTGTCATCGTATCCAATGGGGGTTCGGGATGGAGCAGCCGGCGTCGCGTGGGGCGACGACTGCCCGGCTCCACCCGGATGGCGCGTTCGCGTCGACGCTGGCGGCAGGGGGCCGGCGTCGGCAGCGGACGCCCGGAGACCGTGACCGGAGGTCCGCGACCATGACCGGCACCCAGGCGCGCGGCCGGCGGCCGTACGACGCCAGCGGCCGCCGAGCAGCCGCCGAGCAGCGACGCATCCACGTCGCCGTGACGGCGGCGGGACTGTTCGCCGACCTCGGCTGGCGGCGTACGACGATCGTCGCCGTAGCCCGTGAGGCCGAGGTCTCCCCGGAGTACGTCACCAAGACGTTCGATGGCAAGCCCGGACTGCTCATGGCCGCGATGGGCTCCGCGACCTTCGGCAGGAGCGGCACCCTGCGCGACTCCTTCGACGCGCTGCGGCTGGCTGACGAGCCGGATCGCCGCGTACGCCTGGACCGGTTCGTCGACTTCGCCTGCGACGCGGTCGTGCCGATGGCCCCCTTCGTGCCGGTGCTGGCCCAGGGGGCGGACGACGACGCGCGCATGAACGCGGTCCTGGAGGCGGCTCGCGCCGGGCACGTCGACACGATCAGCGCGCTGGTGCCGCTGCTCGCCTCCGGCCCCGTGCACGCCGACACGGTCGACGAGGTCGTGGTGCTGACCAGGGCCGAGACCTACCTGGTCCTCGCCGAGGAGCGCGGCTGGTCCGCGGCGCGCTACGCCGACTGGCTGCGCCGCTCCATCGCGCGGGCGGTGGGCTTCACGGCGTGAAGCCGGCGCTGGTCGGCAGCGAGTCGTCGACGGCGGCCGCGGCCGGTCGCGCCAGCAGCCGCGCCCCGGTGCGAGCCACCACGAAGACCCCGCCGTCGCGGCGGGTGAGCAGCCCCGGCGACAGGGTCAGGTCGCGTCCCGGGCGGGCGCCGCGCCCCAGGTGCGACGGCGTTCCGGGCACGGCGCTGCGCACGACGACGGCGCCCCGGGAACCGGTCGCCGCCACGTGCAGCTGTCCGGCCACGTCGTCGACGGCGGGGGAGGCGTACGGGGACCACCGTCCTGCCAGCCACGCGGGCCGGCTCCAGCGGCCGCCGTCGAGGGTGCGTACGCCGAGGCGACCGGTCGCGGTCACCTGGTGCAGGCGCGTGGTGCCGGTGCCGTCGGTGCTCAGGGCTGGCGTCGACGTGACGGACGCCGAAGGCCCGCCGAGGCGCTGCAGCCGGCCGCGTCCCAGCGACTGCGCGAAGGTGGCGCCCCCCTCGGTCACCGCGACCAGCCACGAGCGGCCCTGCGCGTCGGCGCCGAGGACGGGCGCGGTGTGGGTGCCCCAGGAGGCGGGGCGGCCGACCCGCGCCGGTCGGCTCCAGCCGCCGTGCAGGGTGAGGCGCCGGGTGACGAGCGTGCCGTCCGGCGACACCGCCGCGAGCAGCGGGCGACCGCTGCTGGTGAGCGCGACCGCCGGGCTCGCGGTCGACGCCGAGCGGGCGACCCGGCGCAGCACGAGCCGGCCGCGACGGGGCGTGCCGGCCAGCACCCGCCCCTCCCGCGTCGTGGCGGCCAGCCACGGCAGTCCCCTGCGGGAGAGCATCAGCGCCGGTGCCGCGACGGGGGAGAAGGCACGCCGTGGCCCGACGGTCCGCGCGGGACGCCCCGGGCGTGCGAGCCAGAGGGTGCCGCGGTCGTCGACGCGGGCGGTCCACGAGCCCCCGAGGGTGTCGGGCGCCGCGACGACGGTGCGGTCCGAGCCGACGTACGGCGAGGGGGCGACGTCGTCGAGGTGGAGGTAGCGGAACTCGGTCGCCGGGACCGTCCGCGTGCCGTAGCCGCCGGGCAGCGCGTGGTTGTACTCCTCGATGGTCACCGTGCCCGGCCCGACGGCGCTGACCCACGCCACGTGGCCGACCCGGCCCGCATCGGTCTGCGCGACCGCGCCGATCGCCGGGACGGAGTCGACGCGGTAGCCGAGGCGGCGGGCGACGTCGTCCCAGTTGTCCGCGTTGCCCCAGTGCTCCCCGCGGAAGTGGTTGCCGAACCGGTCCATGCCGTTGCGCTCGTGGAGGCGCCACGAGACGAAGCTCGTGCAGTTGCGCCACACGAAGCCCCAGGGGTCGCCGATCGACCCGTCGATCGACCACACCCGGCTCGCGCAGGTCGGCCGCGGTCCGCGGGGGTCGTAGAGGTGGCCGGAGACCGGGTCCAGCACCGGCGGCGGAGGAGGCGGCGGCTCGACGACGGGCGCCGCGTCACCGGGCTCGTCGCCCGGCTGCTGGCCGGGGGTCGGGGTGACGGGGACGGGCTCGGGCTCCTCGATCGGCACCTGCGGAACGATCGGGCACTGGCCGCGACCCGCCCATGGGTAGTCGTCCGACGCGTGCGCCGCCGCAGCGACCGTGCCCGCCACCCCACTGGCCAGGCAGGTCGCCGCGACGACGCGCGCGAGCCATCGGATCCCCGTCTTCCCCACCTGTTCGACGGTAGGCAGCGAGACCGTCGCGCATGACCGGCTTTGCCGACTTGTGCACCGCCCGTTGCCGAACCCCACCCCCTAGGCTGAGGCATGACTTCCGCGAAGATCGCCATCGTCGGAGCCGGCGCCGTGGGCTCCACGCTCGCGTACGCCTGCCTGGTGCGCGGTGTCGCGACCACCGTCGCGCTGCACGACGTCGACGCCGACAAGGTGCGCGCCGAGGAGCTCGACCTCCGCCAGGGCCTGCAGTTCCTGCCGACCGCCCACGTGGAGGCGTCAACCGACGTGTCAGTCTGCGAGGGCGCGCAGGTGGTCGCGGTGACCGCCGGTGCCAAGCAGCAGCCCGGCCAGTCCCGCCTCGACCTGGCCGCGTCGACGACTCGCATGCTGCGGACGCTGATGCCGGCCCTGGTCGAGGTCGCTCCCGACGCGCGGTTCGTGATGGTCACCAACCCCGTCGACGTGGTGACCTATGCCGCGCAGAAGCTCACCGGCCTCGGCACCGAGCAGCTCTTCGGCTCGGGCACGGTGCTCGACTCGGCCCGGCTGCGCGGGCTGGTCGCGGCGCACTGCGGGGTCGCGGTGCAGAACGTCCACGCGTACGTCGTCGGCGAGCACGGCGACAGCGAGATCCCGCTCTGGAGCAGCGCGAGCATCGGCGGCGTACCGGTCACCGACCTCGTGGACGAGGCCGACCGCGACGCCATGGCCGCCGACGTCGTCGGCGCGGCCTACGAGATCATCAAGGGCAAGGGAGCCACCAACTACGCCATCGGCGTGTCCGCCGGGCGGATCATCGAGGCGGTCCTCCGCGACGAGAAGCGCGTGCTGCCGGTCTCCACGTTGCTCACCGACTACCACGGCATCGGCGACGTCTGCCTGTCCGTGCCGACGGTGGTGGGCCGGGGCGGCGCCGAGCGCCGCCTCGAGGTCCCGATGAGCGACGCCGAGCTCGCCGGGCTGCGCGCCAGCGCCGACCGCATCCGCGCCACCGCCCGCGACCTCGGCTTCTGACCCGACGCCGTTAGGCTTCGCCTCGTGACCGAGATCGAGATCGGCCGTGCCAAGCGCGGTCGCCGCGCCTACTCCTTCGACGACATCGCGATCGTGCCCTCCCGGCGCACCCGCGACCCCGAGGAGGTCAGCACCGCCTGGCAGATCGACGCCTACCGCTTCGACATCCCGGTCCTGGCCGCGCCGATGGACTCGGTCATGTCGCCGTCGACCGCGATCGCGCTGGGCCAGATGGGCGGCCTCGGGGTGCTGAACCTCGAGGGCCTGTGGACCCGGTACGACGACCCGACCGGACTGCTCGAGGAGGTCGCCGGGCTCCAGGGGGCCGAGGCCACCCAGCGGATGCAGGAGATCTACTCCGAGCCGATCAAGCCCGAGCTGATCACCGCCCGCCTCAAGGAGGTGCGCGCCGCCGGTGTCACGGTCGCCGGATCGCTGTCGCCGCAGCGCACCAAGGAGCACGTGAAGGCCGTCGTCGACGCAGGTGTCGACATGTTCGTCATCCGCGGCACGACCGTCTCCGCCGAGCACGTCAGCAGCCAGTCGGAGCCGCTGAACCTCAAGGAGTTCATCTACGAGCTCGACGTCCCCGTCATCGTGGGTGGCTGCGCGACCTACCAGGCGGCGCTCCACCTCATGCGCACCGGCGCCGCCGGCGTACTCGTCGGCTTCGGCGGCGGGGCCGCGCACACCACCCGTACGGTCCTGGGGGTCGCTGTCCCGATGGCCAGCGCCGTCGCCGACGTCGCCGCCGCCCGCCGTGACTACCTCGACGAGTCCGGTGGGCGCTACGTCCACGTCATCGCCGACGGCTCGATCGGCAGCTCCGGCGACATCGCCAAGGCCATCGCCTGTGGCGCCGACGCCGTCATGATCGGCTCGCCGCTCGCGCGGGCCACCGAGGCGCCGGGCCGCGGCTTCCACTGGGGGAGCGAGGCCACCCACGCCGACCTGCCGCGCGGGCAGCGCGTGGAGTTCGCCCCGGTCGGGACGCTGGAGGAGATCATGTTCGGTCCCTCCCGCACCGCCGACGGCACCATGAACCTCGTCGGCGCCCTGCGTCGCGCGATGGCGACCACGGGCTACACCGAGGTCAAGGAGTTCCAGCGCATCGAGGTCGTCGTCCAGCACTGATGCGCACCGGTCGGCGCTTCGGTCGGCCTGCGACAATCGGCCCATGACGCTCGCCAAGGCCCTCGACGCCGACCAGCGCGCTGACGCGCTCGACCAGCTCGGGTCGGGTGAGCTCGACGTCCTCGTGGTCGGCGGCGGCATCGTGGGGGTGGGTGCCGCGCTCGACGCCGTGACCCGCGGCCTCAAGGTGGGCCTGGTCGAGCAGCGCGACCTCGCCTCCGGCACGTCCTCGCGCTCGTCCAAGCTGGTGCACGGCGGCCTGCGCTACCTCGAGATGCTCGACTTCGCGCTGGTCAAGGAGGCCCTCGAGGAGCGCGGCCTGCTGCTCACCCGGCTCGCGCCCCACCTCGTACGCCCGGTGCCGTTCCTCTACCCGCTCGAGCACGCGTGGGAGCGGCCCTACGTCGGCGCGGGCGTCGCGCTCTACGACGGCATGGCGATGACCGGCAAGTACGACATGGGCGTGCCGAAGCACAAGCACGTCTTCCGCAAGCAGCTCGCCCGGATGGCGCCCGACATCAGGACCGACAAGCTGCACGGCGCGATCCGCTACTACGACTGCCAGGTCGACGACGCCCGGCTGGTGATGACCATCGCCCGCACCGCCGCCAACAACGGCGCCCACGTCGCGACCCGCACGAAGGTGACCGGGTTCCTGCGCGAGGGTGACCCTTCGACAGGCTCAGGACAGGGCCGCGTCGTCGGCGCCACGGTCCGCGACCTGGAGGGCGAGCGTGACATCGAGGTCCGAGCCAAGGTCGTCATCAACGCCGCCGGGGTGTGGACCGACGAGGTCCAGCAGCTCATCGGCGGACAGGCGCAGCTCGACGTCGACGCGAGCAAGGGCATCCACCTCGTCGTGCCACGCGACCGGATCCGCTCCGAGTGCGGCTTCATCACCAAGACCGAGAAGTCGGTGCTCTTCGTGATCCCGTGGGGCCAGTTCTGGATCATCGGCACGACCGACACCGCCTGGGACTACGACCTCGCGCACCCGGCGGCCAGCAAGACCGACATCGACTACCTGCTCGGCCACGTCAACCGGCTCCTCAAGGACCCGCTCGACCACCGCGACGTCATCGGCGTGTGGGCCGGGCTGCGCCCGCTGCTCAAGCCGATGCGCAAGGAGGGCGAGATGGGGGAGACCACCAAGCTCTCCCGCGAGCACACCGTCGCCAACCCTGTCCCCGGCCTGGTGCTGGTCGCCGGCGGCAAGCTGACGACCTACCGCGTCATGGCCAAGGACGCCGTCGACCACGCCATCCGCGACTTCGGCGTGACCCCCGCCTCGATCACCGACCGGGTGCCGCTGATGGGGGCGTGGGGCCACGAGGCTCGCACCAACCAGCGCGTCGCGCTCAGCAGGTCCTCGGGGCTCGACGTCGGCGTCATCGACCACCTGCTCGGCCGCTACGGCGGGCTCGTCGACGAGGTGCTCGACCTCATCCACCAGCGACCCGAGCTCGGTGAGCCGCTCGCCGGCGCGGAGCACTACCTGCGCGCAGAGGTCCTCTACGCCGCCACCCACGAGGGCGCCCGCCACCTCGACGACGTGCTGGCCCGGCGTACGCGCGTGTCGATCGAGACCTTCGACCGCGGGATCTCGGCCGCCCGCCCCGCCGCCGAGCTGATGGCCGAGGCGCTGGGCTGGGACGAGGCGCAGGTCGCCGACGAGGTCGACCACTACCTGCGCCGCGTCGAGGCCGAGCGGCAGAGCCAGCTCATGCCGACCGACCAGGAGGCCGACGAGGCGCGCGTGAAGGCGCCCGAGATCGTCTGATCGACCCGCCCGTCGGAGCGGTGGACAAATGTGCCCGATATGTCGAATGGTGGGATGAAGTGACCAACCAGTAGCAACGGTCGTCACAGCGACCTACGCTGCACGGATGAGTGAGCAGACCCCCGCGTCAGGTCCCACCACCGACGGGCCAGCCGACCCCGAGCACGACAGCACCGCCGCCTACGGCCTCGACCGGGCGTACGTCTCGGGCCTGACGCGGCGCGTGGTCAGCACCACCGGTGAGACGGCCGCCGTGGCCTCGCCCATCGGACGGACCCCGCTCGCGCACGTCCCGCAGTCGAGCCCCGCCGACGTGGCCGAGGCGTTCGCGCGGGCGCGCCGTGCCCAGAAGTCGTGGGCGGCGACCTCGATCGACGAGCGTGCCGCCGCGCTGCTGCGGCTGCACGACCTGCTCCTCGACCGCCAGGACGAGCTGATCGACCTGGTCGTGTGGGAGTCCGGGAAGGCTCGCAAGGACGCCTACCTCGAGGTGGCGCACCTCGCGCTGACCGCGCGCTACTACGCCCGCACCGCCCACGAGCACCTCGACAGCGTGCGCGTCGGCGGCATGTTCCCCGTGCTCACCCGTGCCGAGGTCAACCGGATCCCCAAGGGTGTCGTCGGCATCATCTCGCCCTGGAACTACCCGCTCAGCATGGCCCTGTGCGACGGCATGCCGGCCCTGCTCGCCGGCAATGCCGTCGTGTCCAAGCCCGACGCGCAGACGATGCTGACCGCCCTGCTCGCCGCGCAGCTGCTCGACGAGGCCGGCTTCCCGCCGGAGCTGTGGCAGGTCGTCGCCGGCCCCGGCCCCGAGGTGGGCGGCGCGATCGTCGCCCACGCAGACTACGTCTGCTTCACCGGCTCGACCGCCACCGGCCGGAAGATCGCGCAGGGCTGTGCCGACCGGCTCATCGGCTGCTCGCTCGAGCTCGGCGGCAAGAACCCGATGCTCGTGCTCCGCGACGCCGACGTGCAGCGCGCGGCCGAGGGCGCCACCCGCGCCGTGTTCTCCAACGCCGGGCAGCTGTGCGTCTCGATGGAGCGGCTCTTCGTCGCCGACCAGGTCTACGACCGGTTCGTCGACGCTTTCGTCTCGCGCACGCAGGCGATGACCCTCGGCGCCAGCCACGAGTGGTCGGTCGACATGGGCTCGCTGATCTCCCAGGCGCAGCTCGAGACCGTCACCGCCCACGTCGAGGACGCCGTCGCCAAGGGCGCGCACGTGCTCACCGGTGGCCGGCACCGTCCCGACCTCGGGCCGTACGTCTTCGAGCCGACGATCCTCGAGGGCGTGTCGGCCGACATGGAGTGCTTCGGCACGGAGACCTTCGGCCCGGTGGTCTCGATCTACCGCTTCCACAGCGAGGACGAGGCGGTCGACCGCGCCAACGACGGCCAGTACGGCCTCAACGCCTCGATCTGGACGCGCGACGCCGCCCGCGGACGGGCGATCGCGCGCCGCATCGCGTGCGGCACGGTCAACGTCAACGAGGCCTACGGCGCGACCTTCGGCTCGCTCGGTGCGCCGATGGGCGGCATGCGTGAGTCGGGCATGGGCCGCCGTCAGGGCGCCGAGGGCATCCTGCGCTACACCGAGTCCCAGTCCGTCGCTACGCAGCGGCTGATGCCGATCGCACCGATGTTCGGGATGTCGGAGGAGACCAACGCCAAGGTGATGACCACGGCCCTGCGGCTGCTCAACAGGCTGGGCCGGGCATGAGCCGGCACTACGACGTCCTCGTCATCGGGTCCGGCTTCGGTGGGTCCGTCACCGCGCTGCGGCTCACCGAGAAGGGCTACGGCGTCGGCGTCCTCGAGGCCGGCGCGCGCTTCGAGGACGACGACTTCCCGGCCACCTCGTTCGACGCCAGGCGGTTCCTCTTCGCGCCCGCGCTCGGGATGTACGGCATCCAGCGCATCGACATGGTCAAGGACTGCCTGATCCTCGCCGGCGCGGGCGTCGGCGGCGGGTCGCTGGTCTACGCCAACACGCTCTACGAGCCGCTCGACGCGTTCTACCGCGACCCTTCGTGGGCGCACATCACCGACTGGAAGTCGGAGCTCGCCCCGTACTACGACCAGGCCAAGCGGATGCTCGGCGTGGTGGAGAACCCGCGCCACACGCCGGCCGACGAGGTCATGAAGCAGGTCGCCGAGGACATGGGAGTCGGTGACACGTTCCACCCGACGCCCGTTGGGGTCTTCTTCGGTGGACCCGACGCGCAGGGCGGCGAGCGGGTCGAGGACCCCTACTTCGGCGGGGCCGGTCCGGCGCGCAACGCGTGCCGCAACTGCGGCGAGTGCATGACCGGGTGTCGCCACAACGCCAAGAACACCCTCGTCAAGAACTATCTGCACCTCGCCGAGCAGGCCGGGGCGACGGTCCATCCGATGACCACGGTGACGCGCGTGCGGCCCCGCGCCGCCGGCGGCTACGAGGTCACCACCCGGTGGACGAAGGCCAAGCTGTCACGCTTCGGGAAGCAGCCGGCCACCAAGGTGTTCACCGCCGACCAGGTCGTGTTCTCCGCGGCCGCGCTCGGCACCCAGAAGCTGCTGCACCAGCTCAAGGGAGAGGGCGACCTCCCGGGCGTCAGCGACCGGCTCGGCGTGCTGACCCGCACCAACTCCGAGGCGGTCCTGGGCGCCCTCGCGCCGTCGACCAGCGACACTGACTACACCGAGGGCGTCGCGATCACGTCGTCGTGGCACCCCGACGACGTCACCCACATCGAGCCGGTCCGCTACGGCAAGGGCTCCAACGCGATGGCGCTCATGCAGACCGTGCTCGCCGACGACCGGCCGGGGGAGTCGCGGGTCCGCACGTGGCTGCGCGAGCTGTGGTCGCAGCGGCGCACCGCGCTCGACCTCTACGACTTCCGGCACTGGTCCGAGCGCACGGTGGTCGCGCTGGTGATGCAGACCCTCGACAACTCGATCACCACCAGGGGCGTCAAGGGCCGCTTCGGGTGGCGGATGACGTCCGAGCAGGGCCACGGCCTGCCCAACCCGACCTACATCCCCGTGGCCTACGACGCCGTGCGCCGGATGGCCGAGGTGATGGGCGGGACGCCCGGCGGCAACGTCGGCGAGCCGTTCGACCGGCCGCTGACCGCGCACTTCATCGGAGGCTGCACGATCGGCGACTCACCCGAGACCGGGGTCGTCGACCCGTGGCAGCGGCTGTTCGGCCACGAGGGCCTGCACGTCGTCGACGGCTCCGCGGTCTCGGCCAACCTCGGGGTGAACCCGTCGCTGACGATCACCGCGCAGGCCGAGCGGGCGATGGCCTTCTGGCCCAACAAGGGCGAGGCCGACCCGCGGCCAGCGCTGGGCTCGACCTACCGCCGGGTGGCGCCCGTCGAGCCCAAGAACCCGGTCGTGCCGGACGCCGCGCCCGGTGCGCTGCGCCTGCCGATCGTCGGCGTCAGCTGAGCGGCAAGATTCATCGGCCAGCGCCGTAACCACCCCTCGCAGACGTCGTTGGGCGGGGTAAGGGGTCCGGCAGTCATGCTCCCTCCCAAGGGTCGGGCTCCGAGTCTCGGCGCTGCTCGCAGGGTCGGGCTCAAGCGTCAGGGCCCGATCACCCTCCCTCCCCGATCGGGCCCTGATGCGATTTCCAGGCGGGTCCGGCGAAGCCGGACACGCTGTGGGAAATCGGATCGAGCAGGCCCGGCGCCGCGATGCGAAGCGACGCGGGGCCGACGGCCGTGTCGAGATACTCATCTCGATAGACTCCGCGGCGTGACGCAGCCTGCAGAGCACGACCTGGTCCTCGTCGTCGACTTCGGGGCCCAGTACGCCCAGCTGATCGCACGGCGGGTGCGCGAGGCGCGGGTCTACTCCGAGATCGTGCCGCACACGATGCCGGTCGCCGACATGCTCGCGCGCCACCCGAAGGCGATCATCCTGTCCGGCGGGCCGTCCAGCGTGTACGCCGAGGGTGCGCCCGGCATCGACACGGCCGTGTTCACCACCGGGGTCCCGGTCTTCGGCATGTGCTACGGCTTCCAGCTCATGGCGAAGGGCCTCGGCGGCGAGGTCGCCCACACCGGCGCCCGCGAGTACGGCCGTACGCCCGTCACCGTCTCCGAGCCCGGCACCCTGCTCGCGGGCATCCCGGGAGAGCACAAGGTCTGGATGTCGCACGGCGACTCGGTCGCCCAGGCGCCCGAGGGCTTCACCGTCCTGGCGTCCACCGACGTCACTCCGGTCGCCGCCTTCGAGGACGTCGACCGTGGGCTCGCGGGAGTCCAGTGGCACCCCGAGGTGCTGCACTCCGAGCACGGCCAGAAGGTGCTCGAGCACTTCCTTCACCACATCGCGGGCGCCCGCCAGACGTGGACGATGCTCAACATCGCCGAGGAGCAGATCGAGCGGGTCCGCGAGCAGATCGGCGACCGCGGACTCGCGATCTGCGGGCTGTCGGGCGGGGTCGACTCCGCGGTCGCGGCCGCGATCGTCCAGCGCGCCATCGGCGACCGGCTGCACTGCGTCTTCGTCGACCACGGCCTCCTGCGTGAGGGCGAGGCCGAGCAGGTGGAGCGCGACTTCGTCGCGGCCACCGGCGTCAACCTCCACGTCTACGACGCCCGTGAGACGTTCCTCGCCGCGCTCGCCGGGGTCACCGACCCGGAGGAGAAGCGCAAGATCATCGGTCGCGAGTTCATCCGCGCCTTCGAGGCCGCCGAGGTGCAGGTCCTCGGCGAGGCGGCCGAGCACGGCGACAAGGTCGGCTTCCTGGTGCAGGGCACGCTCTACCCCGACGTGGTGGAGTCCGGCGGCGGGGCCGGCACGTCCAACATCAAGTCCCACCACAACGTCGGCGGCCTGCCCGAGGACCTCGAGTTCGCGCTGGTCGAGCCGTTGCGCACCCTCTTCAAGGACGAGGTGCGTCTCGTCGGTGAGCAGCTCGGCCTGCCCGCCGAGATGGTGTGGCGCCAGCCGTTCCCCGGCCCCGGCCTCGGCATCCGCATCATCGGCGAGGTGACGGCCGACCGCCTCGACATCCTGCGTCGCGCCGACGCGATCGCCCGCCAGGAGCTGACCCGCGCCGGCCTCGACCGCGACATCTGGCAGATGCCGGTCGTGCTGCTCGCCGACGTCCGCTCCGTGGGCGTCCAGGGCGACGGGCGGACGTACGGCCACCCCGTCGTGATCCGGCCCGTCACCTCCGAGGACGCGATGACGGCCGACTGGGCGCGCCTGCCCTACGAGGTGATGGAGCGCATCTCGACGCGGATCACCAACGAGGTCGAGGAGATCAACCGGGTCACCCTCGACATCACCTCGAAGCCGCCGGGCACCATCGAGTGGGAGTGAGGACCCTTCCCGGCGGTTGAGGCTCGCGCACCGTCCCTCGCGGTGCCACGCTGGGGTCGTGCACCTGTGGTTCGTGCATCCGGACGGGATCCGGCCCCATGACGGGTCGGAGCTCGGCGCGCTCCTCGAGCGCACCGACGGCTTCGTCTGGATCGACATGCCGGCCGACGACCCCGAGGCCGAACGCGTGCTGGTCGAGGTTGTGCACGCGCACCCGCTGGTCGTCGCGGCGTGCCGGCAGCGCAACCACGTGCCGACCGTCCACGGGTACGCCGACCACGTCTTCGTCGTCCTCCACTCGCCGTACGCGGGCAACGCGGGACACGTGCACCTGCTCGAGCTGGACCAGCTGGTCGGCCGGCGCTACCTCGTGACCGTGCACGGCCCGATCAACCCGGTCGTGGATCCTGCCGAGGCCGTGCGCGAGACCGCGGCGGTGCGCAGCCGGATCGAGCGGGGAACCTTGCGGCCGGGCTCGCCGGCCGAGCTGTCGCACGCGATCGGGTCGGCGGTGGTCCGGTCCCAGCGCGGGCTGGTCAGCGCGGTGGCAGAGGGCCTGCCCGAGCTCGAGCAGGCAGCGATGGCGGGCGACTTCCGGCGACCAGAGGAGCTGCTCGAGCGGCTCTTCCTGGTCCGGCACGAGCTGATCACCGTACGGACGATGGCCGCCCAGTCGCACGAGATCTACGCGCGCATCCGGAGTCTCGACCGTGTCGTCCCCGAGGCGGAGCGTGCCTTCGCGAGCGACCTTGCCGAGCAGTTCGACCGGCTGCGCAGCCTCGCGGACGGCGAGAGCCACTTCCTCTTCGGCGTGATCGACCTCTACCAGACCAGGGTCACCACCAAGATGACCGTGGCGATGGAGCGCCTCGCGGTCATCGCCGCCGTCACGCTCCCGGTCACGGCGCTGGCGAGCATCTACGGGATGAACGTCATCGTCAACGACTCCACCCACGTCGTCCAGCTCGTGCTGGTGCTGGCGGTGATGGCCGCCGTCAGTGGGCTCCTGCTCAGGTGGACGAAGAAGCAGGCCTGGTGGTGAGGTCCGGCCGGAGCAGGCCGGCGGCGCGGGGCCCATCAGACCATGCGATGGCGGGGTTGTCGGCGATCGGCTGACCAGGACCGAGCACGGCCAGGCAGGGACACGGATTCAGCTTGATCGATGCAGGCGTGCCTGTCACGGTCGTCCCATGGCGTCCGTCGAGCGGTTGTTGCGCGCAGAGTTCGAGGCTGCGGCGGCTGCGGTCGCGGCCGCACGCGCTGACGTCGACCTGGAGACGGCGCGTCAGCTGATGGCGGAGGCGGCGGAGATGCTGCACAACAGCCTCGCCCTCGACACGCTCTCGGAGCGGGACGCCATGGTGGTCGTGCACGACCTGGCTGCCGACCTGACGGCCCTCGACCCGGGAGCGGCGGTACGCGCCCGGGCTGCGGACGTCGCACGGGCGTCCTCTGGTCTGGACGAACCGGGCGTGGTGGCGGAGACCTACCTGGTCTGCGCGGCGGTGCTCCAGCTCTGACGGGAGTCCGCTCGCGGCGCGGGAGAGTGCAGTGGGACACGAGCCGGCACGTGCCTCGAGCCCCCTGCTCGTGCTGCGCAGGGGGTGTGGGGCGGGGTCATCGTCGGCGTGGTCGTGGGATGTCGGGCGGAGCCGTCGGATGCGGTGGATGCGGTGGACCGAGGTCGGTGGTGCCGGTGTGGTCGCGGCGGTAGCGGTGCCCGTGCGGGCTGGTCCACTCGAACACTCCGGGCTCGACCATGGCGTAGCGCCAGGCGGAGTGGGTCTTGAGGCGGTGGTGGAACCGGCACAGGCAGGCCAGGTTGCTCGTGGTCGTCGGGCCGGGTTGGGGTCTGCCCTCGGCGTCGGCGTCGTCGTCCCACGGGATGATGTGGTCGACGTCGCAGCGCCGGGTGGGGCGGGAGCAGAACGGGAACACGCACGTGCGATCCCTCAGGATCACGTGTTCGCGGATCGGTGCCGGGACCTTCCGCGTCTGCGCGGTCAGCGTGGTGTTGAGGTCGATGACGGGCTTGATGGTGACCTCGGTGCGCGAATCTGCGCACCAGGACTGGATCTGCTCGAGCAGGACGAGACGCCGGCCGTTCTCCATGCGCCCGGTGGGACCGAACACCGTGGCGTCACCGGAGAAGGACGCGTCGACGTGGGCGTGGATCACCACCGCACGAGCGGCCGGCAGGTCCGGCTCGTCGGCGTCGTCGCCGGTGTCGGGGTTCACCCGGTCCTGTCTCCGGGTGTCCGGGTCCGGCCCGCTGGCGCGGTCCGTTCCCGGCCCCCCGGTCAGGAGCTCCAGCGCTGTCTGGGTCCGGGCGAGGTCCCCGAGGGCCTTGGCGCGGCGGGCGTCGAGTGGCAGCAGGGATCCGAGGGCCTGCTGGGTGGCGGCGTGGTGGGCGAGGGCGCGGTCGAGGTCGAGGGCGTCGGCGATGTCGACCTCGGCCTCGATCCGCAGGGTGCCGGCGTAGTGCACGTCGTCGGTGTCGACGGTGACGTGGCGCGGGTCGACGTGCAGGTAGCCGTCCTCCGGGTCCGCGGCCGGGTCGGCGGTCGCGAGGTCGTAGCGCCTGATGGTCTCCGCGACGAGCCGGTCGAGCTGCGCGGACCCGACCCGTCCGGCGACGGCGGCGACCTGGGCGTCGACGAACCCCGCGGCCTCGGCGGTGAGCGCGGGTGAGGAGTGGATGGTGGTGTCCGCGACCAGCCTGGCTCGCCAGGCCGGCACCTGCCCGGCTTGCACCTGTGCCCACAGGCGGGTAAGGCGGTGACGGAGCTCGAGGGCGTGGCCGATGAGCTTCTTCGCCGCCGTCGACGTGATCCCGAGGACGGTGCCGAGCTCGGCGCAACAGAACTCCGCCACCAGCGGGGCACCCTCACCCGCGATGGGCTCCTCGTGCTGCGACCCCGGGACCGTGAACGACGCTGCCGTGTGGATCGACTCGGGCGGGTGCAGGTCGGCCCACCGGGCCGCGACATCGAGGAGGTCTGCTGCGGCCCGGTCCTCGGCGGACTTCCGGCTTCGAGCGAGCGCGAGCAGCTCGGCAGCAGAGAGGTCCTCGACCTCACCTGCTCCGGGCGCCAGCAGCACTTCGCTCATGTGTTCGATCGTAGACGTCGGGTACGACAGTGGCCCTGGCCGTGATCGGACGTGGCCACCGAGGGCGGAGTGGTTTCGAGGCTCGCTGCGCTCGCACGTCAACACGGAGATGCTGACTGGCGAGGGGTCTCGATACGCCCGCTCGTCCCTCGCGGGCTACTCGACCACCGAGGGGACGGCTGCGCTCGCACCTCGACCACCGAGCGGAGGGGGGGTGGTCAGCGCGCCTCTTCCACGCACGTCTCGTAGGAGACGTTGCGCGGGCAGCCGCGGAGGTCGGAGCCGATGACGAGCCCGGTCAGCAGGGTCGCGACGACAGCGAGGGCGAGGGCGTACGCCCCCAGGCGCCCGCTGCGGCGGACGAGCGCGTGGACCGCCAGCGGGAGGGCGGCCACGACGCCGGTCGCGAGGAGCAGCAGACGGGTCAGGCCGGGGTCGGTGGCGCGCCCGAAGCCGCCGCCCGTGCAGCCGGAGACGCCGCAGATCGCGAAGCCGGCGGCGAGGGCGGGACCGGCGGCCAGCACGAGGCCGAGCACGACGAGTGCCGCCGCGAGGGGTGCAGAGACGGGACGGGGGTCCATCGCCCCCACCCTGCCACGGCTGTCAGAACTGCGGCGTCGCCGGCGCGCTCGGGCGGGTCGGGTCCAGCGCCGGGTCACCGGCCGGGAGGGTGCCGTCGAACCACTCGTCGCGCTTCCAGTCCGGGACGGGCGGCTGCTGGTCGCGGACGGGCACGAAGACCGACCGCTCCGCCGCCCCGTGCGTGTGGACGTAGCGCCGGCAGTTGGGGAAGACCGCGGTGGCGCGCACCCGTACGACGAGGCGGGCGCCAGGGAGCTCGGCGACCAGTGGGTCGGCGGGGTCGATGGACGCCTCGCCGTTGATGCGCAGGCGCGAGCCGGTGGCGAAGTCGATGAACAGCAGGCCGACGAGATGGTTCTCGGTGACGTTGCCCATCGTCAGGAACATGCCGTTGCCGTCGTACACGGGGAACGCCAGCGTGTGGTCGTCGACGACGCGCACGAATCCGGGGTCGCCGCCCTTGTAGGAGCACTGCGGCTGGCCGTCGGCGTCGGCGGTGGCGATGAAGAACATGTCGCGCGCCTCGATGAACTCGCGGAACCCCGACACGTCGTCGCCCGCGACGCTGGCGAGCCGGTCCGCGAGCCGGCGCGTGTCGAAGGCGTCCTGCAGGGCGCGGTGCGAGTCGCGGTAGTCCATGGGCGATGCCTCTCCACTTCGAGGATGGCACCGCGTCGACCCCGGAGGAAGGCCGGTCTAGGTTGGTTCCGTGCCCCGAGCCCTCCACCACCTCGACCTGTGGGTCGACGACGTCGCGACCGCAGAAGGGGAGTGGGGGTGGCTGCTGGCGCGGTGCGGGTGGCAGCGCGAGGAGGGGGTGCTGTCGTGGGTGCACCCCGACGGCACGTACGTCTTCATGGAGCACTCGCCCGACCAGCACGGCGCGCACGACCGGCTCCGGCCCGGGATCAACCACCTCGCCACGACCGTCGAGACCCGTGACGAGCTCGACCGGATGCGGTCGGAGTCGACGGAGCACGGGTGGCACGAACTGTACGCCGACCGCTACCCGTACGCGGGCGGCGAGGCCCACGTCGCGCTCTACCTGGAGAGCTCGGAAGGCTTCGAGGTGGAGGTCGTCGCCGGCGGGTGACCTCCCGAAGGGTGGTCGCGCCCGCAGTGGCATCCGGTCTAGGTTGCTGGGTGGTCCGATGAAGCTGACGCTCGGGAGGCAACCATGGGCTCCGACACCCTGATCGACGCGACCTGGCTGGACTACCTGCTGGTCGCCATCTACTTCGGCTTCGTGCTGGGCATCGGCGTGATGGCCCGGCGATCGGTGTCGGACTCGATCGACTTCTTCCTCTCCGGCCGCTCGCTGCCGGCGTGGGTGACCGGTCTGGCCTTCATCTCCGCCAACCTCGGTGCCGTCGAGATCATGGGCATGTCCGCCAACGGCGCCCAGCTCGGCCTGCCGACCTTCCACTACTTCTGGGTCGGTGCCGTCCCGGCGATGCTCTTCCTCGGCGTCGTGATGATGCCGTTCTACTACGGCTCCAAGGTGCGCTCGGTGCCGGAGTTCATGCTCCGGCGCTTCGGCACCGGCGCTCACCTGGTCAACGCCATCAGCTTCGCCGTCGCCCAGCTGCTGATCGCCGGCGTCAACCTCGCCCTCCTCGCCGGCATCGTGCGCGCGCTGCTGGGTTGGCCGATCTGGGTCTCGCTGATCGTCGCCGGGGCGGTGGTGCTGTCGTACATCACGCTGGGCGGACTGAGCGCGGCGATCTACAACGAGGTGCTGCAGTTCTTCGTCATCGTCGCGTCCCTGCTTCCCCTGACGCTGATCGGACTGAACCGCGTCGGGGGCTGGGACGGCCTGACCGAGAAGATCAGCGCCGCCTCGGCGGACGCATCCTCGGCATCCGACGCGCCACCGGCCGGGCAACAGCTGAACGCCTGGCCGGGCGAGGCACTGTCCGGCTTCGACTCCCCGCTCCTGTCGGTGATCGGCATCGTCTTCGGCCTGGGCTTCGTGCTGTCCTTCGGCTACTGGACGACCAACTTCGTCGAGGTCCAGCGGGCGATGGCCTCCGACTCGATCTCCGCCGCGAGGAAGACCCCGATCATCGGTGCCTTCCCCAAGATGTTCGTGCCCTTCATCGTGATCGTGCCCGGCATGGTCTCCGCCGTCCTGGTCGCGGAGATGATCGAGCTCAAGGACGGCGGCAGTCCCACGGGCGGCGCGTCCGGCGACGTGACCTACAACGACGCCCTGCTCCTGCTGATGCGTGACGTCCTGCCCAACGGCCTCCTCGGCCTGGCGATCGCCGGCCTCCTCGCCGCCTTCATGGCCGGCATGGCGGCCAACATCTCCGCCTTCAACACGGTGTTCTCCTACGACCTGTGGCAGCGCTACATCCGCAAGGACCACTCCGACGACTACTACCTGCGGATCGGTCGGCTGGCCACCGTGGGAGCGACGGTCATCGCGATCTTCACCGCCCAGATCGCGCTCGGCTACGACAACGTCATGACCTACCTCCAGACGCTGTTCGGGTTCTTCAACGCCCCGCTGTTCGCGACGTTCATCCTCGGCATGTTCTGGAAGCGGATGACCCCCACGGCCGGCTGGGTGGGACTGGTGGCAGGCACGCTGTCGGCCATCGCCGTCGACCGCGCCGCGGCGGCCGGCGTCTTCGAGCTGTCCGGGCAGGGAGTGGCGTTCCTCGCGGCGTCGGTCGCCTTCGTGGTCGACATCGTGCTGAGCATCGTGGTCTCGCTGGTGACCAGGCCCAAGCCCGCCGAGGAGCTCCGGGGCCTGGTCTACTCCGAGACACCCCGCGAGGACCGCACCGACCCGCACGAGGCGTCGTACCCGTGGTACCGGCGCACGGCACCGCTCGCCGGCATCGCGCTCGCGATGGTCATCGTCCTCAACTTCGCCTTCTGAGAGGGACCAGCATGTCCACGACGACGTCCGAGACCGACGGCAGGCCCAAGAAGGCCGGCCTCTTCGACATCCGCAACATCATCGGCGCGCTGATGGCGCTGTACGGCGTGATCCTCGCGCTGGCCGGCCTCCTCGGCGAGCACGAGCCGGAGAAGACCGGCGGGGTGAACGCCAACCTCTGGACCGGATTGGCCCTGCTCGCGGTGGGGCTGGGTTTCTTCGCATGGGCGAAGCTCCGGCCGATCGTCGTACCTCCCGACGTGGACCGCCCCGACGACGACCCGACGCGCCCGGCCCCCCAGCGCAAGCGCCCGCCCGCGCACTGACCCATGCCCTAGATTCCCTGCATGCAACGCCGCGAGAGCCTCGACCGCCTGGTGGGCGAGCTCGCCGACGACCTCGACGCGCGGCTCGCCTCCGTCGACGCCGCGCTGGCCGCGAGCTATCCCGGGGAGCGCCCCGGTCGCCAGCCCGTGCACACGCTGTACGTCCCGGCCGACCGCTTCCACGCCGCGCTCGCACCCGAGCACGGCGCCGCTGCCCTGGCCGCCGTCGACGCCCACGTCGACCTGTTCCTCGAGGTGCTCGACGGCGACCGCGGCCTCGTCGCGCTGGTGCGCGACAAGCTCGCCCGCGAGCCGGTCGAGGACCTCCGCATCGACCTCGAGGACGGCTACGGCACCCGCGCCGACGACGAGGAGGACCGCGACGCCGAGCGTGCCGCGACCGAGCTGCGCTCCGCGCTCGACGCCGGGACCGCCCCCTCCTTCACCGGCATCCGCGTCAAGGGGTTCGAGGCACCCACCCGGCGCCGCGGCGTCCGCACCTTGACCCTGTTCCTCGCGCGGCTCGTCGCGGAGGGTCCGCTGCCCGGTGGGTTCGTGCTGACGCTGCCCAAGGTGACGGCGGTGGAGCAGGTCGAGGCGCTGGTGCACGCGGCCGGTCGGCTCGAGGTGGCGCTCGGCCTCGATGCCGGCGCGCTTCGCTTCGAGCTCCAGATCGAGACGCCGCAGTCGATCCTCGGCGCCGACGGCACCGCGCTCGTGGCGCGCATGGTGCACGCCGCGGACGGGCGCTGCACCGGCCTGCACTACGGCACGTACGACTACTCCGCGTCCTGCGGCATCGCGGCCGCCCACCAGAGCCTCGAGCACCCGGTCGCCGACCACGCCAAGGCCGTCATGCAGGCCGCGGCCGCGGGCACGGGGGTACGCCTCTCCGACGGCTCCACCAACGTGCTGCCGGTGGGCGCCCCCGACCAGGTCGCCGCCGCCTGGCACAACCACCTCCGCCTGGTCCGCAGGTCGCTGGAGCGCGGCTACTACCAGGGCTGGGACCTCCATCCGGCCCAGCTCCCGACCCGCTACGCCGCCACCTTCGCCTTCTACCGCGACGGCTTCCCGGCCGCGGCGGCGAGGCTGCGCGCCTACCTCGGCCGGCAGGACTCCGCGATCCTCGACGAGCCCGCGACCGCCCGGGCGCTGGCCGACTTCGTGCTGCGCGGCCTCGACTGCGGCGCCGTCTCGCCGGACGAGGTCGCCGACGCCGGGTTGCTCGACATCCACGTGCTGGCCGCGCTGGCGCACCGCACGGGCGAGGCCGACACCGAGACCGACACCGACGAGGGAGGGGCCTGAGATGGGCATCCGGCTGGGACCGAACCGCTACGGCAAGGCGGAGTCGCGCGTCGTACGCATCGTGCGCGACACCCCGCGCCACGAGATCCGCGACCTCAACGTCTCGACCGCGCTGTACGGCGACTTCGCCGCGGCCCACACCGACGGCGACCAGTCGCAGGTCCTGCCCACCGACACGCAGAAGAACACGGCGTTCGCGTTCGCCAAGAAGTACGGCGTGGACTCGCCCGAGGACTACGCGCTGGTCCTCGGCCGACGGCTCTTCGAGGCGACCCCTGCCGCCCACGGGGCGATGGTGAAGGTGTCGGAGTACGCCTGGGACCGCATCCGCGTCGACGGATCAGGGCACGACCACGCCTTCGTGCGGCGGGGTGGCGAGGTCAGGACGACGGCGGTCCACGTCAGCCCCGGGCGCACGTCGGTCGACTCCGGCCTGCGTGAGCTGGTGGTGCTGAAGTCGACCGGCTCGGAGTTCAAGGGCTTCCTGCGCGACGAGTACACGACGCTCGCGGAAGCCGACGATCGCATCCTGGCGACCGAGCTGCAGGCGGACTGGCGGTACTCCCGCTTCGACGACATCGACTGGAACGCGTCGTACGCCTCGGTGCGCGCAGTGCTGCTCGCCACCTTCGCGACGACCTACAGCCGCGCCCTGCAGGAGACGCTCTATCTCATGGGCAAGGCCGTGCTCGAGGCCCATGACGAGATCGACCTGATCTCCTTCAAGGCGCCCAACAAGCACCACTTCCTCGTGGACCTCGAGCCCTTCGGCCTCGACAACCCCGGCGAGGTCTTCATCGCCGCCGACCGCCCGTACGGCCTCATCGAGGCGACCGTCGTCCGCGACGGGGAGCCCTCATGAGCGCGATCCGACCAGGCCTCGCCACCTTCAACGAGATGGAGCACGACCAGGCCCAGCAGCGCCTGCGGACCTGCCTCGACGCGCCGGGCTGGGCCGACCGAGTCCTGGCGGGGCGGCCGTACTCGGACCTCGACCAGCTCGAGAACGCGATGGTCGCCGCCTCCAGCACGATCACGGATGCTGAGCTGGAGCAGGCCCTCGCCCGCCACCCCCGGATCGGCGAGCGCGCCGACGCCGCCCGCCACGACGCGAGCCACTCCACTCGCGAGCAGTCGGGCGTCGACCGCGCCGATGCCGATGTCGTGCGCCGCCTCGAGGACGGCAACCGGGCCTACGAGGAGCGCTTCGGTCGCGTCTTCATCATCCGGGCCGCCGGCCGGAGCGGGCCCGACATCCTCCAGCACCTGAGGCGCCGGCTCGACAACAGCGACGAGGTGGAGCGCCGCGAGACGATCCACGAGCTCGTCCAGATCGCACAGCTGCGAATCCGGGAGGTGCTGGCCTGATGGCGAGCCTGAGCACGCACGTCCTCGACACGGCCGCCGGCCGCCCGGCCGTCGGCCTCCGCGTCACCCTCGAGACGGTTGATGGCACGCTGGTGAAGGAGGGGGTCACCGACGCCGACGGCCGGATCGGCGACCTGGCCCACGACCTGCCCGCGGGCGACCTGCGGCTGCGCTTCGACACCGGAGGCTGGTACTCCGCGCGTGGCGAGACCACGTTCTACCCCGAGGTGGTCGTCGCCTTCACCGTCGCCGACGGCGAGCACCACCACGTCCCGCTCCTGCTGAGCCCCTTCGGCTACTCGACCTACCGGGGGAGCTGAGCGTGGCGGACGGGCTCGACACCGTGGTCCGCGCGCGCCGGGCGGTCGTCGGGGCGGCGGAGCGCCCGGCCGCGGTCGGCATCCGCGACGGGCGCATCGTCGCGGTGGCGGCGTACGACGGGCTCGAGGGGGCGGAGGTCGTGGAGCTGGCCGACGACGAGGTGCTGCTCCCGGGCCTCGTGGACACCCACGTCCACGTCAACGAGCCCGGCCGCACCGAGTGGGAGGGGTTCGCCAGCGCGACCCGCGCCGCGGCGGCCGGCGGGGTGACCACGATCGTCGACATGCCGCTCAACAGCATCCCGCCGACGACGACGGTCGCGGCGCTGGAGGTGAAGCGGGCGGTCGCCCGGGACCAGGTCTGGGTGGACGTCGGCTTCTGGGGCGGTGCGGTCCCCGACAACCTCGAGGACCTCGCCCGCCTGCACGAGGCCGGCGTCCTCGGCTTCAAGTGCTTCCTGCTGGACTCCGGGGTCGAGGAGTTCCCGCACCTCCCGCCGGCCGGGTTCGCGGCCGCGATGGCCGAGACCGGGCGCCTCGGCGCCTTGATGATCGTGCACGCCGAGGACGCCGACGAGGTCGCCGAGTGTGCCCACGGGACGGCCTACCGCGGGTTCCTGGAGAGCCGGCCGGACGCGGCGGAGGAGCGGGCGATCGCGCTCGTCGTCGACACCGCCCGTGCCACCGGCGCCCGCGCCCACGTCGTGCACCTCAGCGCGTCGGGTGCGGTGCCGACCCTCCGTGCGGCGCGCGCCGAGGGCGTCGACGTCTCGGTGGAGACCTGCCCGCACTACCTGCACTTCGAGGCCGGCTCGATCCCCGACGGCGCCACCGAGCTCAAGTGTTGCCCGCCGATCCGCGATGCCGCCAACCGCGACGCCCTCTGGGCGGCGCTCGCCGACGGCGACATCGACATGGTCGTCAGCGACCACTCGCCGTGCACCGCCGAGCTCAAGCGCTCCGAGACCGGCGACTTCGCCGACGCCTGGGGCGGCATCGCCTCGCTCCAGCTCGGCCTGCCGGTCGTCTGGACGACCGCCCGCCAGCGCGGCGTGGCCCTCGTCGACGTGGTGCGCTGGATGGCGACGGCCCCAGCCCGCCGCGTCGGGCTGGCCGACAAGGGCGAGATCGCCGTCGGCGCCGACGCCGACCTCTGCGTCTTCGCTCCCGACGAGCCGTGGGTCGTCGACCCGGCCCGGCTGCACCACAAGAACCCCGTCTCGGCCTACGCCGGGCGTACGCTCACGGGCACCGTGCGGGCCACCTGGCTCCGCGGGCGCCCGCTCGACCTGTCGGCCGGGCCGCGGGGTCGGCTGCTGAGGAGGGGAGCGCGATGACCTACTACGTGCCGAGGGGCGGGCTGCCGGCACAGTCCGACCTGACCACCGGCCAGTCCGGCCGCGCCGTCTTCACCGAGGCGTACGCCGTGATCCCGCGCGGCACGCTCAGCGACATCACCGCCAGCCGGCTGCCGCACTGGGGCGACACGCGGCTGTGGGTGATCGCGCGGCCGCTGTCGGGCTTCGCCGAGACGTTCAGCCAGTACGTCGTCGAGGTCGCCCCGGACGGCGGGTCCGACCGGCCCGACGACGACCACGACGCCGAGTCGGTGCTCTTCGTCGTCGACGGCTCGCCGCAGCTGAGAATCCACCGTCCGGGCGGGGGACAGGCACACCGGCTGCGCGCCGGGTCGTACGCCTTCCTCCCGCCGGGCACGGTCTGGACGCTGCGCAACGACGGCGAGGGCACCGCGACGTTCCACTGGATCCGCAAGGCCTACGAGCGCGTGGACGGCGTCGAGGTGCCCGAGCCCTTCGTGGTCCACGAGGACGACGTGGCGATCGAGCCGATGCCCGACACGGGTGGGGCCTGGGGCACGCAGCGCTTCGTCGACCCGCTCGACGTGCGGCACGACATGCACGTCAACATCGTGACCTTCGAGCCCGGCGGCGCGATCCCGTTCCCGGAGACCCACGTGATGGAGCACGGCCTCTACGTCCTGGAGGGCAAGGCGGTCTACCTGCTCAACCAGGACTGGGTGGAGGTGCAGGAGGGCGACTTCATGTGGCTGCGCGCCTTCTGCCCGCAGGCCTGCTACGCCGGCGGGCCCGGCCGGTTCCGCTACCTGCTCTACAAGGACGTCAACCGGCACCCGCGGCTGCGCCCGTACGGCGGCTGACCTGCCGCGGGGGTGGTGACCGATCTCACTGCCGACGTGTCCCGCGTCACGTAGGATGTGAGGTGGCAGGTCGTCGTTCCGCATGGACAACCGGCGGCCCGTGACTCCCAACCATGCGAGCGCCGGGCACCCCTGCCCGGGCCGAGGGGAGGACCGTGCCCGAGCCACAGATCACCGTCAACGGGCAGTCGCGCCCGCTGGCCGGCGTGCCCGCCCACACCAACGCGCTCGACTTCGTGCGCGGCCTCGGCCTGACCGGTGCCAAGGAGGGCTGTGCCGAGGGTGAGTGCGGCGCCTGCGCCGTGCTGGTCGCCCGCCCCGACGGTGACGGGAGCCGCTGGACACCCGTCAACGCCTGCCTGGTTCCCGCCCTCGCCCTCGACGGCCAGGAGGTGGTGACCGCCGAGGGACTCGGTGGTCCCGGCGACCTCCACCCGGTCCAGGCGGGGCTGGCCGAGGCGGGCGGCTCCCAGTGCGGCTACTGCACGCCCGGCTTCGTCTGCTCGATGGCCGCGGAGTACTACCGCCCCGCCCGACCGCCCGGCCCCGACGGCTTCGACGTCCACGCGATCGGCGGCAACCTCTGCCGCTGCACCGGCTACCGGCCCATCCGCGACGCCGCCTGCGCCCTCGGGGCGCCGCCGGCGGCCGACCCGTTCGCCGAGCGCCAAGGGCGTCCCGCACCCGGGCCGGCGCAGACCCGGGTCGACGGCTTCGCCCGGCCGGCCGACCTCGCCGATGCGCTCGCCCTGCTCGCCGCGCACCCCGACGCCGCCGTCGTCGCCGGCTCCACCGACTGGGGCGTGGAGGCCAACCTCCGCGGCCGGCGCGCGGCACACGTCGTCGCGGTCGACCGGCTCCCCGAGCTGCGCGGCCTCACGACCGACGCCGACGTGATCGAGATCGGCGCCGCCCTCACCCTCAGCGAGGTCGAGGCGGCCCTCGGCGACGACGTGCCGCTGCTCGCGCAGGTGTGGCCGCAGTTCGCGTCGAGGCTGATCCGCAACAGCGCGACCATAGGCGGCAACCTCGCCACCGCGTCCCCGATCGGCGACCTCGCGCCCGCGCTGCTGGCGCTGGACGCGCGCCTCGTGCTCGCCTCCGCCGACGGCGACCGCGAGGTGGCGCTGGCCGACTTCTTCACCGGCTACCGGGAGACCGTGCTGCGGCCCGCCGAGCTCGTGCGTGCGGTCCGGGTGCCGACCCCGCTCGCCGCGCACGCGACCTTCCGCAAGATCGCCAAGCGCCGCTTCGACGACATCTCGAGCGTCGCGGTCGCGGTCGCGCTAGACGTGGTCGACGGCGCCGTCGTCCGCGCCCGGATCGGCCTGGGCGGCGTCGCGGCGACCCCCGTACGCGCGCGGGCCACCGAGGCCGTCCTCGAGGGCCGGACCTGGGACCTCGACACGGTCGAGGCGGCCTCCGCCGTCCTCGCGCAGGAGGGCACGCCCATCGACGACCAGCGCGCCAGCGCGGCCTACCGCTCGGCGATGCTGGGCAACGCGCTGCGGGCGTGGTGGCACGAGGAGGAAGTGCCATGAGCACGCTCTCGGACCGCCCCGACGACGCGGTTGTCGGCCTCTCGCTGCCCCACGAGAGCGCCGCCCTGCACGTGAGCGGCCACGCCCTCTACACCGACGACCTGGTGCACCGCACCCCCCACGTCCTCCACGCGCACCCGGTCTGCTCGCCGCACCCGCATGCCCGGGTCACCCGTCTCGACCCCTCGCCGGCGCTGGCGGTCGACGGCGTCGTACGGGTGCTGACCGCCGCCGACGTGCCCGGCACCAACGACGCGGGCGTGAAGCACGACGAGCCGCTGTTCCCCGAGATCGTGATGTTCGTCGGGCACGCGGTCTGCTGGGTGCTGGGGGAGACCCTCGAGGCCGCGCGCCTCGGCGCCGAGGCGGTCGAGGTCGACTACGAGCCCCTGCCCGCGGTCGTGGCGCTGACCGAGGCGATCGAGGCCGAGAGCTTCCAGGGCGGTCGGCCCGTCGTCGTCCGCGGCGACGTCGAGCAGGGCCTCGCGAGCGCCGCCCACGTGTTCAGCGGCGTGACGGAGATGGCCGGCCAGGAGCACTTCTACCTCGAGACCCACGCCTCGCTGGCCCTCGTCGACGAGGGCGGCCAGGTCTTCGTCCAGAGCAGCACGCAGCACCCGACCGAGACGCAGGAGATCGTGGCGCACGTGCTGGGCCTCGACAGCCACCACGTCACCGTGCAGTGCCTGCGGATGGGCGGCGGCTTCGGCGGCAAGGAGATGCAGCCGCACGGCTTCGCGGCCGTGGCCGCGCTCGGCGCGGTCCTCACCGGCCGGCCGGTCCGGCTCCGGCTGAGCCGCACCCACGACATGACGATGACCGGCAAGCGGCACGGCTTCCACGCCCAGTGGCGGGTCGGCTTCGACGACGACGCCCGGCTGACGGCCCTCGAGGCGACGCTGACCTCCGACGGAGGGTGGAGCCTCGACCTCAGCGAGCCCGTCCTCGCGCGGGCGCTGTGCCACGTCGACAACGCCTACTGGATCCCCCACGTCCGCCTCCACGGCCGGGTCGCGCACACCCACAAGACCTCGCAGACCGCGTTCCGCGGCTTCGGCGGGCCGCAGGGGATGCTGGTCATCGAGGACGTGCTCGGCAGGTGTGCGCCGCTGCTCGGGATCGACCCGGTCGAGCTGCGCCGCCGCAACTTCTACGTCGAGGGCCAGGCCACGCCGTACGGGCAGCCGGTGCGTCATCCCGAGCGCGTCGCCGCCGCATGGGAGCAGGTGCTGGCGTCCGGTGACGTCGCGCGTCGCCGCAGCGAGATCGCCGCCTTCAACGCCGCCCACGAGCACACGAAGCGTGCCCTGGCGGTGACCCCGGTGAAGTTCGGCATCTCCTTCAACTTCACCGCGTTCAACCAGGCGGGTGCGCTGGTGCACGTCTACAAGGACGGGTCGGTGCTGATCAACCACGGCGGCACCGAGATGGGCCAGGGCCTGCACACCAAGATGATGCAGGTCGCGGCCACCAGCCTCGGCGTGCCCCTCAGCAGGGTCCGCGTCGCGCCGACCCGGACCGACAAGGTGCCCAACACCTCCGCGACCGCGGCGAGCTCCAGCGCCGACCTCAACGGGGGCGCCGTCAAGAACGCCTGCGAGCAGATCCTCTCGCGCCTGCGCGAGGTCGACGCGGGTCGCGACCTGCCGTGGGAGGAGCTCGTCCGCGAGGCCTACTTCAGCCGGGTGCAGCTGTGGGCGGCCGGCTTCTACCGGACCGAGGGCATCCACTGGGACTCCACGGTCATGCGCGGCCACCCGTTCAAGTACTTCGCCTACGGCGTCGCGGCCGCGGAGGTCGAGGTGGACGGCTTCACCGGCGCCCACCGCACCCGGCGGGTCGACATCGTGCACGACGTCGGCGACAGCCTCTCCCCGCTCGTCGACATCGGGCAGGTGGAGGGCGGCTTCGTGCAGGGGGTGGGCTGGCTGACCCTGGAGGACCTGCGGTGGGACGAGTCGTCGGGTCCCGGCCGCGGCCGGCTCACGACGCAGGCCGCCAGCACCTACAAGCTGCCCAGCATCGGCGAGCTGCCCGACGAGCTCAACGTCGCGCTGCTCGAGCACGCCCACGACGACGGCGTGGTCTACGGCTCCAAGGCCGTCGGCGAGCCGCCGCTGATGCTGGCGTTCGCGGTCCGCGAGGCGCTCCGTGAGGCGGCCGCGGCGTTCGGGCAGGAGGGCACCAGCGTCGAGCTCGCCTCCCCGGCCACCCCCGAAGCGGTCTTCTGGGCCTGCGAGCGCGCCCGGCACGGTGCCTCCGACCACGTCGTCGAGGGCCTTCCGGGCGCGGTGCCCGACCAGCCGGACCCGGCTGCGCCTGCGCTCCACCCGCGGTCGGAGCGGGCCGCGCAGGCGGCGGGGGAGGCCTGAGATGCACTGGCTGACGGCCGTCCAGCGGCTGCGCGAGGAGCGGCAGGCAGGCGTGCTCGTCACCGTCGCCGACGTGCGCGGCCACGCCCCGCGCGACGCCGGCGCCAAGATGGTCGTCGCGGCCGATCGCTCGTGGGGCAGCGTCGGGGGCGGCAACCTCGAGGAGACCGCGCTCGCCCGGGCCCGCACGATGCTGGAGACGTACGCCGTCGCACCCGAGCAGCTCGTCCTCGGGCTGAGTGACAAGGCCCGCACCGACCACGGCCGCCAGTGCTGCGGCGGCGAGGTGACCTTGCTGCTCGAGCCGCTGCCCGTCGTCCCCGCGGTAGCGGTGTTCGGCGTGGGCCACGTGGGGCTCGAGCTGGCCCGCATCCTCTCCGCCCACGACCTCGACCTGCACCTGGTGGACTCGCGCGCGGCCCAGCTCGCCGACGACCGGCTCGCGGTGCTCGACGCGGGGACCGCCCGTGTCCGCGTGCACCACGCGCCCGTCCCCGAGCTCGCGCTCGGGTCCGTGCCGCCGGGCACCCACGTGCTGGTGATGACCCACGACCACGCCGAGGACTTCGCGCTGTGCGACGCCGCGCTGCGCTGCACGCACCTCGCGACGATCGGCCTCATCGGGTCGGACGCCAAGTGGGCGCGCTTCCGCTCCGGCCTGGTGGTCGAGGGGCACGACGCGGCCCGCATCGCCCGGATCCGCTGCCCCATCGGGCTCCCCGGTCTCGCCGGCAAGGAGCCGGCGGCGATCGCGGTGTCGGTCGCAGCGGAGCTGCTGCAGGCCTTCGCCGCCGACCGCTCCCGGACCAGAGCATGATGCCGGCCGAGGTCGTCTACCGCGCCCGCGCCTACGACACCCCCGACGACCCGTTCGACCCCGCGACCGCGGCTCCCGGCTTCCGCTACGACGACGACCTCGGCCTCGCCGTCTCCGACGACGGGGTGATCGTGGCGCGCGGGCCGTACGCGTCGGTCGCGGCCGCCCACCCGGACGCACCGGTGCTCGACCTCCGCTCCGGCCTGCTGCTGCCGGGCCTCGTGGACACCCACGTGCACTTCCCGCAGGTGCGGGTCATCGGCGCGCTCGGCATGCCGCTGCTCGAGTGGCTGGAGCGCTGCGCGCTGCCGGAGGAGGTGCACCTCGGCTCGCCCGACTACGCCGCGACCATCGCCGAGGAGTTCGTCGCGAGCCTGATCGCAGCCGGGACCACCACCTCGCTGGTCTTCGGGTCGCACTTCGCCCCGGCGGTCGACCTGCTGCTCGCCGAGGCCGAGCGCTACGGGCTGCGGGTGACGAGCGGGCTGGTCGTCAGCGACCGCATCCTGCCCGAGCCGTTGCTGACCACCCCGGACCGGGCGTACGCCGAGGCGCTGTGGCTGGCCGAGCGCTGGCACGGCCGCGGCCGGATCCGCTACGCCGTGACGCCGCGCTTCGCCCTGTCGGCCTCCGACCCCGTGCTGGCCGCGTGCGCCGCCGTGCTGGGCGAGGTGGGGGGATCCCTGTTCACCACGCACGTCAACGAGAACTCCGCCGAGGTCGCCACGGTCGCGGGGCAGTTCCCCCACCGCGACCACTACGTCGACACCTACGACCACCACGGTCTGCTGGGGCCGCTGTCGGTGCTGGCCCACGACGTGCACCCGACAGATGCCGAGCTCGGCGTGATGGCGGCGCGCGCGACGTCGGTGGCGTGGTGCCCGACGAGCAACTCCGCGCTCGGCTCCGGCATCTTCCCGCTGCGCCGGCACCTCGCGGCCGGCGTACGCGTCGCGCTCGGCAGCGACGTCGGCGCGGGCACGGGGTTCTCGGTGTTCAAGGAAGGCCTGCAGGCCTACTTCCTCCAGCACCTGCAGGGCGCGGAGGGCGTCGCGCTGGGTGCCGGGCACCTGCTGCACCTCAGCACCGCGGCGGGGGCCGCCGCGCTCGGCCTGGGCGACACGGTCGGCGACCTGTCGGAGGGCAAGCAGTTCGACGCCGTGCTGCTCCGGCCGCCCCCGGGCACGGCGCTCGACCTCGGCCTGCGGCACGCCGACTCGCCGGAGTCGGCTCTCGGCAAGGTCTTCGCCCTCGCCGGCGACGCTGACGTCGCCGAGGTGTGGGTCGGTGGCGACCAGGTGGCCTCCGGCGGGTTCGTGCGGCCCGTCACTCCCCGCGCGACAGCAGCACGTCGTAGGCCTGCAGGGTGAGGAAGTCCGGATAGTCGTCCGCGAGCGCGCACGCGACGAACAGCCGTCGCGCCTCCGGGTCGACCGCATGGCCGAGCGAGCCCTCCAGGGCCTCGTGCTCCTCCGCGACGAGCCGCTCGACCAGCGACCGGTCGATGACCTCGCCGGTGTCGAGCGTGGCGCCGTTGTGGACCCACTGCCACACCTGCGAGCGGGAGATCTCGGCGGTGGCGGCGTCCTCCATGAGGTTGTCGATGCCGGCCGCGCCGTTGCCCGAGAGCCATGCGTGGAGGTAGTGCATGCCGATGCGGACGTTGCCGCGCAGTCCCTGCTCCGTACGCTCGCCGGGCGTGCGGTCCACGGCGAGCAGGTCGGCGGCGGTGACCGAGACGTCGTCGCGGCGCACGTCGAGCTGATGGACCCGGCCGTCCAGCACGCCGTCGAAGACCTCCGCGCACACCGGGACCAGGTCGGGGTGGGCCACCCAGGACCCGTCGAAGCCCGCGGTCGCCTCACGGGTCTTGTCCTCGCGCACCTTGGCGAAGGCGCGCTCGTTGACCTCGGGGTCGCGCCGGCTCGGGATGAAGGCCGCCATGCCACCGATCGCGAAGGCGCCGCGGCGGTGGCAGGTCTGCACGAGCAGGTCGCTGTAGGCGCGCATCATCGGCGCCGCCATCGTCACCGCGTTGCGGTCCGGGAGGGTGAAGGACGCCCCGGCGTCGCGGGAGTTCTTGATGATGCTGAAGAGGTAGTCCCAGCGGCCCGCGTTGAGCCCGGCCGCGTGGTCGCGCAGCTCGTAGAGGATCTCGTCCATCTCGAAGGCCGCGGTGATCGTCTCGATCAGCACGGTCGCCCGGATCGAGCCGTGGGGGAGCCCCAGGACGGCCTCGGCGTGGGTGAACACCTCGTCCCACAGCCGCGCCTCGAGGTGCGACTCCGTCTTGGGCAGGTAGTAGAAGGGCCCGCGGCCCTGCTCGTGCAGCTCGCGGCCGTTGTGGAACACGTGGAGGCCGAAGTCGACGAGCGCGGCGACGACCGGTCGCCCGTCGCGGGTCAGGTGCGCCTCGTCGAAGTGCCAGCCGCGAGGGCGCGGCAGGACCACCGGGGCGGAGGCCGGCTCGGTGACGGCGTACTCCCGGCCGTCGGGGGAGGTGAAGGCCAGGCGCGCGCGGGTGGCGTCGCGCAGGGTCAGCTGGCCGCCCACGACGTTGCGCCAGTGGGGCGTGTTGGCGTCCTCGAGGTCGGCCAGCCACACCCGGGCGCCGGAGTTGAGGGCGTTGATCGCCATCTTGGGGTCGGTGGGCCCAGTGATCTCCACCCGGCGGTCGCGCAGGGCCTCCGGCACCGGCGCCACGGTCCAGTCCCCGGCACGGACGGCGGCCGTGTCCGGAAGGAAGTCGAGGGTGCCCGTACGGGCGATCTCCGCGCGGCGGTCCCGGCGAGCGGCCAGGAGCTCGTCGCGGCGTACGTGGAAGCGCTCGTCGAGATCGGCGACGAACGCGAGGGCCTCAGGGGTGAGGACCTCCTCGGACCTCGGCACGGGCGGGGCGGAGAGGAGGAGCTCGATCATCCGCCCACGCTAGCCGTCGCGCGGGGCTGTCGGTGGGACGGTGGACCAGTCCACCGAGGCCCGTGCGACCCGTTTTGGTAACGAACCGGCAACGGCGCGGTGGTCGGTCTGGACGTGACGACGGTCACTTCATATGTTGTCTGGAACAACATATGCACGTCGGCTGAGGACACCAGCCGACGCGCACGAAATCGCTAGGAGGCGGTTCGCGTGAAGCGGAAGCACAACTTGGTCCTCGTCACCCTCGTAGGCGCAGCCATGGCCCTGACGGCCTGTGGCAGCGACGACGACGGCGGCAGCAGCGGCAGCGACGACAGTGGCAGCGGCTCCGAGGCCGCGGGCAAGATCGGCGTCATCCTGCCCGACACCGAGTCCTCGGTGCGGTGGGAGAGCGCGGACCGCCCGGCCCTCACGGCCGCCTTCGAGGAGGCGGGCGTCGAGTTCGACATCCAGAACGCCGAGGGCGACGCCGAGCGGATGACCCAGATCGCCGACACCATGATCGGTGACGGCGTGACGGTGCTCGCGATCGTCAACCTCGACTCCGAGTCGGGTGCGGCCATCCAGGAGAAGGCTGCCTCGCAGGGCGTCGCCACCATCGACTACGACCGCCTCACCCTCGGCGGCTCGGCGGAGTACTACGTCTCCTTCGACAACACCGTCGTCGGGGAGCTGCAGGGCCAGGGCCTCGCGGACTGCCTCGGCGACAAGCCGGCCAACATCATCTACCTCAACGGCTCGCCGACCGACAACAACGCGACGCTGTTCGCCGAGGGTGCCCACAGCGTGCTCGACGAGATCGACAGCTACGAGATCGTCGGTGAGCAGGCTGTCCCCGACTGGGACAACGAGGAGGCCGCCACCATCTTCCAGCAGCTCTACACCGCTGCGGACGGCAAGGTCGACGGCGTGCTCGCCGCCAACGACGGCCTCGGCGGCGCCGCCATCAGCATCCTCGAGGGTGCGGGCCAGGCCGGCAAGGTTCCCGTCACGGGCCAGGACGCCACGGTCGAGGGCCTGCAGAACGTGCTTGCCGGCACCCAGTGCATGACGGTCTACAAGTCCGCCACGCAGGAGGCGCAGGCGCTCGCCGACGCCGCCATCGCGCTCGCCAACGGCGAGGAGGCGGAGACCACCGGCACGACGGTGGACTCCTCCGACGACAGCGAGGTCCCGTCCATCCTGCTCGAGCCGCAGTCCATCACCAAGGACAACGTCGGCGACGTCATCGAGGACGGTGGCCAGAAGGCCGAGGACGTGTGCGCCGGCGACTTCGCCGACCTGTGCGCCGAGGCCGGCATCTCCTGATCAGCTCCTGATCACACCCTGACGTGGGACGGTGTCGGGGCGCACGACGCCCTGGCACCGTCCCACCCCCAGCTCCGTCCGCGACGCCTCCCCTGCGTCGATGCGGACAACAAATTCCTCCCGATCGGAGTAGATCCATGGCTGAACCGCTGCTCGAGCTGCGCGGCGTCAACAAGAGCTTCGGCGTGGTGCACGTCCTGCACGACGTCGACTTCGCCGTCTATCCCGGCCAGGTCACCGCGCTCGTCGGTGACAACGGCGCCGGCAAGTCCACCCTCGTGAAGATCATCGCCGGCATCTACGGCCGCGACAGCGGCGAGTACTACTTCGACGGCAAGCCGGTCGAGGTGCACGGCCCGCGCGACGTCGCCGCCCTCGGCGTCGAGGTCGTCTATCAGGACCTCGCGCTGTGCGACAACCTCGACATCGTCCAGAACATGTTCCTCGGTCGCGAGGAGACCACCCGCCTCGGCCTCGACGAGGTGACCATGGAGTCCCGCGCCCGCGAGACCCTCGCGTCCCTCTCGGTCCGCACCGTCAAGTCCGTGCGCCAGAGCGTCGCCAGCCTGTCCGGCGGCCAGCGCCAGACCGTGGCGATCGCCAAGGCCGTGCTGTGGAACTCCAAGATCGTGCTGCTCGACGAGCCCACCGCGGCGCTGGGCGTCGCCCAGACGCGCCAGGTGCTCGACCTCGTCCGTCGCCTCGCCGACCGTGGCCTGGGCGTGGTGCTGATCTCGCACAACATGGGCGACGTCTTCGAGGTCGCCGACCGGATCACCGCCCTCTACCTCGGCCGGGTGGCCGCTGACGTCCCGGCCAAGGACGTCACCCACAGCCAGGTGGTGGAGCTCATCACCGCCGGTCGCTCCGGCGACCTCGGCATCGCCGAGAACCCTGCGACCGCGACCGCCTGAGAAGGACCGGAGACCACATCATGACTGCTGACACCGACACCGCGTCCTCCTCGACGCCCGCCGCCAGCGGGTTCGACAACGACAACCGCCAGGCCGCCACGATCGGCGACTCGGCGCGCGACTACGTCAACCGCCTGCGCGGTGGTGACATGGGCTCGCTGCCCGCGATCCTCGGACTGATCTTCCTCTTCGTTGTCTTCGCCTCGCTCAACGACCGGTTCCTCACGACCTACAACATGGCCAACCTGGTCATCCAGGCCGGCTCGATCTGCGTCATGGCGATGGGCATCGTCTTCGTCCTGCTGCTCGGCGAGATCGACCTGTCGGCCGGTGTCGCGGGTGGGGCCTGCGCGACGATCACTGCCCTGATGCTCATCGACTACGACTGGACGTGGTGGCTCGCCACTCTCGCCGGCGTCGCCGTCGGTGCCCTCATCGGCACGGCCATCGGCGCGCTCGTCTCCTTCCTCGGCATCCCGTCCTTCGTCGTGACCCTCGCCTTTTTCCTGGCGCTGCAGGCGGTGCCGCTGCGGCTGATCGGCTCGGGCGGGTCGCTGCGCTACGACGACCCGGTGCTGCGGGGGCTGTCGATCAAGAACGTCCCGGTGACCGCCGGCTGGGTCGCGGCGATCCTCATCGTCGTCGGCTTCGCCGCCCTGTCGCTGTGGCGCTACCGGACCCTGTCCGCGAAGGGCCTGGTCCACCAGCCGATCGGCCTCGTCGCGATCCGGATCGCGGTGCTGGCCGTGGTGGTGCTCGGCCTCACCGCGCTCCTGAACGCCAACCGTGCACCCAACCCGAACTTCACCATCGCCGGCATCCCGTGGGTGGCCCCGGTCGTCATCGCGCTGCTGCTGTTCTGGACCTTCGTCCTCACCAAGACCCGCTTCGGCCGCCACCTCTACGCGGTCGGCGGCAACGCCGAGGCCGCCCGACGCGCGGGCATCAACGTGCGCCGAGTCCGCATCATGGCCTTCGTCATCTGCTCGTCGATGGCGGCGCTCAGCGGCCTGCTGCTGGCGTCCTACGTCGGCAAGGTCTCGCCGGGCTCCGGCGGCGGCAACGTGCTGCTGTACGCCGTGGGTGCGGCCGTCATCGGCGGCACCAGCCTGTTCGGCGGGCGCGGCCGGGCCATCGACGGGGTGATCGGCGGCCTCGTGATCGCGACCATCCCCAACGGCCTCGGCCTGCTCAACCAGGCGAGCTACATCAACTTCCTCGTCACCGGCGGCGTCCTGCTGCTCGCGGCGAGCGTCGATGCCATCTCGCGCCGCCGTCGTTCCTCGGCGGGCGTCTAGGTCCCGACGATGAGCCCGCAACGGCGCGCGGGCCTCGGCACCAACCAGGAGGCCGTCCGGCGCCACAATCTCGGCACCCTGCTCCGGCACGTCCACGGGGCCGGGCAGATCTCGCGCGCCGAGCTGACCAGCCTCATGGGGCTCAACCGCAGCACCATCGCCGGCCTGGTCGGCGAGCTGGAGTCGCTCGGGATCTCCGAGCACACCACGCCGATGGGCGGGGCCCGGCAGGGAGCCGGGCGCCCGTCCGCGGGCGTGCGCATCGCAGCCGGGGGTCCCTACGTGATCGCCGTGGACCTCGGGGTCGAGCGAGCCGTGGTGGCCCGGGTGGGCCTCGGGGGCACGGTGCTCGAACGGGCGCAGGCGCCCGTGCACAGCGACGGCGAGGCCTGGCAGGTCGGTGCGGCGGTCGCCGCCCTCATCCGCCGGGTCGTCGAGGACGCCCCTCCCGCGGCGCCCCTGGTCGGCATCGGGATCAGCGTCCCCGGCCTGGTGCGCCGCAGGGACGGGCTCGTCCGGCTCGCGCCCAACCTGGAGTGGCACGACGTGTCGTTCGGCGGGATCGTCCTTGCTGCGCTGGGGCTCGACGTGCCAGTGTCGCTGGCCAACGACGCCGACCTCGGCGCGCTCGCCGAGCACGTGCGCGGCGCGGGAGTCGGCGTCGACGACCTGATCTACGTCTCCGGCAACGTCGGCGTCGGTGCCGGTGTCATCGCAGGCGGCGTACGGCTCGAGGGAGCCGGCGGCTACGCCGGCGAGGTCGGGCACCTGCGGTTCAACCCGCAGGGTCGCCCGTGCCACTGCGGCAACCTCGGCTGCTGGGAGACCGAGGTGGGAGGGCACGCCATCGCCGAGGCGATCGACTGCCCGCCCGACAAGGTCGCCCAGCTCGACGAGGTGCTCGAGGGGTTCACGGAGCCGACGCGCGAGCTCCGCGTCACCGGCACGGCGCTGGGCCACGGGCTGGCGAGCATCGTCAACACGTTCAACCCTCGCCTCATCGTCCTCGGCGGCTACTTCCGAGTGCTGTACCCGCTGGTGGAGGCGGAGGTCGACGCCGGTCTCGCCGACCGGGCGCTGCCGGCCCCGCTCGAGTCGGTGACCCTCGTCCTGCCGGCGCTGGGGTCCGACTCCGCGCTGCTCGGCGCTGCCGAGATCGCCCTCGAGCCGCTCTTCGTCGACCCCGTCGCAGCCCTTGGCGCCGCGCTCGTGGACGTACGCGCGCGGCTCGCCGGCTGAGCTCCTGCCTCAGCCCGTCAGGTCGCGGTCGCCGCTGAAGACCGGCCCGAGCGACTGCTCGGCCGCGCCGAGGGCGGCGGCCCGGATCCCGAGCGTGCTGGGGCGCAGCTCCGGGCGGACCTGGGCGGGGGAGGCGAGCCGCTCGTCGAGGGTGCGGCGGGCAGGCTCGAGGACGAGGTCGCCGAGCGAGGCGAGGTAGCCGCCGAGCACCACGACCTCCGGGTCGA
Organism: Nocardioides eburneiflavus; assembly: GCF_004785795.1. NCBI lineage: Bacteria > Bacillati > Actinomycetota > Actinomycetes > Propionibacteriales > Nocardioidaceae > Nocardioides > Nocardioides eburneiflavus. Next base: position 2,355,003 of record NZ_SRRO01000001.1, read on the forward strand.
GGATGCTGCTGAGCATGGCGATCCCGAGGCCGAGGTCGTGGCCCACGCGCTCGAGCCCGGCCCGCACGCCCGCGTCGTCGGCGGCCCGGGCGGCGACCGCCTCGGCGCTGCGCAGCGGGGTGTCGAGCTCGGGCATGCCGACGGCTGCCAGCATCGCGTGCAGGCCGACCGAGGCCTCCCAGCACCCGCGGCGACCACATCCGCACTCGGCCGCGGAGTCGCCGACAGGCATGTGGCCGACCTCGCCGGCGAAACCCGCCCCGCCGCGGACGAGCTCGCCGTGCTGGAGGATGCCGGCGCCGATGCCGACGGTGCCGGTGAGGTAGAGAGCGTGCCGTACGCCGCGCGCCGCGCCGTGGTGCGCCTCGGCGTACGCCGCGCAGTTGGCGTCGTTGCTGACCTGCACCGCACCGCCGGGGACCAGGCCGCCGACGGCCTCCGCCAGGTCGCGGCCCTCGACGTCGAGGTTGGGGGCCCAGGCCACCGTACGGTCGTCGCCGCGCACCAGCGCCGGGACGGCCAGGGTCGTCCCGACCACCTCGCGGCCGTCGACGTGCCGGTCGACCACCTCGCGCACCAGGTCGGTGAGGGAGTCGGGACCTGTCGCCGGCCGGCTGTCACCGAAGACCACGATGCCACCGAGGTCGAGGACGACGGCCGAGACGTAGTCGACGTTGAGCTCGAGGCCGAGGCCGGCGTACCGGTCACCGCGCAGCGCGACGGGCCGCCCGGGCCGGCCGCGGGCGCCCGGTCGCGAGTCCTCCTCGACCACGGCCCCCGCGGCCTCGAGGCCCGCGACGATCACGCCGATCGTCGCCTTGGCGAGCCCGGTGTGCTGCGCGAGCTCGGCGCGCGAGGACGCGCCGTGCTCGCGCAGGGAGCGCAGGACGGCGGCGGTGTTCTGCCGCCGCAACCCCTCGGTCCCGGCGTGGCGAGGTTGTGTGGTCAGGGGCTGCACCGTCAGCGGACGCCGTACAGGTGCTCGAGAGCCAGCTGGTCGAGGTGCTCGAAGGCACCGCCACGCGCCGCCAGCACCTCGGGGTCGGCGAGCTCGGCGTCGAGCAGGCCGCGCCACCCCTCGTCGCCGCCGACGGTCGGGACCGACAGCTCGGGCACCTTCGCCGCCTCGAGCGCGGCCTGCACCTCGGGGTCGGCGCGGAAGGCCTTCACCTTCTCGCGCAGGACGAGGTAGTTGCGCATGTTGGCCGCGGCGGAGACCCACACGCCGTCCTCGTCCTCGGTGCGCGCAGGCTTGTAGTCGAAGTGGACGGGCCCGTCGTAGCCACCCTCCAGCAGCGCGTCGACCACCCAGAAGGCGCCGCGCACGTTGCCGGCGCCGAAGCGCAGATCCTGGTCGTACTTCGGGCCGTTCTGGCCGTTGAGGTCGATGTGGAAGAGCTTGCCCGCCCAGATCGCCTGCGCGTAGCCGGCGGCGGCGTTCATCCCGGCCATCTCCTCGTGGCCGATCTCGGGGTTCACGCCGACCAGCTCGGGACGCTCGAGGCGCTCGATGAAGGCCAGGGCGTGCCCGATCGTCGGGAGCAGGATGTCGCCACGCGGCTCGTTGGGCTTGGGCTCGATCGCGAAGCGGAGGTCGTAGCCCTGGTCGGTCACGTAGTCGCCGAGGACGTCGAAGGCCTCCTTCATCCGGTCGAGGGCCACGCGGGTGTCCTGGGAGGCGCCGTAATCGGCTCCCTCGCGGCCGCCCCACGCGACGTAGACCTTGGCGCCGAGCTCGGCGGCCAGGTCGATGTTGCGCATCACCTTGCGCAGCGCGAAGCGACGGATGTCGCGGTCGTTGTTGGTGAAGCCGCCGGCCTTGAAGACCGGGTGGCTGAACAGGTTGGTCGTGGCGGTGGTGACGACCAGGCCGGTGTCCTCGAGGCCCTGCTTGAAGCGGCCGATGATCTGCTCGCGCGTGGCCTCGTCGCTGCCGAAGGGGATCACGTCGTCGTCGTGGAAGTTCACGCCGTACGCCCCCAGCTCCGCGAGCTTCTCCAGCGCGTGCACGGTGTCCATGTGCGGGCGGGTGGCGCCGCCGAACGGGTCGACGCCCTGCCAGCCGACGGTCCAGAGGCCGAAGGAGAACTTGTCCTCGGGGGTCGGGGTGGGGATCTGGGTGCTCATGGGGTGCCTTCCGTTGCGGTCGTTCAGGGTGAGAGGGGTGTGGTGGTTCAGGAGGTCCAGGGGGCGGTGCGCTCGCGGAGGCCGGCGTACGCCTCGCGGACGCGGGGGGTCGGCTCGGCGCGCAGCACGGTGGCCTCGCGCTCGGGCCAGGTGGGCGGCTCGGCCGAACCGGCCAGGGCCCAGGCGGCCTGGCGGGCCGCGCCGAGGGCGACGTACTCGCCCTCCGGGGGCAGCACGACCTCGCGGCCGAGGACCGCCGGCGCCAGCGCTCGCAGGGCGGCGCTCTTCGTGGCCCCGCCGACCATGAGCAGGCGCCGGGGCTCCTGCCCGGTCGCGGCGACGAGCCGGTCGACGGCGTCGGCCAGCGAGCAGAGGAGGGCCTCGTACGCCGCGCGGGCGAGGTCGGGGCGGGTGGTGGCCGGCGTCAGGCCGGTCCAGGTTCCGACCGCGCCGGGCCGGTCGGGGGAGCGCTCGCCGCCGTAGTAGGGGAGCAGGGTCACCCCGCCGGCGCCCGGGGTGGAGGCCAGGGCGAGCTCGGCGAGGTCGTCGTGGTCGACGCCCAGCCAGCGGGCCTGGAGGTCGAGGATGCCTGCGGCGTTGAGGGTGGTGACCATCGGGAGGTAGCCGCCGGCGGCGTCGGCGAAGCCGGTGACCACGCCCGTGCCGTCGGCGACCGGGGTCGGGCTGATCGTGGACGCCACGCCCGAGGTGCCGACGGAGACCAGCAGGTCGCCGGGGCCGAGTGCCATGCCGAGGGCGGCGCCCATGTTGTCGCCGGTGCCACCCGCGACGACGGCGCCGTGCGGTGTCTCGGCGGCGACCGTGCCAGGGGCGACGATGCGGGGCAGGTCGACGTCGTGCCCGAGGGCGAGCGCGGCGAGGTCGGGACGCCAGGCGTCGTCGGGCGCGGAGAAGTAGCCGGTGCCGGACGCGTCGCCGCGGTCGGTGAACGCGCCGGTCCCGGGGGCGCTGAGGTGGAGGGACACGTGGTCGTGCGGCAGCCGTACGGAGCGCACGCGCGCCGCGTGGTCGGGCTCGTGGTCGCGCAGCCACCGCAGCTTGGTCGAGGTGAAGGAGGCGACCAGCACGCTGCCGACGGCGTCCGCGCACGCCTGCGGACCACCCATCTCGGCGACGAGGTCGCGGGCCGCGCCGGCGGAGCGGGTGTCGTTCCACAGCAGCGCGTCGCGCACCGGGGTGCCGGCGTCGTCGACGGCGACCATGCCGTGCTGCTGGCCGGCGACGGAGACGGCGCCCGCGCGCTCGAGCAGGCCATCGGTGGCCGCCTCCACCGCGTGCAGCCACGCGGCGGGGTCGACCTCGGTGCCGGGCGGGTGTGGAGCGGTCTGGTGGGCGACGACGGACCCGTCGTCGGCGTCGACGAGCAGGGCCTTGGTCGACTGTGTCGAGGAGTCGATGCCGATGACGAGGGTCACACGACCTATTTAGTACGACACTCGAATTAAAGTCAACGCCTTGCCGGGTGCGCGCTGGACCAGTGCGGCTCGATAACCTCCTCGCGATGCTCCGCGCCCGCTCCTCCTCCGTCGTCCTCGCTGTCGTGCTCACCGCCGCAGCGCCGCTGCTGTCGGCGTGCATGGACGACGAGCCGACCGTCGCGCTCCTGGTCGCCGACGGCACCGACTCCTCCTCGCGCGCCGTCGACGTCGACCGGTTCACCGAGCGGGTCGAGGCGACCTGCGACGAGTGCCGGGTCCGGGTCTACGACGCCGAGGGCGACGCCGAGGTGCAGAAGAGCCAGGCCCGACAGGCCGAGGCGACGTCGGCCGACGTGGTCGTCGTCGTGCCGGTCGAGCCCGACGACCTCGGCACCCTCACCGGCAGCGGCCTGCCCGTCGTCTCGCTCGGCGAGCTCGTGCCGGGCGCCGAGCGCCACGTCGGGCTCGAGGGCGGCTCGCTGCCGCGCCAGGAGGGCACGGACCTCGACGCCGCGCGCGACGTCCTCCTCGGTGAGGAGGAGTCGATGACCTACGTCCCGACCCGCGCGATGAGCGAGCGGGCGGCCGACGTCGCCGTGGCGTTCCTCGCCGACGCGACCGTGGCCGACGGCGAGGTGGTCGACGGCGTGGAGTCCTGGCTCTACCGCGACCAGGAGGTCACCGTCGACTCGCTCACCTCGGTGCTCGTGGCCCAAGGAGCCATCGACCTCGACGAGCTGTGCAGCGGGGCCACCGAGAAGCGCTGTGCGAGGCTGGGGCTGCGATGATCGAGATCCTCACGCCCGGCCAGGTCGACAAGGCCCGCCGCACCGGCGCCCTCGTCGGCGACATCCTCGCCACGCTCCGCCAGCGCAGCGAGGTCGGCACCAACCTGCTCGAGCTCGACCGCTGGACCGCGGAGCTGATCCGCGAGGCCGGCGCCGAGTCCTGCTACGTCGACTACGCCCCGTCGTTCGGCCGCGGACCGTTCGGCCACTACGTCTGCACGGCCGTGAACGACGCGGTGCTGCACGGGCGCCCGCGCGACCAGCGCCTGGCCGACGGCGACCTCCTGACCCTCGACCTGGCGGTCCGCCTCGACGGGATCGCCGCCGACTCCGCGATCAGCTTCGTCGTGGGGGAGAGCCGCCCCGCCGAGAGCGTCCAGCTCATCGAGACCACCGAGCGTGCGCTCGCCGCCGGCATCGCCGCGGCCGGCCCCGGTGCCCGCATCGGCGACCTGTCCCACGCCATCGGCACCGTGCTGACCGACGCGGGCTACCCGATCAACATGCAGTTCGGCGGCCACGGCATCGGCACGACGATGCACCAGGACCCGCACGTCGCCAACGACGGGCGCCCCGGGCGCGGCTACCAGCTCCGTCCGGGGCTGCTGCTCGCGCTCGAGCCGTGGATCATGTCCGACACCGACGAGCTGGTCACTGACGACGACGGCTGGACCCTGCGCAGCGCCACTGGGTGCCGTACGGCCCACAGCGAGCACACCATCGCGATCACCGAGGACGGGGCCGAGGTCCTGACGCTGCCGTCGCGCTGAGCGTGCGGTCGGCCGATCGGACGAGGGACCACTCGCCCGGGTGGTCGGGAGGTCGGGCTCCCGGGCCGAGGGCACGGGGCACGCGCTCGACCATCGTGGACTCGACACCCCGATGAGAGAGAAGAGTCCCGTGAGCGCCTCGACCACGACCACGTCCTCGGCCACGACCCCGACGACCCTGCACGACCCGCCCGTGCCTGCCAGGGCGAAGCTCGCCGCCGCCTGGACCAGCATGATGTTCTTCTACGTCTACGTCGACCACCTCCACCTCTACAAGCCCGGAGCCGTCGCCGACATCCTCGACGGCATCGTCTTCACGTTCGACATCAGCCAGACCTTCGCCGTCACCTCGCTCACGCTCGTGGGCATCCCGAGCGTGATGGTCCTGCTCTCCATGGCACTGCCGGCACGAGCGAACCGCGCCCTCAACCTCGTCGTGGCATCGCTCTACGTCCCCGTCACGCTGTTCAACCTCTCCGGCGGCGAGTGGCTGTGGTTCTACGGCCTCGGCGTGACGGTCGAGACGGCCATCCTCGTCTTCATCCTGCGGTCCGCCTGGACCTGGCCGCGTATCGCGGCGTAGGCGGGATTGCGGGGCTGACGGCGAGGAGCGCCCGGTTCCCCTCGATCCACCTGATCTCCGCTGCCTCGTCCTCGAGGCTGCCCTCGGCGACCCAGGTCCTCTGCGGCTCGACCCCTTGGTCGGCGAGGAGGCGGACGTGCTCGATGGTGGCGTGACGGTGTCGGATGACCGCATCGGCGACGTCGAAGTCGGCCGGGATCCCATAGGCGTCGAGGAAGGCGTCGATGCGCGCACGACGGTCGGGCACCTCGGGGAAGTGGTGCCACTCGAGGGCCGACTCGTCTCGTTCACCTCGGCTGCTCGGGCCAGTGCCTCGTCATGTGCCACGGCTTCAGTGCACCGTCTCCAACGGCGCCTCGGCCTCCGCGGCGGTGAGTGGGGCGTCCTCCCGGTCGAGCCTGCTCGGCCACCAGATCTTCCCGCCGAGGTCGAGGTTGAGGGCCGTGACGAGCACCGAGCGGACGATCATCGTGTCGAGCATGACACCCAGCGCGACAGCGACGCCGAGCTCGGCGAGGAACACCAGCGGCAGCGAGCCGAGCACGAGGAACGTCGCGGCGAGCACGATGCCGGCCGAGGTGATCACGCCTCCGGTCGACGCGAGGGCGATGAGCGACCCCTTGCGGGTGCCGTGCGCCTCGGTCTCCTCCCGGACGCGGGTCATCAGGAAGATGTTGTAGTCGATGCCGAGGGCGACCAGGAAGACGAAGGCGAACAGCGGGAAGCCCGGGTCGGAGCCGGCGAAGCCGAAGACGTACTCGAAGAGCAGCGCCGAGATGCCGAGCGCGGCGCCGAAGGACAGCACCACCGTCCCGATGAGGAGCAGGGGCGCCAGCACGGCCCGCAGCAGGCCGATGAGGATCAGCAGCACCACGGTCAGCACGAGGGGCATGATCACCCAGCTGTCCCGCACGGACGCGATCTTGGTGTCGAGGTAGAACGCCGACCCGCCGCCCACGAGCGCGTCCGCGCCGTCGACGTCGTGCACCGCCTCCCGCGAGGCCTCGACGATGTCGGCGGCGGTGCTCGAGGAGATGTCGGCGTCGACGGTCGCCTCGAACCAGGATCGGCCGTCCGACAGCGGCCGGACCTCTCCGGGCGCGCCGAGGCCGTCGACGTCCTCCAGTGACGCGGCGACGTCGGCGGCGCTGGCGGTGTCGGTGACGACCTGGATGGTGTTGGAGCTGTCGGACAGGCCGTGCTCGGTGAGCAGCCGCTGTCCCTTGATCGAGTCGAACTCCTTGGTGTAGGTGTCCTCGGTCGACAGCCCCGAGGCGTCGAGGCGGAACAGTCCCAGGCACGCGAGCAGCAGCAGTCCGGTGGTCGTCACCCAGACGCGCCGCGGGCGATGGCTGATCGCGCGACCGACCCGGGCCCACGGGCCGGTGGCGGTGGGCTCCGGGCTGCCGAAGTCTGGACGGCTGTGGACCTTGGTCCAGTGCTCGATGGCGACCTGCAGGAGCACCAGCACGCCGAGGAAGGCGGACAGCCCGCCCACGACCGAGACCAGGAGGCCGAACGCCTCGATCGTCCTGCCCAGCCCGCGGAGGGCGTACCCGATGCCGCCGAGGACGACGCCGGTGACGATGTGGCCGAGGCCCAGGAGCACCCACGTCCGGTGTCCGCCGCGCTGCGGGCCGAAGACCCACCGCCCGCAGATGACCAGCAGCGCCGGGAGCAGCACGACCATGACCAGGAAGGTGACGCCGATCCCGATGGCGTTGACCGGACCCAGGCCCGCCGTGGAGTTGAGCTCGGCGACCGACAGGCACAGCATGCCGACGGCGACCGTGGCCGCGCTGGCCAGGATGGCGGGCGCGGCGCGGTGGAGGGCGTACGCCATCGCCTCGTGCCGGTCCTCGTGGCGGCGCAGCTCCTCCCGGTAGCGAGCGACCAGGAGCAGGGCGTAGTCGGTGCCGGCGCCGATCACGAGGATGCTCAGGATGGCCTGGCTCTGCCCGTTCACGGTGAGCCCGGCGTTCTTCGCCAGGAGGTAGACCAGGCCGGTGGCGATGAAGTTGGCCACGACGGCGCAGAGGATCGGGAGCAGCCAGAGGTAGGCGCTGCGGTAGGTGACGAGCAGCAGCACGACGACGACGAGCAGCGTGATCATGATGAGGGTGGTGTCGATGCCCTCGAAGGCCGCAGCCGAGTCGGCCGCCTGGCCGCCGTAGCCCGCGAGGTGGACCTCGCCGCCGTCGATGGCTGCGATGTCGCGGATCTCCTCGGCGGCGTCCGGGATCGCGTTCCACCCGTTCGTGCCGAAGTTGAGCACGAAGTAGAGGTAGGCGACCTCACCGTCGTCGGACACGAGCGTCGGCACGGGAGCACCCTGGGCCGCGGCGGCCTCCGCGGCAGTGGGCGTGAGGACGCCTTGCTCGGTGACCCCGTCGAGGTCGGTGATCTCCGCGCCGTCGGCCTCCATCGCCGCCAGGTCGTCGTCGGTGAGGCCGCCGTCGCGGTGGTAGACCACGAGCGTCGGGATGTCGTTGGGGTCGACGGCCTGGGAGAGCTCGTCGAGCACCTCTGTCGACTCGGCGCTCCCGGGCAGCCACGAGGACGCCTCGTTGTTCTGCACCGAGGTGAGCTTGGTGGAGTAGAACGCCATGAAGCCGGTGAGCACCAGCGCCACGACGAGCACGATCCACTTGGTGACACGTCCCGTCAGGACTCCCGCGATCCGTCGCTGCATGAGTTCCAGTGGAGCAGGCCCGTCGGTGCCCCCGCATCGGTGATTCCCCGGAGGACTAGACCGGGTCGGCGCTGCTCACCGCGTCCTGCACGGGACCCCGACGCCCCGTTGGCCGACGGAATCCGCTGCGGTCACGGGGACGGTCACGCTGCGATCACGCACGTCCGGTCATCCTCGTCCGATCGGTGCGTCGCCCAGGGGACCGCGGCCGCCAGCACTCCCGAGAGGAAGGCCGCCCATGTCCGAGCCGCACACCGATCTCTTCCGGTTCGTCGCCATCCGCCCGCCTGCACTTCCCGCGGACGCCGAGCCCGCGGTGGTCATCCGCGACCGTCGCCCGTTCGGGGACACCTACGTGGGGCAGGTCGCCGCGCGGCTCGACGGGCGAAGTCACCGACGGCTCCTGCCTGCGCTGCGGGCGGCGGCGGAAGAGGACGGCCTGGTGCCGGACGTGCCGGACACCCGGATGGGCGACGCGATGCTCGCCGTCGTGGCGGTGATCAAGCGCGGACTGGCCGACCAGACGGTCGAGGGGCTCGCCGAGGCCGTCACCGAGGCGCTGGGCGCCCCGCCCGAGGAGGTGGTGGAGGATGACGAGTTCGCCGAGCTGGTGACCCAGCTGTGGGACCGGCTGGAGACGTACTACCTCCTCAACCGTCTCGGCTCACCGGCCAACCTCGAGAGGCTGAGCGACGCGCTGCGCGCCACCCGGCTCGTACGGCGGCTGTCACGTGGCGTGGTCCTCCGGAAGGTGGGTCAGCTGCGCGATGTCGCCGAGCTCACGCTCGTGCTGCCCGACGAGGGTGAGCTGGTCGATCCGCCCGACCCGGTCCTGCGCAGGCGCGCCGTGGCCCAGGCCGAGCGGGACGAGGAGACGCTCGCGGGCTACGCCCAGACGTGGCAGCAGCTCCTCGACCTGCACAGGGCGCTCCAGATCGTCCGTGAGGTGCCGACCACCGCGGTCGAGACGGAGGTCCGGCCGACCGTGGCACGCGACTCGGCCGGCGGCTCCGGCTCCGACGACACGGACGACGGGACGGTCCCGGCCGGCGGCCGGCGTACGGCGACCGTCCCGCGGCAGACCATCGAGGAGCTGCCCGGGGCGGCCCGGGAGGTGGTCGCCGCGCTCCCGCTGACGGAGGACCTCAACGACAAGCCGCGGATCGTCGCCGCACTGGAGCAGCAGCTCGCCCAGCGCTCGCAGCAGATCCTCTCCTCGCCCGACCCGCTCGCGCTCAGGGCGATGCCGCCCGAGGCGGTGGACGTGCCCGGCATGACCGTGTTCGCCCACCAGTACAAGCTGCAGGAGGCGCTGGAGGTCGACTGGGATCCCACGCCGATCCTCTTCCCGTGGGTGGACCGCCCGGTGATCAAGCCGCTGGGCATCGGCGACCTCAAGGTCGTCAAGGAGAGGCTCCTGCGCTACAAGACCGGCGAGGTGGCCCACATCGAGAACGTCCTGGACGGCGAGAGCAAGGAGCGCACGCACCGGCGCCTGGACCGCAGCGAGGAGATCCTCACGATCGAGACCGAGTCCATCGAGGAGACCGAGAAGGACAACCAGACGACGGACCGCTTCGAGCTGAAGAAGGAGACCGAGAAGACGATCGAGTCCGACATGAGCATCGACGCCGGCGTCACGGTGTCGGCGTCGTACGGCCCGGTCGAGCTGGGTGCGTACGCCAACTTCGCCTACAGCACCTCGAGCAGCGAGACCACGCGCAACAGCCAGAACTTCGCGCGCGACGTGGTCGACCGGTCGCTCACCAAGGTGCAGAAGCGGGCCCGGGAGGAGCGGATCACCAAGACCCTGCACGAGGTGGAGGAGACCAACCAGCACGGCATCGACAACAGCCCGGCCGGGGGAGGCCACGTCACCGGCGTCTACCGCTGGGTGGACAAGGAGTACGAGGCCCAGGTCTACAACTACGGCAAGAGGATGATCTTCGAGTTCGTGGTCCCCGAGCCAGCCTCGTACTTCATGTACGCGCAGGAGAACGACCCCGCCAAGAAGGTCGACGTCGCCAAGCCCCGGACCCTGGGCTGGACGTCGCACCACGACGTCACGCCGTGGAACTTCGGCGACTACGTGCAGGCCTACAACGTCCAGGGCGTCGAGCCGCCACCGCCGGCCTGGAAGGTGATCAGCTCCGCCTTCGACCAGAACGGGATGACCCAGGACCAGGCGACCTCGAAGTCGTCGAAGGACCTCGTGCTCCCCGACGGCTACGTCGCCCGCAGCTTCGGCTACCACTGGAACGTCTGGCACTGGGACGGCTGGCACTTCGACGTGCTGGTGGGCCTGGAGGCGGTGTCGGGCAACGACAGCACCTTGTCGGGCGAGGACAGCGTGGTGCCCGTCAGCGTGATCGCCGCCAAGGTGGCGGCGTACGTCGTCAACGTCGAGGTGTTCTGCGAGCGCACCGACCGCGCCTTCGAGCTGTGGCAGCTCAAGACCTTCGAGAAGGTCGTCGCCGCGTACCAGGCCGCCCTCGCGATGTACCAGGACAAGCTGAAGGCGGCGGAGGTCGCTCGCGGCGTGGTGATCCAGGGGCGCAACCCGGGCATCAACAACCAGATCGTGCGCAACGAGCTCAAGCGTCAGTGCCTCACCCTCCTGACCGGTGACGACCTGACCGGCTTCAACGCCGTGAGCGGGGCGCCCCCCGTGGTCGACCTGTTCGAGGCGGCCGAGGAGGGCAGCTTCATCCAGTTCTTCGAGCAGGCCTTCGAGTGGGAGCAGCTGACGTACCTCTGCTACCCGTACTTCTGGGCGCGCGAGTCCACGTGGAGCAAGCGGCTGGGGCTGAACGACGTCGACCCGAGGTTCAACCAGTTCCTCCAGGCCGGCGCCGCCCGGGTCGTGGTGCCGGTGCACCCGGCCTACAACGACGCCATCGTGCACTTCGTCGAGACCGGGGTGCTGTGGGACGGCGGCACCCCGCCCCACATCGACGACCCGCTGTTCCTGTCGATCGTGGAGGAGCTCAAGGCGGCCACCGACGACCTCAACGGCGCCGAGCCCGAGGGCGAGCCGTGGCTGGTGACCGTGCCGACCACGCTGGTCTACCTCCAGCCGGACTCCTCGCTGCCGGACTTCACCGCCTGAGGGCGAGCCGATGGGCGACCTGCACCGCCACGCGGAGGTCTCGCGCCACGTCATCGACGCCATGGTGAGGATCCGGCCGCAGGAGGACTACGTCTGCGTCGAGCTGGGCAACTACCTCACCGACCTCAGCCAGTTCCGTGACCCCTTCGCCCACATGAACGCCAAGGCGGACGTGTGGACGAGGGCCACGCGCAAGGGCTGGCTCGGCATCCTCGGCTTCATCCCCGTGGTCGGCACGATCGCCGTCGACCTGATCCTGGACCTCGGGGTCGACCTGGACACGTGGATCAACAAGCTGCTCGGCGAGCACGACCCGCCGGACCGGCGGCACGGCATGTTCGCGGGCTACATGAAGGAGGCGATCCGTGGCGTGACCCACACCCTCTTCGCCGAGGGCGCGCCGAAGTCCGCCGACCTGAGGTCACGCATCCTGCCCCAGATCGAGGGGTTGGCGCCGTTGAAGGAGGCCGAGCTGGATCGACTCTTCGAGGCCCACTTCACGCAGTACTGGCCCCACGAGCACACCGACATGCCGCCCTACGTGCTGTACGGCGAGCACCGGCCGCGGCACCGCGCCTACCGTCGCGGCCCCCGCGGGCTCTCGAACTACCTCGAGGAGTACATCGAGTACCTCTCCGAGTCCCTCACGAAGCTCGAGGTCGACTGGAAGGCCTGCTCGAACCAGGCCCAGGACGCCCCCGAGCGCCACGAGGCGCTGGTGCGCCTCGGGAAGGTCCTGCACGGCGTCGAGGACTACTTCTTCCACTCCAACTACTGCGAGCTGCACCTGTGGCACAGCCTGCGTCGCAGTCGACCCACCATGACCGACGAGGCCTTTCGGACCTGGTTCGTGGCGAACGTGCGCGCGCACTGGCTGCCGCAGGACGTGGAGCAGGCACTCAAGGACTCCATCGACGACACGTTCGTCCCCAGCCAGGCGCACCAGCTCCGGTCGTTCCTCCGCCGACTCCGCTACCCGGCCTACCGACCGGTCAACACCGTGGACCCCGACACCTCGCTGCCGTCGCTGGACCATCTCTTCACGGCCGGGTTCGACAAGAAGGACCTGTTCCACACGCTCGCGATGGCGCTGGAGAGCATGGAGGCGCCGCTGAGCCGCATCCAGAGGGTGGAGGTCGTGGTGCCTCAGGCCATCGTCGAGGCGTTCCAGCCGGCGGCGCGGGCCGCGCAGCTCCGCGACTCGCCGCTGGTGCTCGTGCGCACCATCTTCAACCACTCCTTCCGATCCGAGCTCGGCAAGGACGGCGACGAGCTGGACAAGCAGCTCGGCGTGCACGCCGCGCAGCTGGGCTCCGGCGTCTACGACACGAGCATCGACCAGCTGGAGACCAAGGGATACCTCAACCACACCGCGGCAGCCTCTTGGCGCAGGGCCCTGGCGATCGACAAGGACCTCGAGTCGTTCGGCCAGAACACCCCCGGGGTCGGCGGCTTCCTGATGAGCTTCTTCTCCGAGGCGCAGGCCGAGCTGGAGAAGAGCCGCAGGACGAGCCGCCGGCACGACCTCTCACGCGCGTTCGGTGAGGGCAACGTCCTCGACGAGCGCAGCGACAACGGCGCCACGGGCGAGCACGTCGGGATGCACGCCATGCAGTCGAAGGACACCCCCCGCAGCCAGCCCATGCACGAGGAGGCCAAGCGCCTCGCGAGGTTCGCATCGATGGCGGTGGCCTCGCTGCTCGTGACGGAGGTCAACCGCACCCCCAGCACCGCCCAGGGGCTGGACTGGGACGTGATCCTGCGCCACTACCTCCGCTTCCCCGACGGGAAGCCCGCCATGTGGGAGTCGCAGGTGCTGGCCCACTACCGCACCAACCGCGTCGACCCGGCGTACGACGAGATCCCGGACCGCGTGCCCACCCCCTTGGCATCGGGGCCGCAGGCGCTGACGAGGGTGGCGAAGCGACGCGGTGGCTCGAAGCGGGCCGAGCTGGAGAAGCGGTACGTCAAGCTCGAGGAGCGGGTGGACCGGATCGGGAACATCTTCTGACGACGGACACGGACGCCGGGGACAGGCTCGTACGCTGTGGCGAGGAGGCAGGAGATGACCGACCCGAGCGAGGACGACCTCAGCCGGAGGGCACCAGCACGGCGAGTCCGAACAGGTAGATCAGCACCGACGCTGCGATGAAGGCAACCAGCGCGACCAGCGCGACCAGCGGCATCCACGCAGGTCGCTTCTACGCGTTCAGCAGTTGGTCCATGGCGAGGCGCTCACGGGTCTCGTCGCCGTGGCGGATGCTCTCGACGAGCTCGTCGTCGGGCACTGGTGTCCTCCTCGAAGTGGCCGCGCGCCGGGTTCGCGACCGGTCCACACCCGTACCCGGCATGTGCGCATGCATGCAGGCCGCCGGTCACCCGCGGTGGTCCCTTGGGAGGCCCTCGCATCCCCACGGGTGATCCGTGGAGGCGACGAGTCCGCAACGGTAGGGACTTCCCCATCCCAACGAAGGAGCAGAGATGTCTGATGACGCCAAGGCGGCCAAGGAACTGGTCGAGACGCTGAAGGACGGCGAGCGGGGCTTCGCCGAGGCGGCCGAGAAGCTCCGCGACGGCGAGCACCCCGAGTGGGCCACGACGCTGCAGCGCTTCTCCGAGCAGCGCGCCGGCTTCTGGCGCGAGATCGTCGAACTGGGTCACCAGTACGGCGACGACGTGGACGAGAGCGGCACCGTCGCCGCAGCGGTCCACCGCGGCTGGATCTCGCTGAAGGACGCGCTCACCGGCGACGACGCCGAAGCCGTGCTCAAGGCTGCCCTGACCGGTGAGGACCACGCGGTCTCGGAGTACGAGGACGCGCTGAAGATGGACCTGAGTGCAGGGTTCCGCGAGGTCGTCGTACGCCAGCAGGCTGCTGTGGTCGCTGCCCGCGACGAGGTCAAGGCGCTCCAGGACGCCAGCTAGTCGCGTCGCCCGGCGTCGCCGCACATGGCGACGTCGGGCGCGGCGCCACTACGCGGTGAGATCGTTGGTCCGCACCGCGATGCGGAAGACGACGAACTCGGCCGGCTCGACCGGGGCCACGCCCACGACCAGCACCAGGCGTCCGGCGTCGATGTCGGCCTGGGTCATGGTCGACAGGTCACAGCGCACGAAACAGCTCTCGTCGGCCTTCGTGCCCGCTCCGACGGTCGGCAGGCTTCGCAGGGCGTTGACACGGCGCGGGCGCAGCTCGTTGATCTCCTGCGGTGACACCGGCAAGCGAGCTCCGCCAGCGCAAGGAAGATGGCACCGACCCATGCACTCCGCGCTAGTCAGCAGGCGGCCGGTCTACCGATGGTTCGTTCCTGTTCACCGGCACCGGCACCGGCCTCGAGCGACCCGCCGTGTCGCGTTGTGGCCGGGGAACCTGGGTGTCCTTTCCCGGAGCCGAGGCGAGCAGGTGGCCGGCCTGCTTGTCGATCAGGCTGGTCAGCAGCTGCTGGGCGTACCCGAGGATGAGGGCGTACGCGAGGATCTGGCCCTGGGAGTCGAGCTCGCTCAGGCCCGGGACGAACTGCCCGCGCAGCACCAGCAACCCGCCGATGGCGGTAAGGGTGCCGAGCGGCAGCTTGAGCGCGGCCAACGCGAAGGGTACGTCGTAGGGCGTCGAGGTGCCGGACAGGTTCTTGATCGAGACGGCGGCCGCGAGTGCGCCGCCCAGGAGGCCGAGCAGCGCCACGACCTCGACGTCGCCGGACGTGGGGCCGCTCTCGGGGTCGTCCGCTGCGTACTCCGCCGTCGGGCACATCAGCATCGCGGACTGAGTCGGCTCCGGGGTCGGGGTGAAGCAGAACGACACCGCTGCCGGGTTGACCGAGACGTACCAGGTGAAGGCGGCCACGAGCACGGCTGTCACGGCGGCTGAGATCAGGACGGCGTTGCGGAAGTTCCTCAACCGTGAGTGCTCGTGATCGGTGGCAGCATGGCCGACCTCGATCGCCTTGCGCAGCTCAGCACGTGCTCGGCCGAGATCGAGGGAGGTGTCGCCGGAGGCAAGCGCAGCGACCGCCTGCCGGCGGGGGTCGTCGCGATCGAGGGAGGCCTCGACCCGGGCGAGCGCCTCCGGGATCTCGGCCTCGACCTCGTCGTGGTCGTACAGCCCGACGATCAGGGCCTCGGCCGCGTGCAGGTTCTGGTAGGCCGCCTCGATCAGCGAGCCGCGCCACCAGTTGGCCACCCGCCCCGGAACCGGGTCCTTGCGAGTAGCAGCCCTCCGAGCGGCCGCCAGCAGCTCGCCGACCGATCTCTCCAGGGCTTCCTGCGCAGCATGCGGTCCTGGCCCGCGTCGGGCACGCAACGTCCTCAGCCGGGCTTCGAGGACGCGGGCACTCACCTCGACGTTCTGTACCCACACTCGTTTCAAGGGCTGACGGCCTTGCGACCAGTCAGCCTCGGTGCAGTCACGACTTCCGTCGTCCATGGCACTCACCGCTCCCCGTCAGTCCAACGCGACATGAACGTCTCAGGACAGCAGTGCTTGCGTGACTCCAGCGTGACCGGCCCGATCCGATCCGGTCAGTGCGGGGGACGGCGCGGGGTCACCGCGTCTGGAGCTGGAACGGGGCCCAGGTGTCCATCGACCCGCGACGCGGCGCGACGGCGTACTCCATCGACCCGTCGACGCCGAGGCGCACGACCGCCCACTTCCCGTCCTGGTAGGTCACCACCAGCACGTGGTCGGCGTCCTCCCAGACCTCGTCGAAGTACGTCGCGGAGCGGCCGTTGCGCGCGCTGGTGAAGCTGTGGACCGTCTCGCCGTCGGCGGTCGCGAGGACGTCGAGGGCAGTCGGGCCGAACCCGTCTGCGTACGCCGGGGTGCCGAGGACGTGCCGGTTGTCGGGGGAGATGTCGGAGAGCTGGTTGTCGCAGGTGCGCCACCGGACCTGCCACGAACGCAGGAGCGCGCTGCACGAGCCGAAGTCGCTGAGGGAGGTGATGCCGCCGAGCCAGCGCTTCCGACCGGTGGTGACGATCCGGAGGTGGGGGACGCGGTCGACGATGCCGTGCGACGACGTGTAAAAGGCCCGGCGCGGGCCGTTGACGTAGACGGTGCAGCCGTTGCTCGTCCCGTCCTCCTTGCAGCTCTCGCCGACCACCGCGACAGCCCGGCCCTTCCCGGTGATCGGGACCGGGCGGAAGCTCAGCACCCGGTCGCCCTCCTCGTCGATCGTCCAGACCCGGCCGGCCCTGCCCGAGAACCCGACGGCCGATCCCCTCGCGGAGACGCCGAGCCCGTGGCCGGTGCGCCACTCGCGGCGGCCGGGAGAGCCGTCGGCGTCGATCCAGCGGGTCCTGGTCCCGCCCCGGCCGAAGGTCTGGATGACGTGGCCGGAGCCCATCGGTGCCAGCTCGGCGAGGCGGTTGGGGGCCGGCGTGCGGCCGCCGTCGGTCCCGTGGATGACGGTCCTCCCGGATCGTCGTTCGCTCCACGCGACGGCAGGCGGAGCGCCCTGGTCGAGCCCGCGGACGTCGAGGACGGTACGGGTCGCCGCCCCGCCGGCGGCCGTCCCGTCGGCCGACGACGAGGGAATCGTCGCAGCGAGCCCGGCGGTGACGGCGAGTGCGGCGGCCAGCGCGGCAGTCCGAGAGAAGGTAGTCATGTCAGGGAGACGTCGCGCACAGGCTCGGGGTTGCCCTGTCTAGCCCGGGAAGGACGGCGGCAGCTCGCGTCCCTCGCCGGCCAGCACCTCGCGCAGCCGCTCCGGGCGGTTCGTGATGAGGCCGTCGACACCGAGCCCGACGAGGTGACGCATCGTGGCCGCGTCGTCCACGACGTACGGCACGACCGCCAGCCCGACGCAGTGGGCCGCGTCGACGAGGGCCGCGGTGGTGAACGGGCGGTACGCCGGGTCGTCCACGCCCGAGGTGTACGGCGAGCCGTGGACCGGCGAGATCGCCGTGAAGCCCTCGCCCGCCGCGGCGTGCACGAAGTCGGTGCCGACCGGGACACCGTCGAACCAGGGCGAGGGTGCGTCGGCGGTGCCGCGGAGGTACTTCGGCGAGACCAGCAGGTTGCGCCCGAGGCGGGGCTCGGTGTCGCCCACGCGGCGCAGCACGCCCCAGTCGAAGCACTGGATGCTGGTGCGCGCGACGAGCTCGTCGATCCGCAGCGCGTCGACCACCCGCGCCACGAACGCCTCGCGCGAGGTCAGGCCGCTGGCGTCGATCGCGTCGAACTTGATCTCCAGGTTGACCCGCACCGGGTGGGCCCCGCGCTCGTCGAGCAGCGCCGCGACCTGCCGCAGCAGCGGCATCGTCGGCGGGAGGTCGCGACGGGTGAGCTCGCGGATCCTCCGGGCGTCGTCGAGGGCCGGGTCGTGGGCGACCACCACGTCGTCCTCGGCGGTGAGGTGGACGTCGAGCTCGAGCGTCGAGACGCCGAGGGCCAGCGCGCGCCCGAAGGCCTCGAGCGTGTTCTGCGGCCAGAGCCCCGCGCCTCGGTGGGCCTGGAGGTCGAAGGCGCGGGGTTTCGAGGCTCGCTCCGCTCGCACCTCAACCACCGGAGTCGATCGCTCGCACCTCAACCAGCGTAGAGACTGTCCACCACGTCGGCGTACTTGGTCTTCACCACGCGCCGCTTGAGCTTGAGCGTCGGGGTGAGCTCCTCGGACTCGGCCGTCCACTCGTCGGCCAGCAGCTCCCAGGCCTTCACCTGCTCGGGGCGGGAGAGGCGCTCGTTGGCCTTGTCGACCGCGTCCTGTGCCATCGCCCGGATCTCCGGCCTGGTCGAGAGGTCGGCGAGGTCGGTGAACTCGATGCCCATCTTCGCCGCGACCAGCGGCGCGATCTCGCCGTCGAGGGTGAGGATCGCGACGACGTACGACCGGTCGTCGCCCAGCGCCATGGCGTGGCCGATGATCGGCGACTCCTTGAGGTAGTTCTCGATGTTGGAGGGCGCGATGTTCTTGCCCGCCGAGGTGATGATCAGCTCCTTCTTGCGGTCGATGATCGAGTAGAAGCCGTCCTCGTCGACCGTGCCGATGTCGCCGGTGTGGATCCAGCCGTCCTCGTCGATGAGGTTGCGGGTGGCCTGCTCCTGCAGGTGGTAGCCGGGGGTGTTGACCGGCCCGCGACAGAGGATCTCACCGTCCTCGGCGAGCCGGACCTCGATGCCGGGGTTGGGGCGACCGACCGTGCCGAGCTTGAAGGCGCCGGGCCCGTTGGAGGTGAAGGCCCCGGTCGTCTCGGTCATCCCGTAGACGTCGTAGACCTGCAGGCCGAGCCCTCCCATGAACTTCGCGACCTCGAGCGGCATCGGCGCCGCCGCGCTGGCCGCCCAGGTCACCTGGTCGAGCCCGAGCAGGAGCCGGAGGAAGCCGAGGATCGCCTCGTCGGCCTTCGCGTACGCCTCCTCGACCTCGGGCGTCATCTCGTTGCCGTGCTCGTGGGCCTGCGTCCACGCCAGGCCGGCGGCCATCGCGTTGGTGACGAGCTCGTGGTTGGCCGGGTCGGGGTCCTCGGCGAGCTTGGCCGAGATGCCCGTCTTGATCTTCTCCCACACCCGGGGCACCCCGAAGAACGCGGTGGGGTGCACCTCGCCGAGCGCTCCGAGCAGGCCGGCCGGGTCCGGGATCGCGTGCACGTGGCTGCCGAGGAACGGGGGAGCGTACGTCGCGAGCACCCGCTCGGCGATGTGGGCGAGCGGGAGGTAGCTGATCGTGCGCTGTGCCCCGAGGAGTCCGGCGGCGTCCAGGGTGGAGACCGCCTCGTACATGACGTTGTGGTGGGTGAGCACCACGCCCTTGGGGTTGCCGGTCGTGCCGGAGGTGTAGAGGAAGGTCGCGGGCAGGTCGGGGGTGATCCGGTCCATCCGCTCCTCGACGCCGCTGGTGTCGTGGCCGCGGGCGAGGAGGTCGTCCCACGTCATCACGCGTGGGTCGTCGACCCGGTCGGCGTCGGCGAGCATCACCACGTGGCGGATCGAGTCGACCTCGGCGAGCGCCTTCTCCCAGCGCTGGTAGCGGTCGTGGTCCTCGAGCACCACGACCACGGGGCGCGACTCGGAGGCGATGAACGCGACCTGCTCCTGCGCGAGGGTGTTGTAGATCGACATCGGCACGGCGGCAGCGGTCATCGCGCCGTAGTCGGCCAGCGTGTGCGCGGTGCGGTTGGCGGCCATGATCGCCACCGGGTCGCCCTTCTCCACCCCGAGGTCCATGAGCGCCGCGGCGACCTGCTGGGTCAGCTCCCACGTCTCGGTCCAGGTGATCGTGGACCACGTCTCGCCCTTGGGCACGTCGAACCGGTCGGAGAACGCCGGGCGGTCGCCGTACTTGTCCGCCGCCTGCCGCACGGTGGCCGGCATGTGCAGGCCGAGGATGCGCGCCTCGTACTGCTCGCGGACTGCCAGGACGTCGGGGTCGGGTGCGAGATCGGGGTCGGTCATCTCCGGCTCCTCGGGTACGGGATGTGGCGGGGGTCACATCATCGTGGGGCCGCGGGCCACGTGGCTAGGTCTGCGGGCGAGACGGGAGGACGTGCCGACGGGGAGGTGGTCCAGACGTGTCCGTGTCCTGCTCCCGGCGTCCCTCCGACAGACGTAGCCTGAGGGGCAGGGTCCCTCTTTCGCTGGAGACGCCATGAACCGCGGCCGCCGACTCCTCCTGACCGGTACGGCGACGTGGCTCGCCGCGGTCCTCGCCGTGACGGGCGCTCCTGTCCCCAGTGCCGTGGCCGACAGCGGACCGGGCGCCGCGCAGGGCAGGGTGACGGACACGGACGGGAATCCCTTGCCGGGCATCGTGGTGTCGTTCCACCTCGCCGGGCAGCTCGTCCGTCAGGACGAGACCGATGCCACCGGCACCTACGAGGTCGGCCAGCTGCCGCCCGACCCGCACTACTACGTGGAGTTCCGGGACCCGGCCGGTGACTTCGCCACCGAGTGGTACTTCGACCGGAATCCTGCCGACTGGACCTACCAGTTCGTCCCGATCGAGCCCGACGAGACGACGACCCTGGTCGACACCGAGATGGAGGACGCAGCGACCATCACCGGTCGCGTCTCGTCGGCGGCAGGAGAGCCCATCGCCGGCGTGGCGGTGTCCCTGTGGCTCATCCGCGGCGACAGTGCCTCGAGCACGAGGACTGCGCAGACGACCGACGCGACCGGGCGCTACACGATCGGCCGGCTGAAGCCTGCCACCTACATCGTCGGGTTCTACGACCCGGCGACCGGGATGCAGGAGTACTGGGACAACGGCGCGACCCTGCTCGGTGGGACGGCCATCGCGCTGTCCGGTGGCGCCTCCGTCACGGCGGACGCGGTCCTCGGCGGCACGATCACGAACACCATGGCGCCGACCATCAGCGGGCGGCCCGAGGTGGGCCAGGCGCTGACCGCCTCCCCGGGCGCCTGGACGCCGGCGGGCATCGCGCTCACCTACCGCTGGGTGGTCGGGGCCGACAGCGACCCGACCGACGACCCGACGGGCGCCGTCTACGTGCCCAGCGCCGCCGACATCGGCAAGACCGTCCGGGTCCACGTCACCGGCACCGCGATCGGGTGGCTGCCCGGCACGGCGCTGTCCGCCCCGTCCGCGCCCGTCGCGCCCGCCGCGGTCGTCAACGTGGTGCGCCCGCGCATCACGGGCGTCGCAAGGGTGGGGCGCACTCTCCGGGTCTCGCGCGGCGAGTGGGAGCCCGCTGCGGTGAGACGCTCCTTCCAGTGGTACGTCGCCGGCCGGCGCGTGAACAGCGCCACCGCGAGGCGGCTCGTCCTACGGTCCGCCCACCTAGGCAAGCAGGTGAAGGTCCGGGTGCGCGCAACCGCTGCCGATCACCGTCCCGCGATCGTGTGGACCAGGTCTGTCCGCGTGCGCCGCTGACGCCGGCGGTCAGTCGACGACGAAGGTCTCCAGCCGGCCCTGCAGCTCAGCCCGCACCTCGGCCTGCACCTCGCCGAGGCGCACGAGGAACGCGCGCTCGTCGAGTCGCTTGCGCCGCAGCCACCCGGTCACCTCGTCGTTGCACTTGCTCGCGTTGCACGACCGGCAGGCCGGCACGACGTTGAGCAGCGTGTAGCGGCCGCCACGCGAGATCGGCAGCACGCAGTCCTTCTGCAGCGGGGTGCCGGTCGCCCCGCAGTAGGCACACCCGCCCCACACCTCCTGGAGTGCCGTCCACTCGGCCGGGCTGAGGTCGTGCTCGACCGCGGCGATCCGCCGCTTGCGCCGCGTGGCTGCCCGGGCGCGTCGGGTGCGGGCGGCAGGCATGAGCTCAGGCTAGGCGCGACGGTGCCGCGAACGAGTGAGGCGCGGGCGTACGGGTAGGTTCGGTGCATGGCACCCCACGACTCCACCACCGACGACGTCGTCGCCGAGGCGGCGCTCCAGCTGTGGTCGGCCGCCCAGACCGACTTCGACCCCTTCGAGGTCCCGTCGCAGGAGTGGCCCAAGACCGCGGTCCCCGTCCGCGACGCCGACATTGCCGTCGACACGCACCTCGAGGTCCAGGACGTACGGGACGCGCTCGAGCGCCTCGACGGCGTGAAGGTCGTCGTCGGGCGGGAGGCCGGCACGGTCAGCGTGCTCCGGGTGATCCCGGAGGACGTACCGCTCTGACGGCCGCCTGGAGCCAGGCACCACGTTGGGCGGCCGGTACGCGCCTCCGATGGTCATGCGCCGTTGCTGGCTTCGTGCCAGTCCCAATGGATGCGGGGGTAGGGGTCCTCAGCGAGGACGAGCGCTCCACACACCCGGCACGCAAGCAGTGCTGGGTCGAACGGGCAGGAGGAGCACCCGCTCCTCACACGGCTACGGGCGCTGGCTGCGTCGTAGGTCCTGACCTCTGCCAGGACGGGCCCCGAAGCGTGTGTCAGGGGCGGATCTGCACCACGTCGAAGTCGGTGCCTGGAGGTGCCCCCGGCCCGAAGGGCGGCGGGAAGCCAAGATCGAACCGGCCGTTGACCAGCGCGAGCCTGCTCCCGTGCCGCGCGACCGTCGTCGGCACACGGAACAGGTCCGAGGTGATCACCTCGACGACCCGCCCGCTGGTGAGGTCCGGCGACAGCTGCACCCGCGCCACCGAGTTCGCGAAGTTCTGCACCACCCAGACCGTACGGCCCTCGACCTGCAGGCCGTCGAGCGTGCCCGCAACCAGACCCGGTCCGGTCAAGGCGATCTGCCTGCTCACCCCGGTCGCCGGGTCGATCAGCGCGAGGATGCCGAGGCCAGTGTGATTGACCAACAGCCAGCCATGATGAGTCGAATCGATGCCGTTGAGACCGAAGCCGCCGGTCGCAGCGGCGGGTCCGGTCACCGTGATCGATTCTGTGGCGCCGAACGTCCCGTCCGCCCCGATGGGCACCTTGTAGATCCTCGGCGCGAACGTGTCGGTGAAGTAGAGAGCCTCACCGGTGATGGCGACGTCGTTGGAGAACGTGGCGCCGGGCGGGCCGAGGACGAGGTCAGCGACGGTCGTCCCGTCGTCGGTGTCGTACACCCAAGCGTGACCAGTCGGGCCGCCGGCGACGACGAGCCAGTCCCTGGCCTTGTCGACCCGCATGCCCACAGCCACCCGGCCGTCATCAGCATGGTTGTCGACCCACGGTGCCCCGTCCCCGCTGCGCAGGTCCCCGCGATAGATGTCGCCGTCGCGCAGCGACCCGACGTAGAAGGAGTTGCCCTCGCCGACCGCGATCCCTTCCGGCTGGAAGTCGTCCGGGATCGGAATGGACGAAGGTCGCGGAGCGGCGACCGCGGGAGCGGCGACCGCGGGAGCGACGAGCACCGAGACGAGGACGGCAGAGATGATTGGGGTGATCAGACGCATGGGATCCTCCGGTCGGGAAAGCCCCCACCTGTCACTGTGCGCCGCGACCGTTGCGAAGTGAATGCCATAATTTGGTCAACCTCCGGCTGCTGGACGATTCCGGGAGGGCTAGCGTCCAATCCGCAGGGTGCGATCGTTCCGGCCCACGCGTGCGTTTCTGCCCCCCGGGCTCATGCCCCGGGGCAGAAGCAAGTCGACCGGACCGCGCGTACGTACGTGCCCTGCAGCACGGAAACTCTCTGAGCGCCATGGTTCGGGGGGCGAACGACGGAGCCGTTGGAGCGGCGCTCAATCGCGTCGGCCCCTCGATCATCTCCGACACGAGCGCGAGGCACGACTGTTGTCGACAAGGCATCGCCTCGAGGACGAGCTGTCGGAGTTGGGAGAGGAGCATGCGCTGCCGACGACTGCCGAGTGGGCAGCGTGGGTCGAGGCGCTGGTACCTCACGACCGCGCCCTCACGCCGGCGTTGACCGCTGACCCTCTAGCTCCACACAAGGCTTTCCGACTCTCTGCGGCCGGCACGCTGAAAGCGTTCCAAGCCACAGTGGCCAGGAAGGCGGAGGGGATCGGCACGCCCGTGCTGATCACGTACCGTGAGCAGAAAGCGGGGCTCTCCCAAGAGTTGCGGGTCCTCGATCGAGACCCGTCCGAGACGCGGTGCGCCCTGCCCATGCAATCTGGGCGCATCGCGGCGCATCCGGCCCACGCCAGATGAGCACACCAGGCCTCGACCCGTAGTGACCTAGGGGCCTCGTCCGCGCTACCTGCGTCGGTGGAACCGGAAGTCGCCGTTGGCGAGCCGGTCGGTGCGGAAGGCGTGGTCGTGGATGCGGTGGTGGTGGTGGCTGCACAGCAGTGCCCCGTCGGTGATGTCGGTACGCCCGCCGGTGTGCCAGGGGTCGAGGTGGTGGGCCTCGCACCAGGTGCCGGGGACGTCGCAGCCCTCGGCGCGGCAGGTGCGGTCGCGGACCAGCATCGCCTTGCGCTGCGCGGGGCTGAAGAGTCGCCGTGTCCGGCCGAGGTCGAGCGGGAGGCTGTCGCCGCCGAGGACGACGGGCAGGATCTTGGCGGTGCAGGCGAGCCGGCGTGCCTGGGCGGCGCTGAGGCGGTCGCCGGTGAGGTCGTCGCCGGGGACGAGTCCGGCGCCGATGAGGTCGGCGGCGGCGAGGTCGGTCTTGAGGGTTTCGAAGTCGATGGTGACGACCACGGTCGTGGCGTCGCCGCCGTGGAGCGGCAGGCGCGTGGGATCGAGGGTCTCGAGGAGCTGGATGAGCGCCTGGCCCATTCGCTTCGGGTACGCGAGACGCGCCACCGGGTCGTGGGCCGTCGCCAGCGGGCCAGGCGCCACCTGCGGTGCGCCCGGCGCGTCCCGGTCGTCCTGGGGCCGGTCGACCCGGGGACTGGTGAAGGCCTCGAGGTAGGTCGCGAGCCGTGTCGCGCTGGCGTCGGGGACGCGGGATGAGATGCGCGTGGTGCCGTCGCCGAGGCGGCGCATGGTGAGGCGGGTCTGGTCGGCAGCGTGGGCTTCGAGATCGGCCAGCCTGGCAGCTTCGGCGGCCTCGGCGATGTCCGGGGCGACGACGTCGAGGATCCGGCGCCCGATCCGGCCCAGCTCCTTGGGACCGAACTCCGCGGCCTGGGCCACCAGGTGCACCTCGGCGCGGGCGACCGTGTCGGCGTCGACCACCTCCGGCAGCGCGCCGAGCACGCGGTGGATGACATGAGCCTGCGCGAGCGTCACGGCGCCCTCGCGCATCGCCGCGGCGAGCCTCGGGCGCTCGCGGTCCAGCGCATGGGCCAGGTGAAGGTCGGCACGGGCGTCGGCGAACCGGGTGCGCGTGTGGTGCGCCAACCAACCCGCGGCGTCCTTGGCGGCCGCCTGCTCGGCGAGGTCGCCGGCGTCGCCCAGGACCCGCAGCCGCAGCTCGGCAAGCTGCGACTCGGCGGCCACGAGCTCGCGCAGCGCGACGGCCTTGTCGTCGACGCTCATGAACGTCGGGTTGGCGTCGGCGACGGCCTTGAGCGACGCGCGTACGTCGGTGGCGGCAGCGACGATGGGGTGGGTCACGCTGGGCTGGATCACCACCAGGCCTCCTCTCGACGACGGGTCCCATGCCGCGCACACGCGCGGCTGGTCAACGGTCGTCGCTCCTGGAGGCCCCCCGGGGGGCTATTACTCACCCTCGCAACTCGCTGCGTCCAGCCAGAGCCCGGGTTGGACGATCACCCTAGGGCCCTGGACCTCTTCAGCGTGGGTCCATTCTAAACGCGTCGGACAGTATTCGCAACCGTGTTCGACGAACGAGTGCGAGCTCTCGTCGGTCTGTGTGACGGCCTCGCCTAGATTCACCGCATGAGAGCCGAGGTGGTGGTCGTGGGTGCCGGCCTGGCCGGGTTGCGGTGCGCCCACGCGCTGACGGACGCGGGTCGCGACGTGGTGGTCCTCGAGGCCTCCGACCGCGTCGGCGGCCGCATCCGGACCGGCCGCATCCGCACCGGCCGCATCCGCACCGGCCGCGTCGACGGCTTCCTCGTCGACCATGGGCGGCACCTCGTCCAGGGCTCCGCCCTCCTCGGCCCCGGCCGCGACACCGACGAGGCGTCGATGCGGCGCGATGCCGGCGAGCTGCTCGGGACCACCACCTCCGGGTGGGAGGTCGTCGCGCGCCACGACGTCCCGCACGCCCTCCCGGCGCAGCCGGTGCCCGACACCGCCGCCCGTCCGGTGCGGCACGGCGACGTGCTCGTGTGCGGCGACCACCGCGACACCTGGTCGAACCAGGGCGCGCTGGTCAGCGGGCAGCGCGCCGCCGCCGCCGTGCTGGAGTCCCGGTCGTGAGCGACCGGGGCGACGTGGTCGTCGTCGGCGCCGGGCTGTCCGGCGTCGCCTGCGCCCGCGAGCTGAAGGCCGCAGGCATCGGCGTACGCCTCGTCGACCGCGGCCACGTGCCCGGCGGGAGGATGGCGTCGCGGACCCTGTGGGAGCGCCGCGTCGACCTGGGCGCCTCCTACTTCACCGTGTCGGACGCCGGGTTCGGCGCCGTCGTCGACGACTGGGCCGGCCGTGGGCTGGCCCGCGAGTGGACCGACACGTTCACCGTCCTCGGCGACGGGGCGCGCGACTCGACGCGCGGGCCGATGCGGTGGGGTGCGACGCGCGGGCTGCGGTCACTGGTCGAGGACCTCGCCTCGGGCCTGGCGGCCGAGCGGCGAGAGGTCGAGTCGCTGGAGGAGATCGACGCGGACGTCGTCGTGCTGGCCATGCCGGACCCGCAGGCCCGGCGCCTCGTGGGTGGGCACCCGGTCGCGCAGTCGCTCGACCGAGAGTGGGAGCCGGTGATCGCCGTGGCCGCCCGCTGGGCCGACCGCAGTTGGGACCTGGACGGGGTCTTCGTCAACGGAGACCCCGACCTCGGCTGGATCGCCGACGACGGTCGTCGCCGCGGTGACGGCGCACCCGTGCTGGTCGCCCACACGACTCCCGCGCTCGCGGCGCGCCACCTCGAGGACCCGGCCGGCGCCGCTCCGGACGTGCTGCGGGCGTTGAGGCGGATCCTCGACCTCGGCGAGCCCGAGGACGTCCACCTCCACCGCTGGACGTACGCCCGCCCCGTCGGCGAGCGCAGGGACCCCTTCGCGCTCGTCGACGGCGACCGGCTGGTCGGTGTCTGCGGCGACGGCTGGGGCGTGACGCCCAAGGTCGAGACCGCGTGGCTCTCCGGCACCCGGCTCGGGCGGGCGCTGGCCGAGCGGCTCAGCGCGGCCGGTGCGCCGAGCACGTGACGGACGGTTCGCGACGCGCGCCGTGGTCGGCCGGTACGTCCATGCCGTGACGCAGCCTCGACGCTGCGTCGATGCCCCAGAACATCTGCCGGGCGGCGCGCCAGGCGGAGCGGAGGAAGAGGCGTGCGAGCTGGCGGTCGGAGCCGGTGACGGTGGTGTCCGGTGCGAGGTGCATGACTCCAGACTGCTCGTCCGTCGGCTCGAGAAGCAGTGGCAAGATCGACACATACTGATAGATTCTTGCCACATGGCACGTCCCACCGTCGCGATCCCGCTGCTCGACGGCATGACCCTCTTCGAGATCGGCATGCCGCTCGAGGCCTTGGGCTACGACTGGGATCCCGGCCGCGGCCCGCTATACGACGTGACGACGTGTGGCGACCAGCGGGGTGTCCGGACCCACACCGGCGCCCGGCTCACGCCGGACCGTCCGCTGTCGGCGCTGGCCGACGGCGACACGGTCCTGGTGCCGGCCGTGCCACCCGGGCGACCTGTCGGACGTCGGGCAGTCGCCGAGCTCCGCCGTGCGGCCGCGCGTGGGGCACGCATGGTGTCGCTGTGCACGGGCACGTTCGCCCTCGCCGAGGCCGGGCTGCTCGACGGTCGTCGTGCTACGACGCACTGGCGTCACGCGGCGCTGCTGCAGCGGACGTACCCCGACGTCGACGTCGACGCCCGCGCGCTGTACGTCGAGGACGACGGCGTCTTCACCAGCGCGGGCTCGGCCGCGGGGCTCGACCTCTGCCTGCACCTCATCCGGCTCGACCACGGCGAGCGCGCCGCCAACGCCCGGGCCCGGTCGCTCGTCATCGCCTCGCACCGCGACGGCGACCAGGCGCAGTACGTCCGTGCGGAACCACTCGAGGACGACGCGGCCTGGCTGGACGACCTGCGCGCCTGGCTGCGCGAGGACCTCCGCCGACCGGTCACCCTGGCGGAGCTCGCGGGTGTGCAGGGTCTCTCGCCCCGCACCCTCGCCCGTCGCTTCGACCGCGACGTCGGAACGACCCCCATGCGCTGGGTCGGGTCGGAACGGATCGCCGCCGCGAAGGAGCTGCTCGAGGCCACGGAGCTGACGGTCGACCACATCGCCTTCGACGTGGGCTACGGCTCGCCGGTGACCTTCCGTGCGGCCTTCACGCAGGAGGTCGGGATCTCGCCGGGCCGCTACCGGTCCAGGTTCGCCGCCGCACGGCAGTGATGCCCGAACCCGCCGGCGGCCCGCATCAGCGCGTCGCCAGCACCGCGAGGTCACGCTCGGCGTAGAGCCGGTGCTGCCACTCCTCGTTGAGCACCACGCGCAGGCAGTGGCCGACGGTCAGGTCCTCGGCGTCGCGGAGGAAGGGCGTCGCCGAGGTGACCTGCCGGGCGAGGCCGGCGTCGTCCATGCGCTCGAGCAGCTCCGCCACCGTCGCCCGCCGCTGGCGACGAAGCGCGAGCACCTCGTGCAGCTCCGGGCGCGCACGCCGCTCCCACGGGACGCCCTCGTGGACCGGCGCCTCGTCCCAGGGCAGGTCGAGGGGGTGCCACGGCGAGGGGAAGCCGTAGACGACGCCGCTGATCCAGCAGGC
The DNA here is from genome assembly GCF_004785795.1 of Nocardioides eburneiflavus. Lineage (NCBI taxonomy): Bacteria > Bacillati > Actinomycetota > Actinomycetes > Propionibacteriales > Nocardioidaceae > Nocardioides > Nocardioides eburneiflavus. Next base: position 2,383,640 of record NZ_SRRO01000001.1, read on the forward strand.
GTGGGCGAACCCGAGGTGGCGCAGCGTCTGGGTGAAGGACCACTCGCCGTCGACCTGCTCGTGCAACATCTCCGGTGGCAGCACCCGGGCCTTGTCGAGCGTCTCGCCCCAGAGCCGGTCGAGGATCGCAAAGGCCTCCCGGAAGCCGTCGGCCGTCGTCGGCCGCATCGCCGCCCGCTCGGGGTGGCGCCGGTCGAGCTCGGCCTCGACGAGGGGGGCGACGTCGACGCCGTTGACGACCAGCCGGCCCACCTCGCCGCCGATCTCGAGGTCAGGGACCTCGACGCCGGACATCCGCACCTTGTCGAGCTGGGCGGCACTGATGCGTACGCCGCTGAGGTCGACGTCGGTGAAGGACGACCCTGCCAGGGACACGTCGTGGAAGGTCGCCCGCCGCAGGAGCACCTTCTCGAAGCGGGAGTCCGAGAGATCCTGCTCGGTGAAGTCGGTCATGGCCGACAGGGTAGGGCCGGATGCGGACGTTCAGGGCCCGGATCGCCTCACCCGGTCGACGAGGGCGCGCGGCTACAGCCCCAGCATCCGCCCGATGATCTCCTTCTGGATCTCGGTCGTCCCGCCGTAGATCGTCTGGATCCGCGAGTCGGTGTAGGCCTTGGAGATCGGGTACTCGTCCATGTAGCCGTACCCCCCGTGCAGCTGCACGCCGGCGTCGACCACGCGCTTCTGCAGCTCGGTGGTCCACCACTTCGCCATCGACGCGAGCGCCGTGTCGACCGAGCCCTCGTTGAGCCTGAGCACGCAGTCGTTGATGAAGACCCGCGCGATGTGGGCCTCGGTCGCCATCTCGGCCAGCACGAAGCGGTTGTGCTGGAACTTCCCGATCGGACGACCGAAGGCCTCGCGCTCCTTGGCGTACGCCAGGCACAGGTCGAGGACGTGCTCGACCGCCGCGACCGCGATGCAGCCGATCGAGATGCGCTCCTGGGGCAGGTTCTCCATCAGCGAGACGAAGCCGGATCCTTCGGCGCCGAGCAAATTCTCCTTGGGCACGCGCACGTCGGTGAACGACAGCTCGGCGGTGTCCTGGGCGTGCAGGCCCATCTTGGCGAGGTTGCGGCCGCGCTCGAAGCCCTCCATCCCGCGCTCGACGACGAGCAGGGAGATGCCCTGGTGCCCGGCGTCTGGGTTCGTCCGGCAGACCACGACGACGAGGTCGGACAGGATGCCGTTGGAGATGAAGGTCTTGGACCCGTTGAGGACGTAGTGGTCGCCCGCGTCGACCGCCGTCGTACGGATGCCCTGGAGGTCCGAGCCCGCACCCGGCTCGGTCATCGCGATCGCCGTGACCAGGTCGCCCGACACGCAGCCGGGCAGCCAGCGCTGCTTCTGCTCCTCGGTGCCGAGGGAGGAGAGGTAGGGCACGATGATGTCGGTGTGCACGGCGAAGCCCGGGCCTGATGCGCCGGCGCGCGCCGACTCCTCGGCGAGCACCATGTTGTAGCGGAAGTCCTTGATGCCCGGCCCGCCGTACGCCTCGTCGACGTCGAAGCACAGCAGCCCGCGCTCGCCGGCCCGGCGCCACACCTCGCGGTCGACGATGCCGGCCTGCTCCCACGCGGCGTGGTGGGGCGCGACCTCCTTGTCGAAGAACGCGCGCGCGACGGCGCGGAAGTCCTCGTGCTCCTGCTCGAGGATGCTGGGGCGCTCAGGCACGGTGGTGTCCTCCTGTGGCGGGGTGGGCGTTGAGCTCGTCGAGCATCGACAGCGGTCCGAGGTCCTCGAGCCGGTGGCCGTGCGGGTAGGTGCTCGGGCGGTGGACGTACGCCGTGCGCCGCGGTGGCGCGAACCGGAGCAGCCGGCCGCGCAGCCGCAGCCCGCCCCGTACGGCACGCACGAACCAGCGCGGCTGCCGCGGCAGGCCGAGCGCCTCGCGCAGCGGCTCGTCCATCACCGCGATCGTGACGCGGCGCAGCAGCGGGCGTAGCGGGGGAGGGGCGACCTCCTTCGCGATGGCGATCGACGCCTCGGCGAGCCGGGTCGCGGCCGGCGTGTGGGCGAAGTGGCGGCGCTCGTGGTCGACCAGCAGGGCGAGGTAGCCGTCGTACGTCGCGGGCAGGTCCTTGAGGCCCATCAGCTCGCCGAAGCGGGTGGTGACCTTCGCGATCGCGGCGAGCTCGACCGGGTCGAGGGGACGCCAGCCGTAGGCCTCGATCCACCGGACCGGACCGACGATGGTCGTGGCGAGGACGTAGGCGAAGTCCGCGGCCGTGATGTCGTAGTGGCCGTGGATGCGGTTGAGCCGGCGCAGCGCGGCGTGCGAGCGCGGTGAGTCGATGCCGTCGAGCGTGGCCTCGTCGCCGATCAGGATGGTGTCGTCGTAGCGCTTGACGCCGTGGTCGGCAAACTCGCGGGTGCGGTCGAGGAGCTCGGCGATCGGGGGGACGCCGTAGTCGCGCATGAACGCGATGCCGGTGCCCTGCACGTAGTCCCAGGGGAACTCGTAGCGGGCGGTCAGCCGCAGGATCTCGTCGTGGTCGACCTCCGGGTCCAGCGACCGGATCCGGTGGAGGTTGTCGAAGCGACCGGGCGCGTGCACGGTGTCAGGACACCCATTCCTTGACCTGCGCCACGGTGGCGGCGGGGTCGTCGCTGACCGGGGTGATGTTGAGGTCGGTGACGCCGGCCTCGCGGAAGGCCTCGATGCGCTCCCTGACGTAGGACTCCGGTCCGACGAGGTTGGCGGCCTCGAGCCACTCGGTGGGGACGAGCGCGGCGGCCTCCTTCTTCTTGCCGGCGAGGTAGAGGTCCTGGATCTCCTCGGCCTCCTGCTCGTAGCCGTAGGCGCGGGCGACGTCGTTGTAGAAGTTCTTGCCCTTCGCTCCCATGCCCCCCACGTAGAGCGCGAAGACCGGTCGGGCGAAGTCGAGCAGCGCCTTGGTCTCGGGGCCATCGCCGATCGCGACCATGCCGCCGGCCATCACCTGCAGTGGACCGAGGCCGTCGAGCCGCTTCGCGGTGCCCTTCGCGAGGGCGTCGCCCCAGACCAGGTGCGCCTTCTCGGGGTGGAACAGGTGCGGGATCCAACCGTCCGCGATCTCGGCGGTCTGCTCGACGTTCTTCGGGCCGAGGGCAGCGATCCAGATCGGAATGGTGTCGCGCTCGGGCCGGGTGAGGAGCTTGAGCGGCTTGCCGAGCCCGGTGACCGCGCCGTGCTCCTTGGTCAGCGGGAGGTGGAACTCACCGTCGGCCGACAGTGGCTCGCGCTTGAGGCCGCTGCGGATGATCTCGACGATCTCCGCGGTCCGCGCCATCGGCCGGCTGTAGGGCACGCCGTGGAAGCCCTCGATCACCTGCGGTCCGCTGACGCCGAGACCGAGGATCGCGCGGCCCTGGCTGACGTTGTCGAGGCCGGCGGCGGTCTGCAGCAGGGCGCCAGGCGTGCGCGAGTAGATGTTGAGGATCCCCGACCCGATCTGCACGGTCTCGGTCCGCGCGGCGAGATAGCCCATCAGCGTCGGTGCGTCGAAGCCGTACGCCTCCGCGACCCACACGCTGTCGAGCCCGGCCCGCTCCAGCGCGACCACGTCGTCGGCCGCCTTGCGGGGGTTGCCGTCGTACATCAGGAGGGTGGCGAGGCGCATGCGGCAATCGTGACAGTAACACTGTCACGGTGCAAGGTGTCAGTCCTGCGGGCAGACGGATTCGTAGGGCTGGGCGGGCAGGTACTGCTCCCACTCCGCCTCGGTCAGGTCCCGCCCGGCCATCTGGCACGCGAAGTCGAGGGCCCGGTCGACGTCGGTGTCCCACCGGTAGATGGACCCGTCGTACGACGCGATCACCACGTCGTGGCTGTCGCCGATGAACTCCGCGCCGGAGCCGGCGCACGTGTCCTGGCCCCCGCCGTTGCACGGGGACGCGGGCACGTCCGACACGGGCGCCCCGCGGTGGGGCGGGTAGACGGTGCCGAGGCGCTCCAGAGTCGCGGCGTCCCAGAGGGTGACGCCGCCCTCGGTGTCACCGGTCACCAGGCGCGCGCCGTCGTCGGAGTACCGGACCCACAGCGCCTCCGTGCCGAGGCGGAGGGACCGGCGCAGCACGTCGCCGGTCGCGACGTCGATGGTCACGACCTCGCCGTTGTAGCCGGCCACGGCCACGACCGACCCGTCCGGGGACGACGCCGAGGACCACGCGAAGTCTTCGAGCACGCCCTCGTGGATGACCTCGCCGCCGTCGGAGTCGACGATCCGCCACCGCTCGGACTCACCGTCCAAGCCGGTCTCGAAGACGAGCGCCGCGGTCCCCGACCCGATCGCCGTGGCGCAGCACTGCGACGGGACGTCGAACGCTTCGCCTCGAGGCTCGAGGGTCTCGCTGTCGAGGACCAGAGTCCGGCCGCGCGGCCCCGTTCGCCATGCATCACTCACCAGCAGGCTGCGCCCGTCATCGATGTATTCCAGCGACCAGACGTTGCCGTCCGACCACTCGTCCCCCTGGATCCGGTCGACGACGTCGCGGCGCCCGATGACGGTTCCCGTTGCTGCGTCCAGGACCGTCACGATCCCTCTCTTGCCGCACCGGTCGGCGCACCCCTGTACTGCGTACTGCCCGCTGTCGGGATGCCATGCACCCACCGGCCAGGTGCCGAACCACCGCTGGTCCTCGACAACCGGGACACGCGTCGGCGGCGTGGCCGCGCCGGTGGCCGGGTCGGTGAACGTGATCCAGCCCTGTTCGTCCTCGATCCAGCTGTAGGCGACGCGCCCGCCGTCGGGGGACACGTCGGCGCGCGCGAAGAGTGCCGGTCCGTCGACCCGGGCGGTCCGGCGCACGAAAGTGTCCTGGTAGGAGATGTCCCACGTGCGGAGCATCGTGTCGGCGCCACCACCCGTGTGGACGAGGCGGTTGTCCGGGCTGAACCCGACGCCCCAGGCGTCGTAGGTGAACCATCGGTGCAGATGCCGGCCGGTGGCTACCTCCCACACTGCCAGCTCCCCGCTGCGCGTGACAGTGCCCAGCAGCGAGCCGTCCGGAGAGAAGCGGGCGTCGTTCGGCCAGTCGCGGTGACCGCCGAGCGTGCGCACCGTCGTGCCGTCGGTCGAGTCAAGGAGCAGCACGTCGGTCAGGGTCGCGTGGTCCTCGATGGCGAGGATGTCACCCTCGAAGGTGATGTCCAGGGCGCTCGACTCGAGCTCCTCGCGCTGCCAGAGCACCTCGCCCGACTCCACGTCCCAGGCGGTCACGGGCCGGTTGGTGTAGAGGATCCGTCCGTCCGGGCTGAGGGCCACCAACTGGCCAAGGATGCCCGTCGGGATTCGGGCGGGGGGCTCGGACGGTGAGCGCAGGTCCCAGACCATGACCCAGGCGGGTGTCCCCTGCGCGAGGGGTCCGGGCTTCCGCGCGGAGAACATCGCCGCCGCGAGGTGGCTCCCGTCGGCGCTGAACCGGACGTCGATCGCGATGAACGGGCGGGCGCCTGCCGGCGCGAGCTGCACGGCGCTCTCCTGCATGGAGTCCCTGTCGAGCAGGACCACCGGCTCGCTGGACCGAACGCTGTAGGGCACGACGGCCAGCCGCCGGCTGTCGGGGCTGAACGCCGACATGATCCACCCGGGGCCCAGCTCGGTAGGTGGCTCCGCCTCCCAGCTGTTCACCAGCCGATTCGTGGCGGTGTCGTAGAGATGCAGCCGGTTCGAGTCGTCTCCGGACGCGATCCAGCGGCCGTCCCGGCTGACGAGGGGGTAGTTCAGGTAGCCGCCTCCGGGCTCGGCCGAACGGATCAGCTTGGGCTGCCGGGCCAACGTGGTGAACAGGTTGGCGCGGGTCTCGCTCGAGTCGTCGAGGCGCGCACCCGCGACCGCGAGCAGCAGTGGAAGGCTGAAGTCACGGACCACCTGCGCCCGGACGCCGACCCGCCCGGCGTCGGCCGCGACAGCTGCTCGAGCCGCCCGGGCGGCGTTCTCGTTGGCGCGGTCGGACTGGACGGCGGCGACACCCCCGGCCGCCAGCGCCAGAACCAGGAGCGCGACCGCTCCGCCGAGCACGATCCGCAGCCGGCGGATCAACCGGGCCTGCGAGCGTGCTCGCTCAGCGGCGGTCTGCTCCTCGATCTCGGCGACCGTGCGTGCCCGGTCGAGGAACGCGCGCTCGGTCTCGGTGAGGGCGGACGTCGTACGGTCCTTCCAGTCCAGCGCACGGACCAGGCGCACGCCGCGGTACAGCTCGCTGTCCGGGCGGCCCATCGAGTCCCAGGCATCCGCCGCGGCCGAGAGGTGGTGCAGCAGCCGCTGCCCCTCGACGTCGTCGTCGAGCCAGGAGCGCAGGCGCGGCCAGGCCCGTGCGAGCGCCTCGTGGGTGATCTCCAGGGCGCCGTCGTCGCTGGTCACCAGCCGTGCCGCCACGAGCGCGTCGACCATCTGGTCGTGGTCGGCATCCGCGGCGATGAGGCGTCGTGGCACCCGCGTGCGTACGGGCTCTCCATCAGGCCCCGGCGAGACCAGCCGCAGGACCAGGTCGCGGAGCATCGGCCGGTGCTCGCGGTCGGTCTCGGCGTACAGCCGCTCGGCCGACTGGGCGACCGCTCCGTGGATGCCGCCGCTGGCGCGGTACCCGTCCACGGTGAGCGTGTTCCCCTCCCGGCGCTTCCAGGTCTCCAGCAGCGCGTGCGAGAACAGCGGCAGGGCACCGGGATCGCCCTCCACCTCACGGACGAGCAGGTCCACGAGGCCGGGCTCGAGGTGGAGACCTGCCTGGCGGGCCGGTGCCTCGACAGCCTGACGGAGACCCTCCTCGCCCAGCCCGGCGACGAGATGCAGTCCCTCCTCGACGTGGACGCTCAGGTCGGGGTGCGCCGCCAGGTCGGCCAGCCGGTCCGAGCGCAGGGCGATGACCACCGTACGGGTGTGGAGCTCGGCCACCAGCCGTCCGATGAACCCGGCCCGTTCCGCGGTGTCCTCGCAGAGGGTGAAGACCTCCTCGAACTGGTCGACGAGCAGCGCGGTCGACGCGGGCGCTCCGCCCAGGACGGTCAACGCCTGGAGGGGCCGCCGGCCCGGCATGATCACCACGCTGGCCTGACCGGCGTCGCGCAGCGCCGCCGCCAGACCGGCGCGGAGGAGCGACGACTTCCCCGACCCGGACGGCCCGACCAGCGCGAGCAGCGGGCTGCGGCGCAGCACCCGGTGGCATGACTCGACGTCGTCCTCACGGCCGAAGAAGCGCTCGACGTCGTCGAGTTCGAAGGCGAGGAGCCCCTGGTACGGGCAGGTCGCTCGTGCCTCGGCGGGAGCCGCCGAGCCCAGCAGCGAGTCGTCCTGGCGCAGGATCGCGCCCTCCAGCGCCACGACGTCCGGCCCCGGGTCGATGCCGAGGTGCTCGGAGAGCACGGACTTGAGCTGGTGGATGGTGCGCAGCGCATCGCCCTGCCGGCCGGTCAGGTACTGGGCGTGGGCCAGGAGAGCCCACCGGCGCTCCCGCACCGGTGCGGCGCTGACCAAGGCCTGCGCCTCGGCGAGGACGTCGCGATACCGGCCGGCACCGATGTGCGCCTCGATGCGCAGCTCCTCGGCGTCCAGGCGCAGCTCCTGCAGGCGGCGTACCTCGGACTCGGCGCCGACCCAGCCTTCCAGGGCGCCGAATGGCTCGCCCCGCCACAGGGCCAGGGCCTCGGTGAGCTGGAAGGCGGCCCGGTCGTGCTCGCCGAGCACGAGCAGCTCGCGGCTACGGGCCACGCCGCGTTCGAATCGCTGGGAGTCCACCTCGCCGGCGGGCAGCGCGAGCTGGTAGCCGTCAGCAGACGTCACGATGGCGTCCTGGCCGAGGAGCTTGCGGAGCCGGACGACGCAGCCCTGGATGTTCTTGGCCGCGGAGGCCGGCGGCCGGTCGCCCCACACGGCGTCGGCGAGCTGGTCGGTGCTCACGGGTCGCCCGGCGCGTGCCACCAGCGCTTCCAGGATGACCCTGTCCCGCCGTCCCAGCGTGCCCGAGTCGTCGATGGTCAGCGGGCCCAGTACGGCTATGCCCACTCCCGCCACGATCCGCTCCTGCACTGGGGGCGTCAAGCGCCGAGATACCAGCGCGATACCGGGACTGGACCAGTGGGATACCGCGTGGCGGCAGCGTCGACGGGGTCGGGCCACCCGGGTCCGGCGACTCACCTCAGGAGACCGAGATGTTCACCATCGGCAGGACCATCACCACCACCGCCATCGCCACGACGGCCGCCGCCGTCACCTTCGTCTTCCCAGGCCCCGGGGCCGCGATCCCGGTCGACGATGTTCCGGCACCTCACACCGACACGGTCATGGTCGAGCGTCCGTGCTACATGACCCGGCCCGGCTGGAACACTCCCGGCGGCTGGGAGCAGCCGGTCTGCCACACCGAGGTGCGTGCCCGGGTCGCCGACCCCGCTCCCGCCGTACGCCGGCTGGCCGAGGACCACATGCCGTGAGGTCAGGGGCAGACGGGCCGGTAGGGCTGGCCGGGGAGGTACTGCTCCCACTCCTCCTCGGTCAGGTCCCGCCCAGCCATCTGGCAGGCGTAGTCGAGTGCCCGGTCCCGGTCGGTGTCCCACTCGTAGACGCGACCGTCGTACGACGCGATGACCACGTCGTGCGTGTCGCCGACGAACTCCGCTGTGGCCGGCACCGGACCTCCTCGGCGGGGCGGGCGCACGGTGCCCATCAGCTCCAGCGTGGCGGCGTCCACCAGGCTGACCCCGCCGTCCTCCGCGCCCGTCACCAGGAGCTCGCCGTCCTCGGAGTAGTCGAGCCAGAGCACTGCGGCACCGAGGCTGGTGGACCGCCGCAGCTCGGCCCCGGTCGAGAGGTCGGTCGTCACGACCTCGCCGGCGTCCCCCGCCACGGCGAGCGTCGAGCCGTCCGGAGAGGCCGTGGACGCGTACGCCCCCGTCGGCACGTCGCCCTCGGACAGCACCTCGCCGGTCCCGACGTCGATCACCTGCCAGTGCGCGCTCGCGTTGTCGCCGGCGTGGTCATAGACCAGCACGGTGCTCCCGTCCCCGACCGGGGTGGCGCAGCAGTCCGCGATGACGTCGAACGGGGCGCCCCGCGGGCGCAGCGTCGTGGGATCGAGGTCGAGGGTCTCCTGGTCGGTGCTGCCCGCGACCAGGCCGCGACCTCCGTCGACGTAGGCGAGTGACCAGAGACCGGTCTCGCCGTCCACCACCTCTCGCTGACGGAGAAGCTCGCCAGTGGCGGTGTCGAGAACACTGATGCTGCCTGGTTCTCCGCACACGTCGCAGTGCGCGGCGTACTCGCCACCGTCGGGGTGCCAGGAGCCGAGGGGGTACGGGCCGTCGTTCACCGGCACCCGAGTCGCGGGCGTTGCCTCGCCCGTACGGACGTCGAGGAACCTGACCCACCCGGTGCCCTGGTCGTCGAGCGAGCGATAGGCCACCTGCTGCCCGTCCGGCGAGATGTCTGCCTGCACGAAGGGCCCGCTGCCGGCGACGCGAGTGGTCTCCCGCAGGTACGTGTCCTGGGCAGACAGGTCCCAGGTGCGCAGCATCGAGGCGCCGCCGCCGCCGTGGACCAGGTCGTTGTCCGGGCCGAAGCCGACGCCCCACGGGTCGGACGTCTCCCACCGCGCGACCGGCCGGCCGGTCGCGGTGTCCCAGACGACGAGCTCACCCTCGCCGATCCCCCCCACGAGCGAGCCGTCCGGGGAGAAGCGGACCTCGAACATCCCGCCGCGGTGGCCCTCCAGCACGTGGACCGTCCGTCCCGTCGCGGGGTCCACCAGGAGTGCGTCCGCACCGTCGGCGAGCGCGAGGAGCGTGCCTCTCCCATCCAGGTCGAGCGCCCCCGACGTCAGGTCGCGTTCGCGCCAGAGCATGTCGCCCGAGCCGACGTCGTACGCCGTCAGCGGCAGGCTGGTGTAGACGGTCCGGCCGTCCGGACTGAGCGCCAGCCCCTGGATGCCGGGTCCTGTCGGCACTCGCACGGGAGGCGTGGCGGGTGAGCGGAGGTCCCAGACCGCCACGTAGCCCGGGATGGTGCCCAGGTCCTCGCTCGGGGAGGGCGCCAGCAGGCTGGCAGCCAGGTGGCGGCCGTCGGCACTGAGCTGCAGGTCGAAGCCGCGGACCCGTCCGTCGTCGGGCGGCGCGAGCTCCGTCGTCGATTGCATGGTGCGCGGGTCCAGCAGGCGCACCGGCTGCGTGGAGCGCTGGAGCTGCAGGAGGACCGCGAGCCGCGTGCTGTCGGAGCTGAAGGCCCCGATCGTCACCACAGGGTCCGCGGAGCTCTCGCCGGGGTCGTAGGTGTCCAGCAGGCGGAGGCTGGCGGCGTCGTAGAGGTGCATCCGGTTCCGGTCGTCGGAGGCGGCGATCCAGCGTCCATCGGGACTGACGGTCATGAGGTCGATGAAGCCACCGCCGGGCGGTGCAGACCGGACCAGGGTCGGCCGCTTCGCCATCGCAGCGAGCAGGTTCGCCCGCGTCTCCGGCGAGTCGTCCAGGCGGGCGCCGGCAACTCCCAGCAGGAGCGAGAGGCTGATGTCGTCAGTGAGCTGCGCGCGGAGCCCGACGCGCCGCGCATCGGCCGCGACGGCAGCCTGGACGGCCCGTGCCGCGTTCTCGTTCGCGCGGTCCGACTGGACCGCGGCGAACCCGCCGGCCAGCAGCGCGAGGACGAGCAGCACGACCGCCCCGGTGAGCACGATCCGCAGCCGCCGGATGAGCCGCGCCTGCGTACGAGCCCGCTCGGCAGCGCTCTGCTCCTCGATCTCCGCCTGCACCCGCGCGGCCTCCAGGAAGTCCCGCTCGACACTGGTGAGCGTCGCGCCGGTGCTGCTCCACCAGTCCAGTGCCCGGGTCAGCCGGACGCCGCGGTAGAGCTCGCTGGATGGGCGACCGAGCGTGTCCCAGGCGTCCGCCGTCGAGCTCAGGTGGTGGAGGATCCGCCGCCCGTCGACGTCGTCCTCGAGCCAGCCGCGCAGCCGCGGCCACGCCCGGGCGAGGGACTCGTGGGTGATCTCGAGGACTCCGTCGTCGCTGGTGACCAGGCGGGCCGCGACCAGCATCTCGACCAGGCGGTCTCGCTCGGGGTCGGTCCCGATGAGGCGGCGGGGCACCCGCGTCCGCACCGGCTCGCCCTCGCTGCCGGGGGAGAGCAGCCGGAGCACCAGCTCGCGGAGGGCGTCGCGGTGGCCGGGCTCGACCTGGGCGTACAGCTGCTCCGCGGACTGCGCCACCGCGCCGCGGATCCCGCCGCTGTCCCGATAGCCGTCGACGGTGAGGGTGCTGCCCTCCCGCCTCTTCCAGGTCTCGAGCAGCGCGTGGGAGAGGAGGGGGAGCGCGCCCGGGTCGTCGCGGACCTCGGAGACGAGCAGGTCGACCAGCCCGGGCTCGAGGAGCAGTCCGGCCTGCCGGGCGGGACCCTCCACCGCGGCCCGGAGCCCGGCCTCGTCGAGTCCGCCGACGAGGTAGAGGCCGCGCTCGACCAGACGGCTGAAGGCGGCGTACGCCGTGAGGTCGGCCAGTCGGTCGGCGCGCAGGGCCACCACGACAGGCCGGTCGACCGCCTCGTCCACCAACCGGTCGATGAAGGCGCTCGTCTCGTCCGGGTCCTCGCACAGCGTGAAGAGCTCCTCGGCCTGGTCGACGAGAAGGGCGTCGCCCGCCCGCAGCGCCGACAGCGCGGTGAGCGACCGCGTCGGGTAGCGGCCGGGCGTGACCGTCACGCACCGCGTGCCGCGCTGCTGCAGCCGTGCGCCGATCCCGGCGCGCATCAGCGAGGACTTGCCGGAACCGGAGGGACCGACCAGGGCGAGCAGCTGGTGCCCGGCGAGGATCGCGACCCCGGCCTCGATCTCGGCCTCCCGGCCGAAGAAGCGGTCCGCCTCGGCCACGTCGTACGCCTGGAGGCCCTGCCACGGGCACGTCGACGACGTCTGCGGGCCGTCTCCATCGTGCTGCAGGGACGGGTCCTGCCGCAGGATCGACTGCTCGAGGGCCACCAGCTCGGGTGCCGGGTCGATCCCGAGCTCGCGGGCGAGGACGGTGCGGAGCTGTCGGATGGTGCGCAACGCCTCGCCCTGGGCGCCGGTGCGGTACTGGGCCAGCGCGAGCAGCTCCCACCGGCGTTCGCGCAGCGGGGCGGACCGCACCATCTCGTGGGCGCGGGGCAGCACGTCGCGCGCTCGGCCGCGTGCGAGCTGGGCCTCGAGCAGGAGCTCCTCGGCGTCCCGCCTGAGCTCCTCGAGGCGCGAGGCCTCCCTGCGGGCCGGTGCCCACTCGGAGAGGTCGGAGAACGGCGGGCCGCGCCACAGGTCCAGCGCCTGCTCGAGCACGTAGACGACGCGGTCGGCCTCACCGAGCTGCAGCAGCTCGCGGGCCCGGGCGACCTGCGCCTCGAAGCGCCCGGTGTCGAGGTCCTGGAGCGGCAGGCCGAGCCGGTAGCCGTCGGGGGTGGTCTCGATGGCGTCGGTGCCGAGCGCCTTGCGCAGCCGGACCACGCACGACTGGAGGTTCTTGTGCGCCGACGGCGGTGGGTGGTCGCCCCAGACGGCGTCCGTGAGCTCGTCGGCCGTGACCGGTCCGCCCTGCCGGACGGTGAGGGCCTGGAGCACTGCGCGGTCCCGTGGGCCGAGGCGTCCCGAGCCGTCCACGGCCAGCGGGCCGAGGACCTGGATACCCACTCCTCCACGGTGCTCCCGTCAGCGACGGGGCGTCAACGCAGGGGATACCGGACGGATACCAGGACTGGACCACGGTGGTACCGGGCGGCGGCAACGTCGAGGGGGTCGGGCCACCCGGGTCCGGCACCTCGACCGAGGAGCACCGTCATGAACACCTACTCACTCGCGTCCGACTCCCCTCGCTGGTGGTGGCTGCCGGCCACCGCCGGAGCGCTCGGCACGGCCGCCGCCACCGCCATCCTGGTCGTCCCGGCCACGGGCACGGCGCCGCCGGTCGCGCCGCCCGCCCGTGAGGTCGTCGTCAGCCCCGGAACCATCGTCGAGCGCCCGTGCTACCTGGCGCGGCCCGGCTGGAACACCGTCAGGGGCTGGGAGCAGCCGGTCTGCACGACGCGGCTCGGGGTCGGTCGCGACACCGGTCCTGCGTACGCCCGGCGACCGGCACCCGACCACCGCCCGTGAGCCGGCGGAGGGGCGTGCGCGGCGAGCTCACGCCCCGGGCGCCGGCCACCCGGACAGGCACGGGATGCGTGCGGTGACGCCGTCCAGGACGTTGGTGGGGCGCTGCTGCTCGCCGAGCTACCTCAGCGGCCCAGGTCCGGCACGACCTCCGCGCCCGGCAGGTCGGCGAGCAGCGGCCCCGGCAGCAGCAGCTTGGAGCGACGTACGCCGCTGCCGACCACCACCACCGGCTCGTCGAGCAGCGCCTCGTGGACCAGCACCCGCCACCCGGGCGGCAGGCCGAGCGGCGTGATGCCGCCGTACTCCATCCCGGTCTCCACGACGGCCCGGTCCATCGGCAGGAACGACGCCTTGCGCACGTCGAGCATCTTGCGCACCAGCGTGTTGACGTCGGCGCGCGTGTCGGCCCGCACGACGCACGCGGCGATCCGCTCGTCACCGGCGCGTGATCCCGCGACGACGACGCAGTTGCCGCTCGCCGTCATCGGGATGTCGTACGCCTCGCTCATCGCCGCGGTGTCGGCGAGCTCAGGGTCGATGTCGACGACCGCCACCCGCGCCGCGCCCGGCCAGCCGGCCAGCGCGGCGGCGACGGGCGGAGCGACCAGGGACGGGTTGTCCGCGGCGGGCAGGGACTCGAGCGTGGGGAACGAGGGGAGCGTCACGCGGTCATCATGCGCCATTCACCCTGAGGCCATCGCGCGACCACCGCCCGGTCCCGCGAGCCGGTCAGGCTGGACCCATGACGGTGACCCGCGAGGTGGTGGGCAAGGCCTCGTCGTTGGTCCTCACCCCCGCCGTGGTTGCGCACCGCGGCGCCAGCGGGCACCGTCCCGAGCACACCCTCGACGCCTACCGGACGGCCATCCGGATGGGCGTGGACGACATCGAGCTGGACCTCGTCTCGACGAGGGACGGCGTGCTGGTCGCCCGCCACGACCTCGAGCTCAGCGCCACCACCGACGTCGCGCGGCGCCCCGAGCTGGCCCACCTCCGGCGGACCGCCGTCGCCGACGGGGTCGTGCAGCACGGGTGGTTCGCCGAGGACCTGACGCTCGCGCAGCTCAAGACCCTCGCCGCCCGCGAGCGGATGCCCGGCACCCGGCCGGGCAGCGCGGCGTACGACGGGGTCGAGGGGGTGCCGACGCTCGACGAGGTGCTGGCGATGGTCGGCGCGGAGTCGGCGCGACGGGGCCGTGCCGTCGGGGTGATGCTCGAGCTCAAGCACGCCGCCCACCACGACGCGGTCGGGCTGCCGCTCGACGTGCCGCTGCTGTGCGCCCTGGCCCGCCACGGCCTCGACCACCCGTGGGCGCGCGTGACGCTGATGGCGTTCGAGGCGCCGGTCCTGCGGCGGCTCGCCACCCGGACCCGGCTGCCCGTCGTGCAGCTCCTGGAGGCCGGCGAGTCCGTGACGGCGGACGACCTGGACCGGATCGACGAGTACGCCGACGGCATCGGCCCGCACACCTCGCTCGTGCTGCCGCGGGACCGGACCGGCGCGATCGGCGCCCCGTCCAGCCTGGTCGGCGACGCCCACCGTCGTGGCCTGACCGTGCACGTGTGGACGGTGCGCGGCGAGAACCGCTTCCTCCCGAGCAACCTGCGCCACGGCGAGACGCCCGACGCCCCGGGCGACATGGCCGCCATGGTCCGCGCCCTGCTGGACGCGGGCGTCGACGGAGTCATCACCGACCACCCGGAGACGGCGCTCGCGGCCGTGCGCGAGGCGGTGCCGCCGCGGCGTACGCTCGGGTCGTGACGCACGACCCGAGCGAATCCGCCACCTCGACCGCCCTCCTCGAGCGCATCCGCGCGTCCGTCATCGGCGACGACCAGGTCATGCAGGGCCCCTACGGCCCGCGCCGGGTGACCTACGCCGACTACACCGCCTCGGGTCGCAGCCTGACCTTCATCGAGGACTTCATCCGCACCGAGGTCCTGCCTGCCTACGCCAACACCCACACCGAGGCCAGCGGCACCGGGCTCCAGACCACGCGGCTGCGCGAGGACGCCCGCCGGATCATCCGCGACGCGGTCGGCGGCGACGACGACACGGTCGTGGTGTTCTGCGGCTCGGGCAGCACCGCGGCGATCGACAAGCTGATCGGCATCCTCGGCCTGCGCATCCCGTGCGTGCTCGAGGACCGCCACCACCTCAGCGACGCCATCCCCGCCGACCAGCGGCCGGTCGTGTTCATCGGACCCTTCGAGCACCACTCCAACGAGGTCAGCTGGCGCGAGACCATCGCCGACGTGGTCACGATCCACGAGGACGCCGACGGCCGGGTCTCCCTCGACCACCTCCGCGAGGAGCTCGAGCGCCACGCCGACCGTCCGCTCAAGATCGGCTCCTTCTCCGCCGCCTCCAACGTCACCGGCATCGTGACCGACACCGAGGGCGTCGCCGACCTGCTCCACGAGCACGGAGCGCTGAGCTTCTGGGACTTCGCCGCCTGTGCGCCCTACGTCGACATCGAGATGCACGGCCCGGGCTCGTCCTACAAGGACGCGATCTTCATCAGCCCGCACAAGTTCATCGGCGGCCCCGGCACCCCGGGCGTGCTCGTCGTGCGCCGCGAGCTGATGGCCAACCGGGTGCCGGTGGTACCGGGTGGCGGCACGGTGATGTACGTCAACCCGACCGAGCACCGCTACCTCGAGGACCCCGCCCACCGCGAGGAGGGCGGTACGCCGGCGATCGTCGAGTCGATCCGCGCCGGGCTGGTCTTCCAGCTCAAGGACGCCGTCGGTGTCGAGACGATCCAGGCTCACGAGGAGGAGCTCCTACGGCGGGCGGTGGACGCGTGGGTGGCGGAGCCGTCGATCCAGATCCTCGGCAACCTCGACTCCCAGCGGCTCTCGATCGTGTCCTTCGTGGTGAAGGCCCCCGACGGGACCTACCTCCACCACAACTTCGTGGTCGCCCTGCTCAACGACCTCTTCGGCATCCAGACCCGCGGCGGCTGCTCGTGCGCCGGCCCCTACGGCCACCGGCTGCTCGACATCGACCTCGACCGCAGCCACGCCTTCGAGGCGCAGATCCGGGGAGGCTGCGAGGGCATCAAGCCCGGCTGGGTGCGGGTCAACTTCAACTACTTCGTCGACGAGGACGTCTTCACCTACGTCGTGGAGGCCGTACGCCTCGTCGCCCGCGAGGGCTGGCGGCTGCTCGGCGACTACCGCTTCGACCCGCTCACCGGCCTGTGGCACCACCGCACCGGGCCGGTCGAGCCACCGATGCGCCTCGCTGCGGTCACCTACGCCTCCGACGGGTCGATGACCTGGCCCGCCCACACGCAGACGGCCCCCGTCTCGGTGCTCCGGGAGCACCTCGACGAGGGCCGCGCGATCATGGCTGCCGCGTCGCCGCCGGACTGGTCCGACACCGGTCACCTCGACCAGGGCTTCGACGACCTCAGGTGGTTCGCGCTTCCTGCCTGCTCACTTGTCTGATCGCCACCGCGAGCCCCACACCGTCGCCGCGAGCCCGGCGGCACCGGCCGCCAGCCACGGGATCGGCATCAGCCAGTCGAGCTCGGAGGTCTCGACGACGTCGCCCTGGACGAGCGCCCACACCAGCACCATGCCGGCGAAGGCGACGCCCATCACGAGGTGGCCGACGTTGACCGGGTGGAAGCCGCTCGGCTTCCCCGGTGCGTCGAGGGGACCGACCATCGGCTCGTCATAGCCGTACAGGTCCGTGTCGTAGCTGCTGTTCCCACTCATGTCTGCGCTCATTTCCGGTGCTCCTCAGGCCGCTTCACGGACGATGATCTCGCCGAAGACCAGGTCGATGCCGATGGTCAGGTCGGGGGCCCCGACCCCGCCGTCGCGGGAGCCGCCGACGCTGATCTCGAAGCCGTCGGTGCGCCTGTCGAAGACCCGGCTGTCACCGCCCACGACGTCGGTGGTGACGTCGACGTCGACGCCGTCCGGGACGATCACCTCGACGGTCCCGGCGAAGCCGTCGATCGCGATCTCCCTGCCGTCCAGGGACTCGACGTCGTCGATCCCGGACAGGTCGAGCAGGAACTCGCCGCCGCCGAAGTCGTAGGTGCTGTCGACCTCGCCGGCACTGGTCGGGGTGTGGACGTGGACCCGCTCCTCGGGGAAGTGCGAGCTCGCGGTGGCGCCGGCCGTGACCAGGGCAGCCACGAGGCCCAGGGCGATCAGGCCACCGGCCCGGCCCCACACGGAGCCGACGACCAGCATCAGCGCGGTGATGCCGAGCGCGAGGGCGGGATAGGCGCTGTCCGTCACGTCGGCGCCGGCCACGTCGACCACCCCGAGGACCCCCTCGGCGAGGGCGATCAGGGCCAGCGTGAAGAGGAAGAGGATCGGGCCGCGCTTGCGGGGGTTCCGCGGGCGGGGCGCGCGGGCGTACGTCTGCGGGTACGCCGGGTCGTGGGTGCCGTCGTACGCGCCGTCGTAGGTGCCGTCGTAGGTGCCGTCGTAGGGCTCGGGTGCCGGGCGCGGTGCCGACGGCGACCCGCCGCCCTGGCGGTGCAGGAACCACACGACCAGCGCGGCGAGGATCGCCAGCGGCCACGGGAACCAGAACGCGCCGGCCCAGTCGCCGAGCGCGGCGATCAGGGCGAGGACGCCCACACCACCCAGCGCGATCGTGCGGCTGCGGCGGTCGAGGCCGAGTGGCTCGTCGTCGGTGCCCTCCTCGGGCACCAGGATCCAGCCGGCGACGTACAGGAGGAGACCGGCGCCGCCGAAGAAGACACCCACCACGAGCGCCACCCGGACGATGATCGGGTCGATGTCGAGGTGACGGGCGATGCCGCCGGCGACGCCGGCGATGTGACGGTCGGTGACGCTGCGGCGCAGGCGGCCGAGGTCCTTGATCTCGTCGCGTGTGACGCGGGGGCCGGACGAGGGCTGGCCCGACGGGGGCTGGCCGCCGGGCGGCTGCTCGGCGCCGGCGCCGGTGTCGGTGGTGGGGCTGGGGTTGTCCATGCCTCCACTCTCGTCCGCCGACGGCGCTGCCACCATCGGGGACAGCCCTGATTCGCAGCCCCGAGCCGCGGGTGCCGGGGCGGGGGCCGGCTCAGGGTCGCCTCGGGGTCAGTCCTCATGGTCGCCTGCCTGCGGCCCTGCGACGATGGGGACACGATGACCGGTTCCACGTCCGCCTCCCACCCGTCTGCGCGCCACCCGTCGCGCCCGGGCTCGCCGCGTCGCGCCCACCGGGACCTCACCGCGTCGATCGCTGGCGGCGTCGCCTCGGGCCTGGCCCGGCACCTGGCGGTGCCGGTGCTGTGGGTGCGGGGCTTCTTCGTGGCCACGGCGTTCCTCGGGGGCTTCGGCCTGATGCTCTACGCCGGGCTCTGGATGTTCCTGCCCGCGGACCAGCACTTCGAGGTGGGCGCACCCGGCCTGGAGAGCGCGACCCGCACCGGCAAGCGCCCCGGGCGCCGCTCGCGGCTGCGCGACGCAGGTCCCGCGATCGCGCTCGGCGCGCTGTTCTTCGGCGTCGTCCTCGGCGTCGAGGGCATCTTCGGCCAGGGCGTGCTCTTCTGGCCGGTCGTCCTCGGCATCGCCGGCATCGCCCTGCTGTGGCGTCAGGCCGACGAGGCGCAGAGGGAGCGGTGGATCGACTCCTCCGGGCGCATCGACCCCTTCCGCGCCGTCTTCGGCAACGGCGGCTGGGCGGCGTACGGCCGGATCGCCGCCGGGCTCGGCCTCATCGTCACCGCCCTGCTCGTCTTCGCGATCGCGGCGGGGCAGGCGACCTTCGCGGTGCCGGTGCTCGTCGCCGGCCTCCTCGGCCTCGTCGGGCTCGCCATCGTGGTCGGTCCGTGGGCCAAGCGCCTCATCGACGACCTCGGCGCCGAGCGGGTGGAGCGGGTCCGGACCCAGGAGCGCGCCGACATGGCCGCGCACCTGCACGACTCGGTGCTCCAGACCCTCGCGCTGATCCAGAAGAACTCCCACGACGCCACGACCGTCGCGCGACTGGCCCGTTCGCAGGAGCGTGACCTGCGCCAGTGGCTCTTCGAGGCCGAGACGACCGACGCCACCACGCTCGCCGGTGCGCTCAAGGAGATGGCCGCCGACGTCGAGTCGCAGCACCCGGTGGTCGTGGACGTGGTGACCGTCGGCGACTGCGACCTCGACGAGGCGCTGCGGCCGGTCGTCCTCGCCGCACGGGAGGCCGTCGTCAACGTCGCCAAGCACGCGGGCACGCAGCGTGCCGACGTCTACGCCGAGACCTCGCCCGGCGCGGTCGACGTGTTCGTCCGCGACCGCGGCGCCGGCTTCGACCTCGGCGCGGTCGCGTCCGACCGGCACGGCGTACGCAGCAGCATCGTCGACCGGATGGAGCGCCACGGCGGGCGGGCGGACGTACGCTCGGCCCCGGGCGAGGGCACCGAGGTCCGCCTCCACATGGCCCGGCACGCCCAGCACCAGTCCCCAACCCAGCCCCAGCCCCACGCCCAGGCGTCCGACGAGGAGAACCGATGACCGAGACCGCCAGTGCAGGACCCGTGCGGGTCGTCCTCGTCGACGACCACGCGATGTTCCGGGCGGGGGTGCGCGCCGAGCTCGCCGCCAGCGGCGTGGGGGTGGTCGAGGTGGTGGGTGAGGCGGCCGACGCCGACGCGGCCGTGGACGTCGTGCGCGAGCTCCAGCCACAGGTCGTGCTGCTCGACGTGCACCTGCCCGGCGGGGGAGGGGTCGAGGTGATGCGTCGCCAGCCGTCGGCCGACACCCTCTACCTCGCGCTGTCGGTCTCGGACGCCGCCGAGGACGTCATCGGCACCATCCGCGGCGGCGCCCGCGGCTACGTCACCAAGACGATCACCGGCCCCGAGCTGGTCGACGCGATCACCCGGGTCGCCGGCGGGGACGCGGTGTTCTCGCCGCGGCTGGCCGGGTTCGTGCTCGACGCGTTCGCCGGCTCGATCGACGTCGCCGCCGTCGACGAGGACCTCGACCGGCTCACCGAGCGCGAGCGGGAGGTGATGCGCCTGATCGCCCGCGGCTACGCCTACAAGGAGGTCGCCAAGGAGCTCTTCATCTCGGTGAAGACGGTGGAGACCCACATGTCGTCGGTGCTGCGCAAGCTCCAGCTCTCCAGCCGTCACGAGCTGACGAAGTGGGCCTCGGACCGCCGCCTCCTCTGACGGGGAGGGCGTCCCTGCGGGTGGGCGACGATTGACAACCCGCCCGCCGAACCGGTGGAGTCGGGGACCCACACCCCTCGGGAGGCGAGGCCCTCGTGGCTGACTCCACCGCCACAGTCCCACAGGCCGACGACGAGGACCGCCTCAAGCGGTCCATCACAGGTGCGCAGCTGTTCTTCTACACGCTCGGCGACGTCCTGGGCTCGGGGATCTACGTGCTCATCGGCCTGGTCGCCGCCGCGGTCGGCGGGCCTTCTGGATCGCCTTCGCCGCGGGCGTCACGGTGGCGGCCATCACCTGATCGGCCTACGCGGAGCTGGTGACGAAGTACCCCCAGGCCGCGGGCTCCTCGCTCTACGTCCAGAAGGCGTTCGGCAACAAGGAACTGACCTTCCTGGTGACCGTCTCGATCCTCTCGGCGACGCCGGGCTGGTCGTGGTGGCCGCGGGCGGTCGCGGCCTGAGCGACGCCGTGCTGGTGGGCAGCACCGCCCAGCGAGTCCAGCACTACGCGCCGTGCCCGGTCCTCGTCGTGCGCCCCGCGCCCCGGAAGAAGAAGTAGCGCCGGGCCGGCCGTAGGATCCCCGCCATGGAGACCCTGCGGCTGGTGCTGCTCTTCGTCCACATCCTCGGCTACGCCGCACTGCTCGGCGGCCTGCTCGTGCAGCTGCGATCGGAGCAGAAGGCCGTCAACCCGCTGATGCGCGACGGCTCCGGCACGGCGTTCCTGGCCGGCCTGCTCCTCGTCGGCGTGCTCGAGAGCCTCGGCAGTCCCGACCACGCCAAGATCGGCGTGAAGTTCGCCATCGGTCTCGTCATCCTGGTGCTGGTGATGGTCAACCTGCGCAAGCCGAGCATCCCGCAGGGCCTCTACCTCGGTCTGCTCGCGCTGACCGTCGCCAACATCGCCGTCGCGGTGTTCTGGTCGCCCGCGCACGCCTGATCCACCCTGACCCACCCTGAGCCATAGGCGGTCCACAGGGCCGGGCGGGGGCGTACGGCTGTCCCACCCGCCGCATAGGCTGGGGCGGACATGAGCCCCACTGACGCCACCCCCGAGCCGGCCCTCTTCGAGCGCACCGACCACCCCCTCCTAGAGGGGCTCAACGAGCCCCAGCGGGCGGCCGTGGTCCACTCCGGCGCGCCCCTGCTGGTCGTCGCCGGTGCCGGGTCGGGCAAGACCCGGGTCCTGACCCGTCGCATCGCCTGGCTGATCAACGAGCGCAAGGCCCACCCGGGCTCGATCCTCGCGATCACCTTCACCAACAAGGCCGCGGCCGAGATGAAGGCCCGCGTCGAGGACCTCGTCGGCAAGCGCGCCCGCATCATGTGGGTCTCGACCTTCCACTCCGCCTGCGTGCGCATCCTCCGCAAGGAGATCGACCGGGTCGGCTTCAAGTCCAGCTTCTCGATCTACGACGCGGCCGACTCCAAGCGGCTGATGACGCTGGTGCTGCGCGACCTCGAGCTCGACCCCAAGCGCTACCAGCCCAACGCGGTGCTCCACTGGGTCTCCGACCAGAAGAACGAGCTGCGCGACGCCGAGGACGCCGCCAAGGAGGCGCGCAACTCCTTCGAGGAGGCCTACGCCAAGGCCTTCGCGGCCTACCAGCGCCGCCTGCGCGAGGCCAACGCGCTCGACTTCGACGACCTCATCATGACCACGGTCCACCTGCTCCAGGCGTTCCCCGACGTCCGGGAGAACTACCGCCGCCGGTTCCGCCACGTGCTGGTGGACGAGTACCAGGACACCAACCACGCCCAGTACAGCCTGATCCAGCAGCTGTGCGGGCAGTCGCTGGAGGAGACGGGCGCGGAGTCCGTCGAGCCGAGCGAGCTGATGGTCGTCGGCGACGCCGACCAGTCGATCTACGCGTTCCGCGGCGCCGACATCCGCAACATCCTCGACTTCGAGCAGGACTTCCCCGACGCCTCCACCATCCTGCTCGAGCAGAACTACCGCTCCACCCAGACCATCCTGAGCGCCGCCAACTCCGTCATCGGCAACAACCGCGGCCGCAAGCCCAAGCGGCTGTGGACCGACGCGGGGGAGGGCGAGCGCATCGTCGGCTACGTCTCCGACGACGAGCACGACGAGGCCCGCTTCGTCAGCGAGGAGATCGACAAGCTCGTCGACGAGCACTCCGTACGCCCCGCCGACGTCGCCGTCTTCTACCGCACCAACGCGCAGTCCCGCGTGTTCGAGGAGGTGTTCATCCGCACAGGCCAGCCCTACAAGGTCGTCGGCGGGGTCCGCTTCTACGAGCGCAAGGAGGTGCGCGACGCGCTCGCCTACCTGCGGATGCTCGTCAACACCGCAGACGAGATCTCGCTGCGCCGGGTGCTCAACACCCCCAAGCGCGGCATCGGCGAGCGAGCCGAGGCCTGCATCGCCGCCCTCGCCGAGCGCGACCGGATCACCTTCTGGGAAGCCCTCACCCGGGCCGCCGAGGCCCCGGGCCTGGCGACGCGCAGCCTCAAGAACATCGAGGGCTTCGTCGCGATCATCCAGGAGCTCCAGTCCATGGTCGAGGCCGACGAGCGCCCCGACGTGATCCTCGAGTCGGTCCTCGAGCGCACCGGCTACCTCGCCGAGCTCGAGGCCAGCGACGACCCGCAGGACGGCACCCGCGTCGAGAACCTCGCCGAGCTCGTCGCCGTCGCGCGCGAGTTCGCCGAGGACCCCCAGCCGGGTCCCAGCGCCGACCCCGCGGAGGTCGAGGCCGGCACCGTGGCCGTCGGGCTCGGCGACTTCCTCGAGCGCGTCGCCCTCGTCGCCGACGCCGACCAGATCCCCGACGCGCCGGACGGCGACGACTCCGGCGTCGTCACGCTGATGACCCTCCACACGGCCAAGGGCCTGGAGTTCCCCGTCGTCTTCCTCACCGGCCTCGAGGACGGCGTCTTCCCCCACCAGCGCTCGCTGGGCGACCAGCCCGAGCTCGAGGAGGAGCGGCGCCTCGCCTACGTCGGCCTCACGCGCGCCGAGAAGCGCCTCTACATCTCCCGGGCCCTCGTCCGCTCCGCGTGGGGCGCGCCCAGCCACAACCCCGCGAGCCGGTTCCTCGACGAGCTCCCGGTCGACCTCGTCGACTGGCGGCGTACGGCTGCCGAGCAGACCCGCTGGGGCCGCCAGGACCTCAGCGGCGGCTCCACCCGCCTCGCCACGCCCACCGACGCCGGGCGCCGCAACTTCTCCTCCGCCGCGCTGCGGGCCGACGCCGCCGCCAAGGCCAAGCCGGCTCGCGCCATCCCGAGCCTCGAGCCGGGCGACCGGGTGGTCCACGACTCCTTCGGGATGGGCACGGTCGTGGCGGTCGAGGGCGTCGCGGAGAAGTCCGTGGCCTCGATCGACTTCGGCTCCGAGGGCGTCAAGCGCCTGCTGCTGCGCTACGCCCCCGTCGAGAAGCTCTGATCCCTCGCTGGTCTGCCGCCCGCGGATCTGGGGGCGGTGCGCCAGCCACATTCCTGGCGCGCGGAATGTGGCTCAGCCACCGCTCGCGGGCGCGTCGGCGTACGACTCGCGCCGGGGCGGTGCGCCAGCCACATTCCTGGCGCGCGGAATGTGGCTCAGCCACCGCTCGCGGGCGCGTCGGCTTGGCGTATCCAGACCCGGCCCGGTGGTCGGCTCGCTCTCCGCGGCTTCGTTCCTCAGCCGCGGATCGCTCGACTCACGCGGCAACGCATGTGGATCAGAGATCTCGATACGCGCCGTAGCGCCTTCGCGAGCTCAGGCGCTGGCGCTACTCGATCTTCCGTGACAACGACGCGGCTTCGCCGCGTCGGTCACGGAACAATCCCGTGCTCGACGAACGCCTGGAACGGGTCGACCGGACCGCCGCCGCCGGGGCGTACCTCGAGGTGGAGGTGCGAGCCGGTGACGTTGCCGGTCGCGCCGACGGTGCCGATGGTCTCGCCGCCGTTGACGCGGTCGCCGACCGACACGTAGATCGAGGTCTGGTGGCAGTACCAGATCTCGGTGCCGTCATCGAGGGTGACGACCGTCTTGTTGCCGTACGCGCCGTCGTAGCCCGTCGACGTGACGGTGCCGTTGGCCACCGAGAGGATCGGGTCGCCGCTGTTGGCGTTGAAGTCGAGGCCGGTGTGATAGCTGGCCCAGAGGCCGTACTGGCCGAAGGTGGCGGTGATGCCATAGCTGGCGAGGGGGAGAACCCACTTGTTCTCCTTGATCTTCGCCGCCTGCGCCTCGGCCGCCTTGCGCATCTCCTCGAGCTTGGCGGCCCGCTCGGCCATCTGCTTCTCGGCCAGCGCGATGAGCTCGGGGTCGGTCTCCTCGCCACCGGGGTCGCGCGTGGCGTCACGGCTGACGACCACGCCGCGGCGCGAGAGGGCCTGGCCGGCAGCCTGGCCGATGTGGCCGGTCGCCTCGATCGCTGATCCCGTGGAGGTGAGCGCAGTGACGCCCGTCCCGGACGCGGTGACGGCGCCACCGGCGGACACGGCGAGGACGGCGACGCCGGCCACGAGGGGCAGGGACGGCAGCTTCACCACGGAGCGGCGAGGCGGCGTGGCGCGGCGCTTGCCGTGGGTGGGTGCAGCCGTTGCCGAGGTGCGTCGCTTGGGAGCGCGCTCCGCTCGGTGGTTGCCCATGGAGGAGTTACCAATCTGCCGGGTCGTCAGGGGGGTTCGGGTCGGCGAGACCGCGCACGACTGTAACGGAAAGATCACGGGAAAGTGCAACCCTCGACCAAAAGAGTTCATGTACCCCGGTGCGCGGTCGATATACGGACATCGCCCAGGTGTCGGGTCAGCCGCGAACCGCCTGGTAGCGCTCGAGGGCCTCGCGCCGCTCGTCGGCGTGGTCGACGATGCGCAGCGGGTAGTCGCGCTCGTAGCCGACGTCGGACTTCCACGGCTCGTGCGCCGTCTTGCCCGGCAGGTGCTCGAGCTCGGGCACCCAGCGCCGTACGTAGTCGCCCTGCGGGTCGAACTTGAGGCCCTGGGTGATCGGGTTGAAGACCCGGAAGTAGGGGGAGGCGTCGGTGCCGGTGCCGGCGACCCACTGCCACCCGTGGTTGTTCGACGCGACGTCGCCGTCGATCAGCAGGTCGAGGAAGTGGCGCGCGCCGACCGGCCACCACACGTGGAGGTCCTTGGTCAGGAAGGAGGCCGTGATCATCCGCACCCGGTTGTGCATCCATCCGGTGTGGCTCAGCTGGCGCATGCCGGCGTCGACGATGGGGAACCCGGTCGTGCCGGTGCGCCACGCCTCGATCGCGTCCTCGGGGTCGTCGTACCTCATGCCCCCCAGCGCGGGCTTGAGGTCGCGCCAGGCGGACGACGGGGTGTGCCACAGCACGTCGGCGTAGAACTCGCGCCACGCGATCTCGTCGGCGTACGTCGACCGGGTGTCGACCTCGGCCAGCAGCGAGCGCGGGTGCAGCACCCCCAGGTGCAGATAGGGCGAGAGCCGGGAGGTCCCGTCGTGGTCGGGCCGGTTGCGCTCGGTCGGGTACGCGTCCAGGCCGTCGTCGCGGAAGGTCCGCCAGCGCCGCCACGCCGCGTCCTCGCCCGCGCCGGGCAGGTCGAAGGGCGCGTCCTCGACGGCCTGGTGCAGCAGGTCGAGCGCCCGCTGGTGGGAGTCGCCCTGCTCGATGTCGGGGGAGCGGGGGGTGTGCGCCGGCTCGGGCCACCCGTGCTCGCGCCAGGCACGCGCGAAGGCGGTGAAGACCTGGTAGGGGTCGCCGCTGCCGTTGCGGACCAGCCCCGGCCCCACGGCGTACGGGGAGCCGGTCGCCACCAGCTCGACCTTCTCGCCCAGGGCGTCGTCGCGACGCCGGCCGTACGGGGTGGTCTCGGCGGCGACGTGCACCCGCCTGCCGTCCGCCACGCGGGGCACGACCTCTCGCGGGTCGCCGTGCTGGATCGTCAGCGGGATGCGCTCGGCCAGGTCCAGCACGTTGGCCGCGAGCCACGCCCGCCGGGCCGCGCCGGCGCTCGCCCAGATCACCGGGTCGACCACGAAGAGCGCCGTCACAGGGCCGTCCTCCAGCGCTGCCAGGAGTGCCGGGTTGTCCCTGACTCGCAGGTCCCTGCGGAACCACATGACCGATGACATGTCGATCAACGTAGCCCTGGAGTGAGCACCACCACGCTCACCCGACCTCGTGCGACCCCGCCGGAGAGGTCTAGGGTGCCGAGAGGGAATCCCCGCCACTGTCGCAGACGAAAAGGATCGGTCACCTCGTGGACCTGATGGAATTTCAGGCGAAGGAGCTCTTCGCCAAGCATGGAGTAGCGACCACCCTGGGTGTCGTCGCCGAGACCCCGGAGGCCGCTCGCGCAGCCGCCGAGGAGATGGGCGGCGTGACCGTCATCAAGGCGCAGGTCAAGGCCGGCGGCCGCGGCAAGGCCGGTGGCGTCAAGATCGCCAAGACCGCCGACGAGGCCGAGTCGTACGCCCGCGACATCCTGGGCATGGAGATCAAGGGCCTCACCGTCAACCGGGTCCTGGTGACCCCGGCGACGCCGCCGGTGGAGGAGTACTACTTCTCCTTCCTGCTCGACCGCTCCAACCGCTCGCACCTGTGCATCGCATCGGTCGAGGGCGGCGTGGAGATCGAGGAGGTCGCCAAGACCAACCCCGAGGCCGTGCGGCAGATCCGCGTCGACGCGCTCGAGGGCGTGACCCCGGAGAAGGCCGCCGCGATCGTCGACGAGGCCAAGTTCCCCGCCGAGCTGCGCGACCAGGCCATCGAGATGGTCCAGAAGCTGTGGCAGGTCTACGTCCAGGAGGACGCCACCCTCGTCGAGGTCAACCCGCTCGCCCGGCTCGAGGGCGACAAGCTCGAAGCGCTCGACGGCAAGGTCTCGCTCGACGAGAACGCCTCCGAGGTGCGCCACCCCGACCACGCGCAGTTCGAGATCCGCGAGGAGGCCGACCCGCTCGAGGCGAAGGCCAAGGACAAGGGCCTCAACTACGTCAAGCTCGACGGCCAGGTCGGCATCATCGGCAACGGCGCGGGTCTCGTGATGAGCACCCTCGACGTCGTCGCGTACGCCGGCGAGGCGCACGGCGGCGTGAAGCCCGCCAACTTCCTCGACATCGGTGGTGGCGCCAACGCCCAGGTGATGGCCGACGGCCTCGACGTGATCATCAACGACCCGCAGGTCAAGAGCGTCTTCGTCAACGTCTTCGGCGGCATCACCGCCTGCGACGAGGTCGCCAACGGCATCGTCGGTGCGCTGAAGATCCTCGGCGACGAGGAGAGCAAGCCCCTCGTCGTCCGCCTCGACGGCAACAACGTCGAGGAGGGCCGCCGCATCCTCGACGAGTTCAACCACCCGCTGGTCACCCAGGTCGACACGATGGACGGCGCGGCCGACAAGGCCGCCGAGCTCGCCCACCAGGCCTGAGAGAGAGAACTGAACAGATGAGCATCTACCTCAACAAGGACTCCAAGATCATCGTCCAGGGCATGACGGGCGGGATGGGCGCCAAGCACACCACCCTCATGGTCGAGTCGGGCGCCGACATCGTCGGCGGAGTCAACGCCCGCAAGGCCGGCACGACCGTCGAGCTCGGTGGCAAGGAGCTCCCGGTCTTCGGCACCGTCGAGGAGGCCATGAAGGAGACCGGCGCCAACGTGTCCGTCGCCTTCGTCCCCCCGGCCTTCACCAAGGACGCCTGCATCGAGGCCATCGACGCCGAGATCCCGCTGCTCGTGGTGATCACCGAGGGCGTGCCCGTCCTCGACACCGCCGAGGTCGTCGCCTACCTCGAGGGCAAGAGCACCCGGATGATCGGCCCCAACTGTCCCGGCATCATCACGCCGGAGGAGTCGCTGGCCGGCATCACGCCGCACACCATCGCGGGCAAGGGCCCGGTCGGCCTGGTCTCGAAGTCCGGAACGCTGACCTACCAGATGATGTACGAGCTGAAGGACTACGGCTTCACCACCGCCATCGGCATCGGCGGTGACCCGATCATCGGCACCACCCACATCGACGCGCTCGAGGCCTTCGAGAACGACCCGGAGACCAAGGCGATCGTGATGATCGGCGAGATCGGCGGCGACGCCGAGGAGCGGGCCGCGGCCTACATCAAGGAGCACGTGACCAAGCCGGTCGTCGGCTACGTCGCCGGCTTCACCGCGCCGGAGGGCAAGACCATGGGCCACGCCGGCGCCATCGTGTCCGGCTCCTCGGGCACCGCGCAGGCCAAGAAGGAGGCCCTCGAGGCCGCCGGGGTCAAGGTCGGCAAGACGCCGTCGGAGACCGCCGCCCTGATGCGGGCCATCCTCGAGGACATCTAGCCTCGAGGAGCCCTGATCGATCCTGAGCCGAGCGGCTCAGTCCAGACGGCCTCGCGGGCCTTCCTGCGGGGCCGTCGGCGATTTCGCCTGACGCCCGGGGCGTACGGGGACCTTCACCTCCCACAGCACGCGCCACACGACGTGGGCGCCGAGGAGGCGTACGGGCGCGACGGCGTTGAGGCGTCGCGGGGACGGCAGGGTCGGGCAGGCCGAGCTGGCCAGCGTCGATGGAATTGACATGGTTGTCTAGCACCCCGTTTTCGTGAACACGCACATCGCCGGAAGGATCTTCTGCGAGGTCTCCGTGACCTCGTCGGCCTGCCCGTCCAGCGACGCGAGCGAGCCCTCACCGTATGTCGTGACCATCAGCCGCGCCGAACCGACGCGGGTGACCTGGAAGACCGAGCTCCCGAGGCCGTCGGTGTAGGTGAGACCCACCGTGACCGTGTCGTGGCCGGTGTCGCGCTCGAGCTCGGTCCACACCAGGTTCCTGCTGGTGCGGCACTCTGCGGCCGCCTGCCGGAGGACGTCCATGGTCGAGGTCGCCTGCTCGGGGCCCGCGTGCACGAACAGCTCGCGCCACTCGTGGTCCTCGGGGGCGACGGCCGACGCCACGAGGCGCCGCAGGCCGCCGGGAGTCTCCCGCTGGGGCCACACCACCCGCCCGCACATCTCGACCTCGCCGATGCCGTCGCCCTCGGGGGACGGCGGCGACACCCGGACGTCGCCGCCGTCGTCGGGGAAGCCCACGTCGAGGGGGAAGTCGGCCGGGATCTCGGCGGGGGTCCGCGTGGTGGCCTCGGTCGGGGTCGCGGGCGAGCCGGGTGCCTCGCCGAACATCGTCATGGCCGCGACGGTGTCCCGCAGGGGGCCCACGGTCGCGTCGAGCGCCTGCTCGGCCTGCTCGCGCGTCCACTGGCCGTAGGTCGAGGTGACGAGCAGGGCCGGACCGACCGGTACGACGTGGAGGACCGTCGCGCCGGCGTCGGCCTCGCCGTCGAAGATGTAGGTCTGCAGCAGCGTGGCCGCGGGTGCGGGACCGAGCCGCGACTCGAGGACCTCGGTGCGGATCACCACCTGCTCGCCGCCGCCTGTCTCCACGGACTCGTCGCAGTCCGTCGCCAACGTGGCGAGCTCCTCGCTGAGCGCGGTCGCCTCGTCGGCGCTGCTCAGGAGGACGAGCTCGCGGGTGTCCGCCGACTCGCCGCCACTGTTGTCGGCGACCAGGCGGTCCCGGGGCCCGATGCCACGCAGCGGCGTCGTACCGCACAGCTCGAGGTCACGCAGTCCGGTGCCGGTGCGCGAGGTGGGGACAGCGTCCTCCGGGCCGCCCATCCCGGCCGCGAGGGGGAAGTCGTCGGGGATCGTCGGGTCCGACGCGCTGGACGTGCCGGCCGTCGACCCGTCCGCGGAGGTGATGTCGCCCGCCTGCTGCTCGCCGCACCCGGCGAGCAGCAGACCGCCTACCACGGCGCCCGCCAGGGCAGGCCGCAGCGCGGCGCGCCGGAGCCGGTGACGGTGCCTCATGCCGGATGAGACACCGCCGGGCGGCAAAAGGTTGCGTCAGCCGGAGGAATCGAGCCGGCCGAGGCGCTCGAGGACCCGACGCGAGAGCGCGACGAAGTCCGTGCGCGACATCGTCATCGTGCGGTCCGGCGCGAACCCCAGCTGCGACACCGCGGTTCCGTCGCGCACGATCGCCATCAGGAACGGGAACGACTGCCGGTCGTTGAGCTCGATCGTGAGGGCCCACACGCTCAGGTCGGTCGCCCTCGTCGAGGTCGCGGCGAGCTGGGTCACGCTGGTGCCGAGGTTGGCCCGGCCGCACTGCTGGATCCGGTTGCGGACCTGGTCGACGAACGCGCTGGCCTTCGCCTGCTTCATCGACCCGACGGTCTGGGTCAGGCCGAGCTGGGAGGCGTCCGGTGTCTCGGGGAAGAGGAAGGTCCGCGTCAGCGCCTTGCTGATGCCCTTGCCCTGGAACGTCGTGCGGTCGCACCGGGTGGCCGCGTAGTTGCTGCGCGCCCGCTCCGGCTCGGTGCCGACCCACGGTCCGCGGACCTTGGCGACCGGCGGGAGGTCGACGACCGACAGCAGCCCGGGGGGCGTACCGATGTCGAGCGGCGCCGTGGTGGTCGCCCGGGCGCGACCGGCGCAGGCCCCGGCGCCGTCGGAGCCGCACAGGCCGTTGACCGCCGCCGCGAGGCCGGTGAGGGCCGCCTTGTCCGTGACCGCCCTGCCCTGGCTGCGCACGACCGTGGTGACGAGCAGGTTGCCGGTGCGGGCCGTGCCGACCGTGATCGTGGCCGGCACCTTGCCCCACGAGCGAAGGCGGAACACCCGCGCGTCGTCGCCCACCCGCTTGACGGCGCGGGTGGAGAGCAGCTGGGTGCGGGGGTCGATGCAGCCGGCGAACCACAGCGACGCGGTCTCGAACCCCTGCTCGGCCTGCTCCGCGCTGCGCGACATCTCGACCATCTGGACGGCGGTGGACTCGACGCGGGTGACCTCGCGCTTGCGGGTGCGAGCGCCCTTGCCGACCTGCTGCCTGACGACCCGGGTCGCCGAGCCCTCCCACGTGCGGGCGAGGGCGGTGACGCCGTCGGGGTCGGCGAACCGCTCCCGCTGGCACGGTGCGAGCAGGCCGTTGCCGGAGAGGTTGTCGGTCGTGGCCGTCTCGGCCCAGTCCAGCCCGGACCCGAACCGGGACAGCTGGTCGGGGGAGAAGAGCGCGTCCTCGTCGATGATCGGCTCGCCGGCCTTCGCGGACTCGGGCTCGTGCACCGTGACGCCCGGGGTGGCCTTCTCCTCGCTCAGGCTGGTCGCCTCGGCGTTGGACCCGGTGGCGACGAGGGATCCCGAGGCGACGAGGGCGGCCGTGGCGACGGCGGCGCCGATCACCGTGTGCGTACGCCGGCGAGCCGCCCCGGCACGCCTGATGACCGTCGCCCGGGGCCAGCGGACCTCCGCGAGCGGCGCCGAGAGGCCGTGGAGCAGTCGCGGGATCTCGGTCGTGGGCGCGTCGCGGTGCAGCGAGAACTGCGAGGTCGCGGTCTGGAGCTCGCGCTCGGCGTCGGCGCGCGGCAGGCCCACGGTGCGGGACATGTCGGACAGCGACAGCGCGGAGAGGCCGTTGAGCACGAGGAGCTCGCGCTGACGGGCGGGCAGCTTGGAGAGGGCCTCGAGGGTGCTGCGGGTCTCGGGCTCGAGCGACTTGTCCCGGTGCCAGATGCGGGCGGTGTGCCGGCGGCGGGCGCGGCCGAGGGCGAGCGGTCGGACGTACGCGTCGCGGTCGTCGAGCTGGCCGACCTTGCGCCAGTGGTGCCACGCCACGACGAAGGCGTCGCGGACGGCTGCACGGGCGGCCGGGGCGTCACCGGTGAGCGCGTAGGCCTCGTGCAGGAGTCGGGTGCGGGTCTCGACGTAGTAGGCGTCGAACGTCTCGGGGCTCCTCATGACCGCTCCACGGTACGGGAGCAGCGCACGCCGCGCACATCCTTCCCCGCTGCTTCCCCCGCTCCGCCGTCACGCTCCGCAGGCCGCTCCGCCGGGCCTGCGGTCGGGCGGCGTGGCAGCGCGATCTGCCACCACGACCGGGTGATGATGGGTCGGCCATGACGTCGCTCCTCACCCGACCCGACCACGCGCGCCCCGACGCTGTCCGGCCGCGCCCGCTGGTGCTGATCGCGACGCTCGGCGGGGCGATGGCCGCGCTCGGACCGCTCGTGGTGCTGCTCGCGATCGGGGTGATCGGCTGGTTCGCCACCGACGCGGGCGTGCACGGCGCCCCCCGCGACGGCATGCGGGTCGGCGCGCTGGCCTGGCTGGCCGGCCACGGCTCCGGCCTCACCGTGATGGGCGCCCGGATCACGATCGTGCCGCTCGGCATCACCGCCGTCGCCGCCTGGTCCATGTGGCGCCTCGGGCACCGGGTCGGCGACTCGGTCTCCGGGCACGGGCCGGACGCCGACCGGATCTCCGACGGCGAGCGGGACCTCACGGTGCCCACCGCCGTCGCGCTGTTCCTCGCCGGGTACGCCATGGTGGCCGTCGTGGTCGCGACCCTGGCGGCCGGCACCACCGCCGACCCCTCCCTGCCGCGCGTGCTCGGCGGGACCTTCCTGCTGACCGCCTTCGTGGCGGCCCCCGCGATCGCGATCGGGTCCGGGCGTGCGGCGATCTGGGCGGCGTTCCTCCCGGCCACGGTGCGCGCCGGTGCGGCTGTCGCCGGGACTGTCCTGGCCCGGCTGCTGGTCGTCTCCACGCTGGTCCTCCTGGTCGCGCTGGCCCTCTCCTTCGACGACGCCGCCACCATGACGTCCCGGTTGCACCCCAGCCCCTCCGAGGCCGGGCTCTACGCGCTCGCCAACACCGCCTACCTCCCCAACGCCGCGCTCTTCACCGGCTCCTGGCTGCTCGGCCCGGGCTTCGCCGTCGGCGGCGCGACCCTCGTCTCGCCCGCCGCCGTCGTGCTGGGTCCGCTGCCGGTGGTGCCACTCCTGGCCGCGCTGCCGGCGACCGGCACCCCCGCGGGCTGGGTCGGCGGGCTGATGGCCCTCCCACCGCTCGTCGCGGCGTGGTCCGCCTTCCGGGCGCTGCGCGGCCGACTGCTCACCTGGGACCGGATCCTGCTCGCCGGTTGCGGCGGCGGGCTCGTGGCGGGCTTCGCGTACGCGGTGCTCGCGTCCCTCTCCGGCGGGGCGGCCGGACCGGGGCGGATGCGATTCGTCGGTCCGTTCACCCGCGACGTGCTCGTCCACGCGGTGACCGCCTGCGGCATCGGCGCCCTCCTGGGGGCCTCCGTGCTCGCCGTCCTCGCCTGGCGCTCGACCCGTACGTCCCGCACGGAGGACTGAGGCGTGGGGGCTGGACACAGCCACGGCGACCGTCCCTCGCTGGGGTCCGCGCCGCGGCAGCTGCGGGTGCTGATGGCCCTGCTCGTCGGGCCGCTCGTGCTCGCGACCCTGGTCGGGCTGTTCGTGCTGTGGCCCGACGGCGACCTCCAGGTCAGCGGTCCGGGCGTCGACGTCGAGCGCGGCACCGCCGAGGTGCTGTCGGTCGGACCCTGCCAGCAGGCGCAGGCCGTCGAGGGCTGCCAGCAGGCGGAGGTCG
Source organism: Nocardioides eburneiflavus (assembly GCF_004785795.1). Lineage (NCBI taxonomy): Bacteria > Bacillati > Actinomycetota > Actinomycetes > Propionibacteriales > Nocardioidaceae > Nocardioides > Nocardioides eburneiflavus. The sequence continues at coordinate 2,417,243 of NZ_SRRO01000001.1, forward strand.
AGCTCCTCAGCGGTCCCGGAGCGCCCGGGACGACGCAGGCGGTGCTGCCCTACGGGTCGCAGGCGCCCGAGGTGGTGCCCGGCGACCGGATCATCGTCTCCTTCGCCGCGGGGGCGCCCGAGGGCGAGCAGTACGCCTTCCAGGACTTCGACCGCGGCCCGCCGCTGCTCGTGCTGACCGTCCTGTTCGCCCTCGGCGTCCTCGCGCTGTCGCGGTGGCGCGGCATCGGCGCGCTCGCCAGCCTGGCGTACTCCCTGGTCCTCATCGCGGTCTTCACCCTCCCGGCGATCATGGAGGGCTCCTCGCCGCTGGCCGTGGCCGTCATCACCGCCGCCGCGATCATGCTCGTCACGCTCTACCTCTCCCACGGCTTCGACGTCCGATCCACCGTCGCGATGCTCGGCACCCTCGTCTCGCTGGTCGTGATCGGTGCGCTCGGGTGGGTGTTCACCCGTGTGGGTCACTTCACGGGCCTGGTCGACGAGGGCAGCCAGTACATCTCCGGCATCGCCGCGCAGGTCGACCTGCGCGGGCTGCTGCTCGCCGGCCTCGTGATCGGCGCGCTCGGCGTGCTCGACGACGTCACGGTCACGCAGACCTGGGCCGTGTGGGAGCTCGCCGACGTCGACCCCGACGCGAGCGTGCGGTCGATCTTCGTGCGCGCGATGCGGATCGGGCGCTCGCACGCCGCCTCGACCGTCAACACGCTCGTCCTGGCCTACGTCGGGGCCACGCTCCCGCTGATGCTGGTCTTCTCGGCGCTGTCGCTGCCCTTCGGGATCGCGGTCAGCCAGGAGGTGGTCGCCCAGGAAGTCGTGCGCGGCCTCGTCGGCGCACTCGGCATCCTCGCCGCGGTCCCGGTGACGACGGGGATCGCCGCCCTGGTCGCCGGGCGGCTGGCCCGCGAACGGACCGCGGACACCGGACCGTCGCACCGCGCCTAGAATCCGACGGTGCCCACCACCGCTCGCCTCGTCGTCCTCGTCTCGGGATCCGGCACCAACCTCCAGGCCTTGGTCGACGCCTGCGCCGACCCGGCGTACGGCGCCCGCATCGTGGCGGTCGGCGCCGACCGCGAGGACATCGAGGGCCTCGCCCGCGCCGAGCGGGCCGGGATCCCGACCTTCGTGCGCCAGGTGTCCGACTTCGAGACCCGCGAGGGCTGGGACGCCGCGCTGGCCACCGTGGTGGAGCGCTTCGAGCCCGACGTCGTGGTCTGTGCCGGATTCATGAAGCTGCTCTCGCAGGACTTCCTCGACCGGTTCCTCACCCTCAACACCCACCCCGCGCTGTGTCCGGCGTTCCCCGGGATGCACGGCCCGCGCGACGCCCTCGAGCACGGCGTCAAGGTCACCGGCGCGACCCTGTTCGTGGTCGACGCCGGCGTCGACACCGGACCGATCGTGGCCCAGGTGCCCGTCGAGGTGGCCGAGGACGACGACGTGGCGTCGCTCCACGAGCGGATCAAGGCCGCCGAGCGCGCGATGCTCGTCGACGCGGTCGGCCGGATCGCCCGCGACGGGATCTCGGTCCAGGGCCGCCGGGTTCGCATCGGCGCCGGTGCTCGGTAGTCTGCGCAGCACACGACTGGCGCAGGTGGGCCACCACCAGGGAGTGACGCGCGAGGGCATCGAACGCCTGGGTGCCCTCGACTCGACCACCGAGCTCGACCTCCGAGGAGTCCCGTGTCCCCCTCCACCGATGACGTCCGCATCCCGATCAGGCGCGCACTCGTCTCCGTCTACGACAAGGCCGGTCTCGACGACCTGGTCCGCGGCCTGCACGAGGCGGGCGTCGAGCTGGTCTCCACCGGCGGCTCCGCCGCGCTGATCGAGTCGCTCGGGCTCCCGGTCACCAGGGTCGAGGACCTCACCGGCTTCCCCGAGTGCCTCGACGGTCGGGTCAAGACGCTGCACCCGCGCGTGCACGCCGGCATCCTCGCCGACCGCCGGCTCGACTCCCACGTCGCGCAGCTCGAGGAGCTCGGCGTGGAGCCCTTCGACCTCGTGGTCAGCAACCTCTACCCGTTCACGCAGACCGTCGCCTCGGGCGCGAGCCCCGACGAGTGCGTGGAGCAGATCGACATCGGCGGTCCGTCGATGGTCCGAGCCGCCGCCAAGAACCACCCCAGCGTCGCGATCGTCACCTCGCCCGCGGCGTACGACTCCGTGCTGGCCGCCGTGGCCGCCGGCGGCTTCACCCTCGCCGAGCGGCAGCGGCTCGCCGCGGAGGCCTTCGTCCACACCGCGACCTACGACGTCCACGTGGCGTCCTGGATGGGCAACGTGCTCACCGACACCAGCGACGGCTCCGGCTTCCCGGCCTGGATGGGCGCGACCTGGGACAAGCAGGCGGTGCTGCGCTACGGCGAGAACCCGCACCAGTCCGCCGCGCTCTACGGCAACGGCTTCCTGCCCGGCGGCCCCGGCCTGGCCCAGGCCACGCAGCACCACGGCAAGGAGATGTCCTACAACAACTACGTCGACGCCGACGCGGCCCGCCGGGCGGCGTACGACTTCGACGAGCCGGCCGTGGCGATCATCAAGCACGCCAACCCGTGCGGCATCGCGGTCGCCGGTGACGTGGCCGAGGCCCACCGCCTGGCCCACGAGTGCGACCCGGTCAGCGCCTTCGGCGGCGTGATCGCGACCAACGTCCCGGTCTCGGTCGCGATGGCCGAGCAGGTCGCGGAGATCTTCACCGAGGTCATCGTGGCGCCGGCTTACGAGGACGGTGCGATCGAGGCGCTGCAGGCCAAGAAGAACATCCGCGTCCTCGAGTGCCCGCCGCTCTCGCGAGGGGGCGGCGACATGCGCGCGATCTCGGGCGGGCTGCTGCTGCAGGAGCGTGACGTGCTCTCCGCCAGGTCCGACGAGGGTGGCGACGACCCGGCCACGTGGACCCTCGCGACCGGCGAGGCCGCGTCCGACGAGGTGCTCGCCGACCTGGCCTTCGCCTGGCGCGCCTGCCGGGCGGTGAAGTCCAACGCGATCCTCCTCGCTTCCGGCGGCGCCTCCGTCGGCGTCGGCATGGGCCAGGTCAACCGCGTCGACTCCTGCCGCCTCGCGGTCGAGCGGGCGGGGGACCGGGCTTCGTCGGCCGTCGCCGCGTCCGACGCGTTCTTCCCGTTCGCCGACGGACCGCAGATCCTCATCGACGCCGGCGTGAGGGCGATCGTCCAGCCGGGCGGCTCCGTACGGGACGCCGAGGTCGTCGCCGCCTGCGAGGCCGCCGGCGTGACGATGTACCTCACCGGCGCGCGGCACTTCTTCCACTAGGGGACGCGCCAGCGGAACCGCGAGTGAGACATGACCGTCATGACCAGCCAGCCCAGCCCCGGACCCGATCCCTAGGATGACCACCGTGACCGCACAGACCCTCGACGGAGCAGCCACGCTGCGGACCATCAAGGCGGAGCTCGCCCAGCGCGTCGCCGCGCTGAAGGAGCGCGGGATCACCCCGGGCCTCGGCACCGTCCTCGTCGGCGACGACCCCGGCTCGCACTGGTACGTCGGCGCCAAGCACAAGGACTGCGCGGAGATCGGCATCACCTCGATCCGCCGCGACCTGCCCGCCACGGCCACCCAGGCCGAGGTCGAGGCGGTCATCGACGAGCTCAACGCCGACGACGCCTGCACCGGCTTCATCGTCCAGCAGCCCACTGGGCTCGACGAGTTCGCGCTGCTCTCGCGCGTCGACCCCGACAAGGACGTCGACGGCCTCCACCCGGTCAACCTCGGCAAGCTCGTGCTGGGGGAGTCCGGCCCGCTGCCGTGCACCCCGGTGGGCGCCATCGAGCTGCTGCGGCGCCACGGCGTGGAGATCGCGGGCGCGGAGGTCGTGGTCGTGGGCCGCGGCATCACCGTCGGCCGCCCGCTCGGGCTGCTGCTGACCCGCCGCTCGGAGAACGCGACCGTGACGCTGTGCCACACCGGCACGCGCGACCTCGCCGCCCACGTGCGCCGCGCCGACATCGTCGTCGCGGCCGCTGGCGTGCCCGGCATCATCACCGCCGACATGGTCAAGCCCGGCGCGGCCGTGCTCGACGTGGGCGTCTCCCGGGTCGAGGGCAAGGTGACCGGCGACGTGCACGCGGACGTGTGGGACGTCGCCGGCTGGGTCTCGCCCAACCCCAAGGGCGTGGGTCCGATGACGCGCGCGATGCTGCTGACCAACATCGTCGAGATCGCCGAGAGGTCCGTCCGGTCCTGACATGACCGACAGCCCCGACCACATCGAGCCGCCCGAGTCAGTCCCTCCGGTCTCCGCCGAGCCGGTCGACCCTGACGAGCCGCGCCGCTATCCCTCCACGATCGGCGGCGCGTTCTACCTGCTCGTGCTCGGCGCCGTCGGCGTCTCGATGGTGGTCGTCGCGCTCGACGAGTGGCGCACCGGAATACGGCTCATGGGAGGGTCGCTGATCGTCGCCGCGGCCGTACGCCTCGTGCTCCGCCGCCGTGACGCCGGCATGCTCGCGGTGCGGCACAAGCTCCTCGACGCGGTGGTGCTCGCCGCGCTCGGCGGGTCGCTGATCTTCCTGGCGGGGTCGATCCCGGACCAGCCGGGCTTCTAGCCGAGTCGGCGCATCCTGACGCCGAAAATGTCATCGAGTCGGCGCATCCTGACGCCTTGATGCGTCAGGATGCGCCGACTCGACGGTGGGAGCGGGCGAGGATGCGCCGACTCGTCAGATCAGGCCGAGCTCCGTGACCGCTTGCCGCTCGTCGGCGAGCTCCGCGGTGGATGCGTCGATGCGGGCGCGGGAGAAGTCGTCGATCTCGAGGCCCTCGACGATCGACCAGTCGCCGCCCGAGGTGGTGACGGGGAACGAGGAGATCAGGCCCTCGGGGACGCCGTACTCGCCGTTGGACACGACGGCCATCGAGACCCAGTCGTCGGCCGCGGAGCCGAACAGCCAGTCGCGGGCGGCGTCGATCGTGGCGGACGCGGCGGACGCGGCCGAGGAGGAGCCGCGGGCGTCGATGATGGCGGCGCCGCGCTTGGCGACGGTCGGGATGAAGTCGTTCTCCAGCCAGGCCTGGTCGCCGACGAGCTCGGCGGCGTTCTGGCCCTTGACCTCGGCGTGGAACAGGTCGGGGTACTGGGTGGCGGAGTGGTTGCCCCAGATCGTCATCTTCTTGATGTCGGTGACGCTGGCGCCGGTCTTGGCGGCGAGCTGGCTGATCGCGCGGTTGTGGTCGAGGCGGGTCAGCGCGGAGAACCGCTCGCGCGGGATGTCGGGGGCGTTGCTCATCGCGATGAGGGCGTTGGTGTTGGCCGGGTTGCCGGTGACACCGATGCGTACGTCGTCGGCGGCGACGGCGTTGAGGGCCTTGCCCTGCGCGGTGAAGATCGCGCCGTTGGCGGACAGCAGGTCGCCGCGCTCCATGCCGGGGCCGCGCGGGCGCGCGCCGACGAGCAGGGCGAGGTTGACGCCGTCGAAGATCTTCTCGGCGTCGGCGCCGATCTCGACGCCGGCGAGGTTCGGGAACGCGCAGTCGTCGAGCTCCATGACGACGCCCTCGAGCGCCTTGAGGGCGGGCTCGATCTCGAGCAGCCGGAGCTCGATGGGGCGGTCCGCGGCCAGCGCACCGCTGGCGAGGCGGAAGAGCAGGCTGTAGCCGATCTGGCCGGCGGCGCCGGTGACGGCCACCTTGAGAGGTTCGGAGGTCACGGTCGTACTCCTCGTGAGGGTGGTGTCGGTTGTCCCGCTGACGCTAGCAGCGGGCCGCGGCTGGCATGCTGGCGCCCATGACGACCGGGCCCGGAGCCGTACGCCGCCCGCGGGCGTCGGCAGCGCTGGTGGCCGGTCTGGTGCTGGGGCTCACCGGGTGCGCCGGCATCGGCCAGCCCGCGCCGTACGACTCGCCGGGCATCAACGGCCTGGTCGTGCCGACGCCCTCGCCCGCGCCGGGCGACTTCGTGGAGGGGGTCGACAACGCGTGGCTCCCGCTCGAGCCGGGGAGCACGGCACGCTTCGACGTCACCGAGGACGGCGTCGACGTGGGACGGATCGAGCGGAAGGTGCTCGCGCGGCCGACGGACGTCGCGGGGTTGTCCGCGACGGGCGTCGCCACGGTCACGGACGTCGGCGGCACCAGCCGCATCACGACCCGCTACTACGCGCAGGACACTGCCGGCAACGTCTGGGTCGTCGGCGCCGACGAGGGGGACGAGGGCAGCGGCGGGTGGCGCGCGGGCGTTGACGGCGCCGAGGCCGGTCTCGCGATGCCCGCCGATCCCCGGCTCGGCGACGGGTGGCTCACGTACGACGTCCCCGGCCTGCCCCGGGCGAGCACGACGATCGAGGACCAGTCGGACACGCTGGTGCAGACACGCGACGAGGCCGACACCACGACTCGTCGCGTGTACGAGAAGGGTGTCGGCCTCGTGGGGATCGAGGACCTCGACGCCGGCTGGACCGCCGAGCTCGCCCGGTCCTGAGTCCCTCGGGCAGCTCGCGGGGTGGCTAGTCGGGGCGGCGCACCTGCGTGCGGCCGTCGTCGTCGCCGTCGGGGTTGCCCCAGTGCCCGGGCGCACTCTGGCCGGGCTGCTGCGGCTGCTGGCCGGGCTGCTGCGGAGCGCCCCACTGGCCGGGCTGCGCCGGGGGCTGCTGCTGCGGCGCGGGCTGCCCCCACTGGCCGGGCTGCGGTGCCGCCTGGGGCGTGGAGTAGGGGTCGGGCTGCTGCTGCGGCGGCGGCTGCTGCTGGTAGGGGTCGGGCTGGCCCCACTGCTGCTGCGGGGGAGCGCCCCACGCGGCGCCGGGCTGGCCCCAGCCGCCCTGCTGGCCCTGGTTCCACTGGGCCTCGTAGGAGCCGGGGACGAACTGGTCCTTCTTGCCACCGCTGAAGTTGAGGCCCGAGCCGGCGACCGGGGCTGCGCCCTGGCCGAAGAGGATCGGGTAGGTGAGGCCGGCGATCGCGGCGCCGAGGAGCGGGGCGACGACGAACAGCCACAGCTGGACGATCGCGTCGGTGCCGGCGAACACGCCGACGCCGATGGAGCGGGCCGGGTTGACCGAGGTGCCGGTCAGCGGGATGGCCACGAAGTGGATCATCGCCAGGGACAGGCCGATGGCCAGCGGGCCGAGGGCGACGTTGATCTCGTTGCGCTCGTCGGTGACCGCCAGGATGATCCACAGGAAGATCGCCGTCAGCAGGATCTCGAGCAGCAGAGCCGCCCACCAGGCGTAGCCGGAGCCCTGGTCGCCGAAGAAGTTCTGGCCCATGTTGCCCTCGGCGGTGAAGCCGTCGAAGCCGTTGCCGAGGCCGAACAGCATCGCGCCGGCGAGGAGACCGCCGAGGAGCTGGGCGGCCATGTAGATGCCGACCTGGTTCCACGGCAGGCGGCCGCCGAGCACGGCGCCGAGCGTGACGGCCGGGTTGAAGTGTCCGCCCGAGATCCGACCGACGGCGTAGGCCATCACCACGACGGTGAGGCCGAAGGTCAGGGCGGTCGCGACCAGGTCGCCGCCGCTGTAGACGGCGGCGCCGCAGCCGAAGAAGACGAGCACGAAGGTGCCCAGCGTCTCGGCGGTGAACTTCTGCCCGGTGGTCGGTGTGTCTTCGACGATGTCGCTCATCGCGAGTCCCCTTCGGAGTCTGGTCGGCCGTACCCCTCGTAGGCCACGGTGAGCCTAGCGGCGCGGCAGGAGGGGTGCGAGGGTAGGCGAGTCGCATCGCTTCCCCGCGTCAGGTATCTTGACGTCAAGAGTTATGCCCGGATCAGATCGCGATCTACAGGAGCTGTCGTACCCATGGCCAAGATCATCTACACCCACACCGACGAGGCGCCGCTGCTGGCGACGTACTCGTTCCTGCCGATCATCGCGGCCTACGCGAAGACCGCCGGTGTGGACGTCGAGACGCGTGACATCTCCCTCGCCGGCCGCGTGATCGCGCAGTTCCCGGACCGTCTCACCGACGAGCAGCGCCTCGGCGACGCCCTCGCCGAGCTCGGCGAGCTCGCCACGAGGCCCGAGGCCAACATCATCAAGCTGCCCAACATCTCCGCCTCGATCCCGCAGCTGAAGGCGACCATCGCCGAGCTCCAGTCGCAGGGCTACGACCTGCCCGACTACCCGGAGAACCCGCAGACCGACGAGGAGCGCGAGACGCGCGCCCGCTACGACAAGGTGAAGGGCTCTGCCGTCAACCCGGTGCTGCGCGAGGGCAACTCCGACCGCCGCGCGCCCGCCTCGGTGAAGAACTACGCGAGGTCCCACCCGCACTCGATGGGCGCCTGGAGCAGCGACTCGAGGACGTCCGTCGCCACGATGGGCCACGACGACTTCCGCAGCAACGAGAAGTCCGTCGTCCTCGACGGCGACGACACCCTCTCGATCGTCCACGTCGGCGGGGACGGTGCCGAGACCGTGCTCAAGGAGGGCCTGAAGGTCCTCGACGGGGAGGTCGTCGACGCCACCTTCATGAGCGCCGCCGCGCTCGACGCCTTCCTCGATGAGCAGGTCGCCAAGGCCAAGGCCGACGGCGTGCTGTTCTCGGCCCACCTCAAGGCCACGATGATGAAGGTCTCCGACCCGATCATCTTCGGCCACGTCGTGCGCGCCTACTTCGCCGACGTCTTCAGCCAGTACGGCGAGCAGCTCGCCGCCGCGGGCCTGTCCGCCAACGACGGCCTCGGCGCCATCCTGTCCGGGCTCGACAAGGTCGAGGGCGGTGCCGAGATCACGGCCGCCTTCGAGAAGGCTCTGGCCGACGGACCGTCGCTCGCCATGGTCGACTCCGACCGCGGCATCACCAACCTCCACGTCCCCTCCGACGTCATCATCGACGCCTCGATGCCGGCGATGATCCGTACGTCCGGCCAGATGTGGAACGCCGACGGCGAGCAGCAGGACACCCTCGCCGTCATCCCGGACTCGTCCTACGCCGGCGTCTACCAGGCGGCGATCGACGACTGCCGCACCCACGGCGCCCTCGACCCGGCCACCATGGGCTCGGTGCCCAACGTGGGCCTGATGGCCAAGGCGGCGGAGGAGTACGGCTCCCACGACAAGACCTTCGAGATCCCCGCGGCGGGCACGGTCGAGGTCCGCAACGCCGCGGGCGAGGTGCTGATGTCGCACGACGTCGAGGCCGGTGACATCTGGCGCGCCTGCCAGACCAAGGACGCCTCGATCCGCGACTGGGTCAAGCTGGCCGTCACCCGCGCCCGCGCGTCCGAGACGCCCGCTGTCTTCTGGCTCGACGAGACCCGCGCCCACGACGCCAACCTGATCGCGCTCGTCACCGAGTACCTGAAGGACCACGACACCGACGGCCTCGACATCTCCGTGATGGCGCCTGCCGAGGCGACGACGTACTCGCTGGAGCGGATCCGCAGGGGCGAGGACACCATCTCGGTGACCGGCAACGTGCTCCGCGACTACAACACCGACCTGTTCCCGATCCTCGAGCTCGGCACCAGCGCCAAGATGCTGTCGATCGTGCCGCTGATGAACGGTGGTGGACTGTTCGAGACCGGCGCCGGCGGCTCGGCGCCCAAGCACGTGCAGCAGCTGGTCAAGGAGAACTACCTCCGCTGGGACAGCCTCGGTGAGTTCTTCGCCCTCGCGGCGTCGCTGGAGCACCTCGCCGGCTACGCCGACAACGCGCGCGCCAAGCTGCTGGGCGACGCCCTCGACCGGGCGACCGAGACCTTCCTCAACGAGGACCGCTCGCCCGGCCGCAAGCTCGGCACGATCGACAACCGCGGGTCGCACTTCTACCTCGCCCTCTACTGGGCCGAGGAGCTGGCGCAGCAGACCGAGGACGCCGACCTCGCCGCCGCGTTCGCAGAGCTCGCGGGCTCGCTCCGCGAGAACGAGCAGACGATCGTCGACGAGCTGCTCGCGGTGCAGGGCAAGCCGGCCGACATCGGCGGCTACTTCCGCCCCGACTCCGAGAAGGCCGCGGCAGTCATGCGGCCGTCCGCCACCTTCAACGAGGCCCTCGCCTCGCTGGGCTGAGTGGCCACGAGCCGAGCGGCCGTCACCATGGTCACGGGGGAGCAGGGGTTGCCGCGGGCGCCCCTGCTCTCCTCGCTCTCCCTGGTCGTCGGCAACCTGCTGCCGATCTGGGCGGTGTGGGCCGGCCACATGTCGGTGGGCGACGTCTTCGTCGTCTACTGGATCGAGAACTTCGCCTACTGGGCGATCACCATCGTCAAGGTGCGCACCGCCCGCGGCGAGCGCGGGCCCGGCTCGGCACGGATGACCCTCAACGGGCGGCCGGTCGGGGAGTCGGACTCCGGGGCGCTGGCGTTCTTCTTCGCCCTCCACTACGGGATCTTCACCCTCGTCCACGGGGTGTTCGCGTTCGTGATGGCGTTCGTCGCCGGCGGTGACCTGCACCCGGGCGCCTGGCTGCTCGCCGGTGTCGCGCTCGGCCTGAGCCACCTCGGCTCCCTGTGGCTCAACTGGTTCGACGGCGGCGAGCGCTGGCGGGTGTCGGCCCCCACCGCGATGTGGCAGCCCTACCCGCGGATGCTCGTGCTCCACGTCGGCATCATCGTCGGCTTCGGCCTGGCGATGGGCTCGGTCGGCTCGTCGGAGGCGCCCAGCGGGCTCGAAGTGCTGGCGCCCGTGCTGCTCCTGCTCGGGCTCAAGACGGTGGTCGACCTCGCCCTGCACCTGTGGGAGCGCCGTCGCGCCCGTCGGTCCGACCCGGTCGGGGCTACGTGATCCCGGCCACGAAACCGGCCGCCACGCCCTCCCGGGGGAACAAACCCCTCACGCCGGCCCTTGCGGCAGGTGATGACGACGACCACCGAGACCGCCCTGCCCGACCGTCCGACGTCCGGTGACCCCGACGTCCCGACGGTGACCGCGCGCCACTTCGGCCTCGCCGTGCTCGCGCTCGCCATGGGCGGCTTCGCCATCGGGACCACCGAGTTCGTCACGATGGGACTGCTGCCGCAGATCGCGAGCGGAGTCGACGTCTCCATCCCGACCGGCGGCCACGTGATCTCGGCCTACGCCGTCGGGGTGGTCGTGGGCGCCCCGGTCCTCGCCTTCCTGGGCGCGCGGCTCCCACGCCGGGCGCTGCTGGTGGCCCTGATGGCGGCCTTCGCGGTCGGCAACGGAGTGAGCGCGCTCTCGTCGTCGTACGAGCAGCTGATGGTGGCGCGCTTCGCCGCGGGGCTGCCGCACGGCGCCTACTTCGGCGTCGCCTCGCTCGTCGCGGCCAGCATGGCGCGGCCCTCGCGCAAGGGGCGCGCAGTCTCGCTGGTCATGCTCGGCCTGTCGGTCGCCAACGTGCTCGGCGTCCCGGCCGCCACCGTCCTCGGGCAGGAGCTCGGGTGGCGAGCCGCCTTCTGGGCGGCCGCCGGGCTCGCCGTGCTCACGCTGGCCCTCGTCGTGTGGTTCGTGCCGTCGGTGCCCGGCGACGCCGCCGCGAGCGGACGCCGCGAGCTGTCCGCCTTCAAGGTCCCGCAGGTCTGGCTCACCCTGCTCGCCGGTGCCGTCGGGTTCGGCGGCATGTTCGCCGTCTACACCTACATCGCGCCCGTCGTCACCGACGTCGCCGGGCTGGGGGAGCGGTCGGTGCCGGTCTACCTGTTCTCGTTCGGCCTCGGCATGGTCGTCGGCACCTGGCTGGCCGGCATCATGGCCGACTGGTCGATCTTCCGCTCGCTGATCATCGGTGGCGTCGGCATGGCCGCCACGATGCTGGCCTTCTGGCTCGCCGCCCCGTACGGGTGGGCCGCGCTCCCGGTCGTCTTCCTCATCACCACCCTCGGCTCGGTGCTCGTCGTGAACCTCCAGCTGCGCCTGATGGACGTCGCCGGCGAGGCCCAGACCCTCGGTGCGGCCATGAACCACGCGTCGCTCAACATCGCCAACGCGCTCGGTGCCTGGCTCGGCGGACTGGTGATCGCAGCCGGCTGGGGCCTGCGCGCGCCCGCCCTCGTCGGCCTCGTCCTGTCGATCGCCGGCGTGGCGATCCTGCTGGTCTCCGCGCGGCTGCACGTTCGCGACCGTGAACCGATCCGGGCCTGAACCCTTCCGATCCGCTTCGATCGTGTTGCCTGGAGTTAACACAGCCGGAACTCCTGTGTAAGCCGCGTTTGTAACGATCAAACCCGCGGGGGTGGACGAACCGCCCGAAGATCATCCGGAGGTGGACTCATGGTGGACGAGAAGAAGATCGAGATGGAGATGGAGCGCCGTCGCTTCCTGGCCGACCGCAACGTCGGCGACGTGGTGAGCCTGCTGGAGCGCCGCCAGGAGCTGCGGGGGATCTACCCGGCCGCCGACCTGGTCGCCGAGAACGTCGGCTGGGTCGTCTGAGACCCGCCGCCCGGGCCGCCGCACGGACGGGTGTCCGGACGCTGCCTGGCCGCTGCGGACCCCCGCCCCGGATCCGGGGCGGGGGTCACGCGTCAGATCAGCCAGCAGTTGCTGAGCTGCGGGATCCCGGCGAACCGCGCCTCGAAGAACGGCAGCGCCTCCGCGACGTGCGGCACCATGCCGCCTACGTGCAGCGGCGCGACGTTGGTGGACAGCCGCACGTTGGCGCCCTTGCCGCACCACGACCTCGCCATCGCCCTGCCCACGGCGTAGGGAATGGTGTCGTCGAGGGTTGAGTGGGTGACCAGGACCGGCACCTGGGGCTCGAGGGTGCCGATCCGCTGGGCGTCGATGACCGACTTGAACGGCTCAACCTTCATCAGTTCCGACATCGGCTGCCCGTTGGCGCTGAGAGTCGAGGACGTCACGAACGCGTTGTCGAGGAGGTCGAAGACGCAGTCCTGCTCCACTGCGCGCATCGTCTCGACGCCCTTGGCGTTGAGGTAGGGCGTCAGGTCGATGTCGTAGCTCGCGGCGAGGCCGCGCAGTGCGAAGAACGCGAACGCCGAGAACGGGCCGCCGTCGAGAGTGGTGGCGACCTTGGCGAGGTCGGCGGGCACGGCTCCGACGACCGCGCCCTTGACCCGGAGGTCGGGCGCGTACGTCGAGGCCAGCTCGACCGCCGCCGCCGCCGCGCCGCCGCCCTGCGAGTAGCCCATCAGGCCGACCGGGCTGGTCGAGCTCAGCCCGGTGCCGGAGAGCCGCTGCGCGGCGCGTACGACGTCGAGCGTGGCGCGGCCCTGGGACACACGGTCCATGTAGGTGTGGATCCCGACGGTGCCGAGGCCCTCGTAGTCGGGCATCGCCACGGCGTACCCGCGCAGCAGCAGCGCCTCGATTCCGATGCCCTCGTACTCGATGCCCTCGGAGAACTGCCGCGACGGCGCGCACCGGTCCGCCATCCCCTGGGTGCCGGGGGAGTAGCCGATGACGGGGCGCGAGCCGAGCCCGACCCACGGGGCGTGGGGGACCAGCACGGTCCCGGAGACCGCGATGGCCTTGCCGGTGCGGTTGGTGGTCTTGTAGAGCACGCGCTGTGCGTTGCGGACCAGGCTGGTGGCGTCGAGCGGGTCGAGCAGGAAGGTCATCTTCTCGCTGCGGATGACCGTGCCGTTGGCGCTCGGCAGGGCGGCGGGCGTCTCGTAGAAGGCCGGCCGGGGCGGCTCGTCGACGGCGGCCTGCGCCGGCGACGTGGTGATCGCCACGAGGGCGAACGTGGTGGTGAGTGCGGTGCTGAGCAGGGTGGAGAGTGTTGCCCGAAATGTCATGTGGTGCCCTCCTCGGCCGGACCGCCCGACCGACTCCGCGAAACCTACTGGTGAGTCACATCACGCGACCACTGTGACGTCCGTCACAACGACGCAGCCTCGAGGGCTCCGGGACGTACGGGCGTGGGACCGCGCGCGGACCCGTCCGGGGGCGGTGAGAGACTGGCGCCATGTCGACGTCGCCCGTCTCGCGCCCGCGGGTCCTGTCCGGTATCCAGCCGACAGCGGACTCGTTCCACCTCGGGAACTACCTCGGCGCGCTGCGGCAGTGGGTGTCGCTCCAGGAAGACTTCGAGCCCTTCTACTTCATTGCCGACCTGCACTCGATCACGGTCGAGCAGGACCCCAAGGTGCTCCGCGAGCGCACCCTCGTCTCGGCCGCGCAGCTCGTCGCGGCCGGCGTCGACCCGCAGCGCGCCACGATCTTCGTGCAGAGCCAGGTGCCGGCGCACACCCAGGCCGGCTGGGTCCTGCAGTGCCTCACCGGCTTCGGCGAGGCCCGGCGGATGACCCAGTTCAAGGACAAGTCCGCCAAGAGCGGTGAGGGTGCGGCCAGCGTCGGGCTGTTCACCTACCCGATCCTCCAGGCGGCCGACATCCTTCTCTACCGGCCGCAGTACGTCCCGGTCGGCGAGGACCAGCGCCAGCACCTCGAGCTGACCCGCGACCTGGCGAACCGCTTCAACCACCGCTACAAGAAGACCTTCCGGCCGCCCGAGCCCTACATCCTCGAGTCCACCGCGAAGATCTACGACCTCCAGGTCCCCGAGAAGCAGATGTCGAAGTCCATCGGCGGCCAGGGCTGCGTGTGGATCCTCGACGACTCCAAGGTGGTGACCAAGAAGTTCCGCTCGGCCGTCACCGACTCGGAGACCGAGATCCGCTTCGACCGCGAGGCCAAGCCCGGCGTCAGCAACCTGCTCTCGATCCACTCCGCGCTGTCCGGGGAGAAGGTCGAGGCGCTGGAGAGCGCCTTCGAGGGTCGTGGCTACGGCGACCTCAAGTCCGAGGTCGCCGATGTCGTGCTGGAGACGCTGACGCCGCTGCGCGAGCGCACGCGCCAGCTGCTCGAGGACCGCACCGAGCTCGAGCGCATCCTCCGCGAGGGGACCGAGCGTGCGGGAGCGGTGGCCGAGGCGACGTTGCGCGACGTCTACGACCGGGTCGGCTTCCTGCCCGCGACTCGCTAGGGTCGAGTGGTGCCCACCATCGGAGTAGCCATCGCCATTCCCGAGCCCTGGGCGAGCGAGCTCCAGGACTACCGCACCAGCGTCGGTGACACGACCGCGACGCAGATCCCCACGCACATCACGCTGATCCCGCCTGCCGAGGTGGAGGAGGACGAGCTGCCCGCGGTGACCGACCACCTCGCCGGCGCGGCGGCCACCGTGGAGCCCTTCGACATCCACCTGCGCGGCACCGGCACGTTCCGGCCGGTCTCGCCGGTCGTCTTCGTGACGCTGGCCGAGGGCATCTCGCACTGCGAGCTGCTTGCCGACGCCGTACGCCAGGGCCCGCTCGCGGTGGACCTCGACTTCCCCTACCACCCCCACGTGACGATCGCCCACCACCTCGACGACCCGACGCTCGACCGGGCGTTCGACGAGCTGGCCACCTTCGAGTGCCGCTTCGCCGTGGACGCGTTCAGCCTCTACGTCCACGACAGCGACACCGGCTGGCAGCCCACGCACGAGTACGGGCTGGGCTGACATGTCCTTCGTCTCGGGCCTGAAGGACCGCGTGGAGCTCGTGCGCGAGCGTCGACCGCTCGTCGACCACGTCGTGCGCACGGTCGAGCACTACGGCAACGTCAACGGCAGCGCCCTCGCCGCCGCGGTGACCTACTTCGCCTTCCTCTCCTTCTTCCCCATCCTGGCCCTGTCCTTCGCCGTGATCGGCTTCGTCTCCCGGGCCTACGAGAACGCCGACGAGGACCTCGAGACCGCGATCGACGGCGTGCTGCCGGGCATCATCGGCAACGGCCCTGGCGAGCTGCCCCTGTCGACGTTCCAGGACAACGCACCGGGCATCCTCAGCGTCGGCATCCTGCTCGCCCTCTACTCCGGCCTCGGCTGGCTCTCGGGCATGCGTACTGCCCTGGTGGCCGTGTTCGAGGAGCCCGAGCGCGAGCAGCCCAGCTTCGTCGTCGGCAAGCTGCGCGACCTGCTCGCCCTGCTCATCCTCGGCTCGGTGCTCGTCGTCAGCGTGGCGGTCTCCGGCATCGCGACGAAGGTCGCCACCCCCATCCTGGACCTCGTCGGGCTGGGCGCCGGCGCGGAGCCGCTCCTGTGGGTCTTCGCCCTGCTCCTCGGCCTGGCGGCGAGCGCCCTGCTGTTCTTCGCCTTCTTCCGGCTCCTCGCCACCCCCGACGTGCCGAGCCGGTCGCTGTGGTCCGGCGCCGTCCTCGGCGCCGTGGTGTTCGAGCTGCTCAAGCAGCTGTCCACCATCCTGCTGCAGGGCACGCGCGAGCAGCCCGCGGTCCAGGCGTTCGGCATCGCCCTGATCCTGCTCGTGTGGATCAACTACTTCTCGCGGGTCGTCGTCCTGGCCGCCGCGTGGGCGCACACCTCGCCCGAGGCCCGCGCGATCCGTGAGGCGCGCACGGTCGCCGACCAGATGCCCGAGGGCCCGCGGATCGACCTCGCCGCCGCGGCGCGCGCCGGCGTACGCCCGGCTGCCGCCGCTGCCGGTCCCGCCTCCTCGCCGATGGCCGCCTTCGCCGCGGGCGCCGCCTCCATGCTCGGCCTCGTCGCGCTCGTCGCGCTCGTCCGCCGGCGCCGCTGACTGCCCGCCGCTGAGCGGCGTCTGAGCCACATTTCGCCCCGCTGCATGTGGCTGCGCCACCGCCTCCGGGCATTGTCGCGCGTGTCGCCTCTCGGAGCGGTGCGAGCGCCGCATTCGGCGAATCAGGAATGTGGATGGCGCACCGCTCCTCGGGGTCCCAGCGGCGACTCGAACGGGACTGGCGCGGGCCAATGATCATCCACAGGCGCCCTTCTGGTGGGTGATTCCACAGGTCTGCCGCCGGAGGCGGGCGCGATCAGCTCGGGCATGGCGCGATGGAGTCATGCATCACGTCGCTCCCGAGCTCCTGCGCCGACCGATCACCCGCGCCCGCGCACGTGCGGTCGGGCTGACCGCCCGCGTGCTCGAAGGCGTGCAGTTCCGACGCCTCCATCAGGGCGTGTACGTCCACAGGAGCCACGAGATGACGTGGACCGACCACGTGGAGGCAGCTCGACTGGCGTTGCCGGCCACGGCGCGTACGACCGGAGTGACCCGGCTGCGTCAGCTCGGGCTCGACGTCGGCTCGGCGTTCCCGCTGCATTTCGTCGTCGAGGGCGACCACCACCTCGTGCTCGATGGCGTGTTCCTCCACCGCACCGTGAAGATGCCGCCGTGCGATGACGTGGGCACCACCGTCGAGGCCGCCTTCGTGGCCTTCTGCGCGGAGGCCCGGCTCATCGATGCGATCGGGCTCGGGAGCTACCTGCTGCACAAGGAGTGGCTCGACGTCGCCCTGCTCGACCAGATCCTGTGCGAGGAGAAGTGGCGCCGCGGAGTGCCGGAGACCACGTACGTCCTGCCGCACCTCGAGGGGCGCTGCCGATCCATCCCTGAGGCAGAGCTGTTCGCGTACGTGGTCTTCGCCATGCTGCCCGTGCCGGACGTCAACCGGGCGATCGAGCTTCGTACGGGAGTCGAGCTCACGCCGGACCTGTGGTTCGAGGACTACGGACTCGCGGTCGAGTACGAGGGAAGCCACCACCAGGATGATCGCGCCCAGTACAACGCCGACATCGACCGCTACTCGCTCTACCGCCGACACGACGTGCCCTACGAGCAGGTCACCAAGGAGCGGATGCGATCACCCAGGGCGACGGTCAGGCTGGTTCACACCGCGCTCGTGGCGACGGGGTACGACGGGCCGCCACCGGACTTCGGAGAGCAGTGGGAGTCGCTGTTCCAGCCACTCTCCGACCTCGTACGGCGCAGTCGCGCGGCGTGATCTGCCCAGCGGCGCCCCTGCCACATCCCGAGCGCCCCGAATGTGGCTGTGGCACCGCTCTCCGGAGAGCCCTCGGGTGTCCGCGCCGAAGCGGTGCGCGACCCACATTCGACGCTCGTGGAATGTGGCTGGCGCACCGCTCTCGGGTCGCGACAGCGGGATGCGGACGTCAGCGGTCAGTGACCGTGCTTGATCGAGGTGCGCAGGTCCTTGTTGAGCTGCGAGATCACGTCGAGCGGGATCTCCTTGGGGCAGGCCGCGGTGCAGGCGCCGATGTTGGTGCAGCCGCCGAAGCCCTCGTGGTCGTGCTGGGCGACCATGTTGACCACGCGGCTGTCGCGCTCGGGCTGGCCCTGGGGGAGCTCGCCGAGGTGGGTGATCTTGGCACCCATGAAGAGCGAGGCCGAGCCGTTGGGGCACGCCGCGACGCAGGCACCGCAGCCGATGCAGGTGGCGACGTTGAAGGCGCGCAGCGCGTCGTCACGCGGGACGGGCACCGAGTGGGCCTCGGGGGCCGAGCCGGTGTTGACCGAGATGTAGCCGCCCTGCTGGATGATGCGGTCGAAGGCGCTGCGGTCGACGACGAGGTCCTTGATGACCGGGAACGCGTCGGAGCGCCACGGCTCGACGGTGATCGTCTCGCCGTTCTTGAACGAGCGCATGTGCAGCTGGCAGGTCGTGGTGACCTCCGGGCCGTGCGCGTCGCCGTTGATCATCAGCCCGCACATGCCGCAGATGCCCTCGCGACAGTCGGAGTCGAACGCGATGGGCTCCTCGCCCTGCTCGTTGAGCTGCTCGTTGAGCACGTCGAGCATCTCGAGGAACGACATGTCGGGGGACACGTCGGCGAGCTGGTAGGTGTGCATCGCCCCGGCGGACGAGGCGTCCGGCTGGCGCCAGATCTTGAGGGTCAGGTTCATGCTCACTTGTAGCTCCGCTGCTTCATCTCGATGGCGGTGTACGTCAGGTCTTCCTTGTGCAGGACGGGGATGGAGTCCTCGCCGGCCCACTCCCACGCAGCGACGTACGCGAACTCGTCGTCGTGGCGCAGCGCCTCGCCGTCCTCGGTCTGCGACTCGCCACGGAAGTGGCCGCCGCAGGACTCGCGCCGGTTGAGGGCGTCGATGCACATCAGCTCGCCGAGCTCGAAGAAGTCGGCCACGCGGCCGGCCTTCTCCAGCGACTGGTTGAGCGTCTCGGCGCCGCCGAGGACCTTCACGTTGCGGTAGAAGTCGTCCTTGAGCGAACGGATCAGGTCGATCGCCTTCTTCAGCCCGGTCTCCGTGCGCTCCATGCCGCAGTACTCCCACATGATGTTGCCGAGCTCGCGGTGGTAGGAGTCGACGCTGCGGGTGCCGTTGACGGACAGGAAGTGGTCGATGCGCGCCTTGACCGACTCGCGCGCCTCGACGACGGCCGGGTGGTCCTCGGTGATCTCCTCGAACGGCCCGTCCGCGAGGTAGTCGCGGATGGTGTGCGGGAGCACGAAGTAGCCGTCGGCCAGGCCCTGCATCAGCGCGGACGCGCCGAGGCGGTTGGCGCCGTGGTCGGAGAAGTTGGCCTCGCCGGTGACGAACAGGCCCGGGATCGTGGACTGGAGGTCGTAGTCGACCCACAGGCCGCCCATGACGTAGTGCACGGCGGGGTAGATCCGCATCGGGACCTCGAACGGGTTCTCGCCCGTGATCCGCTCGTACATGTCGAAGAGGTTGTCGTACTTCTCGGTGATGCCCTTCTCGCCCAGCCGCTCGATGGCGGCGGAGAAGTCGAGGTAGACACCACGGCGTACGCCGTCGACCTCCGGGCCCACGCCGCGACCCTCGTCGCAGACGTTCTTGGCCGCACGCGAGGCGATGTCGCGGGGGACCAGGTTGCCGAAGGAGGGGTAGATCCGCTCCAGGTAGTAGTCGCGGTCCTCCTCGGGGATGTCGCGCGGGTCCTTGTCGCAGTCGGCCTGGTTCTTCGGGACCCAGATCCGGCCGTCGTTGCGCAGCGACTCCGACATCAGCGTCAGCTTGGACTGGTGCGAGCCCGAGACCGGGATGCAGGTCGGGTGGATCTGCGTGTAGCAGGGGTTGGCCATGTAGGCGCCCTTGCGGTGCGCGCGCCAGGCGGCGGTGACGTTGCAGCCCATCGCGTTGGTCGACAGGTAGAACACGTTGCCGTAGCCGCCGGAGGCGAGCACGACGACGTCGGCCACGTGGGTCTGCACCTCACCGGTGACCATGTCGCGCGCGACGATGCCGCGGGCTCGCTCCTGCCCGGTGCCGTCGTCGACGGTGATCAGCTCGAGCATCTCGTGGCGGGTATACGTCTCCACCGTGCCGGCCGCGACCTGCCGCTCGAGGGCCTGGTACGCGCCGATGAGCAGCTGCTGGCCGGTCTGGCCGCGGGCGTAGAACGTGCGGGACACCTGCACGCCGCCGAAGGAGCGGTTGTCGAGCAGGCCGCCGTACTCGCGGGCGAACGGGACGCCCTGCGCGACGCACTGGTCGATGATGTTGGTGCTGACCTCGGCCAGCCGGTAGACGTTGGACTCGCGCGAGCGGTAGTCGCCGCCCTTGACCGTGTCGTAGAAGAGGCGGTGGACGGAGTCGCCGTCCTCCTTGTAATTCTTCGCGGCGTTGATGCCGCCCTGCGCGGCGATCGAGTGGGCGCGCCGCGGGGAGTCCTGGTAGCAGAAGGACTTCACCCGGTAGCCGGCCTCGCCGAGCGTGGCCGCGGCCGACGCGCCGGCCAGGCCGGTGCCGACGATGATGATGGAGAGCTTGCGCCGGTTGGCCGGGTTGACGAGGCGGGCCTCGAACTTGCGCGTCTGCCACCGCTCGGCGATCGGTGCGTCGGGCGCCTTGGTGTCGACCAGCGGGGCACCGGGGGTGTAGTAGCCCGCGGCGTCGTCGTAGTCGCCGTCGAGCGACCCGCTGACCGAGGCCTCCGCCGCGCTGACGGTGTCGGGCATGTCCATGTCGTGGCTGTCGTGGCTCACTGTGCGGTGACCCCTTACTTGGTGATGATGCCGGCCAGGACGGCGAGCGGGACGAGGGAGAAGCCGACCGAGACGATCAGCGCCATGACGAAGCCGAACGTCTTGGCCCGCTGGCGCTTGGCCGCGGTGCCGGTCCAGCCGAGCGTCTGTGCGGCGCTCCAGATGCCGTGGTGGAGGTGGGCGCCGAGGGCGAGCATCGCGACGATGTAGATCACCGTCATCCACCAGACGTCGAAGGTGTCGACCATCAGGTCGTAGGGGTCGTTCGTCGCGCCGCCCTGCGGGTTGACCTTGACGACGGTGAAGTTGAGCAGGTGCCAGACCAGGAAGACCAGGATCGTCACCCCGCCCCAGCGCATCATCAGGCTCGCGCGGGTGGCGCCGGTGTCCTTCTTGACCACGTACTTCGTGGTGCGGGCGCGAGCGGCACGCCGCCACAGCACGACGGCGCAGTAGACGTGCACCACCAGCGACAGGATGAGGCCGAGCCGCAGGATCCAGAGCGCACCCTCGTGCGGCAGCATCGGCTCGCCGAGCTCGCGGAGGTGGTGGGCGTACTCGTTGAACGCGTCGTGGCCGGCGAACGCCTTGAGGTTGCCGTACATGTGGGCGAGCACGAAGCCGAGGAAGATGAAGCCGCTGACCGCCATGCCGAGCTTGAGGGCGATCGTCGTGCGCATGGCCCGCGCACCCTTCACGAGCCGGGGGGGAGTGAGTTGGGTCGTCACCCCGTCACGGTATCGCGGGTCACACGCCGACGACGCGCCGCATCCGTGTGAGATTCCACGCTCCGGATCGCCCGCCTGCACCGCGATCGGAGGACCGCGTCGACCCGGATCAGCGTGCCGCCTTCCTTCTCGGTGTGACACAGGCCATAGTCGGGGGCGTTGCCCCGACCGCCCCCGGGCCTCTTGGAGGATGCATGGCATCGACCGACCACGGCGTGACCAGTCCGGGCCGCGCGCAGATCGACGCGCGGACGTTGCGCCAGGACCGGTGGTGGCAGGCACCGCTGACGACGTTCGTGGTGTTCTCGGCCTTCGTCGTCTACGCCACCGTGCGGGCGTTCATGGGCCGCGACTACTACGCCTCGCCCTACCTCTCGCCGTTCTACTCGCCGTGCCTGGGTGACTGCGTCGAGGGCGCGTCCGACTTCGGCCAGCCGTTCGCGTGGTGGCCGCTGTCGGCGGCGCTGATCATCCTGGTCTTCCCGCTCGGGTTCCGGATGACCTGCTACTACTACCGCAAGGCCTACTACCGGGCGTTCTGGCTGAGCCCGCCGGCGTGCGGCGTCGCCGAGCCCCACCAGGCCTACTCCGGCGAGACGAGGTTCCCGCTGGTCCTCCAGAACGTGCACCGCTGGTTCTGGTACGCCGCCGTCGTGGTCGGCCTGGTGCTGACCTTCGACACCGTCCTGGCCTTCCGCCCGATGCCGGCCGAGTACGCCCTGGGTGACGGCGAGACCTCCGGGATCCACATGGGGCTCGGCACGCTGCTGATGATCGCCAACATCGTCTTCATCTGGCTCTACACGCTCTCGTGCCACTCGTGCCGCCACATCGTGGGCGGGCGGCTGCGCCACTTCTCCAGGCACCCGGTGCGCTACCGGCTCTGGACGTGGGTCTCGCGGCTCAACCAGAGCCACGGGAAGTGGGCGTGGTACTCGCTGTTCTCGGTCGCGATCGTCGACCTCTACATCTTCCTGCTCGCCACCGGAACGATCCAGGACGTGAGGTTCTTTTGAGCACCGAGTCACGACACCCGATGACGGGCAACGAGATGTCGCCGGAGGCCCGGGGCGGCATGGAGCGCCACACGTACGACGTGGTGGTGATCGGCGCCGGCGGAGCGGGGCTGCGCGCCGCGATCGCCGCCCACGAGGCGGGTGCGCGCACGGCAGTGGTCTGCAAGTCGCTGCTCGGCAAGGCGCACACCGTGATGGCCGAGGGCGGCGCGGCCGCGGCCCTCGGCAACCGGTGGCCGGAGGACAACTGGCAGGTGCACTTCCGCGACACGATGCGCGGCGGGAAGATGCTCAACAACTGGCGCATGGCGCAGCTGCACGCGCAGGAGGCGCCCGAGCGGGTCCTCGAGCTCGAGGACTGGGGCGCGCTCTTCGACCGCACCGAGGACGGGCTGATCTCGCAGCGCGACTTCGGCGGGCACAGGTACGCCCGGCTCGCGCACGTCGGCGACCGCACCGGCCTCGAGCTGATCCGTACGCTCCAGCAGCGCACCGTGCAGCTCGGCATCGACGTCTACATGGAGTGCACGGTCACCGAGGTCCTCAAGCAGGCCAGCGACGGGCAGGGCCGGGTCGCCGGCGCGTTCGGCTACTGGCGCGAGACCGGCCGCTTCATCACCTTCGAGGCGCCGAGCGTGATCCTCGCGACCGGCGGCATCGGCAAGTCCTACAAGGTGACCTCCAACTCCTGGGAGTACACCGGGGACGGGCACGCGCTGGCCCTGCGCGCAGGCGCGAACCTCATCAACATGGAGTTCGTCCAGTTCCACCCGACCGGCATGGTCTGGCCGCCGTCGGTGAAGGGGCTGCTGGTCACCGAGTCGGTCCGCGGCGACGGCGGCATCCTCCGCAACTCCGAGGGCAAGCGGTTCATGTTCGACTACATCCCCGACTTCTTCAAGGCCGAGACGGCCGACACGGAGGAGGAGGCGGACGCCTGGTACGAGGACAAGAAGAACAACCGCCGCCCGCCCGAGCTGCTGCCCCGCGACGAGGTCGCGCGCGCCATCAACTCCGAGATCAAGGCCGGGCGCGGGTCACCGCACGGCGGCATCTACCTCGACATCGCCAGCCGGCGCGACGCCGACTACATCCGCAAGCGGCTGCCCTCGATGTACCACCAGTTCAAGGAGCTGGCCGACGTCGACATCACCGCCGAGCCGATGGAGATCGGCCCCACCTGCCACTACGTGATGGGCGGCGTCGAGGTCGACCCCGACACCCAGCAGTCCGCGGTCACCGGCCTGTACGCCGCGGGCGAGGTCAGCGGCGGCATGCACGGCTCCAACCGGCTCGGCGGCAACTCGCTGTCCGACCTGCTCGTGTTCGGCAAGCGGGCCGGCGAGGCGGCCGCGGCCCACGCCACGTCGCTCGACCAGGCCGGCGACCGGCCGGAGGTCGACGAGGCGGACGTGAAGGCCGCGCAGGCCGACGCCCTCGCGCCCTTCGAGGTCCCTGCAGGTTCGGGGGGAGGTGGCGAGAACCCGTACACGATCCAGCACGACCTCCAGCAGTCGATGAACGACCTCGTCGGCATCATCCGCACCGCCTCCGAGCTCGAGGCCTCGCTGGCCGCGCTCGAGCAGCTCAAGCAGCGCGCGGCCGGGATGGTCGTGGAGGGCCACCGGCAGTACAACCCCGGATGGCACCTCGCGCTCGACCTGCACAACATGCTGCTGGTCAGCGAGTGCATCGCCAAGGCCGCGCTGGCCCGGCAGGAGTCGCGCGGCGGTCACACCCGCGACGACTTCCCGGGCCCCGACCCGGAGTGGGGCGCGAAGAACCTCGTGCTCTCGCTCGACGCGACGGGCGCCGGGGTGGACATCGCCGAGAAGCCGCTGCCGACGATGCCCGACGACCTCAAGCAGCTCTTCGACCCGCCGCCGGCTGAGCCTGTCGGAGCCAAGGAGGCTGAGAAGTGAGCTACGACCTGAAGATGCGCGTGTGGCGCGGCGACGCCGACGGCGGTGACCTCACCGACTACACCGTCGAGGTGTCCGAGGGCGAGGTCGTGCTCGACGCCCTCCACCGGCTCCAGGCGACCCAGACGGGCGACCTGGCGATCCGCTGGAACTGCAAGGCCGGCAAGTGCGGCTCGTGCAGCGCGGAGATCAACGGCCGCCCGCGCCTGATGTGCATGACCCGGCTCTCGGACTTCGACCCGGCGGAGACGATCACCGTCACCCCGATGCGGACGTTCCCGGTGATCCGCGACCTCGTCACCGACGTGTCGTTCAACTACGAGAAGGCCAAGGAGCTCCCGTATGCCGAGCTCGGCCCGCGGGACGCCGACGGCAAGCGCCGGATGATGCAGGTCGACGTCGAGCGGGGCCAGGAGTTCCGCAAGTGCATCGAGTGCTACCTCTGCCAGGACGTGTGCCACGTGGTGCGCGACCACGAGGACAACAAGCGGCACTTCGCCGGGCCGCGGTTCTTCATCCGCTACGCCGAGCTCGACATGCACCCCCTCGACACCCACGACCGCCGCAAGCTGGCCCAGGACGCGGCCGGCCTCGGGATGTGCAACATCACCAAGTGCTGCACCGAGGTCTGCCCCGAGGGCATCCACATCACCGACAACGCGATCATCCCGATGAAGGAACGGGTCGTGGACCGGAAGTACGACCCGCTGGTGTGGCTGGGCAACAGGATCGGCCTCCGCAACAAGGACGACGACGGCCGCACCGAGGTGTGAGGCGGGCTCAGTCCCGTGCGGGCGCGAGGACCCGGGTGCGGATCTCGTGCACCACGAGGACGGCCAGCAGCGCGGAGACGACGCTGATCACGCTCGACAACCGCTCCCACGACGTCGCGTCGCCCAGCGCGTCGGCGTACTCCGGGCCGGCGGGAGCCGATGCCGCGCGGCTGTAGAGGGCACTCACCACCCCTGAGGCGAGGCTCAGCGCGACCCAGGTGCCCCACCACCAGCCCTGGCGGAACGACACGGGGGCGTCGGCGTCGCCGGTCGCGCCGCGCCGCACGTCGGAGACCATCTGGAACGGGCGCCACAGGTTGAGCACCGGGACGAACCAGCCGCCGATCGCCCAGCCGGACTTGTGGCGCGTCGCCCGGCGGTCCATCCGCGAGCTCCGGTGGGCCGTGTAGAGCCAGACGATGAAGAGCACCCCGGTCCCGAGCATCGCGAGCACCTCGAGGGAGGTCCACGACGTGAGGCTGTCGATCCGTTCGCCGTCGGCGACCGTGACGGAGTCGGGTCGCAGCCGCACCTCCTCGACGAACGCCAGGGTCTCGAGGTCGACCCAGAACGTGAAGGAGGACGCCGCGCCGCAGGTGAGCAGCGCTGCCTGGACCACGAAGGAGAAGCCGGACCACCACCGCGGAAGCGGGGTGTCCCACTGGGTGGTCGCGGCCCCCGGGTGGGTGTGCTCGGTCCAGCGCGTGCCGTCCCACCAGCGCAGCCTGGACGCGTCCTGCGGGTCGGCGAACCAACCCTCCCCCTGGGCGGTCATGTCCGCATGATGTCCTACCCGGGCACCCGGCGTCGGGGAAACGCTCAGGTGTCGGGCTGCCGGGGGAGCAGCCGTGACGAGGGTGAGGTGCGCTCGAGGTAGAGCCGGGAGGCCCGCTCCAGCAGCGGGTGCCGGTCCGCGTGGTGCACCACACGCTTGCGCAGCCAGAAGCCGCCTGCCCGCACCTCGCTCCCGAGGACCTCGACCGCGGAGGGGAGGCGTCCCTCCACCTCGACGAACGCCCGCCGGTAGCGGCGGAACAACCGGCCGTGGTCGAGCGCGAGCGACACCAGCGCGGCCTGGGTCGCTGCCAGGAGCTCGTCGTCCGGCACGTCGTCGAGCGCCGGGGCGGTCGGCGCCAGGTCCGCCGGGACGAGGTCGGCGAGGTCGCCGTGGACGGTCAGCCCGCGGTGCCGGAGCTCGCGCACCAGCCCGTCGGCGTACGTCCGCGCCCAGGCCAGGTGCTCCTCCGGCAGCTCCAGCGGACGCGCCGTCGTGCCGGCCAGGCGCGCACGGATGCCGGCCTCGACGACGAACCGCTGCTGGGCCGGGTTGAGCCGGTCCGACACCGACGCGTTGAGCCGGCGCACCACCTCGAGCTCGGCCGCGCCCAGGGAGACGTTGCGCACGCACTGGTGGGTCCCGGGCCAGGTGCCGGGCAGGCCGACGGCGTCGGCGAAGCGGGTCAGCAGTGCCTCCGCGGGCGCCCCGCGCGGCGGCACCGTGACCAACCGGACGTGACCGGGGGGCACCACCGACGACCAGGTGTCCAGGACGCGCAGCAGGTCGTGCCGCCAGTGGAACGAGACGCCCTCGCTGGGAGGAGCGCCGTCCTCGCGGCGGACCGACGCGATGAAGTCCGCCCACGGGGTGCAGCCACCGTTGACCACGGTCTGCTGCCACGCCGAGACCAGCGTGCGCGCCATGTCCCGCGCCCCCACCACCACGAAGACCCGGTGCCCCTCGAGCCCGCGCACCAGCCGGCTGGCCTGGCGTGGGCGGGCCAGGGACAGCTCCTCCTCCGAGATCACCACCGTCGGTCCGTCGTGGGTGTCGACGAGCTCCAGCAGCCGTCCCAGCGCCCCGGCCGCCTCACCGCGCTGCTCACCGCCGACGCGCTGGCCGAGCAGGTCGTACGCCGCCAGCCGCTGCGCGCGGAGGTCGGGGACGAGCACCCCGTCCCGGGCGAGCTGGTCCGACGTGGCGGCAAGGGCGCCCTGGATCGTGGTGGTGCCCGTCTTGTAGAGCCCTACGTGGAGGTGGACGTCGACCATGGTCGCGAACGTACGGACGGGGCCGCTCCCGGGGCATGGGGCTGCAGACCCGGGTCGCCGGGAACCCGGGGACCGTCTCCACGGTGACCTATCCCATAGCCCGCGCAGTGTCCGTCAGGTGACGACCGTCCTATCCTGCGCTACATGACCGACCCGGACGGTGTTCTCGAAGGCGGCCTCGACGAGCCCGCGGAGCTGCAGCCCGCGGCGGGCTCGCTCCGGCTCGTCGGTGACGACGACTCCTACGACGCCGCCGCCTGGGAGGCGGCGACCGCCACGGTGCTGCGCAAGGCGCGGCGCCTGGGCGAGGACACGCCCGACTCCGACGTGTGGGCGGCCCTGACGCGCACCACGCTGGACGGGATCGACGTCGCGCCGATCGGCCAGCGGTCCGACCTCGACGGGCTCACCACGGGCGGGCGACCGCAGCGCGCCGGCGCCTGGGACGTACGGGCCTCGCTGGTCGGCGACGACGCCGCGGCCGTCAACGAGGCGGCGCTGGTCGACCTCGACAACGGCGCCACCTCGCTGCACCTCGACCTGGAGCCCGGCACGGACCTCGCCGCGGCGCTGGACGGCGTGCTCCTCGACCTGGCGCCCGTGACGCTGGAGCGCCCGGGCGCCGAGCAGTCCGAGGCGCTGGCCCGGCTCCTCGAGGACACCGCGAACGACCCCCACCCCGGCCACAACCTGTCCGCCGACCCGACCGGCGACGACGTCGCCTCGTTCGTCGGGACCGTACGCCGCGCGCAGGCCCTCGGCGTGCTCGGCGCCGTGGTCGACGGCACCGCGCTCCACGACCGTGGTGCGAGCGACGCCCAGGAGCTCGGCTGGACGATGGCCGTGGGCGTGCACCACCTGCGCCTGCTCACCGACGCCGGGCTGTCCGTCGCCGAGG
Organism: Nocardioides eburneiflavus; assembly: GCF_004785795.1. Classification (NCBI taxonomy): domain Bacteria; kingdom Bacillati; phylum Actinomycetota; class Actinomycetes; order Propionibacteriales; family Nocardioidaceae; genus Nocardioides; species Nocardioides eburneiflavus. The sequence continues at coordinate 2,445,244 of NZ_SRRO01000001.1, forward strand.
CGGCCGCCCTCGTCGAGTTCCGCTACGCCGCGACCGACGAGCAGTTCCCGACGATCGCCAAGCTGCGCGCCGCCCGACGGCTCTGGGCGCGCGTGCTGGAGGCGAGCGGCGTCCCTGACGTCCCGCAGCGCCAGCACGTCGTCACCAGCCGCGCGATGATGACCAGGCACGACCCGTGGGTCAACATGCTCCGCGGCACCGTCGCGGCCTTCGCCGCCGGCGTCGGTGGCGCCGACGCGATCACCGTGGTGCCCTTCGACGAGCGGCTCGGCGTGCCCGACGCGCTCGGGCGCCGCATCGCTCGCAACACCTCGTCGCTGCTGATCGAGGAGTCGCACGTCGCCGCGGTCACCGACCCGGCCGGCGGCTCGTACGCCGTGGAGAAGCTCACCGACGACCTCGCCGTCGCCGCGTGGGCCGAGCTCGGCCGCATCGAGTCCGACGGAGGCTTCGGCGAGCAGGCGGTGGCCGGCGTGGAGGAGCGGGTCGCCGCCGTGCGTGCGGCGCGCGACGCCGGCATCGCCGACCGCTCCCGCCCGCTGACCGGCATCTCGGAGTTCCCCAACCTCGACGAGGTGCTGCCCGAGCGCGCGCCCTGGGACCGTGCCGGGGTGCGCTACGCGGCGCCGTACGAGGACCTGCGCGCCCAGCCCGCGGAGCGACCGGTCTTCCTCGCCACGATGGGTCCCGTCGCCGCACACACCGCGCGGGCGACCTTCGCGAGCAACCTGCTCGCGGCCGGCGGCGTCGCCGTCGAGGCGGCCGGCGCGACCGACTCCGTCGAGGCCGTGACGGCGGCGTACGCGGGCCAGCCCGTGGTCTGCCTCGCCGGCACCGACGCGGCGTACGCCGAGTGGGGCGCCGACCTCGTCGCGGCGCTGCGGGTGGCCGGGGCGACGTACGTCGTGCTGGCGGGCAAGCCGGGGGGACGGACCGTCACCGACGTCGACGACTCGTGTGCCATGGGGGTCGACGCCTTGGGCTTCCTGGCCCGGATCCGAGAGGAGCTCAGCCGATGAGCATCCCGAAGAACTTCGCCGAGGTGGGTCTCGATACGCCCGCTCGTTCCTCGCGGGCTACTCGACCAGCGAATGAACAGCCGTGGGCGAGCCCGGAGGGCATCGACGTCCTCCCGGTCTACGGCCCCGAGCACCTCGAGGGCCTCGACGGCCTCGACACCTGGCCGGGCATCGCGCCCTTCCTGCGCGGGCCCTACCCGACGATGTACACCACCCAGCCGTGGACGATCCGCCAGTACGCCGGCTTCTCCACCGCGGAGGAGTCCAACGCGTTCTACCGCCGCAACCTCGCGGCCGGCCAGAAGGGCTTGAGCGTCGCCTTCGACCTCGCGACGCACCGCGGCTACGACTCCGACCACCCGCGGGTGCGCGGTGACGTCGGCATGGCGGGCGTGGCGATCGACTCGATCTACGACACCCGCACCCTGTTCGACGGCATCCCGCTCGACGAGATGTCGGTGTCGATGACGATGAACGGCGCGGTGCTGCCCGTGCTGGCGCTCTACATCGCGGCCGCCGAGGAGCAGGGGGTGAAGCCGGAACAGCTCGCGGGGACCATCCAGAACGACATCCTCAAGGAGTTCATGGTCCGCAACACCTACATCTACCCGCCGGCACCGAGCATGCGGATCATCAGCGACATCTTCGCCTTCACCTCGCAGAGGATGCCGCGGTTCAACTCGATCTCGATCTCCGGCTACCACATCCAGGAGGCCGGGGCGACCGCCGACCTCGAGCTGGCGTACACGCTGGCCGACGGCGTCGAGTACATCCGCGCCGGCCTGGGGACCGGCATGACGATCGACCAGTTCGCCCCGCGGCTGAGCTTCTTCTGGGCCATCGGGATGAACTTCTTCATGGAGGTCGCCAAGATGCGGGCGGCCCGGGCGCTGTGGGCGCGGCTGGTCGACGACTTCGAGCCGCAGAACCCCAAGTCCCGCTCGCTGCGCACGCACAGCCAGACGTCGGGCTGGTCGCTCACCGCGCAGGACGTCTTCAACAACGTCGGGCGCACCTGCATCGAGGCGATGGCCGCGACGCAGGGCCACACGCAGTCGCTGCACACCAATGCCCTCGACGAGGCGATCGCGCTGCCCACCGACTTCTCCGCGCGCATCGCCCGCAACACCCAGCTGCTGCTCCAGCAGGAGTCCGGCACCACCGAGATCATCGACCCGTGGGGCGGCTCCTACTACGTCGAGAAGCTCACCCACGACCTCGCCGAGCGCGCCTGGGCGCACATCCAGGAGGCCGAGCGGGCCGGCGGCATGGCCGCCGCGATCGAGCAGGGCATCCCCAAGATGCGCATCGAGGAGGCGGCCGCGCGCACCCAGGCGCGCATCGACTCAGGCGCGCAGAAGGTCATCGGCGTCAACACGTTCCGCCTCGCGGCCGAGGACAGGCTCGACGTGCTGCGCGTCGACAACGACGACGTCTACCGCCAGCAGGTCGCCAAGCTCGAGCGGTTGCGCGCCGAGCGCGACGACGAGTCCGTACGGCGGGCGCTGGACGCGCTGACCGCGTCGGCCGAGCGCGGTCCGGCCGGCGGCGGCTCCCTCGACGGCAACCTCCTCGCGCTGGCCGTCGACGCGGCCCGCGCGAAGGCCACCGTCGGCGAGATCTCCGACGCGCTGGAGAAGGTCTACGGCCGCCACCAGGCGGTGATCCGTACGATCAGCGGCGTGTACCGCGACGAGGCAGGCACCGCCGAGGGCAGCAAGGTCGCCGAGGTGCTGAAGGCGACCGAGGAGTTCGAGGCCGAGGAGGGCCGGCGCCCGCGCATCCTGGTGGCCAAGATGGGCCAGGACGGCCACGACCGCGGGCAGAAGGTCGTCGTGACGGCCTTCGCCGACCTCGGCTTCGACGTCGACGTCGGGCCGCTGTTCTCCACGCCGGAGGAGGTCGCCCAGCAGGCCGTCGACGCCGACGTGCACATCGTCGGGGTGTCCTCGCTGGCGGCGGGCCACCTGACGCTGCTGCCCGCGCTCAAGCAGGCGCTCGCCGACCAGGGCCGTCCCGACATCATGGTCGTCATCGGAGGGGTCATCCCGCCCGACGACGTGGCCACGCTGCACGAGATGGGCGCCGCGGCGGTGTTCCTGCCCGGCACCGTGATCGCGGAGTCGGCGCTCGACCTCTTGGCGCGGCTGCGGGACGAGCACGCCTCCTGATGGCCCGCCCGGTCGACGTCGCCGCGCTGGTCGAGGGAGTCCGTACGGGGCAGCGTGCGGCGGTCTCGCGCGCCATCACGCTGGTGGAGTCGTCGCGGCCCGAGCACCGGGCGGCGGCACGCGAGCTGCTGACCGAGCTCGCGTCGACGGACCGTCCCATGGCCACGCGAGTCGGCATCTCGGGCGTCCCCGGCGTGGGGAAGTCGACCTTCATCGAGGCGCTCGGCACCCGGCTGACCACGGCCGGCCACCGCGTCGGGGTCCTGGCGGTCGACCCGTCCTCGGTGCGTACGGGTGGCTCCGTGCTCGGCGACAAGACCCGGATGGCCACGCTGTCGGTCGACCCGCACGCCTTCATCCGGCCCTCGCCCTCGGCCGGCACGCTGGGCGGCGTGGCCCGCGCGACCGTGCAGGCGATGCTGGTGCTCGAGGCGGCCGGGCACGACGTCGTGCTCGTGGAGACGGTGGGCGTCGGGCAGTCCGAGGTGACGGTCGCCGGGATGGTCGACACCTTCCTCTTCCTCACCCTCGCCCGCACCGGCGACCAGCTCCAGGGCATCAAGAAGGGCATCCTCGAGATCGCCGACGTCGTCGCGGTCAACAAGGCCGACGGCGACTTCGAGGCCGGAGCCCGGGTGGCGGCGCGCGAGCTGTCCGGCGCGCTCCGCCTCGTGCGGGGCCACTCCGAGTGGGCGCCCCCCGTCGTCACCTGCTCGGCCCTCACCGGGGCGGGCGTCGACGACGTCTGGCACCGGGTCGGCGCGCACCGCGAGCACCTCGGCATCGACGGCCTTGCCCACAAGCGGGCCGGGCAGCAGCTCGAGTTCACCTGGGCGCTGGTGCGCGACGAGCTCGACCAGCGGCTGAAGTCCTCGCCCGGCGTCGCGGCGGTGCGCGACGACGTACGCCGCGCGGTGCTGTCGGGCGAGCTGCCCGCGCCCCTGGCCGCGGACCGGCTTCTCGCCGCCTACGACGGCGATGCCACCTAGACTGGGTCGGTCATGCCAGAACCCCTCCCCGCCACCACCGCCATCGCCGAGACCGTCGACAAGTACGCCGAGGACCTCGTCGCCCTGCGCCGCGACCTCCACGCCCACCCCGAGCTGAGCTGGGCCGAGGAGCGCACCTCCGAGGCGGTCGTCACCGCCCTCGAGGCAGTGGGCTGGGCGGTGACCCGGCCAGAGGGCGGGGGAGTGCTCGCCGAGATCGGCCACGAGGGCCCGCTCGTCGCGCTGCGCGCCGACCTCGACGCGCTGCCGGTCGACGACCTCATCTCGGACCCGTGGAAGAGCACCAACCCCGGGGTCGCCCACGCCTGCGGCCACGACGTGCACACCGCCGGCCTCGTCGGCGCCGGCCTCGCGCTCGCCGAGGTCGCCGCGCGCGGCCTGCTGCCGGGTCGCGTACGACTGCTCTTCCAGCCGGCGGAGGAGGTCATGCCGGGCGGTGCGCTGCACCTGATCTCGACGGGGGCGCTCGAAGGTGTCTCCCACGTCTTCGGGCTGCACTGCGACCCGAGCCTCGACGTCGGTCGCGTCGGCCTGCGCGAGGGCCCGCTGACCGGTGCCGCGGACGCGCTGACCGTGCGCCTCATCGGCAAGGGCGGGCACACCTCGCGCCCGCACCTCACCGAGGACCTCACCTTCGCCCTCGGCAAGGTGATCACCGAGCTCCCCGCGATCCTCAGCCGCCGCCTCGACCCCCGCGCCGGGGTCAGCGTGGTCTGGGGCATGGTGCGCGCCGGCTCGGCCCACAACGTGATCCCGCACGGCGGGGTGGTCGCCGGCACCGTCCGGATGCTCGACGCGGTCGCTTGGGCCGACGCCGAGCACCTGATCCGCCAGCTGATCACCTCGATCGTGGCGCCCTACAGCGTGACCGCCGAGGTGACCTACCAGCGCGGCGTGCCGCCGGTCGTCAACCACGAGGAGTCCACGCGGCTGCTCGGCATCGGGGTCGAGAACGTCCTGGGCCCCCACGGCCACGTGTCCACCGCGCAGAGCCTCGGCGGGGAGGACTTCGGGTGGTACCTCGACTCGGTGCCCGGCGCGATGGCGCGCCTCGGCACACGCACGCCCGGCGGCCCGACGTACGACCTCCACCAGGGCAACCTGCGCATCGACGAGGGTGCCACCACCATCGCGGCCCGGGTGCTCGCCGAGGCTGCGGTGACCGCGCTCAGCGCCTGACCGGGAACCCGAAGGTGAAGGTGCTGCCCTCGCCGAGCGTGGACTCGACCGTCAGCCGGCCGCCCATCAGGTCGACGAGCTTGCGACAGATCGCCAGGCCGAGGCCGACGCCCTTCCGGTCACCCGACGCGAGCGGGTCGGCCTGCACGAACGGCTGGTAGAGGTCGCTCACGTGGCACGCGTCGATGCCGATGCCGGTGTCACGGACCTCGACGTCCACCCACGTCGTGGCGCCGCACGGGCGACTGCCGACGCGTACGTCGACGGTCCCGCTCTCGGTGAAGGTGAGAGCGTTCTGGACGAGGTTGGTGATCACCTGGTTGATGCGCCGGGCGTCACCCGTGACCGTCTCGGGGACGGCGTCGTCGACGGTGAAGGTGATCGCCAGGCCCCGGCCGTCGGCCCGGCAGGACGCCCACGACCTGACGTCCTCGACGATCGCGCGCACGTCGACCGCGCCCTCGCGCAGCACGGTCTGGTGCGCCTCCAGCCCGGAGAACTCGAGGACGTCCTCCACGACGTGCATGAGTCGTTCGCCGGAGCGGTGCACGATCCTCGCGAAGTGCTCCGGCTCGGGCGCGAGGTCGGAGTCCATCAGCAGCTCGGACGCGCCGACGATCGCGGCGAGGGGAGTGCGCACCTCGTGGCTGACGGTGGCGAGGAAGAGCGTCTTGGCGGCGTTGGCCGCCTCGAGCTCGCGCAGCACCCGGTTGGCCTCGGTGACGTCCTCCGAGACCCCGTGCACGCCGACGACCTCGCCGCCGACGATCACCGGGATCGCGGTGCAGCGGATGTCGGTGGTCTCGCCGCCCGTGCTCACCACGCGGGCGTGCATCACCTGGGGCTCGCCGCCCATGGCGCCCTCGAAGCCGGCCTGGATGACGTGCAGGTCGTCGGGGTGGATGACCTCGGCGAAGTGGGCCTTCCTCATCTCCTCGAGGGTCAGGCCCGTCATCTCCAGCGCCCGGTCGTTGGCGTCGGTGAAGAACCCGCGGGGGTCGACGCTGTAGGCCGCGTGCGGGTGGTGGGTGAACATCGATGCGTACCGCTCGGTGCTCTGCGCGAGAGCGCCTTCGCCGAGGGTCGCGGGCGTCGACGGGGAGCGATCAGGCTCGCCGGGTGCCATCTGGGGGCCTCCGAGATCTCCGGGTGCTGTGCACGGCACCGTACCTTGCGCACGTGGGCCGACGTGCAACGATGCCGGGGCCGGGGCGACGGCAGCATTACGTGAACAGGTCTTCATGTGTTTACACTTGCCCGATGGTCATGACGGCGGCGCAGGTCGAGTTCCGGGAGTCGGGCTGATGGCGCACAAGAAGCGAGTCCAGTGTTGCCGATCGACCCCGCGGTGCGCCGCCTGTCCCGTCGTCGCACTCCAGGCCAAGCGCGAGGCGGCGCGAGGCTCCAAGAAGCGAGGCGCGCGCAAGCGCCGGCGCTGAGCGGCCGACGAGGTCGCCGACGGCGCTTCGAGCCGAGCCCGAGGACGTGGGCGCGCACCCCCGGCCCGCAAGGGCCGGACCGGACGGTCCCGCTCAGGCGATGATCGCCGCGTCCGTCCCGCGCGCGACGAGCTGGTCCCGCAGCACCACCAGCTGCGTCACCTCGGCGAGGAAGCGTCCGGTGCTGTCACCGACGTGCAGGTCGTCGAAGTAGTGGTGCCGCATCGCGACGCGGGCGAGGTGGTGCTCGTCGTGCGCGAGCCGGTCGCCCAGGAGCGACGCCAGCGCCTCGACGCTCGTCGCGTCGACGACGTCGGCGCAGCGGCTGATCGGGGCCTGGTGGTGCAGGGCCTCGACGTCGCCGTGCGGGTCGGTGAGGAAGATCGGCTTGTCGGTGTGGAGGTAGAGCCAGTCCAGTCCGACCGATGACACGTCGGTGACCATCACGTCGCACCCGGGCATCACCGCGAGGATGTCGCCGCTCAGGACCTGGACGTGCCCGGCGTCGGGGTCGAGCCGGGCGGCCTCGTCGATCAGCGCCATGATGCGCAGGTGGCCCTCGGCGATCGCGGGGGTCAGGCTCGTGGTGACCTTCGGGTGCGGCTTGTAGACCAGGCGGACGTCGGGCACGTCGAGGATCGCCCGGATGACCTGCTCGCCGAGCACCTCCACCGACGTGTAGTCGTTGTAGTCCGCGTCGCCCTCCCACGTCGGGGCGTACAGGACCGTGCGCCGCGGGCTCGGCTCGAGCAGGGGTGTACGGGGGAGGTCGAGCTGGGGGCGGCCGACCCGGACGAGCCGGGAGGCGTCGAAGTCGAGCAGCCCGGTCACGTAGCGCTCGACGGCTGCGTCGCCGGCGACGAAGACCCGGTCGTAGGCCTTGGCGTTGTTGCTCGCCATCGACTGCTTGTCGCTCTCACCGTGGTTGACGTGGACGTGCAGCATCCGGGTGTCGAGGAGCGACTCGACGTTCAGGACCGAGTTGTTGCAGTAGAGCACGACCTTGGCGTCGAGCTGGGCGTAGAGCTCGGTGAGCTCGGGGAACGACGGTGCGGTGAGGACGGTGAGGTCCGTACGCGACGCGATCAGCTCGGCGGAGTCGGGGTCGCGCAGGACCAGGCAGACCGGGTGGACGCGGTCGAGGATCTCGAGGACCTCCAGCCACTGCGCGAGCTGATAGGTCCTGGTGGGGTCGCCGGCGAAGTAGGCGATCACGGACACGTCGTTCACGCACGAATTGTACTCGCGTGCCGGACGTCGGAGACGGTCAACAGGTGAGGGCCTCGAACATCTCGCGCCAGTGTGCGAGATAGGCGCCGCCGTGCCCCTGGCCCACGCGCATGGTCAGCCGGGCATGGGGGATCTGCCGCTGCCACCACGCACGGTGGACGTCTGCGACGAGTGCGTCGCGGTCGCCGAACCACAGGTGCGTCGGCTGCGTGACGGTGGAGACGTCGACGTCCCACGGGAGGCCGACCGACAGGTTGTCGATCGCGATGCCGTCGTAGGTGACCAGCGCCTCCCGCAGGTCCTGCGCGAAGCGCGCCCGCAGCTGCGGTGTCTCCCAGGACATGTCCTCCGCGCCCTGCAGGCCGTCCTCGGCGGCATGCTCGTCCGCCGCGACGAGGGCGTCGAAGACGGCCATGAGCTCCTCGTCGGACTCGCGGCCCAGCATGTCGTCGAACCACGTCGCGGCGAGCCGTCGGTAGGCATCGAGGGCCTCGTCGGTGTTGCCCCGAGCACAGGACGCGACGATCTCCCGCTCCGCCGCCAGCCCGGGGTGGTCCGGCGGCTCGAGCTCGTTCCACGGTCCGACCCCCACGGCGATGCCCAGGGCGGTGACGCGGTCGCCGCCGACCACGGCGGTCGCCGCTGCCGCGGGCGCGCCGCCGGACGTCCCGAGGACCGCGAACCGGTCGATGCCCAGCGCGGTGACGACCTCGATGGCGTCATGGCCGCGGCCCGCGAGGCTCGGGGCGGCCGGTGAGGAGCGCCCGAAGCCCGGGCGGCTCAGCGACACCAGGCGCACACCGGTCTCGCGGGCCGCGTCGTCGGCGTGGGCCGCGGTCAGGCGCGAGCCGGGGAGCCCGTGCTGGAGGAGGACGGGACGTCCGTGGTCGTCCCCGCCCAGCGCGATGTCGACGCGACGCCCGTCGCGCAGGACCACCTCGGACAGCTCCATGCGTACGACGGTAGAACAGCGGAGGGGCCCGGCGCACTCGCTGCGCCGGGCCCTCCTGGGACAGGGGTGGAGTCGTGCCCCTACTGCTGCCTGTACGCCACGCCGTCCGCCGCCGGCGGCCGGGAGCGGCCCACCAGGCCGGCCACTGCGAAGATGGTGACGAGGTAGGGGAGCATCAGCATGAACTGGCTCGGCACGGGGGAGCCGATGGCGGACAGCACGCCCTGCAGGTTGGTCGCGAAGCCGAACAACAGCGCGGCGAGGGTGGCGCGGATCGGGTCCCACTTGCCGAAGATGACCGCGGCCAGCGCGATGAAGCCCGCGCCGCCGGTCATCTCGCGGTTGAATCCAGCCACCGAGACGAGGCTGAAGTACGCGCCGCCGAGACCGGCGATCGCACCCGCGAGCAGGATGGTGCGGTAACGGGTGCGGTTGACCTTGATGCCCACCGTGTCAGCCGCCTTGGGGTGCTCGCCGACCGCGCGGACCCGGAGGCCCCAGCGGGTGCGGTAGAGGGCGAACGCGACGAGCGCGACCACGGCGTACAACACGTAGACGAGCGGGGTCTGGCGGAACAGGATCGGGCCGACCAGCGGGATGTCGCCCAGGATCGGGATCGGGACCGCGCGCAGCCGCTCGGGGGAGTTGAGCGAGTCGGCGTGGGGGGTGAGCACCTGGCGGAACATGAAGTTCGTCAGGCCCACCACGAGCACGTTGAGCACGACGCCGACGATGACCTGGTCGACGAAGTAGGTGATCGCGAACAGTCCCAGGACGAGCGCGACGAGCGCACCGGCCACGGCCGCGGCGACGAGGCCGGCCCAGGGGGACCCGGTCATCGACGCGGTGACGGCGGCGGCGAAGGCGCCGAGCAGCAGCTGGCCCTCGATGGCGATGTTGACCACGCCTGCGCGCTCGCCGAGCACGCCGCCCAGCGCGCCGAAGACGAGCGGGATGGCGAGCGCCACCGCGCCGCCGAGGAGGCTGACGAGGCGGATGCGACCGTCGGCCGCGGCCCAGCTGAGGAAGCCGGTCATCCAGGCGATCGCGAACACGATCGGGATCCAGCCCGGCTGGCGCAGGTGCGCGAGCATGCGGCGTACGGCCTCCGCGGTGAGGGCGAGGCACAGGACCACCATCACCCAGGCGGTCGGGCCCGAGGGCACGACGATGTCGGGCAGCGTGACGAAGTCGCTCTCCGCCGCGAGCTGGAACGTCGTGTCGCCGGAGTGGCTCGAGCGGAGCAGGATGCCGACGAGCAGCACCGTCAGCACGCCGAGCGCGATCGGCAGCTTGCGCGCACCCGTGCCGCGGGTGGGCGTCACGACGGTGTCGGGCGCCAGACCGCCGGTGTCGGGGGTCGGCTGGGTCACGGTGCTCACTTGGCCTCCTGGGCGGGGAGCCGGAAGATCGCGCGCACCAGGGGAGGAGCGGCGAGGAAGAGGACGATCAGCGACTGGACCACCAGCACCAGGTCGACCGAGATGTTCTCGGAGGCCTGCATGGTGAACCCGCCGGCCTTGAATGCGCCGAAGAGGAGTCCGGCGGCGAGGATCCCGAGCGGGCGGGAGCGGCCGAGCAGCGCGACGGTGATGGCGTCGAAGCCGATGGAGGCGTCGAGGTCGAGCGAGACACCGCTGGACACGGTGCCGAGCACCTGGTTGACGCCGGCGAGGCCGAGCAGCGAGCCGGCGATCATCATCACGACGGTGTAGGTGCGCCCGACGTTGATGCCGGATGCCCGAGCCGCGTGCGGGTTCTCGCCGACCGCGCGGATGCGGTAGCCCAGTGTCGAGCGGTTGAGCAGCCACCACGCGACACCGACCGCGACGAGCGCGAGGACGAAGCCGAGGTGCAGGTTGAACTGGTCGCCCAGCACCTTGGGCAGGACGGCGCTCTCGTCCATCGGCGGCGACTTCGGGTTCACCGAGCCGGGCGTCTTGAGCAGCCACTCCTTGGTGAGGGCCCAGAAGAGCAGGTAGTAGCCGACGTAGTTGAGCATGATCGTGACGATCACCTCGTGCGCGCCGGTGCGGGCCTTGAGGAGGCCGGCGAGGCCGCCCCACAGGGCGCCGGCGGCCATGCCCACCAGGATGGCGAGGGGGAGGTGCACGATGAAGGGCAGGTCGAGCTGGAAGCCGACCCAGCCGGCCGCGCCGCCCGCGACGAGCATCTGGCCGCGGCCACCGATGTTGAACAGGGACGCGCGGAACGCGAGTCCGACGCCGAGACCACCGAGGATCAGCGGGCCGGCGAACTTCAGCGTCTCGGTGAGGGGGCGCCACTGCTGGGCGGGCTCAGTCAGGTTGTAGTTGAAGATCGCGCCGCGGAACATGGCGCTGTAGGCGCCGGAGATGGCCTCCCACACGGCGGCGAAGAAGTCGGAGGGCCGCGCGGTGAGGTAGCCGGCGGTCTCGTGCACGCCCTCGTCGATCGCAGCGATCATCACCGAGCCGACGAAGATCGCGAGGAACACCGCGAGGACGCCGGCGAGCGCGTCGCCGGAGGCGATCTCGCGCAGCAGGGAGCGCGAGCGCTCGGCGCGAGCGTCGTGGGGGTCGACCTCGGGCTCGTCGATGACAGGCTCGTCGGTCACCACGGGCGAGTCGGGGTTCTGCTCCGGCTGGGGCTTGTCGGTGTCACTCACGAGGCCACGTCCTTCAGGTCCTTGGGGCGTTCGCCGGTCATCATGAGTCCGAGGGTCTCGCGGGGGGTGTCCGCCGGGACGATGCCGACCACCCGGCCGCGGTAGAGCACCATGATGCGGTCGGCGAGGGCGACCACCTCGTCGAGCTCGGTGGAGACCACCAGGACCGGGATGCCGCTGTCGCGGGTGGCGACGACCTGCTTGTGGATGAACTCGATCGAGCCGACGTCGACGCCGCGGGTGGGCTGGGCCGCGACGAGCAGGCGCAGGTCGCGCGACAGCTCGCGGGCCACGACGACCTTCTGCTGGTTGCCGCCGGAGAGGTTGGACGCCAGCGAGTCGATGTCGCGGGCGCGCACGTCGTACTCCTTGAGCTTCTGCTGCGCGAACTCGCGCAGCGCACCGAGGCGCAGGTTGCCGTTCTTGACGAACGGCGACTTGAAGCTGCGGTTGAGCATGAGGTTCTCGGCGATGGTGAAGCTGGGCACCAGGCCGTCGACCTGGCGGTCCTCGGGGATGAAGCCGACGCCGGCGTCGAGGATCTGGCGCGTCGTGCGGCCCACCAGCTCGAGGCCGTCGAGCGTGATGGAGCCGCTCACGTCGTCCTGGAGGCCGAGCAGGGCCTCAGTGAGCTCGGTCTGGCCGTTGCCCTGCACGCCGGCCACGCAGAGGACCTCGCCGGCGCGGATGGTGAAGCTGAGGCCGTCGACCTGGGCGTGGCCGGCCAGGTCGGTGACACGCAGGTCCTTGACCACGAGCGCGTCTGCGCCGAGCGTGGGCTCGTCCTTGTGGACGACGAGCTCGACCGGTCGGCCGACCATCATCGAGGCGAGCTCGGCGTTGCTGGCGGTGGGCTCGGCCTCCCCGACGACCTTGCCGAGCCGGATGACGGTGATCCGGTCGGCGACCGCGCGGACCTCGCGGAGCTTGTGGGTGATGAAGACGATGGCCTTCCCGGCCTCCTTGAGCTGGCGCATGATCTCCATCAGCTCGTCGGTCTCCTGCGGGGTGAGCACCGCCGTCGGCTCGTCGAAGACGAGGAGCTCGGCGTCGCGGGAGAGGGCCTTGATGATCTCGACGCGCTGCTGGACGCCGACGGGAAGGTCCTCGACGAGGGCGTCCGGGTTGACGTGGAAGCCGAAGCGCTCGGAGATCTCGGTGACGCGCTCGCGGGCGGCGTCGACGTCGAGCGTGCCGGCGAAGCCCGTGCTCTCGTTGCCGAGCATGACGTTCTCGGCGACGGTGAAGACGGGGATCAGCATGAAGTGCTGGTGGACCATGCCGATGCCGGCGGCCATCGCGTCGCCGGGGCCGGTGAAGTGCTGGACCTCGCCGTTGAGCTCGATCTCGCCCTCGTCGGCCTTGTAGAGGCCGTAGAGCACGTTCATCAGCGTGGACTTGCCGGCACCGTTCTCGCCGAGGAGGCAGTGGATCTCGCCGGGCTCGACGGTGAGGGATATCGAGTCGTTGGCCACCACGCTGCCGAAGCGTTTGGTGATGCCTCGCAGGACGAGTCTCATGGCATCGCATCCTAGGGGTCGAATGTGCGCGAGGAGCGCGCGGAGAAGGGTAACCGTGGCGGGCCCGGCGCCACTGCCCCGAGATGTGCCAAAGGTCGGGCCGGAGGTCTGGCAACTGGGCCGGTGGGCGCAGAGGAGCACCCGCCCGGAGGGCCAAAAGAGAGGGAGGCCGACGGTTCCGTCGGCCTCCCCCCTTGGCGGAGCGGTGGAGCGTGCTAGGTGATCAGCCCAGGTAGGACTCGACCTCGATCGAGCCGTCGATGATGCCGGCCTTGATCTCCTCGAGCTGTGCGGCGAGCTCGGGGCTGACCTTGTCCTCGAAGTTGTGGAACGGCGCGATGCCGACTCCGTCGTTCTCGAGGGTGCCGACGTAGGGCTCGAAGTCGAACTCGTCGTTGCCGGCGGCCATGATGGCCTCGTAGGTGGAGACCTTCATGCCCTTGAGGATCGAGGTCATGACGTAGTCCTGCGTGTTGGGGTCGGTCTCGTACAGGTCGGCGTCGACGCCGATCATGGCGATGTCCTTGCCGGAGTCCTCGATCGCGGTGATGGCGCCCTGGTAGATCGGGCCACCGACCGGCAGGATCACGTCGACGTCCTGGTCGAGGATCTGCTTGGCGGTGCTGGTCGCGGCCTCGTTGGCCTCGAAGCCACCGGTGAACGAGCCGTTCTTGCCGTTCCAGCCGACGACCTCGACGTCCTTGCCGTTCTCCTCGGCGTAGTACTCGGCGCCCTGCTTGAAGCCGTCCATGAAGATGGTGACGGTCGGGAAGGGCATGCCGCCGTAGGTGCCGACCTTGCCGGTCTTGGTGTAGTCGGCGGCCGCGTAGCCGGCGAGGAACGCCGCCTCGGCGGTGTTGTAGAGAAGCGGCTTGATGTTCGGCTCGTCGGCCTTGCCGTCGAACTCGGTGCCGTCGGCGCCACCGTCGGCGGAGTCGTCGATCAGGACGTACTCGATGTCGGGGTTGGCGGCGGCCGACTCCTTGGTGGCCGCGGCCAGCGCGAAGCCGACGGTCACGATGACGTCGCAGCCCTCGCCGACCAGGCTCTCCAGGTTGGGGCCGTAGTCGTTCTCGCTCTGCGACTCGACCGGGGTGAGCTCGGCGCCGAGCTCCTCGGCGGCCTGCTCGGCGCCCTCGAAGCCGAGCTGGTTGAACGACTTGTCGTCGAAACCGCCCGCGTCGGACACGATGCAGGGGTGGAAGTCGCTCGCAGCCTCGCTGCTGCCCTCACTCCCGGTGGTCTCCTCCTCGGGTGCGTCGCCGCACGCCGCCAGGGTCGCGGCCGCCAGCAGGGCCACGAGGCCGCTCGAGACGACCTTCCTCGACTTCTTCACAAATGCCTCCAAGTTCGTGCCCCCGGGGTGGGGTCTCTTTCCGGCAGCATGATGCCTGCCGTGGCGCACCCCGTCACGCGGTTCGGAACTTCCGAAATGCGTTTGAGACATAAAAGTCGCCGGAGAACTTTCGGCGGAACCTGCCAAAGACTGTCGCTTCCTCGTATGCGCCATAGTGGCGGCGTGAACCAGCAGGAGTGGGACGAGCTCAGGGCAGCCGCGGTCGAGGTGATGGCGCGGGCCTACGCGCCGTACTCGCGCTACGCCGTCGGCGCCGCGGCACGCGTGGACGACGGCCGGACCGTGGTCGGCTGCAACGTGGAGAACGCGGCGTACGGAGTGGTGCTGTGCGCCGAGTGCGGCGTGGTGTCCCAGCTGTACGCCACCGGCGGTGGGCGGCTGACCCACTTCGTGTGCGTCAATGGTGCGGGCGAGATCATCATGCCGTGCGGCCGGTGCCGCCAGCTGCTCTTCGAGCACGGCGGCCGCGACCTGCTGGTCTGGACCGTCTCGGGGGTCAAGCCCATGTCCGAGGTGCTGCCCGACGCGTTCGGGCCCGACGACCTGAACGACCTCGCAACGAGAGAAGGAACCCCGTAGTGCCCGCACACGACGCGGTCGAGGTGATCCTCGCCAAGCGCGACAAGCACGAGCTCAGCGACAGCCAGATCGACTGGGTGATCGACGCCTACACCCGCGGCGAGGTCGCCGACGAGCAGATGTCGGCCCTGGCCATGGCGATCCTGCTCAACGGCATGAACCGCACCGAGATCAGCCGCTGGACCGCCGCGATGATCGCGTCGGGGGAGCGGATGGACTTCTCGACACTCTCGCGCCCCACGGCCGACAAGCACTCCACGGGCGGCGTCGGCGACAAGATCACCCTGCCGCTCGCCCCGCTCGTCGCGGCCTGCGGCGTCGCCGTCCCGCAGCTGTCCGGCAGGGGCCTCGGCCACACCGGTGGCACGCTCGACAAGCTCGAGTCGATCCCCGGGTGGCGCGCGGCGCTGAGCAACGAGGAGATGTTCGCGATCCTCGAGGACGTCGGCGCGGTCATCTGCGCGGCCGGCGACGGCCTTGCCCCGGCCGACAAGAAGCTGTACGCCCTGCGCGACGTCACGGGCACGGTCGAGGCGATCCCGCTGATCGCGAGCTCGATCATGAGCAAGAAGATCGCCGAGGGCACCGGCGCCCTCGTGCTCGACGTCAAGGTCGGCAGCGGCGCCTTCATGAAGGACCTGACGACCGCGCGCGAGCTCGCCGAGACGATGGTGGCGCTCGGCACGGACGCCGGCGTGCACACGGTCGCGCTGCTCACCGACATGGCCACCCCGCTCGGCCTGACGGCCGGCAACGCCGTCGAGGTGCAGGAGTCGGTCGACGTGCTCGCGGGCGGCGGCCCCGCCGACGTGGTGGAGCTGACCCTGGCCCTGGCCCGCGAGATGCTCGCCGGCGCCGGGCGCGACGACGTCGACCCGGCCGACCGGCTCGCCGACGGCTCGGCGATGGACGTTTGGAAGGCGATGATCCGCGCGCAGGGCGGCGACCCCGACGCGGCGCTGCCGCAGGCGAAGGAGTCGCACGTCGTCACCGCACCGGCCACCGGCACCCTCACCCGCCTCGACGCGATGGCGGTCGGCATGGCCGCGTGGCGCCTCGGCGCGGGCCGGGCCCGCAAGGAGGACCCGGTGCAGGCCGGGGCCGGCGTGGTCTGGCACGCACGACCCGGCGACGAGGTCACCGAGGGCGCTCCGCTCTTCACGCTGCTCACCGACGAGCCGGAGCGCTTCGAGCGGGCGCTGGCCTCGCTCGAGGGCGGCTGGACCGTGTCCGACGAGGCGCGCGGAGATGCCTCGGCCCACGTCGCGCAGGACCTGATCATCGACCGCATCGCCTGAGTCCCCAACTCTGGGGGTACGCGGCCCGATCAGGCCGCAGGCTCCCCCGATCGTCCTAGCCTCCCCGAAGACCTGTGGGAGGTTGTCATGGACGGTTCGGGGTCACCATGAGCACGCCGGACGACGCGTACGAGAGGGAGTTCTCGCCGCGGGTCGTGCTGGCGGTCGGGGTCGCGCTCCTGCTGATCACGGGGCTGCTCCTCGGCGGGGGAGCGGCCTACCTGCTGTGGGCATCTCCGGACGAGGCGGAGCCCTCGGTCGACGGGTGCACCCGCTATCGCACCGTCGACCTCACGGTGACGTCGGAGATGTACGAGGTGGTGGTCGACGTCCTCGACGAGGTCGCGCCTGCGTGCACGTCCGTCGAACCTGCCGTGCGATCCGGCGCAGAGGTGGCCCTCGGCGTGTCCACGGGTGGCGCCCTCCCCGACATCTGGATACCGGAGTCCCGGATCTGGCTGGGCCGCGCCCGCCTCGGGAGGGCGGCCCGCGTGCAGGTGCTGGCGCCGAGCCTCGCTCGGACCCCGGTCCTGCTGGTCGGGGGCCCCCGTGCCCGCCGGTTCCCCACGTGGGGTGACGCGGAGGCCACGGGGCTCGTCTCGGTCCCGGACCCGGAGGTGTCGACTGTGGGGGCCCTGGCACTGGTGGCCCCGCTGGCCGAGGCCCGGACGAGCGGCCGGACGGCTGCGGAGGCGCAGCAGATGGTGGTGCCGTTCGCGCAGACGTACGGCGCCCGGCGCGCGCGGGGCGCCGACCTACGGGTGTGGCCGACCATGTTCAGGGCGCGCTCGCCCAGGCTGGTCGTGACCACCGAGCAGGAGCTGGCGCACGCGGAGGACGGGCAGCGCCTGCGTGACCTCACGCCGGACGTCGGTGCGCCCGTCCTGGACTTCCCCCTCGCCGTGGGGGAGGACGCGGACCCCGGGGCACGCCTGGTGGCACTGGGCCTGCTGGACCACCTGATGGGCGAGGACGGCGCCACGACGTTGGTCGAGCACGGGCTTCGCCCCGCGCGCGGCCCGTCACCCACCGGCACCCGCTCCGACGTCTCGACCTACCTGCCCACACCCACCGGCAGGACGGTCGTCACCGCGGTGCAGTCGTGGCGGACGCTCGCAATCCCGTCGGCGATCCTGGCCGTCGTCGACGCATCCGGGTCGATGGACTTCGACTCGGGGGCCGGGACGAGGATGGACCTCCTCGCCGACGCGGCCAAGATCGGGCTCTCGTTCCTGCCGGACCACGCGCGGGTCGGGCTGTGGATCTTCTCCATCGACAAGGGAGGTCCCGGGCAGGACTGGCGGGTCCTGGAGCCGATCCGCCGGCTCGACGACCTGCGCTTCGGCCGCACCCAGCGCTACGCGCTGCGGGAGCGCGCCAGCGAGATGTCGGGCCTCACCGGTGGCGGCACGGGCCTGTACGACACGGCGCTCGCCGCCTACCGGGAGGCGGTGCGCAGCTATCGCCGCAACTACGCGAACGCGGTGGTGCTCATGACCGACGGGCGCAACGAGGACGCCGGGTCCATCGGGCTGGACCAGCTGCTCGCTCGTCTCCGGGAGCTGCGCGACCCCGACCGACCGGTGCGGATCGTGGGCATCGCGATCAGCGAGGACGCCGACCTCGGGGCCCTGCAGCGGATGGCGCAGGTCACCGGGGGCGACGCCTACCTGGCGGCGCAGCCGGAGGACATCCTCGGCGTGTTCGCGCAGGCCGTGCTCTCACGCTGAGGTGGCGGTGCCTCAAGCGAGCAGCAGCACCACGTGTGCGGCCACGCAGGCCGGCTTGTCGTGGCCGTCGATCTCGACGGTGTGCTCCACGACGAGCTGCTTGCCGGCCGGCAGGTCGCGCACCTCGCCGAAGCGCACGTGCGAGCGCAGCCGGCTGTCCACCGGGACGGGAGCGGGGAAGCGGACCTTCTCCAGCCCGTAGTTGAGCCGCGCGCCCGGCGTCTCGAGGCGGAAGACCTCCGAGGCGAAGTGGGGGAGCAGGCTCAGCGTGAGGAACCCGTGGGCGATCGTCGTGCCGAACGGTCCCGCGGCAGCCGCGTCGGCGTCGACGTGGATCCACTGGTGGTCGAGCGTGGCGTCGGCGAAGACGTCGATCCGGGCCTGGTCGACGGTCAGCCAGTCGCTGGTGCCGATGTCGGACCCGGCCGCCGAGGCGACCTGGTCGAGCGTGGTGAAGGTGCGCATGGCGACGAACATAGTGCTTGACCATGGCCGGCCCTGCTTGGATGTGCCGGTGACCACTCCCACCCGCGACCAGGTGCAGGCCGCCCCGAAGGTCCTGCTGCACGACCACCTCGACGGCGGGCTGCGCCCCCAGACCATCGTCGAGCTCGCCGAGGAGATCGGCCACCGGCTCCCGGCCGGCGACGCGGAGTCGCTGGGGCGCTGGTTCGCCGAGTCCGCCGACTCGGGCTCGCTGGTGCGCTACCTCGAGACCTTCGACCACACGGTCGCGGTCATGCAGAACGGTCCCGCGATCGCGCGGGTGGCCCGTGAGTGCGTCGAGGACCTCGCCGCAGACGGCGTGGTCTACGCCGAGGTGCGCTACGCCCCCGAGCAGCACGTCACCGGGGGCCTGACCCTCGACGAGGTCGTCGCCGCGGTGCAGGAGGGCTTCGACGCCGGCATGGCGGCGAGCGGCGGGCGCATCGTCGTACGCCAGCTGCTGACCGCGATGCGGCACCAGGCCCGCTCGATGGAGATCGCCGAGCTGGCCATCTCCTGGCGCGACCGCGGCGTCGCCGGGTTCGACATCGCAGGCGCCGAGGCCGGCTTCCCTCCCACCCGCCACCTCGACGCCTTCGAGTACCTCCAGCGCGAGAACGCCCACTTCACCATCCACGCCGGCGAGGCCTTCGGCCTGCCGTCGATCTGGGAGGCGATCCAGTGGTGCGGAGCCGACCGCCTCGGCCACGGCGTACGCATCATCGACGACATCACGGTCGCCGAGGACGGGTCGGTCGAGCTCGGCCGGCTGGCGGCGTACGTCCGCGACAAGCGGATCCCGCTGGAGATGTGCCCCAGCTCCAACATCCAGACCGGCGCGGCCGAGTCCTTCGAGCAGCACCCGATCGGGCTGCTGACCGACCTGCGCTTCCGGGTCACGGTCAACACCGACAACCGGCTGATGAGCGGCACGTCGATGACCCAGGAGATGCACGGCCTGGTCGAGGCCTTCGGCTACACGCTGGCCGACCTGCGCTGGTTCACGATCAACGCGATGAAGTCGGCGTTCCTGCCCTTCGACGAGCGGCTCGCGATCATCGACCAGGTCGTCAAGCCGGGCTACGCCGCCCTCATCGAGGCTGCCGGCGAGGCGTAGCCGTCCCGCGGTCGGCGGTGAGCTCGGCGTAGGCCTGGTCGCCCGTGGCGCGCCGGCAGCCCTGCCGCACGGCGTGGGCGACGACGCGCTGCTGGTCGCGCATGAGCGCCAGCCCGCGGCGTACGAGCACGAGCGGCGGCTTGCGGTGCTCGCGCAGGTCGCGGGTGAGGCGGCGCCAGAAGGTCTTCAGCGGGTGCTGGGTGATGCAGTAGGCCGCGGCGAGCATCCCCTCCTCGCGACACGTCGCGACCACGTCGGGGGCGAAGATGCCCTCCGCGACGAACCGGGTGCTGCCGCCGAGGTCCACGGTGCGTGAGCCGCAGCGGCCGTTCTGGGCGATCTCGTAGACCGGGACCTCGCTGCGCCCGGTCGCGCACAGCTCGCGCAGCGCGGCCAGGGCGTCGGCCTCGTGCCAGGAGGCGGGGTGGTCCCAGTCCACGAGCCCCGCGTTGCTCGTCCTGAGGAGCCGAGGGACGAGGCGTCTCGAAGGGCTTCCGGAGGTGATCCTCGGCAGCGACGGGTCGTCGCCGTCCTTGTAGAAGTCGTCGAGGCGCAGGACGGGCAGGCCGAGGCGTTCGGCCAGCCGGGACTTGCCGGCGCCGCTCGGGCCTGCGAGCACCACCACCTGGGCGTGGGTCATTTGTTACTGACTCGTTTCGTCGTTCGGCCACGGACGGTAAAGGCTTGACACTATCCTCGCCCAGACCCCCGATTGACGTTCTTGTGGGAGGACCTCATGAGTCTGGACGACTCGACCGCGCCCGAATCCGCGGACAACTCCGGTGGCCCCGTGGGCCGCTCCGGCAAGACCCTTGCGCTGATCGGGCTCGTGCTCGTGCTCGTGGTGGGCATCATCGGCTTCCTCGCGATGCGCGGAGACGGCAGCGAGGCCGAGGCCGACTGCATCTCCGAGGTGGTCACGCTGACCACCGCTCCGGTGATGGAGGGCCTCGTCAAGGAGGCCGTCAAGGACGTCAACGCCGACCAGCCGTGCATCGACATCCAGGTCACAGCCGGCTCCGTGAGCGACGTGGTGGCGCTGCTGAGCGACCCCAACGCCGAGCTCCCCGAGCTCTGGATCCCCGACAGCCCGACCTGGAAGGGCCAGCTGACCTCGGCCGGCTGGACCGGCACGCCGATCGCCAAGGTGCTCGCCCAGACGCCCGTCGGCCTCGTCGGCGGACCGGCGGTCAAGGCGCCTGCGTCGTGGGCCGGAGCCCTCGACAGCGGCAGCCTCGCGATGGCCGACCCGAGCGCCGAGGGCGCCTCGGCCCTCGCGCTGCTCGCGCCGTACGCCGAGATGAAGAAGACCGGCGAGACGCCCCTCACGATCGAGGAGAAGACCGTCCCGGTCGCCCAGACGTACGGCGAGCGCGCCGTCGCCGGCAGCGCCAACCAGACCGACCTCACCACGATCACCGCCTCGAGCACGCAGCTCGTGCCGGCGACCGAGCAGGCCTACCTGGCCGCGCGCCGCAGCAACGACCAGCTCAACCTGGTCGCACCGCAGACCGGCGTGCCGATGCTGCAGTTCCCCCTGATCGACGTGACCCGCGGCAGCTCCGACCTGCTCGCCTCCGGCGGCGACCTCTCGGGACGCGTGGGCCGCGCGCTGGGTCGCTGGTTCTCCTCGAGCGCGGGAGTCGAGGCCATCGCAGCTGCCGAGCTCCGCGGCCCCGAGGGCACCCCACTGCCCAACGACATCGGCCTGGGCGACACCACGGTGCTGAACACGGTCCCGCAGAAGACGACCGACGACACCCTGCGCCAGTGGCGCGTGCTGTCGGTCCCCTCGAGCATCCTCGCCGTCGTCGACCTGTCCGGCTCGATGAAGCTCGCCATCGGCGACACCACCCGCATCGGCCTGGCCGTCACGGCCTCGCAGGTCGCGCTCGACGCCTTCCCGGCCCAGGCCCGCATCGGCATCTGGGGCTTCTCGAAGAACCGCGGCGAGGACGGTGCGTCGTGGGCCGAGTACGCCGCCCTCGACCGCCTCGACGCCTCCGTCGAGGGTGGGGAGACCCACGGCGACCTCGTCCGCCGCGAGGCGGCCGCCCTCGCCGGTCGCGTGCGCGGCGGCACCGGCGTCATGGACACGACGCTCGCTGCGTACAAGCACGCGCAGAAGCTGTGGGACCCGGCGTGGTTCAACTCCGTGGTGATCTTCACCGACGGCGCCAGCGACGACAGCAGCTCGCTGTCGCTCGAGGCGCTGGTCAACCAGCTGAAGTCGCTGCGTGACCCGGCCAAGCCCGTCAAGGTGATCATCATCGGCATCTCGCAGGACGCCGACACCGGTGAGCTCGAGCAGATCGCTGCGGCGACCGGCGGGCAGAACTACCTGGTGAACAACCCCAACGAGATCCTCGGGGTGCTGGCCTCGGCCCTGCTCAACCGCTGATCGCGACGTACGAAGGCCCCCGGAGCGAGCTCCGGGGGCCTTCGTCGTGGTGGGTGGCCTGCTCAGACCCCGATCGGGTGCCAGACCGTCTTGGTCTCCAGGAACTGCGTCATCCGGTCGAGCGCGGGCTCGGCGAGCCAGTCGGTGCCGGGGGCGGGGCGGCGTACGCGCTTGAGGTTGTCGGCCGCGGCCACCTCGAGCTCGGCGGCGAGCTCGGCGTCCTCGACGCCGGTGAGGTCGATGCCGTTGACGTCCATGTGCGAGGCCAGCCACGGGGCGATCTCGGCCTGCGAGCCGGTGAGCACGTTGACCACGCCGCCGGGCAGGTCGCTGGTGGCCATGACCTCGCCGAGGGTGATCGCGGTCAGCGGGTTGTCCTCGCTGGCGATCACCACGACGGTGTTGCCGGTGATGATCGCCGGCGCCACGACGCTGACCAGGCCGAGCAGGGCGCCGCGCGGGGCGACGACGGCGATCACGCCGCTGGGCTCGGGGGTCGACAGGTTGAAGTAGGGGCCGGCGACCGGGTTGGCGTTGCCGACGACCTGGGTGATCTTGTCGGCCCACCCGGCGTACCAGACGAGGCGGTCGATCGCGGCGTCGACGTAGGTGCGCGCCTTGGCCGCGGTGATGCCCTCCGCGGCGCGGAGCTCGGCCTCGAACTGCTCGCGACGGCCCTCGAGGACCTCCGCGATGCGGTAGACGACCTGGGCACGGTTGTACGCGGTCCGCCCCGACCAGCCGCCGAACGCGGCCCGGGCGGCGACGACGGCGTCGCGGGCGTCCTTGCGGGAGGCCTGCGCGGCGTTGGCGAGCAGCTTGCCCTTGGCGTCGTTGACGACGTAGGAGCGTCCCGACTCCGAGCGCGGGAACTGGCCGCCGATGTAGAGCTTGTAGGTCTTGCGCACGTCGATGCGGCTCACGAGTCCGCTCCCTTCAGGTAGGCCTCGAGGCCGTGCCGGCCGCCCTCGCGGCCGTATCCGGACTCCTTGTAGCCGCCGAACGGCGAGGTCGGGTCGAACTTGTTGAACGTGTTGGCCCAGACCACGCCCGCCCGCAGGCGGTTGGCCATGGACAGGATGCGCGAGCCCTTGTCGGTCCACACGCCGGCGGAGAGGCCGAACGGGGTGTTGTTGGCCTTCTCGACCGCCTCGGACGGCGTGCGGAAGGTCAGCACCGAGAGGACCGGCCCGAAGATCTCCTCGCGGGCGATCCGGTGGGCCTGCGAGACGCCGGTGAAGACCGTCGGGGCGAACCAGTAGCCGTTGGCGGGCAGGTCGCACGGCGCGGACCAGCGCTCGGCGCCCTCGTCCTCGCCGATCTGCGAGAGCTCGCGGATCTTGGCGAGCTGCTCCGCGGAGTTGATGGCGCCCACGTCGGTGTTCTTGTCGAGCGGGTCGCCGATGCGCAGGGTCGCCATGCGCCGCTTGAGCCGCTCCATGACCTCGTCGGCCACCGACTCCTGCACGAGCAGCCGCGAGCCGGCGCAGCAGACGTGGCCCTGGTTGAAGAAGATGCCGTTGACGATGCCCTCGACGGCCTGGTCGAGCGGGGCGTCGTCGAAGACGATGTTGGCGGCCTTGCCGCCGAGCTCGAGGGTGACCTTCTTGTCGCTCCCGGCGACCGCGCGGGCGATGGCCTTGCCGACCTCGGTGGAGCCGGTGAAGGCGACCTTGTCGACGTCGGGGTGCGACACGATCGCTCGGCCGGTGTCACCGGCGCCGGTGACGATGTTGACCACGCCCGGCGGGAGGTCGGCCTGCTGGCAGATCTCGGCGAACAGCAACGCGGTGAGCGGGGTGGTCTCGGCCGGCTTGAGGACGACCGTGTTGCCACACGCCAGGGCGGGGGCGATCTTCCACGCCAGCATCAGCAGCGGGAAGTTCCACGGGATGACCTGGCCGGCGACACCGAGCGGGGTCTCGCCGTAGCCGGAGTACTTCAGCTTGTCGGCCCAGCCGGCGTAGTAGAAGAAGTGGGCGGCGACCACCGGGATGTCGACGTCGCGCGACTCCTTGATCGGCTTGCCGTTGTCGATGGACTCCAGGACGGCGAGCTCGCGGCCGCGCTCCTGGATGATCCGGGCGATCCGGTAGAGGTACTTGGCGCGCTCGGCGCCCGACATCCGCGACCAGACCCGGGTGTACGCCCGACGGGCGGCCTTCACGGCCTCGTCGACGTCGGCGTCGGTGGCCTCCGCGACCTCGGCGAGCACCTCCTCAGTGGCCGGGTTGACCGTCTTGAAGGACGTGCCGTGGCCGTCGACGAACTCGCCGTTGATGAACAGGCCGTAGGACGGCTTGATGTCGACGATGGCGCGCGACTCGGGGGCGGGGGCGTACTCGAAGACGTTGGTGGGGGTGGGGTTGCTCATCTGCCTCAGTCCAGCGTGAAGTAGTCGGGACCGGAGTAGCGGCCGGTCGTCATCTTGGTGCGCTGCATCAGCAGGTCGTTGAGCAGCGTGGACGCACCGAAGCGGAACCAGTCGGGGTCGAGCCAGTCGCTCCCGCAGATCTCGTTGACCATCACGAGGTACTTGATGGCGTCCTTGGTGGTCTTGATGCCGCCGGCCGGCTTCACGCCGACCATCTGGCCGGTCTGCTCGCGGAAGTCGCGGACGGCCTCCAGCATGATCAGCGTGACCGGGAGGGTCGCGGCGGGCTGCACCTTGCCGGTGGAGGTCTTGATGAAGTGACCGCCGGCCATCATCGCCAGCCAGCTGGCGCGGCGGACGTTGTCGTAGGTCTGCAGCTCGCCGGTCTCGAAGATCACCTTGAGGTGGGCGTCTCCGCACGCCTCCTTGACCTGCGCGATCTCCTCGTAGACCTCGAGGTAGCGACCCGACAGGAACGCGCCCCGGTCGATCACCATGTCGATCTCGTCGGCGCCGGCCTCGACCGCGTCCCGGGTGTCGGCGAGCTTGATGTCCATCGCCGCGCGACCGCTCGGAAACGCCGTGGCCACGGCGGCGACGTGGACGCCGCTGTCGCCGAGGGTCTGCTTGGCGGTCGCGACCATGTCGGGATAGACGCAGACCGCGGCCGTGGCGGGGCACGTCGGGTCGGCGGGGTCGGGCCGCATCGCCTTGGAGGCGAGCGCCCGCACCTTGCCGTGGGTGTCCTGGCCCTCGAGCGTGGTCAGGTCGACCATGCGGATGGCCAGGTCGATGGCGAAGGCCTTCGACGTGGTCTTGATGGACCGGGTGGCCAGACCGGCGGCGCGGGCCTCGCACCCGACCTGGTCGACTCCCGGCAGGCCGTGGAGGAATCGGCGGAGCGAGGACTCCGAGCCCACGATGTCGTCGAAGACGCCGTGCGCGGAGGTGTCGCCCGCCGTGGGGCTGGCAATGGGTGTCACCGACCCAGCATAGAGTTGGGCGCGAGGCCCCCGGCAATCCGTGTGGGGCCAAAGTCTGCCCAAATCAGCGAGGACGACATGGCACGCCTGCAGCACGACGCCGACACCGTCGTGGAGCGGTTCCAGCCCACGAGCGGTCGGATCTCCGGTTGGCTGACCGTCGCCTTCTGCGTAGCGCTCGTGGTCGCCGGCGTCGCCTACCTCGATCAGGGGTTCCCGGCCTGGGTGGCCGCCGCCGGCCTGCTGGTGGGGGTGCTGGCCTGGGCGGCGATGCTGCGGCCGGCACTGTGGGCGACCGAGGAACACCTCGTGATGCGCAACCTCGCCGAGACCGTGCACATCCGGCTCGCCGCGATCGAGGAGCTGGCCGTGCGCCAGGTGCTGGCCGTGCGTGCGGACGACCGACGCTTCGTCTCCACGGTCGTCGGTCGCTCGTGGCGCAAGGCCATGCTCGCGCGCCGCACGCCCGGAGCCGACGACGGCCCGCGTGACGGGATGTCCTACGCCGACTGGGCCGAGCACCGCCTCCACGAGCTCGTCGACGCTGCGCGGAAGGGTGCCGGGGTGCGGCCGGGCTCGCGCGAGCAGCTGGCGCTGCCCCACCCCGTGCGCCGTGAACCCGACGTGGTCCCGCTCGTGCTCATCGCCACGTCCTGCGTGCTGCTGCTGGTCAGCTTCTTCGTCTGAGGTCGCCGCGCGCCGGGGGTTACCGCCCCAGCCAGGTCCGTGCGCCGTTGAAGGCCAGGCACGCGCGCGGCCCGGAGCACGCCACGTCGGTCATCCCGCGCGGGCCCACCGGGCGTGCGCGCCAGCCGCCCGGGGTGCGGGTCAGGAGCTGGAGCCGCCCGCCCTCGGCTGCCGCGTGGCACGTGCGGCTGGTCGGGCACGACACCGAGTGGAACCCCGTGCTCCGTCCCCGGACCCGGACACTGCGCCAGGTTCCGTCGACGCCTAGCGCCAGGATGCGCCCACGGTCGCCCGACTGGCCGCCCGCCACGCAGTGCACGGTGTCGGCGCAGTCGACCTCGTAGAGCGAAAGGCCGGTGCCGACCGTGTCCCACCGCCAGCGACCGCCGGCCGAGGTGGCCACGAAGGAGGTCGGCTCGCTCGTCCCGCGCAGGAACATCGACGTGACGACGACGCAGCGCGAGGGGGTCGTGCAGTCCATGGACGGTCGGCCGGTGAAGGCCTCTTCGCTGTCGAACAGGGGGCCGAGACGCTGGACCCGCCACCGCCCCGCAACACGTCGCGCGACGAAGATGCCGGTCCCGACGCGCTTCCTGGTCTGGTACTGCCCGGAGTAGGTGCAGCGCTCGCCCACGCACGACACCCCGGTGATCGCTCCACCCACGAGCCACGACGGGGAGAGTGCGGGCAGCACCCGCCAGCGCCCCTCTCGAAGGATCGCGCTGCGGGGCCTCCGGCCGTCGGACCCCACCACGACGCAGCCGCCCGGTCGCCAGCAGTCCAGGTCACGCTGGTCGGCCAGCGCGGCCGGCAGCTCCCGCCAGTCGTCGCCGTCCCCCCGGACGACGTAGGGGTCCGCGCCGCCCGAGCGACCGATGGCCAGGCACCAGTCGGCGGCCGTGCAGGTCGCCTCGAGAGGGGCGGTCTCGGGGAGCCGGACTGGCGCGTCGGCCAGCTCGTGCTGCGCCCACTGCGTGCCGGTGCCGTGCAGCGCGCTGGAGTGGGTCCACCCCAGGTAGTCGTTGCTGTGGACAACAGCCACGACGCACTCGCCCGGCCGGCACGCGAGGGCCGAGAGTGTCCCGTCCGGACGCGGCAGCTCCTTCATGCTCCACGTGCCGGCGGTCCAGGTGGAGATCATGAGGTCGGCTCTGCGCAGCGGACCCGTCAGGTGGAGAACGTGGCACGTCCCGCCCGAGTCGCAGTCAGCACCCAGCGGCCCCGCGTCGCCGTAGGCTGGGCGTCCGCGCAGCCTCCCCGATGGGATCCACGCCGACTGTGGGGTCCGCACGAAGGTCGTCGGGGAGGCGGTGCCACCCTGCCCCACGGCCGTGGCCATGCAGCGCTGGTCGGCCCAGCAGTCGACGTCCACCACCTGGCCGGTGTCGTCCAAGGCCGTCGCGGTCCACCGGGTGCCGTCCCACTCGAGGAACCCGCCACCGGCGGCCGCTGCGCAGTAGGTGGGGCTGGTGCACGAGACCGCATTGATCGTGAGGACCGTGCGTGCGAGCCAGTGGACGCCCGCGCCGTCGAAGACGGCCATCTCGCGGTCGGCGCCGGTGAGCAGGCACCAGGTTGCAGACGCGCAGGACACCGACATGAGCTGGACGGTCTCGGTCGGGACGTCGAACCCGACCGAGCGCCACCCGGTGGCAGACCTGACCGCCAGTCGGCGGACCACTCCGGTGCCCTCCTGGGGCTCCTCGAGCGCGACGCAGTCGGTCACGCTGCTGCACGACACGTCGACGAGGGCGGTGTCCGTCGGCACGGTCTCGGCCGTCCATGCCGTGCCGTCCCAGCGCTGGACGGCCGCCACGCGCGATCCTGCCGTGTCGGTGCGCTGGCCCACGATGACGCACGCCGCGCCGGTCGGTGAGCACCCCACGTCGCGGGCGATCGTGCTCGGCCTGAGCACGACCGGGTCGGTGGTCCTGGTCCACTCGAGCACGCGGGGCTCCGTCTCCCGCTCGGCCGGCCCGGCGTCGGCCGGCAGGAGCCCGCCGCTGAGGAGGGTTGCCGCCGCAGCAGCCACGAGAAGGGTGCGCGTCAGGCTCATCTTTACGTTGTACGCCGACACCCGCGGTGGCGACAGGGTCTGTGACCCCGGTCCAGTCCGGCACACGAGTCCCGCGTCGTCGCGACGTGGGATGACGTCGGAACCCGAGGGTCAACCCTCGAAGCGTTGTTCCAACCCGTCGAGGACGAGTGCGAGGCCGTGGTCGAACTCGTCGCCGTACCGGTAGTCGCGTCCGACGACCTGCTCGGCGACCATCTCGGCCAGGTGCGGGTACTGGTCCGTGATCGGGCCGAGGTCCGCGACGAAGTCCTCGGCCGACTCGTCGGGCCCGAACGGCAGGTTCACCTCGGTGAGCACGAAGCCGTAGGTGTAGGCGTCGAGCACCGAGAAGGCGTGCGCGGCCAGCGCGACGGAGAAGCCGGCAGCGCGCAGGCAGCCGATGACGGCGTCGTGGTGGCCCAGGGTGGCCGGACCGGGGGAGCGGCGCGACTCCAGGAGCCCGAGACCCCACGGGTGCGCGGCCAGGACCGTGCGCGCCGATCGGGCGCGCCTCTCCATCTCGGAGCGCCAGGGGTTCGACGCCGAGGGCGTGTCGATGCGCTCGAAGACCCAGTCGGCCAGCCCGTCGAGCAGCGCGTCCTTGCTGGCGACGTGGTGGTAGAGCGACATCGCCTCGACGCCGAGCTCGCGGCCCACGCTGCGCATGCTCACCCCGGACAGCCCGCCGGCGTCGGCGACCCGGCTGGCGGCGTCGACGACACGCTCGCGGGAGAGCGCCGGTCGAGGGGGAGGTGGTCTGGACACGAGCACTCCTCGGCTTGGGTGGCTTACAGGCGTAAGGCTACGCTGTCCGCCATCAGGCTTACAGGTGTAAGTCCCAGGGAGCTCGAGGAGTCGTCGTGAAGGCAGCAGTCGTGGAGCGGTACGGACCGCCCGAGGTCGTCTCGGTGCGGGACGTGCCCGACCCGGTCGCCGGCAAGGGGCAGGTCGTGGTCCGGGTGCGGGCGACGACCGTCAACTCCGGCGACGCCCGCATCAGGGGGTGCCGCTTCCCGCCCGGCTTCGCCCTGCCGGGCCGGCTGGCGCTCGGCTGGGGCGGTCCTCGCAGGTCGGTCCTCGGAGTCGTCCACAGCGGGGTCGTCGAGTCCGTCGGGCCGGGCGTGACCCGGGTGTCGGTGGGCGACGAGGTCGCGGGCATGACGGGTGCCGCCATGGGCGCGCACGCCGAGCTCGCCGCCGTCCGCGCCGACCGGCTCGTGCCGGTGCCCGCCGGGGTCGCCCTCACGGACGCAGCCGCGGTGCTCTTCGGCGGCAGCACGGCACGCCACGTCCTGCGCGACGTGGTCAAGCCCGGGCGCCGCGTCCTCGTCAACGGCGCCTCGGGCGCCGTGGGGAGCGCTGCGGTGCAGGTCGCGCACCACGCCGGCGCCCACGTCACGGCCGTCTGCAGCGGGCGCAACGCCGACCTGGTGCGCTCGCTCGGCGCCGACGAGGTGGTCGACCACGCCCGGACGTCCGTGCGCGACCTGCCCGCGGCGTACGACGTGGTGCTCGACGCGGTGGGCAACCTCGACCGCCGCTCCGGCCGTCGCCTGCTCGCGACGTCAGGAGTCCTGGTGCTCGCGGTCGCGGGCCTGGCCGACACCGTCCTGGCCCGCGGCGCGGTGCGCGCCGGCCCCTGGCCGGAGGACCCGGTCGACTTCGCGTGGCTGCTCGACCGGCTCGCGGCGGGGGAGCTGCGGCCGGTGGTCAGCCGGACCCTGCCGCTGAGCGAGATCGTCGAGGCCCACCGCATCGTCGACTCCGGGCGCAAGGTCGGCAACCTGGTGCTCACCCCGTGACGCGCGCCGCCGCGGCCGTCCCGGGAGTCGGCCACCAGCGCGCCACGACGGCGGACTGGCCGAGGGTCCACGTCGAGCTGCACACCCAGTAGACGAGCAGCGCCACCGGCACCACCCCGCCAGCGAGGAGGAGGCCGCCGGCCGACACCACGGGCATGATGCGCTGCGCGGCGAGCATCGCCTCCGGCATCCCGTCGACCGGGGTGTTGGGTGCGACGACGAACCGCTGGGTGACGTAGGAGAGGGCCGCGGCCGTCGCCGCGAGCCCGGCCACGACGGCGAGGTGCACGGCGCCGGACCCGAGGTAGCCGTGACCGGCCAGCGAGACGCCGAGGACAGACGCGGCGCCGAACGACGAGACCAGCCCCGGTCCCATCGCGCCGACCGCGACGCCGGACGCCACGTCGCCGACGAGGTGGTAGAGCGAGATCCACACGGGCAGCTGGACGAGCACCGGCAGGCACCCGAGCCGGCTCACACCGTGCTCGGCGGACACCGCCCGGCGCTCGTCGAGGTGGGCGCGCACGCTCTCGGCGTCCGTTCGCCCCTGGTAGCGCTCGGCGACACCGCGCAGGTGCGGCCGGGCGCGGGCGGCTGCGTGCGCCTGGCGTACGCCCTGGACGACGAGGGGCAGCAGGGCGAGCCGGACGAGGACGACGAGCGAGGCGATGCCGAGCAGCCAGGTACCGGCTGCGTCGGGCGGGGCGCCCACGGCTTCGAGGGCGTGGTGGGTGGCGGCCAGGACGGCCGCGAGGGCGTGCGAGATCGGTTCGAGCAGGGACATGCGTGCTCCTCGGGGAGGCGGGACGGGTCTGGGTGCATGTCGCCCGGGGGCGACGTCTCAGACCAGTCCGGGAGCGCGCGGACGGACCGGGTGGTGTCGCACGTCGGTCGTCCGCCCGGCCAGCACCAGGGGTACGCAGGCGGCGCGGCGGCGCGGTCGCAGCGCGCGCAGGGTGGCGTCGGGCACCACCGCGGGTCCGTGGACGCCGATGAGCGCCGTGGCTGCGGCCAGGCTCGCGACGACCACGAGTGCCTCGGCCGACATCGCCGACACGGCGGATGCGGTCGGCGCGAGCGAGATCGCCGCGACGAGCGACGCCAGCGCGACGACCACGGTCCGGACCATGGCCACAGCCTAGCTCCGGCGCGTCCCGCTCACCGCCGCTCGAAGGCGCCGAGGTCGGTGGGGCCGACCGTCGGCCTGCGGACGAGCCCGGTCGGAGCGACGTGCTCCCAGCGCGCCCGCCACCGCCGTGGCACGGTCCGGCCGCGGTCGACGGCCCGCGCCGACGCACGCAGCCGGAAGTCCTCGCGGCCCGGGGCGACGAAGCTCCCGAGCCCGACGCGGAGGTTGGCCCGCGCGCGGGCGCGTCCGCTGGCGAGGTCACCGGGACCGACGAGGAGGTTGTTGCGCAGGCGTACGACGCTGCCGCCCGCCACTGCGACGAAGGTGCCGGTGGAGCGACGGTTGACGAAGGTGTTGTTGACGACCCACAGCCTCTGCGACGGCTGCGTCAGCCCCTCGGCGCCGTAGGACACCAGGGCGGAGTTCTCCGAGCGCGGCCCCTGGACGACCACGTTGCCGGCGACGAGGGACCGGCCGCCGTCGGGCAGGTCGATCGAGTAGCTGGCCGTGGAGTCGCCGTCGCTGATCCGGTTGGCCACGACCGTGGTGCGGGCCGCACGCGACTTGACGTGGTGACCCCGGTCGACGTCGCTGAACCAGCTGCCGCTGACGGACAGCGACCGGACCGCCCCCACGTAGAGGCTGTGGGACAGTCCGTCGCCGGCGCCGTTGCGGAAGAAGCGCGAACGGGTGACGACCACGTCACTCTCGGGGTCGGCGCCGGTGAGGATGCCCATCTGGTTGTCGTGGAACCAGCTGCGCGTGACGGTGAGGTCGGTGCCCTCGTGGCGGATGCCGGCGCCGTTGCGGTCGGGCACCGCCGCGCCGCTGAGCTCGACCCGGTCGACGGTGACGCGGTCGCCGGCGATGACCCAGATCGCCTTGCCCTGCGCGTCACGGCCGTCGGCGCGCAGGTGGGCGCGGCCACCGTCGCCGCGCAGCGTGAGGTCGTCCTGGGTCCAGGTCGCCGCGTCGCCGGAGTAGGTGCCGGGGTCGATGAGGACGGTGTCGCCGTCCCGTGCGACGGCCGCGGCCTGGCTCGGCACCGCCAGCTCCCGGCCGGGGCCCACGCGCCAGGTCCGCGGACCGTCGCCGGCGTACGCCGTGGAGGCGGGCACGGTCGCGGCCGCGAGGACCGTCAGGCAGAGGAGGGCCGCCCGCGCGTCAGCCACCGAACGCGGCCCCGCGCAGGTCGGCCTTGATCGCGTCGAGACGGCCGGCGGCCGAGATCCGGGCCGCGTCGACGCCGCCCCCGCCGGAGCCGGGCTCGACGGGGACGACGACCTCGAGGTAGCACTTGACCTTGGGCTCGGTGCCGCTCGGACGCACGATCACCCGCGCCCCCTCCGCCAGGGAGTAGCGCAGGCCGTCGGTCGGCGGCAGCGCGGCCGAGCCCTCGGAGAGGTCCTCGGCGCGCTCGACGGCGAGCCCGCCGAGGGTCGTCGGGGGAGCCGTGCGCAGGCGCTCCATGGTGGCGGCGATCTCGGAGAGGTCCTCGAAGCGCACCGACAGCTGGTCGGTGGCGTGCAGCCCGTGCTGGTGGGCGATGTCGTCGAGGATGTCGGTCAGGCCGCGGCCCTCTGCCTTGGCCTGCGCGGCGAGCTCGCAGACCAGCAGCAGCGCCGAGACGCCGTCCTTGTCCCGGACGTGCTCGGGGTCGCAGCAGTAGCCCAGCGCCTCCTCGTAGCCGAACGCGAGGCCTTGGACGCGGCCGATCCACTTGAAGCCGGTCAGCGTCTCTTCGTGCGGCTGGCCGGCCGCGGCCGCCATCTTGCCGAGCAGGCTGGAGGACACGATCGAGTTGGCGAAGACGCCGGTGCGGCCGCGGGCGATCAGGTGGTGGGCCAGCAGCGCACCGACCTCGTCGCCGCGCAGCATCCGCCAGCCGTGGGCGTCGGGCACCGCCACTGCGCACCGGTCGGCGTCGGGGTCGTTGGCCACGACCAGGTCGGCGCCCGCCCTCTCGGCGAGGGCCATGGCGAGGTCCATCGCCCCTGGCTCCTCGGGATTGGGGAAGGAGACGGTGGGGAAGTCGGGATCGGGGTGCTCCTGCTGCTCGACCACGTGCGGGGCGTCAAAGCCCGCGGTCTCCAGCACCTGCGCCACGGTCGTGCCGCCGACGCCGTGGAGCGGGGTGTAGACGACACGAAGGTCGCGCGGGCCGTCCTCGGCGAGGCCGGCCACGGTGTCGAGGTAGTTGTCGACGATGTCCTCGCCGACGACCCTGCCGGCGTCGCCCCGGGGCAGGTCGGCCAGCGGGCCGACGGCGGCGATCCGCTCGGCGATCTCGATGTCTGCCGGCGGCACGATCTGGCTGCCGTCACCGAGGTAGACCTTGTAGCCGTTGTCCTGCGGCGGGTTGTGGCTCGCTGTCACCATCACGCCGGCGGCGCAGCCGAGCTCGCGGATCGCGAAGGCGAGGAGCGGCGTGGGGAGCGTACGCGGCATCACCAGCGCCTTGAAGCCGGCGCCCGTCATGATCTCGGCGGTGTCGCGCGCGAACACGTCGGAGTTGTGGCGGGCGTCGAAGCCGATCACGACGGACCCGCCGGCGTGGCCGGTGTCCTTCAGGTACGAGGCCAGGCCCGCGGCCGCACGGGTGACCACGACGCGGTTCATCCGGTTCGGGCCGGCGCCCAGCGCCCCCCGCAGGCCGGCCGTGCCGAACTCGAGCGTCCCGGCGAAGCGGTCGGCGAGGTCCGTCTCGTCGCCGCGCTCGGCGGCGGCGACGACCGCCCCGAGCTCGGCGCGGGTCTGGTCGTCGGGGTCCTCGGCGGCCCACGCGCGGGCCTGCTCGAGCAGCTGGTGGTCGGCGGTCATGGGCGCACGCTATCGGGCTGCGCTGTCGGTGGGCGCTGTCAGGATCTGCCCATGATCGATCACCTGGGCATCAACTGCACCGACCTGCAGCGAGCGGCTGCGTTCTACGACCGCGTCCTCGGCGTGCTGGGTCACCGCCGCGTCATGGACGTCGACGTGGCCATCGGCTACGGCACCGACGGTCCCGACTTCTGGATCAGCACCTTCGAGGGGGTCGGGCCCAACCGCGAGGTGCACGTCGCGTTCACGGCGCCGGACGCGGCGACGGTCCGCGCCTGGCACGCGGAGGCAGTGGCGGCCGGGGCGGAGTCCCTCCACGAGCCGCGACTGTGGCCGGAGTACCACCCCGGCTACTACGGCGCCTTCGTCCGCGACACCGAGGGCAACAACATCGAGGCGGTCTGCCACGGCGGGGACAGCTGACCTCCCACGACATCCACGCGCGCACGCCCGCACCCCCGACTACCGTTGTCGCGTGATCGCGACCGTCCTGTCCGTCAACTCAGGCTCCTTGGCGCCGGTGACGGGGCTCAAGCGCCCGAGTGGCATCCACAAGCACCCCGTCGACCGGATCGAGGTGCGCGCCCCGGGCCCCAAGCACGGGGGACTGGGGAGCGGCGTGGTGGGCGACGCGATCTGGAGCCGCAAGCACCACGGCGGCGACACGCAGGCGGTGTACGCCGTGGCGCGCGAGGAGCTCGACCGCTGGGCGCGTGAGCTGGGGCGCGAGCTCGGCAACGGGATGTTCGGCGAGAACCTGACGACGTCGGGCCTCGACGTCGACGGTGCCGAGGTGGGCGAGCAGTGGCGGGTCGGGACCTCGCTGCTCGAGGTGTGCGGGCCGCGGGTGCCGTGCGCGACCTTCGCCGCCCACCTGGGGGAGTCGCGCTGGGTGCGACGGTTCACCGCCCACGGCCGCACCGGCGCCTACCTCGCTGTCCGCGAGGCGGGGGTGATCGAGACCGACGACCCGATCGAGGTGGTGCACCGGCCCGGGCACGGGCTGACGGTGCCGATGTTCTTCCGCGCGTGCATGGGCGACCGCGACCTCGCGGACGTCTTCCTCGACGCCGGGGTGCTGCCCGCGGCCGAGCACGACTGGCTCGCATCGCGGCGTTGAGGCGGGCAGCACCCCGGCGTACGGGTGGGTCAGGAGAGAGCGGCCACTGCGGCGTCGTAGTCGGGCTCGGTGCCGATGGCGTCGGTCAGCTGCGTGTAGAGGACCTTGTGGTCGGCGTCGAGGACGACGACGGCGCGCGCCAGCATGCCCTGCCAGCCGCCGTCGGCCATCGCGACGCCGTAGTCCTCACCGAAGGAGGAGCGGAACGCCGAGCCGACGAGCACGTCGTCGATGCCCTCGGCGCCGCAGAAGCGGGCCTGGGCGAGGGGCAGGTCGACCGAGACGTTGACGACGGCGGTGTTGTCGAGGCCGGCGGCGAGCTCGTTGAACTTGCGCACGCCGGCCTGGCACACGCCGGTGTCGATGCTCGGGAAGATGTTGAGCACCACGCGCTTGCCGGCGACGTCGGCGTCGGTGAGTGCGCCGAACTTGAGGTCGACCAGGTCGAAGCCCGGTGCCTGCGATCCGACCGCGGGGAGCTCGCCCACGGTGCTGACGGTGTTGGGGCCGAGTTGTGTGGTTGCCATGGCCCCAACCTACTGGGCGCGGAGACCTAGAGTGCCCGCATGGCCGCCGCGCGAACACCCGACCGGACCGACCTCATCATCGAGGTGCTGCGCGACGCCTTCGCACCGCTGATGCGCGCGGACCCGGTGGCGTTCCGCGCGAAGTACCGCAAGATGGCCCGCGACCCGCACGCGTTCTATCGCGGCACCGCGTGCCTGTTCTACAACGACGTCACGACCGGGACCGACGACTGGGCGCGCCACGGCGCGGAGCGGATCTGGATCCACGGCGACCTCCACGTCGAGAACTTCGGCACCTACCTCAACTCCGACGGCCGGCTCGTCTTCGACATCAACGACTTCGACGAGGCCTACCTCGGTCGCTTCACGTGGGACCTCCAGCGCTTCGCCGCGAGCCTCGCGCTGGTCGCCTGGCAGAAGGCGCTGCCCGAGGAGGCGATCCGCAAGCTGATCGCCCGCTACGCCCGCTCCTACCTCGCCCAGGTCAACCACTACGTCGCCTCCGACTCCG
Organism: Nocardioides eburneiflavus; assembly: GCF_004785795.1. Lineage (NCBI taxonomy): Bacteria > Bacillati > Actinomycetota > Actinomycetes > Propionibacteriales > Nocardioidaceae > Nocardioides > Nocardioides eburneiflavus. The sequence goes on from NZ_SRRO01000001.1 coordinate 2,481,388, forward strand.
ACGACGACTTCGAGATCACCCTCGACACCGCCCACGGACCGGTACTGGTCGCGCTGGAGGAGGCGCGGGCGATGCGCCGCGCCGACCTGCTCGACGAGACGACGGTGATGCAGAGGGGGGTCCGGAAGTTCGCCGACGACGGGACCACGCGCCGCCTGCCGCGGGAGGAGCGCACCGAGGTGGTGGCAGCCTTCCGCGCCTACCTCGACACCATCCCGACGTCCAAGCGCTTCGACCGCGAGCTGTTCTACGACCTGCGCGACGTCGTCGGCAAGTCCGGCTTCGGCATCGGCAGCGCCGGGCTCCCGGCGTACAACGTGCTGGTCGAGGGCTACAGCCAGGCGCTCGACAACGACGTCGTGCTCAGCATGAAGCAGGCCAACATCCCCGCCGTGAGCCGCTTCGTCGACACCAGCGAGGTCGACGCCTACTTCGAGGACGAGGGGCACCGTACGTCCGTGAGCCAGCGCGCGCTCCAGGTGCACACCGACCCGCTGCTCGGCCACACGGTGATCGGTGGCGTCGGCTACGTCGTCTCCGAGGTCTCGCCCTACGAGGTGGACCTCGACTGGGGCGAGATCAACGAGCCCGCCGAGATGCGCGACGTGGTCGACCTCCTCGGCCGCGCGACCGCCAAGATCCACTGCGCGTCCGACGAGGACAGCCAGCAGGACCTCGTCGACTTCGACGTCGAGGCGGCGATCGCGCAGTCGCTGAAGGGACGCCGCAACGAGTTCGTCCAGTGGCTGTGCGACTGGGGGATCGACTACGCCGTACGGGTCCGTGAGGACCACGCCCTGTTCGTCGACGCCTTCCGTGAGGGCCGGGTGGGGATCGCGGCGACCTAGGTGTGATGGCTAGCCGTCGATGTGCGACATGTCGCCGTAGCGCTCGCCGGCCACGGCCTCGCGCGGCACGGCCTGCTCGAGGGCCGACAGGTCGTCGGCGGTGAGCTCGACCGCGGCGGCGCCGACGTTCTCCTCGAGGTAGGCCACCCGCTTGGTCCCGGGGATCGGCGCGACGTCGTCGCCCTGGGCGAGCACCCACGCGAGCGCCAGCTGGCCGGGGGTGCAGCCCTTCTCGGCGGCGATCTCGCGCACCTTGTCGACGAGTGCGAGGTTGGCGCTGAGCGCCTCGCCCTGGAACCGGGGGAAGTAGGCCGAGCGGCGGCGGTCGGCCTCGCCGTCCGCGCCGTCGCTGCGGGTGATCGCCCCTGTCAGCAGCCCGCGACCGAGCGGTGAGTAGGGCACGAGGCCGATGCCGAGCTCGCGGATCGTGGGCAGGACCTCGTCCTCGAGGTCGCGGGTGAACAGCGAGTACTCCGTCTGGAGCGCGGTGATCGGGTGCACGCCGTGGGCCCTGCGGATGGTGGCGGCGGACGCCTCGGACAGGCCGAGGTGGCGCACCTTCCCGGCCCTCACGAGCTCGGCCATCGCGCCGACGGTCTCCTCGATCGGCACCGTCCTGTCGACGCGGTGCTGGTAGTAGAGGTCGACGTGGTCGACGCCGAGCCGCTGGAGGGAGGCGTCGCAGGCGGAGCGGACGTAGTCGGGGCGGCCGTTGATGCCGACCATTGTCCCGTCGGGGAGGCGCTCGTTGCCGAACTTGGTGGCGAGCTGGACCTCGTCGCGGCGTCCGGCCACGGCCTTGCCGACGAGCTGCTCGTTGGTGAACGGGCCGTACATGTCGGCGGTGTCGAGGAACGTCACGCCGAGGTCGAGGGCGCGGTGGATGGTGTCGGTGCCGCCCTGCTCGTCGGGGGTGCCGTAGAACTCCGACATCCCCATGCAGCCGAGGCCGAGGCTGCTCACGGTGAGCGGGGAGGCCGTGCCGAGGGTGCGCTGGGCGATGGGTGTGTGCGTCATGTCCCCACCCCACTCCTTGCAGTGCGCTCGAAGTCAAGGCGCCGCGTGCGGGCCGCTCAGGCGGACCTCTCGACCTTCCCCTCGTAGAGCGCGATCTTGTAGTCGATGGCACGCAGGTGGGACGTCACCTCGGCCAGCTGGCGCTCGACGACCTCGCGGTGGGCGAGGAGCAGGTCCAGGCGCTCGGACTCGTTGCCGTCACCGTCGCGCACCAGCGCGGTGTAGCGGCGTACGTCCCGGATGGGCATGCCGGTGGACCGGAGCCGGGTCACCATCTCGATCCAGCGCAGGTCGTCGTCGGTGTAGCGCCGGTGCCCGGACGGTGCCCGGTCCACCGAGTGCAGCAGCAGGCCGTCGCGCTCGTAGTAGCGCAGGGTGTGGGCGGTGAGCCCCGTGCGCTCGGCGGCCTCGGCGATGCTCAGGCTGGTCATCGGACCAGTGTCCGACTTCGAGTGCACTCCAGGTCAAGGCACGCCGCTGCGGCCGACGCCTCAGTCGCCGAGTGCAGGCCGGTGGAAGTGCGCCGTCGCGAACGGCCCGCCGACGAACTCGGCCTCCGCCTCGTCCTCGGGGCGGCGCTCGATCCGGTCGGCGTACGCCTCCGCGTCGTCCTGCGGCTCGTAGCCGAGCAGGCGTCCGGGCTCGAGGTCCCACCAGGCGCGGGTGTTGGCGCTGATGCCGTAGAGGACCGCGAAGCCCGGTGCAGGGGCGGTGAGGGCCGCCTCGACCATCCTGACGCCGTCGCCGTGCGAGAGCCACGTCGAGAGGCCGCGGAGGCTGGTGGGCTCCTCCAGGAAGGAGCCGATCCGGCATGACACGGCGTCGAGCCCGTGCCGGTTGGCGAACAGCTGCAGCAGCGCCTCGGCGGCGACCTTGGCGACGCCGTAGTAGGTGTCGGGGCGTGGCCGCGCCGCGACGGTGAGCTCGCCGTCCGCGCGAGGCGTGCGCCCCACGGCGTGGTTGGAGGAGGCGTAGACGATGCGCGGCACGTCGTGGGCGACCATCGCGTCGAGCAGCGCCGCCGTGGTGACGACGTGGGAGGTGAGCTCGGCGGGGAGCGAGAGCTCCTCGGGGACCCCGGCGAGGTGCACCACGGCGTCGAGCCTGCCCCCGGTGGACAGGGCGGCGAAGACCGCCTCGACGGCATCGGCGTCGGCGCAGTCGGCCTCGTGCCAGGTGATGGTGGTGCCCTCGGGCGGCGGGACCAGGTCGAGCCCGACCACGTCGTGGCCCAGGGCCTCCAGCCCGACGGTGATCACCCGGCCGAGGCTGCCGGCGGCACCCGTCACCAGGACGCGCACGGTCGACCTCAGATCTTCGCGACGACCTGGCTGAGCAGGCCGCCCATCCGGCTGGCCGCGGCCCTGCCCGCCACGAGGACCTCCTCGTGGTTGAGCGGCTCCCCGCTCAGGCCCGCGGCGAGGTTGGTGACCAGGCTGATGCCCAGGATCTCCATGCCCGCCTCGCGGGCCGCGATCGCCTCGAGCGTGGTGCTCATGCCGACCAGGTGGCCGCCGAGGACGCCGGCCATCCGGACCTCGGCCGGGGTCTCGTAGTGCGGCCCGGGGAACTGGACGTAGACGCCCTCGTCCAGCGAGCTGTCGACCTCCTTGCACATCGCGCGCAGGCGTGGGCTGTAGAGGTCGGTGAGGTCGACGAAGTTGGCCCCGACGATCGGGCTGGTGCCGGTCAGGTTGATGTGGTCGGAGATCAGCACGGGCTGGCCGGGCTGCCAGCCCTCCTTGAGTCCGCCGCAGCCGTTGGTCAGCACGATCGCCGAGCAGCCGGCCGCCGCGGCCGTACGGATCGGGTGGACCACCGCGGCGACGCCCTTGCCCTCGTAGAAGTGGGTGCGCGAGAGGAACACGAGCAGGTTGCGATCACTTCCCCCGGGAACGGCACAGCGGATCGAGCGGATCTTGCCGCTGTGCCCGGCGACCGCGGCCGCGCTGAAGCCGGGCAGGTCGGTGGTGTCGATCTCGGCGGTGGCCTCACCGAGGGCGTCGACGGCCGGGAGCCAGCCCGAGCCCAGGACCAGGGCGATGTCGTGGCGCTCGACACCGGTCAGCTCGGCGAGCCTGGCGGCGGCCTCGGTGGCGCTCTCGTACGGGGTCGGGGCAGGGTCTGCGTGGGTCACGCGGCGAACTCTAGACGCATCACCAGCCGGTCACGATCTCCTCGCGCACCACCCCGTGGCGCACCCGCTGCGGGTGGTCGCCGACGGGCAGGTAGGCAATCTCCTTGCGCCGGCGCACGTCGAGGACGGCGACTGCGTCGGACTCGCTGAGCGAGATCCAGCAGGTGCCGTCGGGCCCCTCGGTGGTCCAGTAGGGCTTGAGGTAGTCGTGCCCGGTGGTGGCGCGGTCGAAGATCCACCGGCGGGTGGTGCGCGTGTCCACCAGCGCGGCGTAGTCGTCCATGGTGCCGGCCACGCACAGCGTCCGGTCGTCGTCGCCCAACGACAGGCCGTGGTGCGCGGAGTCGTTGACGTACTGCTCGAGCGGCATCGTCGGGACCCGGTTCGGGAGCGGCACGACCCGGCGAACGGCGCCGCGCCGGGGCTCGGGCCGACCACCCGCGGAGTAGGTGACGGCGCCGTCGGTGTCGGCGGCGCGGGTGTCGAACTCGACGTAGCCGTGGAAGAAGGACACCTGGAACCAGAGGAACCGCTCGTCGGGCCCGAGCGCCATCGGCCGCACCGCCGAGCTCATGCCGGGGTAGCCCGCCTCGGCGAGCTCCTGGCCCATGTCCCAGCGCTGGAGGACGCGGAAGTCGCGCTCGCGCACGACCTGGAACCAGCGGTCGCCCTTGACCGGGTCCTCGAGCGGCGTCCCGCGGTCGCCGGGGGTGTAGACCCGCCCGATCGAGGCGTGGAAGATCCTGCGCCCGTCGTCGCTCCAGCTGTTCTCGTGCGGCGTCTCCCCCGACTCGAAGGTGCGCAGCCGGTCACCCATGCGCGCGACCGTCCCGTCGGGGAGCGTCTGGCGGACCATGGCGTACTCGACCACCTGGCGCGCAGTGGAGTCGCTCACCAGCAGCCGACGACCGTCGGGGGAGAGACCCATGTGGTCGGTGCGGTGGCCGTCCATCTGCTGCTCGCGCACGATCGCCCCCGGGTCACCCGCCGCCGCCCGGGCGATGTCGACCCACACGACGTCGGCCAGGCTCGGGCGCGAGACGGCCAGGTAGCGGCCGTCGCGGGTGGTGAACATGTCGTCGACGAGCTGGTCGTGGCCCTCGCCCGGTCCTTGCTGCACGGCGAGGTAGAACGCCAGCCGTTCCGGGTCGGAGCGGATCGCGGCGAGCTCCTCGTCGAGGTCGGGGACGAGGTCGATGCCGCGTCGCAGGACCTCCAGGTTCCTGGTGTCCACCACGGTCGCGGTGCCGGCCCAGTTGTTGCCGACGAACATCACGCTGCGCTTGCCCCGTACGTCCGCCGCCGCCCCCTGCACGACGGCGGACGCCCCCGATGCTGCTGGCGTCCCGCCGACCTGCGAGCCCGCGAGGAGCGATCCCACCAGAACGATGGCGGCGGGAACGGACGGACGCAGGAGCGATCGGCGGCGCATGCAGGCTCAACGCACGAGCGCCCGTGACGTCACTCCCGGCTGGTCGCCGCAGGGTGGCTCACAGGCCGGTGGAACGGCACGCGCGGCGGCGCAGCGCCGCGACGTAGTCCTCGGGAGCGCCGGCTGCCTCGGCGGAGTCGGCCAGCACGCCGAGGTAGGACGCCGACGGCAGCCCGCCCTCGTACGCGTCGAGCACGTAGGCCCACACGACGAGCTCGCCGGTCATCGTCTGCACGCGCACCTTGGTCTTGCGGTAGAGGCCGGTGTCGGCGGCCTCCCACCCGTCGAGCGCCCGCTCGTCCTCGGGCGTGACGTCGTAGACGGCCACGAAGACCTGCTCGAACGGGTCCTGGACGATCGTCGAGAGCGCGCCGTCCCAGCCGTGCTCCTCGCCGCCGAACGTGAGTCGCCAGCCGCTCAACCAGCCGGTGGAGTGGAGGATCGAGTGGGGGCAGCGCTCGCCCATGCGGGCGGGATCGAGGTTCGTCCCGTAGGCGGCGTACAGAGTCACGAGCCACAGGGTATCGAGCCTCGACCCTTCCTGACGCGCGCGGGGCGCGCTCCTCAGGACAAGCCTCGGGTGTTCCGCCAGCGACGTCGACAACTAGGGTGGGGCCGTGACCGACACGCACTTCGACACCCTCGTCCTCGGCGCCGGCCCCGGTGGCTACGTCGCCGCGATCCGCGCAGCCCAGCTCGGCCAGAAGGTGGCCGTGGTGGAGGAGAAGTACTGGGGAGGTGTCTGCCTCAACGTCGGGTGCATCCCCTCCAAGGCGCTGCTCAAGAACGCCGAGCTGGCCCACACCCTCCAGCACGAGAAGGCCAAGTTCGGCATCGAGGGCGACGCCACGATGGCGTTCGGTCCGACCCACAAGCGCAGCCGCGACGTCAGCGCCGGCATCGTCAAGGGCGTCCACTTCCTGATGAAGAAGAACAAGATCACCGAGATCGACGGCTGGGGCACGCTCACCAGCCCGACCGGGATCGACGTCAAGGACAAGGACGGCGGCACGACCGGCTACACCTTCGACAACCTCATCATCGCCGCGGGCGCGACCGTGCGACTGGTCCCCGGGGTCGAGCTCAGCGAGAACGTCGTCACCTACGAGGAGCAGATCCTCACCGACCAGCTCCCCGAGTCGATCATCATCGGCGGCTCCGGCGCGATCGGTGTCGAGTTCGCCTACGTCATGGCCAACTTCGGCGTCGACGTCACGATCGTGGAGTTCCTCGACCGGATGGTGCCGACCGAGGACGCCGACATCTCCAAGGAGCTCGCAAAGCACTACAAGAAGCTCGGCGTGAAGGTGCTCACCTCCACCGCGGTCAAGAAGGTCGAGGACACCGGCTCGGGGGTCAAGGTCACCGTCGCCCCGGCTGCCGGGGGCGACGAGCAGGTGCTCGAGGCCGGCAAGTTCCTGGCCGCCTTCGGCTTCGCGCCCCGGGTGAAGGGCTACGGGCTGGAGAACACCGGCGTCGACGTCTCCGAGCGCGGCGCCATCGAGATCGACGACTTCGGACGCACCAACGTCGACAACGTCTACGCCATCGGCGACTGCACAGGCAAGATGATGCTCGCCCACGTCGCCGAGGCCATGGGCATCGTGGCCGCCGAGACGATCAACGGTGCCGAGACCATGCCGGTCGCCTTCGACTTCGTCCCCCGCGCGACCTACTGCAACCCGCAGGTCGCGTCGTTCGGCTACAGCGAGGCCCAGGCCAAGGAGAAGGGCTACGACGTCAAGACGGCGTCCTTCCCCTTCACCGCCAACGGCAAGGCGATGGGCCTCGGCGAGCCGGTCGGGTTCGTCAAGGTCGTCGCCGACGCCGAGCACAACGAGATCATCGGCGCGCACATGATCGGCCCCAACGTGACCGAGCTGCTGCCGGTGCTGACGATGGCCCAGCAGTGGGACCTCACGGCCGACGAGGTGGCCCGCAACGTCTTCGCCCACCCGACCCTCGGCGAGGCCGTCAAGGAGGCCGTCCACGGCATCGCCGGCCACATGATCAACTTCTGAGACGGGCAGCCGGCCGCGAGGAACGAGCGGTCGGCGTGGGCCCGGACAGGTCGAGTAGCCGGCACGGCTGAGGAACGAAGCCGTGGTCCCGGCGTACCGAGACCAGCAGCCTCCAGACGAAGGAAGAGACCCACGTGACAGATCGCATCGTCATCATCGGCGGCGGCCCGGGCGGCTACGAGGCCGCCCACGTCGCCGTCCAGCTCGGCGCAGACGTCACGATCGTCGACACCGACGGCATCGGTGGCTCGGCGGTGCTCACCGACTGCGTCCCCAGCAAGACGTTGATCGCCACCGCCGAGCTGATGGCCGACATGGGCACTGCGCAGGAGCTCGGCGTCAACTTCCACGACCACCAGGGCGACGCGGCCACGACGATCAGCGTCGACCTGGCCCGCGTCAACGCCCGTGTCAAGCAGCTCGCGGCCGACCAGTCGTCCGACATCGCGGCCCGCCTCGACCGCGACGGCGTGCGCGTCATGAAGGGTCGCGGGCGCCTGGGGCCGGACCTGACGGTGGAGGTCGGTGGCGAGGTGCTCCGTGCCGACGCGATCATCGTCGCGACCGGCGCGGCACCCCGTACGCTCCCCAGCGCCCAGCCCGACGGCGAGCGGATCCTCACGTGGGAGCAGGTCTACGACCTGACCGAGGTGCCGGAGAAGCTCGTCGTGGTCGGCTCGGGCGTCACCGGCGCCGAGTTCGCCAGCGCCTACCTCTCGCTCGGCATCGACGTCACCCTCGTCAGCAGCCGCGACCGGGTGCTGCCCGGCGAGGACGCCGACGCCTCCGCGGTGCTCGAGGACGTGCTGACCCGGCGCGGGATGAACGTGCTCGGCCAGTCGCGCATGCAGTCGGTGACCCGCGACGGCGACGAGGTGACGGTGACCCTGACCGACGGCCGTACGGTCTCCGGCAGCCACTGCATCCTCGCGCTCGGCTCGATCCCCAACACCGCCGACCTCGGCCTCGAGGAGGCCGGCGTCCGCACCGACGAGGGCGGGTTCATCACCGTCGACCGGGTCTCGCGCACCTCGGCGCGCGGGATCTACGCCGCGGGTGACTGCACGGGCGTGCTGATGCTGGCGTCGGTGGCCGCGATGCAGGGACGCATCGCGATGTGGCACTTCCTCGGCGACGCGGTCGCGCCGCTCGACCTCAAGAAGGTCTCCTCCAACGTCTTCACCGCGCCGGAGATCGCCACGGTCGGCTGGTCGCAGCAGGCCGTCGACGCCGGCGAGATCCAGGCCGAGGTGGTCACCCTGCCGCTCGCGGGCAACGCGCGCGCCAAGATGCAGGGCGTGCGGGACGGCTTCGTGAAGCTCTTCTGCCGCCCGGGCACCGGGATCGTCGTCGGGGGAGTGGTCGTCGGGCCCCGGGCCTCCGAGCTGATCCACCCGGTGTCGGTCGCGGTCGCGGAGTCGCTGACCGCCGACCAGCTCGCCCAGGCGTTCACGGTCTATCCCTCGATGAGCGGGTCGATCGCCGAGGCCGCCCGCCGCCTGCACCACGTCTGATCCCAGGCGGGTGGGACAGTCGCTCAGCGGCCGTTGAGCCCGCCGCCGCCGCGACCGGCGCCGCCGGTGCTCTGGTTGAGGTAGGCCTGCGCCAGGCCCTTCTGCACCTCGCCGCCCCACTGGTGGCGCGCGATCTCGACCGCGGCCTCGACGGGACTGCCGGCGCCGTCCGCGAGGTGCCACGGCACCCAGCGGTCGCCGACCCGCACCATCCGCACGAGCGGCTCCTCGCCGGCGGACAGGCGACGGGCGTCGGCCGCGCAGACAGCGACCACGCGCGCGGCGCCGACGGGCGGGGTCCACTCGACGTCCTGCCTCGAGGGACCGTGGCGTGGGTCGAAGAAGCACGGCTCGCGGCGTTCGGGCAGCGGCTCGCCGTCGCGCACGGCGACGACCGCGGCCCGGTGGTAGCGGGAGTCGGCGACGACCTGCTCCACGGCGACGACGTCCTCGGCGGTCGTGCTCGCGGCCAGCAGGTGCTTGGCCTGGTCGTAGTGCTCGATGGCCCGCCGGTAGTGGTCGCGCGCGACGTGGTCGAGGTCGTCGGACAGCGTGTCGACGTGCAGGTCGGCGAGCTGCTCGCCGAGGACCGTGACGTCCTCGTCCATCAGCCGCCGCGCGACGCGCCAGCGGTCCTTCTCGGCGAGCTCTGCCTCGCGCCTGCGTCGTCGTCCCCCGAACATGGTCGGAGTCTGCCACGGCCGCGAGCCGCACGCGGTCAGTCGCCGCCGCCCCCGCCGCCGCCGTCACCCGCACCGCCGACGTCGCCGCCCCAGCCGCCCCAGCCGTCGCCGCCGTAGCCGGTGTAGTCGTGGCCGTCGATCGTGCCGCCGCCGTCCCAGGCCCCCGGGTCGCTCCACGCGGCGGCGAGGGGCAGCTGGGCACCTGCCGTGCCCGGCAGCGTCCCGGCGTACGCCATGGTCAGCCGCTCGGCCTCGATGCGTCCCTCCGCGACCAGGTCGGCGTACCAGCCGCCGGCCCACGCGGCGTAGAGCGGTCCGGAGGCGTACCACGCGACCCGCCGGTCGCCGAGCCGGACCAGCCGCGTCTCCGGCTGGTCGCCCGCGGCGAGCCGCTCGGCGTCGCGGAAGCACACCGGCACCTCGCGGGGCACCCCGCCCGGAGGCGCCCACTCGACGTCCCGGCTCGCCGGCCCGTGCGCCGGGTCGAAGAAGCAGGGCGGCCGCCGCACGGGGCGCGCGTCACCCGCCTGGGCCGCGAGCACGCACGCGTGGGCGAACCGGCCGTCGGCCAGCGTACGGGTCACGCCGGTGACGTCGGCGGCGGTGTCGGCGCGTGCGAGCGCGGCCTTGGCGTCCTCGTAGGCGTCGAGCGCGCGCTGGTAGTCCCCGCGCATGGCGTCGTCCAGCTCGGTGGCGAGGGTGTCGAGGTGCAGGGTCGTCAGCTCCTCGCCGAACCGGGTGACGTCCTCGTCGGCTGCGCGGCGCACGTGGCGGAAGGCGTCGCGCTCGGCGAGCTCCTCGTCGTGCCGCTGCCTGCGGCGCTTGCCCAGCATCGGTCCATGGTGCCACCGATCCGGCGGTCCGGCCCCGACCGCTGTGGACCACCTGTACGCTCGGAGGTTCTGTTGCCGACTCTCGGGGGAGATGCCGACATGCGCCGTTCCCGCACCCTGCTCGCGCTCGCCGCGGGCGCGCTGCTGCTGCCCGTCCTGCCCGCGTCCGCCGCCGCGGCGGCCGAGCCGCGCCGAGCGGCGGAGACCTGGAGCACGCCCGGCGCCACGGCCATCACGATCACCGGGCACGGCTTCGGGCACGGCCACGGGCTCTCCCAGTACGGCGCCCTCGGCGCCGCCGAGCAGGGGCTGACCTGGCGGCAGATCGACGAGTTCTACTACCCCGGCACCACGTGGGGCACGATCGGCGGCAAGGTCCGGGTGCTCATCACCGCCGACACCGGCCGCGACGTCCAGGTCGTCGCCGAGCGCGGGCTGAAGGTCACCAGCCTCGCCCGCCAGCGCACCCGGCGACTCCCGGCGAATGCGGCGAAGAAGTGGCGCCTGGTCGCCGCGGGCGACGACACGTCGGTGCAGTTCAGCAAGCGGGGCCGCTGGAAGACCTGGAAGAAGGTGCGCGGCGGGGCCGAGTTCTCCTCGGTCGACCGCGTGCTCACGCTCGTCCTCCCCGGTGCCCGTCGCGACTACCGCGGCACCCTCCAGTCCGTCGCAGCGCGCTCGGGCAAGCGCCAGACGGTCAACAAGCTCAGCATGGAGGCCTACCTGCGCGGGGTCGTGCCCCAGGAGGTGCCCGCGCTGTGGGAGCCGGACGCCGTGAGCGCGCAGTCGGTGGCCGCGCGGACCTACGCCGCGTTCGAGCGCCAGGCGCGCAAGGGCGAGCGCTACGACCTGTGCGACACCTCGCAGTGCCAGGTCTACGGCGGCGTCGAGGTCGAGCACCCGGCGGCGACGGCGGCGATCAAGGCGACCGCCAGGCAGGGCCTCCACCACGACGGCCGCCCCGCCTTCACCCAGTTCTCCGCCAGCAACGGCGGCTTCTCCTCGGCCGGCTCGATGCCCTACCTCGTGGCGCAGGCCGACCCCTACGACGGCCTCGCCAACCCCAGGTACTCGACGTGGGCGACAACGATCGACGACACCCAGGTCGAGAGGCAGTGGCCCGGGATGGGCGACCTCACGGGCATCGAGGTGGTCGCCCGCGACGGCAACGGCGAGTGGGGCGGTCGGGTCACCGAGATGGCCTTCGTCTTCACCGGTGGCCGGGTCCCCGTCGACGGCGACACCGTGCGCTCCTACTTCGGCCTCTACTCCGACTGGTTCACCTTCGGCGTCTCCCCGCGGCAGAAGGGCCCGGCCCGCCAGTGATCCGCAGGCTCCGCGTCGCCGCGGTCGTCGCCGCCCTCGCCCTGGCCGCCTCCGCCTGCGAGTCCGGCCGTGCGGCCGACGGCACGGTCGACCTGCCCGACCCCGTCGTCGCGACCGGGGCGGCCTCGTCGGTCGACTACGTCGCCCTGGGCGACTCGTTCTCCGCGGGACCGTTCATCGGCACGATGCGCGCGGACCCGCAGGGCTGCGCCCGCTCCAAGGACAACTACCCGGCCTTCGTCGCCGACTGGCTCGACGTCGCGACCTACACCGACGTGACCTGCTCGGCGGCCACGACGAGCGACCTCTACCAGCGGATGGTGATGTTCGACGGGAACACCACCCGCCCGCAGCTCGACGCGGTCACCGCGGAGACCGACCTGGTGACGCTCGGCATGGGCGGCAACGACTTCGGCATCTACGACTCGCTGATCCAGTGCCAGCGGGGCCTCGCGGCGACGTGCCCGGTCGCCCAGCTGCGCGTCGACGCCCGCAAGGTGGCCGGCCGGATCCGGCAGGCCGTACGCCGCGTCCTCGCGGTCGCACCCGGCGCCGAGGTCCTCGTCGTCGGCTATCCCGACATCCTGCCCACCGAGGGCACCTGCGGCGCCGTCGGCGTACCTGCCGGGGTGCTCGAGCCGGTCACGCAGGTCGCCGGCCTCCTCAACGACTCGCTCCGCCGTGGCGCGCAGGCGGCGGGGGCGGCCTACGTCGACGTGGCCGCGGGGTCGGAGGGCCACGACGTGTGCGCCAAGGGTCGCGCGTGGGTCAACGGCCCCCGGCTCCGCGTGGGCGTGGCGGCCCCGTTCCACCCCAAGATCAACGGCATGCGCGCCGTCGCCGTCGAGGTCTTCCGCGAGGTGACCGGGGACGAGCCGGACGAGGTCACCGAGTACGCCGAGCCCGACCCGGACGCGGTCGTGCTCAACGCCAGCTGAGCCGGAGGGCGCGTCAGGGTCCGTAGTCGGGCTCCGTCGTCCCGAGCTGCTGGTGGGCGCGCGTCGCGGGTCGTGCCCGCCCCCGCTCGACGCACCCCACCGCCGCCGCGAGCCCGAACGGGGGCATGTTGCCGTAGAGCGACTCGATGCCGGCCGCTGGCACGACATAGGTCTCGTGGAAGATGCCGACGTCTCCGCTGCCGGCACGCGCCCGGTTGAACGCGCCCCAGGCAGGTGCGTGCGACAGCGAGGCGTCGCGCGCGTACGCTCCCAGCTCGGCCGCGCTCCGCCAGTGCTGCACGACGAGGAACACCCGCCCCGACCAGTAGGTCCGCGCGTCGAGCAGGCCGAGGTCGCGCTCGCCCAGCTCGGCGAGCATCCGGGGCATCGCGACGAAGACCGGCCACCAGCTGCGCACGCGCCGCCACCGGTTGACGCGCATCCCGATGAGGAAGACGACGACCTCGGCGCGCTCGGGCACCGCGACGTACTGACCGCCGGCGACCCCGGGTGGGGCGGACTCCACTGCGCCCGCGTACGCGCGCGGTACTCGACGCTGGGACATGCCGGCCTCCATGGATAGTGACGATCTCTACGACGAGAGTGGCACTATCTATGACGTGGGTCAAGAGTCGATGCTCCGGATGTCCGCCCTCGCGGAGCGCACCGGCATCCCGGTCGCCAGCATCAAGTTCTACCTGCGCGAGGGCCTCCTCCCGCCCGGCCGTCGGGTGACCGACCGGCTCGCCGAGTACGACGACGAGCACGTGCGCCGGCTCAGGCTCATCCGTCTCCTGCGCGAGGTGGGACGCGTGCCCGTCGACGGCCTGCGACGACTGGTGGCCGCCGTCGGCCAGCCGGGCCCGCTCCACGACCTCTTCGCGCTGGCGGCTGACGCGACGACGCCCGAGCCGACGACTGCCGGCGAGCTCCGGCCGATGACCCGCGCGCTCGTGGACGACCTGGTCGACCGCGCGGGGTGGACCGCCGTACGGCCCGAGGCTCCGGCGCGCGAGGCGCTCGCGGGGACGCTCGAGCAGGTCCTCGCGTTCGACACCCATCCACGTGACCCGGCGGAGCTGCTGCCGTACGTCCGCCTCGCCGACGAGATCGCCCGCTACGAGATCGGGCACCTGGACGGCTCGAAGGACCGCCACGGCCTGCTGGAGGAGATGGTCGTGGGGCAGGTGGTCTTCGGTGAGATCCTCGCCCTGCTGCGGCGCCTGGCCGAGGAGCACCACAGCCACGAGCGGTTCGGGGCCGACCTGCGGGAGTGACCCCCGAGGTCAGCCGATCACCAGCACCAGGTCGCCACCCTCGACGGCCTGCGTCGACGGGACGGCGAGCCGGGTGACGGTTCCCGCGACCGGGGCGGTGATGGACGCCTCCATCTTCATCGCCTCGATGGTCGCCACGGTCTGGCCGGCTTCGACGGCGTCACCCTCGGCGACGGTCACCGTCACGGCGCCGTCGTAGGGCGCGGCGACGTGGCCGCTGTTGCCGGGGTCGGCCTTCTCGGTCGAGGCGACGTCGGCGGAGATGCTGCGGTCGCGCACCTGGACGGGTCGCATCTGACCGTCGACGGTCGCCATCACGTTGCGGAAGCCGCGCTCGTCGGGCTCGCTGATCGCCTCGAGGGCGAAGAGCATCTCGCGTCCCTCGCGGACCTGCACGCGGTGCTCCTCGCCGCGGCGCAGGCCGTAGAGGTAGTCGATGGTGGAGACCGCCGCGAGGTCGCCGTACGCCTCCCGGGACTCGAGGAAGGCCGCCGTGGGTCCCGGGAAGAGCAGCTCGTTGAGCGTCGCGCGCCGGTCGGAGGCGAGGCTGGCCCGCTGCTCGTCGGTGAGGCTCTCGGTGGGCTGCTTCCAGGTCCGGCCGGCGAGCGCCTTGGTGCGGAACGGCTCGGGCCACCCGCCGGGCGGGTCGCCGAGCTCGCCGTTGAGGAAGCCGATGACCGAGTCGGGGACGTCGAACGACGCCGGGTCCTCCTCGAAGGCCGCGGGGTCGGCGCCGGCCGCGACGAGCGCGAGCGCGAGGTCGCCGACGACCTTGGACGACGGCGTCACCTTCACGACGTTGCCGAGGATGTCGTTGGCCGCGGCGTACATGTCCTCGACCTGCTCGAACTTCTCGCCCAGGCCGAGCGCGATCGCCTGCTGGCGCAGGTTGGACAGCTGGCCGCCGGGGATCTCGTGGCGGTAGACGCGCCCTGTCGGGGCGGGCAGTCCGGACTCGAACGGCGCGTAGACGCGGCGGACCGCCTCCCAGTAGGGCTCCATCGCGTTGACCGCGGCCAGCGACAGGCCGGTCTCGCGCTCGGAGTGGTCGGTCGCGGAGACCAGCGCCGACAGCGCCGGCTGCGAGGTGGTGCCGGCCATGGACGCGCAGGCCGCGTCGACGGCGTCGACGCCCGCGTCGATCGCCGCGAGGAGCGTGGCGAGCTGGCCGCCGGGGGTGTCGTGGGTGTGCAGGTGCACGGGCAGGTCGAAGCGCTCGCGCAGCGCGGTGACCAGGGTGCGCGCGGCGGGGGCGCGGAGCAGGCCGGCCATGTCCTTGATCGCGAGCACGTGCGCGCCGGCGTCGACGATCTGCTCGGCGAGGCGGAGGTAGTAGTCGAGCGTGTAGAGCTTCTCGTCCGGCGAGGAGAGGTCGCCGGTGTAGCAGAGCGCAACCTCCGCGACCGACGTGCCGGTGGCCCGGACGGCGTCGATCGCCGGGCGCATCTGCGAGACGTCGTTGAGGGCGTCGAAGATGCGGAAGACGTCGATGCCGGTCTCCGCGGCCTCCTGCACGAAGGCCTCGGTGACCTGCGTCGGGTAGGGCGTGTAGCCGACGGTGTTGCGCCCGCGCAGCAGCATCTGGAGGCCGATGTTGGGGATCGCCTCACGCAGGGCCGCCAGCCGCTCCCACGGGTCCTCGGCGAGGAAGCGCAGCGCCACGTCGTACGTCGCCCCGCCCCAGCACTCGACCGACCACAGCTGCGGGGTGGTCCGGGAGACGTGGTCGGCGACCGCGAGCAGGTCGCGGGTGCGTACCCGCGTGGCGAGCAGCGACTGGTGGGCGTCGCGGAAGGTGGTGTCGGTGACGGCGACGTCCTTCTGCGCTCGCAGCCGGCGGGCGAACTCCTCGGGCCCGATGTCGCGCAGCAGCTGCCGGGTGCCCGCGGGGGCCGGCTGCGAGCGGTCGAGCTCGGGAAGCTTGCTCACCGGGGACACGGAGACGGGGGCGGAGCCGTGGGGCTGGTTGACGGTGACGTCGGCGAGGTAGGCGAGCAGCTTGGTGGCGCGGTCGCGGCCGAGCTGGGCCTTCAGGAGGGAGGGGTGGTCCTCGATGAAGGACGTGGTGACGCCGCCGGCGGCGAAGTCGGGGTCGGCGAGCACGGCCTGGAGGAACCCGACGTTGGTGGAGACGCCGCGGATGCGGAACTCCAGCAGCGCGCGGCGGGCCTTCTGCACGGCGGCCTCGAAGGTGCGGCCGCGACAGGTGAGCTTGGCGAGCATCGAGTCGAAGTGGGGGCTGATCTCGGCGCCGCTGTAGGTGGTGCCGCCGTCGAGGCGTACGCCCGGGCCGCCGGGGGAGCGGTAGGTCGTGATCTTGCCGGTGTCGGGACGGAAGCCGTTGGCAGGGTCCTCGGTGGTGATCCGGCACTGGAGCGCGAAGCCGCGCGGCTGCACCGAGTCCTGCGTGAGGTCGAGGTCGGCGAGGGTGGCACCGGCGGCGATGAGCATCTGCGACTGCACGAGGTCGACGGCGGTCACCTCCTCGGTCACCGTGTGCTCGACCTGGATGCGCGGGTTCATCTCGATGAAGACGTACTTGCCGGTGGGGTCGAGCAGGAACTCGACGGTGCCGGCGTTCTTGTAGCCGATCTCGCGGGCGAACCGGACCGCGTCGGCGCACATGCGGTCCCGCAGCTCGGGGTCGAGGTCGGGCGCGGGGGCGATCTCGACGACCTTCTGGTGGCGCCGCTGCACAGAGCAGTCGCGCTCGTAGAGGTGGATGACGCCGTCGTCCGACCCGGTGCCGTCGGACAGGATCTGCACCTCGATGTGGCGGGGGTCGACGACGGCCTGCTCGATGAAGACGGTCGGGTCGCCGAACGCACCGTCGGCCTCGCGCATGCAGGCCTCGATGGCCTCGCGCAGGTTGGCACGGTCGTCGACGCGGCGCATGCCGCGACCGCCGCCGCCGGCGACGGCCTTGACGAAGAGCGGCGCCTCGATCTGCTCGGCGGCCGCGAGCAGCTCCTCGACGTCGGTCGACGGCGGCACGGACTCCAGCACCGGCACGCCGGCAGCCTTGGCCGCGGCGATCGCCCGGGCCTTGTTGCCGGTGAGCGTGAGGACCTCGGCGCTGGGGCCGATGAAGGTGATGCCGTTGGCGGCGCACGCCTCGGCGAGGGCGGGGTTCTCCGAGAGGAAGCCGTAGCCGGGGTAGATCGCGTCGGCACCGCACCTCACGGCGACCTCGACGATGGCCTCGGGGTCGAGGTAGGCCCGTACGGGGTGCCCCTCCTCGCCGATCTGGTAGGCCTCCTCGGCCTTCATCCGGTGCTCGGACCCGCGGTCCTCGTGGGGGAAGACGGCCACCGTGCGCGCGCCGATCTCGCGTGCTGCACGGAAGGCCCGGACTGCGATCTCGCCACGGTTGGCGACGAGCACCTTGGAGAACATGGGCGGAACGCTATCGAGTGACGGGTGTGACCCGGGTTACTCGTCCGTACCCCGGTCAGGCGGCGGCCCGCTCCTGCGCGCGCCACCAGCCGACCGTGGCGGCGAGCCCGTCGGACATCGGGGTGGGCGCCAGACCGAGGCGCTTCTCGCTGACGCTCGAGTCCAGGACGAACGGCGCGCTGAACATGTAGGACGTCTCGGCGAGCTCGCGCATCTCCCGCGACACCACGCCCGATGCGCGCAGCACCCACGGTGGGATCGCGGACGTGCGCGGCACCGGGACGTCCCCTGCGGCGGCCACCATCTCGACCAGGCGCTGCTGGGTGACCGGTGCGGCCGTCGGGGCGTGCAGGAACGAGTTCCACAGGTCCTCGCGCCGGGCGGCCTCGATCATCGCGGCGGCGAGGTCGGGGACGTAGGTGAAGGAGTGCGGCTGCTCGAGGCTGCCCAGGACGCGCATCGTCCTCCCGGCCAGCACGGTCGGGACCATCCGCTCGCCGGCGTGGGCGTTGCGCACGAGCGGGCCGTAGAAGTCGGAGGCCGCGACGCTGACCGTCGGGGTCGCCGACGCGTCGCGCTGGGCCAGGAGGTCGGTGCGTACGCCGAGCTTGCCGGTCGTCGCGGTGCGCGGCAGGTCCTCGGTGATGGGGCCGGTGACCGGGCCGTAGGAGTAGAGGCTCTCGGGGAAGACGACCACTGCTCCCACGCGCCCCGCGGCCTCGAGCACCGCGCGCTCCGCCCCTGGCAGCTCGGCCTGCCACACGCGGGCGTCGTACGCGGACCCGTGGATGCAGTGGTGGACGGTGACCGCGCCGGCGAAGGCGTCGGTGAGCTCGTCGGGCCGGGAGACGTCGACGCGGCGGCGCTCGATCAGCGGGTGCTCCGGCCCGCTGCCCGAGCGGGTCAGCAGTCGCACCTGCCGGCCCGACTCGGCGAGCTGCTGGGCGACGGTCGAGCCGACAGGGCCGGCTCCGGTGACGACGTGGACGGTGGTCATGGGATCTCCTGGAAGAAAGGGAGAGCGGTGCTCTCGTTTCGTCCAGCATGACCCGTCGTCACCGATAAAGCAAGAGCACTGCTCTCTTTCGTCATACCTGCTCGCTCGCATGCGAGGATGGCGGGATGACGGCCGCCTCTCCGCCCTCTGCGCACCTCACCCCGCGGGCCCGCGCTCGCCAGCAGACGATGCGCGACATCGTCCGCATCGGCCGCGAGCACCTGGCGACGGAGGGGGCAGCAGCCCTCTCGTTGCGCGCGGTCGCGCGCGACCTCGGGCTGGTCTCGTCGGCGGTCTACCGCTACGTCGCGAGCCGCGACGAGCTGCTGACGCTCCTCGTGGTGGACGGTTACGACGAGCTCGGCGACGCCGTCGACGCCGCCCTCGCGCGTGTTGACGCCGCCGACCAGGCCGAGCGGATGCGGGCGATCGGCCGCGCGGTGCGCGCGTGGGCGCTGGCCGAGCCCGCGACGTACGCCCTGCTGTTCGGCAGCCCGGTGCCGGGCTACGAGGCGCCGGCCGAGCGGACCACCGGTCCCGGCACCCGCGTCGTCGTGCGCCTCGTGGAGGTGTGGGAGGACGCGTGGCGAGCGGGGGTGGCGGCGGTGGACGACGCCCCGCTCGCGCCGCGGCGGCTGTCCCGGGACCTGGCCCGGATCCGCGGCCAGCTGGACCTCACGGCTCCGGACGCCCTGATCGCGCGGGGGCTCTTCGCCTGGGCGGCGCTCTTCGGGTGCGTGTCCTTCGAGGTGTTCGGGCAGTACGGCGCCGACACCTTCACTCAGGCGGGCGACCTCTTCGAGCAGCACCTTGACGCCTTGGTGGAGTCGGTCGGGCTGGCGTAGCGCCCCTCCCGTGAACTGGCAGGGGTGCCGGGGCGAGCCGCGAGCGTGCGCACAGCCGCACTGGCTTCGAGGATGCGCCGAGGACGTGCCGCCACGTGGCGTGCGGCGGTGCCTGCGGCGTGTTCCCCTCCTTGTCGTGCTCGCGGCCCGCCCCTCGGCGGAGGTCCCGTACCCCCGGCGCGGGCCATCCGCCGGTCCGGTTGCCGCTCAGCTGGCGAGCTCCTCGGGCTCGCTGCCTGCGGTCACTTCGTAGCGACGCTCGTCGATCAGGGTCCCAGGGGCTGCGCCGGCCGGTGCCTGACGCTCGGCATGCACGCTCAGCACGCAGCATCGCGACAACCTCCTCTCAGGCCCACGAATCGCGATCTCTGAGGGACGAGACAGGTAATCTGTACTCGATGGTTGAGATTATGGCCGCCGTCTGGCACGATTTCAAGGTCAGCTCCGAAAGTTTCGTCACCGAGGGGTGAGACGGGATGCGGGATCGGAACCTGGCCGCCAGCGAGGCCAGAGCGATGCTGGGGGTGTCCCCTGACGCGGACCCGGCGCAGATCGTGCGCGCCTACCGCCGTCGCGCCCGGACCGTGCACCCGGACGTCAGCACGGAGCTGGACGCGGGAGCGCAGTTCTCGGCGCTGTGGGCGGCCTACCAGCTGCTGCTCGAGACGGCCCGCGAACCGGGTCGGACG
This sequence comes from Nocardioides eburneiflavus, assembly GCF_004785795.1. NCBI lineage: Bacteria > Bacillati > Actinomycetota > Actinomycetes > Propionibacteriales > Nocardioidaceae > Nocardioides > Nocardioides eburneiflavus. Next base: position 2,501,341 of record NZ_SRRO01000001.1, read on the forward strand.
CGCGCCGCCGACGACCGAGGAACGGTCGTCGACCGACATCCCCGGCAGCGAGTGCCGGCCCCGGGCCCAGTCGGGGGCTCGCCTGCCGGGTGGGCGGGTCGAGACGTCGCCTGGCTGGTCGCCGGACCCGTCCGGATCGATCAGCGGGCCAGCGCCCGCCCGACCGCACGCCCGGAGAAGATGCAGCCACCGAGGAACGTCCCCTCGAGCGCGTTGTAACCGTGCACGCCGCCCCCGCCGAAGCCGGCGACCTCGCCCGCGGCGTACAGGCCCGGGACGCGTGAGCCGTCGGCGGCCACGCACCGCCCGTCGAGGTCGGTCTCGAGCCCGCCGAGCGTCTTGCGGGACAGGATGTTGAGGCGTACGGCGATGAGCGGGCCGTGGGCCGGGTCGAGGATCTTGTGGGGCTTGGCGACGCGGATCAGCTTGTCCGTACGGCTGCGGCGGGCGTTGTGGATCGCCATCACCTGGACGTCCTTGGTGAACGCGTTGTCGAGCTCGCGGTCGCGCGCCACGACGTGCCGTTCGAGGTCGGCGACGTCCAGCTTCGGCCCGCGGGCCAGCTCGTTCATCCCGGTCACCAGGTCGTCCAGCGAGTCGGCGACCACGAAGTCGACGCCGTGCTCCTTGAACGCCTCCACCGGCCCGGGCGCGCCCTTGGCCAGCCGAGTCTTGGCGAGGAACCTCAGGTCCTTGCCGGTGATGTCGGGGTTCTGCTCGGAGCCGGAGAGGGCGAACTCCTTCTCGATGATCGACTGGGTCAGCACGAACCACGAGTAGTCGTGGCCGGTGGCCAGGATCTGCTTCATCGCGCCGATCGAGTCCGCGCCGGGCACGCCCGACATGCCCTCGAGCCGCCTGCCGGTGGCGTCGAACCACATCGACGACGGCCCGGGCAGGATGCGGATCGCGTGGTCGGGCCAGACCGGGTCCCAGTTGTGGATGCCCTCGGTGTAGGCCCACATCCGGTCGCGGTTGACCATCGTGGCGCCGGCGTCCTCGGCGATGCCCTGCATGCGGCCGTCGACGTGCGCGGGCACGCCGGAGATCAGGTGCTCGGGGGCGGGGCCGACGCGCTCGGTCGGCCAGTGCCGGCGCATCAGCTCGTGGTTGTGGCCGATGCCGCCGCTCGTGACCACGACGGCGGCGGCGCGGTGCTCGAAGTCGCCGGCTGCGTCGCGGGAGGACTTCACGCCTCGCGCGGAGTCGTCGTCGGCCAGCACGGTGCCGCGCACACCGACGACCGCGCCGTCCTCGACGACCAGCTCGTCGACCCGATGGCGGAAGGCGAGGCGTACGAGCCCCCCGGCCGCCGCCTGCTGGACCGGCTCGGCGAAGATGCGGACGACCTCCGGACCGGTGCCCCAGGTGAGGTGGAAGCGCGGGACGGAGTTGCCGTGGCCGGTCGCGCGGCCGTCGCCGCGCTCGGCCCACCCGACGAAGGGCAGCGAGCGCAGCCCGAGGGCGCGGAGGTAGTCGCGCTTCTCCTCGTGGGCGAAGCGGACGTACGCCTCCGCCCACCGCTGCGGCCAGAAGTCCTCGCCGCGACCGGGCCCGTCGGTGCCGTCGCCGAGGCGGTCGAACTGCGCCGAGCCCTGCCAGTCCTGCCAGGCCAGCTCGGGGGAGTCGGTGATGCCCATCCGGCGCTGCTCGGGGCTGTCGACGAACAGCAGGCCGCCGAGCGACCACCACGCCTGCCCGCCGAGGTTGTGGTGGTTCTCCTGGTCGAGGACTAGCACCCGCTTGCCCGCCAGCGCGAGCTCGTGGGTGGCGACGAGGCCGGCCAGCCCGGCGCCGACGACGATGACGTCCGGGGCGAAGTCGCCGGTGGGGTAGGGCTGGGTCATGCGTGCTCCTGCGGGTAGTGGCTGACGACCATCTCCGCGAGCAGGCGCAGCGCCCGCTCGACCGTACGGCCGGGGGCGGCGGTGGGATCGGGGTCGAGGGCGGAGAAGACCAGCCCGTCGAAGAAGTTGACGACGATGCTGAGGACGGCGGGGAGGTCCTCGGCCGCCAGCCGGTCGCGCCAGAGGTCGGCGGCCGCCGCCAGCATCTGCGCCTGCAGCGACTCGCGGGCCGGCAGGAGGGCCGTACGGAGGTCGGCGTCCGAGCGGGCGGCCACGAGCAGCTCGCGCCAGGTCTGGTTGGCGGGCGAGAGGACCGCCGCCCGGAGGTGGCCCAGCACGTCCGCGACCTCGTCGACCGTGCCCACGGCCACGCCCTCCGTCGTCGCGCGGAAGGCCTCGACGTTGCGGGTGGCCACGTGCCCCGCCGTCGCGACGAGCAGCGCCTGCCGGGTCGGGAAGTGGCGGAACAACGCGCCCTGGCTGACGCCCGCCTCCGCGCAGACGGCAGCGGTCGACGTGGCGGCGTACCCCCGCTCCGTCAGGCAGCGCACGGTCGCGTCGAGGAGGGCGGTGATGGTGCCCTCGCGGCGCTCGGCCTGCGTACGTCGCCGGGTGGTCGTCATGCCGGACAGTCTCACATAAAAAGTGACCACTTGCTATCTAAGTGCGCTGCGAGCGGTGCCGGAGCCACATTGCTGGCGTTCGGAACGTGGCCCACTCACCGCTCGTCGGCGAGTCGTGGGTGACACGAAATGAACAGTGCCCCAGCCACCTCGACGTACGCCGGAATGTGGCTCGCACACCGCTCATGGGATCGGACAGGTCAGTCCTTGAGCTCGCAGATGACCGCGCCGTTGGTGACGGTGGCGCCGACCTCGGCCTGGAGGCCGGTGACGGTGCCGGCCTTGTGGGCCTTGAGGGGCTGCTCCATCTTCATCGCCTCCATGACGACGATGGTGTCGCCCTCGGCGACCTCCTGCCCGTCCTCGACGACGACCTTGACGATGGTGCCCTGCATGGGCGAGGTGACGGCGTCGCCCGAGGCGGCCGCACCGGCCTTCTTGGTCGACCGCTTGCCGGCCTTCTTGGCGCCGGCGCCCGTCCCGCCGCCGTTGGCCGCGAGGCCGCCGAGCCCCGCGGGCAGGACGACCTCGAGGCGACGGCCGCCGACCTCGACGGTGACCTTCTGCCGCTCACCCGGCTCGTCGGCCTCGGCGTTGTCGCCGGCGTAGGGCTCGATCTGGTTGTCGAACTCGGTCTCGATCCACTGCGTGTAGACCGTGAACTCACCCTCCCCCGAGGGCGTCGAGGCACCGACGTACGCCGCGTCGGAGACGACCGCGCGGTGGAACGGGATGACGGTGGGCATGCCATCGACGACGAACTCGTCGAGCGCGCGGCGCGAGCGCTCGAGGGCCTGGGTGCGGTCGCGGCCGGTGACGATGAGCTTGGCGATGAGGGAGTCGAACGAGCCCGGGATGGTCTCGCCCTGGTCGTAGCCGCCATCCAGACGAACACCAGGGCCGGCGGGGGGGTGCCAGCGGGTGAGGGTGCCGGGGGCGGGCATGAAGTTGCGGCCGCCGTCCTCGGCGTTGATGCGGTACTCGATGGAGTGGCCGCGGATCTCGGGGTCGTCGTAGCCGAGCTCCTCGCCGGCGGCGATGCGGAACATCTCGCGCACCAGGTCGATGCCGGTGACCTCCTCGGACACGCAGTGCTCGACCTGGAGGCGGGTGTTGACCTCGAGGAAGGAGATGGTGCCGTCCTGGGCGACGAGGAACTCACACGTCCCGGCACCGTGGTAGCCGGCCTCCTTGAGGATCCGCTTGGACGACTCGTAGAGCTCGGTGACCTGGGCGTCGGTGAGGAACGGCGCGGGGGCCTCCTCGACGAGCTTCTGGTTGCGGCGCTGCAGCGAGCAGTCGCGGGTGGAGACCACGACGACGTTGCCGTGCTGGTCGGCCAGGCACTGGGTCTCGACGTGGCGCGGCTTGTCGAGGAACTTCTCGACCAGGCACTCGCCGCGACCGAACGCGGTGACGGCCTCGCGGACCGCGGACTCGTAGGCGTCGGGGATCTCCTCGATCGTGCGGGCGACCTTGAGGCCGCGACCGCCGCCGCCGAAGACCGCCTTGATCGCCACCGGGAGGCCGTTGGCCTTGGCGAACGCGACGACCTCGTCGGCGTCGGCGACCGGGTCCTTGGTGCCGGGCGCGAGCGGGGCGTCGGCCTTGTCGGCGATGTGCTTGGCCTTGGCCTTGTCGCCGAGCGCCTCGATCGCGGCCGGCGGGGGGCCGATCCAGACCAGCCCGGCGTCGATGACGGCCTGGGCGAAGTCGGCGTTCTCGGCGAGGAAGCCGTAGCCGGGGTGCACCGAATCAGCACCCGTGTCGGCGGCGATCTTGATGATCTTCTCGATGTCGAGGTACGACTCGGCGGGGGTCGCGCCGCCCAGCGAGTGGGCCTCGTCGGCGAGGCGTACGAAGAGGGCGTCGCGGTCGGGGTCGGCGTAGACCGCGACGGAGCCGATGCCGGCGTCCTTGCAGGCGCGGACGACGCGGACGGCGATCTCGCCCCGGTTGGCGATGAGGACCTTCTTCAAGCTCACGCGAGGACTCCTGGCGGTGCAGTGGGCTGGGCGGCGAGGGGAAGCTGGAGGGCGTACCGCTCGGCAGGCTACCGCGATCCGAGCGCGGCGCGACCGACAGCCTGATGCACCGGACGCACGATGCGCGAGTAGGCGATCCCGACTGTGAGGGACGCCACAAGGGCGAGCCACTGGTGGCCGGCGTCCTCGAGCGGGGGGTAGACCTGCCAGTGCGTGAGGTAGACGAACAGGCTCGCGCCGGCGAGCGCTCCGGCGGCCCGGGCGAGCGGGGCCGGCAGCCGGATGTGTGGCACCCAGAGCATCATCAGGAACCCACCCAGGACGATCACCTCACGGTGCGGCTGGCCGAAGAAGCCGACGGTCATCACGACCCCCAGGACGGTGACCAGGCACCGCTCGCGGGTCGAGGTCGCCCGCGCCCCGGCCCAGCCGAGGGCGAAGAAGAAGGCCACGACGAGGATCGTGTAGCGCTCGGTCGGGCCGGCGCGCCACCCCACCTCGACGACGCGGGCGACCGTGGTGACGGCCAGCACGCCGAGGGCGAAGTGGAAGGGGGTACGCCGCTCCAGCCGGTGCAGCGCCGGGAGGGTCGTGACGGCCAGGGCCGCGACGGTCAGCCACACCAGCGACTCGAGGAACCACAGCTGCCACTGGTCGTCCCACTCCGAGCCGTTGACCACCTCGCGGACGAACAGCACGGTGGCGAGGTCGTAGGTGCCGAGCAGGAGGGCGACCCCGCCCACCCAGAGCACCGACGGGACGATCAGCTGCGCGAGGCCGGAGAGGCCGTGGCGCAGGCGGGTGCGGGGACCGCCGGTCGCCGAGAGCTGGAAGCGCGCGAAGTTGAAGCCCGCGAGCGCGAGCAGCAGGTGCGCACCACCCTCGAGCGCGACGAGGTCGACGTGGCTGGCGACGACGAAGAGGATCGCGAGCGCGCGCAGGGCGACGGTCGTGTCGAGCCGCGACAGGCGTCCCGACGCGGGGCGCCTGTCGGCTCCAGCGGCCCCGGCGGCCCTCGCGGCCGCCGCGAGGCGCTCGAGCTCGCCGATGGGGTGCGTGTGCCAGCCGGCGGGCAGCCCGTCGGGGAAGTGCGCGCCGAGCCGGGTGGAGAGCTCGACGTAGGACAGCGAGTCGCCGCCGAGGTCCACGAAGGAGTCGGCGTCGGTGGCGTCGGGCCGCCCCAGCACGCGCACGACGTCGGCGCGGACCGGGTCGGCGGCGGCCGGCCGGTCGACCTCGCCGGCCTGCTCCTCCAGCGCGGCCAGCTCCGCCAGCGCGGCGTAGTCGGGCTTGCCGGACGAGGTGTGCGGGACCTGCGGCAGCACGGCGACCCGGACGGCGTGGGGAGGTACGCCGCAGTGGTCGGCGACCAGCGTCCGCGCGGCGCCGCTCCCACGACCGCTGGTGACGAACGCGTGCACCGCGCGGTCCGTGGCGACGACCCGGGCGCGTCGGTCGACGTCGGCGCGCAGCCGCCGCTCGACGGCGTCGAGGTCGATGCGGAGCCCGAACACCTTGCCGCGGCGGTTGCGCCGACCGACCACCTCGAAGAGGCCGTCGTGCTGCTGGGCGAGGTCGCCGGTGCGCAGCTCGGTGGTGACCCGGCCGAGCGCCAGGTCCGCCGGGGTGGTGGCGTAGCCGAGCATCACGTTGGGGCCGGTGTAGACGAGCTCGCCGACGCCGGGCCGCTCGTCCGCGGACTCGTCGAGGCGGAGCGTGCCGCCGGGGATCGCGACGCCGATCGCGCCCGGGTGGTCCTCGGCGAGGTGCGGCGGCAGCCACGCCATCCGGGCGGTCGCCTCGGTGGCGCCGTACATCACGACGAGGCCCCAGCCGCGGCTGCGGCCGAGCCGGCTCCAGCGGCGTACGTCGTCCGGGGCGAGCCGGCCGCCGGCCTGGGTCACCTGGCGCAGGGTGGGGAGGTCGCGGTCCTCGAAGCCGCTGGCCGCCAGCAGGTCGAACGTGTGCGGGACGCCGGCGAGGGTGGTCGCGCCGGCACGGGCGAAGAGCTCCCAGAAGCACTCGTCGACGACGCTCAGGTCGGTCAGCGCGACGCTCGCGCCCGCGACGAGGTGGGAGTGGAGGACCGACAGGCCGTAGCAGTAGTGCAGCGGCAGGGCGGTGATCGCCCGGTCGGCCGGTGTCAGCGCGAGGTAGTCGGCGATGGCGGCGGCGTTGCTGGCGACGTTGGCGCGCGAGAGCCGCACCAGCTTCGGGGAGCCGGTGGTGCCCGACGTGCTCAGCAGCAGCGCCAGGTCGGGGTGCAGCTCGTGGGCGCTGAGGGGGCGGCGCACGTCGTCGGGCGCCGACGCGGTGCACACGACGTCGGGGTCGTAGGCGGCGATCGTCGCGTCGCGCTGGTCGGGGCGGGCGTCGGGCACGACGAGCGCGACGTGGCCGTGCTGGAGGGCGGCGAGGTAGGCGACCAGGGAGTCCAGGTCGTTGGCACCCTCGACCAGCACCAGGCGTCGCGCCGGCCCCCACGTCGCCGCGCGGTCGGCGACCCGGCGGGCGAGGTCGGCGTGGCTGAGGACAGTGCTGCCTGCCACGACCGCCGGGGCGTCGCCGAACCGCGCGTGGTCGAGGACCGGCCCGGAGTCGGTGGGCGTACGGGTGGCGGGTGCGGGCCGGAGTGCCGGGGAGGGGGACGTGAGCGTCACGGCGCACCCGCGGGCCGGTAGGCGCGGACCAGCCCGGTCACGCGGAGGTGGACGATGTCGCCCGCGGACGGGTGGCGTACGCCCGCCATCCGGGCGAGCACCGAGGTGCCGTCGTCGAGGCGAACCCGGACCGCGCAGTCGTGGCCGTAGTAGCTGACCTCCTCGACCGAGCCGCGCACGCCGTCGGCGTGGGCGAGGTCGACGTAGACCTGCTCGGGCCGGATCATCAGCGCGACCGGCCCGGTGGCCGCCTCCGAGAGCACGACCTCCCCGAGCGCGCACGTGGCGTGGGCGTCGGTCGCGGTGCCGGGCAGCACCACCGCACGACCGACGAACTCCGCCACCTGCGGGTCGCTCGGCGAGAGGTAGACCTCGCTCGGTGGCGCGGACTGCACGAGCCGGCCGCCGCGCATGACGGCGACCTGGTCGGCGAGGGAGAGCGCCTCGTTCTGGTCGTGGGTGACGAGCAGCGCGGTGGTGTTGGTGGCCGCCAGCGCCCGGCGCACGGCGGTGGCGGTGGTGCCGCGCAGGCTCGCGTCGAGCGACGAGAACGGCTCGTCGAGGAGCACGACGGCCGGTTGGGGTGCGAGGGAGCGGGCGAGCGCGACCCGCTGCTGCTGCCCGCCGGAGAGCTCGTCGGGCCGCCGGTCGCGGAAGTGGGAGGGGAGCTCGACGAGGTCGAGCATCTCGGTCACGCGGTCGCGCCCCTCCTGGCTGCCGCGCGCGGCCGCGGGAAGGCCGAAGGCGATGTTGGCGGCGACGTCGAGGTGCGGGAACAGCGCCCCCTCCTGCGGGACGTAGCCGACGTGGCGCGACTGGGGCGGGACCGGACGTACGCCGTCGCCGGCGACCGTGGTGTCGCCGAACGCGATGCTGCCCGCGTCGGGCAGGAGGAAGCCGGCGATGAGGCGCAGCAGGGTCGTCTTGCCGCAGCCGGACGGCCCGAGCACCGTGGTGAACGAGCCGTGCGGCACGTGCAGGGTGACGTCGTCGACGGCGCGAGTGGCCTCGGGCCCGGTGCCGAAGGCCTTGGTGACGCCGGTGATGGTCAGGGAGCTCATGCGGGAACCGTCTCGGTGCGGGCGGCGGGGCTGTCGGTGCGCATCAGCAGCACCGTGGCGGGGATCGAGACCAGCACGAGCAGCAGGGCGTACGGGGCGGCGGCGCCGTAGCGCAGCTCGGACGAGGCCGACCAGAACTCGGTGGCCAGCGTGCTCGTGCCGATCGGGGAGAGCATCAGGGTGGCCGTCAGCTCGGTGGAGATCGCGAGGAAGACCAGCGCCGCGCCGGCACCCAGGCTCGGGGCGATGAGCGGCAGGGTGACCCGTCGGGCCGTGGCCAGGGTGCCGAGGCCGAGGCTGTGGGAGACGTCGTCGAGCACGACGGGCGCCTGCTCGAGCCCGGCGCGCACGGTCACCACGGCGCGGGGCAGGAAGAGGATGGCGTAGGCCGCGACGAGCAGCCCGGCGGTCTGGTAGACGACCGGCACCAGGCGCAACGAGGCGACCACGAGCGCGAGGCCGACGACGATGCCGGGCAGCGCGTTGGCGACATAGGTGCTGCGCTCGATCACGGTGCTCGCCCACCCGCGGTGGCGCACGGCGAGCCAGACGACGGGGATCGCGGCCAGGGTGGTGACGACCGCGCCGGCGAGCGCGAGGACGAGCGTGGCGGCGAGGGCTGCCGTGAGCTCGGCCACGGGGAACTCCGTCGAGGTGCCGGCGACGAGCCATCGCAGCAGCGAGAAGGCGGGCACGCCCAGGGCGAGGACGACCACGGCGCCGACGGTCGCGAGCACCGGAAGCCGCCAGGGGCCGAGCGCGAGCGGGACGGCCGTACGGGCGGCGCCGCGACCGACGCGGGCGTACCTCCGGTCACCGCGCAGGCGCAGGTCGGCCAGCAGGAGGACCAGGCACAGCAGCACCAGGACGCCGGCCATGGCGGTCGCGGCCGCCCCGTTGAAGGTCGAGCCGTACTGGTCGTAGATCGCGGTCGTGAACGTCGGGAACCGCAGCAGCGACAGCGCGCCGAACTCGGCGAGCAGGTGCAGGCCCACGAGCAGGGCCCCGCCGAGCAGCGCGGGACGCAGCTGCGGCAGCACGACGGTGCGGAAGGTGCGGGCGCGCGAGTGGCCGAGCGAGAACGCCGTCTCCTCCAGCGCGGGGTCGAGGCGGCGCAGCATCGCCACGACTGGGAGGTAGACGAGCGGGTAGTAGGACAGCGTGACGACCGCGAACGCGCCGCCGAATCCCTGGATGCCGCGGTCGAGGGAGACCCAGGCGTAGCCGTTGACGAACGCGGGCACCGCGAGCGGCGCCACGAGCAGGCCGTGCCACAAGCGGCGTGCCGGCAGGTCGGTGCGCTCAACGGCGACCGCGAGCGCGACGCCGAGCGCGGCGGTCGCCGCCATGCACGCCACCGCGAGGGTGATGGTGTTGCGGAGCAGCTCGGCGATCCGCGGCCGGGCCAGGAGCTGCCAGAGGTCGACGGGACCGATCACCACGACGTACGAGGCCACGTAGGCCAACGGCACCAGTGTCAGGACAGCCACAGCCGCCCCCGCCGCGAGCAGCAGCGGCGGGGTGCGGCGGTCGGTCCCGGTGCCGGTCCGGGTGGTGACCGTGGTCAGAGCAGGCCTGCCGCGGTCATCAGCTCGGTCACCTGCGGGCCGTTGAGGCCGGCCACGTCGACCGCCGGCGGCTCGAGCTCGTCGAACGGCTTGACCTCGGGCGAGAGGCTGGCGTCGGGGTTGAGCGGGTACTCCAGGGCGTACGACTCCGCCATCGCCTGCTGGGCCTCGGTGCCGGTGAGCCAGGTGATGAACTCCTCGGCGGCGTCCTGGTGCTCGCTGCTGGCGAGGATGCCGGCGCCGGAGATGCTGAGGAACGCGCCGGGGTCCTGGTCGCCGAAGAAGTGGAGCGCCGAGCTGTCGGAGTCGGTGCCGTTCTCCTGGCGGTCGCGGTACCAGTAGTAGTGGTAGGCGATGCCGGCGTCGACCTCGCCGGAGTCGACCGACTGCATGACGACCAGGTTGTTCTGCACGATCACGCCGTTGGCCTTCAGGCCCTCCAGCCACTCGGCGGTGGCCTCCTCGCCCTCGAGCTCGAGGACGGCGGACACGATCGCCTGGAAGTCGGCACCGGTGGGGGAGAAGGCGACGCGGCCCGCCCACTCCGGGTCGGCGAAGTCGAGGATCGAGGCGGGCATGTCGGCCTCGGTCATGGAGTCGGTGTTGTACATCGCGACGGTCGAGCGGGCCAGGAACCCGGTCCACGTGCGGCCCGCGGGGACGTACTCGTCCGGGATCGTCGCGGTCGCGGACTCCGGCAGCTCGGCGAACAGGCCGGCGTTATCGACGATGCTCATCGCGGGCGAGTTCTCGGTGAGGAACACGTCGGCGGGCGAGTCCTCGCCCTCCTCGACGATCTGGTTGGCCATCTCGAGGTCCTTGCCGTTGCGGAGCTCGACGTCGAGGCCGGACTCCTCCTCGAACAGCGGGATGATCTCGTCGAGCAGCTGCTCGTGCTGGGCGTTGTAGACGACCAGGTCGGGAGAGCCGAAGACGCCGCAGCCCGACAGGGCGGAGGCGGCGAGCAGGGTGCCGGCGAGGGCGGCAGCCGTACGGGGGGTGGCGCGGCGCGGGGGAGTCGTCACAAGGGCGTCCTTACTTTGCTTAGGCTCGCCTAACTCTAGCCCCGTCGGGGCGCCGTCGGTGAATCGCGCCAGTGATGCTGGTCTCACGGGGGTTAGCGATCGCTAACCCCCTGGCGCTATCGTGCGAGGCATGACCTTCGAGCTGTCCCCCGAGCACGAGCAGTTCCGCCGCAGCGTCCGCGACTTCGCCGAGGCCGAGATCGCGCCGCACGCCGCACAGTGGGACCGCGACCACCACTTCCCGACCGACGTCGTGCAGAAGATGGGCGCGCTCGGGCTCATGGGACTGACGGCGCCGGAGGAGTTCGGCGGCGCCGGGATGGCCGGCGAGGACGGCGGCTTCACCTCGCTGTGCATCGCCATCGAGGAGATCGGCCGCGTCGACCAGTCGATGGGCATCACCCTCGAGGCCGCGGTGGGCCTGGGCATCAACCCGATCCTGACCTTCGGCACCGACGAGCAGAAGAAGACCTGGCTGCCCGACCTCGTCTCCGGCGACGCGATCGCGGGCTTCGGCCTCACCGAGCCGGGTGCCGGCTCCGACGCCGGGGCGACGAAGACGAAGGCCGTGCTCGACGACGGCGAGTGGGTCGTCAACGGCGCCAAGCAGTTCATCACCAACTCGGGCTCCTCGATCACCTCGCTGGTGACCGTGACCGCGCGTACGGGTGAGCGGGCCGACGGCCGGCCGGAGATCTCCACGATCATCGTCCCGTCCGGCACCCCCGGATTCACCGCCGAGAAGGCCTACGACAAGCTCGGCTGGCACGCCTCCGACACCCACCCGCTGTCCTTCGACGACGCGCGCGTGCCCGAGGCCAACCTGCTCGGCGAGCGCGGTCGCGGCTACGCCCAGTTCCTCGCGACGCTCGACGACGGCCGGGTCGCGATCGCGGCCCTCGCGGTCGGCTGCATCCAGGCGTGCCTGGACATGTCCGTGCAGTACGCCGGCGAGCGGCAGACCTTCGGAGGCCCCATCGGGCGCAAGCAGGGCCTGGCCTTCCAGGTCTCGGACCTGCAGGTGATGCTCGACGCGTCGCGCCTGCTGACCTACAAGGCGGCCGCGATGAAGGACGCCATGGACGCCGGCTCGTCGTCGGTGTCGACGGCCGCGTTCAAGCAGGCCGCCGCGGTCGCCAAGCTGTACGCCACGGAGTCGGCGGTCACCGCGACGCGGATCGCCACGCAGGTCTTCGGCGGCTACGGCTTCATGGAGGAGTACCCGGTCGTGCGGTTCTACCGCGACGCCAAGGTGCTCGAGATCGGTGAGGGCACCTCCGAGGTGCAGCGGATGCTCATCGCGCGGGGGCTCGGCCTGCCGGTCGAGTGAGGCGCGAGGCCGCTCACTGGTCCTGATCCTCGGTCGAGCCGGCGACGTGTCGCGTCACGCCGTCACACGGGTCGCGGGGCGTACATGATCACCGCGACCAAGACGAGGCAGATGATCGCGCCCGCGACGTCGTGACGGTCCGGACGGAAGCCGTCGACGACCATGCCCCAGGCGAGGGAGCCGGCCACGAAGACCCCGCCGTACGCCGCCAGGATCCGTCCGAAGTGAGCATCTGGCTGCAGCGTGGCGACCAAGCCGTGGAGACCCAGCGCGACCACGCCCGCGCCGACCCACAGCCAGCCGCGGTGCTCGCGCACGCCCTGCCAGACCAGCCACGCGCCACCGATCTCGGTCAGCTGGCGAGGACGTAGTCGATCGTCAGGACCGGGAGGTCGCGGCGCGTGACCGTCGCGATCGGCGGCGGTCTGGTGGTGAGGGAGTGGCCGGTCGGGGTCGTGGTGGTCACGGTGCCGCCCGGCCCGGGTCTGGCCCGCCAGCGGGGTGCTTGCTTGGCGTAGTTGCAGGCCTCGCAGAGTCCTTGGCCGTTGGCGGCACTGGTGGGCCCGTCGGCCTCGTGCGGCACGACGTGGTCGACGTGGCGGATCGGAGCACCGCACCACGGCGTGCGGCAGAGCTGGTCGCGCAGCCTGATGAGGCGGGCGAGCCCAGCGGGGAAGAGGCGGACCCGACTGTCCACCGCGACGAGCTCTTCGGTGGTCGGCGAGGCGTAGAGCCGGCGGAGCCAGACCTCCTCGCCGTCGCCGAGGGACCGGGCGACGATCTCGCGGGCCAGCTCGGCCGGGATCGGACCGAAACCGGCGAGGCGAGCCTCGTCGTCGGCCGTGCCGAGGAGCGCCTCGTGGGACATGACGAGGTTGAGGTCGATGGAGCGGTCGGCGCCCCCTGTCCGCCTGCGGCCGAGGATGCGGTCGACCAGCTCGTCGGCCATCACCTGGCCCTTGGAGCGCGGGTCGCCCTGCGCGCGGGCGCTGTCGGCGTCGCGGGTGAGCGCGGCGTAGGCGGCGACGCCTTCGGCGACGGGAAGCAGCGCGGTCAGCCAGACCATCGTGTCGGGAGCGGGCCGGGTCGACACGCGGCGCTCGGACTCGGCCTTGCGCCGGCGGGCCGTCACCGCATCGGCGTCAAGTCGCGCCGCCTCCGACTGTGCACGACCCACGACCTGCCGGTCGCTCATCGCCTCGAGCGCGTCGTGGTCGGCGGCCAGCAGATCGTCGATCGCGAGGCGGTGCTCGAGCGAGAGGCACGCGGTCTCGCGTGCGATCAGCGTGGCTCGCCACTCGGTGATCCGGCCGCACCGCCAGGCAGCCCACGTGTGGGGGAGCTCGCTGCGCACGACCCGCGCCAGCCCGAGGTGGCGCTGGCCGCGGTGCGGCGACTCGCGGCGAGCCAAGGCGACCATCGACCCGACGCCCTGGCCCCGTCGAGCGGCCGGGACGCCGAGGCCGGCGTGGTCCGCCTCGACCGACTCCGCCAGGTCAGCGGCGTGCGCGGCCTGCGCCGCGGTGGCCGTGCAGACGAGCTCCTCGAGTGCTCGGATGAGGTCGATCCGCCCTGCGTCGTCCAGCCCGCTCGACGCGTCGAGCGACACCTGCACCTCGCGCCGCATCGCCGCGACTGCGGCTGCGGTCAGGGGCTGGGTCGTGGTCATGGCTCCACTCAATCAGTGGGCACCGACAGTCACCGAGTGGCCTGTGGACAGTCGTGCGCACAGGCCGAGTGTGGACGATTCCTGGCTACCGGCGTCGGACAGCAACGGTGGGTCGCGGCGACCGTACGCCGCATCTCCACCTCCCGACGGATCCCAGGCCACGGGCCGCGCCCTACCCTCGCCCCATGCCCAGCACGAGCCAGCGCGTCCTCACCTGGCTCGGCGTCGACGACGCGTGGGAGCGTCCGCGGCCCGGCCTCGGGCGCCAGGACGTCGTGCTGGCGTCGAGCGTCGCCGCGGTCAGCCTGCTCGCCCTCGAGCTGGTACGCAGCGCCGGCGGGTTCGAGCACACCGACGTCCCGGTGTGGGCGCAGTGGCTCGCGGTCGCGAGCGGCGCGGCGCTGCTCCTCGGCCGCCGGCGCTGGCCGCTGGCGGTGGCACTCCTCGCCGCCGGGCACATGTTCGTCGCCGGCGTCACGATGCCGCAGGTCATGGGCCAGGCGTCGTTGCAGATCGTCTACTTCCTCGCCCTGCTCTCCGGCGTCGCGTGGGCGCGGGACCGGCGCGCCATGGTCATCACCGTCAGCGTGATCGTGCTCTTCATGTTCGCCTGGATCGGCTGGCAGTTCGCGGTCGGCTCGGCAGCACAGGAGTGGGTCGACGAGGAGCTGGGCACCGAGCGGATCGGCCTCTTCCCGCAGATCCCCGCGGCGGTCGCGATCACGCTGGTCGTCAACGCGATCTACTTCGGTGGCGCCATCGTCGGCGGGGGCGTCTCCTGGCGCGCGGCCCGTCAGCGCCACCGGTTGCAGGAGCAGGCCACCACCATCGCCGGCCAGGCCAGCCGGCTGCGGGAGCAGGCCGTCGTCGACGAGCGGCTCCGCATCGCCCGCGAGCTGCACGACGTGGTCGCCCACGGCGTCTCCGCGATGGGCATCCAGGCCGGCGCCGCGCGCCGCGTGCTCGACCGCGACCCCGACGCCGCGCGTACGGCCCTCGCCAACGTCGAGGAGGCCTCACGCGACGCGGTCGCGCAGATGCGCGGACTGCTCGGCACCCTGCGCGAAGGAGTGGGCGAAGGAGTGGGCGAAGGAGTGGGCGAGGGCGGGGCCGGTGGACCCGCGGGGGCGCGGACGACGGACGCGGGCGTCGGCGACCTCCCTGACCTCGTCGCCGAGGTGGCCGGCCAGGGCCTCACGGTCTCCCTCGACGTGGTGGAGGCCCAGCCGGAGGCGGCGGGCCGGCTGCCGCGCGGGATCGGGCTCGCGGTCTACCGCACGGTGCAGGAGGCGCTCACCAACGTACGCCGCCACAGCACCGCCGACGCGGTGTCCGTCGTGGTCCGCGTCGACGAGTCCGCGGCGTACGCCGAGGTGGAGGTCGTCGACAACGGCCGGCCCCGCCACGGCACGTCCGGCAGCGGGCTGGGCCAGCTCGGCATCCGCGAGCGCGCCGCCACCCACGACGGCCAGGTCGACATCGGTCCCCGCGTCACCGGGGGCTACCGGGTGCGCGTGCGCTACCCGCTCGGGATCTCGTGATGGAGGCGCCGCTCCGGGTCCTGCTCGTCGACGACCACGCCATGGTCCGGTCCGGCTTCGCGATGGTGCTCTCGGTCGAGGACGACGTCGAGGTGGTGGGGGAGGCGGCCGACGGGCTCCAGGCCCTCGAGGCAGCCCGTGCGACGCGGCCCGACGTGGTCCTGATGGACGTCCAGATGCCGCGGATGGACGGCATCGAGGCCACCCGCCACCTCGTCGCCGAGGACCTGGGCCACGTCGTCATCGTGACCACCTTCGACCGCGACGACTACCTCTTCGACGCCCTGCGCGCCGGCGCCAGCGGCTTCCTGCTCAAGAACGCCGGTCCCGAGCAGCTCCTCGACGCCGTACGCGCCGCCGGTCGCGGCCACGCACTGCTCGCGCCGGAGGTGACCCGGCGCGTCATCGGACGGATGACGGGGGAGCACGCCCCGGCCGCGCGTCCGGAACCGGCCGGGCTCACGCGGCTGACCGCCCGCGAGCGCGAGGTGCTCGTGATGCTCGGGCGGGGGCGGTCCAACGGCGAGATCGCCGCCGAGCTCGTGCTCGGCGAGGCGACGGTGAAGACCCACGTCTCCAACGTGCTCGCCAAGCTCCACCTGCGCGACCGGGTGCAGGCGGTCGTCTGGGCGTACGAGGCCGGCCTCATCCTCCCGACGGAGGAGTGAGCAGCCCGCGCGGGGTCTCCACCCGGAGGTTCCGTCGCGCGGGGGATCCGGTGGGGCGTCCGGCTCACTAGCGTCGTCGCCATGCTGGAGATCCGGGAGCTGACCAGACGGTTCGGTGACAACACCGCCGTGGACCACGTGTCGTTCGAGGTGCCGGCCGGGCAGATGACCGGCTTCGTCGGCGGCAACGGCGCGGGCAAGACCACGACCATGCGCATGGTCATGGGCGTGCTCGGCATCGACTCGGGGGAGGTGCTGTGGCAGGGCCGGCCGATCACCCGGCTGGACCGCCGCACGTTCGGCTACATGCCGGAGGAGCGCGGGCTCTACCCCAAGCAGCCGATCCTCGACCAGCTCGTCTACATCGCCCAGCTCAAGGGCCTGGAGCGCGTCGCGGCGCGGACCCAGGTGACCGGGCTGCTGGAGCGCTTCGGACTGGGGGAGCGGACGAAGGACCACCTGGAGAAGCTGTCGCTGGGCAACCAGCAGCGGGTGCAGATCATCGCCTCTGTGCTGCCGCGGCCCGCCGCGCTCGTCCTCGACGAACCGTTCTCGGGGCTGGACCCGAGGGCGGTGGACTCGATGGTCGACCTGCTGCGCGAGTACACCCGCGACGGGATCCCCGTCCTCTTCTCCAGCCACCAGCTCGACTTGGTCGAGCGCCTGTGCGACCGCCTGGTCGTGCTGGCCGACGGACGCCGGGTCGCCGCCGGGACGGTGACGGAGCTGCGCGACGCGGGGGTGCCGCGCTTCCGTCTCGTCCTCGGCGGCGACGCCGGTTGGGTGCGCGACCAGCGCGGGCTGGAGGTGCTCGACCTCGACGGCGGCACCGCGCTCGTCGAGGTCCGCCACGACGGCGCCGAGCAGCGCCTCGTCGCCGAGGCCACCAGTCGGGGCGACGTGCACGAGTTCGTGCGGGTGCGCCCCGCGCTCAGCGAGATCTACCGGGAGGCCACCGCATGAGCACCGAGAAGAACACCGGGACGAACACCGACCCTGCCTGGCTCCTGGTCACCCGCCGCGAGGTCGTCTCGCGGATCACCGACAAGACCTTCCTGCTCGGCACGGCGTTCATGGTGGTGCTGATCGCGGGCTTCATCGGCTTCTCGGCCTGGCAGGACGAGCGGACCGACCGGGTCACCCTCGCCGCGACGCCCGACGCGGTCGCGATGGCGGAGGTGGTCGCCGATGCTGCGCCGGAGGTCGACGACAAGGTCGAGGTCACGGTCGTCGAGGTGGACGACGAGGCCGCCGCGGAGTCCGCGCTGCGAGAGGACGAGGCCGACGCCTGGCTCCACCCCGACGGCGAGGGCTGGCAGCTGACGTCGGAGTCGAGCGAGCAGGACTCGTTGACTGCTGTCGCCCGCGCCGTCGTACGGCAGCAGGTCCTGGCCGACAACGCCGAGCGCGCGGGCACCTCCGTCGAGGCGCTCGAGGCGGGCAGCACCGTGACGACCGACTTCCTGCGCGGCGACGCCGAGAAGGCGGCGGTGGCCCAGGCGGTCGGCTTCGTGTTCGTCTTCCTGTTCTACTTCGCGGCGCTGGTGTTCGGCATGCAGCTGGCCTCCTCGGTGATCGAGGAGAAGCAGAGTCGCATCGTCGAGATCATCGCCGCCGCGATCCCGTTGCGGCACCTGCTGGCCGGCAAGGTCCTCGGCAACACCGCCCTGGCCATGATCCAGCTCCTCGTCTACCTCGCGGTGGGCCTCGTCGGGCTGTCGTTCACGCCCTACAAGTCCTACGTGCCGGCGCTGTCGGGGCCGACCGCCTGGTTCATCGGGTTCTTCCTCGCCGGCTTCGTCGCCCTGGCCTGCCTGTGGGCGGTGGCGGGCTCGCTCGCCTCGCGCACGGAGGACCTCCAGGCGACCTCGACCCCGCTGACGATGCTGATGCTGGTGATGTTCTTCGGCGGCGTCTCGCTGGAGGGTCGCGCCCAGGTGATCGCGTCCTACGTGCCGCCCGTCTCGGCGGTCGTGATGCCCAAGCGGATCCTCGCCGGCGGCGTGGAGTGGTGGGAGCCGCTGCTCGCCCTGGGCCTGCTCGCCGTCTTCGCCGCCGTCACGGTCCGGATCGGTGAGCGCCTCTACCGCCGCGCGCTGCTGCAGACCGGTGGGCGGGTCGGCCTGCGCCAGGCGTGGGCCGCGTCCGAGTAGCCCCCGGCGGACCGGGACCTCAGAACAGGTCGACGAGCGACGAGGTCCCCGTCACCACGGCCCAGAACCTCAAGCCCCGCCCCAGCAGGCCGGTGAGCATGAAGATCCAGAACGGGACGCCCAGGGTGCCCGCCAGCACGGCGGTGACGGCGTACGGCGGGATGCCGGTGCTCGCCGACACGAAGAGCAGCCCGGCGGTGAACCACGGGCGGCCCTCGGCGCGTGCGTGCCACGTCTCGAGGGACGCGCGCGCCTTCGGCTTCTGCAGCTGCCGGTGGACCCACGGTGCGCGGTCGACGTGCATGCCGCCCCAGTACCAGAGGATCTTGCCGAGCATCTGCCCGATCGTGGCCGCGACGACCAGGCCCCACATGTGGTGCGGGGCCTGGGTGACGGCCACCGCGAGGATGGCCTCGATGTTGATCAGCGGGAGCAGGGCGGAGCCGATCGACGCGCCCAGCACGCTCCAGAAGAGCATCAGCCGACGGCCCCGGGGACGGGAAGTCCGATCCGCACCAGTCGGTGCAGCGAGACGCACTTGAGGACCAGCAGGGCCGTGGCGACCGCCAGCCCGACCCACATCCAGCCGGTCACGAGCAGCAGCACGGCGAAGAGCGCGCTGTTGACGGCCTTCGCGGGCTTGGACCAGTTCCACAGCCAGGTCGGCCGGTCGACGACGAAGAAGTAGTTGGGACTGCGCACCGGCCAGGCGAGGAACGCGATCGACAGGAAGAAGTCGACGACCATGAACTCGGCGAGGTAGACGAAGATCGCCGGCGACAGGTCGGGCTGGAGCCAGGCGAGGCCGATGTAGAAGGCGGCCGCGTTGAAGCGGTCGCACATGATGTCGAGGACCGCGCCGATGCGGGTCTCGCAGTCCCGGACCCTCGCGTAGAAGCCGTCGAGCATGTCGCCGACCCAGTAGACGACGAGGGCGGCGACCAGCAGGGAGAGGCTCTGCTCGTGGGCGGCGACGGCGGCCAGGACCACCGAGACGACGGTGCGGAGCGCGGTGATGACGGTAGCGCCTGTCAGCAGCCGCTCGACGCGCACGCCGTACCGGTTCTCCGGGTCGGCCACCGGCTGTGCCGACCAGCCCCCGTGCCCGCCCTGCTCCCCGCTCCCCACGGTGCGTGATGCTAGCGGGTCGGCGACCACAGGTCCTGCCACGCGTGGCCGAGCTCGAGGACGAGCTCGCGCAGCAGCGGCAGGCTGACCCCGACGACGTTGTGGTGGTCGCCCTCGATGCCGCGGACGTACGCCCCGCCGAGCCCGTCGATCGTGAACGCGCCCGCGACGTGCAGCGGCTCGCCCGTGGCGACGTAGGCCTCGATCTCGTCGTCGCCGAGGTCGGCGAAGTGGACGGCGGTCGACCCCGTGGCCGCCGCGACCCGTCCGGTGGCGGTGTCGCGAAGGCTGTGCCCGCTGTGCAGCACCCCCGTACGCCCGCGCATCGCCTGCCAGCGTTGGCGCGCCTCGTCGGCGTCGTGGGGCTTCCCGAGGGCCTCGCCGTCGAGCTCGAGCACCGAGTCGCAGCCGAGGACGAGCGCGTCGGCCGGCACGTCGTCGCGCGCGGCGACGGCGGCGCACTTGAGCTCGGCGAGCTGGAGCGCGAGCTCGGCCGGCGGGAGGTCGGTCACCTGCGACTCGTCGACGCCGCTGACCACCACGGCCGGATCGAGCCCGGCCGCCCGCAACGTGGCCAGGCGGGCGGGTGACGCCGAGGCGAGGACGAGCGTGGTCACATCCGCTCCAGGGCGGCGCGCAGCGGGTCGAGGCCGAGCGAGCCGAGGTCGAGGGCGGCCCGGTGGAACGCCTTGAGGTCGAAGTCGTCGCCCTGGCGCTCCTGCACGCCGGCCCGGGCCTCGAGCCAGATCCGTTCGCCGACCTTGTAGGACGGCGCCTGCCCGGGCAGGCCGAGGTAGCGCTTGACCTCGAACTGGACGAACTCGTCGTCCATCCGGCAGTGCAGCCGCATGAACTCCAGGCCCAGCTCGGGGGTCCAGGTCTCACCGGGGTGGAAGGGCGCGCCGCCGGCGCCGAGGCGGTTGTCCTCGGGGATCGTCAGCTCGAGGTGCATGCCGATGTCGACGACGACGCGCGCCGCGCGTAGGGACTGCGCGTCGAGCATCCCGAGCAGGTCGGCGGGGTCGTCGAGGAAGCCGAGCTCCTCCATCAGGCGCTCGGCGTAGAGCGCCCATCCCTCGCCGTGGCCGCTGCACCAGCACATCAGCCGCTGCCAGCGGTTGAGGGTGTCGCGGCGGTAGGCGGTCTGCGCGACCTGGAGGTGGTGCCCGGGGACGCCCTCGTGGAAGACGGTCGTGACCTCGCGCCAGGGGTGGAAGGCGTCGATGCCGTCGGGGACCGACCACCACATCCGGCCGGGGCGCTCGAAGTCCTCCGACGGGCCCGTGTAGTAGATGCCGCCGTCGTTGGTGGGCGCCAGCATGCACTCGATGCGCCGGATCGGGTCGGGGATGTCGAAGTGCACGTCGGCCATCGCCTCGACGGTGCGGTCCGCGAGCTCCTGCATCCAGCCGCGGAAGGCCTCGCGCCCGTGCACCACCCGCTCCGGATCGGCGTCGAGGTGCGCGACGGCTGCGTCGACGTCGCCCCCGGGCACGATCCGCCCGGCCGTGGCAGCCATGAGGTCGGAGAGCCGCTGGAGCTCGGCCCAGCCCCAGGCGTACGTCTCGTCGAGGTCGACCTCGGCGCCGAGGAAGTAGCGACTGGCGAGGGCGTACACCTCGCGGCCCACGCCCTCCTTCTCGCGGCCCTGCGGCTCGAGCTCGTCGCTGAGGAACAGCCCGAACGCCGCCGTCGCCGCGCTCGCGCCACCTGCGAGGGCGCGGAGCCCGGATGCGTCGGCGGAGGGCTCGGCTGCGGCCACCCGGTCGGCGAGGCCGAGGTAGAAGTCGCCCGCCTCGCCGGTCTGGCCGGTCCAGCGACGCACCTGCTCGGCCACCTCGGCGTACTGCCGCGCCGCGGCCACGTTGCCCTTGCGGGCCTCGTCGGAGAGCGTGACCCGCAGCCCCTCGAGCGCGGCCGGTACGCCGGCGAGGCGCGACGCGATGGCCGCGACGGCCTCCTCGCCCTGGATCGGCATCAGGTCGAAGACGCCCCGGATCTCGTGCAGCGGGCTCCACAGGACCGACATCCGCGACCGGTCCACCCCGGCCTCCTCGAGCTCGATCCCGAGGCGGGTGCGCTCCAGGAACGCGTCCTTCGCCGCGGCCTCGCGGTCGTCGACCGGGGTGGCGGTCTCGACCGCGGCGACGGCGGCCCGCGCCAGGGCGAGCCGCGCGTCGAAGCCGGCGGGCGAGAAGTCGGTGAGCTCGTGGTCGTGGCCGTCGACCCCGATCGAGGTCGCCGTCAGCGGGTCGAGGGCGCAGTAGTCGTCGACGTAGGCGTCGCAGAGGGCGTCGATGGTGCGGGTGGTCGTCGCGGCGTCGGTCACGCGGCGACCCTAGCCGCGCTCCGGTGGCGGGCTCAGCGGGGCAGGCCGCTGGCGCGCCACGCACCGGGGCCGCTGCGGTGCGTCTGGCGCACCCCGCGGGCCGGATGGTTCCAGACCGGGCGCGGCCGCCGCGGAGGCTCGCCCGTGGCGGAGCCCAGCGCCGAGAAGACCGCGACGAGTGCCGCGACCTCCTCGGGGGTGGCGTCGGGATTCACGACCCTCAGGAGCGGAGCCTGCTCTGCGTCTGCCATCAGAGGGGGATGTTCCCGTGCTTCTTGGGCGGGAGGGTCTCCCGCTTGGTGCGCAGCAGCCGCAGCGACCGGATGACCTCGATGCGGGTCTCGTGCGGCGCGATGACGGCGTCGACGTAGCCGCGCTCGGCCGCGATGTAGGGATTGGCGAGCGTGGTCTCGTACTCGTCGATGAGCTCCGCGCGCCTGGCCTCCACGTCCCCACCGGCCTCCGCGACCTTCTTGAGGGTCTTGCGGTGCAGGATGTTGGCCGCGCCCTGGGCGCCCATCACGGCGATCTGCGCGGTGGGCCAGGCGACGTTGATGTCGGCGCCGAGGTGCTTGGAGCCCATCACGTCGTAGGCGCCGCCGTAGGCCTTGCGGGTGATCACGGTGACCAGCGGGACGGTCGCCTCGGCGTAGGCGTAGATGAGCTTGGCGCCGCGGCGGATGATGCCGTCCCACTCCTGGTCGGTGCCGGGCAAGAAGCCGGGCACGTCGACGAAGGTCAGCACGGGCAGGTTGAAGGCGTCGCAGAACCGCACGAAGCGGGCGGCCTTCTCGCTCGCGTCGATGTCGAGGGTGCCGGCGAACTGCATCGGCTGGTTGGCCACGATGCCGACCGACTGGCCCTCCACGCGGCCGAAGCCGACGATGATGTTGGGTGCGAACAGCTCCTGGACCTCGAGGAAGTCCTCGTCGTCCACGACGGCGGTGATCACGTCGTGCATGTCGTAGGGCTGGTTCGCGCCGTCGGGGATGATCGCGTCCAGCGACCGGTCGAGGTCCGTGAACTCCATGTCCGGCTGCTCGTCGTACTCGGGCGCCGGATCGAGGTTGTTCTGCGGGAGGAACGACAGCATCGCCTTGACGTACTCGATGGCGTCCTCCTCATCAGTGGCCATGTAGTGGGCGTTGCCGGACTTCGTGTTGTGCGTGCGCGCGCCGCCGAGGTCCTCCATCGTGACGTCCTCGCCGGTGACGGTCTTGATGACGTCGGGTCCGGTGATGAACATCGCCGAGGTCTGGTCGACCATCACGGTGAAGTCGGTGACGGCGGGGGAGTAGACGTGGCCGCCGGCGCAGTTGCCCATGATCAGGCTGATCTGCGGGATCACGCCGGAGGCGTGCACGTTGCGGCGGAAGATCTCGCCGTAGAGGCCGAGGGAGACCACGCCCTCCTGGATGCGGGCGCCGGCACCCTCGTTGATGCCGATGATCGGGCAGCCGGTCTTGATCGCCAGGTCCATGACCTTGGTGATCTTCTCGCCGTAGACCTCGCCCAGCGAGCCGCCGAAGACGGTGAAGTCCTGGCTGAAGACGCACACCATCCGGCCGTTGACCTCGCCGTAGCCGGTGACGACGCCGTCGCCGTACGGGCGGGTCTTCTCCAGCCCGAACGCGGTCGAGCGGTGCCGGGCGAGCTCGTCGAGCTCGACGAAGGTGCCCTCGTCGAAGAGCATCTCGATGCGCTCGCGGGCGGTGCGACGGCCCTTGGCGTGCTGCTTCTCGACCGCCTTGTCCGACCCGGCGTGCACGGCCTCGTCGAGGCGCCGCTCGAGGTCGGCGAGCTTGCCCGCGGTCGTGTGGACGTCGATGTCCATCTCCTGCGGGGGGACGTCGGTGCCTTCACCCGGCTGTGCGCTCACGCGGTGGCCTCCTGTTGGGCTGGGTCGCTCGCCAGGGGTGTCGTGCCCCGGGCCCGGTCACTGGGGCAATCTAGACCCCATGACCTCCAGCCCGGCACCGCGCCCACCCCTCGACCCCGTCCGGCTGGTGACGCCCGCCGGCTGGCGTGTCGAGCTGGTGGAGGCGGCCCCCTCGACCAACGCCGCTCTCGCCGAGCGGGCCCGCGCAGGCGAGCAGCCCGGCCTGGTCCTGGTCACCGAGCACCAGACGGCCGGGCGCGGCCGGCTCGACCGGGCGTGGGAGACGCCTGCCCGGTCGTCGCTGACGTTCTCGGTGCTGCTGCGACCCCACGCGCCCGCGACCTCCTGGTCGTGGCTGCCGCTCCTCACTGGGTACGCCGTGCAGGCCGCGCTGGCCGACCGGCTGCCCGACATCGCGCTGAAGTGGCCCAACGACGTGCTCGTCGACGACGGCTCCGGCGCGGGGCGCAAGGTCTGCGGGATCCTCGTCGAGCGGGTGGAGGCGGCGGACGGCCCGATGGTGGTCGTCGGGGTCGGCATCAACGTCGACCAGACACTCGAGGAGCTCCCCGTCGCGACGGCCACGTCGATCTCGCTGGAGACCGGTGAGCCCGTGGAGCGCACCGGCCTGCTGAGCCAGGTGCTCGGCTCCCTCCACGGCCTGCAGGGCCTGCTCGACGACGTCGGCGCGCTCCGCCGGGCGTACGCCGACGTGTGCGTCACCCTCGGCCGTACCGTCGACGTGCACCTGCCCGGCGGGGCCGTACGCCGCGGCGAGGCGCTCGACATCGACGCCACTGGTGCGCTGGTGGTCGCGACCGACGACGGCGCGTTGACCGTGGCCGCCGGCGACGTGGTGCACGTACGCTCCGCCTGATCGTCGCTGCGCGACCTGCCTAGAAGTCGGGTGCACCGGGTGACATGATCCTCGCGTGGCCTACCCGAGCAACCTCCTGAACCCCGGAGAACACGTCGTCGTCTCGACCCGGACGCACGTCAAGGCGCTGATCCTCCCGGGCCTCGCGGTGCTCGTGGCGCTGGCCGTGGCCCTCGTCGTCACCGGCCTCGTCGGGAGCGGCGTCGTGCGCCTCGTCGTGTGGGTGCTCTTCCTCGCGGTGCTCGTGTGGTTCCTCGTCGGACCGTTCCTGCGGTGGGCGACGACGACCTACACGTTCACCAACCGCCGCTTCATCAAGCGCTCCGGCTTCATCGCCAAGGAGGGCCGCACCATCCCCCTCAACCGGATCAGCGGCGTGGACTTCGAGATCGGCGTCATCGACCGGGTCTTCGGCTGCGGCACGCTGGTCGTCTCGGACGCCAGCACCGACGGCAGCGTCGAGCTCTACGACATCCCCGACGTCGAGAAGGTCCAGCTCCAGGTCTCCGACGAGCTCCACCGCCTCGCCGGCGGTGACCGCCGCGACGATGGCGCCTGACCGCAAGCGCCGAGGCGAGCAGCCCGACCCCGGGGCCGAGGGCGCGCCGGGCGAGCAGCTCGACCACGCGATCCTGCGCAGCACGCCGCAGTTCAACGCGCTCGAGGTGGCCGCCGAGACCGGCGTGACGATCGAGCAGACGCGCCGCCTGTGGCGGGCGCTGGGCTTCCCGGAGTTCAGCGGCGAGAAGGCCTACACCGCCGCCGACGTCGAGGCCGTCGGGACCGTGATGGGCTTCGTCGACTCGGGCGCGGTCGACTTCGACACGGCGGTCAACCTCACCCGGGGCGTCGGCCAGACCATGGCCCGGCTCGCCGACTGGGAGGTCTCCACGCTGGTCAGCCGGGTGGAGGAGATGGAGGCCGGCGAGGAGGCCACCGGATCGCGCATCGGGTCGGCGAGGCGTCTCATCGACGAGGTCAACCCGCCCTTCGAGCAGCTCCTCGTCTACGCCTGGCGGCGCCACCTCGCCGCCGCGGTCGGCCGGGTCGAGGCGATGGGCGCCAAGGACGAGGACCTCCACACCATCGACGTGACCGTCGGCTTCGCCGACCTCGTCTCCTTCACCGCGCTGTCCAACACCCTCGACCGCGACGAGATCGGCGACCTCGTCGAGGTGTTCGAGAGCCGCTGCCAGGACGTGGTGGCCCGCTACGGCGGACGCATCA
The DNA here is from genome assembly GCF_004785795.1 of Nocardioides eburneiflavus. Taxonomy (NCBI): domain Bacteria; kingdom Bacillati; phylum Actinomycetota; class Actinomycetes; order Propionibacteriales; family Nocardioidaceae; genus Nocardioides; species Nocardioides eburneiflavus. The sequence continues at coordinate 2,526,911 of NZ_SRRO01000001.1, forward strand.
TCAAGAGCCTCGGTGACTCGGTCCTCTTCGTCACCAACACCGCGGAGGAGGCGGTCGGGGTCGCCGAGGGGATCATCAACGTGATCGGCCGCGACGCCAAGATGCCCGACGTGCGCCTCGGCCTGGCCAGCGGACCGGTCATCCAGCGCCTCGGCGACATCTTCGGCCCGCCGGTCAACATGGCCGCCCGTCTCACCCAGGTCGCACGACGCAACCGGCTGATCGTCGACCAGAACACCGCCGACCTGCTGCCCGCGGACGAGTGGGAGGACCGTCGGCTGCCCGCACGTCCCGTCCGGGGCTTCGGTCTGGTCGAGCCCGTGGCGGTACGCCGACGCTGACCGTCCGGCGCGGGTGAGGTGGACCAGACCAGTCGGCCATTTTTCCTCCATAAGGACCCCCCGGGCGTCCTGCTCTCCTTACGTTCAGCCCGTGTTGGCTGTGCAAGACGTGCGACTGGACCCCGGCTCCCGACGGGTGTGGCGTGGCGAGACCGAGATCAGGCTCTCCCGCAAGGAGTTCCAGCTGCTGCATGCCCTGATGGTCCGACCCGGCGACATCGTCACGCGCGGCGAGCTGATGGCCGACGTCTGGCAGACCTCCTTCTACACCAACTCGAAGACCATCGACGTCCACCTGGGCTGGCTGCGCCGCAAGCTCGGTGACGACCCGCGCAGCCCCACCCTGATCACCACGCACCGCGGACGCGGCCTGCGTTTCGAGGCGTCGGCGGACACCGTAGCCAGCTGACGTGGGGCCTTCTATAGGCTCGCGTCGTGTCCTCGACCGGTTCGCACCGCGCTCCCACGCTCGCCGTCGTCGGGGGAGGCCAGCTGGCCCGGATGATGGCCCAGCCCGCGATCGCGCTCGGCCTCCCGCTGCGCCTGCTCGCCGAGGCCCCGGGCGTCTCCGCCGCCCAGGTGATCCCCGACCAGCTCGTCGGCGACTACACCGACCTGCCGACCCTGCGCCGGGTCACCGACGGCGCCGCGGTGGTCACCTTCGACCACGAGCACGTCCCGACCGACCACCTGCACGCGCTCGAGGCGGACGGCGTCGCCGTACGTCCCGGTCCTGACGCGCTGGTCCATGCCCAGGACAAGGCGGTGATGCGCCGCCGTCTCGCCGGGCTCGACGTGCCGTGCCCCCGCAACGCCGTGGTCACCTCGACCGCCGACGTCGAGGCCTTCGGCCTGCCGTGCGTCCTCAAGACCACGCGGGGCGGCTACGACGGGAAGGGCGTCTGGGTGGTCCGCGCGCTCGGCGAGGCGCAGGTGGCCTTCGACACCGCCGCGGCCGCCGGCGTCGAGGTGCTGGCCGAGGAGCTCGTCGACTTCCGGCGGGAGCTCTCCGCGCTCGTCGCGCGGGCGCCCAGCGGCCAGGCCGCGGCGTACCCGGTCGTCGCCTCGACCCAGCTCGACGGCATCTGCCACGAGGTCATCGCCCCGGCGCCCGACCTCTCGCCCGCACTCGCCGGTCAGGCGCAGGAGATCGCCCTGCGGATCGCCGGTGCGCTCGACGTCACGGGCATCCTCGCCGTCGAGCTCTTCGAGACGACCGACGGCCGGATCCTGGTCAACGAGCTGGCCATGCGTCCCCACAACACCGGCCACTGGTCCCAGGACGGCGCCGTGACGTCCCAGTTCGAGAACCACCTGCGCGCCGTCATGGACCTCCCGCTGGGGTCGCCGGCCCCGCGGAGTCGCTGGACCGTGATGGTCAACATCCTCGGGGGACCCACCGACACCGGTCACCTCTACGACGGCCTGCCGCACGCGATGGCGCGCGACCCGCACCTGCGGGTGCACTTCTACGGCAAGGACCTCCGCCCGGGTCGGAAGGTCGGCCACGTCAACGCCTTCGGTGACGACCTCGAGGACTGCCTCGAGCGCGCCCGGCACGCGGCGGCGTGGTTCCGCGGGGACCTGGGCGACGAGAGCGAATGACGAGCCGAGCGACGACAGGGTGAGGACCGGATGAGCGAGACGCAGGGACAGCAGGCGACCGTGAAGGTCGGCATCGTGATGGGCTCCGACTCCGACTGGCCCGTGATGCAGGCCGCCGGAGAGATCCTCACCGAGCTCGGTGTCGGGTGGGAGGCCGACGTCGTCTCCGCCCACCGGATGCCGACCGAGATGATCGAGTGGGGCCGCCGGGCCCACACGCGGGGCCTGTCGGTGGTCGTCGCCGGCGCCGGGGGAGCCGCCCACCTGCCCGGCATGCTCGCGTCGGTGACGCCGCTGCCCGTGATCGGCGTCCCGGTGCCGCTGAAGTACCTCGACGGGATGGACTCCCTGCTGTCGATCGTGCAGATGCCCGGCGGCATCCCGGTCGCCACCGTCGCCATCGGCAACGCCAAGAACGCCGGCATCCTCGCGGCGCGGATCCTCGCCACCAGTGACCCCGCGCTCCAGCAGCGGCTCGTCGACTACCAGGCGGAGCTCGCCGAGGCCGCGCACGCCAAGGGCGAGGTCGTACGCCGGGCGTCCGCGGGCGACACTCGGCGGGTCGGCTTCTAGCCCCGGCCCCCGCCCTAGCGGTCCCGGTCGCGCACGCGGCCGCGGAGGGCCTTGGTCGAGGCCCGCTCCTTCTTCGCCTTCAGCCGCCGCTCCTTCGACCCGCGCGAGGGCCGCGTCGGCCGGCGCGGCGGGGGAGGAGGAGCCAGTGCCGTGCGCAGCAGGTCGGCGAGCCGCTCGCGGGCTGCCACGCGGTTGCGGTGCTGCGAGCGGTGCTCGGAGGCAGCGACCGTGACCCGACCCTCGGGCCATCGGCGCAGCGCCCGGGCACGCTGGGTGTCGGTGAGCGCGCCCGAGGCGCCGACGTCGTACTCGAGCTCCACGCGCGAGTCGGTGGTGTTCACCGACTGACCGCCCGGGCCGGGTGACCTGGAGAACCTCTCGACCAGCTCTGCCGACGGCACCACCAGGCCGTCGGGCAGGCCGGGCCCGGCCGGGACGTGGAGGTCTCGCACGCCTCCATTGTGGACCTCTAGGGTTCCTCGCATGACCACACGCTGGGCAATCGCCGCGACGGGCGGGATGGCGGCCGCCTTCGCCGCCGACCTGGCCCACCTGCCGGACGCCGAGGTCGCCTTCGTCGGCAGCCGGTCGACGGAGTCTGCCCGCGACTTCGCCGGTCGCCTCGGCGGCGAGGACTGCGGGTCCGGGACCTATGCCGACCTCGTCGAGGCGGGGCGCCGGGGAGAGGTCGACGTCGTCTACGTCGCCACGCCCCACCCGCAGCACCACGCGCTCGCCCTCGCCGCGATCGGGGCCGGGACGCCGCTGCTGGTCGAGAAGGCCTTCACCGCGACCCTCGCCGGCGCCGAGGAGGTGGTCGCCGCATCCCGTGACGCCGGGGTGTTCTGCATGGAAGCGATGTGGACCCGCTTCCAGCCCGCCGTCGCGCGCGCCCGGGCCCTGGTCGACGCCGGCGAGATCGGCGAGCTGCTCCTCGTCCAGGCCGACTTCGGCGCGCACCGCGACTACGACCCGGGCAGCCGGCTCTTCGACCTCGCGCTCGGCGGTGGGTCGGTGCTCGACCTCGGCGTCTACACCGTCTCGCTCGCGCAGGACCTCCTCGGGCGTCCCGACCGGATCACCGCGACCGGCACGACCTACCCCAACGGCGCCGACCGCTCGGCGGCGATCCAGCTCGCGTACGCCGACGGCCGGGCCGCGTCGCTGACCTGCGCCCTCGCCAGCCAGACGCCCGGCCGCGCGATCCTGGTGGGCACCGAGGGATCGCTCGAGCTCGTGCCGCCCTTCTACCACCCCACCCGGCTCGTCCTGCGCCGCAACGGCGAGGAGCCGCAGGAGCTCGAGCTGCAGCCCACCGGGCGTGGCTACGCCCACCAGGCCGAGGAGGTCCAGCGCTGCCTCGCCGCCGGGCTCACCGAGAGCGCGGTGATGCCTCTGTCCGACACCCTCGACGTGATGTGGGTGCTGGAGGAGGCGCTCGGCCAGCTCGGCATCGCCATGGCCGAGGCCCCGCTCGGGCTGTAGCCCGCGGTGGACCCGGCCGCAGCTGAACCCGGGGGACGCCGCATCCGTTCCTCAGGGGAGGAACCCAACGGACGGAGAAGGACATGGGCATGCGGATCCTGGCGGCGGTGGCCGTCGTGGTGTCGGCGGTGGTGCACCTCTACCTGTGGTTCGACGGCGTGCGGGACCAGGGCACCGTCGGCCAGCTCTTCGTGGTCAACGTGGTCGCGGGGGCGGCGATCGCGGTGCTGCTGTTCACCTGGCACGGCTGGGTGCCGCCGTTCCTGACGGTCGGCTTCGGCGCGTCGACGCTCGCCGCGTTCCTCGTCTCCACGACCGTGGGACTCTTCGGCATCGAGGCGAGCTGGAGCTGGTACGCCTGGCTCGCGGCGATCTCCGAGGTCGTGGCGATGGTCGCCGGCGCGGTGCTGCTGCTGCCGTGGATCTCGGGGTGGCGCTCAGGCCGAGGACGTCAGCACGACGCGCCCGTCGGTGGTGCGCACCTCCACTGAGGCGATGTCCTCCTGGCTCGTCGCCGTCCCCGCCTCGAGCCGCATCGTGCGCCCGCCGGCAGAGCGCCACGTGCCGACCTGCTCCGTCCCGCCGTCTCGGGTGCGCACCACCAGCAGGTAGGTCACCTCGGTCGGTAGCTCGTACTCCACGGTCGTGGGGTCGTAGGTGCACAGCAGCCCGATCCGGGTGCCCCACGTGACATCCTCGAGCGTCAGGCTCGCGCGCACCGGCACGTCGCCGCCCACCGGCGCCATGGCCGTGCCGGGGCCCGGCGTGGGTGCCGCCGACGGCGCCGCCGGATCGTCCCGCACGGCGTCCACCGCCACGGCACCGACGCCGACGACCAGGGCCGCGACGGCCGCCGCGAGCAGCGCGGCCACGGTGGCGCGGCGCCGCTGCTCGCGGCGCACCCGGGCGGCGAGGGCGGGCAGCAGCGTGGCCGGCACCCCGGGCGGAGGCACCTCCTCCAGCACCTCGGCACCGACTCGGCCCAGCAGGCCGGGCAGGCCGGCGAGCTGCCGAACCCGTGCCGTGCAGGCGTCGCAGCCGGTGAGGTGCCGCTCGAAGGCCAGGCGCTCGGCCGCGGAGAGGGCGCCCAGCACGTAGGCGCCGTCCGCGTGCTCGAAGTCGCAGCCCGTCGTGGTGCTCACGCGGTCACCCCCATCTCCTCCAGCGCCAGGCGGAGGGCGCGCAGGGCGTAGTGGGTGCGGGACTTGACGGTCCCCTCCGGCACTCCGAGCCGGCGGGCGGCCTCGGCCACCGGGCGGCCCCGGTAGTAGCACTCGAGCAGCACGCCCCGGTGCTCGGCGGAGAGGCGGGTGAGCGCCTCCGCGACGACCCACGACAGCAGCAGCTCGTCGCTGCGGTCGGGCTCGCCGCCCTCCTCGGGGACCTCGGCGACCGGGACCTCGGGGTGGGCCCGGCGCGAGCGCCACTCGTCGATGACCAGGTTGCGGGCGACGGTGTGCAGCCACGACCTGACCGCCGGCGGGCTGCTCTCCAGGATGGCGCGGTGCCGCCACGCCCGCAGCAGCGTCTCCTGCACGACGTCCTCGGCGCGGGCCCGGTCGTGGTTGGTCAGCCGCAGGCAGAAGCGCCAGAGCTCGGCGGCGTGCTCGTCGTGCAGGCGCTGCATCAGCGTCACAGGCTCGTCGACCACGTCGCCCTCCTCGTCCTCGCACGTCCCCCCAGAAGGGAACGTGCCCGGTCGGTCACCGGTTCACGTCCGCGTGACCAGTGTCCTCCGCGCCGCCGTCGTACGCCGCCAGGAACTGGTCCCGGAAGGCGTCCATCCGCCAGACCGGGGCGTCGTCGGCGGGGCGCAGCCCGTCCTGCCAGCCCCAGGCCTCGATCCGCTCGAGCACCGCGGGATCCCGGGACAGCACTGTCACCGGGACGTCGTGGCCCGCGTCGGCCCCGGACACGACGGTGGCCGGCTGGTGGTCGCCGAGCGCCACCACGACGAGGTCGTCGTCGCCATGTCGGGCGACGAAGTCGAGCAGCGCCGTCAGCGAGTACTCCACCGCCTCGCCGTACGCCGCCCGCACCCGCTGCGGCGACGTCCAGATCTCCGGCTCGGACGGCAGCTGCTCGGGCATCCCGTCGAACACGCTGCCGTCACCCACCAGGGCGGGGTCGACCATCCGAGGGGTGCGTGACCAGGGTGCATGGCTGCTGATGAGGTCGATCTCCGCCATCACCGGTCGGCGCTCTCGCGCGGCGAGCTCGTGGCGCCAGAACGCCTCGAGGGTGAACTGGTCGGGCATCGTCGGGTAGCCGAAGCGCGGGCCGCGATAGCCCACGTTTCGGGAGTCGTAGAGGTGGTCGAAGCCGTAGAAGGCACCCTGGGGCCAGTCCTCGGTGTTGGCCGGGACGCTGGCGACGGTGCGCCACCCGGCGCGGCCGAAGAGCCGGGTCAGTGACATGCGCGGGCTGTCCACGAGTGCGTCGTAGCGCGCCTGGCTGTCCACCCAGAGCCCGGTCTGCAGCGAGGCGTGCGCCAGCCACGACAGCGCCCCGAACGTCGGCGAGGTCAGCCAGGCGCTGCGTCCGGCGAACCCGGCCTCCGCGAGCCGGGCCGTGCCGTCCTCCAGCACTGCGTCCACACCCGGGGCGAGCGCCGGGTCCGTCAGCGCCACGCGTCCGTAGCTCTCGACGAAGACGACGAGCACGTCCTTGCCGCGCAGTCCTGCCAGCAGCCGGTCGGCCGGGATGTCAGCGACCGGGTCGTCGTGGGTCATCCGCTCGAAGGCGGCGCGTGCCCGCAGCTCGCCGGGGACGCGTGCCACCTGGTGCCAGGCGTACGACGCGGTGCCGGCGCCGACGACGGCCGGTGCGCTGCCACCGGCGGCAGCGGTCAGCACCGTGACGAGCCACAGGCTGACGGCGGCCGCGAGGCCCCGGCGGGCCGCCGGGCGGCGGGCGTCGAGGACCCGGGTGAGCCGCTGTACGGCCAGCGGCAGCCCGACGAGCAGCGCGACGACGGCGGTCGCCAGGGCGGCGAGCAGCACCGGAGCGAGGAGCTCACTGGTGGAGTCGTGCACCAGCGCGACCAGCTCGTCGACGTAGGCCCAGTCCACGAGGGGGTCGAACGGCCGGTTGAGGACGGCGCGGAACCCGAGGTCGAGCGCCTTGAGCAGCGCCAGGACCGCCAGGAGTACGCCCGCGCCCGCCGTCACCACCTGCCGGGCGCGGGTCAGGCGCTGCGGGACGAGGAGGACGACCGCGACGTAGGCGACCGCCTCCAGGGGGAGCTGCCACGACCAGGCCCCCGCTCGCTCCCACACGTGCGGCGCGACCAGGGCGGCGCTGACGGCGAGCAGGGCGACGGCCGTGCCGGCGAGGCGACGGGGTCGCGGGGGAACCGCATCGCGGTGGCGCCACAGCCACCGGATCTCGGTCGCGAAGGACTCCGCCAGCAGCGCGAGCGCGAGCAGCAGGACCACCGCGGTCGGCGTGGGCGGGAGCAGGCCGGAACCGGCGACCACGAGCACGACGCCCTGCACCGCGGCCACGACCCTGGCCCAGTGACGCGCGCGCGCGGTGGCACCCAGCCACGGCCAGGCCCAGGAGGCGGCGAGCTTCAGGTAGCGCGCGAGCCCGATCAGCAGCACCCATGCCCCCGCCGTGGCGGACACGTGCCAGCTCAGCAGCAGCACGAGGAGCGCGTCGACCTCCATGTCGAAGCGCCCGCCGAGGTCCGACGCGGTGCCGCTGCGGCGCGCCACCCGGCCGTCCACCCAGTCCAGGGCGAGCGCCACCACCGCCACGGGCACCAGCACCGCCGGGTCGGCCCGCGCCACCACCAGCGCGGCCACACCCCCCACCAGGTTGCTGCGGGCGAGGGTGACGACGTCGGCCGGCCCCACCCCGCGACCGGCTCGCGCCAGCCCGAGGCCGAGCAGGACCGCCACGCCCACCCCGACCGTGAGACCGGCCAGCCATGCCGCCCTCGTGAGCCCGGCGGCGAGGTCCAGCCCGGCGAGCACCGCCACCTGTGTCGCGAGCCCCGTCGCAGGACCGGTCTGAACCGACAGCGGGGTTGCTCCGTTACCAAGGAGAGCAGGAGGCCGCATGACCACAGGAACGACGTCCCGGGCCACGAGGTTCACCCAGGGTGCGGTGACCGCGCGCGCCTTCTGGTCCTCGGGCCGCGGCACGGGCGAGCTCCGCGCGGTCGCGCTGCGAGAGCCCGGCCCGGACGAGGTCCACGTGCGCACGCTGGTGTCGGCGGTCAGCCGTGGCACCGAGTCGCTGGTGTGGGACGGCCGCGTGCCCGCCCTCTCCCACTCGGTGATGCGGGCGCCCTTCCAGGAGGGCGACTTCCCGGGTCCGGTGAAGTACGGCTACCTCAGCGTGGGGACGGTCGAGCGAGGTCCCGACGCACTGGTCGGGCGGACGGTGTTCTGCCTGCACCCGCACCAGACGTCCTACGTCGTCCCCGCGGGGGCCGTGACGGTCGTGCCCGACGGCGTACCTCCCCGTCGCGCCGTGCTCACCGGCCTCGTCGAGACGGCCGTGAACGCCCTCTGGGACGTGCCACCGCTCGTGGGGGACCGGGTCGCGGTGGTCGGCGCGGGTGCCCTCGGGTGCTGCGTGGCGCGGCTGGTCGCCGCGGTGCCAGGGACGAGCGTGACGCTCGTCGACGTGGATCCCGAGCGCGCGGCGGTGGCCGCGCGGCTGGGCGTCGGCTTCGCCCGCCCTGCCGACGCACCCACGGGCCTCGACCTCGTGGTCCACACCAGCGCGACGGCGGACGGTCTGCGCAGGGGCCTGCAGCTCCTGCGCCGCGAGGGCACGGTGGTCGAGCTGAGCTGGTACGGCGACAGCGAGACGCCCGTCGCCCTGGGCGACGTCTTCCACTCCGAGCGCCTCACGCTGCGCGGCAGCCAGGTCGGGTCCGTCTCGCCCGCCCGGAGCCACTCGCGCACGCACGCCGACCGGCTGGCGCTGGCGGCCGGCCTGCTGCGCGACGACGTGTTCGACGCGCTGCTGACGAGCACCTCGACCTTCGACGAGCTCCCCGAGGTGCTGCCGCGCCTGGCGTCGGGGCAGCTGCGCACGCTGACCCACCTCGTGACCTACCCCCCGGACAGTGGAGGAGAACCGTGTACGCCGTGACCGTCCGCGACCACGTGATGGTCGCCCACAGCCTGACCGGAGAGGTGTTCGGGCCGGCCCAGGCACTGCACGGCGCCACCTTCACCGTCGACGCCGGCTTCCGGGGCGAGCGGCTCGACGAGCACGGGATCCTCGTCGACATCGGCTGTGTGACCGAGGTGCTGAGCACGGTGCTCGACCCGCTCCGCTACCGCAACCTCGACGAGGTGCCGGAGCTCGCCGGTCGCAACACGACCACCGAGGTGCTGGCGGGCTGGATCGCGGGCCGGCTGGTCGACGAGATCCGCTCGGGGACCCTGGTCGGGGCGCGGGGCCACGTGAGCACCGTCTCCGTGACGCTGCACGAGTCGCACGTGGCGTGGGCCGGCTGCGAGCTCCCGGTCGCGGGGGAGGACTGATGGGGCCGCGGCTCGTGGCAGTGCTCCCGGGCGACGTCGACGACCCTGCCCGGACGAGCGGGGGCAACACCTACGACCGCCGGCTGGTGACCGAGCTCCACCGGCGCGGCTGGCAGGTCTCGTGGCAGCCAGTGGCCGGTGGATGGCCCGACGGGGACACCGTCGCGCTCACGGCCCTCGCCGACGTGCTGCACACCTCGCCACCCGAGGCGACGTTGCTGCTCGACGGACTGCTGGCCAGCGGGGCGCCCGACGTCGTGGTCCCGGCCGCCGGGCACCGGCGGGTCGTGGTGCTGGTCCACCAGCCCCTCGGCGTCGGGGACCCGGCGGCGTACGCACGGGAGGGCCCGGTGCTGCGAGCCGCCGACGCGGTGGTGGCGACCAGCCGGTGGAGCGCCGCCTGGCTCGTCGCGGCCTACGGCCTGGCCCCGGGCCGGGTCCACGTGGCGAGCCCCGGGGCCGACCCCGCTCCCGTCGCGGCCGGCAGCCCGCCCGGCAACCACCTGTTGTGCGTGGCGTCGGTGGTGCCGGGGAAGGGCCACGACGTCCTCGTCGACGCGCTGGCCGACGCCGCCGACCTGGACTGGACGTGCGACCTGGCGGGCTCGCTCGCGAGGGCCCCGGGCTTCGTCGCCGACGTGGGCCGCCGGATCACCCGGGCGGGCCTGTCCGCCCGGGTGGAGCTGAGGGGGCCGGTGACCGAGGAGGCGCTCGCGGCTGCCTACGACGCGGCAGACCTGCTCGTCCTGCCCACGAGGGCGGAGACCTGGGGAATGGTCGTGACGGAGGCCCTCGCCCGCGGCATCCCGGTCGTGGCCTCGGAGGTCGGGGGCGTGCCGGAGGCGCTCGGCATCGCTCCGGGAGGGGGTCGTCCCGGGATGCTCGTGCCGACCGGCGACCCGGTGGCCCTTGCTGCGGCGCTGCGGCGCTGGCTCACCGATCCGGGCTTGCGCGAGCACGCCCGCGACGCCGCCCTGCTGCGGCGGGCCGAGCTGCCCGGCTGGGACGTGACGGCCGACGCCGTCACGGCCGTCCTCCAGGGGGCCGCCGCATGAGGAGCCTCCTGTCGCGCCCTGCGGTCCGCGTCGCCGCCGCGGCCGCCGTGCTGGGTGTCGTCCTCCTCCAGGTCGGTCACGGGCCGTTCGTCGCTGGCGTGCGTTCGCTCGATGCGTCGACGTTGCTGCTCGGTGCGCTCCTCGCCGTCCCGGCGACCCTCGCCAGCGCCTGGCGCTGGCGCGTGGTCGCGGCCGCCTTGGACGCACCGGTCGACACCGGCCGGGCCGTCGCCGCCTGCTACTCCGCCCAGCTCCTCAACGCCACCCTGCCGACCGGTGTGGCCGGCGACGTCCACCGGGGGCTCGCCCACGCTCCCGAAGGGCGACGGCTCACCGGGCTGCGGACGGTCGCGTGGGAGCGCGCGGCGGGACAGGTCGTCCAGGTAGCGGTCCTCGTCACCCTGCTGGTGCTGCTGCCGTCGCCCCTGCGACCGGCGGTCGGCTGGTTCCTGCTCGTCGCGGTGCTCGCCGCCGGCACGGTCGTGGCGTCCTCCCGGCGCTGGCGGGGCGCGTGGGACGTGCTGCGCGACGACGTACGACGGCTGCGCACCGCACGCGTGCTGTCCACGGTGGTCACCACGTCCCTCCTGGCACAGTCGGCGTACGTCGCCACGGGCGTGCTGGCGGCCCGAGCGGCAGGGGTGACCGCACCGCTGGCGACCCTCGTGCCCCTGGTCCTGGTGGTGCTGGTCGCCATGGCAGTTCCGCTCGGGGTGGCGGGGTGGGGGCCCCGCGAGGGAGCGGCTGCGTGGAGCTTCGCGGCGGCCGGTCTGGGGGCCGGCGCGGGCGTGGCCACCGCAGTGGCGTACGGCGTGATCGCGACCGTGGCCGCGCTCCCCGGGCTGGTCCCGCTGGCGCTCCTCGCCCGTGGCACGGATCGCCGCGCCCTATCCGAGGAGGTCGCCCGTGGGTGAACGACCCTGGACCGTGCTCAGCTGCAGCACGTCCCTCGACGGCTACCTCGACGCCGGGACGGCCGAACGCCTGGTGCTCTCGGGTGAGGAGGACCTGGCCCGGGTCGACGCGGTCCGGGCCTCCTGCGACGCGATCCTGGTGGGAGCCGGGACGGTCCGCGCCGACGACCCACGGCTGCTGGTGCGCGACCCCGCCGCACGCCGTCGCCGGCTCGCCGGCGGCCTCCCGGAGCACCCGGTGAAGGTGACGGTCACCGCGAGCGGCGACCTCGACCCGGGCGGCCGGTTCTTCAGCCACGGCGACGGCACCAAGCTCGTCTACTGCGACACCGGGGTCGTCGACCGCACCCGCGACCGGCTCGGCGGTGCCGCGACGGTGGTCGACGCCGGCAGCCCGTTCGGGCTCCGCGACGTGCTCGGCGACCTCGCCGCCCGTGGCATCGCGCGGCTCATGGTCGAGGGGGGTGGCCGCGTGCTCACCCAGCTCCTCGTCGCCGGCCTGGCCGACGAGCTGCACCTGGTGGTCGCCCCGTTCTTCGTGGGTGACCCCGGGGCCAGCAGGTTCGTCGGTGCGGGCGCGTTCCCGTGGGACGCCGCCCACCGCGCGAGCCTGGTCGAGGCGCGGCCGGTCGGCGACGTCGTGCTGATGCGCTACGACCTCGCCGGCTCGGGATGTCGGCGATGACGGCGACGATCCGCAGCACCCTGGCGCTCCCGGTTCGGCTGGCCGACGGGTTCGAGACGCAGGGACTGGTCGTCGCGTTCGACGGCCTCGCCGACGGCCGCGAGCACGTCGCGGTCGTGCTCGGCGAGCCGGGCGACGTACCTCTCGTGCGGGTGCACAGCGAGTGCCTGACCGGCGACGTCCTCGGCAGCCAACGGTGCGACTGCGGCCCCCAGCTGCACGAGGCCGTCCGCAGGATCTCCCACTGCGGCGGGTACGTGCTCTACCTGCGCCAGGAGGGCCGGGGCATCGGCCTCTACAACAAGCTGGACGCCTACACGCTGCAGGACGCCGGACTGGACACCTACGAGGCCAACCTCGCGCTCGGGTTCGCGCCCGACCAGCGCGACTACGGCGTCGCCGCGCAGATGCTGCTCGCCCTCGGCGTCGACACGATCGCGCTGCTCACCAACAACCCGGACAAGGTCGCCCAGCTCGAGCGAGCCGGCGTGCGCGTGGAGTCGCGGGTTCCGACCGGTGTCCACCGGTCATCGGCCAACCACCGCTACCTCGACGCGAAGGCGTGGAACGGACACCTGCTCGACGGCGAGGGAGCATGAGCCCGGAGGCCCGGAGTCAGCGCCCGCGCCGGCGCCACTCGATGGCCGGGCAGGTGTCCATCACCATCGGCACGCCGGCGGCGGTCGTCCGGGCGAACGCGTCCTCGTCGACGACGCCGAGCTGGAACCACACGCCCTTGGCGCCGATCGCGACCGCCTGGTCGGCGAACTCCCCGGCCGCCTCGGAGCGGCGGAACACGTCGACGACGTCGACGTCGAACGGCACGTCGGCGAGGGTCGCGTAACCCTGCTCGCCGAGCACCGCAGCGGCGCCCGGGTCGGCGAAGACGGGGTGGATCGGGACGATGCGCTTGCCGCGCGACCGGAGCAGGGACGCGATCGAGTACGCCGTCCGGCCGGGGTCGCCGGACAGGCCCACCACGGCCCACGTCCCCAGATCGTCCAGCATGCGCTCGACGGTGCCGGGGTCCTGCCAGTCGTGGCTCGGCGGAGTGGTCATGACCACACCGTAGACGGCTGCACCACAAAGCTTGGACGTCCTAGAATCCGGGGCCATGAGCGAGTTCCCCCTGTACGCCCTGTCCGAGGAGCACCAGGCCGTCCGCGAGGCGGTCCGAGCGGTCGCCGACGCCAAGATCGCGCCGTACGCCGCTGCCGTGGACGAGGAGGCCCGCTACCCGCACGAGGCCGCGCAGGCGCTGCTCGCGTCCGACTTCCACGCCCCGCACGTGCCCGAGGAGTACGGCGGTGCCGGCGCCGACGCGCTCGCCACGGTGCTGGTGATCGAGGAGGTCGCCCGTGCCTGCGTGTCGTCCTCGCTGATCCCGGCGGTCAACAAGCTGGGCTCGCTGCCGGTGCAGATCGCGGGCTCGGAGGAGCTCAAGCAGACCTACCTCACGCGGCTCGCCAAGGGTGAGGGTGGCTTCTCCTACTGCCTCTCCGAGCCCGACGCCGGCTCCGACGCGGGCGGCATGAAGACCCGTGCCGTCCGCGACGGCGACGAGTGGGTGCTCGACGGCGTCAAGCGCTGGATCACCAACGCTGGCGAGTCGGAGTTCTACACCGTCATGGCCGTCACCGACGCCGAGAAGAAGACCCGCGGCGGCATCTCGGCCTTCGTGGTGGAGAAGTCCGACGAGGGGGTCTCCTTCGGCGCCCCGGAGAAGAAGCTCGGCATCAAGGGCAGCCCGACCCGCGAGGTCTACCTCGACAAGGTCCGGATCCCCGCGAGCCGGATGATCGGCGAGGAGGGCACCGGCTTCACCACCGCGATGAAGACCCTCGACCACACCCGCGTCACGATCGCCGCCCAGGCGGTCGGCGTCGCGCAGGGTGCGCTCGACTACGCCCTCGACTACGCCAAGGAGCGCCAGCAGTTCGGCAGGTCGATCGCCGACTTCCAGGGCCTCCAGTTCATGCTCGCCGACATGGGGATGAAGATCGAGGCCGCCCGGCAGATGACGTACGCCGCCGCCGGCCGCTCCGAGCGCGGCGACGACGACCTCACCTTCTTCGGTGCCGCCGCGAAGTGCTTCGCCTCCGACGTCGCCATGGAGGTGACCGTCAACGCCGTGCAGGTGCTCGGCGGCTACGGCTTCACCCGCGACTACCCGGTCGAGCGGATGATGCGAGACGCCAAGATCACCCAGATCTACGAGGGCACCAACCAGGTCCAGCGGATCGTGATGGCACGGCAGCTGCTCGCCGGGGTGCAGTCGCAGCTCTGACCTGCGGTGGTTCCCGTGCTGCGGCATGGCAGAGTCGCATCGGGGTACGGGGCCACTGATGCGTACGCACGAGAGCCTGCTCTTGAAGCCAGCCCAGGGCTGGGTGGTCGCGTGCGTGATGGCCGCCCTGTTCGTGCTGATGGGTGCCTCCAGCGATGACGTCTTCGCCCGCCACGTCGGCGTGTCGGCCTCCGCGGCCGGCACGTCCCACGCTGGCGCATCGGCCGACCTCGACCGTAGGGCTGCTTCCGCAGACGCGCCGCGATCCATCGGCGACGTCCAGCGCTCCGGGTCCGGTCATGACGCTGGCGGCGAAGCCGACGCCGCGCACGTGCTGCACCTGGTCGGTGCCTGCCTGGCCATCTTGGTCGCCGGCGCGCTGTTGCTGCATCGCCGCGGCTGGCGGCCCTCCTCGGTACGTGCGACGGCTGCCCTGTCGCCGCGACTGGTCCAACCTGCCTCCTGGCTCGCCTGCGCACGGCGAGGCCCTCCACGACTCACGCCTCCCCGCTTCTCCCCGGTGATCCGGACCTGATGAGTGCGCCCGCTGCGTCCGCGACCAGTTCGCTGCGCGGCAGACGCACCGCACGTCCCCACCTCATGAGACGGAGAGAACACGATGTCCACCACGACCACCGAGATGATGAAGACCCACCCCACCCAGAGCACCATCGACCGCGACCTGCTCGCAGGGTGCGTCGCAGCGTGCGTGGAGTGCGCACAGGCGTGCACTGCGTGCGCGGACGCGTGCCTGGGCGAGGAGATGGTCGCCGAGCTCACGACGTGCATCCGCACCGACCTGGACTGCGCCGACATCTGCGAGACCACCGGTCGCGTGCTGTCTCGCCAGACCGGCTACAACGCGAGCACTACGCGCGCGGTGCTCCAGGCCTGCGCCCAGGCGTGCGCGTCGTGCGCCGAGGAGTGCGAGCAGCACGCCCAGATGCACGAGCACTGCCGCATCTGCGCCGAGGCGTGCCGTCGCTGCGACGACGCCTGCAACCGCGTCCTGGCTGCCATCGGCTGAGAGCCGACCTCACCGACGGGTGACCGGTCCTACGGGGTCGGTCACCCGGACCGCCGTGCGCGACCGCACGGCCCACACACTCGAAGGACTGACGATCATGACTCACCGCAGACAGGACGACCCCCACCCCGACCCCCAGCACGGGGACAACGGCTCCGGCGGCAGCAACCAGGACCACGACGGTCGGCACGAGGCGAAGATGTACGTGCGCTTCGGCCTGATGATCGCCACGTCCACCATTGTGATGTTCGCCCTCACCTACACCAACGCCTTCAGCGTCGACCATGTTCGTTTCAGCGAGGAGCGCGTCTACATGGCGTTGCTCATGGGGGCAGCGATGGCCCTCGTGATGCTGGCGTTCATGTGGGGGATGATGTACCGCAACCGCGCCGTCAACGTCGGCATCGTGGTGGGCGCGCTCGTGCTGGGCGGCACCGCGCTCTACCTGTCCCGCTCACAGGCGCTCGTCGACGACGAGAGCTACATGGACGCGATGATCCCGCACCACTCGATCGCCATCCTCACGAGCGAGAGAGCCGGCATCGAGGACGTCCGCGTGCGTGAGCTGGCCGCCGGCATCACGGCGGCGCAGCGCAAGGAGATCAAGGAGATGGACTGGTTGGTCCAGGACATCGAGGAGAACGGTCCGGCCACGACGCAGGAGGAGGCCGAGCAGCGGCCGGTCCCGGACTTCGAGGGCACCGCGACCGGTGACGTGGACGGATCGGGGAAGGAGAACGTGCTGCTCCGTGCGCTCTTCTCGTTTCCGTTCCTCGGCCACGGACAGGACTGAGAGACCTTTGCCGGTCAGTCCGGGATCATGTGCTGCCAGGGCCGGGTCAGCTCGAACCGGCGGCCACTGATCTCGGTGACGTCGATCTCCACGACGTTCCACTTCTCCGTCGCGACCCAGGGCCGGAGCGGGACGTTCTCGGCGCGGTGCTCCTCGTCCTCCTCCAGCCGGCGGGCGCGGCCGCGCAGGACCACGCTGGTCGCGTGCTCCTCGACGATCTCGTCGACCTCGAACGCCACGTCGGGGTTCATCACCACCCCGAGCAGCTTGGACCCCTCGGCGGTGCGGAACAGCAGCGTGCGCCGGTCGGTCGCGGGGTCGTGGTCGACGGCGTAGTTGACCGGGGCGATGTGCACCTCGTCGGCCAAGTGGTGCGCCAGCCTGCCGAACTCGCGGCGGCGCAGGAACTCCCAGCACTCCTCGGTGCCCAGCTGCGTGATCGGCTCGTCCATGCCAGGAACGTACGGCGTCCGGCTGCTCGCGGGCAGGGCCGTTGGGCCCCTCCGGCAAGGGTCCAAGTCACCTGTCCGGAGCGGGGCGCCGCGACGACGCTGGAGGCATGGAGACCAGACCGATCCTCGTCGCGTACGACGGCTCGCCCGACGCCGAGCTCGCCCTCCGCTGGGCCGCCGAGGAGGCCCGCGCCACGGGGACAGGACTCCACGTCGTGGTGGTCGACGACGTCGTCACCTCGCCGTGGGGCCTGGCCGTCGCCCACCACGGCGAGGAGGTCCTGGCCGGTGCCGGCGCCGCCGTGTCCGACGCGGTGCCCGACGTGGTCCTCGAGACCCGCGTCGGCCACGTGATGGAGGAGCTGCTGCGAGCCTCGGAGTCCGCATCGACGGTGGTCGTCGGGAGCCGCGGCCACGGGCGGGCCGAGGACCTCCTGATCGGCTCGGTGAGCCAGCACCTGGCCCGGCACGCCACCTGCCCGGTCGCGGTCGTACGCCCCACGCACACCGAGGGCTCGCGACGCATCGTGGTGGGCATTGACGGCTCGGAGGCCAGCTCGCAGGCGCTCGAGCACGCCTGCCGGCGCGCCGAGCGGACGGGTGAGGCGGTGACCGCGATCCACGCGTGGGACGAGCACGCCCCGTCCACCGACGTCTGGAGCAGCGAGCCCCGGGTGATCGACTCGTTGCCGCACCGGCAGCTCCTGCTCGCCGAGAGCGTCGCCGGTGTCCGCACCGACCACCCCGACGTCGAGCTCGAGCAGGAGGCCGTGCCCGTCGCGCCCGTGCGCTGCCTGGCCGACGCCTCGCGCAGTGCCTCCCTGCTGGTGGTGGGCTCGCACGGGCTCGGGTTCTTCGGCGGCCTGCTGCTCGGCTCGGTCAGCCAGGGCGTGCTGCAGCGCGCGGAGTGCCCGGTCGTCGTGGTGCGCTGAACCGGTCGGCATACTGGCGGCGTGATCCGATCCGTGGCCGGTCCGGCGTCCGTCGTGGCGGCGGCCGCCCTCCTGGCGGGCTGCAGCTCCGACGACGGCCAGGTCGAGGCCGACCACACCCACGCCCCCGGCCAGGGCCACACGTCCCTCGCCGTCGGTGACGGCACCCGCGTGAGCGAGGTCGGCTACTCGCTGGCCGGCCTCCAGGTCCGCGAGCAGCCGGACGGCACCGGAGAGCTCCGGTTCCGGATCGACGACTTCGACGGCGAGCCGGTGACCGACTACGTCGAGGAGCTCACCAAGGAGCTGCACCTCTACGTCGTCAACGACGACCTCACGGTCTTCCGGCACCTGCACCCCACCCGCGACGACGACGGCACGTGGACCGCGACCTTCGACGTGCCCGACGCCGGCGGCTACCGCGTCGTGACGGAGTTCATCGCCGTCGACGAGGGCGGCAACGGCGACCACGTGGTGCTCGGCCGCCCCCTCGCACTGCCACCGGGCGACCCGGGCGACACCGCAGCCGAGGACCGCGCGGTGAGCGTGACGGTCTCCGAGGCACCGACCACCGGGGCCAACGGCGAGCTGCGCCTCGTGGTGCGCGACGCCGCCGGCGAGCCCGTCAGCCTCGGCACCTACCTCGGCACCTGGGCCCACGTCACCGGCTTCCACCGCGAGACCGGCGCGATGGTGCACCTGCACCCGCTCGGCGCGCCCGAGGTCACCGAGGACGGCTCCGAGCTCACCTTCCACGCCGAGATCCCCGACCCCGGCGACTACCGCCTGTTCGTGCAGACCCGCGTCGACGGCTTCCTGCACACCGTGCCGGTCGAGCTCACGGTCGCACCGTCAGCCTGACCGTCGTCACCGGGTTCTCGAAGCGGCTCAGCGGGATGCCGACCTGCACCTCCCACACGCCCGCGCGCGGCACCACCACCTCCCCGCGATAGGTCCCCTCCGCGATCGGGACCACCGTCACCGTGCCGATGTCGAGGCCGTCGGTGCGCAGCTCGACGACGGGGTGCACGGGCGGGTCGTACGGCTCGCCGGTCGCGTCCTGCACCTGCACGAGCAGGGTGTTGGTGCCCGTACGGCGCGGGTCCATGACCGCCAGCACCCGCAGGTCGCCCGCGGTGGCGGCGCCGACCCCCGTGGCGCCCGGAACGGGGGTCACCGGGGCGGGGCGCGGCGACTGGTTGACCAGGACACCCGTCACGCCGAGCAGCACCACGAGCAGCACGGCCTCGACGCGGACCGTACGGGTCACCGCCGCGGCAGCGCGCTCGCGGTCGCCGAACCCGACGGCCGCCTCGACGGCCGGCAGGGTGCGCCAGCGGTTCCAGCCCCCGAGGCTCGCGACGACCAGCGCGATCGCGACCTTGCCCAGCAGCAGCCAGCCGTACGCCGTCCCCACGAGCCCGCCCCACGAGCCGAGGATCCGCCAGCCGAGGAACGTGCCGGTCACCGCGACCGCCAGCAGCACGCCGCCCGCGATCGTCGAGAAGCGGGCGAGCGCCCGCGCCGCCAGCGCCTCGCGCCCGGCGAGAGCACGCAGCGAGAGCGCCAGCCCGACCAGGCCGCCGAGCCACACCGCGCCGGCCACGAGGTGCAGCACGTCGGCGGCGACCAGCAGCGGGGACGGCGCGAACGCGCGGGTGTGGCCGACGAGCGAGGGGCCCGCCAGCGCGAGCCCGGCTCCGGCGACGAGCAGCCGGCCCGCGGTGCGGTCCGGGGCTGTGTCGGCCGACGACCGGACCGCGAGGGCGAGCCCGACCAGCACCAGGGCGGCGCTCACCAGCTCGTTGGTGACGAGCCCGGGGTCGAAGGCGGCGACGAGGTCGCCGAGCTCGAGGCCCTGGCCGTAGACGGAGGCGATCGGCACCTGCAGGACCGCACCCGCGGCGCCCACCCCGGCGGCCACCGTCAGCAGGCGCCGGAGCCGGCGCCGGACATCGGTGCCCGCCCACGAGCGGGGAAGGACCAGCGCGGTGAAGAGTGCGAGGCCCGCGGCGACGAGCAGGCCGACGAGCGCGGCGACGGTGACCACGTCGCGCACCACCGTGACCACGGCCGACGAGGACTCCGGCTCCGGCGGGGCCGCGACGTCGGCGCTGGGGGCGCCGACCGAGAAGGTCAGCGCACCCGAGATCGGGTGACCGTCGCCCGAGAGCACGTTCCACGACACGACGTAGGTGCCGTCCTCGAGCCCGGCCGCGTCGGTGAGCCCGACGGTCACCTCGGCGCCAGTGGCGCCGGCGGTCGACGCGACGGGGTCACCCGCGGCGTCGTAGACGGCGATCTCCTGCGAGGTCAGGCGCACCGGCTCGTTGAAGGTCAGGGTGACGGTCTCGGGGGCCGTCCCGACGACCGCGCCCTCGGCGGGATCGGTCTCGACCAGCTCGGCGTGGGCCGCGGCCGGTGAGCCGCCGAGCACGACGAGTGCGAGCGCGACCAGCGCCGCGGACACCGGGCCCCACCAGTGAGGGGCCCGGGGGCGCGGTGCCGGTCGCGCGTGCGGGATCACGCCGACGTGCGCGTCCGGGCCAGGGCGACCCCGCCGGCGGCGAGGCCCAGCAGCCCGGCGAGCAGGCCGGCCCAGCCGAGCGCGGAGGAGCCTGCGTCCGGCGTGCCAGCCTCGGCAGGATCGCCCGCGTCGTCGCTGCTCTGATCGCCGGCGCCGTGCGCGTCGTCACCGGCGGCCGGGAGGATCTCGAACCCGGGGGCCGGATTGTCGAGCTCGTCGGCGTCCTGGCCCTCGGCCGGGACCTCGACCCAGCCGGTCTCGCCCTCCTGGCAGGTCTGGACCGTCGGGAAGGTCAGCATCTCGCCCTCCGCGTCGGGCAGCTGGAACGACAGCTCGAAGGTGTCGCGCTGGCCCTCGGGGAGCGGGGTGTCGGCGGTGTAGACGATCGAGCCGACGCGCTCGGTCACCTCGTTGCCGTGTGCGTCGGCCACCGGCTCGTCGAGGTCGACCATGGTCTTCTCGACCTCGTAGTAGGGGTTGCGGGTCGGGGTCACCGCGAGCACCGACTCGGGCACCTGGATCTCGATGCTCGTGGTCGGCGAGCCCTCGCAGCCGTGGCCCACGCTGAACGTGACGACCGTGTAGGCGCCGGCGGCGGCGGTCGACGGGGTCGCGGTCACGTGCGCGGCCGCGGGTGCGGCGAGCGAGAGGGCGATGGCCGCGGTGGCGGCCGGGAGCGCGCCGAGGCGCGCGATCGTACGGATGGACATGTCTCTCCTGAGGATGGTGGTGCGGTCTGGGGTCGCGTGCGCCACCCGAGCCCGGACCGGGCTCAGGTCGGCAGGACCGTCAGGGGCGGACCGCGTCGCGGAGAGACGAGCAGGTGGACGAGCGAGGGGTGCCGGTGGTCCCCGGCCGGCATCGCGGGAGCCTCGGCCAGGACGGGCGGCGCGGGCCGCGCGTGCAGCGCGACTGCGTACGTCCCCGCGCGACGACCCGCCCACCACAGCGCGGCGGTGAGCAGCGTGACGAACGCGTGCGCCGCGACCATCTGCCCCGTCCAGCCCGCTCCGGGCTGGGCCGTGGTGCCGTGGTCGTGGGTCGCGACGAGGCCGAAGGACTCGTGCACGCCGAGCTGGGCAGCCGCGACGAGCGGCAGCAGGGCCCACGCCGGCACGTCACGGCGGAAGACCAGCACGCTGCCAGCGAGGACGACGGCGGCGACGAGGAGCAGCCCCGGGCCGGTCGGGACGTCGCCACCGGCCCACGTGTGCGCCCCGGCGGCACCTGCCACCGCGACGGCGGTCGCCGTGGCGGAGCGGGCGAGGGCGTACGGCGCGTGCCCGCGCACCACCCCCGCCTCCCAGCTCACCCGGTCATGGTCCCAGACCCGGGCGCGACGCGTGCCGGGGGGCGCTCCGTCCTGTGTCCTGCGGTCGGGCTACCAGCCGTTCGTGCGGCGTCGGTAGTCGGCGCGGCCGTGGGAGTGCGCCTGGTGCGGCTGGTGCGGCTGGTGTGGCCGGTGTGGAGAGGCCGCCCCGTGCCGTCGCATGCGGAACCAGAGCAGCGGGAAGACCAACAGCCAGAACGGCACCTCGGTGAGCACGCTCAGCACGACCAGCACGGCGATGACCGGCAGGAGCGGCGGCCGGAAGCGGGAGCCCGCCGGTCGCCGCGTGCGCGCCGGCGCGCGGCTCGGCTGCGGTGCCTGCATCCGGGGCAGGTCGTTGAAGAGCAGCGCGAGGTCGGCGCGGGTGCGGGCGGTCCAGATGGCGTCGAGCCGCTCGTCGTACTCCTCGTGGTCGAGGCGCCCGTCGGCGTAGTGCATCGCCAGGTCCGCCATCGCGCGCTCGCGGTCGCTGTCGGCGATGCGCAGGCGGGGATCGGGCTGGCTCATCGCACCCCGTCCCGTCCGCCGTCCCGCCCGTCCGCGAGGATGCCGTAGAGCCGGCGCCGGGTGTCGACGAGCACGTCGAGGGCGGCCTTCTTCTGCTGGTCCGAGCCCTGGGTCGCGAGCTGCCAGACCGCGCTGACGACCTGCCCGATCTCGCTCTTGATGTCGGCGTGGCCGGACGGCTGGTCGGCCACCGGCTGCTCGGTGGGGGTGAAGGGCGCCCACACGGCCGCGAGCTCGTCGGTGTTGCCCTCGGCCCACGCGACGCCCGAGTCCGTCAGCCGGATCGTGCGACGGCCGCGCTCGTCGTCGGACTCCACGAGGCCCTCGTCCTGCAGTTGCTGGATCGTGGGATAGACGGAGCCGGGGGAGGGCCGCCACTCGCCGTGGCTGAGCTCGGCGATCTCCTGGATCACCTGGTAGCCGTTGATCGGCTCGTCGGCCTGCCGGGCCCGGTGCAGCACGTCGATGATCGCGGTGCGTACGTCTCCGCGGCGCACCCGCGCCCCGCGCTGCTGTGGCCGCTGGGGGGCGGTGGCGAAGCCGAAGATCTCGCCGAGCCACGGCGGGGGCCCTCCCGCCCGTCGGCCGCGGGCGCTGCCGCCGGTCGAGAACGCCTGGCTCCAGCCGCTCCAGTCGGGGTTGCCGCTCGGGCGGCGGTAGTCGCGCTCGCCGCGCTCGGTGCTGTCGTCGTCGTTGCCGGGCCAGTCGGCTCCGGGCCAGTGGTGTCCCATGGTGGTGCTCCCTCGGATCGTGCTGGATGCTGAATGCTCGTGATGTATCGCAGACCTATCGGTGACCTATCGCGATATATCGTGAGCGTACGCCGCGTGGAGGGCGCGGACAAGGGCCAGGCGGACGTACGCACGACAGCACCGCCGCGCCGCCCGTGCCGCGGGCTAGGAGGCTCCGTAGGCGACTGGTGCCGTGAAGTAGAGCTCGACTCCGTCGTCGATGGCGATGAGCATGGCTGCTGCCTGGGCGGCGGGCAGCCGGGTGGTGCCGGTGTGGTCGACGAGGAACGCGCGGCCGTGCGGGGTGCGCCAGAGATGGCGCCCGGGACCGACGACGCGGGTGGTGTATCCGCCGTGGGTCTTGGTGCGGTGGTGGCGCCGGCGCAGCGGGCCGGAGTTGTGGGGGCCGGTCTGCCCCGGTGGGCCGGTGTCGTCGTAGGGGACGGCGTGGTCGAAGTCGACGCCGTCGCGGTTGGCCGAGCGCGGGGTGAACGGGAAGCAGTCGCCGCCCGTCTGCAGCCAGACGTGGTCCTTGACCACCTCGGGGTGCTCGTAGGCGTCGACGCGGCGGCGCATCCGCAGGTCGAGGACGGGCAGGACCGTGACGTCCGCGTGGCCGAGGACCTCGTGGAGCTGGGCGACGTCGATCGGGCCGACGCCCTCGACGCGGGCGACGCCGTCGCCGGTGCGCAACGCATCGTCGGTCAGGTGGACGAAGAGACGGCCGCGGCCCCGCAGCGACGCGAGGCGGCTCGCTGGCATCGACGCCAGCCGGTCGACGGTGTCGGCGAGGTGGCTGGGCCCCCAGGCCGGGACGGCTCCCGCGTCGGCGTCGGGCTCGGCGTCGGGCTGGGTGTGCTCGAGGAGGAGCGCGAGCACGTCGGCCGGGCGGGCCAGCCAGCCCATGGCAACGGAGCGCAGCTCGTCGTGGTTGTGGTCGTGGCCCATGGTGGTCGCGAGGATGTCGGCGACGCGGTCGACCATCGCGTCGACCCACGCGGCGTCACCGGCCGTGACCCGCGCAATGACGTGGCGGTAGCCGAACTTGTCGGACCGGGACAGCGACACGTAGCGCTGGTGGCGGCTGCGCTGCTGCTCGGCGCGATGGGTCTCGGGGTCGGCCTCGATCACCTTTGCGCGGGCGATCTCGAGGACGGTCGACGGTGCGTGCCCGCGGATGGCCTTCGCCACCGCACGGTCCACGCGGCCGACGTGCTCGGAGAGCAGCGAACGGGTCAGCACGGCGACCTTGCGGGCGACCCACGGCTCGCAGTCACCGGCCTCGACGACGGCCCACGTCGAGGGAAGCCGGTGGACCAGGTCGAGCCCGTCGGCGATCAGCGCCCGCGTCGTTGCGGGATGGGTCTCGCGGACCATCGCCAGCTCGGGCACCGCGTGCTCGCGCAGTGGGGGAGTCCCGTCGCCGCCGGGTGTGACCATCGGGTCACGATCGTCGCGAGAGTGCCCGTTGACGACCGCCCACTCGATCGCGAGGCGGATCTCTGCCACCTCGGCGAGGCGACGTTCCCGAAGGGTCGCCGCTGCCAGCCCCAGCACCTGCTCCGCGCTGGGCTCGCCAGCCGCGGAGGGCGACTGGCCGGCGACGGCGGATGAAGACATGCTTGATTCTATCGAACATGTGTTCGTCCGGCAATGGCTCGGCGGGAGGTTGGGAGCGGACAATGGCGGCGAATTGACGCACCTGCCGGACGCGGCACAAGCCATTGGATGCGGGCGTTTGCAGTGTCGCTTGCAGGGTTCATTCCGGTCCGCGACCAGTCAGGATCGCGTGGCGGTCGAGGAAGTCTGCGAGCGCGTCCGCGACCTGGGGGGTATGCGTCAAGGCCAAGGAGTGATCGGCCCCGGTGAGCAGGATGTCTTCGGTCTGGGGCAACCACGCGCGTACCAGGTCCCGGACTTCGGCGAACCAGAGACCGCTGTCGTTGCCGCTGACCTGCAGCACTGGGCAGTTGATGCGGCGCGCGTCCTCCACGTCGAAACGCCAAGACAGCAAGGCCGGCAGATCGGTGTCGAAGAACGTGGTGGTGTCCCGCTGCATCTGTTCGGCCGCGCCAGGCAGGTGCTGCTCCACCTCGGTCCGCCAGTCCGGCCCGATCACGAGGGTCAGGAACTCCTCCAGGGCCGCGCCCGGTCCGCGTGCCCGCCTAACGTCCAGGAGCCTGGCGTTCACCGCCCGGAACTCGGCCGAACTCGGCACGTGCACCGGAGGGGGTTCGATCAAGGTCAGGGTCTGGACGTGCTCCGGAGCATCAGCGGCGAGCTGCAAGGCGACGGCACCGCTGTAGGAGTAGCCGACGACGTGGACCTTGCGCAAACCCAGAGCATGGATGAGATTTCGGCAGTCGACGGCATCGCGGATGACCGACCCGGGTCCTTGGACCGGGCTGCTACTCGTGTAGCCACGTCGGTGGTAGACGATCGCGCGGTACGCACCACGCGCAACCAGTCGTTCGGCCAACGGTGCCAGCTCGTCGGCGGTCAGCGCCGTCTGAACCAGGACGACGGGATCTCCTGTTCCCGCGTCGTGGACCTCCAACTCGATGCCGCCGGCCTCTACGAGTGGCATAGACGCAGGCTAGTCCGCGACAACCCCCGCGCTCAGACCCGGCGACGACCATCGCCCGGCTCGCGGCGAAATGACTGTCCGCCCGTCTGTCCCGCCAAGGCCCGGCGGACCATCACTCGCGCTAGGGACGCTGCCAGCGCATCCTTGAGCCCATGGCCCAAATTGCAGCCCTTCGAACCGGCGGCACGGCACGGCTGGTCCGGATTGGCGGAGCGGCCGGAGTGGTAGGTGGGCTTGCTTGGGTCGTTAAGGGCATAGCGATACTCGCTGTGGATGAGCAGCCGCCGGTGGTGCTCGAACTCGCGCTTCCGCTGTTCGGCCTGAGTCTCGTGGGCGTTGCCCTCCTCACGTCCCGGAGCGTCCGTCGGACCATCGTCGTCTGCTTGGCTTGGCTGGCAGTCGCTGCCGGACTGGTGGCATTGGTGAGCGAACTCCTCGACCTAGCCTGGGACGAGTCGATCGCCGCGGCGTCCCTGGCATTGCTGCTAGGGCAGCTGACACTCCCGAGAAGCGGCCGAGCACCGGCCGCATTAACGTTCTGGCTCGGCGTCGGAACACTGCCAGCCCTTGCAGTGGGAGGCGCCCTGGCCGAGATCGACGAGCGACTCCTCGAGATCCCCCTCGTATGCGTGGGACTCGCTTGGATGCTGGTGGGTTGGCTAACGCTGCGAACCTGGGATGCAGTTCCTGCATCGCCTTAACGGCCACGCTCGGCTTGTTGGACGCCGACTCGCGGCGCTGTGCAGCGCTTTGGGGACACGCCCCGTCTGGGCGCTTCGCAGCGCCACCCCGCTGCCAGCACAGCAACACGCTCGACGCATCAGCGGCACCCGGCCGCAGCTCGACACCCGCCGTACTTACCGCGCCCGCCCCGTCGGCGTACACGCCCTCCGAGGCACTTCCTCGTCGTTGATGATCGCGCGGAACAGGGCGGGCGCCCGGTCGGGGTCGGCGATGAGTCGGTTGGGGTCACTGGGGGCGGGCAGGTTGGGCATCGTGCAGGTCTGGCTCTCGCCCGTCATCGCGAGCGCGAAGCGGCCCAGGTCGACCGGGTTCATCTCCTCGTCGACGCGGATCGCGCCCGACGCGGCGTCGTTGATCCGCCAGTAGCGCACCGGGTTGAGGAAGGTCCACGGCGTGAGCGCCTCGTCGCCGAGCGCGCTGATCACCTCGCGCTGGCGGGCCACGCGGTCGAGGTCGCTGAGCGCGGTGACGTACCGCGAACGGGAGTAGCCGAGGGCGGTGAGGCCGTCGACCTCCTGGCACCCCTTCTCGATGTCCAGGCGGGCCCGCGGGTCCTTCATGTCCTGCTTGGGGCAGATCTCCACCCCGCCGAAGGCGTCGACGGTGTTGATCACGCTGCCGAAGCCGAGCTCGACGTAGTGGTCGATGTGGATGCCGGTGAGCCGCTCCACGCTCGCCACGAGCAGCGGGGCCCCGTCGATCGCGAAGGCGGAGTTGATCATCTGCGTGCCGTTGCCGGGGATCTCGGCGAGGGTGTCGCGGGGGATCGACATCATGGTGCGCCCGCCGGAGCCGGTGTGCAGCACGATGATCGTGTCGGTGTTGGTGCCGCCGCGCTCGCCAGTCTGGAGCACCTTGCGCTGCTCGTCGGACAGGTCGTCTGCCTTGTCGGAGCCGACGATGAGGTAGTTGGTGCCGGGCTGGTCGTCGGGCCGGTCGCCGGACGGAGCCGCGTCGACCTTGTCGATCCTCGTCCAGTGGTAGAGCGGCACCCCGGCGAGGTAGACGAGGACCAGCACGAGCAGCAGGGGGATGAGGCCGAGCCGGAACCGTGGGCGCCAGCGCCGCTTCCTCGGCCGCGGCGGCGGCGCGGCTGCGGACGTGCGCCCGGTGCTGGGCGGCTGACCACCTGACCCGCGGGCCTCGCGACGGGCCACCGGCATCACCCGGGTCTCGTCGGGACGCCCGGCCCCCTGCGCCTCCACCCGCTGGGTGGCGTCGCTCGGCGGCGCCTGCGACGTGCTGCCGTAGAGCCAGTCGTACTCCGGTGTTCCCTTCTCGGGCATCCCGGAGCCCTGCGGACGATCAGTCATGACCGATGACGCTACCGTGCCGAGCATGACCGAGCGCAGCGAGGGAATCACGGCGCGTCCGACGTCCTACAGCCGCGTGAGCCTGGGGATCATGGCGCACTCGAGCGAGGCGAACCTGCTCGGCAACGTCCACGGCGGCGAGATCATGAAGCTCGCCGACTCCACGGCGGGGGCGGTCGCGCACCGCCACAGCGGCGGCCCCGCGGTCACGGCCGCGATGGACGAGATGACCTTCCTGGCGCCGGTCCACGTGGGCGACATCATCAAGACCTACGCCCAGGTCAACTGGGCCGGCACCTCGTCGATGGAGATCGGCGTACGGGTCGAGGCGCAGCCCTGGGGCAACGCGAGCGACGAGCCGGTGCACGTCGCCAGCGCCTACTTCGTCTTCGTGGCCATCGACGCGGAGGGCCACCCGCGGCCGGTGCCGCCGCTGGAGACCGAGACCGACGGAGACGTACGCCGCCGCCGCGAGGCGGAGATCCGGCGGGCGCACCGGCTGGCCCGCAAGGCCGAGATCGACCGCGGTCGCGAAGGATGAGGGACCCGCGCCACGTCCGGACGGCGCGGCTGTGGCTCGACGAGCCGGTCGAGGCCGACGCCGACGACCTGTACGCGATCCACAGCGACCCGGCGTCGTGGGTGCACTTCCCGTCGGGCCGGATGACCGATCCGGCGGCGGGGCCGGTCATGGTCGGTGCCAGCCGGCGACGGTTCGACCGCGACGGGCTTGCGTACTGGTCGGTGCGCGACGCGGACGGCGGGCCGGTCGTGGGAAGGGGCGGGTGCGCGGTGCCCGACGAGGCGCTGGACGCCGACCCCACGGGACGCGGGTGGTGGAACCTGTACTACCGCTTCGACCAGCGGGTCCTCGGTCGCGGCTACGCCACCGAGATGGGCGCGACCGCGCTCGCGGCGGCGCGGTCCGTCGCGCCCGAGCGCCCCGTGCTGGCCTACCTCGTCGAGCACAACCACGCCTCGCGCCGCACGGCGGAGAGGCTCGACCTGCGCCTGGTCTGGCGCGGGCCGGACGCCGCCAACCCCGATCCGCATGCGGTCCGCCTCGTCTACCTCGACCGCGAACCGGACGACGGGCTGGTCGCGGCCCTCGCTGCCGAGGGGATGGGCCCGGCCGGACTCGTCGGCTG
This sequence comes from Nocardioides eburneiflavus, assembly GCF_004785795.1. Taxonomy (NCBI): domain Bacteria; kingdom Bacillati; phylum Actinomycetota; class Actinomycetes; order Propionibacteriales; family Nocardioidaceae; genus Nocardioides; species Nocardioides eburneiflavus. The sequence continues at coordinate 2,555,457 of NZ_SRRO01000001.1, forward strand.
ACCCGGGTGCCCCGGCGCGTCGCGGGCGGCTGGGGCGGGTGTGACTGGTGATACTGGGCGGGCTGACTTCCCCCAGCAGAGAGGCCCCCGATGCCGCCCGTCCCGCCCCCCGGGTCCGCGCAGCCGCGGTTCACCACGCTCGACCGCGCCCAGCGCGTCCGGTTCCGTCGCGCGGTGACGCTGATGCTCATGACGCTCGTCCTCCCGGGGTCCGCCCAGCTCGTCTCCGGCCGCCGCCGGGTCGGTCGCATCGCACTGTGGACCTGGCTGGTGCTGCTCTCGGGCGGACTTCTCACGATCGTGACGGCGTACTTCTGGCACGACCTGGTGTTCAAGACCGGGTTCCTCCAGTTCCTCCGCCTCTCGCTGACCTTGCTGGCGGTCGGGTGGGCCTACCTGTTCGTCGACGCCTGGCGCCTCGGTCAGCCGCTGACCCTGCAGCGCCAACACCGCCTCGCCGTGGTCGGGGTCAACGGCTTCCTGTGCTTCAGCGTCGCCGGCGCCCTGCTCTTCGGCGCCCACGTCGTCGGCGTGCAGCGCGACTTCCTGATCACGACGTTCGGCGACGGCTCCGCAGCCGACGACAGCCACGGGCGCTACAACGTGCTGCTGATGGGCGGCGACTCCGGAGCGGGGCGCTGGGGCCTGCGGCCGGACTCCATGACCGTGGCCAGCATCGATGCCGAGACGGGCAAGACCGTGCTCATCTCTCTGCCGCGCAACATGCAGAACTTCCCGTTCGCCGAGGGATCGGTGATGGCGGAGCAGTTCCCGGACGGGTTCGACGAGGAGGGGATGTACCTGAACGGCCTCGCGACCTGGGCGCTCGACCACGCCGAGCTCTTCAAGGGCTCGAAGAACCCCGGCGTGGACGCAACGATCCAGGGTGTCGAAGGCATCACCGGCCTCGACATCAGCTACTGGGCGATGGTCAACCTCGAGGGCTTCAAGGACCTCGTCGACGCCGTGGGCGGTGTGGAGCTCAACGTGCGCCAGCCGATCCCGGTCGGGCTGCCGCACGAGAAGACCTTCCACTACATCGAGCCGGGTGTGCGCACGCTGGGCGGGCACGACACGCTCTGGTTCGCCCGGGCCCGTGAAGGCTCCGACGACTACTCGCGGATGGCGCGGCAGAAGTGCGTGATGAGCGCGATGCTCCAGCAGGTCAGCCCCCAGACGGCCCTCGCCAACTTCCAGAAGATCGCGGAGGCTGGCTCGGCGATGGTCTCCACCAACGTCCCGCGCGGCGAGGTCGGCCGCTTCGTCGACCTGGCGCTGAAGGCGAAGGGCCAGAAGATCGCGACGCTGTCGCTCGTGCCGCCGATGATCAACACTGCGAACCCTGACATCGAGCTCGTCCACGCCAAGGTCGCTGCCGCGATCGCCAAGGCTGAGGGTCGCAAGCCCGAGGTCCCTGCCGGCACCGTCGAGGCGGCACCCGAGCCGGAGACCGGGACGACGCCCGAGGCGCCAGCGGGCGGCGCCGACGGCAGCGACGAGAGCGCCGCCCCGCCGGCCGCCCCGACCACGCCCGAGGCGCCTCCTGCGGTCACCGGTGGTTCGCTGGGCTCGCTGTCCACCGGCTACGCCGCCAACCAGTCGGAGGACCTGGGCGCGGTTTGCTGAGCGTCGACCGCTCGCCCCTAGTGTGTACGCCGTGACCACCGGACCCCTGCCTCGCATCGTCGCGGTCGTGGTCACCTTCAACCGTCTCCCGCTGCTGGAGAAGCTCGTCGCACGGCTCGGCGAGATCGAGGGCCTGGCCGAGGTGCTCGTGGTGGACAACGCGTCGTCCGACGGCACGGGGGAGTGGCTCGCCGCCCGCCCGACCACCGCTGAGATCCCCCTGTCCGGTCGCACGCTGAGCACCAACCGCGGCGGCGCCGGCGGCTTCCACGACGGCCTCGCCTGGGCCATCGACCGCGAGGCCGACCTGGTCTGGCTGATGGACGACGACGGCCTCCCCGACGTCGACTGCCTGGAGCGGCTGCTCCTCGAGACCGACAACCTCGACTTCTGGGGTCCGCTCGTGGTCGACGAGGCCGACCCGGACCGGCTGGTCTTCCCGATCCGGCTGCCCGGCGGCACCCGGGTGGTGCACGCCGTCGACGACGTGCGCCGCGCGGCCCGCCGGGACCGGATCGACGGCATCGTCATCCCGTTCAACGGCGTGCTCGTCACCAAGGAGCTCGTCGACCGCATCGGCCTGCCACGCGAGGAGTTCTTCATCTGGGGCGACGACCACGAGTACCGCCTCCGCGCCGAGGAGGCAGGCGCCCGCGTCGCGACCGTCGTCACCGCCACCGTGCGGCACCCCAGCGTCGGCAACCTCGGCACCCCGATGATGTTCGGCCGCACCACCTACAACGACTCGCCCAGCGACCTCAAGCACTACTGCATGGCGCGCAACAACCTGGTCAACCTCCGCGACTACCGCGGCCCGGTCCACGCGCTGGCCTTCGTGGTGAAGACCGCCTGGTTCTACACCTTCACCCGGCCGAGTCTCTCGCGGCTGCGGCTCAGCGCGAGTGCCATGCGCGCGGGCATCGCCGGCGACTTCGACGGCCACCGGAGGTTCCTGTCGTGACGGCGGGACACGAGAGCGTCGCGGTCGTCGTCGTCACGCACGACCGCGCCGACCTGCTGGTGGGCATGCTCGACGGGCTCGCCGCCCAGACCCGCCGTCCCGACGCGGTGATCGTCGTCGACAACGCCAGCACCGACCACACCGCCGACGTGCTCGCCGCGCGCACCGACCTGCCCCTCGAGGTGATCACGCAGGACAACCTCGGCGGTGCCGGCGGCTTCCACCGCGGCGTGCAGGCGGCGTACGACGCGGGCTGGGACCGGGTGTGGCTGATGGACGACGACGTGGTGCCGGCGCCCGACTGCCTCGCCACCCTCATGGCCGTCGACGAGGACTGCCTCATCGCGGTCCGTGAGGACCGCTCCGGCGCCCTCGTCGAGAAGGCCGCCATCGACTTCGACCTGCGCAACCCCCTCGCGATCCGCCCGAAGCGCTCGGCCGTCGACACGGTGTACGCCGACCGCGCCTCGATGCCCGCGCTCGTCGAGGTGCACAACGTCGCCTTCGAGGGCTTCATGGTCCGGCGCAGCGTGGTCGGGGAGATCGGCTTCCCCGACCCGGCGTTCTTCATCTTCTACGACGACGCCGAGTACGCCGTGCGCGCCCGCCGCGCCGGTCGTCGCATCCTCGCCGTGCGCGACGCGGTCCTGGTGCGCCAGCTCGACTTCAACCAGCAGCACGACCTGTCCGGCTGGAAGGGCTTCTACATGTACCGCAACCTCTTCGTGGTGCACCTGCGCCACGGGGAGAACCCGCTGGTGCGGCTCAAGCCCTGGCTGATCACGCTCGTCGTCGTCCTGCTCAGCCCGCTCCGCGGTGGTCGCGCCGAGGCGCGCAACGTGATCCGGGCCATGGCCTCGGCGCGGGGCATGCGCCGCCTGACCGACGCGGCCCGCCCCCCTCGATAGACTCACCCAGCGTTTCTCACCCAAGGAGTTCATCCCTTGTCCCAGGCCCCCAGCCACGACACCGGCCAGCTTCCCGACCTCGTCATCGTCGGCGCCGGCCTCTTCGGCCTCACCATCGCCGAGCGGTGCGCCGAGGAGCTCGGTCTCCGCGTGCTCATCCTCGAGCGCCGCCACCACCTCGGCGGCAACGCCTACAGCGAGCGCGACCCCGAGACCAACGTGGAGGTGCACAAGTACGGTGCGCACCTCTTCCACACCTCCAACGAGCGCGTCTGGGAGTACGTCAACCGGTTCACGTCGTTCACCGACTACAAGCACCGGGTCTTCGGCAAGTACCAGGGGCAGGTCTACTCGCTGCCGCTCAACCTCGCGCTGATCAACCAGTTCTTCGGCAGGTCCCACACGCCCGACGAGGCGCGCGCGCTGATCGCGGAGCAGGCGAGCGAGGTCGCGACCGAGGACGCCTCCAACCTGGAGGAGAAGGCGATCAGCCTGATCGGCCGCCCGCTCTACGAGGCGTTCATCAAGGGCTACACCGCCAAGCAGTGGCAGACCGACCCCACCGAGCTGAGCGCGGACATCATCACCCGGCTCCCGGTGCGCTACACCTTCCAGAACGGCTGGTTCAGCGACACCTACGAGGGCCTGCCCGTCGACGGCTACACCGCGTGGCTGACCAGGATGTCCGACCACCCCAACATCGAGGTCCGCCTCGAGACCGACTTCTTCGCCGTGGCGGACGACTACCGGGGCAAGGTCCCGATCGTCTACACCGGTCCCGTCGACGAGTACTTCGGCAACTCCGAGGGTCGGCTGTCCTGGCGCACCGTCGACCTCGAGGAGAGCGTCGTCGACACCGACGACTTCCAGGGCACCGGCGTGGTGAACTACAACGACCAGGACGTGCCCTGGACCCGGATCATCGAGTTCAAGCACTTCCACCCCGAGCGGGAGAAGACCCACCTGCCCGGCAAGAGCGTGATCGTCCACGAGTACAGCCGCTTCGCGGAGGAGGGCGACGAGCCCTACTACCCGGTGAACACCGCCGACGACCGCGCCAAGCTGCTGAAGTACCGCGAGCTCGCGGACGCCGAGCCGATGGTCCTCTTCGGCGGTCGCCTGGGCACCTACAAGTACCTCGACATGCACATGGCCATCGGTTCGGCCCTGTCGATGTACGACAACAAGCTCAAGCCGCACTTCGCCGAGGGTGTCGAGCTGAAGAGCGGAGGCATCGACGCATGAGCACCACCCCCGATTCCAGCCAGCCCACCGTGACCCGCCTGCTCCAGCGGCAGATCCTGCCGATCGACCGGGACACCGACGTGTTCCCGCTCTACGTCGACCTCGAGGAGGCCAAGCTCGACACCGACCGCGACGCGGTCGGTGGCGACAAGGCGGCCAAGGACCTCAACAACGCGGCGATCCGCCAGTCCACCTCGACCGGGCGCAAGCTGCACCCCGACCAGATCCGCTCGCGCACCGCGCTCCGGCTCGAGCCGTCGCAGCTGCTGTCCTTCGGCACCTACTTCAACGCCTTCCCCGCGTCCTACTGGCGCCGGCACACGGTGGTGGACGAGGTCGAGCTCACCGTGCGTGTCTCCGGGGCCGGCGCGATGGTCACGGTCTACAAGTCGATGGCACGCGGGCACTCGCAGCGCGTCGACGCCGCCACCGTCGAGGGGGACGCGGGCGAGTTCTCCTTCACGCTCCCGCTGAAGCCGTTCGTCGACGGCGGGTGGTACTGGTACGACGTCGTCGCCGGTGACCACGGCGCGACCGTCGAGGGCGCCGAGTGGACCGCCCAGGTGCCGGCCGACCGCGCCGAGCACGGCACCGTAGACATCTGCATCACCACGATGCTTCCCGACATGAGCGCCCAGCTGCTCACCCAGCTCGGTGCCGCCGAGGAGCTCCAGCCCTACCTCGACACGGTGTTCGTGATGGACCAGGGCAAGGAGAAGGTCACCGACAGCTCCTACTTCCCGGCCGCGCGCGACGGCCTCGGCGACAAGCTGCGCGTCCTCGTGCAGGGCAACCTCGGCGGGTCGGGCGGCTACGCCCGCGGCCAGCTCGAGAGCGTCCGCAAGGGCACCGCGACGTACGCCATGATGATGGACGACGACGTCGTCTGCGAGCCCGAGGGCATCATCCGCGCCGTCACCTTCGGCGACCTGGCCAAGCGCCCGACGATCGTCGGCGGCCACATGTTCAACCTCTACAGCCGGTCCGAGCTCCACTCCTTCGGGGAGATCGTCCAGCCGTGGCGGTTCTGGTGGCAGACCCGCCTCGACGGCTACAGCCAGTGGGACTTCGGCGCGCGCAACCTGCGTTCCTCGCGGTGGCTGCACAAGCGCGCCGACGTGGACTTCAACGGGTGGTTCATGTGCCTGATCCCGCGGGTCGTCCTGGAGGAGATCGGTCTCTCGCTGCCGGTCTTCATCAAGTGGGACGACTCCGAGTTCGGTCTGCGTGCCAAGGCTGCCGGCTACCCGACGGTGTCCTTCCCCGGCGCGGCGGTGTGGCACGTGCCGTGGACCGACAAGAACGACGGTCTCGACTGGCAGTCCTACTTCCATCACCGCAACCGCATCATCGCCGCCCTGTTGCACTCGCCCTACGAGCGCGGTGGCCGGATGGTGCGCGAGAGCCTCAACCACCAGGTCAAGCACCTCGCGTCGCTGCAGTACTCGACCGCCGAGCTGCGCCACCTCGCGATGGAGGACGTGCTGCGCGGCCCGCACGCCCTGCACGGTGAGCTCGCCACCAAGCTGGCCGACATCAACACCTTCCGCAAGCAGTGGTCCGACGCGCAGCTGCACGCCGACCGCGACGAGCTGCCGCCGGTGCGCCGGAAGAAGCCGCCCAAGAAGGGCAAGTCCGACATCGAGATCCCGGGCCGCAGGTCCACAGCCATCGCCGCGGCCCTCGCCCCGTTGCGCCAGCTGCGTCCGGTGCGCGAGCTGTCGGGGGAGTACCCCGAGACCGAGCTCACCGCGATGGACGCCAAGTGGTGGAACCTCGTCAAGTACGACTCCGCCGTGGTGTCGATGAACGACGGCACCTCGGTCGCGCTCTACAAGCGCGACCCGGCCCACTACCGCGACCTGCTCAGGCGGACGATCGAGATCCACCGCCGCTACCACCGCGAGTGGCCCCAGCTGGCGCAGCAGTACCGCGACGCGCTGGGCGAGATCACCTCGCCGGAGGCCTGGGAGAAGACCTTCGCGCCGTGGACGGACGCGCCGGGCCATGCTCCCGACGAGCGGGAGGACGGGTGAGCCAGGCGGGCGACACCCGCCCGGTCGAGGTGCGCCACGACCTGGCGCACGTCCCCCTCGCGCCCCCCTCGCGCACGTCCGGCGTGCTCGAGGTGTTCCGGCGACGCTACCTGCTGCGGCTCATGGTGCGCCGCGAGATCCAGGCGCGCTACGCCGGCACGGCGTTCGGCCTGCTCTGGTCCTACATCAACCCGCTGACGCGCTTCCTGACGTTCTACTTCGTCTTCGGCCTGCTGCTCGGGCGTGGCATGGGCCTGCAGAACTTCGCGATCCACCTGTTCGCGGGGATGGTGCTGGTCAACTACTTCACCGAGACGGTCACCTCCGGCACCCGCTCCCTGCTCTCGAACAGGGGCGTGATCGGCAAGATGGCGTTGCCGCGGGAGATGTTCCCGGTGGCGTCGATGCTGGTCTCGCTGTGGCACGCCGTCCCGCAGTTCATCATCCTCCTCATCGCCTGCCTGGTCACCGGCTGGTGGGGGGACGGCCCCCTGTGGGTGCCCGACGCAGTCGGCATGGGGGCGGCGCTGCTGGGCCTGCTGCTGATGATGGTCTACGGCACGGCGTTCGGGCTGATGTTCTCCTGCGTCAACGTGATCTTCCGCGACTTCCAGCGGATCGTGCAGACCTTCATCAACATGGTGCCGTTCACGGCACCGATGATGTACCCCTTCCACATCGTCGCCGACGGGACGCGCATCCCGAGCTCGTGGCTCGACGTCTACCTCGCCAACCCCGTCGCCGAGGCAGTGATGCTCATCCAGCGCGGCTTCTGGTACCCCACGTGCGCCCCCGGCTGCGCGGTGGACCCGGCGACCGGCGCACCGTTGCCGGAGTTCGCCAGCGACCTCTACGTCCGCGGCTTCGTCATGCTCGGCATCGGCCTGGTGCTGCTGGTCGTCGGCCAGTGGATCTTCGCGCGCCTGGAGAAGACCATCCCGGAGCGCCTGTGATGACCGCGAGCACCACGACGTCGATCGTCGTCGACAACGTCTCCAAGACGTTCCGCTACCAGGCACACCCGACCCTCAAGAAGGTCCTGCAGAGCCGCCTGCGCGGCCAGCGCACCAGCGAGACCTTCAAGGCCCTCGACGGCGTCTCCTTCGAGGTCCAGCAGGGGGAGTCCATCGGCCTGATGGGCCTCAACGGCTCGGGCAAGTCCACCCTCCTCAAGCTCGTGAGCGGCGTGATGCGGCCCGACCAGGGCCAGGTGCTCACGCGCGGGCGCATCTCCGGACTGATCGCGACCGGCGCCGGCTTCCACAACGAGCTCACCGGCCGCGACAACATCTACATGAACGCCGCGATGCTCGGGATGTCCAAGGAGGAGACGGACGCCAAGTTCGACGACATCGCCGGCTTCGCCGACGTCGGACGCTTCCTCGACACCCCCGTCGGCAACTACTCGTCCGGCATGTTCGCCCGCCTCGGCTTCTCCGTGGCCGTGCACGTCGACTGCGACATCTTCATCGCCGACGAGGTGCTCGCGGTGGGGGACCGGCCCTTCAAGCGCAAGTGCCTCAAGCGCATGAAGGAGATCCGCGAGTCCGGGATCACGATGTTCTACGTCAGCCACTCCGCCGGCTCGGTCAAGCGCATGTGCGACCGCGCGATCGTCCTCGAGAAGGGCCGCGTCGGCTTCGACGGCGACGTCGAGGAGGCCATCAAGTTCCTCCACTACGACGGCGACGACGAGGAGCCGGACGGCGAGGAAGTCGAGGAGGACGAGCGCGACGACGCGCTCGCCAGCGACATCTAGGCGCGAGCGCCTGCTGCCCCGAGCGGTGTCCCAGCCACATTCCTGCGTGTCGGGAGGTGGCTGGGACACCGCTCGAGCGCATTTCATGCCAGAATCCCTGAGAATTACACCGATGTAACGGCGTGTCGGCTGGAAATTACACGTTTGTAGTTACTCAGAACCTCTTCCGTGACTGGTGTGACTGGTGTGAACTTCTGCCTTGTGTGACCTTCCCCCACACAGGAACAGAGATTTCTCATGCGACCTCTCCAGGCCCGTCTCGTCACCCTCTGCCAGCAGGTGCTGGCCCTGGGTGTCGTCCTCGTCGTCCTCACCCCGGCCTCCGGGGTGGTCTCCCTCGACATCGTCAGGGAGGACCCCGGCGGCCGGGGCTCCGTGCCATTGGGCGGCCCCGCCGAGCTGATGTCGGCCACCGTGCCGACCGCCCCGGTGACGCCCACCGTGACCGAGGTCCCCCTCACCGGTGCCGCGGGCGGCTTCTCCGGCCTCCGCGGCCGTACGGTCGCCGAGAGCGCCACCTCGGCCCGCGTGCTGAGCAAGCCGCAGCAGGTCGACGGCTTCTCCGCGATCGGCGTCACCTGGGAAGGCGGCGAGTCGCTCGAGGAGGACCAGATCACGCTCCGCGTGCGCACCCGCACCGACGAGGAGTGGAGCGCGTGGGAGGACCTCGAATACCACGACGAGCACGGTCCGGACCCCGACAGCGCCGAGGGCGCGAACGCCCGGCCGGGCACCGAGCCCACCTTCGTCGGCGAGGTCGACGAGGTCCAGGTCGAGGCCAGCACCGACGGCGTGGTCCTGCCCGACGACCTCTCCCTCGCCCTGGTCGACCCCGGCTCGGCGAGGAAGAGCGAGACCGAGGCCCCGGCCGACCAGTCGTCCGGCGACCCCAGCGCGTCGTACGACGACGACTACGCCCAGCAGGACGGCACGGACGCCGCGGACCAGGGCATCGCGCTCCAGTCCGCCACGGTCGCCGCGAGCCAGAGGACCGCCGCGCAGCCCACGATCTTCTCCCGGGCCCAGTGGGGCGCCGACGAGAGCATCCGCAACAAGAGCTCCCTGCGCTACGGCTCGATCAGCGGCGGCTTCGTCCACCACACGGTCAACGCCAACGACTACTCCGAGGCCCAGGTGCCGGCCCTCCTCCGCAGCATCTACGCCTACCACGTGAAGTCCCGCGGCTGGAGCGACATCGGCTACAACTTCCTCGTCGACCGGTTCGGCCGGATCTGGGAGGGCCGCTACGGCGGCATCGACCGCCCCGTCGTCGGCGCCCACACGCTCAACTACAACGAGTACTCCTTCGCGATGTCGGCCATCGGAAACTTCGACACCGTCCAGCCGCCCGACGTCATGCTGCGGGCATACGGCTCCCTGTTCGCCTGGAAGCTCTCGCTGCACGGGGTGAACCCGGCCTCGACCTCGCAGAAGATCGGCAGCCGCACCTTCGCGGCCATCAACGGCCACCGTGACGCCGGCTCCACGGCCTGCCCGGGCAAGTACCTGTACGCCCAGCTGCCGACGATCCGGACCTACGCCTCGACGGCCGCGCCCACCGGGCCCACGCCGATCGCGGTGTCCGCGCCGAACCCGCAGAACAACCTCGACGCCTCGCCCTACCCGGACCTCGTCGTCCGCCGGGCCTCCGACGGGCGCGGCCTGGTCCTGCCGACCGGCGGCCTGACCTCGTTCCAGAAGCGCCTCGTGGTCGGCAGGAGCGGCTGGGACAAGCGCGCGGACGTGCTGGTCTCGCCCGACCTCACCGGCGACGGGAAGGCCGACCTCGTGACGGCCGACAAGTCCGGCGTGGTCCGGGTCCGGGCCGGCAAGGGCAACGGCAAGTTCGGTGCGACCACCCGCAAGATGTCGCTGCGCGGCTACTCGCTCATCACCGCCGCCGGCGACGTCAACGGCGACGGGCGCAACGACCTCGTCGCCCGCTTCAAGGGCCGGCTCACCGTCCTGCTCGCGACCGGCAAGGGCGGGTTCTCCCGCAAGGTCACCCGCAAGGGCTACAGCGGCTACCGCCAGATCGTCGGCGCCGGTGACGTCAACGGCGACGGCCGGGCCGACCTGCTGCTGCGCACCAAGAACCGGGCGTTCCTCCAGACCGGCTACGGCACGGGCCGCTTCGCGCCGCCCCAGCGGCTGGCAGGCAGGTGGAGCACGTTCAACCGGATGGTCGCCGGCGACTTCAACGGCGACGGCCGCTCCGACATCGTGGTCCGCAACTCCGCCGGCAAGATGATGCTGCTGCCCGGGCGCGGCGACGGGACGTACGGCACGGCGCTGGGCCCCGCCACGAACCTGAAGTCGATGCGGTGGATCACCGGTGCCAACCTGGTGGGCGGTGCGGGTGCCGACCTCATCGGCGTGTCCGGCAAGCAGCTCGTCGTCGTCGCGAATCGCGACACCTTCGAGCTCGGTTCCCCGATCGACACCGGCGTCTCCTTCGCCGGGATGGACCGGATCCTCAACGCCGGCGACGTCGACCGCGACGGCCTCGGCGACGTGCTGACCCGCGACACGTCCGGCCGGCTGTGGCTCTTCGCCGGCAACGGCACCGGCGCCCTCGCGCCGGGCCGGGTGCTGGGGAGCGGCTGGGGCGCCGTCTCCGGCCTCACCGCCGTCGGTGACGTGACCGGCGACGGCCTGCCGGACCTGATCGGCACCACGGCCGGCCGGCTGAACGTCTGGACCGGCACCGGCACCGGCTTCGCCAACCCGGTCCCGGTCAAGGGCGGCGTCTCCTCACCGGCCGGGCTGCCCGCGGACCTGTCGGGCTTCGACTGGGTCCTCGGAGTGCAGGCCATGACGCTCAAGGGCAAGGGCGACTACGTCGTACGCGACCGCGCCAGCGGGGTGGCGTACGTCTACAGCGGCCGCAGGAAGGGCGTCTCGAGCCCACGGGTGCTCGGCGAGGGACTGGGGGCCTTCGACCTGGCCGGGTGACCGGCGAGACGAGAGAGCGCGATCAGGCCCGGGCAGTCGCCCGCTCGGCGTCGTGGACGCCGTCGAGGCGAGCCGGGTCGGGGTTGCGGACGAGGACCAGCGAGCCACCTCGTACGAGGGGCTCGGTGAAGGTGGCCATTCCTGGTGGGGAAGCCGGGTCGGCCACCGAGAGAAGACGGCCGCCGTCGGTGAGGACACTCCCGACGGCGGCCGTCAGGTCGTGCACCTGGCGCTGGGTCAGGTCGTCGGTGGCGAGGTCGTCGCCGGTCGGCGGGTCCCAGGCCGCGAAGCCGTCGGGCTGGGACCAGATCTCGACGCCGACGTCGAGCACGCCGGTCGGCAGCGGCTCGGCGAACCGGACGCCGAGCGGGCGCAGGCTGCACGCCAGCACCGGGACGGTCGAGGCGCGGGGCGCCCATCGGGCCAGGCCCTCCGGGCCGCACACCACGGCGTCCGGGTCGTCCGACGTGGTCACCCGCAGGCCGACGGTCCAGGCGGCGCCGAGGAACACCGTGGACAGCCAGTGTGGCGGCAGGTCGATGCGCAGCGACATCCCGCGCTCGAGGTCGGCGACGTCGGTGAGCAGGCCGGACGCCTTGGCCACCCAGTTGGCGTACGTCGTGACCGACAGCTCGACCCGCTCGTCGGTGGCGTGGTCGTAGAACGTGACGAGCGGCCGGCCGGGGTCGCGCCGCAGCTGGGCGGCGAGCACCTCGGAGAAGGTGCTCATCGGCGGTCGGTCACTCGTCAGACGGCGTTGGGCTCGGGGGAGTCCATGTAGGGGTAGTCCTCCATGAACTGCTCGAGGGCCGCGCCGCTGATGTCGGAGCAGTACTGCCAGACGCCGACCTGCTTGGCCGGGTCGGTCTCGCCCACGCCGCCGAGCGACCAGTGGGTGAAGGCGACGTGCTGGCCCTTGGGGAAGGCCTTGCCGTCCTCGGACGTCCACGGCACGGCCTTGAACTTGTCGCGCAGGTTGTCGGTGCCCTGGAGCTTGGAGGCGATGCCGCGCAGCACGTCCATCTGGTCGGAGTCGTCGGCGATCGTCTCGTCGTACCAGAGGATCGTGAAGCCGTGCTCGAGGTTGTGCACGAGCTCGCCGAGCTCGGGACGGTCGGACTCGGTGTAGAGCTTGCGGTCCATGCTGTCCCACATGTTCCAGTGCTGGCCGAAGGCCGGCGGGGCGTCGGGGTAGCTCATCGGGGTGCCGACCTCGACGTGGTCCTGGCTGCCCTCGGCGGACTTGGTGGTGACGTCCTGGCAGGCCGACGCCTTCGCGCCGATGTCGCTGAGCGAGGCGGAGGCGTAGGCGCGCAGGTCCCACCAGTCCTTGACCGGCTTGAACGCAGCCGCTCCCACGATGAGCACGGCGACGAGGACGCACACGCCCACGATCATCATGCCGCGCCGGTTCTCGCGCTTGGACTGCTGGGAGCGGATGGAGTCGATGACCGCCTGACGGTCGGTCTTTGCCTGCTTGGCCACGGTGCTCGGTGTCTCTCGGTCGAGTGCTGGGACGGTCTGCGCTGGCAGAGTCTACGTAGTCGCGGGTGACACGGCGCACACGACGTCGCCCTTCACGGCTGCGCCCGGTTCCGCTCCCAGTCCCCGAGCCGCCAGCCGTGCGCGAAGCAGACGGCCGCCGCCGCGGTCCGGTCGGCCGCGTCGGGCAGGCGGAGCAGGGCCGCGGTCAGCTCCTCGGGGTCCGCCTGTTCACCGAACGGTGCGCGGTCCGCCTCGTCCCCGACCAGGGCGCGTACGACGGCCTCGCGGGCGCCCCAGCCGAAGAGGTCGCCACCATCGGGGCGCACGAGGGACGCGGCTCCGGGCCCGTCGTCACCGGGCGGCAGCACCAGGTCGGCGCGCCCGCGGACGACCGCCACCGGGCGGCCGCCGAGCTTGCCCTGCACGAGCTCGGCTGCCCCGGCGAGCTCGTCGGCGACAGCGGGGAGGGTCACGACGAGGGAGTTGCCGTGCGGGTCGGTGCGACCGCCGAAGTCCTCGGCCACCAGCAGCCCGGCAGCGCCGATCGCGAGGTCGGTCTGGCCCTCGCGCCACGCTCGCCCGGAGGTGTCGGTGACCACCACGGCCACGTTGGTGCCGGTGCGCTCGAGGACCTCGCGCCGCAGCGCCCGCGCCGAGGCGTCGGGATCGAGGGGGAGCAGCACGACGGAGCCGGCGGCGACGTTGGAGGCGTCGACGCCCGCGGCTGCCATGGTGAGCCCGAGCCGGTTGCGCACGATGCGGGTCGCGCCGCGGCGGGCGACGACGCGCACGGTCTCCTCGTCGATCGCGGCCTCGCGCTCGCCGACGCGGGTGCGTCCCTCGGCCTTGCTGACCACCTTGCTGGTCACGCACACCACGTCACCGTCGGCGAGGTCGGCCCCGCCGTCGAGCGCGGCGAGCAGCAGGGTGGCGAGGTCGTCGCCCGCCGCGACCTCGGGGAACCCGTCCGGAGCCCACGCCTCGAGCCGGGTCACGGAGTGTCGCCCGCTGCGAGGGTGACCGCCGCGGCGGCCATCGCCGCGGTGGCGTCGGGCCCGTCCATCATCAGCGGGACGGCCGCGGCGCGCAGGCCCGCCGCCCGGAGCGACGCCACCTGGCCGGCGTCGCGCTCGTCGACGAGCCACGCGTCGAGCACGCCGCCGGAGGAGCGCGCGCCGTAGTGGGTCCCGACGGCGCCGGCGCCGACCTCGACGCCGATGCTGGTCAGCATCTGGGCGGCCATGCCGTGGACGTGGGTGCCGCCGACGATCGGGGAGAGGCCGACGACGGGCGCCGGTGTGGACCGCACCGCGTCACGGATGCCGGGCACGCCGAGGATGGTGCCGACGGAGACGACGGGGTTCGACGGCGGCAGCACCACGAGGTCGGCGCCGGTGATCGCCTCGAGCACTCCCGGTGCGGGGACGGCGGCGTCCTGGCCGACCACGACCACCGCCTCCGCCGGCACCGCTGCCCGCAGCCGCACCCAGTACTCCTGGAAGTGCACGACCCGGCGCCCGCTCGGGGTGTCGGCGTCGGCGACCGCGACGTGCGTCTCGACCCGGTCGTCGGTCATCGGGAGCAGGCGTACGCCGGGCTGCCAGCGACGGCACAGCGCCTCCGTGACCTGCGAGAGGGTGAAGCCGGCCTCCAGCATCTGGGTGCGGACGAGGTGGGTGGCGATGTCGCGGTCGCCGAGCCCGAACCACGTCGGCTCCACGCCGTACGCCTCGAGCTCGGACTTCGCGCTCCACGTCTCGTCGCGCCGACCCCACCCCCGCTCGACGTCGATGCCGTCGCCGAGGGTGTACATCACGGTGTCGAGGTCGGGGCAGACCTTCAACCCGTGGATCCACCAGTCGTCGGCGGTGTTGGCCACCACGGTGACCTCGGTGTCGGCGGACGCTCCCGGTACGGTGCCGGTGCGCAGGCCGTGCAGGAGGCCCTGGATGAATCGGGCCCCGCCCACCCCCCGGACAGGACGGTGATACGGCGTAGCTCTGGCGTCGATGATGGCATAGGAACAGCCTGCCGGAAGCGGAACGGCCATATCAGATCCGGGCTTGACTTGTGCGTACGACAGGCATGTAATTCCCACAGTGTCGTTAACTTGAACGGGTGTCGTTCAGGTGTGAGAGAACCAGGGTCGAAAGGGCGTCAGCCATGAGAGCAGAACTGTTTCTCCTCGAGCCTGAGGGCGAGGAGTTCGGTTGGCAGGACCGCGCCTTGTGCGCGCAGACGGACCCCGAGGCGTTCTTCCCCGAGAAGGGCGGCTCGACCAGGGAGGCCAAGAAGGTCTGCCTGACGTGCGAGGTCCGCGACGACTGCCTCGAGTACGCGTTGATGAACGACGAGCGCTTCGGCATCTGGGGCGGTCTCTCCGAGCGGGAGCGCCGCAAGCTGAAGAAGCGCGCCGTCTGAGGACTGCACCGCCTCCTCCAGCACTGATCCGACGGTTTCATGGAGCGCGGAGTGCCTCGCTAGGGTGCTCCGGTGACCGTCACAGCGCTTCTCGTCAGTCATGACGGGGCGCGATGGCTCCCAGCTGTCCTGACTGGTCTGATCGGGCAGACCCTCCCGGTCGACCGCGTCGTGGCTGTCGACACCACGAGCCGCGACAACAGCGTCGAGCTGGTCCGCGACGCGCTCGGAGGCCCTCTGGGCGACCGCCTCGAGCTGGCCGTCGTGCCGGGCTCGACCAGCTATCCGGCAGCCGTCCGGCACGGCCTGGACCTGGCGCCGCCCACCCCGTCGGGTGGGTCCGACGACGAGTGGATCTGGCTGCTCCACGACGACAGCAACCCCGATCCGACGGCCCTCGCCGAGCTGCTCGCCGCCGCCGAGGACGACCCCGCTGCCGCGATCCTCGGGCCCAAGCTGCGCGAGTGGCCCTCACTGCGCCGGCTGCTCGAGGTCGGGCTGACCATCACGGGCACCGGACGGCGTGAGACCGGTCTGGAGCGGGGCGAGTACGACCAGGGCCAGTACGACGCCGTGCGTGAGGTCCTCGCGGTCAACACCGCCGGGATGCTGGTGCGTCGCCACGTGCTGGAGTCCCTCGGCGGGCTCGACGAGGAGCTGCCGATCTTCGGCAACGACATCGACTTCGGCTGGCGTGCCGCGCTGGCCGGACACCGTGCCCTGGTGGTGCCGCAGGCCGTCGTGTTCCACGCCGAGGCGGCGCACCGCGGCGTCCGGCGCACGCCCCTGACCGGCCGGCACACCCACTACCAGGAGCGCCGGGCCGCCCTCTTCACGTCGCTGGCCAACGTGTCGTCGCGCGGCTTCGCCTGGCAGTACGTCCGGCTGTTCCTCGGCTCCCTGCTGCGCGTCGTCGGGTTCCTGGCCGTGCGATCGGTGGGGGAGGCGCTCGACGAGCTCGCGGCCGCCCTGTCGGTCCACGGTCGACCGCGCCAGCTGCTCGCGGCCCGCCGCGAGCGCGCGAGACGGCGCGGGGACGAGCCCCCGGGGCACGAGGCCGTACGCCGGCTGCTCGCGCCCGCGTGGCTGCCCTACCGCCACGGCCTCGACTTCGTCACCGACCTCGCCTCCGCGGCCACCAGCCAGGCCGCCGACGTCGCCGAGCGGCGCCGGCTCGCCCAGGAGGCAGACGCCGGTCCGGCGGCAGCGCGCGACCAGCGCCGGGGTCCCGGCCACTCTCCGGCGGACGACGACGAGGCCTACCTCACCGACACCGGCTTCGTGGCCCGCTTCTTCACCAACCCCGTCGCGGTCGTGATCGCGCTCTTCGGGGTGCTGGCCCTGCTCGCGGGGCGCGAGGCCTTCGGGTCCATCACCGGCGGCGCCCTGTCACCGGTGCCCGCCGCCGCGGCCGACTGGTGGCGGCTGCACCTCGCCACCTGGCACCCGCTGGGCAGCGGCACCGACGTGCCGGCACCCGCCTACGTACTGCCGTTCGCCCTCGCGGCCACGTTCCTGCTCGGCAACACCGGCGCCGTCGTGTCCGGGCTCATGCTGCTCGCCGTGCCCGTCGCGGCGTGGGGCGCGTGGCGGTTGCTCAAGGTCGTCGGCCGGCTCGTCGACCCGCTCGGCCTGCCGCGTTGGCTCCTCGTGTGGGGTGCCCTCACCTACGCCCTGGTCCCGGCGACCTCGGGCGCGTGGGCAGAGGGACGGTTCGGGACGGTCGCGGTGGCCGCGCTGCTGCCGTGGGCCGCCCATGCCGCGCTGGGCTTCGTCGACCCCGACCGTGACCGGCGCTGGCGCGCGGCCTGGCGTACGGCCCTGCTGCTCGCCCTCGGCGCGGCCTTCGTGCCGGGCTTCTGGCTCTTCGCCCTGCTGGCCACAGCCGTGGTGCTCGGTGCGGCCGCCGTCATCGCGCCCCGGCTGCTGCGCGAGCGCGACAGCTGGGGACCCCCGGTGGTCGCGGTCGCCGCCACACCGCTGCTCCTCGCGCCGTGGTTGGTGCCGCTGCTCACCACCGGCTCCTCGGCCGGACTGCTGCTGGAGGCCGGTCGGCTCACCGTCGACGAGGTCACCTTCGGCGGCCTGGTGACCGGCCGGCTCAACGACCTCGGTGCGCCCTGGTGGCTCGGGCTGGTGCTCGGCCTGCTGGCCGTCGCCGCGCTCCTCCCGCGCCGCACCCGCGTCTCCGTCGTGATCTGCTGGCTGGTCGCGCTGGCTGCCGCGATCGTCTCAGGCGTGCTGTCGCACCTGACGCTCGACCTGCCGGCGGTCACCACCCGCCCGAGCCTGGGCCTGTTCGCGGTGATCCTCCAGGGCACCGCGGTGGTGGCGGTCGTGCTCGGCGCCGACGCCTACCTGCGCCGCCTGGCCGACCACCACCCGTGGTGGCAGAGGGGGGTGGCGACCGCGCTCGCCGTCGTCGCCGCGGCCGTCCCGATCGGTGGCCTCGGCTGGTGGCTCACCACCCCGGACGACGCGATGGCCCGCGACGTCGACCAGACCGTCCCGGTCTACATGCAGCAGAGCTCGCTGCTGGGCCAGGAGCACGGGGTGCTCGTGCTCGACGGATCCGTCGACGACGGCATCACCTACCGGATCCGCCGTGACGACGGCACCACGGTGGGGGAGGACGAGATCCTGACCCTCGCCGACGAGGACGCCGAGCTCACCGGCGAGGTGCAGGCGCTGGTGTCCTCACCCTCGCCCGCCGTCGTCGCCGCGCTGGGCGCGCGCGGGGTGGAGTACGTCGTGCTGAGCTCACCGGCCGACGGCCGGATCTCCTCGTTGCTCGACGCGACCGCCGGTCTCGAGCAGGCCAGCGCCGAGGACCGCAGCACGCGCGCCTGGCGGGTCGACCGGCCGCTCGACCCGTCGGCCGTGGACGGCCCGGGTTCCTGGTGGCGCTCGGCGCTGCTGGTCGTGCAGGGCCTCGCCGTGGCCGTCGCGCTGGTGCTGGCCGCGCCGACGGTGCGGCAGCGTCGGGAGGGAGGACGCGATGTCTGAGCCGACTCCTGCCGTCGGCGGAGGTCGTCGGCGGGTCGCAGACGAGGCCCGCAGCCGTCCATCGCCGCTCACGATCCTCGCCGTCGTGATCCCGTTGCTCACGGTGGCCGCCCTCGCCGTGGTGCGCCCGGCCGAGGAGCCTCCGACCACGCGCCCGCCGGCCGACGCGCCGCTCGACCGGGCGACCGCCGTCTGCCCGCCCCGCCTGCCGGGCGCGGACGAGATCCGCTTCGGCAGCAGCTCCCTCGTCTCCGGCGAGCTGGCCCTGCGCGTGGGTCGCGAGGAGGACGCCGAGACCCTGACCGACGGTGTCGCGGCGCGCACCGAGCGCCAGTACGTCGTGGTCGGCGCCTCCGGCGACGTCGCCCCGGGCCTGGTCGTGTCGAGGTCCGGAGCCGGATCCGCCCTCGGGTGTGACAGCCCGGCGCCCGAGCGGTGGTTCACCGGCGTCGGCGCCTCGGCCGAGCACGCCTCCACGCTCACCCTCGTCAACCCCGACAAGGGCCCCGCGGTCGCCGACGTCACCGTGTGGGACGGCAGCGGGGTCGTCGACGTCCCCGCGCTGCGAGGGGTCCGCGTGCCCGGTGGACGCTCCACGTCGTTCGACCTGGCGACCGTGGCCCCCAACCGCGACGCCCTGGCCGTCCGCGTGACGGTCACCCGCGGACGACTGGCCTCCAGCGTGGTCGACGTGGTCGATCCCGTCGGCCGCGACACCCCGGTGCGCGAGTGGCTGCCGGCCCAGTCCGCGCCCGCCGCCACCTCGTACGTCGCCGGCGTCGGCACGTCGCCCGCCGACCGCGTGCTCACCCTCGCCAACCCCGGCGACAGCGAGGTCCGCGTGGTGCTCAAGCTGGCGAGCGAGGAGAGCGAGTTCGCCCCGTCCGGGGTCGAGGAGGTCACCATCGCGCCCGCCTCGGTCGAGGAGGTCGACCTGAGCGGCGTGCTGCGCGGCCCCGCGCTGCAGGGCGTCCAGGCACTGCGGCTGGAGGCGACCGGACCGGTGACCGCCTCCCTGCGCACCCGCACGGCCAGCGACCTGGCAGTGTCGGTGGCCGGGTCCGCGGTGACGGGTGAGGCGGCGCTCGCGCTCCCCGCCGGCTCCAAGCGGCTCGTCCTCGTCGGCGCCGACGCTCCCGGCGTGGTGACCCTGCGGGCCTGGGACGCAGACGGGAGCCCCGTTGTGCGCGAGCGGCGCGTCGAGATCGACCCCGCGACCGCGTCCCGGCTGCGGCTGCCGGACGAGGCAGTGCTCGCCGTGGTCGGCGTCGAGCGGACCGGCGTGGTCGCCGCCCTCGAGGTCGACGACCGTGGCCTGTCCGTCCTGCCGCTGTCGCAGCTGGAGACGTCCAGCCAGGTGCCCGAGGTACGTCCGGCGCAGCGGTGACGTAGGTCAGGGCCGGCCGGGACCGGTCAGGGGTCGTCGGCGTACCGCTCGTCGACCTGCCCGGGCATGAGGTTGAGCAGCTCGGCGAGCTGCTCGACGACCACGGTGTGGACCAGTGCCTCGAGCTCGTCGCGGTTCGTCGAGCGGTGCTCGATGGGGCGGCGGAAGATCACCAGCCGGGTCGGCTCCTGCCCCTTGCCGCGCACCAGCGACGACAGGGGAACGGTCTCGTCGCCCCAGTCGTCGGGCAGCATCGGCGTGTCCTCGACGGCGTACTCGACGAGGCCGAGGTGGCGCTGCCACTTCTCGTCGAGGGGCGTCACGACGTCGAGCACGAGCTGGTCGAACCGCTGCCGGGCCGTTCGCAGGGCGGGCGTACCGGGATCCACCGGCACCACCGCCGGCCCGCGCATGCCCCGGCCCCGGCGGTCACGCGTCCTCGGCCTCACGGCGTCCACCCGCCCGTCCACTCCCTCGACCGCTCCGTCACCCACGCCGCGAGCCTAAACGCAGCGCGTGCGTGCGCCGGGTAGCGTCGGCGCCGTGAGCCTTGCCCGTCGTTGTTCGCGGACGGCGTGTGGCCGTCCTGCGGTCAACACGCTGACCTACGTCTATGCCGACCAGACCGCCGTCCTCGGCCCCTTGGCGACGTACGCCGAGCCGCACGCCTACGACCTCTGCGAGACGCACAGCGAGCGGCTCTCCGCGCCGCGCGGCTGGGAGGTGCTCCGGCTGGCTCCGGACCCGAAGGCACAGGGCCCGAGCAGCGACGACCTGCTCGCGCTGGCCGACGCGGTGCGCGAGGCGGCCCGGCCGGCGCCGGCCCCGGTGCCCTTGCACTCCGCCGACGACTCCACCCGCGGCGCCAAGCGGGGCCACCTGCGGGTGCTCACGCCCACTGACTGAACCCCGCGTGCACCCCCTAGGATCGACGGCGTGAACATCGACCAGCAGCTGCTGAGCATCATCGTCTGCCCGGCCTGCCACGGCGAGCTGTCGCCCGCGTCCACCGACGGCGCCGACGAGCTCGTGTGCCAGGGCTGCGGCAACGCCTACCCCGTCCGCGACGACATCCCGGTGCTGCTGGTCGACGAGGCCCGCAAGCCCGCCTGAGGACACTGTCGTGGCGACCTGGTTCGACGAGGCCCGGCTGGACGATCCCGGGGTGCTGGAGACCGTCGACCTCCGGCTGCGCACGCTCGCCGAGAGCGGGGCGCGGGTGCGGCGCGAGGCCCACGCCGCGGCCACCGCGACCGCCGAGCTGATCGCCGCCGGACGTGACGGTGAGCGACCGCGTGCGGTGATCGCCGCCGGACCTGACTCCCGGCTGCTGCGCGCGGTGCTCGAGCCCTGGTGCCCGGTGCCGTTCGTCGCCTGGCCCAACCCGGGGCTGCCGGGCTGGGCGGGCTCTCTCGACCTGGTCGTGATGCTCGCGCCCGAGGGCAACGACCACGGGTCCGCGTCGGCGGTCGCTGAGGCCGTACGCCGCGGCGCGCAGGTCGTCGTCGCGTGTCCGGAGCGGTCCCTCGTCGGCGAGCACGCCGCCGGGCGGCACGTGACGGTGCTGCCGACCGTCACCGGCGACCAGCTCGCCACCGCCGTGGTGATGCTCGACTACCTCGCCCACGTGCACCTCGGCCCGCGCGCCGACGCCGAGTCGGTGGCGCTGTCGCTCGACGAGGTCGCCACCAGCTGCTCGCCGCACCGCGACCTCGCCGTCAACCCGGCCAAGATGCTCGCCATCGCGATGGCCGACACCAACCCGCTCGTGTGGGGCGGCTCGGTCCTCGCTGCCCGAGCCGCACGTCGGCTGGCCGAGTCGTTGCGCCGGACGAGCGGACGCTCCACGATCGCCGGCGACGCCGAGCACCTGCTCCCGGTGATCGAGGCGACCAAGCCGCACGACGTCTTCGCCGATCCGTTCGCCGACGAGGCCGGCGACCTCCGACCGCTCCTGCTCGTCCTCGACGACCGCTCCGACGACCCTGTCGTGCGCGAGCAGGCGGGGGAGCTCCAGGCTGCGGCCGCGCGTCACGGCGTACGGGTGGAGACGCTCGAGACCGACGCGGACGCCGAGGTCGCGCGCTACGCCTCCCTGCTGCTCACCGGGACGTACGCCGCGGAGTACCTCCGCATCGGGCTCGTCGAGGACTGAGCGGCGCCGACGCGGGCGTTCAGGGGTGCGCCAGCCACGTCCCGAACACCAGGGCGTCCGTGCCGTGGACGTGCGCGGTCCGCTCGAGCTGCATGCCGAGGTTGCGGGCGACACCCTGCGACGGGTGGTTGTCGGGGCGGATGATCGCCACCAGGTGCTCGATCCCGTGCGCGGCCGCACAGTCGCGCACGGCCCTGGCCGCCTCGGTCGCGTAGCCGCGGCGCCGCGCCTGCGGCAGGAGGTGGTAGCCGACCTCCACGTGCGGCGTGCCCTCGACGTCCTGGACCGTGAGGCCGCAGTCGCCGACCAGCGCGCCGTCTCGCGTCTCCACGACCCAGAGGCCGAAGTCGTGCTCGGCGTAGTTGCGCTCCTGCCACTCGATCCAGTCGACCGCGTCGTCGCGGGTGCTGGGCGGGCGGTCGCCCCGCATGGGATCGAAGGCGATGAGGAGCGCCGTGATCGCGTCGACGTCGTCGCCGGCCATCGTCCGGAACCGCAGTCGCTCGGTGGGCTCGGGCAGCACCGGTCAAGGCTAGTCGAGACGGGTTCCGGCGGGGGCGTCCTGCCCGACGTCTGCCCACACCTCGACCAGCTCGGCGAGGAGGTCGTCCCGGACGGTGGCGAAGCTCGCGACGGCGAACACCAGCTCGTCGCCGGTCTCGCTCGTGCCGGTGACCCGGGCCCGGAGCACTCCGCGCACCCCGTCGGCGACGAGGTCCTCGACCCGCAGGCGCTGGAACCCGGGGTAGTCGGCGTTGAGCCGGACCCAGCCCGCGCGGTCGAAGACCTCGCCGGTGTGCACCAGCCGACAGCTGAAGTCCGGGTGCAGCAGCGCGGGCAGTCCCTCCCAGTCGTGGGCGTCGATCACCGAGGCGAGGCGGGCGAGGAGGGTGGCAGCATCCATGGGCCCAGTGTCGGGCGGGGCACCGACAGCAGGCCGACAGTCAGGTCTCCAGGCAGAACTCGTTGCCCTCCGGGTCGGCCATCACAATGAGCTCGTCGTGCCGCGTGACGACGGTGGCGCCGAGGCGCACCAGCCGGTCGCACTCGGCCTTGAGGTCTCTCGGGGCGCGGAGGTCGAAGTGCTGCCGGTTCTTGGCGACCTTCGGCTCGGGCACCCGCTGGAACCAGAGACTGGGCCCACCCCACCCTGCGGGCTCGACCCAAGCGCGGTCCGGGGTGCTGTCCTCGTCGACGTTCGAGCCGAGGGCGCCCGCCCAGAACGCGGCTACCCGCAGCGGGTCCCGGCAGTCGAACGTCACCGACTTCACGAAGGAGGGCACGGGTCGACCGTACGCGGTGGACGTAGGGTCCGGCCGTCTCGGAGGGCAGGGAGGTCGTCCTCGACTTCTCGTTCTGGACCCGACGGATGCGCGACGACTATCGCGAGATCCTCGCTCCCACCGGGGTCGTGCCCGAGACGATCTACCTGGCGACCGATCGGGACACCGTCCTGAGGCGCATGCGGGCGAGGGCCGGCACCCACTCGGACGACTTCGTGCTCTCTGAAGACCTCGTCCGGCAGTACGTCGACCACTTCGAGCCGCCCACACCGGACGAGGGTCCGCTCACGGTTGTTCGGTAGCGACGGTCGTGCTGCGGGCTTGCACGGACACGCCTGTGGCCCCGCCGGTCATCGATCTGGCGGGGTGTGGGGCGGGGTCATCGTCGGCGGGGTCGCGGGATGCCGGGTGGGGCTGGCGACTCGCCGCGGACGAGCGGCTCGAGGTCGGTGGTGCCGGTGTGGTCGCGGCGGTAGCGGTGGCCGTGGGGGCTGGTCCACGCGAAGACGCCGGGCTCGACCATGGCGTAGCGCCAGGGTGAGTGGGTCTTGAGGCGGTGGTGGAACCGGCACAGGCAGGCGAGGTTGTCGGTCTGTGTCGGGAGGGGTTGGGGTCTGCCTTCTGCTTCGGCGTCGTGGTCGTAGGCGACGATGTGGTCGACGTCGCAGCGCCGTGCTGGTCTCGCACATCCGGGGAAGACACACGTGCGGTCGCGGAGCTGGACTTGTTCGCGGATGTCGGCGGGGACCTTGTAGGTCTGCGCGGTGAGGTGGGTGTTGAGGTCGATGACGGGCTTGATGGTGACCTCGGTGCGCGAGTCGGCGCACCAGGACTGGACCTGCTCGAGCAGGACCAGGCGCTGGCCGTTCTCCATCCGGCCGGTGGGACCGAACACCGTGGTGTCGCCGGAGAAAGACGCGTCGACGTGGGCGTGGATCACCACCGCACGGGCGGCCGGCAGGTGCGGCTCGTCGGCGTCGCCGCCGCCAGCGCCGGTGTCCTCCAGGTCGGCGCCGCCGCCGGCGAGATCCAGCGCGGTCTGCGTCCTGGCGAGGTCACCCAACGCTTTGGCGCGGCGCGCATCGAGTGGCAGCAGCGATCCGAGGGCGGCATGGGTGGCGGCGTGGTGGGCGACGGCGCGGTCGAGGTCGAGGGCGTCGGCGATGTCGACCTCGGCCTCGATCCGCAGGGTGCCGGCGTAGTGCACGTCCTCGGTGTCCACGGTGACGTGGCGCGGGTCGACGTGCAGGTAGCCGTCCTCGGGGTCCTGCGTGGGGTCGGCGGTCGCGAGGTCGTAGCGCCTGATGGTCTCCGCGACGAGCCGGTCGAGCTGCGCGGACCCGACCCGTCCGGCGACGGCGGCGACCTGCGCGTCGACGAACGCGGCCGCCTCGACCGTCAGGGGAGGGGTGGAGTGGATGGTGGTGTCTGCGACCGCGCGTGCCCGCCACGCCGGGCACCGCACCGGCGTGGACCTGAGCCCACAGCCGCGGCAGGCGGTGGCGCAGCTCGAGGGCGTGACCGATGAGCTTCTTCGCCGCCGTCGACGTGATGCCGAGGACGGTGCCGAGCTCGGCGCAACAGAACTCCGCCACCAGCGGAGCACCCTCACCGGCGATGGGCTCCTCGTGCTGCGACCCGGGCACCGTGAACGACGCCGCCGTGTGGATCGACTCCGGCGGGTGCAGGTCCGCCCACCGGGCGGCGAGAGCGAGTTGCCGGGCGGCGGCACGGTCCTCGTCCTCACGAGCAGACCGGATCGTGGCGAGCAGGTCGGCGGGCGAGAGGTCGTCTGCGACCTCTCGCGCCTCGGCTGCCACCGTCTCGATCATGCGTTTGATTGTAGTCGTCGGGTCCGACAACGGCCCTCGCGCGGACGAAGGCCAGCAGGGTCTCGTGACGGGACTTCGTCCCTCCTCGACCAGCGCTGGTCGGGCTGGTCGACCAGCGAGGAACGCGGGGTGGTTTCGAGGCTAGGCTCCGCTCGCACCTCGCACAGCGAGGGAGCGGCGGTCGGCCCCGGCGCCTAACCTCCTCCCATGCCCGCCGGCCGACGCGTCCTCCACCCCATGCGCGAGGAGGACGTGCCCGCTGTCGTGGAGCTCCAGGAGCCCGCGGCAGTGGCAGGACTGTCGGACGTGTTCCCGCAGGACCGCCATCCGTTCCCTCGCGAGGTGATCGGGGCCCGCTGGTGGGAGGAGCTGGCAGACCCGGCCATCGAGTGCTTCGTCATCGAGGCAGCGGGGCGGGTCGCCGGGTTCGCGGCAGTGCGCGGCACGGAGGTGCTGCACTTCGGCACCGCACTCGACACGTGGGGGAGCGGTCTCGCCACGGCAGCCCACGACGAGCTCGTCGAGCTCCTGCGCGCACGCGGGATCGTGCGCCCGACCCTCCACGTCTACGCCGCGAACGCGAGGGGGAGGCGCTTCTGGGAGAAGCACGGGTGGCGGCCGACGGGAGACGTGGAGCGCGGCTCGTTCCCGCCGTACGCCGAGCTGCTCGCCTACGAGCTGGCGACCTGACGTCGCCCCGCCTCCACCAGGTCGAGCACCTCGCTCGTGGGGCGCACGTCGCCGTAGGAGCGGTAGACGACGTGCAGGGTGGCGTTGTGGTCGCGGTCGCGCACCGCGGCACAGGCGTCCGCGACGAGGATCACCCGCAGGCCGCAGGTGCTCGCGTCCCGGACGGTGTCCTCCACGCACACGTTGGTGACGGTGCCGGCCACGAGGAGCGTGTCGATCCTGCGGGCGGCGAG
Organism: Nocardioides eburneiflavus; assembly: GCF_004785795.1. Lineage (NCBI taxonomy): Bacteria > Bacillati > Actinomycetota > Actinomycetes > Propionibacteriales > Nocardioidaceae > Nocardioides > Nocardioides eburneiflavus. The sequence continues at coordinate 2,581,439 of NZ_SRRO01000001.1, forward strand.
CAGCGCAGGCAGCTCGGAGGAGCCGGGGAACCAGGCACTGCGGGCGATCTTCTCGACCACGAGGTCCTCGGGCCGCACCGCGAGCCCGTCGTGCAGTCGCGACCTCGGCAGACCCTCTCCCCCGGAGCGCGCGTACAGCTCGGCTACCGCGTCGCCGAAGAACTCGCGGTCCTTCGCCGTCGGCGGGGCGTACGCCGGCACGACCCACGCGACGACCCCGCCGGCGTCGCGGAGCGCCGTCGCCACGCGGTTGACCCGCGGCACGATCCCTCGGACGTAGGCGGACCCACGCACGAAGAACGGCACCACGTCGACCACGACCAGGGCCGTACGCCCGGGGTCGAGGGACTCGTAGGCGTGCCGACGGCCACGCCTGGCCTCCTGCCGCGCGTACTCCCGGTCCTCGACGAGCCAGTCGTGGTCCGCCGTGAGGTCCCCGAGGTCGTCCGGCACGGTGGGCAGTCTGCCAGCGCACACCCGCCGTCCGGGCGGGGATGGGCGTACGCCGCGCCGATAGGCTGCCACTCGACCCGACCCACGACCCCGAAGGATCCCCATGGCCGGCGGACTGTTCGCCCTCCTCGACGACGTCGCCGCACTCGCGCGCATCGCCGCAGCCAGCGTGGACGACGTCGGCGCCGCCGCCGGGCGCGCCAGCATGAAGGCCGCCGGTGTGGTGGTCGACGACACCGCCGTCACCCCGCAGTACCTCCACGGATCCCCGGCCGCGCGCGAGCTGCCGATCATCAAGAAGATCGCCATCGGGTCGCTGCGCAACAAGTTGCTCTTCATCCTGCCCGCGGCCGTCCTGCTCGGGCAGTTCCTGCCGGGCCTGCTGCCGGTGATCCTCATCTTCGGTGGTGGCTTCCTCGCCTACGAGGGCGCGCACAAGGTGTGGGAGAAGGTCAGTCGCCACGAGCCCGTGGTCGAGGAGGCGGAGGAGGAGCTCACCAGCACGGGCGAGCTGAGCCCCGAGCACGAGGCGAAGACCGTCGCGGGCGCCATCCGCACGGACTTCATCCTCAGCGCCGAGATCATGGTCATCGCGCTCAAGGAGGTCGTCGGCGCCGACCCCGACGCCACCATCTGGATGCGCGCGATCGTCCTGGCCGCGGTCGCCGTGCTGATCACGGTGCTCGTCTACGGCGTGGTCGCGCTCATCGTGAAGATGGACGACGTCGGGCTCCACCTGGCGGAGAAGCCCTCCAAGGGCTCGCAGCGCGTCGGTCTCGCCCTCGTCTCCGCGATGCCGCGCCTGCTCACCGCGATCTCCCTCGTCGGCACGCTCGCGATGCTGTGGGTCGGCGGCCACATCTTCCTGGTCAGCCTCTACGAGATCGGCGGGCACGACGGCCTGCTCGAGGGCACCACGTTCGGCGACGTCCTGCACGCGCCCTACGACCTGGTCCACCACTGGGAGGACGCCGTCCACGAGGCCGTCGGCGGCACCCTCGGCGCCCTGCTCGGCTGGGTGCTGAACACCGTGGTCTCCGGGATCGCCGGCCTCGTCCTCGGCGCGATCGTGCTGGCCGTGCTGCACGCCTTCGGCATCGGCGGCGGCCATGGCGCCGGCCACGGTGAGGACCACGGTGAGGACCACGGTGAGCCGGCCACCGGCGACACCGCCGAGGATTCTCCGAATCGCTGAGGGCGGTCCTACCCTTTTCTGGTCCGCGCGGGAGATCCCGACGATGCACAGATGTGCAGCGCAGACGCCCTCCTCGACAGGAGACAACTGATGGACCACCACGTCGCTGACCTCACCCTTGCCGCGTACGGCCGCAAGGAGATCGAGCTCGCCGAGCACGAGATGCCGGGCCTGATGGCCATGCGCGAGCGCTACGGCAAGGACCAGCCCCTCCAGGGTGCGCGGATCGCCGGCTCGCTGCACATGACGATCCAGACCGCCGTGCTGATCGAGACCCTCGCCGCCCTCGGAGCGGACATCCGCTGGGCCACCTGCAACATCTTCTCCACCCAGGACCACGCTGCGGCCGCGGTCGTCGTCGGCCCCCCGTCGAAGGGCGGCACCCCCGAGGACCCGCGCGGCATCCCGGTCTTCGCCTGGAAGGGCGAGACCCTCGCCGAGTACTGGGACGAGGCCGAGAAGGTCTTCGACTTCCCCGCCGAGGACGGCGAGGTGGGCGGCCCCAACATGCTGCTCGACGACGGTGGCGACATCACGATGCTGCTGCACCTCGGCGTCGAGTACGAGAAGGCCGGCGCCGTGCCGTCGCAGGACTCCACCGACAACGAGGAGTTCAAGGAGGTGCTGCGCGTCCTGGCCCGCTCGCTCGAGGCCGACCCGCAGCGCTGGACCAGGCGCGCCCCGCTCATCAAGGGCGTCTCCGAGGAGACCACCACCGGCGTGCTCCGCCTCTACGAGCGGTTCAAGGAGGGCACCCTCCTCTTCCCGGCGATCAACGTCAACGACTCGGTCACCAAGTCCAAGTTCGACAACAAGTACGGCTGCCGCCACTCGCTGATCGACGGCATCAACCGCGCCACCGACGTCATGATCGGCGGCAAGGTCGCGGTCGTGTGCGGCTACGGCGACGTCGGCAAGGGCTGCGCGGAGTCACTGCGCGGCCAGGGTGCGCGCGTCATCGTCACCGAGATCGACCCGATCTGCGCGCTGCAGGCCGCGATGGACGGCTACGAGGTCAAGCGCCTCGAGTCGGTCGTCGAGACCGCCGACATCTTCATCACCACGACCGGCAACTTCGACATCATCACCGTCGAGCACTTCCACAAGATGAAGCACCAGGCGATCGTCGGCAACATCGGCCACTTCGACAACGAGATCAACATGGCCGGCCTGGCGAAGATCCCCGGCATCGTCAAGGACGAGATCAAGCCGCAGGTCCACCAGTGGATCTTCCCCAGCGAGAACGGCGAGCCCGGCAAGAAGATCATCGTGCTGTCCGAGGGCCGCCTGCTCAACCTGGGCAACGCCACCGGTCACCCCTCGTTCGTCATGTCGAACTCCTTCACCAACCAGGTGCTGGCGCAGATCGAGCTCTTCTCCAAGGCCGACGACTACGAGCTCGGTGTGCACGTGCTCCCCAAGCACCTCGACGAGGAGGTCGCGCGGCTCCACCTCGACGCCCTCGGCGTCGAGCTGACCGAGCTCACCAAGGAGCAGGCCGCCTACCTCGGCGTCCCGGTGGAGGGCCCGTTCAAGTCCGACCACTACCGCTACTGAGCGCGCCGAGCGTTCCCGCGTAGCGCCACCGGGTCATGGCGCCAGCCCTAGACTGGCGCCATGACCGACCTTGCCGAGCCCGCTCGCGGCAGCGTGCTCGTCGTCGACGACGACGCCTCCCTCGCGGAGATGCTCTCCATCGTCCTGCGCCAGGAGGGTTTCGACAGCCGCATCGTCGGCCGCGGTGACGTGGCCCTCGACGCGTTCCGCGACTACCGTCCCGACCTCGTCCTCCTCGACCTGATGCTCCCCGGCAAGGACGGCATCGACGTCTGCAAGGAGATCCGCGCCGAGTCCGGCGTCCCGATCGTGATGCTCACCGCCAAGGGCGACACCGTCGACGTCGTGGTGGGCCTCGAGTCCGGGGCGGACGACTACATCGTCAAGCCGTTCAAGCCCAAGGAGCTCATCGCCCGGGTCCGCGCGCGCGTACGCCGCAACGACGTCACGCAGGACGAGGGCCTGACCATCGGGGACGTCTCCATCGACGTCGCGGGCCACTCGGTGACCCGTGAGGGCGAGCCGATCAACCTGACGCCGCTCGAGTTCGACCTGCTCGTCTGCCTGGCCCGCAAGCCCTGGCAGGTCTTCACCCGCGAGGTCCTGCTCGAGCAGGTCTGGGGATACCGGCACAGTGCCGACACCCGCCTGGTCAACGTGCACGTCCAGCGCCTGCGCTCCAAGGTCGAGCACGACCCGGAGAACCCGGAGGTCGTGGTGACCGTGCGGGGCGTGGGCTACAAGGCCGGCAAGTCCTAGGAGCCCCGGTGAGCATGCGCGACCGGCTCCCACCGGCGCTGCGCCACGGGCCCGCCTTCTGGCGGCGCTCGGTGCAGGCCCGCGTCGTGGTGAGCACGGTGCTGCTGTCGGCGGCCGTCGTCGGCATCGTCGGCTGGTTCCTCATCCAGCAGACCCGCGACGGCCTCCTCGACAACCGGGTCGCCGCGGTCGTGCAGGAGGCCGAGGGCGAGACCGAGGCGGCCCGGGTCGCCCTCGCGGCCGCGTCGGGCCTCGACGTCGACGAGTCCGCGCAGCAGCAGGCCCTCGTCGAGCCGATCCAGGCGCGCGGCGCCACCCGCGGCTTCGCAGTCGTGCTGTCCCCGCCGATCGACGAGGGCCTCCGCCTCGCCGACGGCGGCGCCAAGTTCACCGAGGGCCTCGACCTCTCCAGCGTGCCCGAGACGCTCGAGGACCGCTTCGACTCCCTGTCCCCGACGGCGTGGACCTACACCGACATCCGTACGACCCGCGACATCCAGGGCCTCCCCGAGGGACCCGGCATCGTCGTGGGCAGCCAGGTCCGGCTCCCCGCCGACGACAACACCTACACCCTCTACTACCTCTACCCGCTCGCCGAGCAGCAGGAGACGCTCGCGCTGGTCTCTCGCGCGATGCTCATCGCGGGGGTGCCGCTGCTGCTGCTCGTGGCCGGCCTCACCTGGCTCGTCACCCGCCAGGTCGTGACGCCGATCCGGATGGCCCGCCGGGTCGCCGAGCGCCTCGCCGCCGGCCAGCTCCAGGAGCGCCTGCGCGTGACCGGCGAGGACGACCTCGCGCGCCTGGCCACCTCCTTCAACCAGATGGCCTCCAACCTCCAGAAGCAGATCCGCCAGCTCGAGGAGCTCAGCCGGCTCCAGCGCCGCTTCGTCTCCGACGTCTCCCACGAGCTGCGCACCCCGATCACGACCGTCCGCATGGCCAGCGACGTCATCCACGACGCCAAGCCCTTCCTCGACCCGGTGACGGGCCGGGCGGCCGAGCTGCTCCAGATGGAGCTCGACCGCTTCGAGACGCTGCTCGCGGACCTGCTGGAGATCAGCCGCTTCGACGCGGGGGCCGCGGTGCTCGAGACCGAGGACGTCGACCTCGTCGACGTCGCCCGCCGGGTGGTCGACATGACGTCGGTGCTCGCCGCCCAGCGTGACACACGCGTCGTCCTGCACGACCCCGGCGCCCCGTGCGTCGCGGAGGCGGACGTACGTCGGGTCGAGCGGATCGTGCGCAACCTGGTCACCAACGCCATCGACCACGCCGAGAGCCACGACGTCGAGGTCTTCGTCGGCGCCGACCGGCAGTCCGCCGCCATCGCGGTGCGCGACCACGGCGTCGGGCTCGGGCCGGGGGAGTCGGCGATGGTGTTCAACCGGTTCTGGCGCGCCGACCCGGCCCGCGCGCGCACCAGCGGCGGCACCGGGCTCGGCCTCTCGATCTCGCTCGAGGACACCCACCTGCACGGCGGCTGGCTCCAGGCGTGGGGGCGTCCCGGGGAGGGGGCCCAGTTCCGCCTGACGCTGCCGCGCCACCTCGGCACCCAGCTGCGGCACTCGCCGCTGCCGCTGGTGCCCACCGACGCGCGGGAGACGGCATGACACGGACGACCGCCCGTGCCGCCGGGGTGCTCCTCGTCGCGGCCCTGCTGTCCGGCTGCGTACGGATGCCGACGTCCGGTCCGGTCGTGGAGTCCGAGGTCACTGCCGGTGCCGACGACGTGCCCGGCATCTTCTTCGACCCGCGTCCCCCGCAGGAGGGCGACCCTGCGGCCGACATCGTGGCGGGCTTCTTCGAGGCGATGAAGGCCACGCCCATCCGTACGACGGTCGCGCGCCAGTTCCTGTCCCGCGAGGCGGCCGAGTCGTGGACGCCCGAGCAGCAGATCCTCACCTATGCCGAGCTGGGGGACGCCTCGGCCGGCACGTTCGTGCGGGTGCCGCTGACCGACGTCAACACCTACGACGCCCGGGGTGCGTGGCAGCGCACGGACGGCGGCGTCCAGCTGGGGCTCCGGCTGGTGCAGGAGGACGGCGAGTGGCGCATCGACGAGCTCCCCGACGCCCTGATCGTGCCGGACTCGTGGTTCGACGACTGGTACGAGCGGGCCGCGCTCTACTACTTCGACCCGACCGCACAGGTGCTCGTCCCCGAGCCGGTCTTCGTCCCGCGTGGCGAGCAGTACGCCTCGTCGCTGGTGCGCGGGCTGCTCGCGCCCCTGGGCGCGGAGTCGCTGGACGTCGTCCGCAGCTACTTCCCGCCGGGGACCACGCCGGGCCTCTCGGTCCCGATCGAGTCGGGCATCGCCCGGGTGGCCCTGTCCGGCGACCCGGACGCGGTCGACGACGAGACGGCCGAGCGGATGCTCACGCAGCTGGTGTGGACCCTCGGCCAGGAGCCGCGGATCAGCGCCGTCGAGCTCAGTGTCGGCGACCGCACGTTCACCGGACCCGGCGGGCTGGCGCCGGTCAACCTCAGCTTCGGGGCGGCCTACGACCCCAACGGCGACCGCGCGAGCACCGACCTCTTCGCCCTGGATGAGGGTCGTCTGGTCGCCGGGCGCGTGGGCGACCTGGGCCCCACCAGCGGGCCGTTCGGCGAGCCCGGCTACGCGCTGCGCTCGATCGGCGTCAACCTCCCCGGCACGCGGGTCGCCGCCGTCTCGGTCACCGGTACCGACCTCCTCCTCGCCCCGGCCGAGGTGCCGACGGGCGAGGTGACCACGCCGGTGATCGGCGCCGTCGACCTCGCTGCCCCGCACTGGGACCACCGCGACCGGATCTGGGTGCTGGACCGCGGCGCCGGCCGCGCGCGGGTGGTCCAGGTCGCCGACGGTGACGCCGTCGAGCTGGTCGTGCCGGGCCTCACCGGTCGCCGGGTGACCGAGCTGATCGTCTCCCGCGACGGCAGCAGGCTGGTGGCCGTGGTCCGCGGCGCGAAGGCCGACCGGGTCGTGTCGGTCCGGGTGCGCCACGACGCCGCCGGGACGGTCCTCGGCTTCACGCCGCCTCGCACGCTCCCGCTGCCCACCGAGGACACCACCCGCATCCGCGACGTCGCCTGGCGCTCGCCGACGACCGTCTCGGTGCTCAGCGACATCAACGAGGAGCGTTCCCAGGTGCGCACGATCTCGGTCGACGGCGCGCCCGGCGGCATCGCCACCGGCGGCGCGACCAGCCTGCGCGGCCGGGTCCGCACCCTCGTGTCGACGCCGGCCGACGGTGAGGTGTACGCCCTCGCGGGCCGAGCGGTGACCAGCCTGATCCGGCCGGAGCGGATGGTGCCAGACCTCCCGCAGGGCCTCACGTCGCTCACCTACGTGGGCTGATCCACAGTCCGGGTCGGCCCGTTGCGCCCGCCCGTCCCCGCCTGCTGGCATGGCTGGGTGCTCGACGAGGCCCTCGACCTGTTCCTCGGCAGCCGCTGCGTCGGGTGCGACCGGCCCGGGCGGATGCTGTGCGCGGCGTGCCGCGGCGGGCTCTCGCACACCTCGCGGGTGGCCTGGCCCTCGCCCGTGCCCGCGGGACTCGTCACGCCGTGGGTCGCGGAGACGTACGACGGCGCGGTGCGTGCGCTCGTGGTGGGCCACAAGGACCGCGGTCAGTGGGGCCACCGGCGCGTGCTGGGCTCCCTCCTGGCCGAGGCGGTGCGCGGTGCGACCGGAGGCGTCGACCCGGAGGTGCCGGTGCTGCTGGTGCCCGTGCCGTCGCGTCCGGGAGCCGGGCGCCGCCGCGGCTACGAGGCCACCGCGGCACTCGCGCGTACGGCCGCGCGCGCCCTGCGCCGCGAGCGTCCGGTGCTGCTCGCCCCGCTCCTGGCCTCGCGCGGGGCGGCCGACCAGGCGGGCCTGGGCGCGGGGGACCGGGCACGGAACGTGGCCGGGTCGATGCACTGCCCCTCGGCCGCCCTCGCGCGCGTCGGGCGCCGGCGGAGCGCGGCGTACGTCGTGGTGTGCGACGACGTGGTCACCACCGGGTCCACGGCGCGGGAGGCCCAGCGGGCGCTCGAGGCCGTCGGCCTGCGGCCCGTCGCGATCGCGGCCGTCGCGGCCACCCGCCGGCGCGCCGGGCCGGGCGGGGGACCGACTGGTGACCCGGCTGTTGGCCCGGGGGCCCGGAGGGGCTAGCGTCTTGTCATGGAGTCCGCCCGGGTCCGTGGTTGCGTCACGGAGAGGGCTGCGCGCAGCACCGAGAGGTGCCTCGCCAGGTCCTACCCGCGGCAAGCCGATGCCAGTCGCAGGCGAAACGGTCCACGTAAGTCCCCGGTCGCGCCGCTGCCCAGCAGCGCCGTGCCCGGCGGACGATCACGGTGCGGCTTAGAAGTAAGTCCTGCCCCGTCGCCGACACCAGATGTGTCGGATGCCGGGAGAAGGCCAGTAGTGACGGAGAAGTTGCGAACGCTTCAGCAGGCGGTTGTGGGGTCGAAGACCAGGTCGGCCGGGCGGGCTCCATCCCACCCTGCCCCGGCGGGTGTGCCGTCGCGGCGATATGGAGGGGTGCGGACCGTTCGCTAGTTGAGGAGGTTCACATGGAGGTTGTGGTCACGGGACGGCACTGCGAGGTGTCCGACCGGTTCCGCGAGCACGTGTCCGAGAAGCTCACCCGTCTGGAGAAGCACGATCACCGCATCATGCGCGTCCAGGTGGAGGTCGAGCTCGAGAAGAATCCTCGCCAGCACGACCGGTCCACCAAGGTGGAGCTGACCGCGTTCTCCAAGGGCCCGGTGATCCGGGCCGAGGCGGCGGCCGAGGACAAGATGGGCGCGCTCGACCTGGCCCTCGACAAGATGCAGGCCCAGATGCGCCGCGCGGCCGACCGGCGCCGCGTGCACAAGGGCCGCGCCGCGGCATCGGTGGGGGAGGCCCTCGCCGGCATGCCCACCGTCGACGACGCCGCGCAGGACGACGAGGAGACCGGTGTCATCGAGCACAAGGTCGGCCCGATCACCGTCACCGGTGACGGACCGCTGGTCGTGCGCGAGAAGTCCCACCACGCCACCCCCATGACGCTCGACCAGGCCCTCTACGAGATGGAGCTGGTCGGGCACGACTTCTACCTGTTCGTCGACAAGGAGAGCGAGCGCCCTGCTGTCGTCTACCGCCGCCGCGGCTACGACTACGGCGTGATCTCGCTCGACCTCGGCTGAGTGCCCTCCGCCCCTCGGTCGCGCGCGCATGTAATGATGCGCGCGTGACCGAGGCACAGAGCAGTGAACCCGTCCGCGTCCTGGTGGTCGACGACCAGGAGCTGTTCCGTCGAGGCCTGATCATGCTGCTCAGCGGCGACACCGACATCGAGGTGGTCGGCGAGGCGGCCGACGGCATCACGGCCACGGAGCTCGCGACCACCACCGCGCCCGACGTCATCCTGCTCGACGTCCGGATGCCGCGTCGCACGGGAGTGGAGGCCTGCCGCGCCATCAAGGAGGCCGTCCCGGCCACCAAGATCATCATGCTCACCGTCTCCGACGAGGAGGCCGACCTCTACGAGTCGGTCAAGAACGGCGCGGCCGGCTACCTCCTCAAGGACTCCTCGATCGAGGAGGTCGCCCAGGCGATCCGGGTGGTCAACGAGGGCCAGTCCCTGATCAGCCCGTCGATGGCGGTCAAGCTCATCGACGAGTTCAAGCAGATGTCCAAGCCGGAGCGCGAGCAGGGCCCGGCCCTGCGGCTGACCGAGCGCGAGCTCGAGGTGCTGCGGCTGGTGGCCAAGGGCCTCAACAACCGCGAGGTCGCCAAGGAGCTCTTCATCTCCGAGAACACCGTGAAGAACCACGTCCGCAACATCCTGGAGAAGCTCCAGCTGCACTCCCGCATGGAGGCCGTCATGTACGCCATGCGCGAGAAGTTGTTGGACCTCCCCTGAGGCTGCGCTGAGGCTGTCGGTCCGCTCTGGTTGAGTGCCGTCCGTGACGGAGACCCTCACCAAGCTCCAGGCCCGCCGGATCGCGCTGGCCGCGCAGGGCTTCACCGACCGCGCGCACGCCACGCCCTCGTCGAAGACCCTCGACCGCACGGTCGCGCGCACCGGCGTGCTCCAGGTCGACTCGGTCAACGTCCTCCAGCGCGCCCACTACATGCCTCTCTACTCGCGGATGGGCCCCTACGACGTCGACCTGCTCCGGCGCGCGACGACGTCGACCGGGCGACGCGAGCGCACCCTCGTCGAGTACTGGGCGCACGTGCAGGCGCTCATGCCCGTCGACCTGTGGCCGCTGATGCGGCACCGGATGGAGCACTACCGCGCCGAGCGGGGCAAGTGGGGCTTCACCGCCGACGCGACGCTCGAGCCACGCGTGCGCGACGCCGTCCGTGACCGCGGGCCGGTCACGGCCCGCGACCTCGAGGAGGAGCTCAGCACCGGGCCCCGCTCGCGCGAGCACTGGGGCTGGAACTGGTCGGAGGCCCGCAAGGTGCTCGACTACCTCTACCTCGTCGGCGACGTCGCCATCGCCGGTCGAAACAGCCAGTTCGAGGTCGTCTACGACCTCCCCGAGCGGGTGCTGCCGGCAGCGGTGCTGGACGCGCCGACGCCCACCCCGCAGGAAGCGGTGACCGAGCTCGTACGCCGGGCCGCCCGCTCGCACGGCGTCGCGAGCCTCGCCTGCCTCGCCGACTACTACCGGCTGCGCCTCCAGCCCGCCCCGGGTGCGGCGAGCGCGAAGGTCGCCGTCGAGGAGCTGGTCGAGGCCGGAGAGCTCGCCCCGGTCACCGTGCAGGGGTGGAAGCGGCAGGCCTACCTCCACCGTGACGCCCGGACGCCGCGGCGGGTCGGCGCGCGCACCCTCCTCAGCCCCTTCGACCCCGTGGTGTGGGAGCGGGCACGAGCCGAGGCGCTGTTCGACTTCTTCTACCGGATCGAGATCTACGTCCCCCAGGACAAGCGCCTCCACGGCTACTACGTGCTCCCGTTCCTGCTGGGCGACCGGCTCGTGGCGCGCGTCGACCTCAAGGCCGACCGCGCCACGCGACGGTTGCTGGTCCCGGGCGCCTTCACCGAGGCCAGCGCTCCGCCGGAGACGGCCGACGAGCTGGCCGCCGAGCTGCGCCGGCTGGCGGGCTGGCTCGGGCTGGACGACGTCACCGTGGGCGTCAAGGGCGACCTGTCGCCGGCATTGGGTGCCGCGTTGGCGGGGTAGGTACAGTTACCACTCGTGCCTGCCATCATCGACAAGCTCCTCCGCATCGGCGAGGGCAAGATCATCCGTGAGCTCGAAGCCGTCGCCAAGGCCGTCAACGCCATCGAGGACGACTTCGTCAAGATGAGCGACGACGAGCTCCGCGGGATGACCGACGAGTTCCGCGAGCGGCTCGCCAGCGGCGAGACCCTCGACGACATCATGCCGGAGGCCTTCGCCACGGTGCGCGAGGCCAGCAAGCGCGTGCTCGGCATGCGGCCGTTCGACGTGCAGGTGATGGGCGCCGCCGCGCTCCACCTCGGCAACATCGCCGAGATGAAGACGGGTGAGGGCAAGACCCTCGTCGCGGTGCTGCCGTCCTACCTCAACGCCCTGGCCGGCAAGGGCGTCCACGTCGTCACCGTCAACGACTACCTCGCGAAGTTCCAGTCCGAGCAGATGGGTCGCGTCCACCACTTCCTGGGCCTGACCACCGGCGTGATCCTGCCGTCGATGCGTCCGGCCGAGCGTCGCGAGGCCTACGCCTGCGACATCACCTACGGCACCAACAACGAGCTCGGCTTCGACTACCTGCGCGACAACATGGCCGACTCGGTCGAGGAGTGCGTCCAGCGCGGCCACAACTTCGCCATCGTCGACGAGGTCGACTCGATCCTCATCGACGAGGCCCGGACCCCGCTCATCATCAGCGGTCCGACCCAGGACGAGGTCAAGTGGTACGCCGAGTTCGCCAAGATCACCAGGACCCTGGTCCGCGAGACCGACTACGAGGTCGACGAGAAGAAGCGCACGATCTCGGTGCTCGAGCCGGGCATCACCAAGGTCGAGGACCACCTCGGCATCGAGAACCTCTACGACTCGGTCAACACCCCGCTGATCTCCTTCCTCAACAACTCCATCAAGGCCAAGGAGCTGTTCCGCAAGGACAAGGAGTACGTCGTCATGGACGGCGAGGTGCTCATCGTCGACGAGCACACCGGCCGCATCCTGGCCGGCCGTCGCTACAACGACGGCCTGCACCAGGCGATCGAGGCCAAGGAGGGCGTGACCGTCCGCGAGGAGTACCAGACCCTCGCCACGATCACCCTCCAGAACTACTTCCGCCTCTACGACAAGCTCTCCGGCATGACCGGCACGGCCATGACGGAGGCCTCGGAGTTCGACAAGATCTACAGCCTGGGCGTCGTGCCGATCCCGACGAACCGGCCGATGCAGCGCGTCGACAACGTCGACCTCGTCTACCGCACCGAGGAGGCGAAGTACGAGGCGGTCGCCGACGACATCGCCGAGCGCCACGAGAAGGGCCAGCCGATCCTGATCGGCACCGTCTCGGTGGAGAAGTCCGAGTACCTCTCCAACCTGCTCAAGAAGCGCGGCATCCCGCACACCGTCCTCAACGCCAAGCAGCACGCCGACGAGGCCAAGGTCGTCGCCCTGGCCGGTCACAAGGGCGCGGTCACCGTGGCGACCAACATGGCCGGTCGAGGCACCGACATCATGCTGGGCGGCTCTGTCGACTTCCTCGCCGACCAGGAGCTCCGCAAGCAGGGCTTGGACCCGGTCGAGGCGCCGGAGGAGTACGACGCGGCCTGGCCGGCGATGGTCGAGCGGATCAAGGCGCAGGTGGCGGCCGAGCACGACGAGGTGCGCGAGCTCGGCGGCCTCTACGTCGTGGGCACCGAGCGCCACGAGTCGCGTCGCATCGACAACCAGCTGCGCGGCCGCTCCGGCCGGCAGGGCGACCCGGGCGAGTCCCGGTTCTACCTGTCGCTGCAGGACGAGATGATGCGGCTGTTCAAGTCGGAGTGGGTCGACCGCATCCTCACCGTCCTCAAGGTGCCCGACGACGTGCCGATCGACGCCAAGCGCGTCAGCAACGCGATCGCCGGCGCCCAGGCCAACATCGAGTCGCAGAACTTCGAGTCGCGCAAGAACGTCCTCAAGTACGACGACGTGATGAGCCGGCAGCGCGAGGTCATCTACGCCGAGCGCCGTCGGGTGCTCGAGGGCGCCGACCTCGGCGAGCAGATCCGTGGCTTCCTCGACGACGTGGTCGCCGGCTACGTCCGCGGCGCGACGGAGGGCTACGCCGAGGAGTGGGACCTCGACGGCCTGTTCACCGCGCTCAACCAGCTCTACCCGGTCGGCCTCACCAAGGACGGCATCGTCAAGGAGGCCGGCGGCCTCGAGGGCCTCACCCGCGAGAAGCTGGTCGAGGACCTCCAGCGCGACGTGCAGGAGGCGTACGACCGTCGCGAGGACGAGATCGGCGAGGAGGTCCAGCGCGAGCTCGAGCGGCGCGTCATCCTGTCCGTGCTCGACCGCAAGTGGCGCGAGCACCTCTACGAGATGGACTACCTCCGCGAGGGCATCTACCTGCGCGCCTACTCCCAGCGTGACCCGCTGGTCGAGTACCAGCGCGAGGGCTTCGACATGTTCGCCGCGATGATGGACGGCATCAAGGAGGAGTCGGTCGGTTTCCTGTTCAACCTCCAGGTCGAGGTCGAGCAGGACGACGACGAGGGCGCCGAGGCCGACGAGCCGGAGGAGGTCATGGCCGCGGCGCCGCAGGTCTCCGCCGCCACCCCGCAGATCGACTTCGCCCAGGCGCAGGCCCACGCGCCGACCATCCGTGCCAAGGGCCTCGACCGGCCGAACCGGCCGCAGAACCTGTCCTACAGCGCGCCCTCCGAGGACGGCGAGGCCGAGGTGCACGCCGCCCCGGCCGCCGAGGACGACCCGTTCGCCGGCGTCGGTCGCAACTCGCTGTGCCCCTGCGGCTCCGGGCAGAAGTTCAAGCGCTGCCACGGAGCCCCCGGCGGGGCCACCGGTCGCGCGACCATGGGTGGCTGAGCAGCCGGCCGGCTCCGTCTCTCACCGCTGGTTGAGCAGCGAGTGCAGCGAGTGTGTCGAAACCCAGGTCTCTCGACAAGCCAGGGTTTCGACAGGCCGCTGCGGCCTCGTTCCTCGGCCGCAGGCCATGCTCAACCTCCCGTCGCCCACGGTGCGTCTCGTTCCTCGAGGCACCTGCGACGTCACTCAGCCCATCTGCAGGGCGACGCACTGCCAGCGGTCGCGCACGATCTCGAAGCGTGCGGCGACCGCCCGGGAGCGCCTGCCGTAGCGCACGTGCGCGCTGGCCTCCACCGCGTCGTTGCGGATGAGGGCGGTGCGTACGCCCACCACGACCGGCCGGGCCGGGTTGGGGCCGCGCCCCTGGCCCGGGGCCGAGCCGGCGGCAGCGGTCACGGTGCGGGCCCGCGCCGTGAGGTCCTCGTAGACCTCGGGGACAGCGTGCCGGAGCACCTGGGTGACCGGGCGGTCGCCGGCTCCGATCTCGACGACCGCCTGCAGGAACCGGCCGACGAAGGCGTCGACGTGCTCACGGGTGGCGAGCTCCACGACGACGAGGTCGCTGCTGCGCGCGCTGCGCAGGCGCGGCCGTGGGGGAGCCGTACGGGGCGTGAGGTCGAGTGCGAGCGACCCCTGGACGCTGGCCAGTGGTGCGCGCGGTCGCAGCAGGACGACGTCGGCCTCGGCGGTGTCGGGTGTGCTCATCATCGTGCTCCGTCCTCGTCGGTGTGGGTGCGTGGGTCCGTGGCCGGCAGGCGCAGTGCCTGCCCGGGGTGGATCAGGTCAGGATCCGCGCCGACCACGTCGCGGTTGGCGGCCCAGATCGCTCGCCAGCGGCGCTCGACGTCGTCGCCCCGCGCGGGATGTGCCTGCGCGATGGACCAGAGCGAGTCGCCCGGGCGCACGACGTAGCGCTCGCCGTGCCCGGACCCGGTGCGCGTCGCCGCCACCGGTCGGGTGCGGGGCTCGGCGGACGGGGCGGACGGGGCCACGGCCCGATCCGGGAGGGACAGGCCGACCAGCTGCTCGACGGCCCGCCCGGCGTCGCCGCCGCCGTCGGCGTGTGCGGGGACCGCTGTCCCGGCGACGACGGCGACGCCGCAGGCAAGCAGCACCAGTCGTCGGGTCGTCCCGTCCCCGCTCGGGGCCGCCCCCGCGAGGACCTGGGCCGCGGTGGCCGAGGTGACCAGCCACAGCCACCCCAGTGCCACGGCCAGGAGCGTCGCGCAGCCGGCGACGAGGGCGTCGGCGACCGTCTGGTCCGCCGGAGCGGCGGCGCCGGCCGCGCGCCACGAGCCGGGCACCGTGCGCCCGGCCAGCAGTGCGGCGACCGTGACCGTCAGCCAGACCACGATCGGTCGCCCGCGATCCATCATCCCCCGAGACATCCGCATCCTTTCGTTTGCGTGTGTTTGCGTCATTCAACGGAGGTTTGGTGGCGGTGTCAAAAGTTTCTCCACAGCCGGGGGGCAGTCGCGGGTCTCGATACGTCCGGTCGCGGCCTCGTTCCTCGCCCGCGCGGCCACTCGACCTCCCTCGCCACGTCCCGATCGACTTCGTCGATCGCGACTAGGCTCGGGACATGTCCTGGGAGCACGACCTGTTCGCGCTGTTCGACGACCTGGAGGGACAGGCGGCGGCTGCCTGGGAGGCAGACCGGGAGGCCGAGCTCGCGGACCGGGCGCGCACCGAGTACGGCACCGTCACGCTCGCCAGCCGGCTGATGGCCTCACGCGGCCACGAGGTGGCCCTCGACCTCCCCCACGTGGGTCGGGTGGAGGGACGGCTGGACAGGGTGGGGGAGCAGTGGTGCCTGCTCGGCGGGGTGCGGCAGGACTGGATCGTCCCACTGCGCGCGGTGACGGCGGTCCGAGGCGCCAGCGACCGCTCCGTGCCCGAGGTCGCGTGGTCGCCGATCGACCGTCTCGGCCTGCGTGCCGCCCTGCGACGACTGGCCGACGCCGGCGCCCGGTGCCTCCTGCACCTCGCCGACGGAGCGCGCCACGAGGCGTACGTCCATCGCGTCGGGGCCGACTTCCTGGAGGCGCGGGACCCGGCCGACGGCGAGCTGCTCGTGCCGTACGCCGGGCTGGTCGCGGTGCAGAGCCGAGAGGACTGACGGGTCAGGCGGAGGTCAGGTGGCCTCGACGTCGTAGGGCGGGACCTGGCCCTCGGGCAGCGCGGCCTTCTTGACGGCCCGGGCCTGCTCGCGGTCGACCTCGGCCATCGCCTCGGTGATGTGCTTGCGCACGATCGTGCGCGGGTCGAGGTCGCGGAGCTGGAGGTCGGAGTACTCCGGGCCGAGCTCGCTGCGGAGCTCGTCGCGGGCGTTGTGCGCCAGGCCGCGGGCGCGGTGGAGCAGCTGGGCGGCCTGCCGGGCGAGGTCGGGGAGCTTGTCGGGACCGAGCACGACCACTGCCACCAGGGCGATCACGGCCAGCTCGAGCAGCCCGACGTCGAACATGCCTCAGAACCTACTGCCTCGGCGTGATCGCGCGATCAGAACTTGCTGGAGGGGGTGAGGCCGAGCTGCATCCCGGCCAGGCCGCGGCCGCGCCCCGACAGCGCCTGCGCGACCCGGGTGAGCTCGCGGGCCGCGGGGGCGCCCGGGTCGGCCTCGACGATCGGCTTGCCGACGTCGCCGCCCTCGCGCAGGGAGATGTCCAGGGGGATCTGCGCCAGGACCGGGACGTCGTAGCCGAAGCGCTCGGAGAGCGTGTGCGCCACGCGCTCGCCGCCGCCGCTGCCGAAGACCTCGAGCCGGTGGTCGTCCTCGGCGGGGCAGTGCGGGCACGGGAGGTAGCTCATGTTCTCGACCACGCCGACGACGCGCTGGTGCATCATCGAGGCCATCGTGCCGGCCCGCTCGGCGACCTCCGCCGCTGCTTCCTGCGGAGTGGTCACAACGACGACCTCGGCACTGGGCAGGTGCTGGCCGAGCGAGATCGCGACGTCGCCGGTGCCGGGGGGCAGGTCGAGCAGCAGCGCGTCGAGGTCGCCCCAGTAGACGTCGGCGAGCATCTGGACGAGCGCCCGGTCGAGCATCGGGCCGCGCCAGGCCACGACCTGGTCGCGTCGCGGCTTGAGCATCCCGATCGAGATCACCGAGACACCGCTCGCCGTCGGCACCGGCATGATGAGGTCGTCGACCTGGGTGGGACGGGTGTCGGCCACGCCGAGCATCGCGGGGACGGAGTGGCCGTAGATGTCGGCGTCGACGATGCCGACCTTGAGGCCCTCCTTGGCGAGCGCGAGGGCGAGGTTGACCGTGACCGAGGACTTGCCCACGCCGCCCTTGCCGCTGGCGATCGCGTAGACCTTGGTCAGGGAGCCGGGCTGGGCGAAGGGGATCTCGCGCTGGGCCCGGCCGTCGCTGAGGATCTCCTTGAGGCCGGCCCGCTGCTCGGCGGTCATCACGCCGAGGGTGAGGTCGACCGAGGCGACGCCCGGGACCTTCGTCACGGCGGCGGTGACGTCACGGTTGATGGTGTCCTTGAGCGGGCAGCCGGCCACCGTGAGCAGCACGTGGACCGCGACCGAGCCGTCGTCGGCCACCTCGACCGAGTCCACCATCCCCAGGTCCGTGATCGGACGCTTGATCTCCGGGTCGTTGACGGTCGCCAGGGCGTCCATGACCTGCTGCTGCGTGGGGGTGCTCATGATGGTGAAGTCTACGAGCCGCCCCGCGACGTCACGGTCCCGGCTCGTCCTCCGGCGTCCGGCGGGAGAGGTCCTCGATGTCGCCCATCAGGCTGCGCAGCTCGGAACGCAGGAAGTCACGGGTGGCGACCTCGCCGACCGCCATCCGCAGCGACGCGACCTCGCGGGCCAGGAACTCCATGTCGGCGTGGGCGCGCGCGTTGGCCTGGCGGTCCTGCTCGGCGACGACCTTGTCGCGCTGCTCCTGCCGGTTCTGGGCGAGCAGGATCAGCGGCGCGGCGTACGACGCCTGGAGGCTGAGCATCAGGGTCAGGAAGATGAAGGGGAACTCGTCGAAGCGCAGGTCGTCCGGAGCGAGCGTGTTCCAGGCCATCCAGACGATGACGAAGAGCGTCATCCACATCAGGAACCGGGCCGTGCCCATGAACCGGGCGAACTGCTCGGCGAACGAGCCGAACGCGTCGGCGTCGTAGGCCGGTCGCCGCACGAACGAGCGCCGGGTGTCCCGCGGGGTGTCGAGGCGTGGCCGGCGGTTCTCGCTCACCGGGCACCTCCCGTGCTGCGCCGGTCGTTGATGGGGCCGGGCCGCGGGGACCGGTCGCGCCAGCCCTCGGGCAGCATGTGGTCGAGCAGGTCGTCGACAGTGACCGCGCCGAGGAGTCGGCCCTCGTCGTCGACGACGGGCGCCGCGACGAGGTTGTAGGTGGCCAGGTGGGCGGCGACCTCGTCCATCGAGGCGTCCGGGCGCAGCGGGTCCATCGACTCGTCGAGCGCGGCCGCGACGAGCGTCGACGGCGGCTCACGCAGCAGCCGCTGGATGTGCGCGGCGCCCAGCAGCCGCCCCGTGGGGGTCTCCAGCGGCTGCCGGCACACGTAGACCAGCGCGGCGAGGGACGGCGTGAGCTCGGGGTTGCGCACGTGGGCCAGGGCGTCGGCGATCGTGGCGTCGGGGGAGAGGATCACCGGTTCCGGTGTCATCATCGCGCCCGCGGTGTTGTCGTCGTAGGACATCAGCCGCCGGACGTCCTCGGCCTCGTCGGGCTCCATCAGGCCCAGCAGGGTGGCGGCGGTCTCCGGGTTGAGGTCGGCGATGAGGTCGGCTGCGTCGTCGGCCGACATCTCCTCCAGCACGTCGGCCGCGCGCTCGGAGTCGAGGTGCTCGAGGATCTCGACCTGGTCCTCGTCGGGCAGCTCCTCCAGCACGTCGGCGAGTCGCTCGTCGTCGAGGGCGGCGACGACGGCCGTACGCCGCTCGGGCGGGAGGTCGTGGATCATGTTGGCCGCGTCGGCGGGCCGCATGTCGTTGAGCGCCGCGATCAGGTGCGTGGCTCCCTGCGACGGCTCGTGGCGCGTGAGCCCGGTGACGTCGCGCCACTCCACGACGTGGGTCTGGCCGCGGCGCCGGAACCCCTTGCTCGGCTCCTGCACCGCCACGCGGGACAGCACCCAGTCGCGGTTGCGGGCCTGCTCCATCGCCACGTCGTAGACCACCCCGGTGACGCCACCCTCCTTGGCGGAGTCCTTGATGGTCACCGTGCGGTCGAGCATCTCGCCCATCACCAGCGTCTCGGTGGAGCGTTGCACGAACCGGCGCATGTTGAGCAGGCCCGTCGTGTGGACCTGGCCGCTGTCGATGTTGGTGATGCGGGTCATCGGGACGAAGATCCGGCGCCGCCCGAAGACCTCGGCGACCATGCCGAGCACGCGCGGCTGGCTCGTCTCGGTGCGGATCGCGACGACCAGGTCGCGCACCTTCGCCACCTGGTCGCCCTGGGGGTCGAAGATCGGCAGCCCGACCAGCCGGGCCACGAAGACGCGGGTCGGCGTGGTGCTCACGGCGGCAACGTTAGCGTGCCGCTAGGCTCGTCGGACCACGTCCGAAGCGCGTCGCCGCCCGGACGGGTGGTGTAGCCTGTCGTCGCACGAGTCACTTCTGTCACATCGACCGGGTCGTGCCGATGCGTCCACGACGCGTTGGGGGGCGCGGTCGAGTCACCTCGACGCCGCCACTTCCCCGACGACTGTGAGGCCCGCATGTCCGGCACGACCGCTCCTTCGCGCACGTCCGTCCGCCCGTCCCCGGGCGGCCTCCGCCGCCTGTGCGCGATCGGCGCGACGCTCGCCGCCGCACTCGTCCTCGCTCCGGCCGCGCCCGACGCCGCCGGTGGCGCAGCCGAGGCCGCTCCCGCGGCAGCCCCGGTCGCGGCCCGTGCCACCGAGACGGCCCAGACCACCCCGGCCACGTTCTTCCGGGTGGCCAACTTCAACGTCCTCGGCGCCGACCACACCGCCCCCGGCGGCAACCGCAAGGGCTGGGACCCGGGCGTCGTACGCATGGACCGGGTCGTGACGCTGCTCAAGGACAAGGGACCCGACGTCGTCGGCTTCCAGGAGTTCCAGCCGCCGCAGGCCACCCGCTTCGCCGAGCTGATGGGCACCTCGTGGCAGACCTACCCGGGCCTCAACAACCCAGCCGGCCCGTCGGTGAACTCGATCGGGTGGAGCACCGCGGTGTGGACGCTCGTCGAGGCCCGGACGATCCCGATCCCCTACTTCGACGGCGTGCCCAGCCGGATGCCGGCCGTCCTGCTGGAGAACAACGGCACGGGTCGTCGCGTGTGGTTCTTCAACACCCACAACCCGGCCGACACCCGCGGTCCGGCCCAGCAGTGGCGCGACGCCGGCTTCGCGATGGAGGTCGCGCTCGCCAACGAGCTGCGCGCGGCGTACCCCGGAGTGCCGTTCATCTCCCTCGGTGACAAGAACGAGCGCGGCAGCGACTACTACTGCGTGGTCGCGCCCGGTGCCGACATGTGGTCCGCGAGCGGCGGCTACGTCGACGGCTCCACCTGCCAGCCCCCCGCCGGGGGCGCGATCGACTGGATCATGGGCACCAAGGACGTGTTCTTCAACGGCTACACCCGGGTGTGGAACAAGTTCGTCTCCCAGACCAGCGACCACCCCCTCTACTACGCCAACGCGGTGATCCCGGCCTCCGCCCCGGTCGGCGTCGACCACGTGGTGGTCGTCGCGGTCCCCGGCCTGACCTCGACCGTCGTGCGCGGCACCAGCGCACCCGGCGAGGCGGCGCGGATGCGCGACAACGGCGCGTCGACGACCAACGCCCGTACCGTCACCGAGAGCACGGAGGCCGACGCCAACCTGTTCTCGCTGCTGAGCGGCCGGCGGGTCTTCCCCAAGCGCGGCGGCCACGGCGTGGGTTCGAAGAAGAAGCTCCCCGCCACCGTGCACTCCTCGGCGGGCCAGTACGTCTCCAGCGTCTTCGACCTCGCCCACAACATGTCGAACCGCACGATGTTCCTGTCCAGCCGCCAGGCGACCCAGCTCGTCCTGCGCAGCTACAACCGCAAGACCGGCGGCAAGGACCCCTACGGCGTCGACGACGGCACCGCGAAGATCGACACCTTCAAGATCAAGAAGGACGACGCCACCGCGGTCGGCCAGTGGCGCGACAAGATCGCCAAGCGGGCGGCACGCCTGAGCGTCATCGAGCTGGGCGGCGTCCTCGACGAGGGCCTCGACGGCGGGTTCCGCGGCCCGGCCTACCAGAAGGCCGTCCGCAAGGCCTTCCAGCGGGTCGCCGCGATCCGGCGCAGCATCGCCAAGCAGCCGGAGATGGCCGGCCGTACGCTCCTCGTGGTCACCGGCACCGGTGGCGCGCAGAAGTCGAAGGGGTCCTCGCGCACCTGGGCCCAGAGCTACCGGGTGCCGATGTGGGTGACGGGTCCCGGCGTGCCGGCCGACAGCGACCTGTACGAGCTCAACCCGTCCTTCACCTCGCCCGGCAAGCAGCAGGTGGGCTACTCCGGTGCCCAGCCGATCCGCGTGGGCGACCTCACCAACCTGGTCACCCGCACGCTGGGCCTGCCGCCGGTGCCCGGATCGTCCATGGACCCCGAGCAGCGGTTCCAGGTCTTCGACCCGCTCCTGGTGCCCGGCTCCTGATCGACCCACCTGGTCGGACCCGACCTGACCGATCGGTTGGTGCCGGGTGTGGGAGCACGGTTAGGCTTGCCCCCTCCTGAGCCGCCCATGCCCCGCCACGGGCGTGTGCAGCCGTCTGCCCGCGGCCGCCGGCTCACCTCCCGCAGAAGGTGGCCGTGAAGCACAAGCACCCCCCGACCACGAGCGGCCCACGTCGGCCGCGCGTGGAGCTGTGGGCGCCCGCGCTGGTGCTGGCCGTGATCGCTGCCGTGGTGTGGGCGTCGTTCTTCTCCGACGCCGTCGTCGAGGACACCGCCAGCGACCGGACGGGAGCCGCGCAGGAGGCGGGGCAGACGACCGGCGGCGCCGGCGACGACGCGCAGGACGGCGAGGGCGGAGGGTCCGGAGGGTCCGGCGAGGGTTCCGGTGGCTCGTCCAGCGAGGGCGCGGAGCCCGAGCACGCCGAGCCCGAGGAGCTCGAGGAGTCCGTACGCCGCTTCCGCGCCGCGCAGCGCAAGCTCGCCGCCCGCGTCTCCCAGCAGCTCGCCCGCCGTACGCAGCCCTTCGAGTTCCGGGTGGCGAGCTACAACGTGCTCGGCGACTCCCACACCGGGCCGGGGGGCAACAAGCCCGGGTTCCCCGACGGCAGCCCGCGCATGGACATGGCCATCGCCGCGCTGCGCAGCAACGGCATCGACGTCGTCGGCTTCCAGGAGTTCGAGCAGAGCCAGTACGGCATGTTCTCCTCCCGGGCCGGCGAGTACTCGCTCTACCCGGGGATGTCGCTGGGCAACAAGTCGGTGCGCTTCAACATCGCCTGGCGCTCGAGCGTGTGGCGGTTCGTCGAGGGGCGTTCGCTCTCCATCCCCTATGCCGGCGGCAGCCGTATCGCGATGCCGGTGGTCCTCCTGGAGTCCATCAGCACCGGGCGCCGGGCCTGGTTCGCCAACTTCCACAACCCCGCCGACACCCCGAGCCTCGGCAACAACGCCCGCTGGCGGGCCGAGGCGGCCAGCCTCGAGGTCTCCTACCTGACCGAGCTGCACCAGTCGACCGGTCACCCGGTCATCGCCACCGGCGACTACAACGAGCGCGAGGAGATCTTCTGCCGGTTCACCGCCGGCGGCGTGTTCACCGCCGCCGCGGGCGGCAGCTCGGCCGGCGGCTGCGCCCCGCCCCCGCGGATGGAGGTCGACTGGATCTTCGGCTCGACCGGGGTGGCCTTCGCCGACTACGCCGCCACCGACACCGGCTGGGCCTCCGACCACCGCCTGATCCACTCCACCGCCACGTTGACGGGCGTCGAGTAGCCGCCGGGGCCGGACCCGAGGCGGTCGATATACTCCGCCGCGTGAGGTCCCTGAGCCAGTTGCGGCGTCCCGGCGCGCTGGACGTCCTCCAGGTCGACGCCACCGGCCTCCTGGTCGGCGCCAGCCGCGAGCGTCTCGTCGACGTCGCCTTCGACGGCCGGCGCATCTGGTCGTTCTGGCTGCTGCGCGACGGCGAGCAGGGCGAGGACGGCGTACGCCTGCGCTGGCCCAAGCCGTTGCGCCCCTTCCTCGACGGGGTCACCGAGGTGACCCTGACGGACCCGGGCACCGACACCGTGCTGTTCTCGCGGACCGTCCGGTTCGGCGACCGGACCGACCGGATCCACGTCGTCAACGCCGCGGGCCGGCCCCTGGCCCTGGACAAGTCGCTCAAGCTCGTCGAGACCTTCGACACCCGCGACGCCGCCCACGTCGAGCCCCTGCTCGACGCCATCGACGAGGTGCTGGGCGCGCTGCGCCAGGTCGGCCTCGACGCCTTCCTCGCCTACGGCACCGCCCTGGGCGCGATCCGCGACGGCGGCCTGATCGGCCACGACAGCGACGCCGACCTCGGCTACGTCAGCACCTACGACCACCCCGTCGACGTCATCCGCGAGTCCTTCCGGATCCAGCGGGCGCTCACCGACATGGGCTACCGCGTCACCCGCTACTCCGCCATCGCGCTGAAGGTCCACGTCGAGGAGAGCGACGGCCTCGATCGCGGCCTCGACGTGTTCGGCGGCTTCATGCGCGAGGGCACCCTCTACCTCATGGGCGAGATCGCCGTCCCGTTCGAGCGCGACTGGATCTACCCGCTGGGCACGGCGTCGCTCGAGGGGCGCGAGTTCCCGGTCCCGGCCAACGCCGACAAGTTCCTCACCGCGACCTACGGCCCCCGCTGGCGCGTGCCCGACCCGGCCTACAAGTTCACCACCCCCGCGAGCACCATCGAGCTGTTCAACGGCTGGTTCCGCGGGATGCGTACGGGTCGCGCCGGCTGGCACGGCTACCACAAGCGCACCGCGCACCACGAGCCCACCGTGTCCGCCGTCGCCCGGCAGGTCGCCGAGCGCCACCCGGACCTCGCGACGTACGTCGACATCGGGTGCGGTCGCGGGGCCGACGTCGCCTGGTTCGCCGACCGCGGCGTCTCCGCGGTCGGGCTGGACTTCCAGCCGTACGCCTACGAGGCCGAGGCCCAGCGCCGGGCCGACGACCCGCGCGTGACCTTCCAGCTCTTCAACCTCCTCGAGCTGCGCCACGTCCTCGCCGTCCCGGCGTGGATCGCCCGGATGCCCGGCCCGCGCGCCGTGGGCTGCGTCCACGTCGTCGAGCGGCTCGGCCACCGCGGCCGGATGAACCTGCTCCGCGCGTCGCGGATGGTGCTCGCCGGGACGACCGGCACCCTGCACCTGCAGTTCCTCAGCGAGAAGGGCCGCGACGGCTACGCTCGCCGCACGGGCGCCCGCAAGCCCCTCGACCCCGCGGTCGTCCTCGCCGAGGTGGCGGAGTCCGGCGGCCGGGTGCTCGAGGACGTCCGCACCCGGGTCTCATCCGATCCGGGGAGCTCGCAGGTGTGCCGCATGATCATCGACTGGAACGCGTGAGGTGGGAGCAGACATGTTCGGACTCGGCAACCGGTGGGCCGGCCGTCACGGAGCCGCCGGCGGCGACCTCGAGAAGCGGGTCGCCGCGCTCGAGGAGGCGGTCCAGGAGAACCGTGCCCTCAACGTCCGCCTCGCCGAGCTCACCGACGTGGTGACCGAGCTGTTGCTGCCGGTCGCTGCGCGCGACGAGGAGAGGCTGGAGGAGCTGCTCGGGAAGTACCGCGGGGACTTCTCTTGAGCCCAGGCTCGCGGCACACCGGCGGGCCCCGCCGCGTGTTCCTCCACATCGGTCTGCCCAAGACCGGGACGACCTACCTCCAGCAGGTGGTGTGGAGCAACCGCGACCGGCTGCGCAAGGCCGGCCTGTTCGTGCCCGGCTTCGGTCACCGCGAGCACCTCTGGGCGGCACTCGACCTCCAGGAGCGGCCCCGCCTCGCCAAGCGCCACGCGGACGCCCCGGGCGCCTGGCAGCGGCTTGTCGACGAGGCGTCGGCGCAGTCGGGGGACGTGCTGATCACCCACGAGTTCCTCTGCGGCGCGTCCGCGGCGCAGGCCTCGCGAGCGATCGCCAGCTTCCCCGATGCCGACGTGCACCTGGTCGTCACCGCCCGCGACGCCGCCAGCGTCGTGTCGGCGGGCTGGCAGGAGTCGGTCAAGAACGGCGGCACCGTGGACCTCGACGCCGTCATGGCGGGCCGGCCGGCCGGCGGCCCGGAGTTCAGCATGCGCACCTGGGACCTCGCCGGCGTCCTCGAGCGCTGGACCCACGACCTGCCCGGCGAGCGGGTGCACGTCCTCGTGATGCCGGGTGCCGGCCAGGCCCGGGACCTGCACTGGCGCCACTTCGCCGAGGTGCTCGGCCTCGACCCCGACGCGTACGCCGCTCCCGAGGACGCGGTCAACCCGGCGCTCGGGATCGTCCAGATCGAGACCCTGCGGCTGGTCAACCAGCACCTGCCCCGCTACTCGGCGCAGGAGCGGGGCGTGTGGATCCGCGGCTACCTCGCCGAGGACCTGCTCGCACGGCAGCCGCGCGAGCGCGGCGGGATGCCCGAGCAGTACCTCGCCCGGTTCGCCGAGATGGACCGCGCGGCCGTCGCCCTGGTCGCCGAGCGCGGCTTCCACGTCCTCGGGGACCTGTCGGGCCTGACGGGGGAGGCGGCCGTACGGGGTGGCGGGCGCGAGCCCGACACGGTCACCCACGCCGAGCTTCTCGAATCGGCTGCCCGACTGGTCGCTGATATCGTGGCGGACGTCCGCGCGAGCACAGGTGATGTGCCGCCACGCCGTCGGGGGAATCTCTGATCCGGGCGCCGCCGGGTGCCACGTAGGAGTTGTTGTGCGTTCCAAGTCCATTGCCCTTCTCGCCGCCCTCGGGCTGGCCGCCTCGCTGGCTGCTCCGGCCGCGACCGCCTCCGTGTCGGGTGCCGCACCCGCCGCAGGCACGGCCACGACCACGTCGGCGGCTCCCGCGGTCGCGCTGTCCGCGCGCAAGCCCGGCAAGCCCAACAAGAAGTGGAAGGTCCCCGTCGGGCCGAAGTTCAACAACCCGATGGTCCCCAAGGACCGCTTCGTCATCGAGCGCCACGTCCTCCGGGCGATCCGCAACACGCCCAAGGGCGAGAAGATCACCATCTCCGCCTACTCGCTCGACCGGCAGGTCTTCGCCGACGAGCTGATCCGCGCCAAGCGCCGGGGCGTCAAGGTGCAGGTCCTGCTCAACGACCACCTCGTGCCCAACGCCCAGGTGCGCATCCAGCGCGTGCTCGGCCGCAAGGTCACCAAGAAGAGCTTCCTGCGCCGCTGCGTGTCGGGCTGCCGTGCCGACAAGAACGAGTACAACAACTTGCACAGCAAGTTCTACCTGTTCAGCCGCACCGGCCGGAACCGCAACGTCGTCATGCTGGGCTCCTACAACATGACCCTCAACGCTGTGCGCTGGCAGTGGAACGACCTGTGGACCACCGTGGGCAAGAAGACGCTCTACAACGAGTTCCAGACGCTCTTCCGGGACATGAAGCCCGACTGGGACAAGCGGCGCGCCACCTACAACTTCTGCGAGAACGGTCGCGACTGCCCCAACGGGGACATGCAGAAGTACCACACCATCGTCTTCCCCAAGTACACGACGCCCACCGACGACGCCGTCCTCGACATCCTCAACAACATCTCGTGCGTCTACACCGATGCGGCCGGGGTGACGCGGCGCACGCAGCTCGCCCTGTCGATGCACACCATGCGCGGCCGGCGCGGCGACTACATCTCCGACAAGCTGCGCGAGCTGTACGCCGCCGGCTGCAACCTGCGCGTCAACTACGGCCTGATGGGCTTCCACACCAAGCAGCGCATCGGCGCGCCCACGGCTCGCGGCCGCGTGCCGCTGCGCTCGACCGGGTTCAACCTCAAGGACGACGTCCCGACCGGCGACCCCGAGATCGACAACATGCCGGAGAACATCGAGCGCTACACCCACCACAAGTACTTCGTGCTGCGCGGCCTCTACAAGGGCGTCGACAGCCGCATGGTGTGGACCGGCTCGACCAACTGGTCCAGCCTCGGCACCCCGCAGGACGAGATCCTGTTCGCCATGCACGGCCGGGGCGTGGTCCGCGACTACATGAAGAACTTCAACCTGATGTGGCGCAAGCCCTACAGCCGTGACGCCTACACCACGACGTACTCGGAGTGGAAGATGGTCAACGGCCGTCGCGTCGGCACGGACCCGGTCGTGACGATCGAGCCCGACGGGCTCCGCGGCGCCGGCCCCACCTGGGAGGACGACTGAGCGCTCGCGCTCAGCCCTCCTGCTCGCCGGCGTCGTCAGCCGGCAGGAGGGACTCGGCGAGGCCGCGGACGGTCTCGAGGTCGGGACCCTGGAGCACGACGGTGCTCCCCTTGAGGTCGTAGGCCAGGACGGTCGCTCCCAGGTGGTCCCACGCTGACCACGCGCCGGTGCCCCAGTCGGAGAGGTCCACGTCGTCGACCGCGGTGAGGTCGGGCTGCTCCGCGAGGGCCTCGTCGGCGGTGCCCGGCAGCTGGTCGAGCACCACGTCGCCGCTCGGCGCGGTGAACTCCATGCGCCACCACTGGGGGTCGGGCCGGTAGCCGCCGCCGATGGTCGTCCAGCCGTCGGGCAGGACGCTCGGCACCATCGTGATCAGGTGCTGGCTGGTGGCGCGCAGCGCCGAGCGCTCGTACGACTTCTTGACGGCAGGCTCGTCCCCGAAGTCGACCGGCGGCACCGGCGGCGCGTCCGGGGTCTCCGAGGGTGTCTCCGAGCTCGACTCCCCGGACGGGTCGACACCGGTGTCCGGCGTGTCGGCGTCGTCCCCGCAGGCCGCGGCGAGCAGGACGAGGGAGGCTCCGAGGGCTGGTCCGATCGCACGGGTGAGTCGCATGCACTCCAGTCTCTCACGCAGGCGGCGCCGACCGGCGGTGCCGGCGGTGCCGGCGGTGCGCGTGTGACATCAGTCTCGGACGACGGCCCTGCCCAGGTGAACGTCCGATAACTAGACTCCGAGCGATCCAGCCGCGAGCGCCCAGGAGCCACCACATGCCCCGCCTCTGCCAGACCGACGGCCTCTCCGAGGACCAGACCGAGATCCTCAAGGCCGTGCGCCAGTTCGTGGACGAGCAGATCATCCCGGTCGCGCAGGAGCTCGAGCACGCCGACGAGTACCCGACCGAGATCATCGAGGGGCTCAAGGAGCTCGGCGTGTTCGGCCTGACGATCCCCGAGGAGTTCGGCGGGCTGGGGGAGTCGCTGCTGACGTACGCCCTGGTGGTCGAGGAGATCGCGCGGGGGTGGATGAGCGTCTCGGGCGTGATCAACACCCACTTCATCGTCGCCTACATGCTGGTCCAGCACGGCACGCAGGAGCAGAAGGAGAAGTACCTCCCGCGGATGGCGACCGGCGAGGTCCGCGGCGCGTTCTCGATGTCCGAGCCCGGCCTGGGCTCCGACGTGTCGGCGGTGTCGACCAAGGCCACGAAGGCCGACGACGGCAGCTACTCGATCACGGGTCAGAAGATGTGGCTGACCAACGGCGCCACCTCGACCCTCGTGGCGGTGCTGACGAAGACCGACGAGGGCGCTGACTCGGTCTACAAGAACATGACGACCTTCCTGGTGGAGAAGAAGGCCGGGTTCGGTGAGACCGCGCAGGGCGTCACCGTCCCGGGCAAGATCGACAAGATGGGCTACAAGGGCGTCGAGACGACCGAGCTCGTCCTCGAGGGCCACCAGATCGCCGCCGACCAGGTGCTCGGCGGCGAGCCCGGCAAGGGCTTCTTCCAGATGATGGACGGCGTCGAGGTCGGCCGGGTCAACGTCGCCGCACGTGCGTGCGGCCTGGCGTGGCGCGGCTTCGAGCTCGGCATCGCCTACGCGCAGCAGCGCAAGACCTTCGGCAAGGCCATCGCGGAGCACCAGGCGGTGCTGTTCCGGCTCGCCGAGATGGCCACCAAGGTCGAGGTCGCGCACACGATGATGGTCAAGGCCGCGCGTCTCAAGGACACCGGCCAGCGCATGGACGTCGAGGCCGGCATGGCCAAGATGGTCGCGTCCGAGTACGCCAACGAGGTCGTCGAGGACTCCTTCCGGATCCACGGTGGCTACGGCTACTCCAAGGAGTACGAGATCGAGCGCCTCATGCGCGAGGTGAAGTTCATGCTCATCGGCGAGGGCACCTCCGACATCCAGAAGATGATCATCGGCCGCAGCCTGCTCAAGGACTACAAGCTGCGCTGAGACGCCGCCGCCTCCGCGGCGGCATCGGCGGCGGCCAGCGCCTCGCTGGCGGCCTCCACGACCTCGGGGGACAGGACGTGCTCGATCGCGAGGGCGGAGGCGCCGAGCACCGCTGCCTCGCCGCCCGCACGTGAGGTGACGATGCGCAGGTGCTCGGTTGCCAGCGGCAGGGAGCGCTGGTAGACCGACTCGCGGATCCCGGCGAGCAGGTGCTCGCCCGCCCCGGCCACCTGCCCGCCGATCACCACGACCGACGGGTTGATCAGGTTGACCATCGTGGCGACGACCTCGCCGATGTCGCGTCCGGCCTGGCGCACGACCGCCATCGCCGGCTGGCTGCCCGCGCGCACGAGCTCGACCACGTCGCCGCCGGTCTCGGCGCTCTCGCCCTGGGCGCGCACCGCGGCCGCCAGCGCCGGTCCGGCGGCGACGGCCTCGAGGCAGCCGGTGTTGCCGCACCGGCACAGGATGTCGTCGGCCCCCGGCACCCGTACGTGCCCGAGGTCGCCCGCCGTGCCCTGGGCGCCGCGCTGGAGCACGCCCCCGGACACGATGCCCGCGCCGATGCCGGTGGCGACCTTGATCAGCACGAGGTCGTCGACGTCGCGCAGGTGCCCGCGCCGCTCGCCGAGGGCCATGATGTTGACGTCGTTGTCGACCAGCACCGGGACCGGGTACTGCTCCTGCAGGTAGGCCGGCACGTCGAAGCGGTCCCAGCCGGGCATGATCGGCGGGTTGATGGGACGACCGGTGGAGTGCTCCACGGGACCGGGCAGGCCGATGCCGATCGCGGCGAGGTCCTCGATCGGCCGCTCGCTCGCGGCGACGAGGTCGCGCACGGAGTCGACCACCCAGGACAGCACCGCCTCGGGGCCGTCGGCCACCGCGATGCGGGCGTCGGTCTCGCCGAGGATCGACCCGTTGAGGTCGGTCAGGGCGGCGGTCGCGTGGGTGGCGCCGATGTCGACGCCGACGACGAGCTTGGCGGTCGGGTTGAGGGCGAAGAGGGCGGGCGGACGACCGCCGGTCGAGCGGGCGCCGCCGAACGGCGCGACGAGCCCGAGCCGCATCAGGGTGTCGATCCGGGCCGTGATCGTGGAGCGGGCCAGGCCCGTCGCCTCGGCCAGCTGGGCACGGGTCCAGGGCCTTCCGTCACGGAGGAGATCGAAAAGCTCGCCGGTTCGCACGGGCGGAGTCAAGCACATGCACGACTTTGCACGCTAGGCCTAAGACTTTTGCGAGGTGCTCGACAAAAGCCGGTGACGCATGCCACAGTGACGCCGTGCCCCCGAACCACTCCACTGAGAACGCACTCGTCGCGACCGCGATGTCCAAGAGCTTCTTCGGCAACACCGTGCTGGACGGTCTCGACCTCACCCTGCGTGCGGGCGAGGTCCACGGGCTCGTCGGTGAGAACGGTGCCGGCAAGTCGACGCTGATGAAGATGCTCGCCGGCGTCTACACCCCCGACAGCGGCACGATCGTCGTCGGCGGCGAGCAGGTCTCCTTCAGCCACCCGGTGCAGGCGCAGCGCGCGGGCGTGTCCACCGTCTTCCAGGAGTTCAACCTGCTCCTCGAGCGCACCATCGCCGAGAACATCTGGCTCGGGCGCGAGCCACGCCGCTTCGGTCGGGTCGGGCCGGTCGACACCGCCAGGATGCGCCGCGACACCGACGAGCTCCTCGCGGGTCTCGGCGTCGCCGGTCTCAAGGCCGGCACGCTCGTGCGGAGCCTGTCGGTCGCCGAGCAGCAGATCGTCGAGATCGCCAAGGCGGTCAGCTTCGACGCCAAGGTGATCCAGATGGACGAGCCCACCGCGGCGCTCGCCGACCACGAGGTCGAGCTGCTCTACGCCATCATCCGGCGCCTCACCGACCGCGGCGTCGCGATCGTCTACGTCTCCCACCGGCTCAAGGAGATCTTCGACCTCTGCCAGACGATCACCGTCCTCAAGGACGGCCAGCACGTCGCGACCCGGCCGGCCGCCGAGCTCTCCGAGGCCGAGCTCGTGCGCCTCATGGTGGGCCGCCCACTGACCACGTACTTCCCCGAGAAGCCCGCCGACGTGAGCGTCGGCGACGTGCGACTCGCGCTGTCGGGGGTCGGCAACGGCTACGTCGACGGCGTGTCGCTCGAGGTGCGGGCCGGCGAGATCGTCGGCATCGCGGGACTCCAGGGCTCCGGTCGCACCGAGCTGCTCGAGACC
The DNA here is from genome assembly GCF_004785795.1 of Nocardioides eburneiflavus. Classification (NCBI taxonomy): domain Bacteria; kingdom Bacillati; phylum Actinomycetota; class Actinomycetes; order Propionibacteriales; family Nocardioidaceae; genus Nocardioides; species Nocardioides eburneiflavus. The sequence goes on from NZ_SRRO01000001.1 coordinate 2,612,880, forward strand.
GTCTTCGGCGTCCACCCCGTCGCGCGCGGCAGCATCACCCTCGACGGTGCGCCGCTGAAGGTCGGCAGCCCGCGCCAGGGCGTACGTGCCCGCCTGGCCTTCATCACCGAGGACCGCAAGGCCAAGGGCCTCGCCCTCAACCAGTCGATCCTCGACAACGCCCTGGGCGTCGTCCGGTCGGTCTTCCCGCGGCGCACCACCACGGCCCGCCGGGAGATGCCGGGAGTGCTGTCCGGCCTCGACGTCGCGGCCGCCAGCCTCGGCCAGGAGGTGCAGTTCCTCTCCGGCGGCAACCAGCAGAAGGTCGTGCTCGCCCGCTGGCTGAGCATCGACCCGCTGGTGGTGCTGATGGACGAGCCCACCCGCGGCATCGACGTCGGTGCCAAGCACCGCGTCTACGAGCTGATGCGCGAGCTGACCCGTGCGGGAGTCGCCGTCCTGATGGTCTCCAGCGAGCTCCCGGAGGTCATCGGCATGTCCGACCGCATCCTCGTGATGCGCGACGGGACCCTTGCCGGCGAGCTGTCGGCCGGGGCTACGGAGGAGGCCGTGCTCGCCATGGCCACCGGAGCGACGAGCGAGGAGGACGCGGCGTGAGCGCCACCACCGACCAGACCCCCGGGCCGCAGGAGTCCCCCCACGAGGTGGCCGAGCCCACGGAGGTCGTACGCCGCCGCCGCGCCGCGCGGGCCAAGGGTGCCAAGCGCCTCGACTCGACCGCGCTGATCTACCTCGTGCTGGTCGGCGTCATCGCGGCCTCCGTCGTGCTGACCGCCGTGGAGGGCCGCAACTTCTTCAGCCAGGGCAACGTCTGGGCGATCCTCACTGCGATGAGCGTGCTGGGCCTGATCGCCATCGGCCAGACGCTGGTGATCCTGGTCGGCAGCCTCGACCTGTCGGTGCCCTACGTCGTCAGCCTCGCCACGGTCATCGCTGCCGGCGGGATGAAAGGGCTCGACGGCAACATCGCGGCCGCGACCTTCAACACGCTGGCGCTGTGCGCCGCGATCGGCCTCGTGATGGGGCTCCTGGTCAGCCTCCTGCACGTGCACGGCTTCATCGCCAGCCTCGGCATCGGCCTGGTCGTGAGCGGCTACCTCGGCACCAACTACCAGGGCAGCCACGGCGCCGCCGCCCCCGACCTGAGGCTGCTCGGTCGCAGCGGCATCGGGGGGTGGATCCCCACCGCGTTCGTCATCCTGCTCGTCTGTGCGGTCCTGGTGACGCTCCTGCTCCGCTACACCCGGCTGGGGCATCACGTCTACGCCATCGGCGGCAACCGAGACGTGGCCCGCATGTCCGGCGTGCGCACCGCCCTACCGGTGGTCTCCGCGCACGTCCTCTGCTCGGTGCTGGCCGGCCTCGCCGCGCTGCTGCTGCTCTCCCGCACCGGCGTCGGGTCGCCGACGATCGGGTCGCAGGGACGCTACGACCTGCTCTCCATCGCGGCAGTCGTCCTCGGCGGCACCCTGCTCGCCGGCGGCAAGGGCAGCGTCGTGGGCACCATCGGCGGCGTCGCGATCTTCGCGGTCCTCGACAACGTCATGGGCGTGATGCAGGTCAACCCGTTCCTCAAGGACTTCGTCCGAGGCCTGGTGATCGTGCTCGCCGTCGCCGTCTACGCGCGGCGCAGCGTCGTACGCCGCCCTCCGCGCTTCGGCGCCTCCAGACCGGTCCTCCACGTCCCGTCCCCGACGGGCCCGTCCACGAAGGGGGAGTCGGCATGAGCGCCACCACCTCCGTCACCGGCTCCGGGGGCACGGCCGGCCGTACGCTCCCGCTCACCGAGGGCTCGGTGGTCCAGCGGCTGCTGCGCGGCGCCGTGACCCCGGGCGGCGCGGTGTTCATCCTCGCCGCGATCCTCTTCGTCGCCGTGGTCTCGGCGAACCCGTCCTTCGGCGAGCCGCCGCAGCTGATCCGATTCATCGGTCGCACGGCCCCGATCGCGATCGCCGCGATGGGCCAGTACTACGTGATCGTCTCCGGCGAGTTCGACCTCTCCATGGGCGCGGTGATCGCGACCCAGGTCGTCATCGCCGGCAACTACATCGGCGACGACGAGAGCCGGGTCCTCCCGGCACTCGCGCTGATGTTCGCGGTCGGCGCCGTGGTCGGCCTGGTCAACGGCCTCGGCACGACGCTGCTGCGGGTGCCGAGCTTCATCGTCACCCTGGGCACCATGCTGGCCCTGGGGGGTCTCGTCCGGTTCCTGACCGGCGGCGCCGCCACCGGCAACCCGGTCGACACCTTCCGCGAGATCGGTCGCGGCGGCATCCAGGACGTGCCCGTCCTCGAGGTGCTGCCCTACCCCGTGATCATCCTGGTGGTGATCATGGTCGGCGGCGTGTGGCTGATGCGCTCCCCGTTCGGCCGCACGATCATCGCCACCGGCGACAACCCGGACGCCGCCGGCCTGGCCGGGGCGCACGTGTGGTGGGTCAAGACCCGGGCCTTCATGCTCTCCTCGCTCTCGGCCACCGTCGCCGGCATCCTGCTGGTCGGCTACGCCGGCGTGCACCCCTCCGTGGGGGCCGGCTACGAGTTCCAGGCGATCACCGCCGTCGTGCTCGGCGGCGTGGTCCTCGGCGGCGGTCGGGGCTGGCTCCTGTCCGCCGCGGCGGGTGCCTTCGCGCTCGAGCTGCTCTTCTCGTTCCTCAACTTCCAGGAGATCGAGTCGACCTGGAGGCCGACGGTCCAGGGCGTGATCATCATCCTCGCCGTCGCCGCTGCCGGTCGCGCCTGGTCGCTGGGCCGGCGTCCCACGCGGACCTCACCACCCGCTCCACCTGCCGCACCACCTGCGTCACCCGCACCATCACCCACCACTGCCCGCTCGGGCACTGAAACAGGAGAAATCTGATGCGCCGAAAGATCCACCGCGCGCCGATGGCCGTGGCCTCGGCACTGCTGCTCGGGGTGTTCGCCACGTCCTGCAGCACCGAGGACCCGACGGACTCCGGTTCCGGGACCGACGACAGCTCGGAGACCTCGGAGTCGCCCGAGGCCTCGGAGAGCCCGGATGAAGGCGGTGAGCAGGAGTGGTTCGACCAGGCCGTCTACGACGAGCAGTTCGAGCAGCGCTCGGCCACGTTCGAGGGGGACCCCGAGACCCCGTGGCTGCAGTACATCGACGGTGAGATGACCGACACCGCCGACTACAAGTCCAACAAGGCGGGCAAGGCGTGCTTCGCCAACGCCTCGATCTCCAACCCGTGGCGCCAGACCGGCTGGATCACCATGAACCAGCAGCTCGAGGCCCTGCAGGAGAAGGGCGTCATCTCCGAGATGGAGACCCGTGACGCCGGCGACGACGACAACACGCAGATCGCCGACATCGACTACTTCATCTCCGAGGGCAACTGCGACGCCTTCATCATCTCGCCCAACTCCACCGCCGCCATGACCGACGCGGTCGAGCGGGCGTGCGAGACCGGCAAGCCCGTCGTGGTCTTCGACCGCGGCGTGGAGACCGACTGCGCCACCACCTTCATCCACCCGATCGGTGGCTTCGCGTGGGGCATCGACACCGCCGAGTTCCTCATCGACAACCTCGAGGAGGGCGACAAGGTCGTCGCGCTGCGCATCCTGCCCGGCGTCGACGTGCTCGAGCAGCGCTGGGCCGCGGCCCAGAAGCTCTTCGAGGAGAACGGCATCGAGGCGGTCGACTTCTTCACCGGCGCCGACCCGACCGAGATCAAGACCTTCATCACCGACGAGCTCAACAAGGGCGAGGTCCAGGGCGTCTGGATGGACGCCGGTGACGGTGCCGTCGCCGCCATCGAGGCCTTCGAGGACTTCGGCGCCGACCTCCCGGTCATGACCGGCGAGGACGAGATGAGCTTCCTGCGCAAGTGGGAGGAGACCGGCCTGAACGGCCTGGCGCCCGTCTACTCCAACTTCCAGTGGCGCACCCCGCTCCTCGCGCTCGAGAAGATCTGGGCCGGCGAGGAGGTCCCGAAGGAGTGGGTCCTGCCGCAGGTCCCGATCACCGAGGACGAGCGCGGCGACTACCTCGAGGCCAACGAGGGCATGCCCGACGGCCACTACGCCAAGTTCGGCGGCGAGGACCTGCCGGGCTACCCCGAGGTGTGGCAGGAGCGCCAGATCCCCTGATCCGGCACTGAACCACCGCTCGGTGGGCCGGGCTGCGCGAGCCCGGCCCACCGATCCCACCCCACCCTCCAGCGAGAAGGACACCGACAGCCATGCGAGAGATCGGCGTGAACACGTGGGTCTGGACCTCCCCGCTCACCGACGCGGGCGTGGCCGACCTGCTGCACCGGATCGCGGACATGGGCTTCGACGCCGTCGAGCTCCCCCTCGAGAACGCGGGCGACCTCGATGCCGCGGTCGTGACCGACGTGCTCGCCGAGACAGGGCTGACCCCGTGCGTCGTCGGGGCGATGGCGCCGGGACGAGACCTCGTGGACGCCGACTGCGTGGCCGCCACGCAGGACTACCTCCGTGCCTGCATCGACTTCGCCGCCGGCGTCGGGGCACGCTCGGTGTGCGGACCCTTCTACGCCGCCACCGGTCGCGTGTGGCGGATGGACGCCGCGCAGCGGCAGGCGGCGTACGACGACCTCCGCACCCACCTCGCGCCGGTCGTCGACCACGCGGTCGCGCAGGGCGTACGCCTCGGTGTCGAGCCGCTGAACCGCTACGAGACCTCGCTGGTCAACACCGTCGACCAGGCCCTTACCGCGCTCGAGCCGCTGCTCGGCGAGGGACTCGGCCTGGCGCTCGACAGCTATCACCTCAACATCGAGGAGCGCTCCAGCGCCGACGCGATCCGCGCCGCGGGGGAGCACCTGGCACACGTCCAGGTCTGCGGCAGCGACCGCGGTGCTCCCGGCGGCGACCAGACCGACTGGCCCGCCTTCGTGGCCGCGCTCGACGAGGTCGGCTACGACGGCCCGCTGGTCATCGAGAGCTTCACCGCCGACAACGCCTCCATCGCCACGGCCGCCTCCATCTGGCGACCGCTGGCACCCACCCAGGACGAGCTCGCCCGAGACGGCTTGTCCTTCCTCCGGTCGCTCGCCTGAGCCACCGCCACCGCACGTCAGGAGATCCACGTGACCAGCACACCCAGCGCCTCGGGCGCCGCCGGGTCCCCGGGAGTCGCCGTCATCGGCTACGCCTTCATGGGCAAGGCGCACTCCCACGCATGGCGCAACGTCGCCGCGCTCCGACCCGGTGCACCCGGCGTACGCCAGCAGGTCCTGGTCGGCCGCGACGCGGCCGCCGTCGGTGCCGCGGCCGAGCAGTACGGCTGGGCCGAGACCGCGACCGACTGGCACGAGGTGCTCGAGCGCGACGACATCGACATCGTCGACGTCTGCGTCCCCGGGCACCTGCACGCCGAGGTGGCGATCGCCGCCCTGGAGGCGGGCAAGCACGTGATCGCCGAGAAGCCGCTCGCCAACACCATGGCCGAGGCCGAGAAGATGGTCGCCACCGCCCGCGCCGCCCGCCAGCGCGGCGTCCACTCGATGGTCGGCTTCAACTACCGCCGCGTCCCCGCGCTGGCGCTCGCCCGCCGGCACCTGGCCGACGGTCGCATCGGCGAGGTGCGCCAGGTGCGCATCTCCTACCTGCAGGACTGGCTCGCCGACGAGGACGCGCCGATGACCTGGCGCCTGCGGCGCGAGCTCGCCGGGTCGGGCGCGCTGGGCGACCTCGCCTCGCACGCGGTCGACCAGGTCCGCTACCTGCTCGGCCAGGAGGTCACCGAGGTCAACGCCCTCACCCACACCTTCGTGCCACAGCGCACCGGCGACTCGGGCCTCGAGGACGTGACGGTCGACGACGCCGCCTGGAGCACCATGCGGACGAGTGGGGGCGCCGTGGTCAGCCTCGAGGTGACCCGCATGGCGACGGCCCGCAAGAACGCCCTCGGCATCGAGGTCTACGGCAGCGCCGGCGCCCTGCGCTTCGACCTCGAGTCGCTCAACCACCTCGACGAGTGCCTCGACGGGGGAGACAGCTTCGCCCGCCGGCTCGTGACCGAGCCGGGCGACCCCTACCTCGACGGCTGGTGGCCGCCGGGACACGTGCTGGGCTGGGACGCTACGTTCACCAACCAGGCCGCCGACTTCCTCACCGCGCTGGCCGCGGGGGAGGAGCCGACGCCGTCCTTCGAGGACGGGCTCGCCGTGCAGAGGGTGCTGGCCGCGATCGAGGCCAGCTCCGCGCAGGGCGGCAGCTGCACGCGCGTCGACACCGGACTCGGAATGGAGCACAGCTGATGGGCCGTCCGTTCACCCTGTTCACCGGCCAGTGGGTCGACCTGCCGCTCGAGGAGGTGGCGCGCCTCGCCGCCGAGTGGGGGTACGACGGCCTTGAGGTCGCCGTCTCCGGCGAGCACCTCGACGCCTGGCGCTGGGACGACGACGACTACGTCGCCGAGCGCCTCGGCATCCTCGACAAGCACGGCCTCCAGCTCCACGCCATCTCCAACCACCTCACCGGCCAGGCGATCTGCGACGACCCGATCGACTTCCGCCACCAGGCCATCGTGCGCGAGCGCGTGTGGGGCGACGGTGACGCCGAGGGCGTGCGCCAGCGCGCGGCCGAGGAGATGAAGCTGACCGCCAGGCTCGCGCAGAAGCTCGGCGTGAAGACGGTGGTCGGCTTCACCGGGTCCTCCATCTGGCAGTACGTCGCGATGTTCCCGCCGGTGCCCGCCGAGCGGATCGAGGCCGGCTACCAGGACTTCGCGGACCGCTGGAACCCGATCCTCGACGTCTTCGACGAGTGCGGCGTGCGCTTCGCCCACGAGGTCCACCCCTCCGAGATCGCCTACGACTACTGGACCACCCGGCGCGCGCTCGACGCCGTCGGCAACCGGCCCGCCTTCGGCATCAACTGGGACCCCAGCCACATGCTCTGGCAGGGCATCGACCCGGTCGCCTTCATCACCGACTTCGCCGACCGGATCTACCACGTCGACTGCAAGGACACCCGGATGAGGATGGGCGGCGGCCGCAACGGCATCCTCTCCTCGCACCTGCCCTGGGACGACCCCCGGCGCGGCTGGACCTTCGTGTCCACCGGGCACGGCGACATCCCCTGGGAGGACTGCTTCCGGACCCTCACCGCGATCGGCTACGACGGCCCGATCTCGGTCGAGTGGGAGGACGCCGGGATGGACCGGCTGCGCGGTGCCCCGGAGGCGCTGGCCCGGCTGCGGGCGCTGGACTTCGACCCGCCGGCCCAGTCGTTCGACGCGGCGTTCAGCAAGCAGTCCGAGGGCTGAGCCGCGGCGCCGGGAGCCCGCCCTGTGACTGAGCCCACGTGACAGCGGGGGTCCGGGCGGGGGCGGCTGCGGCACGATGTGCGGCATGAAGACGAACGCCGGCAACTTCTTCGAGGACTTCACGCTCGGGCAGGTCATCGAGCACGCCACCCCGCGCACGGTCACGGAGGGGGACCGGGCGCTCTACGGGGCGATCTACCCGACCCGCTTCGCGGTGCCGTCGTCGGCGGAGCTCGCCGCGTCCGTCGGCCTCGCGCCGCACCCGGTCGAGGAGCTCATCGGCTTCCACATCGCCTTCGGCAAGACCGTCCCCGACGTCTCGCTCAACGCCGTGGCCAACCTCGGCTACGCCGAGTGCCGCTTCCACGTGCCGGTCGCCCCGGGCGACACCCTGCGCACCCGGTCGGAGGTGATCGGCCTCAAGGAGAACTCCAACGGCCGGACGGGTGTCGTCTGGGTGCGCTCCACCGCGACCAACCAGCGCGGCGAGACCGCGATCGACTGGGCGCGCTGGGTGATGGTGCACAAGCGATCGGCCGACTCGCCCGCGCCCGACACCGTGGTGCCCGACCTCGCGCCGGCCGTCGAGGCCTCCGACCTCGTCGTGCCCGCGGGCCTCGACTTCTCGTCGTACGACGTGGTGGCGGCCGGCTCGCCGCACCTGCTCGGCGACTACGAGGTGGGGGAGCGGATCGACCATGTCGACGGCGTGACCCTCACCGACGCCGAGCACATGATGGCCACCCGGCTGTGGCAGAACACCGCCAAGGTGCACTTCAACACCGACGCCCGACCGGACGGCAGGCGGCTCGTCTACGGCGGGCACGTCATCTCGCTCGCCCGGGCGCTGTCGTTCAACGGCCTCGCGAACGCCCAGCTCGTCGCGGCGATCAACGCCGGGGCCCACGTCGCCCCGGCCTTCGCCGGCGACACCGTCCACGCGTGGTCCGAGGTGCTCGACACCGCCGAGCTCGACGCCCCGGCTGTCGGCGCGCTCCGCCTCCGGCTGGTCGCGACGAAGGGTCGGGACGAGTCGATGACCCTGCGCGGAGCGGACGGGAAGTACGCCGACGGGGTGCTGCTCGACCTCGACTACTGGGCGCTCGTGCCGCGCTGATCCCCCTGGGGGCCGGTCAGCGGTGGGTCAGGAGCTCGTCCGCGATCGCGGCGACCGCCCCGTCGAGGGTGGGTGTGTCCGCGAGGTCCAGCCTCGACAGCACCACCCGCGCCGCCGCGAGCAGCTCGTCGTCGGTGGCGTCGTCGGGCGTACGCCCCGTGCGCGGGTCGGCCGGCAGCAGGTCGTGGAGGTCGCCCACCACGTCGTACGCGCTGGCGCGGAGGTCGGCGACCGTCGCCTCGGAGCGGTCGCGGACCCAGTCGTGGTGCCGCTCCGGGAGCACGAAGGACTCCCGCTCCGCGGAGCCGGCCAGCGCCTCGGGGACGAACCTGCCCTTCACGTGGCGGGTCAGGGCAGGCGTACGCCGTGGGCGCGGCACCCGCTCGTTGATCCGCCGCAGCAGCTCGGCCTCGACCAGTCCGAGGGAGTCGTTGGGTGTGCGCGCGTCGGTGTCGAGGCCGGTCACGTCCAGGCCGAGCACGGCAGCGGTCCGCAGCCAGAGCTCGTCTCGCGGCGCCCCGGCGGGTGGGACGACGACGAGGTGGGCGCGGCCGGCCGGGAGGCCGTCGGACCAGAGGGCCAGGATGGCGGGCACGTCCTGGTAGCGCCAGAACTTCTGGTCGTCCTCCCCGCGCCGGACCGTCGCGAGGAAGCGGCGGTAGGGCTGGCGCGCCCCCATCTTGACCCGCTGCTGCCACGCCGAGGGCAGCACGCGGCCGAGGTCGCGGGCGGTCAGCACGACGTGCACCTCGTCGGCCGCGCCGGCCAGGTCGGCCAGCGCGGCGGCCGCGGCGGCGGGCGGGGAGTCGGAGAAGTGCTCGTTGGTGACGAGCGCGTCGCCGGACCACGCGCGGGTCTCCTCCACCAGTCGACCCCACGCGTCGCGCTCGCGGTTGCCGAGCGTCGCCACGACGTCGGTCATGCCCTTGACGACCGCCGCGGCCGCGAAGTGGTCACGCCGGCGGTCGCCGGGCAGCAGCAGGCCGCGCTCGCGCAGCTCGTCCCGCTGCTGCCACCACAGGTCCTGGAGGAAGGAGGTGCCGGACTTCGCCGTGCCGACGTGGAGGAACACCCGGCGAGCCATGGCGGTGACCCTACTGCGTGGCGGCAGACTCGTTCCGTGCCCTGGGACCCCGGCTTCTTCCACGACTCCTACCCGCGGCTCGAGGCCGCCTTCGGGGCGCGCCTCGACGAGAGCCTCGCCCCGCGCGACCCGTCCGTGCTGCTCCAGGTGGTGCGCGAGCTCGACCTGCGCCCCGACAGCCGGGCCGTCGACGTGGGGTGCGGGGAGGGGGCGTACGCCGTCCGGCTCGCGACGCACTTCGGGCTCCGCGTGCTCGGCATCGACCCGGTGCAGCGCCACCTCGACCTGGCCCGTGCGGCGCGGCGCGACCTGGTCCCGGACATCGCGTCACGCCTCGCCTTCGAGCGCGGCACCGCCACCCGGGTGCCGGTGGCCGACGCGTCGCTCGACCTGGTCTGGTGCCGGGACGTGATGCTGCACGTCGAGCACCCCCGCGAGGCGTACGCCGAGTTCGCCCGGGTGCTGCGTCGCGGCGGCCACGTCGTGGCCCACCAGGCGGTGACGACCGACCTGCTCGCCGAGGAGGAGGCGGACTGGCTCTTCGACGTGATGGGCGTGGTCCCCTCCTCGGCCGACCCTCGCGTGCTCGACGAGGGGATCGCCGGGTCCGGGCTCGAGGTGGTCGACACCCTCGACCTGGCCGGCGAGTGGGGCGAGTGGTCGCAGGAGCAGGAGGGCGCCGTCGGTCGCGCCCTGCTGCACCTCGCCCGTCTCCTGCGCGCGCCGGAGCGCTACCGCGCCGAGTTCGGCGACGCCGCGTACGACGTGATGCTGGGCGAGTGCCGGTGGCAGGTCTACGTGACGATGGGAAAGCTCGGCGGTCGCCTCGACGTGCTGCGCAGGCCCTGATATCCCCTCGACCCGACCGGCCGCGTTTGGCAGGGTGGGCCTCCGACCGTCATCGATCCAGGAGGACCTCATGGCTGATCAGGACCCCAACGCAGAGCTCAAGGCGAAGATGCGGGAGGCCCTCGATCGCAAGAAGGGCCACGACCACCCCGACGACCGGGCCGGTGCGCGCGAGAAGGCCCACGGCTCGGAGGTCAACGACAAGAACGTCGCCAAGCCGATGCACCGCCGCAAGGCCGGCGGCGGCGGCGTCTGAGCCGTCCGGCCCGACCGCACTACGCGTCGGCGGGCGCCCCCACGGCCGGGGCGTCGGCCGGCGCGAAGGCCCTCGCCAGCCAGAAGAGGGCCACCACCAGCACGAGCGGGACCGCGAAGCCGACCCGCAGCGAGCCCGACCCGACGGCACCCGTCATCACCGCGCCCAGCAGCGCGCCGACGTAGTTGAACTGGTTGAACCGGGCGACCACGGGATCGACCCGCGCCTGGCGGGTCGCCGGATCGGCGTCCCGCCCGGCGAGCGCGGCGGCCGCCGAGAAGCTCAGCGGCGCGACCACGGCCACGCCGCACCCGAGCAGGGTGAACCCGAGGACGGCGACGGGCCAGGTCGGCGCCGCGACGACGACCGTGAGGGCGACGAGCGCCACCGCCGCGCCCGCGCGCAGCAGGCGCACGGCTCCGACGTGCTCGGTGAGCCGGTCGCCGGCGAGGCGGACGACGCCGCTGGCGAGGAGGTAGGGGAGCGTGGCGAGCGCGACCAGCTCCTCCGGGGCGTCGAAGACGTCGTCGAGGTAGACCGGTCCCCACGTCGTCGCCGCCGTGTCGACGGTGTAGAAGACGACGAGCGCCAGGCCGACCACGACGATCGCCCGCCACGGGACGTCGGTCTCGGTCGAGGTCGCCGCCACGCCGTGGTCGCGGGGGAGGTACGGCGCGAGGGCCGCCGCCAGCGGGACCACCGCGACCAGCGCGATCGCCGACCAGGGCACGCCTCCGGTGGCCAGGGTGATGACGGCGCCGGCCACGCCGCCGAGGGTCCAGGCCCCGTGGCACGACGGCAGCACGACGCGACCCATCCGGTGCTCGAGCGCGACCGCCTGCATGTTGCCGGTGGCGTCGACGAGGCCGAGACCGGTCCCGTACGCCGCCAGGGCGAGCACGAAGACGCCGGTTGTCGGCGCCAGGACCGCCAGCGCGACGGACCCGGCGACGACGAGCAGGCCGGCGCGGAGGACGACCGCGCTGTCGAGGCGTGGGGCGAGCCGCTCGGCGACCAGCGAGCCGACACCGGCGAGCAGCACCATCATCAGCAGCAGGCCCGACAGCGCGAGCTCGCCGAGGTCCCAGCGGTCCTGGATCCGGGGCAGCCGGGTGGTCAGGCTGATGAAGACCAGCCCCTGGGTGAAGAAGGCAGCCGCGATGGCGAGCCGCGAGCTCCGCCACGCCCGCTCCCTGCCCGCACCCATGACGAGCATGGTGGCAGGACGCCCGACCGCTCGTGGGAGACTCGCTGCATGTCGTCGGTCCCGGGTCCCGAGCTGTGGGTCGTCCGTCACGGGGAGACCGAGTGGAGCCGCGACGGTCGGCACACCTCGATCACCGACCTCCCCCTCACCGAGGTCGGCGAGGCTGCGGCGCTCGAGCTCGCGCCCCGGCTGGCCGAGGTGGAGTTCGACCTCGTCCTCACCAGCCCGCGCCGGCGTGCGCGACGTACGGCCGAGCTGGCCGGCTTCGCCGACGCGGAGGTGGACGAGGACCTCGTCGAGTGGGCGTACGGGGACTACGAGGGCGTGACGACCGCCGAGATCCGCGAGAGCGTCCCGGGATGGACGGTCTGGACCCACCCGACCCCGGGTGGCGAGAGCGCCGACGAGGTCTCCACCCGGCTCGACCGCGTCGTCGCCCGCACCCGCGCGCACGGCCGCGCGCTGGTGTTCGCGCACGGGCACTCGCTGCGCGTCCTCACGGCGCGCTGGCTGGAGCAGACCGCCGCCGAGGGCCGCTTCTTCCGGCTCGACACCTCGACCGTCTCGGTGCTCGGCTTCGAGCGCGAGCACCCCGCGCTGCTCCGGTGGAACAGCTGACGTGCGCATCGACCTCCACACCCACTCCTCGGCCAGTGACGGCACGGACACCCCCGGCGACCTCGTGCGGGAGGCGGCCGCGGCCGGGCTCGACGTCGTCGCGCTGACCGACCACGACGCGATGTCGGGCTGGGACGAGGCGCAGCAGGCGGCGGACGAGGCCGGGATCACGCTGGTCCCGGGCCTCGAGATCAGCACGCGGTTCCACCACCGCGGCGTGCACCTGCTCGGCTACCTGCCCGACCCGACGCACCCGCCGCTGGTGCGGGAGCTGGATCGCATCCTCGAGGGCCGCACCGCACGCACGCCGGCCATCGTGGCCGCCCTGCGCGGGCACGGCATCGACATCAGCGAGGACGACGTACGCCGCGAGTCCGGCGGGTCGGTCGCCGCCGGACGCCCGCACGTGGCGGACGCCCTCGTGCGCCGTGGTGTCGTCGCCGACCGGACCGAGGCCTTCGCGACGCTCCTCAGCCCGGGGCAGCCGGGCTACGTCAACCGCTACGCGTCCGCGCTCGAGGAGATGATCCCCCTCGTCGCGGCGGCCGGTGGCGTCACCGTCCTCGCCCACCCCTGGGGGCGCGGCAGCCGGTCGGTCCTCGACGCAGGGGCGCTCGCGGCGCTCAAGGACCTCGGGCTCGCGGGCATCGAGGTGGACCACCAGGACCACTCACCGGTCGACCGCGCCGAGCTGCGCGCGCTCGCCCGCGACCTCGACCTCGTCGTCACGGGCAGCAGCGACCACCACGGTCTCGGCAAGGTCGACCACGACCTCGGGGTCAACACGACCGACCCCGAGCAGTACGAGCGGCTGTTGTCGCTGGTTCGTCCGTGACCCTGCCGGACCGCGTCCTCGTCTACGGCGTCACGGGGAGCGGCAAGAGCACGGCGGCGCTCGCGATCGGCGAGCGCACCGGCCACCCGGTGACCCTCGTCGACGAGCTGTCGTGGCTGCCGGGCTGGGTGCCGGTCGCGGAGGACCGCCAGCGCGAGCTGTTCGGCGAGATCGTCGCCGGGGAGCGGTGGCTGCTCGACTCCTCGTACGGCATCTGGCTCGACCTGGTGCTTCCGCGCACGCAGCTCGTCGTAGGGCTCGACTACCCGCGCTGGGTCTCCCTGGCCCGGCTGGTGCGACGGACCGTGTCCGGGGCGATCACCAAGGAACCGCGCTGCAACGGCAACGTCGAGACCTGGCGCAAGGTGTTCGACCGGTCGTCGATCATCCGCTGGCACTTCCAGTCCTTCTCCCGCAAGCGTGCCCGAATGCGCGCCTGGGCCGCCTCGCCCGACGGGCCGGAGGTGCTGCTGTTCCGGCGGCCGCGGGAGCTGGAGGCATGGATCGCGACGCTGGGGGAGTAGGTGACGCTGCCCTCCGGTGGTTGAGGTGCGAGCGCACCCTCATCGGTGGTCGAGGTGCGCCCTTCGATACATCCGCTCGTCCCTCGCGGCCACGCAGGAACCGCGGGGCGAGCCTCGAAACCGCGGTGCTCACGCGTGCGTAGGTCTGTTCGGAAATACTTCTCCACAGCCCCGTTCTCGCAGGTCCGGGTGTCGGTGGGCTCTGGGAGACTGGACCCATGTCCACCACCGCTCCGGCCCCCGCCACCAGCCCCGTGCTGGATCGTGCGGTGCTGGATCGTGCGGTGGCGGATCGGGTGCTGGATCGGGCGGCGGCGGCGATGACGGCGAAGCGTCGTGTCGAGGTCGAGGTGCTGGAGTCCGCGCTGGCGTGGGCGCACGCGCACACCGTGTCCGACGAGGAGGTCGCGGCGGGGTGGCGTTCGGAGACGATCCACACGCCGGGGTCGGCGGCGGCGTTGTTCGGGGAGCGTCCCCTGCCGATCGCCGGGGAGGGTGCCCCGCTGGTCGCGGAGTTCGCGGTGGTCGAGCTGTCGGGGGTGCTGGAGCAGTCCCACGAGGCCACGCTGGCGCTGCTCGGTGACGTGCTCGACCTGGCCCACCGCCTGCCACGACTGTGGACGCTCGTGCAGGACCTCACCGTGCCGGTGCGGCTGGGTCGGGAGGCCGCCCGGGTCTCGCGCGACCTCGACCCGGCCGCGGCCGGCCACGCGGACCGGCTGCTGGCGTGGCAGCCGCGCCGGCTCAACCCGCACCGCATCGGGGTCCTGGTCCACGAGGCCCGCCTGTACGCCGACCCGGACCGGGCGATCGCCGACCACGACCACGCGCTGGAGTCCCGGCGCGTCGAGGTGCACCACGAGCAGGGCGCACCGGGGGTGAGCGAGGTCTTCATGAGCCTCGACGTGGCTGATGCGGTCGCGTTCGACCACACCGTGTCGACCATGGCCACCACCATGCGAGCCCTGGGTCACCCCGGCGACCTCGGCGTCCGCCGCGCCCACGCGGTCGGGCTCCTCGCCGACCCGCAGCAGGCCCTCGACATCCTCGCCGCCGCGGACGTCGCGGACCCCGACCGTGACGTCGACCCCGACCGCGACGAGACCGTCTGCGTGGCCGAGGAAGCCGCCTACGCCACCCCGGACCCGTTCCGCCGACCCACCACCGACACCCCCACGGACCGGTCAGGCCGGGCGGGTCGGTCGGGTGAGGTGCGGCTGGTGCTCCACGTCACCGACCGCGACCTCCTCGCCGACCCCCACACCGTTGACCCGTACGGCGTCGACTCCCACACCGTCGACTCCCACACCGTCGACGCCCGTGGGGTGGCGCGCAGTGACGAGCTCGGGCCGATGCTGCTCGGCCGGCTCCAGACGTGGCTGCTCACCGCAGGCAAGGTCACCATCGCGCCGGTCCTCGATGTCGAGCACATGGCGCCTGTGGACGCGCACGACCCGCCCGCGCCGATGGCCGCCGCGGTCCGGCTCCGCGACGCCACCTGCGTGTTCCCCGGCTGCAGTCGTCCCTCCGGGCGGGCCGACCTCGACCACATCGTCGAGTACGTCCCCCTCGACGAGGGCGGACCACCCGGCCAGACCCACCCGGCCAACCTCGCGCCCCTGTGCCGCCGGCACCACCGCGCCAAGACCTTCGGCGCCTTCACCTACCACCGCCGACCCGACGGCGCGTACGAGTGGACCCTGCCCACCCGCAGGCGCATCCTCACCGACCCACCCCGCCCACGACCGAGACCAGGCCCAGGACCAGGCCCAGGACCCGAGCCACGGTCCAGACCCTGACCGCCCCGCCAGCCCGACACCACCGGTGATCGGGCCAGCGGCATGTCGTCCACCCGACCCGGTCGGCGTGTCGATGACCTGGTCGAGGAGGACGCGCACCCGCGGATCCTCGCAGGTGGTTGCGTCGCGGGCAGGTCATACTGGCGCGCGTGACGGACGAGCCCAGAGACCCTTGGACCTACGTGGTGACGGACGTCGAGCTGGACGGACCCTGGCCGGGCATCAACTCGATGCGGTCCTTCGCCTCGGTGGCGATCTCTGCCGACGGCACCGAGCAGGGGCGGTTCGAGGCCGTGCTCGAGCCGCTGCCCGGCACGGCGCCGGACGCGAAGACACTGGCCTGGTTCGCCGACCACCCTCAGGCATGGCACGCGGCCACCACGGACCCCGAGCCGGTGACGGCCGTGATGGAGCGGTACGTCGTCTGGCTGCGTGACCTGCCGTGGCCGCGGATGTTCGCGGCCTTCCCGCTCGCGCTGGACGGCATCTGGATCGACCACTACCTGCGTCGTTTCACCTCCTACGGCATCCGTCAGGGTCACCACGAGGAGGACCGGGTGTTCATCGGTCCCGGCTTGTGCATCCGCAGCTATGCAGCGGCGGTCACGGGCGAGTCGGCAGGAGTGGTCGACGTCGACACACTTCCCGCGGACTGGTTCGGCCACGTCGAGCACACCCACCGGGCCGTCGACGACACGGTGGGGTACGCGAACCTGCTCGTCGAGCTGTTCCGCAGGGCGAGGACGAGCCAGCCCGGCTAGCGCCGCACCATCCGCCGCTCCAGGCCGACGTCCTCGTGCTTGGTGACCCCGTCGAAGCCGAAGCCCTGCCGCTCGTAGAAGCGGATCGCCCGCTCGTTGCCGTCGAGGACCCAGACGTAGGCCGGCGCGGCGCCGAGGGCGGCCTCGCACAGGGCGTGCCCGACGCCGGTGCCATAGACGGACTCCCGGACGTAGAGCGCCATCAGCTCGAGCGGCGGCAGCCCCTCGGCGGGGTCGTCGCGACCGGGGCCGGTGCTCGAGAAGCCGAGCAGCCGCCCGTCGTCCGCCCACGCCAGGAGGTTGTCGCTCGGGCCCGCCGCGATGATGCCGTGCCAGCTCGCCACGCGCTCGGCGCGGCGCGCCCGGCGCTCGGCGAAGACCGACGCCGGCATGAGGCCGGCGTACGCCTCCTCCCACACGTCGAGGTGCAGGTCGGCGAGCGCCTCCGCATCGCCGACCCGGGCCGGTGCGATGCGCACCGTCAGCGACGCCCCACCGACTGCGTGAGCCGCAGCACCCGGTTGGGGATGGCGCGGGTGAGCGCGATGATCGTCTTGTACTGCGCACCGGGGATCGAGAAGGCCCGGCCCTTCTCGAAGTCCTCCAAGGACTTCCGCACGAGGAAGTCGACGTCGAGCCACATGAAGCCGTCTCCGCGCTTGACCTGCATCCGCTCGTGGAACTCGGTCTTGGTGAAGCCCGGGCAGAGCGCCATCACCGTCACGCCGCGAGACCTGTACTCCAGGTGGGCCCACTCGCTGAAGCTGTTGACCCACACCTTGGCGGCGGAGTAGGTGCCGCGGGGGAGGAAGGCGGCGACGCTGGAGACGTTGATGATGCCGCCGTGACCGCGCTCGGCCATCGGGCCGAGGGCGGCGTGGCTGAGCCGCAGCACCGCGGTCACCAGCACCTCCAGCATCGCGGTCTCGTCGTCGGCGGAGTTGTCGAGGAAGCGCTGCTTGAGCCCGAAGCCGGCGTTGTTGACGAGCAGGTCGACCGGCCGCGCGCGGTCGGCGAGGCGAGCCTCGACGGTGGCGAGCTGCTCGCGGTCGGTCAGGTCGGCGACGAGCACCTCGACCTCGACCTGGTGGGCGCGCCGCAGCTCCTCGGCGACCTCCTCGAGTCGGGCGGCGTCGCGCGCGACGAGGACGAGGTCGTCGCCGCGGGCGGCGAGCTGGACGGCGTACTCGTGGCCGATGCCGGCGGTCGCGCCGGTGATGAGCGAGGTGGTCTTCGGGGTGGGCATGCGCCCAGCATTTCAGGACACCTGCGGCGGATGCGACCCGGTCCGGCACAATGGCGGGCAATGAGCACCAAGAGCCGGGGAGCGGCCCCCGTCACGCTGGCCGTCGCCAACCAGAAGGGCGGGGTCGCCAAGACCACGTCCGTCGCCTCGATCGGTGCCGCGCTGGCCGAGCTCGGGCACCGGGTCCTGCTGGTCGACCTCGACCCGCAGGCCTGCCTGACCTTCTCGCTCGGGATCGACCCCGAGGACCTCGAGATCTCGGTGCACCACGTCCTCACCAAGGGCGTCGACGCCACCGAGGTCATCATCGAGACCGAGGACGGCGTCGACGTGCTGCCGGCCACGATCGAGCTGGCCCGGGCCGAGGCCGACCTGCTGACCCGCACCGGCCGCGAGCACGTCATCAAGGGCGCGCTCGAGCAGCTCGCCGAGGAGCTCGGCGACACCGAGGAGGGCCCGTACGACTGGGTGCTGCTCGACTGCCCGCCCTCGCTGGGCGTGCTGACGGTCGCCGCGCTGACCGCCGCGGACGGCGTGCTGGTGCCGCTGCAGTGCGAGACGCTGTCGCACCGCGGCGTCGGGCAGCTCCTCGACACCGTCCACGACGTACGCCGCTTCACCAATCGCGGACTGGAGTTGTGGGGCGTCCTGCCGACCCTCTACGACGGCCGCACCAACCACGCGCGCACGGTGCTGGAGACGATCAGCGAGACCTACGACCTCGAGGTCGTCGAGCCGCCGATCCCCAAGACCATCAAGTTCGCCGAGGCCCCGGCCGCCGGGCGGTCCATCCTCGCGACCAGCCGCAGCAGCAAGGGCGCGACGGCCTACCGAGAGGTCGCCGGCAACCTCGTCGAGCGCGCCTCCCGGCCGAAGGCGGCGAAGAAGAAGCCCGCGACCAGGAAGGCGTCGAAGAAGGGCTGATCAGCCCTTCGGCGTCTCGACCGACGCACCACCGCGCGTACGACGGCGGCTGCGGTTGCGGCGACGCGGGGCGTCACCGGACCTCTCCGACGAGCCCGACTCCGAGCGACCCGAGTCCGAGCGACCCGAGCCGGAGCGACCGCCGGACCGCTCGCGCGGCGCGCGCTCCTTCTTCTCGACCGGGGCGGGGTCGACGATGCGGCCCTTGGTGCCGGCCGGGATGCCCTGGTCGTGGAAGAGGTGCTCGGAGGTCGAGTAGGTCTCCTGCGGATCCGGGAAGGGCAGGTCGAGGGCCTTGTTGATCATCTTCCAGCGGTGCAGGTCGGCCCAGTCGACGAAGGTGATCGCGATGCCCGAGGCGCCCGCGCGACCGGTGCGGCCGATGCGGTGGACGTAGGTCTTGTCGTCCTCGGGGCAGGTGTAGTTGATGACGTGGGAGACGCCGCGCACGTCGATGCCGCGGGCGGCGACGTCGGTGGCGACGAGGACGCGGATCTTGTCCTCGCGGAACTTCGCCAGCGCCTTCTCGCGCGCGACCTGGGCCATGTCGCCGTGCAGCGGCGAGGCGCTGAACCCGCGCTCGGCGAGGTCGTCGGCCACCCGCTGCGCCTGGCGCTTGGTGCGGGTGAAGACGATGATCTTCTCGGCGTCCTCGGCCTGGAGGATCCGGCCGATGATCTCCGGCTTGTCGAGGTCGTGGGCCTGGTAGATGAACTGCGCGGTGGCCGGCACCATCGTGGTGTCGTAGGACGACTCGGCGCGGATGTTCATCGGGTGGCGCATGTGCGTGCGGGCCAGCGCGACGATCGCCGACGGCATGGTCGCCGAGAACAGCATCGTCTGGCGGGTCTCGGGCGTCTTCGACAGCAGCGTGATGACGTCGGGCAGGAAGCCGAGGTCGAGCATCTCGTCGGCCTCGTCGAGCACGAGCGCGTGGACGTGCGACAGGTCGAGGGCGCGACGGTTGGCCAGGTCGATGAGACGGCCGGGGGTGCCGACCACGATGTCGACACCCGACTCGAGGGCCTCGAGCTGGGCGTCGTAGCCGACGCCGCCGTAGACGGTGAGGACCCGCAGGCCCATGTCCTTGCTGGCGAGGTGCAGGTCGCTGGAGACCTGGAGCGCGAGCTCGCGGGTCGGGGCGACGATGAGCGCCTGCGGCTTGCCTTGCGGGAGGTCGGCGTACGCCGGGTTGCTCGGCGCGATCGAGCGCTGGATCACGGGGATGCCGAAAGCCAGCGTCTTGCCGGTGCCCGTGCGGGCCTGGCCGATGAGGTCGGTGCCGAGCAGGGCGACCGAGAGGGTCATCTCCTGGATGGCGAAGGGGGTGGTGATGCCGGCGCGGTCGAGCGCGTCGCAGATCTCGGGCAGCACGCCCAGTTCACGGAAGGTGGTCACGAATGGTGTCGCTCTCTGATGAGTCGGGTTGTCCCACGCGTATGCGGTCAGCCCACTCGCACGCCCTCAGAGGGGACAAGTGCCGACCGCGCACATACAGGCGGCCGCCGGTTGAGTCGGCGGCTCGGTCACCATCATGGTATCGCTACGCTGCGACCATGACGGAATCGCCCGATGAGGACTACCGCCGCGCCGCAGTCGACCTCCTCGGGGCCATCGCGTACGGGGAGCTGTCGGCCTTCGAGCGGCTCGTCGAGGACGCCAAGATGGCGCCCGGCATCGACGACAAGATCGCCATCGGCGCGATGGCCACGGCGGAGTTCGGCCACCTCCGCAAGCTCGTGGAGAGGCTCGAGCAGCTCGGCGCCGACCCCGCCGAGGCGATGCAGGCCTTCCGGCAGAGCTTCGACAGCTTCCACGCGCACACGGCGCCGTCGGACTACTACGAAGGACTGATCAAGGCCTACGTCGGCGACGGCCTCGCCGCGGACTTCTACCGCGAGATCGCGGCCTACCTCGACCCCGAGACCCGCGAGGTCATCATCAGCTCGCTGGAGGACACCGGACAGACGGCGTTCATCGTCGAGCGGGTCCGCGCCGGGATCGCCGAGGACCACCGGCTGGGCGGGCGCCTCGCCCTCTGGGGGCGCCGGCTGATGGGGGAGGCCCTGACCCAGGCGCAGCGCGTCGCGGGGGACCGTGACTCGCTCACGGCGCTGCTGGCCGGAGGTGTCGACCGGCCGGGGCTGGACCTCGCCGCGCTCGGGCGGATGTTCGCCCGGCTCACCGAGCTGCACGCCGCCAGGATGGCCGAGCTCGGCCTCGAGGCCTGACGCCCCGGGTCAGGCCTTGGGGGTGTGGCGACCCGTGAAGGTCGCGGCCACCACGACCAGCACCGCCGCGGCGCCGACCTGCCAGACGTGGCGCCAGATGTCGAGGCCGCGGCTCGTGTCGTACATGTCGCCGTTGGGGTAGTTGTCGGCGACGCCGAACAACCCGTAGTAGACGTAGCTGCCGACGAACGCGCCGACGATGCCGCACACGACGGTCAGCCACAGCGGGATGTTGTCGCGGTCCCCTGGGGCGATCGCCTTGCCGAGGAATCCGATGACCAGCCCGACCGCGATGGTGACGAGGATCGTCCAGAGCAGCCCCATGGCTGTCGTCCCGCGCGGGTCAGCGGAAGCCGACGGTGCTGGCGCTCGGGGAGCCGAGCTCGACGTACGCGATCTTGGACGCCGGCACGACGACCGCACGACCCTTGGTGTCCTTGAGGTGCAGCACGCCGTCGGCGGCGAGGGCCTCGCCGAGCAGCTTCTCGACGTCCTCGGGCGTGCTGTCGGTGTCGAGCACGAGCTCGCGCTGGGCGTGCTGCACGCCGATCTTGACCTCCACGGTGTTGCTCCTCAGCTCAGGGGTGTCGTACGTCGTGATGAATGATGCCGGGTCAGTGGTCGTCGGTCATCGGGTAGCCCCGGATGCCGCGCCAGGCCAGGCCCGCGATCAGGGCCGCGGCGTCGTCCTGCTTGATCTCGCCGCCGCCCGCCAGCCAGAACCTCGCGGACACCTGGGCCATTCCCACCAGCGACACCGCGAGGAGCTCCGAGGCCTCGTCGGGCAGGCCGGTGTCGGTGCGGATCACGTCGGCGATCATGGAGGCGCACTCGGTCGTCACCCGGTCCACCCGCTCGCGCACGTCGGGCTCGCTGGTGAGGTCGGACTCGAAGACCAGCCGGAACGCGCCCTCCTCGGACGCGACGTAGCTGTAGAAGACCTTCATCGTCGCCTCGACGCGGTCCTTGTTGTCCGTGGTGGAGGCGAGCGCCCCGCGGCAGTTGTCGATGATCAGGTCGCAGGAGGTGTCGAGCAGCGCGAGGTAGAGGTCGAGCTTGCCGGGGAAGTGCTGGTAGAGCACCGGCTTCGAGACGCCGGCGCGGTCGGCGATGTCGTCCATCGCGGCAGCGTGGTAGCCCTGGGCGACGAAGACCTCGAGGGCCGACTCGAGCAGCTGCGCGCGACGCTCGCGGCGCGGCATCCGGCCGCCGCGCGGTCGCGGCTGGGCGCCATCGAACGAGGTGTCGGTGCTGCCTGCGGTCACGTCGTACTCCTGAGTAGTGGGTCTGGCCGAGCCTAGCCGCCCGTGGGCCGCGAGCCTGCGTCCGTATCGCGGGACGCGGCACCGCGTGTTGGAAGTGCGCGGGGAACATGGAGGACGCCGGTGCTGTTGCACCGACACCCGAGTCAAGGAGAAGACGTGTCGTTCGAAGCACTGGTCGAGCCCGCCGCGGAGCTCACCGTCGACGAGGTGCGCCGCTACAGCCGCCACCTGATCATCCCCGACGTGGGCATGAGCGGGCAGAAGCGGCTGAAGAACGCCAAGGTGCTGGTCATCGGTGCCGGCGGCCTGGGCTCGCCCGCCCTGCTCTACCTCGCCGCGGCCGGTGTCGGCACGCTGGGCATCGCGGAGTTCGACGAGGTCGACGAGTCCAACCTGCAGCGCCAGATCATCCACGGCATGTCCGACATCGGCCGTCCGAAGGCGCTGTCGGCCAAGGAGTCGATCGCCGAGGTCAACCCGTACGTCGAGGTCGTCGTGCACGGCGAACGCCTCGACAACGACAACGTGCTGCAGGTCTTCGAGGGCTACGACCTCATCGTCGACGGCACCGACAACTTCGCCACCCGCTACATGGTCAACGACGCGGCCTACTTCCTCGGCATCCCCTACGTGTGGGGCTCGATCTACCGCTTCGACGGCCAGGCCTCGGTCTTCGCGCCGACGATGGCCGACGACGCCCCGTGCTACCGCTGCCTCTACCCCGAACCTCCGCCGCCGGGCATGGTCCCGAGCTGCGCCGAGGGCGGCGTGCTCGGCGTCCTCTGCGCGAGCATCGGCTCCATCCAGGTCAACGAGGCGATCAAGCTGCTGACCGGCATCGGCGACCCCGCGATCGGCAAGCTCGTCATCTACGACGCGCTCGAGCTCGAGTGGCGCAAGCTCAAGGTCCGCAAGGACCCCAACTGCGCGCTGTGCGGCGAGAACGCCACCGTCACCGGCCTCATCGACTACGACGCGTTCTGCGGCGCCGTGTCCGACGAGGCCGCCGAGGCGGCCGCCGGCTCGACCATCTCGGTCACCCAGCTCGAGGCGATGCTCAAGGAGCGCGAGGAGGGGACCCGCGACTTCGAGCTCATCGACGTGCGCGAGCCCAACGAGTTCGAGATCAACCAGATCCCGGGCGCCAGGCTGATCCCCAAGGGCGAGTTCCTCAACGGCAATGCCCTCGGCGACCTGCCGAGCGACAAGCCGATCGTGCTGCACTGCAAGTCGGGCGTCCGCTCGGCCGAGGTGCTCGCGATCGTCAAGGGCGCCGGCTACTCCGACGCCGTCCACGTCGGTGGCGGCGTGGTCGCCTGGGTCAGCCAGATCGATCCCAGCCAGCCGGCGTACTGACTCCGGCACGGGACGCGAAGACGCGAACGCGCGGGCGCGCGGGTGGTCAGGAATGACTACCCGCGCGTAACCCGTGTGAGCCATGCCTCGTTGAGGGGGCATGCGTACTCCCACGAAGCTCCTGACCCTCGCCGCTGCGGGCCTCGTCGCCGCAGCCGCGACCAGCGCCCCCGCGACCGCCGCGCCGAAGAAGCAAGTGCGGACCGCCTGGGCCCCCGCCGACACCGCCACCATCCACCCCGGCGTGCAGATGTACACCGAGGGTGCCCAGTGCACCGCCAACTTCGTCTACACCGACACCGCCGGCACGACGTACGTCGGCTACGCCGCGCACTGCGCCGGCACGGGTGAGGCCACCGACACCAACGGCTGCGATGCCGGCTCGCTGCCGCTCGGCACCCGGGTCGACTTCGTCGAGGGCGGCTCGCTCCTCGCCGAGGGCACCCGCGTGGGCGGCGGCACGCTCGTCTACTCCTCGTGGCTGGCGATGCAGCAGCGCGGCGAGACCGACGAGAACGCCTGCGCCTACAACGACCTCGCGCTGGTGAAGGTCGACGCCGCCGACGTCGCCGAGGTCAACCCGTCGGTCCCCTTCTGGGGCGGCCCGGTCGCCCTCAACACGACCGGCACCGCGCCCGGCGACACCGTGTACTCCTACGGCAACTCCAGCCTCCGCGCCGGCATCGAGGAGCTGTCGCCCAAGCAGGGCACCAGCGTCGGCACCGAGGGCGAGGGCTGGTCGCACCCCGTCTACACCGTGACGCCCGGCGTCCCGGGTGACTCCGGCTCGGCCTTCCTCGACGCCGAGGGCAACGCGCTCGGGACGCTGTCCACGCTCGCCATCGCCCCGCTCGCCGGGTCCAACGGCGTCGGCGACCTGGCCCACGAGCTCTCCTACGCGCAGGCCACCAGCGGCATCGCCGGCCTGCGACTGGTGCCCGGCACGGAGCCGTTCAGCCCGATCCTCTGACCCGACCCCCACAAGCGCCTGCCCCCACCAGGCGCGCCCCCCTCGCATGGCGCGACCCGTTCACCTGATATGTAGGTGCCTTCTGTCAAGGGGCATGGCGAGGCGCCCGTCCCCGTTGGTTGCGGGGCGGGCGCCTCTTGCTTCGTCGTCGTCCTCGCCTTGGCGAGCGTGTCTTCGCGACGCGCGGGTCAGACTGATATTCGCGGGTTGGGTACCGCAAGACGGGGTTTCGGCTGGAGCGTTTTCGCGTGTCTAGGGGCGAGCGTCGCCCGGCGTGCGCCGGACTGCTCATAGGTGAATCGCGGGTCGCTCCACGCGCTGCCACCAGGTGTGGTTGGCGACGAAGCAGATCGTGGGGTGTTAGTCCATGACGGCCAGGGACCAGCACCAGCCGGCCAGCTCGCGAGCGATGGCCACGTTGGCGACGTTGTGGGTCTTACGGCGGTCGATGAACTTCACCCACCGCTGGTGCAGACGACGGTTGCCCTCATCGCCGCGGACCCGTGCCTGGGCTGGGGCCAGGTCCCAGCGGTCGCGCAGAGCTTTCCCGACCAGGTAGCGGGCGCGGTGGTGCCAGGCGGCCTCGACCAGGAGCCGGCGCGCGTGGCCGTTGCCGGTCTTGGTGATCGACCCGCGGTTCTTCGACTCCCCCGAGGAGTGCTCGGTGGGGGTGAGACCGACGAAGGTGCCGATGGAGTTGCCGGTGAACCGGTGCCAGTCACCAATCTCGACCGCGAGCCCGAACCCGGTCAGGGTGCTGACCCCACGCAGACAGCCGAGCCGGCGCACGACGGGGGTGAACTCCGAGTCGGCGGCCATCTCCTCGATCGCGGCGTCGAGCCGGTTCCGTCGGGCCTTCACTGCGAGCACGGCCTCGTAGTCGTTGTCGAAGGTCAGCCGGGTCGCGGGCGCGGTCAGCTGGGGAAGCGCCTCGTGGCGCAGCCAGATGTCGTGCTTGCCGGTCCACGCCTGGCCGCCGTAGTAGACGATGCCGTGGCGCAGCAGCAGTTTCGAGAGCCGGTGCCGGGCCCGCATCAGATCGGCGCGGCAGTCCTCCCGGGCCCGGACCAGGTTGCGAGCGGCTTCCTGGTCCGGGGTCGGGATCGACACCGTCGTGATCTCGTCGAGGCGCAGGAGCTTGGCGAGATGGATGGCGTCCTTGGCGTCGGTCTTGACCCGATCACCCGCCGGTTTCTGCAGCTTCGACGGCGCGAGGACCTCGCACCGGATACCGGCAGCGGTCAGGTGCCGGTACAGCCCGAAACCGGTCGGCCCGGCCTCGTAGGCCACCGCCACCGATCCCGGCAAGCCGACCAGCCACGACTCGACATGCTCATAGGACGGGGTCAGCTTCGTCTGGAACAGCTCGCCCGTGACGCCATCGATCGCCGCTGCTGCGACAGATCGGGCGTGCACGTCGAGCCCAACACTCGTACGCTCGGTAAACACCGGGGCCTCCCACAATTGTCGGATAGGCCGAGCAGGCAGCCCCTGCTCGGTAACCCACGAATCTTGTGAGTGAGGCCCCGGCCCGCAACCCCATCACGCCGAAGGGGTCACGTCATACCGTCTAGGGTCGCGCCATGCGTGCTCTGGGGGACTGGCCGCCGGCTGTGCGTGCCGTCACCGCCGTCGCCGCCACCTGCCTGTTCGTGGTGCTCGTGGCGTGGGCGACGCTCCTCGGGCCCGACCAGGTGTTCACCGGGCCCGGGCCGCGGCCGGCCACGATCAGCGCGACCGAGTCGTGCACCCCCTTGCCCGTGCGGACCAACGCCGACGGCACCGTCGAGGTCGTCTACCCCGACGACTACGCGCTGGGCAGCGGCTACTGCGACCCGCCCTCGGTGGGTGACCGCGAGGAGGCCGAGGACCTCGTCGTGCAGAACCCGCCACCGTTCTGGCTCAAGGTACTCGTGTGGCTCGCCCTGGGGGCGCTCCTCGTCGGCGGTGCGGCGCTCGTGCTGTGGCTGCTGGTCGCGGTGGTGCGCCAGCTCAGGGCAGGCCGGGGCCGGCGCGAGCACCGTCCGGAGGTGGAGTTCTCGATCCTCGACGAGCCGGACCGCGTCGCCGAGCAGGTCGTCCGCGACGCCGACGAGCAGGACGCGCTGCTCCGTGGGGGCGACGCCCGCAACGCGATCGTCGAGACCTGGCACCGGTTCGAGGTGCAAGGCGAGCGGGCGGGCGTGCCGCGGCGGGGGTCGGAGACGTCGTCGGAGTACGCCCTGCGCATCCTCGACCTCGCCGACGCCGACAGCGGCCCCGTGAGCCGGCTCGCCGAGCTCTACCGCGAGGCCCGCTTCTCCGACCACGAGATCACCGAGCACCACCGCACGGAGGCGCTGGCTGCCCTGGCCGCCATCCGGCGCAGCCTGGGGGTGCGGTCGTGAGGAAGCAGCTGGCGCGCTGGCGCGGCCGCGTCGGGGGAGGGGGCGTCCTGGCCGGCATCGGCTACGCGATGGCCGTCTGGCTCGACTTCGAGCCCCGGCCGCTCCCGTACGCCGTCTGGGCGGTCGTCGTGCTCGCCATGACCTACCTCGTGGTCGACACCGTCGACGTCCCGGTGGCGCACTGGCGGCAGAGCCTGCCGACTCGGTCCGACCGGGTCGACGAGGCCACCTCCGACCTCCGGGTGCTGTCCAGCCACCAGCAGGCCGACCACCCCTCGGACGCGCTGGGGGTGCGCCTGGTGGAGCTCGCGCGGGGTCGCGACCCGGACCTCGCCGCGCAGGTCCAGCACGAGATCTCCGGCGTGCGCCGCATCGCACCTGCCGACATCGACCGCATCCTGACCCGAATAGAGGACACCCGTGACCGACGCTGACCCCCGCCCTTCCGCCGCCACCCCGGCCGCCGCCCTGGCCGCCCCCCTCGCGGTGGCCGAGTTCGCCGAGCGCGTGCTCGACGAGGTGGGACGTGCCGTCGTCGGCAAGCGCGAGGTGCTGGCGCTGGTGCTGGCCGGCATCCTCGCCAAGGGCCACGTGCTGCTCGAGGACTTCCCGGGGCTCGGCAAGACCCTGGCCGCACGGTCCTTCGCCGGGGCGCTGGGCCTGGAGTTCGCCCGGGCGCAGTTCACCCCCGACCTGCTGCCCGCCGACCTCACCGGCTCGTACGTCTACGACCAGCGGCGCGCCGAGTTCGACTTCCGGCCGGGCCCGATCTTCGCCGGCCTCCTGCTCGCCGACGAGATCAACCGCACCCCGCCCAAGACGCAGGCGGCACTGCTGGAGGCGATGCAGGAGGGCCAGGTCACCGTCGAGGGCCAGACCCACCCGCTGCCCCGGCCGTTCCACGTGCTGGCCACCGCGAACCCCGTCGAGTACGAGGGCACCTACCCGCTGCCGGAGGCGCAGCTCGACCGCTTCCTCATGCGCGTCGGCTTCGGCTACCCCAGCGCGGGAGAGGAGTACGACGTGCTCCGCCGGCGGCTGGATCGCCAGCGCGAGGAGGTCGACATCGTCCAGGTCACCGACGCCGCCGGGCTCGCGGCCGTGCAGGCGGCGGTGGAGCGGGTGGTCGTGGACGAGTCCGTCGCCCGTTACTGCGTGGCGCTCGTCGCGGCGACCCGCGGGCACTCCGACGTGCTGACCGGCGCCTCGCCCCGCGGGAGCCTCGGACTCGTGCTCACCGCGCGCGCCTGGGCGGCCATCCGGGGGCGCGACTTCGTCGTCCCCGAGGACGTCAAGGTCGTCGCCCGAGCCGTGCTCGCGCACCGGATCACCGTCAAGCCCGACCTCTGGATGACCCAGGCCTCCGGGGCCCGGGTCGTCGACGCGGTGCTGGGCTCCGTCGAGACGCCACGGACGCTGGAGTCGCGGTGACCTCCTGGCGGCCGACACCCGCGCTGGTGCGGGCGTGCCTGCTCGCGCTCGGCGGTGTCAGCGGCGGGGTCGTGCTCGGCCAGGAGGCGCTGGTGGTCCTCGCCGCCCCGTTCGTGCTCGTGGCGGCGATGGGCCTGGCCGCCCGGCCGCGGACCACGCCCCGGGTGTCGGCCCGCCTCGACCACCACCGCCTGCACGAGGGCCAGGGGTCGACCTCACGGCTCGACGTCGACGACCTCACCGGGGTCGAGCACGTCACTCGCGTGGCCGGGATCGCGCCGCACGTCGCCACCGTGCCGGTGCAGGGCGCTGTCGGCGGGCTGGTCGACGCGGGACTGCCGACGCTCGGCTTCAGTCCGCGACGCTGGGGACGCCGCGCGCTCGGGTCCGAGCGTGTGGCGCTGACGAGCGCCTGGGCGGGGTGGCGCTGGGGGCCGCTCGACCTGCCCGAGAACGGCCTGAGCGTGCTGCCGCAGACCGCGCCCTATGACAGTCGCGCGGAAGTGCCGCAACCAGACGGGCTGGTCGGCCGGCACCGCTCGCGACGGCTGGGCGGCGGCACCGAGTTCGAGGGCATCCGCGCCTTCGCCACCGGCGACCGGCTGAAGCGGATCACCTGGCCGGTGTCGCTGCGCACCGGTGAGCTGCACGTCATCACCACCCGCGCCGAGCAGGACGCCGGGGTGTGGCTGGTGGTCGACGGGTTGCGCGACATCGGGGTCTCCGGCGGGGTCGACGGCGCGGCGAGCACCCTCGACCTCACGGTGCGGGCGGCCGCCGCGCTGGCCGAGCACCACGTCCGCACGGGCGACCGGGTGGGCCTGCTGGTGGTGGCCGCCGACGGCACCCGCGTCCCCCTGGGCGCGGGGCCGCGCCACCTGAACCGGCTGCACGGCACGCTCGCGCGCGTACGGACCGAGGCTCGCAGCGTGCCGCCCGAGCGGCTCGACCTCGGCGCCGGCGCCGGCAGCGTCGTCTACGTGCTGTCGCCGATGCTCTTCACCCCGCTCGTCACGGCGACCGCGAGCCTCCAGCGCCGCGGCGGCTCGGCGATCGTGGTCGACACCCTCGGCGAAGCCCTGTCCGGCGGTGCCGACCGCCTCGCGCTCCCGTCCCTGGCCGCCCGGATGCAGCGCATCGAGCGCGACGACCGCCTCCAGCGCCTGGCCGGTCTCGGCACCCCCGTCGTGCCGTGGCGCGGGCCCGGCACGCTCGACACGGTC
Source organism: Nocardioides eburneiflavus (assembly GCF_004785795.1). Taxonomy (NCBI): domain Bacteria; kingdom Bacillati; phylum Actinomycetota; class Actinomycetes; order Propionibacteriales; family Nocardioidaceae; genus Nocardioides; species Nocardioides eburneiflavus. The sequence continues at coordinate 2,642,224 of NZ_SRRO01000001.1, forward strand.
CTTCACCAGCTCGCGCGTCGCGCGCAGGTGCCGAAGGTGCGTGCCTGATGCGCCTCCTCCCCACCGGTGTCGCGCCCTCCGCCGTCCTGCTGCGGGCGCTGGTCCTCGCGCTGCCGTGCGTCGCCCTCGCGCTCGCGCTTCCGCAGGTGCCGCACTGGGCGGTGCTCTTCGGGGTGCCGGTGAGCGCCCTCGCGTGGGCGCGCTCGCCCGACCACGCCGTCGGAGTGGTGCCTCTCGTGCTCGCGGGCGGGTGGTGGGCGACCCACGGCGTGCTCGACTGGCGGGTGCTCCTCGTGGCGGTGCTGCTGGTCGGCGCCCACCTGGCGGCGACGCTCGCGGCCTACGGGCCCACGACGCTCGCCCTCGACCCGCGCCTGGCGCGCCTGTGGCTCGTGCGGGGGCTGCTCGCGCTCGTGCCCGTGCCCGTCGCGTGGCTCGCGGTGCGCGGCCTCGACCCGGCCTGGGCGCCACCCGGGACCTGGCTCGCCACCGGCGCCGCGGTCGTGGCGCTGCTGCTGGTGACCGCGCACCTGACCCGGTCGGAGGCACGGTGACCACGGAGGACGAGCGGGAGCTGTACGCCGAGCTGGTGCTGCGGTGTGCCGAGTCGGTCCCGCGCGGCCGGGTGACGACGTACGGCGCCATCGCCGACGTGGTCGGGGAGCGGCTCGGTCGTGGCGGGCCGCGCCTGGTGGGCAACGTGATGGCCACCCACGGTGGCGCGGTCCCGTGGTGGCGCGTCGTCCGCGCGGACGGGTCGCTACCGCCGTCGCACGACGAGGAGGCGAGGCAGGCCTACCTCGAGGAGGGCACGCCGCTGCGCCCGAGCGGGTCCGTGGATCTGACACGCGCCTTCGTCGCGCCGCGCCTCGGGGCAGAATGACGCCCATGCTCTACACGGTCGCGCACGGCGTCATCCCTCCGCTCGTCCGTGCCGTGTGGCGTCCGACGGTCGAGGGCCTGCACCACGTGCCCGCGACGGGACCCGTCATCGTGGCGAGCAACCACCTGTCATTCTTCGACAGCGTGGTCATCCCGGTGGTCGTGCCGCGCAAGGTCGTCTTCCTCGCCAAGTCCGACTACTTCACCGGGTCGGGGGTGAGGGGCGCGGCGCAGCGGGCCTGGTTCGAGGGGCTCGGCATGCTCCCCGTCGACCGCGACGACACGAAGGCCGCGATCGCGAGCCTCGACACCGCGCTCGAGGTGCTGCGGCGTGGGGAGGCGTTCGGCATCTACCCCGAGGGCACCCGCTCACGCGACGGCCGGCTCTACCGGGGCCGCACCGGCGTGGCCCACCTCGCGCTGACCGCGGGCTGCCCGGTCGTCCCGGTGGGGCTGCAGGGCACCGAGGACATCCAGCCCGTCGGCTCCAACCGCCCTCGGCTGCGCGGCGTCGACGTGACGGTGCGCGTCGGTGAGCCGATCACCGTCGCGGGCGAGTACGACGGCGTCGCCACCGGCCGCGCCCGCCGCGACCTCACCGACCGGATCATGACCGCGATCGCGGGACTGACCGGCCAGGAGCTGGCCGGCGCCTACAACGAGCGGCCGGCCTCCACCTCGGCCTGAGCCGACCGGGCCGCGAGCGCGGCGAGCGCCTTCGGGAAGATCTCCGCGGGCGGGGTGACGAGCCCGGCGCCGACCTGGCCGACGCCGGCGACCGCGCCGGCCATGCCGGTGTTGATCTGCGGCAGGATCCCCGTACGGCACACCTTGGTCACGTCGATGCCGGTGGGCGTGCCCTGGAACTCCAGCACGGGCACCGTCCAGCGCGGGTTCTCCGCGAGGGTGATCTCGTGCATCCGGCGCGTGGTGGCCAGCGCGTCGGGCACCGAGCCGCCGACGAGGCGGACGATCGCCGGCGCGGTCGCCATCGCGAAGCCGCCGATGCCAGCCGTCTCGGTGATCGCGGAGTCGCCGATGTCGGGGTTGGCGTCGTCGGGACCGAAGTCGCCGAGGAAGAGGCCCTCGGCGACCTGCGCCGGGCCGGTGAACCACTCGTCGCCCGTGCCGGAGACCTGGATGCCGAAGTCGGTGCCGTTGCGCGCCATCGCCACGACCATCGTCGACCCCGGCACGTCGCGACCTGCGTCGAGGGCGAGCTTGCACGCGGGCATGGCGAGGTTGAGGAAGAAGTGGTCGTTGCCGCCGACGAAGCGCAGCACGTCGGCGACGTCCGAGCTGTGGAAGCCGCCCTCCTCCGCACTGGTCACCATCGCGGGGGACAGGTCGCGCAACAGCATCAGCGTGCCGGCGCGGTTGCGGTTGTGGGCCTCGTCTCCCATCTGGAGCATCTGCGTGAGGATGCCGGTGACGTCGGTGGCCTCCGGGGTGCCGCGCACTGCCGCCTGGAGCAGGGGGCCGAGCACGTCGCCCATCCAGCGCAGGCGGGTCAGCACCTCGTCGTTGTAGGCGCCGTAGCGCAGCACCTTGCCGAGGCCCTCGTTGAGGGAGCAGTACGTCCGGCGGCCGGTCGCGCGGTCCTCGAGGACCCACATCCACATCGACGGCGTGACTACGCCCGCCATCGGGCCGACGGCGCTGCGGTGGTGGCACGGCTCGAGGCTGACGCTGCTGCCGGACTCGAAGAGCGCGACCGCGTCCTCGGGGTCGTCGACGAGGCCCTCGAGGGCGGCCCCGCCCATCAGGGCGCCGCGTAGGGGGCCGGAGGCACGCTCCCACTCGATCGGCGGGCCGGCGTGGAGGAACTGCCCCTGCTCGAGCCCGAGGACCTCGCTCGCCGGGGCGACGTCGACGAGGTGGGCGGTGACGCCGAGCATCGCCTCGACGGCCGTGCGGTTGGCCTCGACGCGGCGCGGGTCGGTGGCGACCGTCGCGAGGTCTGCCTCGGTGCCCGGCATCGGGGGACGCCAGTCGACGCGCTGGACGTCGACGGCCTGGCCGGCCACGGCGTCGGCGAACATGTCGGCGCCGCAGGTGACGACCGTGGGGGTGCTCATCAGGAGGCCTTCCCTTCGAAGTTGCTCAGCAGGTCGAGGGCGCGGCGGGTGGCGCTCGCGTTGGACAGGTGGACCTCGGCGCCGGCGGCGACGAGCGCGTCGCGCTGCGCGGAGAGGCCCTGGGGGTCGAGGTCGGTGCCGACGAGGCTGACGACGACCGGGATCGGCCGCTCCGCGCGAGCTGCCTCGATGGCGGGGGCGAGGAGGGAGGCCGGGTCGGGCTCGGCGCCGTGGCCGAGCACGAGGTCGAGGAGGATCACGCCGGTCGAGGGGTCGGCGGCGGCGCGGGAGATCTGCTCGTTGCGCAGGGTCGGGTCGATCATCGGGTGCGCGCGGCCCTGGGTCAGGGCGTCGTCGCCGAAGTCGACGAACGTGTGGGTGTCCGCGATCAGCTCGCCCGGGTCGAGGGCGAGGTCGTCGGAGAGCGGGATGTTGCTGCGCACGGGGCCGAGCGCCTCGGTCGCGAGCAGCATCGACTCGTCGCACAGGGTCCCGCCGACGAAGAGGCCGCGCAGGAGCGGTCCGGTCGCGGCGGCCGACTCGTCGGCGCCCTGCACGGGCCAGTCGGGGGCGTCGTGGCCGAGGCGCGCGAGCACGGCCTCGGCGACGGCGGTGAGGTCGCGCTGGCCGCGACCGAGCAGGCCGAGCTCGACCGGGGTCGCCAGCGCGTCGGTGTCACGGGCGAGGGCCTCGGCGACCTCGGGGGCGGGGGGCTTGGAGACCACGACGACCAGGTCGACGTCCGGGTCGGCGTCGAGGCGGCGCAGCGCCTCGCGCGTGGCGAGCCCGCCGACCGCGGCCGACAGGTCACGGCCACCCACGCCGAGCGCGTGGCGTACGCCGACCCCGTCGGTGCCCTGCGCGGCGAGGTGCTCGCCCGCGTGGTGCAGCAGCGCGAGCAGCTGCTGGCAGCCGGTGCCGGAGGCGGCGACGAGCCCGATCCGGCCGGGGCGCACCGTGTTGGCGAAGCCCAGTCCGACGCCGTCGATGACCGCGGTACCGCAGTCGGGGCCCATCACGAGGGCGCCGCGGGAGGAGGCGTACGTCTTGAGCGCGACCTCCTCGGCGAGCGGCACGTTGTCGCTGAAGACCATCACGTCGTGGCCGGACTCGAGCGCGTCCATCGCCTCGACGGTGGCGCTGGCGCCCGGCACCGAGACCAGGGCGACGGCGCCGCCGGGACCCGTACGCCGCAGTGCGCTGCCGGTGGTGCGGGGCGGGGCCTCGGTGGTGTCGCCGGTGGTGGGGCGGGTCGGGGTGAGGGCGGTGTCGACGGCCTGCAGTGCCTGCGCGACGTCGGCGTCGGCGTCGAGGCGCAGCGCCACGACCATGTCGTTGCCGGAGGCGGGTGGAACGGCAAAGCCCATCGCCTCGAGCACCTCGAGGTTGAGCCCGGTGGCCATCGCGACCTGCGCGGCGACGACGCCGGGCGTGGCCTGGACGGCACGGCTGACCTGGAGGAGGGTCACCGAGTCGGCGTACGCGCCGCTGCGGAGCTCGACGTGGTCCACGTGGTCCACGTGGTCCTTGGTGGTGGTGGTGCTCATGCTGCCCTCCCGGGGCGGTCGGCGGGGTGGTCGTGGGGGCTGTCCTGATCGGGCATCGAGGCCAGCGCGAGGCGCGCGCCGGTGAGGAGGCCGGCTCCCGAGGTGGCGCCGACGGCGAGGAGCGCGTCGGTCGCCCCGTTCGAGGGGGAGGTGAGCCAGTCCGCGAGCTGGGGCAGCACCTCGCCGCGCAGGGCGCAGTCGAGCAGGGTCGCGGACAGCAGCGTCGTGACGCCCAGCCGGCGGCGTACGGCCGAGGCCAGCACGGGGTCCGGCCGGCCCGCGGCGGCGCGGGTGGCCAGCCAGCCGGCCAGCACGTCGTCGCCGAGCGGGGTCAGGCCCGGCCCGCGGCCGAGCAGGGCGTCGAGGTGCGCGGGGACCAGTCGGCCGTCGGCGGGCAGGGCGAGCCCGGAGGTCGCCGGGTGCGGCGCGAGGGTCTGGCCGGCGCGTCGCGGAGCGGGCGCAGTGACGTCGACGACGCGTCCGATGCGGGTCTGGCGTCCGCCGAGGACGAGCGTGCCGCCCCGTACCTCGACGTGGGGGGCGCCGCGGTGCTGCCCGAGGCCGATGACCTCGGTGAGGTCCGGCAGCGCCGACCAGAGGGCGCACGGCACCCGGGTCGCCGTCGCGGAGACGAGGCCGAGGCACCAGCCGTCGAGGTCGACGTAGATCGCCGAGCTGCTGGCGTGGAGGACCTGCCGGGGACCGTCAGCGGCGGTGAGGAGCCGCCGGCGCGCCCGCTGTGGTGCCGCAACGGGAAGTGGTCCGGACATCACTCCCCAGACGCTAGCGGGCCGTGGGAGACTCGCGAATGTGAGAACTTGTCGGAGCAAGGGGCTGATGTGCGCCAAGACTTGATAAGCGACCCCGAGGCGGTTGCTGCGCTGGAGCGGGCGGACGCCCTGCACACCGCGCTGACGCACATCGTCCTCGAGGGCGGGGACCTGGCTGCGATCGCGGAGGCGGTGGGTGCGGCGATGGGCTGCGGCGTCGTCTTCACCTCGACCGACGGCCGTGAGCGCGCGGCCCACCTCGACGAGAACCAGCGCGAGTCGCTGGCCGCCGCCGACCTGCTCGACCCGAGTGGCCGGGTGCGTGTCGAGCGGATCGACGCCGACGGCACCGCCGTGGGTGAGGGCGAGGCGCTCGTACGCCGTGTGGTGGCTGCGGGCGTCGACCTCGCGCGGCTCGTGGCTCTGCGCCCGGACGGGAAGATCCACTCCTCCGACGTGCACGCGCTGGAGCGCGCCGCCATCGTCGCGGCTTTGCTCGTCACGCGCGTCGAGGCGATCACCGCCGTGGAGAACAAGTACCGCGGCGACTTCCTCCGCGACGTCTTCCTCGGCCGCGCCGGGGAGGAGGAGTACGTCGCCGAGCACGCGCAGGCCTTCGGCTGGCACCTCGACCGGCCGGTGATGGTGGTGGTCGCGGTGCTCGACCCGGACGCGATGGCAGCGCTGGGCCCCGACCCCGAGGACCGGCGTGCGTGGCAGGACCGCTTCGCCCACGCGTGGCGGCAGGTCTCGGCGACGGTCGACCCGAGCATCGCCTCGGTCGCCTTCAGCCGCGAGGTCGTCACGCTCGTGCCCGTCGACCTCGAGGCCGGCGCCGCCGACGCGCACGTCGCCGTCGACCGGATCATCGCGGCGGTTCGGGGTGACCGCGGTGGCGGCCGGATCGCGTTCTCCGCCGGCGTGAGCCGCGTGTCCCACGGCCTCGGTGACCTGCCGGAGGCGTTCCGCCAGGCCCAGCGGGCCGTCGAGATCGGCCGCCGGGTGCACGGCGGCGGCTCGGTCACCCGCTTCGACCAGCTCGGCCTGCACCGGCTGCTCGCCCTCGTGCCCGACGGGTCCGAGCTGACGGCGTTCGCGGCCGACGTCCTCGGCCCGCTCGCCGAGCGCACCCCCGAGGCCGCCGACCTGCGCGAGACGCTCCAGGTGCTGCTCGACACCAACTTCAACGTGGCCGAGGCGGCGCGCGCCCAGTTCTTCCACTACAACACGATGCGCTACCGCGTCGGCAAGCTGCAGCGGATCCTCGGGCCCGTCGCCACCGACCCGCACCTGCGGCTCGACGTGGCGGTCGCGCTGCGGGCGCTGGAGATCGTCGGCTGATCCGCTTGACCTTGTCCCCGCGGGAGGGCCCACGGTCGTCGGACCGGTGACAGCCACCGGAGAGGATGGCGACGATGACCAGCACCCGTGACCTGATGACCATCGGCGACTTCGCCCGCGCGGCGGGCCTGACGCCGAAGGCGTTGCGGCTCTACGACGAGCTCGGGCTGCTGCGTCCGGTCGAGGTCGACGAGCACTCGGGCTACCGCCGGTACGCCCCCGCCCAGCTCGAGCGTGCCCGCCTGGTGGCGACGCTCCGGCTGGTGGGCATGCCGCTGGCCCGGATCGAGCAGGTGCTGGACGGCTCCCGCGCCGACATGGCGCAGGCCGTCTCGGCGTACTGGGTCCAGGTCGAGGCAGACACCGCGACCCGCCGCGACATCGTCGCCACCCTCGTCCACCACCTGAGGAACGAGGAACCCGACATGACCCTCTCCACCCACACCCTGCACGCGACGTTCGGCACCAGCCACCTCCGGGGCGGCCGCGACCGCCAGCAGGACGCGTACGTCGCGACGCCCGAGCTGGTGGCGGTCGCCGACGGCTTCGGTGACCGCGACGACCTCGCCGCCATGGCGCTGGCGGCGTTCGGGACCGGCGGCCTCGACGGCGCCGTGGCCGAGGTCGCGGCCGACATCACGGCGGGCCTGCCCGATGCGCCGACCTCGGGCACCACCCTCACCGCGGTCGTCCTCGAAGGAGGAACCGCGCGCATCACGCACGTCGGCGACGCGCGGGTGTGGCTGGTGCGCGACGGTGCGCTGCGGCAGCTCACCCACGACCACACGGTCGTCGCCGCGCTGATCGACGCTGGTCAGCTCACCGTCGACGAGGCGCGCTCGCACGAGCACCGCAACCTGCTCAACCGCGCCCTGGCCCCGGGCGTCGTGGCCGACGAGGCCGCGGTCGACCTCCGGCCGGGCGACCGGCTGGCGCTCACGACCGACGGCGTCCACTCGTACGTCGACGACCTCGCCCCGCTGCTCCTCGCCGACGGCGAGCCGCAGGACGTCGCGGACTCCGTGGCGGCGGCCGTCGTCGCCGCCGGCGAGCCGGACAACCACACCGTCGTGGTGGTCGACCTGTCCTGAGGCCGGCACGCAGCCGACACGGTCGGTTGCGCCTCCCGTCACCGTGCGTTGGCCTCGGGCGCGCACGGTGGGCGGGAGCGCCCGGCCGACCGGCTGGGCCCGACACTCCTCGGGAGAACACCAGATGCGCCGTACGACGCGACTCCTCGCAGCACCCGTCCTCGCCCTCGCCCTGCTGGGCTCGGTGGGCACCCTCTCCGCACCGGGCGCCTCGGCAGCCCCGGCGCCCGCGATCAAGGTGACCGCTCACCGCGGCTCGTCCGGAGCGGCTCCGGAGAACACGCTCGCCGCGGTCCGGCTCGCCCTCGCGCAGAAGTCCGACGTGGTCGAGAACGACATCCAGCGCACCCTCGACGGCGAGCTGGTGATCATGCACGACGTCACCCTCGCGCGGACGACCGACGTCGAGCAGGTCTTCCCGGACCGCGCCCCCTGGAACGTCCGCGACTTCACGCTCGCCGAGATCAAGCAGCTCGACGCCGGCTCGTGGTTCGCCCCGGAGTTCGCGGGGGAGCGGGTGCCGACCTTGGCCGAGTGGGTCGGCGCGGTCGGCGATCGGGCCGGCATGCTGCTCGAGCCCAAGGCGCCCGAGCTCTACCCCGGCATCGAGGTCGACCTCGACAAGGAGCTGCGTTCGCTCCCTGCGTTCACCCGGGCGCTCCAGCGCGACCGGGTCGTCGTGCAGTCCTTCAACCACCCCTGGCTGCGCGCGTACAAGGACCTGGCTCCCGACGTCACCGTCGGGCTGCTCTACGGGAGCAGGCCGACCCCGGCGGACATCGCCGCCGCCGCGACCTGGGCGCAGCAGGTGAACCCCGCGCTCGGCGCGATCGACGAGGCCACCGTCGACCAGATCCACGCCCAGGGCATGGAGGCGCACGTGTGGACCGTGAACGCCGGCCAGGACATGCGCCGGGCGATCAGGTGGGACGTCGACGGCATCATCACCAACTACCCGCAGGTGCTGCGCGACATCCTGCGCCGGGGCTGACAGCCGGCTCGGGTCCTGGTCACGGTCGCCCTTGCCAGTGAGATCGGGGCGCGCCTGGTCGAAGGTGTCTACGCGGTCCGCGCGGATGCCGGCCACCAGACGCCTGCTGACATCAACCAGCCCGGCGTGCGGATCGGGGTCAAGCGCGGCTCCGCGTACGACCTCCACCTCACCCGGACCCTCCAGCACGCGACCGTGGTGCGAGGCGAGGAGGGCGTCGACGTCTTCCTCGACGACGGGCTGGACGCCGCGGCGGGAATCCGCCAACCGATGACCGCCTTCGTCCAGGGGCGAGCGGACATGCGCCTGATCGACCAGCGATTCATGCAGATCCAGCAGGCAGTGGGCACCGCGAAGGGGCGGCACCCGGACACCGTGGCGTTCCTGCGCGCAGCAGTCGAGGACCTCAAAGCCAGCGGATTCGTGTCCGAGGCACTCCGGATGTCGGGGCAGGCTGACGCGGTGGTCGCACCTCCCGGGTGACTCCCGCAGCCGCGCCGCGGACCTGGGCGTGCCGCTGGCCCGATCACCGGTGGTGTCGGGCTGGCGGGGCGGTCAGGGTCTGGAGCGTGGCTGTGGTCCTGGGCCTGGTCTCGGTCGTGGGCGGGGTGGGTCGGTGACGATGCGCCTGCCGGAGGGCAGGGTCCACTCGTACGCGCCGTCGGGTCGGCGGTGGTAGGTGAAGGCGCCGAACGTCTTGGCCCGGTGGTGTCGCCGGCACAGGGGCGCGAGGTTGGCCGGGTGGGTCTGGCCGGGTGGCCCGCCCTCGTCGAGGGGGACGTACTCGACGATGTGGTCGAGGTCGGCCCGCCCGGAGGGACGGCTGCAGCCGGGGAACACGCAGGTGGCGTCCCGGAGCCGGACTGCGGCGGCCATCGGCGCGGGCGGGTCGTGCTGGTCGACCGCGGGCATCGGGCTCGTTGCCGGGTCGAGGTCGAGGACGGGCTGGATGGTCACTGTGCCGGCGGTGAGCAGCCACGTCTGGAGCCGGCCCAGCAGCATCGGGCCGAGCTCGTCACTGCGCGCCACCCCACAGGCATCAACGGTCTGGGAGTCAATGCCGTGGGCGAGGAGGTCGCGGTCGGTGAGGTGCAGCACCAGCCGCACCTCACCCGCCCGACCCGCCCGGCCTGACATCTTCGAGGGGGTGTCGGTGGTGGGTCGGCGGAACGGGTCCGGGGTCGCGTAGGCGGCTTCCTCGGCCACGCACACCGACTCGTCGACGGCGGGGTCGACCGGCCGGTCGGGGTCCGCGACATCCGCGACAGCCAGGATGTCGAGCGCCCGCTGCGGGTCCGCGAGCAGCCCCACCGCGTGGGCGCGGCGGACGCCGAGGTCGCCGGGGTGACCCAGGGCTCGCATGGTGGTGGCCATCGTCGACACGGTGTGGTCGAACGCGACCGCATCAGCCACGTCGAGGCTCATGAACACCTCGCTCACCCCCGGTGCGCCCTGCTCGTGGCGCACCTCCACCCGCCGGGACTCCAGCGCGTGGTCGTGGTCGGCGATCGCCCGGTCCGGGTCCGCGTACAGGCGGGCCTCGTGGACCAGGACCCCGATGCGGTGCGGGTTCAACCGGCGCGGCTGCCACACCAGCAGCCGGTCCGCGTGGCCGGCCGCGACCGGGTCGAGGTCGCGCGAGACCCGCGCCGCCTCCCGCGCCAGCCGCACCGGCACGCCCAGCGACCGCACCAGCGTCCACAGCCGTGGCAGGCGGTGGGCCAGGTCGAGCACGTCACCCAGCAGCGCCAGCGTGGCCTCGTGGGACTGCTCCAACACCCCCGACAGCTCGACCACCGCGAACTCCGCGACCAGCGGGGCACCCTCCCCGGCGATCGGCAGGGGACGCTCCCCGAACAACGCCGCCGCCGACCCCGGCGCGTGGATCGTCTCCGAACGCCACCCCGCCGCCACCTCCTCGTCGGACACGACGTGCGCCTGCGCCCACGCCAGCGCGGACTCCAGCACCTCGACCTCCACGCGACGCTTCGCCGTCATCGCCGCCACCGCCCGATCCAGCACCCGATCCGACACCGCACGATCCAGCACCGCACGATCCAGCACGGGGCTGGTGGCGGGGGCCGGAGCAGTGGTGGACATGGGTCCAGTCTCCCAGAGCCCACCGACACTGCGACCTGTGAGAACGCGACTGTGGAGAAGTATTTCCGAACAGGTCTGCGCACCGGGTCAGGGGTCTCGTGACGGTCGCTGCGCGACCTCCTCGACCAGCGAACGGTCGCCCGGGTCTCGATACACCGGGGCTCGTTCCTCGCCGGCTACTCGACCAGCGATGGCTGACAGGCTGGTCGACCACCGATGGGGAGATCGGTCAGAGCCGCTTCTCGTAGAACACCCGCGTGAACCCGTGCTCGGTGGTGCGGGCGGTCTCGACGTAGCCTGTCCGCTCGTACAGCGCCTGGTTCTCGATCATCGTCACGTGGGTGTAGAGCCGGAGGCGGTCGTGCCCCAGCTCGGCAGTCCGGTGCTCGGCCAGCTCCAGGAGCCGGCGCCCGATGCCGCGGCCGTGGTGCTCCGGCAGGACCGCGACGTTCTCGAGGAGCAGGCACCCGTCCTCCTCGACGAGGAGCACGAAGCCGACGACGGCGCCACCGGACACGGCGACCCAGGCCTCGGTGTCCGCGACCGCAGCGGCGTAGTCGGTGTCCATCGGGCCGGGCCGCAGGCCGTCCAAGCGCTCGAGGTAGGGGGAGTACGCCGCTGCGGCGATGGCGGCCATGGGTCGTGCGTCGGCCTCGGTCGCGCGGCGCAGCTCCATCCCCGAAGCGTACGAGTGCGCGAGGTGACAGGCGGGAACGTGCACGTCATGGTCGACATCTGCCCGACCCACCCGAGAACTTGTCAGCGACTGCGGCGTTCCTTCGGCAGATGTCGCCAGTGAGGGTGTGAGATGGGCCGCACTAGTTTGTGGCTTCTCGGGTACACACCCCTGCGAATCTGGAGGCCTGCACATGTCGATGTTCAAGTGGGACGTGGTCGATCCCGCACCCGGTCAGGCGGTGCTGCCGATGCAGCGGCTGCCGTGGGGCAAGACGATCGGGCTCGGCGCCCAGCACGTGGTCGCCATGTTCGGCGCCACCTTCGTGTTCCCCCTGGTGATGGGGCTCGACGCCAACCTCGCCATCATGTTCTCGGGCTTCTGCACGATCCTGTTCCTGCTGATCGTCCAGAACCGCGTGCCGAGCTACCTCGGCACCAGCGCCTCGTTCGTGGCGTCGGTCGCGGCGATCCGCGCTCTCGACGAGGGCAACGACTCGTCGTACGTCACCGGCGCGATCCTCGTCGGCGGCCTCGTGCTCGCGGCCGTGGGTGTGCTCATCCACTTCGCCGGCGCCGAGCTCATCCACCGGATCCTGCCGCCCGCAGTCACCGGCGCCGTCGTCATGCTCATCGGCTTCAACCTCGCACCCGTCGTGGCCGGCATCTACTGGCCACAGGACCAGTGGATCGCCCTGCTGACGGCGGCGTTCATGGTGTTCGCCGCCGTGGCCCTGCCCGGCTTCTGGTCGCGCATCGCGGTCTTCCTGGCACTGATCTTCGGCTACCTGCTGTCGTGGCTCGCCGACGTCGTCATCGGCCCGATCACCTCCGTGACACCGGTGAGCAACGGTGAGGCGGTCGAGCACGACCGCGTCTCCTGGGCTGCCGTCCAGGCCGCCGACTGGATCGGACTGCCCAGCGGCACCCTGGCTGACGGCGTCTCCGTCGTCCACGGCCCGTCGTTCTCGCTGACCGCGATCCTGCTCGTCCTGCCCGGCGTCATCGCGCTCGTCGCGGAGAACACCGGCCACGTCAAGGCCGTCGCCGAGATGACCGGCGAGGACCTCGACCCCTACATGGGCCGCGCCATCGGCGCCGACGGCATCGCGACCGCCTTCGCCAGCGCGTTCGGCGGCTCGCCGACCACGACGTACGCCGAGAACATCGGCGTCATGGGCGCCACGCGGGTCTACTCCTCGGCCGCCTACTACGTCGCCGCGCTCGTGGCGATCCTGCTCGGCCTCTGCCCGAAGTTCGGTGCGGTCGTCAACGCCACCCCGGGCGGAGTCCTGGGCGGCATCACGGTCGTGCTCTACGGAATGATCGGACTGGTGGGCGCGAAGATCTGGGTCGAGAACAACATCGACTTCGGCAACCCCGTCAACATGGTCGGCCTGGCCGCTGGCATCATCGCCGGCATTGGCGGCGTGACCCTCACCTTCGGCGACGACTTCGAGCTCGGCGGCATCGCCCTCGGCACGATCCTGGTCATCGTCTTCTTCCACATGGTCAAGGGCCGTGGCGGGGACGGCGCCGGCACCGTCACCCGCAACCTCAGCCACCCCGGCTACGACGGCGGCGTCGACGACGCAGCCTCCGGAGGCGCGCACAACCGATGAAGCCCGCACCCTTCGCCTACCTGCGCCCGGCCACCCTCGAGGAAGCCCTCGCGGCGCTCGCGGGGCAGCAGGGGGCGAAGGTGCTGGCCGGCGGCCAGTCGCTCGTCCCGCTCCTCTCGATGCGTCTGGCCGCACCCTCGATGCTCGTCGACATCAACGCCCTGCCCGACCTCGGCCACGTCACCGTCTCTCCGGGCGGGGCCGGGGACGGGGCCGGGGAGGGCGTACGGATCGGCGCCCTCGCCCGCCACGCCGACGTGCTCGCCTCGGCCGAGGCGACCGCGAGCCAGCCGCTCCTCGCGATGGCGCTCAGCCACGTCGCGCACCCCACGATCCGCAACCGCGGCACGACGGTGGGCTCACTGGTCCACGCCGACGCCGCGGCCGAGATGCCGATGGTCCTGCGGCTGCTGGACGGATCGGTCGACGTCGCGTCGGTGCGCGGGCGCCGTACGATCCCCGCCGCCGAGCTCTTCGCGGGGCCGCTGGAGTCGACGCTGGCCCACGACGAGATCGCCGTCGAGGCGTTCTTCCCGGCCCTCGGGCCGGGGGCGGGCGTCGCGTTCCAGGAGATCGCCCGTCGCCACGGCGACTACGCGCTGGTCGGGGTCGCCGCGCACGTCGAGACCGCCGGGGGAGAGGTCACCCGCGCGCGGGTCGGCTTCGTGTCGGTGAGCGACGTGCCCGTCGTTGTAGACGTCACCGATGCCCTCGACGACCCCGCCGGTGCGGCGCTGGCCGAGCTCGAGCCGGCCGACGACATCCACGCCACCGCCGCCTACCGCGCCCACCTGGTCAAGGTGCTGACGCCGCGGGTCCTGGCGGACGCCATCCACCACGCCCGCCAGACGACGACACAGGGGAGGAGCGCATGAGCATCCCGGGCGCCGAGCAGCTCCACGACGTACGACTGCACGTCAACGGATCCGTCCACGAGGTGCAGGTCCCGGCCCGTCGGCTGCTGTCCGACGCGCTGCGCCACGACTGCGGCCTCACCGGCACCCACGTCGGCTGCGAGCACGGCGTCTGCGGCGCCTGCACGATCCTCGTCGACGGCAGGCCGGTGCGCTCGTGCCTGATGCTCGCCGTGTCGGCCGTCGACGCCGAGATCACCACCGTCGAGGGACTGACCGAGGACGACGGGTCGCTCAGCCCGGTGCAGCAGGCATTCTCCGACTGCCACGGCCTCCAGTGCGGCTTCTGCACGCCCGGCTTCCTCACCACGATCACCGCCGGCCTCGCCGACAACCCCGACCCGAGCGAGGAGGAGGCCCGCGAGATGATCGCCGGCAACCTCTGCCGCTGCACCGGCTACCAGAACATCGTGAAGTCGGTGCTGCGCGCGGCCGAGCTGGGCAAGGGGGACGAGTGACCACCAAGCTCTTCGGCGCCAAGGTGCCGCGCGTGGAGGACCAGCGCTTCCTGCGCGGACAGGGCCGCTACGTCGACGACCTCCTCACCGACGACCCGCGGCTGCTGCACGCGGCCGTCCTCCGCTCGCCCCACGCCCACGCCCGCATCGTCGACATCGACGTCTCCGACGTGCTCGATCTCGACGGCGTGGTCGCGGTGTGGACCTGGGAGGACCTCACCGGCCCGATGGCCGAGCCGCTGCCGCTGCTCATCCCGCACCCGACGCTCACCCACGGCCGCACCCAGTACGCGCTGGCGCGCGAGGAGGTCAACTACGTCGGCGAGGCGATCGCCTTCGTGGTCGCCGTCGACCGCTACGTCGCCGAGGACGCCGTCGCCCGCATCCGCGTCGACTACGAGCACCTCCAGCCGGTGGTCGGCATCGCCGCCGCCCGCGCGGCGGAGCGTACGGTCCACGACGACGTGCCCGACAACGTCGGCGCCCGGATGGAGCAGGAGAACGGCGACGCCCGCGCCGCGATCGCCGCTGCTCCGCACACGCTCACCCTCGACCTCGACATCGAGCGCTCGGCCTGTACGCCCATGGAGGGCCGCGGCACCGTCGCCCGGTGGGACCCCGACACCTCGCGGCTGACCGTGTGGTCGTCCACCCAGACGTCGACCGGCGTGCGTGGCTGCGTGGCCGCCAAGCTCGGCCTCGACCTCGCCAAGGTCGACGTGATCACCCCCGACGTCGGCGGCGGGTTCGGCGTCAAGGTGGTGCACCCGTGGCCCGAGGAGCTGCTGGTCCCGCTGGCGGCGAAGACGCTCGGCCGGCCGGTCAAGTACACCGAGGACCGGCGTGAGCACTTCATCTCGTCCGCGCACGAGCGCGCCCAGGAGCACCACGTCGAGGTCGGCTTCGACGACGAGGGCCGGGTGCTCGGGCTCGACGTCGAGTTCTGGCACGACCACGGCGCCTACACGCCCTACGGGCTCATCGTCCCGATCATCACGTCCACGCAGCTGCTCGGGCCCTACAAGCCGCAGAACTACCGCGTCGTGTTCGAGTCGCTCTACACCAACACCGTCATCGTCACGCCCTACCGCGGTGCCGGCCGGCCGCAGGGCTGCTTCGTGATGGAGCGGACGATGGACGCGATCGCGGCCTACCTCGGCAAGGACCGCACCGAGGTGCGCTCCGCCAACTTCATCCAGCCCGACGAGTTCCCCTACGAGCACGGGCTGATCTTCCAGGACGGTCGCGAGCTGACCTACGACTCGGGCGACTACCCGGCGTCGCTGGCCAAGCTCAAGGAGCTCGTCGGCTGGGACGAGTTCGAGGACTTCCGAGCCGAGATGGCCGCCCAGGGCCGCCGGGTCGGCATCGGGCTGGCCTGCTACGTCGAGGGCACCGGCGTCGGTCCCTACGAGGGGGCCCACGTCCACATCGAGACCTCCGGCAAGGTCAAGGTCGCCACCGGCCTCACCACCCAGGGCCAGGGCCACCAGACCGCGTTCGCGCAGATCGTCGCCGACACCCTCGGCGTCCGGTTCGAGGACGTCGAGGTCACCACCGGCGACACCCGCAAGATGCCGTACGCCGTCGGCACCTTCGCCTCCCGTGCCGCGGTGATGAGCGGCTCGGCGATCCACCTCGCGGCGCTGCGTGCCAAGGAGAAGGCGCTGCGCATCGCCGCGGAGGCGCTCGAGGCGTCCGAGGAGGACCTCGAGATCGCCGACGGCGTGGTGAGCGTCAAGGGCACCGACGCGAGCATCGACCTCGGCACCGTCGCCGTGCTGTCCAACCCGCTGCGCTACGCCTTCGACGAGGCGTCCAAGGCCGCCACCCAGTTCTCCGTCGGCGACCCCGGCAAGCCGCCGGTCGCCGAGGGCGACGAGCCGGGGCTCGAGGGCAAGGACTTCTACTCCCCGCCGCGCTCGACCTTCGCCAACGGCATGCACGCCGTGATCGTCGAGACCGACCCAGACACCGCCGAGATCACGATCCTCAAGTACGCCGTGGTGCACGACTGCGGCCACCTGATCAACCCGATGATCGTCGAGGGCCAGATCCACGGCGGCGTCGCGCAGGGCGTGGGCGGCGCGCTCTACGAGCGGATGGCCTACGACGAGTCCGGGCAGCTGCTCAACGCCTCGTTCATGGACTTCCTCATGCCCTACGTCACCGAGGTCCCGACGTCGATCGACATCGACCACCTCGAGACGCCGTCCCCGCTCAACCCGCTCGGCATCAAGGGCGCGGGCGAGGCCGGCGTCATCCCGTCGGCCGCGGTCTTCGCCGCCGCCATCGAGGATGCGGAGGGCTTCCCCATCACGGCGATGCCCATCTCGCCGTCCGAGCTCTTCGAGCTGCGCCTCGCGCACGCCGACGAACCCGACCCCACCGAAGCCCCCACCAGGAGCACCCCATGAAGTTCACCGGAGAGAACACGCTCGCCGCGCCCGTCGCGCAGGCGTGGGACGCGCTGCTCGACCCGGCCGTCCTCGTCCGCACGATCCCCGGCTGCGAGCGCCTCGAGGCGACCGGCGAGAACGCGTACGCCATGACGGTCACCGCGGGCGTCGCGTCGATCAAGGGGACGTACGCCGGCTCCTGCGTGCTCACCGACCTCGTCGAGCACGAGTCGCTCGTGATGAAGCTCGACGGCGCGGGCGCGCCGGGCACCATCGGGGCCACGGTCAACGTGCGGTTCGCTCCCGAGGGCTCCTCGACACGCATCTCCTACGACGCCGACGCCGTCGTCGGCGGGATGATCGGCGGGGTCGGCCAGCGCATGCTGACGAGCGTGTCGCGGCGGATGGCCGGGGAGTTCTTCGGCAACGTCGACGGCGTGCTGGCCGGCGGGGGAGCGGCTCCCGTCGAGGCAGCCGCCGCTGCAGGTGCGCCGGCTGCGGCGCCCGGAGGCGCGGTCAGCGCCGGCCAGGTCTTCACGGCGCCGGCTCCGGCGCCGGCGGCCGCCTCGCGGCAGGACTTCCTCACCGGCGTCGCCGTCGGCGCCGGCCTCGTGGTGCTCGGCGTGGTCGTCGGCGGGATCTTCGGTCGGCGGCGCTGACGCGATGACCGACGTCACCGTCGACTCCACCGCCCGGGACCAGGCCGCCGCCGTACGTGCCGGCGAGATCTCGGCGACCGAGCTCCTCGAGCTGCACCTCGACCGGATCGAGGAGCGCAACCCCGAGCTCAACGCGATCGTCTCCCTCGACGCCGAGCGCGCGCGGGCGTGGGCGGCCGTCGCCGACCAGGCGTACGCCTCCGGCGAGGAGGTCGGCCCGCTGCACGGCCTGCCGTTCGCGGTCAAGGACACCCACGCGCTCAAGGGGTGGCGCACGACGTACGGCTCGCCGATCTTCGCCGACGCGGTAGCCGACCACGACGACCTCCTCGTCGAGCGGGTCCGCGCGGCCGGCGCCGTGTTCGTCGGCAAGACCAACGTGCCGGAGTTCGCAGCCGGCTCGCACACCTTCAACACCGTCTTCGGCGTCACCCGCAACCCGGTCGATCCCTCGCGCTCGGCGGGCGGGTCCAGCGGGGGAGCGGCGTGCGCGCTGGCCTCCGGGATGGTGCCGCTGGCCGACGGCTCCGACATGGGCGGCTCGCTGCGCAACCCCGCGTCCTTCTGCGGGGTCGTCGGGATGCGACCGTCGCTGGGGCGGGTGCCGGAGTGGCCGCTCTACAACCAGTGGGAGTCCACCTCGGTCGGCGGCCCGATGGCGCGCAACGTCGGCGACCTCGCGCTCCTGCTGTCCGTGATCGCCGGGCCCGACCCGCGCGCCCCCCAGGCGCTGGGCGACCCGGGCACCTCGTTCGCACCTCCGCTGGTGCCGGCCCCACTCACCGGACTGCGGGTGGCGACGACGGTGGACCTCGGCGGCGCGCTCGTCGTCGACCACGAGGTCGCGAGCGTCGTGCGCGCCACCGCGACCCGCCTGTCCGACGCCGGTGCCGCCGTGACCGACGCCCACCCCGACCTCACGCTGGCCGACGACACCTTCCGCACGCTCCGGGCGTGGCACTTCCAGGCCAAGCTCGGCCGCCTCCTCGCCAAGCACCCGACGTCGTTCAAGCCCTCCCTCGAGGCCAACATCCGTGCCGGCGAGCCGCTGACGGGCGCCGACGTCGCGCGGGCGTACACGCAGCGCACCTCGCTGTCGGAGACGATGCGGCTGTTCTTCGGCGACCACGACGTCCTGCTGCTGCCGACCTCGCAGGTGCCGCCGTTCCCGGTGGAGCAGGAGTTCCCCGAGGCGATCAACGGCCAGGAGATGCCCGACTACCTCGCCTGGATGCGCTCGGCCTACTTCATCACCGTGACCGGCTGTCCCGCGATCTCGGTCCCGGCCGGACGTACGCGGGACGGGCTGCCGGTCGGCGTCCAGCTCGTCGCCCGACACGGCGCCGACCGTCAGCTTCTCGAGGTCGCCACCGCGGTGGAGGAGCTGCTCGCCGCCTGACACCTGTGCACACAGCTGTGGACAGACCTGTGCAGGAACCCGCCAGGCTGGGGATGGAAGGCGCTCCCCTGTGCACGACACGCCGACGGCGCCACACCCGGGCAAACCAGTGCCGAAGGTCCCTTGCGGACGGAGTGGCGCAGGGCGTAGAACTGGTCTCACGCAGCCCCGCAAGGGGAGGCGGGATGGCTCCGACAATGGAGGGTCCGCACGACGCGAACCGGTACGCCGGGGGTCGTCGCAGGCACCGGGTGATGAGGTGGCTGGGGCTCCGAAGGACGGAGCGATCGACCGGGAGCATCACCGCGAACGGTCACCCCGAGGATCCGGACGCCACGGCGACCGACCTCAACCAGAAGGGCCCTTGGCGCTCATACCGCCGAGGGCCCTTCGCTCGTTCCAGGGCCAGGCAGATCTTGCCGAGGGATCGCCGATTCGTCGGCAAGCCCTGCCGTGGCCGCCGCGGTGGCCTCCTCGGTTGAATCCTCCCCATGAGCAATCGGCGGATCAGGATCGGGATCGACACCGGCGGCACGTTCACCGACGTCGTGGCCTTCGACGAGGACTCGGGCGAGCTGGTCACCACCAAGACCCCCAGCACGCCGGGCAACCCCGCCGACGGCTTCATCGCCGGCATCGAGAAGATCCTCGGCGTCGTCGGCGCCGAGGGCAGTGACATCACCGCCGTCTCGCACGGCACGACGGTGGCGACCAACAAGCTCCTCGAGGGCAAGGTCGAGGCACTCGGCTTCATCACGACCGAGGGCTACGAGTTCATGCTCGAGATCGCCCGCCAGTCCGTTCCCGACGGCTACGGCAACTCCTACTTCTGGGTGAAGCCCGACCGCATCGTCCCGGCCGACCGCGTCCGTACGGTCGGGGGCCGCCTCGACTTCACCGGCGCCGAGATCCGGCCCTTCGACGAGGAGCAGGCCGTCGCGGCGGCCCGCTGGTTCCGCGACCAGGGCATCTCCACCATCGGTGTCTGCCTGCTGCACGCCTACGCCAACGACGAGCACGAGCTCCGCCTGCGCGAGGTCCTGCGCCGCGAGCACCCCGACGCCGTCGTCTCGATCTCCAGCGAGGTGCTGCGCGAGTACCGCGAGTACGAGCGCTCGATGACCACGCTGGTCGACGCGGCGGTCAAGCCCAACGTCAGCCGCTACGTCACCAACATCTCCGAGCGGCTGCTGAACTTCACCGGCAGCGCCATCCCGTTCTACGTGATGAAGTCCAACGGTGGCGTGCTGTCGGCCGACGAGGTCGTCCACCAGCCGATCACGACCGTGCTGTCCGGCCCGGCCGCGGGCGCCCTCGGGGCCGCCCTGATCGCGAAGGTCGCCGGCTTCCCGAAGATCCTCACCTGCGACGGCGGCGGCACCTCCACCGACGTCTCGGTGGTCCTCGACGGCGAGCCCACTCTCACCACCGAGGGCACTGTCGGGGCCTACCCCAGCAAGATCCCCATGATCGACGTCGTCACCGTCGGCGCGGGTGGCGGCTCGATCGCCTGGCTCTCGCCCGAGGGCACCCTCAAGGTCGGCCCCCACTCGGCCGGCGCCGACCCGGGCCCGCTCTGCTACGGCAAGGGCGGCACCGCCCCGACGATCACCGACGCCCACGTCACCCTCGGCCGGATCCCTCCCCACCTGCTCGGCGGGGAGATCCCGCTCGACGTCGAGGCGGCCCGCGCCGGCATCACCGAGCTCGCCGGCCAGCTCGGTGTCGACTTCGAGCGCTGCGCCACCGGGATCCTCGAGATCTCCGCGTGGAACCAGGCCAACGCCCTGCGCCAGGTCAGCGTCAAGCGCGGCCTCGACGTGCGCGACTTCATGCTCACCACCTTCGGCGGCTCCGGCTCGCTGCTGGCCTGCCGGCTCGTCGACATCCTCGACCTCGCGGGCGTCGTCGTGCCCCCCAACCCGGGCAACGTGAGCGCCTTCGGCCTGCTGACCGTCGACGTGAAGAACGACTACGTCCAGACCCACGTGGCCAAGGAGTCCGCGCTCGACCACGCGGCCGTCCAGGCCGTCCTCGACACCCTCACCGACCGGGCCCGCGAGGCGCTCGACAAGGAGGGCTTCACCGAGGACCAGCACCAGTTCCACCGCACCATCGACGTGCGCTACGTCGGCCAGGCCTACGAGGTGCGCGTCGCCGCACCCGAGGGCGAGGTGGACCAGGCGTACGTCGCCGAGGTCGCCGACACCTTCCACGCCGAGCACCGCCAGCTCTACGGCTACGACTTCCGTGGGGACCCGACCCAGCAGGTCGAGTGGGTCAACCTGCGCGTCACCGGCATCGGGCCCATCACGCGCCCGGAGATCCCCAAGCTCCCATCGGTGGTCGAGGTGCGAGCGTCAGCGAGCCTCGAGACCACGACCCGGCCCGTGTGCTTCGACCCGGAGGTCGGCTACGTCGACACCCCGATCATCTGGCGCGGCGACCTCGGCGCGGGCGACACCTTCAGCGGCCCGGCCATCGTGGAGGAGTTCGGGTCCACCATCCCCGTCCACCCCGGCTTCGAGGTCGTGGTCGACGACTGGGCCAACCTCGTGATCCGGAAGGAGTCGGGCCGATGAGCACGAGCACCGACGTCAGCACCCGCCCCGTGGACCCGGCCTACGTCACGGCGAAGCCGGTCAACCCCGCCGGCCTGCCCACGGCGTACGAGCACGGCGGGCGCCTCACGCCCGAGGGCTCGAGCGTCGACCCGATCCTCGTCGAGATCGTCCAGGGCACCCTCGCCAGCGTCGAGATGGAGGTCGAGACCGCCATCGGGCGTACGAGCCGATCGCCGATGATCCGCGACGCGCACGACTTCCGCGCCGGCATCCACGACCGCCAGCTGCGCAAGCTCACCGGCCGCTCCTACAGCGCGCTGGTGCACCCGATCGTGCGCGACTTCCCGCTGGAGGAGATGCGCGAGGGCGACGTGTTCTTCCACAACGACGTCTACGAGTCCGAGGGCGGCATCGGCCATCTCCCGGACCTCTGCGTCACCGTGCCGGTCTTCCACGAGGGCGAGGTCGTCGCGTTCGTGCAGGCCTTCGGCCACCACGACGACATCGGCGGCGCCTGCCCCGGGTCGATGCCGAGCGGCGCGACCAGCGTCTACGAGGAGGGCCTCGCCGTCCCGCCGATCAAGCTGTGGGACGCGGGCGTGCCCAACAAGGCCGCGCTGCGGATCATGACCCGCAACTCGCGGATGCCCGACAGCCTCGCCGCCGACCTCGACGCCGAGTGCTCGGCGTGCCTGATGGGCGCACGCCGGCTCAGTGAGCTGTTCGAGCGCTACGGCCGCGAGGCGATCGAGACGTCGTTCGACGCGATCCTCGACGCGACCACCGAGACCTACCGTCGCGAGATCCTCTCCAAGATCCCCGACGGCACCTACGTCTGGGAGGACTACGCCGAGCACGACGGCGTCGACGAGCCGCAGCTGCACACCCAGCGGATCACCCTGACCAAGGTCAGCGACGCCCCGGCCGACCCCGAGAACGGTCGTCCCGCCGGACCGCGGCTGATCATCGACTTCACCGGCACCAGCGCCCAGGCCAAGGGGCCGATCAACCACTGCGGCGACTACGTCGGCGGCAACTTCCTCAAGAAGTGGCTCGCGCCGATCCTGCGCAACCTCGCCGACACCCCCGAGCGGATGGCCGAGCTCGACGTCAACGAGGGCATCGTGCCGCTGATCGAGATGCGCTTCCCCGAGAAGGGCACGCTGCTCACCCCGATCCACCCGGGCCCGACCAACGCCCGCACCTTCGTGATCCTGCGGCTGCTCGGTGTGCTCGCGGGGGTCGTGGCCAAGGCGGTCGACGGCAAGATGCCGGCCGACCAGGAGACGATCCGCTACACCGGCGTCTACGGCAAGGACCTCGAGGGCAACGACTACCTCATGCGCGAGGTGCTCGGCGGCGGCTCCGGCGGCCGCTACTACGCCGACGGCGAGGACACCATCCACGTGGTGCCCGACTCCCGCAACCTGCCGACCGAGTTCACCGAGTCGCGCTTCCCGTTCATCGTCGAGCGCCTCGGCCTGGCCGTCGACTCCGGCGGCGCGGGCCAGTTCCGCGGCGGGCTGGGCTACGAGAAGCAGATCCGGATGCTCAAGGACGCCCACTTCATGTCCATCGCCGACCGCTCGATCCTGGCCTGCTGGGGCGTGCGCGGCGGCAAGGCGGGTGCCCCCTTCCAGGTCGTCATCGACCCGGGTGGCCCCGAGGAGCGCGAGGTCGACGCCCTCGCCGACGCCGAGGTGGTCCGGGCCGGCCAGGTCGTGCGGATCCGTACGACCGGTGGGGGCGGCTGGGGCGACCCGCTGGCCCGCGACCCGGAGCTCGTCGTCCGTGACGTGGTCTGGGGCAAGGTGTCGGCCGAGGGCGCGCTGCGCGACTACGGCGTCGTGCTGACCGGTTCACGTGACGGCGGTGACCTCGGCTTCGACGCTGCAGCCACCGACGCCGAGCGCGCGGGGCGGGCTGCGTGGAGCCGGGAGGACGACGCGTTCTTCGACCGCGGTCCGGGATACGCCGAGCTGGCGGAGGGCGCTGCCTTCGCCGAGGTCGACCGGATCTGATCGCGGTGTCGGTGCGGCGCGTCGCGGTGCTCGGAGGCCACGGCAAGACGGGCCGGGCCGTCTGCGCCGCGCTCGCCGACCGGAGCCTCGACGCCGTCCCGCTGGGGCGGTCGGACTGGCCGGACCTCGCCGGGGCCGTGGCGGAGTGCGACGCGGCGTACGTCATCGCGCCCAACCTGCACCCCGACGAGCCCGCGTACGTCGGCTCCGCGCTGACCGCGCTCGCCGCGGCCGGCGTCGGTCGGGTGGTCCACCACTCCGTCGCCTCGCCCTACGCGCCGGCGATGCCGCACCACGTCGGCAAGGCGATCAGCGAGGACCTCGTCCGTCGCAGCGGGCTGTCGTGGACGATCCTCCAGCCCGGCGCCTACCTCCAGAACCTCGACCTCAGCGGTCCGCTCGACCTGCCGTACTCGGCCGACGTGCGCTTCGGCTTCCTCGACCTCGCCGACCTCGGCCGCGCCGCCGCGGTCGTGCTCACCGAGGACGGTCACGAGGGGGCGACGTACGAGCTCGCGACCCGCGTCGCGACGGTGCGCGAGCTGGCCGCCGAGGCGGGCGTGCCGGTGCGGAGGGTGGCCGACCCGGGCACCCACCCGTGGCTGTCGGCGATGTTCGCCTACTACGACGACCACGGCCTGCCGGTCGGCACCCGGGTCCTCGAAGCGCTGCTCGGCCGGCCCTGACGCCGCGTCACGATCCGGCAACATCCGTTGCACCTCCTCGCAGCGGGCCGGATGCTGCGGGGATGGGACGGGGGATCGTGCTGGTGGTGGCGCTGGCTGCCGCACTGACGGGCTGCGGCGAGGCGACCAGCGAGCCGGCGGCGGACGAGGCCACACCGGGCCTCCCGGCCGCGTCGCCCACCGCGATGCTCCCGGCGGACGCTCCGGTCCGTGCCAGGGCGACGGTGCTCGACGAGGGCGGTGGGCCGATGCTGTGCCTCGGCTCGGTGGCGTCCTCCTACCCACCCCAGTGCAGCGGGCCCGACGTCGGAGGGTGGATCTGGGACGAGCACCCCCACGAGTCGTCGGGCGGGGTCCGGTGGGGTGCCTACACGATGGACGGCTCGTGGGACGGCACGACCTTCACCCCGACCGAGGTGCGGGAGAGCACGCCCGAGGACTGGCCGAAGGAGGACCTGGCTGCCCTGTTCGCCAGCCGCTGCCCGGCACCCGACGGCGGCTGGGTCCCGGTCGACCCGGCCACCACGACCGGCACGGCGCTGTCCGCCGCGCACCGCGTCGCGGAGGGGCTGCCCGACTACGCGATCTCGTGGGGCGACCAGACGATCAACCCGGTGTGGCCGCAGACGGTGCAGGACGACCCACCGTCCCTGGAGGTCCAGCAGGCGATGAACGACCCGCGCTGGACCGTCCTGAACGTCGGCGTGACCGACGACGTCGCCCGCGCCGAGGCCGCCGTGCGAGAGGTGTGGGGCGGCGCCCTGTGCGTGTCGGAGTTCGCGAACACGCACGCCCGGCTCCGCGAGGTCGCGGAGGACCTGGAAGACCTGCCGGGTGGCCTCGACAGTGGCTACGGCAGCATCGGCAACACCGTCGAGATCGGGGTGGTCTTCGACGACGGCTCGATCCAGGCATGGGTCGACGAGGAGTACGGCCCGGGCGTGGTCGAGGTGACCTCCGCCCTCACCCCGGCCGGCTGACGGCTCGCTTTCTCCTCCTGTTCGGCACGCCGCCGCGCGTCGTCCGCGCGTCGTGCGCCCCGTGGACAGGTGGCGGCAGTAGGAAGTGCGCAGACGCAGGCATCGGGCCTGCCTCCCGCAGGAGATCACCATGTCTCGTTCTCGGAAGCTGCACCACCGTCCCACGGCCGCACGGCGGTGGTCCTCGGCGCTGCTCGTGCCGATCATCGGCGCGCTGCTCCTCCTCGCGCCCGCCCCCGCGCAGGCGGCGACCTTCAGCGGCACGCTCGCCCAGGCGGTCGCGGCCGTCCCGACCGCCGCGGAGGCCAACACCGGCTACGACCGCACCCTCTTCAAGCACTGGGTCGACGCCAACGGCGACTGCCAGAACGCTCGCGCCGAGGTCCTGATCAGCGAGGCGGAGCCCGACACCCCGCTCACCTACACCACGTCGGGCAAGTGCACGGTGTCGACCGGTCGGTGGTTCTCCTACTACGACCGCGTCTCGTGGACCCTGGCGTCCGACGTCGACATCGACCACATGGTCCCGCTCGCCGAGGCCTGGGGCTCCGGTGCCAGCGGCTGGACGGCCGCCCGGCGCGAGGCGTACGCCAACGACCTCGGCGACTACCGCACCCTCGTCGGCGTCACCGACAACGTCAACCAGTCCAAGAGCGACCAGGGCCCCAGCACCTGGCTGCCGACCTACGACAAGTGCCGCTACGTCGCGGAGTGGGTCGCGGTGAAGATCCGCTGGGGCCTGACGGCCGACTCGGCGGAGAAGAGCGTGCTCAACAGCTACGCCTCGACCTGCTCCAACACCGTCACGGTCACGACCGCGTAGTCCTCCACAGCACGTGCAGGGCTGCGCCTACGGCTCGACCATCCCCGCACGTACGGCGCGCTGCTCGATCTCGTCGACCACGTCCACGTCTCACACGTGGTGGCCGCGGCGCTCGAGCTCGGTGGCGACCGAGGTCTTGCCGGTGCAGGAGACGCCCTCGACGAGGTAGTTGTGAACGCCCACCGCACCAGTATCAACTGTTGCCAGCGATACCTGCCGTCGTTGGCCGAATCTGCCGTGGGGGGCAGGTGAGCGCCGACACTAGGTTTGCGCCATGAGGGTCCTGCTCGCACTCGGCGGCAACGCCATGACGAACGCCGACGGCCGGGCGCGCCCCGAGGACCAGATCGAGGCGGCCGGCGTGGCGATGGCCGCGGTCGCCGGCCTCCTGGAGCACGACCACGACGTCGTCGTCACCCACGGCAACGGTCCCCAGGTCGGCAACCTGCTCGTCAAGAACGAGCTCGCCGCCGCCGTCGTGCCCCCGGTCCCGCTCGACTGGTGCGGCGCGCAGACCCAGGCCACGCTCGGCTTCGTGCTGCTGGACGCGCTCGACAGCGAGCTGGCGGCCCGCTCCGTCGACCGGCGCTGCGCCGCACTCGTGACCCGCACGCTCGTCGACCCCGACGACGAGGGCTTCACCACGCCGACCAAGCCGATCGGGCGTCACCTGCCCGAGGCGGAGGCCCGGGTCCTGATGGACCACGGCGAGACCTGGGAGGACCGCGGCGAGAAGGGCTGGCGCCGGGTCGTCGCGTCGCCCGAGCCGCGCGAGATCCTCGACGCCCCTGCCGTGCTCGCCCTGATCGAGGCCGGGTTCGTCGTCGTCGCCAACGGTGGCGGCGGCATCCCCCACGTACGCCGCCCCGACGGCTCCCTGGCCGGGGTGGAGGCCGTCATCGACAAGGACCTCGGCGCCGCCCTGCTCGCGCAGACCACGGGTGCCGACGTCCTGGTGATCGCCACCGACGTGCCCAACGCCGTGATCCGCTGGGGCGAGCCCGACGCCGAGCCGCTCGGCACCGTCACCGTCGACCAGCTCCGCGCGTACGCCGCCGAGGGCCACTTCGCCTCCGGCTCGATGGGCCCCAAGGTCGACGCGGTGTGCCGCTTCGTCGAGGCCACCGGCAAGCGCGGCGTCATCACCAGCCTCGACCAGATCACCGCGGCCGTCGCCGGCGATGCCGGCACCGTCGTCGTACCCGCCTGACACCCCACCGAAAGGAACCCAGATGCCCAGCGCCATTGAGGTCCGCAAGGTCCCCATCCACTCCGTCGCCGACGCCTCGGAGCTCACCAAGCTCATCGACGAGGGCGTCATCGCCGCCGACCGCGTCTTCGCGATCATCGGCAAGACCGAGGGCAACGGCGGGGTCAACGACTACACCCGCATCATCGCCGACCGGGCGTTCCGCGAGGCGCTGGTCGCCAAGGGCGCCGACCCCGAGCAGGTCAAGGGCGTGCCGATCGTGTGGTCGGGCGGCACCGACGGCGTGATCAGCCCCCACGCCACCATCTTCGCCACGACCGACGTCCCCGAGGACGACCCGTCGCGCGAGGAGATGCGACTCACCGCCGGCTTCGCGATGAGCGAGGCGATCCTGCCCGAGGAGATCGGCTACACCGCGATGATCGAGAAGGTCGCCGCGGGCGTGAAGGTCGCCATGGAGCGCGCCGGCATCACCGACCCCGCCGACGTGCACTACGTGCAGACCAAGACCCCGCTGCTCACCATCCACACGATCCGCGACGCCAAGTCGCGCGGCAAGACGGTCTGGACCGAGCACACCCACGAGTCGATGGACCTCTCCAACGGCGTCACCGGCCTCGGCATCGCCGTCGCCCTCGGCGAGATCGACATGCCGACCGACGCCGACGTCATGCACAACCGCGAGCTCTTCTCCTCGGTGGCCTCGTGCTCGTCGGGCGTCGAGCTCGACCAGGCCCAGATCGTCGTCGTCGGCAACGCCAAGGGCGTCGGCGGCCGCTACCGCATCGGCCACTCGGTGATGAAGGACGCGCTCGACGCCGACGGCATCTGGGAGGCCATCCGCTCGGCCGGCCTCGACCTGCCCGAGCGCCCGCACACCGACGACCTCGACGGCAGGCTCGTCAACGTCTTCCTCAAGTGCGAGGCCAGCCAGGACGGCACCGTCCGGGGCAGGCGCAACGCGATGCTCGACGACTCCGACGTGCACTGGCACCGCCAGATCAAGTCCTGCGTCGGCGGCGTCACCGCGGCCGTGACCGGCGACCCCGCGGTCTTCGTGTCCGTCTCCGCGGCCCACCAGGGCCCCGAGGGTGGCGGCCCGGTCGCCGCCATCGTCGACCTAGGCTGACGACACGCCCGTACGCCCCGCGCGGGGCCGGCAGGCGACTGTCGGTCCCGCGTGATGGGGTGGTCCCGTGAGCACCCCGACCACCCGCTACCGCCTGGTGCAGCCCGACCGCGAGGTCGTGGTGCCCGAGCTCGACGAGCACCAACAGCGCGTCGTTGACCACGAGGGCGGCCCGCTGCTCGTGCTCGCCGGTCCCGGGACGGGCAAGACCACCACGCTGGTGGAGGCGATCGTCGACCGCATCGAGCGCCGCGGCGCCTCGCCCGACGCCGTGCTGGCGCTCACGTTCTCCCGCAAGGCCGCCGAGCAGCTGCGCGACCGGGTCACGGCGCGGGTCGCCCGCACGACCTCCGCGGCGTCCTGCTCGACGTTCCACTCCTTCGCCTACGCACTGGTGAGGAAGTACGCCCCCGCCGAGCTCTACGAGGGGGCGATCCGGCTGCTGTCGGCGCCCGAGGCCGACGTCGTCCTGCGCGAGCTCCTGCGTGACAACCCCGAGTCGGTGGTGTGGCCCGAGCAGCTGCGCCGTGCGGCCGGCACCCGCGGCTTCGTCCGCGAGGTGCAGGCCGTGCTGGCGCGGGCCCGGGAGAAGGGCCTCGACCCGGCCGGCCTCCGTGCCCTCGGCATCGAGCACGACCTCCCCGAGCTCGTCGCCGCCGGGCTCTTCCTCGAGCAGTACCTCACCGTCCTCGACAACCTCGGCGCCACCGACTACTCCGACCTCATCCGTCGCGCCGTCATCGAGGCCGAGACCCACCGTGACGAGCTGCGCGCCCGCTGGAGCCACGTCTTCGTGGACGAGTACCAGGACACCGACCCCGGCCAGGTCGCCCTGCTCCGCGCGCTCGCGGGCGACGGGCGCGACCTCACGGTCGTCGGTGACCCGCACCAGTCGATCTACGGCTTCCGCGGGGCCGACGTGCGCGGCATCCTCGACTTCCCGGCGAGCTTCCCCACGGCAGCGGGCTCACCCGCCCCGGTCGTGGTCCTGCAGCGCACCCGCCGCTTCGGCCCGCGGATCCTGCTGGGTGCCGGCCGGGTGGCGAGCCGCCTCAGCCTCACCGGCAGCATCGCGCCCGAGGCCCGCGAGGCGTTCCTCGCCCCCGAGGCGGTCCCCGGCCCGCAGGGCGAGGGTCGCATCGAGGTCGTCACCTACGACACCGAGCGCGCCGAGGCCGAGCGGCTGGCCGACCTGCTGCGCCGCGCCCACCTCGAGGACGGCATCGCGTGGGACCGGATGGCCGTCCTGGTGCGCTCCGGCCGCGCCAGCATCCCGCCGCTGCGCCGGGCGCTCGCCGCCGCGGGCGTCCCGGTCGAGGTGGCCTCCGACGACCTGCCGCTGGTCCGCGACCCCGCCGTGGTGCCGCTGCTCGACGGGCTGCGCGCCGTGGTCAACCTCGACAACGACGACCCCGACTCGCCCGACTTCCTCGACCCGGGCCGCGTCGAGTCGCTGCTGCTGTCGCCGCTCGGTGGCCTCGACGCCTCCGACCTGCGCGCGCTGGTGCGCCGCCTCCGCGCGCGCGAGAAGGACGCCGCCGACGCCGCAGACCGGCGCACCTCGCGCGAGCTGCTCCGGCTGGCGGTCGTCGAGCCGGGCTTCCTCGACGGCCTCGACGCGCCCGACGTCGAGCGCGCCGGCGCCCTCGCGACGCTGTTGGGCGAGGGCGCGCGGATGCTGGCCGAGCGGGCCGGTGTCGAGGACGTGCTCTGGCACCTGTGGTCCGGCACCTCCTGGCCGCAGCGGCTGCGTCGCCAGGTCGACGGCGGGGGAGCGGGTGCCCGGCGTGCCCACCGCGACCTCGACGCGATCGTCGCGCTCTTCGACCTCGCGTCCCGGGCCCTCGACCAGCGCGACCACGTGGGCGTCGCCGCCTTCTTCGCCAGCGTCGTCGCCCAGCAGCTGCCCGCCGACACCCTCGCCGAGCAGGGGGTGCGTGGCGCCGCCGTACGCCTCCTCACCGCCCACCGCTCCAAGGGGCTGGAGTGGGACCTCGTCGTCGTCGCCCACGTGCAGCAGGAGGGCTGGCCCGACCTGCGTCGCCGCACCACCCTGCTCGGTGCCGACCGCATCGGGGTCGACGCCTCCGGACACCCCGACCTCGTCCCGCCGGTGACGACGAGGGCACTGCTGATGGAGGAGCGCCGCCTCTTCTACGTCGCGTGCACCCGTGCCCGGCGGCGCCTGGTGGTGAGCGCGGTGCGCTCGCCCGACGACGACGGCGAGCAGCCCTCGCGCTTCCTCGAGGAGCTCGGCGTCACCATCGACCACCAGGACGGCCGGCCGCCGCGCCCGCTGTCGCTCGGCGGGCTGGTGGCCGAGCTACGCCGCACGGCGGCCGACCCCGCGACCTCGCCGGCCATGTGCGAGGCGGCGGCCCGCCGGCTCGCCGCGCTGGCGGGCGAGGAGGTCGACGGTCGTCAGCTCGTGCCGGCGGCCGACCCCTCCAGCTGGTGGGGCACCCGCAGCACCACCCGCTCCGTGCAGCCCATCCGCGACCCGGACCGCCCCGTGCCGGTCTCGGCCAGCATGCTCGAGTCGATCCTCGTGTGCCCGGCGCAGTGGTTCTTCGAGCGCGAGGCCGGTGGGGTCTCGGCGGTCCACCAGTCCGCCAACCTCGGCCAGGTCCTCCACGCCCTCGCCGAGCGCGTCGCGGTCGGCGAGCTGCCCGCGGAGGTCGAGCCGCTGATGGCCGAGGTCGAGGCGGTGTGGGACCGGCTCGCCTTCCGTACGCCGTGGTCGCGCCAGCGCGAGCTCGCCCGCATCGGCAAGGCCGTGGCCCGCTTCGTGCAGTGGCACCTCGCCAACCCGCGCGAGTTCCTCGGTGCCGAGCAGCGCTTCCAGAGCGTCGTCGACGTCGACGGGCGGCCGGTCCGGCTGACGGGGTTCGCCGACCGCCTCGAGATCGACGACGCCGGCCGGGTGGTCGTCGTCGACTTCAAGAGCGCGCGCACCGCCCCCACCGGTCCCGCGGTCGCCGGCAACCTCCAGCTCGCCCTCTACCAGTACGCCGTCGACACCGGCGCGATCGACGACGCCGCCGGCCGTACGGTCGTCTCCGGTGGCGCCGAGCTCGTCCAGCTCGGCATCGACGACGACTCTTCGGCCGCCAAGGTGCAGGCCCAGCCCGCCCACGCCGACGACGGCGCCGAGCGTCTCGCGCTCCGCGCGGGGCTGGCCCGCGCCGCCGACCTCGTCCGCGCCGAGACCTTCCCCGCCACCGCGGGCGCCCACTGCCGGGACTGCGCGTTCACGGCCATCTGCCCGGCCAAGGGCGCAGGGAGCGTGACCGTCCAGTGACCCCGGCAGAGCCCGCCCAGCCAGTCCAGCCGTTCCGGCCGGTCCGGCTCGACACCCCCGAGGACCTCCGTGCCCTCATGGGTGCCACGCACGCCGCCAGCGACGAGCAGTGGGCCGCGATCACGTCCCCGCTGCGGCCCACGGTCGTCGTGGCCGGTGCCGGCTCCGGCAAGACCACCCTGATGGCCCAGCGCGTGGTGTGGCTCGTCGCCACCGGCAAGGTGCGGCCCGAGGAGGTCCTCGGGCTGACCTTCACGACCAAGGCCGCGGCCGAGCTCCGCCAGCGGGTGACCGCGGCCCTGGGGGCGGCCGGCCTGCTCGACCGCTCCGTCGTCGCCGAGGGCGAGGACGTCCTCGAGCCCACCGTCGCCACCTACCACGCCTACGCCGCCAACCTCCTCACCGACCACGGCCTGCGGATCGGCCACGAGCCCGACACCCGCGTCGTCTCCGACGCCTCGCGCTACCAGCTCGGCGCCCGCGTCATCGAGCGGTTCACCGGTCACATCGAGCTGCTGACCGACCACCCCGCGACCGCGATCCAGAACCTCCTCGCCCTCGACGGCGCGATGAGCGAGCACCTCGTCGACGCCGACGACGTGCGGCGGATCGACGAGGAGGCTCGTCGCGGTTTCGAGCGGGCCCTCGTCGAGGAGCAGGCCGGCAAGGCCCGCAAGACCTACCTCGAGCCGCCGGCCAGGGCGATCAACGCGATCGACCGGCGCGCCGAGCTGCTCCAGCTCGTCACCGGCTACCGACGCCTCAAGGCCGACCTGGGGCTGATGGACTTCGGTGACCAGATCGCCCTCGCCGCCCGGCTCGTGGAGGACCAGCCCGAGGTCGGCGAGCTCGAGCGCGCGCGGTTCAAGGTCGTCCTCCTGGACGAGTACCAGGACACCTCCGTCGCGCAGGCCACGATGCTCGCGCGGCTCTTCTCCGGACCCGACCCCGACCACGGGCTCGGCCACCCGGTGATGGCGGTCGGCGACCCCAACCAGGCGATCTACGGCTGGCGCGGCGCGTCGGTGTCCAACATCCTCAACTTCGCCGACACGTTCCCGGCCGCCGACGGCGAGCCCGGGC
This sequence comes from Nocardioides eburneiflavus, assembly GCF_004785795.1. Classification (NCBI taxonomy): domain Bacteria; kingdom Bacillati; phylum Actinomycetota; class Actinomycetes; order Propionibacteriales; family Nocardioidaceae; genus Nocardioides; species Nocardioides eburneiflavus. The sequence continues at coordinate 2,674,947 of NZ_SRRO01000001.1, forward strand.
GGCTGCCGCTCACGGTCAACCGGCGCTCCGACCGGCACATCCTCGACGTCGCCAACCGGCTCGCCGAGCCGCTGCTCGCCGCCTACGGCGACAAGGTCGCCCGCCTGCGTGCCGCCGACGGCGCCGCCGACGGTCACGTCGAGGCCCACGTCTTCGAGCGCGCGAGCGACGAGCTGGCGTGGCTGGCGGTCGAGGTGCAGCGGGTCCACGACGCCGGCACCGCGTGGTCGGAGGTCGGGGTGCTGAGCCGCGACAACGCGCAGGCCGAGGAGGTCTACGACGCGCTCACCGCCGCGGGGGTCCCCGTCGAGATCGTCGGCCTGTCGGGACTGGTGCGGCTCCCCGAGGTCGCCGAGGTCGTGGCGACGCTGACGCTGATGCACGACGTGACGGCCAACTCCTCGATGCTCACCCTGCTGACAGGTCCGCGCTGGGCGATCGGTCCTCGCGACCTGCGGCTGCTCGCCGAGCGCGCCGCCGAGATCGCGGGCGTGCGCGGCCGCCGGGAGACCGCGTCGATCGCCGACCAGCTCCTCCAGATCGCCGACGGCATCGACGCCTCCGAGCTGCCCGCGCTCAGCGATGCCGTCGAGTCGCCGGGGGAGGCTGCCTACTCGGCCGAGGCGCTCGACCGCTACGGCCTGCTCGCCGCCGAGCTGCGCCGGCTGCGCGCCCACGTCGGCGACCCGCTCCTCGACGTGGTGCGCCGCATCATCGACACGACCGGCGTCGACGTCGAGCTCGCCTCCGCGACCTCGCCGGCCGCCGCCGCGCGTCGCGACAACCTCGACCTCTTCGTCAAGGCGGTCGCAGAGTTCCAGTCCGTCGACGGCGACGTGACCCTGCCCGCCCTCCTCGCCTACCTCACCGCCGAGGACGACCAGGGCAACGGCCTCGACGTGGCGACCCCGACGGCCGCCGACTCGGTCAAGCTGTTGACCGTCCACCGGGCCAAGGGCCTCGAGTGGTCGTCGGTGTTCTGCGTCGGGGTGGGGGAGACCCGCTTCCCCAGCAACCGCTCCCGCACCCTCTGGACGTCCTCTCCGGCAGTGCTGCCCGCGCCGCTGCGCGGCGACCGGGCCGACCAGCCGCAGCTCGCCGGTCACGACAAGGCCGCCCTCGACTCCTACCGCGCCGCGACCAAGGCGCACGACGCCGAGGAGGAGCTCCGGCTGGGCTACGTCGCCTTCACCCGGGCGGCGCACCACCTCAGCGTCACGTCCTACGTCTGGGGCCAGCGCTCCACGCCCTTCGGGCCCTCCGACTACCAGGCCGTGGTGCGCGACCAGCTCGACGACTGGGGCTGCCCGGTCGAGCGGTGGCTCGAGAAGCCGCCGCCGAAGTCCCCCAACCCCAACGACGACGTCGACACCTCGCGACCGTGGCCGGTGCCCGGCACCGGCGAGGAGGCGCGCCGACGACTGGCCGCCGCGGACCTCGTACGCTCCGTCGACCCCACCGCACCCGACGAGGGTCTCGACGTGGTCGAGGCCGCGAGGGTGGCCGAGTGGGACGACGACCTCGCCCAGCTGCTCGCCGAGGCCCGGGCCGAGCGCGCGACCACCCTCGACCTCCCGCTGCCCGGCAGCCTCTCCGTCACGTCGCTGGCCCGGCTGCGCGACGACCCCGACGCCTTCGCCGCCGAGCTCGCCCGGCCCATGCCGCGACCGCCCGCGCCGGCCGCCCGCTTCGGCACCGCGTTCCACGCCTGGGTCGAGCACCGCTTCGGCCAGCAGGCCCTGATCGAGCCCGACGAGCTCCCGGGTCGCGCCGACGCGGGCATCGACGACGAGGCCGACCTCGGCGAGGTGGTCAAGCGCTTCGAGGACGGCCCCTTCGGCGACCGTGCGCCGCACGCGGTCGAGGCCCCGTTCGCGCTGGTGCTCGCCGGTCAGGTCGTCCGCGGCCGCATCGACGCGGTCTACGCCGAGCCGGAGCCCGCCGGCGGCGGCTTCCTCGTCGTCGACTGGAAGACCGGCCGCCACGAGACCGCCGACCCGCTCCAGCTCGCCCTCTACCGCCTCGCGTGGGCCGAGCTCACCGGCACGCCCTTGGAGCACGTACGCGCCGCCTTCCACTACGTCCGCACCGGCCGCACCGTGGAGCCGGCCGACCTGCCGGACCGCACCGCGCTGGAGCGCTTCTTCAGCGAGGTCTGAACGCCTGACGCTCCGGGGAGCGGTGCCCCAGCCACCTTCCCCGGGCTGGGAATGTGGCTCACGCACCGCCCACGGGCGCGTCGTACGCCGCCACGCGGGCGAGCGGTGCCCCAGCCACCCTCCGCGGTCCGGGAATGTGGCTCACGCACCGCCCGGGCGGGCGGCGGCCGTAGGCCGGACGCCTCAGCCCAGCGCGGCGGTCAGCGCGATCTCGATCATCTCGCCGAAGGTCTGCTCGCGCTCCTGTGACGTCGTCTCCTCACCGGTGACGATGTGGTCGGAGACCGTGCAGATCGCCAGCGCGCGCCGGCCGTGCTTGGCGGCGAGCGTGTAGAGCGCGCTCGCCTCCATCTCGACGGCCAGCACGCCGTACGTCACCATCTCGCCCAGCAGCTCCGGCCGCGCGGGGTAGAACGAGTCGCTCGAGAAGATCAGCCCGACGTGGAAGGGCGACCCGCCCTCGCGCGCCTCGGCCGCCTCGACCGCGCCGCGCAGGAGACCGAAGTCGGCGACGGGTGCGTAGTCGATGCCGTAGAAGGCGATGCGGTTCATCGAGGAGTCGGTGCACGCGCCCGAGGCGATGACGACGTCGCGCACGCCGACGGCCTCCGTCACCGCGCCGCACGAGCCCACCCGTACGACTGTCTGCACGTCGTAGTCGGTGAAGAGCTCGTTGACGTAGATCGCCATCGACGGCTGGCCCATGCCGGAGCCCTGCACGGAGACGGGCTGCCCGTCCCAGGTGCCGGTGAAGCCGTACATCCCGCGGACCTCGCTGTAGCAGCGGGCGTCGGAGAGGAAGTTCTCCGCGATCCACTTGGCCCGCAGCGGGTCGCCGGGCAGGAGGACGGTGGGGGCGATCTCGCCGGGCTGGGCGCCGATGTGCGTGCTCACGGGCGCTGACGCTACCGGCTAGCGTTGCGGGTCGTGAGCACCGAGCGCCCCCTCCCGCACGTCGCCCTGTCCGCCCACGCCCACAACCGGATGGGGTTGCGGCGCACCGACGAGGCGTGGCTGGCCGAGCGGACGGCCGACGCGACGACCCGGGTGCTGGTGGTGGCCGGCAACCGGCTGCGGCCCGTCGACGGCGCCGTCGAGTGGATCTCCCCCCACGAGGCGCCCGACGGGACGCTCGTGCTGCTCGGCGAGGCCGCCGACGTCGTGCACCTCGCCGTGATCGTGGATCCCTCGCAGGCAGCGGGCGCACCCGAGGAGTGGGTCCCGCTGCGGTCGGTGCTGACCGCCCTCGCGGAGCACGCTCCCGACCAGGCGCCGCTGCTGATGCACGCCATCGGCCTGGCCGAGTGGCACCACGCGACCCGCTTCTGCCCGCGCTGCGGCGGCGCGCTCGCGAGCCGTGCCGCCGGCCACGAGCTGCGGTGCACGCAGTGCGACCGGGCGCAGTTCCCGCGCACGGACCCGGCGGTGATCATGGCCGTCACCCACGGGGAGGGCGACGACGAGGCCCTCCTGCTGGGCCGCAACGCGGCGTGGCCGGCCGGTCGCTGGTCCACGCTCGCCGGGTTCTGCGAGCCGGGGGAGACCCTCGAGGACGCCGTGCGACGCGAGGTCGAGGAGGAGGTCGGCATACGGGTGGGCGAGGTCCGCTACTTCGGAAGCCAGCCGTGGCCGCTGCCGGCGAGCCTGATGCTCGGCTTCACCGGTCGCGCCCTGACGACGGACATCGACGTGGACGGCGCCGAGATCGAGGAGGCGCGGTGGTGGACCCGCGACGACTTCGAGGCCGCGGTCCGCGAAGGGGACATGGTCGTGCCGCGCGGCGTCTCGATCTCGTCCTCGCTCATCGAGAGCTGGTTCGGCCGGCCGCTCGACGGCCCCGGCTGGGACTGAGCCGGGCTGGTCGCGGTCAGTCGCAGTTGTCGCAGATGCCCGTGGCGGGCACCGCGATGAAGCAGCGCGGGCACAGCGTGACCGGCTTGTCGGTGGCGGCGACGCGCGTGGGCCGTGGGGTCCCGGTGCTGCGGGTCGTGCTGCGCGTCGACGTCGAGCGCGTACGCGGGGTGCTGGCTCGCGTGCCGGGCACCCGCTCGCTCGGGGGCGAGTCGTCGCGGATGTCGAAGCCCAGCCGCGTGAGGGCCTTGCTGGCCCCGGCGGCACCGCCCGGGATGTCGGCCGGGGTGAGCGTACGGCCGGTGGCGAGGCCGTGGGCGATGCCGGCGATCGCCGCGGCGTCGTACTCCCTGCCGCGGTGGAGCAGCACGTGGGTCGAGACGCCACCGCGCACGAGCATGTAGTTGGCACCGCCGGCCGTGTCCCACGTCTCGATGGCGGTGAGGACGTGGTCGCGGTCGATCGAGTTCAGCAGTGACACGACGTCAGGCTAACCCCGGGGCCCTGTGGCTGCTCACGCGAGGGCGGCCAGCTTGTCCTTGACCTGCGCCACGGACGGGTTGGTGAGCGTGCTGCCGTCGTCGAACAGCAGCGTCGGCACGGTCTGGTTGCCGCCGTTGGCCTGCTCGACGGTGAGGGCTGCGTCCGGCTCCTGCTCGATGTCGACGATCGAGAAGGGGATGCCCTCGCGGTCGAGCTGGCTCTTGAGGCGGTGGCAGTACCCGCACCAGGGCGTGGTGAACATCGTGAAGGTCATGGGATGGAGTGTCCCCTCCGGCGTCTAGGGTGAAGAACAAGGGTCAGACAGCCCTCTCAACCACGATCTCCCAGGAGTTGTTCCGTTGCTCGAAGCGCTCGATCCCGAGCAGCGGCAGGTCGCCGAGGCGCTGCGTGGACCGGTGCGCGTCCTGGCCGGTGCCGGCACCGGCAAGACGCGCGCCATCACGCACCGCATCGCCCACGGGGTGGCGCAGGGCGTCTACGCGCCGACCGAGGTCCTCGCGCTCTCGTTCACCACCCGGGCCGCCGGCGAGATGCGCGAACGGTTGCGCTCCCTCGGAGCGCCCGGCGTGCAGGCCCGTACGTTCCACTCCGCCGCGCTGCGCCAGCTGAGGTTCTTCTGGCCGCGGGTGCACAACCGCGAGCTGCCCGAGCTCACCGAGTCCAAGCTCGGCATGCTCGCCCTCGCCGCCCGGCGCCAGCGGCTCGGCGTCGACCAGGCCACGCTGCGCGACCTCGCGAGCGAGATCGAGTGGGCCAAGGTCTCCAATGTCAGCCCCGACTCCTACGCCGCCATCGCGCGCGTCCGCGGTCGCGCGGTGTCCGGCATGGACCCGGAGGTGGTCGCCCGCGCCTTCGACGCCTACGAGGAGGTCAAGCGCGGCCAGGGCCGCATGGACATGGAGGACGTGCTGCTCTTCGGCGCCGGCCTCCTCGCCGACAACGACGCGGTCGCCGCGCAGGTCCGTCGCCAGTACAAGTGGTTCGTCGTCGACGAGTTCCAGGACGTCTCCCCGCTCCAGCAGGCGCTGCTCGACCTGTGGCTCGGCGGTCGCGACGAGCTGTGCGTGGTCGGCGACCCCGCCCAGACGATCTACTCCTTCGCCGGCGCAGACGCCCGCTACCTGCGCGAGTTCACGAAGACCTTCCCGGGCGCCACCAGCGTCGAGCTGGTCCGCAACTACCGCTCGACCCCCGAGGTCGTCGCCGCCGCGAACCAGCTGCTCGCCGGCACCCCCAGCAAGGGCGTCGACCTCGTCGCCCAGCGCCCCTCCGGCGCCCGGATCACCTGGCGCGAGGCCCCCGACGAGGTCGCGGAGGCCGACGCAGTCGCCGAGCGGGTGGCTGCGCTGCGGGCGTCCGGCACCCCCGCGAGCCGGATGGCCGTGCTGCTGCGCATCAACGCCCAGTCCGAGCGCTTCGAGGAGGCGCTGGCGGCCCGCGGCCTCCCCTACGTCGTACGCGGCGCCGCACGCTTCTTCGACCGCGGCGAGGTGCGGCAGGCGATCACCCTGGTCCGTGGTGCGGCGCGCAGCGGGGAGGCGTCGGGTGCCGTCGCCGAGGCGGTCGTGGCGGTGCTGTCGCAGATGGGCCACTCGACCGAGCCCCCGGAGGGCAGGGGAGAGGTCCGCAACCGCTGGGAGTCGCTGCAGGCCCTCGTCGACCTCGCGACCGAGTTCGGCCGTGAGCGACCCGAGGCGGGCGTGGGCGACTTCGTCGACGACCTCGACCGTCGGGCGAGCGAGCAGCACGCCCCGGTCGCCGACGCGGTCACGGTGGCGACGATCCACTCCGCCAAGGGCCTGGAGTGGGACGCCGTCTTCGTCGCCGGCATGCACGAGAAGATGATGCCGATCTCGCAGGCGCAGACACCGGCCGAGGTCGAGGAGGAGTGTCGCCTGCTCTACGTCGCGATGACGCGGGCCCGCGACGAGCTCACCGTGTCGTGGGCGACGGCGCGTGAGCCCGGGGGCCGGTCCAACCGCGGCAGCTCGCCGTTCCTCGCCCCGCTGCTCGATGGGGTGCCCGGGGTCACCGGCCAGCGTCGCGAGCGCAGCCGCCGCAACCGCGCGGCGATGCACTGCCGGGAGTGCGGCACCGCGCTGTCGACGGCCGTCGAGAAGAAGACCGGCCGGTGCGCCGACTGCCCGGCCTCCTACGACGAGGCACTCTTCGAGCGCCTGCGGGCGTGGCGGCTCGCCCGCGCCACTGAGGACGGCGTCCCCGCGTTCGTGGTGTTCACCGACGCCACACTGCAGCTCATCGCCGAGCACGTCCCGAGCGACGAGAAGGGCCTGCGCGCGATCAGCGGCGTAGGCCCCGGCAAGATCGCGAAGTACGGCGACGACGTGCTCGCCCTGGTCGCCGGGGAGGCCGTCGGAGCCGGCTCCGAAAAGAAATCTCGGTAATACCCACAAAATGGTTTGCCCCTGACGATGTGCGGGGTCTAACGTTCCCCTCACAACAACCCACGCGCATGGGATCGCTGACGACGATCCGCGCCCGACGCCCCGAAGGAGGTGGCCCCCATGGAGAACTACACGAAGACGATGACGGCTTGGACGCCGTCCTTCGGCATGCCCGCTGCCGGCCACCGCTGCGCCACTGATGTGCGCGTCCTCGGTGTCGATGTCGCAGCTGCGCTCCAGGGGACCGCTGTGTCCATCGAGCGCGTCAAGGGCGTCTTCCCGGGTCTTCCAGCCTGGAGTCCACCGACGAGTTGAGACAACTCGCATCGGCAGCCTCCAGGCCGCGGAACCCGAACCCGGGATCCGCGGCCTTTCTGTTTGTCCCAGTGAGTCAACACCCGCGATCAGGTCAACGAGAAGGAGGTGAACACATGACCATCAGCGTTCTCGACCGCGATCGAGCTGCCGACAAGACCGTGACGGAGCCCCAGGCCCCGCTCGGAGCACTGCACGACGCAGCTGCCGGAGTGGATGAGGAGTTGCTGCCCTGCCGCGTCAACGACGCAGAGCTGTGGTTTGCCGAGTCCCCCGCGGACGTGGAGCACGCCAAGGCCCTCTGCATCGAGTGCCCCGTGCAGGCGCTGTGCCTCGACGGAGCCCTCGAACGGCGTGAGCCGTGGGGCGTCTGGGGAGGCGAGCTCTTCCTCCAGGGCGTGGTGATCCCGCGCAAGCGGCCGCGAGGCCGGCCCCGCAAGTCCGACCAGACCGTCCAGGTCGCCTAGGGCGGACAGCAACCAGTCGAACGGGGCCCGCGCAGGCGCCACCGCTCAGTCACCTCCGAGGAAACACAGGAAATACACCGATGAAGACCTACCGAAATGGACGCAACGACATGAATCTCATGCATGAAGAACTCGCTCGCGCGCAAATGACCGCGCGCCTGGGAGAGGCGCACGAGCTGCGGCGTGGCCACCACCTGGCCATGGCCCGCCGGATGAGCCGCAAGGCCGAGCAGGCCGCGCAGCAGGCGCGTCTCGCCCTCGCCCGCGCGATCTGATCCATCCCCCTCGGGGGACGCTCTCACCCTGATCGCGGGTGAGCACCACCAGTGAGCCGGTACGTCGTCACGATGACGACGTACCGGCTCACTGTCGTTCCGGGCAGGCTCCGCGAGACCGGGAGCGGGAGTACGCTCGACGCGTGAGCGAGCTCGTGACCTGCGACTTCTGCGGCACCCAGGCACCGGAGGGCCAGACGCTGACCTGGAGCACCGCGGTCGAGCGCGGACGCCGGCAGGTGTTCTGCGAGACCTGCTCACGCGACAACCTGCGCGCCATGGAGGGCAAGCTCGACAGCGAGTGGTGGTGAGCGCTGCCCTGTCCCGCCCGGTCGCGCCTCAGGCGGTCTCGAACCACGCGCACCCGCAGTAGGGGTGCCGCTCCCACCGGCGGGCGGTCGGCACCGGGTCGTGGTCGTGGCGCCACGACGTGAGCCAGGAGTGCGGCGGCTCGCCGCGTGCCCAGGCGCCGAGGTCGCGGGCGGCGGCGCCGACCGCCAGCGCCAGCAGCGGTCGCGGGAGCACGCCCGGGGTGGCCGGCACGCCCGCGTCCAGGACCGCCGCGGCGACGCACCGGGCGCACGGCCCGACGCCCGGCAGCGACCACGGACCGACCTCGACGGCGTACGGTTGCACCGCGAGCAGCAGGTGGGGGAGCGAGGCGACGCTCCAGTCGTCCACGACGGGGGAGACCAGCCGGCCGGGGCTCACCGCGACGCCCACGGGTGCCGCGTGGTCGACGACGACACCCGCCGCCGAGAGCGCCGCGACGACGTCCGCGCGCCACGCGGCGGGGCATTCGACCTGCGCCCGGACGGGGGTGTGGTCGGACGTGGCGTACGCGGGGCCGTTCACGCGTACGACGGTGCCACGGGCGGTTCCGCGGGAGTGCGTCGTCCACAGGGGAAATGCCAGCGGCGGCGCCACCCGGGTGGGTGACGCCGCCGCTCGGTGATCAGGTGAGGCTCACGCCTTGCCGAGGATGCGGTTCAGGTTGGTACCACAGACCGGGCAGACGCCCTTGGCCATCTTGGTGCCCTTGTCGTTGACCTTGATCTCGCCCTCCGCCTCGCGCTTCTCCTTGCACTTGACGCAGTAGAACTCGCCGCTCCAGGTCTCCGCCATGACGGCCTCCTTGCTTGTTTCTTCGTGGTCGTCGCGACGGGGTAGTCGAAGGGGAAGCCCGCCGGGGAACCCTGGCCTGCGCCAGTGCTCCGTGAGGGACCCTACGCCACGCTCGGCCCACGCTCACGCACCACACGCGCTGAGCGTGGAACCGCCTGATTCCACGCTCAGCGGCATCAGTACCCTCGGGCCATGCCCGACCACACCCCAGACCCCGTTCCTGGCCCCGTACCGGAGCTCCGCCACCTGCGTCTCGAGCGCCCCGCCGAGGGGGTCGCCCTGCTGCGGCTCGACAACCCCGCGATGCGCAACGCGATGAGCGACGAGATGACCGCGTCGTGGGTCGCGGCCATCGACGCGCTGGCCGCCGACCGGACCGTGCGCGCCGTCGTCGTGACCGGTGAGGGGAGCGCCTTCTGCTCCGGGGGCAACACCTCGTGGATCGCCAGCGAGCCGGACGCGACCGTCGACCACCTGCGCGCCAGGATGCTGCCGTTCTACCGCGCCTGGCTCTCTATCCGTCGCCTGGAAGTGCCGACGATCGCGGCCGTCAACGGGCACGCCATCGGGGCGGGCCTGTGCCTGGCCCTCGCGTGCGACATCCGGTACGCCGCTGCCGGGGCGAAGCTCGGCCTGCCGTTCAACAAGCTCGGCATGCACGCCGGCATGGCCGGGACGTGGCTGCTGCCCAACGTGGTCGGCCCCGCGCACGCACGCGACCTGCTGCTCACCGGACGCGTGGTCGAGGCCGACGAGGCCCTGCGCCTGGGCCTCGTCTCGCGCGTCATCGACCCCGACGTGTTCCTCGACGAGGTGCTCGAGACAGCGACCGGCATCGCGGCGACCGCCCCGATCGCCGCCCGCCTGACCAAGGTCGCGCTGGCGGACGGCGGCCACGCCGACTTCGAGGCGGCCCTGCAGTGGGAGGCACTGGCCCAGCCGATGACGCTCGCGACCGCCGACCTCCAGGAGGGGATCGCCGCCGCGCAGCAGAAGCGGGCGCCGCAGTTCCGCGGGGAGTGAGCCCGGGGAATGAGAGCGGGGAATGAGAGCGGGGAATGAGAAGGGGCCCCGCAGCCTTCGACGCCTGCCTTCCCCTGCTGACGTCGAGGAGGCCGTGGGGCCCTTCTGCTGCGCAACGCTAGGGCCGGCGCCGGGGGCGGTCAACGAATCGACGTCCACCCCTGTGGACAGGGCTGTGGACAGCATGTGCACGCCGCGCCCGTGATCGTGGAGGGTGACCCCCGGGGTGGGGAGGGTCCTGTGGGCGACACGCCCGGACGGGGCGACGTACTGTGCGGGTGACCAGCGGGTTCGAGGACCCTCAGGCTGTGGAGGAGAAGAAGGTGGGTGAGGAGTCGGCTGCCGCCGCGCGCGGACCGGTCGCCACGCTGCGACGCATCGCGTTCCTGATGGAGCGCCAGCGTGAGGAGACCCGCCGGATCGAGGCGTTCCGCAACGCCGCGCGCACCATCCTGCCGCTGCCCGAGGACGAGGTACGCGCCCGCGCCGACGCCGGCACGCTGACCGAGCTGCCCGGCATCGGCCCCAGCACCGCCGCGGTGATCACCGACGCGTGCCACGGCGTCGTCCCCGACCGCCTCGTGCGGCTGGAGACGACGTCCGGTCCGCTCGCCCGCGGCGGCGAGGAGCTCCGGGCGCTGCTGCGCGGCGACCTGCACTCGCACTCCGACTGGTCCGACGGCGGATCGCCGCTGGAGGAGATGGCGATGACCGCCATGGAGCTCGGCCACGACTACCTCGTGCTGACCGACCACAGCCCGCGGCTGCGCGTGGCCAACGGCCTGAGCGCGGAGCGGCTGGCCCGCCAGCTCGGGGTCGTGGACGCGGTCAACGAGCACCTCGGCGGGTCCTTCACGCTCCTCAAGGGCATCGAGGTCGACATCCTGGACGACGGCTCGCTCGACCAGACCACGCAGATGCTCGACCGGCTCGACGTGCGCGTGGCGTCCGTGCACTCCAAGCTGAAGATGGACGAGGCGCCGATGACGAAGCGGATGGTCGCAGCGGTGCGCAACCCGCACACCAACGTGCTCGGGCACTGCACCGGCCGCCTCGTCACCGGCAACCGGGGCACCCGCCCGCAGAGCCGGTTCGACGCCCGCGCGGTCTTCACGGCCTGCGCCGAGGAGGGCGTCGCGGTCGAGATCAACTCGCGTCCGGAGCGACGCGACCCCCCCACCCGGCTGCTCGAGCTCGCCCGCGACCTCGGCTGCCTGTTCTCGATCGACTCCGACGCCCACGCGCCGGGCCAGCTCGACATGCTCGACCACGGCGCGGCGCGCGCCACCGAGGCGGGCATCGATCCCGAGCGGATCGTCAACACGTGGGAGCGGGACCGCCTGCTGGAGTGGGCCTCGGCGCGGCTGTGACCCGCGCGTCCCGGTGCCGACGTGGGTGGGTGGGGCTAGGTTCGATCACATGAGCAGCCCCGCCGTCCCGCCCGACGTCGAGGTGCGCCGCTCGCGCCGGCGCCGGCGTACGGTCTCGGCCTATCGCGACGGCGATCGCATCGTGGTGCTCATCCCCGCCACGATGAGCAAGCGCGACGAGGCGACCTGGGTCGCCGACATGGTCGCGCGCGTCCAGCGGCAGGAGAAGCGCAAGCTGCACTCCGACGACGACCTGGTCGCCCGGGCCGCCAAGCTCAACGACCTCTACTTCGGCGGCCTGGCAGTGCCGGCGTCGGTGCGGTGGGTGTCCAACCAGAACGCGCGCTGGGGGTCGTGCACGCCCGGCGACCGCACCATCCGCCTGAGCGACCGGTTGCAGCAGGTGCCGGCGTGGGTCGTCGACTACGTCCTCGTCCACGAGCTCGCCCACCTGCTGGAGGCCGGCCACACCCCGGCGTTCTGGGCCTGGGTCGACCGCTACCCGCGGGCCGAGAAGGCCAAGGGCTACCTCGAGGGATACTCCGCCGCCGCCCGCCTCGAGCCGCCGCCCGGGGTCGAGTCCGACTGACCTCGTCCGCGGCGGTGCCGGAGCCGATCCTCCCCCAACACGGGGTAGGTTCCGGTGGACGGCGACCCGCGCGGGTCCCGGACTCGGACCATGCGTCCCATGTCCCCCTATGTCGCCAGTCGCCACCGGCCGTGGGCCCTCGCGGCCATCATGGTGGTCGCCGCCGCAGGCATGGCAGCTGCTGTGCTGCTCGCCGCGCCCTCACAGGCCGTCCCGGCGCACCCGGAAGCAGTCACCCTCACCCAGCCGGACGGGGAGAGGTTCAAGGCGCGGCTCTTCGGCGACGAGTGGTACAACGGCCACGAGACCGTGGACGGACACACCATCCTGCGGGGCGAACGGGGCGTGTGGCGCTACGCCCGCCAGGACGCGCGCGGTGAGCTGCGCGCGTCGGGGCTCGTCGTCGGTCGTGACGAGCCGGTCATGGGCAAGCACCTGCGCGACCGCGTGCTGACCGCCCGAGCGGAGCGGCACCGGAAGTCCGCCTCCCGGGAGGTGCGCATCGCCGAGGGCGTCGGCGGCCCAGCGGCGTCACCCTCGATCGGACAGGACAGGTCCCTCGTGATCCTGGCGACCTTCAACGACCAGGGCAGCCTCGGCACGACAGCAGCTCAGTGGAGCAGCGCGTACTTCAACCCCACCAAGAGCGTCTCCCAGTACTACGCCGCCAACTCGGGTGGTCAGTTCGGTCTCGTCCCGGCCGCCGAGAGCCACGGCACGGTCAACGACGGGGTCGTCGGCTGGGTCAACGTCGGGATCAACCACCCGAACAACTCCATCTCCGACGTCAGCAACCGGCTCGCCACCCGGGCCGCCATCCTCGCTGCCGACCCCTACGTGAACTACGCGGCGTACGACACCGACGGCGACGGCGTCGTCCGCAACACGGAGCTGCACGTGACGGTCATCGCGGCCGGCCAGGAGGCCTCGTGCTGCGCCGGTCTCGGCGGCGCTCGGTCCCTGTGGGGTCACCACTGGGTGCTGCAGGGGACGGAGATCCCCAGCGTCGACGGCAAGTGGGTCGGCGGCTGGGGCTACACCCAGTTCGGCGAGATGCACGGCGACCACATGGCGGCCATGGGGATCATGGTCCACGAGATCGGCCACGACCTCGGCCTCCCCGACCTCTACGACATCGACCGCAGCTCCAGCGGCGTCGGCACGTGGAGCGCCATGGGTGGGGGATCGTGGGGCTACGTGCCAGGTGTCGACCCCTACGAGGGCATGACCCCGCCCCTGATGGATGCCTGGTCGCGCTCGTTCAAGGGATGGATCACCCCGACGGTGGTCACGGGCACGCAGACCACCACGCTGAACGCCGCCACGACCGGCACCGCCGGCGTGGCCGTGCAGATGCTCCCCAATCCCGACGGCCCCCACGACTGGAGCTGGCAGGGCACCGGAACGGGCGAGTACTTCCTGGTCGAGAACCGTCAGAGGACCGGGTACGACGCCTCCCTGCCAGGCGCCGGCGTGGTCGTGTGGCACATCGACGAGTCGAGGGGCAACAACGCGAACGACGTGGCCAGGCTGGTCGACATCGAAGAGGCTGACGGCGCCATGACGGGACGCGGAGACGCGGGTGACACCTTCAAGGCAGGAGGAGCCACCGCGTTCAACGGGGCCACGACCCCCAACAGCAACCTGAACAGCGGGGCACCGAGCGGCGTCTCCATGAGCGGAGTGAGCGCGACCAGCGCCTCGATGTCGGCGACCTTCACCGCCCCCGGCGGTTCGTCGACACCCGTCAACGACCACTTCGCCAACGCCACCGCTGTGAGCTCGCGCGTCTTCGACGCCACCGTCAACAACACCAGTGCGACAGCGGAGGCCGGCGAGTTCGCCCAAGCCGGCTGCCCGATCGGTCGCACCGTCTGGTACCGCTACACACCGGCCCGTGACGTCCGGGTCGCTGCCGACACGTCCGGCAGCGCGATCGACACCGTCCTCAGCGTGTGGCGAGGCACGTCGCTGGCGAACCTGACCGCCCACAGCTGCAACGACGACGTCTCGACAGGCACCGAGACGACGTCGCGCGTGCCCGAGTTCGTCGCCCAGGCCGGACAGACCTACTACTTCCAGGTGGGTGGCTACTACGACAGCGCTGCCAACACCGTGGCCGTGGGCAACATCCGCACCCGCGTGCGGGTCCGCCCGCTCAACGACGACTTCGCCCAGGCGACGACCCTCGCCGGGACCGGCGGGGCGGCCACGGGCAACAACCAGAACGCCTCCAAGGAGCCGGGCGAGCCGCCGATCACCGGCAACGCCGGCGGAGGGTCGGTCTGGTGGAGCTGGACCGCTCCGAGCTCGGGGCAGGTGGTCGTCGACACCCAGGGGAGCGGCGCGCAGGTCGACACCCTGCTCGGTGTGTACACCGGGGCATCGGTCAACGGGTTGAGCCTGGTGGCGGAGAACGACGACATCGACGTGACGGGCAACCGGTGGAGCAGGGTGACGTTCGACGCGGTGGCCGGGTCGACCTATCGGATCGCGGTCGACACCTACGACAACGCGTCACAGGGCGAGCTGAAGGTCAGCTGGAGCCTGGCGGCGTCCTCGACACCGGGTGCACCGACGAACGTCACGGCCACCGCGGGGGATGCAAGTGCCGTCGTGTCGTGGTCACCCGGACCGGACAACGGGTCGCCGATCACCGGGTACACCGTGACCGCGAGCCCGGGAGGCATGACCAAGAACGTCGGGGCGGCGGCGACCAGCACGACGATCGGCGGGCTGACCAACGGGACCGCCTACACCTTCACGGTTCGGGCGACCAACGCGCTCGGAACGGGCCCGGCCAGCGCACCATCGAACCAGGTCGTCCCAGCAGCGGTGGTCGTCGCGACAGACCTAGCGGTGTCGATGTCGCTCGTGGACCGACCGGAGCAGACGGGGTTCGCCTACCGGGTGCGCGTGGAGCGCACCGGCGCGACCTCAGGCACGCCGGTCGAGGTGTCCGCGACGGTGCCAGCGAGCGTGGTCCTCGAGTCGCGTGCCGGCTGTGCGGGCGGCAAGGTGCTGGTCTGCGACCTCGGAGCGGTCGCGAGCGGCACTGGGGCGGTCCTCGACCTCGGAGTCCGGCCCCTGTCGCCCGGACCGCACGAGGCATCCGCGTCGGTCGCGGCGCCTGACGCCAGCCCGGGCAACAACAGCGCGTCCGCGCGGGCTGGGGTCGGGTTCGTGTGCGACAACACCCCGACGGGAGCCAGGGACAAGGTCGTCGGCACGGCAGGCGACGACGTCCTGTGTGGTCTCGGTGGAGGCGACACCATCTCCGGCCGCGGGGGCGACGACCTGCTCTTCGGCGGTCGGGGCGACGACAAGCTCGACGGCGGGACGGGCAAGGACTGGCTCTACGGCAACGAGGGGAAGGACCGGCTGGTCGGTGGGCCGGGTCGCGACCGCCTCGACGGCGGGCCCAAGCGCGACACCTGCTCGGGGAGGTCGGACAAGCGCGTGTCCTGCGAGCTCTGACTCGAGTGCCGTCAGGCCCGTGCGCGGGACCGCACCCGCGCCACCGCGGCGTCGACCAGCGCGTACATGTCGTCGAACGTCGCGGGCAGGGCGTCCACGGGCCACCAGCGCACGTCCAGCGACTCCTCGCTCGCGGCGTGGGAGGCACCGGGCTCGGCCGTGGCGAGGAAGCGTACGTCGAGGTGGTGGACGGTGCCGCGGTCGGAGCAGAACTCCACCGCGTGCTCGTCGAGGCACAACGGGTCGTGGTCGAGCTCGAAGTCGGTGAGCCCGGACTCCTCCTCGAGCTCGCGGCGCGCACCGGCCGCGAGTGAGCCGTCCCCGGGCTCAAGGTGACCGCCGAAGGCCAGCCACGCGTCGGCCTTGCGATGGTGGTTGAGCAGCACCTGCTCGCCATCGGGGGAGACGACGATGGCGCCGGCTGTCAGGTGGTCGGGGAAGCAGGACTTCGCCAGTCCGTCGTCGTGGGCGTCCAGGTGGGCCAGGAAGCGGGCCCGGAGCCCGGCCTGGGCGGGGGAGGGGGCGGGCCAGACGGTCAGGGTCGCGACGGCGCTGGCGTGCGGGAGGCTCACGCGGTGGGGCGCTCGTCGCCACCGCCGTCGAGCAGGTCGCGCAGACCGGCGTCGAACTCCTCCTCCGACAGCTCGCCGGGCGCCACCGAGTCCTCGCGGAAGCCCAGCGGGTCGTCGAGGTCGGCGGCCGTCGGCAGCAGGTGTGGCGACATCCACACGCCGTCGCGGGCCTCCGTGCCCTGACGGGTGCGCAGCGATCCCCACAGGGTGGCGGCGTCGCGCAACCGGCGCGGGCGCAGCTCGAGGCCGACCAGCGTCGCGAAGGTCTGCTCGGCCGGGCCGCCGGCGGCGCGACGGCGGCGTACGGTCTCCTGGAGCTTGGCCGCGGCCGGCATCCGCTCCGCAGTGGCCTGGCTGACCACCTCGTCGACCCAACCCTCGACCAGCGCGAGGGTGACCTCGAGCTTCTCCAGGGCGGCCTTCTGGGCGGGGGACGGCTCGGGGTCGAAGAGGCCGCCGGCGAGGGCGTCCTGCATCGCGGCCGGGTTGGTCATGTCGACCTCGCGCAGCTTGGCCTCCATCCCGGAGGTGTCGAAGTCCATCCCGGCGCCGTACTCGGCGACCGCCCCGATGAGGTGGTCGCGCAGCCACGGCACGCCCGCGAAGAGGCGCTGGTGGGCGGCCTCGCGCAGCGCGAGGTAGAGGAGCACGTCGTCGGTCGAGACGTCGGGGAGCTCGTCGGCGAAGGCCGTGACGTTGGTGGGCAGCAACGCCGCCCTGCCGATCGGGCCCAGCGGCAGGCCGATGTCGGAGGCGCTGAGCACGTCGCCGGCGAGGGCGCCGAGCCCGCTGCCCACCTGCGAGGCGACCATCGCTCCGCTGGCCTTGCCGAGCATCGCCATCAGCGGGCCTGCGAGCTGCCGCATCTCCTCGGGCATCGCCTGGCCCAGCGCCTGGGTCGCGGACCCGGCGATCGGCTCCACGAGCACCTTCCAGACCGGGATGGTCTCCACGATCCACTCCGCGCGCGACCACGCGGCGGTGGTCGTCACGCCGGACGGGAACTCGGTGGTGGTGTCGAGCCAGTGGTCGGCGAGGCGTACGGCGTCGGCGACCGCGCTCGACTGCGCCGCGCTGACGGCGGGGTCGGGCTCCTGCGCGGCGGCGCGGCGGGCGAGGTCGGTCACGGTGTCCCAGTTGACGGGCCCGTCGTGGGGCGCGAACAGCGACTGCATCTGCGCCATCAGCGCGTTGAGGTCGGGCATGCCGCCACCGGCGCCGAACCCGCCCATCTGGGAGAAGATCTGCTCGAAGGGCGTGCCCTTGAACGGGTTGTCGTCGTCGGGGCCCTGACCGGACTGTCCGGGGCCTCCGGGGGTGTCACTCATGGCATCCACGGTACTCACCGCGCCCAGCACGGGCACCCCTCCTCTCCTAGACTCGGCCGGGTGACCGATCCCGTACGCCTCGTCGACATCCGCGACACGCCGCTCGACGTCACCGAGGTCGTCGACGCGCTCGGCGACGACGGCGCCGGCGGCCTCACCCTCTTCATCGGCCAGGTCCGCGACCACGACGGCGGCAAGGGCGTGACCGCGCTGGACTACTCCGCCCACCCGACCGCGCTCGCGCGCCTCGAGGACGTCTGCCGGCGGGTGGCCGCGGAGCACGACGTACGCGGCGTGGCCGCCGTGCACCGCGTCGGCGAGCTGCGGATCGGCGACCTCGCGGTGGTCGTCGCGACCACGGCCGCGCACCGCGGTGACGCGTTCGCGGCGTCGCGTGCCCTGATCGACACCCTCAAGGCCGAGGTGCCCATCTGGAAGCACCAGGTCTTCGACGACCGGACCGAGGAGTGGGTCGGCACGCCGTAGGGCCTCCCTGTTCCTGTGCGCCCACGCGCCTAGGCTCGGCGCGTGGAGATCCTGCTCTGGCTCGTCCCGTCGGCCGTCGTCACCGCCGCCGCGATGGCGTGGGTGTCGTGGGCCGGGCGCGACGGCCGCGGCGAGGTCGACCGCGACGTCGCCGTACAGCGGCTCGGCAAGGCCCTCGGCAAGGACCTGCCGGCCGGCACGCGGCGTACGTCCCCTCCGCTCCGCGACCGCAGCACGGGCATCGCCGTGCGACCCAGCCACGGCGCCGGTGCCGACCGCGGTGCCTCCCGTCGGGCGGGCTGAGGCGCTGGCCGGGACGACGGCGGACGGGCCGGGTGTCGGCTGGGTGCCGGTGAGTTGCTGCCGTTTGAGAGAGTTGCGTCCATGAGTCAGCGGACCGGGGCGGGTTTGGTCGCGCTGTGCCTGCTGGCGGTGCTGTGGGCGACCGCCGTGTTCGTGCCGCTGCCCTACGTCACCTACTACCCCGGGCCGACCGTCGACATCCTCGCCGAGTCCGACGGCGACGAGATCGTGCAGGTCGCCGGGCGCGAGGCCTACTACGACGACGGCGAGCTGCGGATGACGACCGTCTACGTCAGCACCCCGCAGGAGGACGTCACCCTGCCCGAGCTGCTGCGCGCCTACTTCGACCCCGACGCGGCCGTGTGGCCGCGGTCGTCGATCTATGCGCCCGACGAGACCGACGAGTCGAGCGACCGCGAGTCCGAGGCCGCGATGGTGTCCTCGCAGGACACCGCCGTGGCGGCCGCCCTCACCGAGCTCGGCGAGGAGGTCGACCCAGTCGTCGAGGTCGTCAGCGTCACTCCCGGACTCCCGGCCGACGGCCGGCTCGAGGTGCGCGACCGGCTGCTCCGGGTCGACGGCGCCGAGATCGCCGACGCCCAGGACGTCGTCGACGCCGTGGACGCGGCCGCCGAGGGCGAGGCGCTGACCTTCCTCGTACGCCGGGGCGGGGAGGACGTGAGCGTCGACGTCACGCCGGAGGAGGTCGACGGCGACCTCCGCATCGGGATCACGCCGGGGATCGGCTTCGACTTCCCCTTCCGGGTCAGCGTCGACATCTCCGACAACATCGGCGGTCCGAGCGCCGGACTGATGATGTCCCTCGCGATCTACGACACGCTGACCCCGGGGTCGATCACGGGCGGCGCCGACATCGCCGGCACCGGCACCATCACCCCGGCCGGCGAGGTCGGCCCCATCGGCGGGATCCAGCAGAAGATCGCCGCCGCCCGCGACGCCGGCGCCGAGCTCTTCCTCGTGCCCGCCGACAACTGCGACGGCATCGGGGGAGTGGACCCCGGCGACATGCGCCTGGCCCGGACGACCACGATGCACCGCGCCGTCGAGACCCTGGCCGACTGGGTCGCCGACCCCGACACCGAGCTCCCCACCTGTGAGGACACCGCGTCATGACCGAGCTGCCCGACCAGCCCCTGCCCGAGGACCCGGCCCTCGCGGCGGCCGTCCTCGAGATCGAGGCGCACGTCGCCCAGGACGGCTGGGACCAGCCGGCGCGCCTCTACGCCCTCGTCGACACCGCGACGCTCGTCGCGCAGGAGCCGGCGCTCGCGGCGGCGATGTCGATCGACGGCCCGGGCGACGAGGGGTCGTTCACGCCGATCGAGCAGGACGGGCTGCCGCCCGGCCAGGCCCTCGAGGCGGCGCTCCACACGATCGCGTGGCCCGACAGCGTGACTGGGTGCGCCGCCGTGATCGAGCGGCTCGTGCTGCCTCCCGGCACCGACGACGACATCCCGGACGACCCGACCGCCGCCGAGCTCTTCGCCCGCGAGCACCCCGACCGGCAGGAGGTGCGGATGGTCGCCGGTGCGACCCGCGCCGGCGCGTCCTACTGCGCCCTGCGCCTGCGCGCCCACGACGACGAGCAGTCCGTGGTCAACGGCACCGAGCTGGTGCCCGGTCTGCTCGAGCTCCTCCACGCGACGTTGCACGACCCCCAGACCCGCCCCGACGAGAACCCCTGAGCAGGCCATGAGCAATCCCTTCGATCGACCCAGCGGACCCGACGGACCGAGTGGCCCCAAGCGACCCGGTGGGTCCGGCGGCCCCGGCGGTCCCGCTGGCGGTGGGGGCGCCCGGCCCGCCGTCGCCTCGCGCCGCCCGGGCGCCCTGGTGATCACCGCGATCATCCTCGTGCTCGCCTTCATGCTGCTCAGCGGCTTCGCGTCCTTCTGGACCGAGCGCCTGTGGTTCGGCTCGGTCGGCTTCCAGGACGTCTTCACCACGCTGCTCCTGACCCGCATCGGCCTGTTCCTGGTCTTCGCCGGCCTGATGGCCGCCACGGTGGCGACCGCGATGGCGCTCGCCTACCGCTTCCGGCCGGTGCTGTTCCCGGGCATGCCGGGGCTGCCCGACGACGGGATGGACCGCTACCGCGAGCTCCTCGCGCCCCGGATGGGATGGGTCATCGCGGGCGCCTCGTTGCTCATGGGCCTGTTCGCCGGCGCCTCGGCGTCGGGCCAGTGGCGCAGCTACTCGCTGTGGCGCCACTCGCAGACCTTCGGCACCACGGACCGTTACTTCGAGAAGGACGTCGGCTTCTACGTCTTCGACCTGCCCTTCTGGCACTACATCGTCGACTACGTGATGGCGCTCGCCGTGGTCGGGCTCATCGCCTCGATCCTGATGAACTACCTCTTCGGCGGGATCCGGCTCTCGGCCCGCCCGGGTGAGCGCCTCACCAGCGCCGCGCAGATCCAGGTCTCCGCCCTGCTGGCCGTCTTCGTGCTCGCCAAGGCGGTCGACTACTGGCTCGACCGCTTCGACCTGGTCACCAACTCCGGCTCGATCTTCACCGGCATGGGCTACACCGACGAGAAGGCGGTGCTGCCGGCCAAGGAGATCCTCGCCGGCATCGCGATCGTGTGCGGCCTGCTCTTCCTCGCCAACATCTGGCGACGCACGTGGTTGCTGCCGTCGGTGGGCGTGGCGCTCTTCGCGCTCTCGGCGATCATCCTCGGGCTGATCGTGCCGACGGTGGTCCAGGCGATCCGGGTCAACCCCAACGTCCCGGACCGCGAGGGCCCGTACATCAAGGCCAACATCGACGCGACCCGGGCGGCCTACCAGCTCGACCAGATCGACGTTCGCAACGTCGGCGGCACGGCCGTGACCGAGGACGGCCGTCTCGAGGCGCTGGACGGGATGACCGACGGCATCCCGCTGGTCGACCCGCAGATCGTCAGCGAGATCTTCGAGCAGCAGCAACAGGTCCGCGCCTACTACTCCGTCCCCAACGTGCTCGACGTCGACCGCTACGAGATCGACGGCACGGACCGCGCCGTCGTGCTCGGCGTGCGCGAGCTCGACCAGAGCGGGCTCGCGGAGAACGACCAGAACTGGTCCAACCTGCACACCGCGTACACGCACGGCAACGGCGTGATCGCCGCCTTCGCCAACCAGCGTCCCGAGGACGACTCCACCCAGCAGACGGGCATCCAGTGGGCCGAGGGGGCGGAGGCCGACGAGAACACCCTGTCCCGCCTGGCCGGCGAGGACGGCTACGAGACCAGGGTCTACTTCGGTGAGCAGAGCCCGTCGTACAGCATCGTCGGCCTCGACCCCGACGGCGGTCCCGTGGAGTTCGACCTGCCGCGGGGCGACCGCAGCGAGGAGGACGTCGCCACGACGTACGACGGTGAGGCGGGGGTGAAGATCGGCAACGTCTTCACGCAGCTGCTCTACGCCGTGCGCTTCGGCGAGCCCAACCTGATCCTGTCGAGCCGCGTGCACGAGAACTCGAAGATCCTCTACGACCGCAACCCGCGCCAGATGGTGGAGAAGGTCGCCCCGTGGCTGACGGTCGACTCCGACCCCTACCCCGCGGTCGTCGACGGACGGATCCAATGGATCCTCGACGGCTACACCGTCACCGACAAGTACCCGCTCTCGCAGCGCGAGTCGCTCGAGGAGATGACCGACGACTCCCTGCAGGAGAACACCGGCTTCCAGACGCTGCCGACCGACGAGATCAACTACCTCCGCAACTCGGTCAAGGCGACGGTCGACGCCTACGACGGCACCGTCTCCCTCTACGAGTGGGACGAGGAGGACCCGATCCTCAAGGCGTGGACCGAGGTCTTCCCCGACGTCGTGCAGCCCAAGGAGGACATCCCCGACGCGCTCGAGGAGCACCTCCGGTATCCCGAGGACCTGTTCAAGGCCCAGCGCTTCCAGTTCCAGCGCTACCACGAGACCTCGGCGTCGGCCTGGTTCGAGGGATCGAGCCGGTGGGAGGTCCCCAGCGACCCGCAGAGCCCCAACCGCCTGCAGCCGCCGTACCGCCTCTTCACCGACACCGGTGAGGGCGAGACGTGGTCGCTGACGTCGGTCTACGTGCCGCGCGACAAGGAGAACAACCTGGCCTCCTACATGGCGGTCAACAGCGACGCGACGACCGACGACTACGGCAAGGTGTCGGTGCTGGAGCTGCCCAACGAGCCGACCGGCGGGCCGCTGCAGATCGCCAACACGTTCGCCACCAACGAGGACGTCAGCCAGGCCCTGCTGCCCTACACGACCGGTGACGCCGACCGCGTGCCCGGAAACCTGTTGACCGTGCCGATCGGCGACCAGTTCATGTACGTCCAGCCGGTCTACACGCGCCGCGCAGGAGAGTCGAACTTCCCGATCCTGCGCTTCGTGCTCGTCTCGTACGAGAACCGTGTCGGCATCGGCACCACCCTGGCCGCTGCCATCGAGGACGCGCTGACCTCCGACTCGTCGACGGACGGCACGGGTGAGGAACCCACCGAGGAGCCGACAGAGGAGCCCACCGAGGAGCCCACCGAGGAGCCCACCGAGGAGCCGACGAACACGCCGGGGGAGAACCCCACCCCCGGTGGTGACGCCACCGTCGAGGAGCTGCTCCGCCAGGCCGAGGCCAAGTTCGCCCAGGCCGACGCGGCGCAGCAGGCCGGCGACACGGTGCGCTGGGCACGCCTGATGGAGGAGGGCCGCGATCTGGTCGAGCAGGCGGTGCGCCAGCTCGGCTGACCCCGATTTGGGCTCTGCGGACCACCCCTGTAATGTTCTGTTCACCGACGCGGGGTGGAGCAGCTCGGTAGCTCGCTGGGCTCATAACCCAGAGGTCGCAGGTTCAAATCCTGCCCCCGCTACAAATCCGAGAGGCCCTCACAGTCTGACTGTGAGGGCCTCTCGCATGTGCGCAACCATGTGGCGGGGGACTGCAACGACGCGTGTGACAGGCATCGCGTGTTCGATCGTCGCGAAGAATCCTGGCGTGCTGATCACAGACCGAGGTCCCGGCCGATGAGCTCCTTCATGATCTCGTTGGACCCGGCCCAGATCTTGGTGACGCGGGCGTCTCGCCAGGCGCGGGCGACGCGGTACTCGTTCATGAAGCCGTAGCCGCCGTGGAGCTGCACGCAGTGGTCCAGGACGGTGTTCTGGACCTCGGAGGAGTACCACTTGGCCTTGGCTGCGTCCGCCGGGGTCAGATCGCCCTCGTTGTGGGCGAGCACGCACAGATCGAGGTAGCCCTCGACGACCTCGATCTGCGTGAAGAGCTCTGCAAGGAGGAACTTGTTGTGCTGGAACCGGCCGACTGACTGCCCGAACGCTTGGCGTTCCTTCGTGTACTCGAGGGTCTCGTGGAGGATCTGCTTGGCGTGCGCGACGTTGGAGACGGCGCACCCCAGTCGCTCCTGGGGCAGCTTCTCCATCATGTGCATGAAACCCATGTTGAGCTCGCCGATGATCTCCGCGTCCGTGAGGCGCACGTTGTCGAAGAACAGCTCTGCGGTGTCGGACTCGTCCTGGCCGACCTTGTCCAGCTTCCTACCCCGCACGAAGCCCGGGCTGTCCGCCTCGATCGCGAAGTGCGTGATGCCCTTGGCACCCTTCCCGGGGTCGGTGCGTACTGCCGTGATGACGAGGTCGGCGGAGTAGCCGTTGGTGATGAACGTCTTCGAGCCGTTGATGATCCACTCGTCGCCATCCCGCACCGCTGTCGTCCTGAGCGCGCCCAGGTCTGAGCCGCCGGACGGCTCTGTCATGCCGATGGCGAGGAGCGTCTGACCCGAACAGACACCGGGTAGCCACCGCTGCTTCTGCTCCTCCGTGCCGAGGTCGACGAGGTCGGGCGCTGCAATGTCCGCGTGGATGCCCCAGCACGAACCCAAGGCCGCGTTGACGCGGTTCAGCTCTTCGAGGACGACGGCGTTGAAGCGGTAGTCCCCAAGCGTGGACGCCGCCGTGGGCTTCTGGGACTTCGAGGCCGAGGAGCCCCTGCTCGCCGGCCGCGAGCCACATCCCACGGTCCACCTGCTTGTTCGCAGCGTGCTCGTCGACGTACGGCGACACCGACCGCTGCACGAACTCCCGTACGGACGAGCGGAACGCCTCGTGGTCGTCGTCGTACAGGCGGCGCTTCACTGCGGCGTCCCGTCGGCGCCCGTGACCGCTGTCGAGCAGGTCCAGCACGAGTTCTGGGCCCCGGGAACGAATCGACGGGTCCAGAACACGTACCACGTGAGGGTCGGCAGGCCGCACGCGGTGACGTTGGAGCCGTTACGCCGTACATGCACCGTTCCCCAAGGGCGACGTTCCCCATGGGCTGAGGCCTTCTGTGGTCCGGTGACCTGCCAAGGGACCTGTTCGAGGGGTGCAGTTCGCATTGGTGGCTCCTGTTCACGACGCTCGGGCGTGCCAGCTTCTGTAGGGATGGGGTAGTGGAATCAGCCGTGGGGTAGGCCGGCGCCGTGGCGCTGGAAGTCGAGCAGTCGTTCGTTCTCGTAGGCGATCCGCTCGGACGTGTGCTCCAGGTGTCGGAACATCTGCTTCAGATCCCGGACACCGTTGCTCGACTGGCGCCTGACCTGGTCCGCGAGCTCGACCGCTGCGGTTTCTGTCTGGTCGGCAGGCGTGACGCGATGCACCAGGCCGTACGACGCCGCTTCGGCGGCGCCGACCGTGCGCCCTGTGTAGACGAGCTCCTTGGCGCGGGAGAGTCCCACCAGCTGCGTGAGGCGAGCGGGTCCGACCGGCACGCCGAGCCGGGCTCCGGCCCAAGCGAGCTTGAGGTTGTCGCCCGCGACGCGGAGGTCGCAGCCCGCCACGATCTCGGCTCCCGCCCCGACGCACGCCCCCACGCAGGCGGCGATCGTGGGGACCGGGACGTGCTCCAGGCGGTGGTACAGCTCGGCGAACGCCTCCATCCGGGCCACCCCGGACTCGGTGTCCAAGGGCTCGGTGACGTCGGCTCCGGCGCAGAATGCGTCTACCGACGTCGTCGACAGAATGAGCACCCGCAGTGCCGAGTCCTCGGACAGCTCCGTGAGCGCCATGACAAGCTGCCGGAGGGTGGAGCTGTCCAAAGCGTTGCGGTTGGCGGGCCGGTCGATGCGAAGCAGTTCAACGCCGTGCTCGTGGCGTTCGCGCAGGACGCTCATGTGCCCGGGGGCGGGGTCGAAGACGTCGAGCCGGTCCGCGTCAGCTCGCGCTTCAAGATCTTCCCGGTCGCGGTCATTGGAAGGCTGGGGACGAGCTCCACGATGCGCGGGTACTTGTAGGCCGCCATCTGCTCCTTGGCCCAGGCGATCAGGTCGCTCTCGGTGAGCGAGGCGCCGGGCTCGAGGATGACGAACGCCTTGATCTCCTCACCGTGGCTGTCGTGGGGTACGCCGACCACCGCGGCCAGGCTGATGCCAGGGTGCGTGATGAGGACCTCCTCGATCTCGCGCGGGTAGACGTTGAAGCCGCCCCTGATGATGAGGTCCTTGGTCCGGTCGACGATGTAGTAGTAGCCGTCCTCGTCGCGGCGCGCCAGGTCGCCGGTGCGGAACCAGCCGTCGCTGTTGAGCACGGCAGCGGTCGCTTCCGGGCGCTGGTAGTAGCCCTTCATCACGTTGTGTCCCTTGATGGTGATCTCGCCAACCGCGTCGGGAGCCCACATGATCTCGGTCCAGGAGTCGGGTTCGATGAGCGTCATCTCGACGCCGGGGATCGGCTTGCCGATGGAGCCGGGGCGCGGCGGCGCGCCGAGGGGCGCGAAGGACGCGACGGGGGAGGTCTCGGAGAGGCCGTAGCCCTCGGCGATCGACACGCCGAAACGCTTCTCGACCTCGCGGTGGATCTCGACCGGGAGGGCAGAGCCGCCGGCGATCGCGATGCGCAGGTTCTTCCCCAGGGTCTGCACGTCGGTGTCGCTGTCGAGGGCGCCGAGCAGTCCCCAGTACATCGTCGGGACACCGGCGAAGACGGTCACTGACTCGCGGAGCATCGCCTCGATCGCGGGTGCTGGCTCGAAGCGAGGGAGCATCACGATCGTTCCTCCGAAGGCGAAGGCCCCGTTCTGGATGACGGTCTGCCCAAACGAGTGAAACAGGGGGAGCACGCACAGGTAGGTGTCGGGTCGGTCCTCGTCGCAGCCGAACAGCTCCCTGCCCGCCATCGCGTTGTCGCGCATGTTGCGGTGGCGGAGCTCTGCACCCTTGGGTTGGCCGGTCGTGCCGGAGGTGTAGAGGATGACGGCTGTGTCGTCCTCGTCGGTGGCTGCTGTCGCGAAGGTGGTCGGGCGGTCCGCCATCGCGTGGCCCAGGGTCTGCATGCCGTCGATCGGCGAGGGAGCTTGGGGGTCGGCCGTGATGAGGAACAGGTCCGCGCAGCCCTCTGCCTGGTCGAAGCCGGCCTTGGCCTCGACTCCGATCGGCAGCTCTGCGGTGCCTTGGAACGCGAAGAGCGCCTTGGAGTCGGAGTCGTCGAGGTGGTAGGCGACCTCACGTCCCTTGAGAAGCACGTTCAGCGGGACGACGACGGCGCCGGCCTTGAGGATGCCGTAGTAGACGATGGAGAACTGGGGCAGGTTGGGGCACATCACGGCGACCTTGTCGCCAGGCCGGATCCCGCGGTCGACGAGGAGGTCCGCGACCTGGCTGGCTGCCGCGTCCACTTGGCCGTACGTCAGGCGCGTGGACCCCAGGACGAGCGCATCGCGCTCGGGATGCTTGCGGGCTGAGTCCTCGAGCAGGTTCGACAGGTTGTGCATGGGTGTAGGGACCTTTCGGGAAGCCTGATCAGTCATCGAGGCTGGCGAGGACGCGGTGGGCTGCCTGCTCGCCTGACGCGGCAGCGTCGGCGAGGGAGGGCATCTCGAGCTGATAGTCACCGGCGAGGTGGACCGGCCCGATGGGTTCGCGCAGGGTCGCGAGGGAGGCGCGGCCGCCGGGTGCCCAGAACGGCACCACCCGTGGATGGCGGCGGAGGATGCCGGGCTCGATCTTCCCCTCCAGCTCGGGGTAGAGGTCGAGGAGGTCGGCCGTGAAACGAGCGACGATCTCCGCGTCTCCGAGCTGGAACAGCCGGTCGGCCTCGGCGCCGCCCGCGAAGCAGGCGAGCGCGCCGCCAGGCTTTCGGCCACCACCGCGGCGCAGGGCGGCGGCATGGTTGAACACGGCTTGGAACGACCGGTCCGGCGTCGACACCGCAAGGAAGTCGTCCCACCGCTGTGGGCCCTCTTCGTGGGTGAAGAACCCCACGACGACGTAGCGGCCGTAACGGATGGACTCGAAGGCAGTTCGGTACGCCGCAGGTAGCCCGGGCATGATCTTGAGCGCGATGTCGGCGGGTACGGCCACGATCGCGCGTCCCGCGTGGATGCGTGCCGGGCCGTCGTGGCTCTCGTAGTCGACGACGACACCGCCGTCGGTCCACTCGACGGTGTGCACCGGAGAGCTGAGACGGATCCGGTCACCCAGGTCCTCGGCCAGGATGTCGGTGAGCGTCTGGTTGCCGCCTTCCGGCAGGGTCAGGTTGTCCACCTTCTCGGGGTCTGTGAGGAGGATGCCCATGGAGAAGACGAACTGCGTGGCAGCGGTCTCCTCCGGCTCGCAGCCCATCCACTGTCCCGACCAGGATCGGACCATCTCGCGGGCGAGCTCGGACCTCACCCCGCGCAGGACGAAGTCGGCGCGCCGGTTGTCGAGCTTGGCCCGCACGCGATTGGCCCACCGGCTGTCAGGGCTCATCTCCAGGAACGGGACGTTGGCGAGAATCCGTGTGCCGACCGCCGCGAGGCCGATCCGGTCGCTCCACGTCATCTTGGTCCGGAACATCAGGGCGAATGGGTTCGACGTGTCGACCTGCTCTCCGCCAAGGGCGAGGGCGACCGACTTGTCTTCCAGCGTCCCGAGGTGGACGCCGTGCCGGTGGAGGGCGTCGATCAAGGGACCGGTGCCCTCGGTGAACTGCGTGCCCAGGTTGATCCAGTAGTCGCCCTTGCGGACGGTGTCCACGCGACCGCCCGCACGGTCGCTTGCCTCGAGGACGACGACGTCGCGGTGTGCCAGGTTGGTCGCAGCCATCAGACCGGCCATGCCGGCTCCGATGACGACGACCTCGCAGCTCTGCTCACGCTTCGTGGGTTCAGCCATGGGTGCTCAGCTCGCCTTCATGGAGGAGATGGTGTGGTCGGCGCGGTCGAGCGCTGCGCTGACCGAGGCGACGAGCCGCTCGGTCGCCTTCCTGCAGCTCGGGCTGATGGCGGTGTAGGAGAGGTAGCCGTGCACCTGTCCGGGCTCGAGATCCACCTCGACCGGGATGCCCGCCTCGCGGAGGGCGGTCGCGTAGGCGAGGCCGTCGTCGTGGAGCGGGTCGAAGCCGGCGAGGTTGACGATCGCGGGCGGGAGCCCGGCGAGGGACGACGCGCGGTAGGGGGAGATGCGGGGGTGGGCGGGGTCGGTCCCGTCCGGGAGGTAGTTCTCCACGAACCAGGCGACCTGCTTGGCCGACAGGGCCGGCGATGCGGCGAACTCGTCCTGCGAGGGCCGGTGCTCCACGAGGTCGGTCACCGGCTGGATGAGCACCTGGAGCATCGGCCGGACCTGCTCGTCACGTAGCTCCTGGCACAGCACGGCGGCGATGTTGCCGCCGGCACTCTCGCCGGCGATCACAATGCGGCGCGGGTCGACGCCCCAGTCGGCCGCGTGCTCGAGGACGTACCGCCACGCCGCGACGGCGTCGTCCTGCGCTGCCGGGAATGGGTGCTCGGGCGCGAGGCGGTACTCGACTGACACGACGTCGGCACCGGTTCCATGGGCGAGCATCCGCACTGGCGCGGTGTAGCTCGCACGGCTGCCGATGACGAACCCGCCCCCGTGGAAGAACAGAATCAGACCTCGTTCGGGCGTCCCGTTGCTGTAACGCGTGGCCAGGATGCCATCGCCGATCTCGACCTCTTCCTCGACGTCGCACGCAGGGAGCCGTGCCGCGAAGAGCGCGAGATCGCGCTCCGTCATCGTCCTTGCGTCATGCGGAGGAAGGTCGCTGTAGTCGGGTCCGGACGCGCTGAGCTTCATCAGCAGTGCCACGTCGGGCGCCATGGTGTGGCCTGCCGCGTTGGTCGCAGGTTGCGCCAGCATGCGTTGCACAGCCTCGGGCAGGCGGCTGAGCGCGACGAGGCAGGTTCGCTGGACGCGCTGACCAACTGTGAAGTCCTGTGTGCTCATGACGCCGCCTCGGCGCTCACAAGGTGAGGCGCCTCCGCCGACCGCTTGGAGAACTGGAGGTCGCGGTGGATCAGCCGACCCTTGAAGAGCCGGTTGTCCCGGACGAAGGTCGTGTGCATCTGCCAGGGCGAGCCGGTGCCCTGACGCGGAAGACCGGCCTGCGCCCGCTGCATGTAGCCGGATGAGAGATCGAAGAGCGCCTGGGTCGACATGCCTTCCGGAGCGACCGGGACTGCCGTGTCGTAGCCCTTGTCATCCATCTCGCGGATCACGTCCGCGACGAGACGACACACGTTGCGGATGCGCAAGGTCCACGTCGCCTTGGTGAAGCCGAGCATCATGCCCCAGTTGGGCACCCCGGAGATGAGAGCGCCGCGGTAGAGCACCGAGTCGGACATCTTCACCGGCACACCGTCCACGGTGGGCTCGATCCCGCCCAGCATCTGCATGACGAGGCCTGTAGCGGTGACGATGACGTCGGCCTCGAGCTCGCGGCCCGACGCGAGCAGGATGCCGTCCTCGGTGAAACGCTCGATCTGGTCGGTCACCACGTCGGCGTTCCCCTCGCGGATCGCGGCGAAGAAGTCCCCGTCAGGAGTGGCGCACAAGCGCTGGTCCCACGGGTTGTACGGCGGCGCGAAGTGGGTGTCCACGTCGAATCCGGCCGGAAGCTCCTTGGCCGTCATGCTGTGCACGAGCTTGCGCCCGAACCTCGGGAACCGGCACATCACCGTCACCGTGAAGTGATCCCGCCAGATGTTCTTGAACCGCGTGGCGGCATACCCACGCTCGATCCCGAAGAGCTTCATCATGGCCTGGCCCACCTTGTCGATGCGGGGGATCGACGCGACGTAGCTCGGGGTGCGTTGCAGCATGGTGACGTGGGCCGCCGCGCCCTCGCCCTTCAGCATCGCGGGAAGCATCGTGACGGCGGTCGCGCCGCTGCCGATGATGACCACGCGCTTGCCGCTGTAGTCGTAGTCCTCCTGCCAGTGCTGCGGGTGGAGGATGTCGCCGCGGAAGTCCTCACGCCCGTCGAAGTGGGGCTCGTAGCCGCGGTCGTAGCGGTAGTAGCCGGTGCTGCTGAAGACGAACCTGGTCCGGATGGACCTCTGGGTCTCGTTGCCGTCCTCGTCGGTCACCGCGACCTGGAGCGTCCACTGCGCGTCGTCGCTCGACCAGTCCGCAGCCGTGACCCGGTGACGCAGCCGCAGGATCTTGTCGAGCCCGAACTCGGTGACGGTCTCGGTCATGTACTCGCGGATCAGTGCGCCCTCGGCGATCGCGTCCTCGTGCAGCCACGGCTTGAACTCGTAGCCGTAGTGGTGCACGGCGTCGTCCGACCGGATCCCTGGATAGCGGAAGAGGTCCCAGGTGCCTCCGATCGCGTCACGGGCCTCGAGCAGGAGGACCTTCTTCTCGGGGAAGTCATCCGTCAGGTACTTCGCTGCGCCGATGCCGGAGAGCCCGGCGCCGATGACGACGATGTCGGCGTGCTCCGTCTCAGGGACGTCGTGGTTCATGCTGCACTTCCTCTTCGCTGATGGGTCCGGGCGGCGAATGCCGCCTAAGTAGGTCATATGACCAAGTCTTTCGACTAAGTATGTGGCCGCCGTCACGTTCCGTCAAGGCACTCTCGGCCGAGGATCACTCGATGGCGGCGTACGTCGCCGGCCTCCGTGCCTTGAGCCAGGCGGCCCAGGCCGGGCCCGTGAGCAAGGCGGCCACCATCACTGCCAGCAGCACGTAGGCCAGCCAGGCCGTCCCGATGAGCAGCTCGAAGTTGCGCACCACCAGGACGAGGATGAACCCCAGGCTGAGGAAGGCGATGGTCGGCGCGATGGCGCCCTTCCAGAGCGAGACGCGGCCCGGCGTCCTGCGGAAGTGCGCGACCACGGCGACCGACGTCAGCGTGAGCAGCATGATCAGGCCCAACGTGCCACCGCCGCCGAGCCACGCGTAGATCTCGAGGACCGGGTCGAGGCGGAACAACGCCATCACCGCCAGCAGGCCGCTGACGACTACGGAGGTCGTCAACGAGGCGACGTGCGGCGACCGGTGGTCCGGGTGCACGGCCCCGAACCGGGTTGGCAGCGCTCCCTGATTCCCGAGTGCGAAGAGGTAGCGCGCGACGACGTTGTGAGCAGTGAGGACACAGGCGAAGAAGCTCGTCGCCAGCAGTACCTGGATCGTGTCGTGTGCGAAGCTCGACAGGTAGGCGTTTGCCAGGTCGGTGGTGAGGCCCTCCGGACTGGCGCCAGCCATCCCGACGACCTGGTCGACTCCCGCGCCGTTGATGACGGCCCAGGCGGTGAAGGCGTACAGCCCGCCGATCAGGAGCACCGCGATGTAGGTCGCCCTCGGAATGGTGACGTCGGGGTCCTTCGCCTCCGAGCGGAACACGGCGGTCGCCTCGAAGCCGATGAACCCGAAGATCGCGAACATCACGCCGGTCCCCACGGCCCCTTGGCTGAACGCCTCCCAGGAGAACGGTGCAGCCGAGAGGCCGTTCCGACCTCCCTGGAGCACGATGGCCAGGTCGAGGATCGCGACGGCCAGGATCTCGGCGACGAGGAGCGCGCCGAGGACGCGGGCGCTCATCTCGATGCTGCGGTATCCGAGCAGGCCGATGGCGAGCAGGCACAGTCCGGCGAGGGCCCACCACGGCACCGAGATCTCGACGAGCGACACCAAGGCGTTCCGGGTGGCCGCACCCAGGTAGGCCGATACCGCTACCAGCAGGACAAGGTAGGTGGTGATGGCGAGCGATGCGGCACCTAGTCCGGCGACCTTCCCCAGTCCCTTCTGGACGTAGGAGTAGAACGCGCCCGCATCCTTGACCTCGGGTGTCATCGCGGAGAAGCCGACCGTGAAGAGCGCCAGGATCAAGGCCACCAGGATGAAGTCGAGCGGCACTCCGGTGCCGTTTCCGACGGCGATCATGATGGGGATGAGTCCGGCGACGACGGTCAGCGGCGCCGCCATGGCAACGACCATGAAGACGACCTGGGGAACCCCCAGTCTTCCGTGCAGCCGTTCGGGACAGGTGGTTGGTACGTCTTGGTGCTGGGTCATGACGGCTCTCCGCTCGGTGCTTCGTGAAGGGGATGGATGTTGTCGGGCTCACACCTTGTCAAATGACTCAGTCATATGACAAGGTTTGCGAATCGTTGATCCCCATCGGACGAAAGGGCCGCGCGATGACCGAGACAACGACACTCCCCGTGCGAGTCGGGACGGGCGATCCCGTCACGCTCGAGGACGACGCCACGCCGCTCGTCCGGCTGGTCGGACGCGCCCTTCGGGCATCGGTGAGAGACGGCCACGTACCCGACGCGTTCGACCTGCTCTCCGGCGCGGTCGCCGTCCGGTCCCACGACACCCCGCACACGGCGACGATCCGTTTCGACCGGGGGACGGCGGCGGTGTCGAGCGGAGTGCTGGGCCAACCTGACGCCACGCTCGTCGTCGACCTACATGCGCGCTTCGCCTCGACGGAGGAGCCGAGCGGCGACGCGGCGCTGGCCTCCGCGGCGCTGACTGTGCTGCAGCCACCGCCTCCGCCCTGGCGCGAGGCCGCGGCGCAGTTCTGGGAGGCGGCCCGAGTCGTCAAGGGCATCCCGGACGTCTTGGTCCTGGAGGCGCACGGACCGGACGGTCCCCAGCACGGTCGCTTCGGCGAGGGCACGACGACGTACGGGATCGCCGGACCGGCCGACCTCCTCGCCGGAGTCTTCAGCGGCGCCGACGACTTCCTCGTCGCCCTGGCTGCGGGCCTGAAGGTCAGAGGCACTCTCTCCCAGCTGTCAGTGATGACAGCCGCCTCCTGGAAGGTCCGCTTCGATGTCTGAGACCAGCACCCACCGAAAGGCCGTCCGCCTCGAGGCCACCAACCACGAAGGCAGCCTCCTCGGCAAGAACGTGTCACCCGCGAAGTTCGAGGCGGGCAAGGACAGCGGCTTCGCGTTCGCAGACATCCTGTTCGCTATCGACCTCAACAACGAGATCGTGCTCGGCGACGCCTTCCCCGACTGGCGCGGCAACCTCTACGACATCCAGATGGTTCCGGACATGGCCACGATGGTGGAGTGGAAGCCGGGCCTGGACTCGGTCATCGGCGACTACTGGCTCAAGGACGGCACCCCGGTCCCCATCTGCCCGCGCAACCTCGTGCGCAAGCTGGTGGCCCGCCTCGCCGACCACGGGTACGGCGCAACGGTGGCCGTCGAGATCGAGGCGACGCTGTTCGAGGAGCCCGTCCAGGAGGCCCGTGCGCGCGGCTACCGCGACCTCACGCCGCTGGGCGGCAGCACCGGCGCGACGTACCACCTGGCACGGTCCAACGACTGGGTCGCCTACATGGAGGCGGTCGTCGACCGGCTCGACCAGGTCGGCATCACATGGGAGGCATGGACCGACGAGGCCGCGCCCGGCCAGACAGAGCTCAACCTCGCGCCGACCGACCCCGTCCGGCTCGGCGACAGCTGGGCACGGACCCGCCAGGTGATGCGCGAGGTGGCCCACGAGCTGGGCCACACGGTCTCCTTCATGGCCAAGCCCACGGCGGGCTTCGGTCAGGGTGCGCACATCAACATCTCGCTCCGGAGCGACGGCGTGAACAGGTTCTACGCCGAGGACGGCCCGTCCGAGCTGATGAGGCACGCTGTCGGCGGGCTGCTCGCCACCATGGAGGGCAACACGTCGATCGCCTTCCCCCAGATCACCTCCTACCGCAGGCTGGTCGACCTGACCGGACCCCCGACGACCGTGAGCTGGGGCGTCAACAACAAGACGGCGGCAGTACGCGCGATCACCGGCCACCCGAAGTACTCCCGCCTCGAGTACCGGCTGCCCGGGGCCGACGTGAACCCCTACCTGGCGCTCGCCGGCGTGCTGGCAGGCGTGCTCGCCGGCATCGAGCGACGCATCGAGCCGCCGCAAGAGGTCACGGACATGGCGTGGTGCCTGCCCGAGAGCTGTGGAGTGCGCCGGATCCCGGACACCATGTCGAAGGCCGGAGCCGCCCTCGACGCCGACCCGCTGCTGCGGGAGTACCTCGGCGACGAGTTCGTCGACTTCTGGGTGGCGTCACGGCGCTGGGAGTGGATGGAGTTCCACACCAAGGGCGGCGACCCCTTCGCCGAGCTCTCAGCGTGGGAGTCCCAGCGATACTTCGAGTTCCCGTGAACGCGGGCAACCGGGCCGCGCGGCGGCCATTGATCGGCATCACCGGCCGGCGCTTCAGGCTGTCCCTCGTCGAGGGCTCTGACGAACGGTACGGCGACCGGTGCATGGACACGTCGATGTCGGACTTCGCCACGAGGGTCGCCGATGCCGGTGGGCTCCCGGTGCACCTGTCCTACGACACCGACCCGGAGGCCATCTGCGACTGGATCTCCGGCGTCCTCGTCAGCGGGGGACAGGACGTCCACCCGTCGTGCTGGGGTGGCGACACCTCCGTCGTCCGGGGCCTCGACCCGCGCACGGACCCGATGGTGCACGACCTCCAACGCGACGAGTACGAGATCGCCCTGATCCGAGCCGCGCTCGAGCGGGGCATCCCCGTGCTGGGTGTGTGTCGTGGGATGCAGGTCCTCAACGTCGCCCTCGGCGGCACGCTCGTCCCCGACCTCGCGCCGGGAGCGGTGAGCCACCTGTCCGCCGAGACGGCGCCCACCGACGGCGACGTCGACCACCTCGTCTCCTTCGTGGACGGCTCCATTGCGGCGGGCCTCTTCGACGGCGACGTGGTGACGAACTCCTGGCACCACCAGGCCGTCGACCGCCGCGGCGTCGGGGTGGCAGTGACCGGCCGCACCGCCGACGGGGTCGTCGAGGCGATCGAGGTGCCCGGCCACCCGGTCCTCGGGGTGCAGTGGCACCCCGAGTGGATGAAGAGCACCGACCCCACGCTGACCTGGGTCGTCCGCGAGGCGGCCCGTCTGATGCAGAGGAGTGGTTCGTGATCACGCGAGTGATCGACGTGGCGCGCAAGGCGACAGTCGCACCGGAGCAGATGGCGGACGAGCCCTCCGGCGCGACGCTCACCGAGCTGCTCGCACGTCGTGCAAGAGATATGGGCAACCGGGAGTTCCTGCGCTTCGGAGACAGGTCCTGGACGTTCGCGGAGATCGAAGCCTGGACCTCCCGCCTTGCCCACCGGATGCGCGAGGTCGACGGTATCCGCCCCGGCGAAAGGGTCGCGATCGTGCTGCCCAACGTCGTGCAGTGGCCCGTCGTGTGGATCGCCACCCTCAAGGCCGGCGCAGTCGCCGTACCGATCAACTGCAGCTACCAGCGCGCCGACCTCGCCTTCGTCCTGAGCGACTCGGGAGCGCGGCTGGTCTTCACCGACAGCGAGCGCGCAGACCTGGTCACCGACGTACTGGCGGGCCTGGACGAGGGACACAGCGTGTGCGTCGTCGACGTCGCCGACGACGGCTCCGACCCCTTCCCTGACACGCCACCCGCCATGCCAGCGTCAGCCGGCACCCTGGCCAACCTGCAGTACACCTCAGGCACCACGGGCTTCCCCAAGGCCTGCATGCTCACCCATGGTTACTGGGTCCGGCTCGGCTGGATCTGCGCGGCGGCCACCGGGCTGGGCGACGACGACGTGCTCCTCACGTCGCAGCCGTTCTCCTACATGGACCCGCAGTGGAACACCGCCCTCTCCCTGACAGTGGGGGCGCCCCTGGTCGTGCTCCCACGCTTCTCCGCGTCGAGCTTCATGGCGGACGTACGACGCCACCGGGCGACGTTCTTCTACGTGCTCGGCTCCATGCCCACGCTGCTCTTCAAGCAGCCTCCGTCCCCGGACGACCGCGACAATGACCTCCGCATGGTGCTGTGCTCGGGAATCCCGGTGGCGTTGCACGCCCAGCTGGAGGAGCGCTGGGGCGCGCCGTGGCGCGAGGTCTACGGGATGACCGAGTCCGGGATCGACCTCTTCAGTTCCTTCGAAGACCCCACGGCCGTGGGCAGTGGAAGCATCGGCCGACCCGTGCCCACCAAGCAGGCGCGCCTCATCGACCCCGCTGGGCCGGCGGGGGAGGAGGAGGTGGCGGCGGGGACACCGGGGGAGCTGCTCCTCGCCGGCGCGCCGATGATGAGCGGCTACTGGAACCGTCCCGAGGCCACGGCCGACGTGCTGCGGGACGGGTGGCTGCACACCGGCGACCTCGCCGTACGCCGTCCCGACGGCGGCATCCAGCTCGTCGGCCGGATCAAGGACATGGTGCGGCGCGGGGGCGAGAACGTCGCCTGCGCCGAGGTCGAGGCCGTCCTCGAGCGGGACGACCGCGTCGTGGCGGCGGCCGTCGTCGCCGTACCCGACGACGTCCTGGGCGAGGAGGTCAAGGCCTTCGTCCAGCTCAGGGCAGGAGCGCTGCCCGACCGCGACACGGCACAGCTGCTCCTCGAGCAGGCCGGCACGCAGCTCGCGCGCTTCAAGGTGCCGCGCTACCTCGAGTTCGTCGCCGACTTCCCGCGGACCCCGTCCGAGCGGGTCTCGAAGCCCGCCCTCAAGGCCCGAGCGGCCGACCAGCCCGGGACCACCCACGACTTCGCCCGACCCAGGAGCTGACCATGACCACACCCAGCAACGTCGGAGAGCACCTCGACGTCGCCCTCGTGCGCGACGTCGCCGTCCTCACGCTCAACCGCCCCGAGAAGCTCAACGCCCTCACCGTCGCCATGCGGCGACGCATGGCGTCACTGGTGCGCGAGCACGGCACGGGCAAGACGGTCCGCGGCATCGTCCTCACAGGGAGTGGCCGCGCCTTCTCCGCTGGTGAGGACCTGCAGCAAGCGCCGACCACCGAAGCAGAGGTGCACGAAGCGTTCGAGAGCTTCCACGACGTCACCCGCGCGATCCTCCAGACCCGAGTCCCGGTGATCGCCGCTGTCAACGGCCTCGCCGTCGGAGGCGCCTCCGAGATCACGCTGTGCTGCGACGCCCGGATCGGAACGCCGTCGGCGGAGTACTTCCAGCCGGAGAACGCCCGCGGTCTCACCATCTCCAACGCCACCAGCGTCCTGCTGCGGCGCCTCGTCGGCAACCACGCCATGCGGATGGTTCTCGGATCGGATCGGATCCCGTCCGACGAGGCGCTACGCATTGGCCTGCTCGACGAGACCGTCGCGTCCGACCAGCTCATCGACCGCGCCGTCGACGTCGTGCACGCGTGGACCCCCGAGGGAAACACCACCGCGTTGCACCTCGCGCTGCTGCGCCCTCTCCTCACGGAGGTCGAGGCCGCCTTCGAGCGCGAGGACCACGCCGCCCACGAGACGTGGGCGAGCGGACTGCTCACCGCCGGTGTCGCCGGCTTCTGGAAGTCGAGGGAGACCACCGCATGATCACCACACAAGCGGCCGTACTGAACGAGATCGGCACACCGCTCGAGCTGACCGAGATCCGCGTGGACGACCCCGAGCCGCACGAGGTGCGGGTTGGCGTCACACACGCCGGGCTGTGCCACAGCGACCTCCACTACATGACGGGAACCGTTCCGACGGAGCTCCCAGTGGTCGTCGGACACGAGGTGGCTGGAGTCGTCGAATCCGTCGGCTCGGCGGTGACTACGCTGCGCCCCGGCGACCGGGTCACAGGAGCCTTGACCCCCTCCTGCGGCGGGTGCGTCAACTGCGACGCAGGACGCTCGACCCAATGCCTGCGCCTCGACGAGGTCCGCCGGCGCGAACGTCCCGCCTTCCAGACCGTCGACGGTCGGCCGATCGAGCGGCTCGCCGCCATCGGCGCCTTCTCCCAACACATCCTGCTCCGAGAGAACGCACTGGTCAGGCTCTCCGACGACGTGCCCCTGCACGTCGGGTGCCTGCTGTCCTGCTGCATCGTCACCGGGGTCGGCGCCGTCTTCCGGGGCGCTCAGGTGCGACCGGGCAGCACCGTCGCCGTCATCGGCTGCGGCGGCGTCGGCTCCGCCATCATCCAGGGCGCACGCCTCGCAGGTGCGTCCGCGATCGTCGCCATCGACCTCGACGACGCCCGGCTCAAGGCCGCCCGGCAGTACGGCGCCACCCACCTCATCAACGGCGGCGACGGGGACCCGGTCGAGGAGCTGCACGCCCAGCTGGGCGACGGCGTCGACTACGCGTTCGAGGCCGTCGGCTCAGCCCGCACCGCGGAGACCGCATTGGCACTCGTGCGGCCGACCGGCACCGCCTGCCTGGTCGGCATCGCGCCGGTGGGCACCAACCTCACCGTGCCCGCACTCGACTTCTTCTTCGCGGAGAAGCGGCTGATCGGGTCGTACATGGGATCCGGCCAGGCGCGCGAGGACATCGCCCAGTTCGCGCGGCTCTACCAGCAGGGCCGGCTGATGCTCGACGAGATGGTGAGCCGGGTCGTCCCGTTCGCCCAGATCAACGACGGCTTCGAGCAGATGAAGTCCGGCGACGTGACCCGCATCGTCGTCGACCTCCAGTCCTGAACTCCCACCGAGCACAGAGGTGAACACCATGACCACCATCTCCCCAGAGGCCGCCCTACCCCCGCCGGTGAACTACATCGCCGACGAGTGGACCGACTGCACGACCGTCGGCGACGCCTACAACCTCGACCCGAACACTCGCAATCCCATGCACCGCACCGCGGGCACGACTGCGGAAGACCTCGAGCGGGCGCTTCGGCACGCCGAGCAGTCGTACGACGTCGGGCAGTGGGACGAGGACGCTCGGCACGAGCGAGCCGCCGTGCTCGACCGCGTCGCCGACCTCCTGGACGCCAGGTCGGAGGACATCGCCCGGACCGACGCACTGACCAGCGGCACCCCGATCGCGGTGACCCGCCTCGTAGCGGCCTTTCTGCCCCACCGGATCCGGGCCTCAGCGGGGGAGCTCCGCACGATCCCCCGAGTCACCCAGCTCGAAGCGGGAGGTCGCGACGTGCGCCTCTACAAGGTCCCGTGGGGTCCTGCAGCGATCCTCACCCCGTGGAATGGGCCGAGCTTCATTCCTGCCTCGAAGGTCGCCAGCGCGATCGCTGCCGGCTGTCCGGTCATCCTCAAGCCGTCGGAGCACGCACCCGCTAGCGCCCAGGTGGTCGCCGAGTGCTTCGTCGAGGCGGGGCTCCCGGCTGGTGCGCTGCAGCTGGTGCACGGTGCCGGTGACGTCGGCGCTGCGCTGACGGCCGACCCGAGGATCAAGGTGGTCTCGTTCACGGGCGGCCCCGGCGCGGGCCGTGCCATCGCACGTGCTGCAGCAGAAGACTTCAAGGTGCTCCAGCTCGAGCTGGGCGGGAACAACCCCGTACTCGTCCTGGACGACGCGGACGTCGACGTGACTGCCGACGGCATCCTTGACGGGATGACCATGCTCAACGGCCAGTGGTGCGAAGGACCGGGCAAGGTGCTCGCGCCGCGCGAGCTCGTCGGTCCACTCGTCGAGGCGCTGACCGAGCGGATCTCCAAGCTGGTCGTCGGCCACTCCCTCGACCTGGACGTCCAGGTCGGCCCGATCTCCAACGAGCCGCACTTCCGGACCCTGCAGGCGAGGATCGACGGGCTGCGTGAGCTCGGCGCGACAGTCCACCAGGCGGCCCGGCTGCCGGAGCTCGGTGGCTGGTTCCTCTCGCCGACCGTGGCCGTGGGTGCCGATCCGGACCGGGCCACGGCTGAGCTCTTCGGCCCGATCGTCTCCGTGCACGCCGTCGACTCGGCCGAGGAGGCGCTCCGCATCGCCAACGCGAACCCGTCGGGCCTGGACGCCTACGTCTTCGGCACCGACACCGACCGGGCGATCGACGTGGGGTCGCGCGTCGTGTCCGGTGAGGTCCGGGTCAACGGTGCGAAGGTCGCCGATCTCGGCGACGACTCGGCCCAGAGCTTCTGGGGCCCGGCCGGCATCGGCGGCCACGGACCCGCTGAGTCCGTGCGGGTCTTCTGCGGCGACCGGGTCGTCGGCGTGGACTCCCCGGACCTGCCGCTCTGAACCCGCCACCTCGGCGTGAGCGCAGCCTGAGCGTGCGGCTGGGGCTCAGACCCCGGCCGCGCGCTTGCGTCGTGTGGGTTTGGCGGGGACCGCTGCCGTCCGGCTGGAGAGCCAGGCATCGAGCACCGCGCAGTTGACGTCCATCTGCTCCCGCGCCACGGAGGCATCGCCGTACGTCAGCCAGTTGACGCCGAACCCGTCGGCCAGGGTGGCCAGCACGTAGGCCATCTCGTCGATGACCGGCGGGGCGACCGAGTTGTCCGCGGACTCCTGGAGTGCCTTGCGCAGGCTCTCGAGCGCCTGGTCGTAGACGGCGATGCCGCGGTCCCCGTGCTGGCGTCGCGCCCAGTTGACCAGCTCGAACGTGGTCGCCGTGAAGCTCGGTGAGTCCACGTAGCACTGCATCACGCCCCGCAGGATCGCCTGGCCGGTCTCGGAGAGCGTCGTATGGGGGTCACTGTCCTCGATGACCTCGCGGTACTTGCCGGTGACGTACTCGAAGACGTCGGCGAAGAGGTCCTCCTTCGAGTCGTAGCAGTAGTGCAGCATCGCCAGGTTGGCCTCCGCCTGCTCAGCGATCCGGCGCGTCGTGGCGCCGTCGATGCCGTGGCTCGCGATCACCTCGACGGCGGCTCGGATGAAGTCCTGCCGCCGCTGGGCGGCCGGGATGCGGGCCATGAGGTCCTCCTGCGCTGGGCGTCGTGAAGTTGGGCAACTGTCTAAGTCGAGGCGAGCGTACCAGCGCTGTTCCGCGGAACTCTCGGCGTTGCAGCGTCAGCACGTGCCTGACGGGTCTTGGTCAAACAACTTGGTCATACATCTTGATCGTATGACTAACTAACGCCTACCGTATGAGCCGGATCACACAGACCCCCGAATCGGAGACCATCCATGACCCAGACCCAAGCGGCAGCCGGAAGACGCGGCAGCACCACGGCAGACCATCGGCCGAACCGGGTAACGCTCATCGGCATCGGAGCGTTGCTCGTCGTCCTGACCAACGCGGTGATCTTCATCCTCCCGCCGCTCCTGCCGGTCATCCAGGCGCAGTACGGCCTGGCGACGGTCGCGGAGACGACCTGGCTCTACACCGTCCTGACCCTCGGCGGCGGCGCCGGCTTCATCCTCCTGCCCCGCCTGGCCGACCTGTACGGCGACCGGAACGCCAACGTGGCGGCGGCGGCCTTCCTCACGGTTGGCGCCCTCGTCCCCGCAGTGGGCGACTCCTACCCGACGCTGCTGGTCGGCTGCTCCCTCATGGGCTTCGGCGGGGCCGCCCAGGTGCTGCCCCTCGGGTTCCTGCGGCGCGGACTGGGGGAGGGCGGCATCGCGGTCGCGGTCGGGGTCCTGGTCATCGGCACGGGCGTCGGCATCGTCGCCGGGATGATCGGCGGCGGGCTGATCGTGCAGAGCCTGTCGCTGCAGAGCTTCTTCGTCGTCCTCACCGCGGTCAGCGCGGTGGCCACCCTCGCGTCGTACGTCCTGATCCCGCACCTGCCTCCCGCCGAGCGGAGCGGCCGCATCGGCGCCCTCGGCACCGTGTGGATGATCGCGTGGGTCGCCGCGATCCTGTTGACCCTGACCCAGGGTCTGGTCTGGGGCAACGCCGCGCTGATCCCGCTGGTGCTCGGCGTGGTGGGCGGTGTCGCCTGGTTCCGGGTCGAGCGCAGGTCCACCACGGCGGTGTTCGACGTCGCCCTGATGAAGGCGCCTCTCGTCACCGCCTCGTGCATCTGCATTGCGCTGTTCGCCGCGGTGAACTCGGCCTTCCTGCTGCTCGTCAGCACCTACGCCCAGATCATCCCTGAGGCGCTGCGCCCCGGCGACGCCTACGGCCTTGGCCTCACCGCACTCGAGACCGGGTGGCTCATGCTCCCCTTCGCCGTCACCTTCGTCATCGGCGGTGCCATCGTCGACCGCCCGGTCAACAACGGTCGGGTCGTGCCGGTCTTCGTGATCGGCGCGCTCATCACGGCCGCCGGACTTGCCTGGCTCGCCCTCGCGCACGACCGGCAGTGGCACTACCTCGTGGGCGCGGCCGTCATCGGGCTCGGATGCAGCATCGGCTACGCCGCGGGTTTCACGCTCGTGCAGCTGGCGGTGCGCGAGGAGAAGGCGGGGATGGCCACCGGAGCCGCAGGCACCTGCCTGGCCGTCGGGTTCGCCTTCGGCACGGCGCTCGTCAGCGCCGACCTCAGCGCCTCCCTCGTTCCCGTTCCCGGCACGACCTTGGAGGTCGCCGCCGAGAGCCTGTACGGCGTCGGCTACTGCGTCGCCGGGGGCCTCGCCCTGGCCATCGTCCTGACAGTCCTCATCTCCACCGCCCGCACCCGTCGTCGTACCGGCCGGGTCGCCGCCTGACCGGGCCCCGGCCCCTCACCCCAAGGAAATGACATGAAAGAAGACGTTTACGGCCTGACCTTCCTGGTCGCCGACCTGTTCATGATCGTGTGCGGCTACTGGGCGGGCTGGCGCTTCATCAAGCACCACCGCAACTACCTGCTCGGCATCGAGTGGTTCGTCGTCGCGACGTCCGGCACCAACTTCCTGATCTGGGCGCTGCGCTTCGCGGACGACCCGGAGGGCGGCGAGGCGAGCGGGCAGTACGCCTTCGCATTCTTCCTCGACGCCTTCTCGCGGTCGATCGGCATCACGCTGCTCCTGGTCGTCGGCCTGATGGCCGTGACCCACCGCTACAAGGCAAGCTTCGCGGTCGAGATCGGCATCTTCGCCCTGGCGATCGGATGCGGCCTCTTCCTGGCTCAGCCGACGTATCGCGCTCACATGGACGACAACGGAGAGTTCCTGCTGCACCCTGGCCCGGCCACCTTCTACATCGTGGTGAACCTGCTGACGTTGGCGTTCCTCCTCTACTTCGTGAAGCGGCTGTGGCAGATCGGGGCAACCCGCGTCGCCCTCGCGACCCTGGCGGTCAGCCTCGCGGCGACGGTCATCGCCCTGACGTACGACTTCTTCCCGCTGCCCGCCTCCGTCGACCCGCTCGAGGACCGCGCGCTCTTCTACACGTTCGCGCTCACCGTGTGGGGACTGCAGATGCTCACCTACCTGTTCGCCTACCGCGCCCTCGACGCCCACAACGTCGCCTCGGGTCTCGCTCCAGCCCACGACGACCTCAAGGCGGTGCGCGCATGAGGACCGACCACGTCGAGTACCTCCCCTTCAGCGGCTGGGTCGACCCTCCGACCGACGTCCAACCGGCGCTCGACGGCGACGTCAGCTGCCGCGTCGCCGTCATCGGAGGCGGCATCAACGGAATGTCCACCGCGTTGCGCCTGGCCCAGCGAGGGCTGGACGTCGTCCTGCTCGAGGCCGAGTTCTGCGGCCACGGCTCGAGCTCACGCAACGCCGGTCAGCTGGCCGGTGCCCCGGGTGGCGACCTCCAGCTGCTGAACCTGCTCTCGCGCAAGAAGATGCCGGGCATGATGCGACTGGCCGAGCACGCCACCCACCACGTCGAGGAGTTCATCGCAAAGCACGACATCGACTGCGAGTACGAGGCGACCGGCAACGCCTTCGCCGCCGTCTCCCGCGGACAGATGGGCCGGGTCGGGAGAGTTGCCAAGATCGTGACTCGCGCCGGGGGACACGTCGAAGTCGGCACGAGCGAGGAGCTCGGGATCCCTCGCGGCTTCGTCGGCGGGATGCGGGAGACCGTCGGCGGACGGATGAACCCAGGGAAGTTCAGCCTCGGAATGCGCCGGGTGCTGCTCGACTCCGCGGCCCGCGTGTTCGAGCAGACGAAGGTCACCGATGTCTCGCGCGAAGGCGGACAGGTCGTCATGACCACGTCGCGCGGGCAAGTGCGGGCGGACCGCGTCGTGCTGGCGACCAACGCCTTCGCGGGCGAGTGGGACGTGACGCCGAAGCACCTGTCAGTGCCGATCTACGTGATCGAGGTGGAGACCGAGCCGATCGACCCTGCGCGGATCGCCGCGCTGGGCTGGACGAGCGGGATGGGACTGGTCACCCAGCACGCGATCATGGAGAACTACCGGCTCACCCCGCGCAACACCATCGTGTTCGGCGTACGACGACTGGAGCGCGGCACCAGCTACCCGCTTCCGGAGAAGGTGCCTGACCCCGAGCTGGTCCGGGAGCTTGCCAGCGCCTTCGAGCGGCGGTTCCCGTCGCTGGCCGACGTCGCGATCGAGCGAGCATGGGGCGGTTGGATCGCGATCACACCGTCCTGGCTTCCCGTCGCCGGGCGGATCGACGGCGACGTCTACTACTCGATCGCCTGCAACGGCCACGGCCTGGCCCAGGCGCCGTACGTCGGGACGCTGATCGCCGACGCCATCGTCGACGGCGAGCGCCACGAAGACCTGCAGACCTTGTGGCAGGAGAAGCCCAGTTTCCCGCGACCAGTCATGATGAGCCGGTCCGGGCTCCGCACGATCTGGGCCTACGACCGGCTGCTCGACATGGTCAACGGCAGCCGCCGCAACGCCCGGCGCGGTGCTGTGCTGACATCCGACCGCTGATCACTTCCGAGCGAATCCGGCGCTGCGGTGTCTCGCCCGTGTG
Source organism: Nocardioides eburneiflavus (assembly GCF_004785795.1). Taxonomy (NCBI): domain Bacteria; kingdom Bacillati; phylum Actinomycetota; class Actinomycetes; order Propionibacteriales; family Nocardioidaceae; genus Nocardioides; species Nocardioides eburneiflavus. The sequence continues at coordinate 2,719,901 of NZ_SRRO01000001.1, forward strand.
GGTCGATCCGGTCATGAGCAACGGGTGGCAGATGCCGTGGCAGGTGCCGAGCGCCGTGATCCTGCTCGGCTTCGCCTCCGCGATGCGCCCTCCGAGCTGGCCGCGCTCACCCTGGCCGACGTCGAGCACACGCCGGTCGGCGTGCTGCTGACACCCCATCACTGCCCACTCGCTGCGAGCCGGCCACCCCACCAGCGCAGCCCACGCCGGTGTCGCCCTCCGGATCGCCACGCAAACCCGCGACAAACGCCTGACGACTCTCATCGACCGCTACGTCCGCCCCGCCCATGCACTGGAGTACACCTCCAGCCGCGACCTCGGTCTCTGACCGAATGCCTGGGTGGGGCTCCCGGCTCTCAATCTCCTGGTGAGGCGAGTGCCACCCGGACACGAGTGCCTTCCTCGGCACGTCGTACGTCGACTGTGCCGCCGTGTGCGCGGACGATCTCCCTGACGATGGTCAGCCCGAGGCCGTCGCCGTCCGCCGGGGAGGTGTCGTGTGCTGCGAACCCGGCGCCCTGGTCGGTGACGGTCAGTTCGGCGCCGCCACGGGTGGCGCGGATCTCGATTGCGATGTCGCCGGAGCCGTGGCGCAGCGCGTTGTCGATGAGATTCGACAGCGCTCGGTCCAGGCGCGTGACGTCACCCTGGATCTGCACTGGTCGTGGCGCGGTCACGTGGATGCCGCGGCCTCCGGCGGCCGCCTGGAACCGGTTGGCGACGCGGGTGGCCAGGGCGACGAGATCGACGGGTCCGGCCTGGATCGGCAAGCGGCCATCCTCGGCGCTGGCGCGATCCAGGAGCTCCTCGGCCAGGGCGATTAGGCGGCGCACTTCGTCATGGATGGAGTGCAGTGCCCGTGTCAGCTCTTCGGGCGTCCGCTGCTGCGCCAACGCCAGCTCGACCTCGGTGAGCATCAGGGCGAGCGGCGTGCGCAGGTCGTGACTGGCCTCGGCCACGAACGTGCGTTCGCGTTGCAGGCCGTCGTCGAGACGTTCGAGCATGGCGTTGAGGGTGAGAGCAAGACGACGCAGCTCGTCGTCCGCCGCAGGAACCGGGAGCCGCTCGCCAGCGCTGCGCGCGGAAATCGTGGCCGCGCGAGCTCGCATCCGTTCCATCGGGCGCAGCCCGGCCCCCGCGACCAGATAGCCGAGTCCACCCGCCACGGCCAGCGCGAGTGGACCGGCGATCAGCAGCTGGTTGCGCAGCGCGGCCAGAGCCTCGTCCACGTCCTCCCGCGACGCCCCGACCACCAGGATGCCCTCGTCGGTGGGCCGGACCAGCAGCACCAACGTCTCGCGTTCCTGCTCTCGCTCCCCCACCGCTGCGGCGTCGTCATCGAACACGGTCACCGTGACCTCGCGCCACATTGCCCCGGTCGTCCCGGCGGCGGGGATTTCCGCGTGCCCAAGTAGTGGGTCCGCGACGAGGCTCGACGACGCGCTGACGTTGGCATGAGTCGTGAGCAGCTGGGCATGGACCTCCCCGCCGAGGGTCTGGACGGCCTCCAAACGGCGCGGGCCCTGCACTGCTTCAAGTCGGTCGGCCTCGGCGGTGACCGTGTCCCGGAGCCGGTCGTCGAGCGCGTTGCTCACGCGCACCTGGACGAAGAGGCCAAGCACCGTGAGCGCCACGCCAGTCGCGGCCAAGAAAGCGAGCACTACCCGGGTTCGCAGCGGCCAGTGGGCGGGGTGCCAGCGATTCATGGCGTCTCCGCCGTGAGTCGGTAGCCCATGCCTCGCACGGTGTGCAGGGTGTCCCTACCGAAGGGTCGGTCGATCTTCGCGCGCAGATAGCGCACGTAGACGTCGACGACGTTGGAGGCGACGTCGTGGTTGTCGCCCCAGGCCAGGTCGAGCAGCTGCTCCCGGGTGAGGACCTGGTCGGGCCGGCGCATGAGGGTCTCCAGGAGCGTGAACTCCCGGGTCGAGAGCGACACCTCGGTGGCTCCCCGCCAGACCCGCCGCCCCGCCGGGTCCAAACGCAGGTCGCCGACCTCGAGCTCGGTCGGTCTCGGCACCGGGCCACGTCGGGCGAGGGCGCGCATGCGGGCCAGCAGCTCCTGGAAGGCGAATGGCTTGGACAGGTAGTCGTCGGCACCGCTGTCCAGGCCGGCGATGCGATCCGCGACTGACGTTCGGGCGGTCAGCATCAGGACCGGGGTCCACACCCGTTCGGCACGCAGCCGACGGCAGACCGCGAACCCGTCATGGTCGGGCAGCATGACGTCCAACAAGATCACGTCGTACTCACCGCGGCGCGCCGACCTGAGCGTCTCCGCCCCGGTTCCGACGACGTCGACCACGTCGCCGCGCTCGGTGAGGCCACGGGCCACCAGCGCGGCGAGCTTCTCCTCGTCCTCGACCAGTAGCACTCGCACACCCTCATGCTAGGGAGGCTGATGAGTGTTGGATGAGAGGCTCATGGACACCTCATCTGGCCGACGTAGCGTGGCGGAATGAACCCGAAGCTGATCCGCAAGCGCATCGCCCTGATCGCCGCGAGCGCGGCCGTGGTCGCCGCGGGCACCGTGGGCGCCGCCGCAGCGGTGTCCGGTGACGACGACGCCCACGACCGCCCGATCCCTGCCTCAGAACTCGAGAAGGCCGAGAAGGCGGCACTCGCCGAGACCGGCGAGGGCACCGTCACCGAGACCGAGATCGACGACGAGGAGAGCAAGTACGAGGTCGAGGTCACCCTCGACGACGGCAGCCAGATCGACGTGCAGCTCGACGAGGAGTTCCAGGTCGTCGGCACCGAAGACGAGGGCACCGAAGACGAGGGCACCGACGACGAGTCCGGCGCGGACGACGACTGACGGGAGGTGATCTCGGTGCGCGCCGTGGCCGTCCTGGCCGTCACCTGTTGCCTTGCCGTGCTCGGCGGCTGTGGCAACGGGGACCAGACGGCGGAGCCGACCGATGAGCCATCCACGCAGCCCACGAGTGCCACGCCTGAGACGGCGCTGCCGCAGTCGGACGAACCGGTTGAGCTCGACCCCGCCGACTTCACCGCTGATGTGGCCAACCCGTGGTTCCCGCTCGAACCGGGAACCCGCTGGACCTACCGAGAGACCACTGAGGACGGCGAGGTCGTCGAGGTGGTCGTCACCGCCACCTCGGTGACCCGCAAGATCGCCAACGGCGTCACCGCCCGCGTGGTTCGTGACACCGTCACCCTCGACGGGAAGGTCATCGAGGACACCCTGGACTGGTACGCCCAGGACAAGGCCGGCACCGTCTGGTACCTCGGCGAGGACACTGCCGAGTTCGAGAACGGCAAGATCACCACCCGCGAGGGATCGTTCGAGGCCGGTGTCGACGGCGCCCAGGCCGGAGTGATCATGCCTGCCTCGCCCGAGGTGGGCATGACCTACCGGCAGGAGTACTACGAAGGCGAGGCCGAGGACAACGGAGAGGTCCTCGCGCTCGGTCAGCAGGCCAGCGTGCCTGCCGGACGGTACGACGGACTGCTGAAGACCGCCGACACCACTCCGCTCGAACCCGACGTGTTGGAGCACAAGTACTACGCCGAGGGTCTCGGGTTGGTCCTCACCATCGACAAGGAGGCGGGTGGCCGCGAGGAGCTGCTGTCCGTCACCGACATCCCTCTCGCCCAGGCGCGCCGCGCCGGGCAGGCGCTGCTCGGGCAGAACTACTGAACGAGCCGCTGGGGTCGCGCCGTTAGGTGGTGGTGGGACGCAAGTCCGCAGATGGGACCGTTGGCCATCTAGTACAGATTCGTGGACAGCTTCCCGGCCGTCCTACACGTCCACTCCTGCTACGGCGCAGAACGACGACGGGCAGGCCGCGCCACGCTCCGAGAACAAGGCTGCGGGCACCGTCGCGATCTACGCCGCCGGCGGCACCACCGCTACCTGCGCTGGTGCACGGATCGTCACCTGCCGGCCCGCCGCCTGCGGCTCCGAGTCGGGCCTGATTGCCACCCCCGGCTGGACCCGTACCGACGTGCTCGTACGTTGCACCCGCGCTCGCGCGTCGGCTCGCCCACATCTACGAGATCGCGCTGCACACGCCAGGCCAGCGGTTGGTGACGCGCACCCAGGAGGGCCCGTTCCCGATGATGGAGACGATGTACACCTGGGCCGAGCAGTCACCAAACCTCGACCCGGATGACGCTGCGCAACGCCGGCGAACCTGCCGGGTTCTCCACCGTGGCCGCGCCGGTCGTGTCGATGGCGATGCGGCGTGAGAACCGCAAGGACCTGGCCAACCTCGACGCGATCCTCGAACGGGCCCAGCCCTCGCCCTGACGTCGACCGCCACTGTGCGCACTCGTTCCGCGGTGAGTTGGCCCGCTGGGTACGGACAGGCCCCTGGGTCTTTGGCCCTGCCGCCACGATCGGCTGACGTCAGGACCGGCGAACCGTGTGACATCTGGGCCGCCGAACCAGGGGATGGGCAGGCACGCCTGAGGGTGGTCGGCCTGGTTCGTCAGTCGGAGCGTTGCTCGATCCAGGCTCGGACCAGTCCGTGGATCGCGGGAGTCTTCTCGATGAGGTCCTCGTGATCGAACACCTTGAGTGATCGTGAGGTGGCCCCGTCACCGTCGAGGATCCCCGATGGGTCGGGCAACGCGGCCCCCGTGTGGAACATCAGCGAAACGTGCTTCTTGGCCTTGGGGAAGAACGACGCGATGTTGCCCCGATAGGTGAAGGTGGGCGCCTGCCACTTGATGCACTCACCCACACGAGGGTCCGCCGCCAGCATGACGTCGCGGACGGAGAGCACCAGCTCTTTCTGGGGGTTGTCGTAGCGGTCGAACCACGCATCGACGTCTGGGTCGTGCTGCACCATACGGCCAGCCTCATGCTGCGCCGGGCTCTGCACAAGAGCCGCGTCAAGATGGTGTTGCCGGTCTGGCTGCGAATCATGAATTCGCCCGGCACCGGCCATTTCAACTTCAAGGTCGTCCGCTGACCATGGTCGCAAGCGCGGCGCCACCCCTTGACCTGGAGGAGCAACCATGAAGCTCGGCGTGCACCTGGTGAACTTCAGCCTCCCCGGCGGCCCGGAGACGATCGGACCCACCCTTGCCGCGACCGGGAGGGCGGCTGAGGAGGCCGGGGTGGACAACCTCTCGTTCATGGACCACTACCTCCAGCTCGCGTTCCTCTCGGCCGCCGAGGACCCGATGCTGGAGGGCTACACCGCGCTCGGCTTCCTGGCGGGGCACACGACATCGGTGGAGCTCCAGCTGCTGATGACGGGTGTGACGTACCGCCACCCGGGCCTGCTCGCCAAGATCGTGTCGACCCTCGACGTGCTCTCGGGCGGGCGGGCCGCGCTGGGCATCGGAGCGGCCTGGTACGAGCGGGAGCACCGTGCCCTGGGCGTGCCGTTCCCACCGCTCGCCGAGCGCTTCGAGCGGCTCGAGGAGACCCTCCAGGTGGTGCGCCAGATGTGGAGCGACGACAACGGCCCCTTCCGCGGGAAGCACTACCAGCTGGCCGAGACGCTCAACTCGCCGCAGCCGCTGCAGCAGCCGCGCCCGCCGATCATGGTCGGCGGAGGTGGTGAGAGGAAGACGCTCCGACTCGTCGCGAAGTACGCCGACGCCTGCAACGTGTTCGCCGGGGCGGGGGCCGGACCCGACGAGGTCGCGCACAAGCTCGCCGTGCTGCGGGACTGGTGCGAGCGGGAGGGCCGGGCGTACGACGACATCCGGAAGACCGTGCTCTACAACGGTCAGGTCGGGAAGGAGCCTGCCGGCGCCGCCACGTTCGTCGACGAGATGCGCGCCCTCGCCGACGTCGGCGTCGACGAGGTGCACGTGATGCCCTTGCGTGGCGACCCGGTCGCCTTGGTCAGGTCCATGGGGGACCACGTCGTACCCGCTCTCTCCCGGCTCTGACCCGACCTCCACCTCTCACGGACAGCGCCCCGTGTCTGGCCGTCCGGTGCGTCGTCGGGGCTTGCCGACCTGCAGCGATTTTGCCGAGCATTCCTGACTTGTCCGGACGCCGACCCTCGCCTCTCGTACCGTGATTTCCGGGGATGCGACCGGAAGGGGGTGGTCGAGGTGGTGACATCGCAGTTCCGCGAGCCTGACTACGACGACCTCTGGCGTGTCACGATGGAGCACTCGCCGGTCGGCATGGCGATCGTGTCCATCAGCGGCAACGTCGTCACGGCCAACGCCGCGCTCTGCGAGATGCTCAGGTACGGCGCGGAGGTGCTGTCGCGGATGAACGTCCGGGACCTGACCCACCCCGACGACCTCGCAGCCGATCTGAGGCTCGTCGCCCAGTGCCTGGCCGGCCACACCAGCTCCTATCGCGTCACCCGGCGATACGTGCGTGCGGACGGCAGCACGCTCGTGGCCGAGGTCTCGGTCGCCCTCATGCGAGCGCCGAGCGGCAGGCCGGTCCGCTTCGTGCTGCAGCTCCTCGACCTGACCGACCGGCAGACCTTCGTCGAGCGCCTCGGCGCAGCTCAGGCCGTCGTCGAGTCGCAGCAGCGCAAGGCGGACGCTGTCTTCGGCACCGTCGCCGTGGGCCTGCTGCTGCTCGATGCCGACGGCTCCTACGCGGGGTACAACTCCCGACACCAGGACTTCATGGACCTCGCCTACCCCGACGGGCATGTCGGCCGCGTGGGACAGACGGGGCACCTGTACGACTCCGACCAGTCACGGGCCCTCACCGCCGAGGAGATGCCGACGGTCCGCGCGGTTGCGGGGGAGGAGTTCGACGACGTCCTGATCTGGGTCGGGGCCGACCCGCGCACCCGCCGCGCACTGTCGGTCTCCGCGCGGTCGATCCGCGACGGCAGCGGGGTCCTCACCGGTGCCGCGATGGCCTTCCAGGACGTCACCGAGCTGATGAGCGCCATCCGGGCCAAGGACGAGTTCGTAGGAACCGTGTCGCACGAGCTGCGCACGCCGTTGACGTCAGCGATGGCCCACCTCGAGCTCATCAGCGAGTCCTCCGAGGTCAGCCCACGCCTGCACCAGCAGGTCACGGCAGTACGCCGCAACGTGACGCGGCTCTCGCGCCTGATCGCCGACCTGCTGCTCGCCACTCGCGTGGGCGCCGGGTCCTCGCTGGTGGATCCGTACCCGCTCGATGCGGTCACGGTGGTCGCCGAGGCGCTCGACGCGGCGCGGGTGGAGGCCGCCGTCGCCGACGTCATCCTCGAGATCGAGCTTCCGGACCGACTCGACGCCCGGGTCGACGGCCTGCGCCTGCGCCAGGTGGTGGACAACCTCGTGGCGAACGCCATCGGCTACACGCCGCGCCGAGGCCGTGTCACGGTCACGCTGGCCGCCGAGGACGACCACCTGGTCCTCCGCGTCGCCGACGACGGCGCCGGCATCGACGCCGCGGACCTCGACAGCGTCTTCGAGCGCTTCTACCGCGGGGAGAACGCCCGCATGCTCGGAATCCCCGGCACGGGGCTCGGACTCACCATCGTCCGCGCCATCGTGGACGCCCACGGGGGCGAGGTCGGCCTCACCAGCGCTCCCGGCCGCGGCACCACCGTCCGCGTCGCGCTGCCACGCTGAGCTCGTCGTGTCGCCCCAGCGGCTGGGTCGGCGCCTGCGACAGCACACCGGCATGTTGCGTCATGCGAAATACGACGCGTCGTACGCAACTGGGGTCTTGTCGCGCGCGTTCCGCCGCGTCATCATCGATGTGCCCCCGACAACGGTGACGGGCGGCGGAGGGATCGCGATGACCATCAGCGCGTTCGACCTGTTCAAGGTGGGGATCGGTCCGTCGAGCTCGCACACGGTCGGGCCGATGCGGGCGGCGTACCTGTTCGTCGACGGGCTGCGGACCGACGGCCTGCTGGCGGACGTGGCACGCGTCCACGTCGAGCTCTTCGGTTCGCTCGGTGCGACCGGGCACGGCCACGGCAGCGTGAAGGCCGTCGTCCTCGGCCTCGCCGGCGAGCAGCCGCACCTCGTCGACCCAGTGGCGGTCGACCCCCTGGTGCAGGAGGTCCGCGACGGTGGGTTCCTGGACCTGGCCGGCAACCACCGGATCGCCTTCGACGTCGACGAGGACGTCGTCATGCACCGGCGCAAGCGGCTGGAGTTCCACACCAACGGCATGGTCTTCCAGGCGCACGACGCCGCGGGTGTCGAGCTGCGCCGGCGCGAGTACTACTCCGTCGGCGGCGGCTTCGTGCTCGGCGAGGACGACCTCGGCAACCCGGCGGTCGTGCCCGACGAGACGCCCGTCCCCTACCCGTTCACCACGGCCGACCAGCTGCTGGCCATCACGCGCGGGACCGGCCTGCGGATCAGCGACGTGATGCTCGCCAACGAGCTCGTCCGCCGGTCCGAGGGCGAGGTGCGCCGCGAGCTGCTGGCGATCTGGCAGGTGATGCAGGAGTGCGTCGAGCGCGGCAGCCGGACGACGGGGGTGCTGCCCGGCGGGCTGAAGGTACGCCGGCGCGCGGCCGAGCTGAAGGCCAAGCTGGACGTCGAGTGGGCCTCCGGGGTCGCCGACCCGCTGGGTGCGATGGAGTGGGTGACGCTCTACGCGCTGGCGGTCAACGAGGAGAACGCCGCGGGTGGTCGCATCGTGACCGCGCCGACCAACGGCGCCGCCGGGATCGTGCCGGCGGTGCTGCTCTACTACCACCACTTCGTGGCGGGGGCGGACGACGACGGCGTCGTCCGCTTCCTGCTGACGGCCGCCGCGATCGGCCTGCTCTTCAAGGAGAACGCGTCGATCTCGGGGGCGGAGGTCGGCTGCCAGGGCGAGGTCGGATCGGCGTGCTCGATGGCGGCCGGCGGGCTCGCCGAGCTCCTCGGCGGCACCCCGGAGCAGGTGGAGAACGCTGCCGAGATCGGCATCGAGCACAACCTGGGACTCACCTGCGACCCGGTCGGTGGTCTCGTCCAGATCCCCTGCATCGAGCGCAACGCCGTGGCGTCGATCAAGGCCATCACCGCGGCACGGATGGCCGTGCGAGGGGACGGCTCGCACCACGTCTCGCTCGACAAGGCGATCAAGACGATGCGGGAGACCGGGCGTGACATGAAGGACAAGTACAAGGAGACGGCACGCGGCGGGCTCGCGCTCAACGTCGTGGAGTGCTGACGACCGGTGCGGCGGGGGAGCGCGTGATACTGGGGTCGTGGACGTCGACGTCGAGGTGCGAGCCGTGCTGCCCTTCCCGCGCGAGGTGGTCTCGGCCTACGCGGGCGATCCGACCAACGCGCCCGACTGGTACGCCAACATCGACTCGGTGCGCTGGCAGACGCCGCCTCCGGTGGCGGTGGGGTCGCGGATGGACTTCGAGGCCAGGTTCCTCGGCCGGCGGCTCGCCTACACGTACGAGGTGGTCGAGCTCGTGCCCGGTGAGCGGCTGGTGATGCGCACCGCTGACGGTCCCTTCCCGATGGAGACGACCTACACCTGGAGCGAGGACCCGGTCGGCACCGAGATGAGGCTCCGCAACCGCGGCACCCCGAGCGGCTTCGCCAGGGTCGCCGCGCCGGTGATGCGGAGGGCGATGAAGGGCGCGATGACGAAGGACCTGGCTCGTCTCGCCGAGCGCCTGGCGCAGGGCTGAGACCTCACGCCGGTCGGGGTGGCAGGGGCTGTCAGGAGGACCTGCGGGTGACCTCCCCGACGATCCAGGCGAGCATCACGGTCCCGGCGACGATGCTGGTGAGCTGCCAGCCGTCACTGCGCTCGGCGAGCGCCGCCGCGGCCACCAGGGCGCTGCCACCGACGACGGCCATCAGGATCACGCCGGGGAAGTAGTTGCACGCTAGGCAGCACGCCGACGCCCGGGCAGAGCCGAACGTCCCGTGGAGCAGTGCCGTGGTGCCCTCGTTCGGCACCGCCGTGGGGTCAGGCAGGCGCCGTGCTCAGCGGACCAGACTGTTGCCTTTGGCGGCGGCCAGTCGGGCGCGGACGCTGAGCAGCGTCTCGATGATGAGGTCCTCGCGGCCGTTGTCGAGCCTGCTGATCGGCACCGCGACGCTCAGCGCGTCGACGGCCTGCGGGCCGAAGGGGAGCGCCACGCCGAAGCAGCGCACGCCCATGCAGGACTCCTCGCTCTCGGTGGCGTAGCCCTGCACGACGGCGCGCTCGATGATCTCGAGGACGGCGTCCTTGTCGGTGGTGGTGTTGGGCGTGATCGCGGCGATCGACTCCGGCACCATGTCGCGACGCTGCTCGAGCGGCAGCTCGGCGAGGAGGGCCCGCCCCAGCGACGTGGCGTACGCCGGCAGCCGACGGCCGACGGCCGAGTGCATCCGCAGCGGGTGCACCGACTCGCGCTTGGCGGTGTAGATGACGTCGGCGCCGTCGAGCCGGCCGAGGTGGACGGTCTCGCCGGTGGTGGCGTTGACCTCGTCGAGGACCGACGCGGCGCGGGCGAGCACCGGGTCGCCGTCGAGGTAGGCCGAGCTGACCACGAGGGAGTGGATGCCGAGCTGGTAGACGCTGCCCGTCGGGTCGGTCTGGAGCCAGCCGCGATCGACCATGGTGCGCAGCAGCGCGTGAAGGCTGCTCTTGGGGATGCTCAGCCGGGTGGACAGCTGGAGCTGGGTGCCCGGTCCGTTGGCGGCGATCTCGTCGAGGAGGTCGAGCGCGCGTGCGGCGGACTTGACGGGCCCCGCCGCCGTCGGTGCGGCGACCTCCGTGGGCTGGGTGGTCGTGCTCATGGCTTGGACTCCTCGTGTGAATGGAGGCCCCCGCCTCGCTCGACATGATCGTAGCGAAGTTCGCATACATGGACAGTGGTTCAAACCCTTGACCAGTGACGTGGACTCGGGGGTCGTCGACCTGGGCGAGGTGGAGCTGCGCAACCTCGGGTGGACGACCGAGTGCGACAACCCGGTGAAGACCGTCAGCCTCGAGGTGCCCTGACCGCGAGGTGACAGGGCAATTCCGGTCGGGCGCGCGGAGCGCCCGGTGTCCCAGACTGGGGACATGAGCGAGTCAGGACGCGACCGGCTCCGCGAGCTCCTCGACGCCGTGCTCGACGAGGACCACGCGACCCTGGCAGACATGGCCGGCGGGGCGCACTCCTCGCCGTTCCACTTCAACCGGCGCCTGCGCAGGGACGCGGGTGAGCCGCCGGTGGCGATGCGCCGACGGGTGATGCTGGAGCGGGCGGCGTGGCGGATCGCAGGCGGGTCGACCGTCACCGACGCCGCCTTCGAGGCCGGCTACGAGTCGGTCGAGGGCTTCGGCCGCGCCTACGCCCGGGCGTTCGGGCACCCACCGAGCACGCCGGCGGCGGGCCACTGGCTCCCGGCGCCCAACGGCATCCACTTCCACCCGCCCACGTCGCTGTGGGTCCAGTCCACGGAGCAGGCCATGAACCCGATCACCGAGCACCTCGTCCGCCACGACCTCGACGACACGAGGGCCCTCCTCGACCTCGCGAAGGGCGTGCCGGGGGAGGCGTACGAGTCCCCGCAGCTGCCCGGCCTGCAGGTCCTCTGCTTCGACGGGCCCGACGAGTCGCTCGCGCAGCTGCTCGAGCACCTGGTGGCGACGAAGGAGATCTGGCTCGCCGCCATCCACGGGGACGACTTCCCGGCCGCCGGCGACCGCGACCCCGCCAGCCTGCTGGCGCGCCACGACGAGGTGGCGCCTCGCTGGCTCGGCACCGTCCGTGACCTCGACGCCCGCGGGGCGTGGGAGGACCGGCTGGTCGACGCGCTGTGCGACCCGCCGGAGAGCTTCGTGATGGGCAGCGTGTTCGCCCACGTCGTGACGTATGCCGCCGCGCGTCGTCAGGTGGCCCGGCACCTGCTGCGGCTCCACGGCGTCGAGGTCGACGACGGCGACCCGATCACGTGGCTGCGCCGCCAGCGTGGCGAGGAGTGAGATCGCGCTCAGCTGCGCAGCACCTTCTCCATCGGGCGGCCCTTGGCGAGCTCGTCGACGAGCTTGTCGAGGTAGCGGATCTGCCGCATCAGCGGGTCCTCGACCTCCTGCACCTTGACCCCGCACACCGAGCCCGTGATCTGGTCGACGCGCGGGTTGAGGGTGGCGGCACCGAAGAAGTCCTCGAACGTCGTCTCCTCGGCGAGGTGCCGGCGCAGGGTGGCGTCGTCGAAGCCCGTCAGCCACTCGATGACCTGGTCGACCTCGGCCTGCGTCCGGCCCTTGCGCTCGGCCTTCGTCACGTAGTGCGGGTAGACCGACGCGACGCTCGTGGTGAAGATCCGGTGCATGCTCCGATGGTAGGCCGCGCGGGTCAGCCCTTGTGGTGATCGGCGGCCCGACGCAGCACCTCGGCCTCGCTCGCGACGGCCTTCACCGTGGCCGGGTCCATGAGCGGCTCGGTGCCGGGCTGGTGGAGGTCGGTCTCGGTGGTGTCCGGGTTGATGCCGTCTCCGGCCGCGGGGATCCCGGAAGGTGTGCGCAGGACGTCCTCGGCCTCGGCCTCGGTGAGCCCGAGGGCGGGGGCCATGACAGCGGCCTTCTTGGACGGGGCCTTCCTGGCGGCCTTCTTCGCCGGAGCCTTCTTCGCGGCGGGCTTCGTCGTCGGCGCCTGTGCGCCGGTCGCGGGAGCTGGCTCCGGCACGACCGAGGACGGCGCCTGGCTCACCCACTGGGCCGGGGGCTGCTCGGGCGTCGGGCCGCCGACACGCTCGACCGCCCGGCCGACGACGCGGGCAGTCGTACGCACGCCGGTCGCGGCGACGCCCACCGCGGTGCCGGCGACGGCGGCCGCGGCGTGGGCGGGTAGCTGGACAAGTCCTGAGGCGATGCGGATGGGCTTCACGAGGGGTCCTCTCGTCGTTCTCGTCGGGTCGCGTGCTCCGGTACCCGATCCGGGCGCCCCCAGACCGTGACCTGTGCCACGCGCGAGCGACCACGTCTGTCGGGGTGGGAAGGCGCGTCCCGGCCGGGCGGTGGTACGGAGGGTGCCCACACGCCGACCCCGGTCGGCGCCGTCCTCCTGCTCGGCGTCCTGGGCTTCATCCCCGGGACCACGACGAGCTACGACGGGCTCGAGGCCGCGGGTCACCGGTCGCACGCCGAGCTGCTCGGCATCTTCCAGGTCTCGGTCCTGCACGACATCGTGCACCTGCTGCTCGGTGCGGCCGGCCTCGCCCTGGCGCGTACGGCGCCGTCCGCGCGCGGGTTCCTCGTCGGCGGCGGCGCTACCTGCCTCGTGCCCTGGCTCTACGGGCTGCGCAGCGGGCGCCCCGTGACCCATTGACGGCGGTGCGGGACCCCGAGCCTGCGGGCACGGGTGGCGCATGCCGATCGCCCGTACGGGGCACTGTTGGCGATGGCCGCCCTGCTCCAGCACGCCCCCGCCCACCCCCGCTCCCGCTCGTACGCCGACCTCACCGACGACGAGTTCGAGGAGATCGGACGGACCCTGGACGCCCTCCGCGAGGAGGTCATCGCCAGCCGCGGCGCGCGTGACGCGGCGTACATCAGGCGGCTCATCGCCGTGCAGCGGTGCCTCGAGGTCGGCGGTCGGGTGGTGCTCCTGGGCAGCCGGAGCCGCGTCGCGTGGTGGCTCGGCACCACCTCCCTGGCGCTGTCGAAGGTGCTGGACAACATGGAGATCGGCCACAACGTGCTGCACGGCCAGTGGGACTGGATGCGCGACCCCCGGATCCATTCGTCGACCTGGGACTGGGACCACGCGTCGGCGCCGGAGCACTGGCGCCGCGCCCACAACGACCGGCACCACGTGAACACCAACGTGATCGGCAAGGACGACGACCTCGGCTACGGCATCATGCGCGTCGACGAAGCCCAGGAGTGGGAGCCGCGCCACCTCGCGCAGCCGCTGTGGAACCTCGTCAACGCCTGCATCTTCGAGTACGGCATCGCGATGTTCGACCTCGACCTCGGCGACGCGCTGCGGAAGGGGGAGGGCCTCTCGCCCGAGCTGCGCGCCGAGCTGCGCACCACCGGGCGTCGTGCCGCCCGCAACGCGTTCCGCGACTACGTGCTGCACCCGTTGCTCTCCGCGCCGACCGGGTCCGCCCGCACGACGGTGAGCGCCAACCTCGTGGCCAACGTGGCCCGCAACCTGTGGAGCCACTCGGTGATCATGTGCGGCCACTTCCCCGAGGGCGTGGCGACGTTCGAGGTCGCCGAGCTCGACGAGCACGAGACGCGCGGCCGGTGGTACGTGCGGCAGATGCTAGGCTCGGCCGACGTCTCGGGACCGTGGCTGCTCCACGTGCTGTGCGGCAACCTGTCCCACCAGGTCGAGCACCACCTGTTCCCCGACCTGCCGTCCAAGCGCTACCGCGAGATCGCGCGCCCCGTGCAGGAGCTCTTCGAGCGCCACGGGCTGGCCTACCAGAGCGCACCCCTTCTCCGACAGGTCGCCAGCGCGTGGCACAAGGTCCTGCGTCTCTCCCTCCCCCCGGCGCGCGGTGCGCATGCGCGGGGCCGGTGAGGGCGTGGGGGAGGAGCCCGTGCTCGTCGCTGCCCTGCGCGCATGGCGAGCCGGGCAGACGGGTACGGCGTCGTGACGTCCAGCAGCGGCGTCGACCGACGTGACCCCGAAGGCACTCCCATGGCAACCACTGAGCGCGACGAGACCAGACGCTTCGCCCGGCCCGTCACGGACGAGGACCACCGCCTGGTCCACCAGTTCATCCGGGCCAGCGGACGGCGGCCGACGGCAGCCGAGCTCGACGTGCTGCGCGACCACGGGGCGGTCGTGCGGGGTGTCCGGCCCCGGCACGCAGCTGCGGCACCCGGCCTCGCCGCCGCGCTACGCCGTGAGGTCGCCAGGCTCGTCAGCCGGCTCTGACCCGCGCTGCGCGGGGTCGTCACTGACCGAGCAGCTCCTCCATCAGCTCGATCTCCGCGGCCTGGCTGGACTCGATCGACTCGGCGAGCGCGACGGCATCGGCGAACAGGCCGTCCTCCTGCTCGGCCTCGGCCATCTCGATGGCGCCCTCGTGGTGCTCGATCATCATCTCCAGCCACATCGACTCGAACGCGCCGCCTTCAGCGTCCTCGAGCTCGGTCAGGTCGTCGGGATCCATCCCCATCCCATCCATCTCCTCGCCCTCGTCCTCGCCGTGCGAGCCCCCGTGGCTGTTGACGTGGTCGCGGGAGGTCTCGGGGACGTCCTCGCCCCAGGCGGTGAGCCAGTCGACCATCGACTCGATCTCGGGTGCCTGGGCGGCGCGGATGTCCTCGGTGAGCGCGGCGAGCTCGGGGGACAGGTCGCGCCCCTGGGTCATGTCGACCATGACGAGGGCGTCGGCGTGGTGCGGGATCATCTCGGTCGCGAACTCGACGTCGGCGTCGTTGTGCACGTCTCCGTTCGCGGCGGTGCGTTCGGCGGCGGGGGCGTCGCCCGCGGTGTCGTCGCCGCAGGCCGCGAGGGTGGCCGTGGCGAGCGTGAGGACGAGCGCGGCCGCGGTGGTGCGGCGCGCGCGTGCAGCAGTGCGTGCGGACATGGGTGTCTCCTTGTCGGTGTCCGTGCTGGTGTGGTGTGCGGCGCGTGGCCCGGGCGGTGCCGGGCGCAGGCGCGCCTCAGCAGCGGAGGATCGACAGGAAGTGCAGGTCGGGTGGTCCGAGGTCGTGGGTCGCGGCCGTGGGTGGCGTACGCGAGCCTGCCGCGCGCGGGAGGAGTGCGACCAGCCCGGGCCGGGTGCGCACGAGCATGAGCAGCGCGATCGCGGCAGTGGCCAGGACGGTCAGGCAGAGGCCGAGCACCTGCATCGCGCCGTGGTCACCGGCATGGCTCGTGGGCGACCACGGCGCGGCGTCGGCGAGCACGTCGTCGCCGACGGGCGCCGACTGCGCTGGGTCCGCTGGGTGCGCCGGGTGCGCGCGGTGCGCCGCGTGGCTGGTGTGGCTCGCCGCGGTCGCCTCCACGGCCGGCGCGGGAAGCGCCGCGGGTCCGGCGGCGCCGGCGTGCGTGGCCAGCCCGTGCATGGCGAAGATCGCCAGCAGGGCGGCGGCAGCCCACCAGGTCCTGGTCACGTGCCCGAGCCTAGGTCGTCCGGACACGGCGGTCACCCCGGGTGGACGTCGCGAGGACGCCCACCCGGGGTGACCAGCCGTCAGGCCGGCACCGCCGCGGGGCGGGTCAGGCCGACGCGGCACGCGGCCGCGGTGACCAGCGCAGAGGTCCCGAGGAGGACGAGTGCCACCCCGAGCCCGCCGAGGGCCGCGGAGAGGCCGAGCACCAGCAGCGGGCAGACGAACTCGCCGAGGAAGAGCGCGGCCGTCCAGAGACCGGTGCCGCGACCGCGCTGCTCGAAGGAGAGGCCGGCCAGCGCCCACACCAGGAGGGTCGGCAGCAGCAGGCCGGTGCCGGCGGAGGCGATGACGGCACCGACGACGATGACGGGGACGGTGTCCCCGAGGCCCACGACCACCAGGCCCACGCCGGCGAGGGCGAACGCGACGGGCAGGAGCGTCGCCGTGCCCTTGCGCGAGACCCGGCCGAAGGTGAAGGCACCCGCCGCGGTCGCGGCGGAGGCGACGGCGGTGACGGCGCCGATGACCGGCACGGCCTCGATCCCCACCTGGTCGAGGACGAAGGGCAGCTCCACGATCGGCGCGAAGAACACGACGCCGCCGAAGAGGGAGACCAGGCAGGGCGCGAGCAGGGCGCGCACCGGCACGGGCGGCAGGGCCGTACGCGTGGTCCCGCCGGCGTCCTCCCCCGAGGAGCGGGGCTGCCAGAGGAGCGCTGCGGCGAGCACCGCGAAGACCAGGCTCGAGGCGTACAGCCAGAACGGCGTACGCCAGCTGTGCGCCCCCAGGCCGCCGCCGAGGGCGAAGAAGAGGGTCGCGGACAGTGAGGCGAAGACGGTCTGGAGGCCGAGCCACCGGTCCCTCTCGGGGCCGGAGAAGTAGTCGGCGACCAGGGTGGTGCAGCAGGTCATGATCGCCGCCTCGGCCACACCGAGACCGACGCGGCTGAGCACGATCGCAGGCAGCCCGTCGAGCCACAGGGGAGCGGTGCCGAACGCTGCGTAGACGACCAGGGCGACCACGAGCAACCGCTTGCGGCCGAACCGGTCGACGACGCTGCCCGCGAACGGCGCCAGCAGGGCGATCATCAGGGCAGGGACCGTGAGCGAGAGCGGCACGAGCGCCCTCGCCTGGGCGGTGTCGCCGAAGTGGCCCTGCATGGAGGGAAGGACCGGCGCGAGGAGCACTGCGCCGAGGACGGGCAGGCAGCTCATGAACATGAGCAGCACTCCCTGCGGGCGGCCCGCTCGACGGGGCCCGCCGTCGGCGGCGCGGGTGGGGGCGGGTGCGGTGGTCGGGCTGGTGGACATGGCCACTCCAGGGCTCGTCGGGGGAGTGCGAGGGCGTGACGGGCGTCACGGCGTCAGGGTGGGGTGCGCGAACGCCCTCGCGGAAGTCGACGATGTTGAGCGGTGTCATCCACGCCGTCGATAACCGCAGGTCACAGCGGGGGCGGGGGGTCCTCGGCGAGCTCGCGACCCAGCTCTTCGAGAGTGCGTCGGAGCCACTCGTGGGCCGGGTCGCGGCGGTGGGAGGGGTGCCACCAGAACCCCTCCTTGACCGGGACCGCATCCCATGGGCACGGCAGCAGGCGGACGCCGGCCGTAGGGGCGAGGCGGTGCGCCAGCCGGGCCTGGAGCACCGTGATGCGCTGCGTGCCGGCCACGAGGAACGGCAGCGCGAGGAAGCTGTCGGCCGTGACCTCGACCCGCGGCTCGATCCCGAGCATGCTGAGCTGCCGGGCCGCGGGCGCGAACGCCGTCGGCAGGTCCCACATCACCACCCACGGCAGTGCGGCGACGTCGGCCATGGTCAGCTCGTCGCCGACCCGGTCGTTGTCCCGGCTGACGACGCACACCCACGTGTCGTCGAACAGGTCGGTGAAGGGGATGTCGGTCAGGAACCCGTGCGGGAGGACCACGCCGTCCACGGTCCGGAGGTTCTCGGCCGCGTTGTCCACGAACTCCGGTTCGGCCTGGCGCAGGGCCAGCCGGACGTGGGGAGCGATCTCTGCGAACCGTCGCACGACTCGTTCGCCGAAGACCGCGGTGGCGTAGTCGGACATCATCAGGCGGAACGTGCGCTCGGACGTGGCGGCCTCGAACAGCGGCGAGGCGTCGAAGACCCGGTGCACGCCGGCCAGTGCCAGCTCGATCGGCGCCCGGAGCTGCTGGGCCAGCGTGGTCAGCTCGTACTGGTTGCCGGTGCGGTGCAACAGCTCGTCGCCGAAGTGCCGGCGCAGCCGTCCGAGGGCGGCCGACACCGCCGGCTGGCTGAGTCCGAGCCGCTCGGCCGCGCGGGTGACGTTGCGCTCGCGGAGGAGCGCGTCGAGCGTCGGCAGAAGGTTGAGGTCCAGGTTGCGGAGGGTGGGCCCGGTCACCCCATCACCATAAGGCCGATGGATGGCCGGGATCATCGATCGGCTCTTCCCTGATGGTGGTGCGGCTTCCACAGTGGTGTACGTCACTTCCGTCCACGGACGGTCCGCCCGCCAGTCACCGGGAGCTCTCGTGCCCGCAGTTCGATCCGTGCTCGTCGTCGGCGCCGGTGCCGCCGGCTGCGCCACCGCCACCCTGCTCGCCGAGGCCGGTGTCTCGGTCGACCTGATCGACATCAAGCCTGACGTCAGTGCGCTCGGCTCCGGGATCACGCTCCAGGGCAACGCCCTCCGGGTGCTCCGCCAGCTCGGCGTCTGGGGCCGGGTCACCGAGCGCGGCTACGCCTTCGACACCCTCGGCCTGCGCGCGCCGGACCCGGACGGAACCCTGATCGTCGAGCTCACCGACGTCCGGACGGGGGGAGACGACCTGCCGGCGACGGTCGGCATGTACCGCCCGGACCTGGCTGGGATCCTCGTCGACCGGGCGACCGGTGCCGGTGCCAAGGTCCGGTTCGGCACGACCTGCACCGCGATGACCCAGGACGACACGGGCGTGGACGTGACGTTCGCCGATGGCTCCTCCGGGCGGTACGACCTCGTGGTCGGTGCCGACGGCATCCGGTCCCGGACCCGCCGGCAGCTGGGCATCGACCTCGAGACGCGGAGCACGGGCATGGGGATCTGGCGGGTGTTCGCGCCGCGGCCGGCCTCGGTGACGCGCACCGACCTCTACTACGGCGGGCCCTGCTACATCGCCGGCTACTGCCCCACCGGCGAGGACTCGGTGTACGCCTACCTCGTCGAGGACGCGCAGGACCGGAGCCGGCTCTCCCCGGAGGAGTCCCTGGACGTGATGCGCTCCCTGGCGGCGGCCTACCACGGTCCGTGGGACGAGATCCGCGAGTCGATGACCGACCCGGCACGCGTGAACCACACCCTGTTCGAGACCCACCTCCTCGATGCGCCGTGGCACCGCGGCCGCGTCGTGCTGATCGGCGACGCCGCCCACACGTGCCCGCCGACCCTCGCCCAGGGTGCCGCGCAGGCGCTCGAGGACGCGGCCGTGCTCGCCGAGCTCCTCCTCGCCCACGACGCGGTCGGCGACGAGCTCTGGACCGCGTTCACCGACCGGCGCCTGCCGCGTTCCACGGAGGTCGTGGACGCCTCGGTCCAGCTCGGCCAGTGGCTGCTCGACCGCGAGGAGGGTGACGTACCTGCCCTGATGGCCCGGATCGCTCACCTCCTCGCCGAACCCGCCTGACCCACCGATCCACCGCCCAGGAGCTCCCATGACCACCTCCGACCTGTCCGCACTGCCCACCAACGCCCGCGGCGAACGGCTCATCACCCACCTGCGCCACGTCGACCTCGCAGTGCCCGACTACGACAAGCAGCTGCGCTTCTACACCGAGATGTGGGGCCTCTCGCCCGAGACCACCGACGACGGGATCGCCTTCCTCGCCGCGGAGGGGTCCCCGGAGCAGTACTCGGTCCGGCTGCGCAGGGCCGAGGAGAAGCGGCTCGACCTGATCTCCTTCGGTGCCGCCACCACCGGCGACGTGGACGCGATGGCGCAGCGCCTCGCGACGGCGGGCGTGCCGCTGGTCGCCGAGCCGGACAAGCTCCAGACGCCCGGAGGCGGCTACGGCTTCCGCTTCTTCGACAACGACGGCCGCACCGTGGAGATCTCCTCCGACGTCGCGGTGCGCCGGCACCGCCGGATCGAGGAGGGCGAGTCGATCCCGGTCAAGCTCTCGCACGTCGTCATCAACTCGCCGAACCCCGAGGCCACGGTCGCGTTCTACGACGAGCACCTCAGCTTCGCGCTGTCCGACACCCTGCACTCGCCGCACATGGGCGAGGTCATGTGGTTCATGCGGACCAACCCCGCGCACCACAGCCTCGCGATCGCCCGGTGCCCGCACGTGTCGCTGCACCACGCGTCGTTCGAGATGCGCGGCGTCGACGAGTACATGCGCGGCAGCGGCCGCCTGATGCGGGCAGGGGTCGAGAAGGTCTGGGGTCCCGGGCGCCACCTGGCGGGCAACAACACCTTCACCTACTTCCTCGACCCGCACGGCAACACCATCGAGTACACGACCGAGCTCGAGGAGCTCGACGAGGACAGCTGGCACCCGCACCTGTACGACTTCTCCGACCCCGAGGTCACCGACCAGTGGGGCACGGCGAACCCGATGAGCGAGTTCGTCGCCAAGCAGTCGTTCAACGACCCGGACCGCGGCGTCTTCGTCGCGCCGCCGGTGTGAGCCACGGATGCGACTCGCCACGTTCACCGCTCCGGACCTGCTGACCCCCTGCGTCGGCGTGGTCGAGGACGAGACGGTGCTCGCGTTCCCCGAGGACCTCACCATGCGCGACGTGGCGGCGGCGGGGGTCGACGCCGCCGTCCGTCTCGCGGAGGCGGCGCGCGGACGGGAGCCCGCCCGACCGCTGTCGTCGGTCCGTCTGCTCGCTCCGCTGGAGCCGGCGTCGGTGCGCGACTTCGTCACCTTCGAGGAGCACGTGGACGGCGTACGCCGCAGTGTTGACGGCAGCGCCGGCGTCCCGGACGCGTGGTACGACGCCCCGACGTTCTACTTCACCAATCCGCACACGATCCTCGGCCCGGACGAGGACGTCCCCTTCCCGGCCGCGTGCCGGGCACGGGACTTCGAGCTGGAGGTCGCGGTCGTCGTCGGCGCTCCCGGCACGTCGCTGGGCGTCGACGAGGCCCGCGACCACGTCTTCGGCTACACGATCATGAACGACTGGTCCGCACGGGACCTGCAGTCGCGCGAGATGCAGGTCCGGCTGGGCCCGGCGAAGGGCAAGGACTTCGCCACCACGCTCGGCCCGTGGATCGTGACCGCCGACGAGCTCGACCACCGCAGGGACGCAGACGGCTTCCTCGACCTCTGGTGCTCCGTCGAGGTCAATGGCGTGGAGCTCGGCCGCGACCTGCTCGCCAACGCGGGGTGGACGTTCGAGGCGATGATCGCGTACGCGTCCAGGGACGGCCGCGTCGAGTGCGGCGACGTGCTCGGCTCGGGCACCGTCGGCAACGGCGGCTGCCTCGCCGAGCTCTGGGGCCGGCACGGTTCGCAGGCTCCGCCGCCGCTCCAGCCCGGCGACCTCGTGACCCTCACCGTCGAGGGCATCGGCTCCGTCAGCAACCGGGTCGCGGTCGCGGACCCCCCGCCGCCGGTCGCCCCCGTACGACGCCGTGACCCCGCCGCTGCCCGGCAGGTCCTGCGATGAGCACCCTGACGGGGCGGACGGTGGTCGTGACCGGGGCAGCGTCGGGGATCGGCGCCGCAGTCGCCGACGCCGCCCGGGCATCCGGTGCGCGAGTCGTGCCGGTCGACCGGACGGCCGCGGACGACGTACGCCGGCTCGACGTGCGGGAGGCGTGCCAGTGGGCGGCACTGGCCGGGACGCTGGCAGGCGGGCCGGTCCACGGCCTCGTCAACTGTGCCGGCACGACGTGGCGAGCACGCCTCGGCGACGTCGATCCGCAGGCCTTCGCCGACACGCACGCGGTCAACGTGCTCGGACCCCTGCTGGGCATCCAGGCCCTCGCACCACTGATGCCGAGCGGTGCGTCGATCGTCAACATCGGCTCGCTCGCCGCCTTCCAGGGCCACTACCCGGTGGCCTACACGACGAGCAAGTGGTCGCTGCGCGGACTGACGCGCGCCGCCGCCCTCGAGCTCGGAGCACAGGGCATCCGGGTCAATGCGGTGCACCCGGGCTTCGTGGAGACCTCGATGACCGCAGGCGCCCCGACCGACTTCCGAGAGGCGTCCGTCGCCGGCACCCTGCTCGGTCGGGCAGGCCGACCGGAGGAGGTCGCCGCGGTCGTCTGCTTCCTGCTGGGCGACGCCGCGTCCTTCGTCACCGGTGTCGACCTGCCCGTCGACGGCGGCGCCGCCTCGCACGGCGGCGCGAAGACCGTCTCGGACGCGCTCCGTCCGCACTACCGCAGTCCGGCACCCGTTGCCGCTCCCTGACCGCGACCGCTACGACCGAAGGATCACGATGTTCGAGTACTTCCCGGGCAACTACGTCTGGAACCTGGGGGTCGTCGCGACCCTCAACAGCGGCGGGACGATCGACGAGGTCGACCGAGCCTGCCGCCCCCTCCTCGAGCTCGCCGGCCGGGGTTCCGACCTCGGCACCGGCGAGTTCATGGCGGCCTGGCGGCGCGTCGCCGACCAGCTCGAGGAGCAGGCCGTCGACGCGGAGAAGGCGGGCCATCCCCGCACTGCCGGGCAGAAGTACTTCCGCGCATCGGTGTACGTGTCGCAGGCGGAGCGGATGCAGAGCGCCAAGGACGAGGGTCGCAACGCGGAGTACCTGCGCAGCGTCGACCTGCTCGTGCGATCGCTCGAGCTGGTCGACCCGGCGACGACGAGGGTGGAGGTGCCCTACACCGAGGACGGCGTCGACACGAGCCTGCCGGCGTACTTCTGCAACGCCTCTGCCGACGTTACGCCGGTCCCGGTGATGATCCTGTGGAACGGGCTGGACTCGACCAAGGAGATGATGGTCGGCTCAGGCTTCCACCACGAGATGGCGGCGCGCGGCATCTCGACGCTGATGGTCGACTGCCCGGGGAGCGGAGAGGCACTGAGGCTGCGCGGGCTCACCGCCCGCGTCGACACCGAGGCATGGGCAGCGGCGTGCGTCGACTGGCTCGAGACCCGTGCCGACGTACGCCACGACCGGATCGGGCTCGCGGGCTGGTCGCTGGGCGGCTACTACGCACCGCGGGCGGCGGCGTTCGAGGAGCGCCTGGCGCTCTGCGTGGCGTGGGGCGCCAACCACGACTGGGGAGAGGTGCAGAAGCGCCGGCTCGCCCGCGAGGGCGAGAACCCGGTGCCGCACTACTGGGACCACGTCCTGTGGGTCTGGGGGGAGGACGACGTCGACAGCTTCATCGCCAGGGCCGAGGACGTCCACCTGGACGGGGTGGTGGAGCAGATCACCGTGCCGTTCCTCATCGTGCACGGTGAGAACGACCGCCAGATCCCGGTCGGGCTCGCGCACCGCTCCTTCGAGCAGGCGGTGAACAGCCCGAAGCGGGACCTGCGCGTCTTCACCGCAGAGGAGGGCGCTGCCGAGCACATCGGGCTGGACCACCTGCCGCTCGTGATCGACCACATCGCCGACTGGGTCTCCGACACCTTCGCCGAGCTCGACGGAGCAGCCCCACGATGAGGCCCGACCAGCTCGACCGGACCGACCCCGAGGGCGCGATCGCCGCGACGGCCGCCCGGGTCTCGAACTGGGGGCGCTGGGGCGACGACGACGTCCTCGGCACGATGAACTTCCTCACCGACACCAAGCGGCGCGAGGCCGCCGCCCTGGTGCGGACCGGACGCTCGTACTCGCTGTCGCAGTCCTTCGACATGGACGGTCCGCAGAAGGGCTGGCGACGACGTACGAACCCGGTGCACACGATGCTCGACACCGGGGTCGACGCCGCCGCGGGCGTCCAGGGCTTCCCGCACGGCATCGGGGGCGCCGACGACGTCATCGCGATGCCGCTGCAGTGCTCCACGCAGTGGGACGGGCTGGGCCACATCTTCGACCACGGGCGGGCGTGGAACGGGAGGCCGGCCGAGCAGGTCGTCACCAGCCTCGGCGACCGGGTCACCGGCATCGAGACGGTGGCTGACCTCGTCGCCGGCCGGGGCGTGCTGCTCGACGTCGGCCGCGCGCTGGGGTCCGATGGTGAGCTCCCGGACGGGTTCGCGATCACCGAGGAGCACCTCGAGGCCACGATCGCGGCGCAGGGTCCCACCACGGCCGTCGGGCGCGGCGACATCGTCCTCGTCCGGACCGGACAGCTCACCCGCGCGCGTCGTGAGGGATGGGGCGACTACGCCGGAGGACCTGCGCCCGGAATGTCCTTCACCACCGCCGACTGGCTGCACGCGACCGAGATCGCGGCGATCGCCACCGACACCTGGGGATTCGAGGTCCGTCCGAACGAGTTCGACCACGCCTTCCAGCCGCTCCACCAGATCGCCATTCCGCACATCGGGCTCTTCATCGGGGAGATGTGGGACCTCGATGCCCTCGCCGAGGCCTGCGCCGCCGACGGCCACCACGACTTCTTCCTCACCGCCTCCCCACTCAGGATCACGGGGGCCGTGGGCGCACCGGCCAACCCGGTGGCGGTGCGGTGAGGGTCGGGTCCATCTCCAGCCGTCGACCTGG
This sequence comes from Nocardioides eburneiflavus, assembly GCF_004785795.1. Taxonomy (NCBI): domain Bacteria; kingdom Bacillati; phylum Actinomycetota; class Actinomycetes; order Propionibacteriales; family Nocardioidaceae; genus Nocardioides; species Nocardioides eburneiflavus. Next base: position 2,744,431 of record NZ_SRRO01000001.1, read on the forward strand.
GAGGAGACCACGATTGGCTGACGACGTACCGCCGGGCCGGGACGCCGTCGGTCGAGGTCGGCCTGGACACGCACTGGTGGGCGTACGGCACGTGATCCACCGAGACCCCGACCCGCGGTTGCTGCTGCATGGGGAGGTCGACGACACCATCGCCCTCCTTGCCGAGGGCGGGCTCGCGTTCGACGCCTGTGCAGAGTCCCTCCCGCTGCTGGAGCTGGTGCCGCGCCTGGCGCAGAGGCATCCGCGGCTGGCGGTGGTCGTCGACCGCCTGGTCGCTGCCCAGGAGGTGGCGGGCGCCGTCGCCTACCTGGCGAGCCCCTCCTCCGGCTCGACCACGGGTGTCTGCCTGACCGTCGTCGGCGGCATGAACGACCTGCGGCTGGGAAGCCCGGGCGCCCTCAGTCGGTTGCGGCTCAGAGGACCAGGCGGCCCGTGAGACCGGTCCGCCACGAGACAGGCGACCAGTGGGACGCTTCGAGATGAGCCCCGAGTGTCGACAGCAAGAGAGGTCGTGGCGATGCCTGACGTTCCCGGCCCCACACGTGCGGGCACCAGCCGCAGCACCTCGGCGACCATCCAGCCGAACATCCTGCGCTACCTCGTCCTGGTCCTCGACGAGCGTGGGGTCGATCTCAGGCCCGCCCTCGAGCAGGTGGGTCTGGACGAGGTGGTGATGCGCTCCGCCGACCTCCGCGTCTCCTACCGGCAGGGCAGCGCGGTCATTCGCCGGGCCCTGGAGCTGTCGGGGGAGGAGCATCTCGGGATGTCCGTGGGAGCCGCTCAGCACCTGACCGCCTGGGGGCTCCTCGGCTTTGCGGTGATGGCCAGTGACACCCTCGCGGACGCCATCGAGACCGGAGTCAGGTACCAGAACCTCACGGGCGCGATGGTCGTCTGGTCGTGCGGTCCGGAGGACGGCGCGTTCGTGCTGCGTGCCCAGCTGCCCGACCCGGCCCTGGACCCAGCGGTCGGCATGTTCCTGGTCGAGGAGGCGCTGACCTCCGTGATCACCGTCGGCAGGCTCGCCGTCGGCCCGTCGCTCGCGCCGCCTCGGCTGGTGGAGCTCGCCCTGCCGAAACCGGTCGGCGCCAACCCCTACCCGGGGTTCTTCGGGTGCCCGGTCCGCTTCGAGCGCCCGGTCAGCCAGGTGATCCTCGATGAGCGATGGGCCAGGACTCCGATGCCGGGCCGGGACCCGGTCACTCTCGCCTCCTCGCTCGAGCTCCTGGAGGCGTTGATGGCGTCACGACGCGACCAGCAGGAGCTGCTGGAGGTGCTCGAGGTGTCCGTCGCGCAGCGGCTTCCCGACGTCCCCACCTTCGCCGAGCAGGCGCACCGGTTGGCGCTCAGCGAGCGGACGCTCCGCCGCCGGCTGCACGAGTGCGGCACGACCTACCAGGCGCTGGTCGAAGGCGTACGCCGGGAGCGGGTGGAGCAGCTTCTGCGCCGACCCGAGCTGACCGCGCGCGACATCGCGCGTCGGGCCGGATTCTCCGACGAGCGAGCGCTCCGTCGTGCGGTGCGCCGCTGGCACGGGAGCTCTCCTCAGGAGCTGCGCAGGGCGATGAGTGCCGGATAGGGCAACCCGGACCACGTCGACTGGCCGCTGAGGTCCCCCCGTTGGCCTGGTGGGTCAGTTCCGCAGGCTGCCCCGATGCCGAGCATGGACGCCACCCACATCCCCTGACGGAGGAGCTGTCATGAGCAGCATGACCGAACAGCCGGCATCGAGCGCACCGCTGGACACCTGTGTCATCGGAGCCGGCCCCGCCGGCCTCGCCGTGGCCCGTGCCCTGGCCGAGAAGGACCTTCCCTACACCCACCTGGAGCGGCACACGGCCGTCGGCGGAATCTGGGACATCGACAACCCCGGCACCCCGATGTACGACTCCGCGCACTTCATCTCCAGCCGGACGCTGTCCGGGTTCGCTGGATATCCGATGCCGGAGTCGTACGCGGACTACCCGCCGCGCGAGGACATCCTGGCCTACCTGCGCAGCTTCGCCGACGCCTACGGCCTCACCGACCGGATCGAGTTCGGACAGGAGGTCGTCGCCGTCGAACGGAACCCGGACGGCACGTGGTCGGTGACGCGCGCCTCCGGGGTGCGCACCGAGCACCGGGATGTCGTGGTCTGCTCGGGCGCACAGTGGCACCCCCACCAACCGGAGCTGCCCGGCACGTTCACCGGCGAGGTCCGGCACTCCATCACCTACCGCTCGGCGGAGGAGCTGAGCGGCAAGCGGGTGCTGATCGTCGGCGCGGGCAACTCGGGCGTGGACATCGCCTGCGACGCTGCCACCACCGCGCGGTCTGCCGCGATCAGCATGCGCCGCGGCTACTGGATCATCCCCAAGCACCTGTTCGGCAAGCCGGTCGACGTGATCGGCGAGAGCGGACCGCACCTGCCGGCGTGGCTCGAGTCGAGGATCTTCGGCCAGCTCCTGCGGCTGCTCGAGGGCGACCTGACGGCGGCGGGCCTGCAGAAGCCCGACCACAGGCTGCTCGAGTCGCACCCCATCGTGAACTCGCAGATGCTGCACCACCTGCGCCACGGCGACCTCGTGCCCAAGCCCGACATCGTCGACACCGACGGCTCCACGGTCCGGTTCGCGGACGGCAGCGAGGCGGACTACGACCTGATCATCCTGGCCACCGGATACGAGCAGCGGATCCCGTTCGCGCCGGGACTGTTCGGCGACAGCCACCACCCGGAGCTGTACCTCTGGGCCTTCTCCCGACAGCACCCAGGGCTCTATGCCGTCGGTTTCATCGAGACCAACTCCGGGGCCTACCAGATGTTCGACCTGCAGTCGCAGCTGATCGCGAGCTACATCGCCGACAGCGGACGGAACACCGCGAGCGCGCGGCGGTTCTCGCTGATGATCGCGCACGACCGGCCGGATCTCACCGGCGGCTTGCGGTTCGTCGCCTCGCCGCGCCATGAGGGATACGTCCACGCCCCGGCGTTCAGGCGCTACGCGGTCAAGCTCGCCAAGCAGCTCGGTTGGCGAAGCGAGGGGGTCCCGCCCCGTCCCGTCACCAGGCAGCAGGCGGAGGCGGTCACCCCGACGTTGGAGGGGGTGGCGTCGTGAGCTTCGACTTCCGCGACAAGGTGGTGGTGGTCACCGGGGGCGCGGGCGACATCGGCACGGCGTTCGCCACCCTTGCCGTCGGCCGTGGAGCCGATGTCGTCGTGGTGGACATCGACCCCCGCCGGGCGTCGCGGACCGCCGAGGGGTTGTCGCGTCCGGGCACCCCGATCGCCGGCGACCTGACCGACCGGGCATTCGTCGACGCGCTCGTCGAGACCGTCGAAGAACGCTTCGGGCGCATCGACGTCCTCGTGAACAACGTCGGCATGACCAGCACGGCGCGGTTCGACGTACGTTCGGTGGAGAGCATCGAGCACGAGCTCGCGGTCAACCTCGTCTCGCCCCTGGTGCTGACCCGCCTCGCGATCCCACTGCTGCGACGGTCGCAGGACCCGCGGGTGGTCACGACCGTCTCCCTGGCAGGGATCTTCCCGCAGGGGGAGACGCCGATCTACGCCGCCTCCAAGTTCGGCCTGCGGGGCGCGATGCTGTCGATCGGCCTGGACCTCCGGGCGAAGGGGATCAGGGCAGGATCCGTCCTGCCGTCGGCCGTGGACACCCGGATGCTGCAGCAGGAGGCGATCGACGGCGGCAACAGCCTGCAGTTCCAGAACCCCCCGCAGCAGCCCGCAGACGTGGTTCGGGCGATGGTCTCGCTGCTCGATCGCCCACGGCTGGAGGTCTACCCCCGGCGTGGGGAGTCCGTGCTCACGCGCGTGACGATGCTCGCCCCCAACCTGCTGCCGAGGTTGCTGCCGTTGTTCCGGGGCAAGGGCGAACGCGGACAGGACCGCTACCTGCACACCCTCGAGCGCCGGGGACTGGTGCGCCGGGACGGCGGCCGGTGGGACTGGGTGGAGGCAGAGCGTGTCTGAGGCGATGTCGGCAGCGTCCGAGCTCATCACGGTGCGGCGCCCCGCGGACGGGACCCCCATCTTCACCTACCGCGCGGTCGACGAGCAGGGCGTACGCGAGGCGGTCGCCGTGGCTGGGCAAGCAGCCCCAGCATGGGCCGCCCTGCACCCCCGGACCCGGGGCGAGTCGATGACCGAGCTGGCCCGGCTGATGGAGCGCGACGCGGACCTGCTCGCCGGGCTCGACTCCGAGGACGGCGGCAAGCCGATCACCGACTGCGTCACCGGCGACGTCCCGGCCGCCATCGAGTCGATCCGCTGGTTCGCCGAATCCGCGGACAAGGTGACCGGGTCGGTCGCGCCGACCGACGACACCGCGCTGGGCATCACCACCCGACACCCGGTCGGTGTGGCCGCTGCGCTCCTGCCCTGGAACTACCCGCTGGCGATGGCCGCGTGGAAGATCGGGCCCGCCCTGGCGGCCGGGAACTGCCTCCTCCTCAAGCCGGCCGAGGCCACCCCTCGATCGGTGCAGCACCTGGCCGCGCTCGCGGCCGAGGCCGGCCTGCCGACCGGTGTGCTCACCGTGCTGCCCGGCCATGGAGCGGTGACGGGGCGCGCGCTGGCCGAGGACCCCCGGGTCCGCGCGATCTCGTTCACCGGGTCGCAGGCGACGGGAAGGCAGGTCCTGGCGGGTGCCGCGGTCTCGAACTTCAAGCGCGTGTCGCTGGAGATGGGCGGCAAGAGCCCGCAGATCCTGATGCGCGACGCACTCTCGTTCGGCGAGGAGCTGTTCGAGGAGATGGCGGTCGCTGCCTTCCTCAGCAGCGGCCAGAACTGCACCGCTGGTTCGCGCATCCACGTCGACGCGTCGATCTTCGACGAGGTCGTCGCCGGTCTCGTCGCCGTCGCCGACAAGCTGGTCCTCGGAGACCCGTCCGACGCCCGTACGCAGATGGGGCCGCTGATCAACCACGCCGCACTCGAGCGCGCCGAGTCCGCGGTGAGCGATGCCGTCGCGGGCGGAGCCGAGGTGGTCACCGGCGGGTCGGCGGTGCCGATCGTGCCCGGAGGAAGCTATCTGCCCGCCACTGTCGTGGTGAACGCGCCTCGTGATGGCGCCTTGTCGAACGAGGAGGTCTTCGCACCCGTCGTCACGGTGTCACCCTTCCGTGACGAGGACGAGGTGATCGCTCTGGCCAACGAGTCCGAGTACGGGCTCGCGGCCTCGGTGTGGTCCCGCGACGTCGACACCGCGCTTCGGGTCGCCCGGCGAGTGGAGGCGGGCGTCGTGTCGGTCAACTGCTACAGCGAGGGAGACATCACCACGCCGTTCGGCGGCTGGAAGCAGTCCGGCTTCGGGGGAGCGGAGAAGTCGGTCGCGGCCCTCGACCAGTGGACGGTGCCCAAGGTGACCTGGCTGCGCACTCGCACGGCACCCAGCACGGCACCCGGCACGGCTCAGGCTTCCCGGCCATGACGGCCACAGTGCCGAGGGGAAGGTGGCTGGTGCTGGCCGCCTTCGCGTCCCTGGTCAGTGCCACCCAGGTCCTCTGGCTGACCTTCGCCCCGATCACGGAGCAGGCCCACGAGGCCCTGGGTGTCTCCGAAGGTGCGATCGGTGACCTCGCCGCCGCCAACCCGCTCGTCTACGTGCTCCTCGCCATCCCGGCGGGCCGTTGGCTGGACCGACGTTTCGGCACCGCGATGCTCGCCGGGGCCTTGTGCACCGGAGGTGGCGCGCTCCTGCGCCTCGTCGACCCGTCGTCGTACGCCATGGTCCTGGCCGGCCAGCTGGTCGTGTGCGTCGGCCAGCCACTCGTCCTCAACGCGAGCACGAAGATCGCCGCCCGCTACTTCCCGCCGGGCGAGCGGACCGTCGCCATCTCCGTGGCCAGCGCGGCGCAGTTCGCAGGCATCCTCGTCGCGGCTCTCACCGGACGGGCGCTGGTCGACGCCGGCGGCATCGAGCTCGTTGTCGGCGTGCATGCAGGCTTCGCGGCGGCCGCCGCGCTCGCCGTCGTGCTCGCTCTGCGGGTTCCTGCCGCCGTGGTGGCCGAGGCCCCGAGGCTGGAGTCCTCCAGCTGGTTGCGCCACGACCGGCTGATGTGGCTGCTCGCCGGTCTCCTCTTCGTCGGAGTCGGCGTCTTCAACGCCGTGGCGACGTGGCTCGACGCGATCCTCACCGACCTCGACCGGCCCGGCGTGGGGGGAGCGCTCCTCGCGGTCATGACCGTCGCCGGGATCGGCGGCGCCGTCCTGCTCCCGGGCCTCGCAGCCAGGCTCAACCGCCGTCGGGAGGTACTTGTGGCGACGTCGGTGACCACGGTGCTCGCCTTCGTCGCGATCGCCCTGGTGCAGGACGTGTTGTTCGTCGGGGCAGTCCTGGCCGTCGAGGGCTTCGTGCTCCTCGCCGGGCTGCCGATCGCGCTCGAGTGGTCCGAGCTCGAGTCCGGGCCCGGCCGGGACGGGACCTCGACCGGGTTCCTGCTGCTGGCGGGAAATCTCGGTGGCGTCGTGTTCGTGCTGGCGGTGCAGGTGCTGATCGGCAACCCCTACCTCGCCCTCGCCGCGATGGCTGCGCTGGCTCTGCCGGGAGTGATCCTCGCGGCCCGCCTGCCCGACCACGCGCGCTCCCACCTCCAGGACGAGGACGTGACTGACGAGGGGGCCCGACGGGCGACGTGGTGACCTGCGCAGACCGGATTCGAGACATGGTGGTCGCTGGCGATGGCCTCACCCAGGAGCCGGGCCCCCCGCGGGGCTGGGCCGCTGCCGGACCCCCGAGGCCGTAGGCCGCCGAGTCGCCGAGGGCGACGAAGCGAAGGTGACGGCGTCCGGTGTCCATGCGCAGCGCTCAGGTTGCCTCGGTCGGGGGCTACTTGTCGGCGTCGGCGTCGGCGGTGTCGTTGCCGTGCTTGTCGGTGTCCCCGGAGCCGTGGGACGCCTGGTGGACGTTGCCGCCCCAGGTGGCTGATCCCCACTCGATCATCGTGAACACTTCCCAACTTGGTTGAGCTCTCGTTGACAGCACCAAGGTGCGCGCCCGCTACGCCGCGACGGCGTCACGCACCCGCGCGGCGATCAGGTCGTAGACCCGGCGAGCCAGGTCGTCGTCGTTGCCGTCGTAGGCGTGATCGGCACCCTGGACCACGTGGTGGTGGACGAGCGCGCCGGCCCGTCGGAGCCGCTCGGCGTACCGGTCGCCCTCGTCCCGGAGCAGGTCGAGCTCGGCCGTGATCACGACCGCGGGGGCGATGCCGGTGAGGTCGGCGGTGTCGGCCGGGTTGGCGGGGGAGACCAGGCGGTCCGCGCGTTGCCGGGCATCGGGGACGTAGGAGCCGTCGAAGACCTCCGCCATCCACGGTCGCAGCATCGGTCGCTCGGCGACTGCCGACTTGTCCTTGGCGCTCGTCGCGAGGTCGAGCGGCGGGTAGTGCAGGACCTGCAGCGCGAGCCGGGGCCCGCCGCGCTCGAGGGCCAGGCGGGCCACGGCCGCAGCGAGGCCACCTCCGGCGCTCTGCCCGCCGATCGTGAGGCGCGCCCCGTCCCAGCCCTGGTCGCCGCCGTGCTCGGCGACCCATCGGACGACCTCGTAGGCCTGGTGGGGCGCGGCAGGGAACGGGTGCTGGGGTGCGACGACGTAGTCGACGTTGACCACGGTCACCCCCGCCTCGGCCGCCAGGAAGCGGCACAGCGGGTCGTCGAGCTCGGTCGACGGCAGGACGTAGCCGCCTCCGTGGAAGTTGACGTGCACGGGCGAGGGTCCGTCGGTCGCGGGCAGGTAGACCACGGCGGCCGCCGAGCCGACGGAAGTGGGGATCCTGAGCTCGCGGGTCGTCCGCGGCAGCTCGGGCCACCGGTCGTGGGCGACGGCGGTGGCGCGACGTGCGCCGAGCCCCACGGCGCCCTGCATCGCCCTGGCCGCCAGCGCCGCCATGCGTGGGTTCGTGAGGAGCGACATGTGGCCTCCGATCTAGGGCAGGGTCAGCGACAGCGTCGGGGTCGAGCTGCCGGTCCGGGCGACCCGCGAGACGCAGGTCGAGATCGATCGTCCGGCTGCCTTCTGGGCCCCGCTGAGGAAGACGTCGCGGTGGTCGAGGGTGCCGTCCACCCGCTCGACGTCGAGCAGGCACAGCCCGCACTCGCCCTTTCGGCAGTCGTACATCAGGTCGACACCGGCGCGGGTCAGCGCCTCGAGGATCGTCTCGTTGCTGCGTACGGTCGCCTCCACCGCTCGCTGGGGGATGGTGACCACGAACTCCTCGGGCAGGAACCAGCCGCTGTTGCCGAAGGTCTCGAAGCGCAGGTGGGCCGGCGGCAGGCCGGCGGTGTCCCACTCCCGTCGTACGGCGTCCATCAGCCGGATCGGCCCGCACATGTAGAGCTCGGTCGCCGTGCCCAGCCGATGGCTGCCGATCGAGGCCACCAGCCCGGCGACGTCGAGGGGCGTCCGTTCGGCGTCGACGTGGAGCTGGAGCCGGTCACCGTGCAGCCGGGCCAGCTCGTCGACGTACGCCATCCGCTCCCGGCTGCGACCGACGTAGACGAGCGTGTAGTCGGCGTCCACGCGACGCAGCACGGCGGCCATCGCGGCGAGGGCGGTGATGCCGATGCCGCCGGCGAGCAGCACGTGTCGCGGGGCGGTGACGTTGAGGGGGAAGTTCTGCAGCGGCTGGGTGACCTGGAGCTCGTCGCCCGGGGCGAGGGTGTGCATGAAGGCTGAGCCGCCGCGCGACTGCGGCATCCTCAGCACGCTGATCGTCAGGGTTGATCCCTCGTCGTCGGACTCGACGATGGAGTAGGATCGGAGGTCGGTCCCCTCACCGATCGGGACCCGTACGTCGAGGTGGCTGCCCGGCGCCGCCCGACCGTGGGCGGGGCGGGCGGGCCGGTGGATGGTGATCCGCTGGACGCCTGCCGCGACCGGGGTGGTGGCGAGGACCCGGCCGGTGGCCCAGTCGGGGTGGGCGCTGGTGGTCATCGCGCCGACCCGACCGGCGACCCGGCAGCCGATCCGACTGGGGCGCGGCCCTCGGTCTGGAGCATCCGGTCGAGGATCCTGCGTACCCACATGCCGCCGGCGTCGATGTTGAGGCTGTAGAACTCGTGGTCGGGGTTGGCGTCGATCGCGGCCTGCTGGGCGGCGAGCATCGCCTCGTCCTCGGCGAAGACGCCCTTCACGCCCTCGCGGAGCTGGGTGGTGATCAGCTGGCTGTCGAGGCGGTAGTTGCGCATGAACGCCCAGAAGTAGTGGGACGTGCGGTCGGTCTCGGGGGTGATCGTGTTCATCACGTAGCCGTTGACGCCCTGGCTGCGGTCGCCCTGCGGCGCGCCGGTGCCGGCCCGGGCGACGCCGACGTCGATGCAGATCGTCGAGGGCGCGTAGTAGTGGATGATCTGCCAGCGGTCGACGCGGCCGGTGAAGTCGGGGAACCGGTCGCGGATGTTCTTGCGCCAGAACGGCGGGGGCTCGACGTCGAGCATCCACCGCTCGACGGTCACGGAGCCGTCGTCCTCGAGCCGGGTGCGGAACTCCGACTCGCTGAGCTCCTCCTGCCCGATGCTGCTGCCGTGCACGAACTCCTCGTGGGTGAGGTCCATCAGGTTGTCGAGGATCAGCTGGTAGTTGCACGGCGCCTCGATCATCAGGCCGTCGCCGGCCCACTCGGGGTCGTCCATCTGGTGCATGTCCGGGATCAGGTCGGGGTCGGCCAGCGTCATGTCGCCGGGCCACACCCACAGGTAGCGGTGGCGCTCCACGACGGGGTAGGACGGCACCATCGCGGACGGGTTGATGGTCTCCTGCGCCGGCATCGCGGTGCAGCGACCGGCCGAGTTGAACCGCAGGCCGTGGTAGGGGCACTGCACCTCGTCGTCGCCGACCAGCTTGCCCATCGAGAGCGGGGCGAGCCGGTGCCAGCAGGCGTCGGCGAGCGCGACCGGGCGACCGTCCCGGGTGCGGTAGAGCGCCATCGGCTTGCCCGCCACGGTGCGCGACATCAGAGCCTTGGCGGTGACCTCGTGGTCCCACGCGACGGCGTACCAGGCGTTCAGCGGGTGCGGGAAGATCTTCGCCGCCACCCTCCCGCCCGCCATCAGCTCGGCCATCGCCTCACACCGCCTCGGCGACCGGCGAGTGCAGTCGGCGGCGCAGCCCGTCGACCACGTCGCCGAGGATCTTCTGGGAGAGCACGGCCTGCGAGAGCCAGGTGCACGCGTGGAACGCCCCGGAGTACACGTGCAGCTCGGTCGGCACCCCTGCCGACATCAGCTGCTGGGCGTAGGCGATGTCCTCGTCGCGGAGCGCGTCGAGCTCGTATGCCGTGACCAGGGCGGGCGGCAGGCCGGCCAGGTCGGTGGCGCGTGCCGGTGCGGCGTACGGCGACACGTCGTCGGTCCCGCGCACGCCCGGTCCCAGGTAGGCGTCCCAGCTGATCTCCATGTTCGCGAGCGTCGTGACGGGGATGCTCTCCGCCCCGAGCGTGCGCATCGACCTGGTGGCGAGGCGGTCGTCCAGCTCGGAGATCCCGAGGAACTGCACGCACAGGCGCGGACCGCCGCGGTCGCGGGCGAGCAGCGCGACGCCGGCCGAGATGCCGCCTCCGGCGCTCTCGCCGCCGATCCCGATCCGGTCGGGGTCCACCCCGAGCTCGGCTGCGTTGTCCGCCACCCAGGTCAGGGCCGCGAAGCAGTCCTCGAGCACTGCCGGGAAGGGATTCTCCGGGGCGAGGCGGTAGTCGACGGAGAACACCACGGCACCGACCTCGGCAGCGTACCGGCGGCAGTCGGCGTCGTAGAGATCCAGGCTGCCGACGACGAACCCGCCTCCGTGGACGTAGAGGAGTGCCGGCAGGGGACCGTCCTGGCTCGTCGGAGCGTAGCGACGCACCCGCACCTCCGGCGCCGTGTCGGGACCGGGGAGGAGGAGCTCGTCGACTGCGAGCGGGACGGCCGACTCGTACGGCGGCAGCGCCGCCAGCAGCTCTGCCTCGCCTGCGCGGGCTGCGGGGATGTCCGCGAAGGACAGCTGGGCGAAGGCCGGGGCCCAGGGGGCGAGCTCGGGGTCGTAGTCGAAGGTCATCGGTGGAGTGCTCACGTCATCACGCCTTGTAGTAGCGGTGGACCATCTGCGCGATGCAGATCGGCTTGTCGATGCCCTCGGCGCGCATGACGGCGTCGATGGTGGCCTGGATCCCGCCACCGGCGACCTCCTCGGCGTCCGCGAGCGAGGTGCTCAGCCGGACGCGGGAGCCCGCAGGCACCGGCGCGGGGAAACGCACCTTGTTGAGGCCGTAGTTGACGGCCATGTCGATCTCCTCGATGACGAGGATCTCGGTCCAGAGCGGGATCAGCAGCGACAGCGTGAGGTAGCCGTGGGCGATCGGTCCGCCGAAGGGGCCGTCCGTGGCCCGCTCGACGTCGACGTGGATCCATTGGTGGTCGTCGGTGGCGTCGGCGAACAGGTTGATCCGATCCTGGGACACGTCGCACCAGGCGCTGGTGCCGAGGTCCTCGCCGATCATCGTCAGCAGGTCCTTGGGATGGGCGATCGTGGTCATGGGGCCTCCATGGGTCGTGGTGGTGCGGTGGACGGGGACGGTGGGGTGGGTCATGGGGCCGCGGGGTGGTCCAGGAGGGCCCGCTCGCGCAGCACGGAGCGCAGGACCTTCCCGGTGGCGTTGCGCGGCAGCTCGTCGCACAGCTCGACGTAGCGCGGGATCTTGTAGCGCGCGAGCCGCTGCTCGAGGTGGGCGCGCAACGCGATCTCATCGAGGTCGGCGCCCGTCCGGAGCACGACGTAGGCACAGCCGACCTCCCCCCACGTCGCGTCCGGCACTGCCACGACGGCCGCAGCCGTGACGTCGCTGAGCTCGGCGATCGCCATCTCGACCTCGGCGGGATAGATGTTCTCGCCGCCGGAGATGATCATGTCCTTGACCCGGTCGACGACGTAGGCCCAGCCGTCGTCCTCGATCCGCACGACGTCACCGGAGCGGTACCAGCCGTCCTCGACGACCTGCGCCGTCTCCTCCGGCCGGCCCCAGTAGCCGGCGAAGACGTGGGGACCACGCACCAGCAGCTCACCACGCCCGGCTCCGACGACCGGCTCGCCCTCGGCGTCCAGCCGGACGTCGGTGAAGAAGTGCGGCACGCCGGCCGAGACGGGCCGTGACGCAGCGCCGTCGGGAAGAGCCATGAACACGCCGGGCGAGGCCTCGGTCATGCCGTAGCCCTGCTGGACGACGACGCCGCGGTCGAGCCAGGCCTGCGCGACCTGCGCGGCGATCGGCGAGCCGCCGTAGATCACGTAGCGCAGCGAGGACAGGTCGGCAGACACCCAGTCGGGGTGCTCGCACATCATCTGCAGCATGGTCGGGACGGCCGAGAAGCCGGTGGCACGTCGACGGGCGATCAACGCGAGGAAGGCGCCCGCGTCGAACTTGGGCACGACCACGACGGTGCCCCCCTTGAGCAGGGTCGGCATCGAGACCTGGCCGAGGCCGGTGACGTGGAAGAGCGGCGCCACGCACAGCGCGACGTCGGTGCTCAGCACGTCGACGTGGGCGAGCTGGTTGACCGTGTTCCAGGTGAGGTTGCCGTGGGTGAGGACGGCGCCCTTGGGACGGCCGGTGGTCCCGGAGGTGTAGAGGATCAGGACCGGGTCGTCGAGCTCGACCGGCTCGCCCTCGACGATCGCGTACGGCGACCCGGCCGCGGCCCCCGGCGGGCCCGAGGGCCGGAGGTCGGCGGCGGGCACCACCCGGGCGACGCCGTGCTCGACCGGCTCGGCGGCTGCCGCGAGCTCCGCGCACTCCGGGCCGTGGACGAGCAGGTGGCTGCCGCTGTCGGCGAGCATGTAGCCGATCTCGGGCGCGGCCAGGCGGATGTTGAGCGAGACGAAGATGCCCCCGGCGCGGGCGGTGGCGAAGAAGCAGACCCAGGTGTCGATGCTGTTGGGGCCGAGGTAGGCGACCCTGGTGCCGTGCGACACGCCGAGCTCGCGCAGGCGCGCCGCAGTGTGCTCGACCCGGCCGGCGAGCTCGGTGTAGGTGAGCTCCTCGGTGTCGGTGCAGAGGGCCACCGTGGACGGGTTCATCCTCGCCCGGCGAGCGGGCCAGCTGCCGATGCCGGGGCCGATCACGACGGTGCTCCGAGGCCCAGCGCCGCGACCGCGTTGTCCTTGAGGACCAGGGGCCGCACCTCGTCCTTGATCTCGAGCTCGTCGAAGTCGGCCAGCCACCGGTCGGGCGAGATCAGCGGGAAGTCCGAGCCGAACAGCACCTTGTGCTTGAGCAGGCTGTTGGCGTAGCGCACGAGCTGCGGGGGGAAGTACTTCGGCGACCACCCGGACAGGTCGATGTAGACCTTCGGCTTGTGCGACGCGACCGCGAGCGCCTCGTCCTGCCAGGGGAACGACGGGTGCGCGATGACGATGGTCAGGTCGGGGAAGTCGACGGCGACGTCGTCGAGGTGGAGAGGGTTGGAGTACTTCAGCCGGATCCCTCCTCCGCCCGGGAGCCCGGACCCGATGCCGGTCTGCCCGCTGTGGAAGAGGGCCGGCACGCCGAGCTCCTCGAGCACCTCGTAGAGGGGGTAGGCCGCGCGGTCGTCGGGGTAGAACGCCTGCACGCTGGGGTGGAACTTGAAGCCGCGCACCCCGAGCTCCTCGACGAGCCGCCGCGCCTCCCGCACACCTGCGCGGCCCTTGGCCGGGTCGATGCTGGCGAACGGGATCAGCACGTCGGCGTTGCGGCTGGCACCCTCGACCACGGCCTCGTTGGCGATCCGGGTGTGGCCGAGAGCGGACTCGGCGTCGACCGTGAAGACCACCGCCGCCATCCGGCGCTCGCGGTAGTAGGCGGCGAGCTGGTCGAGGTCGGGCGGCCCGCCGCCGTCGACCCCGAAGTAGCGGTCGGCGCCCGCGCGGAGGTTCTCCGGGAGCGAGTAGTGTCCGCACCCGTCGGTCTCGGCGTGCGTGTGCACGTCGATCGCCGTCAGGACCGAGACGTCGATCCGGGAGGTGTAGGGCTCGGGCACGTCGACCCCTATGCCTCGTGGGGCTGCAGGGTGGGCAGGTCGGGCGCGGGGATGCCGTAGGTCTCCTGCACCTCGCCCACGGTCGACCCGAACGCCTCGGCGATCACGTCGGCGGTCCAGCCGCCGTCGCGGAAGGCGCTGCGGATCTCGGTCGGGTGGGACCACAGGGACAGCCGGTCACCGCCGATCCCGATCGCCTGGCCCGTGACACCGGCGGACGCGTCCGAGGCGAGGTAGACGATCAGCCCGGCGACGTCGTCGGCGGTGCCGAACGAGGCGGCCCGGCGGACCACGGACGGGACCGGCAGGCCCTGCTCCATCAGCTCGACGTACGGCGCCAGGAACGGGATCGTCTCGGTCATCGCCGTGGCGGCGTTGGGGATCACCGCGTTGACGGTGACGTCGGCCCGCGCCAGCTCCATCGCCCACGTGCGGGCCATCGCGACGATGCCGGCCTTGGCGGCGGCGTAGTTGGTCTGGCCGAAGTTGCCGCGCTGGCCCGCCGGTGACCCGGCGAGGATGACGCGCCCCCCTTCACCTTGGGCGCGGAAGTGCCTGGCCGCCTCGCGGACGCACGTGAACGTGCCGCGGAGGTGGACCTGGGTGACGGTGTCGAAGTCCTCGTCGCTCATGTTCCACAGCACGCGGTCGCGGAGCACACCGGCGTTGGTGACCATGATGTCGAGCCGGCCGAAGGTGTCGACGGCGCGGGCGACGAGCCGCTCGGCGGCCTCGGTGGTGCCGACGGGTACGACCTCCGCCACCGCCCGGCCACCAGCGGCCGTGATCGCGTCGACGACGCCGGCCGCCTTCTCGTCGTTGACGTCGTTGACGACGACCGCTGCTCCGGCGTCGGCGAGCGCGACGGCGTAGGCGCGCCCGAGGCCCTGCCCGGCGCCCGTGACGACGGCGACTCTTCCGGTGATGTCCATCTGGTGTCTGCTCCTGGTGGTGGGGGGTGCGTGGATGGTGTGCGAGTCAGTCGAAGGTCAGGACCGGCTTGATGGTCACGCCGCTCCTGACGTCCTCGACCGCCTGCTGGATGTCGGCGAAGTCGTAGGTCGTGACCAGCTCGGGGACCGGCAGCCGTCCGTCACCGACCATCTCCGCCAGCACCGGGATGAACGTCTGGGTCTCGCTGTCGCCGAGGGTGATGCCGACGACGTGCTTGCCGCCGAGGAGGCCATTGACCTCGAGCCCGACCTCGGTGCCGAACGGCGGCGCACCGACGACGACCGCGGTGCCACGCGCGGCCAGCGAGTCGACCGCCTGGCGCAGGACGGTGACGTTCCCGGTGGTCTCGATGACCCCGTCGCAGCCGGCACCGCCGGTGAGCTCGGCGATCCGCTCCGCGTAGTCCTCCAGCGAGGCGTCGACGACGTGGGTGGCACCCAGCTTGCGGGCCAGGTCGAGCCGGTGGGGCTTGACGTCGACTGCCACGATCCGCTGGGCGGGGGTGAGCGCGGCAGCCATCACCGCCGAGAGGCCGACCGCCCCCGCGCCGGCCACGACGACGGTGCTGCCGGGTCCTGGTCGGAGCACGTTCCACACCGCGCCGACGCCGGTCTGCACGCCGCAGCCGAGCGGCGCGAGGGTCTCCAGCGGCGAGCGGGAGTCGACCTTGACCACGCTGCGCTCGTCGGCCACCGCGTGCCGGGCGAAGGACGACTGGCCGAAGAAGTGGCCGCCGATCGGCTCGCCGGAGCGACTGATGGTGGCCGATCCGTCGCGACGAGCGCCACCGATCAGGTTGTCGGGGAGCCAGGTGGCGCAGTAGGCCGGGTGCCCTCCGCGACAGTTGCGGCAGGACCCGCACGAGGTGAACGACAGCAGGACGTGGTCGCCCGGCACCACCGACGTGACGGCCGGACCGACCCGCTCGACGATGCCGGCCCCCTCGTGCCCGAGCACGCCGGGCAGGGGGAACGGCAGTCCGCCCGAGGCCACGCCGAGGTCGGTGTGGCAGAGGCCGGCCGCGGTCATCCGCACCAGCACCTCGTCGGCACGGGGCTCGTCGAGCTCGACGTCGACCAGGGTGAAGGGGGCGCCCCCGGACTCGACGACGGCGGCCTGGGTGGTGATCGTCATGCCTGCTCCCGGGGCAGTGGCGGAAGGGAGACGACGACGGACTTCACCTTGGTGTAGGCCTCCAGTGCCTCGGGACCGTACTCGCGGCCGAAGCCGGAGTCCTTGACACCGCCGAAGGGCACTGCCGGATCGAGCATCGCCCAGTCGTTGACCCACACGATCCCGGCGTCGAGGCGCGCCGCGACCCGGTGGGCCCGGGTCACGTCGCGGGTCTGGAGACCGGCGGCGAGGCCGTAGGGCGTGCCGTTGGCGAGTGCCACGGCCTCGTCCTCGTCGTCGAAAGGCTGCACGGTGAGGACCGGTCCGAAGACCTCCTCGGCGATCACGCGGGAGTCGGCGGGCAGGTCCGCGATCACGGTCGGCCGGTAGTAGTAGCCGCCGTCGAGGTCGAGCCGCTCGCCGCCGCAGACGATCCGGCCGCCCTCCTTGCGGGCCAGCTCGACGTAGTCCTCGACCTTGGTCAGCTGACGCTCGCCGGCCAGCGGGCCGATGACCGTCGCCGAGTCACGCGGGTCGCCGATCGGGACCGTGGGCACCGCCTGCTCGAGGATCCCCAGGACCGTGTCGTGCAGCGGCCGGGCGACGAGCAGCCGCGGGCCCGCCATGCAGAACTGACCGGAGTTGAAGACGAACGCCTTGATCACCGCACCGATCGCCACGTCGAGGTCGGCGTCGTCGAAGACGATGTGGGCCGCGTTGCCGCCGAGCTCCATGGTGACCGGCTTGAGGTGCTCGCCGGCCACGCTGGCGGCGTGGCGGCCGATCGCCGTCGACCCGGTGAAGGCGATCTTGTCGACGCCGGGATGGCGCAGCAGCGCCTCGCCGACGACCTGGCCGCTGCCGGTGACGACGTTGAGCACCCCGTCCGGGACGCCGGCGTCCTTGAGCAGCTCGGCCATGAAGAGCGCGCTGAGCGGGGTGTCGTCGGCGGGCTTGTGGACCACGACGTTGCCGGCGGCCAGGGCCGCGGCGATCTTGGTGCTCGACAGGATCAGCGGGAAGTTGAAGGGGGTGATGGCGCCCACGACACCCACCGGCAGCCGGGTCGTGTAGGCGAGGGACGGGATCGGCGTGGAGCGGGTGGCGCCCTCGAGGCCCTGGGCCAACGCCGCGCAGTACTCGTACTGCTGGGCTGCGGTCTCGACGTCCACGGCGCGACACAGGGACACCGGCTTGCCGACGTCGTGGCTCTCGAGGGAGACGAGCTCATCGGCTCGCTCGCGGATCAGCTGGGCGGCCCTGTTCAGGATGCGCGCCCGGTCACGCGCCGGCATCCGTGGCCACGGGCCGTCGTCGAATGCCTCGCGCGCATGGCGTACGGCGACGTCGACGTCCGTGGCGTCGGCCTCCACGACCGTGGTGAGGATCTCCCCGGTCGCGGGATCGACCACGTCGCGGCGCAGGCCGGCGTTCCCCTCGCGCCATGCGCCGCCGACGAACAGCTGTCGTGGCGCGAGCTGCTGTGCCTCTTGACTCATCATTGCCATCCCAAGTTATCAGGGTTCCTGTCGAAACGACAGTCTGATGTGGCGGTGCTCACCTTGTCAATGGGCGAATCCGCGCCATTCCACCAATGGCCGCCAGGGGTCCTGGGTCGCTCCGCTGGGCGTTCTCGGGCCGCGTGAAGTGAACTATTGACAGTCGATGTGACGCCGGTCATACTCCACCTTCAGGATTCCTGACTAACAGGAAACCTGACATTCCGGTTCTCGGACCCATCTACTCGAGGTGACCCATGCTCCGCACCAGACTCACCGTCCCCACCGTCGCCGGAGCGCTCGCTCTGGCACTCGGTCTGGCCGCGTGCGGCTCCGCCGAAGGCGGGACCGCCAGCTCGTCCGGCCCGATCAAGATCGGGGTCGTCGTGCCACTCACCGGGCCGTTCGCGCCACTCGGCATCGGCGACAAGGCCGCGATCGAGCAGGAGGTCGCCCGGATCAACGCCGACGGCGGTGTCCTCGGCCGTGACCTCGAGGTGACCATCAAGGACGACAAGACCGAGGTCCCCCAGTCGGTGACCGAGTACAACCAGATGGCCGGGGACCGCAGCTACACGGCGATCCTGTCCTCCTCCAACGTCTCGGCCTCCACCGCGATCGGTCCCAGCGCCGAGAGCAACAAGATCCCGACCATCGCCCTCGGGCCGGTCAGCGCCTTCAAGGACGGCTCGAACGCCTACGCCTTCACGTGCGTGGCGATCCCGGAGCTCTACGCCGAGGCGGTGGTCGACTACCTCGAGTCGGAGGGCGTCGAGTCCCTGGCGATCGCCTACACGTCGGAGGATCCCTACGGCAAGAACGGCAACGACGCGACCGTCGCGGCCGCCGAGGCGGCGGGCATCGAGGTGGTGGTCGACGAGGCGATCGACGTCGCGGCGACCGACTTCACCGCGGCGATCTCGAAGGTGAAGGCCGCCGAGCCCGATGCCTTCCTGGTCTGGGTCGCCGGTCCTGCATCGGTCATCATCACCAAGCAGTTCGCCGGGTCCGGCATCCCACTCGTCATGACCGGCGCGCAGGCCTCGAACCTGTACGTCGAGCCCGCGGGCGCGGAGGCCGAGGGAGTCGTGATGACCAGCAGCATCGCCGTCCCGGGCCGTGAGCTGCCGGCAGGCCCGCTCAAGGACGCCGTCGACGCGTTCGCGAACCCGTGGCTGGAGCAGAACGACGTCTACCCGCCCCAGTTCGCGTTCGACGGCGCGGCCGGCATCCAGCTGCTGGTGGCCGCGATCGAGAAGGCGGAGTCCAGCGACCGGGAGAAGGTGCGCGACGCCCTGGAGTCCCTCGACGTGCTCACGCCCATCGGGAGGTTCGAGTTCTCCGAGGACGACCACGGCGGCATCGGCAAGGACGCCATCGCGATCGTCCGGGTCGAGGACGGCGACCTGAAGGCGACGCCGTACTCCCTCGAGGCGTTCGGGACGAGCCTGCCCGAGTAGTCGGGCCGCGAGGTCCGACGTCACGAGACGGGTGCGGGCCGGGCTGGACAGGTAGCCGTCCGGCCCGCACCTCGCCATCACGCCAGCCAGTCCACCCACCACCAGCGGAGGCCAGCATGCTCGAGGTCCAACGCGTGTCGAAGCACTTCGGCGGTGTCTACGCCAACAAGGACGTCAGCCTCGAGGTCGCCGAGGGCGAGCTGCGCGGGGTGATCGGTCCCAACGGCGCCGGCAAGTCGACGCTCTTCAACCTGATCGCCGGGCACCTGCGCCCGGACGCCGGATCGATCAGCCTGGCCGGGGCGCACATCGACCGGTTGCCACCCCACGTCCGGGCGCGCCGCGGAGTGGCGATCGTGTTCCAGGGTGCCCGCCTGTTCGCGGGCATGTCGCTGCTGCAGAACGTGATGGTGGGGGCGCACGCCCATTCGCGGGCGGGCCTGGTGTCCGCCGCGTTCCGGCCGCCGGCCCAGCGCCGCGAGGAGCGGGAGATCCGCGGCCGGGCCGAGCAGTGCCTGGACCGCGTCGGGCTGCTCGAGCTGGCGGACCGGCCGGCCGAGGGCCTGCCGCTGGGCCAGCAGCGCCGCCTCCAGGTGGCGCGGGCGCTGGCCGGCCAGCCACGGCTGCTCCTTCTCGACGAGCCGGCCTCCGGGCTGCGGGCGGCCGAGCGCACGCAGCTCGCCGGCCTCATCCGCGAGCTGAACGAAGCGGGCACCACCATCCTGCTCGTGGAGCACGACGTCGGCATGGTCACCTCGTTGGCCCACCGCATCACGGTGCTGGACCTCGGAACGGTGATCGCCGACGGCTCTCCGGCGGAGGTCACCTCCGACCCCGCCGTCGTCAAGGCCTACCTCGGAACGGGAGCAGACCATGCTGCACATCAGTGACCTCGTCGTGCGCTACGGCTCGGCGGTGGCCCTCGACGGAGTGTCCCTCGAGGTCGGCCGCGGTGAGATGGTCGCCCTGGTCGGACCCAACGGGGCCGGCAAGTCCACGCTGATCAACACCGTCAGCGGGCAGCTCAAGGCGGCTTCGGGATCGGTCGTCGTCGAGGGCACCGTCGCCCAGGTCCCCGAGGGCCGCCAGATGTTCCCCGACATGAGCGTCGAGGACAACCTGCTCCTCGGGGGCTGGTCGATCCGGAACCGACAGCTGGACGAGGTGTTCGACCTGCTCCCGGACCTGGCCGGGATGCGCCGGCGCAAGGCGGGTCGGCTCTCCGGCGGACAGCAGCAGATGGTGGCGATCGGCCGCGCACTGATGGCGCGACCCGACCTGCTGGCGATCGACGAGCTGTCGCT
This sequence comes from Nocardioides eburneiflavus, assembly GCF_004785795.1. Classification (NCBI taxonomy): domain Bacteria; kingdom Bacillati; phylum Actinomycetota; class Actinomycetes; order Propionibacteriales; family Nocardioidaceae; genus Nocardioides; species Nocardioides eburneiflavus. Next base: position 2,764,751 of record NZ_SRRO01000001.1, read on the forward strand.
CGGCCTCGCGCCCATCGTGGTCGACGAGCTCGCCGAGCACCTTCGCTACCTCAACGCCGAACGTGGCACCGCCGTCCTCCTGGTCGAGCAGGAGGTCACACTCGCCTTCAACCTGTGCGCCCGCGCCTGCGTCCTGGAGGCGGGCCGGGTCGTGGTGACCGGGGACAGCGCCGAGCTCGCCGAGAGCGACGCCGTGCGCAAGGCCTACTTCGGCGACCTCGCCGAGCTTGCGGACGTGGAGGTGTCGCCGTGAGTGAGCTCGTCACCTACCTGGTCACGGGGATCGCGCTGGGCTCCTCGTTCGCCCTGATCGGCAGCGGCTTCGTCGTCGTGCACCGGGTCACCCGCGTCGTCAACTTCGCGCAAGGCTCCCTCGCCGTGCTCGGCGCGATGCTGTCCGCCTCGTTGCTGGCGGGACGCCTGCCGCACGTGGTGGGGGAGGCGGTGACCGTCGTGGTGTGCGGGGCGGTCGGCGTGCTGGTCGGCATCATCGCCATCGGCAAGCGTGGCACCCCGCCCCTGATCTCGCTGATCATCACCCTCGGCGTCTCGATGCTGTTCTCCGCCGCCATCATCTGGCTGTGGGGCCAGGACCCCGTGTCGCCACCCGGGCTCGACGGGTTCGCGACGATCCTCGGTGCCGAGGTGGAGCGGCAGCGGCTGCTGGTGCTCGTCGTGACGCTCGTGGCCTTCGCGGCACTCTCGCTGTTCTTCTCCCGCACCTACCTCGGCAAGGCGCTCACCGCCAGCGCGTCGAACCCCTTCGCCGCGCGCCTCGTCGGCATCGACGTGCGTCGCATGGGGCTGGTCGCCTTCGGACTCTCGGGTGCCCTGGGCGGTCTGGCGGGCGCGCTGGTCGCGCCCAGCAACGCCCTCTCGTTCTACTCCGACCTGCCCATGGCCCTCGGCGGTTTCGCCGCCGCCGTCTTCGGCGGGCTGGTCAGCCCGCTCCGGACCCTGGTCGGCGGCCTCGGGCTCGGGGTGGCCGGCCAGCTCACGGCGGGCTACCTCAACGGGTCCTACCAGACCGAGGTGGCCCTGCTGCTGATGATGGTGATCATGATCGCGCGGAGCAGCAGCTTCGCCCACGAGGAGGCAAAGTGATGACGGACATGATGCGACGAGTGGTGTCGCGTCCCCAGCCCCGGAGCATCCTCGTGGTCCTGGCCTGCGGGGCCGCGTGCGTGGCCCCGCTCGTGCTGTCCGACCTGACCTTCTTCATGCGCATGGTGCTGGCCGCGATCGTGGTCACCGGCCTGTCGATCCTGATGGGCTACTCCGGCCAGGCGTCCCTCGGCCAGGGCGCCTTCGTGGCCGCCGGCGCGCTCACCGTGGCGGTCGGCACCACGAGGTTCGAGCTCCCACCCCTCGTCGCGCTGCTCGCCGCGCCGCTCGTGGCGGCCGGGTTCGCCGCGCTGGTCGGCGTACCGCTGCTCCGCCTGCACGGGCACTACCTCGCCTTCGGGACGCTCGCGCTGCTGCTGATGGTGCAGACCGCCATGAGCACCTTCGACGTGCTCGGAGGCGCTCTCGGGGTCAGCGGCATCCCACCGCTGGGCGTCGGCGACCGGGTCGTCGTCGGGCAGCTTCCCTACGTCTACCTGGCGCTGGGCTGCCTGGGGCTGGTGCTGCTGGTAAGCCACCGGACGGTGCACAGCCGCTTCGGCCGGGGCATCCAGGCACTGGCCGGAAGCCAGACCGCAGCCGAGTCGGCGGGGGTGCCGGTGAACCGCAGCAAGGTCGCCATCTTCGCGCTGTCGGCGGGGTGTGCCGGACTCGCCGGTGGACTCTCGGCGTTCCTCACGCCCTACGTGAGCCCGGACTCGTTCCCGGCCGTGGAGTCGTTCACCTACGTGATCATGGCCGTCGTCGGCGGCCTCGGGACCATCTGGGGAGGAGTGGTGGGAGCAGTGGTCGTCTCGGTGCTCCTCCAGGTCCTCAACACGATCAGCAGCCAGCCCGGACTGCCACCCACGGCGGCCCCGATCATGCAGTACGCCACGTACGGCACCCTGCTCGTGCTCGCGCTCCTCTTCATGCCCCGAGGTGTGGTCCCGAGCGTCGACGCGGGGGTCGGTCGGCTGGTGGAGCGGGCGCGGGTCGGAGTGCGCGGATGAGCGTGCCGCAGCCCAGCACCGCAGAGGAGGCGGCCAGGGACCGCGACGTCACCCTGCTCTACCTCATCAAGCAGGTGGAGCTCGCGGTCCGCCAGGAGCTCGACGAGGTGGTGGCGACCGCCGACCTGACCACGTTGCAGTACACCGCACTGACCGTCCTCCAGCGGCACCCGGGTATCACCTCCGCCGAGCTGGCACGCAACTCGTTCGTCCGCGCGCAGACCATGGCCGAGATGATCACCTACCTGCTCGGTCGGGGGCTGGTGGCGCGGGAGCGCGACGAGAACAACCGCAAGCAGTACCTGCTGACCCTGACCACAGTGGGACAGCGCGTGCTCGACGAGCTGCTGGACGCGGTCGCCGACATCGAGGCCCGGATGCTCGAGGAGTTCGACGGCGGCCAGACCGAGATCCTGCGCACCTACCTGCTGCGCTGCCGGCACTCGCTGAGCGGGGGACCGCCTCGGTAGCATCCGGGTCCGGAGGGCAGGGCCCGTTAGAGTCGTCCACCGACGTCGTCATGGCCGCGGTCGGAGGACTCGGCACCGTAGGGGAGGGCCCATGAGCAGCACATCTCCGTCGTTCACGCCCGGTCGTGAGCGCGACGTCACCCTCCTCTACCTGATCAAGCAGGTGGAGCTGGCGGTCCGGCAGGCGCTGGACGACGTGGTCGCCACCGCCGACCTGACCACGCTGCAGTACACCGCGCTGACCGTGCTGGAGCGCCATCCCGGCATCACCTCCGCCGAGCTGGCCCGCAACTCGTTCGTGCGCGCCCAGTCGATGGCCGAGATGGTGACCGTCCTCCTCGGCCGCGGCCTGATCACCCGCGAGCGCGACGAGCGCAATCGCAAGCAGTACCTGTTGGCGCTGAGCGCGGACGGGCAGCGCACGCTCGACGGCCTGTACGAGTCCGTTGCCGACATCGAGGCCCGGATGCTCCAGGGGTTCGACGTCGGGCAGACCGAGATCCTGCGCACCTACCTGGTGCGCTGCCGGCACGCGCTGAGCGGCACCACGCCGCGCTAGCCGGGTCGTGCCGCGGCACGCATGACCACACGGGGGAACCCCGCCGAGGTCGCGTCGGTCCGCGCGGCGAGCTCGAAGCCGGCGTCCTCGAAGAGCTTGCGGGTGCCGACGTAGGCCATCGTCAGGTCGACCTTCGCGCCCTGGTTGTCGACCGGGTAGCCCTCGACGACCGGGGCGCCGCGCTGCACGGCGTACGTCACGGCACCGTCGAGGAGCACGTGGGAGATGCCACGCCCCCTGTGGCCCGGTCGCACCCGGATGCACCACACCGACCAGGCGCGCTGGTCGTCGACGTGCGGGATCTTCGTCGAGCGCGCGAACGGCAGGTCGGCGCGCGGGGCGACCGCCGCCCAGCCGACCACCTCGTCGCCGTCGTAGGCGAGCACGCCGGGCTTGGTGCGCCTGCGTGTCAGCGCCTCGACGTAGGCCCCGCGATCCGGCCCGGCGAGCTCCCGGTTCTCCTTGGCGGGGATCCGGTGGCTCAGGCACCAGCACACGCTCGAGGTCGGGTTCTTCGGGCCGACCATCGTGCGTACGTCGTCGAAGCGCGCGTGGGTCGCGGGGAACACGCGGAACCCGTCGGAGGCGGCGAGGGGCGTCGTGGCCATGAGGCCCACGCTAGACCGGACCGCCGACGACCGGGCCTGTTCCCGGGCCTGTTCCCGGGCCTGTTCAATGGCCACCATGGCGCACGCGATGCGGAAGATCGGCCTGTCGTCGGTGGACTTCGCCGAGGTCGAGGCGATGCAGGCGGCGGGGGAGTGGGACGCCGCTGGTGAGCTGCTCGCCGGGGAGGCAGCCGCGCTCGAGGCCGCCGGCGCCGAGTGCCTCGTGCTGTGCACCAACACGATGCACAAGGTCGCCGACGCCCTCGAGGCGGCGACCACGGTGCCGCTCGTGCACATCGTCGACGTGACCGCGGCCGCCGTCCGCGCGGCCGGGCTCACCCGGGTCGCGCTGCTCGGCACCCGGTTCACGATGGAGCAGTCCTTCGTGCGCGAGCGCCTGGCGGCGGGCGGCGTCGAGGCGCTCGTGCCGTCGGGCGAGGACCTCGAGACGGTGCACCGGGTGATCTACGACGAGCTGGTCCACGGCGTGGTCAGCAAGTCCTCGCGCACGGCGTACGTCGGGGTGATCGGCCGGCTCGTGGCCGCCGGGGCCGAGGGCGTCGTGCTCGGCTGCACGGAGATCGAGCTGCTGGTCGGCCCGGACGACGTCGACGTCCCGGTCTTCGCCACCACGGCTCTGCATGCGAGGGCGGCCGTGGACTTCGCGCTCGCCTGACCCGGAGGTCGGACCTCACCCTCCGACCTCGATCATCTGCAGGTACTGGTGGACCTGCTGGATCGCGACCGACCCCTCTCCGGCCGCCGAGGCGACCCGTTTGACCGATCCGGAGCGCACGTCGCCGACGGCGAAGACGCCCGGCATCGAGGACTCGAACATGAACGGTGGACGCTGTGCCCGCCAGTGCTCGCCCGGCCCGGTCACCACGAAGCCGAACCGGTCGCGGACGACCTCGTCCGGGAGCCATTCGGTGAAGGGGCGGGCGCCGATGAGGATGAAGGCGGCGTCGGCCGGGACCGTCTCGGTCTCGTCCTTGCCTGCCTCGCGCAGGCTGAGGGTGGCCAGCGACCCGCTGCCCGAGCCGTCGACGATCTCGGTCCGGAAGCGCACGTCGATGTTGGCCCGCCCCTCGATCTCGTCGATGAGGTAGGTCGACATCGTCTCGGCGAGGGTGTCTCGGCGGACGAGGATGGTCACCGACGCGGCGTGGGAGGCGAGGTGGACCGCGGCCTGGCCGGCGGAGTTGCCCGCGCCCACGACGTAGACGGAGCGTCCGCTGAAGCGCTCGGCCTCCGAGGCGGTGGCGCCGTAGAAGACGCCCTGCCCCACCAGTGGGTCGAGGGCCGGGACGCCGAGGCTGCGGTAGCTGACGCCCATGGCGAGGACGACGACGCCGGTGGAGATCTCGTTGCTGGTCGTCGTGGTGAGGTAGAGCCGGTCACCGCTGCTGCGGAGACCCTGCGCCTCGCACACCTGGAGGAACGTCGTCCCGAACACCCAGGCCTGCTGCTGTGCTCGGGTGGCCAGGTCCGCGCCGGTGACCCCGCGGGGGAAGCCGAGGTAGTTGCGGATGCGGGAGCTCGAGCCTGCCTGCCCCCCGATGGTCTCGCGCTCGACCACCAGGGTGCGCAGTCCCTCCGAGGACGCGTACACGGCGGCGGCGAGGCCGCTCGGCCCCGCGCCGATCACCGTGACGTCGTACTCGAGTGAGCCGGAGAGCCGGGTGCGGGCTCCATAGGCCTCGGCGATCTCGGCGTTGCTCGGGTCGACCAGCACGCGGCCGTTGCGCTGGATGACCACCGGTACGCCCGGGTCCGGCTGGCGGTACTCCTGCAGGAGGCGAAGCCCGTCCGGGGATCCGGTCGCGTGGAAGACGAACGGCACCCGGTTGCGGTCCAGGAGGCTGCGCAGCTGTGAGGCTCGGGGACTTCCGGCGTCGGCGACGATCGCGAGCTCGCGGGACAGCGAGGCGTCGGACCCCACCCACCCGTGCAGGCTCTCGGTGACGACGTGGTGGAAGAGCTCGTCCGCCCGGCGCCACGGCTTGAGTGCGTAGTAGTCCACCTGGCCCAGCGCGATGGCGCGCCTCAGCGGCTGTGCGGTGGCGTCGACCTCCCACTCTCCCCAGGAGATGAGCAGCAGGCGTCGCGAGTGGGGGAACAGCTCGCCGGCGCGGGCGAGGAGCTCGCAACCGGTGCCGTCGGGCAGCCACTGGTCGGAGAGGATCAGCGCCAGCCGCTCCCCGGCCGCGCAGAGGTCGGCCAGCTGCCGCTGCGCCGTCGCGACAGCGCGGGCGGTGACCACGGAGTACGCCCGGCCATAGCGGTCCTCCAGCTCGTTGCCCAGCAGGGCGATCGCGTCCGGATCGTCATCGACGGCGAGGATGATGGGTCGGCGTTCCGGTGCTGGCCGGTCGCCCCGCGGCGGTGGGGAGTCCACCCGACGATTGTGGCCCGGTCGGGGCTCGGGCGACACCCGTGCACCAGCACCCCCAATTTTGCCGAGTGACAACGCTGCGAGGGGTGCCAGACTGAGCAGATGGCGGAGCAGTCCATCCTGGGGGATGCGCGCGACGCGGCGTCGCGCTACGCCTGGAGAGAGGCGTTCGAGCTCTTCGCGTCAGCTGACGCCGTTGCGCCCCTCGAGCCGGAGCACCTCGACGAGATGGCCGAGTGTGCGTGGTGGATCGGCAAGATGCACCACTGCATGGCACTGCGCGAGCGTGCCTACAGGGAGTACCTGAAGAAGGACGACCCACGGCACGCCGCCCGCGTCGCCATCGACCTCGCCCAGCACCACGGCGACCTCGGCGAGCAGGGTGACGCCGCAGCCTGGCTGCAGAACGCGACGCGCCTGCTGGAACCCGAGCCCGAGGGAGCCGAGCACGGGTGGCTGCACCTGGCCCTGGCGATCATGGCACACAGCGAGGGCGAGGACGAGGTGGTCGTCGAGCACACCGAGCTGGCCTCCGAGATCGGTGGGCGCCACGGCGACAAGGACCTCTTCGCGCTCGGGCACGCGTTCCACGGCATCAGCCTGGTCGCGGGAGGCGCGGATGCCGAGCGCGGGCTGGCGATGGTGGAGGAGGCGACCGAGGGAGCGGTCTCCGGCGAGCTCGGCGCCCGGGCCACCGGGATGATCTACTGCCTGATGATCTCGGTCAACGCCCAGCTGGCCGACTGGCAGGGCGCCGGGCACTGGACCGAGGCCGCGACGCGCTGGTGCGATCGCCAGGCCATCAACGGCTTCCCCGGGATCTGCCGCGTGCACCGCGCCGAGATCCTCCGCCTGCGCGGCTCCCTCGTCGACGCCGAGGAGGAGGCGCGCGCGGCGACGGTCGAGCTGGGCTCGTTCAACCTCATGTTCTCGGCGTTGGCCTTCCGTGAGCTGGGCGAGGTGCGACTGAAGATGGGCGACCTCGACGCTGCCGAAGAGGCGTTCCGGCAGGCCGCCGAGATGGGGGTGACGCCGCATCCTGGTCTGGCGCAGGCGATGGTCCAGCGCGGCCACCCGGAGCAGGCCGCGACCGGTCTCCGACGGATACTCGCCAGCACCGGGATCGGGCCCCTCGAGCGGGCCAAGATGCTGCCGACGCAGCTCGAGGTGGCCCTGTCCCTCGACGACCTCGACACGGCGCGCGCCGCTGCCGACGAGCTGGCCGTGATCGCCGGCCAGCACCCCACGCCGGCGCTGCGCGCGACGGCGGACGCGGGAGCCGCGGCAGTCCTGCTGGCGGAGGGGAGGCTCGACGAGGCCGCCACCGCCGCCGATCGGGCCCACACACTGTTCGCGGGCATCGACCTCTCCTACGAGGCGGCCAGGGCTTCGGAGCTCCTCGGCCGGATCCACCACGCGCAGGGGAACGTGAGCGGGGCGCGCGTCGAGGAGGCCGACGCCCTGGCGGCGTACGAGCAGATCGGGGCCGTGGTCGACGCCGAGCGCGCCCGGGGCCTGCTCGCGACCCACGCCTGACGACGCCCGGTCTCCGCCGGAGGCCACGCACCACACGTGTGCGAGATGTTGCCCCTCGCGGAGCCGAGCGAGGGCATCGTCCGGGACACGTGTCCGCGTTGCCATCGCGCCGGTCGACACGACCTCAGGCCTGCGCGGGCCAGAGGGAGTGGTAGGCGTTGATCGCCGGCTGGCCGCCGAGGTGGGAGTAGAGCACGTGGGAGTCGGCCGGGATCTCGCGCGACTCGACGAGGTCGACGAGCCCGGCGAGCGACTTCCCCTCGTAGACCGGGTCGGTGATCATCGCCTCGAGCTGCGCGCCGAGGGCCATCGCCTCCATCGTGGAGTCGACCGGGAGCCCGTACAGCTCGCCGGCCCAGCCCTCGAGCACCGTGATCTCGTCGTCGCGCAGGTCCCGGCCGAGCTCGATCAGCTCGGCGGTGTGGCGCGCGATGCGGGCCACCTGGTCGCGGGTCTTCTCGATCGTCGCGCTGGCGTCGATGCCGAGCACGCGGCGGCGTACGCCGGTGAGGTCCTCGAGCGCGGCGAACCCGGCGATCATCCCGGCGTGGGTGGAGCCGGTGACGGTGCAGACGACGATGGTGTCGAAGGTGAGACCGACCGCCTTCTCCTGCTCGGCGACCTCGAAGGCCCAGCTCGCGAACCCGAGGCCGCCGAGCCGGTGCTCGCTCGCGCCGGCCGGGATGGCGTACGGCGTGCCGCCCGCCTCCTCCACCTCACGGATCGCGTCCTTCCACGAGTCGCGGATGCCGATGTCGAAGCCGTGCGGGTCCAGGCGCGAGTCGGCGCCCATCATCCGGCTGAGCAGGATGTTGCCGACCTGGGTGTTGGTCGGGTCGTCCCACGGCACCCACTTCTCCTGGACGAGGCGGCACTTCAGCCCGAGGTGCGCGGCGACGGCCGCGACCTGCCGCGTGTGGTTGGACTGGTAGCCGCCGATCGAGACGAGCGTGTCGGCCCCGCTGGCGAGCACGTCGGGGACGATGTACTCGAGCTTGCGGACCTTGTTGCCGCCGAAGGCGAGACCACTGTTGACGTCCTCGCGCTTGGCCCACACCTGCGCGCCGCCGCCGCGGGCGGCGAGGTGGTCGCTGAGCCGCCGCAGGTGGTGGACGGGGGAGGGCCCGAAGGTGAGCGGGTGGCGGGGGAACTGCTCGAGGATCACGGGGTCTCCTGCTGGTCGGGCCGGGGGTCGGGCCGGGGGTCGGGCCGGGGGTCGGGCCGGGGGTCGGGCTGGGGGTCGGGCTGGGGGTCGGGGATCAGGTCGGCGAGGTTCTGCCAGGTGCGGAAGGCGACCTCGGCCGCGGCGTCGGCGTCGCGTGCGGCGCAGGCCTCGACGAGCCGGTCGTGGAGCGTGACGGACTCGGCTGCCGCGTGCGAGGCGAACCGGCGTCGCTCGAGCCGGCGTACGACAGGGGTGAGCTGGGTGAGCACCGTCGCGACCGCGCGGTTGTCCGCCACGTCGACCGCGACGGCGTGGAAGTCGTCGTCGGCGGACAACGCCGCGGCGGTGTCGCGAGCCTCGACCGCGTCGGCGAACCGGACGTTGGCCGCGCGCATCCGGTCGAGGTCGTCCTCGGTGAGCCGCGCGACCGCCTCCGACACCGCGAGCCGGTGCATGGCGACCACGACGGCGTGCGCCTGGCGGACCTCGTCGAGGTCGATCTCGGCGACCACGGTGGAGCGGCCGGGGGCCGCCCTGACCAACCCGGTCTCCCCGAGCCGGAGCAGCGCCTCGCGCACAGGCGTACGGCTCACGCCGAGCCACGCCGCGAGCTCGGTGTCGCGGACGACCTCGCCCGGCGCCAGGGTGCCGTCGACGATCGCGTCGCGCAGCCGGTCGTGGACCGTGTCGCGCAGCAGCGACGTGCGGAGCGGGGTGGGGGAGGCGGGCACCGGCATGCAATATATTGCACATCGCAAGCGCCGACCCGTCAAGTGGTAGTTCACCGGGATGTGGTGGTGAACCGAGGCCGTGGGCGACCGTTTCCCGGTGGACTACCTCGGGGTCGGGCCCCGGGAACAACCCGAGTGGTTGAGCGTTGAACCAGTCATGAAGAAGATCGGGTTCCTGAACTTCGGCCACTGGACCGACTCGCCGCACTCCCAGGTGCGCTCGGCGTCGGACACCCTGCTCCAGTCGATCGACCTCGCGGTCGCGGCGGAGGAGCTCGGCGCCGACGGGGCGTACTTCCGGGTGCACCACTTCGCCCGCCAGCTCGCCTCGCCGTTCCCGCTGCTCGCCGCCGTCGGCGCGCGCACCAGCCGGATCGAGATCGGCACCGGTGTGATCGACATGCGCTACGAGAACCCGCTGTACATGGCCGAGGACGCCGGCTCCGCCGACCTCATCTCCGGCGGCCGGCTCCAGCTCGGCATCAGCCGGGGATCACCGGAGCAGGTCATCGAGGGGTGGCGCTACTTCGGGTACGCCCCGGCGGAGGGCGAGGACCAGGCCGACATGGCCCGGCGGCACACCGAGGTGCTGCTCCAGGTGCTCGAGGGCGAGGGGTTCGCCCAGCCCAACCCGCGCCCGATGTTCCCCAACCCGCCCGGACTGCTCCGCATCGAGCCGCACTCGCCCGGCCTGCGCGAGCGCATCTGGTGGGGCGCCGCCTCCGACGCCACGGCACGCTGGGCGGCCGAGAAGGGCATGCACCTGATGAGCTCGACGCTGAAGGCCGACGAGACGGGCGAGCCGTTCCACGTCCAGCAGCGCAAGCAGATCGAGGTCTACCGGGAGGCGTGGATGGAGGCCGGCCACGAGGGCGAGCCGCGCGTGTCGGTCAGCCGGTCGATCATGCCGATCACCACCGACATGGACCGGGCCTACTTCGGCCACGAGGGCTCGAGCTCGGACCAGTTCGGGCAGATCGAGGCCAACCTGCGCGCGGTCTTCGGCAAGACGTACGCCGCCGAGCCGGATGTGCTGGTCAAGGAGCTGGCCGACGACGAGGCCGTCGCGGCCGCCGACACCCTGCTGCTGACAGTGCCCAACCAGCTGGGAGTGGACTACAACGCCCACATCCTGGAGTCGGTGCTCACCGACGTGGCACCGGACCTCGGCTGGCGCTGAAGGGCATCCCCCACCCGGCGTCGAACCAGTCGCCCAACCACTGTCGCATCATCGTGATCTCGCGGGCCTGCTCGTCGCGGATGTCGACCGCCAGCCGCTCCACGGCCGGGTGGTCGGCGAGGTCGCGGACGATCAGCTGCTGCGACATCATCACCGCCCCCATGTGGTGGCCGATCATGTCGGACAGGAAGGCCTCGTCGAGCTCGTCGCCGGAGAGTCCGGCGAGGTCGCGCATCATCGGTTCGTAGTCGACCTCGTGCGAGCGGTCGGCGTACCACTCGTCGAGCCACGCCTGCATCTGCTCGACCTGGGCGGACTGGCTCTCGACGATCCTGGCGCCGAAGGCGCGCATCTCGGGGCGCTCCGAGCGGGCCAGCTCGCCGGCCGCGTCGATCGCCTCCTCGTGGTGGGCGATCATCTCGGCGAGGAACGCGTGCTCGCTGTCCACCCACGCGTGCGACATGTGGCCGGCCGGTCCCATCGCCCCCGCGCGGCTCATGTGCTGGCGCGTCATGTGCTGGCCGGGCCACCACGAGCCGTCGTCCTGACCGGTCATGGCGACGGCGGTCGTGGCGCTGCCGAGCGCGAGGGCGACCACCGCCAGGCCTGCTGCAGCTCGTCGTCTCATCGCCCCCAGCTCCTCGCCTCCCAGCCTGCGCGAGGCGGGGGCGGGGTGACAGGGCCGAGGGGCCCCCGCTCGCGGGGCGAAAGGCCCCGGTCACGGAGCGGCCGCGCGCAGCTTGTCCAGCAGCGGACCGGCCGCCTCGGCGAGGAACCGGTCCTGGCCCTCGTCGCCGACCTGCACGAGCGCGACGTCGGTGAACCCGGCCTCCCAGTAGGCGGAGACCGCGTCGAGGACCTTGTCCAGGTCGGGGCCGCACGGGATCGAGTCCGCCACGTCCTCCGGCCGGACGTACGTCGTGGCGCCTGCGAAGCCGGCCGGGGTCGGCAGGTCGGCGTTGACCGACCAGCCGCCGCCGAACCAGCGGAACTGCTCGTGAGCGCGGGCGACGGCGACGTCCGCGTCGGGGTCCCAGCAGATCGGGATCTGGCCGATCGCACGGGCGTCCTTCCCGATGCGGGGTGCGCCCTCGACGGAGTTCCACGACTCGACGATCTCCGCCTTCGGCTCGACGGCGACCAGGTGGTCGGCGAGCGGCGCGAAACGCGCGATCGCGCGGTCGCCGGCGACCGCGACGCCGAGGTCGACCCCCTGCGCGGGGACGTCCCAGATGCGGGCCGATTCGACCTGGTAGAAGTCGCCGCGGTGGTCGACGAGCTCGCCGGTGTGGAGGGCGCGGATCACCTCGATGGCCTCGGCCAGCATGTCCTGCCGCTCGGCGATCGCCGGCCAGCCCTCGCCGACGACGTGCTCGTTGAGGTTCTCGCCGCTGCCCAGACCCAGGGTGAAGCGGCCCTCCGCGAGGATCTGGAGGGTCGCGGCCTTCTGCGCCACCACGGCGGGGTGGTAGCGCAGCGTCGGGCACGTCACGTAGGTCATCAGGCCCACGCGCTCGGTCGCCTGCGCGATGGCGCCGAGGGTCGCCCACGCGTACGGCGCGTGCCCCTGCTCGGTCAGCCAGGGGGAGTAGTGGTCGCTCATCACCTCGAAGTCGAAGCCGGCCTGCTCGGCGGCGACGGCGTACTTCACGAGCTCCCGCGGGCCGCTCTGCTCGGTCATCAGGGTGTATCCGAAGCGGGTCATTCCTCGACCGTAGCCAGCACCCGCGCAGGTGAGCCCATCCCTTCGGACCAGTGGTTGGGTGGTGGACATGGACATGGATGACACCAAGGGCAGCGACCCCAACACCGAGCAGACCGACCAGGACGGCAACGAGGGCCAGGTCTCCGAGACCGCCTCCGAGTTCGGCGAGGAGATCAGCTCGGGCGACTCCGTCGCCGGTCAGCCCGACCCGCACCCCGGCGAGGTCGACGAGGGCGCCCAAGGCCCCAACGCGGTCCCCGACGACCCGACGGGCGAGCACCCGCACAAGCCCTGACGCGGTAGAACAGTCCGCATGAGCAAGCCAGTCATCGTCGTCGTCGGAGCCGGACCGGGTGTCAGTGGATCGGTGGCGCGTCGCTTCGCCGACGAGGGCTACGACGTCGGGTTGCTCGGCCAGGACCAGGAGGTCCTCGACGACCTCGTGCCCGACCTCGAGGCTCGGGGCGCCACCGTCGGCCACGCGGTCGCCGACGTCACCGACGCGCAGGCCGCGCGCGACGCCGTACGCCGCTTCGGCGAGCACACCGGCCGCATCGACGTGCTGCACTTCAACCCCAGCGCCTTCCGCGAGAAGGACCCGCTCGCCCTCACCGTCGAGGAGCTGCTGGAGGACGTCGCCCTCGGGGTGGGTGCCCTGCTGACCGTCGTGCAGGCGGCCCGTCCCTTCATGTCCTCCGGCGGGCGGGTGAGCGTCACGGGCAGCATGGCGGCTGACGAGCCGTGGGAGGGCGCGGCGTCGCTTGGCGTGCAGAAGGCGGGCGTGCGCAACCTCGTGCACAGCCTCGACAAGACGCTGGCGCCCGACGGCATCCGGGCGGTCTCGGTCACCGTCCGGGGCGCGCTGTCGCGCGAGGGGGCGTTCACGCCGGACCGGGTGGCCGAGGCCATCTGGGCCGCGGTCGCCCGCGACGAGGACGGGTGGACCAGCGAGGTGCCCTACCGCGGCCAGTGACGGGGCGTCAGCGCTTGCGGCCCCAGACGAGGTAGGCGATCGGCCCGAACGGCTGCACCGACAGCGCCGGTCCCCACAGCAGCTTGGGCCCGCGGACCAGCTCGGCGGGGCGCTGCTTCAGGTCCTTGGCGCACCACGCCGTGACGGCGATCTCCACGATCCCGGCCACGGCGACGATCTTCTTCTGCGTGGGCGTCATGTCGCCCCAGGACTTCTTCTGTGCCATGGCCGCACCGTACCCACCGGGGTCCGTGCTCACGCGCCGCGGAGCCCGTTGAGCAGGAACCAGAAGACGACCACGCCGACGAACGCCGCCAGGAGGCCCCACCACGCCCCGGTGAGGGCGCGACGGCCGGTGCTCGCGCCCTCGCGCGCCATGCCCGGGAGCCCGATCGTCACGGCGGCGCCGAGGACGACCATGACGAACAGCTGCACCGGCACGATCCAGTTCTCGGTGCCCGGGTCGTCGAGGACGTACGCCGACGCCGGCAGGCTGAGCATGCCGAGGACGACCAGGACGACGGTCCCGACGACACGCTGCGCTGACCGGCTCATGCTCCGACGCTAGCGCCGCACGAGCGGTGGGTCAGCGACATTCCGTGGACCCCGACAGTGGTCTGGACACCGCCCGTCGGCGCGGCGCCGTACGACACGCCGGCGGGCGGTGGCCCAGCCACATCCCGTGAACGTGGAATGTGGCTGGCTCACCGCTCCCGGGGCAGGGGGTGGACGCTAGCGTTCAGGCCCGCCCGCCGTCCTCCTTGGCCACCAGCGTCAGCACGTCGTACGTCGCGACCGCCTCGTCGTCGGCGTTGGTGACCAGCGCGTCCCAGCGCACCTCGCCGTAGTCGGCGGACGAGCGCGGGGTGATCTGCTTGACGGTGAGCATCACGCGGATCGAGTCGCCGGCCTTGACGGGGGTGAGGAAGCGCAGGTTGTCGACGCCGAAGTTGGCGAGCACCGGGCCCGGTGCGGGGTCGACGAAGAGGCCGGCGGCCATCGACACGATGAGGTAGCCGTGGGCCACGATCCCGCCGAAGAGCGGGTTCTGCGCGGCGGCCTCCGGGTCGGTGTGGGCGTAGAACGTGTCGCCGGTGAAGTCGGCGAAGTGGTCGATGTCCTCGAGCGAGATCACCCGCGGCTCGGACTCGATCGTGTCGCCGACCCGCAGCGTCGCCAGCGAGTGGCGGAACGGGTGCTCCGGCGTGAGCGTGCGCCGCGACCCCCGCGTCCAGCGACCGGTGATCGCGGTGAGCATGTCGGGGGAGGCCTGGATCGCCGAGCGCTGCATGTGGTGCAGCACCCCGCGTACGCCGCCGAGCTCCTCGCCGCCGCCCGCGCGGCCCGGACCGCCGTGCACCAGCATCGGCAGGGGCGAGCCGTGACCGGTCGACTCGGGGGCGTCGTCACGGTCGAGCACCAGGATGCGGCCGTGCCACGGCGCCAGGCCGAGCACGACGGTGCGGGCGACCTCGGGGTCGTGGGTGACGACCGAGCCGGCGAGCGACCCCTTGCCGCGCGCGGCCAGCGCGACCGCCTCGTCGAGGGAGTCGTACGTCATCACGGTGGACACCGGACCGAAGGGCTCCACGTCGTGCGGCTCGACCGCCCCGGCGCGGGCGCGGAGCAGCACCGGCGACATGAAGGCGCCGCGCTCGGCGTCGCCGGCGACCTCGCCCTCGTCGAGGACCACGTCGCAGGAGGAGCGCAACGCCTCGACGGCCTTGCGGACCTCGTCGCGCTGGCCGAGCGAGGCGAGCGGGCCCATGCGTACCGACTCGTCGCCGGGGTTGCCGACGGTGATCGAGGCGAGCTTCGCGGCGATCGCGTCGGTGACCTCGTCGGCGACGGCCGACGGCACGATGACGCGGCGGATGGCGGTGCACTTCTGGCCCGCCTTGGCGGTCATCTCAGTGACCACGCCCTTGACGAAGAGGTCCCACTCCGGGTCGCCGGCGGCCACGTCGGGGCCGAGGACCGAGCAGTTGAGCGAGTCGGCCTCGACCTGGAGCGCCACGCCGCCGTGCAGCACCGACGGGTGCTGGCGCAGGATCCCGGCAGTGTGCGCCGAGCCGGTGAACGCCACCGAGTCCTGCACGCCGAGGTGGTCGAGCAGGTCGCCCGCCGAGCCGGAGAGCAGCTGGAGCGCGCCCTCGGGGAGGATGCCGGACTCGATGATGCGGCGCACCACGAGCTCGGTGAGGTAGGCCGTCTGGCTGGCCGGCTTCACGATCGAGGGCAGGCCGGCGATGAAGGCCGGCGCGAGCTTCTCGAGCATCCCCCAGACCGGGAAGTTGAAGGCGTTGATCTGGACGGCGACGCCGGGCCGCGAGGTGTAGACGTGCTGGCCGAGGAAGATCCCCGTGCGGCCGAGCTGCTCGAGGTCGCCGTCGCACGCGACGTGCGCGTTGGGCAGCTCGCGGCGGCCCTTGGACGAATAGCTGAAGACCGTGCCGAAGCCGCCGTCGATGTCGATCATCGAGTCGCGCCGCGTCGCGCCGGTGGCCAGGGACAGCTCGTAGAACTCCTCCTTGAGCCCGGTGAGGTGCGTGGCGAGCTCCTTGAGCAGCAGCGCCCGCTCGTGGAAGGTCAGCTCGCGGATCGCGGGCCCGCCGACCGTACGGGCGTGGTGGGCCATCGCGCCGAGGTCGAGGCCGGCGCTGGAGATCCGCGCCACCTCCTCGCCTGTGGCCGCGTCGAGCAGCGGGTGGCCCTCGGTGGAGGCGGCGTACCAGCGGCCGGCGGCATAGCTCTCGAGCAGACGGGTCACGGGGTCCCCTTCGGGTGGTTTGCGTGGCAGGGTGACTGGTGACACACTAATACCAGACCGATCGGTCAGTAAATGTGGTCGATGACCCACGCAGCGGAGGACGGATGACCCTCACCGAGACCGCGCCCGGAGCGTCCGAGGCCGAGCTGGAGCGCCACTTCGAGGCGACGATCGCGCGCAACGACCGGATCGAGCCGCGCGACTGGATGCCGGAGGGCTACCGCAAGACCCTCGTGCGCCAGATCGCGCAGCACGCCCACAGCGAGATCATCGGCATGCAGCCCGAGGGCAACTGGATCACCCGTGCGCCGAGCCTGCGTCGCAAGGCGATCCTGCTCGCCAAGGTGCAGGACGAGGCCGGCCATGGGCTGTACCTCTACTCCGCGGCCGAGACCCTCGGCGTCTCCCGGCTCGAGCTCACCGAGCTGCTGCTCGCCGGGCGGCAGAAGTACTCCTCGATCTTCAACTACCCGACCCTGTCGTACGCCGACGTCGGCACCATCGGCTGGCTGGTCGACGGTGCCGCGATCTGCAACCAGGTGCCGCTGTGCCGGACCTCGTTCGGGCCCTACGGCCGCGCCATGATCCGGGTGTGCAAGGAGGAGTCCTTCCACCAGCGACAGGGCTTCGAGCTGCTGGCCACGATGATGCGGGGCACCGACGAGCAGCGCGCCATGGTGCAGGAGTCGGTCGACCGGTTCTGGTGGCCGGCGCTGATGATGTTCGGCCCGCCCGACGCCGACTCGCCCAACACCGCCCAGTCGATGGCGTGGGGGATCAAGCGCAACACCAACGACGAGCTGCGCCAGAAGTTCGTCGACATGTCCGTTCCCCAGGCCGAGGCGCTCGGCGTGACGCTGCCCGACCCCGAGCTCAGGTGGAACGAGGAGCGTGGCCACCACGACTTCGGCCAGCCCGACTGGGAGGAGTTCATGGAGGGCGTCAAGGGCAACGGCCCCTGCAACGCCCAGCGGATGGCCCACCGCCGCCGCGCCCACGAGGAGGGTGCCTGGGTCAGGGCCGCCGCCACGGCGTACGCCGCGAAGCAGGGTCTCGACACACCCCGCTCGTCCCTCGCGGGGCACTCGACCACCGGAGGGACGGAGCGATGAGCAACCTCTCAGCCGAGGGCGGGCACGGGGCGGTGCCGCTGGAGGGCGTGCCCACGGGAGTCGACGTCCCGGCCGCCGAACCCGAGTGGCCGCTCTACGAGGTCTTCGTCCGCGGCAAGCGTGGGCTCAACCACGTGCACGTCGGCTCGCTGCACGCTGCCGACGACCGGATGGCGCTGCTGCACGCCCGCGACGTCTACACCCGTCGCAACGAGGGCGTGAGCATCTGGGTGGTCCGCGCCGACGCGATCACCGCGTCGAGCCCCGACGAGAAGGACCCGATGTTCGCGCCGAGCGGCGACAAGGTCTACCGCCACCCGACCTTCTACGACATCCCCGACAACGTCCCCCACATGTAGGGGAGGGCTCATGGACCACGTGCACACGACTGCGGAGGACGAGCACGACAGCGCCTACAGCGGCCTGCTCGTCAACGACGCCCACTGGGCGTTCGGCACCGACTTCGAGGACCCGCTGGCGGGCGTCGACACGACGATCCCCGACGGCGTCGACGCGCCCACGCTCGCGGCGTACGCCCTGATGCTCGGCGACGACGCCCTGGTGATGTCGCACCGGATCTCGGAGTGGACCAGCAACGCGCCGGACCTCGAGGACGACATCGCGCTGTCCAACATCGCGCTCGACCTGCTGGGCCAGGCGCGGCTCCTGCTCGCCCGGGCGGCCAAGGCCGACGAGTCGGTGGTGCCGGCCCTCCCCGAGGACTCGCCCGCCCCGCCGGAGGACGCGCTCGCCTTCTTCCGCGAGGCGCACGAGTTCCGCAACGTGCGGTTCGCCGAGGTCGTCAACGGCGACTTCGCCGAGGCGACCGTGCGGGTGCTGCTCTTCTCCGTGTGGCGGCTCGCGACCTTCGAGCGGCTGCGCTCGAGCCGCGACCACGTCCTCGCCGCCGTCGCGGCCAAGGGTGTCAAGGAGCTCGCCTACCACCGCGACTACTCGGCGCGCTGGTTCGTCACGCTCGCCCGGGGGACCGACGAGTCGCGCCGCCGGCTGCTCGCCGCCCTCGACGGGCTGTGGCCGCTGTGGCCCGAGCTGTTCGACACCCACGAGGTCGAGGCGGCGGCCGCCGAGGCGGGCGTCGGGGTCGACCCCGCCGCGGTCCGCGAGGCCGCCGAGGGCGTGCTCGACCAGGTGCTCGCCGCCGCCGACGTGCCCCGCCCCGAGGTCTCTCGTCGCGCCGGTGTGCTGGGCCGTACGGGTCGCGACGGCATGCACGGCGAGCCGCTCGGCCGGCTGCTCGCCGAGATGCAGTCCGTGGCGCGCGCCCACCCGAGAGGTCAGTGGTAGGAGATGAGGTTGTTGAGCCGTACGTCGACGCAGCGCGCCAGGCGCGCCGCCGAGTCCGTCACCGACCCCGAGCTCCCGATGCTCACCCTCGCCGACCTCGGCGTGCTGCGCGACGTCGACGTGGTCACCGACGACCACGTGGTCGTCGACATCACCCCGACCTACTCCGGCTGTCCGGCGATGGCCGCGATGCGCGACGACCTGGTCCGCGAGCTCCACGGCGCAGGCTTCGACCGCGTCGAGGTCCGGGTGTGCCTCGAACCGGCGTGGACCACCGACTGGATCACGCCCGAGGGGCGCGCCGCCCTCGCCGCCGCCGGCATCTCGCCGCCCGGTCCGGCACCGTCCAGCGACGGCCCGATCCCGCTCACGCTGCTCCCCACGGCTCGCCAGGTGCGATGCCCGCAGTGCGACTCGCCCGCGACCGAGCTGGTCTCGGAGTTCGGCTCGACCGCCTGCAAGGCGCAGTACCGCTGCACCTCCTGCCTCGAGCCGTTCGACCACGTCAAGGAGATCTGAGTGGCCACGACGTTCCACCCGCTGACGGTGCGGGCGGTCGAGCCGCTCACCGACGACTCGGCCGCGGTGACCTTCGAGGTGCCCGACGACCTGCGCGAGCTCTTCGAGTTCGCGCCGGGGGAGTCGCTGACGCTGCGCCGCGTCGTCGACGGCGTCGAGCACCGCCGCACCTACTCCATCTGCGCCCCCGCGGGCGCGGCGCCGCGCATCGGCGTGCGCGAGATCCCCGGCGGGATGTTCTCCTCCTGGCTCATCAGCGGGGTCGCGCCGGGGGAGACGGTGGAGGTCGCCGAGCCCACCGGCAACCTCCGCGCCGACCCGGCTGCGGGCGGTCGCCACCTCTGCATCGCGGCGGGCTCCGGCATCACGCCGATGATGTCGATCGTCGCGTCCGTGCTCGCCAACCCCGCCAGCACCGTCACGATGCTCTACGGCAACCGCGAGACCACGTCGGTGATGTTCGCCGAGGAGCTCAGCGACCTCAAGGACCTGCACGGCCCGCGCTTCGACCTCGTCCACGTGCTCTCGCGCGAGCCCCGCGACGTCGAGCTCTTCTCCGGTCGCCTCGACGCCGACCGGTTGCGGCGGCTGCTGCCGATCAAGGTGCCGCTGGCAGACGTCGACCACGTGTGGCTCTGCGGACCCCTCGGCCTGGTCGAGGACGCGCGCGCGGTGCTCGCCGAGCTCGGCGTGCCCGCGGAGAAGGTCCACTTCGAGCTGTTCTTCGTCGACGAGCCGCCGCCGCTGCTGAGGCACGCCGACCGGGTCGTCGAGGGCGTGACCAGTGACGTGACCGTCGTCCTCGACGGGCGTACGGCCACCACGCCGATGTCGCGCGACGCCACGATCCTCGACTCCGCCCAGACCGTGCGGAGCGACCTGCCCTTCGCCTGCAAGGGCGGCGTCTGCGGCACCTGCCGCGCGAAGGTCGTCGACGGCGAGGTCGAGATGGTCCGCAACTACGCCCTCGAGCCCGCCGAGGTCGAGCAGCAGTTCGTGCTGACCTGCCAGACCTTCCCGGTGAGCGACGCGGTCACGGTCGACTTCGATGCCTGAGCAGGCGCGGGCGATGTGGGCCGCTGACGCCGCCAGCGCGATGCTCGGCATGGAGCTCGTCGAGGTCGGCCCGGGCCGCGCGCGGGTGTCGATGGTCGTCCGCCCCGACATGGTCAACGGCCACGACCTGTGCCACGGCGGCCTGATCGCCAGCCTCGCCGACTCGGCCTTCGCGCTGGCCTGCAACTCGCACGGCCCGGTCACCGTCGCGGCGGGCTTCACCATCGACCTCCTGGTCCCGGGCCGCCTCGGCCAGACGCTGTACGCCGACGCCCGCGAGGTCTCCCTGCGCGGGCGGTCCGGGCTCTACGACGTCACGGTCCGCGCCGACGACCCGGACACCGGCGAGGTCGTCGCCGAGTTCCGCGGCCGCAGCCGCTCGCTTGGCCGGGTGGATCCCGGGCCATAGGTCCCTACCCCGGGCGCGTCCGAGCCCCTAGCGTCGTGACAAGGTGCTCCGTCCGGTCGGGAGGTGGGGTCGTGAGGATCCCGATGAAGCTGTCGTCGTTGCTGTCGCTCGTGCTGGTCCTGCTGCTCCCGGCGCTGGTCGCGTCACCGAGCGGCGGGGCCGCCCATCCGCCGCTCGCCTCCGCGCCGCCTCCGACACCCGTGCTGGTCGCGGTGCGCGCCGCACACCGGGACGGTGTCGACCGGGTCGTGTTCGAGTTCCGCGGCGGCCTGCCCGCCCAGCGCCAGGTCGACTACGTCGACCGCCTCTTCGCCGACGGCTCGGGCCGCCGCGTACGCGTCGCCGGCCAGGCCCTCCTCCGCGTGCGCTTCGAACCCGCCCAGGCCCACACCGACGACGGCTCGCCGACCGCAGCGCCGCGGCGCGTCGCGTTCCGCCTGCCCAACGTCATGACCGCCGTGCGCGCCGGCGACTTCGAGGCGGTCACGACGTACGGTCTCGGCCTGGCGAAGCGGACCCGCGTGCGCGTGACGACCCTGCAGGCTCCACCCCGCGTGGTGGTCGAGGTGGGTGCGCGCTTCCCGACCGTCGAGCGGAAGGTGTGGTTCTTCCACCGCGACCGCTTCGTCGACAACCGCGAGCCGTTCTTCGTCCCGGTCCGGAGGCTCGTACGCCCGGGCTCACCCGCGACCGGGGTGATGGACCGCCTCTTCGCCGGGCCGCTGCCGGGCGAGCGGGCACGCGGCCTGCGCCTGCTGCGCTCCGGTGCGAGGGGCTACGACGACCTCACCGTCTCGGGCGGTGTCGCGGACCTGCGGCTCACGGGCCGCTGCAGCAGCCGCGGCTCGACGGTGACGGTCGCCGGCGAGGTGCTGCCGACCCTGAAGCAGTTCCCGACCGTCGACCGGGTGGTGCTGCGCGACGCGTCGGGCAGCACGCTCGATCCCGACGGGCCGGGCGACTCCACCCCCGGGTGCCTCGAGCCCTGAACCGGTCGACCGGGGTGTCGACCCAGACACGTCGACTCAGCGGTGGCGCACGAGTCCGTCGAAGGCCAGCGTCGTGACCGCGTCGGCGAGCGCCTCCGCATCGCTGTCGGCGCGCAGCCACTCGGTCATCGAGTTCACGGTGCCGAAGAGGAGGCGACTGGCGAGCAGGGGGTCGACGTCGTCGCGGATGGCGCCGGCGTCGGCGGCCTCGCGCACCATCTCGGCCAGCCGGTGGTCGATGTCGCGGCGGCGGGCCAGGGCCTTCTGCTCGGCCGGGGTGTTGCCGCGCACCCGCAGCAGCAGGGTCACGGCCGGGAGGTGCTCGGCGAGCACGACCACGCTGCTGCGCACCGCCGCGCGCAGCCGCTGCTCGGGGGAGCAGGACGAGTCGGCACGCACCGTCTCGAGCGCGGCCGTGAGCTCCCCGAGCGCCTCGTCGAGTGCCAGCTCGAGGAGGCGCTCCTTGCTGGGCACGTGGTGGTAGATCGCCGACTTGGTCAGGCCCAGCTCGCGGGCGAGGTCGCCCATGCTGGTGGCGTCGTAGCCTTGCCGGTTGAAGAGGTCGATCGCGACCCGCAGCACGCTCTCCTGGTCGTGGCCCGGCCGGCCCCGACGTACGCGCTCTGACATGGATGAACGTTCTCACGACCCGCCCACGATCCGGAGGACCCCACCGTGCACGACCTCGCTCCCCGGCCCGGCGACCTGGACCCGATCGAGACCGCACCGGTCGAGCAGCTGCGTGCGCTCCAGCTCGAGCGGCTCAGGTGGTCGGTGCGGCACGCCTACGGCCACGTCGCGCACTACCGCCGCGCCTTCGACGAGGCCGGCGTCGGTCCCGACGACATCGCCACTCTCGAGGACCTCGCGCGGCTGCCGTTCACCACGAAGGCGACGCTGCGCGACCACTACCCGTTCGGGATGTTCGCGGTGCCCCGCGAGGAGGTCGTACGCCTCCACGCGTCGAGCGGCACCACCGGCAAGCCGACCGTAGTCGGCTACACCCGCGACGACCTCGACATGTGGGCCGACGTCGTGGCGCGCTCGATCCGCGCGGCCGGCGGGCGGCCCGGGATGGTGCTCCACAACGCGTACGGCTACGGGCTCTTCACCGGCGGGCTCGGCGCGCACGCCGGTGCGGAGCGGCTCGGCTGCACCGTCGTGCCCGTCTCCGGGGGGATGACGCAGCGGCAGGTGCAGCTGATCCGCGACTTCGAGCCCGACATCATCATGGTGACGCCGTCCTACATGCTCTCGATCATCGACGAGCTCGAGGCGCAGGGCGTCGACCCGCGGTCCACCTCGCTCAAGGTCGGCATCTTCGGAGCCGAGCCGTGGACCAACGACATGCGCCGCGAGATGGAGGACCGCACCGACATGCACGCGGTCGACATCTACGGGCTGTCCGAGGTGATCGGTCCCGGCGTGGCGAGCGAGTGCGTCGAGACCAAGGACGGCCTCCACGTGTGGGAGGACCACTTCTACCCCGAGGTCATCGATCCCGTCACCGGCGAGGTCCTGCCCGACGGCGAGGAGGGCGAGCTGGTCCTCACCACGCTCACCAAGCAGGCGATGCCGGTCATCCGCTACCGCACCCGCGACCTCACCCGGCTCCTGCCGGGCACCGCGCGCAGCATGCGTCGGATGGAGAAGATCACCGGCCGCACCGACGACATGATCATCCTGCGCGGGGTGAACCTGTTCCCGACCCAGATCGAGGAGATCGTCCTCGGCATCCCGGCCCTGTCGCCGCACTTCCAGTGCCACCTCGACCGCATCGGCCACCTCGACTCGCTCACCGTCCGCGTCGAGCGGCGCGACGCCACGACCGACGCCGAGGCGGCCGCGGCGCAGGCGGAGCTGGTCCGCAGGATCAAGGCGTCCATCGGGGTCACGGTCGGGGTGGAGGTCGTCGACGTCGCCTCGATCGAGCGATCCGTGGGCAAGATGCGCCGGATCGTGGACCACCGCCCGGCACGCTGACCGGACGGGTATTTACCGCGATCGGCCGGTCGCGGGCTACAGTGGACGCAGCGTTCCAGACGCCGTGCCGCTGTGATCACCCCAGGTCCGCCGGCCACCGCGCACCTGACGCCCGCTCCACACCTCACGCCGTGGCGTGCAGGCAGAGCCCTACGCAGGCTCGCCTGTTCCACGACGCGTACCCAGTCAGGCCCAGTCCGGGAGGACCCCTTGGCCCAGCGCCAGCGTCAACGCGGCGGACGCCGCACCCCTGCCCACGCCCGCCACAAGGACAACGAGGGCATCGTCCCCGTCCTGGCGCGCGCGGTGCGCGAGCTCGAGTCCGCCGTGCAGCGCGGCCCGCTCGCCCCCGGCCAGCGGGTCCGCTTCCAGGTCGTGGCGCTCCTGGTGCGTGAGCACCGTGGCGACGTACGTGCCTCCGCCGAGCTCACCGACGCGCAGAAGGCCGACGAGCTCAAGCGTCTCGACGGGATCGCGACGATCCTCGCCAAGACCGCCACCCGCGACCCCTCGCTCTTCACCCTGCTGTCGGAGGAGTCCGTCGTCACCGACAGCGCCCGCGAGCTGCGCCTGGAGATGCTCCGCAAGGCCGGTGTGGAGGTCGCCCCCGAGGAGCCCAAGCCCGACGACGAGGCCGGTCCCGGCCTCGGCGAGCGCCGCGTCATCCCGCAGTCGGTCGTGCAGCACCAGCTCGCCAACCCGTTCCTCGTGCCCGACTTCGAGATCGGCCGCGAGCGCCGCTCGGTGCACGGCCGGTTGAGCACCTGGGAGCTGCTCGGCCCGCTGTTCCGCTCCTTCGAGCTCGGCGGCTCCTCGTCGTGCATGGAGCTGCCCGAGGCCACGTCGCTCCACGCGCCCGGCAAGCTCGAGCTGATGCCGCACCAGGCGCGGATGATCGCCGCGGCCGCCGAGGGGCACCGCACCTTCCTCCTCGCCGACGAGCCCGGCCTCGGCAAGACCGCCCAGGCACTGCTCGCCGCACAGGCGGCCAACGCCTACCCGCTGCTGGTCGTGTGCCCCAACGTCGTCAAGACCAACTGGGCCCGCGAGACCGAGCGCTGGACGCCGCGTCGCCGGGCGACCGTGATCCACGGCGACGGCGGCGACGTCGACGCCTTCGCCGACGTCATCATCGTCAACTACGAGATCCTCGACCGCCACGTGGGCTGGCTCGGCACGTTCGGCTTCCGCGGCATGGTCGTCGACGAGGCGCACTTCATCAAGAACAAGACCTCCCAGCGCTCGCGCCACGTGCTCGAGCTGTCGGAGAAGCTGCGCACGCGCGCCGCGCGGCCGCTGCTGATGGCGTTGACCGGCACGCCGCTGATCAACGACATCGAGGACTTCCGCGCGATCTGGCAGTTCCTCGGCTGGATCGACGACACCAAGCCCCTCGCACGGCTGATGGAGTCCCTGGAGGAGACCGACCTGACGCCGGCCGACCACTCCTTCTACCCCGCCGCCCGCAAGGCCGTCATCGACATGGGCATCGTGCGGCGCCGCAAGGTCGACGTCGCCGAGGACATCCCCGCCCGCCGCATCGCCGACATCCCGGTGGAGCTCGACGACGAGGACGCCCGCTCGATCCGCGCGGCCGAGGAGGACCTCGCCCGGCGGCTCGTCGAGCGCTACAAGGCCGCGCTCGAGACGCGTCGTACGGGCTCCGTCGTCGACGGCATCGACCACGAGCTCGTGCGCCGGGTCGCGACGTGGGAGCGCGAGGAGATGGACTCCGGCACCGGCGGGGAGAACGTCTTCTCGATGTTCCGCCGCATCGGCCGCGCCAAGGCCGGCCTCGCCGCCGACTACGCCGCGCAGCTGGCCCGCAACGTCGGCAAGGTGGTCTTCTTCGCCCGCCACGTCGACGTCATGGACATCGCCGAGGACACCTTCACCCGCCGCGGGCTCAAGCACACCTCGATCCGCGGCGACCAGACGCCCAAGGCGCGCGAGCGGGCCATCGAGGCCTTCGTCAACGACCCCGACGTGCAGGTCATCGTCTGCTCGCTGGCCGCGGCCGGCGTCGGGGTCAACCTCCAGGTCGCCTCCAACGTCGTGCTGTCCGAGCTCTCGTGGACCGACGCCGAGCAGACGCAGGCGATCGACCGCGTGCACCGCATCGGCCAGAGCGACCCGGTCACCGCGTGGCGCATCATCGCCGCGCAGACGATCGACACCCGGATCGCCGAGCTGATCGACTCCAAGGCCGGCCTCGCCGCCCGGGCGCTCGACGGCTCCGACGAGGAGGTCTCGTCCTCGGCCAACATCCAGACCGAGGCCCTGGTCGCGCTGCTCACCGACGCGCTGGAGCGCGAGCTCGGCTGAGACACCCGTTCGGCCCTTGTCCCGCTCCTCTGCGTCCGGTACGCCTTGAAGCATGAGTGAGGACCGCGAGACCTACGGCGACATGTCGATCGACGACGAGGACCAGCTCCAGCCGGGTGACACGCTGGACGACGGTGACCTCGAGGACGTCCTGGACCGGGGCTACTCCCCGCCGGACCGGGCGCCGAAGGGCTACGACGACTACCCGACCGAGGCCGAGCGCCGCCAGGGGGAGTCCCTCGACGAGAAGCTCGCCGAGCAGGAGCCCGACATCGACCCCTACGCCGAGGACGACGCCGACGACGACCGCGAGGACGAGAACGCCCTCGACGAGCAGCTCGGCCTCGACGAGGCCGACGCGCGCGCCGGCCGGCTCGTCGCCCCCGACGCCGGGCTCGGCGAGGACGTCGACAAGCAGGAGGTCGCGCTCGACGTCGGCATCGACGGCGCCGGCGCCTCCGCCGAGGAGGCAGCCATGCACATCACCCGGGAGCCCGAGCCGCCGGAGGCCGACGAGCTGTAGCCGTGGGGTTCTTCGGACACCTGGTCGCCTCGCCCGCGGCACCGGGCCCAGCCTTCCCCGAGGCCGAGCAGGAGCCGGGTGGCTGGACGCAGGGCCTGCACGTGTGGCGGGTGCCAGAGCGGCTGGGCCCGGAGTGGGAGCCGTTCGAGGCGTTCGTCGACCGCCTGGTGGCGGAGGTTCCCGGCGGGTTCCTCTGCGCCTCGATTCTCGACAGCGACGGTGCCTACGTCCACGTCGGGACCCCCGGCCACGACGTCGAGCGGTTCTGGCTGCACCTCGACGGGTTCGTGAGCCACTTCGTGCTGCCGTGGGCGCCCTTCGACGAGGCTGGCAACCCCCTCCCCGAGGAGGTCGCGGCCGAGCAGGACGCCGAGTGGGAGCGCATGGCGGCTGCCTACACCGAGCAGGTACGCGCGCTCGGACTGACCGGTGACGCCGCCGCGGAGGCGTGCCGGGACTGGGCGTACGCGTGCGGGCTCGAGCCGGCACCGGTGCACGTCGTCCGTGCTGCGCTGGAGACGCGCGAGCTGCTCGTCGAGGACGCGTTCCGCCGGTTGCTCCGCACGCTGGGCACCTAGGGGGTTGCGAGTGTATCCGAACAGGTGTACGATGGTGCGTAGCACGCCGGTCCGGAACGGATCCCGTCTGAGGCGACGAGGATCCCGGGGTCGGGACAGTCATCCATAGAACCCGTCCTGGTGCTGGCGGGATGCCGTTGGTGCGGCTCTCGGATGGCGACCGTGGCGAATGGGCCGGCACGTCTCACCGCACCACCCCGGAACAGGGTGGGTGTCCGTGACGTGCTCGAGGAGATGGCCCAGTGCACCACCACCAGGCTCAGCCCCACCCGATCGTGGCGTGTGCCGCGGTGCTGGACGCTGCCCTCAAGGACGTGGCGTCGGTCGAGCCAGGGTTCATGTCGGTGGGCGACAAGCAGGCGGCCCTGACGGCGCTCTCGTCCGTACGCTCCCAGTTCGACGCGCTCACCGCGCGGGTGCTGGCGACCGCGGGTGACGTGGCCGACGCGCAGGGGCTGCGCGACGCGGCGGCGTGGCTGGCACGGGAGACGAGGACCACGCACCGCGAGGCGCGCCGCGACCTGGCCCTCGGGCGAGCCCTCGAGCAGCATCCGTGGGTCGCGACAGCGCTGACGTCGGGTGGGTTGCGTACGGAGCAGGCGCGGGTGATCGCCGAGGCGGTCGACGCGCTCCCGTCGCACGTCGACGCGCAGACGCGCCAGGCGGCCGAGACGGTGCTGGTCGGCCTGGCCGACAGGCACGACGCCCGCGACCTCAAGCAGATCGGCAAGCGGATCCTCGACGTGGTCGCCCCGGAGGTGGGGGAGTCCCACGAGGCGGCGGTGCTCGAGGCGGAGGAGAGCCGCGCCGCCGCCGGTGTCGAGCTGACCATGAGCGACGACGGCGAGGGGCGCTGCCGCGGCAGCTTCGTGGTGCCGTCCCACATCGGCAAGATGTTCCGGCGCCACCTCCTCGCGCTCGCCAACCCGGCCCGCCACACCGAGGCCGAGCTCCGCGACGAGTCCGGCGAGCTCAAGCCCCTGCGTCGCCGGCTGGGGGAGGCGTTCGTCGAGCATGTCGAGCGCTACCCGACCGAGGCCATGCCGCAGACCGCCGGCGTCAATGCCACCGTGGTGGTGACCATGACCCTCGCCGAGCTGCTGGCCGAGCACGCCACGGCGCTGCTCGACGACGGCTCGCGCATGTCCGCCGGGCAAGCGCGACGGCTCGCGTGCGAGGCCGGGATCATCCCCGTCGTGCTCGGCACCGGCTCCCAGCCGCTCGACATGGGGCGCCTGCGTCGGCTGTTCACGAAGGCCCAGCGCATCGCTCTCGGCCTGCGTGATGGCGGCTGCACCGCCCGCGGCTGCGAGACCTCGGCCTCCGGCTGCCACGCCCACCACGACGACCCCTGGTCCCGCGGCGGACTCACCGACGTCGCCAACGGCAGGCTGCTCTGTCCCCGCCACCACCGCCTGGCTCACGACTCGCACTACGCGATGACGATCCACGCCGACAACAAGGTGACGTTCGCTCGGCGGACGTAGGCCGGCGAGTGGATTCGTGCGGGGGCCGGATCGAAAGCTGCCGTGAGCGCCGGTGGAGTCTTGCGAGTGGGCGGGCTTGAGCAGGCGGGGCGCTTCTGCCTGCCCCGAACCGCCGCAAAAGGGCTATGCCTACAGCCGCGAGTCGTCCCGAGACGAGCAGCAGGAGCTGGCGGAAGCATCGCGGCCAACCTGACCGTCGTCGGGCACGCGCCCCCTGCGTTGCACACTCCCCATGACATGCTGGCGGGCGAGAACATCCTCTTGGCTCAGTGCATTGTGGGGCTGCTGCTCGGTGATGGCGCCCGGTGATGAGACCGGACGGCTGGTTGTGCCGGCACCCGGCGCGTACGACGCAGCAAGCGCCTGGATGCCACCCACGAACCCGATCACGAACTCCTGTGGGGAGGCCACGAGTGAGAGCCCGCGCAGCGACGTCGTCGAGGCCGACCGGCTCGCCCGTGCGCAGGTGCACCATCGCAACCGGCGACCCGCGTCGCCGAACTGGTAGGCGAACTTGGCGCCCGGCAAGGTGCTGGATGACGTCCAGACGGCCGCCAGGCTCCGGAAGCCTGCCGCGCAGCCGTTTGAATCCGCCGCGAATGCCTCCTGCACCATGGGCCAGGGGCCTGATGCGATGACGGCCGCGCGTCACGCTCGGTAGTGAGCACCCAGGCGGTCGAACAGGAAGGCGAGGTAGTCGGTGACTTCGCCGACCATCTCGTCCAGCGACCGACCGATGCCGTGACCGCCGGACTCCATCCGCAGCAGGACCGGCTGGTCCGACGACGTCGCGGCCTGGAGCCGGGCAGTCATCTTCTTGGCATGGTGTGCCTCGACCCGAGGGTCGAACTCGCCGGCGGTGAACAGCACGGCTGGGTAGGGCGTGCCGTCGTGGACGTTGTGGTAGGGCGAGTACGCGCGCAGCGCCTTGAACATCTCCGGGTCCAGTACGGTGCCGAACTCGGTGACGTTGAACGCGCCGTTCGGGGTGAGCTCGCTCCGCAGGGAGTCCAGGACCGGCACCGCACAGACGACTGCGGTGGCGAGGTCGGGGCGCTGCGTCAGCACCGCCCCCACGAGCAGACCGCCGTTGGAGCCGCCCACCAGGCCGAGCCGGTCGCGGCTCGTCACCTTCGTCTCGACGAGATGGTCTGCGCAGGCGATGAAGTCGTCGAAGCAGTTCTGCTTGTTCGCGAGCCGGCCGGCGTGATGCCACTCCTGGCCGTACTCGCCGCCGCCTCGGATGTTCGCCACCGCCAGGACGCCCCCTTGTTCCAGCCACGGCAGCCAGGATGGGTCGAACCACGGCTTGAGGGAGATCGCGTAGCCGCCGTATCCATAGAGGACGGTGGGCGCCGAGCCGTCCATCGGGGTGCCCATCCTGGCCAGCACGTTGATGGGCACCCGGGTGCCGTCCTTGGACGTCGCGAACACGCGCTCGACCTCGATGTCGGTGAACTCCACGGGAGTGACGGTGTCGAGGGCAGTCCGACGGGGTTCAGGGTCGTCGTCGTCCTGCACCCACCATTGCCGCGGTGAGACGAACGTCTCCACCGCCCAGGCCGCCTCGTCACGCCCGAGATCGATCAGCCAATCCACCGCACAGGTCTCGGGCAGCGGAACTTCGGGCAGAGGATGCCCGTCGTGGTCGAAGCACCTGATCGCCGAGGGGCCGCCGTCGATGTCGGCCACCCACAGGCGTGCGTCGGTAGCGGCGATCTCCTCGATCGTGACCGGGCCCGAGGGCACCACCAGTCGCGCGTCGGCGACGGTGACGTCCGCATCCAGGTCCAGGCGCAGCACCTGTCCGTGTGGCTCGTCCCTCACCGACAGCACGAACAACGAGCTGCCTCCGAACGCGGCACGGATGCACTTGTCCGCTATATCGGCAACCAGTCGCCAGTCGGACCCATCGCCTTGAGGACGGACGAAGACCTGCCACTCGCCGCCATCCCCCTTCTGCGCATGGTCCATCACCCACTGCCCATCGGCAGAGGCCGACAGGAAGTTCTCGGTGATCCGGTTGTCCGCAAAGACCCCGGACAGCTCGCGGCCGTCCTCCTCAGGCCTGCTTCCGAGTCGGTGGAACCACACGTCCTGGTCGAACCCCAGGTCCTCGTCCGCCACGGTGCCGGGCCGGGGATGGCGGGTGTACCAGTACCCCTGCCCGTCGTGCCGCCATGCGAGCGACCCACCGGCGGTGCCGCTGTTCACGCCAGGGATCACTGTGTCGGCCAGTTCGCCGGTGGTCGTGTCGTAGACGTGGAGCGTGCCGTCCTCGGTGCCGTGCGAGGAGAGCGACACCGCGGCCAACGCACCGTCCGGCGAGGGGACGTACCAGTCGATGGTCGTTGCGCCCGTCTCGTCGAGTGCGTTCGGATCGACCACGACCCGCTCACCAGCCAGGTCGTCGAGGGCGGCCAGCGCGACCAGCAGCGGTTGCTGGAGGGGCGGCTGGGTCTTGAGAGCGAAGTACGTCGACTGCCCCCGTGAGAGCCGCGCGTACGACGTCGAATCGACCTTGAGGACCTCCTCGACCCGCTTGCGAATGTGCTCGTGAGACTCCAAGGAGTTCACGTAGGCGCGAGCACGCTCATCCTGGGCCGCGGTCCACTCCTTGGTGCGGTCGGAACTCTCCTCCAACCACCGGTAGTCCTCGGTCACGTCCTCGCCGTGGAAGGTCGTCGGCACCGGCTCGCGCGGAGTATCAATTGCAGGCAATGACTGCGTCCGGCTCATGCGTCCTCCCTTGGGCACCGTCCGGACGAGCCGGCTGACGGAGTTGCATCGGGTTCACCGGTGCGGTCACCGTCCTGGCAGAACCTCCATGACGAGCACGTGACGTACGCGCGCATCGGCTCATGACTACCAGCGCGGGCCCGGGTGGATGGAGGTGCAGGGAGTAGATACCGACCATCGATGATGCCCGCTCCAGCGCAGCCGGAGGCCACGCGAGTCCGGAGTCCTTGGCATGGGATCTGCTGATGCCAGCGCTACCCGTCACCGCAACACACAGCCGCCCATCGGCGCCCCGGTGGGCGTACGGATCTGGTTCCGTGCGGGTCGGGCCCGGGCCGGTGCCACAGCGCTCACTCATTCACACGCGATGAGCTGTCGACGGCACGTGAAAACTGACCCCCGGACGGCAACTGAGAACTGACCCCCTCCGAGACCCTGTCCTTGAACCTCGAGGCAGGGGGATACGGAGTGTTGTCAGTGGAGGACTGGGCTGAGATCCGCCGGTTGCACCGTGCGGAGGGAGTGCCGATCAAGGTGATCGCCAGGTCGATGGGGATCTCGAAGAACACGGTGCGCAAGGCGCTGCGTGATGAGGGTCCGCCGCGCTACGAGCGGCCCGCGCGAGGGTCGTTGGTCGACGAGGTGGAGCCGCGGATCCGCGAGTTGTTGCGGGTCACGCCGACGATGCCGGCCACGGTTGTCGCTGAGCGGATCGGCTGGGAGCACTCCGATCCGGACCCTGCGTACCCGGGTGAGCGAGCTGCGGCCGGTGTACCTGCCACCGGACCCGGCGTCGCGCACGACCTATGAGGCAGGCGAGCTGGCGCAGTTCGACTTCTGGTTCCCCGACATCGAGCTCCCGGTCGGCTACGGCCAGACCAGGACGGCGAAACGGCTGCCGGTGATGACGATGTGCTCGGGCTACTCCCGGTGGACGGGTGCGGTGCTGATCCCTCGTCGAGAGTCTGAGGACCTCTTCGCGGGTTGGTGGCATCTGATCCAACAGCTCGGCGCGGTGCCGCGCACGCTGGTGTGGGACGGCGAGGGCGCGGTCGGGCGTTGGCGCGCCCGACGACCCGAGCTGACTGCCGAGTGTCAGGCATTTCGCGGCGTGCTCGGTGCCAGCGTGTACATCTGCAAGCCGGCTGACCCTGAGGCAAAGGGGATGCTGGAACGGTTCCACGACTACCTCGAGCGGTCCTTCCTGCCCGGGCGGACATTCACCTCACCCGAGGACTTCAACACCCAGCTGGGCAAGTGGGTGGCCAGGGCCAACACACGTCGGATGCGGGTGCTGGGCTGCTCGCCGGCGGACCGGATCGCAGCGGACAAGGCCGCGATGATGCCGTTGCCGCCGGTCGCGCCCGAGGTCGGCTGGCGCAAGAGCGTGCGGCTGCCGCGCGACCACTACGTCCGCGTCGACTCGAACGACTACTCGGTCCACCCGGCTGTGGTCGGACGGCGGATTGAGGTCCACGCCGACCTCGACCGGGTCTGGGTGACCTGCGAGGGCGCGGTCGTCGCCGACCACGTCCGGGTGTGGGCACAGCACCAGACCATCACCGACTTCGAGCACACCGTCGCGGCCAAGCAGCTGCGTCACGGTCGAGCGGACCTGCTGCGGCCGGTCGCCGACGTTGTGACCGGTGAGGAGGTCGAGATCCGGTCGCTGACCACCTACGACCGAGTCCTCGGCCTGGTCGACGAACCGGACGACGAGCTCGTGGATGAGGAGGTGTCGTGATGGCCACCCGTGCCACGAAGACGGCATCGAAGACGGGTCGTGATGTCACCAGCGAGTTGGAGTTCCTGACCCGAGCATTGAAGGCACCCACGCTGCGCGAATCGGTCGCCCGGCTGGCTGAGCGTGCCCGCGAGGAGTCCTGGACCCATGAGGAGTTCC
Organism: Nocardioides eburneiflavus; assembly: GCF_004785795.1. NCBI lineage: Bacteria > Bacillati > Actinomycetota > Actinomycetes > Propionibacteriales > Nocardioidaceae > Nocardioides > Nocardioides eburneiflavus. The sequence goes on from NZ_SRRO01000001.1 coordinate 2,797,888, forward strand.
TGGCAGCGTGCCTGCAGCGCGAGGTGTCAGCGCGCGAGTCCCACGGTGGCGAGGGCCGGATCCGGGCCGCCCGGTTCCCGGCACGCAAGTCGTTGGAGGACTTCGACTACGACCACGCCCGTGGCCTGAAGCGGGAGACCATCGCGCACCTGGGCACCCTGGACTTCGTCGCCGGCAAGGAGAACGTCGTGCTCCTCGGCCCGCCCGGCACCGGGAAGACCCACCTGGCCACCGGGCTGGCGATCCGGGCCTGTCAGGCCGGGCACCGCGTCCAGTTCGCCACCGCGTCCCAGTGGGTCGACCGGCTTGCCGACGCCCACCACGCCGGCAGGCTGCAAGACGAGCTCCGCCGACTGGTCCGCTATCCGGTGCTGGTCATCGACGAGGTCGGCTACATCCCGTTCGAGCCCGAGGCAGCCAACCTGTTCTTCCAGCTCGTCTCATCGCGCTACGAACGCGCCAGCCTGATCGTCACCAGCAACAAGAACTTCGCCCGCTGGGGCGAGGTCTTCGGCGACGACACCGTCGCTGCCGCGATGATCGACCGGCTCGTCCACCACGCCGAGGTCATCGCCCTGAAGGGCGACTCCTACCGGCTGAAGAACCGAGAGCTCGGCCGCGTCCCCGCGGCCGTCAACGAAGAGAACTAGAACCAGGGGGTCGGTTTTCACTTGCCGCGCGGGGGTCAGTTTTCAGCCGCCGTTGACATGAGCGAGGCGTTCGGAGGGGGTCAGCGCACGATCAGCTCGCGAACAGCGTCGTCGACCCCGCGCCTGGTGGCGCGACCGAGCGATCGAATGCTGCCCCGAGCGACGGACGTCCAGATCTCAGCGGAGCTCCCGCTCCACCAGCGACGGCAGCGGCCCCTCGGGTGGTCAGCGCTCGCAGCGCCGCTCGCGCTCGGCCCGGCACAGGTCCTTGCGGCCCGGCCCGCCGTCCGCCCGGTCCCGGGACTGGCCGCCGTACAGCTGGTCCTTGCCCGCCTGTCCGTGCAGGCTGTCACGCCCCTTGCCCCGAGGAGCCGGTCGCTCCCACCGCCGCCGCGCAGGACGTCGTTGCCGTTCTCACCCCTCAGGTCGTCGGGTCCACGGCCGCCGAGCAACACGTCGCGGCCGAAGGTGCCCTCGAGGTCGTCCTTGCCGCTGCCGCCGCTGAGGTGCGCCTTCGGGAAGCGCGGGCAGAAGACCGACTCGAAGAGGGAGTCGTAGGAGCGGACGATCGTGTCCGCGCCGCCGCGACCGCGGAGCCGTGCGTCGCAGGCGGAGAAGCGGAGCTCGTTGCGGCTGTCGGTGCCGCCGACGACGACTCGGCGGGCGAAGAGTGAGCCGTCCTCGAAGCCGGTGGCCGCGGTCGTGTACGGCGACCCGGCATCCGCCACCAGCTTGCCTCTCCTCAGGTCGAGGTCGAGGAGACCCGACTCGGAGGTGACGTAGACGTGGTCTCGGCCATCGCCACCGTCGATCACGCTGCCGGCACGCGGCGCCTGGTCCGCCAGGAAGCTGTCGTCACCTGCGCCGAGGGTGGCGCGGACCCGACCGGACACCTTGGCGTAGACGGTCTCGTCGGCCGCGGTGCCGACGAAGTCGATGGCGTAGCCGCCGATCGTCCCGGTCCAGAAGGTCTCCAGGCCGGTCCAGGTCGCCACGACCTGCTGGTCGATCAGCATCCGTCCGGCCGCGTTGTCGATCACGGTGTCGCCAGGGGCGCTCAACGTCGAGGGGAAGAACTCGTCGACACCTGTCCCGCCGTCGATCGAGCCGTCGGAGGCAGTGACACCCCCGTAGACGAGGGAGTCGTCGCCGGCGCCCAGGACGATGACGTCGGAGTTGGGTTGCCCGACCACGCCGCTGTGGACCCCGTCGGGACCATCCCTGCCGATGATGACGTCCCTCTCGGTGTCCGCCGGGGCGGCGTCGGCGTACGCGCCGTGGACCGAGCTGCCCGCGGCGCCTCCCTCGAAGCGATCGGCCCCCTCACCGAGCTCAGCCTGCACCAACCAGTCGGGTGCGGTGCTGCCGTCCACGACGTCGTCACCGGCACCCGCGTCGATCACGACCTGCTTCAGGGTGGACGTACCGCCGGCGGTCACGCAGATGACGTCGTCACCCCCCAGGGTCGAGACCTTCCAGGCGCCGTTGGTCACGACCACGTCGCGTCCCTCGGTGCCGACGACGCCGTCGCTGCCCAGCAGGGCGGGATTGGCGGGGGTGCCCACGATGGTCGCGGCCTCACCCCGGCAGGTCTCACCTTCAGCGTTGGCGGCCGTGAGCGGGCCGAGCAACGCCAGGCCCAGCAGGCCGGCGGTGGCCAGCGTCGTCGTACGCACGGGCTCGTCTCCTCCGGAGATGGAATGTCAGGTCCACGGTAGGACTCATGACTCGAGCACAAAGTTGCCGCAGGACCCTCTGGAGCCTCTAGACCTGCAGCTTGGTCGTCCGTCGGGTGACGTGCTCACCCTTCTTCTCGAGGAAGGCGATCTCGCCGAACTCGAGGGAGGACCAGCCCTCGCCGTCCTCCGTGAGGGCCTCGGACGCGAAGACGGCGACGGTCGCGTCCGCCTCGTCGCACGCCTCGAAGTCGTAGCCCTCGTCTCCGTCCTGGACGTGGCAGCCCAGGAACAGGTGCATCGGCTCGAGGAGCATGGAGAGGGCGAAGTCGTCCGTGCCCGGGCCGGACTCGCGCAGCTCCTTCCAGTCGCCGACCGGGTCGGTCTCGCCCTGGTGCCCGAGGCCGACGTTGACCCCGATGACCCGGTTCGGCGACACGAGGGCCATCTTCAGCTTGGTCAGGCCGGGGAGGTCGAGGTTCTTCATAGCCTTGGCGATGAGCCGGAGCACCTCCTCGACCGCACGCTGCACGTCGTCGTCGCTGTCACCCTCGAGCAGGGAGAGCAGCAACACGTAGAGGAACTCCGTGTCGGTCGTGCCGCGCATCTGCTTCAGGTAGGTGTCCTTGCAGTGCGGCAACAGCTCGCGCTGCAGCAGCTGCCAGTTCGGCACGTAGCCGTTCTGGGCGATGATCCACGGGGTCCCGTCGAAGGAGAAGGGGTGGCAGTTCTCGTCGGCCAGGACCGCCTTGGAGTCATACGCGGCGGCTCGGACGTGACCCAGCATCGTGCTCGTCTGCAGGCTCGGGATGATGTGCTCGGCGTTGTCGTCGTAGAAGGCGGCCATCGGCCGGCGGTAGAGGAAGGGGTCCTCGGGCTTGAGCAGGTGCTCGCTCCAAGCCGCGAAGCCCCACCCGGCCAGGTGGAGGTCCGGGTAGAGCTCGGGGTCGAGCGCCTGGTTGACCAGGCTGTTCGCCGGCCGGAGCAGCAGGCTCTCGAGGGGGACTTCAGGCCCGATGTAGGCGAGCACTCGGCACATGCGGTTCCTTCACTGACGGAGGACGTGGCGCGGTGGCGTCCACGAGCGTCGCCACCCTACGGGCGCGCCGGGCACGATCGCCGCGGGAGACCCGGCTAGCGTCCCGGGGTGGCCAGCCCCCGACGATCCGGCGTACGTCGACGCAGCGCGTCCCCGCGTCGACGCAGCACGGGGAAGCCGCCGCGGCCGTCGCCGACCGCCGGGCCGGGCGAACGGCTCTGGGTGCTCGACGTCCCGTACGGGACGCAGGTCGACGGCGCCACCTGGCACCCGGCGGTGAGGACCCACCTGTACGTCGGGCGCGCCCTGCCTGCGCACCTCGCACCGTACGCGCCGGGGCCGCACACGCTCGGTCGGTTCATCGAGAACACCCTCAACCCCGCCAGCCCGACGCCGAGTCCCGATCCGATCGAGGAGCTCGAGCCGCGTAGGATCCAGTTCGAGGCAGCCGATGCGATCGCGGCCCGCGCCGCGGCGGGTGGACGGCAGTTCCTCCTCGCCGACGAGCCCGGGGTGGGCAAGACGATCTCCGCGGTCCTCGGAGCGACGGCGGTGGGCGACCTCCGCGGCGCGCGACGGGTGCTCGTGGTGGCCGACCGGCCCGCCGCGATCACGATCGGGCACTGGTGCCGCACGATCACGGCGCTGGGGGACGGCGGCCTGGAGTGGGTCGTGATCACGTGGGACCGGCTGGAGAAGGTCAAGGACCACGCGTGGGACGTGATCATCGCGGACGAGGCCCACGCCCTGCGACGTACGACGACGAAGCGGTGGAAGCTCTGGGCGCGCATCTCGGGGCACGGAAAGCCGCACGACCAGGCGCCGTTCGTCATCGCGACCACCGCGACGCCGGGCCACACGCCGCTGGAGCTGCCCTACCTCGCCCCGGCGTACGCGCAGGTGCTGGGCGAGTCGATGCGGGAGTGGACCTCGGCGACGCGGCCCGGGGAGGCGTTCGCCACCGCGCTCGAGCGCCACGGCGTCGGGGTGGAGCGGGGACGGTACGGCGCGACGTGGACCACCGACCCGGCGCGGCGCGCCGCGGACCTCGAGCTCGTCCGCGGCTGGCTCGACGAGGAGCGGCCGCCGGCGATGCTGCACCGAGCCGCGCCCTGGGGGCCGGTGCCGATCTCCGGCATGCCCGTCGCGCTCACGCCTGCCGAGCGGACGGCGTACGAGGCAGAGTGGGGTGAGTTCTGCCGGGAGATGGACCTCGCCCGGCGCGGCCGCAACGTCGCCAAGGGTCGCGCCGCGCTCCTGCGCTTCCGGCAGAAGGCGGGGCTGATCCGCGTCGACTCGACGGTCGCCTGGATCGGGCAGCAGGTCGAGGCGGAGCGCCAGGTGGCGTGCTCGGTCGAGTTCGTCGCGACCGCCGCCGACCCGATCGCCGACCGGTTGCGTGACTCCGGCATCGAGGTCGCGACCATCTACGGCCGCGACCGGTTCGACCCCGAGGCCGAGCGGCTCCGGTTCCAGACGGGGCGGGCGAAGGTGTGCGTCTTCACCACGGTCGCCTCGATCAGCCTGCACGCCGGGGAGACCCTCGCCGACGGCCACCGGGCGAGCACCGAGCCGCGCGTCGGTGTCTTCCACCAGGCCCGCTTCTCGGGCATCGCCGGACGGCAGGTGACCGGCCGCACCCACCGCGACCACCAGGTCTCGCCGTGGCACATCGCCTATGCCGAGGGCACCGTCGAGGAGCAGGTCGGCAAGGTGATGGTCGAGCGGATCGCCGCGGCCTCCGACACCGTGGGCTCCGACACCAGCGGCCTCGCCGACCTCGCCCGACTCCTCGGTGCGGACTGGCTGCCCGTGACGACGCTGACCGCAGACGGTGGCCCGCCCGATTCCTGACGCTCAGGCGCATACTGGAGTGCTCGGACCCTCACTCGCGCGAGCGACACCGGTGAGGAGCACGCGGTCCGGGGACGGAGGGGTCGATGGAACCGAGCTCGACAACACCGGACGCAGACCTCCTGGAGGAGCTGCGCCGACACCGCGCGGAGCTGCGCGAGTCGATCAGCGCGCTGGAGGATGCGTTGGCCGCGCCGACGGCCAGCGACAGGGGACGGTGGGTGCAACGTGTCCACGTGGCCGTGGTCGAGCTCGCCGGAGACCTTCGTGAGCACGTCGACCTCACGGAGGGCCCCGACGGGCTGTACCGCGGCGTGCTCACGACGTCGCCACGGCTGTCCGGAGCCGTCGACGCCCTCACGCGCGAGCACGTGCTGATCCGTGGTCAGGTCGAGGGCCTCCTGGCCCGCGTCGGAGCGTCAGACGTCGTCGCCGACGTCGACAGGGTCCGCGACCTGGGCACGGCGCTCCTCGGGCGGCTCGTCCGACACCGCCAACGAGGCTCCGACCTCGTCTTCGAGGCGTACGAGTTCGACATCGGGGGCGAGACCTGATGACCGAACGGCGCCATGTCGTGGAAGGCGGGGTCATCGTCCGGCACCACCGCGCGGACGGAACCTTCTACCTCGTGATCAGGCGGGATGACGACTGGAGCCTGCCCAAAGGTCACTCCGAGCCCGGCGACGCCACCCTTCTCGCGACAGCGACACGGGAGCTCGAGGAGGAAGCGGGCGTCCGTTGCGCGATCGACGGGCCGGGCGGCGTGTTCACCTACGAGACCGGCGACGAGCGACGCTCCGTCCACTTCTTCACCGGGACCTACGACGGGCCCGTGTCGACCGACAAGGAGCTCGACGGCGTGTCCCAGACGTTGTGGCTCCGCCGCGAGGCCGCTGCTCAACGGCTCACGTACGACGACCTCCGCGAGTTCTTCCTCCAGGCGACCGCGCCGGCTCCGGCGCGCGCCAAGGCCACATGGTGGCAGCGTCACGACGTGAGGCTCGACCGTCTGGCCTCGGCCATCGACGTCTTCCAGGTCGAGGTGCACGTCCTCGGTGGGCGCAGCAGTGAGGACGAGTCCGGAGCGGCGAGGCGCAGGGCTTCCGTCGACCGCCTCGTGGAGCTGGCCAGGAACTGCGTCGCCTCACACCGGGTCGACGCCGGCTGGGAGTCTCTCCAGACGGCCCGGCGACTCTGCCTGGCGGACCTGGCTCCCGAGGAGCGCCGCGGCCGGGCCAGGGCCCTGCGCGCCGAAGCGGACGAGAAGCTCACCTCGTGGCGCCGGACCGCAGCGCTGGAGCTGCTCGAGGCACCGGATCCTCTTCCGGCAGTCAACCTCCAGGAGGCCGCGCGGCTGCTCGACGAGCACAGCATGAACGTCTACCTGAAGCTGCGCCTGGGCCGGACCGCGCTTCCCATCGCGGCCGGCCTCCTCGGCGCGATCCTCGTGGCGCTCGCGTTCGCCGTCGGCCGTGGCTGGTTCGACGCGCTGGGTGAGCCGGGGGCCTTCGTGCTCACCGACTTCGGACTGTTCCGAGGCGCGGCGGTGCTGGGTGCGTTCGGAGCCATGCTGAGCCTGGCCCTCGACAGGGACGGAGCCTCGCTGGCGAGTCGTCGCATCTACGAGGTCGTGGGCGCCCACCTGGCCGTCCCGGTCGCGCGGCTGTCCATCGGCGCGGCGTCGGGCGTCCTGGTGGTCGCGGCCGTGCAGTCCAGCCTGGCGGACCTCGGCCAGGCGTGGGCGATCCTGGCCGCGATCCCGGCAGGGTTCAGCGAGCGGCTGGTGCGCAGGTCGGTGGAGTCGCTCGACATCTCCGCGTCGAACGCCCGGCCAACGCCGCGGGATGCCCCAGGACAGAAGACGTAGGGCAGCGCCCGCTGTCCCCAATTTGCGGTCTTCCGCACGCGCGCGACCAGGAGCACAGTCGGTGGGAGCGCGTCCCGAACGGAGACCCCCCATGGCCCGATCCAGCACGACCGTCATGCGTACCCGCGTCGTCCCACTCGCAGCCGCGATCCTGAGCCTCGGCGTCGCCCTCCTGTGGGCGCCGACGGCCGTGGCCGACAAGCCGCCCGCTCCGGCGAGGACCACCGTCGAGGTCTACGACGACTTCGAGTCGGGCTACTCATTGGCCGACTACCAGGAGAAGTGGTCGAACCCGTACGGCCTGGGTGAGATGGCGCTGGGGGACACGCGTTCGTTCTCGCGTGGGGCGTTCAAGGTCTCCGCGGTGCCGTTCCGCACGGGCGCGGACTTCAGCGTCTTCGACCACCTGAAGTACATCGCGATCAGCAACAAGGCCTTCCCGGTGCCGACCAGCGGGTCCCTGGAGATCAGCTCGACGATCAAGGCGTCCACGCCGGGCACCGAGCCGGGCCGGGTCGTGCACGGCACCTACGTCCAATCAGGCGCGCCCTACGCCGAGGCCACGCTCGAGGGCCAGCAGGCAGGCGTGGTGATGAACGTCATCGACTTCAGCACCGGCCAGCTGTTCGACTGGTTCGTCTCGGGCGGCAGCGCGTTCGCGCTCATCGAGCGCCTGCCGTCGAACGTGACCGGCAACGCCCCGGAAGGGTCGCCGGACTACGTCGGTCGCGAGAAGATGTACACCCAGATCGTCACGGAGATCCCCGCGTCCCCGGGCGCCCACACCGTCAGCATCCGCATCAACCGCGGTGCCGGTGGCAGCTCCGTCGACTACTTCTTCGACGGTCGGCTGGTCGCGCACGTCGACGACATCGGCGTCCCCCTGGACGTGCAAGGCGTGCCCTACACCGGCATCTACCCCTCGCTCGGCGCCGGCGAGGACCTGAGCACCGAGGTGAACAGCGTGGTGATCGGACACGGGCTGTTCAGCCTGCTCGACGCCTTCCCGTTCCAGCACCCCGAGGCGCCCGAGCTCTCGGTCAGCATCCCGCTCAGCGAGCGGCTGTTCGGTCAGGGGGCCGTCGGCACCTTCGACGACTTCCGCGTCAAGACCGTCGCCCGCTGAGGCGCTCCCGGCAGCTCGAGCGGCGGCACCCCGGAACTCCGTCCGGCACGCTTCCGTCCCATGGGGATGAGGATGCTCCTGGCCGTGTCGACCGTGCTGCTCCTTGCTGCCTGCGGTCAGGAGGGACTGACGGCCGTGGATCCCCCGAGCGTGACGCCGAGCGGGCCGGCTCCGACTGCCACGACCACCGCGGGCGTACGCCACGACGTGACCGGTCCTGACGGCCCGCCTCCTTTCCGCGTCCGGTACGACAGGCAGGAGCTCGTGCTGCACCCCCACACCTACTGCTACGGGAACGGATGCGTCGACGGGGTCGTCGCGGACCCTCCCGACATCGGCTCTCCCGCGGAGATCCAGGTGTACGTGCCGGTGGAGGAGTTCGTGTTGTCCGTCCACGCCCGGGAGCTCACGCGCCCGCCACGGCCCGGCGCGCCGTCCTTCGACGCGACGTGCGGCGGCCGCAGCTTCGAGGTGCCGGTCGAGGACCTGGGCGGCGGGTGGTACGCCGTCCGGGCCTCCGGGCCGGCGGCGCACTACGACGTCGAGCTGTTCGCCCAGGGCGGCGGCGACATGATCGGGAGCTTGCGCTGGCGTACGCCCACCGCCGGACCGATGCCGGACCCGTCGGCGCGGCTGGCACTGGTCGCGGACCACGACGGGGAGCCCGACAGCTACGGACTGGAGCTCGCCGTGGAGGACCTCGCCGAGACCCCGACGGACGTCAGCGCCGAGATCGAGGTGACGGCCGCCAACGGGAGGTCCATGACGTTCGCGGCCGAGCAGGCCGCGGACCGCTGCCGGGGCGCCGGTGATCTCTACTTCGACCGTCCCGACGAGCTGGCCAAGCAGGCGGCCGGCCTGGGCGACTTCCCGTTCACCACCACCGTGACGCTCACGCTGGACGGCCGGGCGTACGTGGCCACGGCCGTCTACCCGGACGACGAGATCGAGGGCAACGAGCCGAGCGTCGCCCTCGAGTTCGCCCCGGAGCTCCCCGGAGCCTGACTCCGCGACCTAGGTGTCCTGACCACGGACGGGCGCCTCAGCGATCCCTCAGCGCTTCCTCGGCGTCGCCTCAGAGCGGCTGAGCATCGTGTTCCCATCGCCCCGGCACCGGTCGGAGCCACCCGAAGGGAACACCGTCATGGAGCACACACGTCGTACGTTGCTGCGTCGGACGCGCAGAGTGCTGGTCGTCTGCGTGCTCGTCGTGGGCCTGTCGACGGCAGGCGCCCAGGTCGCGAACGCCAACCCCGGAGTCACCACGTCCCAGCTGACCGCCTGCTACACGACCCTGGGGGTCGGCCGCGCCCAGGTCGCAGCACCCGCTCCGAGGCCGATGCCCTACATCAACACCTCACCCGACGTGCACGTCATCGGCGACAACAGCCAGGCCGTCACCTATCGGCCCTACCTCAGACGTTGGACGGGGTCCGCGTGGGTCATCGACCGGTACGGCCCCACGTTCACCGGGACCACCAGCGGGATGTACACGACCTGGAACCAGAACGGGGGCCTGTGGAGCTACAGCTTCACCATCGACCCCCGCCGGGCGAAGTACTACCAGTTCGGGGCGGAAGTGTGGTGGCACGCAGACGCTCACCACGGATCGAGCTACGCATTCGGCATCGGGGAGCACCAGCAGTACCGCAACGGCTACTGGTACGGGACCAGCTACTGCACGTTCTGATCGGGTTCGGGCTGGCTTGCGACACACTCGTCGCAGGCCAGCCCGCACTCGCGTCGGTGACGCCCTCAGCTCATCCGCCGCAGCACCCCGACCGGCACGTGCTTGATCACGAACCCCAGCGGGCCCCACGGCCACGCAGGCACCCGGGCCGACCTCTTCTCCTTCTCGATCGCCTCGACCATGGCGCGCACACCCTGCTCGGTCGACGTCATCAGCGGCGTCCTCGCGGAGGTGCCGGACATCTCGGAGACGATGTAGCCCGGGTAGAGCACGGTCACCTTGATCGGGGTGCCGTGGACGTCGGCGCGGAAGCCCTCGGCGAGGTGGGCGACCGCGGCCTTGGTGGCGGCGTACGTCGTGATGTTCTTCGGCATCCCGCGCAGCGCGGAGATGCTGGAGACCATGACGAGGTGTCCGCGGCCCTGCTTGCGGAAGATCGCGGCGGCGGCCTCGGTCTGGGCGAGGGCGCCGATGAAGTTGGTCTCCGCGGTCTCCTTGTTGGCGTCGAAGCGCCCGGTGCCGAGCGGCTGGCCCTTGCCGAGGCCGGCGTTGACGACGACCCGGTCGAGACCGCCGAGCTCCTCGGCGAGCTCGTCGAAGACGCGGAAGACGGCGTCGTGGTCGTTGACGTCGAGCGCCTTCACCGCGACTCGCCGATCGGGGTGCGCGGTGGTGATCTGGACGGCGAGCTCCTCGAGGCGCTCCGTACGTCGCGCGCACAGCGCGAGGTCGTGGCCGAGGGCGGCGAACTGGCGGGCCATCTCGGCGCCGAGCCCGCTGCTCGCGCCGGTGATGAGGATCGTGGTCACGAGGGCTCCTAGCGGTACGTGATCAGGTCGGGGGAGAGGTGGTCGTGGGCGTTGAAGGACACGAGCGTGGTGCCGCGCGAGCCGCGGACCACCGTCGAGGTGCCGGTGTTGACCGAGACGGGGTTGAGTCGCAGCCACAGGTCCGTACGCGCGGGCGAGCCGTCGGCGAGCAGGGTGGCGCATGCCCACGCCACCGGGCCGCCGCTGGTCAGCACGACGGCCGTGCCCCGGCTCGGCAGCGCGTCAGCCAGGCGGCCCATCGCGGCCTCGACGCGGGAGGTGAAGGCAGCGAAGGACTCGTCGTACGCCTCGTCGTGCGCGCCCGACGTCCAGCGCAGCGTCGCTTCCTCGAACCAGCGCTGGAAGGCGGCCTTCTCCGACTCGCCCTCCGCCGTGGTGGGCTGGTCGTGCACCGCCAGCACCTGGAGGTGGTCGAACTCGTTCCAGCCGGAGTCGACGTCCACGTCGGCGGTCCACCCGGAGCCTTCGAGCACGCCCGCCGCGGTCTGTGCGTGGCGGCGCATCTCGCCGGCCACGAGGACGTCGGCGGTGACCCCTCGCGCGGCGAGCGCCGCACCGAGGACCCGGGACTGCTCGTGGCCGAGCTCGGACAGGTTGTCGTAGTCGGCCGCGCCGAACGACGCCTGCCCGTGTCGCACGAGGAGGATGCGGCTCATACGGGATCCCCGCGGCGTTGCCCGGAGGAGCGGAGCGGGGGAGGAGAAGGTCGTGGGGTGTTCACCTCAGCAGCTCCGCGATCCGCCGGTCGAGGATCTGCACGCCCGGGCCGAAGAGGGCGTACATCTCGTTGGTGGTCTGGCCGTGGAACCAGCGGTAGTAGATCTGCTGGGCGATGACGGCGTTGCGGAACAGGCCGAAGACCTCGTAGAACCGCCACCGCTCGGACGTCATCTCGAAGCCCATCCGCTCGCAGTAGGCCCGGACGAGCTCGTCGCGGGTGATCATCCCCGGCAGGTCCGTCGGCACCCGCTTGGTCAGCTGGAGCTCGGGTGAGTCGTCGGCCTGGACCCAGAACGCCAGCGCCCCGCCGAGGTCCATCAGCGGGTCACCGAGCGTCGCCATCTCCCAGTCGAGGACGCCGACGACGCGCGTCGGGTCGTCGGCGGAGAGGACCAGGTTGTCGATCTTGAAGTCGTTGTGGATCACGCAGGTCGCCACGTCGTCGGGCTGGTACTCCTCGAGCCACGTCATCACCTCGACGAAGTCGGGGTTGTCCGGCGTGTGGGCGTCGCGGTAGCGCGTGGACCAGCCCTCGACCTGACGCCGGACGTAGCCGGGGCCGCGGCCGAAGTGGCCGAGCCCGGCAGCCCCGGCGTCGACGCTGTGCAGCTCGGCGTAGACCTCCACGACGTTGAGGCACAGCTGCCGCGCCTGCCCGGGGGACAGGGGTACGTCCGACGGCCAGGTGCTGCGCGGGATGATCCCGTCGATGCGACCCATGGCGTAGAAGTCGCCGCCCAGCACCGACGGGTCGTCGCAGAAGGCGACCATCGGCGCGACGTAGGGGAACACCGGAGCGAGCGCCGACTGGATCTCGAACTCGCGACGCATGTCGTGCGCGCCCCGGGCCTTGGTGCCGGCAGGGGCGCGGCGCAGGATCAGGTCGCGACCCGACGGGTAGCGCAGGAGGAAGGTGAGGTTGGACGCCCCGCCGGAGAACTGCCGCACCTCCGGCTCACCCTCGATGCCGGTCGCGTCCGTGGCGTGGGCGCGCAGCCACGCCGCCGCCGCGGCCACGTCGAAGGCGTCCTCCTCGCGCACCTCGCGCGCGCCCGGCACGTCGCTCACGAGCCGCCTCCTGCCGCCTGCAGCTTCGCCGCCTGGTCGCGCATCACGGCGTCGTAGGCGGCACGGTCGGCCCACTTCAGGGCGTACGCCTGCCGCGCGGGCTCGTCCGGCACGATCACGTCGTCGCCCGCGTCCATGCCGGCGAGCACCGCGGCCGCGATGTCGTCGGCGGTGATCCGCGAACGCTCGACCAGCCCGGACACCACAAGGCCGACGAGCTCGTCGCTGCCCTCCAGGGAGTCCATCAGGTTGGTGCGGAAGTAGGACGGGCACACCACGCTGGCGCGGATGCCGTGCCCCGCGAGCTCGTGGCCGCAGGTCTCGGTGAAGGCCACCGCGGCGGCCTTGACGGCGTTGTAGGAGGCCATGCCGGCCGGGTGGACGAGCCCGGCCAGCGAGGCGACGTTGACGAGGTGCCCGGAGCCCTGGTCCTTGAGCATCGGGACGAAGGCCCGCGTGCCGCGGACCATGCCGAAGAGGTTGATGTCGGTGATCCGCCGCCACTCCTCGAGCGTGCAGACGTCGACCCGGCCGCCGCCGGCGACCCCGGCGTTGTTGACCAGCACGTCGAGCCGGCCCCAGCGCTCGCGTACGGCGTCGACCGCGGCCGCCCAGTCGGCGTCGGAGGTGATGTCGAGGACGAGGTCGATGCCACCGTCGACGGACGAGGCCACGACACGATCCGTGGCGAGCACCTCGTCGCCACGCGCGCGGAACGCGGACACCAGCGCGGCACCGAGGCCCGAGGCGGCGCCGGTCACCAGGACGCGGCGGCTCCGTGGGGTGTGGTTCATGCCGTGTGCTTCCCGAGCTCGATCTTGGCGATCACGTTGCGGTGCACCTCGTCGGGACCGTCGGCCAGGCGCAGGGCGCGTGCGCCGACCCAGGCGGCGGCGAGCGGGAAGTCGTCCGACATGCCGGCGCCGCCGTGCAGCTGGATGGCCATGTCGATGACGTCGAGGGCCATGGTGGGCACCTCGACCTTGATCTCGCTGACGGCCGAGTAGGCCTCGCGGCCCATGCCCTGGTCGAGCAGCCAGGCGGCGTGCATCACCAGCAGGCGGGAGCGGTTGATCGCGATGCGCGCGTCGGCGATGCGCTCGCGGTTGCCGCCGAGGTTGGCGATCGGCTTGCCGAACGCGGTGCGGGACACCGCCCGGGCGCAGGCCAGCTCCAGTGCCCGCTCCGCCAGGCCGATGGCGCGCATGCAGTGGTGGACGCGGCCGGGACCGAGGCGGCCCTGGGCGATCTCGAAGGCGCGCCCCGGGCCGAGCAGGACGTTGGACGCGGGCACCCGGACGTTGTCGAAGGACACCTCGCCGTGGCCCAGCGGCTCGTCGTAGTAGCCCATCGTGGTGAGCATGCGCTCGACCTTCACGCCCTCGGTGTCGCGGGGGACCAGCACCATCGTGTGGCGCGAGTGCCGGTCGGCCTCGGGATCGGAGAGCCCCATGAAGACGAAGACCTTGCAGTCGGGGTTGCCGACCCCGGTCGACCACCACTTGCGGCCGTTGATGACCCATTCTGCCGCTCGTCCTGAGCCTGTCGAAGGGTCGATCTCGGCGGTCGCCGCCATGTTGGTCGCGTCGGAGGACGCCACGGCCGGCTCGGTCATGCAGAAGGCGCTGCGGATCTCCGCGCGCAGCAGCGGCTCCAGCCACTGCTCGCGCTGCTCGTCGGTGCCGTACTTGAGCAGCACCTCCATGTTGCCCGTGTCGGGCGCGTTGGAGTTGAAGACCAGGGGCGCGAGGAACGACCGTCCCATCGCCTCGGCCACCGGTGCGTAGTCGACGTTGGAGAGCCCCTCGCCGCCGTCGGTGCCGAAGTCGGCGGCGTACGTCCCGGCGTGGGCCGCCGGGAGGAACAGGTTCCACAGTCCCTGCTCGCGCGCCTTGGCCTGGAGCTCGGGGATCACCGGGTCGGGCGTCCAGCTGTCGCCGCCCGACTCGCGGGCGCGGGTGATGCGGCGGTGCACCTCGGCCTCGATCGGCTCGATCTCGTCTGCGACGAAGGCACGCACCCGCGCCTGCAGGTCAGCGGCTCGCGGGGAGAGGGAGAAGTCCATGGCGTTGACCTTCGCACACTGTTGAGCAATGCTCAATAGTGTGTCCGATCACCCCGCACCCGCCCGGCAGGCCGGCGCAGCGTCACCCGTACGTCGTCGGCTCAGCGCGGAGGACCGCCGCCGCCAGCTCGTCGGCATCGGTCTGAGCCAGATCGTCGAGACCCCGATCCAGGACCTCTCGATGGACGACGTCGCGGCCGAGGCGGGGATCTCGCGGGGGTTGCTGTTCCACTACTTCCCGACCAAGACCGACTTCTACCTCGCGTGCATCGCGGCTGCGGGTCGGCGCATCCTGCGCAACACCGCTCCCGACCCGGAGCTGCCGGGGGAGCAGCAGGTCGAGATGGCGACCCGGCTGATGGTCGAGCAGATCGAGCGGCGGCGCGACTTCTACCTCGCGCTCGTGCACGGTCACGGCGTGGCCGACCCGCGGGTCAGCGAGGTGATGGACTCGGTGCGCGAAGGCAGCACCGAGCGCGTGATGGCAGCCCTCGGGGTGCCGGAGTCCCGGCGGCCCGTGGTCCGCGCGTGGTGGGCCTACACGGAGGACCGGGCGCTCACCTGGTCGGCAGTGCCGACCGGCGAACGCCCGGTCCCTGTGTCGGAGCTGGTCGCGGAGTGCGTCGCCGCCCTGCACGCGCTGCTGCGGATCAGCCGCAGCTGATCAACCCCATCACGATCAACCCCGCGTGACGCGGGCCTTCACGGAGAAGCGGGCCCGGTCGTCGAGCGGCTTGCCGCCGCAGGCCAGCACGGTGTCGCGGTTGCAGCGGTAGCGCGTGGAGCCGTTGACGAGCGTCACGGACACGGCGCCGACCCGGCGGCTGTCGAAGGCCACCTTCTTGTGACCGTCGCCGGCGCGGTTGAGGCGCACGGTCTTGACCTGCTGCTTGCCGTTGAGGAGGTGGACGACCACCACCGCGCGGGGCGAGGTGCGCTTGGCCGGGCCGCGGACCTGCAGGGCCAGCTTCCACTTCTTGCCGGACAGTCGCGCGTCGGGACCGTAGACGTAGGACGCGGAGGACAGGTGGTTGACCCTGGCGCCGAACCGCTTGGTGCGCTTGCGCTTGCTCAGCACCTTGGCGCCGCGGACCTTGGGGTTGGGGTACTCGACACCCTCGGGGAAGTTGACGGCCGGGGTCAGGTTGCCGGCGGTGAAGCGGGCGTAGTTCTTCCCGAAGCCGCCCTTGTTGCGCAGCACCTTCTGCAGGGCGGCCAGGCTGTACTTCCCGCCGTCGCGCTTGAGGGAGCCGGCCTTCTTCCAGGTCTTGAGCACGAGGCGGTTGCCGTAGCGCGAGGTGAGGTACTCCCAGAAGACCCAGTTGCCGTACTGGAAGCCGTTGGTGCGGCTGAACGCGTCGAGCGGCACCTGCGCGGCGTAGATCTGGCTGACGGGGAGGTACTGGCGGTTGTCGTTGACGTGGGTCGCGATCCGCTCCTCCATCCAGGTCGCCGTCGACTCCATCATCCACGGGTCCTCGGCGTAGTCGTAGGCGTACTGGACGGCGTGGAAGAACTCGTGGCCGGCAGTCACGACGAGGTTGTCCGCGGGCGTGTTGTTGGGGAACTGGCTGGTCGCGAAGTCGTTGTCGAGGACGCAGTAGCCCGAGGCGGTGCGCTTCTTGGAGCGGCGCTCGCCGGCGCAGAAGCCGTAGAGGGAACCACCGAGGTCCTTGAGGTAGACGTCGAACTGCGAGCCGCCGCCGCGGGAGCCGTCCCGCACGGGAGCGCGGTAGCCCATGCCGTCGACGATGGTGGTCCACACGGAGTCCATCACGGCGAGGTTCTGGGCCGGCCAGTCCGGCGACGGCGGTGCGTCGGTCCCGGTCGGGACGTAGTGGACGCACAGGCGGGTGTTGCACAGCGGCGGGGCCTCTGCCACGGAGTAGCCGAACCCCTGGGGGTCGCTGACCCCGTCGGTCGGGCGGGCGAGCATCGCGTCGGCCTGGCGGCGCTCGGCACCCCGCAGCCGGGACTTCTGCATCCAGAGGTCGCGCAGCACGAGGGTCGCCGACGGGTCGCCCGGGCGGGCGTTGCCCGCGAGCACGCGGCGAGCCGTGCTCAGCATCTCGGACGCCGTGGGGTCCAGCTGCTCCTCGAGCACCGGCAGCGGCGCCTCGGGGGTGAGGCCGAGCAGGTCGCCGGGATCGACGACCCCGGCCGAGCCCGGCAGGCCGGGACGGTCCTCGTCGGCAGCGACGGCCGGTGCGGTGAGCGCCGCCCCGCCCACCAGTGCGATGGTCATGGCGGTCGTGACGAATCTGCGCATGGTTCCCCTCGTTGCTGTCATGTCCGTGCCGACCCTAACCCGGTGGGGTGACAGCCCCGGGGTCCGAGACCGCCGGCCGGTCACAGGTCGGCGATGTGCTCGATGATCGCGGTGGTGGAGATCGCAGGCGTGCGCTCGAGGTAGACGACCTCGCACACGTCGGAGAACTCGTCGAACTTGCCGGCCCAGTCGTCGCCCATCACGAGGACGTCCGCCCGGTGCTCGACGATGTAGTCGCGCTTCTGCTCCAGGCTCTCCTCGACGAAGACCGCGTCGACGACCTTGAGGGCGCCGACGATGGCGAGCCGCTCGCGCTGGCTGAAGATCGGCGCCCGGCCCTTCTTGCGCTCGTTGAGGGCGTCGGCGGAGACGCCGACGACCAGCCGGTCACCCAGCTCGGCGGCGCGCTCGAGGACGCGCAGGTGTCCGACATGGAACACGTCGAACGTGCCGAAGGTGATCACGGTGCGAGGCATGCGCGGCATTCTGGCACGGTCGGGGAGGATGGTCCGCATGCCCACCACGGCCGTACCGAGGCAACCCGCCCTCCCGCTCATCACGCCGGATCCGGACGCCGACGAGGCGCGCCGGCGCGGCCTGCGGCAGATGCGTACGGTGGCGGTCGGCCTGCTGCTGCTCGCCGCCTGCGTGTACGTCGCCACGCTTGGCCGCGACGGGTTCTGGGGCTTCGTCAACGCGGGCGCCGAGGCGTCGATGGTCGGCGCGATCGCGGACTGGTTCGCCGTCACTGCGCTCTTCAAGCACCCGCTGGGACTGCCGATCCCGCACACCGCGCTGGTCCCCAAGCGCAAGGACGAGCTGGGCAGGGGCCTCGAGGAGTTCGTCGGGGAGAACTTCCTCCAGGAGGACATCATCCGCGAGCGGGTGGCGGCCGCGACGATCTCGGCACGGGTCGGGGACTGGCTCTCCGACCCGGCCCACGCCCGGCGCGTGGTCGACGAGGTCGCCGAGGTGGCGGTGATCGCTCTGGGCAAGGTCCGCGACGACCACGTCGCCGACCTGGTCACGCAGGCGCTGGTGCCGCGCTTCCGTGAGGAGCCGATCTCCCCGCTGCTGGGCACGACGCTGATGGAGGTGCTGCGCGACGACCTCCACCGCGGGCTGGTGGACCTCGCGGTGGACGAGCTGCACAGCTGGGTGCTGGAGAACCCGGAGACCTTCTCCCGGGTGCTGGAGGAGCGCGCGCCGTGGTGGGCGCCGCCCAAGCTCAACGACGCGGTCACCTCCCGGCTGCACGTCCAGGCGCTCGCGTGGCTCGAGGACATCCGCGACGACCCGCACCACCGGGCCCGCGAGGCGCTCGACTCGATGCTGGGCCAGCTCGCCCACGACCTGATCAACGACGAGGAGACCCAGCGGCGCACCGAGGGGCTCAAGGAGCGCCTGCTCGACCACCCGCAGGTGGTGACCACGGCGATCTCGCTCTGGAAGGCGATGCGCTCGGCCCTGCTCGGCTCGATCCGCGACCCCCAGGGCGCGGTGCGCCGGCGGCTGCTCGAGGAGCTGGGCGCGTTCGCCGACCGACTGCGCGAGGACGCCGCGCTGCGTGAGCGCCTCGACCGGATGGCCGCCGACCTCACCGTCTTCGCCGTCGAGCGCTACGGCGCCGAGCTCACGACCGTGATCACCCACACCATCGAGCGCTGGGACGGCAAGGAGGCGGCCCGGCGCATCGAGCTGCACGTCGGCCGCGACCTCCAGTTCATCCGGATCAACGGCACGATCGTCGGCGGGCTGGTGGGCGTGGTGATCCACGCGGTGAGCTTGGCGGTGCACTGATCAGCGGCGGCAGGGCTTCATCACCGGCATGACCCGCGACCGGCTCTGCCACGCGCGGGCGTACGCGTCGTCGAAGTGCGCGAGGTACTGGTCGTGCAGCCAGCGGTTGCCGACGATGCGCAGCATCACCTCGTCGTTGTAGAGCAGCCCGCCGCACGTGGTGTTGGACGTCCCCGTCACGACCAGGTGGGTGGCCCGGCCGCGGAACCGCGCGCGGGCCACCAGCATCTTGTCGTGGGTCAGCACCGTGCGGACCATCCGGTCCGGGACGTCACCGGCGCGCAAGGGCTGCTGGAGCCAGTTCTCCACGGTGTCGCGCGAGGTCACGATCCGCACCCGGCAGCCCGACCGGGACAGGCGGGCGAGCTGGTCGCGCACGTCGGCGCGCTGGATCACCGCGAACATCGCCGAGACGTCGCGGGCGCCGCGACGGCAGCTGAGGTCGCGCAGCGTGGACAGGAGCAGGTCGCTTCGGTTGGGGTAGACCGCGGCGGTGGTGCCGCCGCTGCTCCAGGTCTTGCGACGGTCGTCCCACCGCTGCCCGTCCACCTTCACGCTCTGGGCCTGGAGGCGGCTGAAGTAGTCGACGCCGAACTGGTAGAGGCCGGGGTCGTCGAGCTTGATCAGCGAGTTGTACTGCCGGTACTGCCGGTCCTCGAGGTTGGCCGAGGACGTGATGAACGACTGCACCCCGCCGATCTCGGTGACGTAGAACTTGAGGTGCTGCACATCCTGGCTGTCCGGGTACGGGCCCGGTGCCCGCCAGGGCAGGCAGGCGCCCTTGCAGATCGTGACGTTGGTGCGCGCGGGGTCCTGCTCCTCGAGCGTCCGGATGAGCCGGCGGCCCTGCCGGTTGAGCCGCAGGTCGTCGTCGCCGACGAGCAGCACGGTGGCGCCGCGGCGCTGGGCGGCGAGGACGGCGTCGGTCGGGGGCTTGATGTCCCACCGGAACATGGCGATCCGGATCGTGTCCCCGGGGCCTGCGCTGTCGAAGAGCCGACTGGGACGGTCGAGGACGGTCGGGTCGCCGGGGCGGGTCGGGGGCGAGGTGAAGCAGACCTCGGCACCGGCCTCGGCCCAGCACCCGGACCTCCCGGGCGGCTTCTGCGAGGCGATCTCGGCCCCCGCCGGGGTGCCGAGGGCGAGCAGCGGCGCCAGCAGGGCGAGCATCGCGACGGACCGGGACCAGCGAGGGAGGCGCACGGACGCCTACCCTAGAGAAGTGCCGCAGACCAGTGAACCCATCGACGTCCCGATCCGCGACGAGTCGATCCGGCTGGGCCAGTTCCTCAAGCTCGCCAACCTCGTCGAGTCCGGCGCCGAGGCCAAGCCGGTGATCGCCGACGGCGCCGTACGGGTCAACGACGAGGTCGAGACGCGAAGGGGCCGCCAGCTCGTCCCCGGTGACGTGGTCACGCTGGGCGGGCTGGCGGCCCGGGTCGCCACCGGGGAGGTCGAGATCGACGTCCCGTGGTGAGCCGGCCGGTGGGATCAGCCGTGACTCGGTGGCGACGGGGTGGGGTGAAGCGCCCCCCGGCTACTTCACCTCACGATGCAGGACGCGGTAGGTCCCGACCGTCAGCGGCAGCAGCACCCAGACCGCGCTCGCCGTGGCGAGCTGCGCCCAGTCCCGACCGGCCATGTCGCCCGCGAAGAGCGGCTGGGTCACCAGGTCGAGGTTGAGCCACCTGCCGGCCTCTTCGAGGGACGAGACGGCCATGGTGGCGATCGACCAGATGGTCGGCAGGACGAGCACCGAGACGATCGCGACCGGAGTGTTGAGGAACAGCAGTCCGAAGGCCACGCCCTGCAGGACGTAGATCAGCAGGGCCAGGAGGAGGCCGCCGCCGATCGCGGCGGTGACGTCCCACTCGCCGGTGCCGCCGACGAGGTTCGCCACGGCCGACGCGACCACCGCGGCAACCAGCACGACGACGGCGAGGACGAGGGCGGCCAGTGCCTTGGCCAGCACGACACGCCCGCGGCGGGGCTCGAGCACGAAGGTGACCAGCCCGGTGCGCTGCGACCACTCGGCCGTCGCGGCCATGATGCCGATGATCGGCAGCAGCATCGCCAGGGGCAGCGTGGCGAGCTCGAGCAGGCCGCGGAACGACGCGTCCTCCGCAGGACCCCAGATCACGAAGCCGGCCAGGACGAGGACGGCGACGGCGGCCATCACGATGACCATCCAGCGACCGGCGCGGGTGTCGACCATCTTGCGCAGCTCGGCCTGGAACGTACGGCCGAACGGCACTCCCGGCCGCCCGGCCAGGGCGGTGGCGGTGGGTGCGTCGGTGGTGCCTCCTCCGACAGCGGGGGCCGGGGACAGGGTGGTGCCGGTGCTCGTCTCGGTGCTCATGCGGCGTCTCCTTCGCGGGACGTGGCGGCCGTGAGGCCGAGGAACATCTCTTCGAGGCCCTCCGAGCCGCCGGAGCGCAGCTCGAGGAGGACGACGGACTCGCGGGCGGCGATCTCGCCGACCACGCGGGCCTCGGCGTCGACGACGAGCCCCGAGCCGGTGCGGGAGACCGGCACGTCGGCGGCCTCCAGGAGGTGGGCGAGGCGGGCGTCGTCGGTGGACTGGACGGTCGTGCCGCCGCGAGCGAGCAGCTCGTCCTTGCTGCCCATCGCGACGATCCGGCCGCGACCGATCATGACGAGGTCGTCGGCGACGATCTGCACCTCGTGGAGCAGGTGGCTGGAGAGCAGCACGGTGCCGCCGCCGTCGGCGAAGCGCCGCAGCAGCCCGCGCATCCAGTGGATGCCCTGCGGGTCGAGACCGTTGGCGGGCTCGTCGAGGACCAGCACCTGCGGCTCGCCGAGCAGGGCGGCGGCGATGCCGAGGCGCTGGCGCATGCCGAGGGAGTAGTTGCGCACCCGGCGTCCGGCCTCCTCGTCGGTCAGGCCGACGAGCGTGA
Source organism: Nocardioides eburneiflavus (assembly GCF_004785795.1). Taxonomy (NCBI): domain Bacteria; kingdom Bacillati; phylum Actinomycetota; class Actinomycetes; order Propionibacteriales; family Nocardioidaceae; genus Nocardioides; species Nocardioides eburneiflavus. The sequence continues at coordinate 2,819,460 of NZ_SRRO01000001.1, forward strand.
GCACCTCCTCGACGCGGGCCTTGCCGACGCCGACGGACACCGCCGCCACGCGCAGCACCTCGCGGCCGGTGCGGCCGGGGTGCTGGGCCGAGGCGTCGAGCATGACGCCCACGTGGCGGCCGGGGTTGTGGAGCTCGCGGTAGGTCTGGCCGAGGATCGTGGCCCGGCCGGAGGTGGGGGGCGTGAGCCCGGTCATCATCCGCATCGCGGTGGACTTGCCGGCACCGTTGGGTCCCAGGAAGCCGACCACGCTTCCCGGACGCACCTGGAACGAGATGTCGTCCACGGCGGTGAACCCGCCGTAGCGCTTGGTGAGGTTCTCGACTGTGATCATGGCTCCACCCTCTGCGTGGGGAGGGGTCGCCCGCATCGGGCGCAGGGCTTCGCGGGGTCCGACCGCGGTATCGATCTCCGGCACGCGGGCGACACCTTGGTCGGACGCGACGTGCCCCTCCGGGCCCCTAGTCTCTGGTCCATGCCCGAGACGCGCGCGAGGACGGGCCGGCTCGCAACGGCCTGGCGCTACTCACTGGCGGTGGCCATCAGCGCCTTCGTGTGGGGAGCGCCGCTCATCGGCGCGACGGAGCGGACGCCCGACGCCGCGCTCATGTGGTTCCTCTACGGCGACCCCCTGCTGGGCCTGCTGTCGTTCGTCCTCGTGCGGTGGCGGCACCGGCACCCGGCGCTCGTGGCGATCGCCCTGAACGCCTTCGGCTGCGTCTCCGCGTCCAGCGCCGGTCCGGCCTCGTGGGTGATCGGCTCGCTCGCGTCGCGCCGACGCTGGCGGCTGCTGGCGGTGGTGGGACCACTGGGTGTCCTGTCCGGCGTCGTGCAGGAGCGGGTGGGGATCTCCGAGGACACCCTGCCGCTGTGGGTCTCGCTGGCCTTCGGCGCGCTCGTCACGGGGATCCTGGTCGCCACCGGCTACGCGATGGGCTCCCAGCGCCAGCTGGTCGACTCCTACCGTGAGCGCGCCCTCACCGCCGAGCGCGAGCAGCTGGCACGCGTGGCCCAGGCCCAGGCCGCCGAGCGGACCCGGATCGCGCGGGAGATGCACGACGTGCTGGCCCACCGGATCTCGCTCGTCGCGATGCACGCAGGCGCGCTCGGCTACCGCACCGACCTGACCGCGCAGGAGCAGGCGAGCGCCGCGAAGTCGATCGAGGAGAACGCGCACCGCGCCCTGTCGGACCTGCGCGCCGTGCTCGGGGTGCTGCGCGACCCGCTCCAGCCCGTCGACGCCGCTCCCGAGCGGCCCCAGCCGGGGATCGACGACGTCGCGGGCCTGGTCGCCGAGGAGGCCGCCGGCGGGATGCGCGTACGGCTGTCGAGCCGCGTCGAGGGCGACGTGCCGACGGCCACGGGCCGCACGGCCTACAGGATCGTCCAGGAGGCACTGACCAACGTGCGCAAGCACGCCCCCGGCACGGCCGTCACCGTGGACCTCGCCGGCACCCCCGACGACGGGCTCGTGATCGGGGTGCGCAACGCCGCCCCGGTCGGGCCGCGCCCCACGCCGGCGCTGCCCGCCTCGGGGCTCGGGCTGCTCGGCCTCGCGGAGCGGGCCGCCCTCGCAGGCGGCCGGATCAGCCACGGCGGAGATCCCACCGGCGGGTACGTCGTCCGGGCGTGGATACCGTGGGACTCGTGACGCCAGGCAGCAGCGACGTGCCCGTACGGCTGGCAGTCGTCGACGACGACCCGATGGTGCGGGCGGCGCTCGGCATGATGCTCGGCGGCGACTCGGGCATCACGGTCGTCGCCGAGGCCGGCGACGGCGAGGAGGCACTGCGCGTCGTGCCCGCCGCCGGCGTGGACGTCGTGCTGATGGACATCCGGATGCCGGTGCGCGACGGCCTCAGCGCGACCGAGGCGCTGCTGGCCGCCGACCCGGACCTCAAGGTCATCGTCCTGACGACCTTCGACACCGACGACATGGTGCTGCGCGCGCTGCGGACCGGTGCGGCGGGCTTCCTGCTCAAGGACACCCCGCCGGCGCGGCTCGTCCAGGCGATCCGGGCGGTGGCGGCGGGGGAGCCGATGCTGTCGCCCAGCGTCACGGCCCAGCTGATCGCCGCCGTCACCCGCACCGACGCGACCGCCGGGGCGTACGACGTCGAGAGCCGGGTGGCGGCGGCCCGCGCCGCCCTCACCACGCTCACCGAGCGGGAGCGCGACGTCGCGGACGGGGTCGCCCGCGGGCTGAGCAACGCCGACATCGCCGCCGAGCTCTACATGGGCGTGCCGACGGTCAAGACGCACGTCGGACGGCTCTTCGCCAAGCTGGGCGTCGAGAACCGGGTGCAGGTCGCGATCCTGGTCCACGACGCCCAGGGCTAGGCGTCCGTGCAGTGGGGGGTCAGCGGACCTCGAGCAGGTCCACCACGAAGATCAGCGTCTCGCCCGGCTTGATCACGCCGCCGGCCCCGCGGTCGCCGTAGCCGAGGTGCGGCGGGATGACGAGGCGGCGACGGCCGCCGACCTTCATGCCCTGCACGCCGGTGTCCCAGCCGGAGATGACCTGGCCGATGCCGAGGCGGAACTGCAGCGGCGTGCCGCGGTTGTAGGACGCGTCGAACTCCTCGCCCGTGGAGTGGGCGACGCCGACGTAGTGGACCGACACCGTCGAGCCGGACGTGGCCTCGGTGCCCTCGCCCTCGACGAGGTCGGTGACCTCCAGGTCGGTGGGGGCCTCGCCCATGTGGGGGTCGACGTCAGGCTTGTCAGTCACTTCGGTGCTCCGATCAGTTGCTGTCAGGTCTGGTGCACGTAGTGGTCGAGCTGGTCGCGCTCGAACTCGAGCTCGCCGATCCGGTTCTTGACCACGTCACCGATGGAGATGATGCCGGTCAGCCGTCCGTCGGCCACCACCGGCACGTGCCGGATGCGGTGCTCGGTCATCGTCTGCATGAGGTCGGTCAGCGCGTCGTCGCCCGCGCAGGTGCGCACGTCGGCGGTCATGATCGAGCGCACGGGGCTGTCGAGGACACCCGTGTCGGCATGCAGCCGGCGTACGACGTCGCGCTCGCTCACGATCCCGGTGACCCGCTCGCCGTCCTCGCTCACCACCAGCGCGCCGACGTTGTGCTCGGCCAGCAGGGCCACGAGCTCGCGCACGGTGGCCTCGGGGTCGATGGTCACGACCTCCTGGCTGCCCTTGCCCCGGATGACGTCCTTGATCCTCATGGCCTCCGCCTCTCGTCGCGCACGGAAAAGACTGGAGGCTCACCGTAGCCAAGCCGCGGCGTGAGGGACAGGGTCGAAGGTCAGTCGAGGACCGGAGGTGCCTGGCGCTCGCGCAGGTTGCTGACCGAGCCAGGTCCGCGCCGCGGCACGTCCGGGTCGGTGTCGTCGTCGTCGAGCGCGCCGAGGAAGGACAGCGCGGCCTCGTGGAGGTGTCCGTTGGACGCCAGCGCGTTGCCGCCCCACGGTCCGTCGGTGCCGTCGAGGGAGGTGAACCTGCCGCCCGCCTCGCGCACGATGACGTCGAGCGCCGCCATGTCGTAGAGCTCGAGCTCGGGCTCGGCCGCGATGTCCACCGCGCCCTCGGCGAGGAGCATGTAGGACCAGAAGTCGCCATAGGCGCGGGTCCGCCAGCAGCGCCGCGACAGCGACACGAAGTCGTCGAGGCGGCCGCGCTCGTCCCAGCCCGACAGCGAGGAGTAGCTCAGCGACGCGTCCTCGAGCCGGCGTACGTCCGACACCTCGCACTTCGTCGCCTTGAGCAGGGAGCGGCCGGTCCAGGCGCCGTTGCCGACCGACGCCCACCACCGGCGCTGCAGCTGCGGGGCCGACACGACGCCCAGGACGACCTCGTCGTCGACGGCGAGGGCGATCAACGTGGCCCACACCGGCACGCCGCGCACGTAGTTCTTCGTGCCGTCGATCGGGTCCACGATCCAGCGGCGCTGGCTGTGCCCCGTGGTGCCCTGCTCCTCGCCGACCACGGCGTCACGCGAGCGGACCCGCGAGAGGGTGCGGCGGATGCCCTCCTCGACGGCCCTGTCGGCGTCGGTGACCGGGGTCAGGTCGGGCTTGCTCATGACGTGCAGGTCGAGGGACTTGAAGCGGGCCTGCGTGAGGGAGTCCGCGTCGTCGGCGAGGACGTGCGCCAGCCGCAGGTCGTCGGTGTGGTCGTTGGAGCCGGTGATGGGCATGTCCACAGGCTATTCCCAGCATCGCGCCCTACTGTGCACGCATGGAACTCAACGGTGTGCCGCTCCACCCGCTCATCGTGCACGCGGTCGTGGTCCTCGGGCCGCTGGCCGCGCTGACCGGCCTGGTGTACGCCGCCGTGCCGCGGTGGCGCTGGCTGCTGCGGTGGCCGCTGGTGGTCCTCGCCGTGGTGACGGCCGTGACCGCGCTCGGCGCCGTCGCCGCGGGCGAGGACCTGCTGGCGTCGCGTCCCGAGCTCGCGCCGATCGTCGAGGACCATCAGGAGGCGGGCGAGATGCTCCGCAACGTGGCGCTCGGCTACGCCGTGCTCTCCGGGCTCGCCGCCTGGGCGCTCGGCGGGGCGTCCGCGCTGGCCTCCGGGCGGGGCGCGCGGGAGACCCGGCTCGGCATCCCGGTGGCGCTCCTGCTCGCCGCCGGCGCCGTGGCGCTGCTGGTCACCGTCTACCTCGCCGGCGACTCCGGGGCCCGGGCCGTCTGGGGCTGACGAGCACGGCTGCTACCAGTCGCTCGAGGCCTCGCGCGCCGCGAGCAGCCGGCGGAACGACTCCACCCGGTCGGCGTCGGCCTCTCCGGCCTCGACCGCCTCGTCGAGGCCGCACTCCGGCTCGTCGGTGCCATGGGTGCACCCGCGCGGGCAGGTCTCGGTCATCTCGTCGAGGTCGGGGAACGCCTCGATCAGGTTCTCCGGCTGCACGTGCGCGAGCCCGAACGAGCGGATGCCGGGGGTGTCGATGATCCAGCCGTCGCCCCGTCCGTCGTCGCCTGGCAGCTCGAGGAGGTACGCGCTCGTGGAGGTGTGGCGCCCACGCCCGGTGACGGCGTTGACGATGCCGACCTCGCGGTGCGCGTCGGGGATCAGGGCGTTGACGAGGGTGGACTTGCCGACGCCGCTGTGGCCCACGAGCACGCTCGTCCGGCCGCGCAGCCGGTCCTTCAGCTCGGTCAGGTCGCCGGCGCCCTCGCCCTTGAGCTGGGTGACCACCCACGGGACGCCCAGCGACCGGTAGGTCGAGAGCAGCACCTCGGGATCGGCCAGGTCGGCCTTGGTGAGGCACAGCAGCGGCGACATGCCGGCGTCGTACGCCGCCACCAGCGCGCGGTCGATCAGCCGCGGGCGGGGCTCGGGGTCGGCCAGCGCGGTGACCACGACCAGCTGGTCGGCGTTGGACACGATCACCCGCTCGACCGGGTCGTCGTCGTCGGCGGTGCGGCGCAGGGTCGTGCTGCGCGGGACCACCTCCACGATGCGGGCCAGTGATCCGTCGGCACCGCTCGTGTCGCCGACCACGCGCACGTGGTCGCCCGTGACGACGCCCTTGCGACCCAGGGGCCGCGACTTCATCGCCATCACCCGGCGCCCGTCGACGAGGAGGGTGAAGCGACCGCGGTCCACGGTCATCACCCGGCCCTCGACCGCGTCGTCGTAGGTCGGACGGTCCTTGGTGCGGGGCCGGGTCCGGCGGCGGGGTCGCTCGTAGTGCTCGTGGTCGTGCTCGGAGTAGCGACCCGTCGTCACGCAGACGCTCCCTGCACCGCGCGACTCCAGGCACCGGCGAAGTCGGGGAACGTCTTCGACGTCGTCGCGATGTCCTCGACGAGCACGTCGTCGACGGCCAGGCCGAGGATGACCCCGGCGTGTGCCATCCGGTGGTCGGCGTAGGTGCGGAAGGTTCCGCCACGCAGGGTCGCGGGCCGGATCGACAGCCCGTCCTCGCGCTCGGTGACGTCGGCGCCGAGCCTGCCGAGCTCGGTGGCGAGCGCGGTGATCCGGTCGGTCTCGTGCCCGCGGATGTGCGCCACCCCGCGCAGGTGGGAGGGGGAGTCGGCCAGCGCACAGAGCGCGGCGACCGCCGGGGTCAGCTCGCCGACGTCGTGCAGGTCGAGGTCGACTCCGTGGAGGCGCTCGGGACCGACGACGGTGAGGTCGCCCTCCGTCAGGCTCACCTCGCACCCCATCAACGTGAGGATCTCGCGCAGCTCGTCGCCGGGCTGGGTGGTCGACGAGGGCCAGTCGGTCACGGTGACCCGGCCGCCGGTCGCGGCGCCGAGCGCGAGGAAGGGCGCGGCGTTGGACAGGTCGGGCTCGATGTCGTGGTCGAGGGCCTTCACCGCGCCGGGTGCGACGGCCCACCGGTTGGCGTCGGCGTCGTCGACCTCCACGCCGTGCTGGCGCAGCATCTGGACGGTCATCTCGATGTGGGGGAGCGACGGCACCGGCTTGCCCACGTGGCGCACGTCGACCCCGTGCTCGTAGCGCGCGCCCGCGAGCAGCAGTGCCGAGACGAACTGCGAGGAGGCGCTGGCGTCGATGGTGACGGTGCCGCCGGGGACCGTCCCGGAGCCGTGCACGGCGAAGGGCAGGGCGCCGCGTCCGCCGTCGTCGATGCGTACGCCGAGGGCACCGAGGGCGGCCAGCATGGGGCCGACGGGCCGCAGCCGCATGTGGGGGTCGCCGTCGAACCGCACGATCCCGCGGGCGAGGCCGACCACGGGCGGCACGAAGCGCATCACGGTGCCGGCGAGGCCGCAGTCGACGTCGGCGTCACGGTCCCAGGGGCCGGGGGTGACGACCCAGTCGCCGTCCTCCGTGTCCTCGACCCCGGTGCCCAGCGACGTCAGCGCGGCGGCCATGAGCAGCGTGTCGCGCGAGCGCAGCGGGCGGCGTACGACGCTGGGACCGTCGGCGATCGCGGCGAGCACGAGCGCACGGTTGGTCAGCGACTTGCTCCCGGGCAGCGACACCCGCCGGTCGACGGGGTCGTGGGGGCGTGGGGCCGGCCAGAGGTCACTCACCCGCGCACCCTATCGAGGTCAGGTGAGCTGGGCCCTGGCCAACTTCGCCTCGCGGCGTGCGTCCTTGGCGACCTGCCGTGCCTCGCGTCGTACGTCGGCGGCCGCGCGGCGGGCGCGCCACGCCAGGCCGGGGCGGCCCTCGGTGTCGACGGCGGCGAGGAGGAGGCCGCCCATGATCGAGGTGTTCTTGAAGAACTGGAGCTTCTGCGCGGCCTTCGCGTCGGCGTCGGCCTCGTCCCAGAACGCGTGGCCGGCCAGTGTCGTGGGCACCAACGACGCCGCCAGCACGGTCGCGCTGAGGCGCGGGGCGCGGCCGGTGGCGAGGGCCGCGGCGGCGAGGATCTGCGCGCCCGCGTTGATCCGGACGAGCGTGGCGGGGTCGGTCGGGATGGGGGCCTTCGGCACGGCCTGCTGGGCGGCAGGGACGAACCGGTCGGTCACCTTCTTGGCCTTGGCGGCGTGGCCCTCGGTGTTGCGCAGGGCATTGACGCCGCCGGCGACGAAGATCGTGGCCAGCATCGGACGGGCGAGCAACCGGGTGATCGTCATGCGCCCCTGTCTACACGATGCGCGGGAGGCACGCTCCGTCCGCAGGGGTGCGTCAGGAGCTCGCCCCTTGCCGGTCAGCCCAGGACGGCGCGCCAGGTGTTGTTGCCCGCGTCGGCGTCGCTGCCGGACGGGGAGAGGGTCGCGGTGACGTTGCCGCCCTGCGGGGCCACGACCTCGACGGCCACCGTGGTGTCCGCGGCGACCTGGCACGTGGCGACCGTCCTGACCACGGTGCAGCGGGCGTCGCCGCTGCGGACGACGACGCTGTCGCCGGCGGCCTCGATGCGCACCTGCGCGGTCACTCCGGTGGCGAGGCCGGCCACGCGGACCACCACGTCGTACGTCGGTCGCGCGCCGCCGACGCTGCCGGTCACCGAGGCGTCGGGCGGCACCGGGGTCGGGGTGGGGGTCGGGGTGGGTGTCGGGGTGGGTGTCGGCGTGGGTGTCGGGGTGGGCGTGGGTGTCGGGGTCTGGGTCGGGGTCTGGGTCGGGGTCTGCGTGGGCGTCTGCGTGGGCGTCTGGGTCGGGTCGTCGGTGGGGTCGTCGGTCGGGTCGTCGGTCGGGTCGTCGGTCGGGTCGTCGGTCGGGTCGTCGGTGGGGTCGCCGGTGGGATCGTCGGTGGGGTCCGACGCCTGGGTCTGGTCCGAGGTCGAGGTGGAGCCCGGGGTCGGGTCCGTGTCGCCCGGCGGCAGCACGACGGCGGGTGGGGTGCTGCGCTCCCGGCCGGAGGACGTCGAGCCGGGTCCGTCGGTCGTCGAGGAGCCGTCCGACGAGGAGTCGGTCGCCGCGGAGAAGGGCGACCTGTCGGTCACCGACGCCGTCGTGTCCGGCCCGCGCATCCCGAGCGCGATGCCTCCGGCGACGACGACGGTGCTGACGGCCACGCCGGCCACCGCGGCCGTGGCGGCGTTGCCGGCGACGAGGTCGCGGACCCGTCCGAGCACCAGGCCGACACCCACCGGCACCCCGCCCGAGACAGCCGCGCTGCCGACGTAGGCGCTCGCGACGCCTCCGAGCAGCAGGGGAGCGAGGAGGGCGCCGAGGTTGGAGTTGACCTCGGTGAGCTCGAGGTAGATCGCCATGCAGGAGCGGCACTCGCCGAGGTGGTGCTCGACCTTGGTGGCGTCGCGCCGCGAGACGGCCTCGCGGACGTACGCGCCGAGCTGACCGTGCGTCCAGCGGCAGTCGTCCTCCTCGAGCTCGGCGACGTGCTGGGTCAGGAAGGCCTGGCGCAGCCCCTCACGGGCGCGGTACGCCAGCGCCGAGACGGAGTTGGCGCTCATCCCGAGCATCGGCGCGATGTCGGCGGGCTTGTCGCCCTCGACCTCGGTGTGCCACAGGACCAGCTGCCAGCGCTCGGGGAGGCTGGCGAACGCCCGCGCGGCTGCGGCGCTCTCGAAGCCCTCGACGGCCGTGTCGCGGAACGGGACGCCGGGGTCGAAGGCCTCCATGTCGTCCGTGGTGTGCAGCTTGGCCCCGGCGCGGAAGCGGTCGACCTGCAGGCGGCGTACGGAGGTGAGCAGGTAGGCGCGGAAGGCGAGGTCCGGACCACCACCGCGCTGCAGCACGCCGAGGACCTTGACGAAGGCCTCCGAGACGAGGTCCTCCGCGTCACCCGCGGGGACGAGCTGCCGGGCGAGCCTGCGGGCGGCCTCGACGTGACGCTCGAAGAGCGTGCCGTAGGCGTCGATGTCCCCGCCGCGCACCGCCGAGATCAGCTCGGCGTCGCTCGGTGCCTCGACGCTGGTGGCCACGCTCATGGTCCGACGCTCCCCAGGAACCTCTCCTGGCGCTGTTGCCAGGCGTCTTGACTGTAGCCCGCAGCGCGCGGCAACGGGCCGGGAAGCAAAGAATCCGGATTTCCTGGTCTGGTCCGCGTCATGCACCGGGGTGTGGGCCGTCACACCTGTGGAGCATGACTGAGAAGAGGGGGGCTGCCGTGAAGATCTTCGCCACACGCGGGCGTCGACTCACGGATGCCGATCCTGGGATGAGCGAGCCGCAGCACACCGTCGAGCGGTCGGGGTTGCCGCACCGGTTCCACGCTGTCGGGGAGGCGCTCATCTCAGGATCGGACGTCATGGGGGCATGCTCCGTCGCGGGCGAGGAGCTCGCCCGCGACGGAGCGTCCGTCGAGGAGGCCCTCGCCGGCCTGCGTGACACGTGCCGCACCGCCACCGGCGCCGACCCGACGTACGACGTTGTGTCCGCGATGCTCACTGCGTGGAGCGAGACCACGCTCGGCTACCTCCACCAGCTCAGCTGCGAGGACCCGCTCACCGGGTTGTCCAGCCAGGCGCACCTGCGCAGCCGGCTGGGCGAGATCTACCGGCTCGGCGGTGCCGGCGTGCCCGGGGGCGTCGACGACTATGCGCTGGTCGTGTTCGCGATGCCGCCGAGCGACCCCTCCGAGGAGCCGGGGGACCACTTCACCCGGGCGATGCGACTGGCCCGCGCCGGCGAGCTCGCCCGCACGGCGTTCGCCCGGGACGAGACCGTCGCCCGCCTCGGCCTGCACCGGGTGGGCATCCTGACCCGGCGCGACGATCGGCTGGGGCGGCGGGTGCAGGTGCTGCGCACGCTCCTCGGGGGCGCCGAGCCCGACGTGGTCGTCCGCGTCTGGATCGAGGGACTGCCCGGCACCGACGCGGTCGCGGGCATGGTGCTCGACGAGCTCGCTCGCGGCTGAGCCGACCTGTCGCCCGGCTCCCCTAGGGTGGCTCCTGTGTGTGGTCGCTACGCGTCGTCCCGGAGCTCGGAGGATCTCGTCGAGGAGTTCGAGGTCGTCGAGAGCCGCATCGCCGCGCCGCTGGCCGCCGACTACAACGTGGCGCCGACCAAGGAGGTCTACGCCGTCGTCGAGCGGCCACCCTCGCGGGAGTCCGACGAGCCGCCGCAGCGCCAGCTGCGGGTCCTCACGTGGGGGCTGGTCCCGTCGTGGGCCAAGGACCCGTCCATCGGCAACCGGATGATCAACGCGCGGATGGAGACCGTCGCGGAGAAGCCGGCCTACCGCAAGGCGTTCGCGACCCGACGCGCGCTGCTGCCCGCCGACGGCTACTTCGAGTGGTACCCCACCTCGAGGACCAACGCGAAGGGCAAGCCGGTCAAGCAGCCGTTCTTCATCCGGCCCAAGGACGGGGGAGTGCTTGCGATGGCGGGGCTCTACGAGATCTGGCGCGACCCGTCGAAGGCCGAGGACGACCCCGACCGCTTCCGCTGGACCTGCACCGTGCTGACCACCCAGGCCGAGGACTCGCTCGGCCACATCCACGACCGGATGCCGCTGATGGTCGAGCGCGAGCGCTGGCACGCGTGGCTCGACCCGACCACGCCGGGCGACACCTCGCTCCTGGTGCCCGCCGCGCCCGGCCGGCTCGAGGCGTACGCCGTGCCGATGCTGGTGAGCAACGTCCGCAACAACGGTCCCGAGCTCGTCGAGCCACTGCCCCTCGAGCCACTGCCCCTCGAGCCCCACGAGGAGGGCACCCCGTGAAGAAGGCGACGATCCGCTCCGTCGACACCCCCTACGGCGAGGGCCGGCTGCACACCCGCCGCTCGACGAGCCCGATCGCGACCCTCCTGCTCAGCCACGGCGCCGGAGGGGGCGTGGAGTCCCGCGACCTGTGGGCCCTGGCCGACGCGCTGCCGGCACAGGGTGTCTCCGTCGTCCTGTTCGAGCAGCCGTGGCGGGTGGCGGGCCGCAAGGTCGCGACCGCCCCGCCCACCCTCGACGCGGCGCTGCGCTGTGCCGCCGACGTGATGCGCGTACGCACCCCCCTTGTCGTCGGCGGGCGCTCCGCGGGGGCCCGCTCTGCTGCCCGTACGGCCCGGGCGCTCGGCGCGACGGGCTGCCTGGCGCTGTCGTTCCCGCTGCACCAGCCCGGCCGGACCGAGCCCTCGCGTCTGGACGAGCTGAAGGCGGTCGGCCTGCCGACCCTGCTCGTGCAGGGCGAGCGCGATCCGATGGGGCGCCCCGAGGAGTTCCCGGGCGACCAGGACGGGCTCGACGTCGTGGTGATCCCGGGCGGCGACCACGGCCTCAAGGTCCCGGCGCGGGGCGAGGTCACCCAGGCCGAGGCGATGGGCATCGTCGTCGAGTCGACGCTGGAGTGGCTGGTGCGCGAGGTCGTCGGGAATCCCCGGCGGGGGTGAGGTGTTGGGACCGGTGTGACTGCACTGACCCTCGATAGACCCACGGCGGTACTGTGGGAGGCGATGACCGAATCGCTCAGGGACGAGATGTCCACGCCCACCGAGATCTCCGTCGAGGACGAGACCTCGGACCAGCGCTCCGCGCGCTTCGAGCGCGACGCGCTGCCCTACCTCGACCAGCTCTACGGCGCGGCGATGCGGATGACCCGCAACCCCGCCGACGCCGAGGACCTGGTGCAGGAGACCTTCGCGAAGGCCTACAGCGCCTTCCACCAGTTCAAGCCGGGCACCAACCTCAAGGCCTGGCTCTACCGGATCCTCACCAACACCTACATCAACTCCTACCGCAAGAAGCAGCGCCAGCCGCAGCAGTCGATGTCCGAGGACGTCGAGGACTGGCAGCTCGCCCGCGCGGAGTCGCACTCCTCGACCGGCCTCCGGTCGGCGGAGATGGAGGCGCTCGAGCACCTTCCCGACTCGGAGGTCAAGGACGCGCTCCAGCGCCTGCCCGAGGAGTTCCGCCTCGCGGTCTACCTCGCCGACGTGGAGGGTTTCCCCTACAAGGAGATCGCCGAGATCATGGACACGCCGATCGGCACCGTGATGTCGCGCCTGCACCGCGGGCGCCGCCAGCTCCGCGACATGCTCGCCGACTACGTCCGGGCCAACGACCTCCTTCCCGCATCCACCGTCCCTGGCGCCGAGGGGGAGACGTCGTGAGCAGCCACGAGCACGGGAACGACGACTGCGTCGACTACATCGAGCGCATCGTCTACTTCATCGACAACGAGCTCGACCAGGCCGACTGCGCCGTTGTCGAGATGCACCTGCGCGAGTGCGGCCCCTGCCTCGAGCGCCACGACCTGCAGAAGGCCGTCAAGCAGCTCGTCGCCCGGTCCTGCTCGGAGTCGGCGCCGGAGTCGCTGCGCGACCGCGTACGCCTCCAGCTGCGCGAGGTGACCGTCCAGATCACCGAGGGCGGCTCCTGAGCCGCGACGCGACCCGATTCGCCGCTCCCGGGCGGATTTGAGACACTGCTCCGAGCACCGACTCCAGGAGGACCACCATGGGCAAGACCGGACGCAAGCGCCGCGCTCGCAAGAAGAAGGGCGCGAACCACGGCAAGCGCCCCAACGCCTGACGCGCACCCGCGACGTCATCTCGTAGAAGTCCCCGCCCCGGCGGGGACTTTTGCATGTCCGGGGGCCTCGCGCTTCGGTGGTCGAGCAGCCGACGATCATCGGGTACGTAGGTCTGTTCGAGAATACTTCTCCACAGCCCCGTTCTCGCAGGTCGGGGTGTCGGTGGGCTCTGGGAGACTGGACCCATGTCCACCACCGCTCCGGCCCCCGCCACCAGCCCCGTGCTGGATCGTGCGGTGCTGGATCGTGCGGTGCTGGATCGTGCGGTGGCGGCGATGACGGCGAAGCGTCGCGTGGAGGTCGAGGTGCTGGAGTCCGCGCTGGCGTGGGCGCACGCGCACGTCGTGTCCGACGAGGAGGTGGCGGCGGGGTGGCGTTCGGAGACGATCCACGCGCCGGGGTCGGCGGCGGCGTTGTTCGGGGAGCGTCCCCTGCCGATCGCGGGCGAGGGTGCCCCGCTGGTCGCGGAGTTCGCGGTGGTCGAGCTGTCGGGGGTGTTGGAGCAGTCCCACGAGGCCACGCTGGCGCTGCTGGGTGACGTGCTCGACCTGGCCCACCGCCTGCCACGGCTGTGGACGCTGGTGCGGTCGCTGGTCGTGCCGGTGCGGCTGGGGCGGGAGGCGGCGCGGGTCTCGCGCGACCTCGACCTGGTCGCGGCCGGTCACGCGGACCGGCTGCTGGTGTGGCAGCCGCGTCGGTTGAACCCGCACCGCATCGGGGTCCTGGTCCACGAGGCCCGCCTGTACGCGGACCCGGACCGGGCGATCGCCGACCACGACCACGCGCTGGAGTCTCGGCGGGTGGAGGTGCGCCACGAGCAGGGTGCACCGGGGGTGAGCGAGGTGTTCATGAGCCTCGACGTGGCTGATGCGGTCGCGTTCGACCACACCGTGTCGACCATGTCGACCACCATGCGAGCCCTGGGTCACCCCGGCGACCTCGGCGTCCGCCGCGCCCACGCGGTGGGGCTGCTCGCGGACCCGCAGCGGGCGCTCGACATCCTGGCCGCCGCGGATGTCGCGGACCCCGACCGTGACGTCGACCCCGACCGCGACGAGAGCGTGTGCGTGGCCGACGAAGCCGCCTACGCGACCCCGGACCCGTTCCGCCGACCCACCACCGACACCCCCTCGAAGATGTCAGGCCGGGCGGGTCGGTCGGGTGAGGTGCGGCTGGTGCTGCACCTCACCGACCGCGACCTCCTCGCCCACGGCATTGACTCCCAGACCGTTGATGCCTGTGGGGTGGCGCGCAGTGACGAGCTCGGCCCGATGCTGCTGGGCCGGCTCCAGACGTGGCTGCTCACCGCCGGCACAGTGACCATCCAGCCCGTCCTCGACCTCGACCCGGCAACGAGCCCGATGCCCGCGGTCGACCAGCACGACCCGCCCGCGCCGATGGCCGCCGCAGTCCGGCTCCGGGACGCCACCTGCGTGTTCCCCGGCTGCACCCGTCCCTCCGGGCGGGCCGACCTCGACCACATCGTCGAGTACGTCCCCCTCGACGAGGGCGGGCCACCCGGCCAGACGCACCCGGCCAACCTCGCGCCCCTGTGCCGCCGACACCACCGCGCCAAGACGTTCGGCGCCTTCACCTACCACCGCCGACCCGACGGCGCGTACGAGTGGACCCTGCCCTCCGGCAGGCGCATCCTCACCGACCCACCCCGCCCCCGACCGAGACCAGGACCGAGACCAGGACCAGAGCCACGGTCCAGACCCTGACCGCCCCGCACGCCCGACACCACCGGTGATCGGGCCAGCGGCACGCGCAGGTCCCAGGTTGGCGCTGGAGGCGCCCTCCTCACTGAGTATGTCCTGTTGGCGGCGCACGGTGCCCGCCCCAGTCGTGGCCGCACGCCGGACGGATGGGGTTTCTGAGTCGTGCGGTTCGTGACCACCGCCGGCTGGCGCGGCTCATGGACACGATGATGCCCCTGGTCCGTCCGCTCATGCCGCAACGAGTGCGCGCTCATGCCGATGTCCGCACGTTCATGGGGACAGATGCGAGGGGGTGAGTCCAACGCGATGCTCTGCACCAATAGGTTTGCGGTCATGCCTGCTGCTCTGCACATCGCGCGTCTTCGCTCCAAGGTCGGGAACGACCTGCTCCTGTTGCCCTCAGTCGCTGTCTTGCCCATCGACGACGATGGCCGCGTCCTGCTTGTTCGTCAGACTGACTTCGGGTCGTACGGCACCATCGGCGGCGCCGTGGACGAGGACGAGGCACCGGAGGACGCCGCGCGTCGCGAGGCGCGCGAGGAGATCGGCGCCGATGTCGAGATCACCGGGTTGGTCGGCGCCTTGGGCGGCCCGGAGTTCCGCCTCACCTACCCCAACGGCGACCAGTGCGCCTACGTCAGCATCGTCTACAGCGCGAGGCTGGCTCCCGGTGCCGAAACATCGCCTGACGGGGACGAGGTCGACCAGATGCGTTGGTTCGCACGTAGTGAACTCACTGACTCGGCCGTCGGCCACTTCGCTCAGAGCACGTTCGCAGCCCTCAGGTGGATCTAGCGGCTGCGCGCGGGAGGATGGGGCGCCTGGGCGCGCTCGGTCCCGGATCCACGACCTAGCGCCGAGCAGCCTCCGCCACCAACGCGACCACGTCCTGGGCGCAGCCCCATCCGATGGTGATCCCCGACCCGCCGTGTCCGTAGTTGTGCACGACCGGGACCTCCAGCAGGCCATCGTCCAGCTCCACCCGGACCTCCGGCCGCCCTGGCCGTAGTCCGGCGACGCTCTCGATGACGTCGGCATCGCAGAGCCCGGGCACGATGTCGGTGCACCGTTCGAGGATCGCCGAGGTTTCCGCGTGGTCCGGTTGGGTGTTCCAGCTGCCCTCCTCCAGCGTGCCGCCGAGGATGCAGTCCGTGGACCGTGGATGCACGTAGGCGCGACCACCGGGGTGGTTCTCGTCGCGTACGGACAAGGTCAGCCCGGGGTTGGTGACCCTGACGATCTGTCCTCGGACCGGGTAGACGGTGTCGTCGGCCACGAGCGCACCCGCGCCCATCCCGGCCGCGTTCACGATGACGTCCGCGCCGAGGTCGATCACGTCGTCGAGCCGCCTGATCCGACGTACGACCTGGGTGGCGCCTGCTGCCAGCACCTGCTCGTGCAGGTACGGCAGGTACTCCGGCATCTCCACCAGGGGGACGGCGAATCGAAGGCCCCGTGCGTAGCCGGGAGGCAGCTCGTCGCGGTCCGCCTCGCGCACCTCGCCGACTGCCCTTGCCCAGACGGGCATGGGGTGCGATCTGTCGGGCGTCTCCCTGTAGAGCACCAGTGACTCGCGCATGACCACACCGGGCACACGCGTCTCTGCCTCAGTCGCCAGGATGTCGTACGTCGTCGCGCCCCAGCGTGCGACGGCGTCTGCGGGGCCGGCCGCTGTGGGGAACCAGACTGCCGCGGCAAGGTAGGAGGTGGTGCGGTGGAGAGGATCGCCGCTGACGACGGTGACGTCGTGGCCGGCGCGAAGCAGCAAGCTGGCGCAGCTGAGGCCGCTGACCCCTGCTCCGACCACCACCACGCGCACTCGAGCATGGTGGCACGCGCGCATCCGGGGCTGCCGCTGATGGTGCGCGCCACATCCGGCGCCCGCGCCTCACACCCGCGACATGAACCGCTCCGCGTCGACGACCACCCGGGTGATCTCGCCGGCGGCGAGCACCTTGCCGCTCGCGGTGTCGCGCGCGCTGACGGTGAACCGGTGGAGACGGCCGTCCTCGTACGCGCTGGACGCACTCACCTCCACCTCGGCGCCGATCGCGCTGGCGGCGAGGTGCTCGACCTGCACGCGGGTCCCGACGCTGGTCGAGCCCTCGGGGAGCACGGGCTCGAGGCAGGCGCACGTCGCGGCCTCCAGCCAGGCGAGCAGGCGCGGCGTGCCGAGCACGGGCAGCGAGCCGCTGCCGACGGCCGCGGCCGTGTCGTCGTCGGTCACCGTGAAGGTCAGCGTGGCGGGCTCGAGCTGCGGCATGGGCGGGCCTTCCGGGAAATGTCGGGAATCGTCGGGGGAGTGGGGCAACCTGAGGAGCTGACACACGTCTACCAGACATGGGCGTGAGGACCGCAGGGTCGGGGGTGGCGATGGAGCCTGCCGTGGACATCACCGAGCTCTACGCTGCCCACCGGCTGTCGCTGGTGCGGCTCGCGGTCCTCCTGGTCGACGACTTCGCCTCGGCCGAGGACGTCGTCCAGGACGCCTTCGCTGCGCTGGCGCGCCGTCCCGACGCGGTCCGGGACCCGTCGAAGGCGCTGGCCTACCTGCGGGTCTCGGTCGTCAACACCGCCCGGTCCGCGCTGCGTCGGCGGCGTACGGCCCGCGCGTACGCCCCACCGCACGACCTGTCCCCGCCCTCGCCCGAGGACAGCGCGGTGCTGGCGGAGGAGCACCGGGAGGTCATCGTGGCGCTGCACCGGCTCGCCCCGCGGCAGCGTGAGGTCCTGGTGCTGCGCTACTGGTCGAACCTGTCCGAGGCCGAGATCGCGGTGACGCTCGGGATCAGCCAGGGCACCGTGAAGTCGACCGCCAGCCGGGGCCTGGTGGCGTTGGAGAAGGCCATGCAGGCCGCCTCCACCACACCCGTGAGCTCGGGGAAGGAGGAGCGATGAGCGCCCACGACACGATCCCCGACATGGAGCAGCGGCTGCGTGCCGCGCTGACCGCCCGGGCCGACCTGGTCCAGCCCGAGGACCTCGCCCCGCTCACGCCCGTGGCCGCGCTGCGTCCGCGCTGGCAGTCGCCGTGGGTCCTGCTCGCCACCGCGGCGGTCGTGCTGCTGGTCCTGGGCGTGGTCGTCCAGGGCCTCGGCCGCGACCAGCGCTCCGACGACGTCGCCCCGAAGCCGGACGAGCGGGTCGAGCTGCAGCTGCCCGCCGACGTCGGCCGGGACTGGGAGGCCCACGAGTACTCGACCCCGGCGCGTCTCGACCTCGATGGCGACGGCACGAAGGAGAAGGTCGACTTCCTCGGTGAGCCGAGCAAGAGGCTGGACGGCCGCGTGAGGATGCAGACGACACTCAGTGCGTCGGGCGAGGACGCCTACGGGGTCACCGACGTCGGCACCACGATCGTCAGCGCGCTCGAGCCCGTCGACGCCGACAGCGACGGCGACCAGGAGCTGGTCCTCTACTACGACGACTACGCCAACGGCGGCTACCCGCTCGTCTTCGACCTCCGGGACGGACTGCTGGTCCAGGCCGTCGTCGACGAGCCGGAGCTGCTGGTCCGCGGCGACGTCCCCGAGCCCGGCACGGACAGCCCGTACTACGAGATGGTCCGCCAGCACGAGTACTGGGTCGAGGACGGCACCCTGTGGTCGAGCCGGTCGGTCAACGCCTACGCCACCGGCGGCATGACGATCGTGAAGCCACTGGTGACCGTGCTCGACGCCTGGCGTTGGCGGCTCACGGAGGCCGGCCTGCTCGAGCCGGTCGACGCGGGGTGCCTGCGCCACGACGTCGTGGACGACTCACGTAGGCCGTGCGAGGAGGGCGCGACGGACGACCTGCCGCCCGTCGCGGCGGTCGCCGCGGAGTCCATCGGCGTGGGAGACAGGGCCACCGTGGACGGGGGCCTCCCGTTCACCGTACGTCTCCAGGCGTTCGCAGACCCGAGCCTCGTGGTCGAGCTGGTCGGCCGTCGTACGGTCGAGCTCGGGCTCGAGGTCGCAGATCCCCGCGTCCTGACGACCCAGCCGGTCTCCGTCTTCAACGACGGCCCGGCCGTCGTCGTCACGTCCGCCTCGGACCCGGACTACCTGCGGGTCGTCCACGCCGCCGGCGAACAGCTCCGGGTGCTCGCGCCGGTCGGCGAGGTCGCGCTGCGCGACGACGCGGCCCACCGCACCTGGCTGACGGACGACGGGACCCTGGTCACGGCGGTCGCCGGCGAGGGCGACGGCTGGCGGCTCTGGTTCTGGCGGATGGTGTCCCGGTCCGAGATGGCCGCGCTGCCCGGCGCCGTCGTCTGCTTCGACGACGTCGACGACCCCGCCACCGTGCGCAGCTGCTGAGAGAGGCGCCTCAGAGGTCCTTGCGGAAGGCGAGCAGGTCCACGCCGGCGATGGGCGACCAGTCACGGTCCGGGTCGCGCTCGTAGCCGAGCCGGGCGTACACCCGGTGCGCGGCGGTCATCGCCGCCAGCGACGACAGCGCCATCCCCGAGGCGCCGTGTGCGCGCGCCTGCTCCTCGCACAGCCGCGCGAGCGCGGTGCCGACACCGGTGCCCTGCGCGCTCGGGTCGACCGCGAGCATCCGGAACTCGCCCTCGTCGTCGCGACCGATCTCGCGCCACGGCGACCCGGGCGGGCAGTACGTCACCACCCCGACGACCCGGTCGTGGCCGTCGTCGTCGACGACCGCCACCCACACTTCGGCCTGCGCGTCACGCGTGGCGACGTCGCGCAACCGTTCGCGGTAGTCGTCCTCGGCGCCGCGCAGCAGGGGGTCGTAGGCAGCCACGCACACCTCGCCCGCGCGCTCGAGCTCGCCGGGCCGGATGCGGCGTACCTCCACCCCGGTCACCTGACCAGCCTCAGATGCCGAACGTGCTGCGTGGGTAGGCCGCCTCGACGTCGGTGATGACGTTGACGAGGTAGGGAACCCCGGCGGCGTACGCCCGGTCCAGCGCCGGCCCGATCTGCTTCGGGTCGCTCACGGTCTCGCCGGCGCCGCCGAGCGCCTTCACCACGTCGTCGTACGGCGTGCGCTGGCCGAGGTCGGCGACGACGTCGTAGCCGTAGAGCATCTGCATCGGGCCCTTCTCCAGGCCCCACGCGGAGTTGTTGCCCATCACCATGACGACCGGCAGGTCGTGGCGCACGAGGGTGTCGACGTCCATCAGCGAGAAGCCGGCGGCCCCGTCGCCGAGCAGCAGGGTGACCTGCGCGCTCGGCCGGGCGATCCGCGCGGCGATGGCGGCGCCGAGACCTGCGCCGAGGCAGCCGTACGGGCCGGGGTCGAGCCACCCCCCGGGGCGCTGGGGCTCGACGTACTTGCCGGCGAAGGACACGAAGTCGCCGCCGTCGCCGATGACGACGGAGTCGTCGGCGAGGCGGGGGACCAGCTCGCCGTAGATGCGGGCGGGGTGGATCGGGTCGGCCTCCGCGGTGAGCAGCTCGGCGTCACGCGCGGCGGCGGCCCTCACCTGGTCGGCCAGCTGGTCGGACCACGCCCGCCAGTCTGGCTTGTCGCCACGCTCGATCGCGGCCTGCAGGCCGTCGAGGACAGTCGTGAGGTCGCCTGCCACGGACCCGGCCAGCTCGGCGTGCGAGGAGACCTGGCCGGGGGAGTCGGCGATGTGGACGACCTTCGCGAACTCACCGTTCGGGTTCTTGTCCGGTCCGCCGAAGGAGCCGTAGCCGAGGCGGAAGTCCAGGGGCGTGCCGACGACCACGACCAGGTCGGCGCCCGACAGCGCGGCGCCGCGGGCCTTGGTCACCAGCGAGCGGTGCCCGCCGGGGATCACGCCGCGACCCATGCCGTTGGTGAGGGTGGGGATACCGAGGTCCTCGACGAACCGCAGCGCGGCGACCTCGGCGTGGTCGGCCCACACGTCGGTGCCGAGGATGAGCACGGGGCGCTCGGCCCGGGCGAGCAGGCGGGCGACGGAGGCGATCGCGTCGGGGTCCGGCTCGATGCGGGTGCCCTCGCCCGACCCGACCGCGCCGGTCGAGGAGTTGAAGAACTCGTCCATCGGCACGTCGACGAACACCGGCCCGCGGTGGCTCGAGCGCGCCAGCGTGAACGCCTCGTCCATCCCGGCGGCGACGTCACCGGCGGTCATGAGGGTCCTCGCCGCCTTGGCGACCGGCGCGATGATCGGCGGCTGGTCGAGCTCCTGGAGCGAGCCGGTGCCCCACCGGTTCTGCGGGGCGCGGCCGCCGACGACCACCATGGGCGAGCCGGCGAACTGTGCCTGCGCGATCGCGCTGATGCCGTTGGTGACTCCGGGACCGGCGGTGAGGACGGCCAGTCCGGGGACGCGGGTGAGCTTGCCGGTGGCCTCGGCGGCGAAGGCGGCGGTCTGCTCGTGGCGTACGTCCAGCAGTCGCACCTGCGGGCCCTGGCCCTCGGCCTGCGTCCGCACCGCTCCGTCGTACATCGGGAACACGTGGGCACCCGAGAGGGTGAACATCGTCTCGACGCCGTGGGCACGGGCGACGTGGACGGCCAGCTCGCCGCTGTGCCCTGTGATCTCGCGTGTGGTCTCGCTCATGCCCGCAGGCTAGCGGGTGGCTACTCGCAGGTAGGGAGCGTTGGTCATCCGGAGGGCCTCGATCACGACGAGCAGCAGGTCGGGTCGCACCGTCGGCGGGTCGGGCGCGAGCGAGAGGTGCACGAAGAGCGCCCGGAGGAAGGCCTGGGGCGCTGCGGTCGGGGCGAACGGGTCGTGGTCGACGGGTCCGCCGAAGGGGTTGCCGGCGGCCCCGATGCGGTGCACCCAGGGCTCGAGCGCGTCGACGCCCAGCGTGTTGCGCCGCAGGATGACCATGGCTGCCGCCGCGATGCGGTCGGGCTCACCGGCCCCCAGCGGCTCGTCCGCGGGCTGCTGGACGAGGCGCTCGGCCAGGATGTCGAGGAGTACGGCGTGCTCGGCGCCGGCCAGGTGGGGGGACTCGCCGAGGGCGCCCAGGGCGTCGGCGCCGTGGGCGACCGCGTGGGCCCACCCCTTGCCCGGCACGAAGCCGCGGGTGTCGCGCTCGGTGAGGAACCACGTCGCGAGCCGGTCGCCCCACTCCATCACCTTGCCGCCGGGGAGCAGGTGCTGGGAGTTGTCGCGCTCGAGGCACTCGGCGACGATCAGCGCGCTGAAGCTGCGGCGGAACACCGTGTCGGTGCCCGACTCGCCCAGCCCGACCGACAGCCCGGCGACCATGCCGTCACCGAGGCCGACCAGCAGGTCGTCGTAGACGCCGTTGTCGATCCAGGTCGCGAGGGCCGGATAGGCGGTGCCGTCGCGGACCTCGGGACGCGTCGAGCCGAGCATCGTGGTGAGCTCGGCGGTGAGGTCGTCCAGCGGCCGGTCCGACGGGACCTCGAACCCGGCTGCTTGCACCTGGTCCCAGTACCCGATCGACATGGCGCCCATCCTGCCAGCCGCCTCCGTCACCGCCCAGCCCGGTCCACGGCACGCCCTAGGCTGGCAGCGTGCCGTCCCTCCACGAGCTCGTCCGAGCCCACACCGACCTCGTCGAGGACGACGTCGCCTGGCTCCAGCTGCTCATGGCGGACTGGCAGATCCTCGCCGACCTGTCGTTCGCCGACCTGGTCCTGTGGCTGCCCGACCGGGAGGGCAGGGGCTACTGGGCCGGTGGCCAGATGCGGCCCACCACCGGACCCACCGCCCTCGTGGACGACGTCCTCGGCACCTTCATCCCGACCGGCCGGCGGCGGATGCTCGACGAGGCCTACACCACCGGCCGGCTGGTGCGCGAGGGCGACCCCGAGTGGCGCGACGACGTGCCCGTACGGGTCGAGGTCATCCCCGTACGCCGTGCCGGCCGCGTGATCGCCACGATCGCGCGCAACACCAACCTCCTGGGCGTGCGCACCCCGAGCCGGCTCGAGCTCAGCTATCTCCAGACCGCCGCCGAGCTGACCCGGATGATCGCCGGCGGCCACTTCCCGCTGCCGGGGCAGCGCAGCGACCACGCGGACTCGCCGCGCGTCGGCGACGGCTTCGTCCGCCTCGACCCGGCCGGCCGGGTGGTCTACGCGAGCCCCAACGGGCTCTCCGCCTATCGGCGCCTCGGCCTGCAGGGCGACCTCGCCGGCCTCGTCCTCACCGACCTCACCCGCGACCTGGTGCCGGCCCGCAAGCGCCTCGACGAGGAGACGCTCAGCGCCGTGCTCGGCGGTCGCGACGGCCGCGCCACGGAGGTCGGCACCGACGAGGTCACCCTGATCGTGCGCAGCATCCCGCTCCGCCCCGAGGGGGAGCGCAACGGTGCGCTGCTGCTGGTGCGCGACGTCACCGAGCTCCGCAGCCGCGACCGCGAGCTGGTGACCAAGGACGTGACGATCCGCGAGATCCACCACCGGGTGAAGAACAACCTCCAGACCGTCGCCGCGCTGCTCCGGCTGCAGGCCCGTCGCACGCGCGCCGAGGACGCCAAGGCGGCGCTCGAGGAGGCCGTACGCCGGGTCGGCTCCATCGCGATCGTGCACGAGACGCTGAGCCACGCGGTCGAGGAGACGGTCGACTTCGACGAGATCGCCGACCGGCTCGGCGCGATGGTCGTCGACGTCAGCGGCGTGGAGGTCCCCGTGCGCGTCGTCCGCGAGGGCTCGTTCGGCAAGCTCCCGTCCGAGGCCGCGACACCGCTCGCCATGGTGCTCACCGAGCTTCTCCAGAACGCCGTCGAGCACGGCTACGCCGGCGTGCCCACCACCGCCGACGGACGCGTCGTGGTCACCGCGCGCCGGATCGTGGGACGCCTGCACGTCATCGTGGAGGACGACGGACGGGGCCTGCCCGACGACTTCGACCTCGACGGGTCCACCCAGCTGGGGCTGTCGATCGTGCGCACGCTGGTGGAGTCCGAGCTCGGAGGTGTCCTCGAGATCGGTCCGGGGACCCGTGGGACCCGGGTGCAGGCGGACCTGCCCGTCGACTGATGGCCGTCGGGCCCGTGGGCCAGACGCGGGGCAGGCGCTCGTGTCAGGCGTTCGTGTCAGGCGGTCCGGATGCGCGCGCGGGCGTTGCGGCGCTTCAGCGCGCGACGCTCGTCCTCGCTGAGGCCACCCCACACGCCGTGGTCCTGCCCGGCCTCGAGGGCCCAGGCGAGGCACTGCTCGCGCACCTCGCAGCGCCGGCACACCTGCTTGGCCTCCTCGATCTGGAGGATCGCCGGCCCGGTGTTGCCGATCGGGAAGAACAGCTCAGGGTCCTCGTCGAGGCATGCAGAGCGACTGCGCCAATCCATGAGTGGGGGAATCCCTCTTTCTAAGTCACAGGCAAGTGCTGTTGTCGGACATTCAGCTGAGCCCGGGCGCACGACGATGCGATCACCGAGGTGGGCAGCGACCAGACTGGCAAGACTTGAACGTTCACACAACCCCAATCGCTGGTCGCGTCCGTCACAACTACTGTTGTCCAGTGCCCGTTACGCCTCAGGCTCATCCCCCTGCCCCCGACACTACCCCGCCGCCCCCACTCGTGGTGGCTGCCTCGCTCGTCGCACTGGAGGCGTTCGTGCTGGTCGCGCTCGGCGTCCTCGAGCTGGCCAACCTCAGGTCCATCCGGCTCACCATGGGGCTGACGACCTCCGCCTTCTTCCTCGTGGCGGCCGCCGGGCTGGCCTGGTGCGCGTGGTCGCTGTGGAAGGTGCGCCGCTGGGCGCGCGGGCCCGTCGTGATGGCGCAGCTGATCCAGCTCGGGCTGGCGTGGAACTTCCGCGACCAGCCGACGACCCTCATCGCGATCGGTCTCGCCGCCGCGGCGCTCGTCGTGGTCGCGGGCCTGCTCCACCCCGCGTCGACGCAGGTCCTCGAGGAGGACGCACGGCTCGACCCCTGAGGCGCGGGCGGCTCAGTCGGCCTCGAGGGACGTACGCAGCTGGGCGAGCGTGCGGGTGAGCAACCGGGACACGTGCATCTGGGAGACGCCGATCTCCTCGGCGATCTGCGACTGCGTCATGTTCTTGAAGAAGCGCAGCAGCAGGATCCGCTTCTCACGCTCGCCGAGGCCCTCGAGGAGCGGCTTGATCGACTCGCGCACCTCGACGTGCTCGATGTTGGAGTCCTCGACCCCGAGGCCGGCCAGGATCGCCGGGGGACCGTCGTCGTTGTCGTCGGAGGCGTCGAGGGAGAGCGTGGAGTAGGCGTGGGAGGACTCGATCCCTTCCATGACCTCCTCGACCGTGCAGCCGATCGCCTCGGCCAGCTCGCGGGGGGTGGGGGAGCGGCCCAGCTTCTGGGTCAGCTCGCCGGTGGCCCCGCCGATCTGCATCCGCAGCTCCTGCAGGCGCCGAGGAACCCGGATCGCCCAGCCTTTGTCGCGGAAGTGGCGCTTGATCTCGCCGATGACCGTCGGCGTGGCGTAGGTGGAGAACTCGACGCCGCGGTCGGTCTCGAAGCGGTCGACCGCCTTGATCAGCCCGATGGTGCCGACCTGCACGAGGTCCTCGTGGGGCTCGCCGCGGTTGCGGAAGCGGCGTGCGCAGTGCTCGACCAGTGACAGGTGGAGGTGCACCAGGTCGTCGCGCGCCACCGACCGCGCGGCGGGGCCCTCCCCCTCGTCGCGCAGCACCGAGAAGAGCTCGGCGCTGCGCGCGCGCACGTGCTCGAGACCGCTGGGCACGACGTCATCGTCGACCTCGCGTTCGACCGCGGCGTGCACCGCGGTCCCGTCCCCCATGCCCCCCGTGTCTGCGCTCATGTCAGAGCTCGGCACCTGTCATTCCCGCAGCGGTCGCCGACGTGACCGTGAAGCGGACGCGGAAGCGTCCACCCTCCGATCCTGCCGACGCGTCCTGCGCCATCGTGTCGAGCACCTGCCAGGCGAAGCTCTCGGTGTCGAGCGGGGGGTCGTCCACGGCCTCGGTCTCGAGCTCGACCGTCATCGAGCCGCCCCCGAACCAGAAGCAGGCCACGAGGTCGGTGCCGGGGTCGGCCTCGGGGATCACGAGGGCGCTCGCCTCGCCGATGGCGATGCGCAGGTCCTCGATGTCGTCGATGGTGAAGTCCAGCCTCGCAGCGAGGCCGGCCGCCGTGGTGCGGACGATCGTCGCGTAGGCGCCCTCGGCGGGCAGCCGCAGCTCGACGTCGGCGCGAGCGCCCCCCGTGTGATCTGCCATCTGCGTCAGTGTCCCGTCCTCGAGGCCGATGTGCTCGGCACACACTAACCGGGCCGCTCAGCCGTGGGGGCGGGAGCAGGGCACTCGCGGGACGCCGACCAGCGTCGGAGGCGGTCCAGTCCGCTCGCCCCCACTGCTGGTGGCTGCCTGCGGTCCGCAGCACCATGAGTGTGGGAGGAGGTGAGTCGCGTGCAGCAGCTCAAGCGATTCACGGTCTGCAAGCTGCTGGACCACGAGTGGAAGAAGATCGCCTACCCCGTCGGCTCGGACGGCGAGCGGGCGGGCATGTTCCTGCGCTGCCTGAGGTGCGGCAAGGAGGACCACACCGTCGGTTCGGTGGCGAAGGGACCCGGTGGCGCGTTGGGTGGCGGGATGGCCTGAGGGTCGCGCGTCACCGGTCAGTGGAACCAGGGACAGACCTGGTCCCTGGCGTGCAGCGCCCGGCGGTGCCGAGGATCGCGCACCCACTCTCGTCCTTTCACGGTCACGGCCAGGTCGGCGGCTTCGGCGGCGTCGGCGTAGCGCGCGATGCGCGCCAGCGCCACCGGGTCGTAGACGTCGTGCGCCGTCTCGGGCACAGCACCAGCGCCACGTGGTCGATCCCGTCCACGTGGTCGACCAGGTGGTCCAGCATCGCGTCCGACAGGTGGTGTACGGGCGCCAGGAACCTGCGGCGCTGCGACTCGGGTGACAGGTGCTCGAACTCAGCGACCAGCTGCGCGCGGTCCGTCCGCTCGAGGGGCACGACGAAGGCGTCGGTGCCGTCGCGCAGGGTGACCTGCTCGATCATCGCGCCTCCCGTCTGCTGGCCGGAGCCTAGCCAGCGGGGCGGCACCCGGGAGCACGAACGCCGCACCGACCCGGAGGTCGGTGCGGCGTCGAGGGGAGGAGAGCGGCGAACCCGCAAGCGGCTCAGAAGGTGCGTAGCCGCAAGCGGCTCAGAAGGTGCGTAGCCGCAAGCGGCTCAGAAGAAGGCCTGAGCAGCCGCGACTCCGTCGCGCCTGCTCAGGCCTTCTTCGTCTCCCAGAAGATCTCGGCGATCTCGTCGATCTTGGCGAGCAGCTCGTCGGCCTTGGCCGCGTCGAGCTCCCCCTTGGTGCCGGAGGCGCCGGCCAGCTTGGTGGCCTCGTTGACCAGCGTGTGCAGCTGCGGGTACTTCTCGAAGTGCGGGGGCTTGAAGTAGTCGGTCCACAGCACCCACAGGTGGTGCTTGACGAGCTCGGAGCGCTGCTCCTTGATGAGGACCGCGCGGGTGCGGAAGTCGGGGTCGTCGTTGTCGGCGACCTTGGCGATGATCGCCTTGATCGACTCGGCCTCGATGCGGGCCTGGGCGGGGTCGTAGACGCCGCAGGGAAGGTCGCAGTGCGCGGAGACCTCGACGGTGGGGGCGAGCAGGTGGCGAAGCATCGGGTTCCTCTCGATCGGGAAGGTGTGCAACTGCTGCGACACTACTCCGCGTGGAGAGGCGTCAGCAGCGGGGTCTCGCCCCGAGGGGTGTGGGGGTCCGGGGTGGCGTCCGACCCCCCTTCGGGACCGCCGTCGTCCGCGGTCGCTCGATGCTCCCCACGCTCCGCGAGGGCGACCTCCTGCTCGTGCGCCACGGCGCCCGGCCGCGCCCGGGGGACCTCGTCGTCGCCCGGTTCGCGGACGGGACCCTGACGGTGAAGCGGGCGGTCGAGGAGCGGCGTACACGCTCCGGCGCAGCCGGCTGGTGGCTGCTCAGCGACAACCCCGGCGAGGGGGTCGACTCCCGCCACCGCGGTGCGGTGCCGGAGGGCGAGGTCGTGGGGGTCGTAGGGATGCGGGTGTGGCCAACGCCTCGCATGGGACGCCGGCTCCGGGGCCGCTGAGCTGTGCGAGTATCGCCGGCATGGCAACGCATCCGCACGCCGGCGACCCCGTGTTCGACCTGCACGTGGGCGGCAAGATGGAGATCCTGTCGACGGCCGCGCTGGCGGGGCCCGAGGAGCTGTCGCTCGCCTACACCCCGGGCGTCGCCCGAGTGTGCGAGGCCATCGCCGCGGACCCGTCGATGACGCAGCACTACACCTGGGTGCCCAACACCGTCGCCGTGGTCACGGACGGCACCGCGGTCCTCGGCCTCGGTGACATCGGCCCCGCCGCCGCGATGCCGGTGATGGAGGGCAAGGCGGTGCTGTTCAAGCAGTTCGGCGGCGTCGACGCCGTGCCGATCTGCCTCGACACCACCGACGTCGAGGAGATCATCGAGACGGTCGTACGGCTGGCCCCGAGCTTCGGCGGCATCAACCTCGAGGACATCTCCGCCCCCCGCTGCTTCGAGATCGAGGCGCGGCTCAAGGAGCGTCTCGACATCCCCGTCTTCCACGACGACCAGCACGGCACCGCCGTGGTCGCCCTCGCGGCGCTGACCAACGCGCTGCGGCTGACGGGACGCGACGCCGCGACCGTACGCGTCGTGGTGCAGGGTGCCGGTGCCGCGGGCGTCGCGGTCGCCCGGATCCTGCTCGAGGCCGGCATCCAGGACATCGCGGTGCTCGACCGGCAGGGCGTGCTCAACTCCGAGCGCGCCGACCTCACCGAGGTCAAGGCCGCCCTCGCCCGCGACACCGCCGACCACTTCGGCCGCCGCGGCACCCTCGCCGACGTGATGGCCGGCGCCGACGTCTACATCGGCGTCTCCGGCGGACAGGTGCCCGAGGAGATCGTCGCCTCGATGGCCGACGACGCGATCATCTTCGGCCTCGCCAACCCGACGCCCGAGGTGCACCCCGACCTGGCCCACAAGTACGCCCGGGTCGTGGCCACCGGCCGCTCGGACTTCCCCAACCAGATCAACAACGTGCTGGCCTTCCCCGGCATCTTCCGAGGTGCCTTCGACGTCCACGCCACCGCGATCACCGAGGGGATGAAGGTCGCCGCCGCCACCGCGCTCGCCGAGCTGGTCGGGGACGCCCTGAGCGAGGAGATGATCATCCCCTCGCCCTTCGACCCGCGGGTGCCGGGAGCCGTACGCGACGCCGTGGCCGCCGCGGCCCGTGCCGACGGGGTCGCGCGCCGCTGATGGCGGGCGACTGGCTGCGCGACGCCGTCGTCTACGAGGTCTACCCGCAGTCCTACGCCGACTCCGACGGCGACGGGATCGGCGACCTCCGCGGCGTCATCGAGCACCTCGACCACATCGAGTCGCTCGGTGTCGACACCGTCTGGTTCAACCCGTGCTTCGCCTCACCCTTCGTCGACGCGGGCTACGACGTCTCGGACTACCTGCAGGTCGCGCCCCGCTACGGGACCAACGACGACCTGCTCGAGCTGGTCGAGGAGGCGCGCGGGCGAGGGATCCGGGTGCTGCTCGACCTGGTCGCCGGCCACACCTCGATCGAGCACCCGTGGTTCCAGGCCGAGCTCCACGCGGACGGCCCCAGCCCCGAGGGCGACCGCTACGTGTGGTGCGAGGAGCTCCCGGCCTGGGCGTGGGAGGTCGGCGTCCCCGGCACACCGGCGTGGGTGCCGTCGCCGGGGCCCCGCCGGGGCTGGTACCTCAAGAACTTCTACGACGAGCAGCCCGCGCTCAACTTCGGGTGGACCGCGACGCCGGAGGACGAGCCGTGGCGTGACGGGGTCGACGACCCGGGACCGGTGCGCAACAAGGCGATGCTGCGCGAGGTGCTCGACTTCTGGCTGAGCAGGGGCGTCGCCGGGTTCCGCGTGGACATGGCGTTCTCGCTGGTCAAGGACGACCGCGGCAAGAACGCAGGGAGGGTGGCCTCCACGCAGGTCTGGCGGGACATCCAGGCCTGGCTGGCCACGGCCCATCCCGACGCGGTGCTGGTCCCGGAGGGCAAGGAGCCGCGTACCGGTCTCGGCACGGGGTTCGACGCCGACTTCTTCCTCGTGATCCACGGCGAGCACGCGAGCCTGTTCGACAACGGGGGAGCGGGGGTCCTGCCCTTCCAGCGGACGGGTGAGGCGTTCTTCCACGAGGACGGCAGGGGCACCACCCATGCCTTCCTCGACGGCTGGGCCGCGGCCAGGGCGGACGACCCGACCCGGCCGGTGCTGATGGGGACCGCCGACCACGACTTCAGCCGGTTGCGCACCGACCCCCGTACGCCCGAGCAGCTCGGCGCGGCGCTGACGTTCCTGTTCACCTGGGGCACCGTCCCCTCGCTCTACTACGGCGACGAGATCGGCATGCGCTACCTGCCCGGCCTGCCCGACGTGGAGGGCGCGGTCTGCAACCCCGGCTACAACCGGTCCGGGTGCCGGACGCCGATGCAGTGGGACGACTCGCCGAACGCGGGCTTCTCCTCGGCCGCCGCCGAGGACCTCTACCTGCCCATCGACCCGTCGGACGACCGCCCGACCGTCAGCGCGCAGGAGCAGGACCCCGGCTCGACGCTGCACCTCGTGCGCCGGCTGATCGCGCTGCGCCGCGCGACCCCGGCGCTCGGCGGCCGCGCCCCGACGACCGTCCTGCACGAGGGTTACCCCTTCACGTGGCGCCGGGGCGACTCCCACGTCGTCGTGGTGAACCCGCGCCGCGAGCCCGCCGAGGTCGAGCTGGACGGGCTCGAGGGTGCAAGGCTGCTCCTGGGGGAGGGCGTCGAGGTGCGTCCGGCGGGGGTGCGGGTCGACGGCTTCGGCTACGGGGTCCTGGAGCTCGCCTGAGGCCGCCGCACGTGCGGCAGGTCTGGCCCCTCGGCGCGTCGGATAGAGGGCCACGAGCGCCGCACGTGCACGGGTCTGCCGCTGATCGGGCGGCGGGCACGGACCCCTAGAACCCGATCGACGGCTCCGGGGCCAGCGCCGTCCGCATCGCGCGCGCCAGCCCGGCGTACGCACCGGGGCGGTGCTCGGCCACCAGCCCGGCGCGCAGCAGGCCGGCGATGCCGTGCCCGAGGTAGCCCGCACCCAGCACGGCCACGTCGAGCGCGATGTCGGCGGGGGAGTCGGAGCGCGTGGCCGAGCCGGCGCCCGAGGAGGCCCGCAACCGCCAGCGGCCGGCGTTCCAGGGGGCGTACCGGTCGGCGACCTCGACGACGACGTCGCAGTCCGACTCGTACGACCGCAGCGACCACGCTGCCTCGAGGTCGACGAGGCGGACCCACGTGCTGTCCCAGGTCTTGAGGTCGCCGGTGCCGCGCGGGCCGCCGACCCAGCCGAGGATCGGGTCGTCGACGCCGACGTTCTCCAGCTTCGTCGTGCCCATCAGGTCGAGGTCGACCACCCGGCGGGCGAGGGCGAGCCGCGCGGCCGGCCCGCCGGTGAACTGGCCGACGGTGACCGTCCCGGACGGGCGTGCGTCGGCCCACTTGTGCTCGCGCCGCAGCCCGACGTAGCCGACGTCGGCCCCGTCGCGGCGGGCGAAGAGGACACGGCGCCGCTCCTTGTCCCGCAGCTGCTCGGGCGTCTCGGACGTCATGAGCGTGAAGAAGTCCGACGACCCGACGATGGTCCCGGGGAAGTCGGGCGCGGCGGCCAGCTGGCAGGCGCGCATCCGCTCGCTCACGCCCGGCGCGGCCATGTCGAGAACGTGGGTGGTGATGCCGGCGGCCTCGTCCTCGAGGTGCGGCGCGGTGAACGTGGTGCCGCGGCCGAGGTCGACCTGGTGGGTCAGCACGGCGAGGCCGTAGCCGAACCGGCCATAGATCGCCGCCTCGCTCGCGTGCAGCGCCGAGATCGCGGTCCCCGCGTCGCGGGTGCGGGAGAGGTGGTCGGTCATCATCGCGGCGAGGACCCCGCGGCGCCGGGCGTCGGGGTGCACGCCGACCCAGGTGAGCCCGGCGATCGGGACCAGGGCGCCGCCGGGCAGCGACATCTCCATCGGGCGCACGCCGTAGATGCCGGCGTGCAGGTCCGACGGACCGTCGGGGAGGTCCACCACGAAGCGCTGGTCGGCCGGCAGCCCGAGTCGCAGGTGGTCGGCGTCGGCGGCGGTGACCTCGGCGAACCAGACGAGCTGGTCGGTGGCCAGGTAGGTGTCGGCGTCCTCCGAGGGGCGTACGTCGATGCTCACCCGGCAACCCAACAGTCCGGGCCGAGGACCCGCAACCGGATAACGACCGGCACTCGCTAGGGTCGGGTCATGTTCGCCGTCTACGCCGAGTCCTTCTCCTCCGACGACCCGCTGAGCGGACTGGTGGTGGGGGACCGGCCCGCGCCCGAGGCTCCCGACGGGTGGGCCACCGTGACGGTCAAGGCTGCCAGTCTCAACCACCACGACCTGTGGTCGCTGCGCGGGGTGGGCCTGCGCCAGGAGGCGCTGCCGATGATCCTCGGCTGCGATGCGGCGGGCGTCGACGAGGACGGCAACGAGGTCGTCGTGCACGGCGTCATCGGCGACCCGCGCTGGACCGGTGACGAGGCCGACGACCCCGGGCGGTCGCTGCTCTCCGAGCGCCACCAGGGCACCTTCGCCGACCTGGTGGTCGTGCCGCGCCGCAACCTCGTCCCGAAGCCGGCGTCGCTGTCGTTCGAGGAGGCCGCGTGCCTGCCGACCGCGTGGCTGACGGCCTACCGGATGCTCTTCGTGCAGGGCGCGTGCCAGCCGGGCGAGACCGTGCTGGTGCAGGGTGCCGGCGGCGGCGTCGCCACGGCACTCATCACGCTGGGGCGCGCCGCAGGCCTCACGGTGCTGGCGACGAGCCGAGACGAGTCCAAGCGCCAGCGGGCCCTCGAGCTCGGCGCGCACGAGGTCTTCGAGTCCGGCGCCCGCCTGCCGGTCAAGGTCGACGCGGTGATGGAGACCGTCGGCAAGGCGACCTGGACCCACTCGATCCGTTCGCTGCGTCCGGGCGGGCGCATCGTCATCAGCGGCACCACCTCCGGGCCCGACGTCAGCGACGCCGGCCTGACCCACGTCTTCTTCAAGCAGCTCTCCGTCATCGGCTCCACGATGGGCACTCGCGCCGAGCTCGACCGGCTGGTCCGGTTCCTCGACGCGACCGGCACGCGCCCCCTCGTGGACCGTACGCTCCCCATGGACCAGGCACGCGACGGCTTCGCGGCGATGGCCGGGGGCGACGTCTTCGGCAAGATCGTCTTCACGCGATGACCGGCCGGCGCCACGTCCTCACCGGGGCCGGGTCCGGCATCGGCGCGGCCCTGGCGCGGCGGCTCGCCGACCGGGGGGACGACCTCGTCCTGCTCGCCAGGAGCGAGGCACGGGCCCGTGACCTCGCTGACGCCTTCCCCGCCGCCCAGCTCCTCGTCGCCGACCTCGCCGACCCGGGGACCCTCAACGGCCTCGGCCGGCAGGTCGACGGCCCGGTCGACTCCCTCGTGCACGTCGCCGGGGTCGTGGACCTCGCCCCCGTCGAGCGGCTGCGGCTGGCCGACTGGGAGGAGCAGGTCACGGTCAACCTCACCGCTCCCGCCGTGCTCACCCGCGAGCTGCTCCCGCACGTACGTGCCGGCCGCGGCACGATCGTGTTCGTGAACTCCTCCGCCGGCCTCACCGCCAGTGCGGAGTGGTCGGCCTACGCCGCGTCGAAGTTCGGCCTCCGCGCCTTCGCCGACTCGCTGCGAGCCGAGGAGGTCGAGCACGGCGTACGCGTGAGCACGGTCTACCCCAGTCGCACCGCGACCCCGATGCAGGAGAAGGTGCACGAGCAGGAGGGGCGCACCTACGACGCCTCCCGGTGGATCAGCGCCCACACGGTCGTCGACACGCTGCTGCACGTGATCGACCTGCCGGCCGACGCCACCATCCCCGACGTGACCGTACGCCCCGTCGTGCCCCGCCCCGGCACCTGACCGACCCGTCAGGTCCGCTCGAGCACGAACACCCGGATCCTCCGGGTCCCGCCGACGCGCGTGCGGTAGCGGGCGTACCCGGGGTAGAAGCGGCTCGCCCGCTCGAAGACCTCGACAGCCTCGGTGTCGCTGGCCGCGCGCGCGACGACGTCGCGCGACCGGCCGCGGTAGGTGACGGTCGCCCGCGGGTCGGCCTCGAGGTTGTGCACCCACGCCGGCGTCGCGGCCTGCCCGAAGTTGGTGCCGAGGAGGGCGAGCCCGTCGGCGTACGGCGTCGCGATCAGGTGGCTCGTACGCCGCCGGCCGGACTTCCGGCCCGTCGTCGTCACGTCCAGGACCGCGAGGCCGGCGATCAGGGCGGGCGCGCTGTGGCGTCCGCCCGTGAGCCTGCCGACGGCGTCGTCGAGGTGACGGAGCGTGCGCGAGAACACCCAGCCGCCGGCGCGCGTGCCAGCGCCCCACCTGACCAGCCGGTGCAGTGGGTTGGCCGACGAGTGCGCGTAGCCGAGGTCGTCGGCGAGGGAGGAGCGGGCAGCCATGTCAGTGGGACCCGTCGCCGGCGGGCTCGCGCGAGCGCCAGTTGAGGGCCCCGACGAGGAGCATCCGCAGCTGGGTGCGCGCCTGCGCCAGCGTGCGTTCCTCGGCGTCCGGGTCGTCGACGAGCCGCTCGGCCATCGTCACCACGAAGGACACGATGAGGTCTGCCAGGAGACCGATGTCCGCGCTGGAGTACTGCTCGGCTGCCCCGCTGCGCGCGATGTCGGTGGCGAGCTCACGGGTGATCAGGTCGATCTCCTGCCGGATCGCCTCGCGCACCCGCGGGGGACCGGCCGTGCGCTCGCGCGCGATGAAGGCGTAGTGCGAGCGGTTCTCCCGCACGTGCTGCGCGACGATCGGCAGCGAGCCGTCGATGAAGTCGCGGTACTCGGGGGCGTGCCGCCACACGTCGAGCAGCATGAGGCGAAGCGACCGGAAGCTCTCGTCGACCAGGGCGAGCCCGAGCAGCTCGAGCGAGCCGAAGTGGCGGTAGAAGGCCGTCGGCACCACCCCGACCTGCTTGGCGACCTGCCGCAGCGAGATCGCCGCGAGGTTGGAGTCGGCGGCCAGCGCGAGCGCGGCGTCGAGGATCGCGCGGCGGGTGCGTTCCTTGCGCTCGGCTCGCGACTCCGACGTCGGGTCCGGGCCTGGATCCGCCTCCGGCTCGGGCGCGTCCGGGTCCGTGGGCTCGACGCGAGGCATGCCGAGATCGTAGGGCACGCGGTGCAGGGTGAATGTGCACGCATGTGCACGCACCGTGCGCCGGATCACGCGCGAGGTCGTTGACACCGGGGCGCGACGCGGTCATATTTGAGTGAACAGACGTTCACTCAGGGAGTCGCGATGACCTTGCTCGACCGGGTCGCCCGCTCGCGGACCACGGCCGCACTGGCCTCGCCGCACGGGGTCGACCACTACCTCTCGCGCATCAACCCGATGTGGGCAGCGCACGAGGTGCGGGCCCGCGTCGTCGACGTACGACGCGAGACCGACACCCCGGGCGCTCCCGTCGCCACCCTGACGCTCCGGCCCACCGCCACCTGGCGCGGCCACCGCGCCGGGCAGTACGTCCAGGTGGGCCTCGACCTGCCGGGCTCGGCGCGGCGGATGACCCGCTGCTTCTCGATCTCCTCTGCCGCCTCGGGACCCGGGGAGGAGATCACGCTGACCGTCCGCTCCCACGCCGACGGCCAGGTGAGCAGGCACCTCGTCGACGCCGAGCCCGGCCTGCTGCTCCACCTGTCCCAGGCGCAGGGCGGCTTCACGCTGCCGGTCAGCCCCGCCACCCCCGGCATCGACCCGCTGCTCTTCATCACCGGTGGTTCCGGCATCACGCCGGCCATGTCGATGCTGCGCACGCTGCTGCGCGACGGCTACGACGGTCGCGCAGGACGTCCGGTGACGTTCGTGCACTACGCCCGGTCCGCCGACGACCAGATCTACGCTGGCGAGCTGGCCCGGATCGCCGCGGACGACAACGACGTGACGGTGCACCTGCGCCACGGCGACGCCCGCTTCAGCGAGCTCGACCTGCACCGCCTGGCGCCCGGGTTCCGCGCCATCGACACGTGGGCCTGCGGGCCCGCCGGGATGATGGAGCTGGTGCGGGCGGCGTACGGCGAGAGCCCGCGCCTGCGGCTCGAGCACTTCAAGCCGCCGGTGACGGCCAGCCGAAGCGCCGAGGGCGACGTCGTGTTCGCCGGCGCGGCCCTGCGGGTCGCCAACACCGGCGCCTCCATCCTCGAGCAGGCCGAGGACGCCGGCCTGAGCCCGGCGTACGGCTGCCGGATGGGCATCTGCTTCTCCTGCACCACCCGCAAGTCCGAGGGCACCGTGCGCAACGTCCTCTCCGGCGCCGAGACCTCGCTGCCCGACGAGGACATCCAGATCTGCGTCTCCGCCCCCGTCGGCGACTGCGTCGTCGACCTGTGAAGGAAGGACCCACCATGAAGCCCCACCTGACTCCCGACCAGCTGGACGCGTTCGGCGAGGAGATGGACGCGCTGCGCCGTCGCATCCTCGACGACCTCGGCGAGGACGACGCGGCGTACATCCGTGGCATCGTCAAGCGCCAGCAGCAGCTCGAGGTGCTCGGCCGCGCGCTGTTCTACCTCCCGCCGGCCTGGCCGCTCGCCGTGGCCGCCCTCTCGGTCTCCAAGATCCTCGAGAACATGGAGGTCGGGCACAACGTGATGCACGGCCAGTACGACTGGATGGGCGACCCGCACCTGAACTCGCGGATCTACGAGTGGGACAACGTGTGCCCAAGCGAGCAGTGGAAGTACTCCCACAACTATGTCCACCACACCTTCACCAACATCCTGGGGAAGGACCGCGACATCGGCTACGGCATCCTGCGGATGGACGAGGACCAGGAGTGGCACCCCTACTACCTCGGCAACCCGGTCTACGCCCTGCTGCTGATGGTCTTCTTCGAGTGGGGCGTGGCCATGCACGACCTCAAGGTGGAGAACATCGTCAAGGGCACGCGGACGATGGAGGACAACAAGGCGCTGCATGCCGGGATCATGCGCAAGGTGAGGCGGCAGGCGCTCAAGGACTACCTGCTCTTCCCGGCGCTCACCGGCCCGCTGTTCCCGCTGACCTTCGTGGGCAACGCGACGGCCAACCTGGTCCGCAACGTCTGGGCGTTCAACATCATCTTCTGCGGCCACTTCCCGGCCGGCGCCGAGACGTTCAGCGAGGAGGAGTGCGCGGACGAGTCGCGCGGCCACTGGTACTACCGGCAGGTGCTCGGCTCGGCCAACATCTCCGGCGGCCCGCTCTTCCACGTCCTGTCGGGCAACCTCAGCCACCAGATCGAGCACCACCTGTTCCCCGACCTGCCGGCCAGGCGCTACCCCGAGATCGCTCCCGAGGTGCGCGAGATCCGCGAGCGCTACGGGATCGAGTACACGACGGGACCGCTGCGTCGGCAGCTGGCGAGCGTGGCACGGAAGATCTGCCGCCTCGCGCTGCCGGACCGGCAGCCGAAGCCGTCCGGGGAGCGCAAGACCGTACGCCCGGTCGCGGCCTGAGCCGCTCGGCCGCCCTCAGTCCTCCGGGTCGTCGAGCCTCGCCAGCCAGGTCGCCAGCCGCTCGATCGGCACCTCGAAGTCGGGGTGGGCGTCGACGAAGGCCTGCAGCTGCTCGGCGAGCCAGGCCAGGGTGACTTCCTCGTCACCCCGGCGCCGCTCGAGCTCCTCGATCCCGCGGTCGGTGAAGTACACGGCCCCGGCTCCGTCTCAGTAGTCGGTGCCGCGACCGTGGGGCGACTCGAAGGCCGCGTCGAGCAGTGCCTTCTGCTCCTCCACGTGGCGCTTGATCGTGCCCACCGACGGCGAGGCCGAGGCGGGGCGGGTGATCGGCTCGACCACCATGTCGAGCTGCGGCCACACGGTGAGCTGGTAGTGCGGCCACGGGCCCATGTTGCGGGGCTCGTCCTGCACCCAGCGGATGGCCTTGAGGTTGGGGTACTTGGCGACCTCGGCCCGGATCTCCTCGACCGGGTTCGGGTAGAGGCGTTCCACCCGACCGATCGCGAAGGTGTCACCGCTGTCGCGCTTGCCGCGCTCCACCATGAGGTCCCACGTCACCCGGCCCGAGCACAGGATCAGCGTCTCGACCTTGTCGCGGTCGGCAGCGTCGTCGCCGATGAACGCGCGGAAGGTGGTGTCGCCGACGAAGTCGGCCGGCTGCGAGGCGGCCTCCTTGCGCTTGAGCATCGACTTCGGCGTGAAGACGATGAGGGGGCGGTGCTCCTCGCCGAGCGAGTGCTGCCGCAGCAGGTGGAAGTAGGACGCGGGCGTCGAGGGCTGCGCCACCACCATGGCGTCCTCGGCGCACATCGTCAGGAAGCGCTCGATGCGCGCCGAGCTGTGGTCGGGGCCCTGGCCCTCGTAGCCGTGGGGGAGCAGCAGGACGACACCGGACTGCTGGCGCCACTTGGTCTCGCCCGCGGAGATGAACTCGTCGATGACGGTCTGCGCGCCGTTGACGAAGTCGCCGAACTGGGCCTCCCAGAGCACGAGCGCCTCGGGGCGGGCGACGGAGTAGCCGTACTCGAAGCCGAGCGCGGCGTACTCGGAGAGCAGCGAGTCGTAGACGTAGAACTTCGCCTGGTCCTCGGTGAGGTTGGTCAGCGGCGTCCACTCGTCGGCGTTGGTGCGGTCGATGATCGTGGCGAACCGCGACACGAAGGTGCCGCGGCGCGAGTCCTGGCCGGCCAGGCGTACGGGGCGACCGTCCATCAGCAGCGAGCCGAAGGCGAGGATCTCACCGGTGCCCCAGTCGATGGGGCCGTCGGTGATCGCCGCGGAGCGGCGCTGGAGCTGCGGCATCACCTTGGGGTGGACGGTGAAGTCCTCCGGCGGCGTGACGTAGCTGTCGGCGATCCGCTTGAGCACCTCGGGGCTGACCGCGGTGGAGAAGTCGCCGGCCGGCTTGTCGGGGTAGTCCGGGACGGTCGTCCACTCGGTGGGCGCCTCCGAGCTGGCCTCGCGCACCTCGGTGAAGACCCGCTCGAGCTGCTGCTGGTAGTCCTTGAGGACCTGCTCGGCCTCCTCGACCGTGATGTCGCCGCGGCCGATGAGCGACTCGGTGTAGAGCTTGCGCACGGAGCGCTTCTGCTCGATCAGGTCGTACATGAGCGGCTGGGTGTAGGACGGGTCGTCGCCCTCGTTGTGGCCGCGCCGGCGGTAGCACACGAGGTCGATCACGACGTCCTTGTTGAACGCCTGGCGGTAGTCGAAGGCCAGCCGCGCCACGCGGATGCAGGCCTCCGGGTCGTCGCCGTTGACGTGGAAGATCGGCGCCTGCACCATCCGCGCCACGTCGGTGGCGTAGAGCGAGGAGCGCGACGAGCCGGGTGCGGTGGTGAAGCCGACCTGGTTGTTGATGACCACGTGCACCGTGCCGCCGGTGCGGTAGCCACGCAGCTGCGACAGGTTGAGCGTCTCGGCGACCACGCCCTGGCCGGCGAACGCGGCGTCGCCGTGCACCAGCAGGGGCAGCACCGGGAACTTCTCGCCCTGGTCGAGGATGTCCTGCTTGGCGCGGGCGATGCCCTCCAGGACCGGGTTGACCGCCTCGAGGTGCGAGGGGTTCGCCGCGACGGAGACCTTGATCCGGTCGCCCGAGCCGGCGATGAACTCGCCCTCGGCGCCGAGGTGGTACTTCACGTCGCCCGAGCCCTGCACCGTGCGGGGGTCGATGTTGCCCTCGAACTCACGGAAGATCTGGCTGTACTTCTTGCCGACGATGTTGGCGAGCACGTTGAGCCGACCCCGGTGGGCCATGCCCATCGTCACCTCGTCGAGGCCGGCCTCGGCGGCGGCCTCGCAGATCTCGTCGATCAGGGGGATGGTCGTCTCGCCGCCCTCGAGGCTGAAGCGCTTCTGCCCGACGAACTTCGTCTGGAGGAACGTCTCGAACGCCTCGGCCTGGTTGAGCTTGAGCAGGATCCGCAGCTGCTCCTCGCGGGGCGGCTTCACGTGCGGCTGCTCGACGCGCTCCTGGATCCACTTGCGCTGGTCGGGATCCATGATGTGCATGTACTCGATGCCGGTTGTGCGGCAGTAGGAGTCGCGCAGGATCCCGAGGATGTTGCGCAGCTTCATGAACCGACGGCCCTCGCCACCGAACGACCCGGTCGCGAACTCGCGGTCGAGGTCCCACAGGGTCAGCCCGTGCGACTCCACCTCGAGGTCGGGGTGGCTGCGCTGGCGGTACTCGAGGGGGTCGGTGTCGGCCATCAGGTGGCCGCGGACCCGGTAGGCGTGGATCAGCTCGAGGATGCGGGCCTGCTTGACGATGTCGTCGTCGTGGCTGGCCACCACGTCGCGCGCCCAGCGGATCGGCTCGTAGGGGATGCGCAGCGAGCGGAAGATCTCGTCGAAGAAGTCGTTCTCGCCGAGCAGCAGGCCGTGCACGCGCTTGAGGAACTCGCCCGACTGGGCGCCCTGGATGACGCGGTGGTCGTAGGTCGAGGTCAGCGTCATCGCCTTGCTGATGGCGTTGCGGTTGATCGCCTCCTCGGAGGCGCCCTGCCACTCCGGCGGGTACTCCATCGCGCCGACGCCGATGATCGCGCCCTGCCCGGACATCAGTCGCGGCACGGAGTGCACGGTGCCGATGCCGCCGGGGTTGGTCAGGGACATGGTGGTGCCCTGGAAGTCGGCGACGGTGAGCTTGCCGTCGCGCGCCTTGCGGACCATGTCCTCGTAGGCGGTCCAGAAGGCGGCGAAGTCCATCGCCTCGGCGCCCTTGATGTTGGGCACGAGCAGCTGGCGGGTGCCGTCGGGCTTCTGCATGTCGATGGCGAGGCCGAGGTTGATGTGGGCCGGCGTGATCAGGTGGGGCTTGCCGTCGCGGACCTCGTAGCCGACGTTCATCTCCGGCATCGAGCGCAGCGCCTTGACGAGGGCGAAGCCGATGATGTGGGTGAAGGAGACCTTGCCGCCGCGCGCACGGGCGAGGTGGTTGTTGATGACGGTGCGGTTGTCCCACAGCAGCTTGACCGGCAGGGAGCGCACCGAGGTGGCGGTCGGCACGGAGAGCGAGGCGTCCATGTTGGCGGCCGTCCGCGCCGGGGCGCCGCGCAGCACGGTGTAGGTCGGCTCGTCGCTCGCCGGGCTCGGAGCCGCGGGCGTGGGGTCCTTGGCGACCGGCTTGCTGGTGCCCTTGGCGGGCTCGTCGGCGGCGGCCGCGGGTCGGGGCGTGGACTTGGCAGTGGAGGTGGCGGCGGGCCTCCCGGCGGGCTTGTCGGCGGGCTTGTCGGCAGCCTTCTCAGCGTGCTTGTCGGCGGACCGGGTGGCGGGCTGGGCTGCCGGGGCAGCGGCCCGGGCCGGCTCCTTGGCCTTCTCGGTCGCCGCGGGGCTCCCGTTGCCGAAGTACTTCGCCCACTCCGGACCCACGCTCGCGGGGTCCTTGTCGTACTGCTCCTTCATCTCCTCCACGAGCCACTCGTTGGCTCCCAGATCAGATGACGGTGCAACCGAGGACTGGTTGCCGGACTGCCCGTTCGGGGACTGCGCCACGCTTGTTTCGCCTCTTCCAGGATCATCGCGCAAGGTTTGACAACTGTGCCCGTTCAAGGGCGCCCACAAGGCTAGTCCCACACGCACGCAAATGCAGGGGCGGGCTCGTCCTTTGAGGCATGGTGTGGCCCACACCCGCCGTCCCACCTCGCCACCGCACCACCTGCACCGCCTGGAGTCGTCATGCCAAGCCCCTCACCGGGCCGCGCCGCGTGGGCCCGCCGCCTCGCCGCCCCCTTGCTCGTCCTGCTCGTCTCGATGTCGTCCGCGTGCCAGTCCACCGCAGGACCCTCCGCGGCCCCCGAGCGGCTCAGCCGTGGCGACTCGCGGGTGGCGCTGGCCTCGCACCCGGTGCCCACGAGGACCACGATCCACCGGGTCTTCGGCCGCCTGCCCGACGCCCGCCGCAAGGCCGTGCGCAGGCAGGTCGGCGCCGTGGTCGACCGCTGGTGGGAGGCGGCGTACCTCGGCGGCGCCTATCCCCGCAGCAGCTTCCCGTCGGCCTTCCCCGGGTTCACCGACGCGGCGCAGAAGCGCGCGCGGGGGGACAAGGCGCTGCTCACCAACCAGACCGGCGGCCCCCGCATCGACTCGGTCATCGCGCGCAAGCGGTCGGTGGTGGTCGACATCCTCGCGACGCGCGGGCAGGCGCGGACCGTGACCGCCCACGTCCTGCTGAAGTTCGACACGACCGGCTCGAAGACCGGCACCACGACCGTGCGCGGGCGGCTGTTCCTCACCCGCAAGCGCGGGGCGTGGCGGATCTTCGGCTACGACATCGCGAAAGGAGCCCGGTGATGGACCGTCTCGCAGGCCGCGTACGCCGCGCCCGCCGCTGGGGCAGGGCGGCCGCGCTCACCCTCGTCCTCGGCGTGACCGCCCTCGTCGTGCCGCAGTCGGCGGTGCAGCCGACCGACGTCTCCCTCGTGAAGATCCGGCACGCGCAGGGAGTGGCCACCGGCGGCGAGGACGTCGTGTGGATCCTTGCCGTCGGCTCCGACGCCCGACCGGGCCAGGCCATGACCCGGGCGCGCGGGGACGCGCTGCAGCTGGTCGGGATCAACACCCGGACCGGCGCGGCGACCGCGATCGGGGTGCCGCGCGACTCCTGGGTGTCGATCCCGGGCGATGGCAGGGAGAAGATCAACTCCGCCCTCTACTTCGCCGGCCCGCGTGGCATGGCGGGCGCGATGCGCAACCTCGTCGGCATCGAGCCCGACTACGTCATGGTGACCCGGTTCCCCTTCTTCGAGGACATGGTCGACGACATCGGCGGCATCACCGTCACGAACCCGCGCCGCTTCTCGGACCCGAACCTCAAGAAGGAGGGGTTCCGCAAGGGACGCATCCGCCTCGGCGGCTACGACGCGATGGCCTTCTCGCGGATCCGGTACAACCTCTCGGGCGGTGACTTCGACCGCTCGGCCAACCAGCAGCGGACGCTTCGCGGGATCCACGCCCGGATCCGCAGCCAGGCCGACCGGCCGGGCTTCATCGAGCGCGGCGTGATGACCGTGATGGCGCACACCGACACCAACGCCTCGCCCGCCGAGCTGTTCGAGATCGCGCAAGCCGTCGCCCAGGTCGACCCGCGCCGCATCACGACGTGCGTGGTGCAGGGCCGGATCGGGTTCGTGGGGGCGGCGAGCGTGGTCTTCCCCGACGTCGCCCAGGCCCGGCGGCTGGGACGCGAGGCCCGCCGGGACGCCACCCTCCGCGGCTGCTGAGGCCGCTGACGAGGGGGCGTCCCGGCGCCGGCCCGCACGCCGGCCCGCACGCCGGCCCGCACGCCGGCCCGCACGCCGGCCCGCACGCCGGTCAGTGCGGGTAGATGCGCCCCGCGGTCCTGGCCAGGTCGATGACCACCGCGTCGGAGTAGAGCTTGATCCGCAGCCCGATCACCTGCGAGCCGCGGTAGCCGGTGTCGACGAGCTGGCGCTGGATCTCCCCGACGCCGTTGGGCAGCTCCACCACGCCGCCGGGGGCGGGGACCTCCAGCGGCTGGCCGCCGACGGTGATCGACCCGATCGCGGTCGAGACCTTCGAGCGGACCCGCTTGCCGGCCTTCTGGCGCATCGCTGCGCGTGAGCTGAGGTCGGTGATGACGAGCTGGGCGGTGGGGATGGACACCGACCGGATCGCCGTGCGTGACCAGCCCTTGGCGACCTTCTTCCTGCCGAGCTGGTCGCCGTTGACCTGGTAGCTCACGCCGTCGAGGAGGACGGGCACCGGCACCAGCTGGCTGGCGTGCGGGACCCGGTAGGTCTGGGTGCGCCCGCGCGAGCCCTGGCAGGGGAGGGCCTTGTGCTGGACGTTGCCGAACCTCAGGGCGCCGTCGAGGACCTGGTAGTCCATGGCGGTGCCCCCGGACCGGAACACTCCCACCGGCGCCGGACCGCCCATCCGGACCCGGGCCGTGCCGAGCTCGACGAGCTGGCGGCGGTCACCGGCGGTCACCTCGATCCGCAGGGCCGAGGCCTGGGACTGGGCGTTGCGGTCGTTCGCCCGGCCGTTCTCGTAGCCGAGCGCGATCGACCCGAGGCCCGGGATCACGATCGGCTTCGTCACGTCGCTGAGCACCTCGAAGACCTGCTGGGCGGCCTGCTGGGTGCCCGTGAACACCGTGTCGCTG
Organism: Nocardioides eburneiflavus; assembly: GCF_004785795.1. Lineage (NCBI taxonomy): Bacteria > Bacillati > Actinomycetota > Actinomycetes > Propionibacteriales > Nocardioidaceae > Nocardioides > Nocardioides eburneiflavus. The sequence goes on from NZ_SRRO01000001.1 coordinate 2,863,026, forward strand.
ACCTGGTCGAGCGGCGCGAGGAGCTCCTGGAGCTCGGGCGGCAGCTGCTGCACGACGGTGTTCTCGAGGAGCTCGAGGGAGATGCTGGCGAAGGTGAAGCTCTCGGCGTGGCCGTAGCCCTGCGGGGTGTTGAAGGCGTGCGCCGTGGTCTGCAGGCCCTTGATCACCAGCCGTGGCGTCGTCAGCGGGCCCACGGTGCCGCCGATGCTGATGTCGCCGATCGTGTTGGTCCCGCGTACGCCGTGGGTGGCGCCGTCGACGTACGTCTCCGTGCGGCTGGTGCTGGCCGAGACCCGGATGAGCGGGTTGTCCGGGACCGAGACCGCGCTCCGCTGCTCCACGACCTTGCCGGCCGCGCGGGTGCACAGCTGCTGGGCGTGCGCGTCCTTGAGGTTGAGCGCCTCGACGCTGTCGGTCACCAGCTTCACGCCGTAGACGTCACCGCGGTAGCCGAACTTCGTGAGCGTGTCGGAGGACGCGGCCCTGGCGTCGGCGCCGTCGCTCGCGCCGGCGGGGGCTGCCGCCCCGGCGGACAGCACGAGCGCTGCCGTCAGCCCGACGCCCGCCACGGCGGCGAACCGCCGCCCGGATCCCGTGTGCACCTGATCCTCCGCCCGTTGCCGCACGTTCCCTCCCAAGGGTCCTGGGGAGCCCACGACTGTGCCGACCCAGGTGACCGGCCAGTAACTCCCTCGAGCCGTCAACGAGCAGGGCACGGATCGGTGACGGTGCTCACCGCAAGCCGGTCACACGGGACGAGTGCCGTGGGACGACGAAGGCCCGGACCTGGGCGGGTCCGGGCCTTGCGGGTGGGCGCCTCCGGCAGGATTCGAACCTGCGGCACCTGGTACCGGAAACCAGTGCTCTATCCCCTGAGCTACGGAGGCCCGCACCGGCCGGGGGCCGATGCGCGGTGAAGACTACCCGTCGCGATGCGCGCCGGTGAAACCGCCTAGCGGAGTGCGAGGGAGCCGGAGGTCGTGGCCGGGAAGGCCAGGCCCTCGTGCTCGGCGATCCGCGCGTCGAGCGCAGTCGCCACCTCGTCCGGCCACGGGGCCGTCAGGCGGGTCTCGAGGTCGATGTGGAGGAAGATCTCCTCGACCACGCAGGCGACCCGCTCGTGGGTCTCGTCGAGGAGGTACACGAGGACGTGCGCCGCGCGCTCGGAGCGACCGAGGAGGCGTACGCGCGCCGACATCGTGTCGCCGGTGCGCAGCTCGGCGAGGTAGGTGACGTGGTGCTCGGCGGTGAAGCAGGCGTGGCCGTGGGTCAGCGGCCACATCTGCGGGATGCCGACCTCGACGAGGGACTCGTCGAGCCCCTCGCTCGCGATGCCGATGTAGTGGCGGACGTTGAGGTGGCCGTTGATGTCCTCGAAGGGCATCGGCACGGGCTGCTCGACGTAGGCCGGGAGGTCGATCAGCTGGTCGTAGGTCGGGTGCGTCGTCACAGGCAGGACCCTAGGGCAGGTCGACCTTGCCGTGCCGCTGACGTGCCCGCGCCGTGCCCGGTGGGCGGGCGGTGGTCAGGGCGTGAAACCGGTTCGGTCGGGGGCGGCGCCCGCCGATAGGCTTGCCCGGTGAATCCCGAGCAGCTCTCCGAGACCATCGTCGATGCGCTGGCGTCCCTCGTGGCCGACGGCGCGATCACGCTGCCCGACGGCGTGCCGACCCAGGTGACGGTGGAGCGACCCCGGCAGAAGGGGCACGGCGACTACGCCACCAACGTGGCGCTCCAGCTCGCGAAGAAGGCTGGGACCAACCCACGTGCCTTCGCCGACCTCGTCGCCGAGCGCCTCCGCGCCGCCGACGGCATCGCCGAGGTCGAGGTCGCCGGTCCGGGCTTCCTCAACGTGACGGTCGAGGCCGGCGCCCAGGGCCAGGTCGCGGCCGACGTCGTCGCGGCCGGAGCGGCGTACGGACGGACCGGGACGCTGGCCGGACAGTCGATCAACATCGAGTTCATCTCCGCCAACCCGACCGGGCCGCTGCACCTCGGCCACACGCGGTGGGCCGTCCTGGGCGACGCGATCGCCCGGGTGCTGCAGGCGGCGGGCGCCGAGGTGGCGCGCGAGTTCTACATCAACGACCGTGGCAACCAGATGGACCTCTTCGGGGCGTCGCTCGAGGCCGCGGCCCTCGGGCGGCCGATCCCCGACGACGGCTACCAGGGCGGCTACATCGCCGACCTGGCGGCGGCGATCGTGGCCGAACAGCCCGGGATCGTCGACCTGCCAGAGGGCGAGCGGCTCCGCGCGTTCCGCGAGGCCGGCTACGCACTGCAGCTCGCGGAGCAGCAGCGCCAGCTCGACGGCTTCAACACCCACTTCGACGTGTGGTTCTCCGAGCGCGACCTCCACGCCGACGAGTCCCACGGGTCGGTGGCCGACACCCTGCGCGACCTCAAGGACAACGGCCACCTCTTCGAGGCCGACGGAGCGCTCTGGATGCGCACCACCGACTTCGGTGACGACAAGGACCGGGTGCTCATCCGCAGCAACGGCGAGCTGACCTACTTCGCCTCCGACACCGCCTACTACCTCAACAAGCGCGCACGCGGCTTCGACCACTGCATCTACCTGCTCGGCGCCGACCACCACGGCTACGTCGGGCGGCTGCGGGCGATGGCGGCCTGCGTCGGGGACGACCCGGAGCTGACCCTCGACGTGATGATCGGCCAGCTGGTCAAGATCATGCGCGACGGCGAGGAGCTGAGGCTGTCCAAGCGGGCCGGCACGATCGTGACGCTCAACGAGCTCATGGACGAGATCGGCGTCGACGCGCTCCGCTACTCGCTCGCGCGCTACCCCGCCGACAGCCCGCTGACGCTCGACGTCGCCGAGATCACCAAGGCCTCGAGCGACAACCCCGTCTACTACGTGCAGTACGCCCACGCGCGCACGTGCCGGATGATGGAGAACGCCACCGACGTGGGCATGTCCCTCCCGGGCGAGGCGTTCGACCCGTCGCTGCTCGACCACGAGCTCGACGGCCGCCTCCTGCGTGCCCTGGCCGACTACCCGCGCGTGGTCGCCAGCGCCGCGGAGCTCCGCGAGCCGCACCGGGTCTCGCGCTACCTCGAGGACACGGCTGCGGTGTTCAACCGGTGGTACGACACCAAGGAGTGCCGGATGCTGCCGCAGGGCGACGAGCCGGTCACGGCGACCAACGAGGCTCGGCTGGTCCTCGTCCAGGCCGTCCGGACCGTGCTCGCCAACGGCCTCGACCTGCTCGGCGTCTCCGCCCCCGAGAGGATGTGATCGGTCGTGCCGACCGCCCACCCCTCCGGCTGGGCGCACGCCGACGGTGCGTTGCGGGCGAACCGTCCCGGTGGACCCCACTGGCTGCGTGAGCCCAGCGACCCCGACGCGCTGGTGACGTCGCTCTGGTCGCAGACCGCCACCAAGGCCGACGGCGTGCTGAGCGTGGGAGGTGTCTCGCTGCCCGAGCTGGTGCGCGAGCACGGCTCCCCGGCGTACGTCCTCGACGAGGCCGACTTCCGCAGCCGGGCCCGCGCCTTCCGCGACGCCTTCGGCGCCTACGACGTCTACTACGCGGGCAAGGCGTTCCTCTGCACCACCGTCGTGCGGTGGCTGGCCGAGGAGGGGTTGTCGCTCGACGTGTGCTCCGGCGGTGAGCTGGCCGTCGCCGAGCGGGCCGGCTTCCCGATGGAGCGGGTGGGCTTCCACGGCAACAACAAGACGGTCGCCGAGCTCGAGCGCGCCGTCGAGCTGGGCGTGGGTCGCGTCATCGTCGACTCGTTCCACGAGATCGAGCGGCTGGCCTCGGTCACCAGCGAGCGGGGTCGCACCGTCGGAGTGATGGTGCGCGTGACCGCGGGCGTCGAGGCGCACACCCACGAGTACATCGCCACCGCCCACGAGGACCAGAAGTTCGGCTTCTCCATCGCCAGCGGCGACGCGCTCGAGGCCGTACGCCGGGTGCACGCCGCGCCCGGCCTCCGGCTGCTGGGGCTGCACTCCCACATCGGCAGCCAGATCTTCGACACCTCCGGCTTCGAGGTCGCTGCCCGCCGGGTGCTCACGCTGCACGCGCAGGTGAGCGAGGAGGTCGGCGTCGAGATGCCCGAGATGGACCTCGGCGGCGGGTTCGGCATCGCCTACACCACCCAGGACGACCCGTCCGACCCCGCGCAGCTCGCGACGGAGATCACGAAGATCGTCCAGCACGAGTGCCGTGCCCTCCGGGTCGCCGAGCCGCGGCTGTCCATCGAGCCGGGGCGCGCGATCGTCGGCCCCTCGATGTGCACCGTCTACGAGGTCGGCACGGTCAAGGAGGTCGCCCTCGACGGCGGGCTGGTGCGCACCTACGTCTCGGTCGACGGCGGCATGAGCGACAACATCCGCACCGCCCTCTACGACGCCGACTACTCCGCCACGATCGCCTCCCGAGTCTCCGGTTCCGCGCCCGCCCTCGCCCGCGTCGTCGGCAAGCACTGCGAGGCCGGTGACATCGTCGTCAAGGACGAGTTCCTGCCCGGCGACGTACGCCCCGGCGACCTCGTGGCGGTGCCCGGGACCGGCGCCTACTGCAGATCCATGGCCTCCAACTACAACCACGCGCTGCGTCCTCCGGTGATCGGAGTTCGGGACGGGAAGACTTTTACCGTGCTGCGACGAGAGACTGAGGCAGACCTGTTCGCGACCGATGTGGGTGTTCTCTGATGACTTCCGGTGACAAGCAGCGCCCCCTCGGCGTGGCCGTGCTCGGCTGCGGCGCGGTCGGGTCGCAGGTGGTGCGCCTGCTGGCCGAGCAGCGCGACGACCTCGCCGCCCGGGTCGGTGCCCCGGTCGAGCTGGTGGGGGTCGCCGTACGCCGGCTCGACGCACCCCGCGACGTGCAGGTCCCCGACGGCCTGCTGACCACCGACGCGCACGGCCTGGTCGCCCGCGACGACGTCGACCTCGTCGTCGAGGTGATCGGCGGCATCGAGCCCGCCCGCTCGCTGATCCTCTCCGCGCTGGAGAACGGCGCGAGCGTCGTCACGGCCAACAAGGCGCTGCTCGCCGAGGACGGACCGACGCTCTTCGAGGCCGCCGCCAAGGCCGAGCGCGACCTCTACTACGAGGCCGCCGTGGCCGGCGCCATCCCGATCCTGCGTCCGCTGCGCGAGTCGCTCGCCGGCGACAGGGTCACCCGCGTGCTCGGCATCGTCAACGGCACGACCAACTTCATCCTCGACAAGATGGACACCTCGGGGGCGGGCTTCTCCGAGGCCCTCGAGGAGGCGCAGGAGCTCGGCTACGCCGAGGCCGACCCGACCGCGGACGTCGAGGGCTTCGACGCCGCCGCGAAGGCCGCGATCCTGGCCAGCCTGGCCTTCCACTCGCGCGTCACCGCCTCCGACGTCTACCGGGAGGGGATCTCGGAGGTCACCGCAGCCGACGTCGCCAGCGCCCGCGACATGGGGTCGGTCGTCAAGCTGCTCGCGATCTGCGAGCTGCGTCCCGGTCCCGACGGCCAGGACCAGGTCGCCGCCCGGGTGCACCCCGCGATGATCCCGCGGTCGCACCCGCTCGCCAGCGTCCGCGAGGCCTACAACGCCGTGTTCGTCGAGTCCGAGGCCGCCGGCCAGCTCATGTTCTACGGCCCCGGCGCGGGCGGCTCGCCCACCGCGAGCGCCGTGCTCGGCGACCTGGTGACCATCGCGCGCAACCGCCTCGCGGAGACCCGCGGCGCGGGCGAGTCGGCCTACGCCGACCGGGCGGTCCAGCCGATGGGGGAGACGCGCACCCGCTACCACGTCGCGATCGACGTCGACGACCGCGCGGGCGTGCTCGCGACGGTCGCCAACGCGTTCGCCGACCACGACGTGTCCATCCAGACGGTCCGCCAGGAGGGACGCGGAGCCGACGCCCAGCTCGTCGTCGTCTCGCACGCCGCACCCGACGCCGCCCTCAGCGCGACCGTCGACCAGCTGCGCAGCATGGACATCGTGCGCGAGGTCACCTCCGTGATGCGGGTCGAGGGCGGCGACGAATGAGCACCCACCAGTGGCGTGGCCTCATCGAGGAGTACCGCGCGCTCATCGACCTGCTGCCCGACGGCCTCGAGGCGGTGACGCTGCGCGAGGGCGGCACGCCCCTCGTGCACTCGGAGTGGCTCTCGTCCCTCACCGGCGGCCAGGTCTGGCTCAAGGTCGAGGGCGACAACCCGACCGGGTCCTTCAAGGACCGCGGCATGACCACGGCGATCTCGGTCGCCAAGCACGAGGGGGCGCAGGCCGTGGTCTGCGCCTCGACCGGCAACACGTCGGCGTCGATGGCGGCCTACGCCGCGAAGGCCGGCCTCAAGCCGCTGGTGCTCGTGCCGGAGGGCAAGATCGCCGCGGGCAAGATGGCCCAGGCCGTCGTGCACGGCGCCCAGATCATCATGGTGCGCGGCAACTTCGACCACTGCCTGCAGATGGCCAAGGGCCTGGCCTGGGACTACCCCGTGGCGCTGGTCAACTCGGTCAACCCGGTCCGCCTCCAGGGCCAGAAGACCGCGGCCTTCGAGATCTGCGACTTCCTCGGCGACGCCCCCGACTACCACCTGCTGCCGGTGGGCAACGCCGGCAACATCTCGGCCTACTGGATGGGCTACGAGCAGTACGCCGACCTCGGCCGCGCGAGCAGGCGCCCCGTCATGCGGGGGTTCCAGGCCGAGGGCGCGTCGCCGCTCGTCACCGGCGAGCCCTTCCCGGACCCCGAGACCAAGGCGACCGCGATCCGCATCGGCAACCCCGCCTCGTGGAAGCTCGCCGAGGCGGCCGCCCACGAGTCGGGCGGTCGGTTCGCCGCGGTGACCGACGTCCAGATCCTCGCCGCGCAGGCCCAGCTGGCCCGGCACGACGGCGTCTTCGTCGAGCCGGCCTCGGCCGCCGGCATCGCCGGCCTGCTGTCGGAGCTCGCGGCAGGGGAGACCTACACCGGTGCGACGGTCGCCATCACGGTCACCGGCCACGGCCTCAAGGACACCGCCACCGCGCTCGAGTCGTACGGTGACGTCGTCGACACGGTCGTGGACGCCGACGTGGCAGCCGCGGCCGCGGCCGCCGGTCTCGCCTGAGACATGGCGACCTTCGTCGACGGGCCCGCCCGGGTCAGCGTCCCGGCCACGTCCGCCAACCTCGGCCCGGGGTTCGACGCCTTCGGCCTGGCGCTGTCGCTGCGCGACGAGCTCGAGGCCGAGGTGCTGACCGAGGGCCTGGTGGTCGACGTGGCGGGTGCCGGCGCCGACGGCGTGCCTCGCGACGAGACCCACCTCGTCGTCCGGGCGATGCGGGCCGCCTTCGAGCTCATGGGGGAGCAGCCGCCCGGACTGCGGCTGTCGTGCCGCAACGTCATCCCGCACGCGCGCGGCCTCGGGTCGTCCTCGGCGGCGATCGTCGCCGGTGTCGTGCTCGCGCGGGGCCTCGTCGCCGGTGGTCAGCTGCTCGCGTCCGACGAGGCCCTGTTCGACCTCGCGGCCGACCTCGAGGGCCACCCCGACAACGTCGCCGCAGCGTTCTACGGCGGGTTCGTGATCTCCGGCCGCGAGGCGGACCGCTGGTTCGCGGTGCGCGCAGGCGTCGACCCGAGGATCACGGCGGTCGTGTTCGTCCCGCCGGACGGCGTCGAGACCACGGTCGCCCGCGGCCTGCTGCCCGACCTCGTCCCGCACGCCGAGGCCGCCGCCAACTCCGGCCGCGCCGCGTTGCTGGTGGCCGCGATCACGGGACAGCCCGAGCACCTGCTCGCCGCGACCCGGGACTGGCTCCACCAGGACCAGCGAGAGCCGGCGATGCCGAAGACCCTGGAGCTCGTACGCTCGCTGCGTGCCGACGGCGTGCCCGCCGTCGTGTCGGGGGCCGGGCCCACCGTGCTGGCGTTCGGGTCGGCCGACACCACGGACCTGCTCGCCCGCTGCCCGCGCGGGTGGACGCCGCACGAGCTGTCGATCGACGTCGAGGGCGCGCGCCTCACCTGACCCGGTCGAGCGGCTCTCGGCACTGCTGGCTGTCGGCGGTCGACCTGCCTGCTAACCTGACCGCGCGCCGTTCGGCGTACCTGCCCGTCCCGGTCCTCCGGCATCCGCGAGGACTGCGTGCTCGGGCGACCACCATCCGCCTCGTAGGCCGCCCCGGGCGCCTCGCAGGCGACGCGACGTGCGAAGGATCCACGTGACCGAGACCCCCTCGAAGCCTGCCAAGAAGGCCACCGCCAGGCCGGCCGGCCTCAGCTCGATGCTGCTGGCGGACCTCAAGTCGATGGCCGTCGGCCTCGGCATCTCCGGTGCCGGCTCGATGAAGAAGGCCCAGCTGGTCGACGCCATCAAGGCGACCCAGTCGGGCGGGCGGCCGGCAGAGGCGGAACCCGCCACGGCCCCGCGGCAGGAGACCGTGGCGGCGGACGCTCCGGCAGCCGGTGACGCACCCGCCGAGGTCCCGGCGCCCCGGACGACCGTCCGGACCCGGACCCGCAAGCAGCGCCAGGTCGAGCAGGCCGAGCAGAGGCAGGCCGAGCAGGAGCAGGCCGAGCCGAACCGGGCCGACCAGCAGGACGACCGCAAGCAGGACGACCAGCAGCAGGACCGCCAGCAGGGCCAGAAGGGCCAGAAGAACCAGAAGTCGTCGAAGGGCCAGCAGTCCTCGAAGGACGGCAACAAGCCAGACAAGCAGCAGCAGGACAAGCAGCAGCAGGACAAGCAGGGTCGCCAGAACCAGCAGAACCAGGCCCAGCAGGGCCAGAACCAGCAGAACCAGGCCCAGCAGAACCAGTTCGACGACGACGAGGACGGCGAGGGCGGCAGCCGCCGCAACCGCCGCCGTCGTGGCCGGGACCGCACCACGGTGCGCCAGGGCGGTCGCAACGAGCCCGACACCACGATCCTCGAGGACGACGTGCTGGTGCCGGCCGCCGGCATCCTCGACGTGCTGGACAACTGCGCGTTCGTGCGCACCTCTGGCTACCTGCCCGGTCCCGAGGACGTCTACCTCTCGCTGTCGATGGTCCGGAAGTACCACCTGCGCCGGGGCGACGCCGTGGTCGGCCAGGTCCGCCAGCCGCGCGAGGGCGAGCGTCGCGAGAAGTTCAACCCGATGGTCCGCATCGACAGCGTGAACGGCACCGAGGCCGAGGGCGCCAAGGAGCGCCCGGAGTTCTCCGACGCGGTGCCGGTGCACCCGCACCAGCGGCTGCGCCTGGCCACCGACGACGCGAACCTGACCGGGAAGGTCATCGACATCGCCTCGCCGGTCGGCAAGGGCCAGCGTGGCCTGATCCTCACGCCGCCGCGTACGGGCGCGACCTCGCTGCTGCAGTCGATCGCCCAGGCGGTGACGACCAACAACCCCGAGTGCCACGTGATGGTGGTCCTCGTCGACGCGCGTCCTGAGGAGGTCACCGACTTCCAGCGTGCCGTCAAGGGCGAGGTCGTCGCCTCGACCTTCGACCGGCAGCCGGCCGACCACGCGCTGGTCGCGGAGCTGGCCATCGAGCGGGCCAAGCGCCTGGTCGAGCTCGGCCACGACGTCGTCGTGCTGCTCGACTCGCTGACCCGCCTCGGCCGGGCCTACAACCTGGCCGCGCCGGCCAACGGTCGCGTGCTCGCCGGCATCGTGGACGCGTCCGCGGTGCACCCGACCAAGGAGTTCTTCGGCGCCGCCCGCAAGATCGAGGACGCGGGGTCGCTGACGGTCCTGGCCACGGTCGCGGTGGGCACCGGTTCGGCGACGGACGAGTTCTTCCTCGAGGAGATCGCCGGCACCGAGAACTGGGAGCTGGCGCTCAGCGCGGAGCGGGCGGCCAAGGGCATCGTCCCGGCCGTCGACGTCGCCGCGTCGGGCACCCGCCACGAGGAGAGGCTGCTGGCACCTGCCGAGGGAGCGGTCGTCGGCGACATCCGCAAGCGGCTCGCCGCCGCGGACTCCCAGCAGGCCGTGCAGAAGGTCGTCGGCGGTCGCTGATCGCCGGCGGGCCACCGTCGGCTCCGCGCCGCCGACGGCGGGAATCCCCGGATTGGCGCCGTTGTTCACACCGGTGGCACACTTGTGCGTCGGTTCCGGTTCACGTCACTACGCGATCCACGCGGGCGACCCGGAGCAATTCGAGAGGACACCATGAAGAAGGACACCCACCCCGAGTACGTCGAGACCCAGGTGACCTGCACCTGCGGCGCGTCGTTCACCACCCGCAGCACCGCGACCTCCGGCTCGATCCACGCCGACGTCTGCTCGCAGTGCCACCCGTTCTACACCGGCAAGCAGAAGATCCTCGACACGGGCGGCCGCGTCGCCCGCTTCGAGTCCCGCTACGGCAAGAAGGCTGCTGCCGAGAGCAAGTAGTGCACGTCAGGCGCCGGTCGCCCCGCTCATCGCGGGTGGCCGGCGCCTTGTCGTCTGTCCGGGAGCCCGCACGAGGAAGCAGGAGCGCACGATGTTCGAGGCCGTCGAGGGCATGCGCGAGGAGCACGCCGAGCTCGAGCAGCGCCTGGCCCTGCCCGAGACGCACGCCGACCAGCGCCTGGCCAAGCAGCTCAACCAGAGGTACGCCGAGCTCACCGCCGTCGTGTCGACCTGGCAGGAGTGGCACCGGCTCGGCGACGACGTCGAGGCGGCGCGCGAGCTCGCTCCGGACGACCCTGCGTTCGCCAGGGAGGCCGAGGAGCTCGCGACCCGCCGCGAGGCCGTGGGGGAGCGCCTGCGCCGCCTGCTCGTGCCGCGGGACGCCGCCGACGGCAAGGACGCCCTGCTGGAGATCAAGTCCGGCGAGGGCGGCGAGGAGTCGGCACTCTTCGCCGGCGACCTGCTGCGGATGTACTCCCGGTACGCCGAGACCCGGGGCTGGAGCGTGGAGGTGCTCGACGCCACCGAGTCCGACCTCGGCGGCTACAAGTCCGTCACCGCGGCGGTCAAGGCGCGCGGCACGGTCGAGCCCGGCCAGGCGCCGTACGCCCTGCTCAAGTTCGAGGGCGGCGTGCACCGCGTGCAGCGCGTCCCGGTCACCGAGTCGCAGGGACGTGTCCACACCTCGGCCGCCGGCGTGCTCGTCTCGCCCGAGGCGGAGCCCGTCGACGTCACCATCGACGACAACGACCTGCGCATCGACGTCTACCGCTCCAGCGGACCCGGCGGCCAGAGCGTCAACACGACCGACTCGGCCGTCCGCATCACCCACCTGCCCACCGGCATCGTGGCGAGCTGCCAGAACGAGAAGAGTCAGCTGCAGAACAAGGAGTCCGCGATGCGGATCCTGCGCTCGCGGCTGCTCCAGGCCGCGCAGGACGCTGCGGACGCGGAGGCGAGCGACGCGCGGCGCTCGCAGGTGCGCACCGTGGACCGTTCCGAGCGGATCCGCACCTACAACTTCCCGGAGAACCGGATCTCCGACCACCGCACCGGCTACAAGGCCTACAACCTCGACCAGGTCCTCGACGGCGACCTCGCCCCGGTGCTGGACTCCTGCGTCGAGACCGACATGGCGGCCCGGCTCGCGGCGCTGGAGTCCTGAGTGCGCGCCAGCGCGGCCCGGCGCGCGGCGGCCCAGCAGCTCCGCGACGCGGGTGTGTCCTCGCCCGAGCGTGACGCCGACCTGCTCCTCGCCCACGTCCTCGACGTGGGCCTGGGCAGGCTCCCGCTCGTCGACGACCTCGACGTCGCGCAGCAGGAGCAGTACGCCGCGCTGCTCGCACGGCGAGCGGCACGTGAGCCGCTCCAGCACCTGACGGGCACCGCGGCCTTCCGCCACGTGGACCTGGAGGTGGGCCCGGGCGTCTTCGTGCCCCGGCCGGAGACCGAGCTGCTCGCCGGCTGGGCGATCGAGCAGGCCTCGGCGCTGTCCACCCCGGTGGTCGTCGACCTGTGCACGGGCTCCGGCGCCATCGCGAAGGCCGTCGCCGACGAGCTGCCCGAGGCGGACGTCCACGCGGTGGAGCTGGACGAGCAGGCGTACGCCTGGGCCGAGCGCAACCTCGCCCGCACCGGCGTCGACCTGCGCCAGGGCGACATGGCGACGGCCTTCGACGACCTGACCGGCACCGTCGACGTGGTCGTGTGCAACCCGCCCTACATCCCGTTGGAGGCGTGGGAGTCGGTGGCCGCCGAGGCCCGGGACCACGACCCCCATCTGGCCCTCTTCTCCGGCCAGGACGGCCTCGACGCGATGCGCGTCCTCGAGCGCCGTGCGGCCCTGCTCCTACGACCCGGGGGAGTGGTCGGTGCCGAGCACGCCGACGTGCAGGGCGCATCGGCCCCGGCCGTCTTCGCCGCCACCGGCCGGTGGCTCGACGTGGCCGACCACCGCGACCTCGCGGGTCGGGCGCGCTACGTCACCGCCAGGCTGGCACGATGAGCGGCGTGGACAGGCTCAGGACCTCGACCGAGGAGGAGCGGGAGGCGGCGGTGACCGCCGCCGCCGGTGCCGTACGACGGGGCGAGCTGGTGGTCATCCCCACCGACACCGTCTACGGCGTCGCGGCCGACGCGTTCTCCCACGACGCCGTGCGCCGGCTGCTCGACGCCAAGGGCCGCGGTCGCGAGATGCCGCCGCCGGTCCTCGTGTCCGCGGCCACGACCCTCGACGCGCTCGCCGAGGGCGTCCCGACGTGGGCCCGCACCCTCGTCGAGCAGTTCTGGCCCGGACCGCTCACGCTGGTGTGCCGCCAGCAGGCCTCCCTCATGTGGGACCTCGGCGAGACCCGCGGCACGGTCGCGGTGCGGATGCCCGACGACGAGGTGGCCCTGTCCGTGCTCGAGCGCACCGGCCCCCTGGCGGTGAGCTCGGCCAACCTCACCGGCCGCCCGGCCGCGACGGATGCCGACCAGGCCGAGGAGATGCTCGGCGACGTGGTCGCGGTCATCGTCGATGCCGGCGCGTCGCCCGGGGGCGAGGCGTCCACGATCGTCGACGTCACCGTCCCCGAGGGTCGGGTGCTGCGGCTCGGCGCGCTCTCGCTGGAGACCCTCAACGCAGCGATCGTCGAGCACGGTGTCGTGCTCGAGGACCAGGGCTAGGCGGCGATGCGGGAGTACCTCCTCGTCTTCCTGGTGGCCCTGTCGGTCACCTACCTGCTCACGGTCGTGGCCCGTGAGATCGCGCTGCGCACGGGCGCCGTCGCGCAGGTGCGCGACCGTGACGTGCACGCCGAGCCGATCCCCTACCTCGGCGGCCTGGCGATGCTCGGCGGCCTGTGCGCGGCGTACGTCGTGGCGCGCGAGCTGCCCTTCCTCGGGCTGCGCAGCGAGGGCTTCGTGTTCAAGGACGCCGGGGTGGTGCTCCTGGCGGGCGCGCTGGTGTGCGCCGTCGGCGTGGTCGACGACATCTTCGAGCTCGACGCCCTCACCAAGCTCGGCGGACAGGTGCTCGCCGCTGGGCTCCTGGTCGCGCTGGGGGTGCGGTTCTACTACTTCCCGCGCCCCGACGGGGTCCAGTTCTCCCTCGACGACGTGCAGGGGGCGGCCCTGACGCTCGTGGTGGTCATCGGCACGATGAACGCGGTCAACTTCGTCGACGGGCTCGACGGGCTGGCCGCCGGGGTGGTCGGCATCGGAGCTGCGGCGTTCTTCCTCTACTGCTATTTCGTCTCCGCCCAGAACAACCTCACCCTGGCGACCACGGGCGCGCTGCTGAGCGCGGCGCTCGCGGGCGCGTGCGCCGGCTTCCTGCCGCACAACTTCCACCCCGCGCGGCTCTTCATGGGCGACTCCGGGTCGATGCTGATCGGGCTCGTGCTCTCGGCGAGCGCGCTCACGCTGACCGGGCAGTTCGTCGGCATGCCGGCGACCACGGGCAACAGCCTGTTCGTGACGGTGCTGCCGCTGCTGCTGCCGATCTCGCTGCTGATGGTGCCGATCGTCGACCTCGTGCTCGCCGTCGTACGCCGCACGCGAGCCGGGCGCTCGCCGATGAGCGCGGACAAGCAGCACCTGCACCACCGCCTGCTCGAGATCGGCCACTCCCAACGCCGGGCGGTGCTCATCATGTGGATGTGGGCCGCCACCATCGCCGCCGGCGCGGTGATCGTGAGCCTGTTCGACCGCTGGTGGGTCTGGTGGAGCCTGGGCACGATGCTGGCGCTCACGGTGGCCCTGACGTTCGTGCTGCCGCAGGTGCACCGACCGCGCAAGACCGGCCTCGGCGACACGGGGCTGCCCGAGAACGACGCTGTCGAGGGCCGGCTCGACGACGAGGGCTTGACCGACGCCCCCGGAGAGAGTGTCGTGGAGCCGTCCCGGCAGCCGGGGGAGAGCATCCCCTGACCCCGGTTTGCAGGGCTCCCGGGACTTTGTGATAGTTTTCACGAGCAGTCCCGGAGGCCTTCCCGAAGGCCCGGGCAGGCTCGCCGGAGGGCCAGCCAGGACCCGCCAGACCCCGACAGAACGGCCGCCGCCATGACGACCGAGAGCACCGCGACCACTCGTCGCAGCAGCCTCGTGCCGGGCGTACGGGTCGTCACCCGGGCGGCAGGACTCACCGTGCTCGCGGGTGCACTCCTCGCCGCTGTCGCCGGCGTCGTGCACGGCGCCGAGCCCGCCGCTGCCGTGGCGGTCGGGGCCGGACTGGTCGCCCTGGTCGTGTCGTTCGGCACGTTCTCCCTGCACGTGGTCGCGAGCGCGATGCCGACGGCGACGCTGCTCGTCGCGCTGGTCACCTACGCCACCCAGCTGGCGATCGTGCTCCTGGTGTTCCTCGCGATCACGCGGGGAGGGGCCTTCTCGAGCGACGTGGCTCGGGGCTGGCTGGCCGGCTCGATGGTCCTCGCCACGCTGGTGTGGACCACCGCCCACCTGGTGCTCACCGCCCGCGAGCGCACCCCCTACTTCGACCTCCCGACCGGGGGTGAGTCGTGACCACCGAGACTGCTAACGTTCGCAGCGCCATGGCCGAGTCCAGCGCCACTTCCTCCGAACCCCCGCGCAGCAGCAGTGCCCCGAGCTACCTGGTGGCCGGAGTGCTGTTCTACGGCTTCGTCGGATGGCTGCTGGACCAGTGGCTCGGCACCCGCTTCCTGGTGGCGGCGGGGGTCCTGCTGGGCGGCGGCCTGGGCACGTACATGATGATCGTGGCGCTTCGCCGGCAGACCGCTGCCGACGAGGCGCACCACAGCAACACGACGAGCAACAAGACGAGCAACGAGGAGTCGGAGTGAGCATCACCCAGCCTGTCGCGGCAGAGGGCGGTTCGGGCTTCCACGCCCCCGGCCCGGGGAGCTTCGAGCTGCCGCCGATCTTCGGTGACGTCACCAAGCCGATGGTGCTCCTGGTGCTCTCCGCGGTGGTCGTGTTCGGCTTCTTCTACGCCGCCTCGCGCAGCGCCTCGCTGGTGCCGGGCCGCCTGCAGTACGCCGGGGAGATGGTCTACGGCTTCGTGCGCAACAACATGGCGCGCGACAACATCGGCAGCGAGCACTACATGAAGTTCGTGCCCTACCTCTTCACGCTCTTCACCTTCATCCTGGTGAACAACTACTACGGCGTGATCCCGTTCCTGCAGTTCCCGAGCTTCTCGCGCATCGGCTTCATCGTCCCGCTCGCGCTGCTCAGCTGGGGCATCTACGTCGGCGCCGGCATCTGGAAGCACGGCCCGCTGGGCTACCTCAAGCACGCCACGATGCCCGGCGGCGTCAAGGGCCCGATCCTGCTCCTGCTGGTGCCGCTGGAGTTCTTCTCCAACATCATCATCCGGCCGGTCACGCTCACGCTGCGTCTGTTCGGCAACATGTTCGCCGGGCACCTGCTGCTGATCCTGTTCGCCACTGGTGGCGCGGCCCTCCTGGCCAGCGGCAACGTCCTGTACGGCGCCGTCGGCATCCTGTCCTTCGGCCTGGGCATCGGCGTGAGCTTCCTGGAGATGCTGGTCATGTTCCTCCAGGCCTACGTCTTCACGCTCCTGAGCTCGATGTACATCGGCGAAGCACTCGCCGACGAGCACTGATCCGCAACAACCCCACAAGTTTCGCCAAACAGCGGCGCGAGAGACGCGTCGCCGACGAAAGGAAAAGCCGTGGAAGGCTCCATCAACCTGGTCGGTCTCGGCCTGTCCGCCATCGGTCCCGGTGTCGGTATCGGCCTGATCTTCGCCGCGTTCATCTCCGGTGTCGCGCGCCAGCCCGAGGCCCAGAGCCGTCTGCAGTCGATCGCCATTCTTGGCTTCGTTCTTGCCGAGGCTCTCTTCATCATCACCGTCGCGCTCGCGTTCGTCCTGCCTCTCTGACGACCGTCGCACCCCAGCTCTAGACCGTAGGAGTTCGACTCATGGACCACATCGTCCTGGCGGCGGCGGAGGGCGAGACCCACAGTCCGGTGCTGCCGGTCTGGTCAGAGGTCATCCTCGCCCTGATCGTCTTCGCGATCCTCTTCGTCCTCATGCGCAAGTTCGTCGTACCGAACTTCGAGAAGACCTTCGCGGAGCGCACTCAGGCGATCGAGGGAGGCCTCAGCGCGGCCGAGTCCAAGCAGGCCGAGGCCGACGCCAAGCTCGCCGAGCTCGAGAAGCAGCTCGCCGACGCCCGGCACGAGGCCGCACGCATCCGTGAGGAGGCTCGCGAGCAGGGTGCTGCGATCATCGCCGAGATGCGGGAGCAGGCCCAGGCCGAGTCCACCCGCATCGTCGAGCACGGCAAGACGCAGATCGAGGCGGAGCGCCAGCAGGCGGTCACCTCGCTGCGTGCCGAGGTGGGCGCCCTGGCGACCGGCCTGGCCGGCCGCATCGTGGGCGAGAGCCTCGACGACGAGGCTCGCCAGAGCCGCGTGGTCGACCGCTTCCTCACCGAGCTCGAGACGCAGGGCGGCAGCACCTCGGGGAGCGTCAACTGATGATGCGAGGAGCCTCCGCCGACGCGTACGCCGCCACGTCCGCCGCCCTCACGGGCGCGGGCGACGCCGGCACGGTCGGTCGGGACCTGTTCGGCGTGGCGGACCTCCTCCGCGCCGAGCCCGCCCTGCGGCGCGTCGCGACCGATGCGTCGATCGAGAGCGAGGCGAAGGCAGGGCTATTCCGTGAGGTGCTGGCCGGCAAGGTCTCCGAGCTCGCGCTCGCGGCCGTCGTCGTCGCCGTGTCGCAGCGGTGGACCGCCAGCCGCGACCTCGCCGACGCCCTCGAGCGTCTCGGCGTGGTCTCGGTCGTGCAGTCCTCCGGAGGCGAGGCAGGTCGTCTCGAGGACGAGCTGTTCGCCTTCGGCCAGGTCGTGCAGGACAACCCGCCGCTGCGGGACGCGCTGTCCGACCCGGCCCGCAGCCGGGAGGACAAGTCCCGCCTGCTGGGTGACCTGCTGGGGGACAAGGTCCTCCCGGCGACCGTCGCCCTCGTGCAGCAGTCGCTCTCGGGCAGCTACCGCACGGTCGGGGTCGCCCTGGCCGACTACCAGAAGGTGGCCTCCGAGGTCCGCGGCCAGGGAGTGGCGACCGTCCGCGTCGCCCGGCCGCTCTCCGACGCGGACCGCCAGCGGCTCGCCGACGCGCTCTCGCGCAGCTACGAGCGCGAGATCCACATCAACGTCGTCGTGGACCCCGACGTCCTCGGCGGCATCCGCGTCGAGATCGGTGACGACGTCATCGACGGCACGGTGTCCAGCCGTCTCGACGAGGCGCGCCGCCGGCTAGCCGGCTGAACGCCCGGCGCCAGACATCAGAACTTTTCGAGCAGACCAGACCAGGAACAGGTGAGATGAGATGACGGAGCTTTCCATCCGTCCGGACGAGATCCGGGACGCGCTCCAGCGCTTCGTGTCCGACTACAAGCCCGACACGGCGTCCAAGGAAGAGGTCGGCACCGTCGCGGAGGCCGGCGACGGCATCGCCCGCGTCAGCGGCCTGCCCTCGGTCATGGCCAACGAGCTGCTCGAGTTCGAGGACGGCACGCTGGGCATCGCCCTGAACCTCGACACCCGTGAGATCGGCGTCGTGGTGCTCGGTGACTTCGACAAGATCGAGGAGGGCCAGGCCGTGCGTCGCACGGGCGAGATCCTCTCCGTGCCTGTCGGTGACGGCTACCTCGGTCGCGTGGTCGACCCGCTGGGCACGCCGATCGACGGGCTCGGCGACGTCGAGACCAGCGGCCGTCGTCCCCTCGAGCTCCAGGCCGCCACGGTGATGGAGCGCAAGTCGGTCCACGAGCCCCTCGCCACCGGCATCAAGGCCATCGACGCGATGACCCCGATCGGCCGCGGCCAGCGCCAGCTGATCATCGGCGACCGCGCGACCGGCAAGACCACGATCGCGATCGACACGATCATCAACCAGAAGCAGAACTGGGAGTCCGGCGACCCGGACAAGCAGGTGCGCTGCATCTACGTCGCCATCGGCCAGAAGGGCTCGACGATCGCCTCGGTGCGTGGCGCCCTCGAGGAGGCCGGCGCGCTGGAGTACACCACCATCGTGGCCTCCCCGGCGTCCGACTCCGCCGGCTTCAAGTACCTCGCCCCCTACACCGGCTCGGCCATCGGCCAGCACTGGATGTACGAGGGCAAGCACGTCCTCATCGTGTTCGACGACCTGACCAAGCAGGCCGAGGCCTACCGCGCCGTGTCGCTGCTGCTGCGCCGCCCGCCGGGCCGCGAGGCGTACCCCGGTGACGTCTTCTACCTGCACAGCCGGCTCCTCGAGCGCTGCGCGAAGCTGTCCGACGAGATGGGCAAGGGCTCGATGACCGGCCTGCCGATCATCGAGACCAAGGCCAACGACGTCTCGGCGTTCATCCCGACCAACGTCATCTCGATCACCGACGGCCAGATCTTCCTCCAGTCCGACCTGTTCGCGGCCAACCAGCGTCCCGCCATCGACGTGGGCGTGTCGGTCTCGCGCGTGGGCGGCTCGGCCATGACCAAGGCGATGAAGGCCGTCACCGGCTCGCTCAAGGTCGACCTGGCGCAGTTCCGCGCCATGGAGGCGTTCGCGATGTTCGCCTCCGACCTGGACGCTGCGTCGCGCCAGCAGCTCGACCGCGGCCAGCGCCTGATGGCCCTGCTCAAGCAGCCGCAGTACTCGCCGTACCCGCTCGAGGAGATGACCGTCTCCCTGTGGATCGGCACCTCCGGCCGCCTCGACAAGGTCCCGACCGACGACGTGCTGCGCTTCGAGCACGAGTTCCTCGACTACCTGCGCCGCTCGCACGAGGGCATCCTCGCGGGCATCCGGGAGACGACGAAGTTCGACGACGACGCCGAGGCCGAGCTCGCCAAGGCCTACGACTCCTTCCTCGACCAGTTCGAGACTTCCGACGGCCAGAGCATCAAGGCCGGCAAGGAAGAGCACGTCGCCCTCGAGGACGAGGACGTCGAGCAGGAGCAGATCGTCAAGCAGAAGCGAGGCTGACCCAATGGCTCTCTCGGTACGCGAGTACCGCGCGCGGATCAAGTCGACGGAGTCGATGAAGAAGATCACGCGTGCCATGGAGCTCATTGCTGCGTCGCGGATCATCAAGGCACAGCAGCGAGCCCAGGCGGCAGCGCCGTACGCTCGTGAGCTGACGCGCGCGGTGTCGGCCGTGGCGACGTTCTCCAACGTCGACCACGCGCTGACCACCGAGCCGGAGGACCCCAAGAAGGCTGCCGTCCTCGTGGTCACCTCCGACCGCGGCCTGGCCGGCGCCTACTCCTCGAGCGTCATCAAGGAGGCCGAGCGCCTCGTCGAGAAGCTCAAGGGCGAGGGCAAGGACGTCGACCTCTACGCCAGCGGTCGCAAGGCGGAGGCCTACTTCAAGTTCCGCCAGCGTGCGGTCGTGCAGGCCTGGACGGGCTTCTCCGACCAGCCGACCTACGACGTCGCTGCGGAGATCGGCGCCACGCTGATCGAGGCCTTCCTCGCCGACGAGGACGACGACTCCGACGCCCGGCCGGTCGACGAGGTCCACGTGGTCTACACGCGGTTCCGCTCGATGCTCAGCCAGGAGCCGACCGCGGTACGCCTCCTCCCGCTGGAGGTCGTCGAGGGGACCGAGCCGCCCGACGAGGGCGACCTGCTGCCGCTCTACGAGTTCGAGCCGTCTCCCTCGGAGGTCCTCGACTCCCTGCTGCCGCGCTACGTCCAGAGCCGGATCTTCTTCGCCCTCCTGCAGGCGGCGGCCTCCGAGCTCGCCGCGCGACAGAAGGCGATGAAGTCCGCTACGGACAACGCCGACGAGCTGATCAAGAAGTACACCCGAATCGCCAACCAGGCCCGCCAGGCCGGCATTACCCAGGAAATCAGCGAGATCGTCGGTGGCGTGAACGCCCTTGCCGACGCCAACGCCGGGAGTGAGTGAGAGAAATGACTGCCACTGTTGAAGAGACCACCACGAGCGGCAACGCCGGCTCGGTCGGTCGCATCACGCGCGTCATCGGCCCGGTCGTGGACATCGAGTTCCCGACCGACGCCATGCCGTCGATCTACAACGCCCTCAAGGTCGACCTGACCCTGTCCGGCGAGACCACGACGATCACCCTCGAGGTGGCCCAGCACATCGGCGACGGCATGGTGCGAGCCATCTCGATGAAGCCGACCGACGGCCTGGTGCGCGGCGCGCAGGTGACCGACACCGGGGAGTCCATCACCGTGCCGGTCGGCGACGTCACGCTCGGCAAGGTGTTCAACACCACGGGTGACTGCCTCAACCTCGCCGAGGGCGAGACGCTCGACGTCCAGGAGCGGTGGGGCATCCACCGCAAGGCGCCCGCCTTCGACCAGCTGGAGTCCAAGACCCAGATGTTCGAGACCGGCATCAAGGTCATCGACCTCCTCACCCCCTACGTGCAGGGCGGCAAGATCGGCCTGTTCGGTGGTGCCGGCGTGGGCAAGACGGTGCTCATCCAGGAGATGATCGCCCGGGTCGCGAAGGACCACGGTGGTGTGTCCGTGTTCGCCGGTGTCGGCGAGCGCACCCGTGAGGGCAACGACCTCATCGTCGAGATGGAGGAGGCCGGCGTCATCGGCCAGACCGCCCTCGTCTTCGGCCAGATGGACGAGCCGCCGGGCACCCGCCTGCGCGTCGCGCTGTCGGCCCTGACGATGGCGGAGTACTTCCGCGACGTGCAGAAGCAGGACGTGCTGCTCTTCATCGACAACATCTTCCGCTTCACCCAGGCCGGTTCCGAGGTCTCCACGCTGCTCGGCCGCATGCCGTCCGCCGTGGGCTACCAGCCCAACCTCGCCGACGAGATGGGCCAGCTCCAGGAGCGCATCACCTCGACGCGTGGTCACTCGATCACCTCCATGCAGGCGATCTACGTGCCCGCCGACGACTACACCGACCCGGCTCCGGCCACGACCTTCGCGCACCTCGACGCGACCACCGAGCTCTCGCGTGAGATCGCCTCGCTCGGCATCTACCCGGCCGTGGATCCGCTCACGTCGACCTCGCGGATCCTCGACCCGCAGTACATCGGCGACGAGCACTACCGCTGCGCGGTGCGGATCAAGCAGATCCTCCAGCGCAACAAGGAGCTCCAGGACATCATCGCGATCCTCGGTGTCGACGAGCTCTCCGAGGAGGACAAGGTCATCGTCTCCCGGGCCCGTCGCATCCAGCGGTTCCTCTCGCAGAACACCTACGTCGCCAAGCAGTTCACCGGTATCGAGGGTTCGACTGTGCCGGTGGCCGACACCATCGAGGCGTTCAACAAGATCGCCGACGGCGAGTACGACCACGTGGCCGAGCAGGCCTTCTTCATGTGCGGCGGTCTGGACGACGTCGAGCAGAAGTGGGCCGAGATCCAGAAGAGCCTCTGATGGCTGACCTCTCCACCGACAAGGTCCTCCAGGTCGAGCTGGTCGCCGCCGACCGGCTCGTCTGGTCGGGCCAGGCCACGATGGTCATCGCCCGCACCACCGAGGGCGACGTCGGCATCCTGCCCAACCACGCGCCGCTGCTGTCCTCGATCATCGAGGGCGTCGTGGACGTGCAGACGGCGGAGGGCGAGACCTGGGTCGCCGCTGTCGACGCCGGCTTCATCTCGGTGGCCGACAACCGTGTCTCGATCCTCTCCGAACGGGCCGAGATGTCGCACGAGATCGACTTGGAGAAGGCGCGCCAGGACCTCGAGCGGGCCAAGGACGCCGGCGAGAACGACGACGCGGCCCAGGAGGCCGTACGTCGTGCCGAGGCGCGTATCCGCGCCGTGGAGCGGGCCTCCTGACAGCTGTCCGAAAGCTGACGCTAGGGTGAGCGCACGAACCGGTCGGTTCGTGCGCTCACTGCGTGTGGAGGGTGTGGATGCCGGTCTGGGAATGGGCGCTCGACATCGTCGGGCTGTGCCTGCTCCTGGCCCTGCTCTACGGCATCGCCCTCATCTTCCGGCGGCGGTTCATCGCCCGGCACGGCGGCACCTTCGAGCTCAGCTACCGGGTGCGCACCGACCACCCCGGACGCGGGTGGCTGCTCGGCATCGGCCGCTACTCGGGCCAGTCGCTGGAGTGGTTCCGCATCTTCTCGCTCTCGCCGCGCCCCAAGCGGGTGTGGGCGCGTGACCTGCTCGAGTACGCCGGTCGCCGCGCGCCGGCCGGCACCGAGGAGGTGTCGCTCTACGACGGCCACGTGGTCGCGTCGTGCCACTACGACGGCGACCCGCTCGAGATCGCGATGAGCGAGGCGTCGCTCACCGGCTTCCAGTCGTGGCTGGAGTCCGGGCCCCCGGGCACCGACTGGAACCGGCGGTAGGTCCTGGTCCGGAGGACGGACCGGGCTCAGGCCGGGCCCGTGGACCGACCGATCCGCAGGGCCACGGGGAGCAGGACGTCGTCGACGTCCTCACCGGCGATGCGCCCCAGGACCGCTCGCGCGGTCGCGCGTCCCTTGTCGGCCAGTGGCTGCACCACGGTGGTCAGCTCGACGTCGAGCCACGGCAGGACCACCCCGTCGAACCCCGCGACGCTGAGGTCGCGCGGCACGTCGAGCCCGCGACGCCGCGCCTCGACGACCACGCCGGCCGCCTGGACGTCGCTCTGGCACACCACGGCGGACGCGCCGGCCCCTCCGTCCCACCACGCTCCGACGGCCTGCTGCGCCGCCGCGACGTCGCTCGGGCAGGCGCCGATCAGCTCCACGTCGGGGAACACCTCGCGCAGGCCGGCCTCCCGCTCGCGCTGGGGGTGCGAGGCCTCGAGCGTGAGCGTCGCGACCCGACGATGGCCGAGGCCGTGGAGGTGCCTGCCCAGCGCCGCGGCTCCGGCCCGGTGGTCGATGTCGATGAAGGTGGTGCCGGGCCAGGCCGGGCCCTCCACGACGACCAGGGGCACGTCGCGGGCGACCAGGTCGGCGTGCGCCCCCCAGGTCTCGCGGCCGCAGATGTCGTAGATCACCGCGTCGAGGGGCAGGCCCACCTCCGCGTCGTCGGGCATGAGCAGCAGCCCCAGCCCGGCGGCGTCCAGCACCTCGGAGACGGCGTCGAGCATGGCCAGCGCCGCGGGGTCGCGGAAGGCGGTGCTCAGCTGCCCGACGGCGATGCCGACCACGCCGCTGCGTCCGCGGCGCAGGTTGCGTGCCAGCGGGTTGGGACCGGTCCAGCCGAGGGACGCCGCGGCTGCGAGCACCCGCTCGCGGGTGGCCGTCGACACGGGCTTGGTGCCGGAGAAGGCGTGCGAGGCGGTGGACAGGGACACGCCCGCCTCACTGGCGACATCGGCCAGGGTGGGGGAGCGGGTTGGACCGGACACGAGATCGGACGATAGCATCGAAACGTTTCGATCGAAACGTTTCGCCACCGCGCCGCCCAGGAGCTGTCCCGTGCCCACCCTCAACGCCGCCCGCAACGCCGTCGGGCTCACCTTCTTCCTCAACGGACTGGTCTTCGCCAGCTGGGTGTCGCGCATCCCCGAGGTCCGGTCGAGCTTCGGGCTGACCAACGGACAGCTCGGCCTGGTGCTCCTCGCGATCGCGCTGGGCTCGGTGCTCGCGCTGCCGACGACGGGAGCCGCCATCAACGCCCTCGGCACCGTCCGCATCGTGCGCCTGGGCGCGACCGCCGCGACCGTCGGGATGCTGGCCGCCGCGCTCGGACTGGGCGCGGTGCTCCCCCTGACCGTGGCGGGGCTGTTCCTCTACGGCCTGGGCATCGGCGTCTGGGACGTGGCCATGAACGTCGAGGGTGCCGAGGTCGAGCGCGGCCTGCACCGCACGATCATGCCCCGCTTCCACGCCGGCTTCAGCGCCGGGACCGTCGTCGGCGCGCTCGCGGGAGCGCTGCTGATCGAGCTCGGCGTCGCCGCCGTGGTGCACCTCGTGGGCGTCGTCCTGCTCGCGATCGCGCTCGTGTGGCGTACGTCCCCGAGCTTCCTGCCCGTCGTCGAGCGGCACGAGGAGACCACCGTCTCCGCCGCGCGTGCGTGGCTCGAGCCGCGCACGCTGCTCATCGGGGTCATGGTGCTGGCGCTGGCGATGACCGAGGGCACCGCCAACGACTGGCTCGCGGTGGCGCTGGTCGACGGGCACGACGTCTCGCACGCCGTGGGCGTCGCCGGCTTCGCGGTGTTCGTGCTCGCCATGACGGCCGGTCGCTTCGCCGGGACCGGTCTCATCGACCGCTTCGGACGGGTCGCCGTCCTGTGGAGCACGATGGCGGTGGCCGGCGCGGGAGTCCTGCTCATCGTGTTCGCCGAGCAGCCGGCCCTCGTCGTGACCGGGATCGTGCTCTGGGGCGTCGGCGCCTCGCTGGGCTTCCCGGTCGGGATGAGCGCGGCTGCCGACGACCCGGTCCGGGCGGCCTCGCGGGTGAGCGTGGTCTCCACGATCGGGTACGCGGCCTTCCTCGCCGGGCCTCCCTTCCTCGGGTTCGTCGGCGACGAGGTCGGCACCCTCAAGGCGCTGCTGGTCGTCGCCGTCCTGCTGATGCCGGCGGCTCTCGTGGTGCCGGCGGCACGAGAGCAGCGCGAGAGCGCGGTCGGGGCCGTCAGGTCCTGACCGCGCGGCAGCGGGCAGTCGGCTCGCGGTCTGCTCAGTCGTCGAAGAGGCCGCGGATGTCCGCGGCCGTGATGCCCATCGTCGAGGCGCCGCCCCCGTCGATGACCTTGGCGAAGAGCTCGGCCTTGCGCGCCTTGAGGGCCATCACCTTCTCCTCGATCGTGTCGGTCGCGACGAGCCGGTAGACGTGCACGTGCTGCGACTGCCCGATGCGGTGGGCGCGGTCCACGGCCTGCGCCTCCGCGGCCGGGTTCCACCAGGGGTCGAGCAGGAAGACGTAGTCGGCCTCGGTGAGCGTCAGTCCGGTGCCGCCGGCCTTGAGGCTGATCAGGAACACGGGGGCCTCGCCGGCGCGGAAGGCGTCGATCACGGCCTCGCGGTCGCGGGTCGAGCCGTCGAGGTAGACCGTCGCGACGCCCTCCTCGGTCAGCCGGTCGCGCACCCGGCGCAAGAAGGTCGTGAAGGTGCTGAACACCAGGGAGCGGTGCCCCTCGGCGGTGATCTCGACCAGGTGCTCGCTCAGCAGGTCGGTCTTGGCCGAGCCGACGTGCTCGTGGTCGGGGTCGACCAGCGCCGGGTCGAGGGCCAGCTGTCGCAGCCTGGTCAGCGCCGAGAAGATGGCGACCCGGTTGCGGTCGAAGTCCTCCACCAGTCCGAGGATCTTCTGGCGCTCCTTGGCGAGGTGGGTGTCGTAGATCCGGCGGTGCCGGGGCCCCAGGTCGACGTCGAGCACCTGCTCCTGCTTGGGCGGCAGCTCGGTCGCGACGAGGTCCTTGGTGCGGCGCAGCACGAAGGGCCGGATGCGCGTGCGGAAGCGCCGCAGTGCGACGTCGTCGCCGTCCTTCTCCACCGGGCCCACGACGACCTCGCGGAAGCGCCGAGCAGTGGGGTAGAGGCCGGGCGCGGCGAGCGAGAGCAGCGCCCACAGCTCCAGCAACCGGTTCTCGAAGGGCGTGCCGGTGACGGCGAGGCGGAAGTCGGCGTCGATCGCGCGCGCGGCGGCATGGGTCTTGCCCTGGTGGTTCTTGACCTGCTGCGCCTCGTCGAGCACGAGACCGCCCCAGCGCCGGGAGGCGAGCTGCTCCCGCGCGAGGCGCAGCATGGCGTAGGTGGTCACGACGAGGTCGCTGGTGGCCGCAAGGGCGGCGACGTCGTCGCTGCGGCGGCGTACGACCCCCACGCGGAGCCCGGGCGCGTGGGTGGCCGCCTGCTGCCGCCAGGCGGAGACGACGCTGGTGGGCGCGACGACGAGGAACGGCGAGGTGTCGCCGGCCGACCTCGCGTGCTGGACGAGCGCGAGCACCTGAAGGGTCTTGCCCAGCCCCATGTCGTCGGCCAAGATCCCGCCGAGCCCGTGCTCGTGGAGGAAGGCGAGCCACCAGAAGCCCTCGAGCTGGTAGGGGCGCAGCGTCGTCGTCAGGCCGTCGGGGACGTCCGGACGCGGCATCTCGTCGAGGTCACGCAGGGCGGTGGCCCGCTCGACCCAGGTCGCAGCCCGAGCGTCCATGGTGCCGAGCTCCGCCAGCTCGGCCCAGGCGCCGAGGTCGCCCGTGCCGATGCTCAGCCGGCCCGGCTCGGACTCGCGGAGCTGCGCCGCGAGCGCCACCGCCTCGTGGAGCCGGGAGAACTCCGGTCGGTCGAGGGACACGTAGGTGCCGCTCGGCAGGACCAGGAACTCCTCGTCGCGGGTCACCGCGGCCAGCACGTCGGGCAGCGGCACCTGCTCGCCGTCGATGCTCACGAGCACCTCGAGGTCGAGCCAGTCGGTGTGGTCGGGCTGCGCCTCGGCCAGGACGAAGGCGATCTCGGGTGCCGCCGTCGACTCCCGGAAGTCGGGCGGGCCGACCTCCTCGACGACGAGGTCGGGGAGCGTACGGAGGTGCGGCAGGTCGTG
This sequence comes from Nocardioides eburneiflavus, assembly GCF_004785795.1. Taxonomy (NCBI): domain Bacteria; kingdom Bacillati; phylum Actinomycetota; class Actinomycetes; order Propionibacteriales; family Nocardioidaceae; genus Nocardioides; species Nocardioides eburneiflavus. The sequence goes on from NZ_SRRO01000001.1 coordinate 2,889,767, forward strand.
GAGGGCGAGCGCGAGCGCGTCCCCGCCCGAGGCGGTCGTGGTGCCGAGGAGCTCGGCAGGCACGTCCGCGAGGATCGACTGCTCGGCCTCCGGGTCGCGCAGGCCACCGAGGGCGTCCCGGCCGCTGAGCGGCGACCGCTGGTCGCCGTAGGCCCAGGACCAGGCGAGATCGGCGTGCGTGGAGGACCGCCAGGTCACCGTCAGGGCGAGACGGGGCCGAGGTGCCGCCGGCACCTCCACGGAGCCGTCGGACGACTCCATCCGGAGGCTCCGGACGACGGGCGCGAGCGCCTCGAGGAAGGCCTCGCGCTCGTCCGTCGCGGCGACGACGGGACGACCGAGGACGAGGTCCATCACGGAGTCGTGGCACGGCTCCGTCAGCTCTGCCAGGATGACGTCGTCGCCGTCGACGAGCGCTACCGAGGTGGCGGGCCGCCCGATCGGCACGACCTCGTCCGCCCGCCAGCGCCGGTCGACGCTGCGGACCGAGACCTCCAGGGTGGGCCTCCCGTCGACCTCGGTGAGGTCGGCGACGACCGCCGCCGGCTCCGCGGCGACCGACACCGACGACAGTCCGGCGCCCGCGACCAGGGTGACGCCCCGCGCGAGGGCTGCGCGCACGGCCGGCACGAGGCGGTCGCCGTAGTCGTCGAGCATCGGGGCCGCCCCGGCGACGAGGTAGGCGTGCCGCGAGACCAGGCCGCGGTGCAGCGCCTGCAGGGCGTCGACCTGCGCCGGGACGTAGCGGGACCGTGCGACGGGACCGGCGAGGTCGCTCCACTCGGCACCGCTGCGGGCCCAGCCGCGGCGCGCGCCGGGGCGTACGGGTCTCATCGACAGCTCACCGGCCGTGCTGCGCGACCACCGCGACGGCGGTCGACGGGCGACCTCGAGGCCGAGCCCCTGGCCGCTGAGGGTCGACCGCGCCCGCGCCTCGAGCTCGTCGGTGAGGCGGGACAGCTGGCGGCGCCACATCGGCTCCGGCTCCGCCGGCCCGGCCACGCGGTCCCGGGTCATGTCCGCCACCGACGTGGGGGCACGGAGGCGCAGCGCGACCGCCGCCCCGTGCTTGCACATCCGCCCCACCGGGCACGAGCACGAGCTGAAGACCCAGTCGGCGGCGGCATCGACCTCGGCGTGGAGCTGGACGCGGTAGGGGAAAGGGGCGGTGCCGCGGACGGAGGCGGTGGCGGTCAGGCTGCTGTCGGTCTCGTGGACGACCGCGAGGTCCTCGACGAGGTGGGCACAGGCGCGGGCGCGAGCCAGCGCACCGAGGTCGAAGAACCCGGCGAGGTAGGAGTCGGTGAGCGCGTCGCGGATGTCCATGTCGCGCCCATCGTGTCACCGCCCGGCGACAGCGGGCGGTCCTTGTCCACAGCCCCCGGCGCGCGTGGGGCGGCGTGCCTCAGCGCTCCCCGCCCGGCACCCACAGGACGTCGCCGTTCTCGCGGTTGGCGTGGCGGGCGAGGATGAACAGCAGGTCGGAGAGCCGGTTGAGGTAGGTGATGGCGAGGACGTTCATGGTGTCCTCGTGCTCGGCCCAGGCGGCCCACCCGGCGCGCTCGGCCCGGCGTACGACCGTGCGGGCGACGTGGAGGTGCGCGGCGCCGGGCGTGCCGCCGTTGAGGATGAAGGAGCGGAGGGCAGGAAGCTCCTCGTTGTAGTGGTCGCACCACGCCTCGAGGCGGTCGACGTAGTCCTGCTCCACCCGCAGCGGGGGGTACTTCGGGTCCGGCACGACGGGCGTGGAGAAGTCGGCGCCGACGTCGAAGAGGTCGTTCTGCACGCGGGTGAGCACCGCGACCACGTCGTCGGCGAGGCTCCCGTCGACCGCGGCGTGGGCGAGGGCGACGCCGATGTGGGCGTTGCCCTCGTCGACGCAGGCGTACGCCTCGAGGCGCAGGTCGGTCTTCGACGTCTCGCTCATGTCGCCGAGGCGGGTCCGTCCGGCGTCGCCGGTGCGGGTGTAGATGCGCGTCAGGTTCACCATGTCACGACACTAGCGGGGCGCCTCGGCGCGTCGAGACCAAGGAGCCCACTGACCGTGACTCGCCGAAAAAGGTGAAGCATGGATGCAACCCGCAGGGGTACAACTACGTCAGTAGGAGTGACAGCAGTCACAGCATGGCGTCGGGGGACGCCGGTCAGGAGCACCGGGATGGACATCGTCACCGAGGGTCACACGCTGGTCCTGCACGGAGACTTCGACGTGCGCAGCACGTGGGAGGTGCGCAACGCCATCTACGAGCGCATCGACACCTTCGACGACGACGTGGTCATCGACATGACCGACGTGTCCACCATCGACGCGACCGCCCTGCGGCTGCTGGCCGTCGCCACCCGGCACGCCTGGCTCTCGGGCCACCACCTCACCGTGCGCAACCCCGGCCCGGCGGTGCGCCGCATGGCGCACCTGACCCGGCTGGCCCACGCCATCGAGGTCGAGCAGGTCGCCGCCACGGCCTGACGCGATGAGGCATCAGTCACACGTCCACCCGGTGACTGACCGGTAACCCGCGCCCTACTGTGTCGCCATGAGCGAATCTGGAGGGCGGAAGGATCGCCCGTGGGTGATGCGGACGTACGCCGGGCACTCGACGGCCGAGGCGTCCAACGCGCTCTACCGCACCAACCTGGCCAAGGGGCAGACCGGTCTGAGCGTCGCCTTCGACCTGCCCACCCAGACCGGCTACGACCCCGACAGCCCGCTCAGCCGTGGCGAGGTCGGCAAGGTCGGCGTACCGGTCCCGCACCTGGGTGAGATGCGCAAGCTCTTCAGCGGGATCCCGCTGACCGAGATGAACACCTCGATGACCATCAACGCGGTCGCGATGTGGATGCTCGCGATGTACCAGGTGGTGGCCGAGGAGCAGAACCCCGACCTGTCGCCGGAGGAGGTCGCCGCCCAGCTGGCCGGCACCACCCAGAACGACATCATCAAGGAGTACCTCTCCCGCGGGACGTACGCGTTCCCGCCCGAGGCCTCGATGCGGTTGATCGCCGACATGATCGCCTACACGGTCCACCAGATCCCGAAGTGGAACCCGATCAACATCTGCAGCTACCACCTGCAGGAGGCGGGCGCCACGCCGACCCAGGAGCTCGCCTACGCGCTGAGCACCGCGATCGCGGTGCTCGACGAGGTGAAGGAGTCCGGCCAGGTCTCCGACGACGACTTCGAGACGGTCGTCGGGCGGATCTCCTTCTTCGTCAACGCCGGCGTGCGCTTCGTCGAGGAGACCTGCAAGATGCGGGCCTTCGTCCAGCTCTGGGACGAGATCACCCGCGAGCGCTACGGCGTCCAGGACCCGAAGATGCGCCGCTTCCGCTACGGCGTGCAGGTCAACTCGCTCGGGCTGACCGAGGCCCAGCCGGAGAACAACGTCCAGCGCATCGTGCTGGAGATGCTCGGCGTCACGCTGTCCAAGAACGCCCGCGCCCGCGCGCTCCAGCTGCCCGCGTGGAACGAGGCGCTCGGCCTGCCCCGCCCGTGGGACCAGCAGTGGTCGCTGCGCCTGCAGCAGGTGCTGGCCTTCGAGTCCGACCTGCTGGAGTACGACGACATCTTCGACGGCTCGCACGTGATCGAGGCGAAGGTCGCCGAGCTGGTCGCGAGCGCGAGGGCCGAGATCGACCGGGTCCAGGAGATGGGTGGCGCGATCGCCGCCGTCGACTACATGAAGTCCGAGCTGGTCTCGTCCCACGCCGCCCGGCGCGCCCGGATCGAGTCGGGCGAGGAGGTCATCGTCGGCGTCAACAAGTTCGAGTCGACGGAGCCCTCGCCGCTGACGGCCGACCTCGACGGCGCCATCATGGCCGCCGACCCCGAGGCGGAGAAGACGGCCCGGGCGAGCGTCGAGGCGTGGAAGGCGGAGCGCGACGAGGCCGAGGTCGCCGAGGCGCTCGAGGCGCTCGCCGCGGCCGCCGCGACGGACGCCAACCTGATGGCGCCGACCCTGGCCGCCGCCCGCGCGGGCGCGACGACGGGGGAGTGGGCCGCCACCCTGCGCGACGTCTTCGGCGAGTACCGGGGCCCGACCGGCGTCACGGGCGCGGCCGTCGCCGAGGCCGGTGCCGAGCTGGCGGCCGTACGCGAGCGGGTCCGTGCCACCGGGGAGGAGCTCGGTGGCCGGCTGCGGCTGCTCGTCGGCAAGCCGGGGCTCGACGGCCACTCCAACGGCGCCGAGCAGGTCGCCGTGCGCGCTCGCGACGCCGGCTTCGAGGTCGTCTACCAGGGCATCCGGCTCACCCCGCAGCAGATCGTCGCCGCAGCGGTGGCCGAGGACGTGCACTGCATCGGCCTGTCGATCCTGTCCGGGTCGCACATGGAGCTGGTGCCCGACGTGCTCGACGGCCTGCGCGACGCTGGTCTGTCCGACATCCCCGTGATCGTCGGCGGGATCATCCCGGACTCCGACGGCCGCCGGCTGCGCGAGCTCGGCGTGGCCGCGGTCTACACGCCCAAGGACTACGGGCTGACCGAGATCATGGGCGGGATCGTCGACGTGATCCGCAGGGCCAACGGGCTCGACTGACGGCTCGACTGACGGGCTCGACTGACGGCTGGGCCGCCAGCCGACCGGGGGGTCGCGCTCAGTCGCGCCGGGTGGCCCGCCTCGCCGCCCCGGCCGCCGCCGTGAGGCCGTAGATCCACAGCAGACCGGTGCCGAGGTAGTGCACGACGACTCCGCCGAGTGCGCCCAGCCCTGCCGCCACGCCCCAGCCGGCGTCGGCGGAGACGGCCGCCTTGACGACGAGGCCCAGCACGGCGCCGGTGGCAGCGAGGACCAGCAGGGTCCAGGCACTGTCGAAGATCCCGAGAACTCTCACGGCACGAACCCTACGATCCGGTTTGCCGCTCGGGCGACCCGGGCATGGTGTCCCGCGACGAGAAGGAGATCGATGGACATCGAGAGCATCACGAGGGACGCCGAGGCACGACTCGAGGCCGTCGCGGCCATGCAGAGCGAGCTCCAGGAGCTGCGTGGGCGGGCCCAGAACCGGTCCGGCAACGTGCGGGTGGAGGTCAACCCCGCCGGCGCCCTCCTCGACCTGCACCTCAGCGAGAGCGCCCGCGACCTCGCTGCCGACCAGCTGGCCGTCGAGATCCTCCGGACCGTGCGCGAGGCGCAGGTCTCGGTGGCCGCCGACATGCGGCGCATCGTCGGCGGCCTGGTGCCTGAGGAGCGGCTCGCCGCGCTGTCGGAGGGCAGGATCCCCGACAGCACGATGCGCTCGGTCGACGAGGAGCTGGCCAACCTGCGTGCACTGAGGGGGCAGGGACGATGAGCGCCGGCATCGAGCTCGGCTTCGAGGAGCTGCTCGCCGGGGCCGACGCCCAGCTCGGGCTGTCGGAGCGGGCTTCGGACATGTCGAGCGAGGCGGGGGCGATCCTGCTGCCCGACGGTGCGCTCGGCAAGCTGCCCGAGAGCGACGAGATCCGGACGGTGTCCGAGCAGCGTGCCGCCGGGGCGGCCGAGGCGCTCGACACGGTGGCGGAGTGCATGGAGATCCTGGCCTCGGCGCTCAAGGACACCGTCGAGGACTTCAGCAACGTGGAGGCCCTCCTGGCCGAAGCCTTCGACCGGATGCGAGGCGAGTCGTGAGCGCGAGCGGGGCAGTCGACGTCTGGCAGCGGATCAACGGGTGGATGGCGCCGCTGGACGGCGCGATCGACGCCGTCATGCGGCCCCTGGTCTCACCCCTGGCCGACCAGTTCGACTGGGTCACGGGGGACTCCGCCGAGGTCAGCGCCACCGCGGAGCGCTGGCGCGACATGGCGCGCCGGACCCGCGCACTCAGCGACTCCGAGCTCAACGAGGCCCTCCGCACCGCTGCAGGCTGGACCGGGCAGGCCAGCGACGCGTTCGAGCGCCTGGCGCGCGAGTTCGCGCAGCAGATCGACGCGGTCGCCGCCGAGATGGACGAGACCGCCGAGTACCTCCTCGACGCCTCCCTCGAGGTCAAGATGGCCGAGGACCTGGTGGAGACCATCATCCGCGAGCTGATTGAGTGGGCCCTGATCACGCTGGTCGTCTCCGCGGCGCTGACCGTGGTGACCTTCGGGGCGAGCGCCGCCGCGGGCGGAGCGGCCGCGGCAGCGCAGGCGGCCGTCGCCGGGTCCCGCGTCGCGTCCGCGCTGGCCAAGCTGGCCAGGCTGCTGCGCGCCGTCGCCGACGCGCTCAAGGCCGTCAAGGCGATGAAGACCCTGAGCCGGGAGGGGATCCTGGTCAAGACCATCCTGGTCAAGGGGATGCTCATCAAGCCGGTGGTCAAGGGCGTCACCGGGCTGACCGGAGCCCCGATCTCGGAGTCCGCCGAGTCCATCATCGACGGCTTCGCCGACATCGCGGCCGATGAGGTCGACGACCAGCGCCGCCGCGACCAGGGCCCCCGGACGCCGTTGCGGGACCGGATCGAGGACCCCCTCAGGCCGATCACCGACCACCTGCCACCCCCCGGACCGGTCGACGACGCCATCGACCGCCTCCGCGACCGGGTGCCGGCCGGGCCGGGCGAGTAGCCGCCGCACGCCGCCCCGACCCACTGGCACACTCGGCCCATGTCCTCCTCCTCCGCTCGACGCGTCCTGGTGGTCGGCGCCGGTGTCGTGGGCCTGACCTGCGCCGTACGCCTGCTCGAGGCCGGCCACCGCGTGGACGTCGTGGCGCGCGACCTGCCGCTCGAGACCACCTCGGCCGTGGCGGCTGCCCTCTGGTACCCCTACCGGGCGTTGCCGCAGGAGCGGGTCACCGCGTGGGCGGCGACGACGTACGGCGTCCTCGAGGGCCTGTCCGCAGATGCGCGCAGCGGCGTCCGGATGCTCACCGGCACCGAGGTGCTGAGTGAGCACCAGCCCGAGCCGTGGTGGCGCAGCGCGGTGCCGGCGCTGGACCGGGAGACCGCGCTGCCTCCCGGGTACGCCGACGGCTGGACGTTCGTCGCGCCGGTCGTCGACATGCCGGTCCACCTGCGGTGGCTCATCGCCAGGATCGACGAGCTCGGTGGCACCCTGACCCGGATGAACCTGTCCGCGCTGCCCGGCGACGGGAGCCTCGTCGTCAACGCCACCGGACTGGGTGCGCGGCACTTCGGCGCGGACCCGTCCGTGCAGCCGGTGCGGGGGCAGGTGGTCGTCGTCGAGCAGGTCGGCCTCGACCGCTGGACGCTCGACGGCGCCGGGCTCACCTACGTGGTGCCCCGCACCCACGAGATCGTCGTGGGGGGCACGGACGTGGAGGGCGAGTGGAGCCGTACGCCCGACCCGGACGTCGCCGCGGACGTGCTGCACCGCGCCACCGCGCTCGTCCCGGCGCTGGAGGGCGCCCGGGTCCTGCGCCACAAGGTCGGGCTCCGGCCGGCCCGGCCCGAGGTCCGCGTCGAGCGGGTCGGGGACGTCATCCACTGCTACGGCCACGGCGGCGCCGGGGTCACCCTGTCGTGGGGCTGCGCCGGCGACGTGGTGGGGTTGGCCGGTGACTGACCTCCAGTGCCCCGCCCGGGTGTTCGTGGCCCGGCACGGCGAGGCCGTCTACGAGTCCGAGCTGCTGAGCGATGCCGGGGGCTGGCTGAGCCCGCTGGGGCGCCAGCAGGCGCGGGAGCTGGCCGAGTCGCTGGCCGGCGAGCGGATCGCCCGCGTGTGGACCAGTGACATGGCGCGTGCGGTGCAGACCGGCGAGATCGTGGCCGCGCGGCTGGGCGTCGACGTGGTCGTGCGCAAGGGTCTGCGTGAGTTCGGCGTCGGTGACGCGGCCGGCACGACCGGCGATCCCGATCCGTTCGCGGCCACGTTCGCCGCGTGGCTCGCCGGCGACCTGGCGGCCCGGATCCCCGGGGCGGAGAGCGGCCACGAGGTCGTCGCGCGCTACGAGGCCGTCCTCGGCGAGGTCGCCGACGAGCACCGCGGCGAGTCGGTGCTGGTGATCAGCCACGGCGGGGTGATGTGCATGGCGCTCTCCGCCCTGGCGCACAACCTCGCCCTGAGCCACAGCCGCGACCTCCCGATGCCGAACTGCGGCGTGGTGGCGCTCGAGGTCGACGCCGACGGGTGGGCGGCCAGGTCGTGGGCGGGGACCGCCGTCACCTGAGACAAATAGGTAAGGCTTGCCTAATGTCTTGTAGGGTGCGGGCGTGGGTTCCAAGAGCGCGTCGAAGAAGGCAGGCAAGGCCAAGGTCGCCAAGCTGCCCAAGAAGAAGTGCTGCGTGTCCTCCACCAAGTGCGGCCGCTGCCCGCTGCGGATGCTCAAGGAGGGCACGCTGCCCCCGGGCTACACGGTGAAGAAGCGCAGGCTGGTGAAGGTCGACGTCACGGTCAAGGGCGGCAAGCCCGACAAGAAGGGCTCGAAGAAGGCCGCCTGAGCCGGCACCCGAGCCTCACGCCAAGCGCTGGACGCCGAGCACGATCGCGGCGACGACCAGCATGACCAGCACCGCCGCGCCCATGCGTACGGCCATGCCCTTGAGCCACAGCGACATCAGCGTCTCGGTGCCGCCCCGGCGGTTCAGCGGCTCGACGTCGACGACCGCCGAGCGGTTGATCGGCCCGTGGACGTGGGGGTAGGTGTCGTCGCCGACCGGCTCGACGCGCACCTCCGACTCCAGCCGGGTCGGGTCGATCGTCAGCAGGACCAGGTCCTCGCCGAGCCCGCGGTAGTAGCGGTCGAAGACGCCCTGCACCTGCTCGCGCCTGCTGGCGTGGATGAACCCCTCCTCCGCGAGGCTCCGGCCGACCGTCGAGGTGGTGTAGGTGCCCGTCGCCAGCGTGGCGCGCCAGTCGGCAGCGGTGGCGATGTGGAAGATGCGCTCGGGGAGGCGCTCGGGACGCGCGTCGGTCACCGTGCGAGGGTAGCGAGCCCTAGAAGAGCCGGTGCTCCGCGTCGTCCATCCCTCGCAGCGCGTCGTAGTCGACGAGGGCGCAGGTGATGCCGCGGTCGGTGGCGAGCACGCGCGCCTGCGGCTTGATCTCCTGGGCGGCGTAGATGCCCCGCACCGGGCCCTTGCTGGTGAGCATCGGGTCCCGGTTGAGGAGCTCGAGGTAGCGGGTGAGCTGCTCGACGCCGTCGATCTCGCCGCGGCGCTTGATCTCGACCGCGACGGACAACCCGTCGGCGTCACGGCACATCAGGTCGACGGGACCGATCGCGGTCATGAACTCCCGGCGTACCAGCGTGAGGCCGTCGGCGAGCGTGGTGGGGTGCTCGGCGAGCAGCTCCTGGAGGTGCTTCTCGACGCCGTCCTTCTGCAGGCCCGGGTCGACGCCGAGGTCGTGGGAGGAGTCGTGCAGCACCTCGTCGATGAGGATGCGGAGGGTGTCGTCGGTCTTGGTCGCGGTCACCAGCCACTCCGCCTGGCCGTCCTCGGAGAGCCCCTCGCGCACGGTGCACGGCGGCGACATCCAGTTGAGCGGCTTGTAGGAGCCTCCGTCGGAGTGGATCAGCACCGACCCGTCCGACTTGAGCATCAGGACGCGGGTGGCGAGCGGCAGGTGGGCCGAGAGCCGTCCGGCGTAGTCCACCTGGCAGCGTGCGACGACGATCCTCACGACGGGCGAATCTACAGTGACCCCGTGACCGCCACCGCAGTACGTCCCGCGCGCCAGCGAGACCTCGCGCACCTCGACCTCGCCGACCATCCCGCCACGGCTGGGTTCGTGATGGTCGCGGGTGACCCACCGGTCGGCCACGCGCGGGTGGAGCTCCTCGACGGGCACGCCCACCTCGCAGACCTCGTCGTCGGTGCCGACCTGCACGGAAGCACCCGCCGCGCGCTGGTCGAGGCAGTGTGCGAGCGCCTCTCCGCGCGCGGGCACGGGCAGCTCACCGCCCGTCCCTACGCCGGTCCGGAGGCCACCGCGCTCGGTGCGCTGGGATTCACCGAGGTGCTGGCCGACGAGCCGCTGCCGGGCCCGCTCATGACGCGGCGCGAGGAGACCGGTCGCGTGCTGGTGCGCCGGGTGCTCCGCTCGCACCGCACGGTCGCCGAGCTCACGGCACTGCTGCCCGAGCTCGACGCGTCCCCGCGCGAGGTCGGGACGCTGCGCGCGGTCGTACGCCGCCCGGCGCCGGGCGAGCGCGAGGTGCTCGAGGTCGGCCACCTCGACGTCGCCGAAGGCCTGGTCGGGGACACGTGGGCAGCGCGGGGGAGCAGGCGTACGCCGGACGGCTCGGCGCACCCCGACATGCAGCTCAACCTGATGAACCACCGCCTCGTGGAGTTCCTCGCGCAGGACCCGGAGCGCGAGCAGCTGGCCGGTGACCAGATGTTCCTCGACCTCGACCTGTCCCACGACCACCTCCCGGCGTGGAGCGAGCTCCACATCGGCGGCCCGGAGGGCGCCGTGATCGTCGTGACCGACCAGCCGCACAACGGGTGCGGCAAGTTCATCGCGCGCTTCGGCAAGGACGCGATGACCTTCGTCAACGGCCCCGAGGGCAAGCCCCGGCGGCTGCGCGGGCTGTGCGCCAGGGTGGTGCGCCCCGGCCTGGTCCGCCCGGGCGACGAGGTGCGCGTCGTACGCCCGGCGGCGGCTCCGGCGGAGTGACGCTTCCCACATCCGTGATCCGCGGGCGGCATGGGAGCATGCGTCCATGACTGAGACGGCTACTCGTGAGTTCACCACCGTCGGCGTGATCGGCCTCGGCACCATGGGCGCCGGCATCGCCGAGGTCTTCGCGCGCAACGGCTTCACCGTCGTCGGCGTCGAGCAGAACGACACGGGCCTCGAGCGGGGCCGCCAGCACCTCGAGCACTCGACGGGCCGGGCGGTGAAGCGTGAGAAGCTGACCCAGGAGCAGGCAGACGAGCTGCTCGGCCGGATCACACTGACCACCGACATGAAGGAGCTGGCCGGAGCGGACCTCGTCGTCGAGGCCGTCGTGGAGTCCCTCGAGGTCAAGAAGTCGATCTTCCGGGCGCTGGACGACATCGTCCGCCCCGATGCGGTGCTCGCCACCAACACCTCCTCGCTGAGCGTCACCGAGATCTCGACCGCCAACGCGAAGCCCGGCCGGGTCGTGGGGGTCCACTTCTTCAACCCCGCACCCGTGCAGAACCTCGTCGAGATCATCCGCACCGTCGTCACCGAGCCCGACGTGCTCGCCGACGTGCAGGAGCTGCTGCGCAGCCTCGGCAAGAACCCGGTCGTCTGCGGCGACAAGGCCGGCTTCATCGCCAACACGCTGCTCTTCGGCTACCTCAACCACGCGGTCGCGATGTACGAGGGCAAGTACGCCTCGCGCGAGGACATCGACGCCGCGATGCGCTTCGGCTGCGGCTACCCGATGGGTCCGCTGGCGCTGCTCGACCTGATCGGGCTCGACACGGCCTACGAGATCCTCGACACGATGTACAAGCAGGGCCGCGACCGCCTCCACGCGCCGGCGCCGATCCTCAAGCAGTACGTCACCGCGGGGCTGCTGGGCCGCAAGTCGGGTCGCGGCTTCTACACCTACGAGGCGCCCGACAGCCCCGTCGTCGTCGCGGACGCGCACACGCCGAGCGCGGATGACAAGCCCCGGCTGCAGCACGACATCAGGCTCGTCGGCGTCGTCGGCACCGGCACGATGGCCTCGGGGATCGTCGAGGTCTTCGCGAAGGCGGGCTACGACGTGCTGTTCACGGGCCGCGGCCAGGACAAGGTCGACGGCGTGGTCGCGACCATCACGAAGAACTTCGACAAGCAGATCCAGCGCGGTCGCGCGACCGAGGAGCAGAAGTCCGAGGTGCTGGGGCGCGTCCGCGGCACCACGTCGCTCGACGACCTCAAGGACGTCGACATCGTCGTCGAGGCCATCGCCGAGGACCTCGCGATCAAGACGACGCTCTTCGAGAACCTCGACGAGATCTGCACGGGTGGTCGAGGAGGGGCCGGCGCCATCCTGGCCACCACGACGTCGTCGCTGCCGATCATCTCGATGGCCCGGGTGACCAAGCGCCCGCAGGACGTCATCGGCATGCACTTCTTCAACCCGGCGGCGATCATGAAGCTCGTCGAGGTCGTCTCGACGGTCGCCACCGACGAGGCCGTCACCGAGACGGTGCTGGCGCTGTGCGACCAGGTCGGCAAGGTGGCCGTGAAGTGCGGCGACCGCTCCGGCTTCATCGTCAACGCGCTGCTGTTCCCCTACCTCAACGACGCGGTCAAGATGCTCGAGGCGCACTACGCCACCGCCGACGACATCGACACCGCGATGAAGCAGGGCTGTGCGCTGCCGATGGGCCCGTTCGAACTGCTCGACGTCGTCGGCAACGACGTGTCGCTGGCCATCCAGCGCGAGCTCTACCTCGAGTTCCGTGAGCCCGGTTTCGCGCCCGCCCCGCTGCTGGAGCACCTGGTCACCGCGGGCTACCTCGGTCGCAAGACCGGCCGCGGCTTCCGGGACTACAGCGCGCGCTGAGCCCGGGCGTCACTGGCGGAGCCGCCCCCTGGGCGTGCGTCATACGAACCGGAACTCATGGGTGCGTGTGATGTCTCAAGACATCGGTAACACAGATGTCCTGAGACATATGTGTTACCGATGTCCTGAGACTCGACAGGGCCTGACACGCGCGGATTCGTATGACGCTGAGGCGTCGACAGACGCGCACGCGCCGACCTCGTTCCTCGGTCGGCGCTGGCACGGTTTCGACGCGCCTCGCGTCCTCGCGGGCTCGTCCGCTGCGCTTGCTCAACCCGATTGACCGCACGCGCCGACCTCGTTCCTCGGTCGGCGCTGGTCAATCGAGGCAGAACTCGTTGCCCTCCGGGTCGGCCATCCAGATGTGACCGGCGGTCATCGGCGGCGCCGGTTCGTGCCGCTCGACGCGGGTCGCACCCAGGGCGACGAGGCGTACGGCCTCCGCCTCGAGCGCGGCCATCCGCTCCTCGCCCTCGAGCCCGGGGGCCGTGCGGAGGTCGAGGTGCACCCGGTTCTTCGCGGTCTTGCCCTCGGGCACCCGCTGGAAGAACAGTCGCGGACCGTCGCCATCGGGGTCCTCGGCGGCGGACGCGGAGCCCCACTCCGACTCCGGCACGCCGACCTCGGCGAGGAAGGCGTGCCATGCCTCGAACGGGTCCTGTCCCGGCGCGACCTCGCGCCCGGGCGGGGGTGGGACGACGTAGCCCATTGCGTCGGCCCAGAAGCGCGAGAGCGCCTCGGGATCGTGGGCGTCGAAGGTGACCTGGATCGTCCGGCTCATGGACCCCATCGTGCCGTGCCCCACCGACAGCCTCGCTACCCGCCGGTTGGCGACTCGGGTGGGCTGCGAGGGGCCGGAAGGCCCCCCAAGTCGCCAACTGACGAGTTGGTCCGCCAACTGGTGAGTTGGCACGGGCTCCGCGCCCGCCCCGCCCGGCCGCGGGGGGCGAAGCCGCCGTCAGCGGCTGTCGACGACCAGCGCGGCCAGACGGGCACGCGTGTTGATGTCCAGCTTGCGGTAGATGTGGGTGAGATGCGCGTCCACCGTGCGAGGGGAGACGAAGAGCTCCTCGGCGATCTGCCGGCTGGTGAGCCCGTGCGCCACCCGCTCGGCGACCTGGCGCTCGGCCGCGGTGAGCGCGTCGAGGACGGACGGCTGCGCGGAGGTGGGGCGGTGGAACACCGCGGTGACGAGCGGGACGGCTCTCGCGGAGAGGTCGCTCCCCTCGATCCAGCCCTCCGGCGGCCGGCTCGCCGGGACGATGTCGTCGACGGCGGAGTAGCCCCAGCGCACGGCCATCCGTGGCGTACGGAGGGCGAAGGCGGCCGCGGCGAGCGATCGTGCCTCCGGCAGCTCGCGCGCCCGCGCCACCGCGGCGAGGCCGTCGAGGACGTCGGCGGCCCGGAGCGGGAGCCGCATCGAGCGGCAGTGCTCCAGCGCGGTCAGGTAGGTCGTCGTCGCCTGGTCGAGGTCGCCGAGGTCGAGCAGCGCGCGCCCGAGCAGGAGGCGTGCCTCGACGCCGTCGCGGCCGAGCCGCGCGGAGTCGGCGAGGGCGACGACGTCGGCGGCGAGCCCGGCCGCCTGCCGGGACTCGCCCCTCAGCAGCAGGTCGCGGCCGTCCTGGGCCAGCACCGGGAGGCGTACGGCCCACGGGAGGGTCTCCCGCACGACCTCCGTCGGCTCGTAGGTGGGGTCGAGGGCCCGCAGGAGCGTCTCGGCAAGCAGGCCGACGCGGTCCTCGGCCAGGTCGCGCGCCTCCACCACCACGGCCCGCGTGCCGGCGATGGCCTCTGCGGTGCGCCCCTGCTCGAGCGCGATGCGGGCGAGGACGGTCCGGAGCGAGAGGTCGATCCAGCGCTCGTCACCCGTGGTGCGGGCAGGCATGGCGTCGGCCGCCGCCTGCGTGGCCTCGGCGAAGCGGCCCTGCGAGGCGTACACGTCGGCGAGCGTGCGGGTGGCCTGTCGGCTGATCGAACCCTCGGGGTCGAGGCTGAGCGCGCGCCTGGCCTCTGCCTCCGCGCTGGCGAGGTCGCCCGCGTCGAGGTGCATCTCGGCGCGGATCGAGGCGGTCTTGGCGAGCTGCTCCTCGGGGCACGGTGCCGACGAGGCGTGCTGGTCGGCGCGGTCGAGCAGCCAGAGTCCCTCGTAGGTGCCACGCATCTCCGACGCGGCAATCCCGGCGCGTCGCGCGATCTGTGCGCCGAGGGTGGGCGGGCCGTCCCCGAAGGCGAGCGCGCCCTCGAGGATCTCGACGGCCTCGCGGGCGCGCATCGAGGTGTAGAGCGAGGAGAAGATGCGATTGGCCACGGAGTAGCCCTCGGCCCGCGTCGCCGGGTCGGCGCAGGCGGTCAACACCGCGTGGCGCATCGCGGGCAGGTCGCGCAGCCACTCGGCGTCGGCGGCGCCGTAGTTGTCGTGGGCCGGCGCGTGGGCCTGCGCCCACGTCAGCAGGCCCGAGGCGACGGCCTCGCGGTCCTCCGGTCGCGCCAGCGCGCGTGCCCGGCCGCGGATCGGGGAGAGCATGTCGAACTGGCCCCGGCCGTCGACCTCGAGGAGGCTCCGGCGCACGAGGTTGCCCGCGATCTCGGCCGCCTCGGACGCCGGGACGTCCAGCACCCGGGCGAGCACCCCGAGGCCGATCCGGAAGTCCAGCAGGCCGATGCGGCGCAGCGCGGTCGCGCTCGCCTCGTCGAGCAGGTCGTGCGCGGAGTCGACCGCCTGGTCGAGGCTGACCGTCGACATCGCGTTGGCCAGCCCGACGAGCGCGGACTGCACCGCCACCTGCTCGATCAGCAGCGGCAGGCCGCCGGTCGCGCCCAGCAGGCGGCGGACCTCGTGGGCCTGCACGGCGAGGTCGACCTGCTGACCGCCCGCAGCGCGGATGCGGCGCAGGAACAGGTCGACCGCGGGCCCCTCCAGCGGCGCCCGCTGGGCCGGCACCGGGAGCGGCCCGACGCGCACGACGGTCTCGAGCGGCTCGCCAGCCGTGGTCAGCGCGGTCACCACGACGCGGGCGTCCGTGGTGCTCTCCAGCATCGTCTGGAGCACCGGCCCGGCGCCCGTGGCGTCGAGGTCCAGCCCGTCGAGGACGAGGAGGCAGTCGCGTCCGTCGAGGGCGCGGCCGACCGCCCCGACGAGGGAGTCGCCGGGCGCCGTCTCGGACCCGAGACCCTCGAGCGCGGCCGCCAGCACGTCGTCGAGGCTGTGGAGCGTGCGCGCGTCCACCCAGGCGAGGGCCGCACCCGCCGACCCGTCGGTCGAGGTGGCAGCCGTCTCCGCGGCGACGTGGCGCACCAGCAGGGTCTTGCCGCTGCCGGGCGGGCCGACGACGCTCACCCAGCGGGACTCCTCGAGCGCCTCGTGCAACGCGCGACGTACGTCGTCACGACCGAGACAGGGAGACAGCACACCCCGAACCTATCGCTCCACGGCTCCAGAGATACGTAGGACTACGGATGCTGGGCCGCGCCGTCCCGCGGGATGCTTCTCGTACGCCGGGGCGACGGGACTGCACGAGGGGATGGTCCCGCAGCCGACCGGCCGCCTGTCGGAGCAGGCCGCACATCGTCGGGGGTCGATGGGCGGCCTGCTCTCGCAGGTCGCAGCCCCTGCCTGCGCCGCCTCTGGCTCGCCTCCGCGCCGCTGTGCTGCTTGCCGTCGCTGCGTACTCTGGGGCCATGGAACTCGTCCTCGTGCTGGTCGTCCTCGGCGGGCTGACGGCGGTCGCGGTGGCTGCCGGGAAGTCGGGCAAGAAGCGTGAGCTGGCCCGCGTCGAGGCCGAGGTCGCCCCCGTGAAGAAGCTCGCCGAGGAGGACGTCACCGCCCTCGGCGTCGAGCTCCAGGACCTCGACATCGAGCTGGCCGGCGAGCCCCTCGACGCGGGTGCCAACGCCGACTACCAGCGGGCCCTCGACTCCTACGAGTCGGCGAAGACCGCGGCGGCGGCCCTGACGAGGCCCGAGGACGTCAAGCACGTCACCGAGATCCTCGAGGACGGTCGTTACGCGATGGCGTGCGTCCGCGCCCGGGTGGCGGGCGAACCGCTGCCGCAGCGCCGACCGCCGTGCTTCTTCGACCCGCGCCACGGCCTGTCCGTCGCCGACGTCCCGTGGACGCCGCCGGGCGGCACGGCGCGCGAGGTGCCCGCGTGCGCGCTCGACGTGGAGCGAGTGCGGGCCGGGGCCGAGCCCGACATCCGCAAGGTCATGGTGGGTTCGCGCCGGGTGCCCTACTGGCAGGGCGGCCGCGCCTACCAGCCCTACGCCCAGGGCTACTTCGGTGGCTTCGGTCCGATGGACTGGATGTTCATGGGAATGCTCTTCGGTGGTGGCTTCGACGGCCTTGGTGAGGGCATCGGGGCGATCGGCGAGGGCATCGGTGACATGTTCGGCGGGATCGGCGACGGCATCGGCGACCTGTTCGACGGCTTCGACTTCTGAGCGCCGGCGGTCCCACGTGCGCCGGTCCGTCGGGCTGCGGGAGGATGGTGCCGTGAGCCTGCACCGCACCGAGCTCGGCGAGTCCGGGCAGCGCGTCGTCTTCTGCCACGGACTCTTCGGCCAGGGCAAGAACTGGACGCAGGCAGGCAAGGCGCTCAGCGCCGACCACCGCGTGCTGCTCCTCGACATGCCCAACCACGGCCGGTCGCCGTGGACCGAGACCTTCGACTACCTCGAGCTGGCCGACCTGGTCGCAGCTGAGCTGGGCGACGAGCCCGTCGCCCTCGTCGGCCACTCCATGGGCGGCAAGATCGCGATGTGCCTGGCCCTGCGGCATCCCCACCTCGTCGAGCGGCTCGCCGTCGTCGACGTCGCCCCCGTGGCGTACGAGAGCGGGCGCGAGTTCGTCGGTTACATCGACACCATGCGGTCCCTCGACCTCGCGTCGCTGGAGCGGCGCGACCAGGCCGAGGCCGCGCTGCACGACGCGGTGCCGAACCGGGTGGTGCGCAGCTTCCTCCTGCAGAACCTGCGCCGCGGGGACGACGGCTGGCACTGGCAGGTCAACCTCGACCTGCTGGGGGAGCACATGCCCGACCTCGTGGGCTGGCCCGGCGACCAGGTCGGCGACGCGACCTACCACGGCCCGGTGCTGTGGGTCGGCGGCGCCCGCTCCGACTACATCTCCGACGAGCACGCGGTCGAGATGGACCGCAGGTTCCCGCGCAACCGGCGGGTCCTCATCAAGGACGCCGGCCACTGGGTGCACTCGGAGCAGCCGGAGGTCTTCCTCGAGGTGGTGCGACGCTTCCTGGCCTGAGCGGCGGGTGCGTGCGGGTCAGGCCCGCTGGCGGGCGCGGTAGGCAGCGACGGCCTCGCGGTTGCCGCAGGTGGTCGAGCAGTAACGGCGCGAGCGGTTGCGCGAGAGGTCGAGCACCACGTCGTCGCAGTCGTCGGCTGCGCACCGCGCGAGCCGTGACATCTCGTCGGCGCGGATCACGTCGACCATCGCCATCGCGGTCTCCACCACGACGCGCTCGTCCAGCGGGCGGTAGGGGTCGACGGCGTGCAGGTGCCAGTCCCACTGGTCGTGGCGCTGGAGCTGGGGGAGCGCCCTGGCCCGCGCGAGCATCGCGTTGACCATCTGGGCGGCCTCGTCGCGCTCGGCCAGCAGCAACGCCTTCAGCGACGGGCGGAGCCGGCGTACGGCCTCGAGCTCCTGCGGGGTGGCGTCGTGGCGACCGGTGTAGGACCAGGTGGCGAGGAAGGCTGACAGGTCGTCGACCGAGCCGAGCGGGTCGCCGGGCTCGTCGGTGGAGTTGACGAGGGCGACCGCGGCCTGCAGCGCGGCGTCGGTGTCATCCGTGAAAAGCATGTTGACACATTACATCAGCGACGCCTAATGTCATGACCGTGACGCTTTTGAATCATGACACCCGTTCGTCACGGACCGCCGCGGGCCTGGCGCTGGCGGTGGCCTCTGCGACGTCGTTCGGACTGTCCGGTGCCCTCGCCCGCGGGCTGCTCGACACGGGCTGGAGTGCCGGTGCGGCGGTGACCGTACGGGTGCTCCTCGCGGCAGCCGTCCTCGCGGCCCCGGGTGCGCTGGCGCTCCGCGGCCGCTGGCACCTGCTGCGCGACAACGCCGGGCTGGTCGCCGTCTACGGCGTCGCAGCCGTCGCGGGCGCCCAGCTGTGCTACTTCTACGCCGTGACCTACATGCAGGTCAGCGTCGCGCTGCTGCTGGAGTACACCGCACCCGTCGCCGTCGTGGTGTGGCTCTGGCTGCGGCACGGCCATCGTCCCTCAGGACTCACGGCGCTGGGTGGGCTGCTCGCACTGGGCGGGCTCACGCTGGTGCTCGACGTGGTGCCGGGCGTCGAGCTCAGCACGGCCGGCGTGCTCTGGGCACTCGGCGCGATGGTGGGCGCGGCGACCTACTTCGTGATCTCCGCCGACGAGAGCAACGGCCTTCCCGGCATCAGCCTCGCGGCCGGCGGCCTGGTGGTGGGAGCCACCGCCCTGGCGGTGGCCGGCGGCACCGGCGTGCTGCCCCTCGACTGGTCCACCGACGACGCCGTCTACGACGGGTTCGCGGTGCCGTGGTGGGTCGCGGTCCTCGCGCTCGGCCTCGTGACGGCGGCCGTCGCCTACGTCACCGGGATCGCGGCGGGCCGCCGGCTGGGCAGCCGGCTGGCGTCGTTCGTCGCCCTGGGCGAGGTGCTCGCGGCCGTCCTGTGGACGTGGGCCCTCCTCGGCGAGCTGCCGCGACCGGTCCAGCTGGCCGGCGGGCTGCTCGTGCTCGCCGGCGTGGTCGTGGTGAAGCTGGGCGAGGGTCGCGCGCCGCTCGTGGTCGAGCCCGTGCCCGTGGCCGGGCCCGGGCTCGAGCCCGCGGAGGGGTCGTTCAGCGGGCGTCCTGTCGCTTGAGGAACACCTCGCGGTGCAACAGCAGCAGGGCTGCTGCGACCGGTACGGCGAGCAGGGCGCCGATGATCCCGAGCAGCGAGCCGCCCACGAGTGCCGCGACCACGGTGACCGACCCCGGGATGTCCACCGACTTCTTCATGATGCGCGGGTAGATGAGGTAGGACTCCACCTGCTGGTAGGCGATGTAGTAGACCAGCGCCACGAGGGCGACGGTCGGAGAGACCGTCAGGGCGAGGAGCGTCATGAGTGCCCCGGAGACGAACGCGCCGACGACCGGGATGAGCGAGAACAGTCCCACGACGAAGGCGAGGGCGAAGGCGTAGTCGCCGAGCCCGACGATGAACGAGAACACCAGCGTGCTCACCCCGGCGCACAGGGCGACGAGGAACGCACCGGCGACGTAGGCGCCCGTGGAGCGGATGATCTTGTCGCCCAGGTCGCTGACCCGGGGCCGCTTCGAGGCGGGGGCGAGGGAGTAGGCGGCGTGCTTGATGCTCGGCAGCGAGGCGAGGAAGTAGATCATCAGCACGACCACGATGAAGCTGTTGGCCAACGCCGACAGCACCCGGAGGCCGACGCCCAGCGCCCCGCCGAAGACCTTCTGCCCGAAGTCGCCGTTCTCGATGTAGTCGCGGGCCTTGGCGATGACGTCGAACTTGTCGTCGAGGCTCTGCACCTGCGCGTTGCTCTGGAGGTCGTCGAGCCAACCGGGGGCGTTGCGGGTGATGGCGGCGATCTGGTCGCTGATCACCGGGGCGATGGCGACGACGAAGAGCGAGAGCACGCCGATCACGACGACGAGGACGAGGAGCACGGCGAGCCCGCGACGCATGCCGCGGCGCATGAAGGACTCCACGACCGGGTTGAGGCCGACCGCGAGGAACATCGACATCACCAGCAGGATCAGCACCGAGGAGATGCTCAGCAGCTGCTGGCTCAGGAAGATCGCGATCAGTGCGCCCAGGGCGCCGAAGAACCCGATGTTGAAGGGGGAGTGGCGCAGCAGCAGGGGTGCGGGTGCCGGCTCGGTCGGCACGTACGGTGCCGGGGCGGCCTCGTCGACCACGAGGTCGGTGGCATCGTCGATCTGCTCGGCGATGACGGCGGCCGATCGCGCCGACTCCTCCGCGGACTCGGCCGCCGCCTCGGCCCGGTCGGCGTCGCCGGTGACCTGCTCGACGACCTCCTCGAGCGCCTGCGGGATGTCGGCGGGGAGGTGGTCGGGGGTCCCGGCGGCGTCGCGCAGGGCCGCCGTCGTGCTGGTGGTCCCGGTGTCACCGGACCGGTCGTCGCCGGAGGCACCGGAGGCCACGGCCCCGCGGAGCCGGTCGCGCCAGCTCAGGACTCGTCCTCGTCGAAGCCGGCGACGACGTCGCGCAGGGCGCCGAGCTGGGCGGTGATGGCGTCACGTCGCTTGGCGGCACGGTCGACCTCGGCCTGGATGTTGGTGAGCTCCCGCTCGGCCTCGGCGACGCGCGTCGCCCCGATCGAGTCGGCCTGGGTGCGCGCCGACGCGACGATCTGCTCGGCCTCGCGGCGGGCCCGGGCGAGGAGGCCCTCGGACTCCGACTGCGCCTGCTGGCGGTGGGTGTTGGCCTGTGTGGTCGCCTCGCGCGCCCGCTGCTCGGCGGCCGTGGCGCGTGCCTCGGCCTCGGCGACGAGGCGCTGGGTCTCCGCGGTGGCGTTGCTGTGGTGCTCCGCGGCCTCCCGCGTCAGGCGCTCCTTCTCCACCGCGAGGGTGCGCCGCGCCTCCTGGACCTCGCGGTCGGCGGCCGCACGGGCCTGCTCGGCCTCGCGGGTCGCGGTCACCCGCATCTCGTTGGTCTCCTGCTGCGCGGCCAGGCGGAGCTGGTCGGACTCGCGGCGCGCGGCGGCGAGCAGGTCCTCGGCCTCGGCCTTGGCCAGGTTGCGCTCGGTCTCGGCGTCGGCGCGCATCCGCGCGCGCATCTCGTCGAGCTCCTTGAGCTGCACCATCCGCATGTCGTCGGCCTCGCGGGCGGCGTCGGCGCGGATGCTGTGGGCGTCGCGCTCGGCCTGGGCACGGATCTCGCCGGCCTCGCGGCGCGCCGCGGCGCGTACGTCGGCGGCCTCGTCCTCGGCCATCTTGAGCATGGACGTCGCGCGACCGCCGAGCCCGGCGTACGTCGGGTTGGCGTTCTCGGCGGCCTCGGCACGCAGCCGCTCCAGCTCGTCCTCGAGCTCGATGACGCGCTGCTCGCTGCTGGCCAGGCTGCCGGCCAGTCCGGCCTTCTCGGACTGGAGCTGGTGGACGCGCTGGTCGACCGCCGCCTTGTCGTAGCCGCCGCGGCGCACGACCGGTAGGGGGGCAGCGGCCGGGGCGGCCGGGGGCGCGGGGGTGGTCGGGCGCTGGGCGACCGGGCGTGCCGCTGGGGCCGGGGTCGGGGCAGGCGTCGGGGCTGCCTGCTGCGCTCGCGGCGAGATGACCGGGGCCTTGACGGTCGGCTCGGGCTCGGGCTCCACCGGCCCGGCAGAGGGCTTGCCGGCGGTGGGCTCGGCAGCGGCCACCTTCCCGGCAGCGGGCTTCGACGCCGCGGGCTTGTCTGGCGCGGGCTTCGACGCCGCGGGAGCCGGTTGGTCCTTCGGGGTCACCGGCAGCACCTGCGTCTCCTCCGCGGCATCGGCGCTCGTCGCGTCGTCGCCGGACTCCGGCTCGTCGAAGATGGACAGGCCCTGGTCGGAAGCCATGCTGCGGCACCCACTCTCACGTCGTACGGACTGCGTCGGTGCCAGTCTGTCCGATGCGCACCAATTGACACACCCCGGCTCGCGGGCGACTCCCGTCGGAGTCGGGCGAACCGGGGTGTGAAAGATCTCAGGCGCGGGTGGAACCCTCGCTCAGACGCCGCGGAAGCGGTTGATCGCGTCCTCGTGCTGGGCGCGCATCTCGCGGTCGAGGACGCCGAGGCCCTCCTCGGGCGCGAGGCACAGGACGCCGACCTTGCCCTGGTGGGCGTTCTGGTGGACGTCGAGCGAGGCCTGGCCGACCTCGTCGAGCGTGTAGGTCCTCGACAGGGTCGGGTGGATCTTGCCCTTGGCGATGAGACGGTTGGCCTCCCACGACTCGCGGTAGTTCGCGAAGTGGCTGGAGATGATGCGCTTGAGGTTCATCCACAGGTAGCGGTTGTCGTACTCGTGCATGTAGCCCGAGGTCGACGCGCAGGTGGTGATGGTGCCGCCCTTGCGGGTGACGAACACCGAGGCGCCGAAGGTCTCGCGGCCGGGGTGCTCGAAGACGATGTCGATGTCCTCGCCGCCGGTGAGCTCACGGATGCGCGCCCCGAAGCGCTTCCACTCCTTGGGGTCCTGCTGGGTGCCCTCGTCGTTCCAGAACTTGTAGCCCTCCTCGGAGCGGTTGATGATCAGCTCCGCGCCCATGCTGCGGGCGATGGCGGCCTTCTCCTCGTTGGACACCACGCAGACGGGGGTCGCGCCACCGTTGAGGGCGTACTGCGTCGCGAAGCCGCCGAGGCCGCCGGACGCGCCCCAGATCAGGACGTTGTCGCCCTGCTTCATGTCGCCGCCGTTCTTGGAGACGAGCTGGCGGTAGGCCGTGCAGTTGACGAGGCCGGGGGAGGCGGCCTCCTCCCACGTGAGGTGCTCGGGCTTGGGCATCAGCTGGTTGGCCTTGACCATCGCCACGTCGGCCAGGCCGCCGAAGTTGGTCTCGAAGCCCCAGATCCGCTGCTCGGTGTCGAGCATCGTGTCGTTGTGGCCGTCGGGGCCCTCGAGCTCGACCGAGAGGCAGTGCGCCACGACGCGGTCGCCGGGCTTCCACCTCGTCACGCCGGGGCCGGTCTTGAGCACCACGCCGGACAGGTCGGAGCCGACGACGTGGTAGGGCAGGTCGTGGCGCTTGGTCAGCTCGCTGTTGCGGCCGTAGCGCTCGAGGAAGCCGAAGGTGGAGACCGGCTCGAAGATCGAGGTCCACACGGTGTTGTAGTTGATGGCGGAGGCCATCACGGCCACGAACGCCTCGCCCGGGCCGAGCTCGGGCAGCGCGACCTCGTCGACGTGGAGGGACTTGCGGGGGTCCTTCTCCTTGGCGGTGAGGCCCTCGAACATGTCCACCTCGTCCTTCTTGACGAAGGTCGCGCGGTAGGACTCGGGGAGCTCAAGGCTCGCGAAGTCCTCCGAGGTGGCGCTGCCGGACTGGATCGCTTCGAGGATGTTCTGCACGTGCTGGCTCCTGGGGCATCGGGGGCGTCGGGGCTCGGGTGCGTGAAACGTACCGACGGGTATATGCCGTGTCACCCGAGTGTGACCTATGCCGCGGCCCGCGGCTCGTTGGATCGATCCAGCGGGCCCGCGCACAGGTCCGGGGCGATTCCGTGGCGGGTCCGTGGAGGGGTCAGCCGCGGTCGCGGAAGGCGGCCACGAGCTGGTCCTCGGCGCGAGCCAGGTAGGCGTCGAGCCGGTCCGCTGCCCCCTGCCGGTCGCCCGAGGTGAGCAGCGCGGCGATGGCGGCGTTCTCCTCCAGGTAGGGCTGGTGGAAGCGCTCGGGTGCGCCCATCGCGTGGAAGAACAGGCGCATCTCGGCGAGGAGCAGGTCCATCTGGGCGTCGAGGCGGGGGCTTGCCGCCAGCGACACGACGGCCCGGTGGAAGTGCTGGTTGGCCGACGCGACCGCGTCCCAGTCGCCGCGCGCGCCCGCCTCGCGCCCCTCGGTCACGGCCGCGGCGACCGCCGCGATGCGCTCGGGGGTGTGGCCGGTGCCGCGCGCGAGGGCGGCGGTCTCGACGAGCCGGCGTACGCGGTAGACGTCCTCGACGTCCTCGACCTCCGGCGTGGCCACGACGACGCCCCGGTTGGGCTCGCGCACCAGGATCCGCTCGGCGACCAGCTGGCTGAGGGCCTCGCGCAGGGTGTTGCGGGAGACGCCGAGGGCGCTGGCGAGACGCTCCTCCGGGAGGCGCGTGCCGGACCGGAGGTGGCCCTCGACGACCTGCTCGCGCACCACGCGGGCGGCGCGGTCAGCGGAGGTGCTCATCACCGTGCGTTCCGACCGACGGGCGGCGAGGACCCCCTCGAGCACGGCGTCGAGTGCGCTGCGGCCGTCACTCGTGGGGCTCACGGGGTCGGTGGTACCCATGTGCCGGAGCGTAGCGGATGAATTTAGAAGTGGGGTATTGAAGAATTGTTGAACAATCCTTAGTGTCCCAGTATGACCCAGCACACACCAGCCGACACCCCCGCCGGGAAGCCCGCCGGGAAGCCCGCCGGAGACCAGCCCGCCGGACAGCAGCCCGCCCAGGCGTCCGGGTTCAGCCGTACGGCCGTGATGGGCGCCGTGTTCCTGATGGCGACGAGCGCCATCGGACCCGGCTTCATCACCCAGACGGCCAACTTCACGATCACCCTCGGCGCGGCCTTCGCCTGCGCCATCGCGATCTCCATCGTGGTCGACATCGCCGTGCAGATGAACGTCTGGCGCGTCATCGGCGTCTCCGGCCTCCGTGCCCACCAGCTCGGCAACGCCGTGCTGCCGGGCGTCGGCTTCCTGCTCGCCGGCCTCGTCTTCCTCGGTGGCGTGGTCTTCAACATCGGCAACATCGCCGGCGCCGGCCTCGGCGTGAACGCGATGCTGGGCCTCGACCCCCGCATCGGTGGCGCGGTGTCGGCCGCCATCGCGGTGGGGATCTTCCTGAGCCGCCGGGCCGGGGTCGCGCTCGACCGGATCGTGGTGCTGCTCGGTCTGCTCATGATCGTGGCCACCCTGGCGATCGCCGTCACGTCCTCGCCGCCGGTCGGGGAAGCGCTGGTCAGCGTGGTTGCTCCGGACACGTTCGACTTCGTCGCCACCACCACGATCATCGGCGGCACGGTCGGTGGCTACATCACCTACGCCGGCGCCCACCGCCTCCTCGACTCCGGACTGACCGGTCCCCAGCACGTCGGGGACATCACCCGCAGCTCGATCGTGTCCATCCTCGTGACCGGACTGATGCGCATCCTGCTCTTCCTCGCGATCCTGGGCGTCGTCGCCGGCGGGGCGGTGCTCTCGCAGGACGCGGTGGGTGGCCCCGCGGGCGCCGCCTTCAGCGCCGCGGCGGGCGAGGCCGGCCTGCGCGTCTTCGGCGTCATCCTCTGGTCGGCCGCGCTCACGTCGGTCATCGGCGCGGCGTACACGTCGGTCTCGTTCGTGACGACGTCGGCGACGGCAGAGCGCACCCGCAGCCTCATCACGGTCGCCTTCATCGCCTTCTGCGCGGTGGTCTACCTGATCATCGAGCAGGCACCCACCCAGCTGCTGATCTTCGCCGGCACCTTCAACGGGCTCATCCTCCCGATCGGCTTCGGTGTGCTGCTGTGGGTGGCCTGGCGCCGTCGCGACCTGCTCCACGGCTACCGCTACCCGGGGTGGTTGCTGGCCGTCGGCGCGATCGCCTGGCTGCTCACGCTCTACCTCGGCTACAACGCGCTGCTGCTGCTGGGTGACCTGTGAGCGGCCCGCGGATCGACCTCAACAGCGACGTCGGCGAGTCGTTCGGCCGATGGGAGCTCGGCGACGACGAGCGGGTGCTGCAGGTCGTCACCAGCGCCAACGTCGCCTGCGGGTTCCACGCCGGCGACGCCTCGACCCTGCGACGCTGCTGCGAGACCGCGGTCCGGCACGGCGTGGTCGTGGGGGCGCAGGTGGGCTACCGCGACCTCGCCGGCTTCGGGCGCCGTTTCGTCGACTACGACCCCGTCGAGCTCGCGGACGACGTCACCTACCAGATCGGTGCCCTCGAGGCGCTCGCCCGCGTGGCGGGGACCCGCGTCGCCTACGTCAAACCGCACGGCGCCCTCTACAACGCGACTGTGCACCACGACGCGCAGGCGCGGGCGGTGGTGGCGGCGGTGCGGGCGTACGACCCCTCGCTGCCCGTGCTCGGGCTCCCCGGGTCGCGGCTCCTCGCGGCGGCGGAGGAGGCCGGGTTGCGTCCGGTCCGCGAGGCGTTCGCCGACCGCGCCTACACCCCCGAGGGGACGCTCGTGGCGCGTACGGAGCCCGGGTCCGTGCTCGCCGACCCCGACGAGGTGGCGGCCCGGGTCGTGCGCCTGGTCACCGACGGCACCCTCGTCGCCGTCGACGGCTCGACCGTCCGGGTGGAGGCCGACTCGGTCTGCGTCCACGGCGACAGCCCCGGCGCCGTCGCGATGGCGGCAGCGGTCCGCGACGCCCTCGCCGCGCAGGGCGTCGACCTCGAGGCGTTCGCATGACGCCTTCCCGGGTCGAGCTGCTGCCCTACGGCGACCGGGCGGTGCTGGTCGAGCTCGGGTCGACGGCGGAGGCAGTGGCGTACGCCGCCGCGCTGCGCGCCCGTGACGCGGGCGCGGTCGGCGAGATCGTCCCCGCCGCGCGCACGGTCCTCGCCGTGGCGAGCGACGGCTTCGCGGTCTCGGACCTGCGACAGGTGCTGGCGGACGTCTCGCCGGAGCCGGACGCCTCGGGCCGGGACGACAGCCCCCTGGTAGAGGTCCCGGTGACCTACGACGGGGAGGACCTCGCCGACGTCGCGGACCTGACCGGCCTCACGGTCGCCGAGGTCGTCGCCGCCCACACCGGCCAGACGTGGCGGGTCGCCTTCGGTGGCTTCGCCCCCGGGTTCGGCTACCTGCTCGGCGAGGACGAGCGCCTCCACGTGCCCCGCCGCGCGGAGTCCAGGACCCGGGTGCCGGCCGGTGCGGTCGGACTGGCGGGGGAGTACTCCGGCATCTACCCGCGCGCCTCGCCCGGCGGGTGGCAGCTCATCGGCCGCACCGATGCCACGCTGTGGGACCTCGACCGCGACCCGGCGGCCCTGCTGTCGCCGGGCGTGCGCGTCCGCTTCGTGGACGTGGCGTCGTGACCCGGGCGCTGCGCGTCCACGCGACGGGTCCGCTGGCGCTGGTGCAGGACCTCGGGCGCCGCGGGCTGTCCGGCGTGGGCGTCGGACGCTCGGGCGCGGCCGACCGGGGCGCCCTCCGGCAGCTCAACCGCGCCCTGGCCAACCCCGACGACGCCGCGGCCGTCGAGGTCACCTTCGGCGGCCTGGACGTCGAGGTGCTCGACGAGGGCCTGTGGTGCTGCGTCACCGGCGCGCCCGGCGCGGTGCGCGTCGACGGGCGCGACGTCGGCTCGCACGCGGTGTTCTTCGCGGAGCCGGGCTCCCGGCTGGTGCTGGACCGCCCGAGCGCGGGCCTCCGGTCCTACCTGGGCGTACGTGGCGGCGTGGCCGCCGACGAGGTCCTCGGGTCCCGCGCCAGCGACGTCCTCTCCGGGCTGGGTCCCGCCCCGCTCGCGGCCGGTGACGTGCTGCCGGTCGGCACGCCGGGCAAGCGGTTCCCCGAGGTCGACTCCGTCACCGCACCCGACCTCACCGGCGAGGTGGTCCTGCGTGCCGTGCGCGGACCGCGCGACGGCTGGGTCGAGGACGTCGACGCGCTCGTGGCGAGCACCTGGTCGGTGACCGAGCGCAGCAACCGGGTCGGCATGCGCCTCGGCGGGCAGACCCTGCACCCGGCCCGCGACCAGCAGCTGCCCAGCGAGGGGGCCTGGCGCGGAGCGGTGCAGGTGCCGCCCAGTGGGGAGCCCGTGCTGTTCCTCGCCGACCATCCCGTGACCGGCGGCTATCCGGTGGTGGCGGTCGTCGTCGACGCCGACGTCGACCGCGCCGCACAGCTGCGCCCGGGGGACCCCGTGCGCTTCCGATGGGTGGAGGCCCCATGACTGCGCACACGACCGACGACCACCCCCACGACCACTCCCGCGACCCGTCCCCCGACCGGGCCGGGCTCGCGCCGCGCGCCGCGCGGCAGCTGTTCCGCGAGGGACTGGTGACGCCGACGGCCGGCTGGAGCCGCGGGTGGACCCAGGCCAACCTGATGGTGCTGCCGCGCGACCTCGCGCTCGACTTCCTGGTCTACGCCCAGCGCAACCCCAAGCCGTGCCCCGTCCTCGACGTCCTCGAGGCGGGCGAGGTGTCCGGGCCGCTGCTCGACGGAGACGTCCGCACCGACCTCCCCGCCTACCGCGTCTACGTCGACGGCGAGCTCGCCGAGGAGACCACCGACGTCTCCGGGTGGTGGCGCGACGACCTGGTGTCGTTCCTCGTCGGCTGCAGCTTCACCTTCGAGTCCGCGCTGGTCGAGGGCGGCGTGCCGGTGCGGCACGTGGAGCAGGGGGTCAACGTGCCGATGTACGTCACCAGCCGCCGCTGCCGGCCGGCGGGGGCGATCGGCGGGCCGCTCGTGGTGTCGATGCGGCCGATGCCCGCCGCGCAGGTCGCCGACGCCGTACGCATCACCTCTCGCTACCCCGCGGTGCACGGCGCGCCCGTGCACGTGGGCGACCCGGCCGCACTGGGCATCGCCGACCTCGCCCGCCCCGACTTCGGCGACCCGGTCGACGTACGCCCCGGGGAGGTGCCGGTGTTCTGGGCGTGCGGGGTGACCCCGCAGGCAGCGGTCATGGAGTCACGACCGCCACTCGCGATCGCGCATGCGCCGGGCCACATGCTGATCACCGACGCGCGGGACAGCGACTACCTCGTGCCGTGACCGGGTCGGGCGCTGCTCAGTGCGGTGCGCCGGGCTCCACCAGCTCGACCAGCACGCCGCCGGCGTCCTTGGGGTGGATGAAGTTGACCCGGCTGTCCGAGGTGCCGCGCTTCGGGGCGTCGTAGAGCAGGCGCAGGCCTCGCTCGCGCAGCACGGCCGCGACCTGCTCCACGTCGTCGACGCGGAAGGCGAGCTGCTGGATGCCCTGCCCGTTGCGGTCGAGGAACTTCGCGATGGTGGACTCGGGCGTGAGGGGGGCCAGGAGCTGGATGCACGAGCCGGAGTCGCCGACGCCGACCATCGCCTCCCGCACGCCCTGCTCCTCGTTGACCTCCTCGTGGAGGACCCGCATGCCGTACGCGTCGCGGTAGAACGCCATCGCCTCCTCGAGGTCGGGCACGGCGATGCCGACGTGGTCGATGGCCGTGAACAGGTGTCGGACGTCGTCCGGGAGGTCGGGGGTGCTCATGGGCACATCGTGCACTCCGCCGCGGCGGGCCGCGAGGGGGTGTGACGTGTGCCTCACGGTGAATGCCCGCTAACCCCCTCCCGGAGCGACGGGAGCGGTGGGTATCGTCCGAACCGACGGCACCTGCCGCCCTGACTCGCAACGCCTGGAGGAATGCCATGACCGGATCCGTGATCGTCGCCGGGGCCCGCACCCCGATCGGCCGCCTGCTCGGCGGCCTCAAGGACCAGTCGGCCGCCGACCTCGGCGGCGTCGCCATCAAGGGCGCGCTCGAGAAGGCCGGCGTCGCCGGCGAGCAGGTCGACTACGTGATCATGGGCCAGGTCATCCAGGCCGGCGCCGGCCAGATCACCGCGCGCCAGGCAGCGGTCAAGGGTGGCATCCCGATGGACGTCCCCTCGATCACGATCAACAAGGTGTGCCTGTCGGGCCTCAACGCGATCGCGATGGCCGACCAGCTCATCCGCGCGGGCGAGCACGAGATCGTCGTCGCCGGCGGCATGGAGTCGATGACCCAGGCCCCGCACCTGCTGCCGAAGAGCCGCGAGGGCTTCAAGTACGGCGACACCTCGCTGGTCGACTCGATGGCCTACGACGCGCTCTACGACCAGTTCACCCACCAGGCGATGATCAACCTGACCGACGGCTGCAACGCCGCCGGCGCCAACCTCACCCGCGAGGAGCAGGACGCGTTCTCGGCGCAGTCGCACCAGCGTGCGGCTCTGGCCTGGAAGAACGGCGTCTTCGACGACGAGGTCGTCCCGGTGACCATCGCGACCCGCAAGGGCGAGATCACCGTCGCCGAGGACGAGGGCGTGCGCGGCGACACCACCACCGAGTCCCTCGCCGGCCTGCGGCCGGTGGCCAAGGACGGCAGCATCACCGCCGGGTCCGCCTCGCAGATCTCCGACGGCGCCTGCGCCGTGGTCGTGATGAGCAAGGCCAAGGCCGAGGAGCTCGGCCTGCGCTGGATCGCCGAGATCGGCGCCTCCGGCCAGGTCGCCGGCCCCGACTCCTCGCTCCAGCTGCAGCCCGCCAACGCCATCGCCAAGGCGGCCGAGAAGGAGGGCATCGCCGTCTCCGACATCGACCTCTTCGAGCTCAACGAGGCCTTCGCCGCCGTCGGCATCGAGTCGGCCCGCCAGCTCGGTGTGGAGCAGGACAGGGTCAACGTCAACGGTGGGGCGATCGCCCTCGGCCACCCGGTCGGCATGTCCGGTGCCCGCATCGTGCTGCACCTCGCGCTGGAGCTCGGACGGCGTGGCGGCGGCGTCGGTGCGGCTGCGCTCTGCGGCGGCGGCGGCCAGGGCGACGCCCTGATCATCCGCGTCCCCTCTGCGTGAGTCCTGCGTGAGGAGGACCCAGGCGGTCCCCGACCTCGTCGCCCGCGCCCGTGAGGGTGATCCGGCTGCCGTGGCCCGGCTGATCACCCTCGTGGAGGACGCCTCACCGCTGCTGCGGGAGGTGATGGCCGCGCTCGGCGGCACCGCCGGGCGCGCGCACGTGCTCGGCATCACCGGCGCCCCGGGCGTCGGCAAGTCGACGTCGACGAGCGCCCTCGTCGCCGGCATGCGTCGCGCGGGCAGGCGCGTCGGGGTGCTGGCGATCGATCCGTCGTCCCCGTTCTCCGGGGGTGCGCTGCTCGGCGACCGCGTACGGATGGGCGACCACGCCCTGGACCGGGAGGTCTTCATCCGCTCGATGGGCGCCCGCGGGCACCTCGGCGGACTCGCCTGGTCGACCCCGCACGCGGTGCGCGTGCTCGACGCGGCCGGCTGCGACGTGGTGATCGTGGAGACGGTCGGGGTGGGCCAGAGCGAGGTCGAGGTCGCGGGCCTGGCCGACACGACGCTGGTGCTGCTCGCGCCCGGCATGGGCGACGGCATCCAGGCGGCCAAGGCCGGGATCCTCGAGATCGGCGACGTCTACGCCGTGAACAAGTCCGACCGCGAGGGCGCGGACCGGACCAGGCGCGAGCTTCGCACGATGCTCGGCATGGGCGAGCGTCGCGACGGCGCGTGGCGCCCACCCGTGCTGCAGACCGTGGCGAGCACGGGGGAGGGCATCGACGAGCTGCTGGAGGAGCTGGACCGGCACGCGGCCTGGCTGGCGGAGTCCGGCGAGCTCACGCGCCGGCGCACGCTCCGGGCGCGGGGAGAGGTCGAGGCGGTCGCCGTCGCCTCGCTGCAGGAGCGCTGGGGGAGCGCTGGGACGGGGCCGGGCCTCGACGCGCTGGCCGAGCGGGTCTCGCGCGGGGACCTGGATCCGTACGCCGCCGCCGACGAGCTGCTGGACGGGTTGTCAGGCCGCGACTGAGAGCGCCGCGCGGATGTCCTCGGCGAGACGGCGCGTCCACGCCTCCAGCACCTGGATGCTGACGCCCTGCGCGGTCACGGAGAGCAGGTGGCCGTCGCCCGCCTTCGCCGGCACGGACGCGATCACGGTGTGACGCAGGCCCAGCGTCAGCTCGACCGTCTCCACCGGCGCCGGCCCGTCGCTCCGGGGTGTGGGCACGCGCGCCCCGAACACCGCCCGGTCCTGGCGAGCGACCCGTGCCACATCGGACCCGGCGAGGCCGTGCACCGCCACTGGGTCGCCGCTCGCCGTGGAGAGGAGGGCCGTGGACGGACCGTCGATCGCGCCGAGCACGTCGACGAGGGACGCCCACAGGTGCTGCACGGGCGAGTCCGCGGCCGGCGCGCGGCCGAGGAGTTGCTCGCGGCGCCGCCGAGAGGCGCGTGCGGACCAGGAGGTGCCGCTCCGGGTGGAGGGCGGGGAGATCAGTTCGGCGGTCAAGGGACGTCCTTCCTGGCGACGAGGGAGCGACCGACCCGAGACGGCGCCGAGGCCTTGTGGACCTCTTGTTGCTTCCGTGTGGTGGAAATGTAACTGGGTTGGACCGGCGTGCACGGCATTTCGCCGAACTCGGGCGACAGCGGTGTCGCGAGGGATCCCTCAGCTGATGCGCAGCGTCTGGCCCGTGATGCGCGCGGCGGCACTGCTCGCCAGGAACAGCGTCGCGTCGGCCACGGCGTCGCCCACGCGCGGTTGCGCGGTGCGGACCATCGTGCCGCCCGCGGCCCGGCTGCCGCCGGACGCCGTCGAGCCCGGGGCGTACTGGCGCGGCAGCACGGACCGCTGGGCCTGGAGCACCGAGTTGACCCGCACCCCGAGACCGGCCCAGTTGTCGCCCGCGCGCGCGGTGGACTCGACGAGCTCGCGCTGGGCGGCCTCGGGCGTCGCCGCGAGCTGCAGCCACGACGTCACCGCGCCGGTGTTGACGACGCAGCCGCCGCCCAGGGCCGGGCTCTGGCCGAGCTTGAGACGAAGGCGGGTGGTCAGGAAGGTCGGGCCCAGGAGGCCCGACCGGGTCGCCTCGGCCACGAAGGCCCGCTCCCCGGGCGGCAGGCCGTAGGGAAGGTTGCACGACGCGGCGAGCACCAGCACGTCGATGTGGTTGACCGTGCCGGCCAGGTGGTCGATCGACTCCTGGCGCGCCAGGTTGACCGACTCGTAGTCGAAGGCCGACAGGTCGCTCTCGTAGAGCGAGCGCAGGATCATCGTGCCCGTGACGGTCACGGAGGCGCCGCACTCGGCGAACGAGGAGGCGATGGTGTGGCCCTCGCCTCGTGTGCCGCCGACGACGAGGACCTGGTAGCCGGTGAAGTCGTACGACCCCGATGTCGTCATGCCCTGGCGTCCCTCCCGTCGAGCTCGCGGCATTTTCTACCACGCGGTAGGGGTGCGGTGACAGGCGAGGCAGTGCCCAGTTCGGCCACAAATCGGCGCGCGGGCCACATGCTCACCAGAGGTCACTCCCACCCCAGGTCCCGCCTCACGTGCGGAGGTCGAGGCGCCACGAGCGTACGGCGGCGAAGGTCCACAGCTTGTTGAGCACGAACGACAGCGGCGTGACGAGCGCGATCACGACGAGCTGGGACCAGTAGAGGCGGTTGCGCAGGCCGGAGGAGTCGTCGAAGACCTCCCTCGGCAGGCTGACGGGGGAGTGCGGGTGCATGAGGAGCGTGAGCAGGGCGAGGCCCACCACCTGCACCCCGAGCCCCACGGCGAGGAACGGCCAGTACTCGCGCGTCCAGGAGGCCGCCCGGGTGGTCCGGAAGGTCCACGTGCGGTTGAGCTGGAAGTTGGACAGGTTCGCGACGAGGAACGCGGCGGTGGAGTAGACGTGGTACCAGCGCAGGTTGTAGTCAGTGGCGCCGAGGGCGACCACGGCGTCGTCGAAGTGCGGGCCGATCCGGCGCAGGAGGACCAGGGTGAGGAGGTTGACCACGACCCCGGACGCCCCGACCGCGCCGAAGCGTACGAGGAGTGCGACGTTGCGCCGGTGACGCGTCGACAGCACCGCGCCACGGGATCCCATGCTCGCGAGGCTACCGACCCGGGATCCGCCCCATGGCGCGGATCCCTAGGATTGAGCCATGACGCAGCAGCCCTTCAGCCGTCCAGGTGCCATCGACCTCTCCGGGCTGGGGCAGCCCGCCCCGCCGGCGGGAGCCCCGACCGGCCGGCCCGCTGCCCAGGCGGGCGGGGCGTCCTACAGCGTGG
The DNA here is from genome assembly GCF_004785795.1 of Nocardioides eburneiflavus. Taxonomy (NCBI): domain Bacteria; kingdom Bacillati; phylum Actinomycetota; class Actinomycetes; order Propionibacteriales; family Nocardioidaceae; genus Nocardioides; species Nocardioides eburneiflavus. The sequence goes on from NZ_SRRO01000001.1 coordinate 2,923,607, forward strand.
TCGTCGACGAGCAGAGCTTCCAGGGCCTGCTCGAGCAGTCGATGACCGCGCCGGTGCTCCTGGTGTTCTACTCGCGCACCCGGATGCCGGAGAGCGGTCAGCTCGCCGACGACCTCGCCACGGTGGTCGAGGAGCACGAGGGCCGCTACCTCCTCGGTCTCGTCGACATCGACGCTGCGCCCCAGATCGCGCAGGCGATGCAGATCCCGCAGATCCCGCTCGTGGTCGCCGTCGTCGACGGCCGTCCGATGCCGCTGCTGCAGGACCCGCTGCCGATCGACGAGCTGCGCACGGCACTGACCCAGGTCGGCCAGCAGCTCACCGCCCAGGGCATCACGGGGCGCCACCAGCCCCGCTCGAGCGGGACTCCGGCGTCCGAGGGCGAGGAGGAGGTCGTCGACCCGCGCTACGCGCCCGCGCAGGACGCGCTCGCCGCCGGTGACGTCGACGCCGCGGTCGCCGAGTACCAGAAGCTCGTCGACGCCAACCCGGCCGACGTCGAGGCCGCGGGCGGTCTCGCCATCGCCAAGGTCATGCAGCGCACCCAGGGCGTCGACCTCAATGCGGCCCGCGCGGCCGCGGCGGAGAACCCCGACGACGTGGACGCCCAGACGATGGTCGCCGACCTCGACATGCTCGGTGGCCACGTCGAGGACGCCTTCACGAGGCTGGTCAACCTCGTCGCCCGTACGAGCGACAAGGACCGCGAGAAGGCGCGCGACCACCTGCTCGGCCTGTTCGCCGCCGTCGGCAACGACGACCCCCGCGTGCTGGCGGGCCGGCGGGACCTCGCCTCGGCGCTGTTCTGAGTCGCGTCGGGAGCCCGGACCGGCCTACCGCTTCCCGAGGACCGAACGCCCGGCCTCGAGCCGTGCCACAGGCACCCGGAAGGGCGAGCACGACACGTAGTTGAGCCCGACCTCGTCGAAGAAGTGGACCGACCTCGGGTCTCCGCCGTGCTCGCCGCAGACGCCGATCTTGAGGTCGGGATTGGTCTCCCGGCCCTTGGTCGTGCCCATCTCGACCATCCCGCCCACGCCGCGCTGGTCGAGCGACTCGAACGGCGAGACGTCGAAGATGCCGTGCTCGAAGTAGCGCGAGAAGAACGACGACTCGACGTCGTCGCGGGAGAAGCCCCACGCCATCTGGGTGAGGTCGTTGGTGCCGAAGGAGAAGAAGTCGGCCCGCTTGGCGATCCGGTCGGCCAGGAACGCCGCGCGCGGCAGCTCGATCATCGTGCCGATCGCGATGTCGAGCTTGACGCCCCGGTCCTCCTCGACCTCCGCGATCACCCGCTCGATGTCCGCACGGACGATCTCGAGCTCCCGGACGCTGGCGACCAGCGGCACCATGATCTCCGGCCGCGGCGTGCCGTGGACGGCCATCCGGTCGGCGGCAGCCTCCGCCATCGCCCTGGCCTGCATGAGGAACAGGCCCGGGATCTGGATGCCGAGTCGGACGCCGCGGAGGCCGAGCATGGGGTTCTGCTCGTGGAGGCGGCGTACGTGGGTGAGCAGGGTCGCGGCGCGCTCGTCGACCTCGCCGCGCTCCTCGGCGAGGGCTACCTCGACGCTGAGCTCGGTGAGGTCGGGGAGGAACTCGTGGAGCGGGGGGTCGAGCAGCCGGATCGTCACCGGCAGGCCGTCCATCTCCTCGAGGATCCCGGCGAAGTCCTCGCGCTGCAGCGGCAGCAGCGCCGCGAGGGCGTCCTCCACGCCGGCCTCGTCCTCGGCCACGATCAGCTTCTCGACCAGCTCGCGGCGCTCGCCGAGGAACATGTGCTCGGTGCGGCACAGGCCGATGCCCTGGGCGCCGAAGCGACGGGCGCGGGCGGCGTCCTCGGGGGTGTCGGCGTTGGTGCGCACCCGCAGGCGGCGGGCACCGTCGGCGTGGGCCATGATCCGGGCGACCGCGTGGGCGAGGTCGTCGTCGAGCTTCTCGCCCTCGAAGTGGCGCACGACGACCGAGTCGGCGACGGGCACGGCGCCGGCGAACACCTCGCCGGTGGTGCCGTCGATGGAGATGACGTCGCCCTCGCGGACGACCTCCCCGTCGCGCACCGTGAACTGCTTGCCCTTGGTGTCGACGTCGAGCGACTCCGCGCCGCACACGCACGTACGTCCCATGCCGCGGGCGACGACGGCGGCGTGGGAGGTCTTGCCGCCGCGGCTGGTGAGGATGCCGCGGGCCGCGACCATGCCGCGCAGATCGTCGGGGTTGGTCTCCTTGCGGACCAGGATCACGTCCTCGCCGCGCGCGGCCCACTCCACCGCCGTGTCGGAGTCGAAGACCGCCTTGCCGACGGCCGCGCCGGGGGAGGCGTTCATCCCGGTGGCGAGGAGGGTGCGCTCGGAGGACTCGTCGAAGCGGGGGAACATCAGCTGGGCGAGCTGCTCCCCGGTGACGCGGAGGACCGCCTCGTCCATCTGGATCATGCCCTCGTCGACCATGTGGACCGCGATCCGGAAGGCGGCCTCGGGCGTGCGCTTGCCGACGCGGGTCTGGAGCATCCAGAGCTTGCCGCGCTCGACGGTGAACTCGATGTCGCACATGTCCCGGTAGTGGCGCTCGAGCCGCGACATGATCCCCATCAGGTCGTCGTGGGACCTCCGGTCGATCTCGGCCATGTCGGCGAGGGACACCGTGTTGCGGATGCCGGCGACGACGTCCTCGCCCTGGGCGTTCTGGAGGTAGTCGCCGTACTCGCCCTGGGCGCCGCTCGCCGGGTCGCGGGTGAAGGCCACTCCGGAGCCGGAGTCCATGCCGAAGTTGCCGAAGACCATGGCCTGCACGTTCACCGCGGTGCCGAGGTCCTCCGGGATCCGCTCCTGGCGGCGGTAGAGGCGCGCCCGGTCGGTGTTCCAGGAGTCGAAGACCGCGCGGATCGCGAGGTCCATCTGCTCGCGGGGGTCCTGCGGGAAGTCGCGGCCGGTCTGCTCGCGGATGATCGCCTTGAAGGACTCCACCACCCCGCGCAGGTCGTCGGCGTCGAGGTCGAGGTCGTCGTCGGTGCCCTTGGCCCGCTTGGCCTCGTCGAGCGACTCGGAGAACAGGTGGGAGTCCACGTGCAGCACGGTCCCGCCGAACATCTGCAGGAGCCGTCGGTAGGAGTCCTGCGCGAACCGGTCGGACTCGCTGCGGGCGGCGAGCCCGCCCACGGACGTGTCGTTGAGACCGACGTTGAGGACGGTCTCCATCATCCCCGGCATCGAGAACTTGGCACCCGAGCGCACGGACACCAGGAGCGGGTCGTCGGCGTCGCCGAGCTTCTTGCCCATCGCCTCCTCGAGCGCGGCGAGGTGCTCGGTGACCTCCTCGCCTAGGCCCTCGGGCTCGCCTCCCTCCCCGGTCTCCTTCAGGGCCAGGTAGGCCCGACAGGTCTCGGTCGAGATCGTGAAGCCCGGTGGGACGGGCAGGCCGAGGTTGGTCATCTCGGCGAGGTTGGCCCCCTTGCCGCCCAGGAGGTCCTTCTGGTCCTTGCTGCCCTCTGCGAAGTCGTAGACCCAGGTCATGAAGGCATCCTGCCTCAGCGACCGGACTCCGTATACGGCTGGGCGCCGCCGACCGCCGCGCGGACCCGGCGCGCGGTGAAGTCGGCCGCGAGCTCGTCGACCTCCTCGAGCGTGCAGAACCGCACGTCGCGGATCTCCCGCTCCTGCATGACGACGTCGGCCAGCGCCGAGTGCGGCAGCGTGCCGCCGTCGAAGACCAGGCACACTGCGTCGTCCCAGCCGCCCCACGGGGGCAGCCAGTCGGTGAGCAGGAGGCCGCGCGGCTCGACCTCGAGGCCGAGCTCCTCCTCGACCTCGCGCTGCACGGCCACCTGCGGGGACTCGCCGACCTCGACGACCCCGCCGGGCAGGTCCCAGTCGCGCTTGTAGGTCAGCTGGCACAGCAGCACGCGGCCCTCGGGGTCGCGCACCAGCATCTGGGAGATTGCGCGCTTGCGCGGGAGGAAGGAGTTGAGCAGGGCGCGGAAGCTCTCGGGGTCGGACAGGGGCGGGTCGGTGGAGAGCCGGGCGAAGACGAGGTACGACGTCGCGTCCGGACGGTCGCCCATGCCGGGCGTCACGCGCTGCACGCCCTCGAGTCGCAGGCCCGCCCGGGTCGCCACCCGGCGGCTCCGGTCGTTGCGCGGGTCGATGCGTGCCTCGACCCGCTGGAGCCCCCAGCCTCCTTGCTCGGAGTCGGCGAAGGCCCAGTCCACGAGGAGGCGTACGGCGCGCGCAGCGTGGCCGCGGCCCCGGCGGCCGGCGTACAGGGCCCAGCTCAGCCGCGCTCCCGCGCTGCCCTCGCGGGTCAGCTCGACGCTGCCGACCAGGCGGTCGTCGTGCTCGACGGCGAAGGACGCCTGCTCGCCGGCCCGGTAGCGCTCGCGCCAGCGCGAGATCGCCGCGAGGTGCCTCTCCTCGCTGACGTCGGCCGGGTCCCACCCGAACCAGAGGGCCATCTCGTCGTCGTGCCCGGCCACCGCCTCGGCGACGTCCTCGTCGCGCCACGGTCGCAGCGTGACGGTCCCGTCAGTCAGCGTCGGCTGTTCGGCAGGCACTCCCTCACCCTAGCCACGGACCACGTCGTCAGGCAGGCGGTCGGGAAGTGGCGAGCGCGCTGTGGCGCTCGCGCAGTGTGGACCTGGCGCCAGCTGCAGGCACGGTGTCGCGACGGCTCAGCGAACCACGTCGAAGCGCGCCATCATCCCGTGGTCCTCGTGGTCGAGCATGTGGCAGTGGATCATGAAGGGCCCGGTGTAGTCGGTGAAGCGGGCCGCCACCTCGACCACCTCGCCGGGCTCCAGCCGCCAGGTGTCCTCCAGGCCCTGCTCCCACGGGGGCGGGATCCTGCCGTCACGTAGCAGGGTGCGCCACTGCTCGGCATGGATGTGGACGTAGTGGGTGACGTCGCTGGTGTTGCGGAAGCGCCACCGCTCGACGGTGCCGAGCCCGGCCCGATGGTCGATGCGACCGGGGTCGAAGGCCTTGCCGTTGATCGACCAGAAGGTGCCGTGCCCGCCGTGACCCCCGTGCTCGCCGGACCGGCGATCGCCCGAGAGCCCGAACGTCCACGACTTCGACACCTTCCTCGGGACGGGCGAGACGAGCTCCGGGGAGGGGAGCCGGGCGGGGAGGCGCGAGGCGTCGCGCGCGGGCGACCCCACGCGGAACTCCATGATGGCCGTCGCACGGGCGTCGTCCCCCGTCGTGCCCGGGGACGCCGGATCGGACTCGAGCACGATCCGCTTGCCGGTGGCGCCGGCGAAGTCGACCAGGACGTCTGCCCGCTGTGCGGGGCCGAGGAGCACGTGGGTGCGGACCACCGCTCGGGGCAGGAAACCGCTGCCGGTGCCGATCTGGAGGAACGGGCGGCCGTCGGACAGCGCGATGTTGTAGCTGGAGAACGGCGAGGAGTTGAGCAGGCGCAGCCGATGGCGGGTCGCCGAGACGGTGAGGTAGGGCGCCTCCCGGCCGTTGACCAGCACGGTGTCGCCGATCGTGGCGTCGTCCGGCGGGGCGTGGGGCCCGACCCACGCCATCGCGCCGTGGTGGCCGACCATCCTCGAACCGCTCGCGAAGGGGTCGGTCAGCTGGTTGTCCGCGCGGAAGGAGCGCTCGGAGATCATCAGCGGCACGTCGCGCCGGCCACGGGGGAGCTGGAGCCCGTCGCGCGGCGGATCAGTGACGATGAACATGCCCTGGAGGCCGCGCCAGTTGTTGCGGGCAGTGTGGTCCATGCGGTGGTCGTGGTACCAGAAGAACGACCCGGGCGCGGCGCGGCCGTCGACCGTCAAGGGGTAGTCGTAGGTGCGGCTCGCCCCTCGACGGATCAGCTGGGTCGTGGGCTGTCCGTCGTGCTGCGAGGCGTGGTGGTCGCCGTGCAGGTGCGTGGTCATCGAACCGGCCCCGCGCGGCAGCCGGTTGACGATCGTGACCTCCGTGCCCTGGCCGCCGCGGCGGCGGATCGTGGGCCCTGGGTAGCTGCCGTCGTAGGTCCACATCGAGGTGCGCGGACCGTGCGGCCGGGCCCGCACCAGGCTGCGTCGCATCACCAGCCGGATGTCCGCACCCCGCTCGGTCCGCGGGACGACGAGCGGCTGCTCGAACGTGGGCCGCTCCGGCTCGACGCCACCGCCCGTGCCCTCGACGGTGAGGACGCCGCGCATCCCCGGGTGGAGCTTGCAGTAGAAGTCCCACTGGCCGGCCGCCAGGAGGTCGACTCCCGGCACGGTCGCGGTCGTGCCGGCCCGGACACGGACGTCGAACAGGGGCAGCCCGTCCGGTCCGTTGGCGACCGAGGTCACCGTGTGGTCGAAGGAGTCGAGGTTGACCACGGTCACCTCGCCCCCGCCCGACACGGTCACCAGGGGCGTCGCGTACCCCTTCCGCACCCCGCCCTGGTCGATCACGATGGTGGCGTTGCGGACCGGCTCGGCCCACGCGGGACCTGCGTCCGGCGCCGGGGACACGTCGTACGCTACCAGGACCGTGGCGCACAGCAGGACTGCGGTCGCACCGACCGCGACACGCACTCTCGACCCCCACATCCCTCCGAGTGTGCCTCCCGGCCCAGGTCGGTCGCATACCCGTTATCGGGGTCGTTCGGACAAGGGAGGGGATCCCTCGCGACGGAGGCGTAGGAACGTGCCTGTACTGGACCTGCCGCGTCGGCGCCGGCCGGGTGGCTCACGGAGAAGGGTTGGTCACTCATGCAGATGGTGAAGAGGATGCGCAGGGCAGTGGCTGTCGTGAGCGCAACAGCGCTCGTGGCCTCGCCGCTCCTGCTGTCACCGACCGGCGTCAACGCCTCGGTCGCGGCCGCGAGCTCCAGCGCGGCGATGCCCCAGGTCAAGGCGACGCTGACCAGGAAGACGATCCGGATGTCCGGCGTCGACAGGCTGCGGGCCGGGCGGGTCAAGCTGAGCGTCAGCGGCAAGGGCGTCGTCGAGTTCCTCATGTTCGACAAGGGCTACGACGTCGCGGACTTCGCCAAGGACCTGGGCAAGTTCGAGTCCAAGAACGACATCAAGGCCCTCCGGCGCGCGCTCGCGAACACCACCATCCTCGGTGGTGTTGCCGGAGGTGGCACTGGAACGGTCGTGTTCCCCAGGGCGGGCTCCTACACGCCGTTCGCGCTCGGCCAGCGCGGGCCGGTGTTCGGGAAGGCCTTCACACTGAGGGGTCCCGTCCGGTCGTCCAGGACGCCGAGGACCGACGGCAGGATCATCGCCAAGAACGGTCCCTCGTGGGGAGGGGCCTCGCACCTGCCGATGAAGGGCCGCTTCCTGTTCAAGAACAAGGGCAACACCGGGGTCCCGCACTTCGTGCTGCTGCAGCAGGTCGCCGAGGGCACCACGGCCGACCAGGTGCTGGAGTTCCTGCAGAGCGAGGAGGGGCCGCCTCCGTCGTGGCTGCTGCCCGGGACGCTGGAGACCGGCTCGCTCAGCCCGGGGCGGAGCATGACCGTCGACTACGACCTGCCCGGTGGGCAGTATGTCGTGCTGTGCTTCTTCCCCGACCCGAAGATGGGCGGCATGCCTCACGCGCTGATGGGCATGATCAAGATGATCCACCTGATGTGAGCGTGAGCCAGGTGTGGTTCAGGAGTCCTTCCTGAACCACACCGTCGCGAGCGGGGGCACGACGATGTCGGCGTACGCCGGCTGGCCGTGGTGGTCGCCCTGGACCGCCGTGATGGACCCGAGGTTGCCCACGCCGGAGCCGAGGTAGGCCTCCGCGTCGGTGTTGAGCACCTCGGTCCAGGTGCCGGCGGACGGGAGCCCGAGGCGGTAGCCCTCGTGCGGGTTCCCGGCGAAGTTCGCGACGCAGGCCAGGTCGGGGTGGCCGGGGGAGCGACGGACGAACGAGAAGGTGTTGCGTCCCGCGTCGTTGGCGTCGAGCCACTGGAAGCCGGCCGGGTCGTTGTCGCGGCCCCACAGCGCGCCGGAGGCCTTGTAGGTGGCGTTCATGTCGCGGACCATGGCGTGCACGCCGGCGTGCTCGGGGTGCTCGAGGAGCCACCAGTCGAGCTCGCGGCTCTCCGCCCACTCGGACTCCTGGCCGAACTCGCAGCCCATGAAGAGCAGCTGCTTGCCGGGGTGGGCCCACATGTAGGCGAGATAGGCGCGCAGGTTGGCGAGCTGCTGCCAGCGGTCGCCGGGCATCTTGCGCAGCAGGGAGCCCTTGCCGTGGACGACCTCGTCGTGGCTGATCGGCAGGACGTAGTTCTCGGCGAAGGCGTAGACGAGCGAGAACGTCATCTGCCCGTGGTGGTGGCTGCGGTAGAGCGGGTCCTTGGCGACGTAGGTGAGCGAGTCGTGCATCCAGCCCATGTTCCACTTGAAGCCGAACCCGAGGCCGCCGTCGCTGGTGGGGCCGGTGACGCCGGGCCATGCCGTGGACTCCTCGGCGATCGTGACGATGCCGGGGACCCGCTTGTAGACGGTGGCGTTCATCTCCTGGAGGAACTGCACGGCCTCGAGGTTCTCCCGGCCGCCGTGGACGTTGGGCGACCACTCACCGTGCTCGCGGGCGTAGTCGAGGTAGAGCATCGAGGCCACGCCGTCCACGCGCAGGCCGTCGGCGTGGTACTCCTCGAGCCAGTAGACCGCGTTGGCGTAGAGGAAGTTGCGCACCTCGTGGCGGCCGAAGTTGAAGATGTGGGAGCCCCACTCCTTGTGCCAGCCGCGCTGCGGGTTGGGGTCCTCGTAGAGCGGGGTGCCGTCGAAGCGCGCCAGCGCCCACTCGTCGGTGGCGAAGTGCCCGGGGACCCAGTCGAGGATGACGCCGACGCCGGCCTGGTGCAGGCGGTCGATGAGCCGCTTGAGCCCGTCGGGGTCGCCGAAGCGGGAGTCGGGCGCGAAGTAGGAGGTGACGTGGTAGCCCCACGAGCCCCCGAAGGGGTGCTGCATGACGGGCATCAGCTCGACGTGGGTGAACCCCAGGTCGGAGACGTACGGCACGAGCGCGTCGGCGATCTCGTCCCAGGAGTAGAGCTCGCCGGAGTAGTGCTTGCGCCACGACGCGAGGTGCACCTCGTAGGTCGACATGGCCTCGTCGGCGGGCTGCTTGGTGCGTCGCGCCTCGAGCCAGGCGTCGTCGCCCCACTCGTGCTCGGAGCGCCAGACGCGAGAGGCCGAGCTCGGCGGCTTCTCGGCGTACTGGGCGAGCGGGTCGGCGCGGTCGCCCCACTGGCCGTCGGCGCCCCGCAGGCGGTACTTGTACTGGTCGCCGACGCCGACACCCTTCACGTGGACGTGCCACACGCCGGAGTCGGCCAGCCGGGTCATCGGGTGTGCCGCACCGTCCCAGCCGGCCCACTCACCGGCGACCTGGACCTCCATCGCGTTGGGCGCCCACACGCGGAACGAGGTGCCGTCCTCGCCGACCTGGGCGCCGAGGACCTTCCAGAGCTCCTCGTGGCGCCCCTCGTGGATGAGGTGCAGGTCGAGCTCACCTGGGGCATGTGTCGTCTCGGTCATCGCGTCTCTCCCAACGCTGCCAGCGGGATGGACAGCCATCCCGGTCGGTTGCGTGCTTCGTAGACCGCCTCGTAGACGACCTTGTCGGCGAGGTAGGCGTCGAGCAGGACCTCGGCGGTCCGGTCGGCGTCCACCCCGCGTGAGCTGGTGTAGGCGTCGAGGAAGGCGGTGCGGTTGCGCGCCGACCACTCCGCGGCGCGGTAGGTCCGCTGGTCGGACTCCTCGGCGTCGTACCCGCCGCTGAGCGCGACCACGCGCGGTGCGTAGTCGAAGGACCGCATCATCCCGGCGACGTCGCGCCACGCCGAGTCCGGCTCGAGCCGCTCGGCGAGCGGCTTGGCCGGCTCGCCCTCGAAGTCGACGATCTTCCAGCCCTTGGAGGTGCGCAGCGTCTGGCCCAGGTGCAGGTCGCCGTGCACCTGCTGCACGTCGATGTGGTCCAGCCCGCGCAGGCGGCCGTACGTCTCGCGCAGCGCGGCCTCGTGGATCGCGAGGTCCGGCACGATGTCGATCGCGGCGGTGAGGCGCTGCTCCATGGCGGTGGCGAGGGCGTCGACGACGGCGGCGTCGCGCTGCTCGAGCGGGAAGTGCTCGGCGAGGTCGGCGTGCACCTCGGCCAGCGCGACCCCGAGCCGCGCGGCCTCGCCGGCGAAGTCGCCGCCGACCTCGTCGGCGTGCAGGTCGGCCTCGGCGAACAGGTTGCGGACGCTGGCCAGGGCGAGGTCCCAGCCGTCGCTGGCGGTGCGGAGGAACTGCTGCAGCATCGCCAGCTGGATGGTCGTGTTGGTCTCGTCGTCGACCAGGTCGAGCCAGCCGTAGAGCGCGGCGACGTGGGTCGAGCCGGCCTCGGTGAGCACCTGGTGGATCGCGATGTCGGGGTTCACGCCGGGGGTCACCTTGCGGAAGACCTTCATCAGCGCGTCCTCGCCGAAGGCGACCGAGGAGTTCGACTGCTCTCCGGAGAAGAGCGTCGAGTGGGCCTCGAGGTCGAGGTCGTGGCCGGCGAGGCTGTGGAAGTCGAGCAGCCCGCGCGCCGTGCTGGTCGGGGGAGCGGCGAAGGCCCTCAGCCACAGCGCCATCGACTCGCGGTCGTGCACGGCGTCGTAGACGTACGCCTGCCCGAGCTCCTCGTCGTGCCACTCACCGACAAGCGCGTGGGCGAGGCGGTCCTGCGGCTCCCGGTAGTAGGCGAGGGGCAGCTGGTAGAGCTCGGTGTCGGAGTGGTCCCCGCCGTAGACCACCTCCGCCAGCTCGATGGTGACGCGCAGGCCGTCCGGGGCGTCGGGCAGCTCGCCCACGCGGCGTACGGCCGTGAGCTCCCAGTCGCGACCCTTGCCGCCGAACCAGCGAGCCTCCGCGATCCAGCTCCTCAGCTCCTCGTTCACTGCGCCACCCCCATGCCCGTCGCCATGCCGGTCCCACCGGCCTCGGGATCGGTCAGGCGCAGCCAGAGGAAGCCGTACCCACCCAGCGTGAGCAGGTAGGGCAGCTCGCCGATGGCCGGGAACGGCACCCCGCCGAGCAGCTCGACCGGGACCATGCCCTCCCAGTGGCGCAGGTCGAGCTCCACCGGCTGCGGGAACCGGGACAGGTTGTTGACGCACAGGATCACGTCGCGGCCCTGGTCGGAGCCGTGCTCGCGGACGTAGGACAGCACGCTCGGGTTGGATCCGCCGAGGTCGGTGAAGTCGCCGAGGCCGAAGGCCGGGTGGCGGCGCCGGGCGTGGACCAGCCGGCGGGTCCAGTGCAGCAGCGAGGAGGTGTTCTCGAGCTGCGCCTCGACGTTGACCGACTGGTAGCCGTAGACCGGGTCCTGGATGGCGGGCAGGTGCAGCTTGCCCGGCGTGGCGGAGGAGAAGCCGGCGTTGCGGTCGGGCGTCCACTGCATGGGCGTACGCACGCCGTCGCGGTCGCCCAGCCAGATGTTGTCGCCCATCCCGATCTCGTCGCCGTAGTAGAGGACGGGGGACCCGGGCAGCGACAGCAGGAGCGCCGTGAACAGCTCCATCCGGTTGACGTCGTTGTCGAGGAGGGGGGCGAGCCGCCGTCGGATGCCGATGTTGGCCTTCATCCGCGGGTCGTGGGCGTACTCCGACCACATGTAGTCGCGGTCCTCGTCGGTGACCATCTCGAGGGTGAGCTCGTCGTGGTTGCGCAGGAAGATGCCCCATTGGCACCCGTCGGGGATCGACGGCGTCTGCTCGAGGATCTCCGAGATCGGGAAGCGCGACTCGCGGCGCACGGCCATGAAGATGCGCGGCATCACGGGGAAGTGGAACGCCATGTGGCACTCGGTGCCGACCCAGCGGCCGTCCTCGGTCTGCTCCGGGCCGAAGTACTCCACGACGTCGGCGGGCCACTGGTTGGCCTCGCAGAGCAGCACGCGACCGGGGTAGTGCTCGTCGACGAAGCGGCGGCACTTCTTGAGGAAGTCGTGGGTCTCGGGCAGGTTCTCGCCGTTGGTGCCGGGGCGCTCGTAGAGGTAGGGCACCGCGTCGAGCCGGAAGCCGTCGAGGCCCATGTCGAGCCAGAACGCCATCGCGTCCAGCATCGCGTCGTGGACCTTGGGGTTGTCGAAGTTGAGGTCGGGCTGGTGGTGGAAGAACCGGTGCCAGAAGTACTGCTGGCGCACCGGGTCCCACGTCCAGTTGGACGGCTCGGTGTCGACGAAGATGACGCGCGCGTCCTGGTAGAGCTCGTCGGTGTCGGACCAGACGTAGAAGTCGCCGTAGGGCCCGTCCGGGTCGCTGCGGCTGGCCTGGAACCACGGGTGCGCGTCACTGGTGTGGTTCATGACGAAGTCGATGATCACGCGGATGCCGCGCTGGTGGCAGGCGTCGAGGAACTCGTGGAAGTCCTCGACGGTGCCGCACTCGGGGAGGATGTTGTTGTAGTCCGCGACGTCGTAGCCGCCGTCGCGCAGCGGCGAGGTGAAGAACGGCGGCACCCACAGGCAGTCCACCCCGAGCCACTCGAGGTAGTCGAGCTTCTCGATGAGTCCCTTGAAGTCGCCGGTCCCGTCGCCGTCGGCGTCGCGGAACGACCGCACGAGCACCTCGTAGAAGACCGCCGTCTTGAACCACTCCGGCTCTGCGTTGAGGACTGCCGTGGCCGCGCCTGCGTCCGTCGGCATCTCGGCTGACGTGGGGTGGTCGGTCAACGGGTCCTCCTGACACTGATGATGTGGGCGGGCTCCCAGCCGGGGTCGAGGCGTACGTAGTTGTGCGCGGTCCAGCTCCAGTCGGCACCGGTGATCTCGTCGTGGGCGACGAAGGAGTCGTGCCACTCCATGCCGAGCGCCGGCATGTCGAGGTGGACCATCGTCTCCCGCGTGCCGTGCGGGTCGAGATTGATGACGCTGATGACGACGTCACTGGTGCCGTCGGGGAGGTCGTGCCGCTTGCTGAACACCAGCACGTGGTCGTCGTCGCTGTGGTGGATGCTGACGTTGCGCAGCAGCTGCAGCGCCGGGTGCTGGCGCCGGATCTCGTTGAGCCGGGTCAGGTAGGGCGCGAGCGTGGTGCCCTCCGCGTCGTGCTTCTCCCAGTCGCGGATCCGGATCTGGTACTTCTCGGAGTCCAGGTACTCCTCCGAGCCGGGCTTGACCGCGACGTGCTCGAACAGCTCGTAGCCGGCGTACACCCCCCAGCTCGGCGACCCGGTGGCGGCGAGCGCCGCGCGCACCTTGAACGCAGCCGGCCCGCCATACTGCAGGTAGGCGTGGAGGATGTCCGGGGTGTTGACGAAGAAGTTGGGCCGCATCAGGTGGTCGGACTGGCTCGACACCTCGACGAGGTAGTCCTCGATCTCGCGCTTGCCGGTGCGCCAGGTGAAGTAGGTGTAGCTCTGGTGGTAGCCCACTGCGCCGAGCCCGTGCATCATCGCCGGCTTGGTGAACGCCTCGGACAGGAAGATCACGTCCGGGTCGGTGCGCCTGACCTCCGCGAGCAGCCACTCCCAGAACGCGAGCGGCTTGGTGTGGGGGTTGTCGACGCGGAAGATCCGCACGCCGTGCGAGATCCACAGCCTCACGATGCGCAGGACCTCGCGGCAGATGCCGGACGGGTCGTTGTCGAAGTTGATCGGGTAGATGTCCTGGTACTTCTTGGGCGGGTTCTCGGCGTACGCGATGCTCCCGTCGGCGCGCGTGGTGAAGAACTGCGGGTGGGTGGTCACCCACGGGTGGTCGGGCGCGGCCTGGAGGGCGAGGTCGAGGGCGACCTCGAGGTCGAGCTCCGCGGCGCGCGCGACGAAGGCGTCGAAGTCGGCGAACGTGCCGAGGTCGGGGTGGATGGCGTCGTGGCCGCCGTCCTTGCTGCCGATCGCCCACGGCGAGCCGGTGTCGTCCGGGCCTGGGGTGAGGGTGTTGTTGGGGCCCTTGCGGTTGACCTCGCCGATCGGGTGGATCGGCGGGAGGTAGATCACGTCGAAGCCCATCTCGGCGACCCGGTCGAGCCGCTTGGCGGCGGTGCGGAACGTGCCGGAGGTGACCTTGCCGGTCTTCGCGTCGCGCGTCGCGCCCTCGGAGCGGGGGAAGAACTCGTACCAGCTGCCGAACAGGGCGCGGGTGCGGTCCGCGCGGAAGCGGAAGGGGCCGGTGACGGTGAGCAGCTCACGCAGGGGGTGGGCGAGCAGCACGGCGCCGAGCTCGGGGTCCTGGAGGGCGGCGAGGCGCGCACCGACGGGACGGCTGGTGTCGGACGCGGCGGCGATCGCACCGATGACGTGGTCGGCCGAGCCCATGTCGAGGGCGTCGGCGCCGGTGCCGGCGGCCACCCGCTCGAGCAGCAGCCGGGCCTCGGTGAACATCAGCTCGACGTCGACCCCGGCCGGGATCTTGATGCCGGCGTCGTGCTGCCAGGTGGCGACGGGGTCGGACCACGAGTGGATCTCGAAGGTCCACTCGCCGGGGACGTCGGGGACGACGTGGGCGACGTAGCGGTTGGGTGCGTCCCCGTCGGGACGCATCCGCACCGGATCGCGCGTACGCCCCGCCGGGTCAGTGGCCACCACCTCCGCGGCCAGCTGGTCGTGGCCCTCGCGGAACACCGACGCGCGTACGGGCGTCGGCTCGCCCACCGTGGCCTTGGCCGACTGGCGACCGAGGTCGACCACGGGAGAGACATCCATCACGGGTATCCGTCCAACCATGCCCCCACACTTGCGAAGGTCGGGGTCGGGGCGCAAGCCGGACGGGGCACGGTCTCACCCCTTTGACACGGCCCTGCCCCGCCGCCGCCCGGCCGCCGCCCGGCCGCCGCCCGGCTGCTGCCCGCCGCTACCTCACCGCCGCGTCACCACGATCCGCTGGAGACGGCTGCGGGCCGGTGCGAGGGCGCTGCGGTCCGCGGGACGGAAGCGCACCCGCACGGTGTGCCGGCCGCGGAGCAGGCGCTTGGTCACCAGCACCGTGCGCTCACCGGTCCGGGTGGTGAAGCTCTTCCACCTCTTCCCGTCGATGACGACCACCAGCCGTCCCGCCGTAGGCAGCGCACTGGGGGAGCTGACCTCGACCAGCAGCTTCGGCGCGCGGTTCCGCGTCGTCTGGATCCTCCGCCGCACCGTCAGCGACACCGTCGGTCGTACGCGGGCGGTGGCCGGCGTGGTCTGCGTCGGCGTCGCGGTGCCGGTGCCGGTGCCGGTGCCCGTGCCGCCGGTCGAGCCGCCGGTCGAGCTGCCGGCACCCGACGGGTCGGGCTGCTCCGGCAGCGTGGCGTCCTCGCCGAAGACCTGGAGCTCGGCGGCATGCACGATGGTGCCGCGGTCCGAGCCCTCCTTGCAGTCCGTCAGCACGGTCGTGCTCGCCGTCTGCTGGCCTGCGTACGCCTCCTGGCCGGTGCACTGGTTCTCGAGGGTGACCAGGCGTACGGCGGCGGCCTCCGTGTCAGGCACGTCGAACGCGCGCATGGTGAGCGTCGGCGCGACCGGTCGGGGCAGCGTGCTGGGGAAGGCGTCCGCGGGCGAGGTGTAGAACTGCGTCCACGTCGCACCGGGCGACCCGCAGTCGGTCGTGCAGGCCTCGAGGGCGAACTGGCGCAGCGCCGTGAAGCGCGATCCCGAGTCGGGGTCCTCCTGCGCCAGCGGCACGTCGGTGCCGGACGCGGGCGCGGGGGTCAGGTAGGCGCTGACCTGCACCCTCCTGACGGTGCTGACGTCGCCGGCGAGGTCGACCGAGACGGACGGGTGGGACTCGTCGACCTGGGCCTCGGTCACCCCGCCCCAGTTGGTGGCCTCCGTGCCGTCGATGAGCGCCTCGGGGTTCAGCGACCCCTCGGTCGCCCCGATGACGGACGCCCCGGCCGCGGCACCGGCCAGGTTGACCACGTCACCGATGGTCTCGGTGCGGTCGGCACCGTCCCCGGGGACGGTCATCGTCCAGCGGGTGAACCCGCGGTCGGGCGAGACCGCCAGCATCTCGTACGTGCCGGGGGTGAAGCGCGCGCTGGCGCCGAGCCCGGTGGTCGGGTCGGTGTCGGCGACGGGGGTCACGCGGGCCTCGTAGTCGCCGACGTAGATCCTGGCCGCGCCGGTCGTGGCGAAGGTGATCGTCGAGACCGGACCGCTCGGGTTGGCGAAGCTCGGGACCGGCTCGTGGTCGTCGGCGTCGACGACCGAGGCGTCCACGCCCATGCCGCGGCGGGCGAAGGCCGCCCACAGGACGTCCTCGTTCGCGCCGTCGAACCGCATCCGGTCGGCCGCGATCAGCGCGTCCCTCGCGTCGAGCATCGAGGTGGCGCCCTGCTGGAGCAGGAACGAGTCGAACATCAGCTGGACCCAGCGGCGGTTGCCCGGGCAGGTGTCCACCGGGCGCGGCGTGGCGGTCGGGGTGGCCTGCGCGCAGGCGAGCTGGAGGGCGCTGTCGGCGTACGGGAACTCGGCGTCGTACCTCTCGACGAGGGCCCGCCGGACCTCCCACATGGTCCCGTTCCAGATCTCGCCGTCGGCGTGGACCTCGGGCCCGGTGGAGTCGAAGCCGTAGTCGGAGAAGTTGAGCGGGTTGTCGTCGATCGAGTAGTCGCGGATCGCGGTCTCGGTGTTGCCCGTGGCGTACGCGCCGACCGCCCACACGTTGCCGCCGTTGCTGTAGCCGTGCGCGAACTGGTACTCGCCGGCGACCAGGTCGCTCCAGGACTCGCCCATGGCCCCGCCGTGCTCGGAGGTCAGGCCCTCGTCGGGGCCGGCCACCATGCGGTTGCTGATGGCGTGGGTGTACTCGTGGCCGACGATGCCCATGTCGAGGCCCCCGTCGGTGCAGGGGGCGTAGAACGCGCCGGCGATCGGCTCGAAGAGGTACTGGTTGGTGATGCCGGGCGTGCCGTCCTGCAGGGTGATCTGGTTGGCGTTGTCACGGCCGAGGAAGCTCGGGCTGCCGCCGGTGATCGCACCCGCCTGCGCGTTGCCGACCTCCTGGTCGCCCCCGACGCCGCCGCGGCTGCCGTTGTCGAGCTGCATGTTGTAGTTCTCCTCGGTGAAGCCGAGGTAGTAGGAGTAGTCGTGCATCCGGTTGTGCGCGGCGAACAGGTTGCCGACCGACGCGTCGATGTCGTTGCCGCCGGGCACGAGCTGGGCCACGTCGCACCGGCTGTTGTTCCAGTGGTCCTCGAACTCCTCGGTGTAGTGCCGCTCCGCGGAGACCGGCGCCTGGAAGAGACCGCCCGGCGTGAGCGGGCTGGTCCAGGCCTCGTGGGTGTTGGCGGTGTTGCCGACGGTGGTGAAGGTCGGCAGGGCACCGATCGTGTCCCAGGGGCCGAAGGCCGCGACGTTGGCGAGCGGGGTGGGGGACGTGGCGCACTCGTCGGCTCCGGACCTCCAGCAGGCGACGACCGAGTTGGTCGGCGTCTCCTCGGGGGAGTCGAGGGTCGGGTTGGCGGTGAAGAGGCGCCAGCGCGGGTTGGCGGCGAGGTCGCCGGCCCCGGGGGCCGCGGAGTCGCTGGTGGTGACCGCCAGGGCGTACTGGCCGAGGACGACCGTGCCGGGCTCGAACTCGCAGACCTGGAGCGAGTACGTGCCGCCCGGGATGCTGGCGGCCGAGTACTGGAGGGCCTCCGGGTTGGTGGCGAGGTCCTGCGAGGCGAGCAAGGTCGAGCCCTGGAAGAGCTTGAGGACGAAGTCGTCCGTGGGCGACCCGGTGGCGACCGCGCTGATCGACCGGGTCAGGTCGTCCTCGAGGTCGAACGGGTGCTTCGGTCCGCAGCCGGTCGCGAGGTCGACCGCGCCGGTGAAGACGTCGTTGTAGGCGAAGTTCTCGGTCTTGTTGTGACGGGCGAGGACCTCGCCGGTCACCCCGTCGACGAGCGAGGTGAAGGCCAGGGTCGCACCGCCGGCGACGTTGACCACGTTGGCCTCCAGCACGGGGCGCACCGAGCCGTCGGCCATCGGCAGCGCGCGCAGGCGGACCTGCTGCTCCTGGGCGAAGCCGGGCACGGTGAGCCGCGTCCAACCGCCGCTGACCCTCCTCGTGATGTCCGCGACCTGCGCCGCCGGCAAGCCGACGGACAGGTCGCTCGCCGCCGCGAGCCAGCCCTCGAGCGGCGTCAGCGTGGCCGCCGGCATCGAGCCGGTCGTCCGGGCGAGCGAGGAGGAGGCGTACGCGACCTCGCCGTCGGCGACGCCCACGGTGACCAGGCCGCCCAGTGCCGGGGCGACGCCGTCGAACTGCTGGCGGAACAGCACGGCACGGGCCTCGGACTGGGCCAGCTCCTGCGCGCTGACCAGCTCGAGGCGGTCGACGGCCTCGGGCGTCAGGGCGAACGCGGCGGCGTGCTCGCGCAGCCAGGCGCGGGCCCCGGCCGCGGGGGCGCCCGGCGCGGCGCCGAGGCTCCCCCCGGTCGGGAGGATCGACGCGGGAGTGCCGAGCGAGTTCCACCTGGCGGTGACGTCGCCGAGGGCGGCCACGGCCTGGCGCTGCGCGGGGGAGGGGAGTGCGGTGCCCCGGGAGTCGACGTCGGCCGGACCGGCCACCGGGTCGCCGAGCGTACGCACGTCGCGTGGGGCGGGGCCGGGAGTGATCGTCTCGGGCTCGGCGGTGGCCGGCGTGGCGATCGTGGTGAGCGTGGAGATCGCGAGGAGCGAGGCGGCCGCGAGGATGGTGCGGCCGAGGCGGTGGCGGGGCTGCGTCATGCCGCAACAACGGCGGGACGAGCCGCGAGGTTACTCATGAGTCGGGCCCGCGCGCTTGGATCGTTCCAAGAAATGCCCTAGCGTGCAGGACCGTGCGAGCGTTCCGACGATTCACCGTCCGTCCTGTCCTGCCCGAGCCCCTGGGCGCGCTGTCCGTCCTGGCCGGCAACCTCCGCTGGTCGTGGCACCCGCCCACGCAGGACGTGTTCTCCTCGATCGACCCCTCGCTGTGGCGTGAGGTCAAGCGCGACCCGGTCCGGTTCCTCGGCGCGGTCGGGCGTGAGCGGCTCGACCAGCTCGTCGACGACGGCGACTTCCGGGCTCGCCTCGACGCGGCCCACGACGACCTCCAGCGCTACCTCACCGAGGACCGCTGGTACGCCCGCAAGGCCGGCACCGACGCGCCCCGCGCGGTCGCGTACTTCTCGTCCGAGTACGGCATCACCTCGGTGCTCCCGCAGTACTCCGGCGGTCTCGGCATCCTCGCCGGCGACCACCTCAAGGCGTCCTCCGACCTCGGCATCCCCCTGGTCGGCATCGGTCTGTTCTACCGCCACGGCTACTTCAAGCAGGCGCTCGACCGTGACGGCTGGCAGCTGGAGTCCTACCCGGTCCTCGACCCCGACGAGCTGCCGCTGAGCGTCCTCCGCGAGGCCGACGGCAGCCGGGCGACGGTCACGATCGCGCTGCCCGACGGCCCCGACCTCGTGGCGCGCATCCTCGTCGCACACGTGGGCCGCGTGCCGCTGCTGCTGCTCGACACCGACATCGAGGAGAACAGCGCCCACTACCGCGACGTCACCGACCGGCTCTACGGCGGCAACTCCGAGCACCGGCTGCGCCAGGAGCTGCTGCTCGGCATCGGCGGCGTGCGCGCGCTGCGGGTGTGGTCGCGCATCACCGGGGCGCCGGCCCCGGAGGTCTTCCACGCCAACGAGGGCCACGCCGGCTTCCTCGGCATCGAGCGGATCCGCGAGCTCACCGTCGCCGAGGACGGCCCGCACCTCGACTTCGACACCGCGCTCGAGGTGTCCCGCGCCGGCACGGTCTTCACGACGCACACCCCGGTCCCCGCGGGCATCGACCGCTTCCCGCGCGAGCTGGTCTCCCAGTACTTCGGCGGCAACAGCCCGACCCCGGGCGTGCCGGTCGACCGGATCCTCGCGCTCGGCGCCGAGGACTACGACGGTGGCGACGCCGGCGTGTTCAACATGGCGGTGATGGGTTTCCGCCTCGCCCAGCGCGCCAACGGCGTCTCGCAGCTGCACGGCCACGTGTCGCGGGGGATGTTCAACGGCCTCTGGCCCGCCTTCGACGAGGCCGAGGTCCCGATCACGTCGATCACCAACGGGGTGCACGGCCCGACCTGGATCGCCCGAGAAGTCATCGAGCTCGCCGCGAGCCGCGGCGCGGACGTCGACGGCGACGACACCGACGCACTCTGGCCGATGGTCGACCAGTTCGGCGACCGCGAGATCTGGGACCTCAAGCGCACCCTGCGCACCCGCTTCATCGAGGACGCCCGCGACCGGATGAAGAAGTCGGCGTCCAAGCGCGGCTACGCTCCGGCCGAGACCACCTGGATCGACACCGCCCTCGACCCCGACGTGCTGACCATCGGCTTCGCGCGACGCGTGCCGACGTACAAGCGCCTCACCCTGATGCTGCGCGACCCCGCCCGGCTCAGGAAGCTCCTGCTCGACCCCGAGCGCCCGATCCAGCTCGTGATCGCCGGCAAGGCCCACCCGGCCGATGAGACCGGCAAGCGACTCATCCAGGAGATGGTGCGCTTCGCCGACGACCCTGAGATCCGCCACCGCATCGCGTTCCTGCCCAACTACGACATCGCGATGGCGCAGCCGCTCTACCCGGGCTGCGACGTCTGGCTCAACAACCCGCTGCGCCCCTACGAGGCCTGCGGCACCTCCGGGATGAAGGCCGCGCTCAACGGCGGGCTCAACCTGTCGATCCTCGACGGCTGGTGGGACGAGTGGTACGACGGCAACAACGGCTGGGCGATCCCGTCGGCCGACGGCATCGACGACCCCGACCGTCGTGACGACCTCGAGGCCAACGCGCTCTACGACCTCCTCGAGACCGAGGTCGTCCCGCGGTTCTACGAGACCAACGACGAGGGCGTGCCGCCGCGTTGGCTGGAGATGGTGCGCCACACACTGAAGTCGCTCGGTCCCAAGGTGCTGGCCACCCGTCAGGTGCGCGACTACGTCCGCGAACTCTACGCGCCCGCGGCGCACACCGCGCGGTCGCTCAACTCCGACTACGCCGGCGCGCACTCGCTCTCGGAGTGGAAGCAGTCCGTACGCGCCGCCTGGCCCGGCGTGCGCGTCGAGCACGTGGACTCCGAGGGTGTCGGCGACCAGGCCGAGGTCGGCGCCACGCTCGCCGTCCGCGCCTGGGTCGCGCTCGGCTCGCTGTCGCCGTCCGACGTGGAGGTCCAGGTCGTGCACGGCAGGATCGGTTCGGACGACGAGCTGACCGCCACCTCCGTCACGCCGATGACCGTGGGGGAGTCCTACGACGGCAACCGCCACCGGTTCGACGCCCTCGTGCCGCTCGCGGTGTCCGGACCCTTCGGCTACACGGTGCGCGCCCTGCCCCGGAACGAGGCGCTCGCCTCGGTGGCCGAGCTGGGGCTGGTGGCCGAGCCGGCCTGAGGTCCTTCGCGTTCGATCCTCATCGGCTCCGACGTCGCGAAGGCAGCGTCGGGTCAGGCGAGGATCAGCCAGAGACCGACGGCAGTCGGGACCACCCCGAGGAGCAGCCAGGGGGAGAGCACGCGCTTGCCGTGGATGGCGAGCCCGGCGGCAACCGCGCCGGCGCCGAAGACGCCCGAGATGACGGCCAGGCCGACTCGTGAGCTGGTCGGACCGTCGAGCATCACGGCCGCGACGAGGATGCCGACCACGAGGTGCAGGATCGTCGTCACGGCCAGCGTGGACATCACCCAGCGCTGCACCCGGGCGAGGTCGCGGGCGTCCTTCTCCGGGTCCTTGATGACCCGACGCGGGGCGTCGAGGTCGAGCAGGTGGCCGCGACCCTTCTCGGTGCGGCGGGCAGGAACGCTGCTGGCCATGCGTCCATTGTCCCAGCCCGGGCCCACGTACGTCGATTCGGTGCAGAATGCGCACGTGCGATCAAGCCGGGAGGTCCACGCGGCCGCAGGCTGGGGGACATGACGACAGCGGCCGACACCTTCGCCGCGTTCCTCGACGTCCTGGCCGAGACCCTCGACCTGGGCGGCGAGGAGCGGGCGCAGCGGCTCCACCTGTCCCGCTTCCACCTCGCGCGCGTGGTGTCGGCGGCGGGTGGTGAGCCGCCGGAGCGGATGCGGCGCCGCCTGCTGCTCGAGCGCGCGGCGTACCGGCTCGTGACGAGCGAGGCACCGGTGGTCGACGTCGCGTTCGAGGCGGGCTTCGGCTCCCACGAGGCGTTCACCCGGGCGTTCTCGCGGGAGTACGGCGCGGCGCCGAGCCGCTGGCGACGCCACCCCACCGGGACCCGGATCGAGGGTCCGAGCGGGGTGCACTTCCACCCGCCCGGGAGCCTCCGGCTGCCGACCTCACGAAAGGTGACGCCGATGGACCTGATGACGCGCATGATCGAGCACCACGTCTGGCTGACCGGTGAGATGATCGACCGCGCCGCCCGCCTCACCGACGAGCAGCTCGACGCCGCGATCGAGGTGCCCATCGGGACGATCGACGACGACATGTCGATCCGCTCGGTGCTCGGGCGGCTCGTCGGCCAGCTCGCCCAGTGGAACGCCGCGGTCTCCCAGCGGTCGTACGACTGGGACCAGGAGCGCGGCAAGTCGGCCAGCACGCTGCGGCGCGAGCTGGCCGAGGAGGGCCCGGCGTTCCTCGCGCAGGTGCGCTCCACCGTCGACGAGGGCCGGCTCGACGACACCTTCGTCGACGTCACGTGCGAGCCCCCGCGGGTGTTCACGTACGGCGGGATGGTCGCGCACGTGCTCACGTTCGCGGCGGTCCGCCGCCTCGTCGTGCTCGGGGCGTTCGAGAACCTCGGGATCACCGACCTCGACGCCGGCGACCCCATGGAGTGGGTGGCCGAGCCCGTGTCCTGACGACCCGCTGCGCGCCCTTGACCCCTGCCGGGACCGGGGCCGAGTGTGGGAGGGCAGCAGCCCGGCCAGCAAGGAGGTCCGCCGTGCCTGACGACCAGTACGCCAGCGTCCGCTACCTCGTCGACGACGTCGACGCGGCGGTGGCGTTCTACACCGACGTCCTCGGTTTCACGGTGCTGAGCCGCCCGGCGCCCCCGTTCGCCGACGTCGTGCGGGGACACCTGCGCCTGATGCTGTCGGGACCGCTGACCTCCGGGGCGCGTGCGACACCGGACGGGCTCGCCGGTCCCGGGCGCAACCGGATCCACCTGGTGGTGGCCGACCTCGACGCCGAGCTCGTGCGCCTGCGGGAGGCAGGGGTGGAGCCCCTCGGGGACGTCGTCGAGGGACCGGGCGGTCGCCAGGTCCTCGTCGTCGACCCGGCCGGCAACCCCGTCGAGGTGTTCGAGCCGGCTTCCTGAGGACCGTCAGGTCTGGCGCAGGACGAGCACGGACCGGGCCTGGAGGTCGAGGGTCCCGCCGGCCACGACCGGCGTGCCCACCGCGAGCTCGGCGTTCGTCGAGAGCACGACCTCGCCGTGGTGGACCCACTGGTTGGCCGGCAGCACCAGCTCCACGTCGTGGGCACCGGAGTTGAGCCAGATCATGAAGGACTGGTCGCGCACCTGCTCGCCCCGCGGCCCGGGGGAGCGCAGCGGTGCTCCGTTGAGGAACATGCCGATCGTGCGGATGGCGTCGTCGTTCCAGTCGGCCACGGTCATCTCGCGGCCGCTGGGGTGCACCCACACCAGGTCCTTGATCCCGCCCTTGATCGTCGGGCGCCCCTCGAACCAGTGGCGCTGCCGCAGCACGGGGTGCTCACGTCGCAGGCGCAGCGCGGCCTTGGTGATCTCGTAGACGTCGAGCCACGCGTCGTCGGGACGCCAGTCGATCCACGAGGTCTCGTTGTCCTGGCCGTAGGCGTTGTTGTTGCCGCCCTGGGTCCGGCCGCGCTCGTCGCCGGCCGTCAGCATCGGCACGCCGCTGGAGAAGCACAGCGTCGCCATCAGGTTGGCAGCCTGGCGGCGCCGCAGCGCGACGATCTCGGGGTCGTCGGTCTCACCCTCGACCCCGCAGTTCCACGACCGGTTGTTGTCGGTGCCGTCGCGGTTGTCCTCGCCGTTGGCCTCGTTGTGCTTGTGGTCGTACGACACCAGGTCGCGCACGGTGAAGCCGTCGTGGGCGGTGATGAAGTTCACCGACGCGTAGGGCGAGCGGCCGTCGTCGGCGTACAGGTCGCTCGAGCCGGCCAGCCGGGTCGCGACGGTGCGCACGCCGCCGGAGTGGCCGCGCCAGAAGTCGCGGACCGTGTCGCGGAACTGGTCGTTCCACTCGATCCAGGGCGGCGGGAACTGCCCCACGCGGTAGCCGTCCATCGAGGCGTCCCAAGGCTCGGCGATCAGCTTGACGTGGCGCAGCACGGGGTCCTGCCCGATCGCGGTGAGCAGGTGCGAGCCCATGTCGACGACCTGGTTCGTCCGGGTGATCGCGCTCATGAGGTCGAAGCGGAAGCCGTCGACGTGCATCTCGCTGACCCAGTAGCGCAGCGAGTCCAGGATCATCCGCAGGCTCTGGGTGTGGGTCGAGTCGACGGTGTTGCCGCAGCCGGTGACGTCCCAGTAGGCCACCGGGCCGGGATCCTCGCCCGCCGCCCCGGGGGCGGTGGTCACCCGCTGGTAGTAGCCGCGGTCGTCGAGCCCGCGGAAGCTGAGCGTCGGACCGCGCGGGCCCGCCTCGGCGGTGTGGTTGTAGACCACGTCGAGGATCACCTCGAGGCCGGCGGCGTGGAAGTCCTTGACCATCTGCTTGAACTCGGTGACCTGCTGGCCGCGGTCGCCGGAGGCGGCATAGGCGTTGTGCGGGGCGAAGAAGCACAGCGAGTTGTAGCCCCAGTAGTTGACCAGTCCCCGCTCGGCGAGCGCCGGCTCGGAGAAGAACTGGTGCACCGGCAGCAGCTCGACCGCCGTCACCCCGAGGTCCCTGAGGTAGTCGGTCACTGCGGGCGTCGCGAGCCCGGCGTACGTGCCGCGCAGGTCCTCCGGCACCCGGTCGTGCAGCATCGTCATGCCCTTGACGTGCATCTCGTAGATGACCGTGTCGCGCCACCGGCGGCGCGGCGAGGTGTCCGGGCCCCACTGGAAGTCGTCGTAGACGACGACGCTGCGCGGCACGTACGGCGCCGAGTCGAAGTCGCTGATCGTCTCGGGGTCGTCCTTGGTGTAGCCGAAGATCGCGTCGTCGACGACGAGGTCGCCCGACACCGCCTTGCCGTACGGGTCGAGCAGGAGCTTCTGCGGGTTGAACCGCAGCCCGGCCTCGGGGTCCCACGGGCCGTCGGCGCGGTAGCCGTAGCGGGCGCCGGGTGCCACGGCGGGCACTGCGCCGTGCCACACGCCGAGCGAGTGCTCGGTCAGCCGGTGGCGGACCTCGGTGCCGTCGTCCTCGAACAGGCACACCCACATCGCGGTGGCGGCCGGGGCGTACACGGCGAAGTTGGTCGACTCGGAGGACCACGTGGCCCCGAGGGGGTAGTTGCGGCCCGGCCAGACTGCCGTCGTCTCGCCGTCGTGGTTCCAGGCCGTCGTCGTCTCGGGGGGCGGTGTCACGCAGGACATTGTGGTGGCATCGTCCACGCACGGCACAATGCGCCCCACGATGCGCCCCGCGCGGCGCCGCGCCCACGACCGCACCACGATGAGGAGCCACCATGGAGTTCGTCTCGATCGACGTGACCGACGGGGTCGCCGTCCTGCGCCTGGACCGCCCGAAGATGAACGCGATCAGCGTGCAGGTCCAGGCCGACCTGCGCGAGGCGGCCGCCGAGCTCACCGAGCGCGACGACGTCCGCGCCGTGGTCCTGTGGGGCGGCGAGCGCGTCTTCGCGGCCGGCAACGACGTCAAGGAGATGGCCGACCTGACCTACTCCGACATGGTGAAGGTCTCCGCGTCCGTCAGCTCCGCCACCACCGCGATCGCGCGCATCCCCAAGCCGGTGGTCGCTGCCGTCAACGGGTACGCCCTGGGCGGCGGGTGCGAGCTCGCCCTGGCGGCCGACCTGCGCTTCGCCGCCGAGGACGCCGTCCTCGGGCAGCCCGAGGTGCTGCTCGGCATCATCCCCGGGGCCGGCGGCACCCAGCGGCTCGCGCGGCTGGTGGGCGCCTCCCGGGCGAAGGACATCATCTTCACCGGCCGCTTCGTCAAGGCCGACGAGGCCCTGCGCATCGGGATGGTCGACCGGGTCGTCCCCGCGGACCGCGTCCTGGAGGAGTCGGTGGCCTGGGCCGCGCAGTTCAGCGGAGCGGCTGCCCTCGCGATCAGGGCCGCCAAGGAGTGCATCGACCGGGGGAGCGAGGTCGACCTCGACACCGGCCTGGAGATCGAGCGCCAGCAGTTCGCCGGAGTGTTCGCGACGGAGGACCGTACCCGCGGCATCACCTCGTTCGTTGAGAACGGACCGGGCAAGGCGACCTTCGTGGGTCGGTGACCGACAGCACGACAGCACGACAGCACGACGGCGCGACGTCCGAGAGCGGACGAGCAGGAACTGACAACCAGGGACCAAGGGAGAACACGACTGTGGCAACGAAGATCCGGGCGAGGCTCGCACAGCTGATCTGGCTGGTGTGCGCGCTGTGCGCCCTGGTGCTGGCGGTCGGCGCCCTGCTGATCGCCCTGGACGCCAACACGTCCAACGCGCTGGTCGACTCCGTCCTGCGGGCCGCCGACTACGTCGACGTGGGGGTCTTCTCCCGCCAGGACGGCATCAAGCAGTTCCGCGGCGACGGGGCGCAGGTCAAGAACGCGCTCTTCAACTGGGGGCTCGGTGCGATCGCCTGGCTCGTCGTGGGCCGGGTCCTGGACCGCATCGTCAAGCCCTGAGACGGCCCCGACCGTGACCTGACCGTGACAGTGTCACTGTGAGCGACCACACCCGGATCGCCATTCCGGTGGGCGCTGACCGGCTAGTAACCTCACGATCACATCCGATTGCACAGGAGGGGCCGCGAGGCCACACCACCATGAACATTGTTGTCTGTGTGAAGTACGTGCCGGACGCCACGGCCGACCGCAAGTTCGAGGACGACTTCACGGTCGACCGCGTCGG
Source organism: Nocardioides eburneiflavus (assembly GCF_004785795.1). Lineage (NCBI taxonomy): Bacteria > Bacillati > Actinomycetota > Actinomycetes > Propionibacteriales > Nocardioidaceae > Nocardioides > Nocardioides eburneiflavus. The sequence goes on from NZ_SRRO01000001.1 coordinate 2,950,448, forward strand.
CGTGGACGGGCTGCTGTCCGAGCTCGACGAGTACGCCGTGGAGCAGGCCCTGCAGTTCCGGGAGAAGCGCGAGGGTGAGGAGATCACCGTCACCGCGCTGACCGTGGGCCCGGAGAAGGCGGTCGACGCGGTCCGCAAGTCGCTGCAGATGGGTGCCGACTCCGGTGTCCACGTGGTCGACGACGCGATCGCGGGCTCCGACTACCTGGGCACCTCGCTGGTGCTGGCCAAGGCGATCGAGAAGATCAAGGCCGACACCGGCGTCGACCTCGTCGTGTGCGGCATGGCGTCCACCGACGCCTCGGGCTCCGTGGTGCCGGCGATGCTGGCCGAGCGCCTGGGCATGCCGCAGGTGACGCTGGCGTCGGTGATCGAGTCGCAGGGCGACCAGGTCCGGATCAAGCGCGACAACGAGGGCTCGACCGAGGTCATCGGCGCCACGCTGCCGATCGTGCTCAGCGTGACCGACCAGTCGGGCGAGGCCCGCTACCCGTCGTTCAAGGGCATCATGGCGGCGAAGAAGAAGCCGCTGGAGACGTGGTCGCTGACCGACCTGGGCCTCGACGCCGACCAGGTCGGCCTGTCGGTGGCGTACACGCAGGTCGAGGACACCACGGCCCGTCCGCCCCGTACGGCCGGCGAGGTCGTCACCGACGAGGACGGCTCGGGCGCTGGTGCGCTGGTCGACTTCCTCGCGTCCAAGAAGTTCATCTGAGCAGGGACTGGAGGAGATCACACATGTCTGAGGTTCTTGTCGTCATCGACCACGCCGAGGGCGAGGTCAAGAAGCCGACCTACGAGCTGCTGACCATCGCGAAGCGTCTCGGTGAGCCGTCCGCGGTGTTCTTCGGCTCGCCCGAGCAGGGCGACGCCGTGGCGGAGAAGGTCAAGAAGTACGGCGCCGCGAAGGTCTACGTCATCGACGACGCCCAGATCAAGGGCTTCCTCGTCGCACCCAAGGCCGAGGCCCTGCAGCAGCTCGCCGAGAAGACGAGCCCGGCTGCGGTCCTGCTGCCCTCGACGTTCGAGAACAAGGAGGTCGCCGGTCGCCTGGCGATCAAGCTGGGCTCGGGCCTGATCACCGACGCCGTCGATGTCGCCGACGACGGCACGACCACGCAGAGCGTGTTCGCCGGCAACTACACGGTCCAGGCCAAGGTCACCACCGGCACGCCGATCATCACCGTCAAGCCCAACTCGGCTGCTCCCGAGGAGGCCGAGGGTGCCGGAGCGGTCGAGGCGTTCGCCGCGACGATCTCCGACGCGGCCAAGGGCGCGCAGATCGTGGCGACCCAGCCGCGCCAGTCCACCGGTCGCCCCGAGCTCACGGAGGCCGCGATCGTGGTCTCGGGTGGTCGTGGCACGGGCGGCAACTTCGAGCCCGTCGAGGGGTTCGCCGACAGCCTGGGTGCTGCGGTGGGTGCCTCGCGTGCCGCGGTCGACTCGGGCTGGATGCCGCACGCGTTCCAGGTCGGCCAGACCGGCAAGACGGTCTCGCCCCAGCTCTACGTCGCCAACGGCATCTCGGGTGCGATCCAGCACCGCGCCGGCATGCAGACCTCGAAGACCATCGTCGCGGTCAACAAGGACCCCGAGGCCCCGATCTTCGAGCTCGTCGACTTCGGCGTCGTGGGCGACCTCCACACGGTCCTCCCGGCGGCCACCGAGAAGATCACCGAGCGCAAGGGCTGAGGCCGCACCACACGCACGACGACCCGGCGGGGTGACCTGCCGGGTCGTCGTGCGTCCGGAGCGGTCGTCACTAGCAGCTCCCCGTGATGCGAGACACGGTTCGAGGACAGGCTGGATCGGCCTACGCTCGGTCCCATGAGCAGCGAGGAAGCCGTCCGACAGGCCGCCGTGCGCGCCCGGACCGCGAGCCACGAGCTGGCCACGGCCACGCGGGCGGCCAAGGATGCCGCGTTGCACTCGATGGCGGAGGCCCTCGTGGAGCGCGCCGCCGACGTCCTGGCCGCCAACGCCGAGGACGTCGCCCGCGCCGAGGCGGGCGGCACCCCCGCCAACGTCGTCGACCGGCTGCGTCTGGACCAGGGCCGGCTCGAGGCGATGGCCCAGGGCCTGCGCGACGTCGCCGCGCTGCCCGACCCCGTGGGCGAGGTGCTGCGCGGCAGCACCCTGGCCAACGGGCTGGAGCTGCGCCAGGTGCGCGTGCCGTTCGGGGTGGTCGGGATGATCTACGAGGCCCGCCCCAATGTCACCGCCGACGCGGCGGGCATCTGCCTCAAGTCGGGCAACGCGGTCCTGCTGCGGGGCTCGTCCAGCGCCCGCTCGAGCAACACGGCGATCGTCGCCGCGATGCGCGGTGCGCTCGCCGGGACCGGCTTGCCCGAGGACGCCGTACAGCTGGTGCCGGGCGAGACCCACGACTCGGTGAAGGCGCTCACGCGGGCACGCGGGCTCGTCGACGTGTTGATCCCGCGCGGCGGTGCCGGGCTCATCCGCAGCGTGGTGGAGGAGTCGACCGTTCCGGTGATCGAGACCGGCGTCGGCAACTGCCACGTCTACGTCGACGCCTCGGCGGACCTCGGGCAGGCGCTCGCGATCGTGATGAACTCCAAGACGCACCGCACGAGCGTCTGCAACGCGGCCGAGTCCCTGCTCGTGCACGAGGACGTCGCCGACGAGTTCCTGCCGCTGGTGGTCGAGGCGCTGCAGCAGGCCGGGGTGCTCGTGCACGGCGACAGCGCGTTCGCGGAGTACGACGACGTCGTGCCGGTCACCGACGAGGACCACGCCGCGGAGTTCCTCGGGCTGGAGATCTCCGCTGCCGTCGTGGCCGACGTCGAGGCCGCGATCGGGCACGTCCGCCGGTTCTCCTCCGGCCACACGGAGGCGATCGTGGCGCGCGACCAGGCGACGATCCGCCGCTTCGTCGCCGCGGTGGACTCCGCCGCGGTGATGGTGAACGCGTCCACGCGCTTCACCGACGGGGCTGAGTTCGGGTTCGGGGCCGAGATCGGCATCTCCACGCAGAAGCTGCACGCGCGGGGCCCGATGGGGCTTCCGGAGATGACGTCGAGCAAGTACGTCGTGGTCGGCGACGGTCACGTGCGGTGATGCCGGTAGGGTGAGCCCATGCTGAGCACCGTCATCACGCTTGCCGCCGAGGCCGAGAGCGAGCCCGCCGTCCACCCCTACGTCATCGGTGGCGTGACCCTGGTCCTCCTCATGGTGCTGCTCCTGGCCGTGGTCTCCTTCGGCGGCGGTCGCGAGCACAGCTGAGCCGGTGGCGACTCCTGTGGCACGGCGTCGCGTCGGGGTGATGGGCGGCACGTTCGACCCGATCCACCACGGCCACCTCGTCGCCGCGTCCGAGGTGCAGGCCTGGTTCGACCTCGACGAGGTGGTCTTCGTGCCGACCGGCGACCCGTGGCAGAAGAGCGACCGTACGGTCACGCCGGCCGAGCACCGCTACCTGATGACGGTGGTGGCCACGGCCGCCAACCCCCGCTTCAACGTCTCCCGGGTCGACATCGACCGGGCCGGCCGGACGTACACGATCGACACGCTGCGCGACCTCCACGCCGAGATGCCCGACGCCGACCTGTTCTTCATCACCGGCGCCGACGCCCTGGCCGACATCTTCACCTGGCGCGACGCCGAGGAGCTCTTCGAGCTCGCGAACTTCGTCGGCTGCACCCGGCCCGGCTATGAGATGGACCCCGCGGCGCTCGCCAGGATCCCCGCCGACCGGGTCACCATGGTCGAGATCCCGGCCCTGGCGATCTCGTCCACCGACTGCCGCGAGCGCAAGCGCCGCGGGGAGCCCGTCTGGTACCTCGTGCCGGACGGTGTGGTGCAGTACATCGCCAAGCACGACCTCTACGCAGCACCCGCCCCCAGCGCCACTGCCCGCACCACCACCAGCACCAACACCAGCAAGGACACTGCATGACTGCCACCGACCACGCCCTCGAGCTCGTCGCCGTCGCGGCCCAGGCCGCGCACGACAAGAAGGCCGACCAGGTCCTGGCCTTCGACGTGAGCGAGCAGCTCGCGATCACCGACGCGTTCGTGCTGGCCAGCGCGACCAACGAGCGGGCCGTCGGCGCGATCGTCGACGAGGTGGAGGACAAGCTCCGCGAGTCCGGTGCGAAGCCGATCCGGCGCGAGGGCCACAAGGAGGGTCGCTGGGTGCTGCTCGACTACGGCGAGATCGTGGTGCACGTGCAGCACGAGGAGGAGCGCTCGTTCTACGCCCTCGAGCGCCTTTGGAGCGACTGCCCGCTCATCCCGCTGACCCTCACGTGACGCGACTCGTCCTGCTGCGGCACGGCCGCACGGAGTGGAACGCCGCCGGTCGCTACCAGGGCCACGAGGACGTCGACCTGTCCGAGGAGGGGCTCGCGCAGGCGCAGTCCGTCGCTCCGGCGATCGCCGCGATGTCGCCCGTGGCGCTGTGGAGCTCCGACCTCTCGCGCGCGGCCACCACGGCGGCGCACGTCGGCGAGGCCTGCGGGCTGCCGGTGACCACCGACCCGCGCCTGCGTGAGCGCCACGTCGGGGTCTTCGGCGGGATGACAGCGGAGCAGATCCGCGCGTCGCACCCGGCCGAGGCCGGCGAGTTCTTCGCCGGTGCCGGGCCGCTGGACACCGAGAGCGAGCGGGAGGTCGAGGGCCGGATGACCGAGGCGCTGCAAGACCTGGGCCGCATCGTCGGTGCGCACGGAACGGTCGTGGCGATCTCGCACGGCTGGGCGATCCGGATGGCGGTCACGTCGCTGGTGGGCGCATCACCGACCGCCCTGCACGGGCTGGACAACTGCGGCTGGGCAGAGCTGGTGCATCGCGGCGACCGCTGGTCGCTTCTTGCCTGGAACCGGGTCGCGACCTCGTGAGCGACCGGGCGCGCGAGATCGACGTCGCGTTGAGCCGGCAGCTCGCCAGGGTCATGGACGACGCCGTGACGGTGCCCGGCACCCGTGTCGGTGTCGGCCTCGACGCGGTGATCGGACTGGTGCCGGGGATCGGCGACCTCGTGGGCAGCGCCCTGTCGGGCGTGATCGTCCGCGCCAACCGCAAGAACCTGCGACTGCTGCTCCGCGAGGTCGAGCGCGAGCCGCTGCGCGAGCCCCCGAGCCCGGCGTACGTCGCCGGCGCGGTGGCCCTCATGCTGGTCCCGGTCCTCGCCGGGATCGTGGTCGCGGTGCTCGGGATCTGGCTCCTGTGGCGCCTCCTCACCTGACGTCGACGTGACGGGGGACCCCGATTTCACCTCCGCTGGACCGTCCGCTAATGTTCTCGGCTGTTGGGGCTGTGGCGCAGCTGGTAGCGCATCTGCATGGCATGCAGAGGGTCAGGGGTTCGAGTCCCCTCAGCTCCACCAACGAGAAGTCCGGCGCAGAGCGCCGGACTTCTCTTCGTTTCCGGGCGTCGAGGGGGAGGGCTGGCTTGCCCAGAGCGAGCCAGCACTCCCCGACGTCGCCGAGTCGGCGAACGGATCGGGGCGGTGGCACCATGTGCTCATGACCGCGACCGACCTCTCCACGAGCACCACTCCGGCCGTCTCCGAGCGCACCGCCGCCCACATCGAGGCGACCGAGCGCTACGCGGCGCACAACTACCACCCGCTGCCCGTGGTCCTCGCGGAGGGCGACGGCGCGTGGGTGGTCGACGTCGACGGCAAGCGCTACCTCGACTGCCTCGCCGGCTACTCCGCGCTCAACTTCGGTCACTCCAACGAGCGCCTGGTCGCGGTCGCCCGCGAGCAGCTCGGCCGGCTCACGCTGACGAGCCGCGCGTTCTTCAACGACAAGCTGAGCGGCTTCGCCGAGGCGCTGTGCCGCCTGACCGGCAAGGACATGATCCTGCCGATGAACTCCGGCGCCGAGGCAGTCGAGACCGCCATCAAGGTCAGCCGCAAGTGGGGCTACGAGGTCAAGGGCGTGCCCGCCGGACAGGCCACGATCATCACGATGGAGGGCAACTTCCACGGCCGCACCACCACCATCGTGAGCTTCTCCGACGACGAGGTGGCGACGTCGGGCTACGCCCCGTTCACGACCGGCTTCCGGGGCGTGAAGTACGGCGACATCGAGGCGATCGCCTCAGCCATCGACGACACGACCGTCGCGGTCCTCTTCGAGCCGATCCAGGGCGAGGGCGGCGTCGTGATGCCCCCCGAGGGCTTCCTGCGCGACCTCCGCGCGCTCTGCACCGAGCGCAACGTGCTGATGGTCGCCGACGAGATCCAGTCCGGCCTGGCTCGCTCCGGCAGGACGTTCGCGTGCGACCACGAGGACGTCGTCCCCGACATCTACGTCATGGGCAAGGCGCTCGGCGGCGGCATCTACCCGGTCTCGGCGATCGCAGCCGACCACGAGGTCATGGACGTCATCACGCCCGGCTCGCACGGCTCCACCTTCGGCGGCAACCCGCTCGCCGCGGCCATCGGCACCGAGGTCGTCGCCATGCTCGAGGAGGGCACCTTCCAGGCCCGCTCCGCCGAGATCGGGGAGCTCCTCGAGGCCGGCTTCGGCCCGCTGGTGGGCAAGGGACTGTCCGACGTACGGGTCCGTGGCGCCTGGGCAGGCATCGACATCGACCCCTCGCTGATGTCCGGTCGCCAGATGTCCGAGGCGCTGATGGCCCGCGGCATCCTCGCCAAGGACACCCACGGCTCGACCGTCCGCTTCGCGCCGCCGCTGGTGGCCAGCGACGAGGACATCGCCGGCCTCGTCACCGCCGTCACGGAGATCCTCGGCGCGGCGCGTACCTGACCAGCAAACCCGCTGGACGGAGCTCCTAGCCTGTCAGGCATGGGAGCGCGGTTCGACCACCTCGTCGTCGCCGTCGAGGACCTCCACGACGCGATGGCCCGGTGGACCGCGGCCGGCGTCCCGGCCGTACGCGGGGGAGCGCACCCGGTCGGCACGGTCAACGCGCTGGTGCGCGGGCCCGGGCCGGCGTACGTCGAGCTGATCGCGGCCGGGAGCGACGAGTCCAACCCGTGGCTGGAACGCGTCCGCTCCGCCTGCGGCCCGATCTCGTGGGCGATCGCGGTCGACGACATCGAGGTGGCGCGTACGGCGCTGCTGGCCGCCGGATTCGAGCCGGAGCCCGCCGTGCCCGGCTCGCGCCGCACGCCGGACGGTGACGTCGTGGAGTGGAAGGTCTGCGACGTCGGACCCGGGCCGTACGACGGGTCGCTGCCGTTCCTCATCGAGTGGACGGCGCCGATGGGAGCCGGGCCGGCGGACGGCCCCGTCCTCGAGTGGGTGGTGCTGGCGCCGCCCGACCCCGACCGGGTCGCCGACGTCCTGCTGGCCCTCGGGTTCACCGGGGACCGCCACTTCCCCAGACGGGTCTTCGCCGCAGGCGAGGGCGTCTCGATCACGCTCGCCCCGCTCGGCGAACCTGAGCACGCCGACGAGGCAGCGTGGATGAGCATCGAGTCGGACGAGCCCCAGCCACCCGTGTCGATCGGACTGGCGACGCCGGGGGAGCGATCCGTGACCGAGGTGCTGGACGAGGTGGAGGTGACGACCAGACCGGACCGGCGTCGGTTCCCGGCGGCGGCACTCGTGCCTGCCGTCGACGTCGCGTTCGCACGGCTGCGCGGCGATCTCGCCGACTGGCCGCACCCGCGCCCCGACGGTCGCCCGGCCGCGCCGGAGGAGTACTCGGAGGTGACCGACGCCGGGCGCTACCGGCTGCTCGCCGCCCGTGCGGCCGCCTGGGTCGACGCGATCACCGCGACCGGGCTCGGCACCGCGCGCGACGTCGACCCCGGCGCGGTGCGCTGGGCGGGGGATCGGGTCATCGTCCCGACGCGGGTCACCCTCGTCGAGGGACGACCGGGCACCCGTCCGGTCGTCATCGGCACCGCACCCCTGCACGACGCGGACGACGCGGTCGTACAGGTCGGGGTGGGTGACCCCGCCGAGGTCCTGGAGCTCCAGCCGGACTGCGGGTGCGACGCCTGCGACACGGGGTCTGCCGACCTGCTCGGGGCCATCGACGACGCGTTCGTGCTGGCGCTGACGGGCGGGGTGTACGCCGTGCGCGAGGGAGACCGGGTCGTCCGGCGATCCCTGGACGGCTGGCGAAGCACGGGCGTGAGGGACGCCGAGCGGTGGCTCGACGACGCAGCCGCAGGACGGCGTACGGACGGGGTCGTCGCCGGCGAGCCCTGGCTCAGCTGAGCCGGGCGACCACCCGCTCGAGCCGGGCCGCGCGGGCTGCCTCCAGCGGCGTCATGCCCTCGAGCGGCGAGCGGAGGGTGGGGGACGCGCCGCGGTCCAGCAGCAGGAGGGCCACGGCCTCGTGCCGCTCCTCGATCGCCGCCACGAGGGCGGTCGACTGGAGCTCGGGGTGCACGAAGTCGATGTCGACTCCGGCGTCCAGGTGGTGCTCGGCGAGCGCGACGTCTCCGATGCAGGCGGCGGCGAAGAACGCCTTGTAGTCACCGTGCGACATCGCGGGTGGCCCCGGCGACCTCGTCGATGTGGCGGTAGCCGCGCAGCTCGTAACCGAGCACGGTGACCCAGGGCGCGAGCATCAGCACGAGGAGGGCGAGCGCCAGCGGGGCACCCCACGCGGCCAGCGCACAGGCGGCCGCCAGGAAGACGAGGGTGCCGACGAGCAGCCAGTGGTGCAGCGGGTCGCGGCCGGGGAAGAGGAGGTGGAAGACCGTGAAGAGCGCCAGTACGAAGACCGCGACCGGCATCGCCATCGTCAGCATCGTCTGTGCGGCGTCGAGCTCGGAGTGGTGCTCCACGTAGTAGGCGGCGGCGTGCAGGCCGGCGCCGGTCGCCGCGATCGAGGCGTAGAGGACGAGGTGGCCGAAGCCGAAGACCATGCTGCGGGCGTTGCTCGCCGTGAGCGCGTGGGCGAACGGGACCGTGAAGTAGCACCACCACAGCCCGACGGCGAGCGCGACGCCCGCGAGCGCGATCACGGCGGCCTCGACGCTCCACCCCTGGTCGGTCACGACGGCCTCGATGGCAGTCGTCGTCCCGAGGACGACCTCGCCGAAGGTGATGATCGCGAGCAGGCCGTAGCGCTCGGCGATGTGGTGAGCGTGCCACGGAGTGGGCGGGAGGTGGGTCTCGATCCACACGATGCCGCCGAGCTCGAGGGCGAACAGTGCGAGCGCCAACCCGATCTGCACCGGGACGGGCAGCACGTCGGTCGCGGTGACGACCCAGCCGACCTGCGCGACCGCGATCAACCGGACGTACGCCAGGCAGGTGCGGCGCCGATCCCGGTCGTGGGCCGCGGCCCGGGACCACAGCAGGATCATCGAGACGCGCATGGTCACGTAGCCCGCGACGACGACAGCGTTGTCGAACTCGCCGTGGTCGAACCCCTCGAACAGGTCGTGCAGGCCCAGTGCGAGGACCAGCACGCCGACCATCTGCAGGAGCGTGGCCAGCCGCATGAAGGCGTCATCGGTGTCGTAGGCCGAGGCGAACCAGGAGTAGTTGATCCAGGCGAGGGTGATCGCGAACATCGCGACGGCGAAGCCGAGCAGGCCCTCGACGAGGTGGTCCTCGACCAGCGCGTGCGCGAACTGCGACCCGGCGAGGCTGAAGGCCACGACCAGGGTGAGGTCGTACAACAGCTCCAGCGGGGACGCGGAGCGGTGCGACTCGCGTGGGTCGCGACCGGTCATGCGTCGCAGGCGGTGGGTCCGGGCAACCTCGCTCATGGCCCCGGATCCTCCCAGATCCGGGCCCGCTGAGGGGGCGTCCGGCTCAGGCGATGGTGAGCCCGCCGTCGACCGGGATCATCTGCCCGGTGACGTAGCCGGCGGCGTCGGACGCCAGCCACACCGCGGTGGCGGCCAGCTCGCGCGGGTCGCCCTTGCGGCCGGCCGGGACGCGCTGCATGGCGAGGTCGAGGTAGCCCTCGGGATAGGTGGCGGTCATCTCCGAGGTGAAGAACCCGGGGGCGAGCGCGTTGACGCGGATGCCCTTGCGGCCAGTCCACTGCTGGGCGAGGTCGCGGGTGAGGCCGCCCAGCCCGGCCTTCGAGGCGGAGTAGGCCGCCTGCGGGAGCCCGCCGGTGGTGATGCCGAGGATCGAGGAGATGTTGATGATGCTCGAGCCGGGCTCCATGACGCGGCCGCAGGCCTGGGCCATCCAGTAGCAGCCGTTGAGGTTCACGTCGATCACCGAGCGGAACTGCTCGGGCGTCTCCCGGGTGGCGGGAACGGCCGTGCCGACGCCGGCGTTGTTGACGAGCACGTCGACGCGTCCGAACTTCTCCATCGCCTCGTCGACGAGCCGCTGGCACTGCTCGGGGTCGGCCACGTCGGTGGCGACGGTGTGCACCCGGCGGCCGGTGGAGCGTACGGAGTCGGCGACCCGCTGCAGCTTCTCCACCCGGCGTGCGCCGAGCACGACGTCGGCGCCGGCCTCGGCGAAGCAGTGGGCGAACGCGACGCCCAGCCCGCTGGAGGCGCCGGTGACGATGACGACCTTGTCGTCGAGGCGGAAGAGATCCATCACGCTCATGACCAGACCCTAGGACGTGCCGCTCGTCACGGCGGGCTCCGGGGTGGTCGGCACGCGCCGCAGCGTCCGTACGGACCGCGAGCTGAGCACGAGCGCGCAGATCACGACGTACGCGACGGCAGAGGTGATCAGGACGGGCCGGTAGCCGAACACGGCCGCCAGGGGACCGAAGGCGATCTGCCCGATCGGGATAGCCACGAAGGAGCCGAGCGCGTCGTAGGAGTACGCGCGCGACAGCATGCCGTCCTCGATGTTCTCCTGCATCGCAAGGTTCCATCCCATGCCGAACACCTCCGTGCCGGCGCCGGCCGCGAAGGCCGCGACGACGAGGATGACCAGGTGCGGTGAGACCCCGAGGACCAGCATCGGCGGTGCCATCAGCAGCGCGCCGAGCATGCCCAGCAGCAGTGGACGCTCCAGGCGGACCCTGAGGAGCACGACGGTCGTGACGAGGAAGCCCGCTGCCTCGGCCGACAGCACGAAGCCCCAGCCCTGTCGACCGATGGTGTCATCGGCGATCGCGGGTCCCAGGGTGGACCACGCGCCGGCATGGATGAGGTTGAGGACGCCGAAGCCGACGACGACGATCCAGAGCCAGGGCGTCCCCCAGAAGAAGCTCCACCCCTCGCGAAGCTCACGGATCGTGTCGGCCGGCGCCCCGGTGGGCTCCTTGGGCGGGATCCTCACCGGGACCAGCAGGAGTGCGGCGAGCGCCCACGTCAGGGCATCGACGGCGAGCGCCCACCCGGACCCGATGGTGACGACCAGCAGGGCGCCGACGGTCGGCCCGAGCACCATCATCGCGCTGCGGGTCAGCGAGATCAGCGCGTTGGCCGGCTGGAGGTCGGAGCGGGCCACCAGCTGCGGGAGCACACTGGCCATGGCGGGGAACCCGATGCCCGAGACGGCGCCGTGGACGACGCTCAACACGACGAGCATCCAGATCTCGGCGTGACCGGACAGCACCAGCACGGCGATCGCACCCTGGCTCAGGGCCGATGCGACGTTGGAGAACTGCAGGACCAACGTGCGGGGGAAGCGGTCCGCGATCACACCCCCGTAGAGGAGCAGGGCAACCATCGGGAGCGTGTGCGCCGCGAGGACCTGGCCCAGGGCGCTGGGGGAGTCGGTGATGTCGAGGACGGCGAAGGCGAGCGCGATGCTGGCCATCATGTTCCCGAGCATGTTGATCAGGCGCGAGGCGAAGTACCACGCGAAGTTGCGGTTGCGCAGGGGGGCGAGCGCGGCGGACCAGGTCATCGGGTCTCCTCGTGGGCCGGCTTCCAGCGGACCGCCTCGCCGGTGAGTCCGCCGCTCATCGTGAACGCCTGGGTCGTGGCACTGACGTGCACGGTCTCGGGTGTCCCCGCCGGCCTGGCGGCCGCGTGCAGCAGGTGCGAGGCCTCGTGGAGGAGGTCGAGGGCCCGGTGCCAGGTCTCGACGTCGACCCAGGTCTCCAAGTCGCTGGAGGACGACGCCCCGGGTGCCGCCTCCTGCAGCCGCCGCTCGACCTCGAGGGCGTTGGCGCGGGCGTAGGCGACGCGCTCGTCGATGCCGGGCCGGTGGGTGCGTACGTCCCGCGAGGCGTCGTACCGGTAGCGCTTGGCGACGCCGCCGCGGATCTTCTCCTCGCTCTCGACGACGAGCTCGCCGGCGTCGTGGAGCTGGCGCAGGTGGTAGGACGCGTTGGCGTGGGTCAGCTCGAGGGCGCGGGCCACCTCGGCGGCACTCATCGCCTCCGCGGTCAGCAGCGACAGGATGCGCAGCCGCACCGGGTGCGCCGTCGCCCGCAGCCGGGTGACGGCGTCGGTGTCGGTCTCGTCCATCTCACCCTCCAATGGTTCTTGGGGAGTGAGTCTGGACGAAGGGAAGGCGACTGTCAAACACTTCTTGGGGAGTAGCGGGTTCGCGGTAGTCCACCGGGACATGGTCGGGACGGGCGCCTTCCGGCAGCCACTTCCCGGTGGACTACCCCGCCAGGGGCAGGCGGCCGAGCCCGGAACCGCCCCTGACGCGACCCTGAACCGACCCCGGAACCAGGTGAATTCGCCTCTCCGGCGTGCTTGGCTGGTGCCATCACCGGGCAGCAGGTCGCCCGGCCCACCGAGGAGTGAGTGCGATGTCCGACCAGTACCCCACCGGCGCGCAGGGGCCCGACCCGACGCGGCCCGACGGCCAGCAGCCCGAGACCACCTACCGCGCCGCCCCGCCGTCCATGTCGCCGCAGGACGAGCGCACGTGGGGCGCGGTCAGCCACGCCGGCGCCGTCGTCGCCATGGTCTGCTCGGCCGGGTTCCTCGGGTTCCTGGCCTCGATCGTGGTCTTCGTGATGTACAAGGACCGGGGCCCGTTCGTCCGCTCGCACGCCGCCAACTCGATCAACGTCCAGATCTCGATGTTCATCTGGCTCGTCGTCGCGGCCGTGCTCTACGTGATCCTGGGCGTCATCACCATCGGCATCGGCTTCGTCGTCTTCTGGCCGGTCTTCTTCGTGCCGCCGGTCGTCGCCGGCATCCTGCACGTCGTGGGGGCGGTCAAGGCCTACAACGGCGAGTGGTGGAACCCGCCGCTCACCCCGCAGCTCGTCAGGTGATCACTGGTTGAGCTCGCGCAGGACCTCGTCCTGCCACGCGAACGCTGCCCGGGCCCGGACCGCCAGGTCCGGCCCGGGCAGCAGTGCCTCCACCCGCTCGGCCATCCCCTCCGGCAGGTCCGTGCGGAGGTAGCGCAGCCCGAAGTCGTGCCGCGCCGGACAGTGCCGGACCCGCAGGAGGCGTACGAGCGGCTCCACGGCGAACCTCAGGTGCAGCGTCGTCGCCTCCGCGAGGTCGCCCCGCGCGATCGCGCGCTCGACGAGCCAGGCGCCGGTCTGCCGCCGCGCGGCGGTCTGCTCCACCGCCTGCCGACGCTGCGCCGCCAGGTCGGCCTCGTCGTCGTCCTCGAGGACCAGCAGCCCGTCGGGGTCGTGGAGGACGAGCGGTACGCCGTGTCGGCGTGTGTCCATGGTCAGCCGGTGGGGCAGCTGCTGGATGACCAGGTCGACCAGCCGGGTCGGTCGCGAGAGGTCGGCGGCGTCGGGCTGGAGGTGCAGGAAGCACTGCCGGCCGGTCGGCCCCCACGTCGTCTCGGGCAGCTCCCACACGTGGTCGACGCCGAGCTGCTCGCGCGCGAGGGCCAGCACGGCGGCGTACGTCGTCGCGGCGTTGCCGGTGCACCAGGCCTCGACGTCGAGGTCCGAGTGGTCGTCCCAGCCGCCCGTCACGGCCGAGCCGTTGACCACGACCACCCGGAGCGCGGGCACGTGGTCGGGCAGCCGGCCGAGGAGGGCCAGGACGTCGTCGTAGCGGTTGAGGTCTGGGTGGTCGGAACCGGGCTCGGGCACGGGAATGAGTATGCGTCGGACGAACCGCTACCATGGACCCATGCGGTCGCAGATCCTGCTTCTTCGACAGCCGCGCTGACTCACCGTCCAGGCAGTCAACGCGGCACCCCTCCATGTGTGAGGGGTTTTTTCATGTCGGGAGCAGGACCCACAGGAGCGAGAGAGATGAACCCCGAGCAGAGCACCCACGGCGAGACCACCTACGACATCGAGGCCACCGAGACGAAGTGGCAGCGGGTCTGGGAGGACCTCCAGCCGTTCCGGGCCGACGACGACAGCCCCCGCGAGAAGCGCTACGCGCTGACGATGTTCCCCTACCCCAGCGGGGACCTGCACATGGGGCACGCCGAGGTGTTCGCGCTGCACGACGTGGTGGCGCGCTACTGGTGGCAGCGCGGCTACGAGGTGCTGAACCCGATGGGCTTCGACTCCTTCGGCCTGCCCGCGGAGAACGCCGCGATCCGCAACGACGAGCACCCCGACACCTACACGCGCGCCAACATCGCGCGCTCGATCGAGTCGTGCCAGAAGTACGCCGCGTCGTTCGACTGGTCGCGGACCTTCAACACCTCCGACCCGGGCTACTACCGCTGGACCCAGTGGCTGTTCCTGAAGTTCTACGAGCGGGGCCTGGCCTACCGCAAGAACAGCCCGGTCAACTGGTGCCCCAACGACCAGACCGTCCTGGCCAACGAGCAGGTCGTCGGCGGTGTCTGCGACCGCTGCGGGGCGGAGGTGACCAAGAAGGAGCTGACCCAGTGGTACTTCAAGATCACCGACTACGCCCAGGAGCTGCTGGACGGCCTGGACGACCTGGAGAAGACCTGGCCCGACCGCGTGGTCACCGCCCAGCGCAACTGGATCGGCCGGTCCGAGGGCGCCCACGTCACCTTCACGCTGCACACCGCTGTCGGTGAGCGCGACATCGAGGTCTACACGACCCGTCCCGACACGCTGTACGGCGCCACCTTCATGGTGGTCGCCGCCGACGCCGCGCTGGCCGCCGAGATCGTGCACCCCGACCGCGCGCAGGCGCTGGAGGACTACCTGGTCGAGGTCCGCAAGGCCTCCGACATCGACCGGCTGGCCACCGACCGGCCCAAGACCGGCGTGGACCTGGGCATCACCGCCACCAACCCGGTCTCCGGCGAGGAGATCCCGGTGTGGGCCAGCGACTACGTGCTGGCCGACTACGGCACCGGCGCGATCATGGCCGTGCCCGCCCACGACCAGCGCGACCTGGACTTCGCCCGCACCATGGGCCTGCCGGTCCGACGCGTCATCGACACCGGTGACGACAACCCCGAGGAGACCGGGGTCGCGACGTCGGGGGACGGCACGTACGTCAACAGCGGGCCGCTGGACGGGCTGGCCGACAAGGCCTCCGGCATCCGCTCGATCATCGAGCGGTTGGAGGCGGACGGACGCGGCTCCGGCGCGGTCAACTTCCGCCTGCGCGACTGGCTGCTGAGCCGCCAGCGCTACTGGGGTGCGCCGATCCCGATCATCCACTGCCCCGTGGACGGCGAGGTGCCGGTGCCCGAGGACCAGCTGCCCGTGACGCTGCCGATGCTGACCGGCGCCGACCTGAAGCCCAAGGGCACCTCGCCGCTGGGCGGCGCGACCGAGTGGGTCAACACGACCTGCCCGACCTGCGGCGGACCGGCGACCCGCGACACCGACACCATGGACACGTTCGTCGACTCGTCCTGGTACATGTTCCGCTACTGCTCGCCGCACGACGACACCCAGGCGTTCGACAGCGCCAAGGTCAACATGTGGATGCCGAGCGACCTCTACGTCGGCGGCGTGGAGCACGCGGTGCTGCACCTGCTGTACGGCCGGTTCTTCACCAAGGTGCTCAACGACATGGGGATGGTGGACTTCCGCGAGCCGTGGGCGGCCCAGCTGAACCAGGGCTTCGTGATCAACAAGGGCAAGAAGATGAGCAAGTCCCTGGGCAACGGCGTCAACCTGGGCGACCAGCTCGCGGCCTTCGGCGTGGACGCGGTGCGCCTGACCCTGGTCTTCGCCGGTCCTCCGGAGGACGACATCGACTGGGCCAACATGTCGCCCGACGGGTCGCTGCGCTTCCTGCAGCGGGCCTGGCGCCTGTCCGGCGACGTCGCCTCGGCGCCGGGCGTCGACGTGACGGCCGGCGACGTGGCGCTCCGGCGTACGACGGCGCGCACCGTCCACGACGCGGCCGAGCTGGTCGAGACCTACCGCTTCAACGTGCTGGTGGCCCGGGTGATGGAGCTGGTCAACGCCACCCGCAAGGCCATCGACTCCGGTGTCGGGCCCGCGGACCCAGCGGTGCGCGAGGCGACCGAGGCGGTGGCGGTCCTGCTGTCACTGGTGGCGCCCTACACGGCCGAGGAGATGTGGGAGCGGCTGGGCCACGAGCCCACGGTCGCCCGCACCGGCTGGCCCGCGGTCGACGAGGCGCTGCTGGTCGAGGACACCGTCACCGCGGTGGTGCAGGTCAAGGGCAAGGTCAAGGCGCGGCTGGAGGTGTCGCCCGGCATCTCCGAGGCCGACCTGGAGGCCGCCGCCCTCGCCGACGCGGGCGTGCAGCGGGCGATCGACGGCGCGACCGTGCGCAAGGTCATCGTGCGCGCACCCAAGCTGGTCAACGTCGTCGTCTGACCCGCCCCCGGGACAGCGAACCGGCCCCGCGGCAGTGCCGCGGGGCCGGTCGTCACTCGAGGTGAGGTGTGCTGGTCAGGAGACCCTCACGGCCGGTCGAGGCCGAAGGTGTAGCTGCCCGACCCGGAGTAGGACTCCACGCGCCACGAGTAGTAGCCCGCGGTGCCGGTGTAGGTGATCTTCTCCTCCGAGGTGCTGCTGATGCCATGCGCGACCACGACCCAGGTGGAGCCGTTCCACTTCTCGAGGTAGAGGTCGAAGTCGGCGCCCGACGGGCCCGAGATGCAGCCCACGTGGGTGCCGGCGCCCGAGTAGTAGTAGTCGTTCGTGCCCGGGTGGTAGGCCACGCCACCGGAGCCCAGGGAGCCGGTCTCGGTCTCGGGCATGGTGCTGCAGGTGGTCGGCTCCGGGTCCGGGGGCGGGGTGGTGCCACCGGTGCCGACGTAGAGCAGGCGGTTCGGCGAGCCCGTGCCGGCGTTGGTGACCTTGTTGGGCGTCGCGTTGGTGATCAGCGCGTTGTTGACCGTCGCAGGGGAGGCCGACGGGTTGCCCTCCAGGTAGAGCGCCGCCGCACCGGCGACGTGCGGGGTCGCCATCGAGGTGCCGCTGATCGTGTTGGTCGCCGAGGTGCCCGTGTGCCAGGCCGACGTGATGTTGGACCCGGGGGCGAACATGTCGAGGCACGAGCCGATGTTGCTGAAGCTCGACCGCGCGTCGGTGTTCGTCGTCGACCCGATGGTCAGGCCGGCCGCGACGCGGGCGGGCGAGCTGTTGCACGCGTTGGCGCCGGAGTCGTTGCCCGCCGCGAGGGCGTACGTCACGCCGTCCGCGATCGAGTTGGACACGGCCGTGTCGAGGGCCGAGGAGATGCCGCCGCCGAGGCTCATGTTGGCCACGGCCGGCGAGCCGGCGGTGTGGTTCTGGGTCACCCAGTCGACGCCGGCGATGACGCCGGAGTTCGAGCCGCTGCCGTTGCAGTCGAGCACGCGGACCGCGACGAGGCGCACGCCCTTGGCGACGCCGTACGTCGATCCGCCGACCGTGCCCGCCACGTGGGTGCCGTGGCCGTTGCAGTCGGTGGTGCCCCGGCCGTCGTTGATCGCGGTGTAGCCCGAGACCGCGCGACCGCCGAACTGCGTGTGGGTGGTGAGCACGCCGGTGTCGATGATGTAGGCGGTGACGCCCGCGCCGGTGGCGTTGTAGGTGTAGGAGTTGTTGAGCGGCAGGTCGCGCTGGTCGATCCGGTCCAGGCCCCAGGTGGCCGGGGACTGGGTCGCCGTGAGCTGCACCGGCTTGTCGGCCTCGATGTAGGCGACGTTGGGGTTCTTGCGCAGCGCAGCCAGCGCCTGGCTGTTGAGCTTGGCGGCGAACCCGTCGATCACCGAGGTGTAGGTGTGGGTGATGTTCGCGCCCTCGGCGCGTACGTCGGCCTTGGCGGCGCGCAGGCTCTTGCCGGGCGCCTCCTTGTCGAGCACCACGATGTAGCGGTCGTTGGCCGAGGAGCCGAGGACGGGCGCGAGGCCGTCGTCGGCGAGGGAGGCCTGCGGGGCCTCCTGGGGCTTCTCCGATCCCGCCGCGTGGGTGGCGGACAGTGCGATCGCGAGTGCGGCACCGGCGAGCGAGGCGATCAGGCCTGCTGCCAGTCGAGGTCGTGCATGGTTCATCGATGGATCCTTCCCGAGACAGATGGACGAGGCTGACCATGACCGTCCGACGCCGTCCCGGGCAAGGGGCAGGCCGCGCTTAACACTTAACTCGGCCAGCTCCAGCGGATCCCCGTCGTCCCCGGTGCGGTGTCGGTGTGGACGAGGTGCGCGCGGCGATCACGGTCGAGCGAGACCGGCTGCTCCCGGCCCTCGGTGAAGGCCCAGACCCCCTGGGGGAGGGCGCCCGGGTCGAACGCCACCTCGAGCAGGTACTCGCGCATCGGCAGGCGCAGGCGGCGGGTGTACTCGTGCTCGCGGGGGCCGGGGGCGGGGGAGACGACGTCGTACGACACGATCACGGTCTCACCGCGGCGCAGCGGCCGGAAGAAGAGCAGCTCGGCACCGACCACGCCGGCCCCGGGGTCGCGCTCGACCCGTCCGAGCGCGCACCCGCGCAGCGGCCGGATCTCGGGCAGGCCCGCCTCGAGGTCGTCCTGGGAGTGCATCACGACGCGACGGTCGGGACCGTCGGCGCGGGCCCGCATCGCCTGACGCACGGTCAGGCTGACCTGGCGTCGGTCCGGGCCGATGTGCAGGACGTCGTGGACCGAGACCCGCGCCAGGTCGGTGTCCCAGCTCGTGTCGAGCCGCCCGAGTATCGCGGAGTGCGGCTCCTCGGGCCACAGTGCGTCGAGTCCCCGTACGGCGTGGCGCGGGGTGCGCTCACGCGTGCTGGGGAGGGTCGCGGTGAGGCTGCCGGCGGGCAGGCCGAGGACGTCCTCGAGGTGTGGCAGGGCCGCCAGGGACGACCTGCGCCCGGGCTCGCTGCGGCCGGACCGCCAGTAGCTGAGGGTCGCCGAGCTCACGGAGATGCCGCGTTGCGCGAGGTGGTCGGTGATCCGGTCCAGGCTCAGCCCGCGCTCGTCGATGGCAGACCGGAGTGCGTCGGCGAAGCTCCCGGGCCTGTCACGCATCCGGCCATCCAAGCGGAGGCCCCCACGGGCTGCAACACGCACCCGCACGGTGAGCGGCTGCCCCGGCACCTCGGTGGCTGCCACTAGCCTTCGGGTGTGTCCGGCACCGTGATCGTCACCGACTCGACCGCGAGCCTGCCCGCCGAGCTGGCGCAGGCCCACGGCATCCGGGTGGTGCCGCTGCAGGTCGTCATCGGCGCCCGGGTGCTCGACGAGGGGCCCGACGGGGCGACCCCCGAGGTGGTGGCGCAGGCCCTGCGTGACTTCGTGCCGGTGAGCACGTCGCGGCCGGCACCGGCGCTCTTCGCCGACCTCTACCGCTCCCTGGAGGCCGAGGGGGTCGAGGAGATCGTCTCGGTCCACCTCTCCGGCCAGATGAGCGGCACCTTCGAGTCGGCCCAGCTCGCCGCGCTCGAGGTCGACCTGCCGGTGCACGTCGTCGACTCCGGCCAGGTCGGGATCGCGACGGGCTTCGCCGCGCTCAGCGCCGCAGCCGTGCTGGAGGCCGGCGGCACCGCCCAGCAGGCGGCCGAGGCCGCGCTGGCCCGGGGGGAGGCGGCGACCTCGCTCTTCTACGTCGACACCCTGGAGTACCTGCGCCGGGGCGGGAGGATCGGTGCGGCCGCGGCGATCTTCGGCAGTGCCCTGTCGGTCAAGCCCCTGCTCGAGATCGCCGGCGGCAAGGTCGTGCCCCGCGAGCGCGTACGGACGGCCTCCCGGGCGCTGGCGCGGCTGGCCGAGCTCGCGGTCGAGGCCGCAGGGGACCGCCCGGTCGACGTGTGCGTCTCCCACCTGGCCAGCCCCGAGCGGGCCGGGGCTCTGGCGGCCACGCTCACCGAACGGCTGGCCGGGGGGCTGGAGGGGCGCGAGGTGATGTGCGGCGAGCTCGGCGCCGTGCTGGGCGCCCACGTGGGTCCCGGCATGGTGGCGGTCTGCGTCGCCCCGCGGGACTGACCACGCGGCTCTCTCCACAGATCGCCGATCACCCCTGTCGGGAGCCACGTCGCGTTCCTAGCGTGGAGGCATGCGTCGATCCCAGTCGTCCTCCGAGCACGCCGAGGCGGTGTCGCGCCGGCTGGCGACGCTGAGTGCGGAGCTCGCGGCCGTCCGCGGTGAGGCCGACGAGCCGCCCGACACCACGCACACCCGGGTCCGCGAGCGTCCCGACGAGCCGCCCGCCCCGGTGGTGCTGCCCGTGCCGGGGCGGCACGCGTCGCGGCGGCTGCGGATCGGTGGGTTCCAGCTCGGGCCGACACACCTGGCGATCGTGTGCTGCGTGGCCGCGCTCGCTGTCGGCCTGGCGGCCTGGTGGGCCGTGCGCGACCAGGCCGAGGTCGTGCCCGTCGCGCCTGCGGACGCGGGCGCGTCACCCGCGCCCCTGGCCCCGGTCGGCACCGCCGCGGACCCAGGGGCCGACGGGGCGGCGGAGGCGGACCCACCGACCGAGGAGCTGGTCGTGGACGTCGCCGGCAAGGTGCGTCGCCCGGGCATCGCGGTGCTGCCGCCCGGCTCGCGCGTGGTCGACGCCCTCGAGGCGGCGGGGGGAGCGCGCCGCGGGGTGGACCTGACGTCGCTCAACCTGGCCCGGCCGGTCGTCGACGGCGAGCAGATCCTGGTCGGCGTCGAGGCGGCGGCCGGGGTGGCCGGTTCGCTCGGCTCGACGGTCCCCGGCGGCGAGACCCTGGTCAACCTCAACACCGCGGACCTCGCGGCGCTCGACACCTTGCCGGGGGTCGGTCCGGTGACGGCCGAGTCGATCATCGGCTGGCGCGACGCCAACGGGGGCTTCACCTCGGTCGACGAGCTGTTGGAGGTCGACGGCATCGGTGAGGCCACCCTCGCCGACCTGGCGCCGCACGTCACCCTCTGAGCACCGCTGACCGCGACCCGTGCCCGACCTGCGCGCGATCGCCCTCGGCGCGGGAGCCTGGGTGGGAGCCCTGCTGGTTCTCGTCCTTCCCGGCTGGGCCGCCCTGGGCGGCACCTGTGCGGTCGTCGTGCTCGTCCTGGCCGGGGTGCTGCGGCGGTGGTGGACGGCTGCCTGGCTCGCGCCGCTCGCGGCACTGGTGGCCGTGGCCGGGGTCGCCGCGCTCCACCAGGTGCTGCTCACCACGTCGCCGCTCACCGCGCTCGCCCAGCAGGGCGCGGTGGTCACCGTACGTCTGGAGGTGACGTCCGACGTGCGCGTCGTGGCCGGCCAGTACGGCGACCTCCAGGTCCTCCGTGCCGACGTGACGCGCCTCGAGGGTCGGGCGAGGACGTGGCGCCTCGACGTGCCGGTCGTCGTGATGGCCCCCGCCGAGTGGCCGCGCCAACCGCTGGGCACCACGCTCGCGACGACCGCGCGGCTGGTGCCGGGCGACGACGACGTGGCGGCGCTGGTCCGGCCGACCGGTGTGCCGCGCGTGATCTCCGGACCAGACGCCTGGTGGGACGCCGCGGCGGCCGTGCGCCGGGCAGTGCGCGAGGCGGTCTCCGGCCGGGACGAGGACGCGCGCGAGCTCGTGCCCGCACTGGTGGTCGGTGACGACGGTGGCCTCGACCCCGGTCTCGCCGACGACTTCCGCACCACCGGCCTCACGCACCTGCTGGCCGTGAGCGGCACCAACCTCACGCTGGTGGTCGGCTCCCTGCTGGTCCTGGGCCGGTGGGTCGGCGTGCGCGGTCCGTGGCTCTACGCCCTCGGCGCGATCGGGATCGCCGGGTTCGTGCTGACCGCGCGGGCCGAGCCCAGCGTCGTGCGCGCCGCCGCGATGGGGGCGGTGGCGCTCGTGGGGATGGGGCGCAACGGGCGCTCCCGAGGCGTCCGCGGGCTCGGTGTGGCCGTGCTGGGCCTCCTCCTCTTCCGGCCCCAGCTGGCGGTGACGGCCGGTTTCGCGCTGTCCGCGCTGGCGACCGCCGGCATCCTGCTCCTGGCACCGGTGTGGCGCGACGCCCTCATGCGGTGGACGCCACGCTGGGTGGCCGAGGCGGTGTCGGTGCCGCTGGCGGCACAGGTGGCCTGCACGCCGGTCGTCGCGGCGCTGTCCGGGCAGGTCAGCCTCGTGGCGGTCGCGGCCAACCTCCTCGCTGCTCCCGCCGTCGCGCCGGCCACCGTGCTCGGCCTCGCCGGCGGTCTGGGCGGGCTGTTGTGGGTGCCGCTCGGCGTCGTGGTGGCCGCGCCGGCCGCGTGGTCCGCCGGATGGATCATCGCCGTGGCCCGCTGGGGAGCGTCGGTGCCGACCGCAGCGGTCGACTGGGGCACCGGTCCGCTCCCGCTCGCCGCCCTCACCGTGCTGTGCCTGCTGTCGGTGCTGCTGGCTCCGCGACTGCTCGGCCGGCCGTCCTCCGCGCTCGCCTGCACCGGACTG
This sequence comes from Nocardioides eburneiflavus, assembly GCF_004785795.1. Lineage (NCBI taxonomy): Bacteria > Bacillati > Actinomycetota > Actinomycetes > Propionibacteriales > Nocardioidaceae > Nocardioides > Nocardioides eburneiflavus. The sequence continues at coordinate 2,972,930 of NZ_SRRO01000001.1, forward strand.
CTCGTCGTGGTGATGCTGGCGCGGCCCCCCACGCCCGGCTGGCCACCCGAGGGATGGGTCCTGGCGATGTGCGACGTGGGCCAGGGCGACGGGCTCGTCCTGCGCGCCGGCCCCGGCTCCGCCGTCGTGGTCGACGCCGGACCCGACCCCGTCGTCATGGACGCCTGCCTCGACCGGCTCGAGGTCACCTCCGTCCCGCTGGTGGTGCTGACGCACTTCCACGCCGACCACGTGGGTGGCCTCGCAGGGGTCGTCGACGGGCGCGAGGCGGGCACGATCGAGGCGACGGGCCTGCTCGAGCCGGCGGGCGGGGCGCGGGCGGTCGAGGCAGTGTCCGGACGCGTGCCCACCCCGGCGGCGTACGGACTCACGCGGCGGGTGGGCGAGGTGACGCTCCAGACGGTGTGGCCGCGCCCGGGTGCCGGCGCGGGGGACGCGGGGGAGAGCGCACCCAACAACGCCAGCGTGGTCCTGCTGGCCGAGGTCGCCGGCGTACGCGTCCTGCTGACCGGCGACGTCGAGCCGTCCGCCCAGGCAGCTCTGGCGCGCGACCTCGGCGGACTCCGGGTCGACGTGCTCAAGGTGCCGCACCACGGCAGCCGGCACCAGGACCTCGACTGGCTGACGTCGCTCGGGGCCCGGCTCGCGCTGGTGTCGGTGGGGGAGGACAACGACTACGGACATCCCGCACCCGACCTGGTGGCCGCCCTGGCGGCAGCCGGTGCCGAGGTGTGGCGCACGGACCTCGCCGGCGACGTGGTCGTGGTCGTCTCCGACGGCGAGGTCGGTGTCGCCGCCGGTGGATAGGGTTGACCCACCATGGCACGCACACCCTCCGCCGCTCAGGTCCTCGGCCACGTCGTCCTCGTGACGGGCAAGGAGGAGTACCTCTCCGCCCGCACCGTCGCGTCGGTCCGTGAGGCCGTTCGCGCCCACGACGCCGAGGCTGAGCTGGCCGAGTCCCCCGCGTCGGACCTCACGCTCGCCTCGCTGGGGGAGATGTCGGCGCCGTCGTTGTTCTCCTCGATCAGGTGCGTCGTCGTGCGCGGGCTGGAGGACCTGCCCGACGAGTCGGTCGAGGGCCTGCTGGCCTACTGCGCGGCGCCCGCCGACGACGTCGCGCTGGTGCTGGTGCACTCCGGTGGGCAGAAGGGCAGCGGCGTGCTCACCAAGCTGCGCAAGCTCGGCCCGGTGACCGAGGTGAAGTCCGAGGAGGTCCGTGCCAACGAGATGCCGGCCTTCGTGACCTCCGAGGTCGCCTCGCACGGTGCCCGGATCGACTCCGACGCGGCCGCCTACCTCGTCCAGGCAGTCGGCACCGATCTCCGCTCGCTGGCCGCGGCCGCCGACCAGCTCACCAACGACTTCCACGGCGAGCACCTCACCGTCGACAAGGTCCAGCGCTACTTCGGTGGCCGCGCGGAGGCGAAGTCCTTCACCGTGGCCGACGCCGCCTTCGCCGGCCGGCGGGCGGTCGCGCTGGAGGAGCTGCGCTGGGCGCTCGACTCCGGCACCTCCCCGGTGCTGGTCACCTCGGCCATGGCGGCGTCCGCCCGCAGCCTCGCGCGCTACCTCGGCGCCCCGCGCGGCGCGCGTGACGCCGACCTCGCGCGTGACCTGGGCGTGCCGCCGTGGAAGGTGCGCACGGTCCGGGACCAGTCCCGCTCGTGGAACCCCGGGGGCATCGCCGCCGCGGTCCGGGCGGTGGCGGTCGCCGACGCCGACATCAAGGGCCAGGCGCACGACGCGTCCTACACGCTCGAACGGCTCGTGCTCACCGTGGCAGGGCTGCGCGAGAGCCGCTGACACCCCGAAATGCAGAACACCCGCCACGAGGGCGGGTGTCCAGCGGGAAGGGCGTGCGTCAGAGCGACGCGGCCTTCTTGGCGATCGACGACTTGCGGTTGGCTGCCTGGTTGGCGTGGATGACGCCCTTCGAGGCGGCCTTGTCGAGCGCCTTCATGGCGTCACGACCGGCGGCCACGGCAGCGTCCTTGTCGCCGGCGTCGGACAGCTCGCGGAACTTGCGGACAGCAGTCTTCAGGCGCGACTTCACGGCCTGGTTGCGCTGACGCGCCTTCTCGTTCTGCTTGTTGCGCTTGATCTGGGACTTGATGTTCGCCACGTGTGGATCCTTGGATGCTCGACCTGGTCTGGAATGGAAGTCTGGTGCTGTCGGCTGCCGGGCAACCCCTCCCAAGATCGGCACGGTGAGGGGCGGGCGCCGGACATGCAAGGAGAAACACTACCGGCACGCGTCGTGCGCGCCCAAATCGTTCAGCAGAGGCGGCGGCCGGTGCGCCTGCCCACCGCGTCCAGGATGCGCCGCGACTCCCGCAGACGGAAATCGTTGAGCGTGGGGAGGTTGACGTCGACGGCCACGACCGAGCGTACGGCGAGGTGGGTGCCGAACCCGGCGAGGAAGGCGGTGACGACCTCGTCGCCCGCGTCGACGAGCGCCGGGGAGCCGGCGAGCGAGTCGTCGAACCACGGGGAGTCGACGCGCTCGAGCCGGGCGAGGAGCGGGTCCGCCCACGCCGGGCCGCGAGCGGCCATCCCCCAGTCGAGGAAGACCGTCCGGCCGTCCGGCCGGCGCAGCAGGTTGTCGACGCGGATGTCCCAGTGGGCGACGTGCGAGGTCGGCTGCTCGGCGAGGTCGCGCAGCACGTCGGCCCAGTCAGGCGCCTTCCCGTGCACCCAGGCTGGTACGGGGGCCTCCGGCGGGGCCTGGGGCAGCGAGTCGAGCGTCTCGGCCCAGAGCCGGAAGCGCTGGGACAGCTCGACGAGCGGCACCGATGCCGGCACGGATCGCTGCTGCAGGACCTCCGACAGCCGGTCCACCCCGGTGAGGACGGACCGGAGCTCGGCCGGGTCGGAGAAGTCGGGGTGGCGCCCCTCGACGTCCTCGATCAGCAGGGCGACCCACCCGCCGTCGTCGTAGGACGCCAGCAGCCGCGCCCACAGGTCGTGCTCGCCGAGGTGGGCCAGCACGCCGACCTCCCGCCGGAAGAGCCCGGGGGTGTCGGGGTTGAGCTCCGCGCCCACCGCCTTGACGAAGGCGCGGGTCCCGTCGGCGCAGGTCAGGCGGGTCGCGCAGCCCGGCGACATCCCGCCGACCTGCTCGGCCGTCGCGACGACGGGCGACCCGAGGGTGGCCTCCACCCAGCCGCGGACCGCGCCGGGGATCGCGTCGTAGGCGAGGCGTACGCCGACCGCGCGGGGTGCCGTCACGACCAGCCCCGGCGCTCCGCCAGCCAGTCCCAGCACACCTCGCCCTGCCATCGCTGGTGGTCGCGGATGTGGGGCGACGTCGGCGGCACCGGCAGCTCGCACTGGGTGAAGAAGTAGCCGACGTAGAGGGCGAGGTTGATGTCGTAGGCGTCGGGGTCGACGTCGCGGAGCAGTCGGCGCTCGGCGAGCACCGCGTCGACGTCCAGGCCCTCGCCGCGCGGACCGATGAGCGCGGCGAAGGAGTCGAACCACGTCGCACCCCGCACCGGCCAGTTCCAGTCGCAGAGCAGGGCGCGGCCATCGGGGTCGAGCAGCACGTTGTCGGAGCGGACGTCGGTGTGGACCAGGGTGTCCCCGTCCACCACCTCGGCGTAGCGCCGCGCCAGCGCCTCGGCCTCGGCGAGCTGGGCGGGGTCGAGGTCCGTACGCCGCTCGCGAAGCGTGGGCCACCCCTCGAGGAGCGGGGCGAAGTCGGTGCCGGCGGTGTCGAGGTCGAGCCCCGCGGGCGGCGGCGTGAGCGCGTCGGCCACCTCTTCGAGGGCGTCGAGGACCGCGTCGAGGTCCTCGCGCACCCACGGCCGGCGGGGTGCGTGGGCAGCGACGTACTCGATGCCGAGCACCACCCAGTCGTCGTCGAGGTGCCACAGCAGCCGGGGCGCGGGGACCGACGCCGGGAGGGCGGCGAGCTTGCGCGCCTCCTCGCGGTAGGAGTCGGCGAACGTCCGCTGCGCCTTGACCGACGCGGCCTTCACGAAGTGCCGCGAGCCGTCCTCGCAGACCAGCACCGAGGCGAAGCCGGGCGTGAAACCGCCCGTCTGCGAGATGGCGGAGACGACGCGTGACCCGCACTTGCGCTCGATGTACGCCCGGAGGTTCGGCGGCAGGAAGGCCCACTCCAGCCGCCGGGCGGTCTTCCCGTGCGGGGCGGGGTAGGGCGCCAGGGGCGAGCGGGACATGGCGGCATCCTTCCCCACGGACGTGCCGGGGCTCGACCCGATATCCGGTCTGCACCGGCCTTGACTCCTCACGGTGCGGGGAGAAACGTCGTGGCATGGGCACGCCATGACCACCACCGCGACCCGCGCCGCCTCATTGCCGCAGACCTCGCCCGACACCGCTCGCGACGTCGCGACTGCTGAGTACGACGCCCTGCTCCTGGCCGTCGACGCCTTCGACGCTGCCGACTGGGCCCGTCCCACGGACTGCACCGAGTGGCGGGTGCGCGACATGGTGGCGCACCTGGCGGGCGCTGCGGAGGAGGCGTGCCGGCTGCCGGTGATGCTGCGGCACATGGGCGGGGCGGTCGTCGGTCTGGCGCGTGGTCGCGGCGAGGTGGTCGACCTGCTGTGCGCGGCGCAGATCAGGGATCGGGCGCACATGTCGGACGTCGACCTCGCCGCCGACCTGCAGCGTTGGGCGGCGGGGGCACCGGGTGGGCGGCGTCGGCAGCCGCGGCTGATGCGGCGCACGGTCCTGCCGGCCTTCGCAGGGCTGGGGCGCGGTACCCGGCTGGCCCATCTCCTGGACGTGATCTACGTGCGTGACGTCTGGCTCCACCGAGTCGACCTGCACCGCGCCACCGGACGCGAGATGCCGCTCGCCACGGGCGAGGGCGAGGTCGTCGCCCAAGTGGTGCGTGACCTCGACCTGGGCTGGTCAGGCCCGGCGCACGTCCTCGAGCTCACGGGGAGGGGCGGCGGCCGCTGGCAGGTCGGTGAGGGCACGCCCGTCTCGACGGTGACCGAGGACGCCGTCGCCCTGATGCGCCTGCTGTCGGGCCGCTCGGACGAGTGCGGCCTCACCACCACGGGTGACGCGTCGGTGGCAGACAGGCTGCGGGCCTCGCGCGTTGTCTTCTGACCGGGGGGTTGCCCCGGTCACCGGGATGAGTGACGTCCACGTCCCGGTAGCGCGATGGTGTGCGCATCGTGTTCCTGGGCGACAGCCATCTGGCGAGGGTCCGGAGGGACGTCTCCATCGTCGGCCCGGATGTCTGCAACGCGGCCGAGGGTGGCGCCTGTGCACTTGACCTCGTCCCGCAGGCGGCGACGGCGGGCGTTGAGGAGGACGACCTGGTCGTCTTCTCGGTCGGCACCAACGACGCCGCACCGAGCAAGCAGGTGCCGGTGACCGCGTACGCGCAGGCTGTGCGCCGTTGCATGTGTGCTGTGCCTGCTCGCCGATGGATCTACCTCGCTCCGCCAGGGGTCGACGAGTCTCGACTGACGGGCTCGCATCGGACCACCAACGCGGTCCTCGACGAGTACCGGGACGTCTCCGTCTGCGACGATGCGGGCGCCCGCGTCGTACGCACCGAGCGCGTCATCGGGTCACTCGGAGCCGGTGCCTTCGTCAGCGATGGCCTTCACCTGAGCGGGAGGGCCTACAAGGTGGTCCTGGCTGCGATCGCTGAAGCTGCGCAGGCAACCGCATGAGGCGTGTCACGATCCGTCATGCGATGGCTCAACGGCCAGTTGCCGCAGTCGTACGTGAAGGTTCAGTGCTCCTGGCGAGGTGCCTCACCCGACGGACCGACAGGAATGCCTCGAGGAGCTCGCGCTGCGCTGTCGGCTCGGCAGATCGGTGAACGCTTCAGATCGATGAGGCTGCCGTCGGTGTGCCCGACGCCGGCGCGTGCCTCGAGCCCCCTGCTCGTGCTGCGCAGGGGGTGTGGGGCGGGGTCATCGTCGGCGGGGTCGTGGGATGCCGGGCGGGGCTGCCACATCCGGTGGATGCGGTGGGTCGAGGTCGGTGGTGCCGGTGTGGTCGCGGCGGTAGCGGTGGCCATGGGGGGAGGTCCACTCGAACACTCCGGGCGCGACCATGGCGTAGCGCCAGGGCGAGTGGGTCTTGAATCGGTGGTGGAACCGGCACAGGCAGGCGAGGTTGCTCGTGGTGGCGGGACCGGGTTGCGGGCGGCCCTCGGCATGGGCGTCGTCGTCCCACGGGACGATGTGGTCGACGTCGCAGCGCCGGGCGGGGCGCGAGCAGAACGGGAAGACACACATGCGATCCCGCAGCTGGACCTGTTCGCGGATGTCGGCGGGGACCTTGTAGCCCTGCGCGGTGAGCTCGCTGTTGAGGTCGATGACGGGCGTGATGGTGACCTCGGTGCGGGAGTCGGCGCACCACGACCGGATCTGGTCGAGCAGGACCAAACGCCGGCCGTTCTCCATCCGCCCGGTGGGACCGAAGACGGTGGTGTCGCCGGAGAAGGATGCGTCGAAGTGGGCGTGGATCACGACCTGCCGGGCGGCGGGCAGGTCCCCGGCCTCGTTAGCGTCGGCGGTGGCGGCTTCGGCGGTGAGGCCGGCGATGTCCAGTGCGGTCTGCGTCCTGGCGAGGTCCCCGAGGGCCTTGGCCCGTCGCACGTCCAGGGACTCGGTGGAGCCGAGCGCGGCCCGGGCGGCAGCACGGTGGGCGACGGCACGGTCGAAGTCGAGGGCGTCGGCGATGTCGACCTCCGCCTCGATCCGCATGGTGCCGGCGTAGTGCACGTCGTCGGTGTCCACGGTGACGTGGCGCGGGTCGACGTGCAGGTAGCCGTCCTCCGGATCCGCGGCCGGGTCGGCGGTCGCGAGGTCGTAGCGCCTGATCGTCTCCGCGACGAGCCGGTCCAGCTGCGCGGACCCGACACGTCCGGCGACGGCCGCGACCTGCGCGTCGACGAACCCGGCCGCCTCGACCGTCAGGGGAGGGGTGGAGTGGATGGTGGTGTCCGCGACCACCCGGGCCCGCCACGCCGGCACCGCACCGGCCTGGACCTGAGCCCACAACCGCGGCAGGCGGTGACGCAGCTCGAGGGCCTGACCGATGAGCTTCTTCGCCGCCGTCGACGTGATCCCGAGGACGGTGCCGAGCTCGGCGCAACAGAACTCCGCCACCAGCGGAGCACCCTCACCCGCGATGGGCTCCTCGTGCTGCGACCCCGGCACGGTGAACGACGCCGCGGAGTGGATCGACTCCGGCGGGTGCAGGTCGGCCCAGCGGGCCGCGACATCGAGGAGGTCTGCTGCGGCCCGGTCCTCGGCGGACTTCCGGCTTCGAGCGAGCGCGAGCAGCTCGGCAGCAGAGAGGTCCTCGACCTCACCTGCTCCCGGCACGAACAGCACTTCGCTCATGTAGTCGATCGTAGACGTCGGGTACGACAGTGGCCCTCGCTGTGGACGGTTGCTGGCCCGCCATTCCGGACCGGGTTTCGAGCTTCGCGGAGCTCGGCCCGGTTTAGACCGTCCAGCGCCGTCGCTGCCCAAACCCGCGTGCGGGCCGTCGGCGCTGCACGGCACGATGGCGCCATGCCCGAGCTCGTCCTGCCAACCACGTCCGTCCACGAGTCCTTCCTGGAGGCGATGGATGAGTTCATCGCGGAGGGGGCCGAGAACAGCCAGACCGCCGCGTGGATCGAGCACAACGCCCCCGGGTGGCGGGAGCCCGAGGCGTTCGCGAGGTTCGTCGACGCGGTGAGGGCCGACGCGCTCGAGGAGACGCCGCGGCCCGCGCACCACGTCCCGTGCACGACCCTGTGGTGGGTCGACGGCGAGACGTACCTCGGCCGGCTCGCGATCCGTCACGTGCTCAACGACTTCCTCCTCGACGTGGGCGGCCACATCGGCTACGACGTACGGCCCACGCGGCGGCGCGAGGGCCACGCCACGGCGATGCTCCGGCACGCGCTGCCGTGGGCGGGCGACCTCGGCGTCGACCCCGCCCTCGTGACCTGCGACGACGACAACGTCGGGTCGGTGCGGGTGATCGAGGCCGCAGGCGGGGTGCTGGAGGACGTACGCGGGGACAAGCGGCGCTACTGGGTGCCGACGTCCTGACGGACGGGCGGCACCGGCGCCGGCACTGCCCGGCTGCGAGTCGCGGCCGCGACGCCGACCACCGCGACCACCAGCCCCACCAGCTGGAGGACCGACAGCGTCTCGTCGAGCACCACCCACGCGAGGACCGCCGTCACCGGCGGGCTCAGGAAGAACAGGCTGGCCGCCGCACCCGAGCCACCGCGCAGGACCAGCAGCGAGAGCAGCACGAGCCCGACGATCGAGTTCACGATCGCCAGGAACAGCACCGCGACCAGCGCCTGGCGGCCGTCCGTGACCGGCCAGGCACCCTCGGTGGTCCACCCCAGGACCAGCAGCGGGGGAGCGGAGACGGCGAACTGGACGGCGGCCGACCAGAGCAGGTCGGGCTGCGCGCCGATCCACCGTTGCCCGAGCGTGCCCAGGCTGAGGGTGAGCATGCTGAGGCAGCCGATGAGGACGGCGACCGGACCTCCGGCGCCACCGAGGTCTCCTCCGAGCACCAGCAGCACGCCGACGACGCCGACCACGAAGCCGACGACCTGGAGCGTCGAGACGCGCTCGCCGAGGATCGCAGCGGCCAGCAGCGCGGTCAGCACCGGGCTCAGCGCGTGGAACAGGGAGGCCAGCGTCGCGCCGAGCCCGAGGTCGAAGGCGACGTACATCAGGCCGAACTGGAGCGCGTTCATCACCAGGCCGACCACGGCCACGCGGCCCAGCGTGGCGCGGTCCATCCGGGTCGGCCGCCGCAGGGCGAGCGCCAGCCCGGCCGCCAGCACGGCGGCCAGCACGAAGCGCCAGCCGAGCACGGTGAAGGGTGCGGCAGCGTCGACGGCGGCCGGACCGGAGATGTAGCCCGAGGACCACACGAGGACGAAGGCTGCCGCCGGCACGATCGGCAGATGAGCTGCGTGCGGGGCCCGAGTCACCAGCCCACGCTAACGACCGTCGTCGGTTCGGCCCCCCGCGACCTGCGTGGAAGAATGACCCGACCCCGCCGTCGTACTCCCGAAAGCAGTCCGTGAGCCTCAAGAACGCGCCGCAGCCTGGCTCGACCGACCCGTCGATCATCCGCAACTTCTGCATCATCGCGCACATCGACCACGGCAAGTCGACCCTGGCCGACCGCATGCTGCAGCTCACCGGTGTCGTCGACGAGCGGGCGTCGCGGGCGCAGTACCTCGACCGGATGGACATCGAGCGCGAGCGCGGCATCACCATCAAGTCGCAGGCCGTGCGGATGCCGTGGACCGTCCCTGCCGGCAACGCTGAGGACGCCGAGCCGGGCACCTACGTCCTCAACATGATCGACACCCCCGGCCACGTCGACTTCACCTACGAGGTGTCCCGCAGCCTCGAGGCGTGCGAGGCGGCCGTCCTGCTGGTCGACGCGGCCCAGGGCATCGAGGCCCAGACGCTCGCCAACCTCTACCTCGCGATGGGGGCCGACCTCCACATCATCCCGGTGCTCAACAAGATCGACCTGCCCAGCGCCAACGTGGAGAAGTACGCCGCCGAGCTCGCCGGTCTGGTCGGGTGCGAGCCCGAGGAGGTGCTGCTGACCAGCGCCAAGACCGGTGTCGGTGTCGAGGCGCTCCTCAACGAGATCGTCAAGCAGACCCCGCCGCCAGTGGGTGACGCGGACGCCCCGGCGCGGGCACTGATCTTCGACTCGGTCTACGACACCTACCGCGGCGTGGTCACCTACGTCCGGGTCGTCGACGGCAAGCTCAGCCATCGCGACCGGATCAGGATGATGTCGACCAACGCGGTCCACGAGATGCTCGAGGTCGGCGTGATCAGCCCCGAGCCGGTCAAGGCCGGCGAGATCGGGGTGGGCGAGGTCGGCTACCTGATCACGGGCGTGAAGGACGTGCGCCAGTCCCGGGTGGGCGACACGGTCACCTCCCAGCACCACGGGGCGACCGAGTCGCTCGGCGGCTACAAGCACCCCAACCCGATGGTCTACGCCGGTCTCTACCCGATCGACGGCGACGACTACCCGACGCTGCGCGACGCCCTGGAGAAGCTCCAGCTCAACGACGCGGCGCTGACCTACGAGCCCGAGACCTCCGGCGCGCTCGGCTTCGGCTTCCGGTGCGGCTTCCTCGGTCTGCTCCACATGGAGATCACCCGAGACCGCCTCGAGCGCGAGTTCAACCTCGACCTGATCTCGACCGCGCCCAACGTGGTCTACGGGGTCGTGATGGACGACGGCACCGAGCACGTGGTGACCAACCCCAGCGAGTACCCCGACGGCAAGGTCGCCGAGGTCCGCGAGCCCGTCGTGAAGGCGACGATCCTGGCGCCGTCCGACTACATCGGCACGATCATGGAGCTGTGCCAGCTCAAGCGCGGCAACCTGCAGGGGATGGACTACCTCTCCGAGGACCGCGTCGAGATGCGCTACACCCTGCCGATGGGCGAGATCGTCTTCGACTTCTTCGACCAGCTGAAGTCGCGCACCAAGGGCTACGCCTCGCTCGACTACGAGCGGTCCGGCGAGCAGGCCGCCGACCTGGTCAAGGTCGACATCCTGCTGCAGGGCGAGCCGGTCGACGCGTTCAGCGCGATCGTGCACCGTGACGCGGCCTACTCCTACGGCGTGATGATGGCCGGCAAGCTCAAGGACCTGATCCCGCGCCAGCAGTTCGAGGTGCCCATCCAGGCCGCCATCGGCGCCCGGGTGATCGCCCGCGAGACCATCCGCGCGATCCGCAAGGACGTGCTCGCCAAGTGCTACGGCGGCGACATCAGCCGCAAGCGCAAGCTGCTGGAGAAGCAGAAGGCCGGCAAGAAGCGGATGAAGAACATCGGCTCCGTCGAGGTTCCGCCCGAGGCCTTCGTCGCTGCACTGTCGACCACGCAGGCTGCGGAGAAGCCCGGCAAGAAGTGACCGTCGTCCGCGCCGGCGACGTCGCGCCGCAGCCCTGGCCCAACGGCGGTGGCACGACGCGCGAGCTGCTCCGCGCAGCCGACCGATCGTGGCGGATCAGCCTGGCCGACATCGTCTCCGACGGTCCGTTCTCGGTGTTCGCCGGCCAGCACCGGCTGCTCACCGTGGTCGACGGCCCGGTGCTCTCGCTCGACGTCGACGGCGAGACGCACGTCGTGGAGCCGCAGCGGCCGTTCGCCTTCCCCGGTGACGCCGAGGTCGTCGCCTCGGTGCCCGAGGGTCCGGTGCGCGCGCTCAACGTGATCGCCGACCCCGCCGTCACGGTCCACGTCACGGTTCTGGAGCTCGGCCGTTCGTCCACCCTGCCGCTCGCGGAGGACCAGGCGGCGTACGTCGTGAAGGGCGCGGACCAGGGCAGCCTGGTCGCCGGACCCGGCGAGGTCGCGGGCCGGTGCACGGTCGCGGTCGTCACCCTCGAACGGAGCTGACCCGGGCCGACCAGGGTGGTGCACGAGGTGACCCCGGACGTCGACCACTACCTCCTGACCGAGGACCCGGGTGCGTGCCCGCACCACGATGGCGACGGTGGCCGAGGAGATCCGCGCGGCTACACCTGTTCGCGGGTGAGCGAGACCTCGCTGACGGTGACGTCGAGGGCCGCCTCCAGCGCGGCGACCGGCGCGTCGAGCTCGCTCCGGCGCGGCCGTCGGGTCCGGGCGAACCAGGTCACCTCGACCGGACGCCGCCTCGCGGTCCCGGCGGCCCGCCAGAACCCGGTGATCCGGCCGTCGACGAGCAGCGGCGGCAGCAGCATCCCGTTGGACTCGTTCCACAGCCGTCGGTGGTGCTCCGGCGTCACGAACCGGTCGCGGACCCTGGAGTCGTAGCCGCACAGCAGGGCGTCGAACTCCGGGAGCAGGCGTACGCCCGGCAGGTCCCGCGGCGGCGGTGCGTCGGCCAGGTCGAGGTACGCCCGGCCGTCGGGGCCCTCGTCCTCCACCACGTCGAGGCCGGCCAGCCCCTCCTCGACGGCCGTCAGCGGCATGCCCGACCACCATGCGACGTCCTGGCGCGAGGAGGGTCCGTGGGCGGCGAGGTGCAGGCTCACGACGTCGGCGAGCGTCGCCGGCCCCGTCCGCTCGAAGGTCGCGTAGACCGGCCTGCCCTGTCCCTCCCACCTCTCGCCCGACGCGGGCCGACGGACGAGCGCGCCGTGGGCGAAGCCGAGGTAGCGCCCCGGCCCGGCGGCGGCCGCGGCCAGCGAGCCGGGCGCGTGCCGGCCCAGCCAGTCGTCGACGTGGGCGCGCAGCTCGTCGGGCGTGCGCCACTCACGCGCGAAGTCCTCGATGGAGGACCAGAGCGTCGCGAGCTGCTCCTCGGTGATCCCCAGCATCCGCGCCCACCGCGGGTGCTGCCCGACCCGGGTGGCCTCGGCCAGCACCGTGTAGGCCCTCGGGCTCGCGGTGTGCACCGTCCCGCGGATGGTGCTGCCGCGCACGATCGCTCCGGCGGCGTACGCCTCGCTGATCTCCGCGTGGGTCGTGCCGGGGAAGCGCGCCCCGAGGCCGATGAACGCCGACCGGGCGGTCTGGGTCTGCATGTCGCCGATCGCGTCCACCCGCGCAGCCACCGTGCCCGGGTCCTCGGGGAACTGCCGGGCGAGCGACGCGGCTGCCAGGTCGTCCCAGCCGAGCGCCACGATCAGCCGCGCATCGGGCCGCCGGTGCGGCCGTAGGACTCGGCGACGATCTCCGCCACCACGGACAGGGCGATCTCGCCCGGAGCCTTGCCGCCGAGGTCGTGGCCGGCCGGCACGTGCAGGGTGGTCACGTCCACGCCTTCCGCGACGAGGTCGTCGAGCAGCCCCGCGGCTCGCCCTCGGCTTGCCATCATCGCGACGTACGCCGCGTCCGAGGCGAGTGCCGCCCGGAGCACACCGGGGGCGTCCGGGGCGTCGTGGTCGCACAGCACCACCGCGTCACCGCGTCGCGGGTCCAGGCCCGGACCGCCATCGTCAGCGGCCTCGACCACGACGGTGCGCCCGACGGTGGAGGCGATCACGGCGATGCTGCGCGCGATGGGGTTGTCGCTGAGGACCAGGATCCGTCCCTGCTCGACGGGCTCGTCGGACCACGGCTGCTGACGCTCGCCGGTGCGCGTGCTCATGGCCGCCAGCCTAGGCTCGCCGCATGCCCGTCGCCATCCCTCCGGGACTGCTGGCCCAGCGGACGCTCGGGGAGGACTGGGGTCGCTGGCTCGACCGGCTGCCCGGGCTCGCGGACGAGCTCCTGCACGCGTGGCACCTGCGTCCGACGGGCGACTCCCTGCACGGCTACTGCTCGCTGGTCGTGCCCGTGGCTGACGCCGACGGGGAGCCGGGCGCCCTCAAGATCAGCTTCGACGGCGACGAGGAGTCCCGCCACGAGGGCCTCGCGCTCCAGCACTGGGGCGGTCGCGGCGCCGTACGGCTGCTGCGGGCGGACCCCCGCCGCCGCGCGCTGCTCCTCGACTGGCTACCCGGCCCGGACCTCGGTGACGCGTGGGACGTCGAGGCGTGCGAGGCGGTCGGCGGCCTCTACGCCCGCCTCCACGTCCCCGCGATGCCCCGGCTGGCGAGCCTCGGGTCGTACGTCGAACGCTGGCTGCGCGACCTCGACGAGCTCGGCCGCGACATCCCCGTCCCGCGGAGGTACGTCGAGCAGGCGCTGTCGCTGGGGCCGGAGCTGCTGGCGTCCGCGGGGAGCGCCGTGGTGGTGCACGGCGACCTCCACTACGCCAACGTGATGGCGGACGCGGCGGGGGAGTGGGTCGCCATCGACCCCAAGCCGATGGCCGGGGACCCGCACTACGAGCCCGCGCCCCTGCTGTGGAACCGGATGGACGAGCTGAGCGGTCCCGGAGCCGTCGGCTCCCTGCGCGCCGGGCTGCGCCGGCGCTTCCACGCTGTCGTGGACGCGGCCGGCCTCGACGAGGACCGGGCGCGCGACTGGGTCGTCGTCCGCATGGTGCTGAACGCCGGCTGGACGATCCAGGACGCCCGGCGGGCGGATCGTCGCCCCAGTGCCGACGAGCGGATGTGGATCACCCGCTGCATCGCGATCATCAAGGCCGTGCAGGAGTGACGCCGGGGCGTCGGAATGGGCCGAAAGTCGGCTTCTGGGCTTCAGCACGTGAGAATTCGCCGTGTTTGCTACCGCTCGGTAAACCCCGTGATCTAGGTTACAGCCCAAGTCAGCCAGCACGCCCCCGCTGTGTGGCGCCGCCGCGTCACGCCTTCGACGAATGAGTAGGTAACAGATGCCGATCACCATCGACACGGCGTTCCTCGACACGATGCCCCCCAACGTGGCCGTCCAGTTCTTCGACCGGGTCTCCGCGACCCCCGACGCCGAGGCCTTCCGGTTCCCGCGCGGCGAGGCCTGGGAGTCGGTCACGTGGAAGCAGGCCGGCGACAAGGTCGAGGCGCTCGCCGCCGGCCTGATCGCGCTCGGTGTCGAGCCCGAGCAGCGCGTCGGCATCGCGTCCGGCACGCGCTACGAGTGGATCCTCGCCGACCTCGCGATCATGTGCGCGGCCGGTGCCACCACGACGGTCTACCCGACCACCAACGCCGAGGACACCGTCTACATCCTCGGCGACTCCGAGAGCCGCGTGGTCTTCGCCGAGGACGACGAGCAGCTCGCCAAGCTCACCGCCCACCGCTCCGAGCTGCCGCACGTCACGAAGGTCGTGACCTTCGACCCTTCGACAGGCTCAGGACGAGGGGCAGAACAAGGGGACTGGGTGATCACCCTCGACGACCTCGCCGCCCTGGGCGCCGAGAAGCTCGCCGCCGAGCCCGACGTGGTGCGTACGACGTCGCAGGCCATCCGCCCCGACCAGCTCGCCACCCTCATCTACACCTCCGGCACGACCGGGCGCCCCAAGGGCGTGCGGCTGCGGCACGCCTCCTGGGTCTACGAGGGCGAAGCCATCAAGGCCCAGGACATCCTGTCCCGGGACGACCTGGAGTTCCGCTGGCTGCCCCTCGCACACTCGTTCGGCAAGGTGCTCATGTCGGTGCAGCTGGCCATCGGCTTCCCGTGTGCCATCGACGGTCGCGTCGAGAAGATCGTGGACAACCTGGGTGTGGTCAAGCCGACCTTCATGGGTGCCGCTCCGCGCATCTTCGAGAAGGCCCACGGTCGCGTCGTGACCATGACCGCGGCCGAGGGCGGCGCCAAGGAGAAGATCTTCAAGAAGGCCTTCCAGGTCGGCCTCGAGGTCGAGCGCCTCAAGCGCGAGGGCAAGTCGGTGCCGATCGGCCTCAAGGTGCAGCACGGCCTGTTCGACAAGCTCGTCTTCAGCAAGGTCCGCGACCGCTTCGGCGGGCGGGTGCGCTTCTTCATCTCCGGCGCAGCTGCCCTCAACCGGGACATCGCCGAGTGGTTCAACGCCGCCGGCATCGTGATCCTCGAGGGCTACGGCATGACCGAGAACTCCGCCGGCGCAACGGTCAACCACCCCGACGACAACCGCATCGGGACCGTCGGTCGGGCCTTCCCGGGCGCCGAGGTGAGGATCGGCGACGGTGACGAGGTGCTGCTCCGTGGCCCCCACATCATGGACGGCTACCACAACCTCCCGGAGGAGACGGCCAAGGCGCTCGACGCCGACGGGTGGCTGCACACGGGTGACAAGGGCTCGCTCGACGCCGACGGCTTCCTCACCATCACGGGCCGGATCAAGGAGCTCTTCAAGACCTCCGGAGGCAAGTACATCGCCCCGCCGGCGATCGAGTCGAAGTTCAAGGCCATCTGCCCCTACGCCAGCCAGTTCATGGTCTTCGGCGACGAGCGCAACTACTGCGTCGCGCTCGTCACGCTCGACCCGGACGCGATGGCGGGCTGGGCCGAGGAGAACGGCATGAGTGGCGCCTCCTACACCGAGATCGTGCAGTCCGACGCGGTGCAGAAGATGGTCGGCGACTACGTCAACGAGCTCAACACCCACCTCAACCGGTGGGAGACCATCAAGAAGTGGAAGCTCCTCGACCACGACCTCACGGTCGAGTCGGGTGAGCTGACGCCGTCGATGAAGGTCAAGCGCAACGTCGTGCAGGACAACAACAAGGCGCTCATCGAGGAGATGTACGCCTGACGCGTCGTCGCAGGACGGGTGCCGGTGGATCGCCGCCGGCACCCGTTCGGCGTTTCGGGCGTGGTTGGATACCGGCGTGCCCCCCGCGCAACCCGACGGCGACGTCGCCCCCGAGGACGGCCTGCTGCCCGACGAGGCATGGGCCGAGTTCGGCTCCAGGCCGTTCGGCCTCTACGTCCACGTCCCGTTCTGCTCGGTGCGGTGCGGCTACTGCGACTTCAACACCTACACCGCCTACGAGCTCGGTGACGAGGTGGGCGCGAGCCGGTCGTTGTACGCCGAGGCGGCGATCCGCGAGATCCGGTTCGCCCGCCAGGTGCTGGGCCACCGTGACGTGCCGATCGAGACGATCTTCTTCGGCGGCGGCACGCCGACGCTGCTGAAGCCTGCCGACCTCGGCGCCATCGTCGCCAGCGCGGCGGCCGAGTTCGGGCTGGTCGACGACGTCGAGATCACCACCGAGGCCAACCCCGACAGCGTCGCGGCCTGGGACCTCGACGAGCTGCGCACCGCCGGTTTCAACCGGATCAGCTTCGGCATGCAGTCGGCGGTCGACCACGTCCTGCGCACGCTGGATCGCACCCACGACCCGATGCGGGTGCCGGCCGTGGTGGAGTGGGCCCGGCAGGCGGGGTTCGAGGACATCTCCCTCGACCTGATCTACGGCACGCCGGGGGAGTCGCTCGCCGACTGGGAGACGTCGGTGGACGCAGCCCTCGGGTGTCGCCCCGACCACGTCTCGGCCTACTCCCTCATCGTCGAGGAGGGCACCGCGATGGGACGGCAGGTCGCCCGCGGCGAGCTGCCGATGCCCGACGAGGACGACCTCGCCGACAAGTACCACCTCGTCGACGAGAAGCTCTCCGCCGCCGGGATGGGCTGGTACGAGGTGTCCAACTGGGCGACCTCGCCCGACCACTGGTGCCGCCACAACCTCCTCTACTGGACCGGCGGCCACTGGTGGGGCGTCGGGCCCGGCGCGCACTCGCACGTCGGCGGGGTGCGCTGGTGGAACGTCAAGCACCCGGCCGCCTACGCCGAGCGGCTCGCGCGCGGGGTCTCGCCCGCGCTGGCCCGCGAGGTGCTCGGCTACCACGACCAGCGGGTCGAGCGGATCATGCTCGAGATCCGGCTCGTCGAGGGGCTCCCGGTCACCGCCCTCGACGCCTCGGGGCGCTCGCACGTCGCCCGCATGGTCGCCGACGGCCTCGTCGAGCTCTCCGCCGAGCGCCTGGTCCTGACCCAGCGCGGCCGCCTGCTCGCCGACGCCGTGGTCCGCGACCTCACCGACTGAGCACTGCTTCGCTGGTCGAGGAAGGCGCTCTGGCGCCTGTCACGAGACCCGGCTGGTCCGCGGGTTTCGAGACGGGTCGGCCAGTCCTTCGCTTCGCCCAGGCCTGTCCGAGCCCTCCTCGACCTCCCGACCTCGTCAGCCCTTCGCTCCGCTCAGGGCTGGGTCGTGAAGTCGATGAGCTCCTCCACGCGGCCCAGGAGGGCGGGCTCGAGGTCGGCGAAGGACGTGACCCGGCCGAGGATGTGCTTCCAGGCGCGCGCGATGTCGGCCTGGTCGCGGTGGGGCCACCCGAGCTGCTGGCAGGTGCCGGTCTTCCAGTCGATGCCCTTCGGGACGTGCGGCCAGCGCGGGATCCCGAGGCGGTCGGGCTTGACCGCCTGCCAGACGTCGATGAACGGGTGCCCGACGACGAGCACGTGCTTGCCGACGGGGGAGCGCGCGATGCCCTGCGCGATCCGCGCCTCCTTCGACCCCGGGACCAGGTGGTCGACGAGCACGCCGACGCGGCGCTGCGGACCCGGCTTGAAGTCGCGCAGGTGGTCGGCCAGGTCGTCGACGCCGCCGAGGTACTCCACGACGACGCCCTCGATGCGCAGGTCGTCGCCCCAGACCTTCTCGACGAGCTCGGCGTCGTGGCGGCCCTCGACGAAGATCCGGCTGGCCCGGGCCACGCGGGCCCGCGCGTTGGGCACCGCGACGGAGCCCGAGGCCGTACGGGTGGGTGCGGCGGGTGCGCCGGCCCGGACGGGACGGGTGAGGACCACGGGCCTGCCCTCGAGCAGGAAGCCGGGGCCGAGGGGGAACGTACGGCGCTTCCCGCGCCGGTCCTCCAGCGTCAGGGTGTCGATGTCGCGATCGATCGCGACGACCTCGCCGCACCAGTCCGTGGTCACCTCCTCGACGACCATGCCGAGCTCGGTGGGCATCTCGGTGGCGCGACCGTTCCTGGGGACACGCCAGTCGCCGGAGAGGACGTCGGTTCCGTAGCGATCCTGAGGCACCGGTCCACGTTAGGCGGCCGACGGCTCGAGACGGTGGTGGCACGCCGTGCGGTACCCATGACCCCTCGTCGGCTCACTCCTCGTCGGCTCACTCCTCGTCGGAGGAGTCACCGGCGGGGGTGTCGCCGGCACCGTCGCCCTGGGTGGGCGCCTGGCTCGCGCCGTCGTCGTTGCCGAGGTCCTCCTGGGTGGCGTCCATCTCGAGCTCCTCGCGGCTCTTGGTCTCCTCCGCGTCCGGGTCGAGGGGCTCGGCCAGCGGGTTGTCCTCGCCGGGCTGGAGGTCCTCGGGGAGCTGGTCGTCGGAGATGCCGCCGAGGCTCGCGTCGTCGGGCGCCGCGGAGTCGCCGGAGTGGTCGGAGTCGGCGGGGCTCGTGCCGCTCCCGGCCTTGGGCGTGTCGGTCGACTCGGGGTTGTCGGTCTGGGACTCGCTGTTCTCGGTCATGTGCCAGTCCTACCCATCCGGCCCGCACCGGGCCAGCCCCGTGGGGGTGGGACGGCTCAGACCAGGGGGAGGCGCTTCTGGCTGCGCGGCAGGTGCTCGTAGCCGAGGCGTACGGCGCTCTCCAGCAGCGCCGGGTCCCACGGCCACTCGCCCTGCGCGAGCGCCTGCGACCGGGGGACGCCGCGGGAGGCCAGGTCCCGGATCGTCTCGGCGATCACGCCGAGGTCGACGCGCTGGTCCTGCACGAAGGCCTTGTCGACGACATTGCCGTGCCCGGGGACCACGACCGTGGCGTCGGTCATCAGCCCGAGCACGAGGTCGAGCGTCGTCGGCCACTCCAGGGGCCACGAGTCGCCGCCGATGAAGGGCGGGTCGGACTCCTCGACCAGGTCGCCGCCCAGCAGCACGTCCGCGTCGGGCACGCGTACGACGAGGTCGCCGGCCGTGTGCCCGCGGCCGGGGTGGATCAGCTCGACGGCGCGGTCCCCGAGGTCCAGCTGGACCGCCGAGGAGAACGTGTGGGTGGGCAGGCGCAGGGTCGTCGCGAGGATCTCCTCGCGGCGCGGGTCGTCGAGGTCCTGCTCGTAGCGGGCGAACGTGTGGCGGGCCGAGACCTCCATGTGCTCGGCCGCCCAGTCGGTGGCGTGGATCGGCACGTCGCCGAGCTGCTCGACCATGGTGGCGTTGCCGAAGTGGTGGTCCCAGTGCTCGTGGGTGTTGACCAGGCCCGTCAACGGTCCCGCGCCCAGGCGGCGTACGTCGTCGGCGACCCGGCGGGCCTCGGCGGCGGAGCCGTGCGTGTCGACCATCAGCAGGCCGTCGGAGCCGCCGACGAGCGTGATGTTGACGTGCATCCAGTCGTAGTGCGCCACCCACACCCGCGGCGCGACCTCGGTGAAGCGGGGAGTGGAGTCGGGCATGCCCGGGAGCCTACGGTTCCCTTGTAGAGTTGGCACTCCGGGCGAACGAGTGCCAACAACCGGATCCGACGTGCAGAGGAGGGGCTCGATGGTGGACGACCGCAAGCTCGACGTGCTCCGCGCGATCGTGGAGGACTACGTCGCCACCGAGGAGCCCGTCGGCTCCAAGGCGCTCGTCGAGAGGCACGGCCTCGGTGTCTCGCCGGCCACCGTCCGCAACGACATGGCGGCGCTCGAGGACGAGGGCTACATCCACCAGCCCCACACGAGTGCCGGCCGGGTCCCGACCGACAAGGGCTACCGGCTCTTCGTCGACAAGCTCGCCACCCTCAAGCCGATGAGCGTCGCCGAGCGGCGGGCGATCTCGACGCTGCTCGACGGCGCCGTCGACCTCGACGACGTGGTGCAGAAGTCGGTGCGCCTGCTGAGCCAGCTGACCCGCCAGGTCGCGATCGTCCAGTACCCGACGCTCTCGCGGTCCACGGTCCGCCACATCGAGCTCGTCCTGCTGACGTCGACCCGCGTGATGGTGATCCTGATCCTCAGCACCGGCCGGGTCGAGCAGCGCCTCGTCGAGCTCGACGAGGCGATCGTCGACACCGACCTCGCCGAGCTGCGGGTCGCGGTCAACCAGGCCTGCGCAGGCGTGCAGATCGCGGCCGCCGCGGCCGCGCTCGGCGACCTGCCCGACGCCGTACGCCCCGCGCACGCCGACTCGGCCCGCGCCATCGTGGGCGTGCTCACCGAGGCGATGTCCGACCACCGCAACGACGAGCGCGTCGCGGTCGGCGGCACCGCCAACCTCGCCCGCTACGGCGACTTCGACACCGCCGTCCGGCCGCTGCTCGAGGCGCTCGAGGAGCACGTCGTGCTGCTCAAGCTCCTCGGGGAGTCGGGCACCGACGCCCTCACCGTGCGCATCGGCCACGAGGGCCCCTACTCCGAGCTCGCGGCCACCAGCGTCGTGGCCACCGGATACGGCCCGCAGGAGTTCCACCTCGGCTCCCTCGGCGTCGTCGGCCCCACCCGCATGGACTACCCCGGATCCATGGCAGCCGTGCGCGCGGTCGCGCGCTACGTCTCCCGGATCCTCGATGAAGGAAACCAGTGACCCAGGACCCCTACGAGATCCTCGGCGTCTCGCGTGACGCCGGCGCCGACGACATCAAGAAGGCCTACCGCAAGCTCGCGCGGCAGCTCCACCCGGACGTCAACCCGGACCCGGCCACGCAGGAGCGCTTCAAGGACGTCTCCCGCGCCTACGAGGTGCTCAGCGACCCCGGCAAGCGCGCGGCGTACGACCGCGGCG
This sequence comes from Nocardioides eburneiflavus, assembly GCF_004785795.1. NCBI lineage: Bacteria > Bacillati > Actinomycetota > Actinomycetes > Propionibacteriales > Nocardioidaceae > Nocardioides > Nocardioides eburneiflavus. The sequence goes on from NZ_SRRO01000001.1 coordinate 2,993,964, forward strand.
GCGACGCGTTCAGCCAGGGCTTCGGTGGCGCCGGGCAGGGCTTCAGCTTCACCGACATCATGGACGCGTTCTTCGGCGGCGGGGCTCCGGGCGCCGGTCAGTCGCGCGGCCCGCGCTCGCGGGCACGTCGCGGCCAGGACGCCCTGATCCGCCTCGACGTCGAGCTCGCCGAGGCCGCCTTCGGCGTCACCCGCGACCTCAAGGTCGACACGGCGCTGCGCTGCGAGGCGTGCGAGGGCGAGGGCACCGCGCCGGGCACGAAGCCCACCGCCTGCGAGACCTGCCACGGCCAGGGCGAGGTCGCCGTCGTGCAGCGCTCGTTCCTCGGCGAGATCCGTACGCTCCGCCCGTGCGCGGCCTGCCGCGGCTACGGCTCGATCATCCCCGACCCGTGCCGCGAGTGCTCCGGCGACGGCCGGGTCCGGTCGCGTCGCACCCTGACGGTGAAGATCCCCGCCGGCGTCGACCACGGCACCCGCGTCCAGCTCACCGGCCAGGGCGAGGTCGGTCCCGGCGGCGGTGCCGCCGGTGACCTCTACGTCGAGATCCACGTCGCACCGCACCCGACCTTCACCCGCAACGGCAGCGACCTCCACACCACGATCTCGCTGCCGATGACGGCGGCCGCGCTCGGCACCCAGCTGACGCTGCCGCTGCTCGAGGCGGACCTGCCGACGTCCGAGGGCTCGGAGACGGCCACGACCTACGACCTCGAGGTCCGCCCGGGCACCCAGTCGGGCAGCGAGCAGGTGATCCGCGGCTTCGGGGTGCCCAGCCTGCGCGGCGGTCGCGGAGACCTGGTGGTCAGCATCTCCGTCGACACCCCGACCCGCCTCGACCCGCGCCAGGAGGAGCTGCTGCGCGAGCTCGCGGCGATCCGCGGCGAGGAGTCGCCCGACGGCCAGGTCGAGGCTCCGCACAAGTCGATGTTCGGACGCCTGCGCGACGCCTTCCAGGGCTGAGCCCGTGTCCCTGCCGGTCCACCTCGTGGAGTCCCTGGCCGACGTGTCGGTGGGCTCGCTCGTCGAGGTCACCGGCGACGAGGCCCACCACGCCGTCGCCGTGCGCCGACTGCGCGAGGGGGAGCAGGTCGTGCTCACCGACGGCCTCGGGACCTCGGTCACCGGCAGCGTCGCCTCGACCGGCAAGCGGGTCTTCACCGTCACCGTCGCGGGGATGACGCGTGACGGACGCCCCGAGCCGGCGTTCACGGTGGTCCAGGCGCTGCCCAAGGGCGACCGCGGCGAGCTGGCCGTCGAGGTGCTGACCGAGGTCGGGATCGACGTCGTCGTCCCGTGGGCCGCGTCGCGATCCGTCGCCGTCTGGAAGGGCGAGCGGGCCGCGAAGTCCCACGCCAAGTGGCAGGCCACCGCCCGCGAGGCCGCGAAGCAGTCGCGCCGCTCGTGGCTCCCGACCGTCACCCCGCTCGCCTCGACCGCCGACCTCGCCGCACTCGTCGCCGAGGCCGACCTCGCCGTCGTCCTCCACGAGGACGCCACCCTCCCGCTCAGCTCGCTCGACGTCCCCGCGTCCGGTCGCATCGTGGTCGTCGTCGGCCCGGAGGGCGGGATCGCCCCCGACGAGCTGGCTGCGCTCGCCGACGCCGGCGCGCATTCCGTACGCCTCGGCGCCGAGGTGCTGCGCACGTCGACCGCCGGCGTCGCCGCGGTCGCCGCGCTGCTCGCGCGTACGCCCCGCTGGGGCTAGCCCCTGTTCTCGCGCCGCGACCACCGATGGACCGCCCGCGATCAGTCGACGATGGTGATCCGGCGATCGTCGACGTGGACGCGACCCTCGCCCGACGGGTCGTCGGTCCGTGAGACCACGAGGTAGTCGCCCGGTGGCACGGCCGTGAGGTCGAAGGTCACCTCGAACGGGAAGAGGCGGTCCTCGTAGGTCCCGGCGATGGCGGGCTCCTCGGCGACGACCTCCCCCGCGTCGGAGAAGCGCTGGATGCGGGTGACGATGTTGCCCTCGAACGAGTTGCCGACGCCGGTCACCGTGAACGGGTGGTCGTTGTCGACGAGCAGTCCCTCGGAGGGGTTGGACAGCGACACGTGGGCGAGGACGGCGAGGTCGGAACCCGGCGACAGCGGCTCGGAGGTCGGGACGCCGAGGACCTGGTCGATCGGGTTTCCGCCGGAGAAGAACTGGACGGCCGCCCGCGCCCGGGCTGCGGCCTGGACGGTGCGGACCACCTGCTCGATCGCGACCGCGGCCTCGGCCTCGGTCATGCCCGCCGGGCGTTCCCGGTGGGCCGGGTCCACCGTCACGCCGATCACGCCGTCGTCCCCGACGCCGTCGAAGGAGATCGTCTGGATCGCATCGGCCGGCCACAGGTTCGCGTAGTCGGGATCCTCCGGCGGCAGGGACAGTGCCGCAACGGCCGCGCCGAACGGATCGCCCGCCTCCACCCTCCGGAACTCCCGGTAGAGCCGGAGGCCGTCCGGGGTGTCGCCCGCGTAGTAGGCGGCGACGGTGGTCGTCGACCCGCCGTTCTCGGCCTCGGCAGCGCGACGCATCTCCTCGAGGCGTTCCTTCCGCTCCTGCAACGAGCCGGACCCGTCGGGCGCGGGCGCAGGCGTCGTGGCCTGCTCGGCGGGGGGAGGCTCGGTGCTCTGCGGCGTACCTCCCGTGCCCAGCGCCAGCGCCGTCACCACCGACGCCGCGACCAGCCCGACGCCACCGGCGGCCCACCAGCCGCGGCCGGGACGACGTACGCCGGTCGCCGCACGGATCGCGTCGAGCCGCTCACCCGGCTCGACGCCGTCGGCGACCTCGTGGAGCAGGTCCGTGATCCGCTCGCTCATGACTCGTCCTCCCACCAGTCACCGAGGAGGTCGCGCAGGGCCGCGCGTCCCCGGTGTGCGTGTGCCTTGACCGCGCCGCGGGTGATGCCGAGCGCATCGGCGACCTGCGCCTCCGACCAGTCCAGGTAGTGCTGGAGCACGAGCACCTCGCGCTGCCGGTCCGAGAGCTGGCGCAGCGCCTGCTGCACGGCGTCGCGGCGTGACCCGCCGAGTCCCGGGCCGTCGACGACGGCGTCGCCGTGCGGAGTGTTCCGAGCGTGGCGCTCGACGACCACGCGGTGCCGCAGCGCCGAGCGGGAGCGGTTCACCACGGCCTGGCGCAGGTAGGCGAGCGCCTTGTCGGGGTCGCGCAGCCGCGACCACTTCCCGTGCATCGCGACGAACGCGTCCTGCACGACGTCCTCGGCCGACGCCTGGTCGTGGACCAGCAGGACGGAGAGGCGGACGAGCTGGCGCCAGTGGGCGGCGTAGAGCTGCTCCACCGCCGCGTCGGCGTCAGCCCCGACGAGGCCGGGGACTGAGGGCTGGGACTCGGTCACGGGCCTCCCTCGTCGTCCGGTCAGGATGGTCATGCAGTGGGACGCCCCAGGCCGCGCCCCGGTTGACGCAGGTTTCGAGACGGTCGCTGCGCGACGTCCTCACCCAGCGACGTGGATCGTCTTCGTGTCGACCGCCGGGCCGTCGCCCTCGGCGCCGCCGGACGGGTCGTCGGTCTCGCACTGCACGACGACCTCGCCGCGGATGCCCTCGAGGGGGAACTCCACCTCGAACGGGAAGAGCCTGTCCTCCATCCAGCCCTCCGATTGGTAGCCCTGGAGCACCATCTCGACGCCGTCGACCAGTAGCCGGCACGGGCCCGATGCCTCGAAGGAGTTGGCCACCCCGGTCACCGTCAGGACGTCGTCGGTGACCGTCGCGCCCTCCTCCGGCGACGTGATGTTCACGAGGTTGAGGGTCTTGAGTGGGCTGGCCTGCTCGAAGGGCATCGTGGTCGGGAGCCCGAAGAGGGAAGCGTCGCCCTCGCGCGCGACCTGGACCGGCACGCGCTCCTGCTGGACGCCCTGCAGCGTGTGGACGAGCTGTTGGAGGGCGAGCCGGGCGTCACGCCTGGTCATCCCGTCGGGGCGCTGGGTGAAGCCGTCGGAAGGGATCTCCACCAGGAGCACGCCGTCGGTCGCGGTGACCGAGGAGATCTCGACCCCGGGCCACAGCGTGCGGTAGTCCGGGTCGTCGGGCTGACCGCCGCCGGCGACCAGGCGGGCAGCCTCGAGCAGCGGGTCGCCCTCCACCCGGTGGAACTCCCGGAAGAGCACCGTACGTCCGCCCGGACCGTCGCCGGCGTAGTAGACCGGCACCGCGGTGCCTGAGCCCGCCGAGTCCGAGGGCGACTCCGACGGGGACTCGGCGGGGGACTCGGCCGGCGTCTGCGCGGGTGACTCCGACGACTGCGCGTCATCGGTCGCGGTGGGCCCGCTCGCCTCGTCGGAGGCCGGGCGGGTGCCGTCACCGGTGCAGCCGGTCAGGACCAGCGCGGTGACGAGGGCCAGCGAGCCCACGCCCGCCCAGCCGCGTACGTGTCGGGAGGAGGTCATGTCGGTCACGGTAGTTGGATGCACGGCCCCGACCGCCGGCCACACGCCGCCCTGTCGGTGGTCCCCGCGTTCGGGTGCTGTACGACGTTGCGCTTCGCGACCCGCTACCGCGACCTGCGCGCCCCACGGGCGGTGGGCCTCGAGCGGCGTCTCGGGGACAGAGGCGGTTTCTGCGACTGCGAGATTCATCAACGGCTGGTCGGCCGCACGTCACCTGTGGACGCCCGAGGTCGTGGTCGAGCACGACGGGTGGGTCGAGGTCCTCGAGGAGGCGGAGCCACCCCCCGTCGATGCCCGGTTGCCTCGGTGCACGGCTCGGATCCACCCAGCCGTGCGCGCTCTGGGAGCCGCGTCGGCGCCGGTGACGAGCCGATGTCGCACCACGGGGCCGCGGTTCGACCTAGGCTGGGCAGATGAGCGCCACGTCGGACGACTGCATCTTCTGCACCATCGTCGCCGGGGAGATCCCGGCCGAGGTGCTCGGGCGCAGCGAGCACGCGATCGCGATCAAGGACCTCCACCCGCAGGCGCCGTTCCACGCACTCGTGCTGCCGCTCGACCACCACGAGAACGCCGCCGCCTCCGCCGCGGCGGACCCGGCGGTGATCGGCCACCTCGTCGCCCTCGCCGACACGGTCGCCCGTGAGTCCGGCAACGCCGACTACCGGTTGATCGCCAACACCGGCGCCACTGCGGGGCAGAGCGTCTTCCACACCCACTTCCACGTGCTCGGCGGCTCGTCGCGCATGTCCGAGTCCCTGATCTGAGCACCCGTGTCCACCACCCGCACGCCCCGCACCCGCACGCCCCGGTCCCGTCACGCGCTCGCCGCGGTGCTGACCCTCGGCCTCCTCACCCTCGCCGCGTGCGGCGGGGGCTCCGCCGAGGCCGACCGGAGCGCCACCCAGCCGGCCGAGGCGCCGGCGACCACCTCCCCGACGGCGGAGGAGGCAGCGGCCGGATCGCACGGCAGCGGCCACTACGTCGAGCCCGCGAAGTCCAAGAAGCTGCGTGCCGGCGAGACCCGTACGACGATCGCGATGCCCGGCAGCTACACGCCGGACGCCCCCTACGGCACCGGCACCGACGACTACCGCTGCTTCCTGCTCGACCCGGGGCTCGAGAAGGACGCGTGGCTCACCGGCACCCAGGTGCTTCCCGGCAACCCCGACGTCGTGCACCACGTGATCCTCTTCCAGGTCCGACCCGACCAGGTCGCCGCGGCGAAGGCCAAGGACGCGGCCGAGGACGAGGAGGGCTGGACCTGCTTCGGCGGCACCGGCCTCGACCAGTTCCAGGACGTCGACCGGTCGTCGTGGATCGGTGCCTGGGCTCCCGGCGGCGAGGAGTCGGTGGTCAAGCCCGGCTACGGCGTACGGCTGCGCAAGGGCAGCCAGGTCGTCATGCAGGTCCACTACAACCTCCTGGCGGGCCAGCAGCCCGACACCTCGGCCGCCCAGCTGCGCCTCGCTCCCGGCAACCGGAAGTACGAGGGCCTCTCCACCATGCTGCTGCCCGCGCCCGTCGAGCTGCCGTGCCGCCCGAAGCACTCCGACGGCGAGCTCTGCGACCGCGACGCCGCGGTCGCCGACGTCAAGGAGCGCTTCGGCGCCGACGGCAACACCGCCGACCTCCTCTACTTCCTCTGCGGAGGGGAGCCGAAGGCGGGCCAGACGCAGTCGTGCGTCCGCACCCTCGGCGAGCCCATCACCATCCACGGCGTCGCCGGTCACATGCACCTGCTCGGTCGGTCGATCAGGATCGAGGTGCGACCCGGCACACCGCAGGCGCAGACCGTCCTCGACATCCCGGTCTGGGACTTCGACGACCAGGGGGGCCGCCCGATCGAGCCGATCACCCTGCAGCCGTTCGAGCAGGTGAAGGTCACCTGCACCCACGTCCAGTGGCTGCGCGACAAGCTGCCCGCCTTCGAGGGCCAGCCCGACCGCTACGTCGTCTGGGGCGAGGGCACCACCGACGAGATGTGCCTCGGGTTGCTGCAGGTCACCCGCCCCTGAGGGCGTCCCAGCCCATTCAGGTGGGACGTACGCCCCGCGCTCGGTAGCATGGTGGGGCTCTGCCACCGACCCGGAAGGCCGCCCACACGGGCATCCATGACTGCGACGAACCAGCCAGGCACCCCACCAGCCGTCACAGGGGAACGACCGACCCACACCGTCATCGTCCCCAACAGCATCGACATGGTCTCGGTCCTGGGCCCGGGCGACGAGCACCTCCGCCTCATCGAGCGCGCCTTCGACGCGACCGTCCACGTCCGCGGCAACCGCATCACGCTCGCCGGCGAGTCCGCCGAGGTCGCCACGGCCGAGCGCCTCCTCGACGAGATCGTGACCCTCGTGCGCACCGGGCAGGGTGTCACCGGCGAGACCGTGGAGCGGATCATCCAGATGCTGCGGACGGAGACGCAGGAGCGGCCGGCCGACGTGCTGAGCCTCAACATCCTCTCCAACCGCGGCCGCACGATCCGGCCCAAGACGCTCAACCAGAAGCGCTACGTCGAGTCGATCGACAAGAGCACGATCACCTTCGGCATCGGCCCCGCCGGCACCGGCAAGACCTACCTGGCGATGGCGAAGGCCGTGCAGGCCCTCCAGGCCAAGGAGGTCAACCGGATCATCCTGAGCCGACCTGCCGTCGAGGCGGGGGAGCGGCTCGGCTTCCTGCCCGGCACGCTGAGCGAGAAGATCGACCCCTACCTGCGCCCGCTCTACGACGCGCTGCACGACATGGTCGACCCCGAGACGATCCCCAAGCTGCTGGCCGCCGGCACCATCGAGGTCGCCCCGCTGGCGTTCCTCCGCGGCCGCTCGCTCAACGACTCCTTCATCATCCTCGACGAGGCGCAGAACACGACTCCCGAGCAGATGAAGATGTTCCTCACCCGGCTGGGCTTCGGCTCGCGCATCGTCGTCACCGGCGACACCAGCCAGGTCGACCTGCCGTCCGGCACCAAGTCGGGGCTCCGCGTGGTCGAGGGCATCCTCGACGGGGTCGACGACATCACCTTCTGCCGGCTCACCGGCACCGACGTCGTACGCCACCGGCTGGTCGGGCGGATCGTCGAGGCCTACGAGGTCTTCGACGCCGACAACCAGCCCGGGCCCCGCAGCGGCCCGAAGAAGTCCGAGCGGGGGCCGCGATGAGCATCGAGGTCCTCAACGAGTCGGGTCTCGAGGTCGACGTACGCCGGCTGTCGCAGCTCGCGCGCTTCGTGATGGAGCAGATGCGGGTCCACCCGCAGGCCGAGCTGTGCATCAAGGCGGTCGACGAGGACACCATCGCCGAGCTCAACGGGCAGTGGATGGAGAAGGAGGGACCGACCGACGTCCTGGCCTTCCCCATGGACGAGCTCCGCCCGGGCAAGGTCAACGAGGAGCCCGAGGAGGGCGTCCTCGGTGACCTGGTGCTGTCGCCGGCGGTCGCCGAGCGGCAGGGCGTGGAGGCCGGTCACGGCCGCGAGGCCGAGATCGACCTGCTCACCGTCCACGGCATCCTCCACCTCCTCGGCTACGACCACGCCGAGCCCGAGGAGCACGCGGTGATGTTCGGGCTCCAGGGCGAGCTGCTCGACGCGTGGCGCGCCTCCTCGGACGCCGTCTCCGACCCGCCACCACCCGCCACCTGAGGCGGGCGAGGACATGACCGCTGACATCTGGCAGCTCGGCTCGGCCGCCCTGCTGGTCCTGCTCGCGGGCCTCTTCTCGGCCGCCGACGCCGCCCTCGGGGCGTTCTCGCGCGCGCGGGCCGAGGAGCTGAAGGCCGAGGGCCGCCCCGGGGCTCCGCGCCTGGTGAAGCTGCTCGACGACCCCGCCCGCTACCTCAACACCGCGCTGCTGATGCGCCTGCTCTGCGAGATCAGCGCCATCGTCCTCGTGGCCACGTGGGCCCGCGACGCCTACCAGGGCTCACCGGTCCCGACGTTCCTCACCACGATCGGCGTGATGCTCGTGGTGTCGTTCGTCGTCATCGGCGTCGCCCCTCGCACCATCGGTCGCCAGCACGACGTCCGGGTCGCGCTCGCCTCGGCCGGTCCGATCTCGATGGTCACCACGATCCTCGGCCCCTTCCCCGCCCTGCTGATCCTGCTCGGCAACGCGATCACCCCGGGCAAGGGCTTCAGCGAGGGACCGTTCTCGACCGAGACCGAGCTGCGCGAGCTCGTCGACCTCGCCGAGGCGTCGGCCGTCATCGAGTCCGGCGAGCGCCGGATGATCCACTCGGTCTTCGAGCTCGGCGACACCATCACCCGCGAGGTGATGGTGCCCCGACCCGACGTGGTCTACATCGAGCGCCACAAGAACCTGCGCCAGACGCTGTCGCTGTTCCTGCGCAGCGGCTACTCCCGCATCCCGGTCGTCGACGAGAACCTCGACGACATCGTCGGCATGGCCTACCTGAAGGACCTCGTGCGCCGCGACTTCGAGGCGCCCGACGTGGAGTTCACCCAGCGCGTCGACGAAGTGATGCGTCCGGTCCACTACGTGCCCGACTCCAAGCCCGTCGACGCCCTGCTCACCGAGCTCCAGGCGCGTCGGCAGCACATCGCCGTCGTCGTCGACGAGTACGGCGGCACCGCCGGCCTGATCACGATCGAGGACGTGCTGGAGGAGATCGTCGGCGAGATCACCGACGAGTACGACGCCGAGGAGGTCGAGGTCGAGCGCCTCGACGGCGGCGCCATCCGCGTCTCGTCCCGGTACGCGGTCGACGACCTCGACGAGCTGGTCGGCTTCGACGTCGAGGACGACGACGTCGACAGCGTCGGCGGCCTCATGGCCAAGCACCTCGGCAAGGTCCCGATCCCCGGGTCCGTCGTGGAGTGCCACGGTCTGCGCCTGGAGGCCGAGCGCGCGACCGGCCGTCGCAACAAGATCGAGACGGTGCTGGTGACCGTGCTCGCCCACGAGGCGGCGGACGAGGTGGACGAAGGGTCCTCCACGGCCACCCCGGCCGGCCGCTGACCGGACCTGCTCGTCTCCTAGGGTTGCGCCATGACCGACGACACCCTCAGTGCCGAGGACGCCAAGCTGGTGACCCTCGCCCGCGCCACCCGCGCGCGGGCCCGCGCCGCGGAGGGTGCCGCGGTGCGCGACCTCGACGGGCGCACGTACGCCGCAGCGAGCGTCCGCCTCGAGCACCTCACCCTGTCCGCGCTCGAGGTCTGCGTCGCGATGGCGGTGTCGTCCGGCTCCGCGGGCCTCGAGGCGGCCGTGGTGCTCACCGGCGCCGAGCCCGACCTCGAGGCCGCGCGTGACTTCGCCGGACCGGGCGTCCCCGTGCACCTCGGCGACGAGCGCGGGAGGATCGGCCGCTCGACCAGCACCTGACGGTCCCGGCGCGCTCCGACCCGCCTCGCCACCACCTGCTCGCGCACGCGGCCCCGGCTCGCTAGCGTGGAGGTGTGCGATCGCCCGTGGGTCGTGAGCGGCACCGTGCCGGGGAGGCGAGGCTGAAGGAGTCCTACGCCGCCCTTCCCGAGGGTGCGCCCGTACGGCTGGCCAAGCGCACCAGCAACCTGTTCCGCGGGCGCGCCCCGGGGCACGCCGGGCTCGACGTGTCGGGCCTCGGCGGGGTGGTCGAGGTCGACGGTGACGTCGCCGAGGTGCAGGGGATGTGCACCTACGAGCACCTCGTCGAGGTGACCCTCGCCCAGGGCCGGATCCCGCTCGTCGTGCCCCAGCTGAGGACCATCACCCTCGGCGGTGCCGTGACCGGTCTCGGCATCGAGTCCACCAGCTTCCGCAACGGGCTGCCGCACGAGTCGGTGATCGAGATGGACGTCCTGACCGGCTCCGGGGAGGTCGTCACCACCAAGCCGGGCGACGAGCTCTTCGACGCCTTCCCCAACTCCTACGGCTCGCTCGGCTACGCCACGCGGCTGCGCATCGAGCTCGAGCCGGTCCCGGCGTACGTCGCCCTGCGCCACGTCCGTTTCCACGACGCCGTCTCCCTCGCCGACGCGGTGACCCGGATCGTCGCGGACCGCGCCTGGGCGGGGGAGCGTGTGGACGGCCTCGACGGCGTCGCCTTCTCGCCCGACGAGCTCTACCTCACCCTCGCCCGGTGGAGCGACGAGCCCGGCCCGACGAGCACTTCCACGGGGCTCGGCACAAGCGACTACACCGGGCAGCAGGTCTTCTACCGCTCGCTCCAGCAGCGGGCGGTCGACCGGCTCACGATGCACGACTACCTGTGGCGCTGGGACACCGACTGGTTCTGGTGCTCGCGGGCGTTCGGCGCCCAGCACCCGCTCGTACGTCGGGTGTGGCCGCGCCGGCTGCGTCGCTCCGACGTCTACTGGAAGCTCGTCGCGCTCGACCGCCGGCTCGGCATCGGCGACCGCCTCGACCGGCGTGCCGGACGCCCGCAGGGCGAGCGCGTGGTGCAGGACGTCGAGGTGCCGATCGACCGGCTCGCGGAATTCCTCGCGTGGTTCGACCGGGAGATCGGCATGCGGCCGGTCTGGCTGTGCCCGCTGCGCCTGCGTCGCGGCGAGGCCGGCGCCGACCGGCCCTGGCCGGGCTACCCGCTGGCCTCCGGCACGACGTACGTCAACGTCGGCTTCTGGGGGGTCGTCAACGTCGGGCCGGACGCCCCGGCCTCGCCGCGCAACCGCGCCATCGAGGCGGAGGTCTCCGCGCTCGGCGGCCACAAGAGCCTCTACTCCGAGGCCTTCTACGAGCCCGACGAGTTCGACCGCCTCTACGGAGGGGCCAACCTCGCCCGGGTGAAGGCCCGCTTCGACCCCGACGACCGACTCACGTCCCTCTACGACAAGGTGGTGCACCGACGATGAGCTCCCGGCCCCACTCCACGACGCCCGCTCCCCGCCGGATGCCGATCGGCGACGCGGTCGACCGGCTGGTCAGGGGAGGGCTGCCGCTGCGCTTCACGGCGTACGACGGCAGCGCCGCCGGCCCGCCCGACGCACTGGTCGGCATGCACCTGCGCACCGAGCGCGGCCTCGCCTTCCTGATGACCGCCCCGGGCGACCTCGGCCTGGTCCGGGCCTACGTCAGCGGCGACCTCGACCTGACGGGGGTCCATCCCGGCGACCCGTACGACGCGCTGGTGCTGCTCAAGGACAACACCCGCTTCCGGGTGCCGGCGCCGTCGGAGGCGCTGCAGCTCGCCCGCGGGCTCGGCCTGGCGCGCCTCCGCCCGCCCGCCCCGCCCCCGCAGGAGCACCTCCCGCGGTGGCGGCGCGCCGTCGAGGGGCTGCGGCACTCGATGGTGCGCGACGCCGAGGTCATCTCGCACCACTACGACGTGTCGAACCGGTTCTACGAGCTGGTCCTCGGACCGTCCATGGCCTACACCTGTGCGCTCTACGAGACGCCCGACGCCACCCTCGAGCAGGCCCAGGCGGCCAAGTTCGACCTGGTCTGCCGCAAGCTCGGCCTGCAGCCCGGGATGCGGCTGCTCGACGTCGGGTGCGGCTGGGGCACCATGGTCCGCCACGCGGCCCGCGAGCACGGCGTACGCGCCCTCGGTGTCACGCTGTCGCTGGAGCAGGCCGAGTGGGCCAAGGCGGCCATCGACCGGGAGGGGCTCGGCGACCTCGCCGAGGTGCGGCACCTCGACTACCGCGACGTCATGGAGGGCGGGTTCGACGCGGTCAGCTCGATCGGCCTCACCGAGCACATCGGGGTCCGCAAGTACCCCGCGTACTTCCGGCACCTGCACGACCGGCTCCGTCCCGGCGGGCGGCTGCTCAACCACTCGATCACCCGGCCGCACAACCGTCGTCAGGAGACGGGGGCGTTCATCGACCGCTACGTCTTCCCCGACGGGGAGCTGATCGGGTCCGGCACCATCATCAGCGCTGCCCAGGACCAGGGCCTCGAGGTGCAGCACAGCGAGAACCTCCGCCTCCACTACGCCTCGACGCTGCGCGACTGGAACCGCAACCTCGTCGAGCACTGGGACGAGTGCGTCGCCGAGGTCGGCGAGGGGACCGCCCGCGTCTGGGGGCTCTACATCGCCGGGTCGCGGGTCGGTTTCGAGCGGGGCGAGGTCGAGCTGCACCAGGTCCTCGCGACGCGCAACCACGACGGCGGACGCTCCGACTTCCCGATGCGTCCGGACTGGTGAGCCACCGATAGCCTCGTCCGGTGAGCACGCGCGCAGCCCAGTTCCAGGCGACCGTACGTCGCCGCGAACCGCTGTCGGACCACCTCGTCCGGCTCGTCCTCGACGGCCTCGGCGGACCTGACGGGTTCGCGTCGACCGGGATCCCGGACGAGTGGGTCGGGCTCATCGTGCCCGGCCAGTTCCAGAGTCGCTACTACACCGTCCGGTCGTACGCCGACGGCGAGCTCACCCTCGACGTGGTCGTCCACGACGTGGGTCTGGTGACCGAGTGGGCCACGCGCGACTGCGTCGGCGACGTGGTGACCATCACCGAGCCCAAGGCGTCCTTCCTGCCACCTGCCGGGGCGGCCTGGCTGCTGCTCGTCGGTGACCTCACGGCGATGCCTGCCATGGCCCGGATCGCCGAGACCCACCCCGACCTGCCCACCCGCGTGCTGGCGGAGGTGCCCGACGACCTGGCCGGCTACCTCCCCTCGACCGCCGACGTCACCTGGCTGACCCCGCCCGCGCCCGGCCGGAGCGCGCTCGCCGAGGTGGTCGAGGGCATCGACTGGCCCGAGGGCGAGGGCTACTTCTGGATGGCGGGGGAGTCCGCGCAGATGCGCGCGATCCGCAAGCACCTGATGCGCGAGGTCGGCCTGCCCACGACCCACTACGACGTCATGGGCTACTGGCGCGCCACGGCCGCCCGGCAGCCGCGCGCGGTCGACCCCGGCCCGGTCTGGCGCGCGGGCAAGGCGGCAGGGAAGAGTGACGAGCAGATCTGGGCCGACTACGACGCAGCGCGAGAGGCGAGCGATGGCTGAGGACGAGCAGCACGAGCACGACGAGCCCCACGGCCGCGACGACGAGCGGGACGACGAGCGGGACGACGAGCGGGACGACGAGCGGGACGACGAGCGGGACGACGACTTCGACCTGTCCGGCGTCGCCCCGGCCGGCGCCTTCCACGAGGCCCCCGAGGGCTTCCGCAGCGGGTTCGCGTCCTTCGTGGGGCGCCCCAACGCCGGCAAGTCGACCCTGACCAACGCCCTGGTCGGGCAGAAGATCGTCATCACGTCCTCCAAGCCGCAGACCACCCGCAACGTGGTGCGCGGCATCGTGCACCGCGACGACGCCCAGCTCATCCTGGTCGACACGCCCGGGCTCCACCGACCGCGGACCCTCCTCGGCGAGCGGCTCAACGACCTGGTGCGCACCACGTGGGCCGAGGTCGACGTGGTCGCCGTCTGCTTCCCGGCCAACGAGAAGATCGGCCCGGGAGACCGGTTCCTGGTCACCGAGCTCGCCAAGGTGCGGCGCACCGTACGGATCGCGGTCGCCACCAAGACCGACCTGGTCACCCCCGAGCAGCTGGGCCGGCACCTGCTGGACATCCAGGCGCTCGGGGAGGAGACGAAGACCGAGTGGGCCGAGATCGTCCCCGTGTCGGCGGTGTCCGGTGACCAGGTCCAGCTGCTGGCCGACCTGCTGGTGGGCCAGATGCCGGAGGGGCCGCCGCTCTACCCCGACGGCGACCTGACCGACGCCCCCGAGGAGGCGCTGGCCGCCGACCTCATCCGCGAGGCCGCCCTCGAGGGGGTGCGCGACGAGCTGCCGCACTCGATCGCCGTGGTGGTCGAGGAGATGGGCCTGCGCGAGGGGCGCCCCGACGACAAGCCGCTGCTGGACATCGTGGCCAACCTCTACGTCGAGCGTGACTCCCAGAAGGGCATCATGATCGGCCACAAGGGCTCGCGGCTCCGCTCGGTCGGCACCGCCGCCCGCAAGCAGATCGAGGCGCTGCTCGGCACACCGGTCTACCTCGATCTCCAGGTCAAGATCGCCAAGGACTGGCAGCGCGACCCCCGCCAGCTCCGCAAGCTGGGGTTCTAGACCTCAGGCCGGGACCCAGCAGATCCCGTAGCGCTGCCCGGCCTCCCACTGCTCGCGCGTCGGGCTCTCCTGCGACCAGGTGAAGTCGAGCGGGTCGTCGGCGCTGCCGGCGGCCACGTCGCGGCAGACGGGGTCCATCCGCCCGGCGATCGCGGCCGCTGCCGGAAGGCGTGCACCGGGGATGTCGACGGTCGCGACCGCCCGCCACGAGTGCCTCCTGCTGCAGGCGACGCGGTCGAACCCCCGCGTGCCGGGTGCGGCCGTGGCACACATGGCCGGCGCCCCCCACCCCTTCGTGCGGCGGGGCAGGCGGAGCAGCTCTCGTGGGGAGGCCACCGCCACGACGTCGCAGCGGAACCAGTCCGCGCCGGCCTCGGCGCGGGCGGGGCTGGGGCTGAACCACACCGCCCGCACCATGGTCAGCCGCAGCTCGCGAGGCGTACGGCCCAGGTGCCGGGGCAGCCGCCGCGTGCAGGCCGTACGCATCTGGCGCTGCGCGGCCTGCGAGTCGACCCGTCGCGTGAACCCCGCGTCGGTGGTCAGGTCGAGCGTGCCGACGAAGTAGGTCTGGGCCGTGTGCTGCTTGCGGCAGGGCACCGGCGCGGTGCGGCCGACGACCACGAGGGCCTGGCGGAAGGTCAGCGCGTGGCACTCGCCGAGTGCGGGGGTCGGGCCGGGGTCGGGCAGGGGCGTCGTCGTGGTGGGTGTGGGTTCGGGCGAGGCGGGTGCCGGCTCGTCGACCGGGGCCTCTGCGGTGGAGGTGCACCCTGCGAGCACGACGGTGGCGGCCAGGGCCGCGAGCACGCGCCTCATCCCATCACCAGTGCCGCGAGCGTCCCGCCCAGCTCGTACGCCGCCTCGCGCTGCTCTTCGCCCACGTCGCCGAGGACCTCGAGCACCGGTGCCGCCTGGCGCCAGGGCAGGGCGCCCACGATCGACTGCACGGACCGCACCGCGCCCGTCGTGTCGTAGCGACCGTGCACGTAGAGCCCGTACGGCTTCTTGCCGCCTCCGCCGGCCGCGGCCGACCCGTCGTCGGTGAGGGCGCCCCCGGCCTCGAGGAAGATCGTGTCGAAGAAGTGCTTGAGGGCTCCGCTCATGTAGCCGAAGTTGGCGGGGGTGCCGAGCAGGTACGCGTCCGCGTCGAGCACGTCGCCCGCACCTGCCTCCAGCGCAGGCCGTACGACGACCTCGACACCCTCGATCGAGTCGTCCGAGGCGCCGGCCACGACCGCCTCGGTCAACGCGGCCACCGACGGGGTCGGCGAGTGGTGGACCACCAGGAGTCGGGGCATGGCGCGAGCCTACGAGGCGGAGTAGCGTCGCGTGGCGTGACCTTCGAGGTGTCGGGCGATGCCTACGACCGCTTCATGGGTCGCTACTCCCGCCCGCTCGCTGCCGACCTCGCCGACTGGCTGGAGGTCGCGGCCGGCCAGCGGGCGATCGACGTCGGCTGCGGTCCCGGTGCCCTCACCAGCATCCTCGCGGACCGGCTCGGCGCCGACCACGTCGCCGCCGTCGACCCGTCGACGTCCTTCGTCGAGGCGTGCCGCGTGCGGCTGCCGGGCGTCGACGTCCGGCTGGGAGGCGCAGAGTCGTTGCCCCACGACGACGACTCGTTCGACGTCGCCGCCGCCTGCCTGGTGGTCCACTTCATGGCCGACCCCGTCGGCGGGCTCGCCGAGATGGCGCGGGTGACCAGTCCCGGCGGCTGGGTCGGGGCGACGGTCTGGGACCTCGCCGGGTCGCGGGCGCCGATGTGGCCGCTGTGGGAGGCGGTCGCCGAGCTCCAGCCCGAGCACCCGGGGGAGCGCGAGTTCCACGGCGGGTCCCGTGCAGGCCTGGTCGCCATCCTCGAGGACGCCGGGCTGCGCGGCGTCGAGGCCGTGGAGCTGCCGGTCACCGTCACCCACCCCAGCTTCGAGGAGTGGTGGGAGCCCTACCTGCACGGCGTCGGACCCGCCGGCGACGCCGTGGCCGCCCTCGGGCCCGATGGCCGGGCGCGGCTCGAGGGTGTCCTGCGGCGTCGTCTCGGCGACGGACCGTTCGACCTGACGGCGGTGGCGTACGCCGCCCGCGGCCGCGCCTGACGCCGGTCCCGGTCCGCAGGTCGGACGGGCCGCTGCGCACGCGCGCGAGGCGGCGTACGCTGGTCCCGTCATGATGCGCAGCCTCCTCCTTCGCTGCCGCAGCGAGGCCTAGAAACCGGCCCCCTCGCTGCGGTGTGAGGCGCGCGCCGGTCGCCCCTTCACGAGCAGACCGAGGAAGCCATGACCAACCTGAGCAACACCAGCAACCAGCAGGGCACCAGCCCGATGCCGTTCGGCCGCTACACGCCGTTCGTGCCCGTCGACGTACCCGACCGCACCTGGCCGACCAGGAAGGTCGACAAGGCGCCGCGCTGGCTGTCGACCGACCTGCGCGACGGCAACCAGGCCCTCATCGACCCGATGACGCCCGCCCGCAAGCTCACCATGTTCGAGCTGCTGGTCAAGATGGGCTACAAGGAGATCGAGGTCGGGTTCCCGAGCGCGAGCCAGACCGACTTCGACTTCGTGCGCAAGCTCGTCGAGGAGGACCGGATCCCCGACGACGTGCAGATCTCGGTGCTGACGCAGGCCCGCGAGGACCTCATCGAGCGCACCGTCGACTCGCTGGTCGGCGCCCCGCGCGCGACGATCCACCTCTACAACGCGACCGCGCCGCTGTTCCAGCGCGTCGTCTTCAACGTCACGCCCGACGAGTGCCGCAACATCGCCGTTCGCGGCACCGAGATGGTGATGAAGTACGCCGAGGAGCGCCTCGGCCCGATCGTCGGCAGCCAGGACTTCGGCTACCAGTACAGCCCCGAGATCTTCACGCAGTCCGACACCGACTTCGCGCTCAGCGTGTGCGAGGCCGTCTCCGACGTCTGGCAGCCCGAGGCGGGCCGCGAGATCATCCTCAACCTGCCGGCCACCGTCGAGATGTCGACGCCCAACACGTACGCCGACCAGATCGAGTACTTCGGGCGTGGCCTGACGCGACGCGAGCACTCGGCGATCAGCCTGCACCCCCACAACGACCGCGGCACCGCCGTCGCCGCGACGGAGCTGGCGCTGATGGCCGGCGCCGACCGCGTCGAGGGCTGCCTGTTCGGTCACGGCGAGCGCACCGGCAACGTCGACCTGGTCACCCTCGGGATGAACCTGTTCAGCCAGGGCATCGACCCGCAGGTCGACTTCAGCGACATCGACGAGGTGCGCCGCACCGTCGAGTACTGCACCAACCTGCCGGTCCACCCGCGCCACCCCTACGCCGGCGACCTCGTCTACACCGCCTTCTCCGGCTCCCACCAGGACGCCATCAAGAAGGGCCTGGAGGACCTGGACAAGAAGGCCGCGGCGCTCGGCGTCCCCGTCGGCGAGCTGCCGTGGGAGGCGCCCTATCTGCCGATCGACCCCAAGGACGTCGGCCGGACCTACGAGGCGGTCATCCGGGTCAACAGCCAGTCCGGCAAGGGCGGCGTCGCCTACGTCCTCAAGTCCGAGCACAAGCTCGACCTGCCGCGTCGGGCGCAGATCGAGTTCAGCCGGGTCGTGCAGCAGCACACCGACACCGAGGGCGGCGAGATCACGCCCGAGGAGATCTGGTCGGTGTTCCGCGCCGAGTACCTCGACCGCGAGACCCCGCTCAAGCTGAACTCCGTGCACACCTCCAGCGCCGCGGGGGAGAAGGACCAGCTCACCGTCGGGGTCTACGTCCACGGCGAGCGGCACGAGCTCAGTGGCCAGGGCAACGGTCCGATCGCGGCGTTCGTCGACGCGATCGCGGCGGTCGGCCACGACGTACGGGTGCTGGACTACGCCGAGCACGCCCTGTCCGCCGGTGGCGACGCGATCGCGGCGGCGTACGTCGAGTGCGCGGTGTCCTCCGACAGCGGCGACAAGGTGCTGTGGGGCGTCGGGCTCGACGCCAACATCGTCACCGCCTCGCTCAAGGCCGTGATCAGCGCCGTCAATCGCGCGTGACCCTCCTCCCCACCCCCGCTCGGTAGTCCG
This sequence comes from Nocardioides eburneiflavus, assembly GCF_004785795.1. Classification (NCBI taxonomy): domain Bacteria; kingdom Bacillati; phylum Actinomycetota; class Actinomycetes; order Propionibacteriales; family Nocardioidaceae; genus Nocardioides; species Nocardioides eburneiflavus. The sequence continues at coordinate 3,012,396 of NZ_SRRO01000001.1, forward strand.
CTGCGAAAAGCCGGTCCGCGGACGTCCCGGACCGGCCGATCGCAGCGGACTACATTGAGCCCATGCTGGTGAGCGAGCGGATCGGACAGTTCTTCGTCGAGTCCGACGGCGGGCGCGACCGGCTCGAGTACACCGAGTACGGCTCGGGCGACGACTGGGTGGTGCTGCTGCACGGCCTGCTCATGCCGCGCCGCATGCAGCAGCCGCTCGCCCGGGCGATGGCCGCCCGGGGGCTGCACGTGGTGACCCTCGACCTGCTCGGCCACGGCCGCTCCGACCAGCCCGCCGACCCGCTCGTCTACTCGATGACGTCCTTCGGGGAGCAGGTCGTGGCGCTGCTCGACCACCTCGGTGCCGAGCAGGCGGTCATCGGCGGCACGTCGCTGGGCGCCAACGTCTCGCTCGAGGTCGCCGTCATCGCGCCCGAGCGGGTCAAGGGACTCATCGTGGAGATGCCGGTGCTCAACCACGCGCTCGTCGCGGGGATCCTCGCCTTCGTCCCGATCATGCTGGCCGCGCGCTACGTGCCCGTCACCGCCAACACCCTCCAGCGGCTCTCGCGCTCGGTCCCGCGGGGGATCGTCCCGTTCTGGGCCGGGATCTGCCTCGACACCGTCGACCACCGCGCCGAGTCGATCGCCTCGGTGCTCCACGGGGTCATCTTCGGCCGGCTCGCACCGTCGTCGTCCCAGCGTCGCCGGATCCAGGCCCCGGTGTTCGTGGTGGGCCACCCGATCGACCCGATCCACCCGTTCGTCGACGCCGACATGCTGGGCGCCGAGCTTCCGCGCGTGCGGATGGAGCGGGCGTCCTCGATCCTCGAGTGGCGCTTCCGCCCGGACCGGCTGACCGCGGCCGCCACCGACTTCGCGCTGGAGTGCTGGCAGGACCGGCCGGCGACGACGAAGGCCCGCACCCGGAAACGCTGACGCGCAGCCGGTTCCAGCAGGGCCGGTGGGGGAGAATGGTCGGGTGCCCCTCTACCGCGACGAGGCCGTCGTGCTCCGCACCCACAAGCTGGGCGAGGCCGACCGCATCATCACCCTGCTGACGCGTCAGCACGGGCGGGTGCGCGCGGTCGCCAAGGGCGTGCGCCGTACGACCTCGCGCTGGGGCTCGCGCCTCGAGCCGTTCACCCACGTCGACCTCCAGCTCGCCGAGGGCCGCAGCCTCGACGTGATCACCCAGGCCGAGACGCTCGACCCGTTCCACGCGAGGCTGGGGCTCGACTACGACCGCTACACCGCCGGCACGGTGATGCTCGAGACCGCCGAGCGGCTGGTCACCGAGGAGAAGGAACCGGCGGTCCAGCAGTTCCTGCTCCTCGTCGGCGGCCTGCGCGCGATGTCGGGCGGCGAACACCCGGCCAAGCAGGTGCTCGACTCCTACCTGCTGCGCTCGCTGTCGGTCGCCGGCTACGCGCCGTCGTTCGACCACTGCGTCCAGTGCGGCGTCGAGGGCCCCCACCGGTTCTTCAACCCGTCCGCGGGCGGCGTGCTCTGCGCCTCGGACCGCATGCCTGGCTCCGCCACGCCGGCCTCGGAGACGGTGCTGGTGCTCGGCGCGCTGCTCGTCGGCGACTGGCCGGTCGTCCACGCCGCTGACCCCCGGCACCTCCGCGAGGCCAGCAACCTGGTGTCGGCCTACCTCGCCTGGCACCTCGAGCGCGGCCTGCGCTCGATGGCGTACGTCGAGCGCGGGTGAGGTCGGGTCCCTCCCCGACCGAGGCACCCCCGATTGGGGATCTTGCTCCACGCGCATACCGGACCTGTGCGGGGCCTCGTTGGCACGAGTAGGGGTCGTCGGCCCCTCCCACACCACTGCGGACCTCGGAGGCGATCGTCATGCCCGACCACACAGACCTGCTGCTCCTGCGACGTCGGGCGGGGCGCTGGACCGCCTTGGCAGGTGCCGTTCTCGCGATGTCACTGTCGTCCCCCGGACCTGCGGCGCACGCCGGGGACGGGGAGCTCCTGGACGACGTCACCGGCGCCGCCGGGACGGTGACCGAACCCGTCGTGGACCCGGTGCTCGAGGCCATCGAGACAGTCGTCCCCCCGGTGGAGCAGGCCGTCGAACCGGTGGTCGAGGACGTCGTCGAGCCGACGGTGACCCAGGTCGAGGACGCCGTGCAGGAGACGACGGGCGGCGACCGCGGTGCTCCCTCGGAGGGAGCGGCCCGCTCGCAGGCCGAGCACGACCCGGGCGACCGACCGGACAGCGAGCCCGTCGCGCAGGCCGCCGAGCCCGTGACCTCCTCCCAGCCTGCCCCCGCGACCCCGGCGACCACCCCCACCGGTCAGGGCAGCAGCCACGCCACCGGCCAGGAGGGTCCGGGGGACGGGCCGGGGGCCGGCGCAACCGACCGACCGCGCGGAGGGCGGCGTGCGGTTGCTGCGTCCTGCGACGGGGTCGACGGCCTCCCGCCGCGCGGAGCAGCGGCACCCGTCGTCCGGGACCGCGACGTACGCGACGCCGAGGTCGCCGGATCGAGCCGTGGCGACGGCCGGCCCGATGACCGGTCGGACGGTGCCCGCGCCTTCGTCCTGCCGGGACCCGGCGGCCCGGCGCCGGCGCTCGTCGAGCCCGATCCGGTCCGCACGCTCTGGCTGACCGGGCTCGTCGCGCTGGTCATGATGCTGACGGCCGGCCTGACCGTGGTCCTGGTGCGCGAGCTCGAGTGACCGGCCCGGCACCCTCGGCGAGCGTCCAGCACTACGCTGGCGCACGTGAAGCGACAGGTGAAGCCGCCCACCCCACACCCCAGCGGCGCCACCCCGCCGCCGGTGCCGCGCGACCTCGTCCCGGAGCACGTCGCGATCATCATGGACGGCAACGGCCGCTGGGCCAAGCAGCGTGGGCTGCCGCGCACCAAGGGCCACGAGGAGGGCGAGAGCACGCTCTTCGACGTCGTCGAGGGGGCGATCGAGATCGGCGTGAAGGCCGTCTCCGCCTACGCGTTCTCCACCGAGAACTGGTCGCGCTCGCCCGACGAGGTCCGCTTCCTGATGGGCTTCAACCGCGACGTGATCCGCCGCCGCCGCGACGAGATGCACGACCTCGGCGTACGGGTGCGCTGGGCCGGTCGCGCACCGCGGCTGTGGAAGTCGGTCATCAAGGAGCTCCAGGTCGCCGAGGAGATGACCAGGGACAACGATGTCCTCACCCTGACGATGTGCGTCAACTACGGCGGTCGCGCCGAGCTCGCCGACGCGGCCCGCGCCATCGGTCGGGAGGTCGCCGCCGGCCGACTCGACCCGGACAGGATCGACGAGAAGACCTTCGCCCGCCACCTCTACGTGCCCGAGCTGCCCGACGCCGACCTGGTCTGGCGCACGTCGGGTGAGCAGCGCCTGTCCAACTTCATGCTCTGGCAGGCGGCGTACAGCGAGATGGTCTTCAGCGACGTGCTCTGGCCCGACGTCGACCGGCGTCACCTCTGGGCGGCCATCGAGACGTACGCCAGCCGCGACCGCCGGTACGGCGGCGCGATCCCCAACATCCCGGGCTGAGCCCTACCGGCAGGCCGGGCAGGTCCCGAAGATCTCCAGCGTGTGGCTGATGTCGGCATAGCCGTGCTCGCCGGCGATCGAGCTGGTCCACCGCTCGACGGCAGGTCCCTCGACCTCGACGGTCGCGCCGCACGAGCGGCACACGAGGTGGTGGTGGTGCGTGTCGGAGCAGCTGCGCCAGATCGCCTCGCCGTCCTCGTTGCGCAGCATGTCGACCTCGCCGGCCTCGGCGAGCGTCGCGAGGGTGCGGTAGACGGTCGCGAGCCCCACGGAGTCGCCCTGCCGCGAGATCAGGTCGTGGATCTCCTGCGCGCTGCGGAAGTCGTCGAAGCCGGCGAGCGCCGCTGCGACGGCGAGCCGCTGGCGGGTCGGGCGTACGGGCGGGCGCCGCTGCTCAGTGCTCGTCATAGTGCTCCCCGTGCGGTGCGTGGCGATGGCCGTCGTGGACGTAGTCGACGTGGTCGCCGTGCGGGACAGCGGGGTGGCCGCAGTCCTGGCCGTGCTCGTGTGGGTGCTGGTCCGGGGAGCGGTGCGGGGTCGCGGCCACCTCGGGGAAGGGCGCCAGCAGCCGGCTGCGGCGGCGCAGCCACACCCCGATCGGCCACGTCGCGGTGAACATCGCCAGGGCGAGAAGCACGATCGTGGGTCCGGGGGCGACCGCGACGGAGAACGACAGCCACGCACTCAGCAGCAGGCCGCCGACCGACGCGAGGCACCCGACCCCCATCGCGCCGAGGAGCGTCACCCGGAAGGAGCGGGCCAGCTGCTGCGAGGTCGCGACCGGCACGACCATCAGCGCCGAGACCAGGAGCAGCCCGACCGTACGCATCGCTACGGTGATGCTCACCGCGGCGAGCACCGCGATGAGCAGGTTCCACGCGCGTACGCGCAGGCCGGCCACCCGGGCGAAGTCCTGGTCGCTCGCGACCGCGAACAGCTGGGGCGACAGCCCGACCGCCACGACGAGCACCACCGCGGTCAGCGCCGCGGTGAACCACACGTCGGAGGCGGAGATCGCGTTGAGGGAGCCGAACAGGTACGCCTGGAGGGTGGCGGCGCCCTCGCCGGCGATGCCGGTGATGAGGACGCCTCCGGCCAGGCCGCCGTAGAACAGCAGGGCGAGCGCCACGTCGCCGTTGGTGTGGCCGCGCTCGCGGATCAGCTCCATCAGCACCGCGCCGAGCACGGCGACGAGGACGGCGGTCCACGTCGGCGACGTGCCGGTGAGCAGGCCGAGGGCGACGCCGGTCACCGCGACGTGGCCGATGCCGTCGCCGAGGAGCGCGAGCCGGCGCTGCACCAGGAAGGTGCCGATCGCCGGGGCGGCGAGGCCGGTCAGCAGCGCGGCGATGAGCGCGCGCTGCATGAACCCGAGCGAGAAGAGGTCGACGAAGGTCATCTCAGTGCGCCCCCCGGTCCCAGTCGAAGGGTGACGCCACGTGCGGCGCGTGGTCGTGGCTGCCCGGCCCGTGATCCGGTCCGTGGTCGTGGTCGTGGTGGGTGTGGGACGCGACCTCCTGGGTGAGCGGAGGGCCGTCGTAGGCAACCCGGCCGTCACGCATCACCACCGTCCGGTCGACCAGGGACATCATCGGGCCGATCTCGTGCGCGACGAGCAGGATCGTGGCCCCGCGCGCCTTGAGCCGCCCCAGCGCGTCCGCGAGGGCCTGCTGGTTGGGCAGGTCCACGCCGGCCGTGGGCTCGTCGAGGACGAGCAGGTCGGGCTCGCTGGCGAGGGCGCGCGCGATGAGGACGCGCTGCTGCTGGCCGCCGGAGAGCTGGGACACGCCGTACGAGGCTCGGTCGGTGAGGCCGACCACCTCGAGCGCCGACTCCACGGCGCGGCGGTCGGCCGCGCTCGTCGGTCGCAGCAGACGGCGTCGCCCGACGCGCCCGGACGCCACGACCTCGCGCACCGTGGCCGGCACGCCGCCGGTGGCGGTGGAGCGCTGCGGCACGAACCCCAGCCTCGACCAGTCGCCGAACTCCTCGATCGGGGTGCCGAACAACCGGACCACTCCCCGGGTGTGGGGGAGCAGCCCGGTGACAGCGCGGACGAGGGTCGACTTCCCCGAGCCGTTGGGGCCGAGCAACGTCACCATCTCACCGGCGCGCACGGCCAGGTCGACGTCGCGCAGGACCGGCCGGCCGCCGATGGCGACGGAGACCTGCTCGAGGGTGACGGGAGCGACGTCGGGGGAGGGGGGCGAGGTCACGAGCAGCCGTTGGCCTGCTGGAGTGCTGAAAGGTTCGAGCGCATGATGGAAAGGTAGTCCTCGTCGGCCGTCTCGTCCGAGAGGCCCTCGAGCGGGTCGAGGACGGCCGTCGTCACGCCAAGGTCGCCGGCGAGGGTCTCGGCCATCTTGGGGCTGACCAGCCGCTCGGAGAACACGGTGGTCACGCCGTCGGCCTCGATGGCCTCCTGGAGGTGGGCCAGGTCGGCGGCGGTGGGCTCGGCGTCGGGGGAGAGGCCGGCGATCGCCTCGAACTCCAGGCCGTAGCGCGTCAGGTAGGCGAACGCCTGGTGGCTCACCACGGTCGTGCTGCGCTCACACGTGGCGAGGCCCGAGCTGTACTCCTCGTCGAGCGTCTCGAGCTCGGCGCGGAGGGCAGCGGCGTTGTCGGCGTAGGTCTGCGCGCCGTCGGGGTCGACCTCGGCGAGCTCGTCGGCGACGGAGTCGGCGAAGTCCGCGACGCGCAGCGGGTCGAGCCAGAAGTGCGGGTCGAGGTCACCGTGGTCGTCGTGGCCCTCCTCCTCGGCGTGCTCGTCCTCGGCGTGCTCGTCCTCCGACTCCCCCTCGTGGTCGTGGTCGCCCTCGGTGGCCGGGATCAGGTCGACCACGGCGGCCGCGTCGAGGATCGGCGCGTCGCTGTTCTCGGCAGCGGCGTCGACCGCCGGCTGGAAGCCCTCCTCGAGCACGACGAGGTCGGCGCTGTCGAGGGACGCGGTCTGCGCGATCGTGAGGTCGAGGTCGTGGGGCTCCTGCCCGGGCTGGGTGAGGTTGTCGACCGTCCACCCGTCGCCCGCCACCCGCTCGGTCACCCACGCCAGCGGGTAGAACGACGCGACGGCCTGGCGACCACTTCCAGACGCGCCGGCGTCCGACGACCCGCACCCGGCAAGGAGGACGGACGCGGTGAGGATGCTGGCAAGGGGGACGAGGCGGGTGGCGAGCGACATGAGAACGATTCTCAGCGATGTTGAGAATCGTTGTCAAACTCAGGGGTAGTCCACCGGGAAACGGTCGTGCTGACGGTCCCCAGACAGCCAGAACCCGGTGGACTACCCCGCCGTAGGGTGGTGCCGTGCTCGTCCTCACCCGCCTCCGTACGCCCTCCGGCCCCACCGGTCCCGACGCCGCGGCGGAGGATGAGCTCCGGCAGGGCCTCCTGCGTGCCCTCGCCATCCTCGCCGCGAAGCCCGGCTACGTCGGCGGCCAGGTCGGCCGCAACGTCGACGACCCGGGACTGTGGGTGCTCACCACTCGCTGGGAGAACGTCGGCTCCTACCGCCGCGCGCTGGGTTCGTACGAGGGCAAGATGCACATCCAGCCGCTGATGGTGCACGCGGTCGACGAGCCCAGTGCGTACGAGGTGGTCGAGGAGGGGACCGACCTCAACGAGGCCCGACCCCGATCGATAGGGTGAGCGCTCGCTCGACCCCGTACGCACTGCCCGAGCCGGCAGCCAGCCGGCCCGACCACTGAAGGACATCCACCGTGGCCAAGCCCGCACCCACCGCCCTGGACAACGTCGTCTCCCTCGCCAAGCGTCGGGGTTTCGTCTTCCCCTGCGGTGAGATCTACGGCGGCACCCGCTCCGCCTGGGACTACGGCCCGCTCGGCGTGGAGCTCAAGGAGAACATCAAGCGCCAGTGGTGGCGGTCCATGGTCACCCGCCGCGACGACGTCGTCGGCCTCGACTCCAGCGTCATCCTGCCGACCCGCACGTGGGAGGCCAGCGGCCACCTCAGCACCTTCAGCGACCCGCTCGTCGAGTGCCAGTCGTGCCACAAGCGCTTCCGCGAGGACCACCTCCAGGAGGACTACGCGGCCAAGAAGGGGATCGACGACCCCGACACGGTCGACATCAACGAGTCGATCGCGTGCCCCAACTGCGGCACCCGCAACGCGTGGACCGAGCCGCGAAACTTCAACATGATGCTCAAGACCTACCTCGGCGTCATCGAGGACGAGTCGGGCCTGCACTACCTGCGTCCCGAGACGGCCCAGGGGATCTTCGTCAACTTCGCCAACGTGGTGACCTCGAGCCGCCAGAAGCCGCCCTTCGGCATCGCCCAGATGGGCAAGAGCTTCCGCAACGAGATCACCCCCGGCAACTTCATCTTCCGCACCCGCGAGTTCGAGCAGATGGAGATGGAGTTCTTCGTCAAGCCGGGCGAGGACGACGAGTGGTTCCGCTACTGGATCGAGGAGCGCACCCGCTGGTACGTCGACCTCGGCATCGACCCCGACAACCTCCGCCACTACGAGCACCCCGAGGAGAAGCTGTCCCACTACTCCAAGGGCACGACCGACATCGAGTACCGCTTCGGGTTCTCCGGCCGTGACTTCGAGGAGCTCGAGGGGATCGCCAACCGCACCGACTTCGACCTCAAGCAGCACAGCGAGTTCTCCGGCAAGGACCTGTCCTACTACGACCAGGCCGCCGACGAGCGCTACATCCCCTACGTCATCGAGCCCGCAGCCGGGCTCACCCGCTCGCTGATGGCGTTCCTCATCGACGCCTACACCGAGGACGAGGCGCCCAACACCAAGGGCGGCGTCGACAAGCGCGTCGTGCTCAAGCTCGACCCGCGTCTCGCGCCGGTCAAGGTCGCGGTGCTGCCGCTGAGCCGCAACGCCGACCTCTCGCCCAAGGCCAAGGCGCTCGCCGCCGAGCTGCGCCAGAACTGGAACGTCGACTTCGACGACTCCGGTGCGATCGGTCGCCGCTACCGACGCCAGGACGAGATCGGCACCCCCTACTGCGTGACCATCGACTTCGAGACCCTCGACGACGACGCCGTCACGATCCGCGAGCGCGACACCATGTCGCAGGAGCGGGTCAGCCTCGACGGCATCACGCGCTGGTTCGCGGAGAAGCTCGTCGGCTGCTGAGCCGTCCGTACGCCCGATCCGGGCGCGGCGACGTGCCAGAGTGTCGCCATGCGGCGCACCCTCCTCCTGACCGTCGCGCTGGGAGTGGTCCTGGCGGCGTCGGCGTGCTCGAGTAATGAGCCCGAGACGTCCACGCCTCCGGCGACCGGCGCCACGTCCGACGGCAGCGAGCCCGGGACCGAGCCCGGCACCCAGCCCGGCACCGAGCCCGGCACCGAGCTCGGCTTCGGTGACTCCGCAGTGCTCGCCTGGCAGCCGACGCAGGAGCTCGCGGGTGAGCTCGAGCTGACCGTCGAGGCGGTCGCCGAGCAGCCGCAGTCGGTCTTCGACGGGTGGACCCGGGACGAGGCGATGGCGGTGGCCCGGCCCTACTTCGTGACGGTCACGCTCGCCAACGTCGGCGACACCGACCTCGGCGGCCAGGACGTGCCGCTCTACCTCCGCGACACCCGCGGGACCCTCGGTGCTCCGTGGACCCTGGGCGGCGACTTCACCGCGTGCCAGAGCGGACCGCTGCCGGTGCCCTTCGAGGCGGGCGCCGAGGCCGAGATGTGCCTGGTCTACCTCGTGCCCGACGGCGGGCGGGTCCGCGACCTGGTGTTCGAGCCCACCGAGGGCTACGACCCGATCACGTGGTCCGGCGACGTCGACGAGCCCGTACGTCCGCGCAAGGACGGCGGGAAGAGGCGCGGTCGCGGCTGATTTGGGCAGGGGCGGGACCGGGTTCGACAATGGGTGGGTGACCGCCGCGCTGCCCGACTCGCTGACCCTGGGGTCGGTGCACGTCGACACCCCTGTCGTCCTCGCGCCCATGGCCGGCATCACCAACGCCGCCTACCGCCGGCTCTGTGCCGAGCAGGGCGCCGGTCTCTACGTCTGCGAGATGATCACGAGCCGGGGTCTCGTCGAGGGTGACGAGACGACGAGGAAGATGCTCGTCTTCGACGACCTCGAGACGGTGCGGTCGGTGCAGCTCTACGGCACCGACCCGGTCTACATCGGCAAGGCCGTGGAGATCCTCTGCGCGGACCACGGCGTCGCGCACGTCGACCTCAACTTCGGCTGCCCGGTGCCCAAGGTGACCCGCAAGGGCGGCGGGGGAGCGCTGCCGTGGAAGCGCGGGCTGCTCGGCGAGATCCTCGAGCACGCGGTCGCGGCCGCGGCGCCCTACGGCGTGCCGGTGACGATGAAGACCCGCAAGGGCCTCGACGACGACCACCTGACCTATCTCGACGCCGGCCGGATCGCGCAGGAGAGCGGCGTCGCGGCGATCGCCCTGCACGGGCGTACGGTGCAGCAGGCCTACTCCGGCGAGGCCGACTGGGACGCCATCGGTGCCCTCGTCGACCACGTCGACATCCCCGTGCTCGGCAACGGCGACATCTGGGAGGCCGCCGACGCCCTGCGGATGGTCGAGCAGACCGGCGCCGCCGGCGTCGTCGTCGGCCGCGGCTGCCTCGGGCGCCCCTGGCTCTTCCGCGACCTCGCGGCGGCGTTCCACGGCGAGGCCGTGGCGACCCTGCCCACGCTGGGCGAGGTCAAGGCCATGATGCGCCGGCACGCCGAGCTGCTCTCCGAGCACATGGGGGAGGAGCGTGGCTGCAAGGAGTTCCGCAAGCACATCACCTGGTACCTCAAGGGCTTCCCGGCCGGCGGCGAGCTGCGCCACCGCCTGGCCCTCGTCGACTCGCTGGCGAGCCTCGACACGCTCCTGCAGGACCTCGACGACACCGCGCCGTTCCCCGAGCGCGAGCTCGGGACGCCGCGTGGCAGGCAAGGTGCGCCGCGCAAGAAGGTGGTGCTCCCCGAGGGCTGGCTCGACGACACGGACGGGCGCGGCGCACACGTGCGCGAGGACGCCGACGAGACCACGGGAGGCTGAGCGCTCCCACTCGTGCATCCGTGCCGGGTGAGCCGGAACACGCGCGTTTTTACCGTGGAGAATTGGGTCAGGCCGAGAATCCTGTGCTTCACTCGATGATCGCGTCGACGTGGGCACGAGTTCTTCCCCCGTTTTCCGGGCTCGTGGATCGGCGCAGTCCCCCGTCAGCAAGTGCAAAGGATCAGCGCTGTGGCTCAGCATCGCCACAAGCGGGAAACCCCTGCTACCCCCCGTTCGAAGTCCATCCCCCGATCCGTCCAGGTCGCCGCACCCCTCGCCGTCGTGGCGACGCTGTCCGCAGTGACCATGGGCGTCCTCGCGGCCGAGCCCGCGACCTCCGGCGAGCACCTCCTCGCCTCGTCGAGCACCACCTCGCAGTCCATCTCCGACGCCGCGTCGAACAGCACGGCGCTGAGCCGTCGCGGGGAGACCACCGTCTCGCGCTCCCAGATCCGCACCGCGGCCCGCGCCGAGGCGGCCGTCCGCAAGGACCTGAGCGTCGACAAGCAGGCACGTCGCCTCGCCAAGAAGCTCGACGCCCAGCTCTGGACCACCGAGACGCTCAACCTCTGGTCCGGGCCGAGCGAGAAGTCCGAGAAGCTCGGCGAGATCGCCGCCATCGAGCAGGTGACCGTGACCGGTCGTGAGCAGGCCGGCCGCACCCAGGTCGTCATCGACGGTCAGTCGCGCTGGGTCACCTCCGACTACCTCAGCGAGGACAAGCCGAAGCCCGAGCCCGAGGGCCCGGCCCTGGGCGGTTCGTGCTCCAACGGCTCGTCCATCGACGCCGGCCGCGCGTCCCTCTACGAGATCCACGACGTGGTCTGCTCCAACTGGCCGGAGATCACCAGCTACGGCACATGGCGTGGCGACGGCGACCACGGCGAGGGCCGTGCCATGGACATCATGATCAGCGGGGAGACCGGCTGGGCGGTCGCCGACTTCCTCCGGGCCAACTACTCCGCCCTCGGCATCGAGTACATCATCTACGCCCAGAACATCTGGTCCGTGGACCGTGCCGGCGAGGGCTGGCGCGGGATGTCCGACCGCGGCTCGACGACGGCCAACCACTACGACCACGTCCACGTCACGGTCTACTGACGTCCCAGCGTCGAAGGACCGCCGTCGACGCAGCGTCCTCGGTCCTCGCTAGGCTGACCGGCCGATGAGCATCGAGGACCTGTACGACGACGCCGCGCGCGAGCGCCTCGTCGCTGAGCCACCCAAGCGGGTCGACGCGCCCGTACGCCTCGCCTTCGAGCGCGACCGGGCGCGCGTCGTCCACGCGGCGGCGTCACGCCGCCTCGCAGCCAAGACGCAGGTGGTGGGTCCGCAGACCGACGACTTCGTGCGCAACCGGCTCACGCACAGCCTGGAGGTCGCCCAGGTCGCCCGTGACCTCGCTCGCGCGCTCGGCACGCACCCCGACATCGCCGAGACCGCCGCGCTGGCCCACGACCTGGGGCACCCGCCGTTCGGGCACAACGGCGAGCGGGCGCTCGCCGGCCTCAGCGCCGACTGCGGGGGCTTCGAGGGCAACGCCCAGACCTTGCGCCTGCTCACCCGGCTCGAGTCGAAGACCTTCGACGCCGAGGGACGCTCGGTCGGTCTCAACCTCACCCGGGCGACGCTCGACGCCTGCACCAAGTACCCCTGGAGCCGGGCGGACGCCTCCGGACCGCACGGCGTCCACGCCGACGGCACGCCGCGTGTGGTGGTCAAGTTCGGCGTCTACGACGACGACCGGCCCGTCTTCGACTGGCTCCGCGCCGGCGTGGAGGGGCGCCGTCGCTGCATCGAGGCCCAGGTGATGGACCTCGCCGACGACGTCGCCTACTCGGTGCACGACGTGGAGGACGGCATCGTGGCCGGCCGGCTCGACCTCACCCGCCTGGACCGCGACGCCCTCTGGGAGACAGTCCGCTCGTGGTACCTGCCGGGTGCCGACGACGCGACGCTCGATGCAGCGTTGGCCGACCTGCGCGCGATCGGGAGCTGGCCGGGCTCCGCCTACGACGGCAGCAGGCGGGCCCTCGCCGCGATCAAGAACCTCACCAGCGACCTCGTCGGTCGCTTCTGCGGGAGCGTGCAGCGGGCCACCTTCGCCGCGACGGCGGGCGAGCCCCCCGTACGGCATCGCGCCGACCTCGTGGTCCCCGAGGCCACCGAGGTGGAGATCGGCGTGCTCAAGGGCATCGCCGCCCTCTACGTCATGCAGGCCGACGGTCGCGTCGCCCTCATGGAGCGCCAGCGCCAGCTGGTGGCCGAGCTGGTCGAGGGCCTGTGGGCCCGCGGGGTCGACGCGCTCGACCCGGTCTTCGTCGAGGACTGGGACACCGCGGTCGACGACGCCGCCCGTCGGCGCGTGGTCATCGACCAGGTCGCGTCCCTCACCGACGCCAGCGCCGTCGCACGCCACGCGGCGCTCGCCTCCTCGGGGGTCGGGAGGCGAGCGCCGCGCGCGGACCTGGACCCGGGCTAGGGCAGACCCGGGCTAGGGCAGGTCGCCCTGCGGGTAGGGGTTGTCCTGCCGCGCGGTGCTGTCGGGGTGCAGCTGGTCCTCCAGGTCGGAGCTGCCGGACCGGTGGTCGCCGTTGCTCGACGGGGTCACCTTGTCCGCGGCACTGCTGGCGGCCGAGGCGACCTTGTCCTTGACCACGGGCGCCTTCTGCTGCGCGGTCTCCTTCACCACGTCGGCAGCCTGGTGCGCCTTCTCCTGCACCCGTGGGTCGTCCTTGACGCGCATCGCGGTCTTCTTGATCTGTTCGTAGCGCTCGCGTCCGGCGCGGGTGCCGAGCACGTAGCCGACACCTCCGGCGACGAGCAGCATGAGCTTCTTCATGGGGGTCTCCCTTCCCTGTCGGTCAGTGATGGGTCAGTGGCGGATCAGTGGCAGGTCAGTGGCGGCCGCGGCGTCGCCACAGGAGCAGCACCACGGCCATCGCGACGAGCGAGCCGGCGGCGGCGATCACCTCGTTGCGCGGGCGTCCGTCGTCGGTGGTGGCGGAGTCCTTGAGCGCCGCGACCTTGTGCTGCGCCTGCGACTTCACGTCGAGCTTCGCGGCCAGCTCGTCGACGGTGCCCGCGAGCTGCTCGCGCTGGAGCGCGATCTCCGCCTCGAGCTCTTCCGGCGTCTTGTGCTGGTCACTCATGGTGGTCTCCCTTCACCGTCGCGATGTCCTCCTTGAGGCCGTGGATCGCGCGCTCGGGCGCGGCCGGCGTGGCCTCGGCCACCTTGTTCTTCCCGACCAGGCCGGCGACAGCGGCCCCGGCGAGCAGGACGAGCGCCACGAGCAGGGCGGCCAGCCAGGCGTCGACCACGTGGGCGAGCCCCAGGATGGCAGTGGCGACGAGTGCTCCGAAGGCGAAGAACGCGAGGAGCCCGGCCACGCTGAACATGCCGATCCCGATCCCCGCGCGTCTGCCCTTCTGGGCGACCTCCGCCTGGGCGAGCCGCATCTCCGAGCGGATCAGCTCGGGGATCTGCTGGGACAGCTGGTGGACGAGTGCTCCGAGAGTCTGACTCTCCGGCGCTCCATGCTGAGAGGTCATCTTCCGACCTTCGCAGACGTGTTGGACGGGCACCAGCCGCTCACGCCCCAAGGGGTGGCCGACCGCGCGCAGTCGGCGATCCCGGGGATGTGGAGACTCCCCGCCGCTCGTGGGAGCTCGCCCGTAGACTCCCCGGCGTGGCAGGCCGGATTCGCGACGACGACATCGCCGAGGTGCGCGAGAAGGCGCGGATCGACGACGTGGTCTCCGAGTACGTCACGCTCAAGCGCGCCGGCGGCGGCTCGCTGAAGGGCCTCTGTCCGTTCCACGACGAGAAGACGCCGTCGTTCAACGTCAACCCGGCCCGCCAGTTCTTCCACTGCTTCGGCTGCGGCGAGGGCGGGGACGTCATCTCGTTCCTGATGAAGGTGGACGGACTCACGTTCACCGAGTCGGTCGAGCGGCTCGCGGAGAAGTACGGCGTCCAGCTCCGACGCGAGGACGGCGACGACGAGCCCGTACGTCCCCGCGGGCCGGCTCGTGGCCGCCTGATCGAGGCCCACAAGGTCGCCCAGGTGTTCTACGCCGAGCAGCTTGCCGGCCCCGACGCGGTGGTCGCGCGCCAGTTCCTCCACGAGCGCGGATTCGACCAGGCCGCCGCCCTCATGTTCGGCGTGGGCTTCGCCCCGCGCGACGGGGAGGCGCTGACCCGCCACCTGCGCGGGCGCCGGTTCACCGACGAGGAGTCGGTCGCGGCCGGGCTCGTGGCGCACGGCCGCTCCCACTACGACCGCTTCCGCGGCCGGCTCGTGTGGCCGATCCGCGAGGCCAACGGCGACACCATCGGCTTCGGTGCCCGCCGGATCTTCGACGACGACCGGATCGAGGCCAAGTACCTCAACACCTCCGAGACCGCGATCTACAAGAAGAGCCAGGTGCTCTACGGCATCGACCTCGCGCGCACCGCGATGAAGGACAGCCAGCAGGCCGTCGTCGTCGAGGGCTACACCGACGTCATGGCCTGCCACCTCGCCGGGGTGACGACCGCCGTCGCGTCTTGCGGCACCGCCTTCGGCACCGACCACGCCCGCGTCCTGCGCCGCTTCCTCGGCGACCACGGCACGACCAGCGGCGAGGTCATCTTCACCTTCGACGGTGACTCCGCCGGCCAGAAGGCCGCGATGAAGGTCCTCGACAGCGACCAGGTCTTCGCGTCCCAGACCTATGTCGCCGTCGCGCCCGAGGGCATGGACCCGTGCGACCTGCGGCTCAAGGAGGGTGACGAGGCCGTGCGCGAGCTGGTCGCGAGCCGGCAACCCCTCTACCGCTTCGCCCTCGACAACATCCTCACCCGCCACGACCTCGACCGTGCCGACGGCCGCGTCGACGCGCTGCGCGACGCCGCCGGACTGGTGGCGAGCATCCGCGACAAGACGAAGGTCGAGACGTTCTCCCGCGAGCTCGCACACATGGTGGGCGTCGACCTCGACCAGGTCCGCGAGGAGGTACGCCGCGCCGCCAGCCGGCCGGCCCGGACCGACGAGCGGCGCCCCGTACGCTCCGCCGAGCCGTCGCAGGCGCCCCAGCCGCCGCGACCGGCCCTGCCGAGCCTGTCCGACCCGCGATTCCAGATCGAGCGCGAGCTGCTCAAGCTCATCATCCAGCACCCTGCGGGTGTGGGGCGCACGACCGCGCACGTGACCGGCGCCGACTTCACCCACCCCACGTTCCAGGGCGTGTGGGAGGCAGTGACGGCAGCGGGCGGGCCCGCCTCGGGCGTCGACGACGCCGGCTGGGCCAACCGGGTCCGCGGTGCTGCGACGGATCCGGCGGTGATCGCTGCGGTCACCGAGCTCGGCGTCGAGCCGGTCCGCGGCACCTCGGACCCCAACCCGACCTTTGCGGTGGCCTACGTCTACCGGCTCCAGGAGCTGACCACGTCGCGCCGCATCGCCGACGTCAAGGCGCGCCTCCAGCGCACCAACCCGGTCGACCAGGCGCTCGACTACAACCGCATGTTCGGCGAGCTCGTCATGCTCGAGCAGCACCGGCGCAAGCTGCGCGAGGGTGCAGTCGGACCACCAGGAGGACAGCCCTGATGCTCCCGGTCAGCTGGCGGAGGCGATCCACGGTCCCGCAGATCGAGGTCGGCCGTCGCGAGAAGGTCCTCGCGGTGACGACGGCTGCCGACGGTGCCGTCGTCGCCGGCACGCGCGACGCGTTCTACCTCGCACGCGACGGCGAGACCCGACGGGTCCCGTGGGAGCAGGTGGAGGCGGCTGGCTGGGACCGGGACACCGACACGTTCCAGCTCTCCGAGGTCGGCTCGTGGGGGGAGCAGCGGCCCGTCCACACCGCATCACTGGCCGACCCGGGCCGCCTGCTCGAGCTGGTCCACGAGCGAGTGACCGCCAGCATCGTCCTCCAGCGCCACGTCCCGGTGGCGCACCGTCGCGGCCTGCGCGTCATCGCCCGCCGCGCGCCCTCCGGGGAGGGTGGCGTGCACTGGGTCTACGAGTACGACGAGGGCGTCGACCCCGACGACCCGGCCGTGCGGGCGGCCGCTCGTGAAGCCCTCGAGCTGGCCCGGCGCGACGTCGGGCTGCCCTGATTTCACCCGTGGTGACGAGGCTTGCTAAGGTTTCGCCTCGCTGCACAAGCGATCCCCTGTAGCTCAACTGGCAGAGCATTCGGCTGTTAACCGGAGGGTTGTTGGTTCGAGTCCAACCGGGGGAGCGGGAAGAGGGCCTCTGACCTGGGCAAACGCCCAGGCAGGGGCCCTCTGAGATTTGAATCTGATGGCGAAACTGTCCAGAAACAGGCCAGAAACGCCCGTGGCCAAGGCCCCGAGAACGCGCTGCGCGGAGGCAGAATGCACCCGGGGATCGGGCGCTCCCGGGGGACTTCGTGGGGCGACACTTTCAGGTGACGGGCCGGAACTTCTCGAGATGGACCGTCAGATCGGGCGCCACCTTGGCCTTGTGAACGTAGAAGTCGCGGGTGATGTCACTGTCTTCGTGACCAAGTTGAGCCTGGGCAGCGTCGATGCCCACTTCACGGTCAATGAGGGTGGCCACTGACCTGCGGAAGGTGTGGAAGGTGACCCAGTCGTAGGCGGTGTCGTCGACTACCTGGTTCCACATCCGCTCCCAGTTCGAGATCTGCCGCCAGCTTCCGCGGCGGGTCGGGAACACGGCGCCGTGCGGGTTGGCGTGGTTCTCGACCTGACGCCGTAGCAGGATCCCGACGGCGAACGGTGGAAGAAGCAGAGTGCGGTAGCCGGCGCTGGACTTGGTCCACGGTTGCCGGAAGGTGCCCTCACCGGTCTCGGTGATGATGGTTCCGGACACGGTAAGTGTGGGAGGCGTGGCTCCCAGATCGATCTCGGAGTAGATAAGCGCGCCGATCTCGCCGATGCGACAGCCGGTGCCCAGGATGAGGTCGACAGCGTCCATGAGATCGGTGGTCGGGCGTGGGCCCGGTCGCTTGCTGCTGGTCGACTCTGCGACGAGGCTGCGAACGTCCTGGATCTGGTCCATGTCGAGGTACTCGATCTCGCGTCGCGGTTTCGAGATACGCGCAACGTCCCGCACCGGGTTCGAGGCGATGACGTCGTGCCGAACGGCCACGGCGAACATCCCGTGGAGGACCTTGCGGAGCATCGTGGGGCTGAAGCCAAGCGCGGCTCGATCTTTTACGACGCGGTCAAGGGTGCTCGTCCTGCAATCGCGCAGCCGTCGCTCGCCGATCACGGGCACGATCTGGTTGTTCACCGTGCTGCGGTACGCCTTAAGGGAGTTCGTAGCGACCTGCTGCGCCTCCTTCTCTCGCAGCCAGAAGGCTGCGAGTTCAGCCACCGTGGTTAGCGGCGTGAGCTCGTTATCGCTGGCCTCGGCTCCGTTGAGCTCTTGGAGCTTCCTGATGAGAGCGGTGCGAGCAGCCTGGGCGCTATCAGCGCGGGCGCGGAGGCGTGCCACTCGGCCACTGAAGTACACATAGTTAGCGGAGGCCTCATAGGTGCCGGCGGCGGTCTTGGACACGCCGACCGCGCCCCATGTGCCTGGCGGCATCGGCGGGCGGGGCATCAGCCGACCCCACTCGATGTGGGCGGGGCGATCGCGAACGGGTACTTGCCGATCATGCGGGCCTTCCGGATGGCGCGTTGTGCGGTCTTTCGTCAGAGGGTAGGCGTGCTAGGCAGTGCGCGGATCGGTGTGTTGGTCTAGGTAGGTCTCCACCTCCGTGCGTCGGTAGCGAAGAGCGCCGCCGACCTTGATAGCCCGAGGGCCCTGCTTGCGGGTGCGCCACTGGTAGAGCGTGCCTCTGGGAATCCCGAGCCATTCTGAGACCTCGTCGATGGTCAGGAGTGGGTCGTAGCCCGCCGTCACGATCGACATCGCCGGGGCTTCTACTTGTCGGTCGACCCGTGTATCGCGGGCTTTGCGAGCACGTTCTGACGCTTCACGTGCTTGTTTCTGTGCTGCCGTCGGTCGTGGCATCGGGCATCCACTCCCTTTCTCTCGCCGGTGACTGCTTACGGTCACCTAGGGGAAGGAAGGGGCCCGCAGCGATCAACGCAGGACGAACGCGTCCGCACTGACCCATGCGCAACGGACCCGCTGTGTGATGCCGCTGGACGGATCGCCCTGCGCCTCCGCGTGGAGTCGGTAGCTGCGGCAAGGCGGTCTTCGACATAGTTCCTCGCCGTGGTGGGGCGCCCCCGGACCGGTGCCTGCCGTGGTCCGGGGGCCGCGTCCACGAGCACCATGCTGGCGCCGGCGATGGGTGGAGAACGCTGGCCGGTAGGGTGCGTCGCTGATGGTTTCCGGCATCGATCCTTCAGAACTGCGTGCGGCCCGCGAGAAGGCGGGTCTGACACAGCACGAGCTCGCGCGTCTCGTCGGTGCGGCCGGGGGAGAGCGCATTTCGCGCTGGGAGCTCGGCACGTCAGTGCCTCGGCCAGATTTCCTGGTCAAACTCGCGAGAGCCCTCGACATCCCCACGCTGAGGCTCGTTCGCCTCGACGGTGAGATTCCCGATCTCAGGGCGCTGCGTCTGCAGGCAGGGCTCACCGTGCCCGACCTGGCTGCGGCCGTGAACGTGGCTGTGCCGACGTACTACGCGTGGGAGCAGGGTCGCTGGGCACGACTCCCTGCCTCCAGGACGCTCGAAGAGCTCGCTCGGGCATTCGGGGAGTCCGTTGAAGTGGTCGCCGCTGCGTTCAAGGAAGCCCAGCGGCAGCGCCGCCGGCTTGGAGAGATCTAGTTTCGGCTGACAAGTGAGTGCCCGTACACGGGTTTGACCGCAATCCACAGGGGCAAAATGGTCCCGGAAGAGTCGAGCGATCTGTGGTCCCATGGACTCCGGATAGTTCGGAAGCGTTGATGTTCAGTCCCGTCGGGGGGATTGGGCCGCGAGAGCTCTTCTGGTCAGGACTCGGGCGATGACATCTCGGAATCGGTCACTGTTGACAGCCGAAAGGCTCGATAGAAAGGCACTAGTGTGCCAGTATCGAGATGGGCTCATGGTGATCGCTCGGGCCCGTCTTGACACGTAGGTGATCGAGACACGAAAGGACTCGGGATCCATGTCGCTGAACACCGCACAAGGGGCCGCGGGCGAGGCGCCCCCCAACAACCGACCCAGGCTTGCTCTCAACAACAGTCCACGCCTTAAGCAGCGCCGCAGGCCGTGGGTGTTCGCACTTTGTGCAGCCCTTGTCGCCGCAGGCGCGCTGGGTACCGCGTTCGCCTTCACATCGGTCAACGACACCCAGGAGGTTCTCGTGGTCAGCCGTGACATCAAGCGCGGCGAGCCCATCGAGGCCGGGGACCTCTCGGTGGTGCGGGTGAGCGTCGACCCGGCGCTGAGCCCGGTCGCCGCGAGCAAGAGCGCCGAGCTTGAAGGCAGCCGCGCCGCCGTCGACCTGTGGGCCGGCACTCTCCTCGCCGAGGCGGCCGTCACCGAGAGTTTGGTGCCAGGGGAGGGGGAGTCCCTGGTGGGCATCAGCCTCACCCCTGCGCAGATGCCGTCCGAGCCGCTCTACTCCGGTGACGCCGTCCGGATCGTCACCACGCCCGGCGACCAAGGCGAGGTCACCAACGAGGACCCGGTCACGGTCGAGGCAGTCGTCGTGGGCGTTAGCCGCGTGCCGGAGACCGGCGGGACCGTTGTCGACGTCTCTGTCCCCGAAGGCGACGCCGCCGACCTGGCCGCCCGCGCCGCGACCGGGCGGGTGGCACTGGTCTTGGACACGCGGGAGCGCTGAGCGATGGCGCTGATCGTCCTCGCGTCCGCCAGCGGTTCGCCCGGCGTCTCCACTACGGCGCTGGGACTCACCCTCAACTGGCACCGTCCCGTGCTCCTGGTCGACGCCGACCCGACCGGGTCCTCCGCGGTCTTCGCCGGCTACTTCCACGGCACCCAGGAACCCACCGGCGGGCTGATCAATCTCGCCCTCGCGCTGCGCGAGGGGACACTGGCTGCCGCCCTTCCGCGCGAGACGCTGCTGCTGGATCCCGAGGCCCCGGCCGAGCGGGCGCCCTGGTTCCTGCCTGGCATTCGCGCCCACGAGCAGGCCCCGAGCCTGCTGCCGCTGTGGGAGCCGCTTGCCGAGCAGCTGCGCGCGCTGGACCGCAACGGCCAAGACGTCATCGTCGACGCCGGCCGGCTCGGTCTGGCGGGTTGGCCGCAGCCGGTTGTCGCTGCCTCCGACTTGACCCTGCTGGTCACCCGCAGCTCGCTGCCCGCGCTGGCCGGTGCCCGCTCGTGGGCCAAGATGCTGCGCGACCAGTTCGCCGCCGCCGGGGGCCTCTCGCGACTCCGCCTCCTTCTCGTCGACGAGGACCGCCGCTGGCCGGCGATGCCCACGGGCGTCCCGCGGGTGCGTCCCTACACGCCGCGCCACATCGCCAAGGCGCTCCAGATCTCCGTCGCAGCATCCGTGGGCTGGGATCCCGAGGCCGCGGAGGTCTACTCCCACGGCGCCCGCAAGCCCCGCAAGTTCGAGTCCTCCGACCTGGTGCGCAGCTACCGCACCGCAGCGTCCCTGATCCACTCCGTCCTCACCTCCCACCAGGCCGCCCTCGCCCACCCCACCTCACTTACGAGCGGAGGCCGCGCATGAGCACCAACGGACAGCCCGGAGCCCAGGACCCCGAGCCGCTCCGCGCCGACGAATGGCTCGCGGCGCGACACGCAGACCAGCCCGGCGGTACTGGGCAGCGCTCCCCGTTTGCCCGCGGCCGCGGCACCAACGGCAACGCGCCGGCCACGCAGCCACCGCCGCCGCCGGGGCCGGGGCCGACCAGCGAGGACCACGACCCGACGTCGCTGCCGATCTTCGCCGGCGCCTGGACCAGCGAGGATCAGCTGCCGGGTCGCACCCGCTCGGACTTCGCCCTCCGCCCGCTCGTCGCCAGCCCCGACGACCAGCCGCACGCGATCGCCGCCACCGACTACTACGACGGCGTCAGCGTGGGGGAGGTCGAGCTGGACTGGGAGCTCATCGCCCAGTACCGGACCGAGATCTCCTCCCGGCTGACCGCCCGGCTGGACAAGGAAGGCGGCCGGGTCACCGACGATGACCGCGAGCAGATGGGCCTCGACGTCATCGAGGAGTTCCTCAAGTCCGAGGCCGAGACTCTCGTCTCGACCGGCCGTCCGCCGTGGAGCCGCCAGCAGGAGAACGCCCTCAAGGCCGCGCTCAAGGCCGCGCTGTTCGGTCTGGGCCGGCTGCAGCCGCTGGTCGAGCGCGAGGACGTGGAGAACGTCATCGTCATCGCCCGCGGCCCGGCGTGCGCCGTGTGGCTGGAGCTCGTCGACGGCACTCTGGTCGAAGCAGCCCCGATCGCCGACTCCGAGGACGAGCTGCGCGAGTTCCTCGCCGACCTCGGCTCCCGGCAGAACCGGCCCTTCACCGAAGCGCGTCCGCACCTGGACCTGCGCCTGCCCGGCGGCGCCCGGCTCGCGGCCGGCTCCTGGGTGATGGCCTACACCTCGGTGGTGATCCGCCGGCACGGGATGCGCGAGGTGTCGATGGACGAGATGGTCTACGACCGCAAGGCGTGCGGCGCGGTCCTGGCCGACTTCCTCGCCGCCTGCGTCCGCGCCGGCAAGAGCATCGTCGTCTCCGGGGTCCAGGGCTCGGGCAAGACCACCTGGGTCCGCGCGCTGTGCTCGTGCATCCCGCCGTGGGAGATGATCGGCACCTTCGAGACCGAGTTCGAGCTGCACCTGCACGAGCTGGTCGACCGGCACAAGATCGTCCACGCCTGGGAGCACCGGCCCGGATCCGGCGAGGTCGGCATCGACGGCCGACAGGCCGGTGAGTTCAGCCTCGAGGAGGCCATCCACCACTCCTTCCGGTTCAACCTCGCCCGCCAGATCGTCGGCGAGGTCCGCGGCCCGGAGGTCTGGAACATGCTCAAGGCCATGGAGTCCGGCCCGGGCTCGATCAGCACCACCCACGCCCGCAGCGCCGAGCACACCATCGAGAAGCTCGTCTCCTGCGCCATGGAGAAGGGCCCGCAGGTCACCCGCGAGCTCGCGATCAGCAAGCTCGCCGCCGCCATCGACATCGTGATGTACCTGCGCTCCGAAGTCGTCCCCAACGGCGACGGCACCTTCCGCAAGCACCGCTGGGTCGAGGAGGTACTGGTCGTCCAGCCGAGCATCGACGCGGCCCGCGGGTATGCGACCACCCCGATCTTCGCCCCGAACCAGCTCGGCCACGCCGTCGCCACCGGCAAGCTCGACAACTTCCTCGCCCAGGAGCTCGCCCGCCACGGGTTCGACCTCGAGGCGTACAAGGCCGAATCCGCTGCCTACGAGGGGGCAAACCCGGGGGTGGCGATCTCATGACCGCCTTCCTGCCCGCCGTCTCCGGGGCGCTCATCGTCACTGGCCTGATCGGCATGGTCTACGCGCTGATCCCCGCACCGCCGAAGCCGCCGCGGCCCGCCCGGACCGTCACCCCGTTGGGTCGGGCGGGTGGCTGGTTCGCCCGGCTCAACCCGCGCACCCGGATGCTGGTCATCGGCGGCGCTGTCGCCGGCCTCCTGGTGGCCCTGCTGACCGGCTGGGTGATCGCGATCGTGCTCGTCCCGGCCGCGATCGTGGGCATCCCGTTGCTGCTCACGCCCCCGCCGGCGGCCGCGAGCGTCGAGAAGCTCGAGGCGCTCGAGGAGTGGACCCGGTCGCTGTCCGGCAAGCTGACGGCCGGACAGTCGCTGCGCTCGGCTCTCGTCAAGTCGCTGCAGTCGGTGCCGGCGCCCATCGAGCGCGAGGTCGGGCTGATGGTCTCCCGGCTCTGGAACAACACCGCGACGACCGAGGACGTGCTGCGAGCCTTCGCCGAGGACCTCAACGACTCCACCGGCGACGTGGTGGCCAGCCAGTTGATCCTCGCCGCCAGCGGTCGCGGGCAGGCCGGCCTGGCCAAGGCGCTGGACGCCCTCGCCGAGACCGTCGCCGCCGAGGTGCGCGCCCGCCGCCAGATCGCCGCCGACCAGGCCAAGCCGCGCACCACCGCCCGCACGGTCACCGTGATCACCCTCGGCGTCCTGGGCCTGCTCGCCCTGACCGGCGACTACATCGAGCCGTACGGCAGCCCGCTCGGCCAGGTCATCCTCGCCGTCTTGCTGAGCGCCTACGTGGCCGCGCTGCTGTGGATGCGCCGGATGGCGGTCGCCAAGCCGCTCCCGCGCTTCCTCGACCTCCAGGCCCGCAACGCGCACCGAGCGGCGCACGGGGAGAAGCAAGGAGCACTCGCATGACCGGCCTCCAGCTCGCGCTGGCCAGCGCCACCCTCCTTGGCCTCGCCGTTGCCCTGCTCGTGTGGCGCCTGGCCCCGTCCGACCCCGACCTCACCGACGCCCTGGACCGGCTCTCGCCCGGCCACGTCGTGCCCCGCCGCAGCGCCGGCCCGCTCGGCGTCGAGGAGAGCACCGAATCCGGCTCGCTCGTCGACCGGGTCGGCGTGTGGGCGATCAAGAACCTGCCCGGGGGAGCGTGGGCACACACGCCCCGCAAGGACCTGGCCATCCTCCAGATCAGCGAGACCAGGTTCTACGGCGAGAAGGTCGTCTGGGCGCTGCTCGGCCTGGCCATGCCGCCGCTGTTCGCGGCGTTCTTCGCGCTGATCGGGCTCCCGCTCCCGTTCGCGATCCACACCTTCGGGTCGCTCGGGCTCGGCGCACTGTTCTGGTTCATGCCCAACTACAACGCCACTGACGACGCCAAGAAGGCCCGCATCGAGTTCAGCCGCGCCCTGGGCGCCTACATCGACATGGTCGCCACCGGAGTCCGCGACGGCTCCAGCGGCCAGCAGGCGCTCCGTTCCGCGGCCGAGGTCGGCGACACCTGGGTGTTCAAACGGATCGAGAGCGAGCTGCGCCGCGCCCGCTACATGACCCGCGCCCCCTGGGACTCCCTGCACGGGCTCGCCGATGACCTCGGCGTCCCCGAGCTCGACGACCTCGCCGACATCATGCAGCAGTCCGGCCAGGACGGCGCCCAGATCTACAGCAACCTCCGCGCCCGCGCCGCCGCACTCCGCTCGGCGATGCTCAGCGCCGAACTCGGGAAGGCCAACGCCGTCTCCGAGCGCATGTACATCCCCGCCAGCCTGCTCGGCATCGTCTTCATGGCGATCCTCGTCACCCCGTCGATGCTCCGGCTCGCGACCTAACACAAACGCCATCCCCGGACACCCCGAACTCCACCACCCAGAAAGGAACAACCCGATGTTGAAGTTCCTCATCACCCTTCAGGTGACGGCCCTCGCCGTGATCGCCAGCATGGACGACCGCATCGTCAAGCACCGACGCGGCGAGCGCGGCTCGGTCACGATCGAGCAGGTCATCTGGGCCGGCGCGGTCATCCTCATCTTCGGCATCGTCGTCGCCGCGATCACCGCATACGTGACCAGCGAGGCCGGAAAGATCCAGTAGGTCCATCCATGTTCTCCAGCTCTCGCCGCCGACGCCGGGACGAGCGCGGCTCAGTGGCCCTCCAGATGGCCTTCCTGATGCCGGCGCTCTTCGCGGTGATGTTCCTCGGTGTCCAGGGCGCGCTGTACTACCACGCCCGCGAAGTAGCGCTCGCGGCCGCGCAGGAGGGCGCACGCGAGGCGGGCAGCGAGAACGGCACCCACGAGTCCGGAGTGGCGACCGCGAACGGCTTCCTCCAGGACGCCGGCGGATCCGACGTGATGACGTCGACCAGCGTCTCCGGGACACGGACCACGACAACGGCCACGATCACCGTCACCGGCAAGTCCATGAGCGTGATCCCAGGCTGGCACGTGACCGTCCGCCAGAGCGCCAGCGTCCCGGTCGAGAGGCTCACCGAATGATGGGGCAGAGCATCTGGGCACGCGCCTTCAACCGCATCCGGGACGAGCGCGGATCGGTGGCCATCGAGGCCGCGATCGGCGTCCCGGCGTTCGGGCTGTTCGTGGCGATGATCATCCTCGGCGGCCGCGTCGAGATCGCCAAGCAGTCCGTGGAAGCGGCCGCCTACGAGGCGGCACGGGCGGCCTCGATCGAGCGAACCCGGAGCGAGGCGATCGGCGCAGGCAGGTCCTCGGCCGCAAGCAGCCTGCAGGACCAGGACGTGAACTGCACCAGCACGAACATCACGGTCAACGCTGCGGCGTTCAACGCACCGATCGGGGACACCGCCCAGGTGAACGTCACGGTGACCTGCACCGTCAACCTGTCGGACCTGAGCATCCCCGGCGTACCCGGCACCCGCACGATCACCGCAACCGCGAGCAGCCCCGTCGACGCCTACCGGGAGCGCCGATGATGAGGCACCCGGCCCAGAAATTGTTGCGGCGACAGCGCGACGAGCGCGGCGCCATCAGCGTCTGGTTCGCCACCGCGTCATTGGTGATGATCATCCTGGTCGGGATGACCGTCGACGTCGGCGGCAAGGTGCACGCCCAACAGCAGGCCCGCAGTGCCGCGGCCCAGGCCGCCCGCACCGGAGCCCAGGAGGTCCAGGGCTCCGCGGTGCGCGGAGGGGACCTGCACGTCGACATCACCGCCGCCAAGTCCGCCGCGCAGAGCTACCTCAACGCCGCCGGCGTGGAGGGCAGCGTCACCGTCGTCAACGGCGACACCCTCATCGTGCGCACCACCGACACCTACGACAGCAAGTTCCTCGGGATCATCGGGCTCGACTCGATGAGGGTCACCGGGGAGGCGTCTGCACGGCTCATCCGCGCCCAAGGAGGCACCGAACAGTGATCACTGCGCAGAGCACGCCCACCAGTCCCACTGCCGGCCAGCGGCTGACCGGGCTCCTCGCCACGGTCGCCGTCCTCGGCATCATCATCGGCCTGCCGGCTCTCTTCCTGGCGATCGGAGCCAACCCGATCCCCGACCAGCCGCCGAGCTGGGAGAGCGTCAAGGACGCACTCCTCGCACCCGACGACGGCACCCTGATCCTGGGCCTGTTCAAGGTGATCGGCTGGACCGCGTGGGCCTTCATGACCCTCAGCCTGGTGGTGGAGACCATCGCCCGGCTCCGCAGGGTCGAGGCGCCCAAGCTGCCGGGTCTTGGCCGTCCGCAGGCCGCGGCCCACGGACTGATCGGACTCGCTGCCCTGCTGTTCATCGCCGCGCCCATCGCTGCGCCGATCGCTGCGCAGGCCGCCAACGCCGGCCCGGCCGCCGCGTCCGCGCCAGCGGCGGTGGGCCATGTCCAGGCCGGGACCGTCGACCAGACGCCCGCCCAGCACGGCGTGAAGGGCGAGGCGAAGCAGGAGCGTGCGACGGTCGATCACTCGGTCAAGCCGGGGGAGAGCCTGTGGTCGATCGCTGAGGACCACTTCGGTGACGGCGCGCGCTACAAGGAGATCGCCGAGCTCAACCGCGACCTCATCGGCTCCCGGCCCAGCTTCCTCGAGCCCGGCTGGGTGCTCAAGCTGCCCGCCCCGAACAGCGGAGCGCCCTCCAACACCAACTGGCACGCCTACACCGTGCAACCCAACGACACACTCAGCGACATCGCCTACGACGAGCTCGGCGACGCCGACCGGTGGCCGGAGATCTACAAGGCCTCCACCGGCATCACCCAGCCCGGCGGCGCCCACCTCGCCGACCCCGACGTGATCGACGTCGGCTGGAGGCTCACCATCCCCGGAGCCCAGACACCTGCCGGCCACGACGACCGGCAGCAGCAGCCGCAGCCTCGCGAGGACAAGCCCGAGACCCCCGCCGAGTCCAAGACCGAGCAGCAGCCGGTCGACACGCCGGCCGAGGAGACTCCGCCGGTCCCCGAGACCGAGGCCCCGGAGACCGCCGCGCCCGAGGTCCCGCAGGCCGAGGAGCCGAGGGCGCCGGCCGCCGACGTCGACCAGGTCGACGAAGCCGACGACTCGATCCTCGAGGCGCCCTGGGTCCTCGCCGGTCTGACGGGCGGGGGCGTGCTGCTGTCCGGGGCACTGCTGATGGCGCTGCGGTCCCGTCGGCGCTCCGCCTACCGGAACCGGCCGCCGGGTCGAGCGATCGCCGCCCCCCGCCCGAGCTGGCGCCGGTGGAGATGACGCTGAATGCGACCGGTGCCGCCGCGGCCGCCACCGTGGAGTTCGCCGACGAGGCCTTGCGGCGCCTCGCAGCCGCGGTCGGAGCCCAGGGCGTCACGATGCCGCCGCTTGCGGCCGTCGAGCTCGCGAAGGGCAAGCTGACGCTGCACCTGAGCGCCCCGGCCGCCGTCCCGTTTCCCTGGGTGGGCAGCCCCGACCAGACCCACTGGCAGGTCAGCACGGACACTGCGGTGGAGGACCTCGGCCCGGACACCGGCAGCGTCGAGCCGCCCTACCCCCTTCTGGCCACCATCGGCATGAGCGACACCGGCGAGACCTGGCTGCTGAATTGCGAGGAGCTCTCCACGCTCACCATCAGCGGCGACCGCAACTACGGCCGCGACTTCGCCCGTCACCTCGCCGCGCAGCTGGCCGTCAACCCGTGGTCCCGCCGCGTCCAGGTCGACTGCATCGGCGTGGCCGAGGAGACCGTCGCCATGGACGAGCGGATCACCTGCTACCCGACCGGTGCGGCCGGGACGCCCGCGACCGCGGAGATCCTCGCCGCCGCGGTGACCACCGTCGACCGAGCGAAGCGACACGACACCGATGTGTCCACGGCCCGCACCGGCAGCGTTGACGACGACACCTGGCCCGCCAGGATGCTGCTCCTCGATGCCGCAGCCGGAGACCCCGACGACCTCGACCAGCTGCTGCAGCTGGTCAGCGATCACGTCGGACAGTCCGCGACCTCCATCGTCGTTGCCGGCGAACGCCCGAACACGCCCGGCGCGGTGCTGCACATGACCAACACCGGTCGCGTCGTCCTCGAGCACGCCGGCCTCAACCTCATCGCCGTCGGCCTCACCAGCGACGAGGCCCGCGGCTGCGCCTTGGTCTACGCCCAGAGCGAGACCCCGGAGTACGTCGACGCACCCGTGGACGAAACCGCCACCCACGGCTGGGAGGCCTACACCGACTCCTCCGGAGCTCTGCGCCGCCAGTACACCCTGCCCCGCAACACCCCCCAGGGAGCCGTCGACGAGCCCCTGTCCTCCCTGCTCGAGGGCGAGGACGAGGAGTACATCCGCGAGAGCGCGATCGTGCAGGAGGACCTCGAGGCCCTGGCGCCGAAGGTGCCAGCCCACGTCCGCGCCGAGGTCGAGGAGAAAGACCCCACCCTCGACCAGGACATCGCCGACTGGTTCTCGCCCAACTGCGACCACCCGCGGCTCACCCTGCTCGGCCCGGTCACCGCACGCACCCACGGTAAGGCCCTCGCCAAGCGCAAGCCCTACTTCACCGAGCTCCTGGCGTTCCTCGCCCTGCACCGCAAGCACGGCGCCACCCGCGAGCAGATCCGCGAGGCCTTCTCCATCTCCGACGGCAAGGTGCGCGACTACACCAACATCGTCCGCGACTGGCTGGGTCCTAACCCCCGAACCGGCGAGGACCACCTGCCCTACGCGGACAAGGCACCGGCCGCCAAGCTCACCGGGGTCAACGTCTACCAGGTCGACGACGGCCTGCTCGTCGACCTGGACCTGTTCATCCGCCTCCGCAAGCGCGGGCAGAGCCGAGGCGGCGCCGAGGGCGTCGCCGACCTCTGCACTGCGCTCGAGCTCGTCGGGGAGGCCCAGCCCTTCAGCCAGCTGCGCGAGGAAGGGTGGGCCTGGCTCGCCAACGAGCCTGACCGCGTCGACCTCATGGCGGGCGGGTGGATCGCCGACGTCGCCCTCATCGTCGTCACCGAGGCGCTCGCGGCCGGCGACCTGATCAAGGCCCGCTCCGCCGCCTACGTCGCCAACCGCGCCGACCCCGACGGCGAGAGCACCCGACTGTGCCTGGCCCACGTCATGAAGGCCGAGGGCCACCAGCTCGAGGCCGACCGGATCCTGCGCGAAGAGATCTGCAACCGGTCCGACGACGGCGACGCACCCATGGAATTGTCGGAGCGCACGAAGACCATCATCCGTACACACGGCTGGCTCGCGAGCTGACTCGGGAAGGGAGCACCAGCACACGACAACGTTCGACCAGGAACTCACAGGCCGATACGCCGCGGCCGGCGGCCACCGCCCCGACCTCGACGCCCGCCGCGTCGCGCGGGCCGTGTTCGTGCGCGACACCATCCGCACGCTCTACAACGCCGACAAGAAGTTCGGGATCGACGCCGCCGACAACGATTCGCTGGCCGAGCTCGTCGACGCAGCCGAAGAACACCTCAAGCACATTGCCAACGACGTCAGCCACCGGTCAGTCATGGCGCCGCCCACCACAGGAGGAGACACCACATGAGGAAGCACCTCTCCACACTCGGGGGACTGGCCCTCGCCCTCGCCCTGACTCTCACGGGCTGCGGCGGCGACGACGAGCCCAAGGTCCAGGACACCCCGAGCCAGACCCCCTCGCCGACACCCACCAACACGCCGACTCCGAAGACGCCGGAGGAGAAGGCGGCGGACCAACTGACGAAGTACCTCGACGTGCGCGACCTGGCGTACCGAAAGCGCGACATCAACTTCAAGACCCTCAACCCCGTCGCCACGGGGGACGAGTTCCTGCAGCTGCAGCACGTCGTCGCCAGCATGATGAACGAGAACGTCACGGTCACCGGTCAGTACGGGCACACACTCGCGGAACCACGGAACCGCGGGGCCTCGATCCGGATCATCGATTGCGAGGACCGCTCGAACGTGACATGGAAGAACGACGGGGCTGTCCGTCAGCCAGATTTCACCAACCCCAACGGCGACCCGCTACGGAACCCGGCGCCGGTCGAGTACACCCTGGTCAAGGACAAGGGTGCGTGGAAGGTGTCTGACTCCGACCTCCTGTGGGACGAGCCATGCTGAGGAAACTGTTGGCCTTCATCGTGGCCTTGGCGGGGTCGCTCTTAATCGTGATGGTCACCGCCTCAGCAGCGAGCGCCGACTGCGTGGCGGACCCAGTTACGGGAGAAGTCCACTGCGAGGACGAGGACGACGGCGACGACGGAGTCAATGACGGAGACGACGACGGAGGCTCGTCGACGTGCTCGACCTCAACCGGCACCGAGATCCCGTGCACTGGCCCAGGCGGTTCGGTGTGGAGCAGCAGCCACCAATGCTGGGTCGGCGATGTCTGGGACCCGGGTGGCGAGGGCGCTTCGCCGCCGCCCGGTCAGACGAACCAGGACGGTGCGTGGCACATCTGCTATTGGCCGCCTCCGGGATCCTCGTGGGATCCCGTCTGGATCCAGAACGGCGAAGTCACCATCGACCCTGTGGTCCTCGCCCAGCGCGCGATCGCCTCGATGGACCTGGATCCCATCCAGATCGGCATCGTCCCCGAATCGGGTCCGAACCGGGTTGGCCTTGTCGGGCTGCCGGTGTGGATGTGGGTCGCCAGCCCGACGGACGACACGTTCGGCCCGATCACTGCATCGGCCAGCGAGGGGTCGGTGTCGGTCAGTGCCACCGCCAGCGTCTCCAACATCGTCTGGAACATGGGCGACGGGACCACGGTGACCTGCACAGGCAGGGGCACCCCGTACGCCGACCACTACGGCAAGCAGGACTCGCCGACGTGTGGGCACCGCTACGAGAAGATGTCGACGGACCAGCCAGATAGGGCCTACCAGGTCACCGCCACGAGCCACTGGGTCGTCGAGTGGACCGGCGGCGGGCAGTCCGGAACCATCGAATTCGACCTGACCACCGACGCGCTTCCTATCCGAATCGGTGAGGCCCAGGTGCTGACCCAGTGAGCGGTCCGTAGTCACTCAGCGACCACAAGAGACAGGTCCCCGTCCTCGGAGCAGGACGGGGGCCTGTCTCGATCTAACGGTCTCGGGTCGAGCCCGGCCGATCGAGCAGCGCAGGAGAACCAGAAGCTCACGGCGGTGTTTTGGACACACCGACGCCTGAGCATCAGTATCCCGCTGCCGTCGAAACCTGCGCTGAGACGGCTGGTGGGCGCGACCGGTGTCGGCGGGGACTGCTACACCTTTCCCGGGAGGTGGGGTCGATGCCGCTGTCAGGTCTCGTCGACGGGGAACCGGTGGTGAGTTGCCTGCTCACCGAGGAGGAGTGGGCGCAACTCAAGGACGACGTCCGGGCGAAGCGCCGTACGGCCACGATGCGCTGCGGGTGGAAGGGACTGGCCAAGACCAGCAAGCTCGGCACCCAGTACTTCGCACACGCCCCCGGCGGCGACAGCTGCAGCGCTGGCGAGAGCGCACAGCACCTGCGCGCGAAGGCGGTCATCGTCGAGGCCATCGCGCGAGCCGGTTGGACCGCCCAAACCGAGGTCCCAGGGGACGGGTGGGTCGCGGACGTGATGGCGACCCGTGGCGACATGCGCGTCGTGTTCGAGGTCCAGTGGTCCCGGCAGGACCTCGCCGAGTACCGATACCGTCAGGATCGCTACCTCGACTCCGGCATCGCCGGGATCGCATGGTTCGCCCGTCACGCCGACGGCCTGCCTCGAGCCGACAAGCAGCTGCCGGTGTTCGGCCTCGACATCGACGACGCGGGGGAGGCCACGGTCATGGTCGGCGTCGCGAGCATCCCGCTCGCCGAGGCGGTCGACCGTCTGCTGACCCGTCGGCTGCAGCACCGCGAGTACGTCGCGAACGGGCAGCCGGCCCTGGTAGTCGTCGGTGCCGGGATCATGGGCTGCTACCGCTGCCACAAGGAGTTCGGCGTCTGGACCGCACGCCAGACCATCGTCGAAGGGCGGTGTGGCCGCAGGGAGATCCGGGACCAGAGGCCCCGAGTGTTCGCCCAGCACCGGGCCGAAGCGCTGCCCGAGGTACGCGCGGCGGGCGAGCAGATGGCGCAGGAGCTGGGCGTGGCCCCGGGCCGGATCTTCCGCCGCTACACCCAGACAGCTGGCAGGCACTACATGGCGTTCACCTGCCCGCACTGCAACGCCACCTGCGGCGACATGTTCGTCGCCGAGTTGTTCAACGGGAAGAACTCCGCCCGCAACACCCAGATACACGTCCCCGCGACGGTGGTGGTCCGTCCGCACTGGTGTCTGGCTGGCGACGAGGGGCTCTGCCCGATCCCTCCGGAGGCGGTGCTCGCCGAGTACGCACGGCTGTTCGCGGCCGACCCGGAGCCGACTCCACCCCGGCCGTTGGCCACCGAGAGCGGCGTCTCCACCATCGCCACCGTCGGCACTGCCGCGGGGATCCCGGTCCACCAAGCCGTGGCTCGCATGTTCGGCAGGCACTGAGCCGCCAGGTGATGACGTACAGGGGGCTTGGTTGCCCCAGCGGAAAGCCGATCGTACCGTGCCCTGTTTGCCGACCCCGTGCGCTACCCAGTGCGTAAGGCCCGGCGACCAGCGAAGACGAACACCGCGATGCCGACGAAGAACACGACGATCCCCAGGACGATCGTGCCGATGCCTCCCTGGTTCGGCGACACGATCGACGCGATCACCGCGAAGATGCCGAGGGCCACCAGCCCCGCTCCGAAGTACTGCAAGAAGTGCACGAAGTGTTGATCAGAGTGTGGGCGAGATCGTTGTGGGCCGCAATCAGGGCCGCACTCGCGGCGAAGGTTCCCCCGCGCTGGCTGCGCTTGTGATGTGCTCGCCTTCCCTGTCCCGTCCAGCGAGGCTTGCATGAGAATCCGTCGCATCGACATCGAGAACTTCCGAGGCATCAAGAGCGCGTCGTGGCGGCTGCCGAAGGACCAGGCGTTCTTCGCCCTCATCGGCCCCGGGGACTCCACGAAGACGACGCTCCTGACTGCGATCGAGCGAACGCTGCACGACCGGGCCGGGATGACGTTCGCGGACACGGACTTCTACCGCGCAATGGTTGACGAGCCCATCCGTGTCCGGGTGGCCGTCGATGACTTGCCGGATGAACTCATCGCAATGGATGCGTTCGGTGCGTTCCTCGCCGGAATCAACGACGCCGGTGAGTGGTTGCACGACCCGGTCGATGAGTCCGAGCGGTGCGTGATCGTCGAGCTGCTGGTCGAGGCGGACCTGGAGCCGATGTGGCAGTCCTACCGGCCGCCACTGGATGGTGGGGAAGACCAGGACGAGGAGACGCACCCTGTGCGGGCGCGTCACCGTGCGCGGATGACCGCGTACCGCATCGACGACCGTGTCGATGCGCACCTGCGCTGGTCGACGACATCGTCCCTGGGCAAGCTCACCGCGAAGCGCGGCGACACCAAAGCGACCCTGACGGTTGCGAACCGGGCGGCGCGTGATGCGGCCGGCGCCGCTGTCACCGACGACCTGAAGATCCTCGCGCACGAGGTGCAGAACGCGGTGCAGGCCATCGGCACCGCAGAGTTCGCCGACTTGAAGCCTGGTCTGGATATGTCGCTATCCAACACCCGCGGCAACCTCGCCCTCTTCGAGGGGGATGTCCCGCTTACGAACTTTGGTCTCGGCACCCGCCGGCTGACCGGCGCTGCGACCCAGCAACTCGCGAACGCGGGCTCGACCACGCTCCTGGTGGATGAGGTGGAGCACGGCCTGGAGCCTCACCGCCTGGTGCATCTGCTCGGCTACCTGCGGAACAAGGAGGCGTTCTCGCAGGTGTTCGTCACGACGCACTCGCCAACGGCCCTGCTCCACCTCGAGCCGCAGGAGCTGATCATGGTCCGCTCAACCGCGAGCGGCACCACGGAGGTGCGGTCGCTTGATGACCCGGCGAGCTTGCGGCCCCTGCTGAAACGGTGCCCGGAGGCGTTCTTGTCGCGGCGGGTCGTCATCAACGAAGGCAAGACCGAGTACGGCGTTGTCCTCCGGCTGCTACAGGAGTGGGACTACGGCCCGGTGCCGGAAGCGGTGCCGTCTGCTGCGCTCGGAGTGGTGGCGTTGGAGGGCGACGGCGGCACCGGGTCGGCGAAATGGGCCAAGGAGTTCCTCGACGTCGGGTACGACGTCGTGTTGTTCATCGACAGCGATGAGCCGGACGCGAACGCGATGGTGCCCGACGTACAGCAACTCGGCGGCACGGTCGTCCAGTGGCCTGGCGGCGTGTGCATCGAAACGGCCGTCTGCTCCCAGCTCGATGAGGCCGGGCTGAACGGCTACATCGCCGCAGCTCTCGAGGTCGCAGACGACCCGGCCGCGTCGAAGCAGTCGTTCACCGACCACCTGCGCAAGTACGCCGTCCTGGACGGCCTGCCGCCGGCCGGAGTCGAGATCCTCGACATGATCACCTGGACAGCCGCCGGCATCAGCCTGGACGCGTGCTGGACCGCGATCGCGCTTGTCTCGAAGGAGAAGGGCTGGTTCAAGCGCGTCGACAAGGGTCAACGTCTGGGTAGATTCCTTCTCGAGAGCGCGTCGCTGCAGACTGGCCCGGTCAGGGCGACGATCGATGAGCTCAAAGCCGCCATCTACGCTCGCCCACCCGGCACGCAGACGACCACGCAACCAGCCCGGGACGGGGACCAGGCACAAGGCGCGCCTCAGACGGAGGCCCGCCCAGAGGCGCAGCAGCCGGAGCCGACTCCTGAACCACCGGCCGCGGGCACGTCCGCCGATGCCTGAGCTGATCTCCACCGAGCTGGCGGCGGACGCTGCCGCGTTTGCGGTCGCGCTCCCCGCCTCGGTCGAGATGCCCGCTGGTGCCGGGAAGACCCACCTGCTGTCCGCAACCGCCAAGCACATCGTCGAGTGCGGCGGCCGTGTGCTGGTGCTGACCCACACCAACGCCGGTGTGTACGCGATCAACGCCCGCATGAAGCGGTTCGGCATCACCACGGGTGTCCAGGTCTCGACCATCACCTCGTTCGCGTACCGCCTCGCACGCGCCTACCCGGATCTAGGGCAACTGCAGGTGCCGAAAGTGATGGTGCCGGCGCACTCGAAGGCGTACATCGACGCCGCCACCCGGGTCGCCTCGAGCAAGCACATCCAGGCCGTGCTGGCTGCGTCGTTCACGCACCTGCTCGTCGATGAGTACCAGGACTGCAACGAGAGCCACCACGCGTTCGTGTCCACCATCCGCGCGGCCGTCCCGGACACCGGGGTGCTTGGCGACCGATTGCAGGCCATCTTCGGGTTCAACGACCGACTCGCCGACTGGGCAGCCGTGGTGGCCGAGTACCCGCCGCACCCCACCACCATCAAGCCGTGGCGGTGGTCCGGCCACAACGATTCGCTCGGCGGTTGGCTCTTGGCGATCCGACCGCTGATGGTCCCCGGGCATGTCGTGAACTGGACCAACATCGCCCTTCCCGCTGGCGTGACCTTCCAGAACATCGCCGGGAACCAGCAAGGCGTGACGCAGGCCGCGTTCGCGACCTACCCCGCGAACGAGACCGTCCTCATCATCGCCGCCTGGCCCAACACCGCCAGGACCATCGCCGGCAACCTCAACGGCACCTTTACCGTCATGGAGGAGGTCGCCGGGAGGTTCATGGCCGAGAGCCTCGCAAACCTGGTTGCCACCGACCCGGCTGCGTACGCACTGTGGCTGTTCGACCTGACCAAGTCCTGCCACTGCGGCCACGGCGTCCTCGACACGGTGACCCTCCGGAACCGGTACGCGAACGGCCGGGTGGCGGGCGACTTGCTCGCTGGTGGATCGGGCAGCAGGGCTGGGGCCGAGGCAGCGATCGGAGCGTTCGACTTGGTCGTCTCGAACCCGACCCTGTCGAACTTGGCCACGGCGATGGACATCATCCCGGCGACTCCGGCGCTGCGGCTGCACTCGCACGAGGCCTGGTACGACGTGCAGACGTCCATACGCGGTGCGGTTGCCCAGGGCAACAACCCGGAAGTGTTGCTCGAAGAGCTCGCGAAGGCACGCGACGTGATGCGGTATGCCGGGCGGCGAGAACGCAAGCGCATCATCTCCCGCACGCTGTTGGTGAAAGGCCTGGAGTACGACCACGTCATCATCGCCGACGTCGGCGACCACGCGAAGGTCAACGACCTGTACGTCGCGCTCTCGCGGGCACGGAAGTCGATCACGATCCTGGGTAGCAGCGACACTCTCCGGCTGCAACCGTCACCCAACGGCCGCTGACGTATCCCGACGCGCCGTAGGGGGAGCTTCGGTCGCGACGGCGCCTAGCGGATCAGAGCCGCACCGACGCTCGCGAGGGCTCGCGGACCGCGCCGCGTATGGCGACGCCGAGCCCGGCGAACTTGGGCCACGGCGCCCACGCGAAATCACGCTGTCGGTCACCCCCACCGCCTACCGACTTCTCATGGGCTCCTCCTAACTCCCGAAGCGACATAACGCGAGTTGTTCAACAACGATGTCGAGTTTCAGTCTTCGCTGCATCTCGACAAGAAGGCCGCGCAAGGGGTCGGCCGGGAACTTTTCATTTTTCGGGGGGACGGGGGCGTCCCCCCGCTCTGACCTGCGCAAACGCAACGACCGTATCCCCGTCGAGCAGGCGTCCCCCCTCGAAATCAGGGGTTTGGGGGGACGGATGCGGGGACGCCCGCTCGCGATCTTTCTGCCGTGCTCAGCCACGGACGAAAGGAGCGAGCGCGATGAGTGTGGGGGACCAGCTCGGCCTCGACGACAACAGCGAACTGCTCGACCAGGCCCGCCAGAAGTGGCCGGCCTGGGTGACCGCCGATCCGCGCCTCCGTGTGGTCGACAACTTCGACGACCTCCGCCCCTGGCTACCGACGGTGGACCACGAAACATCCGATCAGGTCCTCCTCGCGCTGGCCATGCTGGCGGCCCCCGACGGCGGCGACGACATCACCGCTGCGGCCGCTCTGGCCAAGTGCCTGCTGCCCGGCGCCTGCCGGCTCGCGGGCTGGCTGAGCACCCTCCCCCCACGCGAGGTCTTCCGCGACAGCCAGCCGGTGATGGCCGGCACCTGGTCAGCAGTCGAGCGAGTCGACGAGCTCGTGGCCTCGCAGCTGTGGATCGAGGTCCGCACCTTCAAGTGGCGCCGGACCCGCAAGGTCGCGGCCAACATTTTGATCAACACCCGCGTCGGTGTCCTCCGCGAGGTCGGCGACTTCTTCTACGTCTCCCGCGCCGACCGCACCTGGGCCAACACCACCCTCGTCGAGTCCTTCTCGGCCGGCGACCTGACGAGCGCCGAGGGCGATGCCGGCTACTCGGCCGAGATGCCGACCGAGCGGGTCGCCGGCGCGCTGTTTCACCGCCCCGAGATCCTCGCCGACGCCGGACCCGAGCAGGAGGAGCCGTCGGCCACCGAGGAACTCTTGGAGCTCCTCGCGTGGGCCTGCGACCACAAGGTCATCAGCCCCGCAGATCGGTACCTGCTGCTGTGCCTGGTCGAGGAGGCCGACCGAGTCGAGACCCGCAGGCTGGCGCGCGGGTACGGCGGCCTGCTCAGCAACGAGGTGTCCAGCCGGGTCGCGCCCCGCATCGGGGTCTCTGAGGCAACCGTCCGTCGCCACGGCTCGCGCACCATGCGCGCCCTCGCGGCGGCCGCCCCGAGGAAGTTCGGCCATGACGAATAGGCCCGGAAGTGATCGCTCGCGCCACCCCGCGACACATAGGCGACTGGAGGTGGTGAAGCCCATGACAAACACCCACGACGGCGAGACCCATACGCCGGAGCAGATCGCCGAGCTGTTCGCGATCGCCGGCCGCGAGATCGAGGCGATCGAGCAGCTGACCGGCTGCGTCGCCCAGCTGCACGAAGTCCAGGCCGCGAAGGCGCGGCTGGCGACCCTGACCCCGGCCGAGGTCCGCGCCGCGCTCGAGTTCCGCCGCGGCACCCTCGGGGAGGCCCAGTGAGCACCCAGACCGCGAGTCGCCCGGTCGGTGTCGACGAGCTCAAGCGAGCCTGGCACGCACTGAACGCCGGCGAGTTCCGCACCGGCCCGGGCGCCGGCAAGGGCCCCCGCGGCCGCGGCGCCGCCGCCGAGGACAACTGGTCACCGGCCGACGGCGAGCACACCATCGCCGTGATGGGGTCCGCAGGCTCGGTCGGCGCGAGCACCGTCGCCCTGGCCATCGGCCTCGCCGCAGCCGCCCCGGTCCGAGTCATCGAGTGCTGCTCGGTCACCGCCTCCGGACTGGCCGCGGCGAGCACCGCCGAGCTCGGCCTGCACCCGACCGACTGGCGTCAGGGCAAGCGCGACCACGTTCTGCTCGAGCGCGCCAGCGAGGTCCTCGCCGGCGTCGACGAGGTCCCGCTGCCCACCGAGGCGCAGAACGAGAACCAGCTGACCATCCTCGACATCGGTTGGGAGGCCGGCCAGCTGCTGGCCACCGACTGCTGGCTGGCCGGAGCCGTCCGCGCCGCGGACCAGCTCGTCCTGGTCACCACCGCCACCGTCCCCGGGATGCGTCGCGCCGGAGTCGCCATGGACCTGCTGGCCGGCTACTGGCAGCCCGAGCAGATCGCCCTCGCAATCCGCGGGCCGCGCC
Source organism: Nocardioides eburneiflavus (assembly GCF_004785795.1). Taxonomy (NCBI): domain Bacteria; kingdom Bacillati; phylum Actinomycetota; class Actinomycetes; order Propionibacteriales; family Nocardioidaceae; genus Nocardioides; species Nocardioides eburneiflavus. The sequence goes on from NZ_SRRO01000001.1 coordinate 3,051,280, forward strand.
GCAAGAAGTGGCCGCGCGGCCTCGAGCACGCCGGCGGCCCGGCCGTCTGCCGTGCTCTGGACGCGGACCGGTGCGTGGAGATCCCCGTTGACCGCGAGCTCGCGGTCAACGGCCTGGACTCCCGACCCGTCCCGGCCTCCCTGATCTCGGCAGCACGTCAGCTGCTCGAGCCCGCACAGCTGCCCACTGACACCAGCGAAAGCGCCTGACCCGCCCGGGGTCAGCAACCCGGAAAGGAAGTCCACCCATGGACGTCATGACCGCAACCGCAACCACCGTGATGGCTGTCTGCCCGAAGGCGCCGCCGGGTGCTGTCGGCCCCACCAACGAGATCACCAGCTACGTGCTGTGGGGCGTCATCGTCCTGTTCGGTCTCGGCATCATCATCGCGATCGGCGCGATCATCGCCGGCCGAGTGTTCTCCCTGCCGCACGCCTCCAAGGTCGGCGTGATCTCGGTGGTGGTCGTGTTCGCCTGCGCGATCGCCTACCTGGTGCTGCCCGGCATGCTCAACGGGATCCTCGGCAAGGGCTGCATCTGATGCGGCGCGCAGCCACGAAGCAGGCAGAAGGCACCAGCGAGTGGAGCCGGCGCCGGCTGCTCGGCATCCTGGCCGCCACCGTCGCCGTGGCTGTGCTCCTGCTCGGCGGCCTCGCGTACGCGGTCTACCTCGCGGTCGCCGGCATCGGTGACGAGGCCGGCGCGAACACCGGCGTGGCCACCGGCGAGACCGAGCGCTCAACGGTGGCCCGCGGTGCCGCGCATCGCGATGAGATCGCGGCCGAGCCGATGCTGACCGTGCCCGAGAGCGCCGCCTTCCCGGCCGAGACCACCAGCATCGAGGCGCCGGAGATCAAGATCCCGACCGGGACCGGAGTCAACGGGCCCGCGTTCGTGATGACCGGGTTCCCGCACACCCCGGAGGGCGCGATCGGCCAGCTCGCCCAGATCGACCTCGCGGTGCTGCAGTCGATGAGCCTGAGCACCGCCGAGGAGGTCTACAACGCCTGGGCGCTGCCCGGCGGGGTCCGCGCCGAGGAATGGTGGATCACCGCCAGCGTCCGTGCGTTCCTCTCCAGCACCGGGATGGGCGAGGTCAAGGACCCCAGCGCCTCGGTGACCCTGGAACCGGCCGCCGCGCTGGTCAAGGGCACCGACGGCCACGACTGGGCGACGGTCTGCGTGCTGATGAAGGTCAGCGCCACCTACAAGTCCGAAGGCCAGATCGCCTTCGCGCACTGCGAGCGCATGCAGTGGGTCGGCGGCCGCTGGATGGTCGCCCCCGGCGCCCCGCCGGCACCCGCACCCGCGACCTGGCCCGGCACCCAGCTGGCACACGAGGCCGGCTGGCGCACCTGGTCCACCACCGACCACACCACCGAACCCGCCCACCCCGGCGACACGGAAGGGGAGCGCTGACATGCGCAACCGGATCAACGACTCGATGGGGCAGTCCCGCACGACCCTGCTGCGCGTGGGGGTCCTGGTCGCGATCGCCGTCCTCGTGGCGACCGCCGTCTGGCTCGGAGCGCGCGGCCGCACCGATGACAACAGCGGAACCGACAAGACATCCGGGGACCCCTCGATCCAGACCGGGCAGCAGGGGCAGAACGTCTCGGTCGACCAGGTCGCCCCGGAGACCGCACCGACCGACGGCGTCGTCATCCCCACCGGTGCCGAGCAGGTCGACGGCTACCCGACCCGGTTCCCCCAGACCGACCTGGGCGCCGTCGCGCTGCAGGTCGAGGTCGCCAAGGCACAGGTCGGGTTCGATTACGACCAGGCGGCCACCGTCGCCGGCCTCTACGCGACACCTGAGGACAAGGCTGTCTTCGAGCAGCGCGCCCGCGACGCCGTCGCGCTGCGCCGCCAGCAGACCGGCGTCCCGAAGGAGGGGGACGTCCCCCCGCCCGCGTCGTACACCGTGACGCCGATCGCCTACACCCTCGAGGAGCTCGACACCGGCTACTACGCGGTGAACCTGCTCAGCTACGTCACCCTCACCACCGCCAACGGCAAGGTCAGCGACGGCCTCTACGCCGGCACCCAGCTCATGCGGTGGCTCGAGGTCGACGGCGTGGGCGACTGGCGCCTGGTCCAGGGCAGCACCGCAGACATCGAGCACCTGGTCTCCACCGGACAGCCCAAGGCGGTCGCGCCGGGCACCCCGGAGTACAAGCAGGCCGGCTGGATCCCGATCAACGGAGCACCCCAGTGAGCACCGCCGACCTCCTCCACCGGGTCACCAGGCTGGGCATCGGCGCCCTGGCGGTCCTGCTCCTCACCACGCTTCTCGGAGCCGCCACGACCATCCAGCCGCCAGCCGCCGCGGCCGAGCCGGCGACCAGCACGGCGGCCAGCACGGCGCAGGTCGCCACGGTCGAGACCACCAGCCAACTGCCGACCCGCACCCTCAAGATGGGCTGCCTTGGTCCCGACGAACTGTGCGACCTCGGCGGCGACGCCCTCGAGTGCGCGCAGGACCCGGTCGACTGCGGCAAGGACGCAGCCGGCGGCGTCAAGGACGAGACCGAGAACCAGGTCGAGGGCGTCCAGGAGTGCCTCGAAAACCCCAGCCTCACCGACTGCGCCAAGGGAGTCGGGGGAGTGGTGCCGGGAGTCGGCGGGTGTGGGCTGCTCGACGCGATCTGCGACGCCGGGCTCCCGGGGGTCGGACTCCCTGGCGTCCCGGGGGTTCCCGGCGTCCCCGGTCTCCCCACCCCCGCCGACCTCTTCGGCGTCGGCATCCCCGGCCTCGGTGACATCCCCAACCCGTTCGAGAACATCGGCGACGTCATCGCCAAGGCGGCGGCCGATGCCTGGACCGCGGCCATGCTCGCGGTCTGGAGCTCCGGCCTGTTCGTGCTGCGCATCGTGCTCACGTTCAGCGAGCTGTTCTTGACCCCCGACCTGAGCGACGACGGACCCGGCAAGGACGTCTACGCCTTCACCCTCTGGCTCGCGCTCGCCCTGGTGGTCATCTTGGCGATGATCCAGCTCGGCGCCGCGGCCTTCAAACGCGAGGGCAAGGGCCTCGCGCGGGCGTTCATCGGCGCCGGCCAGTTCGTCCTGGTCTGCGCCTGCTGGTTCGGCTACTGCGTGATGATCGTCGCGGCCTGCGGCGCCATCACCAAGGCGCTGATGAAGTCGCTGCTCAAGGTGCAGACCTGGCCCGACTGGGATCCCCTGGGCGGCCTCGGCGTCGACGACATCACCGACGCCGGCGTGGCCACCGCGTTGGCTTTCCTCGGGATCTTCTTGTGGCTGGCCGCGATCGGACACGTTCTCGTCTACCTCGCAAGGGCGGCCGCGCTGCTGGTCCTGGTTGCCACCGGCCCGCTCTCCGCGGCCGGGTTGGTCTCCGACTTCACCCGCTCCTGGTTCTGGAAGTCGCTGCGTTGGTTCCACGCCGCGGCGTTCACTCCGGTGCTGATGGTGATGGTGCTGGGCATCGGCGTGCAGTTCGCCAACGGCGTCGCGGCCCACCTCGCCGACGGCACCGCCAAGGCGTTCGGCACGGCCCTGCCGGCGGTCATGACGATCCTGATCAGCGTCGTCGCGCCGCTGGCGCTGTTCAAGCTTCTGGCCTTCGTCGATCCCGGCACCCCCAGCGGCGCGTCGTTCCGTCAGGGCATGGCCATCCAGGGCGGCCTCCAGGGGCTGCTGAGCGGCGGCGGTGCCGGCGGCGGTTCGTCGGCCGCGTCGACCACCGACGGCAACGGTCGGTCGTCGGGTGAGCAGGGCGCCGAGGCCTCGACCGGCGACCGGTTCAGCAAGTCCACCCAGGGCGTCCTCGGCAGCTTCGGCCCGGTCGGACAGGCGTTCGCTGCCGGGCTCGGGATGGTCAGTAGCGCCGGAGCTAAGGCGACGTCGCTAATGTCGGACGAGACCAACCAGGCTGGCGTCGGGCAGAGCACCTACGGCCCCGATTTCAGCGGAATGGGTGGCCGCCAGTCCGGCCAATCCGGCGGTCAGCCCGGCGACCAGGGCGGCGGCACGCACCCCGGCTCGCAGGACAGCGGGGACGACGACTCGCCGTTGCCGACCCCGCCCACCCCGCCTGCCCCGCCTGCTTCGCCCACCCCGCTGACGCTGCCCACCGGCGGCGGACCCGGCGGCGGACCCGGCGGTGGCTCGGGTGGCGGCTCTGGCGGGCGGGGCGGCGGCTCCGGCGGACAGGGCGGCGGTGCCGGAGCAGCGCCCAAGACCCCGGCCGCAGGTGGCGGTGGGGGAGCGGCCGGAGGTGCCGGCGGAGCCGCTGCAGCTGGCGGCGCAACCCCCCCGGTGGCGGTGTAGCCGATGCGTCGCACGACCTGCCCGCAGCGATCGACATGCAGTGACCCGGAAGGAAACCGACGATGACCATCTACGCCGACTACCAGCGCGACCGCATCGGCTGGTTCTTCGGCCTCTCCGGAGGCCAGCTGATGTTCCTGGCGCTGGCCAGCCTGCCGGCGTTCTGGGCGATCAGCCGCGGAGCGTTCTCCGCGTTCCTGTTCGCCCTGGTCTGGCTGTTCCTGCTGGCCATCACCGTCATCCCGGTCCGTGGTCGCTCGGCCACCGGCTGGGTGTTCGCCTCGACGATGTACGCCGTCGGCGGGCTGCTCGACTGGACCTCGTTCCGTGCCAAGGCCACCGAGGGCCGCGCCGAGGACCTCGACACCCCCGACCTCCCCGGGGTGCTGCAGGGCATCAAGATCCACGACGGCCCGCCGCACAGCTCCCAGCTGCAGCGGGTCGGAGTGATCCACGATGACGCCACGAAGACCTGGGCAGTCACCGCCTCGATCGTCCACCCCGGCATCGGCATGAAGGACACCGAGGAGCGCAGCCGCTACGGCGAGGCGCTGGCCGGGCTGCTCGACGTCGCCGGCCGCACCGAGAAGATCGACGAGATCCTGTTCATGGTCCGCACCGTCCCCGAGGACGGCGCCGAGCGCGATCTGTGGGTCAACAAGCACCGCCGCGACAACGCCCCCCAGCTGTCCGAGATCGTCAACAGCGACCTCGCCGTGGGCCTCACCCAGGCGTCGGTCCGCACCGAGCAGTTCCTGACAATCGTCGTCCCGGAAACCCGGATCGCCCGGTCGGCCAAGGAGTCCGGCGGCGGCTTCGAGGGCCGCTGCCGCGAGCTCTACCTGCTCATGGCCGAGATCGAGGCCCAACTGCGGGGCCCGATGGGGATGACGTCGGTCCGCTGGCTCACCTCGCCGGAGCTCGCCCTGGCGTCCCGGACCGGGTTCGCCCCAGGCGATCGCGCCGGCATCGTCGAGGCCCTCGCCATGCGGGAAAAGGACCCGAGCGTGAACGCCGACGTCCCGTGGGCGCTCGCCGGGCCCTCGGGCGCCGACGCGACGGTGCGGCACTACAGCCACGACGCGTGGAACTCGATCAGCGCCACCATCAAGCTCCCGACCCGCGGCGTGGCGATGGGCGCCCTGGCGCCGATCCTCACCCCGAGCGAGTCCGGCGAGCGACGCTCGTTCGTCGTCTCCTTCCCGATCGTGTCCCAGTCCAAGGCCGACCGGCAGTCCGGCAACGCCGAGTGGGCCGCAGACCTGGCTGAGGGAATGAACGAGAAGCTCGGCCGCAAGACCCGTGCCAAGCAGCGCGACGAGGCCCACAAAGCCCGCGGCCTGGACGCCAAGCTGGCCCACGGCAACGCGCTGGTCCGGCCTTACGCCGTGTGCACGGTCACGGTTCCCAAGACACTGCGGATCACCGAGTTCGGCCGCCGCCTGGACGCCTCGATCCGACGCGCCGGGTTTGCACCCCTGCGGCTCGACCTGGCCCACGACGTCGGTTTCGCCGCCTCGACCATCCCCGTCGGGATGAGCCTGACCCGGAGCGGAGACGCCTGATGCCCACCACCACCCGCCGGGACCGCGGCGGCGCCAGGGCAGGGAGGGACATGGCGGCCTTGTTGTCCGACTTCGGCCACGACCTGCCCACGATCCCCCCGCTCGTCCCGGAGGCCAAGGAGCCCCGGATCTTCAAGTACGCCCCGCGCCGCGGTGCAGCCCGCCGCGGCCGCGGCTGGGCGTCCGCCACCGCCCCGGCGCAGGCCTGGCGGATGACGAGTGACCAAGCACCGGTGTTCTGGCCGTTCGTGTCCGCGCCGGCCCTGCCGCCGACCGGGGCGCAGATGGGCGTCGACCAGCTCTCCGGCGGCTCGTTCTACTGCGACCCCTTCGGCTGGGTGCTGCGCGACGACGTGTCGGCGACCAACCCGAACATCTTCCAGTTCGCCAAGCCCGGCACCGGCAAGTCCGGCACCACCAAGGCGTTCTGCACCCGGATGATGCCCTTCGGCTACCGCACCCTGGTCCTGGGTGACCCCAAGGACGAGTACGAGTCACTGTGCCGCGCGCTCGGCGTCGAGCCGTTCGTCATCGCCCCCGGCTTCTGGGCACGAATCAACCCGCTGGCCATGGGCCCGCTCGGCCACGACTGGGAGAAACTCTCGGCCGAGGAAGCCCAACGGCGCACGACGATCATCTTCAAGCGCTGGCTGGTCCTGATCCGCGGCCTGGTCGGCAGCATGAAGCTCGACGACCAGCGTCGAGTGCCGTTCGGGCCCGACGAGAGCGATGTCGTCCGCAACGCCTTGGCGATCCTCACCGGCTACGCCGCCGGCAACTCGATCCTCACCGAGACCACCATCCCGCGGCTGTGGGACCTGCTGCGCAACCCCACCGAGGAGCTCGTCCGGGCGTGCGAGTACGGGAACACCCGCCAGTTCCTCGACCAGACCCGGCTGCTGCGCAACGCGCTCGGCGAGCTGGTCACCGGCACCCTCGCCGGCCTCTTCGACGACTTCACCAACATCGAGGTCGACTGGCGCGCCCCGATCCAGTCGTTCAGCCTCTCCCGGCTCGATGGACTCGGCGACGAGGCGGTGGGCATCGCGCTGCTGTGCATGAACTCCTGGGGCCGCGGGCTGCGCGAGATCGCCGAGCCCGGCGACCTGCGCATCGTGGTGCGCGACGAGGTCTGGAAGCAGATGCGCCTCGGCGTCTCCGCGGTGATGAGTTTCGATGCGGACCTGCGGCTCTCGCGCGGCATGGCCGGCAAGGGCGGCGACATCCAGTTCGCCAACCTGCACAAGCCCTCCGACCTGCTGTCGGTAGGCGACGCCGATTCCCAGGCCGCGATGATCGCCAAGGACCTCCTCGAGCTCGCTGACATCAAGATCCTCGGCGGTCAGAAGCCGCGCGTCGCGCGCGAGCTCGACTCGATGCTCGGCTTCGGCCCGATCGCCCAGGACCTCGTCTCCGGGTGGGCGATGCAGGACAAGGGCCGAGCGCTGTGGTGCGTCGGAGACGCCACCTACAAGGTCCAGACGGTGCTCCACCCGCTGGAGAAGAAGCTCTACTACACCAACGAGGCCATCGAGGCCGCCGGCTGAGGCGCTCGGGACTGACCTGTCGTGAAGAAGCTACTCCTCGCCGGACTGCCGGTCCTGATCGTCTTCATGGCCCTGCCGTTCGTCGTGACCCTGATGGTGGTCATGACCACGACCGCGGCCGCCGAGTGCCGCACCCAGACCAGCGAGACCGCGCCCACCGAGCTCGGCGACCTCCGGGTCATCGACGGGCCCGTGGGCGGCCCGGTCAAGGGCAACATCACCATGGCGCAGGCCAACATCCCTCGCCGCTCCGGCCTCGACGGCTTCCGGGCCTCCATGCCCCGGGTGCTGTCGACGAACCCCGACTTCGTGAGCCTCAACGAGGCCAGCGGTTGGAGCTTGGCGCAGATCGAGGCCGCCGCCCCTGGCTACGACGCGTTCCGGGTCGAGGAGCACACCGGCGACAACAACTCGATGGGCAACGTCGTGCTCTGGAAGCGCGACACCTGGTCCAGGGCCAACGGCGGCCGGGTCACGATCGTGGAGAACGACCAGGGTTTCTACAAGGGCGAGCCGGTGGCTTGGGACCGGTTCGCCACGTGGGTGATCCTCGAGCGAGCCGACGGCCACGGCGGTCGAGAGGTGGTGTCGGTGATCTCCACCCATCACATGATCAACCCGCACAAGTACCCCCGCCAGCACAGCAACCCGCGGCTGACCCGGCCCCAGCAGTACGGCGCCGGCATGGACATCCTGCTGCAGCTGCGGAACTCCCTGGCCACCCACGGCCCGGTGCTCATCGGCGGTGACATGAACACCCACGCCTCCTACACCGACCTCCCGTGGACGGCGGCCGCCAAGATGAAGGCCGCCGGCTACGGCTGGCACAACCACTCGGTCGACTTCATCTTCTTCCCCCAGCACCAAGGCGTGCAGCTCAAGGGCGGCTGGGACGGGACCATGGTCTCCGACCACCACTGGATCTCCGCCCGCATCGCCATGAACGGCGCCGGCCCCGAGAGCGCCCCCGCGACCGCGGCCACCAGCGCAGGTGTGGTGAACACCGCCACCACCACAAGGACGTCGGACGAGCCCCCGTCCGGTGACGTGCTCGCCCAGCTGATGCGACTGCGGTTCGCCTCCAGCTACCCGACCCTGACCACCGAACAGGCCCGCAACGCGATCACCATCGCCCAGGTCGCCCGCGACCTCCAGGTTCCCCGCTATGGGCTGCAGATCGCGATCGCCACCGCGATCCAGGAGTCCAAGCTGGTCAACCTCACCGGCGGCGACCGAGACTCCGGTGGCCTGTTCCAGCAGCGTCCCTCGACCGGGTGGGGGAGCCGTGCTGAGGTCACCAACCCGGTGCTCGCCGCGCGTGCCTTCTTCGGCAAGGCCCAGCACACCGGCAACCCCGGACTGCTCGACATCCCCGGCTGGGAGGACATGCCGCTGACGCAGGCGGCCCAGGCCGTGCAGCGGTCGGGCTTTCCCGACGCCTACGCCCAGTGGGAGGACGTCGCCGGCGACATCACCGACCTCCTCGGCGGCGACCTACCCGACCTGACAGACGTCGACGGCGCGGTCTCGAACGCGAGCAATTGCGAGGACACCGTCAACCCGATCACCGTCGGGACCTTGAACATCCTGGGCGCCGGCCACACCGACAACCAGGCGGGCGGTGGCAACGAGAAGGCCGGGTACGCCACCTGGGACAAGCGGCTGCCCGGGGCACTCAGCGTGATCGAGAACGCCGGCGTCACCATCGCCGGCCTCCAGGAGGTCCACGGCCCCCAAGCCAAGGCCCTGGCTGACCGCTACTCGGCCAAGTGGGGCATGTACCCGGCCACCGACAACACCCAGAACAAGGTGATCTGGGACCGCGGCAGCTGGGAGATGACCGACTCACGCCTCGTCCAGATCCCGTACTTCAACGGCAAGGACGTCGGGATGCCGGTCGTCCAGCTGACGGGTGCGGCCGACAGCGTCAACGCCGGGCAGATCATCTGGGTCTGGAGCATCCACAACCCCGCCAACACGCACGGGAACGCCGCCGGGCACCGCAAGGAGGCGCTGCGCCGCCAGCTGGCCACCACGACCGAGCTCGCCGGCACCGGCACCCCGGCGGTGATCCTGGGCGACTTCAACGACGGCAAGGACGGCAACAACTCCTCACACTGCGCGCTGACCCCTGAACTGAGCAACGCCTTCGGCGGATCGGCTGAGCCCTGCAAGAAGCCCCAGAAGGACGCGCCGATCGACCACATCTACGGCGCCAACCTCACCTGGGCCAGCGCCGAGATCGACAACAGCACCCAGGCCAACAAGATCGCTGACCACCCGCTGGTGACCGCCACCACCGCCGGCAGCAGCGCGGGCTGCGCGGTCGCGACCGAGACCAACTACAACCTCGGCCCGGTCAAGCCGCAGCTGACGCTGCTGGTCAACATCCTCGGCCCGATGTTCGACATCAAGACCGTCGGTGGCTACCGCGAGAGCGCCACCGACCCGCACGGTCACCCGGCCGGGCTGGCGGCCGACTTCATGGTCCCGCTGACTTCCGCCGGCAAGGCCCAGGGGGACGCGCTCGTGGCGTACGCCCAGGCCCACGCCAGCGAGCTCGGGATCGACTACATCATCTGGTACCAGCGCATCTGGTCGGTCGCGCGAGCCGGCGAGGGCTGGCGGCCGATGGAGGACCGGGGCTCGGCCACCGCGAACCACCTCGACCACCCGCACATCAACGTGCTCCCCGACGCCCAGGTCTCCCCCGTCGGTCTCGAGGGCGCGTCCTGCGAGGAGGTGGTCTACCCGGTGCCGGCGGAGTACATCGGCACCGACAAGCGCAACTGGCACGACACCGGCCCGTACTGGACCAACTGGCACACCGGAACTGACTTCTCCGCCCCGTGCGGCACGACCGTCTACGCCGCCCATGCCGGCACCATCGAGATCGACACCAGCCAGAGCTGGGCCGGCCCGCGGCTGGTCAAGGTCACCACCGGCGCCGGCTCTCTGACCACCTGGTACGCGCACATGCAGAGTGTCACAGTCAGCCGCGGCCAGACCGTCGCTGCCGGCGAGTCGATCGGCCAGGTCGGCAAGGAGGGAAACGGCTCCGGGTGCCACCTCCACTTCGAGGTCCACCTCGAGAACGGCTCCATCTACGGACCCGACAACGTCGACCCCTCGACCTGGCTGGCTGAAAACGCCTCGAACCCGAATCGGTCTGTGTGATCGCTGCCGGGCACTCCCGACACATAGGTGACCAAACCAGCCAGAACCTCGACCACCCACGACTCCAGGAGTCGGAATCCAATGCAGCGAGAGCGACGACGCGACCCGTACCCCTGGACCTGGGAGATCCCTGTAGCAGTGGCCCTGGCGATCCTGTTCGTTATCGTCATCGGCATCCAGCTGGGCCGCTCCGTCGCGAACCTGCTCGCCGGCGCCGGCTGGACCTGGCCCGACGCCAACGCCGGCGCGTTCCCCTCACCGATCGGCACCGCCTTCTGGACCAGCCTCCCCGGCGTGCTCAGCGGGCACGCCGACGTCGGCCTGCCCACACCGACACCGGACGGTCTGGCTGCCCGCGGCCTGGTGTGGGTCAGCCTCGCGATGACCGAGGTCGCGCTGCTGAGCGCCACCATCTGGGTCGGTGCCTGGGCCTACCGGCGCTGGGACCCGGGACGCATGCGCGGCATGGCTACCGCCGCAGAGGCCGAGAAGATCCTGGGCGTCACTCGGCTGCGCAAGGTCGCCGACATCGTCCGCCCCGACCTCTACGGCAAGCACGCCACCGCCACGGCGGCACCCGTTCAGCGCACCGCCGGCGACCTCACCGAACGGACCGGGCCGCAGCTCGGCCACGGGCTCAGCCCGTGGCTCCTGAACGGCCGCCGGACGAAGCCATCAACGGGGGAGGAGCGATGAAGCTGAGGTTCAACCCGTGGGACGTGGGCTGGCGCATCGGGGACGCGCACGAGCCGCGTGGCGGCGAGCTGTGGGTGCCGTGGGACCGCACCGCCGGGGTGGTGGGCCCGCAGGGCTCCGGCAAGACGCTCGACCTGCTCACCCCGGCGCTGCTGAGTGCCCCGGGCGCTGCAATGGTCACCCTCACGAAGGTCGAGGACCTGCTGCTCAGCCTCACCGAACGCTCCCGCGACGACCGTCCGTGCGTGGTCCTCGACCCGTTCGGGCTGGCCAAGGGCGTCGTCGGCGAGCTGATCTGGGACCCGATCGCCGGCTGCGTGGACCCCAAGGTCGCCGAGCGGCGAGCGAAGGCCTTCACCGCCGGCACCGTCAAGGGTGCGATCACCGGCGGCACCGGAGACGATGCCGCCCGGTTCTACGCCGCGGAATCGGCGAAGGTGCTGCAGGGCTACTTCCACGCCGCGGCCCTGACCGGGAAGACCCTCGAGGGCGTCCTGCAGTGGGTCGCGAACCCGACCGCGGCCAGCCAGCCGATGGAGATCCTGCGCCGGCACCCGCATGCCGAGCCGTTCTGGCACGGCCTGCTGCACGGGGCGCTCAACGGCGACGACCGCACCGCCGGCAACACGATCACCACGGTGCAGCAGGCGGTGTCCCTGTTCTTCCAGGCCGACATCCGCCGACGCTGCGTGCCCAGCCACGGGCACCCGGCCACCGACCTGGCGGACGTGATCCGTCGCCGCGGCACCATCTACCTGCTGGGCCGCGAAGACCCCTACGCCTCGGCCAGCCCGCTGATGACGGCGGTGGCCGAGCACGTCTTGGACACCGGGCTGCTGCTGGCCAACATCTCACCGTGGGGCGGCCGGCTGTGCCCGCCGCTGGTCTCGGTTCTCGACGAGCTGCCCTCGACCGCACCGCTGCCGACCCTGCGCACCCGGATGGCCAACGAGCGCGCCCTGGGCCTGTCGTTCATTTGGGCCGCCCAGACCCGTCCCCAGCTGACCAGCATCTTAGGCGAGCACGAGGCCCGGGCACTGCTCGGCCTCACCAACACCCTGGTGATGTTCGGCGGGTCCAAGGACGTCGCCTTCAACCAGGAGATCTCCGACCTGCTCGGAACAGTCCGCATCGGCCGCGTCACTCACTCCACCGGCGGGTTCAACGGCGGCAGCCGCAACTTCTCCGGCGACGACATCCCCATCATGCGGCCCGAGGAGGTCCGCCAGTTGCCCGAGCGGCGGGCCCTGGTGATCGCCGAGAACGGCAAGCCGATCATCGCCAAGCTGCATCGCTGCGTGGAGGGCAAGGCCGGCGAGCGGCTCCTGGCCGACCAGCGGGCGCTGCGCGCCCGGCTCACCAACGATCGCCGCATGGTCATCACCCCCGAGGCCCGGGCGACCGCCGCCCTCGTCGAGGCGCGCCGCCTCGGCTTCGTCGATGCCGAAACCGAACCGACCAGGAGTGAGCTGTGACGACCGAACAGGCCCGACGGGCCGCACCCAGCCCGATGGTGTTCCCGTTCCCCGTCCCCGGGGAGCAGGTCCGGCTGGCCTACCGCGAGCTCCACATCGCCATCAACGGCACCGAGGAGCAGAAGAAGGCTCTGGGCAACCACGCCCTGCTGCCGCGGCCCTGGGAGCCGGGGACGTGCCCCGACCCCGAGCTCCGACGTCAGCTGTGGGAGTGGTTCGAGGACGTCGTCGCCTGGCTCAACCGCGAGTACACCTGGGACGTCGCGGGGCTCATCCCCAGCTGTTGGCCCCTCCACCCGCACCTGGTCCACGAGATCGCGGTGCTGGCCGACCAGCGCCGCCGCGCCCGGCTCGCCATGACCAGCGACGCGCTCGAGGAGTGGCACCGCTACTGCCTGCCGGCCTTCACCGACCGCATGCGCAACCGGCTGCGGGCCCACTGCGACGACGAGCACAAGAGCTGGCCCGCCAAGCCGCGACACAACGAGCACCTGGGCGAGGCCAGCACCCAGCGGCGTGAGAACGCCTTCGCCCACGACGTCGACGCGCTGCTCGACAACCGACGGGCCCACGAGCAGCCCGAGCCGGTCGGTCGACCGCGCCTCGTCGAGGTCGACCTGGACACCGGCGAGATCAAGGACGAACCGCTCGGCTCGCAGCCGCGCACCCGAACCGAGAAGGGTCCCCGTATCTGATGCGGCAATCGCGGCGGTTTGACGCACTCATTGCGGCTTGTTCCATTGACCCCGGGATCAGGTGAAGTCCGCCGAACCACGTACAACCACCGTCCGCGGGTGTCAGGGTGCTGTTGACAACAGTTTGCAGGACGACCAGCAGTGGGGGAAACGTGCACAACAGACTCATCCGAGCACTCGCGCTCATCATTATCGCTCTCGGCTTGACCAGCTTCGCGCAGTCACCGGCCACGGCCGTCGTTGACCGCGACTGCGGAGACTTCCCGAGCCAGGCGGCCGCCCAGAACTTCTTCCTCGCCAACGGCGGCCCCCAGAGTGACCCGCACGGGCTCGATAGTGAAGGTGACGGAATCGCCTGCGAGTCCAACCCGTGCCCGTGCATCGGTCGCGGCACCAACACCCAGAACCCGGTGACCACCCCGCCTCCGCCGAAGGTCTACCGCGAGACCGGCAACGTGACGCAGATTGTCGACGGCGACACCCTGAAGGTCCGCCTCCGCACCGGCGGCGTCGTGTCCGTACGCATGCTCGGCATCAACACTCCTGAGCGCGGCCGTTGTGGCTCGGACGAGGCCACTGACAATCTCAGCAAGCTCGCCCCTGTCCGGTCGACCGTGCAGCTCGTGTCCGACCCCAGCCAAGCCGCCAAGGACCGGTACGGCCGACTCCTGCGCTACGTGAAGCGCGAGGGTGGCTACAACGATCTGTCTTACCGCCAAGCGTGGAACGGCTACACGAAGCGTTACGTCTTCGGCGGCAAGCCGGTCAACCGGGACCGCGACTATGTCCGCGCGATCGACAACGCGCGCAGCAACGCCCGCGGCCTGTGGGCGAGCTGCTGGTAGTTCTCAACGTTTTCACAATGCAGGCCCCGACTCGGCATGACCGAGTCGGGGCCTGCTGCGTCAATGCGGCACCGTGCCCGGCAGGCGATGCAAGACTCGCCGACGTGACTCGTGTTGAACGTTGGGAGAAGCGCGCCGAGATCCCGCTCCTCCTGCTCGCCGTCGCGTTCGTTGTGGCCTACGCCTGGCCGGTCGTCGACCCCAACCTCCAGTCAGACCTCCGGGACACCCTTACCGTCCTGTCCTGGGCGGTATGGGCCGCGTTCGCGGTCGACCTTGGGGTGAGACTCGTCCTCGCTGATGACAGACGCCGCTACGCCCTGCGTCACTGGTACGACGTAGCTCTGGTGGTCCTCCCGGTGCTGCGGGCGCTACGGCTGCTCCGCCTGCTCGTGCTCTTGCGGATGTTCGACCGTTCGGCGGCCAGCAACCTCGCCGGCCGCGTCCTCACATACGCCGCCGCCATCGCCCTGATGTCGGTCGGCCTCGGTGCACTCGCCGTCCTCGACGCAGAGCAGGATGCGGCAGGCGCGAACATTGCGACCATTGGAGACGCGGTCTGGTGGGCGTGCACCACTGTGACGACTGTCGGGTACGGCGACCATTTCCCCGTCACCTTCCAGGGCCGTGCCGTTGCCGTCGTCCTCATGATCGTGGGTATCGGGCTGGTGGCCACCGTCACGGCTTCGCTCGCCTCATGGCTTCTGGCTCACGTCGAGAGCGAACGACAGCAAGCGGACGCCTGAGGGCCTACATCCCGTTCGGAGAGGCGTGGTGCACCGATGAGCTTCGGCGCAACATGGGCAGATGACGCAGCCGCAACCTGAACAGGACGACGTGGAGGCGTGGCGTGACTTGCAGGCCGTGCTCGAGGAGCGCGACCGCGAGTGGTGGGCCGACGCCGAGTCAACCGACGAGATGTGAGCTAGCGCGCCGTCAGGTGTCGCGCTGGGGCAGCGCGACCACCTTGCCCCGGTCAACGAGGCCGTCGTCGTCGGTGAGGTCGCCGCAGGGGCGTAGGTGGTCCTCGTGGATCCAGCCGAGCATCTGCCTGCCTGGAGCGGCGTAGTAGTTGCACATGCCCCACCAGTCGCCGGTCTCGTCGTCAACGGCCCAAGCGCGTAACAGGCCGAAGTGCTCCCCTGCGTGTTCGTGATCATCGGGGAGGCTGATGGTGACTTCGCGTTGTTCCCATCCGTGGAAGGTCTGGGTCATACGGCGCGCCATCGGGCCAGTGTGCGTGGTGGGTCAGACGAGCGAAACCCGGTGATGGGATCTGTGGACAAGGGGGCAAGGCCTTTGACTGGGTGTGTCCCTATTGTCGGTACCACCCGCGCCCTCGGTCGCGCGGAATGCGGCAGATCCGGAAGGCCGGCGTGCTCAGTAGGCAACGGAGGCTTCACCGCGTCCACGACCAGTCGTAGCATCCGATCAGGACACAACATCCTCCGGAGGTATCGCCATGCGCCTGTTCTTCATCGCGGGAGCCGCAGTGGTTGCCACGCTCGTCATCCCCTTGACCGCGGTGCAGGCCAGTGCCGCCGCCGTCGAGTTCACGAAGGTCCAGTACGACTCACCGGGCGACGACACCGGCAGCAACAACAGCCTCAACAAGGAATGGATCAAGATCACCAACCGCAGCAACCAGAAGAAGACCCTCACCGGCTGGACCGTGCGCGACCCGCAGGGCCACGTGTTCAAGTTCCCTGAGTTCAAACTTGGCGCTGGAAGGACCGTCACCATTCACACCGGGAAGGGCACTGACTCGAGGACTGACTTGTACTGGCGTCAGGACCGATATGTCTGGAACAACGAAGGCGACAAGGCGATCCTGAAGAACGCGAACAAGAAGCTGGTCCATGTGTGCAAGTGGGGGAGCGGCAGCGGCAGCGCCGCCTGCTGATCCGAGCGAGGCGATCGCACCCAAGTTGTACAGCGCGTGGCGCTTGTGGAGGAACTTCCCACGCGTCTTTGCAAACCCGTGCGGCGCGCTCCGTGGACACCGATCATCGGCATCCGGATGCCGACTCGGCGTGCGGCTCGGCATCCCCGCCGCTGGTGAGGACCAGATCGGGGCTTAGGATCGTCGCTCGTCTCTGCGGTCTCCGGGAACGTCAGCCCCATCTCGACTCCGAAGAGCGTCGATTGTGGGCGCCGAAAGGCGGCGGAATGACGCGCGTCCGACGGCGCGCGCACGCGGCATCTGAGCGCGCTTCTTCTGGCACGATGCTCGGGTGGATCGTGCCTACTACGACGAGATCGCCGGGGAACTGCACGTCCTCCTCGTCCGCTTGGACGATCGGCTTCCGGGCAAGGACGCCACGTTGATCGCCGAGTTCATCGACGCGAACGAACTCGGTCTTGCCCTCGAACAGATGGCCGACGTGCTGAGCGATGGCGAGCAGCCGTTGGCCCCCGATGAGCGGGCCCACATGCTCGGCCTCGTCGAACGGATGCAGATGGGCGAGCGTGTTCCAAGGGCCCTTCAGTCGTGTCCCGAGAAATGACCCGCTGGACGGCTCGTCGACAAGCGGGATGTCCGACAGGCGGCGGAGTGACGCGACCTCGATCCGAGTAATGCAGAATTTCTGCTGGTCCCCTACCAGCCGACGTCGAACTCGCCCTCGTCCGTCAGGCCGCTGACAAAAGCCGCAAAGTCAGGCGCCACCACGGTGATTGCATAGTCCAACTCCTGGTCGACATGGACGACCCGCGGCTCGCCAGAGCCGCTGTAGTCCAAGGCCAGCATGTCGTGGCCGGCCGATGGGCAGTCGGCGAAGTAGACGCCGATGTCGGGGTAACCCCACTCTTCTAGCCAGAAGCGACTGCCTATCGTTCCGCAGAGGCTAAAGCTTTGCGCTGCGGCCGATGGCCGCCAACGAGTGGACGCCGATGTGGTCCTCTGCCCACGAGGTTCTTACGTTCATCGGATGCGCGGTCTTGGCCAAGGTCCCGCCGTTGTGGGTGCGGCCTAGCGCCACGTAGGAGTCGGGCAGTTTCACGCCCAACTCTGCCTCGATCGACCGCAAGAGCTCATCGTCGAGCGACGGCTCGAACGGTCCCTCGTCCGGGACGAACAACTTCGCGGCGGTGCTCATTAGGCCAACATATCCGCGGTCATCCGCCGAACCGTGGGTGACACGATCTTCGGCAGACCCGTGCGTCCGGCAAGCGGCGTTAAGACGCAGTTGTCATCCCAACCATCACGGTTCTTCAACGTGCTACGGGTCGGGTGGAACAGAGTCGTCCTGCATTCGCTTTCTCGGACCCATCTCCGGAGAACAGGCCTCCGAATCCCGCTTGCGAGCGCGAGCCCGCTAGGGCATCGCTGATTCGTCTGGTTCGTCATTCTCAGGGAACACGTGCGGGATGCTCATCGCGGTGGCACGGACCACGTCAAGACGCTCCTTGGCGAACTCGACCCACTTCTCGGTATCACCCGTCGCCACACGGTCTGCCTTCTCGATCAGGACGGTCAGCAATTCGACCGTGAGAGCCAGTACCGTCCGCGCATGCTTGGCTGAGAACGTAACGAACCGCGGCTCCACACCGGCGTCCATGTCGGCTCGGTAGGCGGGATCGGCGAACTCGGTCGGCGGGTGGACAGCCAGGTCCCGGAACTTGAACAGCTCCTTCAGAAACTGCCGGATGTTCGGCATTCCCGCGTTCTTGATCTTCAGGTGGAAGTGAAACGTCGCTGCAATCTGGGAGTGTCGGGCGGTTCGGTTCTTGTTCCAGAGCTCGGCGTCAGGATGTTTGCCGAAGCGAGCCACGACTGTGCTGTAGAAGGCGTCGATCGCGAATGCACAGGCGGTCAACACCGTCATCGCGGCGCGGAACTCTGCCTCCAGCGCCAACCGCTTGAGTTCAGCCAACTCATGTTCGGCATCCTTCTCCCGCAAGATGGTGCTGTGCAGAACCGACTCCTCGGTGGCGGCGAGCGTCGTATTGTCACAGGCCGTGAGTAGCCAGTGATGCCACGTGTCCGACCGAACCATCAGCGTCATCGACGGCGGATCCGAACCATCCAACGGGATCTGGAGGTTGGAGATGCGGATGTCCATCCCGCTCGTGATGAAGACACCTGGCATGGTCGCTCCTCTGGGGCCTGTGGATCGCACACTGGTCCTACCACAGAGTCAGCGGACTGGCCGGCCATGCATACCTAGTAGCGGCTATGACGCACAGAGCTCTGGAGACGCGGGGATGCAATCGGGTGACTCCCGCGTGGACCACGTGACTGGAGTCGAAGTCGGACCGTTCAAGGCGGCGCGCGAGGCGGGTGCTGTGCGACCGTAGCCACGATGAATCCGTACGACGAAAACATCGTGACCTACCGGACGCTGCTTGATGGCTACGAACAAGCGCTTCGGCGTTTTACCGACGCGTCGAAGAGCCGCAACGCCAGCCAAGTTTTTCTGCCGCTGTTTGAGGCGCTGAATTGGGCGGTCGCCCTCGATGATCAAGCGCGCGCGCATTGGGCCCCCGAGGGCGTTCCATTGGACTGGTCCTGGAGAAGTCGGGTTGCAGGAGGTGACCTTGTGAACGCCGTGCGCTGCGCTAGGAACCGGGTTCATCACCAATGGGCGGACGCGCTGATCCGGCGCGACGGCATGAGTGCTCCACTGACACCTCCCCTTGTTCTGCATGAGTGGACTTGGCGACCCCTGAATGATCTCCCGAAGGCCGGCGGTCGCAGGACGCAGGTGATCATCGAGGCGGAGTCAGACTACGAGCGGGCCCTGGCCGCTGTTCCCGCCCGCATCACATTGACAGGACTCTTGGACCCGTTCCGCCGGCTCGCCGACATGCTGGAGCCACCTCGACCTCGCTGAAGGCCGGTCGAGTTTCACTCGCAAGCGTCGCCCAAGACGCATACAGACCGGCGTCCCCGACGGTTGGGTCAGGTGAGCTAGAAGCGCCAGCCAGCAGGTTGTGAACGCGCCGTATCCCACGTGCGATGCAAAAGTTCCCATGCCTCGTGGCCAACCTCTTCGCCGATGTAGTCACTGACCGTCGCGAAGGCAATGCGAGTCCCGAACGGAACGCTTGGGGTCCACGCACCCGTCAACCAAGCGGGGATCCTGTCGAACGAAAACGAGATCCACGATTGCGCGAGGGTCGGCTGCTCGCCGTGAATCAGCGACGAAGCGGCGCCCCATGCGTAACCCTCGACGCCGACGGCGCCGGGCAGAGTTGGCGCCAACTTCTCCACACTGAGTCTCGTGCCGATACTCGGGGCGAACCTTCCGTCGATCACTTTCCAGCCCCTCGATCTGGCCAGAGCTAGGATGTAGTCGCTCTCTTCACACGCCGCGGCGTCCGGCTCTGATGTGGGGTCCAAGAGGGTTACGTGACGTTGAGTGGCGTGGAGACGAGCGAGTCGACGGGTCAGAGCGCGCTGAGACCGCACCTCCGGGCCGATGCTTCCATCAAGGACCGACGCTGCCCAGACCGACGACTCGTACACGGCTCTGCCGCAGGCAACGGCTCCGACGAAGGATGACTGCGTCTCGATGAGTGCCGCATAGCCGCGAAGCGTGTCCGAAACGGTATGAAGGTCTAGCCTGGCTTCGTCGCGAATCAAGTCGCTAACGGTTCCGTAGCGCTCGTCGAGCGTTGACGACCGATCCGCCGCATGCGCCGCCTGGGCGTGCTCGGGCCAATCAGTCGTAGCGAGATTGGTGAATTCTTCGGCTACGAGCCGGGCCGACTGAACAAGGAGTTCTCGTACTTGGTCAGCAATGCGGCCGTTCAGTTCGAGTCGGTCGAGAAAGTCTTGGGCCCGTGCCGTATCCGCTGAGTCAGGTCCTTCGGAGTCACTCGTCACCAGGCAGAGTCTTCCCGCTCACACGAGGCTCAGCCGCACTTGGGCGAGACAGGCGAGTCGTCGCCCTCTCAGCCTCTGGGCGGTTTGGGACGAGCGCCCATCAAGGGTCCCCATCTCGGCTAGTGCCCGATGCCAGACCGGCGCTGGCTGACGGAGGACTGACTGTGAGGATCAGTCGCGCCCGAGTTCCTGGAACGCGTCGAGCGAGCAGACACCTGACTGCGCCAGACGAGGCGCCTCCGCACCAATGGGCGGCGCGGTCTGTAGTGGACGGGGCCTGCCCTGCGTGAAGAAGACTCGTCGCCCCATCTTCGACCTGCGTCGAGCGTCTTCGACCAGGCTTGGGCGTGCCGGTGGGGCTCCGGGCCTACTCTTCAATCATGGACACGGACGAGCGCGCGATGTTTGTCCCTCTCCGTTCCAACGCACGCACACTGCTCGCCGGCCGTCCCGTGGGCATCGTGCGACGCCGTCTGAAACAAGCCTCGCTCATCTACGACAGCATCTATCTGGAGGATGGAGCGCTGACGATCACGGCCGGTCCCAACGGCGCGATTGTGATGCCAGTACCAACCAGCGAGTCGACCACATTCCAGACGGCGCAGCAGCGGCACACGGCACCCGGCCAACGTTTCGTCATGTCGCTAGGCGAAGAGTCGGCGCCAGGGGTGCCTTCTGACCAGTTGCGCAACTTCATCAATTCGGAGACCAGCATTCTCTGGGTCCCCACGCTCACACCTTTCGCCCGAGAACTGCCGAGCGGTTGTAGCTGGGTGCAATTTGTGCGGCCGCAGTCGGCTCCAGAGGTCAAGCGGACCGCAGAGGAATGGAAGCGTCGAGACCTCAGAAATGAATCACTCCGGACCTCGCTACCCGTGCAGTTCGTGCGAAGCACCGTCGTTAGCCACGCAAACCAGGACCTGGCCCTAGCTGCACATGCAGGAGTGTCCGTGATGCAGGACGAGATGCACCAGCAGGTTCTAGGAAACAGGTTCGATGACCGCGTTGGCTGGAAGGCCAGCGGTTTCGCTCTTCCGCTGCTCGTTCCAGATGTCGGAGAACTCGACTGGGCGACAATCGCTGCAATTCGTAAGCACGAGGCGATGAAGAGCTTTCGCCGCATCCTGTTCGAGATCGAAGCAACGGCACTCGACGAGGCTCGCCGTGGTGACATCGAGGCTGCCGTTCGACACGCTTTCGAGCGCTACTGGGTCGAGGCTGTCGGCAAGGTCACTGGCCTCGCGGCGATCCCAAAGGTCGCCGTCGTGGAACTCGGCATCGGGACGATGACGGGAGTCCTCACGTCTGGATTCGCGGGACCTGTCGGCGTAGCGGTCGGAGCGGGCGTAGGCGCCAGTATCGCAACGGCCCAAACCGCGATCTCGACAATCAGGGCGCGACGCAACAAGTCGTGGGTCTCCGTCTACAGCGAGATCCGCACCGCTACGAAGACGCAACAGACCTCTCCGGGGTCGCGCCGCTCGACGCCGGCCGGTGATTGAATATATTGACGTCGCGCGCGGTCGGGCTAGCCGAACTATTGGACGGCGGAACCGCCATCTGCTCAGATGCCGGGCCATGGGCGCGGCACGGACATTGCTACGGCGTGATCAGCAAGGCCGGGTCGCCGAGGGGATGCGTTGTCGAGTCGAAGAACTCGACCCGGTGCCCGCGAAGCGCTTGGAGTAGTCGGGCCTTCTCCTCGACGACCGCCTCGTCGTCACCCATCGGGTACATCGAGATGGCGATGCGACGCTGGGAACCTTCGTTCAGCGCGGTCAAGATGTGTCGGTCTTGATCTGCTAGCGCCTGACCGAATACCACTGCCGGCGATTCATCGGTACGGAGTTCATCGAGACAGAAGGACAGGTAGCTGGACTGGCGGATGGTTCGGCTCTTCGCCGCCCAGGTGCCTTCGCTCACGAACAGCGGGCGTCGGTCGCTCCCGGGGCCGTACTTCGACTTGAGGTCGAGCAGCCGACCGCCAGACGCGTGCGTCCACTTCCCGTTCTCGCCGGTCTGGTCGTCCTGCCACAGGTGCAGTCCGCCGTGCAGATACAGCACCCGAGTCGCCTTGTTGCTCCAGACGTCACAGTTGGCCGGATCGAATCGGTCTCCTGCCCAGAACAAGTCCACGATGTTCGTGGTCACGTTCGTCGACTTGTACTGCGCCCACATGTGACTCCAGTACAGGTTCAAGTCATAGCTGGTCGTGAACACGGATTCGAACCGGTCGATCTGGGTCGCGATGTGGTCATGCGTGTCCGGAGGAAAGTCATCCCACGCAACATGAACATCGCCGACGGTGTTGAATAGCGCGTCCCGGATCTGTTCGTAGGTCGCATCGACGAGGGTTGTGGGTTGCTCCAACGCCCGAAGCGCAATGTTTGCGTGGTGCAGGCATTGGAGCCCCTGCTCGAAGTTCGTCGTGCCCAGCTCGGCGAAGATGGCTTTCGCTTCCGAGCTCAGGCTTGCCGCTGTGTACAGACTCTTGTACCCGAACCCGGCCCACAGGTTCATGCTCAACCCGTTGCCAAGTAGCAGAGTCGACCAATCCTTGTCTGCCAGCGTGGACCAATCCGCTAGGTCTCCGTCTATGGATGTGCTCACGTCGTCGGTGCCTCTCCAGATGCTCACGCCGGTCATTCACGAGCATGCCGCATCGAGGGTGGAAGATGTGCGCCGGTCTTCGAGTCCAGAGAACTGGCTTGGTCCAGTTCGCGCTGATCACCAACGCCGCCTGGTAGAGCTCCTTAAGGAGGGTCGCATGAGGAAGTCGCTGCGACCAGAAGATGCCGTCCGTTCTTAGACCTTCCGATGCAGCGGCGGCTCAAGTACCAAGCGCTTGAGTGACCGACGTCATTCTGGGCGGTTTGCCGTGGCTTCGGAGCCCTCATCGCCGACCGGGCGGTGGCATGCGACGATCCATGGTCGGACTTGACCAGGGATGGTGCGCTCCCTGGGATTGGCGGATTGCGGGAATGTCGAGAGGCGAGGTCGCGTCGATTGGCATCCCCAGACGGGAGACGATCCGGTAGCGCAAGTCGCGTGCGGGGCTGTCGCCCAAGGGTGTCTCGGAAACGATCGCGCGGGTGGAGGCGCCGACGTCGTGACCGTGCTCGTGGGCCC
Organism: Nocardioides eburneiflavus; assembly: GCF_004785795.1. Taxonomy (NCBI): domain Bacteria; kingdom Bacillati; phylum Actinomycetota; class Actinomycetes; order Propionibacteriales; family Nocardioidaceae; genus Nocardioides; species Nocardioides eburneiflavus. Next base: position 3,074,535 of record NZ_SRRO01000001.1, read on the forward strand.
GCTGCAGCATCGCTGCGGTGGCCGGCCAGTCGCCTTGGTCGAGCAGGCGCGGGTCGAGCTCGCGCGCCAGCGGTGCCCACCGCTCGGCCGGCGTCTTGTCGGCCGCGGCCGCGAGTCGGGCGCGGACCTCGCTGCTTTTGTGCAGCTCGGCCACGGCGGCCTTCCGCGGGTCGGCGTCCCACGTCTTGACCGCGTCCCGCAGGTCCCGGCGGGCTTGCAGGTGGGAGAGCTGCAGCCGTGCCCGCACTTGGTTGACGCCCGGCTCCCAGGCCCGGCTGGGACGGGCCGAGATGACCCGCATGGCGGCCAACCGTGCCTGCTCGGCGGGGAGGTTGTCGAGGCGTTCGGTGAGGAGCTGGTCGCCCAGGGACCGGAAGGCGGGTTGGCCGCTGGCCACCGCAGCGGTGAGCGCGGCCGGGCCGCGCTGAGCGAGCAGGTCGGCGGGGTCGAGTCCGTCGGGGAACCGTGTGTAGCCGGGGTCCAGGCCGTGCGAGGTCAGCATCCAGAAGTCGCGCTCGGCCGCGACCTGGCCCGCCAGGTCGGCGTCGGTGGCCACGATCGGGTCGCGGCCGACGGCGGCCAGCTGCGCGGCCTGCTCATCGGTCAGGGACGTGCCGAGCGTGGCCACGCCGAGGTAGAGGCCGGCACTGGCGATCGTGACAGCGATCGCGTCCATCGGGCCCTCGGCGATCACCGGGACGGCGCCCTCGGCGAGCAGCTCGTCGGCGACGCCGAACAGCTGCGCGCCCTTGTGGAACAGCGGGGTGTTGGCGGTGTTGAGGTACTTGGGTCCGGCCTTGTCGTCGTCGGTGAGGTCGGGGCGTCGGCGGCCGACGAAGCCGAGCACCTCGCCCTGGTGGATCACCGGGAACATCACGCGGTCGCGGAACCGGTCGATGAGGCGGCCGGTGCTGGCCTCGGTGGCGACGCCGGTGGCGAGCATCTCGGCGTCGCTGATGCCGCGGCCGCGGAGGTGGTCGACCAGGTTGGTCCAGCCGGCCGGAGCCTGACCGGGGCGGAACCGCTCGTCGCCGGCGAGGTCGACGCCGAACCGGCCGGTGAGGTAGTCGCGGCCCCACGAGTCGGTGAACCGGGACTCGAAGAAGGTCTGCGTGAGCTCGTTGACCTCGACCATGCGCTCGCGCGTGACGGGGGAGGAGTGCCACTCGTCGGCGCGCTGGTACATAAGCCGGATATCGGCGTCGGTGGGCTCCAACCGGGTGCCGCCGAGGTCGCGGATGTAGGCGGCCAGCGTGAGGTCGCTCTCGATGTACTGGTCCTCGTCGACGTCGACCAGGTCCTCCTCGAGCGCGTCGACCAGGTCCTCCTCGAGCGCGTCGACCTGGTGCTCGTCGACCAGGTCGACGGGAGGCTCGAGGTCCGTGCCGGGGTCCTCAGCAAGCGGCCACGGGATGTCGTCGGGCTGGTCGACGAACATCCCCTGGTCGGGCTCGATGCCCTCCCACAGGTCCGCCGGCGGCTCCTCGAAGTGGTACTCGTGCGCGTGCTCGTCGGGAGCGGTCTCCAGCGCGATCGAGGTCCGCCAGACCAGTGCCTGGCACTCGTCGACGCCCTCCCAGCCGTCGCTCGGCAGCGCCCGGCCGGCGCCCAGCAGGGCCTCGACCTGCCAGCCACGCTGCAGGCCGTGGTCGACGTTGGAGACCAGCGCCGGCCACCAGGTGCTGGCCTGAATGCTCGCGGCACGCTCGGGGCCGAACAGGTCCGCGAGCCGCGGCGCCCAGTCGGTGGTGACGCTCTCGCCGTGGGAGCCGTCGCCGATCTGGGCGGCGACCGCGGGTGTGAGGTGCCGGGCCAGGCGCCACCACAGCGCGGCCGGGGCGTGCTCGTCGGGCAGCGGGCCCGCCGGGTGATCGGGCGCGGCGGCGGTGCGCAGCAGCTCGTGGGCCGTGACGCCGGCACGCGACATCGCGGCCAGCCGCTCGGCCAGGAGAGGGGTGAACTCGTCGGCGCTGACCTGCGGGGCGAGGGAGGAGAGCAGCTGACGCCATTCCTTGAGCGCCGGCGTGTGGTCACCGGTGACGGCCCGGTTGAGGCGCCGCTGCCACGTCGCCGACGCCTTCTGAAGCTGCGGTGCACCGGTCGGTCGCCGGTCGTCGACGGGGACCTGCATGGCTGCGCGCCAGACCTCGACGTCGGCCACCGTGGCGGCCTCGGGGCGGATGCCGTTCTGCGCCCACACCGGCAGCGAGGACTGCTCGGCGGCGCGGGTGTGGACCTGCCCGGCGAGCTGCTCGACCAGGTGCGCCCGCTGGGAGAGGTAGGCACCCCAGTGCGGGTCCTCGGCCAGACGGTTCGGGATCCCGGGCATCCACGGCAGCGGGCCGGCGCCCGCGTTGCGCAGCCCGGAGGCGTCGAGGCGCCAGTCCAGGACCGCGGCCCGGTCGCGTGCGCTCTCCAGCTCCCGGTCACCGGCGGCGGCCCGGAGCGCTTCGACGGGGTTCTCGCCCGCCGCACCGAGCAGCAGCAGGTGGGCGCGCAGGCTGGGCCAGGCGGCCTCGTCCGACAACCCGGGAGCCAGTGACTCGACGGCGGTGTCCAGCGCGTCGACCACGTTGACAGTGGTGCCGTCGACGCCGGTCGTGGTCTCGTGGCGCAGCAGGTCCTCGGCTGCGACGTAGAGGCTGTCGAGGTAGCGCTGGGAGGCCTCGCCGAGCCGGGTGGCCGGGTCGGCCTGCTCGCGGACCAGGCTGGTCGCGGACCGCTGGGCGTCGTCGCGGGCCAGCATCGACTCGAGGATGTCGGTGGGGGTGAGCGGCCGGACCAGGGTCGGGTGGATCACCGAGTGCGGGTCGCCGTCGCCGACGACCTCGAGGTAGACGTGGTTGGCGTGCGCGCCGCGGGTCATCATCGTGTAGAGCTGCTGGCGAGACTCGGTGCCGGTGGCCAGGCCGTGCATCGTGTCGGCGGTGACGCCCTGGGCGGTGTGCACGGTGCACGCGTAGCCGAGTTCGGTGGCCTTGGCGACATAGTTACTCGGCAGCCGCACGGTGCGGCCGTGCTGGGTGTGCTGGACGGTCAGGTCGCCAACGTCGTGGATCTCCAGGACGGTCCAGCGGTCGCCGTTCTTCACCCAGTCGGTGGCCGAGGTACGCAGCCGGCGGTCGTTCTCGCGGGTGATGATCAGCTCGCCGATCGACGCCTCGTTGCCGTCGGCGAGCCGCCGCACCGGGCCACCGCTGGCCCGATTGTTGGGGCCGTTCGGGTCGATCCCTTCCAAGCGGTGGGCGCGGGCCTGCTGGTTCAGCTCGCTGACCAGGTCGCGGGTCGGGGCGAGCATGATCGAGTCCAGCCCAGCGGCCCGGTCGGCCTGCCAGGCGGCGAAGACCTCCTCGGTCATGGTCGCCAGGTCGCCGACGTGGACCCGGTCGCGGTCGAGGTAGAACCCGAGCGCCTCGCTCTTGCCCTCGCGCAGGGCCAGCGACGCTGCGCCCTCGGCGGGGTCCTTGAACCGCACGAGCTCGGTCAGCTGGAGCGCGCCGTGGGTGGCGCGGATGTCGCGCAGCACGCCGCCGGCTCCTATCGCGGAGAGCTGCTGGTCGTCACCGATCAGGCGGACACTGCCGCCGCGTTCGAGGATGTAGGAGACCGCGGCGTCCAGGGAAAGGGTGTCGGCCATGCCCGCCTCGTCGATCACGACGAGCGTCGAGGAGTCGATGCCGGCCACCCAGTCCGGCATCGCGGCGCCGGTCTGCCGGGCCTGCTCGAGGGAGTGCGTGAGCTTGGCCAGGGTGTCGGTCTGGGTGTCGATCTGGGAGCCCATCGATGTGCGGAGGGCGTCCGCGGCCGCCGCCGAGGGAGCGAGGCCGATGACGGTGCCGCCGCCGTCGCTCCACGCGCTGGCCAGGACTCGCATCGCGGTGGTCTTGCCCGATCCGGCGGGGGCGATCGCCAACTGGAGCCGGGCGCCGGAAGTGGCCATCTCCCGCACCAGCGTGGCCTGCCCGGCGTTGAGGGTGATGCCGTTGGCGGTCGACTCAAGCAGCGCCAGGTCGACCGAGGACGCCTCGACGGCGTACCCGTCATGACGGCCGGCGGCGTCGACCAGGCGCTGCTCGGCGGCCAGCACCTTGCTCGAGGTGAACAGCTCGGCCCGTGCCTGGGTGTAGACCGAGGACCCGTCCGCGCGACGCAGCTCGACCGGCTCGCTGATGGGGTCCCAGGGGCGGGCCATGCTCACCGAGCGGCCGTCGAGAACCTCGCTGACCAGCAGGTCGACCACCTGGGAGACCTGGTTGGTGGGCACGTTGGCGGCCCGGACCTGCCGCTGGGCTTCGGCGTAGACGTGCCAGTACTGCCACGTGCTCCGGCTGCCTTCCATCGTGGCCACGATGCGGTCAGTCGTCTGGGTGAACCACGCTGCGTTCACGACTAGGTCGGCCAGGGAGCGGGCGGCGCCCTTCGGGTTGAGGACGCCGTGCACCATCTGCTTGACCCGCTGCGGGGTGCCGAGCACCTCGACGGCCTCGCGGTTCCAGGCCTCGCGCTGCTCGGCCAGCGAGCGGGGCTCGTGCTTGGCCTCGCGGGTCTCTAGCGTCGCCTGCTGTGACAGCTGGATGGTCTCGACGGGCGTCGGGGGCCGGCCGTGGGTGGCCTGGAACGCCGCGGCGAGGACCTTGCGGCGGTCCTCGACGTTGATCCGGCGCTTGGAGAACCGGCGGTTGAGATCGGGGTCGACGCCGACGATCTCACGCACGGGCCGCTTGCGGGCGTCCTCGTTCGGGCGCTCCTCGAACCGCACGCCGAGGGCGTCGATCAGGTGCCGCTCGAGCGCGGTGTTGTAGGTCTCCGAGGCCGAGACGACCGCCTTGTGCAGCGGCCGGCCGTCGATGGCCAGCCACGTGCCGTCAAGCGTCTGGACCTTGTTGGCCACCGCGACGTGCGTATGCAAGTCAGGGTCGCCGGCGCGGGAGTCGCGGTGGGTGAAAGCCGTGGCGACCAAGCCGCGGACCTCGACCTGGCGGACGCCGTTGGTGCCCCGGCGGGTGAACAGTGCCTTGGACTCGATGAAGTCCAGCGCGTCCTTGATCGCCGTCTGGTGGGCCCGCTCGATCACCGCGGCGGTCTTCGGGTCGGCGATCGCCCACAGCGTCGAGACGCTCTTGACCGGGGAGAGGGTCAGGTCGTAGCCGGCGACGGCGTTGGTCTTGGAGCGGGAGTGCTTGGCGATCGTGGCGGCCAACTCACGGGCATCCGCGGGCTCGCGGCCGTGCTCGGCGCGGAAGAACTCACGGCCGACCTCGGTACGGATTCTGGCGCGCTCTGCGGCGGGGACGGGGTAGTCGCCGGGGTGCCCGGCGGCCTCATTCCATTCACTGAATCGCTTGGCGACCGCGATCCGGAAGGGGCTGATGTCGTTGTCGTAGATCTTGTAGGGAATGCCGAGCCGGACGGCGGCCTTGTAGTCCGCCTCGGTCGGCCGCTGGGCCCCGTCGCGGCCGATGCGGAGGTCCAGTTGCTTGGTCCGCTGTGTGGCCAGCGGGTGATGCCCGGAGCCGAACAGGCTCTGCATGTGGTCGGCCGTGACGACGTCTCCCGCGTCCAGGCCGTCGATGCCCACCATGCCGGACCCGATCCACACGCCGGGGGTCTCGCCCTTCTCGGTGTAGTAGCTCGCCAGCCCGGTGTGGCCCTTGTCCGTGGCGTCCATCGCTGCGACCTGGCGGGTCAGGTAGTCATATCCCGACCCCGCCGTCAGCTTGTGGAGGCTCATCGTCACGGTCACCTACGTGCGCACGCGCGCGGCAGGCGATCACTTTCGGCTGGCTTTCTGCTCTGTTCTTTCTATTCGGCGAACCGAGAATGCAAGAGGTGTAACGCACTGCGACTTCGTCGCTGCACCGGGGGATGAGAATCGTGGTCGCGTTCGCTCGGCGACGTCGGAACACACTGGTGCGGGTGAGCCCGGTGAGGTGTATGGCGCGGGGTCTTCGGGTGCCTCTGGATTGTTGCTGCGAGCACGTGGGTCTGTGTCCCGGCAGAAGGCCTTCCGAGCGGCGTCGGCCCGGCCGACCGGGCGGGCCGGGTTCGCAAAGAAGGGATTGATCGAGATGGAAGTGCTCTACGAGCGGGTCGCGGGTCTGGACGTCGGGAAGGCGTCGGTGACGGTGTGCGTGCGCACGCCGGGTACGCGGCGTGGCAGCCGGCACAGCGTGACGCGCACGTTCAAGACCACGACGGGGTCGCTGGCGGTGATGCGGGACTGGCTGCTCGAGGCGGGTGTGACGATCGCGGCGATGGAGTCGACCTCGACGTATTGGAAGCCGCCGTTCTACTGCCTCGAAGAGGCCATGACGGTGTGGCTGCTCAACGCCGCGCACATGAAGGCGGTGCCCGGCCGGAAGACCGATGTGCGTGATGCGGAGTGGATCGCTCAGCTGCTTGAGCACGGATTGTTGACTCCCTCGTTCGTGCCGCCGCCGCCGATTAGGCACCTGCGGATGCTGACCCGGTATCGAGTGCAGCTGATGGGGGATCGGACCCGGGAGATGGTTCGCCTGGAGATGATGTTGGAGGACGCCTCGATCAAGCTGTCCACGGTGGCCTCGTCACTGAAGACGGTCTCGGCGCGGGCGATCCTGGCGGCGATGATCGACGGCGAGACCGATGCGCGGGTGCTGGCGGAGATGGCCAAGGGTCGGATGCGGAGCAAGATCCCGGACCTGGCGCAGGCGCTCGAGGGTCACTTCACGCCCGACCACGCCCAGTTGGCCAGGTCGATCCTGGACCGGCTCGACCGGGTCGATGAGTCGCTTGCGGAGCTCGACCAGGCCATCGAGGCGGCGTGTGAGCCGTGGGCCCACCAGATCGACCTGCTGCAAACGATCCCCGGCGTCGGGCCGCGGGTCGCGCAGACGATCGTGGCCGAGACCGGCGCCGACATGTCGCAGTTCCCGACCGCGGCGCACCTGGCGTCCTGGGCAGGCCTGTCGCCGTCGATGTATGAGTCCGCGGGCAAACGCTCACCGGCCGGGCGTCGGCGCGGCAACAAGTGGCTGACCGCGATGCTGGTCGAGGCCGCTGGGTCGGTCGGTCGGATGCACGGCAAGAACTACCTCGCCACCCAACACGCGCGGCTGACGCGGCGCCGGGGGATGAGCCGCGCGCAGATCGCGGTGGCGCACTCGATCCTGGTTGCGGCGTACTTCATGCTCAAGCGCGACGAGCCCTACCGCGACCTCGGTCCCGAGTGGCTCGCGCAGCGCAACGACGAGGCCCACACCCGGCGGCTCGTCGCCCAGCTGGAGAAGCTCGGCCACACCGTCCAACTCGACACCGTCGCCTGAGTCGCGGCGGCCGTTACGACGTGTCGGGCTTCGCCCGACGCGCTCACGCGCCTGCGCCGGTACAGGTGATTCACGGGTCTGTATTTGACTTCAGCCTTCGGCTGAACGTGGCGGGGGATGAGAATCGTGGGTGTCGCTCGGCGACGTCGGCACACACTGGTGCGGGTGAGCCCGTAGAGGTGTATGGCGCGGGGTTCTCGGGAGTCGGTGGATTGTTGCTGCGAGCACGTGGGTCTGTGTCCTGGCAGAGAGCCCTCCGGGCGACGCGTGGCCGCGACGGCCGCGGTCACCGAGCGAGGAGGCCGAGGATGGAAGTGTTGTTCGACCGGGTCGCCGGGCTGGATGTCGGGAAGGCGTCGGTGTCGGTGTGCGTGCGGACACCGGGTGCGCGTCGTGGCCGGCGCAGCGAGACGCGCACGTTCAAGACCACGACCGGGTCGCTGAAAGTGATGCGCGACTGGCTCCTGAACGAAGGGGTGACGATCGCGGCGATTGAGTCGACCTCGACGTACTGGAAGGCGCCGTTCTACTGCCTCGAGGACGTGATGGAGGTCTGGCTGCTCAACGCCGCGCACATGAAGGCGGTGCCGGGTCGCAAGACCGACGTGCGCGATGCGGAGTGGATCGCGCAGCTGCTCGAGCACGGGCTGCTGCGGCCGTCGATGGTGCCGCCGCCGGCGATCCGGCAGCTGAGGATGCTGACTCGCTATCGGGTGCAGCTGATGGGCGACCGGACCCGCGAGGCGATCCGGTTGGAGATGATGCTGGAGGACGCCTCGATCAAGCTCTCCTCGGTGGCGTCGTCGCTGACGACGGTGTCGGCGCGAGTGATCTTGCAGGCGATGATCGACGGCGAGCGCGATCCGTTGGCGTTGGCGCAGCTGGCCAAGGGTCGGATGCGCAGCAAGATCCCGGACCTGGCCCAGGCACTGGACGGGCACTTCGATGACCATCACGCGCAGATGGCCCGCGCGATCCTCGGGCGGCTGGAGCTGGTCGAGCGGTCGTTGGTCGAGCTCGACGCGGTGATCGCCGCGAAGTGCACGCCCTGGCAGCACGAGATCGACCTGCTGCAGACCATTCCCGGGGTGGGGGAGAAGGTCGCGCAGGTCATCGTCGCCGAGACAGGCGCGGACATGTCACGCTTCCCCAGCGCCGCGCACCTGGCGGCCTGGGCCGGTGTCGCCCCGGGAATCCACGAGTCCGCTGGCAAGCGCACCCCGACAAGCAAGCGGCACGGCAACAAGTGGCTCACCGCGATGCTCGTCGAAGCCGCCGGATCGGTGGCGCGGGTGCACGGCTCGAACTACCTCTCCGCCCAGCACGCCCGGCTGGCGAAGCGACGCGGGACCGGACGCGCCCAGGTCGCGGTCGCGCACTCCATCCTCGTGTCGGCCTGGCACATGCTCACCAAGGACGAGCCCTACCAAGACCTTGGCGCAGACTGGCTCGCACGGCGCAACGACGAGGCACATGCCCGGCGGCTCGTCGCGCAGCTCGAACGGCTCGGGCACACCGTGCAGCTCGACGCCGCCAGCTGAAACACCGCTTCACCAACATCGTGTCGGGCTCCGCCCGACGCGCTACGCGCCTGCGCCGGTACAGGTGATTCACGGGTCTGTGTGGCACTTGGTTTGTCGCGAAAATCTGGGGGACGCTGAGGGCCGTGGCGGGGGATGAGAATCGTGGGTGTCGCGCGGCGACGTCGGCACACACTGGTGCGGGGAGCCCGTAGAGGTGTATGGCGCGGGACTCTCGGGAGTCGGTGGATTGTTGCTGCGAGCACGGGGGTCTGTGTGCTGGCAGAGAGCCCTCCGCGGACCGGCACTGCATGGGGATGGGGACGACTCATTTTGCAGGGCAGGTGCGGTCAGAAGGGACGAAGCACGTCTGACCGACCTCGGTCACGCCCCATGGGTGCAGGCGAACGGCGACAATCAACGACGCGTACGAACTGTGGAGAACGCGTCAAGATCGCATGCGTCCCTGATCTCCGAACGGGCAGAGCACGCGCGGTTGTAGATGGAATCAGAGACCGCGCCTGACGCCACAGGTGACGGTGTCGCGCGCCGCGCATCGGGGTGATCCGAGAGCCGCGGTGGCGTGGTGCGCCTGAAGTCAGGGAACGGGTCGGCGGTGAAGCATATTCAGGCTGTCGCCGGAATCGACCCAGCGATAGCCGGTCTGCACCGTGCCACCGTGGAGGTCTCGCCGTCTCGGAGGCCGCGCCGCAAGGCGGTCCCCAGGGCGCGGGATGTGGCAGGGCCTGGCACGTGCGCCACCAGCTTATGCCGCGCGGGACTTAGATGCGGCGTCATGGCGAACAGGACATCCCCCGATCGGGTCGAGTAGATGACGGATCCGAGGCGCGGGCGTACGTGACCTACCAGCATGACCGCATGCGTTCATTTGTCGCGGGGCCGTGGATCAACTGCGCCCCGATACCCGCCTGTGAACGCGACGTCGTCGTTAGGGGCGTGGTCTCGTGAGCAACCTGCCAGTCGCGACCGCAGTGGTCACAGGGGCTGGAAGTGGCATAGGAAAGGCTCTAGCCGAAAGGTTGGCCATCGAGGGCGTCCGGGTGGTGGTGAACGACCTCGACGCGACTGCCGCGGCCGCGGTTGCAGCATCAACTGGAGCTCTCGCCGTGCCCGGTGACGCTGCGACGGAGGCCGGCGTGGAGCTGCTGCATGCCGCCGCGGTGGCCCATCTCGATACGATCGACGCGTGGTTCGCGAACGCGGGTGTCGACGCGGGGCGCGGGCTGCAGACTGCCGAGTCAGAATGGGCCGCGTCGTGGGAAGTCAACGTGATGGCACACGTACGGGCGGCTCGACTTCTGCTTCCAGACTGGGTTGAACGAGGCAGCGGACGGTTCGTTGTCACCGCCTCGGCAGCCGGCGTGCTCACGATGCTCGGCGCACCGGCCTACGCGGTGACCAAACACGGCGCCGTCGCGTTCGCTGAGTGGCTGGCCACCACGTATCGGCATCGGGGTGTAGTCGTGCAGGCCATTTGCCCGCAAGGAGTCGACACTCCCATGCTGCGACGCGCAGGTGCGCTTCAGGACATGCTCAGCCACGACCAAGCACTGACGCCCGCTGACGTCGCCGACATGGTCTGGTCCCCGTTGCACGACGACCGCTTCCTGGTCCTGCCGCATCCGGAAGTCGCTTCCTACGCCGCCGCACGCGGTGGAGACCGCGACCGATGGCTCGCGGGCATGAACCGCCTCCAGCAACGTCTGGAACAGCAACAGGTCCTGCCAGGTGAGTGAACGGACTACCCAGGCAAACTCGTACGCCAAGGTGATGGATGACAGACCTGTTCGGAATCTCCTGCTCAGCCAATTGCTCGGGAGGTCTCCGGCCGCCACCATGACGATCGCGTTGTCGGTGTTCGTCCTGGACCAGTACGACGACATCGCACTCGCAGGAACAGTCATAGCGATCTACACGATTGGCGCCTGCGCAGCCGGTCCCGTGACCACCGGCCTCGTGGCTCGCTTCGACTCCCGCGTCGCTCTGAGCACTGTCGCCGTCCTATGGGCGACCGCGCTGTGCGCCTTGGCCTTGATCGGACCGTCCTCACGCGTGAGCCTGTGCGTCCTCGCCCTAGTGGTCGGGCTCCTGTTGCCACCCGTCGGACCCGTGGTTCGATCGATGTATCCGCGCCTCGTCGAACCGGGTCGGGTGAGCACCCTCATCGCCCTGGACTCCTCCATGGGGGAGTCGATGTGGGTGTTCGGCCCGCTTCTCGTCGCAATCGCCCAGCACTTCTTCGGCGTGCGGGTTGCTTTGGTGCTGGTGGCAGCGCTGGCCCTGGCGGGAGTGATCCTGGTAGTCGGAAACGGCGCGTTCCGGAGCCACAGCGGACCGGAACCACAACGCGGGCGAATGCTGACGGTACTGGGGCGTGTCCAGCTCTGGCCCCTGATGATCGGCGTCGTCGGGCTCATGGCCGGGTGGGGTGCGGCTGAGATTGCACTCGTCGCACGGTTGGACAACAGCCTGCACTTGGGCGCCTTCTTCGCTCTCATGGCTGTCGCCGGAGCCGTATCCAGCGTTGTATGGGGACGATACCCAATAGGTCCTTCCTCGATGGCGGTGCGCGCGGCTGTCGCCGCATTGGGAATGGGCCTGGCGCTTCTCGACCTCGGCATGTGGTGGGTCGCGGCTGCGATGGCGCTCGCTAGCGCCGGCGCGACGCCTACCCTTGCGGCAATCTTCACCCTCACGGTTCGGGTGGTCCCGGCGACCCAGTCAGCCGTCGCTTTCGGCTGGCTGGCCACCGCCCAGCTGGCTGGGATGTCTCTGGGAGCCTTCGTCGCTGGCCGTGCAATCGACCATTTCCAGAATTGGCGCTACGGAGTGGCCGCTGCGCTCGCGATGTTCGTACTCAGCGCGACGGCGGGCCTGATGGTGCTGATGAGCGGTCGTAGGGCTAAGCGCAAGGCTGCGACGGCGGAGGCTGTGCGGGCCGAGCGCTGGTAGGCAATCAGGACGACGAATCCGCCTGACCCAGCTCGAACTGATACACCGCGGCAAGGTCGAACTGACCCAGGCCCGCCTCCTGTGCGCCGCGGACGGTTTCGGCCGCGGCGGCAATTGCCTTGCCGGACAAGCCGGCGTCGCGCCAGCCTCGGGCGAAATCGCGGGTCGACAGGGCCCACGTGTCGATCGTCGACTCAGTGGCGCTGAAGTCTCCTGAATCGACCATCGGAAGGGCGTAGTCGAGATAGCCCTTCATGTTCGTCAGTGATCGGTGCATCCGAGCCACTGCCTGCTCGCGTGGGACGCCGAGGACTTGTGCATATGCGAGCGTGGAGAGCATGGCCGTTTGGACGATGCTGACGAAGCTGAGCGACACGTGATCGACTGCGTTGGCTAGGCGTGCTTGGTGCCCGAGATACTGCGAGCCGCCGGCCAATCCGCGCAGCATGGTCTCGTTTCGCCTCCACGCGCCCTCGTCGCCGGAGTACAGCACGACCGTGTCGTCCCTGCCGATTCCCTTCGGGTACGTGAGGAGCGCACCGTCGAGCAGAGTGATTCCGTTCTCCCGCGTCCACGCCTCCAACTCGTCGGCCTCGGTCGGAGACCCGGTGACGACGTTCACGACGTCGCCGATGTCGCGGTGCTCAAGCGCGTCGGTCAACAGTGCGCGGACGTTGTCGTAAGAGAGGATGACAAAGAAGACGAGGGGGCTCGCCGTGATGGCCTCCGTGGCCGAGGACGCGATGACTGCACCCTCGCGCTTGAGGTGCGAGGCCTTCGCGGGTGACCTATTCCAGACCGTGACTGAGTAGCCATTGCGGAGAAGGACGCGAGCCATGGCTGCGCCCATGAGCCCAGTCCCCAGGATTGATACGTCCGTCATGTGAGTCCGTTCTTCGTCGGCGGCCCAGGTCGGTGACCTCCGTGAAAGGTCGTTGGCGCGAGATGCGCAGAGCCCCGAGATCCGTGAGGGTCTCGGGGCTCTGCCTTGCAGGGGTGGTCAGCCCGCCATGATCCGCGTCCACTCGGCGATGGCAGCGTCGTTGTTCTCGGCCCACCATGCCGGGTCGTAGGTGTAGGTCTCGCTGATCTCGTCCTCGTGGGACGACAAGACGTACGGCTGGAACTCTTCGGGGACCTCCGGCGCCTCCTTGAGCGGCGAGGAGTACGCCGAGTACTCGTAGAAGGGTGCCTGGCCCTCCTCCGTGGCGACGTGCTGCATGAAGGCCCACTGTGCCTCCGGTGACTTGGATCCCTTGACGGCGTAGAGGACGTCCCAAGCTGCGAATACCTTGTCCCAGACGACGCCGAACTCCGCGCCGTTGCTTTCTGCGATCTGCATGGAGCCGGCGTAGCACAGGCACATGCCGTAGTCGCCGGACTCCAACGACTGCGTCGCTGCGGTGATGGTGTCCTGGGGAGTCATCTCATCCCCGAGCTTCTGAGTGGCCTCCTCGACCTTCGACCAGTCCACGGGGTACACCTCGTCAGCCGGAACACCCGCGGTCATGAGGAGCGGTTCCACCTGTCCGTCTGCCCAGTTCAGGAAGATGCGCTTGCCCGGGAAGTTCTCCACGTCGAGGAAATCTTCGACGCTCGTGGGCGGGTTGTCGCCGTACAGCTCCTTGTTGTAGACAACCTGAATGGGTGCGACGAATGAGGGCACGCCGCAGTCGTCGGTGACGAACTTCGGGTCGATGGCACTGATGTCGAAGTCAGCAGGGCGCTCGTCGAACAGCTTGCCGCACTCTGCGGCACCGGTTGCGGCCCCGAAGTCGACGATGTCCCACGTCGTGTTGCCGGCGTCGACCATGGCCTTGACCTTGGCCTGGTCCGGGGGGGAGTCCATGACGATCTGTGCGCCGGTTTCCTCCGAGAACGGGTCGATCCACCCCTTCTGCATGGCCTCGCCAGAGGAACCGCCCCAGTTGACGACCACGAGCTGCTGCCCGGACAGGTCGCTTCCCCCGTTCCCTTCGGAGCCGGAGCTGGCGCCGTCAGCGTCGTTGCCGCATGCGGCCAGCAGGGTGACGGCCGCGATTGCGACCGGGATTAGCGTCTTCTTCATCTCTTGTCGCCTCTCGTCGAGCATATGGAGTGTCCGCCCGCTGGTGGGGTCGGCCCAAGATGTGACGAACGCTACGTTTGTCGTGAGCATCCGTAGGCCGCGTAGGTGCAATCACACCCGGTTGGGGGAGTCGTCCGTAGGCCACTTCCTTCTGGCCTATGCGGCGGTCACCCGATGGTCGCGCCGCCGTCGACGTACAGCGTCTGCCCGGTGATGTAGGAGGCCTCATCGCTGGCGAGGAACATGGTTGCGGCGGCGATGTCTTCGGGGAATCCGACTCGCTTGACCGGGTTGTTCTCGGCGCCCACGCGGCGAAACTCTTCTACGTCCAGCTTCAGGCGTGCGGCAGTGGCGTCTGTCATTTCCGTGACGACGAAGCTGGGGGCGATGGCACGGACGTTGACCCCGAACGCCCCGAGCTCAAGCGCGAGGGTTCTGGTCAACCCTTGGACGCCCATCTTCGCTGCCGAGTAGTTGGCTTGCCCGCGGTTGCCGAGCGCGGACACTGATGAGACGTTCACAATCTTGCCGTACTTCTGTGCGACCAAGTGAGCTTGGGCGGCTTGACTCATCAAGAACGCACCCTTGAGATGGACAGTCATGACCGTGTCCCAGTCGGTCTCTGTCATGCGGAACAACAGACTGTCCCGGGTGACTCCGGCGTTGTTCATCAACACGTGAATGCCCCCCAGTTCGTCGACGACCCGAATGACGGCGGCGTTGACGTCAGCCGCCGACCAGGCTCAGCACCGATCCCGATGTGGTGTGAGTCGCCCGGCAATTGCTTGGCGGTCGCCTCGGCTGCTGCCGCGTCGAGGTCGATGACGGCGACGCTTGCGCCCTCCTCGGCAAAACGGCGGGCGACGCCGGCGCCGATTCCTCGTGCGCCTCCGGTGATTACGGCCACACGGCCCACGAACCTGCTCATCGGTGCTCCCTGATAATTGGAGCTCTGTGGAGCAAGCCTCGTCGGTCCAGGTGTGGGAGTGAGCGTGCCCAGGTGTCATCCGTGCCCGAGTGGGGGATCCAGCTCCGCGTCGGGTGCCTTCTAGGCTGATGTTGACGAAGGAGTGTCCATGTCGAGTGCGACCGAACCGCTACCGAGTTTCGACGTCCCTGAGGGGTATGCGTCCTGGTGGTCGTTGGAGCTGCGTCCATGGTTTCGCGACATTGACTACCTCGGACACCTGACGGCGTCGTCCTACGCCGTCATCTACGAGGAAGCGGTTGGGACGTTCGTGGAAGCGATGTGGGGTACCGACGCGGCGTACGTCGTGGCGCACGTAGCGATCACCTATGGCCGAGAGGTCAGGATGGGAGAGTCGCCGGTGCGAGTACACGTTCGGTGTGAGGGCGCTGAGGGGTCCCGCTTCAGCTGCGCAATGGTGTTAATCGGGCCGGACGGTTCGCCGCGCAGCACTGCGCGTGGCTACTACTCAGCATGGGACATGCAGGCACGTCGGTCCCGCGAGTTGCTCAACGACGAGCGGGAACGCCTCCTGAGGGGACGCTGAACTTGACCTGTACTGCCCTTCCGGGCCGTGTGGTCAGCCGAGCGGGTCCAGTGCGCCGTAGGAATGTATATGCGTCGCGAGCTTTGACAGGTGGTGGTCCGGGGTGCCAACCAGCTGTGCAAGCGCGGTGAGCCGTTGGGCGTAGGCCCCCACGGGGTGCTCAGCGGTCATGCCAATCCCACCGTGCAATTGAATCGCCTCCTGGGCCACGTGGCGAGCGGCCCGACCAACGCGGGCCGATACACGCGCTGCAGCGTCCACGAGCTGGTCAGGGTCGTCGGCTGCCACCATCGTCGCCCACTGCACCAGGCTCTCCGCAAGTTCGACCTCGACGTACATGTCTGCCGCGCGGAAGGTGAGTGCCTGGAAACTGTTCAGGGTCGTCCCGAACTGCTGACGCTGTGTGAGGTACGTAGTCGTCATCTTCAGAACCTTCTCCATCGCACCGACCGCCTCTTGGCCAGCCATCACTGCAGTCAGCGCCGACACGCGGGCAATGGCGTCCTCGTCAACTCGAACATCCTCTCCGAGAGGCGTTGCCACGGCGTCGCGGAAGTCGATTCGTGCGAGCCGTCCAGCGCCCGGAGTCTCGTAGCCGTGGCGGTGCAGTCCATCAGCGGTCGATCGAACCACGAAGACACCGGTTCGCCCGTCCGTCAAAGCGGCGCTGACGAGGAGTAAATCGACGTCCGCGCCTAGTGGGACGGGCTCTTTGGTGCCGTTCAGCACCCACAGATCGCCGTCCACCGTTGCGCGTACCGAGGTCGCCACGTCACGCCATCTCTGCCCGGGCTCGTGGTGGGCCCACGACACCATCATTTCGCCGCCGCACATGGCGGGCAGCAGTTCTTGCTGGTGCTCGACGGAGCCAATAGTGCGGACCACTTCGGTCGCCAGCACCGCACTCGTCAGGAACGGTTCGGGGGCTAAGGCTCGACCGACCTCCTTGGCGACCACACCCACCTCGACCGGACCAGCGTCGGAGCCGCCGAAGACGGAGGAGACAGCGAGACCCAGCAAACCCAGTTCCGCGAGCTCGCCGTATAGGCGCTTGTCGTAGCCCGGCGTCTTCGCGGTTACGGCTCGACGGTGTTCCAAGTCCCCATAGGAACCATGCAAGAGCGTGCGGACCATGTTCCGCAGGGCCTTCTGCTCGTCGTCCAGTGTGAAGTCCATGTATCGCTCCTAGAGTCCGAGGATCGCCCGAGCGATGATCTGGCGCTGGATCTCGTTTGATCCGCCGTAGATGGATACCTTGCGGAGATTGAGGTAGTGCGGTGTCGCGTGCCGTTCCCATTCCGCGGCGGCGGTCCCCTCGCCTGCTCCCCATGTGAGGGCTCCGGGCCCGGCGAGGTCCATCTCGAGTTCGCTGATCGCCTGCTGCAATTCGGTCCCCTTCAGCTTCATGACTGAAGATGCAGGGTGCGGCTCGCCGCCGCCGGAGTGGGCGGTGATCCGCAGAGCCGTCAGCTCAAGCGCGAGGAGCTCGTTCTCCAGGTCGGCGATGCGCAGCTCCACAGCAGGCTGGGACCCTTGAGCCTTCGCGGTCTGCTTGATGCGACATAGCTCAGCCTTCATGCCTCCCATGGGTGCAATGCCCACTCGCTCGTTGCCCAGCAAGAACTTTGCGATGGTCCATCCATCGTTGAGTTCACCGACGAGCAGGCTCTGCGGGACGCGCACGTCTTCGAGCCAGACCTCGTTGACCTCGTGCCTGCCATCAATGAGCTCGATGGGGCGGACAGTCACACCGGGAAGCGTCATGTCGATGAGCAGCATCGAGATGCCTCGCTGCTTCTTCGCGCTGGGGTCTGTGCGAACCAGCGTGAACAGCCAGTCGCCGTGCTGCCCCAGTGTCGTCCACGTCTTCTGTCCATTAACCACGAAGTCGTCGCCATCGGACACGGCGGTCGTCTTGAGGCTTGCCAGGTCGGACCCTGCTTCGGGCTCGGAGAAACCTTGGGACCACCAGATGTCTAGGTTGGCGGTGGCTGGCAGGAACCGTTGTTTCTGCTCCTCGGTCCCGAACTCAGCCAGTACCGGGCCGATCATGCCGGTGTTGAACACGAGCGGAGGCGGCACGTGAGCCCGGTACATCTCCTCCAGCCAGATGTGGCGCCGAAGATCGCTCCAGCCGCGACCGCCCCACTCAATGGGCCAGTGCGGTACGGCGATGCCGGCCGAGTTGAGGATTTGCTGGCCTTCGACGGTCTGCTCGCGGGTGAGCTCGCGTCCATTAACGACGGCCTCACGGATGTGATCGGGAAAGTGAGTGGTGAAGATCCGACGCATCTCGTCGCGGAACTTGATGTCCTCTTTGGACAGGGTCAGATGCATCGGTCTACTCGCTCGCTCGGTGGGGCGTCGGGTGTGCGCGACAGCGTCTACCGCCACGCAAGAACTAGGTCATGCTGCCGCCGGGGCGAGCCTCCGACCACGGTCGCGGAAGTTCAGTGCCCGCATGGGGGATCGGCGCCGGTCAGCGGCGGTCCTGCTGAATGAGCGTGAGCAGCTTGCGGGGGTCACCGTCTGCGTCGTGCATCGCCCCCCAGTGGCTGAGCTCACGGCGGGTGCGCAGCGGAGTGGCAGGATCAGAACTGTCGAACTCGCGTCCGAGCCGGTGCCCGTCGAAAATCGCTTCGGACAGCTGGCGTGGAGAGACGCAGTCGCCGGCCCGGAACACACCCTGCACCCCCGCGTCCGCCCAGTCGCCCTTCCGGGCCATCAATCCGCGGTACAACTCGGTGTCCGATCGACGGCCCGTGGCAAGGACGACCGCATCGAACTCGCGGACGATGCCTGCACCGCCCGGCTCCCGGACCGAGTCCGAGGCGTCGGGGAAGCGACGGAACCCGTCCTCGAACAGCCCATGCAGCGTCAGTTGCCCATTGTGCATCACGGAAACGTAGGTCTCGACGAGGAGTTCGACGTCCAGTTCACGCATGAGGCGCGCAACGTTGGGCAGTTCACCGGTGTACAGGGTGTAGGCGGCGGGCCTGACGAAGGGGGTGATGTACGTGACCGCGTGGCCCTTCTGGCTCAGCAGTTCGGTGAGTCCCAGCCCAGCTGCGTACCCGTCGAAGTCAAGGACAGCAACGGTCCGACCAGGCACTTCCTTGCCTTCGAGCATGATCTGTTCGGGAGTAAGGATGTGCGGAAGGGATGCGTCGACGCCCGGGATGGGTGCGTGGGTGACGTGGTTCGTTCCATCGGCGGCGAAATGGGCCCCCGTCGCCACCACCACGTAACCGGCTCCGTAGTCCAAAGCGTCCTCGGGAGTCATCGGGGTGCGCGTGATCACCTCGATGTTGGACAACTTGTCGAGTTGGATCTGGCGGTAGTCCAGGAGGCGGCGCCAGTCGCCCAGGCGTGGCAACTCGGGAAGCCAGCGCAGGACGCCTCCCATTGTCGAAGCACCGTCGATCAGGTGGACGTTGCGCATTTCTCGCTTGGCCAGGACCATGGCGCACTCGAGGCCCGCGGGCCCGGAGCCGATGACGATGACGTCGTTTTCATGGTTCTTGGCTTTGGTGAAGATTTCCGGGTGCCAGCCCCGACGGAACTCCTCCATCATGGTGGCGTTCTGGGTGCAAACGACACGGGAGTGAGCCTCCCACCGAGCGATGCAGGCGTTGCAGCCGATGCACTCGCGGATCTCGTCGACGCGCCCTTCGTCGATCTTCCTCGGAAGGAACGGATCCGCGATTGAGGGGCGGGCGGCGCCGATGACGTCGAGTTGCCCGTTCTTGATCGCGGCGACCATCGTGTCTGGGGATGTCAGACGCCCCACGCCGATGATTGGCTTCGTTACGGCATTGCGCGCTTCGAGATGCCACAGAGCTTCATGGTTCTCGGGGTAGAAACGGGATGCAGCGATGTCCTCGCCCCAGTCCCAACTGGAGATATTGAGGTCGAACGCGTCGACCAAGGGATCTAGCCAACGCAGCACCTGCAAGGCGTCGCCAAGGGGTACCCCGCCGTCGCCACGCAGGTCGTCGAGGGAGACACGAGGAACGATGGCGCAGTCGTCTCCGACGGCGTCACGCACGGCCTGGACAACCTCGATCCAGTGACGAGTCCGGTTCTCGAGCGAACCGCCGTACTGGTCCTCACGCTTGTTATGGAACGGGGAAAGGAAACGGGCCGGACCGAGGTCCTGCGATCCGTGGATGCAGATGATGTCGTAGCCGGCATCGCGTGCTCGCCTAGCGGCGGTGGCCCAATCGGCAGCGAGATCACGGATTTCCTCTTCGGTCGCCTCCACGCCGTACCCGATGAGTCCCTCGAACACCTCGTTGCCGAGCTGGCTGGGGTTGCGTGCCACGAGCCGCTCGCCGAACCCACGCGTGAACCCGCTGTACCCAAGTTCGATCCCGGCCAGAGCGTCGTGCTCGTGGATTGCTGCAGCGAGCAGCGACAACTGACGTACGTCGTCGTCGTCCCACAACGTGGGCTGGCGGAGGGGTAAGGCGTCCGCTTCAGGGTGGATGGAAATCAACTCCGTGAAGACCGCTCCCCATCCGCCTTCCGCCTTGACTGAGCGGTGCAACGCATTCTGCAGCGGCGTCTCAGCGGTCGAGCCGGTGCACTGCGGTACCTGCCAAAACCTGTTAGGCAGCGTCTTCGGCCCGATCTGCAGCGGCTCGAAGAGAATGTCGTAGCGCGCGTCGCGACTCATGGGCAGTCCTTCCGAAGGTGGCGCCTCGACGCTAATGCGTGCGGCGTGCACGGCGGTCCATTGCCTTGCATCGCCACCCGGGTGGGGGAGGCCGATCACATGCGCATATGAAAGATCATCCCCCGAGCGGGTGTGGTCCGTAAGCAAGCGCGACGAGCAACTGAACGGCATGGGGGAATGACAGCGTTGTCGCGAGACCGCGATGACGCAGGAAACTGACTCAATGCGTCCTCACTAGATGGGAACCAGCATGCCGATCACCTTCGATCTGACCGGAAAGACCGCAGTGGTAACCGGAGGAAGCCGCGGCATCGGACTCATGGCGGCCCGGGGCCTCGTGCAGGCCGGAGCGCGTGTCTACGTCGTCTCCCGCGTCGAAGACGCGTGCCGTACAGCAGCTGCCGACCTCGCGCAGATTGAGGGATCGGCAGACGTGATCCCGCT
The DNA here is from genome assembly GCF_004785795.1 of Nocardioides eburneiflavus. Classification (NCBI taxonomy): domain Bacteria; kingdom Bacillati; phylum Actinomycetota; class Actinomycetes; order Propionibacteriales; family Nocardioidaceae; genus Nocardioides; species Nocardioides eburneiflavus. The sequence goes on from NZ_SRRO01000001.1 coordinate 3,095,036, forward strand.
CGCTGCCGACCTCGCTACGGAGGAAGGTTGCCGCAAGTTCACTGACGCGATTGCACAACGCGAGGAGTCTCTCGACATCCTCATCAACAACGCAGGCGCGGCCTGGGGCGCGCCGTTGGAGGAGTACCCGGTCTCAGGGTGGGACAAGGTAGTCGACCTCAACCTTCGGGCTCCCTTCCTCCTCGTCCAGGCGTTGCTTCCGCTCCTCGAGGCGGCAGGTGATGCCATTGACCCCGCTCGCGTCATCAACGTCGGTTCCATCGACGGACTCCGAGTCCCCGGCCTCCCCACATATGCCTACTCGGCCAGCAAGGCAGGAGTCCACCACCTCACACGCGTCCTCGCAGTCGAGCTCGGTCCTCGCCACGTGATCGTCAACGCGATCGCACCCGGACCCTTCGAGTCAAGAATGATGGCGGCCACGCTTGAGTCTCATCAGGAGCGACTGGAGAGCACGGCCCCGTTGCGCCGTATCGGTAAGCCCGACGACATCGCGGGCACCGTCGTGTTCTTGAGCAGTTGGGCATCGTCTTACATCACCGGCGCCGTTATCCCGGTAGATGGCGGGATCAACCTGCAGGCCGAGGCGTAACCAGGAAACACGAGCTATGGGCGGTCACATCGGGACTGTGCAGGTCCAAGCACTTCGGCGTAAGCCTCGGCTCGTTCGCGAAACAGTGTTGATCCTCGCACGCTTCCTGGGGCCGCCAGGCGTCCGGAGCGCCTGGCCCCGAAGGGACGATCGAGGAACGATTGCGGTCGGGCAGGCTGAGCTCGACTATCGGTGTCCTGCCCAGTTGTGCGGCGCCGCGGTTTCGATCGAAACCTTCGACGCGAACAGGGCGGGCTCCCAGAGAGCACGAATCCCGCCCGGGCAGCAGCGGCGTTCCAGTGTCGAGTCAGGCCGGGCGCCCTTCAGCGTCATAGACCGAAACGGAAAGCCCCCTCGCGCGGAGTTCGGCCTTCGCCACTCTGTGTGACGGTGTCTTGGGGAGATCGGCTACGACGTCGATGAATCGCGGAAGCGCGAAGCGGGGGAGATCCTTGGACATCTGAGTCCGCAGCTCCGCGGGGTCGAGGTTGGTGTCCGGCCGCGGGATGACAACTAGGGCGACGTCTTCCTCGCCCAGGGGCGAAGGAACCCCGATGGCTGCGGCATCCAAGACGCCGGGATGTGCCAGCGCGGTGCGCTCGACCTCCCAGGCCGAGATGTTTTCACCACGTCGTCGGATCGAGTCCTTGAGGCGCCCTATGTAACGGAAGCTGCCGTCCTCGAGTTCTTGGAGCAGGTCGCCCGTGTGGAACCACAGACCCTGCCAGGCCTGGACGGTCGCCTCTGGATTGCGCCAGTAGCCCTGCATGTGCGCACCGCGGCGCGTCGGTCGAACGACGAGCTCGCCAACCGATCCTTGAGGCAGCGGCATTCCCGACGAGTCGATGATGCGCACTTCCGCTCCGGCAAGGGGTCGACCGACGTTGCCGGGTCCTCCTTCGCCGAGGCTCTGATTCAGGATGGCCGGGAACTCGGTCATCCCGTAACCCTCTATGAGTTCGGTGTTGAAACGGAACTCGAAGTCAGCGTGCATCGCGGTGGGGATCGACGAACCGATGCCGACGCGTCGGGTGGCCGGCCTGGGTCCCGCCGGCTGCTTCATCAGGATGGGCAACATCGCACCGATGAATGAGAACATTTCTGCGTTCGCCGCCTCCACGTCGGTCCAGAAACGGGTGGCGCTAAACCGGCGCGGAATGACGATGGTGCCCCGTCGAGCAAGGACGTTGATGACGTGGATGCGTGCGTCTATGTGGCACAGAGGCTGCGGGCAGTAGACCGTTTTGGACCCACTCAGCTTGTAGAACGGGTCATAGTCTCCCGCCATGGTGGCGTAGTACTCGTGGGCAATCATCACGCCTTTAGGTGCGCCGGTGCTTCCCGACGAGAACATGACCGTGGCCATGTCAGAGCCCCGTACGCTAGGAAGAGGCGCAGCAGCGTCGTCGACGTGGATCAAGTCTCCAAATTTTGCGTAGGGGGTGGTCGCGTCGACCGTCGCATCTGGGTCGACGAGGATTACGTGCTTAATGGACGTCGCGACCTCCCCGAGCGCGCCGGCGTCATTTAGGCGCCCCAGGAGCGCGCTGGTCGTGATCACCGCCCGAGGAAGTGCGACGGCCACGGTCCGGGCAAGAGAGGCGCCCATCGCGTCCTCCGAGACCGGGACGTCGATGGCGCCCGCTGCGCCCACCGCCAACCAACTCCACAACGCCTCCGGGATGTTGGGCAGCAAAAGTAGGACGCGGTCACCCGGTGCAATCCCGAGCGAAGACAACCCGCGAGCCGCCCCGGTTACCAGATCGAAGGATTCGCGGTAACTGAACTCGGTGTCGTCCACCTGCGCAAAGGTCCGGTCCGGGGAGTCCTTCGCGGCCGCCTTAAGCTCGCCGAGCAAGGTGGCGACCACTTCTACATCAGGCATGGCGTCATAGTGCTGGTGCCTCGTAGCGACGCATCGTCTCACTCGTCTTTCCCGCCCAGTCGGGGGAGGTTCGATGCGCACGAGGATCCCCCGACCGGGTACATGCTGTACGGGTGATCGTCACAAGGACGAGTATGACTGCTTGGCTGTGCGGGAACCACACGACTTGGGGTCGCCTGGCGGCCATGGGGAGAGGCGAAGAAGTGACAAAAAGGCGTGAGGTCGCACTTGCCAACCTGCTGGCCGCAGCAATCAAGACTTTCGCTGAGCACGGCTTTCACGGTTCATCGATCAAGGACGTCGCGCGTGCAGCGGGTGTGTCACCCGCAGCCATCTACCTGTACGCGGACTCCAAAGAAGAACTCCTGTACCTGATCTCTCGCGACGGTCACCAAGAGGCGGTTCGCGTCGTAGAAGCTGCAGTTGCAGGCGGAGGCTCCGTCCTCGAACGCACGCGTCGAGCCGTTCACGACCTGGTGTTGCACCATGTGCGCTTCCACACCATGTCTCGCGTCGTGAATTACGAGCTCGCGGCGTTGAGCCGCGAACATTCTGAAGAAATTGTCGCTCTCCGTCGTCAGCTCAACGACGCTTTCAAGCACCTGGTTGATGACGGCATCACCGGAGGCGACTTCGAGCCGCCCGACCGACGAATGGCCGTGACCGGACTGATGTCCTTGGCCGTCGATACGGCCCGGTGGTACCACCCGGGCCTCGGGCCGAGCTATGCGCCAGAGATCATCGCGGACTCGTACGCCGAAATGGCAGTGCGAATGTTGACCGGCACTGCCGTGCCCGCGGTCCCGGCGATGAGCGGCGGCGCGCCTTACGCCTGAGTGTGCGCCACGTACACGTCGCAAGGCGCCGTAGCGGTCACGTCATGGGCAACGCTGCCAAGGATCCGGCCGATGCCCTGAGCTCGCTTGTTCCCAACGACAATGAGTCCAGCATCGATGCTCTCCGCATAACGCACAAGCGACTCCACCGCGCGACCGCGCACCGAGGCCGGCACCACCTGCACGTCGGGAAAGACCTTACGAATGCGTCGAGCTGAACGTTCCACGACGGCAGTCGCTTGCTCGGCCGTGCTGAGCACAACCTCCTGAGTGCCACCTTCGAACTGCTCGACGGCGTCTCGCTTGAAGGCCATCAGTAGATGAAGGTCAGCTTGAAGAGCCTGAGCCAAGCGCCCGGCCACCAACGCGGCGGTCTCCGCAGTCTCAGTCCCATCCACTCCGACGACAATTCTCATGGCTCGTCCCTAGGCCGACGCAGCCACAGACGCACGGAGTTCCTCGCCAACGGATCGGCCCACGTGGTAGCCGCTGTTGTTGGCGCCGGCGAGGCCAGGCTCGGCCGTGTAGTCGCCGCAGAAACGCACACGCCCATGTGCCTGGCGCAGTGCCGAACGATCGGCGTACGAGCCCGGTCGCATCCAAGGCAGTCCCACGGGGCTCCACCGCTGGACCACCGCTCCGGCCGGGTCAATCAGCGTGCGCGCCTCAGGGAACATCGCGACGATGTGGTCGAAGAACCGGCTCACGATCTCGGCGTCCGTGCCTAGGAGCACCGCCTGCGCCTTGTGTGCATTCGCGATGGTGACGACATGGCCCCCCAGCTCCGGACAGTCGCGCTTACCGAGGTAGGAGAAGTTGGTGAAGAGCGAGAACGGCGATCGCCCAGACACGGGCAGGAAGAACATCCCGTCCCATGGAGCTCGGACTCGATCCTTCACGGGCCAAGCCACCGAGACAATCTGCCCGTACGGTGCTCGGCTCAGCATGGCGCTGCGCATGTCGCCTGGAAGGTCGTCGAACACGCCCACGACAGCCGACGAGGGCATCGCGCACACTACTCGAAGAGCGTTCAAGCTCTGCTGCTGACCATCTTGGTCCTCAAAGTGGACTGTCACGTGGTCGCTGTCCTGGTCGACCTTGATCACTCGACAACCGAGGCGCACAGCGTCTGCTGGCAGCACCTCGGCGATGCGCTGCGTGATGCGTTGAGTGCCTCCACGAGCTCCGCGCACCTGCTTGCTCGACTTGGGGTCGATGTAGGCGCTCAGGCCGTATACGAGCCCCATGAGAGCGGAGACCTCATTGGCAGGCACGCCGGCTGCGCCCTCGCAGAAGCCGTTGAGAATCTGGTGAGTGGTCGGGGCGGCTCGTCCGATGACGCGTGAAAGCGACTGCGAGTCGAGCTCCAGCTTCTCGTCCTGTGTCATCTTCGGCACGCGGTGCAGAAGTCGTCGCAGGCGAAGCACGGTCACAGCGAAGTCCGCCTTCTCTGCCAACGTGAGCGGCATCTTCAAGAACAGCTTCTCAGCGGTGGAGCCTCGAGCCCATCGGTCGTCGATGCCGACCGCGAAGTCCGCACCCTCGATTGAAACCGAATCAATCCCAAGCTCCTCGCACAGGGACAGAAGCCGCGGGCTCGTGACAATCTGCGCGCCGAGGTTGTACCAGATCTGGTCGTCGCCGCCCGAGTATGTTCGTCCACCGACGCGGTCGAGCTCCTCGAGCACGATCACCCGGTGGTCGCGCAGCTCGTATGCCGCGGTCATACCTGCGATGCCCGCCCCAAGAACAATGACGTCAGCGTCGGTGTGGACCATGGTGACCTCCGGATCGTGCGTGTCTATGTACACCTCAGATTGGCTCAAGCACCTGCCAGCGAGGTCCTGGCTCCTCACACAACGCCCGATCGGGGGAGTGGCGATTGCCCACCGGGTTAGCATCCCCCAGTTGGGCGGTGACTAGGGAGGTGCCTGAGGTCACAGCGCGACTGCGCCTACCGTGAGGACACACGGCAAGGACGGAGGGCGCCATGAGCCTCGTCAAGGAGACAATGGACCTGGACGCGCATCCACAAGCGTCCGGTGACGCGCAGAGGAAAAGACGCTTCGCCCTCACCAACCCGCTGTTGGTGCTTCCGGCAGCCGTTTTTGTCGCTCTCGCATTCGGCTACCCGGTGCTACAGATGTTTTGGCTGAGCATCACAGACTTTCCGACCGGGGAGGGAAGTTGGTACTCGAACTTCAGTTGGTACTTCTCGGACGCGACCCAGATGACGATTCTGCGCCGCACCTTCCTGGTTGCCGCGTGGGTCACGGTGTCGTGCCTCGTGCTGGGTTTCCCATACGCATACCTCATGACGACAGTGAGCAAGAGGTGGCGGCTGGTCATGATCGCCGGTGTGATGCTGCCGTTTTGGTCAAACCTCGTGGTGCGGACCTACGCCTGGGTCATCCTGCTCCAGGACGTTGGCCCCGTCCCGGCCCTCATCGAGTCCTTCGGCATCGACGCACCACGACTGATCGGCAATGTCGCCGGCATGACGATCGGCGCGACCCAGGTGCTACTTCCGTTCCTGGTCCTGCCGCTCTACGCCGGCCTGCAAGGAATCGATCGCAGGCTGCTGGATGCGGCGCAGAGTCTTGGGGCCAACCCCGCGAAGGCATTTGTCAAGATCTACCTACCGCTGGCGGTGCCTGGTGTGTTCGCTGGAGGCATGCTCGTGTTCGTGTTGTCCCTGGGCTTCTACTTCACCCCGGCGCTTCTGGGAAGTCCGGGTGAAAGCCTGATCTCCCAACAGATCGTCATCCAGACCAGCAAGTTGCTGGCGTTCGGCCGAGGCGGCGCCATGGCGTTCATTCTGCTGGTGCTCACGTTGGTTCTCTTTGGCCTCGCCGGGATCGTGACCCGCGCGCGCACGCGCGGCATCGATGCTGGAGGTGCGCGATGACCGGCCGTTCCGTATCCCTCGGACGCGCCCTGCTGATCGCATACTCGGTACTGGTCGGCATGGTGCTCGTCCTTCCCACCTTCGTGGTGGTGCCTGTGAGCTTCTCGGATCAGAAGAGCTTGCGGCTGCCTAAGGGTTTCTCGACCCAGTGGTACGAGAACTTCTTCACCGACCCCGGCTGGTACGAATCGGCCATCCTCTCGCTGCGCGTCGGCCTGGTGGTGACTGTCATTGCGACTGTCCTGGGAACGGCCGCAGCACTCGGCCTGAACAAGGCGCTCGGTGCCTGGAAGGGTGCTGCGCGAGCCTGGCTCCTCGCGCCGATCATCGTGCCCGGTGTGATCACGGCTATCGGTATCTTCTACGTGTTCCTCAAGCTCGGCTTGACGCAGAATTACTGGGGCTTCGTGATTGCCCACACGGTGATGGCGATCCCATTCGTGATCGTCACGGTAACGGCTTCACTGTCGGGCTTCGATCACCAACTCGTGAAGGCTGCGCAGAGTCTGGGAGCGCGCCCATGGAGCGCGTTCCGGCAAGTGATGTTGCCCCTGATCGCCCCAGGAGTGATCACCGGCGCCTTGTTCGCGTTCCTGACCTCCTTCGACGAGGCCATCATCACGCTCTTCCTGTCGGGTCCGTTCACCCGGACCCTGCCCGTCAAGATCTACCAAAGCGTCACTCAGGAGTTCGATCCGACAGTGGCGGCGGCCTCCACCCTGCTGCTCGTAGTGACCACTCTTCTCATGATCCTCATCGGTGTTCTCAGTGCGATGAGGGAAAGGCGATAGTCATGGCCGTAAAGAACCACGGGGTAGGGCTCACCCTCAATGGGCTGACTAAGAGGTACGGAAGCGTTACAGCCCTCGACAATGTCGACCTGACGATCGCGCCGGGGGAGTTCATGACCTTCCTCGGGCCGAGCGGCAGCGGAAAGACGACCACACTCAACCTCATCGCCGGGTTCGTCGAGCCCGATGACGGGCAGATTCTGATGGGCGATCGCTCCCTGGTCGGAATCCCACCTCACCGACGCAACATCGGGGTGGTCTTCCAGAACTACGCTCTGTTCCCGCACCTGCGAGTGACCGACAACGTCGCGTTCCCCCTCAAGCAGCGAAAACTGAAGAAGAGCGAGATCACACGCAAGGTCGGCGCGATCCTCGAAACCGTGGGCCTGTCCCATCTCGCGAGCCGCTATCCACGCGAGCTCTCTGGTGGCCAGCAGCAGCGAGTTGCTCTCGCCCGAGCGTTGGTATTTGACCCTCAGCTCCTACTGCTCGATGAGCCGCTAGGCGCGCTCGACAAGAGACTGCGCGAGGGTCTGCAGCTAGAGATCAAGCGGATCCACCAAGAGGTCGGCGTCACCTTCATCTTCGTTACTCATGACCAAGAGGAAGCGCTCGTCATGTCCGACCGCATCGCGGTCTTCAACGAAGGCGGACTGGAGCACGTGGCGACGGCGCACGAGCTCTACGAGAATCCACGGACCCTCTTCGCTGCGCAGTTCCTTGGCAACTCGAACGTGATGCGCGGCTCGCTGGTCCAGGACGGCGACGACATGCGCTTCAGCGGCGACGGATTCAATCTGAGGGCTCCGGCAACTGGAGCATCCGCGGGGGAACGTGCAGCGCTCGTCATCCGTCCCGAACAACTTCGCGTCGTCCCTGCAGGGCACGTGGTGGCGGACAATCTGAATTCCCTGACCGGAACCGTCTCGAACGTCATCTACCTTGGTGGACGGCAACGGCTGATCATCGACGTCCGAGGTCAGGAACTCATGGCGGACGAAATGGCGCCTCAGTTCCAGCACCGACCCGGCGACGCGGTCGTCGTCACCTGGAACCCCGCCGCAACCAGTCTCGTGGACCCCGGCCCCGCTACGGGGGTACATCACGTCGCCGACGAGGTCAGCGTCCTGGCCTGATGTTGCTGTAGCCGTAGGCGTCAATGCCGCCGCCCGGGATATCTGGGCGGCGGCTTTGACGTTCCTCTGGGATCAGGGTTTGCGGTTCTCGAGTGGCTGTACGTAATCGCACAATCGAGTGATGCGCCCATCCCGTACCGAACAGAAACTTGCGACCTCCAGGGTCATCGGCCCCTCCGGTGTGGTGAGGCGTTGAATCCATTCGACGGCGCAACTGGTCTCGTCGGAGAGCGCTGTCCGAACCTCGCCCGTAGCGCTGTTGAAGGCCCGACCCTTCATTCTGCCCAGCTTCCGCGCGATGTTGGCAGCGCCGGTGACAGTTCCGAAGAAGGCGTCGTAGAACACCGCGTCACCGTCAAGTTGCTGTTCGATTCGACCCGGCTCGCCGCGCAGAATCCCGGTAACGACCTCGCCCCATGAGGCCAAGACGAGCGAATCGATTGCCAAGTTGATGACGGCATCACTTCCGCTCACGAGGGTGCCCCGTCGTCGAACACCACGCGCACGTCAAGCGGTGGCTCGCCGCCGGCCGCGCCGGCGTACGGCGCGAGACGTTCGATGAAGTCTCGTGGGTCGATGAAGGCCTCCGGTCCCTGGACTCCCCGAGTCGTGATCTCCCCACGCGCCAACATGAGAGCCGCGATGGCTGTGGGAATGCACGTCGACTCGCCCATCCCGCCGCGAGGCATCAGAGGAGTCGTGACGAAGACTCTCGCTCGGCGTCCGTCCTTCACGCCTTCTGCGTAGGAGAAGACCCCTGGAAACGGAGGGATCTCGCCGGCTTCAGGCCACCTGCGGCCGGGGGTGAGCAGGAGCTCTCGACTGGCCTCGGCCACTGTGAGCTCGCCGGTGCGGACCCGGTCACGTAGTCCGCGGGCGATGTTCATCAGTCCGGGGCGACCGAACATCGCGTTCACCGAGTGCTTGATCTCGGGGAATGTGCGAGGGAGCGAGATCGGCTCGGGGTGACCGCAGGTCCAAAGCGTCCCAACACCGTAACCCGGGTAGTCCACGGTGAACTCCTCGAGTGCGTCAGCCTGATGGAACTGCCCGTCACGCCAGACGCGGATCGGGTCAGCCAGGTTGTGAATCCAGTGGTCGATCGCAGCAGAAGGCTGCACGTCCGCCGGGTCCTCAGGCACCGGAGGAATGCCGACTCCGCCGCGCCAGACCGTGTGCAGAGTCTCCACGGTGTCGAACTGTGCGTGAGCCACTGCAGCCAGGAGATTCGAGACGCCGGGGGAGGCGCCCATGCCTACGATGGCCGTCACTCCCGCAGCCTCAGCCTTCTCATGCAAGGCGAACATCTCGATGGTGGGTTCCCAGTCGTCAGCGATGTCGAGGTAATGCACGCCGCAGTCGATGGCGGCCTGCAGAACTGGCGGACCGAAAAGGTAGAAGGGGCCGACCGTGTTGATCACGATGTCCGCGCCTTCGAACGCCCTGACGAGGGCGTCACGGTCGGTCACGTCGAGCTGCAGGTGCGACGCCTTGTCCCCGATGTCGTGCGCGACCTCCCGCGCACGTGCGTCGCTGAGGTCGGCAACCGTGACGGACGTAATGGCCGAGTCTGCGGCAACGACGACGCTGGCCACACGACCCATGTCGCCGCCGCCTCCGACGATGATGACGTGCATGTCGTGCTCCTTTCGCTAGTGATGGCTGGTAGGACGGGCGCTTACTGAGCGGTGTAGCCGCCGTCGACGACGAGGGTCTGTCCCGTCATGAAGTTGGAGGCTGCTGTCGCCAAGAACACCGCTGGTCCGGTCATGTCCTCAACCTGTGCCCAGCGCCCAACGGGCGTCGCCTTGCGCATGTAGGCGGCTGCTTCCTCTACCGCGGTGGCGCTTGCCAACATGTCGGTCTCCACGAAGCCGGGGCACAGAGCGTTGACCTGAACTCCCTTGCGTGCCCACTCGAGCGCAAGTGCCTTGGTCAGACCGATGACCGCATGCTTCGAAGCCGTGTACGCCGCCTCTCCGCGCACCGCTACGAGGCCGAACATCGAAGCGACGTTCACCACCTTGCCGCCGCCGTCGAGAAGTTGGGGGCCTGCCTCTTGGCACAGCAGGAGCACGGCCCGCAGATTCAGGTCCATGACCCTTTGCCACTCGTCCAACGTGGTGCGTTGGACGGTCTGCTCGTTGTCGTAACCTGCGTTGTTCACCAAGATGTCCAGCCCGCCCAATTCGGCGGTAGCTTGCGACACGCCGTCACGTATCGCGTCGGGATTGCCGAGGTCGGCCACAACTGGACTGATCGAGCCCGGCATCTCCGAAGCGCGGGTGCAGGTCTCCACGAGGTCGCTGTTGGTTCGAGCCATCGCAGACACGACTGCACCTCTTGCCGCGAACTCAAGAGCGATCGCACGACCGATGCCGCGACTGGCCCCGGTAACTAGTGCCCGCTTGCCTGCCATGTCGAAGAGGTCGGCAGCTGAAGATTCGGCGTTGGTCGGCATCAAGGTCCTTCAAGGGTTGGCAAGGGACTGGGATGCCCACGCTGGCGGCTTCGTCCTCCATTGGGAACCACCTCAAGGCGAAGTGCGCCCACATGGGGGACTGGACCGGGCATCTGACCCTTGCTCCTGAATGAACGATCAGTTATGTTGTGACTGATCGTTCATTCAGGAGGAGTTGCGATGACTGCATTGCTTGCCGAACGACCCGCCGACCAGGACGCCCTCGTCGCCGTCTCGAACGACGTGCATGACCCAGACCGTTGCCGGCCCCAGCGAATTCTCGTAGTTGATGACATGGAACTCGTCCAAGCCGGCCTACGTGCCCTCCTGACGGACCAGACCTATGTCGCCTCATGTCTGACGGCGGGTTCGCTCCAAACTGCATGGGACCTCGTTCGCCGCCACCAGCCCCAGCTCGTGGTCCTCAGCACGTCGGTTGCCGGCGAATCCGGCCTCGTGCTGTGTCGACACATCCGCGACCACATGCCGCACGTGCGCGTGTTGCTGATGTCGTCCGAAGGGCGAGTCTCGAACTCGCTAGCCCGCGCCAACGGCGCCATCGGCTTCTTGCCCAAGCACCTGCCGGCACCAAGCATCCTTGCAGTCGTGGAGCGCGCGGTCGCCGGCGAGCAGGTGTTCCCGCGTGACTCTTCCGCGGACTCCGAACCCGAGTCTGCCCTCTCGCGACGTGAGTTGGACGTCCTGCGCAACCTGGTCGCGGGCCTCAGCAACCCCGAAATGGCCCTGGCCCTCAGCCTCTCGCGCCACACCGTCAAACAGCACACCAGCGCCGTATATCGAAAGCTTGGCGTAAGAAACCGTGCGCAGGCGGCCGGTCGCGCACGGGAACTCGGGCTGGTGGCTTGATCCGGCCCTCATTCCTGCGGTGCAGCCCCTACCAGTCGCAGCGCCAAGGCTACGTATTCGTCCTCGACCTCTTCGACGGTGAGGCGGCCACCGCTGCGGAACCACAGGAAGCTGTACTCGCACATCTGGAGGATCGCGAAGGTGGTCACCGTGATGTCGCGGAGGGCGAAGACTCCGGCCGTTGAACCGTCCTCCAAAATCTCCTTCAGGATCACCAGGAACTGTCGCTGTTGCTTCGCCAACTCTTCGCGGCGCTTGGGCTCCAACGACGTCGCCAGCGTGAGGTAGCTGTGGTTACCACTCTCGGAGAGGGCTTCGATCTGGATGTGGACCATCGCGCGTACGTACGCAGCGAGGCGAGTGGTTGGGTCTCCGTCGGCCGGGAGCCGGGTAACGAGGTACTCGTGAGACCACGCGTACATCTGAGTCAGCATCTCAGCGAGTAGGTCCTGCTTCGAGGGGAAGTGCCAGTACATGTTTGCAGGCGTCATTCCAGCGGCCTTGGCGATACGAGTGACCGCGGTGCCCTCGTAACCGAACTCGGTGAACAGTTGCGCCGCCGCGTCGAGGAGTCGTCCCCGGGCATCGTTGTTGGAGCCTGCGGGCACGATACGACCCGGCGGGAGGGAGGAACGCGCCATGTCGTGAATCCTAGGCGCGTCATCCCCCGGTCGGGCACTAAGACCGCTTCGCGCCGGCCCCTCGACGGTGGCTCCGCGATAGTCGGATGTGACTGGGATCAGTCCCCGCGACCGATAGGAGCCGCACGCGTGCTTGACCAATCAGCGACCCACTTGCGTGAGTTGGAGCTCGCATCCGAGGACGCAGGGTCGGACCTTTTCCTCACTCTGGACGATGTCGACTACACGTTTGCCCAGGTGTGGTCCGACGTTGAAGCGTTCGCTCGCGGATTGCGCGGGCTGGGACTCACACCGGGAGACCGAGTGCTGGTGATGCTCCCCAATTGCATCGAGGCGGTGTGTGCTTGGCTCGGCAGCGAGCGGCTAGGGCTGATCGACGTACCAGTCTCCGAGGAATCGGCCGGTGCCTCATTGCGACACGTTCTATCCGAGGCAGATCCGAGAACGGTCGTCGGCACCGCTGACCTCCTCGCGCGTATCGCAACCGAATCCGAAGGGGACGCGCTCGAGCACGCGGTTGTGGTGGGTGAACCCGGCGGCAGCCCCTTCACGGACAAGGTGACCTACCTGACCGTCGCAGAGCTTCTGTCGCAGGTCGGCGACTACGACCTACCGGCCCTTCCCTCGCCCTCAGCTACCGCAACGGTCATGTTTTCATCCGGGACGACCGGCCCGCCAAAGGGCGTGATGATGTCGCATGGCTACTACGGCCACGCGTTGCACGCCTACGACGCAACTGCGCCGCTCGAACGTGGGCAACGCCTCTACTGCACACAGCCCCTGTGCCACATCGATCCGCGTATGGCAATCGTGCAGTCCATCGCCGCGCGCTCATCAATGGTGCTCAAAAGACGCTTCAGTGCCAGCCAGTATTGGCCAGACGTAGAGAAGTACGACGTCGACGGCTTCCTCTTCATCGGAGCCATGCTGCACCTTCTGGCCAAACAACCAGAAGGACCCGAGCGCGGCGCCCGTCGACGCCTGGGTATGGGGTCAGCGATCCCCCCGTCAATCCACGCCTCCTTCTCTGAGCGGTTCAACGTGGACCTGCTCGAGGGCTACGGAATGACCGAGATCTACACGGTCTTCTGCCAGTACCCAGACGAGAACGAGCCCGGGGACGTCGGCCGCGAACTTCCCGGTATCGAGGTTCGGATCGTCGACCAGGACGACCGCTCGGTACCAGCAGGCACGCCGGGGCAACTCCTCGTCCGCCCTGACAACCCCCATGCACACATGCAGGGCTACTGGCGTCACCCAGAAGCCACCGTTGAAGCATGGCAAGGACTGTGGTTCCACACAGGAGACCTTGTCCGGCGCCTGCCCAACGGCCGCGTGGAGTACATCGGTCGGCTCAAGGACTCCATCCGCCGCCGCGGCGAGAACGTGTCCGCCTGGCAAGTCGAGAACATCGCAAACCAGCACCCCGCGGTGCTCCAATGCGCCGCCGTAGGTATTCCAGCCGACTTGGGCGACGAAGACATCGCGCTCTTCGTCGTGGCCAAGCCTGACACCGCCCTCGACGTCGTAGAACTGCGCGAAGCTCTGTCAAAAGACCTCCCCCGATTCGCGTTGCCCCGTTTCATCGACGTCGTCCCCACATTGCCCAAGACACCGTCGGAACGAGTCGCCAAGGCCGTCTTGCGCCAGCAGGGACTCAGCCCGGAAGTCCACGACTTTGAGGTCGTCGTCCCCTCTCAACAGTGACCCTGCGACGCGCCCGCAGCGTCCAACCGTCCGCGACATCCCCGCACCGTCCTCAGGAGAACCCATGCCAGAAGCCGTCATCGTGTCCACCGCCCGGTCCCCGATCGGGCGCGCGAACAAGGGCTCACTCGGCGACGCCCGTGGGGATGACCTCACGGTTCAAATGCTGCGTGCCGCACTGGACAAGGTCCCTGAACTGGACCCTACTCAGGTGGTCGACCTGATGCTTGGCTGTGGGCAGCCGGCCGGCGAGCAGGGTCACAATCTGGCGCGAACAATCGCCGTGCAGGCCGGAATGGACCACGTGCCGGGCGTGACGGTGAATCGCTACTGTTCCTCCAGCCTGCAGACGACGCGGATGGCCATGCACGCCATCCGCGCCGGTGAGGGCGAGGTCTTCATCTCGGCTGGAGTGGAGACTGTGAGCCGCTACGGCAAGGGAATGGCTGACGGACTGCCGGACACCGAGAACCCTGTCTTCAGTGAAGCTGTGGCCCGTACAGCTGAGCGCAGCAAGGGTTCGGCTCCAATCTGGCACGACCCCCGGGGCCAGGGCCTGCTTCCGGACGTCTACATCACCATGGGCCAGACCGCTGAGAACGTCGCCCAGCACTTGGGCATGAGCCGCCAGGAGCAGGACGAGTTCGCCGTACGCAGCCAGAACTTGGCGGAAGAAGCAATCGCCAACGGTTTCTGGGCCAAGGACATCACCCCGGTGACGCTGGCCGACGGAACAGTAGTTAGTTCGGACGACGGCCCGCGCGCGGGAGTGACTATGGAGGGCGTTTCAGGACTTCGCCCCGTTTTCCGAGAGGACGGCACCGTCACCGCCGGCAACGCCTGCCCCCTCAACGACGGAGCCGCGGCCCTCGTCATCATGAGCGACACCAAGGCGAAGCAGCTGGGGATCAAGCCGCTGGCGCGCGTTGTTTCCACAGCAGTGACTGGGCTGTCACCCGAGATCATGGGCTTGGGGCCCGTCGAAGCCGTGCGGCAGGCGCTCAAGCATGCCGGTATGTCGATCAACGACATCGACCTCTTCGAAATCAACGAGGCTTTCGCTGTCCAGGCACTTGGTTCGGCCCAGCAACTTGGCATCCCGATCGAGAGGCTCAACGTCAACGGCGGCGCCATCGCGATCGGGCACCCGTTCGGGATGACCGGAGCCCGCATTACGAGCACGCTCATCAACTCGTTGCAGCACTACGACAAGCAGTTTGGCATCGAGACCATGTGCGTCGGTGGAGGCCAGGGAATGGCGATGGTGCTGGAGCGTCTCTCGTGACATACCTAGGTGCGAGCGCGGTCTGAGGTGAAGCCTCGCGAACGCCGCCTTGTCTCACGTCCCGAGAAGTGGCCCAAGAAGGACGACTTCGCGCCGGCGCAAGGTGCCGCTCGCAGAACCTGGGGCTGGTGAGGTGGTCGTACGCAACTCGGTCATATCGGTAGATCCATACATGCGGAGCCGGATAAACGATGTCGAGTCGTCCATCAGAACCGTTCGCACTTGAGGCGGGTCTCGATGGCGGTGCCGTCGCGCGCCGTCGCCGTCTGCGAAGCGACGCCTTTCTCTGCTGAGCCGTATGTCATCCATCCCCCAACCGGGCACGGGTCGCCATGACACCTTCTCGCCCATGCGGGCGCGCCGCACAGTAGTTCCCGACGACGACGCCAGAGCACACGGAGAGTGAGCGCAGCATGAGGGAGCCGACCGTTCCGCGAGCGGTTTCCAGTGACCACCCAACCGTCTCGGCCTCGCATCACGCTGTGGCTCGGAGGCCTCGCTCGATCGAGCGCTGGCAGACGAACGTACCGAATCACGCAGCACGCCCATCGAGTCTGCCACCGGCAACTCGCCATGTGGTGGTGAGCTTCGGCGGCCTGGGGTTGCGGTTCGGAGGAGCCGCTGCGGCACGAGAGGTAGCTGACCGCCTCGCTTCCACAGTCATGTCTTCCCAGTCGGTCGTCGATCGCGTGCACGTGGACAACCTCGATTCGGAGGGGCTGGCTCGCATCGGATTGGACATCCTCGCCGCCTCGGTGGGCACATGCTTCGTTTTCGTTGGGTCGGAGCGTGAGGTGTATGCCGCCAGGTCGGAGGCCATCGCTTCGGGCGCGATCTCGGAAGAAGTTGTGGTGGCCCCTATCGACGGGGAGGCTGGCAGTGACGATGCGGTCGCCTGGTCGGACGGTGCTGAACCGCGCAACCTGTTCTGTGCCCACTGTCACCAGACGTTCACCGCGGTTGCCGGCGTAGGTGACGCGGTGACCTGCCCGAGTTGCGGGCTGTCCCTGAGCGTGCACTACAACTTCTCGCGACGCCGGGCGGCGTACCTCGCGAAGTATGTGTCCAAGGACAGCTTGGTGAACCGAGGATCACGACCGTGATCGAGCATCCGAAAGCCGACGGCAGATTGATTGAGCTCGCTGTCGCTTCTGTCGTGCGGAATGTACCCGACGTCGCCGGCCTCAGCCTCGTGCCAGCGATGGGCGGGACGCTGCATTCCTACGCACCAGGGAGCAACCTGCCAGTCCAGTGGCGAGAAGGCCGTTTCAACTCGTACTCGTTGACCGGGGATGGCTACCAGCCCGATGCCTACGAGATATCGGTTCGCCTAGACACGAGCGGCAGCGGCGGCTCGGTGCGATTGCACCAGCTCGCAGAGGGTGACAGCGTGTGGACCTTGCCGCCGCGGGACGACTTCACTCCTGTCTGGTCGGCGCGCAAGCACCTCCTCATTGCTGCCGGGATCGGAGTCACGCCAATCCTGTCGCACGCCCGCTCGCACCAATTCTGGAAACGTCCGTACGAGGTCCACTACGTGACACGCAGCGCAGTGCATCTCGACGACTTCCTGGGGCTCGCGGATGCCGACCCGACCGTGTACTTCTCGCGTGAACAGTTCGCCGGAGCACTCCCGGAACTACTGCGACGTCAGCCGATGGGCACACACCTCTATGTCTGCGGACCGGAAGGGATGATCGATTCCGTGCTCGGAGCGGCGCGGGATGCCTATTGGCCGTCGGCCAGGCTCCACCACGAAGCATTCGCCCTCCCAGCCCTGAATGCAGGCCCGCCGTTCACGATCAACGCACGACGAAGCGCGGTGACTGTTGACGTGCCAGCCGGTGTGACGGCACTCGAAGCCTTGGAGGGCGCAGGCGTGCCTGCACGGAACTTGTGTCGCCGAGGTTTCTGCGGTGAATGCGCCACCAAGGTCCTTGACGGGAAGCCGCTTCACCGCGACGAGGTACTAGACGCAGACGAGCGGAAGTCGGGGGACCAGATGCTCGTATGCGTATCGCGTGCACAAGGTCACGTCTCGCTCGACCTGTGACAGACAACCCGCCGACCAAACAAGGAGGACAAGTGCGTCCCACCGACTTCGCCGCCACTGACGTCGAACACTTCCCGTTCCCACTTCAAGACGACTCGATGCGGCCTCGCGTGGACGTCGAACCGGCATGTGTTGCCAAGGACAACGGCGTGGGCACCTGGGGACGCACGATGTTCGTCGTCGATCACAACTACGAGCGCACCAGCCAGATCCGCCGAGACATCCTCGAGGCCGACCGGGCACGCTTCACGGCGTTCCCACACATGATCACCGCCCAATGGGACGCGATGACGTACATCATGCGACGGCTCGCGGCGGAGTACCCCGACGATTTCGCGGTCCGCATCTCAGGAACTGACTGGACGTGGACGAACAAGCTGCTGGACATCCACCACGACTTCGTCTTCGGCGACGCCGACACCCTTCCCCACCAGCCGTTGGAGTACATCGCTCGGCAAGTCCAGGAGGACCTGCTCCTCCTCGACGTGCACGAAGAAGGCCTGGTTCTCGACAGCGCGTTAGTGACGTTCTCGATGGCTTGGTCCCCGACATTCACCACGGGAATGACCTTCCACGAAGCGCATGGGACCATCCCGCGAATCATGGGTGACGGCACCGTCAGCCGAGCCGAGAGGTTCCTGATGACCATGCCGCCTGGTGAGGTGTACCGCCGCAACCCATGGTCGTTCCAAGTTGGAGGCAGGCTCGATATCTCCATGGATACGCTGCCCGAATGGTCGGCTGAGTTGAGCGAGTTCCTAGCGGGCGATCCTCACGAGCAAGTCGGCCAAAGGATGCGGATGCGCAGCGAGGTTTCACATTTCGTGCGGCTCCCGATGACGGGGGTGGTGCTCTACACCATCCGTGCCCAGTCCATCACCCTGGAACAGCTCGCGTCAGTGCCCGCATGGGCTCGGCGCACGGTCAGCGTGATTGAAGAGCAACCAAAGGACCTCGCGCACCACCGCGGCTTCACGCTCTACGGACCGGTGGTGCTGCCGTACCTCAAGGACCGTCTGGATTCGACCACTGGCATTCGAACCAGCCTCTGACCGAGCCCGTGTGTTCAGCGGCGCCCGGACATCCCCCGGCCGGGCGCCTTTCCCGCGCTCGGCTCATCCAATCGACTCCTGCACGGCACGCTACCGACACAAGCATTCGACCCGCTCTCGAACCCGCGACCCATCGAGGTGACCGCGCGAAGGGCGCTCGTGAAGGGATATGCGATGAAGGTCTTCCGAAGCGTGGAAGAACTGCGAGACGCAGTGGGCACCCACGTGGGTCATTCCGACTGGTACGACATCGACCAGCGTCGAGTCGACCTGTTTGCCGAGGCCACAGGCGACTTCCAGTGGATTCATGTGGACCGCGAGCGTGCCGCTGCCGGACCGTTCGGCTCGACGATCGCTCACGGTTTCCTCACGTTGTCGTTGCTGCCCGTCCTGACGTGGGGGGTGTATCGCACCGAGGGCTTCCGGATGGAGATCAACTACGGCCTGAACAAGGTCCGATTCCCTGCTCCGGTGACGGTGGCGAGCCGCGTGCGCGCTGGCGTCGAGATGATCTCCCTAGAGGAGTTCGGGAACGGGTACATGTCGACTACCCGGATCGTGATCGAGCGCGAAGGCGCGGACAAGCCCGTTTGCGTCGCCGAGAGCCTCGGCTACATGGTGCCCGCATGAGCACGCCGGCCACGACGATTCCGGGGATTGACCTGGATCGACTCCGTGACTGGATCGACGAGACGATGCCCGACCGAGCCAATGAGGAACTGGACGCCGAACTGATCACTGGTGGACGCTCGAACCTCACCTACCGGCTGCGGCTCGGGAGCACAACATGCATCCTTCGTCGCCCCCCTCTGGGTCACGTCCTGGCAACCGCGCATGACATGAGCCGCGAGTACACGGTCATGCGGGCACTCGGCGGCACCGACGTACCGGTGCCACACGTACTTGCCTCTTGCGAGGACATAAGCATTATCGGTGCGCCGTTCTACCTCATGGACTTCGTCGAAGGCTCCACGTTCCGTAGCAGGCACGATCTCGGCCAGCTGGGCCCGCACCGAGTTCGATCGCTGTCCGAAGAGTTCATCGACGTCCTGGCGCGCATTCATTCCGTAGACCATCGCGAAGCCGGCTTGCAGGACTTCGGCCGACCTGAGGGGTACCTCGCGCGGCAGGTATCCAGGTGGCAGACCCAGATGCAAGCATCCCACTCCCGAGACCTTCCTGACGCGGACCGCCTCGTATCGCTGCTTACCGAGCGTGTCCCGTCGTCCGGTCCCATCGGAGTCGTGCACGGCGATTACCGCCTCGACAACGTGATCGTCGACGAACGCGACCGTCCCGCCGCGGTCATCGACTGGGAGATGTCCACCATCGGCGACGTGTTGTCGGATCTGGGACTGACCGTCGTATACATGCGCCTCGCAGCGATGGTGGGTGATGCGCGATTTGAGGTGGTCGCCGACGCCTCCAACGCAGAGGGGTTCATCTCAGAGCACGACGTTCTCAAGAGGTACGCGCGCCTCACAGGCCGCGACCTCGGTGACTTCGGCTTCTACCTGGGGCTCGCCAGTTTCAAGCTCGCAGGGATCCTCGAAGGCATCCACTACCGCTATCTACAGGGTCAGACACTCGGACCCGGCTTCGAATCGATCGGCGACACCGTCGGTCCGCTCCTTGCTGCTGGCCTCGACTCGATGGAGGAGAACTACTGATGGAGTTCGCGCTCGACGCCAAGACCGAGGACTGCCGGGAGACGCTGCTGACCTTCATGGACACGCACGTCTACCCCAACGAGACACGCTTCCATGAGGAACTCTCGGCCGCCGAGGACCGTTGGGCCTGGGACACGTTGCCAGTGTTGAAGGAGATCCGCGCCGTAGCGCGCGACTTGGGGTTGTGGAACCTTTTCCTCCCTGGCGACCACGGGGGAGGTCTTACGAACCTGCAATACGCGCCCCTGGCCGAGATCACCGGCCGCAGCATGCACTTGGGCCCTGCAGCCCTCAACTGCTCAGCTCCGGACACGGGCAACATGGAGGTCCTGTCGCTCTTCGGCACGGCGGCGCAGAAGGAGCAGTGGCTCCAACCCCTCCTCAACGCCGAGATCCGCTCCTCATTTGCCATGACTGAGCCCGCGGTTCCGTCGTCTGATGCAACCAACGTTTGCACCGAGATCCGCCGCGACGGAGATGAGTACGTCATCAGCGGATCCAAGTGGTGGATCACTGGTGCAATGAACCCCAACGCCAAGATCTTCATCGTCATGGGCAAGACCGATCCCACCGCCGATCGACACCAGCAGCAGTCGATGATCTTGGTCGAGCGCGACCGCCCAGGCGTAGGTGTCGCCAGACACCTGGATGTTCTTGGATTCGACGACCATCAGCACGGCGGGCACGCCGAGCTCAAGTTCCACGACGTACGGGTCCCGGCCAGCAACTTGATCGGCGAGGAAGGCAAGGGCTTCGCAATCGCCCAGGCACGTCTCGGTCCGGGCCGCATCCACCACTGCATGCGGATGATTGGTATCGCCGAACGAGCAATCGAGCTCATGTGTGAGCGCGTCGACGGTCGGACGGCCTTCGGTAAGCCACTCGCAGACCAAGGAGTCATCAGGACCTGGATTGCGGAGTCGCGCGTCCGGGTCGAACAGCTTCGGCTGCTCGTGCTCAAGACCGCATGGCTGATGGACACGCAAGGCAACCGAGCCGCCCACACGGAGATTCAGTCCATCAAAATTGCTACCCCGCGCACCGTCGAGTGGATTCTCGACAAGGCGATCCAGGCGCACGGAGCGGGCGGGCTGTCGCAGGACTTCCCGCTCTCCTACGACTTCGCGTCTGTGCGGACGATGCGGTTCGCTGACGGACCCGATGAGGTGCACCTCAACACCCTCGGGCGAGCCGAGCTTCGTCGACAAGCAGAGCGCCGCGAGGGGGTACGCCGTGGCCGCGGGTAAGACCGTTCTTCAGCGCAAGCTGCTGCCGGCGTTGGACTTCATGCTGCACGACTGGCTGAAGGTCAGCGACCTTACGAGCCGACAGCGGTTCGAGGAGCACAGCCGCGAAACGTTCGACGAGCTAATGAGCGCTGCGTCAGACGTGGCCGCAGATCGCTTCGAGCCGGCGTACCGGATCAGCGACGAGCAGGAGCCCTACGCGGTGGACGGGGGGGTGGTGACTCCCCAAGAGACTCATCTTGCCTTCCAGGCCTACCGCGACCTCGGGATCCTTGCAGCCAGCCACGACGCCGACTTTGGCGGAATGCAGCTGCCGAGGACCGTCGACCTAGCGACTCGGGTCATCTTCGGAGCGTCTGGGCACAATCTCGCGCCGTTCCTCTTGACCGACGCCAACGCGTCGCTGCTGTTGGAGCACGGCACGGAGATGCAGAAACGCGTGTTTGCCGTGCCGGAACTCGAGTTCCGATGGACGGGAACCATGTGCCTGTCCGAGTCCCAGGCCGGCTCGTCTCTCGCCGACATCACAACGGTTGCTCGAGGAGACGGCGAGGATTACGCGACCGACTCGCTAGGACCGCGTTACCGCCTGACCGGCAACAAGATGTGGATCTCGGCTGCCGAGCACGACCTTACCGAGAACATCATCCACCTCGTGTTGGCGAAGATCGTGCGTGAGGACGGGACTGTCGACCCCAGCACCAAGGGCATTTCGCTATTCATCGTTCCCAAGGTGCTGGTGGACGAAGATTCGCGCCTGCTTGAGCGTAACGACGTGACGTTGGTCAGCCTCAATCACAAGCTCGGGCATCATGGGACACCCAACACCGCGCTCGCTTTCGGCGATGGCACGCACACCCCCCGTGGAGCGGGGGGAGCGATTGGCTACCTCGTCGGAGAAGCCGGTGACGGGCTGCGCCAGATGTTTCACATGATGAATGCGGCGCGCATCGAGATCGGTCTGGCAGCGGCGTCGCTCGGCATGGCCGGTTACGCCACCGCGCTCGACTACGCCAAGGATCGCCGCCAGGGCCGCCCGCGGACGCAGGGCGCCAAGAATCCCTCACGACCTCAGGTGCCAATCATCGAGCACGCAGACGTGAAGCGAATGCTGCTGGCGCAGAAGGCGTATGCAGAAGGGGGCACTGCCCTCGCTCTGTACGCCGCCAGGCTGCTAGACGATCAGATGACCGGGACGCCCGCTCAGGCGGAGCGTGCGTCGATGCTGCTCGACATCCTCACACCGGTAGTCAAGAGCTGGCCCAGCGAGTGGTGCTTGGAGTCCAACAGTCTCGCTATCCAGGTCCTTGGCGGCGCCGGGTACACCCGCGACTGGCCCGTGGAGATGTACTGGCGCGATCAGCGGCTCAACATGATCCACGAAGGCACGCACGGGATTCAGGGCCTCGACCTTCTCGGCCGCAAGGTCCGAGTGGACGGTGGTGCGCATCTGGACGCGCTGGGCCTCGAGATCCGTAGCACGGTCGGCGCCGCCGAGCGCGCCGGGATGAAGGCTGAGGCTGCCGCGCTGGCACGGGCCTGGGATCAGCTGCTCGATGCGACCGAACGCGCCTGGGCCACCGAAGATCCTTCGGAGGCGCTCGCGAACGCCACTCCGTACCTCCAAGGATTCGGCCACGTCGTGGCCGCTTGGATCCACCTCGACCTCGCCGTCGCCGCTGCCGGCAGCGACCACAGTGAGGCCCCAGGACGAACCGCTGCAATGAAGTACTTCTTCGCCTACGAGCTGCCCCGCATCGGGGCCTGGTTCGACGTGGCAGCGCGCCGTGAGCCGCTCTGTCGGGACGTACTTCCAGAACACCTGTAGTCCCAGGCCAAGAGCCAAAACCTCCCAGACGTCGTCAGCAGTGGCGGTGTCCCGTCGAAAGGAACGAACATGGGCAACCTCGCCCTCGAGTTCACAGGACGCACCGTCGTCGTCACCGGGTCCGCACGAGGGATCGGCAAGGAGGTGGCGCGCACGTTTGCTACCGCCGGCGCCAGCGTCTACCTCATCGACCCCGACGCCGACGAGGTCAAGCGCTCAGCCGAGGAAGTTGGGGGCACCGCGATTGTCGGCGACGTGAGCTCGACCCAAGACGTCCAGAACGCCATCGGTCAGATGGTCCGCGAGACAGGGCGGGTGGACATCGTCGTGAACAATGCGGGCATCCTGCGCGACAAGGTTCTCTGGAAGCTCACCGACGAGGACTGGGATCAGGTTCTTGCGGTGCACGCTGGCGGCACCTTCCGCATGACTCGCGCCGCGGTCCCGCACTTCCGTGAGCAAGGCTACGGACGAGTCATCAACGTCACCTCCTTCACCGGTCTCCACGGCAATCGGGGCCAAGCCAATTACGCCACAGCCAAGGCGGGCATCATCGGCTTCACCAAGACCGCGGCGAAGGAACTCGCAGCCTTCGGGGTGACAGTGAACGCCATCTCGCCCAACGCAGAGACACGGATGATCGCGTCTATCCCCGAAAACCGGCGGGAGGCAGTGACGGCCGAGATTCCGCTCAAGCGCTTCGCGCAGCCCCACGAGATGGCAGCCGCCATCGCGTTCCTCGCGTCCGAAGAGGCCGGCTACATCACGGGTACCATCTTGCCGGTCGATGGCGGATTGGCCATGTGAGCTCGGCGATGCCCACCAACACCGCCCACAGGCCAGAAAACTGCATGGACGAGAAGACGCCAGCGGCGGTCTCCATGCGTGTCGGCATCCGGGAGTCGCGACCTGGCAAGACGCTGGTCGCCGCCACGGCGAAGACGGCGGCGCAGCTCGCCGCGCTCGGCTACGACGTCGTCGTCGAGGCAGGGGCCGGCGCGGCCGCGGACCAGCCGGACACGGCGCGCGCCGAGGCGGGCGTCCGCGCGGATGCTCTTCGGCGACGTCACGGACAAGGTCAACGAGATCGTCGCCGCCCTCGGAACCACTGATTTCGCTAGCACCGGCCCTCGGGCCGAACTTCGCTCCGCCTGACGCCTGAGAGCACATAGAAAGGAGTGACCGTGACGACACGGCGCACATTCGCTGAAAAGATGAGTCCGCCGCCCAGCTGGCCCGTTCGCCATCACCATTGGCCGCGCTACCTCGTCTCCGCACCCCGTGCCGTGTGTCCTCGGGGTGGGGCCGGGCGATTGCCCGTTCCATATGACAATTGGCATGCCCGAGAAGTTGGCAGCCCTCAGGCGGTCTGCGGCGCCCCAGCTGTCGAGTGGAAGTTTTTCTGGACCTTGGACTTCAAGGATGCCGGTGTGCGCGCGTGCCCCGACTGCGCGAGGTTCACCAGCCGCCGATCCTAATCGGTGGTCACGACTCGATTCATTGATCGGTGCGTGCTGACTGCGAATTTCCTTACTAGGAGCTACCCCCATGCAAGCCATTCAAATCACGACGCTCGAAGGGCCAGAGGCCATTCATCTGTGCGAGGTGGCGACACCGGAAGGAGACGATCTCGTTCTCATCGACGTCGAGGCCATCGGGGTGGCGTTCCCAGAACTGCTCCAAACCCGCGGGCTGTATCAGTATCAGCCTGGCTTGCCGTTCATCCCTGGCGCTGAAGTCTCCGGTGTCGTTCGGTCGGCGCCTGACGGGTGCAGCCTTCAGCCCGGCGACCGTGTGGCGTCTCTGCCCCTGATCGGTGGATTCGCTGAACAGGTACGAGCTCGTTCCGATCTCACGTTCCGGCTGCCCGACGAGGTGAGCTTCGAGGCAGGAGCCGCCTTCGTGTTCAACTATGCGACGTCGTATTTCGCGCTCGTTCAACGTGGTGGACTGCAACCGGGCGAGACGGTGTTGGTCCACGGGGCCGCTGGAGGAATCGGCACGAGCGCGATACAGGTGGCGAAGGCCTTCGGGGCCGGGGAAGTTATTGCTGTCACTTCCTCGGCGGAGAAAGGGGACGTCGCGCTCCAAGCCGGAGCAGACCGCTATGTGCTGGCAGACGGCTTCAAGGATGCAGTCGGCCGCACCGTCGACGTCGTCGTCGATCCCGTGGGCGGTCCTCGGTTCACCGATTCCTTGCGCACGCTGCGTGAGCACGGCCGGCTGCTTGTGGTCGGGTTCGCGGCCGGCGAAATCCCGATCGTGAAGGTCAACAGGTTGTTGTTGAACAACATATCGGTAGTGGGAGTCGGCTGGGGCGCTGATTCCTTCGCCCGCCCTGGCGAGGTGGCGGCACAGTGGGATGCACTGGTGGACCACCTCCGTTCCGGTGCCCTGAGTCCCGTCATAGGGCCGATCTTCGCGTTAGAGAACGCTGTTGAGGCCCTCCGGTGCCTCAACAGCCGCGGCGCGACGGGCAAGGTGTTGCTGACTACGGACCCGAACGGCCATCGTCCCCGCGAGCCGAAGAAGGCTGAGTAACTCTGTTGCCGAAATGAGTGACCCTGATGCGCGCTACCGGGCAGTGAAGGCAGCGCAGGTCGCTGCCGACGTCGTAACCATGCGGACCTTGTTCACCGAGGACGCGCCCGTATGTACGAGCCTCACAGCGGCAGCCGCTCAGGACCAGCAGTAGCCGAGTTCTTGGGCACCTCGGTTGGCACGAGTCTTTTTTGACCTCCAGTTTCAGCCGCTCCCATGGATCGTTCAGGGAAACCGCGCGTCGATCGAGTGCAAGGAGACACTACGGACACTTAAAGGGGTCGCGCTGAGGATCAACTGTGCCGATGGTGGGAGTACATCCAGCCGTCGCGTCGGAAGCCCTGAGTCCAAAATGACGCCGCAGTTGGCTATCCCTACTTACCGGCAGGTTGGAAGGGTGCACTGTGGTCGAGGCACGTGGAGCGCGCTGAGTGCGCAAGCCGACAGTCCCGAGTTTGTAGACCTGTGCGGCGTTGACGCTGGAATGACCGGCCCTCTTCATCAGGTCGGGGAGTGTTGCCCCGGCGTGCGCGGCGAGTGTGAGGCCTGTGTGCCGGAGGTCGTGGAACCGAAGGTCGGGACGGTCTGCGTCTCGGCGCCCCGCGTCAAACCACCGGAACATCGTCGTACCGGTCAGATGGCCTCCGGAGCAGCCGTCGTGCTCGCAGTCGCAGGTGCCTTTCGGGGGGCGGACGCTGGGGAAGAGGAGGTCGTCTTGTCTGGGTCGTGCGTGCGCTGACAGGTGTTGGAGGAGAGCGTCGCGTAGGTGGGGCGGGACAGTGATGTCTCGGCGGCCGGCGTCGGACTTGGGCTCCCCGACAAGGACTCGCCCGTCTCGAAACGTCATGGCGCGCGGTGGACTTTTGAGGGTCGCGCCGTCGGCGGACACGTCGCGGCGGCGCAGCTCGGCTACCTCGCCGAAGCGCAAGGCGCACCAGCCGGCCAGGAGCACGGCCATGCCGTACGACCCGGGCATGCGAGCGGCGATAGCTTCCAGCTCTGGCACGGTGGCGGGCTCGATTGTTCGCTGACGCTTGGTCTGTCCCGCCCCTTTGAGGATGGCCGGATTGACGGCCAGAAGCTCTTCGTCGACGGCGCTGCTCAAGATGGTGCGGAGGAGTCCGTAGGCATGGGCGTTGCCGGTCCGTCTGTGCGAGGGCAGGCCGCCGTGCCACTTCTTGATCTGCGCACGAGTGATCTGGTCGAGGCGAGTTGGTCCGAAGGCGGGGAGGAGTTCTCTGTCCAGCATGCTGCGGTACAGCAGCCGGGTTCGGGGACGGAGGGGAGTCCCGTCGGGTCCGCGCCGGTTCTCCAGCCACCCTTCGGCGTACGCGCTGAACGTCTGGCGAGCAGCCGCCTCGGCCTCCTCCCTGGCTTTACGCTCGACGGGACAGAGGTAGACCTCACGGACGATGTCCGTGCGGACGCCGGCCAGCCAAGCGTCCGCGTCGCCAGTCGTGGTGAACGTCGTGTGCGCGGCATGCTGCTCTTGACAGTCCCGACACACGTACTGGGCTTGGAGGCGTCCCGAGGGAGCCTGCTAAGGGCGGCGCGGGAGCGACGGCTGAAGCTGGACCCCGAGCAGCTGGCCCGAGAGCGGCGCGTCGAGGAGGCGTCGGTCGACGTCGAGGTCGCCTGGGAGGACCGGGCCCGGGCCGAGCGGGCGGTGGCCGACGCGGAGGTCGCGGCGGCGGCCGCGATCGAGCGGTTTGTCGCCGAGCGCCTAGCGGTCAAGGATGTCGTGCACGGGCCAGCTACCGGCCGGGACCTGGGGAACGCGAGGTGGCGTCACCTCTGTGCGGCAGTCGCGACCGCGAAGCCTGCGATCCATTCGGGGATCGCGCGGTAGAAGCGGTTCGACATCTCGTAGGACCCGCTGGCGGCCAGTGAGGCAAATGCGGCAATCCAGGTGCGCACCTCGTGCCCGGAGCCGCCGCCTTGATGGCCCACCCACTCGACCGCCCAGGAGTCGAATTCGGCCAGGTCGCCCTTCTCCAGCAGGTCAAGCAGAAGGTTGTCCCACTCGGGATTGATCGGGATCATCGATGTCGCGCCGGCGGCGTAGTCGCGTCCGGCCTGCACGACGCGCTCCTCGGCCTTCGCGCGCTGCTCGGGCGTGGGCGGATGGCCTTCGATGAGGGCGTCGGCGACCCGCGGGGGTGCACCGTCGAGCACCGGCACCGGGGGATCGTGGGAGAGCCCACCGGAACCGAGAAAAAGCACCCGTTTGTCGAGCTGGGCGGCGGCCTCGCCGATGGCCGTACCCAGTGCACGGACGCGCGACAGCGGACCAAGGGGGGTGGCCACACCATTCACGAACACCGGTACAACGGGCACCTGATCGATGCCGCCGAACAAGACCTCGAGCGGCTGCACGAAGCCGTGGTCGACGGTCATCCGGGCGGAGATGGTCAGGTCGACTCCATCGTCGAGCACGGCTCGTGCGATGGCCTGCGCGGCTGCTGTGTCGACGGAGAGCGGCCCTGCCTGCGATCCGAAGTCACCGACGGAGTGCGCCGCTGTGGCCAAGCAGAACGGTGGCATCTCCTTGTAGAAGAAGCCGTTGTAGTGGTCCGGCGCGTAGAGCACCACCAGTTCGGGGTCGAACTCGTGCACGAACGCGCGCGCCTGCGCGACGGCGGCATCGACGGCGTCCAGGACCTCGGCGTCCGGGTCGTTCTTGCCGATCAGGGGGGAGTGGGACAGGCCCACGGCAGCGGCGCTCACGTGTGCTCCTTCGGGTCGGTGGGGTGGACGATGACCTTGCCGACTACGTCGCCGTCGGCCATGAGCTCGAAGCCCTTGTGGATTTCGGCGAGGGGCATGGCGCGGTCGATGACGGGGCGCACGCCCGTAGCGGTGATCATGCGCAGCAGCGCCACGAACTCACTGCGCGTGCAGCCGGTCGATCCGAGGATCCGCTGCTGCAGGTAGAAGATCCGGCCCAGGTCGGCCGGTGGGTTCATCCCGGACGTGGCTCCGGCGATGACGACGGTGCCACCGGGGCGCAGGCACTTCAGGGAGTGGGACCAGGTGGCCTCGCCGACGGTCTCGATGACGACGTCGACCTTCTCCGGGAGCCGGCCACCGGACTCGATGCCGCGCGCGCCCCATGACTCGGCGAGCTCCAGCTTGGCGGCGGAACGTGACGTGGCGTAGACGACCGCGCCGGCCGTGACGGCGAGCTTGATGGCGGCGGACGCGACCCCACCTCCGGCGCCCTGAACGAGAACACGGTCGCCGGCCTTGATCCCGGCCTGGGTGAAGAGCATCCGGTACGCCGTACCCCACGCGACCGGCAGGCAGGCGGCCTCATCGAATGAGATCCCGTCCGGGATCGGAAGGAGGTTGCGGGCCGGCACCAGCAGAGACTCGGCGAACGCGCCGTCGGTCTTCTCTGAGAGCAGGGCCCGCTGCGGGTCGTGGGTCTCGTCGCCGCCACCCCGATCAGAGGAGGCAATGACGGGGTAGACGACCACGCGGTTACCTACCGCGTCATACCCGGCGGCGTCACAGCCGAGGATCCTGGGGAGCTCTTCGGGCGGGTGCCCGACGCCACGCAGTGTCCAGAGGTCGTGCATGTTCAGCGATGAGGAGACCACCCGCACGAGCGCCCAGCCGGGCCGTGCCAGCTTGGCGGGCACGTCGCGCAGCACCAGCCCGGACATAGGGTCGGTGGGGTTCTGGGAGATGGCCACGGCGGCGAACATGGCTAAACCGTGCGGGTCGTGGCGACCGGGCGGCACTCGGCGTGCCGTGCAACGGCACACGGGCTGTGAGGACCGGTCGCACCCGGTGTTCCGTTCTCTCATGACCTCGACCATCGAGCCTACGACGGCGCAGGAGGCCTGCCCGGGCAACGCATGCGGCAACCCGCCCCAGGGTCGGGCCACTTCCGCGGCGCGCGGCGCGCTGGACCGGCCCTCTGAGCTCCAGCGCACCGTCGACGTCTCCGGCCTCGTCGACAGCGAGGGCGGGCTCCTGGATCGCGCGATCTTCACCGACCGCCTGCTCTACAGCCAGGAGCTGCGCCGGGTGTTCGCGCCCAGTTGGCTGTTCCTCGCGCACACCGACCAGTTCCACAAGCCGGGCGACTTCTTCACGACGTACATGGGTGAGGACCCGGTCATCGTGACCATGGACAAGAACCGGCGGATCAAGGCGTATCTCAACTCCTGCCGGCATCGCGGCGCCCGGGTGTGCCGCGCGGACTTCGGTCAGACCCGGAACTTCACTTGCACCTACCACGGCTGGTCCTACGACCTCGAAGGCCGGCTCGTGAGCGTGCCCAACGAGAGTGGGTATCCCGACTCCTTCCGCCGTGAGGACTGGGGCCTGGTCGAGGTCCCGCACGTGGAGAGCTACCACGGACTGATCTTCGGCACTTGGAACCCCGAGCCCGTCTCGTTGCGTGAGTCGCTCGGCGATATGGCCTGGTATCTCGACGCGATGCTCGACCACGACCCCGAAGGAACCGTGGTCGTCGGAGGCGTCCACAAATGGGTGCTCGACGGGAACTGGAAGCTCGCGGCCGAGCAGTTCGCCACCGACTGGTACCACGTGAACATGAGCCATGCGTCGGCGCTCATGGTGCTCTCGCCGACCGGGAAGGGCTCCAAGGACGAGATCGTCCACCGCACCGGTCGGCAGTACGTCGACCCGAACGGCCACGGAGCCGGGTTCCCGGTTCACCCGAAGAACCGGTTCGACGCCGATACGGTGCACCACTGGATGGACTACGACGCGCTCCGTGAACGCCTCGGCGACGCACGTGTCGAAGGACCGGTGACCACCGGCCACGCCACCGTCTTCCCGAACTTCTCCTACCTCCCGGTCAACGGCTCGATCCGCATCTGGCACCCGAAGGGTCCGGACGAGATGGAGGTCTGGGCCTGGACGATCGTGGACAAGTCCATGCCGGGGGAGGTCCGCGAGGCGCAGCGTCTCTACAACCTCCGCACCTTCGGCCCCACTGGCATCTTCGAGCAGGACGACGGCGAGAACTGGTCGGAGTGCCAGGCCATCGCGCATGGCTTCATCACCAACGGGGTCGCCCTGAACTACCAGATGGGCATGGGGTCCGAGCGCGAGGACGGCATCCACCCCGGCACCACCAGCGAGCTCTACAGCGACGCCGCCGGCCGGTCCTTCTACGCCCGCTGGCGCACGCTGATGAACACCCCCGCCTGGCACGAGGAGACCCAATGACCATCGACACCGGCAACGGCGTTGGAATTCGGGTCGCGAACCTGAACGACATCCCCGAGGGCGAAGGCATCTCCGTCCCCAAGTACGTCACCGGCACCGACGACGACATCGCGCTGCTGCGGGACGAGGACGGCAGTGTCTGGGCGCTGGACGACACCTGCACCCATGAGACTGCGTCGCTGGCTGACGGCTGGGTCGAGGAAGGTCATGTGGAGTGCCCGCTCCACTCGAGCAAGTTCTGCCTCAAGACCGGCGAGGTGCAGGGCCTGCCCGCCACCAAGAACGCCTGTCCTCACCGCGTCGAGGTCCGCGACGGCGAGATCTGGCTGTTCCCCAACCAGGCTCCCTGATGGAGGCGGCCCGTAGCGTCGTCATCGTCGGCGGCGGCATCGCTGGCGTCAGCACTGCAGTCGCGCTCCGCTCTGGCGGTTTCCTGGGCGAGATCACGCTTGTCGACGCCGGTGAGTTCCCCTACGACCGCCCTCCGCTGAGCAAGGACTATCTCGCCGGGAAGCAGGACCTTGAGCAGGTCGCCCTGCAGCCTCAGAGTTGGTACGACGACAACGCGGTGCGGCTGCGCAACCTGGCATCCGTGACCGCCCTCCGCCCCGGACATCGGGCCGTCGAACTGTCCGACGGAAAGCTGCTTGCCGCCGATCGCATCGTGTTGGCCACCGGCGGCCATGCGGCCCGCCCGCCGATTCCGGGCGCGGACAGCCCGCGGGTCCACGTCCTGCGCACCGCCGAGGATGCCGATGCCTTGCGCAAGGCGATGCTGCCCGGTGCCCGGCTGTTGGTCGTCGGCGCCGGTCTGATCGGGGCAGAGGCCGCGTCGACCGCGCTTGGCCTCGGCTGCGAAGTCACCCTGGTCGACCCGGTCGCGGCGCCGCTGGCCCACACGGTCGGCCGCGACGTCGCCACCTGGCTGCACGGACTGCACACCGAGCGCGGGATCTCCGTCGTCACCGCCGGCGTCGAGTCGTTCGCGGACACCGCGGCCGGCGTCGAGGTCCGGATCTCTGGCGAGGACGAGTCGCGCACCTTCGACGCCGTGCTCCTCGGTGTGGGGATGACGCCCGAGACCTCCCTCGCCGAGGAGGCCGGTCTGGAGACCGATCAGGGCGTGGTGGTCGACGCCGGCCAGACGACGAAGACCCCCGCCGTACTCGCGGTTGGCGACTCCACGCGGCGTCGCATCCACGGCGCCCTGCTGCCCCGCGCGGAGCACTGGGAAGCAGCCCAGCACGACGGCGCCCGTGCGGCCGCAACCATCCTGGGCGTCCCCCGACCGGCTCCGACCTCGAGCTGGTTCTGGAGTGATCGTCACGGGCTGCATCTCGAGGCCGTCGGCAAGATCGCGGGCGCTGGGACCACCGTGGTCCGCGGCGCGATCGGCGACCCCTCCTTCTCGGTGTTCGGCGTGACCGGCGGACGGGTCGTGGGCGCTGTGGCCGTCGACGAGCCGAACGCGGTGCGTGCCGCCCGCCGCCTCATCGACCGATCGATCGTGGTCGATCCGCACCGTCTCGCAGATCCCAGCGTCGACCTGCGCAAGCTGCTCCGCGGCTGAACGGGCGTGCCGTGCGACGGCACACGACGTTCCGCCAACTCCGCAGAAGGGATCGAATGGTGACCGTGACCACCACTACGGACCCGGCCTCGGCGATGAGCGCCCGCGAGCCCGGGGCGCTTGCGGACTTGCAGACCCACTTCGAGGTCGAGCAGTTCTACTACCGCGAGGCCGAGCTGCTCGACGACGGTCGCTATACCGACTGGCTCGAGCTGCTCGCCGACGACCTCGACTACTGGATGCCGACGCGCACCAACCGGCTTCGTCGACAGCAGGCGCTGTCGATCGCCAAGCGCGGCGAGGCGGCGTTCTACGACGAGTCCAAGGAGTCCCTGGCCTGGCGGATCCGCCGCTTCGACTCGGGAATGGCCTGGGCCGAAGACCCGCCGTCGCGCACCCGCCACCTGGTGACCAACGTCGTCGCCCGCTATCTCGACCCCGACGAGCACGAGGGCTTCACTCCCCACGACCTCGTGGTCCGGTCGGCGTTCCTGGTCTACCGCAACCGGCTGGAGCGCGAGGAGAACGTCTTCGCCGGCGGACGCACCGACGTGCTCCGGCGTTCGCCGTACGGTCTGCTGGTCGCGCGCCGCACGATCCTGCTCGACCAGAACATCCTGCAGTCCAAGAACATCTCCACCTTCTTCTGAAAGGACCCTCCGTGACCGCCACCGAGCTGGAGCTCACCCACCACACCGTGTCGACCAGCCGCGGCGACATCGCCGTGGCCGAGACCGGCACCGGCCCGGTCTTGGTGATGCTGCATGGCGGCGGCCCGGGTGCCTCCGCGGTCGCAAACTACGGCCAGAACCTCGCGGCTCTGTCGAAGCACTTCCGCGTCGTGCTGCCCGACCAGCCGGGTTTCGGTGGCTCGTACCGGCCGAGCCAGGAGGAGCTCGATGGCTTCTCGATCACCCAGATCGCCGTCGACGCCCTCGTCGAGGCGTTCGACCAGCTCGGGATCGAGAACTTCCACCTGCTCGGCAACAGCCTCGGTGGAGCGGCCGCGATCGCGCTGGCCCAGCAGCACCCCGACCGAGTGATTCGGCTGGTGCTGATGGCGCCCGGCGGCGGCTGGCTACCGTTCGGCCCCACGCCGACCGAGGGCCAGAAGGAGATGTGGAAGTACTACAACGGCGAGGGCCCGTCGCTTTCGAAGATGAAGTCCTTCATCGGCGTGATGACCGCCGAGCCGAAGAAATGGACCGAGACGGCCGAGGCGCGTTACCAGGCGTCGCTCGACGAGAGCCACATCGCGTTCTACCACCGACTCAACGCCCACTTCGCCCAGCGGCGCGGCATGGACCCGCTATGGCGTGACCTGCACAAGGTGAATGCCCCGACCCTGCTGCTGTGGGGCCGCGACGACCGCACGATCACGCTCGAGGGCGCCCAGATCATGCTGAAGTACATCCGCGACGTGCAGCTTCACGTCTTCGGAAACTGCGGGCACTGGGTGCAACTGGAGCGCCAGGCCGAGTTCGAGCGCCTGGTCACCGACTTCCTGGGCAATGGCTCGTGAGCGGCTGGCTGGAGGGTTACGTCGCCCTCGTCACCGGCGGCGGGTCCGGCATCGGGGCCGCAGTCGCGG
This sequence comes from Nocardioides eburneiflavus, assembly GCF_004785795.1. Classification (NCBI taxonomy): domain Bacteria; kingdom Bacillati; phylum Actinomycetota; class Actinomycetes; order Propionibacteriales; family Nocardioidaceae; genus Nocardioides; species Nocardioides eburneiflavus. Next base: position 3,128,905 of record NZ_SRRO01000001.1, read on the forward strand.
AGCGATTCGTGGCGGAGGGCGCCTCTGTTGTGGTGATGGGCCGCGACCAGGACAAGCTGGCCGCGGTCGTGAAGAGCTCGACGGACCCGGACCGCATGCACGCCGTCGCCGGCGACGTGTGCTCCGCCGACGACCTGGCTGGCGCCGTCGCCGAGACAATCGACCGGTTCGCCAGGCTGGACACGCTCGTGCCCAATGCCGGGATGTGGGACTTCCAGCGTCAACTCACCAAGCTCACCGCCGACGAGCTCTCCCGCAGCTTCGACGAGCTCTTTGCGGTCAACGTCAAGGGCTACCTGCTCGCCGCGCACGCCGCCTGGCCCGAGCTGGTGAAGACCCGGGGCAGCATCATCATGACGCTGTCCAACGCCTCCTTCTACGTCAACGGCGGCGGGCCGGTCTACACGGCCAGCAAGCACGCATGCCTCGGCCTGATGCGGGAGCTAGCCTATGAGCTCGCCCCGAAGGTGCGCGTCAACGGCGTGGCCTGCGGTGGCATGAACACCGACCTGCGCGGCCCCGCCTCGCTGGACCTGGCCGACCGGTCGATCGCTACAGCGTTCGCCAAGCGGGGCTCGGACGCTCCGCCGCCCCCGATTCCACTGCACGACTCCAGCACGGATCCGCGCGACTTCACCGGGTCCTACGTCCTACTCGCGTCGCGCGAGCAGTCCGGGCCGATCACCGGGCAGGCCATCTCGGTCGACGGCGGCATGGGCGTGCGCGGCTTCCGCAGCGACGCCGGCGGAAACCATCTCTAAGGAGCGACCACCGATGACCAGGCACATCTCGATCCCCGAAACGAACGCCGCGCAGACGAAGCCGCCGGTGCTCGGCCACCCCGCGAACTCCGGCCACCGGGTCGACATCAACGCGGCCACCGCGGTCGCCCGGCACGCCCGCTTCCGGCCGGACAGCACCGCGGTCGTCTACGAGGGCGGCGACCTGACCTACGGAGAGCTCGACGATCGTGCCGCCCGGCTGGCCTCCGTGCTGGCCGACGGCGGCACGAGCGAGGGTGACCGGGTCGCCTACCTCGGGCTCAACAGCCTGTCGTTCCTGGTCACCATGCTGGCGGCGTTCCGGCTTGGTGCGATCTTTGTGCCGATCAACTTCCGGCTCGCCGGTCCGGAGCTGGAGTCGGTGCTGGCCCGCAGCGGCGCCAACACGATCGTGTGCGAGGAGGGCCATCGCGCCGCCGTCGACGCGGTCACGGGTCACCGGCTCTCTCTCAGGCTGCTCGTCGACGACGATCCGGCGATCCCGACCACCCCGGTGACCAGGCCATGGATCGGCTGGTCGGCGTTGTTGGCAGACGCGACGCCGTACGCTGAGATCGCGGTGAGCGACTTCGATGATCCGGCGATCCTTATGTTCACCTCGGGCACGACCGGCCTCCCGAAGGGGGTCGTGCTCACCCACGGCAACGCGTGGTGGAACTCCGTCAACGTCGAGCTCATGCTCGACAGCCGGCCCGGTGACACCACCCACGCCGCGGCGCCGCTCTTCCACATCGGCGCGCTCAACAGTTTCGTGCTGCGTGCTCTGGTGCGCGGCAACCGCATCGTGCTGCGCCGCGGGTTCGACCCGGAGCAGACCCTCGACGACTACGCTCGGTACGCCGTCGGGTCGACGTTCGCGGTCCCGACCATGTTCCAGGCGCTGGCCCGACACCCAGGCTTCGCCGATGCAGACCTCTCCGCGCTCCGGTCTGTCGTCGTTGCTGGCGCGCCCGTCCCGCCGTCGCTGATCCGGCAGTGCGCCGAGCGAGGCATCCAATTGCAACAGGCCTGGGGTCTGACTGAGACCGCCCCGTTCGCGACCCATCTGCCGGCGGAGTGGACGTTGGCCAAGACGGGCTCGGCCGGCATCCCGATGCCGTACACCGAGGTGCGGGTCGTCGACATGGAGGTCGGCGATCCGCTCCCAGCAACCCGACGGGGAGAGATCGTCGTACGCGGCCCCAACGTGACGCCTGGCTACTGGGAGGATCCTGAGGCCACGGATGCGGCGTTTGACGGAGAGGGGTGGTTCCACTCCGGGGACATCGGCTACCTGGACGACGACGGTTTCCTCTTCATCGTGGACCGCCTCAAGGACATGATCATCTCGGGAGGGGAGAACGTTTACCCCGCCGAGGTGGAGCGGGCACTCGCCGACCTTCCTTGTGCGGTCGACGTCGGCGTCGTCGGCGTGCCGGACGATGAGTGGGGTGAGGCGGTGGTCGTGGTAGTCGCCGTGGCCCCGGGCGCCGAGCTCACCCTCGAGCAGGTCCGCGAGCACGCCGCGAAGAGTCTGGCCCGCTACAAGCTGCCCAGGCGGCTGCAGATCGTCGACAGCCTCCCGCGCAACGCCTCCGGCAAGCTCGACAAGATCCGGATGCGTTCGAGCCTCGCGATGGAGGAGTCATGACTGCCGAGATCCCGGCCATCTCGCTCGAGTCATGGAAGACGCTTTCCCGGGACACCGCCCGAGTCTGGACAAGGCTTGTTCTGCGTCGCCAAATCGAGCCCGCCACCGTCGGCACCGTCGTTCTCGAGCGTTGTGCATCCGGCCGTCTGCGGGAGGCTTACCCCGTGAGTGAGCACGACATCGAGGTTCGGGTGACCGAGTTGCCTCCCGTGGTGCTCACCTCCCTTCTCGGCGATCTGGTCGCGGCGATCCTGGCCGCCGACCCCCACTGCCGCCGAGTCATCTACGCCGTGCCCGAGGGCGATCTGGAGCTGCTCGGCGCGGCCGAAGACGCGGGATTTCGCTTCGTGGTGGACGTCGAGCTACCTGACGGACCGGTGAGCTTGGGGGTCGCCGAGCCCGCCTGGGTCACGTTCGTCGACCTGGACCTCGAGCGCGTACCGCATACCTGACGGGCTTCGTCAGTCGTCCTTCGGGTCCGGGACCGACGTCATGCGACGGAGCGTGGTCGGCGCAGGGATGCGCCCAGCCCCGCCCTCAGAGCGGCCAGCGAGGCGGAGTGTGCGACTTGCCGAAGGGCAGGCGAATGCTGTTGGAGGTCGAAGCTGCCCACGGGGCCGGACACGGACAGACCTGCGACCGGACGACCGCCCACCCCGAAGACCGGAACCGCGATGCAAGCGAGCCCCGGCGCGGCTTCCTCGGACTCCACTGCGAAACCGTCGCGGCGTACGTTCATGAGCTGGAGGGTCAGGCGATCGGAATCCACGAGCGAGTTCGCGGTGAGCGCTGTTAGCGGAGCGGTGGCGAGGGCGTCGAAGGCGGCGGGATCGTGAGCAGCCAAGGCCTTGCCGATGGCCGTGCAGTGCGCAGGGACTCGTCCTCCGACCCGGGAGGGCGAGGGAACGCGGCGGTGACCGTAGAGCTTGGCCAGGTACACCACCTCGACGCCGTGCAGCGTGGCCAGATGGACCGTTTCGTGGGTCAACTCGTACAGGTCTGCCAGGAACGGGGTGAGGGCTTCGCGGATGCGCTCGTTCTCGGGGGAGTAGACGGCGCTGCCCAACTCGTGAAGTCGCCGACCGAAGCGGTAACCGCTTCCCACTCGCTCGACGACACCGTTGCGCTCGAGCATCTTGAGCACCCGGAAGGCCGTGGACTTGCTCAACTCCGCTCGTCGAGCCAGTTCACTGACGCCCAGGCCGGTACTGGCCTGGGCGCCGAACGAGACCAGCAGGCTGAACGCCTTGTCGATCGCTGCCCGATCGTCGCGGGATGTCGTCGTGCTGCTCATGGTCCGAACTCCGATGTCCTCGCTCTGATCTAGTATAGGTGACATGATGGCTACTAGAAGTGACGCCAGTCAAGAGTGACGGGCCGTCAACTACAGTGACACCCTTGGAGTGGTCGAGGTGGAATCAAGTGAGCTTGTGGCCCGAAATGTGCACCGTTTCCGGCTGGAGCGCGGGCTCAGCATCGGGGACCTGGCCCGAAGGTCAGGCTTGGCAAAGCAGACCCTGTCCAAACTCGAGATGGGGAACGGGAACCCGACTGTGGAGACCCTGGCTGCCGTCGGCTCCGCTCTCGACGTGTCGCTGCGACGCCTGGTCACCGAATGGGGCACCCCGGTGTACGTCCTGCGGTCGGACCAGGGGGAGTGGTCGCATTCCCGGGGACACCAAGAGCGCGCCCTGGACGAGGTCTACGGCTCGGGCTATGTGCGGACTGTGCTGCTGAAGATGACCCGCGGGGACGACTCCGGGGAGGTCGACGCTCACCAACCCGGCACGCTGCACCACGCCTACGTGGTGAGGGGGAAGGTGCGGATCGGGCCGACGAGCGACCTAGTCGATCTCTCGGCCGGAGACTTCGTCCGTTTCCCTGGCGACATCCCACATAGGCAGACGTGCCTGAGCGATCGGGCGCTGCTGCACATGGTCACCACGCTTCCGCAGGTGCGCCAGTTCGGCCCCACGGTGCTCAGCCAGGCCCAGTCCACATGAAGGTGTGCCGTGGAGCGGCCGGGGCTGTCGAGGGCGTGCGCGCCCTCGACAGCCCCTTCGCCGTTTGCGAGTCGCGAGGTAAACCCACGGGGCATCGCCAGAAGCAAGACCGATCCCTGTGCCGTTGACCGGCACGGACCACCCCGCATCTCGACAGGCAGTCGATATTCGAAGGGTGACTCTTGAGCCCACGCCCCTGGATGCCGGCCTGGCCACCACCCGAGCAGCAGACCGGCTACTCAACGCGACCACCACCCACGTGCCCTGCAGCCCCGTGCGGGACCTCATCGGCTCCGACAACGTCCTCGCCGCTTACGCCGTCCAGCGGCGTCTGACCCAGGCGCGACTGCTCGACGGTGCCCGAGTGGTCGGCCGAAAGATCGGACTGACATCTCCGGCCGTGCAGGCACAGCTGGGGGTGGACCAGCCCGACTTCGGGATGCTCTTCGACGACATGGCCCATGACGACGGCGCCATGATTCCTTTCGGATCCGTGCTACAGCCACGTGTGGAGGCGGAGATCGCCTTCGTGCTCAAAGACGACCTCGTCGAGGGTGAGCTCAACAACAAGCGGGTTCGCGCGGCCATCGACTACGGCGTGGCTGCCCTTGAGATCTGCGGCAGCCGCATCCGGGACTGGGACATCAGCTTCGGGGACACCGTCGCCGACAACGCCTCGGCCGGAGCCTACGTGCTCGGCGGGGTACGCGTGCGGCTGGATGAGGTCGAGCCCAGGGATGTCGAGATGACGATGAGCGTCAACGGCGAGCAGGTCTCGACCGGATCCGGAGCGGCTTGTCTAGGCGACCCGGTCAATGCGCTCATGTGGCTCGCCCGCCAGGCGCGCAAGCTCGGCGAGCCGCTGAGGTCCGGACAGGTGGTCCTGTCCGGAGCGCTCGGCCCCATGTTTCCCATCGCCCCCGGCGCCGAGGTCACCGCGACGATCACGGGGCTAGGCACTGTCTCGTGCACGTTCACCGAGGAGGAGGAATGAGCCGGACCAAGGTCGCCATCATCGGTTCGGGCAACATCGGCACCGACCTGATGATCAAAGTGCTCCGCAATGCCGAGCACCTGGAGATGGGTGCCATGGTCGGCATCGACCCTGACTCCGACGGTCTCGCACGCGCCGCGCGGATGGGTGTGCAGACCACGCACGAAGGCGTTGCCGGACTGATGGCGCTGCCCGACTTCCCCGAGATCGAGATCATCTTTGACGCAACATCGGCCAAGGCCCACGAGGCGAACGCCGCGCAACTCGGCCCGCTCGGCAAACGGCTCATCGACCTGACCCCCGCCGCGATCGGGCCCTACGTCATCCCCGCGGTCAACCTCGAGGAGCACCTGGACGCGCCCAACGTCAACATGGTCACCTGCGGAGGACAGGCCACGATCCCCGTGGTCGCGGCCGTCGCCCGCGTCGTACCCGTGGAGTACGCCGAGATCGTCGCCTCCATCGCCAGCAAGTCGGCCGGCCCGGGCACCCGGGCCAACATCGACGAGTTCACCGAGACCACCTCGGCCGCGATCACCCAGGTCGGCGGCGCCAAACAAGGCAAAGCGATCATCATCCTCAACCCCGCCGAGCCGCCGCTGATCATGCGCGACACCGTCTTCGCCCTCGTCGACGCGCCAGACCCCGCGGTGCACGAGGAGATCCGGCGGTCGGTGGAGAAGATGGTCGCCGACGTGGCGGCCTACGTTCCTGGCTACCGGCTCAAGCAACCGGTGCAGATCACCGAGATCCCCGGGGACCAGCCGGTCGAGACCCTCATCGCCGAGGGTGCCCAGCGTCCCACCCACCAGGTCTCGGTGTTCCTCGAGGTCGAGGGCGCCGCGCACTACCTCCCGGCATACGCCGGCAACCTCGACATCATGACCTCGGCTGCCGTGCAGATGGCAGAGCGGATCGCCGCTGCCAAGGAGGCCCACAAGTGAGCACCAAGATCTTCGTCCAGGACGTCACCCTGCGCGACGGCATGCACGCCCTTCGGCACCGGATCTCCACCGACGACGTGCAACGCATCGTCAAAGCCCTCGACGAGGCCGGCGTCGACGCGATCGAGGTCGCCCACGGCGACGGACTGGCTGGCGGCTCGGTCAACTACGGCCCGGGCTCCAACACCGACTGGGAGTGGATCGAAGCCGCGGCCTCTGCGCTGGAGCGCGCGCGGCTGACCACGCTGTTGCTGCCCGGCGTGGGCACGATCCATGAGCTGAAGACCGCGTACGCGCTCGGCGTCCGCTCGGTCCGCGTGGCTACGCACTGCACCGAGGCCGACATCTCCGCCCAACACATCGCCGCCGCGCGGGAGCTAGGCATGGACGTCTCCGGCTTCCTGATGCTTTCCCACATGGCGCCGCCCGAGGAACTCGCCCGGCAGGCAAAGCTGATGGAGTCATACGGCGCACACTGCGTCTACGTCACCGACTCCGGCGGCCGGCTGACGATGAACGACGTGGCCGCCCGCGTCCAGGCCTATCGCGACGTCCTCGACGCCGGGACCGAGATCGGGATCCATGCGCACGAGAACCTCTCGCTCTCGGTCGCCAACTCCGTCGTCGCCGTCGAGAACGGCGCACGCCGCGTGGACGCGTCCCTCGCAGGCCATGGCGCCGGTGCTGGCAATTGCCCGTTGGAGGCCTTCATCGCGGTCGGGAACATCTCCGGGCTGAAGCACGGTTGTGACCTGTTCCAGCTGCAGGACGCCGCCGACGACATCGTTCGCCCGCTGCAGGACCGGCCGGTCCGGGTGGACCGGGAGACCCTCACGCTCGGGTACGCCGGGGTCTACTCCTCGTTCCTTCGCCACGCCGAGAACGCGGCGCGGAGCTACGGCGTGGACGTCCGCGACATCCTCATGGAGTGCGGTCGCCGCCGACTCGTCGGCGGCCAGGAGGACATGATCATCGACGTCGCCATCACTTTGGCCACCGACAACCAGGCCGTTGCGGTCTGACGACCCCACTGAATCAGGAATTGCGACATGACCGACTCAGCACGACGAGTAGACGTCCAGTTCGGCTCAGGCGACGGGAACTGTCGGGCCTGGCTCTACCTACCCGCCGGCGCCACATCTGCCGAACCGGCGCCGATCATCGTCATGGCACATGGCTTCGCCGGCATCAAGGAGATGAGGCTCGACGCGTTCGCCGAGCGTTTCGTGGGCCAGGGCTACGCCTGCCTCGTCTTCGACTATCGACACTTCGGGGCCAGCACCGGCGAGCCGCGTGAGCTCGTGAACGTCCGCCGCGAACTCGACGACTGGAAGAACGCCGTCGCGTACGCCAGGCATGTGCCTGAGGCGGATCCCGCCCGCGTCATTCTCTGGGGCACCTCATTCGCGGGTGGTCACGTCATCGTTACGGCAGCGGACGACCCCGACATCGCTGCGACCATCGCCCAGTGTCCGTTCACCGACGGTCTCGCGGCCGGCGTGAGGATGCCATTCACCACGCTTCTGCGGCTGATGCGCTGCGCCGTCCAAGACAGTCGCGCGGCCAAGCGGGGCGGAGACCCCGTCAGAGTCGAGGTCGTCGGAAACCCTGGAGATCTTGCAATCATGACCGCTCTCGATTCCATGCCAGGATTCAACGCGATTCTCGAAGCCTCCGGAATCTCCGACTGGCCAAGCCGCGTCCCTGCCCGGGTCATGTTTCAGATCCCCCGATATGCCCCTGGCCGTCGTGCCAAGGACATCCGCACGCCGATCCTGTTCTGCATCTGTGACCGCGACAGCGTCACCCCGGCTCGCAAGACCGACAAGTACGCAGCACAGGCCGTGCTAAGCGAGACCCTTCACTACGACGCAGGGCATTTCGAGATCTATGTCGGGGACCTCTTCGAGACCGTCGTGTGTGACCAGATTTCGTTCCTCGCCGAGCATGTGCCCACCCGACCTTTGATGGACATGCTCGAATCGCACCCCAAGGTCACTCCGGGCGCTGGGATCGCGCAGAGCTCGGCGACGTCGGTCGTCTCAACGCGCCGTGGCTGGCCAAACAGGCCGGTCGAGACGTGATCACGGTGACCGCACGGATCAAGCGTGCGCTGGACCCGTGCGGCATCCTCAACCCCGGAGTCATCCTGGAGACCGGGGGCCCGTCGCGGGAGGCCACCTCCTGAGCAGGGGTGTAGATGGAAGCCCGAGCGCCCCTCGTCGACGACCTGCCCCTGTTTGTCTCGAGCTCGGCGAGCCGTTCATCGCGGTTACGGACCGGATGGACTTCAAGCACGGCTGCGACCTCACCGTGAGGCAGACCATCATTTGACAGGGGCGACGGCGGGGAACTCCGGGACCGCCAGACCGTCGACGTCGGTGGCGGCGATGAAGCGGTCCGGTCGTACCGCCAGGACGCGTACGCCACTCTCCTCCAACCACGGGAGCAGCATTCGTGCGGTATCGACGCACGTATCGGGTCCGGATGCGTGCGCATTGGCAGGACTCACTGTCACGTAGCGGGCGCCCAGCTCATCCCACCCATCCTTCTCGGCAGGGCTCAGCACGGTGGCGGGATCGACGCCAGCTCCAAGCAGCACGAAGCCGTCGCCGAGAAAGTCGTCGAGAAGCATTCGCCGGCCGTGCGTCGTGGTGACCAGCGGCTGCGGGATCATCCGACCTACGAGTGAGCCGGACGAGAACGGACCTCGGAACCAGCCGGCTGCTAGCCGTGGAGTGGAGCGCTCCAGAGTCGAGTCCTGTGCACCGGTTCGTGGGGTGAGGCGAGCTTGCTCCTCCGGGGAGAGCTCCTGCTTGATGATGCGACCGAGCTGTACGGCGAGGTCGGTGTAGTAGGCGACGTTCGGGCGCCTCTCTACCTCGTAGGTGTCGAGCCACTGCGGTGACAGCCTCCCGTTGAGCACCCGGCCAAGTTTCCAGCCTAGGTCGTGAGCATCACGGATGCCGGACTGCATCCCGGCGCCCGCCCATGGCGGCATCATGTGGGCCGCGTCGCCGGCCAGGAAGACGCGTCCAACTCGCCAGGTGTCCGCCATCCGCGTGTGGTGCTGGTAGAAGGCGTGCTGATGAATCTCCACGTCATCCTCGGAGACGCCGAGAGCCTGGAGCAGCTTCCAAACATCCGTGCTGGTCGGATAGTCCGCCGGCGACTCGTCAGGCCGCAGCGGAATCTCCCAACGGTGATTGCCTGCCGAAAGGGCGACGTCCACGGCGGGGCGATCCTTGTCGGACCAGAAGGTCAGTATGTCGCGGTCGGGCCACCAGCGCTTGACCCGGCAGTCGATGACGACCCACGTCACATTCAGCGTTTCGCCGACCAACCGTGCGCCGATCGCCGAACGCGTCTGAGAGGAACCGCCGTCGGCCGCGATGGCATAGCGCGCCCGCACGGATGTCGATCGGCGGGTGGCGACTTCGGTAGCGGTGACGGTCACTCCGTTGGCGTCTTGCTTGACGTCCGTGACGTTGTAGCCAAAACGGGTGTCGATCTCAGAACGCTCCTCGGCGCAGGCGCGCAGCTCGGCTTCCAGGGCTGGCTGGTAGATGTTGTAGAAACGCGGTTCCTTGCCGAGGAGCGACGGGGGGTGCTCGACGCGGTAGATCTCAGCGTGGTCGTAGGTCAACCAGCGCGACGCGCGTTGCGGTTCCAGCGTGGGTGCAACCCGGTCGTCGACCCCGAGGGACTGAAAGATCCGCACCGTCCAGTCGTTGACCGTCATGGCCCGCGCTCGCTGGTAGATCCCTTCCTCGCGTTCGAACACGATCGTCGTGGCACTCTCGTGCGCCAACGACAGGGCCGCCAGCATCCCGGTCGGTCCGTAGCCGATGATCGCCACATCGGCGTCGAACTGGTCGTCCATCTTCATCCTTCTTGTCAATGTTCCGTAGATCCCACGGCGATGCTCGTGCGGCTACTACGGGTTGGCCGGCCGTTCCTTCTATGAACGCGCAGGTAGTGCATTCTTAGGCGACCTGGACGTGCGTTCACGACTGTGCCCCGACTGCTCCTTCTGCACCCGGATCGGACTCATGCCCCGCTCCTCGGCGAAGGTGACGACCTGCTGGAAGACGCGGGGGTCGGGTTAGGACCTCCGAGAACAATGTCGACCATCACAGGCGAGCGAACTGACCGTCGTTCCGCAGTGCGGCACACAGATCGCAGCATCTTTCAATGGGCGGGAACGGCTCGGTTCTTGACCTCCGCGGGCCCTTCGGTGATGAGCGCCTCAGGTGTGACGTGTGCCCAGGTCTTTCGCCTTCACGTCGGCTCGCAAGGCCCAACCGGTCCGCAGGCGCAGGATGAGCCCATGCTTGAGCGCCCCATGGATCATCGCCTCGGTGCGTTGGCGAAGTCCTCGGCCTCACGAATCATGGATCCAGCGCGCTTTATCGCGGCCATCGCGGGGAATGAGTCCGCAGGGTGTCGCACGAAGTAGGCGGTCTGTGTTGCACCGAGGCAGACGAGTCCCTCGAACATGAAGACGGCTCCCCGTGCGATGGTCGATCTGGCATCGCTGAAACGTGCCCCTCGCGGAGGTCGTGGTGAGGACCGCACGCGTTTCACGACGGGTTGCCAACCCGTCCTGAGATGGGTGACGCCTTGGTACTCGCACCGGCAGGGGCGTCGACTTCCGCCCGGAGGGGCGCATCGGTCATCGTGGCGGTCATGATCTTCCTCAGGTGGGGTTGCGGCCGATGAAGAACTCCCGGAACGGGTCCATGCTCGGCTCGAAACCCGGGTCGATGAGCCCCTTCCGCACGGCGTACATCTGGCCGTCGTAGATACGCTGTGTCGGCTGGCGCAACGGTCCAGCGACCCCTTGCGACCTGCGTTAGTGCATCCGGATGCCACCGTCGACGTTGAACGCCGCTCCGGTGATGTGCCTGGCCCGGTCGGAGGCGAGGAACGCGATCATCTCCGCGATGTCGCGGGGAGTCTGGTATTCGCGCTGGGGGATGAGGTTGCGGAAGTGCTCCACGGCCTCGTCCAGCGTCATGCCTTCCCGCTTGGCCCAGTCGTCGAAGTCGTGCATCCCAGTTTCGAGCAGGCCCGGGTGCACGGAGTTCACCGTGATGCCGCGCGACGCGTACTCCGCCGCCAGAGCATGGGTGATCCCGATGACCGCCGCCTTCGACGCGGTGTAGGGAAGAATGAAGGGCGATCCCATCTGACCCACGATCGACGAGAGGTTGATGATCCGACCGCTGCCTTGCTCGATCATCCCGGGGAGGAAAGCCCGCGTGGTCACAAAGGTCCCGCGCGCGTTGGTGTCCATCACGCGGTCCCACTCCTCGTCAGAGATGTCGGTCACCGCACACGTGGGCGAGTTGACCCCGGCGTTGTTGACGAGGATGTCCACCCGACCGAACACCTCCGTTGCGCGCGCAGCCAGAGCGACCCCGGAGTCACTGTCGCGAACGTCGTGCTCCACGCCTATGGCCTCGCCCTCGAGCGCATCCGCAAGCTGTGCAGCCTCCGAGCCGCGCAGATCAGCCACCACGACCCTGGCGCCCTGCTCTGAGAGACAAGCAGAGGTTGCTCGGCCAATGGCGCCGGCGCCACCGGTCACCACCGCCACGCGTCCATCGAGGTCCGGCATCATGAGCTCCCTTCGAGGGAAACGACTGACGATCGCCGCATGCCGAACCCGCGAGTGATCGCCACGTCGAGCGGACAGACTCCGCTCCGTTGCGTTGCCGCGGACCCCATCGAACGTTGCACTACGAACCTCCCGGTATCGACTCGAGTTGTGACCTGCCGATGGACAGTAGTCCCGCGTGTTACGTCCTGCTAACAATGGTTGGTGATCTCTGTGTATTGACCAGGGCAATGCCTCGTCGCAGAGCGCCTCGCCTGAGAGGTCGTTCGCGACGGTCGGGACCGTCAGCCGTCGATCGAACGGCGGTCACGCCGCGGCAAGCGGGCCACTCTTGGCGATTGATGAGATCGATGCGCCGTCTTGGGAAAGAGTTGTTGTTCGAACTGTGATGAGCGGCACTAGCCTCGCGAGTCGTTGTCCCGACTCGGGCTCGGGCTCGTGAGGAGACGCGGGAGCCTCTCAAGGGCCCCTCACCAATCTGACCATCATCACGGAGAGTCCAACCATGCACGACATGTCGTTCGTCGGACGATCCTTCGATCAGCTCTGCTTCGTGGTCGAGGATCTTGACGAAGCTGTGGAGACCTGGAGGCGCAACTTCGGCATCACGGCATGGAGCGTGTGGGAGAACCTGTCCGTCGGCCAGACGGAGAAGACCTATCGGGGCGAGCCCGCCGAGTTCGAGTTCAGCGTGGCCTATGCCTTTGCTGGCGAACTCCTCATCGAGTTGGCCCGGCACGACAGCGGATCGAGTGTCTACAAGGACTGGTTGGACGAGAAGGGCGTTGGGCCCCATCACATCGGATTCCGGGTCAGGGACGCCGCTGAGTACGCCGCCGCGGAGGAGGCGTATGTCGCGCGTGGCATCTCCAAAGCAATGAGCGGCTTCATCGAGGGCAGCGGAGTGGGACTAGGAAGCTGCCGGTGGGGCTACTTCGACACGCGCGAGACCCTCGGGTGCTACACGGAGATCTACTACCTTGACCCAGAGCTGATGATCAGTATGGAGCGGATGAAGCGCGGAGAGATTTTCACGTCTCCGCCGCTCTAGTGGCGTAGGGCGTTCCTCGCCGGAGCATCGACAGGGCGCCAGCTTCTGTCCGTCGCGTCGCCTCACAGCAGGCGAGGCGAGGCTCTGGGTGAGGCGTCCTCGTCCTGGCGGGCAAGGCTCTTCCCGCGCTCGGCTGACCGGCCGCGCTCGAACCGGTGCCCGTGACGCTGTTCGATTCCCGTCATCGGCGCAACGCATCATCGAGAGCGATCTGCGCTGATCGTTATCATCGATCATTGAGGGATGGCACGCGCCGTTATGCCGACTTCTAGGCGAGCGCGGTTTTTGGATAGACCACCAGAAGTGATGTCTGCGCATGCAAGATAACGGTTTCTCCGATTGTCTGCCGATCCCTACAGTTCGTGACGAGGGCCACACTGGCCGCCGATCAGGAGGGCACACAGTCATGCGAAACACCTCAATTCGACGTCGAGCCGTCGCGCCGTTGGTCGGGATTGCCCTGGCCTGCGGACTCAGTGCCTGCGGGTCGGACTCCTCATCGGACGGTGGCGATGCGGGCTCGGGCAGCGACGCGAGCACGAACGTCGGTGCGACCGGCGCCGACATCGACGCCGACATCGACGCCGAGCTCGCGGCCGACTTCAAGGGCACCTTCACCGCGCCGCCCACCTCCGCTCCCACTCCCGCGGCCGACGCGAACGTCTGGGTGGTGCCGTGCGGCAAGGTCGTCGCCGGGTGTCAGGCTCCTGCGGAGGGCGCTGTCGAGGCCGGCGAGGCCCTCGGGTGGACGATGACCATCGCCGACGGTGCCTTGGGGGTCGGCGACGGCTACAGCGTGGCCATCCGCCAGGCCGTCGCGGCGAAGGCCGACGCGATCATTGTGACCGGTATCGACTGCGACTACGCCAAGGGCGGGCTGCAGGCCGCCAAGGATGCCGGCATCCCGACGATCCTCTTCGGAGGCTTCGATTGCGATGACACGCCTCTGTTCACCACCGAGGTGAAGCTGAGCGAGGAGTACCCCAGCTTCGGAGACTTCCTGAAGGCATGGGGCGCGGCGAAGGCGCGCTGGCTCATCAACGCGACCGACGGCAAGGCAAAGGTGATCAACACCGTCGTCACCGACTCGAGGACCGCCCGATACCCCAGCGAAGGCTTCGCCGACGAGCTGGCGAAGAGCTGCCCCGACTGCGGCATCGTCGACAACCTCGAGTTCCAGGTCGCGGACGTGGCCGGGCCACTGGCGCAGAAGTTCTCGGCCATTCTGCTCTCCAACCCGGACGCGAACGCGATCCAGCCGACCTTCGACTCGTTCATCCTCGCGGGGTCGATGCCGCAGGCCATCGCGTCCACGGGACGCAAGATGACGATCATCGGCGGCGAAGGTCTGGCTCCGGGCATTTCCCTGATCCACGCCGAGCAGGTCGGCGCGGCGATCGGGTGGGACAACGGCTGGGCCGGATGGGGCGCCATCGACACCACCATCCGCGTGCTGGCCGGCGAGGACACCGTGCCCCAGGGTTGGGGTTGGCAGACGGTCGACGCCGACCACGACCTCCCCGCGGATGGGGAGGGGTACACGACCGGCTTCGACTTCCGGAGCGCCTACAAGGCCGCATGGGGCATTTCCTAGTGGACTCGAGCCCCGCTCTGCTGGTTCAAAAGCTCAGCAAGCACTACGGCGCGACGCAGGCCTTGCGCGACGTCGACCTGACGACGCAACGAGGCAGCATCCACGCTCTCGTCGGAGCCAACGGGTCTGGCAAGTCCACGTTCGTCAAGATCCTGGCGGGGATCGAGCGGGGGGACCACGGCGGCACGATCGCCGTGGGCCCCCAGGTCGTCCCGGCCTCAGGCATGAGCCCGGACCTGGCCCATGACCTGGGGCTCCGCTTCGTCCACCAAGACGTCGGTCTGTTCGACGGGTTGACGGTGTCGGAGAACATCGCTCTCGGGCACGGCTTCGGCACCCAGAGGCTCGGGCGGATCCATTGGCGCCGTCTCGAGTTGGAGGCGGCGGCCCTCATCGACCGCTACCAGATCCACGCCACACCACGCTCCACGGTGGGTTCGCTCAACGCGGCGAGCCGGACGATGCTGGCGATCGCCCGAGCCCTGGGCGACGATCCTGACGAGGGGGAGCGCATCCTCATCCTCGACGAACCGACGGCGTCGCTGCCAGAGCGGGAAGCCGATCTGCT
Source organism: Nocardioides eburneiflavus (assembly GCF_004785795.1). NCBI lineage: Bacteria > Bacillati > Actinomycetota > Actinomycetes > Propionibacteriales > Nocardioidaceae > Nocardioides > Nocardioides eburneiflavus. The sequence continues at coordinate 3,144,094 of NZ_SRRO01000001.1, forward strand.
GGCTCAGATGCTCAAGCGGTTCGCCGCAGGTGGCCAGACGATCCTGTTCATCAGCCACCACCTCCGCGAGATCCTGCAGCTCGCGGACAACGTCACCGTCCTCCGGGATGGTCGTGTCGCAGCGGATGTGCCGGCCGCGGACCTGACCGAGGACGAGCTCGTGACGCACATCTGCGGCCGGCGCATCGTACAAGCGGCCGTGGCGGCCCGGAAGGCCGACGGCGGAGAGCAGACTCTGGCCGTCGACGGGTTGGTGAGCGGGCGGCTCAACGGAGTCTCCTTCAGCGCGGACAGGGGAGAGATCGTCGGGATCGCGGGGCTGCAAGGTTCGGGACGCTCGACCCTGCTGCGTACCTTGTTTGGCCACCTCCCAGCGTCGCAGGGATCCGTGCGGTTGCGAGGCGAGGCTCGAAGGCTGGCGGAGCCGGCAGACGCGATTCGGGGCGGCATCGCCTACCTGTCGGAGGATCGTCAAGGCGAGGCCGTCTTCGGTGGCCTCAGCATCAGGGAGAACGTGGTCGCGGCGTCGTTGCGCGAGTTCTGGCGCGGCTTGCGGATGGCCCACGGCGCGGAGTCGTGGGAGACACAGAGGCAGATCGAACGGTTTGGCGTGGTCACCTTCGGGCCGGAACAGACACTGGACGCACTCTCGGGTGGCAACCAGCAGAAGGTCGTGCTTTCCCGGTGGTTGCGGCGCAAGCCGTGGCTGCTGCTGCTCGATGAACCCACGCAAGGCGTGGATGTGGGGGCGCGGGCCGACATTCACGCTGCACTGCGTCGTGAGGCCGAGAACGGCACCACGGTGCTCCTGGTCTCCTCGGACTTCGAGGAGCTCTCCCTTGTCTGCGATCGCGTGCTGGTGCTGCGCGACGGAGTCGTGGCGGCCGAGTTCCACGCCCCGGACATCCACCCCGACAGTCTGGTCCAAGAGTCCTACTTGGAACGTCAGGAAGAAGCGTCATGACCGTCACGGCCTCGGAGACCAACACGAACCGTCCACAGAGCAAGAGCCATGGGTTCCTCGTCGGCCTCGGGCAGCGGTACGGACTGCTCGTCATCCTCGCCGCGGTGGTGCTCTTCTTCAGCACCTACAGCAAGACGAGTGAGGCGTTCCCCAGCCAGGCCAACCTGATCACCCTGATCGGGAACTCCACCGTCGTCTCCGTGATCGCGCTCGCCATCGTCGTGCCGCTCACCGCGGGCGTCATCGACCTGTCGGCGGCGGCCACGACCGGCGCGTCGTCGATCGCCACCGCGTCCGTGATGTCGCGGTTCGACGGTCCGCTGTGGTTGGCCGTCCTGGCGGGGCTCGTGATCGGCGCCGCCGTCGGCGCCACCAACGGTCTGCTCATCACCCGGCTCGGATTGGACCCGATCATCGAGACGTTGGGCATGTCCATCCTGCTCGGCGGCGTGGCGATCTGGTACACCGGTGGGCTGACCATCACCGGGAACATCTCGACCACCCTGACGCAGTTCGGATCGCTGAACTGGTGGGGCCTGCCACGGCTCCTCGTGGTCCTGGTCCCGGTCGTCCTCGCCACCTGGTACCTCCTGGAGCACACGCCGTACGGGCGCCAGCTCAGCGCGATCGGCAGCAACCCGAAGTCAGCTCGCCTGGTCGGCATCCGGGTCGAGCGCATGATCCTGTCGAGCATGACCATCGGGGGCCTTCTCGCGGGGATCGCAGGGGTCCTGCTCTGTGCGCGGGCGGGGTCGGCCGACACCAACGCGGGTCCGAGCTTCCTCTTCCCTGCGCTCGCCGCCGTGTTCCTCGGTGCGACCACCATCAAGCCGGGACTGCCCAATCCCCTCGGCGCCATCGTGGGCGTCTTCTTCGTGGCGATCGCCGTCAGCGGACTCAGCATCGCCGGAGCCGCAGCCTGGGCGCCAGGAGTCTTCAATGGTGGCTCGTTGCTGTTCGCGGTCTGGATGACGACGACGTTCGCGCGACGCGGAGGGCGGGCCAGACGGGGGGCATAGACGAGGCTCTTGGCAGCGACGAGAGCCAGGCCGCCAGCGCGGCGCTCGCGGCGGACGAGGCGACGTTCGTCGGCAGGTCCTCGGTGGTCTCGTTCCTCAGTGCGGAGAACCGGTTGCTCGAACAGGCTGAACCGTTTCGCAGTCGTTCCGTCAGACGATGTCGACAACCGAGCCCACCAGTCGTGCGGCATGGGATCGCAATGCCTCGCGCAACCAGACATGGCCGGGATCGTTGTCGAGTCGACGAAGCCAGACCATGGTCTCGCTGATCGGCTGGAGCTGCATCGGTGGTTCGACCAGTCGGATGCCGGCCGCCGCCGCGATGCGTAAGGCGGGTATGCGAGGGATGAGAGTGATCAGGTTGGTGTGGCGGAGCATGAACGGGGCCACGGCGAAGCCAGCGCGCACCTCCACGCGCCGCGGGATGCCCAGCACGTTGAGGTTGGAGTCCCCGGAGGAGGGGCTGCCGTCGGTGCCCTCGGCGGCGAGGTACGGCATCCTGCTGAATTCCTCGACTGAGATAGCGCCTGTCACGTGGTCGTTGTCCTTGTCCGCCGCCAAGAGGTAGCGATCGCGGTAGAGCACCTCCCAGCGCACCTCGTCGGACCAGATCTCCGGTCGGGAGGCCATCAGCTCCCGTGGTAGGACCACGAGGTCGGCCTGACTCCGGAAGAGGGTGGGGGCGAAATCCTCGTCGAGGGGCTGGATCTCGACTCGGATGTTGGGTCTGACCGGCGTGATGTCGACGAGCAGGGGGTGCAGGAGTCCGACGGCGGCGTGACCGGTCGCCATGATCACGAACGTGCGTTGATCCGTATCGGGGTCGAAAGACCGGGATCCCGTGAGCGCCGCCTGTATCTGGATGAGCGTCGCGCGCACGGGATCGATCAGTGTCTCGGCGACCGGCGTAGCCACCATCGAACGGCCGCTGCGCAGCAGGATCGGATCGTCGAAGAGCCTCCTGATCCGAGCCAGGGTTGAGCTCATGGCCGACTGACTGATCCCAAGCCGCTGAGCCGCGCCGGTCACGCTCCGCTCATCCATCAGCGCCTCAAATGCGACCAGGAGATTGAGATCGACGCGGTTCAGGTCCACGGCTGCCATCATAGGACCGCTCCCGGGTCCCCCTCCTCTGAGGCGACGCGGCATCGAAGGCCGGCCCCGCGCGTCCCGGTCTGTCTACGATGGCCTCATGGACCTCGCGGACGTCGACATCAACCTGTTGGTTGCATTCGATGCATTGATGTCCGAGGGCGGCGTCACGGCTGCCGCGAACCGGATGCACGTCGGCCAGTCGGCCATGAGCGCCACGCTCTTGCGGCTCCGTCGCCTACTCGACGACCCGGTCCTGGTGCGGACCGGGCGGACGATGGCGCCGACGCCACTTGCCCTCTCGCTGACGAGTCCGATCCGTGAAGCCCTCAACCAGATCGACCAGCTCCTGACCGAGCGGCCCGCCTTCGACCCCGCGCGGGATCACCGGACGTTCTCCATCAGAGCCAGCGAGTACGCCACAGTGGCGGTTCTGCACCCACTGAGCGTCAAGCTCCGCAACATTGCTCCGAACGTCAGTCTCCGGATCTCCCCGGTCATGCCGAGGTTCATCGAGGACCTGACCCACAACGACTTCGACCTCGTCATCGTCCCGCCGCAGTTCGTCGGCGCCGGCAGCCCCGTCCACTCCCAAGTCCTGTACGAAGACCCTTACGTCGTTGCCGTCGACAAGTCGCACCCCGACGTGACGGACAGCATCGACCTGGCACTGTTCACATCGCTCCCGTATCTCGCACAAAAGAGCTCGGGGAACCGGGCGTTGGTGGAGGTACAGCTGGACCGGCTCGGCATCGAACGTCGAACCGAGGTCACGACGGACTTCGGTCTGGCGCCGTTCCTCCTCCGAGACACCCTGCTGGTGACCCTGATCCCGGTGAGCTTCGCGTCGTTCCTCGCCGAGGGGGTCGGCCTCAAGCTGCTCGAGCCGCCGATGCGACTGGATCCAGTGACGGAGTCGATGTTCTGGACCTCCCACCGAGACGACGAGCCGGCTCACCGCTGGCTCAGGACTCAGCTCCTCGAGATGGCGGGCCCCTTGCGATCTGAGACCACCCCCGGCGACTAGACCTCGCCGGCCGTCACGGTCGAGTCGCAACGGTGTCAGCAAGGGGCCGATTCAACGCCGCAAGCATCGATGGGATCGCTCTTCCTTTATAGATTCTGAACGTTTCCCTTGATGTGATCTCGGCCATACAGTGTCGTTCGCAGGCCAGAGGGCCGAGCACAGCGCTGAAGCCTGAGTGGCTGAGGCGAGGCTCGGTGCCGGGGCCCCTTGGTTCACCGCGCACAGGAGGTCTCCACTACATGACCCTGCTTCTCGACGACGCGGTGGTTCGCCAGGTGTTCTCATGGAGCGGAGCGACGAGCGCGTTGCGAGAGGCCTACGCGGCCGAATCTGAGTCGGCGCGCTTCCCGCCCAGGAGCATGGCTCGAGGCGAACAGGCCTGGCTGCGGACGCTGAGCGGCGCGCCGGGGGACAGCGGGCTGATGGGTCTCAAGACGATCGCCGTCGCGCTGAGCTCCAGGCGCGTGAGCTACCTGATCTCCCTCTTCGACCAGTCGTCGGCCGAGCTCGTGGCGCTCCTCGACGGGCACTCGATCACCGGCTACCGCACCGCCGCCACCTCGGCGCTGGCGGCAGACATGCTGGCCAAGCTCGGCGCCCTGTCGGTCGCCGTGATCGGTTCTGGCTTCGAGGCGCAGAACCACCTGCGCGCCATCGCTGCCGTGCGAACCGTCGACGCGGTCCGTGTCTTCAGTCCGCGCCCGCAGAGCCGGGCACGCTTCATCAGCGAGCTGTCGGACCTCGGTCTTGCGATCTCTGCGGAGGACAGTGCGGAAGCAGCGGTGCGGGAGGCGACCCTCGTGATCTGCGCGGCACGCTCCCGCGACGAGTCCCCGACCCTGCTCGGAGAGTGGCTGGCCCCCGGATCGTCGGTGGTCTCGATCGGGTCCACCCTCCCCGAACAGCGTGAGGTGGACCCCGAGACGATGCGGCGCGCCGATCTCATCGTGGCCGATGAGCTGCGAGAGGTCCTGGACGAGACCGGTGACGCTCTCGCCGCCCGTCGCGACGGCATCGACCTCGACAGCAAGACCGTGTCCCTGTCCGACCTGGTGTCCGGCCGGGCGCCGGGACGTCAGGACGACCAGCAGGTCCTGCTCTACAAGTCGGTCGGTGGCGCGATCCAGGACCTGGCCGTCGCCGCCATGTGCGTGGCCCGCGCCCGAGAGGCCGGACTGGGCGCCACCCTGCCGGTAAAGATCACACCCGTGGCGAAGTAGGCGAGAACATGCACCAGACCCTTGACGATCACGCCGGTCTGTCCCGTCAAATCCGCACCACCCCCTACGTCAACGGCCTCTGGGTCGACGTCGGCGAGTCGGGCACGATCGATGTCGACGATCCCGCAACGGGGGAGATCGTCGCCACCGTGCCAGCGATGAGTCGCGCTCAGGTGCGGGACGCCATCGAGGCCGCGCACCGCGCGCTCCCCGCCTGGCGCAGTCGGTCCGGCAAGGACCGCTGCACGGTCCTCCGGGCCTGGGCCGAGCTCGTCGCCGCCAACGCCGAGCACCTCGCTCGGCTGATCGCGCTCGAGGAGGGCAAGCCGCTGGCGGAGGCCAGGGGAGAGGTGGCGTATGCCGGCTCCTTCATCGAGTGGTTCGCTGAGGAGGCCAAGCGCGTAAGCGGCGAAGTTCTCATGACGCCGCAGGCCTCTGGTCGCATCGTGGTCCTGAAGGAGCCGGTGGGCGTCTGCACCGCCATCACGCCGTGGAACTTCCCCGCCGCGATGATCACCCGCAAGGCTGCGCCGGCGCTCGCTGCCGGGTGCACGATGGTGGTCAAGCCGGCCGAGCAGACCCCGCTGACAGCGTTCGCGCTGGCCGAGCTGGCTGCAGAGGCGGGCGTGCCGCCAGGGGTGCTCAACGTCGTGACCGGCCATCCCGAGGAGATCGGGCCCGAGCTCACGACGCACGAACTGGTGCGCAAGATCAGCTTCACCGGGTCCACGCAGGTGGGTCGACTGCTCCTCGCCCAGGCGGCGGGCACGGTCAAGAGGGCCTCGATGGAGCTCGGTGGCAATGCTCCGATCCTAGTGTTCGACGACGCCGACATCGATACGGCGCTCTCGGGTGTCATGGCGGCCAAGTTCCGCAATTCGGGGGAGTCCTGCATCGGAGGCAACCGCGTGTACGTGCAGGCGGGGATCTACGACGCCTTCGCCGCAGCACTCGCGGAGAGGGCCGCCTCACTCATCGTGGGCCCCGGCCTGGAAACCGACAGCCATATCGGGCCTCTGATCGACCAGGCTGCCATCGCCAAGGTTGAGGCGCATATCGCCGACGCGACCGCAGGCGGCGCCTCGGTCCTCAGCGGCGGGACCGTTGATCCACGCGGTGGCCGATTCTTCACTCCGACCGTCCTCGGCAACGTCCTGCCCGGCATGCTGGTGACCAGGGAGGAGACGTTCGGCCCGGTCCTGCCGCTGATCAGGTTCGAGAGCGAGGCCGAGGTCGTCGCGTGGGCCAACGACTCCGAATACGGGTTGGCCGCCTACGTGTTCACCCGGGATGCCGAGCGGACCTGGAGGGTCGCGGGAGCCCTCGAGGCGGGCATGGTCGGGATCAATACCGGACTGATCTCCAATGAGATCGCCCCCTTCGGCGGCATCAAGCAGTCGGGACTGGGTCGGGAGGGGTCGGTCCACGGGATCGACGAGTACCTAGAGCTCAAGTACGTCGCCTGGGAGAACGCCCGTGGCGTACCTCTGCCCGAGTGATGACTGCTCAACCACCCACGGAGAGCCGACAGACCTGTCCGTCACTATCTAAGGAGTCACACCATGCCCAGCTACACCCGGCCGGAGGCCCGCGAGTGGGCGCGCGAAAAACTCATCGGTGCGATCAACTGCACCATTCCCTCGTTCACCTCCGACCTGCGGGGAATCAACGAGAAGGCAATTCGGCACGACATCGCACTCGCCAAGCAGCACGGGTTCATCGGCACCCTGGGGGTCTCGGAAGTGGCGATCTCCGTGCCGGAGTACACCGACTTCTTGCAGATCTCGAAGGACGAGGGCGGCGACGACTTCGTACTTGTCCACCACGCGAGCTGGAGCAACCTGGAGCAGAACCTCGAGGCGCTGAGAGGCGCGGAGGATGCGGGGGCCGACATCGTGCTGCTGTCCTACCCCCCGAACTTCTACCCCGAGACCGAGCAGGAGATCTACGACTACACCAAGGCGGTGTGCGACGCCACCGACCTCGCGGTGATCCTCTTCCCGATGTACTTGTGGGGCTTCAGCCCGCGGATCCACCCCTCCGACATCCCCGTGCGTCTGATCCGCCGGCTCCTGGACGATTGCCCCAACATCGCCGTCATCAAGGCCGAGGGCGGGTTCCCCCACTACATGGGGGCGATCGAGTGCCAGCGTCACTTCGGCGAGGAGGTCGTGATCTCCGTGCCCATCGAGTCGGACCTGATCTCGCTCGGCCAGCTCTTCCCGATCCAGCTCTCCGCGACCAGCGATCACGAGTACTACGGCCCGATGATCCCGCGCATCATGGAGCTGCTGCGGGCAGAGAAGTTCGACGACGCCAGCGAGCTGTTCTGGCAGATCCACCCCGGTCGCAAGGTGAAGGCGAGCCTGGGTCCCGTGATCGGTGGCGGCGCATTCATCAACCGACAGTTCTGGAAGTTCCAGGGCTGGCTCCAGGGCTACAACGGGGGGCCGTTGAGGCAGCCCACTCAGCGCATCCACGACGCGCAGATGAAGGCTCTGCGCCAGGCGCTGGTGGACTCGCAGCTTGAGCCGAGCATGGACCCGTTCCGTGAGTTCTTCATCGGACGTAACCCGGTCTGATCGTCCCATCCGGGATGCCCTCAACCAGATAGCAGCGGAGATCGAGCTCGACAGAGTCGGCATCGATCCTCGAACCGAGGGCACGACGGACGTCGGTCGAGCCCCGTTCCTCCTCCGCGACACCCAGCGGGAGACACTGTGCCGTCATGCTTCGAGTCGTTCCAGCGGAGGGGAACGCGCCGAAGCTGCTCAAGCCGCCGATGCGGGTGCATCAGAGACGCAAGAGTCTGCGTGCGTTGGCTCCCATGTCGATCGGGAGCCGTTCGACCTGGGCCGGAGAGGACGAGTCCCATCCCCCGAAGTTCGTCCCGAGGACCAGCCGCTCCGGATTCGCCGTTTCGATGAGTAGATCAGCGCTCTTGTCGGAATGGACGTGGACGTCGAACCACAGGCGGTTGTAGCCCTCGTCGAAATCAGCGAGGTCGACCGGAGCCGCGCCTGTTGCGACCCAGGCGCGGACCCTTCCGAGCAGGAACGGCACCGCGCCCCCGCCGTGGCTGATGCAGATGTCCAGCTCGGAATGGCGGCGGAGCACACCACCGAGGAGGAGCGACGTCGTCGCGATCGTCTCCTCGAAGGGGTAGCCGATCGTGACGTCGCGCAGCCAGCGTCGCAGGCGGGGGTCTCCGTCAGGTCCGTCGATGCCGGGGACGACCGAGTGTATGAACAGCGGCACGTCGAGGTCCGAGCAGGCGGCGTAGAGGTCGTCGAGATCAGGGTGATCGAGGTCCTCAGCGGCGTCAGTGCCAATGACCGCGCCGACCACGTTCAGGTCCCGGACGGCCCGCTCAAGCTCCGTGACCGCCGCTCCGACATCGCTGACGGGCAACAGGGCGAGTGCCTTCAGCCGGGCGGGATCTGCACTCGTCCACTCGGAGAGGAGCTCGTTGTACCTGCTCGCGAAGCGGCTGGCTACCTCGGCGGGCGTATGGGAGAAGTACCACAGCGGGGACGCACTGACCACCTGCACCTCGATGCCGGCCTTGTCCAACTCGTCGAGCCGCTGCTCGGCAGTGCGGTCCAATCCCGGGATCTTCCCCAGCACGTAGTCGAACCCTCCGGTGGTGAGCGTCGCGATTCCCGCCGCGTCCCGGGTGAGAAACGGGCCGAGGTCGCCGACACTTCCGAGAAGTGTCTCGAAGAACAGGTGGGCGTGCGTGTCGATAGCCGACATCACGAGTGCTGCGGGTCGACGGGGTGGACGGTGGGGTTCATGCCGAGGTGCGAGTACTCGTGACCCCAGACTTCGCCAACCCAGCCCTCGGCGCTGTCGAAGTACTGAGCGGACCAGCTGCCGTCGTCGACCTGGATGGAGTCCCATCCGATCTCGAAGTCGAACCCCGTGGGGGTCCGGGCGTAGAAGGACAACATCCGGTCGCCGATGTGACGGCCCATTGACGACGAGATGGGGAGGCCGGCCTTGTGCGCAGCGTCGTAAGCCATGCCGACTGCGTCCATATTTTTCGTCTCGATCATGACGTGCTGCAGCCCACTCATCCCGGCCATGCCCATCAGCCCGAGGCTGTGGTGGCGGGGGTTGGCGGCACGCAGGAACCACATTTCGCTGAACGGCCCACCGACGCGGGTGATGTCGGACGTCTTCAGGCCGAGGACGCGGGTGAAGAATTCTACGGCCTGCTCGATGTCGGGAACGACGAGCACAGCGTGGCCCAAGCCCTGGCTGCCGGTCACGAACTGTGACTGATAATGGCCACCGCGGAACCGTCCCTCGAAGGTCAGTTGACCGGAGAACAGCTCGTGCCGGTTGCCGAAGGGGTCCTTGAAATGGAACAGGTAGCGCACCGAGCGGTCGGCACGCTCCTCCGGCTTGGCCTCGGTGACCTCGACGCCGTGAGCTCGCAGCTCGGCGACGGCACCGTCGAGATCCGTGGCGCTGTGGAGCTCCCAGCCGATGTAGGCCAGCTTGTGGTCGGGCCCCGGGTGGACGGCCAGCCTGTAGGCGCGGTCGTCCCATGACACGCGGAGCACGCTCTCGCCCGCGGAGTCGGATTTCTCCTCCACCTCCAAGCCGTAGACGTCGGGCCCGAGCGCGAGCCACTCGCTGGCTGCCGGTGATTCGACTCCGACGTAGCCAAGACTGTGAATCCGCATGTCCTGAAGTTCCTTCCTTGATCGTTCTGGGCCCGGTGGCGATCAGCGCGTTGCTGTAATCTCGCACCTCGTGAGCGGCGCGAGACGGGGCCGCGGCAGTTGCGTGGACAGCGTCACTGACCGCAAGCGAGAAGGGAAACAGGCAGTGGCGATAGTCGCTATCTGCAACCGCACACTCGTCGTGCCGGGCGTGCGGGAACCGAGACGATGACATCGCATATCGGGTCGCTCGACGCGAACCTGTTGGCGCCGCTGCAGGCATTGCTAGAGCTGCAGCACGTCAGCCGAGCGGCTGAGCGCATGCACGTGAGCCAGTCAGCGATGAGTGCGACCTTGGCGCGTCTGCGCCGACACTTCGACGACGAACTGTTGATCAGGTCCGGTGCCGCCTACTCCTTGACGCCCCTCGCGCGGTCCCTGCTGCCCCTGGTGAACTCGGCGATCCAAGCGGTCGAGTCAGCGTTCGACGCCCGCGCTGGGTTCGAGCCGCGAACCAGCGACCGGCGCTTCACGATCGTGGCCTCCGACTACGCAGCCGGTGTAGTGAACCCTCCGTTGCGGGCCCTGCTGGCCGAGACCGCTCCTGACGTCGGTGTCCACTTCCACTCGGTCCCCGGGAGCCCCGTCCTGGACCGCATGGCCCTTGAGTACGACCTGATCATCGCCCCCGGCGAATACGGGCTGCGCGGGGACTTCCGGCCTCTCTTTCGCGACGAATTCGTTTGTCTGCTCGACCTGAATCACCCAGCGGCCGCCGAACCGGAGATCACCATCGACCAATTGTCGGAGATCCCCCATGCCGCTGCATCGTTCGCCCCGGACCTCTCGACCGGGGCGGACCGGCTCCTCGATCAGCTCGGCGTGCACCGTCGGGTCGCCGTGGTGTCGGACGAGTGGTTGTCACTCCCGTGGCTCATCCGGGATACCAGCCTCGTCGCGCTGCTCCCGCGCCGCATCGCCTCGTGGTGGGCTGCGCGGGGAGGCTTCGTCCTCCGCGAGGTCCCTGGGGACGACCGCGGTGAGTTCATCGAGAACGTCTACTGGCATCCCAGCCGGCGCGGTGATGACGGGTTGGCCTGGCTGCGCAACCAGATGGTCGACGCGATCGCGGAGTCCGACGGCGAGCCCAACCCCACGTACGTGGGCGCGAGCGCTGACGGGCGAACTCTGCGACACCCGCGCCGCGCGGAGCGAGCGCCGCATGGCGTACGACCGCTCGATGATCCCGCAGATCATGGAATTGCTGCCGGCAGAGATGTTTGACCGAGCCGGCGGCCTGTTATGGCAGATCCACCCCGACCGCAGGTGACGGTGAGCCTGGCCCCGTGATCGCTGGGGGCGCGTTGATCAACGGACATGTCTGGAAGTCCAGGGCTGGCCCGAGGGCTGCGAAGGCGGGCCGTTGTGGCTGGTCACTTGTCCCACTCAGCGCACGCCGCGCAGAAGAGGGCTCGTGTGCCCGTTTCGTGAGTTCTTCACCGGTTGCGACCCGGCGTGATCTGGGGCGTGGAATCGACCGCGTGGCGGGTTCAATGATCGACGTGGTCGATGGATCCGAATTGATGCCAGTCGTCTTTTCATGATGTGACCGGTGCCATACCGTGGGCTCATCACGCGAGTGTCGAGCCGCACGCCTCGGGTCACGGTGCCCTCGCAACAACGCCAGTTCAGCAAGGGAGAAGCATGACCGTCACGACCCCTTCCACGTCTGCCCACGACAGTGTTGCCGCGACCCTGGAGCGGGTTGAGCAGGCTCTCGACAACGATCGCCTGCCTGTCGAGATCTTCAACGACGAGGCCGTCTTCAAGGCTGAGATGGATCAGATCTTCGGCACCTGTTGGGTGTTTCTCGCGCACGAGAGCGAGATCCCGAAGGCCGGGGACTTCGTCCAGCGACGCATCGGCGTTGATCCTGTGATCGTCACGCGGGATGGCAAGGGTGAAGTCAACGTGCTCTCGAACTACTGCCGCCACCGCGGCACGCAGGTCTGCCAGACCGACGCGGGCAACTCCCGTTTCTTCAAGTGCCCGTACCACGGCTGGACCTACTCGAACGATGGCGACCTCGTGGGCACCCCGAACAAGCACGGTGCCTACGCCGAGAACTTGGATCCCAAGGAGTGGGGGCTGTATCGGGCGCCGCGGGTGGACAGCCGGTTCGGCTTCATCTTCGCCTCGCTCGCGGCCGAGGGCCCGACGCTGGACGAGTACCTCGGCGGCGCCGGGTGGATGCTCCAGATGATGGTCGGGCTGCACCCGGATGGCATGAGGGTGGCGGGACCCCCGGAGCGCTACAAGCTGAAGGCCAACTGGAAGACGGGCTCCGAGAACTTCGCGGGCGACACCTACCACGTTGGGACGCTGCACTACAGCAATGAGGAGATCGGCATCGCGCCCGACCTCAAGAGCAACGTCGAGGTGACTCGCTCCTACGACTTCGGTAACGGCCACTACACGATTGGATTTCCGTTCGTTGAGCTGGCTGGACCGTTTGCCGCGTTCTGGGGTTACGACCCGGAGACGGCTGCCAAGTTCGACCTGAGCGGGCTCGACGAGACGCAGCGCCACATGGTGGAGAACGAGCCGCCGATCGTGGGCACGATCTTCCCCAACCTGAGCTTCCTGCGGTCGCCGGTCCCGGTGCGCATCGGTGAGATGGAGATGGCGGTCGTCACGACGTTCCGCCAGTGGCAGCCCGTTGGTCCCGGCGAGATGGAGCTGTGGAACTGGCAGTTCGTGTGGACGTTCCAAGACGAGCAGCAGGCTCTCGACGCCTACGTCGCCGGTCAGTTCACCTTCGGGTCCGCCGGGACCTTCGAGGTTGACGACACCGTGGCCTGGGAGGGAGCTCCCAAGGCGGCGAAGAGCCCCTGGATGCGCCGGCAGGAGATGGAGTTCAGCTTTGGACAGGCCCATATGAGCCCCGTGAACCGCGAGGCTGACCCCACCTACAAGGGTCCCGGGATCAAACGCCCCACCGGCTTCGGCGAGCACAACCAGATCAGCTTCTACAGGCACTGGGTCAACACGCTGCGCCACGGCACGCAGGCGACGAGCGTTCAGGAGGGCTGACGCATGGCAATCACCGAGGCGAGTCCCGCGGCAACGGCGCCGGTCGACGCAATGGCTCCGGTCGACCCAGAGTTGCTCGCAACCGTTAACCAGTTCTTGGCGCTCGAAGCCAAGCTCTTGGACGAGGGCCGGGAGGAGGACTGGTTGGAGCTCCTCGACGAGGAGCTGCTCTACGTCGTCCCCATCAGGCTGGCCACCGAGGATCGGGCCGATGAGATCCAGCGCGGTGCCTTCCGCATCCGCGACACCAAGTACCACGTCCGCACCCGCCTCCAGCGGCTCGGGACCGGGCACGCCTACTCCGAGATCCCGCCGTCGCGGACCATGCGGCTGGTGGGCTCCGTTCTGGTACAGCGCACGGCGGACGCGGACGTAGTCGACGTCACCAGCGCGCTGCTCGTCTACCGCCAGCGCGGCATCGACGACCACTTCGACCTCATTCCCTGTCGACGCAACGACACGCTGCGGCTCACGGCCCAGGGCCCTCGGCTGCTCACTCGTGAAGTGATCCTGACCGAAGTGGGCATCGCCACGCCCAACCTCGGAGTGTTCTTGTGACCGGACAGGTCGAGATCCTGCTCGACACCAACCTCTGCAACGGCTACGGCGTCTGCGTGACGATCATGCCGGACGTGTTCGACACCCCGGCGGGTAGTCCGGTCGCGGTGCTTCTGCGAGACCGGGTCGAGGCAGACGAGACAGACGACCTCGACGAGGCCATCCGCGCCTGTCCAGCGCAGGCGCTGGCCAAGCGCGAGCTAGCGTCGTGACGACGAAAGGCGGCTCCCTGGAGAACGTGGTCATCGTCGGCGCTTCCGCGGCGGGCCTGAGCGCTGCCGACGGACTGCGCGAGGGAGGGTACGACGGACGCATCGTCATCTTGGGCGATGAGCAACATGAGCCTTACGACCGGCCGACCCTGTCGAAGAAGCTGCTTGTCTCGCAGGGGGAGCCGCAGCTGCACGCGCTGCGCACACCGGAGCGGCTGGAAGCCGACGGCGTGACCCTTCTGCTCGGCCACCGAGCGGTCGGCCTCGACGTCGACCGCCACTACGTCGTGACCGAGAACGGCGACGCCGTCCCCTGGGACGCCGTGATCATCACGACCGGGAGTCGGCCGCGGACCCTGGTGACTACTGAGGCGGAGACCCTCCCCGTGCTCCGCACTCCCGCAGACCTTGGCCTCCTGCGCGAAGCGGCGGCACGCTACGGCCAGGTCACCCTGATCGGCGCTGGGCTGATCGGGCTGGAGATCGCTTCCAGCCTGTCCGGGCACCACGTCGAGGTGACCGTGATCAACGACCTCGAGCTCCCGTTGCGCAACATCCTCGGAGAGCCCGTGGCTGAACAGGTCCGCGAGCTGCATCGGCGTCACGGCGTCGATCTCCTGCTGGGTGTCAGCGTCGAGAGCGTCAGCGGTGGCCCCGGGTCGTACTCCGTCCAACTCTCCGACGGCAGCACTCACCGCACCTCGTTTGTCCTGGTCGGCATCGGCGTAGAGGCCAACGACGAGTGGCTCGACGGGTCAGGCGTGGCGCTGGATGCGGGTGTGGTGGTGGATGCGGCGGGTCGCGCGAGCGTTCCAGGAGTCTGGGCGGCCGGCGACGTGGCTCGCCTGTTGTCGCACCCCTCGCTGCCCGAGTCGACCCGCGTCGAACACTGGACACACGCCATCGAGCACGGCCGCCACGTCGGCCTCAACGTCGCGAGGGGATCCCACGCCGACTACGCCGCCGTGCCCTACTTCTGGACTGAGCAGTACGGACGGCGGTTCCACGGCTACGGCCGCATCCGGCCGGGCGACACGGCACAGCTCGTCGAGGGAGCCCTCGACGAAGAGGAGTACCTGGTCCTGTACGGCAGCGGCGAGAAGCTCCACGCCGTGGTCTCGTGCGGGTGCGTCCGGTCCCTCAGGGGCTACCGCAAGCTCCTCGAGCGCAACGGCACCTGGCGTGAGGCTCTGGACCTGACCGGCCACACCGCCCCGATCCACACGACGTCTCCCCCCACACCGGCTGACGCAACAACTAACGTAAGGAAGAACGTTGAAGCTTCTTGACGACCACATCGTCCTCGTGACCGGCGGTGGTTCCGGTTTGGGGCTGGGTGTCGCGCGGCACCTGCTGACGGAGGGCGCGCAGCTCGCGGTGCTCGAAGTCGACCCTGACAAGGTGAAGGCTCTGAGCGAGGAGTTCGGTGACAGCGCGCTGGTGCTTCAAGGAGACGTGCGCAGCATCGGAGATCTCCAGGACGCGCGCAGCGCGATCGTGGAGCGTTTCGGCAGGTTGACCTCGATCGTCGCGACCCAGGGGATCTGGGATGGCAATGTTCCGCTGGTCGACATCCCTGTCGAGCAGATCGACGCGTTGTTCGATGAGGTTTACTCCATCAACGTCAAGGGCTATGTCCTGACCGCGAAGGTGTTCCTTGATCTGATCCAGGCCGAGCGGGGTGGCCTCGTGCTGACGGCGTCCCAGGCGGCTTTCGCTGCTGATGGTGGCGGTACCGCGTACACCTCCAGCAAGGGTGCGGTGCGCAGCCTGGTGAACCAGCTCGCGTTCGAGCTCGGACCGGAGATCCGAGTCAATGCTGTGGCGCCTACGGGGATCGCCAAGAGCGAGATCCGGGGGCCCGCAGCACTCGGTCTCGAGCAGTCCAAGCAGTCCGACATCCCAGCCGACGCGTTCCGGTTCGAGTTCGAGTGGCTGACTCCGCTACAGCACCTGCCCTCGCCGGAGGAGTACGGCCCGCTGTACGCCTTCCTCGCGTCGCGCCACAACACGGTGATGACAGGACAGACGCTCATCGCTGACTCCGGCACCTTGAACCGCGCCCTGGGGTCGATGACCGCCCTGGTGAGGTCGATGCCGGACCGCTGACCGACCCCTTCCCCGCATCCGCCGGCGAACCCGCGTTGCGGTCGGTGTCTGAGCGACGCTCGAAGGCACGCCGTCCGCGGTACCAACGCGGTGCTGTGTGTTCGCTTCTCCCTCTTACCGAAGAAAGGCACAGATGAGTCACCGTGTGGAAGGCGGGCGGTTTGCGCCTCCGGAGACCGCTGTCGAGGTCAGCGACGGCATCTTCTCTTACGCGCAGCCGGACGGCAGCTGGTACATCAACAACACCGGCTTCATCGTCGGCTCGCGCGGTGTCGTCAGCGTCGACGCATCATCGACGGTGGACCGGACCCGCGCATTCTTGGCGGCCATCGCCAGAGTCACCGAGGCGCCCGTCCGCACCTTGATCAACACTCATCACCACGGTGATCACACCTACGGCAACTTTCTGTTCGAGGGTGCCACCATCGTCGGTCGGGAGGGCATCCGCGAACTCATCATGCAGTTCGGTGGTCCTGAGGCTCTGCCCCCGGTGTGGGACGAGGTCGACTGGGGGGACGTCACGCTCGCTCCACCGTTCTTGACCTTCACCGACCAGGTGAAGGTCTACGCCGACGACCTCGAGTGCCAGGTGACTTACGTCGGCGCGCCGGCGCACACGACCAACGACTCGATCGTGTGGATCCCCGAACGTCGTGTCCTCTTCAGCGGCGACCTGCTGTTCAAGGGCGGGACCCCGTTCCTGCTTCAGGGATCGATCGCCGGTTCGCTCGAGGCTCTCGAGCGTCTCTCCGCGCTGGGCGCCGAGACGATCGTCCCGGGACACGGACCCGTGTGTGGACCCGAGGTGATCGACACGGTCACGTCCTACCTGCAGTTCGTCCAGAAGGTCGCTGCCCAGGGCATGGATGCCGGGCTCACTCCGCTCGAGCTCGCTCGCGACACCGACCTCGGTGACTTCGGCGAGCTGCTGGACTCCGAACGGATCGTCGGCAACCTCTACCGAGCGTATGCCGACCTCCACGCAGGGATGAACGGCACTCAGCTGGGCGCTCCGATCGACGCGGTCGGTGCCTTGGCGGACATGGTCGCCTACAACGGCGGCAAGCCGCTCTCCTGCTACGCCTAGAAGGGAAAGACCATGCGTTGGGCCAGCCACATCAGCGGCAAGGACGGCCAAGAGCACGCCGCTCTCGTCGAGGCCGACAACCTGCTCAGCGTCGAGGAGACGCTGCTCGAGCTCTTGCAATCGGACGGCACCCTCGGTGCCCATGCCGCCAGGGCCCGGAGCAACCCGTGGGACGTCGTTCCTCTCGGAGGAGCGTCTCTCGTCGCACCGGTGCCACGACCTCCCTCCGTCCGGGACTTCATGGCGTTCGAGCAGCATCTCGTCAACTGCTCCGCCGCCATGGGTACCTCGGTCCCCCCGGTGTGGTATGACCAGCCGGTCTTCTACTTCACCAACCCCGCTGCGATCACGGGCCCCTACGACGACGTCCCCATGGCGCCCGGCACCGCTCAGTACGACTACGAGCTCGAGGTCGCGGCGGTCATCGGACGACCTGGGTCGGACCTGGCGCCGGCGGACGCGGAGGCCTACATCGCTGGTTACGTGTTGTTCTGCGACTGGAGCGCTCGAGACCTGCAGAGCAAGGAGATGACCATCGGCCTCGGTCCGGCCAAGGGCAAGGACACGGCGACCAGCCTCGGCCCGTTCCTGGTCACACCGGACGAGCTCGAGGCTCGCCGATCGGGGAAGGGCTACGACGTCGCCATGACGGCATCGGTCAACGGCACCACCTACAGCCAGGGAAACTGGCGAGACCTCTTCTGGTCGTTCGAGCAGATGCTCGCCTACGCCTCCCGGGGGACCGAGTTGCAGGCCGGCGACGTCATCGGCAGCGGAACCGTCGGCACCGGCTGCATCCTCGAGCTGTCCCAGGTGCACGGGGGAGACCGCTTCCCGTGGCTCCAGCCCGGCGACCGGGTCGAGCTCGATGGAGGCCCGCTCGGCCGGATCTCGGCGCAGGTCAGCCCCAGCGCGGCTGATCGGCTTGCGCTGTCGTGACAGCGCCGATCGGCGAACTGGCAGACGTCCTCCCAGGCGGCTCGGTCCTGGTGGACCCAGATCTCCTCGCGACGTACCGCTACGATTCGGCCAGGGACCCTCGCGCGGGCACACCCACAGCTGTAGTGCGTGCGACGTGCACGTCCGACGTCCAGCAGGTGTTGAAGTGGGCCAGCGAACACGGCGTGCCCGTGGTGCCACGAGGTGCGGGGTCCTCTCTATCGGGTGGTGCCTCGGGCATCAACGGGGGAGTCACCCTCAGCCTGGAACGGATGCGCGACATCACCGTCGACCCCGTCAACAGGGTCGCGGTCGTCGGCCCTGGTGCCATCACCGCGGACGTGAAGTCGGCCGCGGCTGAGCACGGTCTCTGGTACCCGCCAGATCCGTCGTCGGTGGAGATGAGCTCCATCGGAGGGAACGCGGCGACCAACGCGGGCGGCCTGTGTTGCGTGAAGTACGGCGTCACCAGCGACTACGTCCTCGGGATGGAGGTCGTCCTCGCCGATGGAACAGCGCTCCGCCTCGGCGGGCCTCGACTCAAGGACGTCGCGGGACTGGCGCTGCTCAAGCTCTTCGTCGGGTCAGAAGGCACTCTCGGCGTGATCACGGAGCTCACGCTCCGCCTGCTCCCGCGCCCGGCTGGCGCGGCGACGCTGGTGGCATCCTTCAGTTCGCTGGATGCGGCCGTCCAGGCGGTGGTCGGGCTGACTGCTCGAGTCCGGCCGTCCATGCTCGAGCTGATGGACAGGGTCTCGATCAACGCCGTCGAAGACATGACTCGCATGGGCCTGGACCGTGCCGCCGAGGCGCTCCTCATGGTGCGCACCGACACGCCGGGCGAATCCGCCGTCGAGGAGATCGCCCTGATCCACGAGGTCTGTGGTCGTCACGGCGCCAGTGAGATCTACACCTCGACTGATCCTGACGAAGGCGAGGCCCTCCTTGCGGCACGCCGCGCTGCCCTACCTGCGCTCGAGACCCTCGGTTCGCTCCTCATCGACGACGTCGGCGTGCCGGTTCCGGCGCTGCCCTCGCTGGTGCGACGCATCCAGGCGACAGCGGCTCGCCACGATGTCCTCATCGCCGTCGTTGCGCATGCCGGCGACGGCAACGTCCACCCGGTGATCGTCTACCCGAGCGGCGACTGCGACGCAGAAGCTCGCGCGCGACGTGCCTTCGGTGACATCATGGGCGCTGCGATCGAGCTCGGTGGAACGATCACCGGTGAGCACGGCGTTGGTCGTCTGAAGGCGCCGTGGCTGGCCGACCAGGTCGGTCGAGACGTCATCACGGCGACCGCGCGGATCAAGGATGCGTTGGATCCGTGCGGCATCCTCAACCCCGGAGTCATCCTGGAGACTGGGGACCGGTCGCCGGATCCCGGCTCCTGAGCCAGGTCCGGCTGGCGGAGGACCGCGACCGGCTCGTCGACGACGTCGCGCGGCTCGGACTCGGATATCCGAGGTGATCGTGGCCCCATCGCAATGACGTGCGCAGGCGATTCGTTCACCATTCACTCTGCATTTCCACCAGTTCTTCCCCGTTCCGATGTCAATGATTCTCGTGGCCGATCAGATCAATCGGAACACGTCGCGAGCCAGTGGCATCTCGATCAATGTGTCTGTAGACGCGCCTTACGGTTGGCGGACTCATTGATGAGGTGGATCGAGGGTGTGGCCGTCCGCGTCTGTCCAGCGAGATCGGTCTGGGGGCGGCTCAAATCGGCCGCATGGCTTCGGGTCGTGGGGCCGGTGAGGCGCGGACGGAGATCGAGTGGGTGGGCGCGGATATGTCTCGACCACCTGGGCGAACAATCGACGAAATCGATGCGCTGACATCAAGATTCATTGTTGGTGAAGATGTGAGGTTCGGCCCTACGTTATGAATTGCCGGCGCTTCGTTCGGTCCCTGTGTGAGGAGCTTCTTCCATGTCCCTGGCTTTCCGGCCCATTACCCATTTGCGCCATGTCGGAATTGCGGTCCCCAGCTATCGACAGGCCGTGGACTTCTACCAGAACGTCTGGGGTCTCACACCGGTCGCGCAGGACAGCGGGGTGACGTTCTTCGGGACGCCAGCCGATCCAGAGCACTACATCCTCCGGGTCCGTGAGGACCGGCAGAAGCGGCTCGACCTGATCGCTTTCGCCGCCGATTCGCCCACCGACGTGGATCTCCTGGCCGAGCGACTGATCGACAGGCAGATCAAGATCGATCGCGACCCGGACAAGTTGAGCACTCCGGGCGGTGGCTACGGGCTGCGCTTCTTCGATCCCGACGGCCGGCTCATCGAGGTGTCGGCCGATGTCGAACTGCGGCCGTATCGCCAGCTGGAGGCGAAGGAGTCCATTCCTCAGAAGCTCAGCCACGTCGTCATCAACACCACGAACGTGCATGCGACGAAGGCCTTCTACGAGGACGTTCTCGGGTTCCGGCTGTCCGACTGGCTGGGCGACTTCATGTGCTTCATGCGGTCCGGCCCCCAGCACCACATCCTGGCCATCTCCCAGGCTCCGAGCCACTCGCTGAACCACATCTCGTTCGAGATGCGCGGCATCGACGAGTACATGCGCGGCACCGGTCGGATGATCCGCCATGGCCACCGACCGCTGTGGGGGCCGGGGCGGCACGGCGCCGGGGACAACACCTTCTCCTACTTCCTCGACCCGTTCGACAACATCATCGAGTACACCACCGAGCTGGAGATCGTCGACGAGGACACGTGGGAGCCGTCGGTCTACGATCCCGCCTCACCAGACACCCAGGACCAGTGGGGGACCGGCGGCGCCATGACGGAGGTCATGCTCCCCATCATGCTCAAGACGCGGGACGACGTCGGTCTCTGGACCCCATCGCCAATGTGAGCCCCGGTCCAGGGCCGATTGCCTCCGCGGAGGGGGCGATCTGCGGACGAGCAAGTAGTGCAGGAGAGTCCCGAACCACGACGATGCCGCACCCGGAGGTGCACTGAATGTTTGAGTACTTCAGCGGGCCCAGGTACATCTGGAACCTCAGCGTCTGCGGGACGCTGAACTGTGGTGGCGCCATCGACGAGGTCGACCGCGCGTGCCGGCCGGCTCGCGCGGCGCAGGACGTCGACTCCGGCAGCAAGCTGTTCATGCAGGGCTGGAAGGCCGTCGCAGACGAGGTCGCAGAGCAGGCACGTGCCTCTGAGGCCGCGGGTCACCTGCGGACCGCGGGGCAGCAGTGGTATCGGTCCGGGCTGTACGTCTCGCATGCGGAGCGGATGATGGGGAACTCGGACCCGGGGCGTCGCGAGTTCTACCAGCAGGCGCTGGACGCCTTCGCCAAGGTCTTCGAGATCGCCGACCCGGCGACGACGCGGGTGGAGGTCCCGTTCGAGGGCACCACGCTGCCGGCGTACTTCTCGAATGCGTCCAAGAACGGCGAGCCGGTGCCGTGCATCGTGATGTGGAACGGCCTGGACTCCACCAAGGAGCAGATGTACACGTCGGGCTGGCCGCAGGAGATGCGCGAGCGCGGCATCTCGGTGCTCATGGTCGACAACCCGGGCTCGGGCGAGGCGCTGCGCTTCCAAGACCTCACCTCCCGTATCGAGTCCGAGGACTGGGCCGCGGCTCAGGTCGACTGGCTCGAGTCCCGCTCGGACGTCGACAGCGATCGGATCGGCCTGGTGGGCTGGTCGCTCGGCGGCTACTACTGCCCGCGCGCGGCCGCGTTCGAGAAGCGGTTCAAGCTGCTCGCCATCTGGGGCGCCAACCACAACTGGGGAGAGGTCCAGAAGAAGCGGCTGCAGCGTGAGGGCGAGAACCCGGTACCGCACTACTGGGAGCACGTCCTGTGGACATGGGGTTTCGACGACGTCGACACCTTCATCCAGTACGCCGAGGGCGTCAACCTCAACGGCGTCGTCGAGAAGATCACCGTCCCGTTCCTGATCACGCACGGCGAGAACGACCGGCAGATTTCAGTCGACTACGCGCACCAGTCCTATGACCAAGCCGTCAACAGTCCGAAGCGAGAGCTGCGGATCTTCACCGTCGAGGAGGGCGCGGCCGAGCACGTCGGCCTCGACCACATGCCGCACATCAACGCCTACATCGCCGACTGGGTCGAGGACACGTTCGCTGAGATCTCCTGAACCGCGCTCGGTGAGTCGGGCACCGCAGGGCGACAGGGCATTGCCACCAACACATTGCCAGCTGGCCTCGCGTCTCACCAGGCTTGCCCGCCACCGGGCCGCGCCAGCCATGAAGGTGCCCATCCAATCCTCAAGGAAGCGAACGCCGATGCCCGTCTCCCAACCACCGACCGACCCGACACAACAGATCCAGTGGCTCGTCGATCGAGCAGCGATCAGTGACCTTCTCGTCGACTTCGCACGCGCACTCGACGAGAAGGACTGGGAGGGTTACGCGAACCACTATGTGGACGACGGAGTTCTGAGCTTTCCGGGCGGGGCCGGCCACGAAGGTCGGACCGGTATGGCTGACTTCGCGGCTGCGAGCCTCAGCCGCTACGCCGGCACCCACCACCTCACCACCAACTACGCGATCAGCGTGGAGGGCGATGCGGCGACCGCAAGGGCATATCTGATCGCCGCCCACATCTTCGATGCAGCTGATCCGACCCGGCATGCGGATGGGGCCGGCTGTAACAACTGCCGGCTCCGCCGTACCGCCGACGGCTGGCGGCTGACCGAGGTGGCGTTCCAGGTGTCCTATCTCTCCGGCGAGATGATGTTTCCGCTCTGACGGCGATGTCATGCGCTCACGGCCAGCGGGGGCGACGGTCAGGGTCGGCCACAGCCCCGCGCGGTCTACGGGAGCGGCGCGGTGTCTGGATGGCCGACGGGGCGGTCGACGATGTCGCTGGACGTAGCCGCGCGTTGCCTCGGTCAGCGGAGTGGCATCGTCGGCTGGTATCGCGTCCTTGCAGACTCACAGTCCAAAGGGTCACCCTCGAGAATCCTGCCCTGGCCTGCTGTCCGCCATGAATGCACGGATGACGTGGGTGTGGTGCAGCTGTACGACGCTCGGCGCGACAGTCCGGGTTCAGCCTTGCCCGCTCTGCTTCGACTCCGTCAGTGCACGCGGTACAGCAGGGGCTGGCCGGTCGCCCGGCGCTCGAGCTGCCTGATCAGCAGCTCGTCGGCCCTCCTGTCCCAGCCATCGGAGGCACCCCTCACGTGAGGCGTGAGGATTTGGCCCGGTAGGGACCACAGGCGGTGGCCCGCTGGGAGCAGCTCCGGGTCCGTCACGTCCAGCACTGCTCGTATCCGAGCTCCCCCCAACGCGTCGGCGAGCGCGTCGGTGTCGATCACCGGGCCACGAGAGATGTTCACGACGATGGCGCCATCGCCCAGCTTCGCCAAGAACTCAGCGTCGACGAGTCCACGCGTTGCCTCGGTGAGCGGAGCGGCGAGCACTATGACGTCCTGGTAGGCGAGCAGCTCGCTCAGCTTCTCGAATGCGACGACAGCAGCTGCAGCTCGGCGTCCGACCAGGGTCACGGTCGCGCCGAACACCTCGAGCACGGTGGCGATCTTGCGACCGATGTCGCCCGGCCCGATGACGAATGCTGCGCTGCCCTCGAGACTCGAGCGGTGCTGAGCCTGCCAGATCCCGTCCCATTGCTGACGCAGCAGAGTGGGGTGTTGGTGGAGCAGCGTGAGTATGCCGGCGACAGCCACCTCGGCGGTCGAGGAACCGTGAAGCCCCCGGCCGGCACACAGCGCCACGTCCGCCGGGACGACGTGCTCCCACGTCTCGAAGCCGGCCGACATGAGCTGGACGACGTCCAGGGCGGGCATCGCTGCCAGCTCCGCCGGGTTCATCGGCTCGAGACGGTATGGCGTCAACAGCACCTCAGTCTGCTCGATGCCGTCAGGTGGAAGCCCGGAGCCGTCCCAGACCAGCACCTTCGCGGCCCAGCGCCCGCCGTCGAGTTCTTCCACCTGGGCTCGGTGTTGCTCGTCGGCGACACAGTCGGTCACCTTGCTCATACGAGCCCGAGCCCGCCGTCGACCGGCAGGACAGCCCCGACGGTGTAGTGGCGTCGATGAGCGTCAGAAACGCGGTAGCGAGATCCGACGGCATGCCGAGGCGCGCGGCGTGCTGGACCACCTGGTCCCGAACGGCCCACTCGCGAGTCCGCTCGGTCTCGATGTAGCCCGGTGCGATCGCGTTGACCCTCACCTCTGGACCCATCGCCACCGCGAGGCACCGGGTCATGTGCTCGAGACCGGCCTTTCTCACGGCGTAAGGGATGCTCGAGCCGGAGACCGTCGAGCCAGCCACTGAGCTCACGTTGATCACCAGGCCCCGCTTGTCTTCAGCATGGCCTCGCTGGCCTGGGTCAGGTGCCACGGGCCGAGGAGGTTCACCTCCAGCATGCGAGTGAAGAAGTCAGCGGTGACCGCCTGCAGGTCCGCATGCCGGACAGGGATCCCGATTCCAGCGTTGTTGACCAGAGGTCCAGACGCCCGTACGTGTCGGCGCACCGTCGAGCCCGGTGAACTGCGCGGTTGCGTCTCCGAGCGAACCATCGCAATGTCGAGTAGGAGCGGATCGGGGCAACTTGCGACCAGGCGCGCGATCGCCTCGCCGGCTGGGAATGGGGGTCGACATCACAGCCTCGAGATTGCGAACGCCGGGTTCTCAATTGCGTCGGCGACTGCACGCATGAAGCCGGATGCGGTGCCGCCGTCGCAGACGCGATGATCGAACGCGAATGACATCTGAGTGATGCGGCGCGCCACGATGTCGCCGTTCACCACCCAGGGTCTCTCGATGATGCGGCCGAAACCGAGGATGGCAACCTGCGGATGGTTGATGATGGCCGCGCTCCCGTCGACTCGGAAGCTGCCGTAGTTGTTGAGGGTGAAGGTCCCGGCGGCCAGCTCTTCGGGAGAGCATCGGCCGTCACGGGCGCGGGCCGTGAGAGCCCGGATCTCGCTGTCCAGCTCGGTGGTGGTGAGGCGCTCCGCAGCCGCGACCGATGGGACGACCAGACCGCGCTCGCTCTGGACGGCGAATCCGAGGTTGATCGACCGCAGCTGGACGATCTCGTTCGTCGTGGTGTCGATGCGGGCGTTGAGCACCGGGTACTGGCGCAGGGCTGCCACGGTGAAGCGAGCCAAGTAGGCGAGGATGCCGGGACCGCCGTCGTTCGCTGAGCGTTGGTTCTCGCGCAGCTCCCAGAGGGGGGTTGCGTCGACGTCCACCCAGACAGTTGCCTCCGGGATCTCAGTGCGAGAGCGGGTCAGCGCGGCCGAGACGGCCTTGCGGAACGCGGTCAGCGGGATTCGAGTCTCGCCGGAGACCTCGACAGGCTTCGAGGTCGTGGAGGCAGTGGCTTCAGCCGCATGTCGGTCGGGGTGCGCCCTCTCGACGTCCGACCTGGTGATGAGCCCACCACGCCCTGTGCCGGTCAGGGTGTGGAGGTCGATTCCGTGCTCGCGTGCGAGGTTGCGGACCAGCGGCGAGATGACCCGGGGGACGGCGTGTCGCGTGGGCACGATGCTGGCGGCGGTGTGGTCTGTGGCCTCGGTCTTGGGGGTGTCCTGCGCGAGGGCCGTGGTGCGCCCGGGTGCTCCGAGGACGGCATTGCGTCGGCGCCGACGGCCGCCGGACGCAGGGTCGGACGTCCCGTATCCGATGAGCACGTTTCCGGAGCCAGCTCGTTCCTCGTTGCGGTAGGTCTGTGCGGCAGCGTCGGCCTGCTCGGTCCGGTCGCTCGGTTCAGGGTCCGAGGCTGTGGGGGTGACGCTGACCAGCGCATGTCCGACCTGGACGGTCTCGCCCTCCCGGGCGTGCAAGGCGAGCACGCGTCCTGCGAAGGGCGAAGGGACCTCGACGATGGACTTGGCAGTCTCAACTTCGAGCATCGGCTGATCCACGGCGATGACGTCGCCGACGTGGACCATCCAGCGCACGACGTCGGCCTCGGTCAGTCCCTCGCCGAGATCTGGGAGGTTGAAGGTCCGAGTGTCCGTGAGTGCCGATGTCGACGTCACGAGTCCTCCCACTGGAGATCCTCGACGGCGTCCAGGATGCGGTCGACGCTGGGCAGCTGGAAGTGCTCGAGCTTGGGCGGCGGGTAGGGGATGTCGAACCCGACCACTCTGCGAACTGGTGCTGCGAGGTGGTGGAAGCATCGCTCGGTGACGCGCGCCACGATCTCGGAGGCGACGCTGGCGAACCCGGTCGCCTCGGCGACAACCACGGCCCGACCGGTCGATCGGACGGCCTTGCAGACGGTCTCGTCGTCGAAGGGGACGATCGATCGCACGTCAATGACCTGGAGGCTGCGTCCGTCCTGTGCAGCGATCTCGGCCGCCTCGAGAGCGGGCGGAACCGCAGGTCCATATGCGATGAGGGTGGCGTCGCTGCCCTCCCGAAGCACCTGTGCTCTGCCGATGGGCGGCACGGGACGGGTGAGGTCGACTTCTTCCTTCGACCAGTACAGCTTCTTGGGCTCGAGGAAGACCACGGGGTCCGGAGAGGCGATGGCGGCCCGGAGGAGTCCGTATGCGTCCGCCACGGTGGCGGGGGTGACGACATGCAGGCCGGGGGTGTGTGCGTAGTAGGCCTCGGAGGAGTCGCAGTGGTGCTCCACCCCACCGATGCCCCCGGCGAACGGCACGCGGATGACCATGGGCGCTGAGAGGGCGCCTCGTGTTCGGTTGCGCAGCTTGGCCACGTGACTGACGACCTGCTCGAACGCGGGGTAGGCGAACGCATCGAACTGCATCTCGACGACGGGCCTCATCCCATGCATCGCCAACCCGACCGCCAGGCCCACGATCCCTGACTCCGCCAGTGGTGTGTCAAAGCAGCGCTTGTCGCCGAACTCGGCGTTCAGACCGTCGGTGACGCGGAACACCCCGCCCAGGGGGCCGACGTCCTCACCGAAGACCAGGACGGAGTCGTCGTCGGTCATGGCGTCGCGCAGGGCCTGGTTGAGGGCCTGCGCCATGGTGAGCTTGGTGTTCTCGGCGGTGGTCACAGGTCTGCCTCGGGGTCGGTGGTGTCGCGTTCCAGCTCGTCCGCGACGACGGCCGACTGTTCCTGGAGCTGGGCGGTGGGCTGGGCGTAGACGTGGTCGAACAAGTGCCGGTAGTCGGGTGGCACGTCGGTGTTCAGGCCACCTCGGATGTGGCCGGCCATCTCCTCGGCTTCGGCGGTGATGGAGGCCGCGAGCTCGTCGTCCAGAAGCCCCTCGGCACGCAGAAAGGTCTCGATCCTGGTGAGGGGGTCGCGGGTCAACCACGCCTCCACGTCTGCGTCCTGCCTGTAGCGGGTGGCGTCGTCGGCGTTGGTGTGGGCCTGCATCCGGTACGTGTGCGCCTCGACCAACTGCGGGCCACCGCCCGCACGCGCCTTCGCGACAGCACTGCTGAGAACGCTCAGGACCGCGGCCAGATCGTTGCCGTCAACGCGCTGACCGGGGATCCCGTAGCCGATGCCCTTGTGGGCGAGTGAGGGCGCCACCGATTGGCGTGCGAGCGGCACCGAGATGGCGTACTCGTTGTTCTGGACGAAGAAGACGACGGGCGTTTTGAAGACGGCCGCGAAGTTGAGCGCCTCGTGGAAGTCGCCCTCGCTCGTTGCCCCGTCACCGCACAACGCCATCGCAACTGTCTTCTCGCCGCGCAGCTGTGCGGCGTGTGCCAAACCCACCGCGTGCAGCAGCTGGGTCGCCAACGGCGTCGTCGCGGGCGCGACCCGGTGTCGTCTCGGGTCGTACCCCGAGTGCCAGTCACCTTTCAACAAGACGAAGACCTCAACTGGGTCGACGCCGCGAGCCACGACAGCCGCCGTGTCGCGGTAGGTCGGGAAGAGCCAGTCTTCGTCGTCGAGTGCGAGGGCTGCGGCGACCTGGCAGGCCTCCTGTCCGTGGGAGGACGGATAGACGGCCAGGCGACCCTGTCGTACGAGCGCGTAGGCCTGATCGTTCAAGCGCCTCGCGCGAACCAGTGCGGCGTAGCCGGCAAGCAGGGCGCTGTCGTTCGGACGGTCGATCTGCGAATCGAGAACAGCGGTGCCATCAGCCGAGATGCAGGCCAGCGGCTCGTCCGTCGGCAGAAGATCGTCGATGACACTTTTCATGCGGGCATGCTCGCAAATGCACCATTTGAACTCCACAGTTGGCGGAAGTTCGAGACTATGTTTGCAGAAGGCGGGCCGTATCGCGCAATGTGTCTTCGGATGAGTGTCGACCGCGGTGCTGGGAGAGGCAAATGGCAGAGGACGTGGACGGTGTAGATCGACAGATCCTCGACGTCCTGGCCGTCGACGGCCGCATCTCCATCCGTGCTCTGGCCGAGCGTGTGCACATATCTCGAGCCAACGCGTACGCGCGGGTGGAGCGGCTCCGATCCTCCGGCGTCATTCTGGGGTTCCGGGCCGAGGTGAGCCCCGAAGCCGTGGGGCTCAGGACTTCGGCCTACGTGACGTTGAACCTCCACCAGACGGAGTGGCGCACCGTTCAGCAGCGGCTGCTCCAGGTGCCGGGGGTGGTGCACGTTGCGCTGGTGGGAGGAGAGTTCGACGTCGTGCTCCTGGTGAGGGCACGTGACAACGCCGACCTCCGCCGGGTCGTGCTCGACGAGGTCCAGGCCATCGAAGGGGTCACCAGCACCCGGACACTGCTGTTCTTCGACGAGTCTGAGCCCGCTCGACACGGGTAGCGCAAGGCGTGGGGGACAGTCTGTGCGAGGTGTCGACCAGGTCGCTGGACTTGTCCTGATCTCAGTCGCTACTGAGCCTGCTGCCGTCCGAAGGGTTTACTGACCGAGCGGTCTGCAATACCTTCGCACCCCGGCGTCGAGTCGCTGACCACTGCCTGGCCAGCACTGTCAAGGCGTCACAGGATCTTCGAAGCGTGCGCGGCCGGCACCCAAAAGCAGGAGTGAGACATGGAGACACTTGTTGGCCGCACTGCGTTCGTCACGGGTGGCGCCAGTGGCATCGGGTTGGGCATCGCCAAGGCGTTGGCGCAGAACGGTGTCGCGGTCACCATCACTGGAACGAAGCCCGAGCGACTTGACGCGGCCGCTGCCGAGATCGCGCTGTTGGGCGCACGGGCGCGGACTGCCTGCTTCGACATTACCGACCGCGACGCCTTCGAGGCGGCAGCGGACGATGCTGAAGCCGAGTTCGGCAAGGTCGACATCCTCTGCAACAACGCGGGCCGGGGGTTTCTGGGCTCGATCGTCGAGTCGACTCCCTCGCAATGGGAGTGGGCGTTGGCGAGCAACGTGATGGGCATCGTCAACGGATTGCACACCTTCGTTCCGCGCATGCGGCGTCGCGACGGCGAGAAGCACATCATGGCCACCTCCTCGGCTGGCGGGCTTTTCGCGGCTTCCGTCGGCGGCATCTACACCACCACCAAGATGGCCGTGGTCGGGATGATGGAGGCCCTACGGGCCGAGGTTGCGGCTGACTCGATCGGAGTCTCAGTCTTCTGCCCGCATTTCGTGCGGACCAACATTCGGGAGCACGCGCTCCACGCCCCCGGGTTCGTGGGTGAACCCATCGCCGAGGCCGAACCCGAGCCAGCAACCGGGATGGACCCACTCGAGGCAGGCGCTTACGTCGTAGACGGGATTCGGAACAACCGTCTGTACATACTCTCGCACCCCGAGATCGCGAGCGTGCTGGAGGAGCGGCACAACGGGATCATGGCGGCACTCTCCGAGGCGACCCCAGAGGCCAGCAGGGTCGAGGCGGAGGCTCCGACGCTCAGCTTCGACGTCTACTCGGAACCTGCGCGAGGCGGAGCTTCGGCTCCAGACCCTTCTGTTTCTTTGTCGACGGTCACGGGGTAGGTGCGGAACCTGAGTGGTCCGGCGCACCTTCCTCCCGCCGACGGCTATCCCCTCGGCCTCGACCCAAGCAGGACGTCCGCCACTTCATCTGCCCTCAATCTGCCCTCGCCAGCGCCGAATTCGACGCCAAGAGTCTCGGTGAACACCCGAAGGCCCAATGCAAAGGTATCCGCAGGTCAGAGGCATTCTCTGCAGTCAACGAGGGTCTGTCCGACTAACGGTGTAAGCAGCGGTTCCATTGTTAGAGGTTCTCCGGGGCCGGCATCCGATCGGCGAAGGTGATGGCGAAGGCGTTGAGTGCTGGCTTCCACCTCATCGTCCATCGTGTCTGACCGGTGCCCTTGGGGTCCAGCGACCTGGTGACCATGTAGAGGCACTTCATCGCTGCCTGCTCGGTCGGGAAGTGGCCCCGCACCGTGACCGCGCGACGGTAGCGGGCGTTCAACGACTCGATCGCGTTGGTCGAGCACAGCACCTTGCGGATCTCGGCGTCGTAGTCGAGGAACGGGGTGAACTGCTCCCACGCCGATCGCCACAGGCCACTGATCGCGGGGTAGGGCTTGCCCCACTTCTCGTCGAACTCCTCGAACGCCCGCCAGGCCGCCTCCCGGGTCGGGGCACCGTAGATCGGCTTCAGATCGGTGGCGATCTGTCCCCAGTACTTCTTCGAGGCGTAGCGGAAGGTGTTGCGGATCAGGTGGATCACGCACGTCTGCACAACGGCTTGGCCGTACACCGCTCCGACGGAGTCGGGCAGGCCCTTGAGGCCGTCGCAGATGACGAAGAAGATGTCCTCCACGCCGCGGTTCTTCAGCTCGGTCAGGACCTGAAGCCAGAACTTCGCTGACTCCCCGCCACCGGTGCCGGCCCAGATGCCGAGGATGTCCTTGTGGCCGGCGAGGTCGACACCGATCGCGGCGTAGATCGGACGGTTCCCGACCTGGCCGTCGCGGATCTTGACGTAGATCGCGTCGATGAACACCGCGGCATAGACCTTCTCCAGGGGCCGCGAGGTCCACTCGGCCATCTCGGCCACGACCTTGTCGGTGATCCTCGAGATTGTGTCCTTCGACAGCGAGGCCCCGTAGATCTCGGCGAAGTGAGCGCTGATCTCACCGGTCGTGAGGCCCTTGGCTGCCAGCGACAACACGATCGTGTCGACATCACCGAGGCGTCGTTGGCGCTTGGCCACGATCACCGGGCTGAAGGTGCCATCGCGATCACGCGGGACGGTGATCTTGATCGGTCCGACGTTGTCGGTCAGCACCGTCTTGGTCCGAACCCCGTTGCGGGAGTTCCCGCTGTTGCGGCCGGCGGCCTCGTGCTTGCCATAGCCCAGGTGCTCAGACATCTCCTCGTCCAGCGCCGTCTCGATCACGGTCTTGGTCAGGGCCTTCAACATGCCATCCGGGCCGGTCAACGCGACCCCACGAGACCGCGCCGTGCGGACCAGCTCGCGGGCGATCTCGAGCTCCTCAGCAGATGGCTGAGCAGACCCCTCGAAGCCAGGGTCACCTTCCTGCGCAACGTCCGGCGGTGACACCGCCACATCCTCGGGTGGGCTCACAGAACTCAGTGTTTCGGTCATCGTGACTCCATCTCGCCAACCAGCTGGTCAGCGTGTCGAGCCACTTACACCGTTGTTCGGACAGTCCCGTCAACGACGAGCGACCGCAGCGGAACGCCGTTGACTGCGAGAGTCATTCGCGCGATGGTCAACGCCTTCTCCGCCCACGGGACCCAGTGTTCGGAGTCTGTGCTAGTGGGGGATGGTGACCAGGATGCGGCCGTGGCCACCGCCAGTGTCGACGTGGTCGTGGGCCTTGGCGATGTCCTCGAGCGGGTAGCGGTCGCCGACAGCGACAGTGAGGGCGCCGGCGGCGGCGGCGGAGATGAGGTCGCGGGCGGCCTGGCGCTTCGCTTCGGGTGGGAAGTCGTCGCTGCCGAGCAGCCGCAGGGTGACGTTGTTGAACAGCAGGGGCCAGAAGGGGATCTCGGTGCGGTCCGTGCGGGTGGCGTAGGCGGCGATGACGGCCCCGTGGGCGGCGACGGCGTTGTCGAGGTCGGCATTGTCGGACAGCGCGACCTCGATGATCCGGTCGACGCCCCGCGGCGCGAACGCGCGGATTGCTGCGGCCGGGTCGCTGGTGTCCAGGGCGAAGGCCTGGGAGACGATGGCCGGGTCGACGCGGTCGAGGTCCGCGGTTCGGCGGACGGTGGCGATCACCGTGGCGCCGGCCCAGTGAGCGAGCTGAGCGGCCATGGAGCCGACACCGCCGAGAACTCCGTGGACCAGGACCAGTTGGCCCTCGACCGGGCCGTCGGCGAAGACGGTGCGGTGGGCGGTAATGCCGGGGATGCCGAGGCATGCGCCCAGTTCCTCACTGAGGTGGGCGGGCAGGGCTGCGGCCTGATGGTCGGGTACGACCGTGTACTGGGCGGCGGTGCCGAAGGGACGATAGGACTGGGCGCCGTATACCCAGACCCGTGCTCCGACGCGGTGGGCGTCGACTCCGTCGCCCACCGCGTCGATGAGTCCGGCGGCGTCGCTGTGCGGGATCACCCGCGGGTAGGGCATGGACGAGCCGAGCCAACCGCGCCGTTTCTTGGTGTCGCCGGGATTGACTCCCGAGACGGTGACGCGGACGCGGACCTCGCCGGGGCCGGGGACGGGATCAGGAAGTTCGCCGACATGCAGGACATCGGCCGCGGAGCCTTGGTCGTTGTACCAAGAACCAAGCATCGGGGGTCCTCCGTGGGCAGTCAGTTCGTGGGGGCGGCGGGTGGATGAAATCGTTGCTAGTGCGATGCGGTGTCGAACACGGGCGGTTCCTCCCCGAGGGTCTCGCGCAGCCAGGTCCGTTCGGCGCGGCTGGTGGCACGGGCGGTGAGCAGCATGCCCCGCCGGTAGGGGTCGGCGATCTCCTCGGCAGGCAGGGGCCGGTCGTTGTCGTAGAAGAAGCTCGCCGGTTGTTCCAGGAACTCCAGCCGTCTGCGCAGCACCGCGTGCTGTTCGGCCACGTCGGGCAGGTGGGAGAGGAATGCCACGACGACGTAGAACCGGGTGAAGTCGGTTATCTCGTGGTCGGCGGGGTTGCGCAGGCGCTCAAGCATCTCGGCGCGGCCGGCCGCGGTCAGGCTGAGTACGTACCGGGCCGCCCCCGCGCCCGGGTCGGCGCGTCGCTCGATCAAGCCCGCCTTGGTGAGGCGATTGATCGCCGGATACAGGCTGCCGTCACTGACAGGCCGCGTATAGCCGGTCAGGTGTGAGACGCGACGGCGCAGCTCGTGCCCGGGCAAGAGGGCCTCGGCCAGGAAGCCGAGTATGGCGAGTTCCAGCATGGGCCCATCCTCGCACGTGTACATCGATTCGATGTCTACATCGATTCGATGTATATTGGGCTGTCCGCCTTACACGTCCCTGGAGAGGCGCAACCCGATGCCGTCGCAGTCCACCCAGTCAGTGATGAACCGCTTCGTCGAGTTCATCAACACGGCCAACGAGGATCTCGCCCACGAGGTCATTTCTCCGGACGCGGTGTTCCACGCACCCAGCCACCCGGAACCACTGCGGGGTCCCGACGGGTACATGGAAGTCCTCGCGATGATGCGCGGCGGCTTCTCGGACGTGGAGTGGACGCTGGAAGAGGCGGTCGCTGAGGGCGACACGGTGGCCGCGCGGTTCACCATGCGGGGAACCCATGACGGTGAGTTCTTCGGGGTCCCGGCGAGCGGCAGCAAGATCTCGGTGCAGGCCATGAACTTCTACTACCTGGCCGACGGTCGGATCGTCGGCGAGCGGGGCCAGCCAGACCTCCTCGGGCTGATGCGACAGATCGGTGCCCTGCCGGCCTCGTGAATCTCGTAGCCGCCGGGTGAGTCTCGATCGCGCGGGATTGCCGCTGCGGCCGCAGGCGCCAGCACGAGCTTGCCGCGGCCGTAGTCGTGGTGGTCGGGGCTGCCGCTTGCCGGGAACCTGATCGACCCTTCCGAGCGTGCCCGCGCCGACGAGGAGGGCTCCACCTCGCACGACCTCGTCCTTCCGTGCCGCCGCGCGGGCGGTCGGACAACGAGGTGATCGCGTACTGCTGCCACATCCGAGCGGCGCACAAGGTGCGCCGTGCACGTCGTCGGCCCCGCAGGGCGAAGCTCAAGCGTCAACCGTGGGCGCGACGTGCTACAGGCAGGGCGTCGTGAGCGTCGTGAGCGTGGAGATTCGGTTGGACAGTTTCGAGTTTTCACAATTATGCATTGACTTCTACATAAGTGAATTCTACCGTGTGATGGACGTCGCATCTCGGGCACCCCCCGCCACTTCCTTCTCTGTCAGGAGAGCCAGTCATGTCGACCACCACCCCTACTGCCGCCGCAGCGGGCAGCAGCCGCGAACGCACGGTCCTGCTCGTCGCCGGAGGGTTCGCAGCCCTGGAGGGCTACGACCTCGCCTCGTACGGCGTCACGATCCCCTCCCTGCTCGGATCGGATCTCGGTGTGACAAAGGATTCCGCCGGGCACGTCGGCTCCTTGCTCGCGATGGGCATGCTCGTCGGAGCCGCCCTGTGCGCGATCCTCATCCGCAGGTACGGCAGCAGGCGCCTGCTGTTCGTCGGAGCCGGGATCTTTTCTGTCGGCACCCTCGGATGCGCCCTCGCGACTACCTTCGACCTGTTCGGTGTCGCGCGGACGCTCGTCGGCCTCGGCATCGGCATCGTGCTCCCCACCCTGACTGCCTACGTGGCTGACGTCTCCGAGTCGCATCGGCGCAGTCGCAACGTGGGCGCCATGATGGCCGGGTACGCCGGCGGTGCGCTGCTCTCCGCGGTGCTGGCCAGCGCGCTGCTGCCCGAGCAGTCGTGGCGGTGGATCTACGCGATCGGTGCTCTCCCTGCCGTCGTGCTCCTTCCCCTCGCCGTCCGCCTGCTGCCCGAAAGCCCCCACACCCCTGCTACGGGTGCGATGAGCGCTCGCAACGACTTCGGCGGACTGGGGCTGCTGTTCGGACGCGGCGTCTGGCTGGCGACGGTGCTGTTCTGGACCATCTCGTTCTGCGGGCTGCTCCTCGTGTTCGGGATCAGCACCTGGCTGCCGACGATCATGCAGGAGGCCGGCTACTCATTGGGTTCCTCGCTGCGCCAGACGAGCGCGATGTGGTTCGGCGCCGGCGTCGGCATGGTGGCCGGGGGAGCGCTGGCCGGTCGCCTCGGCATCAAGCGGGTCGTGGTGTTCTCGTTCTCGGCCGGAGCCGTGGCCCTGTTCGTGATGAGCTCGCGCCCGCCGCTGGCGTTGCTGTTCGTCGCGATGTTCGTCAGCGGCCTCGGCTTCATCGGCTCGCAGGTCCTCACCAACGCCTTCATCGTGACCAGGTACCCCGACGAGCTGCGCGGCCCGGCAATCGGGTGGGCACTGTCGGTCGGACGTGTCGGCGCCATCGTCGGCCCCACGATGGGTAGTGCCATCCTCACGTCCTCGCTCGACGTGAAGTGGAACTTCTATCTCTTCGCCATCCCGGCCGTGGTCGGCGCCGTGCTCGCGGCGTGCGTGCCCGTGATCCGGGCTCGCCGACCGGTCGCGGCCCAGGCCGAGCCCATCACCTCCAGCCCCGTCTGACCGCGGACACACGAATCAGGAGCACCCGATGAATTCCGACCGCCACAGCCGTGACGACGAAATGATCGCCGACGTCATCGTCGTCGGTTTCGGCCCCACCGGCATGAGCCTGGCCGCGCTGTTGGGGCAGCAGGGTCTCGACGTCGTCGTGCTCGAGCGCTACGAGGGGCTGTACAACCTGCCCCGTGCGGCAGCGTTCGACGACGAGACGATGCGAACGTTCCAGAAGCTCGGTGTCGCCGAGAAGATGATCCCCGGCACGAACGTGCAACCGGGCTACACGTGGGTCAACGGCAACGACGACGTGCTCATGGACATCGAGTTCGAGAACCCGGGCCGTTGCGGATGGCCGTCGCAGTACATGATGTACCAGCCGCACGTCGAGACGGTGCTGCACGACCTGGTCGAGTCCCTGCCGAACGTCCGTGTCCACCGCGGCACCCGCGTCGTCGGACTCACGCAGGACGCCACCGGGGTCGCAGTCACCGCGACGGCCCCCGACGGTGCCGATCGACACGTTCGTGGCCGGTACCTCGTCGGCTGCGACGGGGGGAGTGGCTTCGTCCGCGAGGCACTCGGAGTGGGACTCGACGACTACGGATTCTTCGAGAACTGGTTGGTCTGCGACTTCCACCTGCGGCGGGAGGTGCCGGGTCTGCCGACGTTCCGCCAGGTGTGCAACCCGGCGGAGCCGATCGCGATCGTCAACATCGGACCGCGTTACCACCGGTTCTCCTTCCGGCTCGAGGCGGAGACCAGCCGCGAGGAAGCGACCCACGCCGAGCGGGTATGGGAGCGCGTCAGCGAGTACCTGCACCCCGAGGACGCAGATCTGGTCCGCACCGCCAATTACACCTTCCGCTCGGCGATCGCCGAACGCTGGCGCACGGGCCGGGTCCTTCTGGCCGGCGACGCCGCGCACCAGATGCCGCCGTTCCTGGCCCAAGGCATGGTGTCGGGCATCCGCGACGCCCGGAACCTGGCCTGGAAGCTGGGCATGGTGCTGGCCGGCCACTCGGACGAGCTCCTCAACAGCTATCAGGAGGAGCGAGAGCCACACGTCCGGTTCATCACCGAGAAGGCGATCGAGCTGGGGCGCGTGCAGACGATGCGTGACGTCGAGGAAGCCAAGCGCCGGGACGCCCGCATGATCGCGGCCCGACAAGCCAACGAAAGACCCGTCAAGCTCGTCTACCCGGCGTTGTCCGGCGGTCTCGTCTCCAGTGGAGGGGACCTGTTCCCCCAAGGGCTCGTCTCCTCACCGGAACGCACGGCCCTGCTCGACGACGTGGTCGGCACAGGATGGCTCATGGTGGCCAACGGCGCACCGGTCCTCGACTCGCTGTCCCAAGCCACTCGTGACGCCTTCGCGGCACTCGGCGGTCGGGAGGTCACCTTCGGCCTCACCAGCATGTTCGAGCCCGCCGACCTGTCCGACACGGGCGGGGTGTACGCGCGCTGGTTCACCGGCACAGGCTGCGCGGCCGTCATCGTGCGTCCGGACAGCTACATCTACGGCCTCGCTCGGGACGCCGACGAGCTCGCAGCACTCACCAAGGAGCTGCTAGGCCAGCTCGCAGTCCCCGTCTGAACGACCCCCACGAACCGAGGAGAAGAACCCATGGAAGGCAAGATCGCGCTCGAGGAGCACTGGGCGATTCCGGAGACACTGCAGGACTCGGCCGGATTCGTACCAGGAACCTACTGGGACGAGCTCCAGAGTCGACTACTGGACGTCCAGGACCGTCGACTCAAGCTGATGGACGAGCACGGGATCGAGACCATGATCCTGTCGCTCAACGCTCCGGCGGTCCAGGCGATCCCCGACCGGCGCCAGGCCATCGAGACAGCGCGGCGGGCCAACGACGCGCTGGCGAAGGAGTGCGCGCAGCAGCCAGACAGGTTCCGCGCCTTCGCGGCCCTGCCGCTGCAGGACCCCGACGCTGCGGCCGAGGAGCTGCGGCGCTGCGTCGATGAGCTCGGCTTCGTGGGCGCGTTGGTCAACGGGTTCTCCCAGGACGCGGCACACGGCGACGGTCACGACCCGCTGTACTACGACCTCCCGCAGTACCGACCGTTCTGGACGGAGGTCGCAGCGCTCGACGTGCCGTTCTACCTGCACCCGCGCAACCCGCTCCCGCAGGACGCCCGCATCTACGAGGGGCACCCGTGGCTGCTCGGACCGACCTGGGCGTTCGCGCAGGAGACTGCGGTCCACGCGCTTCGCCTCATGGCCTCCGGACTCTTCGATGAGCACCCGTCTCTGCAGATCGTCATCGGCCACATGGGTGAGGGAATCCCGGCGATGCTGTGGCGGATCGATCACCGGAACGCCTGGGTCGACCTCCCCAAGACCTATCCGGCCAAACGGCGGTTCGTCGACTACTTCTCGGAGAACTTCCACATCACCACGTCGGGCAACTTCAGGACCCAATCGCTGGTCGACGCCCTGTTGGAGCTCGGTTCCGAACGCATCATGTTCTCCACGGACTGGCCCTTCGAGAACATCGACCACGCCGCCGACTGGTTCGACGCCGCCTCCATCTCGGAGGCCGATCGCCTCAAGATCGGCCGCGACAACGCCGTGAGGCTGTTCAAGCTGTGACGACGTCGTCGATATCAAGGCCTTCCGCGTTCACCCACACGGCCGGGCCGGCACGCGTCCTGTTCGGGCGGGGCTCGCTGGGTCGGGTGGGCGAGGAGGTCGAGCGCCTGGGTGTGCGACGCGCGCTGGTGCTGACCACCCCTCCGCAGGCCGACGACGGCGCTCGCCTCGCGCAATCGTTGGGCAACCTGCGGGCCGGTCAGTTCGCCGGCGCCACGATGCACACCCCGGTGGAGGTGACGCTCGAGGCGCTCGAGGTCCTTCGCCGGACAGGCGCCGACGGAGTGGTGTCGCTCGGCGGCGGATCGACGACGGGGCTTGGCAAGGCCATCGCCGCCCGGACCGGCGTGCCGCAGGTCGTCGTGCCGACGACCTATGCGGGATCGGAAGTGACGGCAGTCCTCGGTGAGACCGAGAACGGTGTGAAGACAACGCGCTCCGGACCCGAGATCCTGCCGGAGACCGTCATCTACGACCCCGTCCTGAGCGACACGCTGCCGGTCCCGCTGAGCGTTACCAGCGGACTCAACGCGATGGCCCATGCCCTCGAGGGCCTCTACGCCCGCGACGGCAGTCCGATCTACTCGGTGCTCGCGACCGAGGGCCTGAAGTCCTTCCGCGACGCGCTGCCACGGCTCCTCGAGGACGGTTCCGACCAGGACGCTCGAGACGCCGCGTTGTACGGCGCCTGGCTGTGCGGAACGGTGCTGGGAGGAGTTGGCATGTCGGTGCATCACAAGCTGTGCCACACACTCGGTGGCCGTCTGGACCTGCCGCACGCCGAGACCCACTCGATCATGCTGCCGCACACCATCGCGTACGTCGCCGGCGCGGCGCGGACAGAGCTGGCACCGGCGGCGCAGGTCTTCGGCGATCCGATCGGCGGCGCACTGCACGACTTCACGACCTCGGTCGGTGCGCCACTACGGCTTGCAGACCTCGGGGTGACCGAGCTCGAGCTCGACGGCGTCGCCGACCTCGCCGTCACCGCGCCGTACTGGTCACCCAGACCACTCGACCGGGACGGGATCCGCGAGCTGCTCCAGAATGCCTGGGACGGCAACCGACCCGTAGAAGCGGGGGCATGACGATGACCTACTTCACCGAGGGCCAATCCGTCGCCGAGGTGCTGGGGCGCCATGGACCGAACGTTGACGAGCGACTGGCCGAGGTCTTCGGAAGCCTCGTGTCGCACCTACACGCGTTCGCGAAGGAGGTGGTGCTGACGGAGTCGGAGTGGGAGGTAGCCATCTCGTTCCTGACGCGCACGGGGCAGCTGTGCAGCGACCAACGCCAGGAGTTCATCCTGCTCTCCGACGTGCTGGGCCTGTCGATGCTGGTTGATGCGGTCAACCACCGTCGACCGCCAGGTGCCACCGACAGCACGGTGTTCGGCCCGTTCCACGTCGACGGGGCACCGGTGCGGGCGATGGGTGACGACATCTGTCTCGACGGCAAGGGCGAGAGCTGCCTCTTCACGGGCCGGGTCCTCGACCTCGCGGGTGAGCCCGTCGACGGTGCGTGCGTCGACGTCTGGTCCGACAACGCCGACGGCTTCTACGACGTCCAGCAGCCGGACGAGCAGCCGAGGTGGAACAACCGGGGACGATTCCTGACGGGGCCGGACGGTCGATATGAGTTCCGCGGCATCAAGCCGACGTCGTACCCGATCCCCGACGACGGCCCGGTCGGTCAGCTTCTCGGCCAGCTCGGCCGGCACCCCTATCGACCGGCGCACGTGCACTTCCTGGTCACCGCCCCGAACCACCAGCGCCTCGTGACCCACACGTTCGTCGCCGGCGACCCCTATCTCACGTCCGACTCGGTGTTCGGTGTGAAGGAGTCGTTGGTGACGGAGTACGAGCGACTGGACGATCAGGAGGTGCAGTGGCGCTGCCACTTCGACTTCGTGCTTGCGCCGGACGACCCCGGCCCGGAAGGGGCACTGGGTGCGTAGACTTCGCCGCTGTGAATGAGGCGCCAGACCCACGGCAGGGCATCCAGTCGGTCGAGCTGTCAATGACGATCGTCGAGGCCATCGAGCGCAGCCTCGGGCCCATGAGCCTCACGCAGATCGCGAACGCCAGCGGTATGGGGCCGAGCAAGGTGCACCGATACCTGGTCAGCCTGTCCCGAGTGGGTTTGATCGCGCGATCTCAGCGGTCCGGCCTCTACGACCTGGGGCCGGCGGCTCGGCGTATCGGCGTGGAGTCCCTGCGCCGAATGGACGAGGTCGGCCTCGTGTCCGAGCACTTGCCGGGGCTGCGCGATCGCACGTCGCACGCCGTCAACCTGGCGGTCTGGGGTGACCAGGGCCCCGTGCTTGTGCGCTGGGACTACGGCTCGTACGCCTTGCCCATCACGGTGCGGGTGGGTGCGACGTTGCCCTTGATGACATCGTCCGTCGGTCTCGTCTACCTGACGTATCTGCCCGAGTCACTCACCAGGCCTGTCCTTGAAAGCCAGCAGTCGAACGACTCTGGCGGCGTACCAACAGGCGCCGAGCTTGCTGCGCTGCGCGAGAAGGTGCGGCGGCGCGGCGTCGCGCTGACCTCCGGCGGCGTGATTCCCGGTGTCACTTCGCTGGCGGCGCCCGTGTTCCCGGCCGGGGAGTCGCTGCCGCTGGTCATCGCTTTGGCGCTGCCTGCTCGAGTTGCTGACGACGCCGAGGTGGCCCGGATCGAAGCCGAGCTGCTCACGACAGTGGAAATGGTCGGGCTCGACCTGGGCTCCTCAGGCGGGGCGTGAGTGCCGAGCCGAGGTACGTGTCGGAACGATGCGACCCCACCGCTTGCCCGTACTCGGGCAGCGCAACTGGTTGGTGCTGCGGATGACCTTTCCCAGTCAGCATGATCTGTGTAGCGGCTCAGTCTCCGCCGCGGAGCAGCAGCGGGGCGCCGGTCTTGAGGGCAATCTCGTCCAGGGTCACGCCTGGGGCGAGCTCCACGAGCTCGAACGAGTTGGCGGCGACGTCCAGGACGCCCAGGTCGGTGATGACGCGGGACACGACGCGGCGTCCGGTCAGCGGCAGCTCGCAGTGCTCGACCAACTTGGGCGCGCCATCCTTCGAGACGTGTTCCATGAGGACGATGACGCGGCGCGCTCCACTGACCAGGTCCATGGCACCGCCCATGCCCTTGACCATGGCACCCGGGACCATCCAGTTGGCCAGGTCGCCGGCCACCGAGACTTGCATGCCACCCAACACCGCCGTGTCGATGTGGCCGCCGCGGATCATCGCGAAGCTCAGCGAGGAGTCGAAGTAGCTAGCGCCCGGGAGCACCGTGACGGTCTGCTTGCCGGCGTTGATCAGGTCGGGGTCGACCTCGTCGTCGTAGGGGAAGGGTCCGACGCCCAGGATGCCGTTCTCGGCATGCAGGGTCACTGTCGAGTCAGCCGGCAGATATCCCGGAATGAGCGTGGGCAGCCCGATGCCGAGGTTGACGTACTCGCCGTCCTGCAGCTCGAGCGCGGCTCGGGCGGCCATCTCGTCGCGGTTCCAGCTCATGCCGACGTCTCCTCGCGGGGGCGGGTGGTGCGCTTCTCGATGTCCTTGTGGGCGGCCTGCTCGCGGGTCAGCTCGACGACCCGTTGCACGAAGACGCCGGGGAGGTGGACCTCGTCGGGTCCGAGCTCGCCAATCTCGACGATTGTCTCGGCCTCGACGATCGTGAGCCGCCCTGCCATCGCTGCCGGGATGTTGAAGTTCCGTGCGGAGGCGTGGAAGACGCAGTTGCCGGCACGGTCCACGACTGCGGCCCGGACCAGCGCAACGTCGGTGATGATCGACTCCTCGAGCACCATCTCAGTGCCATGGAAGGTGCGGACATCCTTAGGCTCCGACGCAAGGGCTACGGTGCCGTCGGGGTGGTAACGCCACGGCAGCCCGCCCTCTGCGACCATCGTGCCAACCCCTGTCGGGGTGAAGAAGGCGCCGATGCCGGCGCCGCCGGCGCGCATCCGCTCGGCAAGGGTGCCTTGCGGAGTGAGTTCGACGGTGAGCTCTCCGGCGAGGTATTGCCGGGCGAACTCCTTGTTCTCGCCGACGTAGGACGCGATGACCCGGCTGATCCTGCGCTTCTCGAGCAGCAGGCCGAGACCAGCGCCGTCGACGCCGCAGTTGTTGGAGACGACGGTGAGGTCGTCGGCACCCTGGTCGAGCAGCGCCGCGATCAGGAACCACGGGATGCCGACGAGGCCGAAGCCGCCGACGGCCAGGCTGGATCCGGGCGTGATGTCGGCCACCGCCGACGCGGCGGAGGGGACGACCTTGTCGATGCTCACGATGCGACCCTCTCGAAGACGGCGGCCAGGCCCTGGCCGCCGCCGATGCACATGGTCTCGAGGCCGTAGCGGGCCTCGCGACGCTGCATCTCGTGGGCCAGGGTGGCCAGGATGCGAGCGCCGGTGGCGCCGACGGGGTGGCCGAGGGAGATGCCCGAGCCGTTGGGGTTGAGCCGCTCGTCTCCTGCGTCGACCTTCCACTCGCGCAGGCAGGCGAGCACCTGGGCGGCGAAGGCCTCGTTGAGCTCGATGACGTCGATGTCGTCGAGGGTGAGTCCGGCGCGCTCGAGGGCCGCGGCGGTCGAGGGCACCGGCCCGATGCCCATCACCTCGGGTCCGACGCCGGCGACCGCCCAGGACCTGAGCGACAGCAGGGGTCGTAGCCCGCGGCGCTCGGCCTCCTCCCGCGTCGTGACGACGCACATGGCGGCGCCGTCGTTCTGGCCGCTCGCGTTGCCTGCCGTGACGGTCGACTCGGTGTCGATCTTCTGGCGGACCGGGCGCAGGGCGGCCAGCTGCTCGAGGGTGGTGTCGGGGCGCGGGTGCTCGTCACGGTCGACCACGACATCGGGCTGGCCGCGACGGCCGGGAACGGTGACCGGCACCAGCTCGTCGGCGAACGTGCCGGCGTCATGGGCGGCGCCGGCACGCTGCTGGGAGCGGAGCGAGAACTCGTCCTGCTCCTCGCGGGAGATGGCGTATTCGCGGCGCAGGTTCTCGGCGGTCTCGAGCATGCCACCGGGGACGGGGTGGTCCTTGCCGCCGGCGGTCTCGCGAGCGCGGACGAGGCGATCCATCAGCTCCACACCACCACTGCGGATCCCGGTCCGCAGCCCGAGGGCGTAGTGCTCGACGTTGGACATGGACTCCACTCCGCCGGCGACGACGACCCTGGCGGCGCCGGTGGCGACCTGCCCGGCGGCGTACAGGACGGCCTGCAGCCCCGAGCCGCAGCGGCGGTCGAGCTGGAGGCCAGGGACGCCGGTGCCGAGGCCGGCGTCAAGGGCGGCGATGCGCCCGATGGCGGGGTTCTCGCCGCTGGGGTAGCAGTGCCCCAGGATCACATCATCGACGTCGCCCTCCTTGAGATCGGTCCGACGGACCAGCTCAGTGAGGGTGGACGAGGCAAGGTCGACGGCGGAGAGGGAGGCAAGAGCGCCTCCGAAGCGACCCACAGGAGTGCGGAGCGGCTCGCAGATCACGATGTCGGGCATGAACCGACCGTAGGTGAGCCAATCAATATTCTGAAGTATCCATTTGACGTTCATTGAGACTGTGGAAGTCTTGATCGGGTGGAACTCCGTCACCTGCGCTACTTCCTGGCCGTGGCCGAGGAAAGACACTTCGGTCGCGCTGCCGCGCGGCTGCACATGGCACAGCCCCCGTTGTCCCAGCAGATCAAGCAGCTCGAAGACGACCTGGGCGTGCAGTTGCTCAACCGCACCACCCGACGGGTTGACCTGACACCCGCCGGTGAGGCCTACCTCGCGCGAGTGCGAGCCATCCTCACGTCGGTCGAAGCGGCCGCGAACGAAGCCAAGCGGATCGACAGTGGGCTGGAGGGACGGCTCGTGGTCGGATGCGTCGGCTCGGCGACGTACTCCCTGCTTCCGTCGCTCGCCCGAGCCCTGCGTGAGCAGTCGCCCGGTGTGGATTTTGCCTTTCAGGGGGAGATGCTCAGCCGCGACCAGATCGCTGCCCTCCGCGATCGCTCCATCGATCTCGCGCTGCTGCGACCCTCCGGTGACCCGACCGAGCAAACCGACCTCACGATGCTCACCCTGCGTGAGGAGAAGTACGTCGTGGCTCTACCCAAAGGCCACCGGCTGGCGAGTCGCAAACAGGTGCGAGTCACTGACCTTCGCGACGAGGACCTCATCGTTCACTCGGGACACGGACGATCTGCGATGCACGATGCGGTGTCGGAGCTGTGCCGCGCGGCGGGATTCGAGCCGCAGGTCCGGCACGAGGTCGCGGAGACATCGACGCTGGTCACGTTCGTCGCTGCCGCACTGGGAGTCGCGATTGTCCCTGCCCCCGTCTCCGATCTCCAGGTGGCGGGAGCCACATACCGACCCCTCATCGGCCGCGCGCGGATGAAGCTCGTGGTCGCAACGCGCGCCCACGAAGAGTCTGCCCTGCTGGCCCGCGCACTCCAGGTGATTCGTCGGCACTTCGAGTCGTGAGCAGCACGCATCGTGAGCGACCACGCCGCCTCAGGCCCAACGTGGGCAGAGCCCAGCGGCAGAAGCAACCCTCATCTGCGGTGAGGTGCGTCAGACAAAGGCGACGCGTGGAGCGAACACCGATGTCCTATCGGGCAACGCCACACGCAACTTCCCGGGACACGGGCCACTCTCCCACGGCCCCTCAAGGCAACCCGGGACGTCCTCCAGTAGGTGGTCCGATCACGCGGGCGTCAACGACATGCGATCGGCGGAACGAGTGGAAGCAGCTCGGCGAGGTCGCTCACCACGGTATGAGCACCCGCCTCGCGAAGGGCGCGCGGGCCTACGCCGCGGTCGACGCCAACCACGTGGCCGAACTGCCCGGCGGCACCCGCCGACACCCCCGAAACAGCATCCTCGACGACCGCACATGCGGAGGGCGCGAGACTGAGTCGGTTGGCAGCGTGCAGGAAGGTGTCC
Organism: Nocardioides eburneiflavus; assembly: GCF_004785795.1. Classification (NCBI taxonomy): domain Bacteria; kingdom Bacillati; phylum Actinomycetota; class Actinomycetes; order Propionibacteriales; family Nocardioidaceae; genus Nocardioides; species Nocardioides eburneiflavus. The sequence continues at coordinate 3,189,049 of NZ_SRRO01000001.1, forward strand.
GGTGAAGGCTTGCCCGCAAGCCCAGCAGCGGACGCGTACGCGCCGTCCACGACGACGTCGAAGCGGTCGTCCAGGCCGGCCGCGGAAAGCACGAGCTGTGCGTTCTGGGAGCTTGACACCACCGCCACCGAGCAGCCTCGGGACAGCACTGCGTCGAGGAAGGTGCGACTCCCCTCGTAGGCGGCCACCTTCTGACTACGGAGGATGTCGCGGAACACCATGTCCTTGCGGTTGCCGAGCCCACAGATCGTGTCGGCGGACTCCGAGTCGTCGGGCTCGCCCTCGGGTCGGAGGATCGATCGGCTCGTGAGGAGGCTACGCACGCCGTCGTACCTGGGTCGTCCGTCGATGTGGGCGTAGTAGTCCGCATCCTCGTAGGGAGCGACGGCAAGCGACGCGAGGTAGGGCGCGAACAGCCGCGACCAGGCACGCATGTGTACGTCGGCTGTCGGGGTGAGTACACCGTCGAGGTCGAACAGCCATCCGCGCACGTCAGCGAGGCGAGTCGGTGGCGTCTGACTGGTCACAGTGCTGCGTCCCACCTGCCGGCGAAAGGGTCCACCGGGCTGCGTCCCACCGGCTCCGCCTCCCCGAACAGAACAGCGAGGACCGCTTCTACGCTGGACGGTGTCGGTGTGTAGGCGTTGATCGCGGTGCGGATCATCGGCACGTCCTGGAGCAGGTAGGGGTCGGCGATCGACACGAGCGCCGTCGGCAGGCTTGCCACGTGGCGGGGAGCGTCGAGCCCCTGCCACGGAGTCCAAGCGATCCTGATCGAGTTGCTGTTGCCAATGTGGCGGACGTTCGCGAAGTAGAGACAGACGTCGTAGGTCTCGTGCAATCGTTCTGCTGCGGGGATGTCGCTCCCATTGGACGGCACCCGCGAGACGTCCACCTGCAGGCCACGAGCCTCCAGACCCTCGACGAACTGAGGCGCGAAGGGTCCACTGGGATCGTAGAAGGTCGGCTCGTCGCCCAGCACGATCACCAAGGCACGCCGATGTCGCGAAGGATCCAGCGGCAGAAGCCGCTGGGTGTCCTTCACCAGGGTGATGGAACGGCGCGCGATGTCGTCGCGGAGCTCGGCGTCGCGCAGCTCAGCCTCGTGGGGCGTGAAGTCCGCCGCCCGGCGGACTTCGGACCGCGACGCAGGGCGATGAAGTCCGAGAGAGGCCTTCGTGGCCAGGACGCGACGAACCGCGTCGTCGAGGCGATCGGGACTGATCACTCCCGAGTGGACCGCTCGCAGGAGGATCTGGAAGTCCCCGTTCACCGTCACGCTGCCCAGCATCATGTCGACTCCGGCAGCGACCGCGGCCGGAAAGCCGACGTCGCGGGGGCGTACCGCCGTGAAGCCGGTCATCGCGGAGTTGTCGGAGACGATCATGCCGTTGAATCCGAGCTCCCCACGCAGGACGTCTCCCAGGAGCTCTGGTGCCAGGGTCGCGGGTTGGATGTGCTCGGGCGCGATGCCGGGGAGCAGCTCGCGTGTGAGTGCTGGCTGTCGGATGTGGGCGGCCATGATCGTGCGCGCGCCGGCCTCGATGGCGGTGCGGTACGCGGCGCCGAACGTCGCACGCCAGCGGGGCGCGTCGAGATCGTTGTTGGTGGTGACCAGATGCTGATCGCGATCGTCGACCCCGTCGCCGGGGAAGTGTTTGGGTGAGGTGGCGATCAGCTGTGACTCCAGCTCGCGTATGTACGCGGCGCCGAGCAGAGCCACTGTGTCCGGGTCCTCCCCGAACGTCCTTGTGTTGGTGATCGGGTTGCCAGGGTTCATCGCGATGTCGATGACCGGCGCGAACGCCCAGTTGATACCCACTTGGTGGGCGATCCTGGCGCAGTGCCGGGCCAGAGTCACCGCGTCGCGCACATCTCCGGTGGCGGCGATCTGCATCGGGTGTGCAAAGGCCTCGGTGTCGAGCAGGAAGTTGACCGACCCGGACTCGAGGTTGGCTGCGACGAGCATCGGAATCGGACTGAGCCGTTGGAGCTCGGCGACGTCGCGCGTTGCCTGGGCGCTGGATCGTGGCAGTACGAGCACGCCTCCCGGGAAGATCCCGTGACCGGCGAGCTCGGTCCACCACAGCGGAACGTCATCGGTGCGCAGGTACAAGCACAGGAGCTGCCCGACCTTCTCCTCGGTGGAGAGCGAGCTCACGGTGTCCTCAACCCAGGCGCAATCGGCCGGGGCGAGGTGGAAGGGGCGGGCAGTCAGGTCGAGGGAGCTGATGGTGGACCTCATCTGGGTCAAAGGATGGCAAGTGGGTTGACGGGTGATCCGGAGGCTCCGGGCAGGTGCAACGGAGCGACCACGGACAAGAACTCGTAGCGACCAACGTCGGCGCAGGCCGAGGCCACGTCGCTCATGTCGGCCATGTCGACGAGGGGCACCCGGAGACTGTTGAGGAGGAGCGCGTGCCAGGGGACCGGCATGCCGTCGACTTCAGAGGGCACCGAGTCCAGCCCGTGGTCGGTGATCACCAGGGCAGGGCGGACTTCGGCCAGCCATTCTGCACACGCGAGGCTCAGCCCGGGAGCCGGCACTGCGCCCAGCACGTCGTCTGCGGAGCGCGGGTGTTCCCGGCCGAATCGCAACCACAGAGTGTCCCCGGGAGTGAGCTCCACGGACTGTGACGACAACGTGGTCTCGATGTCGTCCGGGGTCACGACCCATCCACCTGGAACGGCCAGACCTCCGGTCGCACGCGGGATGTCCAGGAGCACGCCGCGGCCCACGATGCCACCGATGTGGGCCTCGATGCCGGACGTGCCTCCAGGCCCCGAAGCGTCGATGTATGCGAAGTGGTGCAACGCATCCAGGTGAGTCATCGATGGCGATCCATGGATGTCCAGCTCGATGCGGTCGTTGACCGCGTGCCAGCCGTCGCCGGCATCGTGCCACTGCCGCAGCCGGTAGGGCGCTCCCGGCCCCTCGCTCTCTGCGTCACCTGCCGGTGGTGGCGCCCCCGCCGTCACGACCTGCCCCGTACGCACCAATGCAGCTGCACGGACGAGTGCGGCGGCTGCGGCAGCGGGGGCGGATGGCGTTCCCCGCCCCGCTGCCAGCCGCGCGTGCAGGTCCATGAACGATGCGTGGTCCATCCGGGTCTGCACCGGTCGGGGCATCAGGATCTCCTCAGCGGACGGAGTAGGTCGGCAGGGTCGGCTTGGGTGCGCCGCCCCTGCCGGCTCGGTACTCGGTTCAGCATTCGGCCCTGTAGAGATACTGCTCGGATGCGGGATCGTCCACGTTCTCTGCGGTGAGGACCGAGTTTTCGATCTCTTCGGCATCGGAGGGAGTGACAGGCGCCTTCTCCGTGTTCTCCGTCAGGTAGTCCACGAGGGCCTCGATCGATCGAGCCCCGATCTCGGTGGGGTTCTGTGCGATCAACGCGCTGATTGTCCCGTCGCGCAGCGCGTCGACCTCTCCCGGTACGGCGTCGAACGCGATGAGGGCCACGTCTCCTGCCTTGCCTGCTTGCTTGATGGCTGCTGCGGCACCCAGCCCGTCCGGGCCGTCCGCCGCGATGATCAGCTTCAGGTCCGCGTGGGCGAGCAATAGCGAGGACACAGTGGTCGTGGCCTTGTTGACGTCAAAGCCGCTGTACTCGGTCGGAAGCGCCTCGAGGTCCGGGCGAGCCTCCTCCATGGCGTCGACGAATGGCTGCGTGCGCTGCTCGAGCGGAGGGATGCCCGGTGCCCCACCGAGGAACACCATGGTGCCCGGTCCGTCCGGAACAAGGTCCTTCACGTCTTCGACGAGGGGTGCCGTGTCGGTGCCGCTGGAGATCGCCTTGTACTCGCTGGGCGGCTCCGTCGCCGTCTGGGTCACGACAGGCACACCTTTGCCCATCAGGGTCTTGTACTGGGCGATGAACTGGTTGTTGTTGAACGGGCTGACCAGGATCCCGTCCGGAGAGCTCAACTGCGCAGCCTGGAAGTTGGAGGCCATCGTCGCAGCGTCGGTCGACGTGGAGTTGTAGGTCTTCAGATCCACCCCGAGTTCCTCGGCCTTGGCTTCCGCGCCACAGGAGATGGTCGCCCAGAAGGGATCCGACGTGTTCGGCAGCACGGCGGCGAGCGAGATGTCCTCGGTCGCGGCGCGCGACGAGTCAGCCGCGACCGGGTCGTCGCTCGAGCACGAAGCGGTTGTCAGGGCGACTGCGGCCGCAGCGATCATCGCCGCGGTGCGCCGGGGGGAACGGTTGCACTTCACGAGCTTCTCCTTGTGTGGTGGGGCGGGCTACATCTCGCGTCAGGACCCGGATTTCCTGCGGCGGACGGTTGTCACGCGGTCGAGCAGCACGGCGAGCACCAGCACGGTGCCGACAGCGATGAGTTGCCAATAGGCAGAGACCCCGAGGATGACGAGACCCGACTGAAGGATCACCGCGAGCGCGGCGCCCCAGATGGTGCCGGTGATGGAGATGTGGCCGCCCTCGAGCAGGGTGCCGCCGATGACGGCGGCCGTCACCGCTCCCAGGGCATCATTGGCATGGCCATTGATCGCCGTCGCACCGAAGCGCGACAGGTCAATGAAGCCCGCCAAGCCGGCGAGCGCTCCGCCGAGAACGGCGAGCGAGAGCAGGTAGCGGCGGGTGCGGATGCCGGCGCGTTCGGCCGCAGTGCGCTCGGAGCCGATGGCGCGCACGCGCATGCCGTAGCGGGTGTAGCGAATGGTGCCCCACAAGATGCTCGCGATGACGAGAGCCACCAGAGCCGGGATGGGGATCGGTCCGATGGAGCGGAGACCGAATTCGGTCTGGAGGGCGACGGGTAGCCCTCCGAGGTCCGTGCCTCCACTGAGCAACAGCGCCAGGCCGGTGCCGATCCCCATCGTTCCGAGCGTCGCGATCAGTGAGTTGATCTGTCCGTAGGCGATGAGGAGGCCGTTGACCAGGCCGAACGCCACGCCTCCACACACGGCAGCAACCAGGCCGACGATGATCGCAGTGGCGGGGGAGCCGTACGACGACGCATCGCCAGGGACGGCCTGGAACATGTGCATGGCCGACGCTCCGACGACCGATGAAAAGACCAGGTTGGCGCCCAAGGACAAGTCGAAGATCCCCGCGCCCAGCATCATGGCGAGCCCGAGCGCCAGGAGCAGGGTCTGGGACATGCCGAGCAGGAGCGCCTGCGCGTTTGCGACCGACCAGAAGACGTGCCCGGCCGAGAGCGCTGTGAACACGGCTACGAGAGCAAGGTCGAGCAGCAGGATCCATGCACCGCGTGTCTTGAGCCAGGTCAGCCAGAATGGCGCAGAGGGTCGGCCCCGGTCGTCGGCCTGAGGTGCGGTGTCAGACCTCGTCGAGGCGGTCACGCAGCACCACCCTCCCGATAGCCGACCATCGTCGCGACGAGCTCGGGAACTGTCAGGTCGCTAGAGGGTGCCTCGAGGACCGACTCACCACGCCAAAGGACGGTGATCGTGTCGGCGGCTTCGAGAATGCGAGGCAGGTCGTGCGAGATGACGAGCACGCCGAGTCCGCGCGCCGCGACGGTACGCATCAGCTCGGCGATGATCTCCGATTGCCGAGCTCCCAACGCCGCTGTCGGCTCATCGAGCAGGATCGCGGTGGTTGCCCACATCACGGCCCGCGCCACAGCGACGGCCTGGCGCTGTCCGCCCGAAAGCTCACGGACAGCGACCGTGAGGGACGGCAAGTTGATGGAAAGTTCCGCCAATGCGTTGGCGGCGCGTTCAGTCATCTCGCGCCGGGACATGATTCCCAATCCGCGGCTGGCGAGCTCGTGTCCGAGGAACATGTTGTCGACGACAGAGAGCTGGGGCGCCAGGGCGAGGTCTTGGTGAACTGCCTCCAGCCCCATGGCCTGCGCGTCACGGATTCCCTGCAGCCGAACCTGCTTGTCGCCAATGATCACGTGACCGCTGTCTGGGCGGTTGATTCCGAGCAAGGTCTTCATCAGCGTCGACTTGCCGGCGCCGTTGTCACCCACGAGGGCGACCACCGAACCTGCGGGGACGGTGACGTTGGCGTTGCGCAGAGCCTCGACGTGACCGAACCGCTTGGCGAGTCCACGACAACCAATGACACAGCTGACTTCAGTCACGACGGACCTACTACTGACTCCGACATGCGGTTCCTCCATCTCGGCCCTGCTCGACACTTCACCCAGAGCGGTCACTGGGTGTCTGTCCTGCGAGCACGTGTGACGACGATAACACCAAAACTAACGTTGGTGTAGGTTTTCGTTCTCCGCCTCCACTTTTGCTGCGACCACCGGCAGCGGTGTGACTAGGATCGGGCGGTGGCACCACAGAGATCGCGCCAGTACGCACCCGGAATTGCACGGCGGGCCGCGATCATGGAGTCGGCCTTCACGGCCTTCGGGACTATCGGCTACTGGAACACCACGTTGGCGCAGATCGCGCAGGACTGCGGCGTGACAAGGGCCGGTCTCCTACACCACTTCCCCACCAAGGAGTCGCTGCTCGAAGCCGTCCTGGCGCGGCGTGATGAGGTGAACCGCGACCTGATCTTCGGCGGCAGCCAAGACCCTCGCCGAAACCCGCGCGACTTCCTTGGCAAGCTGATTCGTCTCGTGGAGCACAACGCCTCGCAGCCAGGAATCGTGAGCCTGTTCGCCGTCCTCGGCGCCGAGGCCACTCACCCCGACCACCCTGCACACGCCTACTTTGCCGGGCGATACGAGTCGGTTCGCTCCTGGATCGGCGAGGCGCTCCGTCTTCTCGACCAGGAAGGTGGGTTGCGCCCCGGCAGCGACCCGACCGCGGCGGCCATAGAGCTCACTGCGCTGCTCGATGGCCTCCAAGTGCAGTGGCTCTACCGTCCGGACGCAATCGACATGCCCGCCTTGTTCCGCCAACGCATCAATGCACAACTGGTCGTACCTCTTGATCCGGCCGAGCTCCATGTGACCCCGGTAGCAGGCAGCGCTACGAGTGCGGAGTGACCACACGCTGTGTGTCAGGCGCGCCGGTGGCGCTGACGATGCCCAAACGCTCGGATCCGCATCCAGGCATGGTGACGCCACGTCCTTCCCGGGTCCCCTGTCCAGGAGCAGAGGCAATCGAGCTGACTCGGATCCGACATGTCAGTACATCCTGTTCGGGTGTTGGGAGTGGACCCTGCATCAGCTCGCGCGTCGCGACTCGGTCAGCAACTCAGCCATGCGCAGGCCGATCAGCACGCAAGCCGGCATGGTCGGCACTGCGACGATCCGCGGCATGATCGTGCTGTCCGCGATGCGGAGATTGTTCACACCATTGACCCTCAGCTCCGCGTCGACCACAGCGCGGTCGTCCTTGCCCATCCGGCAGGCGCCGGAGGAGTGGAAGTAGGTCGTCGCGCCGTTGCGGACGAAGTTGGCCAGCTCCGCGCCGACCAGCGTCTTGCCCGGCGCCACCTCGCGCACCACGTGCGGCTTCATCGCCGCCGTGGCGGCCACCGACCGGGCGATCTCGATGCTTCGCTCCAGTGCGGCCACGTCATCTGGGTGGCTCAGGAACTTCATGTCGACCACCGGTCGCTTGCCCGGGTTGGCGGACGCCAGCCTGACGGTGCCCCTGCTCTTCGGGGCGACGAGTCCCGCACACAGCGCCCAGGTGTTGGGCGGTGGTGCGTACTGCGCGGCGATGACCTCGCTCGCGTAGGGGATCTCGATCTGCACCAGGCTGACGTCGGGCAGCTCGAATGAGGGGTCGGTCTTGTAGTAGCCGGAGACGTTGGCGGCACTGTTGCGGGGCTGGATCGGCGCGGGTGACTCGTAGAGACACCCGCCGTGCAGGATGTGGTCCTGGACGTTCTCGCCGACCTCGGGCGCGTGCACCTCGACGTTGATGTTGTGGTCGCGCAGGTGCGCAGCCTTGCCGATGCCGCTCAGCATCAGAAGCTTCGGGGTGTTGAAGCCACCCGTCGAGAGGATCACCTCCCCTCGCGCGCGGAAGACGCGCTTGCGCCCGTTGCGTACGCACTCCACCCCGACTGCGGTCTTGCCGCGCAGAAGGACCTTGTTGACCTGGGTGTTCGCGAGCACGGTCACGTTGTCCCGCTTCAGGACGGGGTAGAGGAAGGCGCGTGCCATGCTCTGGCGCCTTCCGTCCTTGATGATCTGGTTCATGTAGCCGAAACCGTTGCCGGTGACCTCGCGCTCGCCGTTGAGGTCCTCGAGGACCGGGAGCCCGACCTCACGCATGCCGTCGAGTGCTGCGGTGGCCAGCGGCAGCGGGTCTGCCGAGGGCTGCACCCAGACGGGACCGCCCGTGCCGCGGTACTTCTTGTTCGGCTTACCCTGCCAGTCCTCAGCCCCCTTGAGCAGCTCGAGCCCATGCCTGTAGCCCCAGCGCTTGTCGCCACTCTCCTCGGCCCAGTGGTCGAGGTCGGCCTTGAACGGTCGCGCCCAGATGGTGGCGTTGATACTGCTGCCACCTCCGATCACCCTGCCGGTGTGCTCAGGGATCGCACGGTTGTTGACGCCGGGGCTGGGGATCGCGACGTCGCCCCAGTCGCGCTCGGTGCCCAGGTTGGTGAACCACAGGCCGGGGTTGTTCACAGACTCCGCCTTGTCCCAGCCGCCGGCCTCGATGAGGAGGATCTGGGCCGACGGGTCCCGCTTGGCCAGGGTGCCGACCAGGGCGCAGCCGGCACTGCCGGCACCGACGACTACATAGTCGTAGGCGCGCTTGAGTGCTCGTGTGTTCCTGTCCTGGGTGATGCGGGCCTGGTCGAGGTCGTCGGCGAGGGCCTGTGCCGACGTGCTCGACACCAGTCCGGTAGCGACGGCGCCGGCAATGAAGGCACGCCTGTTGATGCGCCCGGTGATCAGGGAGCGCTCGAGTCGGTCGAGCTGGTCGTCGTTGTCCATGGGGGTCCGTTCGTGTGCATGGCGTCAGCGCGGCGCCGTTCAGTTGTGGGGGGTGCCCGAGGCAGGCTCGGGCAGGTCCAACCTGGCGTCCGGCGGAGAGACCTCCGCCGGACGCCCGGCTGAGCGGGCTCGAGGTGGTGGTGCTCAGATCGGGTACTGCTGGTCCGACGGCTCGACCGTGATCCACTTGAGCTCGGTGAACTCGTTGATGACCGCACGACCGTCGAAGCGGCCGTAGCCGCTGTTCTTCATGCCGCCGTAGGGAGCCTGGGCCTCGTTCTGGACCGTGGCGCCGTTGACGTGGACGTGGCCGGCGTCGATCTGCATGGCGACGTTCAGTGCCCGGTGGGTGTCGCGCCCGAAGACGGCCGCGGCGAGGCCGTACTCGGTGTCGTTGGCCACTCGCACGGCCTCCTCGACGCCGGACACCCGCACGATCGTGGTGATGGGGCCGAAGGTCTCCTGGTCGTAGATCTTCATCGTCGGCGTCACGTGGTCGACGATCGTGGCTGCCATCGCAGCACCGTCTGCCGGTCCGCCCGCCACCAGGTCGGCGCCCTGCGCGAGGGCGTCCTCGATCATGTCGTTGATCCGGTCGCCGCTGGCGGGCGTGACCATCGGCCCGACGACGCAGCCCGGGTTGGTGAGCGGGTCGTCGGCACCCAGCTCCGATGCGCGTGCAGCGAACTTGGACACGAACTCGTCGGCGACCGACTCGTCGACGACGAACCGCTCGGTCGACATGCAGATCTGGCCCTGGAAGAGGAAGGAACCGAACACGGCGGCGTTGACCGCGCCGTCGATGTCGGCGTCGTCAAGGACGACGAGGGGGGCCTTGCCGCCGAGCTCGAGCAGGCAGGGCTTGAGCTGCGCCGCGGACTTCTGCGCGATGATGCGCCCGACCCGCGTCGAGCCCGTGAAGTTGATGCGACGAACGGACGGGTGGGCAATGATCGCGTCCACGACGCCGTCGGCGTCCTCCGCGGAGGTGGTGATGAAGTTGAGGACACCGGCCGGGAGCCCCGCCTCATGGAAGACCTCGGCGATGAGCTGGTGGGAGCGAGGGCTCAGCTCCGAACCGCGGAACACGACCGTGTTGCCGCACACGATCGGGTAGGCGAGCGAGCGAGCGGCGAGGACGCCGGCGCCGTTCCACGGAGCCATGCTGAAGACCACGCCGACCGGGACCCGGACCGTCATCGACAGCGTGCCGGGCTTGTCGGTGGGGATGGTTTCGCCCTGGATCTGGGTGGCGAGGCCGGCCGCTTCACGGAGCAGGTTGGAGGTGAGGAACCCGTTGAAGCCGGCCCAGAGGGGAGCGGCGCCGACCTCTTGGCCCATGGCCTCGATCAGCTCGGGTGTGCGCTGGTCCATGAAGTCGGCGGCCTTAAGCAGGATGGCCCGCCGCTCGCTCGGGCCCGTCTTCGACCACGAGGCGAAGGCGGCGGCTGCTGAGTCCACAGCCGCGACGGCGTCGGAGACGTCTGCCGCCGCTGCACGCGTGACGAGGCCTCCACTGAGCGGATGGTTGCGCTCGAACGTCCGTCCGTCGGTGGCGTCCTGTGGCTTGTTGTCGATGATGAGCTGGGTCTGCACGGGTGCCCCTAGAAGTCTGTGGAGGGTGGTGTGACGATCACCATAATGCAACATTCTGAGTCCGCATAGACCCAAAATGTTGCTTATTGATCGGCGATGGACGCCGGGTAACGCGAGCAATCCCACCGGTTCGCCCTGTGCGACTCTCGGCGATTCAAGGAAAGGTCGGCGTGACCTAGCGCAACATTTCACAGACGGCCACCACGAAAATGTTGCGGTACTGCGGGGAGATCCCTACGGTGGACCGCATGAGCCGTCGCGTCGCAGTCGTCGGAGGTGGACCTGGAGGTCTCTTCCTGGCCACTCTCCTCCGCCGTGCCCGATCGGATGTCGACGTGACGCTCTTCGAGCGCAACCAGAGCACGGACGCGTTCGGCTTCGGCGTCGTCTTCTCGGATGCGACCCTGCGCAAGATCGACGAGGCGGACCCGGTGCTGCGCGACGCCCTCACTGCGCACGGTCGCCACTGGGACCGCATCGACGTGTGGAGCGAGGGCGAGCGACACGGGTTCTCGGGGAACGGGATGGCCGCGATCCACCGCCGCGTGCTCCTCAAGCTGCTTCAGGAGAACGCTGCTCGCGCGGGGGTCGACCTCCGGTTCGGGCGGGTCGCGCCACCCCTCGACGAGCTGAGCCGCGACTTCGACGTGGTCGTGGGCGCCGACGGCACGAACTCCGTAGTCCGCGAACACCTCGGCGAGGTCGGGCACACCGTCGACACCGCGACGGCCAAGTTCATCTGGTTCGGCACGACCCACCTGTTCGATGGCCTCACCTTCGTCCACCGTGCGTCGGAGCACGGCAACTTCGCGGTTCACGGCTATCCGATCAGCGACGACCTCTCCACCTTCATCGTCGAGACGGACGAACGCACGTGGCGGGCGGCCGGCCTGGACGCATTCGACGTGTCCCAGCCCCCCGGGGTGTCGGACACGACGTCGCAGGACTACCTCGAGAAGCTCTTCGCCGAGGACATCGGGGGAGCCTCGCTCGTCGCGAACAACTCCCGATGGGGCAACTTCCGCACGAGACGCACCCAGCGTTGGTACCGCGGCAACGTCGTGATGCTGGGAGATGCCGTGCACACCGCTCACTTCTCCGTCGGCTCCGGCACCAAGATGGCCATGGAGGACGCCGTCGCTCTCGCGGAGCAGATCACGGCTGCATGGCGCGGTGACGACGACCTCGAGACCGCTCTGGAGCAATATCAGGAAGAGCGGGCGAGGTCCGTCGCCAAGATCCAGGACGCCGCTCGACCGAGCCTGGCCTGGTGGGAGCGCTTCGGGCGCTACCAGCGTGAGCTGGACCCCTTGACGTTCAGCTTCCACTTCTTCTCGCGAAGCATCGGTGTCGCCAAGATCGCCCAGCGGGACGCGCAGCTCGTCGCAGACGTCCGCGCAGGTTGGCTCGCTCACCACGGCCAGCCCGCGCTGCAGGCGACGGTTCCCCTGCCGGAGGGGAACGCGGGGACGCTCGAGACGGTGCTTCTCCCCGCCGGTCGCGACGGCGAGCTCGCGCTGGTGCGTGACCGACGAGGTACGCAGCTGCGGCTCGTGCCGTCCGGATCCGACGCAGCCGCCAGCACCTCGGCGTACGACGTGCCGCTGGTCCGGGCGCCGGACGACGAGAAAGGCCTCGCGGCGTCGGTCGATGCGCTGCCGTCGGCGGGCCTCGTCGCCATCACCGGGGACGACGAGCTGACGAAGGTCCTGCTGAGTGAGGAGGCTCGCTGGGGCCGCGGACTCACCGTCGTCCTGGTGGGGTCGTACGACGCGGACGCCGCTGAGACTTTGCTGCTGTCGGCGCGCGCCGACGTGGTGGTCATGGCCGACCTTGAGGACGCGAGATGACTGACGTGGGCCTCCGGCCGCGCGACCGGGGCGGGCTCGGCTCCCTCTTCGAACCGAGGGGAGTGGTGGTGATCGGCGCCTCGACCGATCCGGACAAGCTGGGCGGCGCGATGGCCGCCAGCCTCGCCGGCCTGGGCCTGCCCGTGGCACTGGTCAACAGCCGCGGTGGCGGCGGGATGTTCACCTCCGTGCGCGAGGCCGCAGACGGGTCGCCGGTCCCGCTCGACCTGGCGGTCCTCTGCGTCCCTGCGGCCGCGTGCGCGGCGGTGCTCGAGGAGTGCGCGGACGCACGAGTCGGCGCGGCCCTGATCTGCGCGGGGGGATTCGCGGAGGCAGGCGGTGACGGCGTCGAGCACGAGCGGCGGCTGCGCGAGGCCGCCTCGTCGACCGGCATCCGCCTGCTGGGCCCCAACACCTCCGGCTTCTTCGTGCCAGCCTCGGGACTGCGCGCGAGCTTCGTACCGGGAGTCGCCCACCTGACGGCGGGCTCGGTGGCGGTCGTCGCGGCGAGCGGGGGACTCAACCATGCCCTCGCCTTCGCGCTGCAGCGACAGGACGTGGGCGTGAGCCTCGGCGTCGGGATCGGTGCCGGCATCGACGTCACGGCCGTCGACGTCCTCGAGCACCTGGCGGAGGACGACCGCACGACTGCGATCGCCCTGCACATCGAGACCGTCAGCGACGGACCGGCGCTGCTCGCGGCTGTCGCGAAGGTCTCTGCCACCAAGCCCGTCGTGGCACTGGTGGTGGGCGAGCACGACATCGGTGAGTTCGCCCGGTCCCACACGGGTGCACTCGCGACGTCGTGGCGCAGCACCCGGTCCCTGCTACGGCAAGCCGGAGCGGTGGTCGTCGACGACGAGGACGCGCTCGTGACGGCAGCTGCCACGCTGGCCGCCGTTCGGCTCGAGCCGCAGAGTGACCCCGGGGCGGCACTGGTGACTGGCCAGGCCGGCCCAGGTCTGCTGGTGGTGGATGCCCTGCACGGCGGCGACGTCCGCGTGCCCGACCTCTCCGACAAGACCCGAGCGCGGCTCGGCGAGCTGCTGCCTCCCATGACCTACCAGGCCAACCCGGTCGACACGGGGCGCCCCGGACCGGCTCACGCCGACGTGATCGGGGCGGTCGCAGCCGACGCAGCCATCGCAGTCATCGGCGTCTACGGGCTCACCGAGCCTGTGATCGACCTGCCTCGCGTCGTCGCGTCTGCCGACCTGAATGGGAAGGCCGTCGTCGTCGGTCTCGACGGTCCGGCCGAGGAGGTGTCCGACGGACGCCGGACGGCGCGCAGCCTGGGCGTGCCGCTCGTGGTGGGACCCCGTGCGCTGTCCACCGCCCTGGTCGCACTGGTCGAGGACGCACGGCTGGCCTCGGCGCGCCGTGACGCGACCATCGCGGGCGCCCACGGCGCGGCGGGGATCGTCGCCGACGGAGTGGGGTGGACCGAGGCGCAGGCCAAGGACCTCCTGGACGACCTGGGCATCCCCACCCCGAGCCGAGCCGTGTGCACGACCTCGGAGGAGGGACAGGCTGCTCTCGCCCGCATCGACGGGCCGGTCGCGGTCAAGATCTCCGACGCCTCCGTCGCGCACAAGAGCGACCGCGGAGGTGTGCATCTCGCTGTCACCACCGCGCACGCGATGACCACGGCGGTGGACGCGCTCCGGTCGATCGGAGCCGTCGAGTTCCTGGTCGAGGCGATGGCACCTGCCGGCATCGACCTCGTCGTCGGCGCCCGCAGGGACCCGGTCTTCGGACCTGTCGTCCTGGTGGGTGTCGGCGGTGTCGCCACCGAGGTCTACGCCGATGTGGCCATCGCGTCCGTGCCGACGTCCCTGCCGAGGCTCACCGCACTCCCCGGGCAACTGGCCGCGCATGCACTGCTCGATGGCTTCCGAGGCGGGCCCACGGTCGACCGGGAGGCCCTCGCCCGCGTCCTCGAGGCGCTGGGTGACCTCCTGGTGGCCAACCCGCACCTGGACGAGATCGAGATCAATCCCCTCCGCGCACATGCGCGTGGCTTGGTGGCGCTCGACGCCGTCATCGTGAGCAGCCACCAGCCGGACGAGATGGCCGACGAGCAGAGGAAGACGCATGAGTGACCCCACCAGCATGGGGACGGTTCCCTGGCCCCCCGAGTTCGCCGATCTCTACCGGGCCCGTGGCTACTGGGAGGACACGGCCATCGGCGACGTCGTCCGGGCCGTGGCCGACGATCACCCCGAGCGGGTGGCCGTGGTCGACGGCAGCATGCGTCTGAGCTACCGCGACCTCGTGGATCGCGCCGATGCTGCGGCCGTCCGCCTGCGCGAGCTCGGCCTCGAGCCCGACGACCGGATCCTTGTCCAGCTGCCCAACGGCTGGGAGTTCATCGTCCTGACGCTGGCGTGCTTCCGTTCGGGCGTCATCCCTGTGATGGCCCTGCCCGCGCACCGCCGCCACGAGCTCTCCCACCTCGCCGGGGTCTCGCAGGCGCGTGCCATCGCCGTGCCGCGAACGCTCCGCGACTTCGACCACGAGGCCCTCGCTCTCGAGCTCGTCGAGGAGCTGCCGGACCTCACGCTGGTGCTGAGCCTGGACCGTGACCGGCCAGCGGATGGCGAGCGCGTGATCGACCTCGCCGGCCTGCTCGCAGGGCCGGCCGATGCAGCCGAGGCGCGCCAGGCCGCCGACGGAATGCGGCCCGACCCTGACGCGCCCGCGTGCTTCCTCATCTCCGGCGGCACCACCGGTCTGCCGAAGCTCATCACCCGCACCCACAACGACTACGTGTGCAACGTACGTGCGACGTCCGCCACCGCCGAGTTCGACGCCGACGACGTCTACCTCGGCACCCTCCCGGTGAGCCACAACTTCCCGCTGGGCTGTCCGGGCGTCCTGGGCGCGCTCTTCGTGGGCGCCAAGGTGGTGATGCTTCCATCGCCGGAGCCGGTGCGTGCCTTCGCCACGATCGAGGCCGAAGGGGTCACGGTCGCGGCCGCCGTTCCCGCGGTTGCCCAGCGGTGGCTCGACCACCAGGAGGAGGTGGGCGGCGCCCAGCTGGCATCTTTGCGCCTTCTGCAGGTGGGGGGTTCCCGGTTGCCCGACGAGCATGCTGCCCGCGTCCGGCCGGTCCTGGGGGCGACCCTGCAGCAGGTCTTCGGCATGGCCGAGGGCCTCATCAACACGACGCGGGTCGACGACCCGGACGAGGCGATCATCGGCACGCAGGGACGCCCGGTGCACGAGGCCGATGAGGTGCGGGTCCTCGACCCGCTCGGCAAGGACGTCCCCGACGGGACCCCCGGAGCGATCTACACCCGTGGCCCCTACACGCCCCGCGGCTACTACAACGCCGCCGATCACAACACCCGTGCATTCACAGAGGACGGTTGGTACGGCAGCGGCGACATCGTCGTACGGCGACCGGACGGCAACCTGATCGTCCACGGGCGGGACAAGGACATGATCAACCGCGGCGGCGAGAAGATCTCCGCCGAGGAGATCGAGGACCTGATGTATCGCCTCGGCAGTCTTGAGCTCGTCGCTGCGGTGGCCATGCCCGATGCGGTCCTCGGTGAGCGCCTGTGCGTGTACGTCGTACCCAAGCCGGGACGGACTGCGCCCAGCGTCGAGGAGGTGCGCGAGGCCTTCGACGAGCGCGGCGTCGCCGCCTACAAGTTCCCCGAGCGCGTGGAGGTCGTGGCGGACCTGCCGATGACGAAGGTGGGCAAGATCAACAAGAAGGCACTTCGCGAGGACATCGCGACGCGACTCGACTCATCGACAGTGAGGAGCTGAGATGACGACCGATACCGGCACCGACGCAGGAACGGACACCACGTCCGAGCACAACGAGGACCTCGTGGCCGGAGCAGTCGTGCCTCCACCACCGACCGTCGAGGAGCAGCAGCAGATCGATCGCCTCTACGGCGACTTCGACAGCGAGCACATGGTGCCGCTGTGGACCCAGATCGGCGAACTGATGCCGCTGACCCCCAAGCCCACAGCAGTGCCGCACGTGTGGCAGTGGAAGACCCTGCTGCCACTGGCCGAACGAGCCGGTGGCCTGATCCCGGTGGGACGTGGGGGAGAGCGTCGCGCCATCGCGTTGGCCAACCCGGGCCTGGGCGGTCAGCCGTACGCGACGCCCACCCTGTGGGCCGCCATCCAGTACCTCGGCGGGCACGAGGTGGCTCCCGAGCACCGCCACAGCCAGAACGCCTTCCGTTTCGTGGTCGAGGGCGAGGGCGTCTGGACCGTCGTGGACGGCGACCCGGTAGCGATGCGACGCGGTGACTTCCTTCTGACGCCCGGGTGGCGGTTCCACGGCCACCACAACGAGACGGACCACCCGATGGCGTGGATCGACGGCTTGGACATCCCCTTCGTCCACTACACCGACACGACCTTCTTCGAGTTCGGCAGCGACCGGGTGACCGACGAGTCGACACCGGACATCTCGCGCTCGGAGCAGCTTTGGTGCCACCCGGGGCTGCGCCCGGTGTCGCACCTGCAGGACACGGTGTCCTCGCCGATCGGCGCGTACCGCTGGGAGCACACGGACCGCGCGCTCGACGACCAGCTGGCCCTGGAGAAGGCCGGCTATCCGGCCACCGTCGAGCTCGGCCACGCCGCCGTCCGCTACGTGAACCCGACCACCGGCGGCGACGTGATGCCCACGATCCGCGCAGAGTTCCACAGGCTGGAGCACGAGGTGGTCACCCGTTCCCGGCGCGAGGCCGGTTCGAGCGTCTACCAGGTCTTCGAAGGCACCGGCACCTTCGTGCTCGACGGCACCGAGCACACGGTCGAGAAGGGCGACATGGTCGTGGTGCCGTCGTGGACCCCGTTCAGCATCGCCGCCGACGCCGGCCTTGACCTCTTTCGTTTCGGCGACCACCCCATCATCGAGAGGCTCTCGCTCAACCGCATCCAGGAGGACGACGCATGAGGCTCGTGACTTTCCGACGAGCCGAGGGTGGCACCGCCGTCGGCAGGATCGAGGGCGAGGGAGCTGCCGACGACCAGGTCGTCGAGCTGCAGCTCCCCGACGCGAGTGACGTGGGGCAGCTCCTCGGCCAGCCCGGGTGGCGCGGAGTGGCCGAGCAGGCCGAGGGCAAGCGGCACCGATTGGGCGACCTCGACCTGGCGCCAGTCGTGCCGAGCCCCAGCAAGGTGATCTGCGTCGGGCTCAACTACCGCGCGCACATCCTCGAGATGGGCCGCGACCTCCCGGACTTCCCGACCTTGTTCGCGAAGTTCCCCGAGACGCTCACCGGACCTCACGACGACATCCCGGCACCGCCGGAGGACGTCGCGCTCGACTGGGAGGCCGAGCTCACGGTAGTGATCGGCACGCAGTGCCGCCGCGTGTCCGAGAGCGAGGCGGGCGACCACATCGCCGGTTACACCGTGGCCAACGACATCTCGATGCGCTCATGGCAGTTCCGCACCAAGGAGTGGCTGCAGGGCAAGATGTGGGAGGCCTCCACACCGGTCGGGCCGGCGCTGGTCACCGCGGACGAGTGGAAGCCCGGCCCGGACGTCTCCACCGCGGTCAACGGCGAGCAGATGCAGGCTGCCACCACGGGTGACCTGCTGTTCGGACCGGAGGCCCTCGTCTCCTACATCTCCACGATGATCACGCTCAACCCCGGCGACCTCATCCTCACCGGCACCCCCGGCGGAGTGGGCCGCGCCAGGACTCCCGAGCGCTATCTCGTCGACGGTGACCTCGTCGAGACCTCGATCGACGGCCTCGGGACATTGACCAACCGGGTGGTGGCCGAGCGGCCGCAGTCGGCCTGATGGTCGCTCGTGAGGTGCTGTCGACCGATCCGCAGGTGCTCCGCGACCTGGCCACGGCGCGGCTGGGGACGGCGTACTTCCGCCGCCAGCTGGTCAAGGTGAGGGACCAGGACTTCGCCGCGCCCAGCCTGCTGCCGGGCTGGTCGCGCAACCAGCTCGTCTCCCACGTGGGCTACAACGCGCGTGCAGTCGCGCGTCTGGTGACGTGGGCGGCGACGGGTGTCGAAACCCCCATGTACGACTCATCGCAAGCACGCGCCGACGAGATCGAGGTGGGGGCGACCCTCCGCCCTGATGCCCTCCGGAGCCTGTGCGAGCACTCGGCCATCGACCTCGACGTCCGGTGGCGAGACCTCCCCGACGACCGCTGGTCGGTGACCGTCGTGACCGCACAGGGCCGCGAGGTCCCCGCTTCGGAGACGCTATGGATGCGGTCACGGGAGGTGTGGCTCCATGCCGTCGACCTGGACGTCGGTGGTCGGTTCGAGGACATTCCCGCTCCCGTGCTCCACCGACTCCTGTCCGACGTGGCCGGCATGTGGGAGAAGCGAGGTGAGCTCGCGGGTTTCACTCTGGGCGTGGAGGCGGGTCGATCCGGTCGCCAGGTGACGTACGGCGACGCGGAGACTGCCGCGGCTTCGGTTGCCGGGCCCCTCTCTCACCTGGTCGGGTGGGCGACCGGTCGCACCAGTCCGGGCCACACGTCCCTGGAGTGGCGACGAGGACAACCGGTCGAGGCGCCGCGATGGCTGTGACCGACGGCGTCACGCGAGCCCGGGTCCCCGCTTCGACGCGAGCAGTTGGGCATCATGGGCGCATGCCCGTGAAACCCCGCAGCCTCGTGCTCGACATGTTCGGCGAGTACCTGCGCTACATCGGGCCGGAGGTCCGGCTGACTCAGGTGACCAACCTGCTGAGCGAGTTCGATGTCACTCCGGCCTCGGTGCGGGTGACGATGTCGCGACTGAAGAACGAGGAGTGGTTCACCTCCCGCCGTGAGGGTCGCGAGACCGTCTACACCCTGACGCAGACGATGGTCGACGTCCTCGACGAGGGCCGGGCGCGCATCTTCGCACCGCCGGCCCGGCCGTGGACGGGGGACTGGACCATGGTCATCTACCAGATGTCCGAGGCAGAGCGGGTCGAGCGCAACCAGCTCCGCAAGACCCTGGCCTGGCACGGGTTCGGACCTCTGACCACATCGACCTGGCTGGCGCCGGGCGATCGGTCGGCCGAGGCCCGTGCCTTCGTGGGAGAGGGTGTCCGAGAGCAGGTCGACATCCTGCGGTGCTCCTCCGAAGGAGTGGAGCACGACCGCGACATGGCATCGCGGTGCTGGGACCTCGAGGCCCTGGCCGCCGACTACGACGTCTTCGTCGCCGCCCACCAGACCCTCGCTCGGGAGGCGCCACGGCTCATCGGGGCCGAGGCGCTCATCGCCAGGACCGAGCTCATCTCGACATTCCGTCACTTTCCGTTCCGGGATCCGCGCCTCCCGCTCGAGATCCGGCCGATGCCGTGGCCCGGTGACGAGGCCCACCTGTTGTTCCGTCGGACCTACGACGTGCTGGGTGCCGCAGCGCGCGCCCACGTGAGCGACCTGGTGGGCCAGCCCGTTCCCGCTGCGGTCGAGAGCGACCCAGCCGCCTGACACTCCACCGCATCCTGGGCCGGCTCGCCGATGCCCCAGCCGACCCGGAACGGGAGACACACCATGAAGGCCATCGTCCTGGATGCCCCGGGACCTGTGGAGGCTCTGCAGCTCCGGGTGGTGCCTGACCCGGTGCCTCAGCCGGGCTGGGTGCTCATCGAGGTGCGGGCCGCGGGGGTGAACCGCTCCGAGCTCCACACGCGTCTCGGGATGGCCGAAGGCATG
Organism: Nocardioides eburneiflavus; assembly: GCF_004785795.1. Lineage (NCBI taxonomy): Bacteria > Bacillati > Actinomycetota > Actinomycetes > Propionibacteriales > Nocardioidaceae > Nocardioides > Nocardioides eburneiflavus. The sequence continues at coordinate 3,209,014 of NZ_SRRO01000001.1, forward strand.
GTCTGGCCCCGCGTGCTCGGGCTGGAGGCCGCGGGCGTCGTGGTCGACTGCCCGGGGGGGTGAGTTCGAGGTCGGCACCCAGGTGGTGGCGATGATGGGCGGCATGGGCCGTCAGTTCGACGGCGGGTACGCCGAGCTCACGTGCGTGCCCGTAAGACAGGTCATCCCGTTCACCAGCTCCCTGCCCTGGTCCGTGCTCGGCGCGGTGCCGGAGATGCTGCAGACCGCCTACGGGTCGCTGACCGTGGGCCTCGACATCCAGCCGGGTCAGACGCTGCTCGTCCGTGGGGCCACCTCGAGCGTCGGTATGGCCGCAGCAGTGCTGGCGAAACGTAAGGGGCTCCAGGTCATCGGCACCACCCGCAACCCCGCCAGCGCTGATCGCCTGCAGGAGCTCGGCGTTGACCATGTGCTGGTGGACGACGGTCCGCTGGCCCGTGCCGTCCGCGAGATCGTGCCGGACGGCGTCGACGCCGCCCTCGACCTGGTGGGGACGCCGACCCTGATGGACTGCCTGCACGCGACGCGTGTGCACGGCGTGGTGTGCATGTCCGGCATGCTCTCGAACCAGTGGACCCTTCCTGACTTCTACCCGACTGGCGACATCCCCAGCGGGGTACGGCTCACGGGCTACACCGGCGACGCCACAGACCTTCCGGCTGCGGTGCTCCAGCGCTTCCTCGATGACGTAGCCGCTGGCACGGCCACGGTGCCCATCGGGAAGGTCCTCGACCTCGACGAGGTCCAGGAGGCGCACAGGATCATGGAGGCCGGCACAGCCGGCGGCAAGATCGTGATGGTCACGGCGTCGGGGAGGTCCTCATGATCGACCCGCAGATGGTCCATGCTTGGTCGACTGAGCCGGGACAGTTGTGCCGAGGCCGTCTCCGTGCCCGAGCCGCTGCGGCTGCTGCACTGGCGTGGGCCACGCTGCGTCGGGCGACGAACACAAAGAGGGACGACCCACGTCCCCCACTGTGACCGGCGCCACCGAGAGGCTGGAGACGTCGCGAGCCGGCGACGCCGAGGCCTGGGGCGACCCAGCCCCGCAGGGCGGTGGCAGTTTGGCGCTCGTCAACGGGCGTCGGTCGGGCCAGGTCTGCACGGCTGCCGGGCCCATACGCGCACGAAGGAATTAGTCACGCAGGACGCGTCGGGTCGCGTTTCCCGCTCGGGAGCTCGGACTCAGCGGTCGAGCTCGCCATATTGCGGGCACTACGAGGAGGACGGCTGCGAGGGCCACGATCGTTGCGGAGTCCCGGCGGAACGGGGCATCACCGTGGATTCTCCCAGCGAATGTGAAATGACGGCAAGCGTGCAGCTGTCGAGGAACCGGAGGGTGCCATACACATCAGCGAAGCGACCGCTCGGCTAGAATCAATTGATGCTCTCTGGCCGATCCAAATCGGTTCTGTTCAGGTAGATAGCGACAGTAATCCGTGCCATCGGTGCGAATCGTAGGCGTCGTCCTGCCAATATCCGTCAGTGAGCCGTCGCCGTGCAGGACCCAATTTCCGTCGTCGGTGATCACCGAGCCGACGGCCAGATCAACTAGGCCGTCTCCGGTTGCGAGCGCCGATCGGTCTGTATGGCCGGCAATCATCAATAGCCCAGCATTCGATAACACCGTCTCACTAAAGGATCCCTGCAGCCTCAGGATGGCGCCCTCCTCGATACAGACGTCGCCGAGTACAGCGCCTTGGACGAGCAGTTCCACCCCGGTCCTGACCGTTACGCCCGCCGAGAGCACTCCACGGATCGTCACGTCAGCGTCAACTGCATCAAAGTGGGAGCTGAAGTCACCCTGTAGAACAGTCACGTCCGACCTCCTATCGGTCAAAGACAGGTCTGATGCTGTGCGCAGCGGCGTAGACCTCTTCGCTGGTCGCAAGCATCTCATGGTCCATCGGCGAACGAGCGGATCGGTGCCGCCATGGCTTCCGAATCGGTCAGGAAGGCGTCCTGGGCGAGACCGTGGTCGGCCTCAACGTTCGACGGGGCCCCCCGCCGCACAGCCTCGGACGCCCAGTTCCGCAGCCCTCGTGTGGAATGAGAAGTCTCCGGCGCCGACTGTCGCCTCGACCCGCAGTACGTCCAGTGCGGAGTTGATATCGATGATGTTTCCGGCCGAGTCGAGCCGCTCCCAGTAGCAGTCGGCCACGTCCTCAACAAAGTCCGTGCCGGGCTGTACCCCTTGGTTAACGACCGACTCGAGCACTCGTGAGGCGAGAAGCGACGGCGGCCGGTTCACGCGGGCGACGAGGCTTCTCGTGCTTGATGACCTCAGAGGTTTCCGCCCATCGAGGAGGGTGTCCTCGTGGACAACACACCGGACCTTCAACGGATCTGCTGGTGACAGCTGAAACGTAGGCACCTGCTGTCAAGGGCAGGTTGAGGCGCCCGTCCCACTGAGGTGGGGCGGGCGCCTCGTGCTTCGTCGGGTGTGGCGGCTGGTCAGCGTGTCGTTGGCGACGCAGGGTCAGAGCGGATCGCGTGTCTAGGGTCGAGCGTCGCGCCGATCGCTGGTGTGGCTCTCGTGCTGCTCATAGCTGTGTCGCGGGTCGCTCCTCGCGCTGCTGCCAGCGCCTGGGTCGACAAAGCGATCAGGGATCGTTCCTCATTCTTCGAGCACGGCCAGCGACCAGCCGGCCAGCTGATATGTAGGCACCTGCTGTCAAGGGCAGGCTGAGCCGGGCGTCCCACTGAGGTGGGGCGGGCGCCTCGTGCTTTGTCGGGTGTGGCGGCTGGTCAGCGTGTCGTTGGCGACGCACGGTCAGGCTGATATGCGGCGTGGTCGTCGCGATTGCGGCCTCCCGGGGCGCGTACCCCCGGCGTACCCCGGACGTGCAAGTCGTGCGTTTGCAGGCCTCGCTGGCGTTGCATCCCAGGCGTTCAGCGGAGGTGGACGATAAGCCTGGGGCCATTCGAAGTGAGACGGGTGGGGAACCCCAGGGCTCGTCGGCTCGCGTAGACCTGGGTGACCCCAAGCGTGCCCCGCGCGTGCCCCGCCACGCCTTCGTGCAGGCGACGAACTCACTTCGGCGAGGTGTGCGCGCGGTCGCGCGACGGTGATCGCCCGCGGCGCTGTCCTCGCCATAGGTGAATGAAAGAACTGGCACTCACCTGGAGGCACAGCATGTCGAAACAGACAGCGAGACAGCGAGCCCGGCGGTCGGCACGAGAGTTTGCTTCAAGACGGCGCCGCGAGCTTATGGAGAGGGAGAAGCGGATTGTCGGTCTCGCGGAAGAGGTGATGGTCGCGATCGGAGAACGTGACTTTGCCGTTGCCGAAGGGGAGGCGCGAGCCGGTGAGGCGCTTAGGCGATTGGTGGCAGAGGAGCATCTTGCCATCAGCGAGGCGCTGGTGTGGTGCGGAAATGTGGTGCCGGCGCGGGAAGCTCGTCGGTTGCGCCGACTCGCCGAGATCGCTGACACATCCGACTCGAACGCCAGTTGAATGCCTTCCAACATCAAGATATGAACCGCCGAGCGATGTCTGAACCATTTGGAGCCTCCGGGACGCCCGGAGTTCAGAGGCGGCGCTGACTGCATGTTCCGAGCGATCATTCTGGCCCTCAGCGCGGTCGGTCGCCTCAGTCGCGATCAGCACGTCTGTGCCAACGACTACTCAGGGCATTGGTACGGCGCGCTGCCTGACTGCTGGAGGTCTGCTGCGTTGTTACAGCCGCCTCGACGCCGCGTGCGCCGCTCGACGCGCCCGCCTGGCTCGAGCGCGGAAACGACTTCGGCCGATGTGATCGCTGCCGGGCCTGGCTGACACCTAGGTGACTGCGGGACCGATCAACGTCTCGCAGTCACCTAGGAGGAAGCCATGTCCACCACCGTCACCTTCGCCGGCAACAAGGCCGAGGCACCCGAGCTGCACCACACCCGGGAGAACAAGCCGTTCGTCACCTGCCGGGTCCTGGTCAACAACCGGATCCAGGACGACCAGGGGGAGTGGGTCAGCGACGTGCCCACGGCCCGCAACGTCAAGATCTTCGGCTCGGCGGCCACCCACGTACACGACAGCTGCGGATCCGGTGCCCCGCCCTTCGTCCACGGCCTCGAGCGCACCGAGAGGTGGCCGGATAGGGAGACCGGCGAGAAGCACACCAAGGGCGTCGTGGTTGTCGACAACCGCTTCGGCGGGGTCGGCCTCTCGCTCATGTACGTGTCCGCGCGCATCGACCGCGCCCCGCACGCGGCCCAGGCCCGCTGAGGAGGTTCGCTCCGATGGATCTCGTCGTTCAATCCCCGGACGAGCTGCTGGCCGCGGTGCCACACGTCCTCGGCTTCAAGCCGGAGGAGTCGATCGTCCTGGTGCCCTTCCGGCCCGGGCTGCCGATCAGTCGCGTGGACCTGCCCAGGACCGCCGCCAATCGTGAGGAGGTTTGGGACGCACTCAGCGGCCCGTACGGCCGCCACGCCTGGCCCGGTGCCCGCCTGGCCATCGTCTGCATTACCGAGGACCGCCGCAGCGCCGAGCTGGCCAGTCAGCACCTGTCCAACCGGCTCCAAGACGTCGGCATCACCACCGACATCAGGCTGTGGTCCGACGGCGAGCGCTGGCGTGAGTTCAACACCGGCCACACGGGGCTGCAGACGCCGTCGACCGCTGAGCGGATCGCGGCCGTGACCGTCCTCAGCGGCGCCGCCCAGCCGGCCGCCAGCCGCGAGTCCCTGGCCGTCTCGATGGTCGGCGACCGCGAGCCCATCGCCCAGTTGCTCCCCGCGGCTCGAGCGGCGGCCGCGGACAGCACGCCCGCTGGGGAGAGGGAATGGGCGCTGGACCGGCTCGAGCAGTTCCACGCCGACGGCAACCGGCTCTCCGATGTCGACGGTGCGCGGATGCTCGCGGCCTTGGAGACGATCAGCACCCGGGACGCGCTCTGGGAGGACATGAGTCGGGAGAACTCCACCTCCCACATGGCCATCTGGACCGACCTCACCCGCCGCGGTCCGGACGAGGTCCGCGCAGCGCCGGCCTCCCTGCTCGGCTTCGCCAGCTGGCTGCACGGCGACGGCGCCAAGGCCTGGTGCGCGCTCGACCAAGTGCCCGCCGACCGGCCCTACTCCATGGCCGCCATCGTCGCCTCCGCCCTGCAGAACGGCCTGCACCCCAAGGAGTGGGAGCGCCACCAAGCACAGTTGCGCGAGGTCACAAGTGAGCTCGACGAGTCGTTCGTGCCGAAGCCACCTGGCCACCACACGCAGCGGGATGTCCCGCGGACCCAGCCCACCACCGACCGGCCGGCTCCCGGCCGCTGAGGAGGACACCCGGATGGACGAGCAGGACAACACCGCGACGCAGCACAGCTCCACCGAACGACAGCTGCGCCGCCTGGTCGTGCCGGCACCCGGCGCGTACGACCCCAGTAGGCGCATCGAGGTCGTTTACAACCCGGACCTGGACCTTCTGTGGGGTCCGAATGAGTAGCGCCCGTGACTCCGAGGACGCTGCTGGAGAGCTCGGCCGATGGATCGACGCTCGGACCATCGAACTGCTTGAGGATCTGGAAGAGCACTGGGGAGGTCGCTTTGACGAAGCACGAGTCCGCGAACTGGTGATGGCGTACCTCGGGCTGCGGGGGTCGACCGAGGCTCCGTCGGAGGAGGATCGATTCTCGCTTCTCAACGGCGCAGCTATGGCACTCCTCGGCGACGAGTACCGACCACCTTCGCCGACGTCGGAGTTCAGCGCCCCGGTCGACCTCCATGCAGGGTTCAATGCATTGGCCTCGCTGAGCATCGCCGCGCGTGACTGGCATCGCCACCACGCTGAGGTCCCCGATGCCGAACGCCTTCAAGCGACCCTGGTTCACATCCAAACCTGGATCGACGCGCTCGCCGACACGTGTTTCGAGCTGGCCGACCAGCTGGAACGGCGCCTCGCCAGCGATCAAGGCGAGTTCGACGACTCGGTACTTGTCACCGCCCAGGTAGCCACAACCAGCGCCGATCTTTTGGATCCCGTAGCGGACCGCGCGGAACTCGAATACCTCGACACGGATGGTTCGGAAGACCAGTGGGCCGCCGCTGCGGCAGTTTGTGCCCGCCTCCGGAGCAGCGTCGATGACCTACGCCAGGCGACCGCAGCCCCGTAGACGAACGCGTTCCTGGAGTTGCGGCTTCGCCTCCGGGAGAAAGAACAGCAGGATAAGGCAGTCGCAGAGGTACGTTTTGAGGGCGTGCTGCGCCGCAAGAGGGCCACCTTCAGCATGTAGTGAGGCATCCCACCGCCCTAGATCGCGCACCTTCCGGGGCAGGTGTCGCCCAATCAAGAGCAGGTGCACGATGGACGCGTGAGCCAACCGCAGCCGGAGTACGACGACGTCGAGAACTGGCGCCTGCCGCAGGACGTGCTCGAGGAGCGCGACCGCGAGTGGTGGGCGGAGGCCGAACCGGACGAGGAGTGATTCCCCCGGGGGCAAGCGGCGTGAGCCCGTCCTGGGCGTCTCAAGGCGCGATCTGGCGACGCCGCTGCGCGACCTCGGCACGGACCGCGAGCTCGAGGTGGTCGAGTCGGAACCATCGCCGTCCTCCCGCCAGTGTCGACGGCAGCCGCCCACGCACGGCACGCGCCCGCAGGGCCACCACCGAGCACCCCAGGACCGCGGCCGCCGCGGGCGCCGGTAGCCACTCGTAGTTGTCGTCCGGCGGCAGCGGACCCAAGCGGGGCTCAGACCTGCTCGCCCGGCGTCGCTCCCGCTCGTGTTCTGCCTGGGCACGCTGCTCTCGCAGCTGCAGCACCTGGTCTCGCGGCAAGCTCGGCCGCGCCCGCCTCGGCGTCAGGTCACCCCGACGCACGATCTTCGGCACCAAGCTGACGTGTACCCCGAGCAGTTCGGCAGCCTCTCGCTGCGTCACCCACTCGGACATGGTCAGAAGGCTAGCTCCGGCGCAGGAGCTCGACTGCGACCAGAGCCAGCCCGCCGATCCCGAACAGGAGCGCAGCGCCGCGCTTGACGACGGCAAACTGGTCGCCTGGGGGCGTCAAGGGTTTCAGTTGGCGACGTCACGTTGAGGGTTGAGCGCGATTCAGTCGTCTCGGGTTGATCGCTCAGCGGCCCCCTGCGTACCTAGACGGTATGACGTGACCCCTTCGGCGTGATGGGGTTGCGGGCCGGGGCCTCACTCACAAGATTCGTGGGTTACCGAGCAGGGGCTGCCTGCTCGGCCTATCCGACAATTGTGGGAGGCCCCGGTGTTTACCGAGCGTACGAGTGTTGGGCTCGACGTGCACGCCCGATCTGTCGCAGCAGCGGCGATCGATGGCGTCACGGGCGAGCTGTTCCAGACGAAGCTGACCCCGTCCTATGAGCATGTCGAGTCGTGGCTGGTCGGCTTGCCGGGATCGGTGGCGGTGGCCTACGAGGCCGGGCCGACCGGTTTCGGGCTGTACCGGCACCTGACCGCTGCCGGTATCCGGTGCGAGGTCCTCGCGCCGTCGAAGCTGCAGAAACCGGCGGGTGATCGGGTCAAGACCGACGCCAAGGACGCCATCCATCTCGCCAAGCTCCTGCGCCTCGACGAGATCACGACGGTGTCGATCCCGACCCCGGACCAGGAAGCCGCTCGCAACCTGGTCCGGGCCCGGGAGGACTGCCGCGCCGATCTGATGCGGGCCCGGCACCGGCTCTCGAAACTGCTGCTGCGCCACGGCATCGTCTACTACGGCGGCCAGGCGTGGACCGGCAAGCACGACATCTGGCTGCGCCACGAGGCGCTTCCCCAGCTGACCGCGCCCGCGACCCGGCTGACCTTCGACAACGACTACGAGGCCGTGCTCGCAGTGAAGGCCCGACGGAACCGGCTCGACGCCGCGATCGAGGAGATGGCCGCCGACTCGGAGTTCACCCCCGTCGTGCGCCGGCTCGGCTGTCTGCGTGGGGTCAGCACCCTGACCGGGTTCGGGCTCGCGGTCGAGATTGGTGACTGGCACCGGTTCACCGGCAACTCCATCGGCACCTTCGTCGGTCTCACCCCCACCGAGCACTCCTCGGGGGAGTCGAAGAACCGCGGGTCGATCACCAAGACCGGCAACGGCCACGCGCGCCGGCTCCTGGTCGAGGCCGCCTGGCACCACCGCGCCCGCTACCTGGTCGGGAAAGCTCTGCGCGACCGCTGGGACCTGGCCCCAGCCCAGGCACGGGTCCGCGGCGATGAGGGCAACCGTCGTCTGCACCAGCGGTGGGTGAAGTTCATCGACCGCCGTAAGACCCACAACGTCGCCAACGTGGCCATCGCTCGCGAGCTGGCCGGCTGGTGCTGGTCCCTGGCCGTCATGGACTAACACCCCACGATCTGCTTCGTCGCCAACCACACCTGGTGGCAGCGCGTGGAGCGACCCGCGATTCACCTATGAGCAGTCCGGCGCACGCCGGGCGACGCTCGCCCCTAGACACGCGAAAACGCTCCAGCCGAAACCCCGTCTTGCGGTACCCAACCCGCGAATATCAGTCTGACCCGCGCGTCGCGAAGACACGCTCGCCAAGGCGAGGACGACGACGAAGCAAGAGGCGCCCGCCCCGCAACCAACGGGGACGGGCGCCTCGCCATGCCCCTTGACAGAAGGCACCTACATATCAGGTGACCAGGAAAGCGAGGTGGATCATGACCAATTCTCCCGCCGAGAACCCGATCCCTCGAGTTGTCACCTTTACCGCCCGCGGCAACGCCGCACTCGAGCAGCTGGCCGCGGCACTGGTGGCCGAGTGCGACGGCTCCGCCACGAGCATCGCCGATCTCCTCGAGCAGGTGCTGGAAGCCGACATCGAGGACCTGGCGGACTCCCTCAGCCAGAGCGCCCAGCCGGCGCCGCCCGCGAGCCTCGATGTCGAGGAGATCGTTGGGCCGTCGGCCGAGAGCCCCGACGACGCTGCGCGTCGCCGGCTCTCGACCCGGTCGCCGTCGCCCGGCGGCAAGCCCGGGGCACCCGGCACGGGCATCCCGCGCTGAGGGCCAGATGTAGAGGGTTCAGAGACGCTAAAATCTCGCTTCCGGCTCGGAGGATCAAAGAGGTCGATAGCGGTCTGGCCCGAACCCCTTCACTCCCATGTGGGACCGAGCCTGAACGATCCCCGTCCCTCTCGTCGGCATTCCTGCGGATCCGGATGCTTCCTCACCTTCGACGGTGCCTCCCGCCGAGTGGATCGTGACGAGGGCGGATGCCTTGCTGCAGGCCTCGGTTGTGGCGTCGCCCGCGGAGCGCAGCGCCTCGGCAACGGGTTGTGGGAGGGGGACCAAGCGTTTGGCGAGAATGTCGGCTGGAGAGACCCAGACGACGTCGCCCTCGGTCGGTGGGGTAGCCAGCCCGGCCTCGACGTCGTTGTGTGCTCGGCGGGAAAGGGCGCGGGCGGGACCGACGAGGTTGGGTGCGTCCGCCTTCTCGGCTACGACGTGGGCGAGCTCGGAGCCAGCCTCGATCGCGCGGAGCGTGGCCAGGGTGGCCCGGGGGAGTCCTGGCCGGGTGGCGATGACCTGCGGTGTAGCCAGCGTGGTAGTGGCGTGGGTGATCTGGCGGTACGCGGCGCGGGCCTCCGCGGCCGCGCGGGCCAGTGGGTCCTCGAGGCGGGCACCTGACGGAGCGAGGTCGCCCCAGCGGCTGGCCAGGTTGCCCCAGGAGCGGCCTGCTTCGGCGATCGCGGGCACGAGGCGGTCCGAGGGCTCAAGGATGCCGGCAGTGGCGGCCGCATCGACGAGCACAATGCTCGCGCCGGCGATGAGTCCCTGGGTGCGGGTGATGAGCAGGACGTTGGCCGGCTCGATGTGGTGGGCGAGGGCACGGTGGGCCTGGATGTCCCAGTTGGCTAGCGCCTGGGCGAGACGGCCGGGATCGTCAACGGGCCGGATCGCCTCGCCGGCGAGGGCTTGGGCGAACCGGTCGCTCAGGTAGCTGCGTGCGGTGTTCTCGCACGCGGACATGCGGTCGACCCAGACCCCGGTCGGCGCGACGGCGTAGGGGGAGTGGTGCTGGGCGAGCTGGACGCGGCGACCTGACCCGCGGGCGTCGTTGACGCGATCGCGGCCGTTGTCGTGAAGGGCGACGTTGACGGCGTGGGCGGTCAGATAGAGACCGTGCATGATCCTGGTCCGGGCTGCCTCGAGGTCGCGGTGGGAGCCGGGCTGCTCGTGGGGGATCTGGGAGCCGTAGCGGCGCACCAGGGCTGCGGCCGCGAGCAGGGTCTGGGTCATCTGGTCAACGCGGGGGTGGGTCGGTCCCTGACCTGGCCAGGCCGTCCGGCCGGTCAGGCTGGCCTCGATGGTCGAGGCTTGCCCGGAGAGGCTGGTGATCGGCCGATCGCCCTCGTCGACGCCAGGTCGACCCCCGGGCAGGGAAGCCCATAGATCCTTCGCGGCCGCGACCATCGGCGGCCAACTCCGCAGCAGCGTGCCAGCGTCGTCGCCTCCGACGTCCATGAGCAGCTGGCGAGCCAGATGGTCGACGTCGAAGAGCATCTCGCCGACGCTGCGTACGTCGCGCGAGGTCATCGGGATCTGGTCGACGTCGAAGAGCTCCTCGTCGATGTCGGCATACGCGAGGCGCAGGTCAGTACCCAAGGCCGCGGGCTTCCCGGATGAGGTCGCACAGGTCGACAACCAACTGCGAGCCGTGGACCAGGTCCGGCCGGTGCAGCGGCACCGGGCGGGTCAGCTCCTCGGCCTCGATGAGCAGCTGCAGGGGCGTGCGCACCTCGAGGTTGGGGAGCGAGTCGATGTCGAGCAGCTCGTGGTCGTCGGGCAGCAGGGCGCTGGCCTGGGAGTGCGCGAGGTAGACACCGAGCCCGAGGTCGTGGAGCGGGGAGTCGGGGGTGGCCTCGTCGGCGTCGCTCCACACCTGGGTAGCGGCCTGGTGCAGCAGCTGGGCGATCGAGCCGAGGCGGTCCCAGGTGGTGTCAGCGTTGAGGGTGTCCACGGGTGTTCCTCTCAGTCGGAGGTCGGTCTGGCCCATGAACCCACGTCCCGGCCGCGGCCCGCTGCGCCGAGCGGCGGGCTGTGGATAACTCGGGGAGCTGTCGGGACCTGGGCACAAACTGGTCTCGTTCGCCTATGTCGGTCGGCGGTTGGCGGACGATCACCGCGATCAAAGTCAAGAGATCCGCACTAGTGCCTCAAGGTGGAGGAGGGTCGAGATGAGGTTCCCGATGACCGTGCTGAGAGCCGTGACGCTGGCGCCAGCACTGCTGGTGAGCTTCGTCCTCACCGTGGTGGTGTGCGCCCTGCTCCCGCCGACGCTGGGGCTGGTGGCGTTCGTGCTTGCGGGCGGCGTGCTGGTCGTGCTGGCGCTGGGGCAGCTGCAGGAGCCTGGGATCGCGGCGGTGACCAGGTCGCGGCCGGCGACGGAGGCCGAATTGCGGGTGATGGCGCCAGTGCTGGCCGAGTTGAGCGGCCGCGGTCTCGACGTCGGCGCGCTGTTCGTGCGCCGGACCCAGCGACCGAGCACCCCGGTGGCGGTGGCAGTCGGCCGTCACACCGTGGTGGTCAGCCCTGGGCTGGTCGAGGCGACGCACCGCGGCGGTGTGACCGGCGCGGAGGCGGCCGCCGCGCTCGCTCACGCGGTCGGCCGGCGCCAGGCAATCCGGCCGCGGCTGGAGTTGGCCGTGCTCGCGGCGACGACGCCGTGGCGGCTGATGGTGGCGACGCTCAGCGGCGTCGGCCGCGCCTTCGTTGGGCTTCCGTTCATGCGCCTGGCCTGGACGCTGCGCGCCGTCGTGGGAGTCATCTGCGTGGTGCAGTCGGTCGCCGAGGACCGGGCCTGGGCCGGCCTGCTCGGGGGCGCGGTCATCGCGATGTCCTATCTGGTGCCGGCGGCCGGCCGGCGGATCGAGCTCCGCACGGAGGCCGGGGCGGACCAGCTCGTGAGCTCGCTGGGCCTTGGTCCCGTGCTGGTGGGACTGCTGCGGCGATACGGGCACTCGATGACGCTCGAGCGGATGCAGCGCCTGGGGACGGCCGTCGAGCAGCCTCAGCAGCCGCGGCTCCACCTGGTGCACGGTTGAGGTTGTGCTCTGGCGGTGCGGCGGCGGGCGGCGGGCTACTCGGCGTCCTGGAAGTTGGACGTGGAGGGGTGCTGCGTCGGGGGTGTCACCAGTTCGTGCAGCAGACCCCCGGAATGACCTTGCCGTCTTCACGGTCTCTCTGGGCCCATGTGGATTGGCCTACAACTGCGGACTCACATAGACCTGTGGGGCCCAGTGGGGGAGAACCGTCGCCGCGTTCACCGAGATCGCCGCCACCGCGGTTCGCCCGCGATAGAGCCTCACCACCGCGGCTCCATCTTCGAACGAGCCCCACACGACGCGTCCACGGTCCGCGAGCTGCGGGAAGCCCACGGCCCGGATGCGGGCGCCGTGGATGGTCGTGCCGAACTCCGGCAGCCCGGTGAGAGGGCGGGCCGAGGCCGGACCGGCGAGCAGGTTCTCGGCGGCCCTCGCAGCCTGCTGGCGGGTGCTGGCCCAGTGCTCCATCCGCACGGACTCCCCACCGAGTAGCGGGTGGGGAGCCCGGACGACGTCGCCGGCGCCCACGACCCGGTCATTGCCCACCGCGTGCAGGGTGCCCCGGCAATCCAGTCCGTCCGCGTGGCGCAGGCCGCTGCCGGCCAGCCACTCCACGTTCGGCCGGGTGCCGGTCGCCATGACCACCAGGTCCGCGGACAGGCAGGTGTCGTCGTTGAGGGTGACCCCGAGAACCAGGCCACCGGAGGTCTTCAGGTCGCGCACCCGAGTACGCGGCCGCACATCGATGCCTGCCGCCCGGTGGAGTTCGAGCAAGTGTTTGGCCACGTCGTGGCCGAGCGCGCGACCCGTCGGTACGTCGGACGTGTGCACAAGGATCGTGTGGTGACGATGCTCGACCGCCGTGGCAGCGATTTCGGCGCCGATGAGACCGCCTCCCACGACGACCACCCGGCACGCCGGCCCCCTCAAAGCGGCACGGAGCCGGATCGCGTCCTCTACGGTCCTCAGCACGAACGCACCTCGGGCCTGGGCCACAGAGCCGACGTCGCGCGGCCGCGCACCCGAGGCAACGACCAGGCCGTCGAACTCGATCCGCTCTCGGTCCTCGACGATGACCGCCCTCATGGAGAGGTCGACCGCGGTCGCCCGTGCACCGAGGCGCCAAATCACGTCCGGAACCTCGCCCGCGACGTCGAGCTCGGGCCGCGACGTCTGACCGGTCAAGAAGCCCTTGGACAACGGGAACCGATCATAGGGACGGTGGCGCTCGGCGCCGACCACCACCACGTCTCCGGCAAACCCCAGCTGACGCAGGCTCGCCGCCGCGTGGTGGCCCGCGAGCGAGCCGCCCACGATAACGATGCGTCTCACACGCCCATTCCTTTGGTCACCCGGGCGAACTCGACGGCGACGACCTAGACGGGGTGATTCGTGTACACAACCTTGGGGCCGTGGCCGGCATGGCCGCCCGTGCACAGACGAGGCGCCCGGCCCCGGGTCGATCGTGTGGCAAGGCCCACCTCCTCGTTCGCGCTTCGTGCCGCATACGCTAAACAGTGGCGAGAGACGTCGTCCAGCCTCCAGCGTGCTCATGAGTTGAACTGCCATGAGATGGCCGAGCCGTCCATACGATCATGTGATTCAGAACGCCTACAGGAGCAATTCGTCCGCCATCGACTGAGCGGGTAGTCAGACAGGCCAAGGTCGCTCGCTTGGCGTGGGGTCGAGGGAGGGTGACGACCTTCGCCCGCACTGATCCTCGGCCGCATGGAGGCTCATCGCATCGAGGTCAGCCACGGCGCGAGACGGGAATGCGGCGCCAGACGATCTGATGAGTAAAGTCGCGAATCGTGCTAGAACGCGCGTGAACTCGGCTCATTGAGAGCAGATCGCCTTGTCATCAACTCGATGTCTGGATTGGAAAGTGGCGCGCTTCGTATGGTGCGGGCCATGCTTGGACCCAGCCCCGTACCACGCGACCGCCCCGACATATCGCGGTTGAGTGCGGCGGCGCGGTATCGGGGGCGGCCCAACCTAATCTTGATGACCGACTTTGGGCGCCGCGGATGTGGGCCCGGTCGGACTGGGCCTGAGCTTCGTCGGCCTGACCGAGTACATCGGCGTATCGGGCCTCAAAGGTCAGGCCTGAACAGGCTCACCGCCGTTGGTGGCCGAGCTGCGACACGATTGAGTCGTCGCCTACGCCGGGTCATGTGTCAGCCGCGGATCGCCCGACCGAGGCGCGGGGCGGACGCTCCCTCGGGTCGATGTTGAGCATCTGATCCAGCCCTGTCTGGGGCGTTTTGACCCCTCCGGTGCCGTGGCAGCGGTCTAGCCGATGTCAGGTGCACGACGTCCGAGCGGCGTGCGCTGTGTGCCGGGGACAACCTCTAATGAGAAGAGTAACGAGCATGTTTACGAGTTCGCGAAACGTTTTGACTGTGGCGGTTGTTGCCGCGGTGCTGATGCTGAGTGGGTGTGGGGGTGGTTCGAAGGCTCAGGGCCGCGAGGTCGGGGCCGGCGAGCACACCGATGACATCTCCAGCGGGGTGGAGGTCGATGCCGGCGCTGCGGCGCTGGTGCCTGCGGATGTGAAGGAGGAGGGTGTCCTCCTGGTCGCCATGGATCTGACGAGCCCCCCGTCGGAGTTCTTGGCCTCGGACAACAAGACGCCGATCGGGTTCAACCCGGACATGGCGCGGCTGATCGCGAAGAAGCTCGGCCTGGAGCTGAAGATGGAGAACGTCAAGTTCGACACGATCATCCCGGGCCTTGAGGGCGGTCGGTATGACCTGACGGTGTCCTCGATGGCGGTGACCGAGGACCGGATGAAGGTGCTCGACATGATCGACTACGTGAGCAATGGCTCGTCGATCGCAGTCGGGGATGGCAACCCGGACGGCCTGACTCCCGACACGTTGTGTGGGAGAAGCATCGGCGTGCAGTCGGGTTCGGTGCAGGAGATCGAGCGGCTTCCGTTGCTGTCCGCTGAGACGTGCGACGCGAAGGGGAAGCCGGCGATCAAGGGGGTCTCGTTGCCCAGCGTGCAGGATGCGCTGACCCAGGTCGCCTCGGGTCGGATCGACGGGGTCTTCTACGACACCACGTCCCTGAGCTGGGCGGACAAGCAGCAGCCGGGAACCTTCGAGGTACTCACCCCCCAGGTGAACTCGAACGACAACGCGGTGGCGCTCGGCAAGGGCTCCGCGCTCACGCCGGCTGTCCAGGCGGCGCTTCAGTCGATCATCGACAGCCCGATCTATGCGGATGCCCTCGAGCGTTGGGGATTCGACGGGCTCGGGATCGACGAGGCGACGATGTCCGTCGCCGAGGAGGAGTGATCTCCCGGGGGGACGGCACTCGGGTGGCCGCCTCCGTCCGGGACGCGGCCACCCTTAACGGAAAGGAACCGACCATGTTGGAGACATTGGGGGAGGACAAGCCCCGCCTTCGACTCAGGCGACCGGTGGATTATCTGTCGTGGGTGTTGACGGTCGGCCTCCTCGCGGGGCTGGCGTACACCCTGGTCACGAACGAGAATTATCGATGGCCGGTCGTGCTGGAGTACTTCACGGCCGCGTCGATCATCAGCGGGATCGGGATCACGCTGATCCTGACCATCACCAGCATGGTTCTTGGGATTCTCCTCGGCTTGGTGCTGGCGATCATGCGCGCGTCCTCCCAACCCCCGGTGTCTGCGTTGGCGCGGCTGTACATCACGTTCTTTCGAGGCACCCCGGTGCTGGTCCAGTTGATCTTCTGGTTCAACCTCGCCGCGCTGTATCCCCGCCTCTCGATCGGCGTGCCCGGTACCGACATCTCGATGCCGGTGAACGTCAACCAGCTGCTCAGCCCGATGACGGCGGCGATCATCGGCCTGACCCTGAACCAGGCGGCCTACATGGCCGAGATCATCCGCGGCGGCTTTGCCGCGGTGGGGCGCGGGCAGCTCGAGGCCGCCGAGTCCCTGGGCATGCACGGGTTCACGAAACTCCGGATCGTGGTGATCCCCCAGACGATGCCCTCGATCATCCCGCCTACCGGGAACCAGTTCATCGGCATGCTCAAGGAGACCTCGCTGGTCAGCGTCCTCGGGGTCGCCGACCTGTTGCAGAGTGCGCAGTCGATCTACGCCCGGACCTACGAGACCATCCCGCTGCTCATCGTGGCCAGCCTCTGGTACCTGATCATGACCATGACCCTGAGCGTCCCGCAGTCGATGATCGAGCGGCACTTCTCCCGGTCCACCCGTGTTCCCCGCTCGAGCCGCTCGGCCACTGGCACAGCCGCTCGCCCCGTTCTCGAGGTCGCACCGAAGGAGTCGTTGCTGTGAACGCCGAAGGAACCATCGTCGGTCGCAAGCTCTGCAAGAGCTTCGGCAGCAACCACGTGCTGCGTGGGATCGACTTCGAGGTCGAGGCGGGGGAGATCTCCTGCATCATCGGCCCGAGCGGCTCGGGCAAGTCGACGCTCTTGCGCTGCCTGAACGGGCTGGAGACCCTGGACCGCGGTGTGCTCAAGGTGAACGGGGAGCACTTCGGCTACGTCGAGCACCCGCATGCCTTCCACGCACTGAGCGCACGGCGCCTGGCCCGGCAGCGCACCCGGATCGGCATGGTCTTCCAGCAGTTCAACCTCTTCCCCAACCTGACCGCGCTGGACAACGTGATGGTCGGGCCGGTCCAGGTCAAGAAGGCCGCCCGAGCCCAGGCGCGTGAACACGCACGCGCGCTACTGGCGAAGGTGGGGCTCAGCCAATGCGAGAAGCAGTACCCGGCACAGCTATCAGGCGGTCAACAGCAACGCGTCGCGATCGCCCGGGCCCTGGCCATGGAACCAAGCATCCTGCTCTTCGACGAGCCGACCAGCGCCCTGGACCCGGAAAAGGTCGGCGAGGTCCTCGACGTCATGCGCGACCTGGCCGGCGCCGGAATGACCATGGTCGTGGTCACCCACGAGATGGGCTTCGCCCGAGAGGTCGCGAACAACCTGCTCTTCATGGACGACGGCATCGTCGTAGAACGCGGAGACGCACGCGCCGTACTGTCCGACCCCCGCGAACGCCGCACCCAAGAGTTCCTCGAACGAGTCCTCTGAAGGCGCGAGACGGGACTCGCGCCCGAGTCTGGGGTACGGACCCACTGACCCTTGGCCGACGGCGCCCATTCGTCTAAGCCGTCCACCTCCAACGCACACCCATGTGGGCGGGGCAGCGTCGCCCCGACCTCCGTCCTGGCCAGCTATGGCCAGCCCCTCCACGGCTGGAAGACGCTCCCGCCAGAGCAGATGCTGAGCTTCGCTCGGGCGAGGCGGCGGACCCCGCTAGCCTGCGAGCATGCTGGATGTTCATCGCCTCGTCCTCTTGCGCGAGGTGCGCCTTCGAGGCAGCATCTCGGCCGCGGCGCGAGCGCTGTCGTACACCCCCTCGGCGGTCTCCCAGCAACTCTCGCTGCTTGAGAAGGAAGCGGGGGTTCCGCTCCTGGAGAAGGTGGGCCGAGGCGTTCGGCTAACGCCTGGCGCTGAGGAACTGGTGCACCACGCCGAACAGATCCTGTCGATTCTCGAACGCGCCGAGGCCGACTTGGCCGCGAGCGATACCCAGGTCCGTGGAACTTTGAACCTGGCGGCGTTCACAACCATCAGCCGCAACACGGTCCCTCGAGTGATCGCTGCATTGGGGAGGCAACATCCCGCCCTGGACGTTCGGTTCCGACAGGTGGAGCCCGAAGAAGGATTGCTATTGCTGTCGTCCCGGCGCGTTGATGTTCTGGTAGTCGACAGTTACCCGGGAACATCGGCACCTGTGCAGGACGAGATACACGTGGACCTGTTGCTGAACGACCCCATCCGCGCGTACCTGCCGACCGGAGCGGATGACGGCACGCTGGAGGGGCTCCGCCGCTTACGGTGGGTCCTTGAGCCCAGCGGCTCGGAGGCCCACGCGTGGGTTCTTGGAGTGTGCCGACAGCACGGCTTCGAGCCGAATGTCGCCTATGAGTCCGCCGACCTGATGTTCCATTTGCGGATGGTAGAGGCGGGTTTGGCGGCGGCGTTCCTGCCCGATCTACTAGTGCGCGGGGAGAAAGCCTCGATGGAGCCGAGTGCTTTGCTCGACACACGCCAGCGCCGCCAGATCTCGTTGATCTGTCGCGCTGGAGCCGAACGACGGCCAGCGGTCGTCGCATGCCGAGACGCGTTCGCTGAACACTTGTAGGGGATATCCCCGGCGCGGGCCCAGAATTTGGGTCGCCGCCAGGTTCCATCGCCTGTGCGCCCTTCGGGCGGTGACGCTGTTGCGCCCTTCGGGCGGTGACGGCAGGGGTCGCGAAGACATTGTGTTAGCAGTTCTAACACGTTGGCTTCATTATCTTGCGCTTTTTTTGTCGCGTTGGGCGTCCTAGCGTCAGGTCCATGACGTGGAAGACGAAGAGCACCTCGGCCGTTGGCAGACCTCCGCTCGCTGCCCGGTCGGCCAACCTGGTTGGTTCGGTCATTGATTCCTCGACGTCGCTTCTGGCGCGTCAGACGCACGACATCGTGCGCTTCGCGATGGGCGCTCCCAGTGACGATCTGATGCCCATCGAGCTACTGGACCGGTATGCCGCACACGCCGTGGCAGGCAAGTACAGCTATGGCGCCTCGGAGGGCGAACCCGATCTGATCGACGAGATCCTCAAGCTCCAGGCGGAGCGCAGTTGGTCCAGCGCTGCTGACCGGATCACGATCACGACAGGGGGCATGCAGGGCCTCGACCTGGCATGCAAGCTGTTCGTCGATCAGGACGACCTCGTGATCGTTGAAGGCCCGACCTATACCAACGCCAACGCCACCGCGTTGTCCTACGGGGCTGACCTGCTCGAGGCAGGGGTCGACGAGGACGGTCTCGTCGTGGAGGCGTTGCCCGAGCTGGTCGCGCGAGCCGGGCGCACGCCGAAGGCGATCTATGTGATCCCCAACTTCCAGAACCCGTCTGGTGTCACGCTGTCGCTGCGCCGACGCGAGCTACTGCTGGAGCTTGCCGAGCAATGGGACGCGGTCATCATCGATGACGATCCCTACGGTCTGCTGCGGTTCGAGAACAGTCCGATCCCAACACTGAATGAGCTCGACCCGGGCAACCCCCGCATCTTCTCGGTGCGCACCTTCTCCAAGATCCTGGCGCCCGGACTCCGGGTGGGCTGGGTAGATGCCGACCCCAGCCTCCAGCCACTGCTCATCAACGCGAAGCAGGCCATGGACACGTGCACGAGTGTCCCGGCACAGCGCACGGTCACCGATTTCCTTGCCGGCGGGCATCTGCAACCACACCTGGACAGAGTTCTGAGCCTCTATCACGAGCGCAAGAACGCTATGCGTGCCGCGCTCCAGTGCCACTTCGGGGACGCCGTTCGAGCGACCGAACCGGATGGCGGATTCTTCCTCTGGGCGACATTCGCTGACCCAGAGGTGGATACCGAGGCCCTGTTCGAGACCGCCCTGGCCAAGGGTGTCGCCTACATTCCAGGACCGGCGTTCTCGACCAACGACCACTTCCACGACGCCCTGCGCCTGTGCTTTGCGACGTCCACGCCGGACCGCATCGACGAGGGCGTCGCGCGACTCAAGAGCGCTGTCGACACGTTCGGGGGCATCTCGTGAGCCGCCGCACCGCCATCGTCACTGGATCGACGTCCGGAATCGGTCACGATGTCGCTCGACGACTCCACGCCGATGGATTCAACGTCGTCATCACCGGCCGTGATCGGCAGCGCGGGGAGAAGGTCCGCGAAGAGCTCGGGCCGAACGCCGCATTCGTTGCCCAGGACCTAACCGCGCCCGGCGCGCCAGCAGAGCTCGCTGCCGCGGCGATCGACCAATACGGACGCCTCGACGTGGTGGTCAACAACGCCGCCCTGGACCACACTGGCGACCTGCTCGACGTGCCCGTGGCCGACGTTCGGCACCTCTTCGAGGTCAACGCGATCGCGGCGATCGCGGTCTTGCAGGAAGGCGCCAAGCGCATGGAGCGCGGCGGGGCCATCATCAACATCACGTCCCGACTGGCCTCGATCGGCGTTCCCACCATGGCGATCTACAGCGCCTCCAAGGGCGCCCTCAAGGCCTTGACCGCCGCCGCCGCAGTCGAGCTCGCGCCCCGCAACATTCGTGTCAACGCAGTCGCGCCCGGCATGACCCGGACGCCCCTCTTCGACACCTGGCTCAACGCGCAGGCCGACCCCGAGCAGACCCAACGTGGCGTCGTCGCGGACATCCCGCTCGGACGACTGGCTGACCCCCGCGACGTCGCAGCCGCCGTCGGGTTCCTCGCCTCCGAGGAGGCGTCGTACATCACCGGAGTCACCATTCCGGTCGACGGCGGCTATACGGCCCGCTAACCACCCCCACCTATGCCCAGAAGAAGAGACGCCAC
Organism: Nocardioides eburneiflavus; assembly: GCF_004785795.1. Taxonomy (NCBI): domain Bacteria; kingdom Bacillati; phylum Actinomycetota; class Actinomycetes; order Propionibacteriales; family Nocardioidaceae; genus Nocardioides; species Nocardioides eburneiflavus. The sequence continues at coordinate 3,229,387 of NZ_SRRO01000001.1, forward strand.
CATGTCCGCGACACGCACCATCCTTGACGGTCCCGCCCTGTGGTCGGCCCAGGCCCACATACCGTCGGTCCTGGGACGCCAGCTCGTGATCGAGCGTGGAGAAGGCTCCTACCTTCACACAACCGACGGGCGACGCCTCTTTGACGGCACCGCAGGCCTGTGGCACGCGAACATCGGGCACGCCCATCCTGCCTTGGCTGAGGCTGCGCACGTCCAGATGTTGAAGCTGGAGACCTACCACATCTTTGCGCGGTTCGTGAACGACCAGGCCCTGGGCCTCGCCGAACGGCTCGCCGGGCTGTCCCCCGTCGACGATCCGAAGGTGATTCTAAACTCCGGTGGGTCCGACGCGATCGATGTGGCGTGCAAGCTCGCCCGACGCCACTGGCAGCGTGAGGGCCTGCCCTCGAAGACCATGATCCTGAGCCGCGAACACGCGTACCACGGGCTCCACGCCTACGGCACCAGCATCGCGGGGCTCGACTTCAATCGGGAGGGATACGGCACGGAGTCGTTGGTGCCCGAGACTGCACGCGTCCCGGTCCACGACGCCGATGCGCTCGCCGGCACCATCGCAAGCATCGGTGCCGAGAATATCGCCGCGTTCGTGACCGAGCCGATCCAGGGCACGGGCGGCGTCAATCCACCAGGGCCCGGCTACCTCGAATCCGTTCAGCAGCTGTGTCGTCAGCACGACATCTTGCTCATCCTCGACGAGGTCATCACCGGTTTCGGACGCACCGGCACCATGTTTGCTGCCGAGCGATTCGGTCTCGAACCTGACCTCGTCACCTTCGCCAAGGGCGTCACCTCTGGGTACGCGCCGCTGGGCGGCGTCCTCGTCGCACCGAAGATCTGGCAGCCGTTCTACATCGACGACGTCGACACGCCGATCTTCCGCCACGGCGCGACGTACTCGGGTCATGCCACCGCCTGCGCGGTTGCCATGGCCAACCTCGACGTGCTGGAACAGGACAACCTGCTCCAGCGCGTCGCGGAGCTCGAGCTGCTCCTTGACGGCCTGCTCAAGCAGCTTCAGGCGCGCCGCCCTAGCGTCCGCGAGGTGCGGGTCGGCGGGTTGCTGGGCGGGGTCACCCTCACCGACGACATCCCCGCCGAGAGTGCCGCCGACGCGCTCATCGAGCTCGGCTTCATCTCGCGGCCGCTGCGCGGCAACACCCTGCAACTGAGCCCGCCCTTTATCACCACGGATGACGAGCTCATCCAGTTCCTCGACGCCATCGACCACGTCCTCTCCGCCAAGGAAGCCGAATGACCTCCGACGTTGCCCCACGCCCCGCCGCCGTACTGGCCGACGGCGCGAAGCCCGAGCGGGTCCGTGCCGCCGACGCCGTGCTGCGGAGCCTGTCCTTGCCGCCCGGCACGGACCGCTTCGACGTGCTCAACCCCGCAGATGATCGGGTCATCGCGACCCTGCCCGAGACTGGCCCGACCGCCGCGCTCGAAGCAGTCGCGCTGGCCGATGAAGCGGGGCGGGACTGGGCAGCCACGACACCTCGCGTACGGGCCGACATCTTGCGACGGTGGTACGACCTGCTCGTCGAGAACGCCGAAGACATCGCGCTGCTGATCACACGGGAGATGGGCAAGCCGCTGGCAGAGGCGCGCGCCGAGGTCGGCTACGGCAGCGACTTCGTGCGCTGGTACGCGGAGGAGGCGGTACGTCCTGGCGGGAACGTCCGAGATGTCCCTGCCGGCGGCGGAACCCTGTTCACCCGCCGTGCGCCGGTGGGACTCTCGGTTCTGATCACGCCGTGGAACTTCCCGCTCGCTATGGCCACCCGCAAAATCGCGCCGGCGTTGGCCGCCGGGTGCCCGGTGCTCATCAAGCCCGCGAGCCTCACGCCATTGACCACTTACCACTGCGTCGCTCTCGCCCACCAGGCAGGTCTGCCCGAGAACCTGATCCAAGTCATCAGCACCACCGACGCGTCGACGTTCAGCGAGACGGTCCTTCGGGATCCGCGAGTGCGCAAGGTGTCCTTCACCGGCTCGACCGGCGTCGGCAAGGTGCTGCTACGTCTGGCAGCCGACAACGTGCTGCGCTCCTCGATGGAGCTCGGCGGTAACGCGCCGCTGATCGTGTTCGACGACGCCGATCTCGAACGAGCCGTGGACGGCGCCTTCACCGCGAAGATGCGCAACGGCGGCCAGTCCTGCATCGCGGCCAACCGGATCTATGTCCAGGACGGCATCGCGGACGCGTTCGTCGAGGGGCTCACCGAGAGGATGTCGGCGGTCATCGCCGGCGACGGACTCGCCGACAACGTCACCGTGGGCCCCCTCATCGACCGCAGGGCCGTGGCACACATGCAGCGCCTCGTCGACGACGCGGTGTCGCGCGGTACGACCGTGCGTGCCGGCGGCCGGATGCTCGAGGGCCCGGGAAACTTCTTCGCCCCCACCGTGATCGACCATGTGCCCACCGGCGCCGACATCGCCACCACCGAGATCTTCGGTCCCATTGCCGCCATCCAGCGCTTCAGCACCGAGGCCGACGTCCTCCGACGCGCAAACGCAACCGAGTTCGGACTCGCCGGCTACGTGTTCACCGAGAACCTCGACCGCGCCCTCAACGTGGCAGACACCCTCGAGACCGGACTGGTCGGCATCAACCAAGGCGTTCCCTCCAACGCAGCCGCGCCCTTCGGCGGGGTCAAGCACTCCGGGCTCGGCCGCGAGGGCAGCGCCGAAGGACTTGAGGAGTACCAGGAGGTCCGCATGTACAACCTCGCCCGCCGCGCCACCGCCTGAGTACTCCAGCCGGACTGCACCCGTCCGAGCCCATCGCCCAACACATCAGCATCGAAGGAGAAAACCATGCGTATCTCGACCGTCAAGGAGATCAAGACGAGGGAGGCTCGCGTCGGCATCGTTCCGGCCGGCGTCGCGGTCCTCGTACAAGACGGCCACGACGTCTTCGTGGAGCGCGACGCCGGTGCGGTCGCTGGCTTCTCGGACGCGGACTATGAGGATGCCGGCGCCAAACTGGTCGATCAGGCCGAGGCCTGGGCGAACGCCGAACTGCTGGTCAAGGTCAAGGAGCCCATCGCCGAGGAGTACCAGTTCCTGCGCGAAGACCTGACGCTGTTCACCTACCTGCACCTCGCCGCAGACCGTCCGCTGACAGAGGCCCTGCTGAACGCAAGGACGCTGGGGATCGCGTACGAGACCGTGCAGGACAGCACCGGTCTGCCGCTGCTCACCCCGATGAGCGAGATTGCCGGCCGGCTCGCCGCACACGCGGCGGCTACCTACCTCACCGCGCCCGAAGGGGGCCCGGGTCGCCTGCTGGGCGGTTCGCCAGGCGTCGCCCCGTGTCGGGTGGTGGTCATCGGCGGCGGCGTCGTTGGCACTCAGGCCGCGCTTCTCGCGCTGGGTATGCAGGCGGAGGTCACCGTGCTCGACACGTCCGGGACCAGGATCCGAGAACTCGACAACCTGCTGAACGGGCGCGCCCGCGTCGTGATGAGCGACCCCGCCACGCTCGCCCACGAGCTCAGCACGGCCGACGTCGTCATCGGCGCCGTTCTGGTCCCCGGCAAGGCGGCACCCCAGGTGGTCTCCCGCGGTGATCTCGCTCTACTGCGTCAGGGTGCCCTGCTCATCGATGTCGCCATCGACCAGGGCGGGGCATTCGAGACATCACGGCCCACCACCTACGCCGACCCGATCTACGAGGTCGACGGTGTCCGGCACTACTGCGTCGCGAACATGCCCGGCGGCGTACCGCAGAGCTCGACTCGCGCGCTCACCAACGCGACGTTCCCACACCTGCGGCGGCTCGCGAGCCTCGGGCCGTATCGGACCATCGTCGAGGACCCGGTACTGGCGTCGGGGGTGAACACCTGCGGCGGGGCGATCATCCACGCTGGAGTTGCAGAAGCCCTGCCTGAACTTCCGCACGCTTCCCTCGGGTCGATGTTGAGCATCTGATCCAGCCCTGTCTGGGGCGTTTTGACCCCTCCGGTGCCGTGGCAGCGGTCTAGCCGATGTCAGGTGCACGACGTCCGAGCGGCGTGCGCTGTGTGCCGGGGACAACCTCTAATGAGAAGAGTAACGAGCATGTTTACGAGTTCGCGAAACGTTTTGACTGTGGCGGTTGTTGCCGCGGTGCTGATGCTGAGTGGGTGTGGGGGTGGTTCGAAGGCTCAGGGCCGCGAGGTCGGGGCCGGCGAGCACACCGATGACATCTCCAGCGGGGTGGAGGTCGATGCCGGCGCTGCGGCGCTGGTGCCTGCGGATGTGAAGGAGGAGGGTGTCCTCCTGGTCGCCATGGATCTGACGAGCCCCCCGTCGGAGTTCTTGGCCTCGGACAACAAGACGCCGATCGGGTTCAACCCGGACATGGCGCGGCTGATCGCGAAGAAGCTCGGCCTGGAGCTGAAGATGGAGAACGTCAAGTTCGACACGATCATCCCGGGCCTTGAGGGCGGTCGGTATGACCTGACGGTGTCCTCGATGGCGGTGACCGAGGACCGGATGAAGGTGCTCGACATGATCGACTACGTGAGCAATGGCTCGTCGATCGCAGTCGGGGATGGCAACCCGGACGGCCTGACTCCCGACACGTTGTGTGGGAGAAGCATCGGCGTGCAGTCGGGTTCGGTGCAGGAGATCGAGCGGCTTCCGTTGCTGTCCGCTGAGACGTGCGACGCGAAGGGGAAGCCGGCGATCAAGGGGGTCTCGTTGCCCAGCGTGCAGGATGCGCTGACCCAGGTCGCCTCGGGGCGGATCGACGGGGTCTTCTACGACACCACGTCCCTGAGCTGGGCGGACAAGCAGCAGCCGGGAACCTTCGAGGTACTCACCCCCCAGGTGAACTCGAACGACAACGCGGTGGCGCTCGGCAAGGGCTCCGCGCTCACGCCGGCTGTCCAGGCGGCGCTTCAGTCGATCATCGACAGCCCGATCTATGCGGATGCCCTCGAGCGTTGGGGATTCGACGGGCTCGGGATCGACGAGGCGACGATGTCCGTCGCCGAGGAGGAGTGATCTCCCGGGGGGACGGCACTCGGGTGGCCGCCTCCGTCCGGGACGCGGCCACCCTTAACGGAAAGGAACCGACCATGTTGGAGACATTGGGGGAGGACAAGCCCCGCCTTCGACTCAGGCGACCGGTGGATTATCTGTCGTGGGTGTTGACGGTCGGCCTCCTCGCGGGGCTGGCGTACACCCTGGTCACGAACGAGAATTATCGATGGCCGGTCGTGCTGGAGTACTTCACGGCCGCGTCGATCATCAGCGGGATCGGGATCACGCTGATCCTGACCATCACCAGCATGGTTCTTGGGATTCTCCTCGGCTTGGTGCTGGCGATCATGCGCGCGTCCTCCCAACCCCCGGTGTCTGCGTTGGCGCGGCTGTACATCACGTTCTTTCGAGGCACCCCGGTGCTGGTCCAGTTGATCTTCTGGTTCAACCTCGCCGCGCTGTATCCCCGCCTCTCGATCGGCGTGCCCGGTACCGACATCTCGATGCCGGTGAACGTCAACCAGCTGCTCAGCCCGATGACGGCGGCGATCATCGGCCTGACCCTGAACCAGGCGGCCTACATGGCCGAGATCATCCGCGGCGGCTTTGCCGCGGTGGGGCGCGGGCAGCTCGAGGCCGCCGAGTCCCTGGGCATGCACGGGTTCACGAAACTCCGGATCGTGGTGATCCCCCAGACGATGCCCTCGATCATCCCGCCTACCGGGAACCAGTTCATCGGCATGCTCAAGGAGACCTCGCTGGTCAGCGTCCTCGGGGTCGCCGACCTGTTGCAGAGTGCGCAGTCGATCTACGCCCGGACCTACGAGACCATCCCGCTGCTCATCGTGGCCAGCCTCTGGTACCTGATCATGACCATGACCCTGAGCGTCCCGCAGTCGATGATCGAGCGGCACTTCTCCCGGTCCACCCGTGTTCCCCGCTCGAGCCGCTCGGCCACTGGCACAGCCGCTCGCCCCGTTCTCGAGGTCGCACCGAAGGAGTCGTTGCTGTGAACGCCGAAGGAACCATCGTCGGTCGCAAGCTCTGCAAGAGCTTCGGCAGCAACCACGTGCTGCGTGGGATCGACTTCGAGGTCGAGGCGGGGGAGATCTCCTGCATCATCGGCCCGAGCGGCTCGGGCAAGTCGACGCTCTTGCGCTGCCTGAACGGGCTGGAGACCCTGGACCGCGGTGTGCTCAAGGTGAACGGGGAGCACTTCGGCTACGTCGAGCACCCGCATGCCTTCCACGCACTGAGCGCACGGCGCCTGGCCCGGCAGCGCACCCGGATCGGCATGGTCTTCCAGCAGTTCAACCTCTTCCCCAACCTGACCGCGCTGGACAACGTGATGGTCGGGCCGGTCCAGGTCAAGAAGGCCGCCCGAGCCCAGGCGCGTGAACACGCACGCGCGCTACTGGCGAAGGTGGGGCTCAGCCAATGCGAGAAGCAGTACCCGGCACAGCTATCAGGCGGTCAACAGCAACGCGTCGCGATCGCCCGGGCCCTGGCCATGGAACCAAGCATCCTGCTCTTCGACGAGCCGACCAGCGCCCTGGACCCGGAAAAGGTCGGCGAGGTCCTCGACGTCATGCGCGACCTGGCCGGCGCCGGAATGACCATGGTCGTGGTCACCCACGAGATGGGCTTCGCCCGAGAGGTCGCGAACAACCTGCTCTTCATGGACGACGGCATCGTCGTAGAACGCGGAGACGCACGCGCCGTACTGTCCGACCCCCGCGAACGCCGCACCCAAGAGTTCCTCGAACGAGTCCTCTGAAGCGTCAGGGTCAGCATCATTCCAAGCGAAGGGACCCATGACAGGCGATTGGAAAGGGGCTTTATGCGGAGTCTCCATGGCTGTCCGCCTCCTGCCACTTCGAGGCCTCGTAGCCGCCGGCAGAATCCCTCCCGCCCCGACCAACGGGCCGATGCAGGGTCGGATTGCTCCCATCAACGCTTCTTCTGCTGGCCCAGGATGTAGCAGGCGAGGACCTGCGGGTAGATGTCGGGCAGGCGTCGATGTCGCCGAGCTCGCACCGGGCCGGTGGGAGAACAGGACCGACTCGAGGAGCCCCACTCGTTATGCCGGTTCGGAATCGTTCTCGAGCTCTCTCGCCTTCGCCTGCAGCCATGCGGTCAGCTGGCGGACGCGGCCGTCCTGCTCGGGTGGTTGCCGGCTGAGGAGGTGGTAGCTGGTGCCGTCGGGGACGAACCCGAAGGGTGCGACGAGCTGCCCTCGCGCGAGGTCGTCGCACACGACGGCGAACGGCGCGATGGCGACTCCGACGCCGGCCGCAGCGGCCTGGACGGTTAGATAGAAGTGCTCCAGCGTCTGCTCGGAGGCCGGCTCTGCCTTCAAGCCGGTGATGCGTCGCCAGTCGTCCCATGCCTCTGGTCGGGTGGCGGTGTGCAGAAGGGCCACCTGCGAGACGCAGCCCGCTGCGGCGAGGGGCGGCGCGAGATCGGGCCGACAGACCGGTCCGATCCGCTCCTCGAACAAGCGAGTCCGGCTCGCCCCCTCGGCGAACAGGAAGTCGTCTCGGCGGATGGCGAGGTCGACGTCGTCCCGTTCGAAGGAGACCGGGCCACCGGCTGCGGACAGGTGGACGGCGGCGTCCGGCACCTCCGCGGCCAGCTCGGGGAGCCGGGGAATGAGCCACCGCATCAGGAGGGTGGGCTCACACGAGAGGGTGAGCGGTCCCGTGGGTGTGCGATGTGAGATCTGCTGGCCTGCCGCATCGATCTGATCGAGCGCGTCCCGGATGACGGCGGCCAGCTGACGAGCCTGGGGGGTCGGGCGCAAGGCGCGCGTCTGTCGCTCGAACAGTGACGTCCCGAGGGATCGTTCGAGGTTCTGGACCTGTCGGCTGACCGCGCCGTGCGTGACGTGCAGCTCTTGGGCCGCCGCGGTCATGCTCGCGTGCCGGACGGTCGCTTCGAAGGGGAGCAGCGCATTCAACGGAGGAAGGGCCGCCCATCTCATGCGTGAACTTTACTCACAGATCATGTGAGAAGGAATCGTTTGTCCTGCTTCTTTCCCATGACCCACTATTGATCTGGTCACAACGACGCACGGCGCACGGGAAGGTGGGGACATGACGTCAAGCAACGACGTGCTGTCGCGCATCGCCATCCTCGCCGATGACCTCACGAGCGCCGGGGACGGTGCCGCGCCGTTCCGCCAGGCAGGCCACGACGCCCGCATCTTCCTCACCCCCACCGCAGAGCCGTCGCGGCACGCCGTCGGCGTGAGCGCGTTCGACCTGGGGAGCCGTGTGCTGGACGAGGACGCCGCCATTGTACGCATCAAGCGGGCCGCCCGCCGGAACGCCAGCGCCGACGTGCTCCTCAAGACCGTGGACTCAACCCTGCGCGGTCACGTCGCGGCAGAGCTCCGGTCTGCATGGGCGGGATCGCGCAAGCGTGCCGCCATCCTCGCCCCCGCCTTCCCCGCTGAGGGCAGAGTGACGGTGGCCGGCGTCCAGTACGTACGGGGGGTACCCGTCCACGAGAGTGACTATGGCCGTGACCCGGCACATCCCGTGCGGTGCTCGGACCTCGCAACATTATTCCCGGACGCCGTTCTCTCGCAGCGGGATGAGGCAGCCGAGCTGCCCGAGCTGGTCGACAACGGCAACCTGATCGTCTACTCCGCCTCCGAAGATGGCGACCTCGACGTCCTGGTGGCCGCGGTACCGCGACTCGACGAGGTCTTGTGGGTGGGCTCCCCAGGGCTGGCGGCCGCCCTTGCCCGAAGGTGTGCACGTGCCTCGGGCAGCGCTGGACGACTGCCCGCTCGGGCCCGACGTCCCCTGATCGTGGTCGGCAGCACCAACCCGGCATCCCGACGGCAGCTGACCGAGCTGCTCGCCCGCGGCGACGTCCAGGGTGTCACCGTCGGCGTCGACCCGACGCCCGCCGTGGAGGCGCTGCGACGCGCGACGGCCCCCATCCTCGCCGTGCAGACACCGGGTGAACGCCACACTCCGCAGACCGCACACGCACTCGCCCGCTCTCAGGCGGCCGTCGTCCAGGCGCTGACCGAGGACCTCACGGTCGACGCTCTCGTGATCACCGGGGGAGAAACCGCCACCACCGTGCTCGAGCCCCTTGGCGCCACCGGCATCGACCTGCTCGACGAGCCCGAACCCGGCGTCGTCCGCGGATCCTTGACCGGCCCACTCCCCATTCCCGTGCTGATCAAGGCCGGCGGCTTCGGCGACGACGCCTTGCTCCTGCGCCTGTGCCACCTCGTCCGACACCAACCCGACCTAGGAGAAGATGCATGACACCGATCGCCATCACCATGGGTGACCCCTGCGGAATCGGCCCCGAGATCACGCTCAAGGCGTGTGCCGATCCCCAACGGACAGTGCCCGTCCTCGTCATCGGCGACGTGGAGGTCCTCGCCCGCGCCAACGAGATCGTTGGCACGAACCTGACCATCCGCCCTGTCGCATCGGTCGACCAGGCGGAGCTCGCACCCGGCACTGTGGACGTCCTTGCCGCGAGCAGCCTTCCGGCTGACCTGTCCTGGGGCGCCCTCGACGCCCGTGCCGGAGCGGCGTCCTTCGAGTACGTGCGCCGCGGCATCGAGCTGGCGATGGCCAACGAGATTCGCGCTCTCGTCACCGCGCCGATCAACAAGGAAGCACTCCGCATGGCCGGAGTCCCCTATCCCGGGCACACCGAGATCCTGGCCGACCTGTCCGGCACAACGCACTACGCGATGATGCTGGCCACCGACGAGCTCCGGACGGTCCTGGTCACCGTGCACGAGTCTCTCCGCACCGCAATCGACGCGATCACCACGGACCGCGTGCTCGACATCATCCGCCTCACCCACAGCACACTGCAGCGCAGCGGCTTGCCCATGCCCCGCATCGCCGTCGCCGGCCTCAACCCCCATGCAGGGGAGAACGGCCTGTTCGGCAGGGAGGACCTGGACATCATCGCCCCGGCCATCGCGGCAGCGCAGAGCGAAGGCATCGAGGCCAGCGGCCCCTGGCCCGCTGACACCATCTTCATGCGAGCCCGCACCGGCTCCTTCGACGTGGTGGTCGCGCAGTACCACGACCAGGGCCTCATCCCCATCAAGTACCTCGGGATCGAGCACGGCGTGAACATCACCATCGGCCTCCCCTTCGTCCGCACCAGCGTCGACCACGGCACCGCCTTCGACATCGCCGGTCTCGGCACGGCCGACCACACCAGCCTGCTCGCCGCCCTGACCCACGCCGACCGGTTGTCCTCAGGGGCACCGGCCCGCCGATGACCGCCGACCCTGATCAGCCCAAGACAGAAAGCCGAAGAACCACCATGGACTTCATCTTCATGCTCACCCGCGACGACCGCACCGTCACCGACTGCCTCGAGGTGCTCGACACCATCGAGGACCTCGGCATCACCCACATCGGGTTCAAGGACATCGGCGTCGACCCCAGCACCCTCGCCAAGCTCCACAGCCGCATCAAGGACATGGGCGCCACCACCTACCTCGAGGTCGTCAGCACCAATCGGGACCAGGCTCTTGCCTCGGTGCGGACGGCCACCGACCTCGGCGTCGACTGGCTGATGGGCGGCACCTGGATCGAGGAGACCCTCGACCTCCTGCGGGGGACGTCGATCGGCTACCTGCCCTTCCCGGGAGAACCAGTGGGGCACCCCACTCGCCTCGCCGGCGACCCCGACCGCATCGCCGATGACTGCCGACGAGCGGAGGCTGCTGGCTGCGCCGGCGTCGACCTGCTGGCATACCGCGCCACCGACGCCGACCCTCTCGACCTGGTCCGCGCCGCCCGCGCCGCCACGACCGGCCGGCTGGTCGTCGCCGGCTCCATCACCGGTATCGACCAGATCCAGGCACTCGCAGCGGCCGGGGTCGACGCCTTCACCATCGGATCCGCCGCCTTCGACGGGTCGCTGCAGCCGCACGCCGGCACCCTCCGGGCCCAGCTGGCCCCGGTGGTCGGCCTGTAGACAGCCAGCTGTTCTCGGCCTCTCCGAAAGGCATTGAGGGAAGCCTTGTCTGTGCATTTCGGACCCCCGTGAGGAAAGGCTCCGCTAAGCCACAGAAGTCACGTTTGGTGGCCTTAGTGGAGCCTTTCCTTCGTTGCGGGGGGTGCCCCGGGAAATTAGAATTCCGGCATGACTCAAACCACACTTTCCCTTTCTGGTCCTGCCGAGGTAGGACATGTCCACGCCGACGTTTCCGGTGGATGGCTGCGCGCATCTGTGTTCGGTGCGATGGACGGTCTGGTGACCAACATCGCGTTGGTTTCAGGCGTAGGTGCCGCCGGTGCCAACCCACGTTTCATCGTGCTCACCGGCATGGCGGGTCTCGTCGCAGGGGCGTTTTCAATGGCAATGGGTGAATACGCATCGGTAAAGACCCAAAATGAACAGGTCGATCGCGAATGGGCGCGCGAGGTCGATGAGATCCGCACTAATCCGGAAATGGAGGAGCTCGAGCTCGCGCACATGTTTGCCGACATGGGAATGGGCGAAAAGACCGCGCTCGCGGCGGCCCGTGAGATCCATGCGGACCCTGAGCGGGCGGCGCTCGTGCACGTCACCCACGAGCTCGGCCTGGACCCGGAGGACAAGCCGTCCCCCAAGGTCGCCGCGATCTCATCCTTCCTCACCTTCTCGCTGGGCGCCCTCGTGCCCCTGATCCCGTTCCTGCTCGGCTTCGCCTCGCTCGCAGCCGGCCTGATCGTGGGTGCGATCGGACTCTTCGTCGCCGGCGCGGTCGCGTCTCTCGCCACCAGCCAGCGCTGGTGGTGGAGCGCCACCCGTCAGCTCATGTTCGGTGTGCTGGCCGCCGGTGCAACGTACCTGGTGGGCCTCGCCATCGGCGTGAACGCGAGCTGACGACCACGGTCAATCACAGGACACGCAGAGGGGCCCCGCGGAGAGCCGCGGGGCCCCTCTCGGCTTGTGGTCGGCTGGGATCAGAGCCGGATCGGCTGGTCGGGTGCACCCAGCCCTGGTGGAGCGCCACCCGTCAACTGCTGTTCGGTGTGCTGGCCGCCGGTGCGACGTACTTGGTCGGGCTCGCCATCGGGGCGAACGTGAGCTGACGGCCCTCGGTCGATCACAGGACACGCAGAGGGGCCCCGCGGAGAGCCGCGGGCCCCTCTCGCCATGTGGTCGGCTGGGATCGGCTAGCCCGGTGGCAGGAAGGGCCGGACCAGCCGTGCGCGCCTGGCCGCCTTCCCGGTGCGTTACTCGCAGGCATCGGAGGCGTCGAGGGTCTTGGTGATGAGCCTGGAGGTGATGAATCGGATGGGCTCGGGTTCCCAGTTGCGGGTGGTGTCTCACCCAGGGAAGCGACGTCAGGTCAGTGCTGTCGTTCAGGATCAGGTCGCGCATGGTGCGGCCGGAGATGTTGGCTGCGGTGACGCCGTGACCTCCGAACGCACTCACGAATCCGAGCCCCGTGTTGCGGTCGAAAGTCGTCCTCATGCACCCAGTCGCGGGGGACGCCAGGGGTTGGTTTGTCGCCAGCCGGGTGTTTCGTCGGCCTCTCCGAAAAGCAGTGAGGGAAGCCTTGTCCCGCATTCTTTCACCCATTGCCATGGAAAACGCCCCCGCGACGAGACCCGCCATGCCGGTGAGCACGATGAAACGTGGGTTGGCAGCGGGTACGCATCGGTAAATACCCAAAATGAACAGGTCGAGAATGGGTGACTCCTTTTAGGAAAGGCTCTGATAGGTCCCCGATGCCAGCCTTGGCGGGGCTAGTGGAGCCTTTCCTTCGTTGCGCTGGACGGTCTGGTGACCAACATCGCGCTGGTTTCAGGCGTCGGTGCCGAAATTCCGGCATGACTCAAACCACACTTTCCCTTTCTGGTAATGCCGAGGTAGGAAATGTCCACGCCGACGTTTCCGGGGGCTGGGCGCGCGAGGTCGAGGAGATCCGCATTAACCCGGAAATGGAGGAGCTCGAGCTCGCGCACATGTTGCCGACATGGGAATGGGCGAAAAGACCGCGCTCGCGGCGGCCCGTGAGATCCATGCGGACCCTGAGCGGGCGGCGCTCGTGCACGTCACCCACGAGCTCGGCCTGGACCCGGAGGACAAGCCGTCCCCCAAGGTCGCCGCGATCTCATCCTTCCTCACCTTCTCGCTGGGCGCCCTCGTGCCCCTGATCCCGTTCCTGCTCGGCTTCGCCTCGCTCGCAGCCGGCCTGATCGTGGGTGCGATCGGACTCTTCGTCGCCGGCGCGGTCGCGTCTCTCGCCACCAGCCAGCGCTGGTGGTGGAGCGCCACGCGTCAGCTGCTGTTCGGTGTGCTGGCCGCCGGTGCAACGTACCTGGGGGGCCTCGCCATCGGCGTGAACGCGAGCTGACGACCACGGTCAACCACAGGACACGCAGAGGGGCCCCGCGGAGAGCCGCGGGGCCCCTCTCGGCTTGTGGGACTGCTAGCCCGGTGGCAGGAACGGCTTCACCAGCCGTGCCCGCTTGGCCGGCTTGCCGGTGCGCTCCTCGTAGGCATCGGAGGCCTCGAGAGTCTTGGTGATGAGCCTGGCGGCGACGAACCGAAGGGGCTCGGGCTCCCAGCTCCGGCTGCGGTAGCCAACCCAGGGAAGCGACGTCAGGTCCGTGCTCTGGCCCAGGATCAGGTCGCGCATCGTGCGGCCGGAGATGTTGGCGGCGACGACACCGTGACCGCCGAACGCACCCACGAATCCCAGCCCTGTCTTGCCGTCGAACGTCGTCCTCATGCACCAGTCGCGTGGCACGGCCAGGGACCCACCCCAGTGATGGGTGATGCGAGCCTGCGACGCGGCAGGAAACGCTTCGCGCAGGGTCTCGCACAGACGCTGGAAGACTCCGGCGTCCTGCTCGTTTTGGGGTGACAGGGGGTCGGTCAGTCGGTACGGCGCTCCGCGGCCGCCCAGGGCGATCCGGCCGTCGATCGTGCGCTGGGAGTAGTAGTAGAGATGCCTCATGTCCGCGACCCCGAGACCGTCTCGCCACCCGAGCTCATCCCAGGTCTCCTGTGAGAGGGGCTCGGTGGCGACCATCAGGGAGTAGAGGGGCAGGAAGCTGCGTCGGTGACCCCGCTCCCGGATCGTGTAGGACTCCGTGGCTCGCACCACGACATCGGCCGTGACCCGTCCGTTGCCGCACTGCACCACCTTCGGGCTCACGCGTTCTGCCCGGGTCTGCTCAAAGATCGTGACACCGAGCCGCTCGCAGGCGTCGGCGAGCCCGCGAGCAAGCCGCGCGGGGTCGACGCGAGCGACATGCGGGGTGAAGCATCCGGCGACAACACCGGCTGCCCCGGGGACGAGCTCGGCACACTCCTCGGCGGTCAGCAGCCTGATGTCCTCGGGACCGAGTCCGAAACCGTGCTTCGCCTCGACCCTGGCACGGACGCGCTGCGCCTGTGGATCGGTGGTCGCCAAGGTCAGCGCACCCCCCTTCTTGTAGCCGCAGTCGATCCGCTCCTCAGAGATCACCCGGCCGATCTCGTCGACCCCGTGGTGGGTCTCGCGCTCGGCTCGCAGGACGGCGTCCCACCCGCTACGTCGTGCGTAGCGCGCCCCGCTGCCCGCAATGCCCGCTGAGACGAAGCCGCCGTTGCGACCGGCCGCGCCGAATCCCGCGATTTCGGCCTCGATCACGGTGACCCGCAGGGAGGGGTCGGCGGCCTTGAGGTAGTAGGCCGTCCAAAGTCCGGCGAAGCCAGCACCGACGATAGCGACATCACAGGTGTGGTCGCCCGACAACTGCTCTCTCGGCGTGAGGTTCGGGACGACCCCCTCGAGCCACAGACTCCGCGACCACGGGGTTTCGGCTGCTGGTGGAAGCGCGTCGGCGAGTCCTACCGCGCTGGTCTTGGAGGGCTCGACGCGCCCCTGTGGCAGGGTGCCGAGCCATTGGGACTGGAACTTCATTTCGTACTCCTCAAATTTGCGTAGTGTGCGGCGGCTAAGCAGCCAGTGCGGAGGCATTGGGACAGCCGGAGGTCATTGGTCCGAGAAATGGCAGGTGGCGTAGTGGTCGTCGCCGGGCCAGGCGACCGGGGGCACGGTGGTGCGGCAGATGTCCTGGGCCAGTGGGCAGCGGGGGTGGAACCGGCAGCCGGATGGTGGGTCGATCGGGCTGGGTGGTTCGCCCTTGAGGCGGGTGATGATCGTGTCGGTGCCTTGCTGTTCCTCGGCCAGGGACGCGGCCAGCAAGACGCGCGTGTAGGGGTGGCGGGGGTTGGTGAACAGCTCCTCGCGGGGTGCTTCCTCGACGATCTGGCCCAGGTACATGACCGCGACCCGGTCGCACAGGTAGCGCACCACCCGGAGGTCGTGCGAGATCAGCACCAGGGTCAGGTCGAGCTGGTCCTTCAGCTCGACCAGCAGGTTGAGGATCTGGGCCCGGATCGAGGCGTCGAGCGCGGAGGTGGGCTCGTCACAGATGAGGAACTTGGGCTTCAGCAGCAGCGCCCGGGCGATGACGAGACGCTGCAGCTGGCCACCGGAGCACTCCCGGGCGTACCGGTCCAGGATGTCGTCTTCCAGGCCGACCCTCGCCAGCATCTCCGCGATCCGCGCGGTCCGTTCCGCCTGGTCCTTCATCCCGTGGTGCCGCAGCGGAGAGTGCAGGCTGGCGCCCAGGCGCATCTTCGGGTCGAACGCCCCGTAGGGGTCCTGGAACACGAACTGCATCGAACGTCGCAGTGCCTTGAGCTCCCGGCCCTTGATGCCGGAGATCTTCTGGCCGTCGAAGGTGATGTGTCCCGAGTCCGCGGTGACGGCTTGCAGGATGGTGCGGGCCAGGGTGGACTTGCCGCAGCCGGACTCCCCGACGAGTCCGAGGACCTCGCCCTTGCCGACCTCCAGGGACACCCCGTCCACGGAGTGCACCGTCTTGCCCCGGCCGGCGGGGAAGTGCTTGACCACCCCGTCCAGGGTCAACAGCGGCTCGTAGGGTCGGGGCCGCTGTCTCGGCTGCGAGACCTCGACGGCCTGGATCGACGCTGGGGTGATCATGATGCCTCCACGGTCTCGGGTGCCGCGTGGCAGCGGCTGTGGTGGTCGTGGTCGCCGCAGCTGTGCAGCGTCGGCTCCGCGCCACTGCACTGCTCGGAGATGCCCAGCTCGACTGCCTTCGAACAGCGGGGCAGGAACCGGCAGCCGTGCCCCATCGCCCGCGCCTGGGCGACGCTGCCCGGGATCGAGAACAGCTGGCCGCGCTCGGCCTGCAGCAGCGAGGCCTTGAGGAGAGCCTCGGTGTAGGGGTGCTGCGGGTTGGTGAAGATGTCCTTGGTCGTCCCGTTCTCCACGATCCGGCCGGCGTACATCACGGCGACGCGGTCCGCCATCGTGGACACGATGCCCAGGTCGTGGGTGATCAGCAGGATCGACAGGCCCAGCTCGTCGCGCTTGTGCTTCAACAGGTCCAGGATCTGGGCCTGCACCGTCACGTCCAGGGCGGTGGTCGGCTCGTCGGCGATCAACAGCTCCGGGTCCGCGGACAACGCGGCCGCGATCATCACCCGCTGCGCCATCCCCCCGGAGAGCTGGTAGGCGAACGACTTGGCCCGCCGGGCCGGCTCGGGGATCCCGACGTCCCGCAGCATCTCGACCACCCGCGTCTTGGCCTCGCGGCGGCTCACCTTGCGGTGTCGGCGCAGTGCCTCGGAGACCTGCCCACCCACGCGTGCGGTGGGGTCCAGCATGACCTTCGGCTGCTGAAACAGCATCGCGACCTTGTTGCCTCGGACCTCGTTGCGTCGCTTCGGCGCCATCGCCAGCACGTCCTCGCCGTCCAGCAGGGCGGTCCCGCCGCTCACCTCTGCCCCCGGTGGCAGCAGGCCCATCATCGTCAATGCGGTCAGGCTCTTGCCCGATCCCGACTCACCGACGAGTGCCACGATCTCCCCGCGCCCGACGGTCAGGTCCATGCCGTCGATGGCAGGACCCCCGCCGACCTCGGGGAAGTCGACGCGGAGATCACGGATCTCCAACAGGGGTTCAGCGGCGCGGGTCGGCATCCCGATGTCGACCGTCTGCACCATCTCACTCATGAAGTCTTCCCTTCAATGGTTCGCTCGATCGGGCTGGTCACGTGGAGCTGGGTGGTCACAGGGCTTCTCCCTCGTCGAGGGCCGACCCGGGGGCGGGCGTGGCCGCGGCGGACGTGCCGGTGGCAGTGGAGCGGGCGCGCCGCGTCTTCCTCTTGTCCAGGCCCTGTCCGATCAGGGTGACGCTCAGGGCCGAGATGAAGATCGCGAGGCCGGGGAGGATCCCGACCCAGGGGGCGCGTTCCATGTAGGGCTGGGCGTCCAGGAGCATGGCGCCCCAGTCGGAGTCGGGTGGCTGCACGCCGAGGCCGAGGTAGGACAGGGCGCCGACGGTGATCAGCTTGTGCCCGAACCGCAGGAAGCTCATCGCTGCGACCGGAGGCAAGGCGTTGAGGATCACGTGGCGGAACAGGATGAACCACTTGGGGGATCCGAGGATCTCTGCGGCCTCGACGTAGTCCTTGGCGTTGATCTCCAGTGCCAGGCCGCGCATCAGTCTGGCGAAGGGGGTCCACCCGGCGATGGTGAGTGCGGCGATCAGGGTGCCGTAGCCGGTCCCGAACAGGGCGATCAGGAACAGCGCGACCACGACGTCGGGGAAACAGACCAGCACGTCGACAGCGCGCATCACCAGCTCGTCCAGCCAGCCACCGCGGCGCGCAGCGAGGGCGCCGAGGATCACGCCGGAGACCGCGCAGATGACGAGCGTGATCGCGGCGATGGTGACCGAGAACCGGCCGCCCCACATCAACCGCGACAGCACGTCGCGGCCGAGGTGGTCGGTTCCCAGCCAGTGCTCGGCTGAGGGGCCGGCCAGCCGGTTGCTGATGTCCTGGATGGCTGGGTCGTGCGGAGCGATCCAGGGCGTGAGCACCAGGACCAGGAGGACCAGTGAGAGCAGTGAGACGCCGAAGGTGAAGGTCCAGTGCCTGCCGCCGAGGCCGCGCACGAGGGACCCGAAGATGTTCGGCCGGGGGGAGGGTGGGCCGACCCGCCGCCATGGCTCGCGGGTGGTGGGCGGGGGTGCTGTGAGACTAGGCATTGGTCACCTTGATCGCTGGGTTGAGGACGCTGTAGAGCAGGTCGGTCACCGTGTTGATCAGCACCGCAAGGGTGAGGATCAGCATCAGCCCGCCCTGGATGACCGGCACGTCGTTGTTGACCACCGCGGTGTAGAGCAGCCGGCCCATGCCGGGGATGTTGAAGATCACCTCGATCACGACGGCTCCGCCCAGCAGCCCGGCGAACCAGAACGAGAACAGCGTCATCACGGGCAGCATGCTGTTGCGCATCCCGTGCCGCAGGAGGGTCGCGGGGAAGGACAGCCCGCGGCTGCGAGCTGCCGTGATGTAGGGCGCGGCCAGCACCTCGCTCATCGCTGCCCGGGTCACCTGGGTGAAGTAGCCCAACGGCCGCAACGACAGCGCGATCGCCGGCATCACGATGAACGCCGGACCGGTCCATCCGCCCGAGGGCAGCCAGCCCAGGTGTCGGGCGAAGACCAGGACGAGCACCGGACCTACCCAGTACTCCGGTGCTGAGACCGCGCTCTGGGAGATGAAGGTGATGACGTTGTCGAGCCGCCCACCCCGCTTCGTGGCTGCGGCGATGCCCAATGGCAGCGCGAACACGAGCGCCAGCAGCAACGCCGCCAGGGCCAGGGTGATGGAGACCGACAGGGCCGGCGCGACCAGCTCACCTACCGGGGTCCGGCTCGTGTAGGAGAACCCGAAGTCGCCGGTCACTGCCTGCTTCAACCAGTCGAGGTACTGCACGAAGATGGGCCGATCCAGGCCGAGCTCCAGAGTCAGTGCCTTCACCTGTGTCGGGTCCAGACCGGGGTCGTTCACCCTGGCCTGCAGGATCTTTCGGGCGGGGTCGCCATCCCCGGCATAGGGGATCAGGAACGCCAGCACCGAGATCACCAGCAAGGTGATCGTCAGGACCAGCAACCTGCGCAGCAAGAACATCAACATCGAGGACACCTCCGGAGTCGCCGTGGTCGGCTGCATGAGCCATTGAGAACGAGGGCCGGCTCGGCGTGACCAGTCGAGCCGGCCCCCTGTGAGCTCGAGTCAGCCGAGCGAGAGCCCTGCAGTGAGCACGTACGCGTCGAGCGGGTGCGGCTGGAAGCCCTTGAGCCCGGCCTGGGTGCCCCAGACAGCCTTCTCGTGCTGGAGCCAGACGCTGGCCGCCTCGTCGTTCAGCTTGGCCGCGACTTCCCGGTAGGCCTCGGCGCGGGCGGCCTCGTCCTCGAGGGCGACAGCGTCCTTGATCATCCGGTCGGTCTCCGGGTCGCAGTACTGAGTCATGTTGTAGCTCCCCTTGCAGGTCCAGTCGGAGAGCAGGTAGCCACCGGGGTCGGCCAAGTCGGTCAGGAAGCCGCGGGACAGCAGCGTGGCGTCGTAGTCACCCTCGAGCCAGCCCGGCTCCAGAGAGGAGGCCTCGCCTGACTTGATCTCGACCTTGATCCCGAGCTCGGCAAGCTGGGCCTGGATGACGGTGGCGGCGTCGGGGAGCTCGGGCCGGTCGACGTACGCCTGGAGCTCGAACGTCAGAGACTCGGGGTCGACGCCCGCCTGGTCGAGCAGTGCGCGCGCCTCGTCCAGGTTGGCTGACGTCGCCTCGGCACCGTCAGGTGCCCAGTCGGTGTCCGGGCCGAAGGGGCCGACGGCAGGCGTGCCGGCGCCCTCGTAGACACCCTCGACGATCGGCTGTGTGTCCACCGCCTTCTGGATCGCCTGCCGCACCAGCGGGTCGTCGAACGGCGGGCGTGAGTTGTTGAGCAGCATCACGGTCGTGCGCGGGAGCCCGATCTGGTGAACCTCGAGGTTGGAGTCACCGTCCAGCGAGCCGAGGTTGGCCACGGGGAGGCTCTTGACGATCTGGACCTCGCCGGACTGGAGCTGGGTGGCCCGGGCGCCACCGTCGACCACGAAACGCACCTCGGCGGTGTCGAGGGCGACGTCGCCGCCCCAGTAGTTCTCGTTGGCCTTGAGTGCCAGCGACTGCTGCGGCACCTCCTCGGTCACCGTGAAGGGGCCGGTGCACGTGCCTTGGATGTCGATCTGGGCGCCCTCGAAGGCCTTCGGAGCCAGGATCCCGGTGTTCACACTGGCGACGCGGAGCGGGACCAGAGCGTCGGGGTTGGGTGTGGTGATCTGCACGGTCGACTCATCGGTCGCCGACACCTTCGCGATGACGTCGGGGTTGAACGAACGCGCGGGCGTCTTCACCTCGAGCAGGTGGTTCAGCGAGCCGGCGACGGCTTCGGCGTCCATCGGCGTGCCGTCCTGGAACGTGACACCCTCGCGGAGGGCGAACTCCCACGTCGTGGGCTCGACCTGGTTCCACTCGGTCGCCAGCATCGGCTCGGGCTCGCCGTCGTACCCGATGTTCACGAGCGTCTCCAAGCAGCCCGCCCGGCGCAGCCGGTGCGCGTCATCGGTCTCCGGCGCCCACGCTGCGGCGGGCGGGAGCTGCTCCGCGTAGACGAGGTGGCCTCCGCCTCCCGCGGCGGCGCCACTGCCGGTGCCGGTGTTCATGCCGCACGCGCTCAGCGACGTTGCGAGGAGGGCGACGCCGGTCGCCCACAAGGTTCGAGTCATTTCCTGGATTCCTTTGCACCAAGCCGGATTTCCGGCGACGAGGCGGGGGGTTGTCACGCGGTGGTCGGGGCCGGACTACGGCCACCAGGCCTTGCCGATCGACCGGCCTTCCGCGTTTGCGTCACGCTAGGGACGGGTCTTCAAGGGCGTCCAGACCTCCCGTGGCATCTCCAGACGATCTGGTTTCAGTGAAGCAGATCACGACCCGATAGCACAGGAATGTCCGGGCCCAAACGGCCAATCGTCTGACTGCGTCAGACTTGGCTAGGAAGGCCGAGCCCACAAGCCTGGTGCCTGATCGGCTCCGAGAGGGCCGGAGCTGCCCGGTGTGGCGCAGCCACTGTGGGACTACGGCGCCGTGTCAGACAGATACCGAGGTACTGGTCGTCTGATTGAGCAAAACGCTGGCGTTCATCACCTTCGTCATCAGATCGTCGCAATCCTGGCATTGATCATGGACGCACCCCGAAAAGTTCTCCTAGCCTCTCCGTGTCCGAGACGCCGGCCGCTGTTCGGGGGTCGTGCCCGCCTCACCATGTCCAAACCCCTTCGAGGAGACCTCACCAAATGGCTGAGATTCACACCCGCAGCAGCTCGGCGACGGAGCGGCTTCAGGCGCTCGGTATGGAGCTCCCCGCCGTGGGTGAGAACACGAAGTACGTGAACCATCGACGTGTCGACTCGAGCATCCACGTCGCGGGTCAGCTGCCCGACAAGGACGGCGAGCTCCTGGCCCAAGGGACGCTGGGTCACGACGTCGACATCGAGACCGCTCGTGAGCTGGCCCGCCACGCCGTCGTCAACTGCCTCGCCGTCGCCGCGGACGCGGTCGGCGGCCTGGACAAGGTGCGGATCGTGCAGATGCTGGTCTTCGTAGCCAGCACACCGGAGTTCGGTCAGCAGTCGACGGTGGCAGACGCGGCCAGCGACCTGCTCATCGACGTGCTCGGGGAGAACGGGCGGCACGCCCGCACGGCCATCGGTGTCGCGAGCCTGCCGCGCACCAGCCCGGTCGAGATCCAGATGGTCTGCAGCGCGGCCTAGGACCGGCCCACCAGCGCTCGTCCCGACTCGCTAGTCGCGAGGGAAACCCTTCCAACTCTTCTGAGGAGTGCACTGTGCACCGGCTTCAACGAGTACTGGACCGCCTGGTCGACCGGGTGGACACACCCTTTCCGATCGTGCTGGCGGACGTCATCCAGCGCAACATCGACCGGATGCAGGCCTTCGCGGCCGAGCGGGGTCTGGACGTGCGTCCGCACGTCAAGACCCACAAGTGCATCGAGATCGGCCGGCGCCAGCTCGAGGCGGGGGCGGTGGGGATCACCGCCGGCAACGTGGGTGAGGCCGAGGTGTTCGCCGGCGCGGGCTTCGACGACATCTTCCTGGCCTACCCGGTGTGGCCCTCGGGCACCAAGGGGGAGCGGATCCGCGAGCTGGCCCGGACCACGAGCCTGCGGGTCGGCGTGGACAACGCCGCGGCGATCGAGGCGCTGGCCGACGCGATGGGCGACGAGCCGGAGCGGCTCCAGGTCGTCATCGAGGTCGACTGCGGTGCCCGCCGCTCCGGAGCCCCGCCGGAGGCCGCCGGCGATCTCGCCCAGGCCGCCCGCAAGCGTGGACTGGTGCCGGCCGGGGTCTTCACCTATCCCGGGCACGGCAGTTCCGGTCCTGGTTCGCGGGAGCCGGCCGCGCAGGACCAGGAGGCCGCGCTCACCACCGCCGTACGCAGCCTGAAGAGCGTGGGGATCACCCCGGAGGTGGTCTCTGCCGGGTCGACCCCGACGGTGGCGTACGCGACGAGCAGCGTGATCACCGAGATCCGGCCCGGCGAGTACGTGTTCTGCGACCTGAACAACACCCGTCTCGGTGCGTGCGAGGAGGACCAGATCGCCCTGTTCGTGGCCGCGACGGTGGTCAGCGACTGGGTGCCGGACCAGGTCATCCTCGACGTCGGGACCAAGGCGATGGGCCGCGAGGGCACCCCGGAGAAGGGCTACGGCGGCGTCGCGGGGAGGAAGGCGGTGCTGGCGAAGCTCAACGAGTACCACGGGTTCCTCGCGGTGCCCGGCGGCGAGGAGCGGCCGAGCGTGGGCACCGTGGTCCCGGTGGTGCCCAACCACGTGTGCCCGGTGGTGGCCAGCTTCGAGGAGCTGCTGGTCACCGACTCCAAGGGCACGACGCTGGAGCGGTGGGAGGTCGCCGCCCGGGGACGCCTCAGCTGACCCTGCGACGACTGCCTGCATCCATTCCCCTTGAACCACCAACCCCAGGAGAAGACTGAATGAGACTCGAGAACCTCACCGCGCTGATCACCGGCGCCAGCAGCGGGATCGGCGAGGCGGTGAGCTCGCACTTCCGCCGCGAGGGCGCGCGGCTGCTGCTGACCGGTCGCCGCGAGCAGCTCGACACCGTCCAGCCCGAGGACGTGTACGTCCCCGGAGACCTCAACGACGAGGCGTTCGTCGCCTCCTTGGCCAAGCAGGCCAAGGAGTCCTTCGGCACCGTCGACGTGGTCGTGCTCAACCACGGACTGCAGGCCGGCGGCCCGCTGACCGAGATGTCCTACGAGGACGCGCGGGACGTGCTGCACAGCAACCTGCTCAGCTCGTTCCTGGTGATGAAGCACTTCGCCCCGCTGATGCCGGAGTCGGGAGGCTCCTTCGTGCTCGTCGGGTCCCGGCTCGGCATCGTCGGCAAGCCGGAGGAGGTGCTGTACTCCGCGGCCAAGGGCGGCCTGATCATGCTCGCCAAGGGCGCCGCGATCGAGTGGGCCCCGCGCAACATCCGGGTCAACGTGGCCGCACCCGGCCTGACCATGACCCCGGTCGTCGAGTCGAACATCCAGCGCCGGCCCGACCCGGAGGCCTACCGCCGACAGCGCGAGTCCCAGATCCCGCTACAGCGCCTCGCCACCCCCGAAGAGATCGCCGACGCCGTCCTCTTCCTCGCCTCCTCGGAGTCCTCCTACATCACCGGAGCCGTCCTCCCCATCGACGGCGGATACACCGCCTTCTAGAACCCGGTAGCAGCACGTGCCATGCGAAGTCAGCAACCAAGAACTCGGCGACCACATCGCCGCAATCGAGCAGGCAGTCGCCGAGGAGGCGCACCAATGAGCACCTTGACCAACAACCACACCCTCATTGCCGCGGATGCGGCCGCCGTCGCACTCGCGGACCGCGTCATTGCGGGCCTTGGCCTGCCGGGCGACGGCATCGAGGTCGAGGACCCCGCCACGAGCGAGCGCATCGCCTTCATCGAAGACATCCACGTCGACGGAGCCCTGCAGGCGGTCGCGACCGCCCATGAGGCAGGTCGTTCCTGGGCTCGCACGACCCCACGCCAGCGTGCTGACGTGCTGCACGCATGGCACGCGCTGCTCGTCGAGCACACCGAGGACCTGGCCCACCTCATCAGCCGCGAGATGGGCAAGCCCCTGGCGGAGGCGCGAGGTGAGGTCAAGTACGGAAGCGACTTCGTGCGCTGGTACGCCGAGGAGGCAGTGCGTCCCGCCGGCAACTTCCGCGAGGCACCCGACGGCGGCGCGAGCATCGTCACCCGCCGCGCCCCAGTCGGACTCGCGGTGCTCATCACGCCGTGGAACTTCCCGCTCGCGATGGCCACTCGCAAGATCGCGCCCGCGCTCGCCGCCGGCTGTCCGTCGGTCATCAAGCCCGCCAACCTGACCCCTCTCACCACGATCTTCGCAGTGGAGCTCGCGCGCCGCGCGGGCGTGCCTGCCGACCTCGTTCAGGTCGTGACCACCTCGAACGCCTCGCAGTTCAGCGAGGCCGTGCTGCGCGACGAGCGCGTGCGGAAGGTGTCGTTCACCGGCTCCACCGAGGTCGGGCGCACGCTGCTGCGGCTTGCTTCTGACACGGTGCTGCGCTCCTCGATGGAGCTCGGCGGCAACGCCCCGCTGATCGTCTTCGACGACGCGGACCTCGACCGGGCGATCGAGGGGACGATGGCGGCGAAGCTACGCAACGGCGGCCAGTCCTGCATCGGGGCCAACCGGATCTACGTCCAGAACGGCATCGCCGCCGCGTTCGCTGAGGGTCTGGCCGAACGCATCGGTGCTGTCGCGGTGGGGGCGGGTCTCGGATCGGGCACGGAGCTGGGTCCGCTCATCGACGACCGCGCCGTTCGGCAGATGCGCGCCTTCACCAACGATGCCGTCGCGCGGGGCGCCGAGCTGCTCACGGGTGGCACCGAGCTGGGGCCCGTGGGTCACTTCTTCGCTCCGACGGTGCTCGACCGGGTGCCACCGGACGCCGAGGTCGCGTGCACCGAGATCTTCGGACCGATCGCGGCCATCCAGCGCTTCGACTCCGAGGCCGAGGTGGTCGCACGCGCGAACGCGACCGAGTTCGGCCTCGCCGGATACGTGTTCAGCGAGAACATCGACCGGGCACTCAACGTCGCCGACCGCCTCGAGACGGGCCTGGTCGGCATCAACCAGGGAGTGCCCTCCAACGCGGCCGCTCCCTTCGGCGGCGTCAAGCAGTCGGGCCTGGGGCGCGAGGGCAGCAGCGAAGGGATGGAGGAGTACCAGTCGGTTCGCTTCTACAACATCGCCCGCCGCGAGACACACTGAGACGTGCGCGCGACCACGATCCACGCCCCGGGCGACATCCGCCTCAGCGACGTACCCGACCCGGCGTTGTCGGCCCCCACGGACGCCATCGTGAAAGTGGTCGCAGGCGCGATCTGTGGCTCGGACCTCTGGCCGTACCGCGGTGCGAAGGCAATCACCTCCGGAGCGACCGTCGGCCACGAGTGCGTCGGCGTGGTCGAGGAGATCGGGGGAGAGGTGCGGGACTTCCGCCCGGGCGACTTCGTCATCGTGCCGTTCGTCCACTGCGACAACACCTGCGCCCACTGCCGTGCCGGTGTCCAGTCCGCCTGCGTCAACGCCGGACACACGCGGAGCGGTCAGGGGGAGTACGCCGTCGTCACGCAGGCAGACGGCAGCCTGGTGAAGACCCGCGGCGTGCCGCACGCCGACCTGGTGCCGTCGCTCCTGACGCTCACGGACGTGATGGCCACGGGCTGGCATGCCGCTGTGTCCGCGGGCGTGCGTCCGGGCAGCACTGCCGTCGTCGTAGGCGACGGCGCAGTGGGGCTCTGCGCGGTGATCGCCGCGGCACGCATGGGCGCGGAGAAGGTCGTGGTGCTGTCACGCCACGAGCCACGCCAGCAGCTGGCCCGCGCGTTCGGCGCCACCCATGTGGTCGCCGACCGCGGCGACGCCGCGATCTCCGCTGTCGAGGAGATCACCGACGGGATCGGGGCAGACGCGGTGCTGGAATGCGTCGGCACCGCCGAAGCGTTGACCACGGCCCGCCGTGCAGCACGTCCGGGGGCCATCGTCGGGTACGTCGGTGCTGGCCACGGGGTCGAGATGCCGGTGCGTCCCATGTTCGAGAAGAACGTGGGGCTCGTCGGCGGGATGGCGCCGGTGCGCCGGTACCTTCCGGACCTCCTCGACCTGGTGCTCGAGGGGGCCATCGACCCGGGGCGGGTGTTCGACCTGACCCTCCCGCTCGACAAGGTGGCGGAGGGATACCGCGCGATGCACGAACGTCGCGCGATCAAGGTGCTGCTGCAACCCTGAGCCGAACGCGGGGCTTCCAGACGGACCGCTGGTCAACATGCACGGTGCGCACTTCTACCGGTGCCGGATGACTAGATGGCCGCCAAGATCGCCTACCGCAAGGGCATTCGGAGCTAGTTCTCCGGTCGGTCGGCCAAACGTCTGAGCGACCCTCGGTGGCGCGATCGTGCACCTCGGAGATCACTAGCTCGGCAACACGAGCGATCGTTCGGGCGTCTGGTTGAGCACCAGCAGCGTGCGGACGCTGCCGATCCCGGGAATCCGCCCCCGCAGCTCTTCGGTGACGAAGCGCTGCAAGTGCTCGACGTCGCGCAGTCTCACGAGCAAGAGGAGGTCGACCTCGCCCGCAAGGTCTGCGGCGTACTCGACCTCGTCCATTGCCTCGAGTATCGGCAGCATCGACGACCACGTCTTCCAGTTGTCCGGGGTGGACCGGATCAGGACCACGGCGCTGACGCCCAGCCCAACACGCTTCGGGTGGACGGTGACCGTCAGGGCAGTGATGATGCCCTCCTCGCGGAGGCGCGCCAGTCGTGCGTAGGCCGTGGCCCGCGAGACGCCGGCCGCATCGCTCAGGGTGCCGATCGGCGCACGGGCGTCCGCCTGCAAGGCACGCAGGAGGGCTAGGTCGATCTCGTCGACCGGACGAGGTGCTGGTTCGGAGTTCTGGTTCGACATCGGCGACCACCTGTGGGGGATTCATTGGGATTTGGTGCCCGAGCGGTCCTGAACATCGGTAAGTGCGACGTTCGAATTGACGAATCGCCCCTTCGCCGCGGCGGAGCCCCGTCGGACGATCTGGTGCTCTGTCAGTCCAATCTCGCTAGATCGTATCGATCAGTCGGCATGAGGCGCCCGCTGGACTCGTACTGGGGCCTGAGCCTAGACCTAGGTCGGCGCTGCTGCCTAGCCTGCGGCGACGTGGATCGCGCTTTTGAGGGAGTCGGCTGTGACTGCACGATCGACCGCCGTTTTGGTTCGAAGCAACGAGCGTGGTCAACGGTCTTGAGCAGGAGACCCCGATGAGCGCGGCCGCAACCGCCCTCGGAGCGCCGCTCTGGGGCACCGGACTGAACAGGTCGCTGTGCGTGCTCCAACAGGCCCAGCCGCGAGCCCTAGACGGTATGACGTGACCCCTTCGGCGTGATGGGGTTGCGGGCCGGGGCCTCACTCACAAGATTCGTGGGTTACCGAGCAGGGGCTGCCTGCTCGGCCTATCCGACAATTGTGGGAGGCCCCGGTGTTTACCGAGCGTACGAGTGTTGGGCTCGACGTGCACGCCCGATCTGTCGCAGCAGCGGCGATCGATGGCGTCACGGGCGAGCTGTTCCAGACGAAGCTGACCCCGTCCTATGAGCATGTCGAGTCGTGGCTGGTCGGCTTGCCGGGATCGGTGGCGGTGGCCTACGAGGCCGGGCCGACCGGTTTCGGGCTGTACCGGCACCTGACCGCTGCCGGTATCCGGTGCGAGGTCCTCGCGCCGTCGAAGCTGCAGAAACCGGCGGGTGATCGGGTCAAGACCGACGCCAAGGACGCCATCCATCTCGCCAAGCTCCTGCGCCTCGACGAGATCACGACGGTGTCGATCCCGACCCCGGACCAGGAAGCCGCTCGCAACCTGGTCCGGGCCCGGGAGGACTGCCGCGCCGATCTGATGCGGGCCCGGCACCGGCTCTCGAAACTGCTGCTGCGCCACGGCATCGTCTACTACGGCGGCCAGGCGTGGACCGGCAAGCACGACATCTGGCTGCGCCACGAGGCGCTTCCCCAGCTGACCGCGCCCGCGACCCGGCTGACCTTCGACAACGACTACGAGGCCGTGCTCGCAGTGAAGGCCCGACGGAACCGGCTCGACGCCGCGATCGAGGAGATGGCCGCCGACTCGGAGTTCACCCCCGTCGTGCGCCGGCTCGGCTGTCTGCGTGGGGTCAGCACCCTGACCGGGTTCGGGCTCGCGGTCGAGATTGGTGACTGGCACCGGTTCACCGGCAACTCCATCGGCACCTTCGTCGGTCTCACCCCCACCGAGCACTCCTCGGGGGAGTCGAAGAACCGCGGGTCGATCACCAAGACCGGCAACGGCCACGCGCGCCGGCTCCTGGTCGAGGCCGCCTGGCACCACCGCGCCCGCTACCTGGTCGGGAAAGCTCTGCGCGACCGCTGGGACCTGGCCCCAGCCCAGGCACGGGTCCGCGGCGATGAGGGCAACCGTCGTCTGCACCAGCGGTGGGTGAAGTTCATCGACCGCCGTAAGACCCACAACGTCGCCAACGTGGCCATCGCTCGCGAGCTGGCCGGCTGGTGCTGGTCCCTGGCCGTCATGGACTAACACCCCACGATCTGCTTCGTCGCCAACCACACCTGGTGGCAGCGCGTGGAGCGACCCGCGATTCACCTATGAGCAGTCCGGCGCACGCCGGGCGACGCTCGCCCCTAGACACGCGAAAACGCTCCAGCCGAAACCCCGTCTTGCGGTACCCAACCCGCGAATATCAGTCTGACCCGCGCGTCGCGAAGACACGCTCGCCAAGGCGAGGACGACGACGAAGCAAGAGGCGCCCGCCCCGCAACCAACGGGGACGGGCGCCTCGCCATGCCCCTTGACAGAAGGCACCTACATATCAGATGAACTGCGGGACATCAGCCGTCATACCCCTTGATCTGTCCGAAGTTTCCGCGTCTCACCACAACTTTGTCCAGCGCCAGTTCGAAACTCTGGACTCCTATTGGGCGTAGGCCTAACTTCGAAGTACCGGCGGGGGGTATGAAGAAGCAGGCGTGGAGAGTTCTCTTCTTCGCCACCCCGGTTCACAGGGACCAAGGAGCTCACATGGCACGAATTCGTTTGGCAGGCGGGATCGCACTGCTAGCAGTGACCGCCTCTGCATGCGGCCTCGGGAATGACGATCGTCCGTCTGGCGCCGGCGATGGGGGCGGCCACCTGGTCTATGCCGAGCATCTTCCGCCGGTGGCGGCGTGGGCTCTGGAGTCCAATGACGCGTTCACGCTAACCCGAGCCGGGTGCCTCGAGCCGCTCGTGCAGTCCGAGCTCGACGGGTCGCTCAGTGAGAAGCTGGCGACGTCGTGGGAGCAGGTTGAGCCCACGGCCTGGGAGTTCCAGCTGCGGGAGGATGTGCAGTTCCAGGACGGCACGCCCATGGACGCCGACGCGGTAGTCGGAGCACTCACCCACGTGCTGGAGGCGAAGACGCCGGCACGCTCCTTCAACGCCGAGGTCATCTCCGGTGTGGAGGCGGTGGACGAGAGCACGATCCGGATCGAGACCAAGCAGCCTGACGTTCTGCTTGCCTATCGGATGGCCAGCCCGAACACCGGCATCCTGGCCCCGAAGGCCTATGAGGGCGAGCAGATCGACATCGAGGGCACCTGCACGGGTCCCTTCGAAGTGGTCGAGGAGAACTCCCAGCAGTCGCTCACCCTGGAGCGCAATGAGACCTACTGGGGCGGAACCCCCGCGCTTGCCACCGCAGAGATCAGGTTCATCGTCGACGGTGAGGTCCGGGCGACGCAGCTGCAAGCCGGCGAGGTCGACATTGCGCCGTACCTGCCGGTGGCCCACCTGACACAGCTCGAGGGCAACGACGACCTTGCAGTGACTACGACGGAGCAGCCCCGGACCACGGCCATGATGCTGAACAACTCCCGGCCACCGTTCGATGACCCCTTGGTGCGTCAGGCGATCCAGAGGGCGATCGACACCCAAGCCATCGCCGACAGCATCTATGAAGGCGTGATGAGTCCAGCGATCGGACCGTTCGCGCCAGACCAGCCTTGGGCACCGCAAGACGTCTCTCCAGTGTCACCGGATCTGGACGAGGCCCGGCGTTTGCTCGATGAGGCGGGGGTCGATCCCAGCGCCCTGTCCTTTCAGCTGATGGCCTACGTCTCGCGCCCGGAGTTCCCCGATGTTGCCGCGGTCATCCAAGATCAGCTCGGACAGCTCGGCATCGAGGTGAAGATCCGGTCCGGTGATGCCGCCACGTTCGAACCCGAATGGCTTGCCGGGGACTACGACGCGGCGCTGCTCTCGCGTGGTTACCTACTCGATGTCGGTGATCCGGCGGGATATCTGGCCGCCGACTACACCTGCGCCGGGAGTTACAACGTCGCGCACTACTGCGACGAAGAGACCGACACTCAGGTCAACCAAGCCCTGCAGAACGAAAACCAGGGCGCGAGGTACGAGACCTACCGCAGCCTCGCTCAGAAGCTGCAGTCCGAGGCGGTCAACGTGTTCCTCGTGCACGAGTCCGGGGTGGTTGGCGCCACGACGAGCGTCGAGAACTTCGAGCAGCATCCCCTGAACTTCTACGTCTTCACCAAGGACCTCGATGTCAGTTGAAGGCGGAACTTGCGCTGAGCAATGACCGACGCGGTCGGGAAGCTAGAAGGATCCCCGGCCACGTCGGACCACCGTGGCGCCTCCTGTTCGTAGGCGGCTAGTACCCGTTCCCGGACCGGACCAAGTAGTCCGCCGAGCCCGAGCCACCCAATCTCGAGGAAGGCTCACATATGAGCACCGGACACAACGACAATCACATCCACGGGCACGGGCATGGACACGGACACGGGTTGAACGCGCTGGACGCCGTCAACGCCGGCGCACGCTACAGGCGGCCCCTGGCCTGGGCGTTCGCGATCACCGTCGCCTTCGTCGGGGTCGAGCTTGCCGTCGGCGTCCTGTCCGGCTCTCTGGCGCTGCTCTCTGACGCCGGGCACATGCTGTCGGACGCCGGAGGGTTGGGCATGTCTTGGGCCGCGATCACCCTGGCCACAGCGGGCACCGCTGCCGCCCACCGCACGTATGGCTGGTACAGGTTGGAGATCTTGGCCGCTCTGGCCAACACACTGCTGTTGTTCGCGGTCGCCGCCTACGTGGTCTACGAAGCGATCAGCCGGCTCGGTGGTGACCACGAGGTCGCCTCTACCCCGATGATCGCGGTCGCCATTCTGGGCCTGGTCATCAATCTGGTCGCGTTCAAGCTGCTGGCGGCCGGTGCCCAGGAAAGCCTCAACCTCCGGGGCGCCTACCTCGAGGTGATCGCAGACGCGGTCGGCTCCGTCGGCGTCCTGGTCGGCGCGGCCATCATGGCCGCCACCTCCTGGTACTGGATCGACTCTCTGATCGCGATCGGCATCGGGATCTTCATCCTGCCCCGTGCCTACAAGCTCGGCCGCGACGCGTTGCGGATCCTGGTCGAGTCCGCGCCCGCCCACGTAGACGTCGACCGCCTCGCCGCCGACCTGCACACCGTCCCCGACGTCGTCGAGGTTCACGATCTGCACGTGTGGACGATCACCTCAGGAATGGACGCTGTCAGCGTCCACCTCCAGGTGGATCCCCGTGCTGATACCCATGCCGTCCTGGACCGGGCCCGCGAGCTCCTGCGCGACCGCCACAAGATCAACCACGCCACGGTGCAGGTCGAACCAACCGACCATGCGGGATGCAACCTCGTCCAGTGGTGATGGGAGTCGCCGGCACGGTCGGCCCGGCGGCGTACGACGGCGGCGTACGACGGCAGCGAGCGACCCAAGCGACTCGCGTCCAGGGCGATTGGACGTCACCTCTCCGGGCAGCCGACCGGTGGCCCAAGCGCCACCGATACCCGCATCAATGCCCTCGACCCCCACCGCGCGGGCGATTCTCGCACTCCGTGCTGGGTCTCGCGCTTGGCGCGGGACGCTGTCCCAACCGCTGGCGCGGGTGTAGTCATGCGTCGCGAGCCTGCCGACCCCAAGTAACCGTGGCGACAGGCCGCGCCGCCCGCGACCGCTGCCTCGATCACGGTGACCCGGAGGGACGGGGCCGCCCTGACAGCTGCTCCCTCGGCGTCAGGCCCTGGACCACCCGTCGCCACAGTCTGCGCGGTCACGGGTTGTCGGCAGCTGGGGAGGGCGGCCGCACCATCTGACCCGATTCTTTGGGGCGCTCACTGCAAGGCACGACTGCACCACCCTGCTGGTGCAGGAAGGACGGCGCCTCCATGGTCAGATGGTCAGGGAGCGCTCACGGTGGAGCGCGAAGCGTCTCGTCTATCCGTTCAGCTGGCCGCTGAGGTGGTTGATGCACACGACCTTTGGCTGGGTCATCTCCTCGAAGGCGAAGCGCACGCCTTCGCGTCCCATGCTGCCGTACTTGAAACCGCCGAAGGGCATCGCGTCGAACCGGTAGTCCGACGAGTCATTGATCATCACGCCACCTGCCTCCAGCAGTCGAGCGGCGGCGAGTGCGCGATCCATACTCGCCGTGAAGATGCCGGCGTGCAGGCTGTAGTCGATGGCATTGGCCTGCTCGACAGCGTCCTCGAACGACTCGACGGGCTGCAGCACGACGACAGGGGCGAACGCCTCCTCCTGCCAGATCGAGCTGTTCGCCGGGACGCCCTCCAGGACGGCCGGGGTGTAGAGGGAGCCGTGGACGTCGTTGCCGCACAGCAGAGTCGCGCCCCGTTCCACGGCCGCATCCACCTTCGCCTTCGTGGCGAGGGCTGCCTCCCTAGTGATCATCGGGCCGACATCGGTGCCCTCTTCGAGGGGGTCGCCGACACGCAGCAGAGCCGTGCGACCGACGAAGGCGTCGCGGAAGCGCTCGTAGACCTGATGGGCGATCAAGATCCGCTGGGTGCCGATGCAGTTCTGGCCCGCAGCCCAGAACGCGCCCGAGACACAGGAGACCACTGCCTCGTCGAGATCGGCGTCGTCCATCACGATGACCGGGGCGTTGCCTCCGAGGTCCATGACGAGCTTCTTCAGGCCGGCGGTGCGAGAGATGGCCTCCCCGGTGGCGAATCCGCCGGTGAAGGACACCATGCGCACGTCAGGAGCGGAGACGATCGAGGCCGCGAGGTCGGCGTCGCCGTTGACGATGGTGACGACGTCCTCGGGGAGGCCGGCCTCGATCAGGGTGTCGACCAGCCGGAGTGCCGACAGCGGCGTCAGGGCGGAGGGTTTGAGGATGACCGCGTTGCCGCCTGCGATGGCCGGTCCGAGCTTGTGTGCGACGAGATTGAGCGGATCGTTGAACGGTGTGATCGCCGCGATGATGCCCAGCGGCTCGCGGGTGAACCAGCCCTGCCGGTTCTCTGAGCCCTCAAACGAGTCGAAGGGGACGACCTCGCCGGCATTGCGTCGGACCTCGGCCGCGGACAGAGAGAGAGTGTTGACAGCGCGGGCCACTTCCTTGCGAGCCTGGGTGATGGTCTTGCCGGCCTCACTCACGATCAGCTGCGCGAAGGACTCCGCGCGCTGCTCGACCAGGCGGGAGGCGAGATCGAGGATGGAGGCCCTGGATGCTCGAGACAGACGGGCCGCCGTACGACGGCCGCCCCTGGCCCGCTGCAGGATGCTGCCGATGGCGTCGACCCCCACGGTGGGTATCGAGGCGATGATCTCGCCGGTGTAGGGGTTGCGTACGGGCGCCGACTCTCTCTCGACCTCGGCGCCGGCTCGCAGGACGGTGTCAGTCACGGAAGGTCTCCTGAAGAACTCGCTGGGCGTTGGCGGCGCCGCCGTGGGTCTGGTGACCGTGGATGGCGATGATGTCTGAGAGCAGGGCATAGGCGGGTCTGTCGACGCCCAATCCCCGCCCAGGGGTGGATGGTGTCGGCGTGGACGCTGGAGCTGCCGTTCCTGGTCAACCACGGCGACGGTGAGGACAGGCACAGGCCACCGCGATGGCTGCACCTGTCAACGCGCTTCGTGTCATCGCGAAACTGCCCGGCGCCTCCGTAGCCGCCGGCTGTGATGAAAGCGGGGTGACGCGTTCGGTGTCGCCCGCGCCGGATGAGACGGAGCTCAGTCGAAGCCGTGGCAGGCAAACTTGCGAATGGTCTCGGTCACTTCCCACCGCCCCGTCCAGTCCTTAGGCTGCACGATCACGTCGCCGCCGGTGATCTCGAAGCGCCTGCCTGTCGCGTGACAGGTGATGTTCGCGCGCCCGCTCAGGATGTAGCACACCTCGGTGTCCTCGCGGGGGGTCACCTCCCAGCCACCGGGCTGGCACTCCCAGACGCTCGTCTTGACGACTGGATCGGTGTCGAACGAAAGCTTGAACGTCTGGGGGTCACCGGAGTCGTAGCCAGGACGGTGTCCGTTGGGCTTCAGTTCCCCGAGGGTCGTGGCTGCGGGCACGTGCACGAACGACAGCATTGGTGTTCTCCTTGGTAGGTCTTGCAATCTGCGGCAGAGGCTATGCGATCGGACGGTAGTTTTGTCTCTGCGCCGGACGCTTATGCGAGTTGCTGACCAAACGCGCGACGATCGGAGTTTTTAGGCGCATGGCTCCATACAGATGACGGGTCACGCTCGGCTGGGGTGTCGCTGACAATGCCGGAACTGACACTGGCCACCGGCCGGCGAGCGCTGTATGGCCATCAGCGTCGTGGTCGCCTCCCGGTCACGTCAGCCGCGAGGAGGCTGTCGGCGCCAGTCGGTGTAGGTCAACACCATCCGGCTGGATCGCCGCCGGCGCCATCGCGGCCTACCCCTGCGAGAAACGCCATCAGGATCAAACTCGACGACCTGAGGCCCCCGGAAGATCCCCGCAGCGCGGGTAAGGATCAGGCCGTTGTTGGTGACCGGCTGTCGTCGTGGCGAACCGGCCCGCCGGCCAGCACCTGTAGGAGAGCTGGTCGCCCGAGCCAGCCCTGACGAGAACCAAGGCTCCTCGACCATCCAGGCCAAGCTTGTCGAGCTCGGGGTCGATGGAGAACCAGCACTCCGCACCAGCACCTCGTCCGATCGACGAGATCGACCTTCCCCTCTGTGTGCCTTGCAGGTGGACGCGTCAGTCGGCGGTCAGGAGCTGCTGAGCGAGCAGGGCGACATGCAGTGAGACTCTGATGTCCGGGTCATCGAGCTTGGCCCCGAGCAGCCGTTCCACCTTGGCGAGTCGGTCGTAGAAGACCGGGCGAGACAAGTGCAGGCTGGCGGCGGCTTGGGATTTGCTGGCGGGATTCTCGACCAGGGCACGGACTGACCCGATGAGATCGGTCCCTGCCTCGGCGTCGTGACGGCGAAGCGCGCCCAACTCCCGATCGACGAACATCACGAGGCGTTCGTCGGTGCCGAGCAGGGTCAGCAGGCCACGCAGATGCACGTCCTCGAGCCGGTGGACGTCAGGACGCGCACCTGCGTGGGCTTCGTCGCGGACCGAGGCGACCACCTGGCTCGCCTCGCGCAGTGTGCGATCGACTTCCGGGATATCGTTCGCCGGCCGTCCGGCTCCGATGGTGACGCGACCCCGGCGGTGAACGCGCGCCGCCAGCTCGTCGACCACCTTGGTGGCGCGAGCTCTTGTCGGCAGCGACAGCAGCGCGCGAACTTCCTGGTCCACCTCGCACACCAGGGCCGCGGTGCGGAGGTCGTGTGCTGCGCGGACGGTAGCGGCGATGACCTCCTCGACCCGACTGGCCAGCGGTGTGCTCGTCTCGCCCGGCATCGGATGGACACGAATGGTGAGTCCGATGAGCTGCCGACCGGTCAGCGGGAGGCCCGCGATTTCGCACCGCCGCTGGACGTCTTTGTCGGTCGGGTCGTTGAGCAGGCCCAGGATCAGCTCGTGGTGCGTACGGCGAATAACGCTGTCGCGGTGCCGGTCGTGGAGGCGGTGCATGGCCAGCGCTGCCGCGGCTCGCTCGGCGACGGCTGCCAGGCGTTGCGAGGGTTCCGAAGGTGCCTGCATGACGAGTCGGCCCCAGTCCCTGCCGCGCTTGCCGAGGCGGGTGACGAGCCATCCCTGGCTGTGGTCCCACGTCGTGCGGCCCGCGTCCTTGACGCGTCGCGAGCGGATGCGCCAGTCGGCCAGGAAGGGATCGATGTCATCGGGGCCGGCGACGTAGTCGACCACGTGGTGGTCCTCGTTCTCGAGCACCACGGCGACGCCGGTGAGCCGCTGGGCGGCTTCGAGGACCTCACGCGGCCCGGCTTCTGCGATGCTGAGCTCGGTGAAGGTGTCGTGCACCCGTTGCGCCTTGCGCAGTTCCTCGAGCTGTTCGTCGACCACGCGCTCACCGACGGCCTGGGCGACGGCGGCGAAGCGCACCACGTGAGGAAGAGTGACCAGCGCAAGCCCGTGCTCGTCGCACGCCTCGACCAGGGCTTCCGGCAGCACAGTCCACCGGCGGCCGAGCTCGATGATGACGCCGGCGGCACCGCTGTCCGCCAGCGACGCGGCGAAGCTCCGCAGGCCCTCGTCGCTGTCGGGGAGGGCGATGCCGGTGCTGAGCACCAGGTCGCCCCCGCGAAGCAGTGGGGCGATGTCGGCCAGCTCGGTGGTGTGCACCCATCGCACCTCGACGCCCAGTCCCGAGTGGCCGGCCACGACCACGGGATCGCCGGCGCGCACGGGAGCCATGGTGAGGACGTCGGCCACGGTGACGACCGCCATGGGTGCCGCCTCCTCGCATATCCTGAGGGCGACGATCTGTCGCCTCATGATGCGGAATCCTACATATTGACCGCCCTTTTCGCGCCTCTTTGCAGGCGACGATGGGAGCCCGACTTTCAAGGAGACACATGAGCACTGCGATCACGCACTGGGCTGACGGATCGGCGTTCCCCGGCGAGTCCGACCTCTGGGCGGACGTCACGAACCCGGCGACCGGCCGGATCACTGGCCGGGTGGCGCTGGCGAGCCGGGCCGACGCGGATCGCGTCATCGCCTCGGCCAGGAAGGCGGCTCCTGCGTGGGGGCGCATGTCGCTGGCGCGGCGCACCCAGGTGCTGTTCGCGTTCCGGGAGCTGTTGAACGCTCGCAAGGACGAGCTCGCGGTCCTGATCACCGCCGAGCACGGCAAGGTGCATTCCGACGCGGTGGGGGAGATCTCGCGCGGCCAGGAGGTCGTCGAGTTCGCGTG
Organism: Nocardioides eburneiflavus; assembly: GCF_004785795.1. Taxonomy (NCBI): domain Bacteria; kingdom Bacillati; phylum Actinomycetota; class Actinomycetes; order Propionibacteriales; family Nocardioidaceae; genus Nocardioides; species Nocardioides eburneiflavus. The sequence goes on from NZ_SRRO01000001.1 coordinate 3,266,523, forward strand.
CGGGATCGCGCATCTTCTCAAGGGCGGGCACTCCGAGGGGGCATCGACCGGGATCGACGTGCACTCCAAGCGCGATCCGCTGGGTGTGGTGGGCATCATCAGCCCGTTCAACTTCCCGGCGATGGTGCCGATGTGGTTCTTCCCGGTCGCGATCGCGGCCGGCAACGCGGTGGTGCTCAAGCCCAGTGAGAAGGACCCGTCCGCTGCACTGTGGATCGCGAGCCTGTGGAAGGAAGCGGGCCTGCCCGACGGCGTCTTCAACGTCCTGCAGGGTGACAAGGTCGCGGTGGACGCGCTCCTGGAGAGCCCGGACGTCGCCGCCATCAGCTTCGTCGGTTCCACGCCGATCGCCGAGTACGTCTACGAGTCCGCGAGCCGGCACGGCAAGCGCGTCCAGGCCCTCGGTGGCGCGAAGAACCACATGGTGGTCCTGCCCGATGCGGACCTCGACCTGGCCGCCGACGCCGCGGTCAACGCCGGCTACGGCAGCGCCGGCGAGCGGTGCATGGCGATCAGCGTGCTGGTCGCCGTCGAGCCGATCGCCGACGACCTCGTGGCCCGGATCGCCGAGCGGACCGCCACGCTCCGCATCGGTGACGGCAGCAAGGAGCGCGGCGACGCCTCCGACATGGGACCGCTGGTCACGCGCGCGCACCGCGACCGGGTCGCCGGGTTCATCGACTCCGGCGAGGCGGCCGGCGCGAAGCTCGTGGTGGACGGCCGCGACGTCGTCGCGGACGGTGACCAGGAGGGGTTCTGGCTCGGCCCCACGTTGTTCGACCACGTGGCCGCGGACATGGAGATCTACACCGAGGAGATCTTCGGGCCGGTCCTCAGCGTCGTCCGCGTGGCGACGTACGACGAGGCCGTCGCCCTGATCAACGCCAACGAGTACGGCAACGGCACGGCGATCTTCACCAACGACGGCGGCGCCGCCCGCCGCTTCGAGCAGGACGTCGAGGTCGGCATGATCGGCGTCAACGTGCCCGTGCCGGTCCCCGTCGCCTATTACTCCTTCGGCGGCTGGAAGCGCTCACTGTTCGGCGACACGCACGCCCACGGGATCGAGGGCGTCCACTTCTTCACCCGCGGCAAGGTCGTCACCACCCGCTGGATCAACCCGGCTGCTCGTCCCGCGGGCGGCCTGGAGCTCGGGTTCCCGCAGAATGATTGACGCATTGCCGCTCGAGGAGAGCGCGCCCGCGCCCGGGCGGAACGAGACGCTGGCTCGCGCGTACGCCGACCCCGACCGTGCCTACGAGCTGGACCGTCGCCACGTCTTCCACTCGTGGTCGGCCCAGGCGCAATTGGACCCGATGGTCGTGACCCGGGCCGAGGGCTCCCACGTCTGGGACCGTCACGGCAACAAGCTGCTGGACTTCACCTCCCAGCTGGTCTTCACCAACCTGGGGCACCAGCACCCGCGGATCGTCGAGGCGATCCGGCAACAGGCCGCGGACCTGTGCACCGTGGCCCCGGCGTACGTCAACGGGGCACGGTCGGAGGCGGCCCGGCTGATCGCCAAACACACGCCCGGTCACCTCGACCGCGTCTTGTTCACCAACGGCGGAGCCGACGCCAACGAGCACGCCATCCGGATGGCGCGTCTGCACACGGGCAAGCACAAGGTGCTCTCCACCTACCGCTCGTACCACGGTGGCACGCAGCTCGCGGTGAACGTGACGGGCGACCCGCGCCGGTGGGCCAGTGACAACGGGTCCACCGGGACGGTGCATTTCTTCGGGCCGTTCCTCTACCGCAGCGCCTTCCATGCCACGACCGAGGCCGAGGAGTGCGAGCGGGCGCTCGAGCACCTCGAACAGGTCATCGCCCTGGAAGGTGCCTCCACGATCGCGGCGATCATGCTGGAGTCGATCCCCGGCACCGCCGGCATCATGCTCCCGCCCGCTGGCTACCTCGAGGGTGTACGCGAGCTGTGCGACCGCAACGGCATCCTGCTGATCGCCGACGAAGTGATGGCCGGCTTCGGCCGCGCCGGTCGGTGGTTCGCGATCGAGCACGCCGCGGGTGTCGTGCCCGACCTGCTGACCTTCGCCAAGGGCGTCAACTCGGGCTACGTCCCGCTCGGCGGGGTCGCGATCAGCGACGAGGTCTACCGGACCTTCGCCGACAAGGCGTACCCCGGCGGCCTCACCTACTCCGGCCACCCCTTGGCATGCGCGGCCGTAGTTGCCACGATCGAGACCATGGAGGACGAGGGCATCGTCGAACGTGCCGCACGGCTGGGGGAGGACATCTTCGGGCCCGGCCTCCGGGACCTGGCACAGAGACACGAGGGCATCGGCGAAGTGCGCGGCACCGGCGCCTTCTGGGCCATCGAGCTGGTTCGCGATCGAGCGACCAGGGAGCCGCTGGCGCCGTACGGCCAGTCCAGTCCCGAGATGGGCGCGATCCTCGCCGCCTGCACACGACGCGGGCTGCTGCCGTTCGCCAACTTCAACCGCATCCACGTCGTCCCGCCGCTGACGATCTCCGACGACGAGGCCCGCACCGGCCTCGCGATCCTCGGAGACGCGCTCACCGAAGCAAGTCCCGCCGGAGGTCCCAGTGCCTGAACAGACCGTCACCTCGCCGAGCGCTGCTCTGGCGGACTCGGTCCTCATGCCGCTGCTGGTCCCGCGCGCGGCGCTGCAGGAGGCCGAGTCCGCGGCCGCCGTGGCCGCGTCACGGTTCATCATGGGCGATCCGCGGTGCGACTCGACAACGCTGGGCCCACTGGTGTCGGTGCGGCAGCGCGACCGTGTGCGCCAGCACATCGACCGGGCAGTGGCGGACGGCGCGCGCGTGGTGTGCGGAGGCTCCGAGCCCACGGGGCACTCGACGGGATACTTCGTTCGTCCCACTGTGCTGTCGGACGTGACCCCCGACCTGGCAATCGCACGAGAGGAAGTCTTCGGTCCGGTGCTGACAATCATCCCGTATGACTCGATCGACGAGGCCGTGACAATCGCCAACAGCACCGACTGCGGGCTCTCGGCCGCGGTGTGGGGCTCGGACGACACGACCCTGCGCGACGTGGCACGGCGGCTGCGGAGCGGCCAGGTGATCATCAACGGGGGTGCCTGGAACTTCGTAGCTCCCTTCGGGGGCTACAAGAAGTCCGGGCTGGGACGTGAGTCCGGCACCTGGGGCCTCGAGGAGTTCCTCGAAGTCAAGGCGCTGCGCTCTGACCGCGCGTCCAGCGCGCACGGTATGCCACGCACCCAGGGTGTCGGCCACGCGGACGACGAAGTGCGCGGCGGCGATGTGCTGCCCGTCGCGAGGACTCGCCTGAGATTTGAGCCGTGGCGCGCTATTGTCGCGAAAACGTCAGCGAAAGCCATCTCATCGGAGCACAAGGCGCCACGATGATCACGGACCGTGCGGCCGTGTTGTCCGCGTTTGCGCAGGTCAGAGCAGGTGTCGGCAAGTACGGTCACAAAGCTCGCCGGGGGACAGCACGCACGCCGGAGGCCAGGGGGTCGCTGGTTCAAATCTCCTTGGACCTTCCTCCTGACATCACCTGTCCGATCTCTTATCGGCGCCGCGGCGGACCTGTGGATGGCCCTGGAAACCGACTGCACGACCTCGTTGACCCGCGTGGCCAGCACTCTCGGGCAGGTGCACGCACACGACGAGGAGGTGCGCTTCGTGGCGCAGACTTGAGGGTGTCCAAAAACAGGCCAGAAACTATGTCAAGGCCTGTCAACCAGCGTCAGCACGAATGCACTAGACGCCAGCGTTTGCCCAGTTCAGGTGGCATTTGACGGCAGAGAGCGTCAACTGGCGTCAGACGCTCATTGCACTCGCGGCGGCATCGGAGGGTTGTTGGTTCGAGTCCAACCGGGGGAGCCAGAGGAGGGCCTCTGACCCGGGCGCACGCCCTGGTCAGAGGCCCTCAGCAGCGTGGTTCCCGTGCCGTTACCCACCGGACCACCGGCCGTCGCTGACGAGCCACCGGGCGTGCTTCGCGTAACCTCCAGGTTCTCCCCACGTTGGGCTCGGGTGAGCGGGTGACGCAGCCTGGCGCCACCGTGCGAGCGAAATCCAGTGGGGGCACTGCCATGGCGCGAATCCTTGTCGTCGATGACGAGCCGGACATCTGTGACGCGATGGTCGCCGTCCTGGAGCGGGCAGGGCACGACGTGAGTGTCGCGGGAGACGGGGCGACTGCTGCTGACCTGCACCATCAACACGAGTTCGACATGATCGTCTCCGACTTCCTCATGCCCGGACTCGACGGGATAGAGCTCGCCAGGGCCGTACGAGCAGACACGAGACCCGACATTCCGATCCTGCTCGTCACGGCGTCCGCCTCGCACGGTGACATCGCCGAGGCGCGCCAGGCAGGCGTGAGTGCGCACCTGGCGAAGCCATTCAAGCTGACGGACCTGCGCAACCACGTCGCCGCACTGCTGGCCGCGCCGTAGTCACTCGTCTCGGGGTCGGACACCCCCACGAGCGACCTCGTCGAGGAATTCGCGGATCGGCTGGCGCCAGCCGGGTACTGCGTGTCCAGGTCCCTGCGACGTCGCGACTTCACAGGGGCTCAGGTCCGGGTGGTCAAGAAGCGGCCACCCGGGCCGTCCCACCGCCGGGGGCTGCCTCCATGCGATCCGTGCGGGTCGCCCACTGGGAGGGAAGGCTGCCGGATGGATCGTCACGAGTTCGGTCGCCGGCTTGCCGATGCCGCGCACGAGATGTCGGACACGCGCCATCCGACCGATGCCCTCGAGCGCGTCGCGGCGATGGCCGTCGAGCTGATCGGTCCCTGCGACGTGGCCGGGGTCTGCGTGCTGCGGCCGGGTCGCGACGACACGTGCGCCCGCACGCACACATCGCTGCAGCTCATGGACGACCTGCACACGGCCTCGGTGAGGGCCCGGCCATGAGCGGGCGCCGGACCGTGGAGGTGGGCTCCGTCGCCGACCTCGCCCAGGACGCGCCGTGGCCGAGCTGGGGGCGCACGTGGCGGAGCAGACCGGGTCCGGTCCTACCTCGGGTTCCGGCTGTTCCTCGACGCCGACAGCCTCGGCATGCTCAACCTCTACGCCTACGAGCCTGATGCGTTCGACCACGGACCAGCTCGACGGCCTCGTCGTCGCCGCGCATGCGCCGGTGGCCATCAGCGCCGCCGTCGCGCAGCACGTCGTGGACACCGGCACCCTGCGGGGCGCGGACGACCGACCTCCCGCCGGACGCCCGGGTCCGGCCACGGCATCCCGGGTTGCCGGGGCGTAACGCTTTCGCGCCCGATGTGAACTGTGCGTTACGCCGACCGGTTCCGTCCGCGGCCTGCGACAGGCTGGGGCCATGAGCGTGGAGCACACCGAGGCCGTGGACGTGGGGGTCGACTTCGTCGTACGTCCGGACGGGACTGTCGCGGGTGACGACGGGGCATCGGGGGCGCTCGCCGCGGCCCTTCCCTACACCGGTCGCCTGGCACGGCGCATGGGCGAGCTCGTCGGCGCCGGCGACCTGCGTGCGCTGGAGGCGTACGGCGCGCACCGGCTCTCGGTGGGGGTGACCTGGACCCCGGCCGGCGAGGGCACCTACCGGGCGGCGCTCCGTCGCCTCGAGGCCCGCGTCGTGCCGACATACATGGTCGTCGGCGCCGTCGACACCTCCGCCGCCGTGGCGCACTGCGTCGACCGGATCATGACGATCGACGGAGTCCGCTGGACCTCCGTCGTCACCGCGGGCTCGCGCGTCATCGCGGCCGCTGGGGATCGCCGGGAGCTGCACCACCTCGCCGAGGTCGGCAACCGGATGCTCGCGATCCTGCGCTCGCTGGAGGACCAGCACGCCACCGGGTTCATGCGGCTGCACTTCGAGGGGGGTGCGGTCGTCGGCGCGTCGCTCGGGCGCCACGCGATCGTCACGTACGCCGGGGCGACCAACGACGACGAGCTGCTCGCGGTGATCGACGAGGTCCGTGCGATCCTCGCCGACCACGACCTGTCGACCGTGCCGACCGACTTCGACCCCGACGCCGTGGACCTCCACCCCACGGGCGAGGACCCGCAGGGCGACCCGGTGCAGGACATCGAGCCCGCACCGGGGGCGCCGCCTCCGCTGGTGGGAGCCCGCTTCGCGGGCGCAGGCAAGCGCGAGCCGAGGAAGCCCCGCCGCCGGTTCGGGCGCTAGCCAGTGGGGGTGGTGGCGGACGTCCGGCACAGGCTGGGCTGATCGACGTCCGAGCCCCCTCGACGCCTCGGCGACGATCCAGCCCTCGCGACCAGGACGAGGGGGACAGCGATCAGGACGACCCCGGCCACGTGCATCGTCGTCTCCACACCCACGACGGCGATCACGGCACCGCCGGTCAGCATGCCCAGCGACGATCCGCCGCTGCCGGCCACGTGCTGCGCGGCGAATGCAGTGCGGCGCTCCTCGCCGCTCGTGTGCTCTGTGATCAGCGCGTTCAGCGCGGCGAGCCCGAACGGGATCACGAAGCCCCCGACAGCCGAGGCGACGGCGAGGGCGAGCAGGGAGCCGTCGAGCCATGGCAGCGCTGCGAACAGCATGCCCAGCACGATCCACTGGCAGACCATCGTCGGCACCCGCGGCAGCCGCGTCACCACGAGTGGGGTCACCGCCGACCCGGCCAGCGAACCGAGGCCGTACCCGGCCATCCCGGCTGCGACCAACTGTCCCGGCCGACCGGTCTCGGCGCCGAGGATGGCCAGGCCCAGCGCAAACGCGAACCACCAGAACCAGCCCACGGCTGCCATCGCGATCCCGTCGCCGACGACGGGGTGCGCGCGCAGGACCTCCCGCACCCGGAGCGGAGCGCTGCCGTTCGTCTCGCGCCGCACGGCGTGACGGCCGACCCCGGAGACGAGGACCGCAGCGAGGAGCACGGCGATGCTGTCCGCCCACATGAGCGGGATCGCCCCGTGCTGGGTGACCACCCAGGCGGCGACCGGTGGACCCGCGACCATGCTGATCCGGTGGGCGAGGTCCTGCCAGGCCAGGGCGCGTACGGCGACGTCCGGTCCGATCCGGTCGCCGATGTCGGCGAGCAGGGCACGGGTGGCGGGACCGGCCACCGAGGTGGCGGCACCGGAGATCAGTCCGCCGAGGCACAGATGGACGACGGACAGGTTGCCGAGCGTCGCCGGGACGGCCACGGTGACGTAGCCGAGCACCTGGACCATGAGGACCGCCGCCAGGGCCCGCCCGGACGTGAGCCGGTGACGGAGCCGTGCCGACCACCAGGGAGAGGTGAGCAGCGCGATGCCCGAGGACCCGGCCACCAGGCCTGTGGCCCACACCGAGCCCGTCTGCTGGAGGGCGATCAGGGGCAGGGCGACCTCGGTCATCCGCAGGCCGAGCCAGCTGACGGAGGTCGCCAGCAGGATCCGCAGCGCGTCTCTCCGCAGCACGTCTCTCGTCATGCCACGAGGTTCGTCCACGCGAGCCCGCGGCGGTAGCGAGCAGCGACGGAGAGGAGCTCATAGACTGCGCCTATGGGCTCATACCCGGAGGTGGACGATCTCCGCCTGGTCGACGCCGTCGCCAGGCACGGCTCGCTGGGCGCCGCCGCACGGGAGCTGCTGATCACCCAGCCGTCGGCCAGCCAACGCCTGGCCGCCCTCGAGCGACGGTGCGGCGTGCGGTTGTTCGACCGCGACACCACCGGGGCGCGGGTCACGGCGGCCGGCCGGGAGATGGTCGCCGAGGCGGACCACATCCTCGGGCACCTCGGGAGGGTCTTCGAACGCAGCAGGGCGGCGGCGGAGTCGGAGACCCTGACCGTGGGCACCATCCCGAGTCTCGCCATGCTGGTGTTCCCTGCCCTGCACGTCGCCCTGCCCGGCCTGCGCATCAGCCAGCTCGTGGACCACGGGCCCCGACTCGTCGGCTATGTGGCCGAGGGATCGCTCGACGCGGCCTTCGTTGCGATCGCCGGGCAGATCGAGCTGCCGAAGGGCGTGACCGGTCAGGCGGTGGGCGTGGACCCGATCGGCGTCCTGGTGCCGTCGACCTGCGACCTCCGCTCGACCGACCGTCGGCAGCTCGCCGGCAGGACCGTCGTCACCTACACCACCGACTACTCGGGGGAGGACCTCGACGGGCGCGTCGCCGCCCTGGGAGCGACGCCCCACCGGGCCGCCACGGCCGAGACCGCGGTGCGCCTGGGGCGCCTCCTCGGCGCGCCCGTGGTCCTGCCGCGATCACTGTTGCGCACGTACCTGCTCGACAGCGACCGTGAGCTCGCGACCGCCCGGTTCGGAGGACCGCGCCTCTCCTTGGTGACCCGGGTCCCCAGGGCGTCGTACTGGGCCGACGCCGCGCCCCTCGTCGGGAGGGAGCTCGGGCTCCCGAAGGCTCCCTCGCGAGCCTGAGCCGCGGACAAAGACTCAGTTTCAAACTGAGACAAAAGGTGCTACGGTTCGTCGTGGGCCCCGCCCCCCCTGTTCTCCCGCCACGCACCGGAAAGGCACACCTCATGAGCACTCCCACGTTCCGTCCGAAGTACGTCTCGTTCGACTGCTACGGCACCCTGATCAGCTGGCCGATGACCCCGATCACCAAGGAGCTGGTCGGTGACCAGGTCCCGGCCGAGAAGTGGGACCAGTTCGTCGCCGAGTTCCGCGGCTACCGCTACGACGCGGTGCTCGACGCCTACCAGCCCTACGAGGAGGTGCTGCAGAGCTCGTTCGACCGGGTGTGCCGCAAGTGGGGGATCGGGTCCGACCCGAGTGCGGGCAAGCGGTTCGCGGACGGTGTGCGGAGCTGGGGTCCGCACCCGGACGTGGTGGAGCCGCTGAAGAGGATGGCCGAGCACTACAAGCTGGTGATCCTGTCCAACGCCGACGACTCCTTCCTCGCCGAGAGCGTCCCGCGGCTCGAGGCGCCCTTCCACGCGGTCCTGACCGCCGAGGAGGCCGGCTACTACAAGCCGCGCTACGCCGCGTTCGAGTACATGCTCGACCAGCTCGACGCCACGCCGGACGACTTCGTGCACGTCTCCTCGCACACCCGCTACGACCCGATGCCGATGCACGACATGGGCTTCCGCAACCTGGTGCTGCTCGACCGCGGCTACGACCCGGTCCCGCCCGGCTACGACCTGACCGTGGTGAAGTCCCTCGACGAGCTCAACACGATGCTCGGCATCTGAGGCCCCCACGTTCGTCCACCGACCATCATCAAGGACCCGACCATGTCGTCCACCCTCAGCAGAGCGATCAAGAGCTTTCCCAACCGGTTCGACCCCGACGTGCTGAGCACGCTGCCGGCGCACCTCCAGGAGACCATCCGGCGGCGCCACCAGGTGCTCGGCCCCGGCTACATGCTCATGTACCGGGAGCCGGTGGAGTTCGTGTCGGGTCAGGGCGCCCACTTGTTCGATCACGAGGGGAACGACTACCTCGATGTCTACAACAACGTGCCGTGCGTGGGGCATGCGCACCCGCGAGTGGTCGAGGTGGTGTCGCGCCAGCTGGCGGCGGTGAACACCAACACGCGTTACGTCCAGGAGGCGCTGGTCGACTACGCCGAGCGGCTCCTCGCCACGTTCCCGGCCGGTCTGTCGAGACTGAGCCTGGCGTGCAGCGGGTCGGAGGCCAACGACCTGGCCATGCGAGTGGCGAAGTACCACACCGGTGGCGAGGGGATCATCGTGACCCGATGGGCCTATCACGGCATCACCAGTGAGGTCTCGCGGTTCTCCCCGTCGTTGGGGAAGGGGTCGCCGCTGGGGCCGGGCGTGCGGCTCATCGATCCTCCTGACCCGCGGCTGGTGGCACCGGGGTCCACGCTGGCCGAGCACATGCGGGCCCAGGTGCGTGACGCGATCGAGGACCTGGAGCGCCACGGCTTCCGACTCGCGGCGCTGGTCACCGACTCCACCTACAGCAGCGACGGGATCTTCACCGACCCGGTCGGCTACATGCCGGGCGTGGTGGAGGAGGTGCACGCGGCGGGCGGCGTCTACATCGCCGACGAGGTGCAGTCGGGATTCGCCCGGTTGGGGGAGGAGATGTGGGGGTTCGCCCGTCACGGTGTGCTGCCGGACATCGTCACCATGGGCAAGCCGATGGGCAACGGGGTGCCGATCTCCGGCGTGGTGTTCCGCCCGGAGGTCTCGGACGATTTCGGACGGAACGTGCGCTACTTCAACACCTTCGCCGGGAGCTCCATCCCGGTGGCGGCCGGAGCCGCGGTGCTGGATGTCTTCGAGGAGGAGAACGTGCAGCAGCGCGTCCTCGAGAACGGCACGACGCTGCGTGCCGGGATCGAGGAGATCACCCGCGAGTCGCCCTACGTCGCCGAGGTACGCGGGCGTGGCCTGTACGTGGGTGTGGAGATCGTGGCCGACCGCGACACGCTCGCACCCGACCGCGGACTCGCCGAGGACGTGATCAGCGACATGCGGGATCGTCGGGTCCTCATCAGCGGCACGGCCAAGGCAGCGAACGTCCTGAAGATCCGTCCCCCGCTCGCCTTCACCTCCGCCGACGTCACCCGGTTCCTCGAGACCTTCGCCGAGGTCGCGAAGGAGCGTCTGTGAGCACACCGCCCCCGAGCGCGGTCGACCGGCTGTTCGCCGAGAGTGGCATGGGCTCCTCGCACGACCCGATCGAGGTGGGGCTGGTCGGCAGCCTCCTCGCAGAGCACTTCGACCTCGTCGGACGGCTCCACCCGGTGGCGACGGAGAAGGACGACACGTTCAGGCTCGAGGCCGAGTCGTCCGGCTACCTCGTCAAGGTCTCGCCACCCGACGAGGCACCGTCGGTGGTGGGGTTGCAGACGGAGGCGATGCGATTCCTCGAGGCAACGGCGCCGGAGCTGCCCGTGCAGCGGGTGAGGTTGACCGTCGACGGGCGCGACCACGTGGTCCTCGCGTCGAACGACGGCAGGACGCGGATCCTGCGGGTCTTCGACTTCGTCGAGGGATCGGTGTGGGCCCAGGCGCACCCGGACGACGAGCTGCTCGCCGTGGTGGGGGAGATGCTCGGCCGCGTCGACGTGGCGCTCGAGGCGTTCTGCCACCCGGCGGACCGGCGCGGGCTCGTGTGGGACCTCCGGCACTTCCACCACTTGACGGAGCTCGTCGAGCACACGCCGGATGCCGGGCACCGGCGTCTGGCCGAGAGGGTGTTCCAGCTCTTCGACGCCACTGTCGTCCCGAGCCTGGAAGACCTCGAGACGCAGGTGATCCACGGTGACTACAGCCCCTACAACGTGGTCGTCGACGGCCACCGGGAGGGTTACGTCTGCGGTGTCATCGACTTCGGTGACACCGTGCGCAGTGCGGTGATCTTCGACCCTGCGGTGGCGATGGCGAACCTGCTCGGCCGGACGGCCGACGACCCATGGCGCGAGGCCTGTGCCTTCGTCGCCGGCTACCAGCGCACGCGGCCGCTCCGGGACCGCGAGCTGCCGCTGCTGCCAGTGGCCGCTCTGGCCCGACTCACCCTGCGCGGGCTGATCACCCACTGGCGCGCCGAGCGCGTCCCGGAGCGGCGCGACTACCTCCTGGCCCACGCCAAGGACGACTGGACCAACGTCGAACGTTCCTTGGCCGTGCCGATGGAGGACGTCATCGGCAGGCTCCGGGTGGGTCGCACCGCTCCCCCGTCCGGGGCACCAGGATCGATAGGGTCGTGAGGTGAACGGCAACCCCACCTCACGCGACCACAACAAGGCGTCGGTCCTCGACGTGGTGCTGTCACGCGCACCGCTGACGCGCAACGAGCTCATCGCGACCACGGGACTGAGCAAGGCCACGGTGTCCCGAGCCGTGGAGGAGCTCCGTGCGGACGGCTTCGTCGTCGACGGCGCGCTCGACGAGGTCACGGGTCGTGGCCGCAGGTCCACCTACCTCGACGTGCCCAGCAGCACGGGACACGTCGTCGGCATCAGCTTCGGCATCCAGAGCACGGCCGTCCTGGTGGCCGACCTGAGAGGTCGCGAGGTGCACCACGTCCTCGTGCCCACCCCCCACCACCTGGACGTGGCGAAGGCCGCGGAGTGGCTGGTGGGCCTGATGAAGGAGGTGAGCGGGCCGGCGGGGGGGCCGTTGCGCCAGGTCGTCGTCGCCGTGCCCGGCCGGGTCCGGGGAGGCACGGAGATCTTCGGTTCGGCGGAGCCGGCGCAGGTCTTCGGGGGCTCCGGCCTCCAGCGAGCGCTTGCCGACCTGGTGGCCGCGCCCGTGCTGCTGGACAGCGACGCCAACGCGTCCCTGCTCGGGATCCTCACCGAGAACTCCACCCTCGGCAACGCCGTCCTCTTCAGCCTGAGCAGCATCTTGAGCTTCGCCAGCTGTACGGACCACGAGCTGGTCCGGGGACGTACCCCCGCATTCGGAGACATCGGCGTGCTCTCCTCCGGGGTCGGCGACCAGCCCCTCGACGGGCTGATGAGCACGAGCGGCCTCCTCCGGTTCGCTCGAGGGCGAGGACTCGACCTCGAGCGCATCGATGAGCTCTGGCAGCGGCAGCACGACGAGGGGTCCCGCGCCGCGGTCCTGGATGCGTTCACGACGGCACTGGTCACCGCCGTCAGTGCGGTCGTGGTGACGCTCGATCCGGAGTCCGTCTTCCTCGTGGGCCGGTTGACTCCGCTGGTGGACGAGGTCCTGCCCGAGGTACGACGGCGACTCACCATGAGCCTCCCGACGGTGCCAGAGGTCGAGGTGGCGACCCAGGAGCTGGGTCTGTCAGTGGCGCGAGGAGCGGTGTACGCGAGCCTCGGGATCGCTCGGGACCGGCTGCGGGAAGCCGTGCTCGAGGCACGTCGTCAGGGCCAGCAGACCGAGCGGTTCGCGCCGGCCTTCTGACGGTCGTGGTCAGCTCGGCGGCAGGAACGGCTGGACCAGCCGGGCGCGCTTGGCCGGCGTGCCGGTGCGTTCCTCGTAGGCGTCGGAGGCGTCGAGTGTCTTGGCGATGAGCCGGGACGCGATGAACCGGATGGGCTCGGGCTCCCAGTTGCGCGTGTGGTGTCCCACCCACGGCAGGGACGTGAGGTCCGTGCTCTCGCCCATGATCAGGTCGCGCATCGTGCGGCCCATGATGTTGGCGGCAGTGACGCCGTGACCACCGAAGGCACCGACGAACCCGAGCCCGCTGCTGCGGTCGAACGCGAGCCTGGTGCACCAGTCGCGAGGCACGGCCAGGGCACCACCCCAGTGGTGGGTGATGCTGGCCTGTGAGGCAGCGGGGAAGGCTTCGCGAAGGGTCTCGCAGAGCCGTTGGAAGACGCTGGCGTCCCGCTCGTTCTCGGGCGAGAGGGGGTTGGACAAGCGATAGGGCGCGCCTCGGCCGCCCAGCGCGATCCGGCCGTCGATCGTCCGCTGGGAGTAGTAGTAGAGGTGCCGCAGGTCCGAGATCCCCATGCCGTCCCGCCAGCCGAGCTCGTCCCAGGTCTCCTGGGGGAGGGGCTCGGTCGCGATCATGAGCGAGTAGAGCGGCAGGAAGCTGCGCCGCTGGGACCGCTCCTGGATCGTGTAGGCCTCCGTGGCACGGATCACGATGTCGGCCGAGATCCGGCCGCTCCGGCACTGCACCACGCGGGGGCCGAGCTGTTCTGCTGGTGTCTGCTCGTAGATCGTGACACCGAGCCGTTCGCAGGCCTCGGCGAGCCCGCGGGCCAGCCGAGCGGGATCGACGCGAGCGGAGTGCGGCGTGAAGGACCCGGCGAGGACGCCCCCGGCCCCGCGGACGAAGTCGGCGCACTCGTCGGCGGTCAGGAGTCGGTAGTCGTCGGTCCCGAGTCCGAATCGGTGCTTGGCCTCGGTCCGGGCGCGAAGGCGCTGCACCTGCGGCTCGGTCGTCGCGAGGTTCAGTGCGCCCTCCTTCTTGTAGCCGCAGTCGATCCCTTCGGCGGCAATGACGCGGCCGATCTCGTCGACACCGCGCTGGGTCTCCCGCTCGGCTCGCAGGACCTCGTCCCACCCGCTTGCGCGCGCGTAGCGCGCGCCGCTGCCGGCGATTCCGGCCGAAACGAACCCGCCGTTGCGACCGGCGGCGCCGAATCCCGCGATCTCGGCCTCGACCAGGGTGACCCGCAGGGAGGGGTCCGCTGCCTTGAGGTAGTAGGCGGTCCACAGCCCGGCGAAACCGGCACCGACGATCGCGACGTCACACGTGTGGTCGCCCGACAACGGCCGGCGGGGGTTCAGGTCTCCGACCACCCCGTCGAGCCAGAGGCTCCGCGACCACCGGTTCGCGGCCTCCGGGGGAAGAGCGTCGGGGCCTGCGGTCCGGTCCGTCGGGTGCTCATCTCTCAACACGGCTACACCTTTTCTCGTCCCAGGGAGGCGCGTGCCTCCGGTGAATAGGTTCTGACGGAATGTTGTTGACAGTCAACCACAGTACACGTATTGTCGACAATCGACCAGCGCGCACCGCCGCTGCGCGAGCCAAGCTCCCCAGGAGGACCCCGTGGTATTCGAGAAGCCGAAGTTCGTGACGTTCGACATGAACGGCACGCTCATCAAGTTCGCCATCAACGACGCGATGCGAGAGGTCCTCGGCGACCGGCTGCCGGCCGACGTCGCCGACGAGTACCTGCGGATCTGCAAGGCGTACCGGTTCGACGAGTGCATGGGCGACCACAAGCCGTTCCACCAGATCGTCGCGAGCTCCATGGAGCGCGCCTCGCGCTGGGTGGGCCTGGAGTACCGCCCGGAGGACGCGCGGGCGGTCTACGAGATCGTCCCGACCTGGGGCCCCTACCCGGGGGTGACCGAGGCGCTGAACCGGTTGGCGGAGGCGGTGCCGCTGGTGATCATCACCAACAGCGACACCGCGCACGCCGAGCAGCTCTCGAAGAACCTCGATGCACCGTTCGACGTCGTGATCAGCGCCGAGGAGATGGGCACCTACAAGCCACGCATGCGTGCGTTCGAGTACCTGTTCGACAAGCTCGACGTGACGCCAGGCGAGCTGGTGCACGTCTCGGCCAGCCCGATGTACGACCACCGCACGGCGGCGGCCATGGGCATCGAGGACAAGGTGTACGTCGATCGTGGCTTCGAGCACGACGAGCACTGGCTCGGCTACGAGCGCATCACCGACATCGCCGACCTCCCGGTCCTCTTCGGCCTGCCGCGTCCCTGACCGGGCAGCCGCCCACCGCGGTCCGGCGAACCGGGAGGAGCACTGGATGGACGTCACGTTCGCGTGGCAGGAGCAGCGGACGACGACGCCGGAGGGCGTCTACCGCGTGCTGCGTGCCGCCATCCTCGACGGCAGCGTTCCCCCCGGTGGGCAGCTGCGTGAGGCGCACATCGCTGCGGACCTCGGTATCAGCAGGTCCCCCCTGCGCGAGGCGCTGACCAGGCTCGAGGAGGAGGGCATGGTCGTGAAGATCCCCTTCCGCGGGGCGTTCGTGGCCGAGGTGAGTGCCGCCGAGGTCGCAGAGATCGCCTCGGTCCGCCTGCTCGTCGAGCCGTATGCCGCGGAGCTCTCGATGGAGGCGTTGCGCGGTGACGCGCGCCCGACCCTGGTCCGCACCCTCGAGGACCTCGGGCGCGCCACCGAGCAGAACGACATCCCGGCGAGCATCGACGCGCACCTGCGCCTCCACCGGCTCTTCTACGACCTCTCGGGCAACAGCATCCTGCAGGGCCTCTGGGGCGGGTGGGAGACCAAGCTGCGCCTCTACCTGGCGGCCGACCATCGCTCCTACGCCGACGTGCACGAGATCGCCCGCGAGCACGAGGCGATGGTCCGCTGCGTGCTGGAGGGAGACGTGGACGGGTTCCGGCGCGAGGTGGCCCGCCACTTCCCGTCCGCGCTCGCCGGGCGGAGCACGGGTCGGGGACGCGCGAACCCCGCGCCCCACGATGGCGTGTACGGCCAACGATCGACACTTCCGCTGGCCCCGGCGGCGGACAAGGAGACCTGACAGATGAGTGAGAACCACACCCGGACCGGTTCGGCCCTCGAGCGGATCCGCGCCGTCGGCATGGACCTGCCTCCGGTGGGGACGAGCACGAAGTACGTCAACCACCGAGCCGTCGGAGAGAGCATCCACGTCGCGGGGCAGCTGCCCTACAAGGACGGGGAGCTGCTGGGGCAGGGCGTCCTGGGTCGGAACGTCGACGTCGAGACCGGTCGCGAGCTGGCCCGCCACGCGGTGGTCAACTGCCTCGCCGAAGCCGCGGACGCAGTGGGCGGGCTGGACCGCGTCCGGGTCGTGCAGATGCTGGTCTTCGTGGCCAGCACGCCCGAGTTCGGCCAGCAGTCGACGGTGGCCGACGCGGCCAGTGAGCTGCTCGTCGAGGTGCTGGGCGAGGACGGCCGGCACGCGCGCACGGCCATCGGCGTGGCGAGCCTGCCGCGCAACAGCCCGGTCGAGATCCAGATGATCTGCACGACCGCGTAGGACCCACCGAATCCGTCGAACCACCCTTCGACCGAACCCTTCGACACCGAGGAGCGCACCGTGCACCGGTTCCACCACGTACTCGACCGCCTGGCCGGCCGGGTGGACACGCCCTTCCCGATCGTGCTGGCCGACGTGATGCAGGACAACATCGACCGGATGCAGGCCTTCGCCGCGGAACGCGGCCTGGACGTGCGTCCGCACGTGAAGACCCACAAGTGCATCGAGATCGGCCGGCGCCAGCTCGAGGCCGGGGCGGTGGGGATCACCGCCGGCAACGTCGGCGAGGCCGAGGTGTTCGCCGGCGCCGGGTTCGACGACATCTTCCTCGCCTACCCGGTGTGGCCCTCGGGCACCAAGGCCGGGCGGATCCGTGAGCTGGCGGGGACCACGAGCCTGCGGGTCGGCGTCGACAACGCCGCGGCCATCGATGCGCTGGCCGACGCGATGGGCGAGGAGCCCGACCGGCTCCAGGTCGTCATCGAGGTCGACTGCGGTGCCCGCCGCTCCGGCGCTCCGCCAGAGGCCGCCGGGGACCTCGCCCAGGTCGCCCGCAAGCGTGGGCTGGTGCCGGCCGGGGTCTTCACCTATCCCGGGCACGGCAGTGCCGGTCCGGAGTCGCGGGAGCCGGCCGCCCAGGACCAGGAGGCCGCGCTCGCCACTGCCGTACGCAGCATCGAGGCCGTGGGGATCACCCCGCAGGTGGTCTCCGCCGGCTCCACCCCGACCGTGGCGTACGCGACCGACAGCGTGATCACCGAGATCCGTCCGGGGGAGTACGTGTTCTGCGACCTCGACAACACCCGGCTGGGGGCGTGCGCAGAGGACCAGATCGCGCTCTTCGTGGCAGCGACCGTGGTCAGCGACTGGGTGCCGGACCAGGCCATCCTCGACGTCGGCACCAAGGCCATGGGTCGTGAGGGCACCCCGGAGAAGGGCTTCGGTGGCGTCGCCGGGAGCAAGGCGGTGCTGTCGAGGCTCAACGAGTACCACGGGTTCCTCGCCGTGCCAGGGGGGGAGGCGCGACCGAGCGTGGGCACCGTGGTCCCGGTGGTGCCCAACCACGTGTGTCCGGTGGTGGCCAGCTTCGAGGAGCTGCTGGTGACCGACTCCGAGGGCACGACGCTGGAGCGGTGGGAGGTCGCCGCCCGTGGACGCCTGAGCTGAGCGCCCGTACGACCACTGATCACGCATCCACCACGACCCGACGGAGAAACCCACGATGAGACTCGAGAACCACACCGCGCTGGTCACCGGCGCCAGCAGCGGGATCGGCGAGGCGGTGAGCTCGCACTTCCGCCGCGAGGGTGCGCGGCTGCTGCTGACCGGTCGCCGCGAGCGGCTCGGCACCGCGCAGCCCGAGGACGTGTACGTCCCCGGAGACCTCAATGACGAGGCGTTCGTCGCGTCCCTGGCCGAGGAGGCGAAGGAGGCGTTCGGCACCGTCGACGTGGCCGTGCTCAACCACGGACTGCAGGCCGGCGGCCCATTGACGGAGATGTCGTACGAGGACGCCAGGGACGTGCTGCACAGCAACCTGCTCAGCTCGTTCCTGGTGATGAAGCACTTCGCCCCGCTGATGCCGGCGAGCGGGGGGTCGTTCGTGCTCGTCGGGTCCCGGCTCGGCATCGTCGGCAAGCCGGAGGAGGTGCTCTACTCCGCGGCCAAGGGCGGCCTGATCATGCTCGCCAAGGGCGCCGCCATCGAGTGGGCCCCGCGCAACATCCGGGTCAACGTGGCCGCACCCGGCCTGACCGCGACCCCGGTCATCGAAGCCTCTTTCCAGCGCCGGGACGACCCCGAGGCCTACCGCCGCCAGCGCGAGTCCCAGATCCCGCTGCAGCGCCTGGCCACCCCCGAGGAGGTCGCAGACGCCGTGCTGTTCCTGGCCTCCCCGGAGTCCTCCTACATCACCGGGGCGGTCCTCCCCATCGACGGCGGGTACACCGCGTTCTAGGTCCGACCACGGCCGGTTGTCAACAATAGACAGGAGGGCGTATGGTCGCTGCATGCAGCGACCAGCCCTGGCCATGCGGTGAGCCACGTGATGACCGTCGCGGACCGATCGACCCCCGCGTCGGCACCGCGCGTCACCTGGGAGGCAGGCGAGGGCGGTCTCAGATGCTCGGTCGAGTGGCCCGGTGACCGGCCCCCGCTCTCGCGGGTGCTGCCCATCTTCGAGCAGCTCGGGCTCGTCCTGGTCGACCACGTGCCGGGCGAGGCGGGGGACAGCTTCGCGTTCTCGGAGGTCGAGGACCCGAACCTGCCGGAGATGCTGCCACTGCTCGCGGAGGCGTTCGGCGCCGCGTGGGAGGGGCTCGTCGACCGGGACGAGCTCTCCGCCCTGGTCGTGGAGACCCACCTGGCCCCCAGGCAGGTCCAGCTCGTGCGGGCGGCGTCGCAGTACCTTCGCCAGGCGGGCCTCGGGGCGAGCACCTCCTACGTCCGCGGAATCCTGTCGGCCCATCGCGACTTCGTCCGGCACTGGGTCGAGCTGTTCGAGCAGCGGTTCGACCCCGCGGCCGGCACATCGCCGGGGGAGGGGCTGGCCAACAAGCTCGCGACCTACGCCGATGCGGCGACCACCCGCGACGAGTTCCGGGTCCTGGACTGGTACGTCGGCCTGCTCGACGCGGTCACGCGGACCAACTACTTCCGCACGGACGCGTCGGGGAGTCCGTCGGCCACGATCGTGCTCAAGCTCGACCCGTCCCGCCTGCCGTTCCCCACTGACCCGGCTGTTCACGTCGAGACCTTCGTGCACCACCCGGACGTCGAGGGCCTGCACGTCCGCTACGGCGCGGTTGCCCGCGGTGGCCTGCGCTGGTCCGACCGCGTCGAGGACTACCGCGACGAGGTGCTCGCCCTGGCGAAGGCCCAGCAGGTCAAGAACTCCCTGATCGTGCCTGCCGGGGCCAAGGGAGCCTTCGTGGTGAGGAGCCCCCTCGCCGGTCTGGCACCCGACGAGGCGGCGGAGGAGGTCCGCCGCTGCTACCGGTTGTTCGTGCGTGGCCTGCTCGACGTGACCGACGACGTCGGTGACGGGGTCGCGCCGCCAGCGGGCGTGCTGGCCACGGACGCGCCCGACCCCTACCTGGTGGTGGCTGCGGACAAGGGCACCGCCGCCTTCTCGGACCTGGCCAACGAGGAGTCGACCGCGGCGGGCTTCTGGCTCGACGACGCCTTCGCCTCCGGCGGCTCCACGGGCTTCAACCACAAGGACCTCGGCGTCACCGCGCGCGGGGCTTGGGTGGCCGTGCGGCGACACTTCACCGAGCTGGGCGTGGATCCCGAGCGGGACGAGATCACCGTCGCCGGCATCGGCGACATGTCCGGGGACGTCTTCGGCAACGGGATGCTGCTCTCGAGGACCATCCGGCTGGTCGCCGCGTTCGACCATCGCCACATCTTCATCGACCCCTCCCCGGACCCGGAGGTGTCGTACGCCGAGCGAGCCCGGCTCGCCGCGCTGCCGCGCTCCTCGTGGGCCGACTACGACCGGACGCTGGTCTCTCCTGGCGGAGGTGTCTTCCCGCGGTCCGGCCGGGCGGTCACGTTGTCGGCACAGGCGCGCGCGGTGCTCGGCGTCGACGCCGAGGAGCTGTCCGCCGACGAGCTCGTGCAGGCAGTGCTGAGGGCTCCGGTCGACCTGCTCTGGAACGGTGGGATCGGCACCTATGTCCGGGCGTCGCACGAGACCGACGCCGACGCGGCCGACCGCGGCAACGACCGAGTCCGGGTCTCGGCCGACGGGCTCCGGTGCCGGGTGGTGGGGGAGGGGGGCAACCTCGGCCTGACCCAGGCCGCCCGCATCGAGCTCGCTCTCGCCGGGGGACGCGTGAACGCCGACTTCATCGACAACGTGGCCGGGGTCAACACCTCCGACCGCGAGGTCAACCTCAAGGTCCTCCTGCGCCAGGTCGAGCACGACGGTCTGATCGATCGCCCCGAACGCGACCGGATCCTCCTCGACGAGTGCGCCGAGGAGGTCGTGGCCGCCGTGCTGGCCGACAGTGAGCGCCAGACGTTGGCCCTCAGCGTCGCCGAGGCGTACGGCGCCACCGTGCTGGACCGGCACGACCAGGTGATCCGCAACCTGGAGCAGCACGGGCTGGTCCGGGGCCGCGAACAGCTTCCCGACCACGAGGAGATCGAGCGGCGTCGCGCAGCGGGGCGCGGCCTGACCCGACCGGAGATCGCCGTCGTTCTCGGCCACGCGAAGAACCTCGTCCACGAGCTGCTCCTCGACGGGGACGTCCCGGACGACCCGGGCGTGGCGGACGTGCTGACCGGCTACTTCCCCTCGTCGCTGCAGCGGACGTACGCCGACCAGGTGCTCGACCACCGCCTGGGGCGGGAGATCATCGCCACGCGTCTGGCCAACGACCTCATCGACCGCGTCGGCCCGGGATTCATCTACCGGATCGAGGATCGCACCGGCGCCAGCACCGACCACGCGATCCGGGCGGTGCTCGTCGTCAAGCGCCTCCTGGGCCTCGATGAGCTGTGGGACGGCCTCGCGCCGTACCCGGTGGCGCCCACGGTTCCCCTGCGCCAGGCGCTGGAGCGGGCCCTCGAGCACAACGTCGCCTGGTTGGCCCGTCGCACCAGCAGGCTGGGACCGATCGGGGACGAGGTGGCCTCGTACGACCACTCCGTCGCCCGGCTCCGCGAGGCCCTGACCGCCAACCCGACCGTGACCGACGATCCCTCGCTGGCAGGGAGCCTCGCCGCACTGGCGGGGCTCGGCGCCCCGGGGGAGCTGTTGACGGCGTGCCGCGCGGTGGCCCAGATGAACTCCGCGCTCGGCCTCGCGGCCGCGGCGGCCGACAGTGGCCACGACGTCATCGACCTCGGGGCGGTCTACGCCCGTGTCGGCGAGGCGCTGGGCATGTCCTGGCTCTACACGACCGTGACGATCACGTCGGCCGACCAGCACTGGGTCCAGCTGGCCAAGGCGGCGCTGCGCGACGAGCTGTCTGCGCTCACCGTCGCGATCGCCACCGACGTGGTCACCGAGGGCGGACTGGAGCGGTGGACCCGGCTCCATCGCGACGAGCTGACGCGCACCGCGGCCGCCTACGCCGGGCTGGCGGACAGCGCCGAGCCGGACGTGCCGATGCTCACCGTGGGCGTACAGATCCTGCGGGACCTGTGCCACTCCGCGGGACTGGCCGGTGAGCTCCGCAGGCGCCCCGGTCGGCCGGAGTCGACAGGGGTGGGCGGCAGCTGAGGCAAGCCTCACCTTGATTGTCAACAGTCAACAATCCTCCTATCATCGTCCCATGACGAAACCCACCCACACCCCCACTGGACCCGCCGAGGTGGGTCACACGCACGCCGACGTCTCCGGCGGCGCCCTGCGCGCGTCGGTCTTCGGCGCGATGGACGGCCTGGTGACCAACATCGCCCTCGTCGCGGGCGTCGGCGCCGCCGGTGCCCCTCCCCGCTACATCGTCGTGACCGGTCTGGCCGGCCTGGTCGCCGGTGCCTTCTCGATGGCGATGGGGGAGTACACCTCCGTCAAGACCCAGAACGAGCAGGTCGACCGGGAGTGGCACAAGGAAGCCGAGGAGATCCGGGAGAACGCCGTCGCCGAGGAGCGTGAGCTGGCCGCGATGTTCAGGACCATGGGCATGTCCAGGTCCACCGCGAGCGCAGCCGCGAGCGACGTCCACCGCGACCCCGAGCAGGCTGCGCTCGTGCACGTGACGCAGGAGCTCGGCTTGGACCCCCGCGAGAAGCCCTCGCCGTGGGTCGCGGCCGGCTCGTCGTTCGTGACGTTCTCGCTGGGCGCGATCGTGCCGCTGCTGTCCTTCCTGCTCGGCTTCACCTCGCTTGCACTCGGCCTCGCGATCGGCGGCCTCGGGCTGTTCATCGCGGGCGGGCTCGCCTCGCTCGCCACGACCGTCTCCTGGTGGTTCAGCGGCCTGCGCCAGCTCGCGTTCGGGGCCCTGGCGGCCAGCGCGACGTACGGCGTCGGGCTGGCGTTGGGAGTCGGGGTCGTGGGCTGAGACGCCCACGTCTATTGTTGACAATCTGTGGTCTACAGTCGTAATCTGGATCACACCCGAAGAGAGAGGCACGCCTTGATGAGCACGCCCACGTTCCGTCCGAAGTACGTCTCGTTCGACTGCTACGGCACCCTGATCAGCTGGCCGATGACCCCGATCACCAAGGAGCTGGTCGGTGACCAGGTCCCGGCCGAGAAGTGGGACCAGTTCGTCGCAGAGTTCCGCGGCTACCGCTACGACGCGGTGCTCGACGCCTACTACCCCTACGAGGAGGTGCTGCAGAACGCCTTCGACCGGGTGTGCCGCAAGTGGGGGATCCAGTCCGACCCCACAGCGGGCAAGCGCCTCGCGGACGGTGTGCGGGGCTTCGGCCCGCACCCGGACGTGGTGGAGCCGCTGAAGAGGATGGCCGAGCACTACAAGCTGGTCATCCTGTCCAACGCCGACGACTCCTTCCTCGCCGAGAGCGTCCCGCGGCTCGAGGCGCCGTTCCACGCGGTGTACACCGCCGAGCAGGCCGGCTACTACAAGCCGCGCTACGCCGCGTTCGAGTACATGCTCGACCAGCTCGACGCCCAGCCCGAGGACTTCGTGCACGTCTCCTCGCACACTCGCTACGACCCCCTGCCGATGCACGACATGGGCTTCCGCAACCTGGTGCTGCTCGACCGCGGCTACGACCCGGTCCCGCCCGGCTACGACCTCACCGTGGTGAAGTCGCTCGACGAGCTCAACACCCTGCTCGGCATCTGAGCCGAGTCCTCGGCCGCCGCGGCCAGGTGCACCCCGAAGCCCTGGCCGCGGCCGGCTGCTGCGCCCTGACCGGCTCGGTGGCCCTCACGGGCAGGCGAGTGCCGGTCCGGTCGATCGGCGCTGCCCGCAGCCCTGAGCACGCATCCGACCTGAACACCTGAACCCCCTCACCCCCAGACCCCCTCACC
This sequence comes from Nocardioides eburneiflavus, assembly GCF_004785795.1. NCBI lineage: Bacteria > Bacillati > Actinomycetota > Actinomycetes > Propionibacteriales > Nocardioidaceae > Nocardioides > Nocardioides eburneiflavus. Next base: position 3,289,822 of record NZ_SRRO01000001.1, read on the forward strand.
ACCAGAACCCCAGGAGAGACCGAACATGCGCACCACCATGAGCAAGTGGAAGATCCTCACCGCTGCGAGCCTCGGGACCGTGGTCCTCGCCTCGACCTCTGCCTGCGGTGGTGGCGCGAGCTCCCAGGCGAGTGACGAGGCGTCCGGCGCCAAGGGCAGCTTCGAGGACGTCGCAGCTGAGGTGAAGCCCGACCCGGCCGCGGTCGACCTGCTGCCGGCGGACATCAAGGAGGCCGGCAAGATCACCATGGCGGCGGACCTGCACTACCCGCCGACCTCGTTCCTCGCCGAGGACAACAAGACCCCCATCGGCTACAACGTCGACATCGCCAAGCTCCTCGGGCAGAAGCTGGGCCTCGAGGTCGAGGTCAAGAACGTGACCTGGGACAACGTGATCCCGGGCATCGCGGCGGGTCGTTACGACTTCACTGCGACCAACATGACCCCCACGCCCGAGCGGCTCGAGGTCCTGGACATGATCACCTACTGGGCGGCCGGGTCGTCCCTGATCGTCCAGACGGGCAACCCGGAGGGCCTGAGCCTTGCCGACGACTCGATCTGCGGCAAGAAGATCGCGGTGATGGCCGGGAGCTCGCAGCAGCAGGACTACATCCCGCTGATCGACGAGGACTGCGAGGCCGCCGGGCAGCAGCCGGTCGACAGCGTCGTCCTGGGCAACGTCGAGGGTGCCCTCACCCAGCTCGTCGCCAAGCGGCTGGACGGTGTCTTCTCCGACACCTCGCAGCTCGCCTGGGCCGCCAAGCAGCAGCCCCAGTCCTTCGAGCTGCTCTCGCCCCAGTACCAGAAGGAGGAGGGCGACGACATCGTCGCTCTGGGCCTCGAGAAGGACTCCGAGCTCACGTCGGCCCTGCACGCCGCGATGCAGTCGCTGATGGACTCCGACGCCTACCAGGAGACCCTCGACCGCTGGGGCCTGGGTGCTGGTGCGATCACGACCTCGGAAGCCCTGGGGTGACCCATGACGTACACGACGGATCCGGTCCGCTCGGACCGAGACAAACAGAGCAACGGGGCCCTTGACGCCACTGTCAAGCCCCGGGTGCACCGCCGCGGTGTGCTGGAGTACGTCGCCTGGTTCCTGTGTGCCCTGGTGGCGTTCGGCGTGGTCCGCACGCTGCTGACGAACGAGAACTACCAGTGGGACGTCGTGGCGCAGTACGTCACCGCCGACACGGTCCTGCGCGGCCTGGTCATGACGGTCGTGCTCACGGTCGTCTGCATGACGTTGGGCGCGCTGCTCGGATTGGTCCTGGCCGTCATGCGCGTCTCGCCCCTCCGGCCGGTGCGCATCCTGGCCAGCGGCTACCTCACGTTCTTCCGCGGTACGCCGGTGCTCGTCCAGCTGATCTTCTGGTTCAACATCGCCGCCCTCTACCCGAACCTGGCGATCGGGATCCCGTTCACCGGCATCTCCCAGGACGTCGACGTCAACCGGCTGATCAGTGCAACGACGGCTGCGATCGTGGGCCTGTCCCTCAACCAGGCGGCCTACCAGGCGGAGATCTTCCGCGGCGGGTTCGCCTCGGTGGACAAGGGCCAGATCGAGGCGGCCGACTCGCTCGGGATGAGCCGGATGACCAAGCTGCGCCGGGTCATCGTCCCTCAGTCGATGCCGACCATCGTCCCGGCGACCGGCAACCAGTTCATCGGGATGTTCAAGGAGACGTCCCTCGTCAGCGTGCTCGGCGTCGGTGAGCTCCTGCAGAGCGTGCAGCTCATCTACGCCCGCACCTACCAGACGATCCCGCTCCTGATCGTGGCCTGCCTGTGGTACCTGCTCATGACCCTGCTGCTGAGCTACCCGCAGTCGCGGATCGAGAAGAGGTTCTCCCGGACCCGGGAGAGAGTCAGCAACGGGCCCGCTGCCGGGCCCCTCCAGACCGAGCTGATGGGAGAGGCCCGATGAGCGGCGACGGAACCGTGTACGCGCGCGGCCTGCGCAAGAGCTTCGGCGACAGGGTGGTGCTCGACAGCATCGACCTCGACGTGGCGTGCGGCGAGATCGTGTGCATCATCGGCCCGAGCGGGTCGGGCAAGTCCACCTTGCTGAGGTGCATCGACGGGCTGGAGGAGATCGACCGCGGTGTCCTTCGCGTCAACGGCGAGGACTTCGGGTTCAGGGAGACCGCCACGTCCTACCAGGCGCTGAAGCGCAAGGAGGTCGCTGCGCAACGGACGCGGATCGGCATGGTGTTCCAGTCGTTCAACCTGTTCCCCAACATGACCGCGCAGGAGAACGTGATGTCCGGCCCGGTCCTCGTCAAGGGCGCACCCAAGGCGGAGTCGAGGAAGCGCGCGGACGTGCTCCTCACGAGCGTCGGGCTCCACGGCCACGGCGACCACTACCCGTGGCAGCTCTCCGGCGGCCAGCAGCAGCGGGTCGCCATCGCACGCTCGCTTGCGATGGACCCCAAGGTGATGCTCTTCGACGAGCCCACCAGCGCCCTCGACCCCGAGCGCGTGGGTGAGGTCCTCGCCGTCATGAAGGACCTCGCCGAGCGGGGCATGACCATGCTCATCGCGACCCACGAGATGGGCTTCGCGCGTGAGGTGGGGGACACGGTGATGTTCATGGACGGCGGCTTCGTGGTCGAGAAGGGCGCGCCCGCCGATGTGCTCGGCAATCCCCAGGAGCCGCGCACGCGCAAGTTCCTGGAGACCGTGCTCTAGCCCGCCGCCGTGGACCTCACCCCGCCAGGGCGCGGCGTAGTGAGGTCTTCCACCGCCCGAGCGCGCCTCTGCAGCTGCTGACAATCCGTGTTCCGCCCACCCTCAGATCCGGGAGACCACCGCTCATGAAGTTCACGTCGTACTGGCTCGACACCGCGCCGGCCACCCCCGACCGTTCGCAGACGGAGGTCGGCGGCAAGGTCGACGTCGCCATCGTGGGCGCCGGCCTCACGGGCACCTCTGCCGCGCTTCACCTCGCACGGAAGGGCGCGCGGGTGGCCGTGCTCGAGAAGGAGACCGTGGGCTGGGGTGCCTCGGGCCGCAATGGAGGCATGGCCACGCCCGGGCTCTCGCTCGGGCTGCGCGACGCGATCGCACGCTACGGCTTCCCCATGGCGCGCGACCTCTACAACAGCTACTACGACGCGATCGACAGCATCGAGAAGCTGGTCGCCGAGGAGGGCATCGACTGCGACTTCGCCCGGACCGGCAAGCTGACCCTCGCGGCCAAGCCCGCCCACTACGAGGGGATGAAGCGCACCCACGAGATCCTGACCGAGCGCATGGGCGTCGACACCACGCTCGTGCCGGGCGGCGAGCTCGCCGCGGAGATCCGGTCGCCGCGCTACCACGGTGGCATCCTCGACCCCCTCGGTGCCGGGCTGCACGTGGGCAAGTTCGTCAAGGGACTGGGTGAGAGCGCAGTCCGGGCGGGCGCGGAGATCCACGAGAAGGCCGGCGTGGAGTCGCTCGACCGTCTGGGCGGCACCCGCTACGACCTCGTCACCTCGCGCGGGCGGATCCGCGCCGACAAGGTCCTGGTCGCCACCAGCGGCTACACGACACGGCCGTTCCGCTGGCAGCAGGTCCGCATCGCACCCGTCGGCAGCTTCATCATCGTCACCGAGCCCCTCGGCAAGGAGGCGTGCGACCAGCTGCTGCCGAACCGGCGTGTGGTCGCGGACTCCAAGAACCTCCTCTACTACTTCCGCATCACGCCGGACCACCGCCTGCTGTTCGGTGGCCGAGCGCGCTTCGCCATGGAGGGTCCGCGCTCCGACGCGAAGAGCGGCCGCATCCTGCGCGAGGCGATGGTGGAGGTCTTCCCCCAGCTCGCCGATGCCAAGGTCGACTACTGCTGGGGCGGACTGGTGGACATGAGCATGGACCGCCTCGTCCACGCCGGCGAGCAGGACGGCCTCTTCTACTCCGTCGGCTACTCCGGTCATGGAGTCCAGATGGCCACCCACATGGGCAAGCAGATGGCCGACTACATGGACGGCGTGCTGGAAGCGAACCCGTGGCGCGACATTCCCTTCAAGCGGATCCCCGGCCACGTCGGCCCCCCGTGGTTCCTGCCCTTCGCCGGCGCCTACTACCGGTTCCAGGACGTCATCAGGTAGAAGTCCCACAGGCACAACTGCCCCACCCCGACGGAGGTGTTCGGCCGCGGCCGGGCACCTCCGTCGCGTATGATGTCGACAGTTGGTCTTCCTGCCTTCTCGGGCTAGCGGGGCAGGACCTGAGACGCGGTGGACGAGCCGTGGCGAGCAGTAGGGGAGAGCACGTGGCGGCAAAGGGTACGCCGACCGGAATTCCGCGCGCGACGTTCGCGTCGATGGTCGGGGAGCGGATCCGGTCCAGCATCATCGAGGGTGGCCTGCCACCCGGATCACAGCTGCACGAGGTCGAGCTGGCAGCGAGCTTCGGTGTCAGCCGCGGTCCGGTGCGCGAGGCGCTCCAGCGCCTCATCCAGGAGGGGCTGCTGCGCAGCGAGCCGCACCGCGGCGTCTTCGTGCCGGTCATGAGTGCCGACGACATCGTGGACATCTACCTCGCCCGCGAGGCGTTGGAGGGCGCAGCTGTCCGGCGGATCATCGCGACGGCACGTGCGGCCACTGCGTACAAGGCACTCGACAAGGTCGTCCGCAGCATGGAGGCGGCGGAGAACGCCGAGGACTGGAAGACGGTCGCGAGTCGCGACCTCGACTTCCACACCGTGCTCGTCGCTTCTGCGGAGAGTCCTCGACTCGAGCGGATGTTCACCACCGTGATCTCGGAGACGCGATTGTGCCTCAGCATGCTGACCTCCGAGCTGCAGGGCCGGGACTTCCTCGTGGAGGAGCACCGCGAGATCAGCGAGATGATCCGCGCCGAGGACACCGAAGGAGCCATGGCGGCGCTCACGAAGCACTTCGACGACGCCGTCGTGACGCTGCAGCGTCGCGGTGGTGACGTCGAGGACGGCGAGGCGGGCGAGAAGGCAGGCTGAACACCAGCGGGCCCCGGCCACCAGGGGTGACCGGGGCCCGCTGGTGACCGTCAGCGCAGGCTCCACACCTTGCGGATCGTCTCGTGCACGTCCCACCGGCCGGACCAGCCCTCGGGCTGCACGATCACGTCACCGGCAGAGACCTCGAAGGTCTGGCCCGTGGCACCGTCGGTGACGGTGGCCCGGCCGCTCAGGATGTAGCAGGTCTCGGTGTCCTCGCGAGGCGCCACCGGCCAGCCTCCCGGTGCCGACTCCCACACGCCGGCGCGCACGGCGCCGTCGGTGTCGAAGCGGAGGATGCCGAGCTGCGGATCCCCGGAGTCGGCCCCCGGCCGCTGGCCGGCTGGTTCGAGCTCTCCGGTGATGGTGATGGAGGGGATGTGGACGTAGGTGCTCATGGGTCGGTGCCTCCTCGGCACTCGGGTCGCCCGGACGGCGACTGGATCGTGATGGCCGCGCGGCCGCGGCCGTCGGGACGGCGTCAGCCCGCGGCGAGCAGGTCCAGCACCGCGGCGGTGACCTGCTCGGTCGACGCGGTCCCACCCACGTCGGCGGTGCGGGTGGCGGGCTCGCGCAGCGTCTCCTCGATGGCGCTCATCAGCCTCGCGGCGGCCTCGCTCGAGCCGAGGTGGTCGAGCATCAGCACGACCGACCAGAGCATGCCGACGGGGTTGGCCAAGCCCTTCCCCGCGATGTCGGGGGCTGACCCGTGGACCGGCTCGAACATGGACGGGTTCTGTCCGGTGGGGTCGAGGTTGGCCGAAGGTGCGATGCCGATGCTGCCCGTCACGGCCGCCGCGAGGTCGCTGAGGATGTCACCGAAGAGGTTGCTCGCCACGATCACGTCGAAGGACTCCGGTCGCAGGACCAGCTTGGCGGCCAGGGCGTCCACGTGCTCCTCGGCCAGGTCCACCTCGGGGCGGAGGGCGGCGCGCTCGCGCACCACCTCGTCCCAGAACGGCATGCTGTGCACGAGGCCGTTGGACTTGGTCGCGGACGTCACGTGCCGGCCACGGCCCGAGGCGAGCTCGAAGGCGTAGTCGGCGATGCGGCTGATGCCACGCCGCGTGAACACTGCCTCCTGGATCGCCGTCTCTTCCGCGCTTCCCTGGCCGAACCTGCCACCGACCTGGCTGTACTCGCCCTCGTTGTTCTCGCGGACGATCACCAGGTCGATGGGACGGTTCTCTGCATCGGCGAGGGGGCTGGTGACCCCTGTGAACGATCGGACCGGGCGCAGGTTGACGTACTGGCTGAACGCCCGTCGGATCGGGATGAGCAGGCCCCAGAGGGAGACGTGGTCGGGCACGTCGGCCCATCCGACGGCACCGAGCAGCACGGCGTCGTGGTCACGAAGAGTGTCCAGGCCGTCCGGGGGCATCAGGGCACCGGTCTCGAGGTAGCGCTGGCAGGACCAGTCGAACTCGTCGATCCGGATGCCCAGGTCGTGGCGGGCGTCGAGGGCGTCGAGCACGGCTCGCGCCGACGCCGCGACCTCGACGCCGATGCCGTCGCCGGGGATGAGCGCGATGGCGCGGGTCTTCCTCGTGTCGTCCATGACGCCCTCAGGCCGGCGTGGCGATCGCGACGTACTTGGTCTCCAGGAACTCGTCGATGCCCACCCGGCCACCCTCACGGCCCAGGCCCGAGTGCTTCACGCCGCCGAACGGGGCCGCGGGGTTGGAGACGATGCCCTGGTTGAGCCCGATCATCCCGGTCTCGAGGCGCTCGCACACGCGGAAGGCCCTGTCGAGGTCGCGGGTGAAGACGTAGCAGGCCAGGCCGAACTCGGTGTCGTTGGCGGCAGCGATCGCCTCCTCCTCGGTCTCGAACGTCACGACGGGGGCGACGGGACCGAAGATCTCCTCGTGGCGCAGCCGCGCGTCCTGGGCCACGTGGGTCAGCACGGTGGGCGGGTAGAAGTAGCCCTGGCCCTCGAGGGCCGTGCCGCCGACGACGACCTGGGCGCCACGGCGGACGGCGTCGTCCACGAGCGAGGAGACCTTGTCGCGGGCGTCGGCGTCGATGAGGGGACCGACGACGACCCCGTCCTCGACCCCCCGGCCGATCGGGAGGGCTGCCATCCGCTCGCCGAGCCGGCGGGCGAACTCGTCCGCCACCGCGGAGTGCACGTAGAACCGGTTGGCCGCCGTGCACGCCTCACCGATGTTGCGCATCTTGGCCTGCATCGCACCGTCGATCGCCACGTCGAGGTCCGCGTCCTCGAAGACGAGGAACGGGGCGTTGCCGCCGAGCTCCATCGAGGTCCGCATCACCTGGTCGGCGCACTGCTCGAGGAGCTTGCGTCCCACGGCCGTGGAGCCGGTGAAGGAGAGCTTGCGGGCCCGTCCGTCGCGGATCATCGGCTCCATCACGGGGGCCGGGTTCGCGGTCGTCACCACGTTGAGCACGCCGTCGGGAAGTCCAGCCTCCTGGAGGACCTCGACGAGCGCCAGGATCGAGAGCGGGGTCTGCTCGGCCGGCTTGACGACCATCGTGCAACCCGCCGCGACGGCCGGCCCGATCTTGCGCGTGCCCATTGCCAGGGGGAAGTTCCAGGGGGTGATGAGGATGCACGGGCCCACCGGCTCACGCATCACCAGGAGCCGGCCCTGACCGTTCGGCGCGACCGAGAAGCCGCCGTCGATCCGCACGGCCTCCTCGGAGAACCAGCGGAAGAACTCCGCGGCGTAGGCGACCTCGCCACGGGCCTCGGCCAGCGGCTTGCCCATCTCGAGCGTCATCAGCAGGGCGAGGTCCTCCTGGCGCTCGAGGAGCAGGTCGTAGGCCCGCCGCAGGATGTCGCTGCGCTCGCGGGGCGGCACGGCGGCCCAGGAGCTCTGCGCCTTGGCTGCGGCGTCGAGCGCCTGCATGCCGTCGGCCGGGGAGGCGTCGGCCACCTCGGCCAGGACGCGACCGTTCGAGGGGTCCTCGACCTCGAACGTCGCCCCGGACTCCGCGGGGCGCCACGCGCCACCGATGAACAGCCCGGTCGGCACGGAGCTGACCACCTTCTCTTCCCGTGCGAAATCGTCAAGCATCTTGTGGCCTCCGGCGCGTGAACGGTTGTATGGTGTGTGTCTGTTGTTGACAGTCTACCAAGGAGCGTTCCCGATGGCCAACCTTTCTCCTCTGCTCAAGCAGGCGACGCCCGTGACCGTGGCCCGCGGCGAGGGCGTCTACCTGTACGACGAGGACGACCGGCGCTTCCTCGACTTCACGGCGGGCATCGGCGTGACCAGCACGGGGCACTGCCACCCGCGGGTCGTCGCGGCTGCGCAGGAGCAGGTCGCCACCCTGATCCACGGCCAGTACACGACGGTGATGCACCGGCCGCTGCTGACCCTGACCGAGCGCCTCGGCGAGGTGCTTCCCGAGCAGCTGGACTCGGTGTTCTTCAGCAACTCCGGCAGCGAGGCCGTCGAGGCTGCGCTCCGGCTGGCCCGGCACGCCACGGCGCGGCCCAACATCGTGGTGTTCCACGGCTCCTTCCACGGGCGCACCATCGGCGCTGCCTCGATGACCACCTCGGGCACGAAGTTCCGAGCCGGCTTCTCGCCCATCATGGGCGGCGTCGCCGTCTCACCGTTCCCCACGGCCTATCGCTACGGCTGGGACGAGCAGACGGCGACCGAGTTCGCCCTGCGGGAGCTGGACTACCTCCTGGCCACCGTGACCGCGCCGGCCGAGACGGCCGCGTTCCTGGTCGAACCGGTGCTCGGAGAGGGTGGGTACGTCCCCGCCAACACCGCGTTCATGCAGGGACTCCGGGAGCGTGCGGACCGCCACGGGATCCTCCTCGTGGTCGACGAGGTGCAGACCGGCTGGGGCCGCACCGGCCGGTTCTGGGGTCACGACCACTTCGACGTGCGTCCGGACGTCCTGGTCACCGCCAAGGGCCTGGCGAGCGGCTTCCCGCTCTCGGCCATCGCGGCGCGCGCCGACCTGATGGCCAAGGCCTGGCCGGGCTCGCAGGGCGGGACCTATGGTGGCAACGCGGTGGCGTGTGCGGCGGCCATCGCGACCCTCGACGTGATCCGTGAGGAGCGCCTGGTCGACAACGCCCGAGTCACCGGCGCCGCCCTTGCCGAGGGCCTGGAGAAGGTGGCGGCCAACACGGCGGGCATCGGCGACGTGCGTGGTCTGGGTCTGATGCTCGGCAACGAGTTCGTCACCGCCGACGGCCAGCCCGACGCCGCCACCGCACAGCGAGCGCAGCAGAAGGCGGCCGAGCTCGGCCTGCTGCTCCTGACCTGCGGTCCCTTCGGCAACGTGGTGCGGATGATCCCCGCCCTCGTCGTCACCAAGGAGCAGGTCGACGACGCGCTTGCGATCTGGACCGACGCCGTGGACTTCGCGACCTCGGCCTGAGTCGTCGGCAATGACCTCGTCCGGCCGGGCGGTCAGGCCGCCGGGCCGGTCCGCAGCCAGGCGGCGGACCGGTAGCGCAGGGCGACCGCCACCTGTCTGGCCAGCAGCCATCCGGTGAGGGCCCACCACAGGGCGACGACGCCTGCCTCGGTCAGGAGGACGGCACCGGCCAGCGGCAGGAACGTCACGAGCGCGACCAGCATGGTGCCGGCGAGGTAACGCGTGTCGCCGGCGCCGATGAGGATCCCGTCGAGGACGTAGAGCACGGCGCCGACCGGTTGGCCTGCCGCGATCACGACGGCCAGGGACCACACGAGGTCTCGCACCGCCTCGTCGGTGGTGAAGACCGGGACGTAGACGGGCCGGAGCGCCAGCAGCAGCACGGCCATCACGAGCCCGCTGCCGACGCCCCACAGAAGAGCGCGACGACTCGCCTCCCGCGCCGTCTCCGGTGCTCCGGCCCCGAGCGCGTGGCCGACCATGGCCTGGCTGGCGATGGCGCACGACTCGGGCGCCATCGCCAGGACGTACCACAGGGTGAAGGCGATCTGGTGGCTCGCCAGCGCCGCGTCCCCGTGGGCGGCGGCGACGAAGGTCATGACCAGCAACGAGACCCGGAGGAGCACGGTGCGGGCGAGGAGCGGCGCGTTCGCGCTCGCTGCCGCCCGGATACCCGGACGATCGGGCCGGAGGGATGCCTCGTGCCGGCGCGCGCCGCGGACCACGACGGCGCACAGCCAGGTGGCTGCTCCCATCTGGGCGATCACGGTCCCGAGCGCAGATCCGGCGATGCCGAGGCCGACCGGGTAGACCAGCAGCAGGTTGAGCGGGACGTTGGCCAGTGCCGCGATGCCGGTTGCGAACAGCGGCGTCCGCGTGTCCTTCAGTCCGCGCAGGGCGCCGGTCGTGGCCAGGACGACGAGCATCGCGGGCAGGCCGAGCAGGCTGATCCGCAAGTAGACGATGGCGTGCGGCGCCGCGGTCCCGGACGCGCCGAGCAGGTCGACGAGGACGGGGGCCAGTGGAAGACCGGTGGCCGCCAGTCCGAGGCCGATCGCCACAGCGAGCCAGATCCCGTCGATGCCCAGTGAGTAGGCGCGACGCAGGTCACCGCCGCCGGCCCGGCGGGCCACCGCCGCCGTCGTCCCGTGCGCGAGGAAGATGCACAGGAAGACCGCGTTGAGCATCACCGCAGAGGCGATGCCCAGGCCGGCGAGCTGCGGTGTCCCGAGGTGGCCGACGATGGCGCTGTCGGCGAGGAGGAAGGCCGGCTCGGCGAGGAGGGCGCCGAGCGCGGGGACCGCCAGCCCCAGCAGCTCGCGGTCCGTCCGGCTCAGCATCCGCTCAGACGGGCTGGGAAGCCCTGTGGATCGCGATGATCTTGGGCTCGGTCATCGCCTCGACCGCGAAGGGTACGCCCTCCCTTCCCACGCCGGAGCGCTTGCCGCCCCCGAAGGGCATCGCGTCGATGCGGAAGTCGCCGGTGTCGTTGATCATCACCGCGCCGACGCGCAGGCGTTGCGCGACGCCCAGCGCCGCGTCGAGGTCACGGCCGAAGACGCCGGCCTGCAGTCCGTACTCCAGGCTGTTGATCTCGGTCACCACGGCGTCGACGGAGTCGAACGGCTCGACGGAGACCACTGGCCCGAAGACCTCGTCGGTGAGCACCCGCGCGTCGGCCGGGACCGAGGTGAGCACGGTGGGCCAGTAGTAGGTGCCGTCGCGCTTGCCGCCGGCGAGGACCGCGGCGCCACCCTCGACCGCTTCGTCGACCCAGCTGGCCACACGCTCGGCCGAGACCTCGTCGATGAGCGGGCCGACGTCGGTGCGCTCGTCGGCCTTGCTGCCGACGACGACCTCGGTCGTGTGCTGGACCACCAGCTCGACCAGCTCGTCGGCCACCTCCCGCGCGACGAAGACCCGCTGCACCGAGAGGCAGTTCTGGCCCGCGTTGCCGAACGCGCCGTCGACCACGGCCCGCGCCGCACGGCGCACGTCGGCGTCGGGCAGCACCACCACGGTCCCGTTGCCGCCCAGCTCCATCATCGTCTTCTTGGCGCCCGCGGTTGCGGCGATGGCGTTGCCCGTGGCGTAGCCCCCCGTGAACGAGACGAGGTCGACTCGCGGGTGCGCGACCAGGGCGGCCCCGACGGTGGCACCGCGGCCCGGGAGCACGGCTACCCGGTCCGCCGGCACGCCGGCGTCGAGGAGGAGCTCGATGAGGGCGAGCGCCACCAGGGGGGTCTGCTCGGCAGGCTTGAGGACCACCCCGTTGCCGCCCATCAGTGCCGGCGCCACCTTGTGCGCCACGAGGTTGAGCGGATCGTTGAACGGCGTGATCGCGGCGACGACGCCGACCGGTTCCCGGGTGTACCAACCGAGGCGGCCCTCGCCGCGAGGAGTGTCGCCGAACGGAAGCGTCCGGCCCTCGAGACGGTCAGCCTGCTCCGCGGAGAGACGGACGGTCTCGATGGCGCGCTGCACCTCGCGGCGGGCGTCCCGGATCGGCTTGCACCCCTCGCGGGAGAGCAGGTCGGCGAAGGCGGGGGCTCGCTCGCCGAGCATCGCGGCGGCCCGGTGCAGGGCCTCGCGCCGTTGCCAGGTCGGCCACGGCGGACCCGCCAGGACGGCGTCGGCAACCGCTCGGACCGCCTCGTCGACGTCTGCTGCCGTGCAGTCCCCGGCGCGTCCGACGACGCGGCCGTTCTCGGGGTCGGTCACCTCGAGCACCGCGTCGGGCTGGTGCCAGCGGCCGGCCCAGAAGGCGCCGCAGGCGGCTGGCAACGGGGGGAAGAGCCGATCGGTCATGCGCCAACTGTGACTTGTCATCTGATGATCGTCAACTGCATGTTGTTGACAACACGTCCGGATGGGTGGTGTGCTTGGTGATCTCGGACACACCTGCTGCGGACGGCGCAGCCACAGATACGAGGAGCGTTTCGATGGGTCGACTTCGTTGGGCAGCTGGGCTCAGTGCCATGGCGCTGGTCACAGCCGGTTGCGGGATGGGCGGTGGCGCCGAGAGCGGCGGCGGGACGAGCGGCTCGGGCGGCAGCGGTGGACACCTGGTCTACGCGGAGCAGTTCCCCCCTGCATCGGCCTGGGCGGTGGAGACCAACGACGCGCACTCGCTGACGCGGGCAGGCTGTCTGGAGACGCTGGTCGAGTACACGACCGAGGGTGAGCTGGAGCCGATGCTGGCCACCGAGTGGACCCAGGCCGAGGACGGGGCGTGGGAGTTCACGCTGCGCGACGGCGTGACCTTCCAGGACGGCACGCCGATGGACGCCGAGGCGGTCGTCGGGGCGCTGACCCACGTGCTGGAGGTGCCGACCCCGGCACGCGCGTTCAACTCGGACGTGATCGCGAAGGTCGAGGCCGTGGACGAGGCGACGGTGCGGATCACCACCCCGAAGCCCGATGCGCTCGTCCCGCTGCGGGTGGCCAACGCCAACGCCGGGATCCTGGCTCCCAAGGCCTACGAGGGCAAGCAGATCGACATCGTGGGCACCTGCACCGGTCCGTTCACGGTGACCGACGAGGTGCCCGCGCAGTCCCTGAAGCTGGAGGCAAACGAGGACTACTGGGGCGGTGACGTCACGCTGGACACCGCGGAGGTGCGGTTCATCGTCGACGGTGCGGCGCGGGCCACCCAGCTGCAGAGCGGAGAGGTCCAGATCGCCAAGAGCCTGCCGGTCGCCAACCTGGCCACCATGGAGGGTGACGAGAACCTGGAGATCTCCCAGCTGGACCTGGCGCGCACCACGGTCATGCTGCTGAACACCTCCCGCCCGCCCTTCGACGACCCGCTGGTGCGCCGGGCGATCCAGACGGCGGTGGACACCCAGGCCATCGTCGACGGGGTCTACGAGGGTGCTTCGACGCCGGCCGTCGGTCCGTTCAGTGCCAACACGGCGTGGGCCCCCGAGGGAGCCGCGCCCATCACCCAGGACCTCGACGAGGCGCGGGCGCTGCTCGACCAGGCCGGGGTGGCCCCCGAGGACCTGTCGATCGAGCTGATGGCCTACAACGACCGCCCCGAGTTCGGCGACGTCGCCGCGGTCATCCAGAGCGAGCTGGGTGAGCTCGGGGTGAAGGTCAAGATCCGGGCCGGGGAGTACCCCGCCCTGGAGCCCGACATGCTCTCCGGCGACTACGACGCCTCGCTGCTCTCGCGCGGCTACCTGGTCGACGTGGCCGATCCCGGCGGCTACCTGGCCTCCGACTGGGTGTGCGACGGGGGCTACAACCTCGCCCACTACTGCGACCCCGAGACCGACCGGGCCATCAGCGACGCGACCGCCATCGAGGACACCGACGAGCGCAACGCCGCCTACCGGGACATCGCGGCGAAGCTGCAGGAGGAGGCCGCCAGCGTCTTCCTCGTCCACGAGAAGGCCGTGTGGGGCCTCCAGGTCGGCGTCGAGGGCTTCCAGCCCCACCCCCTCGACCAGTACGTCCTCACCGCCGACCTCGCCCTCGGCTGAGGCCGCCGCGACCGAAGGAGAGAGATCCCATGAAGTTCACGCCGTACTGGCTCGACACCTCGACACCGGGGCCGGACAGGTCCGCCACGGAGGTGAGCGGCCACGTGGACGTGGCCGTGGTCGGGGCCGGCCTGACCGGCCTGTCGGCGGCGCTGCACCTGGCGCGGAAGGGCGCCAACGTGCACGTCCTCGAGCGGGACACCGTGGCCTTCGGTGCCTCGGGACGCAACGGCGGGATGGCGACGACCGGACTGTCGATCGGATTCCGCGACGCCGTCGCACGCTACGGCTTCCCGACAGCCAGCGCCCTCTTCCTCGCCTACAACGACGCGATCGACAGCGTCGAGAAGCTGGTGGGGGAGGAGGGGATCGACTGTGACTTCGCCCGGACGGGGAAGCTCACGCTCGCGGCGAAGCCCGCTCACTTCGACGGGCTCCGCAAGACCCACGACGTGCTGGCGGACCGGCTCGGCTATCAGACCCAGCTGGTCCCCGCGGCCGAGATGCGGTCTGAGCTGGCCAGTGATCGCTACCACGGCGCCATGGTGGACCCCAAGGGTGCTGGCCTCCACGTCGGGAAGTTCACGCGTGGCCTGGGCGAGGCGGCTGCCAGGCAGGGCGCGGTGATCCACGAGAAGGCTGCTGTCGAGGGCGTCCGCCGGCTGGGCGGCACCAAGCACGAGCTGGTGACGTCGCGGGGAACGATCCGGGCCGACCAGGTCCTGGTCGCGACGAGCGGCTACACCGGACGCCCGTTCCGGTGGCAGCAGGTCCGGATCGCCCCCGTGGGCAGCTTCATCATCGTCACGGAGCCCCTGGGCGAGGAGGTCTGCGACGAGCTGATGCCCAAGCGTCGGATGGCGTCCGACACCAAGAACCTCCTCTACTACTTCCGGATCACCCCTGACCACAGGCTGCTGTTCGGGGGTCGGGCCCGGTTCGCGATGTCGAACCCGCAGTCGGACGAGAAGAGCGGCCGGATCCTGCGGGAGGCGATGGTCTCGGTCTTCCCGCAGCTGGCGCAGACGCGGGTGGACTACTGCTGGGGCGGTCTGGTCGACATGAGCATGGACCGGATGGTCCACGCCGGCGAGCACGAGGGTCTCTTCTACTCCTTGGGCTACTCCGGGCACGGCGTGCAGATGGCCACCCACATGGGCAAGCAGATGGCCGAGTACATGAACGGAGTCGAGGACGCCAACCCCTGGCGCGACCTCACCTTCAAGCGGATCCCCGGTCACGTCGGTCCGCCGTGGTTCCTGCCCTTCGCAGGTGCCTTCTACAAGGGCCTCGACGCAGTCAAGTAGGAGCGTGTGCCGTGACTGAACGACCCGACACGAGGAGGAACCCATGGTGACCTTCCTGATCCGCAGGGCGTTGACCTTGGTGGTGACGCTGCTCGTGGTCTCCGTGCTGGCGTTCCTGATCCCCTACGCGGGGGAGGGGGACCCGGCCCGGAAGATCCTCCGGGCCCGGGTGAGCGACCCGGCGCTGGACCCGGGGCAGGTGGAGGCGCTGACGCGCGAGCTGGGCCTGGACCGGCCGCTCTACGTGCAGTACTTCGACTGGTTGCGCGAGGTGCTCAGCGGGGGCTTCGGCTACTCCTTCACCAACCGCACCCCGGTCCAGGAGCTGGTGGTGCCCGCACTGGGGGTCTCGGTCTCCCTGGCCCTGGCGTCGCTGCTGCTGGCCCTGGTCTTCGCCCTCCCGTTGGGGATCTGGGCCGCGACCGCACGCGGCGGCAAGGTCGACAACGCGGTCACGTTCATGTCGCAGAGCGCCGTCTCGGCACCGGAGTACTGGGTCGGTCCGGTGCTGGTGCTGATCTTCGCCCGCACCCTGGGCTGGTTGCCCTCAGGCGGCTGGACCGGCCCGGCGTACATCGTGCTGCCGGCGGTGGCACTGGCCCTGCGCCCGTTGGGCTATTTCACCCAGGTCACCCGGGCGGCGATGTCCGACGTGCTGGCCTCGCCCTACATCACCGCCGCGCGGAGCCGGGGGCTGAGCTATCCGCGGACCCTCGTCCGGCACGGTCTGCGCAACAGCATGCTCCCGGTGATGACGCTGTTCTCGTTCTGGTTCGCCGGGCTGCTGGGCGGCTCCGTGGTGATCGAGGTGATCTTCAACATCCCGGGAATGGGACGGCTCCTCTACACCTCGGTGGTCAACAACGACGTCCCGGTCATCCAGGGCGCCATGCTCTGGATCCTGACGCTGGCCGTGGTGATCAACACCGTCACCGACCTGCTCTACAGCGTCCTCAACCCCGCGATCCGGGTGACCAGCCATGCCTGACACGTTGATCACCCGACCGACGCCGCGACCCAATCAGCGGCCCACGCCCCTCCGGTCCGCAAGGGCCCACCGGCCGAACGTCCTCTCGCTGCTGCTGCGGGGCGCCCAGGGCCGCCACTGGACCTTCCTCGTCGGTGCGGTCCTCCTGACGGTGATCCTCGCGGTCCTGGCGCTCACGCCTTGGATCGCGCCGCACGACCCGGCTGCCCAGGACCTCGGCAACCGGCTCACCGGACCGTCCGCCGAGCACTGGTTCGGCACCGACCACCTCGGTCGCGACGTGCTCTCCCGGCTGATGTGGGGCGGGCGGTTCTCGGTGACCATCGCCGCGATCACCCTGGTGATCTGTGCCGTGACCGGCTCGGTCATCGGTGCCCTCGCCGCCCGCCGCGGAGGATGGCTCGACGAGCTGGTGATGCGCACCGTCGACGTCCTGATCTGCTTTCCCGACGTCGTCGTCGCACTCTTCCTCATCGCGCTCTTCGGCACCGGGTACGGCACCCTCATCGCCGCGCTGACCATCACCGGGTGGACGCCGTTCGCCCGGCTGATGCGCGGCCTGGCACTGGAGATCAACTCCAAGGACTACGTGGAGGCCGCCGAGGTCCTGGGATCCCCCAAGGCCTACATCGTCTTCCGCCACGTGATCCCCAACGCCTCCAGGCCCGTCGTCGCGATGGGATTCCTCCGGTTCGGGCACAAGCTCATCACCGTCGGTGCGCTCTCCTACCTCGGACTCGGCGTGCAGCCACCCGACTCCGACTGGGGCGCCATGCTCCTCGACGCTCAGCCCTACATGGAGCGGGCCGCGAGCCTCGGCGTCCTGCCCGGCGCCGCGATCTTCATCACCGCCCTGAGCGTCACCATGATCGGACAGGGCCTGGAGCTCAAGAAGCGCCGCAAGCGCGCGAGCAAGGGCTCCGCCACCCCCGTGCCGCCCCCCGGCACTGCTGTCGTAGAGGGAGAATCCGTGTGAACGCCAAGACAGCATCGGCCGCCGCCGCGATCCCGCGGGCCACGTTCGCCTCGATCGTGACCGAGCGCTTGCGCGCCGACATCGTCGACGGGACGTTGGAGCCGGGCTCGCAGCTGAGCGAGGTGGAGCTCGCGGCAAGCTTCGGCGTGAGCCGTGGCCCGGTCCGGGAGGCGCTGCAACGGTTGGTGCAGGAAGGACTGCTGCTCAGCGAGCCCCACCGCGGCGTGTTCGTCCCCGTGCTGACCGACGAGGACGTGCACGATGTGTACGTCGCTCGTGAGGCGCTGGAGTCGGCGGCCGTCCGTTCGATCATCGCGAGCGGATCGACGGACGTCGCGTCCACGTCGCTCGACCGCTTCGTCGCGCAGATGGAGCAGGCTGAGGCGGCGGGGGACTGGCAGACGGTCGGCAACGTCGACCTGGAGTTCCACGTGGCCCTGGTGGATGCCACCAGCAGCCCGCGGCTGAAGCGCATGTTCACCACTGTCATCTCCGAGACCCGCCTGTGCCTGGGCGTCCTGACCGCGGCCGAAGCACGCGACGATCTCGTGGAGGAGCACCGGCTCATCTCCGAGGCCATCAGGGAGGGCGACACCGAGAGGGCCCTCGCCGTCCTCAAGAAGCACTTCGACGACGCGGTCGCCACGCTCTCGGCGCGACAAGGGCATGCGCCAGCGAGCGCGAAGAACGGGGAGGAAGTCTCATGACCAAGGTGCTGAAGCAGGAGCGGCCGCCGAGCGAGGCACTCAGCGCAGAGCTTCTCCTGGACATCCGCGGGCTCCGGGTGGACTTCCCGGATGTGCCCGGTGCGCCTGCCATCGACGGCATGGACCTGACGATCAATCGTGGTGAGATCGTGGCCCTGGTGGGCGAGTCCGGGTCGGGCAAGAGCCTGACGGCGTTGACGATGATGGGCCTGCTGCCTCCGGGAGCGGAGGTGATCGGCGGGGAGGCCCGCCTCGACGGTGAGGACGTCCTGTCGATGGGGTCGGCTCGTCGCAACGAGGTCCGGGGCAACAAGGTGGCGATGCTCTTCCAGCAGCCCAAGGTGATGCTCGACCCCACCGCGCGGGTGGGCAGCCAGGTCGCGGAGTCCTTGCGACGGCACCGCAAGGTCGGTCGGCGCGAGGCGAAGGCGCGAGTGGTGGAGATGCTGCGTGACGTCGGCATCCCGGAGCCGGCCCGGCGCGCGGCCTCGTTCGCCTACCAGCTCTCAGGCGGCATGGCCCAGCGGGTGATGATCGCCGCGGCGCTGAGCGCGGACCCGGAGCTGTTGATCGCCGACGAGCCGACCACGGCCCTGGACGTCACCGTGCAGGCCCAGATCCTCGACCTGCTCAAGCACAAGCGCGACGAGCTGGGCCTGTCGATCCTGCTGATCACCCACGACCTCGGGATCGTCTCGACGATGGCCGACCGGGTGGCGGTGATGTACGCCGGCCGGATCGTGGAGAACGGCACGACCGAGGACATCTTCAACGACCCGCAGCACCCCTACACCCAGGCGCTGCTCAAGGCATCGCTGCTGGAGGCCGAGCGCGGGCAGCTGTTCTCGATCCCGGGCAGCGTCGTCCAGGCGCGTGCCCTGGAGCACGGGTGCCGGTTCCTCCCACGGTGTCCGGTGGCCGCCCAGCTCGGCCTCACGGACATGTGCCGTGGCGAGGAGCCGACCCTGCACACGTGCGGGGAGCACGAGCACCACAGTCGATGCTATGCATCCCGAGAGCACGTGGAGGCAGGATGACCACCAGCATCCCCCTGAGCCACCCAGTGGACTACCCCACGGGGCAGGAGCCGGCCGAGCCGCTGCTCTCGCTGCAGGAACTGGTCAAGCACTACCCGGCGGGCAAGGGCAAGCTGGTCCACTCGGTCGACGGGGTGTCCCTCTCGGTCCGCAAGGGCGAGGTGCTGGGCCTGGTCGGTGAGTCCGGCTGCGGCAAGTCCACCCTGGCCCGGACCGTCCTGCGTGCCGTGGACGCCACGGACGGCCACATCGTCTTCGACGGTGAGGACATCACCGGCGTCAAGGGCAAGCGGCTCAAGGAGCTGCGCCGCTCGATGCAGTTCGTCTTCCAGGACCCCTACGGCGCCTTCGACCCGAAGATGACCCTGGGCACGAGCCTGGAGGCGCCGCTGCGCCACCACGGGATGAGGGACCGGGACCAGCGTCGGGAGCGGATGCTCGAGATGCTCGATCGCGTCGGGCTCGAGGAGGCGATCCTCGAGCGCCGTCCGAGCGAGTGCTCCGGCGGCCAGCTGCAGCGCATGGTGATCGCCCGGGCTCTGCTGCTCAAGCCGAGGTTCCTCATCTGCGACGAGCCGACCTCGGCGCTGGACGCCTCGATCCGGGCCCAGATCCTCAACCTGCTGGTCGAGCTGAAGGAACAGCTCGACCTCACGCTGGTGCTGATCTCGCACGACCTGAGGGTGGTGCGCTACCTGTGCGACCGGGTGGCGGTGATGTACCTCGGCAAGATCGTCGAGGTGGCCCCCCGCGACGAGCTGTTCACCAACCCGCGGCACCCCTACACCCGGGTCCTGCTCGCCGCTTCGCTGGCCGAGCAGGCGGGCGCGGAGGGCAACGCGATGGTCTCCCGACTGCGTGGCGAGCCACCGAGTCCGATCGACGTACCCTCCGGGTGCCGGTTCCACCCCCGCTGCCCGATCGCCCAGGACATCTGCAGCAGTGTCGTGCCCGAGGTCGCCCGACCCGGCGACGACCACACCGTGTCCTGCCACTTCTGGGACCGGATCGACGAGCTCTCCATCCCATCACCCACCGACGGAAAGGCAGCTCCGCGATGAGTGACGACCACACCGGCGGGCACGGACACGGACACGGACACAGCCACGGACCGAGCGCCGCCGACGCCCTGAGCGCAGGCGCCCGCTACAAGCGCCCGCTGACGTACGCCTTCGTCCTCACTGCCTCCTTCGTCGCGGTCGAGTTCGCCGCCGCCCTCATCTCCGGCTCGCTCGCCCTGCTCTCCGACGCCGGCCACATGCTCTCGGACGCCGGCGGCCTGGGCATGTCGCTCGCGGCGATCACCCTGGCGACCGGTGGGACCGCCGCGGTGCATCGCACGTTCGGCTGGTACCGACTGGAGATCCTGGCGTCGCTGGCCAACACCCTCCTGCTGTTCGGGGTCGCCGGATACGTCATGTACGAAGCCGTCCACCGGCTGCAGGACCCGCCCGAGGTCTCCACGACGCCGATGATCGTGGTCGCCGTCGTGGGTCTGGTCATCAACCTGATCTGCTTCCGGCTGCTCCAGGCCGGGGCCAAGGAGAGCCTCAACCTGCGCGGCGCCTACCTCGAGGTCGTCGCGGACGCCGTCGGATCCGTCGGGGTGCTCGTCGGTGCCGCCGTCATCGCGGCCACCTCGTGGTACTGGGTCGACTCGGTGATCGCGGTGGGCATCGGCCTGTTCATCCTTCCCCGCGCCTACCACCTCGGCCGCGACTCCCTGCGCATCCTCGTCGAGTCCGCGCCCTCCCATGTCGAGGTGGACCACGTGACACGTGACCTCCAGCAGCTCGACGGCGTCGTGGAGGTCCACGACCTGCACGTGTGGACGATCACCTCCGGGATGGACGCCGTCAGCGTCCACCTGCAGGTCCGACCCGGCTCCGACACCCACGCCGTGCTCGACCAGGCCCGCGACCTCCTGCGCGATCACCACCACATCTCCCATGCCACCGTCCAGGTCGAGCCCACCGACCACACCGGCTGCAAGGAAGTGCTCTGGTGACCCCACCCCGGGCCCGGGTGGAGCAGGACTTCCTGGGGGAGAAGGCGATTCCGCCCGGCGCCTACTGGGGCGTGCACACGGCGCGGGCCCTGGAGAACTTCACCGCCAGTGGCACACCGATCTCGGTCCATCCCACCTTGGTGGCGGGGCTCGGCTCGGTCAAGCTCGCAGCCGTCCGCGCGAACATGGAGCTCGGGCTCCTCGACCCCCTGCGCGCCAACGCGATCGAACGCGCCTGTCAGGACGTCCGGCAGGGTGCGCTCGACGACCAGTTCGTGGTCGACGTGCTCCAGGGAGGTGCCGGCACGTCGACCAACATGAACGCCAACGAGGTGATCGCCAACCGCGCGCTGGAGCTGCTCGGGCTACCAGCCGGCAGCTACGACGAGGTCCACCCGCTCGACCACGTGAACCGCAGCCAGAGCACCAACGACGTCTATCCCACGGCGTTGCGGCTCGGCCTGCTCGGTGCGCTCGACGGCCTGTCGGCGTCCGTGCACCTGCTGGCCGAGGCGTGCGAGGCCAAGTCGCGACAGTTCTGGTCCGTGCCCAAGGTGGGGCGCACCCAGCTGCAGGACGCGGTGCCGATGACCGTGGGCCAGGAGTTCGCCGCGTGGGCGGCGACCCTCGTCGAGGAGCAGGCGCGCATCGTGGACTCGCGGGCGCTGCTGCGCGAGATCAACCTCGGAGCGACCGCGATCGGGACCGGCATCACCGCACCGCCGGAGTACCGCGAGTCCGTGTGCCGCCACCTGTGCGACATCACTGGCCGCCCGATGGTCGGGGCGTCCAACCTCGTCGAGGCCACGTCCGACACCGGTGTCTTCGTCCAGCTCTCCGGCGTGCTCAAGCGTACTGCCGTCAAGGTGTCGAAGATCTGCAACGACCTCCGGCTGCTCTCGTCCGGACCGCAGGCGGGTCTCGGCGAGCTGCGCCTCCCAGCGCGCCAGGCCGGATCCAGCATCATGCCGGGCAAGGTCAACCCGGTGATCCCGGAGATGGTCAACCAGGTCGCGTTCAGCGTGATCGGCAACGATGTCACGGTGACCATGGCCGCCGAGGCCGGGCAGCTGCAGCTCAACGCCTTCGAGCCGGTCATCGGCCACAACCTGCTCCAGGGGATCGCCTGGATGACCACGGCGTTCCGGACGCTGGCGGAGCTCTGCATCGACGGGGTCGAGGTCAATCTCGAGCACCTGCAGGCCTCCACCGCGCGGAGCGTCGGCATCGTGACGGCTCTCACCCCCCATCTGGGCTACGCCGCCGCCGCCGACATCGCGAAGGCCGCGCTGGCCGGTGAGGGACGGGTCCGCGAGCTGGTGATGGCGACCGGCCTGGTCGAGGCCGATCAGCTGGATGTCCTCCTGCACCCCGAGCGCCTCGCCGGTCTCACGCTCAGCACCCCTCCTCCGACCGTCGGCTGACGACGCAGGCCGGAGGTCTCACCATGAGAAGGATCGTGGTCGTCGGCGGATCGCTCGCCGGCCACGGGGCGGCGCGGGTCCTCCGTGCCCAGGGGTACGACGGGGAGCTGGTCGTGGTCGGGGGCGAGCGGCACCGGCCCTACGACCGCTACCCGCTCTCCAAGGCGTACCTCACCAGGTCGGTCGACCGGGCCGGTCTGGCCATCGACGATCCGCCGGCCGATGTGGTCTGGCGTCTCGGCGAACGCGCCGTGCGCCTGGACCTCGCCGGGCGCCAGGTCGTCCTGGACGACCGGACGAGGATCGGCTTCGACGGTCTGGTGGTCGCGTCCGGAGCCCGGCCTCGTGACATCGACCTGGTCGAGGGGGTGCAGGGCGCCTTCGTGATGCGCACCATCGAGGACGCCGAGACGTTCCGGTCCAGCCTCGAGTCGGGAACACGCCGCGTGGTCGTCGTCGGTGGTGGGCTGATCGGGGCCGAGGTCGCCGCGCACGCGGTGCACCAGGGTCACCACACGACCATGGTCGATCCCTCCGACCTCCCGACCGCCCGGGCCGTCGGCCGGCCTGTCGCCGAGCACCTGCAGCGCCTCCACGAAGCCGCCGGAGTGCACCTGCGGAACCGGACGCGCATGAGGACCCTCGACGTGAGGGCCGGCTCGGTCACCGGGGTGGTCCTCGACGACGGGAGCCGGCTGCCGGCCGACGTGGTGATGATGGCGACCGGCACGACGCCGAACGTCGAGTGGCTCCGAGGCAGCGGTCTGCACGCGTCCGGCGGCTTGGCGTGTACGCCCACCCTGCACGCGCGCGGCAGCGATCGCGTCGTCGGGGCGGGGGACGTCGTCCGTGTCCCCCAGCCACTGCTCGACGGGGAGGCGCCGCGGGTCGAGCACTGGGCGAGCACCCTGGCCCACGCGGAGCTTGCCGCAGCGAATCTGCTCGCCGGCCCCGAGAGGGCTCGTCCACTCACCGCCCTGCCCACCTTCGGCACCACGATCCACGGCGCCCGTGTCCGCGCGGTGGGGTTCCCCCAGGCCGCGGACCGCAGCCGGGTGGTGTGGGGGTCGGTTGAGGCCGGGCAGGCGTTGGTCGCGCTGGCCCGGGGGAGACAGGTCGTCGCCGTCGTCTCGCTCGCCGCCCACGACCACCTTCCCTCGCTGGTCGGTCAGCTGTCACCCGGGACGTCGCTCGACGACGTGATCGGCACTGACGTCCCCCTCACGTCCGGTCAGCCTTCGCCCAAGCGGAGCGGGCCAGCAGTCGCAGGCCGTTGAGACCCACGACCATCGTGGAGCCCTCGTGGCCGGCGACGCCCAGCGGCAGGGGCAGGAACCATGCGATGTCCCAGATCACCAGCACGGTGATGACTGTCGCGGCGAAGGCGAGGTTCGCCTTCACCACGCGGTGGGCACGCCAGGACATGCCGATGACCTTGGGCAGCGTGGCGAGCTCGTCCCGGACGATCACCGCGTCAGCGGTCTCGAGCGCCAGATCGGATCCGTGACGGCCCATCGCGACCCCGAGCTCCGCAGCGGCCATGGCGGGGGCGTCGTTGACACCGTCTCCCACGAAGAGCACGCGATGGCCCTGCTCCTGGAGCCGGCGAACCTCCGTCACCTTGCCGTCGGGCAGGAGAGCGGCGCGGACGTCCGAGATGCCGACCTCCTCGGCCAAGCGGCGTGCGGCGCGCTCGTTGTCGCCGGTGAGCAGGACGGGGCTGCGTCCGGTCATGGCAGTCAGCTTGGCGACCGCCTCCCGGGCACCGGGCCGCAGCTGGTCGGCCAGCGCCAGCACTCCGACCGGGAGGGCGTCGACGATGACGACGACGGCCGTCCGACCGGCTTCCTCCAGGTCGCTCACCAGCGCGCGGGCTTGGGCCACGTGCTCGGCAGAGGTGTCGTCGAGCTCGTCCAGCAGAGCGGGGGAGCCGACCCGCACCCTCGCGCCCTCGACCGTGGCGGTGACGCCCCGGCCGGGGGTCGAGGTGAAGTCCTCGCTGTGCGGCACCGGCAGGTCGCGTTCATGTGCAGCGGCGACGAGTGCACGCGCGAGCGGGTGTTCACTGGGCCGTTCGGCAGCAGCTGCGTACGAGGTCACGCGCTCGAGGCTCATGCCCGCTGCCGGGACCGGCTCGATCTCCGAGACGCGAGGTGTGCCCTGCGTGAGCGTGCCGGTCTTGTCGAACGCGACCAGGTCCGTCGTGCCGAACTTCTCCAGCGCGACCGCGGACTTGACGAGGACGCCGTGGCGGCCCGCGTTGGCGATCGTGGACAACAGAGGGGGCATGGTCGCCAGCACCACGGCGCACGGCGAGGCCACGATCATGAACGTCATGGCGCGGAGCAGCGTGGGTTCGAAGGCCGCCCCGAGTGCCAGCGGGATCCCGAACAGCGCGAGCGTGGCGACCACGACGCCGACGGAGTAGCGCTGCTCCACCTTCTCGATGAAGAGCTGGGTGCGCGCCTTGGTCTCCGAGGCCTCCTCCACCAGGGTCACGATGCGAGCGACGACCGAGTCCGCGGCTGCCCGGTTCACGCTCACGCGGAGTGATCCGGTGCCGTTGAGCGTACCGGCGAAGACCTCGTCGCCCACTGTCCTGGCGACGGGCAACGGCTCGCCCGTGATCGACGCCTGGTCGACCTCACTGAGGCCCTCGACCACCTCCCCATCGGCACCGACCCGTTCGCCCGGCCGGACCAGGACGACGTCCCCGACCTCCAGGTCCGCCGTGTCGACGACCTCTTCCTCGCCGGACTCGGTCAACCTGGTCGCTCGTTCCGGGGCCAGGTCGAGGAGTGCCCGCACCGAGTCAGCCGTACGGCGGGTGACGAAGGCCTCCAGGGCTCCCGACGTGGCGAAGATGACGATGAGGAGTGCGCCGTCGAACACCTGGCCGATGGACGCGGCGAGCAACGCCGCGACGATCATCAGGATGTCGACGTCGAGCGTCCTCCCCTTCAGCGCCTGCAGGCCGGACAGGGCCGGCTCCCAGCCGCCCGTCACGTAGCAGGCCAGGTACAGCGTCCACCAGACCGGTGCCGGGGCGCCGAGGAGCTGGCTCACTGCGCCGGCAGCGAACAGGGCTGTGGCCAGTGCGGCCCACCGAACCTCCGACAACGACAGCACCGACCACAGCCGGGACCGTCGGTTGCGGGTCGGGGACGGGCCTGCGGGCGTGACGTCGTCACGCGTCACCGACAAGGTGGAGGTCATGGCATTCCTTCGCGACGGGCTGCGGACGGTGCCGTGACGCTAATACATGAAGATATGTTCATGCAAGCGCAGAAGGGTGTATGCTGCTCGACATGGGTCACGGAGCAGGGGGGCGCGAGCCGAGCTCGTCGCGTCTGGACCTCGCCGCGGCGAAGTCGGTCGCCACCACGCTGCAAGCACTCGCCACTCCCAGCCGACTCATGATCCTCGGTCGCCTGCGCGAGGGCTCTGCCACCGTCGGGGACCTGGCAGAGGCCGTCCAGATGGAGCAGTCGGCGGTCTCCCACCAGCTCCGACTGCTGCGCAACCTGGGTCTCGTCGACGGTGTTCGCCAGGGACGCAGCATCGTGTACTCGCTCTACGACAATCACGTGGCCGAGCTCCTCGACCAGGCCGTCTACCACGCCGAGCACCTCCGCCTGGGGGCCGTCGATCGAGGGACCGAGACCGGTTAGACCCGCCGGAGGGTTCAGGCAGCCGGTCGGATCGCCTCCGCCTCGTGGTCGGTCAGTGGCTGGAACCGGCGTAGTCGGAGGCTGTTGGTCACCACGAAGACCGACGAGAACGCCATCGCTGCGCCCGCGAGCATCGGGTTGAGAAGTCCCGCCGCGGCGAGCGGGAGCGCCGCGACGTTGTAGGCGAACGCCCAGAAGAGGTTGCCCTTGATCGTGGCCAACGTGCGCCGGGAGAGCCGGATGGCGTCTGCCGTCACACGCAGGTCACCCCGGACCAGCGTGAGGTCGCTGGCCTCGATCGCGACGTCCGTGCCGGTGCCCATCGAGAGGCCGAGGTCGGCCTGGGCCAGGGCGGCCGCGTCGTTGACGCCGTCGCCGACCATCGCCACGACCCTGCCCTCGGACTGCAGTCGCTTGACGACGTCGACCTTGTCGGAGGGGAGGACGTCGGCGATGACGGTGTCATCCGTCTCCTCGATGCCCACCTCGCGGGCCACCGTCCGTGCGGTTGCCTCGTTGTCGCCGGTCAGGAGCACGGGCGTGAGACCGAGCGCGCGGAGCTGCGCGATGGCCTCGGCCGAGGTCGGCTTGATCGCGTCGGCGACGACGAGCACGCCGCGGGCCTTGCCGTCCCATCCGACCGCGATGGCGGTGGCGCCCTGTGCCTGCGCCTTCGAGAAGGCCCGTTCCAGGTCCACGGGCAGAGCCTGGGACCACTCCTCGAGCAGTCGCGGCCGGCCGACGAGCACGGCGTGGCTGCGATCGTCCTCGACGACCACGCCCTGCACGCCCAGTCCCTCGACGTTGGCGAAGTCCTCGACCTTGGGCAGCCGGCCGCTCGCGTCCCGGGCGGCGACGGCGACGGCCTTGGCGATGGGGTGCTCCGACGCGTCCTCGAGCGCTCCTGCGAGCCTGAGCACCTCGTCACGGTCCTCGCCGGCGGCGGCGACCACGTCGAGCAGGGTCATCTGTCCCGTGGTCACCGTGCCCGTCTTGTCGAGCACGATGGTGTCGATCCTGCGCGTCGACTCCAGGACCTCGGGACCCTTGATCAGGATGCCGAGCTGGGCGCCGCGGCCCGTCCCGACCATCAGGGCGGTCGGCGTCGCGAGGCCGAGGGCGCAGGGGCAGGCGATGATCAGCACGGCAACGGCCGCGGTGAACGCCGGCGACAGCCCGCCGCCCGTCCCGACCCAGAACCCGAGGGTGGCTGCGGCGAGCACGATGACGATGGGGACGAAGATGCCCGAGACCCGGTCGGCCAGTCGCTGGACCTCGGCCTTGCCGTTCTGGGCGTCCTCGACCAGCCGGGCCATCTGGGCCAGCTGCGTGTCCGTACCGATCCGGGAGGCGCGTACGACGAGGCGACCGCCGGCGTTGACGGTGGCGCCGACCACCGGGTCGCCCGGGGCGACCTCGACCGGGACGGACTCGCCGGTCAGCATCGAGGCGTCGACGGCCGAGGTGCCCTCCTCGATCACGCCGTCGGTCGCGATCTTCTCGCCGGGGCGGACGACGAAGCGCATGCCGACAGCCAGCTGGTCGGTCGGGATGCGCTCCTCGACCTCGCCGTTCGGGCCGTCGCGCAGGACGGCCACGTCCTTGGCGCCGAGCTCGAGCAGGGCGCGGAGGGCGGCGCCGGCGCGACGCTTGGAGCGGGCCTCGAAGTAGCGACCGGCCAGGATGAAGGTGGTCACGCCCGCCGCGGCCTCGAGGTAGATGTTGGCCGATCCGTCGGTGCGGGCCACCGACAGCTCGAACTCGTGGGTCATCCCCGGCAGGCCGGCCGTGCCCCAGAACAGCGCGTAGAGCGACCAGCCGAGCGCGGCGAGCGTGCCGAGGGAGACCAGGGTGTCCATCGTCGACGTGCCGTGCCGCAGGTTGACCCAGGCAGCCCGGTGGAACGGCCAGGCTCCCCAGAGGACGACGGGGGCGGCAAGCGTGAGGCTGAGCCACTGCCAGTTGGTGAACTGCCAGGCCGGGACCATCGCCATGGCGATGACAGGAACCGTCAGCACCGCGGAGAGGACCAGGCGCTGACGTAGTGAGCGGGTCGGGTCGGTGACCTCGTCGTCGCTCCCTGGCTGTGCGTCCGCGGTCGCGGGCCGGGGGAGGGTGGCGCCGTAGCCCGCCTCCTCCACCGTCCGGACCAGGTCTGCCGGGTCGAGATCCTCCGGGAAGGCGACCTTGGCCTTCTCGGTGGCGTAGTTGACGGTGGCCGTGACGCCGTCGAGCTTGTTCAGCTTGCGCTCGATGCGGTTGGCGCACGAGGCGCAGGTCATGCCACTGATCTCGAGCTCGACCTGCGCGGTCGAGGTCGGCAGGCCGGGTGAACCCGTGATCGAGCTCATCTGCTTCTCCTTGTCCCTGGTCTCAGTGTGCGTCGTCGTCGTCGTGCCCGCCACCGGACTCCTGGTCGGAGTCGTCCTCGGTGGGGGTGGTGTCGGCGGACCCCTGCAGCGTGAATGCGGCGGTCCGCACGACGCCCTCGTGCTTGAAGTCGAGGAAGAGGTGGTAGCGGTCCGGGCTCGGGACCTGCGCGTAGAAGACCACCTCGGGCCCGGGCTCGGTCTCTCCGTCGTCGGGGCTCCCCTCGGGGTGCACGTGCAGGTAGGCGAGGTCGCCGGCCCGCAGCGCCACCAGGTGGCCGTACGCCCCGAGGTAGGGCTCGAGGTCGGTGACCGGCTCGCCGTCGCGCGTCACGGTCAAGGTGAGCTCGGCCTCCGCGCCTGCCTCGAGATCGCCCTCGAGGGTGACCGTGTAGTCGTCGACGGTGGCGGTCGTGGAGTCGGTGGTGGGTGCCTCGGCCGGATCGACCCTTCCGGGCACGACGAGGTCGTTGCCCAGCGTGAGCGCCTCGGCGCCGGTGGCCTTGAAGTCGGCGAACAGCCGCCATGCTCCCGGGGTCAGGTCGAGGTCGATGCTCCAGGTGCCGTCCGGGGCCATCTCCGGGTGGACGTGCTGGAACCCCGTGAAGTCGCGTCGGACGGCGATGAGGTGGAGATCCTCCTCGTGCTCCTCGTCGTACTCCGTGACCGGTTCACCGTCGGGGCCCAGGATCGTGAAGGACACCGGGACGCCGCGGCCGGGGGAGGCGGCGGCGCTCTCGAGGCGGAAGGTGAAGCCGTCCTGGGAGACCATCAGGCCCTTGGGGATGTCAGAGGTCCCCGACATGTCCATGTCACCCATGCCCTCGACGTCGTCCGAGCCGTCCTCGCTGGCCTCGTCCATGTCGCCGTGGTCGGCGACGGCGACCTCGACCGGCCCGACCGCGCGCCCGATCCCGACGGCACTGGCGAACACCACGGCCAATGCGACGAGGAATCCGAGGATCTTCACCGTGACGCTCATGCGAGGTGGTACCCCGCTTCCTCCACCGCGGCGCGGACCGCGGCCTCGTCGACCGCCTCGGAGCTGGTGATCGTGAGGCTGCCGGACTCCAGGACGACGTCGACGTCCTCGATGCCCGGGATCTCCTGGACCTCTTCGGTGACCGAGGCGACGCAGTGACCACAGGTCATGCCGGTCACGGTGTAGGTCTGGGTGGTGCTCATGGGGGACTCCTTTTCGGTGGATCAGGAACGGACGAGGCGTGCGATGGCCGCGGACGCCTCGGCGAGCTTCTGCTCCGCCTCGGGTCCACCGGCGACGGCGGCTTCCACCACGCAATGGTGCAGGTGCTCGTCGAGCAGCCCCAGGGCCACGGACTCGAGCGCGGACGTCATGGCCGCGACCTGGGTCAGGATGTCGATGCAGTACTTGTCCTCGTCGACCATCCGCTGGAGGCCGCGGGCCTGTCCCTCGATGCGCCGCAGTCGACGCTGGAAGTCAGCCTTGCGCGGGCTGTAGCCAGGATGCTGGATCGCCTCGGACACTTCTTCCACCTCGTTCGACGAAGCTGTTCACTGTCGAGATACGATACCCCCCTAGTGTATCTGAGTCAACTCCTTCTCTGTCCGTGCAGACCTCTCCAATACCGGTACCGGGTACAGTTCAGTCGACCGGACTGCCGCCGGAGAACCGCGCACACGGAAGATGAGGCACATGACCGAGACGCCGCACCAGCACGGCTACCTCCAGCGCAAGGACGACTACGTCCGGCGACTCCGCCGGATCGAGGGGCAGGCACGAGGGCTGCAGCGCATGGTGGAGGACGAGAAGTACTGCATCGACATCCTGACCCAGATCTCCGCCATCACGAAGGCGCTGGAGTCGGTGGCGCTCGGCCTGCTGGAGGAGCACCTGAGCCATTGCGTGGTCGACGCCGCTGCCGCCGGCGGCGATGAGGGCGCCGCCAAGCTGAAGGAGGCCACCGACGCGATCGCGCGACTGGTCCGCTCCTGATCTGGCCGACCGGGGGTGGATCGGGCCGGTTCGCGGTCCGCGTCAGGCCGCTCCGCCGTCAGCGTCCTCGCACGCGGTGGGCTGGTCCTGGCTGCTCCACTGGGTGCGCTTGTGGCTCGAGTCGCAGAACGGTTGGTTCGCCGAGCGCCCGCACCGGCACAGCAGCACGATGCGCTGCCCGGTGAGGTCGTACTCCTCCCCGTCGGGATCGAGCAGCCTGAACGTGCCCTTCACCTGCAGCGGGCCGTTGCGAACCGCCTTGACGCTCGTCGGGCGTGGCGCTGGCGGTGGGGTGGCGTCGGTCATGGGTGGCACGTCCTCCATGTGTCGTCCGGGTTCGGCATGATGAATGTCGTGGCACACCATACCGGGGGAGGGTATTAAGTCAACAACAGCGTCTCTTGACAGAATACGGTAGGGGGGTAGCCTATGAAGGACTGGCCGCAGTTCCGCGCGGCATGACCTGAGGAGAGAACCCCGCATGAGCACGAGCCCTGCCACCTACACCGTCGTCGGCATGACCTGCAACGGGTGCGTCACCAAGGTGACCAACGCCGTCACCGAGATCGAGGGCGTCGACGACGTCGACGTGGACGTCTCCGACGGCACCCTCGAGGTGTTCGGCGAGGCGGATGACGCTGCCATTCGCGCGGCCGTCGCGAAGGTCGGCTACAAGATCGCCGACTGACGTCTCGTGGTCCTGTCCCGGGCCGCAGCGATCGTGCACAGGGAGGGGCCGCCGCGGGCGGGCCCCTCCCCGTGCACGTCAGGCTGCGTCGTCGGAACGTCCTGAGGCAGCGACCTCCTCGACGACGGCTGCGTGGACGTGGAGCATCCGCGCGAAGAGGCCGTCGCCTCGGGTGAACTTCAACTGCAGCTCGCCGCCAGCGGCGACTGCGTCCTTGGTGCCGTCGAAGAAGGCGGTTCCCTGGTCGGGGGTCTTGTCGGTCTTGTCGTCGGGGTAG
Organism: Nocardioides eburneiflavus; assembly: GCF_004785795.1. NCBI lineage: Bacteria > Bacillati > Actinomycetota > Actinomycetes > Propionibacteriales > Nocardioidaceae > Nocardioides > Nocardioides eburneiflavus. The sequence goes on from NZ_SRRO01000001.1 coordinate 3,321,070, forward strand.
AGCGGGTTGATCGTGTTCTCGATCTTGGGCCACAAGGCCCGTGCCGCCTCAGTGGACTCGAACTCCATGATCAGCACCACGGTGTCCGGCAGCAGCTCGCCGGCCACCTCCTCGAGCACGGAGCCGCCGAGGTAGCCGGGGTGTCCGTCGAGGGAGCGGAGCCACTCGACGAGGTACTTCCTGGCCTCGTCTCCGTGGCCGGGCTTGGCGACGTTGATGAAGATGTCGCGACGCTGCATGTGCTTCCTTTCGTTGGGTTGCGGCCGGAGCCGCGGGTTGCGGGGTGGTCTTCAGATCCCCAGGAGTCCGGCCAGGCCAGCGATGTCGCTGACCTCGTGATAGCCGTAGTAGGGCGTGCTCGGCTCGTAGCCTCGGTTGACGTAGACCTTGTTGGTCACCCGCAGGTCGTGCGCGGGCATGAGGTCGTAGCGCAGGCTGGACGAGACGTGCAGGATGTCGCCCGGGCCGCAGCCGAGCTCGTCGAGCATGTACTCGAACGCTTGGAGGCGGGGCTTGTAGGCCCCGGCCTGCTCCGCGGTGAAGACCGAGTGGAAGGGTGCGCCGAGCTTGTCGACGTTGTGCATGATCTGCTCGTCGGCGGCGTTGGACAGGATCACCAGGGGGAATCTGTCGGCCAGTGCCGCCAACGGCTCGGGCACGTCCGGGTGGGGGCCCCAGGACGGCACCGACTCGTAGATCGCCTCCCCGTCGCTGTCCCGGTGCTCGATGCCCCACAACGTGGCGGTCCGGGCGAGGGCGTCGTTGATCACCCGGTGGTACGGCTTGTACGCACCGAGGACCTCGTCGCCGCGGAAGGCCTCGAAGTCATCGAGGAAGTCCTCCATCTTCTCGCCGGGGACCCGGTCGGCGAGCAGCTCCCGGGTGATCGCGGACATGCCGAAGGCGGTCAGGGTGCCGTAGCAGTCGAAGGTGATGAACTTGGGCTGGAGGTCGATCATCTGCAGTGCTCCTAGGTAGGTCTCGCTACTCGGTTGGTGAGGAATGTCTGCGCTGTGCGCCCGATGGGCGCAGCCCGTCATCGGTGCTCCGCGGTCACGAGGACGCGCCGCGTTTGCGGGCGAGGTACTCCTGGCGTGCCTGGGCGCTGGTGTGGTGATGGGTCAGCTCGTGCAGCTCGGGGGGCTCGACCCCGTCCACGACGGGGTTGACGTGGACGACGACGTTCTCGACGTGGGCCACCGAGTGCAGCACCTGGTGCTCGATCTCCTCGGCCAGGGTGTGGCTCTCCAGCACGGTGAGGCGGGAGTCCACGGCGATGTTGGCGTCGACCTCCATCCGGTGGCCGCTCCAGCGGGCGCGGACCCGCCCCACGCTGACGACGCCGGGGGTGGAGGCGATGACGTCGGTGATGCGGTCGATGACACCGTCCTCGACGCCGTCCATGAGCCGACGGATGGTGATCCGCAGCGAGCTGAACAGGATGCCCAGGATCGCTGCGGCGATGAAGAAGCCGATGATGGCGTCGGCCTGGGGGAACCCGAGCCACACGCCGATGACTCCGATGACCACGGCGATCGAGGTGAGGCCGTCGGCGCGGGCGTGCTGTCCCTCGGCGATGAGGGCGGCCGATCCGATCCTCCTGCCTGCGCGGATCCGGTAGATGGCGACGAGCTCGTTGCCGGCGGCGCCGACGAGGCCGGCAGCGAAGACCCACCACAGGTTGGTCAGCTCACGCGGGTTCAGCAGGGCGTCGACCGACTCCCAGATGATCAGCGCCGCCGAGAGGGCGATGATCAGCGAGATGAAGAGGCCGACCAGGTCCTCGGCGCGACGGTAGCCGTAGCTGTACCGCTTGCTGGCGGCGCGCTGGCCGATCCGGAACGCGATGATCAGCGGGATCGTGGTGGCGGCGTGACCCACGTTGTGGAGGGTGTCGGCCAGGAGCGCGATCGACCCTGAGATCGCCACGATGACGATCTGCAGGATCGCGGTCGCGCCCATCCCGGCCAGGCCGATCCAGGCCGCCCGGATGCCCTGGCTGCTGGACTCCTCCGCCGACTGGATCGCCTCGTTCGAGTCGTGCGCGTGCGGCACCAGGGCGTGCTTGATCTTCGCCCAGACGCCCGATCCGTGCTCGTGGTCGTGGCCATGGCCGTGGTCGTGGTCGTGGCCCCCGTGGTCGTGGCCGTGGCCGTGGCCGTGGTCGTGGCCGTGGTCGTGGCCGTGGTCGTGGCCGTGCCTGTGGTCATGGTCGTGGTCGTGGTCCCCGGAGTGAGGTTCGGTCGTGCGGTCGGGGTGCGGGTGCGGGTGCGTCATGGGGTGGTGCCCTTGTCCTTCTCTGCTCCGGACGGTGGCATCGGCGGTGATGCCGCGCCGTGGTTCGTCACGTGAGGTTGGTTGTGATGTATCACAAACCGTATTACGGTCTCCCCCAGATAAGTCAACCCTCAGAAGGACTGCCTTTGAGCCCAGCACCCAGGTCTCCCTCCGACGCGCGTAGCAGCCGCAGCGGGACGGATGAGGCATACGAGTCCCTCAAGCGCCGGATCCTGCTCTGCGAGCTGGCCCCCGGCGAAGAGCTGCGCGAGGCGGCCCTCGCCGAGAGCACCGGCATAGGGCGGACCCCTGTCCGCGAAGCGCTTCGCCGACTGGTGCAGGAGGGGTTCGTGGACGTACGCCCCCGCCAGGGGTACCGAGTCTCACCGATCACCCTCGGCAGCGTGCACGACGTCTTCGAGCTCAGGCTGTTGCTCGAGCCGGCCGCGGTCGAGCTCGCCATCCAGCGTGCTCCCCGAGAAGCGATCACGGCGCTGCACGACCTCGCCCATGCCCAGTACGTGCACGGCGACCAGGAGAGCTACGAACGCTTCATCGTCGACAACCTCGACCTGCACGTTCGGATCGCCGAGATCAGCGGCAACCAACGTCTGGCACACATGCTTCGCAACTTGCTCGAGGAGATGCAACGCCTGTTCTTCCTGAGCCTCGACGCACGCGACAGCAGCATCGAGCAGATGCATGAGCACCACGAGCTCTATGACGCCATGCTCGCCGGCGACGTCGAGAGCGCGCGTCGGATCGTGGTCGAGCAGATCGAGCAGAGCCGCCAGCGGGTGATCGACGCCCTGGTGACCCGTGTGGTCGGAGGGACCGCACCCCCGGGGCTGGCGGGCGTGTCGGCGGACCCACGCCGCCCCGCGACCCGGTCCTGAGGGCGGGCCGCGCCCGCTCAGCCCCAGCCGAGTGGGAAGACCTCGAACGTCGCCGCGTGCGTGACGCCGAGGCCCTGTCCGCCGCCGCGCAGGATGCCGTCGAGGAACTCCTCGGGGTCCCAGCCCTCCCAGCCGAGGCCCTCGATGTAGGCCCGGTGCTCCTTGAGCGAGTCGACGCCCGCGGCGAACGTGTCGGTCACGTCGACGGCGTGGGTCGCCTGCGGTGACCCGCCCGCCCACACGGCGCGTACGCCGCCCCACGGCTCGAGGCCGTCGACCAGCTGCTCGGGGAAGACCCACCGGTTGCCCGCGTCGCGCACGGCGTCGAGCAGCGCCTTGCCGACGGCGATGTGGTCGGCCTGGTTGAGGTTCGTCCCTCCGAATGTCTCGCGGAAGTTGATCGTCATCGCGATGTCGGGGCGCTGCTCGCGCACGACCTGCGCGATCGATCGCCTCAGCTCCACGCCGTACTCCAGGATGCCGTCGGGCAGGCGCAGGAACACCACCTCGTCGACACCGACGGCGGCCGCGGAGGCGACCTCCTCGGCCTCACGCAGCGGACCGCACTCGGCGGGGTGGACCCCGTCGATCCCGGCCTCGCCGCTGGTCACCATGCAGTAGACGACGCGCTTGCCCTGCGCGGTCCACCTGGCCACCGCGGCGGCGGCGCCGTACTCGACGTCGTCGGGGTGGGCGACCACGAAGAGTGCGGTCTCCCAGTCCTCCGGGAGCGGCTCGAAGGACGGGGGACCGGGGCGCTCGTCGTTCATGTCCCGAGCATGGCACCGCAGCGCGCGGTGTGTCTGCTCGTCAGGCCATCACGCCGACGGCCTGGGGCGCGAAGCCGGGGAACACCTGCGCGACGGAGACGCCGAACCGTCTCGTGACGACCTCAGCCAGCACGCTGCGGTAGTCGGTGGTCACCAGCAGGTCGCCGTCCAGCGTGTCGTGCAGACCGGGCCACGAGCCGTAGTAGCGCCCGCCCCTCACCCCGGCACCGGCGACGAACATGACGTTGCCGAAGCCGTGGTCGGTGCCGTAGTCGTCGTTCTCCTTGACGCGGCGGCCGAACTCGCTGAGCGTCACCAGCGTGACCCGGTCGGCGGCGGGTCCGAGGTCGGCGAAGAAGGCGGCGATCGACGAGGCGAGGTCGCCGGCATTGCGCTTCATGTCCCCCCACTCGAGCGTGCCCGCGTCGGTGTGCATGTCCCAGTCGCCCTGGTCGACGGTGATCACCTCGGCCCCCACGCCGGAGCGGACGATGCGCGAGACGTCGGAGAGCGCCTTGCCCAGCCCGGTGCCGGGGTACGCCGGAGTGGGCGTGCCCGCTGAGGTGTCCCGGGCGAGCCCGAAGGTCTCCGCGCCGGAGATCGCGTCGCGCACCGCACGGCTCATGGGGCTGCTGCCGGTCCAGGCGTGCCTGAGGGAGGCGAGCCGTCGCCCGTCCTCCTCCGTGCCGGACACCTTGGCGTTGTCGACACGGTTCACGACGAAGGCGGGGTGGGCGCCGAAGAGCGAGGTCGGGACCTGGTTGCCCATCGCGGTGCCCTGCAGCGGGGAGGTGCCGGGCAGCTCGCCGAGCAGCCGGTTGAGCCAGCCGTTGCGCTCGGACGAGCCGGGCGCGGCGTCCTCGATCGCCTCCATCGCGGCGAAGTGCGAGCGGTTGGGGGTGGCCATCCCGGTGGCGTGGACCGCCGCGAGGGTGCCGGAGTTCCACATCGGCACGAGCGGGGCGAGGGCCGGGTGCAGGCCGAACATCGCGTCCGCGGCGAGCAGCGACGCCGCCGGGATGGCGAGGCGGGGCCGGGCCGCGTAGTAGACGGGGTCCGCGTGGGGGACGACCAGGGACAGGCCGTCGGCGGCACCGCGCAGGGACAGCAGCACCAGCACGGAGCCGCCGGGCGCCGCGAGCGCCGTCGCGGTGCGGCCGGTGACGGCGTACGCCTGTGGACCCGTGCCCGCCAGGGAGGGGCCGAGGGCGACGGCGCCTCCGGCCAGGGCAGTCCCGACGAGCCGGCGCCGGCTCAGCGCCAGGCGTGCCTCGTCGAAGTCGGGGCAACCGCAGGAGCGGGAGGTCCGGCCGGGGGAGGTGGTCTCGTGAGTCGTCATGTCAGCACGCCAGGTGGTCGGGGGAGTCGAGGACGGCAGCCAGGAGGCGTGGGAAGCCCCACTGGTAGAGACCGTGCTCGCGGTCGATCTTCTCCCTGGCCTTGCAGCCGGTGGCCAGGCACGCGGTCTCCAGGAGCCGCCTGGACGCGGGGCGGTGGAGCAGGTCGCGACTCACGTCGTCGACGAGGTCCTTGAACCGGATCGGCTTCTTCGCCGGCACCCACGCCTTCGGCTCGCGGTAGCGCAGGCCGTGCGACGGCCACCAACCGCCCGCCATCGACCAGTGCATGCTCATCGAGCCGAGCGCGCGGGCCGGGGACGCCCAGACGTCGTCGGTCACCGGTGTGCCGTCGGGTCGCGGCCACGCGTGCGGGGACAGCCCGAGACCCGAGGCCTGCCAGATCATCGCGTTGGCGCCCGAGTCGTTGCGGGTGGGGCGACCGACCTCCACGCCGAGCGCCCGGTAGGTCGCGACGACGTCCTCGCTCGGGTCGCGCAGCTTGTCGCCCGCCGATGCCCGGAACTCCTTGCTGGCGACCAGCGCCCGCAGCACCGGGACGATCGCGGTGTCGTTGCGCAGGTAGACCTTCGCGAGCCGCTTCACCAGCGAGCGCGGCGGGTCGTCGCGCACGAACTTCGTCGCCAACCGCTCGCACACGCGGTGCGCGGTGTCGGGGTGGTGGGCGAGGTAGCGCAGGTACTCCTTGGTGACCGCTCGGCCGTCGGCCTTGCGGTTGGTGTGCGAGAAGCCGCGGACCTCGACCTTCCCCGTCCAGTGGTCCTCCTTGACGTAGGACCGGTCCCAGCTCTTCCACAGGTCCACGTGCCAGCCGGTGAGGATCCGCGCCGACGCCTTCACGTCGTCCTCGTCGTACTGGCCTGCGCCGAGGGTGTGCAGCTCGAGGAGCTCGCGGCCGAGGTTCTCGTTGGGTGCACGCTTCGTCGAGGTGGCCGCGGAGAGGAAGATCAGCATCGCGGGGTGGGTGGTCGTCTCGAGGAGCAGCTGGTCGAAGCGACCCAGGGCGTGGCGTCGGATGGTGTCGCCGTAGTCCACGCGCCAGGTGAACTGCGCGTCGCCGCTCACCGGCACGTGCAGCATGCCCTCCCAGAACTCGGTCATCTTCTCCAGCACCGGTCGGCGGGTCCGGATGCGCCGCACCAGCAGCCAGCGCCCGTAGTCCTCCATCACCTGCCAGCCGCCGCGGACCTCCTGCACCTGCCGCTGCCAGAGGTCGGCCGGCTTCCGGTCGAGGTCGGGCCACCACCGGCGCACGGCCTCGGCAGGCGCGTCCGGGAACGAGCCGGGGCGGGTGAGCTGTCTCTCGAACCACGCCGAGGCGCCACCGGCGCGGCGTACGTCCCGCGCGAGCGTCGCGTCCACGCCGTAGCCGAAGCGCGTGACGAGGTGCCGCTGCGAGGGTGACAGCAGGGTTGGTCGATCCTTGGCCACCGAGGTCCTCCCAAACCCGAGCCGTTCCGAGACGCCACACTGTCCCACGCGACACCCCGGACGAGAAGTCGAACAGCGATTTCCATTTGCGCGCGCGGCTGCGGTGCGATCCCATGCATCGGTGGTGATCGAGGAGCTCGACCCGACAGACTCAGCCGGACGGACCACCTGGCACGAGGTGATGGAGCAGGCCGTACGCGCCGACCGCCCCCACGCCCTCACGACCACTCTCGCGGCCTTCGAGGTCACGGCGACGTCCCCGAGCAGCCACCACGCACGATCGTGGCTGCGGGCCGTCGTCGGCGGGGAGGTGGTCGGGGTGGCCGAGCTCGAGCTGCCCCTGACCGAGAACACCGACGTCGCGTGGGCCGAGGTCCACGTGCTGCCCGGCCACCGGCGCCAGGGCGTCGGGCGCCGCCTGTGGGAGGCCCTCGTCGAGCGTGCCCGGGCAGCGGGCCGGACCCGCATCGGGGGAGAGGTGAGCGTCGACGTCGACGTCGCGGGGGCGGCACACGAGTTCGCCCGTGCGACGGGCGCCGTCGAGCGGCACCGCGAGGACCACCTCCTCGCCCGCCTGCCGGTGCCCGGTTCACCGGTCCATCCGGCGTACGAGGTCGTCCTGTGGCGCGGCCGCTGCCCCGAGGAGCACCGCGCCTCCTACCTCGCGATGCGCAACCAGATGAACGCCGACGCCCCGACCGGCGACCTCGACCTCGAGCCCGAGGTCCTCGACGACGCCCGTCTCTCGGCGTCGGAGGAGCGGCTGACCCGGGCGTACGACGTGCGGGTGGCCGCTGCCCGGCGGCGCTCGGACGGCGTCTTCGGCGGCTACTCGCTGCTGTTCGTGCCGCACGGCACCGACTACGGCTGGCAGGACGACACGCTGGTGATGCCCGAGCACCGCGGCCACCGCCTCGGGGCTGCCCTCAAGGCGGCCAACTACGCCGACCTGCCCGCCGAGGTGAGGCACGTGCACACGTGGACCGCGCCCGACAACACCGCCATGCACCGCACCAACACGGCCCTGGGCTTCCGGGTGGTGGAGCACATGTACGAGATGGACGTGGCCATCGCCTAGGGTCTGGCCTCGAGGGGCGGTAGCTCAGTCGGTCAGAGCAGAGGACTCATAATCCTTGGGTCGTGGGTTCGAGCCCCACCCGCCCTACGATCAGCCCTACGAGCAGCACGGGGGCGGGGTCATCCCTCGCCGGCGATGAGGAAGCCGTCCCCCTGCCGGGCGAGCTGCAGCCGCCCCTGCTCCGTCGTGGTCCGGCCCGACGTGGTGACGAACTCGATCGTGTACGTCGCCGTCAGGGACCGCGGGTCGGCGCGGATGTCGCGTGGCGTGGCCGACTCGATCGTGCTCCAGAACCCTTGGTAGCCCTCGAAGCCGCCGCTCGCCGCCTGGAACTCCGGGGTGAGCATCGAGAAGGTGGTCTCGGGGTCCGAGGTGACCTGGGCGAAGTAGTCATCGACGAAGGTGCGCATCGCAGCAGGGGTCGCGCCCGGCCCGTCGGACGGGTCGGGATCGGTGGCCGGCTCCTCGCTGGGCTCCTCGGTGGGCTCCTCGCTGGGCTCCTCGCTGGGCTCCTGCGAGTCCGACCTCGTCGGCTCCGCCGTGCCGCCCGACGGGCCCGGGGACTCGTCGTCGGGCCGCAGCAGCCACGCCCCCAGTCCCAGCAGGAGCACGAGTGCCAGCACCGCCGCGACGGCGCCCACCGGCAGCCGACGGGAGCCGCTGGGGGCGAGCGGAGGAGACGGTGCCTCCTCCGCCGGCGCCCCACGGGGGACCACGGGGGCCGCGGTCGTGCGCGTGGCCGGTCCGGGTTCGTCTGCCGTCGAGGCCGCCCCTGTGTCCGCCGCCAGCACGGCCGTCGGGGCGGCGTCGTGGTTGGAGGAGTCGTACGTCGCGGGCGCGGTGCTCGGCTCGCCCCGGGCGATGCGCCGGAGGTCGTCGCGCACCCGAGCGACGGGCCAGCGCCGCGCGGGGTCCTTGACCATCATGACCGCGAGCAGCCCGGACACGGGGTCGTCGGCGGGCAGCCGCGGCGGGTCGCCGTTGACGATCCGGTAGAGACCGCCGAGCACGTTCTGCCCGACGTCGTAGGGCGCCCGGCCGGCGGCCGCGTGGAAGAGGGTGGCGCCGAGGGACCAGACGTCGCTGGCCTCCGTTGCGGGCTCGCCCGACGCGACCTCCGGTGCGAGGTAGGCGGGAGAGCCCGTCACCATGCCCGTCTGCGTGAGGGCGGTGTCGCCGGAGGTCCGGGCGATGCCGAAGTCACCGAGCTTCGCGTGGTCGTCCGCGGTGATGATGATGTTGCTGGGCTTCACGTCGCGGTGGACGATGCCCGCCCGCCCGGCCTGGACGAGTGCGTCGGCCGCCTGGGCGAGGATCGCCGCCGCGCGCTGCGCCGGCAGGGGACCTTCGGCGGCAACCAGCTCCGCGAGCGTCCGGCCGTCGACGTGCTCCATCACGAGCCAGTAGCAGTCGTCGTCCTTGACGAGGTCGAAGATCGACACGACGTGCGAGTGGCTGATCCCGGCTGCGAGCCGCGCCTCTCGCTCCGCGCGGAGGACGTCGTCGTCGGTGGTCCCCGGCAGCAGGCCGATGCGCTTGACCGCGACGCGGCGGTCGAGCAGCTCGTCGTGCGCGAGGTGCACCACGCCTGCACCGCCGCGGCCGATCTCCCTCTCCAGGCGGTACCTGCCTGCAATCACGTGGGCCCCTTCCGTGGCTGACCTTCAAGGCTAGTCATCACACGTCACACGTCCTCACCCGATGGGACCAGTCGTCCGCACCGCCGCTGGACCCCGCCTGCGGGTACTAGCACCATCGGACATCTCGTCGGCGAGCCTGCCGAGGACGAGGCTGGTCCCACCCACAGAGGAGGACCCCATGCCCAGCACGAACACCATCCCCGGAGCACTCGCCCTCACCGCAGCCCTCGTCGTCGCGCTCGCGGCTCCCGCGGCCTCGGCCGGCGGGGACGACGACCGCGTGATCCGCACCGGCAGCTGCAGCGGCAGCGCCGACTGGAAGCTCAAGGTCAAGACCGACGACGGCCGGCTCGAGGTCGAGGGCGAGATCGACAGCAACGTCTCGGGCCAGCGTTGGCGCTGGACGCTGCGCCACAACGGCTCCGTCAGCGAGCGCGGCGTCGGGACCACGACCGGTCGCAGCGGCTCATTCGAGGTGGAGCGCAAGGTCGTCGACCTCGCCGGGACCGACGCGATCGTCTTCCGCGCCGCGCGCGACGGCCAGGTGTGCCGGGGTGTGGTCAACTACTGACCTCACCGGAGGTACGCCCATGCGCTGGCTGACGAATCCCGTGGCGCAGTTCCTCGCCGCGGGATTCGTCACGCTCGTCGTCGTGGTCGTCGCCACGAGCGCGCTCAGCCGCTCGGCCGCCGACGAGGAGGCGATCGCCGATGCCCGGTCGCTGACGTGGGTGCTCGCCCGGTCGGTCGCGCAACCGGAGATCCCCCGGGGCCTGGTCGACGGCGACGCGGCAGCCATCGACCGCCTGGACCGCACGGCCCTCGACCGGCTGCTCGTCGGCGACGTCCTGCGGGTCAAGCTGTGGGACGCCGACGGCACGGTGCTCTACAGCGACCGCACCGAGCTGATCGGTGCGGTCTACCCGTTGGGCGACGACGAGGTCGAGGTGCTCACCAACGGCGGAACCGAGGCCGAGCTCTCCGACCTCGGCCGTCCGGAGAACAGGTTCGAGCGTGCGCTCGGCGGCGACCTGCTCGAGGTCTACACCCGCATCGAGTCCCCCGAGGGACAGCCCCTGCTCTTCGAGGCCTACCTCGGCGTCGACGACATCCGGGAGAGCCGCGCGCAGATCCTCGACCGTTTCCTCCCGATCACCCTCGGTGCTCTCCTCGCTCTCGTCGCGCTCGGAACGCCGCTGGTCCTCCTCCTCTCGCGCCGCCTGTCGCGGGCGGCCCGGGAGCGCGAGCGGCTGCTCGAGGCAGCCGTGCAGGCCTCGGACGCCGAACGCCTGCGCATCGCGCGCGACCTGCACGACGGTGTCGTCCAGGACCTGGCAGGGTCGTCCATGGCGCTGTCCACCGTGGCCTCGAGGACCGATGGTGCCGCCCGTGACGAGCTCGAGGCCGTCGGCCGGTCGCTGCGGGTCAGCATGAGGTCGCTTCGGTCGCTGCTGGTCGAGATCTACCCTCCCGACCTGCACACCGGCGGCCTCGCGGCGGCGGTCGACGACCTGGTCGCGCCGCTGGTCGCGAGCGGGGTGGAGGTCGACGTCGACGTGACCGGCACCGAGGACGCGCCGCCACGCGCCGTCGAACTGCTCTGGCGGGTGGCGCAGGAGGCCGTGCGCAACGTGGCACGGCACTCCCGTGCCGACCGGATGTCCCTCACGGTGCGCCGCGAGGGCGACCGGATCGTGCTCGAGGTCGTCGACGACGGCGTGGGGTACGCCCGGGACGCCGTCGTCGCCGAGGACCACTTCGGGCTGCGCACGGCCCAGAGCCTCGTGCGCGAGCACGACGGCACGCTCGAGGTGGAGTCGGCCCCCGGGGACGGCACCGTGGTCCGGATGGAGGTCCCGGTCGGATGATCCGCGTCGTGGTGGCCGACGACCACGCCGTCGTACGCCGTGGCCTGACCGGCCTGATCGAGTCCACCGACGACCTCGAGGTCGTCGGTGTCGCCCGCGACGGAAGGGAGGCCGTCGCGCTCGTGCGGGAGATGCGGCCCGACGTCGCCGTCATGGACCTGCAGATGCCGGTGATGGACGGCGTGGAGGCCACTCGAGCGATCGTCGGGGAGGCGTCGGGCACCGGGGTGCTGGTCCTGACGTCCTTCTCCGACCACGCGCGGATCGACGCGGCGATCGGGGCCGGAGCGGTGGGCTACCTGCTCAAGGACGCCGAGCCGGAGTCCCTCCTCGACGGCATCCGCGCGGTCGCCCGCGGCGAGTCGCCCCTCGACCCGCGCGCGGCGAGGCGCTTGGTGTCGCGCACCGCCCACGGCCGGGGCGGGACGGTTCCGTCCGCCGCGGATGGTGCAGGGCTCTCACCTCGTGAGGCCGAGGTCCTCCGCCTCGTCGTCGAGGGCCTGCTCAACAAGCAGATCGCGGCCCGGCTCGGCATCACCGAGCGGACGGTGAAGGCCCACCTGACGTCGGCCTACCAGCGCATCGGGGTCGCCGACCGCACTCAGGCGGCGTTGTGGGCACAGCGGCACGACCTCGGCGGCGCCGGTGGCAGCGAAGGAGCTCGGGACTAGCTGCCCTCGCCAGCGATCAGCAGCTGGTCGTCGAATCGCTCGAGCTGGAGCCGCACACGCTGGGTGTCGCGCTCGCCGGACTTCATCACGTAGTCGACGGTGTAGCCCACCGTCAGGTCCGACGGGTTGCTCTCGATCTCCTCGAGCGTCGCGGAACGCACCCGTCCCCACCACCCCATGTATCCCTCGAAGCCACCGCTGGCCTCGCGGAACTCCGGCGTCAGCTGCTGGAAGGCAGCCTCCGGATCCGACGTCACCGTCTCGAGGTAGGAGGTGATGAACGCGTCCATCTGCTCGCGGGTGTCCTCCGCGGACAACGGGGGAGTGCTGCTGCCGGTTGCCTGCGAGGTGCGGGGCGTGCTGGGCCCGTCCTCGGTCACCGCCTCCGGTGTGTCACGACCTGCGAGGACGTACGCCGCCACCACGGCTGCGACCGCGAGCACCCCCGCCGCGGCGATGAGGCCCCACCGTCGGGCGCCGGGGTGCCCGGGGCGCGGGGGCGGGTGGACGGGCGCGGGCTGCTGGACCGTGGGCAGCACGCCGGTGTCCTGGCGGGGCGCGCTGGTGGCGGTCGCCGGAGCGGCAGCACGGATGGTCGAGAGCTGTCCTCGCGCGATGCGGCCCAGCTCGTCCCGTACGCGCGGCATCGACCAGCGCGCCTCGATGTCGCGGTTCATCATGACCGTCAGCAGGCCGGCCATCGGGTGGTCCCCGGGCAGGCGCGGCGGGTCCTCGTGCACGATCTTGTAGAGGGCGCCGATCAGGTTGTCGCCCACCTCGTACGGCGGCCTGCCGGTGACCGCGTGGTAGAGCGTGGCGCCCAGCGACCAGACGTCGCTCGCCGGGGTGGCCGACGATCCGGACGCCACCTCGGGGGCGAGGTAGGCCGGCGATCCGGTGACCAGCCCGGTCTGGGTGAGGGAGGGGTCGTCGGTGGCGCGGGCGATGCCGAAGTCGTTGAGCTTGGCGTCGCCGCCGGCGATCAGGATGTTGCTGGGCTTGACGTCGCGGTGGACGATCCCGAGGCCGTGCGCCTCGACGAGCGCGTCCGCCGTCTGTCCCAGCAGCCTCGCTGCCTCGGTCGTCTCCAGCGGTCCGGACGAGCGCACCCGCTCGCTGAGCGTCTCGCCGTCGACGAACTCCATCACCAGCCAGCGGACGTCGTCGGCGTCGACCAGGTCGAAGACCGAGACGACGTTCGGGTGGTTGAGCGCCGCGGCGAGCCGCGCCTCGCGCTCGGCACGCTCGAGCTCGGCGTTGTCCGAGCCCGGGATCAGCCCGATGCGCTTGATCGCGACCTGCCGGCCGAGCACCTCGTCGAGCGCCAGGTGCACCGTGCCGGAGCCGCCCCGACCGATCTCCCGCTCGAGCGTGTACCTGCCTGCGATCACGTGGCGTGCCTCCTGACTCCTCGCCCTAGGCTAGTGCCCGTCCACCAACCCGAGACCACCCGAAGGAATCCACGTGACGACCGCGAATGTCCTCGACGAGCTGGAGTGGCGCGGCCTCGTCGCCCACTCCACCGACCGCGACGCGCTCCGCGCGGCGCTGGGCGAGGGGAGCGTCAAGTTCTACGTGGGCTTCGACCCGACGGCGCCCAGCCTGCACATGGGCAACCTGGTCCAGCTGGTCACCGCGCGCCGCCTGCAGGACGCCGGACACACGCCCTACATCCTGGTCGGCGGCGCCACGGGGATGATCGGCGACCCGCGCGACTCGGGCGAGCGGACCCTCAACTCCCTCGACACGGTCAAGGAGTGGACCGAGCGCGTGCGCCAGCAGGTGTCGCGGTTCGTGTCCTTCGACGGGTCCAACGCGGCGACCACGGTCAACAACTACGACTGGACCGCGTCGCTGTCGACCATCGACTTCCTCCGCGACATCGGCAAGCACTTCCCGGTCAACCGGATGCTCGCCCGCGACACGGTCAAGCGTCGCCTGGAGTCGGGCATCAGCTACACCGAGTTCTCCTACGTCCTGCTCCAGTCCATGGACTACCTCAACCTGTTCCGCGAGCACGGCGTGCAGCTCCAGTTCGGCGGCTCCGACCAGTGGGGCAACATCACCGGTGGTGCGGAGCTCGTCCGCCGAGTGACGGGGGAGAACGCCCATGGCTTCGCCACGCCCCTGATCACCAAGACCGACGGCACCAAGTACGGGAAGACGGAGGGCGGCGCGCTCTGGCTGGACCCGGAGATGCTCTCGCCCTACGCCTTCCACCAGTTCTGGCTCAACGTCGAGGACGAGAAGGTCGGCGAGCTCCTGCGGATCTTCACCTTCCTCGACCGCGAGGAGGTCGAGGACCTCGAGAAGCAGACAGCGGAGAAGCCCTTCGTGCGCGCCGGGCAGAAGCGCCTCGCCGACGAGGTCACCGCGCTCGTGCACGGTGCCGAGGAGGTGGAGCACGCGAAGGCGGCCGCCGCGGCACTGTTCGGCGGGGGAGACCTCGGTGCCATCAAGCCGGAGACCCTCGCCTCGGCGCTGCGAGAGGCAGGCGGTACGACCCTCCCGCCCGGCGAGCTGCCCGGGATCCTGGACCTGCTGGTGTCCGCGGGCCTCGCCAAGAGCAAGGGCGAGGCGCGCCGGACCGTGGCCGAGGGGGGCGCGTACCTCAACAACGTGCGCGTCGAGGACGTCGAGCTGCAGCCGACCGCAGCCGACCTCGTGGCCGGCTCCTGGCTGGTGCTGCGACGCGGGAAGAAGAACTTTGCCGGCGTCGAAGTCGGCTGACCCAGTCGCCCCACCAGCCCCAACAGGCCTCTGACCTGCGGAAACGTCGATGTGCCCGCGGTCACATCGTTTCGATTTGCGCGATCTAGGCCAGACGCATAATGTTCTGTCTGTCGCCAGGGAGCGGCGGGGAGCAAGGCCGGTCAGGCCGGGCTCCCGGCCCCGGGCAGGACAACCCGAAGCGGTCATCGGTCACGGTGACACCACCGGGACAGAGCGGAACGGCCGAGGATTTGCAACGCCTCGGATTCGCTCGCTAGGTTTGACCAGTTGCCTCACGCAACCGAGATCCTCACCGGATCGCGATGTGGGTGCGTCTGATTCTTGAGAACTCAACAGTGTGTTTGATTAGTCGACGAATTAGTTTGTTATGCCCCGTTGGCACTGGCTTTGGTTGGTGTCGCGGTTTCTTTGACAATGATTCTGGCTGATGCCCTGGGCTCTTTTGGGTTTGGGGTGTCTTTCGCTAGTTTTGTTCAGTCGGGGGATGTGGCTCTTATTGATAGTCGCTGCCTGGCCTGTGGGTTGGGTGGTGGTGTTTTTCGATGGAGAGTTTGATCCTGGCTCAGGACGAACGCTGGCGGCGTGCTTAACACATGCAAGTCGAGCGGAAAGGCCACTTCGGTGGTACTCGAGCGGCGAACGGGTGAGTAACACGTGAGTAATCTGCCCTTGGCTTTGGGATAGCCACCGGAAACGGTGATTAATACCGGATACGACCACTTCTCGCATGGGATGGTGGTGGAAAGTTTTTCGGCCAGGGATGTGCTCGCGGCCTATCAGCTTGATGGTGAGGTAATGGCTCACCATGGCTTCGACGGGTAGCCGGCCTGAGAGGGTGACCGGTCACACTGGGACTGAGACACGGCCCAGACTCCTACGGGAGGCAGCAGTGGGGAATATTGGACAATGGGCGGAAGCCTGATCCAGCAACGCCGCGTGAGGGATGACGGCCTTCGGGTTGTAAACCTCTTTCACCCATGACGAAGCGCAAGTGACGGTAGTGGGAGAAGAAGCACCGGCCAACTACGTGCCAGCAGCCGCGGTAATACGTAGGGTGCGAGCGTTGTCCGGAATTATTGGGCGTAAAGGGCTCGTAGGCGGTTTGTCGCGTCGGGAGTGAAAACGCCGTGCTTAACACGGCGCTTGCTTTCGATACGGGCAGACTAGAGGTATTCAGGGGAGAACGGAATTCCTGGTGTAGCGGTGAAATGCGCAGATATCAGGAGGAACACCGGTGGCGAAGGCGGTTCTCTGGGAATGACCTGACGCTGAGGAGCGAAAGTGTGGGGAGCGAACAGGATTAGATACCCTGGTAGTCCACACCGTAAACGTTGGGCGCTAGGTGTGGGGTCCATTCCACGGATTCCGTGCCGCAGCTAACGCATTAAGCGCCCCGCCTGGGGAGTACGGCCGCAAGGCTAAAACTCAAAGGAATTGACGGGGGCCCGCACAAGCGGCGGAGCATGCGGATTAATTCGATGCAACGCGAAGAACCTTACCTGGGTTTGACATACACCCTGCCGCTCCAGAGATGGGGCTTCTTTTGGGGGTGTACAGGTGGTGCATGGCTGTCGTCAGCTCGTGTCGTGAGATGTTGGGTTAAGTCCCGCAACGAGCGCAACCCTCGTTCTATGTTGCCAGCACGTAATGGTGGGGACTCATAGGAGACTGCCGGGGTCAACTCGGAGGAAGGTGGGGATGACGTCAAGTCATCATGCCCCTTATGTCCAGGGCTTCACGCATGCTACAATGGCCGGTACAAAGGGCTGCGATCCCGTAAGGGGGAGCGAATCCCAAAAAGCCGGTCTCAGTTCGGATTGGGGTCTGCAACTCGACCCCATGAAGTCGGAGTCGCTAGTAATCGCAGATCAGCAACGCTGCGGTGAATACGTTCCCGGGCCTTGTACACACCGCCCGTCACGTCACGAAAGTCGGCAACACCCGAAGCCGGTGGCCCAACCCTTGTGGAGGGAGCCGTCGAAGGTGGGGCTGGCGATTGGGACGAAGTCGTAACAAGGTAGCCGTACCGGAAGGTGCGGCTGGATCACCTCCTTTCTAAGGAGCACGCGCCCCGATGCCAGGCGGATGTTCTGGCACGCATGGTGGTGTTCACTAGTGGAATCGTCGATGGCTGGTCGGGGTCCCTTCGGGGGTCTTGGCTGGTTGCTCATGGCCCTGCGTTGGTGGGGGATGGGGTCAGGCACACTGTTGGGTCCTGAAGGATCAGCCGGATGGTTGGTTGTTCTGGTCCTCCCTTTGCTCGTGGGTGCCCTGTGTGGGTGGTCGGGGGTGTTGGTGGGGTTGTTGTTTGAGATCTGCATAGTGGACGCGAGCATCTTTGTAGCCGCCCGCCCTTTCGGGCCCTTTCGGGTTGTACCGGTTGGGTTGTGGTTGGTTGCAAGTAGTTCAATGAGCTCAAGTTTTTGAGTTCTGGCGTGGCCTGTTTTTCCTGACGGGTCGCGTCGAAGGCTGGCCTGCCTCTTTGATTGGGGGGTGGGCTGGTGTTGTCTCTTTGTGTGTGTTGTCTTGACGTTGTTGAGACAAGCTATGAAGGGCACATGGTGGATGCCTTGGCATCAAGAGCCGATGAAGGACGTTGGAGCCTGCGATAAGCCCTGGGGAGTTGGCAACCAAGCTGTGATCCGGGGGTGTCCGAATGGGGAAACCCAGCACGAGTCATGTCGTGTTACCTGCACCTGAACACATAGGGTGTGTGGAGGGAACGTCGGGAAGTGAAACATCTCAGTACCGACAGGAAGAGAAAACAACAGTGATTCCGAGAGTAGTGGCGAGCGAAATCGGATGAGGCTAAACCATGGCTGTGTGATACCCGGCAGGGGTTGCAGTCATGGGGTCGTGGGACCGCTCATGGTGTGCTGCCGTGCACCGAGGAAGTAAGAAACCTGTGTGGAAGTCGAAGTCGGTTGGAAAGCCGTACCGTAGAGGGTGATAGGCCCGTAGACGTAAAGCGCAGGCTTCCGAGCGTGTTCCCAAGTAACACGGAACCCCTGAAATTCCGTGTGAATCTGGCGGGACCACCCGTTAAGCCTAAATACTCCTTGATGACCGATAGCGGACAAGTACCGTGAGGGAAAGGTGAAAAGTACCCCTGGCGGGGAGTGAAATAGTACCTGAAACCGTGTGCCTACAATCCGTCGGAGCTTCCCACTTGTGGGGGGTGACGGCGTGCCTTTTGAAGAATGAGCCTGCGAGTTTGCGGTGTGTTGCGAGGTTAACCCGTGTGGGGAAGCCGTAGCGAAAGCGAGTCCGAACAGGGCGATTCAGTAGCGCGCTCAAGACCCGAAGCGAAGTGATCTATCCATGGGCAGGTTGAAGCGTCGGTAAGACGACGTGGAGGACCGAACCCACTTAGGTTGAAAACTGAGGGGATGACCTGTGGATAGGGGTGAAAGGCCAATCAAACTTCGTGATAGCTGGTTCTCCCCGAAATGCATTTAGGTGCAGCGTTGCGTGTTTCTTGCCGGAGGTAGAGCACTGGATAGCCGATGGGCCCTACAAGGTTACTGACGTTAGCCAAACTCCGAATGCCGGTAAGTGAGAGCGCAGCAGTGAGACTGCGGGGGATAAGCTCCGTAGTCGAGAGGGAAACAGCCCAGACCATCAGCTAAGGCCCCTAAGCGGTGACTAAGTGGAAAAGGATGTGGAGTCGCATTGACAACCAGGAGGTTGGCTTGGAAGCAGCCACCCTTGAAAGAGTGCGTAATAGCTCACTGGTCAAGTGATTCCGCGCCGACAATGTAGCGGGGCTCAAGTCATCCGCCGAAGCTATGGCATTCAGCGAATACATCAGCATCGACTCGATCGGTGTTCAGTGCGCTGGATGGGTAGGGGAGCGTCGTGTGGGCAGTGAAGCGTCGGAGTGATCCAGGCGTGGAGGCCACACGAGTGAGAATGCAGGCATGAGTAGCGAATCACGGGTGAGAAACCCGTGCGCCGAATGATCAAGGGTTCCAGGGTCAAGCTAATCTGCCCTGGGTAAGTCGGGACCTAAGGCGAGGCCGACAGGCGTAGTCGATGGACAACGGGTTGATATTCCCGTACCGGCGAAGTTGCGCCCATGACGAACCTGGTGATGCTAACCACCCGAAGCTCATCGGACCGGACCCTTCGGGGCGAGGCTGGTGGGTGGAGCGTGGGACCCGAGCTGGTAGTAGTCAAGCGATGGGGTGACGCAGGAAGGTAGCCCAACCACAGCGATGGTTGTCTGTGGGCAAGCGTGTAGGGCGTGGTGTAGGCAAATCCGCACCATCCACTTCAGTGTGGAGCCTGAGACGTGACGCGGAGCCATGTATGGCGAAGTGGGTGATCCTATGCTGTCGAGAAAAACCTCTAGCGAGCAACGAGCCGCCCGTACCCCAAACCGACTCAGGTGATCAAGTAGAGAATACTAAGGCGATCGAGACAACCATGGTTAAGGAACTCGGCAAAATGCCCCCGTAACTTCGGGAGAAGGGGGGCCCGGATCGTGTACCCACTTGCTGGGGAAGCGTGAAGGGCCGCAGAGACCAGGGGAAAGCGACTGTTTACTAAAAACACAGGTCCGTGCGAAGTTGTAAGACGATGTATACGGACTGACTCCTGCCCGGTGCTGGAAGGTTAAGAGGACCGGTTAGGCACTTGTGCCGAAGCTGAGAATTTAAGCCCCAGTAAACGGCGGTGGTAACTATAACCATCCTAAGGTAGCGAAATTCCTTGTCGGGTAAGTTCCGACCTGCACGAATGGAGTAACGACTTTCCCGCTGTCTCAACCATGGACTCGGCGAAATTGCACTACGAGTAAAGATGCTCGTTACGCGCGGCAGGACGGAAAGACCCCGGGACCTTTACTATAGTTTGGTATTGGTGTTTGGTACGGCTTGTGTAGGATAGGTGGGAGACTGTGAAGTCCACACGCCAGTGTGGGTGGAGTCAACGTTGAAATACCACTCTGGTCGTACTAGATGTCTAACCTAGGTCCGTTATCCGGATCAGGGACAGTGCCTGATGGGTAGTTTAACTGGGGCGGTTGCCTCCTAAAATGTAACGGAGGCGCTCAAAGGTTCCCTCAGCCTGGTTGGCAATCAGGTGGCGAGTGTAAGTGCACAAGGGAGCTTGACTGTGAGACAGACATGTCGAGCAGGGACGAAAGTCGGAACTAGTGATCTGGCCACGGCATGTGGAAGCGTGGTCACTCAACGGATAAAAGGTACCCCGGGGATAACAGGCTGATCTTCCCCAAGAGTCCATATCGACGGGATGGTTTGGCACCTCGATGTCGGCTCGTCGCATCCTGGGGCTGGAGTAGGTCCCAAGGGTTGGGCTGTTCGCCCATTAAAGCGGCACGCGAGCTGGGTTTAGAACGTCGTGAGACAGTTCGGTCCCTATCCGCCGCGCGCGCAGGAAACTTGAGAAAGGCTGTCCCTAGTACGAGAGGACCGGGATGGACGAACCTCTGGTGTGCCAGTTGTTCTGCCAAGAGCACGGCTGGTTGGCTACGTTCGGAAGTGATAACCGCTGAATGCATCTAAGCGGGAAGCACGTTTCAAGATGAGGTTTCCCACCCAACAATGGGGTAAGGCCCCCCACAGAACATGGGGTTGATAGGCCGGAGGTGTACAGCAGTAATGCCCAGCCGACCGGTACTAATAGGCCGAGGGCTTGTCCCAACCACGTACAAGACCACACACGCGCAAAACAACGAACACATGTTCGCGTCCACTACGCAGTTCCCAACCAACAAACCCAACCCCCCACACGCCCGAAGGGCGTGTGCCAGGGGTGAGAGAGTTTGATCAGGTTGAAAGAGTTACGGCGGCCATAGCGAAACGGGAAACACCCGGTCCCATACCGAACCCGGAAGTTAAGCCTTTCAGCGCCGATGGTACTGCAACCGAGAGGTTGTGGGAGAGTAGGACGCCGCCGGACAAACATTTGGCAGGGGCCACCAGGGATCTGGTGGCCCCTGCGCCATTTCATGGCATGGAGTGAGTACGGTTGCCCCGGGGACGGGGGCCGACGCAGGAAGAAGGAGAGTGCGGCTGTGGCCGAGGACCGTCGAGGACAGCGTCCGGCACGAGGTGGATCCGGCGCGGGACGAGGCAACTCGTCCGGCGGCGGGCGCAGCGGCTCTTCGCCCCGTGGGCGCGGCTCCCGGGACGACCAGCCTCCCGGTCGTGGCGGTTCGTCGCGCGGTGGCGGCTACCAGGGCGGCAAGTCCACCGGTGGCAAGCCGTCGGGTGGCAAGCCCGGCGGGCGCCCCGGCGGTCAGCGGTCGGGCTCCGAGCAGCGCGGTTTCCGTGGGCGTACGGAGGAGAAGCCGCGCACGGCGGACCAGGCGGCCTACGACGGTCCCGACCTGCCCGAAGACATCACCGGCGCCGAGCTGGATCGCGGTGTCCGCGCGCAGCTGAAGGGTCTGCCGGAGAAGCTCGCGGCCCGGGTGGCTCGCCACCTCGCAGCGGCCGGCGCCTTCATCGACGACGACCCCGAGCTCGCCTACCGCCACGCCCTCGCGGCTCGTGCGCGTGCGTCGCGGATCGCCGTGGTGCGCGAGGCTGCGGGGGAGACGGCCTACGCGGCCGGGCACTACGCGGAGGCGCTGTCGGAGCTCCGCGCCGCCAAGCGGATGAACGGCGCGACGGACTACCTGCCGATCATGGCGGACTGCCACCGCGCGCTGGGCAACCCCGAGCAGGCGATCAAGCTGGCGAAGAGCCCGTCCGTCGCGAACTTCAGCTCGGAGGCCAAGGCGGAGATGACGCTGGTCGAGGCCGGGGCGAGGCGTGACATGGGACAGCTCGACGCCGCGTTGCGTACGCTCGAGCTCGCGCCGCTGACATCGAAGAGCCGCTCGGCCTGGGTGGTGCGCCTGCGTTACGCGTACGCGGACACGCTCGAGGCGGCGGGCCGTGAGGAGGACGCGCTCGCCTGGTTCCACCGGACGCACGCCATCGACTCCGACGAGCTCACCGACTCCGCCGAGCGCGCGGACCTGCTGGAGCGTCGTCAGTCCTGACCGGTGCGACACGCTGGCGTTCCGGCGCCTCATGAGTCACAATGGGGTCACTAATCACATACGTGTCACTCGACTCTCGTTGAGCACTGACGACAGACCGCTGGGGAAGGCGCATCTGGAGCGTCGGAACTCAAGGAGGTCACGGTGACCACACGCATTGCTTCCCGCCCGGACGGTCCGGGGACGAGGGGCATTCTCTACGTGCACTCTGCGCCCTCCGCTCTCTGCCCGCACATCGAGTGGGCCGTGGGCGGAGTCCTCGGGGTTGCCGTCTCGCTCGACTGGACGCCGCAGCCTGCCCAGCCGGGCGCCTACCGCGCGGAGCTGTCGTGGACGGGCTCGGCCGGCACCGCTGCCGCCGTGGCGTCCGCGCTCCGCGGGTGGAACCACCTGCGCTTCGAGATCACCGAGGAGCCGACCAGCTCGTCCGAGGGCACGCGCTTCTCGTGCACGCCCGACCTGGGCATCTTCCACGCGATCACCGGGCCGCACGGAGACATCCTGATCCCCGAGGACCGGCTCAAGGCCGCGGTGGTGAAGGCCGCCCTCGGCGACACGACGCTGCTGCTCGAGATCGACAACCTCCTCGGCAAGCCGTGGGACGACGAGCTGGAGACCTTCCGCCACGCCGGCGAGGGTGCTCCCGTGCGGTGGCTGCACCAAGTGGTGTGAGCTCCTAGCCGTTGCGCTTGCGCAGCCGGAACGTGTCGGTGACCTCCACGGAGGTCTCGCTGGTGGTTCCTTCGTAGGACGTGAGCACGCCCGTCAGCGTGAAGCGGCCCTGTGTCGTCGCCCAGCGGCACAATCGGTAGGTCAGGACGCCGGACTCGGCGTCGTTGGGGCCGATCAGCGACTGCGCGTTGACGCCCCGGCCTTCGCGGTCCTGCATCGTGATGTCGAAGGTCCAGTCCTCCGACTCCGTGGTCACCGCGT
The DNA here is from genome assembly GCF_004785795.1 of Nocardioides eburneiflavus. Lineage (NCBI taxonomy): Bacteria > Bacillati > Actinomycetota > Actinomycetes > Propionibacteriales > Nocardioidaceae > Nocardioides > Nocardioides eburneiflavus. Next base: position 3,343,740 of record NZ_SRRO01000001.1, read on the forward strand.
AGGCGTACGCGTAGTCCTTGCAGCCCCGCTTGAGGCGGCCGTCCGGGGCGTCCAGGGCCCCTGACAGGACGACCGGGTCGGTCTGTACGGTCGGCTCGTCACTGGGGTGGGTGGGCAGGGGGAGCGGCAGAGGGAGCAGGCTCGTCACGGACAGGGCCGCGGCCGCGAGCAGGGTCGACAGCATGACACCTCCGAGGGTTCGAGGTGTCCAACGACCCACGTGTGACGTGCGTTACGTCCTCGGCCGATGCGGCCGGGTCAGAGCGGGATGTTGCCGTGCCGTCCGCGTCGTACGCCGGCCGTGTCGATCTCGTGGCGCATCGCATGGGCGATGGCGCTCCGGGTGCGGGTGGGCTCGACCACCTCGTCCACGACGCCGATCTCGACGGCCTTGTCGACGCCGCCGGCGATGCGCTCGTGCTCGGCGGCGAGCTCGGCCTCGACCTGCGGGCGGATCTCCGGGGAGACCTCCGCCAGCTTGCGGCGGTGCAGGATGCGGATGGCAGCCACGGCACCCATCACGGCCACCTCGGCCCCCGGCCACGCCAGGACACGCGTGGCGCCGAGCGAGCGGGCGTTCATGGCGATGTAGGCGCCGCCGTAGGTCTTGCGGGTCACCAGCGTCACCCGCGGGACCACGCACTCGCCGAAGGCGTGCAGCAGCTTGGCGCCACGGCGTACGACTCCGTCCCACTCCTGGCCGACGCCGGGGAGGTATCCGGGGACGTCCACGAGCACGACGAGCGGCACCCCGAACGCGTCGCACATCCGGACGAACCGGGACGCCTTCTCCGCCGACAGCGAGTCGAGGCAGCCGCCGAGGCGCAGCGGGTTGTTGGCGACGACGCCGACCGTACGGCCGCCGAAGCGTCCGAGCGCGGTGACGACGTTGGGCGCCCAACGAGCGTGCAGCTCCTGCATGGTGCCCTCGTCGAGCAGGCCGTCGACGAGCGGGTGCACGTCGTAGGCGCGCTTCCTGGACTCCGGTAGGAGGGCGCCGAGGTCGCGGTCCTCGACAGAGTCGGCGGCCAGGCTGCCCTGGGAGCCGAGGAGGGAGGCGACCGTACGGGCGCGGTCGAGGGCCTCGCGCTCGGAGTCGGTGAGGATGTGCACCACTCCGGAGCGGCGGCCGTGGGGCTCGGGACCGCCGAGGCGCAGCATGTCGACGTCCTCGCCGGTGACGGAGCGGACCACGTCGGGGCCGGTGACGAAGATGCGGCCCTCCGGGCCGAGGATGACCACGTCGGTCAGCGCCGGCCCGTAGGCCGCGCCGCCGGCGGCGGGGCCGAGCACGACCGAGATCTGCGGGATGACGCCCGACGCCTGGGTCATGACCTGGAAGATCCGGCCGACCGCGTGGAGCGAGAGCACACCCTCGGCCAGCCGCGCGCCTCCGGAGTGCCAGAGACCGATGATCGGCACGCCGTCGGTGATCGCCCTGTGGTAGGCGTCGACGACGACGCGACAGCCCAGGTCGCCCATCGCGCCGCCCATGACGGTGGCGTCGCTGCAGAAGGCGACCACGGAGGTGCCGTCGACGCGGCCGACAGCTGCCAGCATGCCCGAGTCGTCGTCGGGCGTGATCAGCTCGAGGGTGCCGTCGTCGAGGAGGGCGGTGAGGCGGTGGACCGGGTTGCGCGGGTCGTCCGCACGGGGGAGCCTGGCTGGCCTGGTGGCGGTGGCGGTCATCAGACGCTGCCGAAGGCGACCGCGACGTTGGCGCCTCCGAAGCCGAAGGAGTTGTTGAGCGCGACGATGTCGCCCTCCGGCAGGTCGCGTCGTGACGTCGGGATGTCGAGGTCGACCTCGGGGTCCTTGTCGTCGAGGTTGATCGTCGGGGGGCTGACCCGGTCGTGCAGGGCCATCACGGTGGCGACCGCCTCGAGCGCGCCGGCGCCGCCGAGCAGGTGGCCGGTCATGGACTTCGTGCTGGTGACCACGCAGCGCTCGACGTGCTCGCCGAGCACGGCGTGCAGCATGAGGCCCTCGGCGATGTCGCCCTTGGGCGTGGAGGTGGCGTGCGCGTTGACGTGGACCACGGTCGCCGGGTCGACGTCGCCCTCGCGCAGCGCCATCTTGATGGCTCGCGTGCCGCCGCGACCCTCGGGGTCGGGCTGGGCGATGTCGTGGGCGTCGTTGCTGATGCCGGCGCCCCGCACCTCGGCGTAGATCGTCGCGCCACGGGCGCGGGCGTGCTCCTCGGACTCGAGGACCAGCACGGCGCCGCCCTCGCCGAGGACGAAGCCGTCACGGCCGGTGTCCCACGGACGCGAGACCTTCGTCGGGTCGCCGCCCTCCTCGCTGCCGGTCTTGGACAGCGCCATCATGTTGGCGAAGGCGGCCATCGGCAGCGGGTGGATGGCGGCCTCGGTGCCGCCGGCGAGGACCACGTCGGCGCGGCCGAGCCGGATCAGGTCGATGGCCATGGCGATGGCCTCGTTGCCCGAGGCACAGGCCGACGTGGGCGCGTGGACCGCCGCCCGGGCGCCGTACTTGAGGCTGACGTTGGCCGCGGGCGCGTTGGGCATGAGCATCGGGACCGCGAGCGGCGAGACCCGGCGTGCACCCTTCTCGAGGAGGGTGTCGTAGTTGGCGAGCAGCGTGGTCACTCCGCCGATGCCGGACGCGACGGCGACACCGAGGCGCTCGGGCTCGAGACCGGAGCCCTCGAGCCGGGCGTCGGCCCACGCCTGGTCGGCGGCGACCATCGCGAACTGGCTGGACCGGTCGAGGCGGCGTGCCTTGACCCGGTCGAGGACCTCGGACGGCTCGACGGCCGCGCGGCCACCGATCTTCACCGGGAGCTGCTCGACCCACTCGTCGGTGAGGTGGCGTACGCCGGACTCGCCGGCCAGCATGGCGCGCCAGGTCGACGCGACGTCTCCGCCGAGCGGGGAGGTGGTGCCGAGGCCGGTGACGACTACGCGGGTCGAGGGCATGAGATGAGGTTCCGTTTCTCGCGGGGTTCGGGAGGTTCCTGGGTCACGGGGGGGCCGGGCTGGACACCGGCCACCCCGTGACGTGGGGGAGGGCTCAGCCCTGGGCGCGCTCGATGTAGGCGACGGCGTCACCGACGGTCTTGAGGTTCTTGACCTCGTCGTCGGGGATGGTCACGCCGAACTTCTCCTCAGCGGCCACGACGACCTCGACCATGGACAGCGAGTCGACGTCGAGGTCGTCCACGAACGACTTGTCGAGCTGGACGTCGTCGGCGTCGACGCCGGCGACCTCGTTGACGATCTCGGCGAGGTCGGCGCGGATTTCTTCGGTGGTGGCCATGGGGCCTTCCCTTCTGGTGGTGGGTGCTGCTTGGGCTGGTCTGGAGCTCAGGTGGTGCATGGCTACGGGACGGTGACGACCTGGGCGGCGTAGGAGAGCCCGGCGCCGAACGCGATGAGCAGGGCGGTGTCGCCCGACCGGGCCTCACCCTCGGCGATCATCCGGTCGAGCGCGAGCGGGACCGACGCGGCCGAGGTGTTGCCCTGGTCGGCGACATCGCGGGCGATCCGGACCGTGCTGGGGAGCTTCATGGAGCGGGCCATCGCGTCGATGATCCGCATGTTGGCCTGGTGCGGGACGAAGACGTCGAGCTCGTCGATGCTGATGCCGGCGCTGTCGAGCGCCTGCTGGCCGATCTTGGCCATCGCGAAGGAGGCCCAGCGGAACACCGGGTTGCCCTGCATCACCAGGTGCGGCATCACGCCGCTGCCCGGCACCTCGGGGCTGCCGACGACGTCGCGCCAGTCCTCACGCTGCCGGATCAGGTCGAACTGCTCGCCGTCGGAGCCCCACACGACGGGACCGATCCCCGGGGTGTCGCTGGGACCGACGACCGCCGCACCCGCGCCGTCGGCGAAGATGAAGGCGGTGCCGCGGTCGGTGAGGTCGAGGATGTCGGTGAGGCGCTCGACCCCGATCACCAGGACGTGGCGGGCGCTGCCCGCGCGGACGAAGTCCGAGGCCAGCGAGATGCCGTGGCAGAAGCCGGAGCAGGCCGCCGAGATGTCGAAGGCGGCTGCCTGGTCCGTGCCGAGCTCGTGTGCGATGGCGGTGGCGACGGCCGGCGTCTGGAGCAGGTGGCTGACCGTGGCGACGACCACGCAGTCGATCTGGCTGGCGTCGAGCCCGGCACGCTCGAGGGCGATCCTCGATGCCTCGACCGACATCATCTGCACCGACTCGTCAGGACCTGCCCAGCGGCGGGTCTTGATGCCCGAGCGCTGCTGGATCCACTCGTCGCTGGAGTCGATCGCGTCGACGACGTCGGCGTTGGGGACGACGCGGACGGGGCGGTAGGCGCCGATGCCGAGGATGGCCGCGTGCGGCGAGCCGGTCGTGGTGGTGATCGTGGCCATCAGCTCGAACCTTCCGGGTGCAGGCGCAGCAACGGCTGGCCGGGGGAGACGAGGTCGCCGTCCTCGACGAGCCACTCGACGACCGACCCGCCGTGGGGGGCGGACACGTCGACGCGGTCACGCAGGCTGGCGACGGCACCGATCACGACGCCGGGCTCGAGCGCGTCGCGCTCGACCGCCTCGGACGAGAGGTGGAAGGTGCCCTTGGCCGGCGACACGACCATGCGCCAGGTCGGGGTGGTCTCGATCATGGAGGCCTCGCCGTGCTTGTCGCAGAACTCGCGGGCGGCGTCGAGCTGGTCGGGGGTCTTGAGGGCGAACGTCTCGACGCCCTTGAGGGCCCGCTTGGCGATGCCGGTGAGGGTGCCGGCCGGCGGCATCTCGAGGATGCCGGTGACTCCGAGGTCGGACATCGTCTCCATGCAGAGGTCCCACCGCACGGGGTTGGCGATCTGGCCGACGATGCGGCGCAGGACGTCGCGACCGTCGTGCACGACCTGGCCGTCGCGGTTGGAGATGACCGGCGTACGCGGGTCGTGGGTCGAGACCGACCGCGCGAGTGACGACAGCCGGTCCACGGCCGGGCCCATGTGGGTGGTGTGGAATGCGCCGGCGACGCTCAGCGGGACCAGGCGGGCCTTGGCCGGGGGATCCTCGGCGAACGCGGCGAGCTGCTCCGTGGTGCCCGCGGCGACCACCTGGCCGGGGCCGTTGTCGTTGGCCGCGGTGAGACCGTGGCGCTCGACGGCGGCGAGGACCTCCTCGCGGTCCCCACCGAGGACGGCGGTCATCCCCGTCGCGGTGATGGCTGCGGCGTCCGCCATCGCGTTGCCGCGCTCGCGCACCAGGACCATCGCCTGCTCGGCGGTGATCGCGCGGGCTCCGGCCGCCGCGGTGAGCTCGCCGACGCTGTGCCCGGCGACGGCGCCGATGCGGGAGAACGCGTCGGCGGGGTGCGGGAAGAGGTCGAGTGCCGCGACCAGACCGGTCGCGACCAGCAGGGGCTGGGCGACCTTGGTGTCACGGATCGTCTCGGCGTCGGCCTCGGTGCCGAAGTGGGCCAGGTCGATGCCGGCCACGGTGGCCAGCCAGTCGAAGCGCGCAGCGAAGACCGGGTCCTCGAGCCAGGGTGTGAGGAAGCCGGGGGTCTGGGCCCCTTGTCCGGGGGCGACGATGACGAGCACGGGTTCCACTCTGCCGCCTCCGCGACGGTGGTCGCGGGTCCGACGCCGACGAATCTGACCCCCGGAATCTTGTAGGGTTCCTACAGTTCCGTGCGACCCGACTGACGCCCTAGGATCAGCGCGAGCTGGAGGGTGAACGCTTCGCGCGGCCGGGTCGGCGACCAACCGGTGACGTCGGTGACCTGGCGCAGCCGGTAGCGCACCGTGTTGGGGTGCACGAACAGGGCCCGGGCGGTCGCCTCGATGGACGAGCCGTTCGCGAACCAGGCGGCGAGGGTCTCCAGCAGCGTGCCGCGCACGGCCATGAGCGGCAGGTAGACCTCGTCGACGAGGTGGCGTCGTGCGTGCCCGTCGCCGGCGAGCACCCGCTCGGGGAGGAGGTCGCGGCTGGACACCGGCCGTGGGGCGTCGGGCCAGCCGCTGGCGGCGCGGTGGGCGGACAGGGCCGCCCGCGCCGAGGCACTGGCGTGCGCCAGGTCCGCGGTGACCGGGCCGACCACGACCGGTCCGTCGCCGAAGTGGTCGAGCAGCCGCGTCGCCGCCGGGAGGGGGTCGCTCACGCCGCCGAGGACGACGACGAGCCGGTCGCCCTGGATGGCGCACAGGGCGTCCATCCCGCCGGCGCGGGCGGAGCGGCGCACGGACTCGAAGACGTCGAGCTCGGCGCGGTGGGGCGGCACGGCGCCCAGCACCACGGCGACGTCACCGTGGGCACCCCAGCCGAGGGCGCTGGCGCGGGACAGGACGGTCTCGTCGGCCTCGGCCCGGACGACGGCGTCGACGACCAGGGCCTCGAGTCGGGCGTCCCACGCGCCCCGGGACTCCGCCGCCCGGGCGTAGACCGCGGCCGTGGCGAAGGCGACCTCGCGTGCGTAAAGGAGCACCGCGTCGTGGACCTCCCGGGCGTCCTCCGGGTCGAGCAGCGCGTCGATGGTGGTCTCCACGACCCGGATGCTGAGCCGCACCAGCTCCACCGTCTGCTGAAGGGAGATGACGCCGGTGAGCTCGCGCGGCGCGGCGCCGAAGACCACGACGTCGAGGGGGTCGTGCGCGGAGGCCTCGACCTCGTGGTCGTACCACTCGACGAAGCCCCGGATACCGGCCTGCACGATGAGCCCGACCCACGAGCGGTCCTGGGCGCTGAGGTCGTCGAACCACGGCAGGTCGGTGGACATCCGCCCCGTCGCGGCCGTGCTCAGCGCCCCCGTCGAGTTGCGCAGGGCCTCGGCGGCGCGGCGTCGGGACGGAGGCATGGAGCGACTCTAGTGGGGTGCGGGTCGTAGTGGGATTCCCACGAACGGGCACCGAAGGTCACGACTTCGCATCGGCGGCGGTCCCGTGGTGGCGACCGTGCCGGCATCTGGTTGAATCCGGGACCTGCCCCCGCCGTCGTTGGAGTCACCGTGCCCCGTCGCACCAGCCCGCACCTGCAGCGCGTCACCGTGCACGGACACCGTCGCGCGTACGTCCGCATGGGGTCGGGGCCGGTGGTCCTCCTGCTGCACGGCCTCGGCTGCGACCACACCACCTGGGTGCCGGTCATGGAGTCCCTGGCACGCACCCACACCGTGATCGCGCCGGACCTCCTCGGCCACGGCTCGTCGGACAAGCCGCGCGCCGACTACAGCGTGGGCGGATATGCCAACGGCATGCGCGACCTGCTGACCGTGCTGGGTGTCGACTCCGCGACCGTGGTCGGGCACAGCTTCGGCGGAGGCGTGGCCATGCAGTTCGCGTACCAGTACCCCGAGCGGACCGAGCGCCTGGTCCTGGTGGGCTCGGGCGGGCTGGGGCCGGACGTCAGCCCGGCCATCCGGGCCATCACCACGCCCGGCTTCCACCAGGTGATGGGACTGCTGGCCGCGCCCGGCCTGCGGCACGCCGCCACGGCCACGATGCGGCTGCTCGCCCGCAGCCGGATGTCCCAGGTGCGTGACCTGGGCGAGGTCGCCGACATCTATGACTCGTTCAAGGACCCGCGCACCCGCGCGGCCATCCGGCACGTCGTCCGCGCCGTCGTCGACTGGCGCGGCCAGATCGTCACGATGGCCGACCGCGCCTACCTCACCGAGGCCATGCCCATGTGCGTCATCTGGGGCGCGGACGACATGGTGATCCCGGTCAGCCATGCCAGCAACGCGAGTGCCCTCGCGCCCTCCGCCCGCATCGAGATCGTGCCGAACGCCGGACACTTCCCGCACCGGGACCACCCGGAGCGGTTCGTGAAGATCGTGCGCGACTTCATGAGGTCCACCGAGCCCAGCCGCTACGACCGCGAGCGGTGGCGCCAGCTGCTGGACGAGGGCGCCTCCGTGCCGTCGGTGCACGCGGAGGCCGGGGAGTCGCCGCTCGCCCCGGTGCACTCCGTACGCCGCGCGTCGAGCGCCTGACGGCATTCCACCCGGTCAGCCCCAGCCGCTCAACCTGCCTTCGCCCACGCCCGGAGCTCGTTCCTCGCTCCGCGCTGCTCAGGCATCCCCACCCTCCTGCTGGATGTCCTGCGTCGCCGTCGGGTCGTCGATCTTGTAGCGCTCGAAGGCCTCGACGACCTTCTCCACGGGCACCTCGCCGGCGTCGGCGAGGGCCTGGAGGGCCTGGACGACGACGCTGACGGCGTCGATGTGGAAGAAGCGGCGGGCGGCCGGTCGGGTGTCGGCGAAGCCGAACCCGTCCGCGCCGAGCACGCGGTAGTCGCCGGGCACCCAGCGCGCGATCTGCAGCGGGACTGCCCGCATGTAGTCGGACACCGCGACGACCGGCCCCTGCACGCCGGCGAGCCGGTCGCTGACGTAGGCGGTGCGCTTCTCCGCGCCCGGGTTGAGCAGGTTCCACTGCTCAGCGGCTGCACCGTCGCGGGCGAGCTCGTTCCACGAGGTGACCGACCAGAGGTCGGACTGCACGCCCCAGTCCTCGGCGAGGAGGCGAGCGGCCTCCTGGACCCACGGGAAGCCCACCCCGGAGGCCAGCAGCTGGACGCGGGGTCCCTCACCGTCGGCGGCGGCGACCTGGTGGATGCCCTTGAGGATGCCCTCGACGTCGACGTCCGACGGCTCGGCCGGCATCGAGACGGGCTCGTTGTAGACGGTCAGGTAGTAGATGACGTCCTCGCCCTTGCCGTCCGGGCCGCCCGAGCCGTACATGCGCTCGAGGCCGTTCTGCATGATGTGGCTGATCTCGTAGGAGAACGCGGGGTCGTAGTGGACGACCGCCGGGTTGGTCGCCGCGATCAGCGGCGAGTGCCCGTCGGCGTGCTGGAGGCCCTCACCTGTCAGCGTGGTGCGGCCGGCGGTGGCACCGATGAGGAAGCCGCGGGCCAGCTGGTCGGCCATCGCCCAGATCGAGTCGCCCGTGCGCTGGAACCCGAACATCGAGTAGAAGATGTAGAACGGGATCATGTGCTCGCCGTGCGTGGTGTACGCCGAGCCGGCCGCCGTGGCCGAGGCCATCGCGCCGGCCTCGGAGATGCCCTCGTGGAGCATCTGGCCCTGCGCGGACTCCTTGTAGGACAGCAGCATCTTGCGGTCGACCGACTCGTACTGCTGGCCGCCGGGGTTGTAGACCTTGGCGCTCGGGAACATCGAGTCCATGCCGAAGGTGCGGTACTCGTCGGGCGCGATCGGTACCACGCGGTCGCCGATCTCCGGGTCCTTCATCCAGTCGCGGAGCAGCCGGACCACGGCCATGGTCGTGGCGAACTTGTTCTTGCCGGACCCCTGCTTGAGCTCGGCGTAGAGCTCGTCACCGGGCAGCTTGAGCGCGGTGGCGCGGTTGACGCGGCGCGGGACCGAGCCGCCGAGCGCCGTGCGGCGCTCGAGCATGTACTCGATCTCGGGGGAGTCGGCACCCGGGTGGTAGAACGGCGCGCCACCGGTCTTCTCGTAGGACTCCTCGAGGTCGCGGTCGCTGATCGGCAGGTAGAGCCGGTCGCGGAACTTCTTGAGGTCCGGGAGGGTCAGCTTCTTCATCTGGTGGGTGGCGTTCTTGCCCTCGAGGGCGTCGATCGTCCAGCCCTTGATGGTGTGGGCGAGGATCACCGTCGGCTGACCGGTGTGCTTGGTCGCGGCGTCGAAGGCGGCGTACACCTTGCGGTAGTCGTGGCCACCGCGGGGGAGCTTCTCGATCTGGGTGTCAGACATGTGCTCGACCATCTTGCGCAGGCGCGGGTCCGTGCCGAAGAAGTGCTCGCGGATGTAGCCGCCGTCCTCGGTGGAGTAGGTCTGGAACTGCCCGTCGGGGGTGGAGTTCATCTTGTTGACCAGCACGCCGTCGACGTCCTTGGCGAGCAGCGCGTCCCACTCGCGGCCCCACACGACCTTGATGACGTTCCAGCCGGCGCCGCGGAAGTTGGCCTCGAGCTCCTGCATGATCTTGCCGTTGCCCGTGACCGGGCCGTCGAGCTGCTGCAGGTTGCAGTTGATGATCCAGGTGAGGTTGTCGAGCTCCTCGCGCGCGGCCACGCGGATCGCGCCCAGTGACTCGGGCTCGGCCATCTCGCCGTCGCCCATGAACGCCCAGACCCGCTGCTGCTTGGTGTCCTTGATGCCGCGGTTGTCGAGGTAGCGGTTGAACCGGGCCTGGTAGATCGAGCTGATGGCGGTGAGGCCCATCGAGACCGTGGGGAACTCCCAGAAGTCCGGCATCAGGCGCGGGTGGGGGTAGGACGGGAGGCCGGCGCCCTTGCCGTGCTGGACCTCCTGGCGGAACCGGTAGAGCTGCTCCTCGCCCAGGCGGCCCTCGAGGAACGCGCGGGAGTAGATGCCCGGCGAGCCGTGGCCCTGGATGTAGAGCTGGTCGCCGCCGCCCTCGTGGTCCTTGCCGCGGAAGAAGTGGTTGAAGCCGACCTCGTAGAGGCTGGCGGAGGACTGGTAGGTGGCGATGTGGCCGCCGACCTCGAGACCCTTGCGGTTGGCCGAGGAGACCATGACCGCGGCGTTCCAGCGGATGAACGCCCGGATGCGGCGCTCGACCTCCTCGTCGCCGGGGAACCACGGCTCGCGCTCGGGCGGGATGGTGTTGATGTAGTCGGTGGAGCGCAGCGCGGGCACACCGACCTGCTTCTCCCGCGCTCGCTCGAGCAGGCGCAGCATCACGTAGCGAGCCCGGTCACGGCCCCGGTCGTCGAGCATCGCATCGAAGGACGCGAGCCACTCCTGGGTCTCGTCGGGGTCGATGTCGGGCAGCTGGGTGGGGAGTCCCTCGTGGATCACCGACGCGATGGCCGTGCTCGTGCTGGACTTCTCGTCGGACTTCTCGGCGTCACTCACCCGCTCATCGTGTCACGCGAGCCCGCCCCGCGAAATCTACCCGCAAGTAGTCCCGCAGGGCGTACATCCGGGCCCGTCCCGGCTCGCCGGGCGGGACGGGGTTGCGGCGCCTGCCGTGTTCCTGTGGACTGTGCGCAACCATGCCTGAGCAGGTGACCGTCCGGTCGGCTGTCCAGGCGCACCCGGACATTGGAGGCAATGCGTGAGCTCGACGGTGGGCGACTCTGCCCCGGTGACAGGCACGGGGGACCGGCTCGGGCTCAAGCCCGGCATGGTCGTCCAGGAACTCGGCTGGGACAACGACACCGATGACGAGCTGCGCGTCGCGGTCGAGGACTGCATCGACGCCGACATGGTCGACGGCGACTACGGCAACGTCGTGGACGCCGTGCTGCTGTGGTGGCGCGACGACGACGGCGACCTCGTCGACGGCCTCGTGGACGCCCTGACCGACCTCGTCGGCGGCGGCTCGATCTGGTTGCTGACCCCGAAGGTCGGACGGTCCGGGACGGTGGACGCCGCCGACATCGCCGAGGCAGCGCCGATCGCCGGGCTGTCGCAGACGACCACCGCCGCGGTCAGCAAGGACTGGCAGGCCACGCGGCTGGTCGCTCCGAAGACTCCGGCGTGACGGCCCGCGACCTCTCGAGCTCCCTCGCGGCCCGGGCCTCGGGCGTCGCCACGACGCTCGGCGTGCTCGGCAGTGCCGGAGTGATCCGCCCCTACGGCCCGCGCACGCTCGTCGACATCGGGCGCGTGGTGCTGCGCTGGGGCACGGGCCCGGCGGGCGGCTTCGCGACGCTGGCGGCGCGCGCACCCCACCAGGTCGGCGTCGTCGACGAGCTCGGCGAGCTGACCTGGGGCGAGCTGCACCGCCGCTCCAACTCCCTGGCCCGCGCGCTGTCCGAGCGCGGTGTGCGCGAGGGCGACTCCGTGGCGGTGATGTGTCGCAACCACCGCGGCTTCGTCGACGCCTCGATCGCCGTCGCCAAGCTGGGCGCCGACATCCTCTACCTCAACACCGCGTTCGCGGGCCCGCAGCTGGTGGACGTGCTCGAGCGCGAGGCGCCGAGCCTGGTCGTCCACGACGAGGAGTTCACCGCCCTGCTCGCCGGGGCCCGGGTCGAGCGCCGCGTGCTGGCGTGGACCGACGGAGACCCCGGCTCGGAGGAGACCCTCGAGCGGCTCGTCTCCGCCCACGACGAGTCCGACCTCCACCCGCCGCAGCGTCACGCCCGGATCGTCATCCTGACCTCCGGCACCACCGGCGCGCCCAAGGGCGCACCGCGCAAGGAGGCGGGCATCGACGCGGCCGTCTCGCTGCTCTCGCGGATGCCGCTGCGGGCCGGGTGGCGTACGCACGTCGCGGCACCGCTGTTCCACACGTGGGGCTTCGCGCACCTCGCGCTCGCGATGCTCCTGGGCTCCACGGTCGTGCTCCGGCGCACCTTCGACCCGGAGGCCGCCCTGCGCACGGCCCAGGACGAGCGGTGCCAGTCGATGGTCGTCATCCCGGTGATGATCCAGCGGATGCTCGCGCTCGACCCCGAGGTCCTCGACGGGATCGACCTGTCCCGCGTCGAGGTCGTCGCGTCGTCCGGCTCCGCCCTGCCTGCGACGCTCGCCCGGGCGTGGATGGACCGCTTCGGCGACAACCTCTACAACATCTACGGCTCGACCGAGGTCGCGTACGCCTCGATCGCCACGCCGGAGGATCTGCGCGCCGACCCGACCTCGGCCGGCAAGCCCCCGTACGGCACGGTCGTGAAGATCCTCGACGAGGCGGGCAGCGAGCTCCCGCCCGGCGAGACCGGACGGATCTTCGTCGGCAACGGGCTGCTCTTCGAGGGCTACACCAACGGCGGGTCCAAGGAGGTCGTGGACGGCCTGATGTCGTCGGGCGACGTGGGCTACTACGACGAGGCCGGCCGCCTACACGTCGCGGGCCGCGACGACGACATGATCGTCTCCGGAGGGGAGAATGTGTTCCCCCAGGAGGTCGAGGACTGCCTCGTCACCCACGAGCAGGTGGGGGAGGTCGCTGCCATCGGTGTCAGCGACGAGGACTATGGTCAGCGCCTGCGCGCCTTCGTGGTGCGCACCGGCGAGGTGTCGGAGGACGAGCTGCGCGACCACGTGAGGGCCAACCTGGCGAGGTTCAAGGTGCCCCGCGAGATCGTGTTCCTCGACGAGCTGCCTCGCAACGCCACCGGCAAGATCCTCAAGCGGGAGCTCGCCGAGTGGGACCGGGCGAAGGACGAGGCCACCACCCAGAAGGACGGCGAGGAACCAGCGTGACCAGCGAAGGACTGTGCATCGGCGACGAGGCACCCGACTTCACGCTCCGCGACCAGTTCGGCCAGGACGTGCGCCTCAGCGGCTTCCGGGGTCGCAAGGCGGTCGTGCTCATGTTCTTCCCGTTCGCGTTCACCGGGGTGTGCACGGGCGAGCTGTCGGGCGTACGGGACCGTCTCGACGAGTTCCTCAGCTTCGACACCGAGGTCCTCGCGATCTCCTGCGACTCCGTCTATGCGCTGCGCACCTTCGCCGAGTCCGAAGGACTCAACTTCCCGCTGCTGTCGGACTGGTGGCCGCACGGCGCGGTGTCGTCGGCCTATGAGGTCTTCGACACCGTCCGCGGTGCGCCCCGGCGCTCGTCGTACGTCGTGGACCGCGACGGCCGACTGCGCTGGTCGGTGCACAACGCCAACCCCGACGGACGGGACCTCGACGAGCACCTCCGTGAGCTGCACGCGGCCCTCGAGACCCACCTGGTCTAGACAGGTCCAGACCCATTTTCGGGATTCTTGGAACCACCCTTGGACCGGGGTGTAATCTTCTTCTTGTTGAGCCGCTGGTGACCCGAGACGCCAGCGGCTCAACTCATTTCTCCCACAGGCGCGCGGTCCCGTAGGGTGTGCCACTGCGCGTCGGTAGCTCAGCGGTAGAGCACTCGGTTTACACCCGAGCGGTCGGCGGTTCGAAACCGTCCCGACGCACCCGGTCCCCACCGTGAGAGCCGTGCATGAGAGCCCTCTCATCGGCGCCTCACCGTCGGCTCACCCCCGGCCGACAGTCTTCTCGTACACCGGGCCGCACGGCCCCCGACGAGAGGAACAACGATGAGGAAGATCCTTCCCACCGCCCTGCTGGGTGTCGCCGGCCTGACCGCCTTCGGCCTGATCGGCATGTCGTCGCCCGTCGTGTCCGCCGGCGTCGACGAGGCCGCCAAGCGCGAGGACGAGGCTCCGTCGCTGGTCCTGGTGGCCGACGACGACGATGACGACACCAACGACGACACCGACACCAACAGCCCGTCGTACACCGACCAGAGCCGCGACACCGACGACAGCACCAACAGCCGGGTCACCGACGTGAGCCGTGACCGCGACAAGAGCCGCGGCGACAAGACCCGCGACTGGACCCGTGACGGCGGCGACCGCACCCGCGACTGGTCGGCCAACAGGACCAACGACCGCAGCCGCAACGACACCCGCGGCTGATCGACCGCGGTCGACGAGGGGGGCGAGATGGGCACGCGCGACGACGGCTGGCACCTCGACGAGGGCGAGCTCCTCGCGCCCGGGCTGAGCGCGCTGCGCCGGCTCGGCGGGGGAGCCGCCTACGAGGCCTGGCTGTGCTTCGACGAGGTGACGTGGTCGCCGGTCGTGGTGAAGGTCCTGCGCCCCTCCCAGGTCGAGGACGAGTCCTCCCGGCGCGGCCTGCGCCGGGAGGTCCTGGCCCTGGCGACCGTCAACCACCCCGTGGTCGTCCGCTGGCTCCGCGACGGCCAGGACGGCGACCGGCCCCACGTCGTGCTCGAGCACATCGACGGCCCGCGCCTGTCCAGCCTGATCCGCCGTTACGGGCGGCTGCAGGAGCAGCAGTACCTCCCGCTCGCCATCGACGTCGCCGCGGCCCTGCACTACTTCCGCCACATCGGCTGGACCCACCTCGACATCAAGCCGAGCAACGTGATCATGGGTGCTCCCGCGCGCCTGATCGACCTCTCGGTCGCCCGGACCGAGGAGGACGCACGCCTGCTGCGCCACCCGATCGGCACCGACGCCTACATGTCTCCCGAGCAGTGCGACCCGGGCGCCTCGCACGAGCACGGCGGGCCCGTCCCGTCCTTCGCGTCCGACGTCTGGGGACTCGGCGCGACGCTCTTCCACGCCGTCGCCGGCACCAGGCCCTTCGAGCACGGCGATCCCGACGCCCGCGACGTACGCCTGCGCTTCCCGCAGCTCGTCGCAGCCCCTGCCGCGCTGCCCGACGACGTGCCCCCGGTCGTTGCCGAGGTGATCGCGGCGTGCCTGCGCGTCGACCCCGACGCGCGCCCGCTGCCGCACGAGGTGGCCGAGGCCCTCGAGCCCGTCCTCGCCGGCCTGCCGCGCGGCTCGCTCGCCGGCTTCAAGATCCGGGGCTAGGAAGATCCGGGGCTAGGTAGATCCGGGGCTAGGAAGATCCGGGGTTGAGCCGGTAGCCGACCCCGCGGACGGTGGCGATCGACCCGGTGCCGAGCTTCTTGCGCAGGTAGCCGACGTAGACGTCGACGACGTTGGAGCCGGGGTCGAAGTCGTAGCCCCACACGAGGTCGAGGAGCTGCTCGCGGGTGAGGACCTGGCCGGGGTTGAGCAGGAAGATCTCGGCCAGTGCGAACTCGCGCGCGGACAGCTCGGACTCGCCCTGCGGGCCGGAGATGCGGCGCGTACGCCGGTCGAGCCGCAGCGTGCCGACGACGAGGTCGTCGCCACTGGCCGGCGCGTCCGCCGGGGCGAGCGAGCGCAGCCGGAGCCGGATCCGGGCCATCAGCTCGGCGAAGCGGAACGGCTTGGCCATGTAGTCGTCGGCGCCGCTGTCGAGGGCGGTGACGGTGTCGGTCACGGAGTCGCGGGCCGTGAGGATGATGACCGGCATCCGGCTGCCCTGCGAGCGCAGCCGGTCGAGCACCTCGAAGCCGTCCATCCCCGGCAGCCCGATGTCGAGCACCATGAGGTCGAAGCGACCGGAGAGCGCCTCGTCGAGCCCGCTCGGTCCGTCGGCCGCCACGGTCGGCTGGTGGCCCTCGGCGCGCAGGCCCTTGGCCACGAACGAGGCGATCCGCTCCTCGTCCTCCACGATCAGGATCTGGGCCACGTCGTCTCCTCGCTGGTCATCTGGTCATCGTCCGCACGGGGAGCGCGATCTCCACGTGCGCGCCGTGCGGCTCGGCGTCGGTGATGCGTACGGTGCCGCCGTGGGCCTCGGCGATCGCGCTGACGATGCTGAGCCCCAGGCCGAAGCCGTCGTCGCCCGCGCGCACGTGGCTGCGTCCGAAGCGCTCGACCACGGCGTCGCGGTCCTCGGGCGGGATGCCGTCGCCGGTGTCACGGACCCACAGCCGGACCTCGTCGTCGTCGCCGGCCGAGCCGATCGCGACGACGGTGCCGGTGTCGGTGTGCTTGACGGCGTTGTCGGCGAGCTGGAGCAGGGCCTGGGTGATGCGCTGCTCGTCGAGCACTGCCCGGCCACGCGCCATCGCGTCGAGCTGCCAGTCACGGTCGCCGAGCGCCCTGGCCTTGGCCAGCACGGACTGCGTGAGCGACGTCAGCTCGACCTCACCGAGCACGAGGAAGTCCGGCCGCCTGCTCTTGGCGAGGAGCATGAGGTCGCCCACCAGGCGTGACATCCGGTCGACCTCGTCGAGCAGCAGGTCGCGGGTCTGGGCGAGCTCGTCGGGGTCGTCGCCGTCGAGGAGCTCGAGGTGCCCGCGGACGACCGTCAGGGGGGTCTTGAGCTCGTGGCCCGCGTCGTCGAGGAACTGCCGCTGGGCCGCGAAGCCCCCGTCGAGGCGCTCGAGCATGCCGTTGATGGTGCGGGTGAGCGCGGTGATGTCGTCGTTGCCGCGCTCGGGGATGCGCCGGGAGAGGTCGGTGGCGGTGATCTCGCGGGCGGTCTCCTCGAGAGTGCGCAGCGGGGCGAGCAGGCGACCGGACTGGAAGGCGGCGATGGTGGTGATGAGGCCGAGCGAGAGCAGCGCGATCAGGGTGTAGGTCCGGAGGGTGCCGTTGAGCTCCTCGTGCTCGTCGCGCAGGAAGTTGACGATGACGAGGGCGCCGTCGCCCTGGGCGTTCGTGACCGGCACGAGGGTCACCCACGTCTCGCCGAAGGTCGGTGAGTCGATGACCCGGGTGCCCCCGGACCCGGCCAGGTCGGACAGGGCGGCCTGGTAGTCGGGCTCGTCGAGCACCTCCTGGCCGTAGCGGTTGACCGTGCGCTCCGGGATCTCGCCGCGGACGTAGCCGACGAGCATCTCGTCGTCGTCGGGGACGTTGCGGGTGAGGAAGACGTTGAGCACGCGGGCCACGTCGTCGAACGGCTCCCCGGTGTTGGGGTCCCGCTTGAGGTTGCGGAACTCCGCGATCTCCTGGCTGATCTGTGAGGTGACCTGACGCTCGATGCGCGCCGACTCCAGTGCGTACACGAGGAGGCCGGCGCCGGTCATCGCGGCCGCAGTGAGGACGGCGATGACGACGGTGAGGCGGGTCCGGACGGAGACACGCGTGAAGCGGTGGCGGGCACTGTCAGTCGTCCCCGTCGGTCCGCTCGTCGTCGGTGTCGTCATCATCTGGTCCGTCGTCGTCCCACTCGTCGTCGTCATCCTCCCCGACCGGTGTCGGCTGCGGGGTCACCACGCGAGCCTGGTCGCCGGTGCCCCCGCCGGAACCGTCGCGCTGGCGACCCCCACCGCGGCCGTCGCCGTTGCGATCGCCCCGGCGCTCGCGGTCGCTGCCCGAGGTGGTGTCGGGCGCCGGTGCCTCAGGCTCGTCGGCCGGCGCGTCGCGCAGGATGACCGGGCTGTGGTCGGCGGGTGGAGGTGCTCCGGGCGAGACGAGCGACCCGGCGACGTAGGCCGTCACCGGCACCACGACCGCCAGGAGCAGCAGCACCTTCGTCACCGGTCCCATGCTCCTGATCGTGCTCGTCGATCGTGGCGAGTGCGTGAGACGCGGATGAGAAGGCTCTTAGGATCCGCTCGTCGCCGCCGACGTGCCGTCCGTCGCAGCACCCGCGTCGACCCCCTCGTCGTGGTGGGTGACGCGTGCCACAGTGGGCGCATGATCGTCCCCTTCAGCGTCACCGACTTCATCGAGCGCGCCGCCGCCGTCTACGGCGAGCGGCCGGGGTTCGTCGACGAGCCCGACCAGCCGGCCGCGTCGCTCGGCACGCTCACCTACGCCGAGGCGTACGCCCTCTCGCGCCGGCAGGCAGCGAAGCTCGACGAGCTCGGCATCGAGATCGGCGACCGCGTCGCGGTCCTCAGCCACAACTCGGCGCGGCTGCTGACGTCGTTCTTCGGCGTGTGCGGGTCGGGGCGCGTGCTGGTGCCGATCAACTTCCGCCTGCGGCCCGACGAGATCTCCTACATCGTGGCGCACTCCGGTGCGCGGGTGCTCTACGTCGACCCCGAGCTCGTGGACTCCGTCAGGGACATCGACGTCGAGCACCGGTTCGTGCTGGGGGAGGACGAGTCGATGTTCGCCGCGGACGGCGCGGAGCCGCGCGCGTGGGAGCCGGACGAGAACGCGACCGCGACGATCAACTACACGTCCGGCACCACCGCGCGGCCCAAGGGCGTG
Source organism: Nocardioides eburneiflavus (assembly GCF_004785795.1). NCBI lineage: Bacteria > Bacillati > Actinomycetota > Actinomycetes > Propionibacteriales > Nocardioidaceae > Nocardioides > Nocardioides eburneiflavus. The sequence goes on from NZ_SRRO01000001.1 coordinate 3,362,165, forward strand.
CAGCTCACGCACCGCAACCTGTGGACCAACGCGGTGACCTTCGGCCTGCACGCCGGGATCACCGACCGCGACGTCTACCTCCACACGCTCCCGATGTTCCACGCCAACGGCTGGGGGATGCCGTTCGCGATGACCGGCCTCGGCGTGCCGCAGGTGGTGCTCCGCAAGGTCGACGGCGCCGAGATCCTGCGCCGTGTCCGGGACCACGGCGTGACGGTGATGTGCGCCGCCCCGGCCGTGGCCGCCGCCGTCCTCGAGGCCGCCGCCGACTGGGAGGGCGAGATCCCCGGTCGCGACCGGGTCCGCATCATCATGGCCGGCGCCCCGCCCCCGACGAAGACAGTCGTGCGGGTGCAGGAGGAGCTGGGATGGGAGTTCATGCAGATCTACGGCCTCACCGAGACCTCCCCGCTGCTCACGGTCAACCGCTCGCGTGCCGAGTGGGACGACCTGTCGGCGGAGGACCGGGCCGCGAGGCTCGTGCGCGCCGGGGCGCCCGCCATCGGCGTACGGCTGCGCACCGACGAGCACGGCGAGGTGCTGGCGCGCTCCAACGTCATCCTCGACGGCTACTGGGAGCGGCCCGACGAGACGGGGAAGGCGCTGGTCGACGGCTGGTTCCACACCGGCGACGGCGGCGTGATCGGCGATGACGGCTACCTCACGATCAGCGACCGCAAGAAGGACGTGATCATCACCGGCGGCGAGAACGTCTCCTCGATCGAGGTCGAGGACGTGCTCTTCTCCCACCCGGCCGTGGCCGAGGTCGCGGTGATCGGCGTCCCGAGCGAGAAGTGGGGCGAGACGATCAAGGCGCTCGTGGTGCTGGCCGACGGCGCGACGGTGGACGAGGCCGAGCTGATCGCGTGGTGCAAGGACAAGGCGGCCGGCTACAAGGCGCCGACGTCGGTGGAGTTCCGCGACGAGCTGGCCCGCACGGCGACCGGCAAGCTGCAGAAGTTCAAGCTGCGCCAGCCCTACTGGGAGGGCCAGGACCGGCAGGTCAACTAGCGCTGCCGGCGTCGTCGTCTAGCCTGCGCGCATGCCCCGCCTCGCCGACGTCGTCGACCTGCTGCACGCCTGGTACCCGCCCGGGACCGCCGACGCGTGGGACGCAGTCGGGCTCGTCGCGGGCGATCCCGACGCCGAGGTCGACCGGGTGATGCTCGCCGTCGACCCGACGGCCGAGGTCGCGCGCGAGGCCGTGGAGTGGGGCGCCGACCTGCTCGTCGTGCACCACCCGCTCTTCCTGACGCCGGTCAGCTCGGTCGCCGCGACCACGCCCAAGGGGCGCACGCTGCACACCCTGACCGCGGGCGGCTGTGCGCTGCTCACCGCGCACACCAACGCGGACCAGGCCGAGTCCGGCGTCTCGGAGTCCCTGGCGCTCGCCCTGGGCCTGACCGACCTCGCGCCCATCCGGCCCGCTCCCTGCGCTCCGCACGACAAGGTCGTCGCCTTCGTCCCGCTGGCCGATGCCGAGGCCGTACGGACCGCGATGACCGACGCGGGTGCGGGCCGGCTCGGCGACTACGACTCCTGCACGTGGACCGGGACCGGCGAGGGTCGCTTCCGACCGCAGGAGGGGGCCACGCCTGCCGTCGGCCGGCTCGGCGACCTCGAGGTGGTCGAGGAGGCCAGGGTCGAGACGGTGGTCCCGCGCTCCCGGCGTGCGGCGGTCGTGCGGGCGCTGCTCGCCGCCCACCCCTACGAGGAGCCGGCCTTCGACGTCGTGCCGCTCGCCGACCCCGGGCTGGCCGGCACCGGCACGGGGCGGGTCGGCACGGTCGGGGAGACGACCCTCGCAGCCTTCGCGGAACAGGTCGCGGCGGCGCTGCCCGCGACCGCCCACGGCGTCCGGGTCGCCGGCGACCCCGAGCGGGTCGTACGGCGGGTCGCGGTGTGCGGCGGCGCGGGCGACTTCCTCCTCGACGAGCTCGCCGGCAGCGACGTCGACGCGTACGTCACCAGCGACCTGCGGCACCACCGGGCGGGCGAGTTCCTCGAGCACGACGGGCCGGCCCTCGTCGACGTGGCGCACTGGGCGGCGGAGTGGACGTGGCTGCCGGTGGTGGAGGCTCGGCTGCGCGCGGCGCTGGGCGATAGGGTCGACACCCGGGTCAGCACGCGGTGCACGGACCCGTGGACGTTCCGCCCCCCAGCCGATCCGAAGTCGAAGCAGGAGAGCCGTTGAAGGCCGATCCCACCCACCAGCTCGCGCTCCTCGACGTCGCCGAGCTCGACCGACGTGCCGCCCAGCTGCGGCACCAGCGAGCCAGCCTCCCCGAGCTGGCCGAGATCAGCGCGCTGGAGACCGAGCGCACCGCGCTCACCGACCAGGTGCGCGACGCGCGCATCGTCGTCGACGACCTCACCGTCGAGCAGGCCAAGGCCGACCGCGAGGTCGAGCAGGTCAAGGCCCGCCGCGAGCGCGACCGCACCCGGATGGACGCCGGGCAGATCACCAACCCCAAGGACCTCGAGCGGATGCAGCACGAGCTCGTGTCCCTCGAGCGCCGCATCAGCACGCTCGAGGACGCCGAGCTCGAGGTGATGGAGAAGCTCGAGGAGGCCCAGCAGGTCCTCGACGCGCTCGCGATTCGCGCCGACGACATCGACGCCAGGCTCGCCGAGCTGGTCGCCGCCCGCGACGAGAAGCGGGTTGCGATCGACCGCTCGCTCGACGAGGTGTCGTCCTCGCGGGGGCCCGCGACCGACGGCCTGCCCGACGACCTGATGGCGCTCTACGAGCGGCTGCGCGAGCAGAAGGGCATCGGCGCGGCCCTGCTGCGCACCCGCCAGTGCGGCGGCTGCAACATGACCCTCGACGCCTCCGAGCTGTCCCGGATCCGCTCCGCCCCGGCCGACGAGGTCATCCGGTGCGAGGAGTGCCAGCGCATCCTGGTGCGCACCGACGAGTCGGGACTCTGAGAGGCCGAGGCGGCGGTGCGCTTCGACGCTGAGCTGGTCGCGGCGCGTGGGCGTACGTCGCTCCGCGCCCGGGTCGCCCGGCTGCGCGCCAAGGCCTGGGTCATCGGGCAGTGCGCGATCGCCGCCGGCGTTGCGTGGTGGCTCGCTGCGGACGTCTTCGACCACCACCTGCCGTTCTTCGCACCGATCGCCGCCGTTGTCTCCCTCGGCATGTCCTACGGCCAGCGTCAGCGGCGGGTGGCCGAGGTGACCGTCGGCGTCGCCCTCGGGGTGTTCCTCGGGGACGCCACCACGCACCTCATCGGCTCCGGCGGGCCTCAGATCGCCCTGATCGTCGCTGCGGGGATGTCGATCGCACTGCTCCTCGACGCGGGGCAGCTGCTGATCATCCAGGCCGCGGTGCAGGGGATCGTGGTCGCTGCGCTCGCCCCGGCGCCCGGGGACGCGTTCCTGCGCTGGACCGACGCGATCATCGGCGGGGCGGTGGCGCTGGTCGCCGCGACGGTCGTGCCGCGTGCGCCGCTGCGCAAGCCGCGCGACCAGGCGGCCGTGGTGGTGCGCAAGATCGCCGAGCTGCTACGCTCCTCCGCCGATCGCCTCGGTGACGGCGACGTCGAGCGCGCACTGGCGGTGCTGCGCGACGCCCGCTCGACCGACATATTGATCGGCGAGCTGCGGGCGGCGTCCGAGGAGGGCCTGTCCGTGGTCAGCTCCTCGCCGTTCCGACGCCGGCACGGCGAGCAGCAGCGGCAGCTCGCGGAGCTCGTGGAGCCGCTCGACGTGGCCCTGCGCAACACCCGCGTCGTCGTGCGCCGGGTGGCGGTGGCCTGTTACCGCCGCGAGCCGGTGCCGTCGTCGTACGCCGCCCTGATGCGCGACCTCGCCGACCTCTCGGACCGGGTCGCCGACGAGCTCGTGGCCAACCGCATGGCGGTCGCGGTCATCGACGACCTCATCGCGCTGGGCCACGCGACCGCGAAGGTCGAGCACAGCGACGACCTGTCTGCGGAGGTGATCCTGGCGCAGGTGCGCTCGATCATCGCCGACCTGCTTGCGCTGTGCGGGATGGACCCGCTCGAGGCGACCGCTGTGATCCCGTTGCGCTGACCGGTCCCGGCGGTGGATCAGACCTGCGTGACGACGACGTCGAGCTGGGTGCCCTTGGGCGTCGGCTCGCCGACCTCGACGGTCCACCCGAGGCGGGTGAGCGCCTCGGCGAGCGCCTTCGGGCTGCGCGGGTCGGCGCCGTCCTCGAGGAGAGCACGCACGATCCTGCCCTTGGTGGCCTTGTTGAAGTGGCTCACCACGCTGCGCCTGCCCTCGGCCTCGTGCAGGACGCGTACGGTCGCCACTCGTCGCGACAGGTCCTTGCCGGGGCGCCAGAAGGCGGCGTACGTGCTGGAGCGCAGGTCGACGAGGAGGCCGCCGCGCACCGCCTCGGTGATCGCGTCACCGAGCACCTCGCGCCACGCGCCGGCGACCGACCCGACGCCGGGCAGCGCTGCGTCACCGGAGAGCCGGTAGGCCGGGATCCGGTCGCCGGGTCGCACGATCCCGAAGAGCGAGCTGGTCACCGCCACACGCGACGTGGCGCGGCGGCGGGCGGCTGGACTCAGCGTGTCGAAGCCGAGCGCGTCGTAGAGGACGCCGGTGTAGATCGCGTCGGCGCGCGCGGTCGGCGCGGTCCCGAGCGTCGCGTTGCGCTGCACGAGGTCGCGCTGGGCAGGACCGAGGCCGAGCACCTCGACGGCCTTGTCCGGGTCGTCGCGGCACAGGGTGGTGAGCGCGTCCAGCAGCGTCGTACGGGTGGGGGTGAGCGCGGGCGAGGCCAGCGTGGCGAGGTCGAGCGACTTGCCCCGTCGCGGAGCGGTCTTGCCCTCGCTGGGCGGCAGCAGGATCAGCACCGGCACAGGGTAGGGGCGTGGGAGGTCGTCACGCCCACGAGGTCCGGGTTTCGACGCGCGGTCGCGAGCTCGCAGGTCGCTCGCGCGCTTGCTCAACCTCCCGCCCCACGCCGTGCGCTCGTTCCTCGCGCCCGACTATGGTCGTGACATGCCCAGCAACCGCGTGGTGAAGGTCCGGTCGACGGGTGACAGCGTCAGCGCCCAGGAGATGCGGGAGGGCATCGCCGCGATCCAGCAGGAGCTGAAGGTCATTGCCCAGTTCCCCGAGGAGGTCGAGCGCGCCGCGGCCGAGGCAGCAGCAGCGCCGCGCCTGCCAGAGCTGGACCGCACCGACATCCCGTTCGTGACCATCGATCCGGAGTCGGCACGCGACCTCGACCAGGCGATGCACATCGAGCGCTCGGGCGACGGATACGTCGTGCACTACGCCATCGCCGACGTCGGCGCCTTCGTGACGCCCGGCGATCCGGTCGACGTGGAGGCCAACCGCCGTGGCGAGACGCTCTACGGCGCGGACTCCAAGGTCCCGCTGCACCCCACTGCCCTCAGCGAGGGCGCGGCCTCGCTGCTGCCGGAGGAGGTCCGGCCCGCGCTGCTGTGGACGATCCGGGTCGACGACACGGGGGAGGGGACCGACGTCCAGGTGGAGCGCGCCCTGGTGCGCTCGCGCGCCAAGCTGTCGTACGAGGCGGTCCAGGCCGACCTCGCCGCCGGACGCGCCCCGGAGCTCATCGACCTGCTCCGCGAGGTCGGCGAGCTCCGGCTCGCCCGCGAAGCGGCGCGCGGGGGTGTCTCGCTGCCGCTGCCCGAGCAGGAGCTCGTCGAGAACGACGGGCACTGGGAGCTGGAGTTCCGCCGGCTGACGCCGGTCGAGACGTGGAACGCCCAGATCTCGCTGCTCACCGGCATGGCCGCCGCCTCGTTGATGGTCTATGCGCGGGTCGGCGTCCTCCGCACGCTCCCGCCGGCGGACCCCCGCGACGTCCAGCGCCTGCACCGCACCGCTCGCGCGCTCGGCATCGAGTGGCCGGCCGAGCAGCTCTACCCCGACTTCATCCGGACCCTCGACCCGTCGCTGCCGACCCACGCCGCGATGATCGTCGCGTGCACCCGGCTGCTGCGCGGCGCCGGCTACGTCACGTTCAACGGTGAGCTGCCCGAGCAGGCGCAGCACTCGGCCCTTGCCTCGGAGTACGCCCACGTGACCGCGCCGCTGCGCCGGCTGGTCGACCGCTACGCCGGGGAGGTCTGCGTGGCGCTGTGCGCCGGCACGGAGGTCCCGGAGTGGGTGGTCGCGGCGATGCACGAGCTGCCCGACACCATGGCGGGCTCGGGGCGACTCGCCAACCAGTACGAGAACGCGATCGTCGACCTCTGCGAGGCCGAGCTGCTCCACGACCGGGTGGGCGAGCGGTTCGACGCCGTCGTGGTGGACCTGGACGAGAAGGACAAGCGTCGCGGCGACATCACCATCCAGGACCCCGCCATCGAGGCCACGGTCACGGGTGCGGGCGAGCTGCCGCTCGGCGAGGAGGTCTCCGTGGAGCTGGTGGAGGCCGACCCGAGGACGCGCAAGGTCGGGTTCCGGCTGGCCTGAGGGCCAGCCCGTCCTGTCCGACACGCCGGGGGTGGGAGTGGGCCGGCCTGTAGGCCGGGTTCTGTCCTGCTTGCGCAGGGGCGACCATCCATCTGCGACGACCGTTGCCGGCCGCCTGGTGCGATCTACCCGGATGCTCGGGCGGGCCGCCCTCGAACGCATCCTGTCTGATCTTGCTCCGGGTGGGGTTTGCCTAGCTGCGCCGGTCGCCCGGCGCACTGGTGGTCTCTTGCACCACCGTTTCACCCTTGCCGCCCTCCGGAGAGGGAGGCGGTCTGTTCTCTGTGGCACTGATCCCGCGGGTTGCCCCGGGTGGCTGTTGGCCACCACCCTGCCCTGTGGAGCCCGGACCTTCCTCGACCCGCCGTCCCCGGACGAACCAGGGGTGACGGACCGCGGCCGCCCGGCCGACCCACTCAGGGTCGAGTCTAGGGGTGCGTGAGCACCTCGGCGCCATCCTCGGTCACGAGCAGCGTGTGCTCGAACTGCGCGGAGCGGCGGCGGTCCTTGGTCACGACGGTCCAGCCGTCGTCCCACATGTCGTAGTCGGGCGTGCCGAGGTTGAGCATCGGCTCGATGGTGAACGTCATCCCGACGCGGATCTCGTCGTCGAAGCGCTCGTCGTCGTAGTGGGGGATGACCAGCCCGGAGTGGAACGCGGTGCCGATGCCGTGACCGGTGAAGTCGCGCACGACGCCGTAGCCGAAGCGCCTGGCGTACGCCTCGATGACGCGGCCGATGACGTTGACGCGGCGACCGGGCCGGACCGCCTTGATCGCGCGGTCGAGCGACTCCCCGGTGCGCTCGACCAGCAGCCGCGACTCCTCGTCGACGTCACCGGCGAGGAAGGTGGCGTTGGTGTCGCCGTGCACGCCACCGATGAAGGCGGTGATGTCGATGTTGACGATGTCGCCGTCCTCGACCACCCGCGAGTCGGGGATGCCGTGGCAGATCACCTCGTTGACGCTCGAGCACAGCGACTTCGGGAAGCCGCGGTAGCCGAGGGTGGAGGGGTACGCCCCGTGGTCGCAGAGGAACTCGTGGCCGAGGCGGTCGAGCTCGTCGGTGGTCACGCCCGGCACGACGTGCGAGCCCACGAGCTCGCGGGCCTGGGCGGCGAGCCGGCCGGCGACGCGCATCCGCTCGATCGTCTCGGCGTCCTTGACCTCCTCGCCGGTGAATCGCGCCGGCGCAGGCTTGTCGACGTACTCCGGTCGGGCGATGTGGGCGGGCACGGCACGACGTGCAGACACCTCTGCGGGGGATACGACAGGCACCTCGCGAGTGTAGTTTCGGCACATGAGCGAGAACGAATACTGGTTCTGCCTGACGCACCACACCGTCGAGGGCCGCGACGGGTGCAAGAACGCCGACCGCCTCGGACCGTACGCCTCGTCGGCCGAGGCCGCCCGCGCCCTCGAGAAGGTCGAGGAGCGCAACGAGGAGTGGGACAACGACCCGAAGTGGAACGACGACGAGACGTCGGACAGCTGACGGCTACTTCTTCCTCGACTTCTTGCCCTTGACGGGCGAGGCCGACTGAGCGACGTCGGCCACGGCGCGCACGCTCTTCAGTGCCCGCTTCGTGTTCTTGTCCAGCGTCTTCGTGAGCTCGGAGATCGCGGACTCGTACTGCTGGCTCACACGCGCCGCCGTCTCGGCGGCCACCCGCTCGGCCGTCTCCTGCGCGACCTTCTGGATGAGCGCCGCGGTGCTGAGGGCCTGGGCGCCGACGTCGACGGCTCGCTCGGCAGGGGACTTCCGGGCCGCGCTGGCGACCGGCCTCGGAGCCGCAGGCGTGGACGTGGCGGCGGGAGCGGACTCCTTCGCCGTCTTCGTCGCCGCAGTCTTGGCAGGTGCCTTCTTCGCCGCCGCCTTCTTGGCAGGTGCCTTCTTGGCGGGGGCCGCCTTCTTCGCGGGTGCCTTCTTGGCAGCGCTCTTCTTGGTGGCGGTCTTCTTGGCGGGCGCCTTCTTCGCCGGGGTCTCGCTCACAGCTCACTCCTCGCCTCGTAGGACACCCGATCCTCGCGTGCTGGCCCCGCGTTGTCACCCGCTAGCGTGGTGCGGTGCCCGATCGCCGCCCGTCCGCCCCGCTGTCGCCGTGGCCGATCGCCGGCCTGGTGGGGCTGGCGTGCGTCGCCTTCATGATCGGCGCGACGACCGTGGCTGTCGGAGCGCCGTGGTGGGCGATGCTCGGCGTGGCGATGGCGTGGCTGGTCGCGCTGGTGCTCGCGATCGCCTGGTTCAGCCGCCGGCCGCGCGCCGTCGTGCTGCTGCCGGTGGCGGTGGCCCTGCTGTGGTTCGGCACCGTGGTCGGCGGCGCCCGCTACCTCGGCTGGAGCTGACCGCCTGGCGGCCTCAGAACGTGTGCTCGGGGCCTGGGAAGGTGCCACCGCGCACGTCGTCGGCGTACGCCCGGGCAGCGTCGAGCAGGACCCCGTGCACGTCGGCGTACTGCTTGACGAAGCGGGCCATCCGGCCGGTGCGGAGACCGAAGGCGTCCTGCCACACCAGCACTTGTCCATCGCAGCCGTTGCCCGCACCGATGCCGATGGTCGGGATGGTCAGCTCCTTGCTGATCTGCTCGGCCACGTCGCCGGGCACCATCTCCATCACGACCGCGAAGGCGCCTGCCTCCTGGACGGCACGGGCGTCGGCGACGACCCGCTCGCTGGCGTCGCCGCGGCCCTGCACGCGGTAGCCGCCAAGGGTGTGCTCGGACTGTGGGGTGAAGCCGATGTGCGCCATCACCGGGATGCCGCCGCGCGTGCACCGCTCGATGACGGGCACCATCTCGGCGCCGCCCTCGAGCTTCACGGCGTGCGCGCCGGCTTCCTTCATGAAGCGGACCGCGGTGAGGTAACCCTGCTCGGGCGAGGCCTGGTAGCTGCCGAACGGCAGGTCGCCGACGACCATCGAACGCTTGGCCGACCGCGCCACTGCGCGGGTGAGGGGGAGCAGCTCGTCGACGGTGACCGGCAGCGACGTCTCGTTGCCGAGGACGTTGTTGGACGCCGAGTCACCGACCAGCAGGAGGTCGATGCCGGCCTCGTCGAAGGTGGCCGCGGTGTACATGTCGTAGGCCGTCAGCATCGTGATCTTCTCGCCGCGCTCCTTCATCTCCCGCAGGTGATGGGTGCGTACGCGCTTCACGGGCGCAGTCGGTGCTGCTGGGCCGGAGCCGTAGGGCGCGGTCTCCTCGGACGGTGTCGTCATCGCTCGCTCCTCGTCATCTCGCAGCTCCCCGGTGGAGTCCACGGACCACGATCAGGCTAGTCCCGCGCAGGGCCGACGGCGCTGTGGCGGTGGTCACTCCCGCGTCGGTCTGGGCGGGTCACCGCGGAGAGACCCGGAGGACCCGGTCGCGGGCGCCGTTGTCGGTCGTGAGGAGGAGGTCACCGTTGCGGGCGGACGTCACCGACCGCAGCCGACCGAAGCGCTGGAGGGCGGCGGGACGGGTCATCCCGACCAAGGTGCCCCGGCCGTCGAACCGCAGGAATCGCACCTCCGAGCCCTTGAGGGCGGCCACCGCGAGGCTGCCGTCCAGCGAGCCCCACTGCCGGCCGCGCACCCAGGCGGCGCCCGAGGTGGCGATGGTCGGGGAGCCGGAGGACCAGGCCGCCTCCTGCTGCTCGCCCGGGAGCGACTGGTCGGTCATCGGGACCGACTCGTCGTAGCCGGGCACCGGGTGCCATCCGTAGTCGCCGCCGGGGACGAGCAGGTTGACCTCGTCGTCGCGGGAGCTGCCGTGCTCGACCGACCAGAGCGAGCCGTCCGCACGCTGCGCCAGGCCCTGCACGTTGCGGTGTCCGTAGGTGTAGACGTAGCGCCGGTCGCCGGCCGCACCTGCGAACGGGTTGTCGGACATCGGGGCGCCGGTGCGCCGGTTGATCCGCAGCACCTTCCCGCCCAGGGAGTCGAGGTCGCGGGGGTTGGTGCCGACGGCGGCGTCGCCGGTGCCGATCACGAGCCCGGGGCCCTGCTGCTCGAGCAGCAGGCGGCACCCGCCGTGACGGCCACTGGTGGCGGGCAGGCCGGAGATCATCGTGCGCCTCCTGGACAGGGAACGCCATCCCTTGTCGACCCGCCAGCGGGTGACCCGCACCTCGGGCCCGTTGCGGGTCCTGGCGCCGTGGCAGGCCCAGACCTGCCCGCGGTCGGCGTCGACGACGACCGACATCAGCCCGGTCTCGCCGGAGACCCACACCCGGCTCGACAGGTCGGCGAGCGTGCGCCTCTTGCCCGCGCGGACGACGCTGAGGCGGGCGCGGTCGCGCTCGGAGACCACGATCCGCCCGCCCGATGCCTGCTGGACGTCCCACGGGTGCTCGAGGCCACGAGCGACCGTACGGATCCGCAGCGAGGGTGCCTCGGCGCGCGCGGCGGGTGCGGCTCCGGGGGCTGTGCCGGCGGTCGACGGCGGGCCGGCGAGGAGCAGGCCGGCAGCGAGCGTGCAGAGGGACACGGACAGCGACATGGCGCGAAGGTGGCGGTGCACGATCGTCACGCTACGCATCGACTCCGGTCACGGCCAGTGGTCCGGCCAGGCGTCGCTGAACACCCGGCCCACCTCCTCGGCTCCTGACCGCACGCCGTCCACTGCGCGGCCGGCCCTGTCCACGACGGTGTCACGCACCTCCTCCAGCGGCTCGACGACGTAGTTCTCGAGGGCCTGCTGCGCCTGGTAGGCGGCCTCGCTCCGGGCGAAGTCGTAGAGGCGGTCGTGGGCGGGGGTGTCCCGCCCGGGCACGAGGTCCACCTGGTCGTCGCGGTCGATCACGATGTTGGTGATGTTGTCCAGCGACGCCGTGCCGCTGTCCAGGTAGCTGGTGTGCCGGTCGAGGATCGCTTCGCCGTCCTGCAGGTGCCACGGCGTGTCGGTGCCGTCGGAGGAGACGTCGAACCGGTTGGCCCCGAACGCCTCCTGGCTCGGGTCGTCGCCCAGCCCGAGGTTGCCGAGGTGGACCGTGTCGCCGCCGAGGTTGATCGGCACGTCGATGGAGATCTCGCCCCCCAGCCAGGTGACGAAGTCGTTCTCGCGGGAGCCGACGTAGACCTCGCCCACCGGGGCGTCCAGACCGGAGACGTCGTGCACCCCGCCGCCCGCGCCGGGGCTGCCGATGAGCACCAGCGAGTCCTCGTCGAGCCCGTCGGCGGCGGCGTGCGCCGCGGTGGTGGAGCCGTAGCTGTGCCCGATGACGGTGAGGTGGGACTGCCCGGTGGGGCTGTCGCCGGTGTAGGTGGCCCGCAGGCCGTCGACGAAGTCGCTGAGCAGGTGACCGCCGTTCTCGGCGAGGCCCTCCTGCGTCACCCCGGCGATGTCGGCGAGCTCGCTGGTGATCCCCTCGGCGGCGCTGGGGGCGTCGTAGCCCATCCAGGCGATCGCGGCGATGTCCTCGCCCTTGCTCTGCGCGTCGAGGAAGAGGTTGAGCGCGTCCTGGCCCTGGGACTCCATCTTGGTCATGTCATTGGTGAGGCCGGGCACGATCACGGCCGTGTCGTCGGCGGTGTCCGGGTCGCCGTAGCTCACCGCGGCGGCCCCGTCGCCGTCGAACGCGTGGGGCAGGTAGACGATCAGGTTGGTGTCGATCGGCTCGCCGGCGTGCTGGGGCGGCTGCCCGAGCGCCATCGCGTCGCGGGTGGCCTCGACACGTCGGAGCCAGGCCTGCTCCTCGTCGGTGAGGCTGCCGTCGGCCTGGCGCTGGAGGAGGTAGTCCTCGTCGCGGTCGAGCATCCCGCGGTTGGCCTCGTCACGATCGCCGGTGGGGATGCCGTTGGTGTTGCCGACGAGCTCCGGGAAGGCGATCGCGAGCGCCGCGCGCTGCTCGTCGGTGAGCGACCCCCACCACTCGGTGACCGAGCGGGGGTCGGGGCGCGAGGCCAGCTGGCGGCGCAGGTCCTCGACGTCGACCCGGCCCGGGGCGTCGCGGGCGTCCCTGCCCTCGCCGAGGGTGTCGACCGACGACAGGGCGGCGATGACCCGGTCCTCGTCGGCACGTACGCGCTCGAGCCAGGCCTCGCGGTCGGCGACGATGCGGTCGTGGCGCCGGGCGAGCGCCGCGGCCTCGTCCTGGAGCTCGTCGGCCTGGTCGGCCTCGGCGCCGTCGGCGCGCGACCACAGCGACTCGCGGTCGCGGTTGTAGGCCACCCGGTCGTCGTCGAGGCGCTCGTGCTCGGCGCGGCGGGTGGCCATCTGGTCGAGGTAGACGTCGACGGCGGTGAGGGCCTTCTCCAGGGCCGCGACCGCGGCGTCGGCCCGGCGGCCGAGGGAGGTCATGGCGTGGCCCGCCGCCTCGGCGGCGTCGCCGGTCCACCCCGCGGGGGCGCCGTGGGCGGACATCCACGAGGTCACGTCGGAGGTGGCGATCGCAGCGGCGCGCAGGTCGGTGGCGACGGCGGAGGCCGAGGGGCGTACGTCGGGCTCGGGCCACGCCGCGATCGGGGCGGGGACGTGGATGGTGGTCATCGGTCCGCCCACGGCACGAGGTCGCGCAGGTCTGTCGACGCCTGCTGGTCGGTGGCGAAGAAGTCGAGGCGGACGGCCGACAGGGCCTGCGAGTGGCTGATGGCCGCCTGCTCCATCGCATCGATCTCGGTGCGCCAGGTCTCCACGAAGCGGGTGGCCGCCGCTGCGACGCGCGGCCCCAGCTCGGCGACCTCGGCCTGGGTGAGGTTGCGGCTGGCGGAGTGGAGCACGTCGGCCTGCTCGTCCCAGTCGCGAGCGGCCTGGATGATGACGGGGTAGGGGACCTGGGTCACGGGTGGCCACCCGCCTCGGAGAACGCCGCGTCGGCCACCGGGCGCGAGGTGAGGGTGAGGTCCACGCCGCCCTCCACGACGTGGGCGACGAGGCGGTGACCGTCACGGAGCGCCTCGAGGGTGGGGCGCTCCTCGCGCTCCAGCGGCCGGGCCTGCCAGCCGAGGTCGAGCAGCGCCTTGCCGACCCGTCGCAGCTCGGGGACCTCGTTGCCCGGAGCCGGGAAGGAGGTCGCCACCGTCAAGTGCTGCTGCGCGGCCTCCTCGTGGTGCTTCCAGAACCGGACGCCGTCCGGGAGGTCCGTGCCCAGGGCGACGCCGAGCACCCGCAGGGCCTCGAGCGCGTCGTCGGCCACCACCTCCGGGTCACCGGTCCACGCGTCAGGATCGGCGGGGCGCGGCTCGGTGGGCGGGAGGAGGACGACGTCGACGTCGGGGTGACGCTCGCGCAGGACCCGGAAGAACGGGTCGGCGGCGGCAGGATCAGGGCGGGCCATGGACCGAGGATGCCCTCTCATCGGCGGCGGAAACCTCCGGGGAACGGGCGGTGGAGAACGCGACCCGACAGGCGTCCGGGTGCGTCAGAAGTCACCGGTGAGGTCGTCGGTCCCGCTGCCGCCCCGGAGCTGGTCGGCGTCCTCGTCGGAGTAGGACACGCACGGGGTCGTGATCTGGACGCGCCACTCCACGCCGTCCTCGGAGCGCCGCTGGCGCTGGACGTAGAGGCTGACGCCGTCCCTCTCCGCCCTGACGCCGGCCTCGTTGGCAGAGGTGCCGAGCGTCCAGCCCGAGCGTGCGAGCTCGTCGGAGACGGCGTCCACACCGGTCTCCCACGTGCCGGCTCCGGCGATGACCCCGCCGTTGATCGTGTACTCGAAGCTGTTGCGCCCCAGTCGACAGCTCATGTGCGACCCACCGAAGCTGTGATCGGTGGGGGCGAGGGCCGCGGTGATGCCGGGGCGGGCTGCCTTCAGCGCCTCCTTGCCCAGCCGCGCCTGGGACGCAGGGTCGGTCGTGTCCCCGCCGGCTCCACCACCGGAGGAGGCGCTGCACGCGCCGAGGACGAGCAGTGCGAGGACGCAGCCGAGAATCCGCATGCCCCCGAGCCTAGGCCCTCCGCGTCGGGCGCGAGAGCTGCACACCGACGCGCGTGGTGGCGTACCCCAGGCGCGTGTTGAGCGCCCGCATCGCTGCGTTGCCGTCCTGGGTCCAGGTGTAGACCTCGGTGATGCCGTGGTCTGCCGCCCACGCCAGGGTGAGGAGCTTGAGGTGGACCGCGAGGCCGCGGCCGCGCCAGTCGGCGCGTACGGCGGTGAGGCCGTTCTCAGCGCGCGTCGGTTGGTCGGGATCGAGGCCCAGGCCGGCGCACCCGACCACCTCACCGTCGTGGAGGCGAGGAACATCGGGTCGGCGAGCCACGAGCGGACCCACCCCTCGGGGGAGACGTCGAGCGGCGTGTCGACCGCGAAGCCGGCGAGCGCCTCCAGCCCGAAGCGGTCGTACGCCGCCTCCCAGAGTCCGGGACGGTCCTGCGCGGTCACGACCTCGATGCCGTCGGGCCGGGGCGTCTGCGCCACGGGACCGTCGATCGAGAAGGTCTGCTCGACCTCACGGTTGACCTCCTCGAACCCAAAGCGCCGGGCGAAGGCGAAAGACTCCTCGTCGTCTGCGCCGGAGCGCAGCATCGGGTAGCCCATTGCCTCGACGTGCTCGACCAGCCGGTGCAGGAGCGCCGTGCCGATGCCGCGACGTCGGTGCTCGGGCAGGACCCGCGGGATGACACTGCCGGAGCCGGCGCTCTCGGCGCGGTTGGCCATTCCGTGACCGACCACGACGCCCTCCTCGCGGGCCAGCACCAGCAGCCGCTCGGGGGTGTCGCCCTCCCGCAGCTCGGCGACGGACTGCGTGCGCTCGTAGGGGATCACCGCGATCCGCACCCGGCGCCACGCCTCGTAGTCCTCGTCGGTCGTGCACGCGCTGATGTCGAGGGCCATGGGGGCAACCTAGGTGTGTCGCGGCAAGTCGTCCCAACCTTTTTCGCCTCCGGTGCAGTTGAGTGGTCAGCACCGGAGGGTCCGGGCACGGGGGGACACGTGGACGAGCAGGGCTTCACCGAGTGGGTGGGCGGGCGGCAGCGCCAGCTGCTGCGCTCGGCCTACCTGCTCAACGGTGACCTGCACCGTGCCGAGGACCTCGTGCAGGAGGCGCTGACCAAGGTGGCGCTGCGTCTCGACGACCTGTCGACGCGGGCCTACCTGCCGGTGACGGACCCGGGCTACGCCATTGCCGACGGCGGGCTGATGGTCGCCGAGGGATGGCTCGACGACGACACCGTGCTGGCGTCGGTGGGTCCGGCCGGCGGCGTGCGGGGGGGCGAGCGTGTCCTGTTCACGTGGGAGGTCGGGTCGGGCGCGCTGTCCCGGATGTCCACCGTGACCGACGACCTGGCGTACGACCTCGCGGTGGGCGCGCTGGCGAGCGGGCCGGTTCCCTAGAGTGGCGGCGTGGACTTCTACTCCGCCTACGCGCAGGGCTTCGCCCGCGTCGCGGCCGTCACCCTGCCGGTGCACCTCGCCGATCCCGCCGCCAACGCCGCCGAGGTCGTCGAGCAGGCCCGCGCCTGCCACGACGACAGCGTCGCGGTTGCGGTGTTCCCGGAGCTGTGCCTGACGGGGTACTCCGTCGACGACCTCTTCCTCCAGGACACCCTGCTCGTCGGCGTGCAGGACGCGATCGCCGAGATCGCCGCGGCGAGTGCCGATCTGATGACCGCGCTCGTCATCGGTGCGCCGATCGTGCAGGGCAACCGGGTCCACAACTGCGCCGTCGTCATCCACCGCGGCTCGGTCCTCGGCGTCGCGCCGAAGTCCTACCTGCCCAACTACCGCGAGTTCTACGAGCGCCGCTGGTTCGCGCCCGGTGACGACCGCGAGCTGGAGTGGGTCACCGTCGCCGGCCAGGACGCGCGGTTCGGGCCCGACCTCGTCTTCCGGTGCCTCGACGTCCCCGGCCTCGACCTCCACGTCGAGGTCTGCGAGGACATGTGGGTGCCGGTGCCGCCCAGCGCGGAGGCCGCGCTCGCCGGGGCGACGGTGCTCGCCAACCTCAGCGGCTCCCCGATCACCGTCGCGCGTGCCGAGGACCGCCGGCTGCTGGTCCGCAGTGCCAGCTCGCGGTGCGCGGCGGCGTACGTCTATGCCGCAGCAGGGCAGGGCGAGTCGACCACGGACCTCAGCTGGGACGGCCAGACGATGGTCTACGAGTGCGGCTCGCTTCTCGGCGAGGGCGAGCGGTTCCCCGACGGGCCTCGCCGTACGGTCGTCGACGTCGACCTCGACCTGATCCGGCAGGAGCGCCTGCGGCAAGGGACGTTCGACGACAACCGGCGCACGCACCGCGAGCGCGTCAACCGCTTCCGCACGGTCGAGTGGGAGCTCGAGCCCCCGGCCGGTGACATCGGCCTGCGGCGCAAGGTCGACCGCTACCCGTTCGTCCCCGACGACCCGGCCCGCCTCGAGCTCGACTGCTACGAGGCCTACAACATCCAGGTCTCCGGCCTCGAGCAGCGCCTCAACGCCATCGGCACGCCCAAGGCCGTCATCGGCGTCAGCGGTGGACTCGACTCCACGCACGCGCTGATCGTGGCGTGCAAGGCGATGGACCGGCTCGGCCGGCCGCGCAGCGACGTGCTCGCCTTCACGATGCCCGGGTTCGCGACCGGGGCCACCACCAAGTCGTACGCCACCCGCCTCTCCGAGGCGCTCGGCGTCACCTTCGAGGAGCTCGACATCCGCCCCGCGGCCGAGCAGATGCTCGAGGACCTGGGCCACCCCTACGGCCGCGGCGAGAAGGTCTACGACGTCACCTTCGAGAACGTCCAGGCCGGCCTGCGCTACGACTACCTCTTCCGCCTCGCCAACCAGCGTGGCGGCATCGTCGTGGGCACCGGCGACCTCTCCGAGCTGGCGCTCGGCTGGTGCACGTACGGCGTCGGCGACCAGATGTCGCACTACACCGTCAACGCCGGCGTGCCGAAGACGCTCGTGCAGCACCTGATCCGCTGGGTGATCAGCCACGGCGAGTTCGAGGAGGCGGCCAACGAGGTGCTCGTCGAGATCCTCCAGCAGGAGATCACCCCCGAGCTGATCCCGACGGAGGAGGGCAGGAAGCCGCAGGCGACGCAGGACACCGTCGGCCCCTACAACCTCCAGGACTTCACCCTCGCGATGGTGGTGCGCCACGGCTTCCGGCCGCGCAAGATCGCCTTCCTCGCGTGGCACGCCTGGAAGGACGCCGACGCGGGGGAGTGGCCGCCCGGGTTCCCCGACGACGCGCGGGTGGCGTACGACCTCGAGGCCGTACGCACCTGGCTGCAGGTCTTCGTGAGGCGGTTCTTCGCCAACCAGTTCAAGCGGTCGGCGCTGCCCAACGGACCCAAGGTCAGCCCGAGCGGGACGATGAGCCCGCGCGGTGACTGGCGGATGCCCAGCGACGCCAAGGGGACGGCCTGGCTGACGGAGATCGAGCGGGACGTGCCCGCCTCCTGAGCCGGGGGCGGCGGGTGTGGACAGTCGGCGCGACTGGTGCAACCTCCCCGGCGCCGGCTGCGTCCAGTCAGCACAGACCACCTCACGGGGAGACCGAGATGACCCACCGCACCACCCACCGCACGACCAGGCTGCTCGCGTCGACCATCGCCGGCGCATCCCTGCTCGCCGGCCCACTGGCGGCGACCGCACCGTCCGCCCATGCGCAGGTCGAGGAGCGCGCTGCGGCGCGGACGACCCTCACCTTCACCGTCGACGACTGCGAGGGCTGCGAGGTCCAGCTCGTCAACGCCCGCAGCACCCTCGACGCCGACGTCGTCCACGTCTGGCAGTCGCAGGCCAAGCAGGTGCGCGACGGAACGGTCACGTTCCGCGTGGCGACGAGGCGTACGTGGGGGTTGTCCGCCACCGTCCGCGCGCCGTGGGAGGGCCACACCGGCTACCTGACGACCGTCGCGTGGCGCTACGACGGCGAGCGCGTCGGCGACACCGTCACGCTCGAGGAGGCCGTGACGAAGAAGAGGGCGTCCGCCTGCTGGGAGGGCGTACGCGGGCGCTCGGTCACCGTCCCCCTCGTGGTCGAGAAGGTCCGCGTCCGTGGCGTCAGGGGCAAGGTGGACGGCAGCATCGCCTTCGTCCCGACGACCCAGGGCTGGCTCGCGCCGATGCGCGTGGTCTGGGACGGCGTCCTCGGCTCCCAGGACGTCAACATCTGCCGCTAGGCGCGCTCGCTGCTCAACCAGCGGCGCCGTCGCGGGCGGCCGGCGGGTGCCCCCTAGGCTGGGACCATGGGCAAGCAAGAGGACTTCGTACTCCGCGCGCTCGAGGAGCGTGACGTCCGGTTCGTCCGGCTGTGGTTCACCGACGTGCTGGGGTTCCTCAAGAGCGTGAGCGTGGCCCCGGCCGAGCTCGAGAACGCCTTCGAGGAGGGCATCGGCTTCGACGGCTCGGCCATCGAGGGCTTCGCCCGCGTGTACGAGTCCGACATGCTCGCCCACCCCGACGCCTCGACGTTCCAGATCCTGCCGTGGCGCACCGGCGACGACGGCGGACCCGCGACGGCGCGCATGTTCTGCGACATCGTCATGCCCGACGGCAGCCCCTCGTACGCCGACCCGCGCCACGTCCTCAAGCGCACGCTCAGCAGGGCGGCCGACCGCGGGTTCACGTTCTACACACACCCCGAGATCGAGTTCTACCTGTTCAAGGACGTGCCCGGGAAGGGCGACGAGCCGCAGCCGGTCGACCGCAGCGGCTTCTTCGACCACACCGCGCAGTCGCGTGGCGCCGACTTCCGCCGCGAGGCGATCACGATGCTCGAGGCGATGGGCATCTCGGTGGAGTTCAGCCACCACGAGGGCGGTCCCGGCCAGCAGGAGATCGACCTGCGCTACGCCGACGCGCTCACCACCGCGGACAACATCATGACCTTCCGCACCGTGATCCGCGAGGTCGCGCTCGGACAGGGCATCTGGGCGTCCTTCATGCCCAAGCCGTTCACCACCCACCCGGGCTCCGGCATGCACACGCACGTGTCGCTGTTCGAGGGCGACCGCAACGCCTTCTTCGAGGCCGGCGCCGAGTACCAGCTGTCCAAGACCGGGCGCCAGTTCATCGCCGGCATCCTGCGCCACGCCAGCGAGATCAGCGTCGTCACCAACCAGTGGGTCAACTCCTACAAGCGCCTGCTCGGCGGCGGTGAGGCCCCGTCCGGCGTGTGCTGGGGCCACAACAACCGGTCCGCGATGGTGCGCGTCCCGATGTACAAGCCCAACAAGGGCCAGTCGACGCGCGTCGAGCTGCGCACGATCGACGCCGCCTGCAACCCCTACCTCGCGTTCGCGGTGGTCCTGGGCGCCGGCATGAAGGGCATCGAGGAGGGCTACGAGCTGCCGCGCGAGGCCGAGGACGACGTGTGGTCGCTCACCGAGCGCGAGCGCAGGGCGCTCGGGATCACGCCGCTGCCGAGGAGCCTGTGGGACGCGATCGGCGTCGCCGAGGACTCCGAGCTGTTGGCCGAGACGCTCGGCGAGCACGTCTTCGACTTCTTCCTGCGCAACAAGCGCGCCGAGTGGGAGGAGTACCGCACCCAGGTCTCCGCCTTCGAGCGCGACCGGATGCTGCCGGTCCTCTGAGATGGCGGGTCCCCGCGTCCTGGTCGTCGAGCACGAGGAGTCCTGCCCGCCGCACCTCGTGGGGAGGTGGCTGACGGAGGTCGGCTGCACGCTCGAGGTCTGCCGCCCCTACGCCGGCGACGCGCTGCCGATGCTGACGGCGTACGACGGGGTCCTCGTGCTGGGCGGCGAGATGGGGGCCAACGACGACGACACCGTCCCGTGGCTGGCGCCGCTCAAGGACGCGATCCGGGCTGCCGTCGCCGCCGGGACGCCGCTGCTGGGCATCTGCCTGGGCCACCAGCTGGTCGCCGTGGCGCTCGGCGGCGAGGTGGCACCGAACCCGCGCGGGCAGGCCGTCGGGCTGACCGACGTGCGGTGGACCGCGGCGGCCGCGGAGGACGACTGGGTCGGCACGCGGACGGGCGACGAGGTCGCGATCCACTGGAACAACGACGTCGTGACCCGGCTCCCCGACGGCGCCGTGGTGCTCGCGCACAGCCCGGGCGGCGAGGTCCAGGTCGTGCGGTTCGCCCCGCGCGCGTGGGGGATCCAGGCGCACCCGGAGGTCGACGTCGACATCGTGCGCCACTGGGCGGTGACCGAGCGCGACGAGCACGTCTCGCTCGGGCGTGACCCCGACGCCGTGCTGGCCGCGATCGAGGGCGCGGGTGCCGCGCTCGTCGCCCACTGGCAGCCCCTGACAGCGAGGTTCGCCGCACTGGCAGGAGAGGATCGCGCATGACCTCGTCGGGAACCTTCGTACGGCTCGGCTTCGTCGACGGCCCCGCCGCGGTGCGCGGCATCGACCGCCTCGGCGACGCGGGAGCACCGCTCACCACCAAGCTGGCCGCGACCGCCGACCCCGACGCGGCGCTGGAGGGGCTGATCCGTCTCGCCGAGTCGCTCGACGAGGCGACTCCCGGTGCGGGGGACCGGATGCTGGGTGAGGTCGCGGACGACGAGGGCACGGCCATGCGGCTGTGCAGCGTGCTCGGCGCCAGCGCCGCGCTCACCCACCACCTCGTCCGCCACCCCGAGCAGTGGCGCGAGCTGACGGACCCGACGCTGGGCACCACCCGCGCCGCGGCGTACGCCGTGCGCGAGGCGATGCTGTGCGCGGTCGGGGCCGACCCCCACGCCGCCGAGCCGGTCGCGGGGCTGGCGGATGCGGAGGCTGTCGACGCGCTGCGGGTGGAGTACCGCCGCATCCTGCTGCGGCTCGCGTCCCGCGACCTCGCCCACCACGTCAGCGTCGACGACGCCGCGGCCGAGATCTCGGACCTCGCCGCCGCGACGCTCGAGGCAGCCCTGGCGATCGCCAGGGCCCGGGTCGGCGAGACCGCGCACGCGGCGCGGCTCACGATCATCGCGATGGGCAAGTGCGGCGGCCACGAGCTCAACTACGTCTCCGACGTCGACGTGGTCTTCGTCTACGAGCCGGCCCCCTCGGAGTCCGGTGAGATCGACGACGGTGCCGCGCTGCGGGCCGCGACGCAGCTCGCCTCGCAGCTGATGCGGATCTGCTCCGACCACACCCGCGAGGGCACGATCTGGCCGGTCGACGCCAACCTGCGCCCCGAGGGCAGCCAGGGGCCGCTCGTCCGGACGCTCGCCAGCCACCAGGGCTACTACGAGAAGTGGGCCAAGACCTGGGAGTTCCAGGCGCTGCTCAAGGCCAGGCCCGTCGCCGGTGACGCCGACCTGGGTCGCCGCTACTGCGAGATGGTCGCCCCGCTGGTGTGGAGCGCGGCCGAGCGTGACGGCTTCGTCGCCGACGTCCAGGCGATGCGGCGCCGGGTGGTCGACCACATCCCGGCCCACGAGGCCGAGCGCCAGCTCAAGCTCGGCTCCGGTGGCCTGCGCGACGTCGAGTTCGCCGTGCAGCTGCTGCAGCTCGTCCACGGGCGGGCCGACGCCTCCCTCCGGGAGGGGGCGACGCTCAGCGCGCTGGATGCGCTGACCAAGGGCGGCTACGTCGGTCGCGAGGACGGCGAGCGGCTCCACGAGGCGTACTCCTTCCTGCGCACCCTGGAGCACCGCATCCAGCTGCACCAGCTCCGGCGCACCCACGTCGTCCCCGAGGACGAGGCGTCGCTGCGGCGTCTCGGCCGCTCGCTGGGCCACCTGGCCGAGCCGGCCGCGCAGCTCGACAAGCAGTGGCGCTACCACCGGCGCGAGGTGCGCCGGCTCCACGAGAAGCTCTTCTACCGGCCGCTGCTCGGCGCCGTCGCCAAGCTGGCCGGCACCGAGGCGCGGCTGTCGCTGGAGGCCGCCGAGGAGCGCCTCGCCGCCCTCGGCTACGCCGATCCCCGCGCGGCGCTGCGCCACCTCGAGGCGCTGACCAGCGGCGTCTCCCGTACGTCGGACATCCAGCGCACCCTGCTCCCGGTGCTGCTGGAGTGGTTCGCCGACTCGCCCGACCCCGACGCGGGGCTGTTCGGGTTCCGCCGGATCAGCGAGAGCCTGGGGCGCACGCCGTGGTACCTCACGATGCTGCGCGACGAGGGCCAGGTGGCCCAGCGGCTCGCCCAGATCCTCGGCACGTCGCGCTACGCCACCGACCTGCTGGAGCGCGAGCCGCAGGGCGTGAAGATGCTGGGGGAGTCGCTCGTCCCGCTGAGCGCCGAGACCGTGCTCGCGGAGATGGAGGCGCTGGTCGAGCGGGCCGAGACGCCGGAGGCCGCGGTCGTCGCCGTGCGGGCCGTACGCCGCCGCGAGCTGCTGCGCATCGCGTGCGGCGAGCTGGTGGCCGGCACGGACGTCGCGCTGGTGGGCCAGGGCCTGAGCCGGCTCACCGACGCGACCCTCCAGGCCACGCTCCACATCGCCACGGAGTCCGTACGCCGCCAGCGCGGCCTCGACGCCGCGGCGAGCCGGATCGCGGTGATCGCGATGGGCCGCTACGGCGGGTTCGAGCTGTCCTACGGCAGCGATGCCGACGTGATGTTCGTGCACGAGCCGGTCGAGGGCGTCGAGGCCCAGGCGGCGTCGTCCTTCGCGACGGCGGTGGTCGCCGAGCTGCGTCGGTTGCTGTCGCTGCCGGCCAGCGACCCGCCGCTCGAGGTCGATCCCGACCTGCGGCCTGAGGGCAAGAACGGTCCGATGGTGCGCACGGTGGAGTCGTACGCCGCCTACTACGCGAAGTGGTCGTCGGTGTGGGAGTTCCAGGCCCTCCTGCGGGCTGACGCTGTGGCGGGCGACGAGGCCCTGCGCGCCCGGTTCACCGAGCTGATCGACCCGTTGCGCTTCCCCGTCGACGGGCTCCCGGACGCAGACGTGGTCGAGGTGCGGCGCATCAAGGCCCGCGTCGACGACGAGCGGCTGCCGCGCGGCGCCGACCGGCACACCCACCTCAAGCTCGGGCGGGGTGGGCTGGCCGACGTGGAGTGGACGGTGCAGCTGCTCCAGATGCGGCACGCGGGCCGGATCGAGGAGCTCCGCACGCCCCAGACGCTCCCTGCGCTCGAGGCGGCCGCCGCGGCCGGGCTGATCACGGCGGAGGACGCCGAGACGCTCGCCGACGCGTGGCGGCTGGTGAGCCGCGTCCGCAACGCCGTGACGCTGGTGCGGGGCAAGCCGTACGACCAGCTGCCGCGCGACGCGCAGGAGCGGGCCGCGGTCGCCGGGGTGCTCGGCTACCCGCAGGGCTCGTCGGACCAGATGGTCAACGACTACCTGCGCACGACGCGCCGGGCTCACGCGGTGGTGGAGCGGGTCTTTTGGGAGTGAAGCGCATGACTTCACCATGGATCGGATGAAGCAATAACCTTCATGTTGGACAAATGAAGCAATAACCTTCACGATGGGACGATGACCGCCGTCGCCACCGTCATCGGGGACCTCGTGGGCTCCCGGACCTCGCAGGACCGGAGCGACCTGCACCAGCGGCTGGGGAGCGTGCTCGCCGAGGTCAACGACCTGGTCACGCCCGTGCGCGGTCTCTGGGTCACCGCGGGCGACGAGTACCAGGGCACGTACGCGACCGTGCAGCACGCCGTCCGGGCCACCCTGCTCGTCCGGGTGCGGTTGTGGCCGGCCCACGACGTGCGCCACGGCATCGGTTGGGGCGAGACCACGGTGCTCGACGAGGCGGGCATCGAGGACGGTCCGGGCTGGTGGGCCGCGCGCGCGGCGATCGACGCAGCCGAGCGGGCAGCCGAGACACCGGCGCAGCGGTGGCTACGCACCGCGTACGTCGTGGCCGACGGCGCCGAGGGCGGTGCCGACCCCGCCCTCGTGAACGCCGGCCTGGTCCTGCGCGACGAGCGGGTCAGCGGCCTGTCGGAGCGCTCGGTGTCGGTGCTGCGTGGTCTGCTGTCCCACGAGACCCAGCGCGACCTCGCCGAGGCGTTGGGGATCAGCGCGTCCGCCGTGTCGCAGCGGGTACGCGCCGACGGGCTGGCGGCGATCGTCGCGGCCCACGACCTGCTCGCCCCGGAAGGAGACCGATGAGCTGGCTCGGGATCCTGCTGATCGGGTTCGCCGTCACCGACCTCACCCACTCGGTGCGCCGTACGCGCTACCTCCCGGAGTGCGTCGGTGCCCTGGTGGCGCTGGTCGTGGGCGTGCTCGCGGGCCTCACCTCCGGCCCTGACGTCGTCGCGCTCGTGGTGATCGCGGTCGTCGTCCTCCTGTGGGGGCTGACGGTGACCTGGGGCTTCGGGCACCCGGGCCCCAAGCCGGCGCGCCTGCCGCTCGCCCTGTTCGTCGTCGCGCTCGTCGCGGCGGTGGCGTGCTCAGGCCTCGCGCCCGAGTCAGGTGGGCAGCTGGGGCGCTGGCTCGACTCGGTGTCCCTGCCCGCGCTCGAGGGCCTGGAGGCCGACCGCTTCCTGCTCCTGCTCGGCGGCTTCGCCGTCCAGCTCTCCACGGGCAACGTGCTCGTACGCCTCGTCCTCAAGTCCACCGGGACGATCAACCCGCGCGCCGACGGCCAGATGCCGCCCACCCAGCTCAAGGGCGGGCGCCTGCTCGGCCCGCTCGAGCGGGTGTTCATCCTCGCCCTCGCGCTCGGTGGCCAGGTCACCGCGGCCAGCGTGGTCGTGGCGGCCAAGGGGCTGCTGCGGTTCCCCGAGCTGTCCTCGCGCGACGAGCAGCAGACGGTCCACGAGATGACCGAGTACTTCCTGCTCGGGTCGTTCGCGTCGTGGCTGGTGGCGCTGGGGGCGTTCGTCCTGGTCTCGTGAGGGGCCGGATCAGAGCAATCGCGTCGTCGTCAGGTTCGTCCCGTGGATGGTGTCCTCGCGGTCGGCCTCGGTGAACCCGACCTTCTCCAGCACACGGCGGGACGCGGTGTTCCAGTCCCAGACGGAAGCCCACAGCCGCTCGTACCCGGACGACCTCGCCCAGTCCAGGACCGCCCACGACGCCTCGGTCGCGTAGCCCTGTCCCCTGGACCGACGGAGGAGCTCGAACGCGAGCTCCGGTTCGTGCGCCCCACGTCCGCTGTCCACCAGTCCGCAGTAGCCGACGGCGTCGCCGACTGCCTTCCGCTCGACCGCCAGCAGCCCGGCCGAGGATGGCTCGTGCGCCCGGATCCCCCCCTCGAGCTCTGCGAGCGACGGGCGTCCGTCCGCGTCGATGCGGCGGTGAGGCGGCACCCGTGGATCGCGTTCGGACCACATCTCACGCTGGACGGCGGCCTCGGCCACCCGCCACGGCCTGAGCAGCAGTCGATCCGTCTTGAGCACGACCCCACGGCTCCGAGCCGCACCTCCTGTCACGGCACGACACTTCCAGTGTGCGAGGCCGCGCGTGCCCGAGAGTGGAAGCAGGACTCGAGCAGCCCCCACTGCTTGCCGATGGCACGGCTCCTGCCGCCGTCCGGCTTCTCGTACTGGATCGAGACCGTGGTGCCCGCGGTGTCGCGGTACTGGCGACCGGTGTGGAGCACGTCGTCGAGCTCGTACTCGACGTAGACGCAGCCACGTCCGGCTCCGAAGGTCCGCTCGACGCGTGTGCGGGTCATGCCCGGGGAGACCTGGGCGTACTCATGGCGCGTCACGTGCCGCGGCGCCTCGGGCATCGCCGACGGGGGAGCAGTCGGCACCAGCGCGACGGCCATCAGGACCGCGAGTGCGAGCTGCATGAATCCACGCTAGGTCACCAGGCACTTCAGTGTGCGGTGGTCGCCGGGCGAATGAGCGGTTGACACCCGTCCGCGGGTCAGCCGACATTCACGTTGACGCGCGTGGTGACCCCAGCGTCGACCAGTCCGACGTAGCCACCCAACGCGCCTACAAGCACGCCGATCACCACCAGCTGGCCGATGGAGGCACCCTCGCGGGCTGACGGCCGCGTCCGCTGCCAGGCGTACCAGTCGCTGCGGCAGAACTGTGCGAGCCCGACGAGGGATACCGCACCGGCAGCGAGTGCGAGCAGGGCGTGGGCTGCCTGACCCACGTCGTCCACCGACACCAGGTCGACCAGCCCACCGATGAAGGCCAACGCCAACACGACCCAGGCGAGCACGATCCGAACGCGGCGGGCCCGGACGACGCCGGCGGACACGTAGCCGACCAGAAGTGCGCCGAGGACCACGGACACGACCTGCGACACCTCGTCGTCGACGCGGCCTCCGTGTCGGACCACCAACAACACCTGCCCCGCGAGCGAAGCCCAGGCAACCACCCAGATCGACAGGGGCAGTGGGGACGTTACGTCCAGCCGCTCGCCCACCCCTTCAGCGCTCACTGGGTCATCGTCGCACCCGCCTCACGCACGCGCTGGCATCTGGCCCCGGACGCGCACGCCCCTCTGAAGGCGAACCACACGTGCGGATCTGCCGATGAGCGTGCGTCGATGGCAGCCATCAACACTCGACGCCGACAGCCTGCTTCCATGACCTCCCCGATACCTCAACCGTGACCCAAGTGATCCCGACCGGCCCCTCGGTCCCGCGACCGGTGGGAGGGAGGCACTCGGGACGGTCGCCCATGTGGAAGCTCCCCCCGGAATCGATCCAGGCGACGTCACGCGGGACCCAGAACTCGCCGTGGCCAGGGTCGGGATCGTCAGTGCACGAGATGTCGCCGATGGCCGACAGGCATCTGACCTCCGCCTTATGCATCGCGGGGCGCTGCTGCCCGGCGATGTAGCCGACCGCCAGACCCACCACCAAGAGGGCTGCTGCTGCAGCCGCGCCACGTCGATCCGGAAGCAGACGCGAAACACGCGCGTGGTTCGCTGGCTTGTCCTGCCCGCTCGGCTCCTGCTGACTCATGCGCCCCCCAGCTGTGGTGTAGGCAGAGTGTCGCATCAAGTGACTGGCTTGACGCTCGGAGACACCCGAACCGGCCGGAAGTAGTGCACGCTCATGCCGCGTTGAGGGCGGCTACGCTCGCCCGGATCTGCCGCGATCAGCTCGACCGCACATGCCGATGAGCGGATGTGTCGGAAGGTCGGCGTGATGGAATCGCCACATGGGTGCTTGGGGTCCGGCCATCTTCTCCGACGACACGGCTTGCGACATCCGGTCCGACTACCGCGAGTTGCTCGAAGACGGTGTCGATGACGCAGAGGCGACACAGCGGGTCATCTCGGAGTATCAGCATCTGGGGGACGATGAGGTCCACGTCCTGTGGCTGGCTCTTGCTGCTGCGCAGTCAGGCCTCGGACGCCTTGACGACTTGGTGAAGGCAGAGGCTCTGCGTGTCATTGATGGGGACGTTGGACTGGAACTTTGGGTTGAGGCCGGGGCCAGAGAGTTGGCCAGCCGGAAGGCTGCGCTGGCCAAGTTGCGGAAGACCCTCAGGGGTCCGCAGAAACCTCCATCGAAGGTTCGCCGTCCTTGGTCTCACGTGACCGACCTGAGCCCGGGCGACGTGCTCGCCTGCACGTTGCCTGATGGCAAGCGGGCTCTCTTCCGGGTGGCAACTCTGGACGCGCAGCGGGTGGGCACCGCGCCGATTGTCCGGCGACTGGAATGGGCTAGGGCGTCGCTGCCCAGTGGTCGCAAGTTGGCGAAGTTGAAGCCCCTTCCCGAGACGCGACCGATGGACGATAAGCCCAGCGTGTCCTTCTGTGTCGCTCGGCACCGGAAGAAGGACGAAGACTGGCGGGACGTGGGGTTTGAGATAGTCGGACAGGTTCCGCTGCCATCCGAAGACGCTCAGTTTGCTCCTCGCACCTACACCACTTGGCGTGCACTACGGACCAGTCTGGACAACGGCTGGTAGGTGCAAACGGCTGTCCCCGCAGGACCCAGGCTGTGGTCAGCCGTATGGTGCGACAACGCACTCATCTGCCGCGTTGAGGGCGGCTACGCTCGCCCGGATCTGCCGCGTTGAGGGCGGCTACGCTCGCCCGGATCTGCCGCGTTGAGGGCGGCTACGCTCGCCCGGATCTGCCGCGTTGAGGGCGGCTACGCTCGCCCGGATCTGCCGCGATGCGTGCGGATCGGTTGGCGTGTGTCCGGTCCCCGTCGAGGTCGACGCCTACCCGACGTAGATGTCGACGCCGGGCGGGGCTTCGAGGATGAGTCGTGCTTTCTCCGGGTGGATGCGGTGCGTGCCGGTGTGGTCGACGAGGAAGCCGAGGCCGTGCGGGGTGAGCCAGACGTAGCGTCCTTCGCCACATTGGCGTGACCGATAGCCCGCGTGGGTCTTCCAGCGGTGGTGGCGTCGGCCCAGCGGGCCGGAGTTGTGCGGGCCGGTCTGCGCCGGCGGGGGATCTCGACCGTCGTCGCCGGTGCCGCCGTGCTGGTAAGGGGTGGGGTGGTCGAGATCGACGTGTCGGCTGGTGGAGGTCGCGAAGGGCCAGTAGTCGCCGCCCGTGACGAGGTGCACCTGGTCCCTTAGCGACTCGGGGTGTTCGTAGGCGGTGTAGCGGACCCGGGATGACAGGTCCTTGACGGGCTGGACCTTGAGGGTGTGGTGGCGCAGGAGCTCGGCGAGGCGGGTGAGCGTGACGGGTCCCAGGCCCTCGACCCGCGTCACCCCGCCGATGTGCACGGCGGCTTCGTGGAGGTGGACGTGGAGCACGCTCTTGGGTGCGAGCGGTGACAGGTCGACGTCACGCAGGGACTCGAGGAGGTCCGCGGGGAAGGCCAATGCGCGAGAGGGAGCCTGCGGCTCGCGGTCGAGGTCGAGCTCGGGGTCGTCGGTGTCTGTCCCTGTCTGGGTGTGTTCGAGGAGGAGGGTGAGGAGCTCGGCGGGTCGGGCGAGCCAGCCGAAGGCGAGAGCGCGGAGCTCGTCGGGGTGGGCCTCGGGGTGCCGTGGGGCGACGATCTCGGCGACGCGGTGCACGGTCGCGTCGACGGCTGCGGCGTCGCCGGCCTCGAGGCGGGCGATGAGGGTGCGGAGTCCGTGCTCGTCGGTGCGGCCCAGGCCGAGGTAGCGGCGACGGCGCTCGGCCTCGCAGCGCTCGTCGTGGAGGTCGGGGTCGGCTTCGACGACCTTGGCCTCGGCGACCTGCAGCACCCGCGCGGCGGACTCGCTGGCGATCACCCGGGACACCGCGGAGTCCACCACCCCGACCCTGGCGAGGGGGAGGTGGCGCGACAGCTTCGCGACACGGCGCGCGATCCAGGGCTCGCACTCCCCGCGCCGGCACACGGCCCAGGTCAGCGGGAGGCGGTGCTGGAGGTCGAGGACGTCAGCGATGGCGTTGGAGGTGGCAGTGACGCCGGTGCTGCGGGCGAGGGCGATCTCACCGAGGCAGAAGTCCTGCACGCCGGGGGTGCCGTCACCGCCGAGCTGGCGCAGCACGTTGCCGACGCGGCGCGCGATGTGGCCGTCGGGGCCCTCGGTGGGGTCGCTCGAGTGGGCTGCTGCCCAGGTCGCGAGGACGTCGAGCTTGTGGACCTCGGCGAGCCGGGCGGCTCGTTCGGCCTCGGTCGCGGCAGCGAGGAGGCCGAACGCGTCGAGGTCGGTGAGGTCGGTGGACATGGGTCGATTCTAGAGAAGGCCACCGACACTCTGACCTGCGCAGATGGATCTGTGGAGAACTGATTTCGAACTGGTGGGCGAGGGCCTTGATGCCGAGTGGAGGAGTGGTTTCGAGGCTCGCTGCGCTCGCACCTCAACCACCGACGGAGGCGCGCACCTCAACCCCCGACGGTCGCGCGCACCTCCGCCACCGACGGTCGCGCGCACCTCCGCCGCCGACGCAGGCAGGCTCGCACCTCCACCACCGAGAGGCGGGTCTCGCCAGCGCAACCTAGAGCTCGGCGAGCCAGGGGTGCCCGGGGTGCCCAGGTTCGAGCGACAGGAGCCACGAGCGCGACTCGACGCCGAGCAGCGGAGCGCACACGTCGAAGTCGAGCTGGTCCTTGGGCCTCACGGCGCGCGCCTTGGGCAGCAGCTGCACCTCGGGCCGGAGGTACGGATGCCCTCGACGCGCCACAGGATCTCGGACAGGGGGCTGCTGATCCGGGCGTCGCGCTTGTAGGTCCAGGTCGTCGGGGTCGCGCTCATCAGGATGACGTCGTACTCCCACGGGTCGGCGCCGCTGGGACGGAGCCAGAGGTTCTCGCAGGATTCCGTGAGCGAGTCCGAGTCGTCGAGGAGCGGGGTCAGGGTGCCGCTGTCGGCCTGCCAGACGTCGAGCCGCCCGGCGAGGTGCCCACGGAGCTCGTGGACGTCCGAGCGCAGGATGCTCGGGTCGACGTCGTCGTGCGGGCGGGAGACACCGGGCCGTGGAGTCGGAGGACCTCGTCGTGCTCGGTCACAGCCGCAGGACGCGGCCGGCGACCACCAGGTGCACCTCGTCGCACGCGGCGGCGACGCGTTGGTTCACCAGCCCGAGCAGGTCGCGGAAGAGCCGGCCGGAGCGGTGCTCGGGCACGATGCCGAGACCGACCTCGTTGGTCACCAGCACGACGTCCTGCTCGCACCGGCCGAGCGCGTCGACCACTTCGTCCGTACGGGCGAGGACCAGGTCGTGGACGGCGTCGGAGTCGCCCTCCCAGGCGTCCGCGGCGTCGATGACCGCGGTGAGCCAGGTGCCCAGGCAGTCGACGAGCAGCGGGTCGCGGGCCTCGGCGAGCACGCCCGCGAGGTCCTGCGTCTCGAGGGTGCCCCACGAGTCCGGGCGGCGGGCCCGGTGGGCGTCGATCCGGGCCGCCCAGTCGGGGTCCTGCTCGCGGTCGGGCGGCGTACCGGTGGCGACGTAGGTGGCGGGTGCCCCGCCGATCAGGTCCTCGGCGTGGGTGGACTTGCCGGAGCGCACGCCGCCGGTGACCAGGATCCGCATGGCGCGCATCCTGTCAGAGCCCGGTCACGTCGTGGCGGCTGCCAGCACCAGCGCGGCGAACGAGACCTCCACCGCCGCGCCGAGCACGTCGCCGGTGATCCCGCCGAGGCGGCGTACGCACCGCAGCAGCAGCGCGACCACGACCGCGACCATCGCCACCAGCCCGAGCAGCAATGACCACGGTGCCTCGAGCCCACGCCCGGCGAACGCCACCGCCACGGCGGCAAGCACCAGCGTCGCGATCGCACCGACGACGGGGACCGCACCGATGCAGGTGGCACCGAGCCCGTCCGGGCGCGCGGCCGGCACCCCGCGTACGCAGGCCAGGGCCAGCGACCCGCGCGAGGCGCACACCAGCAGCCCGACCACCCACCAAGCGTGCTCGTGGCGCACGACCGCCTGCAGGCCGGCCGCCTGGAGCCCCGCCACCAGGACGACGGCGATGACGCCGGCCGGCCCGACCGGTCCGGTGCGCATCACCTCGAGCGAACGGGCGGGGGAGTAGGAGGCGGTCAGCCCGTCCGCGGTGTCGGCGAGGCCGTCCCAGTGGAAGGCGCGGGTGCCGAGGGCGAGCGCGAGCACCACGACGTACGCCGTGGCGAGCGGTGGCAGGTCGACCCAGTCGCCCAGCACGACGATCGCAGCCGCGACGACGCCGAGCGGCAGCGCCGCCACCGGCGCGAGCGCCATCCCCAGCCCGGCGACCCGCCGGTCCACCACGCTCGGTGGAGGGACGCGCACCGCGGTGAGCGTGCCGGTGGCGAAGAGCCACGCGTCGCGCAGGAGCACGGCCTCAGCCCGGGAGGATGTCGGACAGCAGCGCCACGTCGCGCAGCACCGCGACGCCCGAGCGCAGCACCGGCAGCGCGGCCACGGCGCCGGAGCCCTCGCCGAGGCGCATGCCGACGTCGAGCAGCGGCTCGAGGCCGAGGGACTTGAGGGCATGGGCCTGCGCGGGCTCGGTCGAGCGGTGGCCGGCGACCCACCAGGCGGCGGCACCGGGCGCGATCGCCTGCGCGACGACCGCGCACGCGACGGACATCAGGCCGTCGAGGAGCACCGGCACGCCCCGGGACGACGACTCGACGAGGAAGCCGACGGCTGCCGCGAGGTCGGCGCTGCCGAGCGCGGCGAGCAGGTCGACCGGGTCCTCGGCGCGACCCTCGGTCCGGGCCAGCGCGGCGGCCACGACGTCGCGCTTGCGCGCCCACCCGTCGTCGTCGATGCCGGTGCCGCGGCCGGTGACCTCGTCGGCAGGGAGGCCGAGGACGGCCGCGACCAGCGCGGCGGCGGGGGTGGTGTTGCCGATGCCGAGGTCACCGGTCATCAGCAGCTGCGCGCCGTCGTCGACGTGCTCTCCGGCCACCTCGGCGCCGAGCGCGAGGGAGCGCTCGACCTCGTCGCGGGTGAGTGCGTCCTCGAGGTGGATCGCGCCCGAGCCGCGGCGCACCTTGCGTGCGGTGACGTCGGCCGGCAGGTCGGTGAGGTCGGCGTCCACGGCCACGTCGAGCACGCTGACGCGCACCCCGTGCTCCCGAGCCAGCGCGGACACTCCTGCCTGACCCGCGACGATCGTGCGGACCATCGCCTCGGTGACGGCGGCGGGATAGGCCGAGACCCCGTGCGCCGCGACACCGTGGTCGCCGGCGAACACCACGAGGCGTACGTCGGTCAGCGGGCGGGGCGGCACCTCGCCCTGCGCGGCAGCCACCCAGGCGCCGATCTCGCCGACCCGGCCGAGGGCGCCGGCAGGGGTGGCGAGGGCGGCCAGCCGCTGCTGGGCGAGGGAGGCGATCTCGGGTGAGGGCGGGGCGATGCGCGACGTCTGGTCCATGGCCGGACCAGCCTAGTGACGTCGGGTCCCGGCCGGCCTGCCAGTCTTGCCGCGTGTCCGGTCACTCCGTCCTCCAGCTCCCGGTCCCTGCGCTGGAGGGGTGGGTGCGCGCGCGGCACACCCACTACGACGACGGGTTCGTGTCGGCGGACCCGCGGTTCGGGCACGCCCACATCACCGCCCTCGGACCGTTCGACCCGGCGCCGTCACGAGAGGCGCTCGAGCTGGTCGGCGCGGTGGCCGCGTCGACGGAACCTGTCGCCGTACGCCTCGAGCGGCTCGCCCAGTTCCCCGACGGGATCATCCACCTCGTCCCGGAGCCCGACGACGCCCTGCGCGAGGTCACCGCCAGGCTGGTGGCCGCCTTCCCCGAGTGGCCGCCGTACGACGGCCAGTTCGAGGACGTGCGCCCGCACCTCACCGTCGACGCCGCCTCGGACGTCGTCGACCTCGCCTCGACAGCGCGGCTGCTGAGCGACGTGGTGCCTGCCGATGTGGTCCTCGACCGGCTCCAGCTGGCGTGGTGGGAGTCGGGGAGCTGCCACGTGATGGCGGAGTGGGCGCTGGGGCGTCGACCGGCAGGTCAGAACACCGTCCAGTCGGAGTAGGTCGTGAACGCGTCGAGCGCCGCGAGACCGGCGGCGGAGCTGCCCGAGGGGCCGAGCGCGGGACTCCAGACGCACGCGACCCCGCGGTCGGGGATGACGGCGAGGATGCCGCCGCCGACCCCGCTCTTGGCGGGGAGCCCGACACGGTAGGCGAACTCGCCCGCCGAGTCGTACGTCCCGCAGGTGAGCATCACTGCGTTCACCCGCTTCGTCTCGCGGGGGCTGAGCAGCGGGGTGCCGTCGGAGAGGACCCCGTCGCGGGCGAGGAACAGGCCGGCAAGGGCCAGCTCGCGGCAGCTCATCGACAGGGCGCACTGGGCGACGTACTGGTCGATCACCTCGTCGACCGGGAGCTCGAGGTTGCCGTAGCTCGCCAGCAGGTGGGCGACCGCCAGGGTGCGGTGACCCGCCTCGAGCTCCGAGCGCGCCACGTCGGCGTCGCTGTCCACGTCCGACCGGCCGCTCTCACGACGCATCAGGTCGCGGAGGGCGCCGCTCGCGTCGCCGGTCAGCGACTGCAGCCGGTCGGTCACGACCAGGGCGCCTGCGTTGATGAACGGGTTGCGCGGACGCCCTGCCTCCTGGTCGAGCTGGAGGAGCGAGTTGAACGGGTTGCCCGACGGCTCGCGCGAGACGCGCCGCCAGATCTGCTCGCCCTCGGCCGCGATGACCAGCGCGAGCGTGAAGACCTTGCTGATGCTCTGCACCGAGAACCGGACATCGGCGTCGCCGGTGACGTGGACGGTGCCGTCGCACGAGGCGACCGCCATGCCGAACTGGTGCGGATCCACGGACGCCAGGCCGGGGATGTACTCCGCCGGCCGGCCGCGGCCAACCTCCGGCGCGGCGGCCTCGTGCGCGCGCTGCAGCGCGTCCTCGATCCTCATCCGTGCCCCGTCCGCCTCGTCGACCTCGCTCATCACCGGTCCAGTCTCCCGGTTGACCGCCGTGGCAGGATCGGCGCATGGCTTCATGGGCGCACCTCGAGATCACCGTCGACGACCAGGGCAACGTGGAGGTCGGCGGCTACAACGCCGACCCGGAGGCGCTGGTCGAGGGCACCGAGTCGTGGGAGGACCTGCTGTCCACCCTCGGCGTCAACGGCTGGGAGCTCGTGCAGGTCATCCCCGGCCCCGAGACCACCTACTGGTTCAAGCGCCACGCCTGACGCTCGCGGAAGCGGCGTGCCGCTGCACGCCGACGGGGCCCGGATCTGGGAGTCGGTGCCGCACTGGGGCCGGTCCCTGGCCGAGGCGGCCGACCTGTTCGACTCGATGTACGTCTCCCTCTACAAGGGCCTCGGCGCGTCCAGCGGTGCGCTCGTGGTGTGCCCCGAGGACCTGGCCGGTGAGCTGCGCTCGTGGCGCCAGCGGATGGGCCTGCGCGAGGTCAACGAGCGGGTCGTCGCCCTCGTCGAGGAGCGCGGCGTCATCCCCTGCGGGCTCTGGAGCGAGGCCGACGTGCCGGGCTGGGTGCAGACCGAGCTGACCTGCTACGAGGC
Organism: Nocardioides eburneiflavus; assembly: GCF_004785795.1. NCBI lineage: Bacteria > Bacillati > Actinomycetota > Actinomycetes > Propionibacteriales > Nocardioidaceae > Nocardioides > Nocardioides eburneiflavus. The sequence goes on from NZ_SRRO01000001.1 coordinate 3,397,150, forward strand.
GGCGATCACACGCGATCCGGGAGAGGTCGCAGCGTTGGTGGCCGAGGCCGTCGGGGCCGCTACATTCCTCCCGTGAGTGCCCAGGCCCCTTCCGCAGTCATCCTCATCCGCGCGACCAGCTTCGTCCCCAACCCGGCGACCGCGGCCGACAACGCCTTCCAGGCCGACGTCCCCGCCGGGCAGTCGCAGGAGTCGACGGCGGCCCACGCGCTGGCCGAGATGGACGCGCTGGCCGAGGCGCTGCGCGCGGTCGGCGTACGGGTCCACGTCTTCGACGACGACGACCACACCCGCCCCGACAGCGTGTTCCCCAACAACTGGGTCTCCACCCACGCGGGCGGCACCGTCGCCGTCTACCCGATGTACGCCTCCAACCGTCGCCACGAGCGTCGTGCCGACGTCCTGGAGATGCTCAAGTCGGAGTACCGCGTGCAGGCGATCGTCGACTACTCGGGCCTCGAGCCGGACGGCATCTTCCTCGAGGGCACCGGCGCGATGGTGCTCGACCACGTGTCGCGGGTGGCCTACACCGCCCGCAGCCACCGCGCGGACATCGCCGTGCTCGAGCGCTTCTGCACCGACTTCAACTACGAGCCGATGGCCTTCGACGCGGTCGACTCCGACGGCGTGCCGGTCTACCACACCAACGTCATCGCCTGCATCGGCACCGACGTCGCGATGATCGCGCTCGAGATGATCCCCGACGAGCACCGGCGCCAGCAGGTCCGCGAGCGGCTCGCGGTCACCGGCCGCACGATCATCGAGCTCACCGAGGAGCAGATCCGCGAGTTCGCGGGCAACGCGGTCGAGCTGTGCGGACGCACGTCCGACGGTCGGCGCCGTTACGTCATGGCGATGTCCGCCCGCGCGAAGCGCTCCCTGCGGCCCGAGCAGCTGGCCGTCATCGAGGAGTCGTGCGAGGTCGTCGCGGTGGACATCCCGACGATCGAGCTGGCGGGCGGCTCGGTGCGCTGCATGATCGCGGGCGTCCACCTCGACCACCGCCGTCCGCTCGCCGAGGCCGAGCTCTCCGAGGCCGTCGCCGCCATCAACGAGGACAACCCCGTCACGCCCGACGGCCGCTTCGTCGACGGCAACGCCTGACCGTCCCGGCCGGCCCTCGTTCCCGTCGGTGGGAACCTCCCGGGTCGCGGCGGTGTAGACACTCTGCTGGGACCCTCTGGACGGAGTGACGATCAGCACCGACGACGCCAGTGACGACGCCGACCTGGTCGGCCGGGTGCGCGCCGGGGACACCGACGCGTACGCCGTCCTCGTGCGCCGTCACGCCCGGGCGGCGATGCGCACGGCCACCCTCCTGGGTGCGGGGAGCGACGCCGAGGACGTGGTGCAGGAGGCGCTGGTGAAGGCGTACCGATCGCTGGGGTCGTTCCGTGCCGACCGGCCGTTCCGGCCGTGGCTGCTGCGGATCGTCGCCAACGAGGCCCGCAACGCCCACCGCTCGGCCGTACGCCGGACCGGCCGCGAGGAGCGCCAGGCCCGGGACCTGTGGGCCGAGCTGCTCGACCCGGCGGCCGCGGTGGTCGACCGGGAGGACAAGGCCCGGCTGCTGGCCGCCGTCGCAGGGCTGCCCGACAAGCTCCGCCTCGTGGTGGCCTGCCGCTACCTGCTGGAGCTCGACGAGGCGGACACGGCCGTCGTCCTCGGCGTGCCACGCGGGACCGTCAAGTCGCGGCTGAGCCGTGGCCTGGCGCGGCTGCGCGAGGACCTCGCCGCGACGATCGAGGAGGTCGACCATGCCTGACGCGCTGGAGGAGCGGCTGGCCGCGCTCGCCGCCGACCTGTGGGTGCCGGTGCCGGACGGGCTCGAGGGTGCCGTCATGCGTCGGGTCGCGACGGCTCGCCCGCGCCGACGATGGCGCCGCTGGCTCGCCGGACTGGTCGCCGGTCTGCTCGGGGCCGGGGTCGTGGCGTCCCCCGTGGGTGCCGAGATCCGCGAGTGGCTCGGCCTCCCGGGGGTCTCGGTGACGACCGGGGACGACCCCGTCACGGAGACGCCCACCGTGCCGCCCGCCACGGGCAGCACCGACCTCGGGCGAGCCGCAGACCTCGCCGGCTTCACCCCGGTCGTCCCCGACGCGCTGGGTGCGCCGGAGCACGTCGACGTGTCCCGCGACGCCCTCGTGGTGTCGCTCAGCTGGACGACGGAGGAGGGGACGGTGCGGCTCGACCAGTTCCGCGGCGACGTCGACCCGCTGTTCTGGAAGACGACCGTCGAGGCCGACCGGGTCGCCGTCGGGCTGCACGAGGCCCTGTGGCTGCCGACCGCCCATCGGGTCGAGGTGGTCGCCGCGGACGGGACGGAGCGCACGCTGCCGTCGCGGCTCGCCGCACCGACCCTGCTCTGGGTCGACGACGACCTGACGCTGCGCCTCGAGGGCGACCTCGACCTCGACGAGGCGACGCGGATCGCGGAGTCCGTCGGCTAGCGCGTCCAGCGAGGGAACCCCCGTGGGCGTGACGGTGTATCCACTGCATCCGAACCGAGGAGGACCTCATGCGCAGGATCCTGGCCGTCGTCGTGCTCGCTCTCGCCTCCGCCGTCGGCCTGCCGGCCGCGGCGACGGCGGGTGGACCCACGAGCGTGCTCGTCACGCAGCCCGGGCAGTCGGCCGGCGCGCTGTACTACGACGACGCGGCGTACGACGCCCTGCTGGAGCTGCTGCCGGCGGGGGAGACGCGCGGGAGGGAGCTGCCGCCGGGCGGGGGCGTCTCCTACCACCTGACCTGGATGGTCCATGACGTGATGCCGTGGCGCTTCGACCGCGTCAGCGTCCACGGCGACGGCACCGCCTGGGTCGCGACGACGTTCGCCACGGACGCGACCGCCGGGTGGCAGCCGGTCGGTGAGGGGACGGAGCTGTTCGACCTCCTGACGGCGGTCCTGGCGGACGGCGAGGCCCCCGGCCTGGTCAGCGAGACGATGGCTGCGTCCGCGCTGGCAACGCCGCCCGCGGAAACCCGGACGGTGACCGAGACCGAGTGGTTCTCGCTGTCCGGGTGGCGCTGGGTCGTGCCGGGTGCGCTGCTCGGGCTGCTCGCCGGCGTCGGCGCGGCCCGCGCCCGGCGTACGCGCGCAGACGAGCCGCGTCGGATGCTGGTGGATGCCTAGCGGCTCTAGCGCTCGGAGGTGTGGAGGCGGTCGAGCCAGTACGCCTGAGATCGTGGAGGTCCTGAGCCACTGCGTGGCCCGGGACCTCCACGATCATGTGCCTCAGGCGCGCGTCACCTGCACGACGGACGGACGCGGGCCGGCGAGCTCACCGGTGCCGGCGACCCCGCCGGACGGCACGAAGTCGGGGAAGCGTGACTGCGGCGCGGCCCAGGATCCGTCCTCACCCGGGTGCTGGACGGCGACGAACACCGAGTCCTCGCGGTCGCGGATGACCGGGCCGCACGTCTCGGCGCCGGCGGGCACGGCCAGGAACTGCTGGACGTGGCCGCGCTCGGGACCCTCGACGGGCACCTTGAACAGCGCGTCGTCGAGCGCGATGGCCCCGGGCTGGCCGTCGGTGGAGACCCACAGGTTGCCGACGCTGTCGAAGGCGACGTTGTCGGGGCAGGAGATGGGCGAGACCGGACCGTCCCAGCCGCCGAAGTAGCGTCCGGCCGACGCCGCGTCGCCGCAGATCAGGAACAGGTTCCAGCCGAACGTGGCGGCGGTGTGGTCCCCGCCGGCCGGGATCATCTCGACGACGTGTCCGTCCTTGTTGGCCGGACGCGGGTTGGGCTCGTCGACCTGGGCCGCGGTACGGGCGGTGTTGTTGGTGCACGCGACGTAGATGCGGCCGTTGCGCAGGTTGGGCTCGACGTCCTCGGGGCGGTCCATCTTGGTCGGCTGGACGGCGTCGGCGGCCAGGCGGGTGTGGACGAGCACCTCCTCGACGGTGAATCCGGGAACCATCGAACGGCCGCCGCGCGTCAGCGGGAGCCACTCACCGCTGCCGTCGCTGACGCCGTCGCCGAGGCCGTCCCCGGTGAAGCGCGCCACCGACAGGTCGCCCTCGCTCAGCAGCCCCAGGTTGTGGCGGCGCGCCTTCGCGCTGCTGCCGGGACGCATCGTGTCGCGGGAGACGAAGCGGTAGACGTAGTCGAAGCGCTCGTCGTCGCCCATGTAGGCCACGACGTGGCCGTCGCGGTTGACCACGACGTTGGCCCCCTCGTGCTTGAAGCGTCCCATCGCCGTGTGCTTGACCGGGGTCGAGGTCGGGTCGCTGGGGTCGAGCTCCACGATCCAGCCGAACCTGTTCGGCTCGTTGCGGTAGTCGTCGGTGGTGGCGTCGAAGCGCGGGTCCAGGGAACGCCAGTTGCGCGCGTCCTGGGTGGCGGAGAGGCCGTACCGCTTCTCCTTCGGGTCCGTCCCCGTCGCCCGGAAGTACTGGTTGAAGTTCTCCTCGCCCGACAGCACCGTGCCCCACGGCGTGGTGCCGCCGGCGCAGTTGTTGAGGGTGCCGAGGACCGTACGGCCGGTGGGGTCGGCCGCGGTCTTCAGCAGGTCGGAGCCGGCTGCGGGGCCGTCGACGGCGAACGGGGTGTCGAGGGTGATGCGCCGGTTGAGGCGCGCGCCCGGGACGTACGTCCACACGTCCCCGCGCCTGCGGCGGGTCAGCTCGACCACGGACATGCCGTGCGCGGCCCACGCCGTACGGATGACGGTCTCGGGGTCGGTCCCCGGCGGGAACATGATGCCCTCGTTGGTGTACTCGTGGTTGCACACGAGCAGTGCGGTGGTGCCGGCACGATTGGTCTCGATGATGTCGAGGTAGTCGTTGTTGTAGCCGAACTGGCCGGCCTGCGCCTCGGGCGTCTGGGCAGAGGCGTCGAACGTCGGCGCACCCGCAAGGATCGGGTCGCCCCAGCGCAGGATCGTGTCCCAGCGGTAGCCGGCCGGCACGGTCACGTCGTCGACCGTGCTCCCGACGGGTGCGATGGGGCTGAACCGCAGCCCGCCCTGGCGGCCTCGCCGGCCGCCCGTGCGGCCCGGCGCGGCGGCCGCGCCGGTCGCGGGGAGCGCCGTCAACGCGGCGACGGTCAGGCCGGTGCCGACGACCGAGCGACGGCTCAGCACCGAGGAGGCGACGTCGCGGAAGTAGGAGGTCTCGGTGGTGTTGGGCACGGCCTGGAAGCACGCGTCGCCACAGCGGAGGTGGCAGGTCACGGGGCTGCGGCGGCCGTGCGTCCGGCCCGCCATCGGCAGCAGGGTGCGGGTGGGGCTCGGGCTGTGGGGCATGGGGGGCTCCGGAGATGGTGGGGTCGGACTGACGGTCCGACTCTTCTCACCCGGGTGGCCCCCCGAGGGACCGGCGGGTGGACGTCAGGTGAACGTCCGCCGGCCCCTCGGCGAAGCTGCAACCCGGTCAGCGGCCGTGCGCCCGCCCGGTGCGTACGTCGACCCACACGAGGCGGTGGTCGCTCGCCGGGAAGGGGAACGTGCCCACCAGCCGGGTGAACAGCGGGTCGGCCGACGTCAGCCAGTAGACGCCGGAGTTCCGCACCGTCAGGCGCTTGCTCGGCAGGACGTAGTCGGCGCGGAGGTTGCCCGGTGCGCCGTCGGCGAAGTCCGCGGTGTCCTCGGCGGCCGGGCCGGTGTGGGTGAGGTTGGCGCCCCCGTCGCGGGTGGCTGCCTCCACCGCGCCGGCCGACGTCGGGTGCGGGTCCCGGACCCGTGGGTGGTCGAGCAGCTGGAGGATCGCGTCGTCGTAGGAGTCGCCGTCGAACGGGTCGGCGTTCTGGTCGCCGGCGATGACGAAGTCCTGCCCGCGCCCCAGGCCACCTCTGCCGCCCTCGTCGTCGTAGATGTACGCGGCCGTGCGCCCGCCGGCGACGTAGTCGGCCCAGAAGCGGATCTCGTCGTGGTTGCGCGTGCCGTTGCGGTCCTCCGCGCCGTCGAAGGTGGGCGGCGTCGGGTGGGAGACGAGGAAGTGGACCGGCTTGCGGCCGGGCACCTCGATGGGCACGTCCCAGTGCGACTTCGACGACAGCCGGAAGACGCCGAGCTCCTCAGGTGAGTACCAGTCCGCCGGCTCGGGCGTGGCCGGGTCGTCGGGCAGCACCGCACCGGGCATGTCCTTCCAGAGGAAGTGCTGGAAGGTGCGGACGTCGTCGGTGGCGATGGGGTACTTCGAGTAGACGACCATGCCGAACTGGCCCGGGAAGAGGCCGAAGCCGAAGGCGTCGTCACCGCCGCCGACGACGCCGTTGTTGTTGAGGTCGAACTCGCTGGGGACGCCGGTGTTGCTGGGCGCGACGAAGTAGTAGGGGTAGTCGACGGGCGCGGCGCCGTTGTGGCCCACCTCGAGGTAGTTCTCCCGGAACAGCTCGGCTGCCAGCCCGCCCTCGACGTGGTCGAACTCGTTGACCAGCACGACGTCGGGGTTCGTACGCTGGATGGTCTCCGCGACAGCGGCGGCCTGCGCGTTGCCCGGGGTGGAGAGGTCGGTGACGAGCTGCCCCGGTGCGTTGCGGTTGAGGGAGGCGTTGAAGGTCGCGAACCGGGTCGCTGTGGGCTTGCCGGGCGTGTCGGCCTTGGCCGCGGGTGCGGTGGCGGCCGGGGTCGCGGCGCCGGTGACGGCGAATGCCGCGACGGCGAGTGCCGCGACGGCGGCAAGGGCGAGGCGGGCGGGCCGGATTCGCATGTGGGTACGCATGGGGGTGCCTTCCGGGAGGGGGTCTCGCCAACCTACGACGGACCTCGCCGGCCGTGGAAGGCAGGACGTGACGGTTTCGGCCGGGGGTCGCCGCGTGTTCGCCGGAGTGTCACGTGCGTAACAGTTGGGCCCGGTCTGGCGCTGTACTCGTGAAGAGGCGTGGCGAGTCAGGCCACGCCGCTACCAGGAGGAACTTCATGTCTGTCTCCACCCGCATCAGCGGAATCGCGGCCACCGCCGCGATCGCCTTCGCCGGCTTCGCGGTCGCTCCGTCGGCCACCGCCGACGAGACCCCCGAGACGGTGCCCTGCGCCTCGCAGCAGGCCAAGGTCGACAAGGCCGAGGAGGCCCTCGAGCGCGTCACCGCGGTCTTCGCGCGCCAGCAGGCCAAGGTCAAGAAGGCCAAGAAGGTCGTCGAGAAGGCCGAGGCCGGCCGCGAGAAGGCGGCCGCGCGCAAGGCGCTCGCGGAGGCCAGGGAGAAGAAGAACGACACCAAGGTGACCAAGCGTGCCCAGCAGCAGCGCCTGGCCAAGGCCGAGGAGCGCCTGGCCACGTGCGAGGCCGAGCAGGTGACCCCGACGGAGACGCCGACCACCACGGCCTGACGCGTCTGACGCACACGGACCTCCCACGGCTCGCCCGTGGGGGGTCCTGCCGTTCCCGGCCGCCGCGGACGCGGACGTGACGGGCGCGCCTGAGATGCTTGCGCCCGTGATCCCCAGCCCGCGGCGTACGGCCATGCTCCTCGTCGGATGCCTCGTGCTCGGCACGGGAGTCGCGCTGCTGCTCGCGGCGGACCTCGGTTCCGACGGCTACTCCACGTTCGTCAACGGACTGACCATCACGACGGGCGTCGACTTCTGGGTCGTGAACCTCGTGGTCGGCGTCGTGCTGGTGGCGCTGGCGGCCCTGCGGAGGGTCCGCCCGGGCGTCGGCACGGTGGTGCAGGTGGTGCTGGTCGGTGTGACGGTGTCCGTCGTGCTCGACCTGCTGGCCACCCCGGACTCCCTGGCGTGGCGGGTGGCACTGCTCGCGGCGGCGTTCCCGGTGCTGGCCGTCGGCATCGCGGTCTACCTCGGGAGCCACACCGGGGCGGGGCCCGCGGAAGCGGCAGCACTCGCGTGGGACCCACCGGTGCCGTTCAGGTGGAGCTACAGCCTGGTGCAGGGAGGGGGAGCGTTCGGTGGCTGGCTACTCGGTGCGACCGTCGGGGTCGGCACGGTCGCGGTGATCCTGCTCCTCGGGCCCGCTGTGGACCTGGCCGCCCGGATGCTGCGGGTGGACGTCCACCAGGTGACGGATCCCGTCTCCGAGGATGCTGCCTGACGTGCGGTCGCGCGACCGCGGCACACTGCGCAAGGGCTGCGGCCGCGCGACCCAGGGGTGAGGGATCAGGTGGTCAGCTCGGCGTGCTCACCGGCACGACCGGACGCGGACTGCGAGATCTCGATCTTGCGGGGCTTGGCCTTCTCGGCGACCGGCACGACCAGGCGCAGCACGCCGTCGGAGTAGGCCGCCTCGATCCGGTCGAGATCGAGGTTGTCGCCGAGCACAAGCTGGCGGCTGAAGGCACCGCGGGGCCGCTCGGCCGCCAGCGGCTCCCAGTCGCCGTTGCGGGCGACCCGCTCGGCGCGCACGGTCAGCACGTTGCGCTCGACGTCGAGGTCGATGCTCTCCGTGCTGACGCCCGGCAGGTCGAACTCGATGACGAAGCGGTCGCCCTCGCGCCACGCGTCCATCGGCATGGCGGCCGGGCGGTTGGTGGTGCCCATCAGCTGCTGGGTGAGCCGGTCGAGGTCACGGAACGGGTCGGTGTTTCGCAGCAGCATCGTGTCCTCCTGGATCTGACGGTGGACCTCGCGGTCCACGACCTGTACTTGTGGTTACAGGTTTTTTATAGTCATCCGATGAGGCAGGATCAAGGCCTGCACCCGAGAAATTTCCTGAGAACCCGAGGAGGGCGCATGGCAGCCAGCGACCACGGCGTCTACGCCATCTCCGTGGCGGCCGCGATGGTGTCCATGGAGATCCAGAACCTCCGCGTCTACGAGCGGCGCGGCCTGCTGACCCCGGACCGCACGGCCGGGGGGACGCGGCTCTACAGCGCCGACGACGTGGAGCGCCTCGAGCGGATCCGCGACCTGCTGGCGGACGGGTTGAACCTCGCCGGGATCGCCCGCGTGCTCGAGCTCGAGGACGAGGTGGTGCGCCTCCGCGCGCTGCTCGGCGAGGCTGCGGGGGAGCGGTCAGCCTGACGCCGGCCGGCTGGTCAGCACCCGCACCGCGAAGTCGGTGGTGAAGTCGTTGTCGAGGAAGCCGACGACCTGGGTGACCCGGTCGAGGTCGAGCGGCAGCAGCCCGCGCGAGCCCGGCACGTCGGGGGTCAGGCCGAGGTCGAGGTCGTCGCGGCCGGACATCAGCTGCACGTTGAACTCGTAGCGCTCCCGCGCGTCCGGCGCGGACAGCCGGCGTACGACCGTCGCGCCGACGCGGCGGCCGCCGGTCTCGGCCGACCAGTCGTCGAGGGCGGCGAGGAGGTTGCGGCCCTCCTCGTGGTCGATGTCGGCCCATACGGCGTCCATCGATCCCGCGACGTCGAGCAGGATCGCCGCGGTCTTCTCGCCGATGCCCTGCACGCCGGGGAGGTTGTCCGAGGAGTCGCCGCGCAGCGCCGCGAAGGCGAGGTAGTTGGCCGGGCGCACGCCGTACATGTTGAACAGGCGGGCCGGGTTGAGCATCGGCGAGCCGTGGATGCCGCCGTCGATGAGGCGCAGCACCTGGGTGTGGTGGCTGATGTGGGCGAAGGCGTCGCGGTCGGAGGTGATGATCACGCAGTCCCAGTCGTGGGCCGCCGCCCAGGTCGCTCCCGAGGCGTTGACGTCGTCGGCCTCGAGCCCGGGCGGAGTGAGGGTGGCGAGGCCGAGCGCGTCGAGCAGCGCACCCGCGCGGTCGAGCTGGTCGACGAGCTCGGGGTCCTTCTCGGCCCGCCCGGCCTTGTAGTCGGGGTAGCGGTCGCGCCGTACGGACCCGGAGCGGTCGTCGAGGCCGAACAGCACCGCGTCGGGGGCGAAGGAGTCGATGGACTCGAGGATCTGGCGCAGCATCCCGTGCAGTGCCCAGATCGGCCGGCCCTGCCGGTCGCGCAGGCCGGTGTGGGAGCGGGCGTGGTGGTTGCGGTGCAGCAGTGACGGGGCGTCGACGACGAGCAGCAGTCGGCGGGTGCGGGAGGGATTCTGGGGCATGGCGATCGGCGCCAGCCTAGGTGGTGTTCGTAGGGTCGGACCCGTCCGGCCGCCCGCCAACCAAGGAGAGAGACGTTGATCTTCATCACCGCCAAGTTCGAGATCAAGCCCGAGCACGCGGACGACTGGCCCCAGATCTCGCGGGCCTTCACCGAGGCCACCCGCGCGGAGGAGGGGTGCCTGTGGTTCGAGTGGTCGCGCAGCCTCGACGACCCTCACGTGTACGTCCTGGTCGAGGCCTTCCGCGACGGTGACGCCGGTGGCGCGCACGTGGGGTCGGAGCACTTCAGGGCCGCGCAGGCCGAGCTGCCGCCCTACCTCGCCCGGACGCCCGACATCGTCAGCACCGAGGTCGACCAGGACGGGTGGAACGAGCTGGGGGAGATGCGGGTCGGCTGAGCGGGTCCGTCAGGTGGGCGTCGTGATCCGCCGCGTGTTGGTCCATCCGGTCCAGCCGTTGTGCTCGAGGCGGCGAAGGATGCGGCGCGCGCCCGGCACCTTGTCGAGGAACACCGCGTCGAGCAGCTCGGCGAGCTCGTCGGGGAGCTGGTCGCCGTCCCAGGCCTCGTCCGGCGCCGACTCGAGCTCGGCGGTGACCCGGTCGGCCATCGCGTCGAGTCGGGGGTCCTCGGCGTCCCACGTCACCACCTCGGCGATGTCGCGGTACATCTGGAGCACGCCCGGGTCGTCGAGCTGGGTGTTCTTCGCCTCCATGTAGAGCGGCATCTGCTCCGGGAGCTGGGCTGCCACCAGGATCCACGCATCGCGCTCGGCCGCGACCATCTCCTCCGGCACGCCGACGTCGCGGAGCCGTTGGACGTAGGCGACGACCTCCGGGGGCAGCGCGAGGCTGTCGCCCGCGGCCAGCAGCGCGATCCGCTCCCGGTGCCGCTGGCGCTCGCGGATCTCGGCCCGCAGTCGGCGGTCGATGTCCTCGACCGCGGCCGCGAAGGCGTCCTCGTCGGCGTCGAGCAGCTCCTGCACCCGGGAGAGCGGCACGCCGGCCTCGGCGAGCGTACGGATCCGGATCAGCGCCACGACAGCGTCGGCGTCGTAGCGTCGGTAGCCGGAGTGGTCGCGCTCGGGCTCGGGGAGCAGGCCCTTCGCGTGGTAGTGCCGCACCGCGCGGACGGTCACCCCGGCGTACGCCGCGAGCTGGCTGATGGTGAGCACCGCTCACCCGCTCGTACGGCGACGGTAGGAGCGCATGGCCAGAGCGTAGGCCAGCACGAGCAGGCCGACGCACCACGCGAGCGCGGTCCGGACGTCGTCGCCGAGGGGCTGCTCGGCGTACAGGCGACGGATGGTGTCGACGATCGAGGTGACCGGCTGGTGCTCGGCGAACCAGCGCACCGGGCCGGGCATGCCGTCGGTGGGCACGAAGGCAGAGCTCAGGAACGGCAGGAACAGCAACGGGTAGGCGAAGCCGCCGGCGCCGTCGGGAGACTTCGCGGCGAGGCCGGCGACCACGGCCAGCCAGGTCAGCGCCAGCGTGAACAGGACCATGATCCCCAGCACGGCCAGCCACGCGGCAGGCCCGGCGCCGGACCGGAAGCCCATCGCGACGGCGACCAGCACGACCAGCGCGAGCGACACGAGGTTGGCGACCAGCGAGGTCAGGACGTGTGCCCACAGGACCGCGGAGCGGGCGATCGGCATCGAGCGGAGCCGGTCGAGGAAGCCGTTCTGCAGGTCGAGGAAGAGGCGGTAGGACGTGTACGCGACCCCGGACGCGACCGTGATGAGCAGGATGCCGGGCAGCAGGTACTCGACGTACGACACCTCGGGCCCGGTGCCGGTGTCGATGGCGCTGCCGAAGACGTAGACGAAGAGCAGCAGCATGGCGATCGGGGTGATCGCCGTCGTGATGATGGTGTCGGGGCTCCGCAGGACGTGGCGCAGGGAGCGGCGGGTCAGCACGACGGTGTCGGTCAGCAGGGTGGCGCTCCCCAGTGCGGCGGTGCTCATGACGCCCTCCCGACCACGGAGAGGAAGATCTCCTCGAGCGAGGGCTGCTTCTCGACGTACTCGACGGTCGCCGGGGGGAGCAGCGCCTTCAGCTCGGCGAGGGTGCCCTCCACGATGATGCGACCGCCGTGCAGGATCGAGATCCGGTCGGCGAGCTGCTCGGCCTCCTCGAGGTGCTGGGTGGTGAGGAGGATCGTGGTGCCCTGCGCGGCGAGCTCGCGCACGGTCCGCCAGACCTCGAGGCGGGCCTCGGGGTCGAGGCCGGTCGTGGGCTCGTCGAGGAAGAGCACCGACGGGTCGCCGACCAGGCTCATCGCGATGTCGAGCCGGCGCCGCATGCCGCCGCTGTAGGCCGCCGCCCGCCGGTCCCCGGCCTCGGTGAGGCCGAACCGCGCCAGCATGGAGTCGGCGGTGGCGCGCGGGTCAGCGACGTGGCGCAACTGCCCGACCAGCACGAGGTTCTCGTGCCCGGTGAGGACGTCGTCCACGGCGGTGAACTGCCCCGTCAGGCTGATCGCCTCCCGTACGCGTGCCGCCTCGGCCCCGACGTCGTGCCCGTCGACCGCAGCGCGACCTCCGTCGGCCCGCAGGAGGGTGGACAGGATCCGGATCGCCGTCGTCTTCCCGGCGCCGTTGGAGCCGAGGAGGGCGTGGACGGTGCCCGACGCGACGGTCAGGTCCAGGCCGCGCAGCACGGGGTGGTCGCCGAACGACTTGACGAGGCCGACGACCTCGATCGCCGGTGGCGGGAGTGCAGGTGGGGTGGTCATGGATCGAGCCTGCAGCCCTGACGCTGCGTCAAGGTCAAGCGCTGATCGCCGTTTCTCGTTGGTCGAGTAGCCCGCGAGGGACGAGCGGGCGTATCGAGACCCACCACGAACCCGTCCACAGCCGTCGCTAGAGCCGATGGGCGTTGTCGGCGTTGTCGGTGGGCTCCCCTAGGATCGAACACATGATCGACGGACTGGCAGCCGAGGCACGAGGGGTCGCAGACGACCTCTCACCCGCCGACCTGCTCGCCACGATCCGGTCTGCTCGTGAGGACGAGAACCGTGCCGCCGCCCAGCAACTCGCTCTCGCCGCCCGGTGGGCTGACCTGCACCCGCCCGAGTCGATCCACTCCGCGGCGTCGTTCACGGTTCCGGGGTCGCAGCACGAGGAGCCCATCGCGGGTGAGGGTGCTCCGCTGGTGGCGGAGTTCTGTTGCGCCGAGCTCGGCACCGTCCTCGGGATCACGTCGACGGCGGCGAAGAAGCTCATCGGTCACGCCCTCGAGCTGCGCCACCGCCTGCCGCGGTTGTGGGCACAGGTCCACGCCGGTGCGGTGCCGGCGTGGCGGGCCCGGGCGATCGCGGACACCACCATCCACTCCACCCCTCCCCTCACGGTCGAGGCGGCCGGGTTCGTCGACGCGCAGGTCGCCGCCGTCGCCGGACGTGTCGGGTCCGCGCAGCTCGACCGGCTCGTCGCCGAGACCATCAGGCGCTACGACCTCGCGACCGCCGACCCGGCCGCGGACCCGGAGGACGGCTACCTGCACGTCGACCCGCGTCACGTCACCGTGGACACCGACGACGTGCACTACGCCGGCACCCTGCGGATCGAGGCCGAGGTCGACATCGCCGACGCCCTCGACCTCGACCGCGCCCTCGCCCACCACGCCGCCACCCAGCAGGCCCTCGGATCCCTGCTGCCACTCGACGCCCGACGAGCCAAGGCCCTCGGGGACCTCGCCCGGACCCAGACCGCGCTCGAGCTCCTGACCGGGGGGCCGGGAACGGACCGCGCCAGCGGGCCGGACCCGGACACCCGGAGACAGGACCGGGTGAACCCCGACACCGACACCGACACCGACGCCGATGCCGATGTCGACGAGACGCACCTGCCCGCTGCCCGCGAGGTCGTGATCCACGCCCACTTCGACGCCTCCGTCTCCGGCGACACCACGGTCTTCGGTCCCACCGGGCGCATGGAGAACGGCCAACGCCTCGTCCTGCTCGACCAGATCCAGTCCTGGTGCGCCGACACCCGCACCGAGGTCACCATCAAGCCCGTCATCGACCTCAACACCACGCTCACCGCGCAGACGCGGAAGGTCCCGGCAACGATCCGCGAACACGTGATCCTGAGAGATCGCACCTGCGTGTTCCCGCGATGCACCCGCCCCGCACGGCGCTGCGACGTCGACCACGTCATCCCGTGGGACGACGACGCCGACGCCGAGGGCCGCCCGCAACCCGGCCCGACGACCACGAGCAACCTGGCCTGCCTGTGCCGGTTCCACCACCGCCTCAAGACCCACTCCCCCTGGCGCTACGAGATGACCGCACCCGGGATCTTCGAGTGGACCTCACCCCACGGCCACCGCTACCGCCGCGACCACACCGGCACCACCGACCTCGACCCACCGCATCCACCGCATCCGACGGCTCCGCCCGGCATCCCACGACCACGCCGACGATGACCCCGCCCCACACCCCGCCGACCTGACGTTCGCGGGGCTTCGGTGGCGCCCGCACGTCCGGATCCAGCGCGTGCTGGGGCCATGCACTCGGACGACCTCGTTGCTGCTGACCGGCTTGGCTGCGGCCGGCAAGACGACTCTCGGGCCGTGTCGACTCCGGCTGGGAGCCCACGTACCCGGCCCTCTTATCCGCGTCCTACGCGCCTCGCGCCGGTGGCTCCGTCGGCATGGAGGGGTCCGTCACGTGCAGCATCTTCCTGTGCCAGGCCCATGGTGGCGGAAGTGACTGCGCTGGCTGAGCAGGTGCGTCTCCTCAGTCGCGGACGTCGACCACCAGGCGAGGCGGTTCGGCGAGCGCGAACACCCTGAAGGGTCGCTCCTCGCCCGTGAAGCCGGCGAAGACCTGGGTGTAGCCCTCGAACCAGCCGGTGACCTGGACCTCGGCGACGTCGCCGGTCGGTCCGAGCCGCTGGGGCACCTCGAAGGACCCGGGCTCGGGCATGGCCGTGCCGGACGCGCTGATCGTGAGGACGCGGTCGCCGTCGAGCGGAACGACCTCGCCGCTGCCGTCGGCCACGGCCTCCTCGGTCCACTCCACGCCCCACCCCGGGCCGGCGGTGCCGCTGAACTCCAGCACCACGCGGTCGAAGCCGTCGTGCTCGCCCACCCGCACGTCCTGCAGCTGGAGGTCCCAGTCGCCGCTGGGCTCCGCGGTCTGCGGGTCGGTCGAGGCCGAGAACTCCGGTCCGCCGGGTGCGGGGGACGACGAGGGGGACCCCGGCGAGTCGGACGGCTCCGGCTCAGCCGGACGCTCGGAGTCCTTCGAGCGGGACGCGGCGCCCCCGCTGCCCCCGCCGCCGCCGACGTCGTCGGCCGAGGTACGGGAGACGTCGCTCCCGGTCCCGCACGCGCTCAGCAGCAGGCTCGCCGCGGCAACCGCCGCAGCAGTGGCCGCAGCTCGTCCGGTGGTCGTACGTCGCATGGTCCCCCTTCGGGTCGAAGGTCCCAACCTACGCGGCGGGACCTCCGAACCTGGGGAGGACAGGGCCCCGGTCAGGGACGCAGCAACACCTTGCCGCGGCGCCCGGGCTCGAAGCTGGCGCGGGCCGCGTCGGCGATCTCGTCGAGGCCGTAGACCTTCTCGACAGGGAGGGTGAGCGTCCCAGAGGCGATGCCCGTGACGAGCTCGCCCATGAGCGCCGCTCGCTTCTCGCGCGACATCGCGGCGAAGACCTTGCTGCCCCAGAAGCCCTTGATCGAGACCTGCTTGAAGATGACGTCGCCCGACGAGATCTCCAGCGTGGGCGAGGCCATCGCGCCGAACACGACCAGCACGCCGTCGCCGGCGAGCAGCGACACCACGTCACCCGCGGCGCGGCCGCCGACGGAGTCGACGCCCGCGACGACAGGGGCGTCGCCCACGATCTCGCGCACGCGGTCGCGCCAGCCGTCGTCGTCGGTCGCGACGACCCGCTCGATGCCCTGCTCGCGCAGCTCCTCGACGCCGTCCGCCCGGCGGACGAGGCCCAGGACGTGGACGCCACGGGCCGCGGCGAGCTGGGCCACGAGGCGGCCGACCGCGCCGTTGGCCGCGTTCTGCACGATCCAGTCGCCCTCGGACACGTCGAGGAAGTCGAGCAGGGCGATCGCGCTGAACGGCATCGACACCAGCTGCGAGGCGGCCTCGTCGCCGACCTGGTCGGGCACGGGCACGAGTCCCGCGGCCGGGGCCACGATGAGCTCGGCCCACGCGCCGAAGCTGCCACCGGTCGCGACCCGCTGGCCGACCGCCAGCCCGTCGACGCCCTCGCCGAGGGCCTCGACGACGCCGACGGCCTCGGTGCCTGCGCGCGCCGGCATCTCGGGCTTGAAGCCGTAGCTGCCGCGCACGGTCCAGAGGTCGTGGTTGTGGATGGGGGAGAGCAGCACCCGGACGAGCACCTCGCCCGGACCGGGCTGCGGGTCCGGGACCTCCTGGACCGAGAGGACCTCGGCCGGGTCGCCGAACCGGGGCTGGACGAGTGCGCGCATGACTGGACCTTCCGTCGGGGGACTGGCGTACGTCCGCCCCAACGAGGTGGAGCAGCCCGCTATGCCCGCCCGCCGCGAGATGAGGGCGAGGTCACGCCGGGCACACTGGGCGACCCCTCGACGGCGACGGGCCCCGATCCGCATCCGACGACGTTGAGCCTGCGGGGCAGATCAGTACTGCCCGAGGCCGGGCCGCTCCTCCTCGCTGCGCTCGCATCCCGCGCTGCCGTGCTCGGCGAGCTGCGCGGGGGAGCAGTCGGCGGGAAGTGCCAGCGGGCGCAACGACGACACACCCGCCTAGGTCCCGCAGAAGGTCTGGTAGCCGGCGAACGACTCGGGGGCGGGCTCGGCGTAGCGCTCCAGGCCGGGACGTACGTCGTAGGGCGCCGCCACGACCGCGAGCAGGCGCTCGAAGGGCTCCAGGTCGCCGGCGGTCGCGGCGTCGAGCGCCTCCTCCACCAGGTGGTTGCGGGGGACGTACGCCGGGTTGACGCGGTCCATCGCATCGGCGTCCGGGCCCACGGCGAGCCAGCGCTCGGCCCACGCGTCGAAGCCGGCGAGGTCGAGGAACATCCCGCGGGCGGGCTCGGTGTCGCCGCGCGCAGCCCGGCCGAGGCTGCGGAAGAACGAGGTGTGGTCGACGTGGTCGGCCTGCACCAGGGCCAGCAGGTCCGCGACGAGCGCGGACGCCACCGCGCCGTCGAGGCCGTCGGGGAGGCCGAGCTTGGCCCGCATCCCGGCCGACCACGCGGCGGAGTAGCGCTCGCGGAAGCCACCCAGCGACTCGACCGCCAGGGCCACGGCCGCGTCCTGCTCCTCGGCGAGCAGCGGGAGCAGCGCCTCGGCGAAGCGCGCCAGGTTCCACTCCGCGACCACCGGCTGGTTGCCGTACGCGTAGCGCCCGCCGGTGTCGATGGAGCTGTAGACGGTGGCGGGGTCGAAGGCGTCCATGAAGGCGCACGGGCCGTAGTCGATGGTCTCGCCGGAGATCGTCATGTTGTCGGTGTTCATCACGCCGTGGACGAAGCCGACGAGCATCCACTGCGCGACCAGGTCGGCCTGGGCGGCGACGACGGCCTCGAAGAGGGCGAGGGCGGAGTTGTCCGCGTCGGCCGCGTGCGGGTGGTGGCGCGCGATGGCATGGTCGGTGAGGCGGCGCAGCAGGTCGAGGTCGTCGGTCGCGCGGGCGTACTGGAAGCTGCCGACGCGCAGGTGGCTGCTCGCGACGCGCGCCAGCACGGCGCCCGGCAGGACGGTCTCGCGCTGCACGGCGCGACCGGTGGCGACGACGGCGAGGCTGCGGGTGGTCCGGACGCCGAGGGCGTGCATGGCCTCGCTGACGAGGTGCTCGCGCAGCATCGGGCCGACCACGGCGAGCCCGTCGCCGCCGCGCGAGAAGGGGGTGCGGCCGGAGCCCTTGAGGTGCAGGTCGCGCACTCGGCCGGAGGAGTCCACGAGCTCGCCGAGCAGCAGCGCGCGCCCGTCGCCGAGGCGCGGGGAGTAGCCGCCGAACTGGTGCCCGGCGTACGCCTGGGCGACCGGAGTCGCACCCGCCGGCGGCCGGGTGCCGGTCAGCAGCCCGAGGCCCTCGCCACGCAGCCAGGCGGGGTCGAGACCGAGCTCCTCGGCCAGCGGCTCGTTGAGGACGAGCAGCCGGGGCTTCGGGGTGTCCACGGCCCGCCACGGCAGGGCCAGCTCGGGGAGCTCGCGCGCGAAGCGGCTGTCCAGCGCGAGGGTCGGGGTGGGGGCTGACGTCACCCTCTCGACGATACGCGGCGGGCGGAGGTCAGGACGGAGGCCCGGGGTCTCAGCTCCCGCCGGCGGGCAGCGCCTCGAGCATGATGTCGGGGTTGTCACGAGCCGTGACCTGCGCGCGCCACTGGTCGACGAAGAGCGCCAGCCGGGTGCCGTCGCTGCGCTCGAGCACCTCGACGCCGCGCTTGCCGGCCAGGGCGGCGGCGCCGGCGGCGTCGGTGCGCCGGGCGACCTGGTAGTCGAGGCGCGAGAACCGGATCGGTGAGTTGAACTCGTTGGTCATCCGGTCCTCGACGACCTCGAACTGCATCGGCCCGACGGCCGCGAGGACGGGGTTCTGGTCGCCGCGCAGGTCGGAGCGCAGCACCTGCACCACGCCCTCCTGGTCGAGCTGCTCGATGCCGCGCCGGAACTGCTTGTAGCGGCCGATGTCGCCGGCACTGGCGGTGACGAAGTGCTCGGGCGCGAAGCTCGGGACGGGCGGGTACTCGATAGGGTCGCCGACGTAGACCGTGTCGCCGACCCGCAGGGACTGGGCGTTGACGAAGCCGATGATGTCGCCGGGCTCGGCGCTCTCGACGGCTGCGGTGTCGCGGCCGAACACCGACTGGGCGAACTTCGTCGCGAACGGTCGGCCGCTGCCGGCGTGGGTGACGACCATCCCGCGCTCGAAGGTCCCGGACACGACGCGGGCGTAGGCGAGCCGGTCGCGGTGCGCGTTGTTCATGCCCGACTGCACCTTGAAGACGAACGCGCTGAACTCGTCGCCGACCTTCCGCACGGAGCCGTCGACACCCTCGGTCGGGCTGGGGTCGGGCGCGATGTCCAGCAGCAGGTCGAGCAGCTGGGCGACGCCGAAGTTCTGCAGCGCCGAGGCGAACATGACCGGGGTGGTCTCGCCGGCGAGGAACCGCGCCTGGTCGTGGTCGGCCTCGTCGAGCTCGAGCAGCTCGTGCTCCTCGACGGCGGTGGCCCAGGGAAGCGCGTCGGCCTCCTCGACCTCCTCGGCAGCCATCCGACGCTCGGGTGCCCGGGTGGCGCCGCCGGCCGTGCGGGTGTACTTCACGAACTCGCCGGTGCGGCGGTCGATCACCCCGCGGAAGTCGCCGGCCTCGCCGACCGGCCAGGTCAGAGGAGTGGGCCGCAGCTTGATCTTCTCCTGGATGAGGTCCATCAGCTCGAGGGCCGACAGGCCGGGGCGGTCCCACTTGTTGATGACCGTCATGACCGGGATGCCGCGCAGCGCGCAGACCTTGAACAGCTTGAGGGTCTGCGGCTCCAGCCCCTTGCCGGCGTCGACCAGCATCACCGCGGAGTCCACCGCGGACAGTACGCGGTAGGTGTCCTCGGAGAAGTCGCTGTGGCCGGGGGTGTCGACGAGGTTGATCACGTGGTCGCGGTAGACGAACTGCAGTGCGGCCGACGTGATCGAGATGCCGCGGGCCTTCTCCATCGCCATCCAGTCCGAGACCGTGGCGCGGCGGTCGCCCTTGCCGTGGACGGCGCCGGCCTCGGTGATCACCCTGGCGTGGAGCGCGAGTGCCTCGGTGAGGGTCGACTTGCCCGCGTCGGGGTGGCTGATGACGGCGAACGTACGGCGGGGGCGGGTGTCGGGCACCGCGTGAACCTACCCGGCCTGGCGCGCCAGTGCGGAGTCGACGGCACGCGGTGAGAGCACGGAGTCGAGGGCCAGGCGCACGCAGCCGACCAGCCCGGCGCGGTCGCCGTACGCTGCGGGGACGATCTGGAGGTCCCGGCCGGCGAGTGCGGTGGTGGCGCTGAAGACGCCCTCGCGCAGTCCGGCCGAGAACGTGTCGAACGCGCCCGCCATGTCGCCGCCGACGACGACGGTGCGGGGGTTGAGGACGGTGACCGTCGCGGCGAGCGCCTCACCGATGTGGCGACCGGACTCGCGTACGACCGAGCGCGCGCGACCGCTGCCGCGGCCGGCGGCGGCGACCAGGTCGCGGACGTGGTGGACGTCCTCGCCCTCCGCCTGCAGTCGCTCCACCAGCGCCCAGCCGCTCGCCACGGTCTCCAAGCACCCGATCTCGCCGCACCGGCAGCGGAGCCTGGCGGCGGCAGGCACCTTCACGTGGCCGAGCTGTCCGGCGGCGTCGCGGTGCCCGCGGACCAGCTGGCCGTCGGCCACGATCGCGAGGCCGACGCCGGTCGAGGCCTTGAGGACGAGCGCCTCGTCGTGCGCGTGCACGGTGGGCTCGACGTCCGCGCCCGCGAGGGGCATCTGCGACAGCGCCATGACCCGCATGTCGTTGTCGAGCGTCAGCGGCGCGTCGGTGACCTGCCGGAGCCACGGGGCGAGCGGCACGCCGTCCCAGCCGGTCAGCGCCGGTGAGTCGACGCTCATCGCCCGGGCGGGGTCCACGGCGCCGGCCAGTGACATCCCGACCCCGCGGACGTCCCGGCCGCCGCGACCGAGGTCGCCGAGCAGCTGCTCGAGCCGGGCGACGACCAGGGGCATCAGGACGTCCGGCCCCTGGCCGGTCTCCTGGTCGAGGCTGGCCGAGGCGAGCTCGGTGCCGTCGAGCGCGCACACCGACAGCTGCGAACGGCTGCGGCCCACCGCGACGGCCAGGACGAGACCGGCGTCGCGGTTGAGGACGAGCGTGGTGGCGGGCCGTCCTCCCGTCGCGGACTCCTCCTCGCCCTCGAGCACGAGGCCGGCGTCGGCCAGGGCCGCGAGCCGCGCGTTGACGGCCGTTCGGGACAGGCCGGTGGCCCGCCCCAGCGCGCCCCGGGTCGCGGCCCGGCCGGAGCGGATGAGGGCGAGGACCTCGCCGGCGGTGGCGGCTGGACTGAGGGGGGCGGCAGCCGGCGCGGAAGTGGTCGTCATGGTGCCGCGATTGTGGCACTCCCAAATATGTCTTGAAAAGACGTAAGTTCCGTTGCATCGGGACGGAAGCATCCGTACGGTGGTGCGCCATGGACGTGCTCACCCCGGTCGACCCCTGCGACTTCACCGTCTTCGGCGGCACCGGCGACCTCGCACTGCGCAAGCTGCTGCCCGCGCTCTACCTGCGCGACCGCGACGGCCAGCTGCCCGACGGCTTCCGGGTGGTCGGCGTCTCGCGCGCCGAGGTGGACGACGCCGGCTACCGCGCCCTCGTGGCCGACGCGCTGCGCGTCCACGTCGCCGCAGCCGACCTGGACGCGCCCGTCGTGGAGCGGCTGCTCGCCCGGCTGCACCACGTCACGCTCGACATCGAGGACGTGGCCGCCTGGCACCAGCTCCACGACCGGCTCAAGGACGGTGCCGCCTCCGACGACGTCATCCGGGTCTTCTACCTCGCCGTCGCGCCCGGCCTCTTCGGCACCATCTGCGAGCACCTCGACGAGGCAGGGCTCGTCACCGCGCGCTCCCGCGTGGTGCTGGAGAAGCCGATGGGCAGCGACCTGGCGACCGCGCAGCAGGTCAACGCCGCGGTCGGTCGCGTCTTCGACGAGTCGAGCATCTTCCGCATCGATCACTACCTCGGCAAGGAGAGCGTGCAGAACCTGCTGGTCACCCGGTTCGCCAACACCTTCCTCGAGCCGCTGTGGAACAGCCGGTGGGTCGACCACGTGCAGATCACCGTCTCGGAGTCGCTCGGCGTCGGCGAGCGTGGCTCCTACTACGACCGCTCCGGCGCGCTGCGCGACATGGTGCAGAACCACCTCCTCCAGCTGCTGTGCCTGGTGGCGATGGAGCCCCCGACGTACGTCGACCGCGAGACGGTGCGCGACGAGAAGCTCAAGGTGCTCCAGGCGCTGCGGCCCATGACGCCGGAGCTCGTCGACCGCGACACCGTCGCCGGCCAGTACGCCGCCGGGCTCTGCGAGGGCCGCCCCGCGGCGTCGTACGCCGACGAGGTCGGGCACGCCAGCAGCACCGAGACGTTCGTGGCGATCAGGACCGAGGTGCAGAACTGGCGCTGGGCGGGCGTTCCGTTCTACCTGCGGACCGGCAAGCGGATGCCCGAGCGGGTCTCGGAGATCGTGGTGGTCTTCAAGGAGCCGCCGCACGCGATGTTCCCGCACAGCGAGGGCCCGACCGAGGCCAACCGCCTGCACATCCGCGTGCAGCCCGACGAGGGCATGCGCCTGCACATGACGGCCAAGGAGCCCGGCCCCGGCGGCATCCGGCTGCGGCCGGTGTCGCTCGACCTCAGCTATGCCGCCGCCTTCGGCACCCGCTCGCCCGACGCGTACGAGCGCCTGCTCATGGACGTCGTGCGCGGCAACACCACCCTGTTCATGCGCCGCGACGAGGTCGAGGCCGCGTGGACGTGGGTCGCCCCCATCCTCGAGCGCTGGTCCCAGCCCTCGCACCGCCCCCGGAAGTACCCGGCCGGCACGCACGGTCCCGTTGCCGCCGTCACGCTCCTCGAGCGCGACGGCCGATCCTGGCAGGAGACAGAATGAGCACCCCCAGCAAGCCCGGCATCCACCCGGTGGTCGCCGAGGTCACCGATCGCATCACGCGGCGCAGCGCCGCCACCCGCACGGCCTACCTCGCCCGCACCGACGCGGCGATCGACAAGGGCACCGCGCGCGGCAGGCTCGCCTGCGCCAACCTCGCCCACGGCTTCGCCGCCGCCGAGGAGCCGGTGAAGTCCGGCCTGCGGTCGGGTCGCAAGCCCAACGTGGCGATCGTCTCGGCGTACAACGACATGCTCTCCGCGCACCAGCCCTTCCGCGACGTGCCCGAGGTGCTGAAGAAGTCGATCATCCGCGCAGGCGGCCTCGCGCAGTTCGCCGGTGGCGTTCCGGCGATGTGCGATGGCATCACGCAAGGTCGCGCGGGCATGGAGCTCTCGCTCTTCAGTCGCGACCTCATCGCCATGTCGACCGCCGTCGCGCTCTCGCACGACATGTTCGACGCCGCGATGATGCTCGGCGTCTGCGACAAGATCGTCCCCGGCCTGCTGATCGGGGCCCTGTCCTTCGGCCACCTGCCGACCGTCTTCGTGCCGGCCGGCCCGATGCCCTCGGGCCTGCCCAACGCCGAGAAGGCGCGCGTCCGCCAGCTCTACGCCGAGGGCAAGGTCGGTCGCGAGGAGCTGCTCGAGGCCGAGTCGCAGTCCTACCACTCGGCCGGCACGTGCACGTTCTACGGCACGGCCAACAGCAACCAGATGCTGATGGAGGTCATGGGCCTGCACCTGCCCGACGCGACCTTCGCCAACCCGGGTACGCCGCTTCGCGCGGCGCTGACCCGCGCGGCGGGGGAGCGTACGGTCGCCATCACCGCCGCGGGCGGCGAGCCGACCCCGGTCGGCCACCTCGTCGACGAGAAGGCGATCGTCAACGCCTGCGTCGCGCTGCTCGCCACCGGTGGGTCGACCAACCACACGATGCACCTGGTCGCGATCGCCGCCGCGGCCGGCATCACGCTCACCTGGGACGACCTGTCCGACCTGTCGGCGGCCGTCCCGCTGCTGACCCGGATCTATCCCAACGGCTCGGCCGACATCAACCACTTCGTCGCCGCGGGCGGCACGCCGTTCCTGGTGCACACGCTGCTCAAGCACGGCTACCTCCACGACGACGTGCTCACGGTCTCCGGGCGTGGCCTCTGGCGGCACACCCGCGAGGCGCGCCTCGACGGCGCGGGGGAGCAGGCCGGGATCGTCTGGGAGGAGGGGCCGAAGTCCTCCCTCGACACCGACGTGCTCCGGCCGGCCGACGACCCCTTCGCCCCCGACGGGGGCCTGCGGATGCTGTCGGGCCGTCTCGGCCGCGCCGTGGTCAAGACCTCGGCGGTCAAGCCCGAGCACCGCGTGGTGACCGCGCCGGCGATGGTCTTCGACGACCAGGCCGACTTCCTGGCCGCCTTCGCCGAGGGCCGCCTCGACGGACGCGACCTCGTGGCCGTGGTGCGCTACCAGGGCCCCGCCGCCAACGGGATGCCCGAGCTGCACAAGCTGATGCCTGCCCTCGGCGTGCTCCAGGACCGCGGCCAGCGGGTGGCGGTGGTCACCGACGGCCGGATGTCCGGCGCGTCCGGCAAGGTGCCCGCCGCCATCCACGTCACGCCGGAGGCCGCGCTCGGCGGTCCGCTGGCCCGGGTGCGCGACGGCGACCTCGTCACCGTCGACGCCGGGACCGGGGTGCTCGAGGTCGAGCTGGCCGACGCCGAGTTCGAGCGTCGCGAGGCCACCGGCCGGGCGCCGCACGACGTCGAGTGGGCCGGCACCGGGCGCGAGCTGTTCTCCGGGTTCCGCGCCATCGTCGGCACCGCCGAGACCGGCGCCAGCGTCATCCGTCCCCTGCCCGCCCCCACCGAGGAGGCCCCCGTTGTCCAGCACGTCTGACGTCCAGGCACGCCCTGTGCCCGCATCGCTGCTGTCGCTGGTGCCCGTGGTGCCGGTGGTCGTGCTCGACGACCTCGCCCACGCCGTACCGGTGGCGCGCGCGCTCGTCGTCGGCGGCCTGCCGGTCATCGAGCTCACCCTGCGCACCCCGGTCGCGCTCGACGCCATCGCGGCGATCGCGGCCGACGTCCCCGAGATCCTCGTCGGCGCTGGCACCATCACCTCGCCCGAGCTCGTCGGACGGGCCGTCGACGCGGGCGCGCAGTTCCTGGTGTCGCCCGGCACGACCCCAGGGCTGCTGCGGGAGCTGGCCGGCTCGGGCGTCCCGTTCCTGCCCGGCACCGCCACGGTCTCCGAGGCGATGGCCGTGCTCGAGGCGGGCTTCTCGGAGATGAAGTTCTTCCCCGCCGAGGCCTCGGGCGGCGCGGCGTACCTGAAGTCGCTCGCCTCGCCGCTGCCGGCCGCCCGGTTCTGCCCGACCGGCGGCATCACCGCGACCTCCGCACCGGCGTACCTCTCACTGCCCAACGTCGGCTGCGTGGGCGGGTCCTGGCTCACCCCGGCCGACGCGCTCGCCGCCCGTGACTGGGACCGCGTCGCCACGCTGGCGCGGCAGGCCGCGGCGCTCGGGGCCTGACCCGACAACCAAACCGGGGACAGTGGCATCCCAGTGGCATGCCTCCCCGATCTCTGCTCCCTGCGCGACTCCTCCGTGCGGCGACCGCGCTCGTCCTCCCGGCCTCCCTGCTCGCCTGGTCGGGGACGGCCACGGGTGAGGTGACCGCCTCCGCCGCCGCGGCCGAGGAGGTGCCCGCGAGCGTCTCGGTGCGCGCCACCCGCCACCAGCGGATCCGCCTGGAGGCGCTGCCGCAGGTCGTGCAGCCGGGCGGTCGGGTCGCCAGCCCGGACGCGGCGCGTACGGCCGTGACGGCCTCCCTGCGACCGGTCCGCCCGGGTCGGCGCGTCCAGCTGCAGGTGCGCGAGGACCACGGCGCGGACCTGCCCGCGACGTGGCGCGCGGTCGCGGTCACCCGGCAGGACCGCTGGGGGAGGGCGCAGTTCGGGACCGCCGCGTCCGAGGGTGGCGAGGCACTGACCTACCGCGTCAAGGCGATGGCGTCGGGGCGGACCGGCCCGATGAAGAGCAACCCGGTCAGCACCGCGCGCTGGCTGCGAGCGACGTGGACCGACGAGTTCTCCGGCTCCCACCTCGACCCGGTGTGGAGCCACCGCGGACGCGAGTACGCACCCACGAGCCGGCGCTCCTGCGCGAAGGGCGA
Organism: Nocardioides eburneiflavus; assembly: GCF_004785795.1. Lineage (NCBI taxonomy): Bacteria > Bacillati > Actinomycetota > Actinomycetes > Propionibacteriales > Nocardioidaceae > Nocardioides > Nocardioides eburneiflavus. The sequence continues at coordinate 3,422,872 of NZ_SRRO01000001.1, forward strand.
CCCCCGCGCGGTCAGCGTCGGCGGTGGGACGGTGCGGCTCAGCGTCATCGCGGACCCCGACGCCACCGGCCGGTGCCGCATCCGCAGCCGCGACGCGCGACCCGGCCGCTTCGCGTACCGCCTCAACGGCCACATCGGCACGGAGGGTGCCTTCTCGTTCCGCTACGGCGTCGCCGCGGCGCGCGTGAGGTTCCACCGCCTCCGTGGGCAGCACGGCGCCTTCTGGATGCAGCCCGTCGACGGGATGTACCCCGGTGCGGCCGGCAACGAGATCGACGTCGTCGAGTACTTCGGCGACCGCCACCCCCAGGGCGGCCTCGCGTCCTTCATGCACCGCTACGAGGGCAAGCGCCGCGTCCCGTCGGGCGGGTGGATCCCGAACTCGCGCTCGTTCCTCAGCGGCCGTCACGACGGCTGGTCGAAGAACTACCACGTCTTCTCCGTGGAGTGGACGCCCCGGCAGCTCGTCTTCCGCATCGACGGCAAGGAGACCGGCCGGCTGCGCGGCAAGATCTCCGCGGTGCGCCAGTTCCCGATCCTCAGCCTGCTCGCGGCCGACTACGAGATCCCCAAGATCGGCGAGCGCCGCCTGCCCCAGCACCTGTACGTCGACTGGGTGCGGGTGTGGGAGACGGGAGACTCGCGGCCACCCGGGACGTCGAGGTGAAAGGCTTCGCATTCACACGTGTCGGGGCCGGCGCCCAGAGCCAGCCGAGGCGTCAGCCCCGGCCGCGCAACCCCCGGTAGAGGTCGATCTCGCTGCGCAGCCGGTGGGGGAGCGGCACCCCGGCCTCGGCGAGCGCAGCGGCGTACGCGTCGAGCGCGTCGAGCAGTGTCTGGCGCAGCTGCTGCTGCTCCGCGAGCCGCTTGTCGTGCCGTGCGGTCTCGAGACGAGCGCGCGCCGAGTGCACCTCGTCCAGCAGCACCGTCAGGTGCTCGTGCCGACCCGGGTCCGAACGTCGTCCTGCGTACAACCTGGCCATCCGACCTGCCCAGCGGGGCTGCCGCGGGGGTGCAGCAGCGTCGTGGACCCGTCCAACCTACCCGGTCCGGACGGCCTCGGTGCCCGAAACGACGGCGGGCGGGTCCGCGACGACGGGCGCCGCCGCCGCACGCAGGCGCCGCTGCTGGGTGGTCATCAGCGCCACGGCGAGGACCGTGGCGCCCACCGTCACCGCGAAGGCCGACGTCGAGCCGGACTCGTCGGCCAGGCGCCCGGCGAGGCTCGAGCCCAGCGCGTAGCCCAGCCCGGTCGCACTCGCGAGCGTCGTCATCGCGGCGCCCACGCGGGCCGGCGCCACCACGCGCTCAGCGAGGGAGAACACGGCGATCATGTAGGGCGCGACGGCGACACCGAGGACCAGCACGGTCATCGTCGTGGTGGCGAGCGAGTCCACCACGAGCAGCGGCAGCGACAGGGCGAGCAGTGCCCACGACGCCGCCAGCGCGCGCAGCTCGTGACCGATCCGCTCGGGCACGTACGCCGTGGCGAGGCCGGCGACAGCGCTGCCGACGCCGAGGGTGGCGTGCACGAGACCAGCGGTGCCCGGCGTACCGGCGTCGGTGGCGAGGACGGTCGCGCCGGTCTGGGTCGCGCCGAAGAGCATGCCGATCGAGACCTGGGCGCCGACCAGCACCAGGTATGCAGCGCCCAGCAGCCGGCCGGAGCCGACGGGCCGCTCGGCGGCATGGGTGAGACGGGCCGAGGGGTCGAGCGCGAAGGCGGACCCGAACACCGCGAGCAGCACGGCGGCGAGAAGCATCGCCCCGCCGGGGGAGAAGGCCGCGACGGACAGTCCGACGAGTGCGGGACCGATGGCGAAGGAGGCCTCGTCGGCAGCGCCCTCGTAGGAGAACGCCGCATCGACGAGACGACGTTGGTGCGCGCCGGTGGCCCGCGTCATCGGTCGCCACCTGACCCGGGCGAGCGGGCCGACCTGCGGGAGGACCAGGCCGGTGGCCGCGGCGGTGAGGACCAGGGTCGTCGGCGCGGCGTCGCCGCCCACGACGGCGACGAGCAAGGCGAGTCCGGTGGCGCCCAGCAGTGACTGGACGAGCACGACGGGGCGCTGGCCGACACGGTCGGCGAGCGCCCCGGCGACCGGTGCGCCGACGGCGTTGGCGACGGCGAGCGCACCGGCGCTCAGTCCGCCGAGGCCGTAGCTGCCGGACGCGGTCGAGACGAGGAGGAGGGTGCCGAGCTGGCTCATCGCCAGCGGGAGGCGGCCGACGAACGCCACCAGGACGTAGGTCGGGCCGGCGAGGCGGAGCAGTCGTCGGTAGGAGGCGAGAGGGGTCACGAGGGTCCTTCGGGGTGCGTCGATACGACGCGCCGAACCCACCTCCAAGACGCGTTGAACCCTCTGCTGCCACGATTCTACGGATCGTGGGTCCGGCCCGGGCAATCGCCGCGCGGCCGCGTCCAGCGGCTACAGTTCACGCCGCGATGGAGAACGACGAGAAGCGGCCCCGCGGACCGTTGCACGCCGACGTGCTGGCGGTGATCAGCGCCGGAGGCTCGCTCGGGAGCCTCGGTCGCTGGGGTGTCGGTGAGCTGCTGCCGTGGTCGGGCACGACCTTCCCCTGGGCGACCTTCGTGGTCAACGTCTCCGGCGCCCTCGCCCTCGGCGTGCTGATGGTCTTCGTGCTCGAGGTGTGGCGCCCGCACCGCTACGTCAGGCCGTTCGTCGGGATCGGCGTCCTCGGCGGCTGGACGACGTTCTCCACGTACGCCCTCGAGGCGCGCGACCTGCTCGCCGCCGGGCGGCCGGCCACGGCCTTCGCCTACGTGGGCGGGTCGCTGGTGGCCGGGCTCGTCGCGGTGTGGCTCGGCATCCTCGCGGCGCGCCTGCTGGTGCCCTCGTCGCACCAGGAGGTGCCCTGGTGACGGTCCTGGTGGTCGTGCTCGGCGGGGCGATCGGCGCTCCGCTGCGCTACCTCGCGGACGTGTTCGTGCAGTCCCGGCACGACAGCGACTTCCCGTGGGGCACCTTCACCGTCAACATCGTCGGCTCCCTGGTCCTCGGTGTCACCGCCGCCGCGGTCGTCGAGCTCGGCTCCCCGCCGTGGGTGCTGGCGTTCGTCGGCACCGGGATCTGCGGTGCCCTGACGACCTTCTCCACGTTCGGCTACGAGACCGTCCGCCTGCTCGACGAGGGATCGGTCCTTGCGGCCGCGGCGAACAGCGTCGCGAGCATCGTGGTCGGGCTCGGAGCGTGCGCGGGCGGCTTCGCGGTCGCGTCGACGCTCCTGTGACACCCGTCGTTCACGAGTCGAGCACCCGCCTTCCGTAGGGTGTGCGCGTGTCCCCACGACCCGACCGGCCCGACACCGACCGGCGCGGCGGGGACCGGACGTACGGCCTGCGCGACCCGCTCGTCCTCGTGGTGGGCCTGGTGTCGGCGGCTGTCTACGTGCTGCACGGCTTCCACGGCGTCCTGACGCGCGACCTCGGGATCTACAGCTATGCCGGCCAGCGGGTCGCCGACGGCGTACCTCCTTATCTAGGGGTCCTCAACCGCGCCGGGCCGCTCGCCCACGTGCTGCCCGGGGTCGGCGCGCTCGTCGCCCGCGCCGGCGGGCTGGACGACGTGGTCACCATGCGCGTGCTCTTCATGCTGATGGCCACGGCGGCCGTGTGCCTGGCCTACCTCCTCGGCCGAGACCTCTTCCGCTCCCGGGCCGCCGGCCTGGTGACCGCGAGCGCGATGCTCGCCTTCCACGGGTTCATCAACTACGCCTCCAACGGCCCGCGCGAGAAGACGCCGATGGCGCTGTTCGTGCTCGGTGCGATGTGGGCGGTGACCCATCGCCGCTGGTTCACCGCGGGCGTCCTGACCAGCCTCGCCACGCTCTGCCTCCAGACGGCCTTCTTCAGCACCTTCGCCGCCGTGGTGGTCGCGGTGCTGCTGCTCGCGCACGGCGAGCGGCTGCGGTCGCTCGCGAAGGTCGCGGCCGGCGGACTGGTGCCCGTCGTCGTCCTGGGCGTGTGGTTCGCGCTCGCCGGCTCGCTGCGCGCGACGTACGACGGCTTCTACGGCATCAACCGTCGCTACACGGTGCCCAACCCGCTCTCCGCCGATCGCGAGCTGGTCTGGGAGGACCTGCAGGCCGCCTACGGCGTGTCGGTCTGGCTGCTGCTGGCCGGACCGGTGCTCCTCGCGCTGGTCTCCCTGGCCGCGGTGTCGCGTCGCGCCCGGACCGCCCAGCCGGGGCTGGTGGCGCTGCCCGCCATGACCGCCGGCCTCGCCGCCGGGCTGTGGTGGATCCTGCAGGAGTACGACGCCTGGGCCGACCTCTTCCCCATCCTGCCGTTCGCCGCGCTCGGCCTCGGGGCGGCGTACGCCGTGGCGGCCCAGCGGCTGGCGCCGAGGTGGCAGGTGGCCACGGCGGGCGTGCTCGCCGGAGCGGCGGTGGTGGTCGCGCTGACCTACGCCCTGACCAGTCGCGAGGACTCGCTGGACGACCAGCGCGAGGCGACGGATGCGGTGCTCGCGACCCTCCCGGAGGGGGCGACGATCACGTCGATCGAGGCGCCGCAGCCGCTGGTGCTGACCGGCCGCACCAACCCCACGCGCTACCAGATGTTCCGCAGCGGGCTCCAGGACTACATGGAGGACACCTGGCCGGGCGGGCTCGTCGGGTTCCAGGCCGACCTGGTCGCCGAGGAGCCCGACCTCGTCGCCGTGGGCGAGACGGTCTCGCAGCGCTGGCGGGCGTCGCTGCAGCCCGAGTACGTGTACGTCGGCAGCGCACCGCTCTGGGACTGGTACGCCCGGGACTCCCTCGGCGAGGACGCGATCGCGGACCTGCGGGACGCCGCCGGCTTCGACCCCGACGACCCCCTCGCCGAGCCGCTGGCGCCATGAGCGACCCCCGCCGGACCTCGATGCTGCTCGCCGCCGGCTCGGTGGTGAGCGGTGTCCTGGCCTACGTGCTCTTCGCGCTCGTCACCCGCGGCCTGGGCGCGGTCGCCGCCGCGCCGGTCGCGGTGCTCTGGACGGTGTGGGCCCTCGCCGGTGCGGCCTTCACGTTCCCGTTGCAGCACTGGATCACCCGGTGCCTGACGGCCGGTCGCGAGGACGAGGTCCGGAGCTCGGCCTCCCGGGTGGGGGCCGTGGTCGCAGGCGCGGCCCTGGCGGCCGGCGGCCTGTCGTGGATCGCGGGTGCACGGCTCTTCCAGCGCGAGGACGCGGCCTTCCCGGTGCTGGTCGTGCTCGTGCTGGTCGGCTCGGCCGCCGTCGGGGTGCTGCGGGGCGGCCTGGCCGGTCGCGGCCGGATGGCGGCGGTCGCGTGGAGCCTCGTCGCGGAGAACGCGCTGCGCTGCGTGCTGGTCGGCGTCCTGCTCCTGGCCGGCGTGCACGACCCGGTCGCGCACGGGCTGTGCCTGGTCGCCGGGTCGCTGGTCGCGCTGTGGCCGGGCGCCTGGCGGTTCGAGGCGGCAGCCGGGGGACGGGCCGGCTCCCTGGCGTTCCTGGGCGGAGCGGCCACTGCCCAGCTGCTGGCGCAGGGCGTGCTGACCGGTGGCGCGGTCGTGCTGGCGCTGGTCGGCGGCTCGCCCGCGGAGGTCACGGCGATGTTCGCGACCCTGGCCCTGTTCCGCGCCCCCTACATGGTCGTGCTCGGCACGCTGCCCCAGGTCACCCACCACGTCACCGGGCTCGTCGTCGCCGGCGAGCACCGTACGCTCCGCTCCCTCGCGCGGCGCCTGGCGGTGCTCGGCACCGGGACCGTGGCGGTGGGCACGGTCCTCGGCCTGGCCGTCGGACCGCTGCTCGTGCGCGGTGTCTTCGGCTCCACCGTCGACATCGGCACGGGCGTCGCCGGGGTGGTCGCCGCAGGCTGCGCGCTCGCGCTGGTCAGCGTCGTCCTCATGGTGGGCGCCCTCGCGCTGGACCGCCCGGGCCGGGTCGCCGGAGCGTGGGGCCTCGCCGTCGTCGCCGGCGCGACCGTGCTGCTGGTGACCGCGGTCGGGCCGGTCGAGCGCGTCGCCTACGCGTTCCTCACGGCCGAGGTCGTCGCGACCGTGCTCCTCGCAGCGGCGGCCTCCTCGGTGCTCAGGGACGGGCGGGCCGGCCGCGCGCGCCGGGTCGAGCCGCGCTGATCGGGCTCGTCGCCGAGCGGAGGGACCGCGATCCGCGGGTGCATCGACCGAAAGTACGAGAGACACCGACTCCGAAGCCGATTCGCCCGGGGGCGGTGTCGGCGATCGTGCTGTGACCGGTCATCCGAGGGCGACGAAGGAGCATGAGATGAGATCAGAGCAGGTGGTCGGCGCGACGTCGATCGCGTTGGCGGCGTCGTTGCTGACCCAGAACGCGGTCCTGATCTGTGCCGGGGCGCCCGGCTTCGGGGACCCGATCGAGGACGTGCTCGCCTTCCACGCCGACAACCGGGGCGCGGTCGCGATCGCGGTCGGCTCAGAGGCGCTGAACCTGCCGCTGCTGCTCGGGCTCGTGACCGGCCTGCACGGGCTCGTCGGGCGCCGCGGGGGGCTGGGCGCGGACTGGTCGCGCCTGGCGGTGGCCGCGGGCGCGGCACTCTCGGCGATCTTCGCGCTCTACAGCGTCCTGTGGATCGGAGTCGTGCTGTCGGCCGGAGACCTCGCCGGGCCGAGCCCGGTGCTCGAGCTCGCCTGGCAGCTCCACGCAGCAGCGTTCGCGCTCGCGCTGCCTGCGCTCGGCACCACCTTCGTCGGCGCTGCGCTGGCGGCGCACGCGAGCGGGCTGACTGCGGGGTGGCAGCGTGTGCTCGGCCTGGCCGGGGGAGGCCTGCTGCTCGCCGCCGGGGTCGCCGGCCTGGCGATCGCCGACGGCTCGGCGCTCCTGTTCGTGGGGATGCCCGGCTACGCCGCCTGGCTCGTGTGGCTGCTCGCGACCGGCGTACGGCTGCTGCGCGCCCGGTCCGCCCAGGCAGTCACCCAGCGCCGGGTCGCGACGCCTGCGGCTTGACGGCCGCGACCAGCACCGACGAGCCGAAGGGCAGGTCGCGGCGGCGCAGGACGCGCGCCTCGGCGCGGCACATGCCCATGAGCGCCCGGTCCACGCCCGGGGAGACCTCGGGCAGGCGCGCGTCGCCCGGACGTGCCGGACGCACCCGCCGGGCCAGTCGCTCGGCGGCGAAGAGCGGGAACACGCCCGCGAAGGCGTACGTCGCCCGCAGCACGCGCATCCCGGAGCCCTCGACCAGGTCGACGAACGCCGGTCGCGTGTAGCGGCGGTGGTGGCCCGCGCGTACGTCGTGGTCCGACCAGGCCCACTGGTAGGCGGGGACCGAGAGCAGCATCCGGCCGCCCGGCGCCAGCACACGCGCGAGCTCGGCGACGGCGCGGGCGTCGTCGGCACAGTGCTCGACGACGTCGAAGGCCGAGACCACGTCGAAGGTCGCGTCGGCGAAGGGCAGCTCGGTCGCCGAGCCGACGACGCCCTCGCCCGGCCGCAGGCCCTCGGGGAACAGGTCGAGGCTGACGTGCTGCTGCTCACCGCGCATCCAGCCGACGCTGGGCGCGTCTGCACTGCCCACGTCGAGGGTGCGAGCAGGCGCGGCGAGGTGCGGCGACATCACGGCGTCCAGCAGACCGGTCCGGGCGCGGTGCCACCAGTAGCCGTCGCAGCGCAGCGACGACGAGCCGGGCTGGGCGCTCACCTGGTCGGCAGGGTCGAGGTGCACGCATCGACGAACGTGGCCACCACCCGGTCGACGTCGGGCTCGGACAGGTCGTTGTAGAACGGCAGGCGCAGCAGCCGGTCGCTGATGTCCTGGGAGACCGGGCACTCGGTCGGTCGTACGGCGAACCCGCGGCCCGCGTCGGAGGAGTGGAGCGGCTGGTAGTGGAACGTCGCCTGCACGCCGGCCTTGCGCATCAGCTCCAGGACGTCGTTGCGCCGGTCGCGGTGCGGCAGGAGCACGTAGTACATGTGGTGGGCGGGCTGCCGGTCCTCCGGCACCCGCATCACCTCGAAGTCCAGCTCCCCGGTCAGCGGCGTGAGCGCCGCCTCGTAGCGCTCGTGCAGGTGGCGGCGCCGCCCCTGCACCAGCTCGCGCTGCTCGAGCTGGCCGAGAAGGAAGGCGGCCAGGACGTCGGAGAGCCCGAACGACGAGCCGGTGTCCTTCCACGTGTACTTGTCGACCTGGCCGAGCATGAACGCGTGGCGGTTCGTGCCCTTGTCGTAGAGCACCCGGGCGCGGTCGACGTCCTCCTCGTCGTTGAGGACGAGCGCGCCGCCCTCCCCGCAGACGAAGTTCTTGGTCTCGTGGAAGCTCAGGGTGGCGTACCTCCCGAGGCTGCCGAGCGGCTCGCCGCGCCAGGACCCGAACAGTCCGTGCGCGTTGTCCTCGACCAGGCGTACGTCTGGCCACGCGGCCAGGACCTCGCGGATCCCCTCGACGTCGCAGGCGACCCCCGCGTAGTGGACGATCACGACAGCGCGCACGTGCTCGTCGAGCAGCGTGGCGAGGTGCGCGGGGTCGAGGCCGAGCGTGCGGGGCTCGATGTCGCAGAAGAGCAGGCCGGCCCCCTGCCGCGCGAAGGCCAGCCCCGTGCTGGTGAAGGTGAAGGACGGCACGATCACCGTGTCGCCCTCCTGCAGGTCCATGAGCATCGCCGAGAGCTCGAGGGCGGAGGTGCAGGAGGTGGTCATCAGCACCTCAGGGGAGCCCGTGGCGGCGGCCAGGATCTCCGCGGTGCGGCGCGCGAAGGACCCTCCCGAGGAGAGGTGGCCGCTCCTGACGGCCTCCTGCACGTGGTCGAGCTCGCGACCCACCACCGACGCGAGGTTGAACGGTACGTCCCGGGGCTCGCCCTGCTGGTCGTCGATCTCGTGCTGTGCCATCGCCGGCACCTCCTTCTCGTCACTGCTCGCCACGACTCACCATGGCAACGGCCTGCCCAGCAGGGTGGCCAGCTGTGCGTTGCTCTCCTCGAAGTACCCCGTGAGCGTCCTCCTCACGCCTGGATCCAGCGTCGGCGCGTCGCCTGCGCTCGCGTTGACCGCGTCGGGCGGCGCCGGCGTACGTCCCGGGTCGAGGCCGAGGGCCCCGACGAGCGCGGGCAGCGCGCCGCGGTCTCCCAGCAGCTCCTCGAGGAGGACGACCCGCGTGGTCGTGGGGAACGTGGCGACCCACGGCGCGAGCTGCTCGGCGTAGCGACCCCGCCGCACGTAGGCGTAGGGGGACACCGACGACAGCTGCGGGTCCCAGGGCTGGTCGTCGCGGAGGTCGGCGAGCAGGGCCTCCTCGAGGTCCCGGGTCTCGAGACCGTTGGCGGTGCTGAACCGCCAGTGCGACACCGCCCGGCGCACCGGGTCACGGAGCAGCGCCACCACCTCGGCCCCGCCCAGCACCTCCGCGGCCCGTGACGGGGCGTCGGGGTCCTCGAGGTAGCTGGTGCTCTTGTCGCCGAGCAGCTCCTCGTCGCGGACATGCGCGAACCACGTGCGGTGGTACCAGTCCGAGCCCTTCGCGGTGAGCGCGGCGTCGCAGAAGACCTTGGGCTCCGGGGGTGACGGCCGGGCCATCGCGACGTCCGGGTGGTCGTCCAGGACCCGGCTGAGGAACGTCGTGCCGCAGCGCTGGGCGCCGACGAGCAGGAGGTGGCGATGGTCGCACCCGCTCACGAGGAGACCCTCCGCGCGACGTGGTAGGAGCTCACGGTGCTGACCGCGTCGAGGGTGCGTACGACGTACTCGCCCAGCATCGACAGCAGCATGATGACGAAGCCGTTGAGGACGGCCAGCAGCACCGCGATCGTCGTCCATCCCGGCACCTCCGAGTCCACGAAGAGCGAGCGGACGAGGTAGAAGAGGCCGAGGAGGAAGCTGCCGCCGGCCACCGCGAAGCCGACACCCGCGGCGGCCCGAAGGGGGAAGACCGAGTAGCTGAAGAGGATGGTCAGCACGAGGGAGGCGATGCGCCGCAGGCCGTAGTTGCTGGTGCCGACGGGGCGCGCGTCGTGCCGCACCAGCACGTCGGCGGGATCGCTGGAGAACATCAGCGCCTGACCGGTGATGTAGGGGTGGGCGGTGCGGGCGCTGCAGATCCGCTCCACGACGTCACGGCTCAGGATGCGAAAGTTGGACACCGCGAGACCGGGCGGCTGGTTGAAGACGCGGCGGTTGATCATGCTGATCACCCGGCTCCCCAGCCGTCGGTGGCCGCGGGCCTGCTTCTGCTCGAAGCGACCGAAGACGACGTCGTGGCCATCCATCGCCTTCTCGATCAGCAGAAGTGCCTGGTCGGGCGGATTCTGCAGGTCGTCGTCGAGGGTGATGACGTAGTCACCGGTCGCCTCACGCATGCCGGCGAGGTTGGCGTGGTGCTGGCCGTAGTTGCGCAGCAGGTCGAGCGCGACGACGTGGGGCGAGCTCCGGGCGCGCTCCGAGATGACGTCCCAGCTCGCGTCGCGGCTGCCGTCGTTGACCAGGACGACCTGGTGGCGCAGCCCCGCGCGCTCAAACACGTCGAGTACGGCGTCGATGGTCCGACCGACGACGTCCTGGCTGTTGTAGACCGGGATGACGAGGGAGTAGGAGTAGTCGGAGGCTTGCATCGGGGTGTCGACCACGCTTCGAGCATAGGGTCACGCGGTGACGCGCGCCCCACCCCTCGGCACAGGCACGGGGTCAGCGGAAGTCACGCGACGACGCCCGCGCCTGGAGCACCGCCCCGGCGCCCGGCACGACCACGTCGATGCCCTCCACCCGGTCGGCGACCAGGTTGGTGACGCCCTCGTTGCGCTCGAGCCGTCCGCGCACGACCACGGCGACCCGGTTGCGGGCGGCCCGTCGGTGCGCCTTCATCACCCCGATCGAGCAGACGACGTTGAGCATGCCCGTCTCGTCCTCGAGGTTGAGGAAGGTGACGCCCATCGCGGTGCCGGGGCGTTGCCGGTGGGTGACCAGGCCGCCGACGTGCACCCGGCGGCCGGCCTCCGCCGTGGCGAGCTCGGCGACCGAGCGGATCCCGGCACGGCGGAGTTCGTCGCGCAGGTGCTCGAGGGGGTGCCGCTCCGGCGAGACGCCGGTGGCCCAGAGGTCGGCCAGGGTGACCTCCGGCTCGCTCATCGCGGGCAGGGTCGGGGGTGGCGTCGTCGGGGTGGTGCCAGCCAGGTGCCCGGGACCCTCGGCGAAGCCGGCCGCCCACAGCGCCTCGCGCCGGCCGAGGCCCCACGCGTCGAAGGCGCCCGCGGTGGCCAGCGCCTCCAGCTGCGCCGACGTCAGTCCCGCGCGACGGGACAGGTCGGTGATGTCGGAGAACGGCGCCTCCTCGCGTGCGGCGACGATGCGGCGCGCCACGTCGAGCCCGATGCCGCGCACCGAGTCCAGCCCGAGGCGTACGGCGAGGTGGGCGTCGCGGCGGTGGGCGGGCACCGGGTCGGGGGTCCCGGGGACCCATTCGACCCTCTCGAAGCGCGGGCGGCAGCACGCCTCGAGCCCGGTCGCGGCGACCGGGCCCGGCACCACCCCTTCGAGGTCGGCCTGTGCGGCGGACCGGGTGACGTCGGGGCGGCGTACGTCGACACCGTGGCGGCGTGCGTCACCCACGAGCGACTGCGGGGAGTAGAACCCCATCGGCTGGTTGCGCAGCAGCCCGGCCAGGAACGCCGCGGGGTAGTGCAGCTTGAACCAGGACGAGGCGTAGACCAGCAGGGCGAACGACAGCGCGTGGGACTCGGCGAAGCCGAAGTTGGCGAAGGACAGGATCTTGACGTAGATCGAGTCGGCCAGCTCGCCGGTGATGCCGCGCCGCGACATGCCGTCGTAGAGCTTGGCCTTGACCGACTCGATGCGCTCGACGCCGCGCTTGGAGCCCATCGCGCGCCGCAGGAGGTCGGCGTCGTCCCGCGTGCAGTCGCCGAGGGTGACCGCCATCGCCATCAGCTGCTCCTGGAACAGGGGCACGCCCTTGGTGCGCTCGAGCACGGGGACGAGCTCGGGGTGGTCGTAGGTCACCGGCTCCTGCCCGGTGGCGCGGCGGACGTAGGGGTGGACGGCCCCGCCCTGGATCGGACCCGGACGGATGAGCGCGATCTCGATCGCGAGGTCGTAGAACTCGCGCGGCCGCAGCCGCGGGAGCGTGCCGATCTGGGCCCGGCTCTCGACCTGGAAGACCCCGATCGAGTCGGCGCGACAGAGCATGTCGTAGACCGCGGGCTCCTCCTTGGGCATGGTCGCGAGGTCCCACTCCTCACCGAGGTGCTCGGCGACCAGCCGCATCATGTGGTCGAGGGCGCCCAGCATCCCGAGGCCGAGCAGGTCGAACTTCACCAGCCCCATCGACTCGCAGGCGTCCTTGTCCCACTGGAGGACGGTGCGCCTGTCCATGCGGGCGCGCTCGATGGGGCAGACCTCGCCGATCGGCCGCTCGGTGAGCACCATCCCGCCCGAGTGGATGCCGAGGTGGCGCGGCGCCCCCATCAGCTCCTCGGCGAGCGCGACCACCGGCGCCGGCACGTCGTGGGCGTCGGGGTCGCCCTGGTCGCCGGCCACGACGGACCTCCACCCGTCGATCTGCTTGGACCAGGCGTCCTGCTGCCCGGGGGAGAAGCCGAGCGCCTTGGCGGCGTCGCGCACCGCCATCCGGGGGCGGTAGGCGATGACGTTGGCGACCTGGGCGGCGTTGCGGCGGCCGTAGGTGTCGTAGACCCACTGGATGACCTCCTCGCGCCGGTCGGAGTCGAAGTCGACGTCGATGTCGGGCTCCTCGTCGCGGTGCGCGGAGATGAACCGCTCGAACGGGAGCCGGTAGAAGACTGCGTCGACCGCGGTGATCCCGAGGGCGTAGCAGACCGCGGAGCTCGCGGCCGACCCGCGGCCCTGGCAGAGGATCTTCCGCCCACGGGCGAAGGCGACGATGTCGTGGACGATCACGAAGTAGCCGGCGAAGTCCTTCTCGGCGATGATCCGCAGCTCGTGCTCGAGCCGCTCGCGGGCCTCGGCCTCGTGGGGGACGCCGGCGTACCTCTCGGCGAAGCCGCGCTCGGCCAGCACCCGCAGCCACGAGTCGGCGGTGTGGCCCTCGGGGATCTGGCGCTTGGGCAGGGCAGGGGAGGCCTTGTGCAGGTCGAAGGCGAGCTCGTCGGCGAGCGAGACGCTGCGGGCGACGGCCCGGCGCCCGACGTCGCCGGCGTGGGCCGCCAGCGCGGTGGCCGTCTCGGCGCCGCTGCGCAGGTGGGCGGAGCCCGACAGGTCGAGCCAGCCGTCGAGCTCGGCGAGGCTGCGGCGCGAGCGTACGGCGGCCATCGCGGAGGCCAGCCGGTGGCGCTGGGGGGTGGCGTGGTGGACGTTGCCGGCCGCGACGACGTCGAGGCCGTGGACGCCGGCGAGCCGGGCGAGCGAGGAGTTGGCAGTGTCGGCGCCGGGGCGCGGGGACAGCTCGACGAGGACGTGCTCGAGGCCGAAGAGCGACGTCAGCCGGTCGAGGGCCTCGGCGGCCGCGGACTCGCCCTCCGACGCCAACGCCTGTGGGACGGTGCCCTTGCGACAGCCGGTGAGCACCACCCAGTGCCCCCGCCCCTGCTCGCCGAGCTCGTCGAGGTCGTAGACGGGACGGCCCTTCTCGTCGCCGCGCAGGTGGGCCTCGGTCATCGCGGCGGCGAGCCGGTGGTAGCCCTCGACCCCGCGCGCGAGCACCAGCAGGTGGCTGCCCTCGGGGTCGGGCACGCCGGCCTGCGGTGCGGTGAGGCCGAGGGACAGCTCCGCGCCGAACACCGTGGGCAGGCCGTGGGCCGCGGCGGCCTCAGCCAGCATCGGGGCGCCGTAGAACCCGTCGTGGTCGGTGATCGCCAGCGCGTGCAGGCCGAGGCGTACGGACTCCTCGACGAGCTCGGCCGGGGAGCTGGCGCCGTCGAGGAAGCTGAAGTGGCTGTGGCAGTGCAGCTCGGCGTAGGGGGTCACCACGGCGGGACGCTCGATGGCACGCTGCTCCACGGCGGCGCGCTTGCGCCGCGACACGGGCGCGTCGTCCGCGCCCGGGAGCCCGCTGAGCCGGCGCTCGAGCTCCTTCCAGCTCATGGCGGGGTTGTTCCAGCCCATCAGCCCCTCCGCCCATCAGTCATAGCCCGCCTCCAGCGCCCAGCCGCCGGGTGCGCGAACGAGCAGCCAGGCGCGCCCGTCGGCACCGACGACCTGGAAGCGGGCCGTGGGCCCGGACCCGCCGGACCACCACCCCTCGTCGACCGGCCACGGCCCGGCCCACGCGGTGACGGGTTGCCAGGGCAGTCCCTGGCCGTCGCGATCGCCGCCGACGCGGAAGCGGCGCGGCTCGCCCGTGACCACGCCGCGATCGGTGACCCGCACGTCACGGCCCGACTCGTCCACGACCTCGGCGGCCGGCGGGGTGGCGAAGACCCGCACCGGCGCCGGTCCCGGCACCCGTCCGGGCCACGGCCGGTCGACCGGGCGCAGGTCGACGGCGCGCTCGCCCCACGGCACCAGGACCTGCCGGGCTGCCGGGCTGCGACCGCCCTGGAGCACCGGCCGCTGGACGGCGTCGAAGCCGACCATTCCCTGCACCCGCGCGACGCCGCGCTCGACGAGGTCGTCGGACGCCGATCCCCACAGGGCCTCGCCGTGCGCGGCGGCAGGCTCGACCACCTCGGGCACGAACCGCACCCGGTCGATCGGGGCGCGCACGGTGCCGGTGTCCTTGCGGGCGCGCAGCGAGCTGCCGCCCCGGCTCGTGGAGCCGGCGGACTGCAGCTGCCAGTGCACCCGGTCGACCAGGTCGCGGGCGCCGAAGTGGCGCGGGTGCAGCCAGGTGCGCGAGGAGCACACGACGCCGTCGGTCTCCGCCTCGACGCGCACCCCGGTCGCGACGAGCTGGTGGTGCGCCAGCTGCGTCACGAACCGCTCGGCGGTCGTGCGCACGCTGAAGGTGATCGCCTCGACGGAGTCGAGGGGCGGCTCGAACGCGACGTCGGCCTCCAGCTCGGGAGGAGGCGTACGGGCGGCGAAGAGCTCCCGGTCGTCGCCCCGCGCCCGTCGGTGCACGGCCGCTCCGTGGGCCCCCAGCCGCTGCGCCACCGCCTCGGCGGGCAGGTCGGCCAGGTCGCCCAGCGTGCGGAGCCCGAGTCGCTGCAGCAGCCCGACCAGGTCTCGACCGCGAGGTCCGTCGTCGGCGAGCACGTGGACCGGCAGCCCCCGCAGGAAGGAGGGGGATCCGCCCTCGGGCACGACGACCCACTGCTGCACCTCGGCGGTGCGGGCCGCCTGCTCGGCGGTGAAGAGGTCGTCGGCGATGCCGATGCGGACGTCCCAGACCTCGGCCTCGACCAGGGCCTGGCAGACGGTCGCCGCGGCGTCGGCCTCGGTGCCGTACCAGCTGCCCGGGGCGCGGACGGCGAGCAGGCCGGGGCGCAGCGCTGCCACTCCCGGGCGGAGGTCCTCCACGGTCGCCAGGACCGGCTCGAAGGCGCGCGCGTCGCGGTCGGGGTTGGCGGGCAGCAGCAGGAGCTCGGGACACCGGGCCTGGGCGTCGCGACGGCGCTGCCCCCGGCGTACGCCCTCGGCGCGGGCCGGACCGTTGCACACCTCCACGACGTTGGCCGCGAGCACGGCGGCGGGGGAGCGCGACGACCTCGCGGCATCCTCGAGCGCGGCGACCACCGACCAGTCGGGGCACCACACGACCATGACCCTCATGGCGCGCTCATCCCGACGCCCGTCGGAGCTCGCGCACCTCTGCCCCCTGCACCTCGGGCCAGGTCAGGTCCGCGCGCCGCGGCGGGCGCGCGCCGCGGCGCACGACCACGCGGGCGCGACGCTCCAGCAGCTGGCCGCTGCCGGCCAGCGGACCGGTCCAGCTCGACTCCTCGACGCTCAGGCGGGCCTCGGCCCGCGGCCAGGCGCCGTGGACGACGAGCACCGCGGACCGGGTGCGCAGGCGCGAGTCGAGGATGCCCGCCGTGCGCTCGTCGACGGAGGCGGGTGGCCGCAGGACCACCACGCGCAGCACGTCGACCAGCGCGGCCGTGACCTCCAGCCAGTGCTCACCGGGGTCGGGCACCAGCACCGTGCGGGCGAGGTCGATCCCGAGCTCGGCAGCGGCCTCGGCGCCGAAGTCGGTGCAGCCTGCGAAGCCGACCCACTCCCCTGCCCGGGACGCCCCGGCAGCCAGTGCGAGGGCCAGCGACGCCGTGTCGACGGAGTAGGTCGAGCCCGCGTGCATCGGGACCAGGTCGGCGATGCCGGGCAGGGTCGGGACCGGCTCGAGCGCAGGCCTGCGCTCCATCGCCGCGACCCGTTCGCGGAGCTGCTCGACCACCGATCGTCCCGGGTCGAGCCCCGGCGCCAGGCCCGACACGAGGTCGGTGACGGGGCGGGCGGAGGACATGTCCCCATGATCGAACATGCGTTCGAACGAGTCAAGCGAGAGGTGCGCTTGAGGCCCCTCCCGGGCGCGGCGTCGGTCGAGCCGCCCAGGGGATGCCTATGCTGACACGGCTCATCTCGCAAGGGGGACTGGTCGTGACGAAGTTGTCGGTGCTCGTGGGGAGCATCTGCCTGGTGCTGTCGACGCTGGGCGGTGCCGCGCCCGGAGCGGTCGCGGCGCAGCCCGGCACCGCCGCCGCGAAGCCCGGCATCGCCGGCGAGAAGCCGGGGACGTCGAAGAAGTGGAAGGCGCCCAGCGGACCGTTCTTCAACGACCCGCACCGCGCGAAGGGCCACTTCCGCATCGAGCGCAAGGTCATCGACACCATCGATCGCACCCGCAAGGGCTCCACCATCCGGATCGCGATCTACTCCCTGGACCGCCTCAACGTGGCGCGGGCCCTCGTGGCCGCCCACCGTCGTGGCGTCAGGGTGCAGATGCTCCTCAACGACCACTGGGAGAACGCGGCCGTGCGGACCCTCCGCGCCGAGGTCGGCAAGAACCCGCGGCGCAACAGCTTCGTCTACAAGTGCCGCCAGAGCTGTCGCGGCGCGGCCAACGAGTTCAACAACCTGCACTCGAAGTTCTACCTCTTCAGCCAGGCAGGGCGGTCGAAGGACGTGGTGGCGGTCGGCTCGGCCAACATGACGCGCAACGCCGCGATCCACCAGTGGAACGACCTCTACTTCACCGACGGTGACCACGAGCTGTTCCGCCAGTTCGTCGGGCTGTTCAACGACATGCGCAAGGACCACGACACCCGCCAGGAACCGATCGCGTTCTGCGGCGTCGCGCTCACCGGCGTCTGCGACGACTCGGTCGACAAGCACACGGCGGTCGCGTTCCCGCGGGTCTCGAGGCCGAAGGACGACCTGGTGGTCCACCTGCTCGACCGAGTCCGGTGCCTGACTCCCGACCCCGGGACCGGCAAGGTGAAGCGCACCCGCCTGGCCCTGTCGATGCACACCATGCGCGGCGCCCGCGGCGACTACCTCGCCGAGGCCATCCGGCAGAAATGGGTTCAGGGCTGCGACGTGCGGGTGACCTACGGCCTCATCGGCTACCACACGAAGGGCGTCATCGCCGCTCCGACCAAGCGCGGTCGCATCCCGCTCCGCTCGACAGGCATGGACTACAACCTCGACGACAACTTCGACCTCAACAACGACGGCGTCGACGACCTCATCCTCGACTACTACAGCCACCAGAAGTACCTGGTCGTCCAAGGCACCTACAACGGCGTGCCGGACTCGTCGATGGTGCTCACCGGCTCGGTCAACTGGTCGAGCCTCAGCACGGCCAACGACGAGGTGTGGTTCACCGTGCGCGGGGCCGTCGTGGCGAAGAAGTACCTGACGAACTTCAACTACCAGTGGGACCACGCCCGCAACTCGCGCAACGCCTACACCACGTCGTACGCCAACTTCCGGGTCCGCCGCACGGTGACCGACCCGGACGGGACGACCCGTACGGTCTGGCGGACCGTGCGGCGTCCCGTCACCACCGTCGAGCGCGACCCCTACCTGAAGGGCCCCTACTGGGAGGACGACTGAGGTCCACCCGCGTCCGCTCCGCGTCGAGCGGGGAACACCAGGCGCGCCACCACGCCGGCGTGGTCCGAGGGCCACAGTCCCGACGCGGTCATGTCGGCCGGCTCGTCGCCGACGATGTGGGCGCGGGCGGCCTTGACGTCCCGGCTGTGCAGGACCAGGTCGATCCGTGAGGTGAGTGGGTTGTCCGGGTCGGTGAGGGTCGCGCCGAGGCAGCAGGTGAACCCGGGGTCGCCGGGGTGGGTCCGCGGCCACGCGTCGGCGCCCACGCCGGCCAGCAGCTGCGAGTACGCCGGGGCGTCGGGGGCACGTGAGTTGTAGTCGCCGACGTAGACCATCGGCAGCTCGCCGATCCGGGACGCCAGGTCCGCCTGCGCGGCGAGGAGCTCGCGCGCCTGGGCGACCCGGAGCTGCTCGGCATCGAGGCCGGGGAGGCCGAAGGCCTCGAGGTGGGAGTTGACGAACCGGAACGACGCCTTGCCGACGCCGACGTCCGCCGAGCCCCAGCCGCGGGCGACCGGCAGCAGCGCCCCGCCGACGGGGAAGCGGATGATCACCTGGAACGTCCCGGTGCGGGCGTTCGTGGTGCGCACGTCGTCGCGGGCGATGATCACGTCACGGTCGGCCAGTCGCACCGCACGGGTCGGGAATGTGGCCGAGGGGCTGGCCAGGACCGGGATGGGCGGCGAGGAGAAGTTGTGTGCGGTGGCGCCGGCGACCTCGCGGTAGTCGGCACCACGCTCGGCCAGTGCGTCGAGCAGCAGGTCGAGGAAGTCGTACGCCACGGTCGGGTCGCTCGCCACGCCGGTCGCGGGGTCGTAGGCGAACGTGGTCCAGGTCGTGACCTCCTGGAGGCCGACCACGGCCGGGGCGGCCGCGACGATCTCGTCGGCCATCGCGGCCATCCGCTCGGCCGGACGCGTCGCCTGGACCGCTGCCCAGGTCTGGGTGGCGGCGCCCACGATCGCAGCGCTGTTGCCGGAGCCGAGCGCCGCCAGGACCGGTCCGAGCTCGGCGCCGAGGTAGAGGTTGCGCGTCATCACCGTGGCCGTACGCGCCGGGGTGCCGGCCGCCCCGGCGCCGGGAGGCCCCGCATGGACGCTGGTGCCGGACGCCAGGGCGGTGCCCAGGGCGAGGGCGGAGGCGAGGAGGCCGATCAGGACGTGGTGGCGGCGCGGTCCGGTCATCCTCGGACCGTGGCACCACGGTGGGCGGCGGACAAGCCCCATTTCGGGGGCAACGGTGAGACGTTCCCGCCCGGGTGCGAGGGTCAGGCGGCGGGGACCGGCTCGGACAGGCCCGCCCGCAGTCGGGCGAGGACGCGCGTCAGGATGCGGGAGACCTGCGCCTGCGTGAGCCCGACGAGCTCGGCGATCTCCTGCTGCGTGTGCTCGTCGACGAAGCGCCACTGGAGGATGCGCTGCTCGCGCTCGGAGAGAGTGCTGACGGCGGTGCCCAGCACCAGCCTGGCCTCCACGGAGGCCAGGGCGGTGTCGTCCCAGCCCAGCAGGTCGGCGATCGTGTCCGTGCCGTTGCCCGTGGGGCTGTCGATGGAGGTCGGCCGGAAGCAACCCGAGGCGGCGAGCGCCTCGATGACGTCGTCGAGGTCGGCCTCGAGGTGGGCGGCGACCTCGGTGGCGCGTGGCGAGCGTCCCAGGTGCGCCTCGAGGACGGGCTGGGCGCGCTGGATGCGCGCCTGCAGGTCCTGCACCCGGCGGGGCACGCGGATCATCCAGCCCGCGTCGCGGAAGTGGCGGCGCAGCTCGCCGCGGATGGTCGGGACGGCGTAGGACAGGAAGTCGTGCCCGGCGGAGGCGTCGAAGCGCTGGGCCGCCTTGGTGAGGCCGACGAGGGCGACCTGCTGGAGGTCCTCGAGGTCGATGCCGCGGTTGCGGTAGCGGGCGGCCATGGAGCGGGCCATCGCGAGGTTGGCCTCGATCAGCTCGTCGACCGGCCGCTGTCGCTCGCCCGCGGAGCTCGTGTCGCGCAACCCGGCGACGACGCTGGTCGTACGCGTGGCGCGTGCCTGGCTGCGGAGGGGAGTCGGGGGCATCGCGAGCGTTGTCACGAGGTCTCCTTCGGGGGGTGTGGGTCGATGGTCGCTGCGCCGTTGGGTGCGCACGACGATCCTGACCGGGGGCCGACCGTCCCGACAGCCGAAAAGCGAAGACCTTGGACAAACCATGGACAGACGGTCCGTCGGGTAAAGGTTGACGAAAGGTTGACGACAACCTCCGTGGTCTCGTCCGGTGCTGGGGCATCCTTGTCCGCAGCGAGGGGCGTGGGGCCCCTGGCGACACAGGGGAGACATCATGAACGACGAGGTACGGGACCACCTGACAGCAGCGGGGCAGCGCATCGTGCTCGCGGACGTGCTGCGACAGGACGCGCTCACCGACGTACGTGCACTGCTGAACGGGGGCGGCGCGGACATGTCGATCGCCGACGCCGCCCGGTGGACGGCGCTCCCGGAGCCGGAGCTGCGGCGGCTGCTCGACGAGACGCCGGGCTGAACCGGCTGGGCCACCCGGCTCCACGTGCTGTCCGAGCCCTTTGCCATGCTTGCGCACCGACCACAGGCAGGCAGGAAGCGGGGACCGGACGTTGAGCGGGATCGCAGGCGAGCTCGCGCGCGTCAAGGGAGCCTTCGCGCAACCCACGCTGACCCTCCTGCACCAGCGCCAGGCGCCCGTGGTGATCACGATCTTCCGCACCGCGTTCGGTCGCAGCAACAACCCGATCCCCACCGCCCGGCTGCACACGCAGGTCGAGGAGCACCTCGCCGCGATGCGGGTGGCGGGGGAGCAGGACGTCCCGACCGGCAGCGGCCGGGAGATCTGCCAGCGCTGGATGCGCGGGCAGTGGTTGGTGCGCTCGCTCGACGATGCGGGCCACGAGGTCTACGCGCTGACCTCGCACGCCCAGCAGGCACTCGAGCTGGTGAAGAACCTGGCGCGTGACCGGGCCACGCTCAGCGAGCACCGGGTCGCGACCATCCTCGGCACGGTCCGGCGCTTCAACTCCGAGGCGAACCCGGACCGTACGGCGCGCGTCTCGATCCTCAACGCGGAGATCGCGCGACTCCGAGCTGAGCGCGACCGCCTGGTCGACGGCGGGGACCTGGCCGGGGCCACCGAGGACTACATGCTCGAGGGGTTCACCGAGCTGCTCTCCCTGATCTCCGCGCTGCCGAGCGACTTCGCCCGGGTCGAGGAGCGCTTCGCGACGATCCGCTCGGAGATCTTGTCGGCGTTCCGGGCCGAGGACCGGCCGGCCGGCGAGGTGATCGACGACTACCTCGCCCGCGCCGACGCCCTGATGACCGCGACCCACGAGGGTCGTGCCTTCGAGGGGGCGTTCGCGCTGCTGCGCGACGACGCCCTGGTGACGCAGCTGCGGGAGGACCTGACCGCCCTGCTCGAGCACCCGCTGTCCGACCGGATCCTCAGCGACGCCGACCGCGCCGAGCTGCGCGGCACGGTGCGGCTGGTGCGCGACGGCCTCGACCGGGTCCTCGCGCAGCGCTCCCGGGTGACCGCCACCCTCAAGGAGTACATCGTCTCCCACGACGCGGCCCGCGACCGCGAGCTCGAGCAGACCCTGCGCCAGGTGGAGGCCGAGCTGATGACCTGGATGGCGACCACCGGCCCGCGCGCCACCCACGACGTCGCGCTCCTGCCCGCACGAGCTGGCGTCGAGCACCTCCGCGAGCGCTTCCACGACCCCGCGGACGACGTCCTCCCCGACCGCATCAGCACGCCGGACCCGGCTCTCGCGCCCCCGGTCTCGCTCGAGGAGCTCGTGGCGCAGGGCGGACCCCGGCTGGCGACGCTGCGCGAGCGCCTCGACGCCGCGACCACCTCGCTGCTCCCGGTGGCCTCCCTCGGCGCCCTGTTCGACGACCTGGAGCCGTCCCTGCGTCGTCCGGTCGAGATCTTCGGCCTCCTGCACCTCGCCGCCGACCGGGCCTGGCCCTCCGAGGAGGCCGTGGAGCCCTTCGCGGCCGTACGCCCCGACGGCAGCCAGCGGACCTTCGCCGTGCCCCGCACCCCCCTGCCCGACCCCGACCGGCCGACCCCGCACGAGACGGAGGAGCGCGCATGAGCGTCCACACCCACCCGGAGACGGAGACCGGGACGGGGATCGACCCGGAGACCGACCGGGAGCTCGCGCCGGAGGTCGACACGGAGGTCGACGACGAGGTGCTCCACGACTCGGTGTCCCTCTTCGAGGGCGACGAGGGCGGCCTCGAGTACGCCCAGCGGCGCGCCCTCGTGACGCTGCTCAAGCAGCGCTTCATCAGCGCACGCACCCACCCGCGGGACTGGACCGTGCTCGTCGAGCACGAGCGCTTGCTCCGCTCGCGGCTCAACGACCTCTTCCTCGACCTGCAGGTGGACCGCGCCCGTGAGGTCGCGTGGAAGCGGCAGGCGACCTCCGAGACGGGGAGCCGCTTCCCCACCATGCTCTACGACGCCGCGTGGTCGCGCGAGGAGACGCTGGTGCTGGTCCACCTGCGCGACCGGCTCCGCGCCGGCCTCGCGAGCGGCGACCTGCGCGTGTTCGTCGACCGCGAGGACGTCGTCGGCTACGTCGCGAGCTTCCGCCCCGCGCACGCCACGGATGTCGCCGGCGACGACAAGCGGGCACGCAACGCGGTCGCCAGCGTCGTGAAGTCCGGGCTGCTGATCCCGACCGCCACCGATGAGCGGTTCGAGATCAGCGAGGCGGTGGAGCCGTTGATCCCGCTGGAGCTCCTGCAGGACCTCCTGGCGGCGCTGGTCGCGGCCAACAGCAACGAGGTCCCTGCGGCCGACGACCCGGACGACCTGTTCGACGACGTCCCGGACGCGGCCGGAAGCACAACCGGAACCACAGCGGGCACGACAGCAGGGGAGCAGTGAGCATGTCCATCGACGAGATCGAGCAGCCGGTGGTCGACGGGCTCTTCGACCGCAAGGACGTCGCCACGCCCGCCGACGACACCATGCAGTGGCGGGCAGCCCTGCTCCAGATGGTCAACTGGGGAGGCTTCGACGGGCTCACCGTCGTGCCGCTGCGCGGCGACGCGACGATGATCTCCGGCGCGTCCGGCGTCGGCAAGAGCACCATCCTCGACGCCTACACGGCGCTGATGATGCCGTCCGACACGAAGTTCAACGGCGCGTCCAACGACGCCGTCGCGGGCCGCGCCCGTGGCGTCGGCCAGCGCAACCTCCTGTCCTACCTGCGCGGCGCGGTCGACGTGGTCGACGACCCCCGCACGGGTCGGCCGGTCGAGAAGCTGCTCCGCGGCAAGGGCGGCGACACCTGGGGCGCCATCGCGATGACGTTCGTCAACGACCAGGGCGGTCGCTTCACGGCGCTGCGCACCTACTACGTCCCCCGGCGCGCGACCCGGTCCGGCGACGTCCAGATGCAGCTGGCCACCCAGGACGGCGCGCTGCCGCTCGACTCGCTCGAGGTCGCCGTGCCCGAGCGCTTCCACGCCACCACCCTGAAGAAGCTCTTCCCCGGCATCCGGGTGCACCGCACGTACGCCGAGCTCGCCGCCGTCCTGCACGCGCGGCTCGGCATCGGCGCCAACGGCGACGGCGCGAAGGCCCTGCGGCTGCTCGCCCGGATCCAGGCGGGCAACCAGGTCCGCAGCGTGGACGAGCTCTACAAGGACATGGTCCTCGAGCGGCCCTCCACCTTCGCGGCCGCGGACCGGGCCATCGAGCACTTCGACGACCTCGACACGGCCCACTCCGCCATGCGCACCGAGGAGCAGAAGCTCGAGCTGCTGGCGCCGATCGCCGACCTCCACGACCGCAAGGTCGAGGCCACTCGGCGGCTCGCGGAGCTCGACTCCTACGGGGTGACCGCGTCCGGCGACACCCCGCTCCGGCTGTGGCTGCTGCGCACGCACCTCCGGTTGATCGAGGCCGCGGTCGTCACCAACCGGGCCGCGCGCGCCGCGACCGCCGACGAGCTCGGCGCGACGACCTCGGCGGAGCAGACCCACCTGTCCGACCTCGAGGGCACCAAGGAGTCGCACCGCGCGGCCGGAGGGTCCACGCTCCAGTCGCTCGCCCTGTCGCTCGAGCAGGAGCAGGTCGTCCGCGAGGACCGGCTCGCCCGACGCTCGGTCCTGCAGGAGCGCCTGCTGCCGCTCATCGACGCCACGGACGCCCAGGCGCCGGACGTCGAGTCGGCATTGCTGTCGAGCGAGGCGTACGCCGTGCTGCAGCTGCACGCGCAGCAGTGGCTCGCCGGCTGGCAGCGCGAGCAGGAGCGGAACCGCCGCGAGCGCGACGCGGTGCTGCGCAGCCAGTTCCCGCTCAGCGAGCGGCAGGCCGAGCTGCGCCGCGAGCGTGCGTCGCTCGAGCACCGGGCCGGGCGGATGCCGGCGCGCATGCACGAGCTGCGCGCCGAGGTCGCCCGGGCGAGCGGGATCGGCGAGGACGAGCTGCCCTTCGTCGCCGAGCTCATCGACGTGGCACCCGAGGAGGCGCGGTGGCGCACCGCGATCGAGACGGTCCTCGGCGCCAGCGCCAGGATGCTGCTCGTGCCCCTCGACCGGCTGGAGGCCTTCTCGTCGGCGATCGACGGGCTCCGGCTGCGCGGCCGCCTCGTGTTCGAGGGGGTCGAGCTCGACCTGCCCGATCTCGGCCCGGCCGACCCCGAGCGGGTCGCCGGCAAGCTGGTCTTCCAGGACTCGCCGTTCTCCGGCTGGGTCCAGGCCCATGTCGGGGAGCCCTCGCGCAACGCCCTCTGCGTCGAGGACGCGGACGGCCTCGCCGGCCCGGGGTTCCGGGTCACCCTCGCGGGCCAGACCCGCAACGGGCGTCGTGGCACCCACGGGCGCAACGACGCCCGCAGCATCATCGGCTTCTCCAGCACGGACGCGATCGCCGACGTCGACGCCGAGCTGGCCGACCTCGAGGAGCGACTGGACCGGGTCGGGGCCGAGCTCGTGCAGCTCGACCAGCGGTCGCGGGTGCTGGAGCAGCAGCGCGCGTCCTACGACGCCGTCGCCACCGCGCGGTTCGACGACCTCGACGTCGACGGCAGCGACCGCCGGATCGCCGACCTCGAGCGCCGCCGGGCCGAGATCCTCGGGTCCGACGACGGCCTGCAGGCGCTGGACGCACAGATCGCCGAGCTCTCCGCGCGGCTGGAGGAGACGCGGCGCACCCGCTACGCCCTCGAGCAGCGGCAACGCGAGCTCAACGCGGAGCACGCCGAGCTCGTCGACGCCGAGGACGACGTCAAGGACCGGCTGCAGGCGATCGAGGAGGCCGGCACGGTCGTGCTGGAGCCCGAGCAGGACGACGCACTGGCCGCCGACTTCGCGGCCGCTGCGGCGCCGGCGGACCCCGACGACCTCGCACGGTTCGCCGAGACGTCCCACCGCCTCGCCCAGCGGCTCCGCGACGCGGTCGCCGACGCCGAGGCGGAGGTCCGACGCGTCGACGACGACCTGGTGCAGGTGTTCCGGGTCTACAAGCTGCAGTGGGACTCCCCGAACCTCGGCACCACCGCGGAGTCCTACCCGGACTACGCCCGCATCCTCGACGACATCCGCGGGGAGGGCCTCGCGGCGCGACGCTCCGAGTGGCGGCGCCGGCTCACGGAGTGGAGCGGCCAGGACCTGGTACCCCTCGTCGGCGCCATGGCCGCCTCCGTCGAGGAGATCGAGGACCGGCTCGAGCCGATCAACGCCATCCTGCGTCGTCTCGAGTTCGGCGCGTCGGGGGACCGGCTCCGGATCCGGCTCCGCCGCCTGGCGCCGGCCCAGGTCCAGACCTTCATGAAGGACCTCCGCGCGGTCTCGTCGGGCTCCACGAACGACCTGGGCGAGGAGGCCCTCGAGCAGCGCTTCGCCGACCTGAGCAGGTTCATGCAGCAGCTGCGCAGGCCCAGCCAGGTCGGTGAGGCCACCGCGTCGCTCACCGACCGCGAACGGCTGCTCGACGTACGCCGCCACGTCGAGATCAGCGCCGAGCGCTACGACCACACCACCGGCGAGCTGCGCGCCACCTACCGCACGCTCGGGGAGAAGAGCGGTGGCGAGAGCCAGGAGCTGGTGGCGTTCATCGTCGGCTCCGCGCTGCGCTTCCGCCTCGGCGACGAGATGCGGTCGCGTCCCCGGTTCGCCCCGGTGTTCCTCGACGAGGGGTTCGTCAAGGCCGACTCCGAGTTCGCCGGTCGTGCCGTCCAGGCGTGGCGCGGCCTCGGCTTCCAGCTCATCGTGGGCGTCCCGCTCGACAAGGTCACCGGCCTCGAGCCGCACATGGACGAGCTGCTCGCCATCACCAAGAACAGCACGACCCACCAGTCGTGGATCACGCCGATCACCGACGCCGGTGCGTCGTCGACACGCGTCCGTGGTGATGTGACTTCACGGTAGGGGTGTCCGCCTGACAGTCTCGGCTCGTGTCCTCTGAGTCGCGGTCCTCCAGTCGTGTCCGGTTCTCCCGCATCGCGGTCGTCAACCGGGGGGAGGCAGCCATGCGCCTCATCCATGCGGTCAGGGACCACAACGCCGAGCAGGCCGGTGCCCCGATCGAGGTCGTGGCGCTCCACACCGACGCGGAGCACGCCGCGATGTTCGTGCGCGAGGCCGACGTGGCGTACTCCCTGGGTCCTGCCGCGGCCCGTCCCTACCTCGACCTGGCCGTGCTGGAGCGGGCGCTCGTGGAGACCGGTGCCGACGCGGCGTGGGTGGGCTGGGGCTTCGTGGCCGAGGACCCCGCCTTCGTCGACCTCTGCGACCGCCTCGGCGTCACGTTCATCGGCCCGAGCTCGGAGGCCATGCGCACCCTGGGCGACAAGATCGGCTCGAAGCTGATCGCCGAGGAGGTCGGCGTCCCCGTCGCGCCCTGGAGCCGTGGCGGCGTCGACACCCTCGAGGACGCGTTGGCGGCCGCCGAGCGGGTGGGCTATCCCTTGATGCTCAAGGCGACCGCGGGCGGAGGCGGTCGGGGCATCCGGATGGTGGCCGCGCCGGCCGACCTCGAGGACGCCTACCAGCGCACCCGCGACGAGGCCGAGCGGGCCTTCGGCAGCGGCGTGGTCTTCCTCGAGAAGCTCGTGACCGGGGCCCGGCACGTCGAGGTGCAGGTGATCGCCGACAGCCACGGCCACGCCTGGGCGCTCGGGGTGCGCGACTGCTCGGTCCAGCGTCGCAACCAGAAGGTCATCGAGGAGTCCGCGTCCCCGCTGCTCGACCGCGAGCAGACCGAGGAGCTGAAGGCCTCCGCCGAGCGGCTCGCGCTCGCCGTGGGCTACGTCGGCGCCGCCACGGTCGAGTTCCTCTACCACCCCGGCGAGCGGACCTTCGCCTTCCTCGAGGTCAACACGCGCCTGCAGGTCGAGCACCCCATCACCGAGGCCACCACCGGGATCGACCTGGTCCGGGCCCAGCTGCTCGTCGCGTCCGGGGGAGTGCTCGAGGGGGACAAGCCGGGCGAGGTCGGGCACGCGGTCGAGGCGCGGCTCAACGCCGAGGACCCCGACCGCGACTTCGCCCCCTCCCCGGGCCGCATCGCGCTGCTCGACCTGCCCGCCGGCCCCGGCGTGCGGGTCGACACCGGGGTCGGCACCGGCGACTCGATCCCCGCCGACTTCGACTCGATGATCGCCAAGATCATCGCCGTCGGCTCGACCCGGCAGGAGGCGCTCGCACGGCTGCGCAGGGCCGTCGCGGAGACGACGGTCGTGATCGAGGGCGGCGCCACGAACAAGAGCTTCATCCTCGACCTGCTCGCCCAGCCCGAGGTGACCGACGGCGGCGGGACCGGCTGGGCGGACACCGGCTGGATCGACCGGGTACGCGGCGAGGGCCGCCTCCACTCCCACCGGCACTCCGGGGTCGCCCTGGTCGCCGCCGCGATCCACGCGTACGAGGACGAGGAGCGCCTCGAGATCGAGCACCTCCTCGAGACGTCCCGAGGGGGCCGGCCCAACGTCCAGCACGAGGTGGGCCGCGGCGTCGACCTCAAGCTGCGCGGGACCACCTACAAGGTGACGGCGCTGCGCACCGGGCCGCACCGCTTCCGCGTGGCCGTCGCCGCCGGCGAGGGTGCCGACGCGACTGTGGTCGACGCCCAGGTCGCGCGGATCGACGAGTTCCACAGCACGCTCACCGTCAACGGCCAGCGGTTCCGGCTGGTCACCGCCACCCACGGACCCGTCCAGCTGGTCGAGGTGGACGGGGTCACCCACCGGGTGACCCGCGACGAGGGCGGCATGCTCAGGTCGCCGGCGCCCGCACTGGTCGTCGCCACACCGGTCGCCGAGGGCGACCTGGTCGAGGCGGGGACCTCGGTCCTCGTCCTCGAGAGCATGAAGATGGAGACGGTGCTCCACGCGCCGTTCGCGGGACGGGTACGCGAGATCCTGGTCAAGACAGGCAGCCAGGTCGAGAACGGCGCTCCGCTGCTGCGCATCGAGCCCGTCGCCGACGCCGCCGAGACCGCCGCCGACGATGCGGCGGGCTCCGGACCGGACCTCGAGCTGCCCGAGGCGGCGACCGAGGTCGCCCCGGACGCGCGGGCGGCCCGAGGACTCGCCGACCTGCGCGCCATCATGCTCGGCTACGACACCGACCCGGCCACCGAGCGACGCACCCTCACGCGCTACCTCGGCGACCGCGAGGAGGCCCTGGCCGCGGGCCACGACGTGCTGGCCGGGGAGCTCGAGCTGCTGCGGATGTTCGCCGAGCTCGCGGAGCTGAGTCGCAACCGGCCGGGCGGCGAGGAGGAGCACACGGAGCTGCGCGTGCACAGCTCGCGCGAGCACTTCCACACCTACCTGCAGAGCCTCGACCTCGAGCGCCACGGCCTCGGCCCGCACTTCGGCGTACGCCTGGGCGCCGTGCTGGCGCGCTACGGCGTCACCGACCTGGACCGGACCCCGGAGCTCGAGGAGGCGGTCTTCCGCATCTACCTGGCCCAGCGGCGCTCGGCTGCCGACGTCCAGCTCGTCACCAGCCTCCTGCAGGGCTGGATCGCCGGTCCGCCACCGGCCGGGGTCGACGCCGACGTCGTGCGCTCGCTCCTCGAGCGCCTGGTGCGCGCCACCCAGCTGCGGTTCCCGATCGTCGGCGACCTGGCGCGCAGCCTCCGCTTCCGCTGGTTCGACCAGCCCGCTGTCGACGAGGAGCGCTCCAGCGTCCTGGCCGGCGTGCGGGGTGAGCTCGTCGAGCTGTCCGACGACGATGCCCCGGACCGGGCCCGGCGGATCGAGGCGCTGGCGGCGATCCCCGAGCAGATCGTCCGGTTCCTCGCCGAGCGCCTGGCCGGCGGGATCCCGTCCCGGGAGCCGATGCTCGAGGTGCTCGTGCGTCGCCACTACCGCGAGCACGAGCTGCACGACCTCCGGGTCCTCGACGTCGACGGCCGTCCGTTCGCCGTGGCCGACTACGTCCTCGATGTCGACCGTCCCACCCGGCTCGTGACCACGGTGGGGACGATCGACGAGCTCGGCGAGACCGACGGTGCTCTGGTCCGGGCGATCGGCGAGCAGGTCGCGGCGCGCCCGGCCGGCTCCGAGGCCGTCGTCGACCTCTACCTGTCGTGGCCGGGGGAGGAGCTCACCGCGGAGGAGACCAGCGACCGGCTGGGTGCGCTCGTCGGCGAGACCGCCTTCGCCGGCGACATCCGGCGCATCGTCGTCGCGGTGACCCGCGGCGGGGAGCGCCCGGTCGACTACGTCACCCTCCGGCCCGTCGCCGACCAGACCCCGACGGCGATGGCCGAGGACCGCCTGGTCCGCGGCATCCACCCGATGGTCGGTCGTCGCCTCAACCTGTGGCGGCTGCGGCAGTTCGACGTCGTACGGCTCGAGGCGCCCGAGGACGTGCTGCTCTACCACTGCACGGCCCCCGACAACCCGGCCGACCAGCGTCTCGTGGCCCTCGCCCAGGTGCGGCAGGTGGCGGTCGTGCGCGACGAGACCGGCGCCGTGGTGGCGCTGCCGCACGCGGAGCGCGCGGTGGAGAACTGCCTCGAGGCGATCCGCCGCGCCCGCACCGAGCGGCCCGACGGCGCGAAGCTCGACCTCAACCAGGTCTGGGTCCACGTGTGGCCCGTCGTCGACGCCGACGTCGACCAGCTCAGCACCCTGCGTGACAAGATCACCCCGCTGACGGAGGGCGCCAGCATCGAGGAGGTCCAGGCCCACGGTCGGGTGCCCGGCCCGGACGGTACGCCGCAGCAGATCGTGGTGCGGTTCCGGGCCCGGGTCGGCGGGGGAGCCGACACCACCATCGACGTCCCCCCCACGGAGCCGCTGCAGCCGCTCGACGACTACGCCTCCAAGGTGCTGCGGGCCAAGCGGCGCGGCCTGGTCTACCCCTACGAGCTCGAGACCCTCCTGGCCGGACCGGGCGGCACCGTCGTCGAGCACGACCTCGACGACTCCGGCGCGCTGGTGCCCGTCCAGCGCCCCCGCGGGCTCAACAAGGCGGCGCTGCTCGTCGCGGTGGTCACGACACCGACCGACCTGCACCCCGAGGGCGTCACCCGCGTCGTGCTGTGCGGCGACCCCACCAAGGCCCTGGGCGCCGTCTCCGAGCCGGAGTGCACCCGCATCATCGCGGCGATCGACCTCGCCGAGCGGATGCAGGTGCCGGTGGAGTGGTTCGCGTTGTCGGCCGGTGCCCGGATCTCGATGGACTCCGGCACCGAGAACATGGACTGGGTCGCGGCCGCGCTCAAGCGGATCGTGGAGTTCACCCAGGACGGTGGCGAGATCAACGTCGTGGTGGCCGGCATCAACGTCGGCGCGCAGCCCTACTGGAACGCCGAGGCGACGATGCTCATGCACACGCGCGGCATCCTCGTGATGACGCCCGACAGCGCCATGGTGCTCACCGGCAAGCAGTCGCTCGACTTCTCCGGCGGCGTGTCCGCGGAGGACAACTTCGGGATCGGCGGCTACGACCGGGTGATGGGACCCAACGGCCAGGCGCAGTACTGGGCGCCGCACCTGCCCGCGGCCCTCGACGTGCTCATGCAGCACTACGCCCACACCTACGTCGTGCCCGGCGAGGCCGGTCCCCGCCGCGCCCCGACCACGGACCCTACGGACCGCGACGTCACGTCGTACCCGCACAGCACGCCCGACAGCGACTTCACCACGGTCGGGGAGATCTTCTCCAGCACCCGCAACCCCGAGCGCAAGAAGGCCTTCGACATCCGCACGGTGATGCGGGCGGTGTCCGACGCGGACCACGCGACGTTGGAGCGGTGGGCCGGCATGGCCGACGCGGAGACGGCCGTGGTGATGGACGCGCACCTCGGCGGCTGGCCGGTCTGCCTGCTCGGCATCGAGTCGCGGCCCGTGCCGCGCCGCGGATTCCCTCCCACCGACGGGCCGGACACCTACACCGCGGGCACGCTCTTCCCGCGGTCGTCGAAGAAGGCGGCGCGGGCGATCAACGCCGCGAGCGGCAACCGCCCGCTGGTGGTGCTCGCCAACCTGTCCGGCTTCGACGGCTCGCCCGACTCGATGCGCAGCCTCCAGCTCGAGTACGGCGCCGAGATCGGCCGGGCGATCGTCAACTTCGACGGACCCATCGTCTTCTGCGTGATCTCGCGTTACCACGGCGGTGCGTTCGTGGTGTTCTCCAAGGCGCTCAACCCCGCCATGACGGTGCTGGCGGTCGAGGGCTCCTTCGCCTCGGTGATCGGCGGAGCCCCGGCCGCGGCGGTCGTGTTCTCCGCGGAGGTCGACAAGCGGGCCGCGGCGGACCCGCGCCACCAGGAGCTGGAGGCGCAGGTCGCGGCTGCCGAGGGCCCGGCGCGCGCCAGGCTGCTGCTCGAGCTGGCCGACCTCAGGACCACGCTGCGCGCCGAGAAGATCAGCGAGGTGGCGGCCGCGTTCGACGGGGTCCACAACATCCACCGCGCCGTCGAGGTCGGCTCGGTCGACGCGGTCATCCATCCGACCGAGCTGCGTCCACGGATCATCGCGGAGCTCGACCGCGGGATGGCGGCGCGCACCTGACCCGACCCCACACGCGGATGTCACCGTTTCGTGGGTATGACGTGGCTGCTCGTTGTATGTTCGGCGAGTGCCCGCCACTGTGCTGATCGTCGAGGACGAACCCGACCTCGTGCACGTCATGGGACTGGTCCTCACGCGGGCCGGCTTCGAGGTCCGCCAGGAGGGCGCGGGGCAGGCCGCCCGCACGCTCGTCCGGGAGGGCGGGTTCGACGCGGTGGTCATGGATCGCGGCCTGCCCGACATGGACGGCCTCGACGCCGTCCGCCTGCTGCGGTCCGACGGCTACCTCGGCCCGATCCTCGTCGTCAGCGGCTTCGCCGGCGACGAGCACGTCGCGGCCTCGCTGGACGCTGGAGCCGATGCGGTCCTCGCCAAGCCGTTCTCACTGGCCGACCTCGTCGACTGGGTGCGCCTCGCGCTCGACACGGTCACGGTCGCCGAGGCGGGCTGAGGCAGGGCGGCTCGCCACGGGGTGGCCGGTCGCGTCACGCGTGGCGGACCACGACCCGCCCGGCGTCGACCTCCCAGCGCTGGTCGAGTCGTACGTTCTCCAGGAGCCGGCGGTCGTGGGAGACCAGCAGCAGCGCGCCGTCGTACGACGCCAGGGCCTGCTCGAGCTGCTCGATGGCGGGCAGGTCGAGGTGGTTGGTGGGCTCGTCGAGGACCAGCAGGTTGACCCCGCGGGCCTGCAGGAGAGCCATCGCCGCGCGCGTGCGCTCACCGGGTGAGAGCCGGCCGACCGCGCTGGCGACCTGGTCAGCCCTGAGCCCGAACTTGGCGAGGAGCGTACGGACCTCGGCCCGGGTGAGCTCCGGGACGACGGCCTCGAAGGCGTCGCCGAGGGCGAGGCCGTCGTCGAGGCCGGTGCGAGCCTGGTCGATGACCCCCACGGCGACGGAGGCACCCAGCGACGCGGATCCGGTGTCGGGGGCGGTGTCGCCGAGCAGCAGCCGCAGCAGGGTCGTCTTGCCGGCCCCGTTGGGCCCGGTGATGCCGATCCGGTCGCCCGCCTCGACCTGCGCGGACACGGGGCCGAGCTCGAAGTCGCCGAGCCGGACGCTCGCCTCGTTGAGGGTGGCGACCACGGTGCTCGACCGCGGCGCGGCGGCGATGTCGAACTGGAGGACCCACTCCTTGCGGGGCTCCTCGACCTCCTCCAGGCGGGCGATCCGCGACTCCATCTGGCGGACCTTCTGGGCCTGCTTCTCCGACGACTCGGTCGCTGCCTTGCGGCGGATCTTGTCGTTGTCGGGGCTCTTCCTCATCGCGTTGCGTACGCCCTGCGAGCTCCACTCGCGCTGGGTGCGCGCGCGGGACACGAGGTCGGCGCGGGTGGAGGCGTACTGCTCGTAGGCCTCGCGCGCGTGCCGCCGGGCGACGGCGCGCTCCTCGAGGAAGGCGTCGTAGCCGCCGTCGTAGACGCTCACCTGGTTCTGCGCGAGGTCGAGCTCGACGATGCGTGTCACGCAGCGCGCCAGGAACTCGCGGTCGTGCGACACCAGCACGACGCCGCCGCGGAGGCCCTGGACGAAGGCCTCCAGCCGCGCGAGGCCGTCGAGGTCGAGGTCGTTGGTGGGCTCGTCGAGCAGCACGACGTCGAAGCGGCTCAGCAGCAGCGCGGCAAGCGCCACGCGAGCCGCCTGTCCGCCGGACAGCGAGGTCATCAGAGCGTCGGACCCGACGTCGAGGCCGAGGTCGTCGAGAGCAGGTGCGATCCGGTCGTCGAGGTCCGCCGCCCCGCTCGCCATCCACCGGTCGAACGCGACGGCGTACGCGTCGTCGGCCCCCGGGTTGCCCGAGCCCAGCCCGGCTGCCGCGGACTCCATCGCCGCGGTCGCAGCGGTGGCACCGGTGCGACGGGCGACGTACTTGGCGACGGTCTCGCCGGGCACCCGCTCGTGCTCCTGGGGGAGGAGACCCACGAAGGCGTCGCGCGGCGCGCAGGAAACCGACCCCGCCAGGGGTGTCGTCGCGCCGCCCAGCAGCGAGAGCAGCGTCGACTTGCCCGCACCGTTGGCGCCGACGACGCCGATCACGTCGCCCGGCGCGACGGTCAGGGAGAGCCCCTCGAACAGGACCCGGTGACCGTGTCCGCCGGACAGGTCCTTCGCGACGAGCGTGGCAGACACGCCCCGAGCCTATCGCTGCGGGTGCGCGGTGGGCGCACGCCTCAGGCGCTGCGCAGGTCCAGCCCGGTGCGGCGCCTCAGCTCCTGGAGGGTGATCCCGTACGTCGCCTGCACGCTCGGGCCGTCCGGACCCACGTCGACGATGGCGTGGTCGGTGTAGACCCGGCTGACGCAGGCGACGCCGGTGAGCGGGTAGGTGCAGGCCTCGACCAGCTTGGAGCTGCCGTCGCGCGTGAACAGCGACATCATCACGAAGACGTCCTTGGCCCCGATGGCGAGGTCCATCGCGCCGCCGACGGCGGGGATCGCCTCGGGCTCGCCGGTGTGCCAGTTGGCGAGGTCGCCGCCGGTGGAGACCTGGAAGGCACCGAGGACGCAGACGTCGAGGTGGCCGCCGCGCATCATGGCGAAGGAGTCGGCGTGGTGGAAGTACGACGCCCCGGGGGTCTCGATGACGGGGATCTTGCCGGCGTTGACGAGGTCGGGGTCGACCTCGTCGCCGACGGCGGCGCGGCCCATGCCGAGCATGCCGTTCTCGGTGTGGAGCACGACGCCCTGTGCGGGGGTGAGGTGGTCGGCGACGGTGGTGGGCTGACCGATCCCGAGGTTGACGAAGGCGCCGTGGGGGATGTCGGCGGCGACCAGGGCGGCGAGCTCGTCCTTGGACAGCGGACCGCGATCGGTGTGCTCGACGAGCAGGGAGTCGGTCATGAGGTGTGCACCACCCGGTCGACGAAGATGCTCGGGGTCACGACGTTCTCGGGGTCGAGGTCGCCGGTGTCCACGACGTCGTCGACCTGGACGATCGTGGTGGTGGCGGCGGTGGCCATGACCGGTCCGAAGTTGCGAGCGGTCTTGCGGTAGACGAGGTTGCCCATCCGGTCGGCGCGGTGGGCCTTGATCAGCGCGAAGTCGCCGCGGATCGGGTGCTCGAGGACGTAGTCGCGGCCCTCGATCGTGCGCCGCTCCTTGCCCTCGGCGAGCGGGGTGCCGACGCCGGTGGGGGAGAAGAACGCGCCGATGCCGGCGCCTGCGGCGCGCATCCGCTCGGCGAGGTTGCCCTGCGGCACCACCTCGAGCTCGATGCGGCCGGTGCGGTAGAGGTCGTCGAAGACCCAGGAGTCGCTCTGGCGGGGGAAGGAGCAGATGATCTTCCGTACGTGGCCGGTCGCGAGCAGCGCGGCGAGGCCGTGGTCGCCGTTGCCGGCGTTGTTGTTGACCACGGTCAGGTCGGCGGCGCCCTGCAGGCGCAGCGCGTCGATGAGCTCGGTCGGCTGCCCGGCGAGCCCGAAGCCGCCGATGAGCACGGTCGCTCCGTCGGGGATGTCGGCGACGGCCTCGGCGGGGTCGGTGAGGTGGGTGGTGGTCATGCGGCGTCCTCGTTCTCGAGCACCACGGCGAGGCCCTGGCCGACGCCGATGCAGATCGCAGCGACCCCCCAGCGGTGCCCGTCGGCGCGCATGGCGGCGGCGAGCGTGCCGAGGACGCGACCGCCGGACGCTCCCAGTGGGTGGCCGAGCGCGATCGCGCCGCCGCGGGTGTTGACGACCTCCGGGCCGGCGAGGCCCTGCCGGAGCCAGGCGTCGACGCAGACGAGGGACTGCACGGCGAAGGCCTCGTTGAGCTCGACGACCCCGACGTCGGACCAGCCGATGCCGGCTCGGGCGAGGGCCTTGCCGGCCGCCTCGACGGGCGCGAAGCCGAAGCGGTGCGGCTCGACGGCGTGGGTGCCGCGCCCGGCGATGCGGGCGATCGGGTCGCTGCCGATGCGGTCGGCCGCCGCGGCGGAGCCGAGGAGGACGGCGGAGGCGCCGTCGCTGAGAGGCGAGGCGTTGCCGGCGGTGATCGTGCCGTCGGGCCGGAACGACGGCTTGAGCGCGGACAGCGTCTCGGGGGAGGCGTCCGGGCGGATGCCCTCGTCGCGGGCGAGGTCCACGCCCTCGACGGGCACGACGAGGTCGTCGTAGAAGCCCGACTCCCACGCCTCGTGCGCGAGTCGGTGGGAGCGCGCCGCGAAGGCGTCCTGGCGCTCGCGGGGGACGTCGTGGATGTCCTGGAGCTGCTCGTTGGACTCACCCAGCGACACGGTCCACTCCTCGGGCATGCGCGGGTTGACCAGCCGCCAGCCCAGCGTCGTCGAGACCAGCTCGGTGTTGGCCGCGGGGAACGCGCGCTCGGGCTTGGGCAGCACCCAGGGGGCGCGGGTCATCGACTCGACGCCACCGGTGAGGACGATGTCGGCGTCGCCGGTCTCGATGGTGCGCGAGCCGATCATCGCGGCGTCCAGGGACGATCCGCAGAGGCGGTTGACCGAGGTGCCGGGCACCGAGACCGGGAGGCCGGCGAGCAGGGCGGCCATGCGGGCGACGTTGCGGTTGTCCTCGCCCGCGCCGTTGGCGTTGCCGAGCACGACCTCGTCGACCTCGGCCGGGTCGAGCCCGGTGCGCGCGAGGGCCGCCCGGAGCACGCCGGCGGCGAGGTCGTCGGGACGGGTCTTCGCCAGCGCCCCACCGAAGCGGCCGAACGGCGTGCGGACCGTCGCGTAGAGGTGGGCCTGCGGGGTGCTGCTCATGAGGGAGTGTCCTTCGGGTCGTGCTCGAGGTCGTCGAGGGTGGTCTGCGCGATGCGGAAGGCGGTGTTGGCGTCGGGCACACCGCAGTAGATCGCGGTCTGCAGGATCAGCTCCTTGATCTCGTCGTCGGTCAGTCCGTTGGTGCGGGCCGCGCGGAGGTGCATCGCGAGCTCCTCGTGGTGCGCGCGGGCGATGAGCGCGGTGAGGGTGATCATGGAGCGGCTGCGGCGGTCGAGACCGGGACGGGTCCAGATGCCACCCCAGGCGTAGTCGGTGATGAGCTCCTGGAACTCGCGGGTCAGGTCGGTCGCGGATGCGGTGGCCCGGTCGACGTGGGCGTCGCCCAGCACCTCGCGACGGACCTTCATGCCCGCCTCGACGCGTCCGGCGACCGTGTCCGGTGGGCCTGCGAGGCCGGCCACCTCCCGGATCGCCGCCGCGGTCTCGGCGGGTGCCTCGACGGGCGCCTGGTGCGCCACCCGGTCGAGCACGAACAGCCGGCCGTCCGACACCCCGTGGGCGACCTCGGCCATGCCGGCGACCGGCGCGGCGACGTCGTACGCCCCGGCGACCGCGACGACCGGTGCGGTGATCTCGCCGAGCCGGTCGCGCACGTCGAAGGTGGCGAGCGCCCCGCACACCGAGGCGTAGCCGAAGCGGTCCGCCTCCTGGAGCGCGCGGAGGAGCCCGGTCACGAGCTCGGGCTGCTCCTCGATGAACCCGGGGCGGAACCAGCGTCGAGCCGATCCCTCCACCATGACGGGTGTGCCGGAGCGGCGGACGAGGTCGGCGCGCTCGCGCCACATCGCCTCGTCCCCCAGCCGGGCACCGGAGCACACGACCGCGGCAGCGCGGACGCGCTCGGGCGCGTCGAGCAGCAGCTGGAGCCCGACCGCACCGCCCACGGAGTCGCCTGCGTGGACGAACGACCCGCCGGCCTCCCCCCGCGCGGCGAGGACCCCGTCGACGAAGGCCAGCACCCCCGCGGCGAGGTCGGTCATGGTGGGGTCCTCGGTCGGGACGGAGCGGTTCACGCCGTGACCGGGCAGGTCCCAGGCGACGACGTGGAAGTCGTCGCCCAGGAGCGCCGCGACGGGGGACCACAGCGCGGTGGCCGACGTGCCGAGGGAGGGGCCGCAGACCAGCAGCGGCAGGTCGGGCGATCCGGCCAGCTCGACGCCGGCGAGGTGCGGGGTGCTCATGGGTGTCGTCCTCCGGATGCGGCGCGGGCCAGCAGCAGGTCGATCAGCGCGTCGGTGCTGCCGAGGTAGTGCGTGGGGTCGAAGTCGTCCGTCGCAGCGCCGTCGACGAGGCCGGTCAGGCTGCGCTGCTCGGCGAGCAGCCCTGATCCTGCCGCCTGCACCAGCCTGGCCATGCGACCGGTGTCCACGTGCAGGCCCGCGAGGAGCTCGGCGGTCTGGGAGGTCGCGGTCAGGGTGTGGCGACCGAGCCGGGCCAGTGGCGACCACTCGGTGTGCCAGGCGCCGTCCGGTCGCTCGTCGACCGCGGTGGCCGCGGCGAGGTGGAGCTGGGCGGCCAGACCGGGGGTCGTGAGGGCGGCGCGCCGGACCAGCACGGCCAGGACGGGGTTGGCCTTCTGGGGCATGGTCGAGGACCCGCCGCGGCCTTCAACGGCGGGCTCGGCGAGCTCGGCGATCTCGGGGCGGGCGAGCACCAGCACGTCGGCGGCGATCCGGCCGCAGGCGTCGGTGGCGCGGACGAGCGAGTCCGCGACCCGGGTCAGCGGAGCGCGGTTGGTGTGCCACGGCGGGGCGTGGGGGAGGGCGAGCCGGTCGGCGAGGTCCGCCGCCAGGGCCACCGCGTCGCCCCCGCCCACGGCGAGTCGCAGCAGCTCGGCAGACGCGGCCAGGGTGCCGGCAGCGCCGCCCACCTGCGCGGGAAGGCGGTCCCGCGCGTCGACGAGGTCGTCCCGCGCGTCGAGGACGCCGTGCAACCACTGGGCCGCCTTGAGCCCGAAGGTGATCGGCACCGCGTGCTGGGTCAGGGTGCGGCCGGCCATCGGGTCCGAACGGTGTCGCTCGGCCAGGGCGGCCAGGGCGGCCACCTGCTCGTCGAGCCGCGTCAGGACGGCGTCCACGGCGTCACGCAGGGCGAGCACGAGCGCGGTGTCGAGCACGTCCTGGCTGGTGAGGCCCCGATGCAGCCAACGAGCGGCCTCGGGGTGGGGGCCGGCCAGCCGCTCACGGACGTCCGCGAGGAGCGGGATCACGACGTTGCCCCCTGCCTCGGAGGCCACCGCGAGAGCCTGGAGGTCGAGCCGGGCGGCCAGGGGCTCCACGTCCACCTGGGCGGCCGAGGGGGCGACACCGGCGGCCACCAGGGCCGCGAGCCAGGCGCTCTCGACGCGGAGCGCTGCCCGGACGACGGCCGCGTCCGTGAGGTGGTCGCCGGCGCGGTGGTCGCCCGGCCACAGCAGGTCGGCCATCAGGCCTCGCCGAAGTCGAGGAAGACGGTCTCGTCCGTGCCCTGCAGCCGGATGTCGAAGACGTAACCATCGGCGTCCTCGCCGGCGACGAGGGTGTGCCGACGGTCCTCGGGCACCGAGGTCAGCACCGGGTCACCGGCGGCCACGGCGTCCTCGAGGGACAGGTAGGCGCGGGTGACCAGGCGGTGCAGGAGACCGCGGGCGAAGACGGTCACCGCGAAGAAGGGCGTCTGCACTCCCGCCGTCGCGCCCGGGCGGACGGTGGTGAAGGAGTAGTGGCCGGTGTCGTCCACGGGCGTGCGGCCGAAGCCGGTGAAGGTCCAGCAGTCGCGGGCCCGGGACCCCTGCACCTGGGCGACCCGGCCGTGCTCGTCGGCCTGCCACAGCTCGATCAGGGCGTCGGGCACCGGCTCTCCCGCCCCGTCGTACACGGTGCCGTGCAGCCGGATCGCGGCCGGGTGGCTGCGTGGGACGAGGTCGGCTCCGCCGTCGAAGGGGAGCGCGTAGCCGAAGAAGGGGCCGACGGTCTGGCCGGGCGTGGGCGGCAGCCCGGTCGAGTCCGTGCTCATGCGGTCTCCTCCTCCATCGGGGTCCGGCGGCTGCCGGTCAGCACGATGTCCCACGTGTACCCGGTGGCCCACTCGTGCTGGGTCACGTCGTGGTCGTAGGTCGCCACCAGCCGCGCACGGGCGGCGGGGTCGACGATCGCCTGGTAGATCGGGTCGAGGGCGAACAGCGGGTCGCCCGGGAAGTACATCTGGGTGACCAGCCGCTGGGTGAAGTCGGTCCCGAAGAGGGAGAAGTGGATGTGCGCGGGACGCCACGCGTTGCGGTGGTTCCTCCACGGGTACGGACCGGGCTTGATGGTGGTGAAGCGGTAGCGGCCCTCGTCGTCGGTGAGCATGCGGCCGACGCCGGTGAAGTGCGGGTCGATCGGGGCGGGGTGCTGGTCCCGCTTGTGGATGTAGCGCCCGGCCGAGTTGGCCTGCCAGATCTCGACGAGCTGCCGTCGGACCGGGCGGCCCTCGCCGTCGAGCACGCGACCGGTGACGACCATCCGCTCGCCCACGGGCTCGCCACCGTCCTGGATCGTGAGGTCGGACTCGAGGCGGCCGACGTCGCGGTGGCCGAAGACGGGAGCGAACAGCTCGACCCCCTCGGGGTCCGCGTGGTGCAGGTCCTTGGTGGGGTGGCGGAGCAGGCTGCTGCGGTACGGGGCGTAGTCGAGGCGCGGCTGGGTCTCGGCGCGGCCGCCCTGGCGGAGCGAGGCGTCGTACGCGGTGCTGATCGCCGCCATCTCGGCGTCGATCGCCGACTGGCTCGCCGACGCCGAGTCGGGGCCCGACGACAGGGGCTCGGAGGTCTGGGTCACGGGGCCGACCGTAGCCAGCCCGCCGGTGCTGTGGCTTGCCTTCCTTTCCACTGGACGAAAGGATGCCGGCATGGCAGGCAACTCCGCGAGCGCCGGGCGGTCGGTCACCAGCCGTGCCCTGGCGGTGCTGGGAGCCTTCGACGCGCGGCACCGGAGGCTCACGCTGACGGAGATCGCCGGGCGCGCCGGACT
Organism: Nocardioides eburneiflavus; assembly: GCF_004785795.1. Taxonomy (NCBI): domain Bacteria; kingdom Bacillati; phylum Actinomycetota; class Actinomycetes; order Propionibacteriales; family Nocardioidaceae; genus Nocardioides; species Nocardioides eburneiflavus. The sequence goes on from NZ_SRRO01000001.1 coordinate 3,463,498, forward strand.
GCCGGTCGCGACGGCGCACCGGCTGGTGGGCGAGCTGGTGGGCTGGGGCGCTCTCGCCCGCACCCCGTCGGGTGAGTACGTCATCGGCCGGCGACTGTGGGACGTCGGGCTGCTCGCGCCCGTCCACAGCGGGCTCCGTGAGCTCGCCTCGCCCTACCTCCACGACCTCTACGGAGCGACCCTCGCGACGGTCCACCTGGCGGTGCGCGACGGGCTCCAGGTGCTCTACGTCGACCGGCTCTCCGGGCATGCCTCCGTCCCGGTGGTGAGCACCATCGGGTCGCGCCTGCCCCTGCACGCCACCGGGGTCGGCAAGGTGCTGCTGGCCCACGCGCCACCCGAGGTCCAGGAGGCGGTGATGGGCTCGCTCACGCGGATCACGCCGTACACCATCAGCCAGCCCGGCCGGCTGCGACGCCAGCTGGAGGCCGTCCTCGAGGACGACCACGCGACGACCGTCGAGGAGATGACGCTCGGCGCCTGCTCGGTGGCGGTGCCGATCCGCGCGGGGACCCAGGTGGTGGCCGCGCTGGGCGTGGTGGTGCCGACCCTGCAGCCACGTGAGCGCGACCGCCTGGTGAGCGCCATGCAGGTGGCGGCGCGCGGGGTGGGCCGCCACCTGCCGTCCGTCTCGGACGGCGACCGAGTCGACTTCCGCTGAGCGGAACGCCCCCGTGGCAGTGCGCCGCGCGGCGGGCCGATGATGCAGCGCATGGCCACCACCCCCGTCCCTGTCCGCACCCAGGTCGCGATCGTCGGTGCCGGTCCGGCCGCGCTGATGCTGTCCCACCTGCTCGCCCGCGCCGGCATCGACTCCGTCGCGATCGACCTGCGCACCCGCGAGGAGATCGAGCAGACGCACCGCGCCGGGATCCTCGAGCAGGACTCCGTGGACCTCCTCGTCGACTCCGGGGTGTCCGACCGCGTGCTCCGCGACGGCTACCGGCACGACGGCATCGAGCTCGCCTTCGGCGGTGGATCGCACCGCATCGACTTCCGCGGGCTGGTCGGGGCGTCGACCCAGCTCTACCCGCAGACCGATGTCTTCATCGACCTCGCCGACGCCCGCGCCCGCGACGGAGGGGACGTGCGGTTCGGCGTCACGGACGTCGAGGTGGGCGGGCTCACCGACCGCCCGGTCGTGCGCTTCACGGCCAGTGACGGGCTGGCCCACGAGGTCCGCGCCGACTTCCTCGTCGGGGCCGACGGGTCGCGCAGCCTGTGCCGCCGCGCGGTGCCGGAGGCCGAGCGCCTCCAGTACTTCCGGGAGTACCCGTTCGCCTGGTTCGGCATCCTCGCCGAGGCGCCCCCGAGCGCCCCCGAGCTGATCTACAACCACTCTCCGCACGGGTTCGCGCTCATCAGCCAGCGCACCGAGACCCTCCAGCGGATGTACTTCCAGTGCGATCCCGCCGAGGACGCCACCACGTGGTCGGACGACCGCATCTGGGAGAGGCTCCAGGCCGCGGTGGGCGCCAACGGCCACACGCTCGCGGAGGGCGCGATCACCTCGCGCACGGTGCTGCCCTTCCGCAGCTTCGTCCAGGAGCCGATGCACCACGGCCGGATGGTGCTCGCGGGCGACGCCGCCCACACGGTGCCGCCCACGGGCGCCAAGGGCCTCAACCTCGCGCTGGCCGACGTACGGGTCCTCGCCGAGGAGCTGGAGCGGGCGGTCGACAAGGACGACCCGGCTCCGCTGGCGTCCTACAGCGAGAGGGCGCTGGCCCGGGTCTGGAAGGCCCAGCACTTCTCCTACTGGATGACCACGATGCTGCACACGCTGCCCGACGCGACCCCGTTCGACGTACGCCGCCAGGAGGGCGAGCTGGCCGCCGTGACCGGGTCGGTGGCGGGGTCGACCTACCTCGCCGAGGCCTACACGGGCTGGCCCGGGGCGCGCTGAGCATGGCGCTGCCGCCGCAGGAACCGTCCGCGAACCACCTCGGCACGGACGTCACGCCCTTCCTGCCCGACCCGACCACCGTGACCGGCACTGCCGGGTTCCGGCCCGCGGACGCAGAGGTGTGGCGGCTCGCCGTCGAGCACCTCCACGTGCGCAGCAACGACGCCCACACGGCGTACTCGTACGGACTGGCGGCGGCGCTGTGCGACCTGCACCCCGACGCCGACCGCGACGTCGTGCTGCCCGCGATCATCCTCCACGACACCGGCTGGTCGCGGGTCGCCGCGGACGAGGTGCTCGAGGCGATCCGGCCCGGCGGGGGTCGCGAGGACCTGGTGATCCGTCACGAGAAGGAGGGCGCCGCGATCGCGAGCGACGTGCTGGGCCGACTCGGTCGCGACCCGGCCCGCACGGCTGAGATCGTGGGGATCATCGACGGCCACGACTCGCGCCTCACCTCGCTCTCCCTCAACGACGCCCTGGTCAAGGACGCCGACAAGCTCTGGCGGCTCACGCCCCACGGAGTGGAGACGGTGATGGACTGGTTCGGCCTGACCCGACAGCAGGCGCACGTGCTGATCGGCAGCCGGGTGCACGACCACCTCTTCACCGACGCGGCACGCACCATGGCGCGGGCCCTGGCCGCGGTCGCCCTCATCGACAGCGCGCCCCAGCGGACAGCGCTCGGCTGACGTCCACACCAACGCGGTTCCGTCCGACGGAAGCCGTCGATGGTCCTCGCTGCCCGGCGCCGGTGAGACTCCCGCCACCGTCCACCACCACGAGGAGCAACCCCATGTGCGGATCCGTCAACGACCTGGCCCGGGCCACGCTGAGCAGGCGGGGCCTCCTCGCCGGCGCCGGCACGGCAGCCGTCGGAGCCTCGCTCTCCGGCGCCGCGGGCCCCGCGGGTGCAGCCCCGGCCACGGCCCCGCGGACTGCACGCGGGCACCGTACCCAGCTGGTGCTGCTCGGCACCTCCGGAGGGCCGGCGTACTGGCCGGGGTCCACCCGCGCCGGGATCGCCTCGGCGGTGGTCGTGGGTGACCGGTTCTACCTCGTCGACTGCGGCTCCGGCGTGGTGCGGCAGGCGAGGTCGGCCGGGCTGGGCAACGCCTCCCACGACACCGACGGCCCGCTGGACGCCCTGCGCGGGGTGTTCCTGACCCACCTCCACTCCGACCACGTGGTCGACCTCAACAACGTGCTCACCGAGGGCCTGTTCAACGGGCTCCACCTCGTGGACCGGCAGGTCCCGATCTGGGGGCCGGGCAACCGTGGGGGCCTTCCGCCGCTCTTCGGGCCGCCTCCCGCACCGCCGGTCGTGGCGCCGGACAGCCCGACGCCGGGCACGCGCGAGATGGTGGACCTGATGGTCAGGACGTTCGCCACCGACTACAACGACCGGGCCCTCGACAACCGCAAGCCCGTCCCGAGCCAGCTCTTCGCCGGCCACGACGTCCCGATCCCGGCCCACCTGCTTGCCGACCCCAACGGGACGCCCTGCCCTCGCATGTCGCCCGTGACCTTCTTCGAGGACGACCTCGTGCGCGTCTCCGCCACGCTCGTGCAGCACGCACCCGTCTTCCCGGCGCTGGCGTTCCGGTTCGAGACCGAGGACGGCAGCATCGTCTTCTCCGGTGACACGGGGCCGACCGAGAACCTCGTCGAGCTCGCCCGGGACGCCGACGTGCTGGTGCACGAGGTGATCGACCGCGAGTGGGTCGAGATGTTGCTGCCCGAGCCGCGCACCCCTGCCCAGGAGGGCCTCGTCAACCACCTCCTCCACGCCCACACGGAGGTCACCGACGTCGGAGCGATCGCGGAGGCCGCGGGTGCGCGTACGCTCGTGCTGTCCCACCTCGTGCCGGGCAGCTGGCCCGAGCACAAGTGGCGCCGCGCCCACACCGGCTACTCCGGAGAGCTCGTCGTCGGTCGAGACCTCGACCGCATCGGAGTCGGCCGTCGGACACGACGCCGGCGGTGAGCGAGCGGCAGGAGGCGTGAGTGCGCGGTGACGGACGAACGGTCACCTCGAAGGCCCTCGCCCTGCTCGGTGCCTTCGAGCAGGGTCCCTCCGCGCTCTCGCTGAGCGACCTCGCCGCCCATGCCGACCTCCCGCTGCCCACCGCGCACCGGCTGGTCGGGGAGCTCGTCGAGTGGGGCGCCCTCGAGCGCGACTCGCAGGGGCGCTACACCGTCGGCCTCCGGCTCTGGGAGGTGGCCCAGAACGCCGGCCGCCACCTGCGCGACACCGCACGGCCGCACCTGCAGGACCTCTTCTCGCTGACGAACGAGACGGCGCACCTCGCGATCCGCGAGGGGGACGAGGCGCTCTACATCGACCGCATCTACGGGTCGACCAGGGTGCCGCGCGCCTCCAGGGTCGGAGGGCGCCTGCCGCTGCACGCGACCGCGGTCGGCAAGGTGCTGCTCGCCTTCGAGGAGGACTGGGTCCGCGAGGCCTACCTCACCCACCGGCTGGAGCCGGCCACCAGGCACACGCACGTCAACCCCGGACGGCTGGCCGCCGAGCTGCGCAAGGTGCGCGACGAGGGCTACGCGACCACGCAGGAGGAGGTCCGCGAGGGGTCGTGCTCGATCGCCGTGCCGGTCCGCCTCGACCCGCACCCGGCCGCCATCGGGCTCGTCATGCTCTCGACACAGGGCACCGTCATGACGCGCCACCTGCCCACCCTGCGCGGGGTGGCGCACCGCATCGAGGTGGCTGCCGCGCGCCCGCAGCCGAGCGTCCTGCGGCTCCCGCGCCGCATCCCGCGCCGCCAGGGCTGATCCACGCGGGACGCACTTCCGTCCAACGGAAGATGCACGTGGACCCCGGATGTGCGCCGGGTCACGATGTGGTGGTCGTCACCCGGCGACACGACTTCCCAGGAGGCGCCCGATGACGTCGACCCCGACCTCGACCGGAGCGGCCCGCGGCTGCCCGGTCCACCACGGCTACGAGCCGTTCGCGATGGACGACCCGTTCCCGTCGTACGCCGCCCTCCGCGAGGAAGAGCCGGTGATGTTCGACGAGCGGATCGGACACTGGGTGGTGAGCCGCTACGACGACGTCAAGGCGGTCTTCGAGGACTGGGAGACCTTCTCCTCCGAGAACGCGCAGGCACCCGTCCGCGAGCGGGGGGCGCAGGCCAGGCAGATCATGGAGGAGGGCGGGTTCACCGCCTACTCCGGTCTCTCCGCGCGAGTCCCCCCGGACCACACGCGGATCCGCAAGGTCGCCGCGAAGGCGTTCACGCCGCGCCGCTTCAAGGTCCTCGAGCCGGAGATCCGGGCCAACGTGGTGCGGCTCCTCGAGCAGATGCTCACGCGCCCCGACCGTCGCGGCGACCTCGTGCGCGACCTGGCCTACGACGTCCCGACGATCACGATCCTCACCCTGATCGGCGCGGACCTGGGCATGGTCGGCACCTACAAGACCTGGTCGGACTCCCGAGCAGCGATGACCTGGGGCGACCTCAGCGACGACGAGCAGGTGCCGCACGCACACAACCTCGTCGACTACTGGGCCGAGTGCCGCCGCCTGGTCGACGAGGCGCACGAGACCGAGCGCGACAGCCTGGTCGGCGACATGGTCCGCATGCAGGCCGACGGCGACCCCATCACCGACCACGAGATCGCCTCCATCTGCTACTCCCTGCTCTTCGCCGGCCACGAGACGACCACGACGCTGATCTCCAACGCGCTGCGCGTCCTGCTCACCCACCCCGAGCAGTGGCAGCAGGTGGTGGCCGACCCCACCCGCATCCCGGCAGCCGTCGACGAGGTGCTGCGCTACAGCGGCTCGATCGTCGGCTGGCGCCGCCGGGCGCTGCGCGACGCTGAGATCGGGGGAGTGTCGGTCCCGAAGGGCGCCGACATCCTCCTGCTCATGGGATCGGCCAACCGGGACGAGACCAGGTTCGAGGACGGCGAGTCCTTCGACATCGCCCGCCCCAACGCCCGCGAGCACCTCTCGTTCGGCTTCGGCATCCACTACTGCCTCGGCAACATGCTCGCCAAGCTGCAGGCGAAGGTCGCCCTGGAGGAGGTCGCCCGCCTCGCGCCCGGCCTCACCCTCGCCGACGACGCCGACATCCACTTCGGCGACAACCTGTCCTTCCGGGCCCCGATCAGAGTGCCCGTCACCTGGCCCGCCGCCCTCCACGGCGAGTCCCCGACCGAGGAGGTCTCCCGATGAGCGACTACGTCGTCTTCTTCGACAGCGGTCACGACCCCGCCCTCGAGCTCCTGGGCGGCAAGTGCGCTTCCCTCGTCTCGATGACCACGGCCGGCATGCCGGTGCCGCCCGGTTTCGCGGTGACCACGGCCGCCTTCGACCACTTCGTCGACGGCAGCGGGCTGCGCGCGGAGATCCGCGACCGCCTCGCCGAGATCGACCCCGACGACGTCGCGTCGGTCGACCGGGCCTCCGAGCAGATCCGGGACGCCATCGAGTCGCGTGAGGTGCCCGAGGACATGCACGGCGTCCTGCGCACGGCGTACGACGAGCTGATGACGCGGTTCGCCGGCGAGGTCCCGGTCGCCGTCCGCTCCTCCGCGACCGCCGAGGACCTGCCGGACGCCAGCTTCGCGGGCCAGCAGGACACCTACCTCTGGCTGACCGGATACCCCGAGGTGAGCCACCACGTACGCCGGTGCTGGGCGTCGCTCTACACCAGCCGGGCGATCACCTACCGGTTGCGCAACAGCATCCCCGAGGACGACCTGTCGATGGCGGTCGCGGTGCAGAAGATGGTCAACGCCCGCGTCTCGGGTGTCGCGATGACCATGGACCCGTCCAACGGCGACCGCTCCAAGATCGTGGTGGACGCGTCCTGGGGCGTCGGCGAGATGGTCGTCTCCGGCCAGGTGACGCCCGACAACCTCATGCTGGACAAGGTGATGCTCTCGGTCGTGCGTGAGCACATCGGCGACAAGCACGCCGAGCTCGTCCCCGACGCGGCCAGCGGCTCGCTCCTGGAGCGGGAGGTCGAGCCCGAGCGCCAAGCCGTCCGGTGCCTCACCGACACCGAGCTGCACGCCGTCGCGAGCATGGCAAAGCGCGCCGAGCGGCACTACGGCTGCCCCCAGGACATCGAGTGGGCGCTGGACGCCGACCTGCCCGACGGCGACAACCTCCTGCTGCTCCAGTCCCGGCCGGAGACCGTCCACTCGGCCCCCGGCGCCGGTCCCACCCCGGCACCGCCCTCGACCTCGGGACCGACCGGATTCTCCCTGTCCGGTCTCACCACGTCCCTCATCGGCCGCTGAGCCCCAGCGCCGCACACCCCAAGGAACCCGCATGACGATCGAACAGACCATGAAGTCCTTCCCGAAGCCGTCACAGATCGAGGTGCCGGCCGGCGCCGAGGGCTGGGAGGACCTCTACCCCTACAACCTGGTCTTCGACAACGCCCCCGGCGGTGACGAGAAGTTCTGGTTCTGCGACAGCCAGCACTGGCCGACCGTCTTCAAGCCCTTCGAGACCATCGGCGGCGAGTTCGCGGTGAAGTGCCTGGGGCAGTACAACACCCGCCACCTGCTGATCCCGCCGGCCAACGGCATCGAGTTCAAGATCCACCTCGGCTACCTCTACATGAGCCCCGTCGGCGTGCCGGAGGAGGAGATCGCTGCCCGTGTGCCGGAGTTCGAGCGCCGCGCCGGGCACTACTTCCAGAACTGGGACAGCCTCCTCGAGGCCTGGCACTCCAAGGTCCGCGCCACCATCGACGAGATGGAGGACCTCACCTTCGAGGCCCTCCCCGACGCGGTGCCCTTCGACGACATCGTCTCCGGCAAGGCGATGGACGGTTCGCAGGTGCTGATGGAGAACTACGACCGCCTGATCGCTCTGCTCTACCGCAACTGGCAGTACCACTTCGAGTTCCTCAACCTCGGCTACCTCGCCTACCTCGACTTCTTCGGCTTCTGCAAGGACGTGTTCCCCGGCATCCCGGACCAGGCGATCGCCAAGATGGTGCAGGGCGTCGACATGGAGCTGTTCCGGCCCGACGACGAGCTCAAGAAGCTCGCGGTGCAGGCCGTCGAGCTGGGGATCCAGTCCGCCTTCGACGACACCGACGACGTCGAGGGGACCCTGCGAGCGGTGCGCGACGCGGGGGGTGAGGAGTGGCTGGTCGCCTACGAGGCCGCCCAGGACCCGTGGTTCAACTTCACCGTCGGCAACGGCTTCTACGGCCACGACAAGTACTGGCTCGAGCACCAGGACATCCCGCTGGGCTACATCAAGGACTACGTCCGGCGCGTCGACGACGGCCAGGACATCATGCGTCCCGTCGAGCACCTCCTGGCGGAGAAGGAGCGCATCATCGCGGAGTACCGCGAGCTGGTCTCGCCCGAGCTGCAGGCACAGTTCGACGCCAAGCGCGGTCTCGCCGCGACGGCGTACCCCTACGTGGAGAACCACAACTTCTACATCGAGCACTGGGCCATGGGCGTCTTCTGGCGCAAGGTGCGCGAGCTCGCCGGCGTGTTCGTCGAGGCCGGCTTCTGGGCCGACCCCGCGGACATGCTCTACCTCAACCGCAACGAGGTCCGGGACGCGATCTTCGACCTGGTCACGGGATGGGCGGTCGGGGCGGAGTCGACCGGCCCGCACTACTGGCCCGCCGAGATCGAGCGCCGCCGCGTCATCATCGACGCGCTCTCCACCCGTCGCCCGCAGCCGGCACTCAACACGCCACCCGCGCAGATCACCGAGCCCTTCACGATGATGCTCTACGGCATCACCACCGAGCAGGTGCAGCAGTGGCTGGCAGGGGACGAGGGCTCCGAGGACGGCGCCATCACCGGCATGGCTGCCTCACCGGGCGTCGTCGAGGGCCTGGCCCGCGTGATCACGTCGGCCGACCAGCTCGGCGAGGTGCAGGAGGGCGAGATCCTCGTCGCCACCATCACCGCCCCGTCGTGGGGGCCGATCTTCGGCAAGATCCGGGCCACCGTCACCGACATCGGCGGCATGATGAGCCACGCCGCCATCGTGTGCCGCGAGTACGGGCTCCCCGCCGTCACCGGCACGGGATCGGCCTCGACCACGATCGTGACCGGCCAGCGGATCCGCGTCGACGGCAACGCCGGCCGGGTCGAGATCCTCCAGGACTGACGATGACGGACTCGCACACCCACGACCCGGTCCGCACCGTCCTCGTGACGGGTGCGGGCGGGGGCCTGGGGCGGGCCTTCGCGCTCGGCTTCGCCTCCCGCGGCCACCGTGTCGCCGTGGCCGACATCGACGTCGACGGTGCCGAGGAGACGGCCCGCCTCGTCAAGGACACCGGCGCCGAGGCCTGGTCGGGCCGCGTCGACGTCACCGACGAGGCGTCGACCCGCGAGCTGGCCGAGCAGGTGGCCGACTTCGGCGACGGGACCATCGACGTGCTGGTCAACAAGGCCGCCGTCTACGGCACCGTCACCCGTTCGCCGCTCGAGGACATCGACCCGGCGGAGTGGGACCTCGTGATGGCCGTGAACCTCAAGGGCCCCTGGCTCATGACGCGCGCGGTCAGCCCCTACCTCCCCGACGGCGGCCGGGTCGTCAACCTCTCCTCGGCCACGGTCTACTCGGGCTCGGAGCACTGGGCCCACTACGTCGCCTCCAAGGGCGGCGTCATCGCCCTCACGCGGGTGATGGCCAGGGAGCTCGGCCGTCGCGGCGTCACCGTCAACGCCATCGCGCCGGGCTTCACCCTGACCGAGGCGAGCCGCGGCCTGCTCGAGGACGCCGAGTCCTACGGCGTCGACCGCGGATCGCTGCGCCGGGCCAGCCAGCCCGACGACATCGTCGGTGCCGCGCTCTACCTCGCCGGCCCCGACAGCGGCTTCGTGACCGGCCAGACCCTGGTCGTCGACGGCGGCCGCCAGTTCATCTGACCCACCCACACCAGCTGGAGGAACCACATGTCGACCGTCACCTACACCGACCACGCCGGCGAGTCCCGGGTCGTGGAGGCGACCGTGGGCGACTCGGTCATGGAGACCGCGGTCCGCAACGGCGTGCCGGGCATCGTCGCCGAGTGCGGTGGCTCGCTGTCGTGCGCCACGTGCCACGTCTTCGTCGCCGAGGCCGACCTGGCCTCGCTCCCGCCCATGGACGAGATGGAGGACGAGATGCTCTGGGGCGCGGCCGAGGACCGGCGGGACAACTCCAGGCTGTCCTGCCAGCTCACCGTGACCGAGGGCTCCGACCTGCACGTCACCACGCCGTCCACCCAGGTGTGACCGCCATGACCGACGCGACGCCTGACGGCCTCCTCGTCATCGGCTCCTCCCAGGCCGGCGTCTCGCTCGCCACCTCGCTGCGCGCCCTGGGCTACGACGACCCGATCACCCTGCTCGGCGACGAGAACCACCGCCCCTACCAGCGCCCGGCGCTGTCCAAGGAGTGGCTCCAGGGCGAGATCACCAACGAGTCGCTCATGTTCCGCACCCAGGCCTACTGGGACGAGCACCGCATCGACGTCGTCAAGAACGAGCGCATCGTCCGCATCGACAAGGCCGCGGACGGATCGGGGACGGCGCACTCCCTGTCCGGGGCCACGTTCGCCTTCGACCGTCTCGCGCTGGCCGTGGGCGCCCGGCCGCGGCGCCTGCTCCTCGAGGGGGTGGACCTGCCCGGCGTGCTCTACCTGCGCAACGCCGACGACGCCCTCGAGCTCAAGGCGCGCGTGCCCTCCGTCCGTGACGTCGTCATCATCGGCGGCGGCTTCATCGGCATCGAGGCCGCGGCGTCGCTGCGCAAGATGGGCCGCACCGTGACCCTGCTCGAGGCGGCCCCGCGGCTGGTGCCGCGGGCAGTGGGGGAGGAGACGTCGGCGTACCTCCTCGACCACCACCGCGCCGCCGGCATCGACGTGGTCCTGGGTGCCGACGTACGCCGCATCGTCGGGCGCGGCGACCGCGTGGGCGGGGTCGAGCTGGCCGACGGCCGCGTCGTCGCGGCGGACCTCGTCCTCGTCGGGGTGGGCGTCATCCCCAACACCGAGCTCGCCGAGTCCATCGGGCTCGTGTGCGACAACGGGGTGCGGGTCGACGAGTCGGCGATCGCCTCCGACGGGGTGACCGTGGCCGTCGGCGACTGCGCCAACCAGCCCAACCCCGTCCCCGGTGCACCCGAGGGCGACCGGGTCCGCTTCGAGAGCGTCAACAACGCCATCGAGCAGGCCAAGGTGGCGGCGTACGCCATCACCGGGCGGCGCGAGGAGTACGCCGGCATCCCGTGGTTCTGGTCCAACCAGGGACAGCTCAAGCTCCAGATCGCCGGGCTCTCCTCCGGACACGACCGCACGCTGGTGCGTGCCGAGCCCGACCGGGGCCGGCACTCGGTCCTCTACTACCGCGGCGACCGGCTCCTGGCCGCCGACTGCATCAACCACCCGCTGGACTTCATGGCCGTGCGCAGCGCGCTCTCCAAGGGGCTGGCCATTCCCCACGACGACGCGGCCGACCCGGCCGTCGCGCTCAAGTCCGTCACCGTCGACCCGGCCGCGCTCGTCGCGGCGGAATGAGAACTCCCATGACGACCCAGTCCCTCCACCAGACCGGCGAGCTGACGAGCGAGCGTCCCGTACCCGCGTCCGGGCCGGTCGACGCCACTCCCATCTCGCTGACCCCTCCCGACGGCGACGACCTCGACCCGATCTGGAGGTCGGTCGTCACCGAGACCCGTACGCGCGGCAACGACATCCACCTGCCGATGTCGCTGGCCTACGCCGAGCGGCTGTGCACCGCGCACCACGAGGCCAACCGGCTGCTCGTGCGGGTCACCATCGCGCTCCACGACACCGGTTGGGGCCGGGTGGACGAGGATCGGATCCTCTCCGAGGGCTTCTCCGGCGACTGGCGCAAGGCGGAGATCCGCTTCGAGCACGAGCGGCAGGGCTGCCTCATCGCCCGCGAGGTGCTGCCGCCGCTGGGCTACGACGCGGACTTCGTCGAGGCGGTCTGCGCGATCATCGACGGCCACGACACCCGCCAGGAGGCGTACTCGCTCGAGGACGCCCTGGTCCGCGACGCGGACCGGCTGTGGCGCTTCGACCACGCCGGGATCGCGCTGGCGTCCGGCTGGTTCCGGATGGACCCGGCGGTCTACAGCGACCGGCTCGAGGCCGAGATCATCCCCGAGCTCATCACCGCTGCGGCGATCGAGATCGCGACCGCGGAGCTCGGCCGCTCGCGGGCACTGCTCAAGACGGCCGTGATCCGATGACGGCGACGAGCACCGTGGGCACCTCCCGCAACCACACGCCGCGATGGACCCATGCGGACGACGTCTACGTCGACGGCGTCTGGCGCGGCTCGACGTCGTCGGCGCGGATCCCGCAGGTCGACCCGGCCACGGGACTGGAGTGGGGCTCGGTCCCCGACGCGTCGGCCGAGGACGTCGACGCCGCGATGTCCGCCGCGGACCGGGCGTTCCGGTCCGGCGACTGGGCGACGAGCACACCGTCGGAGAGGGCTGGGCTGCTGCTGCGCGTCGCCGACGAGGTCGAGGCGCGCGCCGAGGAGATGGCGGTCACCAACACCCTCGAGAACGGCTCGCCCGTCAGCGAGACGAGGGGAGCCGCCGCCAACGCCGCCGGCATCCTCCGCCACGTCGCCGGGCTGGCGTCCTGGCTCGAGGACGACGACGTCCGCCCGTTCCCCGCCGGCGGTGCGGAGTCCGTCGTGCGCAGGGAGCCGCTGGGTCCCTGCGTGCTGATCGCGCCGTGGAACTTCCCGATCAACCTGATGGTCGTCAAGCTCGCGCCGGCCCTGCTGGCCGGCAACACGGTGGTGATGAAGCCGGCCCCCGGCACGTCGCTCTCGATCCGCTTCGTGGTCGAGGCGTGCGAGGCCGCCGGCCTGCCGCCGGGCGTCGTCAACCTCGTCACCGGCGGGGGAGAGGTGGGCGACCGCCTGGTGCGCCACCCCCTGACCGCCAAGGTCGCGTTCACCGGGTCGACGCCCGTCGGTCGCCGGATCGCGGCCGCCTGTGGGGAGCTGCTGCGCCCCGTGACGCTCGAGCTCGGCGGGAAGTCGTCCGCGATCGTGCTCGCGGACGCCGACCTGGAGCAGATGTCGTCGGTGCTGATCCGCAGCTGCCTGCGCAACACCGGCCAGACCTGCTACATCTCCACCCGCGTCCTGGCGCCGTCGGCGCGCTACGACGAGGTCGTCGACATGGTGACCCGCACCGTGGCCGCGGCGCCGCAGGGCGATCCGTTCGACGAGGCCACGGTCTTCGGCCCGATGGCGTCGCAAGCGCAGTTCGACGTGGTCCGCGACTTCCTCGACTCGGCGCGTGCCGAGGGAGCCCGCGTCACCACCGGCGGCGGCCCCGTCGACACCGACTCGGGGTGGTTCATCGAACCCACCGTCCTCGCCGACGTCACCCCCGACATGCGGGTCGCACGGGAGGAGATCTTCGGGCCGGTGGTCAGCATCCTGCGCTACGACGACGTCGACGAGGCGGTCGCGCTGGCCAACGACACCTCCTTCGGCCTCGGCGGGCTCGTGTTCTCCACCGATCCCGAGGCGGCGCTGGCCGTCGCCGAGCGGATGGACACCGGCTCGGTCGGCCTCAACTTCTTCGCGTCCAACCACGACGCTCCGTTCGGTGGCCGGCACGACTCCGGGCTCGGTGTCGAGTACGGCATCGAGGGCCTGTCGCAGTACGTCGCCTACAAGACGATCCACCGCCCACGCGATACTGGGGCGCGTGAGTAGCTCCGTGCTGGTCCTCAACGGACCCAACCTCAACCTGCTCGGCCGTCGCGACCCCGAGGTCTACGGGACCGCGACCCTCGCCGACGTCGAGGCGCTGTGCGTGGCGGAGGGGGAGCGTCTCGGTCTCCGGGTGGAGTGCCGGCAGAGCAACCACGAGGGCGTGCTCATCGACTGGATCCACGAGGCCTTCGAGTCCGGCGCGGCGGTCGTCGGCAACTTCGGTGCGTACACCCACACGTCCATCGCGATCATGGACGCACTCGTGGTCCTCACCGCACCGGTGGTCGAGGTGCACATCTCCGACATCCACGCGCGCGAGGAGTTCCGTCACCTGTCCTACGTGGGCAAGGTGGCCGATGCTGCCGTCATCGGCAAGGGCGTCGACGGGTACGCCGAGGCGTTGCGCGAGGTCGCCCGGCTGCTGGAGGGCTGAGCCGAGCCAGGGCCGGTCACGACGTCGGGTTGCCTTCGGCGGAGAGTGCCTTGTCGAGCCCGTCGCGGCTCATCCCGACGCGACGGGCGAGCTCGCTCATGTTCTGCGAACGGGCAATCACGCCAGCACGAGGGACCGCAAGGGGTCCTCGCCGGACGCCTCGAGCGTGATCGCGAGGTAGTTCGCGACGCCTTCGAGATCGTCGAGGTAGTCGGCGACTCCAGCCCGAGGGCCCAGGTCGCTCGAACCACGTCATGGCGCGGCCGACGTCGCCCTTGTCCACGTGCTGTCGGGGTCGTCCCGCCACGCCTCTTCGTCGAGAGCCAGGTCGGCGATACGCCGGAGGGCGGGGGAGGAGCGCACGAGGTGTGCGTCGAAGACTCCGAACTCCGACAGCGCGTAGCTACGCTGCGGAACCGGCGAGGCCAGCCAGATCGAGGTCGGGCAACGGGTGCGAGCAGACCTGTTCGGCTTGCTCGGCTGAGAGCCCGAATGTGCGCAACAGGTCACGGGCGATCTGGTCCGCGGCCTGCGCGTCGTCACGTTCGGGGTGGTCGTGCAGGAACTGCCCCAGCGCGATGATGGATCCAGCGGCCATCACGAGCGCCAGATCGGCGTCCGAGACGGTGAACCGGCCGCTGTCGATTCCGGCCTGGATGTCGCGTCTGGCGCGTGGGGCGAGGCCGTCCGGGGAGCTGAGCAGGTCCAGCCCGGAGCTGAGCAGCACGCGGCTGAGCTCAGGGGCGCGCCGGTGCAGCCGACCGGTCAGCCGAAAGCTGGTCGCGAACGTGAGGGCCGGGTCGTCGAGTCCCTCGGTGAGCCGGTCGAGAACCGCACCGTGCAGGTCGAGTACCTCGGCGACGGCTGCGGCGAACAGCGCTTCCTTCGACTCGAAGTGGTTGTAGAACGAGCCCATCCCCACGTCGGCCAGCTGGGTGATCTCGAGGATCGGCACGTTGCTCTGACCGTCGGCGAGCAACGTCTGCGCAGCGCGGATCAGCGCTGCACGGGTGCGTGCCTTGCGTCGCTCGCTGCGTCCCGGTGTGGCTTTCGCGGCCTCGTCATGCTCTGCCATGGGTGCAGGTTAGCGCAGTTCTGACGATTTCGTCAGAAACACTTGACTGAGGTTTTCGACATGGATGACGATATCGTCAGATACGCAAGGAGGCGTCGGATGAGTCACCGTGGCACCCACAGCGACCTGCACAGTGAGCAGGGGGCTCTTGCCGGTGAGCACCCCGGACGGGCTGCCAACCCGGTGATCAAGGTTCACGACATCGCTTGGCTGGAGTTCCAGAAGCCCGATCTCGCAAAGTCGCAGATCTTCGCTCACGCGTTCGGTTTCACCACGACACTGCAGACCGCCGACGAGCTCCACCTGCGCGGCTCCGATGCCTCCGCACCGTGCGTGATCATCCGCAAGGGCCTACGCGAGACGTACCTCGGTGCTGCGTTCACGGCCGCCGACGCCTCCGACGTACTCCGGCTGGCCGGGGCGACCGGATCCCATGCCGGAAAGCTGCCCGAGGCTCTGGGTGGGATCGGCGTCGCGCTCCGCGACCCGAGCGGCGCGCTGGTCCGGGTCGTGGCCGACACCCACGTGCTGCCGGCCCTGCCCGCGCAGGCTCCCCATACCCACAACGCGGGGCACGACGTCGTACGCACGAACGTGATGCAGCGGCCGCCGCGCGAACCGGCGAATGTGCAGCGCCTGGGCCATGTCGTCCTGCAGTCGACGAAGTACGTCGAGACACTGAACTGGTACCTCGAGCACCTCGGCCTGATCGTCAGCGACTTCAAGTACTTCGACGGACAGCGCGATCGCGGACCCACGATGAGCTTCATCCGGTGCGACCGTGGGAGAACGCCGACGGACCACCACACGCTGGCGATGACCCTCGGACCTCGCAACCGCTACGTGCACTCGGCGTACCAGGTGGCTGACCTGGACGCGCTGGCAGCCGGTGGCGAGTACCTCCTCGACCACGGCTACCACCGGTCGTGGGGAATCGGCCGGCACATCGAGGGCAGCCAGATCTTCGACTACTGGCGAGACCCGGACGGCTTCCTGGTCGAGCACTTCACCGACGGCGACATGTTCGACTGCACCCTCGAGCCCGGGTGGTCGCCGATGACCGCCTCCGGCCTGGCGCAGTGGGGCCCGCCGGCCACGAACGACTTCCTGGGAATCTCGCCGAGCCGCGAGTCCCTCCGCGAGCTGACCTCGATGGTCAGCGCGCTTCGCGCCGACAACGAGTTCGACCTCGCCCGCCTCCGCGGCCTTCTGAAAGTAGCCAGCTCATGAGCATCACGATCCTGCGCACCGTCGACGCCTGGTGGACGAGCACCCCCTCCGGAGCCGTCCCCATCGACACCGACGCCGCTACGACCGGCGAGCTCCTCGCCGCGCCCGAGCGGATCGAGGGTGCCCGGGCTGGCGCGGTCGTCGTGCCCGTCGAGAGCCTCGAACTGGTCTCGCCGGTGACCGCGCCCTGCCGCGTGGTGGCCCAGATGACGAACTTCGGCAGTCACGTCAGGGACGCCGGCATGGACCCGGCCTCGATCCCGCTGACGTTCTTCCGCAAGACCTCGGGCTCCATCAGCGGTCCGTACGACGACGTGATCTGCCCCGAGCGCGTGCGGTTCCTCGACTACGAGGTCGAGATCGGGATCGTCATCGCCCGCGAGCTCCCGGTCGGCACTGAGATCACCCAGGACAACTGGACGTCGTACGTCGCCGGCCTGGTCGTCACCAACGACGTCTCCGCGCGCGACCTCCAGCTGCCCAAGACCCAGTTCTTCGAGGCGAAGTCCTACCCAACCTTCACCCCGGTCGGCCCCGCGCTGGTGCTCCTCGACGAGGACGAGCTCAAGCGTTTCGCCGACCTGCGTCTGCGGCTGTGGGTCAACGGCGACCTCCGCCAGGACATGACCGTCGGCGAGGACATGATCTACTCGCCGCTCGAGGCGCTCCAGGCGCTCAGCCGGTTCCAGCGGCTCGAACCAGGTGACCTGCTCCTGACGGGTACGCCGGTCGGCACAGCGCTGAGCGCCCCACCCAGGCCGGTCGAGATCATCGGCAACCTCCTGCCGGCCGCCACCAAGTGGAAGCTGTTCTTCAAGCGGCAGGCGGGCAACCCGAAGTACCTCCACGACGGCGACGTCGTCGAGCTGGCCATCGCCACCGACGACGGCGCGATCGACCTCGGCCGCCAGCGCACGGTGGTCAGGAGCGCTCGATGACCGTGCTCCTCCGGGCTCAGGCCGCTGCGGCCGGCGGCCAGTGGCCCGTGGTCGTCGTCGGCGCCGGGCCCAGCGGAGTCACCGCCGCCACCCTGCTGGCCCAGTACGGCGTACGCTGCCTGCTTCTCGACCGCTGGAACGGTGTCTATCCTCAGCCCCGCGCCGTGCATCTGGACGACGAGGTCTACCGCATCCTCGACCGCCTCGGTGTCGCCAAGCAGTTCTCCGCGATCTCCAGGCCGTCTGAAGGGCTGCGGCTGCTCGACCGGCAACACGAGGTCTTGGCCGAGTTCAGGCGCAGCCACGCTGACGGCGTACACGGCTATCCGCAGGCCAACATGTTCGACCAGCCCGAGCTCGAGCAGCTGCTGCGCGACGAGCTCGAGCGCCATTCGGCGGTCACCCTCCTCGGTGACGCCGAGGTCACCGAGGTCTCCCAGGACGGGCACGGCCGCGTGCGGGTCGACTTCACCGACCGGCGCACCGGCGCGCACGAGTCGGTGCTGGCGACGTATGTCCTGGGCTGCGACGGCGCCAACAGCGTTGTCCGGTCCTCCATCCACGCGCGGATGCGCGACCTGCGCTTCGAACAGCGCTGGCTGGTCGTCGACATCGCGACCGATGTCGACCTCGACCAGTGGGAGGGCGTCCACCAGGTCTGCGACCCGCGCCGCGCCGCGACGTACATGCGGATCGGCCTGGCCCGCTACCGCTGGGAGTTCCAGCTGTGCGAGGGAGAGACCGCCGCAGACTTCGGTTCTGTTCAGGACGTGGCACCGCTGATCGAGCCGTGGACCGCAAGCGTCGCGCTGACCGACCTCGAGCTGGTGCGGGTGGCGGAGTACACCTTCCGCGCCCAGATCTCCGACCGCTGGCGCGACCGCAACGTCTTCCTGCTCGGCGACGCCGCACACCTCACGCCGCCGTTCATCGGGCAGGGCATGGGAGCCGGCCTCCGCGACGCCGCGAACCTGTCCTGGAAGCTGGCCGGCGTCCTGGCCGGAGACCTTCCGGCCGATGCGCTGGACACCTACGAGGCCGAGCGGCTGCCGCACGCCCGGTTCGTCATCCGGCTGGCCAAGCTGGTCGGTGTCGCGATGACCCGCGGCGGCCGAGCCGGCAACCTGATGCGCCGGCTGCTGGCGCCCCGGGTCCACCAGATTCCCGGGATCCGCGCCCGGGTGCTCGACAGCGAGACCGCTCTGCTGCGGCGCTCCAGCCTCGTCCTCCGGCCACGCGTCAGTCGCTCGCTGGTGGGACGTCTCTGCCCGAACGCCGTGCTCGCGGACGACCGGCGTCTCGACGACGTGGCCGGCCGCGGGTTCGCCGTCGTCGTGGCTGCCGAGCCCACAGCGACGCAGGCGTCGTCGATCCGGCGCCGAGGTGCGGTGACCGTCGTCGCCGAACCTGGCACCGAGCTGGGCGACTGGCTCTCCCGAGGGCGGGCGCGGGCCGCGGTCGTGCGGCCGGACCGCACCGTTCTGTACGCCACCCGCGACCTGGACGCCGCGATCCGGGCGCTGCCCGGGTTCCAAGCGACGGCGGCGGCTGCCCACGCCGGTCCCCGAGCCACCGAGGCGAGCTGATGGTCACGCGCTTCGGCGACCGAAACCCCGTCATCGTCGGCGCGATCGGCCTGGTGGTGCTCGCGCTAGCAGAGGTTCCGGTCGGCCGCGTGCGAGTGATGACCCGACAGCCAGATCCCCGCTTGACCGTGCTCTGAGCCACGCGGCCCGCCGAACTGGCCGCCGCCACCGTCACAGACACGCACTCGCCCCTACCGCACCCCGTCGTCCCAAGGACGAGCCAACCAGGAAGGACCCTCATGAACGCGACTCCCATCCTGGCCGCGACCCTCGCGGCCGTCTTCGTCGCATTCGGCACGGCCAAGCTGCTCGCTTTCCCATCGATGCAGACAAGAGCCGCCCACGTCGGATTCAGTGTCGGCGCCTACCGACGAATCGGGGCCCTGGAAGTGGCTGGCGCCATCGGTCTACTCGTCGGTGCGGCTGCGCCCCTCCTGCGCATGCTCGCCGCCCTGGGCCTCCTGCTCCTGCTCGCCGGCGCGATCGTCACGCATCTGCGCAACAAGGACGGCATCAAGGGAGCTGCGCCGGCTCTGGTCCTCGCGACCGTGCTTGCCCTTCTCCTGACAATCGAGGTTCAGGGCCTGTGATGAAGGGTTGATCGACGCGGATCTCCCGGACGACTTCTGGCGCGACATCGCCGCTGCGACCAGCATCCTGCCCCGCGCGGGAGGCGCCCCAACCCGGGAGGCTCCCATCCCCGACCCCAAGCTGCCCGTCTCGGTGGTCAGATGCATGACATCTGACCTTCGGCTCGCCGCGCGGGCCGCGCTGGGGCCGCACCCGGAGTCAGAACCAACGAAGAACGACCCCTGACCGTGGAAGACGTTGAAAGGTGTCTTCGCAGGTCAGGGTCGTTTTCAGGCACCCAGCCGGTAGGCGTCACCCACGTGGGACTAGATGTCGTAGTACACCTAGAGCCATCGTGAATCGCCTACTCGGTTGGTGCATTTCCGCAGGTCAAACGGGGGATGACGACGTTACGCCCGACCTGGGAGGGCGTCCAGTAGGTGCCTGGTGGGTGCCTGCTTGGGGGAAATTCGGGGGAACTCGCCATCAGGGTCAGCTCCCACCCCGGCAGAACCGGCGGGACCCGGTCGGCGTATGGCCGCTACCTCTCGGGTGGAGGCGCTCGATGCGCGGTTCACACGGACGCTTGATCACCGGCGCAGAGGCGGCGGACGGCGTCGGCCTTGAACCCCCTTGCCGTGAGCCACACGCCCAAGGATGCCTCCCAGGCGAAGATCGGCAGAGTCGCCAGAGCTGTCCACACCGACCCCGGCTCGTTGACGCCGACGACGGTGGCTGCGCCTGCCACGAGGAACAGCGGGGCGCCGAGGAGCCCGATGGCGGGGATGGCACGCGGGACGAGACCGGACCGGTACATCACGTAGCCGAGCAGGACGGCGTTGATACCGGGCATCACGCCGGGGCCCAGGATGAACGTCCAGTCGTGCGCTGCAACGAGCGCCTCCGAGGTGACCAGTCGGGCGGCGGCATCGGCGCCGGACGCCGACGGCTGCCTCAGGGTGACGACGGACAGCATCGCGACGACACCGGTGATGATGAGGGACGCCTCGAACACGCGGGCGGTCACGAAGCCGAGCGCTGCGCCTTCGTGCTGGCGCCGAACGACGGGAAACAGCACGACGGCGGTGCCGATGCAGGCGAGCGCGGTGATGACCTCGAGCAGGCCGCCCCACATGACGCGGGTGTCGGCACCGGCGCCGAGGACGTAGTCCGCGTTGTTGAGAACCGGGGCGTAGCTGACGAACTGGGCAGGAATGGAAGCGACGATGGTGATGAGGTACATGACGCCGGCCGTCGTCGCGACGCCACGGAAGGGCGCACGAGGGGGCTGGAACGTGGGCGGCCGGGTGTGATCGGGGGTGTTGCTGGTCTGCATGACGATGCCTTCCAGGTGGGGGCTGCTGGGTGGGTCGGAAATCAGCCAAAGGGAGCGGGTGACCACGCGACGAGGGGAGGCCGGACGGAGTCCGGGGATTGCGCCTGTTTGGGGTTGAGCGCCGGGTCAGACGGCGACCACGGGTGCTCCGCGGTCTGCCTTGAGGGTCTTGCGGACGCCGAGCCCCACATGGTGGTGACGATCCCGAACAGCACCACGTAGATCATGTGGCCGGACTCGAAGGATGGCGGCGCGTCCGCGGGCAGGTTGAGAACGTCGTGCAACCAGGCGAACGCGCCCAAGACGAGACCGGCGGTCCACGGAGTGGCGAAGGGGACGGTGACGGCGACGTCGTAGACGGCGCCGGCTCGCCCGGCCGGAACGAGGCTCAGAGATCGCATGGGTCCAGGTCTTTCCAGATGCGGCGAATTGCTTGGAACGTAGGTCGCGACGTGGTGACCGAGCGTCACCACATGTTGTGACCGACGATGTGACCGCGCGGTCCCCTTCTCGCGTCGGACCGCTGCGAGCCTGGGTGCCATCGAGCGGCGCTGGTACGGCTCAGCTGCACCTACACTCGCGTCGTGGCGACGCCGGTGCTGGCTACGAAGTTGCACGCACCCGCCCTGCGGGAGCGCGTGGTGGCACGCGCCCGCCTGACGGAGGCGCTCGACACGCTGGTACAGCCCGGTCAGCGGCTGGGCCTGGTGTCGGCCCCGGCGGGCTTCGGGAAGACCACGCTGGTGAGTGGCTGGACCGCCGCCGTCGACCAGGACCCGCAACGGTCGATTGCGGTGGCCTGGCTGTCCCTCGATGAGGCGGACAACGACCTGAACCGCTGGACGGCGCACCTGTTCGCCGCCCTGGAACGGGCAGACATGCCCATCGACAGCGCGGTCCGCGTGGCAGGTACCGGCGCGATCGACGTAGCCGCAGCGACCGGCCTGCTGACGGCTCTGGTGAACCACATCGCCCACGCGGTCGAGGTCGCGGCCGTGGAGGTGACGCATCGCTGGCTGGTCGTCCTGGACGACTACCACGTCATCAACTCCCCAGACGTGCACGCGACCGTCACCTACCTCCTCGACCACGCGCCGGAACAGCTGCGCGTGCTGATCACCACCAGGTCCGACCCGCCACTGCCGCTAGCCCGGCTGCGGAGCCGCGCACAGCTCACCGAGCTGCGTGCCAACGACCTGCGGTTCACGGCCCAGGAGGCCAGCGACTTCCTCAACGAGGTGATGGGTCTCGACCTGCCCCCGGAAGACGTCGAGGCGCTCGACGACCGCACAGAGGGATGGGCCGCAGGCCTCCAGCTGGCTGGGCTCTCACTCCGCGGCCGCGCGAGCCGCGGTGACGTCTCGGCATTCATCGAGGCGTTCACCGGCAGCAACCGATTCGTCGTGGACTACCTCGCCGACGAAGTCCTCGCCCAACAACCGGCCGAGGTACGCGATTTCCTGCTACGCACCTCCGTGCTGGACCGCCTCACCGGCAGCCTGTGCGCGGCCGTCACCGGTCAGCCCGACAGCGGAGCGCTGCTCGAGCGACTCGACCGGGACAACCTCTTCGTCGTGCCGCTCGACGACGACCGTGCCTGGTACCGGTACCACCACCTGTTCGCCGACGTCCTGCGCGCCCGCCTCCTCGCAGGGGACCCGGACGCCGTGAACCAGTTGCACCGCGACGCCTCCGACTGGTACGCCGCACACGGCTCGCACGAGGACGCCATCCGCCACGCCTTCGCGGCCAACGACTTCAACCGCGCCGGACGGCTCGTCGAAGCGGCTCTGTTCCAGACGCGCCAGCAACGACGTGACGCGCTGCTGCTCACCTGGATGCGGGCGTTGCCCGAGGACGTGGTACGGCCGAATCCGGTGCTGAGCATGTGTGCAGGGTGGGCGGCGATGGTCGCCGGCGACCTGCAAGCGGTCGAGCGGCACCTCGACGACGCTGACCGAGCACTGGTCGCTGCCGCCGAGAACCCAGCGGTGGCGACCGCATGGGTAGACACCGAGGACCTACGCTCAGCTCCGGCAGGAGTCCACATGTACCGGGCGGCTCTCGCCCAGGCGCGCGGTGACAGCGAGGGGACGGCCGAACATGCGCGCGCCGCGCTCACCCTCGCCGGCCCCGAGCACCACTTCATCCGCGCTGGCGGTGCCGGCTTCCTCGGGCTCGCCGCCTGGGCCCGCGGCGACATCGCAGAGGCGCTGCCCACGTTCGAGCAGTGCATCGCCGAGTTGCGAGCGGCCGGCAACCACGTCGATGCTCTGGACGCGACCATCGTGCTCGCCGGCATGTGGGTCACGGCAGGGCGGCCCTCGCAGGCACGGGCGGTGTGTGAGCAGGCGCTGGTCACGGCCACAGCGCACGGCGAACCCTATCCGCGAGCGACAGCCGACCTGCACACGTGGCTCGCAGACCTCGCCCTGGGCCGCAACGACCTCGCCGAGGCCGAGGACGAATTGGGCACGGCCGCGGCGCTGGCCGAGCGCGCCAGCATCACCGAGAACCAGCACCGCTGGCCGACGGTCGCGGCAGGCTTGCGCGCCGCCCGCGGCGACTACGGCCAAGCGCTACAACTCCTGGACGACGCGGCACGCCTGTACCGCGCCGGGTTCTACCCGGACCTGCGCCCGCTCGCTGCCACGAAGGCCCGGGTCCACCTCGCTCGGGGGCGCCTCGAGGCCGCCCTCGCCTGGGTGGCGACGAGCGGGGTGGGGCTGGACGACCATCCCGAGTTCGCCCGGGAGTACGCACACCTCACGCTCGCGCGAGTTCACCTCGCCCTGCACCGCACACACCAGACCCGCACCCCGAACGCCCCCACCCCTGGGGCCAGGAACGTTGACCTGGACGGCGTCCTCGCGCTGCTGGACCGGCTGGAGGCCGCCGCGACAGCCGACGCACGACACGGCTCGGCCCTCGAGGTTCGACTCCTTCAGGCCCTCACGCTCCACGCGCTCGGTGGGGAAGCCTCCGCCGCCAAGAAGCTGGCGTCCGCGGTAGCCGCGGTGCCTGAGGTCGACGCGTTCGCCCGCCTGTTCCTCGACGAAGGAGACGCGCTGGTCGCGCTGCTCGAGCAGGCGCCTCGCCTCGCACGCAGCGCTGACGCGGACGTGCTGACTTCGCTCAGGCGACGCGTTCTTGCGCAGGACGCCGCCGGACAGGACCCCGAGCGCCCCGCGACCGAGCGCCGTGGCAGCAGCGCCGTGCCGTACGTCCTTGCAGATCCGCTCAGTGAGCGTGAGGTGGAGGTGCTCAGACTGCTTGCCAGTGAGCTGACCGGACCCGAGATCGCCCGCCACCTGTTCATCTCGCTGAACACGCTCCGCACCCACACCAGGCGGATCTACACCAAGCTGGACGCCACCAACCGCGCGGCCGCCGTACGCCGAGGACGCGAGCTGGACCTGCTGTAGCCGCCCGCTCTGCCACCGCATCAGCACCCCTGGCACCACGGCGAGAAGCAAGGGTCACATCGCCAGTCACCACATGTGGTGACGTCTGATCCCCAGAACGCGCCATAGCTTCCGAAACGTCTCCGAGACACCAGCCACGGAGCCACTCACCAGGAGCCTGGTCGACCATCATCACGCCGGCTCCACAAGCAACGGGAGCCGGTTCATGAACCACCCGCCTCGGGGACGAGAACCCATCCGGTACGAGATCCGCATCCTCGGCCACCTCGACGCCTACTGGTCCAACTGGTTCACCGGCCTGACCCTCACCCAGGAGGAGGACGGCACCACCTCCCTGCGTGGAGCGGTCGCCGACCAGGCAGAACTGCACGGCCTCCTCGCAAAGATCCGCGACCTCGGCGCGACCCTCCTCTCGGTCACACCCGTCGATACCACCGAGACGTGACTACCGATCGCGGCACACCCGTGGCTGCGCCGCAACCACCTCACAGCCCCAGGAGAGCAACATGAGCACTGTCACCGCAACACCCAAGCCGACCGTTCGCAACGAGCTGTCCCTGGCGCGGATCAACCTGATGCGCGCCGGCTACGCCTTCATGGCCGTAGGGCTCGCGCTCGTCAAGTGGCCCCAGCTGCCAGAAGCGCGGACGTTGCCCCTCTTCGAGGGCACCACCCTCGCGCTGCTGACCGCGATGTCGCTCCTCGCCATCCTGGGGCTGCGCTACCCCGTCAAGCTGCTCCCGCTGCTCCTGTTCGAGACCACCTGGAAGCTCCTGTGGCTCGCCCTGGTGGCCCTCCCCGTCGCTGTCAACGGAGACATGGGCGCCGCCATGAGCCAGGTCGCGTTCAACTGCACCTTCGTCGTCTTCATCATCGCTGCCACCCCGTGGCGCTACGTCTGGTCGCAGTACGTCCGCGCCGACGGGGACGGGTGGCGACGCTGATCTGCCGGCTGCCCGAGACGGTCATTTGGCGGGCGCACACCACCCGCCTTCTGCTCCGCCCGGGATGCCGGCCGACGTGGAAGCCACTCGACAGTTCGGCCGACTCCCCGAGGTCAGCCGCTTGCTCACCCAGGAATCGCTCCCTCGAGGAGTGCCGACCGCAGTTCTCGGAACCGGACATCTTGGCCAAGACGCTCGTCATCGAACTCGACAAGCACGTCGTCGGCGGTCTCGTGCTCGACGTCAAACGCATCGACATGCGCCGCGAGGCCTACAACGTCCGTGAGTCTCCACCGCTCGGGCGACTGGCGCGACGGCATGGTGTGCGGCCTCCTTGCCGAGGAGCAACGCGCCATGCTGTTGGCGCCGCGGTCGCGTCTGACGGCGCCAGCACCAGGCGTTGTGAAGCACGCCCTCGAACACCTTCCGCCGATGCCACGGGGGGTGCGCGTGTCGTCGTCCTCGCCCATGACGGTTCCTAGGACCTCCCAGACGCGTCGCCGGCCAGCAGGACCCGGTCTCCACGGTGTGCCGGCGTCGATGCGCTGCTCGACGTGCAGACCCGCCCGCGCGGCCGTCCGTCGCGCCAGCAACCTCGGCATCCTCTGACGCCCGCCCCCACCTGACGCGCACAGCCGGTGGGGCCCGGGTCGGCACGCAACGGCAATCACCACGCCGATCACATCATGTTGTGATGTGCGCTCACCACGTCGCTTGGGAGCGTCCTCGGCATGCCCGGCCCACCCGGTCCGGCCCAACCGCAGAGGACAAGGACATGACCACCACCCCAGCCAGCCGCCTCACAGCCAGCCGTCTCACCGCCGCGGCCGGAGTGTGCGCAGCCGTCGCCGGCGCCCTCTACGTCGGCGTCCAGATCAACCACCCGCCCGCCGACCTCGACCACATCACCGGCGCCGACGTCCTGGCCCGCGAGATCGCCAAGATGACCATGGCCGCGTTCGCCATCCTCGGCTTCACCGGCATGCTCGTCCGCAACCGCCACAAGCTCGGCACCTTCGGCGCTGTCAGCTACGTCATGGTCGTCACCGGCTACTTCGCGTTGTTCGCCAACCAGGTCATCGTCGCCACCGTCCTGCCCACCCTGACCAAGACGGACCCCGACTACGTCCAGAACTACCTCGACGGCGCCCTCGGCAACACCCCAGCCGGCGACATCGGAGCCGTCCAGACCCTCTTCCTCGTCACCGGCATCGGGTACTCCATCGGAGGCCTCCTGTTCGGCATCGCGCTGTTCCGCGCAGGCATCTTGGCCCGCTGGGCTTCCGCCCTCTTCGCCGCCGGCACCGTCTCCGCTCTCACCTTGGCGGTCCTGCCCCAGTCCTTCAACCGTCCCGCGGCCGTCCCAGTCGGCATCGCCCTCATGGGGCTCGGCTACTCCTTGTGGCGCAACCGGACCGAGACCAGCACGAGCGTCCCCGCCGCGACCGAGGGGGTCGCCGCCCCAAGCGTGGGTTCGCACGAGCCTGCGGGCCGGTGAACACGCCCGCCACCACCACGACACGGCGTACGACACGGAACACCAAGCGGCCCTCGGGGGCCGGCTGGCCCGTCGCCGCCGCCCTGGTGGTCCTCACGCTCATCCCACTCAGCGCCGGGATCCTCCGTCTTCTCCAGCTCGCCGGCGGCCTGTCCGTCATGCCGGCCGACGACCGTTTCGTCGGGTTCCCTGCCGCGCTGGTCATCCACATCGCCGGCTCCGCGTGCTTCGCACTCCTGGGCGTCGGTCAGCTCATCACCCGCTTCCGGCGCAGGCACCTCACCTGGCATCGCCGTGCCGGCCGCGTCCTGGTCGTTGCCGGCCTCGCCGTGGTGGGGTCCGCCCTCTGGCTCACCATCGGCTACCCCGCCCACCCGGGCACCGGCCCGATCCTGTTCGTCGCCAGGCTTCTCGCCGCAACCGCCATGGGTACCTTCCTTGTCCTCGGCTTCGCTGCCATCCGCCGTCGCGACATCACCGCCCACCGGGCATGGATGGTCCGCGCCTACGCACTCGCCCTCGGAGCCGGCACCCAAGCGTTCACCGAAGGGCTCACCGAGGCCGCAATCGGCCCCGGTGTCATCTCCGGAGACCTGGCCAAGCTCGGCGGCTGGGTCATCAACCTCGCCGTCGCCGAGTGGGCCGTCCAGCGCACCTCCCGCGCTCGTGGACCCCGGTCCGACACCCACTCGCATTCCGGTGGCCGTTCGCAGGCTGGTCCGCGATGAGCGCCCGGCCCTATGAGGTGAAGGTCGCAGGGCACCTCGACGACCACTGGAGCGGCTGGCTCGGCGGGTTCACCATCGACCGCCGCCCGAACGGCACCAGCACCTTGAGTGGAACCGCCGACCAAGCCCGGCTGCACGGCGTCCTGGCCGGCCTCCGTGACGTCGGCGTGGAGCTCATCGCCCTACAGGCCATCGAGCCGGTCGACTCCGTCGAGGTCGCTGCTCCGGCCCCTGCGGCCGTGGGGTGGCCGCTCCGCACACGACGGCTGATGCTGCGGGCCGCCACCTGCGACGACGCCGAGGGGACGTGGGCGTACCGGCGGCTTCCCGACGTCAACGAGTGGCTCACCGGGACCTTCGACACCTACGACGACTACGTCACCCAGTTCACCGACCCCGACCGGTTGGCCGCCACCGTCATCGTCGAGCGGCACGACGCCACCCTCATCGGTGACTTCATGCTCCGCCGCCAGGACGCTTGGGCGCAGAGCGATGTCGCCGCCCGCGCCGCGGCCCAGGAGGTCGAGCTCGGCTGGGTCCTCGACCCCGCCCACGCCGGACACGGGTACGCCACCGAAGCCGTCGAGGAACTCCTGCGGCACAGCTTCGAGGAGCTGTGCGTCCACCGCGTCGTCGCCAGCTGCTTCACCGCCAACGTGACGTCGTGGCGGCTCATGGAACGGCTCGGGATGCGCCGCGAAGCGCACACCCGCCGGGACGCCTTCCACCGGTCAGGGCAGTGGCTCGACTCCTTCGGCTACGCCCTCCTCGCCGACGAGTGGCGACGCGACCGCACCGATTCGGGTGGGCTCACGTCACGGTGATGACGACCTTTGCCCGGGCGTGCGTGCCCTCCATGTACCGAATGGCAGCGGTCACGTCTTCCAGGGCGAAGGTCTGGTCGACCACCGGCCGCACTGCCCCGGACTCGACCATCTGTGAGATTCGTCGGAGGCCATCCGACGTCGGGACGGCCTGGGGGAACCGGATCTCGAACGGCTGAAGCCGAGCTACAGCCAACGCACCCATCAGGAGTCGCATCGGACCCAGGATGCGTCCCTCGCCTGCTACGCCGCCGCCGGACAGCACGAGCCGTCCACCGGGCCGGACGGTGGCCCGCAGTTCCCGAAGCGTCCGGTTCCCGACGAAGTCGACGACGGCGTCGTAGGTCTGGCCGGCCCGGGTGAAGTCGGACGCGGTGTAGTCGATGACTTCATCGGCGCCCAGCGACCTAGCGAGGTCGGCGTTGCGGGGGCTGACCACGGCGGTCACGTACGAGCCCAGCGTCTTGGCCAGCTGGACGGCGAAGGTCCCAACGCCTCCCGAGGCGCCGTTGATGAGGACCGATCCGCCCTCGCCGAGTCCCGTCTCGTCCAGGCACAACACTGCCGTGGACGCCGCGAGCGGCAGGCTCGCCGCCTCGGCGAAGCTCACACCCGCCGGGATGACCCAGAGCTGGTCTTCGGAGGCGAGGGCGTAGTCGGCAAAGGCGCCAGAGCCTTCCCCGAACACAGGGTCCCCGACCTTCCAGCGGGTGACGCCGTCGCCGACGGCGTCGACGATGCCTGCCAGGTCCGTTCCGCGGACGAGTTCGCGGGGTGCGCGCCGGCCGAAGGTGCCGCGGTCCAGCAGCCTCGCTACGCGTGGTTCACCACGCATCACGTGCCAGTCACGGGCGTTGAGCGACGCCGCATGGACCCCGACCCGCACCTGGCCGCACGCTGGCACGGGGGCCGGCTGACGTGTCACGTCGAGCACTTCGGGTCCGCCGTAGCGCAGCTGTCGGACTGCTCTCCCGGCGGCGGGCGTCACGCCAGTGGTCCTGCTGGTGCCAGCGGCCACGGACTCCCCAAGGGACGCGGCGGCCATCACTTCACCTCGGACCGGAGGACGTTGACGACGGCGAAGGCCATCGGGACGACGAGCCACACGAGACTGGTCACGGCCAGGTGCGACCAGTCGTCGCCGCCCAAGGCGCCTCGCAGCAGCGCGTCCTGGTTGTACTTCGCGTCCACCCACGGCCGGGCGTCGGCGAACCATTGCTGGTTGAACGCCAGGAACGCCATCAGACCGGGGGCGACGAATCCGTACAGCATGTAGGCCACGATGGCGCCGGAGCTGTTGCGGATGAGGGCGCCGAGGACGAACCCGGTGAGGAGCAGCAGCGTCTGCCCGAGAGCGAAGAAGCCGACGTCGGCCCAGCCTTGGTCCCACCCCGGGTCGACACCGGCGAGGGCAGCTCCTGCCAGGTTGCCGAGGGCACCGACGCCGAAGGCAGCGGCAGTGGCTGGGATCGTGACCAGGACAGCGGCGACGGCCTTCGCGCTCAGGACCCTTCCTCGGTGGGGGACGAGGGTGAAGGTCGCCAGGCCGGAGCGTTGGCTCCACTCCGACGTCACGGACAACACCGCGATGATGGGAAGGATGATGGTCATGGGGACGCCGATGGCGAGGGTGAATTGGCTGTAGGTCACCTGGTCTGCTGGGGCCCAGGCGATGATCGCGCCGCTGGTGAGGACCGCGGCGAGGCCGAGGCTGGCGAGCAGCCATCGACCCGAGCGGGTGTCGAAGCTCTTGCGGAGCTCCACGCCGACGAGGCGAGTCACGGGAATGGGGGCGGGGGCGGTTCGGTCCGCGAAGGGCGCAGATGATGCAGCGGGGAACGCCGCTGATGTCGCCGCTGGGGATGGTGCGGTCGGCTGTGTGGTGGTGTGAGTGATCATGCGACTGCTCCTTGCGGGCTGGTGGTGTGCGCGGCCACATGCGGCGTTGCGTACCGGTCGCGCTGGGTGTCGGCCGTCAGGGCCAGGAACATCTCCTCGAGGCCCGCGCCGTCAGCGGATCGCAGCTCGGTGAGCGCGATGCCGGCTGCTGCTGCCGTCTGACCGACGATCTCGGCGTTGGCGTCGATGTGCAGGACGGTCGGCCGGTCGTCGCCCGTGGTGCCTGTGGCGGGGACCAGGTCGTGGCTCAGCTTGGCCGAGGTGAGTGCGTTCGAGAGGGCGACGGCGTGCCGGGTGGCGGCATGGGTGCCGGCTCCGGCGAGGAGGTCGGCCTTCGTGCCGGCAGCGACCACGCGTCCTTGGCCGATGACGACCAGGTCGTCGGCGACGACCTCGATCTCGTGCAGCAGGTGCGAGGAGAGCAGCACGGTGGCGCCGCGGTCGGCGTACCCGCGAAGCAGGTCGCGCATCCACCGGATGCCGGCCGGGTCGAGGCCGTTGGCGGGCTCGTCGAGGATGAGCACCTCGGGGTCGCCGAGGAGCGCGTGGGCGAGGCCGAGACGTTGCCGCATGCCCAGCGAGTAGTCCCTCAGGCGTCGCCCGGCTTCCTCCTTGCTGAGGCCAACAGTGTCGAGCACGTCCGAGACTCGGCTGGCCGGCAGGCCCATGGTGCGCTGGGCGATGGTGAGGACCTCACGCCCGGTGCGACCGGCGTGCTGGGCGGAGGCGTCGAGGAGGACGCCGACCTCGATGCCCGGGTTCGGCAGGTCCTTGAACCGGCGGCCCAGGACGTGCGCGGCGCCGCGGTCGGGCGGGGTGAGCCCGACCAGGACCCGCAGGGTGGTCGACTTCCCGGCTCCGTTCGGGCCGAGGAAGCCGGTGATGCGTCCGGGGCGGGCGGTGAAGGTGACGTCGTCGACGGCGGTGAAGGTGCCGTAGGTCCTGGTGACGTGATCGACGGTGATCATCGCTCCACCGCCGCTGCCTCGTCGCCCGTCGTACCGGTGGTGTCGGTGGGGGTCTTGAAGCCCTTGACGATGAGGTAGATGCCGAAGCCGAGCTCCCAGAAGAACTCGGGGGCGGCGGAGAGGCTCTGGAAGGCACCGCCGGGCTCGATGAGGTCGAGGACGGCAGCGGAGCCGGTGAGGACGATGCAGGTGCCGCCGATGAGGCCGAGGACCGAGAGACGGCGGGGCACCAGACCGGTGCGCCACATCATCCAGCCAAGTACGAGGCCGTTGCCGACACCGACGACGAACTGAGGACCCAGGTTGAACGTCCACTCCTGCATGGTCAGGAACGCGTCGCCGACGACGGCCAGGCCGGCGGCGGACTGGTCGTCGGCGGCTGCGTAGTCCTGTCGCATCGTGACGACGGTGAGGACAGCGAGGATGCCCACGCCGATGAAGACGGACTCCATGATGCGGGCGGCGATGAAGGCAAGCCCGAGGTTGGGGTACCGGTACTTGACGACGGTGTACATCGCGGTGGCGGTACCGATGTTGGCGATGATGAGGATGCACTCGGCGAACGCACCCCACAGGACGCGGGAATCCTCGCCGGGGCCGGTGATGTAGTTGCCGTCGAACAGCGGCGGGTAGAGCCCGATCTTGGCGGAGATGGACGTCACGTAGGTGACGATGAACAGCCAGCCGACGATGGTGGCGGCGCGGCGCGTCGGGTCAGGGGTCGTCGGGCGGGCGGTGGTGGGCCGGGTGGCCGTGGGCTTGGTGGTGGTCATGGTGAGCTCCTGAGTGCGTTGGCGGTTGGTGTTGGACGGTGCTCAGGCACCCGGGCCGGAGTCGGTGCGGGTGACGGAGAGGAGCGGGACCCCGAGGTCGCGCAGCTTGCGCAACAGCCCGTGCAAGGCCGCCTGGTCGGTGACGCGACCGCGTAGGACGGTCGTGCCGTCGTCTGTCCGGGACAGGTCGAGGCCGTCGAACCAGGCAGCCCAGCGGTCGTCGAGGCGGCCCTGGACACGGATCTCGTACCAGTCGCCGCCCCGGCCGCCGGCCGGTTCGCCGGTCGTACCGCGGGAGGTGTCGCTGCTGCTCATGGCGCGAAGATAGGAACGGACCTGATGACCGCGCGTCATCACAGGCGATGACAGCGCTGATGAACTTCCTCCGGCAGCCGCCAGGACAACCTGGGTGCGTCAGAGGCGCAGCTGATGTGCCCGGCGCACGGCGGCACGGCGGTTGTTCACGCCGAGCTTCATGTAGATCCGCTGCGTGTGGGTGCGCACGGTGGGCAGCGACACGTTGAGATGGCGGGCGATGGCGGGACCGTCGAGATCCGAGCCGAGCAGGCGCAGCACGTCGAGCTCTCGAGCGCTGAGCGGTACGACCAACGTCTCGACGTCGTCCAGGCCGGGAGCTTCCCGAGAGTCGACAGACCTCGTGTCACGGGCGGCGGCAGCCACTGCACCTGCGAACGCTGACCCCTCGGGCAGCAGAGCCAGCAGGTGCTGGACTCGAGGGCCGGCATCGAGGAACGGACGCACCCAGCCGACGGCTTGCGCGGGCGCTGCGGCATCCGTCAGCCACGAGAGGGCCTGCTCGACGTCACCGGCCGCGTCGGCAGTCAGCGCCAGCAGGATGGAGGTCTCGACGACGGCGGCCGTGCGAGCACCGGCGGTGGCAGACCCCCGGAGCCGGCGGAGCAGGGTGGCTGCCGACTCCAGCGTTGCCGCGTCGCGCGTCGCGTCGTGCTCGGCCAGCAGGAGGCGCGCGAGCGTGACGTGTTCGTACTCGCGCAGGTAGCGCGGGTCGTCCTCGACGCCCACCCCGGCTCCGGCGGCCCACCGGCGCGCGGCAGGGAGGTCGCCGCAGCGGATGTGCAACCTGGCGTGCACCGCGGGAACAGGCCGGACGTTCGGCAGGAAGTCGCTGTTGAACAGTCGCTCTGCTTCGGCCAGGAGCGCTTCTGCGGCCTCGCGGTCGCCCTCGCGTTCGCGCAGCGCGGCCATCGCGAGTCGCCACCGGTACGGCTGTTGCGGAAGGCCGGCGTCGTCGCCGAGGTCGCCCGCAGCCCGGAGGAGTTCCGCAGCTTCGTCGGACTCGCCCCGCTCCCACGCCACCCGCGCCAACGCCACCCGCATGTCCGCCGTCCCACGCACGGCGTCCGCCTGCAACCCGTCCTGAGCAGCACCGGCAAGGTCGAGTGCGTCCTGTGCGGCCCGCTGGGCTGCGTCGAGGTTGCCCAAAGCCAGTTCGAGGTCGACCACCGTGATCGTGCAGGCCAGCACGTCCGAGACGTGACCAACTGCTGCGAGCCCCTGGGCGGCGGCCCGGTAGCCGTCCCGTGCGGCTACGAGGTCTCCGACGGTCCACGACGCCAGCCCTTTGAGCGCGGACGCGGACGCGACCGTCAGCTGGTCTGACCCTCCCGCCCGTTCCAGTGCGATGTCGGCATGCTGGCGGGTTGCTTCCAGGTCGCCAGCCACCAGAGCGAGGCCGGAGCGATGGGTGGCCACGACGGCGGGGAGCCGTCGCCACTCATTCTCGTCTCGCACCACCATGTCCGTCGGTGGCGAGGCCAAGGTCGACTCGATGGCGTCGAGTCGCTCGCTGACTCCGTCGAAGAGGTTGCTGGCCATCAGGCCACCGGCCAGGTTGCTCGCCAGGACCGGACGACGCGCCAACACCTCCATCGGCACCGCTGGCACCCAGCTCCGCAGCAACCGTTCCGCCCGGCGCCGCCGCAGGTCTGGAGTCGCCACTTCGATGAGGTCTGCCGCACGGTCCACATCCCCGGCCGCGAAGGAGTGGCGTACCGCCGCCTCGACGTCCCCGGTCTGCTCGAACCAGCGGCTGGCGCGCCCGTGCAAGGCCGGAATGTCTCCGGGACGCTCGGCCAGGAGCCTCACGTGCAGCACGTCGGCGAACAGGTGGTGGTAGCGGTACCAGCGTCGGTGGTCGTCGAGTGGCACCAGGAGCAGGTTGCGGCGTTCCAGCAGCTCGAGCGCAGCACCGCCCGCCATACCGTCGACCGGCCCGGTGACCGCGTCGCACAGGGAGCCGGACAACCGATCCAGCACCGAGGTGTCCAGCAGGAACCGGCGAAGAGCGTCGGGCTG
Organism: Nocardioides eburneiflavus; assembly: GCF_004785795.1. Lineage (NCBI taxonomy): Bacteria > Bacillati > Actinomycetota > Actinomycetes > Propionibacteriales > Nocardioidaceae > Nocardioides > Nocardioides eburneiflavus. The sequence goes on from NZ_SRRO01000001.1 coordinate 3,497,698, forward strand.
CTGGTCGAGGACCTCGTCGGCCAGGAAGTCGACGACGAACCGGTCGTCGCCGGCGAACGAGGCGATGAACCCTGTCGAGTCGTCCCGGCCGCGCAACGAGACTGCAGCCAGCTGCAGGGCTGCTGCCCACCCTTCGGTCCGCGTCTCCAGCGTCTTCACGTCCGACTCGGTCAACCCGAGGCCATGGACCTCGTTCAAGTAGTCGTCGGCCTCGGTGGCCGTGAACCGCAGGTCCGCGGCACGGATCTCGACCAGTTCTCCCCGAGCGCGGAGCCGCGACAACGGCAGCGCCGGGTCGGCGCGTGTTCCCAGGACCAGCCGAAGCTGCGGTGGCCGGTGCTCCAGGAGCAGCCCAACCGTCTCGCTGACCTCGGGAGTGTCGGCGAGGTGGTAGTCGTCGAGCACCAGCGTGACGTCCTCGGTCCGGACGCTCAGCTCGTTCACCAGGCTGGCCACGACATCCGCCAGGGCGCCGCCGCCGGCCGACTCCAAGAGGTTCAACGCGGTGGAGGCGCACCCGGGGTTCGCGATGTCGAGGGCATGAAGGACGTAGGTCCAGAAACGGGAGGCGTCGCCGTCTCGGCTGTCCAGGGACACCCACGCCACCGGGGCGGCGTCACCGTACGCCGAGGCCAACAGAGTCGTCTTGCCGAAGCCGGCGGGCGCAGACACCAGAGTCATCGCGGCGTCACGCGTGCGTTGCAGCTCCTCGGTCAGACGCGCACGGGCCACCAGGCCCGGGCGGACGCGGGGGAACGCGAGCTTGGTCTGCACCAGGGCGTCAACCATCGGCGCTCCCCTCCAAGCGAGCCTCCTCGAAGGGTAGGGGAGGAGCCGGCACAGGGCGTGCCCCATTCGGGTCAAACCCGCCTGCCCCCATGCTGGAGCTCCTCCGGGCGGGGCCATGCTGGGGCCGACAGCGACCAGTCCTCGGACAGATCACACGGGGGAGCCGTGTCCGGAACCGCGCATAGCGACGACGATCGCGCGCTCGGTACCGATTCTGCGCAGCCGAGCCGGGTGGGATGGGGCTTCATCGCCCTGTACGCGCTCTCCTACACCGGAGGGTCGCTGCTGTTCCTCGCGCCCCTCCTGGTGTCGCTCGCCCTGAAGGTCCGAGACCTCGTCGGCGCCGACGCCGCCCCCGGCAATCTCGCTCTGGTCGCCGGAACCGGGTCTCTGCTCTCGATCATCGCCAACCCCGTGTTCGGCAGGCTCAGCGACCGCACCACCAGCCGGTGGGGCATGCGGCGTCCGTGGATGGTGACCGGAGTGGCTGTCGGTGCGCTCGGGACGATGGTGGTCGCAACCGCACAGAACGTCGGTACCGTGCTCGTCGGCTGGTGCCTGTGCCAGATCTTCTTCAACGCCACCCTCGCCGCACAGACGGCCATCCTGGCCGACCAGGTCCCAACAGGTCAGCGTGGCGTCGTCTCCGGTGTCCTCGGCCTCGCCGTTCCCGCCGCCTCGGTGACCGGCACCTACCTCGTGCAGCTCCTCGACCACTCCACGCTGCTCATGTTCGCGGTGCCATGTGCCGTGGGAGGGGCTGCCGTCCTGCTGTTCGTGTGGCGCCTGCCAGACCGACGCCTCGACGAGACCGACAAGCCGCCATGGTCCCTGCGCGAGCTCGCCGCCACGTTCTACGTCAGCCCCCGCAGCAATCCCGACTTCGCGTGGGCGTTCCTCTCCCGCTTCCTGCTCGTCACCGCCTACGCGTTCCTGGTCACCTTCCAGACCTTCTTCCTCCTCGAACAAGTCGGCAGCACCGAGGATGAGGTGCCCCGACAGGTCTACCTCGGCACCGTCGCCCAGTCCGTCGCACTGGTCACCATCGCCCCCATAGCCGGGCGCATCTCCGACCGGGTCGGCCGTCGCAAGGTGTTCGTGATTGCAGCGGCGGTCATCTACGCCTGCGCCCTGTTCGTCATCGCCGGTTCCACCTCCGTGGATGGGTACCTCGTTGGCATGGCCATCGGCGGCGTCGGGTTCGGCATCTACATCGCCATCGACCTAGCCCTCGTGGTCGACGTCCTCACCGACCCGCACACCGCTGCCAAGGACCTCGGAGTCCTCAACATCGCAGGCGCCCTGCCCTTCGCTCTCGCCCCGGCCGTCGCTCCAGGCCTACTGGCTCTTGGAGACGGCAGCTACGCCGTCCTGTACGCCGTCGCCGGCGCCTGCGCGCTCGGCGGCGCCCTCGCGGTAGCGCCCATCAAGAACGTGAGGTAGCGACCGCTACTTGCGCAGGTGGCAGTGGGCCATCCAGTGTCGTCCTGGCCGCTCATGACCGGAGTGTGATGCCCAGCGCCATCGGCGCTGCTCCAGCGCTCCCCGGCACGCTCCGTCAGGAACTCGGACCGGCTGGCGTCGGCGCGGACACGGAGATGGCTACCTTGCCTCGAACGGCACCGCGTTCCAGCTGCCGTACCGCATCTGCCGCGTGCTCGAGGGGGTATGTGCGGGTCAGGGCGGGGTCTATCTGTCCGGCTTCGATGAGGTGGGTGAGCCGCTGGTAGTGGTCGGCGCTTTCGCGGGCGACGAGCGGCACGAGCCGTTGCCCGATGAACGGCGACAGGAGCGCGCCGCGGACCTGGCGGTGCATGCCGATGATGGCGCCGGCGTTCTCCCCTCCGACAAACACGGCGGTGCCGCGTGGGGTGAGGGCGCGTCGGAGCTGACGGAGGGTGGGGTTGCCGGCGACGTCGATGATGAGGTCCCAGCGGCGGGTTCCGTCCGCCCAGTCGTCGTGGGGGTAGGTGAGGACGTGGTGGGCGCCGATGGCGTGGACGTAGTCGGCCTTGGCGGGGCTGGACACGCCGGTGACGTCGGCTCCGAGGGCTCGGGCGATCTGGACGGCGTAGCTGCCGACGCCACCGGACGCGCCGGTGATGAGGACGGACTGGCCGGCCTGGACCCGACCTGTGTCGAGTGCCTGGAGGGCGGTGCCGGCGGAGATGGGCACGACGGCGGCTTGGGCGAAGGTCAGGCCGGCGGGTTTGCGGGCGAGCTTGTCGGGGCTGGTGACGGCGTACTCGGCGAACGAGCCGGGGGCGACGCCGTAGACCTCGTCGCCGGGAGTGAAGCCAACGACGCCGGCGCCGACTTCGGCGACGACGCCGGCGACGTCCCTGCCGGGCACTGAGTTCTTGGGTCGGCGCAGTCCCATGGCGAGGCGTACGGCGTACGGCTTGCCGGTGAGGAGGTGCTCGGTTCCGCGGTCGAGGCCGGCGGCGCGGACGCGGACGAGGATCTGACCCTCGCTGACGACCGGCCGCGGCACGTGCGCGACGCGGAGCACCTCGGCGTGGCCGTAGCGGGACTGGGTGATGGCTCGCATGGTGCCGAGAGGCACGGTGGGGGTCTCGATGGCGGTGTTGGTGGGGACGTCGGTGCTCATGTCTTGTCACTTTCGGATAGTTGCGTCTGGGTAGTGGTGTCTGGGTCACGTCGGTGGCAGGGGGTCGTACTGGATGTCGCGTCGGACCTCTCGTGCGCGGTCGGGGCCGGCGAGGCGGGCGACGAGGTGGAGGGCCATGTCGATGCCGGCACTGACACCGGCGCTGGTGATGAGGTCACCGTCGTCGACGAAACGGGAGCGGACGTCGGTGATGACGGTGGGGTCGAGCTCGGCGAGGTGGTTCAGCGAGGCCCAGTGCGTGGTGGCCCGCCTGCCGGTGAGGAGGCCTGCGGCGGCGTACACGAGGCTGCCGGTGCACACCGACGCCATCAGGGGAACATGACGGCGGGCGTCGCGGACCCAGTCCAGGTGTTCGGGGGCGTCGAGCATCGGCCGGGTGCCGGGGCCCCCGGGGTGGATGAGCACGTCGAGCGGCGGGGCGGTCTTCGTCGAGTGGTGGGCGCCCAGCATCAGCGACTTCGCGCCGACGACGGGCCCGCCGTGGTCGGAGATGCAGAAGGCGTCCCACCCGTCCTCGGGGTGCTCTCGGGTCCAGTGGGACAGCACCTCCCACGGGCCGACGGCATCGAGCTCCTCGACCCCGTCGAACACGAGCAGCCCGATCTGCCGCCGCCTCGAGGGACCTGCCTCATCGCGGTCAGATGGCAGCGTCGTCGAGCTGGGGTTGGCGTGCATGTGGGTGGCTCCTGGTCGTGGGCGTTCCGGGGCCGCGTGCCTCCGAAGCGATACGACGAGCCTGCTGCGACAGGCGCCGGCTCGCCCCGGCAAAACCGCCGGGATTGGTCCGGTCCACGCCTGCGCACGCGGCGACGCGGTTGTACGTTCGTGTCGTGCTGGTCGGTCGGGAGCCCGAGCGGGCACTCCTGGGAGCGCTCGTCGACCACGCACGCGACGGCACGGCCGGAACTCTGCTGGTCCGCGGCGACCCCGGCGTCGGGAAGTCCGCACTCCTCGATGCCCTCGCCGCCGACGCTCCGGACGTGACCCTTCTACGCGCTCAAGGGCTCGAGGTCGAAGCACCACTGCCGTTCGCGGCCTTGCACCGCCTCCTGCTTCCCCTGACACGGTTGCGCGACCAGCTTCCGCCGCCGCAGGCGCGTGCGCTCCGGGTGGCGTTCGGGGAGGAGGACGGCCCGACGGTGGAGCCGTTCCTGGTGGGCGTCGCCACGTTGTCGCTGCTCACCTCAGCCGGCGAGGAGGCGCCGGTGTTGTGCATCGTCGACGACGCCCACTGGCTCGACCCGGCCTCAGGCGGAGCGCTGCTGTTCTGTGCGCGCCGCCTGGGCGCGGACCGGGTGGCGATGGTGTTCGCGGCGCGGGAGGACGCCGCATCGCGGTTCGAGGCCACCGGGGTCGAGGAGGTCGTACTGGCTGGGCTCGACGAGGAGGCGAGCCGAGCCCTTCTCGCCCGGCACCTCGGTGAGTGGGCGGCCGAGGGCGTCGTCGCCCGGCTGGTGGGCGAGACCGGCGGCAACCCGCTGGCGCTCCTCGAGCTCCCGCACCAGCTCGACGCTGCCCAGCTCACGGGCGCGTCCGCACTGCCGGCCCAGCTCCACCTCACGGACCGCGTCGAGCAGGCATTCCTCGACCGGAGCCGCCGGCTCCCCGAACCCGTCCAGCAGCTCGTCCTGCTGGCCGCTGCCGACGACTCGGGCCGACTCGACGTCGTCCGGGACGCCGCCCATCGGCTCGACCTCGACGACCACACGCTGCGCGCCGCCGTGGACTCCGGACTCCTCGTTCAGACCGACCACGCGGTCGCCTTGCGGCACCCCCTCGTCCGGTCGGCCGTCTACCAAGCTGCAGCCGACGACGACCGAAGACGGGCCCACAGCGCCCTGGCCGACGCACTGAGCGGTGCCGGGGAGGACGACCGTGCCGTCTGGCACCGGGCCTTCGCCGCCAACGACCGTCACGACGACCACGGGGACCTGGTCGACGCGCTCGCCGACATCGGTGCGCGGTCCCAGCGACGCGGCGGGTACGTCGCCGCGCTGGCGGCGTACGAGCGCGCGGCCAGCCTGTGCACCCTTCCTGCCCGCCGGGCACGGCTGACGGTTGCAGCCGCGCGCAGCGCATGGGCGTGCGGTCAGGCGGAACGTGCACGCTCGCTGCTCACCGCAGCCCGGGAGGCGACGGACGACCCGGTCGCGCTGTCCGACATCGCCACCCTGCGGGGCCACATCGAGGTCAACATCGGCTCCGCACCCGAAGGGCACCGGATCTTCGTCGAGGGGGCGCACGCGGTGGTTGATGTCGACCCCACCCGGGCGTTGCACATGGGGGTCCTCGCGGCCGTCATGCGCACGTTCGGCGCCGACAGCGGCACACCGCTGAGAACCGAGGACCTCCTCGCCGCGACCGCGGGCGACGACTCGGCGCGCACGCGGTGCCTGCGAGCGATGCTGACGTCGATGACCGCGGTCGCCGAGGGACATTGGGACGCGGCGGGCGACGCACTGGACCTCGCCTTCGACCTCGGCGAGCACGTCGACGACCGAGACGTGCTCTGGAACCTCGGAAACGCCGCCCTGCAGCTCGGGAACGACGACGGCCAGTGCCGGTTCTACTCCCACGCGCTGTCGCGTGCCCGCGAGAGCGGGGCGGTCACCGCGATCATCTACTGCCTCCAACGCCTCTGCTTCGTTCACTACGCCACCGGCGACCACCTCGCGGTGCGCGTCAGCGCCGAAGAGGCGCTCGCGCTCAGCGACAGCATCGGCCAGCCGGCCATGACCGCCCTGCCGCTCGCCTGGCTGACGCTGCTCGCCGCCCACCAAGGCAGCGACGACTACGACCACCTCGCCGACCGCCTCGAGACCTTGGTCGCGGCACACCCGCTCGGCATCACCGCCGACCCGGTGCACGACCTGACCCGCTGGGCCGCCGCCGTCCGAGCCACCGGGCAAGGAGACACCGCCGGAGCGCTCCACCACTTCACCCGGATCCGGCTCCGCTTCCTCGCCCGGATGGTCGCCAGCCAGCGGCTCGAAGCAGCCGCACGCGCCGGCGACGCCGCCCAAGCGCGGGCATGGACCGAGCAGCTCGTCGACTTCGCAGAGCAGACGACCTTCCCGTGGGCGCGGTCGGCCGTCGCCTTCGGTCGCGCACTCACCGAGGACGGCGACGTCGAGGAGAGCTTCCGCCTCGCGCTCGCCGAAGGCGAGACCAGCGAACGCCCCCTCGATGTCGCCCGCATCGAGCTCGCCTACGGCGAGTGGTTGCGTCGCCAGCAGCGCCGCGTCGACGCGCGCCAGCACCTGCGGCACGCGCTCGACAGCTTCGGCGACGTCCGCGCCACCGCGTGGTCGGCGCGTGCCGAGCAGGAACTCCGCGCCTCCGGCGAGACCGCCCGCAAGCGCGACCCCTCCACGCAGCTGCAACTCACCCCGATGGAACGCAAGATCGCCCAGCTCGTCAGCTCCGGGATGTCCAACAAGGACGTCGCCGCGCAATGCTGGATCTCCCCGCGCACGGTCGCCTTCCACCTCCGCAACGTCTTCACCAAGGCAGGCGTCACCTCCCGAGGCCAACTGGCCCAGCTCGACCTCGCCTGACAACGGCTCGACCGCGTTCGGGCACGCGTCGTCAAGTCATCCCGGCCATCTGACCGGGGCGACGGGCCGGCCGTCGCGCGCACTCTCAGCCAAGACCCCGTCCCCATGCTGTGAGAGCGAGAATCTGATGAGCACCACCGACACGTCGCCGAGCACCCACCGCGCGCCGGGCACCACCGTCCCGTCGCCGAGCACGCGCTCCTCGACCGCAGTCGTGGTTGTCTCCCTGGCCGTCGGTATGGCCGCGGCCGCCGTCCTGACGATGCTGGTCCTACCGGGCGCCACCGAGGGAGTCACCACGGGAGGCGCCCTGGTCGGGTTCGCCCTCGGGTGGGCAGTGCTCTGCACGCTCGCGGGAAGGACTGGGCGCGCGCAGCGGTGGGCCGCAGTCCCAGCCATCGCGATGGCGTCCACGGGCGTCGCTCTCATGGTCTCCGCTCCGTCGGACCACACCCTCGGAGTGCTCACCTGGGTCTGGCCGCCGCTCGCGCTCGTGCTCGCCGGATGGACGTTCGTCCAGGTCCGCCGGCACCTCACCGGCGTCGGGCGCTGGCTGGTGTCCGCGACGCTGCTGGTGATCGCGGTGGCCGCGGCCGGTGCCGGAGCGCGGCAGGTCACCACCGAACCGTTCGCCGAGGCCAACCGCGTCCCCGGCACGACGGTCTCGGTGCACGGTCATGACCTCCACATCAACTGCCGCGGCCAGGGCAGCCCCACGGTCGTCCTCTTCAACGGCCTCGGGGAGTTCTCCGCCTCTTGGGCCCGCATCGTCGACGGGACCGCCCTGACGACGCGGGTGTGCGCCTACGACCGCGTCGGCCAGGGCTGGAGCGACGACCTCGAGGAGCCCCAGGACGCGGTGACTGCGGCCGAGGACCTCCACGCCCTCCTCGATGCCGCCGGGGAGGCCGGGCCCGTCGTCCTCGCCGGGCACTCGATCGGCGGCCCGTACGCCCTCGCCTACGCCCACCAGTACCCCGACGAGACCGCTGGGATGGTGCTGCTCGACAGCGCCAGCCCACACCAGTTCACCGCCATCCCCAGCTACCCGCGCGACTACGCCATGCTGCGTCGCATCTACGGCGTCATGCCCACCCTGGCCCGGCTCGGTCTGGGGTCCTTGCTCGCCGGGTCGCACCTGCCCGCCAAGCAAGCGCGTCCAGTCGACGACATGAACGCAAACCCCAGAGCCGGGCGGAACGCCCGCGACGAGGTGGCGGTGCTCCCCGAGGTGCTCGCTCAAGCCCGTCGGCTGACCACCCTCGGGGATCGTCCGCTCGCCGTGCTGACCAGCGCGGAGACGGCACACGGCACCGGCGGATGGACCCAGGCGCAGACCCAGCTCGCAGCCCTGTCCAGCGACGTCGTCCACCGAGTCGTCAACGCCAGCCACCAGGGGATGGTCGAGGACCCAGCCGGCGCCGCCGCGTCCGTTCAGGCCATCGCCTCGGTCGTCGAGGCCAGTCGCAGCCAGACCCCGCTCGCGTCGCGCTGATCCAACGCTGCCCTGACCCCACAGGGACGTGACACCGCACCGCCCGACTCGCCCCCGCCGTGCCCTACAGCCCGCCCACCACCACCACGCAGGAGCAACGCATGTCCGACACACACCACGGTGCAGCCCACGCCGCACCGCACGCCGCAACCCACGCCCCGCACGCCGACCCGCACGGCTCGCCGCACCCCGCAACGGGCCTCGAGGGAGCGGACGGCCCGCGTCGACCGTGGACGGTCCTCGCCGTCGCGCTCGCCGCACAGATTCTCGTCGTCCTCGACATCTCGGTCGTCAACACGGCCCTGCCCACCATCGGGCACGCCCTCGACATCGACGGTGGCAACCTCCAGTGGCTCGTCACGGCCTACGTGATGATGTCTGGTGGCGGCCTGCTCCTCGGGGGACGGCTCTCCGACCTGCTGTCGCGCCGCGGCGTGTTCCTCACCGGCCTCACGCTCTTCACCGCCGCCTCCATCGTCAGCGGGTTCGCCGGCTCGGCCGGCCAGCTCATCGCCGCCCGCGCGGTCCAAGGGCTCAGCGCGGCACTGCTCACCCCGTCTGCGCTGTCCCTCATCACCACCACCTACTCCGGCGCGCAGCGCCGGACCGCGCTCGCGCTGTGGGGAGCCGTCGGCAGCCTCGGCGTCGCCGCAGGTGTCCTCCTTGGCGGCGCCGTGACGACGTGGACGTCCTGGCCGTTCATCTTCTGGATCAACGGCCCCGTCGGCGTCGTCGCCCTGCTCGTCGGCACCCGCACCATCGCCAAGGAGCAGGTCGCGCGCCCGAAGCTCACCGACCTCGACCTCCCCGGCGCAGGAGCTGTCATCGGCGGACTCGTCGCGCTGACGTACGCGCTCGGCGCGACCGCCACCCGCGGCTGGTGGTCGGCTCACACCGTCGTCGCGATGGCCGTCTCCGCCGTCCTGCTGGTGGCGTTCCTGACCACCGAGCGACGCGCCGCCAGGCCGCTGTTCCCGCCGCACGTGTGGAAGCTGAACGCCCTCGTGTCCGGCACGGCTGTGATGCTCGGCATCACCGGCCTGCTGGTCGGCGCTGTGTTCCTGACCTCGATCTTCGTCCAGACCGTCCTCGGGTACACCGCCCTGCAGACCGGGGTCGCGTTCCTGCCCTTCGCGTTCGCCATCACCGCCGGCACCATCGTCGCCCGTCACCTGCTGGGCCACGTGGCACCCCGGGTGGTCGCAGCCGTCGGCCTCGGGGTGACCGGCGCTGCCGCCGGGCTGCTGTCGACGGCGGGAGCTGACGCCGGCTACGCCGCTGACCTGCTCCCCGGACTGCTCGTCATGGGCTTCGGCGTGGGCATGGTGTTCGTGCCGGTCTCGGTGACGTCCATGGCCGGCATCCCTTCCTCCCACGCCGGCGTGGCGTCCGGCTTCCTGATGACTGGGCACGAGGTCGGTGCCGCGCTCGGCGTGGCCGTCCTCTCGGCGGTGGCCAGCACCGCGGGGTCCCTCGCCACGATCGACGGAGCAGCCGACGCCTTCAGCCGCGGCTTCACCTGCGCCGGCGTCATCGCAGCGGTAGTCGCTGCGTACGCCCTGTGGCGCATGCCTGCCCAGCGCGTTTCCGGCGCCATCGGCCACGTGCACCACTGAGCGTGTCGCGGACCCGGCAGAACCCGGCCATTCGACCGGTTCGAGCGCGCCGGGTCCGCGACACCGTGAAGACACCAACACCCACCACGACACCCCAGGCGGCGATAATCATGGACACCACTTCCCGGCCCGAGAAGGCCACGACAGCCACGACGGCCAGCACCGTCACGAGCATCTCGCGTAGCTCTCGGACGGGCGGGCGACCGGTCGCCGACGCACAGCACGAGTCGTGCTGGTGCGGACAGGACATGGACGTCGTACGTGGCAGGCACTGCCCGCGGTGCGGCACGGTGCGCGCCCGGCGAGCCCAGGCGTCCCTGCCGTCGCTGACACGGCTCGCGGCGTGACGGCGTGGCATTCGTGAACACCGCCGCCATCCTGGCTGAGCGGACCGCCGCCGCTCCTGCCGTCCGCCTCCTCGATCGGAAGCGCCAGACGCTGGCGCTCGCGGTGCTCGTGTCGGCCCAGTTCCTGGTCATGCTCGACACGTCCATCGTCAACGTCGCGTTGCCGTCCATCCAGGCCGAGCTCGGGTTCGGGCCTGCCGCAGTCACGTGGGTGGTGAACGCCTACGTGCTCGCCTTCGCGGGCCTGTTGCTCCTCTCCGGCCGGGCGGCAGACCTCTTCGGACGCCGGCGCCTCTTCACCACCGGCGCCGGCCTCTTCACCCTGGGCACCCTCTTCGCGGCCCTCGCAACGGGGCCCGAGATGCTGGTCGGGGGCCGCATCGTGCAAGGTGTCGGCGCAGCCGCGCTCAGCCCCGCCGCCATGTCCCTCCTGCTCGCTACATTCCCCGCCGAGCAGCGCGCCCGCGCGATGGGCGCCTGGGGCGCCGCCTCCACCCTCGGCGGAGCAACCGGGGTCGTCACGGGCGGCCTGCTCGCCGGCAACCTCGGCTGGCGCGCCGTGTTCCTCGTGACCGTCCCCGTCTCGCTCGCCGCTGTCGCGCTCGCGCGCCGCGTGCTCGCGCCTGACACAGCCACCGGCCGACGGTCCTTGGACTGGGTCGGTGCCGCCCTCGCGACTGGCGCGGTCATCATGCTCGTGCACGGTGCCGTGGACGCCAGAGACCACGCCTGGACGTCACCACGCGTCCTGGGTCTTCTCATCGCGTCCGTGGTCCTCGCGGCGGCGTTCGTCGTCGCGGAACGCCGGGTGGACGACCCGCTGGTGCCACTCGAGGTGTTCGGCTCCCGCATGACCCGCCGCGGCGTGGCCCTGGCTCTACTCGGCGGGTCGACCAGAGCATCCAGCTTCGTCCTCATCGCCTTGTACTTCCAGCAGGGTCTCGCCATGTCGCCCCAACAGGCAGGCATTGCGATGGTCCCCACCTCCCTGGCCGGGTTCGCGGTCTCACTCGGCGCCCTCCCGCGCGCGGTGAAGACCTTCGGGCCATTGCGCACCCTCGTGCTCGGCCTCGTCCTCCTCGCTGGCGGTCAGCTGTGGCTCGCGTACGCGCCGCAGGGCTCCGGGTACGTGCTCGCCGTACTCCCCGGCCTCCTGATGGTCGCGACCGGTGTCGCGCTCAGCTTCACCCCGACCACCATGGTGCTGGCTGCCGCGATGCCCCCGACCCACACCGGGCTCGCGTCCGGACTCGCGTCGGCGTCGATGCAGGTCGGCGGGGCTCTCGGCACCGCCGCGTTCATCGTCATCGGAGCCTCGGCCGGCCAACAGGCCACCGGCATCCTCGACGGCTCCGGGTTCACCGCAGCCTTCACCGCGGGCGCCGTCGTCGCGCTGACCACCGCCGCACTGGGATGGCGCACCTGGCGTGGCACGGCCCGTGACGAGACGGGTGCGCTGTGATGCGGGCCCGACACCTCCTTGCGGCGACGCTCCGCACCCGGCTGTTCATCGCACTCCCGCGCCCCGCCCCCGGTGGCCTCGGCCAGGCGGGCCGCCCCGAGTCACCAACCCAGAGTCATGTCGCGTCGCCTCCTCGAATTCTGCGTTCCCGCAGGTCAGAAGGGGCGTGGCGACGTCACGCCGGAAGTGGGTGGTCGTCCAGTAGTCGCTGACTAGGTGTCCGTGCGGGGGAATCTGGGGGAACGGCGGTCGTGCGGCGCACGGGCAATTCACGTCAGTCTGTCCTCCAACGCGGAGACCGCACTCTCCTCTTCATGAGTGAGGCCACGGTAAGGGCGCACGTGTCACGGACCCTGACGAACGTCGGGGTCAGCAATCGCGTGCAGGTCGCGATCCTCGTCCACGACGCTTCCCAAGGCCGTAGCAGTGAGTTCCGAGCCTGACTGGAGTGCCGTCGGTGGCAGGCGCACCAGCTCCTCGCACGTCTGCCAGAGGCGACGAGCCACGGCCCGGTCATGGCTCCGGGGCGAGGACTTCTTCGGTTTGCCGCGAGCGAAGAAGAGTCCCGTCGTCGTCTCGACGGAGGGGTCGGCGGCGAGAAGGACGGATGTGCGCGCACCTTGGTCGGGCCGTTGCATGAGCGGGTGGGCGAACGGGACCAGCAGCCGTTGGCTCCGACCCGGGTCTGACGCGCCGAAGCCGGTGCTGACGACCCCTGGGTGCAAGGCGTTGGCGGTCACACCAGTCCCTGCGGTGCGTCTCGCCAGCTCGTAGGTGAAGAGGACGTTGGCGAGCTTCGACTGGTTGTAGGCGCGGGCTCCGGAGTACCGGCGCTCGCCTTGGAGGTCGTCGAAGTCGATACGGCCGAGGGCCTGGGCGTTCGAGGCCACCGTGACCACCCGGGCTGGCGCGGTGGAGGTGAGACGCTCGATGAGCAGGTGGGTCAGCAGGAACGGCGCCAGCTGGTTCACGGCGAAGGTGCGCTCCAGCCCGTCGACGGTGGTGTGACGGGTGTTCCAGTAGCCGCCGACGTTGTTGACCAGGACGTCCAGGCGGGGCAGCGCTGCCAGCACGTCGGCTGCGACTCGACGAACCTCCGACTGGGACGAGAGGTCCGCGACAAAGGCGTGGACGTCCGTCCCACCAGCGGCACGGATCTCGCGGGCCGCGTTCGTCGTACGCCCGGCGCCGCGCCCGATGATGGACACGGAGGCCCCCATCTCGGCGAGGCGGAGCGCTGTGGCCTTCCCGATCCCGCCGCTGCCCCCGGTGATGAGGACGGACTTGCCCGTCATCGGCCCGCCCGCCGTGCTGGTCATGCCGACACTCGCTGGTCGTGATGGCGCACGGATGGGCGCTGGACGCCGTACGTGCGCACCAGCAGCCAGCTGACGAGGAGCAGCCAGGCACACCAGACGACGTACCCGGCGAAGTTGGTGAGGCTCGCTGCCGACACGACGGGAACAGCGACGCCGGTCGCGATGAGCGCCGCGGCGGTGTAGCCGGCAGCCGCGGCCCATCGGGGCAGGACCCTGCCACGCAGCGCGCGGACGACGAGGACCGTGAAGATCGCCGTCAGCGCGTAGCCGATCGTCTCTCCGAGGACCTTGCCGAGAAGGGTGTGCCACAGCTCGAAACGAGCCTCTGCGTCGTCTCGGGCGGCAGGGTCGAGCGCATCGCTGGCGATGCCCGGTACGAGTGTGACCCAGCGTTGCAGTCCGATGACCTGGACCGTGGCGGCGCCGATTCCGAGGATGGCGATCCATCGGCCCAACCGTCCGCCGGCGAGGCGATCGAGTGCGACACCGGCGGGCGCCATCAGCGCGGCGCTGACGACGAGGACGAAGAACCACGTGGTGACGGAGGTCTGGTTCTCGCGGAAGAGCGCCAGCACGTCGCTGGTGGGCTCCTCCAGGATCTGGGGGTACTCGAAGACGATGCCGAGGACGGTGAACCCGGCGATAGCCAGGAGCGACGCCAGGGCGAGGGACGCGGCGGCGACACGGGCTTGGGTGGTGGTGGTCATCAGGTGCTCCTTGCGGTGAAGGTGGGACGGGGTCGATCGGGGATCAGCCGGTGGGGGCGAGGGCGTCCTCGCGGTACCAGGCGAGGGTGGCGGCCAGGCCGTCGTGGAGGGGCGTCGCGCCGCCGAACCGCGCGCGGTACTTCGCGTCGTCGACCACCCACCTGTCGGTGAACTGGTAGAGCGTGTGCTGGTACTCGCGCATGATCGGCTTGACCAGACCGAAAGCAGCCAGGGTGAGCCGACCTGCGGTGAAGGTGCGGGGACGGTGCCCCGTCAACGCGAAGATGTGGTCGATGAGCGCGGTCGTGGTCTGCGCGGGTGCGACGGGCAGGTGCCAGATCTGGCCCGTGACGTCCGCGGCGGTGGCCAGGTTGACGAGTGCAGCGGCGACGTCGGGGGTGTAGGAGTAGCTGTGCAGCTGTCGTGGGTCGCCCATCACCTGCGCCGTGCGGCCGGCGAGGGCGGGCCCGAACACCGATTCGCCGAGCGCGGAGTGCGTCGTGCCGGGGCCGAAGTAGTCCGAGGCGCGACCGATGACGATCTCCGCGTGCCCCCTCGCGTGAGCCAGGAGGAGCTCCTCGGTCATCGTGGCGCGGGTGGCGGACTTGTCCGACGTGGGCGCCGGTGCCATGGTCTCGACGAGGTCTCGCCCGTGGGGCGGCCCGTAGGCGTAGAGGTTGTCCAGGACGACCAGGCGGGCCCCGGCAGACGCTGCCCCAGCCAGCACGCCGTGCTGGAGCGGGGGGAACTGTTCGCTCCACCGGTCGTAGCTCGGCGCGTTCAGGCAGAAGTAGACGACGTCGGCCCCGCTGCAGACGCGCTCGGTGAAGTTGGAGTCGCTGGCGTCACCTGCGACGACGCGAGCACCCGGAAGGTCACCTGTGCCGGTGCGGTTCACGGCGACCACGTCGTGCCCGTCACGGACGAGGTGCTCCACGACGTGGCGGCCCACCTGGCCGGTCCCGAACACGACCTGGCGGCTCATGACGCGCTCCCGACAAGACGTGCTGCGCTCCGACGGGCCGCGGAGTCGCGACGGGTGAGCACCAGCGGGAGGGGCAACGTCACGAGTGCGACCACGATGGCGCCGCTCGAGCCGAAGATGTAGAAGTGCTTGTCCACGGAGCTGCCGATGACCGCCTCGGACACGAGCCAGCCGAGTGCCCAGGCTCCTGAAAGGACGATCGGCCAGGTCAGTGCCACAGATCCGACGCGGCGGATCAGCAGCGCGCTCTGGGCGGCCCCGACGCACAGGCCCGTCACCGCGCCCAGCACGATCAGGGAGGTGGTGTCGGTCGCGTAGGTGGTGACGGCCGCTCCGAGCGCGGTCCCGGCCGCCAGTCCGACAGCGGTGCTCAGCACCCAGGGAACCGCGCCACGGCGAGAGAACCCCAAGGCCCATGCCTGGGCCAGGCCCAGGACGGCTCCGGTGAGGGCTCCCCCAGCGAGCGCCGTGGGGGTGGAGTCCAGCGGGCCGACGATCAGGAAGGCGAGGTAACCGCCGACGGGGTAGCCGAGGAAGGTCACGAGCCAGCGCCTGATCGTGCGCCGTGACGGGTGCGGGGCCGCGCGGCGAGAGTCAGGTCCGAGCGTGCCGCTCGCGGAATGGGGGGTGGCAGGTGTGGTGGTCATGGCGTCGTGTCCTCCGGGGTGGTGATGGCTGGGTCTCGGTCTGGGGCCTGCGAGGGAGGGCGCCCTGCGATCCAGGACGCCAGCAGGTTGTCGGGGTACTCGCTGAGGTGGTCGCGCACGAGTGCGTCGAGGCGGTCGGTCTCGCCACGCAGGTGGGCGCGGGCGAGGGCGACGAGCTGGCGGTCCCGGCTGGTGGTCGCGGTTGTCTCGGCCTTGTCGAGGAGCTCGGGTCGCCGGCTCAGCAGCGCCGCGGCCACCAGCAGACTCGGCGAGGTCGACGTCTCGGAGGTCCCGATGACCTGTGAGGCGGCGGTCGGGTCACCACCGATGAGGCGGTGCAGCAGGACGAGTGTCGGATCGGGCATGGGGGAACCTTGCGCCGCCCCGCTGACGACCGGCTGACGGGCGCAGGGGTGGGCCGTCAGCACAGACGTCAGCGCCGCACGACGTCTAGTCCTCGCGGCGCAGGAATGGGTTGAGGGGCCTACTGTCGAAGCATGCTGACAGTCGCCCTGCTGGGCGCGGTCGAGGTTCGCGACAATGGGTCGATCCTGACCGTCCCAGCAGGCCGGACCACCGAGCTGCTCGTCAGGCTGGCCCTGGCGCCAGGGGTCCGCGTGCGCACCGATGAGCTGCTGGAGGACTTGTGGGGCGGAGCGGCGGCGAGCCGAAACACCCTGCAGTCCAAGGTGTCGCAGCTGCGACGTGCCCTCGGCTCGGCGGACCTCGTCCGCGGCACCGGCGACGGCTACCTCCTTGCGGTCGAGCCGCACCAGGTGGACGTCGGGCGCGCCATCGCGCTCGCTGCCGAGGCGAGCGCCGCCCTCGAGCGCGGCGCATCCGCCGAGGCAGCGGCGAGGGCACTCGAGGGCCTGTCGCTCTTCCGCGGCGACGTCCTCATGGAGTGTGGTGACTGGGCAGCTCCGTACCGGGTCCAGCTGGAGGAGGTGCGACTGACTCTCGTCGAGGTCGCGATGACTTCGCGCACCGATCTCGGGGCTGGGGGAGAGCTCATCGGTGAGCTGGAGGCGCTCGTCACCCAGCATCCGTTGCGAGAACGGCTCTGGGCGTCACTGATCACCGCGCT
Organism: Nocardioides eburneiflavus; assembly: GCF_004785795.1. NCBI lineage: Bacteria > Bacillati > Actinomycetota > Actinomycetes > Propionibacteriales > Nocardioidaceae > Nocardioides > Nocardioides eburneiflavus. Next base: position 3,514,341 of record NZ_SRRO01000001.1, read on the forward strand.
CTACCGCTCAGGGCGGCAGGCGGAAGCGCTCACCGCCTACGCGCGGGTACGCACGCTCCTGGTCGAGGAGCTTGGCGTGGAGCCCGGGCCGGAGCTGCGAGACCTCGAGGCACAGGTGCTCCGCCAAGGAGCGCTCGTGTCGAATCCTCGTCCTCACGACGCGCTGGTCCGTCCCGGCAACCTTCCGGAGCGGGCTGCCGAGCTGATCGGCCGCGACGGCGACGTCGCGCAGGTGATGCAGTCCATGGACGACCACCGTCTGGTGACCCTGGTGGGCACCGCGGGCATCGGCAAGACCGCGTGTGCACTCGCAGCTGCTCAGCGTCGTCATCTTCCCGGGGGCGTGTGGCTCATCCGGCTGGAAAGCCTGGATGGCAGTGCTGATCTGAGGAATGTCGTCGCCGGCCACCTGCACGTGTCCGGAGGTGAGGCAGCCCTGCTGGAACGGCTCAGCGGCGCCCAGACCCTGCTGCTGCTCGACAACTGCGAGCACGTGGTCGAGGCCGTGGCAGGCCTGGTGACGTGGCTGCAGGCCACGGTTCCGTCCGTACGGTTCCTGCTGACGAGCCAGGTGCCACTTCGGGTGGACGGCGAGTCGGTGCACCACCTGGCTCCGCTCGAGCCGGCCGACGCCGTGACCCTGTTTGCCACGCGTGCCAAGGCGTTGCGGCCCCGCTTCGCCCTCGACGACCGCACTACCGATCTGGTGGGAGACATCTGCCGATCCCTCGACGGACTGCCCCTGGCGATCGAGCTGGCAGCGGGGCGCGCGCGGTCCATGTCGGTCCCTGACATCGCGCGGCGTCTGGACGACCGTTTCACCTTGCTGCGCGACCCCAGCAGCACGGACGCCGAACGTCGGCGGGCCCTCGCCGGCGCCATCGGATGGAGCTACGACCTGCTCTTCCCCGACGACCAGCGGGGGCTGTGGGCGCTGTCCTGCTTCGCTGGTGGTGCGACCTTGGACGCGATCGAACACGTCCTCCTCGCACTCGGCGTGCCCCCTGCCGCGACGGTGGACGTCATCACGCGTCTCGTCGACCGTTCCCTGGTCGAGGTGGACACCGCCGTCGGCGGCGACGTGCGCTACCGACTGCTCGACAGCATCGCCACCTTCGCCGGCGCTCGCCTCGAGGACAGCGGTGGAACCTTGCTCGCGCGGGCAGCCCACGCGGCCTGGTACGCCGACATGTCACGGTGGTGCCAGCAGCGCGTCCGGACCGCGGAGCAACCCATGTGCCTGCGCCTCGCTCGAGCCGAACGGGACAACCTCGACGCAGCCCTCGCGTGGTGCAACGGGCACGACCCGGCGCTGGGAGCCGAGATCGCCACCCGCATGGGATGGACGTGGGTGGTGATGGGCGAGGGCGCCGCCGGCGCAGCGCGGCTCCGCAAGGCGAACAGCGTCCAGGCCGAGCCCCGCCACCGTCTCGAGGCCCACCTGCTGGCCGGCTGGCTCGAGGCGTCGGCCGGTGACGTGACGCTCGCCGAGCAGGACCTCGCGGCGGCTCGTCGCCTCGCCGTCGAGCTCGCCGACGCGGGGGCCGAAGCTGATGTCGATCGGCACGAAGCGTTCCTCGCGCTGCAACAGGGTCGACCCGATCTCGCGGCAACCCTGGCGGATCGCAGCATCGAGGCCCATCAGCAGGCAGGGCAGCGCTGGGAGGAAGCGGCGAGCCGGGTGCTCGACGCCTATGCGGCCCTGATGCAGGGCGACACCTCGACGGCTGCGCGAGAGGCCGCAGGCGCTGCAGAGATCCTGACTCCGATCGACGACGCCTGGGGGTTGGTGCACGCCCAAGGCCTGCTGGCCGGGGTTGCCCAGGCGGAGGGCCGGCTCGAGGACGCGGTGCACTCGCTTCGCGAGGCCGCTGAGAAGTCGCGCCTGCTGGGGTTCCCGGGCCAGGCGGCCCTGCACCTGGCGAACCTGGGCGACGTCGAGCGCCACCTGGGGAATGACCGACGCGCTGCCCGTACCCTGCGTCGTGCGATCGGCCTGGCCCTGGCGGGTGGGGATGGCCGGCTGGCGGCAACCGCCCGACTTCGCCTGGCCCAGCTGCTACGAGCGGAGGGGGACGCGGTCGCGGCGATCGACCTGCTCGAGCGAAACGTCGAGTGGTACGCCCACGCGGGCGGCGGTGATGGAGCGTTGCTGAGCAGGTGCCTTCTCGCTGCGGAGACCCGCGACGAGCCGACGCTCGCCTCCGTCCTTGACCAGGCCCGGCGAATGCAGGACGTAGCTGTGCAGGTCCACGCTCTGGACGCACAGGCCCGCCACGCGGCCTTGGACGCCCGATCGATCCATGCCCACAGCCTTCTCGAGCAGGCGGACGCCGCTGCCGCCCGGGCTCCGACCGGGGTTCCCGAGCGCGAACGTCACGACAAGCGCCAAGCGTTGTTGCTCCTCGCCGCGGTGGGTGCTGGCTGAGGTGGGGATGGTCGAAGCGCTAGGGCCGGGAGTCGCCGAATGAGCGGTAGGGGCTGAGCACCGCACTCGTGCGGCTCACCCCCTCCTGCCCAGCAGCCGTACGCCATCAGACTCGAGGCGAGGAGGTGGTGGGGTGACTGTCGTGAGCGTGCTGATCGTCGACGACCAGGTGCCGTTCCTCCGCGCCATGAGCGCGGTGATCGAGGAGACCGACGGGTTCCGGGTCGTGGGGCGGGGCGCCTCGGGCGAGGAGGCGATCGGGGCGGCGGGCGCGTTGCTCCCCGACCTCGTGCTGATGGACGTGAACCTCCCGGGCATCGACGGGCTCGAGGCCACGAGGCGTCTACGGCTCTGCACCCCGGCTCCAGTGGTCCTGCTGCTCTCGACGTACGACGAGGACGCGGGCGCGCGCTTCATCGCTGAGTGCGGGGCGGCGGCCTACATCACCAAGTCAGCCTTCGGCCCTGACCGACTGCGGGAGGCCTGGACGGCAGCAACTGCCTGAGGTGAGCCCGGGAACCACACCTCGAGAGAGGTGAGTCCGGCCTCGCTCACCAAGGAAAGCGTCCCTCCGGCAGCCTCGACCCGATCACGGATCTGGCTGAGCGGCAGCTGGCCACCATCGCCGCCGCTCACAACCACGACCAGCGCGTCGTCGACGACTGAGAGGACGACGCGTACCGGGTCGCCCAGGTCGCGCGTCGCCTCCGCGACGCAGAAGTACGCGGCCGCCTCCACCCTGGAATCGAAGCGCCGGCCGTCAACGTGCTCGTCGACCACGAGACGGCGTGAGCCGCCGGACCTCGCGAAGAGGGACTGAAGGGCGGTGGGGAGCCCGGAACGAGCGAGCTGGGCGGGAAACACGCCGCGGGTGATCTCGCGCAGCGACTCCAGCGCTGCGTTAAGCGCACCGACCATCGGGTCGAGCGAGGGACCGAGGGCCGACACATCCGGATCCGTGCCCCGGCCGTCGACCACTGAGAGCTGTCGCAGGCGCTCGGGTAGCGGCTGCAGGTGGGGAAGGACCTGACCGGCGATGGCTCGCTCGAGACGGCTCCGCTCGGCATCACCGGCGTTAATCAGCCGACGGCGCGAGTCGCTCAGCTCGTGGGTGCGCACGCCCAGCTGATCCACCTGACCCGACAGCTCGACCGTGAGTCGCGCGTTGCGGAACGCCAGTCCTGCCTGGTCGGCCAGCTCCGCCAGCAGTTGGTGGTCACGGCGACGCAACGGGTGCCCGGTCGGCATCCTCACTGTGATGCTGCCGAGGCGTTCCCCGAGATATGTGACCGGCAGCTCCAGCCCGGGAGGTTCCCGGTCAGCCGGTGGGCCGGGCGGCCAGCTCGCCGTCCGGTCGGCGCCGGCGGCGACGTGCAGTACCACCGCTGTCTCGGTGGCATTGACCGCACGTGCCGCGGCCTCGGCCACCGACGGCAGCAGACTCGAGGGGTCGGGGCTGCTGCCGAGGCGCCGACTGAAGTCGGTGAGCGCTTCGTACGGCGCGGCCGCCGTGCCGAACGCCAGCCGGTCTGCGACACGGACGACCCAGCTCCGCAGCGGCTGGAAGGCCAGCGCCACGACGGCCGTGGCGAGCAGGGACGGCCAGAAGTCGTTGGTGGCGTCCATCGCGAGGCCGACGGTGACGACGACGAGCACGTAGCCGGCAGCGACGAGCACGGTGGCCAGGGCCAGGACGACGGCGCGGTTGACGATCAAGTCGATCTCCAGCAGCCGGTGGCGCAGCACCGCCACCGCGACGCACAGCGGTACGGCCACCTGCGCCACCCGCAGTGGAAGCGCCGCTGCCCATGTCCCCTCGACACCGGTCAGCCGCGGCACCGCCAGGATCACGCCCACACCGAGCGCGAGCAGCACGGCAGCCGAGGCGATCCACAGCAGTTGGCGGCGTACGTCGTCGCGCGAGCGTCGCAGCCGCACCACCAGAGAGACTGTCGAGGCGATGAGCCCGACCGCGACCAGCATCCATCCGAGTGTGAGAAGGGGCGCGGTGATGGCTCGGGTGCTGTCCCGCTGCCCGTAGACGAAGTCCCCGGGTGGAGTGGTCAAGGTTCCCAGCGTGTGCAGCGCGACCCCGGAGCCGGTGACCCACACGGCCCAGCGCCACCGGCGAGAGGGCAGGCGCCCATCCGGTGCGAGGAGGAACACCAGTACCAGCGCGGCGAAAGCGGGCCAGCCGAGGAGCGGCGCCGCCCACAACGCCAGGTGGCCCGAGGCGTCGCGGCCGGGGGCGTCGCTGCCGAGCGCCCAGATGCCGTAGGCGTCCGCGGCCAGGGTGAGGGACAGCAGGCTGGCCGCACACAGGAGCCAGCCGATGGGGTGTGCGGGATGGCGCCGGACGATGAGCGCACCCATCAGGGCACACCCCAGGCCGGCCAAAGGAGCCAGCGGCCACCCGTGCTCGGCCCACGTGGCTTCGTTCCACAGGGAGCGGTGCGCGGCGGTGAAGACGGTGTCCAGGACGGTCGCGACCGTCACGAGGCCCAGCACCGCCCAGGCGATCGCCGCGCGCACGTCAGGCCGCCCGACCGTCGAGCAAGGCAGTGATGGTGGTGCCCTTACCCGGTAGCGACGTCACTGTCAGCATTCCGCCGACCGCGTCCAACCGGTCACGCATGTTGGCCAGCCCCGCCCCGGCCCCCTGCCCGCCGGAGGGGGAGAAGCCTCCACCGTCGTCGATCACCACGAGCCGTGACAAGCCGGCGTCTTCGCTGAGACGCACCTCGAGCGTGCTGGCCCCGGAGTGCTTCGCCGCGTTCTGCACGGCCTCCATGCAGCAGAAGTACAGCGCTGCCTCGACCGTGGCCGGGAGCCGCCCCACACCGTCGGCGGCGATCGTGACCGGTATCGCGCTGGTGGTCACCGCGGCCCGCAGCGCCGCCACCAGGCCCTGCTCGGACAGCAGGCTCGGGTAGATCCCGCGCGAGAGCGAGGAAAGCGTCTCGATCGCGGCCGTGGCAGCGTCGACCTGCAGCCCGAGGAGCGCGGCAGCACGCACCGGCGACCTGCTCGAGACCGTCTGCGCCAGCCGCAGGTTGACCGTGAGTGCCACCAGGTGCTGCTGCGCTCCGTCGTGGAGGTCTCGCTCCAATCGCTGCCGTTCGGCGTCCTGGGTCTCGATGAGCCGGCGTCGCGATGCCTTCAGCTCCTCGGCCCGCTCCACCAGCTCGCTGCGCCTGGCCGCGAGGTCGGCCTGGACCCCCACGTGTCGCAGCACCAGCCCGGCTCGGTCCGCCAGAGCGGTGAACAGCCGCTCCTCGATCGGAGCGAGCAGGAGGCCAGGGCGCTCCTGGAGGCGAAGGACGCCCAGGGGCTCCCCGCCGTGCGTGACTGCCAGGGCGCGGAGCCTTGGCGCGGCAGCATCCCGGGCCCCCGGCAGGAGGGCGGGTGGTGTCTGGCTGGCCCCGGCGTCCACCGGCCAGGTGGCGGCCAGCGTCAGCCGGTCGGACACCGACACCCACACCTGGGCCCACTGGGCGCCGGTCCCCTCGGCGAGCAGCCGAGCCATCCGGGCCGGCAGGTCGTCGGTGGAGTCCCCCTCGGGCATGCCCTCGGAGAACCGACTGAGGACCTCGTACGGCGCCGCGGCCCGATCGCCGAGGAGTCGCGATGCCCACCGGTCGGCGACGGCTTGCATGTGGGCGAAGGACAACGCCACCGTCGCCGTGGCCAGGACGGACAGGGCGACGCTCGGCGAGTCGGTGCGGCCGATGATGGCCCCGCCTCCCCGGACGACCACCACGTAGACACCGGCCACGAAGACGGCCATGCCGATCCACACCAGCCCCCGGCGCAGGACGCGGCTGTGCAGCCGCCCCGTCGCGCGTCGGATCCTCATCCTGTGAGTGTGCGCCTCATGCGCGTGATGCGACAGGACACCGGCCGAACCCCTGGGGGTGGGGCTGCCCGCACCCCGCGCCGGCCGGGCTTAACCGCCCCGGGCCTCGACGTAGGCGAGGACGGCCATGACTCGGCGGTTGGTCTCCCGCTCGTCGACCAGCCCGAGCTTCTGGAAGACCGAGCCGATGTGCTTCTCCACGGCCCGATCGCTCATGAACAGCGTCTTGGCGATCGTCGCGTTGTTGCGCCCGGTTGCCATTACAGCCAGCACCTCCCGCTCGCGATCCGTCAGCCCGAGCAGCGGACCTTCACCTGCTCCGCGGGCCAGCAGCGCCTCGACGACCAGCGGGTCGAGGGCCGACCCGCCGCGGGCGACGGCGGTGAGGGCGCGGACGAGCTCGTCCAGGTCGCTGACCCGCTCCTTGAGCAGGTAGCCCATGCCGGCGACGCCTTCGGACAGCAGGGCGAAGGCGTAGTCCTCCTCCACGTACTGGGACAGGACCACGACCCCGGTGCCCGGGTGCTCGGAGCGGATCCGCTTGGCCGCCACGATGCCCTCGTCGGTGTGGGTCGGCGGCATCCGGATGTCGGTGAGCACGGCGTCGGGGGAGTGGGCGGCCACCGAGGCGTGCAACAGCTCAGGGTCGGCCACGACGTCAACAAGGTCTACGCCGTCGGCCTCGACCAGCAGTGCCGCGACGCCCTCGCGGACGAGGTAGTTGTCGTCGGCGAAGACGACCCGCAAGGCCATGCCTCCGACTCTAGTCGTGGTGGCGCCCCTCGATCGGGGTGCTGGCCCCTGCAGTCCTGCTGCCAGCCCCATCCTCACCGGCGAGCCGCGTCCCTAGCGTCGAGGTATCTCGATCTTTCGACCTGAGGAGCCCGACATGTTGGTCAATCTCGCTGACTGGTGCTTCAGGCACCGTCGCGTCGTCGTCATCACGTGGCTGGGCGCGCTGGTCGCGTCCTTCCTCCTCGCCGGTGCCCTGGGCGGCGAGTTCCGGCAGGACTACCTCCAACCCGGCTCGGAGTCGCGGGCGGCCGCCAAAGCACTGGAGAAGACCTTCCCGCAGCGCTCGGGTGACACCGTCCAGGTCGTGCTGCACGCCGAACAGGGAGTGACGTCGTCCCAGGTGCGCGACCGGGCCGAGGCGCTGTTCGCCGAGGTGGCCCGCCACGACGACGTCGTCGGCGTCGCCAGCCCGTTCGCACCGGGCGGCGCCGCCCAGATCTCCGACGACGGCACGACGGCGTACGCCGACGTCGCACTCGTCACGACCGTCAACGAGTACACGCCGGCGCGGGCTGCGGTCCTGGTCGATCCCATCCTCGAGGCAGCCGACGACGGCCTACAGGTGGAGGTCGGCGGCCCGGTGGCTGCCCTCTCGCAGACGGCACCCGTCGGCTCGGAGGTGGTCGGGCTGGTCGCGGCCGCCATCATCCTGCTCTTCACCTTCGGCTCCGCCGTGGCCATGGGACTACCGCTGGTGACCGCACTGTTCGGGCTCGGAGTCGCGATGGCACTCGGCGAAGTCCTGCGAAGGGTCGTCGACGTACCGGACTGGGCTCCCGCGACAGCGGCGATGGTCGGCGTCGGCGTGGGCATCGACTACGCCCTGCTCATCGTCACCCGCTACCGCACCAGTCTCGCGGCGGGCCAAGACCCGCAGCGCGCCACGTCCACCGCCATCGCGACCGCCGGCCGCGCGGTCCTGTTCGCCGGGACCACCGTCATCGTCTCGATGCTGGGCATCCTGCTGATGGGGCAGCCCGCGATGAACGGGTTCGCCTTCACCGTGGTCCTCGCCGTCCTGGTCACCGTCGCGGCGTCCCTGACCTTGCTGCCAGCCATGCTCGGCTTCACCGGTCACCGCATCGAACGCCTGCACGTCCCGTTCGTGAGCAAGCACGTCCGTCCCTACGACGCCTCCCAGTGGTTCCGGTGGAGCCGCTTCATCCAGCGCCGCCCCTGGCTTCCCGCGATCGGCGGACTGGCCGTGCTCCTCGCGCTGACTGCACCGTTCCTCGGCATCCGGTTCGGCTTCCCCGACGCCGCGAACGACGCGCCCACCTCCACCACCCGCCAAGCGTACGACCTCCTGGCAGAAGGGTTCGGACCCGGCTTCTCGGCACCCATGGTCCTCACCGTGCAAGGTGCACCCGGTGACCTCCACGTCGCTGCTGACCGGCTCGGAGCCTCGCTGGGCCAGGTCGACGGGGTGGCGCACGTCGCTCCCGCGATCGTGAACGAGACCGGGGACACCGCAGTGCTCACCGTCACCTCGACCACGTCACCCCAGGACGCCGCCACCGAGGAGCTCGTCGACCTGCTACGCGACGACGCCATCCCCACGGCGACGGCCGACACGGGTCTGACGGTCCACGTCGGCGGCATGATCGCCGCCAACGTCGACTCCACGCGGGGGACCGCCGACCGGCTGCCGTACTTCTTCGGCGGCGTGCTGCTGATGTCCTTCCTGCTGCTGATGATGGTGTTCCGCTCCGTCCTGGTCCCCCTGAAGGCCGTGCTCATGAACCTGCTGGCGACCGGCGCGGCGTTCGGTGTACTGGCCCTGGCCACCGGTGGCGGGCCGCTCGGAGACCTGGTCGGCATCCCCGAGGCGACTCCAGTCCCCATCCAGCTGCCGATCGGCATCTTCGCGATCCTGTTCGGCCTCTCCATGGACTACGAGGTGTTCCTGCTCTCGCGCATCAAGGAGGAGTACGACCGCACCGGCGACAACGCCCTCGCCGTCGCGGACGGCCTCACCAAGTCGGCCCGCGTCATCACGGCCAGCGCCGCTGTCATGGTGACCGTCTTCTTCTCCTTCGCGCTGGGCGAGTCCGTGCTCACGAAGATGTTCGGTCTGGGCCTGGGGGTCGCGGTCCTGATCGACGCGACCCTCGTCCGGATGGTGCTGGTGCCTGCGACGATGGAGCTGCTCGGCGACCGCAACTGGTGGCTGCCGACCTGGCTCGATCGCCTGTTGCCCCACATCGACGCAGAGGGCCGAGACGTCACAGACGACCAGAGCTCGACGCCCGACCAAGGGCTGGCGCCCGTTTCGGTGACTGTTGGCAGCGGTGCCCACTCATGATCACCGTCGACGGCGTCACCAAGAACTACCAGGACTTCACCGCGGTCGACGACGTCAGCTTCACCGCCCAGCCAGGCCGGGTCACGGGATTCCTCGGTCCCAACGGGGCCGGCAAGTCCACCACCATGCGGATCATGGTCGGGCTCACCCGCGCCACCGCCGGCACCGCCACGATCGGTGGCCGCCACTACGTCGACCTGCCCAACCCGGGCCTCGAGGTCGGTGTGCTGCTCGACGCCTCGGCCCAGCACGCCGGTCGCACCGGCCGCGAGATCCTGACCATCGCCCAGCTGTACATGGGCCTGCCGCGCGGCCGCGTCGAGGAGATGCTCGAGGTCGTCAGCCTCACTCCCAGCGAGGCGTCCAGGCGGGTCGGCAACTACTCCCTGGGGATGCGCCAGCGACTGGGCATCGCCGCCGCCCTCCTCGGCGATCCCCAGGTGCTGATCCTCGACGAGCCGGCCAACGGCCTGGACCCGGCGGGCATCCGCTGGATGCGTGACCTGCTCCGCGGCTACGCCGACCGAGGAGGCACCGTCCTGCTGTCCTCCCACCTGCTCCACGAGATCGAGGTCATCGCCGACGACATCGTGATGATCGGGAACGGCCGAGTCGTCTCCCAGGGCACCAAGACCGAGCTGCTGCACGCCGCCGGGACGGTCGTCCGGGGGGCCGACCCCGGCCTGCTCCGACATGCGCTCACCGAGCTCGGCATCACCACCACCACCTCCCCCGACGGCGCCCTGCACACCGACGCAGACCCCGCGCTGGTCGGAAAGGTGGCGCTGGAGGCCGGCGTCGCCCTGACCGAGCTGCGTGCCGAGGACGCCGGACTCGAGGACATGTTCCTCGAGCTCACCGCCACCTCCCAACGAGAAGGAGCAAGGACATGAGCGCCACCGCGACCGAGACCATCCGCCGGACGACCCCAGCGCGCCACCGGCAGTCGCTGGTCGCGGTGACGCAGGTCGAGCTCCGCAAGATGTTCAACACCCGCTCCGGTTTCTGGCTGATCGCCAGCATCGCCATCTCCGCTGTCCTGGCGACCGGCGGCGTCATCCTGTGGGCCGCGGACGACCGGCTGACCTACTCCACCTTCGCCACTGCCATCCGGTTCCCGGTGGTGGTCATCCTGCCGCTGATCGCGATCCTCTCGGTCACCAGCGAGTGGAGCCAACGCACCGGGCTGACGACGTTCACCCTGGTTCCGCACCGCAGCCGGATCATCGCGGCCAAAGCCGTCTCCTCGATCCTCATCGCGATCGCCGCCATGGTGCTCACCTTCGCCGTCGGCGCACTCGGCAACCTGACGAGCGCCGCTGTGACCGGCACCGCCCTGGTGTGGGACGTGACCGGGACCCAGTGCCTCTACTACGTCCTCGGCATGATCCTGAGCCTGCTGACCGGCTTCATGCTGGGTGTCCTCATCCGGTCGTCGACCGGGGCCATCGTGGCCTATTTCGTCCTCACCTTCGTGCTGCCGACCATCTTCGGCCTGCTCGCGGATAACCAGCAGTGGTTCCACGACCTGCGGCCGTGGGTCGACATCCAGTTCGCCCAGAGCGGACTCTTCGTCTTCGACGAGGCACTGACGGGCGAGCAGTGGGCCAACATCGCCGTCACCGGACTGAGCTGGCTGCTCATCCCCCTTGCGACCGGACTGGGACTCGTGATGCGGGCCGAGGTCAAGTAGGCCAGCCCCGGACGTACTCGACACCTCCCTCGATCCGCCAGGAAAGGCACCGCCATGACCCACACAGAAACCCCCACGACCACCACCACCATGCGGGCGATCGTCCAGGACACGTACGGGCCGGTCGAGGTGCTGCGCCTCGACCGCATCGACCGCCAGCGCATCGACGATGACGAGGTCCTCGTGCAGGTCCGGGCAGCCGGTCTCGACCGGGGAACCTGGCACATGATGACCGGGCAGCCCTACCTCCTCCGCGCTCTCGGCTTCGGGTTCCGTGCACCGAAGAACCGGGTGCCCGGCCTGGACGTCGCCGGCACGGTCGTCGGCATCGGTCCAGCGGTGACCAGGTTCTCGGTCGGTGACGAGGTGTTCGGGATCTCCCGCGGGTCCTTCGCGGAGTACGCCGCCGTGCGGGAGGACAAGCTCTCGCCCAAGCCGCCGAACCTGACGTTCGAGCAGGCGGCCGTTGTGCCGATCTCTGCCGGTACCGCACTACAGGCCCTCACCGACGCCGGCAATGTCCAGGCCGGCCAACGCGTCCTCGTCATCGGCGCCTCCGGCGGAGTCGGAAGCTACGCCGTGCAGCTGGCCAAGGCGTTCGGTGCCGAGGTGACCGGCGTGTGCGGCCCGGCGAAGCTGGAGTTCGTGACCTCCCTCGGCGCTGATCACGTCCTCGACCACACCTCACAGGACTTCGCGGACGGCACGCACGTCTACGACCTCATCCTCGACATCGCCGGCAACGCTGCGCTACGTCGCCTGCGGAGGGCTCTCGCACCGAGCGGGACGCTCGTGATCGTCGGCGGCGAGGATGGCGGGAGGTGGACCGGAGGGTTCGGCCGATCACTGCGAGCTCTGCTCCTCTCGCCCTTCGTGGGTCAGCGGCTGACGATGCTCGCCAGCAAGGAACGAGCCAGCGACCAGAAGAGGCTCACCATCCTCATCGAGGCCGGGAGGGTGGCGCCGCGCATCGACGCCAGCTACCCACTGGGACGCGTCCAAGAAGCGATGCGGTACCTGGAGGCCGGCCACGTGCGAGGCAAGGTCGTCATCACCATCTGAGGCCGCTCGGACCTCGCGGCCGCCGTGGCGAAGTCACACCCATGCTGGGCCGGGGTGACTATGTCGATCACCCGCGGAAGACGTCGAGCCCGGACGCTGCATGCCACATCTATGCCACAAGACAACTGAAAACGTCCCAAGACAACCGAACGTGTCTTGGGACGTTTTCGCACGTCAGGCGCCTATCGACAGGGAAAGCCGCAGGTCAGCGCTGAGCGTGACTCAGATGTCGTAGATTAGTAGGAGTCCAACGCTCCGTCGCAGGTCAGAGGCCCTTTTCACCTTCGACCGAGGACTCCTGTCCAAAATTTGTCCAAGAGGCGGCCTCAAAAGCACCGTCGATGGCAGCCTTCGTGCGCTCGTTCGCGGCGGGCATGAGATGGGCGTATGTCTCCAGCATGTAACCCATGTCGTCGTGCCCGATGTGCTCGGCTACGGCGTTGATGGGTTCGCCGGAGTCCAGGAGGACGGAGACGTAGAAGTGCCTCAGTTGGTGCATCGAGTTGCGGTGTCCGTCGGGCCCGCGGTCGGGGATGTCGAGGACCTTCCGGGCCGGGCGCCACGTGTGCTCGTTGAAGGTGTTCTTGTTGCAGGGGTTGTGCTCGCGGGTCGAGAGGAACAGGCGGGCCGCGTGCGGCTTGCCGCCCGTGTCCTTCCACGGGAGGGTCACGGTCTGGGGCGGGTACTTGGCCATGTGCCGGTTCATCTCGACCTTGACGGACTCGGGCAGGGGCACGTCGCGAGTCTTCTCGCGCTTCGGTGGGCCGAAGGCGAGTGAGCCGTCCTCCAGGATGAGCAGGACTTGGCGGCGAATGCGGACGGTGCCCTTCAGCCAGTCGACGTCGTCGGGTGACAGGCCAAAGCACTCGCCCTGCCGGAGACCGAGCCCGGCAGCCAGGACGACGGCGAGGCGATATCGCTCGTTGATGGTCTCCGCCATGCCGGTGACCCACTCGTGCTTCCAGGGCACGATGCGGGTCTTGACGATGGGCGCGGTGTGCAGCGTCCGCTTGGCGAGGGGGTTCTTGGCGATGAGGCCACCCTCGACAGCGGAGAGCATCACGGAGTTCATGACCGTCCAGATGCCGCGCTGGGTGGTCGGGGCCAGGTGGGCGATGCCCTCTAGCCAGTCGAGGACGGCGTCGTCGTCGATGCGGTCGAGAGTGAGGTGCTCGAAGTACGGGGTGACGTGGTTGCGCAGCCGGGCGGCGTTGGCGTGCCGGGTGTTGGCGGCGCCCTTCTTGGCCCGGCGCCGGACCCACTCGGCGGCGTAGTCGGCGAACACTACGCGGCCGCGCTTGGGGTCGATGTACGAACCACGGGCCATGTCGGCCTCAACGGTGGCGCGGAACTGGCTGGCGTGCGCCTTCTTCTCGAACGACTTGGACTTCTGCTTGCCGGACGGGTCGGTCCACATAACGACCCACGCGCTCTTGCCGAGGGTGCCGTCCTTCTTCTTCCGGCCCGGCTTCTTGTGTACGGATGCCACGGTGTGCTCCTGGGGAGGTAGGAGGGTGGTCTCAGGCCGCGCGCTGCGCGAGCCAGGAGCGGACGTCGTCGAGGTCGTAGCGCCAGCCGACGCCGACCTTGAAGCCGCGTGGTGCGGTGCCCTTCTCGCGCCACTTCTCAATGGTGCGGACAGGCACATTGAGGTACGAGGCGAGTTCTTCGGTGGACATGAGGGGGAGGGGCGAGCGCGAGCTCTTGCGTGGGTTCATGTTCGACAGGTGTGCGGGCGTCGGGAGAACTCTCCCCACGCCGACAGTGAATGACGATCGGGGCCGCCGCGCGACGCCTCCCCGACGCTGCGCAACGACCCCGATCAATCGAGCGGAGACCCGGCTCAATAGTGCGAGCGACGGCTCGACATCAGACAGGTGTGCGACTCTCACGACTTCTCTCTCCGTTTCGCCGACTTCTTTCTCGGCACGTACGCGGGCTTGATCGTGGACCCGAGGAACGGGTTGTCGCTGCTGGCGCGCCGACCGTCGGTAAAGATCGGGTGAGCCCCGCGGGTGACCGACCAAGGACGCCGACGGGGCTCCGCAGCGGTATCGAACTGCTCCGTGAGGCGCCGTGACTCATTAAGATCGGAGAAGTGAGGGAACAGCCCGCCGATTAGTTCGTGAGGTCCCGCGCGCACCTGTTTGAACCGCCCCGGAGTTTCCGGAGGCTGGGTTTGGTGGCTCAGCCGGTCGGCGTGAGCTGGTTTCTTGCAGCGTAGTGAAGTTCTTCGGCCTCGACCGGGGTCAGGTCGTCGATGGCCTCGTGCGGGCGCTCGTTGTTGAAGAAGTCGACCCAGTTGAGGGTCTCGAGCTCGACGTGCTCGACACCGCGCCAAGGTCCTTCGGGACGGATCAGCTCAGCCTTGTAGAGCCCGATCTGAGACTCGGCGAGCGCGTTATCGTAGGCATCGCCGACCGATCCGACAGAAGGGTCGACGCCCTCGTCAACGAGCCGTTCGGTGAACGCGAAACTGACGTACTGCGACCCGGCATCGGTGTGATGGACCAACCCCGACAGGTCGGTGATGCCGGCCTGCTGGCGAGTCCAGATCGCGTGCTCGAGAGTGTCGAGGACCAGGTCGGTCGTCATCCTCGTCGCTGCCCGCCAGCCCACGATGCGGCGGGAGAACACGTCGAAGATGAATGCGACGTAGACGGTGCCGGACCAGGTCGCGACGTAGGTGAAGTCAGCAACCCACAGCTGGTTCGGACGCGCAGCCCAGAACTGCCGGTCCACACGATCCAGGGGACGGTCGGCCGCGGGATCGGCGATGGTGGTGCGGACCTTCTTCAACCGTCGTGCGCCCTCCCAGCCCTGCTGGCGGTACAGCCGCTCGATCGTGCACCTGGCCACGTCGTGACCCTGCCGGCGTAGGTGGAGCCACATCTTGCGTGACCCGAACCGCGCCAGCAGCCGTTGCCGGCCCCTCTCGGCCGCGATCACCGCGACGATCTCGGCGTCACGCCGAGCACGTCGCGAGGGCCGTCTAACCCTGGCGTCGTAGTAGGTCGACGGGGCGATCTTGATCCCGTGCTCGGCGAGCACACGACAGATCGGCTCGATCCCGTAGTCGGCCCTGTGGGTGTCGATGAAGTCGATCAATACCTGTTGGGGCGGTCGAGCTCCGCCGCGAAGAAAGCCGAGGCGCTCTTCAAGATCTCGTTCGCCCGCCGCAGCTCGGCGTTCTCCCGCTTCAGCGCCTTGATCTCAGCCAGCTCCTCGCTGGTCTTCCCGGCCCGGACACCACCATCGATCTCGGCCTGCCTGACCCACTTGCGCACCGACTCGGTCGAGGTGATCCCGAGCTTCGCCGCGATCGACCTGATCGCAGCCGCCTCGTGCGGATAGTCCACACGCGACTCCAACACCATCCGCACCGCGCGCTCACGCAACTCGGGCGGGTACTTCGAGGGACGTGCCATGAGAGTGATCCTTCCAACGAATCAGCTCTCCGGACATCCCGGGGCGGTTCAGTTTGCAGGCTCGATGGATCCGTCCACGCCAAATTCGAGGCAAGCAATACCCGCTAGGTCGGCCCACTCAAGCGCTTGAGCGGTGTATCCCGCCAAGGAAAAGACCAGTGCCTTCTTCCCCTCCAACGAGGCGACCCCGGCGATCGCTTGAACTACAGGTCGCCCTGTAGCGATACCTTCCATCTTGACTTGCGCGATCGCTTCGGCCGAGACGACATCGACACCGCCGTCGGCGCCAGGAGGTGTGGGGATTGCGTCGGGGAACCCTAGGTAGCGCATGTACTCCGATGCGTACTGCTCCGCGTCAGCAAACGTCTTGATGAGTCGGCGTCGTGGTTCGGCCCTGTCGGTCCCGTGCCGAACGCCTTGTGGACTCGGCGCCATCCCAGCGAGGAGGCGTTCTGCGAACCCGCGTTTTGGATAGTCTCCGTCCTCGTTCACCCATGGCGAGGGGATTACGCCGGGGGGCAGACCGTGACGATGCGCCCTCTGAAGAAACGACATGGCTGCGTCCGAGTCAAGGAGATGCTCGCCTGAGATGTCTAGCGCCGTAAGAAGGAACCGGCAAACCGAGTCCGAGCAGACAGACTTGGCCAGCGACGGGTGGTAATCGCCCACTCGAAGCGGACCTACATCCGGGACACCATGAACTAGCCGATAGTCAAAGAAGAAGGTTCCGGAGCCGCTGCCGAGGGCGCCGACCTCCACGACCGCCCACATCTGTCTAGGCACACTTCTCAACTCATGCTGAAGGTGTAGTACCTCCCCGCTACGGAGGACGAACTCGAAGTCGACGTACGGCTCCACCCGTGGGGGACAGTAACCGCGTAGAAGGAGCAATCGGGTACCTGCTTCGACGTCCCGGTCTTCGGCTTCTTCGTCGTCCGGGTTCAACCGACCGGTCAGACCGTACCTATCGAGGCGGTCCATGTTGCGAACAGCCGCCTGCCGTGCGCGCAGGAGATCGTCACTTTCATCGTCGCGCACCTCGCGCACGGCTTGTGGAGCGTTCAACACGTAGTCTCCGACGTCAACGCCCGGAGTATGCCCCGCGAGGTAAGCAGACTGTAGTCCTGCTGAACTTAGCGCTCGCATTGCTGGGGTGTCCGGCCTCGGCACGGAGGGTCCTTCCCAAGGCGCGAAGAAATCTTCGTCTGGCTTCAGGCGGACGTAGGTGAGGCTCATTTCTATGTTTTCCCGTTTTAGACAGTCGACGGCGCGCCAAACCCTACGGGGGGATCAGTAGGTAAGGACGAGGTTTGAGCCAATCACCTCGCCCGGAATGCGGGCGATGGAAGTACGCAAGACAGCCGTGGGGAAACCGGTGCGCGCCAGGTCCTCAGACCCGTGCACCACCCCCGATATCTAGGTTGAGGCGCCGCGTCGCGTCATGACAGACGGCACGACAGGACGTCCGAATCCTGCCAACCCTGCGAGGCGCGTGCCGCGGAAAGGTCGTGCGTCTCGCGGTACTGAGCCTTCGTCCAGCCAGCCGCCTTGGCCCGGTGGGCGTCATTGGCGCGTGCAAGTCTCGCGGGGTCAGCGGACGGGTCGGCGTAGAACGCCGCATCTCGCAGCAACGCTGCAAGGCTGTCGACGTTGATCTGTAACTCCTCCGCCATCTGTAGACGCGAGTAGCCCTGCTTGCGCAGGGCCAATGCCTTGGCAGCCCGAGCAAGCCGACTCGCTCTGGCTTCCGCGTTGGACATGGCCGACGTTTGTGCACGGAGTTGTGAGGTCTCGCTCGGGGAGGCGGCTGGCTGCCTAGGCGTCGTTTTCCTGATCATCTGCGGCGAGTACTGCCACGACGGCGCCCCCTCCGGCAGCCACTTCCCGAAGACATCGGGTAGCCGGGCGAGGTCTGCCTCCACTATTTCCACGAGTGGGATGCCCTTTACGAAAGCGAGTCGAGTCTTTGTCTCCATCTTGGTCGCGTAGGCAGGGTTCTCCGGGAGCCCCCAAAGTTCTACGAGGGTGCCGTCGTCTAACCGCCAGTCCGCGCGCAATCGAGTTCGAGGGTTGTGGACTGGGTGGCGTGGGTAGAGGGGCTCTCGTGTGTGCGAGATCTTGTGCATGTGCAGAAAGTCGTCGACAACCTTCTCCCGCAGCGAGAAGCAGACGTGCCCGTCACGAGCGGGGAGGATGGTGCCTCGCGCCATCCGGACGCCGTCGTCGGCGAGCCCTGCTTCGACAAGGAGGAGCGTCCACGGATGCTCGCCGCGTCGAATTGCGGTCCGGCACAGGAGGAGCCAGTCTACGGCGTCCGCGTCCACGGGACTGCCCGGATCAATGTGTAGAGCGTTCAGTTGCGTTTCCAGCAGCGGTTCGCCAGCAAACTCTAGGTCGCCGATCACCCTAAGTGCCTCCGCCGCTGCTCGGCGCGAGACCGACAGCCCGTTGCGAGCACGTCGCAAGCAGGCGACACAATAGGCAAGCGCGTCTGTGCAGATCGGCGTACGGAACTCGCGGGTCGGCAGGCCGCAAAGCCGACACCGCGCATCTCGTTGCGTGAAGGCTGAGCCAGGAAGCAGTTGTTCGCGCTCCGGCACGTGTTCTGCATAGATTGCTCGGTACGGACTCGTGTCAACCCAGTCATCGATGCCGGACCACGTGTCGTAATTCAGTTCGTCACGTGCCATGTCGGGCAAGAGGGACTGGGCGTGGGGCAGCAGGTGCCAGCCGTTCTTCGGCGGCAGGTGTGCTGAAGTCACCTCGACAGGCACGATGTCCTCCGGCAGCGCGGTCGTGGACAACTCCCAGGGAAACGGGGCCTGCTGGACGTCGGACACGGTGAGACCGAGCCGCGTCAGGTACCCGCGGATGATCCGTTCAAGTCCCATGTCTTCAAGCCACAAGACGCTGTCGCGGAGGTTCAGTCGAGCGCAGAGCAGTCGCCATCGCTCGGAGGGTGAGAGTTTGAAGCGGCCGTAATGATCTAGGGGCCGCCGGGCATACACGTTCAGGCTGCCAACGCGCCATTCGCCCGTGAGATTCACCGCTTTCCCGCCACCGCCCCGGACCTCCACACCCAGGTTGGCCAGATGCGTCGCAATGCGGGGGCGCAGTCGCTCGTCGGCCAGCAACAAGATGCCGTCCCGCCATGAGCCAAGCAGATCACTTTTGCGACTTCGGACGTGCAGTTGCATGGGGGACGCGACCGTTGGGGGCGACGCTGCCACGGAGACAGCGGCGATCGGTGCGGGCGCATTCTCGAACTGACGGATCTCGGCGAGCACATCCTTGGTCAACTGCACTCTCGGCAACACCAGGGTGCTCATACGCGGTGGTGGGGGAGCCGCATCCAAGAGTTGGCGAATGGCCGTCGTGAGCCGTCGGATGTTGGCGGGCAGGGCCAGCATCAGGCGGCCGCCTTTGGACGGCAGCCAGAGAGCCCAGGCGTGGATCTCGTGATCAGAGTGTCGAGCCAGTTCTCCGGCACCCGCCTCATGCCAGTCTCGGATATCGAAGTGCGCGATCCATCCAAGGTTCCTGTCGTCGGGTCCTCCACCGAAGTCGCGAGGCGCTGCAACCTGAATCGCGAGGGGGCTTAGATGGTTGTCCCATCTTGGAACCAGCCGGACAGGCACGTAATGCCCGTTTCGGGCCTGTCGGTCGGCGGCGGGGCCGACCACTTTGTCGAGGTAACGCTCCAAGAAGCCCCGCCGGACGCCGTAGTCCGAGAGGTGGGTTCCCCGCTCACCCCAGGCAGCGTTGTCAGCCTTTACAACCACCGGGGGCAGTTCCACGTGTCCGTCCCCGAGCACCGGCTTCCACGTGTCCCAATCGGTTATCGGCGTAGGCGGACGTAGCCGGGAGTCACTTGGAATCACGGAAACATTCTCGTCGTCGAGACATCTGCCTCGTGGCGAAACACGGTAACGGCGCCCTCTGGCTGTGTTCGAGACAGACAGGAACAGGTGAGCCCCTGCCGCGCGACCGACCAGGGACGCAAACAGGGGCTCCGCAGCGGTATCGGACCGCTGCGCGACGATGAGGTGTGCGGGAGGCCGGAGAAGTCTTCCCAGCAGTCAGTCAACGGGGGCAACGGGGGCCTGCTCGGCCTTGTCCCGGCGTCCTCGCTCCCACGCCTCCCGGTACGCTTCGGCCACCCGAGTCTCGTGAGTCTCGGCGAAGTACTCCCGCCGATCAGCGTCGCGGCGGTAAGCGTCTTGATAGCCCTCGTTGTAGGCACCAGCCTTGAGGCGCGTCATGCGACCGTCGTCCTCCATCATGGACTCATTGTCGCAGCCCCGGCGATACCCGGTCACGGCCAGTAGTCGTCGTCGAGCGGACCGGGTTCGTGCTGCCCAGCGATGCCGATTTGAAGCGCTTCTCTCGCCCAGTGGTTCGTGGCCAGCAGGTCCCCCGCCTCTCGCGCCGCCTCGCGGAACTGATCGCAGCCGTCCGCGTGCGCGTTCAGCGCCTCCGGAAAGGTGGCGTGCGGGCTGAAGAGTCCGACCGAGTCGGTGACCTGATATCCCAACACCTCGCCGCCGGAGCCGATCCGAGACGTGCGAACCCAGTTGGTCTCCCACGCACTCGTCACGATGACGGTGACATGCACCGTGACGTCCGGTTCAGCGAAGGGGTCCATGTCGACCAAAGTGTGCGGCGGGGCGTTCTTACCTCCTCACCGGGCAAGTTGAGGCAGGCACGCGGGTCGACGGGGCTAAGGTTTCTGCGGATATGGCCCGCGGGGCACTTCATGATGCTGCGCGGTTCGACCAATCGGTCCTACACACGGGAGAAACGATGACTGGGGTGGCCCCGAGTGGTCGAGGCTTTGTCAGTTCTATGGAGACCCGTCGCCTACGGGCGAGTTTCTGTGCTGGGTCGTGGAGTTCTCATCCGACTCGAACGAAGACGGCTGGACCTACGCGGACATGATGCTGAAGTCCGCTGCGCGACGGGCCGGCGTTGATTTGGGTTACTCAGCGGATGAACTCGATATCGAGTTCTCGCAAGACGGATGGACGCGGACCACCCTGCCCGAGGGTCACGTTCTGGTGTGCTGTACCGAGCAGGTGTCCGCCAGTCCGTGGCACCGCGTGCTCCGCAAGCCCACCGAAGACGAACTGAGCAAGTGGGCGGGCGCAGCGGACGCTGTGTCGTCAGATGAAGGTGAAGTCATCGACGGGACTGACATATCGGAGTCATACGATCCCTTCGCCTTGGTCACTGAGGACGGCCAGGAGCGGACCGTGCTCACGCGCGCCCACATAGAGAAGCGACGACGCGCGATGGCGGCTGACGCGCTCTTCATGTCGGGAACCAGCGCCATCGTGAGCAACCTTCTCCACGACCTGGAGGTGCCTGGAGAAGAGCCAGTGGTCAGTCACGATCACAGGTACCTGCAACTCTCAGAGATGCAGGCACGCGCGCTCGTCAAGGTCGCTTGGCGCTCGCTCCCGAAGTGCTTGGCGGTGGAGGGTCACGAATCTAGAGACGACAATGAGGACGAGTACTGCTCGATGCCTGGAGCCGTATGCGACGTGTGCCGCAGCGAAGCGAGGTCGTTGCCGGAGTGGCACCCCACCGCTGGGGGCACTGGCTTCTGGTAATTAACACCCCGCCAATCCCACTGGCACGTCGCCCTCCGGACGACGCCGTGCGGCGGGTGACAGTTGGTGCGATTGAAGGAGGTGAGCACCGGTGCGTCGAAGGTCCTGACCGAGGAAGAGATCGAGGCGTCGATCCGCTCCGCGATCGGTGCGCAGGCCACCTCGGGTGTAACCGCAACCGTGGACCCGGATGCGGCGGTCCTCGCGAACGGGGGGGGCACTGCGCGGACAAGTATCCTTCGACGAGCAATCGCGCGGGCGCCTCGGGCCTTCGCTAAAGAACGTTATAGGTCCACGGGCCACTTGTGGCATAAAACGGCGGTGGACCAGCGACTCGACCTCCCGCCAGTGGGAAGTCCGCGCGACACCACGAGTCGTGGCAAGGCTCCGCCGCGGCTGGGTCGGCATATTCGTAACCACCGGTGTCTTCTCAAAGCAGGCGCAGGTTGAAGTCATCGACGACCAGTACCCGCTCGTGCTGGTGCCGGGTCTGAAACTTGCCCGCGAAGTCATCCGCATGGCCGAGTTGTCCTTCGAGGGCGACGTGGGCGCGCTTCTCGACACGATCGTCGACTCATACGAGGGGGAGGTCACTAGCCGACGGCCTGAGGAGATCCTGTCGCAGGCCTAATGCCTCCAATCCCTCGATGCCGGACAGCCACGTCGAAGCGAGGAGGAGTTCTCATCCGGAGGGCGCGATCTGCCCCAGCGGGCGCATGTCGAAGCATGTGTCCGACGATGGACCAGTGGCTGGAGGTGTGGTGCTCTAACCTCAACCTCGTGGCGCGTCGTAGACCGGGCGAGTGCAGGTTATGCGGGAAGCACGCTGACGTTCTCGAAGAAGAGGACATCTTTCCAACGTGGGCGCGGAACGAGTTGCGATCTGCACTCGCGGAGTCCCCGGTGGACGGCCAGTGGCCCCCGCGAGTGGTGCTTCGAGCATGCGCGGACTGCAATCGAGGCCTAGGGCGAGAGTTCGAGGACCCAGCCGCACCGGTTTTGAAACCTTTGGCCCGGGGCGAGTCGAGGACGCTGGATCGCGCGGAGATGGAGGTGGTTGCTGGATGGTCCTGGATGAAGGACATCGAGTACATCCTGGGTCGACCCGTCCTCTGGACGCAGCGCGAAGGACAAACGGCGCTGACCGACGCGAGTCTCGCCTACTGGCGAGGCAGGCTCGCCGAGTTGCGCGCAACGCGCAAGCCTCCTGAGGGCTATGTCGTGCGCCTGGCGATCCTCGGTTCGCCACAAGAGGGCGCGGCGTATGAACCTTTCGCCCCTGATGGATGGAGCCAGGACAGCGCGTACTTGACCAGCCTGAACGGGATAGGCCTACTCATCATCCAGGGCATTCACACAACCCCCGCTAACGCGATCCAGTTCGTCGAGGCTACGCGGAACGACCTGCGAGCAACGTCGGTGTGGCCGCCTCTTCAGCGGACGGTGACGGTGGGACCGACGACCGTCCCGCTCGACCACAGCTATCTCTGGCGCGACGAGCACAGTTTCCACCCAGAGAGCGGGCTGGGTGGCGGTTGGCGCATTCGGGTGCCTCGCGGGACCTGAGGCTCCACCTACCGGGGACACCTACCGCAGCCGCTCGACACTCCATCTGGGCGTGCTCGCGGGTGTTCACGGGACCCTCTCCGCCAAGATGATGGCATTGCGGGATAGCCAGAACTGGCCGTCCTTGCCCAGTACGTACGGCCCGGTGCAGGTCGTCAGCGCGATGCGACCCCGGCCGTTCGGATCCAGGAGGGTCGGCGGCAACTGGTGGCGCGGGTGCTTGGTCACGCGAGTGACCTTGTAGACGGTCGTCCCGCCCTTCCACACGACCTCGATGGTGGCGCCCTTCTTCAGGTGCTCGGCGACGTAGAGAGGGCCTACGTACGCCTCTGCGTACGTCGCGGTGTCAGGCGAGAACAGCGAGCCGCGCGCGGCGCCGGGACACGGTGTTCCAACCGACCTTGCCGCCCGCGGGCACAATCACCTGACCGTGCCGACCGGCATGCAGGTTCCAGGTGTGCGTATACGCGGAGGAGTCTCCCCACCCATGCAGGTCAGTGGTCGCCGGAGACGCGCATGTGAGGCGACTCCCTGAACCACCAGTTCCGGGCGGCCATGTCAGCCGCCGCCTCGCCGAACTGTGCGGCCAGGTTGGCGTGTCCGACGAGCGCCTCGGGGAAGGAATCGTAGGGCTCGAACGTGCCGACGGAGTCAGTGACGCGGTAGCCGAGGACCTCGCCGCGGGCGCCTACCCGCGACGTGGTGACCCCGTCGGTCTCCCACGCGCTGGTCACGATCTCGGTCACGTGCACGGTAACGGCGTCGTCGGCGAAGGGGTCCGTGTCAGGCAGGTGTGCGGCCGCGGGATGTCGTCTTCCCGCGACAACAGTCGAATAGTTCACCCGGTCTGAGGTGATGAAGGGCGAGCCGCCGACTTCAACCTTCGCGACGTGACAGAGAGCAAGCCGTTCGGCTACGACGCCCACTTCCAAGTCCTCGTCGAAGGCGTCCGCGCCGCCGTAAATGGCACTCAGTTCCACCGCGAAGAGAGCCTGCATCGTTGGGGTCTCACCGTCGAGCAGCACGAGGCGTGTACTGGGACGAGAACTAGCCCGAACGCACGAAACGCCCCGGCTGACGCATGAACGCGGTCTGCACGTTCATCGTCATGGTGTCGCCGAGCAGCCGGGTGTGCATGTCGGCGGTCGCCTCGAAGCGGTACTCGCTGAGTGCCCGTGACGCGAGTGATGGTCGGGCGTGTCAGAGTCGCCGGGGAAGTAGGAGGGCGCGAGGATGTGCGCCATGGATGCGGCCTGGATCGGTGTGATCGGTGGCGCGGTGGGCGCGGCGGGCTCGCTCGCGGGTTCAGTGGCGACGCAACTCATCGCGTCGAGGAACGCGAAGACGTTGAAGGCGACGGACCGCGAGGCGCTGCTCCAAGACCGCTGGTGGGAGGAGAAGCGCGGTGTCTACATGAACTTCGTCGAGACGGTCACGAAGGCTCACGCCGCGTTCATCAACCTGAAATTGATGGCGCCTGAGCGCAGGCACCAGTCGCAAGAGGTCGACGACCTGCTCCTCGCCTTCGAGAACATCCTCGAACTGATGCCGCGACTGTCGATGCTCGGAAGTACGTACATCCGTTCCGCTGCCCAGGCGCAGACGAAGCGCATCCTCGCGACGGTTGAGTGGGCGGGTGATTCCTCGAAGCCCGACCCCGATGACGACGGGTCGGCCTTGGAGTACGTGCTATGGCAGGCTAGGCAGGACCTCGGCGTCGGTGACGACGGTGCGCCCGACTGGGAGCGCAAGGCTCGCGAGGAGCAGTGGGGGCTCCATCTGGAGTAGCCCGTCAGCGGGCAGCGCTGGGTCGATCGGGGTGCGGCTGGTGCTTAGCGCCGGTGGTGGCGCAGTGGTCGCTGATGGCGGCCAGTCGCTCGCGCATCTTCATGACCGTCATGTCTTCGCGGCGTCGGTGACGGCGACGAGTCCGCCCTTCGGGCGCCGAGGACTTGACGTTCAAAGGTGCGCAGCCGCTGGCGGTCTTCGTATCCCCCCGGGTTGGCACCCTTGCCGGGTCCGGTCGGGGCCTTCGCGGGTCCCATTAAGTTGAGCCGCAGCGAGTGGGGTGCAGCGTGGGTGCTGGATCAGCGGCACGGGCCTCGGCGAGAGTCGGAGTCGGGTACCCGGGCGTGCCCAGTCAAGGAGAGGACCTTGCCCTCGAAGGGGCGGCACCGCTCGCACATCGGCCTCGATGAGCGCGACCGCGCGGGTGCCCGGGGTGCTGACCAGGGAGGAGCCTCCCAGTTCGGCGGTGTCGTCTTCGGTCAGTGCGGGCTTGGGCGCGACGGCGTCTCACCTCGCTTCGCGTGTCGGGGTCGCAGTGCCTGGCTGCTCGCCTCTTACGCGGAGGGGACGGGAACAGCGCCGCAGTGGGTTCGATAGCGTTCGGCCCATGAGTCGTTTTGCGATCGTTCAGGGCAGCAGAAACCGCAAGGCGACGTTCCGCTTGAAGGACGGAACGACTGTGGAGGGCACCATCACTGGTGTCCCCAAGGAAGGCAGCAACGTCGTGGAGTTGCTGCTCCAAGACGGGCTCCTGTGGCTCGACCTGGAGCAGGTGGTGTTCGTCTTCCTCACGCACGGGGAGTTGGAGAAGGTCTGAGCGCAGGGCGTCGACGGCCCGGGTCAGAAAGTGACCTCTGGCTGGTCAACTCTTGACTTCCCGCAGGTCAGTGCAGTGAGTGCGCGCGCGTCGGCGGATTGGAACGTCTCGTGGTCAGACGCGGAGGATGCGCTGGCGGTCGCTCGCGCGATGACGCCGCCCTTGGCGAGCCGCGGCAGTCGTCGCCGACGGAGCAGATGCAGCAAGCGACGATGCAGTCCTCGTAGTGAACCTTCGCGCGCAGCAGGCTGACGTCGGCATTTAGCGAGCCGATGGTGTGATCGTCGACCCCGCCTATGCGCTCCATGCGGGCGTTCTTCTCGCGCAGGTCAGCGACCTCAGCGCGCAGCGAGAGGAGTTCGTCGCGCTCATCCTCAGTGACGACGTAGCAGGTGATGGTTTCGATGTTCAGCATGTGCGGCTACTGGCTGGGACTAGGTGGGTCAGTGCCGGTTGAGGTGCCGGTGTACGGCGTCGCGGACGATGTCCTCGCTGCGTGCGTCGACAACGACGGCCTCGGCGAGAGCGTGCGTCATGGCGGTGCGGCGCGGCGCCTTCTTCTGGGTGGGAGCCGCGAGAGTCTGTCGGTCGGCCAGGACGGCCGGGGTGGGCGTCGACATGATCAGACCTCATCGTGGGTCTCGGTGTCGTCGAGGTAGACCTCGGAGGTTGAAGCGGGCGGGTAGGACGGAGTGATGGCGAGGCGCACGCCCTGTGCGAGCCACATGTAGTCCAGGCGGCCGGGTCCGGCCTCGGTAACGACGTGGCCAACGGTCGTGTCGTCGACGGTGCGCAAGATGTTCGCGCCCTCGCGCATCCCGGCGTTGCCGATGGCGGCGAGTTCCGCGGTGGGGCCGGTCAGCATCCGCCACTGCGTCGTGGTCTCAATCGCCGGCTCGGTGATGGGGACGGTCTCGGTCATGCTTGCTCCTGGCTGGGAGACGCCCCGACCCGAGTGGTGGGGACAAGACAGAATCCCCGCCCGGTGCAGCCACGTGACAGGCGCATCAAGGTCCCTGAACCAGGGGGACCGCAGGCGGGGGAAGAAGGGGAGGCGGGGCCATGAACCCGATTGAGGCAGGCTCCGCGTCGATCTCATTGTCTAACGACTGCAGGCGGCCGACCTACTTCAGGAAAAGGTCTGCGACGTCGTTACGGTCCCTGGGGCCGGCGGTAGCCGCGGCGTGGAGCAGGGTCACGTCGAGTCCTTCGAGGCCATAGAGGGGGGCCTGCGGCCCAAGGTTCGGCGCGGTGTCGCGCTGCTCTACGGCATACGTAGGCGGTGTCCTCAGTGGTCCTCAATGACGTGCTTTCTGGGTATGTCCTTTCCTCAGCCTTTCTGAACTGCTTGCGGTCTCTGGCTTGTGTGCCTCTGGGTGTTGCTTTTCGCTGGCTTGACGATGACGACGCTGCGGCCCGCTCCGACCCGCCGACCTCGCGACAGACCTACCCCTCAAATGAAGACATAAGGCCGGGGGTGCGCGAAGACGCTCAGACGGGGGATACGCGCCCTCGTTTCAGGGCGTTTCGACAGGATTTCTCAGCGCAATTCCGATGGGTTGTCCGTCGTCCTCGACGTTGCTGATCCAGCAACGATGCCGTGCAGTTCTGGCGAGAAGACCTTGCTCAGCGACGGGTGCGAGTCGACCGCGGGACGACCCGATACGCGAAGTAGACCATCTCGGGGGAGAGGTAGCCGGGCTGCTCTCGGAGCACCTCGATGGGACGTCGACCCTCCAGGTAGGAGGACGGGCTCATAACCATCAAGGCCAGCACCTCATCGTCCCACCCGGCGCCGGAGAGCAGATACCCCAGTTCGCCGTACGCGGTGTCCTCGCCGGAGCGAAGGGCCTGCATCTCGTCTTCAGTCGGCACGAACCCGAGCGCCTCAGCCTCGGCCCGAAGTTCGGCATGCAGAGCAGCCTGAGCGCGTGCGCCGGAGGTGAGGTCGTCGGAGGTCATCCCGTCATCATCCCGCACAGAACACGGTCGGCACGGCGACGCTCGCCGGTCCTGATGACCGCCGCGAGGTGAGCCTTAGCCTGTTCCCTCTGAGATACACGGCAGCAACCCGACCTGACGGAGGAGACCCACTCTTGGGCCGCCTGTGCTCGCAGGATGGCTGCCTCCCTGCCAGTGAGCCCATCGGCCGAATAGGCACGGTAGCGATCGCACCTACTCGTCGCATCCGCTCGTTCAAAAGGGGACCGAACCGGCAGCGACACGCGACGGGCGGGGTTGGTTAATGCGCGGACAAGTAGGCCACGCATCACCAGACTGGCCGCATGGGTTCTGTCAAGGCGCTCGTCGAGCCTGAACTGCTGACCTGGGCTCGCCGGACTGCCAACCTTGAGCCGCTGGCAGCCGCGCGCAAGATGAAAGTGCCCGAGGGGCGCGTGGAGGAGTGGGAGTCGGGCGACCGTGCTCCGACCATCGCCGAACTGCGTCGCGCGGGCGAGGTATACAACCGACCGCTCGGGGTGTTCTTCCTTGCGGAACCGCCGCAGGGGTTCGAAACCCTGCGCGACTTCCGTCGTCTCGCGCTGGGCGTCGCGGGCGAGTGGTCGGCTGCGCTCCACGCTGAGTACCGCCGTGCCCACGACCAGCGTGACGCGCTGTTGGAGATCGCCGAACTCGACGACCAGTCGCATTCCCACGCGTGGCGGCTGACCATTCCGGATGACGACGTCGTCATCGCCCGCATGGCACGCGACCTGCTGGAGGAGGTCGCGCCACTCTCGCCTCCTACCCCAGCGGCAGATGAGTACGCGCACGTCGCTTACTGGACTGCTGCACTCGAAGAGGCAGGTGTCCTGGTCATGCACACGGCTGGTGGCCGGGTCAGCACCGATGAGATGCGTGCCTTCTCGCTCTATTTCGATGACATCCCAGTCATCGTCCTGAACGGCGCCGACTTCCCGCGCGGGCGTCTCTTCTCGCTGCTCCACGAGTACGCCCACCTGCTCCTCCACACGGCGGGACTGTGCGACACCCGCACCGACCAACGCGCCACCACCGAGAATCGCTGGGTCGAGGCCCGCTGCAACGCACTCGCCGCAGAGATCCTCATGCCGACTGCCGACCTGCTCAACTGTGCTCTCGTCACCGGACACCCGACGGGGGAGCGGTGGACGCTCGACGAACTCATTGACGCTGCACGACCGTTCGGAGTTAGCGCCGAGTCGTTCCTACGGCGACTCGTCACCCTGGGCCGCGTTCCGCTCGTGCAGTACACAGATTTCCGCGACACCTACCGCAGTGACGGCGTCGAGCGGCCCAAGCCCGGCGGCGGCAACTTCTACGTCAATAAGGCCCGCGACCTCGGCAAGGGCTACGTCCGCACCGTGTCGAGCGCCCACGGTCGCGCCCTCATCGACAGCACCACCGCAGCCACCTACCTCGGTGTCAGGGTCGACCAAATCGCCGACCTCGCAGCCCGCGCCAGGCTGACCGGGACCTGACCTTGGCCGACGACACGCCCAGCCTCTTCGAGACCTACTCGTTCGACACCAGCGCGATCATCAACGGGCGCCGCGACATCTTCAAGCCCACCACCTTCGGTCCCATCTGGGACGCCATCGAGGACATGATTCGGGCAGGACAGGTCCAGGCCGTGGACGAAGTGAAGCGCGAACTCAAACGCAAGTCCGACGAGGCCAACGCATGGGCGAAGCGCTGCTCGAACATGTTCGTCCCGCTCTCACGCGAGATTCAAATCTCCACCCGCGAGATCCTCGCGGCGCATCCCCGCCTGCTCGGGCAGGGCGGTGGCCCCCGGAACGGAGCCGACCCGTTCGTCATCGCGTTAGCCCACGCACGGGGCGGCACCGTCGTCACCCAAGAGACGCCACGCAACATCAACAAGCCGCGCATTCCTGATGTGTGCATCGCTATGGGCATCCCGTGGGTGACGTTGCCCGACTTCGTCGACGCCCAAGGCTGGACCCTGCGACTGGGGTGATTGCGGCGCACTCGCACCGCATCGCCACGGGGCCGCAAGACGGGTTGGACGCCACGCCCTCAGATCCCGGATCCGGGTCCAGATCTCGTCCCCCTGAGAAGCCCCTGCGCGCGAATCCACCTCTACCTAGGCCTACCAGTTGTCTCGCATGTCTCGCAGATGTCTCGCACTGGGTCTCTCAAGGTTCCGTACGAAACCAGAACTCACTGTCCGGGAGTCGTCGAATCGACTGGCGGCACGCGCTGTATCCACCAGCGGAATCGGCGTACGGTCGCAGACATGTCCTCGAAGTCATCCGCCGCCTCCGCTGGTACCTCTGCCGGCGCCAGCGAGCCGGCGCCCAGCGCAGCCACCTCCTCGCGCTCGGAGCCCGCAGTTGACCCGGAGAAGGTCGCGTCCCCCGATCTCGCCCGAGAGGACATGGTGCGCTACACCGGCCGGGGTTACACCACCATCCGCCACGTCTTCGTGCAGAAGCACAGCGGCACCGACCGCTCCTCCACGCTTGCGCGGCTCCTCCGCAACAAGAAGCGGCGTGCGCTGATCCTCTACTTGATGCTCCTCACCCTGTGGGACCCCAAGCGCGAGCCGCTTCGCTCGGAGGTATGGCTGAGACTCCTCGACGTAGCAGGAGGCAGCCTGACCTGGTCGCCGTCCAGTCTGTCGGAGGCGTGGACCCACCTCGTCGACATGGAACTCATCGAGCGCAAGCGCGTGAAGCGGATGGCCCACCTCGTGCCTCGACGCGAGGACGCCCGCAAGGCCTACGGGCGCCCCGACGGCAAGAAGCGCATCGACCGCTACTTCCAACTCCCCGGCTCCTTCTGGACCGAGAAGTGGTTCGACAAGTTGTCGATGCCAGCCCTGTGCATGCTCCTCATCATCCTCAAGGAGACCAACGACGACAACGCTGAGATCCACCTCACCCACGAGCAGGTCGAGGAGTGGTACGGCATCTCGGCGTCGTCGGCGGCGACCGGCTTCGCAGAACTAGAAGACGTCGGACTGGTGACGATCCGCCGCGACCAGATCGAGGCCGGGCTGTCCCTCAACGGCTACACGTGGCACCTCTACTACCGCCTCAACGACGACTTCAGCACTACGGCGCGCGCGCAGGCTCGTGACGATGCGATGAAGGGCGGCAAGGCGCGAGCCGCCGCGAGAGGGCGGCCACCAAGGGCGGGGTCAAGCGGACCACCGACAAGAAGCCTCGCACCGTGAAGCCCCGCACAGGGAAGGCCGGCGCTGGGATGGCACGCGCGACGAAGAAGACGAGCGCCAGCAAGACGAGCGCCCCGCGGAGCGGCAAGAAGCCCGTCAAGAAGTCGACGACGACCGAGAGGGGGTGAGAAGTGCAGATCATCCGACCTGGGCCCAGCCTGAGCCCCGACGCATGGAGGACAGTTCGGGCCGCCATCCATGGATGGGGCCCGACCCTGCGATTCGTCACGATCATCGCGGCTGCCACCGCGTGCCTGATCGCTGTCCTAGTTGTACTCCCATTCTAACCAAGCGCCAGGGGTCGGTCTAGATGAATCTGGACCGACCCCTCGTGCGACGTCTTCACCGGTGGGCCCGTGTTGCCGGTCGGCTTGCCGGCGGGCATCTCACTGACCCTTCGTGTTGCTGCGTGCGCGAAACTCTCTCCACAGCCGACTCGAACACAGCGAGCGGTCTGTTCGATTCGTGTTCGGAGTTCCTCGCGAGTCCATCGTCTGACGGCTCGGACGGTAGGGCAGGATTGGCTCATGCTTCCCGGGGACTCCGCTGACCTTCGCAAGGCACGGGGAGCGTTCTTCACCCCTCCGGCAGTCGCCCGCTTCATCAACTCCTGGGCGATCCGCGACGCCGGCGACGCGGTGCTCGAACCGTCATGCGGAGAGGCCGTCTTCCTACACGAGGTACCCCGCACCCACACCGGCCGAGTGGTTGGTGTCGAGATCCACTCCGGGTCCGCCCAGGAGGCCGAGCGAACCCTCAACCGTGAGGGCATCGAGGCCGTCGTCCACAACGTCGACTTCTTCGCCCACGACGAGTTCGGCGCCTACGACGTCGCCGTTGGAAACCCGCCCTACGTCCGCTACCAGGGCTGGACCGGGGAGGCCCGCAGCAAGAGCCGGGAGGCCGCCCTAAGGGCCGGGGTGAACCTCACGGCGCTGGCGTCCTCCTGGGCCGCGTTCACCGTCCACTCGGCCCTGCACCTGCGCGCTGGCGGCCGCCTCGGGCTCGTCCTCCCCGCCGAGTTGCTCACCGTCAACTACGCGGCCCCGGTGCGCCGCTTCCTGCTCGAACACTTCGCCGACGTGACGCTGGTCCTTTTCGAGGAGCGCGTGTTCCCCGGCGTCGACGTTGACGCGGTCCTCCTGCTCGCCGATGGCTACGACCCGGCCGGACGCAAGGGCACCGACCGCATGAGCGTGCACCAGGTGCGCGACGCCGCAGGGCTCACCGACCTCGCCGAGGCACACCGCTGGACGCCTCCCGCGCGGGGCGGCCGCTGGTCCGCTGGTCTCCTCTCGGCCGATGGTCTCGACGCGTTCTTGAAGGCCACGGAGGGCCGCGGGTTCGACACGCTCGGATGCTGGGGCGAGACGACGCTCGGCATGGTCACGGGCAACAACAAGTACTTCGCCCTCAGCCCGTCCAAGGTCGCCGAACTGGGCCTCGCCGACTCCGACGTCATCCGCCTCTCACCGCCCGGCTCCCGCCACCTCCGCGGCCTCTCGTTGACTCGTGACGCGCTCGACCGGCTCGGCCAGGAGGGGCAGTCCACGATGCTGTTCCGGCCCGTGGACGAGCCGTCCAAGGCTGCCGAGTCGTACATCGCCAGCGGCGAGGACCTCGACGTCCACCTGGCCTACAAGTGCCGCGTGCGACCCGACTGGTGGCGCGTACCGTACCTCCGACCGGCCGACCTCTTCCTCACCTACATGAACGCCGACACCCCGCGCCTGTCGACCAACCGAGCGCGGGCCCACCACCTCAACTCGGTGCACGGCATCTACCTCCACCCGGACCGTCGCGAAGACGGCATGAGCCTCCTGCCCGTCGCGTCCCTCAACTCCGTCACGCTGCTCGGCGCCGAGGTCGTAGGACGCGCGTACGGGGGTGGCATGCTGAAGATCGAACCTCGCGAGGCGGACGTACTTCCGGTGCCGTCGGCGACGCTCGTAGGCAGGCACCGTGAAGCCCTGACGGCACTCCGGCCGGCCGTGACCTCACTCCTGCGCTCCGGGCATCTCCTGGACGCTGTGGCGGCCGTCAACGACGTCCTCCTGGTCAAGGGGCTGCGGATGTCGAAGCGGTCGCTGGCCGCTGTTCGTGACGAGCACGCGGGCCTGACCGCCCGCCGAGTTGCACGTGGAAAGGGCAACTGACGTGGCCTCGAAGGACGAGACCAAGAAGGCGCTTGCGTGGCCTCTGTTCGACGCGCTCGTAAGAGACGCGCCGATGCGGCACCTGAACCCGTGGGAGAAGGGGAAGTTCGTCCCCGACTTCGAGACGTTGGAGCGTCTGCTGGGTGTTCCGCTGCTGCTTGAAGCGAAGACCACCTCAGGCGTCCCGGCCTTGGCGCTCGACGTGTGGGTCGCCTACGAACTGCGCCGCGCGGGGCTCGACCCGGACGCCGTCTGGCCGCGTGAAGAGCCGCCGCGGGTGGTCTCCAGCGACATCCTGAAGTTCGTCGACACGCAGTACAAGAAGACGACGAAGGAGATCCGCGAGCGCATGGCGAAGGGCGGCAACACCTTCGGCGGGACGCTCGGCGCATCGGCCAACCTGCTCGGCAAGAACTACTTGAAGCAGGTCGACGTCATCATGAGTCACTGGTCCACCGGGCCGGAGATCATGATCTCGACCAAGCGCATGGACTCCTCCTTCGGGAAGAACGCCGCCAACCGTGTCGAGGAGTCGTACGGCGACGCGAAGAACCTTCGTCTGCGGCACCCCCAGGCGGCATGCGGGTTCGTCTACGGCCTGCGCTCCACGTGCTGGGACGAGACGCCGGACAAGGCCGCGTGGCTGGTCGACCTGCTCGGCAAGTTGGGCCGCGAGGACGACGCCTACCACGCGTGCGCCCTGGTCGTGCCGCAGTACGGCGGTGAGGTGACTGAGGAGGACGTTGACGAGGAGGCACCCGTCGGCGACGTGGTCGTGCCTGAAGCCGACCCGGAACTTGAACTCGAACTTGACGAGGTGCGAGCGCAACTCGATGCGCTGCCGATCGTGAGGCTGAAGCACGATGTCGTTCCTCATGAGGTGAGCCCGGCTCGCTTCTTCGAGATCATGTTGACCAAGACTCTCGACAACACTCCGGTCAACTTCCACGCGGGAGCGCGGGCACTGCGCGACGCCGGCCGCTGAGGACCCAGATTTGCCTTTGCGTTCTATGTCCGACGTTCTACGGGGACTTCGACCAGCACGATGTGACATCCCGGCGCTCGGACGGTTCTTGGGACGTGAGAGGCCGGCTGCGTGGCCGAAGGTACGGCCGTTACCCACGAGCGACGCTGCGCAAGGGGCAGAGCCGCGGTAGGCGCATACCCCCTATCGCATTGACTGCGCACGCGCCGCAGTCCCCATGGCCATCCGGAAGCACTTCCCCGTCCACCTGGGCGTCCATCGCGTGGGCGGCGCGGTCTCGTGTCGCGAAGCCTGAGATCTCGGTCGCCCAGACGATGCCTCGAACCGGATGACTGAGAGTCAGGGCGGTCCGCGGCTCGCCTGCACCATCGAGGCGGTGCGTGGCAAAACACTGAAGGGGCCCTATCCGGCTAGGGCGGAGGTAGTCGAGTAGCACCTCCAGGACACCCTCTACGGAGGGACCGTCGGCGTGCATGAAGTTGGTGCGATGGGGTGAGTGTGAACCGGTCATACCCTCCCTATGCCAGCAAGCGACGATGAGCGACCCCGAGCGCGGTCGGGGATGAACGCCTGCCGCATGTCGTGTTCGTTGCCTGGCTCTAGGACCCATCCGCCGGTAGCAGAACCGAAAGTGGCCGCGCGGCGAGCCGCGTGCACGGGTTGTGGGCCCGTCGAGGGGGTTCCGGCCACTTGCGATCTTGGAAGTGGCCGGACCCGTTGAAGCGTTTTCGCAGGTCAGAGGCTTGCGGCGCCACGATTTCGGCCTTGCGGCCACTTTCCACTTCGCCTAACAGGGATATAAGTTGAGTCCAGCAGAGTGGTGTATGACGTGGTGACGGCCCTGGCATAGACGCTGGCGCGGTCACCGCGTGATTCTTCGAGGAATCTCCTACAACCCACTCGAAGAGAGGCACAGCGATGACCGCTGGTCCCAGTATCGACCCCGCCGACTTTCTGAACGAGCACCTGGCACAGGCCAGCCCTGACTTGCTCCGCGAGCTGATGCAGGGCTTCATCAACACGTTGCTCTCCGCCGATGCCGACAGCGTCTGCGGTGCCTCCTACGGCGCCCGTGACCCCGAGCGGTCCAACCGCCGCAACGGCTATCGGCACCGCGACCTCGACACCCGGATCGGCACCCTCGACGTCGCGATCCCCAAGCTGCGGGAGGGTTCCTACTTCCCCGAGTGGCTCCTCGAGCGACGCCGCCGCGCCGAAGCAGCCCTGACGTCGGTGGTCGCGACCTGCTACCTGCTCGGCGTCTCGACCCGGCGGATGGATCGACTGGTGCAGTCCTTGGGCATCACCGGGCTGTCGAAGTCCCAGGTCAGTGTGATGGCCCGGGATCTCGACGAGCTGGTCCGCGACTTCCGCGAACGCCCCCTCGACGCCGGCCCGTACACGTTCGTGGCCGCCGACGCGCTGACGATGAAGGTCCGCGAAGGTGGCCGGGTCATCAAGATCGCGGTCATGGTCGCCACCGGCGTCAACGCCGACGGGTTCCGCGAGATCCTCGGCGTCGCGACCTCGACCGCGGAGTCCGGTGCCGGCTGGAACTCCTTCTTCAAGGACCTCGTTGCCCGTGGCCTGTCCGGGGTCGCTCTGGTCACCAGCGACGCCCACGCCGGGCTGGTCGACGCCATCGGGGCGACCCTGCCTGGGGCGTCGTGGCAGCGGTGCCGTACCCACTACACCGCGAACCTGATGTCGATCTGTCCCAAACACGCCTGGGGCGGGGTGAAGGCGATGCTGCATTCGGTGTTCGACCAGATCGACACCGACGCCGTCCACGCCCAGTACGACAAGCTCCTCGACAACACCACGCAGCTGCCCGAGGTCCACGCCCACCTCGACGCCCACCGCGACGACGTGCTCGCGTTCACCGCGTTCCCGAAGGCCGTGTGGCGCCAGATCTGGTCCAACAACCCCAACGAGCGCCTCAACCGCGAGATCCGTCGCCGTACCGACGTCGTCGGGATCTTCCCCGACCGAGGCTCGATCATCCGGCTCGTTGGAGCCGTGCTGGCCGAGCAGAACGACGAATGGGCCGACGGACGCCGCTACCTCGGACTCGACGTCCTGGCCAAGAGCCGCCTCACCCTCATCACCACCGAGCCCGAAGAGGAGGACGCCATCACCGCCGGCGCGATCAGCGCCTGACCACCATCAACGACGAATCACCGTCGTACACCACGCCAAGGGACTTGACCGGGATATATATAGAGAGGTCGTAGAGAGAGTTCTGAGGAGAAGAGGTTCCGAGGGAGCCGTACCGTATCTATCTATCTATAGAGGAAAGTGGTCTCTACCTACCTACTACTACCCCGGAAACCGCCTCTGACCTGCAGAAACGCTGCGACCACTTTAGTGGCCACTTCTGAACGAAAGTGGCCGCAAGGCCAGTGTTGAGCGTAGCCGCGGTGCTGACAGAGACCACTTACGCCTTCAGAAGTGGCCGCGGCGGGACGCGCGCCCGCTGTTCTGCTACCGACGTCACCGTCGTCTGGGCGCTCATGACGGGTCTCCGGCGAAGGGCCGGCCGGTGGCTTGACACGACAGCGACCAGCGCGCTGGCGTGAACACGCGGCACCTCAACTCAGACCCAAGCGCAAGCATCGTGTCTCCGCAACGGTCAACGCCGCCCGAACCCTGATGACCCCGGTGCCGATGATCTCGATGCAGGCTCCGCGGAGACCAGAAGCCAGACGTCTAGGAACCAACGCCGCCACGTCGGGTGGTGGTAGCGCGTGCGGGGTGTTGACACCGTTTGCCTTCGCGCGATGCGTCGCAACTGTCCGGCGGCGCGGATGACGTTGCCGCCGTGGACATCGATGAGGTCGCGGATGTGGTCCTCGATGACCTCGGCGCACGAGGCACCGCGGAGAGGAAATCGCCCGTGGAGGCGTCGATCTGCTCCTCCCCAGCGAGCCGGTGCCGTCATGAGGTCGGGGCAGGGCGCGCAGGCAGCGCTCTGCGAGGAGTTCTGGCAGCGCATCGAGTCAGAGTGGGAGGTGCTCAACGCCGCCGCCTTGGAGTCGCGGACCGGGCTCAGCGGGCGATCCATGCAGCATCCGGGGACTGGGTGTCGAGCGGCCGTACGGCCTGATCTACCCGGCGTTCCAACTCATCGAGGCCGACGATGGCACGAGTTGGGTCGCTCCCGCGTGGATCGAGCTGCCGGACGTCGCCGAGTGGGAAGACCCCCTCGGTGCTCCTCTGGAGTGCTTCGGGGAGCGGCTGGCTTTAAGGTCGAACTCCGGTCGATGAGATCCGGGCCCACCCGAGGGTGTGACTGACGTGCTTCGGGTTGCCGTCGACCTCGTCGAACCGCTCATGAGGCCCAACGATTCGACGTACCGTTCGGTCAGTGCGCCTCGCTTCAACCAATAAGGTCTCTCTCCTGCTCCTTGCGCTCGCCCTAGCCGCGGTACTTCTCCACCGCGATGCGGTCAGTTCGACCAGCGCGGGAGGCCTGGCGTTCTTCTTCTTCTTCGCCTTTCGCGGCCCATCAGGTGGGCTGGTTCCCGAATCCTGGATCGTTGGGCGGTTCACGGTGGGGGATACCCCGGTCCTTGTGGCTCTCGCTCCGGAGGACTCGGTGGGGCACGCTCCCGAAGGGTGGCAGCCCGTCATTGCTGTCGTTGATGAGCACGGCCGTGAGGCCTGGACTCTGATGGCCAGTAAGACGTCCGGAGTCGGCTTGACTCGCGCAACCCAGGTCTTCGGAGCGCTTGACAATCCAGCCGAGGTGGACGGCGTACCCATCGCAGACCTGGTGCGCCATCGCGCGTTGCGTATCGACGAGGCGAGTGCGCCGACAGCCTTGGACGTGAAAGACCCCAACCTGCAGGCGCTCTTCGGTGTGGCCGTGATCAGCAATGACCCAGAGCAGGCATCCAACCGACCACGTTGGGTGCGGGACGTCATCGACGCACACCAGCCGCCAGAGCAAGACCAGCCCAAGGGACCGGCGGGCAACAAGCCGTCCCGTGAGGCCCTCCTCACGCTCGACACGAGTCTGGGCGCAATGAACCTGACCACGTATCAGGCGCGGGAGGGAACGGTGCTGGCTGTTGAGTTCACCGACTCTGGCCGCAATGGCTTGCCTGCTGACATCATCGCAGTCCTATGTCACGCCAATACCCGCGATTTCCTGCCGAGGGTGTCAGAAATCGAGGAGGGGACGCAGCAGCGCGAGAGCGCGATCCTGGACAATCTCGTCGCAGTTGGACGGGTAGAGGACAAGGACCGCGAGACGTTCATGGAGCAGGTCAAGAAGCAGCGGGATGACCTCGGGGGCATCGAGAAGACTGCTCGTGCAAGCGCCACAATGGTCAAATTGTTGCGGCAGGCGGCCGTGACGAGTGCCGAGGACGAGCGGATCCAGTCCATCACTCGCAGCCTCCACGCCGCCGCCGACGATTTTCGGGACCAGTCGCGTGGCCTTGTTCAGTTGGCTGCGCCGCTGGCTGCGGAGTGGCGTGGACGGCAGGACTACTTGGAAGCCGAGACTGCGCGCAAGCGCTCCGAAGGCGTCATTCTGTTCGCCACCATCGTCGCGATCATCATCGGTATCCCGGCGTTGGTCGCAGGCTTCTTCGGCGCTGCGGTGAAACCGCTGGCGAAGGAGTCGCCAGTTCGGTTCTCGGACCTCCTCGCGGCGGCAGCCGTCGTGTCCTTTGCTTCCGCCGCATTCGCGGAGGCCGCCCTCCACCGGACCAAACGACGGCACTGGCCACTCGTGCTGGCGCTGAGGGTCACCCTTTGCGCCTCCGCTCCCGCCGTCGCGTGGGCGTCGCTCTACAAGTGGCAAGGGTTCTCCGGTGTGCTCGACGAAGGGGCGCACCGGTGGATTGTCGGCGCTCTCATTGGCGTTGCAGTGGCCTCGCTGATCCTCGCGACTTGGTACGACGGGAGGGGCGGCGGTGGGGCCGAGCGGTCCGCTCGCGGCTGGGTGCGCCAATGGGGCGTCAGGGCGACAAGGTGGGTCGGGCTGCGCGGAGAAGCCGCCGATCTCAGGTCATCTAGTTCAGAACGGCAGGCAGCGGATTGACAGCGGCGCGAATCGTGTCGAACTCCTGATCGGCGGTCAGACCATCTCCGCACGCCCGCACCACCTGATGCCAGTGCCGTCGCAGCGTTTCGGCCCGAACAGCCGTAGAACCCTCACGGCTGGCACGCTGACTCCGTGAATCCACCAATCGAAGATGCGCCCCCAGCCACCTGGCAGGATCTGGAGAAAATGGTCGCGCGCATCCTGCGCGAGTGCGGCTACGAGGTCGATGTGCAGAAGTACGTCGAGTTGGCACGCGGCGATGTCAACGTCGATGTCTGGGCCGACGATCACGCCGAGCCGCCGAACATCCTTGCCATCGAGTGCAAACACTGGAACCGGCCAGTGAGCAAGGACGTCGTTCACGGGTTCCGCACCGTGGTTGGCGACAGCGGCGCCAACACTGGGCTGCTTGTGTCATCAGCCGGCTTCCAATCGGGAGCCAAGGAGGCCGCCGCCTACTCAAACGTCCGACTGCTGACCTGGAACGACTTCCAGCAGATGTACGCCCTCCGTTGGTTCAGGTCCTTCATGTCGCCAACCATCGCCGAAGAGACCGATGCACTCCACGAATACACTGAGCCGATCAACAATCGCGTGTTCAGGAAGGCCGATGCGCTGCCTGCTGAGCGACAGGCAGCCTTTGCTGCATTGCGGGATGTGTACATGCCGCTCATGGTGACCAACTTTGCGTTGCATCCGGTGGTGGTGGATAGCAAGTTATCCCCGGTCAAGGCTGAACTGCCGAGGCTTCCGCTTCGGGACGTAGTCCAGAAGCCTGAGGGCCGCGCCCTTCTGGATGCACTTCCGGACGAAGTGTTGGATGCAACGGCGTTACGACCTCTGATGGAGCGGCTGATACACCACTCGCGCAGTGCCATTGCCGAGTTCGACGCGATCTTCGGGGAGCGGGCGTAGTCCGAAGTTCCGGAGGCCGCACGCGCCAAGCGCAGCCGTGAGTCGGGCGACTTTCGTCGCGGCGCGTCGCGGACGTCGTAGCCCCTGTGTGTCGCACCGCCGCAGAATGACAAACGCCCACGCACCGACCCGAGGACGCTCCGATCTCGTTGTCCAAGAATTTTCCAATGGACTGGTGAGTAACGGTGCGTAGCGGCGAGTGGTGGTGCGTGAGCGTTTTCGCAGGTGAGAGACCTGTGAGTGATGTTCCCGCAGGTCAGTCAACCGCTCCAGTTAGATGTCGTAGTAGAGCTCGAACTCGTGCGGGTGCGGCCGCAGCTGGACCGGGGCGATCTCCTGGGTCCGCTTGAAGTGGATCCAGGTCTCGATCAGGTCGTCGGTGAAGACACCGCCGGCGGTCAGGTACTCGTGGTCGGCCTCGAGCGCGTCGAGCACGGCGTTGAGGCTGGTCGGCACCTGGTCGATCTCGGCCATCTCGTCCGGCGGCAGCTCGTAGATGTCCTTGTCGATCGGGGCGGCGGGCTCCGTCTTGTTCTGGACACCGTCGAGGCCGGCCAGCATGAGGGCGGCGAAGGCGAGGTAGGGGTTCGCCGACGGGTCGGGGAAGCGGGTCTCGACGCGCTTGGCCTTGGGGTTGGCGCCCGTGATCGGGATGCGGACCGAGGCGGAGCGGTTGCGCGAGGAGTAGACCAGCGAGATCGGAGCCTCGAAGCCAGGCACCAGGCGGTGGTAGGAGTTCACCGTCGGGTTGGTGAACGCCAGCAGCGACGGCGCGTGCTCGAGGATGCCGCCGATGTACCAGCGGGCGGTGTCGGACAGCCCGGCGTACCCGGTCTCGTCGAAGAACAGCGGCTCGCCGTCCTTCCACAGCGACTGGTGCACGTGCATGCCCGAGCCGTTGTCGCCGAAGATCGGCTTCGGCATGAAGGTGACCGACTTGCCCTGCTCCCAGGCGGTGTTCTTGATGAGGTACTTGAACTTCATCACGTCGTCCGCGGCCTTGAGCAGCGTGTCGAAGCGGTAGTTGATCTCCGCCTGGCCGGCGGTGCCGACCTCGTGGTGCGCGCGCTCGACGTGCAGGCCGCACGACTCAAGGTTCTTGACCATGTCGGCGCGCAGGTCGCTGTAGTGGTCGTAGGGCTCGACGGGGAAGTAGCCGCCCTTGAGGCGGGTCTTGTAGCCCTTGTTCTCCTCGCCCTCCTTGCCGGAGTTCCACCAGCCCTCGACGGAGTCGATGTGGTAGTAGCCCTCGTTGACGCCCGTCGAGTAGCGGACGTTGTCGAAGATGTAGAACTCGGCCTCGGGAGCGAAGTAGGCCGTGTCCGCGATGCCGGTCGAGTCGAGGTAGGCCAGCGCCTTGCGGGCGATGTTGCGCGGGTCGCGGCTGTAGGCCTCACCCGTGATCGGGTCGTGGATGAAGAAGTTGACGTTCAGCGTCTTGGACTTGCGGAACGGGTCGAGGTACGCCGTGGTCGGGTCCGGGAAGAGGGACATGTCGGACTCGTTGATGGCCTGGAAGCCGCGGATCGAGGACCCGTCGAAGCCGAGGCCGTCGTCGAAGACGCTCTGGTCGAAGGAGGACGCCGGGACCGTGAAGTGCTGCATCACGCCCGGCAGGTCGCAGAAGCGGACGTCGATCATCTCGACGCCCTCGTCCTTGATGAACTTCAGGAGCTCATCGGAGTTGTTGAACATTCGGTTCTTCCTCCTTGACGGCGGCGCGCGCGCGTCGAGTTGCAGCGTTCGGGAACGGAGCCTCGTTGCACCGTGGCCGTCACGCTAGGCGGGGGCAGTTTCTAGACCGTATCCCGATTGTTTCGGGCGTGTTACAGGTGACCGGCGGATGAGCCCGCTCCAACGGCCTCCTAGGCTGGGCGCGTGACGAGCGCTGTAACACCCGGGTCGCACACCGCATCCTGGGGCCGCCGCATCCTGGCCCTCTTCGTCGACTGGGTGGCCTGCCTTGCCGTCGTGGAGGGGCTCGTCGCGGTCGGCGTGCTCGCCGGCAATCCCAACGGTCTCGGCACCTTGGCGCTCTTCGTCGTGGAGTCGGCGCTGTTCACCGCCGTGGCCGGCGGCTCGTTCGGCAAGCTCGCCACCCGGCTCCGGGTCGTCCGGCACGGCGGGCCCGGCGAGCCGGTGTCGCTGCTGCGGGCGCTCGTACGCTCCGTGCTGGTCGCGCTGCTCCTCCCGCCGTTGCTGACCTTCGACGGTCGCGGGCTGCACGACGTGGCCGCGGGGACGCGGAGCGTGGCGCTGTAGCCGTCAGCGGCCGCGCTGCTGCGAGCGCATGCCCTTCATCGACGTCGGGATCGGGCCCTTGGGCAGCGGCAGCTTGCCGCGCTGCGCGTCGAGCGCCTTGAGTCGCTGGAGGATGTCGGTCATCTCGGCGGGCTTCACGTTGCGGCCGAGCTTCTGCACGTGGCGCACCAGCTTGGGCAGCGGCACCTCGCCGTCACCGCGGCCGCACACGACCTCGTGGATCGGCACCTCGTAGGCCACGCGCTCGTGCTTCTTGCGCTCGGTGGCGAGCAGCTGCTTGACCCGCGACGGGCTCGAGCCCTCACCGACCAGGACGATGCCGGGCGGGCCGACGACGCGGTGCACCACGTCCTGCTGCTTGGTGAACCCGACGACCGGGTCGACCTTCCAGCCGCGGCGCAGCATCTGCAGGGCACCCGCGGCCGCGGCGGGCTGGCCCTCCATCTGGGTGTACGCCGCACGCTGGGCACGGCGACCGAACACCAGGAGCGCGCACAGCAGGCCGATCATCAGGGCGCCGACCACCGAGATGATCCAGCCGAGGAGGCCGTCGCCGGGCAGCACCCACATCAGGGCGAAGCCCAGGGCCGCGCCGAGCATGAAGACGCCCATCACGATGAGGCCGATGCGCGGGTCGCTGCGCTTGGCCATCTGGTAGGTCTGCATGATCTGCCCGCGGCGCGAGCTGGGCGTGGAGGCGGGGGTCGACATGAGGTGGCCTTGTCCGGTCAGGGGTTCAACAGATGCTTCGACGGGTGCTTCGATGAGGTGGAGCGTGGGGCAGGTCAGGCGGTCGCGGCGGCGCGCGCGTCCATGGCCTGACCGTACAGCCGGCCGGCGCGGTAGGACGAGCGGACCAGGGGTCCGGACAGGGCGCCGGCGAAGCCGATCTCGTCGGCCTCGGCCTTGAGCTCGACGAACTCCTCGGGCTTGACCCACCGCTCGACGGGGTGGTGGCGCGGGGAGGGGCGCAGGTACTGGGTGATGGTGATCAGCTCGCAGCCGGCCTCGTGGAGGTCGCGCAGCGCCTGGGAGACCTCCTCACGGGTCTCGCCCATGCCGAGGATCAGGTTGGACTTCGTCACCAGCCCGAAGTCACGGGCCTGCGTGATCACGTCGAGGGAGCGGTCGTAGCGGAACGCCGGACGGATCCGCTTGAAGATCCGCGGCACCGTCTCCACGTTGTGCGCGAGCACCTCGGGGCGGGACTCGAAGACCTCGGCGAGGAGGTCGGGCTTGCCGTTGAAGTCGGGGATGAGGTTCTCGACGCCGGTGCCGGGGTTGAGGTCGTGGATCGCGCGGACCGTCTCGGCATAGAGCCAGG
The DNA here is from genome assembly GCF_004785795.1 of Nocardioides eburneiflavus. Taxonomy (NCBI): domain Bacteria; kingdom Bacillati; phylum Actinomycetota; class Actinomycetes; order Propionibacteriales; family Nocardioidaceae; genus Nocardioides; species Nocardioides eburneiflavus. Next base: position 3,557,571 of record NZ_SRRO01000001.1, read on the forward strand.
CCCCGCCGTCGGGCAGGTCGTCGCGGGCGACGCCGGTGATGGTGGCGTACTTGAGCTCCATGCGCTGCACGGACTCCGCCACGCGACGCGGCTCGTCGCGGTCGAGCGGCTGCGGCTTGCCGGTGTCGATCTGGCAGAAGTCGCAGCGACGGGTGCACTGGTCGCCGCCGATGAGGAAGGTGGCCTCGCGGTCCTCCCAGCACTCGAAGATGTTGGGGCAGCCGGCGGACTGGCAGACGGTGTGGAGGCCCTCGGACTTCACGAGGTTCTGCAGCGCGGTGTACTCGGGGCCCATCTTGGCCTTGGTCTTGATCCACTCCGGCTTGCGTTCGATCGGCGTCTCCGCGTTGCGGATCTCCAGGCGGAGGAGCTTGCGTCCTTCGGGAGCGGGAGCGGTCGTCACGCCCGCCACTCTACGACGGCGTGTCGGGCTCCCCAACTCGCCCACCGGTCGTGGTCAGGGCACGTCGCGACGCTGGGTCGACCACAGCGACAGCCCCACCGCCGCGACGACGAGCACCCCGAGGACGATCCCGCCGTCGAGGGCGGGCAGGACCCGCTCACAGCTCCCGGTCACCGACCCGTCGGCGAGCTGGGTGCAGGCGGACGGGTCGTAGTAGGAGAAGCCCCCGAGCACGAAGGCGAGGAAGTTGGTGGGCAGCAGCCAGCGGGCCGCGCCGTCGCCGAGGATCGCGACGACCACCAGCGACCCTGCGATGGCGACCCCGAACATCAGCGACAAGGTCGCCACTGTGCTGCGGAAGAGCATCGTGAGCGCGTAGCCCAGGAGACCGCCCACCCCGATGGCGACGACTCCACGTGCCTGCGTCTGCCAGATGGTGCTCCAGGCCCCCGGCGCCGCCGCGACGTCCCGGCTCGAGGCGAGCAGGGCCGCCGCGCCCCAGAAGAACGCCAGCACGGCCGTGCCGACCAGGACGCCGGTCAGCAGCACGGCGCCACCCTTGGCCGCCCACAGACGCAGCCGTCGCGGCTCGAACAGCAGCTGGTTGCTCATCGAGCCGGTGTTCCAGTCGTGCCCGGCGTACGTCGTGCCGATCAGCATCAGCAGGCCGGTGAGGATGGTGACGACAGCAGCGCCGACGTCGGTGCGCAGCGTGGAGAGCTCCAGCTCGCTGCGGTAGAGGTAGTTCTCGTAGCGGGGAGTGATGGTCTCCGCGCAGTCGGTCGCGACACCGTCCGGCCCGAGGTAGATCTCAGGGTCGGCCTCGCAGGCAGCGACCTCCTGGGCCACCCAGGGCTGACCGGCGTCCTGGGCTGCCATCTCCTTCGCCTGGGCGATGTCCGCGTCGCTGATGGGACGTGTCTCCCAGGCGTACCCGGCGAGCAGGACGAGGGGCAGGGCGACGCACGCGACGAGGAGCACGACGACCGCGCGCCGCCAGCGCAGCCGGGTGAGCTCGACCCGCAACAGCCTCATCGGACCTCCTCCAGCGCCGGTGTGACGCCCATCCGGTCGCCGTCGGTGAGCTCGAGGAAGATCGTCTCGAGGTCGGCGCGGACCGGGGTCAGCTCCGACAGGTAGAGGCCGGCCCCGGCGAGGAGCCGCGTGATCGCGTCCCCGGTCTCGTCCGTCACGACGTCCAGCGCCGCAGCGCCTTGGGACACGGTCATCCCGGCCGCCTCCAGGGTCGACCGCGCCGCGGCCGGGTCACCGACGCGCAGCCGGTAGGACGTACGGCCGAGCAGGTCCTCGACCCTCCCCGACGTCAGCATCCGGCCGTTGCCGATGATGGTCGCGCTGGTGCACACCTGCTGCACCTCGGCGAGGATGTGCGAGCTCAGCAGCACCGTCACACCGGCGTCGCCCAGGTCGCGGATCAGCTCGCGGATCTCGCGGATCCCGGCGGGGTCGAGGCCGTTGGTCGGCTCGTCGAGGATCAGCAGGTCGGGCGACTTGAGCAGCGTGGCGGCGATGGCGAGGCGCTGCTTCATCCCGAGCGAGTAGGACTTGTAGCGGTCGTCGGCCCGCTCGCCCAGCCCGACCCGCGCCAGAGCCTCGTCGACGGCGTCCCGCCCGGCCCCGACGGAGCCGGCGAGCAGGAGCAGGTTCTGCCGGGCGGAGAACGTGGGGGAGAACTTGGGCGACTCCACCACCGCGCCGACGCGACCGATCACGTCGGCCAGCCGCTGCGGCACGGGGGTGCCGAAGAGTGACATGGTGCCGGCGGTGGGCCGGGCGAGCCCGAGGAGCATGCGGATCGTCGTCGTCTTCCCCGACCCGTTCGGCCCCAGGAACCCGTGCACGCCGCCGCGAGGCACCGCCAGGTCCAGGTCGGCCACCGCGACGCGGGTGCCCCGCCTGCCGGTGAACTCCTTGCGCAGCCCACTGGTCTCGATCACCAGCTCGTCACTGGTACTGCCCGCCATGACGTCCCCTCCCGGCGTCGACCTGACGCCTCCCCGTTGGGTGAGGACTCTGGCAGGCGCAGTCCCGGGGTGTCCGGTCGGCGCGCCGGTCAGGCGCCGGGGCGGACCAGCTCGATGCGCGGTCCGCGGCCCGGCTCGGGGCGCGGCTCGTAGTCCGGGGTGGCCTCGTAGGGCTGCCAGGCGAGGTACGCCGTGAGGTGGCGTCGCACGCTCGGCAGCACGTCGGCGACGGTGACGTCGCGACCCAGCTCCTGTGACAGCGACGTGACGCCGGCGTCGGCGATGCCGCACGGCACGAACCGGTCGTACCAGCCGAGGTCGACGTCGCAGTTGAGGGCGAAGCCGTGCATGGTGACGCCTCGGCTGACGCGGATGCCGATCGCGGCGACCTTGCGCTCCGGAGCGCGCTGGTCCTCCCGCAGCCACACGCCGCTGCGGCCGGGGATGCGGGCCGTGGTGACGCCGAAGTCGGTGCACACCGCGATCAGGGCCTCCTCGACCCGGCGTACGTAGTCGACGACCTTGACGTGGTCGGGGAGGCGCACGATCGGGTAGCCGACGAGCTGGCCGGGGCCGTGGAAGGTGATCTTGCCGCCGCGGTCGACGTCGATCACGTCAGCGCCGCCCGGGTCGAGCGGTCGCTCGTGCGGGTCGGTGCGCTTGCCGGCGGTGAAGACCGGCGGGTGCTCGAGCAGCAGCACGGTGTCGGGCCGCTCGTCCGCGACGACCTCCGCGTGCACCCGTCGCTGGACGTCCCACGCGGCCAGGTAGTCCACGGCGTCGGCGCCGAGCCCGGCGACCTCGAAGTCCAGCGGGCGCGGCACGGCCTGGTCGGGAGACATGATCCGAGCGTACGCCGCCGCCTCCGCGCTGCGGACGGGTGCCTGTGGATGACGCCTGCGGCGATCGCGCGGATCGGCCACGCTGTGGCGATGGACCCGCGACGCCTGCTCCCCGTCCTCACCGCCGTCGCCTGCGCCCTCGTCGTGGCCACGCTCGTCGTCGGCCACGGCAGGCCGGACGACACCGGGCGAGCGGTCGTGCCGCCACGTGACGCGCCCGCCACCGCGCCCGCCACCGGCTCGCCCGCCGCACCGACTCCGGGTCCGGCCGCCGTCCTCGCGGCCTGGGACGAGCGCCGCGCGGCCGCGTGGGCACGAGGCGACGCAGAGGCCCTGGCAGACCTGTACGCCGCAGGATCGCGCAGCGGTGCGGCCGACGTACGCCTGCTGCGGGCGTACGCCCGGCGCGGGCTGCGGGTCGAGGGCCTGACGACGCAGGTGCTCGCCCTCCGCGTGGTCGAGCGGACGCCGCGACGGCTGGCGCTGGTCGTCACCGACCGCCTCGTCGGCGGGTCCGCGGTCGGCGGCGCGGCGCCGGTCGCGCTGCCGGTCGACCGTGCGTCGACCCGGCGGGTCGTGCTGGTGAGCCGGCGGGGGAGGTGGGTGGTGGCGGAGGCGCGCGATCAGGACAGCGCGGCGGCGAGCACCTCGCGCACGTCCTCGTCCTCGAAGTCGTAGCCGGCACGCTCCAGGGCGGCGGGCCGCACGTTGACCGAGTTGAGCAGCTCGGGCGCCATCTGCCCGGCCGCCAGCCGCAGCACCGGCGCCGGCGCGGCCAGGAAGGAGGGCCGGCGGAGCGCGTGGGCGAGCGTGTCGGTGAACTCACGGTTGGTGGGCGTGACGGGGCAGCACAGGTTGAACACCCCCGACACGTCGTGGGACTCGGCCAGGTAGGTGGCGGCCCCGACCCAGTCGCGGAGGGAGATGATCGGGAAGTACTGCTCGCCGCTCGACAGGCGCGCGGCCATGCCGGACTTGAACAACCCCCGCAGCAGTCGCAGGGTCAACGACGCGCGGTCCAGCACCGGAGCCGTGCGCAGCACGCAGACCCGGGCCCCGGCGTCGAGAGCGGGCTGGGCCGCGGCCTGCCACTCGCGGGTGACCCTGGTGAGCAGGCCGTCGCCCAGGCTGTCCGACTCCTCGGTCAACGGGTCGGCTCCGTGGTCGCCGTAGAAGGACGTGCCGTTGTTGGCCAGGAACGCCGGCGGCCTCTCGCTGGCAGCCACTGCCTCGGCCAGCACGCGGGTCGTCACGACCCGACTCTCCATGAGCTCGCGGCGGTAGCGAGCGGAGTGCGGGTTGCCGAACAAGGGCGATCCCGCGAGGTTGACGACCACGTCCGCGCCGCCGACCAGCGCCTCGTCGAGCACACCCGCGTACGGGTCCCACTCGGACTCCGTCGGGCATTGAGCCTCACGCCGGACCAACGCCACCACTTCGTGCCCGTGCACTCGCAGGTGGTCGGACAGGTGGGTGCCGAGGAACCCCGAGGCACCAGCGATGACGACGCGCATGCCACCCACCCAACCATGCGACCAAAGGCGGCGGCAGCGGTTCGCGGTGTCAGGGTCAACCGGCCAGGTGGGCCCAGCGGAGGGACAGCTCGTGCCACGGACCCTCGTCGACCACCCGGCCGGAGTCGAGCACCACGACGCGGTCGGCCTGGGCGAGCGCAGCAGCCTTGCTGGTGGCGCCGATGACGGCGGTGCCGCGTGCCCGCAGGGCCTGCCACAGCTCGACCTCGGTGGCCGCGTCGAGGGCCGAGGAGACGTCGTCGGCGAGCAGCACGTCGGCCTCGGTCGCCAGCGCACGCGCGAGCGCGAGCCGCTGCACCTGGCCGCCGGAGAGGCGTACGCCGCGGTGGCCGACGAGCGCGTCGGGGCCGCCGGCCTCCGACACGTCGCGTCCCATGCGGGCGGCATCGATGGCCGGCATGACCGACCGGTCGCCGTGGTCGAGCGCGACGTTGCCGGAGAAGGTGCCTGACAGCACCCGCGGCACCTGGGCGACGTGGGCCACCCGCCCGGGGCGGAGCGTGGTCTGCGGGTCGTCGATGCGACGGTCGTTCCAGCGGATCTCGCCGGTGCTGCCCACGAGGCCGGCCAGTGCCCCGAGCAGGCTGGACTTGCCGGAGCCGACCTGGCCGAGGAGCAGGACCAGCTCGCCGGCCCGCACGTCGAGGTCGACACCCTGGACGCCGAGGGTGCCGTCGTCGTGGACGGCGTCGAGCCCGCGCACCGAGAGGGTGCGCAGCGGGTCGCGGTGCGGTGCGGGCGGCTCGGGGCCGGTGCCGTGCACGAGGTCCACGCCGGGAGGCAGGTCCATCAGGTCGCCACCGCCGGCCAGCTCGCTGGTGGCGTTCATCCACGCGCGGGTGCCGGGGGCCTCGGTCACCACGGACCCGGCGACGCGGCCGAACCAGTCGAAGCCGCTCACCGCGTTGGCGACGAGCAGCGCGGTGGCGAGCTCCCAGCGGCCGGTCAGGAGACCGCCCCAGGCGGCGACGACGCCGCACTGGACCATCACGACCGGTACGCCGTCGAGCAGGGCCTGCACCCGGTGCTCGCGCACGGCGGCGTCGACACGGCCGCCGTCGACGTCGCGCAGGTGGCGGTGGACGTGCGGCGTCGCCGCGGCGAGCTTGACCGTGCGTACGGACTCCAGGGCAGAGACGAGGGACCGGCCGAACGTGGCACGCGCCGTCGAGGCGGCCGCCGCGGAGCGTCCGGCCGCGCGGCGCCCCAGCGTGGACGCCAGCGCCGAGGCCACCATGACGGTCAGCAGGACCGCGCCGGCCACCCAGGTCTGGGCGATGAGCGCGGTCACCAGCGCGACGAGGAGACCGTTGACGAAGTCGACCCAGCGGTCGGTGTAGCGGGCGAGCCGGTCGGCGTCCATCGCGCGGGCCACGACCTCGCCGGGAGGCGTACGGACCAGGCGGCGCTGGGCGGTCTGCCCGTGCAGGACCGCTGCGCGGACCCGCAGCATGACCTCGACCCACCAGTGGGGGTAGGCGCGGAAGGCCTGGGCCAGCAGGTACGGACCCGCCACCAGGGACGCCACCAGTCCGACCAGCAGGAGCCCCGGTCGCCCGCCGTCCTGGAGGTCGGTCACGACGAGTCCCCACACCCAGCCGGTCACGGCACCGAAGGCGCCGGTCAGGGAGGCGAGCAGGAAGAGCAGCGCGCCGAACAGGCCCCACTGGGGCTGGATGCTGATGGTGTGGAGCACCTGGCGTGCCAGGCTCGGCGTCGGTGCCAGCTCGGGCGGCGCCGGGGGAGTGGTGCTGCGGCGCACGGACCCGATCGAGGAGTCGTCGTGGTGGTGCTCCTCGACGACGGCCTCGTGGGCGGCCGCGGCCAGCAGGTCGCGGAACGGTCCGTCCTCGACCGCCAGGCGACCGCGTGGACCCTGCTGGACCACGCGTCCCGACTCGAGCACCGCGACCTGCTCGGCGCGCTCGGTCGTCGAGAGGCGGTGGGCGACCAGGATGCCGGTGCGTCCGGAGATCAGCCGGTCGGCGGCGCGCACCACGCGCGCCTCGGTCACCGGGTCCATCCGGGCGGTGGCCTCGTCGAGGACGACCACGCTCACGTCGCGCACCAGCAGGCGGGCGAAGGCGACGAGCTGCTCCTCACCGGCCGAGAGGCTGGTGCCGCCGGGCCCGAGGACGGTGTCGAGGCCCTCGGGCAGGCCGGCCACCCAGTCGGTCAGGCCCAGCTCGGCGACGGCCGCCTCGACGATGCTGCGCGGCACGTCGTCGAAGAGGGTGATGTTGTCGGCGAGGGTGCCGGCGAGGACCTCGGTGCGCTGGGTGACCACGCCGACCGCGGAGCGCAGCGCCTGCAGGTCGAGGTCGCGCACGTCGACGCCGCCGAGGAACACGGTGCCGCTCGGCGGCTCGACCGCCCGCGAGAGCAGCGAGGCCAGTGTGGACTTGCCGGAGCCGGTGCGGCCGACGAGGGCGCAGGTGTGCCCTGCGGCGAGCAGCAGGTCGACGTCGCGCAGGGCGAAGGTGCCGGTGCCGTAGCTGAACTCGAGGTGGCGGAACTCCACGTCGAGCGGGCCGCCGGGCACCGGCAGGCCACCGGTGGGCTCGGCAGGCGAGGCGAGCATCCCTCGCAGCCGCAGCACCGCGCCGAACCCCTCCTGGAGGTCGGGCAGGTGTCGGGCCAGCATGTCGACGCCGCCGACGAACATCGTGGTGACCAGGAAGAGGGTCACCAGGCGGGCCGTCGTCAGGTCGCCGGACAGGACCAGCGCGACTCCGACGACGCCGACGGCCGCGAGCGCACCGTGCAGGAGCCCGCCGCTGCGCCGGGTGATGCGGACCTCGACGGCGAGGACCGCGTCGAGGGTGCGGTGCACCACGGACGCGAGGTGGGCGTTGCGGCGCAGGACGTGGGCCTGGCCGAGCGAAGTGCGCAGGTCGTCGCGCGCGGCGACACCCTCCTCGGTGGAGGCGGCGTGGTCGGTCCAGGCGGCCTCCTCCACCACCTTGCGTTGCGCGACCTGTGGGAGGAGGCGGCGGATGGAGAGGAACGTGACGACGGCGGTCAGCGGGAAGAGGAACGCGGCCGGCCACCACGTCAGCGACGCGACCACCCAGAGCGGACCCGAGGCGAGGAAGGTGCGCGCGGCCTGCCACACGCCCCACCGCATCAGCTGGCCGACCTCCCAGGTGTCGTCGTCGATGCGGTCGAGGACCTCGCCGACGGCCTGCTCGGAGAGCGCGGAGAGCGGCTGTGCCATCGCGGCGTCGAGCAGGTCGGAGCGCAGCTGGCCCTCCGCGCGGTCGCAGATCGTGGCCCACACGGTCTTGGCGACGGTGTCGATGACCGCGCCGCCCACCACGCAGAGCGCCAGCAGGACCAGCAGCGCCTGCGTCGGGTCCTCGGCGAGCCGGCCGGCGACCATCGAGCCGAGGGAGGCAGCGACGGCACCGAGCAGCGACATCGAGAAGCAGACGTAGGTCAGCGGACGGCGTACGCGGTGCCAGTCGACGGGCACGCGGCCGGCCGGCAGGCCGTCGGTCGGGGACGTGGTCGCCGGTGCCGTGTGGGTCTGGATCTCGGTCACGGTCACAAGCACAGGACGTTACGTGGCGGGACCGACATCGCGCGCCCGATTTATCGTCCACAGGCCCCGCCCCGCTCCGCGATAGTCCGCTGCGAACGGCCGGTCCCGAGGCGGGTGCGAGCGGCTGTTCGCAGCGGACTACCGGGTGAGGGGGGCGGGAAGCCTGTGGACACGGCTGGCCTGGACGTACGCCGACGCCCCGCCCGCACGTGGCGGACGGGGCGTCGTGGGAGCCGGGCTCCGGTGTGCGCGGCGGGTGCGCTCAGCAGGTTTCGAGACGACCGGTGCACCCGGCTCGCAGGCTCGCCGGGGTGCCGGTCCCTCAACCTCTTCGGCCCACGTCGCCCGACGCTTCGCTCCGGGCGACTGACCTCAGACCTCGAACTGGCCGGCCTCGAGGCGCTTCTTGACCTCCTGGAGGAAACGACCGGCGTCGGCGCCGTCGACCAGGCGGTGGTCGTAGGTCAGCGACAGGTGGACCATGTGGCGCACCGCGATCGTCTCGCCCAGGTTGGGGTCGTCGATCACGACGGGCCGCTTGACGACCGCACCGGGACCGAGGATCGCGACCTGCGGCTTGTTGATGATCGGCGTGTCGAACAGCGCCCCGAAGCTGCCCAGGTTGGTGATCGTGAAGGTGCCACCGGACAGCTCGTCGGGGGTGATCTTGTTGGTGCGGGTGCGCTCGGCCACGTCCGCGATCTTCTTGGCCAGGCCGGCGATCGAGAGGTCACCGGCCTCCTTGACGACCGGGGTCAGCAGGCCCTTCTCGGTGTCCACGGCGAACGCGATGTTCTCGCGGTCGAAGTAGGTCACCTCGCCCTTGTCGGTGTCGATCGCGGCGTTGAGCTTGGGGTGCAGCTTGAGCGAGTCGATGGCGGCCTTGGCGAAGAAGGGCAGGTAGGTGAGCTTCACGCCCTCTCGTGCCTGGAAGTCGGCCTTCGACGCCTCGCGCAGGCGGGCGATCGCGGTGACGTCGACCTCCATGACCTGCGTCAGCTGGGCGGCCTCCTGCAGCGACTCGACCATGCGCGAGGCGATGACCTTGCGCAGGCGCGAGAGCGGCTCGGTGGTGCCGCGCAGCGGCGACGGCGAGGCCGACGACGGAGCAGCAGCGGCCGGGGGAGCCCCGGCAGCGGCGGGTGCAGCTGCCGGTGCGGCGGCGGGCGCGGACGCTGCCTCCTTGGCGGCCGCGGCCGCGTCGAGGACGTCCTGCTTGCGGATGCGGCCACCCACGCCGGTGCCCTGCAGCGAGCCGAGGTCCACCCCGTGCTGGTCGGCCATCTTGCGCACCAGCGGCGTGACGTACGCCGTCTGGTCGCGGCCACCCTCGGAGCCGCCGTCGGCAGCGGGCGCCTGCGGCGACGGGGCCGGGGCCTCCTGCTTCGGCTCCTCCCCCTTCGGGGCCTCCTTGGCCTCCGGCTCAGGCTCGGGCTCAGGCTCAGGCTCAGGCTCAGGCTCAGGCTCAGGCTCGGGCTCGGGCTCGGGCTCGGGCTCGGGCTCGGGCTCGGGCTCGGGCTCGGGCTCGGGCTCGGACTTCTCCTCGGCCTGTGCGGGGGCGGCGTCGCCGGACCCGATGATGGCCAGCTCGGCGCCGACCTCGACGGTCTCGTCCTCCTCGGCCTTGATCTCCAGCAGGGTGCCGGCGACGGGGGAGGGGATCTCGGTGTCGACCTTGTCGGTGGAGACCTCCAGCAGCGGCTCGTCGACCGCGACCTCGTCGCCGACCTGCTTGAGCCAGCGGGTGACGGTGCCCTCGGTGACGGACTCGCCCAGCGCGGGCAGCGTCACCGGCGTACCGGAACCGCCGCCCGATCCGCCCGAGCCGCCCGAGCCGGACTGGCCGGACGAGGCCTCCTCGGCGGCGGGCTCGGACTGCGCCGGGGCGTCGTCCTTCTCGGACTCGGGGGTCTCGTCGCCGGCCGGGACCTCGCCGGTCTCCTCGGCGACCTGCTCCTCCTGCTCGGCCTTCTTCTCCGACTCCTCCTCGTCGGCCGGCTGGGCCTCGGGCTCGGCGGAGCCGGAGGCGTCACCGGAGGACTCACCCTCCTCGCCGACCACGGCCAGGACCGCGCCCACCTCGACGGTGTCGTCCTCGTTTGCCTTGATCTCGAGCAGCGTCCCCGCGACCGGGGACGGGATCTCGGTGTCGACCTTGTCGGTGGAGACCTCCAGCAGCGGCTCGTCGACGGCAACCGTGTCACCGACCTGCTTCAGCCAGCGGGTGACGGTGCCCTCGGTGACGGACTCGCCGAGTGCGGGGAGGGTGACTTCGGAGGCCAATGTGGTTCCTTCGCTCGCGTTGGTTGGGTGTCAGGAGTGTGCGTGGAGAGGCTTGCCGGCGAGTGCCAGGTGGGCCTCGCCGAGCGCTTCGTTCTGGGTGGGGTGGGCGTGCACGAGCGGCGCGACGTCGTCGGCGTGTGCCTCCCAGTTGTAGATCAGCTGCGCCTCGCCGATGAGCTCGCCGACCCGATCGCCCACCATGTGGACGCCGAGGACCGGCCCGTCGACGAGGCCGACGAGCTTGACGAAGCCCTGGGTCTGGAGGATCTGGCTCTTGCCGTTGCCGCCGAGGTCGTAGGTGATGGTGGTGACCGCGTCGCCGTGCAGCTCACGCGCGGCCGCCTCGTCGAGGCCGACGGACGCGATCTCGGGGTGGGAGTAGGTCACCCGCGGGATGCCCGACTCGTCGATCGGCCGCGGGTCGAGGCCGGCGATCTCCTCGGCCACGAAGATGCCCTGCTGGAAGCCGCGGTGGGCGAGCTGGAGCCCGGGCACGATGTCGCCCACGGCGTACACGCCCTCGACGTTGGTGCGGCAGCGGTCGTCGGTGAGGACGAAGCCGCGGTCCATCTCGACGCCCTGCTCGGCATAGCCGAGACCGTCGGTGGACGGTCCGCGGCCGACGGCGACGAGGAGCACCTCGGCCTCGACCACGTCGCCACCCTCGACGGTCACCGCGACGCCGGTGTCGGTGGTCTTCACGCTCTGGAAGGGCGTGCCGGTGAGGAAGGAGATCTTCCGCTTGCGGAACGCGCGCTCGAGGGCCTTCGACGACGCCTCGTCCTCGGCGGCGACGAGGCGCGGGAGGGCCTCGATGATCGTCACGTCGGCGCCGAACGACTTCCACACGCTGGCGAACTCACAGCCGATGACGCCGCCGCCGAGCACGATGGCCGACGCCGGCACGCGGTCGAGGCGGAGCGCGTGCTCGGAGGTGATGACCTTCTCGCCGTCGACCTCGAGGCCGGGCAGCGACCTGCTGTAGGAGCCAGAGGCGAGCACCACGGCCTTGCCGGTGTACGCCGTGCCGTCGACCGTGACCTCGTGCGGGCCGGTGAGGACGCCGGCGCCCTCGATGACGGTGATGCCGCGGGACCTGATCAGCCCGGTGAGGCCCTTGAAGAGCCGGTCGACGACCTTGTCCTTGTAGGCGTTGACGCCGGCCATGTCGATGCCGTCGAGGGAGGCGCTCACGCCGAACTGCGCGGCCTCGCGGGCCGAGTCGGCGACCTCCGCGGCGTGGAGCAGTGCCTTGGTCGGGATGCAGCCCACGTGGAGGCAGGTGCCGCCGAGGTTGCCCTTCTCGACCAGGCCGACGCTCAGCCCCAGCTGGGCCGCTCGCAGGGCGCAGGCGTACCCGCCCGAACCAGCCCCGAGTACGAGGACGTCGAACTCTCCGTCCGTCACTGATTCCCTCCAGATGCTCGACTCGCCCGACGATCACGGGCGCGTCCATCTTTGCACCAAACGTGTGCCTGTCCACACCGGGTCGGGTGTGCCGATCCCGAGCCGATCCCGGCCGATCCCGGGCCGAACTGTTCCGACGACGGGCGCGATGGGGATCGTCTGGGCAGAATGTGCGTCATGGGCATGTTCGACCGATTCCGTCGCAAGGGGCGCACCAGTGCTCCGGCGCGGGACGCCACCCGCACCGGCTCCACGCGCGTGCGCGCCTCAGACGGTGAGGACGTGCGCCACCTGGAGAACTTCGTGAGGACGCGACAGGGGGTCGAGGGGTTCGTCGAGCCACGCACCGCCGTCAGCGACGTGACGATCCTGCTCGTCGCCCACGACGGGGAGTGGACGCGCCGCCGGGTGCCGAGCGTGAAGTGGGCGCACGACTTCGCCAACCGTCACCGCGTGCCGTCCTACGACGCCGCGGTCGTGGGCGTGCCGCAGCGGATGCGCGACTACAACCGGCGCAAGAAGGCCGAGGGGATCTAGCCCGGTCAGGCGCTCGCGGCCAGCGACCGGGCGTACGCCACCAGTGTGGTGACGCCGAACCCGGTGGCGCCCGACGGGACGTGGCCGTACGGGCTGCCGAGGTTCATCTCCTTGCCGGCGATGTCGAGGTGCGCCCACGGCAGGCCGCCGGTGAACTCGCGCAGGAACGCCGCGGCGTAGAGGCCGCCGCCCCAGCGGACCCAGTCGTGCTGGAGCAGGTCGGCGACCTTGGAGCTGGTGATGCGCTCCTTCATCTCCTCGGGGATCGGCATCCGCCAGTGCTGCTCGCCGGCAGCCGCGCCGGCCGCGAGGACCGCGGGCACCTGGTCGTCGGTGCCCATCACGGCGCCGACCTTGTCGCCGAGGGCGAGCTGCATGTGGCCGGTGAGGGTGGCGATGTCGACGACGACGTCGGGCTCCTCGACCACGGCCAGCGAGAGCGCGTCGCCGAGCAGCATCCGGCCCTCCGCGTCGGTGTTGGCGATCTCGACGGTGGTGCCGTCGTGCATCGTGATCACGTCGCCGGGGCGGGTCGAGGTGGCCGAGACCATGTTCTCGGCCATCGGTGCGAAGGCGGTGACCCGGACCGGCAGGCCGAGCCGCGCGATCGCGAGGGTCGCGGCGACGACGCTGGCGGCGCCGGCCATGTCGCCCTTCATGTTGGTCATGCTGGAGGACGGCTTGATGGTGAGCCCGCCGGAGTCGAAGGTGACGCCCTTGCCGACCAGCGCGAGGTGGCTGACGGCGTCCTCGGGGGCCCAGGTCAGCTTGACCAGCCGCGAGGGCGCGGCCGACGAGTCGCCGACGCTGAGGATGCCGCCACAGCCCATCTCGGCGAGCTGCTCGTGGTCGAAGACCTCGAGCTTCACCTTGGGGGCGCCGCGGCCCTTGGTGACCTCCTTGTGCGCGGCGGTCACCAGGTCGGCCAGCAGCGGGGGAGTGCAGTCGCGGGGAGGGGTGTTGACCCAGTCGCGGGTGAGCGCCACGGCGTCGGCGAGGACCTCTGCCTCCTCGAGGGCGGCGACGGCCTCGGCCTTGCGGGCGATCGAGCTGAGCACGACCACGTCGGTCGGCTCGATGGTCTCGGGCTTCGTCGACTTGTACGCCGTGAAGGTGTAGCCGCCGAGGCGGTGGCCCTCGACGACCGCGGCGACCAGCTCCGGGGTCTCACCCGGCAGGGCGAGCGCGACCGACGCGGCGTTGGGGACGCTGCGGGCCGCGACGCCCGCGGCGCGGCGTACGGCGATCGCGTCGGTCGGGTCCTCGCCGAGGCCGACGAAGACCAGCAGGGGCGCGTTGACCTCGTCGCGAGTGGGCGTCCTGACCGCCTCGCCGGCCTTGCCGGTGACGCCCAGGGTGGACAGGAACGGACGCAGCCGGCGGCCGTAGGCGGCGCTGACGTCCTCGGCCGCGTCGCACAGGCGCGGCCCCTTCGGGCCGGCGACCACTCCCACGACGACCGCGTCGGCTCGGGTCTTGGCGGGGCTGGCGCTGCGCACGGAGTAGGTGGTCACCCGGGCATGCTAGGGGAGTCCCGAGGGGAGTCAGGACGCGAGGCATGCTGCGGTAGGTTGCGCCACATGGCCGGATCTCTGAAGCAGTCGCCCCTCCACGACCGTCACGAGGCCCTCGGTGCGAAGTACGCCGAGTTCGGCGGATGGTCGATGCCGCTGGAGTATGCGACCGGTGTCGTCAAGGAGCACACGGCCGTGCGGGAGTCCGTCGGGATCTTCGACGTCAGCCACCTGGGCAAGGCGCTGGTGTCGGGGCCGGGGGCCGTCGACCTCGTCAACTCGACCCTGTCCAACGACCTCGCCAAGATCGGTCCGGGCAAGGCCCAGTACACCCTGTGCCTCGACGAGTCGGGCGGCATCGTCGACGACCTCATCGCCTACTGGCACGACGACGAGCACGTGCTGCTGATCCCCAACGCCGCCAACACCGCGGAGGTCGTACGCCGCCTGCAGGCCGCCGCCCCGGACGGCGTGAAGGTGGTCGACCACCACGACGACTACGCCGTGCTCGCGGTGCAGGGCACCCGCTCCGACGAGGTGCTCGACAAGGTGGGCCTGCCGACCGGCCACGAGTACATGTCGTTCGTCGAGGCCGACCTGGAGGTCGGCGAGGACACCGTCGGCGTCGTGGTGTGCCGTACGGGCTACACCGGCGAGCGCGGCTACGAGCTCGTCGTGGCCAACCACGCCGCCGGCGAGCTGTGGGACCGGCTGATGGCGGCGGGCGAGGAGTGGGGCATCACTGCGTGCGGCCTCGGCGCGCGCGACACGCTGCGCACCGAGATGGGCTACCCGCTCCACGGACAGGACATCACCCTCGACACCAACCCGGTCGAGGCCGGCCTGTCGTGGGCGGTCGGCTGGAAGAAGGACGCGTTCTGGGGTCGCGAGGCGGTGCTGCGCATCAAGGAGGAGGGTCCCCGGCGGCGGCTGCGCGGGCTGGTCGCCGTGGGGCGCGGCATCCCGCGCCCCGGCATGAGCGTCACGCTCACCCACGACGTACCCCTGGCCGACATCACCTCCGGCACCTTCTCGCCGACGCTCAAGAAGGGCATCGGGCTCGCTCTGGTCCCGACGATGGTCGCCGAGGACGCGCAGGTCGGTGTCGACGTGCGCGGGCGCCGCGAGATCTTCCAGCTGGTCAAGCCGCCCTTCGTCGACCCCTCGGTGAAGGAGTCCTGACGTGCTCCCCGGGCAGCCCCCGACCTTCCGCCAGCCGTCGGTCTCCGAGCGGCCGTGGTGGTGGCGCCTCGAGGACGCCGCCGGCGAGCCGGTCGAGGTCGCCGGTCACTCCGACCAGCGCTTCGCCACGCAGGGCGACGCGGAGTCGTGGGTGGGCGAGATCTGGGCAGAGCTCGCCGAGCACGGCGTCGCCGCCGTGACGCTGTTCGACCACGACCGCCAGGTCTACGGCCCGATGTCGCTCAGCGCCTGAGGTCATCCGGCACCCGCGGCTGCTCCGAAGGACGGGTCGAGGGAGGCGGTGCAGGTGGCGGAGCAGTCCGACTTCGCGCGCTACGTCGACGCGCGCTGGCCCGACCTGGTGGGCGGGCTCGAGGACGAGGGTGTCTCTCCCGACGAGGCGCGCCTCGCCGTGGCCGAGGTGCTGCTGGCCGGCCGTCGCGGCTGGGACCGGCGCGTCCGTGAGGAGCAGGTCGACGTCGTGATCTGGGCCGAGGTGCGTGAGCGGGCCGGGCTGCCTGCGCGACCGGGGGACCCCGTGCCGCACGCCGTACGCCCCCGCGACCCGCGCGACGTGCCGGAGGCGTGGCTCGCCCGGGCCGAGGGGCTGCGCGCGGCCCGGCGGCGCCGGGGAGTGAGGCGCGGCATCGTCGGCGCGCTGGTCGTCTCGGTGCTGGCGGCCGGCTGGGCCTGGTGGGCGGCACAGCCGTCGCCGCCCGACGTGCGAGAGGAGGCGAACCCGCTGCCGGTGGCCTGGTACGCCGAGGGTGAGCTGCACCTCGAGGACGTGGTCGTCGAGCTGCCTCGCGTGGACGCCTTCGTCGTCGACGGCTCCGGCGCCGTGGTCCGGCTGCGCTCCGGTGAGGTCGTGCGGGTGGGTGCCGGGGGCGACGTCGAGCCCACCGACGAGGCGCCCGCCGGCCTCGACACCACGCCGAGCCCGCCGCCTGTGTCGGGGCTGGGGAGGTACGACGTGCTGGTGCAGAGCGTGCCGCTCGCCGACGGCGGCTGGGCCCACCTCATCGACTCCTCGCGTCGCGACGGCGCCCAGGACGCGGTCCGGCAGTCGGAGTCCGGCCGCCGTGCCGTACTGGTCTGTCGCACGGTGTCGTCGTGCGACGAGCCGGTGACGGTCGTGGTCGGTGCGGGCACCATCCGGTTGCGGTGATCCTCAGGGCCACGAAGGGTCATCCGCGCAGGTGGTGCGAGCACCGGTCAGGGTGAGTAGACCAGGTGGGGGCGCGCGGATCTAGCCGCAGATGGTGCGCGGCTCTGCCGATGTCAGGAACTGACGCGCACGCTGGGGAAGCCATTGGCATGCTCGATGCTCGAGCCAAAACCGCAGAACGGATGCCCTCCATACGTGCCCTCGTTGGCAAGCAACGGCCACTGTGCTCCAGCACCATTTCTTGTCGTACGCCGAGCGTGTCGATCGGGCTCCCCGAACCAGCACCGTGCAAGCATCCGGCTTCCTGCATATCAAACAGATGAAAGGTTCAACAATGGGGCACTTGCGCAAGCCATGATGCGTTCATCGGCAGTCGTCGTGATCGCAGTCACGCTGGCAGTTCCAGGAGGTTCCGCGAACGCCGTTTCGTACCAGTCGTCCGTTTCCGGATCATGCGAAGCCTTCGGGGGCTCGCTGGACGAGACGTGCCTTACCGCGGTGTCGGTAAGCAGCATTCCCATCGACCCTGCGGCACTCAGCGATCAGGACTTCGTTGCCTTGGCGTCGAACGCGGTGACGCATGCCGTGCGAGATGGCGATGCCTCTACAGCTGAGGACTTCGTAAGCGACGCCTCTGGCGATCTGTCGGATGCTGAGATTGACCAGATTGAGGGCGCTCTGGACAGAGCCGAGACCTCGCCCAAGAAAAGCCCTAGGACCCCGGTCATCCGCTCAAAGTCTAGGGCGCTACTGAAGGACGTTGGTGACCCGCAGTATCAAACGACCTACGCCCAGTACTGGCACGTGAAGTCGAATGGGGCGAGCGTCCTCATCTCGACGACCACGGTGCAGTTCTGGCACTACGTCAACACCAACCCCGCAGACTTCGGCGATAAGGCTCTCAGCCTGCATCTGACGCGGTCCTCTGGTCAGGACACCTACTACAGGAATGTCGTGTGCAAGCTTCGCCGCTCGGACACCTTCGCCGACAACGACGTCATGACCTGGAACAAGTGTCCCAATCCGGACTTCAACGGCGTGAACGACTACGACATGTACCGTGAAGATCGGGACTACTACGGCAACTGGGGCGATAAGTACTACAACAAGGTTTGGTTCGACATCAACCCGGCTGGCAGCACCTACCCAGCTCGCCGTGTAGATGCGTCGGGCCCCAAGTGGAAGAACCCTGACGGAGGTGGCGCACCGCGGTGGCTGTGACGCATCTGGAACTCCTCTCTGCTCTAACTCGGGCACCCGAGGCTGTCTCGCTTCGAGGGATTTGTCGCGAGTACCGACCAGGAACTGTGGTGACCCAGGCAGTACACGTTCGAGGTGACCTCTTGCGCGTGGAGGAACCCCCGGGAGAACCGGAGACGATCATCGGGACGTCGCACGTCTGGCATCGCGATCGGGAGACGGGCGCAGCGGTGATCAAGGAGCGACGTCCCGATGGGACCAATCCATACACCGCACCTCGGATTCTGGTGCGGTATCCGAGCGAGTTCTGGCAAGAACGACTAGAGGAAGACCGCGGCATCCTGTCCAGCGTTGCCAGAACAGTCGCGCATGGGCGAGACGCGCTGTCATTTGAACAGCGCGGACAACAGGGTGACGCATTCCAGATCACCGTGGACACTGCGACCGGCGTGTGGCTAGAAGCGCTGCACGATCGTCAGCCTTGGCTGCTTTGGGACTGGGTTCACTTCGAACCTGTCGAGGATTCGAAGTTCGAGATCGCCACTGAGGACTATTAAGTCAGTGAGTTCGCTGCTCCACGCCTAGGCTCGTGACGGCGGCCCGATGGAGTCTGGTCGCCGTCACGGACAGCCCGCATCCTCGCGCGCCCGTTTACTGCATGTACCTTGGCGCCTGCCTGCCCGGGCATGACGCTCAATCGTGCGGTCGATTAGCTCATGATTTCTGCGACTATCGCTGCTCAGCATGCCCCCTAGGTTCGCAAGCATGAAACGCCAGCCAGCGTGCTTCAGACGATTGAAGTTCCGTCTCCACCACCAACCCCGGTGCCCGAAGCGCGAATGCCCACCGCATATTGGCGTAGCGCCAAGACGTACACACTGAGCCCAGTGGCAGGGGTGACCGCGTCATGCGGCGCATCGGCGATCGGTTGAAACGGTTGGGACTGCTCGCCAGCCACGTCGAGACTGCCGAGGTACGCCAAGCCCTAACGCCATGAAACTACCGGCTGCAGCATGCGCTGGGCGAGGGCGCCGTCCAAGCCGAACGATCGAACCCAACGACCGGATCTGCCGCGATGAGTGCCATCGAGCGCGCCAACGGCCCCGCTGCCCAGTGGGTGGCGGGGTGCGGAGCGGGGTCATCGTCGGCGCGGTCGCGGGATGCCCGGCGGATCGGGTGGGTCGAGATCGGTGGTGCCGGTGTGGTCGCGCCGGTGGTGACGGCCGTGGGGTGAGGTCCACACGAACACCCCGGGCGAGGTCGTCTCGTACCGCCAGGCTGAGTGGGTCTTGAGTCGGTGGTGGAACCGGCACAGGCAGGCGAGGTTGTCGGTGCTGGTGGGGCCGGGTTGGGGTCTGCCTTCGGTCTCGGCGTCGTGGTCGTACGGGATGACATGGTCGACATCGCAGCCACGGGCGGGGCGGCTGCAGTGTGGGAACACGCAGGTGCGATCGCGGAGCCGGACCTGCTCGCGGATCCGGTCTGGTACCTCGTAGCCCTGCGCGGTCAGCTGGGCGTTGAGGTCGATGGCGGGCTCGACGGTCACCTTCGTGCGGCTGTCGGCGCACCATGCACGGACCTGGTCGAGCAGCACGAGCCGCTGGCCGCTCTCCATGCGCCCGGTGAGCCCGAAGACCGTGGTGTCGCCGGACAGGGACGCGTCGAAGTGGGCGTGGATGACGACCTCGCGTGCGGCGGGGAGGTCCTCGATGTCGGTGCCGGGCGCGGCGAGGTCGAGCGCGGTCTGTGTCCGGGCGAGGTCGCCGAGGGCCTTGGCCCGCCGGACGTCCAGGGACTCGGTAGAGCCGAGGGCGGCACGGGTGGCGGCACGGTGGGCGACGGCGCGGTCGAGGTCAAGGGCATCGGCGAGGTCGACCTCGGCCTCGATCCGCATCGTGCCGGCGTAGTGCACGTCCTCGGTGTTCACGGTGACGTGGCGCGGGTCGACCGCGAGGTAGCCGTCCTCCGGGTCCTGCGTCGGGTCGGCGACGGCGAGGTCGTAGCGCTTGATCGCCTCCGCCACGACCCGGTCGAGCTGCGCGACACCGATCCGTCCGGCGACGGCGGCGACCTGGGCGTCGACGAACCCCGCCGCCTCGGCGGTGAGCGCGGGTGAGGAGTGGATGGTGGTGTCCGCGACCGCCCGGGCCCGCCAGGCCGGCACCGCACCTGCGTGGACCTGCTCCCACAGCCGCGGCAGGCGGTGGCGCAGCTCGAGGGCGTGGCCGATGAGCTTCTTCGCCGCCGTCGACGTGATCCCGAGGACGGTGCCGAGCTCGGCGCAACAGAACTCCGCCACCAACGGGGCACCCTCACCGGCGATGGGCTCCTCGTGCTGCGACCCGGGCACCGTGAACGACGCTGCCGTGTGGATCGACTCGGGCGGGTGCAGGTCGGCCCAGCGGGCGGCGAGGACCAGCTGGTCGGCCGCGGCCCGGTCCTCGGCGGCCTTGCGCTCACGGATCGCGGACAGCACATCGGAGGCCGAGAGGTCGTCTGCGACCCCTCGTGCCCCGGCTGCCCGTCCGTCGATCATGTGTTCGATCCTAGGGGAGCCCACCGACAACGCCCATCGGCCTGAGCGACGGCTGTGGACGGGTTCGTGGTGGGTCTCGATACGCCGCTCGTCCCTCGCGGGCTCCTCGACCAGCGAGGAACGCGGGGTGGTTTGGAGGCTCGCCGCACCCGAGCCCGTAGGGTCGCGCCTCGTGGCGGAGGCGTTGTGGACGGGTGTGGCGCGGGCGTACGCGCGGAGCTTCGCCGGGTTGTGCGCAGGCGCGATCCCGACCTTGGTCGATGGCCTGCCGAGCGGCAGCCGGCTGCTCGACGTGGGGTGCGGCACGGGTGCGCTCGTGCAGGCGGCCCGGCGGGCCGGACACGAGGCGCTGGGCGTCGAGCCGGATCCCGAGATGGCGGACCTGGCCGGTGACGCGCTCGATGACGACGTCGTCGTGGGCGGCCTCCCCGACCTGCCGCACGCCGACGACGGCTTCGACGTGGTGACCGCCAACTTCGTGCTCAACCACGTCGACGACCCGAGGGCCGCGGCGCGGGAGCTCGCCCGCGTCGGCGCGCCGGGCGGCGTCGTGCGCGCCTCGATCTGGGGCAGCACCCCGCCACCGCAGGCCGAGATGTGGAGCTCCCTCCTCGACACGGCGGGCGCCGTTCGCCCGTCGCCGTCGCGGCTGCCGGCCGATCGCGACTTCGAGCGCTCGCCGCATGGGCTCGCCGGGATCCTGGGCGAGGCCGGCCTGGCCGTGACGCACGCGGGCACCACGTCGTGGACGTGGCGGGTCGCGCCCGCCGACCTGTGGGCCGGACTCACCTCGGTCGGCAACTTCGGCGTCCTGTGGCGTGCCCAGTCCGCGGACGTGCAGGCCCGCCTGCGGACGGCGTACGACGGCCTCCGGACCGGGGACGACTTCGCCTTCGACGTCGAGTGCGTCGTCGCCGAGGCGCGGGTCCCGAGGTCGTAGAGTCGTCCCGTGCGCGCCTACCTCGACCTGCTCCAGCGGATCCTCGACGAGGGCGTGGAGAAGACCGACCGCACCGGGACCGGGACGCTGAGCGTCTTCGGCCACCAGATGCGCTTCGACCTGTCCGAGGGCTTCCCCCTCGTGACGACCAAGAAGGTCCACACGCGCTCGGTGTTCGGCGAGCTGTTGTGGTTCCTGCGCGGCGACACCAACGTCAAGTGGCTCCAGGACCGCGGCATCACGATCTGGGACGAGTGGGCCGACGACGACGGCGACCTCGGTCCGGTCTACGGCCACCAGTGGCGCTCGTGGCCGACGCCGGACGGCCGCCACGTCGACCAGGTCGCCCGGCTCGTCGAGGGCATCCGCACCAACCCCGACTCGCGGCGCCACATCGTCTCGGCATGGAACGTCGCCGACGTCGACGACATGGCCCTGCCGCCGTGCCACACGCTCTTCCAGTTCTACGTCGCCCCTTCGGGGACCGGTCCGGGCCGGCTCTCCTGCCAGCTCTACCAACGCTCGGCCGACACCTTCCTCGGCGTGCCGTTCAACATCGCGTCCTACGCGCTGCTGACGCACATGGTCGCCCAGGTGACCGGGCTCGAGGTGGGAGACTTCGTGCACACGATGGGTGACGCGCACCTCTACCTCAACCACGTCGACCAGGCCCGGCTCCAGCTCACCCGCGACCCGCGGCCGCTGCCGCGCCTGGTGCTCGACCCCGCCGTCACCGAGATCGACGGCTTCGACCTCGAGCACATCGCCGTCGAGGGCTACGACCCCCACCCGGGCATCAAGGCGCCCATCGCTGTCTGAGCCGTGGTCTAGCGACGCTCGAGGGCCTGGCTGACGGCCTTCGCGACGTCGGCCACGATCCGGGTGTGCCACCTCTCGTGGGCGACGAGGTCCGCCACGAGGGCGTGGCAGTCAGGGCAGGTCGTGCTGTCGGTGGTGCTCATGGGAGCCTCCAGGTGTCGGATGTCTGCCTTCCACCGTGACACGGCCGGGGCGCGGGCAACAGGGGCGGAAGGTCCTGACCTCAGTAGGGTCGGTCCCGTGACCCGTCCCGACCAGCGCGTGGTGCTCGTCGCCGCCCACGCCCGCAACCGCGTCATCGGCAACGGCCCCGACATCCCCTGGCGGCTCCCCGGTGAGCAGGCGCAGTTCAAGGAGCTCACCTGGGGCCACACGCTGCTGATGGGGCGCACCACCTTCGAGTCGATCGGCCGCCCGCTGCCCGGGCGTACGACCATCGTCCTCACCCGCCACGTCGGCTGGACCCACGAGGGCGTGCTGGTCGCGCACACCGTCGAGGACGCGCTCGAGCTCGCGGCGCGCCAGCCCGGTGACCTGATGGTGGCGGGCGGTGGCGAGGTCTACGCCGCGCTGCTGCCGTACGCCACCCACCAGGTGCTGACCGAGGTCGACCTCGAGCCGGAGGGCGACGTGCACTACCCCCAGTTCCCCGCGGGGGAGTGGGTCGAGACCGCGCGCGAGAGCTTCGACGGGTACGAACGCGTCTGGCTCGAGCGGATGGATCCCGCGGCGTGAGGCTCACCCTCGACCGCAGCTCGGACGTACCCCCGTTCGTGCAGGTCCGCGACGGGCTCCGCGAGCAGATCGAGGCGGGATACCTCGAGCCCGGGTACCGGCTGCCGCCCGTACGCACGCTCGCCGACGCTCTCGGCCTCGCCGCCAACACCGTCGCTCGCGCCTACAAGGAGCTCGAGGTGCTCGGGGTCGTCGAGACGCGCGGCCGGGCGGGCACCTTCGTCTCCGGCCACGGCGTCTCCCGGTCGCTGCGCGAGGCTGCCGCGTCGTACGCCGCCACGGTGCGGTCCCTCGGCGTCACCGACGCCGACGCGCTCGAGGCCGTACGCCGGGCGCTGGGCTGAGGGGTTCGGCGCGGGAATGAACCCGACCCCGCCGCCGTTGTGACGGTCAGCTGATTCCGCATCATGCCCCCGGGCCTCACCACTCGCCGCCACGAGCGGCCGTTCGCCGAGAGGCGGCTGACGGGTCAGCGAGCAGCATCGCGCAGCCACCCGCCGGGTAAGCCCCGGTCAGGGTGGCTGCGTGCTGTCTGGCGCTCCCTGAGATGCTCGGACCATGCAGACCCCCGACGACAGGCACATCGTGGTCGCGGCGGTCGCCCTGGTCCGTGACGGGCACGTGCTGACGGTCCGCAAGCGCGGCACCGAGCGCTTCATGCTCGTCGGCGGCAAGCTCGAGCCGGGGGAGAGCGCACGCGACGCGGCGCTGCGGGAGACGTACGAGGAGGTCGGCCTGCGGATCGCGGCGGCCACGCTGCTCGGCGAGTTCCACTCCGCGGCAGCCAACGAGCCGGGCCACACGCTCCACTCGACGGTGTTCTGGGTGGAGTCGCACGACGAGCCCGTCGCGTCCGCCGAGATCGCCGAGGTCCGCTGGACCCCGCTGCGCGACCACCCTGACGACCTCGCACCGATGCTCGAGCACCACGTGCTCCCGGTGATCGTCGAGTCCCTCGCCAACCGCTGAACCGGTGGTGCTGTCCGGGGACGACTCGTTCGGTGCGCCCCGTGTTCCGGGTGCGCTAGCTCCCGGGGCGGTCGAAGATCGCCAGCTCGGCACCCCAGCCGGCGACCGTGTCGGTGGCGCGCGTGTGCCCGCGCACCGCGTCGTACGCCGTGCACGCGGCGCGGACGCGCGCGAAGGTCTCGCGCACGGCGGACGCGTCGCCGACCAGGGTGCGCTGCACCAGCGCGAGCAGCTCGTCGGCTGGCCAGCCGTCGAGTGGGTGGGTGCGCAGCTCCCAGGCCAGGTATTTGTTGTAGGGCCGCACCCGCCCGGCCATCGTGAAGACCACGTCGAGCAGCCACGGCACCGACTCGGCGGCGTCGAGCCGCGCCTCGAGGGCTCGTCCGTCGCGGTCGCTCTTGAGCGCGCGGTAGGCGAAGTTCACCCAGCCGTCGAGCCGGTCGTGCTCGACCAGCACCGTGTCGGCCTCCTCGGGCGGCACCGTCGCCTGGCGGCGCACGGCGGCCGCCAGCTCGCCGCCCGTGCGGTCGAGCAGCACCGGCGCCCACGCGTAGGACCAGCGGGACCACCAGTGCTCGGTGCCGAAGGGCGGGACGGTCGTGAGCTCGGACCAGGAGTCGACGATCTCGTCGACCTCGGGTGACTTGTCGGTCGAGCGCCCCGAGGCGGCCTCGTCGGCGAGCACGACCACCACGTCGAGGTCGGAGCGCTCGGTGGCGAGCCCGCGGGCGGCCGAGCCGCTGAGCACGAGTCCGAGCAGGTCGTCGCGGTGCTCGGCGTCGTTGCGCTCGGCCAGCGACACGATCGTCTCCCGCTGACGGGAGGTGAGCCAGGCGGGGAGGTCGAGATCGGGCACGGTTCTCCTGATCAGGGCGACGGCGGCTTGGGAGGCAGGGTGCGGACGAACCGCACCCCGCGGTGGACCCACTGCCCGAGCTCGTCGTCGTCGGCCACGGCCGCGATGTCCACCAGCAGCCACCCTGCCATCGGACGCCCGCGCATCTCCATCGGTTTGATGGCCTCGCCGTCGGCCCACGCCTCGCAGTCCGCCGGGTCGGCGCGCACCATCAGGGCGCCGCTGCTCGCCGCGGCGACCGCCATGTGGCCCCCGACCAGGTAGCCCAGCCCACCGAACATCTTCTTCGACGTGACCCCCGGCTCGCCCTCGAGCAGGTCGGAGATCCGTCGCGCCAGCACCTCGTCGTAGGCCATGGCGCCCAGTATGGGCCGGGCCGCCGACACCGTGCGTGGCTCGCCGCCGTCACCCGGGGGCGGTGGGGGCGATAACCTTCGCCCATGAGCGAGACGAGCGAAGCGAGCACGCCCACGAGCTCCGACCTCCCGTTCGGCCGCCTGCTCACCGCGATGGCCACCGCGTTCCACGAGGACGGCAGCGTCGACCTCGAGGGCACGGCCCGGATCGCGGTGCACCTGGTGGACCACGGCAGCGACGGCGTCGTCGTCAGCGGCACCACCGGCGAGAGCCCGACGACCTCCGTCGCCGAGGACGGCGAGATCCTCCGCGCCGTCCAGGACGCGGTCGGCCACCGTGCCACCGTCATCGCCGGCGTCGGCACCAACGCCACCGCGCACTCGGTCGAGCTGGCCCGCCAGGCCGAGAAGGTCGGTGTCGACGGCGTGCTGGTCGTCTCGCCCTACTACAACAAGCCCGGTCAGGTGGGACTCCAGCACCACTTCAGCTCCGTGGCCGAGGCCACCGACCTGCCGGTGATGCTCTACGACGTCCCCGGGCGCACCGCGAGCCTCATCGAGCTCGAGACCTACGAGGCGATGCGGCGCTACGACCACGTCACGTCGGTCAAGGAGGCCTCCGGTCTGCTGGCCCGCACGGCCCAGCTGGTCGACCTGGGCTACGCGGTCTACTCCGGCGACGACGTCAACACCCTCGGCTACCTCGCCTACGGCGGCGTCGGGCTGGTGTCGGTCGTCGCGCACGCCGCCGGCGACCAGCTGGCCGCCATGATCGGCGCCTGGGTCGACGGCGACCTCGCCGAGGCCCTGCGGATCCACACGTCGCTGCTGCCGGCGTTCGACGCCGTGATGGGCGTCCCCAACTACGGAGCCACCACCGCCAAGGCAGCCCTCGAGCTGCTCGGCGTGCTCGACAACCGCCGCGTCCGCGGCCCGCTCGTCGCACTCGACGAGGACGAGGTCGCGGCGCTCCGCACCGGGCTGGCCGCGGCCGGCCTCATCTGACCTCCCGACAACCGAACCCGAGGAATCCCTTGAGCCATCCCCACCCCGACCTGAGCGCGCCCGCCCCCCTCCCGGCCGGAGGCCTCCGGGTCATCCCGCTTGGTGGGCTGGGCGAGGTCGGTCGCAACATGACCGTCTTCGAGTACGACGGCCGGCTGCTGATCGTCGACTGCGGCGTGCTGTTCCCCGAGGACCACCACCCGGGCGTCGACCTGATCCTGCCCGACTTCGACCCGATCCGGGACCGCCTCGACGCGGTCGAGGCACTGGTGCTGACGCACGGCCACGAGGACCACATCGGCGCGACGCCGTACCTCCTGCGCGAGCGCGGCGACATCCCGCTCGTCGGCTCCAAGCTGACCCTGGCCCTGCTCGGGTCCAAGTTGCGCGAGCACCGGCTCAAGGAGACCGCCCAGTACGAGGTCGCCGAGGGCCAGACGATCACCTTCGGGCCGTTCGTGCTCGAGTTCGTGGCCGTCAACCACTCCATCCCCGACGCCCTCGCCGTCGTGATCCGCACGGGTGCCGGCGTGGTCCTGCACACCGGCGACTTCAAGATGGACCAGCTGCCCCTCGACGGCCGGATCACCGACCTCAACGAGTTCGCGCGCCTCGGGGACGAGGGTGTCGACCTGTTCCTCACCGACTCCACCAACGCCGAGGTGCCCGGCTTCACGACGTCGGAGAAGGACATCGCACCGGTGCTCGACCGCGTCTTCTCCAAGAGCGAGAAGCGGATCATCGTCGCCTGCTTCGCCTCCCACGTGCACCGCGTCCAGCAGGTGCTCGACGCCGCCGTGGCCCACGGCCGGAAGGTCGGCTACGTCGGCCGCTCCATGGTCCGCAACATGGCCATCGCGCAGGAGCTGGGCTACCTCACCGTCCCGCCGGGGGTGATGGTGGAGGCCAAGGAGCTCGCCGACCTGCCGCCCCACAAGCAGGTGCTGATCTCGACCGGCTCCCAGGGCGAGCCACTGGCCGCGCTGAGCCGCATGTCGCAGAACAACCACCACTTCGTGCACCTCGAGGAGGGCGACACCGTCGTCCTGGCCAGCTCGCTCATCCCCGGCAACGAGAACGCCGTCTACCGGGTGATCAACGGCCTGTCGCGCCTCGGCGCCAACGTGGTGCACAAGGGCAACTCGCTCGTCCACGTCTCCGGCCACGCGAGCGCCGGCGAGCTGCTCTACTGCTACAACATCGTCAAGCCGCGCAACGTGATGCCGGTGCACGGCGAGATCCGCCACATGCGCGCCAACGCCGACCTGGCCCGGGCCACCGGGGTCGAGAACGTCGTCCTCGCCGAGGACGGCGTCGTCGTCGACCTCGTCGACGGCGTCGCGAAGGTCGTCGGCAAGGTCGACGTCGGCTACGTCTTCGTCGACGGCACCACCATCGGCGACATCAGCGAGGCCTCGATGAAGGACCGCCGGATCCTGGGCGAGGAGGGCTTCCTGTCGGTGATCGTGGTGGTCGACTCCGTGACCGGCAAGGTCGTGTCCGGTCCGGAGATCCACGCCCGCGGGTTCGCCGAGGACGAGACCACCTTCGACGAGATCAAGCAGCCGATCATCGATGCGCTCGACGCCTCGATCGCCGACGGCGCCACCGACAGCTACCAGCTGCAGCAGGTCGTACGACGTGTCGTCGGCCGCTGGGTCAACCGTGCCCACCGCCGTCGTCCGATGATCATTCCTGTGGTGATCGAGGCCTGACGGCCCTAGCATCGAGCGACGGCGCCGTCGTGGGGGCTCGTCACGGGTTGGGGGTGGGGAGGTGGACATGCCGCGCAACCAGGGCGCGTTGAGCCGGCTGGCCGAGCTGATGCGCCGCGTCAACTCCTCCACCGACACCGAGGTGATCCTCGAGGAGATCGCGCACGGCGTGGTGGACGTCCTCGGCTACGGGGTCGCGGCCATCGCCCGTCTCGAGGGCGACGTGCTGGTCATGACGCACGTCGCCGGCCCGCCCGACGTCGTGGCCCAGATCCTGCACCGCCGCACGCCCGCCGAGCAGATCCTCGACGAGTTCCGCGAGGCCGACAAGTGGGGCATCCTTCGGTTCGTCCCGGCCGGGCGGATGTCCGCCGAGCGGCTGGAGGCGGCCTGGATCCCGGAGTTCGAGGCCAGCCAGGACCCCGACGCGTGGCACCCCGAGCACGCGCTCTACGCCCCGCTCTACTCCGCCGCCGGCGAGCTGCTGGGCAACATGGCGGTGGACCTGCCCGCCGACGGCAAGGTGCCCGACGAGGCGGACCGTGAGCTGCTGGAGATGTTCGCCGTCCAGGCCGGCGTGGCCCTGTCCAACGCGCGTGAGCGCGAGCGGCTCACAGACCGGGTCCGCCTCGACCGGATGCTCACCACCGTGGCCGGCGCGTCGACCGCGGCGCAGAACCTCTCGCAGGCCCTGACGACCGCCGTGTCGGCCGTCGCGGACTCGCTGGGCACCGTCCAGACCGTGGTGCGCACCTTCCCCTCCGACGCACAGGGCAGCCAGCTCGGCGTCGGCACGCCCTTCGCCTTCACCCCCCAGCAGGACGTGCCCGAGATCCGTGAGGACCTCGCGCAGCTCCCCGACCTGCCGGTGCTGATCGAGCTGGGCGTCGACGACCCCGGCTCCGCGCGCCTCCCGCGGAGTGCCGCACGCATGCAGCAGCTGATGCGGGGGATGCGCGTGGACCGCGCCCTGGTGTGCCCGCTGGTGTCGCAGGACGACCTCGTCGGCTACCTCGTGCTCGGCTTCGCGCGCCACGCCCGGCCGGTCACGCCGTCAGAGGCCGACGCCGTGCTCGAGGTCGGGCGCCTGCTCGCCCAGACAGTCCGGGCGTCGCGGGTGCTGGAGACCGAGCAGCGGCTGGTGCAGGAGCTGCGCGAGCTCGCCCGCTATCGCAGCGAGCTGATCGCGACGATCTCCCACGAGCTCAAGACCCCGCTCACCGCGATCCTCGGCCACGCCGAGCTGATCGCCGACCGGCACCCCGACCTGACCTCGGTCGACGCGATCATCCGCAACGCCGGCCGGCTCAACAACCTGGTCGCCAACCTGCTCCACTACTCCCGGATCCAGGGGCGGCGCGAGACCGTCCGCCGCGCCGTGGACCTCTCCGAGCTGTGCGAGGCCAGCGTGGACCTGCTCAGCATCCGGGCCAAGCAGGCCGGGGTCGTGCTGCGGTTCGACCCGCCCGGACCGGCGCCCGTCATCGTCTTCGGCGACCCGGAGGAGCTCGCCCGCGTCATCGACAACATGGTCGACAACGCCGTGAAGTACACCCCCGAGGACGGGACGGTGACCGTGACGATGACGGTCGCGGACGACGAGGTCAGTGTCGAGGTCACCGACACCGGGCTGGGCATCTCGCAGGCCGACCAGCAGCACGTGTTCTCCGCGTTCCACCGCTCGACCAACCCCAACGCGCTCTCGGTGCCCGGCACCGGTCTCGGGCTGCCGATCGCCCAGCGCATCGCCGAGTCGCACGGCGGCACGCTGTCGGTGACCTCCGAGCTGGGCTGGGGGAGCACCTTCCGCTTCACCCTCCCGTTGCGCTCCCCACGAGAGTCGGGCGGCTGACGCCTGCCCGTCCCGGCACGTCGTCGAGACGCACCACCCGGTCCATGGCGCCGAGCCCGACGGTGCCGTGGGTGATCCACACGATCGAGCGCCCCGACCGGGTCGCGGCACCGAGCAGCTGATCGGCCACGACCCGCGCAGTGGGTCCGTCGAGGTGCGCTGTCGGCTCATCGAGCACGAGCACCGGCGGGTCGGCCAGGAGCGAGCGGGCCAGCGCGAGGCGCGCCCGTTCGCCGCCGGACACCTCGCGCCGGCCGTCGCCGACGTGGGTGTGCATGCCCTCCGGCAGCGCGTCGACCCACGGGCCGAGGCACGCGCGGTCGAGCACCGCGCGCACGTCGTCGTCGGACGCGCCGGGTCGCGCGAGCCGGACGTTCTCGGCGACGCTGGAGGCGAACACGTGCGGGTCGTCGTCGACCAGGCCGACCCGGCGGCGTACGTCGTCGAGCGTGAGCCGGCGCAGGTCGGTGCCGCCGAGCAGCACCACGCCGGTGACCGGGTCGATGAACCTCACCAGCGTCGCGGCGAGGGTGGACTTCCCCGACCCGGACGGCCCGGTCACGCCCACGTGCTCGCCGGGGCGCAGGCCGAGGTGGTCCAGCGTGAGCACGGGGTGACCGTCCCAGCCGAGGCCGACGCGGTCCATCGTGACGTCGTACGCCCTGGGCGCCGGGTCGGCGACGGCGGGGTCGGTGACCGCGGGCTCGGTGGCGGCGAGCCGGCCGAGCCGCTCGCGGGCGGCACGCGCGCGTACGGCCAGGGCGCCGGCGTCGGCCAGGGGGCCCGTGACGTCGGCGAGCGCGAGGGGGACGAGCAGCAGCAGGGCCAGACGCGCGGGGGACGTGCTCGCCGGGTCGACCAGCGCGGCGACGGCCACGACGCCGAGGCCGGCCGCGGCGCTGCTGAGCGCGGTGGCGGCGGCGACCGTCCGCGTCGAGCGGCGTACGGCGCGGGCCAGCTCGCCCGACTCCGAGCGCACCGCGGCGAGTGCCCGCCCCGTCGCGCCCCACTGCTCGAGCTCACGGGCGCCGTGGGCGACCTCCTCGACGCGGGTGCCGAGCGCGGCCCGGTGCGCGAGCACCCGTGGCTCGGCCGCCGCCGTGCCGTGCCGGGCGAGGGCGAAGGCGAGGCCGCCGGTGGTGGCGACCGCCAGCACGACCAGTCCCGCGACCGGGGCGACGAGCCCGGTGAGGAGCGCGGCTCCCGCGCCCACCAGTGCGGCGCCGGTGAGTGGCTGGCGCACCCGCAGGCGCTCGTCGAGGAGCGCGTCCACGTCGTCGACGACGCGCGTCAGCAGGTCGCCGCGCCGCGGGCCGAGCCGGCCCGGGACGAGCGGTACCAGGTCGGCGAAGACCCGCGCGCGGCGCTCGGCGAGCTCGCGCAGCACGACGTCGTGGCTCAGCACCCGCTCCACGTGGCGCAGCACCGGCCGGGCCAGGCCGAAGAGGCGTACGCCGACGATGGCGACCATCAGGTGCAGCACGGGCGGCTGCTCGCTGGCGCGCGTGATCAGCCAGCCGGCGGTGGCGGTGAGGGCCACCCCTGAGGCCGTGGAGAGGGCGCCGAGGAGCGTGGCCGTCCGCAGGCCCCAGCGGGGGCGGTCGTCCGCGGGCTCGGCGAGGTCCGCCCGGGCCGCGGCGGGGTGGCGGCGGGTCGCAGGTGGCGCGGTGGATGGCGTGCGAACTGCCGCCACCTGCGGCCGAGGCGGGAGGGCGAGGTCGCGCGAGAGGTCGACGACCCGGTCAGCGGCCACCAGCACGGCGGGCCGGTGGGCCACCACGACGACGAGGCTGCGGCGGGCGAGACGGGACAGGGTGTCCAGGACCACGCGCTCGGTCTCCTCGTCGAGGTGCGCGCTCGGTTCGTCGAGCAGCACGACGGGCCGCTCGGCCAGGACGACCCGGGCGAGGCCGACGCGGGCCCGCTGGCCGGCCGAGAGCCCGGCACCGTCCTCGCCGAGCGGCGTGGCCAGCCGGTCGGGGAGGGCGCGTACGACGTCGCCGAGGTCGACGGCCTCCAGTGCTGCCCAGACCTCGTCGTCGCCCGCCCCGGGCCGGCCGAGACGGACGTTGGCGCCGATGGTGTCGGCGAGCAGCCAGGGCCGCTGCGGTGCCCACGCGACCCGGGAACGCCACCACGTGGGGTCGACCGCGGTGAGCGGGGTCCCGCCGACGACGACGTCGCCGGCCAGGGGAGCCAGCTCGCCGCGCAGGGTGGCGAGCAGGGTCGACTTCCCGCAGCCGGACGCCCCGGCCACCGCGACCAGTCCGCGGGCCGGGAGCTCGAGGTCGAGCGGCCCGGTGAGGGGGCGCTCGTGCCCGATCTCCAGGCCGCGCAGCGCCAGCGCGGGGGAGGGCGGCTGCACCGACCCGGGGGCGTCGGCCGACGCGCGGGCGAGCACGGCGTCGGCGTCGGCGAGGGCGGCGGTGCCCTCGGCCGCCGCGTGGAACTCTGCACCCACGCGCCGCAGCGGCCAGTACGCCTCGGGCGCGAGCAGCAGCACGGTCAGCGCGACCTCGAAGCCGACCGAACCGGACGCCAGCCGCAGGCCGACCGTGACGGCGACGAGCGCGACCGACATGGTGGCCACCAGCTCGAGCACGGACGACGAGGCGAACGCGACCTTGAGGGAGTCGACGGTGGCCCGGCGGTAGCGGTGGGTGACCGCCCGGATGGTCTCGACCTGGGCCTCGGCGCGGCGGTGGGCCACCAACGTCGGCAGCCCGCGCACCACGTCGAGGAAGTGGCCCGACAGCGTCTCGAGCGCACGCCACTGGGTCCGGGCCCGGTCACGCGTGGTGAGCCCGACGAGGACGGCGAACACCGGCACCAGGGGCAGGGTCAGCGCGACCACGAGCCCCGACAGCGGGTCGAGCCAGGTGATCGCGGCCAGCGTCACGACCGGCAGGACCGCGGCCGGGACGAGGGCCGGGAGGTAGCGGGTGACGTACGGCTCGACGCCGGCCACGCCGCGGGTGGCGAGCACGGTCAGGCGGTCCGGGTCGGGCCCGCCGGGGCGGCGCGCGGCGTCGAGGAGCCGGTCGCGGAGGGCGCCGGAGACCTCGCCGGCCGCGCGCGCCGCTGCGCGCTGGCCGACGTACGCCGCGGCCGTCCGCAGCAGCACGAGTGCGCCGAACGCCCAGGCCGCCGTCTCCCAGCCCCCGGCCGGCGCGGTGACCGCGGCGACCACGAGTGCGCCGAGGGCGAAGGCCTGTGCCACCGTGGCCAGCCCGCCGGTGACGCCGCTCGCCACGACGAGGGCGAGCGACCCGCGGGCAGGCCGCAGGTGGGCCAGGACGGCCGGGTCGAGGGGCCTCACCTCGAGGCGTCCGCGAGGTCGGCCGTCGGGATGTGGTGCACCGAGATCCGCTTGCGGAACACCCAGTAGGTCCAGGCCTGGTAGCCCAGCACGATGGGCGTGAAGACCACCGCGACCCACGTCATCACCTTCAGCGTGTACGCCGTGGCGGCCGCGTTGGTGGTGGTGAGCGAGTACGCCGGGTCGGTGGTCGACGGCATCACGTCGGGGAACAGCGCCAGGAAGAGGCCGACGACGGCGAGCCCGATCGTGGCGAACGTGCCGACGAAGGCCAAGCCCTCGCGTCCGGCGCGGGCGGCGACGAGCCCGCCGACCAGGGCCAGGGCCGCGACCGCGAAGACGACGGCGGTGAGTGCGGTGCCGGTCCTGACCTGTGTCCAGACGAGGAACACGACCGCCAGCACGGCGGCGACCGCGCCGATCCGCACGGCGAGGTCCCGGGCGCGGTGGCGGATGTCGCCGTCGGTCTTCAGGGCGACGAACATCGCTCCGTGCGCGGCGAACAGCGTCAGGGTGACGAGGCCGCCGAGCAGGCCGAAGGGGTTGAGCAGCGTGAACAGGGTGCCGGTGAACTCCTTGTCGGCGTCGATCGGCACGCCCGCGACGATGTTGGCGAACGCGACGCCCCACAGCAGGGCCGGCACGACCGAGCCGACGATGATCGCGAGGTCCCAGCGCGCCTTCCACTCGGCCTCGTCGCGCTTGTGCCGGTACTCGAAGGACAGTCCGCGCACGATCAGGGCGACCAGGATCAGCAGCAGCGGGAGGTAGAACCCGCTGAACAGCGTCGCGTACCACTCGGGGAAGGCGGCGAAGGTCGCGCCGCCGGCCACGAGCACCCACACCTCGTTGCCGTCCCACACGGGTCCGATCGTGTTGATCATGACGCGGCGCTCGGTCTCGTCGCGCGCGAGGACGGGCAGCAGCATCCCGACCCCGAAGTCGAAGCCCTCGAGGCAGAAGTAGCCGACCCACAGCACGGCGATCAGGGCGAACCAGACGGTGGTCAGTTCCATGTGTCTTCTCCGGGTCTCTCGCTGGACTCTGGCTGAAATCCGGGTGGCGGTCAGTAGGCGAACGTGAGCGGGCGGTCGTCGTCGGCCCCGCCGACGGGCACGTCCGGCGGCTCCACGAACGGGTCGGCGCCCTTGCGGATGTAGGTCACGAGCAGCTTGATCTCGACGACGGCGAGTAGGGCGTACAGCGAGGTGAGCACGACCAGCGACGTGGCCGCCTCGAAGGTGCTGACACCGGGGGAGACCCCGGACTCGGTCGTCATCAGGCCGAACACGACCCACGGCTGGCGACCCATCTCGGTGAAGATCCAGCCCCACGAGGACGCCAGCGTGGTGGCGACCGGGAGGCTCAGGCCCAGCGCGCCGAGCCAGCGGACGCCCGGCGTACGGCCCCCGCGGGTCAGCCACAGGATCAGGGCGGCGCCGGCGGCGGCGAAGAAGCCGAGGCCCATCATGAAGCGGAACGACCAGTAGGTCACCGGGATGACCGGGGTGTAGTCGCCCTCGGTGAACGCCTTCGCGGTGGGGTCCTGGCCGTAGGTCTCGACGTACTCCTCGCGCAGCGGGTTGATCCCCTCGACCTTCCCGTCGAACGACCCGGTCCCGAGGAACGACAGCAGGCAGGGGACCGTGACGGCGAACTTCTCCTCCGTGCCGTCGGGCGTGCCGATGGTGAAGACCGAGAACGGTGCGCAGCTGTCGCTGGTCTCGTAGAGGCCCTCGGCGGCGGCCATCTTCATCGGCTGCACCTCGGTCATCACCTTGCCCTGGAGGTCGCCGGTCACCCCGACGCCGATCCCGGCGAGGAGGGTGATGGCCGCGCCGATGCGGATGGCGCGGTGGTACATCGGGCGATCGGCCTCGTGCTTCCTCTTCATGTAGAGGTACGCCGCGACGCCGAGCAGGAAGGTGCCGGCCGTCATGTACGCCGCGAGGATGACGTGCGGGAACGTCACGAGCTGGACCTTGTTGAACATCACCGCCCAGAAGTCGACGAGCTCCGCGCGGTCGGTGTCGGGGTTGAACCGGTAGCCGACGGGGTGCTGCATCCAGGAGTTGGCGGCCAGGATGAACCACGACGACGCCAGCGTGCCGAGGTGCACCAGCCACATGCAGCCGGCGTGCAGGCCGCGGGGGAGCTTGTCCCACCCGAAGATCCACAGGCCGAGGAACGTCGACTCGAGGAAGAACGCGAGCAGGCCCTCGACCGCGAGCGGGGCGCCGAAGACGTCGCCGACGAAGCGCGAGTAGTCCGACCAGTTCATCCCGAACTGGAACTCCTGCACGATGCCGGTCACCACGCCGATGGCGAAGTTGATGAGGAAGAGCTTGGCGAAGAACTTGGTCAGGCGGAGGTAGTCCTCCTTGCCGGTGCGCACCCACGCGGTCTCGAGGCCCGCGATGACCGCCGTGAGCCCGATCGTCAGCGGCACGAACAGGAAGTGGTAGACGGTGATGATCCCGAACTGCCAGCGGGCGATGTCGAGGACGTCCATGGGCACACCCTTGCGTTGGTCTGGCGCCGCGGCGCGCACTATTACGACAGATTGTAGTAGATACTACGTCGTGTCGTAGTTCCGGGCACAGGGACCCTAGACTCCTGTCCCATGAGTCCAAGGTCCCGGATGGGAGAGCTCGAGCAGGCCGTCCTGGATGCCCTGTGGGACGGCGCAGACGCGTCCAGCGGGCGTGAGGTACATGCCCGCCTGGTCGGTCGCGACCTCGCCTACACGACCGTGATGACCGTGCTGGACCGCCTCGTCGCCAAGGACCTCGTGGTGCGCGAGCGCGACGGGCGGGCCTTCCGCTACGCGCCGCGGCTCAGCCGCGCCGCGATGACCGCCGAGCTGATGCGCGAGGCGCTGGAGTCGACCGGTGCCGACCGCGACCAGGCCCTCGTCTCCTTCGTGGGCGAGGCGAGCGCCGAGGACCTCGCGGCCCTGCGCCGCGCCCTCGCCGACCTCACCTGACCGGGCCGGGGACCGCGCGCGTGCCGACCCCCGTCGTGCTGGGAGCGCTGGCCGTGGTGCTCGCCGGGCCGCTGCCGTGGGCCCTGTCGCGCTGGCGGAGCCTGAGGCGTACGCCGTCCGCGGCGATGCTGCTGTGGCAGAGCACGGCACTGGCCGCGGTCCTCGCGGCGCTGGGGGCTGGGCTGTCGCTGGCCACCGACCGCCTGTGGGTGGCGCCCGTCGCCGCGGGTGACGTCGTCGTCGCCGGCCTCGCGGGCCTGGTCACGGTCGTCGTCGCCGCGCGCCTGCTGCTCAGCGGCCACCGCACCGGCATCGCCTTGCGCCGGATGCGCCGCGCGCACCGCGAGCGGGTCGACCTGGTGGCGCGCACGACCGGCGGGGTGTCGGTGCTCGAGCACGACCTCCCGGTGGCCTACTGCGTGCCGGGGATGACGGGCTCGCGGATCGTGGTGTCGCGGTCGACGCTCGCACGGCTGTCCGCCGACGAGCTGGCCGCGGTCCTCGAGCACGAGCGCTCGCACCTGCGGGCACGCCACGACCTGGTCCTGGAGGCCTTCGCCGTGCTGCACCGCGCGTTCCCCCGCGGCGTCGCCAGCGGGTCGGCGCGTCGGGAGGTGGAGGTGCTGGTCGAGGTGCTGGCCGACCGGGCCGCGTGCCGCACCGGCGAGCGACGCGCGCTCCTCTCGGCGCTGCTCACGCTCGCCGGCTCGCCGGCGCCGCACGGGACGCTGGGCTCGTCCGGCTCGCTCGCAGCGCGCGTGGAGGTGCTGCGCGACCGACGTCCCCACCGCGTCCAGGCGGTGCTGGTGCTGCTGCTCGCCGCCGCGGTGCTCGCGCTCCCGACGGCGCTGGTGGTGCTGCCGTGGCTGACGGGTCTCGACGCACGCTGACGGCCCCGGCCCGGCTGCGGCGCCACGGCCGAGAGGCCCCGGCGGATGTCTCCGCCGGGGCCTCCCGGTGCGGTGCTGGTGCTGCTCGGCGTGCGGTCAGGACCGGCGTACGACCCTGAACCTCACCTTGTCCCTGCTCGCCTCGACGGTGTCGGAACCCAGGTAGCGGGCGACGAGCCTGTGCTTGCCCACCGTGAGGTTCTTCGTCACCTTGAGCACGATCCGGCCGTCGTCGAGGCGCTTGGTCCGGACGAGCTTGCCGTCGATGCGGACCTTGACGCGACCGGTCGGGGTCACCCCGTCCGCCGTGACCTTGACGATCACCTTGAAGTCCTGCTTGAAGCGGGGCTTCGCGGGCTTGACCTTGGCCTTGGTCTCCGAGTCCACCGACCCCGGGGTGGGCGGGGTGGTGGGCGGCGTGCCGGCCTGGCAGACCTGCACCTTCACGTTGTCGACGTACCAGCCGTCGACGCCGTTGCAACCGTCACGCCCCATGTCGAAGCGGAACTTGACGCTCGCGCCCGGGGACGCGACCTTGGCCAGGTCGATGACCGTGGTGCCCCACGAGCCGTCGAGCTGGCCGCCGTCGGTGCCGGTCCACGCCGGCTCGCCGCCCATCGGGCCCGCTCCTGCGTCGAGCTCCCCGCCCGGTGCGTTGAAGAGGTAGGCGCCCTCCGGCACGAGGGTGAACGCGCCGCCGTTGACGCTGGCCTTCACGTTGCCCCCGTCCCAGGTCGCCTCGGTGGCGACGTAGTGGTCGAACGACATCCGCGGCGAGATGCTGCCGGTCGGCACGGTGATGCTCGGGGTGATCAACCCGTTGCGGCTCGTGATGTCGCCAGCGCCGCCGGAGCAGGTGCCGATGACCGGGTCCGGACCGTACGCGACGCCGCCGGCACGCTCGGGAGCGTCCGTCGAGGCCTCCCAGGCGATGCCCGTGGCTTGCGGGAAGCCCAGCTCCTCGTCCTGCGTCCAGCCGGTCAGGCCGTCCTCGAAGTCCTCGGAGAACACGGTCGTCGTGGTCGTGCCCGGGCCGCAGCTGAGCGAGGGCGCACCCTGCTCGAGGAGCGGCTCCCAGGCGCACTGCGCGGCCGGGTCGGTCCGCAGCTCGGTCTCGGCGATGACGTCCTCGAGCATCGCGCAGTCGTCGGCGGTCATCCCGCCCTCGACCAGCTCGGGCTCGGTGACGCCGCCGTCGGAACCGTCGGGGTCCTGCGGGTCGCCCAGGGTGACCTGCTCGAAGCTGACGCCCGTGAGGGCGGCGCACGAGGCCTCGAGGCCGTCGGCGAGGTCCGGGAAGTAGGACGTCGGGGTCAGGTAGTTGATCTGGGTGTGCCAGAACAGCCACGCGGCCTTGTCCAGCCCGATGCCGGTGCCCTGCCCGTCCATGCCGTCCACCAGGAGCGCGAACGTGCGGTTGACCACCCCGGAGTTGGAGTGCACGCCGCCGGCGTCGTCCTCGGTGCAGTGGTACTCCTCGTCCGAGACCTTGCCCGGGTCGCCGTAGCAGGTGGGGCTCCACATGTCGCGGATCGCGCCACCGAAGGCCGGGTCGGACTCGCCCGAGAGCCACCGGTAGGACTCGTCGGTCTCGGCCGGGACCGCAGCGATCTCGATCCCCACCGGGGTCGGGTCGGCGGCCTTGAAGCGAGCGCCGTCCTCGAGCGTCACCATCACGCCGTAGATCTCGGCGCTGCCGCTCATGGAGATCGGGGCACGCCCCGAGACGCTGTCGCCGACGACGATGCCCTCGGCGCCTGCCGCTTCGGCGTTGGCGGCCTTGACCGCGAAGGTGCAGGTCCCACGGTCGACGTAGACCCAGCTGCCGTCGATCTCGCCGCCGTTGGTGAAGGGCTGGCAGCCGTTGGTCGGCGAGGTGTCGGGCGTGCCGTCCGGCGCCGTGCCGGTGGCCGGGTCGTCACCGACGACGACCGACGCGGTGACGGGCGTCTGGCCGAAGACCGGACCGAAGGACGCAGGAGCGGCGGTGCAGTCACCGGCGGCGCCCGCCGGCGAGGTGATCTCCATCGTGATGCCGGAGCGGGTGTAGTCCGAGCACAGTCCCGGTGTGCGGTAGACCGTGTCCGCGGGCGTCTCGCCACCCTCGTTCTGGCGGTCGTTGAGCATGTCGACGGTCTCGCCCCAGATGTCGGAGTACGCCTCGTTCATCGCGCCGGCCTGCCACTGGTAGATGAGGCCGGAGGTCGACTCGGTGTAGGCGTGGCCCCACTCGTGGGCGACGGTGTCGTCACCGGTGACGCCGTTGCAGTAGTTGGTCGAGTAGCCGTTCCAGTTGGCGTTCGGGCAGCTGATGCGCGGGTCGTTGTTGACCACACGCATCTTCCCGCCGTTGCCGTCCCACGAGTTGTAGCCGAACGTGTTGCGGAACATCCAGTAGGACTCGCTGGTGCCGAGCACCTCGTTCTGCTGGTCCTCGTTGAGGGTGCCCGGGAAGGCGTCGCCCTCGGTGTAGACCGGCTCGTCGAGCCCACCCACGAAGTCGTCGTCGGGGTCGTCGGGCGTGCCGTTGTCGTCGACGTACGCCTCGTAGAGCTCGCGGTCGAGCGCGTGGGCCATCATCGACCAGCGGTTCAGCGCCTTGCCGGTGTCGGCGTCGAGGATCAGCGTCTCGCGCACCGAGGACTTGTTCCAGACCTCCACGGCCCACGCCAGGCGAGCCTCGCCGTCGATGCCGCGCGGGCTGCCGGTGCGGTAGATGGTGAGCTCGGCGTCGCGGACGGTGAGGCCGTTGCGGTAGCCGGCAGGGCCACCGTCCTCGTGGCCGGAGGGCTTCGCCTTCACGGCCGTGAGCGCCCGGTCGGCCGCCTGTGACTTCGAGAGGCCCGGGGTGACGTCGAGGGAGAGGTCCGGGGCGACGAAGCCGTTCACCGAGGTCAGGTCGCCCTGGCGGTCGACGTGGGCCTTGAGCTCGCCGGCGAAGACCGGGACGCCCTTGTAGGACTGGGAGAAGGTGATCGACCAGCCCGCCCGGTCGGCGTGCACCTCGCTGCGCCGCAGCTCGTCGGCGCGCGCGCCGAACGCGGCACCGTGCTGCGACACGTAGGCGCCGGCCTTCTGGATCGCGCCCTGGCGGCCGTCGGCCGCGACACCGGGCAGGAGGTCGCCCTTGGCGCCCTCGGCCCGGACGAAGCCGACCTCGCCGGTCGCCGGGTGCGCGCGTACTGCCACCGCTCCCGAGGCGGCGTCGCGGATCTTGGCGATCGCCGAGCGATCTGCGTTGGGTGCGGGTGCCGCGGAGGCTCCGAGCACCGGTGGGGCCGCCAGTCCGGCGGCGATGAGAGCGAGGCCCAGGGTGATGCCCTGCCCCCGATTGACATGCTTCACGAAATTACCTCTCGCTCCGCACTCAGGTCCGTCCCGAGTGGACTGGGTCACCTTAAGGACGGATTCCGTGTCGAAGGAAGGCTCTCCGGACAACTTGTCGCGCGCGACCCGAACCCGCGCGAGGTTTTGTGCCCGTTGGGGTGAGGTGGGCACCGGCGGGCCACGACACGCACTCGTGTGGTCCCTGTGACTGGTGTGACGTGGCCGTAGGGTCGGACCATGGCGACCCGTACGTCTTCCCCGCCGGGTTCGCGGAGCTCGAGCACGTCTGGAACCAAGCGCACCACCAAGGGTTCGAGCACCCGATCACGGAGTACCAGCACCAAGCGTCCGGCCCCGCGCTCCTCAGCGAAGGGCAGGGGCCGGTCCAGCGCTGCCTCGCGCCGCCCCGCTCCGCGTGCGGTGCGCAACGGCCCCGGCCCGGTCTCGCGCACCTTCGGTGCGCTCGGCCGCGCGCTGGCAGCGGTCTGGCTCGGCATCGCCCACGCGGTCGGGGCGGTCGCCCGCTCGATCGGGCAGTCGGCCCGCGACCTCGACCCCGAGCACCGCCGCGACGGTGTCGGCCTGTTCCTCTTCGGCCTCGCGATGGTCGCCGCCGCCGCCGTGTGGTGGCAGCTGCCGGGCGGGGTGATGGACTTCGCGCGGTCGCTCACGTCGGGCGCCGTCGGCAAGGTCGGCTGGTTCGTCCCGCTGTTCCTGGTCTACGCCGGGTGGCGCACCCTGCGCGACCCCGAGCGCAACGGCCCCGCCGGCCGCCAGGTGATCGGCTGGAGCGCCTTCACGCTCGGACTGCTCGGCATCGTCCACATCGCCAACGGCAACCCCCAGCCCGTGCTCGGCGACGCCACCAACCTCCAGGAGGCCGGGGGAGCGGTCGGCTACGTCACCTCGAGCCTGCTGCTCGACCTGATGCAGACCCCGTACGTCGTGGTGCCGCTGCTGGCCCTGCTGGCGATCTTCGGCGTCCTCATCATCACCGCGACCCCCGTCTACCAGATCCCGGCGAGGCTGGCCGCGCTGCGCGACAAGGCGCTGGGCCGTACGCCCGCCGAGGACGCGGCGCCCGACGACGAGCCGACGAAGCCTGTGCGCACGCGCCGCCGCTCGATGCTCGACGACGAGGTCGACCCGGAGATGGGCGACCCGGCCTACGACAGCCCGGTCCTCTCCGACCGCGAGCTCCGCAAGCGCCGCAAGAAGGGCGCGGAGCCGCAGGAGGACTACGGCATCGACCTGTTCGCCGACCCGGTCGACGAGTCCGCCGACGCGCCCACCGCCGTCACCCCGGCCGTGGCCGCCGCGGTCCCGGGCGGCAAGGACGACACCGGTCCGGTCGAGCCGCCGCCGCACACGCCGCTGCCGGCCCGCGTCGAGCAGCTCGCGCTGTCC
Organism: Nocardioides eburneiflavus; assembly: GCF_004785795.1. Taxonomy (NCBI): domain Bacteria; kingdom Bacillati; phylum Actinomycetota; class Actinomycetes; order Propionibacteriales; family Nocardioidaceae; genus Nocardioides; species Nocardioides eburneiflavus. Next base: position 3,598,883 of record NZ_SRRO01000001.1, read on the forward strand.
GGCGACATCGCCTACTCCCTGCCCGACAACTCCGCGCTCAAGCCGGGCTCGCCCCACAAGGCCCGCTCCAAGGCCAGCGACGCGGTCGTCGAGCGGCTGATGCAGGTGATGGAGGAGTTCGGCATCGACGCCACGGTCACCGGCTACACCCGCGGCCCGACGGTCACCCGCTACGAGGTCGAGCTCGGCCCCGCGGTCAAGGTGGAGAAGGTCACCGCGCTGTCGAAGAACATCGCCTACGCCGTCGCGTCCGCCGACGTCCGCATCCTCAGCCCGATCCCCGGCAAGTCGGCGATCGGCATCGAGATCCCCAACACCGACAAGGAGATCGTCTCCCTCGGCGACGTGCTCCGGTCCACCACGGCCCGCTCGGACCACCACCCGATGGTGGCCGGCCTCGGCAAGGACGTCGAGGGCGGTTTCGTCGTCGCCAACATGGCGAAGATGCCGCACCTGCTGGTCGCCGGTGCGACCGGCTCCGGCAAGTCGAGCTTCATCAACTCGCTGATCACCTCGATCCTCATGCGCTCCACGCCCGACGAGGTGCGGATGATCATGGTCGACCCCAAGCGGGTCGAGCTGAACGCCTACGAGGGCGTGCCGCACCTCATCACCCCGATCATCACCAACCCCAAGAAGGCCGCCGAGGCGCTGGCGTGGGTCGTGCGCGAGATGGACATGCGCTACGACGACCTCGCCAACTTCGGCTTCCGCCACATCGACGACTTCAACAAGGCCGTACGAGCCGGGAAGGTCGAGGTCCCTGCGGGCAGCGAGCGCACGCTGACGCCGTACCCCTACCTCCTCGTCATCGTCGACGAGCTCGCCGACCTGATGATGGTCGCCCCGCGCGACGTCGAGGACTCGGTCGTCCGCATCACCCAGCTGGCCCGGGCGGCCGGCATCCACCTGGTGCTCGCCACGCAGCGCCCCTCGGTCGACGTCGTCACCGGCCTCATCAAGGCCAACGTGCCGTCGCGCCTCGCGTTCGCGACGAGCTCGCTCGGCGACAGCCGCGTCATCCTCGACCAGCCAGGCGCCGAGAAGCTGGTCGGCCAGGGTGACGGCCTCTTCCTGCCGATGGGCGCGTCCAAGCCCGTGCGCGTGCAGGGGTCGTGGGTCACCGAGGCCGAGATCCACCAGGTCGTCAAGCACTGCAAGGACCAGCTCGAGCCGACCTACGTCGAGGACGTGACGGCTCCGAAGGAGTCCAAGCGCGAGCTCGACGACGACATCGGTGACGACATGGAGCTGGTGGTGCAGGCCATCGAGCTCATCGTCTCCACGCAGTTCGGCTCGACGTCGATGCTGCAGCGCAAGCTGCGCGTCGGCTTCGCCAAGGCCGGACGCCTGATGGACATCCTCGAGAGCCGCGGGGTCGTGGGACCCAGCGAGGGCTCGAAGGCGCGTGACGTCCTGGTCAAGCCGGACGAGCTGGACTCCGTGATCGCCACGTTGGAGGGGGGAGCCTGATGAGTACGGTCCTGAACGAGAACGAGGTCTTCGACGACGACTCCACGGGCCCGGTGCCCGCGGTCGTCCCGGACCACGTGGAGGTACGCCGCCACGCCGGTGTCGCGGCCGGGGTCGGGCTGACCGCCTCCGCCGTCGCCATCGCCTACCTGGGCCGCGCCACGCAGTCCGGGTCCGCCCTCGACTGGGCGTTCGTCGCGGTGATGGGGCTGCTCGGGGCGTACTGGCTCGTCGGTCTCGTCGACGCGCGCACCCCTCTGCTCGTCGCGGACGCCCAGGGCATCCGGATCCGCCTCGGCCGCACGTGGCGCGGGCTGCCGTGGACGGCGGTGCACCACGTCGAGCACATGCCGCGCCAGGGCCTGCTGCGCGACGGCCGCCTCGTCGTCGTGCCGCACAACCTCGAGCTGATCGAGGCGGAGCTCACCGGTGCCGGCAAGCGCCACACGAGCCTCTCGCGGCTCCTGCACGGCGCGCCGCTCGCGGTCCCGCTGGGCCTGTCGACGCGGGTCGTCGGCGCCGACGGTGACCTGACCGACGCGCTGGGCCGGGTTGCCCGCGACGCGAGCCAGATCGTCGTGCTCGAGCCCGAGCCCGGGTCGGCCGAGGACCGCTCCGGGGACGCGCTCGAGGAGGTCGACGCGGAGGGGGCCGACACCGAGCAGGCCGTCGCCGACAAGGCCGCGGCACCCCTGGTCGCGAGCCCCACCCCGGTCGCGCTGCGCGAGCCGGGTGCGGGCCGGCGCTCCGAGGTCCGCCGCGACGTCGTCGAGGACACCTCGGACGAGCCGGCGGGCCGTGAGCTGCACCGGCCCGGCCGGGTCAGCCTCGTCGAGGAGACCCAGTCCTGGGGCGACCGCGTACGTGCCATCGCCCGCCCCGGTGAGGCGGTCGAGCCGCTCGTGCTCGACGACTTCGAGGTCGAGCCCGCCGAGGACCCGGTCATCGGGCCGGAGCTCGCCGCAGCCCGTACGCGCCTGGGGCTCACGGTCGACCAGCTGGCCGACCGCACGCGGATCCGTCCCCACGTCATCGAGGCCGTCGAGGTCGACGACTTCGAGCCCTGCGGCGGCGACTTCTACGCCCGCGGACACCTGCGCACGCTCGCGCGGGTGCTCGGCATCGACGTCGCGCCGCTCCTGGCGACGTACGACGAGCGCTACGCGCACGCCCCGATCAACCCGCGCCGGGTCTTCGAGGCCGAGCTCGCCACCGGCGTCAACGGCTCCATCCGCAGCACGCGCGGCGGCCCGAACTGGTCGGTGCTCGTGGCCGTGGTCATGGCGCTCGTCCTCGCCTGGTCGATCGCCCGGCTGGTCATGGACACCCCGCCCGAGCTGCGCGGCGCCACGCCCGTGCTCAACGGCTCGGGTGGTCCGCAGGGCGCCGGCACCGCGCCGCTCGCCGACGCGGTCCCGGTCGTGGTCACCGCCGCGACCGGCGGTGCCAAGGTCGTCGTGCGCGACGGCGCGGGCGAGGTCGTCTTCAAGGGCAGCCTCGCCGTGGGCCAGACCCGCGAGCTCGACGCGTCGCCGCCCGTCCGCGTGCATTCCACTGACGGCGCCGTGACGGTGTCGATCGCCGGGGGAGCGGCACGGCCGGTCGGCGAGCCCGGTGTCGCGGGCCAGGGGACCTTCGTCGCCGACTGACGCGAGACCCACCAGCGTCGTGACCGCGTCCGCGGATCCCGCCTCGGTGCTCGACGCGCTCGTCGCGTCGGGCCGCGACCCGGGCTGTGCGGTCGCGGTGGTGCGCGACGGGTCGGTGGACGTGGACCACACGGCAGGCACCACTGACGGTCGTCGGGAGTGGACGTCGGACACCTTGGTGATGACCTACTCGGTCGCGAAGCCGTTCGCGGCGCTGGCGGTGCTCGACGTCGTGGCCGAGGGCGCGCTCGGGCTGGACGACGCGGTCACGACGGTGTGGCCGGAGTACGGCGTCGCGGGCAAGTCCGGCACGACCCTCCGGCACTTGCTCTCTCACCAGGCTGGCCTCCCGACGTTCGGCCCGGAGGCCGCCGGCGTGGCGTACGACGACCGCGAGACGCTCGTGGCGCTGCTCGCGCGGTCCGCTCCCGTGCACCGACCCGGTGCCGGCGTGGCCGAGCACGCCCTGACGTACGGCCACCTGCTGGACGAGGTGGTCCGCCGCGCGACGGGTGAGGACCTGGCCGCCCGGTTCGCTCGCATCTGCGCCGCCGCGGGCTGGGACCTCCACCTCCGGCTGGAGGTGGCCGACCTCGGCCGGGTCGCGACGGTGACAGAGCTGTCGCCGGGCTGGCGGCTGGACTACGAGCGCGACCCGCGGTGGGGGCCCGCCCTGGGGCGGCCGCCAGGGATGCTCGATCCCGCGGTGGTCAACTCCGCCCGCTTCCGGCGGGCGTCCTTCCCGGCGATCGCACTGCACGCGTCGGCCATCGCGCTCGCGCACTTCTACGACGACGTACGCCGGCCCGACGGGTGGGTGGCGCACCGGCTCGGTCACGAGACCTGGAGCGCCTGCCTCGAACCTGCCGCTACCGGGCACGACCTGGTGCTCGACCGCGAGGTGGTGTGGACGCTCGGCTTCCAGCGCGACGAGGAGGACGGGCGACTCGAGATCGGCATGGGTGGCGCGGGTGGGTGCTCGGCCTGGACCGAGCCGAACGCCCGCTACGGCGCGGCCTTCGTCAGCCGCGGCCTGGGCGGGCACGACCGGGGCGAGGACGTGTGGAGGAGCATCAGGAGCGCGTACGCGCCGAGGCCCTGAACACGGCCGGTGTCGGCGGCCCGCCGCGCGGAGCGGCACGCAGGTCCTGCGCGCATCCATGCCGGTTTGGACGCGCCAGTGGCCCTGTCAGCGGGTGGCTGGCGGGGTGTGGGGCGGGGTCATGGTCGGCGGGGTCGTGGGACCTGCTGCCGACCGCTGGCCGAGGACGCGCGCTGGCGCCGGTGTTGGTCGAGGAGGGCGGCGGGTGTGGCTCGCTGGTCGAGGAGGGCGTGCTGGCGCCGTCACGAGACCCGGTGGCTGTGGCCGGTCGAGCTGGTCTGGCTCGAGCTCGGTGGTGCCGGTGTGGTCGCGGCGGTAGCGCTGCCCATGGGGGCTGGTCCACTCGAACACGCCCGGCTCGGTCATGGTGTAGTGCCAGGCGGAGTGGGTCTTGAGGCGGTGGTGGAACCGGCACAACGCGGCCAGGTTGCTCGTCGCCGTCGGCCCCGGCTGGGCTCTGCCCTCGGCGTGGGCGTCGTGGTCGAACGCGATGATGTGGTCGATGTCGCAGCGCCTGGCGGGGCGGGTGCACCAGCCGAACACGCAGGTCCGGTCCCGCAGCACGATCTGCTCGCGGATGCGGGCGGGGATCTCGTAGCCCTGGGCGGTGAGCTCGGCGTTGAGGTCGATGACCGGCTTCACGCTCACCTCGGTGTGGGTGTCGGCGCACCACGACCGGATCTGGTCGAGCAGCACGAGGCGCTGGTGGTTCTCCATGCGTCCGGTGGGTCCGAAGACGGTGGTGTCGCCGGAGAGCGAGGCGTCGAAGTGGGCGTGGATGATCACCTGCCGCGCTGCCGGCAGGGACGGCTGGTCGTCGGCCACGGCGTCGGCGTCGGCGTCGGTGTCTGTGTCTGTGTCGGTGTCGGTGGTGGCGGTGCGAGCGGCATCGTCTCGGCCCGTGACGTCGTGTCCTGCGAGGTCGGGTCCTCCGAGGTCGAGTCGTGCGAGGTCGAGAGCGGTCTGGGTGCGGGCGAGGTCGCCGAGGGCCTTCGCCCGCCGCGCGTCGATCGGCAGCTCGGATCCCAAGGCCTTCTGGACCTCAGCACCGTGGGCGACGGCGCGGTCGAGGTCGAGGGCATCGGCGAGGTCGACCTCGGCCTCGATCCGCATGGTGCCGGCGTAGTGCACGTCCTCGGTGTTCACGGTGACGTGGCGGGGGTCGACGGCGAGGTAGCCGTCCTCGGGATCGTCGGTGGGGTCGGCGGTGGCGAGGTCGTAGCGCTTGATCGCCTCGGCGACGAGCCGGTCGAGCTGCGCGGGCCCGATGCGCCCGGCCACGGCCGCGACCTGCGCGTCGATGAACCCGGCCGCCTCACGCGTCCCGCGAATTCAAACGGCTGATGCAACGAGCCTCTGATTGAGCGCCTGGCCCGGAGTCTGCCACTCGAGTGTCTTGCGGGGGCGGGTGTTCAGCTTCAGGGCCACCCGGTCGCACTCGGCCATGGTGAGGTGACGCAGGTCGGCGCCCTTGGGCCAGTACTGGCGCAGCAGGCCGTTGGTGTTCTCGTTGGTGCCCCGCTGCCATGGCGACTGGGGGTCGCAGAAGTAGATCGGGATCCCAGACTCGATGCTGAACTTGGCGTGCTGAGCCATCTCGGATCCACGGTCCCAGGTGATCGACTTCCGCAGCTCCAACGGCAGGGTCGCGATCATCTCGTTCAACGTCCACCGGGCCTGGTCGGCGCGGTGTTGGCCTGGCAGCGGCGCGAGGAGCACGAACCTCGAGGACCGCTCGACCAGCGTGAGTACCGCCCCCTTGCCGACACCACCGAGCAGCAGATCGCCCTCCCAATGTCCGGGCACGGCCCGATCGTCCGCCTCAGCGGGTCGCTGTGAGATCCGGATGTCATCGGTGATCCCCAGCGTGACCCGCTTCGCGCCGCCGGTCTGGGCCTTGCGGCGCTGCCGGCGGGTGCGCAGGTGCGCGGTCAACTCACGCTTGAGCTCGCCCTTGGTCTGGACGAACAGCGACTGGTAGATCGTCTCGTGCGACACCCGCATCCTCAGATCGCGTGGGAACAACACCGGCAGCATCGCCGCGATCTGCTCAGGCGACCAGTCGTCGCGTAGCAGCCCCCACACCTTCTCCCGCAACGGCGCGTGGTCCAGGCGCCGCGCCTTGGGCCGGCGCGCCTTCCTCGCTGCCTCACGCTGGGACCACTTCGCGGAGTACTTCACCCGATACCCAGCACCACGCCCCCGCGCGGTGCGAGCACGTGGCGACCTGGTCCCGAACGACCCCGCACGCCGCAACTCCCTCGAGATCGTCGAGGGATGCTTGCCCACCAACGCCGCAATCGTGGCCTGTGGCAGGCCCGCCATGTACGCCCGCTCTATCACCAACCGCTGATCCGCGGTCAACCTCACTCCCGGCACGCGCCGCAACCTCTCACTCCACGATCGAGTTGCAACAACCGGTTGAGTTCGCGTGCCTGTGGACGGTTGCTGGCCGACCTCATTCGGGGACGGGTTTCGACACGGTCGCTGCGCGACCTGCTCAACCAGCGGGCCGGCTGCGCGACCTGCTCAACCATCGGCCCGGCTGCGCGACCTGCTCAACCATCGGCCCGGCTGCGCGACCTGCTCAACCAGCGGTCCGGCTGCGCGACCTGCTCAACCAGCGGTCCGGCTGCGCGACCTGCTCAACCAGCGGCCCTGCTGGGCGTTGTGTTTCGAGGCTCGCTACGCGGCCCACCCGGGCTGCGAGGACGCCGGTGAGGCGCCTCACCGCGTTGCCGGTGCGGGTCCACGCGGCCCGAACCGGCATACTCACGCATGCGATGACAACGACTGAGACCGAGACCCCCACCGTCGAGGCGGCCGCTCCGCTGCAGGTCGCGGTGGTCACCCTCGGGTGCGCCCGCAACGAGGTCGACTCCGAGGAGCTCGCCGGTCGGCTCGAGGCGGGCGGCTTCGTCCTCGTCGACGACGCGGAGGACGCCGACACGGTCGTGGTCAACACCTGCGGGTTCGTCGAGGCCGCCAAGAAGGACTCGGTGGACACCCTGCTCGAGGCCGCGGACCTCAAGGCCTCGGCCGGCCACGGCGGCAGGGCTCAGGCTGTCGTCGCGGTCGGCTGCCTGGCCGAGCGCTACGGCAAGGACCTCGCCGAGTCGCTGCCGGAGGCCGACGCGGTGCTCGGCTTCGACGACTACCCCGACATCGCGTCCAAGCTCCGTGCCATCGTCGGCGGTGAGACCCACCACCCGCACACGCCGTCCGACCGGCGTCGCCTGCTCCCGATCTCGCCGGTCGAGCGCGACGCCTCCACGGTCTCCGTCCCCGGCCACGACGTACGCGCGGACGCCAGCGAGATCGGTGAGGGTGCGCCCGCGACAGGTCCTCGGGCCGTACGCCGCCGGCTCGACGCCGGCCCCATGGCGCCGCTCAAGCTGGCCAGCGGCTGCGACCGGCGCTGCTCCTTCTGCGCGATCCCGAGCTTCCGCGGGTCCTTCGTCAGCCGTCGGCCGAGCGACGTGCTCCAGGAAGGGCAGTGGCTGGCCACTCAGGGCGTCAAGGAGCTGTTCCTCGTCAGCGAGAACTCCACCTCCTACGGCAAGGACCTCGGCGACCTGCGCCTCCTCGAGACGCTGCTGCCCGAGCTGGCCGGCATCGACGGCATCGAGCGCGTACGGGTGTCCTACCTCCAGCCCGCCGAGACCCGCCCCGGCCTGATCGAGGCCATCGCCTCGACGCCCGGTGTCGTGCCCTACTTCGACCTGTCCTTCCAGCACGCCAGCGGCCCGGTGCTGCGCCGGATGCGCCGCTTCGGCGACCCGGAGAGCTTCCTCGGGCTCCTCGAGCAGATCCGGTCGCTCGCCCCGCTGGCCGGCGTACGCTCCAACGTCATCGTCGGCTTCCCCGGCGAGACCGAGGACGACCTGCAGACCCTCTGCGACTTCCTCGAGGCCGCGCGGATGGACGTCACCGGCGTGTTCGGCTACTCCGACGAGGACGGCACGGAGGCCGCGGGCTTCGCCGACGACCTCAAGCTGGACGAGGACGAGATCCGCGCGCGCACCGAGCACGTGACCACGCTCGTCGAGGAGCTCAACGCCCAGCGGGCGGAGGAGCGCATCGGCGAGCGGGTCGTCGTGCTGGTGGAGTCGGTCGACGACGAGGAGGGCGAGCTCGTGGTCGAGGGTCGCGCGGCCCACCAGGGCCCGGAGGTCGACGGCACGACGCTCCTGACCGGTACGACGGGCGCGCGGGTCGGCGACCTGCTCGCCGCCACCGTCACCGGGACGGACGGGGTCGACCTGGTTGCACGAGTGGACGGAGACCGAGCATGACGACCGAGCAGCGGGTGTCGAACTTCAACATCGCCAACGTGCTCACCGTGCTGCGCATCGCCATGGTGCCGCTCTTCGGCTGGGCCCTCCTGCACGACGGCGGCGACTCGGCGACCTGGCGGTGGATCGCGTTCGCGATCTTCGCCGTCGCGATGATCACCGACAAGATCGACGGCGACCTGGCTCGCAAGCACAACCTGATCACGGACTTCGGCAAGATCGCCGACCCGATCGCCGACAAGGCGATCACCGGCATGGCCTTCATCGGCCTGTCGGTCGTCGGGGACATCTGGTGGTGGGTGACGATCGTCGTGCTGGTGCGCGAGTGGAGCGTGACGCTGCTACGGCTGTCGATCCTCAAGGACGTCGTCATCGCGGCCGCGCAGAGCGGGAAGATCAAGACCGTGCTCCAGGCGCTCGCCCTGGCCGGCCTGACCTGGCCGCTCCCGCACGGCGACGCACACGGCGGTGCGTTCGACTTCTGGCCCGGCCCGCTCGGCGAGGTGCTCTTCTACGTCAGCCAGCTCATGCTCGCCGCGGCCGTGGCGATGACGATGTGGTCGGGCTGGGAGTTCTTCCGCGACGTACGCACGCAGCGCCGGAAGTCCTGACGCGGCAAGGGCAAATCCTGCTCAAGATCCGGTTCACTTTTCAGCCGCGAACCGTTCGGGAAATGCATCCCCAAGTGGGGTTCTGGGGCGGGAAGTCAGGGTTACAGTGACCCGGCTCACCCACCCTTCGAAAGGTCTTCCTGTGTCAGCATCCCGACCCGGGCGCCGGTTCTCCCTGGCAGCCGTCGTGACAGGAATGCTTGCTGCGCCGCTTGCCGTGGTGACCACGGCCGCGCCCGCACAAGCCGCTCCCGTCGACATCCAGATCCTGGCGACCAACGACTTCCACGGTCGCCTCCTGCCCAACACATCCTTCGGTGCCCAGGAAGCGGGCGCTGCGCAGTTCGCGGGTGCGGTCAAGCAGCTCGAGTCGGACTACCCCGGCTCGACGGTCTTCACCGCCGCAGGCGACCTCATCGGAGCATCCACGTTCGAGTCATTCATCCAGCGCGACAAGCCGACGATCGACTCGCTCAACATCGCCGGCCTCGACGTCTCGGCCGCGGGCAACCACGAGTTCGACGCGGGCTACGACGACCTCGTCGACCGTGTGATGGCTCCCTACGACGCGACCACCAACCCCGAGGGTGGAGCCGAGTGGCAGTACATCGCCGCCAACGTACGCGACGCTGCGGCGCCGACCGAGTACGCACTGCCCGACGTCACCGCGAACACCCCCGACCCCGCTGACGTCTCCGACGGCGGCACGTGGATGACCACGATGAACGGCGTCAACGTGGGTTTCGTGGGCGCTGTCACCGAGGACCTGCCGTCCCTGGTCAGCCCGGCAGGCATCGCCGAGATCGACGTGACCGACATCGTCGACGAGGTCAACGCCGGCGCCGACGCGCTCAAGGCGGACGGTGCCGACATCGTCGTCATGCTCGTCCACGAGGGTGCGACGTCGACCAACATCGCCGCGCTGGACGACGGCTCCGCCTTCGCCCAGATCGTCAACGGCGTCGACGGCGACGTCAGCGCGATCGTCTCGGGCCACACCCACCTGGCCTACAACCACTTCTTCGAGGGCCGTCCGGTCGTCTCTGCAGGTCAGTACGGGACGAACCTCAACAAGCTGGTCTTCAGCGTCGACCCGGTCGCCGACACCGTCGCGCTCGTGAGCCAGGAGGTCGTCCAGGCCAACACCGTCACGATCGAGGACACCGACGCGATCGCGGCTCGTGACGCTGCCGCGGACGTCGTCCAGGACGCGGTGGACGTCGCGGACGAGCTCGGCGCCCAGGAGCTCGGCGAGATCGCCGGTCCGTTCACGCGGGCGCGGCTCTCCAACGGAAACGAGAACCGTGGTGGCGAGTCCACCCTCGGAAACATGGTCGCCGAGGTGCAGCGCTGGGCCACCGGTCCGGAGTCGTCCGGGACGGCCCAGATCGCCTTCATGAACCCGGGTGGCCTGCGCGAGGACATGCTGGGCAACGCCGAGGACGGCTATCCCGCCCCCCTCACCTACAAGCAGGCGGCTGTCGTTCAGCCGTTCGCCAACACGCTGGTGACGATGGACATGACGGGTGCGCAGCTCAAGACGCTGCTCGAGCAGCAGTGGCAGCGTGACGGGAACGGCAACGTCCCGTCGCGCCCGTTCCTGCGCCTCGGCACGTCCGAGGGCTTCTTCTCGACCTACGACGCGACCCGGCCCGAGGGCGACCGCATCACCGGGATGTGGCTGGATGGCACGGCGATCGAGCCGGGCACCACCTACTCGGTGACGGCCAACTCCTTCCTGGCTGCCGGGGGCGACAACTTCCGCGCGTTCAACCTGGCCACCAACAAGCGGGACTCGGGCCGCGTGGACCTTCAGGCCATGGTCGACTACATGGCGGCGAACTCGCCCGTCGAGGGCGACCCGACCCAGCACTTCGTGGGTCTGAGCTTCCCGCCGGAGGCGCCGTCGGTCTACCACCCGGGCGAGCACGTCCGCTTCGACGTGAGCTCGTGGTCGTTCACCGCTCCCGGTGACCCGCGTGACGAGACCGTCGCGGTCCTGATGGACGGCGAGGAGATCGACACCCTCCCGGTGGACAACTCGCTGGGCACCACGACCAACGACCAGTACGGCAAGATCGTCGGCGACGTCGTGATCCCGGTGGGTACCCCTCCCGGCACGCACACGCTGGAGATCGTCGGCACCACGACCGGGACCTCGCTCGAGCTCCCCGACGTGGAGACGGACCGTGCCCCGATCAAGTCGGACGCGAGCGTGCAGGTCGTCGCCACCCCGGCGACGATCCCCGCGCAGACCGGCACCACTGTCCTCGACGTCACCGTCGCCACCTCGGGCCAGAAGGCCACCGGCCTGGTCGCGGCGATGCTCGACGGCAAGGTCGTGGGCGGCGCCGAGCTCGTCGACGGCAAGGCCTCCCTGCCCGTCGGCCCGTTCGACACGGCCGGCGACAAGCTGATCGAGGTCCGCTACTACGGCGACGAGGGCACCAAGGCGGCGACCGGCCAGGTCACCGTCACGGTGACGCCCGCGCCGGTCGTCGTGAAGGCGACCCCGACGCTCACGGCGACGGTCTCGCCCGACCGCGTGAAGGTCAACAAGGAGGGCGCGACCGTTTCCCTCACGGTCAGCAAGGCCTCCGGCATCCCCACCGGCGCGGTCATCGCGACCGTCGGCGGCAAGGTCGTCGGTGCCGGCGAGCTGGCCGCGGGCAAGGCCGACATCGCCCTCCAGCCGTTCGAGGAGGTCGGCACGCAGGCGGTCGTCCTGGAGTACTTCGGCGACGACAGCACGAAGGCCGGGTCGACCACGGTCCAGGTCGAGGTGACCAAGGCGCGCCCGAAGCTGAAGGTGCGCGGCCCCAAGCGGGTCGAGCGCGGCGACAAGGGCGTCTTCACCGTCGTCGCAGACGCGGCTGGCCACACGCCCTCCGGCAAGGTCACGGTGAAGGTCGCGGGCAAGAAGGTCACCAAGAAGCTGAAGCAGGGTCAGGCGACGTTCCGCATCGCCATGACCGAGCTCGGCAGGAACAAGGTGGTCGTGAAGTACCGCGGTGACGAGCTCACGACCTCGAAGAAGAAGGTCCTTCGCGTCACCGTGACGCGCTGAGCCACTCACCACACCGAACGGGAAGGGGCCCGGCCACTCGTCGGGCCCCTTTCCGCCCCCTCGCACACACTCCTCAGGAGCAGTCCATGCACTCTTCCGCGTTCGTACGACGCGCGGCCGGCGGCCTCGGCCTCGGCCTCCTCACGGCAAGCCTGGTAGGCCTGCCGAGCACCGCCCACGCCAACCCCGACGGTGACGACCTGGTCATCAGCGAGGTCTACGGCGCTGGCGGCAACGGCACCGGAGCCAGCCGGAACGCCGACTTCATCGAGCTCTACAACCCCACCGACGCCCCGATCAGCGTGAGCGGCATGTCCGTCCAGTACCGGAGCACGAGTGGCACCTCGGTCGGTGTCTCGAACATCACCGCCCTCAGCGGCTCGGTGCCGGCCAACGGACACTTCCTGGTGGGCGCCGCCCCCGGCGCTGACACGGCGCGGCCCGGTCTCCCGACCCCCGACGTCGCGGGGAACATCGCGATGGGCGGCGCGTCCGGACAGGTCCTCCTCGTCGACGGGACTGCCCCCAGCACGGTTGGCACCGGCGACCTCGCCGGCAACCCGGACCTGGTCGACATGGTCGGCTACGGCTCGGCAGGCTCGTACGAGACCGCCCCCACCGGGGTCACGCTCGCCAACACGACGTCTGCCCAGCGCTCGGCCACCGGCGCGGACACCGACCACAACGCCAACGACTTCTCCGAGGCCGTGCCCACGCCCACCAACGCCGCGGGCCAGACCGAGCCTCCTGTCGCTCCTCCGCCGGCAGACCCGGTCGAGGTGAGCATCGCCGAGATCCAGGGCACCGGCACGGTCAGCCCCCTCGAGGGCGACCCGGTGATCACGGAGGGCGTCGTCACCGCCGCCTACAGCACCGGTGGCTACAACGGCTTCTACATCCAGACGGGTGGTGAGGACACCACGCTGGGGGCCTCTGACGGCATCTTCGTCTACGAGCCCGGGTTCCCGGCCACGATCGAGGTGGGTGACTCGGTCGAGGTCGAGGGAGAGGTCGTCGAGTTCGGCTCGGGGTCGAACACCCTGACCGAGATCGACGCGACCGAGATCACCGAGCTGACGACGGCCCTTCCGACCGTCGTTCCCAACACCGAGCTGCCCGGCACCGACTGCGCGCTGCCCGGCACGGACTGCCCGAGTGCAGCCGAGCTGGACGTCCTTCGCGAGGAGTTCGAGGGGGAGGCCTTCCTGCCCACCGCTCCGATGACTGTCACCGACGCGTACGACTTCGGTGTCACGTCGTCGAGCTTCTTCGGTGAGATCGGCATCGCAGCCGGGTCCGACATCCCGCTCGTGACGCCCACCGAGGTGGTCGACGCCCAGGACACCGCCGGCATCGCCGCTCGGACGGCCTACAACGAGGCGCACCGCGTCGTGCTCGACGACGGCTCCTCGGCCACCTACTGGAACACCAGCAACACCGCCGGCGCCCAGGACCAGCCGGTCCCGTGGCTCACCGCGGACCACACGGTGCGCGTCGGTGCGGCCGTCACCTTCGACGAGCCCGTCATCCTCGACTACCGCTTCGGGTGGAAGCTCCAGCCGCAGCGCCAGGTCGTCGGCGAGCCCACCGGGCTCGTGACCTTCGAGCAGGACCGCCCCGCAGCACCGGCCCCGGTCGGCGGCGACCTCAAGCTCGCGACCTTCAACGTCCTGAACTACTTCACCACGTTCGGCAGCGACGTGCCCGGGTGCACGGCGTTCGTCGACCGGGACGACAACCCGATCGCCACCCGCAGCTGCACCGCCTCCAATGGCCCGCGCGGCGCGTGGAACCAGGTCAGCTTCGAGCGTCAGCAGACGAAGATCGTGAACGCGATCAACGCCATGGACGCCGACATCGTCACGCTCCAGGAGCTCGAGAACTCGCTGAGCGTCGACGGGACCGACCGAGACGAGGCCGGCAAGGCGCTGGTCGCCGCGCTCAACGCCGACGCCGGCACGGTGCGCTGGTCCTTCGTCCCGTCGCCTGCGGAGGTCCCGGCCAGCGAGGACGTCATCCGCAACGGGTTCATCTACGACCCGTCCTCTGTCTCGCTCGTCGGCGACAGCCAGATCTACGACGTCCCGGCGTTCGACAACGCCCGTGACCCGTTCGCCCAGGTCTTCAAGCCCAAGGGCGGCACGGTCGACCAGGCCTTCGCCGTGATCGTCAACCACTTCAAGTCCAAGGGCTCCGGCTTCGACGATGGCACCGGCCAGGGCAACGCCAACCCCGACCGCATAGCGCAGGCGACGGCGCTGACCGAGTTCGCCAGCGACTTCGCGGCCTCGCGTGGCACCGACAAGGTGTTCCTGGCCGGCGACTTCAACGCCTACTCGATGGAGGACCCGGTCCAGGTCATCACCGGTGCCGGCTACACGGCGCTGGAGTCGACCGACGACCCGGACGAGGAGACCTACAGCTTCGCCGGCACGTCCGGGTCGCTCGACCACGTGTTCGCCAACGCCGCGGCGAAGGCGATGGTCACCGGCGTGGACGTGTGGGAGATCAACGCCAACGAGTCGGTCTACTACCAGTACAGCCGCTACAACTACGTCGGGACCGACCTCTACAGCCCCGACGTGTTCGCGAGCTCGGACCACAACCCCGAGCTGGTGGGGATCAAGGTCCCGACGACGCCGGAGCCGACCCCGTACGCCGTCGAGGCGAAGGTGACCCCGCAGGTCGTCGTGGTGGACCGCACCGAGGCGACCGTCAACGCGAAGGTCACGCGCGGCTCCACGGCACCCGCAGCGGGCGCCATCGAGGTCCGTGAGGGGGGCGTCCTCCTCGCGTCCGGGCCCGTGAACGGTGGGGCCGCCAACGTCAAGCTGCCGGCCTTCACGACCACCGGGGACCACACCCTGACCGTGCGGTACGTCGACGGGACCTCGGTCCTCGCCGAGCAGACGGTCGTCGTCACGGTCCTCCGTGCCGCGTCCGACATCCGGGTCCTGCGGGCCAAGGCCGTGCAGGGCAAGAAGGGCGTGCTGAAGGTCGCGGTGCGCGACTCCGACCTCGGCGCAGCCGACGGTCGGGTCCGGATCAAGGCGGCCGGCAAGTGGCGCAACGTGCGACTCGAGGACGGGCGGGCGAAGGTGAAGCTGCCCGCGTTCGCCAAGCCGGGCACCAAGCGGATCGTCGTCGCGTACGCCGGCTCGTCCAGCGTGGAGGGCGACCGGCAGGTCGTGAAGCTGCGCGTGAAGCGCCGCTGACCCTCGCGAGCACCGGCGGCCCGGTTCCCCTTCAGGGGGCCGGGCCGTCGTCCTGCTCAGCGCAGGGCGAGGGCCGCCTGCACCAAGGCCAGGTGGCTGAAGGCCTGAGGGAAGTTGCCGGCCATCCGCCCGTGCACCGCGTCGTACTCCTCCGACAGCAGGCCGACGTCGTTGGCCAGACCGCACAGCCGGTCCATCAGGGCCGTCGCCTCATCGCGGCGCCCGGCCGCCGCGAGTGCCGACACCAGCCAGAACGAGCACGCCAGGAACGGGTGCTCGTCGCCGGAGAGTCCGTCGACCCCGGTCTCCGTGCGATAGCGCAGCAGGAGACCGTCGGAGTCGAGGTCGGCCAGGACGGCCTCGATCGTGCCGAGCACGCGCGGGTCGTCGCCGGGCAGGAACCCGACGAGCGGAATCGTGAGCAGCGAGGCGTCGACCGCCGTCGTGTCGTAGTGCTGCGTGAAGGTCCCGCGCTCCTCGTCGAAGCCCTTGTCGAGGATCTCCTCGCGCACCCGGTCGCGCAGGTCGCGCCAGCGCTCGACCGGTCCGTCGAGGCCGTGCTGCTCGACGGCGGCGACCGCCCGGTCGAACGCGACCCACACCATCACCCGGGAGTGGGTGAAGTGCCGCTGGGGCCCGCGGATCTCCCACAGGCCGTTGTCGGGCTCGTCCCAGCGGTCGGCGAGCTCGTCGACGAGCGCGCGCTGCAGCGCCCACGAGTTGTGCGTCTCGTCCAGCCCCGCGGCCCGGGCCAGGTCGAGGGCGATCATCACCTCGCCGAGCACGTCGTTCTGCCGCTGCGACACCGCGCCGTTGCCGATGCGCACGGGCCGGCTGCCGGCGTACCCGGGCAGGTGCGGCACCTCCCGCTCGGGCAGCTGGCGACCGCCGTCCACGGTGTACATGATCTGCAGGTCCGCAGGGTCCCCGGCGACCGCCCGCAGCAGCCACCCGCGCCACTCCAGCGCCTCCTCGGCGTAGCCGGCGCCGAGCAAGGACTCGAGGGTGAGCGCGGCGTCTCGCAGCCAGCAGAAGCGGTAGTCCCAGTTCCGCTCGCCGCCGAAGTCCTCCGGCAGCGACGTCGTGGGCGCAGCGACGATGCCGCCGGTCTCGGCGTGCGTCATCAGCAGCAGGGTGAGCAGGCTGCGCCGCACCAGGTCCGCGTGGGGCACGTCCTCGGGCGCGCGCTCGGACCAGGCACGCTGCCGGTCGGTCGTCGCGTCGATGCGCCCGTCGAAGCACAGCGGCACGGGCACGTCGCGCCACGAGCGGACCCATGTCATCGAGAACGTCGCCTCCTCGCCGGCCGCCAGGTCGAACTCCTCGGTGTGGTGGCCGTGTCGGCCGTGCGGCAGGTGCGGACCCCGGAGCACGAACTTGTCCGGCCCCGCGACCGCGACGACCACCTCGTCGCCGTCCGCGTGCTCGCGGCTCACCCAGGGGCGCACCCGCCCGTAGTCGGTGCGCACCACCCAGTCGTGCCGGATGCGCACGGTCCCGCGGGTGCAGGTGAGGCGGCGCACGACGTCCGCGCGGCCGTCGCCGGTCGGCATCACGTCGAGCAGCACCACCTCGCCGTCGGCGGTGGTGAAGGTCGTCTCGAGCAACGCGGTGCCGTCGACGTACCTGCGTCGCGTCGCCACCACCTCATCGGCCGGGGCGAGGAGCCACCGCCCGTGCTCCTCGGTGCCGAGCAGGGCGGCGAAGCAGGCGGGGGAGTCGAAGCGGGGCAGGCACAACCAGTCGATCGACCCGTCCCTCCCGACCAGGGCTGCCGTGCCGCGGTCGCCGATCAGCGCGTAGTCCTCGATGGGGAGTGCCATGCGGCTAGTGTCGCGGACATGTGGTCAGGAGGTGTGGCCGAGCAGGTCCTCGAGGCGCTGGCCGGGCGCGGAGAGACGCTGGCGAGCGCCGAGTCGTTGACCGGCGGCCTCCTCGCGGCCCGGCTCACCGACGTGCCGGGAGCGTCCCGCAGCTTTGTCGGCGGGGTGGTGTCGTACGCCACCCGCGTCAAGGTCGCGCTGCTCGACGTGCCGGACGCGGTCGTGCAGCGCCATGGCGTCGTCTCGCAGGAGTGCGCGGTGGCCATGGCACAGGGCGTACGCACCCGGCTCGGCGCCACGTGGGGGCTCGCGACGACCGGCGTCGCGGGTCCGGACGAGCAGGACGGACACCCGGTCGGCACCGTCTGGATCGCGGTCGCCGGACCGTCGGGCGTGGCGGCCCGGCTGCTGGCGCTGACGGGGGACCGGCTCGCGATCCGGCAGGCGACGTGCGACGCCGTGCTGGCAGACCTGGCGGCCCGACTGGGCGATGTCGAGGTCTTCGCGCGGGAAGAAGGAGCCCTCGGGTAGCGTTGGGCCAGACGGCTTCCCCTCGCAACGGATCTCCCGAGAGTAAGGACCTCGCGCATGGTGCTCTTCCGACGACTGCTCGGTGACGTGCTGCGCAGCGCGCGGATGCAGCGCGGGATGACCCTCCGCGAGCTCTCGGCCGAGGCGCGGGTGAGCCTGGGCTACATCTCCGAGATCGAGCGCGGCCAGAAGGAAGCCTCCTCCGAGCTGCTCGCGTCGCTGTGCCAGGCGATGGACCTGCCGCTGTCCGACGTGCTGCGCGACGTCGCCGACGCGGTGGCCCTCGAGGAGGCCGCGATGGAGATCGTGGCGAGCACGCCGATCACGGCGGCGCGGCCGTCGGGCGACGTCGTCGCCTCGGCCGCCTGACGTCCGTCGTCACCGCTCCGGCTGGCAGCTGGGGCACCAGTACGCCGCGCGCTCGCGCCCCGGGTCGCCGAGCATCGTGACCGCGACCGGGGTCCGGCACCGCCGGCACGGCGACGTGTCACGGCGGTAGACCCACATGCGCTCGCGCTCGCGCAGGTCGCCGGTGGTCGACTGGATCGCGCGCTCCTTGTTGACGTCGAGCATCTGCCTGCCGCGTCGCACCAGCCGAGGGAGCTGGTCGACCGTCGAGACCGGGCTGGCGGGGTTGACGCCCATCGTGAAGCACAGCTCGGCCATGTACATGTTGCCGATGCCCGCGAGGTTGCGCTGGTCGAGCAGCGCCTGCCCGATCGGACGGTCCGGCTGGGCGCGGAGGTTGGCCAGGGCGCGGTCCTCGTCCCAGTCCGGTCCGAGCAGGTCGGGGCCGAGGTGGGCGACCAGGTCGGCCTCGTGCTCGCGCGGCACGAGCTCGACGACGCCGAGCTGGAAGCCGACCGCCTTGCGTCCCTCGATGCCGAGCACGAGGCGGGCCTGGGTGTCGGGACGTCGCCACCTCTCGCCCTCGGGGTAGACGTGCCACGAGCCCTCCATCTTGAGGTGCGTGTGGATCGTCCAGGCGCGGTCGTGGTCGATACGGGTGAGGATGTGCTTGCCGCGGGAGAGCGAGCGGATGACCGTGCCCTCGCGGAGGTCGACCGTGGCGAGGGCGGGCACCCGGAAGTCGGTGAGCGTGAGGCGGTGGCCCGTCAGCGCGCGGTCGAGCTTGGCTGCTGCTCGGTAGACGGTGTCGCCCTCAGGCACGCAACCTCAGTCCCTTCGGTGTCGCCACGAAGCCGGCCGCGGTGAGCGCGAGCCGGATCGGGCTCTCGCCGCCGCTGCCGATCAGCGCGTGGCCGTCCGCCTTCTCCACCGTCAGCCGGCCCAGGGCGCCGCGGCGCGCGGCGTCGGCGAGCGCGGCCATGGCCGGCGTCAGCACGTCCACGTCCTCGCTCCAGGTGAGCAGGGTGCGTCCGCCGCGCTCGACGTAGACCGTCAGCGCACCGTCGACCAGCACGACGAGGGCACCGGCCTTGCGCCCGGGTCGGTGGCCCGAACGCTCGGGGTCGCCGGCGTCGGGCCACGGCAGCGCGGCGCCGAAGGCGTTGGCGGGGTCGGTGGCGGCGAGCGCCACCACGGACGGCTTGGTGCCGGGCCTGCCGCTCTCGGGCTCGGCGAAGGTGCGGAGCCGGTCGATGGCGCCGGCGCTGCCGAACTGCGCGGCGCCGAGGCCCTCGATGAAGTAGCCGCGCCGGCAGCGGCCGGTGTCCTCGAAGGCGCTGAGCACCTTGTAGACCCCGGCGAAGCCGCCGGCGACGCGCTCGCTGACGACGGCGCCCCGGGTGACGACACCGTGCCGCTCGAGGAGGTGCTCGGCGCGGGCGTGGGCGCGCCGGGTCGGGTCGCCGTCGCGCTCGGGCAGGAGCGCCCAGCGCCCGGCGGTCTCGGGTGGCCCGGTGCGGACGGGCATCCGGCCCCCGGTCGTGCGGCCGAGCCGTGGAGGCGTACGCCGGGTGCGGTGCGAAGGCGTGCCGCTGCGCACCAGCGCCCGCAGCGGCGCGAGGGTGTCGTTGGTGACGAGGCCCTGCCAGACCAGCTCCCACAGGGCCGAGCTGAGCTCGGCGTCGCTGGTGGCGCCGACCCGGTCGGCGAGCTGGCGGAAGAACCACGCACCGCCCGGGTCGAGCGCGTCGAGGACGGCTCGCTGGAGACCGTCGGGCTCGTCGCCCTCGACCTCGGGGAGCGTGAGGTGGGCCTGGTCGGCGAGGTGGAGGCTGACCCAGCCGTCGCTGCCCGGCAACGGGGCGTGGCCGGTCCAGATGACCTCCCCCGAGGCCGTGAGCTCGTCGAGCATCGAGGGCTCGTAGTCGCGGACGCGGGCGGCGAGCACGAGCGGCTCGAGCGCGCTGGCCGGGACCGGGCAGCCGGCGAGCTGGTCGATCGCGGCGATGACGCCGTCGAGGCCGCGCAGGGACCCGCCGACGCGTTGCCACGCGGGCAGGAAGCGGGCGACGGCGTCGTGGCTGACGGGCTCGATCTCCTGGCGCAGCCGGGCGAGCGAGCGGCGGCGCAGCTTGCGGAGCACCTCGGCGTCGCACCACTCGGTGCCGGAGCCGGACGGCCGGAACTCGCCGTCGAGGACGCGGCCCCGGTGGGCGAGCCGCTGGAGGGTCTGGCGGGCGACGGCCTCGCCGAGCCCGAGCCGGGTGGCGACCTCGGCGGTCGTGAACGGCCCGTGGCTGCGCGCGAAGCGGGAGACCAGGTCGCCGAGGGGGTCCTCGGGCAGCTGGAGGAAGGCGTCGGGCGTGCCGACGGGGACGGGGACGCCGAGCCCGTCGCGCAGTCGCCCGATGTCCTCGATGGCGGTCCAGCGGTCGTCCCCGGCCATGCGTACGGGGGCGACGCGCCGATCGAGGGAGGCCAGCCAGCCCTCGACGTCGGCGCCGTCCACGGACCGTGCGCGGATCTCCTCGACCGAGAGCGGCCCGACCAGGCGCAGCAGGTCGGCGACGGCCTCGGCGTTGCGGGCGCGGCGGTCGGGGGCGAGCCACTGGAGCTCGGCCTCGACCTCGGTGAGCACCTCGGGGTCGAGCAGCTCGCGCAGCTCGGCGCGACCGAGGAGCTCGGCGAGCAGGCCCTGGTCGAGCGACAGCGCGGCGGCACGGCGCTCGGCGATGGGGGAGTCGCCCTCGTAGACGAACTGCGCGACGTAGCCGAAGAGCAGGCTCCGGGCGAACGGGCTCGGCTGGGTGGTGGCGACGTCGACGACGGTGACCTCGCGGCGCTGCACACGCCCGAGCAGGGCGACGAGCGCGG
The DNA here is from genome assembly GCF_004785795.1 of Nocardioides eburneiflavus. NCBI lineage: Bacteria > Bacillati > Actinomycetota > Actinomycetes > Propionibacteriales > Nocardioidaceae > Nocardioides > Nocardioides eburneiflavus. The sequence goes on from NZ_SRRO01000001.1 coordinate 3,619,871, forward strand.
GCAGGTCGTAGACGTCCTGGAGGCACTCGCGCACCGCCTCGAGCACGATGGGGAAGGCGGGGTACTGGGACGCGACCTCGAGGAGCTGGGCGCTGCGCTGGCGCTGCTGCCACAGCGGACTGCGGCGCCCGGGGTCGCGCCGGGGGAGCAGCAGGGCGCGGGCGGCGCACTCGCGGAACCGGCTGGCGAACAGTGCGGACCCGCCGACCTCCTGGGTGACGAGCTGCTCGATCTCCTCGGGCTCGAAGACGATGACCTCGCCGGTCGGGGGCTCGGCGTCGGTGTCGGGGATGCGGATGACGATGCCGTCGTCGGAGGCGACCGCCTGCCCGTCGACGTCGAAGCGCTCGCGCAGGCGGGCGTTGATGGCCAGCGCCCAGGGTGCGTGGACCGGCGTGCCGTAGGGGGAGTGGACGACCAGTCGCCAGTCACCGAGCTCGTCGCGGAACCGCTCGACGACGACCTGGGTGTCGTTGGGCACGACCTGGGTGGCCTCGCGCTGCTCGCCGAGGTAGGTGACGAGGTTGGTGGCGGCGTACTCGTCGAGCCCGCGCTCCCTGACCCGGGCGACGGCCTCGTGCGGGGACGTGCTCGCCAGCTCGCGGGTGAACGCCCCGACCGCGGCGCCGAGCTCGGCGGGACGCCCGAGGGAGTCGCCCTTCCAGAACGGCAGGCGGCCGGGGATGCCGGGTGCGGGGGTGACGAGCACCCGGTCGTGGGTGATGTCCTCGATGCGCCAGCTGGTCGCGCCGAGGGCGAACACGTCGCCCACGCGTGACTCGTAGACCATCTCCTCGTCGAGCTCGCCGACGCGGCTTGCCTTCTCGCCGACCAGGAAGACGCCGAAGAGCCCACGGTCGGGGATCGTGCCGCCGCTGGTCACCGCGAGCCGCTGGGCACCCGGTCGTCCGGTGAGGGTGCCGGTCACCCGGTCCCACACGATGCGGGGGCGAAGCTCGGCGAACTCGTCGCTCGGGTAGCGGCCGCTCAGCAGGTCGAGGGTGGCGTCGTAGGCGGAGCGGGGGAGCTGGGTGTAGGAGGCGGCGCGGGTGACGAGGGAGAAGAGCTCGTCGACGTCCCACTCCTCCATGGCGAGCGCGGCGACGACCTGCTGTGCCAGGACGTCGAGCGGGTTGGCGGGGATCGACATCTTCTCGATGGCGCCGGAGCGCATACGCTCGACCGAGACGGCCGTCTGCGCGAGGTCGCCGCGGTGCTTGGGGAACAGGACGCCCCGGCTCACCTCGCCGACCTGGTGGCCGGCGCGACCGACGCGCTGGAGGGCGCTGGCGACGCTGGGCGGCGACTCGATCTGGATGACGAGGTCGACTGAGCCCATGTCGATGCCGAGCTCGAGGCTGCTGGTGGCGACGACGCAGGGGAGCCGCCCCCGCTTGAGGTCGTCCTCGATCATCGCCCGCTGCTCCTTGGACACCGAGCCGTGGTGGGCCTTGGCGATGGTGGCCTCGGCGCCCGAGCTCTGCCCGGACTGCGCCATGATCACCGCCGGTTGAGCAGCCGAGGGACGAGGCGTGTCGAAACCAGGGTCGCCTTCCCCGCCCTCGCCCGTGGCCCGCTCCGTCGCGATCTCGTTGAGCCGGGCGGTCAGCCGCTCGGCGAGGCGGCGGGAGTTGGCGAAGACGATGGTCGAGCGGTGCTGCTCGACGAGGTCGACGACGTGCTCCTCGACGTGGGGCCAGATGCTCGTCGCCCGGCCGGGGTCGCCGGACTCCTCGTCGTACTCCCCGGGCATGGTCATGTCCTCGACGGGCACGACCACGCGCAGGTCCCACTCCTTGGTGCTGGGCGGGGCGACGACCTCGACTGGCTGCGTGCCGCCGAGGAACCGTGCGACCTCCTCGAGGGGGCGTACGGTCGCGCTGAGGCCGATGCGCTGGGCCGGCTGGTCGAGCAGGTGGTCGAGCCGCTCCAGGCTGATGCCGAGGTGGGCGCCGCGCTTGGTGCCGGCGACGGCGTGCACCTCGTCGACGATCACGGTGTCGACGCCGCGCAGCGTCTCGCGCGCCTGGCTGGTGAGCATGAGGAAGAGCGACTCGGGCGTGGTGATGAGGATGTCGGGTGGCGTGGTGCCGAGCTTGCGCCGGTCGGCCGGGCTCGTGTCACCCGAGCGGAGCCCGACGGTCACGTCGGGGACGGCGGCCTCGAGCCGCTCGGCGGTGTTGCGGATGCCGGTGAGCGGGGCGCGCAGGTTGCGCTCGACGTCGACACCGAGCGCCTTGAGCGGCGAGATGTAGAGGACGCGGGTGCGCCGGGACCTGTCGTCGGGCCGCGCGGTGCTCAGCAGCCGGTCGATGGCGTGGAGGAAGGCGCTCAGCGTCTTGCCGCTGCCGGTGGGTGCGACGACGAGCGCGTTCTTGCGGGCGGCGATGGCGTCCCACGCGCCCTCCTGCGCCGGGGTGGGACTCGCGAACGACGCCTCGAACCACGCACGCGTGGGCGCGCTGAAGCGGTCGAGGGCGGTCATGCCCTGCAGTCTGTCACCCGCCACCGACACCGGCCCCGCCCCGAAGGCGGGCCCCGGTGCGCGGGAGTCGTCGTGAGGGACGCTCGCGACGCCACCCTATTTCGGGCATGTTTGCTGCGGGATGAGCGCATTGGCGGTGATCTGCCGCCATCGTGTACCGATGACGGCGGTGACGCTCGACGACGCAGCCACGGTGATCCGTGAGCTCGGTCGCGCGGCCGATGCCTTCGCGCTGCGGGCCGGGGAGCAGGAGGCCTGCCGGGACCGGGCGCGGCCCGGGTCCGCCGTGCAGCACCACCACGCACACTCGGCCACCCTCTGGCGACAGGCGGAGCAGGTCCTCAGGGCCCGCATCGGTGAGCTCGCGGCAGGGCCGCGCTAGGGACAGGACCGGCTCGCCTCCAGCGACCGGGCGACGGGGCAGCGGTACTGACCAGAGAGGGGTCCCGGGCCGCTGGTCAGATACGACCAGCGGACACCACCCGATCGTGTCCTCGACTGGCCCAGACGCACGCAGACGCCTGCCGCACGGGCCAGGACTGGTCTGGTCCGGTCTTCAACCATCGGTCAACGCGAGCGGAACACCATGCTCGGTACGGACACAGAGGGTCCGTTCGTGCTCGGACGAACCGTCCCGGGAGCCACCGTCGTACTCACGCATCGCGCCGCGATGCGACGCAGTCTTCGGAGGGATCATGAACAGGTACAAGAAGGTGGCGGGAGGCATTCTTGCCCTCACCGTGGCAACGACGTCCACCACACTTCTCGCCGGGCCCGCGGAGGCTGCTCCGCCCAGCCGCATCAAGGGCGTCGTCACGGCCGACGGGGTGCCTCTGCCGAACGTGGAGGTGACGACGTGGGCCCTGGTTGCTGGTGCCTGGGTCAGCATGGACAGCGACGTCACGGGCCTCGACGGCAAGTACAACGTCGGCAAGCTCGATGACGGTGCCTACCGTGTGCGGTTCGACGACCTCACCGGTGCCTACGCGACGGAGTTCCACCTCGACGCGTCCCGGATCGAGGACGCCGAGGACGTGCAGCTGGTCGACGGGAGTGGCATGCAGACCCTGCCTGACCCGGACCTCCAGAGCGCTGCCCACGTCCTCGGCACGGTGACCGGCGGCGACGGCAAGGCCATCAGCGGCGCCGAGGTCACCGCGTACGTCGTGCAGGGAGCCGCATGGGCCTCGTTCCGGACGGTGCTCACCGGCGCCGACGGCACCTACGACCTGGGCGGGCTGCCCGGCGGCGACTACACGCTCGGCTTCCGCGACCCCGTGTCGGGTGTCACCGAGTACTGGAACGACAAGGAGGCGCTCGGCGATGCGGGCACGGTGACGGTCCCCACCAGCGAGCGCCACGACGCGCAGCTGGCCACCCCGATCGCTGCTCCTGACCCGGACCTCGTCCCCGTGCCGGTACCCACCCCGGTGACCGCCACGGACTCGCCGACCACCGCGGCTCCGACCACGGCGCCCACCGCTGGCGTCACCGTGTTGAAGAAGCCGCGCATCAGGGGGTACGCCAAGGTCGGTCAGCGCCTGCGAGTGACGACCGGAACCTGGAACCCCGGCAAGGTGAGGCGCACGATCAAGTGGTTCGCCGACGGCAAGCGGATCAAGGGCGCGACCAAGAACCGTCTCCGCCTCACCGGCACGCTCAAGGGCAAGCGGATCTCTGCGCGCGTCACCGCCTCCGCCCCCGGCCGCACCTCGTTGAAGGTCACGACGCGGAGGACCAAGAAGGTCAGGGCCTGAGCCCAGGCACCACGACAGCGCGCGCGGACCCACACAGCCGCTGGCGCTCATCGGAGGCGGCTCCCCCGGCGGGGAGCCGCCTCGCTACGGCGCGGCGTGTCGCGACGACCACCCCGTCCTGATGGGCGCGGGGATCTGACTGCTGCGTCATCCGCGCTCGCTCCTCTGTCGGCGGCTTCCGCCGTGCCAGTCCTCCTGCTTGCCGACGGTGCCGGGCTGCACTCCGAACCCGACCAGCTGTGGCCTCTCGCGCAGGCTGCGCTTCAGCTCGGCGAAGCCGGGGAATCGCGCCAGGCCGACGACGTGGTCCCACAGCTCCACGGCCTGCTCGGGCTCGGGGAGGCGGCTGATCACGGGGCCGAAGAACGCCACCCCGTCCGGAGGCTCGAAGTGGATGATCGGCGTGCCCACGTCCTTGCCGGTCAGCGCGAGAGCCTCGTCGCCGTCCGCGCGGATCGCGTCGTCCCAGGCGGTGTCGTCGAGCGCGTCGGCAAGGTCGGTGGGCAGGCCCACGTCGCGGAGGACGGGCTCGAGGAACTCCCGCGTTCCGTGCCGAAGGCCCGCGTCGGCGACCGTGGTCTCGGCGGGCGGGGTGTCGAAGATGTGGGCCCCGAGTGCGGCCTGGAGCGAGTCGACCGCACCGGCGCCGTGCTCGTGACGCGCCCGGGCCACGGCACGCAACAGGCGCAGGCCAGCGGTGTGACCGGTCTCGTACTCGGGCGGGAAGTGGGCGTCGTAGTCGATGTGCTCGTTGATCAGGCGCAACGAGATGAACCGCCAGTCCACCGACACGGCTCGCTCGGCCTGCACCATCCGGACCCACTTGCTCGTCAGCCAGCAGAACGGGCACACCGGATCGAAGTAGAAGCGGATGTCGGACGTCATGGACCGACACTAGGACCCGGACCCGAGGACGGCGCCTGACGCGCCAGAGACGTCCAACGCGCCGTTCACCCCAGCAGCGCCAGGTCCCGCCGTACGTACCTCAGGTGCGCCCACTCCTCCTCGAGGATCACGCGGACGCAGTCACCGACCGTGGGGCTCCAGTCGAAGCCCCACGGGTCCCTCCGCTCCTCGGCGAGCAGCTCGGGGGTGACCGTGGCGAGGAAGTCGGTGACCATCTGCTGTCGCTCGGCGCGTACGGCGAGCACCTCGTCGTAGGTCGGCGGCTCGACGCGGAAGATCGAGGTGTCGAAGCCCATCTCCGCGGCGCCGGTGAAGATCTGGCCGATATCGTGGAACGGCTGCTCGATCCGCAGGATCCCGCGGCGGAGCCACGTGTCGGTCGCCAGGACGAGGTGCCGCAGGGTCTGGGCGAGGGACCACTCGTCCGGGACGTGGGCGTCGACCAGCTCGGGCGGGGTGTCGGCGACGGTCGCGGCCCACGCGGCCTGCACCGCGACCCAGCCCTCGCGCAGGCCCTCGGGCGTCTGCGCCTTCTGGAGCTCGCGACCGGGGAACCGCCGGTTGAGCTCGGCGTCCACGAGTGGCACCACGTCGACGCCGTTGACGAGCAGGCTCCCCATGAACAGGTCGTGGCTGTCGATGTCGAGGCCGTCGACGTCGACGCTGCGCATCGTCACCCCGCTCACGTCGGAATAGCGCAGGGTGGCGCCCTTGAAGCTGGTCCTGACGAAGGTCGCGCCCTCGAAGTCACCGGTCCCGGAGTCGTTGGTCATGGCCCCATGATGGCCGCTGCCGGGGGCCGCGCGACAGGACCTCCCCACGCCCGGTTTGCCTCGTCACCCCGTCCGCGACATGGTGGAGGGGACACATTCGCCACACGGATTGGAGAGCCCATGCTCGCTCTCACCGAGAACGTGACCGACATCGTCAAGAAGCTCGCTGAAGAGGTGCCGGAGATCTCGGCGCTCCGCATCGCGACCGAGGTCGACGGGGAGTCCCTCTCCGTCAGCCCGGCCGACCACGGCGAGGCCGACGACCAGGTGATCCAGCAGGACGGCGCGACGGTCTACGTCGACGCGCCGGCCTCGGAGCTCCTGGCCGACAAGGTGCTGGACGGAGGCGTGGACGAGGAGGGAAACATCCAGTTCGCGCTCGGCCAGCAGGCCTGATCGACCGCTCCACCCACGGCGACGAGCCCCGGACCCCGCGTGGGGGCCGGGGCTCCGCTCATCCCCGTCGCGGGTCGTCGAGCACGTCGCGCCACGAGTGCCGCGGCTCGAAGCCGACCAGCTCGCGCGCCTTGTCGATCGCGTAGAACGTCTCGTCGCGCCGCATCTCGCGGCGCACCTCGACGCCGTCGTAGAAGCGCTCGATGACCTCCGCCGTCGTCGCGGCGACCGACATGTCGGCGTTGGCGACGTTGAAGACCTCGTAGCCCAGGCCGTCGGTCTCCAGGCAGCGTTGGACCATCAGGCCGAGGTCGCGCACGTCGATGTAGGCGAAGATGTTGCGCCGCCGCAGGCCCGCGTCCTCGAGGAAGTCGGGGAACATCTCGGCGTACTCGTGCGGCTCGATCACGTTGTTGATCCGCAGGCCGTAGACGTCCGCACCCGTGCGCGCCTGGAACGACCGCGCGGTCACCTCGTTGGCGACCTTCGACATCGCGTACGAGTCCTCGGGGACCGTCGGGTGCTCCTCGTCGACGGGGAGGTAGAGCGGGCGGCGCTCGCCCTGCGCGAAGCACACGCCGTAGGTCGTCTCGGACGAGGCGAAGACGACCTTGCGGATGCCGAGGCGGGTCGCCGCCTCGAGCACGTGGTAGGTGCTGAGGACGTTGGTGGCGTAGGTCGTCGAGTCGGCCGTGCGCAGGATGGCGGGCACCGCGGCGAAGTGCACGACGGCGTCGTACGACGGCTTCTCGGGCAGGTCGAGCTCGTCGAAGGTCGCCAGCCCGGCGAGCGCCGACCAGACCTCGCCCGGCTCGGTGAGGTCGACCGCCAGGTCGTGGACGTCGGGGTGGTCGAGCGGGACGAGGTCGGCGTTGGTGACCTGGTGGCCCTGCTCCGCGAGGTACGGGGCGACGTGGCGTCCGGCCTTGCCGCTGCCGCCCGTGAAGAAGATGCGCATGGGTTCCTTCCTACCCCGGCGGGGCAAGGGCGGACCCGCCCGGTCGGGCCTGCAGCTGACGCCGCGCCAGCTCGAGGCCCGCGATCCATCCCGGAGCGCGCCCACCCGTGGGTGGGCGGATCACGCCCATGTCGTGCCCTGCGCGGGCCAGCGCCCAGGCGACCACGGAGTTGGAGTTCCACATCTCACCGGTGCCCAGCTCGTCACGGCCCCAGACCAGCGGTGGCACCTGCTCGAGGACCGCGAGCACGCTCGCGACCCGCGCCGGGTCCTCGGTCGTGCGGACGGGACTGGCGATCGCGTCGGCGACGTCGGGGATCCGGCCGCCGGCCCAGCAGCGCACCTCGTAGCGGAAAGGACGGAGCCGACCCAGGCCGTACGCCCCGACGGGACCTTCGCAGAGGACGCCGCGGTCGTCGTCGGCGACGTTCCACACCGGTCCCATCTCGACCGCGTAGGTGACGTCGTCGGCGCGGACCATCAGGGCGGAGTGGTAGAGGTCGGAGGCGGGCCGGTGCCCACGCCACGCGGCCAACCGCTCGTAGACGCGGCCGTTGGTCCGGACGAACCACCCGCCGGCGCCCAGCGGCAACCAGTACAGGTCGACCCATGAGTCCATCGCACCGCCCTCCGACCCGACCCGGACCGCAGCCCGGTCAGTGCGCCACCGAGACGTCCTCGCAGCCGATCAGCGTGTCGAGGGGGTCCAGGCCGCCCTCCCCGTCCAGGGCGTAGTAGGTGACCCGGTCGAACCCGCTGCCGCAGTCGATGACGTCCGGCACCCCGTCGTCGACCGTCTTCACCTCGTCGTCGCCCGCAGCGGCGACGACGCGGTCGCGGCCACCGGTGACGCCGAAGAAGTCGTCGCCGGTGCCGCCGCGGAGCACGTCGTCCCCGGGCTCGTCGGTCAGCTCGCTGATCACGCCGTCGGTCAGGGAGTCGTCGCCGGTGCCACCCCGGAGCCTGTCGTCGCCGGGGCCGCCGGAGAGGACGTCGCGGCCGATTCCGCCGGCGAGCAGGTCGTCGCCGCCGTCGCCGAAGAGCATGTCGGCTCCGCCCCCACCCGCGAGCAGGTCGCGGCCGGACCCACCGCCGCCCACGTCGCGTCCGAGCCCGCCGCGGAGGACGTCGGTCCCGGCGCCACCGTGGAGCCGGTCCGCTCCCGCCCGCCCGCGGAGGACGTCGTCGCCACCGCGGGCCCGGACGACGTCCGCCCCGGGCGTGCCGACGAGCGTGTCGTCACCCGGGGTGCCCGTGATCACAGCGGCGGCCGCCGGTGCGGCCAGGGTCAGCGCGAGGGCCAGGCCTGCGGTCATGGTGCGTCGCACGGGATCACCCTTCGTCGGAGTTCGCTCCATGCTGTGCCACGTCGAGGGTCCACCGCTAGGGGCGGAGGTCCCCGACTAGGCGACTCACGCCGACCGAGGGGGTGGCTCACCGGTCCGGCCGCGCTGCGTTCTCCTGCGCCCGCAGCAGCAGCACCGCGCGCTCGCCCTCGTTGCGGGTGAGCGCCGCCGCCTCGACGAAGGCGGCCTCCGCCTCGGCGAACCGCCCGGCCCGCTCCAGCAGGTCGCCGCGCACGGCCAGCACGAGCGGCGAGCCGGGCAGCTCGGCCGCGTCGACCGCGGCCAGCACGGCGAGGCCGGCCTCGGGGCCGTGTGCCCGCCCGTGGGCGACCGCCCGGTTCACCTCGACGACGGGGCCGGGCGCCGCCTGCGCCAGCACGTCGTAGAGCGCGGCGATCCGCCCCCAGTCGGTGTCCTCGGCGCGCGCGGCGACGGCGTGCTCCGCAGCGATGGAGGCCTGGAGGAAGTACGTCCCGACCGGGGTGCCGGTGGCGGCGAGGCGGGAGGCCGCCCGCAGCACGGCGAGGCCGCGCCGGACCATCAGCGGGTCCCACCGCGTACGGTCCTGGGCCTCGAGCAGCACGGGGGTGCCGTCGGGGGAGAGGCGGGCGGCCGTGCGCGAGCCCTGCAGCTCGAGCAGTGCCTGCAGCCCCAGCACCTCGGGCTCGTCGGGGGCGAGGTCGGCCAGCATGCGTGCCAGGCGGGTCGCCTCGGCGGCGAGGTCCGGGCGCATCCAGTCCGCGCCCGACGTGGCGGTGTAGCCCTCGTTGAAGATCAGGTAGATCACCGCCATCACGTCGTCGAGGCGCGCGGCCCGCTCCTCGCCGGTGGGCATCTCGAGCTCGGCGCGGACCGATGCGAGGGTCTTCTTGGCCCGCGAGATGCGCTGGCCCATCGTGGCCTCGCTGGTGAGGAAGCCGCGGGCGATCTCGGCGGTCGTGAGGCCGCCGACCAGACGTAGCGTGAGTGCCGCACGGGACTCGGGGGTGAGCGCAGGATGGCAGGACAGGAACACCAGCCGCAGGACGTCGTCCTCGATGTGGTCGACCTGGTCGTCGAGGTCGGGCACGTGTGCCTCCTCCCCGCCGCTGACACCGCGGTCGTGCTGCAGCTCGGCGACCTTGCGGCGCAGCGTCTCGGCGCGCCGGAAGTGGTCGACGCCGCGGCGCTTCGCCGTCGTCATCAGCCAGGCGGACGGGTTGTCCGGGATCCCTGTACGCGGCCACTGCTCGAGCGCGGCGACGAGCGCGTCCTGCGCGAGGTCCTCGGCGAGGTCCACGTCGCGGGTCATCCGGGTGAGGGCGCCGACGAGGCGGGCCGACTCGGCCCGCCACGCGGCGATCACGGCCCCTGTCGAAGCATCTGAGGGGTCGTCCGTCCTGTCGTCTGGGGGAGTCCCTGCCGGCACCGGGCCAGCGTAGTGAGGCCGGGTCAGCCTGTCGGGGCGTCCGGGCCGTCGGAGATCTGGCGCAGCGTCGACACCACGGTGACCTCGGGCCAGTGCTCGGCGTGGAGCTCGGCGAACTTCTGCTGGTCGGCCACGGCCTCCTCGAGACTGGGGTACTCCAGCAGCGACCAGCCGCCGACGACCTCCTTGGCCTCGGCGTACGGCCCGTCGACCCGGCTGACCTCGCCCTTGCGCACCACGAAGTTGACGGCGTCCTCGGTGCCGTACAGGCCGCCGCCGTCGAGGAAGACGCCGCTGGCGGCGCGCTCGCCGATGTAGACGTCCATCGCGTCGAACAGCGACTGCGGCGGCATCCCGATGTTCTCTTCCATCCTGACGAATCCCATGAAACGCGGCATGGTATTTGCTCCTCCTGTGGGCGGTGGGTGTGTTCTCGCACGTACGTCGAACGGGTCCGACGCGTCTCGACATCGGTGTCAGAAGTTTTTCCGACGCATCCCTGGCTTGCCACCCCCACGCACGATGGAAGCCATGAGGTCCCCCGCTCCCGCCCTCGCCGGGCTGGTCGCCCTGCTCGCCACCGGGTGCTCGGGCGACACTGCGGCGTCCGGCTCGCTCGGGCCCGCCACGGCGGAGAGCGATGACGGCTGGCCGTTCGTGGTCGAGGAGGTGGACCGCCTCGAGGACCCGTGGGCGATGGCGTTCCTGCCCGGCACCGGCGACCTGCTCATCACCGAGCGCACCGGCGCGTTGCACCTGCGCGACGCCGGGAGCGGCGAGCGGGTCGAGGTCGGGGGAGTGCCGGAGGTGGTCGTCGCGGGGCAGGGCGGGCTCGGCGACGTGCTGCCCGCCCCGACGTACGCGGACGACGGGCTCGTCTACCTGAGCTGGGTGGAGGAGGGCGACGGCGGCACCGGGGCCGTCGTCGGGCGTGCCGGGCTCGAGACCGGCGACCGGCCGCGCCTGGTCGACCTCGAGGTCGTCTGGAGGCAGACGCCGAAGGTCGACGGCGACGGCCACTTCGGACACCGGCTCGCCTTCTCGCCCGACGGGCAGCACCTGTTCGTCTCGTCCGGCGACCGGCAGCTCCAGGACCCGGCGCAGGACACGACGAACACGCTCGGCACGATCGTCCGGCTCACCCCCGACGGGGACCCGGCGCCCGGCAACCCGCTGGCCGACGAGGGCGGCGCGGCCGCGGAGATCTGGAGCTGGGGCCACCGCAACCCGCTCGGCCTCGAGCTCGCTCCCGACGGCACCCTGTGGTCGTCGGAGATGGGGCCCGAGGGCGGCGACGAGCTCAACCTCGTCGAGGCCGGGTCCAACTACGGCTGGCCCGAGGTCTCCGACGGCAGCGACTACGGCGGCGGCGAGATCCCCGACCACGCCGAGGGGGACGGGTACGCCCGTCCCGCGCGCTCATGGACTCCGAGCATCTCGCCGGGCAGCCTGATGATCTACCGTGGCGACCTCTTCGAGGACTGGCAGGGCGACGCGTTCCTCGGCGCGCTGTCGGGCGAGGCACTCGTGCGCGTCGACCTCGACCGCGAGACCGCGGGCGACGCCGAGGTCTTCGACACCGGCGAGCGCATCCGCGCCGTCGAGGAGGGACCCGACGGCTCGATCTGGCTGCTCGAGGACGCGGGCGCGGGGCGCCTGCTGCGACTGACGCCGGCGGAGTAGCCGCGCGTCGCGGTCGGATGCGGCCGTTCGGCGCTCCGGTGTCGTCACCCTCAACTAGGCTCGGTCCCCGTGACGGAAGCCATGATCTCGGCGCGGGGACTGCGCAAGTCGTTCGGTGACTTCGAGGCCGTCAAGGGCATCGACGTCGAGGTGCGCCGGGGCGAGGCGTTCGGCTTCCTCGGACCCAACGGTGCCGGCAAGTCGAGCACCATGCGGATGATCGCGTCGGTGAGCCCGGTGACCTCGGGCGAGCTGCGGATCCTGGGCCTCGACCCGGCGACCGACGGCCCGGCGATCCGCGGGCGCCTCGGCGTCTGCCCGCAGGAGGACACCCTCGACAACGAGCTCAACGTCTTCGACAACCTCTACATCTACGGCCGCTACTTCGGCATCGACCGCGCCACCTGCCGCGAGCGGGCCCGCGAGCTGCTCGAGTTCGCCCAGATCACCGACAAGGCGAAGTCAAAGGTCGAGGACCTCTCCGGCGGCATGAAGCGGCGGCTCACCATCGCCCGCAGCCTGATCAACAACCCCGACCTGCTCCTGCTCGACGAGCCGACCACCGGCCTCGACCCGCAGGCCCGCCACGTGCTGTGGGACCAGCTGTTCCGCCTCAAGCAGGCCGGCGTCACCCTCGTGATCACCACCCACTACATGGACGAGGCCGAGCAGCTGTGCGACCGGCTCGTCGTCATGGACAAGGGCCTCATCGCCGCGGAGGGGTCCCCGCGCGAGCTCATCGACGCCCACTCGACCCGCGAGGTCGCCGAGCTGCGCTTCGGCGTCGGCGAGCACGAGGCGCTCGCCGCCAAGGTCGAGGACCTCGGCGAGCGGGTGGAGGTGCTGCCCGACCGCCTCCTCGTCTACAGCGACCACGGCGAGGACGTCGTCACGGCGGTGCTCGAGCGCGGACTGCAACCCCTCGCGACGCTCGTACGCCGCTCCACCCTCGAGGACGTCTTCCTGCGCCTCACCGGCCGGACCCTGGCGGACTGATGGAGTCCGAGGTGGCGACCGACGCGACGCCCGGGAGCACGTCCCGCGGCCCCGGCCCGGCCGGGGCGCTGTCGGCATGGGAGGGCATGGCCCGCCAGTACGACTACTGGCTCACCGTCCTCAAGCGCACGTGGCGCGGGGGAGTGGTCAGCAGCTTCCTGACCCCGCTGCTCTACGTCGTCGCGATGGGGGTCCTGCTCGGCGGCTTCATCGAGGGAGACCCCGACAAGCTCGAGGGGGCGACCTCCTACCTCGCCTTCGTCGTGCCCGGACTGGTCGCCTCGCACGCCATGACGATCGCGGTCAGTGAGTCGACCTACCCGGTCATGGGCGCCATCAAGTGGCACAAGACCTTCTACGCCCAGCTGGCCACGCCCCTGGCGGTGCGCGACCTGGTCAACGCCTTCATCGGGTTCGTGATGTTCCGCGTCGCCTCCGCGTGTGCCGTCTTCATGCTCGTCATCGCGCCCTTCGGCGTCTTCGCGACCTGGTGGGGACCGATCCTGGCCTGGCTGTCGCAGGTGCTCGTCGGCTTCGCCTTCGCCACCCTCGTCTTCGCCTACAGCGCGCGGCTCAGGTCCGAGGAGGGCTTCGGGGTGCTGTTCCGCCTCGGGGTGATCCCGCTGACGCTGTTCTCGGGGGCCTTCTTCCCGATCGGCAACCTCGGCCCGGTGCTGGAGTGGCTCGCGCGCCTCACCCCCCTGTGGCACGGCGTCTCCCTCTCGCGGATGTTCTGCGTCGGGCAGGTCGACTGGTCCCTGGCGCTCCTGCACGTCGTGGTCCTGGCCACCCTCACCGTCGTCGGCTGGTTCCTCGCCGTGCGCAACCTCGACCGTCGGCTGGAGGTCTGAGATGGCGCTGCTGCAGGACATCCCGGCCCCCCTCACCCCGGCCGCCGCCACCAGGGTCCTGGTGCTGCGCAACTACGTCGTCTACAAGGACGCGTGGAAGCTCTTCATCACCGGCTTCCTCGAGCCCGTCTTCTACCTGTTCTCGATCGGCATCGGGGTCGGCCAGCTCATCGACACCTTCGAGTTCCACGGCGAGGCGGTGCCCTACGCCGAGTTCGTCGCGCCCGCCATGCTCGCCACCTCGGCGTTCAACGGCGCCCTGCTCGACTCCACCTACAACGTCTTCTTCAAGATGAAGTACGAGAAGCTCTACGACCAGATGCTCGCCACGCCGCTCTCGACGAGCGACATCGCCCGCGGCGAGATCGCCTGGGGCCTGATGCGGGGCTCGGTCTACTCCGCGGCCTTCCTCGTGGTGATGGCGGCGATGGGGCTGACGAGCTCGTGGTGGGCGCTGCTCGCCCTGCCGGCGACGATCCTCATCGCCTTCGCCTTCTCCGCGGTCTGCATGGCCGTGACGACCTGGATGAAGTCCTGGCAGGACTTCGACAAGATCACGCTCGTCCAGATGCCGCTCTTCTTGTTCTCGGCCACGTTCTTCCCCGTGGAGGCGTTCGGCGACGGTGTCCTGCGCTGGGTCGTCGAGGCCACGCCGCTCTACCGCGGCGTGGTGCTGTGCCGCGAGCTCACCACCGGGGTCGTGACCTGGGAGTCGGCGGTCTCGGTGGTCTACCTCGTCGCCATGGGGATCATCGGCCTGCTCGTCGTACGTCGGCGCCTCGACAAGCTGCTGCTGACCTGAGATCCACCGGGGCTGCGGCGGAGCGGTCGCCGAGGCCCGCGAGGTGGAGACGCGCGAGGTCTCTGCGTCGCGCCTCGGACCCGGCTGGTCACCCGAGCCGCCGCTGCCACCACGCGAGATCGATCCACCGACCCTGCTTGTGCCCCACCTCCCGCATCACGCCCACCTCCTCGAAGCCGCAGCCGCGGTGGAGCGCGAGGCTGGCGGGGTTGGGCAGCGCGACGGCGGCGACGACGAGGTGCACGCCGTCGTCGGCGAGCAGCGCCAGCAGCGCGTCGTACAGGGCACGTCCGGTGCCGAGGCCCTGGTGGCCGGGCGCCACGTAGACCGTCGTCTCCCGCGTGTGGCCGTAGGCAGGCTTGGGGCGGAACGGCGCGGAGCTGGCATAGCCGATGACCGTGCCCTCGAGGTCGGCGACGAGGAGGTGGTCACCCTCGGCGGACAGCTTCTCCTCCCAGAGCGCCATCGGGAGTGGCTCGAGGTCGAAGGTGGCATGTCCCTCGCGGGCCTCGCGGCCGTAGATCGCCGCGACGGCTGGCAGGTCGGCGGGAAGTGCGCGGCGGATGTCCATTCTTGCCATTGTCCCCGGTGCCCGGGCTGGTTGGATGACGGGCATGGCCGGCACCCCCGACGCGACCACGCCCGACGCGATCACGCCTGACACCAAGGACTGGACCTGGGTCCTGGGCCGCTCGTGCGACGAGTGCGGGTTCGACGCGGCCGCCCACGACGTCGCCGACCTGCCCGGCCTCCTGCACGACACGGCGATGACCTGGTCGGAGGTGCTCGCGCGCCCCGACGCCGCCGAGCGGCCGGCGTCGACGGTGTGGTCGCCGCTGGAGTACGCCTGCCACGTCCGCGACGTGCACGAGCTGTTCGCCCAGCGCCTGCGACTGATGCTCGAGGAGGACGCACCGACCTTCGCCAACTGGGACCAGGACGCCACGGCGGTCGCCGACGACTACGGCAGCCAAGAGCCGACGACCGTGGCGGTGGAGCTGATCGAGGCCGCGGGCACGGTCGCGGGGATCTACGCCACCGTCACCGACGCCGCGCGTGGGCGCCGTGGGCTGCGCTCCAACGGCGACGAGTTCACGGTCGAGAGCCTGGGTCGCTACCACCTCCATGACGTCGTCCACCACCTCCACGACGTGGGGGCGCAATGACCTCTGCCGAGACGGTCCGCGCCTACGACCTCGACGCCGCGGCGTACGCCGCCGTGACGGCGACGGTGCCCGACCGGGTGCGGACCGTCCTGGAGGACCTGGCGCGGCGCCTCGGCGACGGCGCGCGTGTGCTGGAGGTCGGGTCGGGTAGTGGTCGCGACGCGCTGCTGATGGAGTCGCTCGGCCTCGACGTACGCCGCACCGACGTCACACCGGGGTTCGTCGCACTGCTGCGCGAGCAGGGCCACGCCTGCGACCTGCTCGACCCGCTCGTCCACGATCTCGCCGCGCTCGCAGAGGCCGTCACGGCGTCGGGCTGGGCGGGCGTCGACCTCCGCGGAGGGTTGGTCGGCAGCCGTGGGGAGTCGTGGCTCGCGGTGTCGGCGGTCCGTGATGGGGTGTCGGCATGAGGCACACGGAGTTCTGGGCGCGGCTCGACGACACCCTGGGCCGGGCCTACTCACGGACGTGGGCCGAGCTCACGGTCGTGCGGGAGCTCGGCGGCCGCACGACCCGGGAGGCCCTCGACGCGGGTGTCCCGCCCAAGCAGGTGTGGGCGGCCGTGCGCCGGCACCTCGAGCTGCCGGACAGCGAGCGGTGACGACCCGGCTGGACCCCCGGCTCGACCTCGCCGTCGTCCAGCGGCGCACCGTCCGCACGCTCGTCGTCTCGCAGGCGGTGGGCGCGGTGGGCGTCACCATCGGCGTGACGACGGCCTCGCTCCTGGCCCGCGACATCTCCGGCAGCGAGGCCATGGCCGGTCTCGCGCAGACCTGCCAGGTGCTCGGCACGGCCCTCGCGGCGTACGCCCTGGCGCGCGTGATGCGGCGCCGCGGGCGTCGCGTCGGCCTGGTCGCCGGCTACCTCGTCGGGGCGACCGGCGCCGTGCTCGCCGTGGTGGCCGGGGTCGTCGACTCGATGGCGGTCCTGCTCACCGGAGCGGTGCTGCTGGGCGCCACGTCCGCGGTCAACAGCGGCTCGCGCTACGCCGCCACTGACCTGGCCACCGAGGAGCACCGGGCCCGCGCCCTCTCCGTGGTCGTGTGGGCGACGACCGTGGGCGCGGTCGCCGGGCCCAACCTGGTCGGGGTGGGCGGTTCGGTGGCCCGCTCCCTCGGCATCCCCGAGCTCACCGGCGGCTTCGCGATCGGCGCCGTCGTGCTGGTCCTCTCCGCCGCCTGGGTCTGGCTCCGGCTGCGCCCCGACCCGCTGCTCCTCGCCCAGCAGGCCGCCGGCGTCGTCCCGGCCGCGGGACCGGAGGAGCGCGGTCGGTCCTGGAGCCGCTTCGTCACGGTCGTCCGCGAGGTCCCGGCCGTCGGCGCGGCCGTCGTGGCGATGGCCTGCGCACACGCCGCGATGGTCACGGTGATGATCATGACGCCGCTGCACATGGAGCACGGCGGAGCGCACCTCGAGGTGATCGGGTTCGTCATCTCGGTCCACGTGCTCGGCATGTTCGCGTTCTCGCCACTCGTCGGATGGGCGGCCGACCGTCTCGGACGCGCGACGGTGCTGGTCGCAGGCGGAGCGGTCCTCCTCGTGTCGCTGGCGCTGTGCGGGCTCTCGCCCGAGGGGTCCTCGTGGCAGATCCTCGTCGGGCTGTTCCTGCTCGGCCTCGGCTGGTCCTGCGCCACCGTGGCGGCCTCGACCGTGATCGCCGACCGCACGCCCATCGAGGCCCGCACCGACGTGCAGGGCACCTCCGACATGGCGATGGCCCTCACCGCGGCGGGAGGCGGCGCGCTCGCCGGCGTCATCGTCGGCGCGCTGGGCTATCCGGCCCTCGCGGCCTTCGCCGCCCTGCTGGCCGGCACCGTCCTGGCGGCGGGCTGGGTCACAGGCCGGCACGGCTGAGCCCGCGCCCGGCGCCGCGCCGGCAGGTCCGACAACGTGCGCGACACGCCGTGCCCGAACGCGGCGTCGAACACCTGTTCGGGCTACTGTTCATCCACAGGTACGACGAGGGGCGAGGTTGTCCACAGCGTGCGGCGGTCCTGATCAGGGACTGTCGGTGGCTCGCCCTAGCGTCGGAGAAGTACCTCACACACACGACGAGAGAACGGGACACAGCAATGGCTGGTGCAGACCGCGAGAAGGCCCTCGACGCCGCGCTCGCACAGGTGGAGAAGCAGTTCGGCAAGGGTTCGGTCATGCGGCTGGGCGACGAGACGCGTGCCCCCCTCGAGGTGATCCCCACAGGGTCGATCGCCCTCGACGTGGCCCTCGGCCTGGGCGGCCTGCCGCGCGGTCGCGTCGTCGAGATCTACGGTCCGGAGTCCTCCGGAAAGACGACTGTCGCGCTGCACGCGGTGGCCAGCGCCCAGGCGGCCGGCGGCATCGTCGCCTTCATCGACGCCGAGCACGCGCTCGACCCCGACTACGCCAAGGCCCTCGGCGTCGACACCGACGCCCTGCTGGTCTCCCAGCCCGACTCCGGTGAGCAGGCGCTCGAGATCGCCGACATGCTGATCCGCTCCGGCGCCCTGTCGTTGATCGTCATCGACTCCGTGGCCGCCCTGGTGCCCCGCGCCGAGATCGAGGGCGAGATGGGCGACAGCCACGTCGGCCTCCAGGCCCGCCTGATGAGCCAGGCGCTGCGCAAGATGACCGGTGCCCTCAACAACTCCGGCACCACCGCGATCTTCATCAACCAGCTCCGCGAGAAGATCGGTGTCATGTTCGGCTCGCCCGAGACCACCACCGGTGGTCGCGCGCTGAAGTTCTACTCCTCGGTGCGCCTCGACGTGCGCCGCATCGAGACGCTCAAGGACGGCACCGACATGGTCGGCAACCGCACCCGCGTCAAGGTCGTCAAGAACAAGGTGGCCCCGCCGTTCAAGCAGGCCGAGTTCGACATCATGTACGGCAAGGGCATCAGCCGCGAGGGCGGCCTGATCGACGTCGGCGTGGAGGCGGGCATCATCCGCAAGGCCGGCGCCTGGTACACCTACGAGGGCGACCAGCTCGGCCAGGGCAAGGAGAACTCGCGCAACTTCCTCAAGGACAACCCCGACCTCGCCAACGAGATCGAGAAGCTCATCCTGGAGAAGCTGGGCGTCATTCCCGCCGTCGACAAGCCCGCCGACGACCTGAGTGACGAGCCCATCGGGGTCAATGACTTCTGATCCCGCAGCTGACTCCGAGGAACGAGGAGTCGGCGTGGGCGGGGTCAGGTCGAGCAAGCGATCGCCCGAGCCTGCGAGGACGATGATGCGTGTCGAGACCCGATGACCAGCGAAGAACATCGCCCACCTCCGGCCTGGGCCGGCGACGTCGGCCTCGGCGTGCAGGCGTGGGTGGGGGAGACCCCACCCACGCCGGGCGAGCCGCGACCTCGGGGCGATCGCTCCTCCGGCACCCGTTCGTCGGGCTCGACCCGGACTGGCGGACGCAAGAAACGGCGCACCTGGGAGGAGTGGGAGGCAGCCCGCATCGCTCGTGAGGAGGCCGCGGCCGCCGAGGTCGAGGCCGATCCCGAGGCCGTGGCTCGCAGGATCCTGCTCGATGCGCTGACCGGACAGGCGCGCTCGCGCCAGGAGCTCGCCGACAAGCTGGACGCCAAGGGCGTCCCTGAGCAGCTGGCGCACGACCTGCTCGACCGGTTCACCGAGGTCGGCCTGATCGACGACGCTGCCTATGCCCGGCAGTGGGTCGAGAGCCGACACCGCAGCCGTGGCCTGGCGCCGCGTGCCCTGGCCCAGGAGCTGCGTCGCAAGGGTGTCGGCGACGAGGAGGCCAAGGCGGCGCTCGAGCAGATCGACGAGACCGACCAGCGGGCCGCCGCACGGGCACTCGTCGACAAGAAGCTGCGCTCGATGCGTGGCGTCGACCGGCAAGTGGCCACCCGGCGCCTCGCCGGGCTGCTCGCCCGCAAGGGTTACTCGGCCGGGCTGGCGTTCTCGGTCGTGCGCGAGGCGCTCGACGATGGGGACGACCCCGACGGTGCCGGCGACCTCGACCACCCGGACTTCTAGGCCCGCCCTTCCGCCGTCCGCCGGGACTCTGGTGGGATGGCTCCGTGAGCAACGAGCGTGAGGTCCTCACCTACGACCTGTTCGGCACCGCCACCCGCGAGCTGGCCCAGCAGGTCGCCGACTCGGCCTTCCGGCCCGACCTCATCCTGTCCATCGCCCGCGGGGGCCTCGCCCTCGGGATGGGCCTGGGCTACGCCCTGGCGGTGAAGAACATCTCCGTGGTCAACGTCGAGTTCTACACCGGCGTCGACCAGCGGCTCGACGTCCCGATCATGCTGCCGCCGACCCCGGCGGTCGTCGACCTTTCCGGGCTCAAGGTGCTCGTCGCCGACGACGTCGCCGACACCGGGCGCACGCTCGAGCTCGTCCACGAGTTCTGTGCGGGTCACGTCGCAGAGGCCCGGACGGTCGTGATCTACGAGAAGCCGCAGTCGGCCATCAAGGCCGACTACGCGTGGCGCCGGACCGAGCGGTGGATCGACTTCCCCTGGTCGGTGCTGCCGCCCGTCGTCGACCCGGACGCGCTCGCGCACTGACCGGTCGGTGGCGACCAGGCGTGTGACGGTCAGGGGCGAGGGCGTCGCCCTCGCCGGCGAGGTCGGGCCAGGGGAGAGCTGGGCGGGTGCGGCGGCCCGCATCGCCGCGCCGCTGCCGGGCGACCCGGTGGCAGACGACCTCTCCGGCGAGATCCTGGCCTTCGTCGCCGACCCGGACCTGCGCATCGACCTCCGCGCGATGACCCACGGTGACCTGCCGATCCTCACGAGGTGGCTCACGGCACCGCACGTCCGCCGGTGGTGGCACTCCGACGGTGAGCCGACCCTCGAGCGGGTCACCACGACGTACGGCCCGCGAGTCGACGGGCTCACGCCGACCCGGATGTGGGTCGTCGAGGTCAACGGCCGGTCGGTCGGCTTCGTGCAGGACTACCGCATCCGCGAGCACCCGGACTTCGCGCTGCTCACCCCGAACCCCGACGCCATCGGTCTCGACTACGCCGTCGGCGAGCCCGAGTGGGCCGGTCGTGGGCTCGGCGCCCGCATCCTCTGGGCCTGGATGGTCGGCGCGACGCGACGGTTCCCCGACGCCGAGGAGTTCTTCGCCGCACCCGACCACCGCAACGCGGCATCCCTGCGGATCCTCGACAAGGTGGGATTCGTGCAGGGCACGTGGTTCGACGAGCCCACGCGCGACGGGTCCGTGGCGACGGTCGTCGGCTGCCGCCTCGACGTACGCCGTGTCCTCGGCGGCACGCAGCGCGGCGAGCCCGGTCCAGCGCCCCGTGGGCCATGATGACCCCATGACCTCCGCCATCGCCGACGCGCTGCGACTCCCTGCCGGTCCGGTGGACCTGACCGCCGTCGACACCGACTCCGCACCGGGCTTCGACGGCAAGAAGGCCGACGGCAAGGCAGCACTGGCCGGGATGCAACCCGAGCTCGCCGACCTGCAGGAGCGGCTCTGGGCCGAGCGGACCGCGGGGTCCGAGCGTCGGGTCCTCCTGGTGCTGCAGGGCATGGACACCAGCGGCAAGGGCGGCGTGCTGCGCCACACCATCGGGCTGGTCGACCCGCAGGGCGTGCGGATCACCAGCTTCAAGGCGCCGACCGAGGAGGAGCGCGCCCACGACTTCCTGTGGCGCATCGAGAAGGGTCTTCCGGAGGCGGGCTACATCGGTGTCTTCGACCGCTCGCACTACGAGGACGTCCTCATCGCTCGCGTGCGCGGGCTGGCCGACGCTGCTGAGATCGAGCGCCGCTACGGGGCGATCAACGACTTCGAGGCCCGGCTCGTCGACGAGGGCTTCTCGCTCGTGAAGTGCATGCTCCACATCAGCGCCGACGAGCAGAAGGCGCGCCTCGCCGAGCGGCTCGCCAACCCGGAGAAGCACTGGAAGTACAACCCCGGCGACCTCGACGAGCGGGCTCACTGGCCGGCCTACCGCGAGGCGTACGAGATCGCGCTCGAGCGCACGAGCACCGAGGTCGCCCCGTGGCACGTCGTGCCGGCCGACAAGAAGTGGTTCCGCAACCTCGCCGTGGGCCAGGTCCTCCTCGACACCCTGCGCGGCCTCGACCTGCAGTGGCCTGCCGCCGACTTCGACGTGGAGGCCGAGACCGCCCGACTGGCCGCGGAGGCCCCGGTCCGGTGACCGCGGAGCTCCCCACGGACCTGCCCACGGTCCTTCCCTCGGTCCAGGTCACGCGCTACGTCACGCCCCTGCGCGAGGGCGGCAGCCTGCCCGGGGTCGTGGAGGGCGACGACCTCGGCACGTACGTCTGCAAGTTCCGCGGCGCCGGCCAGGGCGCGAAGGTGCTGGTGGCCGAGGTGATCGTCAGCGGGCTCGCCACCCGGCTCGGCCTGCGCACGCCGCGGCTCGTCGTGCTCGACCTCGACCCCGAGCTCGCCCGCTACGAGGCCGACGAGGAGGTGCAGGACCTCCTCAACGCCAGCGTCGGGCCCAACCTCGGCATCGACTTCCTCCCCGGGTCCTTCGGGGTCGACGGGCAGGTCGCCACGGCCGACGACGAGGGCGCGAAGGTGCTCTGGCTCGACGCGTTCACCGCCAACGTCGACCGCTCGTGGCGCAACCCCAACCTGCTGCTCTGGCACGGCGACCTCTGGGTCATCGACCACGGTGCCTCGCTCTACTTCCACCACGGCTGGCAGGCCGGCGTCAACGACCCGGCGCGGTTCGCCGCGCAGGCCTGGGACGCCGCCGGGCACGTCTTCGAGAGCTGTGCACGACGGGCGCGGGAGCTGGACGACGAGATCGCGGCGCCACTGGACCGGACAGCCTTCGCGGAGGTGCTGGCGACCGTGCCCGATGTCTGGCTCGAGCCGGTCCCCGGGGCCGACGGCGCCGAGGCGCTGGGGCCGGACGCCCTGCGCGCCGCCTACGTCGACTTCCTCACCGCCCGCCTCGGCACGCGGCAGTGGCTCCCGGGGGTGGCGCCGTGAGCACGACTCGCCTGCCCTACCAGTACGTCGTCCTGCGCTGCGTGCCGCGACCCGACCGCGAGGAGTTCGTCAACGTCGGCGTGGTGCTGCACTGCCAGGGTGCGGACTTCCTCGACGCCGCCTGGTCCGTCGACCGCGACCGGCTGCGAGCCCTCCACGCCGGCGTCGACGTCGACCAGGTCTGCGAGGCCCTCGCCTTCGTCGACCTGGTGTGCCGGGGTGACGCGCGCGGCGGCGAGGCGGCGCGCCAGTCGCTCGGCCAGCGCTTCGGCTTCCTCAAGGCGCCCCGCAGCACCGTCCTCCAGCCCGGACCCGTGCACGGGGGCGTCACCGACGACCCGGCCCGCCAGCTCGAGCACCTCCGCGAGCGTCTCGTCGGCTGACCGGGTCCCTGCGCGCGGGTGCACCGGGGCCACCCGCAGGCGGATACTCGTGACGTGAACCCGCCCGGCGGACCCGTACGGTTCCGGCTCTCGTCCACCCTCGTCGTCGAGGCAGGCGACCACGAGCGGTCGGGGCGCGAGCTCGGCAGCCGCAAGGCACGCACGCTGCTGGCCCTGCTCGCAGCAGAGCGCGGACGCCCCGTCCCCACCGATCGCATCGTGGACGCGTTGTGGCACGAGACCCCACCGAGCGACCCCGCGGCCAACGTCGCGACCCTGGTGAGCAGGATCAGGCGGACCGTCGGTCCGTCGCTCGTGGTCGGGCTGCCCGGTGCCTACAGCCTCGGCGGAGCCTGGGCCCTCGACCTCGTCGACGCCGAACGGTGGTGCGCCGAGGCCGCCGCCCGGATCGGAGCGGCCGAGCACGCGCTGGCCGATTCGGCGGCCAGCGCCGCACTGGACCTGCTCGGTGGACAGGTCGCCCTCCTCGACGAGGCGGACGACGACTGGGTCCTCGCGGTCCGCGCCCAGGTCGACGCCCTGCGCCGATCGGCGCGCCGCCAACGGGTCGCGGCGCTGCTCCACCTCGATCCGGACACGGCCGTACGGGTCGCGACCGACGGCGTCGCCTCCGACCCCTACGACGAGCAGGCCGTCCGCGACCTGATGCGCGCGCTGGCCGCTGACGGCCGGGTGTCCGCTGCGCTCGCCGCCCACGACCGGCTCGCCCGAACCCTTCGCGAGGAGCTCGGCACCGACCCGGACCCTGCGACCGAGGCGCTGCACCTGTCCCTCCTCCGCGCCGGGAGCGGCGCAGCGGATCCGGGGATGCCAGTGGTCCCGGACGACCCGGTCGAGGCGGCAGCGGCCCCGACGCCGGTGGGGAGCCTGCTCGTGGGGCGCGCGGACGAGCTCGCCCGGGTCGGGGAGTCGTGGGGGCGGGCGGTCGCGGGAGGAGGCACCTGCCTCGTCGTCGTCGGCGAGGGCGGGATCGGCAAGACCCGGCTGCTCGACGCCGTCGCGGAGGACTGCGCGGCGACCGGTGGACAGGTCCTGCGTGGACGGTGCCACCCGGCGGAGCGGTCACTGTTCCTGCAGCCGTTCGTGGATGCGCTCTGGCCCGTGCTCGGCGGGTTGCGCCACGACCGGGTGCGGTCCGTGCTGCGCGACCACGAGGCCGCGTGGGTCTCGCTCGTCCCCGACCTGGCCGGGGTGCTGCCCCCCGCCCTCCGGCCGGCGGACCGCGACCTGCAGCGGCGGGCGACGTACGACGCGGTGGCTGCGGCACTGCGCCGGCTCGCGGACACGCGGCCCGTCCTCCTGGTCGTCGACGACCTCCAGGACGCCGGTGCCGCCACGATCGACCTGCTCGGCTACCTCTCCCGGCAGCTGGCGACGGCCCGCGTGCTGCTGGTCGGTGCCGTCCGGAGCGAGGACCCGACCGTGCTCGACCGGCTGGGGGAGCGTGCCACCCCGGTGCCGCTCGGCCCCCTCGGCGGGCCGGCGGTGGAGGCGCTCGCGGAGGCCGCCGGGCTGCGTGACCACGGCCACCAGGTGATGGCCCGCACCGCCGGGCACACGTTGAGCGTCGTCGAGTGCCTGCGCGCGCTGCAGGGCGGGGAGCAAGGCGTCCCCGCCTCCCTCGCCGACGGCGTGCTGGCCCGGGTGCGGCGGCTGGACGCAGACGGCCGGTCCGTCGTCGAGGCAGGATCCGTGCTGCGACGGCGACTCGACCCACGGCTGCTCGCGGGCCTCACCGAGCTGTCCGAGGTCGGTGTCATCCGCCACGCCGAGGACCTGACCCGGTCCGGGCTCTTCGTGCGTGCCGGCGAGGTCTACGAGTTCACCAACGACCTGTTCCAGGAGTGCGTGTACGCCGCCCTGCCCGCGACCGTCGCGGCGGCCTACCACCGCCGTGCGGCCGACCTGACCAGCGACCGGCCGGAGGTGATGGCCGTCCACGCGCACGCCGTCGGGGACGACGCGCGCGCAGCGCTGGGCTGGCTCGTCGCCGGCGAGGAGGCGTTGCGGCGCTCGGCGGTCGAGGACGCGCGGACCCTGGTCGAGCGCTGCCTGGAGATGACGTCGACGGAGGGCGACGTGCGCGCGCGAGCGCTGCTGGTCCGGGCCCGGGTGCACGAGGCCGGGATGAGCTGGTCCGCGGCCATCCACGACGCCGACGCCGCCCTGGGCCTGGCGCGCAGCAGCGGCGAGCGACGGCTCGAGCTGGCCGCGCTCCGGGCCCGCGGCGGCGACGCCGCGGTCGGCGCCCAGCTCGGCGCCGACGAGGTGAGCGCAGCCCTCGAGGACGGCCAGCGGCTCGCCGCCGACCTGGGGGACCGGCGCGCGGAGGCGGACTTCGCGAGTCGGCTGGCGGTGCTCGAGGCCAGCCGGCTGCGGCTCGTCGACGCAGGTGCGCGGGCCGCGAGCGCCCTCGCGCGAGCGCACGCGGCGAGCTCGCCGGACGGGACGATGCTCGCCCTGGACGGCCTGAAGACCGTCGCCTGGTACCTCGGCGACGCGCCGGCCCTCGCCGACGCGGTCGCGCAGCTCGAGCCGATGCTGGAGGAGCGCCCCGACCCGTGGCTGCGGCAGTGGGTGGTCTTCGAGTCCGCCTTCGTGCCCGCGTCGGCCGACCGGTGGGAGGAGGCGTCGCGCGCCATGGCGGATGCCCTCGCCCTCAACCGCCGCAGCGGGTTCCCGGCGTACGCCGGCTGGCTGCACGCCTACGAGGCGTGGCTCGCGCGCCTCGAGGGCGACCTCGACCGCGCCAGGGCCGTCGGGCGCCGTGCCGTGGAGCAGACCTCGGCGGTCGACCATCCGTGGTGGCACTCGTGGGCGGCCGGACTGCTGGCCGCGACCCTGGTGGAGACCGGCGACCGCGCCGAGGCGCAGGCAGTGGCCCGGGCCGGCCTCGCCGCCCGCAGCGGCACCGCGCGCCCGGGTCGGCTGCTCTGCGCGGCGGCCCTGGTCGAGCTGACCGGTGAGCACGTCCGCGGGGCCACGGACGCGCTGGGGCGGGTGGACTGCCCGCCGGGCCGCGCCTGGATCCTCGGCGCCGACGCCTACCTCCTGCTCGCGGGTGCGGCCGCGGCCCGCGGCGACGAGGTCGAGGCCGACCGCCTGCTCGCTCCGTTGCGTACGGCGACGGCCGGGTCGTGGCCGTCGGTCCGGCGCCGCGTCGAGGACCTGGACCGGGCCACCTCGGGCCGGGGCGCGGCGCCTCAGAGCACCTCGAGCGCCATCCGCGCCGCCCGCGCGGCTCCGTCGGACGGCACCGGCAGGTAGTCGACCGGTTGGCGGAGCGCAGCGGTCAGCTCCTCGGCGATCCGGTCGGGACTCGCGTCGGCGTACCCGAGCCGCCGTCCCGCCCGGTGTCGCTCGAGCCGGTGCCGCACGTGCACCTGCTGCTCGAAGTGGTGCTCCAGCGGAACGTAGACGAAGGGCCTCCGCGCAGCGGTGAGCTCCATCGTGGTGCTCAGCCCGCCCTGGACCACGGCCACGTCGCACGCGGCGTGGTGGAGGTCCAGGTCGGGCAGGAAGCCGTGCAGCTCGACGCCCTCCGGGACGCACAGCGCGTCGCGGTCGATGCGCGGGCCGGTGACCATGACCATGCGCAGCCCCGGCACCCGGTCGGCCACGGACCCGTACGCCGCGGCGACGCGTCGCAGCAGGTGGTGCCCGACCCCCGAGCCCCCGACGGACACCAGGCAGACCACCTCGTCCTCCCCGTAGCCGAGGCGAGCGCGCAGCTCGTCACGACGTCCCGGGTCCGGTCGTGCGCCCATGACGTAGCCGGCGAAGTCGAAGTTCGCGCGGGTCCAGTCGCGCGCAGTGGGCAGCCCCGGGCCGAGGGGCAGGTCGACCACGTCGTCGGGGTCGCCGACGAAGACCGACCGGTCGCGCAGCCCCGGCGACCGGCCGACGTGCTCGACCATCTCGGCGTTGTAGTCCGCTGTCAGGAACGCCTCCCGCTCGCCGCCGTCGGGCATCGGTACCCAGCCGACGAAGTCGGTCATCCAGACGAACGGCGCGCGCTTGAGGGAGGGGTGCTCGTGGAGGAAGTGGTCGAGGTCCCATGCCTCGTCGCCGACCCACAGGTCGAACCGCTCGCGCTCGACCAGGTCGTCGAACACCATGAAGTTGTTGACCAGCACCTCGTCCATGCGGCGCACCGCGTCGAACGCGTGCAGGTCGTGCTCGCCCGACTCCGCCTCGAAGTGCCCCGACTCGCTGGCCAGCAGCCGCGAGGCCGGGTGAACGACCTCGCCGCGCCGCTCGAGGAACTCGGCGACGGGTGACTGGGTCAGCCACTCCACCTCCAGGTCCGGCCGCTCGGCGCGCATCGCGTCGGCGACCGCGAGGTCGCGCCGGACGTGGCCGAGCCCGATGGGGGAGGACAGGTAGAGCGCGCGGGGTCGGCGACGGCTCGCCCGGCGCGGCCGCGGCACGGTCCGGTGCCCCGTCGCCCGGTCGACCAGCGCCTTGATCGCGCGGTTGACGACCACCGGGTGGCGGGCCATCGGCAGGTGCCCCGACCCCTCCAGCAGCAGGAGCTCGGCGCCCGTCCATGCCGCGACCGACCGGCCGCGCCCCTGCGGCTGGCAGAGGTCGGCCGTGCCCTGGACGACCAGCACGGGCGCGGTGATCCCCCGGAGCAGCGCCTCCGCCTCGTCGGCCGTGTCGGGGAACCGCGGTGAAGCGTTCTCGGCGAGGATCACCGCGCCGGTCGTCTCGCGGGTGAACCCGACGATGTCCTCGAGCTGCTTCGTCGAGTGCGGCTCGGGGAGCATCTGGTCGAAGAAGAACTCGGCGTACTCCGGCCAGTGGTCCGGCAGGTAGTGGCGGTTGTTGCCCCGCCACCCCGAGTAGTCGTCGAGCTCCTCCTCGAAGTGCACGGCCGCCTCGAGGCGTACGGGGAACGGCGGGGTGCGGTCGCGCGCCCACGGGGCCACCGCGACGACCCCTGCCACCCGCTCGGCGTGCAGCGCAGCGGTCAACAGTGCCTGCCACGCGCTGACGCAGATCCCGACCAGCACGGCGCGGTCGATGCCGAGGTGGTCCATCACGGCCAGCGTGTGCTCGACCATCGCCAGGTCGCCGTACGCAGCCGGGTCGAGCTCGCGTCCCGACCGCCCGTTGCCCGGCGGGTCCACCGTGACCACGCGGTGGTGCTGTGCCAGGTAGGCCACCTGCCCCTTCCAGGCGCGACTGTGCACGCACGTGTCGATCGGGACGAACAGCACCGTCGTCGGCGCCGTGTCGTTGAACGACTCCCACGCGAGGCGCACGCCGTCCACCTCGACGGTCCCGTCGCTGTCAGGCTCTCGTGCTCGCATGCCGTCACCCTCCGCGGACGTGGTTGCAGCGCGGTTGCAATCGCAGCGCAACCGGCGCCGCGCACCCTCACCTGACAGCATCCACCCGGGATGCCCGAAGAGGGAGACCCAGATGACCACCATCGACCAGGCAGCAGCAGCGGAAGCCGCTCCGGCGGCGCCCCCGATCGACATGGACGCCCTGATGGCGTTCGTCGGCGCGTTCGTCGGCGACCTCGGCGCCACCGTGGGTGCCGGCAACGTCCTGCTCGGAGAGCGCCTCGGCCTCTACCGGGCGCTCGCCCAGGGACCGGCCGACGCCCGTACGCTCGCCGCCGCCACCGGCACCGACCCGCGCTACGTCGAGGAATGGCTGCGCGGCCAGGCGGCCGGCGGCTACGTCGAGCACGACGCCGTCACGGGGACGTTCTCCATGACGCCGGAGAAGGCGTTCGCGCTCACCGACCCCGCCGGACCGGTCTTCCTGCCCGGCGCCTTCGAGCTCGCGCTGGGCGCGCTCAAGGCGCTGCCGGAGATCGAGCACGCCTTCCGCACCGGCGCCGGCTACGGCTGGCACCAGCACGACCAGGACGTCTTCACCGGCTGCGAGCGGTTCTTCCGGCCCGGGTACCTCATGCACCTGCTCAGCGAGTGGATCCCGGCGCTCGACGGGGTGGGCGCCAAGCTCGAGCGCGGGGCGCGCGTCGCCGACCTCGGCTGCGGCCACGGCGCGTCGACGGTCCTGATGGCCGAGGCGTTCCCGGCGAGCACCTTCGTCGGGTCCGACTACCACGCCGGCTCCATCGAGGCGGCCCGCACCCGCGCCGAGGAGGCCGGGGTCGCCGACCGCGTGCGCTTCGACGTGGCCGGCGCGCAGGCCCTCGCCGACCACGACCTCGACCTCGTCACGACCTTTGACTGCCTCCACGACATGGGCGACCCGCTGGGAGCCGCGCAGCACGTCCGTCGCTCGCTCGCCGCCGACGGCACGTGGATGATCGTCGAGCCGGCGGCGGGGGACACGGTCGCGGACAACCTCAACCCGGTCGGCCGCGTCTTCTACGGCTTCTCGACCTTCCTGTGCGTGCCCAACGCCGTGTCCCAGCCTGGGGGCTACGCGCTGGGAGCCCAAGCAGGAGGGGCCGCGATCCG
The DNA here is from genome assembly GCF_004785795.1 of Nocardioides eburneiflavus. NCBI lineage: Bacteria > Bacillati > Actinomycetota > Actinomycetes > Propionibacteriales > Nocardioidaceae > Nocardioides > Nocardioides eburneiflavus. Next base: position 3,649,186 of record NZ_SRRO01000001.1, read on the forward strand.
CCAGGTGGTGACCGACGCGGGGTTCACCCGCTTCCGCCGCGTCGCCGAGACCCCGTTCAACCACGTCTACGAGGCTCGTCCCTGACGCTGTCGGAGGCGGCTGCGAGGATGCCGCCATGACCTACGTGGGGGCTGTGCGGGCGGCCCTGGCCGAGGTGGGGGACCCGGCCAGGGCTGCTCAGCAGCAGGCCTACATGAAGTCGGAGCTGCCCTACGTCGGCCTGCGCGCCCCGGCGCTCAGCGCCCTGCTGCGCCCGCTGCTGGCCGAGCACCGCTTCGTCGACCGGGCCCAGTGGGAGCACGCGGTGCTGGAGCTGTGGGAGGACGCCGAGCACCGGGAGGAGTGGTACGCCGCGATCGCGCTGCTGCGCTACCGGGCCTACCGGCCGTGGCTCGACCCCGACCTGCTGCCCCTGCTCGAGACGCTCGTGCGCACGGGCGCGTGGTGGGACGTGGTCGACGAGATCGCCTCGCACCTCGTCGGCCAGGTCCTGCTCGACCACCGCGCCGCGACGACCCCGGTGATGGACGCCTGGTCCGTGGACGCCGACAGCCTGTGGGTCCGTCGCACGGCGATGCTCGCGCAGCTGCGCCACGCCGGTCGCACCGACACCGACCTGCTCGGCCGCGTCCTTGTCGCGAACCTGGACGACACGGCGTACGGACGCGAGTTCTTCGTCCGCAAGGCGCTCGGGTGGGCGCTGCGCCAGCACGCGCGCACGGACCCGGCGTGGGTCCGCACGTTCGTCCGGACCCACGCCGACCGACTCAGTGGGCTGTCGCGCCGCGAGGCGCTCAAGCACCTGTGAGGGATCACGTCGCGCTCGTGCCTCGCGCGCCGCTGCTCGTCTCATTTCGACGCGCTCGTGCGACTTCGTTCCTCAGTCGCGTCGCTTGCTCAATCTGGCCGAGCCCACGCGTCGCGCTCGTACCTCGCGCGCCGCTGCTCGTCTCAGACAGGCACGAGCTCCACCGCGCCCACGGCGTAGCGGGCGAGGATCGCGCGCGCGACGGCCGGGTGCGCGCCCAGCGGGTCGGAGACGGCGACGGCGCCGGCCTCGACGGCGAGCTCCGTCGCACGGTCCGGCAGCCGGCCCGGGGCGAGGAAGAACGACGCGACCGCGATGTGGCGCTTGCCCGCGGAGCGGAAGGCGCGCACGGCCTCGCCGGCGGCCGGCGGTGCCGCGGAGGCGAACGCGGCCGTGACCGGGAGCCGGTGCCGCGCGCCCCACGTGCGGGCGATCCGGGCGACGGCCTGGTTGGCGAGCGGGTCGGAGGAGCCGGCGGCGGCGAGCACCAGGGCGTCGAGCTCGCGGACCCGCGCCGCCTTGAGCGCCTCGCGCAGCCGGACGTCGAGGACCTCGAGGAACGCGGTCTCCATGCCGAGGATGCGGCTCGCCTGGATCCGTACGCCCTCGTGCCGGGCCATGGCCGCCGCGATCGCCTCGGGGACGTCGACCTTGGCGTGGAACGCCTCGGTGAGCAGCAACGGCACCACGACGATCTCGTCGTGGCCAGCCTTGACGAGCCGGTCGACGACCGTGTCGAAGGACGGCTTCGACAGGTCGAGGAAGGCCGTCTCGATGCGGAGGTCGGGGCGCATGGCCTTGACCTCCGCGACGAGCGCCTTGATCGTCGCGGCGGATCGCGGGTCCCGGCTTCCGTGGGCCAGGGCAACCAGAGCAGGAGCAGCCATCAGGGGTGCCTCCGATCGTGAGTGGTGGTGCGGTCGTGCTGGGTGGGTGCGACGACGTTGTCGCTCGTGCTGAGGAGGTCGCGCAGCGACCGTCTCGAAGCGCTGGGCTGAGGGAGTGAGTCAGGCATGGATGCCGCACTCGGTCTTGGTGGTGCCGGCCCAGCGCCCGCTGCGCGGGTCGTCGCCGGGAGCGACGCGGCGCGTGCAGGGCCAGCAGCCGATGCTGGGGTAGCCGTCGTGGACGAGCGGGTTCACCAGGACCCCGTTGTCCTGGATGTAGCGCTCGACCTGCTCGTCGCTCCAGCGGGCCAGCGGGGAGACCTTGACCTTGCCCTTGCGCGCGTCCCAGCCGACGACCGGGGCGATCACGCGGTTGTGCGTCTCGGCGCGGCGCAGCCCGGTGGCCCACGCGTCGTACTCGGCGAGCGTGTCGGCGAGCGGCTTGACCTTGCGCAACGCGCAGCACAGGTCGGGATCGGTCTTGTAGAGGTCCTTGCCGTACTGCGCGTCCTGCTCGGCGACCGTCTGTGCCGGGGTGACGGTGCGCAGGGTGACCGGCAGGGTCGCCTCGACGGCGTCACGCGTGCCGATGGTCTCGACGAAGTGGTAGCCGGTGTCGAGGAAGACCACGTCGATGCCCGGCGCGACCTTGGAGGCGAGGTGCGCCAGCACGGCGTCGCCCATCGACGAGGTGATCGCGAACCGGTCGCCGAAGGTCGCGACGGCCCACTCGATGATGACCTCGGCGGGAGCGAGCTCGAGCTCGGCGCCCACGTGGGAGACGAGCTCGCGCAGCTCCTCGGGCGTACGTCCCGCGGTGTGGGTGCCCTTGAAGTCGCGTGCGGCTCGGGTCGAGAGACTCATGGTGTGCCTCCTCCGTTGCCGGGGTGCGGGATCATGCCGGTCATCTGGACGGTGAAGCTGCGCAGGCACGAGCGGCACTCCCAGGCGCCCGCACCCTCGCGCGGGAAGAGGTTCTCGTCCCCGCACCAGGGGCAGTGGAAGGGCACCGCACGTTCGGACATCAGACCGCCACCGGCTCCCCGCGCAGCAGGGCCTCGTCGGCTCGGGCGACCCACGCGGCGAACCGCTCGCCGTCTGTGCGGTCGGACAGGTACGCCGACACGACCGCGGTGACGTAGTCGTCGAGGCCGGCGCTGGTGACCTTGTGGGCGCGCAGCTTGCGGCCCATCGCCGGGTTGAGCCCGAGGGCCCCGCCGAGGTGCACCTGGAAGCCCTCGACCTGCTGGCCGTTGTCGTCCATGACCAGCTGGCCCTTGAGGCCGATGTCGGCGACCTGGGTGCGGGCGCAGGCGTTGGGGCAGCCGTTGACGTTGACCGAGATGTCGGTGTCGAGGTCGGGGAAGCGCTTCTCCAGCTCGGTCACCAGGCGACGTGCCCGCTCCTTGGTGTCGACGATGGCGAGCTTGCAGAACTCGATGCCGGTGCACGCCATCGTGGAGCGGCGCCAGTTGCTCGGGCGGGCGGTCAGCCCGATCTTCTCGAGGTCGTCGGCGAAGGCCTCGGTGTCCTCGGCTGCGACGCCGATCACGACGAGCTTCTGGTAGGCGGTCAGGCGGGCGCCGCGGGCGCCGTACGACTCGACGAGGTCGGCGAGGCCGCTGAGCGTCGTGCCGTCGATGCGGCCCACGACGGGGGCGGCGCCGACGTAGAAGCGGCCGTCCTTCTGCTCGTGGATGCCGATGTGGTCACCCTGCTGCACGGGCGCCTCGGGGGAGGGGTTGTCGACGAGCTGCCGGTGCAGGTACTCGTTCTCGAGGACCTCGCGGAACTTGTCCTTGCCCCAGTCGGCGAGCAGGAACTTGAGGCGGGCCTTGGAGCGCAGCCGGCGGTAGCCGTAGTCGCGGAAGATGCCGGCGACGCCCTCCCAGGCGTCGGCGACCTCTTCGACGGGGATCCAGACGCCGAGCTTGTGCGCGAGCATCGGGTTGGTCGACAGCCCGCCGCCGACCCACAGGTCGAAGCCCGGGCCGTGCTCGGGGTGGACCGTGCCGACGAAGGACACGTCGTTGACCTCGGGCGCGACGTCGTGGCTCGGGTGGCCGGTCAACGCGGTCTTGAACTTGCGCGGCAGGTTGGAGTAGTCCGGGTTGCCGAGGATTCGCCGCTTGATCTCGCCGAGGGCCTCGGAGCCGTCGATGATCTCGTCCTTGGCGATGCCGGCGACGGGGGAGCCGAGGAAGGGGCGCGGGCTGTCGCCGCACGCCTCGAGCGTGGTGAGGCCGACGCCCTCGAGGCGCTCCCAGATCGCCGGGACGCTCTCGATCTCGATCCAGTGGTACTGGATGTTGTTGCGGTCGGTGATGTCGGCGGTGTTGCGGGCGTACGCCGTCGACACCTCGCCGAGCGCGCGCAGGGCTGGGCCGTCGAGGATCGCGCCGTCGGTGCGGACGCGCATCATGAAGAAGCGGTCGTCGAGCTCCTCCTCCTCGAGCTGGGCGGTCTTGCCGCCGTCGAAGCCCGGGGCGCGCTGGGTGTAGAGACCCATCCAGCGGAAGCGACCGCGCAGGTCGGCCGGGTCGATGGAGTCGAAGCCGCGGCGCGAGTAGGTGTGGAGGATGCGATCGCGCACGTTGAGCGGGTCGTCGTCCTTCTTGGACTGCTCGTTCTTGTTGAGCGGCTCGGTGTAGCCGAGCGCCCACTGACCCTCGGCGCGCTTCGGGCGCGGGATCTCGGTGTTCTGGGCGGCCTGGGGCTTGAACCGGAGGTCGGGCATGTCAGGAGATTCCTGTTCGCTGAATGTGTGCCGCGCGCGACGTTGGGCGCGGAAGGGGTGTTGGGGCGGGCGGCGTCAGCGATGCCAACAGGTCGCGCTGCCCACACGCATGAGGTCGACGTGACGTCGAACCACGAGGTGTGTGTGGGTGGAGGCGGAGACCATGTCAAGAAGTCTCAGGGAGTGGACACCTGATCCACAAGACGAAATCTCGGCATGTGGGACCTAGAACCACCATGTGAGACGTCAGCCCGCCCCCACGCGAGGCGCGCGGGCCGGGTGCGGCCCAGGTCACACGGGTCGGCGCTCGCCGCAGGAGGCGATCCCGAGCCAGGTGTGCCGGTTGCCCCACCAGCACCACCCGAGCTTCACGGCGTCCCGGCGCTCGCGGCCGTCGCGCCCCGTGCCGTTGCTGATCCACAGCGCGGGCGTGCGGGCGTCGTACGACCCGTCGGCCCGCCGCAGACGCGAACCGGGCGTCATGAAGCAGGCGTTGCGCTCGAGGACGCCGGGCTCCTGGAGCACCCAGTGCAGGCCCTCGGCGAGGGTCACGGGCGAGCGCCCAGCGGCGAGCAGCTCCGGGACCGACTCGGCCGGCGTCCGGTCGAGGTAGGCGTCGCCGCGGTCGAGGCCGAGCGCGACGTACGGGGCTGCCGGCACGTCGTCGGTGGGGGCGAAGAGGTCGACGTCGGTCATGTCCTCGACGACGAAGCCGTCCTTCTCCTCGTGGCCCCCCGCGCGGCGCAGCAAGGGCGCGAGGGCCGACGCCGGGGCGGAGGTCACGAGGAGGCCGTCCGCGGGGCCGTGCGCAGCGAGCTCGCGCAGCCGGTCGGCGGGGATCCCGGCGACGTCGTGGACGCCGAGGCGGACGAGCCGCTCGGCCTGGTCGATCAGGGAAGGGAGGGCCACGCGGGTCCAACGCCCCACGCGCCTACGGGGTTCCCGTCCCGGTGTCCAGCGCCCGCGGGCCGCGAGCGCGCACGCGCGAGCGGGCCCTAGGCTGGGGCCATGACGGACTCCCTGATCAGCAGTGCGTACTCGCAGGCCCTCGAGGTCATCGCCTCGGTCGAACCCCGCATCGCGGAGGCGACCCGCCAGGAGCTGGCCGACCAGCGGGCCTCGCTCAAGCTGATCGCCTCGGAGAACTACGCGTCGCCCGCCGTGCTGATGACCATGGGCACCTGGTTCAGCGACAAGTACGCCGAGGGCACCGTCGGTCACCGCTTCTACGCCGGCTGCCAGAACGTCGACACCGTCGAGTCGCTCGCCGCCGAGCACGCCCGCGAGCTCTTCGGAGCGCCGTACGCCTATGTCCAGCCGCACTCCGGCATCGACGCCAACCTCGTGGCGTTCTGGTCGATCCTGGCCAACAAGGTGGAGAGCCCCTACCTGGAGAAGCTCCAGGCCAAGAACGTCAACGAGCTCACCGAGGCCGACTGGGAGACGCTGCGCCACGACTTCGGCAACCAGCGGCTGCTCGGCATGTCGCTCGACGCCGGCGGTCACCTCACGCACGGGTTCCGCCCCAACATCAGCGGCAAGATGTTCCACCAGCAGCAGTACGGCACGGACCCGGAGACCGGGCTGCTCGACTACGACGCCGTCGCCGCCAAGGCGCGCGAGTTCAGGCCGCTCGTCCTCGTCGCCGGCTACTCCGCCTACCCCCGCCGGGTGAACTTCGCGAAGATGCGCGAGATCGCCGACGAGGTCGGTGCGGTGCTGATGGTCGACATGGCGCACTTCGCGGGCCTCGTGGCCGGCAAGGTCTTCACCGGCGAGGAGAACCCGGTCCCGTACGCCCACTTCACGACCACCACCACGCACAAGTCGCTGCGCGGCCCCCGCGGCGGCATGGTCCTGGCCCAGGAGGAGTTCGCCGCCGACGTCGACCGCGGCTGCCCGATGGTCCTCGGCGGCCCGCTCTCGCACGTCATGGCCGCCAAGGCCGTGGCCTTCGCCGAGGCACGCACCCCCGATTTCCAGGCCTACGCCCAGCGCATCGCCGACAACGCGAAGTCCCTGGCCGAGGGGTTCCTGACCCGCGGCGCCAACCTCGTCACCGGCGGAACCGACAACCACCTCGTCCTGCTCGACGTGTCGTCCTTCGGTCTCACCGGCCGCCAGGCCGAGTCGGCTCTCCTCGACGCGGGCGTCGTGACCAACCGCAACTCGGTCCCGGCCGACCCCAACGGCGCCTGGTACACGTCCGGCGTCCGGCTCGGCACGCCCGCGCTCACCACCCGCGGCTTCGGCCACGACGAGTTCGACACCGTCGCCGAGCTGATCGTCGACGTGCTCAGCAACACCGAGGCGGGCACGACCAAGGCGGGCGGGCCCAGCAAGGCGTCGTACGTCCTGGGCGACGGCGTCGCCGACCGCGTCACCAAGCGGTCGGCCGAGATGCTCGACAAGCACCCGCTCTACCCGGGCCTGGTCCTCAGCTGATCGGGTCTACGTAGACGCGCGGGCACAACGTCGCGCCGTGGGTGGCGTCACGCGGCGACCGGCCACGCCGCCAGAGGTTCCGTCCGCGTGTCTACGCCGACCGTCCGGTACAGGACCTCGCGCACCCAGGTCGGCCACATCATCACGTCGTCCCAGGTGAACCGAAGGACGGTCCAGCCGTCGGCGGCCAGCAGGGTGTAACGCCGGACGTCCTTGGAGCCCAGCGACCTGCAGGCAGATCGCCCTCGTCACGGACTCGAACGGGTTCGCAGCGCGAGCATCGGCCTGCTCCGCGATCCGCCGCACCTTGGCGCTCCCTGCGCCACGGACGCTCGCCACCACCCAGCTGAGCGTACGACTCGCCCGGCGGCAGGGGTTCTGTCCGCGCGTCTACGCGAGCGAGCGGTAGAGCTCCAGGGTCCGCGCGGCGATCGAGCCCCAGCTGAACGACTCCTCGGCACGCCGGCGACCGGCCGCGCCGTACGCCCGGGCGCGGTCGGGGTCGCTGACCGCGTCGGTGAGCGCGGCGGCGAGGTCGGCGACGTAGCGCTCCGGGTCGAGCGGGGTGCCGGTGCCGTCGGTGGCCTGGTCGATCGGCACCAGCCAGCCGGTCTCACCGTGCACCACCACCTCGGGGATTCCGCCGGTGGCGGTGGCGACGACGGCGGTCTCGCAGGCCATCGCCTCGAGGTTGACGATGCCGAGGGGCTCGTAGATCGAGGGGCAGGCGAACACCGTGGCCGCGGTCAGCAGTGCGACCACGTCGGGGCGCGGGAGCATCTCGGCGATCCACACCACGCCCGAGCGGGTCGCAGCGAGCTCCTCGACCAGCCCGCGCACCTCGGCCTCGATCTCCGGTGTGTCGGGCGCGCCGGCGCACAGCACGAGCTGGACGTCGGGCGGGAGCGCGGCAGCCGCGCGGAGGAAGAGCGGCAGGCCCTTCTGGCGAGTGATCCGGCCGACGAAGATGACGCTCGGCCGGTCGGGGTCGACGCCGAGCTCGCGGACGCGGTCGGGGTTCGCGACCGGCGACCACTCGGTGGTGTCGATGCCGTTGTGCACGACGTGCACGCGAGCCGGGTCGACCGACGGATAGCTGCGCAGGACGTCGTCGCGCATCGCCGCGCTGACCGCGACGATGCCGGCGGCGCCCTCGTACGCCATGCGCTCCGCCCAGCTCGACAGGGCGTAGCCGCCGCCGAGCTGCTCGGCCTTCCAGGGCCGCATCGGCTCGAGGGAGTGGGCGCTGACGACGTGGGGGATGCCGTGCATCAGGCCGGCGAGGTGGCCGGCCATGTTGGCGTACCAGGTGTGCGAGTGCACGAGGTCGGCCCCGGCGCAGTCGTCGACCATGGCGAGGTCGACGCCGAGCGTACGGATGGCCGCGTTGGCCCCTGCGAGCGACGACGGCTCGGCGTACGCCGTGGTGCCCGCCTCCGACCGCGGCGCGCCGAAGCACCGCACGCGTGCGTCCACGTCGGGCAGCACCCGCAGTGCGCGGACCAGCTCGGCGACGTGCACGCCCGCTCCGCCGTAGACCTCCGGGGGGTACTCCTTGCTGAGGACGTCGATGCGCATGGGCCGAACCTAGCCTGAGAACGCCATGGCGAGGGAGGTCGACCGCGCACCCGCGGACGGCTAGTTTCGTCGCATGGCCATCACGCCCCCGCGCAAGAAGGTGCTCGCCGTCGTCCTCGCCGGAGGTGAGGGCAAACGCCTCATGCCGCTGACGGCCGACCGGGCCAAGCCGGCGGTGCCGTTCGGCGGCATCTACCGCCTCATCGACTTCGCGCTCTCCAACGTCGTCAACTCCGGCTACCTCAAGGTCGTCGTGCTGACCCAGTACAAGTCCCACAGCCTCGACCGCCACGTCACCACGACGTGGCGGATGTCCAACCTCCTCGGCAACTACGTCACCCCGGTGCCGGCCCAGCAGCGCGTCGGCAAGCGGTGGTACCTCGGCAGTGCCGACGCCATCTTCCAGTCGCTCAACCTGCTCACCGACGAGCAGCCCGACATCGTGGTGGTGGTCGGTGCCGACCACGTCTACCGCATGGACTTCTCGCAGATGGTGGCCGACCACGTCGAGTCCGGCGCCGGCTGCACGGTCGCCGCGATCCGCCAGCCCATCGGCCTCGCCGACCAGTTCGGCGTGATCGACGTCGACCCGGCCAGCCCGCAGAAGATCCGGGCCTTCCTCGAGAAGCCCACCGACCCGGTCGGCCTGCCCGACTCGCCGGACGAGGTGCTCGCGAGCATGGGCAACTACGTCTTCACCGCCGACGCACTGGTCGACGCGGTCACCCGCGACGCGGACCGCGAGCAGTCCAAGCACGACATGGGCGGCGACATCGTGCCGTGGTTCGTCGACAAGTCCGAGTCCGCGGTCTACGACTACAAGGACAACGAGGTCCCGGGCGCGACCGACCGCGACCGCGGCTACTGGCGCGACGTCGGGACGATGCGGTCCTACTACGACGCCCACAAGGACCTGGTCTCACCGCTCCCGGTCTTCAACCTCTACAACAAGGCCTGGCCGATCTACACCAGCTATGGGCCGCACCCGCCGGCCAAGCTCGTCGAGGGCGCCAGCGGCGCGGGCGTGTCGACCTTCAACTCGATCCTCTCGCCCGGCGTCGTCGTCACCGGCGGCACGGTGAACCAGTCCGTGCTCTCGCCCGCAGTGTGGGTCAAGGACGGTGCCGAGGTGTCCGACTCCGTGCTGATGGACGGCGTCTGGATCGGCGAGGGCGCCGTCGTGCGCAACGCGATCATCGACAAGGGCGTCGTCGTTCCGCCGGGCGTCCAGATCGGCGTGGACCACGAGGCCGACCGGGCCCGCGGGTTCGTGGTCGACGAGGGCCTCACGGTCCTCGCCAAGCAGCAGTCGGTGCCCGAGGACTGACCGGCGAGGCTCAGCCCAGCCCGTCCCGCTGGCTCGTGAGGAAGGCGCGCTCGACGTCGTTGCGGCACGCCGCGATCGCCTGGTCGTACGCCGCGCGCGCCGCGTCGGTCTCGCCGGCCCGCGACAGCAGCTCGGCGCGCACTGCGGCCGGACGGTGGCTGTCGGGGATCTCCAGGCCCTCCAGCGCATCAAGGCCCGCGGCTGCGCCGCGGTCCTCCGCGACCGCGACCGCACGGGCCAGTCGCGCGGAGGGGGAGGGGGCGATCTGCAGCAGCAGGTCGTAGAGGCCGACGATCCGGTCCCAGCGGGTCTCCGCCGCACTGGCCACGGTGGCGTGCTCCGCGGCGATGCGCGCCTGGAGGACGTACGACGCGGTCAGCGGTGTCACGGGGCCGCCGAGGCAGGGGGCGGCCAGCAGGCGGGTCGCCTCGGCCACCTCGTCGTGGTGCCAGCGGGTGCGGTCCTGCTCGGCGAGGAGCACGAGCCGGCCGTCGCTGACCCGGGCGTCGCGGCGCGAGTGCTGGAGCAGCATGAGCGCGAGCAGCGCCAGTAGCGACGGCTCATCGGGGCGCAGCCCCAGCACCACCCGCGCCAGACGGATCGCCTCGCCCGACAGCTCCGCGCGCAGCAGGTCCGGGCCGGTGCCCGGGGCGTAGCCGGCCGTGAAGGCGAGGTACGTCGTCTGGGCGACCGTGTCGAGCCTGCCGGGCAACGCGGAGGCGTCGGGCACCGCGAACGGGATGCCCGCGCCCACGATCCGCTTCTTGGCACGGGTGATCCGGGCCGCCATCGTCGGCGCCGGCACGAGGAAGAGCCGGGCGATGTCGCTGGTCGGGACACCGAGGACCAGGCGCAGGCTCAGCGCGCTGGCCGACTCCGGCGCGAGCGCCGGGTGGGCGCACATCAGCACCAGCCGGAGCACGTCGTCCTCGACGAGGCTGCCGCTGTCGGCCATGGTGCGCGCCCCCTCCTGGTGGCGTTCGGCGTCGGTGAGGAGCAGCTGCTGCTTGCGCGCGGCCACCGCCTCGGTGCGCAAGCGGTCGACGACCCGTCGCTTCGCCGCGGTCATCAGCCAGCCCGCGGGGTTGTCCGGGACGCCGTCGACGGGCCACGTACGGCTGGCCGCCTCGACGGCGTCGCCGAGGGCGTCCTCGGCGAGGTCGATGCGACGGAACTGCGAGAGGAGCAGGGCGACCAGGCGTCCCCACTCCTCGCGCACGACCCGTTCGAGCTCGGGGTCCGACGGACTCAGGACGTCACCTCGACGGTCGGGTGGATCTGGATGTCGTAGGGGGGCAGCACCCGCAGCAGCTCGACCACGACGTCGAGGTCGGGGGCCTCGAGCAGGTAGAAGCCGCCCATGCCCTCGATCACCTCGGCGTACGGACCGTCGGTCAGGGCGACCCGCCCGTCCGTCGAGGTGCGCATGACGGTGGCGTGGGCGGAGTCGCCCAGCGCCTCTCCGGCGAGCAGCTCGACGCCGTCGCGGTCCCGACAGGCTCGGTCGAACTCGCCGAACTTCGCCATGGCCGCCGCCTGCTCGGACTCCGTCTGCTCGGGCCACGGCTTCTCCGCGCCGTCGCCGATCAGCAGGACCAGGTACTTCACGACGCACGCTCCTCGGGCTGGACGCAGCGGCGCACCTCGACGGCATCGCCCGTGGCGGCCAGGATCAGGCAGACCTCCATCAGGTCCTCGAGGTCGGTGCTCTCCACGACGTAGAAGCCACCGACCTGCTCGGCGCTCTCGGCCCAGGGGCCGTCGGTCACCGTGGTGGCGTTCGGCGCGATCGTCCGCGCCTCGGAGGCTCGGTGGAGCTCGGCGCCCCCCGTCACCTTGTGTCCGCGTGCGGCCAGCTGCTGGGAGAACCGCTCGTGCGCGGCGTACGCCTCGCGCTTCTCCTCGTCCGTGGTCTCGGTCCACCAGCGATCGGCGTCGCCCATCAGCAGCACGACGTACTCAGTCATCACAGACCTCCTTCACTCCGCCATGCGGCGGAACTCGATGTGCTCGCCCCGGGTCGCGAAGCGCTGGCAGGCGGCTCGCAGGTCGGCCTCGTCGCCGGAGTCGACGAGGTAGAAGCCGACGACCTGCTCGGCCGTCTCGGAGAAGGGACCGTCGGTCACGAGCGCCTGGCCGTCGGCACCGGGCCGCATGGACGTCGCACGGTCCGAGGACTCCAGCGGGCCGGCGACCAGCAGCTCGTGGCCGCCCGCCACCAGGTCCTGCTGGAACTGCACGTGCGAGCGGTGCCCCTTGTCGTGCTCCTCGGACGGCAGGTCTGCCCACTCGGCCTCTGGTGCGGGGAGCAGGATCAGGTAGCGGCTCATGGATGCGGATCTCCTCTGGGGCAGCGGGGCCACCGGTTGCGGCCCCACCACTCTGACGGACCGACCCCGCCCCGATCGACAGCAGGGCCCGGCTTTCTCGACGGGACTAGCCGGACCCACCAAGATGGGGCCATGGCCACCCACGAGAGAGCCGGACAGCCCGCCCGCACCGAGGACCTGGTGGACGTCGCCCACCTCGTCACGGCCTACTTCGACCACGAGCCGGATCCCGACGACGTCACCCAGCAGGTGGCCTTCGGCACCAGCGGGCATCGCGGCACGTCGCTGACCACGTCCTTCAACGAGGTCCACATCGCGGCGACGACGCAGGCGATCTGCGACTACCGCAAGGAGCAGGGCTACGACGGGCCGCTGTTCATCGGCCGCGACACCCACGCGCTGTCCGAGCCTGCGTGGGCGACCGCGCTGGAGGTGCTCGTCGCCAACGACGTGACCGTCCTGGTCGACGACCGCGACGGCTTCACCCCGACACCGGCGGTGAGCCACGCGATCCTGCGCGCCAACCAGGGGCGTACGACCGGCGCCGGGCTCGCCGACGGCATCGTCGTCACCCCGTCTCACAACCCGCCGCAGGACGGCGGGTTCAAGTACAACCCGCCCCACGGCGGCCCCGCGGACTCCGACGCCACCTCCGTCATCGCGGCTCGGGCCAACGAGCTGATCCGGGGGAACATCGCCGGCGTGCGCCGCGTCGCGTTCGCGAAGGCGCGCGCGGCCGTCGGTTCCTACGACTTCCTCGGCACCTACGTCGACGACCTGCCCACCGTGCTCGACCTCGACGCGATCCGCGACGCCGGCGTGCGGATCGGCGCCGACCCCCTGGGCGGGGCGAGCGTGGCCTACTGGGGCGAGATCGCCGACCGGCACCGGCTCGACCTGTCGGTGGTCAACCCGCTCGTCGACCCCACGTGGCGCTTCATGACGCTCGACTGGGACGGCAAGATCCGGATGGACTGCTCCTCGCCGCACGCGATGGCCTCGCTGGTCGGTCGCAAGGACGAGTACGCGATCGCGACGGGCAACGACGCCGACGCCGACCGGCACGGCATCGTCACCCCCGACGCCGGCCTGATGAACCCCAACCACTTCCTGGCCGTCGCGATCGCGCACCTCTTCGGTGGCGCCCGCCCCGGCTGGCCCGGGTCGACGCGCATCGGCAAGACCCTCGTGTCGAGCTCGATGATCGACCGGGTCGCCGCGTCGATCGGCAAGCCGCTCGTCGAGGTCCCGGTGGGCTTCAAGTGGTTCGTGCCCGGCCTCATGGACGGCTCCTTCGGCTTCGGCGGTGAGGAGTCCGCGGGCGCGTCCTTCCTGCGCCGCGACGGCTCGACCTGGACCACCGACAAGGACGGGCTGCTGCTGGCGCTGCTGGCCAGCGAGATCCTCGGCGCCACCGGGAAGACGCCGAGCGAGCACTACGCCGACCTGGTTGCCCAGCACGGCGACCCGGCGTACGCCCGCATCGACGCCCCCGCGTCGCGCGAGGAGAAGGCCAAGCTCGGCGCGCTGTCACCCGACGACGTGGCCGCGATCTCGCTGGCGGGGGAGCAGATCACCGGCAAGCTCACCGAGGCGCCCGGCAACGGCGCGAAGATCGGCGGGCTCAAGGTCACCACCGAGTCCGCGTGGTTCGCCGCGCGCCCCAGTGGCACCGAGGACGTCTACAAGATCTACGCGGAGTCGTTCCGCGGCCCCGAGCACCTCGCCCAGGTGCAGGACGAGGCGCGCGAGGTGGTTAGTACGGCTTTGCGGTGAGGAAGCGCTGCTCACCGCGCGAGGGGTGGGGCACCGTGACCGGGCCCGCCTCGATCGGGCCGGTCGCCCCGCCACCGTGGGCCCGGGCCTCGGCGAAGGCACCGTTCTCCACCTGGGCACGCTGGAACCTCACCGCCGTCACCGAGTCGAGGCGTACGAGCGCCTGGCCGTCCTCGTCGTCGAGGACGGCGCCGAGCCCGTCGCACCCGATCACCCGGCCCTCCAGCCAGGTCCCCTGGACCAGGATGCTCACCCGGGCACCGGTGTCCTCAGCCCTCCGCAACAGCGTCCCCACGCTGAGCATCGTGCTCGAGATCTTCGTCATCGCGACCTCCCCACAAGGCACACCCCGCACGCACCCCAACGTGGTGCGGGTGTGGGGACCGTAGACCCGCGGCCGGGATCGACGCCCGCGATCGGACCAGTGTCCGGAAGGCCTTCGAGAGATCTGCGACGGCCCTGCGGAATCCGGGCCGGGTGGTGTGGACCGCTCAGGCGGCGCTGCCGCCGACCGGTCCCGCCTCGATGGGGTCGCGCTGCCGCCGGCCGTGGGCGCGCGCCTCCTCGCCGGCGTCGTCGTCGATGTCGGCACGCGAGAAGCTGACCGCGACGATGGAGTCGAGGCGTACGAGCACCTGCTGGGCGTTGCCGTCGTCGAGGACCACGCCGAGGCCGTCGGCGCCGACGATGCGGCCGTCGAGCCACCTGCCCTGCACGAGGAGTCGCACCGGAGCGCCGGCGTCCTGTGCGTGTCGCAGCAGGGTGCCGACGGTGAACAACGTGCTGCCCTTGCTGGACACGGTCATCTCCCTTGGTCGAGGGACAACGCTAGGTCGTCCGCGGCGCTCGCGCAGGCGAACCGGTCAGGAAGGCCCTGACGAGGGTCACGCCGTCGACATCACACGGTCGGGGTGGCCCGGTCGACGACCTCGCGCAGGGAGCCGCTGGTGAGCATGCCGAAGGTGCCGCCGTACGACGCCCCGAACCGGCTGCCGCAGAACGCGTCGGCGACCTCGGCGGGCGCGTGGCGCACCAGCAGCGAGCCCTGGAGGCAGGCCGCCATCCGGCCGGCCAGGCGACGGGCCCCGGCCTCGAGCCCCGCGTCCTCGCCCAGCAGCGCGAGCGTGTCGTCGACCGCACGGTCGAGGCGGCTGTCGCCGCCTCGCGCGGCGCCGACCTCGGTGATCCATGCCTCCAGCACCTCGGGCTCGCGGCCGAGAGCGCGCAGCACGTCGAGGGCGTTGACGTTGCCGGAGCCCTCCCAGATGGAGTTGAGCGGAGACTCGCGGAACATCAGTGGCAGCCCGGAGTCCTCGACGTAGCCGTTGCCGCCGAGGCACTCCAGCGCCTCTGCGACCATCGCCGGCGTGCGCTTGCACACCCAGAACTTCGCCAGCGGCAGGGCGATCCGCCGCAGCGCCACCTCGTGCGCGTCGCCCGGACGGTCGACAGCGGCGGCCAGGCGCATCGCCAGAGCGGTCGCCGCCTCGGACTCGACGGCGAGGTCGGCGATCACGTTCTGCATGAGGGGCTTGTCGACCAGCAGGCCGCCGAAGGCCGAGCGGTGGGCGACGTGCCACGACGCCTCGGCGAGCGCGTGCCGCATCAGCGCCGCGGACCCGAGCACGCAGTCGAGCCTCGTCGCGGCGACCATCTCGATGATCGTCCGCACGCCGCGACCCTCGTCGCCGAGCCGCTGGCCGAGCGTGCCGGACAGCTCGAGCTCGGACGACGCGTTGGACCGGTTGCCGAGCTTGTCCTTGAGCCGCACCACGTCGAGGCGGTTGCGGGTGCCGTCCTCCAGGACGCGCGGCACGACGAAGCACGTCAGCCCACCCTCGGCCTGGGCGAGGACCAGGAACACGTCGTTCATCGGGGCCGAGGTGAACCACTTGTGACCGTGCAGCGCGTACCAGCCGTCATCGGGCGTGGCCACCGCGCGGGTCTGGTTGGCCCGGACGTCGGACCCGCCCTGCTTCTCCGTCATGCCCATGCCGGCCAGCGCCCCGGTCTTGGTCGACCTCGTGCGCACGCCCGGGTCGTACGAGCGCGCGGCCAGCAGCGGCGCCCACTCCTTGGCGATCGCGTCGTCGGCCCGCAGCGCCGGCACCGCGGCGTACGTCATCGAGATCGGGCAGCCGTGGCCGGGCTCGGTCTGCGACCAGGCGAAGAACCCGGCCGCGCGTCGCAGGTGGGCGTACGGGTCTCCCGCCTCCTGGGCCTCCCAGGGCGCGGCCTGGAGGCCGTGCCCCACGGCGCGCTCCATCAGCCAGTGCCACGACGGGTGGAACTCGACCTCGTCGACGCGGTTGCCCCAGCGGTCGTAGGTCGTCAGCTCGGGGTGGTGGCGGTTGGCGAGCATGCCGTGCTCGCGGGCCTCGGCGCTCCCGGCCTCCGCGCCCAGCGCGGTGAGGTCGGCGACGAGGTCGGCGTCGCCGTGGCGGGTGAGCGCCTCGGTGAGCGCGACGTCGGACGTCACGACGTTGTGCCCGACGAGGGCCGGAGCCTGGTTGGTGGCGGTGCGGGCGTCGGGCCTGGAAGCGGGGGAGACCTCGGTCATGGCCCCACCGTAGGACGCCGGGCGGTCGCGGGTGACGCCGACCACGCCGCCGGGAGAACCGCCGCACGGGTCCGGTGCTTCGGCGCGCGGGCTCGATAGCGTGCTCCCATGGTCGAGGCGAGCGAGGAGGACACCCCTGCCCCGCGGCCGACCGACACCGTCGCGCGACGCCTGCGCGAGCACCTCTGGCGGATCATCGTCACGACCGTCGGGTCCTGCCTCCGGCACCGGGTGACCGGGCTGGCCGCGGAGGCGGCGTTCTTCGCGGTGCTGTCGGTGCCCCCGCTGGTCTTCGCCCTCGCCGGCGCCGTGGGCTTCGTCAGCGGGCGCTTCACCGACACGCAGGTCGAGGACGTGCGCAACGCGGTCCTCGAGGTCTCCCGCCAGGCGCTGACGGAGCGGGCCGTCAACAGCATCATCCGGCCGACCATCGACACGGTGCTCGACGGCGGACGCTACGACGTCATCTCGATCGGCTTCATCCTCGCCCTGTGGTCGGGCTCGCGTGCGCTCAACGTCTTCGTCGACACCATCACGATCATGCACGGCCTCGGCGGGCACCGCGGGATCGTCGCGACCCGGGCCCTGTCCTTCGTGCTCTACGTCCTCGCGATGGTGACCGGCGCGGTGAGCATCCCCCTGGTGGTCGCGGGTCCGACCCTGGTCGACCGGGTCGTCCCCGAACGGCTGGACTTCGTCAACGGGCTCTACTGGCCGGTCGTCCTGGTGCTCTGCATCTGCTTCCTCGCCACCCTCTACCACGTGTCGGTCCCCGTACGGACCAACTGGAGCTTCAACCTGCCCGGTGCCGTCTTCGCGCTGTTCTGCTGGATCGCGGGGTCGTACACGCTGAGGTGGGTGCTGACCGTGACCGCGGCGGAGTCGCGCTCGATCTACGGTCCGCTGGCCGCGCCGATCGCCGTGCTGCTGTGGCTCTACCTGCTGGCGCTCGCAGTGCTGATCGGTGCCGCGGTCAACGCCGCCTTCGACACCGTGTTCCCGCAGAAGAGCACGACGCGCGCGCGGCTCGAGACGGTGCAGCGGCTGCGGGAGCGGATCGGCGTGCGAGACTCCTGACCGTGTCGACGTCGAGCCACCAGCCCAGCGTGGGCCGGGTGTCGCTGCCCGAGCAGATCAGGTCGCCCTGGTGGGAGCTGGGACGCCGTGTCCTGATGGCCCTGTCGATCCTCGTGGGCACCGTGCTGCTCGTCTACTTCGACCGCGAGGGCTACCGCGACGGCAACGACCCCACCAACCAGATCAGCCTGCTCGACGCGTTCTACTACACGACCGTCACGCTCAGCACGACCGGCTACGGCGACATCGCACCGGTGTCGCCGCAGGCGCGCCTGGTCAACGCGCTGGTCATCACGCCGGCTCGCATCGCCTTCCTGGTCCTGCTGATCGGCACCACCCTGGAGGTCCTCGCCTCCCAGGGACGCGAGATGTTCCGGGTCTCCCGGTGGAGGAAGAAGATGGACCAGCACGTCGTCGTCGTCGGCTACGGCACCAAGGGCCGCAGCGCGATCGAGACGCTCCTCAACAACGGCTACGTCCGCGACGCGATCGTCGTCGTGGACCCGAGCCCGGTCGCGGTCGCCGACGGCAACCGCGACCAGCTGGTGGTCATCGCGGGCGACGCCACGCGGCGAGGCGTGCTGCGCCAGGCCGGCGTCGAGAAGGCCACCCACGTCATCATCACCACCGACCGCGACGACTCCAACGTGCTGGTCACCCTCACCGTCCGCCAGCTCAACCCCGACGCGTGGATCGTCACGGCGGTCCGCGAGCACGAGAACGTCCCCCTCATGCGCCAGTCCGGTGCCAACTCGGTCATCACGTCCTCCGACGCCGTCGGCCGCCTGCTCGGCCTCTCCTCGATGTCGCCGGAGCTCGGCTCGGTGATGGAGGACCTGATGACGTACGGCGAGGGCCTCGAGGTGGCCGAGCGCGACCTGCTGGTCGCCGAGGTCGGCAAGCAGCCGCAGTCGCTGCCCGACCAGGTGATCGCCGTCGTGCGGGACGAGAAGGTCTACCGCTACTTCGACCCGGTGGTGTCGCTCCTCGCCCGCGGTGACCGCCTCATCGTGATCCGTCCCGCCAAGGAGCTGCCGTGGGCGCCGCGGCCCGGCACGCACGGCGAGGACCTCGCCGAGGACGACTGACCGACCTCAGAGGCCGAGACGCCGCAGCGTGCGCTCGAGGCCGGCGGGCCCGGTCCCACCGGGGACGAACGATCGCTCGTGCCCCAGCGCTGCGTCGATCGCGACCTGCATCGCCACCGGCTCGTCAGCCGACCGGCCGTCGCCGATCTCGACCACGCGACCGCCCGGGGCCATGAAGGCCGACTGGTGCAGGCCCGACCCGGAGAGGCCGGCGATGACGCGCGCGCCCGCCACCGTGCGCAGCTGCTCGTCGATGGTGAGGCTCTCGGGGGCGACGATCTCGAAGCCGTGGCCGGCGAGGACCTCGTCCAGCGCCCGGTCCTCCTCGGCCGACGTACGGATCGGACGTCGGTGACCGTTCGCGCGGCGGGCCGCGTTGAGCGCGGTGCGGGAGACGTGGACGCGCTCGGGACCGTCCAGGTCGCGGAACCCGGCGGCCACGCGCTGCCAGACGTCGCGGGCCTCGGGATGCGCCCACGCGTGGAGCGAGACGCTGCGACCGGGCACGACGAGGCGGTCCGCGCGGGCGGGGCGTGCGCGGTCGACGACGTGGACCGGCAGGTCGCCCCACCCGGCCAGCTCGAGCAGCCGGTCCTGCCAGTCGGCACGGCGGTGCCGGCCGAAGCTGGAGTGGAAGACCAGCCCGACCGGCCGCTGCTCGAGCGTCGGCCAGAGTGTCGTCAGGGTCTCGACGAGGAAGTGGCCGTAGACCGATGCCCACGTGCCGCCGTAGAGCCAGGTGCCGGTCAGCTGCTCGGCGTCGTCACGGCGGGCGACTCGCTCGGGGTCGGCGGCCACACGCTTGCCGCGCGGGTTGCCCAGCACCTTCTGCGAGGAGGGCACCAAGGTGTCGTCGGCGTCGTAGACGGCACCGCGGAACCACTGGTCGAGGTGGTGGACGGTGGCCAGTCTGCCCGTCGCCACCTCCGAGAGGTACGCGTCCTCGACCGTCAGCAGTCGCGGTGGGCGGCGTGGCTCGACGGGGGGCGTGGCCGGCGCCCACGACGGGCGACGCGACCACCTCCTCTTCCTGGCGGACATGGGGCCGATTATGTCGGGCGGCCCGGAAGGCAGGGGCAGGCGCTCCACTAGGATCCCGCTCGTGCCGATATTCACCCGGGACGGACGTTCCGTGCTGTTCGTCCACGTCCCGAAGACCGGCGGCACGAGCCTGGAGCGGATGTTCATCCGCGCGGGCTGGGACGTCGGCCTGCGGGCCACGCCGCACACGCACCCGGCGCAGAGCCGCCTGCACCGGATCTCCCCGCAGCACCTGCACGCCCCGCTCCTGACGGAGATGCTGAGACTGGGGCGGTTCGACGCCATCTTCCTGGTCGTGCGCGAGCCGTTGCTGCGCTTCCGCTCCGAGTACGTCATGCGCAACAAGCGGCACGCCGACGCGGGGAGCGCGGGCCACGTCGAGGCCTGGACCGACGACGTGCTCGCCAGGCTTCGGGCCAATCCGGCCGTGCTCGACAACCACCTGCGGCCGCAGCACGAATTCGTGCTGCCGCGGGCACAGGTCTACCGCCTCGAGGACGGCCTCGAGGCGGCGGTGGCAGACCTGCGCGACCGCTTCGACCTCGACCTCCCGGCCGAGGTCCCGCACACCCTGGAGAGCGGGTCCGGCGGTGGTCTGTCCTCCCGCGACGTCGAGATCACCGATGCGGTGGCGGCCCGGGTGCGAGCCCTCTACGCCCGCGACCACGAGGTGTTCGGCTACGCCTGAGGGGCCGCAGGCCCCACCGCGCACCTGGGATAGCCTCAGGTGTGCTGGTCTGCGACTCCCACCGGGTTCTGTTCGTGCACGTGCCGAAGACCGGAGGGGTGTCGGCAGAGGGAGTCATGCGGCGCGCGTGCCCCGACGCTCGCAAGCAGGTCCATCCGCGTCGCGGCCGACACGCGCCGCTCGGGCGGATCCTCGACTCCGAGCCGGAGCTCGCGACGTACTGGTCCTACGGCTTCGTCCGCAACCCGTGGGCACGCATGGTGTCGTGGTACGCGATGATCGAGGACTGGAGTCGGCGCTACGCCGAGGGTGGTCCGGACTCGGTCAAGAACCGCGGCAACGACATGTGGCGGGCCGTGGGTGAGTACGCCGACTTCGAGGAGTTCGTGGTTCGCGGCACGGAGGAGTGGCCTCGGATGGGTCGCCCGCAGATCGACTACCTCGAGGCGCCGGGGCACGGGTGCGAGGTCGACTTCATCGGCCGCACCGAGACCTTCGCCGAGGACCTGGCGGTCGTGCAGCAGCGGCTCGGTGTCGAGCCCAAGGCGCCGCCGCGGCGCAACCGGTCCACGCATGGCCACTACCGGGACTACTTCACCCCCGCCTCGAGACGGAAGGTCGCCGAGGTCTACGCAGCCGACATCGATCGGTTCGGCTACGAGTTCTGACGTCCGGCGGTGAGCACGGTCCGCCACGCGTCCTCGGGCACGGCGCGGTGGGCCTCGTGGGACAGGCCGCGCCACACCGTGCCCCCGCACTCGAGGTCGAGCCGGCCGTCGGCGCACAGGTCGGCGTCGACCTGCACGCCGAGCGCGACGACCGTGCCGATGGAACGGTGCCCGCCCAGGATCCCGGGCCGCTCCGCACGGTCGTCCAGGACCGTCTGCTCCACCAGCAGGGGCACGCCGTCGTGGCCGTGCGCGCTCCACACCTGCTCCAGGTGGCCCCCGCGCTCGCCGTGCCGTCCCATCACCAGCGCCTCGCGCACCAGCAGACGGGCCCCGGGCCCCAGGTCGACGGTCGTGCTGCGGCGGACCCGGGCACCGGACGCCACCACGAACGGCTCGCCGGCCCACACCACAGTGGCGTCTGCCGCCAGGTCCAGCCGCACGTCCCACGACGCGTCGCCGCCGCGCATGTCGAACGCCACGGTCCCGGCCGGCTCGACCAGCTCGAGCCGGATCCCGGGGCCGACGACGACGTCGAGGCGTACGGCGTCGCCCGCCAGCAGCAGGGCCCCGTCGGGCACGAGCGCGACCCGGGCGTGACGGGCGCCGCTGCCCAGCAGGAGGGGTCGCAGGCAGGGAGCTCCGGTGTCGCCCGGGGTGCCGATGCGGACGTGCACGCGCCCGTCGGCCGGCGTGACGGCGAGCGTGGTGCTGCGAGCCGTGGTCGCGTCAGGCAGGAGCGTGGTCATGGTCGCGACCGGCCGGTCCGGGGGAGTGGTCGTGGGAGTGTGGCGCCATCGGGCCGGGGTCGGTGGGCACGAGGTCGCCCGCGCGGTGCCGGGCGACCTCGGCCGTCACCCACGCCGTCAGGGCCGCGACGGAGGCCCGGTCCGTGCGGGAGAGGGCGATCACCGAGCGCCCGTGCCGGGCAGCCTCGGCATCGGCGACCATGCGGTCCCGGTCGACGCCGACGTGAGGTGCGAGGTCGGTCTTGTTGACCACCAACAGGTCGGCGCGCTCGATGCCTGGGCCGCCCTTGCGGGCCACGTCGCCCCCGCCGGCGATGTCGAGCACGAAGACCTGGGTGTCGACCAGCGCCGGGGAGAACGTCGCGGTGAGGTTGTCGCCCCCTGACTCGATCAGCACGAGGTCGGGGGCGAACTCCTCCTCGAGCTCCTCGACGGTGAGCAGGTTGGCGGTGATGTCGTCACGGATCGCGGTGTGCGGGCACGCGCCCGTCTCCACCGCGCGGATCCGGTCCGCCGCCAGCACCCCGGACGCCCGGAGGAAGCGGGCGTCCTCGTCGGTGTAGATGTCGTTGGTGACCACGGCGAGCGACATGCGCTCGGCGAGCTCGCGGCACAGCAGGGCGATGAGGGAGCTCTTGCCGGTGCCCACAGGGCCGCAGACGCCGAGTCGGAGGCCGCGGGTCGGGGACTGGGCGGGGGACGGGTCAGGCACTGAACAACCTCCTGGTGCTGCGGGCGTGGGCCTGCGCCCACACCTCGGTCTGGGGTGCTGCGGCCGCGGGGATGTCGCGCGGATCGGTCAGCGGGGCCACGTCCGCGGCGACCGCGGCCACCTCGGGCAGGGCGTCGTGCACCCATGCGGTGGTCTCGGCAGGGTCGAGGGGGAGCAGCTTGAGCGACGCCGAGGCGACGGTCTGCACGTCGTCGTAGCCGACGAGCCGAGCCAGCGACGACGCGTCGAGGCCTGTTGCGGCGGCGGCGCCGGCGACTGCCACGGCGCGCGGGCAGCCGTCCAGCCCGTGCACCCGGAGTACGGCTGCGTCGTCCGCCCACAGCCGCGTGCTGAGGCGGTTCATGGCGCGCCCCTGTGCCCGAGAGCTGCGCCGCAGCGCGTGGCTCGGCGTACGCGCCGCCCACGCCGCGACGACGGGCTCGAGCGGCAGCCCGTGGGTCAGCCGGTGGAGGGCGACGACCGCGGTGCCGGCCTCCACCCGCACGGTGGTCGCGAGCCGGGCCGACAGGTAGGCCGGCACCTCCACGCTGGTCAGCCCGTGCTGGACGGCGGCCTCCAGCCCGGCGGACTGCGTGTGCCCCGCCACCGGCAGGCGCGCGTCGGCGAGGAGCATCAGCAGCAGGTCGGTCGGGACGTGGTCCATGGAGGTCGGAACCTGCTCAGAACATCGTGTAGAGCTGCGCGAGCGGCAGCCACGTCGCCGGGGCGGGCACGACACGCTCGCCGTCGATGTCGATGGCGAAGGTCTCGGGGTCGACGGCGATCACCGGCAGCGCGTCGTTGTTGACCATCTGCGCCTTGCCCACCTCGCGCGTGGACCGCACCGCGGCGAGCCGTCGCCGCAGCCCCAGCTCGGCCGCCAGCCCGGACTCGAGCGCCGCGGGCGAGACGAACGTGACGGAGTGGTCGGCCCCGTCGTCCTCGACGAGGGTCGGCCGCATGAGGACCGGCTGCGGGGTCGGGATCGAGGCGTTCGGGTCGCCGAGCGCGGCGTA
This sequence comes from Nocardioides eburneiflavus, assembly GCF_004785795.1. Lineage (NCBI taxonomy): Bacteria > Bacillati > Actinomycetota > Actinomycetes > Propionibacteriales > Nocardioidaceae > Nocardioides > Nocardioides eburneiflavus. Next base: position 3,672,674 of record NZ_SRRO01000001.1, read on the forward strand.
CACCAGGGCGCCCCCCTTGAGCACGACCGAGGGGCGTACGCCGAAGAAGCGCGGGTCCCACAGGACGAGGTCGGCGAGCTTGCCGGCCTCGACCGAGCCGACCTCGTGGTCGATGCCGTGCGCGATCGCCGGGTTGATCGTGTACTTCGCGACGTAGCGCCGCGCGCGCTCGTTGTCAGCCGGCCCGGAGCCCAGCGTCCCGAACCGGTCCTTCATGGTGTGCGCCACCTGCCAGGTGCGCGTGACGACCTCACCGATGCGGCCCATGGCCTGGGCGTCGGAGGAGGTGATCGACATGGCGCCGAGGTCGTGCAGCACGTCCTCGGCCGCGATCGTCGTCGCCCTGATCCTGGACTCGGCGAACGCGAGGTCCTCCGACACGCGCGGGTTGAGGTGGTGGCAGACCATCAGCATGTCGAGGTGCTCGGCGACGGTGTTGACCGTGTGCGGCAAGGTCGGGTTGGTCGATCCCGGGATGACGTACGGCTCTCCGGCCACCCGGACGATGTCGGGTGCGTGGCCACCGCCGGCCCCCTCTGCGTGGAAGGCGTGGATGGACCGTCCGCCGATCGCGCGCAGCGTCGACTCGAGGTAGCCCGCCTCGTTGAGGCTGTCGGAGTGCAGCGCGACCTGGAGGCCGTGCTCGTCGGCCGCGCGGAGAGCTGCGTCGATGGCCGCGGGCGTGGAGCCCCAGTCCTCGTGCACCTTGTAGGCGGCGGCACCGGCGAGGGCCTGCTCGGCGAGCGCCGCGGCCGAGACGGTGTTGCCCTTGCCCATCAGCAGGACGTTGACCGGGAGCGGGTCCAGGGCGCGGTGCACCGTCCGCAGGTGCCAGGCGCCCGGCGTCACGGTGGTCGCCTTCGAGCCCTCGGACGGACCCGTGCCGCCGCCGCCGAGGGTGGTGATCCCGGTCGCGAGGGCCTCGTGGACCTGCGAGCGCGAGAGGAAGTGCACGTGCACGTCGATCCCGCCCGCCGTGAGGATCTTGCCCTCGCCGGAGACCACGTCGGTGGACGGGCCGATGACGAGGTCGGGGTGCACTCCGTCCGCGATGTCGGGGTTCCCGCTCCGGCCGAGGGCGACGATGCGTCCGTCGCGGATCCCGACGTCGGCCTTCACGATGCCCCAGTGGTCGAGGACCAGGGCGCTGGTGATCACCGTGTCGAGCGCTCCGTCGGCGCGCGTCGTCGTCGACTGGTGCATCGACTCGCGGATCGACTTCCCGCCGCCGAAGACCGCTTCCTCGCCGCCGAAGGTGAGGTCCTGCTCGACCTCGATCCACAGGTCGGTGTCGGCCAGGCGCACCTGGTCGCCGGTGGTCGGGCCGTAGAGGGCGGCGTACGCGCTCCGGCTGATCTCAACCACCGACCGGCCCCTCGTCCCCGCGAACCTGGATCCCCGGCACGTGGCGCCGGCCGCGCAACGCCACGGCGCCGACCTCCTGCGACGCGCCGGGCTCGAAGCGCCGGCTGGTGCCCGACGGGATGTCCAGCCGGTAGCCCACGGCGGACGCCCGGTCGAAGGACAGCGCGGCGTTCACGTCGGGTAGGTGGATGTGTGAGCCGATCTGGACGGGGCGGTCTCCCGTGTTGACGATGACCAGGTCGAGGCGCTCGTCGGGGCCGCGGTCGGCGTTGAGCACGACGGTCCCGTCCATGGTCCGGATCTCACCGGGCCCGGTGGGCAGGTCGGCCACGGATCCTCCTGTCTCGGGTGTCGGCGGTGCGTCAGGCGATCGGGTGGTGGAGCGTGACGAGCTTGCGACCGTCGGGAAAGGTCGCCTCCACCTGGACGTCGGTGAGCATCGACGCGACCTCCGGCATCACCTGGTCCCGGGTGAGCACGTGGCGTCCCGTCTCCATGAGGTCGGCCACGCTCGCGCCCTCGCGGGCCCGCTCGATGACCCAGGTGCTCAGCAGCGCCACGGTCTCGGGGTGGTTGAGCAGCACGCCCCGGGCGAGTCGGTCGCGCGCGACCATCCCAGCGACGGCGAGCAGGAGCTTCTCGGAGTCGGCCGGTGTCAGGTGCATGGTGACGGTGAACCTAGGAAGCCTGCGTTTCGAGGTGCGACCGGGTCACGTTAATTCGGTGTTACACCCGACCAGGGGAGCGCGCCTCACCGCACCTGTCCGCTGCGGGCGGGCTCGCCGTCGACCCAGTAGTTGTCGGCCCAGACGTCACCGATGTCGTCGGGGAACTCGCCTCCGTCGGTGCCCTGGCCGCGATCGAACAGGTTGCCGGTCATCCGGATGTCCACGCAGACGTCCACGAGCTGGCAGTCGACGAAACGGGTGGCGAACCACTGGCCCTGACCCGTGCCGCGGCGGAAGTAGTTGTCCTCGATCGTGAGGTTCCCCGGCACGCCGAACTCGCGGTAGAAGACCCCGTCGGCGGAGCAACCGCCGTCCGTGCCCGACCCGGCGGGGGTGCAGAGGATCGTGTTCCCGCGCAGCGTGCTGTTCTTCAGCATCCGCAGGCCGCTCTGGTGCGTGGAGGTCCCCGTCGTGGTGATGTAGGAGTCCTCGATGACGACCTTGTTGTGGGCCCAGCCACCGCTGTGCGTCCCACGCAGGTAGGAGTCGCGGACCGAGAAGTGGGCCAGGCCGACGGCCCGGCACGAGTCCTGGGCGGGAGCGCAGAGGACCCTGGAGGACTCGATCGAGAAGATCTGCGGGTGCAAGGGGTTGTTGCCCGCCACGTCGTCGGTGTCGACCTCCGAGGTGAACACGCCGCCGTTGACGACGGAGTCACGGATCACGACGCCCTGCACCGAACGGTCGGGCGCCTCGTCCCCGTTCGCGTTGCCCATGACGAGCCCGCCCGGGCAGCTGACGACCACGCCCTCGATCACGAGGCCGTCGGTCGTGACGGTGCAGCCGCCGGTCCAGGCCCGCGTCGGCTCGGTGGCCGGGCCGACGGAGTCGGGAGTCGGGAAGTCCGCGGCGGACGGAGGTCCGTCCGGGTCCGGGGTCGGCGTCTCCGAGGGGTCGGTGGTGGGGGTCTGGGTCGGTGTGCTCGTGGGGGAGTCGGACGGGGTCTCGGTCGGCGACTCGGTCGGGGTCGCGGTGGGGGAGTCGGACGGCGTACCGGTCGGTGTCTCTGTCGGCGACTCTGTCGGGGTGCTCGTGGGGGAAGCGGTCGGGGTCTCGGAGGGGGTGCCCGGTGGTGTGGCCCGGAGCTCGGCCACTTGCTCCTCGAGGGTCGTCACCCGGTCCGCGAGCGCGTCGAACTCCTCGCGCGACGGCGCACCGTCGCCGCTCGACGTCTCCGACGACGCAGGCACCATGAGCATCAGGCCGACGAGCACGGCGAGGACCAGCCCGACGGGGGCGTACCGACGCATCAGCACTCCGCCCCGGTGTCGTGGGTGCGGTCGTGCGGCGGTTCCGGGCAGAGGTGGTTCCGTGCAACCTGCTCTGACATGGTGATGGCCCTCCCGGGGGTGAGAGTGCGATGCGGCCGGCGTCGCTCGAAGTGGCCCCGCACCGTGCGGTCCGCTCGAGTCGTCTCAGCGGGCACACCCACCGTAGGCACGACACGTCGCCCCGGCGCGTCTCACCAATGGGGTAAATGACGAGGACCCCGCATCGCTGCTGGGGCCCTCGGTGCTGGTGGGCGATACTGGGTTTGAACCAGTGACCTCTTCCGTGTCAAGGAAGCGCGCTACCGCTGCGCCAATCGCCCGTGTTGAGTTGTGTTGCGAGGTGGGTACGGGATTTGAACCCGTGTAGACGGATTTGCAGTCCGTTGCCTCGCCTCTCGGCCAACCCACCGTGGAGGCCCACGTGTGATGGGAGACCCCTCAGAGCGGACAACGAGACTCGAACTCGCGACCTCAACCTTGGCAAGGTTGCGCTCTACCAACTGAGCTATGTCCGCCTGCATTTCCTGGCCGTTTCACCGGCCCTGAGTGCGAGTGGAACAGTAGCCCATGGCCGTCGAGGCGCCAAAATCGGGTGCCCCCACTGCGTGTTCCGGACCCCGTCCGGGGTCCGTCCGGATCGCGGCCGAGCCCTAGGGTGAGGTCCATGCGCGCATGGCTCAACGGCACCCTCCTGGCCGACCCGACGCAGGGGGCGGTGGCGGTCACCGACCACGGCTTCACGGTGGGGGACGGGGTCTTCGAGGCCGTGAAGACCCTCGACGGCGAGCCGTTCGCGCTGACCCGGCACCTCGCCCGCCTCGAGCGCAGCGCAGCGGGTCTCGGGCTGCCCGCGCCCGACCTCGAGGACGTACGCCGCGGGGTCGCCGCGGTGCTCGCCGACGGAGCGGCCGCGGACCCGATCGGGCGCCTGCGCATCACCTGGACCGCCGGGCCGGCGCCGATGGGCTCGGGCCGCGGCGGGGGACCGGCGACGCTGGTCGTGGCCTACAGCGCCATCGACCGCGCGGCGCGCGAGACGACGGTCGTGACCGTCCCGTGGACCCGCAACGAGCACGGCGCCACGGCCGGGCTCAAGACCACGTCGTACGCCGAGAACGTCATCGCGCTCGCCCACGCGCAGGCCCGCGGCGGGACCGAGGCGATCCTCGCCAACACCGCCGGCGACCTCTGCGAGGGCACCGGCTCCAACGTCTTCTACGTCCTCGACGGCGAGCTGCGCACCCCGAGCCTGGCCGTCGGCTGCCTGGCCGGGATCACCCGCGAGCTGGTCGTCGAGTGGTGCGGTGCGCGCGAGGTCGACGAGCCGCTGGCCGACGTGCGGGAACGGGCCAGCGAGGCGTTCCTCGTGTCCACCACCAGGGACGTGCAGGCCATCGCCCGGTGGGACGACCGTGAGCTGCCCGCTCCCGGGCCGGTCACGCAGAGATGTGCGGAGACCTGGGCCGCCCGCGAGGCTGAGACGATGGATCCATGAACTTCACCCCACGACGTTCTTCTCCTCCGCTGCGCTCCCCCGAACAACGCCGCGGGGGCCCCGAGTGAGCACCCACGACTCGGGCCTCGACCCCGCGATCTCCGCGCGCCTGCGCCACACCGCCGAGGGCCTCGTGCCCGTCGTCGTGCAGCAGCACGGCTCCGGGGAGGTGCTGATGCTCGCCTGGGTCGACGACGAGGCGCTCGCCCGCACCATCGACACCGGTCGGGCCACCTACTGGTCGCGCTCACGCCGCGAGTACTGGGTCAAGGGCGACACCTCCGGTCACGTGCAGTGGGTCAAGGAGGTCCGGCTCGATTGCGACGGCGACACGCTGCTCTTCGTCGTCGACCAGGTCGGCGCCGCCTGCCACACCGGCGACCACTCCTGCTTCGACGCCGACCTGGTGCACCGCGTCGATGGCTGAGGCGCACGACGTGGCCCACGACCCCGGCGGCGGCCCCCGCCGCACGTTCGGCCCCGTGGTCGCCCTCGGCCTCGCCTCCGCGGGACTGGGGGCGTACGCCGCGAGCAAGCCGTGGGTCACCGGGGCCGGGGCGGAGTCGGCACCCGGCGTCAGCACGACGACGTGGGGCGAGGTCTCGTCCTCCCCGCTGGGCACCGCCCTGGCCTTCGTGGTCCTCGCCTGCTGGGGCGTCCTGCTCGTCACCCGCGGTCGCTTCCGACGCGGGATCGCCGGCCTGTCCGTGCTCGCCGCCCTCGGCTACGTCGCGGCTGTCGCGTGGGCGCCGTCCAGCCTGCCGGACCACCTGGTCGAGCAGGTCCGCGTCCGGACCGGGGAGGTCCTCGACGAGACCGCACTCACCGGCTGGTACTGGCTCGCGGTCGTCGCCGCGCTGCTGGTGCTGGTGTCCACCGTCCTGGGGCTCCGCCTCGTCCGCACGTGGCCGGAGATGGGCAGCCGGTACGACGCGCCCACCGGGCCGCGCGAGGCGGCCACGGAGCAGCCGACCGAGAACATCGACATCTGGAAGGCCCTCGACGACGGCCGCGACCCGACCGCCTGAGCCGCCGCGCCACCCCACCGCCTAGACTTCGGCGCGCACCCGCCGACCCGACGAAGGAGCACCCACGATGGCTGCAGGCCACGGCAACACCCCCGCTGCTTGGACCGCGGTGTCGGTCGCGATGCTCGGCTTCGTCGTGGGCAGCGTCGCCCTCCTCCAGGTGCCGACGCAGATGACCCTGCTGTGGATCGGCATCATCGTCGCCGTGCTGGCGTTCCCGCTGTTCCTCGTGCTCGCCAAGCTCGGCTTCCACGCCTCCGACCACTGAGCCGCCGGCCGGTCCCGCACCGGCCCGCACGCCGTCCGTCCACTGGCACCGGTCCCGCCGGGGCTGGAGCCGGGTGAGAGGCTGATCCCATGCCTGCGACCGGTTCCGTGCTCGACGACATCGTCGCCGGCGTCCGCGAGGACCTCGCCCGCCGCGAGGCCGCGCTCCCGCTGGGGGAGCTGCTCGCCCACCTCGCCGACGCCCCCGCACCGCGCGACCCGATGCCGCACTTCCGGGCCCGCGGCTCGAGCGTCATCGCCGAGGTCAAGCGCCGCAGCCCGAGCAAGGGCGCCCTCGCCGACATCCCCGACCCGGCGGCCCTCGCCGCGGCCTACGCGCGCGGCGGTGCCGCGGCGATCTCGGTGCTCACCGAGGAGCGCCGGTTCGGCGGCAGCCTCGACGACCTCCGCGCCGTACGCGCCGTCGTCGAGACGCCCATCCTGCGCAAGGACTTCATCGTCGAGACCTACCAGCTCGTCGAGGCCCGCGCCGCCGGCGCCGACCTCGCCCTGCTGATCGTTGCCGCCCTCGACGACGACGGCCTGCGCCGCCTGCACGACGAGGCGGGCGAGCTCGGCCTGACCGTGCTGGTGGAGGTCCACGACGAGGCCGAGGCCGAGCGTGCGATGGCCCTCGACGCGGAGCTCATCGGGGTCAACAGCCGCAACCTCAAGACCCTCGAGATCGACCCGGACGTCTTCGGTCGACTCGCGCCTGCGATCCACGACGACGTCGTCAAGGTCGCCGAGAGCGGCATCGGCGGCGTCGCCGACGTCGAGCGCTTCGTCTCCGAGGGCGCTGGCGTGGTGCTGGTCGGCGAGGCGCTGGTCAAGGACGGCGACCCCGAGGCCGCCGTACGAGCAATGACAGGAGTGACTGCACCGTGAGCGTGAGCGTGCCCAGTGGCCCGATGAGGTACGAGGCCGACGAGCGGGGCTACTTCGGCGAGACGTGGGGCGGACGCTTCATGCCCGAGGCACTCGTCGCCGCGCTCGACGAGCTGACCGACGCCTGGCAGGAGGCGATGGCCGACGACGCGTTCGTCGTCGACTTCGAGCGGGTGCTGCGCGACTACGCCGGCACGCCCAGCCGGCTCTACCACGCCGAGCGGCTCTCCGAGCTCGTCGGCGCCCGCGTGCTGCTCAAGCGCGAGGACCTCAACCACACCGGCGCCCACAAGATCCGCAACGTGCTCGGCCAGGCCCTGCTGACCCGGCGGATGGGCAAGACGCGCGTCATCGCGGAGACCGGCGCCGGCCAGCACGGCGTCGCCAGCGCCACCGCGGCCGCGTGGTTCGACCTCGACTGCACCGTCTACATGGGTGCCGTCGACACGCGCCGCCAGGCACTCAACGTCGCCCGCATGCAGCTCCTCGGCGCCAAGGTCGTGCCCGTCGAGTCCGGCAGCGCGACGCTGAAGGACGCGATCAACGAGGCGCTGCGCGACTGGGTCGCCAGCGTCGACCACACCGCCTACCTCTTCGGAACGGCCGCCGGCCCGCACCCGTTCCCGAGCATGGTCCGCGACTTCTGCCGCGGCATCGGCGACGAGGCCCGCGCCCAGTGCCTCGACCAGTACGGCGTGCTGCCCGACGCGGTCGCGGCGTGCGTGGGAGGCGGGTCCAACGCCATCGGCCTGTTCACCGCGTTCCTCGAGGACGAGGGGGTCGAGATCCACGGCTTCGAGCCCGGCGGCGACGGCGTCGAGACCGGTCGCCACGCCGCGACCATCCACGCCGGTGAGGCAGGAGTCCTCCACGGCGCCCGCACCTACGTCCTGCAGGACGAGGACGGCCAGACGGTCGAGTCGCACTCGATCTCGGCCGGGCTCGACTACCCCGGCGTGGGCCCGCAGCACTCGTGGCTGTCCGCGGCCGGCCGGGCGACCTACACGCCCGTCACGGACGCGCAGGCGATGGAGGCGATGGCGCTGCTCAGCCGTACGGAGGGCATCATCCCGGCCATCGAGTCGGCCCACGCGGTCGCCGGCGCCCTCGACGTCGCCAGGCGGCTCGGGCAGGAGAAGGGCCCCGACGCGACGGTGCTGATCAACCTGAGCGGTCGCGGCGACAAGGACATGGGCACGGCCATCGAGTGGTTCGGCCTCGGCGACGCCGAGGAGAGCCCGGAGGCCGAGCTCCGGCACGTGGAGGCCGACGCCGCCTCGGAGCTGGACACGGAGGCGCAGCAGTGACGTCGACGAGCACCGCCTTCGCGACGGCGCGCGAGGAGGGCCGCGCGGCCCTCGTCGGCTACCTCCCCGCCGGCTATCCCACGGTCGAGGGCTCCATCGAGGCGCTGCGGACGATGGTCGACGCGGGCTGCGACGCCATCGAGATCGGCCTGCCCTACAGCGACCCGGTGATGGACGGCCCCACCATCCAGGCGGCCGCGCAGGCCGCGCTCGACGGCGGCGTACGCACCGCGGACGTGCTGCGGGTCGTCGAGGCCGTCGCGCAGACCGGCGTCCCGACCCTGGTGATGACCTACTGGAACCCGATCGAGCGCTACGGCGTGCAGCGCTGGGCGGCCGACCTGGCTGCCGCCGGGGGAGCGGGCATGATCACGCCCGACATCACCCCCGACCACGGCGGGGAGTGGATCGCCGCGGCCGACGAGCACGGGCTCGACAAGGTGTTCCTCGTCGCGCCGAGCTCCACCGACGAGCGCATCGCGATGACCGCCCGGGAGAGCCGCGGCTTCGTCTACGCCGCCGCCGTCATGGGCGTCACGGGCGCGCGTGAGTCGAGCTCCGAGCTCGCCGGGCCACTGGTCGCGCGCGTCCGCGCGGGCGGCGACGTCCCCGTCGCGGTCGGCATCGGCGTCAGCACCGGCGACCAGGCCGCCGAGGTCGCCGCCTACGCGGACGGCGTGATCGTCGGCTCCGCGTTCGTCCGCTGCCTGCTCGACCACGAGGGCGACGAGGCGGCCGGGCTCGACGCACTGCGCACCCTGACCACCGACCTCGCCGAGGGCGTACGCCGTGCGAGGAGGTAGGGCGCTCGGGGCGGTCGCGATGCTGGGGCTGCTGGCCGCGTGCGGCGGGGGAGCGACGGGCTCGAGCGGGGCGATGGAGCTCAGCGGCACCCCGCTGGACCCGCCCGCCCAGGTGGTCGCGACACCCCTCGTCCACACCGCCGGCGACGCGTACAGCCTCGTCGACGACACCGACAAGGACCTGACCCTCGTCTTCTTCGGCTACACCAACTGCCCCGACATCTGCGGGCAGGTGATGGCGACGCTCGCCGGCACGCTCGCCCGGCTCGACGACAGCGAGAAGGAGCGGCTCGACGTGGTCTTCGTGACCACCGACCCCGCGCGCGACGACGCGGCGGTGGTGGACGACTACGTCAGCGCCTTCGACCCCAGCATCGTCGGGCTCACCGGAGACCTCGACGACATCGTCGAGGTCGGCAAGAGCCTCTACGTCGGGGTCGACCAGGGCGAGAAGCTGCCCAGCGGCGGCTACGACGTCACCCACGGCACCCGGGTGATGGCCATCGACGCCGATGACCAGACCCCCGTCATGTGGGACCACGACGTCTCCCAGGCCCAGCTGGCCCACGACGTCCTCATGTTGCTCGACGAAGGATGATGCTCACCATGCTCTCGATGGTCTCCCTGCCGGCGCCGCTCGTGACCCTGATGTCCATCCCGAGTCCCGCCGACGGGGTGTGGAACCTCGGTCCCGTCCCGATCCGCGGCTACGCGCTCAGCATCATCCTCGGCATCGTGCTCGCGATCTGGATCGGTGAGCGTCGCTGGGTGGCCCGCGGCGGCACGGCCGGCGAGGTCAGCGACCTCGCGATCTGGGCGGTGCCCTTCGGGCTCGTCGGTGGCCGGCTCTACCACGTGATCACCGACTGGGAGCTCTACTTCGGGGAGGGCCGCAACCCGGTCACGGCGCTGTACGTCTGGCGCGGGGGCCTCGGCATCTGGGGCGCGATCGCCCTGGGCGCCGTCGGCGTGTGGCTGGGCGCCCGCTCGCGCGGGATCAGGCTGCTGCCGCTCCTCGACGCCCTCGCGCCCGGCGTCCTCGTCGCGCAGGCGGTGGGACGATGGGGCAACTGGTTCAACCAGGAGCTCTACGGCCGCCCGACCGACCTCCCCTGGGCGCTGGAGATCGACATCGCGCACCGGCCCGCCCAGTACCTCGACGTGGCGACCTACCACCCCGCATTCCTCTACGAGTGCCTCTGGAACCTCGCCGCGTTCGCGGTGCTGATCTGGGCCGACCGCCGCTTCCGCCTCGGCCACGGGCGGGTCGTCGCGCTCTACGTGATGCTCTACACCGCCGGACGCGGCTGGATCGAGAACCTGCGCATCGACGACGTGCAGATGGACGACGTCCTCGGCCTGCGGCTCAACGTGTGGACCTCGATCGTGCTGTTCGTCCTCGCGGCGGCGTACTTCGCGTGGTCCACGCGCCGGCACCCGGGACGCGAGGAGTCCGTACGCACCCGCGAGCCGGCCGCCGAGCAGGAGGACGCCGACAGCGAGCAGAAGGCCGGTCCCACGGCCTGACACCTCGTGGTCCACCGGCTCGCGCCGGTGATAGGTTCCGTTGTGCTCGGGCCAACGTCGTCCCCAGCGGAAACACCCACCACCCGTGACCTGCCAGTTCGCTGGCACGCCGGGACGACGACGGGAGAACCAGTGTCCTCGACGCACGCGTTCCCGCCGAACTTCCCTCCTGCGCAGGGTCTCTACGACCCTCGCCACGAGAAGGACGCCTGCGGTGTCGCCATGGTGGCGACCCTGACCGGTGAGGCCAGCCACGACATCGTGGCCAAGGCGCTCACCGCCCTCCGCAACCTCGACCACCGCGGCGCCGCCGGCGCCGAGGTCAACTCCGGTGACGGTGCCGGGATCCTGCTCCAGGTGCCCGACGCGTTCCTCCGCGAGGTCACCGCCGAGCTCGGCTTCGAGCTGCCCCCCGCACGGGCGTACGCCGTCGGCACGGCGTTCCTGCCCGGCGACGCCGACGCCGTGGCGGGCACCCGCCGGCGCATCGAGGAGATCGCCGGCGAGGAGGGCCTCACCGTCCTCGGCTGGCGCGAGGTGCCGGTCGACGACTCCACGCTCGGCGCCACGGCCCGCAGCGTCATGCCCGCCTTCGCCCAGCTCTTCGTGGCCGGCAAGGGCTCCAGGGTGACCGGCATGGCGCTCGAGCGCCTGGCCTTCTGCCTGCGCAAGCGCGCCGAGTCCGAGACCGACGTCTACTTCCCGTCGCTGTCGTCGCGGACCCTGGCCTACAAGGGCATGCTCACCACCGACCAGCTCGACCAGGTCTTCCCCGACCTCACCGACGAGCGCGTCGCGTCCGCGATGGCCGTCGTGCACTCGCGCTTCTCCACCAACACGTTCCCCAGCTGGCCGCTCGCGCACCCGTTCCGGTTCATCGCCCACAACGGCGAGATCAACACCGTCATGGGCAACCGCAACTGGATGCGCGCCCGCGAGGCGCTGCTGCAGAGCGACCTGATCCCGGGCGACCTCGAGCGGATCTTCCCGATCTGCACCCCCGGTGCGTCCGACTCGGCGTCGTTCGACGAGGTGCTCGAGCTGCTGCACCTCGGCGGCCGGTCGCTGCCGCACGCGGTGCTGATGATGATCCCCGAGGCGTGGGAGAACCACCGCGAGATGGACGCCCAGCGCCGGGCGTTCTACGAGTTCCACTCCATGCTCATGGAGCCGTGGGACGGTCCCGCGTGCGTGGTCTTCACCGACGGCACCCAGATCGGCGCCGTGCTCGACCGCAACGGCCTGCGACCCTCGCGCTACTGGGTCACCGACGACGGGCTCGTCGTGCTGGCCTCCGAGGTCGGCGTGCTCGACCTCGACCCCGCCACGATCGTCCGCAAGGGCCGGCTCCAGCCCGGCAAGATGTTCCTCGTCGACACCGACGAGCACCGCATCATCGAGGACGAGGAGATCAAGGGCCAGCTCGCCGCCGAGCACCCCTACGACGAGTGGCTGCACGCCGGCCTGGTCCACCTCGACGACATCGACGACCTCGAGCACATCGTCCACACGCACGCCTCGGTCACCCGTCGCCAGCAGATCTTCGGCTACACCGAGGAGGAGCTGCGCGTCCTGCTGAGCCCGATGGCCAACACCGGTGGCGAGGCGCTCGGGTCGATGGGCACCGACACGCCGATCGCGGCCCTCAGCGAGAAGCCGCGACTCCTCTTCGACTACTTCTCGCAGCTGTTCGCGCAGGTCACCAACCCGCCGCTCGACGCGATCCGCGAGGAGCTCGTGACGTCGCTGGCCGGGTCGATCGGGCCCGAGGCCAACCTGCTGGAGCCGACCCCGGCGTCGTGCCGCCAGATCGTGCTGCCGTTCCCGGTGTTCTCCAACGACGACCTGGCCAAGATCCGGCACATCAACCGCAACGGCGACATGCCGGGCTTCCAGGTGCACGTCGTCCGAGGCCTCTACGACGTCGAGGGCGGGGGAGCGGCGCTGGAGGCGCGGCTCGAGGAGCTGTGCGCCGAGGTCTCCGCGGCCATCGCCGACGGCGCCCGGATCATCGTGCTCTCCGACCGGCACTCGACCGCCGAGCTGGCGCCGATCCCGTCGCTGCTGCTCACCGGTGCGGTCCACCACCACCTGGTCCGGGAGAAGACCCGTACGCAGGTCGGTCTCCTCGTCGAGGCCGGCGACGTCCGCGAGGTGCACCACGTGGCCCTCCTGGTCGGCTACGGCGCCGCCGCGGTCAACCCCTACCTGGCGATGGAGTCCGTGGAGGACCTCGCGCGCGAGGCCTACTACGTCAAGGTCGACCCCGAGAAGGCCGTCGCCAACCTGATCAAGGCGCTCGGCAAGGGCGTGCTCAAGGTCATGTCCAAGATGGGCGTCTCCACGGTCGCCTCCTACACGGGCGCCAAGATCTTCGAGTCCGTCGGCCTCTCGCAGGCCGTCATCGACCGCTACTTCAGCGGTACGACCTCCAAGCTCGGCGGCATCGAGCTGGAGACGATCGCCGAGGAGGTGGCGCGTCGCCACGCCACGGCGTACCCCCGCAAGGGCATCGCCCCGGCCCACCGCGAGCTGGCGATCGGTGGCGAGTACCAGTGGCGTCGCAGCGTGAAGGGGGATGCCGAGCCGCACCTCTTCGACCCCGAGACGGTCTTCCGGCTCCAGCACTCCACCCGCACCGGCAGCTACGACATCTTCAAGCAGTACACCGACCGGGTGAACCAGCAGTCCGAGCGGCTGATGACCCTGCGCGGGCTGTTCACCTTCAAGGACGGCGTGCGCGAGCCGATCGACATCGACGAGGTCGAGCCGGTCTCCGAGATCGTGAAGCGCTTCTCCACGGGCGCGATGTCCTACGGCTCGATCAGCCAGGAGGCGCACGAGACCCTCGCGATCGCGATGAACCGGCTGGGTGGAAAGTCCAACACCGGTGAGGGCGGCGAGGACCCGGACCGCCTCTACGACCCCACGCGGCGCTCGTCGATCAAGCAGGTCGCGTCGGGTCGCTTCGGCGTGACGTCGGAGTACCTCACCAACGCCGACGACATCCAGATCAAGATGGCGCAGGGCGCGAAGCCCGGCGAGGGCGGCCAGCTGCCCGGCCACAAGGTCTACCCCTGGGTGGCCAAGACCCGGCACTCGACCCCGGGCGTCGGCCTGATCAGTCCGCCGCCGCACCACGACATCTACTCGATCGAGGACCTGGCGCAGCTGATCCACGACCTCAAGAACGCCAACCCGTCCGCGCGCATCCACGTGAAGCTCGTGTCCGAGGTCGGCATCGGCACGGTCGCGGCCGGCGTCTCCAAGGCCCACGCCGACGTCGTGCTGGTCTCCGGCCACGACGGCGGAACCGGTGCGTCGCCGCTCACCTCGCTCAAGCACGCGGGCGGCCCCTGGGAGCTCGGCCTCGCCGAGACCCAGCAGACGCTGCTGCTCAACGGGCTGCGCGACCGCATCGTCGTGCAGGCCGACGGCCAGCTCAAGACCGGACGCGACGTCATGATCGCCGCGCTCCTCGGCGCCGAGGAGTACGGCTTCGCCACCGCTCCGCTGGTCGTGAGCGGCTGCATCATGATGCGGGTCTGCCACCTCGACACCTGCCCGGTGGGCGTGGCCACGCAGAACCCGGTGCTCCGCGAGCGCTACAACGGCCAGGCCGAGTACGTCGTGAACTTCTTCGAGTTCATCGCCCAGGAGGTCCGCGAGCTGCTGGCCGAGCTCGGCTTCCGCACGCTCGACGAGGCGATCGGCCAGGTCGGCACCCTCGACGTCGCCAGCGCGGTCGACCACTGGAAGGCCTCGGGCCTCGACCTCTCGCCGATCCTGCACCAGGCCTCGGCCCACGGCGAGTTCGGCCAGTTCGAGGACCAGGACCTGCGCAACACCAAGAGCCAGGACCACGGGTTGGCCAAGGCGCTCGACAACGAGCTCATCGCCATCGCCGCTCCGGCGCTGGAGTCCGGGGAGCCCGTGCGCGCCCAGGTCGCGGTCCGCAACGTCAACCGCACCGTCGGCACCATGCTCGGCCACGAGGTCACCAAGCGCTACCGCGGCGCGGGACTGCCCGACGGGACGATCGACATCACCCTGACCGGCTCGGCCGGACAGTCGTTCGGTGCGTTCGTGCCGCGCGGGGTGACGCTGCGGCTCGAGGGCGACGCCAACGACTACATCGGCAAGGGTCTCTCCGGCGGCCGCCTCGTGGTCCGGCCCGACCGGGCCGCCACCTTCGAGGCGTCCGAGCAGATCATCGGCGGCAACACGATCGGCTACGGCGCCACGTCGGGCCAGATCTTCCTCAGCGGTCGCGTCGGCGAGCGGTTCTGCGTACGCAACTCGGGTGCGCTCGCCGTCGTCGAGGGCGTGGGCGACCACGGCTGTGAGTACATGACCGGAGGCGTCGTCGTCGTCCTCGGCCCGACGGGCCGCAACTTCGCGGCCGGCATGTCCGGCGGCTACGCGTTCGTGCTCGACCTCGACGAGCAGCGGGTCAACCCCGAGCTGGTCGAGCTGTCGCCGGTGACCGGCAAGGCGGCCGACGAGCTGAAGGCCCTGGTCGAGCAGCACGCGGAGGAGACCGGCTCCACCGTCGCCGCCGCGCTCCTGTCCGACTGGGACTCCTCGCTGGCGCGCTTCACCGAGGTGATGCCCAGCGACTTCAAGCGCGTGCTCGAGGCCCGCGAGGAGGCCCTCGAGGACGGGCTCGACGAGGAAGAGGCAGCCGCCCGGATCATGGAGGTCCTCCATGGCTGAGCGCGCAGCGACCACGACGACCATCCACCGCGTACTCGCGAAGAAGGTGAACCAGCATGGCTGACCCCAAGGGATTCCTGAAGCACGGCCGTGAGGTCGCCTCGCGCCGCGACGTCGCCGAGCGGGTCCAGGACTGGAACGAGGTCTACCCCGACGGCATCGGACGCGCCCTGCTCCCGATCATCAACACCCAGGCCGGGCGCTGCATGGACTGCGGCATCCCGTTCTGCCACCAGGGCTGCCCGCTGGGCAACATCATCCCGGAGTGGAACGACCTTGTCTGGCGCGACGACTGGGACGGCGCGATGGACCGTCTCCACGCGACCAACAACTTCCCGGAGTTCACCGGTCGCCTCTGCCCGGCGCCGTGCGAGACCGCGTGCGTCCTGGGCATCAACCAGGACCCGGTCACCATCAAGAACGTCGAGGTCTCGATCATCGACCGCGCGTGGGGCTCGGGATACGTCCGGCCGCAGCCGCCCGAGTGGCTCTCCGGCAAGACCGTCGCCGTCATCGGCTCCGGTCCCGCCGGGCTCGCCGCCGCCCAGCAGCTCACCCGGGCCGGGCACACGGTCGCGGTCTACGAGCGCGCCGACAAGATCGGCGGCCTGCTGCGCTACGGCATCCCCGAGTTCAAGATGGAGAAGAAGCACCTCGACCGGCGCCTCGACCAGATGCGCCGGGAGGGCACCGTCTTCCGGGCCGGGGTCGACGTCGGTGGCGACCTGACCGGTGACAAGCTGCTCGACCGCTACGACGCGGTGGTGCTGGCGATGGGGGCGACCGCAGCGCGCGAGCTCCCGGTTCCCGGCCGCGCCCTCCGCGGCATCCACCAGGCGATGGAGTTCCTGCCGCAGGCCAACCGCGCGTCGCTGGGCGAGGCTCCGACGACCGACGGGTCGGAGCAGATCGTCGCCACCGGCAAGGACGTCGTGATCATCGGCGGCGGTGACACCGGCGCCGACTGCCTCGGCACCTCGATCCGTCAGGGCGCGCGGTCGATCACGCAGCTCGAGATCATGCCGCAGCCCGGCACCGACCGCCCGGACGGACAGCCGTGGCCGACGTACCCGATGACCTTCAGGGTCTCCTCGGCCCACGAGGAGGGCGGCGACCGCGTGTACGCCGTGTCGACGCAGGAGTTCGTCGGCGACGACGACGGCGGGGTCGCCGCGCTGCGGCTCGTCGAGGTCGACGCGACGTTCCAGCCGGTCGAGGGCACCGAGCGGGAGATCCCGGCCCAGCTGGTGCTCCTCGCCATGGGCTTCGTCGGACCCGAGAAGCCCGGTCTCGTCGAGCAGCTGGGCGTGGAGCTCGACGACCGCGGCAACGTGCGCCGCGACGAGTCGTACGCCGCCTCGGTGCCCGGTGTCTACGTCGCCGGCGACGTCGGCCGCGGCCAGTCGCTGATCGTCTGGGCGATCGCCGAGGGTCGCAGCGCGGCCGCCTCGGTCGATGCGTACCTCACCGGCTCGACGACGCTGCCCGCGCCGATCAAGCCGCACGAGCGACCGCTGGCCGTCTGAGGTGGTCGAGCGGTGAGTGAGGCAGGTTCGCACGCCGGAAAACCTGCCTCACTCACCCGACATCCTGGGACAGGATCTTTGGATCGTTCCAATGTCCGCTAGGGTTGGCCCCGTGCGTAGAGCAAAGATCGTCTGCACCCTCGGCCCCGCGGTGAACACCCCCGAGGGGATCCGGTCACTCGTCGACGCAGGCATGGACGTCGCCCGGCTCAACATGAGCCACGGCGCGTACGCCGACCACGAGGCCGTCTACCGGCTGGTCCGCCAGGCCTCCGACGACACCGGCCACGCGATCGGCATCTTCGCCGACCTGCAGGGGCCCAAGATCCGGCTGGAGACCTTCGCCGACGGACCGGTGAAGCTCAAGCGCGGTGCCACCTTCACGATCACCACGCGTGACGTCGAGGGCACCGTCGACATCTGCGGGACGACCTACAAGGGCCTGCCCGGTGACGTGAAGCCCGGGGACCCGCTCCTCATCGACGACGGCAAGGTACGCCTCAAGGTCGTCTCCGTCGACGACACCGACGTCGTGACCGAGGTCGTCGTGCCCGGCAAGGTGTCCAACAACAAGGGCATCAACCTCCCCGGCGTCGCCGTGTCGGTGCCGGCGCTGTCCGAGAAGGACACCGAGGACCTGCGCTGGGCGCTCAACCTGGGCGTCGACTTCATCGCCCTCAGCTTCGTGCGCAACGCCCGCGACGCCCAGGACGTGCGCGACATCATGCGTGAGGAGGGCATCTTCGTCCCCGTCATCGCCAAGATCGAGAAGCCGCAGGCCATCGAGAACATCGACGAGATCGTCGACGCGTTCGACGGCATCATGGTGGCGCGCGGCGACCTCGGCGTGGAGTGCCCGCTGGAGGACGTGCCGATCCACCAGAAGCTCATCATCGACAAGGCCCGTCGCTACGCCAAGCCCGTCATCGTCGCGACCCAGATGCTCGAGTCGATGATCAGCTCGCCCGCGCCGACGCGCGCCGAGGCGAGCGACGTCGCCAACGCGGTGCTCGACGGCGCCGACGCCGTGATGCTGTCGGGCGAGACGAGCGTGGGGGAGCACCCCGTCGTCGCGGTGCAGACGATGGCCCGCATCGTGGCGTCGACCGAGGACCACGGCCTGAGCCACATGGCGGCCGTGGCGTGGAACCCCCAGACCCGCGGCGGCATCATCGCCAAGGCCGCGGCGGAGGTCGCCGAGCGGGTCGGTGCCAAGTACGTCGTCGCGTTCACCGTCAGCGGCGACTCGGCCAAGCGCCTCTCCCGCTACCGCGGGCCGATCCCGATCCTCGCCTTCACGCCCGAGCCGCGGACCCGCTCCCAGCTCGCGCTCACGTGGGGCATCGAGACCTTCCTCGGCGCCGACGTCGAGCACACCGACGAGATGGTCCGACAGGTCGACGAGGCGCTGCTGCACATCGGTCGCGTCGAGAAGGGCGACCTGGTCGTGATCATCGCCGGCAGCCCGCCCGGCATCCCCGGCTCGACCAACGCGCTGCGCATCCACCGCATGGGCGACGCGATCGACGGCGCTGCGCCGGCGTACCGGCGTCCGCGCTGATCCAGGGAGCGGTGCCTGACCCACATTCCCCGCACATGGAACGTGGGTGGGGCACCGCTGCGTACCGACACGCCGACGATGGTGCTTCGAGCGGTGCCCGAGACACGTCCCGAGGCGCCGAGAGGTGGCTGAGGCACCTGACGGGGTCGAGGGGTCGTGGTGCCGGGTGTGGGAGTCGAACCCACACGCCCTTGCGGGCAGTGGTGTTTGAGACCACCGCGTCTGCCATTCCGCCAACCCGGCTAGGTGCGCACACGGTAGCGGAACTAGCCTTGCCCACGTGACGCAGCCCGCCGCCGACCAGCCCGAGCCCACGCCCACCGCCAAGGACGACGACGGCGTACGCCGCGTGGTGATCGCCGAGGACGAGGCCCTCATCCGGATGGACCTCGCCGAGATGCTCGTCGAGGAGGGCTACGAGGTCGTCGGGCAGGCCAGTGACGGCCGGAGGGCTGTCGAGCTGGCCCGAGAGCTGCGACCCGACCTCGTGATCCTCGACGTGAAGATGCCGGTCCTCGACGGCATCGCCGCGGCGGAGGCGATCGCGGCCGAGCGGATCGCGCCGGTCGTGATCCTGACGGCGTTCTCGCAGCGCGACCTCGTCGCCCGCGCGCGCGACGCCGGCGCGATGGCGTACCTCGTCAAGCCGTTCCAGCGCGGCGACCTGGTGCCCGCGATCGAGATGGCCGTGAGCAGGTACGCCGAGATCACCGTGCTGGAGCGCGAGGTCTCCGACCTCCAGGAGTCGCTGGCCACCCGAAAGTCGGTCGACCGTGCCAAGAGCGTGCTCCAGGAGAAGCTCGGCCTGAGCGAGCCCGACGCGTTCCGCTGGATCCAGAAGACCGCGATGGACCTGCGCCTGTCGATGAAGCAGGTGGCCGACGGGGTCGTCGAGCACGGCGTCGCCGGGCTGGGCGCCGAGGGACCTTCCTGACGCTCGAGGCCCCTGTCGCCGCAGATCCGACGGCCGGTCGACGGCTCTGCCGACAGAACCGCGGATGTCACGCCGCGTTACGCCCGCGTTTCCGGTGCAGACCACTAGGTCACGAAACGGCAACGGCACGGAGATGCGGGCGCTCAATCGTGTCCCGGGCCACATTCCGGGTGTTAGGTTCCGGGGCACGAGGCTGCCGAGGTGGACAGCCCACTTAGAACTACGGAGGGATCCATGATCCGCTCATCCAAGTCCTGGCAGGCCATCGCCGTCGCGGCGGCTGCCGGTTTGGTTCTGACCGCCTGTGGCACGACCGAGGACGGCGACGACGGCGGCAGCGGCGGTGGCGGCAGCGAGGCTGCCTGCGACCTGAAGCTGGCGTTCTTCGGCCCCGAGACGGGCCCCGCGGCCGGTCTCGGCAAGCCGATCATCCAGGGTGCCGAGCTCGCCGTCTCGCAGTACAACGAGGACGCCGACTGCGAGGTCGAGCTGGTCAACTACGACTCGCAGGGCTCGCCCGACGAGGCGCCCGCCCTGGCGACCGAGATCGCCGGCGACGACTCGATCATCGGTGTCGTCGGTCCCGCCTTCTCCGGTGAGTCCGCGGCCGCCGGCCCGATCTTCGCCGAGGCCGGAGTCCCGACGGTGAGCCCGTCGGCCACCAACCCGGCGCTGTCCGAGAACGGGTGGGACACCTTCCACCGTGCGCTCGGCAACGACGCCACCCAGGGCCCGGCTGCTGCGGCCTACATCAAGGACACGCTGCAGGCCAAGAGCACCTTCATCATCGACGACGCGTCCGAGTACGGCGCCGGCCTGGCCGGGATCGTCGAGGAGGACCTCGGCGGCGGTGCTGTCGCCGGCACCGACACCATCCAGGTCGGTGACACCGACTTCTCCGCGACCGTCTCCAAGGTCGTCGACTCCGACGCCGACGCCGTCTTCTTCGGTGGCTACTACGCCGAGGCGACGATCCTCGTCGGCCAGCTCCGCGACGGTGGCTTCGACGGCACCTTCGTCGTCGCCGACGGCGTGAAGGACCCGGCCTACCTCGACGCCGGTGACGCAGCCGAGGGCACCATCATCACCTGCCCGTGCATCCCCGACACCGACCCGGCCGTGGCCGAGTTCGCCAGCGCCTACGAGGCGGAGTTCGGCGAGGCTGCCGGCACCTACGCGGCCGAGGCGTACGACGCCGCGAGCATCTTCCTCGACGGCATCGGCGAGGGCATCGGCGACCGCGAGGCGATGCTCGAGTTCGTCAACGGCTACGACGAGGCCGGCATCACCAAGCAGCTGTCGTTCGACGAGACCGGTGAGCCGTCCGACGTCAAGGTCTACGCCTACAAGGTCGAGGGCGGCGAGATCGTCCCCGAGGGCGAGATCGGCTGACCTGGCGACTGAGTCGTCACAGCATGGCAACAGGCGCGGCCGGGGACTCCCTCCCCGGCCGCGCCACTGTCCACGATCCGATGGCTGACCCCCGGCCAGGAGGCCTTGCGTGAACTTCGAGTTCTTCTTCAACAACCTGCCCGGGCTGACCATCACCGGGCTCGCGTTCGGCGCCATCTACGCGCTGATCGCCCTGGGCTACACGATGGTCTACGGCGTGCTCCAGCTGATCAACTTCGCGCACTCCGAAGTCTTCATGTACGGCACCTTCGCGATGCTGTGGACGGTGATGGCGCTCGGCGGCGCAGACGCCAACGGTGTCGAGCTCGTCGCCATCCTGATCGCCTCCCTGGTGGCGGCGATGGCGATGTCGGCCGTCATCGCCCTGATCCTCGAACGGGTCGCCTACCGCCCCCTCATCAAGCGCAACGCGCCGCGCCTGATCGCGCTCATCTCGGCCATCGGCGCGAGCTTCGTGCTCGCCGAGCTGATGGGCCTCCGCGACCGGGTCGCCGGCTGGTTCGGTCTCGACGACGACCTCTCCGGCTACGTCGGCAAGGCCCGCATCAACAACAGCATCGCCGGCGTCGTCGACGCGCCCCGCTGGAACGTCGCGGGGATCTCCGTGTCGAGCATCGACGTCCTGGTGATCCTCTCCGCCGTCGGGATGATGGTCGTCGTCGACCAGTTCGTCCGCCGCTCCAAGCTGGGCAAGGGCATCCGCGCCACCGCGCAGGACCCCGAGACGGCGTCGATGATGGGTGTGAACCCCACGCGCACCATCCAGATGACCTTCCTCATCGGCGGCCTGATGGCCGGTGTGGCGGCCTTCCTCTACATGCTCAAGATCGAGACGACGAAGTTCGACGTCGGCTTCCTGCTGGGCGTCAAGGCGTTCACCGCCGCCGTCCTCGGTGGCATCGGCAACCTGCGCGGTGCGCTGCTCGGCGGCCTCGTCCTCGGCGTGGCCGAGAACTGGGGTTCTGCGCTGTTCGGCACCGAGTGGCGCCACGTCGTGGCATTCGTCCTGCTGGTGGTCATCCTCCTCTTCCGGCCCACGGGCCTGTTGGGTGAGTCGCTCGGAAAGGCGCGCGCATGAGCAAGTTCAAGCTCTCCCTGACGGGGCTGCCCAAGCCGGTGAAGATCGTGTTCTGGCTGCTGCTCGTCGCGTTCGCCTACGCCCTCCCGCTCCTGGAGCTTCCCCTCATCACCACGCCGGGCGTCGACTTCGGTGGCGTGCTGTTCGTGGTCACCATGTACATGCTGGTGGCACTCGGCCTCAACATCGTGGTCGGCTATGCCGGCCTGCTCGACCTCGGCTACGTCGGCTTCTACGCCGTCGGCGCCTACACCGCCGCGATCCTCACGTCCTTCCACGCCAACTGGCCGCTGCTCTTCGCCCTTCCGATCGCGGTGCTCGCGAGCACCATCTCGGGCGTGCTGCTCGGTGCGCCGACCCTGCGCGTGCGCGGCGACTACCTCGCGATCGTCACGCTCGGCTTCGGCGAGATCATCCGCCTGGTCGCGGTCAACACCGAGTGGCTGGGCGAGGCGAAGGGCATCAGCAACATCGCCCGCCCGCCGAGCCTGGGTGGGACCGACGGGCTGTTCGAGATCCCGCACCTCTACTGGGGCGACGGGACCGTGCTGCTCGACACGCAGGACACCACGAAGTTCCTCGTCTTCGGCGTGCTGGACCAGATCCCGTACTACTGGCTCGGCCTCACCGTCGTGATCATCATCCTGTTCGCCGACGTCCTCATCAAGAACAGCCGGGTCGGGCGTGCGTGGGAGGCGACGCGGGAGGACGAGGACGCCGCCGAGCTGATGGGCGTGCCGACCTTCCGGTTCAAGCTGCTCGCCTTCGCCACCGGAGCCTTCATCGGCGGTCTCGCGGGCGCGCTCTACGCCAGCCGACAGAACTTCATCAACCCGCAGTCGTTCCTGCTGCTCTTCTCGATCCTGTTCCTGGCGGCCGTCGTGGTCGGCGGGCAGGGCAACCGCTGGGGCGTCCTGGTGGGCGCGGCCCTGGTGGCGTACCTGCCGCAGCGCTTCCGCGAGTTCGACGACTTCCGCGTGCTGGTCTTCGGGCTCGCGCTGGTCGTGCTGGCGACGCTGCGACCCGAGGGACTGTTCCCCCCGAAGCGGACCGTACGCGCGAAACATCTCGAGCAGGAGCTGGAAGTGCTGGAAGAGGGCGGCGCCGAGGGAGAGGAGGGGGCTCGTGTCTGAGACACGCATCCTCGACATCGACAAGCTGACGCTGAAGTTCGGCGGCCTCACGGCACTCGACGACGTCAGCTTCCACATCAACGAGGGCGAGATCCTCGGGCTGATCGGCCCCAACGGTGCCGGCAAGACGACGTGCTTCAACGCCATCACCGGCGTCTACCGGCCGACATCAGGGACGATCAGCTTCCAGGGTGAGTCGCTGGCCGGCCGCAAGCGCTTCCAGATCGCGCAGGCCGGCATCGCCCGTACGTTCCAGAACATCCGGCTGTTCCCGACGATGACGGCGCTGGAGAACGTCCTGGTCGGTGCGGACGCGCAGCACACCACCGGGATGTTCAGCGCCCTCTTCCGGCTGCCGAAGCACCGCCGCGAGGAGGCCGAGGGCCATGACCTCGCGATGCAGCTGCTGCGCTTCATGGGCCTGGCCACCAAGGCCGACGAGCTGGCGGCGAACCTGTCGTACGGCGACCAGCGCCGGCTCGAGATCGCACGAGCCATGGCCACGAAGCCCAAGCTGATCTGTCTCGACGAGCCGGCGGCCGGCTTCAACCCGCAGGAGAAGAGGGTCCTGATGGACCTGATCCGCAAGGTCCGCGACCAGGGGTTCACCGTGCTGCTCATCGAGCACGACATGCGCCTGGTGATGGGAGTGACCGACCGGATCGTGGTGCTCGAGTTCGGCAAGAAGATCGCCGAGGGCGCCCCGGCGGAGATCCGCGACAACCCTGCGGTGATCGCCGCCTACCTCGGAGTGGAGGAAGAAGATGCTTCTTGAGGTGGAGGGACTGTGCGTCAACTACGGGCACATCGAGGCCATCCGTGACATCAGCTTCAGTGTGCCGGAGGGCAGCGTCACGACCTTGATCGGCGCCAACGGCGCCGGCAAGACCACGACGCTGAAGACACTCTCGGGCATCCGGAAGGTGCGCGCCGGCTCTGTGAAGTTCGACGGCAAGGACATCACCCACTCGGCCCCGTACGACCGGGTGAAGCTGGGCATCAGCCAGTCGCCCGAGGGCCGCCGCTGCTTCGTCGGCATGACCGTGCGTGAGAACCTCGACATGGGCGCCTTCGTGCGCAGCGACCGCAAGAGCAAGGCGTACCAGGAGGACATGGACCGGGTGCTGACACTCTTTCCGCGGCTGTCCGAGCGGATCAACCAGTCCGCGGGCACCATGTCGGGTGGTGAGCAGCAGATGCTGGCGATCGGGCGTGCGCTCATGGCACGTCCGCGGTTGCTGCTGCTCGACGAGCCGTCGATGGGACTGGCGCCCAAGCTGATCGCGCAGATCTTCTCGATCATCAAGGAGATCAACGCGCAGGGCACCACGGTGCTGCTGGTCGAGCAGAACGCCGCGCAGGCGCTCAAGGCCGCGGACGACGCCCACATCCTCGAGACCGGCGAGATCGTCCGCTCGGGCAAGGGCAGCGAGCTCGCCGGTGACGAGTCGGTGAAGGCCGCCTACCTCGGCGGAGACATCTGACTCGACACCGTACGGACGCACGACAGGGCCCAGCCGATCCGGCTGGGCCCTTCGTGCATGGAATCGGGTCTCGTCCCGCGGGTCACGGCTTCGCGAGCTCCGCCGTGCCGCTCGCTCAACCTCCTGTGAGTCCGGCCCGCTGACGCGTGCCGGTCACAGGACCTTCGACAGGAAGGCCTGGGTCCGCTCGTGCTGCGGGTTGGACAGCACCTCGCGCGGGTCGCCCTCCTCGACGATGACGCCACCGTCCATGAAGACCAGCTTGTCGCCCACCTCGCGGGCGAAGCCCATCTCGTGGGTCACGACCATCATGGTCATGCCCTCGCCGGCGAGGGTCTTCATCACCTCGAGCACGTCGCCGACCAGCTCGGGGTCGAGCGCGGACGTGGGCTCGTCGAACAGCATCATGTCGGGGTCCATCGACAGGGCACGCGCGATCGCGACGCGCTGCTGCTGGCCGCCTGAGAGGTGCGCGGGATAGACGTTCTCGCGACCGCCCAGCCCGACCTTCTCGAGGTTGGCCCGGGCGACCTCGATGGCTTCCTTCTTGGACCGCCCCTTCACCTTCTGCTGCGCCACCGTGAGGTTGCGCAGCACGTTCATGTGGGGGAAGAGGTTGAACTGCTGGAAGACCATGCCGATGCGGGACCGGACGGCGTCGAGGTCGGTCTCGGGGTCGATGATGTCGACCCCCTCGACCAGGATCTGCCCGCTGTCGGGCTCCTCGAGGCGGTTGACGCAGCGCAGCAGTGTGGACTTGCCCGAGCCGGACGGACCGATGACGCAGACGACCTCGCCGTCGTCGACGTGGAAGTCGATGCCCCTGAGGACCTCGTTGGACCCGAAGGACTTGTGCAGGTCCTTGATCTGGATGGCGGGGGCCGCCTGGACGCTCGTGGTCATGGTCACCTGGCCTTCTGCTGCTTGCGCTCGAGCCAGGACACCAGTCGGGTGAGCGGCAGGGTGATCAAGAGGTAGAGGATCGAGGCCTGGATCAGGCTGGTCGCAGTCCCGGCGGTCTCGCTGGAGGCCATGAAGTCGCGCGCGATCGTGGTCAGCTCACGCTGGTCGGCGGCGAAGCCGATCACGAACAGCAGCGCGGTGTCCTTGATGAGCAGGACGAACTCGTTGGTCAGCGGCGGGATGACGATCCGGAAGGCCTGGGGGAGCACCACGGTGATCGTGGTGCGGCCCGCGCTCATGCCGAGCGAGCGCGCGGCCTCGGTCTGACCCTTGGGCACGGCCTGGATGCCGGCCCGGATGGTCTCGGCCATGTAGGCGGCGGCGACCAGGATCAGTCCGACGACGCCGGCACCGACGGTGCCGCCGGGCGGGGTCCACCCGTTGAACGCGATCGGGATGCCGAACGCCATCACCAGGACGACGAGCAGGACGGGCAGGCCGCGGAAGAACTCGATGTAGGCGGTCGCGATCCAGCGGTAGGCAGCCACGGGGGAGAGCCGCATGAGTGCCAGCACGACGCCGAGCACCAGCCCCGCCCCGAAGGCGACTGCGGTGTAGATCAGCGAGTTCTTGACGCCGACCGTGAGGAGGTCGGGCCAGGTGCCCCAGTCACCCGTGAACGGGTTGCCGATGCCGGCAGGGGCGAAGAAGTTGGCGCGGATGGTGGCCCAGTCGGCACTCAGGCCCACCAGGAGCAACACCCCCAGCAGGACGGCGTAGAGGACCGCCCTGCTGAGGGTGCGACGCGTCGAGCGCTTCAGAGCCACGCGCAGGTCACTCGGTCGCGAAGTAGGAGTTGTAGATCTCGTCGTAGGTGCCGTCGTCGCGCATCTCGGAGAGCTGCTCGTTGACCGCGTCGACCAGGGCGGTGTTGCCCTTCTTCATCGCGAGCCCGTAGGACTCGTCGGTCGAGTACGTCTCGACGACCGAGAAGCCACCCTGGTCCTGGTGGTTGATGTTGACCGGCAGGTCCTGCAGCAGCGCCTCGACCTGGCCGGCCTTGATCGCCTGGAACATCTCGGCGTCACTGGGGAAGGACACGAGCTCGGCGCCGGTGGCGTTCTCCTCGGCGTAGACCTTGCCGGTGGTGCCCTGCTGGACGCCCACCTTCACGCCGTCGAGGTCGTCGATCGAGGCGATGTCGGAGTCCTCGGCCACCAGGAGCGACTGCTGGGAGTCGTAGTAGCCGTCGGAGAAGTCGAGGGCCGCCTGGCGCTCCTCGGTGATCGTCATCGCGCTGGCGGCGATGTCGCACTGGTTGGCGTTGAGGGCCTGACCGCTCTGCAGGGCGTCGAAGGAGGAGTCCTTGACTGCGAGCTCGAGCTCGAGACCGTCGGCGATCGCCTGGACGATGTCGATGTCGAAGCCCTTGAACCCCGACTCGGAGGTGTCGTCGAAGTCCTCGAACGGCGGGTAGGGGACGTCGGAGCAGACCGTCAGGGTGCCGCTGGAGACCGTGGTGAGGCCGGAGTCGTCGCCGGAGCCGCTGTCGCCGGCGGAGTCGCCGCCGTCGTCGGAGCCGCACGCGGTGAGCACCGCGGCGAGGGCCAGGGTGGACGCGAGGGCGATGGAGCTCCGGATGATGCCGCGGGGGCGCGGAAGGGTGCTGGATGCCATGCCGGGGAGCGTAGTGCACGGTCCCGGGCGAGGGATGCGACGCGCGAGGCATCGTCATCCGGCCGTTACATTCGCTCGGTCACCCGAGGTCCTGTGCGACCTCGCCATGGCGGTCGGGACGGCATGGGCGTACCCTCGCCCGGGTGTGGTGCCGCATCCGGAGCGGCGGGGGACCACGGAGGGTCTCGAGCAAGAGGTGGGTCGATGAGTCGGACGCCGGTGACCGTACGCGCGGCTGTGCCGACGGACGTCGCCTCGCTGCGGGAGCTGTGGAACGACATCCTGCGCAAGGGTGACCTCGACGAGCAGCTCGCCGACGTGTCACGCGTGGTCGCCGAGGCGGACACCACCGAGACCCGACTGATCGCGGTTGCCGAGGTCGACGGCGAGGTGGCCGGTGCGGTCTACCTCGAGGCCACCACGTTCACACCGCTCAACCTCGAGCCCGCCGTGCTGGCCGTCTCGCCCCACGTGTTCGCGCAGTTCCGCCGCAAGGGCGTGGGCAGCGCGCTGATGGAGGCGGCCTGCCGCTTCGCCGAGCAGCACGGGATCACCCATGTCCAGACCGCGGCGGCCTCGGAGGCGCGTGACGCCAACCGCTTCATGGCGCGGCTCTCCTTCGCCCCGCAGGCGACGCTGCGAGCGGCCACCACGACCGCCGTACGCGCCCGCTTGCCGCAGTCGCGCCAGGTGACGCAGGCGGCGACGAGCCGTCAGCGCATCGACCGGGTCCTGGCCGCGCGACGCATCCGTCGCGAGCGCGTCCCGGGCTGAGGCGCCGAGGGGTTTTCGAGACGGGACCCTTCGAGACGGCCGCGGGCGGCCTCCTCAGGACATCGCCCCGCTGTCCTCAACCCGCGGGGGGACGGGCGTCCAGGAGCGCGCAGGTGATCCGGGAGGTGCAGATCCGCCGGCCCTGGTCGTCGCTGATCACGATCTCGTAGGACGTCGACGAGCGACCGAGGTGGATCGCTGTCGCCACGCCGGTGACCGTTCCCGACGTGGCGGCGCGGTGGTGGGTGGCGTTGATGTCGACGCCCACGGCGATCCTGGCCGGGTAGGCGTGGATCGCCGACCCGATCGAGCCCAGGGTCTCGGCGAGCGCCACCGAGGCGCCGCCGTGCAGGAGGCCGTACGGCTGGGTGTTTCCCTCGACGGGCATGGTCGCCACGACCCGTTCGGCGGAGATCTCGACGAGCTCGACGCCCAGCTTGTCGTTGAGCCGGCCGTTGCCGTCGGGCATGAAGGCGATCAGCTCCTCGACGCTCAGGCCGGCCAGTGTCTCTGGAGTGGTCATGGCGCCCATTCTGCTGTCGGTGGCGGCGGATAGAGTCGGCGGGTGCCTGAGACGAGCGAGACGACCGACGTGCACCGCCGCCCCCGCCTCCTGCTGCTGGACGGCCACTCCCTGGCCTACCGGGCCTTCTTCGCCCTCCCGGTGGAGAACTTCGCGACCGCCACCGGGCAGCACACCAACGCCGTCTACGGCTTCACCTCGATGCTGGTCAACGTGCTGCGCGACGAGGCTCCGACGCACGTCGCGGTCGCGTTCGACAAGTCGCGCCAGACCTTCCGCCTCGAGGAGTACAGCGACTACAAGGCCAAGCGCAACAAGACGCCCGACGAGTTCAGCAGCCAGCTGCCGCTGATCCGCCGCGTCCTCGACGCGCTGCACATCCAGCACCTGTCGATGGACGGCTACGAGGCCGACGACATCATCGCCACGCTCGTGACGCAGGCGCTCGCCGAGGGGATGGAGGTGCTGGTCCTCACCGGTGACCGCGACTCGATCCAGCTCGTCACCGAGTCGTCCACCGTGCTCTACCCCATGCAGGGCGTGAGCAACCTGGCTCGGATGACCCCGGCCTACGTCGAGGACAAGTACGGCGTCCCGCCCGACCGCTACCCCGAGCTGGCCGCCATCGTGGGGGAGACCTCCGACAACCTTCCGGGCGTCCCCGGTGTGGGCCCCGGGTTCGCGGCGCGCTGGATCAACCAGTACGACGGCCTCGACAACGTGATCGCGCGCGCCGACGAGATCACCGGCAAGAAGGGCGAGGCCCTGCGCGCCCACCTCGGCGACGTCATCCGCAACCGGCGGCTCAACGCGCTCGTGCGCGACCTGACCCTCCCCGTACGCCCCGACGGCCTGGCCCGCCAGCCCTGGGACCGTACGGCGGGTCTCGAGCTGCTCGACGAGCTCGAGTTCCGCGGTGAGCTGCGCACCCGCCTGCTCGACACCATCGACCCCGCCCCCGACGAGACCGCCGAGGCCGAGGCCGGCTTCGAGCTGGACGGCCGGCGCCTCGCCGCCGGTGAGGCGGCGGCCTGGCTCGACGAGCACGCGCCTGCGGGCACCCGTGTCGGCGTCGCGGTGCAGGGCACGTGGCGCGCCGGCACGGGTGACGTGCACTCGCTGGCGGTGGCGACGAGGGAGGGACAGGCGGCCTGGATCGACGCCGCCGACCTCGGGCCCGACGACGACGCGGCCGTGGCGGCCTGGCTCGCCGACCCGGACCGGCCCAAGGCGGTCCACGACGCCAACGGGCCGAGCCTGGCGCTGGCCGCCCGCGGGTGGGAGCTGCGTGGCCTCGAGGTCGACACCGCGCTCGCCGCCTACCTGGTCCAGCCCGACCAGCGCTCGTACGCCCTCGCCGACCTGACCCTGCGCTACCTCAAGCGTGAGCTGCGGCAGGACTCCGCCGACGCCGACCAGCTCAGCTTCGACGCGATCGACGACACCACGGCGAGCGACACCGCGATGCTCACGGCCCGGGCGGTGCTCGACCTCGCCGACGCGCTCGACGGCGCGGTCGAGGAGCACGGTGGCAGCCAGCTGCTGCGCGAGGTGGAGCTGCCGCTCATCGGCACGCTGGTCAGGATGGAACAGGTCGGGATCGCCGTCGACACCGACTACCTCGAGGGACTCGAGTCGGAGTTCGGCGAGCAGGTCCGGGCGGCCGCCACCGACGCCTACGACGTCATCGGCAAGGAGATCAACCTCGGCTCGCCCAAGCAGCTGCAGGTCGTGCTGTTCGACGAGCTCGACATGCCGAAGACCAAGCGCACCAAGACCGGGTACACGACCGACGCCGACGCGCTCCAGCAGCTCTTCGAGAAGACCGAGCACCCCTTCCTCCAGCACCTGCTGCGCCACCGCGACGTGATCCGGCTCCGCCAGACCGTCGAGGGTCTGCTCAAGACGGTGGCCCCGGACGGTCGCATCCACACGACCTACAACCAGATCATCGCCGCGACCGGACGCCTCTCGAGCACCGACCCCAACCTCCAGAACATCCCGATCCGCACCGAGGCCGGGCGCCGGATCCGTGAGGCCTTCGTGGTGGGCGAGGCCGGCGAGTCGCTGCTGACCGCCGACTACAGCCAGGTCGAGATGCGGATCATGGCGCACCTCTCGGAGGATGCCCTGCTGATCGAGGCGTTCCGCTCCGGGCAGGACTTCCACTCGATCACCGCCGCGCGGGTGTTCGGTGTCGACGCCGCGGACGTCAGCGTCGAGCAGCGCGCCAAGATCAAGGCGATGAACTACGGCCTCGCCTACGGCCTGTCGGCGTTCGGCCTCTCCCAGCAGCTGCGTATCGACACCTCCGAGGCGCGGGGGCTGATGGACGAGTACTTCGAGACCTTCGGCGGGGTCCGCGACTACCTCGGCGGGATCGTCGACGAGGCCCGCCGCTCGGGGTTCACCGAGACCATCCTCGGCCGGCGCCGCTACCTGCCCGACCTCACCAGCGACAACCGCCAGCGCCGCGAGATGGCCGAGCGGATGGCCCTCAACGCCCCGATCCAGGGCTCGGCGGCCGACCTGGTCAAGGTCGCCATGCTCGGCGTCGAGCGCGCCCTGGCCGAGCAGGGCCTGCACTCGCGGATGCTGCTCCAGGTCCACGACGAGCTCGTGTTCGAGGTGGCGCCGGGCGAGGGCGAGGCGCTGGCCGCGCTGGTCCGCGCGGAGATGGGCGGCGCAGCCGACCTGGCCGTGCCCCTCGACGTGTCGATCGGCACCGGGCGCAGCTGGCACGACGCCGCGCACTGAGCCGTACGCTCACCTTGGTCTGTTCACCCGGGCCTGCTCAGCCGGTGGCGGGGTCCGGCTCGGGCTCGCGTGCCAGCCGCAGGCTGGCCACGGTGAGCACGGACAGGAGCACCGCGTCCACCGCCACCACCACGCTGACCAGGCCGATCACCGAGTCGGTCCGCAGGCCCAGCGCGACGACGACGGCCAGGGCGGCCCACACCAGCACCACGGTGCGGCGACCCTGTCGGGCCAGCACGGCGTACACCTGGAGCTGCAGCATCGCGAGCAGCGTGCCGAGGAAGGCGAAGACCCACAGCAGGTCCTCGACCTCGCCGAACTCCGCCCCGCCGACGAAGACCATCGCCAGCCCGGACAGCACCCGGGCGGCGACCACCATCACCACGCCCAGCGCCGCGACCAGCAGCAGGCTCCGGACGAGCGCTCGTCTGCGGCTCGTCGGGGTGGCCATGTCCGGGAAGGCGACGATCACGACGAACTGGGGGAGGAACAGCATGACCTTGGCCATGATCAGCCCCGAGGCGTACAAGCCCGCGTCGTGGTCGTCGAGGACCTGACGCGCGATCATGATGTCGACGCTGGAGAGGGCGAAGTAGGCGAAGAGCACCTGGGCGTTGTGCGCGCTCTCCACGAGGAGGGAGCGCGCCGAGTGCTCCGCCGCGACGCTCTCGGGCGTACGTCGGTGGCGCAGCGCCCACCAGCCGACCACGAGCGGGAAGAGGTAGCCGATGCCGACACCGAGGATGGCGCTCGTGGCATCGGGTCGCCACAGGATGATCGCGGTGCCGACCACGAGCCGGGGCACGCCGCCCGCGACGTAGAACAGCGCCAGGGCTCCCCAGCGGCGCTCACCCTGGAGGATGCCGGCCTGGCCGCCGGCCAGCGTGAGCGGCACGGCAGCGACGGCGACGACGGCGGCCGTGGTGAGGCTGTCGAGGTTGAGCAGGGCGTCGACCGCCGGGACGAGGACGAGCAGCAGTGCCCCCACCGCGACGGACACGCGCGTCGTCGTGCGCAGGATGGCGCCCTCGATGGTCGCCACGTTGCCGAGGTCGACGGCGATGCGGCGCGCCGCTGTGGCCTGGAGACCGAGGGCCACGACCTGGAGGATGACGAGCAGGTTGAGGCAGGCCACGAAGGCGCCGTACTCACTGGGGCCGATGATCCGGGCGGCCAGCATCGTGAAGCCGTAGGTCGCCACGTTCATGACGCTGGTGGCGATGGCGACGGCGCTGCCGTCGTGGGCGCGCGTCCTGCGCGTGCTGCTGGGGGCGGACACCCGCCGAATCCTAGGGTGCCTCGGTCGCGAACCCCGGGAACCTGCGAAAGAGCTGCACTCGGGTGCTACCTTCCGGGTTGGTCGCGGGTGCCGCGACAGTGTGGAGCAAGGGAAGGACAGGGCTGCGTGATGCGCGCCGCGAGGGTGCCCTCGAAGGTCATGACCGCAGTGCTGACGGTCCTCGTCTCGAGCGGGTGCGCCCTGGTGGCCAGCCCTCCGGACGATGACGCGCGACCGTCGAGCGAGGAGACCTCGCAGGCGAGCGAGCCGGCACCGACCGAACCCGGGCGCGAGCCCGTGGATCCCGAGGCGTTCCCGCTCGCCTTCGACGGGGATGCCAAGACGGTCTTCCCCGAGCGCCCCGTGTACGACGGTCAGCTGGTGGGGACCCGGCTCGTCACCATGACGCTCGACCAGCTGCGGGCTCGCAGCCTGCCCGAGCTCGACACGTCGTGGCAGATGGCCCCTTTGGGGCTGTTCGTCGACATCGAGACCCAGGACGAGCAGCTCTACGCGCTCGACCTGCGCGTCGTGGAAGGCGCCGGCACCCGGGCCGGTCGCCTGGCGATGACGCTGAGCCGCATCTCACCCGCGACCGGTGCCGTCCTCGACGAGGTGTCGTGGGAGAAGACCCAGGACGTGCAGTCGTCAGGGGACCCGGTGGTGAAGATCGTCGCGATCCTGGACGACGTCGTGGTCGTCGAGTCGAGCGGTGGCGACGAGGGCAGCAGGCGGACCCTGACCGCCGTGGACCTCGCCGCCGGCGAGGAGCTGTGGACCCGCAGGCCCGGCAGCTTCGTCGCGGCCGAGGGCGACACGGTCGTGCTGGAGACCGCGACCAGCGGGGAGGCGGGGTCCCTCGTCGCGGTGGACGCGACCACGGGCCGCCCGCGCTGGACGGGCCCGGGCAGCGTGTCGACCGTCGACCTCGTCGGAGTGCTGGACGACACGATGACCGCAGTGGTGCGCGAGTCCGCCGACGCGGACCCGGAGGTCCTGTCGATGTCCCTCGACGACGGATCCGTCTCGGGTCGCACCGACGCCCGCCTCGCGGACTGGTCGTGCCACCCGACCGACGGGACCGTCGTGGTGTGCTCGCTGCCGGGTGAGCGGGCCCTCGGGTTCGACCTCGCGACGGCGGACGAGGTGTGGCAGCTGCCGACCGCCGGCCGATACGGCGTGTGGGTCAGCTCCGTGCGGGGCGACTACGTCTACGGCTTCACCTCCGGAGGCAGGTCGGTCGTCCTCGATGCCGCCACCGGCCGCGACGTCACCGAGACCGCGGGTGCTGCTCCGGTCTCGTCCAACGGCTACGGCGGCCTGATCTTCTACAGCGGGCAGGCGATCTTCTACCCGGCCGAGGACGACGAGACACAGACGCCCGGCTAGGGCCGACCCCCACGGTCCGGCTCAGTAGGGATCGGCGCCGTCGTCGTGGCCGAGGACCCTCGCCACCCCTGCCAGTCGCAGCCGGAGGAGGACCTTCACCGCGAGGTTCCGCGCGAACCACGGCAGCTGCGCGACGATGCGGGCCCGATCGGCGGGCGTGGGGGAGCCGACCTCGAACAGCGCGAGGCTGCCCGTGCGTCCCAGGAACCGGCTGCTGCGTCCCGTGGCTGCGAGGACGAGCATCGCGAGCGTCACGCCGACCGAGGAGAAGGCGTCGTGCACGAGGAACCGTGCGCCGCCCGGGAGCCAGGCGGCCCAGCGAAGGTCACGCAGGCAGGACGCCACGTCGTGCTTGCCGTCGACGTACAGCAGGCCGAGCGGCTCGCCCCACGACGCCAACGCGTCCGCGCTGGGCTGCCGGAGCAGGACGACCGCGTCATCGACGCCGGTGCGGGCGATGTTGTCGCGGAACCGCTCGGCCGTGTCCACCGCTCCGTAGCGCCAGTCGACAGGGAACGGGTCGACGGCGACGACGCGCGCGGCGGCCGAGCCGAGCACGACGGTCGAGCGGCCCAGGTGGCTGCCGATCTCCACCACCGTCCCCCCGGCCCGGGTCGCCTCCTCGTGGAGCACGCGCGCCTGGGCCTCGGTGAGCCAGCCGTCGATGCCGCTCGCCAGCGACCAGGCCTCTTCGAACGATCGGGCGGGCATTGTGACCTCGGGGGATGGAGAGTGTTGCCGCCCGGGCGAGCGCGCGGCAAGCATAGGCTGACTGGGTGGCGGAGGACGTGCACGGGCGATCCCCTGCCCGATGGGCTCGTGTGGTCGTCCTCGCGTGGCCCCTGCTGCTGGCGGTCGTGCTGGTGTGGCCGCTCCTCAGCCGGCCCGGGCACCCGTTGTCGCGCGACCTGGTCTTCCTGCCGCAGCACCCCCTGACCTGGAGCGCCGCGGGGCTGGCGGACGGCTCGCCTCGCGCCGTTCCGCTGGACACGGTGCTCGCCCTGCTCACGAGCGTGGTCGACGGCGGGTGGCTCGCCAGGGTACTGCTCCCAGGCATCCTGGTGCTCGCAGCCGCCGGCGTGATGCGCCTGCTGCCGTGGTCGGGCACCGCGGGGCTCCTCGTCGCCGGCGGCGTGGCCGCGTGGAACCCGTTCGTGGTCGAGCGCCTCGCCCTGGGGCAGTGGGCGCTGCTCACCTCGTACGCCGCGCTCCCGTGGCTGGTCCGGGCAAGCACGACGGCGACACCGGCTGACGACACCGGTCGCGCCCCGGCCCCCCGCACCCCGCCCGTCGTCGGGTGGGCAGCACTGGCCTCGCTCACCCCGACCGGTGGCGTGCTGGCCCTCGCGGTCGTGGCGGTGCAGGTGGTCCTGCGCCGGGCCGGGTCGTCGGTCCAGCTGGGGGCCGTGCTGGTCCTCCAGCTGCCCTGGATCGTCGCGGGGTTGGTGGGATCGGCGACGACCGTCAGTGACCCGGCGGGGGTGTCGGCCTTCGCGCCGGACTCGGAGGGGCCGTTCGGCGTCTGGGTGGCGCTCCTCGGGCTGGGGGGCATCTGGGACTCCCGCAGCGAGCCGGCGAGTCGCACGACCCTGCTGGCGCCGCTGACGGCGCTGGTGGTGGTGATGGTCCTGCTGGCTGCCGGCCGTGAGCTGCACCGGCGGGTGCCGGGTGCCGGGACCTGGTGGACACTCGGCGCGGGCGGGCTCGTGCTCGCCATGCTCGCGGCGACCGAGCCGGGGCAGGCGTTGCTCCGGCTCGTGGTCGCCCACGTACCTGCCGGGGGGCTCCTGCGTGACACGCAGAAGTTCCTCCTGCCCACGGTGCTGCTCGTTGCGCTCGCGGCAGGGGTGGCAGCGGACCGCGTGGCGCGGTCCCTGCGTCGGCGGTGGGCCGACGCTCCCGAGCTCCGCCTGGTGCTTCTCCTCCCTGCGGTGCTGGCCCCTGTCCTGCTCCTACCGGACGGAGCCCGACCGGTGTGGACCACCGTGGAGCCGGTGGACCTGCCGGCATCCTTCGCCGAGGCAGACCGTCTCACCCGCGGGTCGGACTCGGTCGTCGTCACGTTGCCGTGGCGCTCGTACCGCCTCTTCCGCTGGGGCAACGGCACGACGTCGTCGGATCCGGCCGTACGTGCGCTGCACGCCCGGGTCCTGGTGTCGGACGACCTCCAGGTCGGCTCCCGGGTCGTGCGTGGTGAGGGGGCGTTGGCGCGTAGGGTCGGCGAGGTCCTGGAGGCGGGTGGTGCGGCCCGTGACCTCGGAGGGCTCGGCATCGGGTGGGTCCTCGTCTACCCGGACGACCCGGACGCCGCGACCCTCGACGTCGGGGGTCTCGAGCAGCGGTACGCCGACGAGGTGCTGGTCCTCTACCGGGTCCCCGGTGCCGTGACTGCCACCGCGGTCCCGCGAGGTGACCGGGTGCTCCTCGGCGGCGCCTACGCCGGTGCCGCCGCGGTCCTCGTCGCGGCAGCGTTGGCGGCTCTCGGCGGGGCCGTGCGGGCCAGGCCGCGCCGTCGTCGATGATTGCCCGCCAGAGGCGTGCTTTCCTGTATGCTCGCGCCGACATCGCTCGTATCGAAGGGTTCCGACGTGCAGAACACCTCTCTGTGGCTCAAGCTGCTGGTTGCTCCGTTCATCGGATTCCTGCTGGGACTGTTCGCCATGTTCGGCCTCGTCTACTCGCAGACCCAGGCTCCGGCCACCAACCCCGCCTCGCAGCCGGTGCTCACCTACGGCGACTGATCCCGCACCAGGGAGATGACCTGCTCGACCACCGACGCGGTGGCGGGCCAGGTGAACTGCTGCGCACGTCGGCGCGCGCACGCTGACATCCGCTGTCGTCCGGCGTCGTCGGCCAGGAGCATCGCGGTCGCCTCGACGAGGTCGTCCAGCGAGTCGACGAGCAGCCCGGTCTCGTGGTGGACCACCGACTCCGTGACGCCGCCGGCCGACCTGTAGGCGATCGACGGCGTGCCCTGGGCGGCGGCCTCCATCACGGCAAGCCCCCAGCCCTCCTTCACCGACGGCAGGAGCATGACCGCCGACGACGCGAGGAGCTCGTCACGGCGTTCTGCACTCACGCGCCCGTGGAACACCACCCGCCCCTCGACCCCTGCGGATCGTGCCGCCTCGACCAGCTCGTCTCGCCACCAGCCGTCGCCGATCACGTCGAGGGCGATGTCGGGGACGTCGTCCTGCAGCTCGCGCACGACGTGGAAGGCGTGGTCGATCTGCTTGTGCGGGACGAGGCGGGCGAGCACGCTGATCCGGTGGGGGGACGGGCTCGCCGGCGCGGCGGGGCGCGGATCGAGGCCGTTGTGAGCGACGTGGATGAGGGACGGGTCGACCCCGAGGGCCACCAGGTCGCGTCGCGAGCTGTCGGAGACGGTGACGTGCACGACGTCGCGGTAGACGGCTGGGGTGAGCCGGCTCTCGATCCACCACCCGAGCCGTCCGCGCCAACCGGGATAGATGATGTGCCACTGCTCGCGGTGGACGTGGTGCACCAGCGCCACGAGGCCGCGGCGACGGGCGAGGCGCGCCATGAACGGGAGGCCGTTGATGACGTCGACGACCACGTCCGTACGCCGGCCGGCGGTCAGTGCCCAGCCCAGCGACCGGACGTACACGGTCAACCGCCCGCCACGGCGCACGATCTCCACCCCGTCGACGACCTCGCGTGCCGCGCTGCCGGGATGACGTGCGCACCGGACCTGGACGTGGTGTCCCCGAGCGGCGAGCTCACGCGCCACGGACTCGACGTAGACCTCCGAGCCGCCTCCGTCCGGGTGCTGCTGGTCGCGCCACGTGAGGAAGACGATGCTGCACGCCGGCAGGGGGCTACTGCTCATGTGCGGAGTAGTCGTCCAGGATGCGCCGGCACGTGGGCGGGGTGACGCCGTCCTCGCGCTCGACGTGGATGCCACGCTCGGCGAGCTGTGCGGTGTCGGCCAGCGTCACCTCGATCGGGATCGGCTCGCGGACCCAGTCCTCGTCCCAGCTGAACGACCGGGTGAACCCCACGAAGCCTCCGGGGGTGGACCCCACCTCGGCGTAGCCCCACTCGGGGAGGTCGCGCACGCCGATGCGGACCTCGTAGGGGGGCAGCACGTCGAACCACGGTCCGTACCACGGGTCCTCCTCGTGCTGCAGGATCACGCGCGCCTGCCCGTCGTTGTTGGTCTGCAGGCGGACCCAGCGCCTCGGGTCGGTGCCGATGGTGACGATGATCGAGTTGGAGGCGGTGAAGTCCGGCTCGAGGCGGGCTGCGACGACGACGCTGCGACGCTCCGCCATCTGCCACCGGTCGGCGTCCTCACCGGTCTCGACGTAGAGC
The DNA here is from genome assembly GCF_004785795.1 of Nocardioides eburneiflavus. NCBI lineage: Bacteria > Bacillati > Actinomycetota > Actinomycetes > Propionibacteriales > Nocardioidaceae > Nocardioides > Nocardioides eburneiflavus. The sequence goes on from NZ_SRRO01000001.1 coordinate 3,710,835, forward strand.
GCGTCACAGTCTCCTTCGACGTGGATCGTGTCGGGCGTCGCCCGCGCCGCGGGCGGGTCGTCGCTGAGCGTGGTCAGCCGGACCTGGGCGCCCGGGCTGATGCGCTCCTGCGTGGCGAGGTAGCGCGCGAGCACGGGCCCCGGCGAGGTGAACGCCGCCGTCTGGAAGCCGACGAGGAGGTGCGCTCCGGTGGAGTAGGCCGCGCCGAGTGCCAGGACGGTGACCGACGCGGTGGCCGCCCAGGCGGGCGCGCGCTGCAGCGCTCTCGCGAGCAGGACGCCGGTCACGATCGTGCCGACGACCAGCGCCGGGACGATGTCCCCGGTGTAGCGGTAGGCGAAGTAGCCGTAGTTCATGACCGCGGCCGTGACGAGCACCATCGACACGACCGGGATCCACAGCGCGGACGTCCGCGGACGGGCAGACGTGCGGAGCAGCCAGGGGATGCTGCACAGCGCCATGACCAGGAGGAGCGGCATGAACGCGGTCACCGACCCGGTGCGATAGCTCTGGTCGATGAAGGCCGACCCGACGGCGCGTGCCGGCTCCGCGGGGAAGGTCACCCACGGGAAGTAGTCGACGAACCTGATGCCGTCCAGGCGGAAGTAGGTCACCAGGGCGGTGAGGAAGAACTGGGTGCCGGTGATGGTCCCGCCGTTGACGGCGAGCGCCTCCCGGCGGTGGTCGTTGAGCTCGGTCCAGACCTGGTCCTGCAGGGGGAACAGGAAGGGGTGGCCGAACTTGGCCATGTTGAGCGCGATCCCGGCCGCCAGGCACGCGACGCCTCCGGCGACGATCGCGGCACCGACGCGGCGGGCCGAGCGGCGGCCCCGCCCCGAGAGCCACCAGGCTCCGATGGCCAGGGTGCCCAGGCAGACGGCGAACCCACCCGGCGTGCGGGTGAGGACGAGCGCGAGGTCGAGGGCCAGGAGCCAGCCGATGGTCCAGCGGGTGGGGTCCAGCTGCACCCGCACCATCCAGTAGGCGCAGCCGACCGCCAGCGCGACGGCCCACGCGTACACCTCGTGGTAGACCCACGGCAGGGATGCGTTGAAGGTCAGGGAGGTCCCACCCAGGCAGAGGGCGAGCACCACGCCCAGGACCGCGGCCTCTCGCGTGGTCACGGCCTCGTCCCGTCCCCGCACGAGGTCGCGCACGAGCCAGAGCAGCCGCGTCGTCATGGTGGCGAACACGACGTAGGCGAGGAGCATCGACGCGACCGTCAGGCGGCCGTCGAACTCCGAGGTGGTCCACAGGACGGGGATGCGCAGGAGTGCCGGGAACGGGCCGAAGTACATGTACTCGCGGCCGTCGACCTGGAACGCCTCGATGCCCAGCGAGCCCGTCGGGACCCAGAGGTGGCCGTCCATGAAGGCGCGCGCCTGGAAGTCGAAGAAGTTCGAGGCGTAGCCGAGCGGGTTCGCGGTGCGGTCGAGCGAGGTCGACCAGTTCAGGAGCGCTCCCACCTGCGCGACCACCCCGACCAGGAGGGCCGCCGCGCTGGAGACGATGCGGGGGAGGCGGTCGGACCGGGCGGTCAAGCACGCTCCAGTCGATAGAGGAACTGGTAGCCGAACAGTGTCGGCCACACACGTGTCGCGGCACGGTCCGCCGCTCCCACGCCCTCGGCGACGCGCTGCACCCGCGGTGAGGCGCCGCCACGCTCGAGGACGTCGACGGGGGAGCCGACCGTCACCCGCTCGACGATGCGCATGCCTGCCCGCTCCACGAGCTTCTCGAAGCTGCGACGGGTGAAGAACCGTACGTGTCCCTGGTCGAGCGGTCCGCGCTGGTCGTAGTCGAACCGTCCAACAGCGACACGGCCGCGGGGGTACCAGTGCCCGAAGTTGGGGATCGAGACGAGCACCTCGCCGTCGGGTGCCAGCCGGTCGCGCAGCTCCTGGAGGAGGGAGAGCGGGTCGATCACGTGTTCCAGCACGTCGCCGGCCACCACCACGTCGAACTGGCTCGGCAGGTCCGCGGGCAGACCCGCGTTGAGGTCGGCGGCGTGGAAGGCGTCCAGCCGGAGGGCGACCCCCTCGTGCTCGACGAGGTCGACGCCCGTGACGTGGTGGCCCTGGCGTCGGGTGAGCTGTGCGAAGCCGCCGTCGGAGCAGCCGACGTCGAGGACCTTGCCCGGCTCGCGCGCCTCGAGCCACGTCAGCAGGACACCGTGCGAGGAGTGGGGGGAGGGCTTCAGGTCGTACGCCTCGTCAGCCGCGGCGCCGTCGCCGAACCCCATCCGGCGCGCCCGGAACCGCACGACGTCCTTGGCGACGTTGGCGGCGTAGGCGAGTCCGTTGACGTAGCAGATCTCGTCGCCGTAGTAGGTCGGGATCGGGACCTCGGCGATGCGCATCCCCTGCGAGTGCAGGCCGAGGATGATCTCGGTGTCGAAGTCGAAGTCGTTGGTGAAGGAGTCGAGGTCGAGCGCCTTCAACGCCTCGACGCGGTAGGCGCGGTAGCCGCTGTGCCACTCGGACAGCTCGAGGCCCGCCAACGAGTTCTGGAACCGCGTGAGGATCCGGTTGCCGGCGTACTTGTAGAGCGGCATGCCCCCCGCGCGGGCGCCGCCCTTGATCATCATCCGGGAGCCGAAGACCGCGTCGGCCTCGCCGGCGACGAGCGGCGTGACCAGGTCCTCGATGCACTCGGGGGCGTACTGGCCGTCCCCGTGCAGCAGGACCACGACGTCGAGCCCGTGCGAGATCGCCCACTCGTAGCCGGCCTTCTGGTTGCCGCCGTAGCCGAGGTTCTGCTCGTGGCGGATGACCGTCATCGGGAGCGTGGAGCCGTTGGCGAAGCGGAGGCCCACCTCGTAGGTGTCGTCCTGGCTGCAGTCGTCACTGACGAGGATGTGGTCGACGCTGCGGCGGAAGGACTCGGGCAGCCTCTCGAGGGTCGACACCAGCGTCGACGACGCGTTGTAGGCGACGACGAGGACTCCGATCCGGGGTGCGGCGACGGGCGTGCGGGGCGCTGGCGCGGACATGACCCTCCAGTAACTTGTCTGCGGCGAGCAGTGTAACCGGCTCGGCAGCCTTCGCCTGCGTTCTTGCCGACACCGTGGTTGGATGCGCGCATGGAAGCACTCGCGCACGTGAACCTGCCGCGGCTGATGGAGGGCGTGGACGACCTCGCCACCACCTACCGCGCGGGACAGCCGTTCCCCCACATCGTCCTCGACGACGTGCTGCACCCGGAGGTCTTCGCCCGGGCCGCGGCAGAGTTCCCGGGCATCCGGGACGAGTTCTGGAAGGGGTACCTCCACGTCAACGAGACGAAGTACTCCAACACCCAGCCCGACTCCTGGGGCCCGACCCTGCGGGCGGTTGCGGAGGAGTTCTGCTCGCCCGCGTTCGTCGAGTTCCTGGGGCGGCTCACGGGCATCGAGGGGCTCATGCCCGACTGGACGATGGACGGCGGCGGGCTGCACCAGACGCTGCGTGGCGGCCACCTCAACATCCACGCGGACTTCACGACCCACCACGACCACGAGAACTGGGCCCGGCGCGTCAACATCCTGCTGTACCTGAACGAGGAGTGGGACAGCGCTGCCTGGGGCGGCCAGCTCGAGCTGTGGGATCCCGCGATGACGGCCTGCCAGGCGAAGGTCACCCCCGCCGGCAACCGGATGCTCGTGTTCACCACGACCTTCGACAGCTTCCACGGCCACCCCGACCCGTTGACCTGCCCCGACGACGTCGCGCGGCGCTCGATGGCCCTCTACTACTTCACCGAGGAGGAGAAGGCCGTCCGGCGCTCCACCAACTACCAGGCCCGGCCCGACGAGAGCGTCGGCAAGAAGGCCGCGGTGTGGGCCGACCGTCGTGCGCTCGACGTGTACGACCGCGTCAAGCGTCGTCTGGGCGTGTCCGACGAGGCTGTCCAGCGGGTGCTGTCGCGGATCGACCGGCTGCGTCGTCGTTGACCGTCAGGGTGCTCGCACCCTCGGGCGTGGGCTGCTCGGTGGCCGTCGTCGTGCCGGGGTGGCGCCCGGCCACGCCGCGCACCGTCGCTGACGCGAGGGCGCCGAGGTAGGTCGGGATCCCGCGGTCGAGCCGGCTCCACCGCGGATCGACCAGCGTGCGGCCGACCCAGTGCTCGACCGTGCGGTCGTTGACCACCGCGATCGTCACCGTCAGTGCGAGCGCGACGGCCGTGCGCAGCTGGTAGCTCCACGACTCGGTGTGGTGGTAGAGGTACATGTAGATGGGGAAGTGCCAGATGTAGAGGCTCAGGGACCGGCGCCCGAGCATCGCGAGCGGCGCGAACCCGAGGATGCCGGTCAGGCGCGCCGACACCGGTGCGATCGTGCAGGCGACGACGAACACCGCGAGGGCGACGTCGACGAGGTCGCCGGGCAGCCGGAAGAACTGGACGTCGTCCACGGTCGCGAGCGACAGCGCTGCCAGGGCCACGAGCGAGCCGACGGCGGCCGTCGGCGCCCACCTCGCGAACCGCCGGGCGTACGGCACCAGGCAGGCCGCCAGGGCCCCCGACAGCGGTGCGTCCATGCGCGCGTTGGTGCGCAGCAGGGCCTGGTAGAGGCCCTCGGTCTGGTAGACGTGGGTGCGCCAGGCGAACACCATGAGCAGGATCAGCGACAAGGTGCCGATCAGCGCCCAGGGCTTCTTGTGCAGCAACCACACGAGCAGCAGCACCAGCAGGAAGACCTGCATGTCGACCGACAGGTACCACAGGTGGCCGAGGTCGGGACGCGCGACGAGCGGGTTGTCCTTGACGTACCAGTTCCAGGTGTAGGTCAGGATGGACTGCGCCGACTCGCCCAGCCTGAGGCCGTCGTAGGTGGGGGTCGGCTCTAGGGCGGCCACGCAGGCGAGCACGCCGAGCAGGACCAGCACGGCGGGGGTGAGACGCAGGACGCGTCGCACCAGGTGGACCCCGGGGTGCAGGCCCTGGGGCGAGGCGGCGCGGTTGAGCAGGCCGCGCGTGTAGAGGAACGCGCCGATCACGAAGAAGATCGACACCGCGAAGTTGCCGTTCTCCAGCAGCGCCCGCGTGACGATGTTGCCCTCGCCGCGCACGTGCGGCCAGGTGAGCCACGAGGTGTGCGACAGCATCACCAGCAGGATGGCGATGCCGCGCAGTCCGTCGAAGACCTGGACGCGGTCTCGCACGACGGTGTGGGGACGGTCTGACATGGGCGGAACTCTAGCCCGACGCGCCGGTGTGGCCTCCGTCTCCCAACTACGTTACTCACCGGTCAACTCGCTGCTACAGTTCCCCCGATCTTGTCGATGGCACCCTGGGAGGGCTTGTCGTGCAGCGAATAGTCGGGTCGGTCCTTGCGCTCCTCGGAGCGTTCCTGATCACGGTGGGAGTGCTGGCCCAGTTCTACGCCGAGCCCCGGCTGGAGAAGACGCCGCTCGACGTCGACAGCACCACGCTGCTGTCGGGCACCGTGCAGCTGTCGGACGGCAGCGGTGGCCTCGAGGAGTCCCCCGTCAAGGCCTTCAGCGTCACCAAGGCCGACTCCGAGCGGTCGGACGACGGCGTCGTGGTCTTCGCCAACTCGAGCTGCCTGGTCAAGGACGAGGGCGACATCGACACGTGCGTGTCGGCCGACGACCCGCAGGACCGCCTGGTCTCGGCCAGCACCGACAACTTCGCCACCGACCGTGTGACGGCCATGGCGGTCAACGACCCGCAGTACCTCCCGCCGAGCGCGGAGGAGAAGACCGGTCTGGTCAACAAGTGGCCGTTCGGTGCGGAGAAGAAGACGTACCCCTACTGGGACGGTCTCGCCGGTGAGGCCCTCGACGCCGTCTACGACCGCAGCGAGTCGATCGACGGCCTCGAGGTCTACGTCTACCGCGTGGAGCAGTCGGGCACCCCGATCGAGCTGTCGGCCGGCGTCCCGGGCACCCTCGACGCCGAGAAGGAGCTCTTCATCGAGCCGACGACGGGCAGCATCATCGACCAGGTCGACAGCCAGCAGCGCATGGACGCCGACGGCAACCCCGCCATCGTCCTCGACCTCGCCTTCACCGACGAGCAGGTGGCGGCCAACGTCGAGGACTCCAAGAGCAACGCGGCCAGCCTCGACCTGCTGACCGGAACTGTGCCGATCATCGGCTACGCCGCCGGCATCCCCGCCCTGATCATCGGGCTCGTGCTGCTGGTCCTGTCGTTCCGCCGAAGGAGCAACAGTCCTGCCTGAGCAGCACCCGCTCGTCGACGGGCCGGTTCCGCACACCGCGGAGCCGGCCCGTTCGACGCGTCCCGGGGGCGCGCGACCGGGGCGGAACTCCGCACTGGACGGCCTGCGCGGTCTCGCGATCGTGCTCGTCGTGCTCGGGCACGCCGGCTCGGTCCTGTGGCCCACGCTGACCGCCGGCGAGGAGGGGCCGTACGGGATCCCGGTCCTGCGGGGGCTCCTGGGCGGGGGTGCGGTCATCATCTTCTTCGTCGTCGGGGCGTTCATCGTCGCCCTCGGCCTGCTCCGCGAGCACGAGCGTGGCGGAATGGACCCAGCCCGCTTCCTGCTGCGTCGGCTGGTGCGCCTCGGCGGCCAGCTGGTGCTCCTCGCAGTCGCACTCGTCGCCGTCCAGCTCCTCGACCCCACGGCCCCGGGGACGTTGCAGGGACTCGTGCAGAACCTCGCGCACATGCTGAGCTTCACGCTCAACCTGCTGCCGCTCGACCACGCGGTGCCGCCGCGGGCGGACGTCGGCCACCTCTGGTACCTGTCGGTGCAGCAGCAGTGCTATCTCGTCCTGCCGCTCTTCATCCTCGCCTTCGCGCGTCGGCGGGCGCTAGGGGCGCTGGTCCTCGCCGCGCTCATCGTCGCGGTGTACGTCCATCGGGTCGAGGTGACGGACGAGCGGGGCTGGGTGCTGGCCTCCATCCTCACCACGACGCGTTCGGACGGACTGTTCTGGGGTGTGCTGCTCGCCCTCGTCCTTCCCGTCCTGGCGCGCGTGCGTCGGTGGTCGGCGCCCCTCGCGGTCGGCGCCGCCGGCGTGGTCGCGTGCCAGCTCGCGATCCAGGAGCTGCCGCCGCTGTCCTACCTCGGGCCGTGGTCCCTCGTCTACCAGTTCTTCATCGGCGTGCTGGTCGTCGCCATCTGGTTGCAGGAGCGGCCTTCGCTCGTGTCGAGGGCGCTCGCCGTCCATCCCCTCACCTGGCTGGGCCGCAACTCGCTGACCATCTACTTCTGGCACCTCCCTGTCTTCTTCGTGGCAGCCCGACACCTCGGTGACCGGCCGTGGTGGGTGGGGGCGGCGGCGTCCGTCGTCGTGCTCGGAGTCCTCGTGGTCGTCCTCGAGCGACTCCTGGAGCACCCCACGCGACGGCTCCTCGCGCAGCACCCGTTGTTCCGCAGCCAGGCGACCCGTCCGGCAGGTGGTCAGGGATGACGTCCGCGAGCACTCCGGTGGCGCGCCTGGTCCTGGCCCTCGGCGCGGTCCTCATCGCCCTCGGGGAGGTCCCGCGTGTCGTCGAGGCCGACCGACTCGCGTGGATCGTGCCGCTCGACGCCCTGTTCCACAGCAGCGCGGTGGGCGGGACGCTCGTCCTCGCCGCTCTCGCCCACGTGACGACCACCGGCATGCTGCGCGCACGCGAGGTGGGGCGCACCGCCACGGTGTTCGTCCTGCTCAAGGTCCTCGCGCTGCTGTGGCTCCTCCAGCTCGTCGTCCTGGTCGTGGTCGCGCTGGCACGGGCGGTCGACTCGCTGGCACCAGCGACGAACCTGACCGGCGAGATGTGGTCGACCGTCCTCACCTTCCGCTGGAACCTCTGGCTGAGCGGCCACATGCTCGAAGTGCCGGCCGAGCTGCTCGGGCTCGCCCTGCTGAGCATCGCCGCGCAGCTGGTGACGCTCCTGGCCGTCGTCCTCGTCGCGCTTCCGCGTCGCTGGAACCGCGTCGTCCTCGCCGTCGCGGCGGCGGTGGCCGCGGTCGTCGTCGCCGGCCTCCGCGTGCGGGTGCTGGACCTGCAGGACCCGTACGTCCTCCTGCTCGACACGTTCGCCCGGTCCGACGCGTTCTTCGTCGGCGTGGTCGCCGGGTGCCTCGTCGCTCTCGGGCGCGACGTCGGTCCGTCCGCTGGTGCCCTGGTGTCGCTGGTCGGCGTGGTCCTGTCCTCGGGGTTCGTCTCGACCGACCAGCACCTCGTGCTGCAGCTGCCCGCTGCGGCGCTGTTCGCGGGGGTGGCCCTGCTCGACCTCGGTGCCCGCCCCGGTGACTCGCTCCTCGGGGGCCTGGCCGGCTCGCGGCAGGTCGCGTCACTGGCGGTCGTCTGGGCACCGTTGGTCGCCTGCGTGACACCGGCGGCCGTCGTCATCGGGCGACGCGACGAGATGAACTGGGTGCTGCGGGTCACGGTGCTCGTCATCGTCGTCACGATCATCACCCGGGTGGCCCTGGCGGTCGCCGGGCGCATCCGGATCCCGGACCGGCCGATCAGCCTGTCCGGAGTGGTCGAGCTGTGGCGCCGGGCCGTGGCTGAGGCAGACGCCGAGGTCAGGGGCGGCCACCGGGGTCGGTCCACCCCAGGCCCGAGGGACGACGGCGGTGGCGATGGTGCCGACTGACGTGCTGCATCCCGCGATCGATCGGGCTACGTTGTCCGCCAACCACCGCCGCTCGGCATCCACGAGCACTGACCAGGAGAGGTAGCTCGTCCAGCGCATGCCTGACCTTGCGACCGTTCACCGCGACGACGTGCGGTGGTACTCCGACTCCTTCGAACGCGTGGTGCACAACGTCGAGTCGGCCGTGCTCGGCAAGAGCCACGTCGTACGCCTCGCGCTGACCTGCCTGGTCTCCGGCGGCCACCTCCTCCTGGAGGACCTGCCCGGCACCGGGAAGACGATGCTGGCCCGGGCCCTCGCGAAGTCGCTGGACTGCTCGTTCGCACGGATCCAGTTCACGCCCGACCTGCTGCCCTCCGACGTCACTGGTGTCACCGTCTACGACCAGGCACACGGCGAGTTCTCCTTCCACGCCGGTCCGATCTTCCACAGCGTGGTGCTCGCCGACGAGATCAACCGCGCCTCGCCCAAGACGCAGTCGGCGCTGCTCGAGGTGATGGAGGAGGGCCACGTCACCGTCGACGGCCAGGCACACGACGTCGGCCGTCCGTTCATGGTGATCGCGACCCAGAATCCCATCGAGCAGGCCGGCACCTACCAGCTGCCGGAGGCGCAGCTCGACCGCTTCCTCATGCGCACCAGCGTCGGGCACCCGGACGCCGGGTCGACCGAGGCCCTGCTCGCCGAGTCCCGGGTCCGCGACCGCGCCGCCGGCCTGACCCCGGTGATCGGTGCGGCCGAGATCAGCCAGATGAGCCAGCTCGCCGACATGGTCCACGTCGACCCCGCCATCATCCGCTACGTACGTCAGCTGACCGAGGCGTCCCGCGACGTCCCGGACGTGCGCCTCGGCCTGTCGACCCGCGGTGCGCTGGCCTGGATGAGGGCGGCGAAGGCGTGGGCGCTGGCCGACGGTCGCGGACACGTCGTCCCGGAGGACGTCGCGGTGCTCGCCCAGCCGGTGCTGGGACACCGGATCCTCCTCGTCCCGGGCGCTGCGTTCGGCGAGGTCACCCCCGAGGCGGTCATCCACGACCTGCTGGCGCAGGTCCCGGTGCCTCGCGACCGGGCGTGACCTCGCGACGCCCGACGTCGGTCCGCGCGCGACTGCGCCGGCTGGCCGGGTTGCTCCCGCAGGCCCTGACGCCGCTGGGCCGCAGCGTCCTGGTCCTGGGCGCGGCCGCGACGGGTGTCGGCGTGTGGCTCAACTGGCACGAGTTCCTCCAGCTCGGAGCGATCGCGCTGGGACTGCTCCTCGTCGGTCTTGCCTGGCAGGTGCTGCCCGGCACGCCGACGGCCGAGCTCGCGCTGCGTCCCAGGCGGCTGGTCGAGGGAGGCCGTACGGCGACCGCGACCCTGCACGTGCAAGCCGGCGCTGCGCCGATGCTCTTCCCCAAGCTCTCGCTCCCGGTCGGGCGCCGCGACGTCAGCGTCCGGATGCCGTTCCTCGGACCGTTCGCCCAGCACGCCACGTCGTTCCCGCTCCCGCCACTGCCCCGCGGGGTGCACGTCGTGGGCCCGGTGTCCTACGAGAAGTCCGACCCCGTGGGGATGGTGTCGCGACGATTCGACATGGGCGCCTCCCTGGAGGTGCTCGTCGCGCCGCAGGTCACGGACCTGTCCCTGTTCGCGGGAGGCCTCACCAACGATCTCGACGGTGCGACCAGCCAGCAGCTCTCCATGAGTGACCTGGCATTCCACGCCCTGCGCGAGTACGTCCCGGGTGACGACCTGCGACACGTCCACTGGCGCTCGTCGGCCAAGGCGGGCGAGCTGCTGGTGCGCCAGTACCACGAGACCCGGCGCGGCCGCGTCACGATCCTCGTGGACGGGTGCCTGTCCTCCTACAGCCGTGCCCGTGACTTCGAGCTCGCCGTGTCGGTGGGTGCCTCCATCGCGCTCCGATCGGTGCGCGACGACTTCGACACCTACCTGCGCTGTGGGCCGCACGCAGCCCACGGGCGTGGGGCGTCGGCGATGACCGACATCGCGTGTCGCTTCGTCGCTCACAGCACGGACGACTACCTCGCCCAGTCGGCGGACGCGGCAGCCGCGGTCACCGGGACCGGGCTGGTCGTCCAGGTGACCGGTGCCAGGCGCGACGTCGTCGAGCTCGACGCCGTCGCCCGGCGCTTCGGCCAGGGCGCCGACTGGCTCGTGGTGCGCGCGGACAGCGCGAGCGGGGCGCGGCTCTCCGACACCCCTCGCGTCCGTGAGCTCATGGTGCCCGACCTGTCGCACCTGCGAGAGCTCTTCGAGCGGGGGCTGCGATGAACGAGAAGGGCACCCGGGAGGGAGTCATCGATGCCCTGGTCGTCCTGGGGGCGATCGCTGGCGTGCTGACCCTCCTCGACGAGAGCTTCTGGTCGCGCGACTACCTCGTCGCCGGCCTCGTGCCGGTGGTCCTGCTGCTCGCGGTCGCCTGGGGCCTGCGGCGCTGGCAGGAGGGCGTGTGGATCTACACGCTCGTCGCCCTGCTCGCCTACGCACCGGTCGGCGCCATCGCCGCGCTGCGCCAGCCCGGTCCCTGGGCAGTGCCGACCTTCGAGACCATGAACCAGGTGCTGGGGGACACGATCGTGGCGCCCCGCTTGTTCGTGAGCACGTTGCCCCCGGTGGAGGCGTCGGGGACGATCATGCTCCTGCCGTACGCGATCGGCTTCGCCGCGGCCGTGCCGGCGGCCTGGCTCGCACTCGCGACGAACCGACCGATCGCGCCGGCCATCCCCCTGGTGGCGGCGTTGGGAGCGACGATCCCGGTGGCGGTGCTGGTGCCCGACCACTACATCCTGCGCGGAGTCGTCCTGGCGGCGGCGTTGGTGACCTGGGCGACCGCCCGGGCTCGCCGGGCCGAGTCGCTCGCCGGGGGTCAGCGGTCCGGCCTGGTGGGCACGCTGGCTGCCATCGTGGTCGTGGTCGGGGTCGCGGCGGTCGTGACGGTGCTGGTCCCGGACAACGACCAGACGGACCGGAAGCGGCTCGACCCGGCGGCTGACGAGCAGGTGGCGACGCGAGGTGCCGGCTCGATGGTGCCATCGACCGGCGGTCGTCAGGAGCTGTTCCGCGTCACCGGCGCCCCGATCGGTGCCCGGATGCGGTTCGGTGCCCTCGACCTCTACGACGGAGAAGCCTGGGTGCCGGCCGAGCAGTCTCCCGGAGCAGGCGCGGTGGGCACGTTCCGACGTCTCGGCCGGACGGTCGAGCCTCTACGCCCCGGTCCGGAGACGACTGTCCGGGTCCGGATCCGGCCCGCCTACTCGAGCGCCTGGCTGCCGATGATCGGAGACCTGACCAGCATCGACCTCGACTACCGGGACGGTCGCACCCAGCTGAAGGACGTCCGCTACAACCAGGCCACGTCCAGCGCTGTCGTCGTCGGAGGTGTCGACCCGCGCGACGACTACACGTTCACCGCGGTGCTCCCGCCGGACGACATCTCCCGCAGGGACCCGGCGATGGCGGCCACTTCGGAGCAGCGTCAGCCGGACGGCGCCTTCCTCGACCAGTTCCTGACGGCGTTCGACCGAGCGGAGCTCACACCGGTGCAGCGCGTCCTGCTGCTCGCGCGCTACCTCCGGCAGAACGGTGCGGTGCGACTGTCGGGGCCCTCGTCACAGGATCCCATCGACCTCGGGTTGCGGCTCCTGGGCGCCGAGCGGATGACCGCCACGCCCTTCCAGTACTCCGCCGTGACAGCCCTGGGCGCATCCCGGCTGGGGGTGCCGGGGCGGGTGGTCGTCGGGGCTCGGATCGGCCCGCGCGGCATCGTCAGGGAGACCGACGTGTTCTCGTGGGTCGAGCTGCAGCTCTCGGACGGGAGCTGGCGGGCGCTCGCCCCGGAGCGCTACACAGGCGTGCACCGGCACGCCGAGGAGCAGCCCGACGCGGTGGCCGGTGCCTCCGCGTGGGTGGCGGGCGCACTCGACCTCGACGACGACGAGGTCAGGGTCAAGATCCCGAAGGGGGCGGACATCGAGCTGTCGCCGGATGCCGTCATCGAGGAGGAGGCCGACCCGTGGGAGGTGATCGGTCTCGCGGCCGCGGCGCTGGCCGGCGCCGCGCTGCTGGCCGGGCTCGCCGTGCCCGGGGTCAAGCTCGCCCGCCGTCGACGCCGCAGGACGGCGGGGGGCTGGTCGGGGGTCTACGTCAACGGGTGGCAGGAGGTCCTCGATGCCGCCCGCGACCGCGGCACCCCGGTGCCGGAGGGGTGGGGCCGCCTCGCGCAGGCGACCGCCCTGGGCGCCGGGGTCGACCTGGTCCGACAAGCAGACGCTGCCGTGTTCGCACCGCAGGCCGGACCCGCCGAGGACGGTCGTGAGTTCTGGGAGGAGTGCCAGCGCCTGCGCCGACAGCTGCTGGCGGAGACCGACGTACGCCGCCGGGCGTGGGCCCTGTTCAACCCGGCATCGCTGCTGGCCGGCTGGGCACGGCGCAGGAGCCGGTAGCGGTCATCGGACGAGCTCCGCGACGAAGATCGCCGTCCCCGGGGTCAGCCGCCCCCGGACGCGCGACCACCCGCCCCAGACGCGGTCGTGCCCCTCGGGCCACTCGGGCTCGACGAGGTCGGTCAGCCGGAAGCCGTGGCTCGCGAGGAGGCGTACCCAGTCGCCGAGGGTGCGGTGGTGCTCGACGTAGGACACGACTCCCGTCGCGTCGTCGATCTCGACGTAGGGCGTTCGGTCCCAGTAGGACTGGGTCGCGGTGAGACCCGCCTCGCCGGGGTCGTCGGGGAACATCCATCGAGTGGGGTGGGTGATGGAGAACGCGAAGCGCCCTCCCGGGCGCAGCACCCGCGCGACCTCGGCGACCGCCACGTCGATGTCACTGATGAACTGCAGCGCGCCGAAGGAGCAGAAGACGACGTCGAAGGCAGATGCGACGAAGGGGAGCGCGGTCGCTGTCGCGCGTACGGACGGGACCGCCACCCCCGTCTCCCCGTCGAGCCGCAGCGAGTGCTGGAGCTGGCGGTGCGAGAGGTCGAGGCCGTATCCGCGCCCGCCGTGGGTGCGTACCCACCGTGAGCACTGACCGGCTCCGCTGCCCACCTCGAGGACGTCGAGCCCCTCGACGTCGCCGAGGACGCGCAGCTCGTCCTCCGTGTGGCCCTCCGGACCCCAGACGAACCCGGAGTCTCCGAGGAAGGCGCCGTGGGTGGCCTGGTACTCGTCGGCGTAGCGGTCCCAGTCGGGGCCGTTGGCCAGGCGCGACTCCTGCTCGGAGACGGCCCTGCGCTCGACGCGGACCGACTGCGGTTGGTGATCCTGCACGGGTGGAGCGTAGTTGCCGGACACGGCAGTGCCGGTGCGCCGGGCAGGTTGCCCGGTGCACCGGCACCTCAGGGGCGCGAGCTCAGCCGATCGGCGTCCGTCCGGAGCGCCCACCGGGGTTGCGCGGGCCGGAGTAGAAGTCGGCCGGGTTGGAGCGGGCCTTGACCTCGACCCCGTCACGTACGCCGCCGCGGTCGGTGTCGCACTTGGTCGGGTCGGTCTTGTCGTTGCCCCACCGCTTGTTCGCCTTGCCGGTCTTCTCGACCTTGTCGTCCAGGCCGTCGCGGTCGGTGTCCTGCTTCGTCGGGTCGGTCCGGGTCCCGCCGATCACGAAGGAGCCCTTCCTGGTCGTCACCCGCTGCTTGATCCTGTAGCCGCGGACCTCCTTGCCGTCGGCGAGGCCGTCCTTGTCGGTGTCCGCGTCCAGCGGGTCCGTCCGGACGAGGATCGCCGTACGGACCTTCCTGCCACAGACCTCGAACCGCTCCTTGATCCGCACCCCGCTGACCTCGCGGCCGTCGGTGATGCGGTCGCCGTCCGTGTCGCTGTCGAGCGGGTCGGTCCCGTGGACGTCGACCTCCGCGCCGTCGGTCAACCCGTCGTTGTCCGTGTCCGGGTCGAGCGGGTCGGTGCCGGTGGTGTTGACCTCCGCGCCGTCGGTGAGGCCGTCGTCGTCGGTGTCGGGGTCGTTTGGGGTCGGTGCCGATCGTCCCCTCCTGCCCGTCTGGCAGGCCGTCGCCGTCGGTGTCACCCGGGACCGGGGGCGTCGGCGCCACGATGGTGAAGCTGACGGTGTCGGCCGGGCTGGGGTTGCCGGCGGCGTCTTCCTGCGTGGCGGTCACCGTGTGCGGGCCGAGCGGCAGCGCGACCGTGGGGGAGCAGGACCACGTGGTGTCGGTGGCGACGACCGCGGTGCACAGGACGGTCGAGCCCTCCGAGACGGTCACGGTCGCCCCGGGCTCACCGGTGCCGCTGATCTGCGGCGTGGTGTCCTGCACGGATGCGCCCTCGGCCGGCGCGGTGATCACCGGTGCTGCGGGCGGATCGGTGTCGTCCGCGTCGGGGTCGACGGTGAACGTGGTGGTGGCGGTGGCGGTGTTGCCGACCTCGTCCTCCGCGGTCACCGTGAAGGTGTGCTCCCCGGGCAGCAGCGGCAGGGACGGGGTGCAGGACCAGGTGCCGTCCGGCTCGACGGTGGTGCTGCAGACCGGCAGGCCCCCCTCGGTGACGTCGATGGTGGCACCCGCCTCGCCGGTGCCCGAGACCTCAGGCGTCGCGTCGGGGATGGTGGACCCGTCGGCCGGCGTGAGGACGTCCACCGTGGTCGCGGTGTCGACCTCGAAGGTGACCGTGTCCGGCTCGGACGTGTTGCCCGCGTCGTCCGTGGCGGTGGCGCTGTAGGTGGCCTCGCCCTCGGGCAGGTCCTCGTCGGGCGTGCAGCCCCACGAGCCGCCCTCGGCGACGTCGGTGCAGACCTCGTTGCCGTCCGCGTCCTCCACGACGACCGTCGAGCCGGGCTCGGCGGTCCCGGAGAACTCGGGCGTCGCGTCGCTGGTCACGTCGCCGTCGGTCGGGGTGTCGATGACGGGAGCAGCCGGGGCCTCGTCGTCGACGGCGCACTCGACGCCCCCCTCGGGGGCGATGGCCTGGGCCGACATCGGCGCCACGTCGAGGGAGAAGTCGGCCACCGGCGGCAGGAGGGGCGTCGCGTCGAGGACCTCGACGTCGATGCGCAGCAGCGCGTCGAGCGTGCCCTGGCCGGTCGCACCGGTGGACTGGTCGGTCGGCGTGAACGCGGTGACGGACAGGTCCACCAGCGGCTCGAGCAGGACGGGCAGGTCGATCTGCTGCGGCGTGCCGTTCAGCGGGATGTCGACGGGCGTGCCGCCGACGGTCGCCGTGACGGTGGGTGGGTCGACGAACCCGGCCGAGCCGGTGGTGCCGTCGGACCGTGCCTCCAGGACGACCGGGTTCGTGACGTCCACGGTGACGGCGCCGCCGAGCAGGTCGATGTCGCCCACGGTGGTCGTGGTGGTCGAGACGACGTCGGAGCCGTCTGCGTCGTCGACGAGGGCGGTGCGCGTACGGGTCTGCGAGTCCGTCATCTCGGCGAGGGTGCCGACCGGGTCCGGAGCGTCGACGAGCGTGACTCCGGCGAGGGTGGTGAGGGAGTCCGAGAGCACTCGCTCGCCGTCGACCGCCGGCACGCAGGCGTCGCTGCCCGCCCAGGCAGCCTGGACGTCGCCGGTGATGACCCCGACGTCGGCGACGGCGTCGACGGGGACGTCGGCGAGGGTCTCCGCGGGCGGGTCGGCGCTCGGCGGCGCCGTGACGCTGGTGCCGTCCGCCGTGATGGTCACGCCGTCGAGCACCAGGCTCGCGTCCAGGTTGGCGGACGCGGCCGTCGAGCTGCCGTCGGTGGTCGTGCCGGTGACCGAGCTGCGGCTGTGCCCGACCACGAGACCGGCCACGTCCAGACCGAGGACGTCACCCGTCAGGTCCACGATGTCGCCGTGCGCGTCGGCCGAGTAGGCCGCGGGAAGTGGTGCCGCTGCGGCTGGCGCCTGGGTCAGGGCCAGGAGAGACCCGGGCAGGGCGAGGGCGGTTGCCACCGCTGCTGCTCTGGAGAGCCGACCCCGTGTCCGGCGCTGTCGTGCATGCATCGTTCGTTCCCCCTGTGATGCTCGGCGTGCGCAGATCTTCGGACGATCTGCGTCACGGCTACTGCTGATCTAACAAAAGCAACGAGACATGCACGAGGAGGTGATACAAACTTTACCCAAAGGGATGAGTCGCCCTCGCCGGTGCAGACCAGCTCGGTCGTGCCACGATGAGGCGGTGAGCGAGCCGACGACGTCCCTGACGCCATTGGCGGGAGGTCACTCGGGCCGCACCTTCCTCGGTGACGCCGGTGGCGAGCGCGTGGTCGTACGGCTCCATCCGCCCGACGACGTGCGCGGTGCGCAGGCTCCCGAGATCGACTGCTCGGTCCTCGGGCTGGTCCGCGGGCTGCTGCCCGTGGCCGACGTGCTCGAGGTGCGCCGCCCGATGGCAGACGCCGGCACCCCGGGTCTGCTGGTGACCTCGTTCCTGCCGGGGGAGCGCGGGGACGTCGTCGTCGAGCGCCTGGTCGCCGCCGGGGACTCGGACGGGTTGCGGCGTATCGGGCGGGCGCTCGGGGCGGTCGCGGCCGGCCTCGCGGGGATGCCGATGCTGCGGCCCGGACCCTTCCTCGACGCCGACCTCACCCTGGGACGCTTCCCCGACGACGACCTGGCCGCCTGGGCCGCCGCCCGCCTGCCCGGCTGGCCCGCGGGGTTGCGGCGCAACCTGTCGCAGGTGTGCCGCCGGGCGCAGGACCTGCTGGACACGGTGGGACGCGCCTGCCTGGTCCACAGCGACCTCAACCCCAAGAACGTCCTGGTCGACCCCGCCACCCTCGAGGTCACCGGGGTGCTCGACTGGGAGTACGCCCACGCGGGCCACCCGTGGACCGACCTGGGCAACCTGCTGCGGTTCGACCGGCATCCGGCGTACGCCTCCGGAGCCCTCGACGCGTGGGTGTCGCTGCGCGGCGGCGAGGCCGCGACGGTGCTCGACGGCGCCCGGTCGGCCGACCTGAGGGCGCTGGTGGACCTCGCCGGCCGGGTGGGGGAGAACCCCGTCGCGGACCGCGCCGAGGAGCTGCTCCGGGCGATCGCGGACGCGGGTGACGTGCACGCCTGGCCCTTCGCCGGTTGAGCGTGGAGTGAGCGTGGTGACGAGCGTGCGCTGAGCGTGCGGCGCCGGTTGGACGTGGGCCCGCGCGGGCGCGTACTCTCAGGAGTTGCGCCAGTCGTCTGCCCGGCTTCCATACCGAGCGAACCCGTGCTCGCCGAGCTCGCGTCAGTGACCCGTCACCGACGAGTGCCAGTGAAACAGACGATCGTGCGCGTCCGCACGACTCCATCCATCCAAGGAATCACTTCCCATATGACGAGCACGCTCTCCACTCTTCCGGACTACGACGCGCCCCAGGTGGCCGTCAACGACATCGGGTCCGAAGAGGACTTCCTCGCGGCAATCGACGCGACCATCAAGTACTTCAACGACGGTGACATCGTCGACGGCACCATCGTCAAGGTGGACCGCGACGAGGTCCTCCTCGACATCGGCTACAAGACCGAGGGCGTCATCCCCTCGCGCGAGCTGTCGATCAAGCACGACGTCGACCCCAACGAGGTCGTTTCCGTGGGCGACAAGGTCGAGGCCCTGGTCCTCCAGAAGGAGGACAAGGAAGGCCGCCTGATCCTGTCCAAGAAGCGTGCTCAGTACGAGCGTGCCTGGGGCACCATCGAGCAGGTCAAGGAGGAGGACGGCGTCGTCGAGGGCACCGTCATCGAGGTCGTCAAGGGCGGCCTCATCCTCGACATCGGCCTGCGCGGCTTCCTGCCCGCGTCGCTCGTGGAGATGCGTCGCGTCCGCGACCTGCAGCCCTACGTCGGCCAGACGCTCGAGGCGAAGATCATCGAGCTCGACAAGAACCGCAACAACGTGGTCCTGTCGCGCCGCGCCTGGCTCGAGCAGACCCAGTCCGAGGTCCGCCACGGCTTCCTCACCCAGCTCCAGAAGGGCCAGATCCGCAAGGGTGTCGTGTCCTCGATCGTCAACTTCGGTGCCTTCGTGGACCTCGGTGGCGTCGACGGCCTGGTCCACGTCTCCGAGCTGTCGTGGAAGCACATCGACCACCCGTCCGAGGTCGTCGCCGTGGGCGACGAGGTCACCGTCGAGGTCCTCGACGTCGACATGGACCGCGAGCGTGTCTCCCTGTCGCTGAAGGCGACGCAGGAGGACCCGTGGCAGCACTTCGCCCGCACCCACCAGATCGGCCAGATCGTGCCGGGCAAGGTCACCAAGCTGGTGCCCTTCGGCTCGTTCGTCCGTGTCGAGGAGGGCATCGAGGGCCTGGTGCACATCTCCGAGCTCGCCGAGCGTCACGTCGAGATCCCCGAGCAGGTCGTCCAGGTCAACGACGACGTCATGGTCAAGATCATCGACATCGACCTCGAGCGTCGCCGCATCTCGCTGTCGCTCAAGCAGGCCAACGAGACCGCCGCCGCCGCCGACGTGGAGGAGTTCGACCCCACGCTCTACGGCATGACCGCGACCTACGACGAGCAGGGCAACTACGTCTACCCCGAGGGCTTCGACCCCGAGACGGGCGAGTGGCTCGAGGGCTTCGACGAGCAGCGTGCGGTCTGGGAGGACCAGTACGCCAAGGCGCACGCGCGCTGGGAGCAGCACGTCAAGCAGCAGGCTGACGCGAAGGTCGCCGAGGCCGAGGCCGGCGAGGCCACCTCGTACTCCTCCGGCGGCGACGTCGCCGAGGGTGGCGAGTCCGGTGGCGACACCGGCGGCTCGCTCGCCTCCGACGAGGCGCTGCAGGCGCTCCGCGAGAAGCTGACCGGCGGGTCCAACTGACCGCTGGCTCCACAGCACCACGAACGGCCCGCCCGGGACTCCCGGGCGGGCCGTTCGGCGTACGTGCCTCGCCAGGTCAGGGTGCGTCCGCTACAACTGGCGCATGAGCGGCACCTCGGCACTGGTCCTCGGCGGTGGCGGGATCACCGGCATCGCCTGGCAGCTCGGCATCCTCGCGGGGCTCGCCGACGCCGGCGTGGACGTGACGGACGCCGACGTCGTCGTGGGCACGTCGGCCGGGTCGGTGGTCGGCGCCCAGGTCACCAACGGCCTGCCCCTGGCGGACCTCTACGCCACCCAGCTCGAGCCCCCCGACGCCGAGATCGGCGGCCGGCTGTCACGGATCGCCGCGCTGAAGCTCGTGCCTCCCTACGCCCTGCCCGGCAGCGGTCGTACGAAGCTCGCGCGGGTGGGACGGGTCGCCACGGCCGCGCACGAGCCCGGCTCGGTCGACCGCGAGGGCGTGATCCGCTCCCGCCTGCCGGTGCACGGCTGGCCCGACCGCGACCTGCGGATCACCGCCGTCGACGCCGTCAGCGGCGAGTTCACCGTGTTCACCCCGGCATCGGGCGTCGACCTCGTCGCCGCCGTCGCCGCGAGCTGCGCGGTCCCGACGGTGTGGCCTCCTGTGGAGGTCGCCGGGCGGACCTACATGGACGGCGGGATGCGGTCGACCGCCAACGTCGACGTCGCCCGCGGGGCCGACCGCGTCGTCGTGCTGGCGCCGCTCCCGCGCGCGATCAGCAAGAAGGCGTCGATCCGCGCCCAGCTGGAGCGGGTGGCACCGCGGGCGTGGTCGGTCGTCACGCCTGACGCCGAGGCGCTCGCCGCCTTCGGTCGCAACCTGCTCGACCCGTCGAAGCGCGCCGTCGCGGCCGAGGCCGGACTGCGCCAGTCGCGCGACGTGCTCGACGGGGTCCGCGGGGTCTGGGAGGCGTGATGCCGTCGCCCGCGGGCCGGCCGGGTCACCACGGTCGTCCCCGTGCGTCAGGTCAGGACGAGAGCCGGCCTGCCTCGGCCACGACGCCGGGGAGGGCGTCGCGCCGCACCTTCCCCGTGGCGGTCATCGGGAGGGCGGGGACGAGCGCGTACTCCTTGGGCCGCTTGGCAGGCGCGAGCACCCGCCGGGCGTGGCCGGTGATGGTCTCGACGGCCACGTCGCCGACGACCGCCGCGCACACGCGCTGCCCCCACTGCGGGTCCGGGACGCCGTACACGGCGACGTCGTCGACGCCGCGCACCTCGCGCAACGCGGTCTCGACCTCCAGCGGGTAGACGTTGACGCCGCCGGAGATGATGAGGTCCGTACGCCGGCCGTCGAGGTGGACGTAGCCGTCGTCGTCGATCCTGCCGACGTCCCCGACGGTGAAGGCGGGCCCCGCTGCTGTGTCGCGCCAGGCTGCCGCCGTCTGCTCCGGAGCCCCGAGGTAGGTGAAGCGCGCGTGGCGCGGGACCGCGCACCAGATCCGGCCGTCGTCGTCGGTGGTCAGGGTCCGACCGGGTCGCGCCCGACCGACGGTGCCGGGGCGCGCCTGCCACTCCTCGGAACGGCAGGCCGTGAACTGGCCCTCGGTCGAGCCGTAGAACTCCCAGGTCGAGCCGGCCGGGAACAGCTCGACCAGTCGCTGCTTCACGGAGACCGGGCACGGGGCACCCGCGTGCGCGACGAGACGGAACGACGAGAGGTCGGGGACGCCGACGGCCTCCCAGTGCGCGAAGAGCCGCTGCAGGTGCGTCGGCACGCAGAACATCGTGGTCGGCCGCTCCTCGGTGATCGCCCGGGTGACCACCTCCGGGTCGAACTTCCCGGGGACGACGATCCGGCCGCCGGCCAGGAGCGTCCCCATGGCGAAGCGCAGGGGCGCCGAGTGGTGCAGCGGGCTGAGGACCAGGTTCGCGTCGTCCGCGCAGAACCCCCACAGGTCGCGCTCCTCGGCAACCAGCCCCGCCGCGTCGGACGCCGGGAGCAGGCCGGACCAGACGCCCTTCGGTGTCCCCGTGGTGCCGCTGGTGCAGTGGATCGGCCGCCCGCGCGGCAGGGACCGCGACCGTCCCGGCCGGGCCGCGAGCAGGGCGTCCACCTGCTCCTGGGTCGTCACGACGAGGTCGGGCTCGATCGGAGCGAGGATGCGGTCGCGCTCGGCGCGGGTGAGCGCTGGATCGAGCGGGACCGGGAAGACGCCGTCCGCGAGGAGTGCGATCACCAGGTCGACGTACGCCTCTGAGCCGGGGACGAGCAGCGCGACGCGCGATCCCTCGCTGGGCCGTTCCTGCGTGCCGAACATGACCGGCATTGTGCCGGTCGGGGCCCGGGTCTCAGCCGCGCGGGACCCGGTGGTGCCGCTCGTCGACCGGGCCGAGGTCGTCGATCGGGTGGGTGGTGGACGAGGGGCCGGCGAAGTCGTCGCGGCGGGCATAGTCGACGAGCAGCACGACGGCGGTGGTCAGGGCCAGGATGAGGATGATGGTGTTCATGGCAGTAATTCTCCGCTCATCTCATTCCTGCCACGAGTGGCAGGAATGACAACTATGGTTGATTTACTGCCACTCGTCGTGCAGGCTGGTCCCATGTCGGGATCCATCAAGAAGGTCGCTGTCGTCGTCCAGGAACGGCCCGAGCCGTTCGGCCTTGGCGCGCTGTGCGAGGTGTGGGCCGAGCCCTACCACCCCGAGGACGACAACCCGGTCTTCGACTTCACGGTCGTCACCCCGACGCCGGGCCGGTTGCGCACGCGCGCGGGCTTCGACCTCGTCGTGGAGCACGGCCTCGAGGCGGCGGCGGATGCCGACCTGGTCTGCCTCGCGCCCAAGAGCAACCACCTCGAGTCGCCGCCCGAGGTCTCCGAGCTCCTGCGGTCCGCGCACGACCGCGGGGCGATGCTGTTCGCCCACTGCTCGGCGACCTTCATGCTCGGGGAGGCCGGCCTCCTGGACGGTCGCCGGTGCACCACCCACTGGAGGTACGCCGCCGAGCTCGCCGCGCGCTACCCCGAGGCCGAGGTGGACCCCGACGTGCTCTACGTGCAGGACGGCTCCATCGTGACGGGCGCGGGGTCGGCGGCGGCGCTCGACGCCGCGCTCCACGTGATGCGCCAGCAGTTCGGTGCCAAGGTGGCCGCGACGACGGCGCGGCGCATGGTCGTGCCGCCGCACCGGGACGGCGGGCAGGCCCAGTTCATCGCCCGCCCGGTCCCGGTGTGCGAGTCCGAGGCACTGGCGCCGCTGCTGGCGTGGATCGCTGCGAACCTCGCCGAGGACCTCGACGTCGAGACACTGGCCAGGCAGGTGCACATGTCGGCCCGCACCTTCGCCCGGCGGTTCAAGGAGGAGACGGGCACCACGCCGTACAGCTGGATCCTCGGCGAGCGGGTGCGCGCCGCCCAGGAGCTGCTCGAGCAGACCGACCACTCGGTCGACTGGGTCGCCGCCGAGGTGGGCTTCGGCAACGCCGCCACGCTCCGCCACCACTTCGGTCGTACCCGCGGGGTCAGCCCCCAGGAGTACCGGCGTACCTTCCGTGCGCCGGCGGGCCTGCCTGCCTGAGCGAGGTCAGTACTCCACGCCGAGCTGCTCGGAGGCAAGGGCCCGGTAGGCGTCGACGACGCCAGGAAGGCCGCCCGCTCGACCTCGGCGGTGGGCCGGGGGCCCCACGACCGCCGCCCGGTGCGCACCACCACCGTCTCCACGCGGGCGGGCAGTGCGGAGTGGTAGGCCCACTGCCCACCCTCCGGCCTGACCCCCGAGGACACGCCGCGAGGCGAGTCGAGCATCGTCATGCGGTCCATCCGCTCGGGACGGAGCGCCTCCCGCTCGAACAGGGAGTCGGTCAGGATGAGCGTGGCGCCGGCGCGCACCCTTGCGCCCGGCGAGTCCGGACACCCCCATCTCGTAGGACACGCCGTCCCCGAGGGCGTACAGGGCGTTCTCGTTGAAGCCGGTGACGAGGTACGCCTCGTCGGCGACGTTCGGCACCTCCTCGCGCTTGCGTCGGAGCAGGTCGAGTAGCTGAGGTGGAACAGGCCGAAGGGACCGGACGAGAGCACGCAGGTGTTGAACGAGCCGAGGTCGGTGTCGAGGGTGCGCCCCTCGGTCGCACTGGCGCGGAGCGCGGGCTGGTCGTCGTTCCACGGGCGGAACGGCCACGAGCGCTGCGAGGGGCGACCTCTAGGCTGGGGGTCGTGAACGCGACTGCGCTGGCCGACCTGTCCGCCGACGACCTCGCCGCCCTGCTCGAGGAGCAGCGCACGGCCTACGAGCAGCTCAAGGCGCAGGGGCTCAAGCTCGACCTCACACGCGGCAAGCCGTCGGCCCAGCAGCTCGACCTCGCCGACGACCTGTTGCGGCTCCCGACGTCCACCAAGGACGCCAGCGGGGTCGACGTGCGCAACTACGGCGGGCTCGAGGGCCTGCGCGAGCTGCGGGAGATGTTCGCCGAGCTGCTGTGGGTCGAGCCGGACCAGGTGGTGGCGGGCGGCAACTCCAGCCTGTCGATGATGCGCGACTGCCTGGTCTGGATGATGCTCTTCGGCGCGGTCGACTCCGAGCGTCCGTGGAGCAAGGAGGACAAGGTCCGCTTCGTGTGCCCGGTGCCGGGCTACGACCGGCACTTCACCCTGCTCGAGAGCCTCGGCATCGAGATGGTGACCGTCGCGATGGGCGCGGACGGCCCCGACGTCGACGCCGTCGCGGCGCTCGTCGCGGACGACCCGAGCATCAAGGGCATGTGGATCGTCCCGACGTACGCCAACCCGACCGGCGCGATCTGCAGCCAGGACGTGGCCGCCAGGCTGGCCGCGATGCCGACGGCGGCTCCCGACTTCAAGATCTTCTGGGACAACGCCTACGCACTTCACCACCTCACCGAGGAGGAGGCCAAGAGCGCCGACATCCTCACCCTCGCGTCCGCCGCCGGCCACCCGGACCGGCCGATCATGTTCGCCTCGACCTCCAAGATCACCTATGCCGGGGCGGGCGTGGCGTTCCTCGCGGCCTCGACGGGCAACGTCGGCTGGTACCTCGGGCACCTCGGCAACGGGTCGATCGGTCCGGACAAGGTCAACCACCTGCGCCACGCCGAGTTCTTCGGCTCCCCGCAGGGGGTGCGCGACCACATGGTCCGGCACCGCGAGATCATCGCGCCGAAGTTCGCCGAGGTGGACCGGGTGCTGACCGAGCGCCTCGGCGGCCGCGGCGTGGCGACCTGGAACACCCCGAGCGGTGGCTACTTCGTCAACCTCGACGTCGTGCCCGGCACCGCGAGCCGCGTGGTCGCGCTCGCGAAGGAGGCCGGCATCGCGCTGACGCCCGCCGGGTCGTCGTTCCCCTACAAGCAGGACCCGGACGACACCAACATCCGGCTGGCGCCCACGATGCCGCCGCTCGCGGAGGTCACCGCGGCCATGGAGGCCGTGGCGACGTGCGTGCTGCTGGCGGCCGCCGAGAAGGCTGCCGCCTGACCCGCCCGGTCGGTGCTCAGGCGGCCGCCCGCTCCGCGCCGAGGCCACCGCGCGCCAGGTCGGCGTCCCGCCCGCCGTGGAGGAGCAGCTCCTCGTGGGTGCCGAGCTCCACGACGCGGCCGCGGTGCAGCACGGCGATCTGGTCGGCGTCGCGGACCGTCGAGAGCCGGTGCGCGATCGTGATGGTCGTCCGGCTGCGGCTGGGAGCGGGCGGGACCTGGTCGACGTGATCGAGGACGTGCGCCGACAAGCGTCCGAGGGCGTGCTCGACGTGCTCACGCCGGCGCAGCGTCGTACGCTCCACGACATCCTGGGCACCGTCCTGGGCAACGCGGTGGGGGAGGTCCAGTGAGCATTCGCGTCGGGCTGACCGGGGGCATCGCCTCGGGGAAGAGCACCGTCTCGGCGATCCTCGCCGAGCTCGGGGCCGTCGTCATCGACGCCGACCTGATCGCTCGTGAGGTGGTGACCCGCGGCACCCCCGGCCTCGACGCCGTGGTCGCCGAGTTCGGGCCCGGCGTCCTGACCGAGGAGGGCGACCTCGACCGGCCGGCGATGGGCGCGTTGGTCTTCTCGGACCCGTCGGCGCGCAAGCGGCTCGAGGCGATCGTCCACCCGCTGGTGCACCAGCGCAGCGCCGAGCTCGAGGCTGCCGCGCCGCCCGGCTCCGTGATCGTCCACGACGTCCCGCTGCTCGCGGAGGTGGGCCGGGGCGGGCAGTTCGACGCCGTGATCGTGGTCGACGCCCCCACCGACGTGCAGGTGACGCGGATGGTCCGCGACCGCGGGTGGACCCGTGAGGAGGCCGAGTCGCGGATCGCCGCCCAGGCCACCCGCGAGGACCGGCTGGCCATCGCGACCCACGTGATCGACAACACCGGGTCCCTCGACGACCTGCGCCGACACGTCGAGGAGGCGTACGCCGAGCTGGCCGGCCGTGCCTGACGTTTCCGGATCGTGGGGGTGCGGCCGGTAACCTCCACGCGTGCTCCCGATCCGACCCCGACTGGCCGTGATCGCGACGGGTGTCCTGCTCGTCAGCGGCTGCGCCGGCCTCGGCTCGACGCCAGACGACGCGGTTCCGGGCACGTCCACGCCCACGTCCTCCGCCTCCACCGGGTCCGGCGAGCCTGCGGCGCCCGAGGCCGAGGAGACCGAGGGCCCGGACACGCCGACCTCGTGGGGCCCGACCGTGGGAGAGGTCGAGGAGGCGCGTGAGCTCGTCGCCACGTGGACCCCCGAGCAGCTCGCCGGCGGCGTCATCGTCGGCCGGTTCCACGGCACCGACCCCGACGAGCCGGCGCGGATGGTGCGCGAGCTGCACCTGGCCGGTGTCTCGGTCACCGGTGCCAACGTCGTCGACCAGCAGCAGGTGCTCGACATGACCGCCGCCGTCTCCCGCGCCGCGCGCGAGGACGGGCGCGACTTCCCCCCGGTCATCGGCGTCGACCAGGAGGGCGGCTACGTCTCGCACCTGCGCGGCATCGCCACCGAGTTCCCCCACTTCGCGTCCGCCGGACTGGCCATCGCCGCCGACCCCAGGCTCGGTCGCCGGGTCACCCGCGCCGCAGCCCTGACGACGGGGCTCGAGCTGCGCGGGCTGGGGTTCACCTGGGTGTTCGCGCCGGTCGCCGACGTGACCATCGGCGCCGCCGACCCGACGATCGGCGCGCGCTCACCGTCGATGGACCCCGCGCTCGCCGCCCAAGCGGTCGGCGCGGCCGTCAAGGGCTACGACGACGCGGGTGTCGTCTCGACGGTCAAGCACTTCCCCGGCCACGGCGGTGCGACGAGCGACAGCCACGACACCCTGCCGGTGCTCGACGCGACCGTCGAGGAGCTGATGGCGCACGACCTGCCTCCCTTCGAGGCCGCCATCCGCCAGCAGGCACCGGCGGTCATGCTGAGCCACCTCGACCTCACCGACATCGCGCCGGGCGTCCCGGCGAGCATGGCGCCGGAGGTCTACGACCTGCTGCGCGACGACCTGGGGTTCGAGGGCGTGGCGATCACCGACTCGCTCGGGATGGG
Organism: Nocardioides eburneiflavus; assembly: GCF_004785795.1. Lineage (NCBI taxonomy): Bacteria > Bacillati > Actinomycetota > Actinomycetes > Propionibacteriales > Nocardioidaceae > Nocardioides > Nocardioides eburneiflavus. The sequence goes on from NZ_SRRO01000001.1 coordinate 3,737,609, forward strand.
CGCGGTCGGCGGGCGCCCGACGCCGGCGCTGCAGGCTCTCCAGGCGGGTGCGGACCTGCTCCTGATGCCGGTGGACAACGCGACCACGCACCAGATCGTGGTCGACGCGATCGACTCTGGGCTCGTCTCGCGGGCCCGGGTCGAGGAGGCGGCCGCCCGCGTGGTGGCGCTCCAGATGTGGCAGGCCCGGATCGCAGCACAGCGGCCCGTGCCCGCCGACGTGGTCGACAGGGCACGGGCCGCGAGCGCGGACCTGGAGTCCGCGGCGTACTGATCAGGCAGCGAGGTCGGGGTCGCCGGCGCGGCGGAGCTTCTGCAGCGCCTCCCGCTCCAGCTGGCGCACCCGCTCGGCGGAGATGCCGTGGCGGGCACCGATGTCGGCGAGCTTGTGCTGGCGACCGTCGGCCAGGCCGTAGCGGGCGCGGACGATGTCGGCCGAGCGCTCGTCGAGGATCCCGACCAGGTCGTCGAGGCGCTGACGGGCCTCGGCGTCGAGGTAGTTGAGGTCCGGGCCCGGTGCGGTCTCCTGGGCCATCAGGTCGCCCAGCGACGTGTCGCCGTCCTCGTCGACCGGGGTGTCCAGGGACACGTGGTCGCGGCCCCAGCTCATCAGGTCGAGGACCCGGTCGAGCTCCATGCCGAGCTCGGTGGCGATCTCTTCGGGCTCGGGGTCGCGCCCGAGCTGGCGCTCGAGCGTGCGCCGCGCGCTGCCGACCTGGTTGAGCTCCTCCACGACGTGCACGGGGAGGCGTACGACGCGGGCCTGCTGCGCGATGCCGCGGGTGATGGCCTGGCGGACCCACCAGGTTGCGTAGGTCGAGAACTTGTAGCCCTTGGTGTAGTCGAACTTCTCGACCGCGCGGATCAGGCCGGTGTTGCCCTCCTGGATCAGGTCGAGCATCGGCATCTGCGAGCGGCCGTACTTGCGGGCGATCGAGACCACGAGGCGCAGGTTGGCCTCGATGAAGCGGTCGACGGCGAGCCGACCCTGCTCGGCGAGCCACTCGAGCTCGGCCTCGTTGGCGCTCATCGGGGCGCCGCCCTTGCGCCGGCCGACCCGGCCGGTGTCGAGGAGGTGCTGGGCCAGCAGGCCCGCCTCGATGGTCTTTGACAGCTCGACCTCGGTCTCGGCGTCGAGGAGCGGGGTGCGAGCGATCTCGTCGAGGTAGAGGCCCACGCTGTCGCGGCCCTCGATCTCACGAGTGGTGCTGGTGGTGCGCTTGGCCTGTGCAGTGCTCATCTCGTCCTCCTGCTCTCGTGCGACCACCCCGTGTCGCACATCTCTTCCAACGCCTGTGTCCGCTGCGGGATTCCCGGTCGGATTGGTGCCCTTCACCTGCCTTGACGAGCCAGTTCCCCCGGGAGTTGCACGAACGGCCAACTCTCAGGGACTTCTCAGGGGTTCCCCGGTCTGGCTGTGCACATACCCGTACGGGCCGTGATCCCCGCCCACAGGCTCGTGCGGAACATGTGGAGGGCAGGCGCGGGCCTGTGGAGCACGGGCCGACTTCTGTGAGGAAACCTGTGGGACCCGAGGAATGTCCGGTCGGGGCCTTGCGCGCGTCGGTCGGGGGGCATAGAACTCTCCCTACCGACACCGCTCCGGCGGGGTCGGGGATCGAATCGGAGGAAGAGCCCCACCCGGCGACATGGTCGCCGCGCAGGCCCGGTGACGGGGTCGGCGGGGGTTCGGGCGCCGGTGCGATGGGTCGGACGTCACCATCCCCGACCGCAGCGAGGGGCTCCTGGTGCTCATACCACCAGGAGCCCCTCATCCGCGTGCGCCCCCGAGGCTGCCAAACCAGCGGCCGGCGCCGCAACCCGCCGCGTGCGAGCTGTGGGTGACGAACGCTGCCGGCGTCGGTCCCGTCAGTCCTCCGGCGGCGGCTCGAAGCGCCGGAGGGCGGGATCGTCGACGCGGAAGCTGCGCACCGGTCCCGGCGGCGTGTCGGCGGTCTCGAAGCGTACGGTCACGACGCCCGCGCCCGAGCCCCAGACCCACCCGGGTCCCAGCTCGTCGTGGACCACGTCGGCACCCGGCGGCCACGTGCGGCGCGGCGGCTCGGGCAGCACCACCTCCACCTCCTCCTCGGCCGCGGTCTCGCCGAAGAGGTCCTCCTGCACCCAGTCGGCCAGGCCGGACACGCCGACCCCGAGGAGCCGCACCCCGCCCGTGGTGTCGAGGTCGGCGAGCAGGGAGCGGGCGATCCGCCCGATCGTGCCGCCCTCGTCGGTCGGGCTGGACAGCGTGCTCGACCGGCTGAGGGTGGTGAAGTCGTGCAGCCGCACCTTGATGGTGACGGTGCGGCCGGAGAGACCGTTCTTGCGCAGCCGGGTCCCGACCTCCCGGGCCTGCCGGGTCAGCAGGCCCTCCATCAAGCGGCGGTCGGTGAGGTCGGAGTCGTACGTGCCCTCCACGCTCACCGACTTGGCCTCGCGCTCGGCCACCACGGGACGGGAGTCCTGGGCGCGCGCGAGCTGCCACAGGCCGTGCCCGTGGGCCTGGCCGAGGAGGCGCACGAGCTCGTCCTCGGTGACGAGCTCGAGCTCGGCGATGGTGTGGATGCCCGCTCGGCGCAGCCGCTCGGCGGTCGCGGGCCCGACGCCGGGGATCACGTGGACGTTCATCGGACGGAGCAGGTCGAGCTCGGTCCCGGGCGGGACCACCGTCATCCCGTCGGGCTTGTCCAGCTCGCTGGCCACCTTGGCGAGGAACTTCGAGGACGCGATGCCCACCGTCGCGGTGAGACCGCCGGTCACCTCGTGCACCCGGGCGCGCAACCGCTCGCCCACCTCGGTGACGGTCGCGACCTCGAGGTCGGGGAGGTCCGCGGCGGCGAGGTCGACGAACGCCTCGTCCAGCGACAGCGGCTCCACCAGCGGGGACAGGTCGCGCAGGACCTCCATGACGAGCTTGCTCGTCGCACGGTAGGCGTGGAACCGCCCGCTGAGGAAGGCGGCGTGGGGGCAGCGTGCCCGCGCCTCGCGCCCCGACATCGCCGACCCGACGCCGTAGCGGCGCGCCTCGTACGACGCGGTGGACACCACTCCGCGACCGCCCGTGCCGCCGACGATCACCGGCTTGCCCCGCAGCGACGGCTTGTCGCGCTGCTCGACGGCGGCGAAGAAGGCGTCCAGGTCCAGGTGCAGGACCGACGCGGTGCTGCGCATCAGCCGGGGACCCGGGATCCAGAGGGCTGCGTCACTGCTCCATCCTCGCCCATCGGCGTCCGTACGCCGGCGCAAGCGGGGGGTTCGTGGGCCACGAACCGTCCACAGGCCGACGTCGAGGAGCCTTGTCCACAGGCTGTCGCGCGGCTGGGCTTGGGTCGTCGGTGCCCGCGGGAAACGTCCTCGACATGGAATCCCACGACCACCACCACGACCACGCCCCGACCTCACCCTCGCCTGTCACCAGGCTCCGCGCCCGCACCCCGGACGACATCGCCGCCTTCGTGCCGCTCGCCCTCGGCTTCGTCCCCGAGCGGTCCGTCGTCCTCATCAGCGTCGGCTCGCCGGGCGGCATGAGCGCACGCGTCGACCTGCCCCAGGACCCCGACGACGTCGACGACGTGGTGGAGGCGCTGCTGCGTCCCGCCCGGCGCAACGGCGTCCGCGACGTGGTCGTGGTGATCTACGACGACGACACCACGGTCGCCGACGAGGCTGCCTGGGCCCTCCACGAGGAGCTCACCGCGGCGGGCATCTCGGTCCGGGAGGTCATGCGGGTGCACGACGACCACTGGTACGCCGTGCTGCCCGGCGCGCCCCTGGCCGCCTACCGAGGCGTGCCGTTCACCCGCGCCGAGCACCCGTTCACCGCACAGGGCGTCTTCGACGGCCGCGTCACGCACACCAGCCGTGAGGCACTACGAGCCACGCTGGCCCCCGACGTCGCGTCGATCCGCACGACCGAGGCCGCGCTCGCGGAGGCGAGCGCCTTGCCCGGCGGCGCGCTCGGGAGCCTCGTGCGGCGCCATCTGGGCAGTGGCACCACCTTCTCGGTCGACGAGCTGGCCGCAGTCGCCCACACCCTCCCGTCCGGCGCGCGCCGCGACGAGGCGTGGGTGGGGCTCGTCCGGGGCGAGGCGCGCCGGGCCGTGGACCTGTGGAGCGACGCCGTACGACGACTGCCGGACCGGCACGTCGCCGGGCCGGCGGCCGTCCTGGCCTTCGCGGCGTGGCTCCTGGGGGACGGGGCGCTGGCGTGGTGCGCCGTCGACCGCTGTCGGGACGTCGAGCCCGCCCATTCCCTCGGCGGCCTCGTGGCCCAGCTGCTGGAGTCGGCGACCTCCCCGGACCACTGGGAGGTCCTGCGGCCCGAGCTGGCGACCAGCGGGGACCCCGCTGCGTGAGACCAGCCCGGCGGGCGGTTCCCGCGAGGTCCGGGCGTGGCTAGGGTGCCGACATGGGAGAAGAGGTCGCGCAGCAGGAGTTCAGTCGGGCCGACCGGACGCGCCACCGCGAGAAGGTGCGTCGCAACCTCGACGTGTTCGCCCGGATGCTGCGGGAGGCCGCGTTCGACACGGACGACCCGATGACCGGCCTCGAGATGGAGCTCAACCTCATCGACGACGCCGGCGACCCGGCCCTGAAGAACGCCGAGGTCCTCGAGGCCATCGCCGACCCCGACTTCCAGACCGAGCTCGGCCAGTTCAACATCGAGATCAACCTGGCGCCCGCCAAGCTGCGCGAGGGCGGGCTGGCCACCTTCGAGGAGAGCCTGCGCCGCTCGCTCAACGACGCCGAGGAGAAGGGCTCCCGGGTGGGGGCCCACCAGGTGATGATCGGCATCCTGCCGACGCTCGCCGAGGGGCACATGACCCGCGACTCGCTGAGCTCCAACCCCCGCTACGCGCTGCTGTCCGAGCAGATCCTCAACGCCCGCGGCGAGGACATCACGATCAGCATCTCCGGCAAGGAGCGGCTCACCACGACGGCCGACTCGATCGTCCCCGAGGCCGCGTGCACCAGCACCCAGTTCCACGTCCAGACCTCGCCCGACCAGTTCGCCGCCTACTGGAACGCGGCCCAGTCGATCGCCGGCGTGCAGCTCGCGGTGTCGGCCAACTCGCCCTACCTCCTCGGCAAGGAGCTGTGGCGCGAGACGCGGATCCCGCTGTTCGAGCAGGCCACCGACACCCGCAGCGAGGAGCTGAAGGCGCAGGGCGTCCGTCCGCGCGTGTGGTTCGGCGAGCGCTGGATCACCTCGGTGTTCGACCTGTTCGAGGAGAACGTCCGCTACTTCCCGGCGCTGCTGCCCGTGACCGACGAGGAGGACCCCCTCGAGGTCCTCGAGGCCGGCGGCACTCCCGCCCTCCACGAGCTCAAGCTGCACAACGGCACGATCTACCGCTGGAACCGACCGGTGTACGACATCTCCCAGGGCATGCCGCACCTGCGGGTCGAGAACCGCCTGCTGGCCGCCGGGCCGACCGTGGCCGACACGATCGCCAACGCGGCGCTGTGGTTCGGACTGATCCGCTACCTCGTCGAGAGCGAGCGCCCGCTCTGGTCGCAGATGTCGTTCTCGGCAGCCGAGGAGAACTTCCACGTCGCGGCCCAGACAGGTGTCGACGCCCAGGTCTACTGGCCCGGCATCGGGCAGGTCCGTGCCACCGAGCTCGTGCTGCGCAGGCTGCTGCCGATGGCACACGCGGGCCTCGAGTCGTGGGGCGTGCCGGGCGAGCAGCGCGACCGCTACCTCGGGATCATCGAGCATCGGTGCCAGGCCGAGGCTAGTGGCGCCGGGTGGTTCGTCGACCGGGTGCGCGAGCGCGGGGGAGAGGACCGCTACGACGCGCTGCGCGCGACGCTGCTCGACTATCGCGACCGCATGCACAGCAACGAGCCGGTCCACGCCTGGGACTGACCCGGCTCGCTCGCTGGTCGCGTGCTCGAGCGGTGTGTGACGCAGGTACTGAACCTGCAGAACCTGTCTCGCTCACCGATCGGGCGGTGCCGGAGCCACATTCGGCCGGCTCGGAATGTGGGTGGGGCACCGCTGGCGCGTGTCTCCCCGCGTGGGCGGTGCCGGAGCCACATTCGGCCGGCTCGGAATGTGGGTGGGGCACCGCTGGCGCCGAGGTCAGGGCGGCGTCGGGGGGACCGCGCCGGGCTTTGCGCGCAGGCGGCGCCACTCCCGGCGTACGCCGCTGACGGGGTCGAACCAGCCCCGGCGGGTCACCACGACCAGGCCGACGTGCGCGCCGAGCGCCTGGCTCGCCCAGGCGGTCGGGCCGAGCCAGCGCAGGTCGTCGTCGTGCGGGCTGAGCTGGCCCGGTCGGGTCAGCCAGAGCACCGGGCGCGGGGTGAGCGAGGCCGACCTGAGCAGCATCGCCAGCGCCACGTCGGCGCGCAGGCCGGCGTCGGCGACGGGCGGGTCGTCCGCGTGGCGGACGCATCGCCCCGGCACGCCGGCGTGCACAGTGGGCGGGAAGCGGCGGCGCCGCTCGGTCTCGACGAGCTCGAGCGTTGCTGCCCGCAGCACGGCGTGCGTGTAGCGGTCGATGGGGGCCTGGAGCGCGTAGGGGCCGGCGAGCTGGGGAGCCACGTGTCCAGCGTGCCGCAGCCCGACGCGCGCGACGCGCCCCTCCACAGGCTGCCCACGGTCGAGTGTTTTCCGTTACGGTGCCAACAGGCCGACGGCGTGCTGCCGCGGCCCCGAGAGGAGACACCATGGGCACTGTCGTCGTCGGATACGTCCCCAAGCCGGAGGGCGAAGCCGCTCTTGCTGCTGGCATCAACGAGGCCAAGCTGCGCGGCAGCAAGCTCGTCGTGGTGAACTCCCACCGGGGAGGCCAGGAGTTCGACGGCTCGGCGGCCAAGGCCGCGGAGGACGACCTCGGCGCCATCAGGGCCAGGCTCGAGGAGGCCGGTGTCGAGCACGACATCCGCCAGCTCGTGCGTGGGTTCGAGCCCGCAGAGGACCTGATCAGCATCGCCGAGGCCAACAGCGCGGAGCTGCTCGTCATCGGCCTGCGCCGCCGCTCGCCCGTCGGCAAGCTGATCCTCGGCAGCAACGCCCAGCGCGTGCTGCTCGACGCGCCCTGCCCGGTCCTGGCGGTCAAGGCCCAGTAGCAGGCCGACTGGCAGGCCGTGCAGGAGGCCGTGGGCCCGCTTCGCCCGCGCCGCGGAGCCGTACGTCGGGCAGGATGTCCTCATGGGCTTCCAGATCACCGGCGACCCCGCCGCCGACAAGGTTCTCGACGACTCCGCGTTCGCGCTGCTGGTCGGCATGATGCTCGACCAGCAGTACCCGATGGAGCATGCGTTCCGTGGCCCGGCCAAGGTGCTCGACCGGTTCGGCTCGGTCGAGCCCGACGCCATCGCAGCCGCAGACCCCGAGCAGTTCGCGGCCATGGCGTCGACGCCGCCGGCGATCCACCGCTTCCCGGGCTCGATGGCCGCCCGCCTGCAGGAGCTCGCGCGGATCGTCGAGGAGTCCTACGGCGGGGACGCCTCGCGGATCTGGACGGAGGCAGCCGACGGAAAGGACCTCCTCAAGCGGGTGATGGCCCTGCCGGGCTTCGGCAAGCAGAAGGCCCAGATCTTCGTCGCCCTGCTGGCCAAGCAGGCCGGTGTCCGCCCCGACGGGTGGGAGGCCGTCGTGGGCGACTACGCCCTGGACGGCCACCGGTCGGTCGCCGACGTCGTGGACGCCGAGTCGCTGCAGAAGGTGCGCGACTTCAAGAAGGCCAAGAAGGCCGGGTCGGCCGCGGCGAAGACCGCCCGCTGAGCCACCGACCTGGCGGCGTACGCGCCGCGCGAGCGGCCCGGTGCCGGACATCAGGTCAGTCGTGGCAGAATGACGACGCGGCTCTTGACGTCACCGGGCCTCGCCGCGCCCCGAAGTTGCTGGACGAGAGGTGTTCGTGTCTTCACACGCACGCAAGTTGCTCCCCGCAGAGGTGCTCGCGCACCCCTCCATCGCCACCCTGGTCGCCGCCGCGACCCCCACTGGCACCGTCTCCCCCGAGGACGTACGGCGCGCCAGTGACGAGGCCGGCGTCGAGCCCCGGCACCTGAAGGCACTCCTGGTGCACCTCAGCGGTCTCGGCATCTCGGTCCAGATCGATGCCACCAGCCTGCGCGCGGTCGCGGCGACCAGCAAGCGGGCTGCGACCTCCTCGGCCGCCAAGAAGGCGCCGGCCAAGAAGGCTGCGGCGGCCGAGGCGCCCGCCGCGAAGAAGGCCGCCGCCCCTGCGAAGAAGACGGCGGCGAAGAAGACCGCCACTAAGACCGCCGCCACCGACGAGGTCGTCGACCTCGGAGCCGTCGAGGCGCCGGTGATCGGCCCGGACGGCAAGAAGGTCCTGCCCGACATCCCCGACGCCGAGTTCGAGAAGGACGTGGCCAAGGACCCGACGATCAAGGAGGACGAGAAGCAGGCCTTCACCGTCTCCGCGGCTGACGAGACCGACGAGCCCGAGCAGCAGGTCATGGTGGCGGGCGCCACCGCAGACCCGGTCAAGGACTACCTCAAGCAGATCGGCAAGGTCCCCCTCCTCAACGCGGAGATGGAGGTCGAGCTCGCCAAGCGCATCGAGGCCGGCCTGTTCTCCGAGGAGAAGCTCGCCAAGGGCGGGCGGATCAGCCCCAAGATGCTCGAGGAGTACGAGTGGATCGCTGAGGACGGACGCCGCGCCAAGAACCACCTCCTCGAGGCCAACCTGCGACTCGTCGTCTCGCTGGCCAAGCGCTACACGGGTCGCGGCATGCTCTTCCTCGACCTCATCCAGGAGGGCAACCTCGGCCTGATCCGTGCGGTCGAGAAGTTCGACTACACCAAGGGCTACAAGTTCTCGACCTACGCCACCTGGTGGATCCGCCAGGCGATCACCCGCGCGATGGCCGACCAGGCCCGCACCATCCGCATCCCGGTGCACATGGTCGAGGTCATCAACAAGCTCGCCCGCGTGCAGCGCCAGATGCTCCAGGACCTGGGCCGCGAGCCCACGCCGGAGGAGCTGGCCAAGGAGCTCGACATGACCCCCGAGAAGGTCATCGAGGTCCAGAAGTACGGCCGCGAGCCCATCTCGCTGCACACCCCCCTCGGCGAGGACGGCGACTCCGAGTTCGGTGACCTCATCGAGGACTCCGAGGCGATCGTGCCGGCCGACGCCGTGTCGTTCACCCTCCTCCAGGAGCAGCTGCACGCGGTGCTCGACACCTTGTCCGAGCGCGAGGCCGGCGTGGTCTCGATGCGCTTCGGCCTCACCGACGGCCAGCCGAAGACGCTCGACGAGATCGGCAAGGTCTACGGCGTGACCCGCGAGCGGATCCGCCAGATCGAGTCCAAGACGATGTCGAAGCTGCGGCACCCGAGCCGGTCCCAGGTCCTGCGCGACTACCTGGACTGACCCGGACCCGGATCCAGGTGCGAGCGGACATGCACCGTCTCGCGAGCAGCGTCGCCCTCACGGCGGCGCTGCTCCTCATTTCGGGGTGCTCGACCGGCGGCACGCCCATCGACGGCGGGCCCGCCGGGTCGACCCCGTCCCCGCAGTCCTCCGCGACAGCGACGCCGACCGAGGACACCGCTGAGGGGACCACCGAGGAGCGGGCTCCTGAGCAGGGCATGGTCACCCCGGCGGACTTCGAACGCGCCACGGCCGTGCGGGTCGTACGCCACCTCGCCGGGGTGATCGGTCCCCGCGAGGCGACCGGCCGTGCGTACGCCCGCGCCGCACGCTGGGTGCAGGGCGAGCTCGAGGGGATGGGGTACGACGTGGCGCGCCAGCGGTTCGACGTGCCGGCGGGGGAGTCGTGGGGCGTCCCTGTCCCGGCCGGCCGATCGGTCAACGTGGTGGCGACGCCGGTCGGGTTCGACCCTGCCCGCCCGCACCTCGTCGTCGGTGCGCACCTCGACACCGTCCCGCAGGCTCCCGGTGCCGAGGACAACGCGTCCGGGGTCGGCGTCCTGCTGGCGGTCGCCGAGGCGGTCGCGCAGCGTCGGACCCGTCTGCCTGTCGTGCTGGTGGCCTTCGGCGCGGAGGAGCCCCGCGGGCCGGGAGACGACGACCACCACTACGGCTCGCGCCACTACGCCGCCGAGCTGGGACGTCGCGAGCGCGCCGCCGTGCGCGCCATGGTGTCGCTCGACCGCGTGGGAGTCGGCGCCACGGTGCCGGTCGGCTCCGCGACGTCGTCCGACCCCGTGCAACGCTCGCTTCTGGCCGCCGCCCGCTCCGCGGGCGTACGGGCGGTCGCAGTGGCCGAGCAGCGCAGCAGCGACCACTGGTCGTTCGTCCGAGCCGGCCTGCCCGCGGCACGGCTCGGGTCGACGTCGTACGCCGCCTATCACTCGGCGGCCGACGTCCCGGCCGTCGTGCAGCCCGAGCAGCTCGCGCGTGCGGGTCGCGTCGTGCTCGCGTGGCTCGCGCCGCGCCAGCCGTCCGCTGGGTAGGAGCTACGGCGCGCGCAGCCCGGCGCACGCCCGCAGCGCCGTACGCCGCGAGGCCGAGGCCGTGGCCGCACTGCCGGTGTCGGCCCTGGGCAGGCCGTCGGGCCCGATGGTCGCGGGCCACCAGCGGGTGTCGGTGACGCGTGCTCGACCGGCGGGTGCCGTCGGAGGCCGCACGGTGAGGGTCAGGACGCCGGTCGGGCCGGGGGAGTACCAGGCGAAGTTGCCCAGGCCGTAGGCGACGTAGCCCGCGTCGAGCCGGCCGTCGCCCTGCACCTCGTGGGCGTGGCTCCCGGCCACGACGTCCGCCCCGGCGCCGACGAGACGGGCGGCCAGGCGGCGTTGGGCCGGGGACGGGCAGGTGTCGCCCTGGACGCCCCAGTGGAGGTAGGCGACGACCACGTCGGCCACCGCGTCCGCGCGGCGTACGGCTCGCAGCAGCCGTTGCGGGTCCATGGCGTCGGCGGTGCCGGGTCGGGCATGCCCTGCCGCCCACTGGCTGGTGGGATCGGCCGTGGGGTCGGCGTCGGCGACCGATGCAGCGACGGTCGCCACGACGGTGCCGTCGACGTCGACCAGCGCCGGCGCGAACGCCTGCTCGACGTCGGCGCCGATGCCGACCACGGCGAGCGGCGGCTCGCCGCCGGCGGCTCGTCGGGCAGCCCGCAGGGTCGAGGGGAGCCGGGCGCGGCCGAAGTCGACGGCGTGGTTGTTGGCCATGGCGGCCACGTCGAGACCGGCGGCCGCGAGAGCGGTGAGGGCCGCGGGCCCGGCCGAGAACGTGTACCTCTTGCCCGGCTCGGGGCGACCACCGGAGCCGACGGACGTCTCCAGGTTGGCGATGGCGACGTCGGCTGCTGCCAGGGCGTGCGACGCCGGCGCCAGGGCGGTCGCGGGGTCGCGCAGCCGCACGGCGAGCGGGCCCTCGAAGTGGATGTCGCCCGCCAGCGCGATCGTGACCGTGGAGGGTCGTCCCGCGGGCGGAGCAGGAGACGCGGACGGATCGTCCGGTGGCGTGGCCGAGGGCGTCGGCGCGGCGGGCGCCGCCGGCAGCTCGCGCGCGCCGCTGCAGCCGGCGACGAGGAGGGCCGCCACGAGCCCGGCAGCCGCGGCCGGGCGGCGCACCCCCGCCGCCCGCGCCGCTGACCCCCTGACCGGCATGGCGCCATCGTGCCACCGGGATGCGGTCCCGTAGTAGGTGGACGGGACGGGGGTGCGCGGTGACACACTCGGAGCATGAGAACTCGGATCTCACCCGCCGTCCCCGCGCTCGTGCTCGCCGCCGCGCTGCCCGCCCTGTTCGCCGCACCTGCGCACGCGGAGTTCTACAGCATCGACGACCCCGCCGACGCGAAGGCGTCGCTCACCGACATCTACGGCATCGAGGCCGACCACGGCGGCGAGAACGTGCTCGTCAAGGTGCGCTTCAACGAGCTGATGCGTTCCAGCGCGGCCGCCGTGTCGGTCTTCGTCGACACCGACCGCGACGCCAAGGGACCGGAGTACGTGCTGACCAGCGGGCTCGGTGACGGCACCGACTACGTGCTGACCGAGGCCGACGGCTGGCGGGGCAGCGGCGAGCGGGTGCGCTGCGACTACGCCGCGCGGCCCAGGTGGGGCAAGGACGTCTTCCGCGCGAGGATCGGTCGCGAGTGCTTCGACCGCGCGCCGTCGGTGCGGATCTCGGTGAAGATGGTGGACCAGGCAGACGGCTCCCACCCGGTGCGCGACTGGGTGCCCCAGCGGCGACGGTGGTCGCTGCCGATCGCCACCGGCCTCGGCGCCTGAGGGATCAGGCGGCCGCCACGAGCCCCACGGCGAGTCCGCACAGCAGCAGGCCGACCGCCTGCGGGACGTGGATCCGCTCGCGCAGCACCGCGGCGGCGAGGCCGATCGTGACGGCGGGGTAGAGCGACGTCACCACGGACGCGATGGTCAGCATCCCGGTCTGTGTCGCGAGGAGGAACGCGACGACCGCCACGGTGGCGAGGATGCCCGCGGCGGCGCCCCAGGCCTGGGAGGCGGCGTACGGCACCCAGCGGGCCCGGAGGGCTGCCGCCGTGAGCGCCACCGCGGCCACCGCTACGCCCTGGGCCACGACGAGCGGGGCGAAGCCGGCCGACTCCGGCACCTGCCCCATCGCGGCGAAGAGGAGGCCGAAGCCGAGGCCGGCGAGGACACCGTCGAGGATCCCCGCCGCCAGGTTGCCGGCGCCGCCGGGTTCGCGGCTCACCAGCCAGATGCCGGGGACGGCAGCCACGATCCCCAGCCAGACCAGCAGGTCCGGGCGTTCGCCGGTGGCGACGCCCACGCAGACCGGCAGCAGCGCCGCCCCGACGGCGGAGATCGGCGCGACGACGCCCATCCTCCCGGCTGCGAGCCCGCGGTAGAGGAACGCGCCGCCCGCCCCGCTGCCGATGCCGGCGAGGGCGCCCCACCAGAGGTCGGCGCCGCTGGGCGACCCGTCCGTGACGAGCGCCAGCACCACGGCCCCGGCGAACGCGGCGACGGCGCCGACGAACGCGACCGGCCACGCAGACGTACGCCGCGACGCGAGGCCCCCGACGAAGTCCGAGAGCCCGTAGGCCAGGGCGGCGGCGAGGGAGAGCAGGACCGCCATCAGGTGACCACGACGCCGACGACCCAGGCGACCGCGGCGAGGAGTGCGGCCACGAGCTCGATCAGGATCGACACCCCGACGGCCCGGAGTGCTTCCTTGGTCGAGGGCCAGGCCAGGGCTGCGCCCACGCGGGCGCGCTCGGCGACGTACACCCCGAGGACGAACCCGACGAGCAGCCCGACCACCGGGATGACGAAGAAGCCGATGAACCCGACGAGGGCGCCGACGAACAGGGTCCGGTTGGGCACCCCGGACGACTTGAGACGCCGACCGGGCACCAGGTACTTCACGACCGTGCCGCCGGCGAGCAGGACGGTGGCCACCGCGAAGACGATCCAGCCGGTGGACGTGCCGACCTGGACCGCCCACACCAGGATCGCGCCGAGGACCAGCACGGTGCCCGGCAGGACGGGGACGATGATGCCCGCGATGCCGACGGCGATCGCGAGGGCGACGAGGATCTCGGTGGCGCTCACGGCGCACAGCCTCCCAGAAGGGGCCCGGCTGACCCGGACGGACCCGGGACCGGACGCAGAACGGCCCCGGACGGCTGGGTCCGGGGCCGTTCTGGAAGTCGGGTGTCGGGGTCAGGCCTCGCTGCCCGCGGCCGGCGCCTCGAGCTTGTGGGTCTCGTCGTGGACCGTGGCAGCGATCTCGCGGAGCTTCTCGCCGTGCTCGCGGGCGTGGTGGGCGCAGAACAGCAGCTCGCCGCCGGTCTGGAGCTCCACGCGGAGGTAGGCCTGAGCGCCGCAGCGGTCGCAGCGGTCACCGGCCGTGAGGACGGCCTGGGTGGGTGCGGTGGCAGTGGTCACGTCAGCCTCATTTCTGTTCATCGGTGTCTGGCCCAACGTAGCCAGTGGGGCAAAGATTCCCCGCTGGCGGGTGTCGATCGAGAACTCCTCAAGTGAATCACGTCGCATCCCTCCTCGCTGGCGTTGTCCTCAACCGTGGACGCACCGTTGCCGAAGCGATACCTGGCGATACCTATGAGGTTCCCCACGCTAGACCTGCTCATGCGCGTCGCGGGGCAGGCGTGCCTCCGTCGTCGTCCGGCGTGTCGCGGGTAGGTTCTCTCCTTGTGGCAGCACCGTCAGACAACACCTACAACGCAGCGCACCTCCTGGTCCTCGAGGGCCTCGACGCGGTCCGCAAGCGGCCGGGCATGTACATCGGCTCGACCGACACGCGCGGGCTCATGCACTGCCTGTGGGAGATCATCGACAACGGCGTCGACGAGGCGCTCGCGGGCGTCGCCCACCTCGTCGAGGTGACGCTGCACGACGACGGGTCCGTGGAGGTCTACGACGACGGTCGCGGCATCCCGACCGACAAGGAGCCCAAGACGGGGTTGTCGGGCGTCGAGGTGGTGGCGACCAAGCTGCACGCCGGCGGCAAGTTCGGCGGCGGCTCGTACGTCGCGACCGGCGGCCTGCACGGCGTCGGCCTGTCGGTGGTCAACGCGTTGTCGTCGCGGATGGACATCGACGTCGACCGCTCGCCGACCCAGCAGGGCCTGTCCTTCCAGCGCGGCGTGCCGGGCGTCTTCGACGGCGACGGCCCCGACGCGGCGTTCACCCCGCAGTCCGGCCTGACCCGCAAGGGCAGGCGTGTGGCCAAGGGGAAGACCGGCACCCGGATCAGGTTCTGGCCGGACCGCCAGATCTTCACCAAGGACGCCAGGTTCGAGATGGACGGCCTCGTCGGCCGCGCCCGCCAGACGTCCTACATCGTGCCCGGGCTCGAGCTGGTCATCCGCGACCGCCGCGCGGGCGAGATGGTGGAGGAGAAGTTCCGCCACGACGGCGGCATCGCTGAGTTCGTGGAGTTCCTGTCCCACGGTGAGCCGGTGACAGACATCCTCCGGCTGCAGGGCACCGACACGTTCACCGAGACGGTCCCGCTGCTCGACGACAAGGGCCACATGACGCCGCAGGAGGTCGAGCGCGAGCTCTTCGTCGACGTCGCCGTGCGCTGGGACACCGCCTACGACACCGAGGTCCGCTCCTTCGTCAACGTGATCGCCACCCCCAAGGGCGGCACGCACGTCAGCGGCTTCGAGGCAGCGCTGACCAAGACGTTCAACGACGCGATGCGTGGCGCCAAGGTGCTCAAGGCCGCCGACACCGACGTCATCAAGGACGACGTGCTCGAGGGCCTCACGGCCGTGGTGACCGTACGGCTGGCCGAGCCGCAGTTCGAGGGCCAGACCAAGGAGATCCTGGGCACGCCCGCGGCGCGGGGCGTCGTGCGCAAGGTGGTGGCCGGCGAGCTCAAGTCGTTCCTCACCTCGACCAAGCGCGCCGAGAAGGCGCAGGCCAAGCTCCTGATGGAGAAGGTGGCGGGGGCGTCCAAGACCCGGCTCGCCGCGCGCCAGCACAAGGAGAACCAGCGCCGCAAGAACGCGCTCGAGTCGTCCGCGCTCCCGGCCAAGCTCTTCGACTGCCGCAGCACCGACACCGAGCGCACCGAGCTGTTCATCGTCGAGGGCGACTCCGCGATGGGCACTGCCAAGGCGGCCCGCAGCAGCGAGTTCCAGGCACTTCTGCCGATCCGCGGCAAGATCCTCAACGTCCAGAAGGCCACCGTCGGTGACATGCTGAAGAACGCCGAGTGCGCCTCGATCATCCAGGTCGTCGGCGCCGGCTCCGGTCGTACGTTCGACCTGGAGGCGGCCCGCTACGGGCGCATCATCCTGATGGCCGACGCAGACTCCGACGGCGCCCACATCCGGTGCCTGCTCGCGACGCTGTTCTTCAAGTACATGCCCGAGCTGGTGCGCGACGGGCGGCTGTTCTCGGCCGTGCCGCCGCTGCACCGCATCGAGCTGTCCAACCCCAAGAAGGGGATGGACAAGTACATCTACACCTACTCCGACGACGAGCTCCAGCGGAAGCTCGCCGAGCTCAAGCGCAGAGGAGTCCGCTGGAAGGACCCGGTCCAGCGCTACAAGGGCCTCGGCGAGATGGACGCCGACCAGCTGGCCGAGACCACGATGGACCCGCGCCACCGCACGCTCCGCAAGCTGACGATCGACGACGTCGACGAGGCCAGCAAGGTCTTCGACCTGCTGATGGGCTCCGACGTCGCGCCGCGCAAGGAGTTCATCGTGCAGGGGGCCTACGAGGTCGACGTGGAGACGCTGGACGCCTGATGGTCGACCTGGTGGCGGTCGACGAGGCTGGCGAGGACCTTGTCCACGAGCTCTGGCCGCTCTACCGGAGCGTGTTCGGCGACTTCGATCGCGTGGACGCCTGGCGCGACCAGGTCTGGGACCGGCACGCGGCGAGGGCGGG
The DNA here is from genome assembly GCF_004785795.1 of Nocardioides eburneiflavus. Taxonomy (NCBI): domain Bacteria; kingdom Bacillati; phylum Actinomycetota; class Actinomycetes; order Propionibacteriales; family Nocardioidaceae; genus Nocardioides; species Nocardioides eburneiflavus. The sequence goes on from NZ_SRRO01000001.1 coordinate 3,753,927, forward strand.
GTTTCGGCTGGCACTGGCCCGGGACGGCAGTGGTCTGGTCGGTTTCGCGTACGGCTACACGGGTGAGCGCGGTCAGTGGTGGACCGACACCGCGGCGACGGTGCTCCACCCCGAGGTCGCTTCCGATTGGCTGGGCGGTCACTCGAGCTGGTGAGCATCGGTGTCGCAGAGTCCGTGCGTGGCGCGAGCGTCGGACGTCGCCTGCTGACCGCCCTGACCGATGGGCTCGAGCTCGTGCGCTGGGTGCTGATGACCTCGTCGGACCCGGAGGACCCCGCCCGCCGGCTGTACCGCTCGACCGGCTGGGCTGTGATCGGCCCTGGGTTCTCGGCCGACCGCGTCATCATGGGGCGCTCATGGCCGACGACGTGACCTGACACGAGCGCGGCTCGCAGACGGCCGGCCGACCCTTGGACAAGCACATGCAGGCAGTTCGCAACGGATTGCGGCTGGCTGAGCGTGAGGTCAGGCTCGCGGTGGGCGAACTGCCTTCACGGTGCACGGATCGGTCTGGTCAACGTAGGCAGTTCGCCTGTGCCTCCGGCTGCCCGAGCGTGGTCTTCGTGAGCACCGGCCCGAACTGCCTACGTTGGTCGAGCCCGGGCGCCCAGTGCCACGTGTGCTGGGCTGGCCAGCAGCCCGAGGTCAGGCGTGCTGGGTGAGCAGCCCGGTGTCGACGTCGTAGAGGAAGCCGCCGACCTTGGCGCGCTCGCCGATGAGGGGGTGCGTACGCACCTTGGCGACGTCCTGGCGCAGCTGGTCGAGCTGGTCGGCGACCACGCCGAAGGACTGCCAGCTGGCGTCGACGCCCGCGGACTCGCCGACGCGGGCGCGGAGGTCCTGCTCGGAAGCGGACGCCATCGCGCACCGGGTGTGGGGGACGACCAGCACACGCTGGACGTTGAGCAGGTGCACGCCCAGCACGAGCGCCTCGAGCGCCTGCGGGGTCACGCGGGCGCCCGGGTTGCGGAAGATCTTGGCGTCGCCGTGGTTGAGCCCGAGCATGCCCAGCGGGTCGATGCGCGAGTCCATGCAGGTCACGAGGGCGATGCCGGCATGGGCCTTGCCGTCGAAGCCGCCCAGGTCGAAGGAGTCCGCGAAGTCGCGGTTGGCGGCCAGCAGGTCGTCGAAGTCGCTCACGAGACCGCAGGGTAGCGCCCCTCAGGCACCGCCGGAGAAGACGTCTCGCGCAGCCAGACGGGTCGGCCGCACCTCGCGGAAGAGCACGAGTGCGAGGACGGCCGCGACCACGGCACACCCGGCGGCACCCCAGAACACCGCGTGCTCCTGGGCGATCCCGGCGACGCGCAGCAGGTCGGAGAACTCCTTGCATCGGCTCTTGCCGTCGCAGACCTCCTGCACGGGCGGCACCTCGAGCTGCTCGGAGTAGTAGCGGCGCAGGCCGATGGTGGTCAGCGCCGAGATCCCCACGAGCATCCCGACCATCCGCGACACGACCACGAAGGCGCTCGCGACGCCGTGGACGTCGTCGTCGGTGTAGGCGAGGAGCGCGGCGTTGACGGGTGCGAGGGCGAGCCCGAAGCCGAGGCCGCCGGTCACGAGCGCGACGTTGGCGATCGGCTCCTCGATCGTGGTGAGGCCCCACCGGGTCATCAGGACGAAGCCGGTGGCCGCCATCAGCATGCCGATCGCGGTGACGAGGCCCGGGGACAGGGACCGGATCAGGTAGCCGCCTGCGACGGCCCCGACCGGTAGCGCGACGAGGAAGCGTACGAGCACGAGCGCCGCGGGCAGCTGGTCGTCGGGGTAGACGGTCGTGCGCGCGAAGAGCGGGATGTCGATCAGGGCGGCGATGAGGGCGGCGCCGACGAAGAAGCTGACGAGCAGCGCGCCCCAGGCCGGCGTACGGTGCAGCGCGCCGCGGGGGACCAGCGGGCTGGCCGCGCGCCGTACGTGCCAGGCGAAGGCCAGCGCGGCGACGGCCGCGCCGAGGAGGTACCACCGGCCGCGGGGCGAGAAGACCTCGACCTTGGGGTCGGCGGTGGCGAAGGCGAGGATGACCCCGCCCAGCGCCGCCGCGAGCAGCAGGGCGCCCGCCAGGTCGGCCTCGACGAGGACGCGGGTCCACCCGCGGAGGTCGAGGAGGGGCCGCGGCGCGAACCAGCACCAGGCCAGCAGCAGCACCAGGGCGGCCGTCGTGATCGCGCCGATCGGCGTGAGCCAGCGACCGTCGCCGGCGAACGGGATGAACAGCTGGCCCCACGTGAGGTCGCGCATGAGCCCGGCCGGGCGCAGGAACACGATCGCCGCGCTCGCGAAGGTCGGGAGCACCAGCAGCACCCCGACCACGTCCGGGCGTCGGCGCACGCGCGCGTCGCCGTGGGGCGCGAGCGCGCGGATCGCGGCGGCGAGGACGAGCCCGACGGCGAGGTTGATCGCGAAGATCGCGCGCCAGTCGGAGAAGGCGAGGACCGCTGCGCCGAAGAGCGGGCCGAGCACGGACCCGATCTCCTGCACGGCCGAGACGACGCCGAGGGGTACGCCCCGACGCTCGACCGGGTAGAGGTCGGCCACGAGCGCGAGGGTGGCGGGGACGAGGCCGCCGCCACCGACGCCCTGGAGGAACCGGCCGGCGACGATGCTGGGCATGTCGTAGGCGACGGTGGTGATCAGCGAGCCCAGCGCGAAGAGGACCAGTGCCATCACCAGCACCGGCACCCGGCCGCGCAGGTCGGCGATGCGACCGATGAGGGGCAGCATCGCGACGTAGCCGAGCAGGAAGCCGCTGACGATCGGCGCGGCCCGCTGGAGCTGGTCGATCGGCACCCCGACGCCCGTCATCATGTCGGGCAGCGCCAGCACCACGACGTACGTGTCGGCCGCGGCGAACGCGACGGCGACCGCCGCCATCGCGAGGAGCACCCGCGAGGTGCGGGACACCTCCGCGACTCCGGGCGGGGCGCTCACGGCGCGGTGATGTCCTTCTCGGTGCCGTAGTCGGCGAAGTCGACGGTGTAGGTCATCGGCTCGGCGCGCGGGTAGAAGACGCCGGTGAGCGTAGCCTTGCGCAGCTCGCCGTCGTCGCTGACCTGCCACTCGACGTCGAAGGTGTCGCCCGACGACGACGGGATGATGGCGTCCATCGCGTCGCCGGGCACGGTGCCGGAGTAGGTGGTGAGGATCTCGGTGTTGTCGACGCCGCCGCGCACGCTCTCGCCGGTCTCGGGGGACTCGGTGAGGCCGAGGAGCCCGGCGAAGCCTTCGTCGCCGATGAGGCCCGCGGGGTCGGGAGCGCCGTACTCCTTGGGGTTGACCTTGTTCCAGCCGGGCGCGAACGGCAGCTGCGCGTAGACGGTGTCGTCGACGGCGACAACGGGCACGTCGGCGCTCTGCCCGGCGAAGACGACCGTGATCGTCCCGTCGAAGGCGGGCGCGTCGGTGACCGTGCCGACGGCGCGGGTGATGCCGGAGACGCCCTGGGGCAGCGCGTCGGTCGACAGGGTGAGCTCGACGCCGCTGGTCTCGGCGAGCGTCGTGGCAGCCTGCGCGAGGACCTCCTCGGCGCTCGGGCCGTCGTCGCCGCCGGCCTCGTCGCCCGAGCAGGCGGCGAGCAGGGGGAGGGACAGGAGGACCGCCGCCGCGGTCGTGGCGGGGCGTCCGGAGGTGCGCATGGGCTCAGCCTTCCACAGGAGTGGGTGCCCCCGGCGGCGCCGCGACCAGCGCGACCACCTGCGCGGCGACCGGCGAGGCCACTGCCGAGATGGGCTGCGGGGCGGGCACCCCCGAGCCGTCTCGACGCCCGTTGGCCTCCGGCAGCTCGACGGGGGCGCCACTGGACGCGGCCGCCCGGGCGGGACCCGGCCCGGCCCAGGCCGTGACGAGCGTGTCCTCGCCCTTGAGGAACCGGTGGCTGCGGACGCCCCCCGTGGCGCGGCCCTTGCCGGGGTACTCGCTGAACGGCGTCACCTTCACCGCGCCCGCCTCGGTGCCCGGGAGCGCGGTCGAGGAGCCGGAGGCCGTGACGACGACGGCGTCGTCGGGGTCGAAGGCGCCGAAGAACGCCACTCGCTGCCCGGCGCCCAGCTTGATGCCGGCCATGCCGCCGCCGGAGCGGCCCTGGGGGCGTACGCCGGACGCAGGGAAGTGCAGCAGCTGGGCGTCGGACGAGATGAAGCAGAGCTCCTCCTCGCCGGTCACCAGCTCGACGGCACCGACGACCTCGTCGCCGTCCTTGAGCCCGATGACCTCCCAGTCGTCGCGGTTGAGCACCTCGGGGTTGACCCGCTTGACCACGCCGTCGCGGGTGCCGAGGGCGAGGCCCGGGCCGTCGGTGGCCAGCGAGGTGAGAGCGAGCGGGCGCTCGCCGGGGTCGAGGGCGACCAGCTCGCTCAGCGACAGCGTGCCCTGGAGGTTGGGGTCGTTGGCGGTCGACGGGAGCTCGGCGTTGCCGAGGTCGAGGACCGAGAGCCTGACCAGGCGACCGCGGTTGGTGAGGACGCCGACCTCGCCGCGCTTGGTGGTGCGGACGGCGGAGACCGTCACGTCGTGGCTGGTGCGGTCCCCGCCACGTCCGGGCAGCTCGACGTCCTTCGTACGGGCCAGCAGCCCGGTGGACGACAGCAGCACGAAGCACGGGTCGTCGGCGACCTCGACCGAGGTCGCGGCCGTGATGGCGGGAGCGGCACCCAGCAGGACCGTGCGCCGGGGCGTGCCGTGCTCCTTGGCGACGTCGGTGAGCTCGTCGGAGACGACCTTCCGCAGCAGCTTCTCGTCGGCCAGGATCGCGTCGAGGTACTCGATGGTGCGCTCGAGCTCGCCCTTCTCCTTCTCGAGCTCCAGCTTGCTGAACTTCGTCAGCCGGCGCAGCGGCATGTCGAGGATGTAGTCGGCCTGCACCTCGGAGAGCTCGAAGATCGAGATGAGCCGCTCCTTGGCCGCGGCCGCGTTGTCGGAGCCGCGGATGACCTGGATGACCTCGTCGATGTCGAGGATGGCGATGAGGAGGCCGTCGACGAGGTGCAGCCGGTCAGCGGCCTTGCCGCGACGGAACGACGACCGGCGGCGTACGACGTCGAACCGGTGGCCGAGGAAGACGTCGAGCATCTCCTTGAGCCCGAGCGTGCGCGGCTGGCCGTCGACGAGGGCGACCGCGTTGATGCCGAAGGAGTCCTCGAGGGCGGTCTGGCGGTAGAGCTGCTCGAGGATCGCCTCAGGGACGAAGCCGTTCTTGACCTCGATGACCAGCCGGAGCCCGTGCTCGCGGTCGCTGAGGTCCTTGATGTCCGAGATGCCCTGCAGCTTCTTGGCGAGCACGAGCTTCTTGATCTGCTCCATCACGCGCTCGGTGCCCACGCCGTAGGGGAGCTCCGTGACGACGATGCCCTTGCGACGCGCGGTCACCGACTCGATCCGGGCCGTGGCACGCATCTTGAACGTGCCGCGACCGGAGTCGTAGGCGTCCCGGATCCCGTCGAGACCGACGATCTTGCCGCCGGTGGGCAGGTCCGGACCCGGGATGAACCGCATCAGGTCGTCGAGCGAGGCCTTGGGGTGGGTGATCAGGTGCTTGAGCGCCTGGACGACCTCCACGAGGTTGTGCGGGGCGATGTTGGTCGCCATGCCGACCGCGATGCCGGCGGAGCCGTTGACCAGCAGGTGCGGGATGGCGGCCGGCAGGACGACCGGCTCCATCTCGCGGGAGTCGTAGTTGGGCTTGAAGTCGACGGTGTCCTCGTCGATGGACGCCGTCATCGCCACCGCGGCCGGCGCCATCCGGCACTCGGTGTAGCGCATCGCGGCGGGGGAGTCGTCGGGCGAGCCGAAGTTGCCGTGCCCGTCGACGGTCGGCAGCCGCATCGACCAGGGCTGCGCCATGCGTACCAGGGCGTCGTAGATCGCACCGTCGCCGTGCGGGTGCAGCCGACCCATGACCTCACCGACGACGCGGGCGCTCTTGACGTGCCCGCGGTCGGGCCGCAGGCTCATGTCGTCCATCGTGTAGAGGATGCGGCGCTGCACCGGCTTGAGGCCGTCGCGCGCGTCGGGCAGCGCCCGGGAGTAGATGACCGAGTAGGCGTACTCCAGGAACGACGTCTGCATCTCGTCGCGGATGTCGGTGTCGAGGATGTGCTCCTCGAAGTCGTCCGGGAGGGGCTCGGTCTTCGTGCGTCGTGCCATGGGGGCATTCTCCCCGGTGCCCGCGCCCCAGCCGCCGGGGGCACGCCGGGGAGGAGGTCTTGATACGGCTCGCTCGGCTACGCGACCGACGAGGGGGGCCGATACATTGCTGTCGTGACCGAAGCGGACGCGGCAACGGACGACGTGGTGGTGCCGGCTGCGCCCCGGCACTGGGAGGCGGACGTCCTGCTGCGGGACGGGCGCGCGGCCCACATCAGGCCGATCCAGCCGGAGGACCGTGACCTGCTCGTCGAGTTCTACAGCCGGGTCTCCGACGAGTCGAAGTACTACCGGTTCTTCTCGCCGATGCCCGAGCTCTCCGAGCGCGACCTCGACCGGTTCACCCGGGTCGACCACCGCGACCGGGTCGCGATGATCCTCACCGTGGCCGGGCAGATGATCGCGGTCGGCCGCTACGACATGATCCGGCCGGGCTACGCCGAGGTCGCGTTCCTCGTCGAGGACAAGCACCAGGGCCGGGGGATCGGCCAGCTCCTGCTCGAGCACCTCGCCCAGGCCGGGCGCGAGCGCGGGATCGAGGAGTTCGTCGCGGAGGTGCTCCCCGACAACCAGGCGATGATCCACACGTTCAAGGACGCCGGCTACCAGGTGAGGAGCACCTACGAGGACGGGGTGATGGAGCTGGTCTTCCGCATCGACCCGACCGACACGGCCATCGGCGTGATGGAGCAGCGCGAGCACCGCGCCGAGTACGCCTCGATCGAGCGGTTCTTCTCGCCCAGGTCGGTGGCGATCATCGGTGCGAGCCGGCGCCAGGACACCATCGGCCGCGCGCTCGTGCGCCATCTCGTCCTCGGCAACTTCACCGGCCGCATCCACGTGGTGAACCCCAGCGCCGACTCGGTGTCGGGGATGCCGGCGTGGAAGTCGGTGGGGGAGATCCCCGGCGACGTCGACGTGGCGATCGTCGCCGTGCCGGCCGAGTCCGTGCAGGACGTCGTGCTCGACTGCGCCGCCAAGGGCGTGCACGGCCTCGTCGTGATCTCGTCGGGCTTCGCCGAGACGGGCGAGGAGGGCCGGATGCGGCAGCGGCGCCTGGTCGGGCTGTCCCGCTCGTACGGCCTGCGCCTGATCGGCCCCAACGCCCTCGGCATCATCAACACCGATCCCGAGGTGCAGCTCAACGCCTCGCTCTCGTCGGTGATGCCGCCGCGCGGGCGCGCCGGCTTCTTCTGCCAGTCCGGCGCCCTCGGGTCGGCGATCCTCGAGAAGGTGCAGAACCGTGGACTGGGCCTGACCACCTTCGTCAGCGCCGGCAACCGCGCCGACGTCTCCGGCAACGACCTCCTCCAGTACTGGGAGGAGGACGACGCGACCGAGGTGGTGCTGCTCTACCTCGAGTCGATCGGCAACCCGCGCAAGTTCTCCCGCATCGCCCGTCGCGTCAGTCGGCGCAAGCCCATCGTCGCGGTCCGGTCGGGGCGGAGCTCCCAGGGCGTGCCGATGGGTCACGCCGTCCGCAAGATCGGGGCACCCGCCCAGGCCGTCGACGCCATGTTCCGCCAGGCCGGGATCATCCAGGTCGAGTCGCTGGAGGAGATGTTCGACGTCGCGCAGCTCCTCGCCCACCAGCCGCTGCCGCGCGGGCGCCGGGTCGCGATCGTCGGCAACTCCGACGCCCTCGGGCTGCTCGCAGCCGACGCCGCCAACTCGGTGGGCCTCGTCGTCAACCGGCAGGAGGCGCTGGGCGCCGACGCGACCGCCGAGGACTTCGAGGACGCCCTCGACGCGGCGATCGACGATCCCGAGGTCGACGCGGTCGTCGCGATCTTCATCCCGCCGCTCAACGTGGCCGGTGCCCGCGAGGACGTCGCCAACGTGCTGGCCGCCGTCGGCGAGCAGTCCGACAAGCCGATCGTGTCGACCTTCCTCGGCACCGAGGGCGTGCCCGAGCTGCTGCGCGTCCCGGACGTCGCCGGGTCGAGCGCGGGCCGCGGGTCCGTGCCGTCCTACCCGGCGGTGGAGGCCGCCGTGCGCGCGCTCGCGCACGTCGTCGAGTACGCCGTGTGGGTCCGGGTGCCGCAGGCGACGGTCGCGGAGCCGAGCGTCAACGACCTCGACGGCGCCCGCCACCTCGTCAACGAGGTGCTCATGCGCCACCCCGAGGGCCGCGACCTCGACTTCGACGAGCAGAACCGGCTGCTGCGCGCCTACGGCATCGACCTGTGGGACACCTACGCCGTGGCGTCCCTCGACGAAGCGACCGCGGCGGGCGAGGCCCTCGGCTGGGACGTGGTGCTCAAGGCGACGGCCGACCACCTCCGCGACCGGCCCGACCTCGCCCACGTGTGGCGCAACATCGACACCCCCGACGAGATGGCGGACGCGTGGGCGTCGCTCAACGCGCTCATCACCGACCCGGACCGCGCCGGTTTCGTCGTGCAGCGCAACGCGCCCCCGGGTGTCCCGGTGACGATCGCCACGATGGAGGACCCGCTGTTCGGGCCGGTGCTGTCCTTCGGCATGGGCGGTCCGCTGACCGAGCTGCTCGGCGACCGGTCGTACCGCATCCCACCCCTGGCCGACCACGACGCCCAGGACATGGTGCGCGAGATCAAGGCGTCCCCGCTGCTCTTCGGCTACCGCGGCAGCGAGATCGTCGACGTCGCCGAGATCGAGCGGCTGGTGCGCCAGGTGGCCCAGCTCCAGCACGACCTGCCGCAGGTCCGGGCCCTCCAGCTCCCGCTGGTGCTCGCCGGTGCGGCGGGTGCGACGGTGCTCGGCGCGAGCGTACGGGTGGAGCCGGTGAAGGACCCGCGCTCGGACTGGTTCGTCCGCCGGCTCAGCACGATGCCCGGGGACACGATGCCGGACTGAGCACTGCGTGACAGACTGCAGGCATGCCCCGCTCCACCCGTGACGCGGACGTCTCCCACGACCTCCGTCAGGCGATCCACCGCACCGGCTACTACCCCGAGGTCGTCGCTGACGGCGTCTTCTCCGCCGCCGGCGGCGAGGAGGTGCTCTCCTACTTCGTGCACCACGAGACGACCTTCGACCACGAGGAGGTGCGCCGGCACCTGACGGCGCTGCTCCTGACCCCGACCCGGCTCGTGATCGCCCACACCGACGAGCACCCGGGCGACGACCTGCTGCCCGAGCCCTACACCTCGACCACGACCGAGGCCGTCACGCTCACCTCGATCCGCACCGTGGTCGTCACGCGGATGGTGGCCAACCCGACGGCTGGCGTCGCCCCGCCGGCGGAGGCCGTGCTGACCATCGGCTGGGGAGGGGTCGGTCGCCTCGACCTCGAGCCGGCGGCCTGCTCGGACCCCGGGTGCGACGCCGACCACGGCTACACCGGCACCCTGGCCGGCGACGACTACACGCTGCGGGTTTCGGCTGCCGCCGAGGGAGCCGACGCAGTCGCCGGGCTCCTCGGCTTCGCCGACGCGCTCTCGGCGCGTACGCGTGGCTGAGCCGCCCGCGTGACCGTGGGGATCGACGGATCGGGCTTCACCCTGCCGGCCTACGGCGACCGCTCGCTCGCCGACGTCGTGCCGGCAGTCGCGCGAGCGCTCGGCGCGCCCCTCGGGGGCCACCCCGGCGGGTTCGAGCTGCCGCCGGCGCCGTCGTACGTCGTCTTCCTGGTCGACGGCATGGGTGCGGAGCTGCTCGTACGCCACGCCCACGCCGCGCCCTACCTCTCCGCGCTGCTCGAGGGCTCCGCCACGGGCACCGCGGGCGTGCCGTCGACGACCGCGACGTCTCTGACCTCCCTCGGCACCGGCCTCGTTCCGGGCGCGCACGGCCTGGTCGGCTTCACCGCCCGGATCCCCGGCACCGACCGCCTGCTGAACCACCTCTGGTGGGACAAGTCCGTCGACCCCGTCGAGTGGCAGCCGCACCCGACCGCCTTCGGGCGACTCGCGCACGCGGGTGTCCACGTCACCTCGGTCAACAAGCGCGACTTCGACGGTTCCGGCCTCACCCTCGCCTCGCAGCGGGGAGCGACGTACGTCGGCGCCGACCGCGTCGGCGAGCGGATCGCAGCGACCGTCAGCGCCTCCGCCGCCCGGCCGTCCCTGACGTACGTCTACGACTCCGACCTCGACTGGACGGGCCACAAGTTCGGCGTGGCCTCGACCCAGTGGCTCCAGCAGCTCGCGATGGTCGACGCCGAGGCCGAGCAGCTGCGCGAGGCGCTGCCCGCGTCCACCCGTCTCCTCGTCGTGGCCGACCACGGGATGGTCGACGGCCCGCGCGAGGCCCGCGTCGACGTCGACGCGGTCGACGGGATGCGCGACGGGGTGGCCCTGCTGGGCGGGGAGGCGCGGTTCCGCCACCTCTACTGCTCGGCCGGGGCCGTCGACGACGTCGCCGCCACCTGGCGCGAGGTCCTCGGACCGCGGGCCACCGTCCTCACCCGCGAGGACGCCATCGGCCGTGGCTGGTTCGGCGCGGTGCAGCCGGGCGTCCTCCCGCGGCTGGGCGACGTGATGGTCGCCTGCCACGACGACACCGCGATCGTGTCGACCCGCGACTTCGCCTACGAGGACACCCTCGTCGGGCTGCACGGCTCGTTGACGTCGACGGAGATGTCGATCCCCATCCTCGTCGGCTGAACCTCGTCGGCTGAGCGCGTCGCCTCAGCCGAAGGGCAGCGGCTCCGGCGCGAGGCTGACCGCCTTGGCGCGCGCCGCGGTGAGGCGGCGACGGTGGTGCTGGCGGCACAGCACCTCGTACGCGACGTCGTGGGGGCCGGCAGGCGGCTCGTCGGCCTGCTCGACGTCGCCGACGACGATGACCTCTCCGTCGGTGACCATCACGCCGTTCTCGGTGCGCGCGTTGTGGGTGGCGCGCTTGCCGCACCAGCACAGCGCCTCCACCTGGAGGACGTTCATCCGGTCGGCCAGCTCGACGAGCCGGGCGCTGCCGGGGAACAGGAACGAGCGGAAGTCGGTCAGGATGCCGAAGGCGAAGACGTCGATCTGGAGCTCGTCGACGACCTTGGCGAGCTGGTCGATCTGCTCGGCGGAGTAGAACTGTGCCTCGTCGCAGATGAGGTAGTCGATCCGGCCGCCGCGGGTCAGGGAGTCGACGACGTAGGCCCAGAAGTCGAAGTCGGCGCCGACCTCGAGCGCGTCGTGCGTCAGCCCGAGCCGGCTGGACAGCACGGCCTGGCCCGAGCGGTCGTGGGTGGTGAAGATCCGGCCGACGCGTCCTCGAGCGGCGTGGTTGTGGTTGGTCTGGAGCGCCAGCGTCGACTTGCCGGAGTCCATCGTGCCCGTGAAGAAGTGCAGTTCAGCCATGACCCGGCGAATCCTGTCACAGCGACCGTCCGGAGCGGCGGCTACCGTGCCGGGTGTGGACGACGACTTCGGCACCGGGCCCCTGATCAGCGCCGACGAGCTCGCGGCCACGCTGGGGCGGGTCACCGTCCTCGACGTGCGCTACGTCATGGGCGGACCGGCCGGGCGCGGCGAGCACGCGGCGGGCCACGTGCCGGGAGCGGCGTACGTCGACCTCGACGACGACCTCGCCGACCCGCCGGGCGTGGGCGGGCGCCACCCGCTGCCCGACGAGGATCGCTTCGAGGCGGCCATGCGGCGTGCCGGTGTCGACCCGGACCGCCCCGTCGTGGTCTACGACGACTGGCAGGGGCGGGCCGCGGCGCGGGCGTGGTGGTTGCTGCGCTTCCACGGCCACTCCGACGTCCGCGTCCTCGACGGCGGGTGGACGGCGTGGCGCGACGGCGGACACCCGGTCGAGACGGGGGAGACCGGGCCCGTGCCGGGCGGGTTCACCGTCTCGCCGACCAAGCAGATGCCGGCGATCGGCGCCGGGGAGGTCCTCGGCGTCGAGGTCCTCGTCGACGCGCGCGCCCCCGAGCGCTTCCGCGGCGAGACCGAGCCCGTCGACCCCGTCGCCGGTCGTGTCCCGGGCGCCGTCAACGTGCCAACCACGGCCAACCTCGACGAGGACGGCAGGTTCCTGCCGCCGGACCGGCTGCGCGAGGCGTACGCCCGAGTGGGCGCTGACGAGGCGACCACTGTCGCTGCCTACTGCGGCTCGGGTGTGACCGCCGCCCACGACGTGCTCGCGATGGAGGTGGCCGGCATCCGGGCGGCGCTCTACCCCGGCAGCTGGAGCGAGTGGGTCACCGACCCGGAGCGGCCCGTCGAGACGGGGTGATCAGTCGCTCTTGCCGCCGCCGAACATGATCTCGTCCCAGCTCGGCACCGAGGCCCGGCCGCGCTTCTTCGCGGGCCGCGGCCTGGGCTCGGCGGGCGCCTCTGCGGCCGGCTCTGCGGCCGGGTCCTGCCGCGGCTCGTCGGCGTCGTCCTCGCCGCGCGCCTGGTCGTCGAGGTAGGCCTCCATCGGCTGCTCGGTGCCGAGGTCGGTGGAGAGCTCCATCGTGGTCTCCGTGGCCGACTCGTCGTCGGTGACCATCTCGATCGCATCGTCTCCGAGGGGTACGTCTCCGAGGGGTACGTCGCCGCCGGCGGCGCTGAGTCGGCGCTGGCGTGCGGCCGCGAGGTCGTCTGCGGCGGCGGAGTCGGGTGCGGCGGCGTCGGGCGCGGGCAGGGCGACGTCACCCACCAGCCACCGGGCGTCCTCGTCGTCGACCGTCACGAAGCTGCCGCGCGGGTCGTGGGAGAAGGTCGCGGTGCCGACCCGGCCGGCCACGTCGTACAGCGCCGTCAGCGTCCAGCGGCCGTCCTCGCGACGCCAGGCGTCCCACTCGACGCTCCCGGGGTCGACGTTGTGCGAGCGCAGATGGGCGTTGACGGCCTCACCGAGGGTGCGGGCCCCGGAGTCGCCGCTGCGGCGGCGCATCGAGGCGAGCTGGGCGCGCTCGGCCACGTGGGCACGCTCGGCGAGGACGGGGGCGGCGAACGCCATGATCTTCTCGACCGAGGTGCCGGCGGCGTGCGCGACCGCCTCGGGGCTCTCGCCCGCGCGGATGCGCATCTGGATGTCGCGGGGGCGGAGGCTTGATTCCATCGGGATCTCCAACTGGCCGGTGCTCTCGGGCGTGCTCGACAGGGCCCTGCGGAGCCGGGCGTCGATCGCCAGGGTGTGCTCCTGGCCCGCGTCGTCCACCAGCAGCAGGCGCTTGCCGTCCACGCTGCGTCCGGTGAACGTCAGCTTGGCCATCGACGGCTGGCTCCTGCCTGGTGCGTGGGCGGGTGGTCTGCTCGAGCCTACGCCAGCCGGGTGCCCGGGCGCCGTCACGCCTGCGGCGCGCCTTAGGCTTCCACCGTGCCCGAGACGGAGTTCGCCACGACCCTCGTCGTGCTCGACCTGATCGGCATCTTCGTCTTCGCGGTCGCGGGTGCGCTCGTCGCCGTCCGCAAGAACCTCGACATCTTCGCGGCGCTCGTCCTCGGGGGCGTGACCGGGCTGGGCGGGGGCTTCATCCGCGACGTCCTGATCGGCGCGACCCCGCCCGCCGCGCTCGCGGACTGGCGCTACATCCTGGTGCCGGTCGCGGCCGGGCTGCTGACCTTCGTCTTCCACCCGACCGTGGGGCGGCTCGAGCGGCCCGTCGCCCTGCTCGACGCCTTCGGGCTGGCCCTGTTCTGCGTGACCGGGGCGCTGAAGGCCGTCGACTACGGCCTCGACCCGCTGTCCGCCGCGCTCATGGGCATGGTCACCGGCATCGGTGGCGGGATGATCCGCGACGTCCTGGCGGGCAGTGTGCCGGTGATCTTCGAAGGGGTCCTCTACGGCACGCCGGCGCTCGCCGGCGCCACCGTCGCGGTGCTCCTCGATCGCACCGACCTGCCCCTGGTGGTGGTCGCCGCAGCGGGCTTCGCGACCTGCCTCGGGTGGCGGCTCCTGGCGATGGTCCGGGGCTGGCGCGCGCCCCTGCCCAAGGGACCCGCGAGCGTCTGACTCGTCGCCCCTCAGTCGCCCAGGATGCGACGCAGGTGGTCGTTGGCGAAGACGCGGTCCGGGTCCAGCCGGTCGCGCAGGGCGAGGAAGTCGTCGAACCGGTCGTACGCCGGCGCGAGGTCGGCGGCCGTACGGGTGTGGACCTTGCCCCAGTGCGGCCGTCCGCCGGCGTCGCGCAGGATCGGCTCGAGGCCGCCGAAGTAGGCCCGGTGGTCGGTGCCGGCCGGGACGTGGAAGGCGAGGTAGAGGCTGTCGCGTCCGTAGGACGTCGACAGCGGGATGTCGTCGGCTCGCGCGGTGCGGACCTCGACCGGGAACGCGACTCGCCAGTCGCTGGCGTCGATGACGCGCCGGCACTCGCGCAGCACGTCGATCCCGACCTCGCGGGGGACGGTGTACTCCATCTCACGGAAGCGCACCCGGCGCGGCGTCACGAAGACCCGGTGCGCGAGGTCGCTGTAGCGGCGTTCGGACTGCGCGCGAGCGGCGACTCGGTTGATGCGGGGGACCAGGGCGGGAGCGCGCTCACCGAGGCGGCACAGCCCGCCGAAGACGGTGTTGGACACGAGCTCGTCCTCCCACCAGGCGGCGACACGGGACGGCGGCTGCTGCTCGCCGGGGTCGAGGTCGGTGCGGACGTTCTGCTTCACCATCAACCGGTCCGTGTGGGGGAACCAGTAGAGGTCGACGTGGTGCGCGGCGGCCACCATGTCGTCGTACGCCGCCAGCCCGCGGTCCCAGGTCATCGGCTGCTCGTGGGCCTCGAGGACGAAGAGCGGCTCGACGTGGAAGGTGAGGCTGGTCAGGATGCCGAGCGCGCCGAGCCCGACGCGGGCGACGTCGAAGACGTCGGGGTTCTCGGTCGCGGAAGCGCCCACGACCTCTCCCGTGCCGGTCACGACCTCGAGTCCGGCCAGCTGGGCGGCGAGCCCCGCGGCAGTGCCGCCGGTGCCGTGGGTGCCGGTCGACGTCGCGCCGGCGAGCGTCTGCTCGGCGATGTCCCCCATGTTGTGCAGGGACAGGCCGAGCCGTTCGAGCGCGAGGTTGAGGTCCTTCAGGCGGGTCCCGGCGCGGGCGGTGACCGTCATCGCGGCGCGGTCGACCGACAGGACCCCTTCGAGCCCGTCCGGGCGCAGCAGCGTGTGCTCGGGTGCCCCGATCGCGGTGAAGCTGTGCCCGGTCCCGGCCATCTTGACGGTGCGTCCGTCGGCGCGCGCCCGGCGTACGGCGTCGACGACGTCGTCGACCGATGCGGGGGTGGCCACGTGGCGGGGCACCGCCTCCTCGAGGCCCGACCAGTTCCGCCACAGGTGGCCGCGCACGGGGGACGTCATGGCGGCACGCTAGGGCATCCGGCGCCGCGGCCGGGCCGTCTGCGCGGCCAGGGCGCCCAGGATGCCGCCCGCGAGCGCGACCGCGTACGCCGCCGAGGCGCCGTGGTGGTCGACGACGAATCCGGCGATGCTCGCGCCCGGGGCCACGCCCGCCACGATTCCGGTGTGAAGGATGGCCATGCCCTCGGTGAGGCGGCCCGGCGCGACGCCCTGCTCGACCATCGTCATCGCGCTGATCAGCGTCGGTGCGATCGCGAGCCCGCCGACGAGCAGCAGGACCGCCATCAGGGGGATCGAGGAGACGAACGCGAGCGGAGCCATCGCGAGCGCCATCGCCGCGGAGCCCCAGCGCAGGCGTATGTCGGGCCCGCTGCGCCACACGACGGCGCCGGTGACCAGCCCGGCGACGAGGCTGCCGAAGGACCACGTCGCCAGCAGCCATCCCGCGACCCACCGCGCGCCCTGCTCCTCCGCGAACGCCACGGTCGTGACCTCGGCGGCGCCGAAGAGCGCGCCGAGGGTGAGGCAGACGAGCGCGAGCGGCAGGACCAGCCGCCACGGCATGGGGCTGCGCTCGGCGGCAGGTGAGGCGCGGCCGGCGGGAGGCTCGGTGCGCCGCTGGACGGCGAGGGCGAAGGTGCCCAGCACGCCGCTCGCCACGGCGAACGACAGCCCGGCGACGGGGTGCCAGCCGGTGGCGAGGAGGGTGACCAGCACCGGCCCGACGACGAAGACGACCTCGTCGAGGACGGCCTCGAGGGCGAACGCGGTCTGCTTGTCGGCGGGCTGGTCGAGCAGGTGGGACCAGCGGGTGCGGACGCTCGCGCCGACCTGGGGGAGCGAGGACCCGGCGACGGCGGCGAAGACGTACGTCCAGGGGCGCGCCCAGTCCTGCTCGACCGCCAGCATCATCAGGGCGAGCCCGGCGCCGAAGACCGAGATCCCGAGCGGCAGGACCCGCGCCTGGCCGAAGTGGTCGACCCACCGTCCGTGCAGGACGGCGAACGCCGCCTCCGCGAGCACGAACACCGCGGCCACCGTGCCCGCGAGGCCGTAGGAGCCGGTGCGCTCCTCGACCAGCAGCACGATCCCGAGCCCGACCATGGAGATCGGCAGCCGCGCCACGAGTGCGGCGCTGCTGAACGCGAAGGCGCCCGGGCGCGCCAGCACCCGGCGGTAGGAGTCGAGCATCTGGCGCATCGTAGGCCGCTCTACGCTGGCGTCATGAATCCTGCGGGTCACCCCGACGTGAAGCCGTACGACGCTCTCCTGGTGCTCTCCTTCGGGGGTCCCGAGAAGCAAGAGGACGTGGTGCCGTTCCTGGAGAACGTCACCCGTGGGCGGGGCATCCCGCGTGAGCGTCTCGAGCAGGTCGGAGAGCACTACTTCCTCTTCGGGGGCAAGAGCCCCATCAACGACCAGAACCGTGCGCTGATCGCCGCGCTGGAGAAGGACCTCGCCGACCAGGGGATCGACCTGCCGATCTACTTCGGCAACCGCAACTGGGACCCCTACCTCGCCGACGCGTTGGCAAAGATGGCCGCCGACGGCGTCGAGCGGGCGGCGGTCTTCGCCACCTCGGCGTACTCGTCGTGGTCGTCGTGCCGGCAGTACCGCGAGAACCTCTGGGACGCCGTCGAGCAGGTCGAGGGCGCGCCGCGGCTCGACAAGCTCCGGCAGTACTACAACCACCCCGGATTCATCGAGCCGGCCGTCGACGCCTGCCTCGCGGCGCTCGCCCAGCTCCCCGACGGCGGCGACCGGGCACGCCTGGTCTTCGTCACCCACTCCATCCCGACCGAGATGGCCGAGACCAGCGGCTCGCTCGACGCCGAGGGCCAGCCGCGCGGGGCCTACGTCCGCCAGCACCGCAGCGCCGTCGACGAGGTCGCGCGCCGGGTGCGTGAGGCGACGGGTCGGGCCCACCGCCACGACCTCGTCTACTGCTCCCGCTCGGGTGCGCCGTCGACGCCGTGGCTCGAGCCCGACGTCAATGACCATCTCGAAGAGCTCGCCACCGACGGGGTGGGCGGCGTCGTGCTGGTGCCGATCGGATTCGTCTCCGACCACATGGAGGTCATCTACGACCTCGACACCGAGGCGAGGGCCACCGCGGAGCGGCTCGGCCTCGAGGTGGTGCGCGCGGCGACCGCCGGGACGGACCCGCGCTTCGTGGCGATGATCCGCGAGCTCGTGCTCGAGCGCGCCGCTGCCGAGCGTGGAGAAGACCCTGCACGCCCGACGGTGGGGTCGATGCCCCCCGGACCGGATCTCTGCGGAGCGGGCTGCTGCCCGAACCCGCGGGGCCCGCGTCCGGCCCTGTGTGGACGCGACTCGTGAGCGCGAGCGCGCCCGAGCTGCGCGACCTCGCCCGCACCCTCGCCCACGAGGGCGCCGAGCTGGCGCGGACGATGCGTCGCCAGGGCATCGAGGTCGCCGACACCAAGACCAGCGCCGTCGACGTCGTCACCGAGGCCGACCGGGCGGTCGAGGCCCTCATCCGCTCGCGCATCACCGCGCTGCGACCTGACGACGCGATCCTCGGCGAGGAGGGCGACGACCTCCCCGGCACGTCGGGCGTGAGGTGGGTGGTCGACCCGATCGACGGCACCGTCAACTACCTCTACGGCCTGCCCGACTGCGCGGTCTCCATCGCGGCCGAGGTCGACGGCCAGGTGGTCGCCGGAGCCGTGGTGACGATCCCGACGGGCCTCGAGTACGCCGCGGCCCTCGGCCACGGGGCCACACGGGACGGCCGCCTGATCGCCGTACGCCCCACTCCGCCACTCGGCGAGCGGCTCGTGCTGACCGGCTTCGGCTACCAGCGCGAGGTGCGTGAGCACCAAGCCCGCTGCGTGGCCAGCCTGCTGCCGGAGGTGCGCGACATCCGCCGGATGGGGTCGTGTGCGCTCGACCTGTGCCACGTCGCCGAGGGGAGCGGTGACGGCTACGTGGAGGCTGGTCCGCAGCCCTGGGACTGGTCCGCCGGGGGCCTCGTCCTGCGCGAGGCAGGCGGACGGTTCGCTCTGCTCGACGGGACCTTCACCCTCGGCAGCCACTCGGTCCGTCACGTGGTCGTCGGCGCGCCGGCAGACGGCTGGGACAGCTTCGTCGAGGCGCTCGGGAAGGCCGGCTTCCTCGCGTGATCGCACACCCGTAGAGGTGGCCCGGATCACCCGGCGCCACGGGGAATAGCGGGGTGTCGTCCACTGTTCAGGCGACACGTTGCGGACCGGCTCACCAAGGAACCGGTTCATGGTGCACAATCTGGCGCCGACGACGCGCACAAAAGGACACGGCCCGCCGCGATCCGGCTTGCACGTGACCACTGCATGGGGAGAGGGATCCGATGGCCACCGACTACGACGCACCACGCAAGTCCGAGGAGGACCAGAGCGAGGAGAGCATCGAGGAGCTCAAGGCCCGCCGCCACGACAAGAACTCAGGCAAGGTCGACGAGGACGAGACCGAAGCGGCCGAGTCCTTCGAGCTCCCGGGTGCCGACCTGTCGCACGAGGAGCTCGCCGTCGAGGTGATGCCTCGTCAGGACGACGAGTTCACCTGCATGAGCTGCTTCCTGGTGCACCACCGCTCGCAGCTGGCCGACGAGAAGAAGCTCATCTGCCGCGACTGCATCTGAACAGGCGTCACCCTCTGATTCGCGACAGCGCCCGCCCCGTCGGGGTCGGGCGCTGTGTCGTGCCCGGACCTGGTGTCGTCAGTGCTGACGGGTCTTCCGCGCTCCTCACGCATCGGCAGCGTCCCACTGGTTCGGCCGGCCAGGCGGTCAGCCGGCGCGGCGGCGCTTGATCTCCTGGCGTCGTCGTTCGAGCTGTTCCTCGCGCCACTCGACCTCGGCGGCGAACTGGTGCACCGCCGGATGGTCGTCGGGAACCCCCCACCGCTCCCGCTCACGGCGCTTGTCGTGCGGCGAGAGGCAGAACCCGACCGCCGGGTCCCTCGCCGCTCGCGAACGATCCAGCCACTGCCACGCCTCGATCGAGGTCATCGCCCGCAACCGCCGCGGCAGCCACCAGCCCCGCGCCCGCAGGTCCACATGCGCTGGGAACCGGCTCCCCGCATGCGTACGCGCCCCATCCGCACGCATCGGCACCACCTGCTGCCCGGTCTCCGCATCCGTGAAGCCCACCCGCAGCCCGGCCAGCTGCAACATCTGCTGCACCACCGCCACCCGCGGACTCGTCCGACCCGTCTCCCACCGCGCCACCACCGACTGCGAGACCCCCAACAAGCCCGCCAGCCCCCGCTGCGACACGTCCAGGATCCGCCTGATCCGACGCACCAGCCCCGGCACCTGACCCGCGAACGGGCCCATGAACCACCACTCCCGCTCGGCCTCGGACCAGTTCACCATCGCATCCCACGCCGGCTCCAGCACCGGCTCCAGCACCGGACCCGCCTCCGGCTCGTGGACCGGTTCCCCGGCCGGCTCCCGGGCCGGCTCGTCCCCACTCGTCTCGCGCACCCTCGATCACCCTCTCCTGCCCCCGGGGGCCCCGCCACCCGGGGCCGCCTCAGAGCCATCCCACGCCCCACGACCGACACCCCGCACCCCGTCATCCACAACCACCCCCACCCAGCCCGCCAGCACCCACCCTGTGGACACTTCCCGGCCACCCCGGGGCACACGCCAGCACCCCGACCCGGCCCCGGCCCACCCCGGCCCAGTTCGGGCACGCCAGCACCCCGACCCGGCCCCTTGCCCGTGAGTCGCCCAGAGACTCACCGGCAAGGGTGCCGACACGAGATGGGCTCAGCGACCCTGAGTCGCCCAGAGACTCACTGGCAAGGGTGGCGAGAGGCAGCGGGAGGGCGGCGTCGTGGACCTGCCGCCGCACGCCTGGGCCGGACAGGCAGCCTGCGCGAGCGGACGCGCGCGCGGCTCCGGCGCCGTCCGGATCGATCAGACCGATCCAGGTCCGAGCAGGTCAGCTCGACGTCATGACTGGGGGGCCGGTGCCTTGTCGGCGTCCTGGTCGTCCTTCTGGAGCTGGGGAGGTAGGTGGCCGGTCGAGCGCGCGTAGTAGTGCGCCGCGCGGCGAGTCGCCAGCATCCGGGCGACGCCGATCAGGGTCCCGCTGAGCGCGGCCCACATGACGGCCTCGGAAAGGCTGACGTCGGGGTCCGCCGGGTTCGCGGGAGGGTTCTTGCCGGTGGCGGCGCGCCAGGTCGAGTTCAGCCCCTTCTTGGCCACGGCTGCGGCGCCGATGGCGGCAGCGAGGGAGAACGCTGAGTAGAACCTGCTGTTGCTGTCCGTGGAGGAAGACGCCATGCCGTCACCCTACCCAGCGGTTCGACGCGCCCGCCCCGCCTCGAAGGCTGAGACGATCGCGTCGGGGCGGCGGCAGCTGACGAGCCAGTACGGGGTCGGGTCGGCAGGGTCGATGATGTCGACCCGTACGCCGCGCTTGAGGTACGGCCGCAGGACGAGGTGGGCCCGGGCGTCCGCGTCCACGCCGGCCTGGCGACGTACGCCGTCCGCGTCGAGCGCCGTGACCTCGCCGACGAGATCGAGCGGGATGTGGGCGCGACCGGCGCGGAAGGTCGTGCCGGTCACGGCGACGCGGGCCCGTCCGTAGGTGACGAACAGGGCGACCATGAGTGCCAGCGCGGCGCCGCTGACCGCCCACGCAAGGGGCTCGGGCACGGCGACGACGAGAGCCAGCCACAGGGACGCCACGAGCATCGTGCCCTGCGCCCACCAGCGCAGCGGAACGGTGAGGCGTTCGGCGTAGTCCACGGCGCAGAGCCTATAGATTCAGTCCTCGTGCCCGACCACGACCCAAGCCAACCTGCCCGCCACGACCTGGATGTCGCGGTCGTCCGTCTCGATCCCGGCCTGCCGGTCCCGGCGTACGCGCATCCCGGGGACGCCGGGGCAGACCTGCACACCGCCGTAGACATCGAGCTCGCACCCGGTGAGCGCGCACTGGTGCCCACGGGCCTGTCGATCGCGCTGCCGGACGGGTACGTCGCGCTGGTGCACCCACGATCCGGGCTCGCGGCCCGGCACGGGCTGTCTATCGTGAACACGCCGGGCACGGTGGACGCGGGATACCGGGGTGAGATCAAGGTGATGCTGATCAACCACGATCCCGTCGAACCTGTCACGCTCCGCCGCGGCGACCGGATCGCGCAGCTGGTGATCCAGCGGTTCGAGCGGGCCCGGTTCGTGGAGGTGGGGGTGCTGCCGGAGTCGGTCCGGGGCGCCGGGGGCTACGGTTCTACGGGTACCGGTTCGCGCGCATGAGCCGGATCCGGAGTCGAGACGAGCGCTGATCGAAGGAGTGCTGACGTGAAGTTCCGCCGCAAGGCAGAGGCCGCCCCGGCGTCCGCGGAGGATGCCGCGGGATCGGCCACCCTGGACGAGGGCGACGCCGCTGCGGGCGAGGGAGCCGCTCCCGCCTCGGGAGCCTCCGGTCCGTTCGACGTCTCGCAGGTCGAGGGCGACGGCGTCGAGCGCGCCGACCTCGGCTCGCTGCTGGTGCCGGCGATCGCCGAGCGCGAGCTGCGCCTCCAGGTCGACGAGAAGAGCGGTCAGGTGCGCGCAGTGATGCTCGCCGGGGCCGACGGCGCGTGCGAGTTCCAGGCGTTCGCGGCGCCCCGCAACGGCGACCTCTGGTCCGACGTCCGTCCGCAGATCGCCGAGGACATGGTCCGCCGTGGCGGGCACGCGACGGAGCGCGAGGGTCGATGGGGGACCGAGCTGGTCTGCCAGATGCCGGTGAAGCGGCCGGACGGCACGACCGCGACCCAGCCCTCGCGCATCCTCGGGATCAACGGCGACCGCTGGATGCTGCGCGCCTCGTTCCTCGGCCGGCCCGCGCTCGACCCGAACGCCACTTCGGAGTGGGAGGACGCGCTCGCCCAGGTGGTCGTACGCCGCGGCGAGCAGGCGATGCCGGTGGGCGAGCCGCTGCCGGTCACGCTGCCGGACGACGCACGCCGGGTCAGGTGAGCCGTGGGGGAGAAGAGCCGGCTGCGGCAGGCCCTCTCGAGGTGGGCCGACAGCTCCGAGGCGCACCAGCGAGACCTGCGTGAGTCGCACGCGACGTCGGAGGCAATGGCGATCGCCGAGGCCCCCGAGCGCGAGCACGTCGTCGTCAACGGCGTCCTCCGTACGGTGACCCTGCGCCCGCGCGGCGGCGTTCCCGCGCTCGAGGCCGAGCTCGACGACGGCTCGGGGGTGATCACGGTCGTGTGGCTCGGCCGTCGCCGGATCACCGGCGTCGACCCCGGCCGGTCCGTGACCGTTGCCGGTTGCATCGGCCGCCAGGGCGGCGTACCGATCATGTTCAACCCGCGCTACGAGCTGCGCCCGTGACGAGCACGGACACCGTCGAGGCAGTGGTGCGCCAGCAGCTCTCCAAGGCGCTCGGCGGCCGTCGCGGCATGGCAGAGGCGGCGGTGCCCACGATCCTGTTCACCGTCACGTGGCTGACGAGGCGCGACCTCGACCTCGCCCTGATGGTGAGCATCGGTGCGGCCCTCGTCCTGCTGGTCGTCCGCCTCGTGCAGCGCTCGACGGTGCAGTTCGTCGTCAACGCGCTCCTCGGCATCGGCATCGGCTGGTTCTTCGTCCAGCGCTCGGCCGCGTCCGGCGGCTCGGAGCAGGACCAGGCGCTCGCCTACTTCCTGCCCGGCCTGCTCTACAACGGCGGGTACGCCGTGGTGCTGGCGTTCACCTGCCTCATCGGCTGGCCGCTGGTCGGGTTCATGGTCGGCAGCATCACCGGCGATGCGACCGCGTGGCACTCCGACAAGCAGATCGTGCGGCTCTGCAACCGGCTCACCTGGATGCTTGTCGCGCCGTGCGTCCTCCGGGTGATCATCCAGGCGCCGATCTGGCTGGCCGGCAGCTCGGGCTCGATGGACCCCGACGCCGCGGTCGCCGCACTCGGCGTGCTGAAGATCGTCCTCGGCTGGCCGCTCCAGCTCGCGGCGCTCGGCTCGATGGTCTGGCTGCTCTCGCGCAACAGGACCCCGGTCGAGCCGGACGCGTCGCCGGCCTGATCCGTCAGGCGTGACCGGGGGAGAGCAGCTGCTCGAGCTCGTGCTCGACCTCGGCGGGCACCACGAACAGCAGCTCGTCGCCCGACTCGAGGGGCTGCTCGGCCTCGGGGGTGTAGACCTGCCCGTCGCGCAGGATCGTCACGAGCGCGCAGTTCTCGGGGAAGGGCACCAGTCCGGCCGGCGTGCCGACGTAGGGCGAGTCTGCCGACAGCGTGAGCTCGACCAGGTTGGCGTTGCCCTGTCGGAAGGTGAAGAGCCGGACGAGGTCACCGATCGAGACGGCCTCCTCGACGAGCGCCGACATGATGCGCGGCGTGGAGACGTTGACGTCGACACCCCACGCATCGGTGAACAGCCACTCGTTGTTCGGGTGGTTGACCCGCCCGACCGTGCGCGGGACGCCGAACTCCGTCTTCGCCAGCAGCGAGGTCACGAGGTTCGCCTTGTCGTCGCCGGTGGCGGCGATGACGACGTCGCACTTGCCGAGCTGGGCCTCCGCGAGGGAGGAGAGCTCACACGAGTCGGCGAGGAGCCACTCGGCGTTGGGCACGCGCTCGGGGCGGATCGAGGACGGGTTCTTGTCGATGAGGAGGACCTGGTGGCCGTTCTCGATCAGCTCGCGGGCGATCGAGCGGCCCACTGCTCCGGCTCCGGCGATGGCGACGCGCATGTCTCAGATGTTCCTTCAGTCGTCTTCGGGGCCGGCCTCGAGCACGGCGTACGCGTGGGCGGCGTTCTCCTCGCGGATCACGATGTGGAGCATGTCGCCCTCCTGGAGGACCGTCTCGCGGGTCGGCAGCATGCCCTCGCCGAGCCGGTCGATCCACGCGATCCGGCTGCGCGACTGCATCTGGAACTCGACGGTCCGGTTGCCGATCCAGAGCTCGGGGATCGGGATGTGGTCGACGCGGATGGTCCCGGACGGGTCGCGGAAGTCGGGCTCCGCGCCGGCGGGCAGGATACGGCGCAGGACCTGGTCGGCGGTCCACTTCACGGTCGCCACGGTCGTGATGCCGAGCCGCTGGTAGACCTCGGCGCGGCCCGGGTCGTAGATGCGGGCGACGACCTGCTGCAGGCCGAACGTCTCGCGGGCGACACGTGCGGCGATGATGTTGGAGTTGTCACCGCTGGAGACGGCTGCGAAGGCGTCCGCCCGCCGGATCCCGGCCTTCTCCAGCACTTGCTGGTCGAAGCCGTAGCCGGTGATCTTGTCGCCGTTGAACTCGGGGCCCAGGCGCCGGAAGGAGTCGGGCTCGCTGTCGATGACGGACACCGTGTGGTTGCGGTCCTCGAGGCTGCGGGCGAGCGTCGAACCGACGCGGCCACAGCCCATGATCACGACGTGCACACCGGAACCGTATCCCAGCGGGGATATCGGCCGCTGCGGGTCTAGGCTTGCCGCCCGTGAGTGTCGGCGACGTGTCCAAGCGGATCCTGCTGGGCCGCAAGCTGAGGAGCAGCCAGCTGGGCGAGACCCTGCTGCCCAAGCGCATCGCGCTGCCGGTGTTCGCCAGCGACGCGCTGTCCTCGGTCGCGTACGCCCCGGACGAGGTCTTCATCATGCTGGCGGTCGCGGGCGCGTCGACCTACGTCTGGTCGTGGAAGATCGGCCTCGCCGTCGCCGTGGTCATGCTCACCGTGATCGCCAGCTACCGCCAGACCGTGCACGCCTATCCCTCCGGGGGCGGCGACTACGAGGTCGCCACCGTCAACCTCGGACGCAACGCAGGCGTGACGGTGGCCAGCGCCCTGCTGGTCGACTACGTCCTCACCGTGGCGGTGTCGATCTCGTCAGCGTCCCAGTACGCCGCTGGTGCGATCCCGCCGCTGATCGGCCACGAGGCGACGGTCGGCGTGGTCGCGGTGGCGGCGCTGATGGCGATGAACCTGCGCGGCGTACGTGAGTCCGGCGCGTTCTTCGCCGTGCCGACCTACCTGTTCATGGTGGCGATCCTCGGCATGTGCGTGTACGGCCTGCTGAGACTGCTTTCGGGGGACCTCCCCGACGCGGAGAGCGCGGACCTCCAGATCGTGCCCCAGCCCGGGTGGGAGGAGCCGCTCACCCAGATCGGCCTGATGTTCCTGCTCGCGCGGGCGTTCTCGTCGGGCTGTGCGGCGCTGACGGGCGTCGAGGCGATCAGCAATGGCGTGCCGGCGTTCCGCAAGCCCAAGAGCCGCAACGCCGCCACCACCTTGCTCCTGCTCGGCCTGATCGCCATCACGATGATGATGAGCGTCATCGTGCTCGCCAAGCAGATGACGATCCGCTACGTCGATCCCCATCACCTCGAGCAGCTGCGCACGTCGAGCGGCGCGGTCCCCGAGGGCTACGAGCAGCACCCGGTGATATCGCAGATCGCCGCAGGCGTGTTCGACCACTTCTCGCCGGGCTTCTACTTCGTCGTCACGGTCACCGGCATCATCCTCGTCCTGGCGGCCAACACGGCCTTCAACGGCTTCCCGGTGCTCGGCTCGATCCTCGCCCAGGACGGCCTCGCGCCGCGCTCGTTGGGATCGCGCGGCGACCGCCTCGCCTACAGCAACGGCATCGTCTTCCTCGCTGCGATGTCCATGTTGCTGATCTGGGTCTTCGACGCCGAGACGACCAAGCTCATCCAGCTCTACATCGTCGGCGTCTTCGTGTCCTTCAACCTCAGCCAGCTCGGCATGATCCGGCACTGGACGCGGCACCTGCGCACGGAGCGCGATCCCGCCGTGCGTCGGCGGATGATGCGGTCACGAGCGATCAACACGTTCGGCCTCGGGATGACTGCGGTCGTGCTGGTGATCGTGCTGATCACGAAGTTCCTCGCCGGCGCCTGGATCACCATCATCGCGATGGGTGTCTTCTTCGCCGTGATGCAGGCCATCGGACGCCACTACGCGCGCGTCGAGCTCGAGCTCGCGGCCGACGAGCAGGACAAGGTCATGCCGACCCGCGTCCACGCGATCGTCCTCGCCTCCAGGCTGCACAAGCCGACCCTGCGAGCGCTCGCCTTCGCCCGCGCCACCCGCCCCAACGTCCTCGAGGCCATCTACGTCAGCATCGACCCCCGCGCGACCAACCGCCTGCTCGAGGAGTGGGACGAGCGGCACCTCGACATCCCGCTCAAGGTGCTGCACTCGCCCTACCGCGAGGTCGTGCGCCCGATCGTCGAGTACACCCAGGAGATCCGGCGAGCCAGCCCGCGCGGTGTGGTCGCGGTCTACATCCCCGAGTACGTCGTAGGTCGCTGGTGGGAGCAGCTGCTCCACAACCAGACGGCGCTGCGGCTCAAGGGCCGCCTGCTGTTCACTCCGGGCGTGATGGTCATCTCCGTGCCCTACCAGCTCCGGTCGTCCCAGGTCGCCCAGGAGCGCGGCCGGCTCGACGACACCCGCGTCCACGCCGGTGACCTCCGCCGCGGCCGCGTGGGCAACCGCGAGACCGGCCGGCAGGTCGACGACGCATGAGCCGCACGAACCGGCCGCGTCGCGCCCGCGGCCGCTCCCGGGTGGGGGAGCACTTCGAGGTCGAGGTGGGACCCGTCGCCCACGGTGGCCACTGCGTCGCCCGCCTGCCCGAGCCGGCTTCGCGCGTCGTGTTCGTACGCCACGCGCTGCCCGGCGAACGGGTGCTCGTGCAGATCACCGAGGGCACCGAGGGTGACGGGTTCTGGCGTGGCGACGCCGTCCGGATCGACGCCCCGTCCGCCGATCGGGTGGCTCCTCCGTGCCCCGTGGCCGGACCTGGCCTGTGCGGCGGCTGCGACTTCCAGCACGTCGCCGTCCCGGCCCAGCGCGACCTGAAGACGTCCGTCGTGCGCGAGCAGCTGGTCCGGCTCGGCCGACTCCCTGCCGACTCGGAGGTGGTCACCGGCCTCCGCGTCGAGGCCGTCCCGGTCCCCGGCCGGGCGGACGACGGCCTGCGCTGGCGCACCCGGCAGCGGTACGCCGTCCTCCCCGACGGGCGGCCCGCGATGCGTGCCCACCGCTCGCACGAGCTCGTCCCCCTCGACGACTGCCTCATCGCGGTCGACGAGGCGCGTCCACCGGTGTCGCTACCCGAGGGGGGAGCCCCGCGTCCCTCACGAGACCCCGTCACCCACATCGTCACCGCGGCCGGACAGGTCCACGACTTCACCGCCGCCGCCGACGGCTTCTGGCAGGTCCACCCCGACGCGCCGCGCGTGCTGGTCGAGGCCGTCCTCGACCTGTTGGCGCCGCGGCCGGGGGAGCGCGCGCTCGACCTCTACTCCGGGGTGGGCCTGTTCGCCCGCTTCGTCGGCGAGGCGACCGGCGCCCGGGTGGTCGCTGTCGAGGCCGAGCGCACGGCCTGCCAGCACGCCCGCGGCAACCTGTCGGCGCTCAAGGCCGCCGTCGTCGAGTGCGGCCCGACCGACCGGGTGCTGCGCACGGGCTACGACGAGCCTTTCGACCTGGTCGTCCTCGACCCGCCTCGAGAGGGCGCGAAGCGGGCCGTGGTCGAGCAGGTCGTCGACCGTCGCCCCCGCGCCGTCGCGTACGTCGCCTGCGACCCCGCCGCCCTGGGCCGCGACGTCGCGATCTTCGCCGAGCACGACTACGAGCTCACCGCCATCCGCGCCTTCGACCTCTTCCCGATGACGCACCACGTGGAGTGCGTCGCGCTGTTGACGAGAACCGGCCCCGGCGCGCGGTGATCCCGAACTAGAGTCGGGCGGGTGCGTCTCGTCTCGGCCGTCCTCGGGTTCCTTCTCAGGAAGCTCGGCGTGTTCGTTGCGGTCCTCGTCTCCCTGTTCCTCGGTCTCGTGCTGATGTCCTCGCTCGTCCCGGAGCTCCAGCGGGCGGAGGCGGAGCGTGATCGGCTGCGCGAGGTGTCGCAGGAGCGCAGGGCTCTGGAGAACGAGGTCGGGCAGCTTCGGAGCGCCTCTGAGGAGGCCCTCGTCGAGGAGGTCGCGTCGCTTGCAGCGGAGGCCGCCGAAGAGGCCGTCGAAGCACGCCAGCAGGTGTCCGAGGCGTCCAGGGAGGCGGAGCGGCGCCTGGACGAGCGGGACGAGGCCTGTGGAACCGTCGACAAGGTGATCGCGTGGGTCCTTCCGGGCAACGCGTGCAAGGCCGCAGAGGAGGCGTTGGAGAAGGCAGAAGAGCTGAAGGACACGGTCGACCGAGGTCTCGCCCGGGCGGAGGAGAGGGTCGTGGTGCTCTCGGACCCCGACCTGACCGCCGACGAGAAGCTCGATCGGCTCGGGGAGGACGACCTTCAGTCTGCAGCCACGAGGGACCTCGAGGTTGCGAAGGCGGAGCTTGCGCAGAAGCAGGCCGAGGAGAGGAGCCTGGAGGAGGCGCAGGGGTCGTGGGCAGGGCGCGTCGTCAACCTGTGGGCGCGGTCCTGGAAGTGGCTGGCCGGCATCGCGGTGCTGGTCGTCGTCATGCCGGGTGTCATGCGGGTCGTCAGCTACTTCGTGCTGATGCCGCTCGTGAGCCGCTCGCAGAAACGGATTCGTCTGGCCGATGGCGTCGACGATACCGACGCCACGCTCACGACCGGCCTCGCCGAACGTACGCTGACGGTCGAGCTCGGCCACGGCGAGGTGCTCTCGGCGCGCTCGGAGCACGTACGACCGGTCGAGGGGAAGAAGGCCCACGGCCGGCTGATCTACGACCCGTCCGCTCCGTTCGTGAGCTTCTCCGCCGGTCTCTACGGCCTGAGCCGGATCGCTGGTGACGAGAACGGCACCGTGGCGGTGCTGGCAACGCCCGAGGACCCCGACTCGTACCTGATGCGCATCGACATCACGGACCACCCCGGACTGGTGATGCACCCGCGGCACGTCGTGGGCGTCATCGGCGCGCCCGGCCTGCGGACCCGGTGGCGGTGGGGCATCCTGGCCCTGGCCAGGTGGCAGGTGCGCTACATCATGTTCGCCGGCACGGGCAGCCTGATCGTGCAGGGCAGTGGCGAGGTGAAGGCCGACAGCCCCCGATGCGGATCCCTGCGGATCGAGCAGCACCTGGTGATGGGCTTCGACTCGCGCCTCGTCCTGGGGGTCAACCGGACCGAGGTGTTCTGGCCTTACCTGTGGGGCCGCACACCGCTGGTCGACGACGAGTTCACCGGGGTCCACCCGTTCTTTTGGCAGAAGGCGAGCAACCAGGGGCCCAGCAACCCGGTCGCACGAGCGTTCAGCACCTTCTTCTCGGCGTTCGGCAAGCTGCTGGGCTTCTGAGTCTGGCAGGGTGGCCCCATGGCCAGCTACGCGGTCAACCCGGCTGCCGTCGCCCACGCTCGGCGGCTCATCGACGGCCGTCAGTACGTGCTCGACAGCGACTGGGGTGAGGTCCAGCCACGGGCCGACGCCGAGAACGCCTACCTCGAGCGGCACTCGTGGGAGGACTACGCCGCCTGGCACCTCGGCCTCACCGAAGGCGCCAACGAGGGCACCAAGGCCCGCTACGCGTTCGTGTACGGCGACCTGCGGCGGGTGCACCGCAGCGGGCTCATCGCGTGCGTCTACCGGGCCGCGGAATGGCGGCACAAGGCGGTGGAGCTCGCCGCCCACGACCTGTTGCAGCGCCTCGACCAGATGGCCGGCATCGAGTAGGTCATACGAGAGCGGCCAGCGCAGCGAGCGCGGACTCCTGCTCGCTCGCGTCGACCACCGCCCACCCGTGGCCCGTGGCCAGGTCGAGCAGCTGCCGACGTCCCTCGAGCACCAGCTCGTCGCCGCCGCGCTCCTCGATGATCCGCGAGACGACGGCCGTCAGGGGCGTGACCGCGCGGGCGTGGAGGCGCTCGAGCAGCACGGAGACCCACGACCGCAGCTCGTCGATGTCGCAGAGCAGCGTCCCGGGGTGCGCGGCGGCGTGGGCGCTGGCCAGTGTGGACTTCCCGACGCCGGAGGGACCGTTGAGGTGGAGGAGGGTCGGCACGCGGGGAGGCTATCCGGGCGAGCCCGGCCGTGTGATATCTTGACGTCAAGATACTGCGATGCCAGAACTAAGGGTCGCCTGCCTTCCCGTCCTCTCCCGTACGACGGCAAGATGGGTGCGAACCCGCGAACTCCCGAGGAGATGTGGCTGATGGCCAGTCAGGACAGCTTCGGTGCCAAGGGCACCCTGGACGTGGACGGACAGTCCTACGAGATCTACCGGCTCGACGCGGTCGAGGGAGAGGGCCTCGACGTCGAGAGCCTGCCCTTCTCGCTCAAGGTGCTGCTGGAGAACCTGCTCCGCACCGAGGACGGCGCCGACATCACGGCCGACCACATCAGGGCGATCGCCGGCTGGGACGCCAGCGCGAACCCCGACCAGGAGATCCAGTTCACGCCCGCGCGCGTGATCATGCAGGACTTCACCGGCGTCCCCTGCGTCGTCGACCTCGCCACCATGCGCGAGGCGATGGCCGAGCTCGGCGGCGACGCCACGAAGATCAACCCGCTCGCACCGGCCGAGATGGTCATCGACCACTCCGTCATCGCCGACGTCTTCGGCTCCGCCGACGCCTTCGAGCGCAATGTCGAGATCGAGTACGAGCGCAACCGCGAGCGCTACCAATTCCTCCGCTGGGGCCAGGGCGCCTTCGACGACTTCAAGGTCGTCCCCCCGGGCACGGGCATCGTGCACCAGGTCAACATCGAGCACCTCGCCCGCGTCGTCATGGTGCGCGACGGCGTCGCCTACCCCGACACCTGCGTCGGCACCGACTCCCACACCACGATGGTCAACGGCATCGGCGTGGTCGGCTGGGGCGTCGGCGGCATCGAGGCCGAGGCCGCGATGCTCGGCCAGCCGGTCTCCATGCTGATCCCGCGCGTGGTCGGCTTCAAGCTGTCGGGCGAGCTGCCCGCCGGCTCGACCGCCACCGACCTCGTCCTGACGATCACCGAGATGCTCCGCGAGCACGGTGTGGTCGGCAAGTTCGTCGAGTTCTACGGCGAGGGTGTCTCCGCGCTGCCGCTCGCCAACCGCGCCACGATCGGCAACATGAGCCCGGAGTTCGGTTCGACGATCGCCGTCTTCCCGATCGACGAGCAGACGATCGACTACCTCCGCCTGACCGGACGCACCGACGACCAGCTCGCGCTCGTCGAGGCGTACGCCAAGGAGCAGGGGCTCTGGCACGACCCGAGCGCGGAGCCCCGCTACAGCGAGCGCCTCGAGCTCGACCTCGCCACGGTGGTGCCCTCGCTCGCCGGCCCGAAGCGTCCCCAGGACCGCGTCGAGGTCTCGGCCGCGAAGGACTCGTTCCGCGCGGCCCTGAGCGACTACGTCGACGAGGGTGACTCCGACCCGGACGACGCCGCCGAGGCGACGGGTTACGACGAGGCGGTGGAGGAGTCCTTCCCGGCCTCCGACTCGCCGAGCCACGAGGGCGGCAACGGCAAGCCCGTTCACGTCGACGCACCCAAGGACGGCGGTCGACCCACGAAGCCCACGAAGGTGTCGCTCGACGGCCAGGAGGTCGAGATCGACCACGGCGCAGTCGTGATCGCCGCGATCACCTCGTGCACCAACACCTCCAACCCGAGCGTGATGATCGGTGCCGCACTGCTGGCCAAGAACGCGGTCGAGAAGGGCCTGACCCGCAAGCCGTGGGTGAAGACCTCGCTCGCGCCGGGATCCAAGGTCGTCTCGGACTACTACGACCGCGCCGGGCTGACGCCGTACCTCGACAAGCTCGGCTTCAACCTCGTCGGCTACGGCTGCACGACCTGCATCGGCAACTCCGGCCCGCTCATCCCCGAGGTGTCCGCAGCCGTCAACGAGGCGGACCTGGCCGTCGTCTCGGTGCTGTCGGGCAACCGCAACTTCGAGGGCCGGATCAACCCGGACGTGAAGATGAACTACCTCGCGTCGCCGCCGCTCGTCGTGGCCTACGCGCTGGCCGGCTCGATGGACGTCGACCTGTTCGGCGACCCGCTCGGTCAGGACTCTGATGGCAACGACGTCTTCCTCGAGGACATCTGGCCCAGCCCGCAGGAGGTCGAGGAGACCATCGCCCACGCGATCACCTCCGACATGTTCGGCGACTCCTACGCCGACGTGTTCAAGGGCGACGAGCGCTGGCAGTCGCTGCCCACCCCGGAGGGCAACACCTTCGAGTGGGACGAGCAGTCGACCTACGTGCGGCGTCCTCCCTACTTCGACGGCATGCCCGACGAGCCGGAGCCGGTCAGCGACATCGTCGGTGCCCGGGTGCTGCTCAAGCTGGGTGACTCGGTGACCACCGACCACATCAGCCCGGCCGGCGCGATCAAGAAGGACAGCCCGGCCGGCACGTACCTCGCCGAGCACGGCGTCGAGCAGCGCGACTTCAACTCCTACGGCTCGCGCCGCGGCAACCACGAGGTCATGATCCGCGGCACGTTCGCCAACATCCGCCTGCGCAACCAGCTCGCGCCGGGCACCGAGGGCGGCGTGACGCGCGACTTCACCAAGGACGGCGAGGTCACCAGCGTCTACGAGGCGAGCCAGAACTACCAGGCTGCAGGCACCCCGCTGGTCGTCCTGGCGGGCAAGGAGTACGGCTCCGGCTCGTCGCGCGACTGGGCCGCCAAGGGCACCGCGCTGCTGGGCGTGAAGGCCGTCATCGCCGAGTCCTACGAGCGCATCCACCGCTCGAACCTCATCGGCATGGGCGTCATCCCGCTCCAGTTCCCCGCGGGCAAGACCGCCGAGGACCTGGGACTCACGGGCGCCGAGGTCATCTCGATCTCCGGCATCACGGCGCTCAACGACGGCACCACGCCCAAGACGGTCACCGTCAAGGTGGAGCCGGCGCCGGGCACCGACCAGGCGCACGGCGAGACCAGCGAGTTCGAGGCCACCGTCCGCATCGACACCCCGGGCGAGGCGAACTACTACCGCAACGGCGGGATCATGCAGTACGTCCTGCGCAACCTGCTCAAGGGCTGACCTTGCGCGAGTTCCTCACGCAGGCGCAGGCGGCCGCCGACTCCACCACCGGTGGGGACGGCGGCCGCCTGCCGCTCGGCGGCATGGTCGACTGGGAGGTCTTCCCCTTCGAGCGCGAGGGCCTGCGGTCGCGCCCGCTCGTCGACTACGCCGTCCCCGAGCCCGACCGCCGCAAGGCGCCGGAGGACTGCAAGACCTGCACCGCCCTCGGTCGCGACGACCTCGTGCTGCACACGGGGGAGCGGCTCGCAGTCATCCGCCCGGGTGGCACGTCGTTGCCCTTCGTCGCCAACGTCGTCTCCCGCACCCACGAGGTCCTCGACGACCTCGGCGACGACGGGCACGTCGAGCTGGGCCGCCTCATCGGGCGCACGTACGCCGCCCTCCGCGCGCTCGACGGTGTCGGCAACGTGCACGTCAACAAGTGGGAGAACGGCACCGGTCACCTCTCGGTGACGCTCCTCGCCCGCCCACTCGGCGTGCTCCAGCTCCGCGGGTCCAACCTGCCGGTCTGGGCCGACATGCTCCCGGCGACCCCGCCCGAGGAGCTCGCCGCCCGGGCCGACGTCGTCCGGGCCGCCCTCGCTCGCTCGGTGGTCGAGTAGTCCGCGCGCGCCAGCGAGCGGACTACTCGAGACCCGGACCCCTCCGAATCGGCATCTCGTGGCGTGTGGACGTGTGAGGCTGTCCACCCATCCGAGGAGCTCCCATGTCCGCACCGCCCGCCGACGTCGTCGACCGGCTCGAGCGCCTGGCCGCGCACGCGCCCGGTGGGGCCATCGACCCGGACGCGGTCTGGACGCACGGCCGGCGTCGCAGGCGCGTACGCCTCGGCGCGGCGCTCGCGGCCGTCGCCGCCGTCGGGCTGCTGGGCGCGACGACCACGCCGCTGCTCGTCGAGCGTGCCCAGCGGGTGCAGCCGGCGGACGTGGGGGAGCGGATGGTGCTCCCGGACGTGATCCGGCAGCCGGGTGGGTGGGAGCCTGCGTTCCCGTCCACCCCCGGGCGGCTGTCGGCGGTCGGAGTCGGCACCAGGTCGGGCCTGTGGTCCGACCGCAACGCCTTCTGGGGGGTCTCCGCTGCGACGGGGGAGTCGCGGTTCCTCGACCTGCCCGGATCGATCGAGCTCGGCCAGCCCGCCCTGTCGCACGACGGCTCGCGCGTGGCGTACTGGATCGCGACCACCGCCGACGTCGATGCGCTCGGTCAGGCAGGGGAGAGCGCGATGCTCGCCGACGGGGTCGCCGTGCTCGACCTCGAGACCGGGAAGCGCGACGCCTGGACCGTCGAGTCCGACCACGGCCTGTGGGTCGGTGGCCTGGCCTGGGCGGGGGACGTGCTGTGGTGGTCTGCCGGGCCGGCGCAGGCGCAGGGGGACGGTGCGCTGGCCGCACGCACCCGGCCCCGGACGTGGGACCTCGACACCGGCGAGCGCGACGACACCCCCAGCTCGGTGCAACGCCGCGTCAGCCCCAACGGCGTCGGCCACGCACCGGGTGGCTTCGTCCAGCAGCCCAGCTCGCGGCGCCTCACGCTCGTGTCGGGGCACGAGCCGACCACGCTGCGACTCATGCTGCCGGACGACGCGCCCTCGGCGGCCGGTACGACCGATGCGACCGTGAGCACCGACGGCTCGCTCGTCGCGACCCTGCTGATGCCCGACGCGAGCACCTACGACGAGTCACCCAAGGCGGTCCTCGTCGGCGACCTCGAGGGCCGGGACGTCGCCCTACGCCGAATCGGCGACGTGTCCGCGCAGTCCGTACTCGGGTGGCGGTCCGCAACCGAGCTGGTCGTCGCATCGGTCGACGACGTCGAAGCGGGTCGTCCGCAGCGGGCGAGTCGCGCCCGGATCCTTGACGTCACGTCCGGTGCGCAAGACCCGTTGCTCGCGTTCTCCGGCAACACGCCCCACGTGGCTGCCGACGCGTGGACGGCAGAGGTCGTCCCCGCCCCTGACGCCCCCTTCGCCCCCGACCCGCGCCTGGTCGGGCTCGGGCTCCTGGCTGCGGCGTTCGTGGGCTGGCGGATCACCGTACGGGTCAGGAGCCGCCGTGGCCACGCCTGACGGCTTCGCCGAGTTCGTGCTCGCCCGGCAGGCTGCGCTGCTGCGCACGGCGTACCTCCTCACCGGGCACGCGCAGGACGCCGAGGACCTCGTGCAGACCACGCTGGTCAAGGTGGTCCCGCAGTGGCGGCGGATCCGCGACAACCCCGAGCCGTACGTCAGGCGGGTCCTCGTCAACGAGAACGTCTCGCGTTGGCGTCGTCGCCGGTGGCGCGAGGAGAGCACCGACGCGCTGCCCGAGCAGCTCGCCGACGCCCCGGACCACGACGAGCTGCTCGCCGTACGCTCCGCGCTGGCCGCCCTCGCGCCCCGGCAGCGGGCGGTCCTCGTGCTGCGCTACTACGAGGGCCGCTCCGAGGCAGAGATCGCCGCGGCGCTCGGGATCGCGCCGGGCACGGTGAAGTCGCTGGCCCGCGACGGGCTCGCCAGGCTGAGGCAGGCCCTCCCCGCCGAGGACGACGCCGTGGAGGGCGCCGGTAGCCTGACGCGGTGATCGACGCCGACGGCCAGCCCGCTCCACCGCGCCCGGAGCCGGCACCCGTGGTCCAGGAGTTGGGGCCCCGTCGGCTGCCCCTCGTCCTGGCGAGCGTCGCCGCCGCGCTCGTGCTCGCCGCCGCTCTCGTCGCGCCGCTGGTGGACCGGCTGGTCCGCGGTGACGAGCTGGAGCAACGCGCGCTCGACCTCAGCCTCGTCGAGACCTGGGAGATCACCGACCGGGCGCACACGACCGGCGACGTCACATACCCGCAGGATCCGCCCGCCGGGGGCGCGCACGCGCCGATCTGGCTGGCGTGCGGCGTCTACGACGAGCCGGTGCGCGAGGAGAACGCCGTCCACGACCTCGAGCACGGCACCGTCTGGATCACCCACGACCCCGGCCTGTCCGCCGCGGACGTCGAGGCGCTGGCCGACCGGCTCCCGGACAACGGCATCATGTCGCCGCGCGAGGGCCTGCCCTCACCGGTGGTGGTCACCGTCTGGGGTGCCCAGCTCCGGCTCGACGGCGCAGACGACGAGCGGCTCGGGCTCTTCCTCGAGGAGTACGGCGACGGCCACACCGCCCCGGAGCTCGGGGTCAGCTGCCAGGGCGGCACCCCCGACCCCCAGGGGGCGACCCCGGACGAGGGCACCAACACCTGAGGGGCCCGGCTAGCGTGGTCGCATGATCGTGGCCTTCTCGCTCTCGCCCATGTCCAGCGACCCGACCGGGTCCGTCACCGAGGCGGTCGCCTCTGCCGTACGGGTCGTCCGCGAGTCCGGGCTGCCGCACGAGACCAACGCGATGTTCACCAACATCGAGGGGGAGTGGGACGAGGTGATGACAGTCGTCAAGCGCGCCGTCGACGTGGTCGCCGAGGTGTCCCCGCGGGTCGGTCTCGTGCTGAAGGCCGACATCCGGCCGGGCTACGACGGGCAGCTCACTGCCAAGGTCGAGCGCATCGAGGAGGCGCTGGGCGACTGAGCCGTCCGCAAGGTGTAGACCTGCGTCCATGGACCTGGCTGCGGCAACCGAGCAGGAGCGGGCTGCGGCGTTGCCCGGTGATGACCGCGTCGACGCGGACGTGGTGATGGACCGCGGCTTCGACCTCCCCGCCCCGCCGGAGAAGGTGTGGCCCTGGCTGGTTCAGCTCGGCAAGCAGCGCGCCGGGTGGTACCTGCCGCGGCGCGTCGAGTGTCTGGTGCCGCCGGCGCGGCGCGCGCTGCGCCACGTGGACCAGCACCTGCTGGACCACTCGGTCGGCGACGTCATCCCCGACTGGGGCGGAACCGACGCGACATTCACGCTTGCCGCCATCGAGTGGCCGAGCTTGCTCCTCTACACGTCTCGGCGTGGCCACACCGACCTCACGTGGTGCCTCCGGGTCACGGACGGGCACGCCGGCGGCAGCCGCGTCCACCTGCGTCTGCGGATGGGGCCCGTCCGGCACCGGCGGCTGGCCCGCACGCTGGGTGGTGTGGTGGACGCCGTGACGATCGTCGGGCTGGCGGCCGGACTGCGTGAGCGGGTGCGGCGCTAGCGTGGCGCCATGGAGAGTGAGACCAGGACCTACCGCACCGGCGGCGACGAGGTCGTGCTCGACCTGACCCGCGACGCCGCGGACGTCGTGGCCGGTCGCGGCGACGGGCTCCTGCACGTGTTCGTGCCGCACGCGACCGCCGGCATCGCGATCATCGAGACCGGAGCGGGATCCGACGACGACCTGCTGGCCGCCCTCGGCGACCTGCTCCCGGCAGACGACCGGTGGCGACACCGCCACGGCTCGCCGGGGCACGGACGGTCGCACGTCATGCCGGCGATCGTGCCGCCGTACGCCACGGTCCCCGTGCTGGGCGGCCGGCTCGCCCTGGGCACCTGGCAGAGCATCTGCCTCGTGGACCTCAACGTCGACAACGCCGAGCGCGAGGTGCGCTGGTCCTTCCTGGAGGGCTGATGGTGGCGGACGGGACGGACATCGAGGTCCGCGAGGCCGGGGACGCCGACACCCCGGCGATGGAGGTCGTGGTCGAGGCAGCCTTCGACGAGCAGGGCGCCGCGATCAACGACGTGATGGCCCGTCTGCGCGGCGTCGAGGACATGGCCGTCGAGCTGGTGGCGGTCTCGGGTGACGAGGTGGTCGGGCTGGTGGCACTCTCGCGGGCCTGGCTCGACGCCCGGGAGCGCCTGGTCGACGTCCTTGTGTTGAGCCCCCTGGCCGTCGTGCCGGACCAACAGGGTCGGGGCATCGGCACCCGCCTGCTCGATGCGGTGCCCGAGGCGGCCGAGGGACTGGGCGCGCCTCTGGTGTTCCTCGAGGGCGATCCCGGCTTCTACGCCGCCCGCGGGTGGCAGACCGCCTCGGGCCACGGTCTCGAGCGCCCCTCGCGACGCATCCCCGAGTCTGCCTGCCAGGCGCGGCTGCTCGCGGGCCACGAGCCGTGGATGACGGGGCGCCTCGTCTATCCCGACGTGTGGTGGCGCCTCGACCTCGTCGGCCTGCGCGACCCCCTCCTCGCCGAGATCGAGGAGGCAGACCTGGGATCCCGCCAGTGACGGATCGAACAGGCGTTCGATAGACTTGCGCGGTGTTCCCCGCGCCGCAGCCACGCAAGCGCCCCACCCCGCCCGAGGGCCATCGCGGCGTGGCGCCCCCCGGCTGGCCGCGACAGGTGCGCCCGCCCGACGCGCCCGACTGGGAGGCCACCGCAGCCAGCTGGCTCCTGGACCTGTGCCCGCCGGACTACCGCCGGTTCCCCGGTCTGCGGCGCCACGTCGTGGTGCTCGCCCGGTTCGCGGTCCTGCACGTCGAGGCACAGCAGCTGGCCACGCGGCGCGGCCTGAGCGAGATCCGCGGCGACCTCAGGGACGTCGCCTCGGAGGCGGTCGTGCTGGCGGCCGTGCAGACCTTCCAGCTCGAGGACGCCCGCCTGCAGGGCGTACGCCGCGAGGTCGGCCTGGTCGAGGACGCGCTGCGCGGGCGTCGCTACCGGGTCCGGATGTGAGGTCTGTCCATCAGGGTCGCCGGGTGCACGCAAGCGCACCGGACCCCGGCCCCGACCCGCGCCGCTCCGCCGGGGTGGTCCTGGTCGACCGGCGAGGCTGGATCCTGCTCCAGGAGCGGGACGAGCACCCCCGCATCGACCCCGAGAAGTGGGGCCTCGCAGGCGGGCACGTCGACCCGGGGGAGGACTTCGCCGCCGCCACCGACCTCACCGACGCCGACGAGGGGGAGCCTCCACGAGCCGTCGGTGGCCGTCCACGACCTGGCATGAAATAGACTCAGGCCCCATGGCACTCCTCGACTCGATCGCCTCCCCGCGCGACCTCCGTGACCTCTCTGCGGAGCAGCTGGACGAGCTGGCCGCCGAGATCCGGGACGTGATGATCCGCACGGTGGCCACCAACTCCGGCCACCTCGGTCCCAACCTCGGCGTCGTCGAGCTGACGCTGGCCATCCACCGGGTCTTCGACTCCCCGCGCGACCGGGTCGTGTTCGACACCGGCCACCAGTCCTACGTGCACAAGCTCGTCACGGGCCGCCATGCCGACTTCGGCACGCTCCGCAAGGAGGGTGGCGTCAGCGGCTACCCCAGCCAGGCGGAGTCCGAGCACGACATCGTCGAGAACTCGCACGCGTCCACCTCCCTGTCCTACGCCGACGGCCTCGCCAAGGCGTACGCCATCCGCGGCGAGGACCGCCACGTCGTGGCGGTCATCGGCGACGGGGCGCTGACCGGCGGGATGGCCTGGGAGGCGCTCAACAACATCGCGATCGCCCGCAACAGCCGCCTGGTGATCGTCGTCAACGACAACGAGCGCTCCTACACCCCGACCATCGGCGGCCTCGCCACGGCGCTCACGTCGCTGCGCACCAACCCGCGCTACGAGCAGGTCCTCGACCTGGTCAAGAAGCGGCTCAACCAGGTGCCCGGCGTCGGGCACGCCGCCTACGACGCGCTCCACGCGGTCAAGAAGGGCATGAAGGACGCCCTCGCCCCGCAGGGCCTGTTCGAGGACCTCGGCCTCAAGTACGTCGGTCCCGTCGACGGTCACGACCGCGCCGCGATGGAGCAGGCGCTGGCCAACGCCAAGCGGTTCAACGGCCCCGTGATCGTCCACGCGATCACCCGCAAGGGCCAGGGCTACGACCCGGCGCTGCGCCACGAGGCCGACCAGTTCCACGCGCCCGGCCCGTTCGACGTCCAGACCGGCGCGGAGAAGCCCAAGGGCAGGATCTGGACCGACCACTTCTCCGAGGCGATCGTGGACCTCGGCGAGCGTCGCGACGACGTCGTCGCCATCACGGCCGCGATGATGCACCCGGTCGGCCTCGACGTGTTCGCGCAGCGGTTCCCCGAGCGCACCTTCGACGTCGGCATCGCCGAGCAGCACGCCGTCACCTCGGCCGCCGGCCTCGCCATGGGCGGGCTGCACCCCGTGTTCGCGGTCTACGCGACCTTCCTCAACCGCGCCTTCGACCAGGTGCTGATGGACGTCGCGCTCCACCGCTGCGGCGTGACCTTCGTGCTCGACCGGTCCGGCGTGACCGGCGACGACGGCGCCAGCCACAACGGCATGTGGGACATGTCGATCCTCCAGGTCGTCCCGGGCCTGCGCCTCGCCGCGCCGCGTGACGTCACCCGGCTCCACGAGCTGCTCGACGAGGCAGTCCTGGTCGACGACGCGCCCACGGTCGTCCGCTTCCCCAAGGGCCCGCCGCCCGAGGACGTGCCCGCGATCGACCGCGTCGGCGGCGCCGACGTACTGGCACGCACCGGCGACAAGGACGTCCTGGTCGTGGCCGTCGGGTCGATGGCGACCACGGCCGTCGAGGTCGCCGCGCGCCTCACCGACCAGGGCATCGGGGTGACCGTGGTCGACCCGCGCTGGGTCAAGCCGGTCGACCCCGCGATCGTCGACCTCGCCCGCGAGCACCGTCTCGTGGTCAGCGTGGAGGACAACGGACGCGTCGGCGGCTGCGGTGCCGCGCTGCTCCAGACGCTCAACGACGCGGGCGTGCGTACGCCCTTCCGCCTGCACGGCATCCCGCAGGAGTTCCTCGACCACGCCAAGCGCGACGTGATCCTCGCCCGCATCGGCCTCGACGCCCAGACGATCGCGCGCACCATCGTCGAGGACGTCACCGCCCTCGACCGGGGGCTCACCCTCGTGGAGGTCGAGCACCCGGCCTGAGCAGGTGCGTCAGAGGTCCCGCTGGACCGACCCGGGCTCCTCGCCGCGGTAGCGGTTGATGTTCCAGATCGCGACGGCCAGGCCACCCCAGAGGACGGTCATGGCGATCAGCATCATGACCACGGCTGCTGCGGACATCAGGAGCTCCTCTCGTCCTGCGCGGCGACGACCTCGGGGTCGTCGAGGGGGGTGCTCGCGCGCCACGGCAGGCGTGCCGCGACGAAGCCGAGCACGAGGACGGCTGCGGCCAGGCCCCAGCCGAGCGTGTTGAGCATCCAGGTCGGGTAGTCCCCGTAGGGGACCTGGATGTTGTCGATCAGCTCGTTGACGAGGATGAAGACCAGCGCGGCCGGGGCCACGAAACCGATGAGCACCTCCCACGTACGCCCGAGCTGCACCGACCCGTCCCGGTTGAGGTGGTCGCGCAGCAGGCCCGTCCTCCGGAACACCCACGCGAGGGCGAGCATGCTCGCCACGGCCACCAGGAGGATCCCGAACCGGTTGATGAAGTGGTCGACGATGTCGAGGACGTAGACGCCGGTGGTGGTGCCGAGCAGGGTGATGCTGATGACCGCCGCTGGCACGCCCACCGAGAGCGAGGCGCCGGTGCGGGTCATCTCGAACTTGTCGCGGACCGCTGAGATGACGACCTCGATGACGCTCACGAGCGAGGTCACCCCGGCCACGACGAGGGACCCGAAGAACAGGATGCCGATCAGCGCCCCGGCGGGGGCCTCGTTGATGATCGCCGGGAAGGCGATGAAGGCGAGGCCGAGGCCCTCGGTCGCCACCTCGTCGACGCCCACGCCGGCCGCGGTCGCCATGAAGCCGAGGGCGGCGAACACGCCGATACCGGCCAGCAGCTCGAAGCCCGAGTTGGCGAAGCCGACCACGAGGCCCGAGCCGGTCATGTCGCTGCGACGGCCCACGTAGGAGGCGTACGTGATCATGATGCCGAACCCGACCGAGAGGGAGAAGAAGATCTGGCCGTAGGCCGCGATCCACACGCTGGTCTCGGTGAGAGCGCTCCAGTCGGGCGAGAACAGGGCGTCCAGGCCGGTGGCGGCGCCGTCGAGGGTCAGCGCCACGACGACGAGCGCGATGAACGCCATGAACAGGATCGGGATGAAGATCGCCGACGCGATCCCGATGCCCTTCTGCACGCCCAGCACCATCATCGTCAGGACCGCCACCCAGACCAACACCAGCGGAACGGTGACGCCGCTGACGAAGTCGAGGCCGATGGTCTGCTCGCCCGCCTGGAGGTAGGACCCGAACAGGAAGCCCTCGGGATCGTCGCCCCAGGCCTTGTCGAAGGAGAAGAGCGCGTAGCGGGCGGCCCACGCGATCACGGCCGCGTAGTAGACGGCGATGACGAAGCAGATGCCCACCTGCCACCACCCCAGCCCCTCTGCCGCCCGGTGCGCGCGCCGGAACGACAGCGGCGCGGACCCGCGGTAGCGGTGGCCGAGGCCGTAGTCGAGCAGCAGGAACGGCAGTCCCGCGGTGAGCAGGGCGATCAGGTAGGGGAGGATGAACGCCCCGCCGCCGTTCTCGTAGGCGACGTAGGGGAAGCGCCAGATGTTGCCCAGGCCGACGGCGGAGCCGATCGCGGCGAGGATGAATACCTTGCGCGAGCTGAAGCCGCCGCGTTGCTGCTCTGCGTGGTCGAGGTCCTGGCTCATGGTGCCTCCTGGTTGACGACGACGGACGGCGTCCAGCATGGCAGAGATCGCCGACGCCGGGCGCTGGCGGGTCCGTCGGTCCGCAGGCGCGAAGGGGCGGTGCCCCACCCACCTCCCGCGCGTACGGAATGTGGCTGGGACACCGCCCCGACGATCAGCGGTGGATCAGTGGAAGCGCTTGCCGGTCGCCTTCTCGGAGATCCCCTTCACGTCGAGCATGAAGGTCAGCCCGCCGTTCCAGAACGAGAACCCGGCGCCGGTGATCATGGCCAGGTCGATGTCCTGCGGTGCCGCGACGACGCCCTCGTCGAGCATCAGGCGGGCCTCCTCGGCGAGGCCTGACAGCGTCTTCTCCCGGACCTCCTCGGCGGTGAGGACCACGGGCGAGGCCGGCTTCTCCAGCATGGCCTCGACCTCGGGGTCGAGGTTGCCGTCGGGGCCGTAGTAGGCCGGCTTCCGCGCCGCCACGATCCGCTCGAGGGCGGGGGAGACGTAGAAGCGGTCGGGGAACGCACCCTTCAGCGTCTCGTTGTTGTGCAGCGCGATGGCCGGACCGACCAGCGACAGCAGCACGAACGGCGGCATCGGCGCGATGCCCGCGAACGCGTTGTCGGCCACCGAGACCGGCGTGCCCTCGTCGACGATGCGG
Organism: Nocardioides eburneiflavus; assembly: GCF_004785795.1. Classification (NCBI taxonomy): domain Bacteria; kingdom Bacillati; phylum Actinomycetota; class Actinomycetes; order Propionibacteriales; family Nocardioidaceae; genus Nocardioides; species Nocardioides eburneiflavus. The sequence continues at coordinate 3,797,248 of NZ_SRRO01000001.1, forward strand.
CCGACCTCGCTCATGAACCGGCCGAGCAGGCGGTTCACGATGAAGGACGGGCTGTCCTTGACCAGGATCGGGGTCTTCTTCAGCGCCTTGCCGGTGGCGAACGCGGTGGCGAGCGTCGCGTCGTCGGTGGCGTCACCCTTGACGATCTCCAGCAGCGGCATCACCGCGACCGGGTTGAAGAAGTGGAAGCCGACGACCCGCTCGGGGTGCTCGAGGTCGGCGGCCATCTCGGTGATCGACAGCGACGAGGTGTTGGTCGCCAGCACGCACTCGGCGCTGACGACCTTCTCGACGTCGGCGAAGACCGTCTTCTTGACCGACATCTCCTCGAAGACGGCCTCGATGACGAAGTCGGCGTCACCGAAGGCGACCTGCTTGTCGGTCTCGCCGGAGACCAGTGCCTTGTGCCGGTTGGCCTTGTCCTGGTTGATCCGGCCCTTGGCGAGCAGCTTGTCGATCTCGGCGTGCACGTAGGCCACGCCCTTGTCCGCGCGCTCCTGGTCGAGGTCGGTCAGGACCACCGGGACCTCGAGGCGGCGTACGAAGAGCAGCGCGAGCTGGCTGGCCATCAGACCGGCGCCCACGATGCCGACCTTGGTCACCGGCCGGGCCAGCGACTTGTCGGGCGCACCCGCGGGCCGCTTGGCGCGCTTCTGCACCAGGTCGAACGAGTAGAGCGACGCGAGCAGCTCGGCGGTCTGCGACATCGCCTCGAGGGCATCGTCCTCGGCCGCGAATCCCGCGTCACGGTCGGTGTCACGGGCCGCGGCGATCAGCTCGACCGCCTTGGCGGCGGCCGGGGAGGCGCCACCCGTCTTGGTGGCCACGATGCTCTCGGCACGGGCGATCGCCGCGTCCCAGGCCTCGCCACGGTCGATCTCGGGGCGCTCGACGACGGTCTCGCCGCGCAGCACCGACGCCGCCCAGAGCAGCGACTGCTCGAGGAAGTCGGCACCGTTGAAGACCGCGTCGGCCAGGCCGAAGTCGTACGCCGCCTGCCCGCCGAGGGTCTTGCCCTGGTTGAGCGGGTTCTCGAGGATCAGGGTGACGGCCTTGTCGGCGCCGACGAGGTTGGGCACGAGCCACGCGCCGCCCCACCCGGGCACGAGGCCGAGCATGACCTCGGGCAGGCCCAGCGCGGCGGCGGAGTCCATGACGGTGCGGTAGGTGCAGTGCAGGGCGACCTCGAGGCCGCCACCGAGGGCGAGCCCGTTGATCAGGCCGAACGACGGCTTGCCGCCCTCGCCCAGCTTGCGGAACACCGCGTGGCCGAGCTCGGCCACGATCCGGACGGCGTCGGGACCGCCACCCTGGATCGAGGTGAGGTCGGCGCCCGCGGCGAGGATGAACGGCTTGCCGGTCACCGCGATGGCGTCGATCGAGTCGTCGGCGAGAGCCGCGTCGATCGCCACGTCGAGCGCGAGCAGCGAGCCCGGACCGAACGTGTTGGGCTTCGTGTGGTCCTCGCCGTTGTCGAGGGTGATCAGGCCGAAGGTCGCGCCCGGCAGCGCGACCGTGCGCAGGTGGGCCTGCGTGACGCGCTCGGCGTCGGACACGATCGCCCGCGCGCGCTCGAAGATGGTCGAGTCGGGGGTGGTGCTCACTTGTCGTCTCCCGTCGAGTCGGTGGTGCCGGCGCCGTCCTGAGCCTGTCGAAGGGTCCAGTGGGGGTTCTCCCAGATCACGGTGCCGCCCATGCCGATGCCGATGCACATGGTGGTGAGGCCGTAGCGGACCTCCGGACGCTCCTCGAAGGCGCGCGCCAGCTGGTTCATGAGGCGTACGCCGGACGAGGCCAACGGGTGTCCCATGGCGATGGCGCCGCCGTAGGGGTTGACCCGCGGGTCGTCGTCGGCGATGCCGTAGTGCTCGAGGAAGGCCAGCACCTGCACGGCGAAGGCCTCGTTGACCTCGAAGGCCCCGATGTCGTCGATGGTGAGACCGGCGAGCCTGAGGGCCTTCTCGGTGGCCGGGATCGGGCCGGCGCCCATCACCTCGGGCTCGACGCCGACGAAGGCGTAGGTCACCAGGCGCATCTTGACGGGCAGGCCGAGCTCACGCGCGGTCTCCTCGTCGGCGAGAAGGGCGGCGGTGGCGCCGTCGTTGATGCCGGCTGCGTTGCCCGCGGTCACGTTGCCGTGGGAGCGGAACGGCGTCTTGAGGGCGGCGAGCGACTCGAGGGTCGTCTCGGGGCGCATCGGCTCGTCGATCGTGGCCAGGCCCCAGCCGGCGTCGGTGGAGCGGGTCGCGACGGGGACGAGATCCGGCTGGATTTTGCCGTCGTCGTAGGCGGCCTTGGTCTTCTGCTGGCTGCGCACGGCGTACGCGTCGACGCGCTGCTTCGTGATCGTCGGGTAGCGGTCGTGCAGGTTCTCCGCGGTCTTGCCCATCACCAGGGCGTCCGGGTTGACGATCCGCTCCGACAGGATGCGCGGGTTGGGGTCGACGCCCTCGCCCATGGGGTGGCGCCCCATGTGCTCGACGCCGCCGGCGATGGCGACGTCGTAGGCGCCGAAGGCGATGCCGGACGCGGTGCTGGTCACCGCGGTCATCGCGCCCGCGCACATGCGGTCGATGGAGTAGCCGGGCACGCTCTGCGGCAGGCCGGCGAGCAGCGCCGCCGTACGCCCGAGGGTCAGGCCCTGGTCGCCGATCTGGGTCGTGGCGGCGATGGCGACCTCGTCCACCCGCTCGGGCGGCAGGGACGGGTTGCGACGCATCAGCTCGCGGATGCTCTTGATGACGAGGTCGTCGGCGCGCGTCTCGGCGTACTGGCCCTTGGCCTTGCCGAACGGGGTGCGCACGCCGTCGACGAAGACGACCTCACGCTGGGGACGGGACACTGGCTACTCCCATGACACTAGAGGATGGAACGCGGGGGACAGGCGAGATCACGTTACCCCTGAGTAACAACGCCTGCCCACGGGGGCGGGTGTGTGTCGGGTCACCTCCACGTACGCCCTAGTCTTGGCGCATGGCCGACCGACTCGTGCACATCGTCGACGATGCCGAGGTGCTGGCCGACGCCGGTGACCTCACGCTGGTCGTCGTCCTCACCGGGTTCCTCGACGCGGGCAAGGCGGCGGAGCTCGCCGCGGCGCACCTCGCGGAGCTCTCCGAGGGCAAGGTCGTGGCGACCTTCGACGTCGACGCGCTGCACGACTACCGCGCCCGGCGCCCGCCGATCACCTTCATCCGCGACCGCTACGCCGACTACGAGGCGCCCCGCCTCGTCGTCCGCGCCCTGCGTGACACCGGTGGCACGCCGTTCCTCCTGCTCGCCGGTCCAGAGCCCGACACCCGGTGGGAGGGCTTCGCCCGCGCCGTGCGCGAGGTCGTCGAGCACTTCGGGGTCTCCCGCACGGTGAGCCTGGGCGCCGTGCCGATGGCCGTCCCGCACACGCGCCCGATCGCGATCACCCCGCACGCCAACCGTCCCGAGCTGGTCCCCGGGGAGAGCCCGTGGCAGGGCGAGCTGCGGGTCCCCGCGAGCGCGCAGGCGCTGCTCGAGGTGCGGCTGGGGGAGTGGGGCCTCGACGCGCTCGGCTTCGTGGCGCACATCCCCCACTACCTCGCCCAGATGGAGTATCCGCAGGCCGCGCTCGTCCTGCTCGAGCACCTCGAGATCGGTGGCCGCCTGACGATCGACCTCGGCGAGCTGCGCGAGGCCGCCGAGATCACCGAGACCGAGGTCGACCGCTACCTCTCGACCCACGACGAGGTCGGCGAGGTCGTGCGGGGCCTGGAGCAGCAGTACGACTCCTTCCGCGAGGCCGAGTCCAGCGGGTCCTCGCTGCTCGCGGGGGACGAGCCGCTGCCCACCGGCGAGGAGATCGGCAGCGCCTTCGAGGCCTTCCTCGCCGACCTCGACGACCGGCCCAAGGACAGCGACGACGACACCCCCGGCTGGGACGGCCGCTGATGGCGGGCACGTCCGCGGACCTCGCGACCCTGCTCGACCTCGAGCGTCTCGAGGTCGACCTGTTCCGGGGCGCCCAGGCCCGCACCGAGCGCCAGCGCGTCTTTGGCGGCCAGGTCGCCGCCCAGGCCGTCGTGGCGGCCACCCGCAGCGTGGACGGCGACTTCGTCCTGCACTCGCTGCACTCCTACTTCCTGCGCCCGGGTGACACGACCGTGCCGATCGTCTACGACGTCGAGCGCATCCGCGACGGGCGATCGTTCGTCACGCGCCGCGTCTCCGCGCGGCAGCACGGCCGCCCGATCTACTACATGACCGCCAACTTCCAGGTTCCCGAGCCGGGACTCGAGCACCAGGACCGGATGCCCGAGGTGCCGGGCCCGGACCAGGGGATGCCGCTCGTCGACCTCGCCCGTGAGCGCGGCCCCGAGGTGGCCGAGCACTGGGAGCGCGAGTGGGCGGCGCTCGACATCCGCCACGTCGGCATCACCGGCCAGGGCCTTCCCGAGGACGCGGAGCACGCGGCACGCGCCCGCCTGTGGATCAAGGTCGACGGCACCCTCGCCGACGACGCCACCGTGCAGCAGGCGGCGTTCACCTATGCCAGCGACCTCACGCTGCTCGGCGCGGCCCTGGTGCCCCACGGCATCCACATCGCCTCACCGCGGCTCCAACCGGCGTCCCTGGACCACACCATCTGGTTCCACCGGCCCTTCCGCGCCGACGAGTGGTGGCTCTACGACCAGTTCTCACCGTTCGCCGGCGGAGCGCGCGGCCTGGCCCTGGCGCGGGTGTTCACCCAGTCCGGCGAGCTGGTGGCCACCGTCGCCCAGGAGGGCCTGATCCGGCTCCGAGACGGCCGCTGACGGGGCACCGCCCGGCCTCAGGGTGAGGTCGTACGCCCCAGCAGGTGGGGCGACCCGTCCTTCGGGCTGGTGAGGGCGAAGGTCCAGCCGGTGTCGTCCGAGCGGGCGGCGAAGGCGACCGTGCCCGGCAGGAACACCGGCTTCCTGAACGCGACCGCCACGGTGACCGCGTCGGGCAACCGGTTCTCGATGGCCGCGACGGAACGCGCCTTGGTCCACATGCCGTGCGCGATCTGGCGCGGGAAGCCGAGTGCCTTCGCCGTCAGCGGGTAGAGGTGGATCGGGTTCGCGTCGCCCGACGCCGAGGCGTACGTGCGCCCGAGATCGGCGGGCAGGCGCCACTCGATGCCACCGGTCGGCGGGTCGGGGACCTCGAGGCCGGGCGTGACCTCTCCCTCGATCGACCGGCCGCGACGCAGGTAGGTCGAGGTGGACTCCCAGGTCGTCTCGCCGTCCGCGCTCACGGTGGTGACGAAGTCGAGGAGCACCCCGCGGGCGTGCGGTCGCGGTGCGCCGACGGCCGTGGTCACGTCGAGCGCCTCGCCGACACCGATCGCACAGTGGGCGGTGATGGTGTTCTCGACGTGCACCATCCCGATCGCGGGATACGGGAACGACGGGTCGCCCATGATCGCCATGTGCAGGGGGAAGGCGAGCATGTGCGGATAGGTCAGCGGCACCGTGTCGCGGCGCGGGAAGCCGCACACGGCGGCGTACGCATCCACGCCGGCCCGCTCCGCCTCGACCTGCTCCCGACGGTAGGACAGGCCGGCGAAGTCGCGAGCGGAGCCCTTGCGGACGCCGGGCAGCTGGTTGATCCCGGGAACGACCGGCAGCGCCGCGCGGACCAGGGTGCCGAGCCGACCGGGCTCGCCGTCCAGGACCTTGGCGTCCAGGGGCGCGGTCGGCATCAGGCCCCCAGCATCATCTGGCCGCACACACGGACCACGTTGCCGTTGACCGCGCCCGAGCCGGCGCTGGCGAACCACGCGATCGTCTCGGCGACGTCGACCGGCAGACCGCCCTGGGACATCGCGTTGAGCCGCTGGCCGACCTCGCGCGTCGCGAAGGGGACCGCCGCGGTCATCTGCGTGATGATGAAGCCCGGCGCGACGGCGTTGACGGTGATGCCGTCGTCGAGCTCGTCGCGCAGGCTCTCCACGAGGCCGATGACGCCGGCCTTGGAGGTCGCGTAGTTGGTCTGCCCGACGTTGCCCGCGATGCCGGCGATCGAGGCGACGCCGATGATCCGCCCGCCCGCGTTGAGCACGCCCGCGTCGAGGAGCTCGCGGGTGATCAGCTCGGGTGCGGTGAGGTTGACAGCGATCACGCTGCTCCAGCGGTCCTCGGCCATGTTGGCGAGCTTCTTGTCCCGGGTGATGCCGGCGTTGTGCACGACGACGTCGACGCCGCCGTGGTGCTCCCTGAGGTGGTGGGCGATGCGCTGCGGCGCGTCCTTGGCGGTGATGTCGAGGACGAGGTGGACGCCGTCGAGCTCGGCCATGAGCGTCTGCAGCTCGCTGGCCGCCTGCGGCACGTCGACGCCCACGACCGTGGCGCCGTCGCGGTGCAGCACCCGCGCGATCTCCTCGCCGATGCCGCGGCTGGCACCGGTGACGAGCGCGACCTTGCCGGCCAGGGGGCGCATCCAGTCGGCGACCTCGTCGGTGGTGGTCCCCCCGTGGGCGCCGATCCGCACGACCTGGCCGGAGACGTACGCCGACTTGGGGGAGAGGAGGAACGCGAGCGTGGAGGCGATGGCGCCGTCGGCGGCGGGCGCGACGTAGACGAGCTGGACGGTGCCGCCGCGCCCGATCTCCTTGCCGAGGCTGCGCGTGAACCCCTCGAGGGCGCGCTGGGCGATCCGCTCGGACCCGGTGCGCTGCTCCGGGGGCGTGCCGATGACGACGACGCGCGGACACGTCTCCAGGCGGCGCATGAGCGGCGTGAAGAACTCCTGGAGGGCGACGAGACCAGCGGTGTCGGTGATGCCGGTCGCGTCGAAGACCAACGCCTTGGCGCGGGCGCCTTCCTCGAGGGTGGCCGCCGAGGCGATGCCGAGCCCGTCGAGGGTGCGGGGGAGGGCCTCGGCGAGCCGGCCCTCTCCGCCGAGCACGACGAGCCCGTCGACCAGGCTGTCGCCGCCTGACCACCGCTCGAGCGCGGTCGGGTTGGGCAGGCCGAGGTTCTTCACGAACAGCTGGCCGATCGAGGTGGACGCGAAGCCCTGGTAACGGTCGCTCATGGGTGGAGGGAAGCCTTCCGGTTGTGCGGGGGACGAGCACATGTAACTGCTTGTGACACTCAGAGTCCATATTTCGTGACGTGCCCCTCATGCGGTTGGCGCGAGGAACCTCACCAGACAGGATATGGACATGCAGCCCACCACTCGCCCGGTCGCCGTACTCGGCGGCAACCGCGTCCCGTTCGCCCGGAGCAACACCGTCTACGCCGGTGTCTCCAACCAGGAGATGCTCACCGCCGCCATCGACGGGCTGGTGGACCGCTTCGAGCTGCGCGGCGAGCGCCTCGGCGAGGTCGTCGCCGGTGCGGTGCTCAAGCACTCGCGCGACTTCAACCTCACTCGCGAGTCGGTCCTGGGGTCGCGGCTGGCTCCCGAGACCCCGGCCACCGACATCCAGCAGGCCTGCGGCACCGGGCTCCAGGCCGCGATCCAGGTCGCCAACAAGATCGCGCTCGGCGTGATCGACGCCGGCGTCGCGGGCGGGACGGACACCACCTCGGACGCGCCGGTCGCGATCAGCGACAAGCTGCGCAAGAAGCTGATGAAGGTCAACTCCGCCAAGGACACCGCGTCGCGCCTCAAGGCGCTCGGCGCCATCCGCCCCGGCGACATCGGCCTCGACATCCCGCAGAACGGCGAGCCGCGGACCAGGCTGTCGATGGGCGAGCACGCCGCGCTCACCGCGCTCGAGTGGCGCATCACCCGCGAGGCGCAGGACGAGCTCGCCGCACGTTCGCACCACAACCTCGCCCGGTCGTACGAGGAGGGCTTCCACGACGACCTGATCACGCCGTTCCGTGGCGTCGAGCGCGACAACAACCTGCGGCCCGACTCGTCCGTGGAGAAGCTCGCCACGCTCAAGCCGGTCTTCGGCAAGGGCGCCGCGGCCACGATGACCGCCGGCAACTCCACTCCGCTGTCGGACGGCGCGTCCGCGGTGCTGCTGTCCAGCGACGAGTGGGCGGCGGAGCACGGCCTCCCCGTGCTGGCGCACCTCGTCGACGCGGAGACCGCTGCGGTCGACTACGTCAACGGCCACGAGGGACTGTTGATGGCGCCGGCGTACGCCGTGCCGCGGATGCTGGCGCGCAACGGCCTGACCCTCCAGGACTTCGACTTCTACGAGATCCACGAGGCGTTCGCCTCGCAGGTGCTGGCGACGCTGGCGGCGTGGGAGGACCCGGTGTTCTGCAAGGAGCGGCTCGGCCTCGACGCCCCGCTGGGCGCCATCGACCGCGACAAGCTCAACGTCAACGGCTCCTCGCTCGCGGCCGCACACCCGTTCGCCGCGACCGGTGGGCGGATCGTCCCGGTGGCGGCGAAGCTGCTCGCCCAGAAGGGGTCGGGCCGTGCGCTGATCTCCATCTGCGCCGCGGGCGGCCAGGGCGTCGTCGCGATCCTGGAGCGCTGAGGCGGCTCGGTCCGGTCAGTCCACTGGGTCGCGGGTCAGGCGGTACCACGCGCCGTCGCGCTGGGCGCCGCCCTCGGGCAGGGCGACGACCTGCCCGGTGATGGACCAGCCGGTGAACGCACGCTCGACGTCCGCGCGGGTGGCCCCGCGTCCGCCGCGGAGCCACGACCGTGGCCCGGCGGTGTGCAGCAGCAGCGTCGCGTCCGTCTGGGCGAGCGTGGTGATCCCGTCCGCCATGAGCGCCCGGTCCGGGGCGTCGAGGCCCTGGAAACACCCGACGTCGAGGAACAGGTCGAAGCCGGTGCCGACCCCGGAGTGCGGAAGGTGGCGTACGTCGCCGATGACGAAGCGGGCGTCGTCGAGTCCGTTGCGGCGCACGGCCACGTCGACTGCCTGGCGCACGTCGTCGACGCCGATGGCGTCCCAGCCACGGTCGACGAGCAGCTTGGTGTGGGCGCCGCGACCGCAGCCGAGGTCGATGGCGCGCCGTCGGCCTTCGGGCCGGGCGAGCTCCTCGGAGTCGAGGAGGCGTTCGAGGACGGGGAGGCCGGTGCGACCCGCCCTCTCCCAGGGGATGATCCCGGTGCGGTATGCGGTGGCGTAGCCGATGCCCATGGCGAGCTCCTGACCTGTGCGGTCGGCGGGTTCCGGCCACTGTCGACACTACGCCGCTGACCCTGACCGACTGCTAGGGTCAGGCGCGATCGACATCCTTTAACGAGCCGTCCCGTGAGGCGGAGAAGGAGGTCCGGCGTGCAGATGCCTGCCCCAGACGAAGCCAGCCCAGGTCCCACGACGGAGCGGGCGGACCGCACCGTCCTCGACGCCCGTGACATCTCCCGGGCCCTGACCCGCATCTCGCACGAGCTGTTGGAGCGCAACAAGGGCGCCACCGACCTGGTGCTGCTCGGCCTGCACACCCGCGGCGTACCCCTCGCGAGGCGGATCGCCGAGAAGATCGCGACCGTCGAGGGCGCACCCGTCGCGGTCGGCGAGCTCGACGTGACGATGTACCGCGACGACCTCCGCTCGCAGCCCACCCGACGCGCCCACCGCACGGCGCTGCCCACCGCCGGGATCGACGGCAAGGTCGTCGTGCTGGTCGACGACGTGCTGTTCTCCGGACGCACGATCCGTGCCGCGCTCGACGCGCTCGCCGACCTCGGCCGCCCGTCGGCCGTACGCCTCGCGGTCCTGGTCGACCGCGGTCACCGCCAGCTGCCGATCCGCGCCGACCACGTCGGCAAGAACCTGCCCTCCGCCCTTGCCGAGCGCGTCAGCGTACGGCTCGCGGAGATCGACGGCACCGACGAGGTGACGATCTCGTGAAGCACCTCCTGTCCATCGACGACCTCTCGACCGACGACATCCACCAGCTCTTCGAGACCGCGGCCGACATGCACGACGTGCAGCGCCGCGAGGTCAAGAAGCTGCCGGCGCTGCGCGGCCGCACGGTCGTCAACATGTTCTTCGAGGACTCCACCCGGACCCGGTCGTCGTTCGAGATCGCCGGCAAGTGGCTCTCGGCCGACGTGATCAACGTCAGCGCCAAGGGCTCCAGCGCGTCCAAGGGCGAGAGCCTGCGCGACACCGTGCTGACGGTGTGCGCGATGGGCGTCGACGGCCTCGTGATCCGACACCCCGCCAGCGGTGCCGCCGTGCAGGTGAGCGAGTGGGTCGACGCGGCGGTGGTCAACGCCGGCGACGGGATGCACGAGCACCCCACCCAGGCGCTGCTCGACGCCTACACCCTCCAGCGGCACCTCGGCTCCCTCGAGGGCCGGCACGTCGCGATCATCGGCGACCTCACCCACAGCCGGGTCTTCCGCTCCAACGTCCAGTGCCTCACCCGGCTCGGCGCCCGCGTCACCGTGGTGGCACCGCCGACGCTGATGCCGAGCGGCATCGTCGCCTGGTCGGCCGCGGCGGGCTTCGAGACGTCGTACGACGTGGACGCCGTGCTGCCCGACGCGGACGCCGTGATGATGCTGCGCGTCCAGCGCGAGCGGATGTCGGGCGCGTTCTTCCCGAGCGCTCGGGAGTACACCGTGGGCTACGGGCTGACCCGCAACCGGCTCGCGCTGCTGAAGCCCGACGTGCCGATCTGCCACCCCGGACCGATGAACCGTGGCCTCGAGATCGCTGCTGACGCCGCCGACGCGGCGCAGTCGGTCGTGCTGGAGCAGGTCTCCAGCGGGCTCGCGATCCGGATGGCCGTCCTCTACCACCTGCTCGCCGGATCGCCCGAAGGGGGAATCGCCTGATGTCGCTGGTGATCAAGGGAGCCTCGCTGCTCGGCGAGGGACCCGCTGACCTGTTCATCGACGACACCGGCACGTTCGTCGACATCGCGCCGAGCGGGGCCGAGACCATCGACGCCGCCGGCCTCGTGGCGCTGCCCGGCCTCGTCGACCTGCACACCCACCTCCGCGAGCCCGGCCGCGAGGACGCCGAGACGATCCTCACCGGGTCCCAGGCCGCAGCCCTGGGCGGCTACACCGCTGTCCTCGCGATGGCCAACACCTCGCCGGTGACCGACACGGCCGAGGCCGCGACCCGGGTGTGGGAGCTCGGTCGCGAGGCCGGCCTCGTGCACGTCCAGCCGGTCGGGGCGGTGACCCGTGGCCTCGCCGGCGAGGAGCTCGCCGAGCTCGGCCTCATGCACCGCTCGCGTGCCGGCGTCACCGTCTTCTCCGACGACGGGAAGTGCGTCCACGACGCCCGCGTGATGCGCCGGGCGCTGGAGTACGTCAAGGCGTTCGGCGGCGTGGTGTCGCAGCACGCGCAGGACCCGTCGCTGGCGGGGCCCTCGGCCTGCTGCCACGAGGGCGAGCTGTCCGGCCGGCTCGGGCTCCCGGGCTGGCCCGGCATCGCCGAGGAGGTGATCGTGGCCCGCGACGTGATGCTGGCGCGGCACACCGGGTCGCGGCTGCACGTCGCCCACGTCTCGACCGCGGGGTCGGTCGAGGTGCTCCGCTGGGCCAAGGCCCAGGCCGGAAGAGATGGGCACTGGGACGTGACGGCGGAGGTGACGCCCCACCACCTGCTGCTGACCTCCGACCTGCTCGCGGGCTACGACCCGACCTTCAAGGTCAACCCCCCGCTGCGCCCGCAGGAGGACGTCGAGGCACTGCGCGCCGCGCTCGCCGACGGCACGATCGACGCCGTCGCCACCGACCATGCGCCGCACGCACGCCACGACAAGGAGCACGCCTTCGTCGACGCGGCGTTCGGGATGCTCGGGCTCGAGACGGCGCTCGGCGTCGTGCGCACTGCCCTCCCGGACCTGTCCTGGGCCGACGTCGCCCGGGTCATGTCGGTGACCCCTGCCCGGATCGCCGGGCTGGCCGACCAGGGCCGGCCGCTGGCGCCGGGCTCGCCGGCGAACGTCGTGCTCGTCGATCCGGACGCCTCGGTGACGGTCGACCGCGACGCCTCGGCGTCGCTCTCGCGCAACAACCCCTGGCACGGCCGCAGCCTCAGCTCCCGGGTGGTGCACACGGTGTACGCCGGGCGGCTGACGGTCCGCGACGGCGCGCTGGCGCAGGCAGGCGCCCACTCGTCGTGAGGACGGCCGTGTTGGTGGTCGACGTCCAGCGCGGCCTCGTGGAGGGTGAGGCCGCCGTCCCTGACGCGGACACCTTTGTCGCCGGGCTGGCCGCGTTCCTCGAGCGCGCCAGGTTGGACGGTGTGCCGATCGTGCACCTGCAGGACGAGGGCACTGCACCCGATTCGCCCATCCGGCGAGGAACGGAGGGCTGGGAGCTGGCGCTCGCCGTTGGGAGCGGCGAAGTGGTCCTGTCCAAGTCGGACGACGACGGCTTCCGCGGCACCGGCCTCCACGACACCTTGCAGGCCCGCGGAGCCGACCGGTTGATCGTGGTCGGCATCCAGTCGGAGATGTGCGTCGCGGCAACGGCTCGCGGCGCACTCGACCGGGGGTACACCGTGGTGATGCCGCGCGAGGGGCACACCACGTACGACGTCCCGGACGACGACGCAGGCGGCCCCGCCGTACCTGCCGCCCTCGTGGCGCGGGTGGCCGAGTGGTCGCTGGGGGACGCGGTCGAGGTCCCGCAGACGCTCGACGACGTCGCCTGGAGCTGAGACGACCCGAAGTTGGACTTCCACTCACACGGGTGGAAGTTCAGGCTTGCACGGGCCGCCCCACGCTCACGTGCGGATGAAGAACCACGCGCACGGGTGGAAGTTCATCGGCGGCCGTCAGCGGCGCGGCCGCAGGTCCAGGACGTTGCCCTCCCCGCGGTCGCGGACGGTCGTACGACCGCGCTCGACCGTGACGCCGTTGCGGTCGCCGGTGAGGACGAGCCGGTCGCCGCGACGGAGTCGCACCGCGTTGTCCGACCCGGTGATGCGGGTGCGGTAGGCCTTGCGCGCGGCCACGCTGTCGGCACCGCGGAGGCGGAGCACGTTGACGGTGTCGGCGGTCAGCGACGACCCGGTGCTGGTCAGCTCCGCGCGCTCGACCAGCCCCGCCACCGCGACGTCCGACCCTGCACCCGTGACGGCGAGGGTGGTGATCGACGGGGTGGTGACGGCGTTGGACGCACCGGTGACCAGCACGTCGTACACCGACTTCGCCGTGATCGTGTTGTCGGCCCCCTCGACGACGAGCCGGGTGGCGGCGGGCATGGTGACGGTCGCGGCGTCGGCCGTCACCCGGACGACGCCGCAGGTCCCGCGCAGGTCGTAGGCCACGTCGTCCCAGGCCAGCACCGTCTCGGAGCCGACCTCGCACTGCACCGGGACCGTCAGCCCGGCGGCGGTCGCGGGCGCCGCCGGCAGGAGGAGTGAGGCGGCGAGGAGGGCGTACGGGACGTGTCGGCGTGAAGTCACATACCGACAGTACGCACAGCGGGCCGCGAGCGCGCCGTGGGGTCGGTCACACCGAGCGGGCCCGGCCGGTCACCGGGTCGCGGTCGGTGAGGCAGTAGACCTGTCCGCCCGGAGCCTCCAGGACCGTCCAGTGGTCGTGCTCGGCGCGGAGCGTCGCGCCCAGCCCCACGTGGCGGGCGGTGTCACCCCGCCGGTCGGCCGTGGCGAGGTCGGGGTGGGCCCGGACCGGTCCGTCCTGCTCGTCGAGACGCTGGAGGAGCATCCGCACCCGTCCCTCCTCGACGAGGCGGACGAACTCGGGCAGTGCGCCGACCTCGGGCTCGCGACCGGTGAGTGCCGCCCAGTACGCGACCTCGGTCTCCCAGTGCGCGGAGGGGATGTCGAGACACACCTGGTCGAGGATCGTCGTTCCGTCACGGGCGAGGGTCGGCTCGCCGTCGACGAGGGTGTGGCAGAAGGGGAGGCCGCCGGGGGAGTGCGCCACCTCGACGTCGTGGTAGGTCCACGCGTGCGTCGCCCCCAGCGTCAGAGCCCGATCGACCAGGGCCGGTCGGTCCGCGGAGTCGAGGTCGAGGTGGACGCCCCCCGGACCAGCCACTGCCTGCATCTTGACGTGCGCCGCTCCCTCCCGCGGCAGGAGCGTGAGGAACTGGCCGTCCTCGCCGCGACGCTCGGACGGCTGCCAGCCCGTCACCGCCGACCAGAAGGCGAGCGCCTCCTCGAACCGGTCGGACGGGACGTCGAGGAAGACCTGGATCCAGGCGGGTCGTGCGGCCATTCCTCGATCCTGACACGTCGTAGGGTCGGAGGGTGAGCGACTTCCCGCCCGTGGTCCCGCAGCTGCTGCACACCGTGCTCGACGCCGTCGACGTGCGCGGCGAGGCGGAGTTCTGGCGCGACCTGCTGGGCCTGGCCTACCGTCCCGGCGACGAGGTCCCGGCCGCAGGTGTCGACGAGGCCGACTGGCTCGTCCTCACCCATCCCGACGGTCGCCGGTGCCTCGCGATCCAGCAGGTCGAGGAGCTGACCGCGAGTCGCTGGCCCGAGCCCGGCCATCCGTCGGTCTCGCACCTCGACACCACGGTGCCGTCGCGCACGGCGCTCGACGCCGCCCACGAGCGGGTGCTGGCGCTCGGGGGCGAGCTGCGGCTCGACCGCACCGACGACCCCGACGAGCCGCTGCGGGCGTACGCCAGCCCGGCCGGCCACGTGTTCTGCGTCTTCGTCGCCTGAGCCGGGGCCGGGCTGAGCAGCCGGTCACGCGAGGCCCAGGGCCCGTGCCTCCTCCCAGAGGTCGTCGCGGACGCTCGGGTGGGCGGCGTGCTCGATCAGGTTGCGGGCCTGCGTGCGCTCGTCGCGGCCCCACATCCAGGCGATGCCCTGGTCGGTGACGACCGCGCCGTGCTGGAAGGACGTCACGGGCTCGTCGACGAGCGGCACGATGGTGGACACGTCGGCCTTGGGGTGCCAGCTCCGCAGCGCCATGAACGCCCGCCCGCCCGGCGAGTGGCTCGCCCCGACCGTGAAGTCGGTCTGGCCACCGAAGCCGCTGTGGATCCGGGCGTCGATCCGCGACGCGTTGGCCTGGTCGAACAGGTCGACCTGGAGCGCGGTGTTGATGGAGGTCATCGCGGGCTGCTGGGCGATGGCTGCGGGGGAGTTGGTCGTCTCGGTGCGCAGCATCCGCACCCGCGGGTTGTCGTCGACCCAGTCGTAGAGCTCCTGGCTGCCGAACACGAAGGACGTACGCACCGGGGTGCCGCGGTCGAGGGCTCCGGCCTTCTCCAGCGTGAGGACGCCGTCACTGAACATCTCCGTCCAGATCTTCAGGCCCCGCCGCTCGAGTACGCCGGCGATGGTGGCGTCGGGCACCTCGCCGATGCCTGCCTGGAGGGTGGCGCCGTCGCCGATCTCTGCGGCCACGCGGGCTCCGATCATCCGGGCGTCCTCGCCGGGCGGACGGGCGACGTGCGTGGTGAGCGGCACGTCGACCTCGACGCCGAGGTCGAGGTCCTCGACCGGCAGCACCGCGTCCCCGAAGGTCCACGGCATCCGCGGGTTGAGCTGGGCCACGACGAGGGCGCCCCGCTCCCGTGCGGCCTCGATGGCGGCGGGGAGGACGTTGACCTCGAGGCCGAGCGACACCTGCCCGTCGCGCGGTGTGGTGGTGTGGACGACCACCACGTCGGGCGCGAGGGGGCCGTGGAAGAGCCGCGGCACCATCGACAGGCGGCACGGCACGTAGGAGAGGCGGGGGTGCCGACGGAAGCCGGGACCGACGAACGTCGTCTCGGGGACCACGCCGTCGTGGACCGGCAGGTCGGACTGCGCGTTGAGGGCGTGCAGCCGGGCCTCGGGCAGCTCGGCGACCAGCGCCGCGAGCAGCACGGTCGGGGTGGCGAAGTTGCCGCTCGTCACCACCCGGGGCGGCGCCTGGAGGGGGCCACAGTGCTCGCGCACCACTCGGACGGCGTGCTCGATGTCGACGACCTGCATGCGCCCAGCGTGCCAGCGCCCCCGGGAAAACCGCTGGGCCTTCCGGCCCGCCGCTCCTAGGCTGTTGGTCATCATGTGGATCCAGGACTGACCCGACTCGCGCCCGCGGCGGCGCACCAGTGCGCCCGAGGCCCGGCGAGTCCCTCAGTCCCGCCAGTCGAAGGACCTCCGCATGCCCGTCAGCTCCTCGTCCCCATCTCCCTCCCCTTCGTCCTCCCCGCTCCCTCCCCTCGCGGTCACCGGGCTGTCCGTGACCTACCCCGACCGGACCGTGCTCGGCGGCGTCGACCTGCTCGCCCAACCCGGGCGCCGCATCGGGCTCGTCGGTGAGAACGGCGCGGGGAAGTCGACGCTGCTCCGCGCGGTCGCGGGGCGCCTGCCCGCCCAGGCGTGCGTCGCCGGCTCCGTCACCGCCCCGGGCGACCTGGTCCTGCTCGGCCAGGAGCCTCCGTTCCGCGACCGTGCGACGATCGAGGAGGTGCTGGCAATGGCCCTCGGGCCGTTGCGGACCGCCGTCGCGGACGTCGAGCGTCTGGCCGGTGACGTCGGCACCGCACGTGGCGAAGCGGCGTACGGTCGCGCCCTGGAGGTCGCACTCGCGCACGACGCGTGGGACGCAGACCGCCGCGCGAGCCTCGCGGCGCAGCGACTCGGCCTGTCCGAGCTCGACCCTGCCCGGGTGGTCGGCAGCCTGTCGGGCGGAGAGCGCACCCGGCTCGCCCTCGCGACGATCATGACGACGCGGCCGACCTGCCTGCTGCTCGACGAGCCGACCAACCACCTCGACGACGACGCGATCGGCGTGCTGACCGACTTCCTGCGCGACCTGCCCGGCGTGGTGGTGCTCGCCAGCCACGACCGAGTCCTGCTGGACGACGTCTGCACCGACCTCGTGGACCTCGACGCCGGCGCGCTCGGCACCGACGGCAGCGGCGGGCGGCGCTTCGGCGGCGGCTGGAGCGCCTACGAAGCCGCCCGCGCGGACGCCCGGCGGCGGTGGGAGGAGACGTACGCCGCCCAGCAGGAGGAGATCGCCCGACTGCGCGACGCCACGCGGATCGGCACGGGGGCGGTCGCGCACGACCGCGGTCGGACCGACGGGGACAAGTACGTCTACTCCTTCAAGGGCGGCCGGGTCGAGCAGACCCTCGCGCGACGCAAGAAGGACGCCCGGCGACGGCTGGCGGTCGCCGAGCGGGAGCAGGTCCGCAGGCCGCCCCCGCCACTGAACTTCCGCGGCGGCCTCACCGGCGCCGGCACGGGACGGCTCGTGCACGCGCGCGACATCGAGCTCGAAGGTCGGATGCGGTTGCCACGGCTCGACCTCGCTGCGGGGGAGCACCTCCTGCTCACCGGACCCAACGGCTCGGGCAAGTCGACGCTGCTGGGCGTGCTGTCGTCCCGCCTGTCACCGACTGCCGGCACGGTCGAGGTGTCGGCGCGCACGGTGCGCGAGCTCACCCAGGACCCGGACGTCACCCATCCGGGGCGCTCCGCCCTGGTGGCGTACGACCGCGCGGTGGCCGGGCTCGTCGACCCACCCCGGCTGCGCGACCTCGGGCTGCTGCACCCGCGCGACCACCGCACGCCGGTCGGCGCCCTCTCGGTGGGCCAGCGCCGTCGCCTGGGCCTTGCGGTCGCGATCGCCGCCACTCCCGACCTGCTCCTGCTCGACGAGCCGACCAACCACGTGTCGCTCGCCCTCGCCGGAGAGCTCGAGGAGGCGCTCGCGGCCTGTCCCGGCGGCGTGCTGCTGGCCTCCCACGACCGATGGCTGCGACGTCACTGGGACGGCCCCGAGTTGACGCTCACGCCGTGGTGAGATCGGTCGACCATGTGCTCGACATGGACGCTCGACGCACGGCATGCCGGGCGTCGAGCGGACATCGGTCCGCTCGACCCACCGCGTGGACGCGATGCCGCCCAGGGGTCGCTGCGCTGGTAGGGTCGGCGACGGCTCGAACATCCTTTAACGATCCGTCCCGTGAGGCGGAGAAGGAGGTACGGCATGGCTCTGCCTGCCCCTGCCCAGACTCGTCTGGCGCCCCGATCGGCACTTCTGGTCCTCGAGGACGGGCGCACCTTTCGCGGTGAGTCCTTCGGAGCCGAGGGTGAGACCTTCGGCGAGGCCGTCTTCTCGACCGGCATGTCCGGCTACCAGGAGACGCTGACCGACCCCAGCTACCACCGCCAGGTCGTCGTCATGACGGCCCCGCACGTCGGCAACACCGGGATGAACGACGAAGACGTCGAGTCCTCGCGCATCTGGGTCGCCGGCTACGTCGTCCGCGACCCTGCCCGGGTGCCGTCCAGCTGGCGCAGCATGCGCAGCCTGACCGACGACCTGCGCGACCAGGGCGTCGTCGGCATCAGCGGCATCGACACGCGTGCCCTGACCCGCCACCTGCGCGAGCGGGGCGCCATGCGGGTCGGCATCTCGACGACGGAGACCGACCCCCAGCGCCTGCTGGAGCGGGTCCTGGTCTCCGGCGAGATGGCCGGCGCCAACCTCAGCGAGGCCGTGAGCACCAGCGAGGCGTACGTCGTGCCGGCGCAGGGGACCAGGCGCTTCACCGTCGCCGCGGTCGACCTCGGCATCAAGACCAACACCCCGCGGATGATGAGCGAGCGCGGCATCGAGGTGCACGTGCTTCCCGCCACCGCGACGCTCGACGACGTGCGGGCGGTCGAGCCGGACGGGCTCTTCTTCTCCAACGGCCCCGGCGACCCGGCGGCGACCACCGGGCAGGTCGAGCTGCTGCAGGGCGCCCTGCGAGCGGGAATACCCTACTTCGGGATCTGCTTCGGCAACCAGCTCTTCGGCCGCGCGCTCGGCTTCGGCACCTACAAGCTCAAGTACGGCCACCGCGGCATCAACCAGCCGGTGATGGACCGCACCACGGGCAAGGTCGAGGTCACCGCCCACAACCACGGCTTCGCGGTCGACGCCCCGCTCGAGGGCACTACGAGCACGGAGTTCGGCGAGGTCTCGGTCAGCCACGTCTGCCTCAACGACGACGTCGTCGAGGGCCTCGAGCTGCGCGACGCCGACGGACGCCTCACGTCCTTCTCCGTGCAGTACCACCCGGAGGCGGCCGCCGGCCCGCACGACGCGGCGTACCTCTTCGACCGCTTCTGCGAGCTGATGTCCTCGGTTTCGACACGCTCGCTGGCGCTCGCTGCTCAACCAGCGGACGACGACACCCAGAACGGGGGCAACTGACATGCCCAAGCGCACCGACATCACGAGCGTCCTGGTCATCGGCTCCGGGCCGATCATCATCGGCCAGGCCTGCGAGTTCGACTACTCCGGCACCCAGGCCTGCCGGGTGCTGCGCCAGGAGGGCCTGCGGGTCGTCCTGGTCAACTCCAACCCGGCCACGATCATGACCGACCCGGAGTTCGCCGACGCGACCTACGTCGAGCCGATCACCCCGGAGTACGTGGAGAAGGTCATCGCCAAGGAGCGCCCCGACGCGCTGCTGGCCACCCTCGGCGGACAGACCGCGCTCAACTGCGCGATGGCGCTCGACAAGGCCGGCGTGCTGGAGAAGTACGGCGTCGAGCTGATCGGCGCCTCGATCGAGGCGATCGAGCGCGGCGAGAACCGCCAGCAGTTCAAGAAGATCGTCGAGCAGCTCGGCGGCGAGTCCGCGAAGAGCGTCATCTGCCACTCGATGGACGACCTGCTCGCCGCGGCCGACGACCTCGGCTACCCGATGGTGGTGCGCCCGTCGTTCACCATGGGCGGCACCGGCTCCGGCATGGCCTACGACGAGGCCGACCTGCGCCGCATCGGCGGCGCCGGCCTCGCCGCGAGCCCGACCACCGAGGTGCTCCTCGAGGAGTCGATCCTCGGCTGGAAGGAGTACGAGCTCGAGGTGATGCGCGACCGCGCCGACAACAGCGTGATCGTCTGCTCCATCGAGAACCTCGACCCCATGGGCGTGCACACCGGCGACTCGATCACCGTCGCACCTGCCCTGACCCTGACCGACCGCGAGTACCAGAAGATGCGCGACCTCGCGATCGCCATCATCCGGGCGGTGGGCGTCGACACCGGCGGCTGCAACATCCAGTACGCCGTCAACCCCGCCGACGGCCGCCTGATCGTCATCGAGATGAACCCGCGCGTCTCGCGGTCCTCCGCGCTCGCGTCGAAGGCCACCGGCTTCCCGATCGCCAAGATCGCCGCCAAGGTCGCCATCGGCTACACCCTCGACGAGATCCAGAACGACATCACCGAGGAGACCCCGGCGTCCTTCGAGCCGACCCTCGACTACGTCGTGGTGAAGGTCCCGCGGTTCGCCTTCGAGAAGTTCCCCGAGGCCGACCCGACGCTGACCACGCACATGAAGTCGGTCGGCGAGGCGATGGCCATCGGCCGCAACTTCACCGAGGCGCTGCAGAAGTCGCTGCGCTCGCTGGAGAGCAAGCACGCCCCCTTCGACTGGCACAAGGAGTTCGTCGAGCTCGACAAGGCCGCGCTCCTCGAGGAGATCACGGTCCCGCACGACGGCCGGCTCAAGAAGGTCATGGACGCCATCCGGGCCGGTGCCACGCCTGAGGAGATCTTCGAGGCCACCAGGATCGACCCGTGGTTCGTCGACCAGCTCGCGCTGATCAACGAGGTCGCGGTCCAGCTCATCGACGCCACCGAGCTCACCCCGGAGCTGCTGCGCCTGGCCAAGCGCCACGGCTTCTCCGACGAGCAGATCGGCAAGATCCGCGGGCTGTCCGCCGACGTCATCCGCGGCGTACGCCACGCGCTGGGCATCCGGCCGGTCTTCAAGACCGTCGACACCTGTGCTGCCGAGTTCGCCGCGCGCACGCCCTACCACTACTCCTCCTACGACGAGGAGACCGAGGTGCAGCCGCGCGCCGAGGGCAAGGAGGCCGTGATCATCCTCGGCTCCGGTCCCAACCGGATCGGCCAGGGCATCGAGTTCGACTACTCGTGCGTGCACGCGTCGCTCGCGCTGGCCGAGGCCGGCTACGAGACGATCATGGTCAACTGCAACCCGGAGACGGTGAGCACCGACTACGACACCTCCGACCGCCTCTACTTCGAGCCGCTCACGCTCGAGGACGTCCTCGAGATCGTGCACGCCGAGCAGCAGGCCGGTCCGGTCGCCGGTGTGGTGTGCCAGCTCGGCGGGCAGACGCCGCTCGGCCTGGCCCAGGGCCTGGCCGACGCCGGCGTCCCGATCGTCGGCACCACCCCGGAGGCGATCCACCTCGCCGAGGAGCGCGGCGCCTTCGGTCGCGTCCTCGCCGACGCCGGCCTGCCGGCGCCCAAGCACGGCACCGCCACGTCGTACCCGCAGGCGCAGCGCATCGCCCACGAGATCGGCTACCCGGTCCTCGTCCGCCCCTCGTACGTCCTGGGCGGGCGCGGGATGGAGATCGTCTACGACGACGCTGCGCTCGAGGCGTACCTCGAGAAGTACGTCGCCAACGGTCTGATCAACGAGCGCCAGCCGGTGCTGGTCGACCGATTCCTCGACGACGCGGTCGAGATCGACGTGGACGCGCTCTTCGACGGCGAGGAGCTGTTCCTCGGCGGCGTGATGGAGCACATCGAGGAGGCGGGCATCCACTCCGGCGACTCCTCGTGCGCGCTGCCTCCGATCACCCTCGGCCGTGAGGAGATCGACCGGATCCGCCGCTCCACCGAGGCGATCGCCCGCGGTCTCGACGTGCGCGGCCTGCTCAACATCCAGTTCGCCCTCGCCTCCGACGTGCTCTACGTCCTGGAGGCCAACCCGCGTGCCTCCCGCACGGTGCCGTTCGTCTCCAAGGCGACGGCCACCCCGCTCGCCAAGGCCGCCGCGCGCATCATGCTCGGCGAGTCGGTCGCCGAGCTGCGCACGGCGGGTGTGCTGCCCGCCGAGGGCGACGGCGGCCACCTGCCCGACGGGTCGCCGATCGCGGTCAAGGAGGCGGTCATGCCGTTCGACCGCTTCAAGACCGCGGACGGGCGCACCGTCGACGCGCTGCTCGGGCCCGAGATGCGCTCGACCGGCGAGGTGATGGGCTTCGACGCCACCTTCGGCACCGCGTTCGCCAAGGCGCAGGCGGCGGCCTACGGGTCGCTCCCGCTCACGGGCAAGGTCTTCGTGTCGGTCGCCAACCGCGACAAGCGGCACATGATCTTCCCGGTCAAGCAGATCGCCGACATGGGCTTCGAGATCCTCGCGACGGCCGGCACCGCCGAGGTGCTCCGCCGCAACGGCGTGCGGTCGACCGTGGTGCGCAAGCACTCCGAGGGCGAGGGCCCCGACGGCGAGCCGACGATCGTCGGCCGGATCTGGGCCCGCGAGGTCGACCTGGTCATCAACACGCCCCACGGAGCCACGAGCGGAGGCTCGCCCCGGATGGACGGCTACGACATCCGCACCGCGGCCGTGTCGACCGACATCCCGTGCATCACCACCATCCAGGGCCTCGGCGCCGCCGTGCAGGGCCTGGAGGCGATGCGGCGCGGCGAGATCGGGGTGCGGTCGCTGCAGGACTGGGCCGCCCACCTCGATCCGGCCGCCGACCGGACCGACTGACGTGCGGCCCTACGACGTCGTCTTCGAGCAGGCCCTGACCCGGGTCGACCCCGAGCGCATCCACCACGCCGCGTTCGCGGCGATCCGGGCGGCGGCGCCCCTGACGGGTCGGCTCGTCCGGGTCCCGTCGGCGCCGGTCCACGCGCTGGGCCTGACCTTCCCGCACCCGCTCGGGCTGGCGGCCGGCTTCGACAAGAACGCTGTCGGCATCGACGGGCTCGCCGCGCTCGGCTTCGGCCACGTCGAGATCGGCACGGTCACCGGGGAGGCGCAGCCGGGGAACCCGCAGCCGCGGCTGTTCCGGCTCACCGGCGACCGCGCGATCGTCAACCGGATGGGCTTCAACAACGACGGCGCCGAGGTGGTGGCACGCCGGCTCGCCGCGTGGCGCTCGGGCGGTGGCTCGACGATCCTCGGTGTCAACATCGGCAAGTCCAAGGTCGTGCCGGAGGAGGAGGCCGCCGGCGACTACGAGAAGTCCTCCGGCCTGCTCGCGCCCTACGCCGACTACCTCGTCGTCAACGTGTCGTCGCCCAACACCCCGGGGCTGCGCGACCTGCAGGCGGTGGAGAAGCTCGCACCGATCCTCGCCGCCGTACGTCGTCGCGCCGACGAGGTGCGCCCCGACCACCGGGTGCCGCTGCTGGTCAAGATCGCACCCGACCTCAGCGACGACGACGTCCTGGCGGTGGCCGACCTCGCCCTGGCCAGCGGCCTCGACGGCATCATCGCCACCAACACCACGATCAGTCGCGACGGGCTCACGACGCCAGCGTCGACCGTCGCGGGCATCGGCGCCGGCGGGCTCAGCGGACGCCCGCTCGCCCAGCGCTCGGAGGACGTCGTACGGACGCTGCGCCGGCGCGTCGGACCGGACCTGGCGCTCATCGGCGTCGGTGGCATCACGACCGTCGACGACGCCCGGCGGCGACTCGCGGCCGGGGCCGACCTGATCCAGGGCTACACCGCCTTCGTCTACGAGGGCCCGCTGTGGCCACGGAGAATGGTCAAGGGCATCGTCCGGGGGCTCGCCACGGATGCCTGAGGAGCGGGGCACGCCGGCCGGGCCGGTCCACGTGGAGGGGGAGGTCGTCGCCACCAAGCGGGTGGGCGCCTACCGCCACCTCACGCTGGCCGCGCCGGGCATCCCGGAGCGCTTCCGGGCCGGCAGCTTCGTCGCGGTCACCGTCGCGGGCCACGTCGCCCGCCGGGCGCTGTGGGTGCATCGCGTACGCGGCTCCAGCGCCTTCGGGCCCACCCTCGACGTGGTGGTCCAGGTGCAGGGGAGCGGCACCGCCTGGCTGGCCGCACAGCCCGTGGGGACCAGGATCGCGATCACCGGTCCGCTCGGTCGCGCCTTCGCGCTGCCCAAGGAAGCGGTGTCCTGCCTGCTCGTCGGCGAGGGCTACGCCGCCGCGCCGCTCTTCCCGCTCGCAGAGCGCCTGCGCGAGCGCGGCTGTGCCGTCTCGCTCGTCGTCTCCGCGCCCGACGAGGCCCACCTGCTGTCCGCGCTCGAGGCCCGGCGCTCCGCCCGTTCGGTCACCGTCCTCACTGCCGACGGCTCCGTCGGCCAGCGCGGGGGCGTGCCCGACCACGTCGACGAGCTCCTCCGCCGCAGCGACGCCGACGTCGTCTACGCCGCCGGACCGGCGGTGGTCCTGCGGAGCGCCGCCGCCGCAGCCGAGCGCGCGGGCGCCTGGAGCCAGGTCGCCGTGGAGGTCCCGACGCCCTGCGGCACCGGGCTCTGCCACGGCTGCCCGCTGCCCGTGGTCGGCGAGGACGGCGTCGACCGCGTCGTACGCGCCTGCACCGAGGGCCCCGTCGTCCGCGGCGACCGAGTCCGCTGGGACCACCTGTGAGCGCCGCGCGGCTGGGCTCGGTGCCCGGGCCGGTGATGGTCGCCGCCGGGTGTGGCGGCACCGGCCGTGAGCTCCTGCCCTACGCCGACCAGTCCGGACTCGACGGACTCGACCTCGTCACCCGTTCGATCACCTTGGACGCCCGCAGCGGCGGGCCGGGGCCGCGGGTCGTGGAGGTCCCCGGCGGTCTCGTCAACGCCGTCGGCCTGCCCAACCCCGGGCTGGAGCACTTCCTCGCGACCGAGCTCCCGTGGCTGGTGCGCGCGGGGGCGCGGGTCTTCGTCTCCGTCGCCGGCGCGACGATGGGGGAGTACGCCGACCTGGCCCGCCGGCTCAGCCGCGCACCCGGCGTGGCCGGGCTCGAGGTCAACGTGGGCGCCCCGGACGAGGCGGGCGCAGGGCTCTTCGAGGTCCGCGAGCCCTACCACGCGGCCAGCGTCATCGCAGCCGTGCGACGTGAGTTCCCCACCGACCGGCCCGTCCTCGCCAAGCTGCGCCCCGACGTGTCCCGCATCGTCGAGGGTGCTCGCGCGTGCCACGAGGCGGGCGCCACTGCCGTGGTCGTCGGCAACGCGGTCCCGGCAGCCTTCGCGGACGGGCGCCCGGCTGGGCTCAGCGGCCCGGCGATCTCCCCGATCGCGCTGCGGTGCGTCGCAGAGGTGCACCGCGCGCTGCCGGACGTCCCGACCATCGGGTGTGGCGGCGTGCACGACCTCGCGTCGGCCCGCGCCTTCCTCGACGCCGGCGCGCGCGGCGTACAGGTCGGCACCGCGCTCCTGAACGACCCGACGACCGTGGCGCGCCTCCGTGCCGTGCTCCTGCCCGACCACCTGACCACACCCGAGGAGACCCCATGACCCCGTTCGGCACCCGCCTCGCCGCCGCCATCGAGGACCGTGGCCGGTTCTGCGTCGGCATCGACCCCCACGCCGCACTGCTGCACGAGTGGGGGCTCGACGACGACGTCGCGTCCCTCGAGCGCTTCGCCCTCACGGTCGTGGAGGCCGTCGCACCCGTGGTCGGCGCGGTGAAGCCGCAGAGCGCCTTCTACGAGCGGTTCGGCAGCAGGGGGATCGCCGTCCTCGAGCGCGTGGTGGCCGAGTCGCGCGCCGCCGGCGCGCTGGTGCTGATGGACGCCAAGCGCGGCGACATCGGTTCCACGAGCCAGGCCTACGCCGACGCCTACCTCGACCCGTCGTCGCCCCTCGGCTCCGACGCCGTCACGGTCAGCCCCTATCTCGGCTTCGGCTCGCTCGAGCCGATGGTCGAGGCCGCCCGCCGGCACGGCGGTGGCCTGTTCGTGCTCGCGCTCACCTCCAACAAGGAGGGTCCCGAGGTCCAGCACGCCCGCAACGGCGAGGCCACGGTCGCCGGCACGATGCTGGCGCACCTGCGCGCCGCCAACGCCGGGGCCGAGCCCGTCGGCTCCTTCGGCGCGGTGGTGGGCGCGACCATCGGCAGCACCGACGAGGACCTCGACATCAACGGGCCGCTGCTCGTGCCGGGCTACGGCGCCCAGGGGGGCACCGCCGCGGACCTCGAGCGCATCTTCGGAGCCGCCGCCCGGTGGGCGCTGCCGAGCTCCTCGCGCGACGTGCTGCGCGCCGGGCCGGACAGGACGGCGCTGCGCGACGCTGCGCGCCGAGGCAACGACGCCGTCCGGGGCCTGGGCGCGTGAGGCACCTCGTCCCGGCGGCGCTGGTCGCCGGCCTGGCCCTCGGCGGCTGCTCGGGCGACCCGCAGGAGCGCTACTGCGAGACGGTCGTGGAGCACCAGGCCGAGCTCAGCGAGGTCGCCGCCACCGACGACCCCGGGGCCGTGTTCGACGCGCTCGACGCCTACGACGACCTCGCCGAGCGGGCGCCGCGCGACATCGCCGACGACTGGTCCGCCGTCGTCGACCCGCTCCGGGCCCTCGAGCGGGTGCTGGCCGAGCACGACGTCGACCCCTCCGACTACGACGCCGAGGCGCCCCCGGCCGGCCTCGGCGAGGAGGTGCGCGCCGAGATCGAGTCGGCGGCCCGGGAGGTCGGCTCGGAGCAGACCGTACGAGCCATGGCCGCCGTCGAGCAGCACGCGCTCGACGTGTGCGGCACCCCGCTGTCGCGCTGATCGGTCCTCCCGGCCGGTCCACCCATGGCGAACATCACGCGGCACGGGCGACGGCGCCGGCTCGATTGCCTGTGCCGTCGGTCGATGACTAGATTGACCCGCACCTGCCGGGCCCTCCTCCCACCCGGTCCGAACCGATCCAGAAGGACAGCTTTCGTGGCCTTGCCCCCACTGACGCCCGAGCAGCGCCAGGCAGCCCTCGACAAGGCCGCGGCCTCCCGACGCGAGCGGGCCGAGGTGAAGAACCGCCTCAAGAACTCCGGCGGCTCGATCGTCGACGTGCTGCACGAGGGCCAGACCAACGAGGTCATCGGCAAGATGCGCGTCGTCGAGCTCCTCCAGTCGGTGCCCGGCCTCGGTCGCGTCCGTGCCCGGCAGGTCATGGAGCGGCTCGGCATCGCCGAGAGCCGGCGTGTCCGCGGGCTCGGCGTCAAGCAGGTCGCCGCGCTCGAGCGTGAGTTCGGCCCCGACGCCTCGTGACCGGCTCCGAACCGACTCCCGACATCGCCCCGCAGTCGGGCAACGCCACCACGCGCTCGCGGCTGATCGTCCTGGCGGGCCCGACCGCCGTCGGCAAGGGGACCGTCGCCGCCGCCGTTCGAGAGACGCACCCCGAGGTGTGGATCTCCGTGTCCGCGACGACCCGCGCCCCACGCCCCGGTGAGGAGAACGGCGTCCACTACTGGTTCGTCTCCGACGAGGAGTTCGACGCGATGGTCGCCAAGGGAGACCTCCTCGAGTGGGCCGTGGTCCACAAGGCCGCCCGCTACGGCACGCCCCGCGGTCCGGTCGACCTCGCTCTCGCCTCCGGTCATCCCGCGATGCTCGAGATCGACCTCCAGGGCGCGCGACAGGTCCGCGAGACGATGCCGGAGGCGCTGTTCGTCTTCCTCAAGCCGCCGTCGTGGGACGAGCTCGTACGCCGCCTCGTCGGCCGCGGCACCGAGACCGAGACGGAGCGCGAGCGCCGGCTCGAGACCGCGCGCGCCGAGCTGGCGGCCGAGAGCGAGTTCGACGTGACCATCGTCAACCACGAAGTTCACGCTGCAGCCGACGAGTTGGTAGCCTTGATGGTTGGACCTGTTTCCACCCGATCTGACTAGCGAGGCACCATCACCGTGGCTTCTCCCACCATCGCCGCCGAGGGCGTCACCAACCCCTCGATCGACGACCTGCTCAGCAAGACCGACAGCAAGTACAAGCTCGTGCTCTACAGCGCACAGCGTGCCCGCCAGATCAACGCCTACTACTCGCAGCTCGGCGAGGGCCTCCTGGAGTACGTCGGCCCGCTGGTCGACACCCACGTCCAGGAGAAGCCGCTCTCGATCGCCCTGCGCGAGATCAACGACGACCTCCTGACCTGCGAGGACATCGACCCCGCCGCCGAGGCCGCCGCCGCCGAGGCTGCTGCCGGCGACGCCACGGAGTGACGCGAGCCTCGCGATGACCGGAAGGGTCGTCCTGGGCGTCTCCGGTGGGATCGCGGCCTACAAGGCCTGCGAGCTGCTGCGCCGGTTCACCGAGTCGGGGCACGACGTCACCGTCGTGCCCACGGCTGCGGCCCTGGAGTTCGTGGGAGCGCCGACATGGGCGGCCCTGTCCGGCAAGCCGGTCTCGTCCGAGGTCTGGTCAGCCGTCCACGAGGTGCCGCACGTGCGGATCGGCCAGTCCGCCGACGTGGTCGTGGTGGCCCCGGCGACCGCCGACCTGCTCGCGAAGGCCGCCCACGGGCTCGCCGACGACCTCCTGACCAACACGCTCCTCACCGCGCGCTGCCCGGTCGTGCTCGCCCCGGCGATGCACACCGAGATGTGGGAGCACCCCGCCACCCAGGCCAACGTGGAGACGCTGCGGCGCCGCGGGGTCGTGGTCATCGAGCCCGCCGAGGGCAGGCTCACTGGGGCAGACACCGGCAAGGGCCGGCTCCCCGAGCCGGCCGAGATCTTCGACCTCGTCCGCGCGGTGCTCGACCGCGGACCGGACGTCCGCCCCGACCTCGCCGGCCGCAAGGTCGTGGTGTCCGCGGGCGGCACCCGGGAGTACCTCGACCCGGTGCGCTTCCTCGGCAACCGCTCGTCGGGCCTCCAGGGCTACGCACTGGCCCGTACGGCCGCCGCTCGCGGCGCCCACGTCACCCTCGTCAGTGCCAACGTCTCCCTCGCCGACCCGGCCGGGGTGAGCGTCGTACGCGTCGAGACGACCGACCAGCTGCGCGAGGCCGTGGTCGCGGCGACGGCCACCGCCGACGCGGTCGTGATGG
This sequence comes from Nocardioides eburneiflavus, assembly GCF_004785795.1. Lineage (NCBI taxonomy): Bacteria > Bacillati > Actinomycetota > Actinomycetes > Propionibacteriales > Nocardioidaceae > Nocardioides > Nocardioides eburneiflavus. Next base: position 3,825,829 of record NZ_SRRO01000001.1, read on the forward strand.
CCGCGGCGCCGGCCGACTTCCGGCCCGTCTCCATGAGCGACGCCAAGATCAAGAAGGCCGACGACGGCTCGGCGCCGCCCATCGAGCTGGTGCAGAACCCCGACATCCTCGCCGAGATCTCCCACGACCGCGCTCGCGAGGGAGCGGTGGTGGTCGGCTTCGCCGCCGAGACCGGCGACGCCTCCGGCTCGGTCCTCGACCTCGGTCGGGCCAAGCTGGCCCGCAAGGGCTGCGACCTGCTCGTCGTCAACGACGTCAGCGGGGGAGCGGTCTTCGGCAGCACGGACAACGAGGCCGTCATCCTCGGGGCCGACGGGGCGGTCGTCGAGGTCCCGCACGGCACCAAGACCGCGCTGGCACACGTCGTCTGGGACGAGGTCGGACGGAGATTCCCCTGAGATGGGGATCCCAGATCCTGAGCAACCGGTACGTTTGCATCACCCGTTCCACACAAGAATTGAGGGCAACGTGGCTGGACGCCTCTTCACCTCCGAGTCGGTGACCGAGGGTCACCCGGACAAGATCGCCGACCGGATCAGCGACTCCGTCCTCGACCACCTCATGGCTGAGGACCCCGACCGCGCCAACCTGCGCGTGGCCGTCGAGACGCTGCTCACCACCGGGCTGGTCGTCGTGGCCGGCGAGGTCCGCACCACGGCGTACGCCCCGGTCGCCGACATCGTGCGCAAGGCGATCCTCGAGATCGGCTACGACTCCTCGGAGAAGGGCTTCGACGGCACGACCTGCGGCGTGCAGGTCGCCATCGGCGCCCAGTCCAGCGACATCGCCGCCGGCGTCGACGCCGGCCACGAGTCCCGCGTGGGCTCCTCGGAGGACGAGCTCGACAAGCGAGGCGCCGGGGACCAGGGGCTGATGTTCGGCTACGCCTGCGACGACACCCCCGAGCTGATGCCGCTCCCGATCACCATCGCCCAGCGGCTCGCCCAGAGGCTGACCGAGGTCCGCAAGGACGGCACGCTCGACTACCTCCGTCCCGACGGCAAGACCCAGGTCACCATCGAGTACGACCAGGACGACCGTCCGGTGCGAATCGACACCGTGGTGCTCTCCACCCAGCACGACCCCGGGATCGAGCACGCCGCGCTCGAGGCCGACATCAAGCAGCACGTCATCGACCCCGTCCTCGCGGCCTTCGACATCCCGTCCGAGGGCTACCGGATGCTGGTCAACCCGACCGGCACCTTCGTCATCGGCGGCCCCATGGGCGACGCCGGCCTCACCGGTCGCAAGATCATCGTCGACACCTACGGCGGCATGGCCCGCCACGGCGGCGGCGCCTTCTCCGGCAAGGACCCCTCCAAGGTCGACCGCTCGGCCGCCTACGCCATGCGGTGGGTCGCCAAGAACGTCGTCGCGGCAGGCCTCGCCCGGCGCTGCGAGGCCCAGGTCGCCTACGCCATCGGCAAGGCCGCCCCGGTCGGTGTGTTCATCGAGACCTTCGGGACGGGCGTGGTCCCGGACGAGAAGATCCAGGACGCGGTGCTCGAGGTCTTCGACCTGCGCCCCGCCGCGATCATCCGCGACCTCGACCTGCTGCGCCCGATCTACGCCAAGACGTCGGCCTACGGCCACTTCGGTCGCGAGCTCGCCGAGTTCACGTGGGAGACCACCGACCGCGCCGACAAGCTGAAGGCCGCCGCCGGCATCTGAGGCCATGCCCTCCGGGGACTCCCCGCTCGAGCGGGGAGTCCGCCACCTCGGGGGGCGTACAACCCCCTCCAGGTGTCGGAGTTCCCCACCAGATCGGCCTGTCGGCGCCCGCTGACACAATCACCCGCATGACGCAGCGCGAGGCCCCGGAAGCAGACATGCTCCCGGGGCTTCGCGCCGCCGTCGACGACGCCCGCGCCAAGGCCGCCGCCACCCGACGTCGCAAAGCTGCCGCGTGGGAGCCGGCAGCGACGGACCCGGTGGCGCGCGTGCTCGTCGACATCGCGCTGGCCCATCTCGACCGCCCCTTCGACTACGCCGTCCCGGCGTCGATGGCCGACGCTGCGGTCCCGGGTGCTCGCGTCAAGGTCCGGTTCGCAGGCCAGGACGTAGACGGCTTCGTGGTCGAGCGGGCGAGCACGTCCGACCACACCGGCTCCCTGCGGCCCCTGCGCCGCGTGGTGAGCCCCGAGCCGGTGCTCGCGCCCGAGATCGCCCGGTTGAGCCAGACCCTCGCCCGCCGGTACGCCGGAGCCCGGTCCGACGTGCTCCGGCTCGCGGTGCCACCGCGGCACGCCACCACTGAGAAGGTGCCCTCCCCGGCTCGCACCCCGGCCCCCCTCCTGGCGAGCCCCACGACCTGGTCGGAGGTCGAGCACGCCGGGGCCTTCCTGCGCCACCTCACCACCGGCGGCGCACCGCGGGCCGTCTGGTCCGCGGCCCCGGCGGACGACTGGCCCGCCATGGTGGCGGAGGCCGTCGCAGCCACGTACGCCGGCGGTCGAGGGGCACTCGTCTGCGTCCCGGACCGACGTGACGTCGCCCGCGTCGACGCGGCTCTGACGTCGGTGCTGCCGGGCCACCATCATGTTTGCCTCACCGCCGACGGCGGTCCCGCGGCTCGCTACCGCGACTTCCTGGCCATCTCCCGCGGGGCGCGCCGCATCGTCGTAGGCACCCGCTCGGCGGGGTTCGCGCCCGTGCACGACCTGGGGCTGGTCGTGCTCTGGGACGACGGCGACGACCTGCACGCCGAGCCGCGTGCTCCCTACCCCCACACCCGCGAGGTGCTGCTGGCCCGCGCCGAGCAGCAGGGCACGGCTGCGCTCCTCGGCGGGGTGGCGCGCACCCCCGAGGCCCAGCAGCTGGTGACGACCGGCTGGGCCCACGAGCTGACGGTGCCGCGGGCCGTTCTGCGCCACCGGGCGCGGGTCGAGGCCGTGCCCGCCGAGGACCGTTCGGTCGGCACCCGCATCCCGCGGGCGGCCTACGACGCGGTCCGGCGTGGCCTCACGACGGGCCCGGTCCTCGTCCAGACCCCCCGGGCCGGCTACGCCGCGTCGCTGGCCTGCGACACCTGTCGGGCGCCGGCTCGCTGCTCGGCGTGCACGGGCCCGCTCGCGCAGGCCGGCCCCGCCCAGCCGCCACGGTGCCGCTGGTGCGGCCACGACGAGGCGGCCTGGGCGTGCGCGACCTGCGGGGCCCGGGGCCTCCGGGCCCCGGTGCGCGGCGAGGCGCGTACAGCTGAGGAGCTGGGCCGGATGTTCGCCGGCACCACCGTGCGCAGCTCCAGCGGCGATCGCGTGCTGGACCGCGTCGGGCCGGCCGCCGACATCGTCGTGGCCACGGTCGGCGCGGAGCCTGTCGCCGACGAGGGCTACGCCGCCGTCGTCCTGCTCGACACCTGGCTCACCCTGGCGCGCGACGACCTGCGCGTCGCCGAGGAGGCGCTGCGACGCTGGCTCAACGCGGCGGCGCTCGTCCGGACCGGCGGCCACGTCGTCGCGGTCGGCGACCCCGCCCACCCGGCGCTCCAGGCTCTCGTGCGCTGGGACCCGGCCGGGTTCGCCCGACGTGAGGTGGACGAGCGCGCCCAGGCCCACCTGCCGCCGGCGGCGCGGATGGCGACCGTGACCGGCGACCTCGGTGCCCTCGACGACGTCCTCCACCTCCTCGACCTGCCCCAGGGCGCGGAGGTCCTGGGCCCGGTGCCGGTGGACGAGGAGCACCGGGTGCTCCTCCGCGTGCCGGCTCCGGCGGGTGAGGCCCTGTCCCACTCGCTCGGTGACCTCCAGCGGCTGCGCTCGGCCCGCAAGCTCGACCCAGTCCGCATCCAGGTCGACCCGCTCAGCATCTAGGCAGCGCCTGCGCCCCGCGGTCGCCGTCCCCACCGGGGCGCCGGCGACGGCGGCCGGAGTCCCTAGACTTGGCCCTCCCGAACCCCACTCCAAGGAGCTCCGTGGCCGTCCAGCCCATCCGCCTCTTCGGCGACCCGGTCCTGCGCCAGCGCGCGGTGGAGGTCGACGACTTCGACAAGGAGGTCCGTCAGCTCGTCACGGACCTCACCGACACGATGCTGGCCGCGCCGGGAGCAGGCCTCGCTGCACCCCAGATCGGGGTCGGCCTGCGGGTGTTCACCTGGAACGTGGAGGGCCAGGTCGGCCACCTCGTCAACCCGACGCTCGAGCTCTCCGACGACACCCAGGACGGCGCCGAGGGCTGCCTGTCCCTGCCCGAGCTCACCTACGACTGCCTGCGGGCCCTGTCGGTCGTCGCGACCGGGTTCGACATGCACGGCGAGCCCCTGCGGATCGAGGCCTCCGAGCTGCTCGCCCGCGCCATGCAGCACGAGACCGACCACCTCGACGGCATCCTCTTCATCGACCGGCTCGACACCGCCGCCCGCAAGGCCGCGATGAAGGAGATCCGCGAGTCCGAGTGGTTCGGCCTGGAGAAGCCCACCGTCAGGGTCAGCCCCCACGCCACCCATGGCTTCGCCCGATGAGGCGGCACCGCTGATGCGCGTCGTCTTCGCCGGCACGCCCGACGTCGCCCTGCCTGCTCTCGACGCCGTCGCGGCGAGCCGTCACGAGCTCGTGGGCGTCGTCACCCGACCCGACGCGCCGAGCGGCCGCGGTCGCCGGCTCGTCGCCAGCCCGGTGGCCCAGCGGGCCGAGGAGCTCGGCGTACCCGTGCTCAAGCCCGAGCACCCGCGCGACCCCGCGTTCCAGGCCGCGCTCGCCGAGCTCCGGCCGGACGCCTGCCCGGTGGTGGCCTACGGCGCCCTCCTGCCGCAGTCGGCGCTCAACCTCGTCCCGTACGGCTGGATCAACCTGCACTTCTCCGTGCTGCCCGCGTGGCGCGGGGCCGCGCCGGTCCAGCACTCGCTCTGGGCCGGCGACGAGGTCACCGGCGCGACGACCTTCCGGATCGTGAAGGCGCTCGACGCCGGTCCGGTCTTCGGCGTCATGACCGAGCGGATCAGGCCCGACGACACGGCCGGCGACCTCCTCGCCCGGCTGGCCGAGGGCGGCGCGGGGCTGCTCGTGCAGACCCTCGACGGCATCGAGGACGGCACGCTCGAGGCTCGCGAGCAGCCCGAGGACGGCCTCTCGTTCGCCCCGAAGATCCTCGTCGACGACGCGCGGATCGACTGGAGCCACCCCGCGGTGGCCATCGACCGGCAGGTGCGGGCGTGCGACCCGGCACCGGGGGCGTGGAGCACCTTCGAGGGCGAGCGGATCAAGATCGGCCCGGTCACGGCGGTCGAGGGCGACCGCCTCCCACCCGGCGTCCTCGAGGTCTCCAAGAATGCCGTCCTCGTCGGCACCGGCACCAGCCCGGTGCGGCTCGGAGAGGTCAAGGCCTTCGGCAAGAAGCAGATGCAGGCCGCCGACTGGGCCCGCGGCGTACGTCTCTCGTCCGGTGTCCGGCTCGGCGTGGACGAGACGCCGTGAGCACCCCCGCCCGCCCCGAGGACGTCGACGAGATCTGCGCCGGCCTGCCCGAGACCGAGCTCGGCACGTCGTGGGGCGACGTCCCGACGTGGAAGGTGCCGCGCGGGGAGAAGGGGAGGGGCTTCGTCCTCTACCGCCCGCCGGGGAAGACGGCCGTCGACCCCGCGACAGGGGAGCCCTACGAGGACCTCGTGGTGATCATCACGCCGACCGAGGTCGAGAAGGACGCGCTCGTGGCCGATGAGTCCACGCCGTTCTTCACGATCGACCACTTCACGGGCTTCGCCGCGGTGCTGGTGCAGCAGTCCCGGCTCGGCGAGATCAGCCGAGAGGAGCTGGCCGAGATCATCACCGACGCGTGGGCCACGCGGGCCCCGAAGAAGCTCGTCCGGGAGCACCTCGGTGACTGACCGCCGTCGGCCCGTGGACCGCCCGCGTCGCGCCGCGCTCGACGTCCTGACCGCCGTCCGGGTCGACGAGGCGTACGCCAACCTGGTCCTGCCGCAGGTGCTGCGCAAGCACGGACTGGCCGGCCGTGACGCAGCCCTCGCGACGGAGCTGGCCTCCGGCGCGATCCGCATGCGGGGCCTCTACGACCCGGTCATCGACGCGTGCCTGACCAGGCCGCGGCTCCAGCCCGAGGTGCGTGACGTGCTGCGGCTCGGCACCCACCAGCTGCTGTCGATGCGGGTGCCGGACCACGCGGCCATCTCGACGAGTGTCGACCTGGTCCGCGCCGCCGTCGGCCGCGGCCCGTCCGGCCTCGTCAACGCGGTGCTGCGGACCATCAGCCGGCGCAGCCTCGACGACTGGATCGCCGAGGTCGCCCCCGACCCCGCGCACGACCCGTACGGCCACCTCGCCGTCGCGCGGTCCCACCCCCGCTGGGTGGTCGACCTCCTCGGACAGGCGCTGGGTGCGGACGCCGAGCTCGACGACCTCCTGGCCGCCGACAACGCCGCGCCTCGCGTCACCCTCGTCGCCCGTCCCGGACTGGCGACGGTCGAGGAGCTGGAGGCGGCCGGCGGCACCCGCACCGCCCGGTCGCCCTACGGCGTGGTGCTCGACGGCGGTGACCCCGCCGCGGTCGCGGCCGTCTCCGAGGGGCGTGCCGGCGTGCAGGACGAGGGCTCGCAGCTCGTCGCCCTGGCGATGTCGGAGGCGTCCCTGGAGGGTCGCGACGAGAGGTGGCTGGACCTGTGCGCCGGCCCAGGGGGCAAGGCGGCACTGCTCGCCGCGCTGGCCGCCCGGCGCGGGGCGACCCTGGTCGCGCACGAGCGACAGCCGCACCGAGCGGCACTCGTGGCCGCCGCGGTGCGGGCCGCCCCGGCCGGGTCGGTGAGCGTCGTGGCCGGTGACGGGATGCGACCGGCGTGGGTGTCCGGCACCTTCGACCGCGTGCTCGTCGACGCGCCGTGCTCGGGCCTCGGCGCTCTGCGCCGCCGGCCGGAGTCGCGCTGGCGGCGTACGCCCGAGGACGTCGACGTGCTGGTCGGCCTGCAGCAGGTGCTGCTCGACGGCGCGCTCGACGCGGTACGCCCCGGCGGGATCGTGGTCTACGCGACCTGCTCGCCCGTCGTGGCCGAGACGAGCGAGGTGGTCGACGCGGTGGTCGGCAGGCGCGGCGACACCGACGAGGTCGCCCGCTTCCAGCTGTGGCCCCACCGGGACGGCACCGACGCGATGTTCGCCGCGACCCTGCGGCGCCGCGCCTGAGCGACCGCCGATCCACGGGCCGTACGCCGAGCGGTGCATGAGCCACCTGCTGCGGCCCCGGGATGTGGGTGGGCCACCGCTTCCGCGAGCGGCCTCGTCACCAGGACAGGTGAATTCGACGCGTCGGGCCCACGGCACCTGCGCGTCGCCTGTTCACAACGCTCGCCCGCACGAGCATGATGGGGGCAGCGCGGTCCACCGGAGGGGTGGGCGGCGCCACGGGGAGCAGGAACCACACATGCAGGTACGCAGCCTCCTGGCGGCGATGGCCGTCACGGCACTGACGACGACCCTGGGCACGTCCCTGGGCGCCAGCCCTGCTGCGGCTGCCGACACCCGTACGCTGTCCGGCCCGACCACGGGCGACCCCGACGCCTACCTCACGTTCGTGGGATGTGACGACCTCTTCGGCTCCCCGGCCGCCACGGCTCCCCGTTCGCGCATCAACCTCGGCCCCTACTCCGCCCCGCTCGGGCGACGCTCGCTCGGTCTCGTCCCGACGTCACCGGGCACCGCCACCGGGCCCTACACGTCCTTCGGCGCCCTCACCGAGCTCGACGCCTCGCTCTCGGTGGCGGCCACCGGCGGCAGCCAGGGCGTCTCCTGGGTCATCACCGTCACCCCGACGAGTCCGCGCGGCACCGCCTGGACCGGCCGCGCCGCGGTGTCCGCGCCGGCCGGGACCTGGAGCCAGGTGGCGAGCAGCAGCCAGACCTACGTGTGGACACTGGTCGACCTCCTGTCCGGCGCGGTCCTCGGCCGGGCGGCCGACGGCACTCCCGCCGCTTTCGCCGCCGAGCACGGGGACGGTCCCGGCTTCGCCGTGACCGGGTTCGGCTGCGACGGCCGTCCCTTCAACCTCGACGCGGTGCGCGGAGCAGGGACGACCTTCGACTTCGAGGGCGTCCAGCTCTCCACCTCGATCGACGTGGACGCGCCCCAGGTCCGTGCGGGCGAGAAGGTCACCGTCACCGGAGCGGTCACCGACGGCGCCCAGCGGGTGACCGGCGACCCGCTCGTCCTGCAGACCCGCGTGCCCGGCGGTGCCTGGACGTCCGCCGACGCGCCGGTCCTCGCCGACCGCGACGGGGTGACCCGGACCGCTGTGGAGCTCCAGGAGACCACCGAGATCCGCTGGCACCGACCGGAGAGCCAGTACGCCGACGAGGGGTGGTCCGAGGCGGTCACGGTCACGGTCACGGCTCCCGCGGACGGTGCCGACGGCGGGCCCACGCCGTCCGAGGCTCCGACCGAGGCTCCGACCGAGCAGTAGCCCGCACCGCTAGGCTCGGGACGTGGCGTCGCCGTTCATCGAGATCGAGGTCGACGACCGCGTCGTCAAGGTCACCAACCCCGACCGGGTCTACTTCCCTCCCTCGGACGCGTCACCGGACGGCGCGACCAAGCTCGACCTCGTCGAGTACTACCTGGCCGTCGGCGACGGCATCGTCAACGCGCTCTACGAGCGGCCCTGCATGCTGCACCGCTTCCCGAAGGGCCTGGCCGGCGACAAGGTGCACCAGAAGCGCCTGCCCGCCGGCGCCCCCGACTGGGTCGAGACCGTGCAGCTCTTCTTCCCGCGGTGGAAGCGCACCGCCGACGAGCTCTGCGTGACCGAGCTGGGCAGCGTCATCTGGGCGGTGCAGATGTCGACGGTGGAGTTCCACCCGTGGAACAGCCGCCGCGCGGACACCGAGAAGCCCGACGAGTGGCGCATCGACCTCGACCCCGGTCCGGAGTGCGACTGGGCGACCGTCCAGCGAGTTGCACATGTCACCCACGAGGTGCTCGACGAGCTCGGCGCCGTCGGGTTCCCGAAGACCAGCGGTGGCTCGGGCATGCACGTCTACGTACGGATCCCGCCCGACCACGGCTTCCAGGACGTACGCCGTGCCGCGCTGGCCTTCGCCCGCGAGGTCGAGCGCCGGGCCGGGGGAGAGGTCACCACGGCGTGGTGGCGCAAGGACCGCGACCCCGCGCAGCTGTTCGTCGACTACAACCAGAACGCCCGCGACCACACCATCGCCGCAGCCTACTCGGTGCGCGGCGTGCCCGAGGCGCGCGTCTCCGCGCCCGTGCGGTGGGAGGAGGTCGACGACTGCGTGCCCGACGACTTCACGATGTTCACGATGCCCGAGCGGTTCGCCGAGATCGGCGACCTGCACGCCGACATCGACGACCACCCGTTCGACATCGCGCCGCTGCTGGAGTGGGCCGAGCGGGACGAGGCGGAGGGAGCGGACGCGCCGCCCGAGCCCGACGAGCAGTAGGCACGGCCCGCGCACGGGCCGACTGCGACGTTCGAGGGCGACCGCGACGCCCTGCACGTCCTCGTCCCGACCAGGAGAGGTGCCGCGCGACTGGACGGCGGGCGCAGTCACTAGGCTCGCCCCGTGGGCATCCAGATCACGCCGAGCATCCTCAACGCCGACCTGTCGCGCCTCGCCGACGAGGTCGCCCGGATTCCCAGCGCCGACTGGGTGCACGTCGACGTGATGGACAACCACTTCGTCCCCAACCTGACCCTCGGGCTGCCGGTGGTCGAGGCGCTCAGCAAGCACGCCAGCCAGCCCCTCGACGCCCACCTCATGATCGAGGACGCCGACCGGTGGGCACCGGCGTACGCCGAGGCGGGGTGCGGGTCCGTCACCTTCCACGCCGAGGCCGCGAAGGCACCCGTACGCCTCGCCCGGGAGATCCGGGCGCAGGGGGCGCGCGCGTCGATGGCGCTCAAGCCCGCGACGCCGATCGAGCCCTACGAGGCGCTGCTGGCCGAGCTCGACATGGTGCTGATCATGACCGTGGAGCCCGGCTTCGGCGGCCAGAAGTTCCTCGACCTGTGCCTGCCCAAGCTCCGCACCGCGCGCGAGCTGGTGCGCAAGCACGGGCTGGAGACGTGGCTGCAGGTCGACGGCGGCGTCTCGCTGGAGACGATCGAGCGGTGTGCCGAGGCAGGCGCCGACGTCTTCGTGGCCGGCTCGGCGGTGTACTCCGCCGAGGACCCGGACGCCATGGTGCAGGCGCTGAAGGCGACAGCGGAGGCCGCAGCCACGTGAGTCGTCGGGCGACGGTCGACGACATCCACGCGACGGCGCGGGCGATGCCGCACGTGACCGTCGAGCGCCCGGAGAAGAACCCCGTCTACCAGGTCGGCGGGAAGTCGTTCGTCTTCTTCCGTACTCCGCGCCCCGACGCGGTCGACCCGGACACCGGGGAGCGCTACGACGACGTCGTCGTGATCTGGGTGGCCTCCGAGGGCGACAAGCAAGCGCTCCTGCAGGACGACCGGCTCCCGTTCTTCACCACCTCCCACTTCGACGGTCACCCGTCGGTGTTGCTGCGGGCCTCGCGCGTGGGCGAGATGGAGCGGGACGAGCTCGTGGAGGTCGTCGAGGAGGCGTGGCTCGCCCGCGCGTCGGAGCGCCGCGGTCGGACCTGGCTCGCCTCGCGAGGGCTCGAGCCGTAGGGACCGGTCCGTAGGTTGGGCGACATGACCGAGTCCGTGTGGGACTACCCCCGACCGCCGCGGGTCGATCCGAGCACCGAGCACGTCGTCGTGACCCACCGGGGCGTGGTGCTCGCCGACACCACGTCCAGCCTGCGGGTGCTGGAGACCAGCCACCCGCCGACCTACTACCTCCCGCGTGCGGCGTTCCCCGACGGCGTGCTGCGCCCGGCGGAGGGTGCGTCGTGGTGCGAGTGGAAGGGACGGGCGGCCTACTTCGACGTCGTGGTGGGCGGCGACGTGCTGCCGGCGGTGGCGTGGACCTACCCGACGCCGTCCAGGGGCTTCGAGCAGCTGGTGGACCACGTCGCGCTCTACCCGGGGCGCGTCGAGCGGTGCACGGTGGACGGCGAGGTCGTCGAGCCGCAGCCGGGCAACTTCTACGGCGGCTGGATCACCTCGCGGGTGACCGGACCGTTCAAGGGCGGCCCCGGCTCGTCCGGCTGGTAGGCCGTCGCTCGACCGGGCTCGCCGCTCAGTGCAGGCCGCGGTCGTCGACCTGCTGGCTGCGCAGGTGCGAGCCGTGGCGACCCTGCTCGGCGAGGCGGCGCTCGTCGGCCATCCACGTCTCGCCCTCGAGCTCGTGCGCCCGAGCCTGCACCCGCTCGAGGCGTGCCGTCCACTGATCCACCTCGCGGGCCACGTCGTCGAGGCGCGCGTGAGGGAGCACGATCGCGTCGCCCTCGCTCCGCAGACCGGGCTCGCTGACGGCCAGGCCGTCGACCTCGTACGGGGTCAGCGGCCGGGTCAGCCGCATCCGTACGGGATAGGTCTCGCGGTCGACGTCGGACGGATCGACGGCCAGCTCCACGATCCCCAGGGCCGGTCGGTGCCTGCGTGCGTTCATGTGCGTCGTCCCCTCACCGGGGCCGAGGTGGCCCCTCCTCATGAGTCGAGCACGCTCACGCGCGGAAGTCCATGGGATCCGCCCCCTACGCTCCCTCAGCCGGCGAAGAGGGTGAGCCGCTGGCGGATGATCTTGCGCCGCAGCACCACGCGCCGCTTGCCGTCGTTGCCGATGCGCAACCGGTCGAGCTCCCAGCCACCGTGCTCGGCGCGCTCGACGAGCACCCGGGTGACGACGTTGCGGGAGAACTCCTTCGGGAGCACGAGCGTCTCGAACTCCCACTCCACCCCGCGGGCCGGTGGGCGTCGCTGGATCCTGGCCAAGGGTTGTCTCCCGTCTCGCAGTAGGGGCGTCGTCGGTCTGGCGTCAGTCGGCGGACACGTCGTCGAGGGCCGCGACGATCTCCGGGGGCAGGGTGAGGTCCTCGATCCCGAGCGCCCCGTCGAGCTGCGCGGCCGTACGGGCTCCGACGATCGGCGCGCTGACCCCGAGCCGGTCGCGCACCCACACCAGCGAGACCTCCAGCGGCGACCACCCGAGCCCGTCGGCGGCGCGCGCCACGGCCTCGACGATCCCACGGCCGCGCTCGTCGAGGTAGGCCCCCACGAACCGCGCGAAGTGCTCGGTGGCGGCACGGGAGTCCGACGGCGTGCCGGTGCGGTACTTGCCCGTGAGGACGCCGCGGCCCAGTGGCGACCAGGGCAGGACACCGAGACCGAGCGCCTGGGCGGCCGGCACCACCTCGTGCTCGACCTGGCGGTTGAGCAGCGAGTACTCGACCTGGGTCGAGGCCAGCGGCACGCGGCCGGGGACCGCGCGCTGCCAGGTGGCCGCCTGGGCGGTCTGCCAGCCGGTGTAGTTGGAGATACCGACGTAGGACGCGCGTCCGGAGGTCACGGCGAGGTCGAGGGCGCTGAGCGTCTCCTCGACCGGCGCCTCGTCGGTCCACACGTGGACCTGCCACAGGTCGACGTGGTCGACGCGGAGCCGCTTCAGCGAGGCGTCGAGGGTGGTCAGGAGGTTGCCGCGCGAGGTGTTGGTGACCCGCTCGCCCGTACGCCGCGAGATGCCGGCCTTGGTCGCGAGGACGATCTCGTCGCGGGCGACGACGTCGCCGACGAGCGTCCCGATCAGCTCCTCGCTGGCGCCGTCCCCGTAGCCGGCGGCCGTGTCGACCAGCGTGCCGCCAGACTCGGCGAAGGCGATCAGCTGGTCGCGTGCCTCGTGCTCGTCGGTGTCGCGACCCCAGGTCATGGTGCCGAGACCGAGCCGGGACACCTTGAGGCCGGTCGCGCCGAGCGAACGCTGCTGCATGGGGGTGAGAGTAGCCACGGGTCGTGCGCCGGTGGCACGGGACGCGCCCGTAGGCTCACCCGCTGTGATCGATCTCCTCAAAGCCGTGGTCCTCGGAGTGATCCAGGGGCTGACCGAGTTCCTGCCGATCTCGAGCAGCGCGCACCTGCGGATCTTCCCCGAGCTCGTCGGCTGGGGCGACCCGGGCGCGGCGTTCACCGCCGTCATCCAGATCGGCACCGAGCTCGCCGTGCTGATCTACTTCCGCAAGGACATCTGGCGCATCGGCAGCGCCTGGGTGCGCTCGCTGTTCCAGGCGGAGTACCGCGGCACGCTCGACTCGCGGATGGGCTGGTTCATCATCGTCGGCTCGCTGCCGATCGTGGTGCTCGGCGTGCTGCTCAAGGACATCATCGAGGAGGACTTCCGCAACCTCTGGATCATCGGCACCACGCTCATCGTCCTGGGCGTCGTGCTCGGCATCGCCGACCGCGTCGGGCGTACGGACCGCCCGCTGGACAAGATCACGTTGAAGGATGCCCTGCTGATGGGCGCCGCGCAGGCCCTCGCGCTCATCCCCGGCGTCTCCCGCTCGGGTGCGACGATCTCGATGGGCCGCTTCCTCGGCTTCGAGCGCGAGGCGGCCACCCGGTTCGCCTTCCTGCTCGCGATCCCCGCGGTCGTCGGGGCGGGCCTGTTCGAGCTGAAGGAGATCCCCCACGGCCACAACGACTTCGGATGGGGCCCGACGATCATCGCGACCGTGGTCTCGTTCGTCGTCGGGTACGCCGCGATCGCGTGGCTGCTGCGCTACGTCAGCACCCGGTCCTACACGCCGTTCGTCGTCTACCGGATCCTGCTCGGCGCGGGCACGCTCATCCTGCTCGGCGCAGGCGTGCTGACCGCCTGACGGTGCCGTTTCGAAGCGTGCCGGCCAACAGCACCAGGGCCGCCACCTGGGCGAGCGCGACGACCACCACGAGGGCCGGCAACGACCGCTCGTAGAGCCAGCCGGCGGTGACCCCGCCGACGATCGCGAACAGGCCCTGGACGCCGGCGAACACGCCGTACGCGGTGGCGCGCCGGGGTGCCTCGACGAGGTCGGCGACCACTGCCTTGACCGTGGAGTCCTGCACGCCCTGGGCGATGCCCCACGCGCCGACCCCCGCCAGCACCGCCACGAGCGCGGGGCCCAGGGCCAGGGCGGGGACGAGCGCGACGAGCACCGGGACCACGAGCAGCACCCGGGTGCCGGTGCGGTCGTAGACAGCACCCACGACCAGCGCGGCGACCGCCTCGACGGCCATCGCCGCGGCGTACACCACCGGGACCGCCGCCACCGGGAGCAACCCCTCGACGGTCAGGTGGTAGCCGATGATCCCGAAGGTCACCAGCGCGCCGGTGGTGAGCGAGGCAGCCACCGCGTAGCGGAAGAAGTCGCCCGACAGGCCGGCACCGACGGCCTCGGCCCACCAGCCGCCGCGCGGCACCGACGGATCGGCAGGCGCGGGGCGCGCCCCGTCGTACGCGGCCGGGTCGGGCACCCGACGACGCAGGGTCACCAGCAGCACCATGGCGACGGCCCCGGGGACGGCGAGCACGGCCATGCCGGCCCACATCGACGCGACCGCGACGACGCCCGCCACCAGCAGCGGTCCGGCGAAGGCGCCGACCTGGTCGAGCGCCTTGTGCACGCCGAACCCGCGGCCACGACCCACCGCCGAGGCGACGTGCGCCAGGAGTGCCGACTTCGACGGCGAGCGGATCGCCTTGCCGAGCCGCTCGAGGAGGATCAGCGTCACGGCGAAGGCCAGGCCGGCCCCGCCCAGCCGCGGGGCCAGTGCCAGCAGCGGCACGCACAGGGCGGTGAGGCCGTAGCCGAGGATCGTGAGCGACCAGTAGCGCCCGGTGCGGTCGGCGAGCGGGCCGAACGCGAGCCGCGCCACCAGCGCGACGGCCTCGCCCGCGCCGGTGACGAGGCCGACGACGACCGCGGAGGCACCCAGCGCCGCGAGAAGCGGCCCGTGGACCGAGCGGGCGCCCTCGTAGACCATGTCGGCGGCCAGGCTGACGAAGCCGAACCACCACACCACCCGCCACGCGGACGGGGAGGCGGCCACGGGTCGGGTCACAACCACCCGGACTTCTTGAACCAGGCGAACAGCCCGGCCGAGACCCCGACCATGAGCAGCAGCGCGAACGGGTAGCCGAAGGCCCAGTGCAGCTCGGGCATGTGGTCGAAGTTCATGCCGTAGATCCCGGCGATGAGGGTCGGCACGACCACCAGCGCCGCACCGGCGGAGATCTTGCGCATGTCCTCGTTCTGCTGCACCGAGATCCGGGCCAGGTGCGCGTCGAAGGCGGTGGACAGGAGGACGTCGAGGTTGTCGATGACCTCCGAGACCCGCTGGAGGTGGTCGGCGACGTCGCGGAAGTAGGTGGCGGTCTCGGGCGTGATGCGCTCGTCGACGCCCATCGCGAACTTCCGCATCGGCTCGCGCAGCGGCATCACCGCCCGTCGCACCTCCGCGATCTCGCGCTTGAGGACGTAGATCCGCGACGAGTCGTCGGTGCGGGCGGGGGAGAAGACCGACTCCTCGACCTCGTCGACGTCCTCCTCGAGCGCCTCGCCGACCCGCTCGTACTCGTCGACGACGCGGTCGCAGATGGCGTAGAGCACCGCCATCGGGCCGTGCTCGAGGACCTTGGCGCGGTGCTCGAGGTCGCGCCGCGAGGCGCCGAGGTCGATGCCCTGGCCGTGCCGCACCGTCACCACGAAGTCGTGGCCGACGAACATGTTGATCTCGCCGGTCTCGACGGCGTCCTCCTCGTCGACGTACCAGAGCGTCTTGAGGACGAGGAAGAGCGTGTCCCCGTAGCGCTCGAGCTTGGGCCGCTGGTGGGAGTCGCCGGCGTCCTCGACCGCCAGGGGGTGCAGGTCGAACGTGCGCGCGATCCGGTCGAGCTCGTCGGGGCTCGGGTCGTGGATCCCGATCCACTGGAAGTCACCGGGGTCGCACGGCACCCGCGCCGACCCCAGGCTCTGGTCGTCGCCGTCACCGAGGGGGACACGCTTGCCGCGGTGGTAGAGCGCGTTGTCGACGATCACGTTGCCGAGGCTAGTCCCAGCGGCGCCCGGTCCCACGGACGTCTGGCTAACCTCTGGACCATGCCCACCGTGATCCTCGTCCGCCACGGCCGCTCGTCGGCGAACGCCACCGGGGTCCTCGCCGGGCGACTGCCGGGCGTGCACCTCGACGACGCCGGCGTGCAGCAGGCCGTGGCCGTCGGCGAGCGGCTCGCCGGCGTACGCCTCGCGGCGGCGGTCTCGAGCCCGCTCGAGCGGTGCCGGGAGACGGCCCGCGAGATCACCTCCCGACAGGCCGGGACCCTGCGGGCGGGCACCGACAAGCAGCTCTCCGAGTGCGACTACGGCGAGTGGCAGGGCCGCGCGCTCAAGGAGCTCGCCCGCGAGAAGCTCTGGAAGACGGTGCAGGCGCAGCCGTCCGCGGCCACGTTCCCCGGCGGGGAGTCGATGCGCGCGATGCAGGATCGCGCGGTCGCCGCCGTACGCCGCCACGACGCCCGCGTCGCCGCCGAGCACGGCCCCGACGGGGTGTGGCTGGCCGTCAGCCACGGTGACGTCATCAAGTCGATCCTTGCCGACGCGCTCGGCACGCACCTCGACCTCTTCCAGCGCATCCACGTCGACCCGGCATCGGTGTCGATCGTGCGCTACACCGAGTCGCGGCCCTTCGTGATCGGCACCAACACCCACGCCGGCGACCTGTCCTGGCTGACCCCGCCGCGCAGGAAGGCACGCGGTCGGCGGCGTACGGACGCCGAGGTGGGTGGAGGCGCCGGTCCCCAGACAGGCACGCCCTAGGGTGAGTGACATGCCAGTCGTGCACCGCTTCGACCCACCCGAGCGCTTCGTCGCCGGCACCGTTGGCGAGCCCGGCCAGCGCACGTTCTTCCTCCAGGCCCGCGAGGGCACCCGCCTCGTCAGCGTCTCCCTGGAGAAGCAACAGGTCCAGGCGCTGGCCGAGCGGATCGACGAGCTCCTCGACGAGCTGATGCGCGCCGCCGGCGACGAGGTGCTGATCCCGGCCATCGCCCCGCGCGACCTCGCCGACGCCCAGCCGCTCGAGCAGCCCATCGAGGAGGAGTTCCGCGCCGGCACCATGACCCTGTCGTGGGACGGCGCCGACGAGCGGGTGGTGATCGAGGTCTTCCCGTTCACCGAGGCCGCCGTGGTCTCGCCCGAGCAGCTGCAGGAGGACCTCGAGGACCTCCTCGAGCCGGAGCCCGAGGAGATCTTCCTCGTCCGCATCACCGCGGCCTCGGCCCGCTCGTTCGTGGAGCGGGCGATGTCGGTCATCGGTGCGGGTCGTCCCGACTGCCCGTTCTGCGGTGAGCCGGTCGATCCCGACGGGCACCTGTGCGTCCGCGCCAACGGCTTCCGGCGCCGTGACCCCTGATCCTGCCGCCCGGCCCACCACCCCGTTCCCTGCGGACTTCCCGGTCGGGGAGCTGACCCTCCACGGGCGCGTCCTCCCCGCCTCCAACGCGACCTTCGTCGGTGAGCTCGCCGGCGTGCGGGTGGTCTACAAGCCGGTCGCAGGGGAGCGGCCGCTGTGGGACTTCCCTGACGGCACGCTGGCCGCACGCGAGGTGGGCGCGTACGCCGTCTCCGAGGCGCTCGGCTGGGACATCGTCCCGCCGACGGTCCTCGGCGACGGGCCCCACGGCCCCGGGATGGTGCAGCTGTGGCGGGACGAGGTCGAGGACGCCGCGCCCGTCGACATCGTCGCCGAGGGGCAGGTGCCGGACGGCTTCCGGCACGTCTTCGACGGCCTCGACGCCCACGATCGGGAGGTCTCGCTCGTCCACGAGGACAGTGCGGCGCTGCGACGGATGGCCCTGTTCGACGTGGTGGTCAACAACGCCGACCGCAAGGGCGGCCACGTCCTGCCGATGCCCGACGGGCACCGGCACGGGGTGGACCACGGCCTGACCTTCCACGTCGAGCACAAGCTGCGCACCGTGCTGTGGGGCTTCGTCGGCGAGCCGATCTCGCCCGAGGAGCTCGCCGGGTTGCGCCGGCTGGCGACGGCGCTCGACGGAGAGCTGGGCGCGACGCTGCCCACGCTGCTGACCGGGGCAGAGGTGGCCGCCACCGAGCGACGGCTCACGCGGCTGCTCGCCCGCGGGGAGTTCCCCGCGCCCGCCACGTCCTCGTACCCCGTGATCCCGTGGCCCCCCTTCTGATCTGCCTCCCCGGGAAGGCGAGGGTTTCGACGCGCGGTCGCGAGCTCGCAGGCTCACTCGCGCGCTTGCTCAACCTCCCGACCCACGCGGTGCGCTCGTTCCTCGCGCCCCGCTAGGGTCATGACATGCGTTCCTGGTCGTCGCCCGACGTTCCCCGGCTGCCCGTGAGGGGCCCTGTCGTGCGGGTGCACGACACCGCGAGCAACAGCCTCGTCGAGACCCGGCCCGAGGGTCCGGCCCGGCTCTACGTCTGCGGCATCACCCCGTACGACGCCACCCACATGGGCCATGCGGCGACGTACGTCGGGTTCGACCTGCTCCACCGGGCCTGGCGCAACGCCGGCCACGAGGTGACCTACGTCCAGAACGTCACCGACGTCGACGACCCGCTGCTCGAGCGGGCCGACAAGGTGAAGGTCGACTGGACCGAGCTCGCCGAGCGCGAGACCCAGCTGTTCCGCGACGACATGGAGGCGCTGCGCGTCCTGCCGCCCGCGCACTACGTCGGCGCCGTCGAGTCGATCCCTCAGGTCGTCGAGCTGATCCGGGTCCTCGAGGAGGCCGGCGCGGTCTACCGCGTCCAGGACGACCTCTACTTCTCCGTCACCGCCGACGACGCCTTCGGCTCGGTGTCCGGCCTCGATCGCGCGCAGATGCTCGAGATCTTCCCCGAGCGTGGCGGCGACCCGGACCGCGAGGGCAAGAAGGACCCGCTCGACTGCCTGCTCTGGCGTGCCGAGCGGCCCGGCGAACCCGCGTGGGACAGCCCGTGGGGCCCCGGCCGGCCCGGCTGGCACATCGAGTGCACCGCGATCGCGCTCGACCACCTCGGCACCGCCTTCGACGTGCAGGGCGGCGGCAGCGACCTGGTCTTCCCTCACCACGAGATGTCGGCCGGCGAGGCGCAGGTCGCGCACCCGGGCCATCGGTTCGCCCGGGCCTACGCGCACGCCGGCATGGTCGCCTACGACGGTGAGAAGATGTCGAAGTCCAGGGGCAACCTGGTCTTCGTCTCCGCGCTGCGGATGAGCGAGGTCGACCCGATGGCGATCCGTCTCGTGCTGCTGCGTCACCACTACCGCAGCGACTGGGAGTGGACCGACGACCAGCTCTGGGACGCGGTCGACACCCTGGCCGACTGGCGCCGCGCCCTGGCGCTGGGCTACGGCGCAGCCTCGGCGCCTGTCGTGGAGCGGGTGCTGGCCGCGCTGGCCGACGACCTCGACGCCCCGACCGCGGTCCTGGCCGTGCAGGAGTGGGTCGAGGCCACCCTCGGCACCACCGGCCTGGCCGACACCTCGGACCACGAGGCGGCGGCGACGATCCACCGGCTGCTCGACGCCGCCCTCGGCCTGTCGCTCTGACGTACGCCCAGACGGGCCGTCGAGCGGCCACATGTCCGCTCGAGTCGGGCTGTGGTCGGTAGAGCGGCACTGGTTGATGCATGTGGACGCCTGACGCACGCCATGGTGCGCGTCGGGCGGCCACATGTCCGCTCGAGTCGGGCTGTGGTCGGTAGAGCGGCACTGGTTGATGCATGTGGACGCCTGACGCACGCCGTGGTGCGCGTCGGGCGGCCACATGTCCGCTCGAGTCGGGATGTGGTCAGTCGGTGTCGCGCCGCTTGAGGTAGCGCTCGAACTCCCGCGCGATGGCCTCGCCGCTGGCCTCGGGGAGGTCGGCGGTGTCGCGCGTCTCCTCGAGCGCACGGACGTAGTCGGCGACGTCCTCGTCCTCGGCGGCGAGCTCGTCGACGCCCCGCTCCCAGGCCTTGGCGTCCTCGGCGAGCTCGCCGATCGGCATCGGTGCCTGCAGCAGCTCCTCGAGGTGTCCGAGGAGCGCGAGGGTGGCCTTGGGGCACGGCGGCTGCGCGACGTAGTGGGGGACGGCCGCCCAGTAGGAGACCGCCGGGATGTCGAGCTGCGTGCACGCGTCGTTGAAGACGCCCACGATCCCCGTCGGTCCCTCGTAGGTCGACTGCTCGAGATCGAGCCGGTCGACCAGCTCGGGCTCGCTGGCGGTGCCGGTGACGGGGATCGGCCGGGTGTGCGGGGTGTCGGCGAGCAGGGCGCCCAGGGTGACGACGAGCTCGGCGCCGAGGTCGTCGCACGCAGCGAGGAGCTCGGCGCAGAACTGGCGCCACTTCATGTTGGGCTCGATGCCGCGCACGAGGATGACGTCGCGGTCGAGCTCCGCCGGCCGGGCGACGGCGATGCGCGTGGTGGGCCAGGTGAGCCGACGGTGGCCGTGGTGGTCGGTGCCGATCACCGGGCGGTTGACCTGGAAGTCGTAGAACTCCTCGGGGTCGATCGCGCCGATCACCTCCGCCTTCCACTGCTCGATCAGGTGGTCGACCAGCCCCGAGGCGGCATCGGCCGCGTCGTTCCACCCCTCGA
Organism: Nocardioides eburneiflavus; assembly: GCF_004785795.1. Classification (NCBI taxonomy): domain Bacteria; kingdom Bacillati; phylum Actinomycetota; class Actinomycetes; order Propionibacteriales; family Nocardioidaceae; genus Nocardioides; species Nocardioides eburneiflavus. The sequence continues at coordinate 3,846,265 of NZ_SRRO01000001.1, forward strand.
AGGCCGCGATCACCACGGGGGAGACCAGGTCCTGCACGTCGTCGAACTCGATCACCAGCCCAGCCTAGGGCGCGAGGCCCAGTCGCCCGCCGTGATTTCGCCACCCGACGCGCCGAGTGCCACCATGTGGGAATCCGGTCCGCGATTCGGACAACGTTCCTAGGCTGGCACCCCTGCCACCGAGAGGAGCCACGCACCCGTGGAGCCGCAGCACCGCCCCGACGCCACTGAAGCCCTGACGGCGATCCTCGCCGAGCGGATCGTGGTGCTCGACGGTGCGATGGGCACGGCGATCCAGCGTGACCGCCCCGACGAGGCGGGCTACCGCGGCGAGCGCTTCGCCGACCACCCCAGCGACCTCGTCGGCAACAACGACCTGCTGACGATCACGCAGCCCCGGATCATCCGCACGATCCACGAGGAGTACCTCGCCGCGGGCGCCGACGTCATCGAGACCAACACGTTCAACGCCAACGCGATCTCGCTCGCCGACTACGGCCTCGAGGACCTCGCCTACGAGCTCAACTACGAGTCCGCCCGACTGGCCCGCCTGGCGGTCGACGCCGCCTCGACGCCCGATCGGCCGCGCTGGGTCGCCGGCGCACTCGGCCCCACCACCCGTACGGCCTCGATCTCGCCCGACGTCAACGACCCCGGCGCCCGCAACGTGAGCTTCGACCAGCTCGCCGACGCCTACCTCGTCGCCGCGCGGGGTCTCGTCGACGGCGGGTCCGACCTGCTCGTGATCGAGACGATCTTCGACACCCTCAACGCCAAGGCCGCGATCTTCGCGGTCGAGACGCTGTTCGAGGAGCAGGGACGCCGCTGGCCGGTCATCGTCTCGGGCACGATCACCGACGCGTCCGGCCGTACGCTCTCCGGCCAGGTCACCGAGGCGTTCTGGGACTCCGTACGCCACGCCCGCCCGCTGGCGGTCGGCCTCAACTGTGCGCTCGGGGCCCGCGACATGCGCCCCTACGTCGCCGAGCTGTCCCGGCTCGCCGACTCGTTCGTCAGCGTCTACCCCAACGCCGGGCTGCCCAACGCGTTCGGCGAGTACGACGAGACCCCCGACCAGACCGCGGCGGTCCTGGCCGAGTTCGCTGATGCCGGCTTCCTCAACCTCGTCGGCGGGTGCTGCGGCACCACGCCGGCCCACATCGCCGCGATCGCGCAGGCGGTCGACGGCAAGGCGCGCCGCGAGCCCGTGACCCACCAGCCGGTCATGCGGCTCTCCGGCCTGGAGCCGCTGACCATCACCGAGGACAGCCTGTTCGTCAACGTCGGCGAGCGCACCAACATCACGGGCTCGGCGCGCTTCCGCAAGCTGATCAAGGACGGCGACTACGACACCGCGCTGAGCGTGGCCGCCCAGCAGGTCGAGGCCGGCGCCCAGGTCATCGACGTCAACATGGACGAGGGCATGATCGACGGCGTCGCCGCGATGGACCGCTTCCTCAAGCTGATCGCGTCCGAGCCCGACATCAGCCGGGTGCCGGTGATGGTCGACTCCTCCAAGTGGGAGGTCATCGAGGCCGGGCTCAAGTGCGTGCAGGGCAAGGCGATCGTCAACTCCATCTCCATGAAGGAGGGCGAGCAGGCGTTCCGCGAGCACGCCCGCCTGTGCCGCAAGTACGGCGCCGCCGTCGTGGTGATGGCCTTCGACGAGGACGGCCAGGCCGACAACCTCGAGCGCCGCAAGGCGATCTGCGAACGCGCCTACCGGATCCTCGTCGACGAGGTCGGGTTCCCGCCCGAGGACATCATCTTCGACCCCAACGTCTTCGCGGTCGCGACGGGCATCGAGGAGCACGCCACCTATGGCGAGGACTTCATCGAGGCGACCCGCTGGATCAAGCAGAACCTGCCTGGCGCCAAGGTCAGCGGCGGCATCTCCAACGTGTCCTTCTCCTTCCGCGGCAACAACCCGGTCCGCGAGGCGATCCACGCCGTCTTCCTCTACCACGCCATCCGTGCCGGTCTCGACATGGGCATCGTCAACGCCGGCGCCCTCGTGGTCTACGACGAGGTCGACCCCGAGCTGCGCGAGCGCATCGAGGACGTCGTGCTCAACCGTCGGCCCGACGCCGCCGAGCGGCTGCTCGAGATCGCCGAGGCGCACAACCGCTCCGCCGAGGCGGAGGAGGCCGCCGAGGACGAGTGGCGCGCGCTGCCCATCGGCGAGCGGATCACCCACTCGCTCGTGAAGGGCATCGACGCCCACGTCGAGTCCGACACCGAGGTCCTGCGCCAGGAGATCGCCGCGCGTGGTGGGCGCCCGATCGAGGTGATCGAGGGCCCGCTGATGGACGGGATGAACGTCGTCGGCGACCTCTTCGGTGCCGGCAAGATGTTCCTCCCGCAGGTGGTCAAGAGCGCCCGCGTGATGAAGAAGGCCGTGGCCTACCTGATCCCCTTCATCGAGCAGGAGAAGCTCGACAACCCCGAGCTCGCGACCGCCAAGGACACCAACGGCACGATCGTCATGGCGACCGTCAAGGGCGACGTCCACGACATCGGCAAGAACATCGTCGGCGTGGTCCTGCAGTGCAACAACTACGAGGTCGTCGATCTCGGTGTCATGGTCCCCGCGCAGAAGATCCTCGACACCGCCGCCGAGGTCGGTGCCGACATCATCGGGCTGTCCGGGCTCATCACGCCCTCGCTCGACGAGATGGTCAACTTCGCCACCGAGATGCAGCGCCAGGGCCTCACGATCCCGCTGCTCATCGGCGGGGCGACCACGTCGCGCGCGCACACCGCGGTCAAGGTCGACCCGAAGTACGAAGGCCCCGTGGTCTGGGTCAAGGACGCCTCCCGCTCGGTCCCCACCGCTGCCGCGCTGCTCCACGAGACCGGCCGCGCGAAGCTGATGGCCGACGTCCAGGCCGACTTCGACTCGCTCCGCACCCGCCACGCGGCCAAGACCGACCGCCCGATGGTCACGCTGGAGCAGGCCCGCGCCAACGCCACGCCCATGGACTGGAGCGACTACCAGCCGCCGGAGCCGCAGCAGCTGCGCCGGGACGGCCAGCACGTCCGGGTGCTGCGCGACCAGGACCTGTCGGTGCTGCGCGGCTACATCGACTGGCAGCCGTTCTTCAATGCCTGGGAGATGAAGGGCGCCTTCCCCGACATCCTCAACAACCCCAGCTCCGGGCCGGCCGCGCGCAAGCTCTACGACGACGCCCAGGAGATGCTCGACCGGATGGTCGAGGAGAAGTGGATCCGCGCCCACGGCGTGATCGGGTTCTTCGCCGCCAACAGCGTCGGCGACGACGTCGAGCTCTACCTCGACGACGACCGCAGCCGCGTGCACGCCACGCTGCGCCACCTGCGTCAGCAGGGCCAGCACCGCGCCGGGGTGCCCAACCGCGCGCTGTCCGACTTCGTCGCGCCGAAGGCGACCGGTTTGCGCGACCACGTGGGTGCGTTCGCGGTGACGGCCGGCGACGGCCTCTCCGAGCGGGTCGCATCCTTCCGCGCCGAGCTCGACGACTACAACGCCATCCTGCTCGAGTCGCTCGCCGACCGGCTCGCCGAGGCCTTCGCCGAGCACCTGCACGAGCAGGTCCGCAAGGAGCACTGGGGCTACGCACCCGACGAGCAGCTCGACAACGTCGGGCTCATCAAGGAGCAGTACGACGGCATCCGCCCGGCGCCCGGCTATCCCGCCTGCCCCGAGCACACCGAGAAGCAGACGCTCTGGGAGCTGCTCGACGTGGAGCAGCACACCGGCATCGAGCTCACCGAGTCGATGGCGATGTGGCCGGGCGCGTCGGTCAGCGGCTTCTACTACTCGCACCCGCAGTCGCAGTACTTCGTCGTGGGTCGGCTCGCTCGCGACCAGGTCGCCGACTACGCCGAGCGCAAGGGCTGGACCCTCGCCGAGGCCGAGCGGTGGCTCTCGCCCAACCTCGGCTACGACCCCGAGGACTGAGCCGGCGTACGGTCCTCCCGCGCGCGGCATGCATGAGGGTGTGTCGGGCTGGGAACCGGGGGAGGGACGCTTCCTGGCACGGTGCGCGGTCCAGGACTGGACGACTGGACTGAGGAGGACGATCAGGAGTGGTTGGGCCGGACAAGGTCTCGGTGGTGCTGGTCGACGACTCCGTCGACGTGCGCACGCTCGTGCGCATGCGCCTGGAGTCCTCGGGACGGTTCGACGTCGTCGGTGAGGCCGCCGACGGCGAGGAGGCCATCGACGTCGTCATCCGCCACGAGCCACAGGCGGTGCTCCTCGACGTCTCGATGCCCGCCATGGACGGTCTCGAGACCCTCCCGTCGATCCTCGCGGTGCGTCCGGGCACAGCGGTCGTGATGTTCAGCGGCTTCGGAGGGACGGACCTCGCGGCCGAGGCCAGGTCCCTCGGCGCGCTCGACTTCATCGAGAAGTCCATCCCGCTGGAGCAGCTGGCAGACCGGCTCCTCCAGAGCCTCGGCGGTGCCGGCCCTGCGTCCACAGAGAGCTCGGGGGAGCGGCCATCGGCGACCGCCGACGGGGGCGACGGGCAGGAGGTCGACGTCGCGCAGCTGGAGCAGGCGATCCTCGACGAGCACCTCGAAGGCTTCCGCGCGCTCTTCGACCGGGCGGCCATCGGGATGGCCACCCTCACCGTCCACGCGACCATCGTGCGGGCCAACGAGGCGCTCGCCGAGCTGATGTCGTGCCAGCCGAGTGACCTCGTCGGCGTCGACTACGGCCGCTTGACCGGTGGGCGTGGCGACATCCTGGACCAGCACCTCGAGTCGCTCCACTCGTCCCAGGGCGACGTCGCCACGTTCGAGCACCCGGTCCCGGCGCCGACCGGGGCACGGACCGCGCGCACCGCCCTCGTGACCCTCGTCCCGATCCGCGACTCGACCGGCCGGATGCTCTACGTGTTCGCCCAGGTGCAGGACATCACCTCGCAACGCGCAGCCGAGGACGAGCTGCGTCGCACCGAGGAGACGTTCCGCCTCCTGGTCGCCGCGGTGGAGGACTACGCGATCTTCATGCTCGAGCCCAGCGGCAGGGTGGCCAGCTGGAACGCCGGAGCCCGACGGATCAAGGGCTACGAGGCAACAGAGATCGTCGGGCGGCACTTCCGGGTCTTCTACCCCGAGGAGGACCAGCTGACCGGGCACCCGGAGCGCTACCTCGAGGGAGCCCGCCGGGACGGGTCCTTCGCCGAGGAGGGATGGCGGGTGCGTCGGGACGGCAGCCGGTTCTGGGCCAGCGTCGTCATCACTGCGGTGCACGACGAGAGAGGTCGGCTCATCGGCTTCGCCAAGGTCACCCGTGACCAGACCGAGCAGCGCGCGAACGCGGACGACCGGTCGGACGCGATGGCCGAGCTGACGCGCCTGCTCGCCGTGACGGCACACGAGCTCAGGACCCCGACGGCCGTCATCGACGGCAGCGCGCACACCCTCCAGACGACGGAGAGCCAGATGGCGGCCGGGGAGCGCGACCAGCTCCTCCGCGGCATCCGGAGCAGCGCGGACCGTCTGCGGCGCCTCGCCGCGGACCTGACCGCCGCCTCCCAGCTCGAGGGGACGGGACTGCGGCTGGAGCGGCAGAGCGTGTCGCTCGCACAGCTCATCCGGGGCGCAGCCCTCCGCCGTGCGACCACGAGCCCCGCCGTCCACGTCGAGGTCGACGCCGCCGACGAGGCGCGCATCCACGCCGACGAGGTCCGCCTCGCCCAGGCGCTCGACAACCTGATCGACAACGCGGTCCGCCACGGAGCACCCCCGTACGCGGTGTCCGCACGGGTGCGCGACGACGAGGTCGAGCTCCGGGTGACCGACGCAGGCCCGGGAGTGCCCGTCGAGCTGGTCCCACGAGTGTTCGACAGGTTCGCCACGGCTGGTCCCACCAGCGGGACGGGGCTCGGCCTCTACCTCGTGCGCGAGATCGCGCGGGTGCACGGCGGCGAGGTCGACTACCAGCCTCCGGCCGACGGCAGCCCGACGGCGTTCTGCGTCCGGTTCCCCACGCCGACCCCGTTCCGCTAGGGGCGGGCCGGCGACTGCCTCACAGCACCAGGGCCGCGGCCATCACGAGCGGCAGCGACACCACCGACGCCACCGAGGTGACGAGGGTCAGCGTCTTGAGCGTGCCCTTCGTCGACAGGCCGAGCAGCGACTTGAACATCCAGAAGAAGTTGCTGTTGACCTGCAGGGCGAACATCGCACCCGAGGCGATCGCCAGGCCGATGACGATGGGGGAGACGGTCAGCGAGTCCAGGATCGGGGCGATGATGCCGGCGGCGGTGATGGCGGCCACCGACACCGAGCCGATCGCGAGGTGCAGCACGGCCGCGATGAACCAGGCGAGCAGGATGCTCAGCACCACCGGCGCGCCCTCGTCGGCCCGGAACAGGTCGCCGAGCACGGCGTCGAGCCCGGTCGCCTCGATCACTGCGCCGAGGGAGCCACCGACACCGGTGATCAGCAGGATCTCGCCGGTCGTGTGGAAGCCGTCCTCCATCGCCTCGTTGGTGCGCTCCAGCCCGGCCGACGCCCGGGAGAGGCCGTACGCGCCGAGCAGGCCGATGAACAGCGCGGCGTTGGCGTCGCCGAGGAACGCGATCAACGAGTTGGACCACCCACCGAGCTCGGCGAAGGCGCCGAAGGCGATCAGCAGCAGCGGCACGAGGATCGGCAGCATCAGGACCGCGAGCGGCAGGCGGCGTACGCCCTGCGCCGCCTCGGCGGCCGTCGCCTCCGACTCGCTGCGCGCGAGCGCCTCGTGCGCCGACTCCGCCTCGCCGGTGAGGTAGTCACGGTCTGCGGCCTCCTGCTCGGCCATCGCCTCGTCGAGCTCCTCGTCGGTCTCGGCGTTCCAGAAGCCGCCGGCGGCGAAGAGCAGGCGCATCAGCAGGGTGGAGACCAGGGCGGTGATCAGCCCGATGACCACGCCGTAGACGAGCCAGTCGCCCAGCCGGATGTCGAGCAGGCCGGCGATCGAGATGGCAGCGAGGCCGGGGATCACGAACACGTAGCCGGCGAAGATCCCGCAGCCCAGCGCCGAGGCGAGGACGGGCAGTCCGATCCGGCCGATGAAGGGCGACGCGGAGCGGGCGACCGGCGCGGCCAGCACCACCTGCACGTCGACGTAGATCGACGGCATGACGACCGCCAACATCGACGTCAGCGCGTAGGGCAGGCGACCGGAGCCGACACGCTGGACGAGCAGCCCGACGAGTCGCCGGAAGGCTCCGGTGGAGTGGAGCAGCGACCCGATCAGGACACCGAAGCCGATCAGCAGGCCGACCTCGGCCATGATGCCGCCGAAGCCGGTCGTGATCGCCTCGATCGTGCCGACGAAGCCGACCCCGCTCGCCAGCCCGAGGTAGAGCGAACCGAGGACCAGCGAGATCACCGGGTCGATCCGCACGCGGACGATGAGCGCGATCACCAGGACGATCGCGATGGTGGTGTGCAGGGCGACCATGTGCTCTCCCCAAGAGGTAGTACGCAGGCCCGAGAGGCCTCCGAGGCGCCCCCTGTCTACCGGGACCCGACCGGGCTTGACCAGCCGGTGTCGAGGGGTGGGCGGCGTCGGAACGGTGCCCGGACGCTGGATAGGGTCGGGCGCGTGACTCCTCCGGCGACGTCGACCCTGCCCGCCGCGGTCCTCTGGGACATGGACGGCACGCTCGTCGACACCGAGCCCTACTGGATCGACACCGAGTACGCGATGGCCGAGAAGTACGGCGGCACGTGGTCGCAGGAGCACGCGATGAACCTCGTCGGCAACGCCCTGCTGGACTCGGGCGACTACATCCGGGTGCACATGGGCATCGACCGCACGCCGCAGCAGATCGTCGACGAGCTGCTCGACGGCGTCGTGGCGCGCGTCGAGGTGGAGGTGCCGTGGCGACCCGGGGCGCGGGAGCTGCTGACCGACCTCGGCGCACACGGGGTCCCCTGCGCGCTGGTGACGATGTCGTGGCAGCGCTTCGTGGCGCCGATCCTCGCCGAGCTGCCCGTGGGGTCGTTCGCCAGCGTCGTGACCGGCGACCGGGTCGGGCTCGGCAAGCCGCACCCCGAGCCCTACCTGACCGCTGCCGCGGAGCTGGGGCTGCACCCGGGCCAGTGCCTGGCGATCGAGGACTCCAACACCGGCGCGAAGTCCGCGGTGGCAGCCGGGTGCACCGTGCTGTGCGTCCCCCACCACGTGCCGATCCTCGAGGGGGAACGCCGGGTCTTCGCCGACACGCTCGAGGGCCTCGGCGTCGCCGACCTCGGCGCGATGGTGCCGCCGTGGGTCGCGACCCGCTGGCTCGACACGTGACCCGACCGTGACCATCCTGCTGTGGTCCGGGTCACGTCCGCCGGTCTAGGGTGCTGAACACACCTGATCGATTACCGGACGGAAGGACCCCGGATGTCTGTGACACGCACCGTGGCAGCTTGGACCACGGCTGTCCTGGCTGCCGCCACCCTGGCGAGCTGTGCCGAGAGCGAGCGCGACGGCGACGGCGGGAGCGGGGGCGGCGACGACGGCACGTTCGTCTTCGGCGCGGCGGGCGCCCCCGAGATGTTCGACCCCTACTACGCCACCGATGGTGAGACCTTCCGCATCACGCGACAGATGTTCGAGGGCCTCCTCGGCATCGAGCCCGGCAGCGCCGAGGTGGTGCCGGAGCTCGCGACCGAGTGGACCTCCGACGAGGAGGGCACCGAGTGGACCTTCACGCTGCGTGACGACGTCACCTTCCACGACGGCGAGCCCTTCAACGCCGAGGCCGTCTGCTACAACTTCGAGCGCATGTTCGACCAGAACGACGCGGGGCAGGTCGCCGGCGAGTACTGGGGCTACGTGATGGGCGCCTACGCCAACGACCCGGAGAACTCGCTCTACCAGGGCTGCGAGGCCACCGACGAGTTCGAGGCGGTCATCTCGATCAGTCGCCCGACCTCCGGCTTCCCGACGATGCTGACGCTCGAGTCGCTGTCGATGCAGTCGCCCAAGGCGCTCGAGGAGGGTGACGCCAACGGCATCGCCTCCGAGGGTGAGGGCTTCAGCTTCCCGGCCTACGCCGACGCTCCGGTCGGCACCGGTCCCTTCACCTTCGGTGAGTACGACGAGGCCAACGGCTCGATCACCCTCGCGCGCAACGACGACTACTGGGGCGACGCGGCCCAGGTCAGCGAGATCGTCTTCCGGGTCATCCCCGACGAGAGCACGCGACGCCAGGAGCTCGAGGCGGGCAGCATCAACGGCTACGACCTGCCCAACCCGGTCGACTGGGCCGGCCTGGAGGAGGACGGCAACTCGGTCGAGATCCGTGACCCGTTCAACATCCTCTACCTCGGCCTCAACCCGGAGGCCAACCCGCAGCTCGAGGACCTCAGGGTCCGCAAGGCGATCTACCACGCACTCAACCGCGAGCAGCTGGTGCAGACGCAGCTGCCCGAGGGCGCCGCGGTCGCCACGCAGTTCATGCCCGACACGGTCAGCGGCTACAACACCGAGCTCGAGCCCTACGCGTACGACCCCGACGAGGCGAAGCGACTGCTGGCCGAGGCCGGGGCCGAGGGCATGACGCTCAACTTCGCGTACCCCACCGAGGTGAGCCGCCCGTACATGCCGGACCCGCAGAAGATCTACGAGGCGCTGCGCACCGACCTCGAGGCCGTGGGCATCAAGGTGAAGGTGTCGACGGCGTCCTGGAACGGCGGCTACCTCGACAACGTGTCCGGCGAGCCGGGCAAGTACGACGCCTACATCCTCGGCTGGACCGGCGACTACGACTCGGCCTACAACTTCATCGGCACGTTCTTCGGCAACCTGAAGGACAACGACTTCGGCACCGACGTCATGCCGTGGGGCAAGCAGCTGGCCGACGACCTCAAGGCCGCGGACGCCATCGTCGACGAGGACGAGCGCGGCGCCGCGTGGGAGGAGATCAACCGCCAGATCATGGAGGAGTACCTCCCCGGCCTGCCGATCAGCCACTCGCCGCCCGCCCTCGTGGTCGGACCCGGCGTCGACGGAGTGATCCCGAGCCCGCTCACGGCCGAGGAGTTCGACACCGTCACCGTGGGCGGTGAGTGAGGCACCCACCGCCCCGTGACACGTGATGTGTGAGTCAGGGGGTCGTCCCGGCGGGACGACCCCCCGACCCGCTGGTGGCTGAGGAGAACCATGCTTCGTTTCGCCGTGCGACGCCTCCTGCAGATGGTGGGCGTCCTGCTCGTCCTGTCATTTCTCGTCTTCGTCTGGTTGCGCTCCCTGCCGGGCGGCCCGGTGTCCGCCCTGCTCGGTGAGCGGCAGACCGAGGCCCGGAGGGAGGCGCTGGAGCAGGCTCTGGGCCTCGACCAGCCGCTGCCCGTCCAGTACCTGCGGTTCATGCAGCGAGCCTTCCGGGGTGACTTCGGCGTGTCGACCCAGGTGCTCCCGGGCGAGGACGCGCTGGACATCTTCCTGACTCGCCTGCCGGCGACGCTGGAGCTGTCGTTCTTCGCGCTGGTCATCGCCATCGCGCTCGGCATCCCGCTCGGCTACCTCGCGGCGCGGCGCAAGGGCACCGCGCTCGACACCACCACCGTGATCTCCTCGCTCGTCGGGGTGGCCGTCCCGGTCTTCTTCACGGCGTTCCTGCTGAAGTACTTCTTCGCGGTGGAGTGGAACCTCCTCCCCGTCTCGGGCCGGCAGAGCATCGGCCTGGACGCGACCCGTGTCACCGGACTCTTCGTCCTCGACGGGATCCTGACGCGGGAGTGGGATGCCGCCTGGGACGCCCTCAAGCACCTGGTGCTGCCCTCAGTGGCCCTGGCCACCATCCCGTTCGCCGTGGTCTTCCGCATCACCCGGGCCTCGGTGCTCGACGTGCTGGACGAGGACTACGTGCGCACCGCGGAGGCCAAGGGACTCACGGCCCGGGTGATCCGCGGACGCCACGTGCTGCGCAACGCCATGCTGCCCGTGGTCACCACCGTGGGTCTCCAGGTCGGCGCACTGCTGTCCGGGGCGGTCCTCACCGAGACCGTGTTCTCGTGGCGGGGGGTCGGGCAGGCCCTCGCCGAGGGCTTCCTGCAGAAGGACTACCCCGTGCTGCAGGTCCTGATCATGGCCGCGGCCGCGATCTACGTCCTCGTCAACCTGCTGGTGGACATCACCTATGCCCTCATCGACCCCCGGATCCGGACGAGGTGAGCCGCCATGACCTCTGAGACCCCCCAGCCACCCCCACAGCGCACGTCGTACGCCGACCGCCGCAAGCAGCGCCTGGACGCGCTGGCGGCTGCCTCGGCCGACGAGGAGGGCGGCGTCTCCCTGATCCTCAGTGCCTGGCGGCGGCTGCGTCGCAACCCGGTCTTCCTCGTCGGCCTGGCGATCACGGTCACGTTCGTCGTGCTGGCGCTCGTCGCTCCGTGGCTCGCGCCCTACGACCCGGCGGCACGCCCGCTCCTCGACGACATCCGGCCCCAGTCCAACCCCGTTCCCGGGCCCGAGCCCGGACACCCGCTCGGCGGCGACGACAAGGGGCGCGACCTGCTGTCCCGCCTCCTCGTCGGCAGCCAGCAGACGCTGATGGTGGGCGTCCTGGCCACCCTGTTCGGCCTCCTCGGCGGCGTCACGCTCGGCACCATCGCCGGTGCGTTCGCCGGCTGGGCCGACTCGCTGGTGATGCGGATCGTCGACGTGATGCTGTCCATCCCGTCGCTCCTGCTGGCGTTCACGATCGCCGCACTGGCCAGCAGTCCGAGCCAGTGGACGCTCATCGTCGCCATCGCGACGGTCCAGGTGCCGATCTTCGCCCGGCTGCTGCGCGGGTCGATGCTGGGCCAACGCGCCAGCGACCACGTCCTCGCAGCGCGGTCCCTCGGGGTCAAGCCGCACGCGATCGTGTTCCGGCACATGCTGCCCAACGCGCTGGGCCCGGTGATCGTGCAGGCGACGCTGGTGCTGGCGGTCGCCATCATCGACGCGGCCGCGCTGTCCTTCCTGGGCCTGGGCAATCCCGACGACCGACGGCCCGAGTGGGGGCAGATGCTCGGAGCGGCCCAGCCCTACCTCGGGCAGGAGCCCCACCTCGCCTTCTACCCCGCCGCCTGCATCATCGTGGTCGCGCTGGGGTTCACGCTGATGGGCGAGTCGCTGCGCGAGGCCCTCGACCCCAAGACCCGGAGGTGAGTGCGATGAGCACGCAGCCACTCCATCCCGCCCCCCGGCACGGCGAACCGCTGCTGGCGGTGCGCGACCTGCGCGTGACGTTCGGTCGTCGCGGCGAGGAGCCCTTCCGCGCCGTCGACGGCGTCAGCTTCGACGTACGCCCCGGCCAGACGGTCGGCCTGGTCGGCGAGTCCGGGTGCGGCAAGTCCGTCACCTCGCTGGCGGTCATGGGCCTGCTGCCCACCCGGGGCAACACCGTCGAGGGCTCGGCCGTCTTCGACGGCGAGGACCTGTTGTCGCTGTCGCCTGCGCAGATGCGCGACCGACGCGGCGCCGACATCGCCATGATCTTCCAGGACCCCCTGTCGTCGCTCAACCCGGTCATCCAGATCGGCCGGCAGGTCACCGAGGTCATGGAGCGCCACCAGGGGCTGAGCCGCAAGGAGGCGATGCCGAAGGCTGCCGACCTGCTGGAGCGCGTCGGCATCCCCGACCCGACGGCTCGCCTGGCCAGCTATCCCCACCAGCTCAGCGGCGGGATGCGCCAGCGCGCCCTCATCGCGATGGCCCTGGCCTGCCAGCCGCGGCTCCTGATCGCCGACGAGCCGACCACCGCCCTCGACGTGACGATCCAGGCGCAGATCCTCGCCCTGCTCAAGGAGCTCGTGGTGGAGACCGGCACGGCCATGGTGATGATCACCCACGACCTGGGCGTCGTCGCCGGGCTCTGCGACGAGGTCAACGTGCTCTACGGCGGCAAGATCGTCGAGCGCGGCGACCGCCACACCCTCTTCGCCCGCCCACGTCATCCCTACACGGTCGGGCTGCTCAGCTCGATCCCTCGGCTCGACGCCCCGCGCGGCGAGCCGCTCTCGCCCATCCCGGGATCCGTGGCGGACAACCTGCCGTGGGACGACGCGTGCGCCTTCGCCCCGCGGTGCCCCAACGCGCTGGACGTGTGCGTGCGGGAGACGCCTGTGTGGGACGGGGACGACGTGGTCGGCCTGCGCTGCTTCAACCCGATGGGGGTGTCCCGATGAGCGGATCGACCGGGCTCGACCAGGCTCGCGGAGCGCGTACGGCCGCGCAGGGGGAGGTGCTGGTCGAGGTACGCGACCTCGAGGTCCACTTCCCGATCAAGAGCGGGATCGTCTTCGATCGCACGGTGGGTCACGTCCGCGCCGTGGACGGCGTCGACCTGACCATCCACCGGGGGGAGACCTACGGCCTCGTGGGCGAGTCCGGCTGCGGCAAGTCCACCCTCGGCAAGGCGATCCTCAACCTCGAGCCGCCCACGGCGGGCTCCGTCGTGTTCGACGGGGTCGACATCGCCTCGCTCAAGGGCGAGGCCCTGCGCACCGAGCGCAAGCGCTTCCAGATGGTCTTCCAGGACCCGATGTCCAGCCTCGACCCCCGGCAGACGGTGGAGGCGCTCCTGCTGGAGGGGATGCGCGCCCACGGTCTCGACACCGACAAGGCGGCCACGCACGCCCGGCTGCGGGAGCTCATGTCGGCGGTCGGGCTGCCTCCGTCGGGCCTGAAGAAGTACCCCCACGAGTTCTCCGGCGGCCAGCGCCAGCGCATCGGCATCGCCCGCGCGCTCTCGGTCGGTCCCGACCTCATCGTCGCCGACGAGCCGGTGAGCGCCCTCGACGTCTCGATCCAGGCGCAGGTGATCAACCTGCTCCAGGACCTGCAGGACGAGCTCGGGCTCACCTATCTCGTCGTCGCCCACGACCTGGCCGTGGTGCGCCACATCAGCAACCGGATCGGCGTGATGTACCTCGGCGGCCTCGTCGAGGAGTCCGAGGCGGGTGAGCTCTACGACGTGCCCCTCCATCCCTACACCAGGGCCCTCATGTCGGCCGTGCCGGTGCCCGACCCCACCCTCGAGGACACGCGTGAGCAGATCCTGCTCACCGGCGACCTGCCCTCACCTGCCCACCCGCCCACCGGGTGCCGCTTCCACACCCGGTGCCCGTGGCGCCAGGAGACGCGCTGCGACACCGAGCGGCCCGAGCTGCGCGTCGTGCAGGTCGACGGTGCGTCGTCGGGGCACCGGGTCGCATGCCACTTCGCCGAGCAGATCGCAGCGGGGGAGATCCAGCGTCACGAGGTCGAGCCCGAGCTCGAGCTCGAGGGGTTCGGCGGACCGGACGGTCCTCCCACGCCGCCCGAGGCGTACATCGCCCCCTGACGACACCCCGACCGGCGGCGCGTCAGTCCGCCGACTCGTCGGTGGAGGCGTCGACGACGGGCGCCGGGGGCTCGGGCAGGGGCGGGATGGTGCCGCCCTTGGTGGGGCAGTACTCGTGGAAGGAGCACCAGTCGCACAGGCGTGACGGGCTCGGCCGCCAGTCGCCCGTCTCCTGGGCGAGCGTGATCGCACGCCAGAGTGCCTCGACCTTGCGCTCCGTCGCGAGGAGGTCCTGCTCGTCGGGCTCGTAGCGGACGATCTCGCCGTTGCCGAGGTAGATCAGCTGGAGGACCGACGGCACGATCCCGCGCAGGCGCCACACGACCAGGGCGTAGAACTTCATCTGGAACAGGGCCTTGGCCTCGAAGCCCTCGGCCGGGCTGCGACCGCTCTTGTAGTCGCTGATGCGGATGCGTCCGTCGGAGGCCACGTCGATCCGGTCGACGAACCCGCGCAGGAGCAGCCTGGACTCCAGGAGTGCCTCGACGTAGAGCTCGCGCTCGGCTGGCTCGAGGCGACGGGGGTCTTCGAGGTCGAAGTAGCGCGCCAGCACGGTGCGGCACGACGCCATCCACGCCGCGAGGTCGGGGCCGGCGCTGCCGAACATCTCCGCGAGAGCGGGCTCGACCGCGAGGATCGCGTCCCACGCCGGCGCCAGCATGTCGGCCGCGCGCTCGGGCGTACGCTCCGGCGCGGGCAGGTCGAAGAGGTCCTCGAGCACCTTGTGCACGAGGGTGCCGCGGGCCGCGTCGGGTGAAGGCGCCTCGGGGAGCCGGTCGATCGTGCGGTAGCGGTACATCAAGGGGCAAGCCATGAAGTCGCCCGCCCGGCTCGGCGACAGCGCGCCCAGCACGTCGACGCCGTCCACCGGGGTGGAGACCCGCTCGGCGGGGGACGGGACAGGGGACGATGCGGCAGGCTCGGAGGCGGGGATCGACATGACGTCGTCACCCTAGGCGAGCCGTACGACACCGGCCGGGCGCCGCTCCTGGGCGCTCCCGGTGTGGGCGGGGTTCGTTAGGGTTCAGGTGTGCCCGACCCGACCGATCCAGCCCACGTCGAGAGGCCCGCGCGGCCACCGCGCGCGCCGGGCACCCTGCGGATCGGCTCGATCGCCGGCATCGACGTGCTGGTCACGAGCTCGTGGTTCATCGTGGCGCTGCTGATCTCGCTCACCTTCGCCCCGCGCATCGAGGACGCCCAGCCCGGCCTGGGGTTCTGGAAGTACGTCGCCGGCTTCGTCTTCGCGGTCGTGCTCTACCTGTCGGTGCTCCTCCACGAGGCCTCCCACGCGGTCGTGGCCCAGCGCCTGGGCTACGGCGTCAACTCGATCACACTGCACTTCCTCGGTGGGATGACCGAGATCGACGGGCAGTCGCGCCGCCCGCGCCACGAGTTCTGGATCGCTGTCGTGGGGCCGCTGACCTCGATCGCGGTCGGCCTGGCCGCCGCAGCGGCCTGGTTCGTGGTCCCCGACGGGCTCGTCCGACTCGCACTCCAGGGCCTGGCCGGTGCCAACCTCATCATCGGCGTCCTCAACCTCGTCCCCGGGCTCCCGCTCGACGGCGGCCGGGTGCTCAAGGCCGCCGTGTGGGGAGCCTCCGGCAACCAGCACCGCGGCAGCATCGTGGCCGGCTGGGGCGGACGGCTGACCGCACTCGCCCTGCTCGCCTGGCCGCTGGTGATGGAGCCGCTCACGGGCCAGCAGCCGACGATCCTCGACCTCGTCCTCGTGTTCATCCTCGGCCTGTTCCTGTGGACCGGCGCCACCGCAGCGATGGCCCATGCCCGGATCCGCGAGCGCTTGCCGGCGCTCGTCGCCCGCCCGCTCGCCCGGCGTACGCTCTCGGTCCCCGAGGACCTGCCGCTGGCGGAGGCCGTACGCCGTGCCCAGGAGGCCCAGGCCGGCAGCATCGTCACCGTCACCGCCGACGGCTCGCCCGTCGGCATCGTGAGCGAGGCCGCGGTGACCGCGATGCCGGCCGACCGCCGCCCGTGGGTCGCGGTCTCGACCGTCGCCCGCAAGCTCGAGGACGGCCTCACCCTGCCCGCCACGGTGGCCGGCGAGGAGCTGATCCTCGCCATCAGCCGGCGACCGGCCGAGGAGTACCTCCTCGTCGAGGCCGACGGGACGATCTACGGCGTGCTGTCGACCGCCGACGTGGACCGCGCGTTCCGCGAGAACGCCCGGCGCTGAGCCTCGCCGGCTGAGTGGATCGGCCCCTCGCGCACTAGGGTTCGCGCCATGCCTGACCCGTCCGAGCCTTCTCCCGACGTCCCCGCCGAGGCCTGGTCCGGCGTCCACCGCGGCCCCCTGCGCGAGGGGGAGTGGGTGCGACTGACCGACCAGAAGGGTCGCAAGCACAACTTCGAGCTGGTCGCCGGCAAGCGGTTCTTCTCCAACAAGGGCCACCTCGACCACGACGAGATGATCGGCCGCGACGAGGGCTTCACCGTGACGTCCTCGGCCGGCGGCCAGTACCTCGTGTTCCGCCCGCTCCTCAACGAGTTCGTGGTCTCGATGCCCCGCGGCGCTGCCGTGGTCTACCCCAAGGACGCCGCGCAGATCGTCGCCCTGGCCGACATCTATCCCGGCGCGCGGGTCGTCGAGGCGGGCGCGGGCTCCGGCGCCCTGACCTGCTCGCTGCTGCGCGCCGTCGGTCCGTGGGGACGGCTGACGTCCTTCGAGCTCCGTGAGGAGTTCGCCGACGTCGCCCGCCGCAACGTGCACCAGTTCTTCTCCGCGCCCGAGGGGAGCACCCACCCCGCGTGGGACCTGCGACTCGGCGACCTCAAGGAGGGCCTGCCGGCGCTCGGCGCGCAGGTGGACCGGATCATCCTCGACATGCTCGACCCGTGGAACTGCGTCGACGTCGTCGCGGACGCGCTCGTGCCGGGCGGCATCGTGTGCGCCTACGTCGCCACCACCACGCAGCTGTCGCGGGTGGTGGAGACGCTGCGTGCGCGCGGCGGCTTCACCGAGCCCCAGCCGTGGGAGTCGCTGGTGCGCGACTGGCACGTCGAGGGCCTCGCGGTGCGCCCGGGCCACAAGATGATCGGCCACACCGCGTTCCTCGTCACCGCCCGGCGGATGGCGCCGGGGGAGCGGCCGCCCCGCAAGACGCGCCGGCCCGCCCCCGGCGCGTACGGGCCCGACTACACCGGCCCGCGCCCGGCGGACGTGCCCCCGCTCGAGCAGGCCGAGCCCGAGGCGTGATCGAGGCGTGATCGAGGTCGTCGACTGGTCGCCCCGCTGGGCCGGGCAGTTCGAGGAGGTGGCTGGCGTGCTCACCCACGCCCTCGCCGACGTGCGGTCGGCGCGGGTCGAGCACGTCGGGTCGACGTCGGTGCCGGGGCTGGCCGCCAAGCCGATCCTCGACGTCGACGTCATCGTGGATCCGGGGGACGTGCCGGCAGCCCTGGCCGCGCTCGAGTCGGTCGGCTACGTCCACCGAGGTGATCTCGGCGTCGCCGGACGCGAGGCGTTCCGCGCCCCCGACGAGCCGCGGCGAAACGTCTACGTGTGCACCGCCGGCACGCCGAACGTCCGCAACCACCTCGCCGTGCGGGACGTGCTGCGGCGACGCGCCGACCTGCGCGAGGCGTACGGCGCGGTCAAGCGTGCGCTCGCCGCGGACCCGGACATGGACATCGACACCTACCTCGCCGGCAAGTCGGCCGTGCTCCAGGAGGTGCTCGAGGCGTCGGGCGAGTTCGACGCAGCCGAGCTCGCCGCGATCCGCCGGCTGAACGACGCCGGCTGACGGGCCGGGCTGAGGCGCCGGGTGACGACGCCGCGAACGTGTCGTTGCCAAACGGTGATCGACACGGCGAGATAACCACTTCCGTCCCACGGATCCATGGGTAGTGTCATTGGTCAGGAGGTGCGAGATGTCTGAGCCGACACGCGAGCAACTTGCCACTCAGGTGCGATACCTGGAGGCAGAGGTCACCGACCTGCGCCGCCGCCTCGACGACGCGCCGGGCCACGCCCGCGCCCTGGAGACCCGCCTGGCCGACGCGCAGCGGTCGCTGGCAGCCGTCTCCGGGCAGAACGAGCGGCTCGCGCAGACGCTGCGCGACGCCCGGGACCAGATCACGACGCTGAAGGAGGAGGTCGACCGGCTGGCGCAGCCGCCGGCGGGCTTCGGCACCTTCCTCGCCCGCAACGACGACGACTCGGTCGACGTGTTCACCGGAGGCCGCAAGCTGCGCGTGAGCGTGAGCCCGGCGGTCGAGCTCGACGCGCTCGTGCGCGGCCAGGAGGTCATGCTCAACGAGGCGCTCAACGTCGTCGAGGCCCTCGACTTCGAGCAGGTCGGCGAGGTCGTGATGCTCAAGGAGATCCTCGCGGACGGCGAGCGGGCCCTGGTCATCGCCAATGCCGACGAGGAGCGCGTCGTACGCCTCGCGGAGCCCCTGTGCGCCGAGGACGTCACGATCCGCGCCGGCGACTCGCTGCTGCTCGACACGCGCGCGGGCTACGTCTACGAGGTCGTGCCGAAGTCGGAGGTCGAGGAGCTGGTCCTCGAGGAGGTGCCCGACATCGACTACACGCAGATCGGCGGCCTCACCACCCAGATCGACGCGATCCGTGACGCCGTCGAGCTGCCCTACCTCCACCCCGAGCTGTTCAAGGACCACGAGCTCAAGCCGCCCAAGGGCGTGCTGCTCTACGGCCCGCCCGGCTGCGGCAAGACGCTGATCGCCAAGGCGGTCGCCAACTCTCTGGCCAAGAAGGTCTCCGAGCGGACCGGTGCGTCCGGGAAGTCCTACTTCCTCAACATCAAGGGCCCCGAGCTGCTCAACAAGTACGTCGGCGAGACCGAGCGCCACATCCGCCTGGTCTTCCAGCGCGCACGCGAGAAGGCCTCGCTCGGCACGCCGGTCATCGTGTTCTTCGACGAGATGGACTCGCTCTTCCGCACCCGCGGCTCCGGCGTCTCCTCCGACGTCGAGAACACGATCGTGCCGCAGCTGCTCAGCGAGATCGACGGCGTCGAGGCGCTGGAGAACGTGCTCGTGATCGGCGCCTCCAACCGCGAGGACATGATCGACCCGGCCATCCTGCGACCGGGGCGGCTCGACGTGAAGATCAAGATCGAGCGGCCCGACGCGGAGTCGGCGCGCGACATCTTCTCCAAGTACCTCACCCCGACGCTCCCGCTGCACGCCGAGGACCTGGCCGAGTTCGGGCAGGACCGCAACGCGACGGTCAACGCGATGATCCGCGCCACGGTGGAGCGGATGTACACCGAGTCGGAGGAGAACAGGTTCCTCGAGGTCACCTACGCCAACGGCGACAAGGAGGTCCTCTACTTCAAGGACTTCAACTCCGGCGCGATGATCCAGAACATCGTCGACCGCGCCAAGAAGATGGCGATCAAGGACTTCCTCGACAGCGACCTCAACCCTGCGCAGCGGGGCCTCCGGGTCCAGCACATGCTCCAGGCGTGCGTCGACGAGTTCAAGGAGAACGAGGACCTGCCCAACACGACCAACCCCGACGACTGGGCGCGGATCTCGGGCAAGAAGGGTGAGCGCATCGTGTTCATCCGCACGCTCATCACGGGCAAGCAGGGCACCGAGCCCGGGCGCTCCATCGACACGGTCTCCAACACCGGCCAGTACCTGTGAGCCGCTGGTGAGCCCGGAGGAGGACCTGGGGCACCGCGACATCGAGGCGGCGCTGGAGGCCAGGCGGGAGCTCGGCGCCCGCTACGACGCCGAGCTGGTGGAGGGCTTCGCCGAGCGCATCGAGCGGGCCGTGGACCAGCGGGTCGCCGAGCAGCGGGCCTTCGAGCAGCGTCGCTCCGCCAGCAACGAGGGCGCCCGGATCCGCCAGTTCGTGCTGGGCATCGTCTCGGTCGGGGCGGGCATCCCGATCACCATCGCCACCACCGTCGCGACCGACGGCGGCGGGCTGCCGGCCGTCGTCGTGGCCTGGCTCGGCATCGTCGGCGTCAACGCCGCCCACGCGTCTGCGGTCAACGGCCCGCACCGGCGCGAGCACTGAGCAGTCGCGACACCCCTCGGGAGGGGGTGCTCGAGGCGCGCGGGGCACTAGGTTGAGCAGATGCGAACCATCCTGATCATCGTCGTCATCGTCGTCATCGTGCTCTTCATCGCCGGGTTCCTCCGTCGCGGACGCTGACCGTCACCCTCACCCGGCCACCAGCCGGTAGCCGTACGTCCACGGCCGGGCGATGCCCGGACCGGGGAGGTACGCCTGCTCCAGCTCCTCGACCCGCCAGCCCGCGGCGGTGACCAGGGCCGGGATGTCCCGCGTGAGGTGGCACCCTCCGGCGACGGCACGCTGCACCGGCTCGAGGCGGCGCTGCCACCGGCGTACGGACTCCTCGGGCGCCCGGCCGTGCTCGAGCGCGTGCAGCCGACCGCCGTCGCGCACCACCCGCCGGGCCTCCTGCAGCGCCACGAGCGGGTCGGGGATCGTGCACAGGCTGAACGTCACCAGCGCGCTGTCGTGCGAGTCGCCGGGCAGGTCGAGGCGCTGGCCGTCGAGGCCCGCGCGCTCGATGGGCAGGCTGGTTCGTGCGCGACGCCGCGCCGAGATCCCCCAGCCCACGTCGGACGGCTCGATCGCCGTCACCGACGACACCTCCGGCGGGTACCAGCGGACGTTCAGCCCGCTGCCGAACCCGATCTCCAGCACCCGCCCGACCAGGCCGGCGCAGGTGGGCGCCCGCAGCTCGCCGATCTCACGGCTGCGCAGCCTGAGATCGGTCAGCCGCGGCACCACGCGCTCGTCCCACACCCGTAGGCTCACACCATGAGCGTACGCCGCGTGATGGGCACGGAGGTCGAGTACGGCATCTCTGTGCAGGGACAGCCGTCGGCCAACCCGATGGTCGCGTCCTCGCAGGTCGTCAACGCCTACGCCAGCTCGACCGCACGAGCCAGGCGTGCCCGCTGGGACTTCGAGGAGGAGTCCCCGCTGCGGGACGCGCGCGGCTTCGACATGGCGCGCCAGATCGCCGACCCCAGCCAGCTCACCGACGAGGACCTCGGCCTGGCCAACGTCATCCTCACCAACGGAGCCCGGCTCTACGTCGACCACGCCCACCCCGAGTACTCCTCGCCCGAGGTCACCACGCCGCTCGACGTGGTGCGGTGGGAGAAGGCGGGGGAGCAGGTGATGCTGGACGCGTCGCGGATGGCCGCGCAGCTCCCCGGCAGCGCGCCGATCCTGCTCTACAAGAACAACACCGACAACAAGGGCGCCTCCTACGGGGCCCACGAGAACTACCTGATGCGCCGCTCGACCCAGTTCGCCGAGATCGTGCGCCACCTGACGCCGTTCTTCGTCTCGCGGCAGGTCGTCACCGGAGCCGGTCGCGTCGGCATCGGCCAGGACGGCCGGGACACCACCGCCGAGCGCGGGTTCCAGATCAGCCAGCGCTCGGACTACTTCGAGGTCGAGGTCGGTCTCGAGACGACGCTCAAGCGCCCGATCATCAACACCCGCGACGAGCCGCACGCCGACCCCGCCGTCTACCGACGCCTCCACGTCATCCTCGGCGACGCCAACCTCGCCGAGGTGTCGATCTACCTCAAGTCCGGCACCACCGCCCTCGTGCTGGCGATGATCGAGGACGGCTTCATCGACCGCGACCTGAGCGTCGAGGGAGCGGTCCGCGCCCTGCGCGACGTCTCGCACGACCCGACGCTGCGGCACCTCGTCACGCTCCGCGACGGGCGTCGGCTCACCGCGGTGCAGCTGCAGCTCGAGTACCTCGACCTCGCCCGCAAGTACGTCGAGGACCGCTACGGCTCGGACGCCGACGACCAGACCGTCGACGTGCTGGCGCGCTGGGAGTCGGTGCTGACCCGGCTCGAGCGCGACCCGATGGAGTGCGCGAGCGAGCTCGACTGGGTCGCCAAGCTCAAGCTGCTCCAGCAGTACCGCGACCGCGACGGGCTCGGGTGGGACGACGCCAAGCTGCACCTGATCGACCTGCAGTACGCCGACGTACGCCCCGACAAGGGCCTCTACCACCGGCTCGCGGGCGCCGGCCGGATCGAGCGGCTGCTCGACGACGCGACGATCGAGGCCGCCATGCACGACCCGCCGGTGGACACCCGGGCCTACTTCCGCGGCCGGTGCCTCGACAAGTACGCCGACGCCGTGGCTGCTGCGTCCTGGGACTCGGTGATCTTCGACCTGCCGGGTCGTGAGTCCCTCCAGCGGGTGCCGACGATCGACCCGCTCCGGGGCACCCGCGCCCACGTCGGGGAGCTGATCGACCGCTGCGACACCGCCCAGGCGCTGGTCGCGGCGATCACCCGCTGATCGGCGTACCTGACCGTACGACTCAGGAAACGCCCGTCCGCTGACGGTGAACGTCCTTGTGGCGTCGGTGGGAGTGGATAGGGTCGCGGTATGGCCCAGGAGCAGAAGCAGCCGCGCAAGTCCTCGCAGGACGAGACGGCGACGGAGGAGGTCGTGGAGACCGACGTCGCCGAGCGCAAGGAGATGATCGACGAGGACGTCGACGCGATCCTCGACGAGATCGACGAGGTGCTCGAGACCAACGCCGAGGACTTCGTGAAGTCGTTCATCCAGAAGGGCGGCGAGTAGTCCGTATGGGCGACTCCCGCCTCCCCTCGTCCTTCATGGCGCCCGGCACCTCCAGCTTCGCCGACTTCCTCGGCGCCGAGGCCCCCGACCTGCTGCCGTCGCGCCGTGCCGTGCCTGCCGGTGACGCGGGCGACCTGGCCCCGCACGGCACCACGATCGTCGCCGCGACCTTCGCCGGCGGCGTCGTGATGGCGGGCGACCGCCGCGCCACCATGGGCAACATCATCGCCCAGCGCGACATCCAGAAGGTCTTCCCGGCCGACGAGTACTCCGTGGTCGGCATCGCCGGCACCGCCGGGCTCGCGGTCGAGATGGTGCGGCTGTTCCAGACCGAGCTCGAGCACTACGAGAAGATCGAGGGCACCACGCTGTCGATGGACGGCAAGGCCAACCGGCTCGCGGCCCTCATCCGCGCCAACCTCGGCATGGCCATGCAGGGCCTCGCGGTGGTGCCGCTCTTCGCCGGCTACGACCTCGCCGCCGACCAGGGCCGCATCTTCAGCTACGACGTGACCGGCGGCCGCTACGAGGAAACCGCGTTCCACTCGGTCGGCTCCGGCTCGCTCTTCGCCCGCGGCTCGCTCAAGAAGCTCTACCGCGACGACTTCGACGCCGAGGACGCGGTCACCGCGGTCGTGCAGGCCCTCTACGACGCCGCCGACGACGACTCCGCGACCGGCGGCCCCGACATCACCCGCCGGATCTTCCCGGTCGTCCACGTGATCACCCCCGACGGCGGGCGTCGGATGCCCGACGAGGAGGTGGCCGCGATCGCCGACCGCATCCTGGCCTCCCGCATGCAGCGCCCCGACGGCCCGGCCGCGGCCCTGACCTGACGACGTAGGAGCACCCCACATGAGCATGCCGTTCTACGTCTCGCCCGAGCAGCTGATGAAGGACCGGGCCGACTTCGCGCGCAAGGGCATCGCCCGGGGGCGTTCGGTGGTCGCCGTCCAGTACGCCGACGGGATCCTGTTCGTCTCGGAGAACCCGTCCCAGGCACTGCACAAGGTCAGCGAGATCTACGACCGGATCGCCTTCGCGGCCGTCGGTCGCTACAACGAGTTCGAGAACCTCCGCATCGCCGGCGTACGCCTCGCCGACATGCGCGGTTACGCCTACGACCGCCGGGACGTGACGGGCCGCGGCCTCGCCAACGCCTACGCCCAGACGCTGGGCACGATCTTCTCCTCCGGCGGCGAGAAGCCCTACGAGGTCGAGATCTTCGTCGCCGAGATCGGCGACGCGCCCGAGGACGACCAGCTCTACCGCCTGACCTACGACGGCCAGGTCGCCGACGAGCACGGCTACGCCGTGATGGGCGGCGCCGCCGACGTGGTGGCCGGGCACCTGGCCGAGCACTACGTCTCGGGGGCCTCCCTCGAGGACGCCCTGCGCGTCGCCGTCGCAGCCCTCGGCCACAGCGAGTCCGAGGACCGCGTGATCCCGGTCCGGGACCTGGAGGTCGCGGTCCTCGACCGCACCCGTACGCAGCCGCGCAAGTTCCTGCGACTGCGCGAGGCGCGCCTCGGCGAGGTCCTCGGAGCCCGCGGGGCCGAGCGGGCCGACGAGCCGTCCAGGGAGGACGCGGTCGCCGGGTCGGGTCCGCGCCACTCCGGGCAGGACGACCCGAGCGACCCGACCGACCAGGTCTCGGGCGCCACGCCGCCGCTGGAGGATCCCGTCACCGGGGAGCCGACCGCGCCTCCGGTGGCCCCTCCCGTCGCGCCGCCGGTGGCCCCGCCTGCCGAGCGGCCGACCGAACCGACGGACCCGGCGGCTCCCGGCCAGCCGCAGCCGCCTGCGCCTCAGCCCCCGGCACCCGAGCCTGGGCAGCCGCCTGCTCCCGGCACGCCGCCCGCCGAGCCCGGCCAGATCTGATCCCGGCTCGGCTGGCGGGCCCTGCCAGGTCGGGCTCAGCGGAGGTGGAGCCCCGGCCACTGCGCCGTCGGCACGGTCGGGATCCCGGTGAGCCGTCGCCGGTAGCGCACGAACGGACCGAACTCGTCCAGCGCGCCCCACAGGCGCTGGTGCGCCGCCCACGGGAGAGGACCCGACGGGCGCACGTCGCCGTCCGGCCCGAACTCGTGCCACGCGTCGCCGAAGCCGATCCACGCCGGGGTCCAGTCGGCGGCGTCGTCCCACTGCCCGCGTCGCTCCTCGACCAGGCGCCGACGGAGCTGGAACTCCAGCCTCGCCCCGTCGACCACGACTGGCGCCGACCTCACCGGCCACAGCCACAGGTCGTCGGTCATGACCCTCAGCTCGAGGTCCTCCACGGTGCCCGGCTCGACCAGGACGGTCGCGACGAGGTGGCGGGGTCCCATGGAGGAACGCTCACCCGTCCGGCCCGGCGACGTCAAGCGCGACGTCACGCGGGCGAAGTTTCCGCGCGGAGTGGTGCCCGGCGCGTGGTCCGCGGTCCTAGTGTGTGGTCATGGACCGGCGGATCTTCGGCATCGAGAACGAGTACGGCGTCACGTGCACGTTCAAGGGGCAGCGCCGGCTGAGCCCCGACGAGGTGGCGCGCTACCTGTTCCGCAAGGTCGTCAGCTGGGGCCGCTCGTCCAACGTCTTCCTCCGCAACGGCGCCCGGCTCTACCTCGACGTCGGCAGCCACCCGGAGTACGCCACGCCGGAGTGCGACGACATCGTCGACCTCGTCACGCACGACAAGGCGGGGGAGCGCATCCTCGAGGGCCTGCTCCTCGACGCCGAGGCGCGCCTGCACGAGGAGGGCATCGCCGGCGACATCTACCTGTTCAAGAACAACACCGACTCCGCCGGCAACTCCTACGGCTGCCACGAGAACTACCTCGTCGGCCGGGCGGGGGAGTTCAGCCGGCTGGCCGACATCCTCATCCCGTTCCTGGTGACCCGCCAGATCGTCGTCGGGGCGGGCAAGGTCGTGATGACCCCGCGCGGGGCGTCCTACAGCGTGAGCCAGCGTGCCGAGCACATCTGGGAGGGCGTCAGCAGCGCGACCACCCGCAGCCGTCCGATCATCAACACCCGCGATGAGCCGCACGCGGACGCCGAGCGGTTCCGCCGGCTCCACGTCATCGTCGGCGACTCCAACATGAGCGAGACGACGACGCTGCTCAAGGTGGCGTCGTGCGACCTCGTGCTGCGGATGATCGAGGAGGGCGTGGTGATGCGTGACCTCACCATGGAGAACCCGATCCGCGCCATCCGCGAGATCAGCCACGACCCGACCGGCCAGCGCAAGGTGCGCCTGGCCAACGGCCGCGAGGCGAGCGCCCTGGAGATCCAGGCCGAGTACCTCGGGAAGGCCCGCGACTTCGTCGACCGACGCCAGATCTCCACGCCGACGATCGAGCGCGCCCTCGACCTGTGGGAGCGCGGGCTCAAGGCCGTGGAGTCGGACGACCTCGGCCTCGTCGACCGCGAGATCGACTGGGTGATCAAGTGGAAGCTCATCGAGCGCTACCGCGCCAAGCACGGGCTCTCCCTCGGCGACGCCCGCATCGCGCAGCTCGATCTCGCCTACCACGACATCCACCGCGGCCGCGGTCTCTACTACCTCCTCGAGAAGCGCGGCGCGGTCGCCCGGGTCACCTCCGACCTCAGGATCTTCGAGGCCAAGAGCGTCCCCCCGCAGAACACCCGCGCCCGGCTGCGCGGCGAGTTCATCCGCAAGGCCCAGGAGCGACGCCGCGACTTCACCGTCGACTGGGTGCACCTCAAGCTCAACGACCAGGCGCAACGCACCGTGCTGTGCAAGGACCCGTTCAAGGCCTACGACGAGCGGGTGCAACGCCTCATCGACGGGATGTGAGCGCACCGGTCGCGTCGTCCGGCGGTGTCGTGCCCGGACGGGTGGGGGTTGCTGGATAGGGTGACCGGGCAACGCCGACCGATCGAACAAGGTGAACCCAGTGTCTCGTGTACGTTCCGCTGCCCTCAGCGGTGTCCTCGCCCTCAGCATGCTCGGACTCGCCGCGTGCGGCTCCGACTCCAGCGACGCCGACGAGGGCGGCGCCCCGCTCAGCTCGGTCACCATCGAGGGCAAGCAGGGCGAGGAGCCCGAGGTGACCTTCGACGGTCGCCTCGACGGCTCGGAGGCCGAGACCGAGGTCCTCGTGGAGGGCGACGGCGAGGAGGTCGCCGACGGCGACACCGTGTCGGTCGACTGGTGGGTCGGCAACGGCTTCACTGAGAAGCAGGCCCAGAGCACCTACGAGACCGGACCGCAGTCCGTCGAGATGGCAGAGGACACGCTCCCGTTCCTGCGCGACACGCTGATCGGCAGCAAGGTCGGTGACCGGGTCGTGCTGCTCACCTCGGCCGAGGACGCCTTCGGCGAGGGCGGTCGCCCCGACATCGGCATCGGCAACCGCGACGCGGTCCTCGTCGTCGTCGACGTCATGGGCACGGCCGAGACGGTCCCGCCGCTCGACGGCCCGCAGGGCGAGGACAAGAAGCCTGCCGGCTGGGCGCCCACCCTCATCGAGGAGGACGGGGTCATCACCGGATTCGACTTCAGCACCGCCCACGAGCCGACCGGCAAGCTGATCGCCACCACCCTGGTCAAGGGCGACGGCGCCAAGGTGAAGGCCGGTCAGACCCTGACCGTCGACTACCTCGGCCAGGTCTACAACGCCGACGAGCCCTTCGACGAGTCCTACAGCGCGGAGCCCGCCGAGTTCCCGATCGGCGTCGGACAGGTCATCACGGGCTGGGACGAGCGCCTCGTCGGGCGTACGGTCGGCTCGCGCGTGATCCTCGAGATCCCGCCGGCCGACGGCTACGGCAAGCAGGGCAACGAGCAGGCCGGCATCAAGGGCACCGACACGCTGTTCTTCGTCGTCGACATCCTCGGCGCCAAGTGAGCTGACCGGTCCGGACGAGCGGCGAGAGGCAGGGGAGCGGGATGGTCCAGCCACGGGCAGAGCGGCTGATGAACCTGCACATCCTGCTGCTCGGCGCGAAGCGGTTCATCGGCAAGGACGCGATCCGCGAGGCGTGCTATCCCGAGCACGCCCGCGGGCCCGCCGGTGACGAGGCGTTCGAGCGCGCCTTCGAGCGCGACAAGGACGCGCTGCGACAGATCGGCGCCGTGATCGAGGTCGGCAGCGCCGACGCGTTCTTCGACGACGAGATCGGCTACCGCATCCCGACGGAGCAGACCTCGCTGCCGGAGATCCGCTTCGAGTCCGACGAGGCCGCGGTGCTGGGCCTGGCCGCGCAGGTCTGGCAGCACGCCACCCTCGCCAAGGCGACCGGACGGGCGCTGGCCAAGCTCAAGGCCCAGGGGGTCGAGATCGACCCGTCCCGCCTCGAGGTCGTCGCGCCTGCCATCACCGCCGACGAGCCGGCCTTCGAGCCGCTCTGGGACGCCGTCGGCAAGCGACGCCAGGTCAGCTTCCCCTACCAGCGCGCCGACGAGACGGCTCCCACCACGCGCCGGGTCCAGCCCTGGGGTCTCGCCCGCTCGTCGGGACGCTGGTACGTCGTCGGCCTCGACGTCGACCGTGGCGCGGAGCGCGTCTTCCGCCTCTCGCGCATCGTCGGTCCGGTCCGCGCCACCGGCAGGTCCGGGGCGTACGACGTGCCGGCCGGCACCGACGTGCGTGCGGTCGCGCGGCGTCTCTCGCCGTCGTTCCCGTCCGTACGCGCCGAGGTCCGGGTGCGCCAGGGCACCGGCATCGGGCTGCGGCGCCGGGCCGAGTCCGTCACCCCGATCGCGGACCGTCCCGGCTGGGACGCCATCGTGGTCGAGGGGACCGTCCACGAGCTGTCCGACGAGGTCATGACCTACGGCCCCGACGTCGTGGTGGAGGCTCCGGCGTCCCTGCGCGACGACGTCGTCGCCCGCCTGCGTGCCGTCGCCGCAGCCGGGGCGGCAGGCAACCCGGGGGAGGGCCGATGACCAACCAGGCCGACACGGCACCCGACCAGGTCGCCCGCCTGCTCGCGCTCGTCCCCTACCTCCTCGCGCGCGGGGAGGTGCGCCTCGACGACGCGGCCGCTCACTTCGGCACCGACGCCGAGCAGGTCGAGCGCGACCTGCGGCTGCTCTTCATGACGGGTCTGTCACCCGGCCTTCCCGGCGACCTCATCGAGGTCGACCTCGACGCGCTGGAGGGTGACCGCGTCATCCGGGTCGACAACGCCGACTACCTCGCCCGGCCCGTACGCTTCTCGCCGGCCGAGGCCACATCGCTGGTCGTGGCGCTGCGCACCATGGTCGACACTGCTCCGGCCGAGGCCCGCGAGGTGATCGCGCGCACGCTGACCAAGCTGGAGGAGGCGGCCGGGCAGGACGGCGAGGAGCTCCTTCGCCTGCACGTCACGCCGACCCCGCTCGAGAGCAGCGCCGTCGTGCCGGTCCTCGAGTCGGCGATCGCGCACGGCCACCAGGTCGAGATGACCTACCACGTGCCCTCGCGCGACCGGCAGTCCGCACGGCTCGTCGACCCCCGCGGCCTGACCCGGATCGAGGACCTCCTCTACCTCGACGCCTGGTGCCACACGGCCGGCGGCGACCGGGCGTTCAGGGTGGACCGCATCGTCGCCGCGACCGAGCTGGACAGCACGGTCGCCGACCCCGGCGCCCGCGCCCGTGACCTGACAGGCGGCTGGTTCACCGACGCGGAGACCACGACGGTGACGCTGCGGCTCGCTCCGCCGGCACGCTGGGTCGTCGAGTACTACCCCGTCACCGACCAGCGGCCCGGGCCCGACGACACGGTGGACGTCGACCTCGAGGTGGCCAGCGAGGCGTGGGTGACCTCCCTCCTGCTGCGCCTGGCCCCCCACGCCACGCTGCTGGCCCCCGCGGCGTACGCCGACTCGTTCACCGCCGCTGCGCGAGCGGCGCTCAGCCACTACGAGGACGACGGCGTAGACTCCGAAGCGTCCACCGAAGCACCGCCCCCCAACCCCCAGGAATGACGGAGTGACTCCCATGTTCAATCCCATGATCGGCATGCCGCAGGGTCTCGAGTGGCTGGTCATCCTGGCGATCGTCGTCCTCGTGTTCGGTGCCGCCAAGCTCCCCGACCTCGCCCGCAGCTCGGGCCAGGCACTGCGGATCTTCAAGACCGAGACCAAGGGCCTGCGCGACGACGACGACGACCAGAAGACCCCGGAGCAGCTCGAGATCGAGGCCCGCGAGCAGGCCGCCCGCGAGACGCGCGGCGACACCTCGGGCGAAGTCCTCCGCGAGCGCCGCGACGACACCACCGCCTGATCCGGCAGTCACGACGAGCGTGAGGATCGCCGGCCTCGTCGGCCTGTTCAAGGGCCGCCCGCACCATGACGTCGGCCCCGACGGCCGGATGGCCCTCTCGGACCACTTCCGGGAGTTCCGCGCCCGGCTGCTGCGGTGCCTGCTGGTCTTCGTGATCGTCCTCGCGGTGGCGCTGGTCTTCAGGCACGCGCTGCTGGACCTCGTCTACGGTCCCTACGACGACGCGCGGGCCAAGCTGCCCGAGGGCACCACGACCGCCACCACCAGCGGCGCCGGCGCGGGCCTGCTGCTCTGGCTGACGCTGTGCGGCTTCGCGTCCGCCATCATCACCGCGCCCTACTGGCTCTACCAGATCTGGGCCTTCGTCCTGCCCGGGCTCTACGCCCAGGAGCGGAAGATGAGCCGGGTCTTCGTCGCCATCGCCGGTCCGCTCTTCCTCGCCGGCATCGTCCTGGGCTACCTCACGCTGCCCGTCGCGCTCGAGGTCCTGATCGGCTTCAACCCCGACGGCGTCACCAACCTCATCGACTTCAACGACTACCTGCAGTTCTTCACGCGGACCCTGTTCGTGTTCGGCCTGGCCTTCAACATCCCGGTGTTCGTCGTCCTGCTCAACTTCGCGGGAGTCGTCAAGGGCGCCTCGCTGAAGGCCTACCGTCCCTGGATCGTCATCGGCACGTTCA
Source organism: Nocardioides eburneiflavus (assembly GCF_004785795.1). Classification (NCBI taxonomy): domain Bacteria; kingdom Bacillati; phylum Actinomycetota; class Actinomycetes; order Propionibacteriales; family Nocardioidaceae; genus Nocardioides; species Nocardioides eburneiflavus. Next base: position 3,877,072 of record NZ_SRRO01000001.1, read on the forward strand.
TCTTCGCCGCCGTGGCCACGCCGTCGGCCGACCCCTTCACCATGACCCTGATGGCGGTCCCGATGGTGCTGCTCTTCTTCGCCTCCGAGGCGATCGCGCGCTTCAACGACCGGCGCCGGGCGCGCCGCAACCCGAACAGCGGGCTGAGTCCCGACGAGCTCTCCTCGATCTGAGCTCCACCGCTCCACCGCTTCGACCGCTGATGCCGGTCTGACAGGGTGGAGCCATGCAGGCCGTGATCACCGACACCGATCCGTTCGACCTGCCCGAGTGGCTCGGCACGCACGACGTCGTCTGGCGGGCCGACGCCGGTCTGAGCACCGGACACCTGGTGCGCGGACACCTCGCCGCCGAGCCCGACGCCGCACTGACGATCGCCTGCGACCTCCTCGCCGTCGACGAGGCCTACCCTGCCCCTGTCGTCGACGACGACACCCGGCTGCGGGTGCACCAGGCGTGGCGCCACGGCCAGGTCGTGGTCGGCGAGGTCGACTCCCGCCTCGTGCTCGCGGTCCCGGGCACGCGCTTCGGCCCCGAGCTCGTCCTGGACGCGCTGGGGCGCCTCGCCCGCGCGGTGGGCGCCCGCACCGAGCGCTACGCCGCGTTGCTGCGCCTGGGCTGACCCGACCTCCGCCCGGACCTCACCCCAGACCTCACCCCGGCCTCACCCCGGCCTCCCCCCGGCCACGTCGCCGGTCGCGGTCGGTGCCGGGGGATAGGGTCGCGCCATGCACGACCCGGTTGCGCCCGACCACCCTGTGCGGGGGCGCGAGATAGCACTCCTGACCAATCCGACGGCGGGCCGCGGCAAGGGTGCGCGGCACCGCGACGCCGCGCTGCTCAGGCTCCGCGAGAGCGGGTTCGTGGTCCGCAACCTCGAGGGACGCGACGCCGACGAGGCCGCTGACCTGGCCCGCGCCTGCGTCGCCGACGGCGTCGAGGCCCTGGTGGTGTGCGGCGGTGACGGCCTGGTCCACCTCGGCGTGCAGGCGGTCGCCGGCACCGGCGTGCCGCTCGGCCTCATCCCCAGCGGCACCGGCAACGACGTCGCCCGCTACCTCGGCCTCCCGCGCACCGACCCGGTCGCCGCCGCGGACCGCATCATCGCCTCGCGTCGCCGCACGATCGACCTCGCCCGCAGCGGCGACCGCTGGTTCGTCACGGTCCTGGCCGCCGGCTTCGACGCCATCGTCAACGAGCGCGCCAACGCGATGACCTGGCCCCGTGGCCAGATGCGCTACAACCTCGCCACGCTCGCCGAGCTGCGCACGTTCCGCCCGATCCCCTACGTCCTCCAGCTCGACGATGGATCAGGGTCTGAGACGGTCGAGCACGAAGCGATGCTCGTCGCCGTCGGCAACGGCCCCTCCTTCGGCGGCGGCCTGCGGATCACCGAGGGCGCCCTGCTCGACGACGGCCTCCTCGACGTCGTGGTGATCACCCGGATGAGCAAGTCCAAGCTGGTGCGCTCCTACCCCCGGCTGTTCACCGGCCGGATCGACGGCGTCCACGAGTACGTCCACCGGCGGGTGCGCTCGGTGACGATCGCGGCGCCCGGCATCGTGGCCTACGCCGACGGGGAGCGCTTCGGACCGTTGCCACTGACCGTCGAGTGCGTCGCGGGCGCCCTGGAGGTGATCGCGTGAGCACCCCGGACGAGGGGCTGTCGCCGGCCGAGCGCTACGCGACGTTCCAGAGGGGCAAGCCCTACCCGATGCTCAAGGACTTCGCCGGGCTCTACGGCTTCGAGCTCGACGACTTCCAGGTCCGCGCGTGCCGCGAGATCGAGGACGGTCGCGGGGTGCTGGTGGCCGCCCCGACCGGCTCCGGCAAGACGATCGTCGGCGAGTTCGCCATCCACCTGGCCCTCCAGACCGGGCGCAAGGCGTTCTACACGACCCCGATCAAGGCGCTGTCCAACCAGAAGTACCACGACCTGGTGCGGCGCTACGGCGCCGACAACGTCGGCCTGCTCACCGGCGACAACGTCGTCAACGGCGAGGCGCCCGTGGTGGTGATGACCACCGAGGTGCTGCGCAACATGCTGTACGCCGGCTCCCGCACGCTGCTCGGCCTCGGCTACGTGGTGATGGACGAGGTCCACTACCTCGCCGACCGGATGCGCGGCGCGGTCTGGGAGGAGGTGATCATCCACCTGCCGGAGTCGGTCACGCTGGTGTCGCTGTCGGCGACCGTGTCCAACGCCGAGGAGTTCGGCGAGTGGCTGGCCACCGTGCGCGGGGAGACGACCACGATCCTGGAGGAGAAGCGCCCGGTCCCGCTGTTCCAGCACGTCATGGTGGGTCGTCGCCTGCTCGACCTGTTCGCCTCCTCCGACGTCGACGCGAGCGCGGGCTTCGTCAAGGAGGGTGCGCCGGTCAACGACGAGCTGACCCGCATCGCCCGCGACGACTGGGCCAGCTCGCGGCTGATGCGCGACCGGCGCTCGCCCCGCAAGGGCAAGCCCGGCTCCTCGAAGAACCCCCGCGCCGTCGGCAACGGGCGACGCGTGTGGATCCCGAGCCGCGTCGACGTCGTCGAGCGGCTCGACCGCGAGGGCCTGCTGCCCGCCATCGTGTTCATCTTCAGCCGGGCCGGCTGCGACGCCGCGGTCACCCAGCTCGTCCAGGCCAACACCCGCCTGACCACCGCCGCCGAGCGCGACGAGATCTTCGCCCGGGTCGAGGAGGCCTCACGCACCCTGCCCGAGGAGGACCTGCACGTCCTGGGCTACCACGAGTTCCTCGACGGCCTCACCCGCGGCATCGCCGCCCACCACGCCGGCCTGCTGCCCGCGTTCAAGCAGGTGGTCGAGGAGCTGTTCCAGGAGGGGCTGGTCAAGGTCGTCTTCGCCACCGAGACGCTCGCGCTCGGCATCAACATGCCGGCTCGCACCGTCGTCATCGAGAAGCTGTCGAAGTGGAACGGCGAGACCCACGCCGACCTGACGCCGGGGGAGTACACCCAGCTGACGGGTCGTGCCGGGCGCCGCGGCCTCGACATCGAGGGCCACGGTGTCGTGCTCTACCAGCCGGGGATGAACCCGCGCGAGGTCGCCGGCCTCGCGTCGACCCGCACCTATCCGCTGCGCTCGTCCTTCCGGCCGTCCTACAACATGGCCGTCAACCTCGTGCACCAGTTCGGCCGGGCCCGCTCGCGTGAGCTGCTCGAGCAGTCCTTCGCCCAGTTCCAGGCCGACAAGGCCGTCGTGGGGCTCGCCCGGCAGGTGCACAAGGCCGACGAGGCACTCGAGGGCTACCGGGAGGCGGCGACCTGCCACGTCGGCGACTTCATGGAGTACGCCGAGCTGCGGCGTCGGATCTCCGACCTGGAGAAGGGCGCGGCCCGTGAGCGCCGGCAGGACCGTCGCGGCGAGGCCGCCGCCTCCCTGGGCAGGCTGCGACCCGGCGACGTCATCCATGTGCCTGCCGGGAAGTTCAGCGGCCTGGCCGTCGTCATCGACCCGGGCACCTCCGGCGACGAGCCCCGGCCCTACGTCGTCACCGCCGACCGCCAGGCACGCCGCCTGGCGATGATGGACTTCCCGGTGCCCGTCGAGTCGATCGGTCGCCTGCGGATCCCCAAGTCGTTCAACGGCCGCAACCCGGGGCAGCGGCGCGAGCTCGCCAACGCGCTCCGGTCGCGGGCCGACTCCTTCGACGCACCCACCGCGCGGCGTGCGAAGCAGCGAGAGTCGTTCAGCGACACCCCGACCGACCGCGAGATCGGGCGGCTGCGTGCCGACCTCAAGGCGCACCCGTGCCACCAGTGCCCCGAGCGCGAGGACCACGCCCGCTGGGCCGAGCGCTACTTCAAGCTCCAGCGCGACACCGAGACCCTCAAGCGCCGCGTCGAGAACCGCACCAACACGGTCGCGCGCACCTTCGACCGGGTGTGCGACGTGCTCACCGCGCTCGACTACCTCGAGGGCGACACGGTCACCGAGAAGGGCGCGCACCTGCGGCGCATCTACACCGACATGGACCTCGTCGCCGCCGAGGCGATCCGGGCCGGCCTCTTCGACGACCTGGCGCCGTCCGAGCTCGCGGCGGTGCTGTCCGCGCTCGTCTTCGAGGCGCGGCGCGCCGACGACGCGTCCTCGCCCAAGATGCCGGGCGGGCGGGTGCGCCCGGTGCTCGCCGAGGTCGTACGCCTGTGGGGGCAGCTAGACGCGCTCGAGCGGGACCACAAGCTCGACTTCCTCCGCGAGCCCGACGTCGGGTTCGCGTGGGCGGCCTGGCGGTGGGCCGAGGGTGACGACCTCGACGACGTGCTGATGGTGACCGGACTCTCCGCCGGCGACTTCGTCCGCTGGATGAAGCAGCTGCTCGACCTGTGCGGCCAGGTCGCCGACGCGGCCGGCGACAGCGAGCTGCGCGCCACCGCCCGTACGACGGCGAAGCTGCTCAAGCGCGGTGTGATCGCCTACTCGGTCCTCGCCGACTGACGGCCGAGCGAGTCCACGACCGTGAGGACGCAGGTCGCGCGCCCGCGCGGGTGAACCGATGTGGAAGGCTCTCGGCCATGGCCACCGGCGACCGCCTCCTGCTGCTCGACACCGCCTCGCTCTACTTCCGGGCGTTCTTCGGCGTCCCCGACTCGGTGAAGGCCCCCGACGGCACGCCGGTCAACGCGGTGCGCGGGTTGATGGACTTCATCAGCCGTCTGGTGGGGGAGTACGACCCGAGCCACCTCGCGTGCTGCTGGGACGACGACTGGCGGCCGCAGTGGCGCGTCGACCTGATCCCGTCCTACAAGGCGCACCGGGTGGTGCGCGAGGTTCCCGGCCCACGGCCCGATGTCGAGGAGGTGCCCGACCCGCTCGAGGCACAGGTCCCGGTCATCCTCTCCGTGTTGGAGGCGTACGGCATCCCCGTGGTGGGCCACCCCGAGATGGAGGCCGACGACGTCATCGGCACGCTCGCGACCGGTGCCGGGATGCCCGTCGACATCGTCACCGGGGACCGCGACCTGTTCCAGCTCGTCGACGACGACGCCTCGGTCCGGGTGCTCTACGTCGCGCGCGGCGTGAGCCGGCACGAGCGCGTCGACAACGCCTGGGTGCGCGGCAAGTACGGCGTCGACGCCCGGCAGTACGCCGACCTCGCGACGCTGCGCGGCGACGCCTCCGACGGCCTGCCCGGCGTCGCCGGTGTCGGCGACAAGACGGCCGCGACGCTGCTCAACCGGTTCGGCACCGTCGACGCGATCCTGGAGGCCGCCCACGACCCCGACTCCGACATGGGTCCCGGCCCGCGCGGCAGGATCAAGGCCGCGGCGGACTACCTGGCCGTCGCACCTCGCGTGGTCGCCGTACGCCGCGACCTCGAGCTGGGGGCGCCGGACCTGAGGCGACCGCGTACGCCCGCGGACCACGACGCGGTGGTGGCACTGGACGAGCGCTGGGGACTCGGCTCGTCCGCCGTGAGACTCGTGCAGGCGATGTCCGGCTCCGACTAGGGTGCCTCCTGTGAGCTCCTCCGAGGTCGAGTCCAAGGACCGGCAGATCCTGTCCCTCCTGGCCGCCGACGGCCGGATGTCCTTCACCGACCTCGGCAAGGCCACCGACCTGTCGACGTCGGCGGTGCACCAGCGGGTCAAGCGGCTCGAGCAGCGGGGGCTGATCAAGGGCTACGGCGCGACCGTCGACCACGACCAGCTCGGCCGGCCGCTGACGGCGTTCATCTCGATCACGCCGATCGACCCGTCGCAGCCCGACGACTACCCCGAGCGGCTCGTCGGCATCGAGGAGATCGAGTCCTGCTGGTCGGTCGCCGGCGAGGAGTCCTACATCCTCAAGATCCGCGTCGCCACGCCGCTCGCGCTCGAGGAGCTCCTGGCCCGCATCCGCGGCGTGGCGAGCGTGTCCACGCGCACCACGATCGTGCTCTCCACCCCCTACGAGAACCGCCCGATCGACTGAGCCGGATGCCCGACCGACGCACCACCCTCCTCGATGCTGCCCTCGAGCTCGTCGGGACCCAGGGCATGCGCGCACTGACGCACCGTGCGGTGGACGCGGCGGCCGACCTGCCCCCGGGCTCCACGTCCAACTACTTCCGGACCCGTGAGGCGCTGGTCCTGGGCATCGTCGAGCGGTTCGTCGCCCGCGAGCGCCAGATGGCGACCGGACCGCGCGACGAGGTCGACGCGACTCCGGACGGTGTGGCGGCGGCACTCGGCCGGTTCGTGGACCGGGCCCTCGGGCCCGACCGCGCCGTGACCCTGGCCCGTTACGCGATCCTGGTCGAGACCGCCCAGAACCCCGGCCTCAGGGAGGGCATGGCCACCGGGGCCGACCAGGTCGACACCTGGGCCCTCGACCTCGTCACCCGTGCCGGGTCCCGGGATCCCGCACGTGACCTGGGCGTGCTGGCCAACTACGTCACGGGGCTGGTCCTGCACGAGCTCGCGCTGCCGTCCCCGGACCTCGACGCCGCGGGGCGCATCCGCACGGTGATCGACACCCTCGGGTGGCACGCTCCCGGCTCTTGACCCGACCGCACTACAGGCGTAGTTTGCCGTGATGGACACGGACCTCCGCCTGCTCGACGCGGCTGTCGAGATCATCGCGGCCCTCGGGCTCGAGGGCCTGACGCACGACGCGGTGGACACCACGGCACGGGTTCCGGCGGGAACCACCCTGGAGACGTTCCCCACCCACCGAGCGCTGGTCGAGGGCGTGACGCAACGGTGCATCGACCGGGAGCTGGAGATGGCATCGGGACCAGGCACGGACATCGTGGCGTCCCCGGACGGCATCGCCGACCTGTTCGGTCACTTCGTCGGCCGTGCGCTCGGCGAGGACCGCTCGGTCACGCTCGCCCGGTACGTGCTGCACGCCGAAGCCGCGCGGACACCGTCCCTGCGTGCGTTCTACGCGGTCGGCGCCGACACCGTGGACACGTGGGCGGTGGACCTGGTCCGCCGGGCCGGCTCCCGGCAGCCCGAGCGGGACTTCGGCATCCTGGCCAACTACGCCACCGGGCTGGTCTTCCACGAGCTCGCCCTGCCCACGCCGGACCTCGACGCGAGGAGCCGGGTCCGCAGCCTCGTCGACGCCCTCGGCTGGGCCACGCCGTGAGCGACGCGACCGCGCTGTCCGCGCTCACCCGGTCGCAGCGCGAGGGTTTCGTCGACACCCTCGAGGCGCTCGGCCCGCACGAGTGGGCCGCCCCGTCGTTGTGCGACGGCTGGCGGGTGGTGGACGTGGCCGCGCACCTCGCGTGGGCGCCGGTCCTGGGCGCGGGCGCCGGTGCAGTCGCGATGGCCCGCCACGGGTTCTCGATGAACCGGATGATCGCGCGGTCCGCCGTCGAGTGGTCGGCCAGAGGCCGCCAGGCGATCCTCGACCAGCTGCGCGACAACGCCCGCAGCGGAGCCCGCCCAGTCGGCATGCCACCCGTCGCCGCCCTCGCGGACGCGGTCGTGCACGGGCTCGACGTACGCCGTCCCCTCGGTCTCCCCGGCCAGGTGCCGCCGGAGTCGCTGGCGCCCCTGGCCGACTTCACGCTCGGCACGCCCTGGCCGTTGAACGCCGTGGTGGGCGGCAGCGCGCGGCGCCGCGTGGCAGGCGTGCGGCTGGTCGCCTCCGACACCGACTGGGCGTACGGCGAGGGCCCGGAGGTGCGGGGGAGTGCCGAGGCGCTGCTGCTGCTCCTCTACGGCCGCCACGTCGCCCGAGGTGCCATCCTCGGCGACGGCGTCCCGGTCCTCGCCTCCCGGCTCGGCCACGCCTGACCTGCCTGCCCGCCCACCCGGGAACCGGCTCGCCCCGTCTGCAGAGTCCCCGCTCGAGCGGGGTAGTCCGCCTCCTCGAGGGGGGTACAACGCCCTCCAGGTGTCGGACTACCCCGCCAAGAGCGTCCTCAGCGCGCGCAAAGCCCCTGCTCTCGAGCGTCTTCATGATCCGGCGCGCCAGGACGACAGGGCGCTGGAGGTCGGCCCACGTGACGCGGATGCAGATCCATCCCTTCTGCACGCAGATCTGCTCCTCGCGCCGCTTCTCACGCATGAGGTAGTCACCGATCGACTCACCGGGTCGGCGGTGCTGCTCGTACGTGATCCGACCGTCGAACTCGAGAAGGACACCGAGCGTCGCCCACAGGAAGTCGACGATCCCCAGCAGGTTGCCGTGCTCGTCGAGCACCTTGACCTGTGGCTCCGGCCGAGGGAGCCGGTGCTCGAAGAAGAGGTGCCACGTACGCGCCTCTGCGACGTTGGTGAGCAGGCAGTCGGCGCGCGCCAGGACGAGCCGCGTGCCCAGGCTGCCGGGCCAGTGGCGTGCCGTCGCCGCTGCGTCGTGGAGCCAGGCGACGGTTGCGACTCGCGGTGCAGCACTCCGCACGCCGCCACGAGCCCGACCTCGGCGCCGTACGCGGTTGCCACCTCGATGGCTGCTCGCGCCGGATGGGTGGTCGGGACGCCGTCCCGCACCGACCACCAACGCTTGCCGAGCGTGGCGTGGTGGTGCACGACACCGGCCTCACGTCGACCGGCTCGCCCGTCCGTACGGGTCAGGTGCGTCTCGTGGAGCCCGACGCCCCAGCGCCCGACACCGTGCTCGGCGAGGCTGCTCTGGTGCGACAGCACCGCGGTCTCGGGGGCCGTTCGGAGAACCGCCCGCGCCCGCGCGCGCATCATGGCGACCTCGTCCAGCTCCTTGACGAGCTCGGTCGGGGCGTACGCGCCGTAGCGCAGCTCGGTCAGCACCCCCGCCTTGACCTGCGCGCGGATGTCACGGTCGGTGAGGCCCCCCGCGACCAGCTCGCGCCGCAGCACGATATCGGTGGGGGACAGATGGAAGTCGGCCATGCCCTGCTGGTGCCCGGGTCGACCCGGCGCCGAAACGGGCGGCCCGCGCGACTGTGGAGAACGGCGTACTTGGTGGCGGACTCCCCGCTCGAGCGGGGAGTCCCCGGACGGCGGCGCCCGACATCCCGGTCAGGCCGGGGCCGCTCAGTACGCCTGGAGCGCCGCCGTACGCCGCGACGCCTCGGCCATCTCGGCGGCCTTGAGCGAGGTCTCGTCGAGGCGGCCGTGCTCCTCCCACCACTGCTGACCGGCCTCGGGCAGGGTGTGGATCGGGTCGTAGTACTCGTAGTAGCGCGACAGGGCCTCGGCATCGTCGCCCTCGATGGACGTGCGGTAGTTCTTCGTCCAGTAGGAGATGCCGTGCTCGGTGTCATAATCGGCGTTCTGGTGCACCCAGCGCTTGCCGACGAACGGCACGTCGCACACGATGCGCGGGGTCGCGAAGCCCGGCAGGTAGCCCATGATGTGGTGCTGCAGGCGCTGCGCGTCGGCCAGCGACACCCGCCAGTGCTCCGAGAACGGGATCATGTCGCACATGTAGAAGTAGTAGGGCATGATCTGCGCCCCGTCGAGCAGGCGGAAGCACAGGTCGAGGAGCGCGTGCGGGTCGGCGTTGACGCCGTTGAGCAGCACGCCCTGGTTGCGTACGTCGCGCAGGCCGGCGTCGAGCATCGCGCGCGTCGCCTCGGCGACGATGGGGGTCACCGAGTTCGCGTGGTTGGCGTGGGTGTGCATCGCCAGCGAGACGCCGCGCGAGCGGGCGACGGCGGCCACCCGGCCGACGCCCTCGACCACGTCGGGCTGCAGCCAGTGCTGCGGCAGGCCGATGAGGGCCTTCGTCGCGAGCCGGATGTCGCGGATGTTGTCGACCTCCAGCACCGACATCAGGAACGCCTCGAGCCGGGGCCACGGCATGTTGGCCACGTCGCCGCCGGAGACCACGACGTCACGCACCGACGGGGTGCGCCGCAGGTAGTCGAGCATGTCGCCGAGCCGGTCGTTGGGCTTGCCGGCGAACTTGAGCTTGTCGATCACCGGGGTGGAGTTGCCGACCAGGTCCATGCGGGTGCAGTGGCCACAGTACTGCGGGCAGGTCGGCAGCAGCTCGGCCAGGACCTTCGTGGGGTAGCGGTGGGTGAGACCCTCGGTGGCCCACATGTCGTGCTCGTGCAGGGAGTCGCGCGCCGCGTGCGGGTGCGAGGGCCAGTCGGTGCGACGGTCACTGAACACCGGGATCATGTAGTGACGGATCGGGTCGGCGTAGAACGCCTCGGTCATCGAGCCGGCGCCCGCGGGCTCGAACGAGGGAACCATCGTGTTCATCATCTGCGGCGGCACCAGCATCGACATGGTTGCGCGCTCGGCCTGGTCGCGCTCGAGGTCGGCGTAGAACCGGTCGTCGAGCAGGTCGCCCATCAGCTCGCGCAGCTGCTTGACGTTCTTGATGCAGTGCGCGCGCTGCCACTGCACCGAGGCCCAGTCGGCGGCGCTCACGTCGGCCCAGCCGGGGAACCGCGTCCAGTCGGGCTCGACGAGCTCGACGCGCTGGTAGGGGTAGGGCTGACCGGTGGCGAGTGCCTGGTCCAACGAGATGGCGGTCTCGATGCTCATGGTGTCTCCTGCAATCGGGGTCGAGCGGCAGTGCGGCGCGCCGGTTGTGTGTGCGGCGACACATCTGGGAGAGTACGCGGAGAACGTGCGGCCAGTCCAATGGCGAGCCGCAAGATTTCCGGTCACGATGCGTTGAACAAGAAGGATGACCCGAATTGACTACCCCGACGGACGTCCGCAGCGGTGATCCGACCGGCCTGCACCGCGTCCTCGACGACGGCGGCGTGCTGCCGCAGGCGGCCCAGCGGCTCGACACCCGCGCCGAGCTGTGGCCCGACGAGGTCCGGATCCGCGTCGAGCGGCTCAACCTCGACGCGGCGTCGTTCCGCCAGCTCGAGCGCACCCACACGAAGTACGGCGAGACCGACACCGATGCCGTACGCGCCGAGGTCCTCGACATCGTCGCCACGCGCGGCAAGATGCAGAACCCGGTGACCGGGTCCGGCGGCATGCTCGTCGGCACCGTCGAGGAGGTCGGCCCGGAGTCACCGCTGGGCCTGTCCGTGGGCGACCGGGTCGCGACCCTCGTCAGCCTGACCCTCACCCCGCTCGTGATCGAGGACGGCCTCGCCGGCTGGGACGGCCACAGCGAGCAGGTCCCGTGCGACGGCTACGCCGTGCTGTTCGGCCGCTCGATCGCCGCGGTCATCCCCGACGACCTCGACCCGGCACTCTCGCTGAGCGTGATGGACGTCTGCGGCGCCCCTGCGCTCACCCGGCGCGTCGTGGAGGAGTACGCCGCCCGCGGGCACGCGCCGGTCGTCGCGGTCGTCGGGGGAGCGGGCAAGTCCGGTTCCCTGAGCCTCGCCGCCGCCCGTTCGGCGGGCGCCGCGCGCACGATCGGGGTCGTGCCCCGGCTGGACGAGCACGACCTCCTCACGGCGGCGGGTATCGCGGACGCCGTGACCATCGCCGACGCCCGCGACCCGATCGCACTGCGCGACGCGGTGACCGAGGCCGGCGGTCCGGCCGACCTGACGGTCGTGTGCGTGGACGTCCCCGGCTGCGAGGGCGGCGCGATCCTGGCGACCGCCGAGGGCGGCACCGTCATCTTCTTCTCCATGGCCACCAGCTTCAGCGCGGCGGCCCTCGGTGCCGAGGGACTGGCCGCCGACGTGCGGATGCTCGTCGGCAACGGCTACGTCCCCGGCCACGCGGCCTACGCGATGGAGCTGCTGCGTGCCGACGCCGGCGTCCGCAGCCTGTTCGAGCGGAGACTGTGATGGCGCGCCGGAATGCCAGCCAGCTCGGCATCGACGCCGCCGATGTACGCCGGGCGCGCACGCTGGCGCGCCAGGTGGGCAGGCCGATCGTCGACCTCGCCCAGCGGCACACCACCGTGTCCGTGGAGCGCGCGACCCTCCGCCTCGCCGGTCTCGGTGGAGCGGACCCCGACGGCACGCCGTGGGTCAACCGGCTCGCCGACGTCGTCCGCGCCGACGTGGGCCTCGAGCACGGCGTCAGCCTCCCCGTGTGGGACGCGCTCGTCCGCGGCGAGGGCGACGACCTGCTGGCCTTGGCGCAGAAGGCCGCGGCCGGGTCGGTGACCTTCCGGGTCCCCGAGGGCAAGGACGTGACGCGCGCCCGCGCCGCCTCCCGCAAGGCCGTGGGGGCCGGCATCAAGCAGATCGACCGCCAGCGCACCGCGCGCGAGCGGATGATCGCCAAGGTCGGCGACGCGCCGAGCAAGCCGTGGATCTACCTCATCGTCGCCACCGGAGACATCCACGAGGACATCCCGCAGGCGCAGGCCGCGGCCCGTGAGGGCGCTGACGTGATCGCGGTGATCCGCTCGACCGGACAGTCGCTGCTCGACTTCGTGCCCGAGGGCGCGACCCGTGAGGGCTTCGCCGGCACGTACGCCACCCAGGAGAACTTCCGCCTCATGCGGGCTGCGCTCGACGAGACGTCGAGGGAGCTCGGCCGCTACGTGCGGCTCACCAACTACGCCTCCGGCCTGTGCATGCCCGAGATCGCAGCCCTGGCCGGCCTCGAGCGCCTCGACATGATGCTCAACGACTCGATGTACGGGATCCTCTTCCGCGACATCAATCCGATCCGCACCTTCGTCGACCAGCGCTTCAGCCGCCAGGTGCACGCCCGCGCCGGGATCATCATCAACACCGGCGAGGACAACTACCTCACGACCGCCGACGCGGTCGAGGCGGCGCACACGGTCACGACGAGCCAGCTGCTCAACGAGTACTTCGCCAAGGAGGCCGGGCTCGAGGACTGGCAGCTCGGGCTCGGCCACGCCTTCGAGATCGACCCCGAGGTGCCCGACTCGTTCCGCCTCGAGCTCGCCCACGCGATGCTCGCGCGCGAGCTCTTCCCCGACGCGCCGCTCAAGTGGATGCCGCCGACGCGTCACATGACCGGCGACATCTTCAAGGGCTACCTCCTCGACGGGTTCTTCAACCTCGTCGGAGCGATGACCGGCCAGGGCATCCTGCTCGTCGGCATGATGACGGAGGCCGTCGTCACTCCCTGGATCTCCGACCGCGACCTCGCCCTGGAGAACGTCCGGTACGTCATGAACGCCGCCGGCAACCTGCACGAGGACTTCCATCCCTCACCCGACGGCTTCATCGCCACCCGCGCCCGCGAGGTGCTCGGCGAGGCCATCGGCCTGCTGCAGGAGATCAAGGACGACTCCGACGCAGCCGGCGACCCGCCCCTGCTCGCCGCGATCGCCGACGGCACGTTCGGCCTGATGAAGCGCCCCGCCGACAAGGGCAAGGGCCTCGACGGCGTCGCGAGGAAGGCCGGCGACTACTACAACCCGGCGACCGAGATCCTCGAGTCTCCGCTGGTCGAGGAGCGAGCTCATCGAGCGTCTCGAAACCGAGGAGCAGCACGATGAGCTTGATCCGTCCCTACGGCGACACCACCGGCGACGGCATGGTGCAGCTGTCGTTCACGCTGCCGATCGAGCACTCCAAGGTCGCCGAGGGCGCCGCGGTCCAGCTCGCCAACAAGATGGGCATGGACCCGGCACTCGTCGTGCACGCCAAGCCGATGGGGGAGGGCTTCACGTTCTTCGTCGTCTACGGCCGGGTCAACCACCTCGTCGACCCGAGCACGGTCGAGGTCGTCGAGCGCGACTACCCGCTGCTGACGCCCAAGGAGGCCAACGCCGCGATCAAGCGGTCGCTGCGCCGCCGGCTCGTCGTCGTGGGCGGCTGCATCGGCACCGACGCGCACACGGTGGGCATCGACGCGATCCTCAACATCAAGGGCTTCGCGGGGGAGAAGGGCCTGGAGTACTACCGCGAGCTCAAGGTCGTGAACCTCGGGGCCCAGGTGTCCGTCCCGCAGCTGGTCGAGGCGGCGCGGGAGGAGAAGGCCGACGCCGTCCTCGTCTCCCAGGTCGTCACGCAGCGCGACGCCCACCTGCTCAACACGCGCGAGATGTCCGCGGCGTTCCGCGAGGCGTACCCCACAGCGAAGCGCCCCCTCCTGGTCGTCGGAGGTCCGCGGTTCGACGAGACGATGGCCGAGGAGCTCGGCGTGGACCGCGTCTTCAGCCGCGGCACCACGCCCGGCGAGGTCGCGTCCTTCATCGTGCACCGGCTGGCCGGTGCCCGCCCGACGAGCAAGGAGCAGGCCTCATGAGCGACCGCACCGGAACGGTGATCACCCACCGGCGCTACGTGCCCTACTCCCATGCCCACTACGCCGGCAACCTCGTCGACGGGGCGTACAGCCTCGGCCTGTTCGGTGACGTGGCGACCGAGATGTGCATCGTGCTCGACGGGGACGAGGGGTTGTTCGCGTCCTACTCCGATGTCCAGTTCAAGGCCCCGGTGCGTGCCGGCGACGTCCTCGAGATCACCGCGACGCTGGTCCGGGAGGGCACCCGCAGCCGGGTGATGGACTTCGCCGTCCACGTGGTCGGCAGGGGTGCGCCGACCCCCGACGCGCCCGGCGCGGCGGAGGTGCTCGACCCACCGGTCGTGGCCACCACCGCCACCGGCACCGTCGTCGTACCTCCCCGTCCCTGACGCCCCGGGGGCCGGCCGTCGGCGTGTCCTGCTGCGACACGCCGCGAGCACTCAGATTTGTCTGACGAGTTTCGTCGCAGCACCAGTGCGTTGACCTGCGAAAACGCGCGTTAGTGCAGGTCAGGCGCGTGTTGACACTCCCCGGGCCGGGAGGGATCGTTCCACGGTCCGCCTGTGCAGCTCGCGGGTGGCACTTTCGGCAGAGGGGAGACGAACGTGGGGTACGCGAAGCCAGCGCTTCCCACCGTCCGCCGACCCGTCGACGGTGCCCCGCGGGGGCTGGATGCGGGAGGAACCTCGGGGCCTTAGACAACTTCGCGTGCTCGTCAGCCAGTCGGGCGCGCGTTGGTCCGAAGCCCCCTCGTTCCTCCCGCTCCGCTGCAGGCGCCGGGCCCTCCACCGGCCCTCCTCCGGCCTCCGCCGCCGGGCCGTCGGCTAGGTTCTCTGCGTGCCGCTGCGCTGCCTCCTCGCCGTCGTCGGCGGCCTCGTGCTCGCGGCGGCCTTCGAGCCGGTGGGGCACTCCTGGGTGATGCCGCCGGCCGTCGCGGCCCTGGTGATCTCCGTGCGCGGCCTGCGACCTCGACACGCCTGGCTGCCCAGCCTGCTGTTCGGCATCGCCTTCATCTACGCCGTCATGGTGTGGATGCGTGCCGTCGGCACCGATGCGTGGCTCGCCATGTGCGCGATGGAGTCGGCGTTCTTCGTCCCCCTCGGCATCGGCCTGTCGTGGAGCACGCGCGTGCGGGCCTGGCCGGTCCCCGCAGCACTCTGGTGGGTGGGCATCGAGACCCTGCGCAGCGGCTTCCCGTTCAGCGGCATGCCCTTCGGCCGCCTCGTGTTCGCCACCGCCGACACCCCGTGGGCCGACGCGATCCCGTGGATCGGGATGACCGGCGCCAGCCTCCTCGTCGCGCTGACCGGCACGGTGCTCGCCTGGCTGCTGCTCGAGGTGCGCTCGCCCACCCGCACGACGTACGCGGCGCTGGCCGGGCTCGCCGTCGTGACGCTGGCGCCCGCGCTGGCCCCGTACCCGCTCGAGCGCACCGGCTCCGCGACGGTCGCCGCCGTGCAGGGCGACGTCCCGGGCACCGGGCTCAACGTGCCGGCCGTGCACCGGGAGGTGACCGCCAACCACGTGCGACTCACCCGCGACCTGGCCACCGAGGTCGCGGCGGGGGAGCGGCCGCGACCCGACTTCGTGGTCTGGCCGGAGAACTCCACCGCCGTCGATCCCTTCCTCGACACCGCGATCAACGCCGGCATCGTCGCGGCGTCCGATGCGATCGGGGTGCCGATCCTCGTCGGCGGCACCAACAGCAACCCGCTCGACGACACGCAGGTGCTCAACCAGGGCATCGTCTACCAGCCGGGCCTCGGCAGTGGCGACCGCTACACCAAGCGCAACCCGGTGCCCTACGGCGAGTACATCCCCTTCCGCGGCAGCAGCTGGATGCCGTCGACCTATGGCCGGCTGACCGAGGTGCCGCGCGACATGGTCCGCGGCACCAGCCTGGAGCCGATCCGGGTGGGGGAGCACCTCGTGGCCGACGCCATCTGCTTCGACGTGGCCTACGACGACGGCCTCGTCGGACAGGTCGCCCGCGGCGCCGAGCTCGTCACGGTGCAGACCAGCAACGCGATGTTCAGCCGGACCGGGCAGGTCGCCCAGCAGTTCGAGATCAGCCGGCTGCGCGCGCTGGAGACCGGCCGCTGGGTCGTGGTCGCGGCGATCAACGGCGTCTCAGGGGTCGTGCGACCGGACGGCACCGTGGTCGCCTCGGCGCCCGCCCGCACCCAGGAGGTGCTCGTGGAGACCGTGGGGCTGAGCACCACGACCACCCCGGCCGTACGCCTCGGGGTCTGGCCCGCGCGTCTCGCGCTGCTCTTCCTGGTCCTGCACACCGCGGCCGTCGTCGTCACCTATCGTCGTCGACGGTCGGGCAGCGGCAACGACGACCCACCCCTCCACCCCGTGGAGCCACTGGAGCGAGGAGGACCCGCGTGAGTGTCGACGGACTCGGCCGATGCGTCATGGTCATCCCGACCTACAACGAGGCCGACAACCTCGAGTGGATCCTCGCACGGCTGCGGCAGGCCCAGCCCGGCGTCGACGTGATGGTCGTGGACGACAACAGCCCCGACGGCACCGGCGACCTCGCCGACGGGCTCGCCGCGGCGGACCCGGCGATCAGCGTCGTGCACCGGACCGAGAAGGCCGGGCTGGGCGCTGCCTACCTCCACGGCTTCGACGTCGCGCTCCGTGCGGGCTACGACGTCATCGGGGAGATGGACGCCGACGGCTCGCACCAGCCCGAACAGCTCGAGCGCCTCCTCGACGCGCTGCGGACCGCCGACCTGGTCATCGGCTCCCGCTACGTCCCCGGCGGCTCGGTGGTCAACTGGCCGCTCCCGCGCCTGCTGCTGTCGCGGGGCGGCAACCTGTACGTCCGGCTGCTCCTCGGGATCCAGGTGTCGGACGCGACGGCCGGCTTCCGCCTGTTCCGGCGCACGACCCTGGAGGCGATCGACCTTGGGTCGGTGAGGTCTACTGGGTACGTGTTCCAGACCGACCTGGCCTACCGCACGCTCAGCCGCGGGCTCCGGCTCGCCGAGGTGCCGATCGACTTCGTCGAGCGCGAGCGCGGCGACTCCAAGATGAGCGGCCAGGTCGCCCGCGAGTCGCTGCGGAAGATCACCCGCTGGGGCCTGAGCGAGCGGCGCGCCCAGCTGCGACGGCGCTGGTGGCGGTCATGACGCACCCCGCCGCGCCCCGTACGGGTCCGCGCCGCAGGCGCTGGCTGCGTCCCCTCCTCGCCGCCGCGTTCGTGGTGGTGCCGCTGGCCGAGATCTGGGTGATCCTCCAGGTCGGCCAGCTGGTGGGACCGTGGTGGACGATCGTGCTCCTCGTGCTCGACAGCATGGTCGGGGCCTGGCTCATCAAGCGCGAGGGCGGGCGCGCGTGGCAGGCGCTGCGCGCCGCGCTCCAGAACGGCCGGATGCCTGCCCGCGAGATCGCCGACGGCGCGCTCATCCTCATCGGCGGCACGCTCATGCTGAGCCCGGGCTTCGTCCTCGACGTCGCCGGCATCCTGCTGATCCTGCCGTTCACGCGCCCGGTGGCCCGGCGGCTGCTCACCACGGTGGTCGAGCGTCGGCTCGTGGCCGCGCCCGGCTTCGGCCCCGGCTTCGGCGGCCCGTTCGGTCCCGGCTTCGGGCGGCCGGGTGGACAGCCCGGAGGGCGACCCGGAAATGACGGACGCCCCGGCCCCGGGCCCGGAGGCCCGGTGGTCCGGGGCGACGTCGTCGAGTGACGCGTCTCGGCTGAGCCGACGGCTCAGCTGACGCGCTTCTTCTTGTTGGCGCGGTGCAGGTGCGCGGGACCGATCTCGCCCCCGCGCAGCAGCTCGAGGCGCTCCTTGAGGATGTCCTCGAGCTCCTTCTCCGAGCGACGCTCCAGGAGCATGTCCCAGTGCGTGCGGGCCGGCTTCTCGACCTTCTGCTCGGGGAGGATCCCCGCCGTGCTCAGGGCCTCGGCGCCACAGCGCGGGCACTCCCACACGGCCGGGATGTCGGCCTCGACCGACATCGTGACCTCGAAGTCGTGCCCCTGCTTGCACCGGTATCCGACCTGCTGACGTGCTGCGAACTCGATGCCGCGCTCGTCCTCGAAACTCTGGCCGCCGAGCCTCGCGCCACGCAGTGTGCGCTCCGCCACCGTGCCCACCTCCATTGGGTTGCTGACACCCGTAGTGTTGTGTTCGGGTCCTACCAGTGCAACGAGCCAGACCATGGTCTGTGACGCCGCTCGTGACGACGCGGTTCGTGTGCACCGGATCTTCTACAGCCTTCAACGGTAGCGGGGACGTCGCAATTCCGCGGCTTCGTGGGCGGATCCGTCACGCTCAGGCGAGACGAACTTCACCCCCAGGGGTGGAGCTTGCCGAGGAGGAGGCAGGGCACGGCCTCAGATGACCGCCGGGACGTCGTTCCCGGCCTCGCGGATCCCGCGCTCGGTGTCGACGCGGGTCAGCAGCAGCCCGCCGATGACGAAGAAGGCGATGAGCGCGAAGATCGCCGGCCGGTAGGAGTCGGTGACCGCCAGCACGATGCCGAAGGTCGCCGTGCCGAACCAGGACGTCCCGCGGTCCATCGCGTGGTAGAAGCTGAAGTACTCGGCCTCCTTGCCCCGCGGGATGAGCAGCGAGAAGTAGGAGCGGGCGAGCGCCTGGGTGCCGCCGAGGACGATGCCGATCGCGGCACCGAGGACGAGGAAGAACGGCACGTTGCCGGCAGGCAGGAACAGCGCGACGGTCACGATGACGCACCAGATCGCGAGGCCGACGAGGATCGAGCGCTTGGCGCCGAACCGACCGGCGAGGCGTCCGAAGAGCAGCGCGCCGCCGAACGCGACGAACTGGACCATCAGGATGGTGGCGATCAGGATGGTCTGCGAGTGGCCCAGCTCCTCCGAGCCGAAGACCGACGCCGAGGCGATCACGGTCTGGATGCCGTCGTTGAAGAACAGGTAGGCGACCAGGAAGGTGAGGGCCATCGGGTAGTTGCGCAGGTCGCGCAGGGTGGCCGCGAGCTGGCCGAAGCTGCGCCGCAGCGCGTTGCCCTCGACGTGCTCGACGTCGACGGGCGGGTGGTTGCGGAGCTTGAGGAACGGGATCAGCGTGAACCCCGCCCACCATGCGGCGGCGGACAGCATGCACAGCCGTGCGGCGAGGCCCTCGTCGAGGCCGAGCGACTCGTGCCCGAGGTAGACACCGAGGTTGATCACCAGCAGCAGCCCGCCACCGAGGTAGCCGAAGGCCCAGCCGCGCGACGACACGCGATCGCGGTCGTCCTCGTCGGAGATCAGGGGCAGGATCGAGTCGTTGACCACCCCGGCAGCACCGAAGAACAGGTTGCCGAAGACGATGCCGACGGCTGCGAGGAGCCAGTTGTCCCCGGTGGCGAAGAAGATGAGCGAGGCGAAGAATGCACCCGTCCACGCCAGCGTCGCCAGCAGCCGCTTCTTGTTGGCCACGCGGTCGGCGTACGCGCCCAGCGGCGGCAGGATGAGGGCGGAGAGGATGGTCGAGACCGTGATCAGCCAGAAGAACAGGGAGTCTGGCGGGAGCGACAGCCCGCCGAGCTCGAAGCGCCCGTCCTCGCCGCCGACCGCGTTCTCGGCGAGGCTGATGAAGTAGGGACCGAAGAAGACGGTGCCGATCGTCGTGGTGTAGGCGCTGTTGGCCCAGTCGTACCAGTACCAGGCCTTCTGCTCCCGGGCCTGCGCCAACGGCTCGAGGTCGGCGATGCCGCCACCCGTCACGACGCGGTCGTTGCTCATGCCTCACCCTCCATGCGGCCCTCCGCGGGGCCGTTCCACTGTCCGCGGGCGCGGAGCACGTCCCTGAGTATGTCCGTGCGATCAGTCATGATGCCGTCGACACCACGGTCGAGGAGGGTGTTCATCTCGATCGGGTCGTCGATCGTCCACACGTGCACCTGCACGCCGGCCGCACGCGCGCGCCGTACGAGCCCGGCCGACGCCACCAGCAGTCGGCCCTGGCGGTGCGGGACCTGCAGCGCCACCGGTCGCCCGCGGGTGAGCCACCGGGCGAGCCGGGCACTGGGGGAGAGGACGAACGCAGCGACCTCCAGCGGGTGCGCCGACGTGGCGACCCGGCCCCGCGTACGCCGGCGGAAGGCCGTCATCCGCCGGGCGGAGAACGAGCCGACCAGCAACCGGCCCCAGGCGTCGCGCTCCTCGACGAAGGCCGCGAGCGCCTCGACGGCGCCCGCGGACTTCAGGTCGATGTTGAAGCGTGCGTCCGGGAACGCGTCGAAGAGCTCCGCCAGCGTCGGCACCCGCTCGCGGCCGCCGATCAGCGCTTGCTGCACCTCGGCGTAGGTCGTGTCGCTGATCCGGCCGGTGCGGTCGGTGACCCGGTCGAGCACCGTGTCGTGGAAGGCCAGCAGGACGCCGTCGCTGGTGACGTGGACGTCGGTCTCGAGGTAGGTGTAGCCGAGGTCCACGGCGTGCGCGAAGGCCGCCAGGGTGTTCTCGAGACCCTCGATCTCGGGGTGGTACGCCCCGCCGCGGTGCGCGAAGGCCAGCGGACGGGGCGAGTCGAGGTAGGCCGATCTGGAAGGGGCCGGTGAGTTCACGGGGAGAAGTATGGGGTGCAGCGGTACCGTCTGGGGATGGAGAGCATGACGTGTCCCCGATGTGGCGTCGAGATGGACGAGAAGACCCTCGGCGAGGCGACGGTGAGCCAGTGTCCTGACGGGCATGGAGTGTTCCTGGCGCGCGCCGACCTGGGCCTGCTGATCGAGGCGGAGAACGACTGGCACCGCAACGCCGGCCAGCACACGGCTCCGCTGCCGAGGATCACCGCCGACATGACGGCCCCGCCGAACATCGGCAAGGTCTCGCGGGCGTGGGTCGAGACGCTGTTTGGTTGAGCAGCCCGCCCCTCGCTGGTCGATGTGCGAGGAGCGCCAGCGACGAGCCTCGACACCATCTGTCCGGTGACGTGAGATCTCGAGGCGGCGCCGGCTGCCCGTCTCAGATGTCCCTGAACGTCTCGATGTTGGCGCCGAGCTCGTTGAGCCGCTCGGCGAGGTCCTCGTAGCCACGGTGGATGACGTAGGTCGAGCGCAGCACACTGCGACCCTTCGAAGCGAGCATCGCGATGAGCAGCACGACCGCCGGGCGCAGCGCCGGCGGGCAGACGATCTCGGCACCGGAGAAGTGGGTCGGGCCCTCGACGAGCACGCGGTGCGGGTCGAGGAGCTTGACCTGCGCGCCGAGCTTGTTGAGCTCGGTGAGGTAGATCGCGCGGTTCTCGTAGACCCAGTCGTGCAGCAGGGTCTGCCCCTCGGCCACGGCCGCGATGACCGCGAAGAACGGCAGGTTGTCGATGTTGAGGCCGGGGAACGGCATCGGGTGGATCTTGTCGAGCGGCGCCCGCAGGTCAGAGGGGTGCGTGGTGATGTCGACCAGGCGGGTCTCGCCGTTGAGGGCGACGTACTCCTCCGAGCGGTCGTAGCGGAAGCCCATCTCCTCCAGGGTGGCGAGCTCGATCTCGAGGAACTCGATCGGTGCGCGGCGGATGACGATCGACGACCGGGTGACGATGGCGGCCGCGAGGAGCGACATCGCCTCGATGGGGTCCTCGGACGGCGCGTAGTCGACGTCCACGTCGATGGAGGCGCGGCCGGTCACCCGGAGCGTGGTGGTGCCGATGCCCTCGACGTCGACGCCGAGCTTGCGGAGGTAGAAGCAGAGGTCCTGGACCATGTAGTTGGACGAGGCGTTGCGGATCACCGTGGTGCCCGGGTGCAGCGCGGCGGCCATGAGGGCGTTCTCGGTGACGGTGTCCCCGCGCTCGGTGAGCACGATCGGACGCTCCGGCTCGATGGCCCGGTTGACGCTCGCGTGGTAGGCGCCGTCGGTGGCCTTGACGTCGAGGCCGAACGGACGCAGCGCCGACATGTGCGGCTCCACGGTCCGCTCGCCGAGGTTGCAGCCGCCGGCGTAGGGGAGCTCGAACTCGTCGTAGCGGTGCAGGAGCGGGCCCAGGAACATGATCACCGAGCGGGTACGGCGCGCAGCGGCCTCGTCGATGGCAGCGAGGTTGAGGTCGGCCGGCGGGACGATCTCGAGGTCGTTGTCCTCGTTGAGCCAGCGGGTGGCCACGCCGAGGGAGTTGAGCACCTCGAGCAGGCGGTTGACCTCCTCGATGCGCGCGACCTTGCGCAGCGTCGTACGGCCCTTGTTGAGCAGCGAGGCGCACAGCAGCGCGACGCCGGCGTTCTTGGAGGTCTTGACGTCGATCGAGCCGGAGAGGGTGGTGGGTCCGTCGACGCGCAGGTGCGTCGGACCGGCGCCCAGCGCGACGATCTCGGAGTCGAGGGCGGCGCCGATGCGGGCGAGCATCTCCAGGGAGAGGTTCTGGTGGCCCTTCTCGATGCGGTTGATGGCGCTCTGGCTCGTGCCGAGCAGCTCGGCGAGCTGGTGCTGGGTGAGCCCGCGGTGCTTGCGGGCGTCGCGGATGAGGTTGCCGATGCGACCCTTGTAGTCAGCCATGACGCCTAAGGTATCTCAGATATGAGATAAAGCCATTCGGGGCCCTTCCCAGGGGTGTCGACCGGCCGCCCGGGTCACCCGGCGCGTGGCAGGATCCGAGCATGCGCGCAACCACCATCCACGCCCCCGGCGACATCCGCTTCGAGGACGTGCCGGACCCCCGCATCGAGGAGCCCACGGACGCGATCGTCAAGGTCGTGGCCGGCTGCATCTGCGGCTCGGACCTCTGGCCCTACCGCGGCGCCAACGACATCGACGCAGGGGCGACCATCGGCCACGAGTGCGTGGGCGTCATCGAGGAGGTCGGTCCCGACGTCCGGGACTTCGTGCCGGGCGACTTCGTCATCGTGCCATTCTGCCACTGCGACAACACCTGCCCGCACTGCCGGGCCGGCGTCCAGTCCGTGTGCGACAACCTGGGCTTCACCTCCAGCGGGCAGGGGGAGTACGCCCGGGTGACCCAGGCCGACGGCAGCCTGGTCAAGACCGACGGGATGCCGGACGCGTCCTTGGTCCCGTCCCTCCTCGCACTGTCCGACGTCATGGCCACCGGCTGGCACGCGGCGGTGGCCGCCGGCGTCCAGCCGGGCGGCACGGCCGTCGTGATCGGCGACGGAGCCGTGGGCCTGTGCGGCGTGCTCGCCGCCGCACAGCTCGGCGCCGAGCGTGTCATCGCGATGTCGCGCCACGAGCCGCGCCAGGAGATCGCCCGCGCGTTCGGCGCGACGGACGTCGTCGCCGAGCGCGGCAAGGAGGGCGGCGCGCGGATCGCGGACCTCACGGACGGCATCGGCGCGGACGCGGTGCTCGAGTGCGTCGGCACCGACGAGGCGATGAAGACCGCCTTCGCGATCGCCCGGCCGGGCTCCACCGTCGGCTTCGTCGGCGTGCCGCACGGCGTCGAGCTGCCGGTGCGCCGGATGTTCCAGAAGAACGTGGGTCTCGCCGGCGGCATGGCGCCGGTGCGCCACTACCTGCCCGACCTGCTCGAGCGGGTGCTGTCGGGGGCGATCGACCCCGGAAAGGTCTTCGACCTCACGCTGCCGATGGCGGAGGCCGCCGAGGGCTACCGCGCGATGGACGAGCGTCGCGCGATCAAGGTCCTCCTCCAGCCATGAGCGGCCAGGACGGTGCACCTGAGGGCCGGCTGCGCCTGGGCCCGCTGCTGCGCTACGTCGACGACACCTCGGCCGCCGTGTGGGTCGAGACCGAGGACCCGGCCACCGTCACCGTGACCCGTGGCGACACCTCGGCCACCGCTCGTACGTTCACCGTGCACGACCACCACTACGCGCTCGTCGAGCTCGACGGCCTGGCACCCGGCACCACCGAGCCCTACACGGTCACGATCGACGAGGGGCAGGTGTGGCCTCCCACCGGCTCGCCGTTCCCCCCTCCCGTGATCGCGACGCTGGAGCCCGGTCGGCCGCTGCGGATGGCCTTCGGCTCCTGCCGCACCTCGTTCACCCACGACGAGGAGGGCAACCGCACCCACGGCGTCGACGCGCTGCGGGCCTGGGCCCTGCGCACGGCGGACCAGGTCGCCGCGGCCGACCCCGACGACCCCGACCTCGCACCCGACCGCCTCCCCGACCTGGTGCTGTTCCTCGGCGACCAGGTCTACGCCGACGAGACCACCGCCGAGATGAAGGAGTTCATCGAGTCGCGCCGCGACATCGAGCAGCCCCCGTGGACCGAGCTCCAGGACTACGAGGAGTACGCCCACCTCTACCGGCTGGCGTGGTCGGACCCGGCCAACCGCTGGCTGCTGTCCACCGTGCCGAGCGCGATGATCTTCGACGACCACGACATCCGCGACGACTGGAACACCTCGCTCGACTGGCGGCGCGAGATGGAGGCGACGTCGTGGTGGCACGGGCGCATCGTCGCCGGCCTGGCGTCCTACTGGGTCTACCAGCACCTCGGCAACATGTCGCCGGCCGAGCGCGAGCACGACGAGGTCTACCAAGCGGTGCGCGCGCACCGGGGGCACGACGAGCAGGACCTCGGCCCGCTCCTCGACGCCTTCGCCGCCCGCGTCGACCAGCAGCCGCAGACCTACCGCTGGAGCTACACCCGCGACTTCGACACCCAGGCCAGGCTGGTGGTCGTCGACTCGCGGGCGGCCCGGCAGCTCGACCCCGACAACCGGGCGATGCTCGACCCGGACGAGGCGGCCTGGCTCGACGAGCAGCTGCGCGGCGACGTCGACCACCTGCTGATCGGCACGTCGCTGCCGTTCCTTCTGGCCCGCGGGCTGCACCACCTCGAGGCGTTCAGCGAGGCGCTCGCCCAGGGAGCGTGGGGCGATCGGGGCGGCAGGCTGGGGGAGAAGCTGCGCCAGGTGGTCGACCTCGAGCACTGGGGAGCCTTCCAGAACAGCTTCCAGGAGGTCGCGCGGCAGGCCATGGAGGTGGCCGCGGGGCGGCGCGGGAAGGCCCCCTCGACGGTGACCTTCCTGTCGGGCGACGTCCACCACAGCTACGTCAGCGAGGCGCGCCCGGCGCACGGCGGGCCGCGCCTGCAGTCGACGATCCTGCAGGCGGTCTGCTCCCCCATCCGCAACCCGCTCTCGCGCAACATGCGCTTCGCGACCGCGGTGCTCTCCTACGGCGTCGCCGGCCCGGTCGGGCGCCTCGCGTCGAGGTCGACCCGCGTGCCCGACGCGCCGCTCGCCTGGACGTACGCCGAGGGGCCGTGGTTCGACAACAACCTGGCGTTCCTGCGGCTCAACGGTCCCAGCCTGAAGATGTGGTGGGCGACCGGCGAGGTCATCGACGACCACCAGCGCCCCCGGCTGGCCAAGGTCGCCAGCTACGAGCTCGACGAGGACGGCCGTCCGCCGGCCCACGACAAGGTGCGCGAGCGCCTGGTCCGCGGACTGCGGCGGCGCTACCGCGACAAGGTCAAGGACCGGGTCAGACAGCGCTGAGCAGGCGGTCGCGGCCGCGCGCGCAGTCGCAGGTGTCCGAGCACGGCAGGTAGGTGTGCAGCGCGTGTCCGCACCCGGTGCACGGCAGGTCGTGCGAGAGGTGGACCGAGCTGGTCTCGACGGTGTCCCACATGGGGCGTCCTCCTTCCTGCCACGAGCAGTCGGTCGGCCGGCGCCGACCCGTTGCTTCCTTGACGTCGAGGGTCGCACCGGATGACGCGACTTCGCCGGGAACTCGCCCTGGAATGCCCGATCTGGGGCAGGAATGACCCGTTCGGGCCATCCGCGCGTGGTCCGTCCGGTCCCGGTCCGTCGTCCTAGGATCACCGCCATGGCCGCCCGTCCGCACGAGCTCTCGCCGCGGCAGGCGCGGCGCATCGCCGTCCGCGCACAGCTGCTGGCCGCGGACCGCCCCGACGACGTGCTGGACACGGTGCGCCACCTCGGGTTCCTCCAGGTCGACCTGACCCGGGTGGTCGCCCAGCATGCCGACCTCGCTCTGTGGTCCCGGCTGGGGAGCTCGTACGAGCCGCAGCACCTCGAGGAGCTGGTGGGCAACGGCGCGCTGGTCGAGCTCAGGGCGATGCTGCGCCCCAGCGAGGACATCGCCCTGTTCCGTGCGGACATGGACGCGTGGCCCGGTGAGCCGCCGTTGAAGGAGTGGCAGGAGGACTTGCGCGACTGGGTCGCGGCCAACGACGGGTGTCGCCGGGAGGTCCTGGCGCTTCTCCGGTCCGAGGGTCCGACCCCGGCACGGGACCTGCCCGACAGCTGTGAGGTGCCGTGGCGATCGACCGGCTGGACCAACGACAAGAACGTCATGAAGCTCCTCGAGTGCCTGGAGGCTCGAGGTGAGGTGGCGGTCGCCTCGCGCGAGGGCCGCGAGCGGCGGTGGGACCTCGCCGAGCGGATCCACCCCGGCGACCCCGCCGTACCGGCTGAGGAGGCCCACCGGGTGCTGGCCGGACGCCGCCTGCGCTCGCTCGGCATCGCCCGCCAGCGCGCCCTGGAGGCCTGGGACGAGCGCCACGACGTGCGCGACACCGGGGAGCCGGCCCGCATCGAGGGCGTACGCGGGCTGTGGCGGGTCGACCCCGACCGGCTCGCCGACCTGGGGGACTTCGAGGGGCGTACGGCGGTGCTGTCCCCGCTGGACCGGCTCGTCTTCGACCGCAAGCGGATGGAGGACGTCTTCGGCTTCGACTACCAGCTGGAGATGTACAAGCCCGCGGTCAAGCGCAGGTGGGGCTACTGGGCGATGCCCGTGCTCGACGGCGACGAGCTCGTCGGCAAGGTGGACGCCACCGCGGACCGCGAGGGCGGGGTCCTCATCGTCGACGCCGTCCACGAGGACGGCGACTGGTCGACCGCGCGTCGCCGGCGGGTCGCGTCCGAGGTCGAGGCGCTGGGGCAGTGGCTCGGGCTCGAGGTCGTACGCCCCTGACGGCCGAACGGCTCAAAGGCTCCGCAGCACGGCGAGGTCGAGCGTCTCCTCCGAGCCGCCGATCGTCCCGGTGAGGCGCGGTCCGTCTCCCAGCGGCGTCCCCACGATCCGGGCGACGGCGATCTCCACGGGCCCGGCGGTCACCACGGTGGCCGCGCCGTCGGCGGACACCTCGTCGGTCACGGCGTCGATGGCGGTGACCACGGGCGCCGCGTCCTCGCGCCCGCTGCCGCGCACCTGCATGCGGGCGGGCACGTCGATGCGCTCGCCGTCGTCGCCGACGAGGAACATCTGCGACTGACGCTCGCCGGCGACGATCGCCGCGGTCAGCGTCGCGGCCCAGACGGGGTCACCGCAGCCGTCGTAGACCCAGCGCTCGCCGAGCACGGAGTGGTCGGTGGTGGTGATCAGGTGCTCCTCCGCGCCGGCCAGGGGCTCGGCGCGGTAGGTCAGCGGCGTCTGGACGACGGAGCCGTCGTCGAGTCGCCACAGGATGGTCTCGACGCCGACCTCGCCCTCGGGATCGTCGTAGCGGTACTCCGCGACCTTCTCGGCGATGGTCCGTCCGACGGCCCACGAGCGGCTCGGCAGCCACCTCTCGACGATCTCCTGCTTGGACGGGGTGAGCGTGGCGCGGTGGACGATTCCCATGTCCCGAGACTAGGACCCGTCGAACCCGAGCGCTTCGGCCAGCCCGCGTGGGTCGCTCACCGAGAGCGTCGCGCCGGGGTGGGTGATCGTGGCGGTGGGGTCGATGGCGGGGACGGGCTCACGGAAGGCGAGGCACAGCGCTGCGTCGCCGTTGGTGGTGAACGAGACGCCGCGGTCGCTGAACGACAGGTGCGGCGGGCCGGCGGTCCTCACGAACGCGAAGCCACCCGTCACCTCCGCCGAGGCGACGTTGTCGCGCGGGGTCGCCAGGCGCCACGGGCCGTAGCGGACGTAGAGCCAGCCCGGGCCGACCTCGACGGCCGTGGTGCCCGGCCGGATCCCGAACGGTCGCCCCGCGAGGGCGTACGACGGGGCGAACGCGAAGTCGAACGACCGCACCGCCTCAGGGGTCGTGTCGGCGCCACCCGTGGAGCCGACGAGCCGGCGCAGGGCGATCGCCGCCGGGATGCGATAGGGCTGCACGACGCTCGCCGCCGGCGGGTGGACCCGCAGCAGCGCCCGGCTGCCGCCACCCGGAGCCGGCAGCACGTGGTGGTCCATCCGCACCGTGGCCGGGCCCCGGCCGACCTCCCACGCCCACGTCCGCAGTCTGGCGTCGAGGTCGGTGATGCGGAAGTCCACGGCGACGCCCGCGGGCCCGTGGAGGCGTCCCGTCGTGCCCACGGCCAGCACCGCCGTGTCGGTCTGGACGTCCCGGACCTGCGGAGCCCAGACGGGCCACTCGACCGGGTCGGTGAACCGGCGCCACACCTCGTCGGGGTGGGCCGGTCCGTACGCCTCGACCAGCACGTCAGGCCTCCTTCTGCGAGCCGCTCAGAGGATGACCGTGTCGTTGTCGCCCAGGTCGGGCTCGGCGTCGACGACCAGGCCCTTGGCGAGCTGGAGGGCGACCTTGACCTTGCCGGGGGACTCCCAGTACTCCGCTGTCGCACCGTCGACCTCGAGCAGCACGGGAGACCCAGCCGCTCTTGCCGGAGTAGGCCACGTTGACGCGCGGGTCGGCCTCGATCGCCCGCACCTTGTCGGTGTCGCGCTCGGTGATGAACCACGTCGTCCCCGGCTCGTCGAAGTCCTGCGTGCCCATCGGCGTCGAGACCAGCGCGCCCTGCAACGACACGTAGGTCAGCATCGCGATGTCGGTGTCCTTCATGATCTCGGCGACGGTGCCGAGCTGGTCGTCGTGGGTCGTCATGCCCGCGACCATGGCACGCGGGTCCCAGCGGCTGCCTCATCCACCGGGGCGGTCGGTCACGTCCGGGCCCCGGGCCGCGTCGTACTGGCAGGATGGCCCCGCCACGGGAGGAGATGCACAGCATGACGAGCAGCATGACGAGCAGCACGACCACCACCAGCACCACGAGCAGCAGGACCGCAGGCACGGGGCACGCAGCCGACGACCACGCGCTGATCCGCGTCGAGGGAGCCCGGGAGAACAACCTCAAGAACGTCAGCGTCGAGCTGCCCAAGAGGCGCCTGACCGTCTTCACGGGGGTGTCCGGGTCCGGCAAGAGCTCGCTGGTGTTCGCCACGATCGCCGCCGAGTCGCAGCGACTGATCAACGAGACCTACAGCGCGTTCGTCCAGGGCTTCATGCCGACCCTGTCGCGGCCGGACGTGGACCACCTCGAGGGCCTGACGACGGCGATCATCGTCGACCAGGAGCGGATGGGTGCCAACCCCCGCTCGACCGTCGGCACCGCCACCGACGCCAACGCGATGCTGCGGATCCTCTTCAGCAGGCTCGGGGACCCGTACGTCGGGCCGCCGACGGCGTACTCGTTCAACGTCCCGACCCGCAAGGCCAGCGGGATGATGACCACCGAGAAGGGCGGCCGCACCGAGCGTCGCATCGCCAAGCAGGAGGTCTACCTCGGTGGCATGTGCCCGCGCTGCGAGGGCATGGGCAAGGTCAACGACATCGACCGCACGGCGCTCTACGACGAGGACAAGTCGCTCTCGGACGGTGCGCTGACGGTGCCGGGCTACTCGATGGACGGGTGGTACGGCCGGCTGTTCGAGGGCATGGGCCTGCCGATGGACAAGCCGATCCGGTCGTTCACCAAGAAGCAGCTCGAGACGATGCTGTGGGCCGAGCCGACCAAGATCAAGGTCGAGGGCGTCAACCTGACGTTCAACGGCATCATCCCGCAGATCCAGAAGTCGATGCTGTCCAAGGACCCCGAGGCGATGCAGCCCCACATCCGGCGCTTCGTGGAGCGGGCGGTGACCTTCCAGACCTGCCCCGACTGCGAGGGCACGCGGCTCACGCCCGAGGCGCGGAGGTCGAAGATCCGCGGGAGGTCGATCGCCGACCTGTGCGAGATGCAGATCAGCGACCTCGCCGACTGGGTCCGCGAGCTGGACGAGCCCTCCGTGGCACCGCTGCTGAAGGGGCTGCAGCACCTGCTCGACTCGTTCTCCGAGATCGGTCTGGGCTACCTCTCGCTCGACCGGCCCGCAGGCACCCTGTCCGGCGGCGAGGCCCAGCGCACCAAGATGATCCGTCACCTGGGGTCGTCGCTGACCGACGTCACGTACGTCTTCGACGAGCCCACCATCGGGCTGCACCCGCACGACATCGAGCGGATGAACAACCTCCTCCTGCAGCTGCGCGACAAGGGCAACACGGTGCTCGTCGTCGAGCACAAGCCCGAGACGATCCAGATCGCGGACCACGTCGTCGACATCGGCCCGGCGGCGGGTGCCGCCGGCGGCGAGATCTGCTTCGAGGGGGACGTCGACGGCCTGCGCGCCAGCGACACGGTCACCGGCAATCACCTCGACGACCGCGCTCGGCTCAAGGAGTCCGTACGCGCGGCGACGGGTGCGATGGAGGTGCGCGGGGCCTCGACGCACAACCTCAAGGACGTCGACGTCGACGTGCCGCTCGGGCTGCTGACCGTCGTCACCGGCGTGGCGGGGTCCGGGAAGAGCTCGCTGATCCACGGCTCGCTGGCGGGCCGCGACGAGGTCGTCGTGATCGACCAGGGCGCGATCAAGGGCTCGCGCCGCAGCAACCCCGCCACGTACACCGGTCTGCTCGAGCCGATCCGCAAGGCCTTCGCGAAGGCGAACGGCGTCAAGCCGGCGCTCTTCAGCTCCAACTCCGAGGGTGCGTGCTCGACCTGCAACGGCGCCGGCGTGATCTTCACCGAGCTCGGCCCGATGGCGACCGTCGAGTCGCCCTGCGAGGAGTGCGAGGGCCGCCGCTTCAAGGCCGAGGTGCTGGAGTACACCCTCGGCGGCAAGGACATCGCCGAGGTGCACGAGATGTCGGTGGTGGACGCCCTCGAGCTGTTCAGCGACGGCGAGGCGAGGATCCCGGCCGCGGTGAAGGTGCTCGAGCGGCTCGCCGACGTCGGCCTCGGCTACCTCTCGCTCGGCCAGCCCCTGACCACCCTCTCCGGCGGCGAGCGCCAGCGGCTCAAGCTCGCCACGCAGATGGGTGAGAAGGGCGACGTCTACATCCTCGACGAGCCCACCACGGGCCTGCACCTCGCCGACGTGGAGAACCTCCTCGCCCTGCTGGACCGGCTCGTCGACTCCGGCAAGTCGGTGATCGTCATCGAGCACCACCAGGCCGTGATGGCGCACGCCGACTGGATCATCGACCTCGGCCCGGGAGCCGGCCACGACGGCGGCACGGTCGTCTTCGAGGGGCCGCCCGCCGAGATGGTGGCGGCGAAGGACCCGACGCTGACCGCCCAGCACCTCGCTGCCTACGTCGGCGCCTGATGCTGCTGATCCACGGCCTCGGCGCGACCGGCGCGGTCTGGCGCGGAACCGCCGCAGCGTACGGAGGGCCGGCACTGGCTCCTGACCTGCCGGGCCACGGGACGGCGGGATGGGCGACGACCTACTCGTTCGCCGCGCACGCCGAGGCGCTGCTCCAGCTGCTCGAGCGCTTCGACGCGCCCGTGCCCGTGCTCGGGCACTCGATGGGCGGCGTCGTCGCGCTGGAGCTGGCGCGCCTCGCCCCGGCCCGGGTCGAGAGGGTCGTGGCGCTCGGGGTCAAGGTCTCCTGGCCACCGGAGGACGCCGCCCGCGCGCTGACGATGGCGGACCGGCCGGTGGCGACGTACGACACGAGGGCAGAGGCCGTCGACCGCTTCCTGCGGGTCTCCGGGCTGGCGGGCCTCGTCGGCGTGGACGACGCGCTGGTCGACGACGCCGTCGTGGACCGAGCGGCTGTGGGGGAGGGGAGCGGGTGGCGGCTCGCGCAGGACCCCCGCACGTTCGGGGTCGGCGTCCCCGACATGGCCGGGCTCCTCGCCGGCGTCTCGTGCCCGGTGGTCCTGGCCCGCGGCGAGCACGACCCGATGGTGTCGCGCGCCGACCTCGCCGAACTGACGCCCCATCCGGTCACGCTGCCGGGCCTGGGTCACAACGCGCACGTCGAGGACCCGACCGCCGTGCTGGCGCTGGCGCTGGCCTGACCAGCGGCGGTCGTGGGGATCCGCCAACGCACGGGACCTATGGCTCTGGACACCGGTTACGTCCCGACGTGGACTGGTGCCGAGACAGGAGGTGATCCGCGATGAGGCTTCCGCGGTGGCTGTTCGGCCGGCGACGTTCCGTGGCGAGGTGCCCGGAGTGCGGGAAGGCGGGTGCCCCGGAGTCGTACTGCGAGTACTGCGGCTACGACTTGGTGGAGAGGTCGCGCGCCGAGGTGAGCCGGTTCAAGCCGCCGGCGTGACCCGGGTGGTCGAGCCCGGGTCTCTGGCAGGTGCCAGACTCGCAGCATGACGCGCCGCGACCTCCGCGAGCTGATCGCTCGCGGTCCCGCCTTCCGTCCCGTCGTCCTCGACGGCGGGCTGGCCACGCTGCTGGAGCAGCACGGCCACGACCTGTCGAGCCACCTGTGGTCGGCCCGGCTCCTTCGCGACGACCCGCGCGCGATCGAGGCCGCGCACCGCGAGTTCTTCTCCGCCGGCGCAGAGGTGGCGACCACCGCGTCCTACCAGGTCTCGTTCGAGGGCTTCGGCGCCGCGGGCGTCGATCCCAACGAGGTCGAGGCCCTGCTGCGGCGCAGCGTCGAGCTGGCCGCTGCGGCCCGCGACGCCATGGCACCCGAGGGCTGGGTGGCGGCCTCGGTCGGCCCGTACGGCGCGGTGCTGGCCGACGGCTCGGAGTACCGCGGCGACTACGACCTCGACGTCGCGGGGCTGCGTGCCTTCCACCGGCCGCGGCTCGACGTCCTCGCGGCGATGGTCGGCGAGGGTGCCGACGTGCTGGCGGTCGAGACCGTCCCGTGCCTCGCGGAGGTGGAGGCGGTCCTGGCCGAGCTCGACGGCACGGGCGTGCCCGCGTGGCTGTCGCTGTCGGCCGCGGACGGCCGTACGCGCGCCGGGGAGCCGCTGGAGGACGCCTTCGCGATGGCGGCCGACGTCTCCGAGGTCCTCGCCGTCGGCGTCAACTGCACGACCCCGGCCGACGCGGGCGCGGCCGTCCACCTGGCGGGGGCGTACGGCCCAGCGGTCGTCTATCCCAACTCGGGCCAGTCGTGGAACGCGGTCAGCCGGGCCTGGGAGGGGGCCTCGGCCTTCGACGCCGAGGAGGTGTCCGCTTGGGTCTCAGCAGGCGCACGCCTGGTCGGCGGGTGCTGTCGGGTCGGCCCCGACGACATCGCGTCGCTGCGCGCCACCCTCACGACGTGAGGATCAGCCGCTGAGGACGACGAGCCGTTGCGTGGCCCGCGTCATCGCCACGTAACGGTCGACGGCGCCGGCGACCCCGCCGCCGAAGGAGTCGGGGTCGACCACCACGACGAGGTCGAACTCCAGGCCCTTCACCAGCTCCGGGGCCAGCCACCGGACCCTGTCCAGCCCCCGCTGGTCGAGGATGGCGCCCTGGCGCCCGTCACGAGACCTCTCGACCACCACTGCCGTCCCCTCGACGTGCTCGTCGAGCCAGGTCCGCAGGACGACCTCGAGGTCGGCGACGGGGCAGTGGCGCACCGGGATCCCGCTCTCGCGGATCGAGGTCGGCACGTTGGCCCCGGGCAGTGCCGCGCGGATGACCGGCTCGGCCTCGGCCATCACCTCGGCAGGCGTGCGGTAGTTGATCGTCAGGGGTGCGACGGTCGCGTCCGGCAGCCCGATGCGCGCCAGCCGCTCGGTCCACGACTCTGTGAACCCGTGCCGGGCCTGTGCCCGGTCGCCGACGATCGTGAAGCTCCGCGACGGGCAGCGGCGCAGCAGCATCTGCCACTCGGCGTCGGTGAGCTCCTGCGCCTCGTCGACGACGACGTGCGCGAAGGGACCCGCCAGCCCGTCGAGGTCCGCCGCCGGCAGCGCACCCTCGTCGACCAGCGCCGTGCGGAGGTCGTCGTGCACCAGCATCGACACCAGCCCGTCCCCGAAGTCGTCGGCGCCGCCCTCCCGTGCCGTGGTGCGCAGGTCGTCGATCACCTCGCCCATCCGGGCGCGCTCGCGGGCCTCGGCGGCCTCCGTGCGCCGCCGGCGGCGCGAGGCCTCGGGGTCGCCCAGGCGCAGCCGTGCGGCGTCGAGCAGCGGCAGGTCGGCGTACGTCCATGCCTCGGGGTCGCTGCGCCGCAGCGCGCGCAGGTCGTCGGGCTCCAGCCACGGCGCGCAGTGGCGCAGGTAGGCGGGGACCGTCCAGAGGTCGCCGACGAGGTCGGTGTGCTCGACCAGCGGCCAGGCCCGGTCGACGACGTCGCGCAGCCCGGCGTGGCGGTCGAGCACGCTGCGGAGCTGGTCGGGGGAGATGTCCTCGACCACGTCGGCTGACTTGTCGACCAGGATCGTCAGGACGGCGTCCCAGACGTCGTCGCGCGCGAGGTTGTGCGGGGTGCCGGGGTCGGGGGAGTCGAAGGCCTCGGCCCACTCCGCGACCGTGATCCGGACGTCCGCCCACGGCGTCTCGACGAGGTACGACTCGGCGGGCGGCTCCTCGTAGATCGCCACCGCCGGCTCGATCGCCGCCACCATCCGCAGGTCGGCCTTGAGCGCGGCGACGCGGTCGTCGTCCTCGGGTCGGGCAGCCGGCGCCTCGGGGACGAGGTCGCGCACCGTGCAGGTCCGCACCCCCTCCTCGCCGAGGCTCGGCAGCACGTCGCCCACGTAGGCCAGGTAGGGCTCGTGGGGCCCGACGAACAGCACGCCCCCGCTACGGTGCCCCAGCCGCGGGTCGGCGTACAGCAGGTAGGCCGTGCGGTGGAGCGCGACGACGGTCTTTCCCGTCCCGGGCCCTCCGTCGACGACGAGCGCCCCCTGCGACCCGGCGCGGACGATCTCGTCCTGGTCGGCCTGGATCGTGCCGAGCACGTCGCGCATGCGAGGCGTACGGCTCCCGCCGAGCGTCGCGATGAACGCCGACTGGTCGTCGAGCGCGGCCGTGTGGCTCAACGCCTCCTCGGTGAACGCCTCGTCCCAATAGTCCACGATCCGGCCATCGACCCAGCGGTACCGGCGACGGCTCACCAGGCCCTGGGGGTGGGCGTGGGTCGCGGCGAAGAAGGGTTCGGCGGCCGGCGAGCGCCAGTCGACGAGCAGACGTCGTCCGTCAGGCGCAGCCAGGCCGAAGCGACCGACGTACGTCGGCTCGACGCGGTCAGCGTGCACGATCCGGCCGAGGCACAGGTCGAGGTCGTAGCGGTGCAGCGCGCGCAGCCGGGCGGACAGCCGGTGCACCTCCTGGTCGCGCTCCAGTGCGGCCGTGCCGTGGCGCGCGGTCGCCCGACGAGTCGCGGCGAGGCTCGACTCGAGCTCGGCGATGGCCTGCTCGAGGCTCGCGCCGATGGCGCGGAAGTGGTCACGGTCGGTGTCGATGAGGGCGGGGTCGGCCTTGGCGGCGTGGGCGTCGTCGAGGGCGAACGGTGCGGTGTCCTGTGGCTGTCGGTGCGGCGTCACGCCGTGCAGTGTGAGCGGTGACCGGGGCCTTGCGGCAAGCCCCCCGATGGCCTATACGTTGAGAGTGGAGGAAGCCGCGCAGTTCGCCTCCTCCGTCCCGATCCTCGACGCGATGGGCGTACGCGTCCTCGAGGCCACCGCGGGTCACGCGGTCGCCGAGCTGCCACCGGAGCCCAACGTGAACCACTTCGGGGTGACCTACGCCGGCTCGCTCTACAGCGTCGCCGAGATGCTCGGTGGTGTCCTCAGCCTGGCCACCTTCGACCTCGAGGGCGAGCTCGCCGGGTTCGTGCCGCTCGTCAAGGAGTCGACGATCCGGTTCCGGCGACCCGCGCTGGGCGTCGTACGCGCCACCGCGTCCCTGTCCGACGCGGAGGTCGCGCGGGTCAGGGCGGACGCGTTGGCGACGGGCAAGGGGGAGTTCGTGCTCGAGGCGACCCTGACCGACGCCCGGGGCGAGGTCGTGGCGTCGACCATCGGGACCTACCAGGTCCGGCGCCTGGGGTGATCGGTTGCCGGACGGCAGGTCCGCCGCCTCATTCGGGCAGGCACGCCGTGACCCCGCCGAGCCGACCAGCATCGAAGCTGTCGATGCGCTCGAACGCGTCCCCGTGGTCGGCGGTGGTGGTCCACGCGAGCTCGTCGGCGAGCGCCGACAACGACTCCACGATCTCCTTCTCGTCGCCCTCCTCCATCGTCAGGCGGCCGTCCGCCGCGGCACCGTAGAGCGCAGCGCCGGCCAGGCAGTCGGCCTGCGGCTCTGAGGCCGCAGCCTGGAGCTCCGGCGACAGCCGGGCCTGGATCGCGTGACCCCATTCGTGGGCAATCACGAGGTAGACCCATGCGTCACCGAGCTCGGCACCACGCAGCATCAGCCCGGCGTCCCACGCCACGAAGTCCTCAGCCGGGCAGTAGAAGGCGTTGCCCGGTCCGAGCGGCTCGTCCCCGCACCAGGGGGCGCTGGTGTCGTTCCCGTCATAGAGCCCGACCACGGTCGGTGGGCTGTAGTCGCCGGTGAAGTACTCCGACCAGTGGGTGGCCCAGAACGCATCGACCACCTCCTCGGCAGTCCGCATGTCGTCGGCGAGCTCCTCGATCGTGACGCCGGTGCTCGCAGGGGTCACCTCCGACGTGGGGGTGCTCGAGGACGTCGGAGACGTCGGGGAGGTCGGACTCGTCCCGGTCGTCGATCCGGAGCCGGACGCCTCGTCGCACGCACTGAGCGCGGTGAGGCTGAGCACGGCCGCGGCGAGCGCGATCGTGTGCTGGCGGATCGTGTGTTGGCGGATGGTGATCATGGTGGCCTCCGTAGGTCGTCGGGACCCGCAGCATGCGACGGCGCACTGAAGTGTCGCTGAGGCCCGCCTGGCCACCTTCGACTGGCCATGACACTGCGGTTGCCTGGCGAGGGGGCACTGACGACCGGTTCGACGTCGTGGAGCTCCCGAGCCACCACATGACCCGGAAGCTCCATGATCTGGCGGAGCGGTCACCGAGAGGGCGGCCCGGCGTGAATATGTCGCCGATAACTGACATTATGTCACTTCGTGTGGTTCGTCCCCGCCGGTCGGTCGACGACCTCGATCAGGTCGCGCAGGGCCGCGACGTGCTCGCGGAGCGCCCGGTGGCCCAGGTCGGTCAGTCCGACCCACGTCGTGCGCCGACCCTCGTGGCTTCCCTTGCGGCTGCGGACGTAGCCCGCACCCACCAGCGCGGAGATCTGCTTGGACAGCACCGAGTCGCTCACCCCCAGGGCTGCCCGCAACGTGGAGAACTCGGCATCGGCCACCGCCGTCAACGCGGACATGAGCTGAAGCCTGGTCGGTGGATGGATCAGGGGGTCGAGGCCCGGCATCAGCCCACGACCACCAGGACGACGAGGCCCAGGCAGGCCGCCATCGCGAGGACGGTCAACACGTGCCGCGAGGGGCCCTGCGCGTGTGCCGCCGGGTCGCCGCGGTAGGCAGCCCACCACTGGCTCGCCCCGAGCGCCCATCCCGCTCCCCCCGCGACGGCAGCGACGCCCACCAGCGCCCACTGCGACGCGGACGCGGCCCACGTCGACCCCGCCAGGGCGACCACGTAGGAAAGGCTCGACGTGGCGCCGGTGCCGAGCACGACGCGGCCGGTGAGGCCGCTCACCCGCACACCGTTCAGCTGGCGGAACCGGTGGAGGAACCATCCCGCGACCGCGGCAAGCACCAGCAGGCCGGCGACCATCAGGCCCGCCCCCACGGTCGTCTGCTCGGCGAGCCCGACCCCCGCCGTGGCGATCTGGACGGCAACGGCGCACGCAAGGGCCGGGCGCATGCCCCTGGGCAGCTGCAGGTGACCGCTCAATCGTTCTCGCGCGCGGTCGGCTGCCGCGAGGTCGTCATACGCGTCGTGGGGCCGGCTGGGCGAGGCGTCACTTTCCATAGTGGAAAGTATCGTCTGTACTTTCCACTTTGGCAAGTGTGTCGTCACCGGTGGGAGCGCACTGACGTTCCTGCGCCTACGTTGGTCCCATGGCTGACATCCCGACCTACGACCTCAACGACGGCACGACCATCCCCGCGATCGGCTTCGGCACCTATCCCCTGCGCGGCGAGGCCGGGACGAGCGCGATCGTGTCCGCGCTGGAGACCGGCTACCGGCTCATCGACACCGCGGTGAACTACGAGAACGAGTTCGAGGTCGGCGAGGCGCTCCGCCGCTCCGGGCTCCCCCGCGACGAGGTCCTCGTCGCCAGCAAGATCCCGGGCCGGCACCACGCGTACGACGACGCCATCGCGTCCGTGCGCGGGTCGCTGCAGCGGCTGGGCGTCGAGCAGACCGACCTGCACCTCATCCACTGGCCCAACCCGAGCCAGGGCAGGTACGTCGAGGCGTGGCGCGCGCTCGTGCAGCTCCAGAAGGACGGGCTCGTACGCTCGATCGGCGTCTCCAACTTCACCGAGGAGCACCTCGCCCGGATCATCGACGACACCGGCGTCGCGCCGGCCGTCAACCAGGTCGAGCTGCACCCGCGGTTCCCCCAGGAGGAGCTGCGCCGGGTGCACGAGCGGCTCGGCATCCGCACCGAGGCGTGGAGCCCCATGGGCAAGCGCCGCGCCCCGCTCGACGAGGACGCCGTCACCGCGGCCGCGGACACGCACGGCGTCTCCCCCGGCCAGGTCATCCTGCGCTGGCACGTGCAGCTCGGCTCGCTGCCCATCCCCAAGTCGGCGGACCCCGTGCGGCAGGCGCAGAACCTCGACGTCTTCGGCTTCGAGCTCACCGAGGCGGAGGTCGCTGCCGTGTCCGGGCTCGCCGAGCCCGACGGGCGTCTCTTCGGCGGCGACCCCGACACCCACGAGGAGATGTGAACCGGCGCTGGCTACCATCACCGGCATGCTGAAGCGACTCGCCACCGTGGCCGCCTGCCTGTCCGTCCTCGTCCTGTCCGCCTGCGGCAACGAGGGTGACGGCGCGGACAGCGCCTCGGACCCCTCGTCGGAGACGTCGAGCGAGCCGACCGCCGCTGGCGAGACCATCACCTGCGACTACCCCGAGGACGGCCAGGAGCCGGCCCGTGAGGTCGAGGCCCCCGACGCCGAGGCCCCGGCCGAGGGCACCGTCACCGCGACGATGACCACCAACTTCGGCGACATCGGTCTCACCCTCGACGCCGCCACCACGCCGTGCACGGTGAACTCGTTCGTGTCGCTGGCCGAGCAGGGGTTCTACGACGACACCCCGTGCCCGCGCATCGGCGACAAGGACGGCTTCGGCATCCTCCAGTGCGGCGACCCGACGGGCACCGGCTCGGGCGGTGCCGGCTACTCGTTCGCCGACGAGCTCAGCGGCGACGAGACCTACCCGGCCGGCACGCTCGCCATGGCCAACGCCGGCCCCGACACCAACGGCTCCCAGTTCTTCCTGGTCTTCCGCGACTCGCAGTTGCCGCCGAGCTACACCGTCTTCGGCACGATCGACGAGGCCGGCCTCGAGGTCATCGACGCCATCGCCGCCGAGGGAAACGACAACTCCAACCCGGCCGGCGGCGGCGCGCCCAACAAGGACGTGACCATCGAGGAGGTCACGGTCGGCTGACCGGCTCGTAGACCACGTCCTCGCCGAGCTGCACCGTCCGCGAGACGCTGCACAGGCGGTCGCGCGACATCTCGATCGCCGACTGGACCCGCTCCCGGGCAGCGTCGCCGTCAGGGCCGTCCGGGAAGGCGACGTCGAACGAGACCCGCAGCCCCGTCAGGTGGTTGCCGCCCTCGTCACGGACCTTGCGGCCCTCGGCGTGCACGTCGAACGTCGTGCTCGACGTGCGCTTGTGCGTGATCGCCTCCACGTCCAGCGCGCTGCAGCCGGCGATCGCGGCCAGCAGCAGCTCGACCGGGGTGAAGTCGGGGTCCTCTCCCCCGGTGCCGAAGAAGGTCTCTCCTCCCCTGGCGTTGGTCGCCTTGAAGCGGGCCGGGCCGATCCGGGCGATCTCGACGCTGCGCAGGTCCTGGTCCGGGGTGTCGTCGGTCATGACGACCACCCTGCCAGAGCCGTACGGCGGCCGGACCCCGCGAGGGTCAGCGAGCCGCGCGACGCGACGCGCGACGGGCGCGGCGCTCCTCGCGACGGGCGATCTCCACGTTGCGCAGGAGTGCCCGGTCCTCGGTCGACCGTGCTCGCGCGTCAACGAGGCTGATGGCGAGGTGCAGCTGCGGGTTCATGGGGGTCAGTCCTTCCGAGGGCGTCCGGCCCTCGCGTGGTGAGCGTGCTGTATGTAAGATGTAGCCGCTCCTGAGCGGCTCTTACATCCTAGGGACGCGCGGCCGCCCGCCACGCATCACGGACGGAGTGATCTCGGCCACCAGGCGCGTGGCCCGGAGGGCTAGGGTCGTCGGGTGACGATGCAACGAGCGCGACGGCCCGGGCCCTCGGTCCGCACCCGCGTCGTGGAGCACACCACGGACGCCGAGGTGGCCCGCGAGGACCGGCTCGTCACCGAGGAGCCGCTGGAGATCCGCGTCCGTGCTGCCGGGCTCGAGCCCCGCCGCGCCTGGGTCACCATGCGCACCCCCGGTCACGACTTCGAGCTCGCCGCGGGCTGGCTGGTCAACGAGGGCCTGGCCGCACCCGGCGCGGTGACGCAGGTCGCCTACTGCACCGACGCCGACCTGACGCCGGACCAGGAGCTCAACGTCGTCACGGTCTCGCTCGCCGTCGGCACCGACGTGCCCCACCGCCACCCGGCCGCATCCGCGGGCTCCTCGGCCTGCGGCGTGTGCGGCAAGGACAGCGTCGCCGACGCGCTCGCCACCCGTACCGCGCCGCCGTGGCCGGGTGCGCGGCCCAGCGCGGAGGTCGTACGCCGCCTGCCGGAGGCCCTGCGCGAGCGGCAGGTCCTCTTCGCCAGGACCGGCGGCGTCCATGCGGCCGGGCTCGCCGACGCCGACGGGACGCTCCTCGTCGTGCGCGAGGACGTCGGACGCCACAACGCCGTCGACAAGGTGGTGGGTGCCCGGGTGCTGGCCGGCGAGCCGGCCGCCGCGGCGTGCCTGGTGCTGAGCGGCCGGGTCGGCTTCGAGCTGGTCCAGAAGGCCGCCGCGAGCGGGATCGGAGCCATCGTCGCGGTCGGTGCGCCGACCAGCCTGGCCGCGCGCCTGGCCGGCGAGGCCGGCATCGAGCTGTGGGGCTTCACCTCCGCGGGTCGTTCGGTGAGCTACACCTGAGCCTTGACCGAGGCTTGACGTGCTCGGGCGGCGTGGTGGCCCGACGCTGTCGGTGCCGCGATCTACGGTCGACCCGTGCGCATCCTCCACACCTCCGACTGGCACCTCGGGAGGTCCTTCCACCGCGAGGACCTCCTGGGCCACCAGGCTGCGTTCGTCGATCACCTCCTCGATGTCGTCGCCGCGGAGGAGGTCGACGTCGTCGTGGTCTCGGGCGACGTCTACGACCGCGCGCTCCCCCACGTCGACGCGGTCGCGCTGGCCGACGAGACCTTCGCCCGGCTGGCCGCCTCCCGCGCCCGGGTCGTGGTCAGCAGCGGCAACCACGACAGCGCCCAGCGACTCGGCTTCGGCTCACGGCTGATGGACGCCGCAGGGGTCTTCGTGCGGACCGACCGCGCGTCGGTCGGCACCCCCGTGGTGCTCACCGACCGCCACGGCGAGGTCGCGATCCACGCCCTCCCCTACCTCGACCCGTCCGCGCTCCTCGGGCCCTGGGCCCTCGAGTCCCGCAGCCACGAGGCGGCCTTGTCCGAGGCCATGACCCGGGTCCGCAAGGACCTCGCCGCCCGTCCCCCGTCCACCCGGTCTGTGGTCCTCGCCCACGCCTTCGTGGCCGGAGCGACGCCGTCCGAGTCCGAGCGCGACATCAGCGTCGGCGGGGTCTCGCGCGTCGCGACCAGCGTGTTCGACGGCATCGACTACACCGCGCTCGGCCACCTCCACGGTCGCCACGTGCTGTCCGACGGCCTGCGCTACTCCGGCTCGCCCCTGGCCTACTCCTTCTCCGAGGCCGACCACGTCAAGGGATCGTGGCTGGTCGAGCTCGGCGCGTCGGGCTTCGGCTCGGCGAGCTGGGTCGACGCACCGGTCCCGCGCCGCGTCACGCGACTCAGCGGAACCCTCAAGGGCCTCCTCTCCGACGCCTCGCTCACCGAGCACGAGGACGACTGGGTGCAGGTCACCCTCACCGACACGCGGCGGCCCGCCCGCGCGATGGAGCAGCTGCGCCGCCGCTTCCCGCACACCCTCGTGCTGCAGTTCCCCAGCGCTGCCGGCGACGGCCGGGCCCCCGCCCGTCCTGCCGCGGGCACCAGCGACCACGCGATCGCGCTCGACTTCGTACGCCACGTGCGCGGCTCGAAGGCGACCAAGGCCGAGTCCGCCCTGCTCCAGCAGGCCAT
This sequence comes from Nocardioides eburneiflavus, assembly GCF_004785795.1. Taxonomy (NCBI): domain Bacteria; kingdom Bacillati; phylum Actinomycetota; class Actinomycetes; order Propionibacteriales; family Nocardioidaceae; genus Nocardioides; species Nocardioides eburneiflavus. The sequence continues at coordinate 3,919,386 of NZ_SRRO01000001.1, forward strand.
CGACGCGTGCTGCCACGACCCCGAGCAGGACGCCGCGGTCCGCACCGGTGCCGCGACCGTGAGCGCGGGCGGTGAGACATGAGGCTGCACCACCTCGAGATCGTCGCCTTCGGCCCGTTCGCCGACCCCGTCTCCATCGACTTCGACTCGCTGTCCGACGCCGGCCTGTTCCTGCTGAGCGGGCCGACGGGTGCCGGGAAGTCCAGCGTCCTCGACGCGGTGTGCTTCGCCCTCTACGGCGACGTCCCGGGCGACCGCGCCGTCGCCAAGCGGCTCCGCTCCGACCACGCCGCTCCCGGCGTCGTCCCGCGGGTCGTGCTCGAGGTGACGCTCTCCGGCCGCCGTTTCCGCATCGACCGCTCGCCGGCCTGGATCCGCCCCAAGAAGCGCGGCACCGGCACCACCAGCGAGCAGGCTCGCGTCGTGATCTCCGAGCACCGGCCAGGGACGACCGACGACGCAGGCGACCCCGACCAGGACCCGTGGCAGCCGCTCAGCACCCGACTGGACGAGACCGGCCACCTCGTGACCCGGCTGGTCGGGATGACGCTCCCGCAGTTCTGCCAGGTCGCGATGCTCCCGCAGGGTCGGTTCCAGGCCTTCCTCCGCGCCCGTTCGGAGGAGCGTCACGCGCTGCTCCAGCAGGTGTTCCAGACGGGGCGCTTCGACCGTACGGAGCGGTGGCTGCGCGATCGCCGCGTCGAGCTCCGTCGCACGTCCGAGGAGCACCGCAGGGCCGTCGCCGACCTCGTCAGCAGGACCAGCGAGGTCGGCGGTGACGTCCCGCCCGACGACTGGCCGACCGACCCGACCTCCCTCGGGCCCTGGCTCACCGGGCTCACCGAGTCGGCGGTCGCCGCCTCGGTCGAGCAGGCCCTGGTCGTCGACGCCGCTGCGGCCGCCGAGGTCGCGGCGGCCGAGGCGAGCGCGGCCGGCATCGAGCTCGCCGGGCTGCGTGCCACCCACGCAGCCGCCCGCCGTGCCTGGGCGAGCGTCGAGGCGGCCGCCCAGGAGCACGCCAGCCGCAAGCGCCGCGCCGACAAGGCCCAGCGCGCCACTGCCGTCGTGTCGCTGCACGAGCTCGCCGTCGCGTCCCGCGCCGAGGTGGCAGGGCTCGAGCGCGACTGCTCCGCAGCACTCGCGACGCTGGTCGACCTGCTCGACGACCCTTCTCCCGACGACCCGCCTCTCGACGCCCAGGCCGTCGCCGAGCTGGGCCGCGCGTCCACCCGCGCCCTCACCGACATCGCACGGATCCGCCCGCTCCAGCGCCAGGCGCTCGACCTGCACCGGCAGCTGGCGCGCACGACGCGAGCCCGTTCGGCGACCGTCGAGGAGCTGCAGCGGGTCGACGCTCGCGCCGGCGCGGTCCCGCGGGAGGTCGCCGAGCTCGAGCCGGCCCTCGCGGCCGCACGCGAGGCCGAGACGGCGACCGAGGCGCTCGAGCGGGACCTCGAGGTGCTCCGTCGCCGGGTCCGGGCCGCGCGCACCGCCGAGACCCTCACCTCACAGCTGGCCTCGGCCGAGAACGCGCTGGCCGAGGCCACGTCGGCGCGCCTCCTGGCCAGGGAGACGCTGGTCGAGATCCGTGAGCAGCGGCTCGACGGGATGGCCGCCGAGATCGCGCTCAAGCTCGCCGTGGGAGCGTGCTGCCCCGTGTGCGGCTCCGCCGAGCACCCCTCCCCCGCCTCGCCGGCGCCGGGTGCGCCCGACGACGCGACCGAGCGAGAGGCACGTCGCGAGGTCGACGACCTCGAGGTCGTGGTGGAGGCGCACGCCCAGCAGGTCCGCGGCCTCGAGACCCGGCTCGCGGCCACGCTCGCCGAGGCCGGCGAGTCCGTCGAGCGCCTCCTCGTCGAGGAGTCGGACGTCCTCGCGCGCCTCGACGGGGCCCGGGCCGCCGGGGCGACCCTCGAGCCGCTCGTGGCCAGGGTCGCCGCGCTCCGGGCCGAGCAGGATGCGCTGGTCAGCGAGCGCGAGGACCTGGCTGCCGCGCTCGGGGCGCACGACACCGAGTCGGCGGTGCTCGTGTCCCGGCTCGACGACCTGCGCGACCAGATCGCCGCCGTCGTCCCCGACGGGGCGGACGGGACCGACCCGGCTGACCTCGATGCCCTCACCGCCCACCACCAGCAGGTCGAGGCGCTCGCCCAGCGCCACGCCGACCTCTCCGCCGACCTCGTGCGCGCCCGCGCCACCGCGACCTCCACCCAGGCCGCGGCCGACGAGGTCGCCGCCACGGCGGGGTTCGACTCCTCGGCCTCCGCCGCTGCGGCCTGGCTGGGCGAGGCCGAGGTCGCCGCACTGCTCCACGCGATCGAGCGCCACGAGCGCGAGGTCGCCAGGGTGAGCGAGCTCCTGGCCGACGAGGACCTCGTCCGCTCCGCGGGCGCCGAGCCGCCCGACCTCGAGGCGCTCGCCCACGCCCACCACCACGCCAAGGAGCGGGCCGCCGCCGCGCGTCAGCGCGACATGGGCCTGCGTGACCGCGGCCGCCGGCTTCGCAGCCTGTCCGGCGAGATGACGGCGGCGCTCGCCGCGTGGCAGCCCGTCCTCTCCGAGCTCGACCTCGTCACCGACGTGGCCGCGATGGTCGAGGGCAAGCACGCCGACAACCGGCTCCAGATGCGTCTGTCCGCCTACGTCCTGGCGCACCGGCTCGGCCAGGTCGTCGACGCCGCCAACCTCCGGCTGTCGACGATGAGCGACCAGCGCTACACCCTCGTCCACACGGGGCAGCGCGGCGCAGGGGAGACGCGCGGCGGCCTGAGCCTCCAGGTGCGCGACGACTGGACCGGTGACGACCGCGACCCGGCGACGCTGTCGGGCGGCGAGACGTTCGTCGTGTCCCTCGCGCTCGCGCTCGGCCTCGCCGACGTGATCACCGACGAGGCCGGCGGCACCGACCTCGAGACCCTGTTCGTCGACGAGGGCTTCGGTGCGCTCGACGCCGAGACGCTCGAGGGCGTCATGGACACGCTCGACACCCTCCGCGACGGCGGTCGCGTCGTCGGCGTGGTCAGCCACGTCCCCGAGCTCCAGACCCGCATCCCCACCCAGCTGCGGGTGCACCGCGGTCGCACCGGCAGCCACACCACCCTCTCCCTCGCCTGAACGGCGCCGGTCACGGACCGCCCGGGAGGTCGTGCCCACGCCCGATTCGCGCTCGGCTAGGTTCATGCCCATGAGTGCGCCCGGGCTCGACCCGACCTTCAGCGACCTGCCGCACCGCCGGCTCGGCGAGGTGGCCCTCTCCCGGGCCCAGGAGCTCGGCGCCAGCCATGCGGACTTCCGTTTCGAGCGCAACCGCTACCAGTACCTCGGCGCCCGCGACGGCGTCCTCCAGACCGCCAGCGACGCCGAGGACCTCGGTTTCGCCGTCCGCGTGGTCCACCAGGGCGCCTGGGGGTTCGCCTCCGGAGTCGTCCTCACCGACGAGGAGGCGCGTCGCGTCGCCGAGACGGCCGTCGCGGTCGCCAGGGTCGCCGCCGCGATGACCACCACGCCCGTCGAGCTCGCGCCCGAGCCCGTCCACGACGACGTCACCTGGATCTCCGGCTACGACGTCGACCCGCTCGACGTGCCCACCCGCGACAAGTCCGCTCTGCTCGTCGACTGGACCGAGCGCCTCCGTGCCGGTTCCGCCGTCGCGCACGCCACCGCGTTCCTCCAGCAGGTCCAGGAGAACAAGTACTACGCCGACCTCTCCGGCACCCGCACGACGCAGCAGCGCGTACGCCTCCAGCCGGGCTTCGAGGCCACCGGCGAGGACGCCGAGACCGGGATCTTCGACTCGATGGCGTCCATCGCCCCACCGGCCGGGCGCGGCTGGGAGTACCTCACCGACGGCCACTGGGACTGGGACGCCGAGATCGCGGAGGTGCCCGAGCTCCTCGCCGAGAAGCTGAAGGCGCCCAGCGTCGAGGCCGGCACGTACGACCTCGTCGTCCACCCCTCCAACCTCTGGCTCACCATCCACGAGTCCATCGGCCACGCGACCGAGCTCGACCGGGCGCTGGGCTACGAGGCCAACTACGCCGGCACGTCCTTCGCGACCTACGACAAGCTCGGCACGCTCCAGTACGGCTCGCCGGTCATGAACGTCCGCGGCGACCGCACCCAGGAGCACGGCCTGGCCACCGTCGGCTACGACGACGAAGGCGTGCAGACGCAGGCCTGGGACATCGTCCGCGACGGCGTGCTCGTCGGCTACCAGCTCGACCGGTCGATGGGTCACCTCAAGCCGGAGCTCAACGAGGGCCGCTCCAACGGCTGCGCGTACGCCGACTCCCCCGGCCACATCCCGATCCAGCGGATGGCCAACGTGTCGCTCGTGCCCGGCACCGACGGACTCAGCACCGACGACTTGGTCTCGCGGGTCGAACGCGGCATCTACGTCGTGGGCGACAAGTCGTGGTCGATCGACATGCAGCGCTTCAACTTCCAGTTCACCGGCCAACGGTTCTACAAGATCACCGACGGTCGCCTGGACGGCATGCTCCGCGACGTGGCCTACCAGGCCACCACGACCGACTTCTGGGGCTCCATGGAGGCCGTGGGCGGGCAGGACACCTGGCTGCTGGGCGGCGCCTTCAACTGCGGCAAGGCCCAGCCGGGCCAGGTCGCGGCCGTCAGCCACGGCTGCCCCACCGCGCTCTTCCGGGGCGTCAACATCCTCAACACCATGGACGAGGCAGGCCGCTGATGACGATCTCCGCGCGCACCACGGCCCAGCAGCTCGTCGAGCACGCGCTCGCGACCTCCTCTGCCGACGACTGCATCGCCATCGTCCGCGACGTGACCAGCGCCAACCTGCGCTGGGCCAACAACACGCTCACCACCAACGGCGTCATGACCGAGATGTCGGTGACCGTGGTCAGCTTCGTCGCGGTCGACGGCGGGACGGCGACCGGATCGGTGTCCGGCAGCGCCTCCACGACCGAGCAGGTGACCGCGATCGTCGAGGCCGCTGACGCCGCTGCCCGCGCCGGCTCGCCCGCCGAGGACGCCGCCGAGCTCGTCGGCGACGTCGCCTCTCCCGACTGGGACCTCGAGCCCGAGACCACCGACATCGGCGTCTACGACGCCTTCGCACCGGCCCTCGGTGAGGCGTTCGTGGAGGCCACCGCGGAGCGCCGCCTGCTCTACGGCTTCGTCAACCACGACGTCACCACGACCTACCTCGGCTCCAGTCGCGGGCTGCGGTTGCGTCACGTCCAGCCCACCGGCCACTACGCCTGCACCGGCAAGGACGACGCGCTCACCCGCAGTGCCTGGACGGGCGGTGCGACGCGGGACTTCCGTGACGTGGACGCGGCAGCGATGGCCGCGACCGTCAAGCAGCGACTGGGCTGGGCCGAGCGGCGGGTCGAGCTGCCTGCGGGGCGCTACGACACGATCCTGCCGCCCTCGTCGGTCGCCGACCTGATGATCGACGCCTACTGGGGCGCCGGCGCCCGCGTCGCGCACGAGGGCGAGTCCGTCTACAGCCGGCGCGGCGGCGGGACCCGGATCGGCGACAAGGTCGCCGCGCCCGGGGTGAGCCTGTTCTCCGACCCCGCCTACGCGGGCCTCGAGTGTGCGCCGTTCGTGGTCACCGGGGCCTCCGACAACACCGACTCGGTCTTCGACAACGGCCTCCCCCTCGAGCGCACGGACTGGATCCGCGACGGCCTCCTCACCGGCCTCATCCAGACCCGGCACTCGGCCGGCATGACCGGACAGCCGGTGACCCCGATGATCGACAACCTCGTCCTCGAGATCGGCGACGGCGCCGGCACGGTCGACGACCTGGTGGCGGGGACGCAGCGCGGCCTGCTGCTGACCTGCCTGTGGTACATCCGCGAGGTCGACCCGCAGTCCATGCTCCTCACCGGGCTCACCCGCGACGGCGTCTACGTCGTCGAGGACGGCGAGATCGTCGGCGCTGCCAACAACTTCCGCTGGAACGAGAGCCCGATCGACCTGCTCAACCGCTTCACGGCCGCGACCGACACGGTGCCGAGCTTCAGCCGCGAGTGGGGCGACGACTACTTCTCCCGGACGGCGACGCCGGCCCTCCGGGTCCCGGACTTCAACATGTCGAGCGTGTCGCAGGGCGTGTGACCGGAGCCCGACCGGTGGCGTGAGCGGGCCTCACTCGAGCCGCTGGACGCGCTCGCGGTGGTTGCTGCTGTTGTCGCCGTCGATGTCGGAGTCGCGGGTCCTGGAGATGTGGCGCACCTTCTCGCGATGCCCCTGAACGGGTTGCGCCGAGATCAGGGTGTCGCGCTCGTAGGCGTGGGACTTGTCGGTGTTGCGGTAGTAGCGGTAGAGCGACCAGTACGTCGCCACCGCGCCGGCCGGGCCGGCGGCCAGGAGCCACAGCGGCGCTTCGTCACCTGACGTGGCCCAGAGGATCTCGCCGATCATGCCGTCGCCACCAGGATCCACCCGGCGATGCCCTCGAGCACCGTGCCGACGGTCAGTGCCGCGGCGATGAGCCTCGGTTGCGAGACGGGAACGCTGCCCATCGTCTCGCCGGTGCGGGCGTTCACCGCGATGTAGTGCAGCATGCGGGTGTTCTCCTGGTAGTAGGAGTAGAGCCACACCGGCAGGTACATCGAGACCCATCGCGAGCCCCTGACGTCCACCTTCTCGGCCTCCCAGCGCACCCCGCGGTCGAACTCGGCCAGCGTGTCGTGGACCTGGGAGCGACCGATGGAGAGCAGCTGGTCCTCCAGGACGGGCTGCAGGTCGGCGACGTCGAGGTCCCGCTTCTCGCTGGTGAACCCGACGAGGTAGCTGGAGTTCCACTTCACGGCGTTCTTCGTGTCGAAGGGCAGGATCGTGTTCACGATGTTGTTGGTCGTGCCGGCGCCGAAGTCCGCCCGGTCCGCGGCACCCTCGACGGTCAGGTCGTCGACGGTGAACGCGACCGAGCGGTCGACGCGGTAGACGTCGGCGGCGTAGTAGGTGACCGTGTTGTCGCCCTGCTTCTCGGTCCAGCGCCGCGTCTGCACCTCGCCCTGCCCGACGTACGCCGCCTCCGCGCGGGCGTCGATGACGAGGTAGGGCAGGTAGACACCGAGCACGTTCTCCGGGACGAACTCCTTCTTGAACCGCGGGTGCGCGAAGAGGCGCCGCTTGGAGGCGAACGCGCGGATCTTCTCCACCGCCTCGTCCCGGGTCAGCCGGAACGGCAGCACCGCGTCGGGCACCGCGCCGTTGGGCGTGCGCTGGTTGACGTTGAGCGTGTGTCGGCACCAGTGGCACCGCGCGTTCATCGCGTGCGCGGTGTCGACCACGACGTCGGCCCCGCACCCACCGCACGTCATCGTGATCACGTCGTCGTCGCCGGAGATCTCCTCGGCGCCGCCGGCCACGACGGTCCCCTCGAGGTCGTCGATCCCCACGCCGAGCCCGAACTCCTCCTCGACGCGCGCCTCCTGCCACTGGTGGCGGCAGAACAGGCACACGAGCATCTCGGTCGACCCGCGCAGCCGGACGTCGGTCGAGCCGCACTTCGGGCACCGGTTGAGGCCGTCGGCGAGGGACTCGTTGACCGTGTCGATGTCGGGGCCGGGCTCCGGATCGGCGCGCGCGGCGGCGAGCTCCTCCTCCAGCGAGAGCGGCGGACCGTCGAACGGCGACTCGCGCGGCGCGCGGGCCTCGCCGGGTGGTGTGGCGTCCTGCGTCATCCCAGACGTCCTCTCAGAGGTCCGGCGCCCTCAGAGGCCAAGCGCCTTGGCCTTCGCCGCGTCGTAGTCCTCCTGGGTGATCAGGCCGGCGTCGAGCATCTCCTTGGCGCGCTTGAGCACCACGACGGGGTCCTCGGCGGCAGGCGCGGCCGCGGCCGGCGGGGCAGGTGCCGCGGCCGGCTGCGGGGCAGGTGCGGCGGCGGGCTGCTGGGTCGGCTGCTGGAGCCCGCCGAGTCCCATCCCGCCCGTGGCCATGCCCATCCCGACCAGCCCACCGGGACCGGCGTTCTCGCCGGCCGCCTCGATGCCGGCGGCCACGGAGGCCTGGAGGTTGGAGTTGCCGCGGGACCCGGAGAGGGCGTCGGCGCGCTGGACGTTCCTCAGCAGCTCGCGGGTGTTCTCGTCGTACTCGATCGAGATGATGGCCGTCTTGGCGATCTCGAGCCCGCGGTCGGTGCGCCAGCGGTAGTTCTCCTCCACCGCCGCCGACAGCGACTGGGCGAACCCCACGGAGTCCTGCTGGAGCCGGCTGATCCGGTTCCCCTTGGCAGGATCGTTGGTGTACATCGAGAAGGCGGGGGCAAGCGACCCGACGACCTCGTTGAACAGCTGCTCGCCGGCCGGGTTGTCGAGGTCGGTGAAGTCGAAGATCCCCTTGCCGTCGATCACGCTCGCGGACACGAAGTTGCGGATGAAGGTGAGCGGGTCGGTGATCTTGAGGGTGTAGGTGCCGCGGGTGATCGCGCCGACCTGCGTGTTGAGGAACGCGTCGTCCCAGTAGATCTCCGACTGGGTGCCGAACTTGTTGTTGGGCAGCTCCTTGAGCGCGACGAAGACCGCGGTCTGCTGCGAGCCCGGTCGGCCGCCGAACTTGAAGCGCTCCCAGCTCTGCTTGATGATCGAGTCGACGAGCCCTCCGCCGGAGAACACCGACTGCGACGCCGCCTCGTCGGAGTCCCAGACGTAGCCGCCGGGCTGGGCGGCGAACCCGGTGAACGCGCCGTCCTCGATCAGGACGAGTCCGTACCCCTCCGGCACCACGATCTTGGAGCCGTTGGTGATCACGCCGTCCGAGGCGCCGTCGTTGGAGCCACGCCCGGCGTTCTCGCCCTTGCGGACCGCCGGGAACAGCGCGGCCGTGGCGGGGAGCCCCTCCGGCACACCGAAGAAGTCGAGCCACTGGTCAGCGAGCGTCCCGCCGACGGCTCCGCTGACTGCCTGGAAGAGTCCCATGCCGATTCCCATCCCTCGGGGTCAAGGTGCGGGGCGGGTCCGCCCGCACGACGTCGGCGCCCTCCCGTCGGGCCGACGGCGGCAACCCTAGCGGTCAGCGGGGGTGTCCGCCGGGGATGTCGACGTCCGGGTCGTACGGCGGGCGCGTGTAGACGAAGGTCGCGCACTCGAGGTGGTGCACCGACCCGTCGGGGCGGCGTACGACGTCGAGCCGCTCGCCGCGGTGGTAGCCGAGCGTGCCGACCAGGCCGCCGTCGCCGATCTCGAATCGGTCGGTCACCACGTTGCCCCGCGCCATGGCGCGCAGCTCGAGGCCCTCGTTGTGCCACCGGACGTCGAAGGCGGTGTTGCCCCAGAACCACAGGCCCGGCACTCCGTACGCCTCGGGCGGCAGCACGACGGTGGGCCGCCAGGGTGCCGGCCGGGCGTCGTCGGCGTCGGGGTCGCCCTCGATCAGGGACACGGCAAGGTCGCGCGGGTTGATCCCGGTGGTGGCGTTGCTGAGCACCGCAGCGCCGATCCCGCTGCCCGGGTCGACGTGCAGCGCGGCGAGGAAGCCGGGCATCGAGCCGTTGTGGCCGACCAGCCGGCCGCCGGAGTGCATCCCGAGCATCAGTCCGAGGCCGTAGTCGGGCATGACCGGCCGCTGCATCTCCTCCAGCGAGTCCGCCGACAGCACGTCGGCCCGCGCCCCGCCGAGGACCTGTCCCCACGTGACGAGGTCGGCGAGCGTCGACCAGAGCTGACCCGCGGGCGCCATCGCACCGGTGTCCGTCAGCGGCTCGTGGACCCGGATCCCCGTGAAGTGGTCGACGCTCCACCCGGGCTGCGCGCCGGGGCGGGGCAGGTAGGACGTGGCCCGCATGCCGAGCGGCTGCAGCAGGCGCTCCGCGACGAGGTGCCGCCACGGTGCTCCGAGGCGGCGGGCGACCACCTCGCCGAGCAGTCCGTAGCCGAGGTTCGAGTAGTGGAACCACTCCCCTGCCCCGGCCACCCGCCCGCTGCCGTCGTTGGCGCGCGCCAGGGCCGCGAAGTCGCCGCCGCGGGTGCGCTCCCACCACGGCCCCCGGGGCTCGCTCTGCATGCCTGAGGAGTGCGCCAGGGCGTCGCGGACGGTCACCTCGCCGTAGCCGACGTCACCGAGGTGGGCGGACAGCGGGTCGTCGAGGTCGAGCAGCCCGGCGTCGCGCGCCTGCATCACCAGCACGGCCGTCATGGTCTTGGTGATCGACCCGATCCGGTACTGGCCGTCGAGGCCCGGGGCCTGCCCCGCGCCCCCGGCCCACACCGCGCCGTAGCGGTCGAAGACGGCGCCGACCACGGACGTCAGCCGGCCCTCGGCCTGGGCGACGTCGAGCAGCCGCTGCCGCTGGTCACTCACACGCGTGCTCGCTCGCTCACGGCAGCGACCCTAGAGCAACCCCGAGTGTGGCGGCGCCGGTTCAGTCCTGCTCGAACGCCTCGGGCGGCGGGCACGCGCAGACCAGGTTGCGGTCGCCGTACGCCTGGTCGATCCGCGCCACGGGCGGCCAGTACTTGTCGGGGTCGATGCCGCGCGGGAAGACTCCGACCTCGCGGGAGTAGGGACGGTCCCACTCGCCGACGAGCGCGCGGGCGGTGTGGGGCGCGTGGCGCAGCGGGGAGTCCTCCGGGGTCCACTCCCCCGCCTCGACCCGGGCGATCTCCTCGCGGATGGCGATCATCGCGTCGCAGAACCGGTCGATCTCGGCGAGGTCCTCGGACTCGGTCGGCTCGACCATCAGCGTCCCCGCGACCGGGAACGACATGGTCGGGGCGTGGAAGCCGTGGTCGACCAGGCGCTTGGCGACGTCGTCAACCGTGACGCCGCTGGCCTTGGTGATGCCCCGCAGGTCGAGGATGCACTCGTGGGCGACCAGGTCGCCGCGACCGCGGTAGAGGACCGGGAAGTGGTCGCCGAGCCGGTGCGCGATGTAGTTGGCCGACAGCACCGCCACAGCCGTCGCGCGGGTCAGGCCCTCGGCGCCCATCATCCGGATGTAGGCCCACGTGATCGGCAGGATGCCCGCGGAGCCGTAGGGCGCCGCGCTGATCGGGCCGATGCCCTCGCGCTTGTCCGCCTCGGGGTGCCAGCCGTGGGACGGGAGGTACGGCTCGAGGTGCGCGCGTACGGCCACGGGACCGACACCGGGACCGCCGCCGCCGTGGGGGATGCAGAAGGTCTTGTGCAGGTTGAGGTGCGAGACGTCGCCCCCGAACTCGCCCGGCTTGGCGTAGCCCAGCAGCGCGTTGAGGTTGGCGCCGTCGACGTAGACCTGGCCACCGTGGTCGTGGACGATCTTGCAGAGGTCGGTGATGGTGTCCTCGTAGGCCCCGTGGGTCGAGGGGTACGTCACCATGATCGCGGCCAGGGTGTCGGCGTGCTGGTCGCACTTGGCACGCAGGTCGTCGAGGTCGACCGACCCGTCGTCGGCGGCCTTGACCACGACCACCTTCATGCCGGCCATCACGGCCGAGGCCGCGTTGGTGCCGTGGGCCGAGGACGGGATCAGGCAGATGTCACGGACCGGCCCGGAGCCGTCGGCAGCCCGGTTGGCGGCGTGGTAGCCGCGGATCGCGAGCAGTCCGGCCAGCTCGCCCTGCGAGCCGGCGTTGGGCTGCACCGAGACCTTGTCGTAGCCGGTGACCTCGGCCAGCCACGTTTCGACGTCGTCGACGAGCTCCCGATAACCGGTGGCGTCCTGGGCGGGTGCGAACGGGTGCAGGTCGGCGAAGCCGGGCAGGCTGATCGGCTCCATCTCGGTCGTCGCGTTGAGCTTCATCGTGCACGAGCCGAGGGGGATCATCCCGCGGTCGAGCGCGTAGTCGCGCGAGGACAACCGGTGCAGGTAGCGCAGCATCTGGGTCTCGCTGCGGTGCGAGTTGAAGACCTCGTGGGTGAGGAAGTCGGTGGTGCGGTGCAGCGCCTCGGGCAGCCCGGACGTCGCGTCGCCGCTCGGGGCCACCCCGAAGGCCTTCAGGACCGCGGCGACGGTGGACGGGCTGGTGCGCTCCGACGTGGAGAGCCCGACGTGGTCCTCGTCGATCAGGCGCAGGTGCAGGCCGACCTGGCGTGCCGCAGTCACCACCTCGCCCGCGCGTCCGGGGACGGCGACGGTCAGGGTGTCGAACCAGGTGTCGTTGACGACCTGCACTCCCCCGGCCCGCAGCGACGCCGCGATGCGGTTGGCGTGGTCGTGGGTGCGCCGCGCGATCCGGCGCAGGCCCTCGGGGCCGTGGTAGACGGCGTACATCGACGCCACGACCGCCAGCAGCACCTGCGCGGTGCAGATGTTGGAGGTCGCCTTGTCGCGGCGGATGTGCTGCTCGCGCGTCTGCAGGGCGAGGCGGTAGGCCGGGCGACCCTCGGCGTCGACCGACACCCCCACCAGCCGGCCGGGCAGGTGCCGCTCGAGGCCCGCGGCCACCGACATGAAGCCGGCGTGCGGGCCGCCGTAGAACAAGGGCACGCCGAAGCGCTGGGAGGACCCGACCACCACGTCGGCGCCGGAGGCGCCCGGTGCCTCGAGCACGGCGAGGGACAGGATGTCGGCGGCGACGACGGCGAGGCCGCCGCGCTCGTGGACGGCGTCGATGACTGGTCGCGGGTCGAGCACGGATCCCGAGGCTCCGGGGTACTGGACGAGGACGCCGCACAGCTCGCCGTCGGGCAGGCCGTCGCGCAGGTCGGCCACGACCACCTCGATGCCCATCCCCTCGGCGCGGGTGCGGATCACGTCGATGGTCTGTGGAAGGGCGTCGGCGTCGACGACGAACGGTCCCGTCGCATTGCGCTGGGCCCGGCGTACGAGGGTCATCGCCTCGGCGGCAGCGGTCCCCTCGTCGAGGAGGGACGCGTTGGCGGTCGGCAGGCCGGTGAGGTCGGCGACGACGGTCTGGAAGTTGAGCAGTGCCTCGAGACGGCCCTGGGAGATCTCCGGCTGGTAGGGCGTGTAGGCGGTGTACCAGGAGGGGTCCTCGAGCACGTTGCGGCGGATCACCGGCGGGGTGATCGTGGCGTGGTAGCCGAGGCCGATCATCGCCTCGGCGGGCCGGTTCTGCGAGGCCAGCGTGCGCAGCGCGCGTGCGGTGGCCTCTTCGTCCAGGGGGTCGGGCAGGTCGAGCCCGGCGGGCGTACGGATCCCGCCCGGCACCGCCGCGCTCATCAGGGACTCGAGCGAGTCGTGGCCGAGCTCCGCCAGCATGTGCGCGACCGCGGCGTCGTCGGGGCCGATGTGGCGGGCGACGAACTCGCCCAGCCCGGTCCCGGTGGGGCTGGTGCTGGCGGTGTCGGTCGAGGTGGAGGGGGTCGGGCTGGCGTCCGGCACGGGGGCTCCCTGAGGTCGCGTGGCGTGACCTCCCCCTCTGTCGGTCCGGTGACCTCCAGAGTGCCAACCCGTGCGGTCCGGGTGCCTGAGAGGTTCCGGGGAGGAATTGCCCCTTCGGCGCACGGCCCCCGGCCGTGGGACCGGTTGCCGTGACTCTCCCGCACGGGATGTCGGCGTCGACGAGTCTAGCCTCCGCCCTGTGCACGACCATGCCGAAGGTGGGGGAAATGGGCGCGGCGTGCCGACGCCGGCCGGAAATGGACGACGCCGCCCGGGTGACCGGGCGGCGTCGTCGGAGGGTCGTGGATGAGCCGGGCTCAGCCGGTCTGGCGGGCCGCGCGGCGGGCGGCCAGCTCGTCACCCGGGAGGGTGGCGGCGGGCTCCTCGGCCGTACGCTCCGACGGCAGCTCGGCGAGGGTGCCCTCGATCTCGCGCCAGACGCCGCCGATGGCGATGCCGAAGACGCCCTGGCCGCCCTGGAGCAGGTCGATGACCTCGTCGTTGCTGGTGCACTCGTAGACCGAGGCGCCGTCGCTCATGAGCGTGACTCGGGTCAGGTCGTCGGTGCCGCGCTCGCGGAGGTGGGCGGTCGCGGTGCGGATCTGCTGCAGCGAGATCCCGGCGTCGAGCAGCCGCTTGACGACCTTGAGGATGAGGATGTCGCGGAACGAGTAGAGCCGCTGCGACCCCGAGCCGGCCGCGCCTCGCACGCTGGGCTCGACCAAGCCCGTACGGGCCCAGTAGTCGAGCTGGCGGTAGGTGATGCCTGCGGCGTTGCACGCCGTCGGTCCGCGGTAGCCGGTGTCGCTCGGCAGCGGGGAGACGTCGTCGTCGAAGAGCAGCCCCTGCTCCTCGGCGAGGTCGGCGGCGTCGGCCGCAGCCTTCACGCGGGCGGCGTCTGCGCCGTGTTCGTTCTCGTTGCCAGTCACTGCGACCCTCCAGGTCAGATCCTCCGCTGAGCGGTAACTCCTGGGGGAAGGACCCGCCCGGCGGCCGGAGGACCGACAACCACAGCGGTGGAGTTACAACAGAGACAGTTCAAGGTAAGCGGCGACGGTGCGGGTTGTCCATCCACGACCCGGCGTGTCGCAACCCTCAACCTCAGGGTGAGGGTCAGTGTTTCTGGTGGGCCGGCTCAGTGTGCCTCGAAGTCGTCAGGCGAGACGTGGTCGAGGAACTCGCGGAACCGCTCCACCTCGTCCTCCTGCTCGGCAGGGACCGCGAGGCCGGCCTCCTCGAGCACCGCCTCCGAGCACACGATCCGGCTCCCGGTGCGCAGCGCGAGGGCGATCGAGTCCGATGGCCGGGCGTCGACCTCGGCGCCGCCGTCGAAGACGAGCCGGGCGAAGAACACCCGGTCCTGCATGTCGACGATGCGCACCTCGTCGAGCCGCTGGCCGGTGGCCTCGAGGACGTCGCGCAGCAGGTCGTGCGTCAGCGGACGCGGCGGCGTGACGCCCTGCTGGGCGAACGCGATCGCCGTGGCCTCCACCGCCCCGATCCAGATCGGCAGGTAGCGCTCCCCCGTCACCTCGCGCAGGAGCACGATCGGCTGGTTGGAGGGCATCTCGACGCGGACTCCGACGACGTCCATTTCGCGCATGCCACCACCCTACTCACGTGTGGTGAGGCGAGGAGCGCCTGTCTCCGAGTGCTCAGATTCCGCGGTCGAGGCCGACCTTGACGAGCGTGGCGTGCAGGCGCACCGACAGGGCCGCGATCTCGGAGGTCGCGTCCTCGGCCCGACCACGCGCCGCGGCGTCGCGACCGCGCGCGAGGGGTGCCACGACCTGCTGCACCAGGCCGACCTCACGGTCCGCCGCGGTCTTGAAGGCGCGCAGGTGGCGTGGCTCGAAGCCGAAGTCGGCGAGCTCGCGGGCGGTCTGCGCGACGACCAGGGCGTCGCTGTCGAAGTGGTTCGTGCCGGTCCGTGCGGCCACCAACCCGTACTGCTCGAGCTGGTCGAGCAGCTCCTCGGAGATGTCGGCCACCTTGATCAGCTCTCGCCGGGAGAGGCGCAGGTCGCTGGACCGTCGGAACGACTCGGGACTCGGCAGGCCGTCGGAGCTCAGCGCCACCTTGGGCACGGTCGGCACGACCGACTCGATGGCGGGCGGCTCCAGGCCGCGGTCGATGGCGTCGAGGTGGTCACCGATCACCTTGAGCGGCAGGTAGTGGTCGCGCTGCATCAGCAGGATGTAGCGCAACCGCTCGACGTCGTTGCCGGAGAACTTTCGGTAGCCCGCTGCGGTGCGCTCGGGCTTGACCAGGCCCTGTTCCTCGAGGAACCGGATCTTGGGGATCGTCACGCCCGGGAAGTCGGGGCGGAGCTGGTCGAGGACCTGCCCGATGTTGTAGCGGGCGCCGCGACTCGAGCCCGGAGAGGTCGAGGCACTCACGGATCAGTGGTCCGGGTGGGAGGAGAAGAAGACGAGGCGGTACTTGCCGATCTGTACCTCGTCCCCGTCGTTGAGCTCGACGGAGTCGATCCGGTCACGGTTGACGTAGGTGCCGTTGAGGCTGCCGACATCGCTGACGCTGTAGCCGTTGCCGGAGCGGCGGAACTCCGCGTGCCGACGCGAGACGGTCACGTCGTCGAGGAAGATCTCGCTGTCCGGGTGCCGTCCGGCGCCGACGACCTCGGTGTCGAGGAGGAACCGGCTGCCGGCGCTCGGGCCACGCTGCACGACCAGCAGGGCGTGACCCGCCGGGAGGGCGTCGACCGCCGCGGCGTCGACGGGGCTCAGCTGCCTGTCGGAGGACTCGCGCTGGTCGGGAGAGGCGAACGTGATGGTCGCGGTGCTCTCGACCTGGCTCGGCTCGACCGGGCTCGCACCCGTGTCCTCCCCGCCGAGCAGCCTGGTGCCGCACTGGGCACAGAAGCGGGCATCGTCAGGGTTCTGCTTGCCACAGGCGGTGCAGAACGGCATGGGTGGCTCCTCGGCGGATCGACGCTGAACCCTCAGGCGAGGGTTGAGGTTGACGGTTGTCCCGAACCTACCAGTCCCGCCATGGGCACGACGGGCGATCCGGGCTGGGATCGGCTGGGATCGGGCTGGGATCGGGTGCGGCTCAGCCGTCCAGGCCGGCCTGGTAGGCGGCGGCGTCCATCAGGCCGTCGACCTGCTCGGTGTCGGACACGCTCACCTCGAACAGCCAGCCGGCCTCGTAGGGGTCGCTGTTGACGAGCTCGGGCGTCGAGTCGAGGGCCTGGTTGGTCGCCACGACCTCGCCCGTCACCGGTGCGTAGATGTCGCTGACCGACTTGGTCGACTCCAGCTCGCCGCACGTCTCCCCCGCCGTCACCTGGTCGCCGACCTGCGGGAGCGAGACGTAGACGATGTCGCCGAGCGCGTCCTGCGCGAAGTCGGTGATCCCGACCCGCACCGAGCCGTCGGTGTCGCCGGGCGTACGGACCCACTCGTGCTCGCTGGTGTACTTGAGGTTCTCCGGATACACGTGCGCTCCTTGGATGTGTCGGACGGTTCAGGCGGACCGGGGGGATCTGGCTGGTGCCCGGCAGGCTACTGGCCGGTGCCGAGCTCCGCATACTCAGGTCGGGCGGCCTCGCGCACGCTCGTGATCTCGACGGACTCGAGCTCCTCGACGGCCACCGTGGCTCCGTCGAGGCCCTCGAGCGTCTCGATCGGCCCGGTCGAGAAGCTGAGGGCGGTGCGGAGGATGTGGGGGTCGCCGATCACGTCGAGGACGTACGGCGGCTCCAGCAGCTGGTCGTCCAGCTCGATGCCGCCGACGGCGTTCTCGAAGGAGCTGTCCGCGCCGAGCCTGATGGAGTCGTTGAACTCCATCGCCTCGGCCCCTGCGGTGCGGAGCTCCTGGACCGTGTCGAGCAACGAGCCGACCGCGACGCGCCCGGTGCTCTCGGTGATGGTCACCCGCAGCCCGGGCCCCGTGACCGGCACCAGGCCGGCGATGATGTTGAGCGTACGCACCCGCTGCTCCGCCTCGTCGAGCGCCGCCGCGCGGGCCTGGCTCTCGTCGCGCAGCTCGTCGCGGCGGCTCTCGAGGCGGTCGACCTCGCGCCGGGCCCGCTCCGCGGTGCCGGTGAGACCGTCGAGCACCTCGATCAGCTCGCCCTCGCGCAGTCCGGCGTAGGTGTCGTTGGCATTGGTGTCGCGCACCTGGACGACGAAGGCGAAGCCGAGGACGGCCAGCAGCACCGCGACGACCGCCTGGCGGCGCGAGGGCACGAGCGAGGGCCGCGTCCTCCCCGCGGTCACGTCGGGGTCGGCCGTGCGGCCGGGCTCGTCGGACGCGGAGCTGGCCTGGTGCTCGGGTGTGGGCTCAGGCATGGAACACGTGCCTGCGGATCGCTGCGACGTTGGAGAAGATCCGGATGCCCAGCACGACGATGACGCCGGTGGTCAGCTGCGAGCCGACACCGAGCTGGTCGCCGAGGTAGACGATCGCCGCGGCGACGACGACGTTGCTGACGAACGAGACCACGAAGACCTTGTCGTCGAAGATCCCGTCGAGGTAGGCGCGCAGGCCGCCGAACACGGCGTCGAGGGCGGCGACGACCGCGATGGGCAGGTAGTTCTGCAGGCTGAGGGGCACGTCGGGTGCGAACACCAGGCCGGCGATGATGCCCAGGAGCAGGCCAAGGGCGGCGATCACGGCGTGCTCCCCTCTCCGTCCGGTCCGCCGTCGGGATCGGCGTTGAGCTCGATCACATCACGAAGGGCGCGCTCGGGCGCAGCCGGCAGGCGGATGTCGTCGACATTCTCCGCCTCGTAGAGGAAGCCGTAGCCGTTGACCAGGCCGAACCACTGCTGCCCCTGGCTGGTCTCGAGCAGCCGGGCCTGGAGGGTGCGCGGGTCGCCGATCGCGGACACGACGTAGGGCGCGAGCACCGGCCGGCCGTTGACGTGGATCGCGCGGTTGGTGTTGCGGATCCCGCCCAGCACGTTGAGCCGTTGGTCGTTGACCGCGATCGCCTCCGCTCCGGCCTCCCACAACCCGTCGACGAGCGTCGCGAGGTCCTCGTCGAGGACCTCGTTGTCGACCCCGGCGTCCGGCGCGTTGTCCACGGTGATGCGCACGCCCGGACCGCGCACCACGGCGTGGCCCGTGTTCAGCTCGGCTCGCTGCACCCGGGTCCCGATGTCGTCGAGCTGGCCCTGGATCGTGGTGTTGCGGCTCGCGAGCGCCGCGTTGGAGCGGGTGAGGTCCCCCACCTGCGCCTGGAGCGACCGCAGCTCGGCGCTGCGGCTGTCGATCTGCTCGATCAGCGCGGCGCGGCTGAGCTCGTCGACGGGAGCCTGCCGATCGGTCTGGGCGGCGACCACGGCCGCCAGGACCCCCAGCACGGCGATGGCCAGCACGCTGGTCCAGTGCGGGCGTGAGGTCCGGGGGCGTACGTCCCCTGCCGCCGCGCGCTTCTGCGCGACGTGGGCGTAGTCCTCGTCCATGGACCGCGCGGTGATGAGGGTCAGCAGCGGGGTGGTGACGTGAGGGGGGAGCGGACGCTCCGGCGCCTGCGTGCTGCCCTGACCCTCAACCATGGTCGCTCGCCGTCGACGTGTGCCGCGGGGTCTCCCGCAGCAGGGTGCGCACCTGCCAGGCGTAGAGGACGCCCGCCCACCAGTACAGCCCGATCCCCCACCAGGCGAAGGCCCAGCCGAAGTTGCGTGCAAGCGTGGCCACGACGCCCTCGCCCTCCCCCAGCAGCAGCAGCGGGAAGGCGTAGAGGAGGTTGAACGTGGCGGCCTTGCCGAGGAAGTGGACCGGCAGCGCGGAGAAGCCGCGGGTGCGCAGGATCGGCACGAGGCCCCAGAGGAAGAGGTCGCGCAGAGGGAGCGCGAGCGCGACCCACCACGGGATGATGTCGCGCAGGAAGAGCCCGATGACCACGGCGAGGATGTAGAGCCGGTCGGCCACCGGGTCGAGGATCTCGCCCAGCCTGGAGTACTGGTCGAGGCGCCGGGCGAGCCAGCCGTCGAGGAAGTCGGTGAACCCGGCGACCATCAGCACGACGAGGGCGATCGCGTCCGCCTCGGGCCCGAGCACCAGCCAGAGGAAAACGGGCACGCCGGCCAGCCGCACCACACTGATGATGTTGGGCACGGTCCAGACGCGGGACGCCTCCGTCGCTTCCTCGGACACGCTCAGACCCTATCCAGCGCTCAGTGCGCGTCGGCGCCGGACACGTCGTGGTGCGCGGCGTCGCGGATCTCGCCGACGAGCTCCTCGAGGACGTCCTCGAGGGTGACCAGGCCGATGACCGACCCGTCCCGCTCCACCACGCGGGCCATGTGGGCGCCCTTGACCTGGAGGCTCTCCAGCGCGTCGTGCAGGAGGTCCTTGGGGTGGACCGACGCGAACGGTCGGATCCACTTGTCCTCGATGATCCGCGAGCGCTTGTCGTCGTCGGACTCGAGGGCGTCCTTGATGTGGAGGTAGCCCAGGAGCGAGCCGTCGGAGCCGGCCACCGGGAACCGGCTGAAGCCGGTCGCTGCGCACACGGCCTCGACGTCTGCGACGGTCGAGCCGGGTGCGACGGTGGCGAGGGTCTCCGGGGTCATCAGGATCGACGACACCGACTTCTCGGTGAAGCCGAGCGCGCCGGCGAGCCGGTCGTACTCGTCGGCCTCGATCAGGCCCTCCCCGCGGGACTCCTCGACGAGCGCGGCGACCTCCTCGCGGGTGAAGCTGGAGTGCACCTCGTCCTTGGGCTCGATGCGCAGCAGCCGGAGCACGCCGTTGGCGATCATGTTCATGCCGCCGATCACCGGCCGGAGCACGGTGACGATGAGCATCATCGGGGGGCTCAGCACCAGGGCGACCCGGTCGGCGCCCGCGAGGGCGATGTTCTTGGGGACCATCTCACCGAGGACGACGTGGAGGTAGACCACGACCGACATCGCCACCACGAACGAGACCGGGTGCAGCAGGTCGTCCGGCAGGCGGGCGGCGTGGAGCACCGGCTCGAGCAGGTGTGCCACGGCGGGCTCGCCGATGGCGCCGAGGCCCAGCGAGCACACCGTGATGCCGAGCTGCGCTCCCGCCATCACGAGCGAGACGTTCTCCATGGCGCGCAGCGTCGTGCGCGCCGCACGCGAGCCCTCCTGGGCGCGCGGCTCGATCTGGCTGCGCCGGGCCGCCAGCAGCGCGAACTCGGCGCCGACGAAGAAGGCGTTGAAGGCGAGCAGCACGACGGCCAGGCCCACCCCGAACAGATCACCGTTCATCGTCGTCCTCCTCGGTCCCGGACACGCCCCCGGCGACGACGTGCAGGTCGAGCCGGTCGATGCGCAGGCCGTCCATCCGCTGGACGGTCAGCGTCACGAGGCGCTCGCGCGGCGTGTGGGGGTCCGTCCGGTCGGGCACCGGCAGCTCGATGCGATCACCGGGCGCGGGGATCTTGCCCAGCTCGCGCATCACCAGTCCTGCCACCGTGTCGTAGTCGTCGTGATCGGGCAGCTCGACCTCCGTGACGTCCTCGACCTCGTCGGGGCGCAGGAGGCCGGACAGGGTCCAGCTGCCGTCGCGACGCTGCCGGATCCGGGCACCGAGGCGGTCGTGCTCGTCGGAGATGTCGCCGACGATCTCCTCCACGACGTCCTCGAGCGTCACGATGCCGGCGTGGCCGCCGTACTCGTCGAGCACCACGGCCATCTGGAACCCGTCCTGGCGCAGCAGGGCGAGGAGCGGGTCGAGCCGCAGGCTGTCGGGCACGACGACGGGCCTGACCATCACGTGCTTGATCCGGGTGGTCGAGCGCTCGTGCACGGGCACGGCGACCGCGTGCTTGACGTGGACGGTGCCGACGACGGTGTCCTCCGCGTCGAGCACCGGGAAGCGGGAGTGCCCGGTCTGGCGGGCCAGGTCGATGATCGTGGAGACGCGCTCGCCCTCCTCCACCGTGGTGGTGCGCACGCGGGGCGTCATGATCTCGCCCGCCGTGCGGCTGCCGAACTCGACCGAGCGCTCGACGAGCTCGGCGGTGTCGGCGTCCAGGGTGCCCTGGTCGGCCGACCGCTGGACGAGCGAGGCGAGCTCCTGGCTGCTGCGGGCCGACCGGAGCTCCTCCTGCGGCTCGATGCCCAGACGCCTCACGATCGCGTTGGCCGAGCCGTTGAGGACCCGGATCGGGCGGCCCGTCATGGCGGTGAAGCCGCGCATGAATCCCTGGGTCGCCCGGGCTGTCGCCAGCGGTCGGGCGATGGCGATGTTCTTGGGCACCATCTCGCCGAAGATCATCGTGACGACCGTGCCGAGGACCAATCCGAGCGCCAGCGCGAGCGGCGAGACCGCACCGTCGGGGACGCCCGCAGAGGCCAACGGGTCACGGATGAGGTCGGCGATCGCGGGCTCCGCGAGGAAGCCGATCGCCAGGTTGGTGACGGTGATGCCGACCTGGGCCCCGGAGAGCTGGGTCGACAGCGACCGGAGTGCGAGCTGGACGCCGCGGGCGCCCTCGTCGCCGTCAGCGGCGGCGCGCTCGACGCTCGGGCGGTCGACGGTGACGAAGGAGAACTCCGCGGCGACGAAGAGGCCGCAGGCAGCCACGAGGGCCAGTGAGGCGAGCAGGAGCAGGAAGGGGGTCACGACGCGCACCCGGTGCCCAGTGCGGTCGTGCGGGGACTTTGACTCTCGTCCATGGCGGGTGCTGCAGGCTCCTTCGTGCGGGTCGTGCCGGTTCTCGGCGAGTCCACAGGCTAACGGTTGGGACCATCTCTGCCCCAGTCGTCGTGTCGCTTTGGGGAGCGGGCCCGACCCGCCCTACTGTTGCGCCCACACAGGGCGGACGACAGGACCCTCAGGGTCTCGGCGAGGGGCACGATGCGAGCGTGGGCACAGTCGATCACGGCTGCCCTCCTCGTCGTACTCGTCGCCACCCTCGCCACGGTCAGCACCACCGGTGACTCCAGCGGCACCGGTGCAGCCGGCTCGGTCCGGATGGTGCAGGGCACGCAGGCGCCGTCGACCGCCGCCGCAGCACCGTCTCGCCCCAACCTCGTCTTCGTGCTCACCGACGACATGCGCGACGACGACCTCGACCACATGCCGATCACCCGACGCCTGCTGGCCGACCAGGGCATGGAGTTCACCGACGCCATCTCCCCACACCCGCTGTGCTGCCCGGCCCGCGCCCAGCTCGCGACCGGCCAGTACGCACAGAACAACGGCGTGCAGCACAACCGGGGCGAGCACGGCGGCTTCGGGGCGCTGGACCCGACCGAGGAGGCGAGCGCCTGGTTCCGCGACAGCGGCTACCGCACGGCCTTCGTCGGCAAGTTCCTCAACGGCTACGGCCCCCGCGACGTACGCCCTGCCGGCTGGACGCGCTGGGACGCGCTGACCCGCGGCGTCTACGACTACGTGGACTTCTCGATGACCGGCGAGGGCTCGCCGCGCCACTACACCGACAGCTACGTCACCTCGGTCATCGAGGACCACACCAACCGTTCCGTCCGCGACTTCGCGCAGGCGGGTGACCCGTTCGTCGTGTACGCGTGGCACCTCGCACCGCACTACCGGATCAGCGCGGAGGGTGGACGCGGGCTCCCCCCGGCGGCCCCGCAGGACGAGCGACGCTTCCTCGACGAGCGCCCCGCCGCCTTCGACGACCCCGCGTTCGGCGAGGCGGACGTCTCGGACCAGCCCCGCTACCTGCGCAACCTCCCACCGGTGTCGCGGGCCGATGTGGCCGCCCAGAACACCGCGCGCCTCCAGTCCCTCCAGGCCGTCGACCGGGCCGTCGGCTCCCTCGTCGCGACCCTGGCGGACCAAGGCGTCCTCGACGACACCTACATCGTCTTCACGTCCGACAACGGCTACTCCCTCGGCGAGCACCGGTTCGTCGGCAAGGACGTGCTGACCGACGAGGCGCTCCAGGTGCCGCTGCTCGTGCGTGGTCCGGGGGTCGCGGCGGGCAGCACCTCGGACCTGCCCGCCACCCTCGTCGACCTGCCGGTCACGTTCGCCGCCCTGACCGGGGTCTCACCTGCCTGGCAGGTGGACGGCACGTCCCTGGCCCCCACGCTGCACGGCGAGGTCCAGTCGTTCCGCGACACCACCCTGATCCAGACCGGTCGGACCCTCGGCGACGGCTGGTCGCACCGCGGGGTGCGCACCGAGCGCTACCTCTACGGCAACGACGGGACCGACGCGTTCCTCTACGACCGGCTCCTGGACCCCGACGAGATGGTCAACGTGGTGGACGACCCTGCCTACGCCGAGGTCCGCACGGCGCTCGAGCGTCGTCGCCTCGAGCTGGTCACGTGCGCCGGCTGGACGTGCAACCAGCAGTTCGGTCCACTCCCCGGGCCGAGCGGCGGCGTCGCCCGCAAGCCGTCACCGTGATCCGGTGAGCGAGGCCCTCCACCCCGTCCTGGTGCAGGTACTCCCGGTCGCGTTCTTCCTGATCGCGATCACGGTGACGGCGGAGGTCGCCCAGCTCGCAGGAGTCTTCGACGTGGCGGCGCACGCCCTGGCGCACCGCGCCCGGCACCGCGTCGCGCTGCTGTGGCTGACGTTCGCCGCGCTCGCCGTGCTGTGCACCGTCGTGCTGAGCCTCGACACCACCGCGGTCCTCCTCACCCCCGTCGGCCTCGCCATCGCGCGCCAGACCGGCGTCTCCCCGCTCCCGTTCGCCCTCACCACCCTCTGGATCGCCAACACCGGGTCGCTGCTGCTCCCGGTCTCCAACCTGACCAACCTGCTGGCGGTCCACCGCTTCGAGGACCTCGGCGCCGACCACGGCGACTACGTGCGCGCGGCGGCGCTGCCCGCCGTGACTGCGATCGTCGTGACCCTCCTGCTCGTCGCGGTCCTCCAGCGACGCGCGCTGCGTGGGACGTACGCCGTGGAACCGCCAGCCGACCCGCACGACCGCGTGCTTCTGGTGATCGGCTCGGCCGTCTGCCTGGCCATCGGCCCCCTGTTCGCGTTCGGCCTCGAACCCGCCGTCGTCGCGGGCTGCTCCGCCGCGCTGCTGCTCGTCGTGCTCCTCTGGCGCGCCCCGGCGATGCTGCGGGAGGTTCGTCCGCCGTGGCTGATGGCCGGCGCCTTCGTCCTCGTCGCGGGCCTGCTGCGCGTCGCGCAGGCCGAGGGGCTGCTCGACTGGCTCGCTCCCGCCGTCGGCACGGGCACCGACGCCCTCGACCTGCTGCACCTCTCCGCCGCCTCGGCGGTGGGCGCCAACGTCGTCAACAACCTGCCGGCCTACCTGCTGGTCGAGCCGGCGGCCGCGGACGACGTACGGCGCCTCGTGGCGACCCTCGTCGGCGTGAACGCCGGCGAGCTGGTCACCCCGTGGGCGTCCCTGGCCACCCTGCTCTGGCTCCAGCGCTGCCGGTCGGCCGGCGTACGGGTCCCGCTGCTCACTCTCGCCTGCTGGGGCGCCCTGTGCGCCACCCTGTGCGTCACGGTGGCCACCCTCGCGCTGGTGTGACCGCGACGTGGGCGAAGCGTCAACGCCGCAGGACGAACTGCACCCGGTCCCCGGGCTCGGTGCGCGCGTCGAGCTCGCACCCGGCGACCCGGTCCGCTGCCTCGGGACTCAGGTAGAGACGGGCGCCATCGCGCTCCAGGACGCGGTCCCCGGCACCAGGGCCGTTGACCGCGTGCACCTCCAGCCTGCGCTTCCCATCGGCCGCGGACCGCGGCGCGATGCGCACGCCCGAGCGGCATTCCAGCTTCGGGTGGTCCGTGACGCGGGCGATGACGGACAGTGCTTCCTCGGAGATGACGATCACAGGTCCTCCTGCGTGTGGTGAACGGTTTCGGACCCACGGCACGTGCAGCGGGCCCACCTCCATCACGTCACGGCCGCCGGCCCCCGACAAGGCTCGGGACCGAGGTGCCGGAAGGTCGTCCGAACGCCGTCACACGACTGCAACACGACGGACCGGCCGCTGCCACGCACCGCGGGGAGCGTGGTGGACCATGTCGGACCGCTCGGGACCACCTCCCCCACCTGTCAGCCACGACGCCGTCCAGCGGGACGCCAGCCTGGCGCTCCGAGGGCTGTACGACGGCCCTGCCGCTGCCCAGCACCGCGCTCGCGTGCACGACCTGCTGGAGCACGGTCCGTCGGCGCTCGTCGTCGACCTGGGGCGACCGCGTCGGCTGTCCTCGGAGGCGGTGGGCCTGCTGCTGTGGCTCCATCGCGCCTGCCTCGAGCGCGGGGTGCGCGTCGTGGTGACTCACCCGCCACGCCGCGGGCTGGGTCCGTTGTGGCGCAGCGGAGTGCTCGGCCCCGCGTCCGACCGGGGACCGGGGAGCGACCTCCAGCCACTTCGCGACTCGACCCCGCCACGTCCCGCTCACTCTCTGCCGCGGCGCGTGCCCGTATGAGCGACGAACCGCGCGCAGTCGCCGTGTCCGGTCTGGCTGGTGTGGCGGACAACGCTGTAGATGCTCCGGGGACCACCCGGTTCCATCTCACGGGGAACCCCGCGGCGACCACGGCCGCCCGCGACCTCGTGCGGGCCTGGTGCCGGGACCGGGCCGTGCCGGGTCAGGCAGCCGACCGCCTGGTCGTCCTCGTCCAGGCCGCGACGCGCGTGGCGCTCGAGCGCGACCCGCGTCGTGTCGCGGTCGGACTGAGGTGGCTCGACCCAGATCGGATCATCCTCGACGTCCGTTCCCGGGGGTGCTCGCAAGCAGGGCCGGTCGCCGGTCGACCCGGGCGCCGGTCCCCTCACACGAGTCCGGCTGCGGTGGTCTTCGACGCCGCCGCCCAGGGGTGGGGGTCGCGGCTGCGTGCGACCGAGTCGGTGCAGTGGTTCCTGGTCGACACCACCGTGACCTGACGGGCATCCGACACGCCCGGCCTACGGGCAGCCGAGCCAGCTCTCACTGCGCTCCCCATCGGCACCGCCGGCCAGGCGCGCGTAGTCCGTGCGTCGGACCGGTGCGTCGGTGAAGGCACCCCCCGGGAGTGGAACCGCGAGTGGCTCTTGCTCGCCGTCGGTGAAGCGCACCTCCGACACGTCTGCGGAAGTCGTGACGGACAGGGTGACCTGCCCGATCGCCAGTGGCAGTCGGTCGGCGCTGGTCTGCGTCGTGGCGTCCACCGAGATGACGGCGGTGGAGCCCTCGATGGCGTCGAGGGACAGGTCCGCTGGCGGGACCCAGGCGCTGGACCACCCCTCGGTCCGCACTTCGCCCGTCGGACCGGACGACAGGAGGTCCAGGAGGTACGCCACCTGCGCGGCGGCCGGCTCGTCGCACGAGGTCGAGGCCTCCGACGGCACCAGGCGGTCGTCGGCATCGACCCAGAAGACGAGGGCGCCCGAGGGACGGGGGCTGCCCCTCGGAGACGGGGACTCCGCAGACCGGTGGGTCGGTGCCAGCAGCCGGTAGGGCACGTCC
Source organism: Nocardioides eburneiflavus (assembly GCF_004785795.1). NCBI lineage: Bacteria > Bacillati > Actinomycetota > Actinomycetes > Propionibacteriales > Nocardioidaceae > Nocardioides > Nocardioides eburneiflavus. The sequence continues at coordinate 3,945,988 of NZ_SRRO01000001.1, forward strand.
TCGTCGTCCACCCGGGTCGCGCCGCCGTTGGGCAGGCCGCAGCCGGAGACGGTGACACCGGCCACCGTCACCGCCACGGCGAGACGCCATCCGCGCCTCCGCCGGTTCGTCATGCCACGACCTCCTCGGCGACCGGCAGGCGCACCACGAAGCAGGCGCCCTCGTCCCGTCCAGACGTGCACCACACGCTTCCTCCCTGGTTGCGGACGCCGCGCTCGACGATGCTCAGGCCGAGCCCGCTCCCGCTGCCCGGCTTGCGTCCCCCGGCGCGGGCGAAGCGCTCGAAGACGCGCTCGCGGTCGGCCTCCGCGACGCCCGGACCCTCGTCCTCGACGAGGACGTCGACGAACCGGCCGCGGCGGACCACTCGCACGCCGGTCAGTCCGCCACCGTGCATGTCGGCGTTGGCGATGAGGTTCACCAGTGCGCCGACCAGGGTGGGGCGGACGACCGTGACCGGGGTCCGCGAGGCCTCACCCTCGGCGAGGAGACCGGGCTCCTTGCCGCACGCGCGCAGGGCCTGGGTCACGGCGTCGCCGATCTCGATCGTCACCGGGTCGCCGTCGGCGACCGCCGCGTCGAGCCGTCCCAGCAGCAGCAGGTCTCGCAGCGCCCGCGTGAACCTGTCGAGCTCGGCTGCCATCAGGTCCACGGCCTCCCGCGATGCGGGCGGCAGTCCCTGGGAGGACTGGAGCAGGCTGAGGCTCGTGGTCAGCGTCGTCACGGGGGTGCGCAGCTCGTGGCTGACGTCCGCGGCGAACCGCGCGTCGTGCTCGATCCGCTCACGCAGCGCCTCGACCATGTGGTTGAACGCGCCGACCAGCGCCGCGAGGTCCGGGTCGCTCGTCGGCGGTAGCCGGGCGTCGAGGTCGCCGGCGGAGACGCGCACCGCCACCGTCGTCACCTGGTCGAGGGGGGCCAGCACCCGGCGACTGGCTGCCCGGCCCAGAAGGGCGCCTCCGATGGTCGTCAGCGCAGCACAGATGGCGAGCGCGACCTGCAGCGTCGTCAGCGTCGCGTCGAGCTCCTCGGCGATGGCGACCTCGTAGTACACCGCGTCGACCTCGGGAAGCGGGACGCCCACCACCACCGAGTGCGGCGTGGTGGCGTCGCTCCAGCCCACCACCACCGAGCCGTCGAGCACCGCCTCGCGGAACGGACCGATCGCGTCCTCCCCGTCGGGGTCCAGCGAGGACGAGTAGCGCTGCCCGTCCCGTTCCACGATCAGGGTCGTGCCGACCGGTTGTGCGATGGCGCCCAGCACCTCACTCACCTGGGCACCCGAGGTGAGCAGGTTGTCACGCACGAGGGCCGCGTCGGTGTACGCCTGCCGCAGGGCCGTGCGCTCCCGCTGCTCGACGAGGTAGTGACGCGCGGAGAAGTACGTGCCCAGTGCGAGCGCCGTCGAGAGCACGAGTCCCCCGACCGCGAACGCGACCACCACTGACGTGCGGAGACCGACGTCGGCACGCGGCCGGATCACCTGACGTCCAGCCGGTACCCCAGGCCGCGCACCGTGACCAGCGTCTCAGGCGCTGCCGGGTCCAGCTCGAGCTTCTTGCGCAGCCGCCTGACATGGACGTCCACGATCCGCTCGTCACCGAAGTAGCCGTGCTCCCAGACGTGCTCCAGCAGCGCGGTTCGGCTGAGGACCTGGCCCGGGTGGTCGGCGAGCACGCAGAGCAGGCGGAACTCGGTGCTGGTCAGGTGGATCTCCGCGTCGCCCCGGGCCAGGATGGCGCCGGCACGGTCGAAGACCAGCGGTCCTGTCCGGCTGTCGAGCACCATGCGGTCCGCGGACGTGGGAGCGGGTCCGTCGCCCGCGAGTGCGGGCCGACGCAGCAGTGCCCGGAGGCGCGCCTGCACCTCCTCCACCACGAAGGGCTTGGTGACGTAGTCGTCGGCCCCCGCCTCGAGGGCCGCCACGATGTCGGTCACGGCGTCACGTGCGCTCACCACCACGATCGGCGCCTGCGACAGCGGTCGCGCTCGCCGGATGAACGAGAACCCGTCCATCCCGGTCAGCATCAGGTCCACGAGCATCAGGTCGATGCCGCTCTGCTCGTCGACCAGGGTGAGGGCGTGCTCGGCGTCCGCGGACTCCAGCACCTCGTACCCCTCGTTCTCGAGGACGAGGCGCAAGGACGTGCGAAGACCCACGTCGTCCTCCAGCACGAGGAGCCGTCTCGCAGCAGTCATGTCGCCATCGTTGGCGAACCCGCGGGCCGACGGCACACCCGGGGGGTGTTTTGTCACACAACTGCAACGAGCCGGTCGGGGCGAGGTCAACCGCTGGTGGCACTGTCCTGGGTGCCGGTGGGATCAGGGGACCCACCGGCGACCAGGGGATGAATCCAGTGGTCTGGCCGTCGTGCGATCCGCGCTGAGCTCGGCACGACGGCCGGACCCCGGTCACCCGGGAGTGAAGGAATGCGCTCGTGGCGTCGCGGATACTGGCACGGTGCTCCTCACTCGTGACGACGTCCTGGCTGCCCGCGAGCGGATCACGGGTCACGTGCGCCGCACTCCCCTGCTGGCGCCCGCGCCCTCCGGGCGCGACCGGCTGTGGCTCAAGTGCGAGCACCTCCAGCACTGCGGTGTGTTCAAGACCCGCGGTGCGTTCAACCGGCAGCTCGCGGCACGCGAGCGAGACGAGCTGGGTGCGGCCGGCGTCGTGGTGGCCTCGGGTGGCAACGCCGGGCTCGCCCAGGCGTTCGTGGCCCGCGAGCTGGGCGTACGAGCCACCGTGTTCGTGCCCGAGACCGCGCCGGAGGTCAAGGTCGCGCGCATCCGGCAGTACGGCGCCGAGGTGCGGCGGGTCGGGACGGAGTACGCCGAGGCCCAGGAGGCCGCGGTCGCGTTCGCGCACGAGCGGGGTGCCACGTTCGCCCATGCCTACGACCAGCCCGAGGTGGCGGCCGGAGCCGGCACGCTGGCCCTGGAGGTGCTCGACGACGAGCCCCGCACCGACACGATCGTCGTCGCGGTCGGGGGCGGCGGCCTCTACGCCGGGGTGGCCGCTGCTGTGAGGGGGCGGGCGAAGGTGGTGGCCGTCGAGCCCGAGCTCATCCCGACGCTGCACGTCGCGCTGGAGGCAGGGCATCCGGTCGACGTGGAGGTGTCCGGGGTGGCCGCGGACTCGCTCGGCGCCCGCCGGATCGGCGACCTCGCCCTCGCCTCGGCGCTGGCGGAGCCGCCCGTCCCGGTCCTGGTGGGCGAGGACGAGATCGTCGCCGCGCGCCCACCTGTGGGCCGAGCACCGGATCGCGTCCGAGCACGGAGCGGCGACCGCGATGGCCGCTCTGCTCTCGGGCGCCTACGTCCCGGCCGAGGGCGAGCGCGTGGCTGTCGTGGTCTGTGGCGCCAACACCGACCCCGCCACGCTCGCGTAGCCGACACAGCAGCGGCGCGACCCGAGGGGCCGCGCCGCTGTTGCGCGCGTTTTCGGGCCGTCCCACCGCCACTGGGGGGATCCGTACCCCGGCGGGAGGTCGAGGTACGGGGTGGGCGGTGCTGGGCCCAGCGGAACGCGGCCGCTCACTTCCTCAGCGTCGTCCGACGTCGACCTGTTACGGGCTGTCGCGAGAATTCTCGAGTGGTCTGGACCGGACTCAGTCGTTCTCCCAGGTCGGCCCCGGGCGGTAGCGGTCGGGCTCGACGGTGACGACCGGGCGCCTGACCGTGCGCCACACGGTGCGCTCCTCGCCGTCCTCGTCGACGACCGTGCGGGCGACGCGGAAGTTGACGTACGTCGTGGTGTAGGCGTTGCGCGAGTTCCGCTTCCTCCTCCACTGGTAGTTGAAGTTGCGGACGTACTTGCGGGTGAGCTTCTTGCCGCGGATCGTCATCCAGAGCTCATCGTTGCCAGGGCTGAGGCTCGCCCAGTTGGCTGACCCGGTGACCACCATCTGGGTGTCGGGCTTGCCGTTGTAGGTGCCCTGGATCGCGACGTACTTCTGGTGGCTGTAGTAGGTCAGGATCAGGTCGTCCTTGCCGTCCTTGTTGAGGTCGTAGTCGTCGTCGGGGTTGAAGTCCAGCCCGGTCGAGCGCAGCGGGATCCGACCGCGCGCCGTCGGGGCGCCGACGATGCGCTTGGTGTGGTAGCCGATCAGGCCGTACAGGACGCGCACACGACACCCCTCGATCCACTTCTGCCGGATCGCCGAGGCGAGGTAGTCGCCACGGTTCCCGCGCATGGTGTGCATCGACACCACGATGCGGCTGCGCTCCTGGCCACCGGAGCCGTCGGGGGTCAGGCACTGGACCTTGCCCAGCAGGTCCAGCACGAGGTCGTTCTTCGGACCGGACGGCTTGGGCCACGCCCAGACCGTGTGCTTGTCCACGGAGTCGTCGCACGCGACGCCGTTGGCGGGCGTGCCGCAGAAGGACAGCGGCGGCTGCCGGGTGTCGTGGTCCTTGCGCATGTCGTTGAACAGGCGGACGAACTGGCGGAACAGCTCGTGGTCGCCGGAGGTGAAGTAGAGGTCGTTCCACTGGTGGATGTCGGCGTTGAGCATCAGGTTGGCCGACCCGACGGCCAGGACGTCCCTGGACCGCCCAGCCTGCGAGAACGAGTAGAACTTCGTGTGCATGTTGTTGTACTGGTTCTGCGTGCTCCGGCACCCGGCCTTGCAGCGGTAGATGAAGCTCGAACGACCGCGCTTGGCGCCGATCTCCCGGCGGACCGCCCGCATCGCCTTCGTGTACTGGTGATCGTTGAGGATCATCTGCACCTTGACGCCTCGCCGGTGCGCGGCGATGAGCGCCTTGGCCACGGGCATCCGGTCGAACGAGTACACGGCGATCCGGATCCTCGACCCCCTGCGCGTGTGCTTGATCGTGTCGATGACCTTCCGCTCGATGCGGAACCAGCCCTTCTTGCGGCGCGGGTCGTTGAAGAACGGTCCCTGCGGCGCCTTCCACCGTTTGCGATCGAGCGCCGTGATCCTCGCGCTCGTCGATGCGGCGCCGACCTGCCCGGCGGCCACCACTCCCCCGGACGTCGCAGGAACGACCGCCGTCGCCGCGGGCACCTCAGCGGCGTGGGTGCCCAGAGCGAGGCACAGGGCGATGAGCAGGACGAACAGCCTCGACACAGATACAGCCTTCCCTGCCGCCACCGTCGGTGACGACGTGGTGTTGCGGTCCCGTCCCACCGGTTTCCCAGCGCGGACAGGGCACGGCGACCGGCCCGCGGCGCACGCGGGTCCGGTCCTGTCCCCCCAAAGACGACTCCCGGACCCAGAAAGTTGTGGATCCGGGCGAAGTCGGTGTCCTGGACGCACCAAAGCAGAACGATCCGTTCACGGCTCGAGGCACAGACAGGTGACAAGGTGGTGCCCCGGTGCACTCGAGTGCGGGAGCCCGACACCACTCCAGGAGGATGCTCATGTTCGTCGACGGTTGGTTCGGCCTGGTCCGCGTGCTGCTGGTGGGAACGTGCGCCCATGCCGCCTTGCTCGCTGTCCTGCGGGGGTCCGGCACGCACACGCTCTCCGGCTTCCGCCAGGAAGCACCGTCCTCGGACGCCGTCCGATGACCCGGATCTCGAGACGTCTGCGCGACAAGTTCTGGGTGGTGCCCCTGCTGTTCGCGGGGGCGGCTGTCGGCCTCGCACTGGCGCTCACCGCGCTCGACGACTGGTTCGACACCTCGCTCTCGCTGCCCTTGCTGTTTGCCGGCGGGCCCGAGGGCGCTCGCGCACTGCTCGCCGCGATCATCACGTCGATGATCTCCTTCACCGCTTTGGTGTTCTCGATCACGATCGTGGTGCTCCAGCTCACCAGCAGCCAGTTCTCGCCCCGGGTGTTGCGCACCTTCCTCCGTGACTGGGTCAACCAGGTAGCGCTCGGTGTCTTCGTCGCTACCTTCGTCTACGCACTGGTCGTGCTCCGGGCCGTCCGCGGCACCGCACAGACCGACACCTTCGTTCCCCAGCTCGCGGTGACCGCGGCCTTCGGGTTCGTGCTGGCGAGCGTCGTGGTGTTCCTGGTCTACATCGACCACATCGCGCAGTCCATCCGCGCGGCCACGATCGTCACCAGGATTGCCGAGGAGACGCGCGAGGTGCTCGACCAGCGCCACCCGCCCGACGCGGCCGAGCGGTCTCTCCTGCAACCGCCCGAGTCCGGCGGGCACCGTGTGGACGCGGAAGCGCCGGGCGTGGTCCAGCGGGTCGACGACCGGGCGCTGCTGGAACTGGCCGAGGAGCACGGGGTGACGATCTGCCTCCTGCGTGCCATCGGGGAGTTCGTCCCCGAGGGTGCGCCACTGGTGGAGGTCCACGGCGACGTCGTGCCGGACGAAGAAGCGCTTCGAGCGCACGTGCACCTCGGCAAGGAGCGCGCCCTGGACGAAGACGTCGGCTTCGGGCTCCGACAGCTCATCGACATCGCCGAGCGCGCCTTGTCGCCGGGGGTCAACGATCCCACCACGGCCGTGCAGGTCATCGACCAGCTCCACGACCTGCTGCGCCGGTTGGCCACCCGCCCGCTGCCGCCCAGGCAGCGCATCACCGGAGCCGGCCGGCTGGCCGTGCACGTGCCGGGGCCGGGTTTCTCGGACTACCTCGCCCTGGCTGTGGACGAGATCGCCCACTGGGGCTCGGACGTCGATCGCGTCCAGCACCGCCTCGGAGTCCTCCTGCGCGACCTCTCCGAGGCGGCCCTGCCCGCACACCGGCCGGCCGTGGCGCGGGCGCTGCAGTCCTTCGGGGATCCCTCGCGCGCGCTCTGGAGGAAGCAGTCGCCCGAACCGACCGACACTGGACTGCGCTGAACGGGCAGGACCTAGGCTCGGAACGTGACCCCCCGGACATCCGATGTCGGCCGGGTGCTCGCCACCTTCGCGGTGAGCGCCATGGCGGCGGGGGTCGTGTGCAGCCCGTTGGTGGCCGAGCGAGCCGTCGAGTCGGTCAGCTTCGCGGACCACCTCGGGGTGGTGCCCGTCGAGGTCTCCGTGACCCACAACGGCACCTCGACCCTGGACACCGGCGTGTTCGGCCGCCTCTACTGGGACCGCACCGGTGCCGGCGGCTTCGGCGCCCTGCTGAGGATCACCGGACCTCCGCAGGCGGATGGCGACTCGCTCGCCGCCTACGCCAGCCCGGGGTTCCTCAAGACCAGCACTGCGTTCATCGACGACCCGTCAGCGGTGGCCCGGGCGTACGGCGAGGAGCTGCGGAGCCGCGCACTCATCACCTTCTGGCGCCTGGAGCTCGTGGTCGCCCTCGTGGGCGGCGTCCTCCTCACCCTCGTCCTTCGTGGTCGGCCACCCTTCCCCGGGGCGTCGTGGCGTCGCCGTGCCGGAATTTGCCTGGTGGTGGGCGCTGCCGCCACAGCATCGTCGGTCGTCACGGCCGTTTGGCTGTTCCACCAGTGGGACGGCAACGCTCCCGTCGAGGACGCCCTCCCTCTGCCGGGGGTGCCTGGCGTGTCCTTGAGCAGCTCGCAGTCCCTCGAGATAGCCGCCCAGGTGCGACCCTTCGTGGAGAAGAACACCCGGCGCATCCGCGAACGCAGCGACGCCTACGCAGCTGCCGTCTCGACCAGCCTGGCGGCCGAGCTCGCCGACCCGGTCCTGACGCTGGACCCTCGACCGGGGGAGCAGATCGTCCTCGCCGAGGCGGACACGCAAGGGAGCTTCGTGGGTCAGCGGGTGCGCGAGGCCATCTATGCCGTGCTGCGCGAGCGGCTCGGGGACGACGCCATCGCGGTCCGGACGATCTCGGGCGACGTGACGTCCAACGGGACGGTGGCGGAGGCCTCGTACGTGCATGCGGAGGCTGGCACCCTGCCCGGCACCCCGCTCATCGTCGTCAAGGGGGACCACGACACGGCCACGACCCTGGCCCAGCTCGACGACGAGGGCATCGTCAACCCCCACCTGGACCCAGTCGAGGTCGACGGGCTGCGTGTGGTGGCCGGCAACGACCCGACCTTCAAGACCCTCTTCGGTGGAACGGTCGTCAACGATTCGGGCACCACACAGGCTGAGATCGGCGCCGCCGTGCGAATGGTGGTCGACCCCGACCTTGACGGTGAGGTGCCTGCGATGGTGGTGCTCCTGCACCAGCCCGGATCGGTTGACGGCTACCTCGGTGTCGACGCCCTCGACCTGGTCGACGACGTCGACACCACCACCTCGACGACACCACGAGAGGACGGAGTCCCCGATGTCCCGCCCGGGATCGTCAACATCGGACACCTGCACGACTCGTCCTCGCCGGTGGTCCTGTGGAACACCGACACCGACGACGTCACGTGGACGGTCGTGAACCAGTTGGGCACCGCTGGCGGCGTGGAGGAGAACCCGACGTTCAACCGCTTCTCGACGCCGTTCTCGACGCCGCTGAAGGACCTCAGCGTCCAGCTGCAGTACGTCGACGTGGCGACGGGCCTCCAGACGGGCTACGTGGAGCTGACCGCGGGGCCGAGCGGCACGGTGACGGTGTCGGGGCGGACCGACCTCGGCCTGCCCCTCGTCGGCCGGTGAGAGGCGCTCTCCTCATGCCGGGCACCGGCGCCGCAACGTGCGTCCGGAACGGCGAACCGGCTCCGACCCAGCGTTGGTGCGGGTCAGAGCTGGTTCACCTCGTCGGGCTGACAGGATTCGGTGCTGCGACCCTTGTCCATCGTCAGTGCTCCGAGGCGGCACGCCTGCAAGCTCGAGTGACACCTCATGCACGGCGGCAAAGCTGGGGTCAGCTGTGGGTCGCCCGCCTGACGCTGCTCCCCCACCAGGACTGCGTCGCCCTCAGTGGGCGCCGCCCATGTTGAGGGCCACGACCCCGATGATGATCATCGCCAGGGAGGTCACCGTGACCCAGTTCCAGTTCTCGCCCAGCCACACCACGCCCACGACGGCCACCAGCGCCGTACCGGCACCCGCCCACACGGCGTAGGCCGTCGACACGGGGATGTCGCGCACGACGAGTGACAACAGCCAGATCGACGTGGCGTAGCCCGCGACCACGAGAAGGCTCCAACCAGGACTGCGGAAGCCTTCGGTGCGGGGAAGGCTCGCGGTTGCGGCCACCTCGGCTCCGATGGCCAGCGCCAGCAACCCCAGTGCACCCCACATGTCGCGTCGTACCCTTCTCGCGTTGTAGCAGTTGCTACAGCCAGAAGTGTAGCAACTGCTACAGTCGCGGCCGTGTCGCCCGACCAGGTAGAGACCGACGGGCGCGGCTCACGCCGGGAGTGGGCCGACGCCGCCACTGACTACGTGCTGGAGCGCGGCCTGATCGGCCTGACCCTCAGGCCGCTGGCCGCCGCACTCGGCACCAGCGACCGGATGCTCATCTACCGGTTCGGCAGCAAGGACTCCCTCGTGGCCGAAGTCCTGCGGACCTCCAATGCCAGGGCAACCGAGTACCTCTCACACCTTCCTCCCTCCGAGGGCCCCAAGGCGGCTGTTCGTGACCTGTGGGCTGCGGTCTCGCACCCCGCCGTCGACGGATGCCACCGGCTGTACGTGGAGGCAGCGGCCCTGCGCCTGTTCGGCCAGGAGCCCTATGCCAGCATCGTCCGTGAGACGAACAACGAGTGGCGTTCGACCGTCGTCGACCACCTCACGAGATCGGGTCTCGACGCACCGGCGGCCCGTCGGATCTCAACCCTGATCGACGCCGCTTTCGTGGGGCTGCGACTGGACCTGCCGCTCGGCGACAGCAACGGCACCCACGACGTGGATACAGCCGTCGCTGACCTCGCCACGGCGGTCAGCCTGCTGGCCGAGAGCCCGGTCGGTCGTCAGGCCGCACAGCCTCCGGGTCCGGCGTCGTGCTGGCCCTGATCAGGAGCAGGGCTACGTCGTCCTGGAGCTGGTCACCGTGGAAGGTCCGGACAGCCTCACAGATCAAGGCGGCGAGCTCGTCGACCGGCAGGTCGCCGTGCCGGCGGAGCAGCTCGGCAACGCGGCGGGAGCCGAACATGTTGCTCTTCCGGCGTGCTTCGATGAGGCCGTCGGTGAAGGCGCACAGCACCTCTCCCGGTGCCAGCTCGAGCGTGGTGTCGTACAGCTCACAGTCGTCGAACAGTGCCAGCGCGGTGCCGAGGCGTCCGACCTCGTCCACCTCGCCGGTGGCCCGCAGTACCAGGGGTGGGTGGTGACCGGCCAAGGTGAGGCTCACCGACGTCCCACGATCGTCGGGTCGCAGGTAACCGAAGATGAGCGTGCAGTGCCGCTCGACATCGGTCTGGGCGAGCAGCTTGGCGTTGACATCGGCGACGATCTCAGCGGGGCCGCGATCAGGGTCGGCGAGGGCGCGCAGTGTGTACCGCGCGGCGGCGCTCACGGCTGCCGCTTCGGCGCCCTTGCCGCTGACGTCGCCCAGCATGAAGGCCCAGGTCTGTGGGTCGAGGCCGAAGACGTCGAGGAAGTCGCCGCCGACCTCGCTTCCGTCGCCCGCCGGTTCGTACGTGCTTGCCAGCTCGATGCCGGCGACCGCAGGCAGCACGGGCGGGATCATGCTGGCTGAGAGGGCGGCAGCCGTCCGTGACTTCTCGGCGAGCACACGCTGGAGGCGATCCCGGTCGCGGACGCGCTGAGTGATCTCGTGCAGTACGACGAGGTCGCCTGCTGGCCGACCCGTTGCGTCGCTGAGGTGGCGGTGGGAGACGTCGAATGTTCGACGGTCGTGAGGCGTGTCGTTCAGGGTGAGCTCCGCCCGGCCGTCCCCGGTGACGTCCGTGCCGGGGAACACGTCCTCGAGTCGGCGACCCAGCAACCCCGCGCGGCTGGCGCGGGTCAGGGCGGCTCCAGCAGGGTTCACGTCGACGATCCGCCCGAACGGCTCCAGCACGAAGACCCCGTCGGCCATGCTGTCGAGCACGGCGCTGCGGGCCAGCGGAGCCAGGTCGACCAGCCGTTCGTGGAACAGGCCCCACACCAGCACCCCGCCGGTGACGGTGAAGGCGAAGGGAGTGAGGTCGATCCGGGCGAACCAACCGACCGCGAAGTTGTGCAGCAGGTTCGCCGCCCACGGCAGCAGCGCCACGGCCAAGAGGACTCCGGCCAGGCGACGGTAGTGGCGGGCCAGTCGCACCATGCTGATCACGAACATGGTGGTCGCGCCGACGAGAAGGAGGTTGTTGTACACGAGTATCGCCCAGAATGCCGGGCCGACCTGCACGATCGGGAGGTCCTCGGTTGCCGCCGATGGCGGGTAGAAGCGCACGAGGTCGTGGGTCGCGGGGACCGCGAGGAGCGTGAGCGCGAGGATCGGCTCCACCGCCAGGACTGCCAGCAGACGCCGCGTCACGCGACTTCCGCGGCCGGTGTACTGCAGCACGAAGACCAGCCAGGCCGGTGCCAGGGCGAGGATCCCGACGTACTTCAGGTCCCCCCAGCGGCTCTTGACCGCGACGTCGTCGACCGAGAGCTCCACCGCATAGGCCAGGCCCCACCACGCCACAGCGACCAGAAGGACCGCCAGGCTCCAGCCCATCCGGGACTCTCGACGCCACGCGACGTACGCCGCCAGACCGGCCAGCACTACTCCCGCCACGACCATGAGGACGGCGAAGAGCGTCAACACTCCGAGAGTCCTTCCACCCGTCAGGCCTCACGCACACGCAGCCGGCCGAGCAATCACGCTAACCGCCACGCTGCCACCCCGTCCCCCGAATGCCCGAATGCCCGAATGCTCTCGTCGGCTACCTCAGCGCTTGAAGCGTTGCCGCGGCCGTCCGGTGCATCGAGCCATGGCGACCACGGCTTGGGGGGACCCCGTGCGCAGCGGGCCATCAGGTCAGCGCCCCCACCCACGACCCTCAGGCCGCCGCACACTCCTCCGTGGGATCTGACACCACGCTACGACCTTGGCCACGATCGCGCACCACTGCGAGGGTGTCGACTAGACCGCGCGGCCCCGCCTTTGTCGCAGGTTCAAGGCCAGCCGTGCCATGCCGGGTCAGATGTTCAGCTCGGCCCACGCGATCTTGCCGCCGGGGGTGGACTCGCATCCGGACCGCTGCGACAGCGTCGCGACGATGGCCATGCCCCGGCCGTCCTGGTCGCCCGGACGTGCGTGGTGCCGCTCGGGCCAGGCTCGTGATCTGTCCTCGACGGCGACGCGCACGACACCGTCGGCTCGAACGAGCGACGTCCGGAAGGGCGAGCCGCCGTGCGTGACGGCATTGGTCGCGAGCTCGGAGGTGACCAGTGTGACGTCACCGACCAGGGCGTGAAGGTCCCAGGCAGTCAGGGCGTCGCGGACGAAGTGGCGCACGGACGAGACCGCCGCCGGGACGGGGAGGTGGATGCTGGAGAGGGCCGCGTCAGAACAACGCGGGACCTCACCGGCGCCCGGGTGGGACCCGACAAGACTGACGTGGTCGTGCAGATCGCACACCCGGGCCACGTCGCTCAGGCTGGAGGCTGACAGCAGCTCTCCGGGGTAGGCGCACAGCAACCTGATGGGGTGCGCCACGATGGCCGTGTTCCACAAGGACTCGAGCTCGAGGGCAGCCGCCACCTCGCCGCGCTCCCAGAGCAGGCTCACCATCTCGCCGAAAGCGCTGACAGGACCGCCGTCGGTCGGCACCAAGGATGCGACGACTGCCGCGAAGCGGGCGGGGTCCGGACGCCCCTCGACCATGAACATGCTCATCGTCTGGTCGGCATCGAGAGCGACCAGGGTGCCGTTCCGGTTCGCGTCGACCGGGTCGGTCCCAAGGCCCGCCAGAACGTCATCGACGGCACATCGGTGCGCGGGACGACTGATCGTGACGACCGGGATGCCGTTCGCGAGCGACTCCGCGACGAAGCTGGCGACATACGCGACCAGCGCGCCGGGCTCGTCGTAGGCCGCGACCACGTGCTCCCTCTCGGCCATCAGGCACGACCCCTCCGCCGCCGCCGCCGAGCTCCGAGGTCCCGGTACACCATGTGTTGTCCCTCGATTGTGCACTCTTCAAGCACTCCTGGGAAGACCATGGGGGCGCCATCGACGTGCCTCAGAGGAAAGTGCACTGGGGCCCCGTCTACGGTGATGTGCGACGCAGGCCAGAACGCTGGGACTTGGGCTTGGAGGCACGTGCCTGCATCATCAGCGACACCGGGCTGGGCGAGACGGGTCCGGCGGCGCGATTCACGCAAGGGACGCAGATCGACTCGTCGCTGACCACGTCGCCGATCCCATCGAGCGTCACGGATCTTTGGTGCAGCGTTCGCCTACGGCACGTGCCGCAACTCGCCAGGTGCTCGAGAGTGAGGTGTCGACCCGCGCTGGGTCCGTTCACTGAACTGATCACATCCGGCATTCGCAAGACCTACCTTTCGGCATCGGTGAGCTGGGAGGCCCACCCGAAGCTGTTCGGTGATGCGGGCCTCACGACCAACCTTTCGATCGCTCAGGCGCGGTGCCTGCCCGCGCGCGTGCTCTCCGCCGGCCGAACGGCCAGCCTCGCGAAGTCGATGAAGTCGTCACTTCTCGCCCGCACGCCGTACGGCGTGGACTCAGGGCCAACGGCGACGACGCGGACACCGGAGCCCTGCAGCCGGGTGACCAACGGGACCATCGAGCCAGGGTTGCCCACGATCACCACCGTGTCGACTGCAGAGCTGCGCGCGAGGTCGACCGCATCCACGGACATCGACACCAGCGCCTGTTCGCTGTCCAGCTCGGCACCCTCCTCGCAGAAGTGATGCACGGGCTGGATGCCGTGCCGGCGCAGCAGACCGAGCCACGCCCCCATGTCGGGCTGGGTCCAGTCGGCATAACCGCGGCGCACCGTGACCGATCCCATGCCGGCCAGGACGTCGATCAGGCCGTCGGCAGTCTCCGGCGGGGTCGCCCGGGCTTCGACCAGCAGGGCGAGCCGCTGCGTCGGCTCCGGCGGCGACGCGAGCAGCTGCGGGACCTCAGGAGGATCCTCGGTGGACCGGACCGGCGTCTCGGCCGCCCCGCTGGCGTGTCTCCCGAGACGCGCGAGCTCCGAGTGACCGCACGGCTCGAGCAGTTGCGAGCGACGAGTAGGAAGCGAGGTGGGTCGCCGCACCCCAGGAGTGCTCGTGGCCGCCGCGTTGCGGGTCCGGTCCATGTTGTCCGGGGGCGGCCTGGCGATCCAGCGCCTGACGAGGACGGTCAGCTCGTCCTCGTTGTCGAATTCTGGCTCGCGCTCGGCTGCGATCATGGTTCGCCCCTGTCCCCACGAATACATACGTGCATCCCCCACGGACGCCCGCTGTTCTCATGGCCCACCATTGTCCGGTGGACGGGGCTCCGGAGGACGATTCGGTGAATCTTGAGACATTGTTCGAGTTCGCTTGATGAACGCGCTGTCGGGAACACTCGTACAGGCGGAGCCCGCCTGGGCCGGGTCTCGTCACCCTCATCGGGCTCGTTCAGCGCCCCTTCTTCGTCACGGTCAGCGCGTGGATGCAGGTGAGCGCGGACTGGGTGTCGACCATCCCCTCACCGGAGTGGATGTCGAACCCGGGGGTCATCATGTCGACCGCCGTGGAGAGCAGGCACTGCTTGGCCTGCGCGGGCGTCGCCGCGGGACTCGCCTCGAGCATGAGCGCCAGGACGCCGGCGACGTGGGGGGAGGACATCGAGGTGCCGGAGATGCAGAAGTAGCCCGCCTGCTGGATCTCCGCGCACTCGGTGAGGGGGGCCAGCACCGACGGGGACAGGGCGGCCATGATCGTGTCGCCGGGCGCCACCACGTCGACCTGCGGGCCGGTGCCGTCGGCCGCGCCCCGGCTGGAGAAGTCGGTGATCTGCTGGCCCGACACACACCCTGAGGAGTCGACGGACTTGCAGGCCGCGCCGACGAGGACGGCTCCGTTGGCCGGATCGTGGTAGCCACCGATCGTGCCCGGCTCGGGGCCGGCGTTGCCGGCCGAGAAGACCACGTGCACACCACTGTCGACGACCGACGCGATCATCTCGGACATCGCATCGAAGTCGGTCGGTTCGCCGCAGTCGAGGCCGAGGCAGTTGGGCTCGGTCGGCAGCAGCCCCCAGGAGTTCTGGGTGATGTCGATGCCGTACTCCTCGCGGTGCCGGATGGTCCAGTCGAACGCCGCCAGCGCGGCCTCCTCCCAGTCGAGGTCGTCGGCGATGCCGAAGCCCGGGGTGGCCACCCGCATCGAGATCAGGGACGTGCCCGGCGCCACGCCGGCCAGGTCGGGTCCGCCCTGCGACTCGGACAGACTGCCGTCGCCGGCGACGGTGCTCGCGACGTGGGTGCCGTGGCCGATCTCGTCCTGCAGTGCCAAGGCGCCGGTCGACTCGGCGTACGCATCCCACTGAGCGGCGGAGAAGCCCGCCTGCTGCGCTGCCTCGGCGTAGGAGAAGTTGAGTCCCTTGACCACCCGGTCACCGAAGTCGGGGTGGGCGGCGAAGATGCCGGAGTCGAGGACGGCCACCGTCACGCCCCCGCCGGTCACGCCGGGTCGGGTGCCAGTGACGCGCTTGCCGTTGACGCGGGTGGTGTAGGACGTCGGCTGGTCGACGCCGGTCGCGTTGATTTGCTGCTTCGAGGCGTACAGGTGCGACACCAGCCGGCGCTGCGGCTCGACGGCGACGACGCCGGGCAGGGTGTCGAGCCCGGCGGTTGCAGCCGGGTCGACCGTCACCGCCACGGCTCCGATGCTGGGGAGCTCGATGGCGCGTTCGACGCCGAGGGTCCGCAGCGAGGCGAGGGTTCCGGCGGGGACCACGCCGCCCTCGAAGGCCACGATCGCCTTGGCGAGCCCGGCCTCGTCCGTCGGCAGCGACGACGCGGAGATCGCCGTCGTCTCGAGGGTCGCCCCGGCGGACAGCGGTACGAGCACGGCTGCGCTCGTCGCGAGCGCCGTGGCGAGGGTCGTCAGCCGGCGGGTCGGTCGGAGCATCGTGGTGCACCTCCAGTGAGTCGTTGACGTTCCAACGATTCGCCGCGGCGCGGGTTATCGGGCAGCCGCGATCGGCGTGGGGTGTGCCACGACGAATCCGCCGTGGCCGGCGCGGCGCGTGTCCGGCCGGCCGCGGCAGTGGAAGTCGACATCGAAGTCCCGCGGAGGCGCCGCTGTACCGGCGACCTTCACGATGTGGCACCGTCGCCCGTACCAGCTCGGCACCTCGTCGTCCTCGACCGACAGCTCCACCGCGTAGGCCGGGCCCCACCACGCCACGGAGACGAGAAGGACCGCAGGCTCCAGCCCATCCGGGGCTCACGCCGCCGCGTGACGTACGCGGCCCGGTCCCCCGGTGAGTCGTAGAACGGGTTGCGTGCTCAGGTCGCGGGGTGCTCCTGGAGGGTGTCCTCGCCTTCGAGGGCTGACTCGCCTTGCCGGGTGGCTGAGGAGGCGTAGGAACCCGCGAGGTATCGCCACGCCGCGAGCACGCTGAGAAGCACGACGAGCGACACCATCACGAGTGGTGGAAGCGTGTTGTCGAACCCTCCGACGGCCATCACGACCATGGCCGCGACGATGCTGGCGCCCATCAGCACGGAGAACGTCAGGAGTGGTGCTACGAAGAACGCGCCCGTCGGCTGCCGTCTCAGCGTCAGGTACCCGGCAAGGGTGAAGGCCGGCAGCAGCACGGCAAGGTCGATGACGTGAATGGGATTGACCCACAGACCGGCATCCTCGACGCTCTGGGGCACATCACCGGAGAGCGTTGCCGGGATGAGCTCGCTCAGCCAGAGCGCTCCGAACATGACCCCGATCGCGATGGAGGTGTATCCCGCGAAAGCGCGTGCTGTGGGCTGGGGGAACTCCTCGTTGTCGGCGCGCAGTCCCGGCACTGTCAGCATGACCGCATAGGCGCTCAACCCGAGCGCCGCGACATAGACCAGGAACAGCTGGTTGAAGTGGACCGCCATCGAGTAGACGGTGTAGGCGTAGACGAGGTAGAGGAGCGTGCCGAGCCACACCAGCCCAGCTCGGTGGGACCCGTTGTGATGGCGGTAGCCGCTGATCCACAGCGTAACCACGGCGAACAGATTGCCGATGTCCTGGCCTCGCGCCTGGCTCGCCCAGTTCTCCGTCTCCTTGGCATACACGCCCTCATCCATGAGGCCAAGCACGCTCGCCACCGTCACCAGGGCGGAGATGGCCGTCGTCCAGACGAGAACCGACCTGGATCCGTGGGTCGTCATTGTCGCCTTCCTCATCATCGTCGATCGTTGCGGGTGTCCTGGTGGTTCGGGCCTTCGGTAGGTCAGCGACCACCAGTGGGCTCCGGTCCGCTCGTCGCGAGTCCAGCCCGCCTTGATCAGATCCGCGTCCAGCTCCTGGAGGCGTTCGACGGCGGTGTCGATCCAGCCGTTCGGCTCGGCGCGGTCGTCGAGGTCCTGGAGGCGCACGGCGGGGAAGCCGGCCCCGACGGCGACGTGCTCCTGAGCGTCATGAGCGCCGGGAGCGGTGGCGACGAAGCGGTACTGGGCGCTGCCGTAGCTGCCGGTCAGGGTGTTCAAGAGGGACGCGACCCAGGAGTGCTGGCCCAGTTCCTCGAGATGAACCTGGACGGTGTGGGGCTGCGGCGCGCCGACGCACGTGGTGGGTGGGACTCGCGACGTCATGTGTGCACCTCCAGCTCCAGCGAACCCCTTCTTCCTCACCGCAGGGAAGGACCAAAGGCCCCTCCGAGCGTCTCGAAGGTCATCAACTTCTCGGACGGCATGACGACCTGACGCGACTGCGAACGGCGGAACGTCAGCCCTCACCGCAATCCGCCCCGGATGGACTCGGCGGCTCGACGTTCGGAGGCCCCGGACAGACGCACTCGCTGAGGCGCATCAAGTCCCATGCGGATGTCCCCGATGTGGTGCTCACGCGTCGGGCGAGCGCGACGAGGGACGATGGACGAGGGTCAGGGGTCTTGGGGTCCTTCGCCCCACGTGATGGGCGGGTGAGGGGCCTGTGTCCCACCCATGTCTCCGACCCGACGCAAGCTCCGCACAGTCCCCACGCCCGTTCGTCGCCTGCGTTTCCTTGTGTCGACGGCACGTGAAAACTGACCCCCGGACGGCAACTGAGAACTGACCCCCTCCGAGACCCTGTCCTTGAACCTCGAGGCAGGGGGATACGGAGTGTTGTCAGTGGAGGACTGGGCTGAGATCCGCCGGTTGCACCGTGCGGAGGGAGTGCCGATCAAGGTGATCGCCAGGTCGATGGGGATCTCGAAGAACACGGTGCGCAAGGCGCTGCGTGATGAGGGTCCGCCGCGCTACGAGCGGCCCGCGCGAGGGTCGTTGGTCGACGAGGTGGAGCCGCGGATCCGCGAGTTGTTGCGGGTCACGCCGACGATGCCGGCCACGGTTGTCGCTGAGCGGATCGGCTGGGAGCACTCCGATCCGGACCCTGCGTACCCGGGTGAGCGAGCTGCGGCCGGTGTACCTGCCACCGGACCCGGCGTCGCGCACGACCTATGAGGCAGGCGAGCTGGCGCAGTTCGACTTCTGGTTCCCCGACATCGAGCTCCCGGTCGGCTACGGCCAGACCAGGACGGCGAAACGGCTGCCGGTGATGACGATGTGCTCGGGCTACTCCCGGTGGACGGGTGCGGTGCTGATCCCTCGTCGAGAGTCTGAGGACCTCTTCGCGGGTTGGTGGCATCTGATCCAACAGCTCGGCGCGGTGCCGCGCACGCTGGTGTGGGACGGCGAGGGCGCGGTCGGGCGTTGGCGCGCCCGACGACCCGAGCTGACTGCCGAGTGTCAGGCATTTCGCGGCGTGCTCGGTGCCAGCGTGTACATCTGCAAGCCGGCTGACCCTGAGGCAAAGGGGATGCTGGAACGGTTCCACGACTACCTCGAGCGGTCCTTCCTGCCCGGGCGGACATTCACCTCACCCGAGGACTTCAACACCCAGCTGGGCAAGTGGGTGGCCAGGGCCAACACACGTCGGATGCGGGTGCTGGGCTGCTCGCCGGCGGACCGGATCGCAGCGGACAAGGCCGCGATGATGCCGTTGCCGCCGGTCGCGCCCGAGGTCGGCTGGCGCAAGAGCGTGCGGCTGCCGCGCGACCACTACGTCCGCGTCGACTCGAACGACTACTCGGTCCACCCGGCTGTGGTCGGACGGCGGATTGAGGTCCACGCCGACCTCGACCGGGTCTGGGTGACCTGCGAGGGCGCGGTCGTCGCCGACCACGTCCGGGTGTGGGCACAGCACCAGACCATCACCGACTTCGAGCACACCGTCGCGGCCAAGCAGCTGCGTCACGGTCGAGCGGACCTGCTGCGGCCGGTCGCCGACGTTGTGACCGGTGAGGAGGTCGA
Source organism: Nocardioides eburneiflavus (assembly GCF_004785795.1). Classification (NCBI taxonomy): domain Bacteria; kingdom Bacillati; phylum Actinomycetota; class Actinomycetes; order Propionibacteriales; family Nocardioidaceae; genus Nocardioides; species Nocardioides eburneiflavus. Next base: position 3,965,208 of record NZ_SRRO01000001.1, read on the forward strand.
GATCCGGTCGCTGACCACCTACGACCGAGTCCTCGGCCTGGTCGACGAACCGGACGACGAGCTCGTGGATGAGGAGGTGTCGTGATGGCCACCCGTGCCACGAAGACGGCATCGAAGACGGGTCGTGATGTCACCAGCGAGTTGGAGTTCCTGACCCGAGCATTGAAGGCACCCACGCTGCGCGAATCGGTCGCCCGGCTGGCTGAGCGTGCCCGCGAGGAGTCCTGGACCCATGAGGAGTTCCTGGCAGCGTGCCTGCAGCGCGAGGTGTCAGCGCGCGAGTCCCACGGTGGCGAGGGCCGGATCCGGGCCGCCCGGTTCCCGGCACGCAAGTCGTTGGAGGACTTCGACTACGACCACGCCCGTGGCCTGAAGCGGGAGACCATCGCGCACCTGGGCACCCTGGACTTCGTCGCCGGCAAGGAGAACGTCGTGCTCCTCGGCCCGCCCGGCACCGGGAAGACCCACCTGGCCACCGGGCTGGCGATCCGGGCCTGTCAGGCCGGGCACCGCGTCCAGTTCGCCACCGCGTCCCAGTGGGTCGACCGGCTTGCCGACGCCCACCACGCCGGCAGGCTGCAAGACGAGCTCCGCCGACTGGTCCGCTATCCGGTGCTGGTCATCGACGAGGTCGGCTACATCCCGTTCGAGCCCGAGGCAGCCAACCTGTTCTTCCAGCTCGTCTCATCGCGCTACGAACGCGCCAGCCTGATCGTCACCAGCAACAAGAACTTCGCCCGCTGGGGCGAGGTCTTCGGCGACGACACCGTCGCTGCCGCGATGATCGACCGGCTCGTCCACCACGCCGAGGTCATCGCCCTGAAGGGCGACTCCTACCGGCTGAAGAACCGAGAGCTCGGCCGCGTCCCCGCGGCCGTCAACGAAGAGAACTAGAACCAGGGGGTCGGTTTTCACTTGCCGCGCGGGGGTCAGTTTTCAGCCGCCGTTGACACCTTGGCACCGGGTTCAACGACCTGTTCCTCCTGCATGCGGCCGTCCGTGCCCCAGGGCTCGTCACGCTGGTCCTGACGCTGGCATCCCTCGACGTGAGTTGTCTTGCCGCGTCGGTCAGTCCTGCGACCAGAGTGCGCACGATCGCCGGGATCCTCGGCGCTCGCGGTTGCGCTCTGCGGCATGTGGGCCTACCTCGCCGTGGACAACGCCGTGACGGGTGGCGTGTCGACGGGCAGCAAGCTCGTGGAGGCCGAGGCGGTGGTCCGCCTCGGGATGGCACTGGACCCAGCTGTGCTCGTGCCGATGTACGCCGCGGCGGCGGTGTTGTTGTGGCGGCGCGCACCATGGGGCTTCGCGCTTGCAGGTCTTGGGGCTCTTCGCGGGCCTCCTGCACCAGCTCACCCACCTGGTGGATGGCGTTCCAGGTCATGGCCGAGGTCCCCCATCCCGTCGCCTTCGACCCCGGCGAGCCCGTCATCGTGCTGCTCTACCTGACCACACGGCACCAAGGCGTGAGATTCCAGCGGATCAGGGGCGTCACGTGCGACACCCCATGCCACACTGCAGGCAGGCGTCGCGGTACCTCGGGCACGTGGGGGTGTGGCGCCTGGACAGAACCGTCCACGGGTCACGCATCCTTGGGCGGTTTTGTGCGTCAGGCCCGAGCCGTGAGGGACACCATCCGGGTGCTGACCCTTGGGTCCTGCGCGCGGTCGGAACGTTGCCAGCAGCGCCTTGGCCTGCGGCGCCGGTTCCGCGCCGGCCATCATTGCGGGACCCGACTCTCGCCAGCGATATCGACCGCTGGATCGCGTACGCGCACGAACTGGAGGGGCGCGCGAAGGATGGCAGCACGGAGCCACCGAGCCGGGCGGCGGAGCACCCCTACCCAGTGGCCTGCGCGTCGTTCACGCGCTCGCCAGCCGGCAGGCCTGAGCGGCTCGTCCAGACATCGAGACCGGTCCGGGACACCGTGGAACGGTGCCGTCGGACGTCCCGGGACAGCACACGACAGGATTCTGCCGGTCCCGATCCCGAACCTCGGACTACCTGACCGGCGACGGCCGGGCCGGTGGGCTGTCGTGGGGCCGTCCGGCGCCGCGGGCCTCGTCGAGTATCAGGCGCGCCATCTCGAACGGGGTCAAGGCTGCGAGCTGGGCGTCCTGGGTGAGCCATCGTTCTGCCTCGTCGAGGTCGAGTCCTTGCTCCAAGAGGTAGCCGATGGCCCTGTCAACAGTCTGCCTGGTTCGGATCTGCGCAGGTGCGAGCTCGGCGTCGAGCCTGGAACGGAAGCCAAGGTCGTCGTTCAACACCGAGGTGTCTGGCACGGCGCCAACCGCGTGTTCGATCCAGGAGACACGGCCGGTGAACGCCTGTGCGTGCCGCGAGTAGACGGTGACGATCGCCGTGAGCCGGGTCTCTGCCGCGATGTGCAGCGCGAGGCTCGACCGCATCGTGTGGAGAGTGGGTTCGCCGGTGCCCGGGTTCACTGCACCCTCCTTGTCGATCATGGTGAGGGTGAGGTCCTCGTCGACGAACCAGATGCTCAACGCTGAGGCAGGGACCATGTCGAGGACAGCCTTCGCCACCCGGCGCAGCCTGTCGTTGGTCGTCTCGTCACCGAAGGCGGCCAGCTGCTCGATGGCCTCTGCGGTGGCCGGCAGTAGTTGCAACACGGATGCCTGACTGGCGTCGACACGCTGACCAGCCAGCTGCTGGGTGTGCGTACGCCTTCCCTCAACAACGTACCCGTCACTCCCATGGAGTGCTGACACGCGCTGCCGCGTCATCGACGACGACAGGGGAGCCGCATTGCCAGCAGAAGGCCCGCGGGCCCGCGATCTGGGGAGCAATAGGCTGCCTCGGCATCGCCGTCGGCGTTGCGCTGGGCGGCGTCCTCACCACGTGGACCAGCTGGGAGGCCATCTTCTGGATCAACGTGCCGATCGGCGTTCTGGTCATCGCCGCCACCCTCCAAGTCGTCGCGAAGGACCACAAGGGACCCGCCAGCCTGGCCCAGTTCGACGTTCCCGGGGCCTGGTCGGCGTCGGATCACTCGCCACCTTGATGTTCACCCTGGCGCGTGTGGAGTCCCAGGACTGGGCCTCCCTCCAGACCGCTCAGCAGCCCTTGGTGCACCCGCACACCTGGAGGATCTCGAGCCTGGTGTCGAGCACCACGGTGATGCTCGCCATCACCGGACTCCTCATGGCAGTGGTGTTCCTGACCTCCATCCTCGGACAGACGGCCCTCGGCTACTCCCCCTGGAGTCCGGACTCGCGTTCCTTCCGCTCGCCGCGACCCTCGTCGTCGGCACCCACCTCGCCGCTCACGGCAGTGCCCACCTCCCGGTCCGCACCATTGCCGCCTTCGGCCTCGCCGTCGTCGCAACCGGTGGCGTCCTCCTCTCCCGGGCCGACGACGCGTCCTCCTACGTCGGCGGACTGCTCCCCGGACTGTGCCTCATCGGGGTCGGTGCGGGCCTGGTGTTCGCTGCCGTCGCCGGCACTGCCATGAGCGGCGTTCGCGCCGAGCACGCCCGCATGGCATCGGGATTCCTGATGACGGGACACGAAGTCGGCGCAGCCGTCGGAGTGGCCGTCATGTCAGCTATCGCGGGCACGGCGGGCAACCTCGCGGCGGCATCAGGCGTGGCCGAGGCGTACGGTCGCGGCGCCCAGACCATCACCGTCGCGGCCGTGGTTTCGCGGTCCTGGCCGCCGCATGGATGCTCAGCGGCAAGGCCTACGCCGCTCACATGCACATGCACTGACTGAGGCCGCAGTCGAGGCGTCCGTCCTGGACACGTCTGGTGGTCTCGTGGATGCCGATGAGCCGAGATGACGAACCGACAGTGTGCTGGTTCAGGACATCCCGGACACATGTCTCACGACATCCCGGACAGATGTCTCAAGACATCCGCGACACCGCGCTGATGCTCAGCCATGTCAAAGGCACGCTTGGTCATCACCGCCGTTGTCGTGGAGGGGCGACCCGTCGCCGAGGTCGTCGCGACCTACGGCGTGTCCCGCTCGAGGCTCTACGAGCTCCTCGCCCGCTACCGAGACGAGGGCGAAGCCGCCTTCGAACCCCGCTCCAAGGCCCCGAAGACCTCGCCGAGAGCAACCCCGCCCGCGACCGTCGACCCGGTCCTCACGCTGCGCAAGCAACTCCTCGAAGCCGGCCACGATGCTGGCGCGGAAACGATCTGCTGGCACCTGCTCCAGCACCACGAGGTGAGGCTGGCGCGGGCCACGATCCACCGGATCCTGACCCGCCACGGCGCCGTCACCCCCGAGCCGCGGAAGCGACCCAAGTCGTCCTACATCCGGTTCGAAGCAGCAATGCCGAACGAGTGCTGGCAGTCCGACTTCACCCACTACCCCCTCACCGACACAGCAACCTTCCCCAAGGGCGTGGAGATCATCACCTGGCTCGACGACTGCACCCGCTACGCCCTGCACATCTCCGCACACCGGGCGATCACACCCCGATCGTGAAGGCCACCTTCCGCGAAGCCGCAGGTCAGCACGGCATCCCCGCCTCGACATTGACCGACAACGGGATGGTCTACACCGTCCGCCTGGCCGGCATCGGTCGCCGCGGCGGCCGCAACGGCTTCGAGCAACAACTCCGCGACTGGCACGTCGTGCAGAAGAACAGCCGGCCCAACCACCCCACCACCTGCGGGAAGGTCGAACGCTTCCAGCAGACCATGAAGAACTGGCTACGCGCCCAGCCCACCCAGCCCGCCACCATCGCAGCACTACAGACGCTGCTGGACCGGTTTGAACCGCCCCGGGATGTCCGGAGAGCTGATTCGTTGGAAGGATCACTCTCATGGCACGTCCCTCGAAGTACCCGCCCGAGTTGCGTGAGCGCGCGGTGCGGATGGTGTTGGAGTCGCGTGTGGACTATCCGCACGAGGCGGCTGCGATCAGGTCGATCGCGGCGAAGCTCGGGATCACCTCGACCGAGTCGGTGCGCAAGTGGGTCAGGCAGGCCGAGATCGATGGTGGTGTCCGGGCCGGGAAGACCAGCGAGGAGCTGGCTGAGATCAAGGCGCTGAAGCGGGAGAACGCCGAGCTGCGGCGGGCGAACGAGATCTTGAAGAGCGCCTCGGCTTTCTTCGCGGCGGAGCTCGACCGCCCCAACAGGTATTGATCGACTTCATCGACACCCACAGGGCCGACTACGGGATCGAGCCGATCTGTCGTGTGCTCGCCGAGCACGGGATCAAGATCGCCCCGTCGACCTACTACGACGCCAGGGTTAGACGGCCCTCGCGACGTGCTCGGCGTGACGCCGAGATCGTCGCGGTGATCGCGGCCGAGAGGGGCCGGCAACGGCTGCTGGCGCGGTTCGGGTCACGCAAGATGTGGCTCCACCTACGCCGGCAGGGTCACGACGTTGAACCGCCCCGGGATGTCCGGAGAGCTGATTCGTTGGAAGGATCACTCTCATGGCACGTCCCTCGAAGTACCCGCCCGAGTTGCGTGAGCGCGCGGTGCGGATGGTGTTGGAGTCGCGTGTGGACTATCCGCACGAGGCGGCTGCGATCAGGTCGATCGCGGCGAAGCTCGGGATCACCTCGACCGAGTCGGTGCGCAAGTGGGTCAGGCAGGCCGAGATCGATGGTGGTGTCCGGGCCGGGAAGACCAGCGAGGAGCTGGCTGAGATCAAGGCGCTGAAGCGGGAGAACGCCGAGCTGCGGCGGGCGAACGAGATCTTGAAGAGCGCCTCGGCTTTCTTCGCGGCGGAGCTCGACCGCCCCAACAGGTATTGATCGACTTCATCGACACCCACAGGGCCGACTACGGGATCGAGCCGATCTGTCGTGTGCTCGCCGAGCACGGGATCAAGATCGCCCCGTCGACCTACTACGACGCCAGGGTTAGACGGCCCTCGCGACGTGCTCGGCGTGACGCCGAGATCGTCGCGGTGATCGCGGCCGAGAGGGGCCGGCAACGGCTGCTGGCGCGGTTCGGGTCACGCAAGATGTGGCTCCACCTACGCCGGCAGGGTCACGACGTGGCCAGGTGCACGATCGAGCGGCTGTACCGCCAGCAGGGCTGGGAGGGCGCACGACGGTTGAAGAAGGTCCGCACCACCATCGCCGATCCCGCGGCCGACCGTCCCCTGGATCGTGTGGACCGGCAGTTCTGGGCTGCGCGTCCGAACCAGCTGTGGGTTGCTGACTTCACCTACGTCGCGACCTGGTCCGGCACCGTCTACGTCGCATTCATCTTCGACGTGTTCTCCCGCCGCATCGTGGGCTGGCGGGCAGCGACGAGGATGACGACCGACCTGGTCCTCGACACTCTCGAGCACGCGATCTGGACTCGCCAGCAGGCCGGCATCACCGACCTGTCGGGGTTGGTCCATCACACCGATGCCGGGTCGCAGTACGTCAGTTTCGCGTTCACCGAACGGCTCGTTGACGAGGGCGTCGACCCTTCTGTCGGATCGGTCGGCGATGCCTACGATAACGCGCTCGCCGAGTCTCAGATCGGGCTCTACAAGGCTGAGCTGATCCGTCCCGAAGGACCTTGGCGCGGTGTCGAGCACGTCGAGCTCGAGACCCTCAACTGGGTCGACTTCTTCAACAACGAGCGCCCGCACGAGGCCATCGACGACCTGACCCCGGTCGAGGCCGAAGAACTTCACTACGCTGCAAGAAACCAGCTCACGCCGACCGGCTGAGCCACCAAACCCAGCCTCCGGAAACTCCGGGGCGGTTCAGTTCCAGCGCGAATACAACCAGCAGCGACCACACCGATCCCTGCCGCACCGCGCCACCCCGGCCGCGCTCTACGACACCATGCCAAAGGCCCTACCCGGCCCCAGCCGCGAACCCGACACCCACGACCGAATCCGGCACGACCGCGTCGACAAGTCCGGCAGCGTCACGCTGCGCATCGCCGACAAACTCCGCCACATCGGCGTCGGACGAACCCACGCCCGAACCCACATCATCCTGCTCGTCCACGACCTCGACGTCCGCATCGTCAACGCCATCACCGGCGAACTCCTCCGCGAGCTCACCATCGACACCAGCAAGGACTACCAACCACGCAACCCCAAATGAAGAACACCCGAACCTACGTTTCCGTAGGTCCGGGTGTCCGCGATGTCCTGCGACATCACACAGTCGGGCTGACAGGATTTGAACCTGCGACCCCTTGACCTTGAACAGGCTGAGAAGCGCGTTTGGTCCTACTTGCTCCCACCGGCTCTGACCTGCAAAGACCCCGACTCGAGGCCTTGCTGGACTTTGTGCGAACGAGTCCGCATTGGCCGGAATCTGACGAGGTTTTCGACCAGTAGACGTCCATCGCTTTGCGCTGGGGTGCGGTGGCCGTCAATGCCGCAGCCTCCGGCTAGGTTCAGCGACACGCGCCCCGGAAGCACAGCGCGGTCCCGCAGTTCCGCGTGACCCCAATCCGCTTGGGCATGCCGGCAGGTGTTGCACACGTCGGGCTGGGGGGCGACTGCGATCGCAACGCCACCTCACATCTGGCCTTGAGGCATTCTGGCCCGGTAGCTCGCCGTCGCGACGTCGGCGCCCGCCTCGAAGTACGCGCGGTGCATGGCCGCGATCTCAGCGACGCCGCCGCGGAGCAGCCGGGCGGTCCACAGGTCATCGGACAGGTCGTGACCTCGGTCCTCCAGAGCATTGGACATCTCGCAGTCGAGGATCACCATGCTGCGCTTGAACACGTCGTCGAATCGCGGCACCGATGCAGTCTGCATCCTCACGCCCGTGGGTAGACGGGAGACCGTGCCGAAGGCGAGATGACACGGTCCGAAGGGACGTGACCGCTCCTCCGGGCTTGCCCTGATGACGGCGACGCACGGCACGACGAGAATGCGGGGTATGCCGCCCGCGCGCGTGTTGGTCGTGGACGACCACGAAGGGTTTCGGGTGGTGGCGCGCGCGCTCCTGGAGGCTGACGGGCTCCAGGTGGTGGCGGAGGCGATCGACGGCGTGACGGCGGTGGAGGCCGCCGAGCGGCACGAACCCGACCTGGTGCTGCTCGACGTCCACCTGCCGGATCTCGACGGCTTCGAGGTGAGTCGGCTGCTGGCCCGGCTGCCAACGCCGCCGATCGTGGTGCTCACCTCGAGTCGACCGATCGGGGACCTGCACCGACGTGTGGCGGAGAGCCCTGCGGCGGGCTTCATCGCGAAGGACGGCCTGTCGGGCGCCGCGCTCTCGGCGCTGATCGCAGGCGGGCGGCCGTGCTGATCCTCCTGGACGCGGCGGCGGGGCTCGCGCTGCTGGCCGTGGGGCTGATGGGCTGGACGAGGGCTCGCACGAGCGCGGCGTTCGCGACGGCGGCCGGTATGGCGTGGTTCGCGGCGTCGGCGTGGCCGGAGACGGCCCTGCTGCACCGCCCGCTGCTGCTCCACGCCGTCGTCGCGCTGGCGGGCACGTGGGGCCGACCCGTCGTGCCGCGGGCGCTGATCGTGGCCGCGTGGGTGGGCATCGCGCTGCCCGCTGCCGTGCAGTCATGGGTGTCGGTGATCCTGGCGGCGCTGTGCCTCGCGTCGGCGTTCGAGCTCCGGGCGAGCACGCGACAACTATGGCGAGCGACGGCGTCGCGGCAGGCGCTGGTGGTGCTGGCGGCGGGGCTCGCGCTCCCGTGGCTGGAGCGGCTGGTCTGGCCGCGCTACGCCGACGCGGGGCTACCGCTCGGCACCTACCTCGCCGCCGTCATCCTCTGCGCCGGCGCGCTCCTGCGCGGGATCGCTGCCCCGGGACTCCACGACACCGACGCGGTCGTCGAGCTGTCCGGGCGGACGCCGGCGGAGGCGGCGGTCGAGCTCGCGCGGCTCGCGCAGGACGAGTCGGACCCCAGGCTCCGCGAGGCGATTCGCCAGGCGGTCGCGCTCCTCGATGACAACGCGCGGCTGCAACTCGAGCTCGCGCAGCGCATCGACGACGTACGTGCGTCGCGCCTACGACTGAGCGACGCGGCCGTCCAGGAACGCCGACGCCTCGAAGGCGTCCTGGCGCACGGCGCGATGCGCTACCTCGACGAGCTCGAGGAGTGCCTCGGTTCGGCGGGCGATAGCGAGCCGGTCCGCGCCTGCCTCGACGAGATCACCCGCACCCGCGAGGACCTCGAGCAGCTCGGCCGCGGCCTCCATCCGCGCTCCCTCACCGAGCACGGCCTCGCAGCCGCGCTCTCCGACCTCAGCCGGCGCAGCACCCTCCCGATCGAGGTGACCGCACCCGTGGGCAGGTGGCCGGAGCGCATCGAGTGCGCGGTCTGGTATGCCCTGGCGGAGTCCCTCGCCAACGTCTCGAAGCACGCCCAGGCGACCCGGGCCTCGGTGACCGTGGAGTGCTCGGACGACGAGCTGCGCGCGATCGTCACCGACGACGGGGTCGGCGGAGCGGTGCTCATCGGCGGCGGCGGGCTGGCCGGACTCGTCGACCGGCTCGCCGTCGTGGATGGCACGGTCGACGTGGTGAGCACCCCCGCGGGCACCACCGTGACGCTGGCGGTGCCGCTGTGATGCGGGTCCTGCGGGTCGTCGTCATCGTGGCGGGCCTGGCCGGCCTGGTCGCCGTCGTCCCTGTCGTCCACAGCTCCCCCGACGCGACGTATGGCGGCGCGGACGTCCGGCTCCTTGTGCTCGAGGTCGCGGCCGCGCTTGCCCTGCTGGGCTTGTCGGCGGCGGGGCCCGCCCGCGCCTCGTCCCTGCTCGTCGGCATGGCCGGAGCCATGTGGATCGTTCCCGAGCTCGCCGGCGGCGTGGACGTCCCGCTGACCGCGCGGACCGCGGCCGACGCGCTCCCGCCACTGCTCGTCGCCACGCTCCTCGTCGCCGCACTGCTGCGCGACGCCGCACCGGGAAGCGTGGCCGTCTGGACGCTCGCCGGCGCGGGTGTGGCCGCGGGTGCCCGACTCCTGTTCGTCGATCCCTTCGACCGCCTCGACTGCTGGCGCGCCTGCGAGCACAACCCGCTCCTACTCGGTGACGGCCTTCCCGTCCTCGAGACGCTGGGCCGAGCGGGCGTGGTGGTCGGCGTCGGCTGGGCCGCCGTCATCTGGTGGCGGCGCCGACTGAGCCCGTCAGGGGCCGACCTCGCGAGGTGGGCGGTCGTCGCTGCCGCGGGCGTGTGGCTGGTGGTCCCGCCGAGCGGTATCACCTCGGCCACCGACGACGTGGCGGCCGTGACGGCGTTCGTGGTCACCCAGGTCGCCGTCCTGACCTGGCTGGCGCTCGAGGTCAGAGACGTCGTGCTCCGGTGGCGATTGGAAGCCAGGCTCGCCCGCCAGGTGAGCCTCATCCCGGCCGGCCGCGATCCCGAGGAGCTGGTCCACAGCATCCGCGCGGCGGTGCGGGAGCCCTTGCTGCGCCTGGCCTTCTGGGCTCCCGAGCGCAACGCGTTCGTCGACTCGCGTGGTCGCCTCACCGACCCGGCGCCAGGGCCGAACGAGCGGACGACGACCTTCACCCGAGAGGGCAAGGTCGTCGCGGCGTTCACCCACCCGGCGCGGCTGGACTCCCAGCGCCTGGAACGTGCCCTCGGTCCCGCCCTCCTGCTCGCGCTCGAGAACGGCCAGCTGAGGGCAGCCGCCCTTGCCGAGCTCGGCGAGCTGGAGCGGTCGCGCGCCCGTGTCGTGGAGCGGGCAGCGCTGGAGCGACGACGACTGGAGCGCAACCTGCACGACGACGCCCAGCAGCGCGCAATGTCGCTGTCGCTCCTGGTGCGGATGCTTGAGGGACGCTCCCCGGTCGCCCCCGTCGTCGTGCACCGCGCCGCCCTACTAACTCGCGCCCTCACCGAGGAGCTGCGGCGCGTGGCGCGCGGCATCTATCCCGCCGTCCTGGCCGACACCGGCCTCGCCGGCGCCGTGCTCGACCTCGCCGAACGCTCCACCGATGTGCCCGTCCTAGTGGGCGACCTCCCCGACGTGCGCTGCCCCGGGATGGTCGAGACCACGGCCTACCTTGTGGTCAGCACGGGCGTCGAGGACGCCCGACGAGGCGGCGCGAGCGAGGTCAGGGTGCACGGCGCACGGGTCGCCGACGGGCTCCGCGTCCTCGTCGAGGACGACGCCACGGCACCCGCCAGTGGAGCCGAAGAGTTGACCGACCAGGTGGGCGCCCTCGGCGGCACACTGGTGATCGACGGAATCCCAGGACGCCGACGGATCGAGGTGGTGCTGCCGTGCGAGTCGTGATCGCCGATGACGCCGCGCTCGTGCGCTCCGGCCTGGCCACCCTCCTGGCGGAGCAGGACGTCGAGGTCGTCGGCGAGGCGGCCGACGCGCCGTCCTTGCTGGCGCTCGTCGCCCAGGTGCGGCCAGACGCCGCCGTGATCGACGTCCGCATGCCACCGACGCACACCACCGAGGGCATCGCGGCCGCCCGCGAGATCCGAGCGCGCCACCCCGAGGTGGCCGTGCTCGTGCTCTCCCAGTACGCCGAGTCGGCCTATGCCGCGGACCTCATCGAGGAGGACCCCTCGGGACTGGGCTACCTGCTGAAGGACGGCGTCGCCTCCGGCGCCACCCTCGTCGACGCCCTGCACCGACTGACGGCAGGCGAGTGCGTCGTCGACCCGGTCCTCGTCCGCCGTCTCCTAACCCGCGCGCGGCGGCCCGACCCGCTCGCCCACCTCACCCCCCGCGAGCAGGAGGTGCTCGGCCTCATGGCCGAAGGCCGCTCCAACGCCGCCATCTGCGACGCGCTCGGGCTCGGCGCCAAGACCCTGGAGACCCACATCAACCGGGTCTTCTCCAAGCTTGGCCTCACCGAGGGCGCCACCGGGCACCGACGCGTCCTCGCCGTGCTCGCGTTCCTGCGTCGGGGCAGGCCCTGATGGGCGGTCAGGGTCCGCGCCGACGACGCGGACGCCGGATCGCCGGACAGTGACGTCATGAAGACGACGACCCTGCCCCTGTTGGTCGCGAGCACTCTCCTCGCCTGCGCGGCCTGCACCGATGCCCCCGACAAGTCCGGTGGCGGCGCACCCGTCACGACGCTCGTGATGGCCAGCAACGACGGAGCCGGTCTGGAGAACGCGCCCGCCGTCGGCCGCTTCGTGGACCTGGTGTCCGAGCTCTCCGACGGCCGGCTCGAGGTCGAGGTCACCGGGAAGTGGTACATCGCCGGTGAGCAGAAGGTGCTCAACTCCGTCGCGACGGGCGAGGCCGACCTCGCCTGGAGCGGCACCCGCGCCCTCGACACAATCGGCGTGGACAGCTTCCGCCCGTTGCATGCACCGTTCCTCGTCGACTCCTACGCGGCCCAGGCTGCCGTGCTGGGCGATGACCTGGCCGACGAGATGCTCGCCGGCTTCGAGGGCACGGGGCTCACCGGCCTCGCCGTGCTCGCCGACGAGCTCCGCTTCGTGGCCAGCGCGGAGGGACCGATCCGGAGCGCGGACGACCTCGCCGGTCTCGAGTTCGGCACCTTCCCCTCCAACACCCAGACGGCCGCCCTTAAGGCTCTCGGAACCCACGTCAAGGCCCTCCGTACCCCGCACCCCCCGGACACCGACGGCCTGCACGCGCTCGAGACGAGCTGGCCGACCTACCTCGCCAACCGGCAGGTCGAGTTCATGCCCTTCGCGAGCCCCGAGGCGGTGCTCTGGCCACGCAGCACGGTGCTGGTCGCCAACGCCGACCTGTGGTCAGGACTGCCGGAGGAGGACCAGGAGGTCCTGTCGGAGGCCGCGGCCGAGGCGGCCGCCTGGTCGCTCGAGCATGCGGACGACCGCGTCAGCGGCGAAGTAGGCCGCGCGTGCCGCGCCGGCGCGCGCATCGTCTCGACCTCCGACGAGCAGCTCCAGACCCTGCGCGCCGCCGCCGCTCCGGCGTACGACGACCTGCGGTCCGACCCCGACCAGGCAGCGACCCTGAGCGCCATCGAGGCGCTCGTGGACAAGAGCGGCCCCGAGACCGTCGAGGTCCCCGAGGGCTGCGCCTACCGACGCGGCGACGAGGATCACGTCGCGGTGTCCGTCCTGCCCGCCGTGCTCGACGGCCCCGGCCGGACCGGCGACCTGCCCCAGGGCACCTACCGCTACGAGCTCGGGCACCAGGAGATCCTGGACGGCGGCGAGTTCAGCGAGGAGTTCGCCACGGCCAACGCCGGCGTCTGGACCTGGACCCTGCGTGACGGGCGCTGGGACTACGAGATGAAACTCATCGCTCAGGAGCTCCCGGCCGGCTACGCCGGCACCACCTGTGAGGGCTACTACGACGTCGTCGGGGACGAGATGCGCTTCACCACCGTGACGGTCTATGCCACTGGTGATTGCGCGTCGGAGACGTGGAAGGCCACGTGGCGGGAGACCGCCGACGGGCTCGCCATGGACGTGACCACGGACGGGGACGACCTCGACTTCCTCTTCGGCAGCAAGCCCTGGGAACGCATCGGCTGACCCGGCACCACCCCTCTCCGGCACGTACGTCGCGTGCCCAGGGCCGCAGTCGCGCGCGCCCACCACCCACCTCTCGGGACCATCGGAAGGAATGCACATGTCCAGACGCACAACCAGGACCGCCGCTCTCGTGGCGGTCACGACCGGGATCCTCCTCGCCACCACGCTGGCGCCGGCGGAAGCCACCCACCCTGGATCAAACGGCCGGATCGCGTTCCTCCGCTGGGACGGCAATGGGATCGCCCAGGTCTTCACGGCCAACCCCGACCTCACCGCCGAGCAGCAGCTCACCTTCGGTGAGGCAGGCAGCGGATGGCCGGCGTGGTCGCCGGACGGGACGCGGATCGCGTTCGACAGCGACCGCGCCGATCCCGACCGCTCCGACGACGTCCTCGTCAACGACGTCTTCACGATGCGAGCCGACGGCACCGACGTCCGCAAAGTCACCGACTCGGCCGGCTTCAGCGGCGACCCGGCTTACTCACCGGACGGGTCCCTCATCGCCTTCGACGCCGACCGTGGCGTGCCGAGCACCGACCCGGAGCCACCCTCGGCGTTGCCGGGCCTCAGTGTCTGGGTGATCCGGCCGGACGGGACCGGCCTACGGCGGATCACCACGCCGCCGGCGGGCAGGACCGACACCGAGCCGCGCTTCTCCCCCGACGGCACCCGCCTGCTCTTCACCCGCTTCCGCACCGGGCACACCCTCAGGAACGGCGGCCTGCAAGGAGACCAGTCGGCCATCTTCACGGTCCGGCTCGACGGCACCGGTGTGCAGCGGGTCACCGCGTGGGGCTACAACACCGGCCAGGGCGACTGGTCGCCCGACGGGACGAAGATCGCGTTCGAGACGGCCTGCTGCCGCCTTGCCGCGGCGGGCATCTACACCGTGCGCGCCAATGGGAGCGGCCTCAAGGCGGTCGTCAACGGCCACGGCGTGACCGGCATCGGCAACGAGCAGGCGCTCCAGGTCGACGGCTACTACGACCCGATCTGGTCGCCCGACGGGGCTCACCTGCTCGCGGGTCGCGAGTTCCTCGAGGATGACGGCACCTTCCGGGAAGGGCTCGTCATGGTGAACGCCGACGGGAGCGACCTGCACTGGGTCGCCGACGGACTCGGCGCGGAGCACCAGCCCGACTGGGGCACGGCTCCTCTCCAGTAGGCACAACGAGCACAAGACAGGCTCTGGCCGGTCGGGTCGTCCCGGCCGGCCAGAGTCAGGGATGGGTCAGTCCGGCACCCCGAAGGAGTAAACCTCGTTGTTCGGGGTGCCGGACCACGTGTGGCCCGACCCCCAGTACAACCGGCCCTCGCAGATCGCCGCCCCGGCGAGGCAGGAGCCACCGCTGGCGAAGGTCCAGAGGATCTCGCCGGTCGCGCCGTTCATCGCCTACATGTGGCCGCCGAGGGCGAGCGCACAGGCGAAGACCGCGCCGTTCGCCGTCGTCAGTCCCGGAAGAGCCGCCCGCTAGTTCCTCCCGGGAAGGGGACGGCGTGCGGGCCGACGCAGTACTCCCCCGCCGCAAACCATCACGCTCGGCCAGACCGGCGCCAGGATTTGAACCGAAAACCTCTGGGCAAGATCGGAGGCCTGTCCCGAACTACCTGAGACTTCGGGTCCCGCTGGAGAACCTCGGGTTCTTACGGAGATTCTCCATCGGACACTTTCAACTGTATCGGAACGTCTCGGGACAGTTGCCCATCGTTTCCGATGACCTTGTGATGACGTGTTTAATCCGACTCCCCTGATGCCTGAGCACCCCGCTCACCATCCCGGGGTAGCGGCCGGCGCGCCCAGCAACGGAAGTTCGGCCGTTGCCTCGGGAACCTGAGCAGTGAAACCGACACAGTCGATCTCGGCCCGAAGCGGCAGTCCTTCGCGGACGCGCTGAATCGCCAACTCCACGCAATAGCGGTGGAACTCCTCCTCACCAACGGCCTGGATCGCCTCGTACGCCGGGCCGGTCGAGGCCAGCATGCGGGCATAGGTCTCCGGGTCGGGGAACTCCCATGCGAACGGCACCGCGTGGCGTCGCACGCCGACGAAGCCGGCCTCAGCGAGCAGCTCCTCGCCCACACCGGGGCGGCCGATGGAAACCATCCGGGCTTGGGCGTCGACCTTCTCCTCGGGCGCCAGCACGAAAGGAGCGAGCGCCCACGCGCCCGGTGAGACCTTGAGATGTCCCCAGCTCGTAACCGAGATCCGGCCGCTCGGACGCAACACTCGGGAAGCCTCAGCCAAGGCCTCCCGAGTGGTCCCCCACATCCCCCGGAAGCTGGTCACCACATCGAACGAGTCGTCGTCCCACGGCAGCGCGGCCATGTCGCCCACCCGCACGTCAGCGTCCGGCACCCGGTCCCGGGCGATCGCGATCAACCGTGGGGATGCGTCGATCCCGGTGACCACGGCCCCCCGGGCCGCGGCAAGTTCCATCGCCAAGCCCGACCCGCAGGCGATGTCGAGCAACCGGTCACCCTCGCGGACCTCGAGGTGGTGGTGCATCGCGACGTACTCGCGACAGGCGGCGGGTTCGAGAAGTGAGGCGAAGTCGATGGCCCGCCGCCCCCAGCCCTCGTCGACGGTGAGCCACTGCGGCGCCTGTTTGTCGACGGTCATCGACCTACTCCGCTGGAGCGATGTTCTGGTTGATCCGGAACTGGTTGCCGGGGTCATAGGTCTTCTTGACCTGCCCCAGCCGGTCGTAGTTGGGGCCGTAGTTGGCGCGGATCCGGCCCTGGTCGTCATCGGCCATGAAGTTGATGTAGCCGCCATCGCTGGTGTGCGGCTCGAGGGCCGCGTGGTAGTCGCGCACCCAGGCGATGTTGGCCTCGTTGTCGGCCGGGTCAGGCCACATGCCGGCGACCACCGGCGAGAAGTTGACGTTGCGGTGGGCGAACGCGGTTGCGTCCACCGCCACGTCGTGGACAGCGCCATCGATCGAGTAGAGGTGCATCGTCGACTCCATCGCCGGCACCCTGGGTCCGTGGGTGAGGTGAGCGGCGATCGCGCCGTCGGTGAGCTCGGGCAGGAAGGCGGCCTTCCAGTAGTGCTGGAGCCCGGCGGGGAGGAGTCCGTCGAACGCACTGTTGAGGGCCGGGTAGGGCATCCGGCCGACATGCTCGGCCACGGGAGTGCTGACCGCGCGGAGCTGACCGAGCAGCGCTTCAGCGTCCTCATCGCTTCCGTTGAAGCAGGTGACGATCAGCAGGAACGGCTCACCGACCCGGTCCTCGGGGATGAAGGGCAGCGGCGGGGCGATCTGAAACCCCGGGAAGGCACCCATTGCGCGGGGTGCTGCGGCGATCCAGTCGCGGTAAGTGGTGAGGAGCGCCTCGGCGTCGTCGAGCTCGAAGAACATCGGGCCGCCGTAGATGGTGTCGACCGGGTGCAGGTCGAACTCCATCTCGGTCACCACACCGAAGTTGCCGCCACCGCCGCGCAGCGCCCAGAACAGGTCCGGGTGCGAGGTCTCGGAGGCGGTCACGAAACTGCCGTCGGCGAGCACCACGTCGGCGGAGCGCAGGTTGTCGATGGAGAGACCGTGAGCGCGGGACAGGTAGCCGATGCCGCCGCCCAGGGTCAGGCCGGCAACGCCGGTGGTGGAGATGATCCCGCCGGTGGTGGCCAACCCGAAGCCGTGCGCGGCGTGGTCGAAGTCGCCCCAGTCGCAGCCCCCCTGGACCCGACCGACCCGTTTCCCCGGATCGATCCGGATGCCCTTCATCCGGCACAGATCCAGCACGATCCCGTCATCGACGGTGCCGAAGCCGGGCACACTGTGGGCGCCGTCCCTGATCGCGAGCGGCAGCCCACTCTCCCGGGCCGCGTTGACCGCGATGCGGACGTCGGTGACGTCGACCGCCCGCACGATTGCCAGGGGGCGCCGGTCGATCATGCCGTTGTAGACGGCCCGCGCCTCGTCGTACTCGGGCGTGTCGGCCGTGATCACCTGACCGCGGGCTGCTTCGAGGATGCTCAGTGCTGGTGTGCCGTTCATAGCTTCTCCTGAATGAGGTGTGGGGCGAGACAGAACGAGGGGTCAGCCGAAGACGCGCAGGGCGTGCTCATGGAACTCGCGCATCGGAGCGACCGGGCCGATCTCGATGAAGACCGCGCCTTCGGTCGAGGTGGCGGTGTGACCGGCGGGCCAGTAGTAGACCTCGCCGGCAGACGCGGTCTCGGATGATCCGTCCGCGTGCTCGAGCCGGAGAGAGCCTTCGAGCACGACTCCCCAGTGCGGGCTGGGGCAGCGATCGTCGGGCAGCCCCTTCAAGACCGGGGTGAAGTCGGTGCCGGCCGGGACCCGTGCGTGGCGGATCGCCATGTCACCGAGCTCGACGTACCTGGTCTCCAGGTCGCCCTGGGCGACTTCGACGGGCAGATCCTTGATCGGTGTTGCCATGACGGACTCCTCGCATCGGGGTGGTTACCTGCGACGCTACGGAGAACCACCGGGCCGACACCTGACCTGATCTGGTCGAAGCTGCGCCCAGTTTCGTGACGAGGGGTTCAGATCTGACTATCTCCGCGGGGCCCGGACCGGGCTAGTGTCGAGAGGTGGTCGAACCTGCTCCCAAGAGCCCCCCTACGGTGCCCGGTCGCAGCGGTACTCCGTTTGTTGGGCGGCGCCCGGAGATCGAGCGCCTCGAGGCGGTCTGGTCAGCGGTGGAGGACAACAGGCGACAGATCGTCTTCATCGGCGGGGAGCCGGGCGTCGGCAAGACCCGCCTGGTGGCTGAGGCCGCGGCCGCGCTGCGCCGGTACGGCGTCACCGTGCTTTCTGGTGCATGCCGAGAAGATCTCGACATCCCCTACAGGCCATTTGTCGCCATCCTCGAACAAGCCCTCGACCAGGTGGATCCGGAGGTCCTGCGCAGCATTCCGTCCGAGGCGGCAGCCCCGCTCGTGCGCTTGAGTGCCAAGGCGGCGTTGCATTGGCCAGGCACCGCGAGCCCGACCTCTGGCGAGAGCCAGTCTCGGCCAGCGCTGTTCGACGCGGTGTTGCGCGTCCTGGTCGCCGCGGCCGAGCAGCGACCGCTCGCACTGGTACTGGAGGATCTCCACTGGGCCCCGGAACCGACCTTGGCAATGCTCGCACACCTGGTCGAGTCCACCGCCGGGGAGCAGTTGCTGGTGTTGGCCACCCGACGGACCACCGCCCCTGACCGCACCGACGCGGTCACCTTCGCGCTGGCAGACCTGCATCGGCTCGACGGTGTGGCGCGCATCGACCTAGTCGGACTCGAGACCGAGGATGTGGCGGAGTACCTCGTTCGTGCGGCCGGGGTCCCACGCGTCTCGGCCCGGTCAGCGGCACCCCTGTTGCGGGACCAGACCGGCGGCAACCCGTTCTTCCTCCAGGAGTATTGGCACGACCTGGCAGGCCACGGAGGGCTCGAGGCGATGCGGTGCGCCACAGCCCAGGCGCCGCAGTCGGTGCAGGATGCGCTCCGTCGTCGGCTGGCCGGGTTCCCTCCCGACCACGCCCAGGTCATCGAGATTGCAGCCGTCGCCGGCGACATCGTCGACCCCTCGGTCCTCACCGAGGCCTGCGACCTCGAGGCGAGCGTCGTTCTCGAGGGGATCGACTTCTGCGAAGGCGCGGGTCTCCTGGTCGCGGACGCCGATGATGGCCGCTTCCGGTTCGCGCACGCGCTAGCCCGGCAGGCCGTGCTCGATCGGATGTCCTCCACCTGCCGCGCGGCGGCACACGCGCGAGTCGCCAAGGCACTGGAGTTGCACGCCGGGGAGGACGACCCGGCGCTAGTGGCCCAACTGGCCCACCACTACGGGCAGGCGCGTGCGCTCGGGCACGCGGACAAGGCGATCCACTATCTCGTCCTCGCCGCTCAGCAGGCCGAGCGCGGCATTGCTCACCGCGAGGCCGCGGCGCTGTACGAGCGGGCAACGCAGCTCCATTTGCACCAGGGCCCGACCAGGGTCGGGCTGCTCTTGGCCGCTGCGAGGTGCCACATGCACGGTGGTGACTTTCCGGCAGCCCGTCGCATCTACGAAGAGCTTTGCACCGACGAGGACGCCCGGGTCAGGTTGCTGGCCGCCATTGGCCACGAGGATGCCTCGTGGCGTCCCTCGCACAGCGGAGAGCGTTCGCTGGCGCTGCTCGCCGAGGCCTTGGCTGCCGCCGGGCTGGACGACGACGACTCGCTGCGCATACGAGCCCGCGCCAGCATGGGCCGGGCGGCGGCGTTCACCGGTGAACTCCGACGGTCCCGCACGATCGGTGAGGAGGCATTGCTGCGGGCTCGCAGGACGGGAGATGAAGCGCTGGTCGCCCATGCGCTCGGCGCGACCTTGTGGCAGGGCCTGACCCCGGATCTCGCTCCCGAACTGCTGGCCCGTGCCCTGGAGCTCCAGGAGATCGGGGCGCGGATCGGCGACGGTGGTTTCGCCGGGATGGCCGCCTTCCACCGCGGCGGCTTCGCCTACACCGTGGGCAACCAGCCTGTGTGGAGCAGTGCCCAGCGCGACCTGACCGAGCTCGCGCTCTCCGGCGGCCAGCCCTTCTTCCGCTACGTCGCCGGGTGCTCTCGCTACGCCCACAGGTTCGCGGCCGGCGACTTCGCGGGAGCGGGACGCATCGTCGACTGGCTGGACGACCAGTTCCGCGACGAGTTCGACGGCGGGACCGAAGGCGCCTGGGGAGTGCAGCAGTTCATGCTGCGGCGGGTAGCCGACGGTCTGGACGAGGTCCGGCCGCTCGTGACGGGAGACGAGAGCCTTGCCGAGCACTGGCTTCCGGGCCTGCTGGCGCTCTACACCGAACTCGAGTTGTGGCAGCCGGCTGCCCGACTGCTCACCCACTTGCGCGAACACTTCGACGAGTACCGCGCCGGCGCCCAGTGGGCGGGCGTGCTGGCCTTCGCGACGGAGGCCGCCGTCGGCCTGGACGACACGGCCGCGGCCGCGCAGCTGCGACCCCTGCTGGCCGAGTACGCCGGCGCCAACCTGCTGGCCGGCGCGAACGCCGCAGTCTTCGGAAGCGCCGACCGGTATCTGGCCATGCTCGACTCACTGCTGGGCGCTCCCGACGCCGACCAGCACTTCGAGCGTGCCCTCGCCATGGACCGGCAGATGGGCGCCGTCACCCACCAGGCAGAGACCCTCGCCGCCTGGAGTTGGCACCGGACCAGACACCCGGAGACGACCGGCCCGCCAGCCATACGGCTCGTCGAAGAAGCGCGAGCCTTGGCCCGGCGAATCGGCCACCGCCGCGTCCTTAGCAGACTTGACGCCGACGCTGCACCGCAGGAAGTGCCGCCGACGCTGCCCAGCGGCCTGACCGAGCGGGAAGTCGACGTACTCCGCCTGGTCGCCGAGGGCCTGTCCAATCGGGAGATCGGCGAACGCCTATTCATAAGTGCCAATACGGCGGCCAACCACGTGCGCAGCATCCTGATCAAGACCGACGCATCCAATCGCACCAAGGCAGCGGTCTTCGCCACTGAGCACGGATTGCTGTAGCCCAGATCGGGGAGCGCTACAGCGGCGCGAAAGTGCCGTCCGGCGCGATGGTGCCGGACAGCTCCACGATCGCGTCGGCCGGGATGCCGGCGCGCACCGCCGCGGTCCGGATCGCCTCGACGTCGTCGGCCTCGTAGAGGCAGAACGTCTTGCGCTTGTCCGCGGACAGGAACGAGCTGAGCCAGCGCACACCGGAGTCGTCGTTGACTCGGTTGATCCCGTCGAAGGCGCCGGGTGCTGCCTCCAGTTGGTCCGCGAACTGACGCTCCACCATGAAGACCGGCATCGGTTTCCCTTTCCGTCGTCATCGGGAGCGACAGGCGAAGCCACCGATCGGAACAGTCGCTCCGGTCCTTTCACCGTAGGCGAAACGGATGCCCGGCGCAGGCGAACCCGAAGCGCTCCGCGGTGACCTGCTCGTTTCAGGCGTGGATTGCTGTGATCCCAGCCCACCAGTGCAGGCTCCCTCTCACCTTGCACACTAGGGCCGACGACCCCGCCGATACGGCTCCTCCGACGGGCTCAGCGCCAGCCGTTGGTACCGCCATCAGCGCCAGGAAATCAGAGGCCGAGGTCCTTGCTGGACGTGGCCGCGAGCGCTTCGAGAGGCCGGATGTATCGGTTGACGAGGACGCCGATGTCCTTGTGCCGGGTCTGCGCAGCGATCCGGTCGAGTGGAACGCCGGCGAGTGCGGCGGTGGTGGCGTGGCCGGCGCGCATCGAGTGGGCGGTGATCCGGGTCCCGTCGAGTCCGGCGGCTTCGGCTCGGGCGCGGAGCATTCGGGCGGGGACGTGTCCGGTGAGTGCCTGGAGGCTGATGGTGCTCCCCCAGATGCGGGTGAACACCGGACCGGGGGCTGCGCCTCGAATGCCGCGCCAGGCGTTGAGGGCTGCGACGGGGTCGGTGGCGGCGCGCTGTCCGTGGGCGACGCCGACCACCGCGCCGTGGCCGTCGGGATCGGTCTTGGACCGTCGGATGTGGAGCAACAGGCCGGCGGGCTTGTCCTCGATGTCACCGAGGGTGAGCGCGACGAGCTCGGAGCGGCGCAGCGCGGAGGCGTACCCGAGCAGGATCATCGCGGCGTCGCGGATGCCGATCGGGGTGGCGCGGTCGATGCCGTCGACGATCTGGTGGATCTCCTCGACCGACAAGGGTCGGGCCAGGCGCCGGGGCGCCGAGCCGTAGGTGCGGCGCAGGCCGCGGCGTACCTGGTGGACGGCAAGGGCGTCGGTGGGGTTGTGCAGGTCGCACATGCGGTGGACATGGCGGATCACCGTGCAGATGAGATCGAGGGTGCCCATCGCGCGGCCGTCGGCGGCCTGCTCGGTGAGGTAGGCGCAGACCGCGAGCGGGTCACTCGGGAGGACCGCGACGCCGCGGCTGGCACACCAGCGCTCCCAGCGGCTCCAGACCCCGGCGTAGACACGGCGGGTCGACTCGGTGCGCGCCGCAGCGATGGCGGCAGCGATGCGTTCGCCGTCGGTGTCGGTCAACCCCTGCGGCATGACACCGACTGTGTCGATGGGACGGACAAGGGCGGTGGCCGGCAAGGCGGAGCTCATCATCGTGGTCATGGCCTTGTCGTAGCGGCGACCTCGCCAGCCGTGCCCACCGGCGGGACGCCTCACCGAGGCTCACCGCGAGGATTGGTCAGAAAAGACTGACTTTGTGATGACCGAGTCAAGTTAGAAAGCTTTCAGGCTCGGTTCCCCAGAGGGAACCGAGCCTGAATTTGGTAGCGGGGGCAGGATTTGAACCTGCGACCTCTGGGAGAGATCGGGCGCTACGGATGGACCGGAGAAATCGCGGAAATCCTCGGGTTTACGCGGAGGATGGTGCGGATGCACATCGGAGTCTAGCGGGGACGAACGGGATCGCGGCCGGTTGTAAGTGTCTAGTTTGTGACAGCGAGTCGGGAACCAAAGAGCAGCCCGGTCGGCCCGCTCCATCCCCCCGCGAGGGGCCAACCCCCTGACCTTCTCTTTGCGAGAGAGGCGGCGCCACGTGTCGCCGAATCTCGGAGAAGTTCGATGGAACCCGCTCTGACCTGGGCCAACACCCGACATCGGTGTCGTTGACGAGCACGACGCTACCTGAACCGCAGGGACTATCGCGGAGTCTCTCGCCCCCAATCCGCGGAGTAAGCGCGGAGCAGGCAACCGGCGGAAAGGTCGGCAATGAAGAGATTCCGATCGCTGCCTGCAGATACCACTCCGGCTGGCGAGCGATCACGACACCGCACCTGCACACGGCGTAAGCCTGCATCGGCTCCGCGCCCCGCCCTGGCCGACCGCGGCCGCGGCGCTCAGCTGATCGACTCGGTCACCATGACCAAAATCGTCTGACGAGAATCGCTGGTGGGGTAGACGGTTGGCGGCGAGGCGCCGTCAAGCGGGTAGTCGCGTCGCCAGTGCGGGTTGCATCCTTCCAACTCACGAGGATGCGGCGGGAAACCGGGGGGCTCTTCAGTCCATCAATGTTCATTCGTCTGTCGGGCATTGCGCGCAGCGCGATTTCAGGCTGGTTGGCGCAGTTCACTGGGGCAGCGGCTGGGGCGGCCGCTGCTACGTCATGGCGCGGCAGGCGTCGGCCGGCAGTGTCGGAGCGGGCCCGGCGTCGAGCCGGCTGTGGTCAGCCAGTCCCGGAGGTCGTCCTGGCGCTGGACTGCAGTGACTCGAGCATCATCTCGAGTGCGGTCTCGAAGTTCTGTGGGTCGTCGAGGGCGGGCAGTGCGTGGGCGACGGCGTGGATGTTCGGGTACTCCTCGCGCGGCAGCGTCCGGTAGTCAACAGTCCAGGCGCGCATGTCGGTGTTCTTGGTATCGGTGTCGAGCGCTGCCAGGCTGGCGTCTTGTGCGGAGTAGGCGAGCACGAAGTCGCTGAACACGCGGTAGTTGCGTGCCGCGTCCTCGGGCGAGAAGCCGGCCCGCAGCATGCAGCCGATGACGCGGTCCACCTTCGCGAACTCGTGCTGCCGGCGGGCAGTACGTGCGCCGGAGAACTGCGCGACGTGAGGGTGCCGCATGAAGGCGGCGTGGGTGGCTCGGGCCAGCTCTCGCAACTCCTGGACCCAGTCCCCGCCGGGTTGTGGGGTCGCTTCGAGCGCCTCGGCGTGCAGCGCGTCGAGAAGGGCGAGCATCAGGTCGTCCTTCGTGCGGAAGTGACGGTAGATGGCGGTGGGGTGCGCCTCGAGCTCATCGCCGATGGCTTGGAACGTGATGCCTTGCGCACCTGCCTGTTCGGAGACTCGGAAGGCCGCCGCGACGATGCGCTCCTGGCTGAGCCACGCCTTGGGCCCGGGCCGACGCGGACTCTTGGCGGTGGGCTGGCGGCCTGCGTGCGAGGCTGTCACGGCGGCTCTCCGGTCATCGAGGTGAGTGGGGACTGGACGGGGTCGTTCAGGTCATTCTGTTCCACCGACGTGGGCGGCCCACGGGTAGTACAGGAAGTTGAACGCAGCCGGTGCTCCGGTGATGCGGTTGTTCATCCACACGGTGTTGTGGATCTCGAGGCCGGGAACCATCGGCAGGAGGTCTTCGCGGAGCTTCTCCTCCATCTGCAGGATCAGCTCGGCCTGCTTGGCCGGGTCCTTGGTGCCCTGGGCTTCGGCGAAGAGGTCGTCGATGCCGGTGTAGCCGTACTGGTTGAACAGGCCTCCCGTGACGGCGGTCAGGCTGAGCCAGTCAAGCGGGTTGGGGATGTTGGACCAGAAGGTGGTGTAGAAGATGTCGATGTCGCCGCGGGTGGCAGGGTCGTACAGGTAGTTCGAGTAGCCGGTTTCGGGGACGACCTTGAGCTTGAAGTTCAGCCCGATCCGGGTGGCCGCGTCCTTCACGGCGAGGGCGAACTGCTGGGTCTCGGCGACTGCGGGCAGGACCATGGAGATCTCTTCGGACCGGACGGAGGCGGGAAGCGCGTCGACGATCTTCTTGGCTTCCTCGTATTTGGCTGACGGTGGTTCGGGCAGGGTGTCGACGTACTCCTGGAGATCGTCGTTGGCTGCTCCGAACGCGTACCGGGGTGTCTGGATCTTCAGCGGCTCGGCGGTGTCCTTGTACACCGACTCCGCGATGCCCTTCCAGTCGATCGCCATCTGCAGCGCCTTGCGCACCTCTGGGTTCGCGGCGGCGCCGTCGGAGTTGGCGTAGACGAAGGTGAGGTTCAGCGGCGCGGGCCCCGCGGTGACGGTGCCCCGACCGCTGTTGCGCAGCTGGTCGATGCCGGCCTCGGGGACGAAGTAGGTGCCGTCGATTTCGCCGGAGAGCAAGGCGGAGGTGATGGCGGCGGAGTCGACGAGGAAGGTGAACTCGAAGGTGCGGACCTTGGGCTGGAGCTCGTCGTTCCAGTAGTCGTCGTTGCGGGCGAGCGTGATGGACTCGCCCTTCGTCCACTTCTCGTACATGTACGGGCCGGTGCACATCACTCCGGTGGCCGGCGAGCCGTAGGTGTCCTCGTTGGCTTCGTAGTGCTTCTTCTGCACGACGACGCCAGCGAAGCTGGCGAGCTCGTCGTTGAACAGGTAGTCGGGGCGCTTGAGGGTGACGGTGACCTCGTGCTCGCCGGTGACGTCGACGGACTCGACGTTGGAGTAGAGGTAGTTGTAGAACGTCGCTGGGTCGGTCCTGTTGTGTTCGAGGCTCCAGGCGACGTCCTCGGCGGTCATCGGAGTGCCGTCCCAGAAGGTCACGTCGTCGCGCAGCGTGTACACCCAGTGCAGGGGGTCGGGGTTTTCGAACGACTCTGCGAGGTTGGGGGCGATATCAAACTCGTTGGTCTGCGACAGCAACGTCTCGCACATGTTCGAGTTGATCATGTTGGGCGTGTAGTCCGCAGACCGGAACGGGTCCACGGTGGACGGCTCGCCCTGGAAGACGTTCCACTTCACCGAGTCGACCTCCGAGGTCGCCTCCTCGGTGAGGACCTGCAGGTCGCCCAGGCGGGACTCCCCGTCGCCGCCGGAGGACGACGCCTTGGTGCCGGCGGTGCACCCAGTGACGAGCGCGAGGCCCAGGGCGCCGCAGGTGGCCAGCGCTAGGCGTGATCGGAGTATGCGGGTCGTTGTCATGAAGTCGGTTCCTCACTGGGGGTAGGGGCGGCCTCGGATGAGGTGGCGCCAACGAGTTCGGGCTGCCGCGTCGCGGGCGGACGCCACCCCGGTCGGGGGACGCTGTCGCGCAAGAGCTGGGTGTAGGCGTGAGTCGGCCTGTCGAGGACGTCGGCGGTGGTGCCCCGCTCGACGACCAGCCCGTCGCGCATGACGATCGTGTCGTCGGTGAGCTGGCGGATCACAGCCAGGTCGTGGCTGATGAACAGGTAGCTGACGCCGGTCTGTTCGCGGATGTCGGCGAGCAGGTTCAGGATCTGTGCCTGGATGGACACATCGAGCGCGGAGACGGCTTCGTCGAGGATGACGATGCGCGGTTCCGCCGCGAGCGCGCGGGCGATCGCGACCCTTTGGCGTTGTCCTCCGGACAGTGCGCGGGGCATGGCGCGCAGCTGCCGCTGGTCGAGTCCGACCATCTCGGCGAGCTCGTCAACGCGGGCGCGAGCGTTGCCGCTGTCGCTGCCGTGGATGCGCACGACTTCGAGAAGGCAGTCGCGGACGCGTTGGCGTCGGTCCAGCGAGGTGAACGGGTCCTGGAAGACCATCTGGATCTGTCGGCCGCGTGAGCGCCAGTCCCGCACTCGCTTGGGCGGGTCGGTGTGGTCGACGCCGTTGAGGAGGATGCGGCCGGAGGTTGGCTTCTCGAGTCCGATGAGCATTTTGGCGGTAGTGGTCTTGCCGGAGCCCGACTCTCCCACGATGCCCAGCGAACCTCCGCTGCGCAGCTCGAACGACACCTCGGAGGCTGCCACGACGGGCTCGCGGCCCCGGGACTGGTAGGCCTTGGTGAGGCCTTCGACGACGAGGACCGGAGCTTCGGAGCCGTTCACAGGGTGGTTGGCGTCATGCTTGGTCGTAGTCACAGGACCACCGTCCGCTCCGTCGTGGGGCCACTTGTCGGGTCAGACGTCGGGCCAGTCGTCGTGCCTGTTGTCGTGCCCGTTGTCGCGTCGGTCTGCGGGGATGTGGGGGCCGTGACTGGCGTGACCGGCTCCAGCAGCCGGCCGCGCAGCTCGGTGCTGCGCCGGCACCGGGTGTGACCGCCGTCGAGGACCTCAAGCGCGGGCTCTGCTTCACGGCACTTCGGTTGGACGTACTCACAGCGCGGCGCGAACGAGCATCCCGTTGGGGCCTCGTAGGCGCTGGTGGGGTGACCCTGGATGGCTGGCAGACGCTCGACGGCGTGGTCGATGTCGGGCCTGGCCCGCATGAGCGCGGCGGTGTACGGGTGGAGGGGGTCGACATGCAGGATGTCCGACTGCCGTCGTTCCACGACGGTTCCGGCGTACATCACGACGGTTTCGTCGCACACAGCCGCGGCGAGCTCGAGGTCGTGGGTGATGAACAGCATCGCCATGCCATGCTCTCGTTGGAGGTTCGCGAGGATCCCCATGACCTCGGCCTGGGTCGTGACGTCCAGTGCCGTGGTCGGTTCGTCGGCCAGGATGAGCCGGGGCTTGGCGGCGAGGTTGGCAGCGATCATGACCCGTTGCAGCAGACCGCCGGACAGCTCGTGCGGGTACTGCTCCAGGCGCCTTTCGCCGTCGCCGATGCCGACCGCGGCGAGGAGACGGACCGCTTCTGCTCGGGCTGCCTTCTTGGCGGTTCCGCGGTTGTAGCGCAGCGCCTCGGTGAGGAAGTCGCCGATGGTGCGCACCGGGTTGGTGTGGGCGCGGGGATCTTGGAAGATCATGGACACGTCGTTGCTGCGGTACTTGCGCAGTGCGGAGCCGCGCAGGTCGAGCACGGACGTGCCGTCGAAGGTGACGCGCCCGCCTACCTTGGCTCCTGGTGGCAGAAGTCGGTCGATGGTGCGCGCGGTCATGGACTTGCCGGACCCGGATTCTCCGACCAGGCCGAGCGTCTTGCCGGCTTCAACTTCAAAGGACACTTCGCGCAGCACTGTGCGCATGGTTCCGTCGACGGGCAACTGCACGGAGAGCCGGTCGACTTGGAGGAGGGCGGTCATGACTTCTCCTGGGCTGCGCGGGTGAGTCGCTCACCCAGCAAGTTCGCGGCACCCACCGTGATGACGATCAGCGCGCTGGGGTAGATGGCGGTCTGCGGGTAGTTGAGCAGGATTCCCGGGACGCCTTCGGCGACCATGACGCCCCAGTCGGCGGTGGGCGGCTGTACGCCGAGGCCGAGGAACGACAGGCCGGCCAGGTCGATGAGCGCGAAGCCGAACGCGAGGGCGGAGTTGGCGATGATGAGGGTGAACACGTTGGGCAGGATGTGGCGCCCGCAGATGCGCAGCCCCGACACGCCCTGGATGCGCAGGGCCGCCACGTAGGGCAGGTTCCGTTCCCGCAGTGCCGCACTTCGCACGATCCGGGCGATGTAGGGGGTGTAGGCGATAGTCAGCGCGGCGACCGCGGCGGTGAGGCCGGCGCCGAAGAGGGCCGCGGCCAGAATGGCGAGCAGCAGGCCGGGGAACGCGAACAGGGCATCGACGACCCGAGCCACCATCGTGTCGAACCAGCCGCCGAACCACACCGCGGTCAGGGCGATGGTGGTGCCGAGCACAGCCGAGGCGATGACGACGAGCAGGGGCCCCACGAGCGCCGTGCGGGAGCCGTGCACGAGCCGGGCGAGGAGGTCGCGTCCGTTTGCGTCCTGCCCGAGCGGGTGCCCGGCGCCAGGGGCCGCGTACGCGTCGCCGAGGTTGACCTCGTTCGGGTCGGCGGTGACCAAGGTGGGGCCAAGCAGGGCAATGAGGAACACCAGGGCCAGCACGGCCACGGCCAACCAGCCGGTGAACCCCAGCAGGGGAAGGCGGCGGGTGCTGGCCTTCGGTCGCGCAGCGACGGGGATGTTGATGTCGAGGGTGCTCATGGGCGTCCACCGTTCATGGCAATGCGCGGATCAAGCAGGGAGTAGGCCACGTCGATGAGGGTGTTCAACACGATGAACGCCGCGACGTAGAGAAGGCAGATCGCCTGCACGACCGGGAAGTCCTTCTGCTGCACTGCAGTGACCAGGAAGCTGCCGAGGCCGTTGAGCTGGAACGCCTGTTCCACGATCACGCTGGCGGCGATGAGCCCGGCCACGGTCAGGCCGGCGACCGTCAGGATGGGGATGGCTGCGTTCCGCAGTACGTGGCGTCCGATGACGGTGCGTCGCGGGAGCCCGCGGCTGGTTGCGGTCTGCACGTGCTCGGAGGTGAGCTCTTCGCGCACGGCGGTCTGGGTGAGCCGGGCGACGAAGGCCACCGACGACAAGGCGAGCGCGACCGCGGGCAGGATCATGTGCTCGATGCGGCCCCGAAAGCCGTCGCCCGGACCGAACGCGGGCAGCCAGCCGAGCTGTACGGCGAACACGAGAGTGAGCACGACGGCGGCGACGAAGGCGGGCACGGCCATGGCACCGGTGGCCACGACCATCGCCAAGCTGGACAGGCGTCCGGGGCGCAGGCCGGTGATGACGCCAAGGACGAGTCCAACGACGATGATGAGCACTGCCGCGCACGCAACCAGGACCACGGTGTTCATCGCCCGCTCCGCGACGAGGGAGGCCACGCTGTCCTTGTAGAGGATGGAGTTGCCGAAGTCGCCTTGCACGACGCCGCTGAGCCAGTGCCAGTACTGGGCGGGGATCGACTCGTCGAGGTGGTACTGCTTCTCGAGCGCAGCGATGGCCTCGGGAGAGGTGGACCGACCCTGGGTCAGGAACGTCAGCGGAGAGCCGGGGGCGATGAGCAAGGCGCCGAACACGACCATGCTGGAGAGAAGCAGGGTGATGAAGAGGCCGAGCACGCGACTGCCGATGACGCGCAGGACACCGATGCTGTGGCTCAGTCGGGCAGAACACTTCTTCTTCTGCACCGGTGGCGTCGTGGCCATGAGGGCGCTCATGCGCTCCGCACCTCCTCTCCGCCGACGACGGTGCTGACTACCCCGGCTTCGAGCAAGCTCTCGGGGGCCTCCTCGAACACGTCGCGGTCCACGACGACGAAGTCGGCTAGCCGGCCCGGTGCGAGCGCCCCGAACTGGTCCTCGGCGCGGCACGCCCAGGCGGCGTCGCGGGTGGCATGCCCAATCGCGTCGGCCAGCGGGAGCGCGAACTTCTCAACGTTGGGCGTCAAGGTGGGGTCGAACGCCGAGCGGCGAGTGGCGGCGATGAACATGTTCCGCAGCGGCGGGTAGGGCGCTGTCGGAGAGTCGGTGCCGAACGCGAGCGGCGCGCCGGCGTCGGTCATCTCGGACCAAGGGAAGCCGCGGTCAACGCGGTCGTCGCCCAGCATCGCGCGCCAGTTCTCCTGGATCGCGGGGTCTGCGTGCACCGGCTGCATGCTCGCGGTCAGGCCGAGTGCGGCGAGGCGCTGGATGTCGGCGTTCTCGACGACCTCGAGGTGCTCGATGCGGTGGCGCCGGTCCAAAGGTCCATTGGCCTCGACAGCGGACTCCACCGCGGTGATCGCCTGACGAATCGCCTCGTCGCCGATGGCGTGCATCGCGACCTGTAGTCCGGCCGCGTCGGCGGCAGTGACCACGGCACACAGTGCGGCGGTGTCCCAGATCGGGTCGGCGTTGGTGCCGTCGACGTACGGCACGCCGAGCGCGGCGGTGCACCCGTCGACCGTCCCGTCGAGCATCAACTTGATGCCCGTCACCCGGAGCCGGTCGGTGTGGTGACGAGACGCCAGCTCGGCTGCGTGTGCAACCTCCGCGAGGTCCTCGCCGGTGCGGCCGCTCGGTGCGATGCGCCAGTGGGCGACGATGCGAGCCGTGAGCTCCCCTGCCTGCTCGGCGCGAGCCATGGCGGCCAGGTCGCGCTCGTGCAGTCCCATGTCCACGGCGGCGGTGACGCCGACGTTGCGGTAGCCCCGCAGCGCGGACGCCAGGTGGCGGTCGAGATCGGCGTCGGTCTGGAGGTCTTCGAGGAATGGCCACACGTAGGCATGCATGGCGGTCTCGTCGACGTACCCGGTGGGCAGCCCGTTCTCGTCGCGCCACACCTTGCCGCCGACGGTGTCAGTGGTGTCGGAGTTCAGGCCAACCTCGGCGATGGCTGCGGAGTTCAACCAGATCGAGTGGAAGTCGTACGTCTGCACGTACACGGGCCGGTCGGCAACAACCGCGTCGAGCATCTGGCGCGTGGGACGCTCGCCCAGGATGGAGGCCGGTTCCCAACTGTGGGCGCGGATGCGGGGCTCACCGGGATGGGCATCGGCCCACACCTTGATGCGGCGGTGCACCTCGGCGAGGTCGGCGGCGCGGCTGAGATCGATCTGCTCGCTCACCTCGCCGGTGCTGACTATGTGGGCGTGGGCGTCCACGAAGCCGGGCAGGACGAGCTTCCCTTCGACGCGGTGCTCTTGCGCCGTGGCGCCGGCGATGCGGCGAGCGGTGCGATCGTCGCCGACGTAGAGCAGCCGGCCCGCGGCCACCACCATTGCCTCGGCCCACGGGCGCTGCTGTGCGGTGAAGATCCGAGCCCCGGTGAAGAGCTTGGGTGCCTCAGTGGTCATGGTGACCCTTCTACTGGTCTAAGCGTGTGACGGCGGTCATAGCGAACCATCGCGTCACGACATCTGTCAACGGTCCTGACAGATGTCGTGACAGAAAAGCTGACGGAGGCTTCTCGCCGTTCAGGCGAGTCCGACACGGCAGCTGGGGTGGCGGCAGCCGCCCGCGGGCGGATGGTGTCCGATGCCCGCCGGCGAATCGGTCTAGCGGGTGCGCCGGCCGGAGGTGGCCAAGCCGGACTCTTCCTGCAGGCACTGCAGGGTGGAGCCGAGGGTTGTCCTCACATCACCACCCGCGCTCGGACAAACGGCTCGGCTGCAGGATCTCGTCGGGCGAGAGCCATGTCTCTACGTGGTCGCAGCCGGGCAGGCCGCGTGTAGTCGTCGATGTGGCGTCGCGGCGGCGGAAGTCGTCGTCGTAGGTGCCGGGCTCGAACATGAACCGACAGCAGATCAAGGGGCTCCTCGAGCGGGCCGGATTGTCGGCGCTTCGGCGGGGTCAGAGGAAGTAGGTTCGGGACAACGCGATGCGTTCGGCCGGCTCGCTGGTGAGGAGCTCGCCATCGAGGGACACCTGCGCGGACGTCACGTCGACATGGACTTCCCCGAGACGTCCGTGTCGCACCATGGTGGTCAGGTCGACGGACCGGACGCCGTTGACCGCGACCCGCAGCCGCCGGGTGGGGGTCCGGTCGCCTCCGTTGGCGACCGCTGCTGCTGAGACGTAGGCGACCGACAATTCGACCGCGGCTGCGCCGTGGGCGCCGAACAGGGGGCCCATGACGAGCGGTTCTGCGTGTGTGATGGAGGCGTTGGGGTCACCGGTGACGCCCCATGCGGGGAACCCGGACTTGAGGACCATCTCGGGGGTGGTGCCGAATCGGCTCGCCGACCACAGGACAAGGTCGGCGCGCTTGCCCACCGCGACGGTGCCGATGTCGTGGCCGAGTCCGTGCGCGAGCGCCGGGTTCACGGTCAGCTTGGCCAGGTAGCGCAGCACCCGCTCGTTGTCGTGCCGTTCGTGCTCGGGGCCACGTT
Source organism: Nocardioides eburneiflavus (assembly GCF_004785795.1). Lineage (NCBI taxonomy): Bacteria > Bacillati > Actinomycetota > Actinomycetes > Propionibacteriales > Nocardioidaceae > Nocardioides > Nocardioides eburneiflavus. The sequence continues at coordinate 3,997,666 of NZ_SRRO01000001.1, forward strand.
CTCCCTTCATCTTGCCGGCGAGCGCAAAGGTGCGGCGCACCGTCTCCCCGGCGCGGCCCATGCCGAGGGCGTCAGAGGAGGTGATCGGGATGACGCCTAGGTCGTGCAGGACGTCTTCGGCTGCCATGGTGCCTGCCCGGACACGTTCGGCTGCCCGTTGCTCGTCTGCTGCGTGGTCCATGCTGTGGCCGTGAACCGCCAAGATCATCGGGAGGTGCTCGGCGATGGCGTCGCGTCCGTAAGGCAGCGTGGGGTTGGTCGAGGACCCGATCACGTTCTGCACCCCGGCCATCTGCAGCACGTCGGGCACGTGTCCGCCGCCGCACCCTTCGATGTGGAACGCGTGCACGGTCCGTCCGCCGATGACGGCAAGCGTGTCGGCCACCGACCCGGACTCGTTGAGGCCGTCGGTGTGCAGCGCCACCTGCACGTCGTACTCGTCGGCGACAGTCAGCGCGGTGTCCAGGGCGCGGGGGTGAGCGCCGAGGTCCTCGTGCACCTTGAACCCGCAGGCGCCTCCCTCGACGAGGGCTTCGGTGAGCGCGCCGGGGGTGGAGGAAGAGCCGCGCCCCAGGAAGCCGATGTTGACCGGCCAGGCGTCGAAGGCTGCGGTCGCGGTCCTCAATGCCCACGGGGAGTTCACCCCGACTCCCCACACCGGCCCGAACTCCTGCCCGATGACGGTGGTCACGCCGCTGGAGATGGCTTCCTCCATCACGCGCGGCGTCAGCAGATGCACGTGGGTGTCGATGACGCCGGCGGTGAGCAACAGCCCGTCCGCGTCGATGATGCTCGTGCCAGTGCCGACCACCACCTCGACACCGTCCATGGTGTCGGGGTTCCCGGCGCGGCCGATGCTGCTGATGCGGCCCTCGCGAATGCCGATAGACGTACGAACGATGCCCAGAAGCGGGTCGAGCACCAGCGCGTTGACCACCACGACGTCGCACGTCTGTGTGGCGGCTGCGGCCTTGAGGTGCAGTCCGTCGCGGGCCGTCTGGGCGAACCCGACGCTGAACTCATCGCCAGGGTTCTCGGCGTCCGACTCGACCTCGATGACCAGGCCGGTGTCGCCCAGGACGATCCGGTCGCCGACGGAGAACCGTGACGCGCTCATCTGTTCTCCTCCTGGTCGTTGGCGTCCTGGTCGTGGTCGCCCTGCGTCTGGTCGCCCTGCTTGTGGTCACCCTGCTGGTGGTCGTGCCTGCGTACTGCGTCGCGGGCGCGCTGGAGCGCGGCCGCTTTCACTTGTGGGTCGTCGAGCGGACCATCGACATAGCCGGAGAACCCGTAGGCGATGCGGGCCCCGCCGATGTCGACCAGCTCCACCGTCACGTCCTCGCCCGGCGCGAACCGCACCGTCTCACCTCCCGGGAGCGCGAGTCGGCGCCCGTAGGCCGCCTCGCGGTCGAACCGCAGCCGTGGATTCACCTCGAAGAAGTGGAAATGTGAGGTGACCGTGATCGGCACCTCGCCGGTGTTGCGCACCTCGACGGTGACCCGCCCTTCGCGTTCGCGTGCGGCGCGGCGCGCCTGAGCGAGGTGGTCCCCGGCGGGAATGATCGTCCCGGGCGGCAATGCGCCGGCAGCCACCGAGTCGAGCGGCGAGTCGCCCGAGCGGCCTGAGGCGTGCACCGCGTCGGGTACCTCGCCGGCGCGCGTCGTGTCGGTGTGGCTCCCGGTCCCGAACGGGTCGGGCACGACGACCAGCCGGGTGCCGTCCTCGAAGGTCGCTTCGACGTTGACCGTTCCGACGACCTCGGGGACGCCTGGGAGCACCTCGTCTCGCGTGAGTACCTGCTGACCGGTCGCGACCGCTTCCGCCTGTCGGCGCCCCTCGCGGGCAGCCTCCGCCACAGCGTCGGCGATCAGCGCGGTGGCTTCGGGAGCGTTGAGCAGGAGTCCGCGCGAGCGGCGAGCACGCGCCAATTCAGCGGCCAGGAACAGCAGCAGTCGGTCACGTTCAGTGGGGGTGAGATGCATCGGTCAGCCCCTCCCGGGTCCCGGCCACACTCTTGCGCGCCCCGCCCGGCGTACGTCCAGCGTCTCGGCTCGTTGGCTGGAGGTGCCTGCTCGCTGATCCATGCCGGCTCACGCCACCAGGTCGCGCCAGCCAGCGGCGCGTGCGGTGATGGGGGTGCCGGCAGCAATACGTGCGCTGCGGGTGCTGGGCTCCATGACGACGGTCGCGAGGGTTCCCCACCGCTCCCCCAGGCTCAGCGTCATGTCTGGGATGTGACACAGGGCTGGCTGGCCAGGGTCCGAGTAGAGGTAGGTGGGCAGGTCGTCGGACTGCCTGGGGGCCGGGTAGTAGCCGAGTCGTGAGCGGACAAGTTCGTACCGGTCGGTCGAGTCGGGCTGGTAGAGCTCGCCTCGTTCGCCGTCTCGGGGCTGAGGGTGGAGGAAGTGGTTGGTCCGCACCACGGTGCCGTTGACCGGTTCGATGGGCCACACGCCGAAGCCGGCGATCTCCACCGACGTCACCGAGTCCTCGTCCAGCAGCGTCAACGCGCTGGATGCGGACACCGGGGCGCTGCGGATGATCTCCACCGCCTCGGCGACCGACCCCGCCTCCTCGAGCACGGTCGCGGCCAGCACGTGGACCGGCACGCCGCCGACAGTGTCGGTGTGGTGGCCGAGGATGTTGAAGTGGGTGGCCAGGCCGGCGCTGTTCATGCCGATCTTGCCGAGCATGCCGTGCTCAGCCAGCCCGACCACGTCGTGGGCGCCGCCGCGGGTCTCGTGGGTGTGCCAGTACTGGTCCAACTCGACGTGCCAGTCCCAGGTCTGGACCGAGAACGTCTGCACACCATCCCCTTCGGTGCGCCGGTGCGCGATCGTGGAGCACTCGCCAGGTAGCGCGCGAGAGCTGGTGGCAAGGATTTCGGTGCGCGCGTTCAGGGCGTAGACCTGCCACGGATCGACGCCCGCACCGGCCGCGACCCCGCCCATCTCGTCGATACAGCCGTGCCGCCACTCCCCCACAGCGTCCGCGGACCGCAATGCGTGGTCGCGGGCCTCGGACTCAGTGATCCCCACCTGAGCGAACAACTGCAGGTAGGTGTCGAACGCGGCCGCGAAGTCCTCGCGCAACTGTTCGCCGCGCAGGCGCCCGCGCTCGAAGCGGTCGGAATGAGTGGCTTCGACGTGAAGCCGGGCGCGGGCGGGCGCGATGGTGTCCATCAACAACTGTCCCCTCGTGACGATCGGTTCCGCTGACCGTACCAAATCGATTTGTGCAAGCGGTCCGATCTCCAGTCAGAGCCCAGCTGGTTTGGTACTGTCAGCCGGTGTCAGCAGGGGCCGGACGGGCGACCATCACCGATGTCGCGCTCCGGGCGGGTGTGTCGCGCACCACCGTCTCGCACGCGATGAACGGCAAAGGCACCGTCAGTCCGGCGACCTCGGAGCGGGTGCGGGCCGTCGCTGCCGAGCTCGGCTACGAACCGAATGCCGTCGCTCGGGGGTTGCGGCAATCCCGACTGGGAGTCATCGCGCTGATCATCCGGCCTCTCGACAGCCTCGACACCGCCAACCCCGAGGGCGTTGACTACTTCCTGCGCTTCGCCGGCTCAGCAGCGTTGAGCGCGGTCGACCGTGGCTACGGTCTGCTGCTCGCCTCGGACCCCACCCGCGACGACGCACCGGCGCCTGGACCCGCTGCGGACGGGTTCATCGTGGACTCACCCGTCGAGGACGACCCGCTCATTGCGCTGCTACGCCGCCGCGGGACCCCGTACGTGGCCGTCGGCGTCGCTCCAGACTCATCCGACGACACGCCCGCGGTGACCCACGACGCGGAAGCGGATACCGATCGGATCTTGGCGCACCTCACCGCGGGCGGAGCCCGACGGATTGCGCTGGTCACTGGTACTGACCGCAACGACTGGAACCGTGTCGCCCATGCCGCGTACGTGGCGTGGGTCCAGCGCCACGGCCACCTTGTGGACGTCCACGCGCTGGACGAGAGCAGCGGCGTGGCCGGCGGTCGCGCACTCGGTCTCGACCTGCTCAGCGGGAAGCTCGACGGTCAGTCGGGCCGGGGTGGGCGGCCGGACGCGGTGTACTGCCTCACCGGCCGGCACGCCGCCGGCGTCGCCGACGCCGCGAAGGAGCTGTCTCTGCGCATCCCGGATGACGTGCAGGTCGTTGCGGGCTCCGACGCCGTGATGTGCCGTACCTCGGAGCCGCCTATCACCGCCCTGGACCTCAACCCGGAGCAGAACGCGCGCACGGCCGTGAACGCACTGGTCGCCGCCTTGTCCGGTCAACCTCCGCGATGGCCGCTGAGGGGAGCCGAGAACCACCTCATCGTGCGCGAGTCCACGTCGGCTCGGCGCTAGGCGCGTCGTTTGTACGGCCCTGTCGGCAGGGGCGGCAGCGAGCGCACGTGCCTAGCTTGGCCAGTGCGCGCCCTGAAGGTTGAGGATCACGACTCCGACGGCCACACTCAGTAGGGCCAGCATCTTCGGTGCGCCCCAGCAGTCGCCCAGCCCCGCGGCGACCTCGGCGGCGACCGCGAGCCGCAGGAGGGGCAGCGCGGTGGACATGGGATTCCGTTCTGGGTGGCGGCCGGATGACGGTTCAGCGACCGTTCCAGTGGCCGTCATGGGAAGCTCGCAGCGACCCCGCAGGCTGGGCTCGCGAGTCGAGGATTCAGATTTCGAGCCAGTCGTCTGCGGTGGTGTCGCACAGGTTTCCGTCCCGATACCGCAGTTGCGACCGCTCGAGGTCGAGCGAGATGGTGACGAGGGTGCGCCACCGCTGGCTCGGGTCGTCGGGGCGGCCAGGGTGTCGGCAGATAGCCGCGCCGTCGCTGGTATGGCTCAGCATGGCGGCTGTCCTGGCGCGGAGGTCCTCGCTTGTGAGCTCTGGGGCTTTGGCGGCGAGGCGGATCAGGCGGGCCCGGCTGTCGGGCTCGAGGGGACTGGGGCGCCGACCTTGAGAGAGGCTGGTGTCGATGAAGTGGTTGGTGTGACGCAGGAATCCATCAGGGTTCGCGTCCATCCGGCTCACTCCCGTCGGCGCAACCTCGAAGCATGCGCCCGTGGCGCGGCGGCCGTCGAAGGCGATCACGGTCAGCGCGACAGACGACGACACAGGGGCCGACCCGATGATGGCCTCCGCTGAGTCCACGTCGACGGCCTCGTCGAGGACTCGTCTCGCCAGCACGTGGACCGGGACCCCCGGGTCACCCGAGTCCGATCCGTGACGAAGCAGGTTGAAGTGAACGCCAAGGCCTGCCCTCGAGACACCGATCTTCCCGACGATGCCGCACTCCGTCAGTGTCTTGACGGTCGCGCCGGACGACGACCGAAGCTGCCACGCGACGGTCAGGTCGGCGAGCGCTTCGTGCCAGTCCCACGTCTGGATGGTCCGCGGTGCACCCGAGCTGGGCAGGAAGACGGCCGTGGAGCATTCACCCGGCAGCCGGGTGACGGCGTGGGCCAGGATTTCGCTGCGCGCGTTGAGAGCAGCGATGTTCCACGGGAGCAGGCCGCTGCCCTCGGCGATGCCGAGCATCTCCTCGGCCAGGTCGGGGGCCCAGTCCTGCACGCGGTCGAACGACGCCTCGGCGACGTCGTGGGCGAGGTGGGTCACGCCGTTCTCGGCGAAGATGGCCTTGTAGGTGTCCCACACGCGACCGACCGGCGAAGTCGCGCCCAGCTCGTAGCCCCGTGTGCGCGGGTCCGCCGCGTCGGTGCGGACGACTGCGGTGCCCATCAGCGAGGAGACACAGCTGGGGCGGCCGGCTGCTGCTGGGTGATGCAGTGGATCCCGCCTCCGCGCTCGAACAGGGGTCGTGCGTCGAGCTGCACGACGTTCCGGCCGGGGTAAGCGGCGGCCAGGACTTCACGAGAGACGTCATCGCCGGGGTCGCCGAACGCGCAAGCCACCACGACACCGTTGGCGACGTAGTGGTTGACGTAGCTGTAGTCGACGAACCCGTGGTGGTCGCGGAGCACGGTTGGTGCTGGCAGCGCCACCAGGTCCATCGGGTTGCCGTCCGCGTCCGTGGCTGCGGAAAGCACCGCGAACAGCTGCTGGGACACGGCGTGGTCGGGGTGTTCCGCGTTTGTTTGGTGATGCACCAACACACGGCCCGTGGCGTCGAAGGTGGCGAGCAGGTCGACGTGGCCCTTCGTGCCGAACCGTTCGCTGTCGCGGGTCAGGCCGCGCGGCAACCAGATCACCGACCGGGCGCCGAGGGTGCGGTTCAGCTCGTCCTCCACCTGCTGCTTGGTCCAGCCGGAGTTGCGCAGCTGATCGAGCTGCACCGTCTCGGTCACGAGGAACGTTCCGCGGCCGTCGGTGTGGATGCCGCCGCCCTCGTTGACCATGGGAGAGTCGATCCGTGTCGCGCCACTGACGTCGGTCGCCACGCCACTTGCGAGGGCGTCGTGATCCCAGGTGGCCCAGTCCTGCTGGCCCCACCCGTTGAAGACCCAGTTCACCGCCCCCAGGGGACTGAAGCCACCAGAGGCGCCCGAACCTCCTGACGCGGCGCGGCCGTGGACGAACGTAGGTCCGATGTCGCGATACCAGGCATCATCGAGCTGCACCTCGTGGACGTCGATGTCATCGGCGAGCAGCCGCCGGGCCTTCTCACGCTCGCGGGGCGGCACGAGCATGCGCAGCGGCTCGTACTCCGCGATGGTGTTGGCGACCGACGCCCACATCGCACGAGCCACGTCCGCTTCATGAGCGGTGTCGCCGAGGGTGTAGCCGCCGCCCGGCCACGCCATCCACGTGCACTCGTGCGGATCGGTCTCCGAAGGCATGGACCACTCGCCGATGCTCCTGCCACTCACGTGCTTCTCTCCATCCTGACCGACTGCTGCTTGATTTGAACGGCGCTCAAACTTGCGCCCAAGATAGGCCCCGGCCCCCAACGCCGCAAGTGGCGACCGGATCGCGAAACCCGAATCAAGGGTCGCCGCGGGCGTGATGGCCCCATGGGCCGCGCTGGTCAGTGCGTGGGGGCGAGCTCGGGCACGAGGGCGGCGACGTGGCGCCACACGAGTGAGACGTCGATGGCGTCCTCGCCAGTCATGATCGCGACGCTGAGCCCGTCCAGCAGGGCGACGATGCGACGCATCACGAGCTCTGGCTCGTGCACGCCGGCTTCGTCAAGCAGTGCCGTGAAGTCTGGGCGCCACTCGTGGTCCAAGGCTGCCTGCGATCTGGCGAGTCCTTCGACGCGCAGGGCCCGGGGCCACATCTCGATCCACAGCAGCCACCGCGGGTCGGCCGGACCGGTGGGGACGTAGAGGTTCACGAGCCCCTCGAGCTTGTCGGACACCGAGTTCTCCGACGCCATCACCGCGGCCCGCTCTACGGCGAGCTGGCTCTCGCTCCACCGCAGCACGTCGAGGAGCAGCTCGTCCTTGGACCCGAAGTAGTAGAGCAGGTGACTGGCGCTGGTCTCCACGCGCCGGCCCAGCTCGGCCAGGGTCAGCTCAGCGAGGCCTCGTTCGATCACCAGCTCCCACGCAGCCTCCAGTACCCGCTCGCGCGGCCGGTCCAGCCGGCGGTTACGACGCGAAGGCGTACTCACCGGCCTGAGCCTAGGGCAGCGTGCCCACAACGCCGGGCGCGTGTAGTGATTGGCGGCACGCGTCGGGCCCATCGGGACGCCTGTCCCCTCACCGGTCGGCTGCCGAGATTTGTTGGCCCTCTGACCAACAACCTATTGGCCAAACGACCAAAAGCGGCTAAGTTCCCTCCGTGACGACAGCAACGGGCCGACCGCGGACACGGCTTTCGCCTGAGCACCGGCGAGCCGAGATCGTCACCGCAGCGGCCGAGGTCGCCCTTCGTGAGGGCCTGGAGTGCATCACGCTGCGTCGCGTCGCGGCCGCCGTGCACGTGCGCCCTGGGCTCATCAGCCACTACTTCTCGGAAGTTGACGCTCTCGTGGCGGCCGCCTTCGCCCACGCGACGAACGGCGAGAGCCAGATCTTGTTCCCCGCGGACGACACCCGGTCCGTGGACCGCCGCGTTGTCACGCTGCTCGACGGGGTTCTCTCCCCCGATGCCGCTGACTTCAGCCGACTGTGGATGAGCGCCAGAATCGTGAGCCGCCACAACGCGGCCCTGCGGGCCGTGGTGACCGCGCAGGAGGAGACGAACCGACACCAACTGATCCAGCTGATCCGAGCTGGAGTGGAGGGCGGCACATTCGCCTGCACGACCATCGAGCGGTCTGCGCTGCTCATCTTCATCCTGCTCGACGCGACCACGACTTACGTCAACAAGGACGTCACCGAGGTGACCGACCTCGTCGGCACCTTGCTGTTCGACACCACCGAACGCGAGCTCGGCGTGCCGGCCGGCACCCTGCGTTCGCTGTCCGCCCAGCTGGCCCCCGCGGGGCTGGCGGCGACCACCTCACCATGAGCTTCCCTCCGGTACCCCAGTCTGGCCGCCGCGCGGGTAACCCCCGACGGCACGGCCGTGGTGGGTAGCGCCGACATTGCCGAGCAGCGGCCGATCGCCAGCTGCTCGACCACAAGGGCCACCCCGCCGCTTCACGGGCCATGACAAGGCCCGCTCGCGGCGATCCCGCCTGCACACACCTAACACTGAGCCGCCGCGCCGACGCCGAGCTCTGACCCAACGGAGAACCGTATGACACACAGCACCCAACGACGACTGGCCGCGCTGGCCGGAGTTGCCATCTTGGCGAGTGGCACGCTCGCTGCCTGCGCGAGCAGCCCGGAACGCGATCAGTCGGACAAGGAGTCGTCCTACGAGCTCACGACCATGACCCCGGAACCGACGACGGAAGTCGACTCCGTGAGCTGGAACGTGTTTCAGGGCGAGCCCTGGACGCTGAACCCGTTCAACTCGGCCGATTACGCGCCCAACATGATCAACTCGAACATGTGCGAGACGCTGCTGCAGCAGACGCCAGACTTCGAGATCAAGCCCAACCTGGCGCAGTCGTACAAGAACATCGACCCCCTCACCTGGGTCTATGCCCTACGCGAGGGGGTCACATTCTGGGACGGCTCCCCGATGACCGCCGCCGATGTGGCGGCGTCGATGAACTACAGCCTCGAGAATCCCACCTCGTTCCAGCACTACCTGTACGCCGGCGTGGACTCCGTGACCGAGACCGGACCCATGCAGGTCACCGTGAAGCTGAAGAAGCCCAACTACCTGTTCAACGACCAGCTCGCCAGCTACGCGGGCGTCGTGGTGCAGAAGAAGTACCTCGAGGCGCACCCTGACGACCTCGGGACCGCCGAAGGCGGCCTGATGTGCACGGGGCCGTTCCAGTTCGACTCCTGGAAGCGCGGAGACTCCATCACCCTCAGCCGATACGACGGGTACTGGAACGACGCGCTCAAGCCGAAGACCGAGCAGCTGAAGTTCACGTTCCTCACTGACGACAACGCCATCACCTCCGCGCTGCTGACCGGCGAGATCGACGGCACCTACGCCCCGCCGGCGGCCGCCACCAAGCGGCTGATGGGCAGCGAGGTCGGTGAGCTGGCGTTCGGGCCGGCGCCGCTGGTCGTCACGCTGTTCTTCCCCAACCCCAAGGGCGCGATGGCCGACTCCGCCATCCGCAAGGCCCTCCAGGCCAACATCGACTGGGCCGGGATCGCAACCGAGGCCTTCGGGGGCATCGGCGGCCCGGCACCGCTGCAGACAGCACCCGCCTCCTACGGCTCCGCCGAGGAACAGCTCACTGCGCTGGCCGATGAGTACGAGACGACTGGCGAACCGAACCTCGAGGCCGCCAAGTCGGCCCTCGAGGCCGCCTCGAAGGAGGCACTGGCCAAGACCATCACGATGGTGGTGCCCGAGCAGGCGGAGACCCAGCAGCTCGGCGTCGCAGTGAAGGCCGCCGCGGACCAGCTGGGGCTGAACTTCGAGCTGCAGGTTGTCCCCGCGACGCAGTACACCAACTACCTGTACGACCCGAAGACCCGCGGCACCACCGACATCCTCTACACCACCTTCTGGCCGAACATCCCCAACCCCCTGGACTGGATGCAGATCACGGCCGTCACCGGCGGCTCGTTCAACCCCTATGGCTACGACGGCATCGACGACATGTGGGCAGAGGCCGTCGCCACCAAGGACATCAACGAGCGGGCCAGTCTCACCGCCGACATCGAGCGGAAACTGCGTGAGGACCTGCTGCCCATGACCCCGGGCATCTACCAGGACAACGCCGTGTGGCAGCACAACCGAATCACCGGCGCACCGGCCGCGTTCAACTACACCTTCTACCCGTGGGCCGCGCACATCGGCGGGACAGGCGAGTAGCAGCGACACGCCGCACGAGGGCCGTGTTCGGAGACCCCGGGCACGGCCCTCGTTGCCCAAGACGGGGCAGTCGCCGCGGGTCTGATGGAGGCTCTGACCTGCACCACCATTCGTGCAGCAGTCCCGAATGGACAAGGAGCTGCCTCGCTGCACCCCTTCTGCCGGGCGGTCTAGATTCCTCGGGACCCTGGGTCACGGCTGCGACGTCGAGTTCCGTCCCAGAACTGCCAAGAGCTCGTACGCCACGTGGGCTGCCGCGATTCCTGTGATCTCGGCATGGTCGTATGCAGGCGCTACTTCGACGATGTCGGCTCCGACAACTTGGCAGCCGACCAAGGTGCGCAGGGTATGCAACAGCTCGCGGCTCGTGAGCCCGCCAGCCTCGGGGGTCCCGGTCCCGGGAGCGAACGCCGGATCGAGTACGTCGATGTCGATCGAGACGTAGACGGGCCGGTCCCCGAGCCGCTCCTTCATGCGATCCGTCACCGCGCTCAACCCGTGGGTCTGATAGTCGTCCGCTGACACCACCTGGAATCCGAGTGCTCGGTCGTCCGCCAAGTCCTGGGCGCCGTACAAAGGGCCGCGGATCCCCACGTGAAGGCATCCCTCTGGATCGAGGAGGCCTTCCTCGGAGGCTCGGCGGAAAGGCGTCCCGTGCGTGTAAGGAGCGCCGAAGTAGGTGTCCCAGGTGTCGAGGTGGGCGTCGAAGTGGAGCACGGAGATGGGTCCGTGCCGACGGTGCAGGGAGCGAAGCAGAGGCAACGCGATGGTGTGGTCGCCACCGATAGTCAACAGAGAGCGCGAGCGCTCGGCGAGTCCGTCGGCTCCTCGCTCGATCGTGTCGATCGCTTCGACGAGATCGAACGGGTTCACGGCGAGGTCTCCGGCGTCGGCGACCTGCTGAACTCCGAACGGGTGCACGTCCAGAGCGGGGTGGTAGGGCCGCATCAGCTTGGAGGCAGCACGGACATGGCTCGGGCCGAATCGCGCTCCAGGACGGTAGGACACACCGGAGTCGAATGGCACACCCACGATGGCTACGTCAGCCTCGGCGACAGCGTCCAGCTCGGGCAATTTGGCGAACGTTGCTGGACCCGCGAAGCGCGGGACTCGGGAAGCGTCCACAGGACCCGCTGGCGGCTTCATCATGACGACCTTTCGGTGTGCGCGGCGTGGTGGTCTCCGACGAGGGACCCGCTGATCGCGCCCTGCGGCGCCACGAGGGTCCCGTAGGTGTCAGGCCGCCGTGTGGTGAGGAACGGGAACAGTTCCAGCCAGTCGGTGCGCTGGTCCAGGTCGAGCGTGGCCACCAGCACCACGTCGCCCGCCCTGGGCGCTTCCACGAGCACGCGACCGTAGGGGTCGCTGATGAACGAGGAACCGTAGAACGTGATGAGGCCTTCATCGCCCCACCGGTTCGGAACCACCATGAAGAGTCCGCTGGTGATCCCGTGCCCGACGATGACGTGACGCCACAGGGGCTGGGTATCGAAGTCGTCGTGGTCAGGTTCAGACCCGATGGCCGTGGGGTAGGCGAGCACCTCCGCGCCCGCCAAGGAGTAGGCCCGAGCCACCTCCGGGAACCATTCGTCCCAGCAGGTCGGGAGGCCGACCTTGGGCGCAGACGGGAGCGGCAACTCGTACACCGGGTAGGGCGTCTCCGCAGGGCCCGGGCGGAAGTAGGTGTCCTCGTAGTAGCCCGCCGTCACCGGGATGTGCAACTTGCGTGTGCGTCCGACGAGCCGACCATCGGGGGCGACCATGATGGCGGTGTTGTAGCCGCGTCCGTCGTCACCGGGGGCGGCCCGTTCGTAGAGCGAGGCGTGGACGAACACGCCGTGGGCATTCGCCAGCCTGGAGGCGAGGCCGAATGTGGGGCCGTGTTCGAGGTCCTCAGCGCCGTCGACGGGACGGTCGCCAGCGGGGACATCAGCGGGATAGCGCATGAGGGTGAGCTCGGGCAGGAAGACGACTTCGGCGCCGGCGTCGGCCGCTGATCGGACCCCGTCTTCGATCACGGCAGCATGTTCGTCCGCGTCCTCGTGCCACTGGGTTTGGACGGCTGCCACGGTGAGCGCGGCACGGTCCCTTGCCCCGACGCGTGCCAAGGACGGCAGGGTTTCGGCTCGCAAGATGTTCATGATCGTTCTCCATTCGAGGCATCAGAAGGCCTGTGGATCCGCGGCAGTGTGGACTGCTGCTGGGCTGGGTGTCGCGGGACGCTGGGAGGCTCTCCTCTAGCGGAAGGCTGGGATGCCAGTCATGGCTTGGCCCACAACGAGGGTGTGCATCTCGACGGTTCCCTCATAAGTCAGGACGGACTCGAGGTTGTTCGCATGCCGAATGACTGGGAACTCCAACGAGATGCCGCTGGCGCCGAGCACCGTTCGGGCGGTTCGGCAGATCTCCAGTGCTTCTCGCACGTTGTTGAGCTTCCCGAGGCTCACTTGTTCGGGTCGCAGGGTTCCGAGATCCTTGCGTCGGCCGAGGTGAAGCGCGAGCAAGGTGCCCTTGGTGTACTCGAGTTCCATCTCGACCAGCTTCTGCTGGGTGAGCTGGAAGGAAGCGATGGGCTTGCCGAACTGTTCGCGCTCGCCGGCATATTTCACGGCCACTCTCACTGCGGACCTGGCCGCCCCCATGACACCCCACACGATTCCGAAACGGGCCTCGTTCAGGCAGGAGAGCGGGCCCTTGAGACCACGAACGTGGGGAAGCGCGGAGGTCGCCGGCAGTCGCACCGAGTCCATGACGAGCTCGCTGGTGACCGAGGCACGTAGGGACATCTTGTGTGTGATGGCAGACGCCTCGAAGCCCTGGGTGTCGGTCGGTACCACGAAGCCGCGGACGCCTTCGGAAGTGTTGGCCCAGACGACTGCGACATCGGCGATCGATCCGTTGGTGATCCACATCTTGCGTCCGTCGAGGATCCAGTCTCCCGACGGTTCTTGGCGTGCACGAGTGCGCATGCTTGCCGGATCGGACCCAGCGTCGGGTTCGGTGAGTCCGAAGCACCCGATCGCATCACCCGTCGCCATCCTGGGCAGCCAGTTCTGCTTGTGCTCCTCCGAACCCCATTTCCAGATCGCGTACATGGCGAGGGAGCCCTGGACGGACACCATGGAGCGCACGCCGGAGTCAGAGGCTTCGAGCTCTAGGCAGGCGAGGCCGTACTCCACGGCGGACATGCCGGCGCATCCGTAGCCTTCGAGGTGCATGCCAAGCAGACCAAGTCCTCCCAGGTCCTTGGCCAGGCCGCGTGGGTCGTCGATCTCGCCGCGTTCGAACCAGTCGGCCACGAAGGGGTCCAGTCGTTCGGCGCACAGTTGCCGTACCGACGATCGCACATCCTTCTCCTGGGGGCTCAGAAGGTCGTCGATTCCGGCGACGTCGAGTGTCGTGGTGGTCAAGGAGTCTCCTCTTGAAGCCAGCGGCGGATGTCGTCGCCGTTCTGGTCGAGTTGCGGCGGTGCCTGGTATTCGGTGACGGGGGTGCGGCTGTAGGTGATCGGGTGGCGTACCTGCGGTGTGGCGTCCGCGATGGGAACAAGGGGGTTGAGCTCGAGCGCGGTGGCCAGGTCGAATGCCTCCGCGATCGTGTTCACGCGACCAGCCGATACGCGGGCGGAGGTGAGCTTGGCGGTCCACGCCTCCGCGGTGTCCCGAGCCAGCGCCTGTTCAAGGAGCAGCACCAAGTCGTCGCGATGGGCGACGCGCGAGTGGTTGGTGCCGAACCGTTGATCATGGATGAGTTCGGGTCGTCCGAGGACGTCGCACAGGCGATGGAACTGAGCGTCGTTTCCGCAGCAGACAACGAGTACGTCGTCCTGGCACTGCAGCGTCTCGTACGGCGCGATGGAGGGATGCTGATTCCCCGCACGCTCCGGTGACGTGCCAGTGGCGAGGAACGAGGCCCCCTGGTTGGCCAGTGAGCCCAGGAGACTGGACAGGAGGTTCACCTCGACCCGCTGCCCTCGTCCCGAGATGGACCGTTCAGCGATCGCGGCGAGGATCCCGATGACCGCGTCCTTCCCGGTGAGGACGTCGACCAGCGCGACCCCGACCTTGGTGGGACTCTCCCCCGGCTCGCCGGTGATGCTCATGAGGCCGCCGACTGCCTGGACGAGGAAGTCGTAGCCCGGTAGGGCCGCACCCTGCCCACTTCCGAAGCCGGTCACAGAGCAGAAGACGAGGCCGGGGTTGGTTGCACTCAACGTGGCGTAGTCGAGTCCTCGTTGGGTCATGACCCCGTCACGGAAGTTCTCGACGACGATGTCGGCGCGCTGCGCGAGCCGACGCGCCAGCGCAATATCGCTGGCGTCGTCCAGGTCGAGGACGACGGACTCCTTGGAACGGTTCGCGCACTCGAAGTAGGAACTCGAGCTGATGGTCCACGGCGGCCCCCACGTGCGAGTGTCGTCCCCCGATCCGGGGCGCTCGACCTTGACCACGCGGGCACCGAGGTCAGCCAGGGTGGAGGTGGCCAGCGGACCCGCCAGGACGCGGCTGAAGTCGGCGACCAGGTAACCCTGGAGCGGAAGATTGCTGGTCATGGCCGCGTGAGGAATGGATGTCGGTCAGCGAACGTGTCGTGTCGCACGTCAGACCCGGAGTGCCGACTCGAACGCGAATGGGCGCTGGGTTTGCCTCAACTTGGCCCGGAGGCTGTGGACGTCGATGTCCACGACCGCTTCGCTTTCCATCAAGCACTGCAAGGTCACGACGGACAGGCCACAAGCCGTCGCGAAAGTCCGGTCGTCAAGGCCACACTCCTCGCGAAGTTGTTGCAAGGTCAAACCCAGGACTGCGCGCTTCACGACCGTTACCATCCGCGCTCGGCCAGGCGGTGCAGCTGCGGGATCTCGTCGACGTTGATGCCGACCATGGCCTCGCCCAGTCCGCGGGAGACCTTGGCGACCACGTCGGGGTCGTCGAAGAAGGTGGTGGCCTTGACGATCGCCTCGGCGCGCTCGGCCGGGTTGCCGGACTTGAAGATGCCCGAGCCGACGAAGACGCCCTCGGCGCCGAGCTGCATCATCATCGCGGCGTCGGCCGGGGTGGCGATGCCGCCGGCGGTGAACAGCACGACCGGCAGCTTGCCCGCGGCCGCGACCTCCTTGACGAGCTCGTAGGGGGCCTGCAGCTCCTTGGCCGCGACGTAGAGCTCGTCCTCGGACATGGAGTGCAGGCGGCGCAGCTCGCCGCCGATGGTGCGCATGTGCATGACGGCGTTGGAGACGTCGCCGGTGCCGGCCTCGCCCTTGGAGCGGATCATCGCCGCGCCCTCGGTGATGCGGCGCAGCGCCTCACCGAGGTTGGTCGCACCGCACACGAACGGGACGGTGAAGTTCCACTTGTCGATGTGGTTGGCGTAGTCGGCCGGGGTGAGCACCTCGGACTCGTCGATGTAGTCGACACCGAGGGACTGCAGGACCTGCGCCTCGGCGAAGTGGCCGATGCGGGCCTTGGCCATCACCGGGATCGAGACGGCCTCGATGATCGAGTCGATCATGTCGGGGTCGCTCATCCGCGACACTCCGCCCTGGGCCCGGATGTCGGCCGGGACGCGCTCGAGGGCCATCACGGCCACGGCGCCGGCGTCCTCGGCGATCTTCGCCTGCTCGGCGGTGACGACGTCCATGATCACGCCGCCCTTGAGCATCTCGGCCATGCCGCGCTTGACGCGGCTCGTGCCGAGCTGACTCGTCGCCGCGGCTTCTGCGTTGGTGAACATCTCTATCCTTGGTGCTTGCTTCGTGGACGGCGCGCCGTCGCGTCGACTGGTCTGGGTGGCCTCATCCGGCGCGCCGGATGAGCTTCTTGTTGACGAACTCATCGATGCCGAACCGGCCGAGCTCGCGCCCGAACCCAGATCGCTTCACGCCTCCGAACGGCAGCTCGGCACCTTCTGCGCCGACGCAGTTGACGAACACCATGCCGGCGTCCAGCTGGTCGGCCACGCGGGCGGCCTGTTCGGCGTCATCGGTGAAGATGTAGGAGCCGAGCCCATAGGCTGTGTCGTTCGCGACCTCGATGGCTTCGGACTCGTCGTGGACCTTGAACACCATGGCCACGGGCCCGAACAGTTCCTCACGGTAGGCCGCGCTGTCACGCGTGACCCCGGTCAGCACGCCAGCGGGATAGTGAGCACCGTGGCGTTCCCCCGCCGTGGCGAGCTTTGCGCCTGCGGCAACGGCTCCGCGGACCTGCGCTTCCAGCCTGTCGGCGGCGGCCGCCGAGGACAGGGGCGCCGGTGCCGAGGCGAGGATCTTGTCGGTGAACTTTGCGACGAAGTCGTCGTAGAGGTCCTCGTGGACAATCATCCGTTTGGCGGCGTTGCATGCCTGGCCGGTGTTCTCCAGACGAGCAGCGACTGCGGCATCAACGGTGGCGTCGAGGTTCTCGGACCCCAGCACCACGAAGGGGTCCGAGCCGCCAAGCTCGAGCACGACCTTCTTCAAGTGCCGGCCAGCGATCTCAGCGACGGCTGCTCCGGCTCGTTCCGAACCAGTCAGGGAAACGCCCTGCACACGCGGATCCGCAATGACCTGTTCGACCTGCTCGTTGCTGGCGTAGACGTTGACGTACGCCCCCTTGGGGAATCCCGCGTCAAGGAAGATCTGTTCGAGTGCTGCAGCGGACTCGGGGCACTGCGGGGCGTGCTTGAGCACGATGGTGTTGCCCAATGCCAGGTTGGGCGCGGCGAACCGGGCGACCTGGTAGGCCGGGTAGTTCCACGGCATGATCCCGAGCAGAACACCGAGAGGTCGGCGGCGGATCAACGCGTCTCCGTCACCGTCAAGCAGGGTGATGGACTCGTCTGCAAGGAACTTCTCGGCGTTGTCTGCGTAGTATGTGTAGATCGCGGCGCTGAAGTCGACTTCGCCGAGCGCATCGTCGATGGGCTTGCCCATCTCGCGGTGCATCGTGGCCGCAAGGTCATCGCGTCGCTCGGTGTGCAGGTCAGCTACGCGACGCACCAGTGCGGCTCGCTCTGAGACATCGCTGGTGCGTCCCCACGTTCCGAACGCTTCATGTGCGGCCGCAACCGCACCGGTGACCTGTTCGTCAGTGGCTGTCGAGAAGGTCTTGACCAGTTCCCCGGTGCTGGGGTTCGTGACTGCGTACTGCGGGGTGGGGCTGACATTGGTGGCGCTCATTGTCGGTGTCCTTTCGTCGGGGCTCGGCTCAACGGCCGGCGATCGTAAGGGCGCGCAGGGGCGTCCGTAGGGTCCACTCGGTTCGGTCTCCGGCGCGCAGCCGGACACACACTCCGGACTTGAGGGTGATCTCCTCGCCGTTCTCGAACCGGAGCACCCCCGCGCCGGCCAGGACGATGAGGCACTCATCGTTCTCGATGTCGGCAACGACGCCTTCGGTCACTTCCCACACCGACGTGTTCGTCTCCCCCAGCTGGGCAAGGAGCTCGATGCGGGCGGTCGGCCAGCCACCGTCAATCCAGGTGCCTGGCTGGCTCTCTCCACGCAGGGTCATGGTGAACACGTTGGCCGCGAGGAGTCGCGGTCCGTCCTGCTCGCGTGGCTGTAGTGCATCCATGGACATCAACCGAGAACCTCTGCGACGGCCGCGAACTCGATGCCCACGGCCGCACCGACGGGGGCGTTGGTGAGCTGGCCGGCGTGGGTGTTGAGGCCGAGCGCGAGGCTGCGGTCGTCGCGCAGCGCCTGCTGCCAGCCCTTGTCGGCCAGCGCGACCGCGTAGGGCAGCGTCGCGTTGGTCAGGGCGTACGTCGAGGTGTTGGGCACCGCACCGGGCATGTTGGCCACGCAGTAGAAGACCGAGTCGTGGACCGCGTAGGTCGGGTCGTCGTGCGTGGTGGCGTGGGAGTCCTCGAAGCAGCCGCCCTGGTCGATGGCGATGTCGACCAGCACCGAGCCGGGCTTCATCCGGGACACCAGGTCGTTGCTGACCAGCTTGGGGGCTGCCGCGCCGGGGATCAGGACCGCGCCGATGACCATGTCGGCCTCCATCACCTGCTGCTCGATGGCGAGCTTGGACGAGGCGAGGCCGTGGACGCGGTTGTTGTAGCGCCAGAACGACATCCGCAGCTTGTCGAGGTCGGTGTCGAGCAGGGTCACGTCGGCACCCATGCCGAGCGCGATGTTGGCGGCGTTCTGCCCCGAGACGCCGGCGCCGATGATGACGACCTTCGCGTTGGCCACACCGCCGACACCACCCATGAGGACGCCGCGGCCGCCGTTGGCCTTCATCAGGGAGTAGGCACCGACCTGCGGCGCGAGGCAGCCGGCGACCTCGGACATCGGGTAGAGCAGCGGGAGCCCGCCGGAGGGCAGCTGCACCGTCTCGTAGGCGATCGCGGTGACCTTGCGGTTCATCAGCTCCTCGGTCAGCGGCTTGTCGGCGGCGAGGTGGAGGTAGGTGAAGAGGGTCTGCCCCTCTCGCATCCGCTCGTACTCCTCGGCGATCGGCTCCTTGACCTTGAGGACCATGTCGGCGCTGCCCCACACGTCGTCGGCGGTGTCCAGCATCGTGGCGCCCGCGGCGACGAACTCCTCGTCCGGGATCTGCGAGCCCTCGCCCGCGGACTTCTCGACGACGACCTCGTGGCCGCGCTGGACCAGCTCGTGCACGCCGATCGGGGTCAGGGCCACCCGATACTCGCGGTTCTTGACTTCCTTGGGTACGCCGACCTTCATGACCTGTCCTTGGGTAGGTGGTGTGGAGCGCCACCGGATGCGGCGCACGTTCTCAACGCTATATCGAGAGTACGGAAAACGCGGCACGGATCGCAATTTGAGATGGAAACCACGGCAGGAGTCATCTATCACAAGTGATTCCGTTTGCAAAATCGATCCTCTATCGCGCACCATGGAACCATGAACTTCGACCACGATCACGATCACTTGCAGCGGGCCGCCAAGGACCACCTGTGGATGCACTTCACCCGTCACTCGTCCTACGCAGAGGCGGAGGTGCCGATCATCGTGCGCGGTGAGGGCGCCTACATCTACGACGCCAAGGGGAAGCGCTACCTCGACGCCCTCGGTGGCCTCTTCGTCTCCCAGCTCGGCCACGGTCGCAAGGACCTCGTGGACGCGGCTGCCGCACAGGCCAGCGAGCTCGCCTTCCACCCGCTGTGGTCCTACGCCCACCCGACCGCGATCATGCTCGCGGAGAAGATCGCGGGCTACGCACCCGGCAGCCTGAACCGCGTCTTCTTCACCAGCGGTGGCGGCGAAGCGGTCGAGACTGCCTGGAAGCTGGCGAAGAACTACTACAAGCTCGTCGGGAAGCCGATGAAGCACAAGGTGATCAGCCGTGCGATCGCCTACCACGGCACCACCCAGGGAGCGCTGTCCATCACCGGACTGCCCACGCTCAAGCAGCAGTTCGAGCCGTTGGTTCCTTCGACGTTCCGGGTGCCCAACACCAACATCTACCGCGCCCCGATCCACGGTGATGACCCCGAGGCATTCGGTCGGTGGGCAGCCGACCAGATCGCGGTCGCGATCGAGAACGAAGGACCCGACACCGTCGCCGCCGTGTTCCTCGAACCCGTCCAGAACGCCGGAGGATGCTTCCCTCCCCCGCCCGGTTACTTCCAGCGCGTCCGCGAGATCTGCGACGAGTACGACGTCCTGCTGGTCTCCGACGAGGTCATCTGTGCCTTCGGTCGTCTGGGCTACATGTTCGGGGCTGAGCGCTACGGCTACGAGCCGGACATGATCACCTGCGCCAAGGGCATCACCTCGGGATACGCCCCACTCGGTGCCATGATCGCCTCCGACAAGCTCATGGAGCCCTTCCTGGCCGAGGGCCAGATGTTCGCTCACGGCTACACGTTCGGCGGACACCCGGTTTCGACGGCGGTCGCGCTCAAGAACCTGGAGATCTTCGAGGAGGAGAACATCCTTGACCACGTCCGCTCCAACGAGCACGCGTTCCGTTCCACGCTGGAGCGGCTCACCGACCTTCCGATCGTGGGCAACGTCCGTGGGGACGGGTACTTCTACGGCATCGAACTGGTCAAGGACAAGGAGACCCGAGAGTCGTTCACCGATGAGGAGTGTGAGCGCCTGCTGTACGGCTTCGTGTCCAAGCAGCTCTTCGCGGAGGGCCTGTACTGCCGAGCCGACGACCGGGGCGACCCGGTCATCCAGTTGGCGCCGCCCCTGATCTGCGACCAGCTGCACTTCGACGAGATGGAGCAGGTGCTTCGGACCGTGCTCGACAAGGCCGGCTCCTTGCTCTGAGCCTGAGCCCCCGCGACGAGACCCTTCCTGCGCCTCCGGGCTGGGGAGGGTCTCGACGTCTAATGGCCGTAGTGCTCAGTGATCCAACCTCCGAGCCTGCCGATGAGGTCATGGACCGTGTTGGCCGCTACGGCGCGAGGGTCCCACACGGCGACCAGACGAATGGTCAAGAACTCGCCACCGCGGTCGATCGCCAACGGGACCAACCCGAATCGGGGGTCGTCCGAGACGACGGCGACACCACGCCCGGATGCCGCCAGCGCCTGGGCGATGGTGCCGTTGGCCGCCTCGACGAATGCGGCGTACGAGGTGCCGTGAGCCACCGCAGCAGCATCCAGGGCCTCGCGTGCGGTGAAGGTGGAGGGCAATCCGATCAGCGGACGTGTCATCAGTTCCTCGAGCGTGACATGCTCACGCCCCGCCCACTCATCGTCTGGCCGCACGTAGGCCCACACCGGCAGGATCGCCAGTTCATCGCCCGCGTAGGGCGCGGGGGCGAGCTGCGTACCGATCGCGAGGTCCGCGCCTGCGCGCAACATCTCTGCCGGCGCCAGCCCGTCTGCGCCTCGAACATCCACGACGGGATCGTCAGGAGACATCGTGGCCACGAACGGGGACACCACGTCGGTGAGCGTCACGGCAGGCGCAGCAATCGTGAGGCGTTCGACGCGGCCACTGCCGTGGAAGTGTGCTGATGCCTGCAGCGCGTCCGCGGCGTCGAGGAGGCGGCGAGCCGCGGGTAGCAGCGCCCGTCCGGTGCGGTTCACGGTGAGACGTCCGGCTCCGCGGTCGAACAGGTCAACCCCCAAGTCGGATTCGAGTTGACGCAGCTGGCGCGACAAAGCCGGCTGGGTCACGTGCACGCGGGCAGCGGCACCGCTGACGCTGCCTGTCTCGGCAGTCGCGACGAAGTAGGCGACATGACGGAGCTGCATATGCCTCCTAGACATGAGCTTGGAGCAAAACAAGTATTGGACAGCATACGCCAGGTGATTCAGGCTCATCCCATGAGCGCCACGACCTTCGAGCAGTCCGTGGACCAGGAGCGCCTGCTGGTCACCCGGATCCCCGGCCCCCGGTCCATCGAGCTGATGACTCGCAAGACAGGCGCGGTCGCCGCCGGGGTTGCGACCACCTTGCCTGTGTTCGCCGTCCGAGCCGGAGGTGGCATCGTCGTCGACGTCGACGGCAACCACCTCATCGACCTCGGCTCCGGCATCGCCGTCACGACGGTGGGCAACAGCTCGCCCCGCGTGGTCGAAGCGGTGACCGAGCAGGTGGCCGCGTTCACCCACACGTGCTTCATGGTGACCCCGTACGAGGGATACGTCGCCGTAGCCGAAGCCCTCAACCGTCTCACCCCGGGAAGCCACCGCAAGCGCACCGCGCTTTTCAACTCCGGCGCGGAGGCAGTCGAGAACTCCGTGAAGATTGCTCGCTCATACACCGACCGCCGGGCGGTCGTCGCCTTTGATCACGCCTACCACGGACGCACCAACCTCACCATGGCGATGACGGCGAAGAACATGCCGTACAAGCACGGATTCGGTCCGTTCGCCAGTGAGGTCTACCGCGCTCCCCTGTCCTATCCGTTCCGTGACCACGGCGTTGATGGCCATGCGGCCGCCGCTCGCGCGATCGATGTGATCGAGAAGCAGGTGGGCGCGAGCAACCTGGCTGCCGTCGTCATCGAGCCCATCCAGGGTGAAGGCGGATTCATCGAGCCCGCCCTCGGGTTCCTGCCTGCCCTCGCCGACTGGTGCCGCGCCAACGGCGTCGTGTTTGTCGCCGACGAGGTGCAGACCGGCTTCGCACGCACCGGCGACATGTTTGCGTGTGAGCGCGAGGGCGTCGTGCCGGACCTGATCGTCACCGCCAAGGGCATCGCCGGCGGACTTCCGCTGTCTGCCGTGACTGGCCGCGCCGAGATCATGGATGCCACCCACGCCGGGGGGCTGGGCGGCACCTACGGCGGCAACCCCCTTGCCTGTGCAGCCGCCCTCGCAACGATCGCGCAGATCGAGGACGACGGCCTGGTCCAGCGCGCCCGGGACATCGAGGCTCTGATGCTGGAGCGTCTGACCGCGCTGCAGGCGGCCGACAACCGTGTCGGCGAAGTCCGCGGCCGCGGAGCGATGATCGCCGTCGAGCTGGTCGAGCCGGGAAGCAACACCCCCAACCCCGAACTCGCAAAGTCTGTTGCGGCCGCCGCCCACGAGCAGGGCGTCATCGTCCTCACCTGCGGCACCCACGGCAACGTGCTGCGCTTCCTTCCGCCCCTGAGCATCAGCGACGACCTCCTGAACGAGGGCCTCGACGTGCTCGACGTCGCATTCAGGAACCTCGGATGACATTGACCACCCAAACCCAGCCGACGACGCGCGGGCCGCTCGACGACGCCATCGAACAACTCACCGAGGCGTGCCACCTCCTCGGGTACGACCACGGAACCCTGGCCATGTTGGCGGCGCCCCGCCGAGAGGTCACCGTCAGCATCCCCCTGCACCGCGACGACGGCTCGATCGAGGTGCTGACAGGCCACCGAGTCCAGCACAACCTGTCCCGCGGACCTGCCAAGGGAGGGCTGCGCTACAGCCCGCACGTGGACCTCGACGAGGTGCGCGCCCTGGCCATGTGGATGACCTGGAAGTGCGCCCTGATGGAACTGCCCTATGGCGGTGCCAAGGGCGGGGTCACGATCGACCCGAGCCGCTACTCCGCACCTGAGCTGGAGCGAGTCACGCGGCGCTACACCACGGAGATCTTGCCGGTCATCGGACCGACGCGAGACATCCCGGCGCCCGACATCGGTACCGATGAGCAAACGATGGCTTGGATGATGGACACCTACTCCGTTGCCAAGGGTCACACCGTGCTCGGGACAGTCACCGGGAAGCCAGTGAGCTTGGGTGGGTCCTTGGGCCGTGCCCTTGCCACGTCACTGGGAGTCGTGCACGTGGCGTTGGCCGCCTTGCGTCACCTGCGGATGGAACCCAAGCATTCGACCGCGGCCGTCCAGGGTTTCGGCAAGGTCGGACGCGGCGCCACTCGCTTCCTCGCTGACGCCGGCGTCCAGGTGCTTGGTGTGAGCGACGAGCACGGAGCCGTATGGAATCCCGACGGTCTCGACGTGCAAGCTCTTGAGAAGCATGTAGACCTCACGGGCAGCGTGACCGGCTTCCCCACGGCAACCGCCATCGACAACGACACGCTCCTCACTCTCGACGTCGACGTGCTCGTCCCCGCCGCCGTGGAGGGTGTCCTGCATGCCGGCAACGCGGGATCAGTGCGCGCCCGAATAGTCGTCGAGGGCGCCAACGGACCCACCACCACCGACGCGGACCGCATCTTCGCGGACCGAGACATCCTCGTCATCCCCGACATCCTCGCCAACGCTGGCGGAGTCGTCGTGTCGTACTTCGAATGGGTGCAAGCCAACCAGGCCTACTGGTGGAGTCAGGCTGAGGTCGAGTCGCGACTGGCCGACCGGATGGCTGCCGCATGGCAACAAGTACTCGCCGAGGCAGCCGAACGCCGACTCCCCTTGCGTACCGCAGCTACCTGCCTCGCTGTCCGTCGTGTCGCCGAGGCCCACCGACAGAGAGGGCTGTACCCGTGACCAACCCCACCCCTTCCGCGCCTACCTTCACGGTGGAGGATCCCGCCACGCTGGAAGTCATCGAAACCGTGCCAGACAACGGCATCGAGGAGGCTGCTGCTGCAGTCGACCGGGCCGACGCAGCCTTCACCGGTTGGTCCCGAACCTCCCCGCGCCACCGTTCCGACGTGCTCCGCCGGGCGTTTGAGCTGATGCTTCGCGACAGGGACGAGCTCGCGGCGTTGATCGCCCGCGAGAACGGGAAGTCCCTTGCAGACTCCGCCGCAGAGGTCGTCTACGCAGCAGAGTTCTTCCGATGGTTCTCCGAGGAAGCCGTCCGCCCCGGAGGTGACTACGGCCAGGCGCCGGCGGGTGGCTCGCGGACCTTGGTGTCACACCGACCCGTGGGCGTGGCGGCACTCGTCACGCCATGGAACTTCCCGGCTGCGATGGCTACTCGCAAGATCGCACCAGCGCTGGCCGCAGGGTGCACCGTCGTCCTCAAGCCCGCGGCAGAGACTCCCTTGACTGCTCTCGCGGTCGCGCGGCTGCTCATCGAGGCGGGCGTCCCGGACGGGGTCGTCGAGGTTGTCACCACGACCGACGCTCCCGCGGTGGTGACCACTTGGTTGCTGGACCCTCGGGTGCGCAAGGTCTCATTCACCGGCTCGACCGGCGTGGGCCGCGCGTTGCTGCACCAAGCAGCTGACCGCGTACTGAACGCGTCCATGGAACTGGGAGGAAACGCACCAGTGGTCATCACCGCAGATGCTGACATCGAGGCGGCAGTGGCCGGGACGATGGTCGCCAAGTTCCGCAACGGAGGGCAGGCCTGCACCGCAGCCAACCGCATCTACGTGCACGATGATGTTGCCGACGAGTTCATCGCCAGGTTTGGAGCCGAGGTGGAGAAGCTCGCGGTTGGCCCAGCTGTCGACGGGGGCACCATCGGCCCGCTGATCACCTCGGCGGCCTTGGAGCGGATCACCCGCTCGGTTGACCAAGCCGTCGCTGAGGGTGCCCGGATCTCTCACCGCGCCGAGACACCCGACGCCGCCGGCTACTTCTACGCGCCCACCGTTCTCACCGACGTGAACCCCGACGCCGCGATCCTGCGCGACGAGATCTTCGGACCGGTCGCGCCTGTTGTGCTGTGGCACGACGAGGACGAACTGCTCCGCCAGGTCAATGACACCGACTACGGCCTGGCCGCATACGTCTTCTCTGGCGACGTGGCCCAGGCGATGCGTCTCGGTGAGCGCATCGAGGCGGGCATGGTCGGAATCAACCGCGGCATCGTCTCGGACCCATCTGCCCCCTTCGGTGGCATGAAGCAGAGTGGCCTGGGACGCGAAGGGGCGCGCGAAGGACTCCGCGAGTTCCAAGAAACGCAGTACCTCACCGTTGACTGGACTTCGTAGGGGCGCATCGTCTACCGACTTGGGAGTACCTTCGCCACGTGTCGGCAACCGGGAGACGGGCAACGATCAAGGACGTTGCGGCACGTGCGGGGGTCTCTCGCACCACCGTCTCGGCTGCACTGAACGGCAAGGGCAACCTCAACGCAGGCACGGTCGCTCGAGTGCGAGAAGTCGCTGCGGAACTTGGGTATGAACCGAACGCCCTTGCGCGGGGCCTGCGCCAATCACGCCTAGGCGTCATCGCGCTCGTCATTCGTCCGCTTGACGATGTCGACACCCGCACTCTCGAAGGCGTCGACTACTTCCTCCGCTTCGCGGGCGCAGCAGCGCTCAGCGCACTGGAGCATGGATATGCCCTGCTGCTGGTGTCCGACCCGACCAGAGGGGACGCACCCTCATCGTCCCTGGCCGCCGACGGATACATCGTTGACACGCCCCTCGACGGCGACATCCTTGTCGACCTGCTCCGTCGTCGTGGAACCCCCTTCGTCGCCGTGGGCGTCGCGCCCGAGCGAACACCACCGTTCCCCGCGGTCACGCATGATGTCGCCTCAGACACCGAGCTGGTGCTCTCGCATCTTGCCGACTGCGGCGCAAGACGGATCACGTTGATCACCGGGACCGACAGGAATGACTGGAACGCGGTCGCGGCAGCCAGCTATCGTGCCTGGACGAAACAGCACGACTTCCCGGTGGACGTCGTTGCCCTCAACGAAGCAACTGGTGTCATCGGTGGTCACGAGGCTGGTTTGACGCTCCTCGAGAGCGACGCGAGGCCAGACGCGGTCTACTGTCTGACAGCACACCACGCCGCAGGTCTGGCTCAAGCAGCACAAGAACGAGGGCTGAACGTTCCTCGAGACTTGCAAATCGTCGCGGGATCAGACGCAGAGGTGTGTCGCACCTTCAATCCCACCATTAGCGCACTGAATCTCCACCCAGAAGCCAGCGCCCGCCTCGCAGCCGACCTCCTGGTCGGCTTGCTGACCGACCACCCACCTTCTTGGCCGGTGGCGGGGCCGCCGAACACGTTGGAGGTGCGGGGGTCTTCACGCGTGCGCACGTAGCCGTTTGGGCGGCTGCCCAACGGGGCCTGCGCGGCCGGGAGCGCGGCCGATAGTGACATCGCGCGAGCGAAGCCTGAGGGGGCTGACGGCGGCGCTCGCAGGCATTCAGTCGCCTCGGTGGGTCACCAGTCCGGCGCTGACGGTGAGTCGGACAGGTGCCTCGGCCAGTTCGTCGGCAGGGGCCTCGACTGGGTCGACGTTGAACGCCGTCAGATCGGCACGGCATCCCACGGCGATCCGGCCAGCGTCGCGTGACCCGTCGGCGTATGCCGCGTGGCTGGTCATGCCCTCGAGCGCCATCAGGCCGGTCAATGCTTGCGCAGGCGCGACAGGCTCGTCGGTGGTGCCCGGCGGACGACGTAGCCGAGCCTGGGCGAGGACCGTGCGCGCGTCGTACGTAGCTATCGGCCAGTCGGAGCCGAGCACGAGGTAGCCGCCGGCGTCGCGGATGTCGCGGCATGCCCACGCGCGCCGGGCCCGTTCCACACCAAGCCGCGTCGACCACTCGTCGCTGTGGTCGGCCTTCGTGAACCCGGCGTGCACCGGTTGCATGGACGAGACCAGCCCGGAGCGAACCAGACGCGGCACCAGCTCCCTTGGCAGGGTCTCCAGGTGTTCGATGCGGTGTCGGATCCCGCTCGTCTCCACGTGCTCGAGCGCCTCGATCACGTGCCGCACCGCGGCGTCCCCGATCGCGTGAGTGACCGTTTGCACGCGGGCGTCCGCAAGGTGCTGCACAGTCTTCGTGTATGCGGCGGGGTCACGCCAGAAGGCCTCGGTCCCGGCGCCGTGACAGTCTGGGTGCTCCAGCCAGGCCGTGCCGCCCTCGACGGTGCCGTCGATGAAGAACTTCACTGCCTCGACAACCCAACGGCGACCGCGGCGACCCTGCACCGCGAGCACGGACTCGACGTCGTCGCCGGGCATGCACCAAGGGGCGACGCGTAGTCGCAGCGGCAGCTCGGCCGACTCCTCATAACCCGCAAAGAGCTCGAGCGCCCCCGCCTCCGCGTCCATGACGCAGCCGCCGGTCAGGCCGGTCGCCGCCATGGCATCGAGTGATGCGCCGAGGCGATCGCGCAGCAGCGAGTCCGGCAGCGCCGGCATGACATCCTGGACCAGCGCCATCGCGGCGTGCTCGAGCAGCATGCCGGTCGGCGCACCCGTCACGTCGCAGATGACCTCGGAGCGCTGCTCAAAGGCTCTCGGACCGCTGACGCCGGCCACGCGAAGCGCCTCCGCGCTCGCCAGGGCTGAGTGGCCGTCGTACAGGCGGACGAAGACGGGTCGGCCCGGCAGCACCTCTTCCAAGACAGCGTTGGTGGGTGGTGCGCCAGCGAACACATTGTGGTCCAGCCCCCAGCCGACCACCCAACCGTCGGTGTCCGGCGCCGCCTTCGCGAGCGATCGGCGTAGGTCGCCGAGGTCCCGGCAGCCGGTCAGGTCGGCGCCGTAGAAGGTCGCTGCCCCGAAGAGCGGGTGCATGTGCCCATCCACGAGCCCCGGCGTGGTGACCGCGCCACCGAGGTCGATGACCTCCGTGCCCGCGCCACGCAGCTCGAGCGCCTCGTCGTCGAGGGCGACGATCCGGTCGCCCGACACGGCGACGGCGTGTGCCGTCGGCCGCGCAGGGTCGAGCGTCCGGACGGTGGTGTCGACGACCAGTAGGTCAGCGACGCTCATGACACCTGCGCCGTCTCGCAGGCGGCGGCAACGGAGTCGAAGACGTCCCGCCGGTTGCGACGCAGCCAGAGCGCCCAAGCGAAGCCGATCACACAGGTGACCGGGATGGTCAGCAGGAGAACCTGGTTGACCAGACCGGTGGTGCCGGTGAGGAACGAGATGTTCCTGGCGGCCAGAACACAGGCGACGATCATCAGGACGGCCGACATGATCGGAGCAACGACCGTGCTCCACACCTTTTCCGAAGTCCCGCGCCGGCGGAAGAAGACCACCACCGAGATCGCGGCGGCGACCTGCAGGAGCAGGATGCCGAAGATGCCGGGGGTGTTCACCCAGATCAGGAGCTGCGAGTAGGGGTCCGCCTTCGCCACCGCGAATCCGGCGACGATGACCAAGGCCAGCATCGTCTGCGCCGCGCCGGCGACGTACGGCGAGCGGGTGCGCGAGTGGGTGTTGGCAAGCGCCCTGGGCAGCAAGCCCTCCTCGGAGATGGCCACGGCGTAGCGGGTCACCGCATTGTGGAACGCGACCAGGCTGGCAACGACGCTGGTCGCGATGAGCAGGTGCATCGCGGTGGTGAACCAGCTGCCGACATAGGTCTCGCCTGCGACGAAGAACATGCCGACGCCCGTCTCCGTGGCCGCGCCGACGGCGCCGCTGGCGCCGAAAGCCTGGACGATCGCCCAGACGATGAAGGCGTAGGTGCCAGCGAGCACGGCTACGGCGACGTACGTCGCGCGCGGGATCGTGCGACGGGGGTTGCGCGTCTCGGAGCGGTAGATCACGGTGGCCTCGAACCCCATGAAGGCCGCGAAGGCGGTCGGAAGGATGACCGTCATCGGCGAGACGAACATGTTCGACGGCGCGAAGGAGTCCAAGCCGAGGCCCTCGCTCGAACCGCCCTGGACCACGACCGCCACGGCAAGGATGAGGAGCAAGGCGGTCTCCGCGGTGAGCAGGATGGCAAGGAACTTCGCTCCGAAGTCCACCGTGCGGAACCCGACGTACCAGACGATCAGAATGCAGCCGATGGCGTAGACCCACCACGGTGCGTCGATGCCGAAGACCTCGGCGAACGTGCCCTGGATGGCGACGCCCGCGAGTCCATACACGCCGATCTGCAGGGCGTTGTAGGAGACGAGTGCGACCAGCGCCGCGATGACGCCGGCCGTCCGGCCCAGTCCGACCGCGATGTAGGAGTAGAACGCGCCCGCGTTGTCGAGGTGCCGCGACATGGTGGTGAAGCCGACTGCGAAGATCGCGAGCGTGACGCCTGCGAAGACGTATGCCGCAGGGGCGCCGATGCCGCCGATCATGATCGCGAGGGGCGCGACGCCCACCATCACCATGAGAGGCGCCGCAGCCGCGACGACGATGAAGACGAGATCGCTGGTGCCGAGTGCGTTGGGCTTCAAGCCCCGCGCGGGCGCACCTTCCGCGGTCGACGGCGTGGTGGTTGACATCACTGCTCCTTTATCGAAACCGATTAGATTTAGGTTCGACGGTTAGGGTAGTCACAGATCACATCCAAAGGGAAGAGGTTCTCGTGACCCAGATCACCCAGCGACGGGCTGGGCGCCCGCGAAAGGCCGTGCTCGATCGCGCCCGGATCGGCCAAGCAGCGCTCGACCTCGTCGATGAGACGGGAGACTTCACCCTGCCGGCACTGGCCCGCAGCCTCGGCGTACAACCTGCGTCTCTCTACCACCACGTCGACGGTCGGTCCGGTGTCGTCGAACTACTGCGTGAACAGGTTGCGGAGGCGATGGACCCGACTGCTCTCGATGACGAGCCCTGGGATGTGGCACTCGCAGGCTTCTTCCGTTCATACCGCGCGGTGTTCGCGGCCCATCCCCGCGTCGTCCCGCTGTTGACCACCGCGACAGTGCGCTCCGCCCGCGTCATAGAGGCTTATGACCGAATGGTCGCCCGGCTCGGGGACGCGGGTATCCCGGCCACCAAGGCGATGCGGATCCTGACTGCGCTCGACAACTTCGTGATCGGGGCCGCACTCGACCTGGCCGCGCCGGAGGTCATGTGGGAAGTACCCGAGGGCGTCGAGGCACCCGCTCTTTCCGCAGCCCTCGCGGCGCAGCCGTCGAACCGCCGGCGCGCGGACGAGGCATTCGAGGAGGGACTCACACGCCTCCTCGACTCAGTTGCCCACGAATTCGGCGTATCGCAGTGACCGCACCCTCCACCACGGCGAACTGGCGCGAACCTGGTCGCATTCGGCAGTCCTTCGCTGCGATCGAGACCCTGTTCCCCACGGCCACCATCGCGCGAGGCGCACCCACTGCCGGGCCTCTCGTCCGTGCGCGCGCTGACCTGGAGGGACTGCGTGTCTCCAACGAGCACGGCACCGTAGCCGACGTGCTGGCGACGACGGAGACCGATGCCTGGCTCGTCGTGCACAGCGGACGGTTGCTCGCGGAGGGCTACACAGCGCCGATGGACGCCGCGACCCGCCACCTGCTGATGTCGGTGAGCAAGTCGATGGTCGGCGTGATCGTCGGCGCACTGACCCAGCGCGGCGTCCTCGACCCCACGCGTCCCGTGGCTGCCTACGTCCCCGAACTCGCGGAAAGCGGGTACGCCGGGGCGACGCTGCGCGACGTACTCGACATGCGCACGGGAGTGCACTTCTCCGAGGATTACCTCGACGCCGACGCCGAGGTCTCCTTGCTCGACGAGGCGGTGGGGTGGACCCCCCCACGCCCAAGCAGCCCGGCGACGCTCAAGAAGTTCCTCCAGGGTCTGTCCTCAGCTCGCCCACATGGCGGCTACTTCCAGTACCGGAGCTGCGAGACGGACGTGCTCGGCTGGGTCATCGAGGCCGCGACCGGGCAGCCGTTTGCCGAGGTCGCCACGGACCTCCTGTGGGGCCGGCTCGGCACCGAGGTCGACGCAATGATCACCGTCGACGCCGAGGGCACCGGCATGTTCGACGGGGGCGTCTGCGCTACCTTGCGCGACGTGGCCCGGTTCGGCCAGATGCTCTTGCAACGTGGCGAATCGTTCACCGGCGAGAGCATCGTCAGCCCGGAGTGGGTCGAGGACCTCTTCGTCGGCAACTCAGACCTCACCGCAGCCTTCGCCGCCGGCCCGCATGCGCACCTGCTGCCCGGCGGCCACTACCGGAACCAGTTCTGGGTTCCGGCCGGCGGCGAGGTCATCCTCAGCGTCGGCATCCACGGCCAACTGGTATACGTCGACCGGTCCACCGGGATGGTTGGAGTCAAGCTCTCCAGCTGGCCGATGCCGACCGACGACGACCGGATGGATCGGACCCTCGCCATGTTCACGTCCATCGCCCAGCACCTGTTGGCCACGCGGCCGACGACGTGACGGGCAGGCGGACTGTTGCACCGTAGGCGCGGGCGCGGCGCCCAACTTCCGTCGAGCGCGTCGTGCGGGTCGTAGAGGCGCAGCGACCCGTTGTCGTTGCGATTCATGTCCGGGGTTGACGCTGTTGATCGCAGAGCGGTCGACCGGATGGTCGACGAGCATGGCGACTGGGCGCGCGTCGTACATCGTCACGGACCAGAAGGCGGCAGAGACGTAGTGGACGCTCAATGCCCACCCAGGTAGGCAGCCTGGATGCGTTTGTCGTTGGCGGCGTCGGCCGGATTGCCCTGGGCGATCACCCGACCGGTCTCCATGAGGTAGTAGGCATCGGAGATCCGCATCGCCTGGCGGACGTTCTGCTCGACAAGCAGGATCGTCAGCCCGTCATCGCGCAGGCTGGCCAGGAGCCGCATCAGTTCCTGAGTGATCTTCGGGGCAAGCCCGAGGCTCGGCTCGTCGAGCATCAGCACACGTGGCTGGGTGAGGAGCGCGCGCCCGATGGCCAGCATCTGCTGCTCGCCACCAGAGAGGAGCCCGGCCAGACGGTCCTGCCGGGAGTCCAGGATCGGGAACCTCTCCAGGACCTCGGCCAGAGTGAACTGTCCCTTCCGGCCCGCGTCCTGCCCGAGCCGGAGGTTGTCCATCACGGTCATCCCGCCAATGATTCCGCGCCCCTCGGGCACCAGCACAAGGCCGTTGCGCACTCGTCGGGCGGGGCTCCAGCGGGTGACGTCGTCGCCGCCGTACCGGACCGTGCCGGCGTCGGGACGGTGTGCTCCGACCAGGAGCCGCAGCAGGGTGGTCTTGCCGGCGCCGTTCGCGCCGACCACGGATGTGATCTGCCCGGCTTCGACCGACACGTCGGCGTCGCGCAGGGCGGGAATCCGGCCGTAACTACCTCCGAGGCTCGAGACCTCCAGCAGTGCCTCACTCATCGTCAGCTCCAAGGTAGGCCTCGAGGACCCGCGGGTCCTTGCGGATTTCTTCCGGTGTCCCGCTCATCAGGTGTTTGCCGAAGTTGATGACGGTGACGACCTCGCAGGTACGGCTCACGAACGGCATGTTGTGCTCGATCAGCAGGACGCTCAGACCCCGTTCGCTGAGGTCGCGGATCAGATCGGCGACCTTCATCGTCTCGTCGTCATTCATGCCCGCAGCTGGCTCGTCCAGCAGCAGGAGCCGCGGCTGGAGCGCCAGCGCCCGGGCGATCTCGAGGCGGCGCTGGGCGCCGTAGGAGAGCTCGGTGGCGATCCGGTCGCGGTCCTCCCAGAGGCCGAGCGCGGTCAGGGTCGCGGGAATGGTCCCGAGCACCGTCGTGCCGTCTGCCCCGGCGCCCCGGCGGAAGGAGGTGAGGCTCCGCCATGCGGGCTCCCGGCTCTCCAGGGCCACGTGCACGTGCTCGAGGACGGTCATGCCCTTGAAGAGCCTGATGTTCTGGAAGGTGCGGGCAATCCCGTCCCTGGCTCGCTGGTACGGCGCGGTGCCGTCGACCCGCTTGCCGGCGAAGGCGACCTCTCCCCGACTCGGGGTGTAGACGCCGGTGATCAGGTTCAGCAAGGTGGTCTTGCCGGCGCCGTTCGGGCCGATGAGCCCCACAACCTGTCCGGGCTCGACAACCAGGTCGACACCGTCGACAGCGTGGATGCCGCCGAACTCGATGGCCAGGTCGCGGGTCTCCAGGACTGCGGTCCGGCCAGTGGTCGCGTTCATGCTGCCACCTCCTTCTTGGTGCGGGTGAACTTCGGCAGCACCGAGCGCTCACCCAGGATGCCGGAGGGTCGGACCACGAGGATGACGAGGAGCACGGCGCCGACGAAGGCCGGGCGCCACTCGTCCAAGCCGCGGGTGAACTCGGGAAGCAGGGTCAGCACCGTGGCGCCGATGACAGCGCCCCACATGCTCCGCCGACCACCGAAGATCACGTAGAGGACCGCGAAGATCGACACGTTGAACGAGAACGCTCCGGGTTCGATGTAGACGAACCAGTGCGAGTAGAGACCACCGGCCAGCCCGGCCAGGGCACCACCGAGGGTGAACATGCCGACCTTGACCGTCGTGGTGTTCAGACCCGCCATCGACGCAGCGAACTCATCGTCGTGGATGCTGCGCACGCGGAGCCAGAACTTGGAGAGCGTCACGGCAAGCAGCACCAGCACGGCGACGGCGGTGAAGCCGTAGAGCACACCCGGGATGACCTGCGGGATGCCGATCAAGCCCCGCGCCTGACCGGTCCACGGGAGGACCAGGCACAACGACTGCACCACGACGCCGAACGCGAAGGTCGCCATGGCCAGGTAGATTCCGCGCACCCGCAGGGCGGGCAGACCGAGGAGCAGCCCAGCAACTGACGCCGCGACGACGCCGAGCACCATGGCGATGGCGATGGATACGCCGTGGATGCTGGCCAGCGCCGAGGTGTAGGCCCCGACCGCCATGAAGCCGGCGCTGCCCAGGTTGAGCTGTCCCGTCGCCAGGACGGTGTAGACGCTGAGCCCCATGAGGACGTTGATGCACACCTGGGCGATGAGCCCGAGTTCGTAAACGGACATCTCACACCCTCCTGCTCAGGTCCGAAGCCCGTCCCAGGAGTCCCTGAGGCCGGAAGGTCAACGTCAGCGCGAGCAGGCCGAACACCAGCAGGTTGCTGTAGCTGGCGTTGAGATAGGTGGTGGCCATGACCGAGGTGAGGCCGAGCAGTGGACCGGCGATCACTGCGCCCCAGAGGTTGTCGACACCGCCCAGGATCATGGCGGCGATGCCGCTGATCCCGATGCTGACGCCGAAGTCCAGCGAGACAACGCCGTAGTTGAGACCGAGCAACACCCCAGCGCCGCCGGCGAGGAGGCCCGATATGGCGAAGGTGGCCACCTCGGCTCGCCGGACCCGGAGACCCAGGACGGTGGCTGCGTCCCGGTTCTGGGCCACTGCGCGCAGGGACCTGCCGAGGCTGGTCCGAGCGACGACGACCGCCATGATGGCGACCAGCACGACGGCCAGGACCAAGGTGATCAGTTGGATCACGGAGACCGAGATCGGGCCGATCTCGACACGGCCCGCGACCACGTTCTCCGGGAAGAACTGCGCCTGGCTCCCCCAGTGGTGCTCGGCGATGTTCTCGATGATCAGGGCGAATGCGACGGTGGTCAGCAAGGTGACGATCGGATCGTTCTTGTCGACCGAGTGGTAGCCGACGACCTCCAGCAGCAGAGCCAGAGCGCCGGCTACCAACATCGATCCGAGGAGCACGGCCACGAGCGGGAGACCAGTCTCCAGCAGGTCGAGGCCAACAAGTGCGCCCACCACGAACAACTGTGCGATGGCCAGGTTGAGCA
The DNA here is from genome assembly GCF_004785795.1 of Nocardioides eburneiflavus. Lineage (NCBI taxonomy): Bacteria > Bacillati > Actinomycetota > Actinomycetes > Propionibacteriales > Nocardioidaceae > Nocardioides > Nocardioides eburneiflavus. Next base: position 4,032,633 of record NZ_SRRO01000001.1, read on the forward strand.
CACCGAGAATGCCCATGTTCAGCGAGAAAGCGAGGGCAACGACGGCGTAGATTCCGCCGAGCAACAGCCCATCAATGATGACTTGGAGCAACATCTGATCTCCTCGGATCGTGGTCGGCCTGACGCATCAGGTCAGACGCTCACGGAGTGGCCGACGCGAGCACGGACCACTCGCCGCCGGCGCCCTTGAGGACGTAGAACTCACGCGAGACATCGCCGGTCTCCTGCATCGAGATCACGGTGGTCAGGCCCTGGAAGTCCTTCATGTCGGTCAGGAAGTCCCGAATACCGATTCGGGCCGCTTCGACATCCGCGTCGGACAGGTCGCCGGCCTTGATCGCCTCGACGTACATGCTGGCGGCCTCGTAGACCTGGCTGTCGAACATGGTCGGCGAGCCGGGCACGCCCTCCTCAGCGAAGACCTTCTCGACCTCGGCGGTCCAATCGGCAGCATCTTCGGCGCCGGGGAAGTACGTGCCAGAGCTGTAGATCGTGGTCTTGGGCGCGGCCTCGAGGATGTTCGCCGACACCAGGGTCGAGCCACCGAAGATCGGGGTGTTGGCCCCACGGCTCGACATCTCGCGGAGCAGCTTGCCAGCGCCGTTGTAGAAGGCGCCGAGGCCGATCGCGTCTGCGTCGGTCTTGATCAGGGACGAGACCTGCGCCTTGAGGTCGATGTCGGTCGTGGTGAAGGTGACCGGTGACGTGCCCGTGGTCAGTTCGAGCCCGTTCGCCTCGACGACCGGCGGCATGATGCCGGTGCCGATCGACGTACCGACCGCGTCGGCGGAGTCGTAGGCGACCGCGACACTCGTCGCGCCGAGGTCCTTCTTCATCTCCGGCACGACCGCACCCAGGTAGGCGCCCTCGTTGACGGTGTTGCGGAACGCCCACGGGCGGTTCTGCTCGGCGACGCCGGGCTTGGATGACGCCTGCGAGATGACGGGGACCTTGAGCTGGTTGGCGACAGGGAAGGCGACCTCAGCCTCCGACGAGGTGAAGGGGCCGAGGATGCCGATCACGTTGTCCTGCGATGCGAGCTTGCGCACCAGGTTGGCGGCCTCGGCCGGCTTGGCGCCGCTGTCGTAGACCACGATCTCGAGGTCTTTGCCCTCGATGCCCCCAGCGTCGTTTACCTCGTCCTCGAACATCTCCAGGACGGCTTTGTTGCTCTCGCCCCACTCCGACACCGGCCCCGTGACCGGGAGAATGGCGCCGATCTTGATCGTGTCACCCTGCTCCGCCTCCGGGACGGAACACCCAGCAGTGAAGAACAGGCATCCCGAGAGTGCGGCCGCGCCGAGCATCGCCCGGCTGGCCTTGTGTGCGGTGGTCGACATTACGTCTCCTCTAGGTGTGGATGGACCCGGCCCATGGGCTCGGGTGGGCTCAGAAGAACCAGTGCTCGGGCTCGTGCCCGTGCTGGACGATGTCGCTGAACTTGCCTCCGAAGAAGCCCAGCGGTTCCCCGTCGCGGGTGTTCACGCCGATGACGGCACCGAACACGATCGTGTGGTCGCCGGCCTCGACGACCCGCTCCACGTCGCACTCGAGGTGCGCCAGGGCCTGAGGTACGACGGGCACTCGGTGCTCGGCGTACTCCAGGTCGAGGCCGGCGAAGTGGTCCTCTCCACGCGCCGCGAACCGCAGGGCGATCGCCTGCTGGCGCCGGGAGAGGATGTTGACCACAAACCTGCCGGACGACACCGCTGCCTCCGCAGTGCGAGCACCGTGGTTGAAGCAGACCAGCAGCAGTGGCGGGTCGAGGGAGACCGAGGTCAGCGAGTTGACGGTCATGCCGTTCGGTCCGCTGGCGTCTTCAGTGGTGATCACGGCGACGCCGGTGGCGAAACAACCCATCGTGTGGCGCATGGTCATCGGGTCGACAGACGGTGTGGTCATCGTGGTCATCTCCCCGTCAGTCCTCGGCGCGGGCGTGGTAGCGGACTTCGTAGGTGGTCACGCCTTCGTCGGTCCGCCAGGGACCGTGCGGCATGCCCGGCGGGCGGCAGGCGAACTCCCCTGCGACGAACGTCCGGTCCAGCGTGAGGTCGTGGAATGAGCCCTCGATGATGTAGACCTCTTCCCAGAAGTCGTGCCGCTGCACGCCGAGCGTGGTGGAGTCCGCGCCCGGCTCGTAGCGCAGGATTCGGGTGGCGACGCCGCCGACCGGGTCGGTGGCGAGGATCCGCTCCTTGATCAGCGGGTTGTCGCCCGGGCAGAGCGTGTAGTCGATGTCGGTGACCGGCGTGAACTCGATCTCGGGCTTGCTCATGCCGACACCTCCTCGGCGGAGGAACCGACGGGCCCGTCCACGCCGTACGACGCGAGGAACTCCTCGACGGCCTGGAGAGGCTTGTTGTAGTCGTAGTTGCGGAACGCGTAGCCCTTCACCACGAATGGCGCGCCTGAGTAGAAGAGTTCGTAGCTCTGGTGGCGGCCGGCGAACTCACTGCCGATCGCGTCCCACGCCAGCTTGAAGAGCTTGACCCGGTCGACCGAGGAGATGCCGGGGCTGGAGACGTAGCGCTCCATGTCCGCGGCGGTGTCGGTGTTGACCAGCTCGAGGACGGACGACGGCACCTGGAGGACCCCACCGCCGACAAGCTCGCGCAGGATGCCGATCACGCGCGGGTGCAGCTCGGCCTGCAGGCCCATCGCGGCGTACAGCGACTGGGCGCCGGGCCGGAAGAAGCCCTGCTCGTCCGTGGCCGCGGTGAACTGCGCGGCGTGGAGTGCAGACTCGACGACAGAGACAAGGCTGGCCAGCTCACCGAGCTTCTCGACCACACCGGGGAACTTGTCGACCCCGTTGACCGCGGCAACCTTGCGGGCGATGCCAGCGAGGAAGCGGAGCTTGGTGGCGAAGCGGATCTGGGCCTGGAAGTTGCCCAGGACGTGGGCGCCGGTGTCGAAGAACTGCTTGCGCAGACCGGGGACGTCCTTGTAGACGAAGACGTCCTCCCACGGGATGAAGACGTCGTCGAAGACCAGCAGCGCGTCGGTCTCGTCGTAGCGGGAGGAGAGCGGGTAGTCGAACTCACTCGTCGCCTCGGTGGCGTACGGGCGACGGCAGTAGAGCTTGAGTCCGTCGGCGGCGACCGGCACGGTGAACGAGATCGCGAAGTCGGTGTCCTCGGGGGTGAGCGGCTTGATGCAGGAGACCAGGATCTCGTCGGCGACCGCGCCACCGGTGGCAAGCATCTGGGCACCGCGGACGACGATGCCGTCCTTGCGCTCCTCCTTCACGCCGACCTGGATGAAGTCGCCTTCCCAAGCGTGCGCGGTGGTGGCGCGAGAGACCTGCGGCGGGATGATCGCGTAGGAGACGTAGAGGTCGTTCTCCAGCACCCGACGGTGGAAGGCCAGCACGTTGTCGGCCAGGCTCCGCTCGTCGGCAAACGCCTCCGGGTGCGACGCGAACGCCGCCACGAAAGCGCCGACGTGGTCGGGCGAGCGGCCTACCCACCCGTTGGTGTGGTCGGCCCAGACCTGCGCCGAGGCACGCCAGGCGGCAAGGTCCTCGGCGTTACGCGGTGCGACGTACATCCGGTTGACGGGGTTGCCGGTCACCTCGTCGGTGACCTGCATGCCGTTGGCGGGGTCAGCGGCGAGGTCGAAGAGCTCACCGACCGTGCGGGTGACCGGGGCGAACGCCGGGTGGGTGGCGACGTCGTCGACGGGCTTGCCGTCGACGATGACCGTACGGCCGTCGCTCAGGGACTTCAGGTATTCGGCGCTGGTACGCATTTCAGTTGCTCCTCACAGAGACGGTGTAGTCGAACTCGATGGGCATGTGGCCAGGGACTTCGAGCTGCATCCGCCAGTGGCGGCCGTAGCGAAAAGTGCCGTCGATCAGCGGGCGGGTGCCGCCGAAGAGGACCAGCGCGATGCCCTGGCTGCCACCAACCTGGTCCCACTCGTCGAGGACTTCCGTGATGAGGAGCATCGAGGCGAGGGTGCCCTCCTGGTAGAGCTCGCCATCGACCCAGCTGCGGACCACGATCGAGTCCCAATCGACCAGCGCCGGCGGGTTGCCGAGCTCGATGACGGTTGAGGCGATCGGCTTGGGGCAGGCCGCCTTGGAGAGCTGGATGCCGACGGTCTCCATCTCGCGGTCGGTGTGGTCCGAGCCGACGGTCAGGTAGTAGGTGCCGTTGGCCCGGATCAGGACCGGCTCGACCTCGCCGGAGGTGGCGTCCCCGTCGACCTCAATCTGCTGGGCGGTGGTCAGGCGGTCGGTCGAGAGCGGATAGAACGCCGGGATGGTGTCGGGCTCCGGTACGCCGATGGCAGCGAGCTCGTCGATGTGGTGACGTACCGCGACCTGGTCGCGGCCGGTGTACCCGGCGACGACGAGATGCGTGGGAGTGATCTCGACCTCCGCGCCATCGGTGGCGCGGAGTCGCAGCCGGGTGGCGGTGCCAGCAGGGGTGCTCATGCGAACTCCTTCGTGTTCTTCAGGGCAGGTGTGGCCGGCCAGCGGCGGTCGGCCAGCGCGGGGAACTCGGCGCGGACCTTGCGCGGGAGCTCGGTGTCGATGTCGGCGTACGTGAAGCCCTCGTCCTGGCCGGCCTCGACGACGACCTGCCCGGTCGGGTCGACGACCCGGCTGTGGCCGCCGAGCGTCACTCCCGTCTGGGCGCCTACGGCATTGACCGCCACGACGTACATCTGCTGCTCGACGGCGCGGACAGTGGTGAACAGGCGCCAATGGGCGAGGCGGGCCTCCGGCCACGCGGCGCAGACCGCGGCCATCTCGGCGCCGGCGTCGACGAGGCTGCGGAAGAGCTCTGGGAAGCGGAGGTCGTAACAGGTGGTGATGCCGGTCGACAGGCCGTGGACGTCGCTGGCGCCGACCGTCTCGCCCGGCGTGAGCAGCTGCGTCTCGCGGGACCCGTAACCGAAGAGGTGGACCTTGCGGTAGACGTTGCCGACCACGCCGTCGGGGCGGATGACGACCGAGGTGTTGTGCAGCCGCCCTGCGTTGTCGACCTCGACGAAGCTGCCGAGGTGGACGACCGCCCCGAGGTCGCGGGCCCATCCCCGCGCAGCCGCAAGCGTCGGGCCCTCAAACGGCTCGGCGCGGGCGGCGTACTCGTCGAAGGAGAAGTAGCCGGCCGTCCACATTTCGGGGAGGACCAAGAAGTCCGCGCCGCTCAGCGCGCTCTCGGCACGGACCATGCCGTCGACCCGGGCGAGGCGGTCGGCGACGGACTCGGCGTCGGGACTGGCGATCTGGAGGAGTGCGATCTGCATGACCTCAGAGTCATGTGAGGCTCGCCACAACCGATATCGGAACTACGCCGAGGCACACTCGGATTTGCGCATCAAGCGGGGCGCGGCAGCGCGCGCGTGGGTCAGCGGCGCGAGGCCAGGAGCGCCGACGGGGTGGTGCCGAAGCGGGACCGGAACGCCGCTCCGAACTCGCCCAGGTGGAAGAATCCGCAGCGATAGGCGACGTCGGTGACGGACAATCCGGGCGCACCGGAGAGAAGCAGCGCATGAGCCCGCTCAAGACGCTGGGACCGCAGCCACTGGAGGGGGGTAGTCCCGAGCTCAGTTCGGAACGCGGTCTGAAGGCTGCGCACGCTGGTGCCGCACTCGGCCGCCACTGTGCTTACGCTCAGCGGGTCGGCGATGTGCTCGAGCATGAAGTCCATGGCCCGCTGGAGGCGCGGCGAGGTCAGGGGCCGATCTGGCACGAGAAGCCGCGTCCGGTTGTTGGGCTGGGCTAGGAGCAGCGACTCGATGATGACCTGCTCCAGCTGCCAGAGCAGTTGCGGCCGATGCTGAGTAGCAGCAGAGTCGACCAGGTCGACCGCGGACTCCAGCATGCCGTCGAGACGGCGAACGTCAGGGGCAAGGGAGAGGTCGAAGTGCACCGGACCGGTCTCACCGGTCAGGGCTGCCGCCACCGACTCCACGCGAGCGCGGTCGAGTCGAACGATCACTTGGTCGAACGCGGCGTCGAACGCGAACTGGAACTCCTGGTGTGGACCGATGATCACGCCCTGCTCGGCTGTCGCAAGAGCGGTCGCATCGCCGTAGCGGAACTGGCCAGCACCAGCGAGCGGGAGCGTCAGGAGGTAGTCGTCCAAGGGGGCATCCCCGGCGCTGACGGTCACCTCGGCGCCGTAGTGCAGCAGGTTCACCGAGACGTCCTGCATCTGGACATGCGCGAGCCGGGTCGCTAGCCGGGCTCCGGGTCGACTCAGGGTGAGCGCGTGGGGACGAAGGGTCCCGGTGCAGACCTCGATCACCTCATCGGCGTCACGAGTCCCCAAGAGCACCGCGCGACCACGGTCGGTCGTGAGCTGTGCCAGTGCGGGAGTTCCCATGACCCTCTCCGTGAGGACTCGGTGAGCGCCCTACAATTGAGGACGACGACACCACTGATGATCATGCCCAGCGCAGCGATCTTCAATGGGGTGAGGGATTCGCCCAGCCAGACGGAGCCGATGAGCGCCACCGCAGCCGTGCCGAGCCCAGCCCAGGTGGCACACGCCGTGGACACCGGGACGTGGCGTACCTGCCGACCTCGCGAAGTGGGGAGGACGGCGTCGGAATGCGCTGTCCAGGCGGGTTCGGAAGGTCGGTTGGGAGGGCGTTTGAACGTGTGCGTCATCGCCGACTGTCATCGGCGGATGATGCGGCGCTCGATGGCTGCGGCGACGGCTCCAGCGCGTGTATCCACGCCGAGCTTGGCGTACACGTGCGACAGGTGGGACTTCACCGTGGCTTCCGAGACGAAGAGTTCCCGCGCTATCTCGCGGTTCCCCAGCCCTCCGGACAGCAGCTCCAGCACCTCCACTTCACGCTCGGTGATCGTCGATGCGCCGGTCGTGCGACGGACGAGGGTCGCGGCGACCGAGGGTGCCAGCACCGTTTCACCGCGCGCGGTGGCGCGGATGCCGGCGAAGAGCTCGTCGGGAGGCGCGTCCTTGAGCAGGTAGCCCCGGGCTCCGGCGTCCAGGGCCCGGAGGATGTCAGCCTCTGTGTCGTAGGTCGTCAGCACGAGCACTTCCGGCGGATGTGGTCTCGCGCGCAGCGCCGCAGTCGTCTCGGCGCCGCCCTCTTCGGCCTGGCCGAGGCTGAGGTCCATCAGCACCACGTCGGGGCACTCCGACTCGGCACGAGCCAGCGCCGTCTCGAACGCGTCGGCTTCCGCCACCACGGTGAGATCTTCTTGACCCTCGACCAGGGCGCGGAGGCCCGCGCGCACGACGGGGTGGTCGTCGACGATGAGGACCCGGATCACGAATCGCTCCCACCGGTGTCGATGGGCAGGTGCACGGAGACCGTAGTCCCCTCACCCGGAGTGCTCTCGATGTACGCCCGTCCACCGAGGGCCGCGGCACGCTCCCGGATACCCGCGAGGCCACGGCCCCGGACACCGCCGGGACGCACCCGCGCCGGGTCGAATCCGCGGCCGTCGTCGCGCACGTCGAGGACCACCTCGTCGGAGTGGTAGGTCAAGGTGAGCGCCACCCGTCCGGCAGACGCGTGCTCCCGCACGTTGGCGAGGGCGCCCCGGGCCGTGCGGACCAAGGCGGCCGCGACATCGGCGGGCACGGCGACGGGTTCGCCGTCGACACGGACCTCGACCGGCATCCCCGGCCCGGATTGGGCAACCGCCCGTTCGAGCACGGCCGGCAGCGCGCCGGCATCGGCGGTCGCGAGGTCCGCCGGTGCAAGGTCACGCACCACCCGCCGCACGTCGTCCAAGCCTTCTCGGGCCGTCGATGCCGCGGTCCTGACCAGGTCCCTGGCCCGGTCCGGCCGGTCGTCCCAGTCCTGCTCGGCGGCCTGCAGCAGCAGATTGATGCTCGACAGCCCCTGGCCGATCGAGTCATGGATCTCGCGGGAGAGGCGGGTGCGCTCGGCGAGCGCGCCGGTGCGGTGCTGCTCCTCGGCCAGCTCCTCCTGGGCGTCGACGAGCCGGTCGAGGAGGTCCTTGCGTGCTCGGGACTCGAGGTCGAGCGCGCGGTAGGCCAGCACGGTCACGAGAGCGATGCCGATCGGACCGGCGACTTGGACCGGGTCGAGGCCGTCGCTGATCCGCTGCCAGGACGCCGTCAGCAGGACCGTCATGGCGACGACCGTCCCCACCGCCCTGGCGAACGGCAGGACCCGGAGCACTGCGAAGGCCACGGGCACGGCGCACCACGCGAAGGACGGCGCGACCGCGGTCAGCGCTCCCCAGAGCACGACCATGCCCACGACCCAGACGGTGGGCCACCAAGACCGACCCGGCAGCAGGCCGCGGGCGGCGTACGCCGTGCCGAGCACGGCTGCCCCCAGGAGGACCGCGGCGCCGGCGACGTCGAGGCCGTGCCGGTCGAGATAGCGCACCGCGCACGTGACGAGCAGGACCACGAGGACCACCAGCAGCCAGCGGTCGAGCCGCTCGGCGGGCGCCAGGATCCCCCGCACGCCCTCGGGCGGCCGACGGAGAGATGCGGTCACGGCCATGGTCGAGCCAGCCTAGGGAAGACAGGGCCTCGCTGGAATCAACCGATCGGCTATCGGGCGATGGCCGACCGCCGGACGCGGACCGGGCGTCGCGGACCGCACAGTGGTGGCACCACCCACACCCGCTCCCAGGAGACGCACCGTGTCGCACACCCAGAACAAGCTCCGCGTCCGGCTCATCACGGCCGCCGTCGGTGCCGCAGCCACCGTGGTGGCGCCGGTCGCCGCGACGGCGCACGCGCGCCCCACGCAGTACGAGCTCGCCGGCGACGCAGACAGCCCGGTCGGATCGAAGTTCGAGGGCATCGGGGCAGACGTTCGACGCGGGCTGTTCTACGTCAGCGAGGTGACCGGCGGCGAGATCCACCGAGGCTCGGTGCACTCCTCGCAGACCGAGGAGTGGCTGGCCGGCGACGGCACCGACGGCCGGTTCACCGCGCGCGGCATCACCATCGACGACCAGGGCCGCATCTACGTCGCCGGCGGTCCCAATGGCCTCGGCACCGGTCGACCCGACCTGTGGGTCTACGACGCCTCCGGCAAGCTGCTGGCAGCCCTGCGGGCTCCCGGGCAGGACGTCTTCCTCAACGACGTGGCCATCGGCGCCGACGGAGCGGCGTACTTCACGAACTCCAACGACGCGCAGGTCTTCCGCGTCGCCGACGACGGCGCCGGCTGGCAGACCACGCTGTGGGCCGACGCCACCGACCGGATCGAGCGCCGCCCCGGCTTCAACCTCGGCGGCATCGTCCTGACCGCCGACCGCAGCGCCTTCGTCGTCGCCCAGGGCAACACCGGCCAGCTCTGGCGATTCGACATCACCACCGGCGAGGCCACCACCGTGGAGACTGGCGTCGCCGACCTGGTCAACGCCGACGGGCTGGTCCGCCAAGGCGGCCGGCTCACCGTGATCCGCAACTTCAGCAGGATGGTGGCCACCCTGCGCCTCGCCGCCGATGGCACCCGGGCCATCCTCCTCCAGCAGGAGGCGAGCGCGGGCGACCGCGTGCTCACCACCGCCAAGGCGCTGCGCGGCCGCATCCTCTACGTCGACAGCAAGTTCGACGAGCCGGTCGCCAGTGGCCCATACGAAGTCATCACCGACCCGACCCGATGACACGCACCGTCCGTCGTCTCGCCGCCTGTCTGCCACTCGCACTCGTGCTCGGCGGGTGCGGCGGCGAATCCAGCCCCGCTCCCGACCGGCCTCCGGTCGCCGACCAGAGCACCGCAGCGCCCGAGAGGGGAACAATCACGGTGCCCGACGACACCACGCCCACGCCCAGGACCACGCCCGAGGCTGCTCCGACCCCCGACCGCGACGAGCAGGCGGATCTCGACGAGCGACTCCGAGCCGCGGCGTGGGCCGACGACCTCGCCCGCGCCCGACGTCTGGTCGCCCTGGGCGCCGACGTCAACGCCAAGGACGCGACCGAGCAGTCGGCCTACCTCATCGCCACGAGCGAGGGCCACCTCAAGCTGCTGCGGCTCGCACTGCACAACGGCGCCCGTGTCAACGACAAGGACAGTTGGAACGGCACCGGCCTGATCCGCGCCGCCGAGCGCGGCCACGCCGACGTCGTCGGCGAGCTCCTCCGGGCCGACATCGACCGCGACCACGTCAACCGGATCGGCTACCAGGCGATCCACGAGGCCGTGTGGCTCGGCGCCGACAGCCCTTCGTACGCCACCACCGTCCGCGTCCTCGCCGCCGGCGGAGTGGAGCTCGACCGTCGCTCACCATCCGCCGGCCTCACCCCGCTCGAGATGGCCCGCGAGCGCGGCTTCGACCGACTGGAGCGGATCCTGACAACGGTGACGACCGTTGAGCGACCCGCCGATCCCGACGCCGCCCTGCTGACCGCTGCCCGTGCTGGAGACGCCGACGCCGTCGCCCGCGCCCTGCGCGCCGGCGCCGACATCGAGGCGCGCGACGAGCACGACCGCACCGCACTGCTGCTCGCCGCGACCCACGACCAACTCGACGTGGCCACGGTCCTCGTAGCGATGGGCGCCGACCCGGACGCGCTCGACGACCGCCACGACACACCCTGGCTGGTCACCGGCGTCACCGGCAGCGTCGCGATGCTCGAGGCCCTGCTGCCAGCCACCCCGGACCTCACCATCCGCAACCGCTTCGGGGGCCTCTCACCGATCCCGGCGAGCGAACGCGGGCACGTGGCGTACGTCCGCCGCGTCGTGGACACCGCCGTCGACCTCGACCACGTCAACGACCTCGGGTGGACCGCTCTCCTCGAAGCCGTCATCCTCGGCGACGGCGGCCGGCGCCACCAGGAGATCGTGAGGATCCTCCTCGACGCAGGCGTCGACCCCACCATCGCGGACCAGGACGGCGTGACGGCGCTGCAGCACGCCGAAAAGCGCCGGTTCGACGAGATTGCGACGCTGCTGCGAGGCGCCCGCTGACGGGCACCTCGGTGACGCGCCGACAACAGGCGAGCTTCGGATTGAGCACCTCTTTCGAGGCCTTGCAGGAGCGCCGACTCGATCAACATCGGCCTCCCCGCCGGTAACGAGCAAGGCCCGTAGCCGCGAAGTGCGGTGCTCAGGTCCAGAGCGGACCGAACATCAGAGCCTCCTTCCTGGAGGTCACCGCCTGACTCCGCGACGATGCCGACATTGCAGGTCGGCGCGGCTCCGTCCCGGTGGACAGCTTCAAGACTGAGGTCGTGTGGACGCCGATCAGCCGATGATCCGTTCCGGCAGGTGCACGCTGCGGCTCCGGTCACTGCGGGGTGCAGTGTCCTCCTGCTGGACGATGGCGCGAGCCCGACGGATCGCCTGTCGGACCTGCGCAGCGTCGCGCTTCTGCGCCGCGGTTCGCGACTCACCGAGAGCGCTTCGGCCGTCCACTCGGTATCGGTCGCGGTAGGCGGCGGTCGTGCTGACCTGGTTGGCCCAGTGGCTGCGGGCTGCGTCCGTTGCAGGGGGGATCCCCAGGCGTTCAAGCCATGGCTCCTCGGCCTCGATCGCGTTGGCGGCCAAGGCCGCCGCCCGCGACTCCATCAACGTCTGTCGCTCAGTGAGGGCGGCCCTCATCTGGGGGCTCATCGGACCGTCCGCTACGGGGATCAACCCGACGATGTGTCTGGGCTCAGCGCGGCGCTTCCCGCGTTTGGGCAGCGCTGCCTTTTGGAGTCGGCTGATGAGCACGGCTCCCACATCGTCAGCATCTTCGAGCGATCGCCGTGCGACGAGCGCCGGCAGAAGCCGGTCGACGTCGTGACGATTCGCCTCGGCACGGCGTAGCTCAGCAGTGAGCGGACCGAATGACTCGGACTCGAGCACCGTGTCGAGCTGCCCATCGGTCAACCCGCATTCCCCGATCAGGGTGATCCAGCGGTCGCGTTGCGCAACGGCTGCGATGGTCTCGTATTCCGCCGCGAGCTGCGCGATGGATGACCAGTGCTCCTGCTCCTCCGTGATGGTCTGGTGGGCGGACGATTCGGCTCCGGAGTGTTTCAGCACGCCGTACAACACGGTGCATGCGGTGACGTCGTCAGGCTCCTGCGGGGCGTGCACATCATCCGGGTGGTCGAGGGCGACGTACGCGGTGTTGGCCTCGCTCCCCCGCGTCATGGATACATAGAAGTTCTCGCGAGTGGTCGCGCTGGACACGACGACATGCGCCGTGTCCACGGTGATGCCCTGGGCGCGGTGGGCCGTCACGGCGTACCCGAGGTCGACATGCTCCGCGACGTAGGCCGCCGGCAACGTCACGGAGCCAGTGCTCGAGGCTGTGTTGCTGGAACCGAGCCTGAATACGGCCATCGAACCGTCGTTGTGCACGTGGGTGACTCGCCAGCGGTCGCCGTTGCGGACCCACCCCCCGCACCGTCCGCCGTACATGGTGTGCAGGCGGCGGTCGTTGCGGCGGGTGACGACAAGATCCCCAACGGATGCGTGGGTGCCGTCGACCAGGTGCACCTCGATGCTCCCTGTTGGATCGCCACTGGCGATGCGGTCGGCGCGTGCTCGTGTGTTGAGGCGCTGAACTGTCTCGGTCGCCTCGGCCACCAGGATCGAGGCTCGGCCGGATCGGACGTCGTCGCGCCACGCGGCGTAGGCGGCGTCCATCATCTCCTCGGTAGAACCCTCACGGACTCGATCGTGGCGGACGTAGGTGCTAATGACGTCGGTGCGTCCGGCGCGCAGGTCGAGTGACGCGGTCTTCTCCCACTCGTGGGTGAAGCGGTGGACCTCTGTGAGCTCGGGGGTGTCGGGGCGGGCGGAGGCGAGGAGGGTGAACGCCCCTCCTGCCTCGACGGACTGCAGCTGCGCCCAGTCACCAACCAGCAGCACCTTCGCCCCCGCTGTGGCCGCGAGGGCGGCGATCCGGTCGAGAGCTAAGGTCCCGGCCAGCGTCGCTTCGTCGATGATCACGAGCTGTCCCGGCTGGAACCTCGTCAGCCCACGGTCGTGGTCGTGGAGCCACTTGGCGGTGTTCTCGCACCCGATCCCGAGGTCCTCGGCCAGCACCTGCGCCGCAACGGCACTCGGGGCGAGGCCGACAACACTGCCTGGCCCGTGCACGGTCGTCCAGGCAGTCTTCAGCGCATGCATAGCGGTCGTCTTGCCGGCACCGGCGGGTCCGACGAGGAGGTCGACCTGCCGGCCGGACACCGCGATCTGAGCCAGCGTCTCGACCTGCTCGGCACTCAACAGGTGTTCCTTGCGGGCCACCCGCTCGACGACCTCCCGGCCGACTGCCGGAGCGGCGCGGTCCTCGGAACGAGCCAACAGCCGGTCCTCGGCCGCGAGCAGCTCCACCGAAGTGAACACCATGCAGTGCCGCGGCCGGAACACGGTGGTCCCGTCCTTGCGTCGGAAGACCTCGGGACTGGGCGCCAGCTCGGGCGGCGTCAGCCTGAGCGACTCCTGCTTCGCGACGTCGACGACCATGCCGATGACGGCTTCGCGGTCCTCGACCGTGGCGAAGCGCCACCTCATCGTTTGCCGCGACGCCTCGGCCCAGAGGTTCCAGTGCCGCCAGGTCGACCGCTTCTCGCTGACGGCACCCACCACCGAGACACCGACTTCGGCTATGACGTGGAGCGGGATGTCGTCGGCCCGAAGGGTGGGACGGGCGACGGGACGGGCGGTGGCATCGCGGGCCCACTCCACTGGGTTCACTCCGAGGATCGTCTGCGCCCGTTCCCGCCACTGGCCCGTGAGGTCGTACAGCGAGCGGATCACCTTCTCGGGGCGCGTCTCAAGGGTCGCCTTCGCGCGCAGCTCGATGATCCGTGTCGCGGACGGGCGCTGCCCGTGCCGGGCCACGTACTCGGCGATCAGGCGGTCGGTCTCCTCATCGATCCTTCGCGAGCGGGAGGAGAACTCACCGATGAGCGACTCCGGTACACACTCCAGCTCCCAGGCCGGGTTGTGGTTCTTGCCCCTATGGCGCTGTTCCCACTCGATCCCGAAGGCCCGGGTGATCTGGTCGGCGAGCACGGCGTTGTAGTGAGCCGACAACGCGACGACAGCCGCATGGAGCGGGCGCCCGTCCAGACTGCGCCACCGCCCGTCCCCCACAGTCTTGACCTTGTTCGAGATCACGACGTGCGTGTGAAGCTGCGGGTCCCCCACACGCGAGTCCCAATGGTCGTACGCCGTCGCAACGACGCCGACGACGTCCGCCTGCGCCACCGCACCGTCGCCGGCATCCACTCCCCGCCGGGTCGTGGCGACCTCGCGTTCCAGGAACGCGAGCACCTCGCCCATCGCTTGGTGGTGGGCCTCGAGGATGAGGGCCTGAGTGCCCGCATCGGCGACACCCCACAGCACCGAGACCGACTTCGGGACGCTGAAGGTGAAGTCGTAGCCCGCAACAGCACGACGGGTGCCGACCGCCACCTCCTCGCGCGCGATCTCAGCCGTGACCTCGCGCCGCTGCTCGACACTCAGGTCGGGAGGCAGCTTGGCCATCCGAGCCGCTACCCGGGCCTTCACCCCGTCGTACTTCGGAAACGCCCGCCCCAGCGGATCGCCAGTCACCGGATCCCGACCTGAGCCGAGCAGCAGTGCCAGCTGCTGGGGCGTCACCTCGTCCCCTTGCGTGACCTCGCCGCTGCCGAGGGCGTGGAGCCCGGAGCCGAGCCAGCGGCCGGGTGGCGTGCCCTCCTCGGTGTAGTAGCTCGTGAGTGCGGTCGACCCGTCCATGTCGCGATCCCCGCGAACCACGCTCTTGAGCAGGTAGTCGTACCCCCTGCCCGCCGACATCACCCGCATCGAGACGGTCACCGACGCACACCTCCCTGGCATGCAGGTGCCCATGCCGCTCCACATATCAACCAAGCGGTTGTCCACAGGCGCAGTCCCACAGAACCCCCCTCGATCTGCAAACGGTGTATGTCGAGAAGGAGAACCTGCAGTGCGAGGACGGGCGAAGGAGGATCAGCCTCAGCGAGTGGAGGTGGGCGGGCAGATCGGCCACGAGCCAGGCGAGCGATAGGACGCAACGTGGAAGAGGCGCAAAGTGAGGACGACGCGGCGATCGCGGTTCGGTCAACTTGAGCAGGCAGCTTCTGCAGCCCGCACTCCCCGCCGCCACGGCCATCGCCGCCGACGCGGGCGGTGACGACCCGCTTGCCGGCGAAAGAGCGGCAGGTTGGAGCTGCTCACGACCCGCCCCACCAGGGCACATCTCAGGCGATCAAAAGGTCTGCAGGGCATGCGGATGACTCGAAGGGCACTAGCTGCGGTTTCGCCGCCGTCGCACACCGTTCGAGCCCCCAGGGGCCCGCCAAGCAGAGAACCCCTGTACCGATGCCACATGCCACCGTCTCGCGCGCGCTCCATACTTACGCGCTTCCGCCCCTTCGCCCCTCCGCCCGTCCGTCCGCCCTCCGCCCGTCCGTTGGCCTCCTAGGACGGGCGCTCTCGGGAGGGGCGATTTTTGGTGCCTTGTCCGTGGATAGTCGAGCCATGGACCCGCCAGCCACGGCACCCGGCCGCAGACAGCCAGCACCGGCTGCGTCAGTAGGTCGCGGTCGTGGAGGTGACCTGGCGCCACCAACGACGTCACGTCCGGCTCGGTCGGCGGCGCGCAGGACCGAGAACACCACCCACTAGACGTTCCCGCCGAGGAAGCAACCAGGTCGGGCCAAGAGCCGAACGAGGTGGCGCGGTTGATTGCCGGCAACCCCGTACAGCGCCTGAAGCACCGACCCGCAGGTCAGCACGGTCATGCGGAATCAGCACCACCGGGAGCGGGAGACTCGGAGCCGAGAGGCGCGACGCTTAGCCCAACTCGGGCGTTGCTGGAGGCGCTGCACAGCGCCCAGAATGACGCGCAGCCTTCACGGCCGGTCGGGCTTCGCAGTCTCGATGCCGGACACGCGAGACGTCCAAGTGCGGCCCACTCCTCGACTGCGCACGCCCACGGGCACACATGACACGTCGGCCGAGTGTCTTGTCGGTGGAATCCCGTACCTTCCCGTATCAGTAGACCTACTAGCCGTCCAGGCCGGGACTGCGTATCCACAAACCGACGACGATCTCGCGATCAAACACCGATGGGGGACCTCTCATGACCCGCAACACCTGGCCACGCGACCGATATACAGGCCCTGGCGGGGGCCTCCACACCGGGCCGGGCGGCGGCTTGTACACCGGAACCAGCGGTGGAGCGTCCACCTACACGGGCGGTGGCCTCTCGACGTACACGGGTGGCGGCTTGTCCACCTACACGGGCGGTGGCCTCTCGACGTACACGGGTGGAGGTCTGTCCACCTACACGGGCGGTGGCCTCTCGACGTACACGGGTGGAGGTCTGTCCACCTACACGGGCGGTGGCCTCTCGACGTATGCCGGTGGCGGCCTCTATACCGGCGCCTGCACCACCCCGTACCGCAGCAACATTCCGCCCATCCACATCTTCATCCCGAAGCTACGCGAACTCGGGTACGACTGGGCGGCTGACATCTTGGCCGAGGCCCACGAACTCGAGCTCTGATACCAGGACTAAGGGGACGCGACGAGCATGCGCTGCATCCGCATCGATTTCGAGGGCTACAAGCGACTGGCCGACACCGGCTGCAACGTCGACGGGGACATCCTCGCGTTCGTTGGCCTCAACGAGGCCGGGAAATCGAGCCTTCTCGAGGGGCTGGTATGGCTGACCGCTGACGCCAACAACCCCCTGCCCGTCGGGCGAATGAACCGCAGTCATCCCGTCGGTGATGACGAGCGCATGGTCTGGGCCAAGTACAGACTCGAGCCCGAGGACCAAGCGCAGATTGCCGACCTCGACTTCGAGAAGTTGCCCACACACTTCATCCTCGAACGACGTCAAGACGGTACCCCTGCCTACGGCTTCACCCCGTGGCCCAAGCGCAACCCCAAGCCCTTCAACGTCGCCCGAACCAGACTCGCGGCCACCCGCAAGAGGTTGCACGACGAGTTCACCTCTGATGTGGATCCCGAGGACGAGGAGATCGTCTACGACCATTGGGCCGACCTCGTCGACAGGGCACTCGGTGCGCCAGACGACGAGTGGACCAACACCACCGCCCGGGCGATCGCACACCTCGCAGACTGGCTCGACCAGCCGCCCACCACGGGGCGTAGCACCAAACCCCGCGACGCCAAGGCCGCCGAGCTCTTGCGGACCGCGGCGGAGATCGCGGCCGAGGAGCATCCGCGCGACACTGGACGAACTAGGCTGCGCAAGCGCGTCCCGAAGTTCGTCCTCTTCAAGGAAGCTGACAGGGAACTCTCCACGGTCCATCCGATCAACGACGAAGCAGCACGTAACAGTCTTCAACCCGCTCTCGCGAACCTTCTTCGGGTCGCGAACCTCGACGTCAATCGTCTGTGGGACTACGTCAGCATCGGCGACGGCAGCAACCAGGAAAGTTATGTCGAGGAAGCCAACGAGAACCTCGAAGAGTTCTATAGCCAAGCCTGGAATCAAGCGAAGGTGGCTGTTCGTCTCAAGGTCGATGGACAACGCCTCGAAGTGCGTCTCAAAGAACTGGGGCACAAGGGATCGGTCACCGACATCGAGGAACGCAGCGACGGACTGCGCACCTTCATCGCCTTGTCGGCGTTCCTCGCTGCCCAGCACCTCTCGGTACCGCCGATCCTGCTGATCGACGAAGCCGAGACGCACTTGCATTACGACGCGCAGGCCGATCTCGTGGGCGTGCTTCTCAAGAACATCAACGCCACCCAGGTCTTCTACACGACTCATTCGCCCGGATGCCTACCAAGTGATCTCGGTACCAGCATCCGGCTCCTTTCGAAGAACCGAAGTCAGAACGACGCCAGCACCCTCAAGGCCGACTTCTGGACCAACGAGGAACCTGGATTCGCGCCGCTGCTCTACGCCATGGGTGCCTCCGCTGCGGCGTTCTCCGTCTGTCGTCGTGCCGTGCTGTCCGAGGGCCCCGCCGACATGGTGCTTCTGCCCACCCTCATCCGGATGGCCACGGACAAGAAGGATCTCGATTACCAAATCGCTCCCGGCCTCTCCAACGCCCACGCGTACGGCATGCACATGGAGGAGATCGCAGCCAAGGTCGTGTACCTCACCGACGGCGACGACGGCGGCATCAAGCACCGCAAGGCACTGATTGCCGCGGGCGTCCGCGCCGAACGCGTGTTCAAACTACCGACGGGCCTTGCGACCGAGGATCTGATTCACCGCCAGCAGTACGTCGATGTCGTCAACGCCATGCTGGCGTCCACCAAGAAGGTCACCGTAAACGACCTCGACGACGGTCAACCGATCGCGAAGTCCCTCCAAGATTGGGGCCGGCGCGAAGCCGTCAGGGTTCCCGGCCACGTCGCGGTTGCCTACGCGATCTTGAGAGAAGGGGACGACATCAAGCTCACCGCGAAAGCCAAGCGAGCCCTCGTCAAACTCGACGCCGACATCAACGCCGCCTTCGTCGCGCGACCGCGCTAGCCCCCACCCACGCAAATGGGAGCGTCCGCCGAACACTTAGACCAGAGTCCGGCCAGACCCGGTCCGTCATGGGAATGTCCTAGTGGTCGCGATGAGTAGGACATTCCACCGCGTGAATCTGGACCGCGAGCTGTTGCTTCCCTTGGAGCACTCGCCGTACCGGCACGGTCTCAGTCCTCGTCAAGGAGTTGAAGGCCGAAGACTTGATCGAGGGCGTCCGGCGCTGACTGTTGGTTCCAGCCCGAATCTGTAAGAGCAACGCAGAGTTCGCGATCGAAGACGAAGTCCGGGAATCCCGTTGGCTGCTCGAATGGTGCGTCGACGAAGAGCTCGATGTCGTCTACACGATCGACCCGCACACCCACGATCGCTTCCTCGCCGTCTGCGAGTGCGATGCGGCCCGTGCAGGTGAGGTTGGCGACGATGGACGCCCTCGTCGTGCATAGAAGCACGGGCACTGAGAACCGGCTCGGGGTTGTCGGCTCGCCCGGGAAGCCATCAAGCATGAACCCGACTCGCACAGCCGAGCTCTCAGCGTCTTCCAAGACGGTTGCAAGCCACCACAATGTTCGCATGGTCTCGTCGTCCGCGAGGTCCGGTAGGGCGGCGATCACCGGCGATCCCTCGGGTAACCGAGGTAGTACGGTCGACAACCACTCGGCGAAGCGGTTCTGGCGAGGCATCCCCTCGAACGCCCAAGCGTCCAGGGCCGGTGCGGCCCAGGATGTCCGACCGAGTTTCGCCTCCGAGGAACACGCGCGGAGGAAGTCAAGCAGGTCCATGTGCTTCCTTGGGTCCTCGACGCCCTCGGGATCGACGAAGGTCGTCAGCTCATGGACGTACTGCCCATCGCGAAGTACACGCTTGGAGATGACGAGCGACCAGCCTGCAGGATGGCGCCATCCGTTGTGGGTCGGCGTAGCCGTGCCTACTAGTTTGACGATCGATCGGGTCTCCTCAGATTCGGCGACCCACTCGGCTTCGTACTCAGCGGCGAAACCCTGGACGATCAGATCTTTCGGAAGGCCGTCTAGCTCGGCCAGGAATGTGGGTTCCACCTCCAAGGCTGCCATGCGTTCGGCCAGCCGGTGTGGAGCGCCAAACGCGGCTAAGAAACGCGCGTCTTGGTGCGCGGTGGTCGTTCCTGGCGACTTGAGGACAGAGAACAGATTCTCAGCGCTGACGAGTGTGAACGATCCCTCGCGCGACTGGGCCACATCCACCCGCACGCCCGGTAGCGTCTTTTCGATCCCCGCCATGATCGCGGCAATGCGCGACTGCTGGACAAATCCGGGCGCCAAGGCGGGTGCGAGCAGTTCTTGAATATCTGCTAGATCGCAGAAGTCCGCGGGCGTAAACGAAATCGTCTGCTTCTCGGACTGCAGGAAGGTACCGAGTTCCTTGCGGAAATCCAGGTCAAGGACGCGGACGTGCACCTTGTCGACCTCGCCTTGGTCCAGATGCACTAGCGCAACCATCGTCACGAAGTCGGCTTGGAGAAGATGGTGCGCGTCCGCACGATTCAACTTGATTCGCCCCGACTTTTGGACCGTTGCGCGTACGCACACGCCGACAACGGATCCGACGAGACCGCTCGCCGAGGTCGCGTTTGGCTGGCTGTCGACTTGGCAGATGAAGTCGATCCCGTAATCATTGGCGATCTTGGTCGCTAAGAGTCCATAGTCGGATGCGGCCGCGTCGAACTTCTTCTCGCCCCGGTCCCCAGTTCGATTGTTCGGTGCCCTGAGCTTGCGCTCGTGCTGCTTGCGAACCGCCCTGGTCTTCTTGTTCGGCTTGCTGCCTGACACGGCCGGTCCTACCGCGCGCCCCGGGTGAGCACGGTCGGGGAACAGTCGGCGCTGACGGAGCCGTGGGTCGTACCCGCCGTACCGGAGTTCCTGAACTTCCGCGCATTCCTGTCAACCATGAAGACAAGGTATGCGTCCGCGGGCCTCTCAGCCCTCAGGTGGACGAATACGCCCCGATGTGCCCGACAGCGGCCCGCGTCACTGCGCCGCTAGCGCTGTCGGGTCGCGCAGTCAGGGTGGGTCGGCTGACGTTTTCGGTCCGCAGATGAGCTCGGCCATGCCACGATTTGATGGTGGCAACTGAACTCGAGGACCAGGATGCTGCTCGGGCGTGCGCTTGGTGCGGCGGCAGCATGGAAGGCAAGAAGTCCAGCGCTCTTGCCTGCTCCGTCGCTTGCAACAACGCACGCCTCAACGCCCGCCGGGTGGCGGCGAAGTGGGACGGTGTCGACGCCGAACGACCCTGCGAGAACTGCGGCGTGGCGATGGTCGGCAAGCGCCCACATGCGAAGTACTGCTCACGCAAGTGCAAGACGGCAGCATCCGACGTGCGACGCCGAGAGTCTGGTGCGGCTCGAGAGCGAGACCGAGCCCGCTACGCGAGCGAGGCTGAAACCCGGCGCGCGTACGCCAGGCAGTATCTGCAGGACAATCCAGAGCGCATGCGAGCTATCCGTCTCAAGCGGAAGGCTCGGATCCGCGCCGCAAGCTTCGAGTTCTCCGAACGAGACTGGAGACGTCTTCTCGATCGCTACCGGCGCGCATGCGCCTACTGCGGCGATCACACACGGGACCTGCAGCGTGAGCACGTGATCCCGCTGGTTCGGGGTGGCACTCACGGCGTTGGCAACATCATCCCAGCTTGCCCGCCATGCAATTACGCAAAGAAGGACAAGCTCGTAGTCGAGTGGCGTCGTCCTTCATTCTCGCGTGCCCGCATGGGATGGCTGCCTTGAAGCCGGGTGGCTGAACATCCAGACTGCCGGCTTCACACGTGACCCATTCCGCCGCTTTCGGGCAATGTCACTCGATGCGCATGCGAGCCACCGCCCCGCCGGTCGTGATTAGGGTGCTCCATGAGCACCTGGACATTCGAGATCACAGACACGATCAATCGCAGGTTCCGCGTGGCCAGAGGTGCGCACGAAGAACTGCACGGGCAGTCCGACAATGGAACGACGGCACCGAGGCCCGTAGCCGGCAGTGCCGCTGAGGCCAGCGACGGTCGCCTTCGCGTCATGATCACCTTCGATGATGGGAACACGGCCGAATACGGTCGGAGTTCCACGGCGGGCCAGCTCGCCTTCGTGCGATGGGTATGAGCGTGTTCGTGTAAAGGCGCATTGGGCGTTTCAAGAGCATGGTCTGGCTTCGGCAGAATTCTCGACCCACCGGGGCCTGGCGGGGGAGGTAACCCGCGTCGACCCGAGTCATGCCGTTAGCTCTGCTCGCCGATCGTCGCGTCTTCCTGGGCCGTGTCCGAGCCTGTGCGCTTGCGTAGAGCGTGGACTGGTTGCCGGTCGTTTAGGGCGAACGTTGTCTACGCGTCGAGAGTGCGTGGCAGCATGCCGCCATGGGCAGCATCCATGTGAAGCTGAAGGACGGCCAGACGTTCGACTACCGTGACTATCACGACGGCCAGAGGCGTTACGAGGTCGTCGAGCGGACCTATAGCTATGACGTCATCTCAGTGCAGGCAAGTAACCACGGGGTGCCGGACTCGCGAATGACGAGGCAACAGTTTCCCATCAGCGGCGTTGACGATATCCGACGCCTGTGAGCAGACGAGACAGGAGCCAGCGGGGATGAAACGCTGGTTGCGGCGTTGGCGGCGATCGGAGCAAGTCGTGACGCGTGCTATGACGTCCGCCGAGCGGGTAGTAGAAGCCAACAAGCGATTGTCTGGCAAGCACGTGAAACTGGACCTGACATCTCCAGAGAGTTGAGTCCATGGGCGTGGTGTACGACGGGCCCGACGTGAGCGTGGCGTCCTGACATAGCGACGGCCACCGCGTGATCCTTCAGAAGACCTGCGAAAGCGCGACTGAAGGAGTCACCACGATGACCGTCGACCCCAACTCTATTGACCTGCCCACGTTCATGACCGAGCACCTGGCGCGTGCCGAGCCCGACCTACTCCGGACCATGTTGTCCACGTTCGTGCAGGCGTTGATGTCGGCCGAGGCCGACGCGATCTGCGGCGCCGGCTACGGCGAACGCAGCCCGGAGCGGACCAACTCCCGCAACGGCTACCGGACCCGGGACTTCGACACCCGCACCGGCACGATGGAGGTTGCGATTCCCAAGCTGCGCGAGGGCTCGTACTTCCCCGACTGGCTCCTCGAGCGCCGCCGTCGGGCCGAGCGGGCCCTGACCACAGTGGTGGCAACCTGCTACCTCCTCGGGGTGTCGACGCGGCGGATGGAGAAGCTCGTCGAGACCCTCGGCATCACCAGGTTGTCGAAGTCGCAAGTCAGCGTGATGGCCAAGGAGCTCGACGCGCACGTGGAGGACTTCCGCACCCGGCCACTCGACGCCGGGCCGTACACGTTCCTGGCCGCGGACGCGTTGACGATGAAGGTCCGCGAGGGCGGGCGGGTCGTGAACACCCACGTCCTGGTCGCGACCGGCGTCAACGCCGATGGGCACCGCGAGATCCTCGGCGTGGACATCTGCTCGGCCGAGTCCGAGGCCGGCTGGCTGACCCTGTTCCGCGGCCTGAACGCCCGCGGCCTGAGCGGCGTCAAGCTCGTCACGTCCGATGCCCACAGTGGCCTGGTGGCCGCGATGACGGCGACCCTGGACGGTGCCGCCTGGCAGCGATGCCGCACCCACTACGCGGCGAACCTGATGTCCGCGACACCAAAGTCGTCGTGGGGCTGGGTCAAGGCGATGCTGCACTCGATCTACGACCAGCCCGACACCAAGGCCGTGCACGCCCAGTTCGACCGCGTCATCGACACCCTGGACGAGAAGCTCCCCGCCGTGGCCGAGCACCTCGAGGAAGCCCGCGCCGACATCCTGGCCTTCACCGCGTTCCCGAAAGAGATCTGGCGCCAGATCTGGTCCAACAATCCCAACGAGCGCCTCAACCGCGAGATCCGCCGACGCACCGACGTCGTCGGGATCTTCCCCGACCGCAACTCCGCCATCCGACTCATCGGAGCCGTCCTGGCCGAGCAGCACGACGACTGGGCCGAGGGCCGCCGCTACCTCGGACTCGACGTCCTGGCACGCTCCCGCATCGCACTCATCAACACCAACGAGACCACCGACCAGAAGGAGGACCTGACACCCGCCGCACTCACTGCCTAGAGTGCAGCCACCGGATCACGCGGTGGCCCCTTCATCCACCACGACCGTGGACTCGACCCTCCAGAGGACCGGGTTCCATCGCTCGGTCGACACGCGGCCGACGGCGGTGCAGCGTTGGTCGAGGGAGCACAGCGGCCGAGGGTTGGGGGGTGGATTGCGGCTAATGCCACTGCCGGGCGGACCTACTCCTACGACTGGTGTCGCTTCCGACGCAACTCTCACTGCTACTTCTCTGGTGTCATCGACGAAGCCACCTCTCAAGAGACTGGACACAAGGTGTACGTCCCGATGGACCGTGGCAATTGCTGGCGGTCACCGTGGACATCGCAGCAGCTCTGCGGTTCCGCTCAGCCTGGCCCAAACGCGGAGAGCGAACCGCGCTATACGGACGCCACCGTTCCGTGGGAGGCCATGGGACAGCGCGACTACCCAACGGAGATCAGCAGTCGGTACGCGCCGCCGCTCACGTCCGCGGTCGCGACCATTGGGCCCGGTGAATCACCTGCCGTGCTGTCTGAAGGGATGCCCGTCTCCCGCGATGCGGCTGGCACGCGCTGGCCCGGGACCGCCGTCCCAGAACCCTTGAACCTCGAACCGGCGATAGATCTACCCCGCGCTTTCGCAGACCTCGTACAGCTTCGGACCGCCGGCTATCTGGCGTGGAACGAGTTCATGTACCTGCGGGCGCGGTTGGGAAATCCAAAGGGTCCAGTGCCACTGGGTTCATCTGACGCAGGCACGTCAGCTGGCGCACGCCTGACCAGGTTGTGCAACCTCGGCGTCCTCACCACGGACGAACTGCAGTACCTGTCCGCTCGCAGGTGACTTGCCGTGACGCAAAGCCTTGCGGGCGCTTCCCCGCCCACCGGGCTGTGCGAAAAGCGCCTCGCGACAATTTCTCGACTCGCGCAGTCATCTGAATCGACCCAATTATCAGCGCGACCTACATACGGAACTTGTACGGTTCCGCAAACGTGCGTACTTCCGCCGCTCGCTGGTCCCAACCCAAGGTTCGACCTGGGTGACATCCGCTGCCGCTGTGCGATGACGACTGCGGAACTTTCCATGGTCACCCGGTGATTTCGGCCCCCAAAGGCAGGTCCCCGAGGCAGGATTCCAGGCATGAAGCTCGGTTTCCGCCTCCACGACGAGCACGACCACCCCGACCTTGCCGGCAAGAGCGGTCGCGACTTCCGGTTGTGGTTGAACGCCCACATGATGACTGCGCATCGGGAACGTCCGACACTCAAGGGGACCGAAGAGAAGACACGGCGACGACACGCGGCGTTGCACGCGGAAATGGCGATGAGAGCGGAGCAATGGGCCACTCTCATCGGCACTGAGCTTCCTCGGCCCGGCACGGACGAAGCAAGAGCACTTGAAAGGTCGCTAGCCCCTGCGAAGACCCGGCCTCCAGCGACGAAGTTGAAGAAGCGCAGGAAGAAGAAGCTCGATGGAGGGCGTACCACGGGCACCGCATTGACGCCGAAGCCCAAGGCTCCGCGCCCGCACAACGCCAAGTGCCGCATGTGCGGCCAATCATTTCACCGTCCGGCGACCGAGAAGAAGTCGACTTGCGACATCTGTGCCCCTCCATCTTCAAATTCGGTGCGCACCGTCAGCGGGGGCCTGCCCGGTCTCGGTAGCCGGCGCTGACGGCCGGGCTACAGGGCATGGCCGCAAGCTGGCGCTGTCCAGCCTGAGAGCCTCTGCGGAGAGCGACTGGGGTGGCGCGAGCTGCGTCACTTCGCCGCCTGTCGGGGACGTTCGGACCCGCCCCGGGTTAGTGCGCCGACGGCCTATCCGGCCTCGATCCCATCGACCACGCGCACGTTCGACCACCTGACCGACGCTTGGCGAGGGACGTCCGTTCACGACGTGCCAACCGCTCTGCTGAGGACGGGACAGCCACCGCGTCGCGGGTACCGACCGCAGGCCCGACCGATGCGCGCGCGATTAGGCGCAGTCGCGACAAACGGGCGGGGTGTCTGCTGTCCGCGCGCTGCGGTGGTGCACGAGGAAGCACACCGAACATGTGAACTCGTCGTCCTGCTTCGGCACCACCTCGATGCTGAGCTCCTCATTCGACAGGTCCGCTCCGGGCAGTTCGAAGGACTCTGCGGCCTCGGTTTCGTCCTCGTCGATCTTGCTGGAGCTCGCGTCCTTGTCGGTCGCAGCGAGGCGAAGAGCCTCGAGGCTCTCCTCCTTCTGCTCCTCTTCGCTCTTGCGAGAGGCGTCGTAGTCAGTTGCCATGGCGGGAAGTACGTCCTATTCGTCGGGCGAGGGCAGTCTGCCGTACCAAGTCCGTCCTTTGAACACGCATTCAGATGAGCATTCGGCTCCCGAGGCCCCTCACCTCAGTGGACCGACGGCGATCAAGTAGCTCCGGCGCTTGTCGGGGAACGTCCGAATCTGTCACCCCTCTGTGTCAAGACCCAGCAGGAGCGGAGTTCTAGGTAGACAGGGAAACATTGACATGTGACGTTCTGTGCATGGGATTTACTGCGCGCAAGAGCTTCAAGGTCATGCCTGGCGTCCGCATGACGGTGTCAAAGGCTGGCGTCAGTACCTCCGTCGGAACGCGAGGGGCCCGCGTAACGCGCACGGCGTCCGGTCGGGTCACCCGGACGGTTGGGTTGCCGGGGTCCGGGATCTCTCACACCAAGACGATGTCCTCCGGCGCGTCGAATCGACCCGTCGCGCCGCCGCAACCGTCGAAGCCCGTCAAGCCGGGACTGATGGCGCCTAAGTGGGAGAAGGAACTGCACAAAGTCATCACTGAGCAGAAGTTTGATGAACTCCCACGCATCGCAGGGGCCTACCCAGAGGCAGCCGAGCTGGCCGCGACGCTGGATGGCCTCATGGCCATGCAGGCAGGAGAGGATGCTCGTGCACTTGAAGCGTGCCGCTGGGCATGGGCCACAGGGGGCGACATCGGAGAGCACCCCTTCGTCCGCAAGTACATCGGACGGACGTCGGTGAGAATCGTCGTCGCCTCCGGGGTCGAGGCGACAGTCCCCCTCGGTCGCGATGCTCTCGGGCTCGCTCTTGCCGAACTAGAGCAGGCCGCGGGCAACCTCGATGAGGCGATCGCCGTGGTCGAGGCGCTGGACCCCTCAGCAATCGCCGCGGTTTCGCTCTGTGAGCTCTATCTAGAGGCAGGTCGCTACGACGATGTCGTTGATCTGACCAACGGCATGGGCAACACCGATGACCCGACCGCTCTTCTCGTCGCCTTTAGAGGCGCAGCGCTCCGCGAACAGGGCCACTTCGTCGCGGCTCGCGAAGCGTTCAAGGAAGCGCTCAAGTCGAAGACGCGCGACTCCGCCATTCGACACAAGGCCCTCATCGAAAGGGCAGAGACCTACGTTGCGGAGAACAAGGTCGCCATGGCGAAGAAGGATCTCGAGCGCGTGTTGGCGGAGGACGCGTCGGCGCCCGGCGTGCGGGAACGGCTGGCAGAGCTGTCGTCGTCATAACAACGTCGCAACGACGTCGTGGGAGTCGAAACCGTCGGACGTGTGGGCATGCCTAGCCGCCTGCCGGTCCCGCGCACAGGAGAGCCCCCGACCTGGGCAGCAGGTCGGGGGCCTCCCACGGCGAGTCACCAGCAGCTGTTCCACAGCCCCCGGTCGTTGTTGCGTGCCTGCGTGATAGCTCGCACGTACTGGCCGTCGCGAGCCACGGGCTTACCGCCGAAGACATAGCGCTTGGTGTAGCCGTTGAAGGCCTGCCGGTAGGAGAGGTCCTTGTAGCCGCCGCGCTTCGCGACGTAACGGAGCAGGCGGCCATAGCGGTCCTTGGCGGCCTGACTGCGGTCAGAGACCATGTCGACGGTCGACCTGACGGGTGCGAGCTTGCGAAGGTTGTCGGTGGCGTCATTAGCGCCGCAGCGACCGCGCTCAGGGGTGTTAATGCCGAGCATGCGGACGCTGACCAGTGCGCCGCTCTTGAGGCGGACCTTGAGCGTGTCGCCGTCGATGACCTTCACGACGTTGCCGGTCTCGCGGTAGAGCGCGGGCCCGGGGTTGGGGGTGTTGTTGCCGCCGGTGTTGCCGGGGTTGGGCTGAGGGTTGCCGCGGCCGATGCAGGGGCAGGGATTGGACTCGCAAGCGATGCCGTTGCCGTCGGCGTCGAGTCGGTGGGGGTCGCCGGGGCCGGCGTTGTTGAAGAAGGTCTGAGCGGCGGCCTGGGTGGCGAAGTCGCCGCAGTCGCGGTCATAGAAGGCCTGGGCGGGCTGGGTGAAGGTGGCGAGGCCGACGAGGGCCACGAGCAGGGCGAGGGCCCTGGCTATGTGCTTGATCATGAGTTCCCCCGGTGGTGGTGATGCTGACGGGGCCACGGTGTCATGACGCTCCTGACGCCGCAGGCGTTCGAGGAGATCCCCTCCAACGGGGTGAAGGTGGTTCCGGTTAGCCTGCCGCTGTGTCCGAGTCGGGGTGGATCACGCAGCGCGAGGCCGCGCGCCTGCTCGGCGTGCACCCGAGCCTGATCCCGAAGATGCTGCGCCGAGGCGACCTCACCTCGCGCGGCCTGCAGCCGTCGCTGTCGCGTGCGGACGTGCTTGAGCTCGCGGCCGCTCGCACAGCAGCCGGCGCAGAGCGTGAGGACCGGCGTACGGCGCCACCGCGGAGTACGCAGCCTCCTGACGGGCAGCACGAGTGGTTGCGAGCACCAGCGGCCGCGGCGGTCCTGGGATGCACGACGATCGCGCTGCAGGGTCGTTGCGCGCGTGGTCAGGTGCCCTACACGGTGCACGACGGGCGACGGTGGTTCCGGCTGGACCTGCTCGAACTGCAGGTGCGCGCGCGGGTCGCGGAGGAGCGCCGCCGCGTCGGCTCCAGTGCGTTGAGTCCTTCGTCTACATGAAGATCATGGCGAGGTTGATGCCGATGTCGTCCCAGCTGCTTTGATATTCGTCGCCCATCACAGCAGGCATGGTGTCGATGACGCTGCCGCAAGCGATCCAGGCCCCGTTGAACGCGTCTTGGGCTTCATCGACCGCCATCTCGCTCCCCATCACTTCGATCCCGGTCCCCATGTCGGGGTTGGGCACGTCAGCGAACCTGGTCACTTCGCCGCGACCGAACATGGGGAACGACAGCGGCTTGGTGTTGCTGAGCTGCCCGAGCAGCCGTCGTCGCTTAGTCAGCCCTTGTCGCGGCACTGCTTGCAACGAGGAAAGCCGCCGGTGCCGTGGAGCTTGTCATGCGCTGGGATCTGCTGCCCAGTGGGGCAGTCATTGTGATCGTGGTGAACGTCTGGGTCGGACTGATTGCTCGAGTGGTAGGCCGAAACCTTCATGGTGGCTCCTGGAGGGTTTGCAGGGACGTCGCCGGCATGACGACAATCTGGAGGCTAGAGGCGACCACCGACATCTCCCCGTTGTCCACCCCCTGAGCGGCAGCGATCCATGCGGCGTACATCCGCGGCATTCCGCCGCTTGCGGGCTACTCGTCACCCGGCATTCCCAAGGCAAAGGCAGGGACGCTGAGAGGTCGATCTCCCGTGACGACGGGCCTACGTTTTCCCGACCGCGGCGACCGCATCGATCTCGATGCGCTTGTCGCCGCGGAAGCCCGCGACCTGGACCGTGGTCCGCGGCGGCAGCGGAACGCCGGCCAAGCGCGTGCAGTACGCGGCGTCGTACGCGCCGAACTCCTCGAGGTCTGCGAGGAACACCGTCACCTTGAGCAGCAGGGCGAGCGACGAGCCGGCGTCGGTGAGTACGGACTCGAGGTTGTCGAGGGCGACTTGGACCTGGTCTTCGATGGAGTCCGGAACTGATCCGTCCGCCCGCCGCGGGACCTGCCCGCACGCCCAGACGACTCCGTCGTGGGAGGCCGACGCCATGTAGGAGCGAGGCACGCCGTCGGTGTGATCGCGTCGACTCACTCCAACACCCCGGGTCACGAGTCGGCCTCGGGGACCAAGAAGTGCTGCGCGTGCGATGCCACTACGCGCCAGGTCGCCCTGTCGACGTCAACGCCGTGCCGCGCGGCCGCTAGGCGGCGCTCGGCGCGCTGTCCCGGGGTGTCCCAGGTCAACCGGGCGAGGCTGGTTTCTGTGGTCCGGACTCCCGTAGCAACGACGAATCCCTCGAGTCCCACGAGATCGTCCGTATCCAAGAGGCTCACGATGGCGGCGGGATCCAGCTCGCCGTGGGCGAGGTTGCCTTCGGGGGTCGCCATCGTCACGAGGCTGGGCTCATGGGGAAGGAGCTGGATCGCGGTCACGCTCGTGCCGGTCATCCTGGCCGCGGCGAGGAGGGGGTCGTTCAGCATCGAGTCGACCGCAACTTCGGCGGAGGTCGTGACGACCGCGGGCTCCGTTTCTCCAGCGGCGAGGTCGATCACGTACGGGCCGACGCGAAGCCCACCCGAGCGTCCTGCGCAGTCGACTTGCAGGATCGTCCTCGCTCCTGCCCGGCGTGCGCAGCTCAGGCCCTCTCGGGGCCATGCGCCGCGAGCCAGGTCGGCGACCAGACCGGTGAGTCCCACCCCGGCGTGGAGCTCGGCGTGCAGCACCTGGCTCGCGCCGGTTGCTGCTTCGCCGGGACTCGCGCCGGCCGCCACGAGCGCACGGTAGGAGTACTCGCGGATCTCCCGGATGGCGACTCGGATATTGGCCCCAGTGAGCTGCGGCACCGTGTCCTCCTCACTGTCGAACGCTGATGCGTCAAGCGTGGTGCAGGTGTTCATGCCGGCCTCCCTGAAGCGAAGACATCATCGAAGAGCCGCAGCCAGTTCTCGCCCAGCACGCTTCTGACGGTCTGCTCGTCGAGGCCGGCTGAGACCAGTCCGTCGGTGACTTGTGGGAAGTCCTCGGGCCCCCGGAACCACTGTGGCCACTGCGGCCAGGTCGCGGGGGTGTCCTCGCGGGGTCGCCAGTGGCCGCTGCGCAGCCACTCGACGTAGTCGTCCCCCCAGTTGCGGGTGCAGTCGCTACCCAGGGCGACGTGATCGGGGCCGATCTCGTCGACCAGACGGCGCACCATCGCGCAGAACTCCTCGAGCCCGGTGGACGCACCTCCGAGCACGAGCGGGTACAGGCAACAGCCCACGACCCCTCCCGATGCGGCCACCGCCCGCAGGACCTCGTCAGGCTTGTTGCGCGGGTTGTCCACGAACCAGGTCGGGTTGGAGTGGGTGATAGCCACGGGCAGCTGGGACGTCTCGACAGCATCGAGCGACGTTCGGTTGCCGACGTGCGACAGGTCGATCAGCATGCCAGCGCGGTTCATCTCCGCAACCACGTTGCGACCGAACCTGGTCAACCCGCTGTCGTGGGGCTCGTAGCACGACCCGCCGACGGCGTTCTGGATGTTGTAGGTCAGCTGGGCGACCCGGACACCCAGGCGCGCGAACACCTCCACCAGCCGGTAGTCGTCGGCGAACGGGCTGGTGTTCTGGAAGCCGAGGACGACGGCGACCCGTCCCTCCTCCTTGGCCTTGCGGATGTCGTCGGCGGTCTCGGCGAGCACCATGAGGTCCTCGTGGCGCCGGGCGAACTGGTACCACTCGGCGACCGTCCGCAGGGTCTGGTCGGTGCCCTCCCACACGGCCGCGGTCGCGTTGACGCCGGTGACCCCGCCGGTGCGGAGCTCCTCCAGCACCTCGCGGCTCCAGTTGTTGATCTGGAGCCCGTCCACGACCACGGCGTCAGCGTGCACGCGGCTCGCGTCGACCCTCGGGTTCCCGCTCATGCGTAGGTCCTCTCGTCGGCCTCGGACGGCTGGGGGGTAAAGCTCCAGTCGTCGTCGGCGGTGCCGTCGACCAGGTCGGCCACCCGCGGAGCTCCCGAGAAGAGCGTCACCCGGAGCCAGTCGGTCGACTGGGGGTTGTAGTTGTCCATGCCGTAGACGGCGAGCTGGAGCCGCTGGACGTGGAGAGGCAGGAAATCCCCTGCCAGCAGGTTGGCGTGCAGCTCGGCGTACTCGAGGTCGCGGACCGACTGCACCCGGGCCACCGCGCCGCGGTGCCAGGGGTGGCCGAGCAGGAACTCCCCGACGCTGGTCGCAGCCTCGGCGCCAGCGAGGTCCAGGCTCAGTGCGTGCACCGCACGTGCGACATCGACGGCGTGCTGCACGCGCTCGCCAGGGTCCACCCCTGCGTACGCGCGCCGGGGCTCCTCGTTGTTGGCCGAGGAGTACCAGAAGCGCTCGGTCTGCGTCGGGTCGGTGAAGTCAAACTCACGCAGCCAGTCGTAGTCCGCGTCGATCAGCCCGCGGAGCTCGCCGCACCGCATCTTGGGATCGATGTCCCGACGCTCCTGACACGTCAGGCTGGCCTCGACGACATCGTCCAGGTCGTCGGCGAGCTCGGTGAGCACGGACGCGACCACCCCGCGCACCTCGGATCCGGCCGCCGCAGCGGCCTCGTGGAGGTGTTGCCACGGCTGGGCCTCGATCGCACCACCCATGGTGCCGTATGTGGCGTACTCGGTGAGCAGGTCCTGGATCGGGCGGAGGCCGGCCGCCAACTTGGCACCCGAGGTGTACGGCGTGGGCTCGGTGTCGCCCTGCTCGGCCAGGTAGCGCGCGGCTCGCTCGAGGAGGGTGCGGACACGAGGGACGTCCGGGCCGGTGCGGTCCACCGTCCGGGCCACGACGTCAGCCAGCGGCAGCTCGCGCAGGCGGATCCAGGCGTCGAGGACTTCAGGGTGGTTCACGACGTACGGGACCATGCCGAGTCCGGTCGCGTTGCCCAGGCCGAAGTAGCGGCGCCAGTCGCCGTCCAGGCGGACGGCGGTCTCGCTGCGCGCCGCGGCGCACCGCTCTGCCAGCTCGTAGCCCAGCTCCCGCAGCAGCCAGGCGGACAACATGTGTGCGCGGTAGGGCACCGCAAACGGGTGGCCGTGCTCGAAGCGCTCGAAGTCGGCGAGCCCGAACTTCCCGTTGCTGTAGAACGCCGTGCTGCGCAGCAGGTATGGCGACAACCCGAACACGCCCGGTTCCGGTTGCGCTCCGTCGGCGAGCCGGTCGACGACGTACTCGAAGAATCGTCCGCTGCGGTTGGCGCGGGTCCAGATCAACGTCCGCTCGTCGGCACGCCCCTGCTCCTGGCGGATGACCTCCGGCCGTAGCCGCGCGACGTCGTCGTCGTCGACGGCTCCGTCGACCAGTGCTGCGGTGACGTCCCAGGAGGAGGCGACGACCCGGTCCTCACGATCGGACTCGTCGATGGTCTGCGAGAAGGCCACGAAGCTCCACCGGTGACCCTCGGCGCTGACGTCGAAGACGACCACTCCGCAGCCGTGCTCGTCCAGGTCGGCGCGACCCAGCGTGATGTCCCAGCCGCCCGCAACGGCTCGGCGCACCAGTGAGCGCGAGAAGCTGTGGCGGGTGGCCCGGGCCCCACCGAGGTCGTCCGGCGAGAGGACGACGTCGGCCGGTCGCAGCGCGGCGTACGCCGACTGGACCTGCGCGGTCATGAGTCGGCCTCGGGAGCCAGCCGCACGTAGGCGGTCTTGCTGATCGTGAAGAACTCCGCGGCGGCGTCGCTGGCCTGCTCACGCGGCGCCGGGAACGACGAGTCGCGCAGACCGCCGAACGGTGCGTGGAGCTCTGACCCGGTGGAGGGTGCGTTGACCTTGATCAGGCCAGCCACGAGCTCGTCCACGCAGCGTCGGGCCGAGCGCTCGTCTCGGGTGAAGACCGAGGCGGTCAGCCCGAAGTCCGTCGCGTTCGCGAGCGCGATCGCGGAGTCGAGGTCAGGGACGCGAAGGACGGTCGCGACAGGCCCGAAAACCTCCTCCCGGCAGATCGTCAGCTCGGGAGGGCCGGCGAGCAGCGTGGGCTGGACCCAGTGGCCGGCCGCCTCGGGGACCGGCGCGGTCGCCAGCACCTGCGCGCCCTCGTCGACGGCCAGCTGCACAGCGCTGGAGATCTGGTCGCGGGCCTTGGCCGACACGACCGGCCCAAGTGCGATGCCGTCGTCGCTGCCGCGCCCGACGGTGAGCGCCTCGACGCGTTCGACCAGCAGGGCGACCAGCGCGTCGTAGCAATCGCCCACCGCGATCACGCGACGGGTCGCCGTGCACTTCTGCCCGGTGCTGCCCATCGCGGCGGCCACGATCGCGTCGGCCGCGGACGGAAGGTGCGCGTCGGGCAGCACGAGGGCGGCGTTGTGGCCACCGAGCTCCATCTGGAGCTTGGCGCCGCGCGGGATGACGACATCGCGGATCGTGTGGCCTACCGGGACTGATCCGGTGAAGGTCACCGCGGCGGTGTCGACGTGCTTCACCAGGCTGGCGCCCAGGTGGCCGGGGCCCAGCAGGAGGTTCAGGACGCCGTCGGGCAGTCCTGCCTCGACGAGGATCTCGGTGAGTGCCACCGCGAGGGCCGGGGTGAAGCTCGCCGGCTTCCAGACCACCGGATTGCCCCACAGGAGCGCGGGGGCGATCTTCCACACCGGGATCTGGAGCGGGAAGTTCCAGGGGGTGATGACGCCGACGACGCCGACAGGACGTCGGACGGTCCGGACGATCTCGTCTGGGTGCGCCGAGGGGTACGTCGCGCCGTCCGGCCGGCGCGCGGCGCCCGCGTGGTAGTACAGGGTCTCGATGGTCGCCCCCACCTCACCGCGGGAGTCGGTCAGGGACTTGCCCTGCTCGCGGGTCATCAGGGCGGCGAGCTCCTCGGCACGGTCCTCCATGATCTGCCCGGCGCGGCGAAGGACCTGACCTCGGCCCAGCAGGCCCCGTCGGTCCCAGCCGGGGGCAGCGGTGGTCGCGGCGCTCATCGCCTGCTCGAGCTGCTCCTCGGTGGCCGTGCGGTACTCCGCGACCGGCGCTCCGGTCGGCTCGGCGGGATTCTCACTGTGTTCCGGGACGCCGTCGCCGTCGATCCAGGCGCCGCCGATCAGGTTCTTGAGCTGCAGGGTGGGGGTGTTCATGCGTGGGCTTCTTCCTGGGCGTCGGTGAGGGGCTTCGTCGGTGATGCGGGGGTCGCCGACCGGGGCGGTGTGCGCCATGAGGAGAGTCCCTGCTGGACCGCCATCCGGTACACCATCACGGGCGCAGCGAAGACGGAGGGGAGCACGATCAGGCCGACCGGGACGGCCGTGACGACGATGAAGGACTGGAGGGCGGAGATCCCCCCGTCGCCGATGCTGATCAGCACCGCGGCCGCGGCGCCCATGAGCACGGCCCAGAGGGCGCGCATCCGGGAGCCGGCGTGGTCCTTGCTCGTGCAGGACTGGGCAACGGCGTAGGACATCGAGTCGGTGGTGGTGGCGACGAACATGATGGTGAGCAGCAGGAACCCGACGCTGACGAGCGTCGACAGTGGGAGGTCGCCGGCGATCGCCATCACCGCTGCGGGGAGTCCCGCCTCGTTGAGGGGGCCGGAGATCTCTCCGGGGTTGCGCTGCTCGAGCATGATCCCGGTGCCGCCGAGCACCGAGAACCACAGGCAGGTGGCCACGGGCGGTAGCACGGCGGTGCTGACGATCAGGTCGCGGACAGTGCGACCGCGGGAGATGCGCGCGATGAAGATCGCCATCAGTGGCGCGTAGCCGAGGAACCAGCCGAAGAAGAACACGGTCCAGCCGGACACCCAGGTCGGGTCACCCCGATAGAGGCTCATCCCGACGAAGTCGGTGACGTAGACGCCGAAGCCGCCCACGAAGGCCTGGAGGACGTACCAGGCCGAACCCAGCACGAGGACCGCCGCCATCAGCGCCAGCGCCAGCCAGACGTTGACGCGCGAGAGCAGCTGGATGCCGCGGTTGACACCGGAGACGACGGAGACGGCCGCGACCGCAGTCAGGACGGCGATCACCGCAAGCTGGACGCCGTACACGTCCGGGATGCCGAACAGCGATGACAGGCCGTAGGACACCTGGAGCCCCAGGAATCCGATCGGGCCAACCGTGCCGGCGACGACGGCGACGATGCACACGATGTCCGCGACCGTGCCGATCGGGCTCGTGACGACACGGCTCCCGAGGACCGGGTAGAGCAAGGTGCGCGGCCGCAGGGGCATCCCGCGCTCCGCAGCGTACATCATCACGATCGCTGCGAGGGAGCCGAGGATCGCCCACGCCAGGAAGCCCCAGTGGACGAAGCTCTGCGCGAGTGCCACATGAGCGGCGCTATCGCTGCCGGGGACGACATCGGTGAAGTACGGCGGCGCGTAAAGGAAGTGGTACATCGGCTCGGCCGCAGCCCAGAAGACGCCGCCCCCGGCGAGCAGCGTGCACATGATCATCGCGATCCACTTGAAACGGCCGAACTCGGGGGTCGCGTCACCGAAGCGGGCACGCGCCCACGGCGTCGCCGCGAGGACCAGGGCCACGACGAAGGTCGCGAGCATGAGCAGCTGCCAGTAGAACCCGAACCACTCGGCACTCTTCGTGAAGCCAGTCGTCACCCAGCCGCCGACCGTGTCCGGAACTGCGATGGCGCCGACGACGAAGACCAGGAGCATGCCGGCGCTCACTCCCGTCACGACCCAGTCCGCACCGCCGCTGCGAACCTCGGGGCCCTCGACCCTTCGGATGTCTGTACTCATTGCGCCTCATCTCCAATGACAGTGTCTCCGAGACGGCCGGGACTGTGACGGCCGTTACAGAGATGACGGTAAGTAGCCGTTACTCATTCAGTCCAAGACCTGTTCGACACTGATTGATTCACATTGGTCATTGGTGATAGAGCTGGCCCATGGAGCTTCGTCAGATGCGTTACGCCGTCGCAGTGGCCGATGAGCTGCACTTCGGCAGGGCGGCCGAGAGGCTGCTCGTCGCCCAGCCTTCGCTCTCTCGCCAGGTGCGAGACCTCGAGCGCGACCTCGGCGTCGAGCTGTTCGAGCGCACCAGCCGCAGCGTCAAGCTCACTCCAGCGGGCGTCGCGTTCGTCAACACTGCGCGGCGAGCGCTCTCCGCGGCGGAATCGAGCCGTGAGGCGGCCGTCGCTGCGGCCGCCGGGGTGCGCGGCACCGTGACCCTGGGCTTCGTGGCCTCCGCCGCGATCCACATCCTTCCCGATCTCGTACGACGGCACAGCAGCGCGCGGCCTGAGGTCCAGCTCGCCCTGCGCGAGATGACCACAGAGGAGCAGATCACCGCGCTCCGTGAGGAGGTCATCGACGTCGGGCTCAGCCGTGACCTGGAGGCTCAGGACGACCTGGACGTCCGCACTCTCCTGCGCGAGCCGCTGCTCGCCGTCGTACCGACGTCTCATCCCCTGCAGCACCGCCGCACCATCGGGATCGCCGACCTCGTGGGATCAGCGTTCGTCACCCTTCCGCGGGACCGGGTGCCGCGCGCCTGGGACCGGCTCGTTGTCCTGGCCCACGCCGGCGGCGTACGCCTTCAATTCGCCCAGGAGGCCAATCAGTTCGCCACCCTCCTGGCGTTGGTAGCGGCTGAGGTCGGGGTGGCGGTGGTACCAGCCTCCGTACGTGCCCTACGGCAAGAAGGCGTCCACTATCTCCGCCTGCGCGATGAGGGCGCATGGACGGACGTCTGCGCCACCGTGCGAAAAGGTGACACGAACCCGACAGCCCGAGAACTACAGGCAGTGCTCAAGGATCGATTCGACTCCACGCAGTAGCCGCGGAGCGCCCCCACTGGCGACGACATCGGATCGTCCGCGCCCTGCTTAACATCGCCGCGATTCGGCGCGGTGGCAAGACTGCGGGCGTGGGGCTATCGCTCGTCGTCTGCCCTGTGTGGGGCGAGTGCCTCGAGGATGTCGGCCGTCACCGGGTTCACCGCCTCGTCCGGCTCGATGTAGTGCTGCTTGGTGATCTTGGAGGAGGTATGGCCCAGCATCTCGGCCGCTAGCTCCGCTCCCCCGGCCCGGTCGAGGACGGTCGCGACGGTTCGTCGGAACGAGTGGGGCGTCACACCGTCGATGCCTGCATCCTCCAGCACCGCGCGGAGCCGTCGGCGGATGTTGTTCGTCGTGAGCGGCGTGCCGTTGCGGCTGAAGAAGATCAACTGGTCTGGTGCCTCTGACGCGATGCTTACCAGCCGTGCGCGCAGGACCTCGGCGGTGAAGGACGGCACGGAGACGGTCCTGGTCGACGTCATCGTCTTCGGGTGGGGCTGTCGATGCGTGGGCTTCCCCGCGGGCGACACGATCGTCCCGCACAGGCGAACGGTGGCAGGCGACCTCGTCACGTCCACGTCGCACTTGCGGATGGCGAGCACCTCGCCGATGCGGGCCGAGGTGCCCAGCATGACCTCGATGATCTGCTCCAGCTGCCCGTCCGGCGGCGGGCCGGGCACGCCGGCGCCGCGGCGCCACCCGCGGACGGCCCGACGGATCTCGTCGACCTGCTCGCTGGAGAGCGACATCGCCTGGGTGGGCGGCCTGCGGAGGCGAGCGGTGTCACGGACCGGGTTCTCGCGCATCGCGTCGTAGCGCACGGCAAGCCCGAAGGCGAGGCTCATCACGGTACGGGCCTGCTTGGCCATGCTGTAGCTCCTGGTCTTGGCGAGCGTCTTGATGAACTGGTCGACCTTGCGCACGCTGATCTCACGCAGCGCGTAGTGTTCGAACGCCGGCATGACGAGCTGACGCATGTTGCGCTCGTAGAGTGCCCGCGTGCTGGGGGCGAGCGCGTCCTCGAGGTCCAGGTCGGCGAGCCACACGTCGACGAGGTGTCGGAACGAGCTGGCAGGGGTGAGCTCGCCCTGCCGGACGGTCTGCTCGGTTCGCTCGGCCAGTAGCTCCTTGAGCTTGCGTTCGGCGGCCTTCGGGGTGGCGGCCGTCGCCTGGACGCGGCGCAGCTGCCCGTCGTAGTCCCGGAACCGGGTCAGCGCACGAGCCCGCCCGTCACTTGTCCTGTCGAGGTGGATCTCACCGAAAGTGCCGATCGGAGTGCGCGGTCTAACCACGATCGTTCACCCGCCGCTGGGCCCGTGCCCCGGCTCGGCCTCGCGCTGTTGATGCAGCCAGGCCAGGACGTCGGAGGTGGCGAAGCGGACGCGGCCACCGACCTTGATCGCGCACGGCCCCTTGCCGTCGGTGCGCCAGTCGCGGATCGTCGTGACGGGCACGTGGAGGTACTCGGCGAGCTCTTCGATGCTCAGCAGCGGCTCCAGGCCGCTCAATGGGCTGGTGGTGGTCTCCATGACCGTGAGGTGCACGCGGCACCCCGAGTGCTCCCGTGGGGATCCGTGAAGCCCCATGGCGATGCCCGCGGATCCTGCCGATGGCGGTGCAGCGACGGGGTTTCTGGCAGGTTTGTGGCAGTCGGATCAAATCTCAAATGCTTTCAGGCTCGGAGATCAACGATCTCCGAGCCTGAAACTTTGTAGCGGGGGCAGGATTTGAACCTGCGACCTCTGGCTAAGAGCGCAAAACACAGCAAGCGCGATCGCAACCCGACAACCGGCGTCACGGAGCAGCAGATGCTCCCCGCGAGGTCTTGCAGGTCGGGCTCAAGGACACCGTTCGCCCGGCGATGCACCTGCGTTCGGTCCAGAAGCTCGATTAAGGGTCAGTTCTCCACAGTCTCCGCGGTGAACCCTGCACACCTTCAGTTACGAGGGCAAACCTGTCCTCGTGATCACGAAGGAGCACACGATGAGTACCACCGTCGACACCAGCCACGAGAGCATGATCCTCACCATCGACGAGGCTGCGGCC
The DNA here is from genome assembly GCF_004785795.1 of Nocardioides eburneiflavus. Lineage (NCBI taxonomy): Bacteria > Bacillati > Actinomycetota > Actinomycetes > Propionibacteriales > Nocardioidaceae > Nocardioides > Nocardioides eburneiflavus. Next base: position 4,071,765 of record NZ_SRRO01000001.1, read on the forward strand.
TACCTCGCGATCCCGAAGGCGACGTTGTACACCTGGCGGACCCGCCGGGTCGGGTTCGGACCACGCGCCGTGAAAGTGGGCGGTTGCCTGCGCTACCGCCGCGCGGACCTCGACGCATGGATCGTCGAGCATCTCGAGCCCGCAGCAGGCGAGTAGGGGCCATGGCCAGGCCACCACTCCCCCTCGGCACGTGGGGGACCATCACTACCGAGAAGATCCGCGACGGCAGCTACCGCGCCCTGACGCGGTTCCGCGACCACGACGGCAACACCCGTCGCGTCACTGCGACTGGTCCGAGCAAGGCGGCCGCGGAGCGAGCGCTTCGAGACAAGCTGGGCACGCGCACCGCGCCAGCGGGCGAGCTCATCACCGCGGAGATCCGGCTGATCGATCTCGCCAACCTGTGGATCACTGGTCTCGAGGCTGAGGGTCGGATCGAGCAGACCACCATCAACGAGTACCGCCGGGTGCTGGACAACCTGGTGCTACCGAGTGTTGGCGGTCTAAAACTCCGCGAGGCCACCACGGGCCGGCTAGACCGGCTCCTGCTGAGGTTGCGTGATCAGAGCGTGAACCGGCAACGCAAGGCCAAGGTCGTCCTAGGGGCCATGCTCGACCTCGCGGTCCGACACGATGCAATCCCGACCAATCCGGCCCGTGGGACGAGTCGGGTACACCGACCCAAGCAGGAGACCAAGGCTCTGCGGGTCGAGGACTTGATCGAGATCCGCGCTGCCGTACGCCGGTGGGTCAACGCGGACCGCCCCGGACCCAAGGCCACCGGTGACATGGCCGACATCATCGACCTGATGCTCGCCACTGGTTGCCGCATCGGCGAGATCCTCGCCTTGCGCTGGAGCGACCTGGACCTCGATGGCGATCTACCCATCCTCACGGTGTCGGGCACGATCAAGACCGAGACCGGAAAGGGGACGTATCGGAAGCCCACTCCGAAGTCGGACGCCAGCCGACGAGCCGTGGTGCTCCCCCGGTTCGCGGCCGAGCTGCTCCGCGTGCGCCGGGAGTTCGCGACACCCAACGAGAACGACGCCGTCTTCGCCACCCGCAACGGCACCTGGCACCAGGTCGTCAACATCGAGCGTCGGTGGCGGCAGATCCGCAAGGACACCGGCTATGAGTGGGTGACCCCACACACGTTCCGCAAGACCGTGGCGACCGTGATCTCTGAGGCGACGACGTCCGAGCTCGCCTCGCGCCAGCTCGGACACTCCTCGAGCCAGGTCACCCGCGATCACTACATCGCAAAGCCTCCGGTTTCAGCCGACCTCTCCGAGCTCCTCGAGCGCCTCGCTGAGAGCGACGATACGAGCGCGGATTCATAGGCTGCGAAATCGTTTACGACTAGTAAACGACCATTCCGCGGTTCCACGTCAAAACGAGAACTGCCTCTGACCCGCGTTTCCGCAGGTCAGAGGCAATTTTTCGGTCGGGCTGACAGGATTTGAACCTGCGACCCCTTGACCCCCAGTCAAGTGCGCTACCAAGCTGCGCCACAGCCCGAACGCCTCCGGCACGAGGCCTGCGAAGCGAGTGGAACACTACCGCAGCCCCTCCGCCCGCGCGGAATCGACCCGCGCGCGTCATCCGGCCAGTAGTCCGAGTGGGCCATTTGCATCGATTCCCACCACGGCTCGGTGCTCCCGCCCGGAGGATGAACCGTCAACCTGTGGGGGTTCACGTGTCATCCATGCTGCACCGTGCCGGCGCGGTGGTCGCCGCGACCGCCGCCGCTCTGGTCCTCGGCGCGCCCTCGGCCCACGCCGCGCCCGAGGTCGCGGTGCGTGAGGACGGACGACAGCTGCGGGCCATCGAGCTCGCCCGCCAGGTCGCCGAGCGCCAGCAGGAGCTCGCGGCCCTCAACCGCCGGGCCGACGCACACGATCGCGCCCTGATCGGGCGCAAGGAGCTCCTGGCGAGGTACGGCTACCGTGGGGACCCGGACGCCGTGCGCGTCGTGCTGCCGATGGCGTCGTACGACCTCTCCGCGGGCTTCGGCCTGACCGGGCCGTTGTGGGAGGCCGAGCACGGCGGGCAGGACTTCAGCGCCGGCGCCGGCGAGCCCCTCGTCGCGGTCGCCGGCGGCGTGGTCACGGAGGTGGCGTACGCCGGCCCGTACGGGCTGCGCACGATCCTCGAGCTGCCCGACGGGACCGAGGTCTGGTACTGCCACCAGACCGACGTCACGGTCGCGGCGGGTCAGCAGGTCGAGGTCGCGGACGTCGTCGGCAGCGTGGGGTCGACCGGCAACTCCACCGGCCCGCACCTGCACCTCGAGGTCCGTCCCGCCGGCGGCAGCCCAGTCGACCCGATGGACTGGCTGCGCGCTGCGGGACTCACCCCCTGACGTTCACCGCTTGCGCTTCTCCCGCGGCTTCTGGTTGATCACGATCGGGGTGCCGGCGAAGCCGAACTCCTCGCGCAGGCGACGCTCGATGAACCGCTCGTAGGCCGCGTCGAGCTTGCCGCTGGTGAACAGCACGAAGGTCGGCGGCGCGGTCGAGGGCTGCGTGGCGAACAGGATCTTGGGCTGCTTGCCGCTGCGCACCGGGTGCGGGTGCTCGGCGACCAGCCGGCCCAGGAAGGTGTTCAACGCACCGGTGCCGATGCGCGTCTCCCAGCCCTCGAGCGCCTTCTCGATCGCGGGGACGAGGCGGTCGACGTGCCAGCCGGTGCGGGCGGTGAAGTTGATCCGGGGCGCCCACGTGAGCTGCACGAGGTCGCGCTCGATCTCGCGCTCGAGGTAGTAGCGGCGCTCCTCGTCGACGAGGTCCCACTTGTTGAAGGCGATGATCATGGCCCGGCCGGCGTCGCGGATGGTCTGGATGATCCGCATGTCCTGCTCGGAGACCGTCTCGCTGGCGTCGAGGACGAGCACGGCGACCTCCGCCCGGTCGATCGCCGTCGTGGTGCGCAGCGAGGCGTAGTACTCGTGGCCGGAGGCCTGGTTGACGCGCTTGCGGATGCCGGCGGTGTCGATGAAGCGCCAGGTCCGGTCCCCCAGCGTGATGAGCTCGTCGACGGGGTCGACGGTGGTGCCGGCCGCGTTGTCGACGACGACGCGGTCCTCCTTGGCGAGCATGTTGAGCAGCGACGACTTGCCGACGTTGGGCTTGCCGACGATGGCGATGCGGCGCGGACCACCGACCTCCTCGAAGGACTGCTCCGGGGTCTCCGGCAGCGCCGCGAGGATCGCGTCGAGCATGTCGCCGGATCCGCGGCCGTGGAGCGCGGACACCGGCCACGGCTCGCCGAGGCCGAGGTTCCACAGGCCGTACGCCTCCGCCTCGGTGCGGGCGTCGTCGACCTTGTTGGCGGCGAGCACCACGGGCTTGCCGGACGCACGCAGGATCCGTACGACCGCCTCGTCGGCGTCGGTGATGCCCACGGTCGCGTCGACCACGAAGAGGACGGCGTCGGCGAGCGAGACCGCCACCTCCGCTTGCCCGGCGATCCGCTCCGCGAGGCCGCGCGCGTCGGGGTCCCACCCACCGGTGTCGACCACCGTGAAGGAGCGCCCGTTCCAGTCGGCGTCGTAGGAGACGCGGTCGCGCGTCACGCCCGGCCGGTCCTCCACGACGGCCTCGCGACGACCGATGATCCGGTTGACGAGGGTGGACTTGCCGACGTTGGGACGGCCCACGACCGCCAGGACCGGCGTCGGTCCGGAAGTGTCGGTCGCGTCGGTCGGGTCGACGGACTCGACGCTGGTGGCGTCGTACTCACTCATGCGTGATCACAGCTCTCTGGATGGCTCGACGAGCCCGGTGTCGGGGTCGTCCTCGGATTGTCCCGCAGGAAGCGGCCCGGGCAAGGATCGGCGCGTGTCCGCGAGCGCGCACGCGAGCTCGGACAGCATGTGCCCCCGGAGCAACACCGACGTGGCGGCCACGTGTTCCCGGGTGCGTGGCCACGGCTGCTGTGTCGTCCGCCACGGCCGTCCGAACACGACCTCCACCGTGCCACCCCGCTCGGGCAGCGCGTTGGACCCGCCCCCGGGCGGACGGGTGCCGATCATCGTGACCGGGACGACCGGTGCGCCGGTCACGAGCGCGAGGTAGGCCGCGCCGTGGTGGAAGCGGTGCAGCTCGCCGTCGCCGCGGGTCCCCTCGGGGAGGATGCCGACCACTCCGCCGTCACGGATGACTCGCAGGCACGTGCGGATCGCTCCGAGGTCCGGCCGGAACCGGTCGAGCGGGATCTGGCCGGACGCGCGCAGGAACGGGCCGAGGCCGCCGGCGAACATCTCCTGCTTGGTCAGCGCGTGGACGGGCCGCGGTGCGAGGACCGCGAGCAGCGGGCCGTCGATCACACCGACGTGGTTGGCCGCGAGGACCACGCCGCCCGCGGCCGGCACCCGGTCGGCGTGGTGCACCTCGATCGGCCACCGCCGGCGCAGGAGCGACGCGGACGGGCCGCGCAGCCGGTTCAGGAAGCGGGTGGGTGGGTGCTGGGCGGCGCTGGCAGGGAGCTCGGGCCTGCTCACGCGCCCCGGGTCCCCGGTGCCAGGGCGACGATCTGGTCGATGACCTCGGCGAGCGTGAGGTGGGTGCTGTCGACGTGGACGGCACCCTCGGCCATCGTCAGCGGTGCGGTGGCGCGGCCGGAGTCGATCCGGTCACGCTCGAGCAGCGACTGCTGCGTGCTGGCGAGGTCGGTGGCGCCCTGCTCCGCCGCGCGACGCTGGGCACGGGCGTCGGGGTCGGCGCTCAGGTAGACCTTGACCTCGGCCTGCGGCCACACCACCGAGCCGATGTCGCGACCCTCGACGACGATGCCGCCGTCGCCGATCACGTCACGCTGGAGCCCGAGCAGCCGGGCGCGGACCTCGGGGACCACGCTGACCGGGCTGACGGCGGAGGTGACCTCGTCGCTGCGGATCTCCACCGAGACGTCGACGCCGTCGACCGTGATGGTGGGGTCGCGCGGGTCGGTGCCGGACTCGATGGCGGGCCGGTCCGCCACGGCGGCGACGGCGCCCGCGTCGCGTACGTCGACACCCTCGCACAGGAGCCACCAGGTCATCGCGCGGAACATCGCTCCGGTGTCGAGGTAGCGCAGCCCGAGGCGCTCGGCCACCCCGCGCGAGGTGCTCGACTTGCCGGAGCCAGACGTGCCGTCGACGGCGATGACGAGTCCGTGCCCGTCGCGGGAGGTGCTGTCGAGGGAGGTGCTGTCGCCGTGGGTCACGGGCGAGAAGATTACCGGTGAGTCGTCCACCCGCGAGATTCGAGAGCAGCGAGGAGGCGATCGGCGCTGCCGCGCTCGACGACCAGCTCGGTGAGGCCGACCGGTCGTCCCGGGTCGTGGTCGATGTGGACGTCCTCGATGTTGACGCCGATCTCGCCCGCGTCGCCGAACAGGCGGGCCAGCTCTCCCGGGTGGTCGGGCACGGCCACGAAGACAGAGCGCGTGGGCCGTGCCGGGCCGCCGTGCTTGCCGGGGATGGCCGCGGTGCCGGCGTTGCCGCGAGCGAGGATCTCGACGAGGTCGGGACCGGAGTCGGCCGCGACAGCGGTCATCAGGGCGTCGAGGTCGGCACGGACCTCGGCGAGGAGGTCGAGGACCGCCTCGCTGTTGGCCTCGAGGATCTGCTGCCACAGTGCCGGGTCGCTCGCTGCGACCCGGGTGACGTCTCGCACGCCCTGCCCGGACAGCGCGAGGTGCTCGACCGGCGCGGCGGCGAGGCGCCCTGCGACCAGGACGGCGGCGAGGTGCGGCAGGTGCGAGATCCGGGCCACGGCCCGGTCGTGCTCCGCAGGCCCCATCCGGACCGGTGCCGCGCCGCACTCGAGGACGAGTGACTCGACCAGGCCCACCGCGCGCGCGTCGGCCGCGGCGTGCGGAGTGACGGCCCACGGACGGCCGTCGAAGAGCGCGGCGCTGGCGGCGAGCGGTCCGGAGCGCTCGCTGCCGGCCATCGGGTGCGACCCGACGTAGCGCGCGAGGTCGGCGGCGCCGACACGCCGTGCCACCGCCGCGAGGGGGGCCTCCTTGACGCTCCCGACGTCGGTGACGACCGCGTCCGAGCGGCTGAGTGCCTCGACGATCGCGTCGGGGATCCTGGCCGGCGGCACCGCCACCACGACCAGCTGGGGACGGTCGGAGGGGGTGACGGCCCGGCCCGCCCCGAGGCCGTGGGCCGTCCGGACGTTCTCCGCCGAGGTGTCGCGCAGCACGACCTCGATCCCGAGCCGCCTGCACACGAGGGCGACCGAGGTGCCGATGAGGCCTGCACCGACGACTTCGACCGGCCCGGTCAGGGCCGGCAGCGCGTCCTCAGTCATGGCTGGTGGTCCGGGTCAGGTCACGCCGCAGGTTGGCGGCCCCGTGGAGGTAGACGTGGGTGACGTCCGAGCGCGGGAGGTCGGTCTCCACGTGGGCCATCAGTCGCACGACCCGCGGCATCGATCCCTCGATCTCCAGCTCCCTGGCGCACACCAGCGGGACGTCGGAGAACCCGAGCTGTCGCGCGGCGTACGCGGGGAACTCGCTGGTGAGGTCGCTGGTCGCGGTGAAGATGATCGAGATGAAGTCGTCGACCTCGAGACCGTTGGCCTCCATCACGTCCGTCACCAGCTCGGCCACCCGGTCCAGCATGTGCTCGCGGGTGTCCTCCTCGAGCTGGGTCGCGCCCCGCACTGCTCTCACTGCCACGCCGGGAAGCCTATCCGTGGGCGGGGTCAGAGCTGCGCGCTGTCCATCAGCTCACCGAGCTCCGCGACGGTGAGCTCGCGCATCTCCCCCGACCCGAGCCGCGCGAGCGTCACCGGGCCGACCTGCGTGCGAGTGAGCCGGCGTACGGGGTGGCCCACGTGGTCGAGGAGCCGGCGCACGATGCGGTTGCGGCCCTCGTGGATCGTCAGCTCGACGATCGACCGGTTGCTGCCCTCGCGCCGCGGGTCGCCTCCGACCACACGGGCGTGGGTGACGGTGACCGGTCCGTCGTCGAGCGTGACCCCGTCGAGCAGCTCGCGGACGGTGCGGACGTGCACCTCGCCCTCGACCTCGGCCACGTAGGTCTTGTCGACCTCGTGGGAGGGGTGGGCCAGGTGCTGCGCGAAGTCGCCGTCGTTGGTGAGGATGATCAGGCCCTCGGTGTCGGTGTCGAGCCGACCGACGTGGAAGAGCCGCTCGGGCCGGTCGGCGACGAGGTCACCGAGCGTGGGCCGCCCCTCGGGGTCGGACATCGTCGACACGACTCCGCGGGGCTTGTTGAGCACCAGGTAGACCTTGTCGCTGATCGGCGGGAGCCGCTTCCCGTCGACGCGGACGACCGCCGTACGGGGGTCGACCTTGGTGCCGAGGCGGGTGACGACCTCGCCGTCCACCTCGACGAGCCCGTCGAGCATCAGCTCCTCGCACTTGCGCCGGCTCGCGACGCCCGACTGCGCGAGCAGCTTCTGGAGGCGGATCAGGCCGTCCTCGTCGGTGGCGGGTCGCTGCGAGGCGGGCTGGTCGTTGTCGGGTGCGTCGTGCGGCTTCATGCGGTCCTCGTGCGTGGCGGGGTGGTCATGCGATCTCGGTGCCGCCGTCGGGCTCGGTGCCCGATCCCGAGTGCGGCGAGTGGTGCACGACCGGCGTCGGCGCGGGCGTCGGCTCGGTCGGCGGCTGGGTGGCAGGCGCGTCGAGGCCGGCGACGCTGGCCAGCTCGTCCTCGAGGTCGTCCATGTCGGGCAGGTAGGGCGCGAGCTCGGGCAGCTCGTCGAGCGAGGTGATCCCGATGCGCTCGAGGAAGTAGGAGGTCGTGCGGTAGAGGTTGGCGCCGCTCTGCTCGTCCTGCCCGGCCTCCTCGACGAGGCCGCGGGTCAGGAGCGTACGCATCACGCCGTCGACGTTGACGCCTCGGATCGCCGAGACCCGGGCGCGGGACACCGGCTGCTTGTAGGCGACCACCGACAGCGTCTCCAGCGCCGCCTGGGTGAGCCGGGCCTGCTGGCCCTCGAGCACGAACGTCTCCACCACGCCGGCGAAGTCCGCGCGCGAGTAGAACCGCCACCCGCCGGCGACCTGGCGCAGCTCGAAGCCGCGACCCTGGTCGGTGTACTCGGCGGCGAGAGCGGCGAGGGCCTCGTCGACCTCCTCGACCGGATGGCCGACCACCGAGGCCAGACGGACGGTGCCGAGGGGCTCGTCGGAGACCATGAGGATCGCCTCCAGCGCCGGACGCAGCTCGGCCACCGCCACGTCGAGGGTGTCGACCTCGCTCGGGTCGACGTCGGGCTGCTCGCTCACTGGTCCTCCTCCGGCTCGTCGGCCGCGACCGACGTCATGGGTGCATCATCGTCGTCGGCGGGCGCGCCGTCGAACTCGTCGTGGATGTCCACGTCACCGTCCTCGGCGCCGGTCCAGCGCACGGTCAGCTCGCCCAGCGGAGTGACCTGGTCGAACGACACGGCACCCTCGCGGAACAGCTCGAGCAGCGACAGGAACCGTGCGACCGTGGTGAGCCGGTCAGGCGAGTCGCCGCACAGGGCACGGAAGGTCATCGTGCCGCTGCGGCGCAGCCGGTCGACGACCACCTGCGCCTGCTCGCGCACGCTGACGCGGGCGGCGTGGATGTGCTGTAGCGAGACCTCGAGCACCGGCTTGGGCTCCATCGCCCGCGCCGCCAGGCGGGCGAAGTCGTCGAGCCCGATCCCGATGAGGACCTCGGGCAGCAGCGTGGCGAACCGATCCTCGAGCCCCACTGCGCGCGAGTGGCGCCGCGACTCCGAGGCGAGGCGCTCCTCGAGCACCGACGCGACGAGCTTGAACGCGCGGTACTGCATGAGGCGGGCGAAGAGCAGGTCGCGGGCCTCCAGCAGCGCGAGGTCCTCCTCGTCCTCCACGTCGCCCTGCGGGAGCAGCCGGGCGGCCTTGAGGTCCAGCAGGGTGGCGGCGACCACGAGGAAGGACGTGGTCTGCTCGAGGTCCCAGGAGTCGCCGAGATTCTTCACGTGCGCGATGAACTCGTCGGTGACCTGGGAGAGCGCCACCTCGGTGATGTCGAGCTTGTGCTTGGCGATCAACCCGAGGAGCAGGTCGAAGGGTCCCTCGAAGTTGTCCAGCCGTACGGCGAACGCCGGGGCTTCGCTCCCGGGCTCGAGCGCGCTCGCGGCAGCGCTCACGGCAGCGTCCGAGGCGGGTCGGGCGGCGGCGCTCACTCGTCGAGCAGCCGCTTCACCAGGGCGCTGTCGGCCCCCTGGGCCTCGAGGTCGGCGAGCACCATGGCGAGGGCCTCGCGGACCAGGCGCCCACGGTCGACGGCCATGCCGTGCTCGCGGCGCAGCACGAGGCGGGCGTGCTCGATGTCGAGCAGCTCGTCGGAGGTGACGTACACCGTCATCTTCTCGTCGTGGCGGACCCGTCCGCTCGGACGCCTGGGCCCGGCCGGCTCGGCGTCGTCGGCCACCGCGCGCACCCGGCGTGGCCGCTTGCCCGCCTCGGCGCCGGTCGCATCGCCTGTCTCGGACGTCGGGCGGAACAGGTCGTCCGCGGCCGGCATGCTCACTCGGCGGGCCACCGGGTCACCACCTCCTTCGCGAGCTGGCGGTAGGCGTCGGCGCCCGTGGACGAGGACGCGTAGGAGGTGATCGGCTCGCCCGCGACCGTGGCGTCCGAGAACTTCACCGTGCGGCGGATGACGGTGTGGAACACGGTGTCGCCCCACGCCGAGACCAGACGCTCCATCACCTCGCGACTGTGGAGCGTGCGGCCGTCGAACATGGTGCCGAGCACGCCGTCGATCTCCAGCTTGGGGTTGAGCCGCTCCCGCACCTTGTCGATGGTCGTCTTGAGCAGTGCCACGCCACGCAGCGCGAAGTATTCGCACTCGAGGGGCACGATGACGCCGTCGGAGGCCGTCAGCGCGTTGACCGTCAGCAGGCCGAGGGAGGGCTGACAGTCGATGAGGATCACGTCGTACTGCTCGAGCGCGGGGGCGAGCACCCGCTGGAGGGTCTGCTCGCGGGCCACCTCGTGCACGAGCTGTACCTCGGCCGCGGACAGGTCGATGTTGGATGGCAGCAGGTCCATGCCCTCGATGCCGGAGGGCACCACGACCTCGTCGAGGGTGACCTCGCGGTCCATGAGCAGGTTGTAGATGGTCAGGTCCATCTCGTGCGGGTTGAGCCCCAGGCCCACCGACAGCGAGCCCTGCGGGTCGAAGTCGACGAGCAGCACCCGGCGACCGAACTCGGCCAGCGACGCGCCGAGGTTGATCGTGGTCGTGGTCTTGCCGACGCCGCCCTTCTGGTTGCACATCGAGACCACGCGGGCACCGCCGTGCCGCGTGACGGGAGGCGGCTCGGGGAAGACCGGCATCGGGCGTCCGGTGGGCCCGAGGGGTGCCGGGGTGCCGTCGGTCGCCCCGGAGCGCGGCTCGGGTCGCGGCTCGGTGAGCGTGTCGAGGGGACGTTCGAAGGGGATCGGCTGGGTCACGGGCTGCTCGTCTCGCGGGGTCGGGCCGGGCTGGGGGCTGTGGTGCGGCTGGGGTGGTCGGGCGAGTGGCGGCATCGCGGAGGCCGTGCTGCCGACGTCCGAACCGTGGAAACCCGTACCGCTCATGTCCGCTCCTACTCGCGTTCGTCGTGCCTGGACCGACGTCACGATTGGACCATGCCGAGGGCGTCCGGCTTTGTCGACACGTCGACAGTTCCGGCACCAGTTCGGGACGTGCCCGGCACGCGCCGCGGCCGCACGGCGCGGACTCTAGTGCCCCCGCGGTCAGCGCGACGAACCTGCCCGGCTGCAGCCGTCCTCGCGTTCGGCGGAGGCACTCGCGGAGTCGTAGGCGTCGAGCTCCCGCACCCCGCTCTGCCAGCTGTCCAGCCACATCTCCGTCGCCTGCTCGGGGGTCATCTGCCCGAGCCTCAGCATGTCCATGTGGTGGATGTGCTCCTCCCACGTCGACACGGACACCCGGGCCGACTGCACCGCCCGTACGGCCGCCTGCACCTCGCGGGCGCACCCCGGGAGTGCCCGGGCACCGGGCGCCAGCAGGGCGGGACCGGGGCAGTCGACGCCCACGGCACGGAGCGCGCCGAACGAGTCCCCGAAGTCACGCACCCGACGCTGGGCGCCCAGCCGCGTGCTCTCCCAGAACTCCGTCGCCTGCTGCAGGGTGATCTCACCGACGACCAGCTTGTTCATGGCACCCACGTGCACCGCCCACTGGTCGAGCGCGGGCTGCGCTGCGTCCAGGGTCTCCTCCAGGGCGCGCTGCGCGCGCACGCAGCGACCGAGCCGTGTGGGCCGACCCGGCGCCAGGTCCGAGGGCAGCGTCGACGTCGCGCCGGCGCCCACCGAACCCGCCGTCGAGGCCTGGCCGCTCGCGTCGCGGGCATCGTCGTCGCGTCCGAGGACGGCCCACGCCACCACCAGCACCAGGAGGGTGACGAGACCGAGCAGGCCCGCGGCGACGAGGGGCCCGACAGCGGGAGCGTCGTCGGCGTAGGTCTCGTCGTCTCCCTCGTCGTACGTCCCTGCGTCCAGCTGGTCGTCGTCGTGCTGGTCGTCGTCGTGTTGGTCGTCGTGCTGCTGGTCGTCGTGCTGCTGGTCGGTCATCCTGCACCCCCGGAGAGTCGCCGCCTGCCTCGCACGCTACGTCCGGTTCTTTACCTTCTCGGCCCCAAAATCGATGACGTTCAGGGTGAAGTCACCGCCCCTAGGGGTGGACTGCCCTACGCGCCGCCCAGCCGCCTCATCGCAACCGTCGCGAGCACCAGCTCGCCTGCCGCGTCGGTGGCGTCGCAGTCCACGACGCCCTCGACGACCCAGTCGTGGTGCCCCTCGGGGTCGTGGATCGTCTGGCGTACGTCGCGCACGCGTGCGGTGGTGCCCTCGTCGGCGCCCACCGGCTCGCCCGTGCGCTCCTCCCCCACCAGCAGCAGGTCCGGCCCACGGGCGTCGCCGTCGGTCAACACCCGGTCGTGCTCGGCGTAGTAGTCCTCCAGCGCGGCGTCCCAGGCCGAGCGGCCGACGACGACCTGGCGCGGCGGATCGGTGCGGTCGGCGGCGTTGCGCTCGAGGCGTACGAGCGTGTCGAGGTCGTCGCGGGCGACCGCGTCGACCCGTGCCCACATGGCGTTGCGCAGCATCACCCGGAACGGTCGTTCCTGCCGTGACAGCGCACGCGGCGGAGGTGGCGGCTCGTGGTGCGCGACGGCACTGGAGACGTGGTCGGGGTCGGACAGTGCCTCCCACTCGTCGAGCAGCGACGAGTCGGTCTGCCGCACCGTCTCCCCCAGCCACTCGATGACGTCCTCGACCTCGGGGGCACGGTGGACCTCGGGCACGGTCTGCCGAAGGGTCCGGTACGCGTCGGTGAGGTAGCGCAGCACGAGCCCCTCGGACCGGGCGAGCTGGTAGCGGCCGGCGAAGTCGGTGAAGCCCATCCCGTTCTCCCACATCTCCCGCACGACCGACTTCGGTCCGAGCGCGTCGTCGGGCAGCCAGGGGTGGGTCTGGCGATAGGTCTCGTACAGCGCCTCCAGGAGCTCGCGCAGGGGCTGGGGCCAGGTGATCTCCTCGAGCAGCGCCATCCGCTCGTCGTACTCGAGGCCGTCGGCCTTCATCTGGCCGATCGCGTCGCCGCGTGCGGCGTGCTGCTGGGCCATCAGGATCTGGCGGGGCGCCTCGAGGACCGCCTCGACCACGGACACGACGTCGAGGCCGTAGGTCTCCTCCTCGGGGTCGAGCACGTCGAAGGCGGCGAGCGCGAAGTGGGCCAGTGGCTGGTTGAGCGCGAAGTCGTCGGGCAGGTCGACGGTGAGCACGAAGCGACGGCCGTGCTCGTCGGGCTCGCCGAGGCGGGTGACGATGCCCGTACGCACGAGTGAGCGCCCCAGCCGCAGGGCGCGACGCGCGAGCCGGAGCTGGGCGCGACGCTCCTCGTGGTTGTCGGTGACCAGGCGGCGCATCACCGCGAACGCGTCCTCCTCGCGGGAGATCACGTTGATCAGCATCGCGTTGTCGACCTTCATCCGGCTGCTCAGCCGCTCCGGCACCCCCGCCACCAGCTTGTCGAAGGTCTGCTCGGTCCACACGACCGTGCCCTCGGGCGGCTTCTTCAGCTGCGCCTTCGACTTCTTCTTGCCGGCCGCGACCCGCGCGGCGGACTTGGCCTTGGCCTGCTCGTTCTCGATGACGAAGTCCGGCGCCTGCACGACGACGTACCCGGCCGTGTCGTAGCCCGCGCGCCCGGCCCGCCCGGCGATCTGCTGGAACTCGCGGGTGCGGAGCACCCGCTGCCGGTTGCCGTCGAACTTCGCGAGCCCGGAGAACAGCACGGTGCGGATCGGCACGTTGATGCCCACGCCGAGGGTGTCGGTGCCGCAGATCACGCGCAGCAGCCCGGCCTGGGCGAGGGTCTCGACCAGCCGCCGGTACTTGGGCAGCATCCCCGCGTGGTGGACGCCGATGCCGCTGCGGACCAGTCGCGACAACGTCTTGCCGAAGCCGGCACCGAACCGGAAGGCGCCGATCCGGTCGGCGATCGCGTCCTTGTCGACCTTCAGCCCCCCTCCCGCCGAGCCCAGGCGTGACTTGAGCAGATTGGTCGCGTGCTCGACGGCGGCAGCCTGCGTGAAGTGGACGACGTAGACCGGGTCCTGGCCCGTCGTCACGAGCTCCTCGAGCGTGTCGTCCAGCGGCTCCATCGACCAGCGGAAGCTGAGGGGTACGGGGCGCTCCGCGTCGTCGACGACCGCGGTGTCCCGGCCGGTGCGCCGCCGGAGGTCCTCGACGAAGAAGGACACGTCGCCCAGCGTCGCCGACATCAGCACGAACTGGGCGTCGACGAGCTCCAGCAGCGGCACCTGCCAGGCCCAGCCCCGGTCGTGCTCGGAGTAGAAGTGGAACTCGTCCATCACCACCAGCCCGACGTCCGCCGACCGGCCCTCGCGCAGCGCGATGTTGGCCAGCACCTCGGCGGTGCAGCAGATGATCGGGGCGTCCGGGTTCACCGCCGCGTCACCGGTCAGCATGCCGACGTTGTCGGCGCCGAAGACCTCGATGAGCGCGAAGAACTTCTCGCTGACCAGGGCCTTGATGGGTGCGGTGTAGAAGCTGACCTTGTCCTGGGCGAGCGCCGCGACGTGCGCGCCGATGGCGACCAGCGACTTCCCCGAGCCGGTTGGCGTGGCGAGGATGACGTGGTTGCCACCGAGCAGCTCGATGACGGCCTCGTCCTGGTGCGGGTAGAGCGCGAGGCCCTGGTCCGACACCCACGCGGCGAACGCGTCGTAGACCGCGTCAGGGTCGGCGCCGGTCGGGACCCGGGTGTCGAGGCGTGCAGGGTCCGGCATGGGTCGATCCAACCACCCTGACGCCGCGGACGCGCAGGTGGCGGCCGCAACGGGTGCGGTCAGTCCCGGGCGCGGGGGTGCGCGGTCGCGAACACCTCGCGCAGGTTGTCGACCGTGACGAGCGTGTAGACCTGCGTCGTCGTCACGGAGGCATGGCCGAGCAGCTCCTGCACCACGCGTACGTCTGCCCCGCCGTCGAGCAGGTGGGTCGCGAACGAGTGCCGCAGCGTGTGCGGCGACACCGACGCCGTCACGCCGGCGCTGTCGGCCGCCTTGACCAGGACCGCCCATGCGCTCTGCCGCGACAGCCGTCCGCCGCGGGAGTTGAGGAACATCGCCGGCCCGCCGCGCCCCGCACCGACCAGCTCGGGGCGCCCGCGGGTGAGGTAGGCGGCCACGGCGTCGCGGGCGTAGCCGCCGACGGGCACCAGCCGCTCCTTGCCGCCCTTGCCGCGCAGCAGCACGGTGCCGTCGACCTGGTCGATGTCGTCGACGTCGAGGCCCACGGCCTCTGAGATGCGCGCCCCGGTGCCGTAGAGCAGCTCGAGCAGTGCCCGGTCGCGCAGCGCGAGCACCGTGTCCGGCGCTCCCGCGGCCTCGAGGATCGCTTCCACGTCGGACAGCGGCAGCGCCTTGGGCAGCCGCTTGGCCGGTGTGGGCGGCTTGACCGCCGCCGCCGGGTCGGCCTGTGCCAGGCCGTCCGAGACCGCGAACCTGTGGAACCCCCGCACCGCCACGACGGTGCGCGCCGCGGACGTCGCGCTGAGCGGCGGGTGCGTCGCGCTCCCTTCCCGCAGGCTCACCAGGAACGCGGCCACCGTCGCCTCGGTGACCGCGTCCAGCTCCTCGATCCCCTGGCCCGCCAGGAACTCGTCGTAGCGACGCAGGTCGCGGGTGTAGGAGCTGAGCGTGTTCGCCGCGAGTCCGCGCTCGACCGCGAGGTGGTCGAGATAGGTGCGGACGGCACGGCGCAGGCTCACCCCCTGGCTCACGCTCGTCCCACCCGGTCTCAGCCGAGGACGCTGTCGAGATCCACCGACTCGATGCCCACGGCCACGCCGACAGGGGCGTTGGTGAGCTGGCCGGCGTGGGTGTTGAGGCCGAGGGCGAGGCTGCGGTCGTCGCGCAGGGCCTGCTGCCAGCCCTTGTCGGCCAGCGCGACCGCGTAGGGCAGCGTGGCGTTGGTCAGGGCGTACGTCGAGGTGTTGGGCACCGCGCCGGGCATGTTGGCCACGCAGTAGAAGACCGAGTCGTGGACCTCGTAGGTCGGGTCGTCGTGGGTGGTGGCGTGGGAGTCCTCGAAGCAGCCGCCCTGGTCGATGGCGATGTCGACGAGCACCGAGCCAGGCTTCATCCGCGAGACCAGGTCGTTGCTGACCAGCTTGGGTGCCGCCGCGCCGGGGATCAGCACGGCGCCGATGACCATGTCGGCCTCCATCACCTGCTGCTCGATGGCGAGCTTGGACGAGGCGAGGCCGTGGACGCGGTTGTTGTAGCGCCAGAACGACATCCGCAGCTTGTCGAGGTCGGTGTCGAGCAGCGTCACGTCGGCGCCCATGCCGAGCGCGATGTTGGCGGCGTTCTGTCCCGAGACGCCGGCACCGATGATGACCACCTTGGCGTTGGCCACACCGCCGACACCGCCCATGAGGACACCGCGGCCGCCGTTGGCCTTCATCAGGGAGTACGCCCCGACCTGCGGCGCGAGGCAGCCGGCGACCTCGGACATCGGGTAGAGCAGGGGCAGCCCGCCGGAGGGCAGCTGCACCGTCTCGTACGCGATCGCGGTGACCTTGCGGTCCATCAGCTCCTCGGTGAGGGGCTTGTCGGCGGCGAGGTGGAGGTAGGTGAAGAGGGTCTGACCCTCTCGCATCCGGTGGTACTCCTCGGCGACGGGCTCCTTGACCTTGAGGACCATGTCGGCCTCACCCCACACGTCGTCGGCCGTGTCCAGCATCGTCGCGCCCGCAGCGAGGAACTGCTCGTCGGGGATCTGCGAGCCCTCGCCCGCGGACTTCTCGACCACGACCTCGTGGCCGTGCTGGACCAGCTCGTGCACGCCGATGGGCGTCAGGGCCACGCGGTACTCGCGGTTCTTGACTTCCTTGGGTACGCCGACCTTCATGCCTTGCTCCTCAGGGGTCCGGGAGCCACCACGGTGTGGCTCGCCTCACAGCGGGAGCGAGACTACTCCCGGGACGCCTCATGGGGCCTCGAGGGCCCCCCGCTGCTTGAGCACCGCGTAGGCGAGCACCGCCTGGACCAGCGGACCCTGCCGGACCCGCCCCTCGAGCACCGCGTCCAGCAGGTCGGCCATGGGCACCCAGAAGCGCTCCATCTCCGCCTCCTCGTGCCGCAGGTCGAAGTCCCCGCGCGACGCGTGGGTGAGTCCGCGGGCGAGCAGGATCTCGTGCACCTCGTCGCTGATGCCCGCGCTCCCGTACGTGCTGAGCAACGGGCGCCACTCGCGCGCCTCCAGCTCGACCTCCTCGCGCAGCTCGCGCCGGGCGGTCTCGACCGCGGGCTCGTCCCCCGCGTCGCGCAGGCCGGCCGGCAGCTCGACGAACTCGTACCCGCTCGTGTGGCGGTACTGACGCAGGCACATCACCCGCTCGTCGTCGTCCACGGCGAGCACGACCACGGCGCCCGGGTGCTCGAGGCTGATCCGGGTGAACTCCTCCGGATGTCCCGGCCGGGTGATCCGGTCCTCGCGCAGCGCGACCACCCAGTCGTCACGGTGCAGGTCCCGGCTGGCCACGACCGGCCACGACATCGGCCGGTCGGCGAGCGGCTCGGCAGGAGATCCTCCTGCCTCCCCGGGGTGCGGCGCAGCGTCGTCGTCAGGCATGCCCAGACGCTAGCGCGGCTGGACAGGTTGAGTACCGTCGGGCCCATGACGTTGTCGAGCCTCACCAAGTCCGAAGCAGCGATCCGCTCCGACCTCCTCGAGGTGCAGCGCTACGACATCGCCGTGGACATGACGGGCCTGCTGGAGGGCGAGCTCTTCTCCTCCGTCAGCACCATCAGCTTCACCTGCTCCGAGCCCGGCGCCACGACGTTCGTGGACGTCGCCATGGAGGTGCGGAGGGCGACCCTCAACGGCGAGGAGATCGACGTCGCGCTGGCCGCCGACGGGCGGCTCCCCCTGCCCGCGCTGGCGGCAGACAACGTCCTCGTCGTCGAGGCCGACACCACCAACACCGGTCGCGGCGAGGGCATCCTGCGCACCGTCGACCCCACGGACAAGCTCGTCTACGTCTGGACCAGCCTCGAGCCCGACGAGGCCCGCCGCGTCTGGGCCTGCTTCGACCAGCCAGACCTCAAGGCGCCGCACCGCTTCGTCGTGACGGCTCCGTCGTCGTGGGTGGTGACCTCCAACGGCGCCCCGGAGTCGGTCGTCGACGCCGAGACCGAGGACGCGAGGACCTGGTCCTTCCCCGACACCCCTCGCCTCTCGACCTATGTCGTCGTGGTCAACGCCGGCCCGTTCCACGAGGTACGCCGCCGGCACGACGGCTACGACCTCGGCTTCTACTGCCGGCAGTCACTCGTGCCCGTCCTCGAGCGCGACCTCGAGGAGATGGTCACCCTCACCCGGCAGGGCCTGGCGTTCTTCGGCGAGAAGTTCGGCTACCCCTTCCCGCAGGAGCGCTACGACCAGGTCTTCGTGCCCAACCTCGGCGGCGCCATGGAGAACTGGGGCTGCGTCACCTACGGCGACGGCCAGCTCTTCCGTACGCCCCCGACCCACGCGCAGCGCGCCGTCCGCGCGGAGTTCATCTTCCACGAGATGGCGCACATGTGGTTCGGCGACCTCGTGACGATGCAGTGGTGGGACGACCTCTGGCTCAACGAGGCCTTCGCGTCCTGGGCGGCCAACTGGGGCATGGCCGGCGCCAGCGAGTTCACCGACCAGTGGGCGACCTTCCTGGCGGTCTCGAAGCGCACCGCCTACGAGATGGACATGAGCCCGGCCCGCCACCCGATCCGCAGCGACGTCCCGGACGTCTCGGCCGCCATGTCCAACTTCGACGCGATCACCTACGTCAAGGGCCAGAGCGTCCTCCACCAGCTCGTCGCGTTCATCGGCGAGGACGCGTTCGTGGAGGGGCTGCGCGACTACTTCGCGCGCTACGCCTTCACCAACACGCGGCTCGACGACCTCATGGACTGCTACGCACGCGCCTCCGGCCGCGACCTGTCGGCCTGGACCAAGGCCTGGCTCGACGAGGCGGGGACCGACGTCATCTCGCTGGTCGACGACGAGCTCGTGGTCGAGACGACCGACGACCAGGAGCCGCGGCCGCACCGGCTCGACATCGCCGTCTTCGACACCTCCGGCGACGACCTGGTGCCGGTGGGACGCTCCTCCCACGAGGTCGACGGGCGGCGCACGCCGGTCGAGCTGCCCGCCGGCGACCTGCGACTCGTCAACGCCGGCGACTACACCTTCGCCGCGGTCAAGCCCGACCGCGTGTCGCTCGCCCGCATGCTGGAGCGGATCCAGCAGCTCGACGACCCGCTCGACCGGGCCCTGGTGGCCGCCACCGCGGGACAGCTGCTGCTGCTCGGCGACGTCGCGCCCCGGGACGTGTCGGCCGCGCTGAACCGCGCCCTGTCGTCCGAGACCAGCCCCGCCCTCATCGAGCCGTTGCTCGCCCAGGCCCTGCAGGTGGCCGACCGGTGGGCACCTGCCTCGGAGTCGCCCGACCTCCTGCGCGGGCTCGCCGACGCCGCGGCCGGCCTCGTCGACCTGCCCGACGCCCGCCAGGCCGCGCTCCGTACGCTCGCCGCGTCCGCGTCCACCGACGCCCACTGGGCGACCCTGGAGGCGGCCGCCGAGGACGCGACCGACCTCGACCTCGCGTGGCGGATGACCGTGCGCCGCTCCGAGCTCGGCGACTACGACGAGGACCGGGTCGCCCGGCTCCTCAAGTCCGACCCCGACCCCGACGCCGGGATGCGCCGCCTCGCGGTGCTCGCCGCCCACCCGAGCCGCGAGGCCAAGGAGGAGGTGTGGCGTGCCTTCTTCGTCGACTACGCCGTGCCCGCCAGCAGGGAGACCCTTGTCCTCGGTTCCACGTTCTGGCGTCCCGGCCAGGCCGAGCTGCTGGCCCCGTTCACGCACCGCTACCTCGAGGAGCTCCACACCCTCAAGGGCGGCCTGCTCAACCAGGGCCTCACCATCCGCGCGATGTACCCCCTCGGCGCCGGCGACGCGGAGTTCCTCGCCGCCGCCGAGGCCGCCGCCGACGACACGAGCCTGATGGCGTACGCCCGCAACCAGCTCCGCTCGAACTCGTTCGTCCTCGGCCGGATCCTCCGGGCGCGACAGCTCTAGCCCGCCACCACCCGCCGCCGAGGGTCAGACCTCGGCGGAGTCCTCGTCCTTGCGGCGCAGGCCCGACTCGTCGATCGGGAAGCGCTCGGAGCGCTGCCGCTCGATGGCGGCACCCACGAGACCGGCGAAGAGCGGGTGCGGCCGGGTCGGGCGCGAGCGCAGCTCGGGGTGCGCCTGGGTCGCGACGTAGTAGGGGTGCACGTCGGCAGGCAGCTCGACGAACTCCACCAGACCGAGCTCGGGGTTGACGCCGGAGAAGACCAGGCCGGCCTGGGCCAGGGTGTCGCGGTAGGCGTCGTTGAACTCGTAGCGGTGGCGGTGGCGCTCCTCGACCGTCGCCGACCCGTACGCGCCGCGCACCACGCTGCCCTCGGCGAGGTCGGCGCGCTGGAGGCCCAGGCGCATGGTGCCGCCGAGGTCGCCGGCGCCCTCGACGAACTTCTTCTGCTCCTCGATCGTGGAGATGACCGGCTCGAGCGTGTCGGGATCGAACTCCGTCGACCCCGCCTTGGCCAGTCCGGCCACGTTGCGGGCGTACTCGATGACCATGCACTGCAGGCCCAGGCACAGGCCGAGGGTCGGGATGCCGTGGGTGCGCGTGTAGCGCAGCGCCCCGAGCTTGCCCTCGATGCCGCGCACCCCGAAGCCGCCGGGGACGAGCACCGCGTCGACGTCGGCGAGCTGCCGGGCGGCACCCGCCTCGGTCTCGCACTCGTCGGAGGCGACCCAGCGGATGTTGACCTTGGCCTCGTGGGCGAACCCACCGGCACGCAGGGCCTCGCTGACCGACAGGTAGGCGTCGGGGAGGTCGATGTACTTGCCGACGAGCGCGACCGTGACCTCCTCCGAGGGATGGTGCACCCGTCGCAGCAGGTCGTCCCACGTGGTCCAGTCGACGTCGCGGAACGGCAGGTCGAGGCGCCGCACGACGTAGGCGTCGAGACCCTCGCGGTGCAGCACCTTGGGGATGTCGTAGATCGACGGCGCGTCGGCGGCGGTGACGACCGCCTCGTCGTCGACGTCGCACATGAGCGCGATCTTGCGCTTGATGCCCTCCGGCAGCTCACGGTCCGCGCGACACACGATGGCGTCGGGCTGGATGCCGATCGAGCGCAGGGCGGCCACGGAGTGCTGCGTGGGCTTGGTCTTCAGCTCCCCCGACGGCCCGATGTAGGGCACGAGCGACACGTGGATGAAGAAGCAGTTGTCGCGGCCGATCTCGTGACGCGTCTGGCGTGCGGCCTCGAGGAACGGCAGCGACTCGATGTCGCCCACCGTGCCGCCGACCTCGGTGATCACGACGTCGATGTCGGGACCGCCCATCGCGAGGATGCGGTCCTTGATCTCGTTGGTGATGTGCGGGATGACCTGGACGGTGTCACCGAGGTAGTCGCCGCGGCGCTCCTTGGCGATGACCGTGGAGTAGACCTGGCCGGTCGTCACGTTGGCGATCTGGTTGAGGTCGGTGTCCAGGAAGCGCTCGTAGTGGCCGATGTCGAGGTCGGTCTCCGCGCCGTCGTTGGTCACGAAGACCTCGCCGTGCTGGAACGGGTTCATCGTGCCCGGATCGACGTTGAGGTACGGATCCAGCTTCTGCATCGTCACGCGCAGTCCGCGCGCCTTCAGCAGGTTGCCCAGGCTCGAGGCGGTGAGCCCCTTGCCGAGGGAGGAGGCGACGCCTCCAGTGACGAATACGTGCTTGGTCGGCGTGCGGCTCTTCACGGGCTTCGATCCTACCCGAGCGGGACCGGTCCGTCCGCACCCGACGCACCGAACGCACCACCCGGTGTCGCCAGCGAGCGCTGGAGCGTGATGATCGTCGCCACGCGCCCGGCGACCGTGTCGATCCCGTCGAGGCTGGCGACGCCGGCCGAGGCGGGGTCGGCGCGGAAGCGGCCGAGCTGTCCGGATCCGCCGTCGGCAGTGGTGCCGGCCAGCACCAGGCCGACCGACTGCGCGGCGAGTCCCTGGGCCAGTCCGGCGAGGATCGCGTCGGAACCCTCGTCCCCGGCGTCCGTCCCGAGCACGAGCAGGACCAGCGGAGCGCGCTGCGCCACCTCGGCCGGCTCCTCCATCAGCCCGGCGCCGCTGACGGCGTCGACGATGGCACGCGCCTTGCCGTTGACCTCCTGGCCCTCGACCTCCTTCGTGGCAACGGCGAGGCCGAGCAGCTGGCCGATCCGGTCGTACGTCGACGCGTCGGCGGCGACGTCACCCTCGGCCTGCTGGGTCAGCAGCTGGCTGCCGAGCGTGTCGACCAGCGACTTCTGGCCGGGGTCGACGAGGTCGTCACTGATCTCGTAGCGCGCGCTGACGGTGCCGCCGGAAACCCCCACCTGCTCAGCGAGCGCCGACACGAGCCGCTCGTCTGCCCCGGGCAGGGTCACCATCGCGACCGAGCGGTCGGCCAGCCGTCCGCCGATCGCGCCCGGGCCGAGCGCCCTGACGTAGCTCTCGGTGTAGGCGGTGCGGGCCTGGTCGTCCGTGGCCGCAGGGTCGTCGTCGTCGTCGGCCGCGGCCACGACGGTCTGGCCGACGTCGGACAGCGGCCCCCCGCCCAGGACGATGCCGACCGCGAGCGCGAGGAAGACGGCGACGACGGTGAGCAGGTGGTGGCGCAGGGTGATCACGGGAGGAGTCCTCGTACGTTGTCGATCAGGTCGGACGTGGTGGTCGTGACGCCCGGGGACAGGTCGTCCACCCACTGCTGACCGACCGGTGTGACGCTGACCGCGGCAGCGAGGGCGAGCGTCCCGGCGGCGAGCGCGCCGGCGAGGTGCCTGGGCCGCACGGCTCCGTCGTAGAGCCGGGGCAGGGCGGCCGCGTCGACGAGGTCCGGACCGAGCTTGAGCCGGGTCAGGAAGGTGCTGGCCAGCCCGGTGCGGCGGCTGTCGAGGAACTCGTCGAGGGTGGCGTGCAGGCCCACGCCCACGACGAGGGACGCGTCGCTGGCGGAGGCCAGCAGCAGCGCGGCGTCCTCGGTGGTCGCGGTCGTCTCGAAGCGGAGCGGGCGGATGCCGAGGCGCTCGAACGGCTCGGTGGCACTGCGGGGCGCGCCGCGCTGGACGAGCACGACGACGTCGCGGGCCTTGCGGAGCACCGCGGCTGCGGGGACGTCGTCGGAGCCGCCGGTCACCACGACCACGTCGGGTCGGTGCCCGGCGCTGACCAGCGCCTCGGCCCCGCGGTCCACGCCGATCAGGACCGGGCGCTGCTCGCGCACGAACGGCTTGATGCCGCGCAGCTCGGACTCCCAGCCGTGCGAGCGCACGGCGACCACCACCGCCCGGCCGGCCATCTCGGTCGCCGTCCTCGGGACGCCGTGGCCGTGCAGGAGCAGGTCCTCCTCGCGGCGGAGGAACTCGGTGCTGTTGTGGGTGAAGCTCTCCAGCTGGGCGACCAGGCCCGAGCGCGCCTTGTCCATCTCGGCCCGCACCAGCTCGGCGGTGAGCTCGCGGGCGGGTGCGACCAGGCTGTCGCCGGCGAACACGTCTCCCCCGTCGATCCGGAGGGCGGCTCCGTCCTTGACGCGGTCGAAGACCGCCGGACCGGCGTTGTCCACCACGGCCAGGCCCGCCTCGACGAGGAGCTCGGGCCCGAGGTTGGGGTAGCGCCCCGAGATCATCGGGCCGGCGTTCACCACGGCCACGACACCGGCGTCCACCAGGGACTGCGCGGTGGCCCGGTCCATGTCGAGGTGGTCGAGGACGGCGACGTCGCCGTCGTGCAGGCGGCCGAGCGCGTGGGCCGTGCGCCGGTGGACCCGGGCGGTGCCGTGGACGCCGGGAAGGGTGGGGGCTGGGCGGGAGCGGACTGCGAACTTCATGACCGCGCCATGGTGTCAGCCGCGACCCGGCCCTTCGGGGAGGCACGCCCGCTCGGGCGCGGCGGCCTCGAGCAGCTCGCGAGCGTGCGCGCGCGCACTGTCGGAGTCCTCGACGCCGGCGAGCATGCGGGAGAGCTCGCGCTCACGATCCTCCTCGCTCAGCGACACCAGGCCGGAGGTCGTGACGGATCCGTCGCTGGACTTGTGCACGACCACGTGCCGGTCGGCGTACGCCGCCACCTGGGGCAGGTGCGTCACCACGAGGACCTGCGAGGTGCGCGCGAGCGCGGCCAGCCGGCGACCGACCTCGATGGCTGCCTTGCCACCGACGCCGGCGTCGACCTCGTCGAAGACGAACGTGGGCACCGATCCGGTCTCGGCCAGGGAGACCTCGAGTGCCAGCATCACGCGTGAGAGCTCTCCCCCCGAGGCCCCCTTGTGCAGCGGTCGGGCGTCGGCGCCGTTGTTGGCGGCGAGCAGGAACTCCACGTCGTCGACCCCGTGCACGCTCCCTCGCACCCATCGGCCGTCCACCAGCAGCTGTGGCCCTGCCGGGGTCTCCGGCGCAGGCGTCTCCTGCTGCGTGACGGCGATGGTCACGGTCGCGTGCGGCATCGCGAGCGACGTGAGCTCGTCGCTCACCGCGGCGGCCAGTCGCTCGGCCGCGTCGGCCCGCTGGGCGCTCAGCGTGGACGCCAGCCGGCCGAGCTCGCCACGCAGGCGGTCGCGCCGCTGCTCGAGCTCGCTGATCCGGCCGTCGGTGTCCTCGAGGTCCATCAACCGCTTCGCGCCGTCCTCGGCCCAGGCCAGCACCTCGTCGATCGTCTCGCCGTACTTGCGCGTGAGCGCCGTCAGCGCTGCCCGGCGCTCCGAGACCGCAGCGAGCCGGCCCGGGTCGGTCTCCAGCGAGGCGGCGTAGGACGCGACGTCACCGGCCACGTCGACCAGGAGGTGACCGAGCTCGGCCAGCCGGTCGGCCAGCTCACCGGCCGTGGCGTCGTGCACGCGTACGCCATCGAGGGCCCGGCGCGCGGCGCTCGTGGTCGCCAGGGCGTCGGTGGCCCCCTCGTCGCTGGACAGCGCCTCCCGGGCCGTCTCGGCCGCGGTGCGCAACGTGTCGGCGAAGCCGAGCCGGGTCTCCTCCGCGGCGAGCTCGGCGTCCTCCCCCGGTCGCGGGTCCACGGCCTCGACCTCGCCGAGGCCGAACCGGAGCTGGTCTGCCTCGCGGGCACGCTCACGGGCGGAGCCGACCACCTCGGCGAGGGTGCGCTCGGTGGCCGCGAGCTCGGCCCACGACTCGGCGAAGGCCGTCGACGTGGTCGCGAGCGGGTCGCCCCCGAACCGGTCGAGCGCGGCGCGCTGGGCCCCGGCCCGGAGCAGGCGGTGCTGGTCGGACTGGCCGTGGACGGCAACGAGCGGCTCGGCGACCTCGGCCAGCGTGGTCACGGGCACGGCGGCACCCCCGACCCAGGCACGCGAACGGCCCTGGGCCGCCACGTTCCGCGCCAGCACGACCTGGTCGTCCTCGACCTCCCCGCCGAGCCCTTCGACAGCCTCCCTGAACCCGGTCAGCGACCCGGTAGCGACGACCCCCTCGACCCGCGACTGCCGGGCCCCGGATCGTACGGCTCCCGAGTCGGCCCGGCCGCCGAGCAGCAGGCCGAGCGCAGTGACGACCATCGTCTTGCCGGCGCCGGTCTCGCCGGTGATCACGGTCAGGCCGGGGCCGAGCTCGAGGGTCGACGACTCGATGACCCCGAGCTGGCTGATCCGCAGCTCCTCAAGCATCCCGCTCACCTGCCTCGGCGTCCCCGCCGTCGCGGCGACGACGCTCGGCGGCGCCTCGCCAGCCCTCGACCGGCAGGTCGAACTTCGCGACCAGGCGGTCGGTGAACGGCGCCTGGTGCAGGCGGACGAGCCGCACCGGGCGTGCGCCCCGGCGCACCTCGATGCGCGCTCCGGGCGGAAGGTCGACCGTCCGGCGCCCGTCGCACCACAGGACACCCGAACCCTCGGTGTGGGAGAGCACCTCGACGGCCAGGACCGAGGTCGGGGCCACCACCATCGGCCGGGCGAAGAGGGCGTGGGCGCTCAGCGGCACCATCAGCAGTGCCTCGACCTCTGGCCACACCACCGGTCCCCCGGCACTGAAGTTGTAGGCGGTGGAGCCTGTCGGCGTGGCACACACGACACCGTCGCAGCCCCAGCGGGAGAGCGGGCGGCCGTCGACCTCGATGACGACCTCCAGCATCCGCTCGCGGGCAGCCTTCTCCACGCTCGCCTCGTTGAGCGCGAAGGTCGAGAACACCGTGTCCTGCCCGACCTTCACCCGCACGTCCAGCGTGAGCCGGTCCTCGGCGGTGTAGTTGCGCTCGACGATCGCGGCGATCGTGGACTCGACGTCGTCCTGCTCGGCCTCGGCGAGGAAGCCGACGTGGCCGAGGTTGACCCCCAGCATCGGCGTGCTCGTCTCGTGGGTGAGCTCGGCGGCTCGCAGGATCGAGCCGTCGCCACCGATGACGAGCACGAGCTCGCAGCCCTCGCCGGGCAGGTGGTCGGGAAGCGTCGTCTCGACGAGGCCGTCAGCCTCCGCCAGCCCGAGGTCCGAGGCCTCGTCGGGCAGCAGGCGTACGGCGATGCCGTGCGTGGTGAGGCTCTTGACGCACTGGCGGGCCACGTCGCGCGCTTCCGCGCGACCGGTGTGCGCCAGCACCAGGACTCGGCGCCGCGGGCTCTGGTTGGTCACGGATCCACCCTCTCACCCGCCACCCCCATCGCCCCGGCGCGCTCCACCTCGGCACGGATCTCGTCCGCTCCGACCGAGGCGGGCCCCTGGCGCAGCAGCAGGAAGAACTCGACGTTGCCCGACGGCCCGGGCAGCGGGCTCACGGTCACGGCGACAGCGCCCCAGCCGCGCTCGGCAGCCAGGTCCGCGATGGTGGTGACGGCTTCGGCCCGCAGCCCGAGGTCGCGCACCACCCCACCCCTGCCGACGCGGTCCTTGCCCACCTCGAACTGCGGCTTCACCATCAGCGCGAGCGCACCGTCGTCGCGGGTCACCGACAGGAGCGGGTCGAGCACCAGGGCCAGCGAGATGAAGGACAGGTCGCCGACCACGAGGTCGACCGGCTCGCCCACGAGGTCGAGGGTGAGCTCGCGGATGTTGGTGCGGTCGTGGACCTGTACGCGGTCGTCGCTCTGCAGCGACCACGCCAGCTGGCCGTAGCCGACGTCGACGGCGACCACCTCCCGGGCTCCCCCGCGCAGCAGAACGTCGGTGAAGCCGCCCGTGGAGGCACCCGCGTCCAGGCAGCGCTTGCCGGCGACGTCGAGGCCGTGCTCGGCGAACGCCGCCAGCGCTCCGGCGAGCTTGTGCCCGCCGCGGGAGACGTAGTCCACCGTCGACGGATCGTCCTTGACCACGATCGCGACGTCGGTGGTCACCCCGGTCGCCGGCTTGGTGGCCGGGGCACCGGAGACGGTCACCCGCCCGGCTGCCACCAGCTCGCTGGCGTGCTCGCGCGAGCGGGCCAGGCCGCGCCGGACGAGCTCCTGGTCCAGGCGAAGTCGTCTGGGCGGCACGGTCGCTCAGGCGTCCCGGTCGTCGCCGGACGCGTCGGGGCGGGCGTCGAGTGCTCGTCGGAGCTGGTCGTGCGCACGCTCGAACACCTGCACGTGCTGGTCCAGCGGGGACTCGGCCAGCGCAGCGACCTCCGCCAGCACACGGTCCACTGCCTCGACGCCGGTGGACTCGTGGTCGGCGGACACCTCGCTCATGGCCGCGAGCCTACTCGGCGCCGAGCCGTCGAACCGGTCCGGGCGGCGTCGTGTCGGAGACGTCGGCGACCTTTCCCGACTCGTCGAGGTGCCGCCAGCACGCGGTGGCGGCCACCCGCCACCAGTCCGCGTCGGTCCCCTCCCCCGTCACCCGGAGCCGGCCGTCGTCCACCCGGGCCGCCCACCCGCCGAGCTCGACGCTCCCGCCGTCCTGCGAGGGGATCGGGTGGGGCTCGAACAGCCCCTCCAGCGTGGGCGAGATGTACGTGGGGCGCAGCTCCTCGGTGGCCGCGGCCAGCTCCTCCAGCCACGTCACGCCGGTGAGGACGAGCAGGGACGGCGCCGCGATGGCATGCGCACCCTCGATGTCGGTGTCGAGCCGGTCCCCCACCATGAGCGGCCTGTCGCCACCGACGCGCAGGACGGTCTCCTCCATCAGCGGCTTCTCGGGCTTGCCGGCGACCGTGGCCTCGACGCCGGCGAAGCCGGTGATCGTACGCACCAGGACGCCGTGCCCGGGGGCGAGGCCGTAGGGGGTCGGGATCGTCAGGTCCGCGTTGCTGGCGACGTAGGGCATTCCGTCCCGCACGAGCGTCGAGACCCGCATGATGTCCCGCCACCGGACGTCGGGGCCGTAGCCGCTCGCAACCGCCACGGCGTCCGCGGGGTCGTCGGTCGGCTCGAGGCCCGCCTCGAGGAGCGCCACCCGCAGCCCCTCACCTCCGAGCAGCAGGATCCTGGCGCCCTCGCCGTGCGCCTCGGCCAGCAGGCGCGCTGCCGCCTGGGCCGACGTGACGACGTCCGCCGCCACCGCGGCGACCCCCACCCCGGTGAGCTTCTCGGCCACCTGGGCCGGTGTACGCGAAGCGTTGTTCGTCACGAACGCGACATGGCGTCCCGTCGCCCGTACGCGGTCGATGTGGTCTGCGACGCCGTCAATCGCCTCCCCGCCGACGTAGACCACGCCGTCGAGGTCGAACATGACCAGGTCGTGAGCCTCGACGACCGGCGTCGCGGACTCCTCGAGCATGCTGAACCCCTCTCCGGGGCGTGACGAGCACACCCCTACGATGCTTCGATGGACTCCGCCACCATCGTGCCTCCCTACGTGGCGAAGCCCCTCGAGCTGTTGCCGTTCCGGGCCGTGATGCTGGCGCCGGAACGCGTGGGCGACCCGGCCTCCGCGCGGGCGTTGGCGCGACCCTACCGCGACGTCGCCACGCGGCTGACGCAGTGGATCCAGCATGGTCGTGCGAGCACCGACAACGCGGCCGCCCTGTACGTGCACGAGTACACGTCGGGGGGCCTCACGGTCCGTGGCCTCGTCGGAGCCCTCCGCGTGTCCGAGCGAGCAGCCTCGCCCAGCGATCGAGCGGTGTGGCCCCACGAGGCCATCCATCCCGAGCAGGCCGGTGAGCTCGCGGACCGGATGGCGCAGATGGAGCTCAACCCGGCGCCGATCCTGCTCGTCCACCACGGCCCCGACGCCCTGCGCGAGGTCCTCGGCGAGGTCACGCGCGCGCAGCCGGACTGGCGCTACCTCGACAAGACCGGACAGCGTCAGCGCATCTGGGCGGTCCGCGACACGGAGCGGCTGGACACCATCGCCACCCTGCTCGCCACCTCCCGCTGCCTCATCGCCGACGGTCACCACCGGTACGCCGCGTACCTCCGTCTCCAGGAACAACACCCTGGAACGGCGTGGGACGCCGGACTCGCGATGCTCGTCGACCAGCACGACACGCCGCTGTTCCTCGGCGCGATCCATCGCACCCTTCCCGGCATCTCACTCATGCAGCTGGCAGAGGCGGCCCGTGGTGCCGGCGCCGACGTCGCCGAGCTAGGTCGCGCGCGGGCCCTCGGCGCCCTCGACAGCACGCATCTCGTGCTCACCGATGCCGCGACGTGGTACGCCGTGGCGCCGGGCGACCTCTCCCGCCAAGCCGCGGTGTCCTGGCTCCACGACCACGTGCTCGTCCGACTCGCCGATCCGCTCCCGAGGGTCGAGTACCACCACAGCGTCGACGAGGCGCTCGCTGCGTCGTCTGCCACGACGCCTGGGGTGCTGCTCCCCAGCCCTGACTTCGAGCAGGTTCGCTCGATCGTCGAGTCCGGCGGGCTCCTCCCCGAGAAGGCGACCTCGTTCCAGCCGAAGCCGAGCCTCGGCGTCCTCATGCGACCGATGAACGGCGCATGATCCGCGCGGCGGACGCCTCCACCTCGACGCGCGACCGTGTGGCACCTCCCGCCTGGTAGAACCGGCACCGCACTGCTCCCACCACCTCCACGAGGTCACCGGCACGCCAGGTGGCGATGCTGCGCCGTAGCCGAGGGGCCCACGCCGTGCACGGGACCGAGTCGACGCGCTGCCCCGGGGTCGGTCCACGGCCACTCGGCGACGCGCGGGGCACCGAGATCCGAAAGGTCATGAGCACGTCCCCGCTCGGGAGCTCCACGGTCGCTGGAGCAGCGCTCAGCCGCCCCAGCAGCCGCACCTCGTTGGCCGGGACCTCGGCATCGTCGGGATCCCGGGTGGGCGGCCTCCTGGCCACCTTCTTCGGGGTCCGAGTGTTCACGGTCTGTGCTGTCGTCACAGTGCACCTCCTGGACCGAGAGGATGCTCGACACCTCCGACCGCCGGCTCCTTCGACCACGGCACCCTGTGGACAACGCGTCTCGCGGATGCCCTGTGGACGATTGGTGGTCGTCACGCCACCTGTCTGGGCCCGCGGCCACCCACCTCCTCGTGAGGTGACTCAGGAAATGCAAAAGTGGGGCCACCCGAGGGTGACCCCACTTTCACAATGTTTGTCCGGCGGCGTCCTACTCTCCCACAACCTCTCGGTTGCAGTACCATCGGCGCTGAAAGGCTTAACTTCCGGGTTCGGTATGGGACCGGGTGTTTCCCGTTTCGCTATGGCCGCCGTAACTCTTTCAACCTGATCAAACTCTCTCACCCCTGGCACACGCCCTTCGGGCGTGTGGGGGGTTGGGTTTGTTGGTTGGGAACTGCCTAGTGGACGCGAACATGTGTTCGTTGTTTTGCGCGTGTGTGGTCTTGTACGTGGTTGGGACAAGCCCTCGGCCTATTAGTACCGGTCGGCTGGGCATTACTGCTGTACACCTCCGGCCTATCAACCCCATGTTCTGTGGGGGGCCTTACCCCATTGTTGGGTGGGAAACCTCATCTTGAAACGTGCTTCCCGCTTAGATGCATTCAGCGGTTATCACTTCCGAACGTAGCCAACCAGCCGTGCTCTTGGCAGAACAACTGGCACACCAGAGGTTCGTCCATCCCGGTCCTCTCGTACTAGGGACAGCCTTTCTCAAGTTTCCTGCGCGCGCGGCGGATAGGGACCGAACTGTCTCACGACGTTCTAAACCCAGCTCGCGTGCCGCTTTAATGGGCGAACAGCCCAACCCTTGGGACCTACTCCAGCCCCAGGATGCGACGAGCCGACATCGAGGTGCCAAACCATCCCGTCGATATGGACTCTTGGGGAAGATCAGCCTGTTATCCCCGGGGTACCTTTTATCCGTTGAGTGACCACGCTTCCACATGCCGTGGCCAGATCACTAGTTCCGACTTTCGTCCCTGCTCGACATGTCTGTCTCACAGTCAAGCTCCCTTGTGCACTTACACTCGCCACCTGATTGCCAACCAGGCTGAGGGAACCTTTGAGCGCCTCCGTTACATTTTAGGAGGCAACCGCCCCAGTTAAACTACCCATCAGGCACTGTCCCTGATCCGGATAACGGACCTAGGTTAGACATCTAGTACGACCAGAGTGGTATTTCAACGTTGACTCCACCCACACTGGCGTGTGGACTTCACAGTCTCCCACCTATCCTACACAAGCCGTACCAAACACCAATACCAAACTATAGTAAAGGTCCCGGGGTCTTTCCGTCCTGCCGCGCGTAACGAGCATCTTTACTCGTAGTGCAATTTCGCCGAGTCCATGGTTGAGACAGCGGGAAAGTCGTTACTCCATTCGTGCAGGTCGGAACTTACCCGACAAGGAATTTCGCTACCTTAGGATGGTTATAGTTACCACCGCCGTTTACTGGGGCTTAAATTCTCAGCTTCGGCACAAGTGCCTAACCGGTCCTCTTAACCTTCCAGCACCGGGCAGGAGTCAGTCCGTATACATCGTCTTACAACTTCGCACGGACCTGTGTTTTTAGTAAACAGTCGCTTTCCCCTGGTCTCTGCGGCCCTTCACGCTTCCCCAGCAAGTGGGTACACGATCCGGGCCCCCCTTCTCCCGAAGTTACGGGGGCATTTTGCCGAGTTCCTTAACCATGGTTGTCTCGATCGCCTTAGTATTCTCTACTTGATCACCTGAGTCGGTTTGGGGTACGGGCGGCTCGTTGCTCGCTAGAGGTTTTTCTCGACAGCATAGGATCACCCACTTCGCCATACATGGCTCCGCGTCACGTCTCAGGCTCCACACTGAAGTGGATGGTGCGGATTTGCCTACACCACGCCCTACACGCTTGCCCACAGACAACCATCGCTGTGGTTGGGCTACCTTCCTGCGTCACCCCATCGCTTGACTACTACCAGCTCGGGTCCCACGCTCCACCCACCAGCCTCGCCCCGAAGGGTCCGGTCCGATGAGCTTCGGGTGGTTAGCATCACCAGGTTCGTCATGGGCGCAACTTCGCCGGTACGGGAATATCAACCCGTTGTCCATCGACTACGCCTGTCGGCCTCGCCTTAGGTCCCGACTTACCCAGGGCAGATTAGCTTGACCCTGGAACCCTTGATCATTCGGCGCACGGGTTTCTCACCCGTGATTCGCTACTCATGCCTGCATTCTCACTCGTGTGGCCTCCACGCCTGGATCACTCCGACGCTTCACTGCCCACACGACGCTCCCCTACCCATCCAGCGCACTGAACACCGATCGAGTCGATGCTGATGTATTCGCTGAATGCCATAGCTTCGGCGGATGACTTGAGCCCCGCTACATTGTCGGCGCGGAATCACTTGACCAGTGAGCTATTACGCACTCTTTCAAGGGTGGCTGCTTCCAAGCCAACCTCCTGGTTGTCAATGCGACTCCACATCCTTTTCCACTTAGTCACCGCTTAGGGGCCTTAGCTGATGGTCTGGGCTGTTTCCCTCTCGACTACGGAGCTTATCCCCCGCAGTCTCACTGCTGCGCTCTCACTTACCGGCATTCGGAGTTTGGCTAACGTCAGTAACCTTGTAGGGCCCATCGGCTATCCAGTGCTCTACCTCCGGCAAGAAACACGCAACGCTGCACCTAAATGCATTTCGGGGAGAACCAGCTATCACGAAGTTTGATTGGCCTTTCACCCCTATCCACAGGTCATCCCCTCAGTTTTCAACCTAAGTGGGTTCGGTCCTCCACGTCGTCTTACCGACGCTTCAACCTGCCCATGGATAGATCACTTCGCTTCGGGTCTTGAGCGCGCTACTGAATCGCCCTGTTCGGACTCGCTTTCGCTACGGCTTCCCCACACGGGTTAACCTCGCAACACACCGCAAACTCGCAGGCTCATTCTTCAAAAGGCACGCCGTCACCCCCCACAAGTGGGAAGCTCCGACGGATTGTAGGCACACGGTTTCAGGTACTATTTCACTCCCCGCCAGGGGTACTTTTCACCTTTCCCTCACGGTACTTGTCCGCTATCGGTCATCAAGGAGTATTTAGGCTTAACGGGTGGTCCCGCCAGATTCACACGGAATTTCAGGGGTTCCGTGTTACTTGGGAACACGCTCGGAAGCCTGCGCTTTACGTCTACGGGCCTATCACCCTCTACGGTACGGCTTTCCAACCGACTTCGACTTCCACACAGGTTTCTTACTTCCTCGGTGCACGGCAGCACACCATGAGCGGTCCCACGACCCCATGACTGCAACCCCTGCCGGGTATCACACAGCCATGGTTTAGCCTCATCCGATTTCGCTCGCCACTACTCTCGGAATCACTGTTGTTTTCTCTTCCTGTCGGTACTGAGATGTTTCACTTCCCGACGTTCCCTCCACACACCCTATGTGTTCAGGTGCAGGTAACACGACATGACTCGTGCTGGGTTTCCCCATTCGGACACCCCCGGATCACAGCTTGGTTGCCAACTCCCCAGGGCTTATCGCAGGCTCCAACGTCCTTCATCGGCTCTTGATGCCAAGGCATCCACCATGTGCCCTTCATAGCTTGTCTCAACAACGTCAAGACAACACACACAAAGAGACAACACCAGCCCACCCCCCAATCAAAGAGGCAGGCCAGCCTTCGACGCGACCCGTCAGGAAAAACAGGCCACGCCAGAACTCAAAAACTTGAGCTCATTGAACTACTTGCAACCAACCACAACCCAACCGGTACAACCCGAAAGGGCCCGAAAGGGCGGGCGGCTACAAAGATGCTCGCGTCCACTATGCAGATCTCAAACAACAACCCCACCAACACCCCCGACCACCCACACAGGGCACCCACGAGCAAAGGGAGGACCAGAACAACCAACCATCCGGCTGATCCTTCAGGACCCAACAGTGTGCCTGACCCCATCCCCCACCAACGCAGGGCCATGAGCAACCAGCCAAGACCCCCGAAGGGACCCCGACCAGCCATCGACGATTCCACTAGTGAACACCACCATGCGTGCCAGAACATCCGCCTGGCATCGGGGCGCGTGCTCCTTAGAAAGGAGGTGATCCAGCCGCACCTTCCGGTACGGCTACCTTGTTACGACTTCGTCCCAATCGCCAGCCCCACCTTCGACGGCTCCCTCCACAAGGGTTGGGCCACCGGCTTCGGGTGTTGCCGACTTTCGTGACGTGACGGGCGGTGTGTACAAGGCCCGGGAACGTATTCACCGCAGCGTTGCTGATCTGCGATTACTAGCGACTCCGACTTCATGGGGTCGAGTTGCAGACCCCAATCCGAACTGAGACCGGCTTTTTGGGATTCGCTCCCCCTTACGGGATCGCAGCCCTTTGTACCGGCCATTGTAGCATGCGTGAAGCCCTGGACATAAGGGGCATGATGACTTGACGTCATCCCCACCTTCCTCCGAGTTGACCCCGGCAGTCTCCTATGAGTCCCCACCATTACGTGCTGGCAACATAGAACGAGGGTTGCGCTCGTTGCGGGACTTAACCCAACATCTCACGACACGAGCTGACGACAGCCATGCACCACCTGTACACCCCCAAAAGAAGCCCCATCTCTGGAGCGGCAGGGTGTATGTCAAACCCAGGTAAGGTTCTTCGCGTTGCATCGAATTAATCCGCATGCTCCGCCGCTTGTGCGGGCCCCCGTCAATTCCTTTGAGTTTTAGCCTTGCGGCCGTACTCCCCAGGCGGGGCGCTTAATGCGTTAGCTGCGGCACGGAATCCGTGGAATGGACCCCACACCTAGCGCCCAACGTTTACGGTGTGGACTACCAGGGTATCTAATCCTGTTCGCTCCCCACACTTTCGCTCCTCAGCGTCAGGTCATTCCCAGAGAACCGCCTTCGCCACCGGTGTTCCTCCTGATATCTGCGCATTTCACCGCTACACCAGGAATTCCGTTCTCCCCTGAATACCTCTAGTCTGCCCGTATCGAAAGCAAGCGCCGTGTTAAGCACGGCGTTTTCACTCCCGACGCGACAAACCGCCTACGAGCCCTTTACGCCCAATAATTCCGGACAACGCTCGCACCCTACGTATTACCGCGGCTGCTGGCACGTAGTTGGCCGGTGCTTCTTCTCCCACTACCGTCACTTGCGCTTCGTCATGGGTGAAAGAGGTTTACAACCCGAAGGCCGTCATCCCTCACGCGGCGTTGCTGGATCAGGCTTCCGCCCATTGTCCAATATTCCCCACTGCTGCCTCCCGTAGGAGTCTGGGCCGTGTCTCAGTCCCAGTGTGACCGGTCACCCTCTCAGGCCGGCTACCCGTCGAAGCCATGGTGAGCCATTACCTCACCATCAAGCTGATAGGCCGCGAGCACATCCCTGGCCGAAAAACTTTCCACCACCATCCCATGCGAGAAGTGGTCGTATCCGGTATTAATCACCGTTTCCGGTGGCTATCCCAAAGCCAAGGGCAGATTACTCACGTGTTACTCACCCGTTCGCCGCTCGAGTACCACCGAAGTGGCCTTTCCGCTCGACTTGCATGTGTTAAGCACGCCGCCAGCGTTCGTCCTGAGCCAGGATCAAACTCTCCATCGAAAAACACCACCACCCAACCCACAGGGCCAGGCAGCGACTATCAATAAGAGCCACATCCCCCGACTGAACAAAACTAGCGAAAGACACCCCAAACCCAAAAGAGCCCAGGGCATCAGCCAGAATCATTGTCAAAGAAACCGCGACACCAACCAAAGCCAGTGCCAACGGGGCATAACAAACTAATTCGTCGACTAATCAAACACACTGTTGAGTTCTCAAGAATCAGACGCACCCGATCCTCGCCAGCTGGGCTGGTCCGGTCGCGGGGCAACCTGCAGAAACTTACCGGGCGCTCCATCCCGCGTCAAACTCGGCGGGACTTCGTGCTTCGGTGGTCGCAGCTGGTTTCCGCTTCATCTGACCTTCTGGCCAGGAGGCGGCGCCGCTTGCGGCGACAGGTGAAACATTAGACGACGTCCTCCCGACATGCCAAACCGGGGGTCGCCTCCACGCAAAACCGCAGGTCAACGGCCTGCGGGGCGAGGCGCCGCCGGCCGGTAGGCGCTGACGGTGGGGTCGTCCGTCGCCCAGAAGCGCCACGGCAGGTCGGCGGCGCGGCGCAGTCCGACGCGTGGCCCGCGACTGATCTGGACCACCCTCTCCCCCGGTTCGAGGTGCGGAACTACCCCGTTGGCGGCCAGGTCGATGCCGAGTGCGCGGCACAGACGGGCGGGTCCGCGAGCGAGATCGCGGTCCGAGGACCCCGGGCGGCGGGACCGGGCGCGATCGATCCCACCCACCACCTCGCCCGCGCGGAGCAGCACCGCTCCCGGGTCCCCGTCGGGACCCGTGACGAGGTTGGCGCAGTGGTGCATGCCGTAGACGAAGTAGACGTACAGGCGGCCCGGCGGTCCGAACATCACCGCGTTGCGAGGCGTACGGCCGCGGTAGGCGTGGGACCCGGGGTCGGCAGGACCGGCGTAGGCCTCCACCTCGGTGAGGCGTACGGACACGTCCCCATGGGTGAGGACGGCGCCGAGCAGCCGGGGAGCGACCTCGAGCGGGTCGCCCTCAGCCCAGTCGACCACGGTGACCGGCGCTGCTGGTCCGCAGCTCGTCGAGCTGCTCGCGCACCCGTACAGGGGCCGTGCCGCCGCGACCGGCGCGCGACGACACCGAGCCGGCCACGGTGAGCACCGACCTGACCTCGGGGGTGAGGGCGGGCGAGATCGCGGCCAGCTGGTCGTCGGTCAGGTCGGGCAGGTCGCAGCCGAGCTCCTCGCAGCGGCGTACGCAGGCACCCGCGAGCTCGTGCGCGTCGCGGAACGGCACTCCTTCCCGCACCAGCCACTCGGCCACGTCGGTGGCGAGCGAGAAGCCCTGGGGGGCGAGCTCTGCCATCCGCGGGCCGTTGAAGGTGAGGGTGGCGATCATCCCGGTGACCGCTGGCAGCAGCACCTCGAGGGTCTGGACGGAGTCGAAGACCGGCTCCTTGTCCTCCTGCAGGTCTCGGTTGTAGGCGAGCGGCAGGCCCTTGAGGGTGGCCATCAGGCCCGACAGGTTGCCGATGAGCCGGCCGGACTTGCCGCGGGCGAGCTCGGCGATGTCGGGGTTCTTCTTCTGCGGCATGATGCTCGAGCCGGTCGACCACGAGTCGTGGAGCGTCGCGAAGTCGAACTCGCGGGTGGTCCAGAGGATGACCTCCTCGGCGAGCCGGGAGAGGTCGACGCCTACCTGGGCGGTGACGAAGGCGAACTCGGCAGCGAAGTCGCGCGCGGCAGTGCCGTCGATGGAGTTCGCGGAGGATCCCGTGAACCCGAGCTCGGCGGCGACGGCCTCGGGGTCGAGGCCCAGGGTCTGGCCGGCGAGCGCGCCGGAGCCGTACGGGGAGTCGCCGGCCACGCGGGCGTCCCAGTCTCGCAGCCGCTCGACGTCGCGCACGAGCGGCCACGCGTGCGCGAGCAGGTGGTGGGACAGCAGCACCGGCTGGGCGTGCTGCAGGTGCGTGCGTCCCGGCATCACGACCTCGAGGTGGTCGGCGGCCTGGCCGGCGAGCACGTCGACGAGGTCGAGCAGCAGCCCGGAGATGGTGCGGGCGTGGTCGCGGAGGTACGCCCGGAACAAGGTCGCGACCTGGTCGTTGCGCGAGCGTCCGGCGCGCAGCCGGCCGCCGACCTCGGGGCCGACCTCCTCGAGGAGCAGCCGCTCGAGCGCGCCGTGCACGTCCTCGTCGCTGTCGGCCGGTCGGAGGTCTCCGGAGGCGTACCGCTCCCCCAGTGCGGCGAGCCCGCGGAGGAGCTCGGCGTGGTCGGCGTCGGTGAGGAGCCCGGCGCGGTGCAGCGCGTTGGCGTGGGCGCGCGAGCCCGCGAGGTCGTACGGCGTGAGCTGCCAGTCGAAGTGCGTCGACCGCGACAGCGCCTGGAGCTCCGGGGACGGGCCGCTCGCGAACCGTCCACCCCACAGCGACCCCTCGTTGGTCGTGCCTGCGCCCGTCGGTGTGTCACCCATCAGTCGGTCCCGAACTCCATCGCGGCGCTCTCGAGCGCGCTCTCGTCGGCCGATGCGTCGGCGGCGGGGTTGTCGGTGATCCGGTCGTAGCCCCCGGACTCGATCTCACCGAAGAGCGTGCCGTTCTCCACGAGCACCTGGCCCTGGTCGAGTGGCTGGGCGGCGTACAGCTCGAGCTTGGCGCGCGAGTCGGCGATGTCGAGGTTGCGCATGGTCAGCTGGCCGATGCGGTCGGTGGGGCCGAAGGCGGCGTTCTCGGTGCGCTCCATGGACAGCTTGTCGGGGTGGTAGCTGAACGAGGGGCCGTCGGTGCGCAGGACCGTGTAGTCCTCGCCGCGCCGCAGGCGGAGGGTGACCTCGCCGGTGACGAGCGAGGCGATCCAGCGTTGGACGGACTCGCGGATCATCAGCGCCTGCGGGTCGAGCCAGCGGCCCTCGTAGAGCAGCCGGCCGAGCTTGCGGCCCTCGTTGTGGTACTGCGCGACGGTGTCCTCGTTGTGGATGGCGTTGACCAGCCGCTCGTAGGCGATGAAGAGCAGCGCCATCGCGGGGGCCTCGTAGATGCCGCGGGACTTGGCCTCGATGATGCGGTTCTCGATCTGGTCGGACATGCCGAGGCCGTGGCGGCCGCCGATGGTGTTGGCCTCGTGGACGAGCGCGACCGGGTCGCTGTAGGTCGTGCCGTTGATGGCGACCGGACGGCCCTGGTCGAAGCGGATCGTGACGTCCTCGGCCTCGATCGCGACCGAGGGGTCCCAGAACTTCACGCCCATGATGGGCTC
The DNA here is from genome assembly GCF_004785795.1 of Nocardioides eburneiflavus. Lineage (NCBI taxonomy): Bacteria > Bacillati > Actinomycetota > Actinomycetes > Propionibacteriales > Nocardioidaceae > Nocardioides > Nocardioides eburneiflavus. The sequence continues at coordinate 4,110,441 of NZ_SRRO01000001.1, forward strand.
GACGGTCTCGAGGGAGACGTCGAGGTGCTCGAGGGTCTTGGCCTCGTGGGTGGCGCCCCAGATGTTGGCGTCGGTCGAGTACGCCTTCTCCTGGCTGTCGCGGTAGGGCAGGTCGCGCTCGGTGAGCCAGGCGCTCATCTCGTGGCGACCGCCGAGCTCGGTGACGAAGTCGGCGTCGAGCCAGGGCTTGTAGATCCGCAGGTCGGGGTTGGCGAGCAGGCCGTAGCGGTAGAACCGCTCGATGTCGTTGCCCTTGAACGTCGACCCGTCGCCCCAGATGTTGACGTCGTCGTCGTGCATGGCCCGCACCAGCATCGTGCCCGTGACCGCACGGCCGAGCGGCGTGGTGTTGAAGTAGACGCGGCCGCCCGAGCGGATGTGGAAGGCGCCGCAGGCGAGGGCGGCCAGGCCCTCCTCGACGAGCTGGGTCTTGCAGTCGACCGCCCGGGCGAGCTCCGCGCCGTACTGCATGGCGCGCGACGGCACTCCCGAGATGTCGGGCTCGTCGTACTGGCCGATGTCGGCGGTGTAGGTGCAGGGCACCGCTCCCCTGGCACGCATCCAGGCGACCGCCACGGAGGTGTCGAGGCCTCCGGAGAACGCGATGCCGACGCGCTCGCCGACCGGGAGGGAGGTGAGGACCTTGCTCACTGGGAGTCCTTTGCTGGGGTGGTGTGGTGGGCGTTGGCCAGGTCGAGGAACCGCTGGGCGAGGGCGTCGCCGCCGAGCGGGTCGCGACCGATGACCAGGACGGTGTCGTCGCCGGCGATCGTGCCGAGGATGTCGCCGAGGTCGGCCTTGTCGAAGGCGCTGGCCAGGAACTGTGCGGCGCCCGGCGGGGTGCGGAGCACGACGAGGTTGGCGCTGGCCTCCGCGCTGACCAGGAGCTCGCCGCAGAGCCGGGCGAGCCGGTCGCGGCCGGCGGCCGTCTCGCGGGGCGCGGACACGGACCGGTCACCGCCCTCGCCCGGCACGGCGTACACGAGGACGCCGTCGACGCTGCGCACCTTGACCGCGTCGAGCTCGACCAGGTCGCGACTGAGCGTGGCCTGGGTGACGCGGACCCCGTGGTCGCCGAGCAGGTCGGCGAGCTCGGTCTGCGAGCGCACCGGGTGGGAGGTGACGATGTCGATGATCCGCTGGTGCCGGGCGCTCTTGGTCAGAGGTGACACGGCGCTCATGATGACCGCTCCAGCAGCCAGGTCAGCACCGCCTTCTGGGCGTGGCGGCGGTTCTCCGCCTCGTCCCACACGACCGAGTGCGGCCCCTCGATGACCTCCTCGGAGATCTCCTTGCCCCGGTAGGCGGGCAGGCAGTGCATGACGATCGCGTCCGCGGCAGCGTGCGCGAGGAGCTCCTCGGTGATGCCGTAGGGCGGGAAGACGCGCAGCCGCTCCTGCGCCTCCTCCTCGCGGCCCATGCTCACCCAGGAGTCCGTGATGACGACGTCGGCGCCCGTGACCGCCTCGACCGGGTCGGTGACCAGCTCGACCGACCCGCCCGTGCCCTGGGCGATCTCACGCGCCCGGGCGACGACGTGCGCGTCGGGGGTGAAGCCGTCCGGCGCGCCGACCACCACGTGCAGGCCGGCGTTGGCACCCGCGAGCACCCACGAGTTGCCCATGTTGCACGCGCCGTCGCCGACGAACGCGGCCCGCACGCCGGCGAGCCGGCCCTTGTGCTCGCGGACCGTCTGGAGGTCGGCGAGGAGCTGGCAGGGGTGGAACTCGTCGGTCAGCGCGTTGAGGACCGGCACGCCGGAGTAGGCCGCCATGGTCACCACGTCGGCCTGGTGGGCGGTGCGCCACACGATCGCGGCGGCCTGCCGGCCGAGGATCCGGGCGACGTCCTCGACGCCCTCCCGGGACCCCATCGCGGCGAGCCCGCCGTCGACCGTCATCGGGTTGCCCCCGAGCTCGGCGATGCCGGCGGCGAACGACACCTGCGTGCGCAGCGTCGGGCGGTCGAAGACGAGCGCGACCGTGTGCGGGCCGGCCAGGGGCTTGTGGTCGAACGGCTCGGCCTTCATGCGGTCGGCCAGGTCGAGGACCTCGAGCAGCTCCGACGGCGAGAGGTCGTCGTCGCGGAGCAGGTGGCGCGTGGTGGGCGTCATCAGGTGGCCTCCTGGCCGGAGAGCGCCGCTCGCGCGGCGTCGAGGATCGCGGGCAGGGCCGCGTCGAGGGCGTCGAGGTCGGCGGCGGTGATGACCAAGGGCGGTACGAAGCGCAGCCGGGTCGGACCCGTCGCGTTGAGGATGAATCCGGCCGCGCGCGCCGAGGCGACGGCGTGGGTGGCGTACGGGCCGTCGAGCTCGGCGCCGCGCATGAGGCCGACGCCGGTCACCTCGACCACGCCCGCCTGCTTGCGCAGCAGCGCCTCGAGCTGCGCGCCCCGCTCGACCGCTGCCTCGAGCAGGCCGTCGGCCGCGACCGTCTCGATCACCGCGCGACCCGCGGCGGCGGCGACCGGGTTGCCGCCGAACGTGGTGCCGTGGTTGCCGGGCTGGAGCAGCGAGGCCGCCGCACCGTGCGCGACGGTGGCACCGATCGGGATGCCGCCGCCGAGACCCTTGGCGAGCGTGACGACGTCGGGGCGCACGCCCTCGACGAGGTGGTGGGCGAACCACGCACCGGTCCGTGCGATGCCGCTCTGCACCTCGTCGAGCCACAGGAGCGCGCCGTGCTCGTGGGCGATCCGCTGCGCCGCGGCGAGGTAGTCGGCGGAGGGCACGACGACACCGGCCTCACCCTGGATCGGCTCGAGCACCACGGCGGCGACGGTGTCGTCGACGGCGGCCTCGAGCGCATCGACGTCGTCGTACGGCACGAAGGTGACGTCGCCGGGCAGCGGCTCGAACGGCTCGCGGTAGGCGGCCTTGGACGTCAGCGCGAGCGCACCCATGGTGCGGCCGTGGAAGGAGCCCTCCGCGGCGACGAGGCGGGTCCGACCGGTGCGCCGGGTGAGCTTGAGCGCGGCCTCGTTGGCCTCGGCGCCGGAGTTGCTGAAGAAGACGCGCGCCGACGAGTCCCAGCCCAGCAGACCGACGAGCTCCTCGGCGAGGGCGACCTGCGGCTCGGTGGCGAAGAAGTTGGACACGTGGCCCAGGGTCGACAGCTGGCTGCTCACGGCCTCGACCAGCGCGGGATGCGCATGGCCGAGGACGTTCACCGCGATGCCGCCGAGCAGGTCGACGTACTCCTTGCCGTCGGCGTCCCACACGTGCGCGCCCGCGCCGCGCACGAGGGCGAGGACCGGAGGACCGAAGGTGTTCATCACCGCACCGGCGTAGCGGTCCTGGAGTGACTCGCTCATGACGGGGTCCCTGCGGCGTTGTCGAACGGAGGAGCGAAGCGGAGGAGGTCGAGAACGTCGTGGGGTGTCTTCATGAGGGCTCCTCGCTCCCGTAGGGCTTGCGCAGCTTCGTCGCGGCGCCGGGAAGCACCTGGGTGCCGACGCCCTCGTCGGTGAAGATCTCGAGCAGCACCGCGTGCGGCTCGCGGCCGTCGACGACGGTCGCGCGCGGCACTCCCCCGGTGACTGCCTCGTAGCAGGCACGCATCTTGGGGACCATGCCCGCGTCGAGGGTCGGCAGGATCTCGCCGAGGGCCTCGGGGCTGATCTCCTGGATCAGGTCGTCGGAGTTGCCGTAGTCGCGGTAGAGGCCCTCGACGTCGGTGAGGACGAGGAGCTTCTCCGCGCCGAGCGCGACGGCGAGGGCGGCGGCAGCGGTGTCGGCGTTGACGTTGTGGACCACGCCGTCGACGTCGGGAGCCACCGAGCTCACGACGGGCACCCGACCGGCCTCGATGAGGTCGAGGACCGCCTCGGGGCGGACCTTCGCGACCTCGCCGACGAGGCCGAGGTCGACCTCCTCGCCGTCGACGACGGTGTTGGTCGCCTCGGCCGTGAAGAGGCCGGCGTCCTCCCCGGAGAGCCCGACGGCGAGGGCGCCGTGCTGGTTGACCAGCCCGACGAGCTCGCGCTGCACCTGGCCGACGAGCACCATCCGGACGACGTCCATCGCCTCGGGGGTGGTGACGCGCAGGCCGCCGCGGAACTCCGACTCGATGCCGAGCTTGTCGAGCATGCGGGAGATCTGGGGGCCGCCGCCGTGGACCACGACGGGCTTGAAGCCGGCGAAGCGGAGGAAGGCGATGTCCTCGGCGAACGCGACCTTGAGGGCGTCGTCGGTCATGGCGTTGCCGCCGTACTTCACCACGATCGTCTGGCCGTGGTAGCGCTTGAGCCACGGCAGCGCCGCGGCGAGCGTACGGGCCTTGGCGGGGTCGGGGCGGCGCGGGTTCTGGTTGGTCACTGGATCCGTCATGAGCTGTAGGCGCTGTTCTCGTGGACGTAGGCGTGGGTGAGGTCGTTGGTCCAGACGGTGGCTCGCGCGTCGCCGGACTTGAGGTCGATGGTGACGCTGACCTCGCGGCCGGTCAGGTCGACGGAGGCCGGGTCCTCTGCGGGCGTGGACTGCTTGCAGACCCACACGCCGTTCATCGCGACATCGAGGTCGGCGGGGTCGAACTGCGCCTGGGTGGTGCCGATGGAGGCGAGGACGCGGCCCCAGTTGGGGTCGTTGCCGAAGATCGCGGCCTTGAAGAGGTTGCTGCGCGCGACGCTCCGGCTGACCTCGACGGCCTCGTCCTCCGACGCCGCGTGCAGCGTGGTGATGGCGATCTCGTGGTCGGCGCCCTCGGCGTCCTTGAGCAGCTGCATGGCGAGGTCGGTGCAGGCCTGCGTGAGCGCGGCGGTGAAGTCCTCGGGCGTCGGCGTGATCCCGCTGGCGCCGCTGGCCATGACGGTGACGGTGTCGTTGGTGGACATGCAGCCGTCGGAGTCGAGCCGGTCGAAGCTCACCCGGGTGGCAGCGCGCAGCGCGGCGTCGAGCTCGGCGGCAGGCACGACCGCGTCGGTGGTGAGGACGACCAGCATGGTGGCCAGCTGTGGGGCGAGCATCCCGGCACCCTTGGCCATGCCGCCGATCGACCAGCCGGCGCCCTCGACGACCGTGTTCTTGCTGACCGAGTCGGTGGTCATGATCGCCTCGGCCGCGCTCACGCCGCCGTCGGAGGAGAGCGCAGCGGTGGCCGCGTCCACGCCGGCGAGCAGGTCGTCGCGGTCGTTGGCGAGGCCGATCAGCCCGGTCGAGCAGACGACCACGTCGATCGCGCCGATGCCGAGCCCCTCGGCGACCTTCTCGGCCACGGCGTGGGTCGTCCGGAAGCCCTCCGGGCCGGTGTAGCAGTTGGCACCGCCGGAGTTGAGGACGACCGCGCGCACGACGCCGTCCTTGACGACCTCTTGGCTCCAGAGCACGGGGTTGGCCTTGCAGCGGTTCGCGGTGAAGACGGTGGCGGAGTCGAAGGCGGGACCCTGGTTGGCGACGAGCGCCAGGTCCTTGGCGCCGGTGGACTTGAGTCCGGCCGCGACGCCGGCGGCGGTGAAGCCCTTCGGGGTGGTGACACTCATGGGGCGAGTCCGATCGTGGAGAGCCCGGTGGCCTCGTCGAGGCCCAGGGCGAGGTTCATGCACTGGACGGCAGCACCGGCGGTGCCCTTGGCCAGGTTGTCGACCACGGCCACCGCCACCAGTCGTCGTACGCGCTCGTCGACGGTGACCTGCACCTGGACGGCGTTGGACCCGAGCACCGACTGGGTCTGCGGCCACTGGCCGTCGGGGAGCAGGTGGACGAACGGCTCGGAGTCGTACGCGGTGGTGTAGGCGTCGCGCACCTGCGCTGCGGCGACACCGTCGAGCAGCGGCGCCTGGACGGTCGCGAGGATGCCGCGGGACATCGGGACGAGGAGCGGGGTGAAGCCGACCTTCACGGGGCTGCCCGCGACGCCGCTGAGGTTCTGGACGATCTCGGGCGTGTGCCGGTGGGTGCCGCCCACGCCGTAGGCGCTGGCGTTGCCCATCACCTCGCTGCCGAGCAGGTGCGGCTTGGCGGCCTTCCCGGCCCCGCTGGTGCCGGAGGCGGCGACGACGGTGACGTCGGGCTCGACCAGCCCTGCCGCGACGGCCGGGGCGATCGCGAGCGTGGAGACGGTCGGGTAGCAGCCGGGGACGGCGATGCGGCGCGCGCCGCGGAGCAGCTCGCGCTGGCCGGGCAGCTCGGGCAGGCCGTAGGGCCACGAGCCGGCGTGCTCGCCGCCGTAGAACGCCTGCCACTCCCCCGGGTCGTCGAGGCGGAAGTCGGCGCCGCAGTCGATGACGACGGTGTCGTCGCCGATCGCCTGCGCGATCGCCGCGGACTGGCCGTGGGGCAGGCCGAGGAACACGACGTCGTGGCCCGCCAGCGTCTCGACCGTGGTGTCCGCCAGCACGCGGTCCGCGAGCGGGAGCAGGTGTGGCTGGAGCGCTCCGAGGCGCTCACCGGCGTTGGAGCCCGCGGTGAGGGTGCCGATCTCGACGCCGCCGTGGCCCAGGAGGAGGCGCAGGACCTCGCCCCCGGCGTACCCACTGGCTCCGGCAACGGCGACTGATGCGGTCATGTGCATGACTATACATTGCTCTGCATGGATTGCTGCACCGGGGTCCGGCGACGTCCGAAATGCAGGGGCGGGCCGCAGGTCGCTCACCGTACGGTGCCCGGGTGAGCCCACTCCACACCCGCCTGTCCCCCGACGTCTACCTGGACCACCTCGTCCGTGAGTCCGCACTGTTCCGCACGGTGCTCGCCGAGTGCGAACCCGCCGCCCGCGTGCCGGCGTGCCCGGACTGGGACGCCGCCGACCTGCTCTGGCACCTGGCCACCGTCCAGCGGTGGTGGGCGGAGGTCCTGTCCGTGCGACCCGCGCGGCCGGAGGAGGTCGAGCCGGAGCGCCCGGCGGCGTACGACGACCTGCTGGCGGCGTACGACGGGTGGTCGCGCGACCTCGCCGAGGTGCTCGCGGGGGCCGACCCGCGCGACGAGGCCTGGAACTGGTCCGACGACCACACCGTGGGCTTCGTCCTGCGTCGTCAGGCGCACGAGGCACTGGTGCACCGGGTGGATGCCGAGCAGGCAGCGGGGCTGCCGAGCGAGATCGATCCCCGGCTCGCGTCCGACGGCGTGCACGAGTGCCTCGACGTGATGTACGGCGGGATGCCGCCGTGGGGCAGCTGGGAGCCCGGTGAAGGGCTGGTGCGGGTGGACGTGACCGACACCGGCGAGGAGTTCTGGCTCCGCTTCGGCACGTTCTCCGGCACCAGCCCCGAGAGCGGGACGACGTACGCCGACGAGGAGGACTTCCACGTCGTGGATGCGCCGGCTGACGGCGCCGAGCCGGACGTCGTCGTCGACGGGCCGGCCGCGGCCCTGGACCTGTGGCTGTGGAACCGGGGCGGCGACGCCGACATCGCGGTCGCCGGGGACCGGGGCGTGCTCGAACGCTTCACCGCGATCGTGGCGTCGCCGATCGACTGACGGGCCTGGACGTGCACTGGCCCGCGAGTCTCGACTCACGGGCCGGTGGACGTCCTGCCGGGGTGGTCAGGTGCGCTGGACGGCGCCGGTGCGCTCGGCGGCGAGGGCGACGGCGGCGTCGCGTGCGGCTGCTGCCTCACCTTCCTTGAGCGTCCGGTCGGGCGCGCGGAAGCGCAAGGCGTAGGCGAGCGACTTCTTGCCGGCGCCGACCTGGTCGCCGGTGTAGACGTCGAAGAGCCGGATCGACTCCAGCAGCTCTCCCGCGCCCTCGCGCAGCGCTGCCTCGACGGCGGCGGCCGGGACGGACGAGTCGACGACGAGGGCCACGTCCTCCTTGGCGACGGGGTAGGAGGAGAAGCTCGGCGCCTTCCGGAGGTGCACCGCACGCGCCATGAGCAGGTCGAGGTCGACCTCGGCCGCGACCGTCCGCTTGGGCAGCCCGAAGGCCTGGCAGACGGCGGGGTGCACCTCGCCGGCGTGGCCGATGACCTCCCCGGCGACCGAGAGCTCGGCGCAGCGACCCGGGTGCCACGGCGCGAGCTCCACCGCCGAGGCAGCCACCTCGAGGCCGAGCGCGTCGGCCACGGCGCGTACGGCGTCGACGGCGTCGGCCCAGGAGACCGGACGCCCCTCGCCCCACCAGCCGCCGGAGACCGCGTCGCCCGTGGCCACGAGGGCCAGGTGGAGCGGCTGAGCCGGGAGCGCGGCGTCGAGGGCTGCGAACTCCTCGTCGGTCGGACGACGGTCCACGGGCAGGATCGCCGCCGGGCCGGCGTGGCGCGGGAGCGTGACGGTGGCGGTCTCGAAGATCGCCACGTCGGTGATGCCGTGCCCGACGTTCTTGCCGGCGGCGCGCAGCACGCCCGGCAGCAGCGTGGTGGTCATGAACCCGGCCTCGGCGTTGAGCGGGTTCGACAGCTCCAGCAGGTCGCGACGTGGGTCCTCGGCGGTGAGGCCGAGGGCGTCGAGGTCGGCCTCGCCGACGAACGGGAAGCTGACGACCTCGACGAAGCCCTCGCCGGCGAGCGTGCGGCCGATCCGGCGGCGCAGCTGCTGCGGTCGGGTCAGGCCCCTGCCCGACGGCGGGGTCGGCAGGACGGACGGCACCTGGTCGTAGCCGACCAGGCGGACGACCTCCTCGGAGAAGTCCTGGGCGTCGGTGAGGTCGGGGCGCCACGGCGGCGGGGTGACCGACAGCGTGCCTCCCCCGGCACTGGACACCTCGCAGCCGACGGCGCGCAGGCACTCGACGCTCTGCTCCTCGGTGATCGGCATGCCGGACACCCGGGCAGCGAGGTCGCCCGCGACCTCGACGACGGGCATCGCCGGTGGCGTGCCGACGACCGTCACACCGGGGTGGGCCTGGCCACCGCCGTGCTGGACGAGCAGCTCGACGACGCGGTCGGCCGCGGCCTCGCAGATGGTCGGGTCGACGCCGCGCTCGTTGCGCTTGCCCGCCTCGGAGGTGATCTTGTGCCGGCGTCCCGTGCGGAACATCGAGACGGCGTCCCAGTGCGCGGCCTCGACGAGGATCGACGTCGTGGTGTCGGACATCTCGGTCGTCTCACCGCCCATCACCCCGCCGAGACCGATGATCCCGGAGTCGTCGGTGACGACGAGGTCGGCCGGGTCGAGCGGGCGCTTCGTGCCGTCGAGCGTGGTCAGCGTCTCCCCCTCGCGGGCCCGGCGCACGCCGAGGGCGCCCTGCACCTTGTCGGCGTCGTAGCCGTGGATCGGCCGGCCGGTCTCGAGCATCACGTAGTTGGTGACGTCGACGGCCAGCGAGATCGGCCGCATGCCCGCGGCGGTGATCCGCCGGACCATGAAGTCCGGCGTCGGAGCGGCGGGGTCGAACCCGGTCACCATGCGGGCGACGAAGACGGGGCAGCCCACGGCGTCCTCGACGACGACCGGGTGGCCGTGGTCGTTGGCCGCCGGGGTGTCCCGGATCGCCGGGTCGCGGAAGCCGGTCGCGCCCTCCACCGAGACGAGCACCTCGCGGGCGATGCCGCGGATCGAGAGGGCGTACGCGCGGTCGGGGTTGACCTCGAGCTCGATCGTCTCCTCGTCGAGCCCCAGCACCGGGCGTACGTCCTGGCCGGGCTCCCCGGCGTCGGCGGGGAGCACGATGATGCCGTCGTGGTCGTCGCCGAGGCCGAGCTCGCGGGCCGAGCAGATCATGCCCGCCGACAGGTGCCCGTAGGTCTTGCGGGCGCTGATCTCGACGGCGCCCGATCCATGGCTGCCCGGCAGCACGCCGCCGGGCAGGACGGTGGCGACCAGGTCGCCCGGCTCGAAGTTGTGCGCGCCGCAGACGATCCCCTGCGGCTCACCGGTGCCGTTGGCGTCACCGACGTCGACGGTGCACCAGTTGATGGTCTTGCCGTTCTTCTGCGGCTCGGGCTCCATGGTGAGCACGCGGCCGATGACGAGGGGACCGGTGATCTCGCGGCCGGGGCTCTCGATCGCCTCGAGCTTGAGGCCGGTGAGGGTCAGCCGGTCGGTGATCTCCTCGGTGGTGGTGCCGGCAGGCACGTCGACGTGGTCCAGGATCCAGGACAGGGATGCCTTCATGTCAGTTCTCCCCTCTCAGATCTCGGTGCCGAACGCGCTGCTGAACCGGACGTCGCCCTCGAAGAGCGGGCGCAGGTCCTCGAGGTCGTGGCGGAACATGAACGAGCGGTCGATGCCCATGCCGAACGCGAAGCCGCTGTAGACCTCCGGGTCCACGCCGCAGGCGACGAGCACCCGCGGGTTGACCACTCCGCAGCCGCCCCACTCGATCCAGCCCTCCCCGCGGCAGGTGCGGCACTCGGCCACGCCCTCCCCGCCCCGGCACACGAAGCACCTGACGTCGACCTCGGCGGACGGCTCGGTGAAGGGGAAGTAGGACGGACGGAAGCGGGTGGTGATGCCGTCACCGAAGAGCTGGGAGGCGAAGTGGTCGAGCGTGCCCTTGAGGTGCGCCATCGTGATGCCCTCGTCGACCACGAGGCCCTCGACCTGGTGGAACATCGGCGAGTGGGTCGCGTCGTACTCGTCGGTGCGGAACACGCGGCCCGGGCACACGACGTAGATCGGGGGCGTGCGGGTCAGCATGGTGCGCGCCTGCACCGGGGAGGTCTGGGTGCGCAGCACGACGTGGTCGTCGGCGGGCTCGGTCCAGAACGTGTCCTGCATGGTGCGCGCGGGGTGGTCCGGGCCGAGGTTGAGGGCGTCGAAGTTGAGCCACTCCGCCTCGACGACGGGGCCTTCTGCCACCTCGTAGCCCATGGCGACGAAGAGGTCGGCGATGAGCTCCGACTGCATGGTCAGCGGGTGGCGTCCGCCGCGCCGGCGCCGCGTGGTGGGCAGGGAGACGTCGACGGTCTCCTCGGCGAGCATCCGCTCCTCGTGCTCGGCCTCGAGCACGGCCTGCCGCGCCGCCAGGGCCTGGTTGATGGCCGCGCGGGCCCGGCCGACGCGCTGGCCGGCCTCCTTGCGCGCCTGCGGCGGCAGCGCTCCGATCTCGCGGTTGGCGAGCGCGATGGGGGAACGGTCCCCGGCGTGGTCGAGGCGGACCTGCTTGAGGGCGTCGAGGTCGCCGGCGCCGGCGATCGCGGCCAGGGCCGCCTCGCGCATCGCCTCGACCTGGTCGGCCTTGAGCGGGGTCACTTCGACAGGGTCGTAGTCGGTGTTGGGGCCGGACATGGCTCTCTCTCGCGCAGCGACAGCAGGTCGCAGCGAAGTCTAGGAGTGGACGGGCGTCGGGTCGGACGGGGACTCCCCGGACCCGGTGACGTCAGCTGCCCGACGGACCAGGTCCGGGGCGGAGAAATCGCAGGCTCGTGTCCACGGACGCCATGCTACTCGTCGAACGCGGTCCAGACGCCAGCGCATTCCTCGGCGGACGGCCGTGGCCTGCCGTCGAGGTCGACGTCTGCGAGCGCCTCCTCGCCGCGCGAGCGGGCGAGGTTCCACGCCCTCGGGTCGTCGAGGGCCTCCGGACGCAGCGAGCCGGAGGGCAGGTCCTGGAGCACGCAGCGCGCGACGTCGCGCGGCAGCCGCTCGGCGATGACGGGCGCTGCGTCGGCCGAGAGGGTCTGGAGGTAGCGCACGTCGAGCTCGGACGTCGCGTCGTAGCGGTCGAGGTTGCGCCCGGCGACCCACGCGTCGGGGTTGATCGCGGCGAGCCCGATGAGCGCGACCGCGCCGGAGACCAGCGCGATCCGCGGGAGCCACCGGCCCAGCCCGGCAGCCCCGGCGGCCATGATGGAGAGGACCACGAACCCGAGCCAGCCCTCGAAGACGTCGACGAACAGCCGCAGGGTGGTGAAGCCGTACGCGTCCTGGTAGACCGCCATCCCGCGCAGCGCCGAGGCGACGACGAGCAGCGTGAGCGCGCAGAGGACGCCGAGGGAGCCGTACAGCCAGCGACGGTCCTCCGGGGTGCTGCCGGCGCGGCGCGAGGCGACCCAGACGACGAGGACGGTCAGCGCCGTGGCGAGCGTCAGCTGCCCGAACCCCTGGTGGACGAAGTCGGCGTAGGTCAGGCCGGTGGTGGCCTGGATGTAGTCCTCGCCCCCGACGAGTGCCCGGGCCTGCGCGGCGATGAAGGCGACGAACACCGCGTCGACGACGAGCACGGGCACGAGCCACTCGAAGCGGTTGGCGAGGGCGGGGGGACGGCGACCGCCCAGGACCTCGACGTCGGCGGGGTTGAGGGCGAGGTAGGCGGCGCCGAGCGTCGCGGCGAACACGAAGCAGGCGAGGAAGGCCCGCCCGACGAGGTCGTTGAACGTGAGGTTCGGGACCAGCTGGTCGACCCACGACCCGAACACCGGGTTGGCGCTGGCGAAGATCGTGCCGAAGACCCCGAGGCCCAGCAGCGACCAGGCGGTCGTCCGTACGACCGCGGGCGTCCGCGACCCGGTGCCCGCCAGGCGCAACGACCGCGCGAACCACGGGAGCCCGCGCAGCGAGGCCAGCGGCCAGGAGATGCCGGTGAGCAGGATGCCCGCCAGGGTCCGCGCCCCGGTGACACCGCTGAGGAAGACCGCGGTGGCCGCGAGGAGACCGAGCATCTGGACCCACCACGCGTCGAGCAGGGTCATCGGCAGCACCAGCAGCAGCGCCAGGCCTGCACAGGCCAGGGTCCAGGGGTCGCGCCGGCCGCGCGCGGTGAGCAGGGCGGCGACGCCGCACCCGATGGCGACGAGGGTCCACGTGATGCCGACCGCGTTGAACGAGAGGGCGAAGCCCGCGAACAGCCCGGCCGCCGCTGCGGCGACGACGGTCCGCAACCCTGACGGTGCTCCGTTCTCGGGCCAGAACCGGCCGAACAGTCCGTCGAGACCGGGCTGCTGGCGTACGGGTGCCGTCGTCGCCTGCGACTGCGCCGCCGGGCGGGCGGGCGGCTCGACGGACCGCTCGGCTGGCTGCAGGGCGGATGCTGGCGCGGTCATGGCGGGCTCCCGGGTGGGCGACGAAGGGCTGGCGGGCGGCGTCGTCGCGGGCACATCGAGACGGAGCCGCGCACCGGACCCGGTCGCGGGGTCGAGGAAGCGGAGGGTCCCGCCGTGGAGCTGCGCCACCCAGCGAGCCACGGCCAGCCCGAGCCCGGTGCCGCCGGCGCCGTCGGTGCCGAAGCGGTCGAAGACCCGCTCGCGGTCCTCGGGGGCCACTCCCCCGCCCTCGTCGACCACCTCGAGCCACCAGGATCCCGCGCCGGCACCGGGGCCGGCCCCGTCGCCCGTGCCGGCACCGCCCGTGACCCGGACCGAGGTCTCGGCCGGGGCGTGCCGCGCGGCGTTGTCGAGCACGTTGACCAGGAGCTGGCGCAGGCGTGCAGGGTCGGCGCCCACCAGGAGGTCGTCGGCGATGTCGAGGGTGATGGTCCCGGGGCGACCCGCGGCGAGGACCTGGGCGACGGAGTCCTCGACGAGGGCGCGCAGGGCGACGTCCTGGCGGTCGAGGTGGACCACGCCGGCCTCGAGCCGGGAGAGCTGGAGCAGGTCCTCGACCAGCCGTCCCAGCCGGCGCGCCTCGTCGAGCGCGTCGCCCAGGTGGCCGGGGTCGGCCGGCACCACACCGTCGGCGAGGTTCTCCAGCTGCGCGGTCATCGCGGTGAGGGGCGTGCGGAGCTCGTGCGACACCGTGGCGATGAGGTCGCGCCGCTCCCGGTCGACCGTCGCGAGGTCCTCGGCCATCCGGTTGAAGGCGGCGGCGAGCTGGCCGACCTCGTCGGTGGCCGTGGTGCGCACGCGTCCGGAGTAGTCGCCGCGCGCCATCGCGCGCGACACCTCGGTCATGCGTCGCAGCGGCGCCACCATGCCGGCCGCGAGGAGCTGGGTGACGCCGAGCGCGAGCGCGACGCTGACCGGGAGCACCAGGAGCGCGGGCACCCGTGCCGCCGAGCCGAGCAGGGACAGCAGGACGGCGGTGACCACCGAGGCGGCGACGAGGATCCCGAGCTTGACCTTCAGGCTCGAGACGGTGTCGAACCACGCGCTCATGAGAGGTCCTCGAGGGCGTACCCGACGCCGTGGACCGTGCGGATCCGCGCGGCGCCCACCTTGCTGCGCAACGCCTTGACGTGGCTGTCGACCGTACGGGTCGCGCTGGCGCTGGCCCAGGCGTCGCCCCAGTCCCAGACCTCGCGCAGCAGCCGCTCGCGGCCCAGCACCTGCCCCGGCGTGCGGGCCAGGCAGAGGAGCAGGTCGAACTCGGTCGGAGTGAGGTGCACGGCCTCCCCTGCCACGCTCGTACGCCGGGTGCCCGGGTCGATGCGCAGGCCGCCCACCTCGATGGCCGCTGGGCGCTCATCGGCCAGCGCGGCCGCCCGCTCGACCCGGCGGAGCAGGGCCGCGACCCGGGCCACGACCTCGCGCATCGAGAACGGCTTGGTGAGGTAGTCGTCGGCACCCACGCCGAGGCCGACGAGCACGTCGGCCTCGTCGTCGCGAGCGGTGAGCATCAGGACGGGGACCGGTCGCGCGGCCTGGATGCGTCGGCACACCTCGAGGCCGTCGAACCCGGGCAGCATCACGTCGAGCAGCACGACGTCGGGTCGCACCGCGGCCGCTAGCTCGACCGCGGACGGCCCGTCGAAGGCCTGCTCGACGACGTACCCCTCGGCGCGGAGCCGCTGCGCGAGCGCCTCGTTGATGGCGGGCTCGTCCTCGACCACGAGGGCGGTCCGCGGCGCCGGTCCGGATGTCATGGCACGACCCTAGGATCCTGGACGGTCGGGAGACGGGGGCGACTCGTGAAGGTTGTGTGGAGGTGGGGCCCTCAGTCGGGTCGCAGGTCCTCGCGCGGCCAGTCGACCATCACCCGGGCGCCGCCGCCGGGGGCGTCGTCGATCGTGACCCAGCCGCCGTGGGCACGGGCCAGACCGCCGACGATGTACATGCCGAGGCCGCTGCCTCCCGACTCCCCGGTGGTCCAGAACTTGGTGAAGACGCGCCGGCGGAGCTCGACCGGGATGCCGTCGCCCTGGTCGTCGACGGTGATGCGCACGCCGTCGAGGCTGTCGGAGGACGCCAGGCTGACGCTCACCCCACCCTGGCCGTGGCGGACCGCGTTCTCGACGAGGTTGGTCACGACCTGCGTGAGCTTGTCGGGGTCGGCGAACACCTCCGGCAGGCCCGGCTCGACCGTGAGGGTGATCTCGCGGGCGGTGCCGGCCTCGATGGAGTCCACGACGCGGCCGACCAGCACCTCCGCGGACGACTGGCGGGGGTAGAGCTGGAGGCGTCCGGTGTCGATCCGCGCGACGTCGAGCAGCTCGGCGATGAGCCGTGCGAGGCGGTCGGCGTCGGCGTTGACGGTCGTCAGCATCAGCTTGCGCTGGTCGTCGGTGAGCTTGTCCCAGCGGTTGAGCAGGGCCTGCACGAAGCCCTTGACGCCGGTGAGCGGCGAGCGCAGCTCGTGCGCCACGGTGGCCACCAGGTCGGAGCGCTCACGGTCCAGCCGGGCGCGCCCGCGCCCGCTGCGGAGGCCGACCGCGATGCCCGTCACGGGCTTCAGCGGCTCCTCCCGCACGAGCCGGGCGGTCGTGAGCACCTCGTCGCCCGAGGCGTTGAGCCAGGACTGCTCCGGGACGCCGCGCACGATCGAGACGGAGTCGAACGGCCGGTTGACGTCGAGCCAGGTGCGTCCGTCCTGGTCGAGCAGCCGGAGCACGTCGGCGAGCGGCAGCCCGAGCGCCTCCTCGGCGTCCACCCCGAGCAGCGCCGCACCCTGGGCGTTGAGGATCGTCACGACTCCCGAACGACTCGCGCCGAGGATGCCGTCGGGGTAGAAGTCCGCGAGCGTGCGCAGCCGGGTCTGGCGACCGTTGTCCACGCGGTGACGTGGTGCGCTGTGGTCGGACACGGTCGCCACCCTAGGCCAGACCTACCTGCCGAACTGCGCTTTGGGCCGCCGCAGCCCCGCGGCGCGAAGAGCGAGGACCAGCTCGCGCGAGGAGACCGGGACGGCACCGGCCGCCACCATCGCGGCGTAGTGGTCGGCCGGCACGTCGTAGTGGTCGCGGTCCCAGCCGCGGGGCGGGATCCCGTGAGCGGCGGCGAACTCGTGCGCCTCGGCGTACGACGTGTCGCTGGCCAGGTGGGACCAGAGCCGGTCCCACCTGGCCACGGCGGGTGGGTCGATGAGGATCATTGTCGAGCGAGGCTAGCCGGTCCCCGCTGGAGCTCAGGAGAAGAAGCCCCGGATCGCGCCGGCCAGCTCCTCGGGCACCTCCATCGAGGCGAAGTGCCCACCGCGGGGGTGCTCGGTCCAGGACACGATCGAGGTGTTGTCGCGCTCGGCGAAGGGCCGCATCGACCGGAAGTCGTCGGCGAAGACCGCCACGCCGATCCGGCCGTCGTTGATGCGCGGCTCGCCGTCGCGGTCGGCGTGGTAGAGCCGGGTGGCGCCGGCGCTGCTGTTGGTGAACCAGTAGAGGCTGACCTGGGCCAGGACCTGGTCGCGGTTCAGGAGGCCGGTGCCGTTGCCGAAGTTCTCGAACAGCTCGTTGTAGGCGAGCTGGCCGACCGGCGAGTCGCTGAGGGCGGCGGCGACGGTCTGCGGACGCGAGGCGTTCATGGCCGCGAACCCGTTGACAGTCTGGAACCACCCGGCGAACTCCAGCGCCCCGTAGTCGGCCGGGGTCATCCGCTCGAACTCGGCCGGGTCGCCCGACGGGAAGGAGAAGAGCTGGAGGACGTGCGCGCCGAGGAAGCCCTCCGGGGCCAGCATCGCCAGCTCCCGCGCCACGATCGCGCCGTTGTCGGACCCGTGCGCGCCGTACGAGTCGTAGCCGAGGCCGCGCATGAGCGCGTCCCACGCCCGCGCGATCCGCGGCGAGTCCCAGGCGCCGTCGGCGAGCGGCTGGCTGAAGCCGACCCCCGGGATCGACGGGATCACGAGGTGGAAGTCGTCGGTGAGGTGCGGCACCAGGTCGATGAAGTCCAGGAACGAGCCCGGGTAGGTGTGGAGCAGCAGGAGCGCGGTGGCGTCCTCGTTGGCCGAGCGCACGTGCACGAAGTGGACGGTCTGGCCGTCGATCTCGGTGAGGAACTGCGGGTGGGCGTTCATGCGGTCCTCCTGCGCGCGCCAGTCGAAGCCGTCGCGCCAGTGGGCGACCATCTCGCGCAGGTAGGCGACGGGGGCGCCGGCGGTCCAGTCGTGGGTCCCGGCGGTGTCGGCGGGCTCGGCGGCGTAGCGGGTGCGGGCCAGCCGGCCCTGGAGGTCGTCGACCGCGTCCTGCGGGACGGCGACCGTGAACGGGCGGAGGTCGAGGGTCTGGGACTGGTTCTGGTGAGTGGTCATGCCGGTACGGTAGGAAGGGTTCCGGCACGCTTCGTTCCGCTTCTACCGCCCCTCGTCCACGATTCTCCGAGGCATCCGATGCCGCTCCAGACCTCGTCACGCCTGCTCGCCCTGCTCGGCCTGCTCCAGGCCCGCGCCATCGTGCCGGCGTCCGACCTGGCCGCGCGGCTCGGCGTGGGTGAGCGCACCGTGCGCAAGGACGTCGAGCGGCTCCGCGAGCTCGGCTATCCCATCGACTCCGTGCGCGGGCCGTCCGGCGGCTACCGCTTCGGCGACCACGGACGGCTTCCTCCCCTGCTCCTCGAGGCGGACGAGGCCGTGGCGGTGGCCGTGGGACTCGGCTCCGCGGCCACGGTCCGGGGACTCGAGGAGCCGAGCGCACTCGCGCTGGCCAAGCTCGAGCAGGTCCTGCCCGATCGGTTGCGTCGTCGCGTCCGGGCCCTGCACGAGAGCACCGACGTGGGTCCGGCCAACACCACCACCAACACCGAGGCCCCCGTCGTCGACGTCACGGTCCTCGCCGACCTCGCTGCGGCGATCCGTGACTGGGACGGGCTGCGGCTGCGGTTCCGCCCCGGAGGGGACCCCGCTGCGGACGTGCGGGTCGAGGTCGACCCGTACCGGCTGGTGACGTGGCAGGAGCGCTGGTACGTCGTGGGCCGCGACCGGAGCGACCGCCGGTGGCAGGCCTACCGGGTGGACTGGCTCGAGCTGCGTACGCCGGGTGCCGGCCGGTTCGCGCCCGACCCGCTGGAGGGCGGCGACTATGCGGCGTTCGTCCTGCGGGAGGTGGCGTCCACGGGGTGGTCGGTCCACTGCCGCATCGCGGTCGACGCGCCCGCCGAGGAGGTGCTGCGACGGATCAACCCGGCCGTGGGCGTGGTGGAGACGGTCGACGAGGAGCACAGCGTCCTGGTCACCGGGGCCGACAGCGTCGAGACCGTGGCGGTCTGGATCGGGATGCTCGGCCTCGACTTCCACGTCACCGAGCCGCCGGAGCTGGTCGCGCACGTCGCGACCCTCGCCGAGAGGTACGCCGGCGCCGTGACGGGTCGCTGACGGCCGGGTGCGGGCCGGGTGGCCTCAGGTGCGCTGCGCTCGGGCGCTGGCGTAGAGGCAGACAGCGGCTGCGGTCGACAGGTTGAGGCTCTCGGCGCGGCCGTGGATCGGGATCGCGACCCGGTGGTCGGCGAGCGCCGCGAGCTCGTCGGGCAGGCCCCAGGCCTCGTTGCCGAAGAGCCACGCGGTCGGACCGGACAGGTCGGCCTCGAACAGGTCGACCTCGCCCGCTCCGTCGGCGGCGAGGACGGTGAGGCCCCGCGCCTGCGCTGCCCGCACCGCGACCGCCGGGTCGGGCTCGTTGGCGAACGGCAGGTGGAACAGGCTGCCGACGGTGCTTCGGACCGTCTTGGGGTTGTAGGCGTCGACGGACTGGCCGGCCAGCACCACGGCGTCGGCGCCCGCGGCGTCGGCCGTACGGATCACGGTGCCGGCGTTGCCGGGATCGCGGACGTCGGCGCAGATGGCGAGCAGCCGCGCCGACACCGCCACCACGTGCTGGAGCGGCGCGTCGAGGTGACGGCACACCGCGACCACGCCGGCCGGTGACACCGAGTCGGACAGGGACGCGAGCGCGCGCTCGTCGACCAGGGTCACCGGCGCGTCGGCGAGCAGCCCGGCGTACTGCCCGAGGGCGGCGGGGGTCGCGAAGACCTCCACGACGCAGCCCTCGACCGCGAGGGCTCCTCCGACCGCCTTCGGACCGTCGGCAAGGAAGAGCCGCCGCTCGGTTCGCACCGAACGGCGGCTCAACTTGCGGGCCTCCTTCACGCGCGTGTTGCCGGCGGTGAGGGGCTCCATGTGGGTCAGGCGGAGACCTTGGGCGCGTTGACGTCCTCGGGCAGCGCGGCCTTGGCGGTCTCGACGAGGGCGGCGAAGGCCGGGGCGTCGTTGACGGCGAGCTCGGCGAGGATCTTGCGGTCGACCTCGATGCCGGCCAGTCCGAGGCCCTGGATGAAGCGGTTGTAGGTCATGCCGTTGGCGCGGGCCGCAGCGTTGATGCGCTGGATCCAGAGCTTGCGGAAGTTGCCCTTGTTCTTGCGGCGGTCGTTGTAGCTGTAGACCAGCGAGTGGGTGACCTGCTCCTTGGCCTTGCGGTAGAGCCGCGAGCGCTGGCCGCGGTAGCCGCTCGCGCGCTCGAGGGTGGTACGACGCTTCTTCTGGGCGTTCACTGCGCGCTTCACGCGTGCCATGGGGTTACTCCTTGATGCATTGGGAAAGACGGGACGGCGGCTGAGCCACCAGGGGATTGAGGCTCAGATGCCGAGCATCTTCTTGGCGCGCGAGACGTCGCCCTTCTCGAGCTCGACCATGCCGGCGTTGCGGCGGTGCTTCTTGCGGCTGCCCGTGGTCGGCGCGGACGCGAACGCAGCGCCGGACTTGCGGCCGGCCTGCAGGCGCATGATCTTGCCCGAGCCGGTCACCTTGAAGCGCTTCTTCGCGCCCGAGTGGGTCTTGTTCTTCGGCATGTCTGCCTCAACTTCCTTGTTCGTGCGTGGTTCGGGGGTGGTGCTGGGGTGGGGCGAACGGGTTCAGGTGGCTGTCACGGCTTCGCCGCGACCTGCTCGATCGAGCCGTTCGCTGCGCTCACGCCTCGATCTCAGGATCGAGGTTCTCGGAGCGACGGCGCTCCTTCTTCTGCGCGACGGGGCCAGCCGCGTGGGCTGCCTCGCGCTCGGCGTCCTCCTCGGCCTTGCGGTCCGCGCGCTCCTTCTCCTTGGTGGCGCGGGCGGCGTCGGCGTCGATCTTGGCGTCGGCCTTCTTCTTGTGCGGGCCGATGACCATCGTCATGTTGCGACCGTCCTGCTTGGGCGCGGACTCGACGAAGCCGAGCTCCTGCACGTCCTCGGCCAGCTTCTGCAGCAGGCGGAAGCCCAGCTCGGGACGGTGCTGCTCACGACCGCGGAACATGATCGTGATCTTGACCTTGTCGCCGGCTCCCAGGAAGCGCACGACGTGACCCTTCTTGGTCTCGTAGTCGTGCTTGTCGATCTTGGGACGAAGCTTCATCTCCTTGATGATCACGTTCGTCTGGTTGCGGCGCGACTCGCGGGCCTTCTGGGCGTTCTCGTACTTGAACTTGCCGTAGTCCATGAGCTTGCAGACCGGGGGGCGTCCCTGGGGCGCGATCTCGACGAGGTCGAGGTCGGCCTCCATGGCCAGCTTGAGTGCCTGGTCGGTCGGCACGATGCCAACGGTCTCGCCGTTGGGTCCGACGAGCCGGACCTCGGGTACGCGGATCCGCTCGTTGATGCGCAGCTCGGTGCTGATGGGTCCTCCAGTGGTTCGGTGGGTGGGAGCTCCACTGTGCCCTGTCGAATCACTTCGCCCGGAAATGCACAATGGCTCCCGCTGGTGCCAAGCGGGAGCCAGTCACGACACGTCCCCCTGTCGGAGGAGCTCGTGGTCACAGAGGTCGCGCGACTCCTGTGCTCACTGGGACCTTGACCCGACGATCTGTGGTGCAGGGCGATCGATGCGGGTGGGAGACGGTGGTGCTGCCTCCGCTTGGCGGGATCGGCGCCACCGTGGATCCGTGGTGGCACTGATCGGTCAACACGGAAGGTTAGCGGATCATTCCGCCGACGGGCCAATCCAGCCGTGTCCTCCACCCGACCCGGTGAGCTCGACGAGGCGCCAGCCCGCGGCCAGTCTGCCGAGGTCCTCGCCGTCGACGACGTAGGGTGCGGGTCCGGCGAGGTCGACGAGAAGGGCCTCGGCCCCGTCCTGGACCGCGGCCGTGGCCGCCGTGGCGGTCGTCACCGGCACCGGACGCGCCTCCGGGTTCCAGCGGGCCATCGTCTCGGTCGAGGTGAAGGCCAGCAGGCCCTTGCTCCTGTCGGCGGCCTGGACGAGCACCGCGGCCATGTCGGACGACTTGTCGTGCGCGAGCCCCTGCTCGTCGTGCTCGACCTCGCCGAGGATCGCGACGACGGGCACGAGCAGCCTGGCGTCCTGGAGCGCTGACAGCGCGGCGCCCGACGTGACGGTCCCGGCGACGTGCCCGGCCAGCGCCTGCGCGAGGCGTACGTCTGCAGCGCCGTCGTCGTCGGCGAAACCGGGGTCCGGGATCGTGCGCACGAGGTCGTCGGGGTGGGGGCTGTCGGCGGGGGGCACGGCGCCATCCTCTCGCCCTGTGGAGCGCTGTGGGAGTCTGGGGCCGTGGATGGGACTACCTGGGCCGCACTGACCGCAGCGCTGACGGTGGCGGGAGCCATCTGGACGTGGATCGCGTTCCGCCGGCGCGGGGCCGCCAACGGCCTGCGCGCGATGGGGTTCACCCTGCTGCCTGCCGCCGCGTGGCTCACCGGGACGCTCGAGATGGTCGTCGAGATCGCCGGCTCGATCACCGACTGGGCCACCAGCCTGGTCTTCAACGTGCTCACGTGGACCGGCGTGGGTCTCGCCGGCCTCGCGGTCGTGCTCTTCCTCGTGAGCGGGTTCATCCGCGACCGCCAGCTCGCGCGCGGCCAGGCCGCTGGCAGGACGGGCAGGAAGGGCATGTCGGGCACGACGTCGGCGGCGTCGCCCCAGGGCCTGCCCGAGGCGTCGTCGACGCGCCCCGGGACGCGCGGCGGGTCGCCGGTCGACGACGACCTGGCCGACATCGAGGCATTCCTACGCAAGCGGGGCATCGAGTGAGCGATCACTTCGTCGACCGCAACCGCCTGTGGTCGAGGCTCGACGCTGCACTGGAGGCGCTCCCGGAGCCGCCCCCGACCCCGATCGCCGTGGTCGACCTGGACGCCTTCGACGCCAACGCCGCCGACCTGGTCCGCCGGGCCGGCGGCAAGCCGATCCGGGTCGCCTCCAAGTCGCTTCGGGTGCCGGCGCTGATCCGGCGTGCACTCGCGCACGACGGGTTCGCCGGCGTGCTGGCGTACACCCTCGCTGAGGCGCTCTGGCTGCACGAGGCCGGTGTCAGCGACGACATCGTCGTGGCGTACCCGACGGTCGACGCAGCCGCGCTGCGCCGGCTGACGTCCTCCCCCTCCGCGGCCGCCGCGATCACGATCATGGTGGACGATCCCGCCCACCTCGACGCCGTCGACGCCACCCGCTCCTCCCTGGCCGTCCCGATCCGGGTCGCCCTCGACATCGACGCCGGGCTGCGGATCGGCGGTCAGCACATCGGCCCGAAGCGGTCACCACTCTTCGACACCGCGGACGTCGTCGCCATGGCCCGACGGGTGGTCGGGCGCGAGGGCTTCCGGCTCGTCGGGGTGATGACCTACGAGGGCCAGGTCGCGGGCGTGCAGGACGACGTGCCCGACCAGCGCACGAAGTCCCTGCTCGTACGCCGTCTCAAGCAGGCGTCGATGGCGCAGCTCGAGGTGCGCCGGCGCGAGATCGCCGAGGCCCTGGCCCCGATCGTCGACCTCGAGTTCTGGAACGGCGGCGGCTCCGGTTCGGTCGAGGCGACGGCGGCGGACGGTGCGGTCACCGAGATCGCCGCCGGCTCCGGCCTGCTGGTGCCGGGCATCTTCGACCACTACGCGTCGTTCGAGCCGCGACCGGCGGCCTTCTTCGGGCTGCGGGTCACCCGCAAGCCCCAGCCGACCATCGCGGTGGTGCACGGTGGCGGGCTCATCGCCAGCGGCGCGACCGGGGCGGACCGCTCCCCCGTGCCCTGGGCGCCGCCCGGCCTCCACCTGACGGGGCTCGAGGGCGCCGGTGAGGTGCAGACACCGCTGACCGGTCACCCGGCCGCCCTGCTCGGGATCGGCGACCTGGTGTGGTTCCGCCACGCGAAGTCCGGCGAGCTGTTCGAGCACGTGCGCGACGTGCACCTGGTCCGCGGCGAGGCGGTCGTCGAGGTGGTGCCGTCCTACCGCGGCCACGACCTGGCCTTCTGATGGCGGCCGACCCGGCCGAGCTGGCC
Organism: Nocardioides eburneiflavus; assembly: GCF_004785795.1. Classification (NCBI taxonomy): domain Bacteria; kingdom Bacillati; phylum Actinomycetota; class Actinomycetes; order Propionibacteriales; family Nocardioidaceae; genus Nocardioides; species Nocardioides eburneiflavus. Next base: position 4,133,594 of record NZ_SRRO01000001.1, read on the forward strand.
CGGGAGGTGGCGCACCGCGTGCAGGCGGCCCCGCCGACCCTGGGGTCCGGGCGGCTGGTCTGCGTCGACGGGCCCGCCGGGTCGGGCAAGACCACGCTGGCCGCGGCGATCGCGGGCGTCGTACCCGGCACGCAGGTCGTGCACTGCGACGAGCTGCTCCGGGGGTGGGCGGGCCTGCCCGGCCTGGCCGACTCCGTCGAGGCGCTGCTGCGACCCCTCGCGGCCGGCGAGACCGGTCACTGGCGCCGCTGGGACTGGCTCGCCGACGACTGGGCGGAGACGCGCGCCGTACGGCCGGGTGGGCTGCTGGTGGTCGAGGGCGTCGGCTCGTGGTCGCCCGGGATCGCCGACCTGGTCGGCCTGCTCGTCTGGGTCGAGGCAGGCTCCGCGCTGCGCCTGGCTCGTGGGATCGAGCGTGACGGGGAGGCGATGCGACCCCAGTGGGAGCAGTGGCGGATCGACGAGGACGCGCTGTTCGAGGCCCACGGGACCCGCGCCCGCGCCGACCTGGTCGTCACCACCGACTGAGGGCAGTGCCGCTGTCTAGGGTGGCCGTCATGGTGTTGCCGAGCGGCGAGCAGTTCGAGATCTCGGCGGCGGGCTACGTCGCGGTGGTCACCGAGAGCGGGGCCGCCCTGCGCACCCTGCGCCACCACGGGCGCGACCTCGTCCACGGGTTCGGCGAGACCGAGATGTCCGGCGGCGGCCGCGGCCAGCTGCTGATGCCGTGGCCGAACCGGATCCGCGACGGCCGCTACACCTTCGGCGGCCGCGAGCTCCAGCTCGGCCTCACCGACCCGAGTCGTGGCAACGCCTCCCACGGGTTGGCGCGCTGGGCTGCGTGGACGCTCGAGGAGCACACCGGCACGTCGGTGTCGCTCGTCTACCGCCTGATGGCGCAGACCGGGTACCCGTGGGCGCTCGACCTGCACGTGCTCTACGACCTGTCGGCCGACGGCCTCGTCGTCACCCAGACCGCCACCAACCTCTCGCCGGAGCCCGCGCCCTACGCCAGCGGCGCGCATCCGTACCTCTGCGTCGGGTACGCGGTCGAGGACCTCGAGCTCACCCTTCCCGCGCACGAGCGGGTGCTGGTCGACGACCGTCAGATCCCGACCGGCACGGAGCCGGTCTCGGGTGCGTACGACTTCAGGACCCCGCGGCGGATCGGCGACCTGGTCCTCGACGACGGCTTCGGCTCGCTGGACCGCGTCGACGGGCGGGCCACCGTGACCCTCGTGGACCCCTCGAATGGGGCAGGCGTCGCGCTGTGGGTCGACGAGCGGCACCGCTGGTTGCAGCTCTACACGGCTCCGTCGGACGGCCCGCGCCCCGCGCTGGCCGTTGAGCCGATGACGGCGCCGGCCGACGCGTTCAACTCCGGCACCGACCTCGTGTCCCTCGCCCCCGCCGGGACGACCGGCGACGAGCTGTCGGCGTCGTGGGGCATCCACGCGCTCTGACCACTGTCGGGAGGGTGACGACCTCAGCGACCCGGCGACGGCCCGCGGTCGATCAGCGCGCGCAGCTGGCGTACGCCGTCGCGGGCGACCCGCCCGTCCGAGCCCTGGAGCGCCATCGCCGAGATGGTGGTGCCGTCGGCGAGGTCGAGGGTCGCCCACGGTGCACCCTCGGGCAGGTGGATGCCGAGGACCTGCTCCCACTCGAGGTGCCGGGTCTTGAAGCCGTTGACCACGACCAGCCCGCCGGTGGTGGCGGTGACCCGCGCGCGGCCGAGCGCCCAGCCGATGACGGCGAACCCGGCGCCCATCACCAGGAGCGTGATCCGCTGCAGGATGTTGAAGCGGTCGCGGACCGACTCGTCGAAGCCGAACCAGGCCGCCGCGCACACCACGAACAGCATCAGCCCGAACCCGATCACGGCGATGCGCACCCCCATCGGCCGCCAGGTGCGCGGCAGGGACGGGAGACCGCCCGTGGGAGCGGGGTCAGAGGCGGCAGGCATGGATGTCCGTGAGCAGGATCGCGCGGGCACCGATCGAGTAGAGGTCGTCCATCAGGCGCTGCGAGCCCGCACGCGGCACCATGACCCGTACGGCCACCCAGCCGGCCTTGCCGAGGGGCGAGATGGTGGGACCCTCGCGCCCGGGCGCCAGCTCGGTCGCACGATCGAGGTTGGACTCCTCGATGTCGTAGTCCATCATCACGTAGCTGCGGGCCACGAGGACGCCCTCGACGCGGCGGCGGAAGATCTCGAAGTCGTCGGGGACCTCCCCACCGCGGGTGATCAGCACCGCGTGGGAGTCGAGGATGACCTCACCGAAGGTCGCCAGGCCGGCGGCCCGCAGCGTCGAGCCGGTCTCGACCACGTCGGCGATGACGTCGGCGACGCCGAGCTGGATGCTGGTCTCGACCGCTCCGTCCAGGCGCGTGACGGTGGCCTCGATGCCGTGGCGGAACAGGTAGTCCTCGACCACCCCGACGTACGACGTGGCGATCCGCAGGCCGTGGAGGTCCTCCAACGACGAGTAGCGACCGGCGGGGCCGGCGAAGTGGAAGCGCGAGCGGCCGAAGCCGAGGTTCATCACCTCGGCGGCCTTGGCGCCGGAGTCGAGGAGGAGGTCGCGACCCGTGATGCCGACGTCGAGGGTGCCCTCGCCGACGTAGAGCGCGATGTCGCGCGGGCGCAGGTAGAAGAACTCGACGTCGTTCTCGGTGTCGACGAGTGCGAGCTCCTTGGAGTCGCTGCGCTGGCGGTAGCCCGACTCCCGCAGGATGTCGGTGGCGGCCTGGGACAGCGCCCCCTTGTTGGGGACGGCGATGCGGAGGGTCATGCGAAGGTCACCTGGTTCTCCCAGCTGTGTCTCACAGGTGGGCGTAGACGTCGTCGAGGGTCAGGCCGGAGGCGAGCATCAGCACCTGGGCGTGGTAGAGCAGCTGGCTGATCTCCAGCGCGGTCGCGTCCTTGCCCTCGTGCTCGGCGGCCATCCAGGACTCGGCGGCCTCCTCCAGCAGCTTCTTGCCGATGGCATGGACCCCGGCGTCGAGCTGGGCGACGGTGCCCGAGCCCTCGGGGCGCTCCTCGGCCTTGGTGGACAGCTCGGCCCACAGCTCCTCGAACGTCTTCACGGGCAGCAGCCTAGTTGGCGCCGTGGCGGGCGACGGACCCCGTCCGCATGCGCTCAGCCGCGGATGACCTGCACCACGCGCGCAGTGTCGAGCGCAGCGAAGGTGGCCTCCCAGCCCTTGTCCTCGGCCGATCCCTCCAGCCCGGCACGGTCGAGCGCCTGCTCCTCGGTGTCGCAGGTCAGCACGCCGAAGCCGACCGGCATCGCGTGGTCGACGCTGACCTGCGTCAGGCCGTCGGTCGCGGCGGAGCAGACGTAGTCGAAGTGCGGGGTCCCGCCCCGGATCACCACGCCCAGCGCGACCACCGCGTCGTACCCGTCCCGGGCGAGGGCGGCGGCGACCACCGGCAGCTCGAAGGTGCCGGGGACCCGGATGACCTCCGGCTCGGTGATGCCGTACGCCGCGAGCGCCCGCTCGGCGCCGGCGACGAGGCCGTCCATCACCTGCGTGTGCCAGGTGGCGGCGACGACGGCGACCTTGAGGCCGCTGGCGTCGTAGGGCTCGGCGGTGGGGGCTCCGGCGCCGCTCATGGCGCGCTGTCCTGGATGATTCGCTCGCTACGCTCGCTCATGTCAGGTCTCCTTGGAGGCTGGGGTCGTGCTCGTCCTGGTGGTCGACGGCGAGGTCGGGCAGCTCGTGGCCCATCCGGTCGCGCTTGGTCCGCAGGTAGGTCAGGTTGTGGTCCGTGGGGTGGGGGGTGATCGGGACCCGCTCGGTGACCCTGATGCCGAAGTCCTCGAGGCTGGCGACCTTGTCGGGGTTGTTGGTCATGAGCCGGACGGACCCGATGCCGAGGTCGCGCAGGACCTGGGTGGCGGTGCCGTAGTGCCGCGCGTCGGCCGGCAGGCCGAGGTCGAGGTTGGCGTCCACCGTGTCGCGACCGCCGTCCTGGAGCTGGTAGGCCTGCAGCTTGGCGACCAGGCCGATCCCCCGCCCCTCGTGGCCGCGGAGGTAGACCACCACTCCCCTGCCCTCCTCGACGATGGCGCGCAGGGCCTCGTCGAGCTGGGGTCCGCAGTCGCAGCGCTCGCTGCCGAAGACGTCGCCGGTCAGGCACTCGCTGTGCACGCGGGTCAGGACCGACTCCCCGGCCGCGATCGCTCCCGCGACGTCCCCGTGGGCGAGCGCGACGTGCTCGCTGTCGTCGATGGTGATCCGGTAGCCGTACGCCGTGAACTGCCCGTGGCGCGTCGGTAGCAAGGTCTCCGCGACCCGCTCGACGTGCCGCTCGTGGCGGCGGCGGTACCGGACCAGGTCCTCGATGGAGATCATCGCGAGCCCGTGCTCGTCGGCGAACTCCCGCAGCTCGGGCGCGCGCTTCATCGAGCCGTCGTCGTTGACCACCTCGACGAGCACCCCGGCCGGGGTCAAGCCGGCGAGCCGGGCCAGGTCGACGGCCGCCTCGGTGTGGCCGCGCCGCACGAGGACGCCGCCCTCGCGGTAGCGCAGGGGAAAGACGTGCCCGGGGCGGGTGAGCTCCCACGGCTCGGTGGCGGAGTCGGCGAGGGTGCGCGCCGTGTGGGCGCGGTCGGCGGCGCTGATGCCCGTGGAGACGCCGTCGCGGGCGTCGACCGAGATCGTGTACGCCGTGCGGAGGCGGTCCTTGTTGTGCGGGGTCATCAGCGGGATCTCGAGCCGCTCGAGCATGTCGCCCGGCATCGGCACGCAGATGACGCCGCTCGAGTGACGGATGGTGAAGGCCATCAGCTCGGGCGTCGCCTTCGCTGCGGCGAAGATGATGTCGCCCTCGTTCTCGCGGTCCTCGTCGTCGACGACGATGACCGCCTTGCCGGCGGCGATGTCCTCGATCGCCTGCTCGACGGGGTCCAGTCGCACACTCATACGGTAATCGTCTCCTTGTGGTCGGGCTGGTCGGGCTCGTCGGTGACCTCGACGACCGTCGTGCTGTCGCGCCACCAGATGACGAAGCCGATGACGACGAAGACCGCGTAGAAGAGGTACATGCCCGCGGTCGGGTAGAAGCCGGCGTTGACGAGCGTGGTCACCCCGACGACGTCGACGAGGACCCAGACCAGCCAGAACTCCACCCAGCCGCGGGCCATGCCGTAGGTCGCGAGCATGGAACCGGCGAGGATCCACGCCTCGGTGCTCGGCCCCCAGGAGCCGATCCGCAGCAGCAGGGCGTACGCCGCGGCGTAGCCGACGATGCCGAGGACGACGAGCTGCACGCGCTCGGACGAGGTCGCCCAGCGGGGCGCGATCGCGCCCCCGTCGGACGCACCACCGGCGTTGCGCGCCTGCGACCAGCGCCACCAGCCGTACACGGAGACGGCCGCGAAGAACACCTGGCGCCCGGCCTGGCCCCACAGCGGCTCCTCGACCGCACCGGAGAACTCACCGGTCGCGAAGACCGTGAAGAGCAGCAGGTTGCCGACGAGACCGACCGGCCACGCCCAGACGAAGCGCTTCATCCCGAGGATCGCGCTGGCGAGGCCGAAGAGGTTCCCGATCACCTCGCGGGCACCGAGGGCGCCGCCGGGCACCGGGATGGTGCCGTGGAGGAGCCAGTCGAGCAGGGCCATCATTCTTCCTCGTCGTTCGTGGTGGTGGCGGCCGACGGTGCGGGCGCGTAGGCGCCGAGCAGCTTCTCGACGTGCTTGGCGATGACGTCGGCCTCGAGGTTGACCAGGTCGCCCACCCGGCGGCTGCCGAGCGTGGTGCGGGCGAGGGTCTCGGGGATGAGGCTGACGGTGAAGCTGTTCTCGCGGGCCTCGACGACGGTGAGGCTCACGCCGTCGACGGTGATCGAGCCCTTGTCGACGAGGTAGCGCGCGAGGTGCCCGGGGAGGGAGATCTCGACGACGTCCCAGTGCTCGCTGGGTGAGCGCGAGATCACCTCGCCGACGCCGTCCACGTGGCCCTGCACGATGTGGCCGCCGAGCCGCTTGTCGACAGTGACGGCCCGCTCGAGGTTGACCCGGTCGCCCGGCGCCACCCCGCGCAGCGACGTCTTGTCGAGCGTCTCCTGCATCAGGTCCGCGGTCCAGCGGCCCTCGCCGATCTCGGCGACCGTGAGGCAGCAGCCGTTGACGGAGATGGAGTCGCCCAGCACGGTGCCGTCGAGCACGGTGCCGGCGGCGACGGTGAGCCGGATGGCGTCGCCCTGGTCGGTGACCTCGGCGATCGTGCCGAGCTCCTCGACGATCCCGGTGAACATCACTTCCTCCTCAGGTGGGGGCGCAGGTGGGGCCTCATGGTCAGGCGCACGTTGGTGTCCTCGCCGTCGTGGCCCTGCAGCACCGCGACGTCGGAGACGTGCAGGTGGAGGGCGTCGGCGACGGTGCCGATGCCGAGGTCGCCGACGGCCGCGCGTCCGGCGCCCAGCAGCACGGGTGCGACGTAGGTGACGACCTCGTCGACCACCCCGGCGGCGAGGAAGGCGGCGGCGAGCGTGGGACCGCCCTCCAGGAACACGTGCTGGCGGTCCCGGGCGAAGAGCTCGGCGAGGGCCTCCTCGGGGTCGCGCGTGCGCAGGAGCAGGGTCTCCGCACGGTCGTTGAGGACCCGTCGGTCTGCCGCGAGGTCGCGCAGGCCCATGACCGCGCGGAGCGGCTGCATCGCGACCGGCTCGTCGAGCTCGTCGCGGACGGTGAGCTCGGGGTCGTCGACCTCGACCGTGTTGGTGCCGACCAGCATGGTGTCGCACAGCGCGCGGAGACGGTGGGTGTCGAGACGGGCAGCACGGCTGGAGACCCACCGGCTGGTGCCGTCGGCGGCCGCACTACGGCCGTCGAGGGTGGTGGCGAACTTCCAGGTCACGAAGGGCCGTCGCCGCGCGATGGCGAAGGTCCACGCCCGGTTGATCGCCTGCGCCGCCTCGATCATCTCCCCGCCGACGACCTCGATCCCGGCGGCGCGCAGCCGGCCCGCGCCGCCGACGGCGACCGGGTTGGCGTCGGGCTGGGCGAAGACGACGCGTACGACTCCGGCCGCGATCAGCGCCTCGCTGCACGGCCCGGTGCGACCGGTGTGGTTGCACGGCTCGAGGGTGACGACGGCGGTGGCGCCGCGAGCAGCCTCGCCGGCCTCGGCGAGGGCGGCCGCCTCGGCGTGCGGCGTACCTGCCCCACGGTGGAAGCCCTCCGCGACCGTCGTGCCGTCCGGCGCGAGCAGCACGCAGCCGACCCGCGGGTTCGGGCCGAGCGGCACGCCGGGCGTGGTGGCGAGCGCCAGGGCGCGCCGCATGGCGCGGCGCTCGGCCTCGCTGGTCGTCATCTCCGCCTCCGGTCCGGTGTCTGGACTCAGGGGGGCGGCGACGGGAGCGCGCCGCCGCGAGCGGTGGCGCGCGAGCCGTCAGCGTGCACTTCTCATCCGGACTGTGACCGTCGGTCCAGGAGTTCCACCTGGTCAACCGGCCACTGGCTGTGGACGGGTCGCGGACTGTGACCGCCGGTGCGGAGTTCCACCGCCCCCAGAGCACGCAAGCTCTTCGTGCCGGTAACCATGCCACAGCCGCGGCCATTCCCTCACCGGTGTCCGCGCGTGACGTGCGCAACACCTTCCGACGGGGTGCTCGGCGCTCGCTGCCACCGCCGCCCTGCTCAGGCCCGGTCGAGGAACCTGTCGAAGACGCGGGCACCGAACGCGAGCGCGTCGACGGGCACGCGCTCGTCGACGCCGTGGAACAGGGCGGTGAAGTCGAGGTCCGCGGGCAGTCGCAGCGGCGCGAACCCGTACGACCGCATCCCGAGCCTGCGGAAGTGCTTCGCGTCGGTGCCACCGCTCATCAGGTAGGGCGCGACCACCGCGTCGGGGTCCTCCGCGAGCAGGCTGCGCGTCATCGCGGTGACCAGGTGGCCGTCGTACGGCGTCTCCCACGGGTCCTGCTTGGACTCGAACTCGACGTCGATGCCGTCGCCGGCGAGCTCGCGCAGGGTCGCGAAGAACTCGTCCTCGTAGCCGGGCAGGAAGCGGCCGTCGACGGTGGCCTGGGCGTCGGTCGGGATGACGTTGGTCTTGTAGCCGGCCCGGAGCATCGTCGGGTTGGCGGTGTTGCGGATGACCGCACCGAGCATGCGGGCGGCGTCGCCGAACTCCTCGACCAGCGCCTCGGCGTTGTCGGGAGTGGCCTCGGTGCCGGCGAGCTCACCGATCGTGGCGAGCAGCACCTCCATGGTCGGCGTCAGCCGTACGGGCCACTGGTGGGCGCCGATGCGCGCGACCGCGCCGGCGAGACGGGTGACGGCGTTGTCGTAGTTGATCATCGAGCCGTGCCCGGCCCGGCCGCGGGCGGTCAGCCGCATCCAGGCCATGCCCTTCTCGGCGGCCTCGATGAGGTAGACGCGGCGACCCCGCACGGTGGCGGAGAACCCGCCGACCTCGCCCACCGCCTCGGTGCAGTCGGCGAACAGGTCGGCGTGCTGGTCGACGAGGATGCCGGCTCCGTGGTGGCCGCCCGCCTCCTCGTCGGCGGTGAAGCAGAGCACGAGCTCGCGGTCGGGTGCGGCCTGCGCGGCCGCGCGGGCGCGTACGACGCTGAGCAGCATCGCGTCGAAGTCCTTCATGTCGACCGCGCCGCGACCCCAGACCTGGCCGTCCCTGATCTCGCCGCTGAACGGGTCGACCTGCCAGTCGGACGCCTCGGCGGGTACGACGTCGAGGTGCCCGTGCACCAGCAGCGGAGCGCGGCCGTCGCCGCCGCCCCAGCGCGCGACGACGTTGGCCCGGCCGGGCCGACCCTCGATGATCTCGCTCTCGATCCCGACCTCGTCGAGCAGCGCGGCGACGTGCTCGGCAGCCTTGCGCTCCCCCGGCCCGTCGTCCGTGCCGTAGTTGGAGGTGTCGATGCCGATGAGGTCCTGGCAGAGCTGGACGACCTCCGCAGCGGGGTCGTACGAACGGTCCTGCGGGTTGGCTGCCGAGGGGTCAGTGGGCACCTGTTCCATGCCGTCCATCCTGCCCCACGAGCAAGCAGCAGCCCCGATTCGTCGGCGGCGAAGTGCCTTGCTACTCTTCTCCAGCACTCGTCCGGGTGGCGGAATTGGCAGACGCGCTAGCTTGAGGTGCTAGTGCCCGTATTAGGGCGTGGGGGTTCAAGTCCCCCCTCGGACACAGAACCGATGTCATGGGACGTCGGGACGAGATCCGGACCTGCAGCAGCAGGTCCGGATCTCGTCATTTTCGAGGGTCTCGGCGGACGCATGTCTAGACGTCCCTTTACCAAACGGCCCGGGAGGTGGACCGTCGTGTGATGGGGCTCCACCGGGGCCAGGCCGGTCGCCGGCTGCGGAGCCCGGGGGTGAGCCATGGCGGAGAAGGTCGACGTGCTGACGTCCAACGGAGCCGCGCCGCCGGGGATGCCCGCTCCGCCCGTGCCGACGACCCGCTCCTCCCGGGCCGGGACGACGGCGAAGGCCTCCGCCGTCAGGACGTTCCGCGTCCTGACGGCCAACGTGCAGTCGTTCCCCCGTACGGCCATCACCCTTGCCCAGGCACGCGAGGACCTCCGGGCGAACGCGAGGGACGGTGACCTGGTCCTGCTGCAGGAGATCGACCAGCGCTACCGCCGCGTCGTGCTCGACGAGTTCCCCGCCACGGACTGGCACGTGTTCTACGGGCCGAAGGACAACCGCGCGGCGATCGCCGTCCGTACGGAGGCCTTCGAGGTCCTCGACGAGGAGGCCGTACGGATCCACCCCGGCGTGGCCGGCCTGCACGAGCGTCGGCACCTCGTCCACCTCCACCTGCGCCACCGCGAGCTCGGCGTCGACCTGCACGCCATCAACCTCCACCTGGTCTCGGGCGCGTTCCACAGGCCGCCCAAGGACAACGCGGCTCTGCGTCAGACCGAGTGGCACGACGCGATGGGTACGCACGACACGCTCATCGAACGCCTGGTCGCGACGGGCGCCCCGGTGGTCGCCGGCGGCGACTACAACCGACAGCTGCGGGCCTTCCGCACCCGGCTCGAGGCGCTGGGCGGCGGCCGCCGGGTGTCCTTCGCCACCGACACCGCCTCCATCGACCTCCTCTGGTTCGTCGACGGCCTCACCGCCACGTGGGCCGAGCGCGCCCGGACGACCTTCCGCGGTCGCGAGGGCCGGCCTCCGCAGCAGCGCAACAGCGACCACCACGCGCGGCAGGCCACGCTCGCCCTCACTACGTCCGTGCAGCAGGTGCCCACCACCACCGCGGCCACGGTGGTGATCGCACCCGACGGGAGCTCGGCCACGGGTGACAGGTCCAAAGCCGGCAAGAAGGCCGCGAAGAAGGCCGCCGCCAAGAAGGCCGCTGCGAAGAAGGCCGCTGCCGAGCAGCAGCGCAGGAAGAAGCAGGCGGTCGCCTCGTTCGCGGCCCAGCACGCCACACCCGGCGCCACCGTGGTCGGTGCGGTCACCCCGGCGGTCGGACGACCGTTCGCGGGCCCGCCCGACAAGCCCTTCGCCCTCACCGAGTTCGGCGACCGGAACCCCAAGGTCGTCGACTGGATGACCCGGGCCGCGCTGGAGGAGGTGGAGCGCCGGCTCGACTACCGGCTCACCGTCGTCCAGGGCTCCTACAACAACGGCCGGGTGAAGGCCTCCGGCCCCACGCACGACGGCGGCGGGGTCGTCGACCTGCTCGACTGGGACTGGCGCCGCAAGGTCCGGGTGCTGCGCGAGGTCGGGTTCGCCGCGTGGTACCGCGCGGAGCGGCCCGGCTCGTGGGGTCCCCACATCCACGCCATCCTCATCGGCCACCCGCGGCTGGACCCGAGCGCAGCGGCGCAGGTCGTCGCCTACCGCGCCGGACTCGACGGGTTGCGTGGCAGGCGGGTCGACGACTTCCCGCGGCCGAGTCCCATCCCGGTGTTTCGCTACCCGCCCGAGCCCGTGGACGTGCCCGTGCCGGGCGCCGGGGACGACCGACGCAAGGACTCGGTGCGGCCGTTGGGGAGCGCATTCCCCCCTCGCCGGACCCTCGACGGCGTCGACATCAGTCACCACCAGTCCGGGCGTCTCGACTTCAAGGCCGCCAGGGCGGCAGGCGTGCGCTGGGTGTACGTCAAGGCGACGGAGGGATCGACGTTCAAGGACCGGCTGCACCGCAAGCGCGTACGCCAGGCACGCGCAGCGGGCCTGCCGGTGGGCGCCTACCACTTCGCCCGTCCCGAGGGCCGCGACGCCGTCGCGGAGGCTCGCTTCTTCCTGGCCCACATCGACCTGCGCGCCGGCGACATGGTGCCGATGCTCGACCTGGAGGACATCGGCGACCTCACGCTCCCCCAGCTCACCGAGTGGACCGGGACCTGGGTGCGTACGGTCAACCAGGAGCTGCGTCGCAGGAAGCTCACCGGCAGGCCGGTCATCTACACGCCCTTCAACCTCACCAAGGGGTTCGGCTGCCTGCTGTGGGTGGCGCGCTACAGCGACGACTTCCGGGCCCCCGTCATCCCGCGACCGTGGGTCCGAGCCGCCATCTGGCAGCACTCCAACGGCCGGCTCGGTCCAGTGAAGGGCGTGCCCGGACTGGGTCGGGTGGACGTGAACGCCCTGCACCCCGACCTCCCGCTGTCGGCGCTCCGACTGCGGCCCGCTGGCCGGCCGGCGAAGCCCGCGCGCGGCAAGACGTCGCCACCTGTCGTCGTGACGACGGCGCCGGTCGTGGACCACGCACCGACGACGGCCGCGACGACCTCGGCCCTGGGGGGCACCACCGCCACGTCGGCGACCCAGCCGTCGGCCGTGGCCGCTCCCACCGTCACCACCACGGCGACGGGCGGGACGGCAGACCAGCAGGGCACGATCGTCATCACCGTGACCGTGCCGCTGCCGGCGACGCCGGCGCCCGTCGTCCTCTCCCCCGACCTCGGCCCGCTCGAGGAGCAGCTCACACTCGCTGCCCGCGGCATCCAGGGCGCGATCGAGGCCCTCCCCGAAAGGCAGGAACCATGAACCCGATCACCGTCGCCACGGAGCTCCTCCGTCGCCTGCACCCCCGCGTCCGCAAGACCATCTACACGGTGCTCGCCGGTGTCGGAGCCGTGCTGGGCTCACTCGTCGCGGCCGGGGTCGAGGACCTCGGCCCCTGGACGGTCGACCAGCTGGTGGAGTGGTACGCCTACCTCTCCCCCCTGATGGGTGTCGTCGCGGTCGCGAACGTCACGCCGGGCGACGGGGACGAGGCATCGCTCCTGGACTTCGACGAGGACGCCGACGCGTCCTCCTTCGAGCCGATCGTCGACGAGAGCGAGGTCTTCGCCGACGCGGTGCACTGAGCCGCTGCGCGTCCTCGCGCGGATCACTCCTGTCGCCGGCGCAGGGCCGCGGGCAGCGTCAGGACCACAGCCAGAGCGACACCGACGAACATCCCGATCGAGTTGGCGGCCACGTCGCGGGGGTCGGAGACCCGGCCCGGGATCTCACGCTGCACGGCCTCGATCATCGACGTCAGGACGATGCCGGCCGCCAGCGCCGCGAACCAGTGCCGCGTACCCACGAGGAGCAGCAGGAACACCCCCAGCGGGACGAACAGGCCGATGTTGGCGAGGAACTCGATCCGCTCGATGCTCAGGCGACTGGTGAGCGGGTCGAGGTCGGGGTAGCGCTGGAGGCGGGCCAGGAGACGCCCCGCCAGGCTGGCGTAGTCGGGCTGGTCCTCGGCCGGGGTGAGGGTGACGAGTCCGACGAACCCCAGGTAGAGGAGCGTGAGCAGGCTGAGGAACGGGTGGCGGTGCAGCACGCGGCCCATCATCCCGGTCGCACCCTGACCGTCAGCCGAACCTCACCCCGGTCAGCTCCTCGGAGACCTCCCAGAGCCGGGCGGCGTCGGCGTCACGGCGGAGCGGGGCCCAGAGGTCCTGCCTGCCGGGCGGGCCCCCGGCGTTGCCGGGCCACTGCGGGCCGTAGAACCCTCCGTCCTCCCCCGTGGTGACGGCCAGGAGCGCGGGGAGCTTCGCGCTGTCGACCGTCCCGGCGACGACGCCGTGCGCCGAGAGCCAGCGGATCACCCTGACACCGACGGTGTCCCGCGGCCGTCCGAGCTCGGGTCGCGCCGCGAGCAGGCTGGTCGGCGCGACGCCGGGGTGTGACACGTTGCTCGTGACGCCCCAGCCCTCCGCGGCGCTGCGCCGGCTGAGCTCGAGCCCGAAGAGGCCGCAGGCGATCTTGGACTGCCGGTAGGCCGCCATCCCGTCGTACGAGCGCTCCCAGTCCAGGTCGTGCCAGTTGATGGTGCCGCGGCGGGCCGCGACGCTGGACTGCGAGGTGACCCGGCCGCGTCCGGCGCGCAGCAGCGGAAGGAGCCGACCGGTCAGCGCGAAGTGGCCGAGGTGGTTGGTGCCGAGCTGCAGCTCGTGGCCGTCGGCGGTCGCCTGCCGCTCGGGCGGCGTCATCACGCCCGCGTTGTTGACGAGCAGGTCGATCGGGACCCCCTCGTCCCCGAGCTGCCCGGCCAGCTCGGCGACCGACGCGAGGGAGGACAGGTCGAGGTCGCGCAGGCCGAGGCGGGCGTCCGGGACGGTCGCGCGGATCGTGGCGACGGCGGCCTCGCCCTTCGCGCGGCTGCGGACCGGCATCAGCACCTCGGCGCCCGCAGCGGCGAGCGAGGCGGCCATGCCGAGCCCCATCCCGTCGCTGGCGCCGGTGACGACGGCGCGCCGGCCGGTCAGGTCGGGGAGGGTGAGGTCGTACTGCCGGGGTCGCACGTGGTGGCTCCTGCGGACGCGGTGGTCGGGGACGTGCCGCCAGCGTGCCGGGGGACGCGAGGCGCAGCCACGGCCTGGCGATCCGTGGATACGCGCCGGCGGAGCGGTCAGGATGGGCGCATGATCGATCGCGCCGGTCTCGCGGACTTCCTGCGCCGCCGCCGGGAGGCCCTCCGGCCCGAGGACGTGGGGTTGCCACGCGGCGCCCGACGACGTACGCCGGGCCTGCGCCGCGAGGAGGTCGCGGCGCTGAGCCACATGTCGACGGACTTCTACTCCCGGCTCGAGCGTGAGCGCGGTCCCCAGCCGTCGGAGCAGATGGTCGCCGCGATCGCGCAGGGCCTGCACCTCTCCCTCGACGAGCGCGACCACCTGTTCCGCCTCGCCGGCCACCACCCGCCCCTCCGTGAGGCCAGCGGTGACCACGTGGCGCCCGGGATGCTGCGCATCTTCGACCGGCTGACCGACACCCCGGCGGAGATCGTCACCGAGCTCGGCGAGTCGCTGCTGCAGAACCCGTTGAGCGTGGCGCTGGTCGGCGACAACACGCGCTTCGGCGGACCGGCGCGCAGCATCGGCTATCGCTGGTTCACCGACCCTGCCGCGCGGGACCTGCATCCCGCGGAGGACCACGAGCTCCACTCCCGCATGTACGCCTCGGGGCTGCGCGGCGTCCTCGCGATGCGGGGCCCGGGTTCGCGCGCGGCGCACCTCGCCGACCTCCTGCTCGCGCGCAGCGAGGAGTTCCGCCACTGGTGGGCCGTGCACGAGGTGGGCATCCGGCCCCGCGAGGTCAAGCGCTACGTGCACCCGTCGCTCGGCCTGCTCGAGCTGAGCTGCCAGGTCGTCCAGGACCCGTTCCAGTCGCACGTGCTGCTCGTCCACACCGCGACCCCCGGGACCACCAGCCACCAGGCGCTCGGCCTGCTCGCGGCGGTCGACCCGCCCCGGGCGTGACCGGACCGCAGTCAGGTCTGGGGGGAGACCTCGTCGGCCACGAGGGCCCAGTCCCTCGGTTCGCCGGAGCGTTCCACCACCGGCACGACCATCACCGGGCACCGCGCCGCCCTCATGACCGTGCGGGCGAGGGAGCCCAGGTGCTCCGGGACCCATCCGTGGACGCCGCGTCGACCGATGACGACGAGCGAGGCGTTGCGGGAGTCGTCGACCAGCACGTCTGCCGGCCACTGGTGCCGTACCTCGACCTCCACCTCGACCTCGGGCCACGCGCCACGGACCTCGGCCACTGTCGCGACGAGGCGCTCCTTCTGCTCGGCACGCCACTCGGCAGCCACCCGGTTGCTGATGATGTCGTCGTAGGCGGCGTCGAGGCGCCACGCGTGGACGACACGCAGGAGCGACCCGGTGGCGGCGGCCCACGCGAAACCTGCCTCGAGCACCTGGCGCGGCACACCGCCCTCGTGGACGCCGACGACCACCTCGGCCGCCCGCGGGTCCGGTCGCCAGTCGCCCGGGACCGACACCACGGGGCAGGCGCTGTGGGCAGCGGCGCCGTGGCTGGTCGATCCGACGACGAGGCGTTCGAGGGCGCCGGACGTGCGGTGCTGCACCACGACGAGGCGGGCGGCACCGCTGAGCCCGACCAGCACCTCGGCCGGCACGCCCCTGCGCGAGAAGGTGTCGACCGCGACGTCGCCGCGGGCGAGCTCCTCGGCCTCCTCGGCGACGTCCGCGAGGATCCTCTCGGCCACCTCAGCCGCCTCGACCCGGTCCACCAGCGCTGCCGGGACGCTCGGCAGCGGGTTCCGCGTGACGTGCACCAGGGCGACCCGGGCACCTTCTCGTCGTGCGACGTCGACGGCGAAGCGCAGGGCCGGCGCCTCGCGACCGCGTCCGGTGACACCCACGACGATGCTCCCTGCAGAGATGGTCCTCATGTCTCCACGGTCTCCCGTCGAGGGAGGTGGGCGGCAGGGCCGGAGGTCCCCTCCGGCGCCCGCACGAGTCCTGCGGCGAGGACGGCGCCGAGCCAGCCCAGCGCGAGGTCTCCGAGGGTGTCGGCGTACGCCGTGCTCGACTCCGCCGAGCGGGTCACGAAGGCGACGAGCTCCCACAGCTCCCACGCCAGCGACAGCGTCAGCCCGGCTGCGACCGCGACCCCGAGCCGCAGCCACAGTGGTGCCGCGGCAGCGCCGCTGAGGAGCAGCACGCCTGCGCTGAGGGCGGCCGTGTTGCCCAGGTGGACCACGTCGTCGAACCACACCACCCGGTCGTACAGGTCGAGGCGGTTGCCGAGCAGGTCCGAGAAGCCCGGCACGGTGACGAGGAGGTCGGCGCCCCACGGGTAGGTCCGTCGTCCCCCGCCCGGCGACCACCACCCAGACCGACACCGCATGCGGCGAGGACATCAGTCCACCAGCACGCGCTCGCCGTAGGACGGGACCACGGCCGTCCAGCCGAGCTCGTCGGAGATCGACCGGGCCAGGCTCGCGGCCGACCTGGCCTCGCCGTGCACGACGTACACCGTGCGGGGCGGTCGCGGCGCGCGCGCGAGCCACTCGAGGGTCTCCCGGGCGTCGGAGTGCACCGAGAAGTCGGGCACGACGACCACCTCGGCGCGCACCGGGACGTACCGGCCGTGGATCTTCACCTGCCGCGCGCCCTCCGCGAGCTGGCGGCCGCGGGTGCCGTCCGCCTGGAAGCCGGTCAGGACGACGCAGTTGCGCCGGTCCGGCAGCTGGTGGGCGAGGTGGTGCACGACGCGCCCACCGGACGCCATGCCGGAGGCGGAGATCACGATGCTGGGCGTGCGCGGCCGGTTGAGGCGCATCGATCCCTCGACGTCGTGCACGGCGTGCACGCGATGGTCGTCGAACTGGCGGACGAGCTCGCCGGCCTCCGCACGGAGCTGGGGACCGCCCCGCTGCGGCGCGCGTCGGTAGCAGTCGAGCGCCGCGAGGGCCATCGGGCTGTCGACGAAGACCGGCACGTCGGGGATGTCCCCCTGGTCGACGAGCCGCCGGAGCTCCAGCAGCACCAGCTCGGTGCGGTCCACGGCGAACGCGGGGATGAGCACGCTGCCGCCGCGCTCGACGGTACGGCGGACCGCGTCGGCGAGGATCCCGGGGTCCGGCGGTGGGTGTCGGCGGTCGCCGTACGTCGACTCGACCACCAGCGTGTCGACCTCGGGCGGGGCGAGCGGTGGCCGGAGGAGGGGGTGGGCCCGGCCGAGGTCGCCGCTGAAGGCCACCCGGTGGTCGCCGGCCTCGATCGTGACCGTCGCGGAACCGAGGATGTGCCCCGCGGGCCGCAGCGTGGCGGTGAACTCCGACGACAGCGCGACCGGTTGCTCGAACCCCACCGGACGGATGAGGCCGAGCGCCCGCTCGACGTCGCGGTCGTCGTACAGCGGCAGCGCCGGGCTGTGCCGGGAGAACCCGGCGAGGTTGGCGTACCTCGCGTCCTCCTGCTGGAGGTGCGCGCTGTCCCTCAGCACGATGGCGGCGAGCTCGGCGGTCTCCTCGGTGCACGTGACGCGGCCGCGGAAGCCGTCCTTGACCAGGCGTGGGAGGTAGCCGGTGTGGTCGAGGTGCGCATGGGTCAGCACGACGTCGTCGATGCCGGCCGGGTCGACGGGGAACGGCTCCCAGTTGCGGCGACGGTGGACCGCGAGGCCCTGGTAGAGCCCGGCGTCGACCAGCAGCCGACGTCCGCCGGACTCCAGCAGGAACCGACTGCCCGTCACCGTGTCGACGGCACCGAGGAAGGTCAGCGCGGTGGACACGGTCAGGTCCCGGACCGGGGGAAGAAGCGAGCGGGGTCCTCGTCGTCCTCGTGCACGCGGGCCGCAGGTCCGACCAGGAGCGGGTCGGGCACGCCGACGAGCTCGTGGTCCTTCTGCGGGTAGTCGAGCTGGGAGAGCAGCACGCGCATCGCCTCGAGGCGTGCCCGCTTCTTGTCGTTGGACTTGATCACCGTCCACGGCACGTCGCCGGTGTCGGTGTGGAAGAACATCGTCTCCTTGGCGTCGGTGTAGGCCTCCCACTTGTCGAGGCTGGCGAGGTCCGTCGGGGACAGCTTCCACTGCCGCACCGGGTCGGAGGACCGTGCCGCGAAGCGGGCGGCCTGCTCCGCGCGCGACACCGAGAACCACAGCTTGACCAGGTGGATGTCGGCATGGGTGAGCATCCGCTCGAAGTCGGGAGTCTCGCGCATGAAGTTGAGGTACTCCAGCGGCGTGCAGTAGCCCATCACCCGCTCGACGCCGGCGCGGTTGTACCAGGAGCGGTCGAACAGCACGATCTCCCCGGCGCTCGGCAGGTGTGCCACGTATCGCTGGAAGTACCACTGGGACTGCTCGTGCTCGGTCGGCACGCTGAGGGCGACCACCCGCGCGCCGCGCGGGTTGAGGTGCTCGGTGAAGCGCTTTATCGCACCGCCCTTGCCTGCGGCGTCGCGGCCCTCGAAGAGGATCGCGATCTTCTGGCCGGTGTCCCTGACGTGCGCCTGCAGCTTGAGCAGCTCGATCTGCAGGAGCCGCTTGGTCCGCTCGTACTCGCGACGGCTCAGCTTGGTGTCGTACGGGTAGCCCTGCCGCCACGCGGGGAGCCCGTCGGGCCCGGGCCTGTCGTCGGCCTCCTGCCCCTCCGGCCGCAGCTCGTCGCTGAGGTCCACCAGCTCGTCGAGCTCCTCCGCGTGGCCCGGTGTCCGCGGCGTCGCCGCGTCGAGGTGCCGGTCCCGGTCGTCCCGCGCGTGCCACTCGTCCAAGGTCGTCATGCGACGACGCTAGGAGCCGGTGGCAGTGTCACGGCAGAGACCGACGGCCCCGGCGGCCGGGACCTACGGCACTGCCCCGGGGCTCCGCGACGGCGCAGTCTCGGACCAGGAACCGCACCCGAAGAGGAGCCGGCCATGACCGCCACCCGCCTCGTCCCCGTCGAGACGCTCCAGCGCATCGTCGAGACGGCCTCGCGCGCACCGAGCGTGCACAACACCCAGCCGTGGCGATGGCGGGGCGGTCCTCGCACCCTCGAGCTGTTCGCCGACCGGACCCACCAGCTCTCGGAGACCGACCCGCTCGGCCGGAACCTGACGATCAGCTGCGGGGCTGCGCTCCACCACGCGCAGGTCGCGGCCGCGGCGCTCGGCTGGTCGACAGGCGTCGTACGCCACCCCGACGCCGCCCAGCCCGACCTCCTCGCCGCCCTCGAGCTCTCCCCGGGCACGCCCTCGCCCACAGCCAGCGAGACCCTGGCCGCGATCGCCACCAGGCGCACGGACCGGCGTCGCTTCAACACGTGGCCCGTCCCGGAGGAGCGGCAGGCACACCTGGCGCGGATCGCGAACCAGTGGGACGCGCGCGCCGTCGCCCTCACCGACGAGTCCGAGCGCTACATCGCCGAGCGCCTCGTCCGACGCGCCGCGGAGCACCAGCGCGAGGACCCGGCCGCCCGCGCCGAGCAGGAGCGCTGGCCGCAGCGCCAAGCCGGCGACGGAGTGCCGGCGGGAGCCCTCCCCGCGCCGTCGGACCGGGCCGGCGCGCACCCGCACCGCTTCGAGGGGACCGTCTGGGAGGACCACCCGGGACCGGAGGTGGAGGCCACCGACGGGCTGATCGTCTTCTTCGACACGCGCGACGACCCTCCGGCCTGGCTCCGCGCCGGCGAGGGGCTGAGTGCCATGTGGCTCGCCGCCGAGGAGGGCGGGCTGTCCCTCGTCCCGCTCAGCCAGGTCATCGAGGTGGCCGAGACCCGCCGCGCGTTCCAGGTCGAGGTCCTCGGCAGCCTGGCCCACCCACTCCTTCTCGTGCGGGTCGGCTGGCGCTCCACCGCCGGCACCTCCCTGGCCCCCACCCCGCGTCGGACGGTCTCGGAGGTGCTGGACCTGGCGTGACCGCGGCGACGCGGGCGCCCGTCGGTGCCGTGGGAGAGGGTATCCCCATGGCTCGCATCCGGCTGTCCCGCCTGCCGGGCGATCGTGTGCTGGTCTCCGACGACGACGAGGCACGCGAGATCGCGCTCGGCGACCTGCCACCGCTGGTCCGCGAGCGCGAGACGAGCTCGCCACGGTGGGTGTGGGACGACACCGCACGCTGGTATCCCTCGCTCCTCGCGGCGGGCGTACGGGTCGAGCGGTGCCACGACCTGCGGCTGTGCCGGCGGTTGCTCGCGCGGGCGCCCGCCGTCGACCCGGGACTGCTCGGCGGCGAGGAGACCCGGCTGTGGGACGCCCTGCGACCCGTCGTGGCCTCGGAGCCGGTCCTGTTCGGCGCCGGGGACGCCGCCGACCACCTGCGTGCCGACGTCGAGGACGCCCGCCAGCTCGCGGCGGTGGCGGCATCTCCGGAGGCCGCCCGGCTGCGCCTGCTCCTCGCCGCCGAGTCCGCGGGAGCACTCGCGGCGGCCGAGATGACGCACGCAGGAGTCCCGTGGAGCGTCGACGTGCACGAGGCCCTGCTCGTCGACCAGCTCGGTCCGCGCCCGCCCCGCGGCGCGCCTCCGCGACTCCTCGCGGCCTGCGCCGACGACGTACGCCGCCTCCTCGGCGCGCCCGGCCTCAACCCGGACTCGCGACCCGACCTCCTCGCTGCCCTGCGGCGCGCGGGCCTCGAGGCGACCGACACGCGCGCGTCGACGCTGCGGCGCCTCGACCACCCCGCGGTCGAGCCGCTGCTGCGCTACAAGAAGCTGGCCCACCTCTTCCACACCAACGGCTGGGCGTGGATCGACGAGTGGGTCCGGGACGGCCGGTTCCGGCCGTCCTACCAGCCCGCGGGGTCGATCACCGGCCGCTGGTCCTCCAACGGCGGCGGAGCCCTGTCCTTCCCCGCCCAGGTGCGACCCGCCGCCGTGGCCGACGACGGCTGGGTGCTGGTCGTCGCCGATGTCGCACAGCTCGAGCCACGGGTGCTGGCAGGCATGAGCGGCGACCGCGAGCTGGCCCGGGCCGCCCGCGGCGCCGACCTCTACCAGGGGATGGTCGACGCCGGCGCGGTCGCGAGTCGCCAGCACGCCAAGCTCGGCCTGCTCGGTGCGATGTACGGCGCGACGAGCGGCGAGAGCGGGCGCATGGTGGCCGACCTGACCCGCCGCTACCCGCAGGCGTTCGGGCTCGTCGAGGCGGCGGCACGCGCCGGCGAGCGGGGCCAGGCGGTCCGTACGCTCCTCGGTCGCGGGTGCCCGCCCCTGGGCACCGCGTGGGACGAGTCACCCGACGCACCACCCGCCGACCTGGCGGACCGGGACCGCCGACGACGCGCCCACGGCCGGTTCACCCGCAACTTCGTCGTCCAGGGCACCGGTGCGGAGTGGGCGCTGTGCTGGATCGCCGACCTGCGCAACCGGCTGTGGCGCCTGGCGGGCGACGGGCCGCTCGAGGCGCGCCCCCACCTGGTCTTCTTCCTCCACGACGAGGTCGTCGTCCACGCGCCCGCCCGCGTCGCCGACGCGGTGACGGAGGCGGTGACCGCAGCGGCCGCCTCCGCCGGTCGGCTCCTCTTCCGCGAGCTGGCGATCGACTTCCCGCTCGACGTCGCGGTGGTGCGGTCGTACGCGGACGCCGGCAAGGCCGGGACCTAGGGCCCGGGGGTCGGCCGACGTTCGCCCCTGCCGCCGACAGGCGCTCCGGCGACAGGATGGTGACCAGGAGGCCACCATGAAGACCTTGGTCGTGCACGAGTCGCACTTCGGCAACACCCGCGCCGTCGCGGAGGCGGTCGCGGACGGGATCGCGGAGGGAATCGCGGACTCGACCGGCACGGGCCGCGCGGAGCGGGTGGCGGTCGTCGACGTGACCGACGCCCCGGACCGGCTCGCCGCCGATGTCGACCTGCTGGTGGTGGGCGCGCCGACGCACGCGTTCTCGATGAGCCGTGCGTCGACGCGGCGTGACGCGCTCGGCCAGGGTGCTGAGCCCGGGCACGACGCCCGCGGGGTCCGCGAGTGGCTCGCCACGCTGACCCTGGCCGGGGCTGGGCCGACCGTCGCGACCTTCGACACCCGCGTGAAGGCGGTCAGGAGGCTGCCCGGTTCGGCAGCCCACGCAGCCGGTCGTTCGGTCGTGAGGCACCACCTCGGCGAGGTCGTCGACTCCACCTCGTTCTTCGTCGAGGACTCCCACGGTCCACTGGCCGACGGCGAGCTCGACCGAGCGCGGGCCTGGGGTCGGGCACTGGCGACCCACAGCGCCTGAGCCTGTGGGTCATCTCACCCTCGGAGCGGGAACCCGTGCTCCCGGTTTGCCAACCCCGGACGCGGCCTGATGTGTTGGACGGATGGCCACCGGAATCGAACACCCGCGAGACCTGCCCACACCCGACCCCGTCGATGAGCCGCACCCGGCCCTCGACTCCGCCATCGAGCCCAGCGTGCCTCGCGAGAAGGGCCTGGACAAGGTCGTCTTCGGCGTCACCGCGCTCGTCAGCCTCGCCTTCCTGGCGTGGGGCTTCGTCAGCACCGGCACCCTCGCCGACGCCTCCGCGACCGGCTTGGCGTGGACGATGGAGCAGACCGGCTGGCTGTTCGTGCTGACCTCGAGCTCCTTCGTCGTGTTCGTCATCTGGCTGGCGCTCGGCAAGTTCGGCAACATCCCGCTCGGACGTGACGACGAGGAGCCGGAGTTCCGCACGATCTCGTGGGTCGCGATGATGTTCAGCGCCGGCATGGGCATCGGTCTGATGTTCTACGGCGTCAGCGAGCCGATCACGCACTTCGTCACTCCCCCGCCCGGGACCGGTGAGGCCGGCAACGCCGAGGCGGCGCAGCACGCGATGGCGACCACGATGTTCCACTGGACCCTGCACCCCTGGGCGATCTACGCGGTCGTCGGCCTCGCCGTGGCGTACGGCGTCTACCGCAAGGGCCGCCTCCAGCTGATCAGCTCTGCCTTCGAGCCCCTCCTCGGGCGCCACGCCCACGGCGCCGGCGGCAAGGCGATCGACATGTTCGCCATCTTCGCGACCCTGTTCGGCTCGGCCACCTCGCTGGGCCTGGGCGCCCTGCAGATCCAGTCGGGCCTGCAGATCGTCGCCGGGCTGGGCGACACCGGAAACGCCGTCCTCGTCGGGATCATCGCCGTCCTGACCGCTGCCTTCGTGCTGTCCGCGGTGTCCGGTGTGGCCAAGGGCATCCAGTGGCTGTCCAACATCAACATGGTCCTCGCCGTCGTGCTGGCCCTCTTCGTCTTCATCGTCGGCCCGACGGTGTTCATCCTGAACCTCCTGCCCACCTCCATCGGCAGCTACGTCGCGGACCTGCCGATGATGGCTGCGCGTACGGCCGCCGAGGGGTCCGAGGTCAGCGAGTGGCTCTCTGCCTGGACCGTCTTCTACTGGGCCTGGTGGCTCTCGTGGACGCCGTTCGTCGGCATGTTCATCGCGCGGATCTCCCGCGGTCGCACCATCCGCCAGTTCGTCACCGGCGTGCTGCTCGTCCCGAGCCTCGTGAGCGTCGTGTGGTTCTGCATCTTCGGCGGTGCCGCGATCGACCTGCAGAAGGCCGGCACCGACATCGCCGGAGCGGGCGGTCTGGAGAACCAGCTCTTCAGCACGCTCGACGCCTACCCGCTGGCCACCGTGTCGAGCATCGTGGTGATGGTGCTCGTAGGCATCTTCTTCGTGTCCGGCGCCGACGCCGCCTCGATCGTGATGGGCTCGCTCTCCGAGCGCGGCACCATCCACCCGAGCCGCCCGACGGTCATCTTCTGGGGCGTCGCGACGGGTGCGGTCGCCGCCGTGATGCTGCTGGTCGGCGGTGCCGACGCGCTCAGCGGCCTGCAGACGATCACGGTCATCGCCGCGCTCCCGTTCGTCCTGATCATGGTCGGGCTCGCCGTCGCGCTGGTGAAGGACCTCGCCAACGACCCGATGGTCGTGCGCCGCAAGTACGCCCTCGAGGCCGTCGAGGCCGCGGTGATCACCGGCGTCACCGAGCACGGCGACGACTTCGTCCTGTCGGTGGAGAAGGACCCAGGGGCGACCCGCAACTAGGGTCTGCCCCATGAGCGTCCCCCTGCGCATCGGCTTCGTCACCGGCGCGACCCCCGACAAGTGGGCTCGCCACTGGCGCGACCGCCGGCGCGAGCCCCTGGAGCTCGTGCCGGTGACGGAGCCAGAGCAGACCGACGGCGTGCGCGCCGGCAGCCTCGACATGGCGATCGTCCGCCTTCCCGTCGACCGCGAGGGCCTGCACTGCGTACGCCTCTACGAGGAGCTGCAGGTCGCCGTGGCGTCCCGCGACCACGTGCTGGCCGCCGCCGACGAGGAGGTCACGACGGCCGACCTCGTCGACGAGCAGCTCGTACGCCCCCACGTGAGCGGCTGGACGCCCGACGCGGACCAGCTCGACTGGCCGACGATGACCGAGCAGGAGGCGATCGAGACCGTCGCCGCCGGCACGGGCATCGTGGTCCTCCCGATGTCGATCGCCCGCCTGCACCAGCGCAAGGACGTCGTGACCCGCCTCGTGTCCGACCTCGAGCCCACGACCATCGCCATCGTCTGGTTGGTCGAGCGCGACGACGACGTCACCCAGGCGTTCGTCGGGGTGACGAAGGGGCGCACGGCCAACACCTCGCGCTGAGGCGTCAGTCCCGGTGCTTCCCGCGCCGCGAGTGGGGTGTCGCCATCACGGCCTCGACGGCGGCGAGGTCGAGCTCCTCGCCGAGCCAGTCGAACAACCCGCGCAGCGCACCCGGGTCGGCGACGTAGTCGTCGTAGTGGACCCGGTGGACCGCGTCACCCAGCCCCTCCGCGGCGGCGAGCATCTTCGCCTCGATCCGCTGCACCTGTCCCAACGGGTCGTCCTTGTGCGTCCAGTAGTTGCTGGCCGCGACGTCCTCGAGGTTGCGGGTGTTGAGCACGAACCGCGCCCCGGGGAACACCTGGCGCAGGAAGCCGAGGTAGTCCGAGAGGTCCTCGTCGTACCAGCGGATCTCCTTGAAGCCGGTGACCCGCGTGTCCGGCTCGGGCCGCAGGAGCGTCGCCTCCGCCAGGTCGCGGATGCGGGCCAGGGAGACGTCCTCGGGGAAGGACTCGATGCCGAACCACGGGTGCGTCGGCTGCGAGGCGCGAGCGGGGTCGACGCGCGCCTTCTCGACCAGGCCGCTGCGGTGGAAGTCGTAGAGGTGCCGCATGGCGTGGCGGTTCTCCCCGCGCAGCAGCCACCCGGGGATGGAGTTGAGGATGCCCATCAGCAGGGTCGAGCCCGACCTGCCGTACGTCATGACGAAGACGTGCTGGAGGTCGCTCATCTCACCACGACCTGTCGAGGGGCCGGCCCTCGTGGAAGCCGGCGGCCGACTGCACGCCGACGAGGGCCCGCTCGTGGAGCTCGGAGAGGTCACGGGCGCCGGCATAGGTGCACGAGGAGCGCACGCCCGAGCAGATCTGGTCGATGAGGTCCTCCACGCCGGGTCGCTGCGGATCGAGGTACATCCGCGAGGACGAGATGCCCTCCTCGTAGAGGCCCTTGCGGGCCCGGTCGTACGACGACTCGCCCGCGGTGCGGTGGGCCACCGCCCGCGCCGACGCCATGCCGAAGGAGACCTTGAACGGGCGACCGTCGGCGTCGTGCATCAGGTCGCCGGGCGACTCGTGGGTGCCGGCGAACCACGACCCGATCATCACCGAGGAAGCGCCTGCGGCGAGCGCGAGGGCGACGTCGCGCGGGTGGCGCACGCCGCCGTCGGCCCAGACGTGCCGGCCGAGCTCGCGGGCCGCCGTCGCGCACTCCAGCACGGCGGAGAACTGGGGACGGCCGACGCCGGTCATCATCCGGGTGGTGCACATCGCGCCGGGCCCGACGCCGACCTTGACGATGTCCGCGCCCGCCTCGATGAGCGTGCGGGTGCCCTCGGCCGACACCACGTTGCCCGCCGCGATCGGCACGGTGGGCGACAGGGCGCGTACGGCCTGCAGGGCCTGCACCATGCGGTCCTGGTGGCCGTGGGCGGTGTCCACGACGAGGCAGTCCACACCGGCGGCGAGCAGCTCCGAGGCGCGGTCGGCGACCTCGCCGTTGACCCCGACAGCAGCCGCGATGCGCAGACCACCGGCAGCGTCGAGGGCGGGCCGGTAGAGCGTCGCGCGCAGCGCGCCGAGCCGGGTCAGGACGCCGACCAGCTCGCCCGCGTCGTCGACTGCGACGGCCAGCGGGGCCTTGGCACGCTCGATGGCGTCGTAGACCTCACGCGGGTCCGTGTCCGCCGAGACCGTGACGACGCCCGGGTTCATCACCGAGCCCACCTGGGCGAAGCGGTCGACCTCGGCGCAGTCGGCCTCCGACACCACCCCGACCGGCCGGCCGTCCTGGACGACGACCGCGGCGCGATGGGCCCGCTTGGGGATCAGCGAGAGCGCCTCGGCGACGGTCTGGTCGGGACGCAGCTCGATCGGGGTGTCGAAGACGTGGTGGCGCTGCTTGACCCACGCGACCACGTCGGCCACGACGGGGATCGGGATGTCCTGGGGGATGACCGTGATCCCTCCCCGGCGGGCGACGGTCTCGGCCATCCGCCTGCCGGCGATGGCCGTCATGTTGGCGACGACCAGCGGGAGCGTGGCACCGGTGCCGTCGGAGGTGGCCAGGTCGACGTCGTAGCGGCTCGCCACGGCGGAGTGCCGAGGGACCATGAAGACGTCGTCGTAGGTCAGGTCGTGACCGGGGTTCTCGTGGAGGAACTGCACTGGCGGGAGTCTACGCAGCCGGGCGCGGCAGCTTCCGCGGTCGCAGCCCGACCTCGGCGAGCTCGAGCTCGGCGAGACGGCGTACGACCTCGGGGTCGCGTGCGCGCCACGCACCCGCGGGGTCGTCGCTGACCGCGGCGAGCACCCGCATGGGCTGGTTGGCCAGCGCCCGGAGGGCGAACAGGTCGAGGTCCTCCTGCGCGTCGATGAACCTCGCGCCGACGCTCGCCTCGCGGGCGAACCGCCAGCGAGTCGGCAGGTGGACGGCGGCCGCGACCAGGATCGGGATCAGCGCGACGGACAGGCCGAGCAGCAGGGCCAGCCGCTCCACCGCCTCGACGGTGTCGCGACCGGCAGCCGCGATGCCGTCGGCGCCGGCGGCGGCCTTGTCGAAGGGCGACGCCAGCTCGTCGCCGACGAGGGGCGCCTCGCCGAGCCGGCCGCCGGCGTCACGGAGCTGGTCGGCCAGCGAGGTGGCCGAGGCGTCCGTCTGCCGCGCCGGCCCGGCCAGCTCGGTCGTCCCGTCGTGGACCGCCGTGCCGATCCAGGCCCACAGCACCAGCCAGGCAACGAAGAACAGGTCGGCGAGCAGCTGACGGGTGCGACGGGCGGGCGCGTCGGCGTAGAGCTTCATGCGGCCCACCCTGCCACCCGGGATCACCCCTCGGCTGCCGCCGCCTGCAGCGCCCGCCAGGTCCGCTCGACGTCCGCCCGGGTCGTACACCAGCTGCCAACCGCGAGCCTGATGGCGGCGCGGCCCTCGACCGTGGTGTGGGACAGGTACGCCTCGCCGGACGCGTTGACCGCCTCCATCGCGGCCATCGTCTGCTCGTCGCCGGCGACCAGCCGGAACACGACGAGGGACAGCGACGGCTCGGTCACCATCTCGAAGCGGTCGTCGCCCGCGACGAGGTCCGCGACGTGCGCGGCCAGCTCCACCCCGCTGCGCACGTGTGCGCGCAGGCCCTCGAGGCCGTACGTCCGGAGCACCGCCCACAGCTTGACCGCGCGGAACCTCCGGCCGAGCTGTGGGTGCCAGTCGCGGTAGTCGACGACCTCGCCCGACTCGGTGGCGGCGTTGCGGAGGTACTCCGGGAGGATCGAGAGCGCTCCGGTGAGGGCGGCCCGGTCGCGTACCCAGAAGGTGCTGCAGTCGAAGGTGGTCAGCAGCCACTTGTGCGGGTTGGTGACGAACGAGTCCGCGGACCCGACCCCGGCGAGGTGGGTGCGGTGCTCCGGGCAGACCGCGGCGACGCCGGCCCAGGCGGCGTCGACGTGCACCCACGCGCCGTGCTCGCGAGCGATCCGACCTGCACCGACGAGGTCGTCCATCGCGCCGGTGGACGTGGAGCCGGCGGCGAGGTGGACCAGGGCCGGCGTCAGGCCCCGCCCGATGTCGGCCTCGATCGCCGACTCCAGCGCGTCGAGGTCGATCGCCTGCGTCAACGGGTCGACGCCGATCACCCGGACGGCGTCCTCCCCGAGCCCTGCCATCATGGCGGCCTTGACCAGCGAGGAGTGCGCCTGCGAGGAGCCGTAGACGCGCCAGCCGGCGTCACCGAGGCCGTGCCGGCGCACCTCTCCCCCGCTGGCCCGGTGCAGCGCGGCGAGCAGCGCGGTGAACGTGGCCGTGGACGCGGTGTCCTGGATGACCCCGCCGCCGGCGCCGTCGCTGCGGAAGTCGTCGGGCAGGCCGAGCGCCTCGGCGAGCCAGTCCAGGACGACCTGCTCCACCTCGGTCACCGCAGGGCTGGTCGCCCAGATCATCCCCTGGGCCCCGATGCCGCTGGAGAGCAGGTCGCCGAGGATCGCGGCCGGCGAGGAGTTGGCCGGGAAGTAGGCGAAGAAGCGGGGGTGCTGCCAGTGCGTGAGGCCCGGGACCACGACACGGTCGAGGTCGGCGAGCACCGCGTCGAACGGCTCACCGGTCTCCGGCGCCGACTCCGGCAGCAGGCGGCGTACGTCGCCGGGAGCCACCTGCGCCCGCACCGGCAGGTCGTCGAGGGAGGCCCAGTAGTCGGCGATCCAGTCGATCGCGGCGTGCCCGTTCCGGCGGAACTCCTCGGGCGTCATGTGGGCTGGCTGGTCTGGCATGCGCCGAACGTACTCGGCGAGGTCGAGCCCGCGTACTCAGCCGGGACCGGGTAGGTCGGCGGCTGCCCCGCCCCGCTGCCGGGACGAGGGTTGACCCATGGCCTCCACGACTCCCTCCAAGAACACCAACGCCTTCTTCCTGCAGGCCGGCGTCTCCTTCGCCGTCGCGCTGCTGACCATGATCTTCGCGATCTTCTACCTCCCGGTCGACCCGTGGATCCGCGCCTTCCTCGGCCTCGGGACGATGTTCCTCACGACCTCGAGCTTCACCCTCGCCAAGTGCGTGCGCGACGCGCAGGAGGACAGCTACGTGGTGTCGCGGATCGACCAGGCCCGCGTCGACAAGATCCTCGCCGAGCACGACCCCTTCAAGTCCGTCTCCTGACTCCATCCGTGACGAAGCCCCTCCCGGTCCGACCGGGAGGGGCTTCGTCACGCACGCCTACTTGAGCTCGGCGCTCGACAGACCGAGGATCCGGCGCGCCACGATCAGCTGCTGGATCTGCTGGGTGCCCTCGAAGATGTCGAGGATCTTGGAGTCACGCGCCCACTTCTCCAGCAGCTCGGCCTCGCTGTAGCCGAGGGTGCCGCACAGCTGCACGCACGACAGCGTCACGTCGGACCCGACGCGGCCGGCCTTGGCCTTGGCCATCGACGCCTCGAGCGAGTTGGGCTTGCGGTTGTCTGCCATCCAGGCCGCCTGCATCATCAGCAGCCTGGCGCCCTCCCAGTCGGCCTCGAGCCGCAGGAAGGTCGCTGCCGCGGCCGACTGGGCCTGCCCGGGCCGGTCGTAGTCGACGACCACGCCGGCCTGCTCGAGCAGGTCGCGGGTGAGGTCGAGCGACGCGCGGGCGCACCCAATCGCCATGGCGGCGACCAGCGGGCGGGTGTTGTCGAAGGTGGCCATCGCACCGGCGAAGCCGGACTTGACGTCGATCTCCGGCGAGCCCAGCAGGTCCTCCGCCGGCACCCGGCAGTCGGTGAACGTGATGACCGCGGTGTCGGAGGCGCGGATGCCGAGCTTGTGCTCGAGCCGCTCCACCCTGAGGCCGGGGTTGTCCTTGCGGACGAGGAACGACTTGATCGCCGCGCGGCCGAGCTCCCTGTCGAGGGTCGCCCACACCACCACGGAGTCGGCGCGCTCGCCGGAGGTGACGTAGATCTTCTCGCCGTTGATGACGTACTCGTCGCCGTCCTTGACCGCGGTGGTGGTGATGTTGGCGGAGTCCGAGCCGGTGCCCGGCTCGGTGATCGCCATCGCCGCCCACGTGCCCTTGTAGCGCTCGAGCTGCTCCTGGCTGGCCACCGAGGCGATGGCCGAGTTGCCGAGCCCCTGGCGCGGCATCGACAGCAGGAGTGCGGTGTCGCCCCAGCACATCTCGGCCACGGACAGCACCGAGGCGAGGTTGGCACCGTTCCGCACCGTGCCGGAGTCGTCGCCGCTGTCGTCGCGGCGTACGCCTCCTGCACCGGCGCCGCCGGTGGCACCCGTCTCGGACACGCCGTCGATCAGCGCGGCGAGCATGTCGAGCTCCTTGGGGTACTCGTGCTCGGCCCGGTCGTACTTGCGCGAGATCGGGCGCAGCATGTTCATCGCCAGCTGGTGGGCCTGGTCGACGAGTCCCGCGTGCCTGCGGGGGGTCTCGAGGTTGATCATCAGATCATCACCGCACCTTCCATGACGCCGACGGCCCGCAGGTCGCGGTACCACCGCTCGACGGGGTGTTCCTTGACGAAGCCGTGGCCACCGAGCAGCTGGACGCCGTCGAGCCCGATCCGCATGCCCTTCTCGGCGCAGAGCTGGCGGGCCAGCCCGACCTCGCGGGCGAAGTCCTCGCCGCGGGTGGCGCGCGAGGCGGCCTTCCAGGTCAGCAGCCGCATGGCCTGCACCTCGATGGCGATGTCGGCGACCATGAACGCCACCGACTGGCGGTGGCTGATGGGCTCGCCGAACGCCTCGCGCCCGTTGACGTAGTCCTTGACGTAGTCGAGCACGGCCTGGCCGGTGCCGACCGCCAGCGCACACCACGCCAGCCGGGACAGGCGTACGCACTCGCGGTAGGCCTCGCCGTCGGTGTCGCCGAGCAGTGCGTCCGCACCGACGCGTACGCCGGTGAGGTGGAGCCGCGACAGGCCCGCGGCACGGATCCCCATCGACGGGTCGGCCTCGACCTCGAGCCCGGCGGCGCCGGACTCGACGAGGAAGAGCGCCGGCGTGCCGTCGAGCATGGCCGCGACCACGAAGAGCTCGGCGTCGGCACCGCGGACCACTGCGGACTTCACGCCGTCGAGGACGAAGCCGTCGCCGTCGCGCAGGGCCGTCGTGGCGAGCGCGAACGGGTCGAACAGCACCGTGGGCTCGGCGATGGTGAGCGCAGCGACAGGCACGCTCTGTCCGTCGCTGGCGCCGGTGAAGGCGGGGAGGTAGGTCTGCTGCTGTTCCTCGGTGCCCCAGAGGCCGAGCGCGGTGGCGACGGCGCCGGGCGCGAGTGCCGCGACGGCGAGGCCCATGTCGCCCTTGGCGAGCGCCTCCGCGACGAGCGTGCCGGCCATCGCGGAGCGCTCCTCCATGATGCCGCCGAGTGCCTCGGGCACGCCCAGACCGGGCAGTCCGACCTCCTGGGCGGCCGCGAGGACCTCCTGCGGGGCCGCGCACGCGTCGTCGGCGGCTGCGGCAGCGGGCCGCAGGAGCTCGTCGGCGAGCTCCCGGACGACCTCGAGGAGCATGGTCTCGTCCTCGGTCGGGGTGAGGTCGAAGACGCCGCTCGAGCGGGCGCTGGTGGGCCGGGTGCCGGCTCTGCGCCGACCCGCGCGGGCGAACTGGCGCCCGGCGGCCGTGGCCACCCGGAAGCCGTTGCGCGTGGTCGAGTAGACGACCTGCTCGGTCTGCCGGCGGAGCCCGACGCGGTCGATGATCTCGCTCTGCGCCAGCCGGTTGACGGCGGCGACGGCGAGGCCGATGGGGTCGCGGGTCTCCCGGGAGGACAACCCGTGACGACCGCCCGGCCGGAGGCTGTTCATGATGGACATGACGAGACTGTAACTCTGAGTTACACCTTTTGCCAGAGGCCCTCCCGTGGTGCCGGTCACCCTTCGCCTCCTCGTTAGGATCCACCGCATGCCAGACGACGAGACCCCTCAGCCTCATGCGCCGCACGGTCCCCTCCCCGAGGGTGGCACGGTCCGCGCGATCACGCGGTGGGGCACCCCCGTGATGCACCGCCCGCAGGCGGCGGTCACGGTCTACGACGACACCCTGCGGTCGCTGGCGGCCGACATGGTCGCCACGATGTACGCCGCCGACGGCGTGGGGCTGGCGGCCTGCCAGGTCGGCGAGGACGTCGCGATGTTCGTCTTCGACTGCCCCGACGACGAGGGTGTCCACACCGTCGGCGTCGTGTGCAACCCGGTCCTGACCCTTCCCGAGGGCAAGGACCGCCAGCTCGACAGCGACGACGAGGGCTGCCTGTCCTTCCCCGGCTCGTTCGAGCCCTGCGCCCGACCGGACCGGGCGCGCGTCGACGGCACCGGGCTCGACGGCGAGCCGGTGTCCTTCGAGGGCAGCGGCCTGCTCGCGCGCTGCCTGCAGCACGAGACCGACCACACCCTCGGCACCGTCTTCGGCGACCGGCTCTCGGCGAAGTCACGCAAGAAGCTCGGCAAGAAGCACGACGCCGCGGCGGACGACTACCCGCCGGCCTGGCCCGCCGAGAGCGCCTGAGCGGTGCACGAGCTCCGCGTCACCCGTGAGAACGCGCGCTTCCAGCAGTGGGAGGCACTGCTGACCAACCGCTCCAAGCGACACCGCGCCCGCGAGTTCCTCGTGCAGGGCGTACGCCCGATCACCCGCGCCGTCGACGAGGGCTGGACCGTGCGCGCCCTCCTGCGCGCCGACGGCTCGGGCTCCGACTGGGCCGACGCCCTGTGGGGCAGCACCGACGCGGAGCGGGTGACCCTCTCCCCCGAGCTGCACTCCCGCCTCAGCGGCAAGGAGGACGGCGCCGAGCTCGTGGCCGTGGTCGAGATGCCCGAGGACGGCGTCGAGCGGCTCGCCGACACCGCCCGCCCGCACGGGCCGATCGTCGTCCTCGACCGGCCGACGAGCCCCGGCAACATCGGCACCCTCGCCCGCTCGGCCGACGCGTTCGGCGCCTCGGCACTCGTCGTGACCGGCCACGCCGCGGATCCCTACGACCCCCGTGCGGTACGGGCCAGCACCGGCTCGCTGTTCGCCCTGACGGTGCTGCGGGTGCCCGCTCCGGGCCCGGTCGTGGAGTACGCCCACCTGCACGGTCACCGCATCGTGGGCACCGACGAGGACGGCAGCCCGCTGTCGTCGGTCGACCTGGGCGGTCGGCTCCTGGTCGTCGTCGGCAACGAGACGTCGGGCCTGTCCTCCGGGTGGCGGGCAGCGTGCGACGAGGTCGCGAGCATCCCCATGGTCGGTACGGCGTCGTCGCTCAACGCCGCCGTCGCGGGGTCCATCGTGCTGCACGAAGCGCTGCGGCAGCGCGGCTGACGGGGCACGGACAGATGGAAGCAGTGCTCGACTGGGTCGTCCTCGTCATGCGCACGATCGGGTCGCCGGGCGTCGGGGTCGCGACGGCGCTGGAGACCGTGTTCCCGCCCGTGCCGAGCGAGCTGGTGCTCCCGCTGGCGGGCTACACCGCGAGCCAGGGCCACTACGGGCTCTGGCCCGCGATCGCATGGGCGACCACCGGCTCCCTCGTCGGGGCCCTGACCCTCTACTGGCTGGGAGCGGCCTGGGGACTCGAGCGCATCTGCGCGCTCGCGGACCGGATCCCGCTCATGCACGCCGAGGACGTGCGCAGGGCGGTCGCGTGGTTCGGCCGCAACGGTCGCAAGGCGGTCTTCCTCGGCCGCCTGGTGCCGGGCGTACGCAGCCTGGTGTCGATCCCGGCTGGCGTCGACCGGATGCCGCTGGCGACCTTCTGCGTCTACACCACCGCCGGCAGCCTGGCCTGGAACGCGGCACTGATCCTGGCCGGCTACGAGCTCGGCGCCCAGTGGCACCTCGTCGAGGGCTACGTCGGCCCGGCCGGCAACGTCATCTACGTCCTGCTGGCCGTCGTGGTCGTGGTCGTGGCGGCCCGCAGGCTCCGCCACCGGGTCACGGCCAGCGTCAGCGGCGCGACGCGGCGTAGCAGGCCACCGCACTCGCGGCCGCCACGTTGAGCGAGTCGATCCCGGCCGCCATCGGGATCACCGCGCGCCGGTCCGCCGACGCCTCCCACCGCGCCGACAGGCCGTGGCCCTCCGACCCGAGCACCAGCGCGAGGCGGTCCACCCCCGCGACCGCCTCCTCGATCGGCACCGAGTCCGGCCCGAGCGTCAGGGCCACCGTGGCGAAGCCACGCCGGGACAGGTCGGGCAGCGCCTCGTACCAGTCCGGCAGACGGGTCCAGGGGGTGGAGAAGACGGCGCCCATGCCGACCTTGATCGAGCGCCGGTAGAGCGGGTCGGCGCACCGCGGGGCCAGGAGCACCGCGTCGAAGCCGAGGGCCGCGCCCGAGCGGAAGACGGCCCCCACGTTGGTGTGGTCGACGAGGTCCTCCAGGACCAGCACCGACCGCGCGCCCGCGAGCACGTCGTCGACGGAGCGCAGCGGCCGGCGGCGCAACGAGGCGAGGGCGCCGCGGTGGACGTGGAACCCCGTCACCTGCTCGATGAGCGGCTCGGGGAGGACGTACACGGGTCCGGTGGACGCGGCGAGCACGTCGGCGAGCCCGTCGAGCCAGCGCGGCGCCATCAGGAAGGAGCGGGCGTCGTAGCCGGCCTCCACCGCGCGGCGCACGACCTTCTCGCCCTCGGCGAGGAAGAGCCCGTGCTCAGCCTCGAGGTGCTTGCGGAGCTCGACGTCGCGCAGGTCGCGGTAGTCGGCGAGCCGGGGGTCCCCGGGGTCGTCGAGCTCGATGACCTCGGCGATCTCGACGGCGTCAGGCACGACCCTTCCCATGATGTGCATAGTGTGCCGGACGCGCCACGGCGACCACCTCTCCGATGACGATGATCGCGGGCGGGACCACCTCGTGGGCGGCCAGGTCGTCGGCCAGGGCGCCGAGAGTGGTGAGGACCGTGCGCTCGGTGGGCATGGTGCCGTCGGCGATCACGGCGACGGGCGTGCCTGCGGAACGGCCGCCGGACACGAGGGCCTCCGCGATGGCCGGCGCGTTGTCCACGGCCATCAGCAGGACCAGCGTGCCGCGCAGCCCGGCGACCGCGTCCCACGCGACCAGCGACTCCGGGTGGCCGGGCGGCAGGTGCCCGGAGATGACCGTGAACTCGTGCGCGACGCCGCGGTGGGTCACCGGGATCCCGACCCGGGCCGGGACCGCGATCGCCGAGCTGAGACCGGGGACGACGGTGACCGGCACGTCGGCGGCCGCACACGCCAGCAGCTCCTCGAACCCGCGGCCGAACACGAAGTTGTCGCCCCCCTTGAACCGCACCACCCGCTTGCCGGCCCGCGCACGGTCGACGATCACGTCGTTGATGTGCTCCTGCGTCGCCGAGCGCCCGCGCGGCAGCTTGGCGACGTCGATGAGCTCGACGTGCGGGCCCAGCTCGTGGAGCAGCTCGCGCGGCGCCAGGCGGTCGGCGACCACGACGTCCGCCGTGGCGAGCGCGTGCCGGGCGGCGACCGTCACCAGGTCGGGCTCCCCCGGCCCACCACCGACGAGGACGACCCCGGGGCTCCGGTCGAGGGCGTCGGAGGCCGCCAGGTGCCCGTCGCGCAGAGCAGTGACGATGTCGTCGCGCAGCGCTGCGGACTTCTTCGGCTCGCGGTTGCCCAGCACCCCGACCGTGAGGCTGCCGTGGTGGCCGACGGCCGGAGTCCATGCGGTGCCGCCGAGCGCGTCGTCGGCGCGCACGCAGAAGGTGTGCCGCTGCTCGGCGGCCGCGACCACGCGCGCGTTGACCTCGGGATCGTCGGTCGCGGCGACGACGTACCACGCGCCGTCGAGGTCGGACTCGGTGAAGTCGCGCAGGACCAGGGTCAGCTCACCGGCGAGGCCCTCGATCGCCGGGGTGACCTCGGGGCTCACCACCGTCACGTCGCCCCCGGAGGCGATGAGCGCCGGGACTCGCCGCTGCGCGACGTGGCCGCCCCCGACGACGACGACGCGGCGGCCCGTGAGGACCAGTCCGGCGAGGTACGGATGGGGATCAGCACCGGTGTCGGTCATGGGGCCATTGTCTCTGGCCGACGTCACGGGGCGGTGGCTAGGTTCGAGGAATGAGCATCGAACGCCCCGTGTCCCCCAATCCGTACGACTACCTGCCGCCCACCGCGTCCTTCACCGTGACGAGCGCGGACGTGACCGACGGCGCCCCGTTGAAGGACGACCAGGTGGCCGCCCTCGGCAACACCTCTCCACAGCTGAGCTGGTCGGGCGCACCCGAGGGCACCCGGTCCTACGTCGTGACGTGCTTCGACCCCGACGCCCCCACGCCCAGCGGCTTCTGGCACTGGTGCCTGGTCGACATCCCGGCCGACGTGACCTCGCTGGACACCGGCGCGGCGTCGGGCGACCTCCCCGGCGGGGCCTTCCACGTCCGCAACGACGGCGGCGAACCCGGGTTCATGGGTGCCGCACCGCCGGAGGGTGACCAGCCGCACCGCTACTTCTTCGTCGTCCACGCCGTGAAGGACGACTCGCTGGGCGTCGACGCGGACGCCTCCAACGCCGTCGTGTCGTTCAACCTCGCGTTCAAGACGCTGGGGCGCGCCATCCTCCACGGCACCTACCAGCACTGACGGAGCGGCGGCGCCGCGCCCGGCGTCGCCACACACGTCACATCCGCCACAGCAGACACACCAACCTCAGGAGACTCGCGGTGTGGGCCGACAGGTCCAGACCGCGGGTCTCTTTTTTTGTCATTTGCGTCATGGAGAAACGGTCAAGCCGTTTTGATCTGTGACGAGCGGTTCCTTCAGGTCGTCCCTCGAAACCTTGACGAAGTACCGGGATGTC
The DNA here is from genome assembly GCF_004785795.1 of Nocardioides eburneiflavus. Lineage (NCBI taxonomy): Bacteria > Bacillati > Actinomycetota > Actinomycetes > Propionibacteriales > Nocardioidaceae > Nocardioides > Nocardioides eburneiflavus. The sequence continues at coordinate 4,170,063 of NZ_SRRO01000001.1, forward strand.
GCGGTGAGGTTCGGCGAGATCTCGACACACATCACACGTAGTGCGTATCTTCAACCCTGAAACTCTGAAGATTTCATCAAGATCCAGCATGCCCCCGAGCTGCGGATCTGCTCTGGAGGACCACCGTGCAGCACCCTCGATTCCTCTCGCGCCTCGCGGCCGTCGGCCTCGCCGCCGCGGTGGTGTGCGGCGTGCCCACGGCTGCCGAGGCCAGGACGTGGTCGGTGCCCCGCGCCGTGTCGGCGACGGACCCCGCCGACCTGACCAACAGCGAGCTCGAGGACGCGCTCATGGTCCGGATCAACCAGGCCAGGGCCACCAACGGACTGCGCAAGATCTGGAACTTCGACGTGTGCACCGACCGGCTCGCCGAGGCGTGGGGTGAGCGCATCGCCCGGACCGGGGTCTTCGAGCACCGCAACCAGGGCGAGGTCATCCGCAGGTGCCACAAGTCGTGGGCCGGCGAGACGCTGGTGCGCGGGACCGCACTGAGCCCGGACCAGATGGTCGAGCTCTGGCTCGACTCCCCCGGTCACCGCGAGATCCTGCTCAACCCCCGCGCCCGTCGCGCGGGCGTCGCCATCACGAACGACGCGCAGGGGCGCACCATCGGCGTCGTCAACCTGGTGCGCCACGGCTGACGTGCACCTGAGCCTCCGGGTGTGAGACGATCCCCGGCCCCCTCGTGGGTGGGCCGGGGATCGAACTCGTCGAAGGGGGCTGTGCGATGCGGGGCGGGGGGATGCTGCACGTCGCGGTCGCGACCCGTGCGTTCCGGCGCTACTCGACCTACCGGGCCGCCACCCTGGCCGGGATCTTCACCAACTCGGTCTTCGGCATCATCTACTCCTACGCCTACCTCGCGTTGTGGAAGGCCAACCCGACCGCGGGCGGCTACGACGCGCAGGACGCGGTGACGTACGTCTGGCTCGGCCAGGCGCTGCTGATGACGATCGCGCTGTGGGGCGGCGGCACCACCGACGACCTCGCCGAGCGGATCCGCACCGGCGACGTGGCGATCGACCTCTACCGACCCGTCGGGCTGGTCGGCTGGTACCTCGCCAGCGACGTCGGTCGCGCGGCGTACCACCTCCTCACGCGTGGGTTCGGGCCGACGCTCATCGGCCTCGTCGTCTTCGACATCGCGCTCCCCCCGTCGCCCCTCGCGGCCGTCGCGTTCGCCGTCTCCCTCGTCCTCGCCGTCGTGGTGAGCTTCGCGATCCGGTTCCTCGTCGCCAGCACCGCGTTCTGGCTCCTCGACCAGTCGGGCATGAAGGTGATGAGCGGCGCGTTCGCGATCTTCTTCAGCGGGATGATGCTGCCGCTGGTGCTGTTCCCCGGCTGGCTCGGGACGCTCGCCAACGCCCTGCCGTGGGCGTCGTACATCCAGGTGCCCGCGGACATCTGGCTCGGCAAGCACACCGGTGCCGACCTCGCCGCCGCGCTCGGCTTCCAGGTGATGTGGGCGGTCGTGCTGCTGGGCGCGTGCCAGGGCGTGCTGCGGCTGGCGACCCGCAAGGTGGTGGTCCAGGGTGGCTGACCTGGCACAGCACCTGCGCACCTACGGCCAGATCGCCTGGCTCTGGATCCGAGCGGCCTGGCAGTACCCCACGTCGTTCGTGCTCCTCGCCGTCGGCAACGGGCTCATCACCGGGCTGGACTTCATCGGGCTCTGGATCATGTTCGCGCACCTGGAGGACCTCGAGGGGTTCACGCTCCCCGAGGTCGCACTGCTCTACGGCAGCGCCTCCCTGGCGCTCGCGTGCGCCGACACGGCCATCGGCAGCGTGGAACGCATCGGCACCTACATCCGGACCGGACGCCTGGACCAGATGATGACCAAGCCGGTCCCGTTGCTGGTGCAGGTGTGCGCCGACCAGTTCACCCTGCGCCGCCTCGGCCGGCTGACCCAGGCCGGCCTGGTCTTCGGCTGGGCCTGCACGTACGTCGACTGGACGCCGCTTCGGGCGCTGGTGGCCGTCTCGATGCTCGTCAGCGGCGCCCTGGTGTTCTTCGGCCTCTTTGTCGGGTTCTCGTGCATCCAGTTCTGGACGACCGACGCGACCGAGTTCGCCAACGCGTTCACCTACGGCGGCGCGACGGTCACCCAGTACCCGCTCAACATCTTCCCGCGGGAGGTGATGGTCGGGCTCACCTTCGTGGTCCCCGTCGCCTTCGTGAACTGGTACCCCTGCCTCTACCTCCTCGGCCGCGCCGACCCGTTCGGGACGCCCGAGGTCTTCCAGTTCGCCTCGCCGCTGGCGGGGCTCCTCACCATGACCGCAGCCCTCCTCGTCTGGCGCACCGGGGTCCGGCACTACACCTCCACCGGGAGCTGACATGACCGAGCACCAGCCGGGCACCGACCCGCTCATCGACGTCCAGGACCTCGGCCGCAGCTTCGACGTACGCCGCAAGGTGGAGGGACGCCGGCGCCGCTCGCGCGAGTCCGTCGTCGCCGTGCACGACCTGACCTTCGCGGTCGGTGCCGGCGAGATGGTGGGCTACATCGGGCCCAACGGGGCCGGCAAGTCGACCACCATCAAGATGCTCACTGGCATCCTCTTCCCCACCGCCGGCCGGGTGCGGGTGGCCGGGATGGACCCGAGCCGCGACCGGGTCGAGCTCGCGCGGCGCATCGGCGTCGTCTTCGGGCAGCGCTCCACCCTGTGGTGGGACCTCCCGCTGCGCGACTCCTACGACCTGCTGCAGAAGATGTACCGCATCGAGCCGGCCCGCTACCGCGAGAACCTCGCCCGCTTCGTCGAGCTGCTCGACCTCGGCGACCAGCTCGACACGCCGGTGCGCCAGCTCAGCCTCGGCCAGCGGATGCGCGGGGACATCACGGCCGCCCTCCTCCACGACCCCGAGGTGCTCTACCTCGACGAGCCGACGATCGGCCTCGACGTGGTGAGCAAGGGCCGCCTGCGCGAGTTCCTCCGCGCGCTCAACGCCGAGCGCGGCACGACGCTCCTGCTGACCACCCACGACCTCCAGGACATCGAGGCGCTCTGCGACCGGGTGATCGTGATCGACCACGGCACGAGCGTGTACGACGGCTCCCTGTCCAGCCTCCACGCCCAGGGCGGGTCCACGCGGACCCTGGTGGTCGACCTCGTCGACGAGGCGCCGCCGGTCGAGGTGCCCGGCGCGACCGTGCGCCGGGTCGAGGGTCCGCGCCAGTGGCTGTCGTTCCCCGCCGACGCGAGCGCCGCGCCGATCGTGGCCGCAGTCGCCGCGGCGTACGACGTCGCCGACCTCTCCATCCAGGAGCCGGACATCGAGGACGTCATCCGCGAGCTCTACTCGCGGGGCGCCTGACGCGTCGTGCGGGCGCTCAGAGGCCGCGGTGCTGCTCGGAGTGACGCTCCGGTGACGTCAGGGGCTGGCGCTCGAGCACCAGCATCGCCCGGTCGTCGTCACCGCGCGGGACCTTCTTGAGCACCCGCCTGGGCAGCCCGGTGAAGCCGCGCGCATCGACGGCCTTGAGCGCCTCGTGGCGCAGCCAGTCGATGCCCTGGTCGAGGTCGCGGTCGGCCGACTCGATGACCCCGTCGGTGTAGAACATCAACGCCTCGCCCGGGTGCAGGCGCCCCTTGCTGGGGGTGAACTCGGCCTCGTCGATGACGCCCAGCGCCATCCCGCGCGCGTTGTCGATCGACCAGCCCCGGTGGCCGAGGTGCCAGTGGAGCGCGGGCGGGTGCCCGGCGCTGGTGATCGTGTAGTCACCGGTCACGAGGTCGACCTTGATGTGCACGGCGGTCGCGAGCGACTCCTCGGACTCCTGGCGGAGCAGGAAGGCGTTGGCCGCGGCCATCAGCTCGGCGGGCGGCAGCGCACCGATGAGGCCGCCGAGTGCGCCGGCGAACTGCAGCGCCTGGGGACCCACCGCCGTGCCCTTGCCGCACACGTCGACCAGCGCCATCTCCAGCCACCGGCCCTCGCGGAGGTCGGCCACGAGGAAGTCGCCGGCATAGCTCGGTCCGTTGGCGGTGATGGTGGCCGACTGCGAGCGCCAGCCGTCGGGCAGCGGCGGCACGACTCCCTGCCGCTGGAGCCGGTCGCGCAGCTGGGTCAGCACCGCCTCGCTCAGTGCCATCGGCAGACCGGAGCGCTGGCGGCTCGACTGGTAGATCGCCAGCATCAGGGCCAGGGCGAAGATCACGAGTGCCGAGGCCCGAGAGGGTGTGGCGAAGTCGGTCTGCATCGAGTTCCACACCGAGACGGCCCCGAGCACGACGGCGAGCAGCAGCAGCGGGACGAAGCGCAGGAGCATCGTCCCGACCATCAGGAACAGGAACCACATCGCCACGGGGACGATGACCTCGACCAGCAGCCCGAGGACCACGGTGAGGCAGATCATCGCCACCAGGACGAGCAGCAGGAACATCTGGCTGGCCCGCGAGCCGGTGCGCCAGCCGTCGATGCGCTGCTGGACGTAGGCGGCGAACCCGCGCAGCACGGACCCCAACGCGTTCGACACGTCCGAAGGGTAGGGCTCGACAAGGGTTGGCCGGAGTGGAACCGACAAAATCTGCGGCCGTCGCTGGATAGGCTCGACCCATGCCTCTGGTCCCGCTGCAGGCCGACGTCCTCGGTCCTGAGTTCCGGGTGGAGACCATCTCCCTCCCGCCCGATCCCGAAGGGCCGGTCGTCGCCACCCTGGTGACCCTCGAGCCGGCCGAGCCCAACGGTCGCGCCGTGCTGCACGTGCACGGGTTCGCCGACTACTTCTTCCACACCGAGTACGCACGGTGGTGGGCCGATCGCGGCTACACCTTCTACGCCCTCGACCTGCGCAAGTACGGCCGCTCGCTGCTGGAGCACCAGACGCCCCACTACGTCGCCGACCTCGACGAGTACTTCGCCGAGATCGACCTCGCGTGGTGGCGCATCACGCGGCGCGACGGTCACCGCGAGGTCATCGCCTCGGCCCACTCCACCGGCGGCCTCACCGTCCCCCTGTGGGCGCGCAGGCGCCGGCCGCCCGAGCTGGTCGCGCTGGTGCTCAACTCGCCGTGGTTCGACATGCAGGGGGCCGCGTGGCTGCGCAGTCCCGCGACCCGCCTCGCGCTCGAGCGGATCGGCACCAGCCGTCCGCTGCAGGAGATCCCGCGCAAGGTCAGCACCGTCTACGGCCGGTCGCTGCACAAGGAGCACGGCGGCGAGTGGGACTACGACCTGTCGTGGAAGCCGCTGGAGTCGCGACCGGTGTACGTCGGGTGGCTGCGCGCCGTACGCCGCGGGCACGCACTGCTCCACGCCGGCCTCGACCTCGCCTGCCCCACCCTGGTGCTCTCCTCGGCCCGGTCGTTCTTCGGCGAGCAGACCGACGAGACCGCCGCGTCCCACGACATCGTGCTCGACGTCGAGCAGATCCGGCACTGGGCCTCGTCGGTCGGGCGTCACGTCACGTCGATCGCGATCGAGGGCGCGATCCACGACGTGGTGCTCTCGCGCCCCGAGGTGCGCGCCCAGGCGTACGCCGCCATCGACACCTGGCTCCGGGCGTGGGTGGAGCCGGGGGTCGTGGAGGGCACCGCAGGCGCCGGCGGCTGAGGGGCGGCTGCCTCAGGCGAGCAGCGCGACGAGCGCGACGATCCCCACCGTGGCGATCACGGCGCGCAGCAGCGCGGGGGGCAACCGGCGTCCCACGCCCGCGCCGACCTGCCCTCCGACGACGGAGCCGAGGGCGATCAGGCCGGCGACGACCCAGTCGATGTCCGCGACCGCGACGAAGACCAGCGCGGCGACGGCGTTGACCAGCAGGGCCAGGACGTTCTTGGTGGCCGTGTGACGCTGCATCGAGTCGGCGACCCCGATGCCGAGGATCGCCATGAGCAGCACGCCCTGCGCCGCCCCGAAGTAGCCGCCGTAGACGCCGGCCGCCGCGACCGCGGGCCACACCCACCACACGCCGTGGTCGGGGATCCCGCCCCGCGACTCGGCACGGGCAGCGACCGAGCGCTGGATCCGGGGGCCGAGCAGGACGAGCAGGACGCCGAGGGCGATGAGCGCCGGCACGATGGCGTCGAAGGCGGACGACGGCAGCCAGAGCAGCAGCAGTGCCCCGGCGATGCCACCGAGGAGCGACGCGGACCCGAGGCGGAGGACCCGCGCCCGCTGGCCCGCCAGCTCGCGTCGGTAGCCGAAGACGCCGGACATGCTCCCCGGGACGAGACCGACGGTGTTGCTGACGTTGGCGGTGACGGGGGGAACGCCGAACGCCAGCAGGGTCGGGAACGTGATCAACGTCCCCGACCCCACCACGGTGTTGATGGTGCCGGCTGCCACCCCTGCGAGGGTGATCAGCACCGCCTCGATCGGACTCACTGGCCGGCAGGTGCCTCCGGGTCGCCGGTGTCGCCGAGCCCGAGCGGGCCGTCGGAGCCGGGCGTGCCCTCCGACGTGGTCGGCCGCAGCTTGCCCGGGCTGGCGGCGATCTCCGCCTCCGCGATCGCCCGCTGCACGGCCTCGTTGGTGGCCGAGGTCCCGTCGTCGTCGGAGCCGCGCGGCAGCTGCGGCTCGCTGGGGCCCATGTCGACCCGCTTGCGCGGGCTGGCGTCCCGGGGGATGCCGGCGATCTCGTGGATGGACGAGCCGAGGCCCTCCATCGCCTTGGTGATCTCCGAGGGGATGACCCACACCTTGTTGGCACTGCCCTCGGCGATCTTGGGCATCATCTGGAGGTACTGGTAGGCGAGCAGCGACTGGTCGGGCTGTCCGTCGTGGATCGCCTGGAAGACGGTCTGGATGGCCTGGCCCTCACCCTGAGCACGCAGGATGGCTGCCTCGCGGTCGGCCTGGGCGCGCAGGATCTGCGACTCGCGGTCACCCTCGGCGTTGAGGATCTGCGACTGCTTGTTGCCCTCGGCGGTGAGGATGGCCGACTGACGCTGGCCCTCGGCGGAGAGGATGAGCGCCCGCTTGTCGCGGTCGGCGCGCATCTGCTTCTCCATCGCGTCCTTGATGGAGGGCGGCGGGTCGATGCCCTTGAGCTCCACCCGGTTGACCCGGATGCCCCACTTGCCGGTGGCCTCGTCGAGCACGCCCCGCAGGCCCGTGTTGATCGAGTCACGGCTGGTGAGCGTCTCCTCGAGGTCCATGCCGCCGACGATGTTGCGCAGGGTCGTCATGGTGAGCTGCTCGATCGCCTGGATGTAGTTGGCGATCTCGTAGGTCGCCGCGACGGGGTCGGTCACCTGGAAGTAGATGACCGTGTCGATCGACACCACGAGGTTGTCCTCGGTGATCACCGGCTGCGGCGGGAAGCTCACGACCTGCTCACGCAGGTCGATGAGGTAGCGCACCTTGTCGATGAACGGCACGACGATGTTGAGTCCCGCTGGCAGCGTCCCCTTGTACTTGCCGAAGCGCTCGACGATGCCGGCCCGGGCCTGGGGCACGATCCGGACCGTCTTGGCGAGCATGACGACGATGAACAGGACGACGAGCAGGAACAGGATGAACAACGCTGACGGCACTGGTCTCCCCCGATCTTGTGGTGTGCGTGTGGGTGATGCGGATGAAAGGGCCCGGGCGACGGGTCAGGGCTCGAGCGTCCCGACGGGGTGCACGTAGGCCGTGGCGCCCCTGATCTCGAAGATCTCGACGGTCTCGCCCGGAGCGATCCGGACGTTCTCGTCGTAGGGCAGCGCCGTCCAGATCTCGCCGCCGGCCTTGATCCTCCCGGGCGCCAGACCGGTGATCTCCTCGGTCACGAGCCCCCGCGTGCCGACCAGCTTGCCGTGGCCGAGCGAGAGCTCGGGCCCGCCGTGGAGACGCTTGACGAAGGCCGGCCGGACGAAGGCCAGCATCGCGGTCGACGCAGCGAGTGCGGCGAGGATCTGCACGAACACCGGCAGGCCGAGCAGGGCGGCCGCCATCCCGATCACGGCGCCGGCCGCGAGCATCGCGAGGATCAGGTCGAGGCTGAACATCTCGGCGAGGCCGAGGCCGATCGAGAGCGCGAGCCAGGTCTCCCAGAGGTGGTCGCGGATCCAGTCCATGTCCCGAGCCTATCCAGTGTGTGCTGACATCACGCGGGAGCGACCCGCTGGGCGGGGCGACGGCGCGCGGCGAACCGGTCGTCGGCCCGGCTGAGCAACAGGGGCATCCCGAACGTCTCCGAGAGGGTCTCGGCGGTGATGACGTCGTCGACCGGGCCCGAGTCGACCACGCGGCCCTCGCGCATCAGGAGCGCGTGCGTGAAGCCGGGTGGGATCTCCTCCACGTGGTGCGAGACCAGCACGGTCGCCGGGGAGTCCGGGTCGAGGGCGAGGTACGACAAGGTGGCGACGAGGTCCTCGCGGCCCCCGAGGTCGAGACCCGCGGCCGGCTCGTCGAGGAGGAGCAGCTCGGGGTCGGCCATCAGCGCGCGGGCGATCTGCACCCGCTTGCGCTCGCCCTCGCTGAGGGTGCCGAAGGTCCGCTCGAGCAGGTGGCCCGCCCCGACCTCGGTCAGCAGTCCGGTCGCCCGGTCGTGGTCGAGGTCGGCGTACTCCTCGCGCCAGCGACCGACCACGCCGTAGGACGCGGACACGACCACGTCCCTGACGAGCTCGCTCCGGGGGATCCGGTCGGCGAGCGCCGCGCTCGTCAGCCCGATGCGCGGGCGGAGCTCGAAGACGTCGGTGGTGCCGAGCACCTCGTCGAGGATGCCCGCGACCCCTGACGTCGGGTGCAGCTGGGCCGCAGCGACCTGGAGCAGCGTGGTCTTGCCGGCGCCGTTGGGACCCAGCACCACCCAGCGCTCGTCCTCCTCGACCAGCCAGCTCACGTCGTCGAGCAGCAGCGACGCACCACGGCGCACCGTGACGCCTGCGAACTCGACGACGGCGACCATGTTCCTCACCCTATCCAGCAGCCGCCCCGCTACCGGGCCGGACACGACGAGCCGGGGAGTAGCCTCGCCCGCGATGTCCTCGACCATGCCCGCCCTCCCCCACTCGGCAACGCTCGCATGGTGGCTGACCGCGTGGCTGCGCGGCCACGAGCAGACCGACCACGTCCTCGACGAGCTGTCAGGCGGGACCCACCTGCTCCGGGGGGGCTCGGCACTCGACCTGCTCGTGCGCGCCCGCGGCACCGGCGCGACGTACGCCGGGCTTGCGCTGCCGGTCGACGGTGACCCGCTGGGCCTGGGTGGGCCGCCCGCCTTCAACGCCGCGGCACTCGACGCGGGTCAGGCCGTCGTGGTCGGCGACCTCGGCCTCGTGCCCGAGGAGCAGGGCGAGACGGTGCAGTGGCGGACCTTCGAGGCGACCCGACGCCAGCTGCCCGACGTCGGCGAGGCCGACCGCGGGCTGCGCGAGGAGCTCCTCGGTGCAGCCGCGGACCTGGCGGACCTCGACGTGGCGCGGTGGCGCCCCGAGGCCGCCGACGCACTCATGAACCTGCACCACCGGCCTGCGGTCGACGCACCGCTCGGCACCCCGGCACGCTGCGTCGACCTGGCCGCGCGCGGGCTCCAGGCGTGGGCGATCGTCGACCTGGCGCTCGCCGACGACGGCGGCGCGGTGTCGGCGTACGAGGTGGAGCGGCGCCGCGCCCTGCTCCGGCCCCTGGGTCGGGCGGCACGCCGCGCGATCGTCGCGGCGTGCTCGCCCGAGGTGTGGCCTCCGGCCTGACGGGCCGGTCAGAGTGGCGTCAGCCGCCGTACTGGCCGGTGCCGTACGCCGGGGGCGGGGGCGGGGGGTAGCCACCCTCGTAGCCGGCCGGACCGGTCTTGGGGTTGGGGCCGTACTTGTTGTCGGCCTTCGAGTCGGTGCAGAACCACACGATGATGAGGATCCACCCGACGATCGGGATGATGCCGATCAGGATCCACCAACCGCTCTTGTCGATGTCGTGGAGGCGTCGCACGCCGACCGCGAGGCTCGGCAGGAACAGGGCCAGGCTGACCACGGTGTTGATCAGGCCGCCGCTGGTGGCGCCGTCGTAGTCGGTGCCGATGACGGTGTCGAGGATGTTGGTGACGATGCCGACCAGGAACGAGAACAGCGCGAAGTACCAGTACTCGGAGCGACGTGCGCGCCCGGAGAAGTCGACGTACTTGGACAGGCACGTGCGGACTGCGGTCATGAAGTCCATGGATTACCCCCTGTGTATGGGCGGTGCCGTAGCGGACCGCCGGCGGGAGCACCGTAGGGCATCCGGCGGCGCGGGACCAGCACCCCGGCCGCGGGCGGCTCGGGCCTCGCCCGAGGCGCGGACCCGGCCGCCCGGCGACGCGGCGCGGGGCTAGCCTTCCTCCCACCATGGAAGACGAGCCGAAGACTCTCCTGGTCACCCTCACGGGCAAGGACCGGCCGGGCGTCACCTCAACGATCTTCGCCGCACTCTCGGGGGCCGGGGTCGAGGTCGTCGACATCGAGCAGATCGTGCTGCGACGGCGCCTGGTGCTGGGCATCCTGGTGACGGCACCGCGGGACTGGAAGAAGCTGCGCGACGTCATCGAGCGCACCGCCGCCGACCTCGACATGAACGTCGAGGTCGAGCGTGGCGCCGGCGACAACCGCAGCCGGCAGGGCGACCGGTCGCACATCACGATCATCGGCAACCCGCTGAAGGCGTCCGCGATGTCGGCCATCGCCGGACGCATCGCCGACTCCGGGGCCAACATCGACAAGATCGAGCGGATGGCCCGCTATCCCGTCACCGCCATCGAGCTGCACGTCTCCGGCGCGCCGGCCGACACGCTCCGACCGCTGCTCGCCGTCGAGGCCGTCAAGCAGGGCATCGACCTCGCCGTCCAGCGCGACTCCCTCCACCGCCGCGGGATCCGCCTGATCGTCATGGACGTCGACTCCACGCTCATCCAGGGAGAGGTGATCGAGATGCTCGCCGCCCACGCCGGCCAGGAGGCCGAGGTCGCCCGGGTGACCGAGGCGGCGATGCGCGGTGAGCTCGACTTCGAGGCGTCCCTGCGCGAGCGGGTCGCCCTGCTCGAGGGCGTGCCCGAGTCGGCGCTCGGCGAGGTCTACGACTCGATCGTCCTCGCGCCGGGCGCCCGGACCATGGTGCGCACGCTCCGGCGCCTGGGATACCGGTTCGCGATCGTGTCGGGCGGGTTCACCCAGATCACGGACCGCCTCGCCGCCGACCTGGGCATCCACTTCTCGCGGGCCAACGAGCTCGAGGTGGTCGACGGCCGGCTGACCGGCCGGATCGTCGGCGACGTCGTCGACCGCGCCGGCAAGGCCACCGCGCTGCGCGAGTTCGCCGCGGAGGTCGGCGTCCCCCTCGACGCCGTGATCGCCATCGGCGACGGGGCCAACGACCTCGACATGCTCAACGCCGCCGGTCTCGGGATCGCCTACAACGCCAAGCCGATGGTGCGCGACGCCGCGGACACGTCGGTCAACGTCCCCTACCTCGACGCGATCCTCTACCTGCTGGGGATCTCCCGCGAGCAGATCGAGGAGGCCGACGCCGCCGTCGGCATCGTGACCCCCGCACCGCCCCTCACGACCTGACCGCTGTTGCCTGATCTTCTAGGCCGAGACCCCGACGACGACGCACCCGCCGACCGTCGGGTCCTCGACGACCCGCGTCGCCAGGCCGGCTGCCTCCAACGCCCCCACCGTCAGGCCGGTCTGGGACCGACCGGTCTCCAGGACGAGCACTCCTCCGGGCGCCAGCCACTCGCACGCCCCGGCTGCGAGCCGGCGGTGCAGGTCGACCCCGTCCTCGCCACCGTCGAGAGCGACGACCGGCTCGTGGTCGCGGGCCTCCGGCGGCATCTCGGGGATGCGGTCGGTCGGGACGTACGGCGCGTTGGCCGCCGCGACGTCGACCCGGCCCCGCAGCGCGCGCGGGAGCGCGTCGTAGAGGTCGCCCTCGTGCAGGACGGCGCGGGGCGCATTGGCGCGGGCGCACACGAGGGCCACGGCGCTGATGTCGGCCGCGTGCGCCTCGACGTCCGCCGGCAGGCAGGCCGCCACCGGCGCCACCCCGCAGCACATCTCCGCGACCACGACCGGCGCACCACCCGTCCGCGCCCTGGCCGCTGCCTCGGCGAGTGCCGTACGTGCCAGCAGCTCGGTGCGTCGGCGCGGGACGAAGGCGCCGGGTGCCACCCGCAGCCGCCGCCCCAGGAAGTCCACCCAGCCGAGCACGAGCTCGAGCGGCTCGCCGCCGACGCGCCGGGCGACCAGCGAGTCGAGCTCGGCCGGACCGGCGGCCGCCTCCAGCAGGAGCGCGGCCTCGGCCTCCGCCCACACGCACCCGGCACCGCGGAGCCGGGCCACCACCCCGTCCGCCCGGCCCGGCCCGAACGCGTGTGCGGGACCGCTCATCCGTTCCCGACGTGGAAGGCCTCGAGCCGCCCGGTGCCGGGCGCCAGGTCGGTCCAGGGGACGGTCACCGCGAAGGCGGCCACCGCCGAAGTGGGGAACCCGCGCGCGAGGAGTGCATCGGTGGCGGCCGCGTCGCCGTCGCCGTCGTCGATCAGCTCAGCCAGGTAGGCCATGGTCGGGTTGTGGCCGATCACCACGAGGCACGCCACGGACGGCTCGGTGTCGCGCAGCAGGTCGAAGGCGGAGTCACCGCCGGCGGCGTAGAGGCCCGCGGAGAAGTCGGCGGCACAGTCCCAGCCCGCACCCAGCGCGACCTGCTCCCAGGTCTGGACGGTGCGCCGCGCGTCGGAGACCAACGCCGCGTCGGGGCGTACGCCCTGCGCACGCAGCCAGCGTCCGGCGTCCTCGGCGTCGGCGCGACCGCGGGCGGCGAGGGCGCGCTCGTGGTCGGTGGGGGCCGTCGCCTCGGCCTTGGCGTGGCGCATCACGACCAGCCGTCTCGACGCACGTCCCACCGCGTTCCTCCCCACTCTGTCGCACTCGTGCTCGGGTCCAGCCTTGCAGCCGCTAGCCTGCCTGTCATGCCCAAGGGACCACTCATGATCATCGGTGGCGCCGAGGACAAGGTGCGCAAGCCGACCATCCTCAAGCACTTCGTGGCCCTCAGCGGAGGCCGCGACGCCCGCATCGCGGTGATCCCGACCGCGTCGTCGCTCGGACGCGAGGTCGTCGACGTCTACGACGCTCTCTTCTCGAAGTTCGGCGCGGACCGTGTGGACTCCGTACGCCCCGAGTCGCGCGAGCAGGCCCATGACCCCGCGCTCGTGAAGGCACTCGACGAGGCCACCGGCGTGTTCATGACCGGCGGCAACCAGCTCAAGCTCTCCTCGATCGTGTGCGGGACGCCGGTGGGCGAGGCGATCATGCGCGCCCACGAGCGCGGCGCGGTGGTCGCGGGCACCTCGGCCGGCGCCAGCATCCAGTCCTCGCACATGGTGGCCTTCGGCGTGGGCGGGGCCACGCCGAAGCAGCGGATGACCCAGGTCGCGGCCGGCCTCGGCCTGGTGGACGCGGCGGTGATCGACCAGCACTTCGACCAGCGCAACCGCTACGGCCGGCTGCTGATGATCGTCGCGCAGAGCCCGCAGCTGCTCGGCATCGGCGTCGACGAGGACACCTGCGGCCTCGTCGAGGACGTCGACGGCGACCTCGTCATGCGCGTCCTGGGCAAGGGGGCCGTGACGATCTTCGACGGGTCCCGCATGGTGTCCAACGCCTACGAGGCCACCCGCAGCTCGCCCCTGCTGGCCAGCGGCGTCGTCTTCCACACGCTGCCCGAGGGCACCGTGTTCAACCTCTCCACCCGCGCCCTCGTGCCGCAGGAGCCGGTGATCGAGCCCGAGGACGCCGACGAGCTCGCCGAGGCGACCCGGGACCTGCGCCAGCTGGCACGCGACATCGCGGCCGCCGACGCGACCCCGGCCGCGATCCGCCGGCGGCTCAAGCTCCGCCGTACGACCCCCCACCAGACCCCCGACCCGACCCAGGGAGATGACTGATGAGCGAGCGGCCCACCCCGGACCTCGAGATCGTCGAGACCCGCGTCTACCGCGGGCCCAACATCTGGTCCTACGACAAGTCGATCCACCTCGTGGTCGACCTGGGCTCGCTCGAGCAGTTCCCGACCAACACGATCCCCGGTTTCACCGAGGACCTCGTCGCGATGCTGCCCGGCCTGCGCGAGCACTCCTGCTCGCGCGGGCGCCGCGGCGGCTTCCTCGAGCGCCTCAACGAGGGCACCTGGCTGGGCCACGTCGCCGAGCACGTCGCGCTCGCCCTGCAGCAACTCGTGGGGCACGACATCCGCAGGGGGAAGACCCGCCAGGTCAAGGGCCAGCCCGGGCGCTACAACATCATCTACGGCTACATCGACGAGAACGTCGGCCTCACGGCCGGCCGCCTCGCCGTACGCCTGGTCAACCACCTGGTCGAGGGGGACCCCGACTTCGACTGGGAGACCGAGCGCGACGACTTCATCCGTCGCGCCGAGCGCACCGCGTTCGGTCCGTCGACGCAGGCGATCGTGGACGAGGCCGTGTCGCGGGACATCCCGTGGATCCGGCTCAACCAGTACTCCCTCGTCCAGCTCGGGCAGGGCGTGCACGCCAAGCGGATCCGCGCGACGATGACGTCCGAGACCTCCTCGATCGCCGTCGACATCGCCTCCGACAAGGACCTCACCACCAAGCTCCTCGGTGCCGCCGGCCTGCCGGTGCCCAAGCAGGAGTCGATCCGCACCGAGGACGGCGCCGTCGCGGCCGCCCGCCGCATCGGCTACCCCGTGGTGCTCAAGCCGCTCGACGGCAACCACGGCCGCGGGGTCTGCCTCGACCTGCAGGACGAGGCAGACGTACGCGCCGCCTTCCCGATCGCGCACGGCCAGTCGCGCCGCGGCAACGTCATCGTCGAGTCGTTCGTGACCGGCAAGGACTACCGCTGCCTGATCATCGATGGCCGGATGGTCGCGATCGCCGAGCGCGTGCCCGCCTCCGTCACCGGCGACGGCACGTCCACGGTGGAGGAGCTCGTGGACCTCACCAATGCCGACCCGCGGCGCGGCGTCGGGCACGAGAAGGTGCTGACCCGGATCAAGGTCGACGAGGCCGCGATCGAGGTCCTCGCCGACCAGGGCCACACGCTCGACTCGGTGCCCGCCGAGGGCGAGATGGTCAAGCTCGCGCTCACCGGCAACATGTCGACCGGCGGCATCTCCATCGACCGCACCTTCGAGGCCCACCCGGAGAACGTCGAGATCGCCGAGGAGGCCGCGCGCATGGTCGGGCTCGACATCGCCGGCATCGACTTCATCTGCCCCGACATCACCCAGCCGGTGCGCGAGACCGGCGGCGCGATCTGCGAGGTCAACGCCGCCCCCGGCTTCCGGATGCACACCCACCCGACGATCGGGGAGCCGCAGTTCATCGCCAAGCCGGTCGTCGACATGCTGTTCCCGCCCGGCGCGACCTCCCGGATCCCGATCGTGGCCGTCACCGGCACCAACGGCAAGACCACCACGAGCCGGATGATCAGCCACATCTTCAAGGGCATGGGCCGCAAGGTCGGCATGACCTCGACCGACGGCGTCGTGATCGACGAGCGGCTGCTGATCCGCGCCGACGCGTCCGGTCCCCGCTCGGCGCGGATGGTGCTGCAGAACCCCCGCGTCGACTTCGCCGTCTTCGAGGTCGCGCGCGGCGGCATCCTGCGCGAGGGCCTCGGCTACGAGCGCAACGACGTCGCGGTCGTCCTCAACGTGCAGCCCGACCACCTCGGCCTGCGCGGCATCGACACCGTCGAGCAGCTCGCCGACGTCAAGGCCGTGATCGTCGAGGCGGTGCCGCGCGACGGCCACGCCGTGCTCAACGCGGACGACCCGTTGGTGCGCGAGATGCGCCGCAAGTGCTCGGGCCAGGTCGTGTGGTTCTCCATGGAGGAGCCGGGCAGCGAGGTGCGCGACATGATCGACGCGCACTGCCGCCGCGGCGGCAAGGCCATCGTCCTCAACCCGAGCGACCGCGGCGAGATGATGGTCGTCCAGCACGGCCGCCGCGAGATGCAGCTGGCGTGGACCCACCTGCTGCCGGCCACGTTCAGCGGCCGCGCCCGGATGAACGTGCAGAACGCGCTCGCCGCGGCGGCCGCCGCCTTCGCGGCGGGTGCGCCGCTGCACGACATCCGCCAGGGCCTGCGGACGTTCTCGACCAACTACTACCTCTCCCCCGGCCGCCTCAACGAGGTCGAGGTCAACGGCGTCAACGTGATCGTCGACTACTGCCACAACGCCCCCGGCATGAAGATGCTCGGCGACTTCGTGGACCGCGTCGGCGACTCGCTCGAGTCCTCCCACGACCTCGCCCGGCCGTCGCGCATCGGCATCATCGCGACCGCCGGCGACCGCCGCGACCAGGACATGGTCGAGCTCGGCCACATCGCCGCCCAGCACTTCGACGTGTGCATCGTCCGCGAGGACGTCGCCCTGCGCGGCCGCGAGCGCGGCGCGACCGCCCAGCTCGTGCTCGACGGCGTGCGCACCGCGATGGCCGAGGGCGCGCGCTGCAAGCAGTCCGAGTTGGTGCTCGAGGAGATCGAGGCCGTGCGCCACGCGATGAGCCGCGCCAACCGCGGTGACCTCGTCGTGGTGTGCGTGGACAAGCACGCCGAGGTGATGGCAGAGCTGGAGGCCTGGTCCGACGTCGCGCAGGCGGGCTCGGGGTCCAACCCGGACGCCCCGTCCGCCGACCCCGACTACACGCCGCCGGCGGACCAGACGACCAGCTCGTAGACCGCCGCGCCGTCGCCGTCGCCTCGCTGGAAGGCAGTCTCGACGCGGCTCGCGACCCGACGCAGGCCGTACGACGCGGCGCGCCGCTCGACCTCCTCGACCGCGTGCCGGGACACCGCACGACCTCGGTCGAGGATGCTGACCGGGCGGGCCTGCACGCCGGTCCCCAGGAGCGGCTCGTGGGACGCAACCAGGTGGCCGCCGGGCGCGAGGCGAGCGGCGGCGAGCCGCAGCACCTCGAAGAGGTCGGGCACGAGCTCGAGGCACCCGATCGCGGAGACCAGGTCCCACCGCCCGGCGGAGGCGGCTAGGAACGCGGCCGCGTCCTCCTCGACGAACGTGGCGCCGGGCAGCTTCGCCCGCGCAGCTCGCAGCATCCCCGGGGCCGGGTCGACCAGGGTGACCTCCGCATCGGGGAAGAGCCGCAGCAGCGCCTCCGCGGTCTGACCGGTGCCGGCCCCCAGGTCGAGGATCCGTGCCGGCGCGAGCCCGAGGGGTGCCAGCATCTCCGCCGCCCGGTCGTTGAGCCGCCAGTCGTCCTGTGCGGTGCGCTGGTCGTAGGTCGGCGCGAGGGCGTCGAAGTCGGCGACCCAGCCGTCTCTCACGCGCTCCCCGCCCGCACCTTCGCGGACAGGGTCTCGGGGCTGTCGGCCGTGCCGCCGTGCGCGGCGATCCAGTCGTACGCCTCCTGCCGCTCGGCGTGGCACATCAGCCCCACGACGTCCCCGGGCTGCGCGGCCCCGACCAGGGCGGCGAGGCACGCGACCTCGGTCGGGTAGGTGTCGATGTCGGTGACGCCCACGCGGGCGGCCCCCGCGCGCAGCAGCTCGTCGACCTCGTCCATCGTGCGGGTGCGGAGGTAGCGCTCCTTGTGGCCGATGGCCACCACGTCGCTGCCCTTGGCACCGATCTCGCCGAGGGCGCCGATCAGCTCGTCGGTGCGGTCACCGACCGCACCGAGGCCGAGCAGCAGGCGCGCTCCGGGGCGGCGTACGCCCGACATGACCTCCAGCAGCGCCTCCAGGCCGGCCTCGTTGTGGGCCAGGTCCATGACGACGCTCACCTCCCCGGGCAGGGTGAAGAAGTTCATCCGGCCGGGGTTGTGCTCGGCGTCGGGGCGGAACGAGGTCAGGCCCGCCACCACGTCGTCGCGGGACAGCCCGATCGCCAGGGCCGCGGACGCGGCGGCGAGGGCGTTCTCGATGTTGAAGCGCGACAGGCCGGCGAGCGTCATGGGCACGTCGACGAGCTCGACCAGCGGGTCGGGGTCGACCCCGGGCGCGAGGACCGTGATCCACCCGTCGATGACCGTCGTCGCGCGACCACCACCGTGGCTGAGCACCTCACGGACAGCCGGCGAGTCGGGGTCGCGGCTGAAGATCCACGGCTGGGCCTGCACCACCGACGTCATCGCGCGCACGCGCGGGTCGTCGCCGTTGAGCACCGCCCAGCCGTCCTTGCGGGTGATCCGCGGGACGACGGACTTCACCTCGGCGAGCTGGTCGACGGTGTCGATGCCCTGCAGCCCGAGGTGGTCGGCGGTCACGTTGGTCACCACCGACACGTCGTTGCGGGTGATGCCGATGCCCTTGAGCAGGATGCCGCCGCGGGCCGTCTCGGTCACTGCGAGCTGGACGCCGTCCAGGCCGAGCGCGCGAGCCGCACCGGACGGGCCGGAGTAGTCGCCGCCCTCGACCAGCACCCCGTCGCGGTAGATGCCGTCGGTGTTGGACCAGCCGACGACGAGCCCGCTCGTGCGCGCGATGTGCGCGACCATCCGGCTGGTGGTGGTCTTGCCGTTGGTGCCGGTCACGGCGACCACCGGGATGGTCGGCGTGATCGTGGTCGGGCGCTCGCCGCGCGGAGCGGCGGCGACCTCGTGCGCCGCTGCGCTCACCGCAGCCTCGACGTCCGGGGTCGGGAGCGCGTCGAGCGCGTGCGCGACCGCCTCGCCGAGCGCGCGGGCGCGTCCACGGTTGCGCCACGGGAAGGCCACGACGACCACGTCCGGGTCCGGGGTGGGGCGGACGCGCACGGCGAGGCGACGGGTGCCCGCCTCCGCCGCGATGGCGCGCACGAGCCGCTCCACCGCCCGCAGCGCGAACCGCTGGCGGAAGCCGGAGCCCGCGGCACCCGGCCGCGTCGTCCTCAGCCCGATGCGGCGGGCGAACCGCAGCACCGTCTCGTCTCCCGCCTCGGTGATGGTCGAGACGTCGAGGGTCAGCTTGACCGCCGCCCGGGGGAAGTAGAGGTTCGGTCCTTCGAGGACGCGCAGCTCGACGAGTGAGGTCACCCGGGGAAACTACCGAACGGTGGACGCGCGGCTACAGCCCCATCGCGTGGAAGCCGCCGTCCACGTGGACGATCTCGCCGGTCGTCGCGGGGAAGAAGTCGCTCAGCAGCGCGACCACGGCCTGCGCGGTCGGGGTGTGGTCGGACTCGTCCCAGCCGAGCGGGGCGCGGTCCTTCCACGCCGACTCGAGGTCCTCGAAGCCCGGGATCGCCTTGGCGGCGAGGGTCTTCAGCGGTCCGGCGGAGACCAGGTTGCAGCGGATGCCCTCGGGGCCGAGGTCGCGGGCGACGTACCTGCTCGTGTTCTCCAGGGCCGCCTTCGCGACGCCCATCCAGTCGTACGCCGGCCACGCGGTCGTCGCGTCGAAGGTCAGCCCGACGATCGAGGAGCCGCGGGAGAGCAGCGGCCTGGTCGCGACGGCGAGCGACTTGAGGGAGTAGGCCGAGACCTGCACGGCCTGCGCCACGTCGTCCCACGGGCCGTCCATGAACTTGCCGCCCAGCAGGGTCTCGGGGTTGCCGTAGGCGATGGAGTGGACGACGCCGTCGAGGCCGTCGACGTGCTCGCGCACCTGGTCGGCGAGACCGGCGAGGTGGTCCTCGTCGGTGACGTCGAGCTCGAGCACCGGCGCCTCCTGCGGCAGCCGCTTGGCGATGCGCCTGGTGATGCCGAGGGCGCGGCCGAAGTTGGAGATGAGCACGGTGGCGCCCTGCTCCTGCGCGACCTTCGCGGTGGCGAAGCCGATCGAGCTGTCCATCGTGACGCCGGCGACGAGGATGCGCTTGCCGTCGAGGATTCCCATGAGTGTGTCCCTTCGTGTGACCCGGGGGCCGTCAGGTGGTCGGTGTCAGTGGCCCATGCCGAGGCCGCCGTCGACCGGGATGACGGCCCCGGTGACGTACGCCGCCCCGTCGGACGCGAGCCACGTGACGGCAGAGGCGACCTCGGCCGTCGAGGCGTAGCGGCCCAGCGGTACCTGCGTCTTGATCGCGGCCTTCTGGTCGTCGCTCAGCACGTCGGTCATGTCGGTCTCGACGAAGCCCGGCGAGACGACGTTGGTGGTGATCGAGCGGCTGCCCAGCTCGCGGGCCAGCGAGCGCGCCATGCCGACGAGGCCGGCCTTGGACGCGGCGTAGTTGACCTGGCCGGCGGAGCCGAGCAGGCCGACCACGGAGGAGATCAGGATGATCCGGCCCCGGCGCAGGCGCAGCATGCCCTTGGCGGCCCGCTTCGCCAGGCGGAACGTGCCGGTGAGGTTGGTGTCGATGACCGACGACCAGTCGTCCTCGCTCATCCGGAGCAGGAGCGTGTCCTTGGTGATGCCGGCGTTGGCCACCAGCACCTCGACCGGGCCGTGCGCCTCCTCGACCTGCTTGAAGGCTGCCTCGACCGCGTCCGGGTCGGTGATGTCGCACCGCACGTCGAGCGCACCCTCGGGCGCGCCGCCGTTGCGCGTGGTGACCGCGACCTTGTCGCCCTGGGCGATGAACGCCTCGGCGATCGCGCGGCCGATGCCGCGGTTGCCGCCGGTCACGAGGACCGAACGGGGCTCAGCAGCAGCGAAGGTGGGGGCGCTGGATCCGGGAATCTCGCTCACGGTGTCGACGCTAGTGATTACTCAAGGGTAGGCCGAAATCACTCGTCCTCGAGCCGGAAGCCGACCTTCATCCCGACCTGGAAGTGCTCGACGGAGCCGTCCTTGGCCTGGCCGCGGATCTGGGTGACCTCGAACCAGTCGATGTGGCGCAGCGTCTGGCCGGCGCGCTCGATGCCGTTGCGGACGGCCTGGTCGATCCCGTCGGGCGATGTGCCGACGATCTCGGTGACGCGGTAGGTGCGGTTGGACATGGTGGTTCCTCCTGCTCGACGGCTGGCGTGGTCGCTTGAGCCTAGCGACGTACACTCGGAGCATGGCCAGGTCCGATGCGGTGCGCATCACGACGGCCCGCAGCAGCGCGGCCGACGACATGCGCATGCGGAAGCGTCGCTACGCCTGGTCGATGAGCATCCGACTGGTGTGCTTCGTGGCGGCCGTGGCCGTCGGACCGGGTGCCCTGCGGTGGATCCTGGTCGCGGCGGCGGTCTTCCTGCCGCTGTTCGCGGTCGTCATGGCCAACGCCAACGACCAGCGCGACGACGGATTCACGCTCCCCGACGGGGCAGGCGCGCACGAACTGACGTCACGCAGCGACCAGGACTGAGGAAAAGATTGCCCGACACGACCGAGTCCAAGGTTTGGTTTTCACCCAGTCCCGTGGCACGATCGTCCTGCGAGCGCAGCATCCCCCGTCTGCGTCAGCATCGAGGTGCCGGACAGCTTCCCCCCGTGGCTGTCCGGCACTTCTATTTGTGCCCACCTCGCCTGACCCGCTCCGGGCCACAGAAGGAGGACGTCGATGGACCTCGACCGTGACATCTGCTCGGCGAAGGGCTGCCAGGCCGACGCCGTGTGGGACCTGCAGTGGAACAACCCGAAGATCCACACCCCCGAGCGTCGCAAGTCGTGGCTCGCGTGCGACGAGCACCGCGCCTCGCTGTCGGACTTCCTCGGCGCGCGCGGGTTCCTCAGGGACGTCGTGGAGCACCGACCCGGCTGACCAGCGGCCGTGGGCACCGCGTTCCCTCGGCCGGCTCAGGCCTGCGGCGCCGTGTCCGCGAGGGCCCGGTCCCGAGACCGTGCACCCGTGATCCCCGCGGCGCCGAAGGCAGCGATCACTATCGGGACGTGCAGCACGACGGCCTCCGACAGCGCCTGCGCAAGGATCAGCGCCGCGCCCGAGAGCCCGACCACGATCGTCCCCGTCCCGGGGAGCCCGGCGCGGTTGGTCGGGCGCGGACGGAGGGCGCGGCGCGCATCGTGACGTCCCATCAGGACACCCACCGCGGCACCGCCGACGAGGACGGCCACGAGCAGCACCGGCCGTCGCTGTGCGGCGTCGACCCACAGCGGCAGGGCGAGGTGCACCGCCGACCCGGCCGCTGCGAAGATGGCCCACCGCCACCAGGCGATCGGCCCGAACCAGGAGCTGAACGGCGCCGGCGCCTGGTCGCCCGGGCTCATCCCCCGATCGCCGACATGGGACGGTCCGGCTGGAGGAAGGTCACGTCGTCGATCCCGTGCCCGGCGCGCTTGCCGAGCATGGCGATGACCCAGCGCTCGGCGATCTCCTCGTCACCGGCGCCGGAGCGCAGGGCCGTTCGGAGGTCGGACTCCTCGCGGGCGAACAGGCAGTTGCGCACCTGGCCGTCGGCCGTGAGCCGGACACGGTCGCAGTCGCCGCAGAACGGCCGGGTGACCGAGGCGATGATGCCCACTGTCGCCGGGCCACCGTCGACGTCGAACAGCTCGGCGGGAGCACTCCCCCGCGGCTCCCCGTGGGGAGTCAGGGTGAACTCGGTCGACAGCGCCTCGAAGATCTCGTCGGCGGTCACCATGGCAGCGCGGCTCCAGCCGTGCTGGGCGTCGAGGGGCATCTGCTCGATGAACCGCAGCTCGTAGCCGTGCTCGACGCTCCACCGGAGCAGCTCGGCGGCCTGGTCGTCGTTGGTGCCGCGCAGCAGCACTGCGTTGAGCTTCACCGGGCCGAGCCCGGCGGCCTTGGCCGCCTGGAGGCCGGCGACGACGTCGGCGAGGCGGTCGCGCCTGGTGATGGTCGCGAAGGTCTCCGGCCGCACGGAGTCGATGCTGGCGTTGACCCGGTCCAGCCCGGCGTCGGCGAGCGCCTGCGCGGTGCGGGACAGTCCGAGCGCGTTGGTGGTCAGCGACGTCTCCACGCCGAGCGCGTGCGTACGGCCCACGATGTCGACCAGGCCCCGGCGCAGGAGCGGCTCACCGCCGGTGAAGCGCACCTCGCGGATGCCGAGGCGCTCGACGCCGATCGTGATCAGCCGGACGACCTCGTCGTCGGTCAGGGTCTGCTCCGTGGGGAGCCAGTCGAGGCCCTCGGCGGGCATGCAGTAGTTGCAACGGAGGTTGCAACGGTCGGTGAGCGAGACACGAAGATCCGTGGCCACGCGTCCGAAGCGGTCTGCCAGCGGTGTCGTCACTGTCACAGTCTAACGAGCGGGCCCGAGCCACTCTCCGTACGCTCAGGACGAGACGGATAGCCTCGGCGCGTGCACAAGCTGCGGTTCCTGGTCTCGCGCCGCTGGATCGTGTTCGCACTCGTCGTGGTCGCGCTGGCGTGGGTCGCCTGGCGTCTCGGTGAGTGGCAGTTCCACCGTCTCGGCGACCGCCAGGAACGCAACGAGATCATCCAGCGCAACGAGGAGGCCGGCGCCTCCCCGGTCGCCGAGGTGCTGGCGCCGGGCCGGGAGCCCTCCCTCGCCGACGAGTGGCGCATCGTCGAGGCCACCGGCACCTACGCGGTCGAGGACACCGTGATCGTGCGCTACCGCACCCGTGAGGGCGCCGCCGGCGTGGACGTCGTCGTCCCGCTCGAGCTGGCCGACGGCACCAGCCTGCTGGTGGACCGCGGCTGGTACGCCACCGACAACCGGGGCGCGACGACCGCCGACGTGCCCGAGCCGCCTGCGGGCGAGGTCACCATCACCGGGTGGGTACGCCGCGACGCCGAGGGCGACAGCACCGAGGTCACCGACCGGTCGACCCGGGCGGTCGACAGCGGCCGCATCGGCGACGCCCTCGGTCGTGACGTGGTCGGGGGCTGGGTCGACCTGCGCTCGGAGTCGCCCGAGCCGGCGACGCCACTGGTCCCGGTCGAGCTGCCAGAGCTCGACGAGGGTCCGCACTTCTTCTACGGCCTCCAGTGGTGGTTCTTCGGGGCGCTGGCGATCTTCGGCTTCTTCTACCTCGTCTACGACGAGTGGCGCGGCGGACGCGGACCCTGGGGCAGCAACCAGGCGCCTGCACCCGAGCCCACCGCACCGGGCCGCACCGAGCCGGTCCTGGCCCGGCGTCGCACGCTGCGCGAGAGGCTCGACCCGGGCGCAGAATCCGGAGATGAGCCTGAGGACGTGTCAGAGGGTCCGGAGGAGACCGCCGTCGACCGGGAGCATCACGCCCGTCAGGAATGACGCGGCGGGCGAGAGCACGAACGCCGCGACCGCGCCGAACTCCGCGGGCTCGCCGTAACGGCCGAGCGGGATGGTCGCCTCCGCCGCCCGGCGGGCGGCGTCGGCGTCCCCGGTCGAGGCGTCGAGCTCGGCCACGCGCTCGGTGGCGATGCGGCCCGGCAGCAGCCCGTTGACCCGTACGCCGCGCGGGCCCAGCTCGTCGGCGAGCGTCTTGGCGACCATCGCGAGGCCCGGACGCAGGCCGTTGGAGATCGCCATCTCCGGCAGCGGCGCCCGTACGCTGCTCGAGAGGACCAGCCCCAGCGAGCCGCCGGCCGGCAGGGCAGCGCCGACCTCGCGCGCGAGGCGTACGGCTCCCAGGAAGACGGATTCGAAGGCCGCGCTCCACTGCTCGTCGGTGATCGCCCCCACCGGGCCCTTCGGGGGACCGCCGACGCTGATCAGGGCGCCGTCGAGCCGGCCCCACGCGTCCTCGGCAGCGGCCAGCAGGCGCGCCGGCGTCGTCCGGTCGGCGTTGTCGGCGACGACGCCCACCGCGGCGTCCCTGGCCGCAGCGTCGTCGAGCGCGGCGACCGCCCCGTCGAGCGACCCCTGCGAGCGCCCCGACAGCACGACTCGCGCGCCCTCGGCGACGAGTGCCTCGGCGCTCGCCCGGCCGAGCCCGCGGGCTCCCCCGGTGACGATGAAGACACGGTCGGTCAGCTGGAGGTCCATCCGACCAACCTAGCCAGCGACGGTGGACTCGGTCCTGCCCTCGCGGAACTGGGTCGCGTGGAGCGTGGCGTAGAGCCCGCCGGCAGCCAGCAGCTCGGCGTGGGTGCCCTGCTGGACGACACGCCCGTCGTCGAGGACCAGGATCAGGTCGGCGTTGCGGACCGTGGAGAGCCGGTGCGCGATCACCAGCGACGTACGTCCCTCGAGCGCGGCGTCGAGCGCCTGCTGGACCGCCGCCTCGGACTCGCTGTCGAGGTGCGCGGTCGCCTCGTCGAGGACGACGACGGAAGGCGCCTTGAGCAGGAGCCGGGCGATGGCCAGGCGCTGCCGCTCGCCGCCGCTGAGGCGGTAGCCCCGGTCGCCGACGACGGTGTCGAGGCCGTCGGGCAGGGCCCGCACCAGCGACGCGACCTGCGCCGCCTCCAGGGCAGCCCAGATGTCGGGCTCGACGGCGTCCGGGCGGGCATAAAGCAGGTTCGCGCGGATGGTGTCGTGGAACATGTGCGCGTCCTGGGTGACGTAGCCGACGACGTCCTCGAGCGACTGCAGCGTGACGTCGCGGACGTCGTGGCCGCCCACCCGCACCGCGCCGGACTCGACGTCGTAGAGGCGCGCCACGAGGTGGGTCACCGTGGTCTTGCCGGCGCCCGACGGCCCGACGAGGGCCACCATCCGTCCTGGCTCGGCGGTGAAGGTGACGTCGTGCAGGACCCGCCCGGTGTCACGCGACTCGGTCCGCGCGATGGTCTCCAGCGAGGCCAGGGAGATCTCGTCGGCCCGGGGGTAGGTGAAGGCGACATGGTCGAACTCGAGTCGCGACGCGGTCGCCGGCAGCTCGACGGCGTCGGGCTTCTCGCGGATGAGCGAGGGCAGGTCGAGGACCTCGAAGACCCGGTCGAAGCTGACCAGCGCCGTCATCACGTCGATGCGGACGTTGGAGAGGCCCTGGAGCGGACCGAGCAGCCGGGTGAGCAGCACCCCGAGCGCGACGATCGTGCCGACGGACAGGTCGCCGCGGATGGCCAGCCAGCCGCCGATGCCGTAGACGAGCGCGGTCGCGAGCTGCGGCACCAGCGTCATCGCCGCGAAGAAGATCCGGGTCAGCAGGGAGATGCGTACGCCGAGGTCGCGCACGACCGCGGCCTTGCGGGCGTAGGCGACGTCCTCGACCTCGCGTCGGCCGAAGAGCTTGAGAAGCATCGCGCCGCCCACGTTGAAGCGCTCGGTCATCGCGTTGCCGAGGTCGGCGTTGCCGTCCATCTGCTGGCGGGAGAGGTCGGCGAGCTTGTTGCCGACCACCCGCGACGCGACGAGCAGGATCGGGAACAGCGCGAGGCACAGCAGGGTCACCGGCCAGCTGAGGAACAGCATCGTCACGCCCACCACGACGGCGGCGATGATGTTGGAGACCGTGCCCTGCAGCGTGGAGGTGAAGGCACGCTGGGCGCCGATCACGTCGTTGTTGAGGCGGCTGACCAGCGCACCGGTCTGCGTACGGGTGAAGAAGGCGAGCGACTGTCGCTGCACGTGTGCGAACACCTGGGTGCGCAGGTCGTAGATCAGGCCCTCCCCGATGCGGCTGGACAGCCACCCGGTGACCAGGCCGAAGCCGGCATCGACGACCGCGACGACGGCGACCAGGGTGGCGAGCCACACCACCAGCGAGACGTCGCCGGTGCGAACGCCGTCGTCGATGATCGCCTTCAGCAGCAGCGGCGGCGCCACCACGAGGGCGGCGTCGACGACCGTGACCGCGAGGAAGCCCGCGATCAGGCGTCGGTGCGGACGCGCGAACCCCAGCACCCGGCGTACGGTCCGGCGCTCGATCTTGTTGTCGACGACGCTGCGGTCGCTGCGGAGGAAACGCCACGGAGGGCCACCCGCCCCCGGTCCCATCGACATGCCAGCTCCTCCGTCCGCTCAGCCTGCTCAACCAGCCGCCGGGTGGCATTGTTCCTCGTGGTGCCCGGTCGGGCGCTCCTCGCGATCAGGCGAAGGCGGCGGCCACGGCGCGGAACCGGCGTACCTGCGCCTCCCGCTCCAGCCGGCGCTGCTCGTCGAGGTCGCGGTCGGCCGCCCCCTGGAGCAGCGTCTTGGTCTCGGGCACGACGCCGGCCATCGGGGCGACCAGGGCCGCGGCCAGGTCGGCGACCGCCGCGTCGAGGTCGGCGGACGGCACGGACGCGGTGGCCAGCCCGATGCGGACGGCCTCCTCGGCGGGGACGACCCGAGCGGTGGCGCAGATCTCGAGCGCCCGCGCATAGCCGACGTGCTCGACCAGCGGCTTGGTGCCGGTGAGGTCGGGCACCAGGCCGAGGGCGGACTCCTTCATGGAGAACTTCGTGTCGTCCGCGACCATCCGGAGGTCGCACGAGAGGGCCAGCTGGAAGCCCGCGCCGATGGCGTACCCCCGGACCTTGGCGATCGAGACGAACCGCGGGTCGCGCAGCCACGTGAAGCCGCGCTGGAACTCGTCGATGCGCGCGGAGGCGTCCTCGTCGCTCAGCGCCAGCAGGCCCAGCACGCTGCCCTCGCCGGCGTTCGTCGGGTCGAGCATCGCCCGGTCGAGGCCGGCGGAGAAGGTCTCGCCCTCCCCCGTCACCACGACGACCCGGACGTCGTCGTGCAACGTCCGGCCGATCTCGGCGAGCGCGGTCCACATCGCCGGGGTCTGCGCGTTGCGCACCTCGGGGCGGTCGAGGGTGATCGTGGCGATCGGGCCCTCGACCTCGAGGCGGAGTCCGACGGCGGCGAGGTCTTCGGGAGTCATGGACCGAGGCTACTACCGGTGAGTAACTTCAGGCGAGGGAGACCAGGTCGGCGTAGTCCTCGCTCCACAGGTCCTCGTCGCCGTCCGGCAGCAGCAGCACCCGGTCGGGGTCGAGCGCACGCACCGCGCCCTCGTCGTGCGTCACGAGGATGATCGCGCCGGTGTAGCTGCGGATCGCGTGGAGCACCTCCTCGCGGGAAGCCGGGTCGAGGTTGTTGGTCGGCTCGTCGAGGAGCAGCACGTTGGCGCTGGAGACGACCAGGATCGCCAGCGCGAGCCTGGTCTTCTCGCCGCCGGACAACACGCCGGCCGGCTTGTGGGCGTCGTCGCCGGAGAACAGGAACGAGCCCAGCACCGAGCGTGCCTGGGTGTCGGTCAGCTCGGGCGCCGCGCTGTGCATGTTCTCCAGCACCGTCCGGTTCACGTCGAGCGTCTCGTGCTCCTGGGCGTAGTAGCCCATCTTGAGGCCGTAGCCGGGCACGACCTCACCGGTGTCGGGCTCGTCGACGCCCGCGAGGATCCGCAGCATCGTGGTCTTCCCGGCGCCGTTGAGGCCGAGGATGACCACCCGGCTCCCCCGGTCGATCGCCAGGTCGACGGCGGTGAAGACCTCGAGCGAGCCGTAGGACTTCGACAGCTCGGAGCCCATCAGCGGCGTCTTGCCGCACGGGGCCGGCTCGGGGAAGGCGATCCGGGCGACCTTGTCGGCCGCGCGTTCGCCCTCGATGCCGGCCATCATCTTCTCGGCGCGCTTGAGCATCGACTGCGCGGCCTGTGCCTTGGTGGCCTTGGCGCGCATCTTGTTGGCCTGGTCGGTGAGCACCTTGGCCTTGTTCTCGGCGTTCAGCCGCTCGCGCTTGCGGCGCTTCTCGTCGTCCTCGCGCTGGGTGAGGTAGTTGTGCCAGCCCATGTTGTAGACGTCGATGACGGCGCGGTTGGCGTCGAGGTGGAAGACCTTGTTGACGGTCGCCTCGAGCAGTGCGTTGTCGTGGCTGATCACCACGAACCCGCCGCGGTGCGCCTTGAGGAAGTCGCGCAGCCAGATGATCGAGTCGGCGTCGAGGTGGTTGGTCGGCTCGTCGAGGAGCATGATCTCGGCGCCGGAGAACAGGATCCGCGCGAGCTCGACGCGGCGGCGCTGACCACCGGACAGAGTGCCGATCGGCTGGCTGAGGATCCGCTCCTCGATCCCGAGCGCCGCGGCCATCTGCGCAGCCTCGGACTCCGCGGCGTACCCGCCACCGGCGTGCAGCTCGGCGTCGGCGCGGGCCCAGCGCCTCATGCCCCGCTCGTGGACCTTCGGGTCCTCGTGGGCCATGTCGACCTCAGCCTCGCGCAGGCGGCGTACGACCTCGTCGAGGCCGCGCGCCGACAGGATCCGGTCGCGCGCGATCACCTCGGGGTCGCCGACGCGCGGGTCCTGCGGGAGGTAGCCGACCTCTCCGCTGCGGAGGACCTGCCCCGACGCGGGCTGGCCCTCTCCGGCGAGGATGCGGGTGAGGGTCGTCTTGCCGGCGCCGTTGCGCCCCACGAGGCCCACCTTGTCGCCTGCGGCGATGCGGAAGGTGACGTCCTCCATGAGGAGCCGCGCGCCGGCTCTGACCTCGAGCTTCTGGGCGGTGATCATCTTGGTCCACATCCTACGAAGGGGTGGAGGCAGGAGCCCCATCGGCGCACGTCGCGCTACTGTGCGCAAGAGGCTGTCCCAACCCTCCAGACCCGCGGAAAGGCCACGCACATGCGCTTCAACCCGAAGGCCGACATCAGCGGTGGCCGCGTCCGCGACGTCGGCGGAAGCGGCGGCGCCGGCGGCGGCGGCGGGATGCGGATCCCGCTCCCCGGGGGCACCCGCGCCGGAGGCGGCATCGGCGGCCTCATCATCATCATCCTGTTCGTCGTGCTGACCCAGTGCATGGGCGGCGGAGGCGGCCTGCCCAGCCCCGGCGGTTCCGGACAGGCCCAGCCGGAGGGCATCGACACCGGCGACAAGCGCTATGCCAACTGCGACAGCGGTGCCGACGCCAACGACGACCCCGACTGCGCCCGCCTCGGCGTCGCGGTCTCGCTCGAGGACTACTGGGGCGAGACCCTGCCCGACCAGGGCGACGTCCGGTTCCAGCCGTCCACGATCAACACGTTCGCCGGGGGCGTCGACACCGCGTGCGGGCAGGCCACCTCGCAGGTCGGCCCGTTCTACTGCCCGGGCGACCAGCAGATCTACCTCGACACCACGTTCTTCCCGCAGGTGCTCGAGCAGGAGCTCGGCGGTCAGGGTGGCGACTTCGTCGAGCCCTACGTCCTCGCCCACGAGTACGGCCACCACATCCAGAACCTCATGGGCACCATGGGCAAGGTGCGCACCCAGCAGGGCCCGGAGTCCGACGCCGTACGGCTCGAGCTGCAGGCCGACTGCTACGCCGGCATGTGGACCGCGTACGCCGAGGACAGCGAGCTGCTCACCCTGGACGAGGGCGACATCGCCGAGGCGCTCGACTCAGCCAAGGCGGTCGGCGACGACCGCATCCAGCAGCGGTCGGGACAGGGCGTCAACCCCGAGGGCTGGACCCACGGCTCGTCCGAGCAGCGGATGGCCTGGTTCAGCCGGGGCTACGAGGAAGGCACGCTCGACGCCTGCGACACGTTCTCGGCCAGCGAGCTCTGAGCCGGGCGGCCATCACGCCAGCAGCGCCTCGATGTGCCCCACCTGGCGCTGCATCGCATGGATGTAGGGCGCGACGCTCGGGTGGCGGAACTTGCCGGCCAGCGCTCCCTCGCCCTCGGCGACGCGAGCGAGGGCCCAGTCCAGCCGGGTGAGGGCGGTGTAGACGGCCATCACGCGCGCACCGGTGAGCACGTCGGCGGGCGACGCCACGCCGGGTGGCAGCGCCGAGACGTACGCCTCGACCAGCGGCTCGACCTCCTCGCGCGTGGCGAGCGAGAGGTAGCCGAGGTCGGCACCCACAGGCCCCAGCCCGAGGTGCGCCCAGTCGATCGCTACGGCTCCGTCGCCGTGCCGGCCCGGGATGTTGGCCGCCGACGGGTCGCCGTGCTGCGCGACCTGAGGGAGGGCGTCGCAGCGGTCCAACCACGGCTCGCGACGCGACCAGAGGTGGTCGGCGATGTCGGAGACCGGCGTGCGGGCCAGGGTGCGCCACCCCCCTCGGCGATCGACGAGGCGCAGCCTGCTCCGCAGCTGGTCGCGTGCCAGCCAAGGGTGCTCGCCCAGGTCGACGGCGGCGAAGCGGCCGAGGCAGGCCGCCAGCCACAGGCCGGGGGGATCGTGGGGCTCGACCCGCTCGTGGACCAGGGTGACGCCGTCCTCGTCCTCGTCCACGCGGACGACGGGCGCCTCCCGCAGACCCGGCGCGTCGGCCAGCACCCCGCTCAGCGCCACGTCGGCTGCGCGCCGCCAGTAGTTCACGTCGCAGGGCACCAGCACGCCCGGCACGTCGTGGGGATCGGGAGCCTGCAGCCGCTTGACGACCACGTCGCGTCCCTGGTGGGTGGCGGACCAGAGGCCCACGGTCGCGGGACCGGAGCCCGGCAGCCGCTGCCAGCCCGGCTCCGGCTGCCAGCCCGCCACAGTGGACCCGTCCATGCGCGCGAACCTAGCGCACCCGGCGTCCGTGTCGGGCGACCCGCACACTCGCGCGAGGACCCCGTGACTACGAGGCCAGGGTGTAGGTGCTGGCGAATCTGAGCTCGAAGGGTGAGTAGTCGACCGCTCCGGTGGGGCCGCCGGGGAGCGGTGGTGCCGTGGATCTGAAGATGCGGAGGTGCTCGGTGACGCCGTGCACCTCGTGGAGTGTGGTGTCTTCCGGGTCGGCGACCCAAGAGGTCCAGCCGGGTGACTCCTTGACGTAGTTGCAGCGCTCGCACAGGCCTTGGGCGTTGCTCGCCTCGGTGCGGCCGTCGTCGGTCGCACGGGTGACGTGGTCGTGGTGGCGGATCGCCGCGTTGCAGCCGGTGGTGCGGCAGGTGCCGCCGTCGCGGAGGTCGAGGAGCTCGGCGAGCAGGCCGTCGAAGCGGCGGCTCGTGGACTCCATCGCGACCAGCGCACGGTCCTCGGGGCTGACGAAGAGGCGTCGGAGGGTGGCCTTCGCGGCGTCGCTGGCACGACGTACCCATGCGGTGCACAGCGCTGCGGGCAGGAAGCCCTCGCCCGGCACGAGGCCGGGCTCGGTGCCCTCGCCGAGGAGGGACTCGACACCGATGACGAGGTTGACGCGCACCGGCACGGCCTCTGTCATGGTCTCGACCCCGGTGATCCGGTCGGCGAGGGTGTCGGCGCGAACCTGACCTGAGGTGCGGTCGTCACCCTCCGCACGAGCGGTCGCGGCCGCAGAGTCGAGGGTCGCGCGGACCGCGGCGAGCACCTCGAGGGGCAGGGTCGCGACCAGCTGGCCGGTGCCGTCGTCGAGACGACGCGAGGTGACCCGGCGCTCGGCACGCGCGCGGGCGTGACGCCGGGCCTCGGCCTCCGCGGCGATGGTCAGGCACGAGCGCCGCACCGCTTGGCGCAGGCGCACGTCGCCCAGACCGGCCGACCGCGGTGCCAGGTCCTCATCGACCTGGCTGCGCTGCTCCGGTGTGAGGTGGGCGACCTCGCGGGCCACCGCGAAGGCGCGGCCCTCGGTCAGCTCGCCGCGACCGAGCGCGGCCAGCGTGAGCGGCAGGTCGTCGCGCAGGCGCCGCGAGAGCAGCACCCGCTGCTCACCGGCGTGCGGGCTGGCCAACGTGGCGAGCGCGACCTCCGCGCCAACCGACATCGCCCGCGGGGGCGTACGCCGACCGCTGGCCGGCAGGTCCTCGCTGTCGGCGGCGTCCGCGAAGGTGGCCGAGACGACGGCCTGCGCGGCCGCGGCCGCGGACTTGATCCGCTCGAGCGCCTCGAGCTGGTCGAGCAGGTCAGGACCGAGCGCGGCGGGCGTCAGGTCGGCGAGGAGGTCAGCAAGGGCGTGCAGGTCGTCGACCTGCCACATCTGACCCTCTTCTCGACCTGCCACCAGACTCTTCCCGTCTCATCGAATGTATGTTCGATTATCTCATAACTGGGTCGCTTGGTCAACGTGTCGCAGAGATTCGACGACGTCAGGCGTTGACGACCTCGACGGCGATCGCCTGCGCGTCCGCGATGGCCCCGTCGAGGACCGCCCGCCGGGGGTCCGGCACCGGCAGCCACGGCGCGACCACCGTGGCCGACGACAGGCGCGGATCGTCGAGGACGGCATCGACCGCGGCGTGGTCCCCGCCGGCGACGACGAGGCGGGTGGTGCCGCTCAGGATCCGGGCTGCGTGGTCGGCAGCGGCCTCGTACGCCTGTCGCGCCTGGTTGTCGCGGCGGCGCGCGAACCGCTGCTGGCTCTGCCCGCCGGCCTTGGTGCGACCCTGCACGTGCCGCTGCCCGACCTTGTGCTCGACGAGGTCGGTGCCGCGCAGCCGCGCCACCGCGAACCCGCCCTTGCGGACCAGCAGCACGCCCCACTCCCCCGGCGCCACCGCCAGCGCCGCGAACGCGCCCGCCTCGGGAACCCCGGCGTACGACGTCCCGAAGGGCAGGCGCGCGGCGAAGTGCGAGCCGTCCACCGCCCGCCCGCACAGCGCACCGTCGGCCACAGACAGGGTCGCTCCCCCGTGGCCGGTGGCGAAGTTGGCCACCCAGCGCTCCCAGCGCGCGACGGGGACCAGGACGTGGGGCACGTGGCGAACCTAGCGGTCCGTCAGGCGGGGCGACCTGCCTGGTCGCTGATGCGCGGGAACGGGGACAGCGAGAAGACCGCCTCGACCGGGAGGTCGAAGAAGGCGGAGATCCGCAGGGCGAGCTCGAGGCTGGGGCTGTTCTCGCCGCGCTCGAGGTAGCCGACGGTCTGGTAGTGCACCCCCAGCGCGGTCGCGAGGTCGCGGCGGGAGACGCCCTGCTCGGCGCGCAGCAGCGCGATGCGGTTGTGCACGGACTCGCTCACCTGACCCTCCTCCTCCGACCCTTCACCTGACCCACTGTGTCGCAGCCTCGCGCGCCGCAGCCACCTGGGACCCCGACTGCCTCCTGGCCATGCGGCGCAGCAGCGCCGGGGCGACGAGCGCACCGAGGACCGCCCACGCGCCGAGCACCGCGACGGTCTCCCACGTGCGCCACGAGTCGGCGATCTCGGCGCCGACGTAGGAGTCGGGCAGGAAGGCGGACCGCATGCCGAGGCCCATCCAGTACATCGGGAAGAGCTGGGCGACGACCTGGACCCATCCCCACAGGGCCTGGATCGGGTAGAAGATGCCGGAGATCCCGGCGAGCACCATGACCGGCAGCATCCCCCACATGCCGACCTTCTGCACCGACGGCACGAGGGCTCCCACCGCCATGCCGATCGGGAGGGTCGCCAGCAGCCCGAGGACGACCACCCACGCGATCGTGAACCAGCCGCTGGGGTGGGCCATCAGGCCGTCGAACAGCAGGAAGCTCGGCACGAGCACTGCGACGGTCTGCGGGAGCAGGCTCGCAGAGTGCAGCACCAGCTGGCCGGCGAAGTAGCCGACGAGACCGTGCGGGACGGCCTTGGCGCGCAGGAGGGGCGAGCCTCGAGGACGCCTACCTCGACCTCGTGCAGCGGCACGAGTCCGGGAGCGCCGACGAGGCGGCCCGGACCTCCCCCGCCGAGCGGTCGCGGAAGCCCTCGAGGATCTCGATCGTGGTCGTCTTGCCGGCGCCGTTGGGCCCGAGCAGGCACACCACCTCGCCGGCTGCGATGGAGAAGTCCACCCCGCACAGGACGTCCTTGTCGCCGTAGCGCATGCGCAGGTCGCGGACGTCGACGACCGGGTCGGGCACGCTGCTCACCGGTCGAATGTAGTCCTGGTGCTATCTCGATAGCAAGAGTGCTACATCGGGCTCAGAGGAAGTCGAGCGGGTCGAACTCGTCGATCGGGATGACCCGGGTGCGCGGCAGCGGGGTGTTGAAGGCGCCGAGGTCGTACTCGAGGTCGAAGATCCGCAGGCCCGGCAGGTTGCGGAACTGCGAGTTGACGAACTCGGTGAAGCCGATGACGCCGACCTGCCGGGAGCCGTCGCACAGGGCCGAGACCTGGTCGACGAAGTCCCCGTCGTGGCTCACCAGGACCACGTCGGCATCCCGCGGCACGAGCGCCTCGGCGGTGCGCTGGATGGCGATGTCGACGACCTTGCCCTCGCCGCTCAGCGGGATCGGCTTGAAGCCGATCGCTAGCAGCGCCTGGACGAAGCTGATCGGCAGCTCGGTGGTGGCGGCGAGGAAGAAGAGGCCGGTGACGTCCTGGTCGAAGGCCCGCTCCGCCCACTCGAGCAGGCGGTCCCAGCGGGGTCGCTCCTCCGGACGGGGGCGCCGACCCAGGATCGAGGTGCCCAGGGTGGCGTCGATGTTCTCCCCGTCGACGAGGAGGTAGGTCATCCGGTCGGCCATGCGAGGACTCTCCCACACCGACCGGCGGGGATCAGGCCTGGTAGACGACCTTGAAGGACTCGACGACCTCACCATCGGTCACGGCCACGTCGGTCACCTCGACGAGCGCCCGCGGGACGCCGGACCCGTCGCACAGGATCGACAGCACGCCCGGCTGCGGCAGCTCGCCGGCGTACTCGGCCTCGGTCGCGGTCGTGCTCCCCGTCCCGTCGGCGAGGACCTGCGCGACGAACGCGTCCGACTCCTCGGGCGTGTCGCCGTACGCCCAGGCGGGGGGCGGCACGGACTCGAGGGTCGTGGGCCCGAAGTAGGTCGGGGCAGCGTTGAGCTTGGCGTGGAAGCGGGCGAGGTCCCAGAAGACCCGCAGCTCCTCGTGGTCGAAGGCGACCTCGGTGGTCTCGACGGCACTGGGGTCGACCTCGGGCTGCTCCATGGCCGCAGCCTAGCGACCGGCCCGTCGGGCGGTGCCCGCCCGGTCAGGCCACGGCGGCGACGTACGCCGCGAACTCCCGCGCCGCCTCCATCGAGCCGGGCCTCGGCTCGGCCAGCGGGTCGAGGCCGAGGTCCCGGTCAGCGAGCACCTGCTGGAGCAACGGCCGCCACCGGGGGTCGCCGTGCATCATCGCCCAGCGCAGGGCGTCGCGCTTGCTGGCCACCTCACCGGTGCGGACGGTGTACATGCTGCGGCTCGCCTGCACGACGAGGTAGCGCTGGCACCACGCGATCGTGGGCGGGCACCATCGGAGGACGTCGTCGGCGAGGGTCACCAGTCCGGCGCGCGCGCTCTCGCGGAGCACGTGGTCGGGCACCGCGTCCATCAGCTCGACCGGGCACGGACCGACGATCGTCACCCCGTGCTCACGCAGGATCCAGCGCGTCCACGGCTGGTTGCAGTGCTCCGACCACCGCATCTCGTCCGCGCCGTGGTCGACGTAGAGCCACTCCCGCCCCAGCCCCTCGACCGACCTCAGGTCGCGCGCGACGGCGTACGACCCCTCGAGGTGCCGGTGCCAGTGGCCTTCCCGGTGCGGCAGGTCGCGGTGCAAGGCCCGCAGCGCCGCCTCCTGCCCGGCGTCCGGCCGCTCGCGCACGACGACGAGGAAGTCGCAGTCGCTGTGCAGGTCCCCCGCGCCCAGGGCGAAGGAGCCCTGCAGGTAGGCGCCCACGAACGACTCGCCGAGCGCGGACTGCGCGCTGGTGACGAGGTCGTGGAGCACGCCGTTGAGCTCGGCGTAGCGCGTCGGGTGGGGGTTGAGCACGCATGGAGTGTGCGCCCGTACGTCTCGCGCCGCCACGGAATATCCGGCTCCCAGCGCACTGGTCCGGCGTGGGTGCGCAGGGCTACGGTCGAAGGTCCCCCACCGACTCGGAGGTCCTCATGCGTCGCCTCGTCCTCACCTGCACCATCGCCGCCCTCGGCGTGGCCCTGTCGCCGGTCGTACCGACCGCCAGCGGCGTGACCGCGGCCCCCCGGGACACATTCCCCGCCCGCGTCGAGCTGCCGGACGGCTTCCAGCCCGAGGGCATCGCCCTCGGTCCCGGCCCCACGGCGTGGTTCGGGTCGCGTGCCGACGGGGACATCTACGAGGTCTCGCTGCGCACCGGCGACGGCTCCGTCATCAGCCAGGGCCCGGGCACCCCGTCGGTGGGGATGAAGTCCGACCGACAGGGTCGCCTCTACGTCGCGGGTGGCACCTCCGGCACCGCGCGGATCATCGACACCGAGACCGGTGTCGTGCTGGACGACCGCACCCTGACGACCGGCCCCAGCTTCGTCAACGACGTCGTCCTCACCCGCACCGCCGCGTGGTTCACCGACTCCTCGCAGGCCCAGCTCTACCGCGTCGATCGCGGGGCCGGCGGTGGGCCAGGGACGGCGACCACCACCCTGCCCCTGACGGGCGAGTGGGAGCAGGGCACCGGGTTCGGCGTCAACGGCATCAGCACCACCCCGACGGGCCGGGCGCTGCTCGTGGTGAACTCCACGACCGGGCTGCTCTACCGCGTCGCCCCGGCCACCGGCGAGGCCACGGAGGTCGACCTCGGGGGCGCGTCGCTCACCATGGGCGACGGCATGCTGCGCCACGGCCGCACCCTCTACGTCGTACGCAACCGGATCAACGAGGTCGCCGTGCTGCGCCTCTCGCGCACCGCTCTCACCGGCCGGCTCGTGCGGACGATCACCGCCGACGACCTGCCGGCGTCGACGTCGTTCGACGTGCCGACGACCGTCGCGAGGTTCGGTTCGCACCTCTACCTGCCCAACGCGCGGTTCACCACCCCGCCGACCCCGACCACCGACTACTGGGTGACGAAGGTCAGGGCGAAGGCCGGCGACTAATCGCCCGCCAGATGTTCTGAGCCTCCTCGAGCAGGTTTCGAGCCGCCCGTCGCGGGCTCGCGAGCTCGCCCGCGGGGCTCCCTCAACCTCTTCGGGTTCGGTCACGCGCTGCGCGCGTGCCCGACCTCAGACATTGAACCCGAGGGCGCGCAGCTGCTCGCGGCCGTCGTCGGTGATCTTGTCCGGGCCCCACGGCGGCATCCAGACCCAGTTGATCGCGACGTCGCCGACCAGGCCCTCGAGCGCGGACTCGGTCTGGTCGGTGATCACGTCGGTCAGCGGGCAGGCCGCGGACGTGAGGGTCATGTCGAGCACGGCGTTGCTGTGCTCGTCGAGGTGCACGTCGTAGACGAGGCCGAGGTCGACGACGTTGATCCCGAGCTCGGGGTCGACGACGTCCTTCATCGCCTCGGTCACGTCCTCGACGGTCACCGTGGACGTGCCAGCGCCCTGGGCGGCCTGGGCGGCCTGGGCGGCCTCGGGAACCTCGGGCAGGTCGGAGTGGTCGATCTCGCTCATGCGGTCTCTCCTTGGGTCTGGGCCGAATCTGCGCGGGCCTGGGTGGTCGCGTCCTTCCACGCCATCCAGGAGAGCAGCGCGCACTTGACGCGCGCGGGGAACCTGGCGACGCCGGCGAAGGCGATCCCGTCCTCGAGGACGTCCTCGTCCGGCTCGACCTGCCCCTTGCCCTGCATGAGCTCGAGGAAGGTCTGGTGGATGGTCATCGCCTCGTCGACCGGCTTGCCGATCACGAGGTCGGTCAGCACGGAAGCCGACGCCTGCGAGATGGAGCAGCCGACGCTGTCGTAGGACACGTCCTCGACGACCGGTCCGTCGGCATCGTCGGACAGGTGCACCCGCAGGGTCACCTCGTCGCCGCAGGTGGGGTTGACGTGGTGCACCTCGGCAGTGCCGGCAGCGGACGGGTCACCTCTCAGACCCTTGTGGTGCGGGTTCTTGTAGTGGTCCAGGATGATCTCCTGGTAGAGGGCGTCGAGGTCGGTGCTCATCCGCCCACCTTGAAGTAGCTGCGGGTGTGGTGGAGGCCCTCGACCAGCGCGTCGACCTCGGCCGGCGTCGTGTAGAGGTAGGACGACATCCGGGTCGAGCTCTGCACGCCGAAACGCGCGTGCGCCGGCTTCGCGCAGTGGTGGCCGGCCCGTACGGCGACGCCTCGCGAGTCGAGGACCTGCGCGATGTCGTGGGGGTGCACGCCGTCGAGCTCGAAGGAGATCGCTCCGCCGCGGTCGGCGGCGTCGAGGGGACCGAGGACGGTGAGGCCCGGCACGGACTGGAGGCCCTCGAGGGCGTACGCCGTGATCGCCTGCTCGTGCCGGTGGATGGAGTCGAGGCCGATGTGGCGGAGGTAGTCGACCGCCGCCCCCAGGCCCACCGCCTCGACGATCGGGGGCGTACCGGCCTCGAAGCGGTGCGGCGCCTTGGCGTAGGTCGAGCGTGCCATGGTGACGGTCTCGATCATCTCGCCGCCGCCGTGGAACGGCGGCAGCTCGTTGAGCAGCTCCTCACGTCCCCACAGCACGCCGATGCCGGTCGGACCGGTCACCTTGTGGCCGGTGAAGACCAGGAAGTCGCACCCCGTCGTCCGTACGTCGACGGGCAGCTGGGGCGCCGCCTGCGAGGCG
This sequence comes from Nocardioides eburneiflavus, assembly GCF_004785795.1. Taxonomy (NCBI): domain Bacteria; kingdom Bacillati; phylum Actinomycetota; class Actinomycetes; order Propionibacteriales; family Nocardioidaceae; genus Nocardioides; species Nocardioides eburneiflavus. Next base: position 4,208,932 of record NZ_SRRO01000001.1, read on the forward strand.
TCGACGACGGAGTACGCGCCGACCGCGGTCGCGCGGGCGCACAGCTCTGCGACCGGGTTGATCGTGCCGAGCATGTTGGACACCCAGGTGAACGCGACGACCTTGGTGTGCTCGTCGACCAGCTGGTCGGCGTTGCTCAGGTCGAGCCGACCGTCGTCGGTCAGGCCGAACCACCGCAGCTCCGCGCCTGACCGCTCGCAGGCGAGCTGCCACGACACGATGTTGGAGTGGTGCTCCATCTCGGTGATGACGACGTTGTCGCCGGGACCGAGCTCGATCGTGCGGGCGAGCAGGTTGAGCGCCTCGGTCGCGTTCTTGGTGAAGATCACCTCGTTGCGTGAGGGTGCGTTGAGGAACCTCGCGACCTGGTCCCGCGCCGCCTCGTAGGCCTCGGTCGACTCCGCACCGAGCTGGTGCATGGCGCGGGCGATGTTGGCGTTGTGGCGCTCGAGGTGGTCGACCATCGTGTCGATGACGACCTGGGGCTTCTGCGAGGTGTTGGCGCTGTCGAGGTAGACCAGCGGCACTCCGCCCGCGAGCGTGCGCTCGAGGATCGGGAAGTCCTTGCGGATCACGTCGAGATCCGGGAGCAGTCCTTCCATGGTCCTTCCTTTCGTGCCTACCGTCGGTGGTTGAGGTGCGAGCGCAGCGAGCCTCGAACCCTCAGGCGTTCGCCTTCAGGTACTTGTCGTAGCCCTCGGCCTCCAGCTGGTCGGCGAGCTCCTTGCCACCGGACTCGGCGACCTTGCCGTCGACGAACACGTGGACGTGGTCGGGCTCGATGTAGCGCAGGATGCGCGTGTAGTGGGTGATCAGCAGGACGCCCTTGCCCTCACGCTGCCGGAAGCGGTTGACGCCCTCGGCCACGATCTTGAGGGCGTCGATGTCGAGGCCCGAGTCGGTCTCGTCGAGCACCGCGACCTTGGGGTCGAGCAGCTCGAGCTGGGCGATCTCGTGGCGCTTCTTCTCGCCACCGGAGAAGCCCTCGTTGACGCTGCGGGTGCCGAAGCTCGCGTCGAGGTTGAGTCGCTCGAGGGCGCCGTTGACGTCCTTGACCCAGGTGCGCAGCTTGGGCGCCTCGCCGTCGATGGCGGTCTTGGCCGTACGCAGGAAGTTCGAGACCGAGACGCCGGGGACCTCGACGGGGTACTGCATCGCGAGGAACAGGCCGGCGCGGGCGCGCTCGTCGACGGAGAGGGCGAGCACGTCCTGGCCGTCGAGGGTCACCGTGCCGCTGGTGATCGTGTACTTCGGGTGGCCGGCGATCGAGTAGGCGAGCGTCGACTTGCCGGAGCCGTTGGGCCCCATGATGGCGTGGGTCTCGCCCTCGTTGATGGTGAGGGTGACGCCCTTGAGGATCTCCTTGGGGCCGTCCTCGGTCTCGACATTGACGTGCAGGTCGGTGATGACGAGCTTGCTCATGCGGGGGTGACTCCGTTCAGGGTGGTCTCGGTGTCGACGTAGACGTCGTTGCCGCGTACGTCGACCGGGAAGGTGGCGACCGGCTCGGTCGCGGGGAGGTTGGTGGGCTTGCCGGTGCGCAGGTCGAACATCGAGCCGTGCAGCCAGCACTCGATCTGGCAATCGGCGACCTCGCCCTCGCTGAGGGCGACCTCGGCGTGGCTGCAGGTGTTCTCGATGGCGAAGACCTCGTCGCCGTCGCGCGCGATGGCGAGGCCGTAGCGGCCGACGGTGACTGCGAGGGCCTGGTCGGCCTGGACCTCGTCCAGCGCGCACGCGCGCTCGAAGGTCATCAGTCGTCCGATCCGAAGGCGGCGAGCGAACCGACGTCCTTGAGGACGTTCTTGGCGAGCTCCGCCTCGACCGTGGTCAGCAGCCGCTGCTCGATCGACGGCACGCCGACCTGGCGGATGAGGTCGTTGAAGAAGCCGTGCACGACCAGCCGCTGGGCCTCCTGCTCGGAGACGCCGCGCGACTGGAGGTAGAAGAGCTGGTTGTCGTCGAAGCGCGCCGTCGCCGAGGCGTGGCCCGCCCCCTCGATCTCGCCGGTCTCGATCTCGAGGTTGGGGATCGAGTCGGCCTGGCACCCGTCGGTGAGGACGAGGTTGCGGTTCTCCTCGTAGGTCTCGATTCCCTCGGCGACCTTGCGGATCAGCACGTTGCCCACCCAGACGGTGTGCGCCTTCTCGCCCTGGAGCGCGCCCTTGTAGACGGCGTGCGACTTGGTGCGCGGGGCGGTGTGGTCGGCGAAGATCCGGTGCTCGATGTGCTGTCCGGCGTCGGCAAAGTAGAGGCCGAGGAGCTCCGCGGAGCCGCCGGGGCCGTCGTAGGTGACGTTGGCGTCCATCCGGACCAGGTCGCCGCCGAACGAGATCGCGGCGTGCTTGTAGGTCGCGTCGCGACCGACCCGCGCCTGGTGGTGCGAGAGGTGGACCGCGTCGTCGGCCCAGTCCTGGATCGACACCACGGTGACGTCGGCACCGTCCCCCACCGCGACCTCGACGACCGCGGCGACGGTGGACGAGCCGGTGTGGTTGAGCACGACGATCGCCTTGCTGTGCGCGCCGAAGCGGAGCGCGACGTGACCGCCCTCGGTCACCGTGACGTCCGTGCCGTCGAGGTCGACGACGATGGGCTCGGCGACCTCGGTGTCGGCCGGGACGTCGACGAGCAGGCTCGAGGGGACCTCGGCCAGGACGCGCGCCGCCCAGCGGGTGTTGGGCACCAGGCCGGAGATGCCGCGCAGGCTCCGGGCCTCCTCGCCGGAGACGCCCTCGACGCGGACGCCCTCGGGGGTGTTCCAGGTGCAGGAGGTCGCCGAGCGCATGAACTCGGCGTCCGCGTGGAGGCCCCGGAGCCGCTTGAGCGGCGTGAAGCGCCAGATCTCCTCGCGGCCCGTCGGGACGGCGTGGTCGGCGACGTCGTACGAGCCGGCCGGGTGGAGGTGGCTCTCCACCTTGTCCAGCTCGGGGGTCTGCTCCAGCGCGGAGCGGACGGAATCAGTGACGGTCAAAGCTCTACTTTCCTCGTTGCTCGAAGGACACGTCCTCCGAGGGACTTCATACTGTCTTCCGGAGCGCGCGGTGCGAACCGCTTCGCGGGCGCGGCGTGCGCTCCGGATCAGTCAGCCGACGGCGCCTTCCATCTGCAGCTCGATCAGGCGGTTGAGCTCGAGGGCGTACTCCATGGGCAGCTCCTTGGCGATCGGCTCGACGAAGCCGCGCACGATCATCGCCATCGCCTCGTCCTGCTCCATGCCGCGCGACATGAGGTAGAAGAGCTGGTCGTCGGAGACCTTCGAGACGCTCGCCTCGTGGCCCATCGACACGTCGTCCTCGCGGATGTCGACGTAGGGGTAGGTGTCGCTGCGGCTGATCTGGTCGACCAGCAGCGCGTCGCACAGCACGTTGGACTTGGAGCCGTGGGCGCCCTCGTTGACCTGGATCAGGCCGCGGTAGGACGTACGGCCGCCGCCGCGCGCCACCGACTTGCTCAGGATCGAGCTCGAGGTGTGCGGGGCCGCGTGGACCATCTTGGCGCCGGCGTCCTGGTGCTGGCCCTCGCCGGCGAACGCGATCGAGAGCGTCTCGCCCTTGGCGTGCTCGCCCATGAGGTAGATCGCGGGGTACTTCATCGTCACCTTGGAGCCGATGTTGCCGTCGACCCACTCCATCGTCGCGCCGGCCTCGCAGGTGGCGCGCTTGGTGACGAGGTTGTAGACGTTGTTGGACCAGTTCTGGATGGTCGTGTAGCGGCAGCGGCCGCCCTTCTTCACGATGATCTCCACGACGGCGGAGTGCAGCGAGTCGGAGGAGTAGATCGGTGCGGTGCAACCCTCGACGTAGTGCACGTAGGCGTCCTCGTCGACGATGATCAGCGTGCGCTCGAACTGGCCCATGTTCTCGGTGTTGATCCGGAAGTAGGCCTGGAGCGGGATGTCGACGTGGACGCCCTTGGGCACGTAGATGAACGAGCCGCCCGACCACACCGAGGTGTTGAGCGCGGCGAACTTGTTGTCCCCGACCGGGATGACGGTGCCGAAGTACTCCTTGAAGAGCTCCTCGTGCTCCTTCAGCGCGGTGTCGGTGTCGACGAAGATGACGCCCTTCTCCTCGAGGTCCTCGCGGATCGAGTGGTAGACGACCTCGGACTCGTACTGCGCGGCGACCCCGGCGACGAGGCGCTGCTTCTCCGCCTCCGGGATGCCGAGCTTGTCGTAGGTGTTCTTGATGTCCTCGGGCAGGTCCTCCCACGAGGTGGCCTGCTTCTCGCTGGAGCGCACGAAGTACTTGATGTTGTCGAAGTCGATCGTCGACAGGTCGGAGCCCCAGGTCGGCATCGGCTTGCGGTGGAAGAGCTTGAGCCCCTTCAGGCGCAGGTCGAGCATCCACTGCGGCTCGGACTTCTTGCCCGAGATGTCGCGCACGACGTCCTCGTTGAGGCCTCGCGTCGCCGCAGCGCCCGCGGTGTCGGAGTCGGACCAGCCGAACTCGTACTTGCCGATGCCCTTGAGCTCCGGGTTGAGTTCTTCGATGGAGGTCATGCCTTCTCCTTCTTCGGGGTCTGGGGGATGCAGGTCGTGCAGACGCCGTCGCCGTGGGCGATGGTCGCCAGCCTCTGGACGTGGGTGCCGAGCACCGCGCCGATCGCCTCGGTCTCGGCCTCGCAGAGCTGCGGGAACTCGTGCGCGACGTGGGAGACCGGGCAGTGCTGCTGGCACAGCTGCGGCAGGCTGACGCCGGTCGCGGGCGCGAGCTCGCGCACCGACGCGGCGTAGCCGTTCTGGGTGAAGACCTTCGCCAGGGCCTCGGCCGGGCTCAGGTCGGGGTCGACGGCCATGACGGCCGCGTAGTCGCGCTCGACGAACGCGACCCGACGACGGGCGAACTCGACGACGGCGTCCTCGCCCTGGGTCTCGGCCAGGAAGCGCAGGGCCTGCACGGCGAGGTCGTCGTACTGCTGGTCGAAGCTGTCACGCCCGGCCTCGGTCAGGGCGAACACCCTGGCGGGTCGCCCGCGACCGCGGGTGCCGTAGACCTTCTGCTCGCGCGACTCCACGACGCCCTCGGCGACGAGGTGGTCGAGGTGGCGCCGGACGGCGGCCGGGGTGAGGTCGAGGCGGCCCGCCAGGTCGGCGGCCGTGGACGGACCGTTCTCCAGGATCGTGCGCGCCACACGGTCGCGCGTGGGCGCGTCCGTGTCGAGGCTTGCAGCCGTCCTGGTGAATTCCACAACGACAGTGTGACGTTATTGCCGTACGCCCTTCAAGCAAGGGTCACCTAAGTCACGCTGGTGGGTCCGCCGGGACCTCGTCGCTGCGCGGAACCCGCCTCAGTCGGCCGTGCGGGCGCGGAAGGTGCGGATCGCGAGCGGCGCGACGACGGCGGTGATCAGGATGATCCAGCCGATCGTGAACGGGATCGGGTGGTGCATCGGGAACGCCGCCCCCTCGGCCAGCGGCTGGTCGTTGCCCCAGAGCTCGCGGACCGCCTGGGTCAGCGACGAGATCGGGTTCCACTCGGCGATGAACCGCAGGAAGGTGGGCATGCGGTCGGTGGGCGCGAACGTGTTGGCGAGGAACGTGATCGGGAACATCGTGGCGAACATGACGCCGTTGACGGCCTCGACCGAGCGCATGGCCGACCCGACCCAGATGCCGACCCAGATCATCGCGAAGCCCCACCCGAGGAGCAGGAGGTAGCCCAGCGCCGCCTCGAAGACGTTGGTGTGGATCCGCCAGCCGATGACCAGGCCGGTCAGCGACATCACCACGAGGCCGATCGAGGAGTGGGCCAGGCTGGAGATGCTGCGACCGACGAGCACCGCGGCGGGGTTGATGGGCAGCGAGCGCATCCGGTCGACGATGCCCTTGTCGAGGTCGGCGGTCAGCCCGACCGCGACGATGAACGAGGCGAAGGCCACGGTCTGGGCCATGATCCCGGCGAGCAGGAAGGCGCGGTAGCCGGCGGGGGTGGCGACGTCGATGGAGGAGCCGAAGACGTAGGCGAACAGCAGCACGAACATGACCGGCTGGATGGTGACGTCGAGCAGCATCTCTGGCATGCGCCTGATGTGGAGGAAGTTGCGGCGCGCGATCGCCCACGACTGCGCCAGCAGGCCGGTCGTGCGGACCTCGGGGCGCTCCAGCGTGGTCGTCGAGCGGGTCGTCGGGTCGGTCGTGGGGCTGGTCATCGGGTCATCTCCCCTGCCGGCTCGCCGGCTGTCTGATCTGTGTCGTCGGGATGTTCCTCGGCCCGGTGGCCGGTGAGGTGGAGGAAGACGTCGTCGAGGCTCGGCCGCTTGAGGCCGATGTCGTCCAGGACGATCTCGCTCTGGTCGAAGAGTCCGGCGACGCGCGTCATGTGGCCCAGCCCCTCGGCCGGAGCGGTCAGCTGGCGGGAGCCGGCGTCGACGTGGACCTCGCGAACGTGGGGGCGCAGCAGCTCCTCGGCGGCCGCCAGGTCCCTCGCGTGGGACACGGTCACCACCAGGGCCGCGGCGCCGGACTGGTCCTTGAGCTGGAGCGGGGTGCCCTCGGCGATCACGGTGCCACGGTCGATCACCACGATGTTGTCGGCGAGCTGGTCGGCCTCCTCGAGGTACTGCGTGGTGAGCAGCAGGGTGGTGCCGTCGGCCACCAGCTCGCGCAGCACCTCCCAGAGCTCGACCCGCGAGCGCGGGTCGAGGCCGGTCGTCGGCTCGTCGAGGAAGAGCACCGGCGGGGTGGCGATCAGGCTCACGGCCAGGTCGAGCCTGCGCCGCATGCCGCCGGAGTAGGTCTTGGCCGTGCGGTCGCCGGCGTCGGCGAGCGAGAACCGCTCGAGCAGCTCGTCGCTCGCACGCCTGATGTAGCCGGCGTCGAGACCGTAGAGGCTGCCGATGAGGCGGAGGTTCTCCCGGCCGGTCAGCAGCTCGTCCACGGTGGCCGCCTGACCGGTCAGCCCCATGCTGCGCCGCACCCCCGCAGGATCGGCCGTGATGTCGTGGCCGGCGACGCGCCCGGTGCCGGCGGTCGGCCTGGTCAGCGTGGTCATCATCCGCACCGTGGTGGTCTTGCCGGCGCCGTTGGGCCCGAGCAGCCCGAGCACCGAGCCCTCCGGGACCTCGAAGGACACCCCGTCGACCGCGACGGTCTCACCGAAGTGCTTGACGAGGCCGTCGGCCTCGATTGCTGGAGCTCGCGTCATGGACAGCACGCTAACCGTAGGGACCGACAACCGCTCCTCGATATGGCGCACCTAGAATCGGGGCGTGCCACCCGCCTCCCCCGCCGTCGAGATCGACGGACTGGTGATGGCCTACGGCGACAAGGTCGCGGTCGACGGTCTCTCCCTCGACGTGGCGCGCGGCTCGATCACGGCGGTCCTCGGACCCAACGGTGCCGGCAAGACGACCACGCTGGAGACCTGCGAGGGCTACCGGGCCCCCCAGCGCGGCACGGTCCGTGTGCTGGGGCTGGACCCCCAGCGCGACCGTTCGGCCCTGCTGCCGCGCATCGGTGTGATGCTGCAGGGCGGCGGCGCCTGGAGCGGCGTACGCGCCGTCGAGATGCTGGAGCACATGGCCGCGCTGCACGCCCACCCGCTCGACACCTCGATGCTCGTCGAGCGCCTCGGCCTCGGCGACTGCGGCCGTACGCCCTACCGCCGGCTGTCCGGTGGGCAGCGCCAGCGGCTGGGCCTCGCGGTCGCCCTGGTCGGGCGCCCCGAGCTGGTCTTCGTCGACGAGCCGACCGCCGGCATGGACCCGCAGGCCCGGCGCACGACGTGGGAGCTGCTGGAGGAGATCCGTACGGACGGGGTGACCGTCGTGCTGACCACCCACCACATGGACGAGGCCGAGCACCTCGCCGACCGGATCCACATCATCGACCGCGGCACGGCCATCGCCAGCGGCACGCCCGCCGAGCTGACCCGCGGCGGCCGCTCGGCCACGATCCGGCTCGTCGTCAACCGCCCGTTCCCCGACGGAGCACCCGAGTCGCTGCGGGGTGACCTCGGTCCGCAGACCGAGGTCCGCCAGCTCGACGAGGTCAGCATGCTCATCCACGGTCCGGCCGACGCCTCGACGCTGGGGAGGGTCTCCCGGTGGTGCGAGGAGCATGGCGTGCTCCCCCAGACCCTGAACCTGGGCCAGCGCACCCTCGAGGACGTCTTCCTCGAGCTCACCGGACGGGAGCTCGCGCCATGACCCCACCCCGTACGGACACGCCCCCGACCACCTTCACACCCGCACCCGGCAGCGCACCGCTCGCCCGGATGGTGCTCGCGCAGGCGCGGATGGAGGCGCGGCTGATGCTGCGCAACGGCGAGCAGCTCCTGCTCGCCCTCGTCATCCCCGTCATCGTGCTCGTCGGCGGCGTCGCCGCCGCCGGCCGTCTGGGCAGCACCCTCGGCGGCCTCGGGGCGGTCGAGGTGCTCACCCCCGGCGTGCTGGCCCTCGCCGTGATGTCGACCGCGTTCACGTCCGTGGCCATCGCCACGGGGTTCGAGCGCCGCTACGGAGTGATCAAGCTCCTCGGGTCCTCGCCGCTGCCGCGGCACGGCCTGCTGCTCGGCAAGGCGCTGGCCCTGCTCAACGTCGTGGCCCTCCAGCTCGTGGTGCTGGTCGTGGTCGGTCTCCTGCTCGGCTGGGAGCCCACGCTCACGCACCCGGTCCGTACGCTGCTCGGCCTGGCCCTGGCCGTCGGCCTGGGCACGGCGGCGTTCGCCGCACTCGGCCTGTTCGTCGCCGGTGTGCTGCGCGCCGAGGCGACCCTGGCCCTCGCCAACCTGGTCTACCTCCTGCTCATGGCCGGTGGCGGCGTCGTGCTGCCGACCAGCACCTACGGTGCGGCGGGCGCGGTGATCCAGTGGCTGCCGTCGGGCGCGCTGGGCGAGGCGATGAGGACCGCGCTCGTGGACGCGCAGGTCGACGGCCGGTCGCTGCTGGTGCTCGTCGCCTGGGCAGCGGTGGGCACGGTGCTCACCGCACGGACCTTCAAGTGGGAATGATGAGAGACACCATCCTCGACAGGCTCGCGCCGCACCTGTGGCCCCTGGCCGTCGCCAACCTGCTCGCCAACATCGGCATCGTCGTCACCGGCGGCGCCGTCCGGCTGACCGGCTCGGGGCTCGGCTGTCCGACGTGGCCGCGGTGCACCGACGAGTCGTACGTCGCGCACGGGGAGCTCGGCCTGCACGGCGCCATCGAGTTCGGCAACCGGCTGCTGACCTTCGTGCTGGGTGCTGTCGCCCTCCTGTGCTTCCTCGCCGCGCTGGGCGCCATGCACCGGCGCGCGACGCGGCTCTCGCTCCTGGTCGGGCTCGGCATCCCGCTGCAGGCAGGCATCGGCGGCATCACCGTGCTGACCGACCTCAACCCGTGGATCGTCGCCGGGCACTTCCTGCTGTCGATGGCGATGGTCATGGTGTGCGTCGCGCTCCTCGACGAGCTCCGCAGCCCTGACCGGGGCCCGGCACCCCCGCTGCCCCGCGCGCTGGCGTGGGCGACGCTGGCCTCGGGCTGGGTGGCGCTCTACCTCGGCACCGTCGTGACCGGCGCCGGACCGCACGCCGGCGACACCGACTCGCCACGCAACGGCCTCGACCCGGCGACGGTGTCGCAGGTGCACGCTGTCTCCGTGTACGTCCTGGTCGCACTCACCGTCGCCCTGCTCGTCGTCGCGGTGCGCGGTGGGCACCACTGGCTGGCCCGCGTGACCGGCCTGGTGCTCGTCGTCGAGGTCCTGCAGGGCGTCGTGGGATGGGTGCAGTACTGGCTCGACCTGCCGGTCGCCCTGGTGGCGCTGCACATGCTCGGCGCCGCGCTGCTGGCCGCCGGCCTCGCCCGCGTCGCCCTGGCGGTGCTCCCCCACCGCGTCGACCGCGAGGCGGTGGCCGACGGCGGGCCGCAGCCCCACGCTGCGACCCGCCCGGTCTAGCGTCCGACCTTGCGGGCGAACACGACGGTGCGCCGCGAGTAGTCGTCGGGCTTGCAGCCCACGAGCACGATGCGCGCCGGCCCGGAGACCGAGTAGAGCGAGCCCATCCGGCGCTTGGCCGGCCAGTACTCCCGCCGGGTGACCTCGAACCTGCACCCGGCGACCCGGACGACGTCACCGCGCCGGAGCCTGCCCCACCGGTCGGCGACTCCGTTGCCGGCGCGCCACGCGTGCCCTGCGTAGACCGTGCTGCCGGTCGGGTCGCAGGGCGGGTCGCCCTTCGACCAGGTGTAGACCGCTCCCCGCAGCCGGGAGCCGACCGCCAGGGTGTCGCCGCGCGCGGGCACCTTGATCACGACGGCGTCCGTGCCCGTCCGGGCGACCTGCAACCGGTCAGGGGCGGCGTTGGCCGCACCCTGACCGGTCAGGACGGCTGCCCCGAGCACGAGTGCCGCGACCACGCCGAGCGCACCGGTGCGCGTCATCGCGCCCCGGTGTCGGGCGCGACCTGGGGCGCGCGGGCGCACGGCTTGTCGGTGAAGGTCATCCGCCACACCTGCTTGCCGCGCAGCCGGAACGTCTCGTCCACCGCCCGCGCACGCACGGTCACGCTGCGCTTCTCGGCCTTGATCCAGGCGCCCTGCCGCACGACCTTGCCGTTGGCCCGGTAGACCACGCCTCGGCTCCTGACGACCTTGAACAGGTCACTCGCGCGGCCGCACTTGTCGATCTTGCGGGCGTTGGCGGACACGACGCGCACCTGGGCAGGCAGCACCTCCGGCGGCGTGGTGACCGGCGGGGTGACGACGGGCGGGGTCGGGCACGGCTGGTTGCTGTCGGCCGGCGCCGGGTAGGTGAGGGTCGTCTGCCCGTCGGGGAACTGGTGGCCGGGCGTGGTGGTCACGGTCACGCTGCCGTCGGGGTTGGTGGTCGACGTCCAGGGGCCGGAGGGCACCTGGCCGTAGTGGGCGTTGCCCGGCCCGCACTCGTCCACCACGGGGATCGACGGCGCGTCGACGGTGGTCACGTTGCACCCGTCGGCGAACGACGACACCGCGATGCTGCCGGAGTTGGTGGCGGTCGTGCCGTTGGACCACCGGGCCGACAGCTCGAGCCTGAGCGGCGACGTCGGCTTGGCGGTGACGGTCTCGGTGAACGTACGCGTCTGCCTCGCGGTGAGCTGCGTGCCGACCGGGACGACGGCGGCTCGGTTGGAGGCGGTGATGGTCTCGGTGATCTGCTCGCTGTTCTCGACGCTCCAGGCGACGCTCCACCCGCCGCCCGACTTGCAGGTGACGGTGCCCGTGATGGTGTTGTGGTGGGCGCTGGCCGCGCCGGCGACGCCGACGACGGCGAAGCCGACGGCAAGGACGAGGGTGACGACCCTCGAGACGGATCGGGCCGCTCCCCCAGCGGTCCGGTCCTGTCGCTTCCGTGATGAAGACATGCTGAAGTACTCCCCTGCTCCCGCGGGGGAGACCCACTGCCTCCCCCTGCGAGAATTCAACGGGGCTTCGGGCCGTCCAACACGGCAGGTTTCCTCAAGATGGTCTCTAGGGTTCGCAAGACTCCTGACGAGACCTTGGGAATTGGGCTAGAGGCCGAGCAGGGGATCCAGTGCCACGGCGACGAAGAGCAGCGACAGGTAGAGGTTCGAGGCGTGGAAGAGCCGCATCGGGTTGATCTCGCCGAGGGCCTCGGACGCCTTGGTGCGCGACCACATCCGGTGCGCCTCGACGAGGAAGACCGCTCCCAGCGCGGCGGCGATGACCGGGTAGACCAGGCTCGTGCCCGCGACCGGCCAGAGGACCAGCGAGGTCGCGACCATCACCCAGCTGTAGACGACGACCTGCCGGCCGACCTCACGGGCGGGCTTGACCACCGGGAGCATCGGGACGTCGACGTTGCGGTAGTCCTCGCGGTAGCGCAGGGCCAGCGCCCAGGTGTGCGGCGGGGTCCAGAAGAACACGACGAGGAACAGCACGACCGGCGTCCACGCCAACGACCCGGTGACGGCCGTCCAGCCGATGAGGGTCGGGAAGCAGCCGGCGATCCCGCCCCACACGATGTTCTGGGTCGTCCGGCGCTTGAGGACCATCGTGTAGACGAAGACGTAGAAGGCGATCGCGATGACCGACAGGACGGCCGAGAGCAGGTTGACGCCGGCGTAGAGGATCACCGTCGAGAGGATGCCGAGCACGAAGCCGAAGACCAGTGCCGCGCGCGGCGAGACGATGTGGCGCGGCAGCGCTCGGCGGCGCGTCCGACGCATCTGCTCGTCGATGTCACGGTCGTAGACGCAGTTGAAGACCGACGCCGACCCGGCCGAGAAGGTCCCGCCGAGCACGGTCCACACGACCGTGTCCAGGTCCGGGATCCCGCGCGCGGCGAAGAACATCACCGGCACGGTGGTGAGCAGGAGCAGCTCGATCACGCGGGGCTTCGTCAGCCCGACGTAGGCCCCGACCACGTCGCGCCAGGTCTTCGGACCCTCCGGCCCGGTGTCGTCGTCACCGGTCGACGGCCGGGCGGACGCGGCAGCGTCGGGACCGGCGTGGGACACGGTGGAAGACCTCGGGGACGGGGACGGATGGGATGCGGACAGCGGGGAACCGATGGGACGAACAGCCGACGGTCCGGCGTCCGGGACGACCTTCGGGCACGGTCGAGTCTACTCGGCCACGACGATAGGGTCGCAGTCGAGGCCACCCCTGCTGGGCTGTGATCCTGACCGCACCCGGTTGCACTCCACCGAGAGGAACTGCGTTGACCAAGAAGTCCGCCCTGCCCGCCACCCTCGAGTGGGACGACATCGACGAGCGAGCCGTCGACACGGCCCGGGTACTCGCGATGGACGCGGTCCAGAAGGTCGGCAACGGCCACCCCGGCACGGCGATGAGCCTCGCCCCGGCGGCGTACCTGCTCTTCCAGAAGGTCATGCGTCACGACCCGGCCGACCCGGAGTGGATCGCTCGCGACCGGTTCGTACTGTCCTGCGGCCACTCCAGCATCACCCTGTACACCCAGCTCTACCTGGGCGGCTTCGGCCTCGAGCTCGACGACCTCAAGGCGCTGCGCACCTGGGGCTCCAAGACCCCCGGCCACCCCGAGCTCGGGCACACCGCCGGTGTCGAGGTGACCACCGGTCCGCTCGGCCAGGGCGTCGGCAACGCCGTCGGCATGGCCCTGTCGGCGCGACGCGTGCACGGCATGCTCGACCCGGACGCCGCCGCCGGCGAGGGCCTGTTCGACCACCAGGTCTACGTCCTGGCCTCCGACGGCGACCTCCAGGAGGGCGTCAGCTCCGAGGCGAGCTCGATCGCGGGCACCCAGAGGCTCGGCAACCTCACCCTCATCTACGACCGCAACCAGATCTCGATCGAGGGCGACACCGACATCGCCTTCACCGAGGACGTCGCAGCCCGCTACGAGGCGTACGGCTGGCACGTCCAGACGGTCGACTGGACCAACGGCGGTACCGAGTACGTCGAGGACGTCCCGGCCCTCTACTCCGCCATCCGCGAGGCCCGTGGCGTGGACGACAAGCCCTCGCTGATCGTCCTCGACACGGTCATCGCGTGGCCCGCACCCAACGCCCAGGGCACCGAGGCCGCACACGGCAGCGCACTCGGCGCCGACGAGGTCGCCGCCACCAAGAAGATCCTCGGCTTCGACCCCGCCCAGACCTTCGAGGTGCCGCCGGGCGTGCTCGAGCACACCCGCGGGCTGCGCGAGCGCGGCTCCGCGTGGAGCGCGGAGTGGGACGAGAAGTACGCCGCCTGGGCCGAGGCGCACCCGGAGTCCGCCGAGCTGCTGCACCGGCTCAAGCGCCGGGAGATGCCCGTGGGGCTCGGCGACGCGCTGCCGACCTTCCCCGCCGACGCCAAGGGCGTCGCCACCCGGTCCGCCTCCGGCAAGGTCATCAACGCCCTCGCGCCCGTTCTTCCCGAGCTGTGGGGCGGCTCCGCCGACCTCGCCGGCTCCAACAACACGACGATCACCAGCGCTCCGTCCGTCGGTCCGGAGGTCGCCAAGATCGGCGAGTGGAGCACCGACCCCTACGCCGGCCGCGTCCTCCACTTCGGCATCCGGGAGCACGGCATGGGCGCGATCATGAACGGCATCGCGGCCGACCGGCTCACCCGGGTCTTCGGGGGCACGTTCCTCACCTTCTCCGACTACATGCGCGGCTCGGTCCGGGTGGCCGCGCTCAGCAAGCTGCCGGTCACCTACGTGTGGACCCATGACTCCATCGGCCTCGGCGAGGACGGCCCGACGCACCAGCCGATCGAGCACCTGGCGGCGCTGCGTGCCATGCCCGGCCTCGACGTCGTACGCCCGGCGGACGCCAACGAGACCGTCGCCGCCTGGCAGGCCATCCTGGAGCGCACCGACACACCGGCCGCGCTGGCCCTGACCCGGCAGAACGTGCCGGTCTTCCCGCGCGGCGACGACGCCGACACCGGACAGCAGTGGGGCTCGACCGAGGGCGTGGCCCGGGGTGCCTACGTGCTGCTCGACGCCGACAAGGGCACGCCCGACGTGATCCTCATCGGCACCGGCTCGGAGGTCCAGCTCGCCGTCGAGGCGCGTGCGCTGCTCGCGGAGGACGGGATCGACGCCCGCGTGGTGTCGATGCCCTGCCTGGAGTGGTTCGAGGAGCAGGACGAGTCCTACCGCGACACGGTCCTGCCGCCCACGGTGAAGTCGCGCGTCTCCGTCGAGGCAGGCGTCAAGCAGGGCTGGCGCGAGGTCGTCGGCGACAACGGCCGGATCATCTCGATCGACCACTACGGCGCGTCGGCCGACTACGCCCGGATCTACACCGAGGTCGGCATCACCGCCCAGGCCGTCGCCGACGCCGCGCGCGACAGCGTGGCCGTCGTCAACGCCTGACCGACCCCGACCGTCCAGACCCACCCACGGGAGGAACCCCATGAACGACCGCCTCAAGGCCCTGGCCGACGCCGGGGTGTCCATCTGGCTCGACGACCTGTCGCGCGAGCGCCTCGAGACCGGCAACCTCGCCGACCTCGTGGAGAGCAGCAACGTCGTCGGCGTCACGTCCAACCCGGCGATCTTCCAGGCCGCGCTGGCCGACGGAGAGCGCTACGACGCCCAGGTCCGTGAGCTCGCGGCCGACGGCGCCGACGTCGACCGCGCGACCCTGGTGATCACCACCGACGACGTGCGCGAGGCCTGCCGGGTCATGCGCCCGGTCTTCGACGCCACCGACGGCGTCGACGGCCGCGTCTCGATCGAGGTCTCCCCCGGCCTGGCCCACGACACCGGCCAGACCGTGACCGAGGCCGCCGAGCTCCACAAGACCGTCGGCGAGCCCAACGTGATGATCAAGATCCCGGGCACCGAGGCCGGCTGGCCGGCCATCACCGAGACGATCGCAGCCGGGATCTCCGTCAACGTCACGCTGATCTTCGGCCTCGAGCAGTACCGCAACGTCATGGAGGCGTACGTCTCGGGCCTCGAGCAGGCGGCCGACAACGGCCACGAGCTCGCCGACATCCACTCGGTGGCCTCGTTCTTCGTCTCCCGGGTCGACACCGAGATCGACAAGCGGCTCGAGGCGACGACCGAGGGCCCCGGCACGGACCCCGCCCTGCGCGGCAAGGCCGGCGTCGCCAACGCGCGGCTGGCCTTCCAGATGTACGAGGAGTTCTTCAGCGGCGGGCGCTGGGAGGCCCTCGAGGCCAAAGGCGCCCGCAAGCAGCGTCCGCTGTGGGCCTCGACCGGTGTCAAGAACCCCGACTACGACGACACGATGTACGTCGTGGACCTGGTCGTCGAGAACACGGTCAACACCATGCCGGAGAAGACCCTCGACGCGGTCGCCGACCACGGCGAGGTGCGTGGCGACCGGGTCCGTCCCTTCTACGACGACGCCGCTGCCCACATGCAGGCGCTGGCCGAGGCCGGCATCGACTACGACGACGTGATCGCCGTGCTGATCGCGGAGGGCGTCGACAAGTTCGTCGTCGCGTGGGACGAGCTCCAGAAGACGCTGGGCGCCTCGCTCGAGGCCGCGCGGGCATGAGCACCCGATGACGGCCCCGGACCCGGCCGACCCGACCACGACTGCGGCGTGGGCCCGGCTCGCCGGGCTCGCCGAGACGTACGAGCCGGACCTGCGCACGTCCCTCACGCAGTCGTGGGTCGAGCACCAGACCCTGCGTGCGGGCGACCTGCACGTCGACCTGTCGAAGAACCTGTTCGACGACGGGATCGACACCACCCTGCTGCGGCTGGCGGAGGAGGTGGGTGTGCTGGCCCGACGCGATGCGATGCTCGCCGGCGAGCGGATCAACGTCACCGAGGACCGCGCCGTGCTCCACACGGCGCTGCGGCTGCCCGCCGACGCGTCGCTGACGGTCGACGGGCAGGACGTGGTGGCCGACGTGCACGAGGTGCTCGGCCGGGCGTACGCCTTCGCCGAGCGGGTGCGCTCGGGTGACTGGACCGGCGTGACGGGCAAGCGGATCGAGACGGTCGTCAACATCGGCATCGGCGGCTCCGACCTCGGCCCCGTCATGGCCTACGAGGCGCTGGAGCCCTACCGGCAGGAGGGCCTGTCCTGCCGGTTCATCAGCAACATCGATCCGACCGACGCCGGGCAGACGCTGTCCGGCCTCGACCCCGAGACGACGCTCTTCATCGTCTCGAGCAAGACCTTCGGCACCCTCGAGACCCTGACCAACGCGCGCCTGTGCCGCGCGTGGCTGCTGGACCGGCTCCCCGCGGGCGCCGACCCCGCTGCCGCGGTGGCGCAGCACTTCGTCGCGGTGTCGACCGCTCTCGACAAGGTCGCTGACTTCGGCATCGACCCCGACAACGCGTTCGGCTTCTGGGACTGGGTCGGTGGCCGCTACTCGATGGACTCCGCCATCGGCCTGTCCCTGATGGTGGCGATCGGACCGGAGCACTTCGCCGACCTGCTCGCCGGCTTCCACACGATGGACGAGCACTTCCGCACCGCTCCTCCCGCCTCCAACGTGCCGCTCCGGATGGGCCTGCTCAACGTCTGGTACGTCAACTTCCTCGGCGCTCACACCCACGCGGTCCTGCCCTACGCGCAGCTGCTGCACCGGTTCCCCGCCTACCTCCAGCAGCTCACGATGGAGTCCAACGGCAAGAGCGTGCGGTGGGACGGCGAGGCCGTCACGTACGACACCGGCGAGGTGTTCTGGGGGGAGCCGGGCACCAACGGGCAGCACGCGTTCTACCAGCTGATCCACCAGGGAACCCGCCTGGTGCCCGCCGACTTCATCGCCTTCGCGCAGCCGGCGTACGAGCTCAAGGACGGAGACACCGACGTCCACGAGCTCTTCCTCGCCAACTTCTTCGCCCAGACCAAGGCCCTGGCGTTCGGCAGCACCGCCGACGAGGTGCGCGCGGAGGGGGTCGCCGAGGAGCTGGTGTCCGCGCGGACCTTCCCCGGCAACCGGCCCACGACCTCGATCATGGCGCCCGCGCTGACGCCGTCGGTGCTCGGCCAGCTGGTGGCGCTCTACGAGCACATCACCTTCGTCCAGGGCGCGGTGTGGGGCATCGACAGCTTCGACCAGTGGGGCGTCGAGCTCGGCAAGGTCCTCGCGCAGGAGATCGGTCCGGCCGTGACGGGCGACGCCGCCGTCGCTGCCGAGCAGGACCCCTCCACGCAGTCCCTCATCGCCTACTACCGGGAGAACCGAGCACGATGACCTGGACCAATCCGCTGCGCGACCCCCAGGACCGCCGGCTGCCCCGCATCGCCGGCCCGTGCGGGATGGTGCTGTTCGGAGTGACGGGCGACCTGTCGCGCAAGAAGGTCATGCCGGCCATCTACGACCTCGCCAACCGGGGCCTGCTGCCGCCCGGCTTCAGCCTGGTGGGCTTCGCGCGTCGCGACTGGGCCGACCAGGACTTCGCGCAGATCGTGCACGACGCGGTGAAGCAGCACGCGCGTACGCCCTTCCGCGAGGAAGTGTGGCGCCAGCTCGCCGAGGGCTTCCGCTTCGTGCCGGGCGACTTCGACGACGACGCCGCCTTCGACCAGCTGCGCCGCACCGTCGAGGAGCTCGACCAGCTGCGCGGCACCGGCGGCAACATGGCCTTCTACCTCGCGATCCCGCCGTCCTTCTTCGGCACGGTCGTCGGCCAGCTCAAGGAGCACGGGCTCGCCGACCCCGGTCCCGACCAGTGGCGTCGCGTCGTCGTGGAGAAGCCGTTCGGCCACGACCTGGAGTCGGCCCGCGAGCTCAACGAGACCCTCGCGGGCGTCTTCCCCTCGGGCTCGGTGTTCCGCATCGACCACTACCTGGGCAAGGAGACCGTCCAGAACATCCTCGCGATGCGGTTCGCCAACAACATGTTCGAGCCGATCTGGAACGCCAACTACGTCGACCACGTGCAGATCACGATGGCCGAGGACATCGGCATCGGCGGCCGCGCGGGCTACTACGACGGCATCGGCGCGGCGCGCGACGTCATCCAGAACCACCTGCTCCAGCTGATGGCGCTGGTGGCGATGGAGGAGCCCATCTCCTTCGACGCCGAGAGCCTGCGCATCGAGAAGCAGAAGGTCCTCGCCTCGACGATCCTGCCGCCGCGGCTCGACACCACCACCGCCCGCGGTCAGTACGCCGCCGGCTGGGCCGGCGGCGAGAAGGTCAACGGGTTCCTCGACGAGGAGGGCATCAAGAAGACCTCCACCACCGAGACCTTCGCCGCCATCACCGTGCACGTCGAGACCCGACGCTGGGCTGGCGTCCCGTTCTACCTCCGCACCGGCAAGCGCCTCGGTCGCCGTGTCACCGAGGTCGCCGTCGTCTTCAAGCGCGCGCCGCACCTGCCGTTCAGCCAGACCTCGACCGAGGACCTGACCCAGAACGCGCTCGTCATCCGCGTCCAGCCCGACGAGGGCATGACGATGCGGTTCGGGTCGAAGGTGCCGGGCACCGCGATGGAGATCCGCGACGTCAACATGGACTTCGCCTACGGCGGCTCGTTCACCGAGGCCAGTGCCGAGGCCTACGAGCGGCTCATCCTCGACGTGCTGCTGGGCGACCCCCCGCTGTTCCCGCGGCACGAGGAGGTCGAGCTGTCCTGGAAGATCCTCGACCCGGTGATCGCCCACTGGGCCAGGAAGGGCAAGCCGGAGGCGTACGACTCCGGCACGTGGGGACCCGCGTCCGCCGACAGGATGCTGGCCCGCGACGGCCGCACGTGGAGGAGGCCATGACGATGATCGAGCTCACCGACACCAACTCGTCCAAGATCGCCGCGGAGTTCGTGCAGGCGCGCACCCGCGCCGGCAGTCCCGCGATGGGGATGGTGATGACGCTGATCATCGTCGCCCCCGAGGACGACGCCGCCGAGGCGATGGCCGCGGCCAAGCGGGCCTCGCGCGAGCACCCCTCGCGGGTGCTCGGCGTGATCCTGGGCGACGCCCGCGGGTCCGCCCAGGTCAACGCACAGGTCGGCAGCGGCGACGGCTGGGGCGGCGAGACGGCCCTCATCCGGCTCAAGGGCGAGGTCGTCAAGCACGCCGAGTCCGTCGTGCTGCCCCTGCTGCTCCCCGACTCCCCCGTCGCCATCTGGTGGCCGACCTCGGCCCCGGCCGACCCGGCCGCCGACCCGCTCGGCGCCCTCGCCCAGCGCCGCATCACCGACTCCGCCGCCGTCTCCCGCGGGAAGTCCACCGCGATGCTCAACCAGTGCGAGGTGTACGCCCCCGGCAACACCGACCTCAGCTGGACCCGGCTCACGCCGTGGCGGGCGCTGCTGGCCGCCGCCCTCGACCAGCACCCGCTCAAGGTCACCGGGGCGCGGGTCGTCGCCGAGCGGACGAGCCCGAGCGCGGACCTGCTCGTGGCATGGCTCACCGACCGGCTCAAGGTCGACGTGGCCCGGGGCAGCTCGGACGGGCCCGGCATCACGGAGGTCAGCATGGACACCAAGGAGGGCGCCATCCGGATCTCGCGCGCAGACGGACGACTGGCGACCTTCTCCTCGCCCCACCGGCCCGACCGGCCCGTCGCGCTCAAGCGCCGCGAGGTACCGGCCCTGCTCTCGGAGGAGCTGCGCCGCCTCGACGAGGACGACGTGTACGCCCGGGTGGCGGCGCGGCTCGTCAAGCTGAGGAGCGCGAGGTGAACGCCCCCGAGATCCGGCGCCACGACGACGCCGACGTCCTCGTCGGCGACGTCGCCTCGGCGCTGCTCGACCGGATCGAGGCCGCCCAGGCACGCGGCGAGGTCCCGCACATCGGGCTCACCGGCGGCTCGATCGCCGAGGAGCTCCACCGCGAGCTCGCCCGGCGGGCCGCGGACTCGTCGGTCGACTGGTCACGCGTGGCGTTCTGGTGGGGCGACGAGCGCTTCGTGCCGGCCGATTCCCCCGACCGCAACGCGGGCCAGGCACGTGCGTCCCTGCTCGACCACGTCCCGGTCGACCCGGCCAACGTCCACGAGGTGCCCGCCAGCGACAAGGTCGCGACGGCCGAGGACGCAGCCGAGGCGTACGGCACGGCGATGCGCGAGGAGGGCGCCGGGTTCTTCGAAGTACTGATGCTCGGCATCGGCCCCGACGGCCACTGCGCCTCGCTCTTCCCCGGCCACCCTGCCCTCGACGCCCGTGACGCGATCGCCGTCGCGGTGCACGACTCCCCCAAGCCGCCGCCGGACAGGGTGAGCCTCACCTTCGAGGCGATGGAGCGCTGCCGTGCCGTCTGGTTCATCGCGAGCGGCGAGGGCAAGGCCGAGGCGGTCGCGCGTGCGCTCGCGGAGGACGGCACCGTGGCCGAGACGCCCGCCCGCGGCGTACGCGGTGACGAGACCGTCTGGTGGCTCGACGAGGCAGCCGCCTCCGCCCTCTGACCACGCGCGCCGAGTAGGCGCGTCCTGACGCCAGCGCCACGCCGAGTCGGCGCATCCTGACGCCAGCGCCACGCCGAGTCGGCGCATCCTCAGCCCGTACGGCAGCCCCCGGCGTACTTGTCCACAGGTGATGGCACGCCACGGGTGGCGCGGACGCACACGGGGAATCAGTCAGGCCATGCGGACTACACGATGGCTCCAGCTGCCCCACCTCGACGACACCTTCCCCTTGCCGCTCGACGGGCCCTTCACCACCCAGGACGCGGTGCGCGCCGGCGTCACGCCGCGCGAGCTGACCCTCCTCACCAGGCAGGGTCTCCTGCGCGCGCCGATCAAGGGCGTACACGTCGCCGCGCAGGTGCCGGACGACACGGCCCATAGGCTCGCCTGCTTGGCACTCGTCACGCCACCGGACGCGATCGTGGTCGACCGCCATGCGGGTTGGGCCCAGGGCGCCACCATGGTGCTGCATCCCAATGAGCACCTGGAGGCCCAGCCGATCGCCATGTTCCTGCCCCACGGGCGCGGCCGGCTCCGCAACAAGCTGGTCGAGAGTGGCGAGCGCACCTTCCGCGACAGCGACCTGACCGTCGTCGGCGGCATCAGGATGACGACGCCACTCCGGACGGCGCTCGACCTGGGTCGCCAGCGCTGGCCCGAGCCGGCCCTGACGGCCTTGGACGCCCTCCACCGACTGGGTGCGTTCAGCGTCGAGGAGCTCGTGGCGGAGGTCGGGCGCTTCGATGGCATGCGTTGGGTGAGGACGCTTCGTCACGTGGCCCCGCACACCGACGGGCGGGCGCAGTCCGGTGGGGAGACGGTCGTGCGCTGGCGCTGGAAACACCTGCCGGTGCCGCCGCCGGAGCCACAGGTCGAGGTGAGGTGCGACGGCCGGCTGGCCTTCGTGGACGTCGGCAACGCTGGACTCCGCTTCGGGGTCGAGTTCCAGGGCCTCGAATGGCACACGGGTGAGCGCGAGAAGGACGACGAGACGCGCTTCACGTGGTTGCACGAGGATGCCGACTGGATCCTCGAACCGGTCTGGACGGCGGACGTCTACTGCCGCAATTCTCGCCTTGACGAGATCATCTTCGACGGCGTGCGCCGCGCCCGTCACCGCCCTGCTGCATGACAGGACGCGCCCACTCGGCGGGACCTGCGCGTCAGGACGCGCCCACTCGGCGGGGTCAGAAGATGATCTCGCCGGCCTTGCGGCGGCTGCGCAGGAGGGCGACGGCCTCGTCGAGGATGTCGGCGGCCTCGGTCTCGCTGCGACGCTCCTTCACGTAGGCGAGGTGCGTCTTGTAGGGCTCGATCTTCGGCGCGGGCGGAGGGTTCTCGCTGTCGAGGCTGGCGGGGAGGCCGCACTTCGGGCAGTCCCACGAGTCGGGCACGGCGGCCTCGATCGCGAAGGTCACCACCGAGCGGTGGTCATGGCTGCAGAAGTAGGTGACGGTCTGCCGCGGCGCGGCATCACCGCGCTCCGCCTCACCCATCGGACCGGCTCCGACCCGGCTTCCGCGGATCGCGTTACCAGCACCAGCCATGACGACTCCTTCTCAGAAACGCTCAGGGGGATGATCAGTTGCCCTGGTAGGCCATGAGCAGGCCCAGGGCGATGATGCAGGCAAACCAGATGACGCCGACCCCGACCGTGAAGCGGTCCAGGTTGCGCTCAGCCACCGACGATCCCCCCAGGCTGCTGGACACGCCGCCGCCGAACATGTCGGACAAGCCGCCACCTCGCCCCTTGTGGAGGAGGACCAGCAGGATCTGAATCGCGCTCGTGGTGACGAGCAGGATGGTGAAGAGCAGAATCACGGTCGGAAGCCTACGTCACGTCTCGCGGGAACCGGCCAGCGCCTCACGGCACCGGCCCGGAAAGGTCGGGCAACGAGTAGAAGCGGCAGATCCCGCCGAACTCGTCGACCTGCAGGCTGGCCCCCCCGACGAGGCACCCGTCGACGTCGGCCTTCTCCATGATCCCGCCCACGTTGGCGGCCTTGACGGACCCGCCGTAGAGGATCCGGAGGCTGTCGGCCGCGCCGTCGCCGTGCACCTCGCGCACGCGCTCGCGGATGGCCGCGCAGACCTCCTGCGCGTCGTCGGGGGTCGCCACCTCGCCGGTGCCGATGGCCCACACGGGCTCGTACGCGACCACGAGGCCCGCGACCTGCTCGGCGGTGAAGCCGTCGAGCGAACCGTCGACCTGCGAGAGCGTGAACGAGACGTGCTCGCCGGCCTGGCGGGTGTCGAGGCCCTCCCCGACGCACACGATCGGCGTCATGCCGGCGTGGAGTGCCTGGTGTGCCTTGGCGTTGACCAGCTCGTCGGACTCGTTGTGGTACATCCGGCGCTCGCTGTGGCCGACGACGACGTAGGAGCAGCCCAGCTTGGACAGCATCCCGGCCGTGATCTCGCCGGTGTAGGCGCCGCCGTCGTGCACCGAGACGTCCTGGGCGCCGTAGCGGATCGACAACCGGTCGCCGTCGACCAGGGTCTGCACCGACCTGAGGTCGGTGAACGGCGGCACGACGACGACCTCGACCTTGCCGTAGTCGTGCTTCTTGTCCGACAGCGTCCAGGCGAGCTTCTGGACCAGCACCACCGCTTCCTGGTGGTTGAGGTTGGCCTTCCAGTTGCCGGCCATCAGGGGTGTGCGCGCCATGGTGTTCAGTCCCTCTCCAGTACGGCGATGCCCGGGAGCTCCTTGCCCTCCAGGAACTCCAGCGACGCGCCACCGCCGGTGGAGATGTGGCCGAACGCGGCCTCGTCGAAGCCCAGCTGGCGCACGGCCGCGGCCGAGTCGCCACCGCCGACGACCGAGAGGCCGTCGACCTTGGTGAGGGCCTCGGCGACGGCACGGGTGCCGCCCGCGAAGGCGTCGACCTCGAACACGCCCATCGGCCCGTTCCAGAACACTGTCCGCGCGTCGGCGAGCTCCGCAGCGAACGCAGCAGCCGACTCGGGGCCGATGTCGAGGCCGAGGGCATCGGCCGGGATCTCGGAGGCCCATACGACGGTGGGCTCGGGCTCGCGGTCGCCCGACGGGAACGCCGTGTCGACCACGACGTCGGTCGGGAGGACGATCTCGACGCCCCGGTCCGCCGCCTCGGTCAGGTAGCGGGTGCAGGTGTCGAGCTGGTCGGCCTCGAGCAGGCTCTTGCCGACCTCGTGGCCCTGGGCCTTGAGGAAGGTGAAGACCATCCCGCCGCCGATCAGCAGCTTGTCGGCCTTGTCGATGAGGTTGTCGATCACGCCGAGCTTGTCGGAGACCTTCGACCCGCCGAGGACGACGACGTAGGGCCTGTCGGGGTGCTCGGTGAGTCGGCGCAGCACGTCGACCTCGGAGGCCACCAGGCCGCCCATCGCCGACGGCAGCCGCAGCGCGACGTCGTAGACGCTCGCCTGCTTGCGGTGCACCACGCCGAAGCCGTCGGAGACGAAGGCGTCGGCGAGCTGGGCGAGCTGGTCGGCGAACGCGCCGCGCACGGCGTCGTCCTTGCTGGTCTCGCCGTCGTTGAAGCGGACGTTCTCGAGGACGGCGACGTCGCCGTCCCCGAGCGCGGCCACGGCCTCCGTGGCGCCGGCGCCCACGGTGTCGGTGGCGAACGCCACCGGGCGTCCGAGCAGCTCCGCGAGCCGCTCGGAGACGGGCCGGAGCGAGTACGCCGGGTCGGGCGAGCCCTTCGGGCGGCCCAGGTGGGCGGTGACGACCACCCGGGCGCCCGCGTCGGACAGCTGCTTGATCGTGGGGACGCTCGCGCGGATCCGGCCGTCGTCGGTGATGAGGGTGCCGTCGAGGGGCACGTTGAGGTCCGAGCGGACCAGCACGCGCTTGCCCCTCAGGTCACCGAGCGAGTCAATGCCTGCGGTCGTGTCGCTCATCGCCGTCAGAGCGAGGAGCCGACGTGCGTGATCAGGTCGGCGAGGCGGTTGGAGTAGCCCCACTCGTTGTCGTACCAGCCGAGGACCTTGACCTGGTTGCCGATGACCTTGGTCAGGGGGGCGTCGAAGATGCACGAGGCGGGGTCGGTCACGATGTCGGTGGAGACGATCGGGTCGGTCGAGTAGCGCAGGAAGCGGCCGTCGGCGGCCGCCTTGACGATCTCGTTGACCTCGTCGACCGACGTCTCGCGCGAGGCCTCGAAGGTCAGGTCGGTGGCCGAGCCGGTCGGCACCGGGACGCGCATCGCGTAGCCGTCGAGCTTGCCCTTGAGCTCCGGCAGCACCAGGCCGATGGCCTTCGCGGCACCGGTGGACGTCGGCACCATGTTGAGGGCCGCGGCGCGGGCGCGGCGCGGGTCCTTGTGGATGTTGTCCTGGAGGTTCTGGTCGGCGGTGTAGGCGTGGATCGTCGTCATCAGGCCCTTGTTGATGCCGAGGCCGTCGTGGAGCGCCTTCGCCATGGGTGCCAGGCAGTTGGTGGTGCAGGAGGCGTTGGAGATGACCGTGTGCGCGGACGGGTCGTAGAGGTCGTGGTTGACGCCCATCACGATCGTGATGTCCTCGTTGGAGGCGGGCGCGGAGATGATGACCTTCTTGGCGCCGGCGTCGACGTGGGCCCTGGCCTTGGTCGCGTCGGTGAAGAAGCCGGTGGACTCGACGACGACGTCGACACCGAGGTCGCCCCACGACAGGTTGGCCGGGTCGCGCTCGGCGGAGACCGCGATCTTCTGGTCGCCGACCATGATCGAGGTGTCGTCGCTCGACACGTCGGCGTCGAGGCGGCCGAGGATCGAGTCGTACTTGAGCAGGTGCGCCAGCGAGGCGTTGTCGGTGAGGTCGTTGACGCCGACGATCTCGATGTCGGCGCCCGACGCGCGCACGGCGCGGAAGAAGTTGCGGCCGATGCGGCCGAAGCCGTTGATGCCTACGCGAACGGTCATGGTGGATGTCTCCTTCGGATGGGGCCTTCGGTGACCCCGTCGACGATCTGGCCTTCGGTGACCGGTTCCGACCCTATCGGGTGACGGACGGGGGTCCACCCGCAGTCTCCCGCGGTACGGACCGGTAACGTTGGAACGATCCAAGCCTCGGGACGCAGAACCCCGGCCGCATCCGGCGGGACGACTCCGGGCAGGGCCGTCAGGCGTCCTCGGCGAGCATCTCCGGGGTCAGCGACGCCTCGGTGTCGGGGATGTTGAGCTCTTCGGCGCGCTTGTCGGCCATCGCGAGCAGCCGGCGGATCCGGCCGGCGATCGCGTCCTTGGTGAGAACCGGGTCGTGCAGCTGCCCGAGCTCCTCGAGCGAGGCCTGCTTGTGCTCGAGCCGGAGGTGGCCGGCCTGGCGCAGGTGGTCGGGGATCTCCTCGCCGAGGATCTCCAGTGCCCGGTCCACCCGAGCACCCGCGGCGACGGCGGCGCGGGCCGAGCGCCGCAGGTTGGCGTCGTCGAAGTTCGCGAGACGGTTGGCCGTGGCGCGGACCTCGCGCCGCATCCGCCGCTCCTCCCACGCCATCAGGGACTCGTGGGCGCCGAGGCGGGTCAGCAGGGCGCCGATCGCGTCGCCGTCACGGATCACGACCCGGTCGACGCCGCGCACCTCGCGCGCCTTGGCGGAGATCCCGAGGCGGCGGGCCACCCCGACGATCGCGAGGGCGGCCTCCGGACCGGGGCAGGTGATCTCCAGGGAGGAGGACCGGCCGGGCTCGGTGAGCGAGCCGTGGGCGAGGAAGGCGCCGCGCCACGCGGCCACGGCGTCACAGCCGCCCCCGCTGACGACGGCGGGCGGGAGGCCTCGTACGGGGCGGCCGCGCTGGTCGAGCAGGCCCGTCTGACGCGCCAGTGCCTCGCCGTCCTTGGTGACGCGCACGATGTAGCGGCTCCCCTTGCGGATGCCGTTGCCCTGCACCATCACCACGTCGGAGGGGTGGCCGTAGACCTCGGCGATGTCCTTGCGGAGCCTGCGGGCGGCCGCACCGGTGTCGAGCTCTGCCTCCACGACGATGCGTCCGCTCACGATGTGGAGGCCGCCGGCGAAGCGGAGCATGGAGGCCACCTCGGCCTTGCGGCAGCAGGTCTTGGTGATCTGGGTGGAGGCGAGCTCTGCCTTCACCTGTGCCGTCATAGCCATGGGGCGAATCCTGCCATGAGGGTCAACGACTCTCGACGCGTTCGGCCCCACCTCCCCCGCACGGGTGATTCACGCCTCGTCGACGATGCGCCGGAACGCCTCGGCCAGCCGGTCGGGGTCGTGGCGCGGCTCCCCCGGCACGGCGATGTCCGCGACGACGAGGCGGGCGCCCCGGTCGGCGACGTCCTTCTCCAGCCGGGCGTGGTCGTCGGCGAGCGCCGAGGAGTCGACGAGGACGGCGTGGACGGTGAGGTCCGGGGCGTGCTCGAACAGGGCCGCGAGGTGGTCGGCCGGGCCGAAGCCGGTCGTCTCCCCCGCCTGGGCCTCGAGGTTGAGGACGACGACGAGGCGCCCGTTCGTCTCGGCCAGCGCCCGGCGCAGGCCCGGCACCATGAGGTGCGGGATCACCGAGCTGAACCACGAGCCGGGGCCGAGCACGACCCACTCCGCCGCGAGGACCGCGTCGACCGCCTCCGTGCACGCCTGCGGATCCTCGGGGACCAGCGCGACGGACTCGATGCGGCCCTCGGTGGTGGCCACCTCGACCTGGCCCCGTACGAGGGTGACCTCGTCCGGCGCGCCGGCATCGGCGCCGCGCACCCGGGCGGTGATGTCCATCGGCGTCGTCGCCATCGGCAGCACGCGGCCGTGCGCCCCCAGCAGCCGGCCGACCCAGTCCAGCGCCCGCACGTGGTCGCCCATCAGCTCCCACAGCCCCACGATGAGGAGGTTGCCGATGACGTGGCCGTTCATGTCTCCCTGCCCGGCGAAGCGGTGCTGGATCACGTCGGCCCACGTGCGGCCCCACTCGTCGTCACCGCACAGGGCGGCGAGCGCCATGCGCAGGTCGCCCGGGGGCAGCACGCCGAACTCGCCGCGCAGCCGTCCCGACGAGCCGCCGTTGTCGGCGACCGTGACGACGGCGGTGAGGTCGTCGATCGTCAGGTCGTCGTGGAGCCGGCGCAGCGCCGACAGCGTGGCGAACAGGCCGTGCCCCCCGCCGAGGGCCACCGCGGCCTGCGCGGTGTCGCGCGCCACGTCATTCCCTGCCGAGGTCGCGGTGTGCGGTGCTGACGTCGTAGCCGGCATCGCGCAGCAGCCCCGCGATCGCCTCCGTCATCGCCACGCTGCGGTGCTTGCCACCGGTGCAGCCGACGGCCACCTGCATGAACCTCTTGCCCTCGGCGAGATAGCCCTCGGCGACGGTGCGCAGCACGGGGAGGTACTGCTCGAGGAACTGCCCGGCACCGGGCTGGGAGAGCACGTACGCCGACACGTCGGGGTCGCGACCGTTCTGGGGGCGGAGCTCGGGGATCCAGTGCGGGTTGGGCAGGAACCGCATGTCGGCCACCCAGTCGGCGTCGACGGGGATGCCGTACTTGAAGCCGAAGCTGATCACCGTGACCTTGAGCCGCGTCGAGGCGGCGGTGCCGAACAGCTCGGCGATGCGGTCCTGGAGCTGGTGGACGTTGAAGTTGGACGTGTCGAGCAGGACGTCGGCGTCACCGCGGAGGTCGGCCATCACCCCGCGCTCGCGCTGCAGGCCGTGCAGCAGCCGGCCCCCGCCCTGGAGCGGGTGCGGTCGTCGCGCGGCCTCCTGACGGCGTACGAGGACCTCGTCGGTGGCCTCGAGGAACAGCAGCGTGGTCGGCCGGCCCGTGACCTGCTGGTGGCGGTTGGCCTGGAGGGAGTCGAAGAACGAGCCCGAGCGGACGTCGACGACGACGGCGATGGGCTGGTGGATGCCGCGGCTGTCGTCGACGAGCCGCACCACGTCTCGCACGAGGGTCGGCGGGAGGTTGTCGACCACGAAGTAGCCGAGGTCCTCGAGCTCCTTGGCCGCGGTGCTGCGACCAGCACCCGTCATGCCCGTCACGATCACCAGCTCGCCGGGGGTCGGCTCGTTCGTCAGGGACATGCCCTAGTCCTCCATGCTGTGTCTACTCATCATCAGAGATGATCTCGCCGGTGGCGGTGTTGATCGTCGGCGCCTTGGGTGAAGTCTTGCGGGTTGCGTCGGCCTTCGCGACCGCGTCCTTGATGGCCGTGGCGGTGCGGGGGCCGATCCCGGGGACGAGGGAGATCTCGTCCACTGCGGCCTCGCGCAGCTTCTTGAGCGACCCGAAGTGCTTGAGGAGCGTCTTGCGCCGCACCTCGCCGAGCCCCGGGACGTCGTCGAGCGTGCTCTCGACCATGGACTTGGACCGGCGGTTGCGGTGGTGCGTGATGGCGAAGCGGTGCGCCTCGTCGCGGATGCGCTGGAGGAGGTAGAGGCCCTCGCTGGTGCGCGCCATGATCACCGGGTCCTCCTCGCCCGGCAACCACACCTCCTCGAGCCGCTTGGCCAGCCCGCAGACCGGGACGTCGGTGACGCCCAGCTCGGCGAGCGCCTGCTGGGCCGCGGCCACCTGCGGCGGGCCGCCGTCGACGACGACCAGCGAGGGGGCGTACGCGAACTTCCGCGGCCGGCCTGTGTCCGGATCGACGAGCATCGGACCTGACGACGGTTGGCCAGGCGGCTCCGCTTGCGGAGCATCCTGGCCAGCCGGAGGAGCCGCCTGAACCTCCATGCCGTTCTTGCTCTGCTCGTCGAGCAACCGCCTGAACCGCCGCGTGATCACCTCGTGCATCGAGGCGACGTCGTTCTGGCCGTCGACGCCGCGGATCACGAAGCGGCGGTACTCGGACTTGCGGGGCAGGCCGTCCTCGAAGACGACCATCGAGGCGACCACCTCGGTGCCCTGGAGGTTGGACACGTCGTAGCACTCGATGCGCAGCGGCACCTCGTCGAGCCCGAGCGACTGCTGGATCTCCTCGAGGGCCCGGTTGCGGGTGGTCAGGTCGCTGGCCCGCTTGGTCTTGTGGAGCGCGAGCGCCTGTGCGGCGTTGCTCGCCACGGTCTCCTGCAGGTCGCGCTTGTCGCCGCGCTGGGGCACCCGGATGGCGACCCGGCTGCCGCGCCGCTCGCCGAGCAGCTCCTCCATCACGGTGTGGTCGGGCGGCAGCGCCGGCACGAGCACCTCCCGCGGGATGGTGTCGCCGGCGTCGGGGTCGGCGCCGCCGTAGAGCTGGAGCAGGAACTCCTGGACGAGCCCCGCGGTGTCGCTGTCGTCCGAACGGTCGGCCACCCAGCCCCGCTGGCCGCGGATCCGCCCGCCCCGGACGTAGAAGATCTGGACGGCGACCTCGAGCGGGTCCTCCGCCAGCGCGATCACGTCGGCGTCGGTGCCGTCGCCGAGCACGACCGCCTGCTTCTCGAGGGCCTTGGTCAGGGCGCCGAGGTCGTCGCGCAACCGCGCGGCCTTCTCGAAGTCGAGCTCCTCGGAGGCGGCGTACATCTCGCGCTCGACCCGCTTGACGAAGGCGGTGGTGTTGCCACCCATGAAGTCGCAGAAGTCGTCGACGATCTCGCGGTGCTCCTCGGGCGTGACGTTGCCGACGCACGGGGCCGCGCACTTGTCGATGTAGCCGAGGAGGCAGGGTCGGCCGATCTGGGCGGAGCGCTTGAAGACCCCGTTGCTGCACGAGCGCATCGGGAAGACCCGCAGCAGCAGGTCGACGGTCTCGCGGATCGCCCAGGCGTGGCTGTAGGGTCCGAAGTAGCGGGTGCCCTTGCGCTTGGCGCCGCGCCCGACCATCACCCGCGGGAACTCGTCACCCACCGTGACCGCGAGCCAGGGGTAGGACTTGTCGTCGCGGTACTTGACGTTGAAGCGGGGGTCGAACTCCTTGATCCAGCTGTACTCGAGCTGGAGCGCCTCGACCTCGGTGTCGACGACCGTCCACTCGACGCTCGCGCCGGTCGTGACCATCGTGGCCGTGCGCGGGTGGAGGTTGCCGATGTCCTGGAAGTAGGACGAGAGCCTCGGGCGCAGGCTCTTGGCCTTGCCGACGTAGATCACGCGACCCTTGGCGTCGCGGAAGCGGTAGACCCCCGGCTTGGTCGGGATCGACCCCGGCGCGGGTCGGTAGGAGCTCAGCGTGGCCACCCGTCAACCCTACGGGCGGGCACCGACACGCAGCCGGACGGCTCAGGCGCGGAGGATCGAGTCGCCGTCGACGGTGATCTCGACCGCCGCCAGGGCCGCGGTGGCCGGCCCCGACGTCGGCGAGCCGTCCTCCAGGGAGAACCGGCTGGCGTGGCAGGGGCACGGGATCTCGCCGTCGCTGCTCGTCTCCACGAGGCAGCCCTGGTGGGTGCACACGGCCGAGAAGGCCTTGAAGTCGCCCTCCGTCGGCTGGGTCACGACGACCTTGGCGCCGGCGACCACGAGGCAGCCGCCGACGGGGACGTCGGCCGCACTGGCGAGCGCCTCGCCGCCCCCGCTCTGGGTCTCGGTGCCGTCGGAGGTGGGCTCGGGGCTCGGCTCCGAGGTCTCGGACCCGGCGGCATCGGACGCCGCGGAGTCGTCCGAGCAGGCAGCCAGGACAGGGACGCCGACCGCGATGGCAGCGGTACCGGACAGGGCGCGACGTCGGTTGATGGCGGTCATGGGCAGACCCTAGCCAGCCGACCTGTGAGGAACCTGACAGCTCAGGCCTTCTTGGCGGTGGCCTTCTTGGCGGTGGCCTTCTTGGCGGTCTTCCGGGTCGCCTTGCGGGCCGGCGCGGAGGTCGCGGCCACCGCCTTCTGGCGGCGCGGTGCTCCGGGCTGCTTCGCACCACGACCCTCGAGGATGGGGGCGAGGAACGAGCCCGTGTGGCTCTCGGCGACGCCCGCCACCTCCTCGGGAGTGCCCTCGGCGACGACCATGCCGCCGCGCGACCCGCCCTCCGGGCCCATGTCGATGAGCCAGTCGGCGGTCTTGATGACGTCGAGGTTGTGCTCGATCACGAGCACGGTGTTGCCCTTGTCGACCAGGCCGGACAGCACGTGCAGGAGCTTGCGGATGTCCTCGAAGTGCAGGCCGGTGGTCGGCTCGTCGAGGACGTAGACCGTGCGGCCGGTGGACCGCTTCTGCAGCTCGCTGGCGAGCTTGACGCGCTGCGCCTCGCCACCGGAGAGCGTGGTGGCGGGTTGGCCGAGGCGGACGTAGCCGAGGCCGACCTCCTGGAGCGTGTTCATGTGGCGCGCGATCGCCGGCACCGCGGCGAAGAAGTCGGCGGCCTCCTCGATCGGCATGTCGAGGACCTCGGCGATCGTCTTGCCCTTGTAGTGGACCTCGAGCGTCTCGCGGTTGTAGCGGGCTCCGTGGCACACCTCGCACGGGACGTAGACGTCCGGGAGGAAGTTCATCTCGATCTTGATCGTGCCGTCACCGGAGCAGGCCTCGCAGCGGCCACCCTTGACGTTGAACGAGAACCGGCCCTGGAGGTAGCCGCGCATCTTGGCCTCCGGGGTGGAGGCGAAGAGCTTGCGGACGTGGTCGAAGACGCCGGTGTAGGTCGCGGGGTTGGAGCGCGGGGTGCGTCCGATCGGCGACTGGTCGACGTGGATGACCTTGTCGACGTGCTCGAGGCCGGTGATCTTGGTGTGCCGGCCCGGGACGGTGCGGGCGTTGTAGATCTGCTTGGCGAGCGAGGTGTAGAGGATGTCGTTGACCAGCGTCGACTTGCCCGAGCCGGACACGCCCGTGACCGCGGTGAAGACGCCGAGCGGGAAGCTGACGTCGACGTCCTGGAGGTTGTGCTCCCGCGCGCCGTGCACCTTGAGCTCGCGACCGACGGTGCGCGGGCGGCGCACCGCGGGGACGGGGATCTCGCGGCGACCGCTGAGGTACTGGCCCGTCATCGAGTCGGGGTGCGCCAGCAAGTCCTCGACCGAGCCCGAGTGGACGACCTGGCCGCCGTGCTCACCGGCGCCGGGGCCGATGTCGACGACCCAGTCGGCGACCCGGACCGTGTCCTCGTCGTGCTCGACGACGATCAGGGTGTTACCGAGGTCCTTCAGGCGGAGCAGCGTCTCGATCAGGCGGTGGTTGTCGCGCTGGTGCAGTCCGATCGACGGCTCGTCGAGGACGTAGAGGACACCCACGAGGCCGGCACCGATCTGGGTGGCCAGCCGGATCCGCTGTGCCTCGCCGCCGGAGAGCGACCCGCTCGGCCGGTCGAGGGAGAGGTAGTCGAGGCCGACGTCGAGCAGGAACTGCAGGCGCTCCTGGATCTCCTTCAGCACCCGCTCGCCGATCTGGCGCTCGCGCACGGACAGGTCGACGGTGCGGAGGTAGTGGGCGGCCTCGTTGATCGGCAGCGCGCAGACCTCGGCGATGTTCTTGCCGCCCTGGTCGCGGGCACCGAGGGTGACCGACACCGAGACCGGCTTGAGCCGGGAGCCGTGGCAGGTCGGGCACGGCACCTCGCGCATGAAGCCCTCGAACCGCTCGCGGCTCGTGTCGGACTCGGCCTCGCGGTGGCGGCGCTCGACATAGGGGCGTACGCCCTCGAACGCGGCGTAGTAGGCGCGCTGGCGGCCGTAGCGGTTCTTGGTGACCACGTGGACCTTGGTCTTGTGGCCCTCGAGGAGCGACGTACGCGCCTTGGGGGTCAGCTGGTCCCACGGGGTGTTGAGGTCAAAGCCGAGCTCCTCGCCGAGCGCGTTGACGAGGCGGAGGAAGTAGTCGGCGACGTGGGCCCCGCTCCACGGCGCGATCGCACCCTCGCCGAGGGTGGCGCCGGGGTCGGGCACGACCAGCTCGGGGTCGACCTCCATGCGGGTGCCGAGGCCCGAGCAGGCCGGGCACGCGCCGAAGGGCGAGTTGAAGGAGAACGAGCGCGGCTCGAGGTCGTCGGTGTCGATGGTGTGGTCGTTGGGGCACGCCATCTTCTCCGAGAACTTCATCTCGCGCCCGGGGTCCTTGGCGTCGAGGTCGACGAAGTCGAACACGACCAGCCCGCCGGCGAGGCCGAGCGCGGTCTCGACCGAGTCGGTCAGCCGGCGCTTGGACGACTCCTTGACGGCGAGCCGGTCGACCACCACCTCGATGGTGTGCTTGAGCTTCTTGTCGAGCGTCGGCGGCTCGTCGAGCGTGTGCGTCTGGCCGTCGACGCGGGCCCGGCTGAAGCCCTGCTGCTGGAGCTGGCGGAACAGCTCGACGTACTCGCCCTTGCGGCCGCGGATCACCGGGGCGAGCACCTGGAAGCGCCGCCCCTCCTCGAGCCCGAGGATGCGGTCGACGATCTGCTGCGGCGTCTGCCGCTCGATCGGGGCGCCGCACGTCGGGCAGTGCGCGCGGCCGGCGCGGGCGTAGAGCAGGCGCAGGTAGTCGTAGACCTCGGTGATGGTGCCGACCGTGGAGCGCGGGTTCTTGGAGGTGGACTTCTGGTCGATCGACACGGCGGGCGAGAGGCCCTCGATGAAGTCGACGTCGGGCTTGTCCATCTGGCCGAGGAACTGGCGCGCGTAGGCCGAGAGCGACTCGACGTAGCGGCGCTGGCCCTCGGCGAAGATCGTGTCGAAGGCCAGGCTGGACTTGCCGGACCCGGACAGGCCCGTGAAGACGATGAGCGAGTCACGCGGGAGGTCGAGGGAGACGTCCTTGAGGTTGTGCTCCCGGGCGCCCCGGATGATGAGCTGGTCGGCCACAGTGGTCCTCGGTGAGATGGCATCGGCGGAGTCGAACACATGTTCGCCTCGATCGTGTGTCGCGGTCAAGGCGACGCACCGCTCCACACTATGACCCACCACCGACAACGGGCCCATCCGTCACCCTCGGGGGTGGACGTGGAGAAGTGGCACGATGGGTGCCGTGAGCGATGCAGCGGGCCGCGCGCCCGACCTTCTCCCGGCCGCCGACCAGGCGCTCGTACGCACCGTCGACGGGCTCGACGACGGTGCCTGGGCCGCGCCGTCCCTGCTCCCCGGCTGGTCCCGGGCGCACGTCGTGGCGCACCTCGCCCTCAACGCCGAGGGGCTGGCGGGAGTGCTGCACGGCGCCCACCTCGGCCGGCCGCAGCCGATGTACGCCTCCCCGGAGGCGCGCGACGCCGACATCGCCGAGCTCGCCGGGGTGGGGCCGGCGGCGCTCCGGGAGCGGTTCCTGGCCTCGACAGCCACGTTCTCCGAGGCGCTGGCCGCGATGCACGCCAGCGACTGGGCCGGGCGGTTCGAGCGGACCCCCGGCGGACCGGACTTCGCGCTGGCCAACGTCGCGCTGATGCGGGTGCGCGAGGTCGAGATCCACCACGCCGACCTCGACGCCGGCTACACGGCTTACGACTGGTCGGAGGGCTTCCGCACGCTCCTGCTGGACTCGATGACGAAGCGGCCCTACCCCGCGCCGTTCGTCGTACGCCCCACCGACCTCGACGGCACCTGGGAGTACGGCGAGGGTGGGGGCGGCCCAGTGGTCACGGGTCCGTCCGCGGCCGCCGCCTGGTGGCTCACCGGCCGCGGCACCGGCGAGGGCCTCACGTCCGACACGACCGAGCTCCCGGAGGTGGAGACATGGTGACCGACACCTACACCGGGGACGTCTCCCCCGGCGGCGACGCCGACGTACGCCGCCTGGGCTGCCTGACGTTGACCAAGGTCGCCGTCGACCCGGAGATGTCCAACAACTGCTACGTGCTGCACTGCAGCGACACCGACGAGGTGGTCCTGGTCGACGCCGCGGCCGAGCCGGAGCGCCTGCTCGAGCTCGTCGGCGACCGGACACTGACCGCGATCGTCACCACCCACCAGCACTGGGACCACCACCGCGGACTGGCGGCGGTCAAGGCTGCGCACCCCGACGCCGTCGTGGTGGCGGGCGCTCCCGACGCCGACGCGATCGAGGAGCAGACCGGCGTCACGGTCGAGCGGCGCGTGGGCGAGGGCGACACGGTGGCGGTGGGGACCTGCGACCTCGCGGTCGTCCCGGTCGCCGGCCACACCCCCGGGTCGATCTGCCTGGTCCTCGAGGACGAGAAGGTGGGGCCGACCCCGCACCTGTTCACCGGCGACTGCCTGTTCCCCGGCGGCGTCGGGGCGACCTTCGGCGACGCCGCCAAGTTCTCCCAGCTGATCGACGAGGTGGAGTCGAAGCTCTTCGGCCGACTGCCGGACGAGACGTGGTTCTACCCCGGCCACGGCAACGACGGCGTTCTCGGCGACGAGCGCCCGCACCTCGGGGAGTGGCGCGAGCGCGGCTGGTAGGCCGTGGCAGGCTGGGTGCATGAGCACGCGCGAGCTGACCCTGGCCGACTTCGAGCAGACCGTGAGCGGCGACGGCATCGTCCTCGTCGACTTCTGGGCTGCCTGGTGCGGTCCGTGCCGCCAGTTCGCCCCGGTCTTCGAGAAGGCGTCGGAGGACAACCCCGACATCGTGTTCGGCAAGGTCGACACCGAGGCCGAGCAGCAGCTGGCCCAGATGGCGGCGATCAGCTCGATCCCCACGCTGATGCTCTTCCGCGACGGGGTCCTGCTCTTCAACCAGGCTGGCGCGCTGCCGCCGCAGGCGCTCTCCGACGTCATCGCCCAGGCCCGCGCGCTCGACATGGACGCCGTGCGCCAGGAGGTGCAGGCCGCGCAGGAGGCCGCCGCCAACGGCCCGCAGGACGAGGTCGGTCTCGACGACTTCGCCGCCGCGCACAGCCAGGGGGCGTACGTCGTCGACGTCCGTGAGGCCGACGAGGTGGCCGGCGGCCGGGTGCCGGGCGCGGTCCACATCCCGATGCACGAGGTGCCCGGCCGGATCGCCGAGCTGCCCCAGGACGAGCCGGTCTTCGTGATCTGCCAGGTCGGTGGCCGCAGTCGTCAGGTGGTCGACCACCTGCGGGCACAGGGCATCGCGGCGATCAACGTCGCCGGCGGGACCGGCGGGTGGGCCCAGCGCGGCTGGCCGCTCGAGGCCTGACCCGCGCCCCGAGTCAGAGCATCCGGCGCAGGACCGCCGGTCGCAGGTTGGTGCACAGGTGTGCCGCCAGGGCCACGAAGAACGCGATGTGCGCGCCGACGTGCAACGGCACCCAGGCGTCGACGGCCGTGGCGACGAGCACGATCCCGGTGAGCGGCACGACCACGAGCAGCGCCATCAGGGCGTGCTCGGTCCGGGTCGCGAGCCGTCGCTGCCCGGCGGACAGGTGCTCCGACCACGGCGGCAGGCCGGCGACGCGGCGCCACAGGGGCCGTACGACTCCCAGCGAGAGCACGGCCAGGCCCAGCAGGAGGTGCACCTCGGCCAGGTCGAACCCGCCGCCCAGCAGGTCGTAGGAGTCGGCGCGCGCCTCGCACGCGTCCTCGAGCCGGTCGAGGCGCTCCTCCTCGGCATCACTGGTGTCGCCGCCGCTGCGGTCCTCGCCCGGGGGGTCGCACCCGTCGTCGAGGTCGAGGTTGTAGCCGACCACGAGCTGGGCGGAGACCGCGAGCACGGTCAGCCAGTGCAGGACCTTCTGCGACGCGCGGTAGCCCGCTCGGGGCGCCGGTGCGGGCACCCGAGGATGCTACGCGCAGTTCCGGACGCCGCTGAGGGCGTAGTCGCCGCCGAGGTTGGACGTGGTCACGCCGGTCCGCTGGTTGGTGGCCGAGTAGCGCAGCGTCAGGTTGAACTGGCTCGGGCTGGAGGCGGTGCAGAAGACGAAGTTGATGAGGTTCGAGGTCGCCGTCACCTGGAACGTCTGGGGGCTGGTCTGCGCCAGGAAGCTGGTCCCGTCGACGACGAGCTGGGTGAACTGGATCGTCCACGTGTCGCTCGGCTGGACCGTCAGGTTGAGCGAGAACTTGTAGCCCTGGCAGTTGGGGCCGTTGGGGCCGCCCGGCTGCTTGCAGACCGTGAACGCGCCGGGGCCCGGCACGACGGGGGTGTCGGTCGACGCGGCGAAGGCCGGGGCCGTCGAGGCGACTGCGACGACGGGAATGGTCCACGCGGCTCCGCGCACGATCGTCCGGCGGTTGTACTGGGACATGCTCGAACCCCCACGGTCCTCGGAAGGCGCCATCCCCACGATGGCTCCGAGCTCGAACGTACGGGCCCCCAGACTCCGCCACACACGGACACGCCTTTCTTGAGGATTCCTTCGATTTTCCTTGGCAAATCACACGCTGCTGGTCTGGACCAGTTGCCACCCCGTGCCCGATCCGGCGTGCGCCGGCCGTGGGATAGCCTCGCCGCGTGCTCATCAGCGACTCGCGCAAGGTGCTCTTCGTCCACGTCCCCAAGACCGGCGGGGTGTCGGTCGAGGAGACGGTGAAGGAGGCCTGCCCCGACGCCCGCAAGGCGCGCGTCCCGATCGGCCGGCACGCCACGCTGGGCAAGATCATCAAGACCGAGCCGCAGGTCATCGACTACTGGACGTTCGGCTTCGTGCGCAACCCGTGGGCGCGGATGGTCTCCTGGTACTCGATGATCTCGGCGTGGGACCGCCGCCACGGTCCGCGGAGCGGCAAGCCGCAGGACGTCAAGCACGGCTCGATGCGTGACGGCAACGCCATGTGGCGCGCCGCGGCCGCGTACTCCGGCTTCGACGAGTTCGTGATGCGCGGCACCGAGGAGCTGCCCCGCGTCGGCACCCCGCAGATCACCTACCTCCGCGCGCCCAAGCACGGCCGCGAGGTGGACTTCGTCGGCCGCACCGAGAACTTCGTCGAGGACCTCCAGCGGGTGCAGGTGCAGCTGGGGCTCGAGCCCTCGACACCGGTGCACAAGAACAAGTCCAAGCACGGGACCTACCACGACTACTACACCGACGAGACGCGGCAGCGGATCGCCGAGGTCTACGCCGAGGACATCGAGATCTTCGGCTACACCTACGACTGAAGCGGGTTCTCCAGCGGCGTGCCCCGCGCGCCCGACCACTCCCCCGTGGCCTCCAGCCGTCGCCAGATCTCGTACTCCGGCGCGAAGTGGGCGGCCAGCGCCTCGCGCGTCGCGAACGCGAGCTCTCCGCGCTCGGCGTCGGAGGCGTTGCGCCGCTGGACGTCGAGTGGCGCCCCGACGCGGTCGCCGAACCACGCCGTCCAGACCTCGGGGTGCGCGACGCTGAAGATCCGGTCGACGCCGATCGCGCCCTGGGCGTGGACGAACCGGGCCGGCCTGCCCCTCGGTACGGGCGCGTCCCCGTCACCGGCGAGGTAGCGCAGGGCGAACTCCTCGAAGGTCATGTCTGCCGTCGACTGCCGGCTGTCCTCGCGCGCCCGGTAGCGCCACCACGACTCGAGCCAGTCGATCGGCTCGCGGAACATCGTGACGAGCTCGTACGACTCACGCGGGTGCCCCTGCGCCGCCAGCTCGGGGGCCTTGGTGTGGACGAACCCGCGTGCCGGCAGGTGCTTCTGGCCCGGCGGGGACCCGACGACCTCCGTGGCGTACGGCGCGAGCGCGCGCTCGAGGCTGGTGCTGGCGGTCTTCGGCATCGCGAGCAGCACGAAGTCGCGTCCGGGCCCGAGCTCGAGGAACGTCATCACGCGCCCGATCATCCCGCACGGGCCGCGCCGGGCCGCGCCCGGCTCGGCGCGGCCCGGCGGGTCAGGCGGCGCGGTACTGGTTCCAGGCGTCGCTCATCCGCGCGACCTGGCCTGCGGTGAACTGGTACATGCAGGAGTCCTGCGTGTAGTCCATGTAGTTGTGGATCGGGTCCGCACCGGGTGAGGCGCACGTG
Organism: Nocardioides eburneiflavus; assembly: GCF_004785795.1. Classification (NCBI taxonomy): domain Bacteria; kingdom Bacillati; phylum Actinomycetota; class Actinomycetes; order Propionibacteriales; family Nocardioidaceae; genus Nocardioides; species Nocardioides eburneiflavus. Next base: position 4,248,274 of record NZ_SRRO01000001.1, read on the forward strand.
TCGGCGCCGACCGGGCAGTCGAACTGCGGACCGGCCTCGGCCGGGGTGTCGGCGACCTGGTCGCCCTTGCCGTTGCAGCCGCCCTGGAACGTGTGGTACAGGGCCAACCAGTGGCCGACCTCGTGGGTCAGCGTGTCGCCCAGCGCGTACTTGCCGGCGGTGCCGCCCGGCATCGACTCGTCGAGGATCACCACGCCGTCGTTGGTGCTGAGCTTCCTCGTCGGGAACGTGGCCCAGCCGAGGAGGTCGTCGCCGATGCTGGCGGTCCAGATGTTGAGGGTCTCCTTGCCGCCCCGGCGGGTCGCGGCCTTCATCTCCCGCTCGACGCCGCCCGGCGTGACGGTGTACCAGGCGTCGTCGACCGGGTAGGTGAAACCGGCGAGCTCGAAGCGGAACGGCGTCGCCGCGGAGGCCTGGGTGCCCGTACGGCCCGTGTAGGCCTCGTTGAGGACGTCGAGCTGCGCCGTCGCGAGCCGGGTGAGGCGGTCGCGGTCGGCCTGGGTCGCGGTCGTCGGGGTGACGATGTGGAACCAGGTCGGCACCGTCACCGACCCCGCGCCGAGGGTGGAGGCGTTGTCGAGGGTCAGGTACTGCTCGCCGGTGCCGGCGAAGGGCTTCGGCTCGTTGGCCTTCGTGCCCTTGCGCACGCGCGCGTTGGCGGCGGCGTCGCCGTGCTCGTCGGAGTGGCCGTCGGCGCACTCGGCGGCCTTCGGGGAGATCGCCACGGCGGTGGCCGGGATCGCGGCGGTGGCCGACAGCGTGGTGGCGACGAGCGCCATCGAGCCGGCCACGACGAGACCACGCAGGGAACGGGAGTGCTGCATCCGAGATGTCCTGTCTGTGTGAGATCGGGGACAGCAACCTAGCCGGGCGGTCAGCAAGAAGGACAGGTCCGCACCACGATCTCGTGGACACGCTCTTCCGGTCAGGCGCCCCGGCTGCGAGATTTCCGTCTCGTGGACGCACTCGAGACCTGGACCCGCAGCGAGCACACCGCCGACGTCGCCGGTCGCCCGACGACGCACCCCGTCTGGCGCAAGGGCGTCGGCCCCGGCGTCGTCGTGATCCACGAGCTGCCGGGGCTGACGGCCGGGGTGATCAGGTTCGGGGAGGAGCTTGTCGCGGCCGGTCACACGGTCCTCCTGCCACACCTGTTCGGCCCGGTCGGGCGTGAGTTCAGCAACCTCGACGTCGCCCGTGTGTTCCCGCGGATCTGCGTCAGCCGCGAGCTCACCAAGCTCGCCCGGGGCGTCACGACGCCGGTCGCCGGCTGGCTGCGGTCGCTGGCGCGCGACCTCCACGCCGAGCTCGGCGGACCCGGCGTGGGTGCGCTCGGCATGTGCTTCACCGGTGGCTTCGCGCTGGCGATGATGGTGGACGACGCCACCGTGGCCCCGGTGCTGTGCCAGCCCGCCGTGCCGTTCATCGGGCTGCCCGGGCGGGCCGCCGACCTCAACCTGTCCCCCGCCGACGCGGAGGCCGTACGCCGGCGTGCTGCCGACGGCTGCTCCGTCCTGGGCATCCGCTACGCCTCGGACCCGTCGGTCGGGACCCGCTTCGACACGCTGGCGTCCCTGATCGGTGACGCCTTCATCCGCGTCGAGCTCGACGGGCGGGGCCACTCCACCGTGACCGAGCACCGCTCGCAGGTCGCCGTCGACACGGTGCTGGAGTTCTTCGGGGAGCGGCTGCGGTAGCCCTGCCGTACCGACGAGTAGGTTGGGCACGTGAGCTTCCTGAGCCGTCAGACCGTGATCGCCGCCCTCACCGCCAACGCCCTGCGGCCGCCACGCCACCAGCGGGCCGGGGTGCCGTCCTTCGCCGCGGGCTGGCTCTTCGGCGAGACGGCCCCCCAGATGCTCGCCTTGACGGCGCTCGACGCGGCCGCACACCTGACGAAGGGCCGCCGGCGCGGCGTACGCGCCAAGGCGGGCCTCGCGCTCGCCGGGGCCAGCGCGCTCGGCCTGGCCCACATGGTCCGGCAGAGCCTCCGGGCGAAGGACTGCTTCGAGGACGCGCTCGTCGAGGGGCTCGGCGTCGACGACGTCGAGCAGCTCGACGAGGTGCCCACCCCTGCCGACCTCGCAACGCCCTGGCGGCGGCTGGCCCGGCCGTTCAACTTCGCCGACGACTCCGTTCGGGTCATCAGCAACCTGCCCTACACCGAGGCCGGACGTCGCGGGCACCTCGACATCTACCTCCCCGCTGGCGAGGACGCCATCGAGGACGCCCCGGTGCTCCTGCAGGTCCACGGCGGCGCGTGGTCGCTCGGCGCCAAGGAGCACCAGGGCCGGCCCCTGATGAACCAGATGGCCGCCAAGGGCTGGGTGTGCGTCGCGATCAACTACCGCCTGTCCCCGCGCGACGCGTGGCCCGCCCACGTCGTCGACGTCAAGCGCGCCATCGCGTGGGTCAAGGACAACATCGCCGACTACGGCGGCGATCCCGACTACGTCACCATCACCGGTGGCTCCGCGGGCGGGCACCTCGCCGCGCTCGCGGCGCTGACGCCGGGCGACCCGGACTTCCAGCCGGGGTTCGAGGACGCCGACACCAGCGTGCAGGCGGCCGTGCCGTTCTACGGCGTCTACGACTTCGCCGGCTCGACCGGCCTGTCCAACGCCATCGGGATGCGCGACGCGTTCCTCGGCCCGCGCATCATGCAGACGACGTGGGCCGACTCCCCCGACGTCTACGAGGCGGCGTCGCCGATCCTGCGCATCACGCCCGACGCCCCCGACTTCTTCGTCATCCACGGCGAGCTCGACACGCTCGTGTCGGTCGACCAGGCCCGGCTGTTCGTCGCCGAGCTGCGGCGCACATCGAAGGCCTCCGTGGTCTACGCGGAGCTGCCGGGCGCCCAGCACGCGTTCGACGTCTTCCACTCGATCCGCAGCGCGTACGCCGTGCGCGCGGTCGACCGCTACCTGACCTGGCACTGGACCACCTGGCGTCACGGCCTGGAGGCCGACAGCGGCGTCGATCCCGAGGGGATCGAGATGCTGGACGACGCCGACCGGGACGCCGGCTGACCCGTGCCGGACCCGTCGATGCCCACCCACCTGTCCGCGGACCTGCTCGCGCACGCCCGCGCCGCCAAGGGCTTCATGCCCGAGGACGAGGGCGAGCTGCTGCACCGGTGGGCCCGCGTACGCCTCCCGCACGGGCCGGCCCTCGAGGTCGGCACCTACTGCGGCAAGTCGGCGATCTGGCTCGGAGGCGCAGCGCGCGAGGTCGGCGGCACCGTCTTCACCGTCGACCACCACCGCGGCTCCGAGGAGAACCAGGCCGGCTGGGAGCACCACGACGAGACCCTCGTGGACCCCGCGCTGGGCCTGATGGACACGCTCCCGACCTTCCGCCGCACCATCCACGCCGCCGGGCTGGAGGAGCAGGTCGTCGCGGTCGTCGGCCGCTCGGAGACCGTGGGTGCGTGGTGGCGCACCCCGCTGTCGCTGCTGTTCATCGACGGCGGGCACGGCGTCGAGCCCGCGCGCGCCGACTTCCGCACCTGGCCGCGCTGGGTGGAGGCCGACGGCGTGCTGGTCGTCCACGACGTCTTCCCCGACCCCGCCGACGGCGGTCGTCCGCCCTACGAGGACATCTACCTCCCGGCGCTGGCCAGCGGCGCCTTCAGCGAGGTGGAGGTGGTCGGGTCGATGCGGGTGCTACGCCGTACGTCCGGCGACGCCGGCGACCCGGTCTGAGCACCCGCACTCGAGCGCCAGGTCGGACGGGCGCAGGTCCGCGAAGTCGGCGGCCAGGGTCGTGCCGCGCATGATGTCCGAGCCCGGCGTGCTGTCGGTGAGCGCGTCGACGGCGAGGATCACGGCGGCCGCGGTGTAGGTGGTCTGCTCCACCGGCCAGTTCACGCCCTCCTCGCCCGGCACCGTGGGGAAGACGTAGCCGGTCCAGTAGGACCCGTCGTCCGTACGCAGGTGCTGCATGTCGGCGAGCAGCCGGCGGGCACGCTCCCGGTCGCCGATCGCCTCGAGCGCGAGCGCCAGCTCGCACGTCTCCGCGCCGGTCACCCACGGGTTGGTCGACACGCAGCGGATCCCGAGACCGGGCTCGACGAACGTGTCCCACCGCTGGGCGAGCAGCTCGACGGCGGCCTCGCCGCGGACCGCGCCGCCGAGGACGGGGTAGTACCAGTCCATCGAGAAGGTCGACTTGTCCAGGAACCGGTCGCGGTGCTCGCGCAGCGCGTGGCCGAGCCGGCCGCCGGCCAGCTCCCACTCGACCTGCGGCTCCCCCACCAGCTCCGCCAGCGCGACGCCGGCCCGCAGCGAGTGGTAGATGCTGGAGGACCCGGCGAGCAGGGCCTGCTCGTTGACGGCCGCGGGCCGGCCCGCCGCCCACTCCTGCGACCAGGCGACGCCCCCGAACGGCAGCTGGAGCGACACCACGAAGTCGAGCGCGCGCCGGACGGTCGGCCACATCAGCCGGACGAACGCCTCGTCGCGCGCGACCAGCCAGTGGTGCCACGTGGCGACCGCGACGTAGGCCGACATGTTGGTCTCGCCGGAGTGGTCCTCGACCTCGCCGACGACGATCTTCATCGGCCACGAACCATCGGACCGCTGCGTCTCCCGGGCCCAGGCGAAGGCCCGCTCGGCGGCCTCCCGCCGACCGCCGACCATCAGCGCCATGGCCGCCTCGAGGTGGTTCCAGACGTCGGTGTGCTCGCCGGGTGTCCACGGGATGGCGCCCGACGGCTCCTGCATCGCGACGATCGTCGCGGCCGTCTGCTCGACCTGGGCCGGGGTGAGGACGTGCGTCATGCCGGCTTGCGGAAGTAGAGCACCATGCTCTTCCCGATGAGCGGGTCGAGCACCTTGCCGGCGTACTGGAGCGCCTTGGGGTTCTCCATGATCTCCCAGACCAGGAGCTTGTGGTACGCCTTGGCGAGCGGGTGCTCGTCGTTGGTGACGCCGACCGCGCACTTGATCCACCAGTAGGGCGTGTGGAGGCCGTGGGCGTGGTCCTTGCCGGTGAACACCATCGCGTCGCCGGGCGTGCCGTCGTTGGAGCGTCCGGCCTTCGTGACCTTGTCGACGAGCTCCTCGGCCGTGTAGATGCGGACGTGCCCGCCCTCGGCGTTGTGGTAGTCGTCGGAGAGCTTCCAGTTGACGATCTCGGGCAGCCACCGGGGCACGGAGACCGCGAGCGTGCCGCCCGGGCGGAGCACGCGGACCAGCTCCTTGATGGCGTCGACGTCGGCGTGGATGTGCTCGAGGACCTCGGCGGCGACGATGCGGTCGAACTCGCCGTCGGCGAACGGCAGCGCCAGCGCGTCGCCCTCCTTGACGTCGGCCTCGGCGCCCTCGGGAACCTCGCCCGCCTCCCGCATCGCGGCGAACCACTCGCGCACGGTCGCGAGCTCGTCGGCGTCCTGGTCGAAGGCGACGACGTCGGCGCCGCGCTTGTACATCTCGAAGGCGTGCCGACCCGCGCCGCAGCCCATGTCGAGGACGCGGTCGCCCGGGCGCAGCCCGAGCCGGTCGAAGTCAACGGTCAGCACGGTGGCTCTCCTCCTGCGCTCGCGGACCCCGCTCCTCGGCGAAGTCGGCGATGGTCACCTCGTAGGCGGCGGCGGTGGCCTCGGCCACGGCACGCCAGCTGAACATCTCCTCGACGCGCGCCCGCCCCGCGGCACCCATGGCCGTACGCCGCTGCGGGTCGTCGAGCAGCGCTGCGAGCGCCTGCTCCAGCTCGCCGACGTCACCGGGCGTGACCAGGTCGGCGCACTCGCCGTCGGGGCCGACGACCTCGGGGATCGCGCCCGCACGCGACACCACCAGCGGGGTCGCGCACGCCATCAGCTCGGCGGTCGGCAGCGAGAAGCCCTCGTAGAGCGACGGCACGCAGGCGACCTCGGCGGAGCCCATGACCTCGACGAGCTCGGCGTCACTGACACCATTGACGAAGCTGACCTTGTCCTCGATGCCCAGCTGGTCGATGAGCTTCTCGGTGCGACCGCCCGGCTCGGGGCGGGTGACGAGCACGAGCGAGACATCGCGCTCGACGGCGAGCTTCGCGAACGCCTCCAGCAGGGTGGCGATGCCCTTCATCGGCGCGTCGGCGCTGGCCATCGCCAGGATCCGGCCCGGCACGCGCGGCGCGGTCGGCGGCGCGAAGACGTCGTCCACCCCCAGCAGGATCGTCTGCATCCGCGCAGGGTCGACGCCGAAGTCCCGGGCGACGTCGCGCGTCGAGGACTCGGACGGCGTGAGCACCTTGCGGTAGCGCTTGGCGACCCCGGTCTGCATGCGGAGGAAGCCGTACCACCGGCGCAGCGTCATCCGCTTGCGCCAGGTCGGTGCCGTCTGGAGGTCGATGCGACGGTCCATGGTGATGGGGTGGTGGATGGTCGCCACCACGGGCAGGCCGTAGGCCTCGAGCGCGAGGATGCCGGGCGCCAGGACCTGGTTGTCGTGGGCGATGTCGAAGTCACCGGCGCGGTCCTTCATCAGCCGCGCGATGCGCGAGCCGAACGTCTTGGGCTCCGGGAAGCCCGCCGCGCACATCGTGAGGAACTCCTCGACGTCGATGAGGTCGCGGAACTCACGCAGGTGCGGCACCCGGAACGGGTCGGGCTCGCGGTAGAGGTCCAGGCTCGGCACCTTGGTCAGCCGCACGCCCTCGTCGAGGTCCGGGTAGGGCTGGCCGGAGAACACCTCGACCTCGTGCCCGAGGCGTACGAGCTCGCGGCTCAGGTGGCGGATGTAGACGCCCTGTCCGCCGCAGTGGGGCTTGCTGCGGTAGGACAGCATGGCGATGCGCACTCTGGTCTGCCTTTCGGTGGCGCTCGATGAGCCCCCATTATGCCTACTGGTCGGTAGCGCCCGACCGCGCGGCTCTCACGCCTCGCTCGAGTGACCGGGGAAGACGTGGGCGGTCGGGTCCAGGACCACTGCGGCGTTGTTGACCGCGGTCGCGGCCTCGCCGAACCCCACGGCGATCAGGCGGACCTTGCCGGGGTAGTCGGTGATGTCGCCCGCGGCGAACACGCGCGAGAGGTTGGTCCGCATCGAGGAGTCGACGACCACGTGCCGCTTCTGGGTCTCGAGGCCCCACTGCTGGATCGCGCCGAGGTCGGCGACGAAGCCGAGCGCCGCGACGAGGGCCTGGGCCTTGCGCAGCTGCGGCTCCTGGCCGTCGACGCTGATCTCGACCTCCTCGAGGTGCCCGTCGCCGCGCAGCTCGGTGACCTGGGCGTTGGTGATGATCTCCACGCTCGAGTCCTTGACGGCCGCCACGGTGCGCTCGTGGGCGCGGAACGCGTCGCGACGGTGCACCAGCGTCACCGACGCGGCGATCGGCTCGAGGTGCTGGGCCCAGTCGAACGCGCTGTCCCCTCCCCCGACGACGACCACGTCCTTGCCTGCGTAGGGCGCGAAGCTGGGCACGAAGAACTCCATCCCGCGACCCACCCATCCCTCGCCGGCCGGCAGCGGGCGAGGACTGAACTTGCCGATGCCCGAGGTGATCAGCACGGCCCCGGCCGTGACCCGGGTGCCGTCGTCGAGGGTGACCACGACCTCGTCGTCACCGTGCTCGAGCGTGGTGGCGGTGCGGTCCAGCAGGTACGTCGGGTCGGCCGTCGCGGCCTGCGCGACGAGCCCCTCCACGAGGTCGCGCCCCTTGATGCTGGGGAATCCAGCGACGTCGAGGATCGCCTTCTCGGGGTACATGGCCGTGATCTGGCCACCCAGCTCGGGCAGCGAGTCGACCACGGCCACGCGCAGGCCACGGAAGCCGGCGTAGTAGGCGGCGAACAGGCCGGTCGGGCCGGCTCCGATGATCAGCAGGTCGGTCCTCACGTCGTCCACGTCGCGGATCCTTCCGGTCGGGAGGTCCGCCGACAAGGGCCGGTCCGCGGCTGCCGCCTGTGTGTCACAGGGCGTCGAGCTCGCTGAGCCGCCACTCCCCGCCCTCGCGTCGCAGCGTGACGAGGACGCGGTCGAGGTCGAGGGTCGGCTCCTCCAGGTCGTCGCCCGAGGTGCGCTGGTTGACGAAGACGAGCACGCGCGCGTGCGTCGCCGAGGCAGTGACGAGCGCGGTGTCGACGACCTCGGCGGACACCACCGTGTGGTCGCGCTGGCTCGAGGTGGCCACGCCAGCCATCGTCCGGTCGTAGCGGTCCTGCATCGCCGCCGTCATCAGCGCCCTCGCCGCGGCCTTGTCCTCGGCGAGGGTCTCCCAGGAGTAGCCGTACGCCGCGGCTGCACCCTCAGCGGCCCGCTCGCGCACGGCGTCCTTCACGGCGGCTGAGACCACGGACACGTCGGGGTCGTCGGCACTGCTGATCGCCGCCCCCGGCCCGGGTCCGGGGTCCCTCAGCACCCAGACGAGCGCGACGGCGGCCGCGCACACCAGCACCGCGAGGGCCGTGATCCATCTCCTGCTCGTCACCACGGCCCGCTCACCGCACGAACTGGAGGTTGTCGGTCAGCCACCGGTCGCCCTCGCGGACGAGCTCGAGCCGCAGGCGGTAGTAGCGGACCTGTCCCTCGCCCCTCGTACCGGTGTTGGACACGGTGCTGTTGGCCGCGACCAGGACCGTCGCGGAGTCCTCGTCCTGGTCACCCACGCCGAGCGCGACGACCTCGGGCACCGAGGTGGCCTCGGTCCGGACGGCCTCGCGGACCAGCGTCTCGCGCTGCGCCGCGTACTGCTCGGCGAACTCGCCGGTCGCGCCCGCGAGCACGGCGTCGACCAGCCGTTCCATGTCCTCGTGGTCGACGGTGAGGAAGGCCAGCGCCTCGGCGCGGGCCGCGGCTGCGGCGTCCTGCTGCGCAGCAGTCAGCTCGGTGTCGACGGCGTCGCGGGAGGTGACGACGAGCCCGATCGCGACGAGCAGGCCGACCAGCACGACGGTGAGTCCGCCTGCCGCCCAGTTCCGTGCTCGTACGCCCACGCGGCGAACCTAGCCCAACGGAGCGGCGCCGTGCGGGTGATCGGCGCGTCCCTAGACTGCGTCATCGTGAGCCGACCGCTGCGCTACCTCGTCGAGCACCCCTCCGCGATGTTGCTGGGCGCGCAGCTGCTGCAGGTGCTCCTGTGGCCGTTCCTCGACGACTCCGTGGTGGGTCGCGCGGGCCTCGGTGGCATCGGGATGCTGGCCGTCGCCGCGGCTGTCCTGGCGGTCCGACGCACCCCCATGGCGAGCCGGGTGATCCTGCTGCTCGGCGCGCCGGCCATGGTGCTGACGTTGATCGAGCCCGTGTTCGCCGATGAGGACGTCGTCGTGCTGCTCTCCGGCGTGCTGCACACGCCGTTCTACTTCTACGTGTCCTACGCGATGCTGCGTTACCTCCTCCACGACGACAAGGTCACGACCGACGAGTACTTCGCCACCGGTGCTGCGTTCACCGTGGTCGCGTGGGGCTTCGCGTACCTCTTCTCCTGCGTCCAGGTCGTGTGGCCGGGCTCGTTCAGCAGCGGCAGCGGCGCCGTCGACCAGACCTGGTTCGAGCTGCTCTACCTGTCGTTCTCGATCCTGACGAGCGTCGGGCTCTCGGACATCGTCGCCGTGGGCGCCCAGGCGCGGTCGGTGGTGATGGTCGAGATGATGACCGGCGTGTTCTACATCGCGATGGTCGTGGCACGCATGGTCGGCCTGACCATCCTGCGCCAGCGCTGACCCGGACGCCGACGTCAGGCCTCGTCCTCCTCGTCGTCCAGGAGGCCCTCCTGCTCGGCCTCCCGCACGATGCGGCGTACGTTCTCGATGCTGCCGCAGCCGGCGTCGAGCTGCTTGTTGCGCTCGGTGGCGAAGGCCACTCCCAGCTCGGCGCGCACCTGCTCGCCGACCTCCTCCCGAGCGGGGTTGAGGATCGTCAGCTCCTCCTCGGTGAGGTGGTGGTTGAGCGCGGTCGCGAGCTCCTCCACGGCGTCGTCGAACGCCTGGGTGTCGGTGCCCTTGAGCTCCAGCACCTTGAGCATGGCCTCATGGCCCTCGGCGTGCTCCTCCTCGCCGTGCTCGGCCTCGTGCTCGGTGATCGCGTCCTTGCGCCGCAGCTTGGGGTAGACGTGCTGCTCCTCCGCCTCGGCGTGCGCGACGTGGAGGGCGGCGAGCGCCTGCCGCACGGCGTCGCGGTCCGAGGAGCTGTCGCGCAGCTGGCGCATCAGTGACTCGAAGCGGCGGTGGTCCTCGAGGATGAGGTCGATGACGTCGCCGGAGACCGGCCTGCCCAGGTCGATGGGGGTGCTCATGGTGGCGACGCTAGCGAGCGCCCCCGACGGGGACCAGCGCCCACCTCCGGATGGGTGGGCATGCCTATGCTGGCGACGTGTCGGAGATCGAGGTGTGGCGACAGTTCGACCACGACCCGCGCAACCCGGCGAACCGGACGATCCGGGCCTCGGACCGCGATCGCGCCGTGATCGAGACCGTCCTCGGCGAGGCGTTCGCAGAGGGACGCCTCACCCGCACCGAGTACGACGAGCGCACCGACGCCGCGCTCGCCAGCCGCATGCTCGGGGACCTCGTGCCACTCGTCGAGGACCTTCCTGTCGCCCGCGCGCCTCGTACGGACATCCCGCGGGCCGCCGCGAAGGCGTACGCCCACCAGCGCCGTCAGGCCACGTGGGGGTTCCTGTCGGCGTCCTTGATCTGCTGGGTCATCTGGTTGGCGTCGAGCCTCGGCGGCGACGGCTTCGACGGTGGGTTCCCGTGGCCCCTCTTCGTCATGCTGGGCACCGGCCTGAACGCAGGTCGGGTGGTCTGGCAGAAGGACGAGATCATCGAGGCAGAGACGCGGCGACTGGAGAAGCGCGAGCGCACCCGGATCCGGAGGCACGAGGACTGAGCGCTGTCGCTCACTTGGTCGCTTCCATCATCTGGCGGAGCTCCTTCTTGAGGTCGTTGACCTCGTCGCGCAGGCGGGCGGCCACCTCGAACTGCAGCTCGGCGGCGGCCGTCTTCATCTGGTCGGTGAGCTCCTGGATGAGCTCGGCCAGGTCGCTGCTCGGGATGCCGGCGGTGTCGGGAGCCTCCTGGTGGATCCTGGACAGCGCCGGGGTCGGGGACTTGCCCGCCTTCACGCCACCTGCCCGACCCTTCTGGCCGACGTCGGCCCAGGTCTTGAGCAGCTCCTGGGTGGTCTCGTCCTCGCGGGCGAGCATCTCGGTGATGTCGGCGATCTTCTTGCGGAGCGGCTGCGGGTCGATGCCGCGCTCGGTGTTGTAGGCGACCTGGATCGCGCGGCGACGGTTGGTCTCCTCGATCGCGTTCTCCATCGAGGGCGTGATCTTGTCGGCGTACATGTGGACCTGGCCGGACACGTTGCGAGCGGCACGGCCGATGGTCTGGATCAGCGACTTGTCGGAGCGCAGGAAGCCCTCCTTGTCGGCGTCGAGGATCGCGACCAGCGACACCTCGGGCAGGTCGAGGCCCTCACGGAGCAGGTTGATGCCGACGAGGACGTCGTACTCCCCGAGCCGCAGGTCGCGCAGCAGCTCGATGCGCTTGAGGGTGTCGACCTCGGAGTGGAGGTAGCGGGTGCGGATGCCGGCGTCGAGGAGGTAGTCGGTGAGGTCCTCCGACATCTTCTTGGTCAGCGTGGTGACCAGCACGCGCTCGCCCTTGTCGGAGCGCTCGCGGATCTCGTGGATCAGGTCGTCGATCTGGCCCTTGGTCGGCTTGACCACGACCTCGGGGTCCACCAGGCCGGTCGGGCGGATGATCTGCTGGACGGCGTTGTCGACCCCGCCGACCCGGTCGAGCTCGTAGTTGCCCGGGGTGGCCGACAGGTAGATGGTCTGGCCGATCCGGTCGACGAACTCCTCCCACCGCAGGGGCCGGTTGTCCATCGCGCTGGGCAGGCGGAAGCCGTGGTCGACGAGGTTGCGCTTGCGCGACATGTCGCCTTCGTACATGCCTCCGATCTGCGGCACGGCGACGTGGGACTCGTCGATGACGAGCACGAAGTCCTCGGGGAAGTAGTCGAGGAGGGTGTTGGGGGCACTGCCGCGGGTGCGGCCGTCCATGTGCATCGAGTAGTTCTCGATGCCCGAGCACGAGCCGACCTGGCGCATCATCTCGATGTCGTAGGTGGTGCGCATCCGCAGGCGCTGGGCCTCGAGGAGCTTGCCCTGCTTCTCGAAGGTGGCGAGCTGGTCGTCGAGCTCGAGCTCGATGCCCTTGATGGCCCGCTCCATGCGCTCCGGGCCCGCGACGTAGTGGGTGGCGGGGAAGACGTGCAGCTCGGTGTCGTCGGAGACCACCTCGCCGGTGATCGGGTGCAGCGTCATCAGCCGCTCGACCTCGTCGCCGAAGAACTCGACGCGGATCGCGAGCTCCTCGTAGACGGGGAAGATCTCGAGGGTGTCGCCCCGGACCCGGAAGGTGCCGCGGGTGAAGGACATGTCGTTGCGGGTGTACTGGATCTCGACGAGCCGGCGCAGCACGGAGTCGCGGTCGTGCTCCTCGCCGACCTTGAGCCGCAGCATCCGGTCGACGTACTCCTGGGGCGTGCCGAGGCCGTAGATGCAGGACACCGTCGACACCACGATCGTGTCGCGGCGGGTCAGGAGGCTGTTGGTGGCGCTGTGCCGCAGCCGCTCGACCTCCTCGTTGATGGAGGAGTCCTTCTCGATGTAGGTGTCGGTCTGGGGGACGTAGGCCTCGGGCTGGTAGTAGTCGTAGTAGGAGACGAAGTACTCGACCGCGTTGTCGGGGAAGAGCTGGCGCAGCTCGTTGGCGAACTGCGCGGCGAGGGTCTTGTTGGGCTGGAGCACGAGCACGGGCCGCTGGAGCTGCTCGGTCACCCAGGCGACCGTCGCGGTCTTGCCGGTGCCGGTCGCGCCGAGCAGCACGACGTCCTGCACGCCGGCGTTGACCCGCTCGACGATCTCCTCGATCGCGGCCGGCTGGTCGCCCGACGGCTGGTAGTCGGAGACCACCTTGAAGGGGGCCACCCGGCGCTGGAGATCGGTGACTGGACGCATGCGTCGAGCCTACGGGGAGGCACCGACAGTGACGTCATACGCTCGCGCGGTGCCACATCCCTCCCCGCCGCCCGACCACGTCCTCGACCTGTTCGCGGCCGAGGGCGTGCTGGAGCCGCTGCCCGGCGGCCAGGGGACGAGCTGGCGGGCCGGAGACCTGGTCCTGTCGCCCGGTCATGACGAGTCGGAGACGTGGCTGGCGCCGATCCAGGCCCGGCTGGCCGTACGTCTCGACGAGTCGTTGCCCCACTCGCTCCGGCTGGCGATGCCCGTCCCGGCCCGGGACGGAAACCTGACTGTGGACGGCTGGGCCGCCACCCGCTTCGAGCCGGGCACCACGCCGTGCCACGACCTGGCGACCCTGCGGGCCACGGCCCACCTGCTCCACGCACACCTCGCTACCTCGGTCCCCGAGCGGCCCGACGGGCTCGACGCCCGCACCGGCCGCTGGGCCGACGCGGAGCGACAGGCGTACGACGCCGACGCCGCGCAGCGTGCCGCAGCCGGGCGGCCCGAGGCCGGGCTCGCCGACCTCGTGCGCGCCCTGACCGCGGGCCTCGACAACACCGACCTCGGCCGCGAGCAGCTCGTCCACGGCGATCTCGCGGGCAACGTCCTGCTCGATGCGACCGGTGCCCCCTTCGTCATCGACCTCTCCCCCGCCTGGCGCTCCCCGCTGTGGGCGGAGGCGGTCTGCGTGCTGGACGCCGTGCTCTGGCTCGGTGCCCCGGTCGCCGCGCTGGACGAGTGGCGCCATGGCGTCCAGAGGGAGGCGATGCTGCGTGCCGCGCTCTTCCGGGTGCTGTCCGACCGCCCGTGCGACGTCGAGCGGTACGCCGCGCTCGGGCTGGCCTGATCAGCGCACGCGGTCGAGGGGATCACCAGCACCCGCCGCGTCGCGCCACGAGCTCGCTGGGTCCCGTGGCTAGATTGAGCGCGTGACCGTCGCCCGCACGCTGACCGCCCTGCGGCGCACCCTGCTCGGTCTCGTCGGGCTGCAGGTCGGCCTCGCGGTCGCGCTCTCGCTCATCGACTCCTACCGACGCCGGGGCAAGAAGCCGAAGCCCTTCCCCGTCAGCGGACCCGACACGGTGCCGGTGGGCGACGGGGAGATCACGACGTACACGTTCGGCCGCGACCTCTACGACGACATGCTCGCCGCGATCGACGGCGCGAAGAAGCAGATCCTCTTCGAGACCTACATCTGGAAGGGCGACGACATCGGGTGGAAGTTCAAGACCGCCCTGACCGCGGCCGCTGCCCGCGGCGTCGACGTGCACTGCGTCTACGATGGCTTCGCCAACATGGTGGTCTCCCCCGCGTTCAAGCGCTTCCCACCCTCCCTCAAGGTGCTGCGCTACCCCGTGTGGACGGCCGGCCTCCGGGTGTGGGACCTGCGCCGCTACGGCCGCAACCACCGCAAGATGCTCGTCGTGGACGAGGAGGTCGCCTTCCTCGGCGGCTACAACATCGGCTCGGCGTACGCCACCGAGTGGCGCGACACCCACGTGCGCATCACCGGCCCCGGGGTGTGGGACATGAAGCGGGCGTTCGCCGACTTCTGGAACCTCAACCGCCACCACCGGCTGCGCCGCAACGAGCGACCGCTGCTCCTCGAGACGGCGTCGGACTGGGACCCCCAGATCCGGGTGCACAAGAACGTCCCGCGCCAGTGGAACTTCCCGATCCGCAGCATGTACCTCGAGGCGATCAACCGCGCGAGCCGCAACATCTGGCTCACCACGGCGTACTTCCTGCCCGACCAGGACTTCGTCGACGCGCTGGCCGAGGCGGCACGGCGGGGAGTCGACGTACGGATCCTGTTGCCGCTGAAGTCCAACCACATCGTCGCCGACTGGATCTCGCGCGGCTACTACGGCCAGCTGCTCGGCGCCGGGGCGCGCATCCTGCGGTTCCGCGACGCGATGGTGCACGCCAAGACCGCGACCATCGACGGCAGCTGGTCGACGGTCGGCACCGCCAACATCGACCGGCTGAGCCTCCAGGGCAACTACGAGATCAACCTCGAGGTCATCGATCCGGCGTTCGCCGCGGTGATGGAGGAGGTCTTCCGCACCGACGAGTCCAACTGCCTGGAGCTGACCCTCGACGAGTGGGAGGCGCGCGACCTCAACCGGAAGTTCACCGAGAGCTTCCTGGCTCCGCTGCGGCCGCTGCTGTGAGTGCCCGGGAGCACGGCACGCCGCAGTAGCCTTCGCGCCATGCCGTCCGCGTCCGCCACTCTCGCGCCCGTCGTCTCCGCAGCGATCGAGGAGGCCTTCGGCCCGGAGCACCGCGACGCCGACCCGGTCCTGCGACCGAGCCAGTTCGCCGACCTCCAGTCCAACGCGGCCCTCGCCCTGGCCAAGGGGCTCGGGATGCCGCCACGCGAGGTGGCCCAGCGGATCGTCGAGGCACCGTCGGTCCGGGCACTGGCCGGCGACGTGTGCGAGTCGATCGAGATCAGCGGACCGGGCTTCATCAACCTGACGCTGGGCGGGAGCTGGCTCGGCTCCGCCGCCGAGGCGCTGGCGGCGGATGCCCGTACGGGGGTGCCGCGAGAGAGCCCGGAGCGGGTCGTCATCGACTACTCCGCGCCCAACGTGGCCAAGGAGATGCACGTCGGGCACCTGCGCACCACCGTCGTGGGCGACGCCCTCGCGCGGGTGCTCGAGCACCTCGGCCACACCGTCGTCCGGCAGAACCACATCGGCGACTGGGGCACACCCTTCGGCATGCTCATCGAGCACCTCCTCGACGTCGGCGAGGGCTCCGCCGAGGCGTTGCTGGTCGAGACCGACCCGAACACCTTCTACCAGGCGGCCCGACGGAACTTCGACGACGAACCCGGGTTCGCCGTCCGCGCCCGGGCCCGCGTCGTCGCGCTCCAGGGCGGCGACCCCGACACCCTGCGGCTGTGGGGCGAGCTGGTCGACCTGTCGAAGCACTACTTCAACGCGATCTACTCCCGGCTCGGGGTGAGCCTGACCGACGCCGACCTCGCGGGCGAGTCGACCTACAACGCGGACCTGCCGCGGGTCTGCGACGAGCTCGTCGAGGCCGGCATCGCCACCGTCAGCGACGGCGCGCTGTGCGTGTTCCTCGACGGCTTCACCGGCCGCGAGGGCAAGCCGCTCCCCCTCATCATCCGCAAGTCGGACGGCGGCTACGGCTACGGCACCACCGACCTCGCCACCGTGCGTCGCCGGGTGCGCGACCTCGAGGCCGACCGGATGCTCTACGTGATCGGCGCGCCCCAGGCGCTGCACCTGCAGATGGTGTGGGCGACCGCACGCCGCGCGGGCTGGCTGCCGGAGGACGTACGCCCGGTGCACGTGCGGATCGGCAACGTCCTCGACCCGGACCGCAAGATCCTCAAGACCCGCTCCGGCGCGCCGCTCCGCCTGATGGCCCTGCTCGACGAGGCCGTCGCCACCGCCCGCGGCGCGCTGGACGAGGACCGTCCCGGGCTCTGCGAGGACGAGCGCGCGACGCTGGCGCCGCAGGTGGGGATCGGGGCGGTCAAGTACGCCGACCTCTCCGTGGCCCACGACAGCGGGTACGTCTTCGACCTCGACCGGATGGTGGCCCTCCACGGCAACACCAGCCGCTACCTGCAGTACGCCGTGGCCCGCACGCGGTCGGTGCTCCGGAAGGCGGGGGCGGCCCCCGCCGAGGGGCCGGTCGTGGTCACCGAGCCCGAGGAGCGGGCGCTGGTGCTGTCGCTCCTCGACTTCGGCGACGTCGTCGGCGAGGTCGGCCGCGAGCTCGAGCCGCACCGGCTGTGCACCTACCTGTTCGAGCTGGCACAGACGTTCTCGGTGTTCTACGAGCAGTGCCCGATCCTCGTGGCCGAGCCGCCGGCGCGGGCCTCACGCCTGGTGCTGACCCGGCTCACCGGTGACGTGCTGGCCCGGGGCCTGCACCTGCTCGGGATCGAGACGCCCGAGACGATGTGACCGTGCGCCCGGCGCCCGCCTCGAGCGCAAGGATCCATCCGGCGACCACGGCCGTCCAGGCCAGCCCCACGACGTACGCCGTCGCCTGCCACGTCCCCCAGGCCAGCGCGTCGCCGTACCTCAGCAGCGCAACCGTCTGGAGGACCACGAAGGTGGTGCCCGTCAGGCCCAGCGGGCGGACGTCGTCGATGTCGTCGACGAGGCGGGCGTGGCCCGCGGCCCACCCGAGGCCGACGAGCCACGCGCCGACGGCCCGAGCCGTCAGCGGGGTGAGCGGCCACGCCCATCCGTCAGCCGCCCACTGGGGAGCCACCAGCAGCGCCAGGCCGGATGCGACCAGCACCGCGGCGAGGCCCACGAGCAGCCACCCGAGGCCGGCTGGGAGACGTCGTCGGTCGCGCATGCCTGCCGGCGCGCGCCTCCCACGCGCCTGGAGAAGCAGTGCAGCGAGCATGGCCAGGGGGACGCCTGCATAGATGGCGAGCCAGCCCCAGGTGACCGCCCGAGCACTGACCGGGTGCTGGGCGCCGAGGTGGAGCTTGTCGAGGTGCACGAGCGTGACGGCCAACGTGAGCACCGTGAAGACCAGCACCGCCCAGACAGCGAGTCGAGCGGAGGTCCACCTCGACGATCGCGCGCCGGCGACCTCGAGGACGGCGCTGGACCCGTACGCCGCGCCGAGGAACACGGCCGTCATGCGGACGTCGATCGTCCACGAGAACCAGTCCGCCGTGCGGGTGGGGAAGGCGGTGAGCTGGAGGCCGGCCAGGAAAACGAGCACGGCGGCCACGGCCAGCAGGCGGCGCATCGCAGCCGTGACCGTGCCGTCGGTGACGGCAGTCATGCGGAGGGGGCCGGATGGGCGGCGAGGTAGCCGTGGAGCAGGGCGATGACGGTGGCGCCGTCACCCACCGCCGTCGCGACCCGCTTGATCGAGCCCGAGCGGACGTCTCCGACCGCGAAGACGCCTTCCATGGTGGTCTCCAGCAGCAGCCGACCGTCCTGACCGGTGCGGATGAAGCCGGCCTCGTCCCGGGCGACCTCGGCAGGCAGCCACGACGTGCGCGGCACTGACCCGATGAGCACGAAGAGACCACTCGCTGACACGTCCTCGGCGGCTCCCTCGCCGTGTGGGTCGCCCCCTGCCGGACGGCCCAGGGTCAGGCCGGCCAGGCACCCGTCCACCTCCCGACCGTCCAGGACGGCCGTGCGGTAGCGGATGGCGACGTTGCGGGTGGCCTCGAGCTGGGCGATCAGGTACTCGGACATGCTCGCGGCGAGCGACGGCCCGCGCACCAGGAGCGTCACCTCGCGGGCGTAGCGGGCCAGGTGCAGGGCCGCCTGACCGGCCGAGTTGCCCCCGCCCACGACGTACACCTCCGCCCCGGCCATCGACGGCGCCTCGGACACCGCAGCGCCGTAGAAGACTCCTCGCCCCACGAGCCGCTCGAGGGAGGGCACGTCGAGCATGCGGTAGTCGACGCCCGTGGCGATGACGACGCTGCGGGTGCGGACCACGCTGCCGTCGGACATCGAGACCGTGCGCAGGCCGCCGTCGGTGCCCAGTCCCTGCACCTCGCGCAGGAACAGGTACTCGCTCCCGAAGGCCCAGGCCTGCTGGAACGACCGGTAGGCCAGGTGGGCGCCGCTGACCCCGCGGGCGAACCCCGGGTAGTTGCGGATCAGCGACGAGGTGCCCGCCTGGCCGCCGACCGCGTGCTGCTCCACCACCATCGTCGAGAGCCCCTCGGAGGAGGCGTAGACCGCCGCCGCCAACCCGCTGGGGCCGGCACCGATCACCACGACGTCGTAGACGTGGTCCGTCGCCAACGGGCGCATCAGCCCGAAGGCGTCGGCGATCTCGAGGTCGGTCGGCGCGACCAGCGTCGTGGGTGGCGTGGTGAAGGCGAGCTGGAGCACCGGCAGCTCCGGATCGGTGAGGCCGAGCCCGGCGAGCAGCCGGTTGGCCGACTCCGTGCCGGCCTGGTGGAAGCCGACCGGGATGTGGTTGCGACCGAACTGGTCACGCAGCGCGTGGGTGCGCTCGTCGCGCTGCTCGCCGATCATCCGTACGGCCTCGAACCCGATGCCCTGGGCCAGGTGCCAGTCGTCCAGGGTGTCGGTGACGGCGCCGTGGAACTCCTCGTCGCGCGGCCTCTCCGGCCGGAGCAGCACGAGCTCGGCATGGCCGTGGCCGATGGCCGCGAACACGTCCGTCGTGCTGGCGAAGTCGCCCCAGATGCCGGCGACGGCACGCTTCGCCGAGGGGTGCAGCGAGTACGCGCGCCGCAGGAAGTCGAGGCCGCCTCGGTCGTCGGGTCCGTAGCAGGCGATCACGAGGGCCACCTGCCGGTCCCACCGCCGCAGGCCCTCGAGGACGGCGCGTGCGTGGACGTAGTCGGCGCACACGACCACCTCGTAGTCGCCTCCGTACCTGCGGCGCAGCTCCGACTGGAGGACGTCCCGCGACGTCTCGTCGGTGGTCGCCAGCAGCAGGACGGGGTCCGTGTCGCCCATGACGATCGACGCTACCCCCGGCCACGTCGGGCTGCGACACCATTTCTGGGGGTCTGGACCGGCGTGACGAGCTGCCGGTCAGCGGGTGGGCAGGTGCGTCGGGATGCTCATCCGCGGCCCCCGACGCGGGCGCGACCGGCCACCGGCGATCGCCATCGACGCAGCCCTCCCGCGGTGCGGCCGATAGGGCTCGAGCAGCACCGCCATCTGGTCGTCGGTGATGTCGTGGCCGACGAGCGCCCAGCCGACCCAGTTGGCGAGGTGGTAGTCGCCGAAGCTGACCGCGTCGGCGTCGCCGAGCGCGCGCTGGCGGACCTCGGCGCTGGTCCACACCCCGATCCCCCGGACCGACCGGAGCCGCCGGTCGGCCTCGTCGGCGGCCACCTCCGCGACCCGTTCCAGCGACGGTGCGAGGCGGCACGCGGTGACGACCGTGCGCGACTGGGCCGGCTGCACGCCGAGGCGCAGCCACTCCCACGACGGGATCGCGGCGATCGTGGCGGGCGTGGGCTGGAGCATCAGCCCCAGCGGCGCCACCGGCCCGGGAGCCGGCTCGCCGTGGCGGCGTACGAGCTCGCGGAACGAGCCGAACGCCTGCTTGCCGGTCACCTTCTGCTCGAGGATCGACGGCACCAGCGACTCCATCACCAGGCCGGTGCGACCGATGCGCCAGTGCTGGTGGGCGCGCCAGCCGTCGGCGACCTCGGCGTGGTGGTGCGGCTCGAAGCCGGTGGGGTCGTCGTCGGCGCCGAGCAGCGCAGGCATCCGGTCGAGCGCCCACTCCGCTCCCAGCCCCCAGGCACGTCCGACGACCTCCCCCGCCGACGGTCGCGGCTGCACGCACAACGACGCCGGCCCGGTGGGCGTACGCATGGCACGCCAGATGCGGCCGTCGTCGAGGTGTCGCTGCGTCGGGTCCCCGGCACCGCGCCGCTGGGGGCGCAGCACCTGTGCGGGCGCGCACGGCCAGCCGGGCACCCAGGTGCGGGTGCGCCCGGCGGACGGGGCGGACGTGGCGGCCATGGTGCGACGGTAGACGAGGCCACCGACCGCCACGACGGACAGGTCGACGGATAGGTTGCAGCCATGTCAGAAGGAATGGGCGGGACACCGAACAAGCGCGACCTCGAGGACACCATCCAGAAGGACTTCTCGAGGTCCATGTCCTACGGCGACTACCTGCGCCTCGACGTGCTGCTCTCGGCCCAGCAGCCCCTGTCCGACCCGCCGCAGCACGACGAGCTGCTCTTCATCGTGCAGCACCAGACGAGCGAGCTGTGGCTCAAGCTGATGGTCCATGAGCTGCGCTCGGCCCGGGCGCTGCTGCGCACCGACGACCTCTCCCCCGCACTGAAGCGGATGGCGCGCATCAAGCACATCCAGCACACCCTGACCGACCAGTGGTCGGTCCTCGCGACGCTCACGCCCAGCGAGTACGCCGAGATCCGGCCGTTCCTGGCGACCAGCTCGGGCTTCCAGTCCGCGCAGTACCGCGAGGTCGAGTTCCTCCTGGGCAACAAGAACGCCGACATGGTCGACGTCTTCTCCCACGACGAGACCGCCCGCACCACCCTCACGGAGCTGCTCCACGAGCCGTCGCTCTACGACGAGTTCCTCGCCCACCTCTCCCGCCAGGGGTACGCCGTCCCGCAGCGGCTGCTGGAGCGCGACTGGTCGCAGCCGCACACCACCGACCCCGAGCTCGTGGACCTCTTCGCGTCCGTCTACGCCGCGCCCGCCGAGCACTGGGGCGTCTACGAGACGTGCGAGGAGCTCGTGGACGTCGAGGACGCCTTCCAGCAGTGGCGCTTCCGCCACCTCCAGGTCGTGCAGCGGGTCATCGGCCACAAGGTGGGCACCGGCGGGTCGTCCGGGGTGGACTTCCTGCGGCGGGCGTTGAGCCTGACCTTCTTCCCCGAGCTCTACGAGGTGCGCACGCGCATCGGGCAGTAGGCCGGGCCCAGCGTCAGCGTCAGAGCAGGCGACCGCAGTTCGGCCACGGGGAGCGGCCGCGCTGCTTGTACAGCAGCTTCGCGCGGTAGGTCTGCTCGCCGGCCGAGGCGGCGGTGGGGAGGCCGGAGCCACCCACGCTGCGCCAGGTGCTGACGTCGAACTGGTAGAGCCCGTAGTAGCCGGCCGGGTTGACCGCGCGGGGATTGCCGCCGGACTCGCAGTCGGCCAGCGCGCCCCAGTTGAGACCGGCGGTGCCGGCGACGGCGTACGGCTTGCGGCCCACGAGCACGCGGCGCGGGCGCGGGTCCTTGACGAGCTTGCGCTTGACGACGCGGTACTTCGCGGGCTCGCCGTTGTGGAGCGTCTTGACGGCGACGACCTTGCGGACACCGGGCCGGCCCTCGCGAACGACCTTGCGCTTGCCGGGCTCGAGCTTGGTCGTCGGCACCTCGACGGTGCCGCGGCGGACCTTGGTGCGCTTCGTCCTGCGCTCCTTGACCACGTCCGTGACGCGGACGACGTCGCCCTGCCGCAGGCGCTTGCGCTTGCCGGAGACCTCGCGGCCGTCGCGCACGACGTCGACCAGGTCGTTGCCGTCCACCGGGACGCCCTGCGCCTCGAGCAGCTTCCCGGGCCACACGCGCGGGACGGTCGCCACGTCGACCGGCGGCTGGTCGGCCACCTTGACGCGTACGGCGACGGCCTGGCGCGGCTCGTCGGCCGCGGCGCTGCCGGGGACGAGGGCCAGGGCGAGCGCAGCCGCGGCGAGGCCGGCGACGGCTCCGCGCGGTCGGATGGAGCGGGCGGACTGGACGGGTGTGGTGGTGGCACGCACGTGCTTCGGACCTCACAGGGGTTGGGGGCGACGGGCCGCGGCGTGCGTCACCTCACGATGGGAGGCGCCTCGCTCATGGGCGAGGGCGCTGCCTGCGGCCCATCCACCAGAACACGATCACGCCGTCATGTCGAATCGGGCGCACGCATACGGTTGACCCATGGACGTTCGCCGGGTGGTCGTCGCAGCCGAGCGCGCATGGGACGGGGCCCGCCTGCGCCGGGCACGCTCCCGGCAGCCCGAGCACTTCCGGATCGAGGCCTACGTCGGCCACGGCGGCCGTGCCGGGGTGGTCGTTCGCGGACGTGTCCTCGACAACCCCCTCGCGTCCGAGGCCGAGGACGGGGAGGGCGTGGGTGCCGCTGTCCGCCGCACGCTCGGGCACTTCCTGACCAACGACCTGCCCGGGGTGCCGCTGACGGTCACCGTGGCCGGCACCACGGTCGAGGCCGTGACCGACGCGGAGGGCTACTTCCTGGTCCGGGTGCACACCGAGCCGGGCGCCCTCGAGAGCCCGTGGACCCGTGGCACCGTCGAGCTGCGCGGCGACTACCGCGGGCTGTCCGGCCCGCACACGACGCCCGTGGACGTCCGCGTGCCGGCTGCGGGCGCGCGGTTCGGGATCCTCTCGGACGTCGACGACACCATCCTGCAGACCGGCGTCCAGCGGGTCGGCCGGATGATCCTCCAGACCCTCACCGGCTCCTCGCTCACCCGCACCCCGTTCCCCGGGGCGGTCGAGCTCTACCAGGACCTCGCCGCGGGCGTGAACCCGGTCTTCTACGTCTCGTCGAGCCCGTGGAACCTGCACGACTTCCTCCTCGGGTTCCTCCGCCACCGCGGCTTCCCGCTCGGGCCCGTCCTGCTGCGCGACCTCCTCGGCACCTGGGCGGGCCGTGAGCAGAAGCACGACCGCATCCGCGAGGTCCTCGAGGTCCACCCGGACCTGCGCTTCGTCCTGCTCGGCGACTCCGGCGAGCACGACCCGGCGATCTACGCCGACATCGTGC
Organism: Nocardioides eburneiflavus; assembly: GCF_004785795.1. Lineage (NCBI taxonomy): Bacteria > Bacillati > Actinomycetota > Actinomycetes > Propionibacteriales > Nocardioidaceae > Nocardioides > Nocardioides eburneiflavus. The sequence continues at coordinate 4,271,505 of NZ_SRRO01000001.1, forward strand.
GCGAGCACCCCGGACGCGTCCTGGCCGTCTACATCCGGGAGGTGCGCCTCGACCCGGGCGACGGCCGCGTGGAGGAGGTCTCCGACGCGTGGGGCTCGGACGTGCCGTTCGTGTTGGCGGCCGACTCCGATGCCGTACGCCGGCACGCGCGCGGCCTCGGGCTGCTCTGAGGCCGGTCGTCAGCCGGGGGCGGCCTCGGCGCGGGCCTTGACTCCGCGGAGGTGGTCGCGCGCCATGACGAAGTCGGCCGGTACGACGCCCAGGAGCCCCAGCAGGCTGAACCACCACGGCTCAGTGACCCAGCGCGACCTGAAGTGGTAGCGCGTACGTCGTCCCCCGTCGACCGGGGTCAGAACGAAGGCCCAGGTCCAGTCGAGCTCCGCCCACCGTCGCCACGCCTTGGGGAGGTGGCTGTTGGAGCGCAGCACCAGTGCCCGCTCGGCCCGGAGCTCCACGACGTGCAGGCCGCACTCGGTCTCGGGTGGACCGTCCGGGATGAAGGTGCCGACGTCGATGTCCTGGAGCTCCGCCACCACGTGATCGGCGCTGGGGCCGTTCGCGGGGAAGAACAGGCGGTCCACCCAGCGGGCCGTGTACCAGCCCGCACGCCCCCAGCCCATCTGCACCAACCAGGGCCAGACCGCAGACGGTGGCGCGTCGATGGTGACGGCGTGGTCGGTCTGCACCTTCGGGCGCGGGACGAGGCTGTCGCCCGGCAAGGCGGCCGCCCGTTCGGCCGGAGTCGACCCGTAGGTGCGGCCCAGCTGGATGAGTGCAGCCTCCGCAGCAGCGGCCAAGGTGACCGCCGCCAACGCCGTACGCGATGTCGTACGCATGCCTCCCACTTCCTCAGACCGGACGTTCGGCCCTCTCGGCGATGCCCAGGAGCATGCGGCGCATCATGGGGAAGTCCCCGATCTCCATGAGGAGCACGGTGATCGGCCAGAACGGCCCAGGGCCGTAGCGCGCCTTCAACCGGGTCACCAGTCGCGTCCCGCCGGCATCATCCGGGGTGAGTCGCCAGGCCCAGGTCGAGTCCGGCTTGTGCCACACCAGTGACCGGGGCTCCTCGATGCTCGCCACTCGGAAGGAGGTGCGGTCGTCGTCGCCGGAGGACATGGGGGCAGCGAGGTCGCCGACTGCGGGGTGCTGGAAGTCGTCGAGGACAGCGTCGGCGCTCGACCGGCCGAGGTTGTCCAGCAGGTCGTAGGAGTAGAAGCCGGCTCGCCGGAAGCCGACCTGGACGATCCACGGCCACACCCGCTCGGGGGGCGCAGCGATGGAGATCGCCCGCGTCGCGACGAAGTCCGCCCTCGTCAGCAGCTCGTCGCCGGGCATCGCCCCGGCGACCTCGGCCGAGGTCGCGCCCCAGCGCAGGTGCCATGCCCGGTACCTGGTCACGACGAGCGCCCCGCCGACCGCTGTGGCGAGGAGGAGCACCGCTCGACGTGCCCGCGGCCCATGGTTCGGCATGGACCCATTCTCTCCGCGAGGCGTGCCTGGTGCACCCCCCCGCGTCGGACGCAGTCGGGGACGGGAACTCGCGCGCCCCTCAACCCGAGCCTCGTTGCATCAACCGCTTGAGCTCGCGCTTGACAGCGCGGGCCCGCGGATGCCATAGTCGAACATCTGTTCGTAGTGTGATCGATGGAAGCCTGGGGGTGGTCACAGGATGACCGACACCACCGACACCACCGACGCTCCCGTTGCCGCCGGCTGCTGGTCCGCGGACGAGCTGCACGCCCTGGCGGATCTGCTGGTCGGGATCGACACCACCGGCCACCCCGTCGCACTGCTCGACCAGCTCGAGGCTCTGGAGCGGGTCAAGGCCGCCGCGGCGGCTGCGCAGGTGCTGGCGACCGCCGCGTTCGCCGAGGCCGCAGAGGCCGCCGAGGACCTACCGTCGGACGGCAGGCGTCGGCCTCGACGCGCGTTGTCGATCGGCGCGGAGGTGGCTCTCGCCGCTCGCACCAGCCCCTACCAGGGCGAGCAGCGGGTCCTGCTCTCCCGCCGGCTCCGCGACGACCTGCCCGGAGTGCACGCCGCCCTGGGCCGCGGTGAGATCCGCGAGGACCAGGCCTTCGCCGTCGCCCGTGAGGTGGCCCACCTCGACCCCGCGCAGCGGACGGCGGTCGACGCGGACGTGACGAGGTTGTCGGCCGGGCTGGCCGGCCTCGGCGACGAGAAGCTCCGCGGGGCCGTACGCCGCTCGTGTCTCACCGTCGCCGCCGACGCCGAGGCCCGTCGCCACGAGCGCGCGCGGGCCGACCGGCACGTGACCACCCGTCAGCTCGGGGACGGCACCGGCAGGGTCACCGCCATCGTGGCGGTCGAGCACCTCTCGGCCATCCGCCAGGTCCTGGACGAGGATGCGGCCTCGGCGCGCGCCGCCGGCGACGAACGCACGGGCGGGCAGGTCCGCGCCGACACGCTCGTGCGCCGCATCACCGGCCAGGACCCGGTCGAGGCGGTCCCGGTCAGCGTCAACCTCGTCATCACTGCTGAGTCACTGCTCGCCGGCGGCGACGAGCCCGCCCAGCTGCCGGGCATCGGGTGGCTGCCCGCCGGACTGTGCACCCGACTGGTCCGCGACGCCTCCGCGATCGCCAAGCTGAGTCTCCGACGACTCTTCGTACGTCCCGATGACCGTTCGCTGGTCGCGATGGAGTCCCGCAGCCGCACCTTCCCGACGGCGCTGGCCGAGCTCCTCGACCTGCGTGACGGCGGGCGGTGCCGCACTCCCGGCTGCGACGCAGCGATCCGCCACCACGACCACGTCGTCCGCGAGAGCGACGGCGGCCCGACAAGCGCCCACAACGGCCAGGGGTTGTGCGAGCGGTGCAACTACGCCAAGGAGAGCCCCGGCTGGACGTCCTGGGTGGCGTCCCCCGAGACCGGTCCCCACGAGGTCCACGGGGTGACCGAGCACCTCCGCATCCTCAGGTCGACCGCGCCACCACTCCCCGGCGGCCGGGAGCCCGACTTCTCACCAGCCGAGCTGCGGCTCGCGCAGTCGCTCACGCTCGCCGCCTGAGCATCGAAGCCTGCCTACCCAGCCCGCTCGACCGTGGTCACCACGCTGGTGACCGACGGTCGCCGTGGCGTGCTCGAGAACCCGAACCGGCAGGGCGGGTCGACGGGTGCGAGCCTGCCGAGGTCCCTGCCGCGCCACTCCCCCGCGGCTGCCGTGACCGTACGCACCGAGGTCGCGCCGTACCACTCCCGTCGGTGACCGCCGGCCGTCCCGCGCGTGCGCACCCCGCGCATGGCGAGGCGCGCGAGCGGGTCGACGAGCGAGCACCAGGCGGGCGAGGTCGCGACGCCGGCCGGCACCAGGCCGAGTGCGGCGCCCAGCGGCGTACGGCCTCCGACCACGAGGCGCAGGGACAGCGACGGCGTGGTGACCTGCCAGCCGTCGGCCGTGTCCTCCACCGACACCGACTCGATGACGTGCTCGTCGAACGAGTAGGTGGCGGCGACGAAGTCGCGGACCCGTTCGTCGGGCGCCAGCAGCACGCGGCGGCCGGCCGCGTCCTCGACCATGACGTCGGCGAAGGAACCCCACGGCGAGTCGTCCCAGCGGCCGACGACGACCCGCACCCCGCTGCTGCTGCCGACGCCGGCGATGCGGCCGCTGAAGCGTTCGCGGAGGCGGGTCACGGTGCCACGAGGCCGTCGGGGTCGCGGCCGTCCGCGGCCAGCCCGGTGGCGACGCCGGCGCGGTCCTCGTCGGACCGGTTCTGGCTGAGCTTGGCCTTGGCCTCGACCGACCGGACGACGAGCTCGACCCCGACGATCGGGCGGAGGTTCTTGTCGACGTAGTCGGCCGGCGCGTCGGTGACCGCCCAAGGCTCGGCGCGCGGCTGCTCGTGCCGGTCCGTGAGCCGGGTGACGAGCATGCGCACCCAGTCGGGGTCGTCGTGGACGGTGACGGCACCGCGGAGGTGGACGACCGAGTAGTTCCACGTCGGGACGACCCTGCCGTGCTCGGCCTTCGTGGCGTACCAGGACGGCGAGACGTAGGCGTCCGGACCGGTCACGATCGCCAGCGCCGGCGACCCGTCGACGATGCGGCGCCAGTGGGCGTTGGCCCGCGCGAGGTGCGCGACGAGCCGGTCCCCCTCCCACAGCACCGGCAGGAAGGTCGCGTCCGGCTTACCGTCCTCGCCCACGGTGACGAGCTGCGCGGTGCCGACGGCGGCGACGAAGGGGCGTACGTCGTCGGGGTCCATCACGTTGAAGCGCGGGACGTAGAGCTGCGGGTCGGACATGCGCCCCATCCTGCCCGTTCGGGCGCGGCTAAATGTCGGTGGTGGGCGGCAGGATGGACCCATGCTGCTCGCCGAGCTCGTCTCGACCTCCGCCGAGGTGTCCGCCACCCGATCCCGCAAGGCCAAGGTCGTGCTGCTCGCCGAGCTGCTCGGCCGGGTTGATCCGACGGAGCTCGAGGTCGTCGTGTCCTACCTCGGCGGCGCCCTGCGCCAGCGGCGTACGGGCCTGGGCTGGCGAGGCGTCAGCGACCTGCCCGCGCCCGCCGACGAGCCGTCGCTGGAGGTGCTCGCGGTCCACGAGGCCTTCGAGGCCATGTCGCAGCTGTCCGGGGCCGGGTCGCAGCACGCTCGCCGGGAGGCCGTGGTCGACCTGTTCGGACGGGCCACGTCCGCCGAGCAGGCGTGGCTCCAGGCGGTCGTCACGGGCAACCTGCGCCAGGGTGCCCTCGACGCGGTGACGCAGGAGGCGGTGGCGGTGGTGGCCGAGGTGCCGCTCGCCGCCGTACGCCGCGCCGCGATGCTCGCCGGGTCCACCGTCGCGGCGGCCGGGGCAGCGTTCGAGGGCGAGGAGGCGCTCGCCGCGATCGGCCTCGAGGTCGGCCGGCCGATCATGCCGATGCTCGCCTCCAGCGCGCCCGACGTCGCCTCGGCGATGGCCGGCCTCTCCAGCGACGGCACCACCGACGTCGCGATCGACGCCAAGCTCGACGGCATCCGGATCCAGGTCCACCGCGACGGCGACGACGTGCTGGTCGTGACCCGCTCGCTCGACGACATCACCGGCCGCTTGCCCGAGGTCGTCGAGGTGGCGCGATCGCTCCCCGCCGAGCGGTTCGTCCTCGACGGCGAGGCCCTCGCGCTGGCCGACGACGGCCGCCCCATGGCCTTCCAGGACACCGCGAGCCGCACCGCGCAGGAGACCGGTGTCGAGGTGACCCCCCACTTCTTCGACCTGCTCCACGTCGACGGCCACGACCTCCTCGACTCACCCGGCCACGAGCGGCTCGCCGCTCTCGACAGGCTGGTGCCCGAGCAGCACCGCGTACGCCGCCTCGTGACCGGCGATCCCGCCGCCGCCGACGCGTTCGCGGCCGAGACGGTGTCCGCCGGCCACGAGGGCGTGGTCCTCAAGGACCTGTCCGCCCCCTACGCCGCCGGCCGTCGCGGCTCGGCCTGGGTCAAGGTCAAGCCGGTGCACACCCTCGACCTCGTCGTGCTCGCGGTCGAGTGGGGATCGGGCCGGCGCGAGGGCTGGCTCTCCAACATCCACCTCGGCGCCCGCGACGAGACGTCACCCACGGGCTTCGTGATGCTCGGCAAGACCTTCAAGGGCATGACCGACGAGATGCTCACCTGGCAGACCGAGCGCTTCCTCGGCCTCGAGACACACCGCGAGGGCCACGTCGTCCACCTCCGCCCCGAGCAGGTGGTGGAGATCGCCTTCGACGGCCTCCAGCGCTCCACCCGCTACCCGGGAGGACTCGCGCTCCGCTTCGCGCGGGTCCTGCGCTACCGCGACGACAAGTCGGCCCACGAGGCCGACACCATCGAGATGGTGCGCTCCCACGTCACCGGCTGACCCCCGTCAGCCCCGCGGCTTCGCTAGCCGGCACCCCGGGGTGCCCAGGTCGAAGGTCCGACCGCCGTCGAGGCAGCCCAGCACCCACGACGTCTGCTGCCCGTAGTTCATGTGCCGCACCATCCGCACCCGACCGCGCCGGTCCTCCTCGCAGGCCGAGTCCACGCAGCGGCGCCCGCCGACGTAGCCGGTGTTGGCGATCCCCACGACCAGACCGGTCTCGCGGGAGACGATCGGCGACCCGGAGTAACCACCGCGGATCGCGCAGCCGTCCCGCGCCGGCAGCCGGATCGAGCGCCACCAGTCCCAGGACCGCTCGTGCAGCCGGTACGCCGTGCCGCGGGTCGCGCAGGCGCGCTGCTCGGTCCAGTAGCCCGACGGGATCCGGATCCGGTCCCCGCGAGACGGACCTCCCCCGGCCAGCGTGAGCGGCTCGACGCCGCTGCCGGCCAGCTCGGCGTACGTCTCGCGCAGCGACAGCACGGCGAGGTCGGTGCGGAACATCGACGCGTACACCAGGCGCACGCCGCGCACGGTCCGGGCCACCTCCCCGCTCGCGTCGAGCAGCTCGATCCGCGTCCACCTCCTCTGGTCGACGAGCACCTCGCGGGCGCCGAGGAACGGGGAGCGGACGCAGTGGCCGTTGGTGATCACCACGGCGCGGTCGGTGTCGAGGGCGCCCGGCCAGCGCACGACGCCGCCCGAGCAGCCGGGCAGGCGTGCCGTCCCGGCGAACCGGCCCGCCGCGTCCGCGCCGGCCGACACGATGACCGTCGACGTGGCGCCCGTCGAGGGGGCCGCCGAGGCGTCGATCGCCGACATCACCCCGAGAACCAGCAGGACGGGTGCGACCAGCGAGGCGACCCGACGGGCCCGGAGGAGCGGCATGGGGGGCATCGAACCACACGCAAGCGCTCCCTAGACTGGCCGCCATGAGCACCGACCCCACGCCCACGGCGGCCTCCGGACGCGGCGGCTCCGCGGCCGCGCGCCGCCGGGCGCGCGAGGCGGAGATCATCTCGGCCACCCGCCAGCTCTTCGACGAGCGCGGTGTCCGCGATGCGCAGATCGAGGACATCGCGAAGGCCGTCGGCATCAACCGCGCCATCATCTACCGCCACTTCACCGGCAAGGAGGAGCTGTTCAGCCTCACGCTGGTGCAGTACCTCGACGAGCTGCGCGTGGCCCTCGAGCGCGCGGCAGCGACGACCGACGACCCGCGCGAGCAGCTCGTCCGCCTGGTGGAGGCCTTCGTCGACTACGGCCTGGCGCACCCGGCCTTCGTCGACTGCGCGCAGTCGATCATGCGCCGACCGGGCGGTGACCTCCTCGAGGAGGTCAGCGAGTCCGCGATGTACCGCCTCGGCCAGGCGATCAGCGGCTGCCTGTCGGTGCTCACCCGCACCATCACCTCAGGTGCGGGCAGCGGCGACTTCCACGTCGAGGACCCCGAGCTGCTCGCCAACATGCTCTACGCCAGCGGTCTCGGCACCCTCCAGCTCGGCCGGGTCGCGATGCTGGTGGCCGAGGAGGAGCCCGGCGTGCCGCGGATCAGCAGGATCACGGCCACCCAGGTCCGCGACCACATGGTCGCCACCGCCCTGGCCCATGCCGCCGGCGCTCCCGCGACGGCAGCCCCGGGACGCTAGCGCGACAGGTGCTTGGCCCGGGCGAAGCAGAAGATCCCGTACGCCGCGATGCCGATCGCGATCGCGGCGAGCAGGGCCTGGCCGAAGGGGACCTGGAGCACCTTCTGGAGGGCCTGGTCGAGACCACCCGACTTCTTCGCGTCGTGCGTGATCGCCGCGTAGACGAAGAGGCCGCCGACGAGGCCGATGGCGATGCCCTTCGCGATGTAGCCCACCTTGCCGGCCAGGACGTACGCCGAGCCGTCCTGCCCCGACTGGCCCTGGGCGTCCAGGTTCTCCCGGAACTTCTCGGTCCAGCCGCGCACGACCAGCGAGATGCCGTAGCCGATGATCGCCAGGCCGACGGCGCCCACGATGAGCTGGCCACCCGACATCTGCATCAGCTTCGCCGTCATCGAGTCGGAACCGCCCTTGCCCCCACCGTCGCCGGTGGCGGTCGTGAACGCGCTGAAGGCGATCGCGCCGTAGATGACGGCCTTGAGGAGCGACGTCGCCCTCTTGCGCCAGCGCTTCTTGTCGTCGGACTCCTCGGGGTAGCCGAAGCCGAACTCGAGCAACCGCCAGATGACCAGGAATACCATCCCGATCGCGATCACCCACACGAGGAAGCCGCCGAGGGGCTGCTGCGCGAGGTAGTGCATGGCACCCGAGTTGGAGGCCTGGTCCTCCTTGTCGCCGAAGGCGAGCTGCAGGGCGAGCCAGCCGACGAGCAGGTGGACGACGCCGTACGTCACGAGGCCGATGCGGATGGCCCAGTCCATCCACTGGCTCTGGTGGACGGACTCGGCGCTGCGGGAGGGGGTGCTCATGACGCCAACCTAGGACGTACGAGCGTTCACCGGCGAGCGGCGGTCACCCCTGCGAGGGGGACGCTCAGACCAGCGTCGCCCGGTCGCGCTGGACCGAGCCCAGCAGACCGTTGACGAAGGCCGGCGAGTCGTCGGTGGAGAGGTCCTGCACGAGGTGCAGGGCCTCGCTCACCGCGACCGTCTCCGGCACGTCGGCGTCGCCCCAGAGCAGCTCGTAGACGCCGATGCGGAGCACGTTGCGGTCGACCGCGGGCATCCGGCTCAGGGTCCAGCCCTTGCTGTAGGTCGACAGCACCTCGTCGATGCGCTCACGGTGCTCGACGACGCCGCGCACCAGCGTGCTGGTGTACTCGTTGGTCGGACCCTCGCCGGCCTCGATGGCGCGGTCGAGCGCCACCACCGGGTCCTCCGAGCGGAGCTCGGAGGCGAAGAGGATGTCCAGCGCGCGCTTGCGGGCCTTGGAACGGGCAGCCACGTCGGCGTCAGGCCTTGACGCGGCCGAGGTAGGACGAGTCGCGGGTGTCGACCTTGACCTTCTCGCCGGTCGTGATGAACAGCGGCACCGCGATGGTGTGGCCGGTCTCGAGCGTGGCGGGCTTGGTGCCGCCGGTGGAGCGGTCGCCCTGCAGGCCCGGCTCGGTCTCGGCGATCAGCAGTTCGACGGAGGCGGGGAGCTCGATGAACAGGACGCGGCCGTCGTTGGTGGCGACGATCGCCTCCTGGTTCTCCAGCATGAAGTTCTTGGCGTCGCCGACGACCTCGGGCGAGACCTCGAGCTGCTCGTAGGTGCTGGTGTCCATGAAGACGTAGGACGAGCCGTCGTTGTAGAGGTACTGCATCGTCCGCTTGTCGACGTTGGCGGTCTCGACCTTGGTGCCGGCGTTGAAGGTCTTGTCGACGTTCTTGCCCGACTCCACGTTGCGGAGCTTGGTGCGCACGAAGGCCGGGCCCTTGCCGGGCTTGACGTGCTGGAACTCGACGACGGCCCAGAGCTGACCCTCGATCCTGAGGACCATGCCGTTCTTGAGGTCGTTGGTGCTTGCCATGTGCTCGATCTCCGCCTTCGTCGCGTGTCCAGGTGTCAAGAGGTGCAGGCGCTGCGACCACTCGGGCCCAGCGCCGACGCGCCAGTCTAGTGGTGGGCCACGAGAGCCATGAAATGCTCGGCCTGGTCCTCGTGGTCGGCGCGGAACTCCTTGCGGACCTCCGTCGCCCCGATGGTCAGGCCCTGGGTGGACGTCTGCACCGGCTCACCGTAGCCGCGCTAGCGTCGCTCCCATGCGAGTCACCATCTTCGGCGGACACGGCAAGATCGCCCTCCTCCTGGCTCCGATGCTGGTCGAGGCGGGGCACGAGGTCACCTCGGTAATCCGCAACCCCGACCACGTCGCGGACGTGGAGGCCACCGGCGCCTCGGCGCTCGTCTCGTCCGTGGAGGACGCGGACACGGCGGCACTGGCCGACGCGCTGTCCGGGCAGGACGCGGTCGTGTGGTCGGCGGGTGCCGGCGGCGGCGACCCCGACCGGACGTACGCCGTGGACCGCGACGCCGCGATCCGGTCGATGGAGGCGGCGAAGGCCGCTGGAGTGGGTCGCTACGTGATGGTGTCGTTCTCCGGCTCGACGCCCGACGCGCTCGTGCCCGCGGACAACCCGTTCCGGCACTACCAGGACGCCAAGATCGCCGCCGACGACCACCTCCGCGCCTCCGGCCTCGACTGGACGGTCCTCGGGCCCGGCACGCTGACGACCGAGCCCGGCACGGGGTCGGTCAACCCCCGGGCCGGCTTCCGGGACGGCGACACCACCTCACGCGAGCTCGTCGCGCAGGTCGCCCTCGCGGTGCTCGACGACCCCCGCGCCCACCGGAAGACCCTCGTCTTCGGTGACGGCGACGTCCCGATCAGCGACTGGCTGGCGTCGCTCGCCTGAGTCCGGCCCCACGACGCCCCCGCCGCCGGCCGCGCCGTCGCGCACCATCACCGGACCGACCGCCTCGGACGCACGGTGCTGAGCCGATGCAGCACCGCGTCGCGGCGCGCCGCCCGCACCTCCCCCAGCTTGACCTGGCAGTCCCAGCACCGGTCGGTCGGCACGCAGCACATCGCGTCGCGGACCTCCGCCTCGAGCTGGTCGGCGTGCGCGCTCCTGCTGACGACGCTTCTCATGGTTCCCTCCCCCGGCGACACGACCTCGTGACCGCCTCGCCCGAGTGTGGCCGCACCGTCCGACATCCGGCATCGGCATTACTACGCATGTCTGGACCGGTCGACCGGGGCCGGGGTGCTCGCGGTCTAGAGGTCGACCTCGCCCACGATCCGGGTCACAGCGTCGCCGGACACCCACACCTGCCCGTCGGCCGCCTCGAGGCGTACGCGCCCCTCCCGCCCGATCACGCTCCCCTGTCGGGAGGTGTAGGCCGACGGCAGCGTCCCGGCGCCGCTGAGCCACTGGGCCAGCCCGGCATTGGCCGAGCCGGTGACCGGGTCCTCGCCGAAGTCACGGCCGTCGGCGTAGAACGCCCGCACCTCGACGTCGGCCCCGAGCGCGGTCGCGGACGCGGGGTCCCAGCGCCCCAGGACGGTCACCTTGAGGTCGGTGAAGGCGGCGACGTCGGGCTCGACGGCCACGACAGACTCCGCCGACCCGAGGTCGACACCGACCCAGCCGGGGCCGTTGTCGATCCAGGCCATGGCCTCGACCGCGGCGTCGGCGACCCCGAGCGCACGCACGATGCGCGCACGCAGGTCGGGCTCGACGGGGCCCGAGCGCCGCAGCGGCGGCGCCGCGAACCCGAGGCGGGGTGAGCGGCGTACGTCCACGAGGCCCGCGCCGCACTCCTGCACGACCGTGTCCCCGCGCGGCACTCCCCCGGCCTCCAGCCACGCGTGGGCGCTGCCGATGGTGGGGTGCCCGGCGAACGGGAGCTCACCGCCGGTCGTCCAGATCCGCACCCGGTAGTCCGCAGCCGGATCGGTCGGCGTGCAGAGGAAGGTGGTCTCCGACAGGTTCGTCCACCGCGCGAACTCGGCCATGGCCGCATCACTGACGCCGTCGGCGTCGTGCACGACCGCGAGCGGGTTGCCGAGCCACGGCTGGGCACTGAAGACGTCGACCTGGCGGAAGGGCAGCACCCGCCGATCCAACCAGACGGCCGATCCAACCAGAACGGCCGATCAGGCGTGGGCGGCCCAGCGGCGAGCGGCCTCGTCGGCAGCCGCCGAGATCAGCGCTGCCAGCTCGGGTCGGTCCGGGACGGGGAAGGAGACGTACGCCCCGCGCCCGCCGGCGACCGGCCGGCCGTACGCCTTCGCGGCCAAGGTGCGGTCGGGCAGCATCCTGACGGTGAGGGACTGGAGCTCGAACTCCTCGTCGCGGCGGGTGTCCCGCCATCGCAGCTCCTCGGGGATCACCACGTTGATGGCCAGGGCACTGACGTCGACCGGTGCGTCCATGCGCCGATCGTGCCACCAGTCGCCGCCGGACGGGCCGCGCCGTCATGACCTCGCACGTCATGGTCTCCCGGCGCCGGCGTCACCAGTCTTGTGCCATGACCACGACACAGCAGGCCTCCACACAACACACCTCGACCCGCGCGGCCGGGATCACCGTGCCGGTCGCCGGCGCCTTCCTCCTCGTCGACGCCGCCATGACCGGCGCCAACGGGCTCGCGTACGCCCTCGCCGGCGGCTGGCTCGCCGACTGGTTCGGCGCACCGGAGGCACTCGTACGCTCCCTCGGCGCCTTCCTCCTCCTCGTCGCCGCGGGGGTGGTGCTCCTCGCCACCCGACGGCCGGTCCCCCGGCGCGGGGTCGCGGCGCTCGCGGCGCTCAACGTCGTCTGGGTCCTCGCCAGCCTCGACTACGCGCTCCTCGGCGGGCTCACCACCCCCGGCGTCGCCTGGACCGTCCTCCAGGCGGTCGTCGTCGGCGTGTTCGCCGCGGGACAGGTGTGGCTGGCTCGCAAGGGGCTGACACAGTGACCACCATGACCTCGGAGGTGGGTTCGCTCGTCCGGCACTGGCGCCAGCGCCGCCGGCTCTCGCAGCAGGCGTTGTCCGACCAGTGCGGCGTCTCGACCCGCCACCTGTCCTGCATCGAGACGGGCAGGGCGAGGCCGAGCCCGACCATGGTGGGCCAGCTGAGCGAGGCGCTGGCGGTCCCGCTGCGAGAGCGGCGCCGGCTCTTCACGGCGGCGGGCTTCGTCCCGGACACCACCGAGCTGCCGCTCGACGCCCCGGCGCTGGCGGAGGTCAACGACGCGCTCGAGCAGATCCTCGCCGGGCACGAGCCCTACCCCGCGCTGGTGATCGACGGAGGCTGGGACCTCGTCACCGCCAACGAGGCGGCCTACCGCCTGCTCGCCGGCGTGCCGTCCGAGCTCCTCGAGCCCCCGGTCAACGTGGTGCGGCTCAGCCTCGACCCGCGCGGGCTGGCGCCGCGCATCGCCAACCTCGACGAGTGGCGCGCGGCGATCATGTCGCGGATCCGACACGAGCACGACACGACGGGCGACCCGCGGCTGGCGGCGCTGCTGGCGGAGTTCCCGGTCACCCGGCCGCATCCGACGCCGGGCATCGTGCTGACGCTGCGGCTGCGCGCGGGCGACGACGTGCTGACGTTCCTGACGACCACCACGGTCTTCGGCACACCGGGCGACGTCACGGTGGCCGAGCTGGCGATCGAGGCGCTCTACCCCGCGGACGCGGCCACCCGCGCCGCACTCGCCGCTAGCGACCAGGCCGCCGGCTAGCCGCGCGCGGCCCGAACCTCGTCCGCGAGCTCGCGGGAGTCGCGACCGCACGCGACGGCCGTCTCCAGCTCGTCGGCGTCCTTCAGCCAGAGCCCACCGTCGGGCTCCAGCCAGAGGTCGAGCACCAGGTCACGGGTCGCGGCGTCGAGCGTCCGACCAGGCGCGTCATGGTGCCGCCCGAGTCGCTGGTGGTCGTGTCGTCGTCCCCCGAGGTGTCCGTCACCCGGCGGACGACAGCGCGGCGTACGCCGCCCGCAGGTCGTCCTCGCCGGGACCGGCCAGGATCCGCGGCGACGCGAGGGCGTCGAGCACGACGAACCGCAGCTGGGACCCGCGGGCCTTCTTGTCGACCTTCATCGCCGCGTGCAGGTCGTCGAAGGAGGCGGCGTCATAGGTGGTCGGCAGCCCGACGCGGGACAGCGCGGCCCGGTGGCGCTCGACCAGGGCCGGGTCGAGGGAGCCGGCGCGGGCGGCGAGCTCGGCGACGTAGACGCAGCCGATGGCGACCGCCTCCCCGTGGCGCACGGTGTAGTCGCTGGTGCGCTCGATCGCGTGGGCCAGCGTGTGGCCGTAGTTGAGCACCTCGCGGCCGGGGTGGCCGTCGGCTCCCCCGGTCTCCCTGAGGTCGTCGACGACGACGTCGATCTTGACCCGGACCGCCCGCTCGACCAGCTCGCGCAGCTCGGCGGAGTCGTGGGTGAGCGCCGTCGGCTCGGTGCGCTCGACGATGTCGAGGATCGCGGGGTCCGCGATGAAGCCGCACTTGACGACCTCGCCCAGCCCGGCGACGAGCTCCTCGCGGGGCAGCGACGCGAGCAGGGAGAGGTCGCAGAGCACCCCGGCGGGCTCGTGGAAGGAGCCCACCAGGTTCTTGCCGGCGCCGGTGTTGATGCCGGTCTTGCCGCCGACCGCCGCGTCGACCATCGCGAGCAGCGTGGTCGGCAGGTGCACGACGCGTACGCCGCGCAGCCAGGTCGCGGCGACGAAGCCGCCGAGGTCGGTGGTCGCTCCCCCGCCGATGGTCACGACGGCGTCGGAGCGGGTGAAGCCGGCCTCGCCGAGCGCCTCCCAGCAGTCCGCGGCGACCGGCGCGGTCTTGGCGCGCTCCCCGTCGGGCAGGCCGAGCGCGAGGACGTCGTAGTGCTCGACCAGGGCGTCGACGACAGGGTCGGCCAGCTCGCCCAGCGAGCCCGCGTAGAGCACCGCCACCCGATCGACGGACTCGCCCAGCAGGGCGGGCAGGCGGCCGGACAGGCCGTGGCCGACCACGACGTCGTAGGGGGACGCGCCGCCCACGTGGAGGACCGTGTCAGGGCTGGGGTCGCTCATCGGAGCAGCTCCTGGATGTCTGCGGCCACCTCGAGCGGGAGCCGTCCGTCGGTGTCGACCACGTGGGTCGCGACCGACTCGTAGACCGGGGTGCGCTCGTCGAGCAGCGCCTTGATCCGCGAGCGTACGTTGCCGAGCAGGAGCGGCCGGCCGACGCCGAGGCCGACCCGCTTCACCGCGTCGGACAGCCCCACGCGCAGGAACACCACGGGCACACCCGCCAGCAGCTCGCGGGTCTCCGAGCGCAGCACGGCGCCTCCTCCGAGGGCGAGCACGCCGTCGTGCTCGGCGAGCGCGGCAGCCACGGCAGCGGCCTCGAGGTCACGGAAGTGCTCCTCGCCGGACTCCACGAAGATGTCGGAGATCTCGCGACCCGTGCTCGCCTCGATGTCGGCGTCGGTGTCGCGCACCGGGACGTCCCAGGCCTCCCCGAGCAGGCCGGCGACCGTCGTCTTGCCGGCACCCATCGGGCCGACCAGCACCACGCGAGGACTCATCGCGACGCTCACCGGAAGCGCAGGGTGTCGAGGTACGCCTCGGCGTTGCGCCGCGTCTCCTGCACCGAGTCGCCGCCGAACTTCTCCACGACGGCGTCCGCGAGCACCAGCGCGACCATCGCCTCGGCGACGATGCCGGCGGCCGGCACGGCGCAGACGTCGGAGCGCTGGTGGTGCGCGACCGTCGCCTCGCCGGTGGCGACGTCGACGGTGCGCAGCGCCTTGGGCACGGTCGCGATGGGCTTCATCGCCGCGCGCACGCGGAGCACCTCACCGGTCGACATGCCGCCCTCGGTGCCGCCGGAGCGACCCGACGTGCGCCGCAGCCCGTCGTCGGTGGACACGATCTCGTCGTGGGCCCGGGAGCCGGGGGTGTCGGCGAGCTCGAAGCCGTCGCCGACCTCGACCCCCTTGATCGCCTGGATGCCCATGAGGGCCCCGGCGAGCCGGGCGTCGAGGCGCCGGTCCCAGTGGACGTGCGAGCCGAGACCCGGCGGCAGGCCGTGCACGACGACCTCGACGACGCCGCCGAGGGTGTCGCCGTCCTTGTGGGCCTGGTCGATGCGCGCGACCATCGCGGCGCTCGCCTCGGGGTCGAGGCAGCGCACCTCGTCGGCGTCGAGCCGCTCGACGTCGTCGGGCGCCGGCACGGAGCCGGCGGGCGCCTTCACGCCGCCGAGCGACACCACGTGCGACACGATGCGCGCGCCGACGGCCTGCTCGAGGAAGTTGGACGCCACCCGGCCGAGCGCCACCCGGGCGGCGGTCTCGCGCGCGGACGCGCGCTCGAGGATCGGGCGGGCCTCGTCGAAGGCGTACTTCTGCATGCCGACGAGGTCGGCGTGGCCGGGGCGCGGCCGGGTCAGCGGGGCGTTGCGGGCCTGCGCCTCGAGCTCCATCGGGTCGACGGGGTCGGCCGACATGACCTTCTCCCACTTGGGCCACTCGGTGTTGCCGACCTCGATCGCCACGGGTCCGCCCTGGGTCTCACCGTGGCGCACGCCGCCGAGCACGCGGACCGCGTCCTGCTCGAACTTCATCCGCGCGCCACGGCCGTAGCCGAGCCGGCGGCGGGCCAGCGAGTCGGAGAGGTCGTCGGTCGTGACGCGGACGTGGGCGGGCAGCCCCTCGAGGATCGCCACCAGCGAGGGACCGTGGGACTCGCCTGCTGTGAGCCATCGGAGCATGGGTGAAGTCTCTCAGCCCCAGATGCGGCCAGCGAGCGCAGTCCCCCAGACGAGACCCACCACGGCGCCGACGAGCATGAACGGCCCGAACGGGAACGGCTTCCTGAGCAGCGTCCGGTCCCACCGGACGATGGCCAGCACGAGGCCCGGCAGCCCGAAGACCGCCATCCCGACCCAGACGCCGATGGCCACGGCGCCCCAGCCCAGCCAGCCGAGCACGAGACCGACGATCGCCGCGAGCCGTACGTCCCCGAAGCCCATCCCGACGCCGGGCAGCACCGACCACAGCACCCAGTAGAACGTGCGCACCACCACCATCGCGACCAGGGCGCGGACGAGCGCGTCCCGCTCCCCCGTCGCCAGGCCGACGACGACGACGAGGACGATCGCGGCCAGGGTGGCCGGGATGACGATGATGCGCGGCAGCAGCCGGGTGTGCCAGTCGATCACCGACAGCGCGACACCGACCGGGACCAGCGGCACCAGCCACAGCAGTGACCAGTCGAGGCCCGTGGCCCAGCCGATCAGCCCCCCGACCAGGGCGGCGGCGACCGCGCTCCGCCGGCCGAGGCCGGGGCGAACGGCGATGTCGGCGTAGAGCATCTTCGGGGGCTCGGGCTGCTCGGGCTCCTCGGACTCTTGGGGCTCTTGGGGCTCCTCGGGCTCGGCGCGCGGGGCAGGCTCCGGCACCCGCGCGATGAGCCGCGGCACGAGCAGGCCGCCGAGGCCGGCGAGCAGGGCCGTGACGAGGGTGGCGAGCAGCGTGTCGGTCACGGGAGCATCCAACCCGATCGGCGCTCAGTCGGCATGGCGCGCCGCGAGGGCGCGTTCGCCGGCGTGGCGCATCGCCGCGAGCGGGGCGGGCATCCCGGTGAAGATCTCGAGCTGGATCGCGGCCTGGTGGACCAGGAGGTCGAGCCCGCCGACGAGCGTCCGGCCCGAGCCGGCGGCCGAGGCCGCGAGCGGCGTGGGCCACGGGTCGTAGAGCGCCTCGAAGACCACCTGGACACCGGCGCAGCGCGCGACCAGGTCCGGGGTCTGCGCCGCCGCCGGGATGGTGGACGCGACGATGTCGGCGGCCACGGGTCCGCCCGTCAGGGACGTCACGACCACGTCCGGCGCGGCGGGGTGGGCCCGCAGCGTGGCCAGGGTCTCGGCGGCGCGGGCCTCCTCCCGCACCGCCACCGCGATCGACCGCACGCCGAGGTCCACGAGTGCGAGCCCCACCGAGGTGGCGGTCGCGCCGCCGCCCAGGACCACCGCGGACGCCAGCGGTGCGGACGTACGCTCCCGGATCGCGGCAGCCGCACCCGGCAGGTCGGTGTTGTCACCGACGCGCGTGCCGTCGTCCTCGAGCACGAGCGTGTTGACCGCCCCCGCCATGCGCGCACGGTCGGTGAGCCGGTCGCCGTCCCGGTCGAGCAGCGGCAGCGCCTCCCGCTTGAGCGGCATCGTCAGCGAGAGCCCGCGCCACGTCGCGTCGAGCCCGTCCACGAAGGCGGCCAGGCCACCAGCGGGCACGCGGTGCGCGTCGTAGGTCCAGTCCAGCCCGAGCTCGGCGTACGCCGCCCGGTGCAGGACCGGCGACAGCGAGTGGGCGATCGGGTCGCCCAGCACGCCGCAGCGACGGTTCAGCAACGGTCGGAGGTCTCGCAGTAGGCCTTGTACTCGTCGCGTCCCTCGAGGAAACCGTCGTAGTCCTCGTAGAACTTGGTCTCGCCGGTGGCGAGGTCGACGGTGACGTAGTAGTACCAGTCGCCCTCGGCCGGGTTGGCCGCCGCGGCGATGGCGTCGTCGCCCGGCGCCTCGATCGGCGTCGGCGGGAGCCCGGCGTTGATGCGCGTGTTGTAGGGCGTGTCCTCGGCCAGCTGCTCGGGCGTCAGCTCGGTGGAGCCGGGCGAGAGCCCCAGTCCGTAGGCGATCGAGGCGTCGATGCCGAGCGTGCCGTTGGTGCCGCCCTTGTCGCCGGGGCCGTCGAGGCGGTTGTAGATGACGCGCGCGATCTTGGGCATGTCGTCACCGCGGCCCTCGGCCTCGATGAGCGAGGCGATGATCATCAGCTCGCCGGGCGTCTTGCCGAGCTCGGCGGCCCGCTCCTCGAGGCCGGCCTCGTCGGCCGCCTGCCGCCACCGGTCGACCATCATCTTGAGGATGCGCACGGGCTTCATGCCCGGCTTGACCTCGTAGGTCGCGGGGAACAGGTAGCCCTCGGCGTTGCCCTCGGCGTAGTCGGGCAGTCCGATCCTGTCGGGCTGCTGGAGCGCACGGTTCCAGGCCTGCTCGGGAAAGTCGGTGTTCTCGGCCAGCGTCGAGACGATCTCGGTGAGCCGCAGCCCCTCGGGGATGGTGACGGTGGGGAAGCCGATGAGGTTGGCCGGGTCGATGAGGACCTCGAGCGCGTCGGCGGCCTTCATCTCCTTCTGGAGCTCGTAGGCGCCGACCTGGATGCCGCTGGAGTCGGGCTCGCCGGCGGCGGCGTCGATGAAGGCCTGCACGGACAGGGTGACGCCCTCGGCCTTGAGGTTGCGGCCGATCTGGGCGACCGTGTCGCCCTCGTTGACGGTGAACTCCACCGACCCGGTGCCGGGGCCGGGATAGTCCTCGGGGCCCTGGAACTGGTCGGCGACCCAGGAGACGCCCTGGGTCAGCGCGACGTAGAAGCCGCCGAGCAGCACGACAAGGGCGACGAGCACGGCGACGCAGCCCTTGGCGCCACGGCCCTTGCGCCGCCGGCCGCCGGGGACGTATTCACGGTCGTCGAGGTCCTCGCGCTCGTCGGAGCGCAGGTCCTCGTCCGGACCGGCATCGTGCTCACTCATCAGTCACCTCGACGATCTCTCCCGGGGCTTGCCCACTCGACCGTTCGGTGTCGAGCGCGGTCTGCAGGATCAGGACAGCGGCTGCCTGGTCCACCACGGCCCGCCGCTTGGCGCCACGCCGACCCTGCTCGCGCAGGATCGACTCGGCCGACACCGTGGTCAGTCGTTCATCACACAGCCTGACGGGCACGGGTGCAACTCGGCGCGCCAGCCGGCCGGCGAGCGCGCGCGCCTTGTCGGCCGCAGGACCCTCGGACCCGTTGAGCGAGAGCGGGAGTCCGACCACGACCTCGACGGCCCCCAGCTCCTCGACCAGCTGGGCGATCCGGCGTACGTCTCCCCCGCCGCTGCGCACGGTCTCGACGGGCGTGGCGAGGAAGCCGGAGGGGTCGCTGCTGGCGACGCCGATCCGGGCGTCCCCGGGATCGATGCCGAGCCGCACCCCGGACCGCATGCTCAGGCCTGGACCTTCGCGGCGACGTCGCGGGCGACGAGCGACAGCGCCTCGTCGATGCGCGAGGCGTCGGTGCCGCCGCCCTGAGCGACGTCGTCCTTGCCACCGCCCTTGCCGCCGAGCAGCGGACCGACGGAGCGTACGAGCTCGCCGGCCGACAGCCCACGCGCGCGCGCCTCGTCGTTCGTGGCCGCGACGACCGACACCTTGCCGTGGGTCTGACCGATGATCACCACGACGCCCGGCTCGCCCTGCGGGAGCCGGGCGCGCACGTCCATCGCGAGGTTGCGCACGTCGCCGCCGCCGGCACCGTCGGCGCGGTGCGCCACCAGCCGGACGGGGCCGACCTGGGTCGCACCGGCCGCGAGGTCGGCGCTCGCGCCGAGCAGCTGGGCCAGACGGGCCTTCTCCAGCTCCTTCTCGGCGACCTTGAGGCGCTCGGTGAGGCCCTGGACCCGGCTCACCAGGTCGTCGGGCTGGGTCTTGAGCAGCCCGGTGAGCTGGGCCACCACGTCGCGCTCGCGGGCGAGGTAGCCGAATCCCTCGACGCCGGTGAGGGCCTCGATGCGCCTGTTGCCGGAGCCCACGCTGGTCTCGCCGGTCACCACGACCGTGCCGATCTGCGAGGAGTGGTCGACGTGGGTGCCGCCGCACAGCTCGCGCGACCAGGGGCCGCCGATCTCGACGACGCGGACCTTGGTGTTGTCGTAGGTCTCGCCGAACAGCGCGATCGCGCCCCACTCCTTGGCCTGCTCGAGGGTCATGTAGTCCCAGGCGACCGGGAGGTCGGCGCGCAGCGCCTGCTGGGAGACGAGCTCGATGTCGCGGACCTGCTCGGGGCTCAGCGCCTGCGTCCACCCGAAGTCGAGACGAAGGTAGCCGGGCCGGTTGTAGGAGCCGGACTGCAGCGCCGTCGGGCCGAGCACCTCGCGCAGCGCGGCGTGCACGACGTGGGTGCCGGAGTGGGCCTGGCGGGCGCCGGTGCGCCACTCGGGGTCGACCCGGGCGTGGACCGGGCGGCTCGCGTCCAGCTCGCCCTCGAGCACGCGCACCTGGTGCACGACGAGACCCTTGATCGGGCGCTGCACGTCGACGACCTCGAGGGTGCCGCCGTCGAAGACGATCGTGCCCGCGTCGGCGACCTGCCCGCCGGACTCGGCGTAGAACGGGGTGCGGTCGAGGACGACCTCGCCGACCTCGCCCTCGGCCAGCCGCGCGACTGGCGCGCCGCCGCTGAGCAGGGCCAGCGGCTTCGACTCCGTCTCGAGGGTCTCGTAGGCCAGCCACTCGGTGGGGCCGAACTCGTCGAGCACCCCGCGGTAGGCGCCCGTGTCACCGTGGGCGCCCTTCTTGGCGCGCGCGTCGGCCTTGGCGCGCTCGCGCTGCTCTGCCATCAGGCCGCGGAAGCCCTGCTCGTCCACGGCCAGGCCCTGCTCGGCCGCCATCTCCAGCGTCAGGTCGATCGGGAAGCCGTAGGTGTCGTGGAGCGCGAAGGCCCGCTCGCCGGACAGCGTGGAGCCGCCGGTCTGCTTCACCTCGGACGCGGCGACGTCGAAGATCTGGGTGCCGGCCTGGAGCGTCTTGCGGAACGCGTCCTCCTCGGCGTAGGCCACGCGCGAGATGCGCGGCCAGTCGGCCAGGAGGTTGTCGTAGGTCTCCCCCATCCGGTCGCGGGAGACCGGCATCAGCTCGGGCAGCACGCGGTCCTCGCAGCCCAGCAGGCGCATGGAGCGTACGGCGCGCCGCAGCAGGCGGCGCAGGACGTAGCCGCGACCGTCGTTGCCGGGGGTGACGCCGTCGCCGATGAGCATCATCGAGGAGCGGACGTGGTCGGCGACGACGCGGAAGCGCACGTCGTCGCCCGCGTCGGCGCCGTAGCGCTTGCCGGTGAGCTGCTCGGCACGCTCGATCACGGGGAACATCACGTCGATCTCGTACATGTTGTTCTTGCCCTGGAGCAGGAACGCGACACGGTCGAGGCCCATGCCGGTGTCGATGTTCTTCTTGGGCAGCGAGCCGGCGATGTCGAAGTCGGACTTGGACCGCACCGCGCTCAGCTCGTCCTGCATGAAGACGAGGTTCCAGATCTCCAGGAGCCGGTCCTCGAGCTCCACCGGCATGTCAGGGCCCAAGGTGGCCGCGTCGAAGTCCGGCCCCCACTCGGGGCCGCGGTCGTAGAGGATCTCCGAGCACGGGCCGCCCGGGCCGGGCACGCCCATCGACCAGTAGTTCTCCTTGGGGCCGAGCTGCACGATGCGCTCGCGCGGAAGCCCGGTGACCTTCATCCAGAGCCCGATGGCCTCCTCGTCGCCGACGAGCACCGACGGGTAGAGGCGCGACTCGTCCAACCCGAAGCCGCCGTCGGCGACGGGCTTGGTGATGAGGTCCCATGCCAGCTCGATGGCGCCTTCCTTGAAGTAGTCGCCGAAGGAGAAGTTGCCGCACATCTCGAAGAAGGTGCCGTGCCGGGTGGTCTTGCCCACGTCCTCGATGTCAGGGGTGCGCACGCACTTCTGGACGCTGGTGGCGCGGTCGTAGGGCGGGGTCTCCTGGCCGAGGAAGAACGGCTTGAAGGGCACCATCCCGGCGTTGACGAACATCAGGTTGGGGTCGTCGACGAGCAGTGAGGCGGAGGGCACCACGGCGTGTCCGGCGGCCTCGAAGTGCGCGAGGAAGCGGCGGCGGATCTCGGCGGTGTCCATCAGGGCTGGTCCTTCTGTGTGTCGTTGGTTGAGGTGCGAGCGCGGTGTCCACCCGAGGAGGGAGCCTCGAAACCGCTCGTCAGCTCGGGGAGTCCATGAGGCCGGAGCCCCAGCTGCTCGCGCAACTCGGTTTCGCGCTCGAGCCGGCCCTGGTGGACCTCCTCGGCGAACAGGCGGGCGCCGACCTGCCACCCGCGGAGGCGGTCGCGCATCCCGTCGGCGGTCAGCGCCTCGGCGGCACGGCGGGCGCGGGCGGCGGCGTACACCCCGACCCCCGCCCCGGCGACGAACCAGAGTGGGCGACCCATCAGGCGACGTCCTCCCCGGTGCCGCCCACGTGGGGGCGTCCGCCGAGGTCGGCGCGCTGCCGCGCACGGAACTCGCGCAGCGCCTGTCGGGTCTCCGCGCGGCGCTCGCGACCGGCGCGCCGGGTCTCCTGGCGCATCTCGAAGCGGATCCGGTTGCGGTTCGCGGGCGAGAGGGCCCGGCGCAGGCCGTGGCTCCAGGACGCGGCCTTGACGACGGTCTCGCGGGCGACGATGTCGGTGAAGAGCCGCCCGTCGATGGGGGCGGCGACAGGTGTTGGATCGACCGGGGGGCGATCGACCGGGACGTCCGTCCCGACGCCGGTGATGACGTACGTGCCCGTGGTCGCGTCGTCGGCCCGGGGCGGCGGCACGGACGCGACCGGCGACTCGAGGAGGGCGACCCGCTCGGCGAGGGCCGCCGCGCCCGCCTCGGCGCGCGCGGCGCGGGCGTGGGCGCGCACGGCGACGAGCAGCGCCACCAGCGCCACCAGCCCGGCTGCGGCCAGCCCCACCTGCTCCGAAGTCACGGCGCCGAGCCTACAAGGCTCACGGGATGGCGAGATCACCCGTCGGGCGCACGCGCCACCAGCGGAAGCCGTAGCCGTCGAGGGCGACCCGGGCGGCGGACTCCCCGGTCACCACCTCGTCCGCCATCAGGTCCACGGCCTCGAGGCCGTCCTCGCCCGGATCGACCGGCACCTCGACGGTGACGGGCTCGGCTCCGAGGTTGTGGACGGTGACGACCGCCGTCCCGGCGAGGTCGCACCGCTGCACCAGCACCTGCGGCTGGTCCTGCTCCGCCACGCTCCACGTCCCCCAGCCGAGCTCGGCGCAGGTGCGGCGGATGCCGATGAGCTTGCGGATGAAGCTCCACAGGGAGTCCGGGTCGTGCAGCTGGGCCACGACGTTGACGTGCTCGGGGCCGAAGGCACCGGGCACCACGCGCTGGACGAGGCGGCCCGGCGACGCGGAGGAGAAGCCCCCGTTGCGTCCCGCGCTCCACTGCATGGGCGTACGCACGGCCATCCTGCCGTCGGCCTCGAGGTCCTCGCCCATGCCGATCTCCTCGCCGTAGTAGAGCGTGGGCGTGCCGGGCAGGGAGAACATCAGGCTGTAGGCCATCCGGATCCGTCGCGGGTCGCCCCCGAGCATCGTCGGCAGGCGCCGCTTGAGACCGCGGTCGTAGAGCTGCATCTCCGGCTCGGGGCCGAAGGCCGCGAAGACCTCCTCGCGCTGCGCGTCGGTCAGCTTGTCGAGAGTGAGCTCGTCGTGGTTGCGCACGAAGGTCGCCCACTGGCAGGTGTCGTCGATGGCCGGGCGCTGCGAGACGGCCTTGACCAGCGGGCGCGCGTCCTCGCGCGCGAGCGCGAGGTAGGTGGCCTGCATCCCGATGAAGTCGAACTGCATCTGCAGCTCGTCGGCGCCGTCCCCGCCGAAGAACGCTCGCTGCTGGGAGTGCGGGAGGTTGACCTCGCCGAGCATCATCGCGGAGCCCGATCGCCGGTTGAGGAAGGCGCGGATCGTCCGCATCAGCTCGTGGGGGTCGACGGCGAGCGCCGGGTCGCCGGAGTTCTTCGCGTTCTGCTCGAGGAACGGGATTCCGTCGACGCGGAACCCGTCGAAGCCGAGCTCGAGCCAGAAGCCGACCGTACGCAGGACCTCGTCGACGACCTCGGGGTTGGCGAGGTTGAGGTCGGGCTGGTGCTTGTAGAAGTTGTGGAGGTACCACTCGCCGGTGCGGTCGTCGAGCTCCCAGATGGAGTCCTCCCGGTCGGGGAAGACGACCAGCCCGGAGGTGTCCGGCGGCTCGGTGTCGCGCCAGACGTAGTGGTCGCGGTAGCGGTTGGTCGTGCTGCGCCGCGACGCCCGGAACCACGGGTGCCGGTCGGAGGTGTGGTTGACCACCAGGTCGGCGATGACCTTGATGCCGCGGTCGTGGGCGGTGCGGATCACCTCCACCAGCTGGCCGAGGGTGCCCAGGCGCGGGTCGACGCCGTAGAAGTCGGTGAGGTCGTATCCGTCGTCACGGTCGGGGCTGGGGTAGAACGGCATCAGCCACAGGCAGGTGATCCCGAGCTCGGCGAGGTAGTCGATGCGCTCTCCGAGGCCGCCCAGGTCGCCGATCCCGTCTCCGTCGGAGTCGTGGAAGGTCTCGATGTCGAGGCAGTAGATGACCGCGCTCTTCCACCACAGGTCGCTCGTGTCGGTGACTCGCACGCCCCCACACAAGCAGACCGCGGGCCCCGGCGTCAGCCCCGCAGGGCGGGGAGGACGTGCTCGCCGAAGGCGTCCACGAACCCCTGCTGCTCCTGCCCGACGAAGTGCAGGTAGACGTCGTCGAACCCGACCGCGGCGAGCTCGGCGATCCGGTCCCGGTGCCAGCCGAGGTCCTCGGACACCTCGACCGCACGGCGCACCCCGTCGATGCCGACGTGCTCGGCCATCACGTCGAACGCCTCGGCCGTCTCGGTGTCCCAGTTCACCGGCTCGGTGAAGACGTTGGTGCGCCACTGGTCGAGGGCGACCGCCTCCGCCTCCTCGAGCGTCGGCGCCCAGGACAGGTGCACCTGGAGGGCCAGCGGCCCCTGCCCACCCGCGTCGCGGTAGGCGGAGACGATGTCACGCAGCACCTCGACCGGCTGGTTGATGGTGACCAGGCCGTCGGCCCACGCCGCCACGCGGGCTGCGGAGGCCACCGACACGGCCGGTCCGACGAGGCGCGGCGACACCTCCGGCCGCTCCCAGACCCTCGCCCGGTCGACCGTGATGCGGCCGTGGTGGGTCACCTCCTCGCCCGCCAGGAGCCGCCTGATCACGTCCACGCACTCCTCCAGGCGGAGGGTGCGCTCCTCCTTCGGGGGCCAACGGACCCCCGTGACGTGCTCGTTGCTCGCCTCACCGCTGCCGAGCGCGGTCCAGAAGCGTCCGGGGAACATCTCCGCGAGCGTCGCGATCTTCTGCGCGACCACCGCCGGGTGGTAGCGCACGCCGGGGGCGCAGACGCAGCCGAGCTCGAGGTCGGTGGTGGCGAGGGCGGCGCCCAGCCAGCTCCAGGCGTAGCCCGAGTGCCCCTGGCGTTCGCTCCACGGGGAGAGGTGGTCGGAGCACATGGCCATGTCGAAGCCCGCCCGCTCGGCGTGCTGGAGGTCGGCCAGCAGCCGGGAGGGGGCGATCTGCTCGTGCGAGGCGTGGAACCCGATGCGCATGCCCCACCGTAGACCGGCCGGGCGACCTCGGTGGACGCACCGGGTCACCGCACGACGAAGAGGTCCTTGTAGTTGGGTGCGCCCATCGAGCCCTCGCCCGTGGGGTTGCCGACGCGGTCGCCGAAGGCGAACAGGCGGTTGGCGTAGGAGGTGGGGATGAACGGGAGGTGGTCGGTGAGGACCCGCTCGTCCAGCTCCCCCCAGGCCGCGGCCTGCTCCTCGACGGGCAGCTGCGCGATGTCGTCCATGGCCCGGTCGATCGAGGGCTCCGCGAAGTGGGCGGTGTTGAAGGGTGCGCCGCTCCTCAGCAGGGGCGGCAGGAGCGCCGACCCGGCGGGCCACATCGGGCACCAGCTGACGCCCCGCAGGTCGAGCCCCTGGTTGACCTCGTTGTCGGGGTCGAGCCACACGCTGTAGATCGACTGCTGGACGGGGATGGCCGTCACGTCGAAGCCGCCCTCCTCCAGGCCGGTCGTCAGCTGGGCCTGGGCAGCGGTGGCGAGCGGGTCGAGCTCGTTGTAGGCCATCGTGATCGGGTACGGCTCGTCGCCGTGGCCGGCCTCGGCGAGCAGCTCCCGGGACCGCTCCGGGTCGTACGTGGCCTCCTCGCCGTCGACCTGCACGTCCCTCCTGCCCGCCATGCCGGGCGGCATGATCGGTCCGGCCGGGACCCGTGTCACTCCGGGGACCTCGCCCGAGGCGATCCACACGTCCTCGTAGGGGTAGGCGTGGGCCAGTGCCCGCCGGACGCGGATGTCGGTGATCCGGGTGTGGTCGGGCGCGATCGTGGAGACGCACTGCGTGGCCTGCTGGACGAGGCGGTCCCCGAGCAGGGCGCTCGCCTCGAGGTAGCGGCCCGACCCGACGGAGGTCGACACGGCGGTCCGACCCCCGGTGCTGCCGGAGAGCATGATCTCGTCGACCCTGGCCTGGTCCTGGTTGAACTTGAAGACGAACCGGTCGGCGTACTGGTGGCGGGCCGGGTCGGAGCCGGGCTCCCACTCGTCGTTCCTGACCAGCACCAGCTCCTCCGCCGGGTCCCAGCTCTCGACCTCGTAGGGGCCGGTCGCCAGCGGTCGCTGGGCGTACGTCGACGGCTCGGACGCCTCGCCCAGTGGCGCGGGACCCATCGCCATCACCGCGCCCCAGTGGTCCATGTCCGGGAACGGCCGGTCCATCTCGATCGTCACGTCCTGGCCGTCGACCGAGATCCCGGCGTAGTCGTCGCACCCGGGGTCGTCGCCGGTGTAGGGGCCCGCGTAGTCCTCGGCGCCGGCGAAGTAGTGCGTGGAGTACTCGGTGCCGGGCCCCGACGGGAACGCGCCGGAGTCGAGCGAGCGGCAGATGCCGAAGGCCACCTCCTCGGCCGTGACGGGTGCGCCGTCCTCCCACGTCGCGTCGTCACGGATCGTGAAGGTCCACTCGGTGAAGTCGTCGTTGGGGCGCCCCAGGTCGGTCGCCAGGTCGGGCACCAGCACGGGTCGCCCGTCGTCGCCGCGGGCGTACTGGGTCAGCGAACGGCTGACCAGCGCCTGCTGGATGGCGTTGCCCGTGACCGACCAGCCGCCGGTGGGGTCGAGCGTGTCCGGACCGGGTGCGCCGGGGAGGAACACTGTGATCGTCCCGCCGGGGGTGGCGCCCGCCACCGCGGGGGCGGGACCGCGGCGCATCGGGTCCTTCGACACGCCGGGCGGCTGCGCGTACGCCCCGGGGCGGGGCGAGTCCCAGCCCCGCTCGGTGTGCTGGCCGCTGCAGGCGGCGAGCAGCAGCGCCGCTCCGGTCGCGACGACCAGCGGACGAGTCCCCCTCATGCTCTCAGCGCTCCCCGTGTCCCCGGACGATCCGCCGGACCCGCTCCCAGCGGTCCTTGACCCCGGCCTCCGCACCGAGCGCCGTCGGACGGTAGTAGGTCGCGTCCGCGAGCACGTCGGGGAGGTACTGCTGCTCGGCGACGCCGAACGGCTCGTCGTGCGGATAGGCGTAGCCCTTGCCGTGGCCCAGGTCCTTCGCGCCCCCGTAGTGGGCGTCGCGCAGGTGGGCGGGCACCTGCCCGATCCTGCCGGCCCTGACGTCGGAGATCGCCGCGTCGATGGCGGTGATGACCGCGTTGGACTTCGGCGCGACCGCGAGGTGGATCGTGGCCTGCGCCAGGTTGATGCGGGCCTCGGGCATCCCGATCAGCTGCACGGCCTGGGCTGCGGCGACCGCCGCCTGGAGGGCCGTCGGGTCGGCGAGTCCGACGTCCTCGCTGGCGTGCACGACGAGCCGTCGCGCGATGAAGCGCGGGTCCTCCCCCGCCTCGATCATGCGGGCGAGGTAGTGCAGCGCCGCGTCGGGGTCCGAGCCGCGGATCGACTTGATGAAGGCGGAGATCACGTCGTAGTGCTGGTCGCCCTGACGGTCGTAGCGCACGGCCGCCTGGTCGACCGCGGTCTCGGCGGTGGCGAGGTCGATCGCGTCGAGGCCGTTGCTGGCAGCAGCCCCGGCGGCCGCCTCGAGGTAGGTCAGCGCGCGCCGTGCGTCGCCGCCCGCGAGCCGTACGAGGTGGTGGCGGGCGTCGTCGTCGAGCAGCGTCGACCCGGCCAGGCCGCGTTCGTCGGCGAGCGCCTGATCGATGACCTCGGCCACGTCGTCGTCGGTCAACGACTGGAGTCGCAGCAGCAGGCTGCGCGACAGCAGCGGGCTGATGACCGAGAAGAACGGGTTCTCGGTCGTGGCGGCGATCAGGGTCACCCAGCGGTTCTCCACGCCCGGCAGCAGGGCGTCCTGCTGCGCCTTGGTGAAGCGGTGCACCTCGTCGACGAACAGGACGGTCTCCTGCCCGCCCCGGGCCAGCTCGGCACGCGCCCCGTCGATGGCCGCACGGACCTCCTTGACC
The DNA here is from genome assembly GCF_004785795.1 of Nocardioides eburneiflavus. Classification (NCBI taxonomy): domain Bacteria; kingdom Bacillati; phylum Actinomycetota; class Actinomycetes; order Propionibacteriales; family Nocardioidaceae; genus Nocardioides; species Nocardioides eburneiflavus. Next base: position 4,299,945 of record NZ_SRRO01000001.1, read on the forward strand.
CCCGCCGCGACCGCCGAGACCTCCACGAACCGACGACGGGTCTGCTGGCTGACGATGGCCGCGATCGTGGTCTTGCCGGTGCCCGGCGGGCCCCAGAGCAGCAGCGACATCGACTGGTCGCCCTCGATGAGGCGGCGCAGGGGCGACCCGGCCGCCCGCAGCTGCTGCTGGCCCACGAGCTCGTCGATCGTGCGCGGACGCATCCGTACGGCAAGCGGTGCCGACGCGTGGGTGTTGGCGCCCAGCGACCCGGCCCCGGGCATGGCTGCGCCCATCGACGAGGAGGGCGCGGATTGCCCCGCGCCCTCGATCTCGAACAAGCCGTCCACGTCGGTGAGTATCCCCCGACGTCGTCGGGGGTCCTCATCAGACCCCGGTGGTCTGCTTGGTCTTGAGGTCGTACCAGGTCTTCTCGTAGCCGGGGATCGTGAGCTGCGTGTTGCTCGGCACGGCCCCGGGGACCGGGCTGCCCTGGTCATCGACGCCCAGCAGGTCGGTCGTCACCGGCGTGGCGGGGTGGGCACCCAGCTCACCGGCGAAGTGGCACGCGACCTTGTGGCGCTTGCCGATCTGCAGCAGCGGCGGCTCGACCTTGGCGCAGATCTCCTGGGCGAACTGGCAACGCGTGCGGAACCGGCAGCCGGACGGCGGGTTGATCGGGCTCGGCACGTCGCCCTCGAGACGGATGCGCTCGCGGCGACCACCGACAGCCGCCTGCTTCACGTCGGGCACCGCGGAGAGCAGCGCCTGGGTGTAGGGGTGGTGGGGCTTGCCGTAGATCGTCTCGCGGTCGCCGATCTCCACGATCTTGCCGAGGTACATCACGGCGATCTCGGGGCAGAAGTGGCGCACGATGGCGAGGTCGTGGGCGATGAAGAGGAACGCCACGTCGAACTCGGACTGGATGTCCTGCAGCAGGTTGATGACCTGGGCCTGGATCGACACGTCGAGCGCGGAGACCGGCTCGTCCGCCACGAGCAGCTTGGGGTTGAGCGTCAGCGCCCGGGCGATGCCGATGCGCTGGCGCTGGCCGCCGGAGAACTCGTTGGGGTAGCGGTTGTAGTGCTCGGGGTTGAGACCGACGACCTCCAGCAGCTCCTGGACGCGCGGGAGCACCTTGTTCTTCGGGACCACGTCGTGCACCTCGAGCGGCGCACCGACGATCGTGCCGACCGTGTGGCGCGGGTTGAGCGAGGTGTAGGGGTCCTGGAAGATCATCTGGACGTCGCGGCGCAGCGGCTTCATCTCCTTGTTGGAGAGCTTGGCCAGGTCCTTGCCGTCGAACATCATCGAGCCGCCGGTCGGCTTGTAGAGCCGGGTGATCAGGCGGCCGGTGGTCGACTTGCCGCAACCGGACTCGCCGACCAGGCCGATCGACCCTCCTTGCGGCACCTCGAACGAGATGCCGTCCACGGCCTGGACGTGCCCGATGGTCCGGCGCACGATGCCCGACGACTTCACCGGGAAGTACATCTTGAGGTTGTCGACGGTGAGCACCGCGGGAGCGTCGGGGTCGAGCTCGGACGCGGTGTGGCCCATCTCGGCGACGCTCGCGAAGTCGAGCGCGTCGACCTGGACCTCGTGGTCGGTGACGACGTCTCGGCCACCACCGAGCTGGCGGTCGCCGGTCTCGGCGGCGTTGGCCCCGACGTCGGTCGGCTCGACCTCGGCTCGGGCGTTGGGGTCCTGGGTCATCGGGTCTCCTCGAGGAGCTCGGGGGCGATCTCGGGCAGCACCTCGGACTGGTAGACCCCGACCGGGTCCGCGAGGTGACAGCGCTTGAGATGGGCCGTGCCCGAGCTGGCCGGCAGCAGCTCGGGGAGCTGGGTGCTGCACAGGTCACCGGGGACCTTGTCGGCGTGCACGCAGCGCGGGTGGAAGGAACATCCCGGCGGCGGCCGCAGCAGGCTGGGCGGGTTGCCGGGAATGGGGATCAGCCGGGCGTCGGTCGAGGACGACACGTCGGGGACGCTGGACAGCAGGCCCCACGTGTAGGGCATCTCGGGCGTGGTGAGGATCTGCTTGGTGGTGCCGAACTCGACGCATCGCCCGGCGTACATCACGAGGACGTCGTCGGCCATCTCGGCGATGACGCCGAGGTCGTGGGTGATGATGATGACCGCGGAGTTGAACTCGCGCTGGAGGTCCTGGAGCAGGTCGAGGATCTGCGCCTGCACGGTCACGTCGAGCGCCGTGGTCGGCTCGTCGGCGATCAGCAGCGACGGGTCGTTGATGAGGCCCATCGCGATCATCGCGCGCTGGCGCATGCCGCCGGAGAACTGGTGCGGGAAGTCGTCCACGCGCCGGTCCGGCTGCGGGATGCCGACGCGGTCCAGCATCTCGATCGCCTTGCGGCGGGCGTCGCGCTTGGACGCGCTCGAGTGGTGCACGAGGTAGGCCTCCTCGAGCTGCGCGCCGATCTTGTAGAACGGGTGGAGCGCGGCGAGGGCGTCCTGGAAGATCATCGCCATCGCGTTGCCGCGCAGGCCGCGCATCCGCGACTCGCTCAACCCGACGACCTCGGTGCCACCCACGCGGATGGAGCCGGAGATCTGCGCCGACTTGGCGTCGTGCAGGCCCATCACGGCCATGCTCGACACGGACTTGCCGGAGCCGGACTCGCCGACGATGCCGAGCGTCTTGCCCTTCTCGACCGAGTAGGACAGGCCCTGCACCGCGGTGACCGGGCCGTCCTCGGTCGGGAAGGTGACCTTGAGGTCCTCGACCTGGAGGAAGGGACCGTCGGTCTCGGCGGCCGCCGCGGCGGCACTCGACTGGGTCATGGGAACGCTGGTCACGAAAGCCTCACCCTCGGGTCGAGGACGCTGTAGACAACGTCGACGAGCAGGTTGGAGATGATCAGGATGACGGCGCTGAACAGCGCGGTCGCCTGCACGACGGGAAGGTCACGACCCTGGACGGCCTCGAGCGCCCACCAGCCGATGCCCTGGATCTCGAAGATCCGCTCAGTGAAGATCGTGCCGGCGAGCAGGGTGCCGAAGTCGATGCCGAAGATCGTCACGACCGGCACCAAGGCCGCACGCAGGCCGTGCTTGTAGACGATGGTCCGCGCGGGCAGGCCCTTGGCCTTGGCGGTGCGGATGTAGTCCTCGCTCAGCGCCTCGACCATCGCTCCGCGCGTGAAACGCGTGTACTGGGTGCAGCCGAAGATGCCGAGCGCCACCCAGGCGAGGAACAACCCGCTGAACCACTTGAACGGACCGTTCTCGCCTATCGAGAAGTAGCCGGTGTCGCTGAACAGCGGCACCTCGAAGGTGATCGTCAGGTAGAGCCAGGTCAGCAGGGCGAAGAGGTAGTAGGGGATCGAGCTGATGAACAGGAAGCTCGAGACCAGGGCCTTGTCGGCCACGGTGCCGCGCCGTCTCGCGGCGGCGACGCCGATGGGGATGCCGAAGAGGAGGTAGAGGAAGGCACCGCCGATGGCCACGGAGAAGGTCGCGGGAATGCGCGAGACCAGCTCCTCCTTGACCGGCTGCTTGGTGCGGAAGCTGACGCCGAGGCACGGCGCGGCGCACTCGTACTCGCTGGAGGCGATCATGATCTTGCGGCCGCTGAAGACGCCCTCGACGAACTTCCCGTACTCCACGTAGACGGGGTTGTCGTAGCCGAGCGTCCGCTCGTAGACCTCGAGTCGCGCGGGGGTGCACCTGTTGCTGGTCTCGCGGTCGCAGATCGGTTGCGCAGGGCTCGACGGTCCGTACCAGAACAGCAGGAAGATCGCCATCGAGACCAGGGCCACGACGAGGACTCCCGAGATCAGGCGCTTCACGACATAGGCAAACATCGCTGGTCACTCTCCGGGGATGGTGGATGAGTCGGACCTCCGAGGCAGGAAGCCTACTGGGTCCGGGCTGCCGAGTGGGGGCTCCCGTTGTTCGGGAGCCCCCACCCGTCAGTGTCGTGCTACTGGGGTACTACGTGGTGCTCCGGGCCCGAGCCCGGTGGGCGACCAGGATCACTGCATCACGTACAGGTCCTTGTAGTTCGGCGCACCGATCGAGCCATCGCCCGTCGGGTTGCCGATCTTGGTGCCGAAGGCGAACAGGTCGTTGCGGAACGCGGTCGGGATGATCGGGAAGTACTCGGTCATGATCTTCTCGTCCAGGTCGCCCCAGGCAGCGGCCTGGTCCTCGAGCGGGAGCTCGTTGATGGCGTCCATCTCCTCGTTGATCGACGGCTCGTCGAAGAACGCGGTGTTGTAGACGGCCTCGCCCTTCAGCAGCGGCGGGAGCATGGTCGAGCCGGCCGGCCAGTCCGAGCACCAGTTGACGCCACGGAGGTTCAGCTTCTTGTTGACCTTGTTGTCGGGGTCGAGCCAGATGTTGTACGGCGAGTCCTGGACCGGGATCGCGGTGACCTTGAAGCCGGAGGCCTCGAAGCCCTTGGTGATCTGGTCCTGGGTGGCGACGGCCAGCGGGTCGACCTCGTAGTAGACCATGGTGATCTCGTAGGGCTCGTCACCGTAACCGGCCTCGGCGAGCAGCTCCTTGGCCTTCTCCGGGTCGTAGGTGATCTGCTCACCGTCGACCTGGAAGTCCTTCTTGCCGGCCATGCCGGGGGGCATGATCGAGTTCGCGGGGACGCGGGTCACACCGGGAACCTCGCCGCCGGCGATCCAGACGTCCTCGTAGGGGTAGGCGTAGGCCAGGGCCTTGCGGACCTCGATCTCGGTGATCTTGGTGTAGTCAGGCGTCAGCGTGGACACACACTGCGACGTCTGCTGCACGAGGCGGTCGCCGAGCTGGCTGTTCGCGTCGTTGTACTTGTCGGAGCCGAGGCTGGTGGAGACGGCGGTCTGGCTGTCGGCGTTGTCCGACAGCATGATCTCGTCGACCTTGGCCTGGTCCTGGTTGAACTTGAAGACGAACTCGTCGGCGTACTGGTGACGACCCGGGTCGGACTCAGCGGCCCACTGGTCGTTCTTCACGAGGACGAGCTCCTCGTTGGGCTTGTAGCTCTCGACCTTGTAGGGGCCGTTGGAGAGCGGCTTGTTGCCGTAGTTCGGCGGCTTGGAGGCGTTGCCGAGCGGAGCCGGGCCCATCGCCATGAAGGCGCCCCAGTAGTCCATGTCCGGGAACGGGACGGACATCGAGATGGTGATGTCCTGGCCGTCGACGGAGATGCCGTCCCAGGCCTCGCACTTGGGGTCCTTGCCGGTGTAGGGGCCTTCGTACTCCTCGGCACCAGCGAAGTAGTGCTTGGAGTACTCGGTGCCGGGACCGGACGGGAACGCCTCGGAGTCGAGCGAGCGGCAGATGCCGAACGCGACCTCTTCGGCGGTGACGGGCTTGCCGTCCTCCCACGTGGCGTCCTCACGGATGGTGAAGGTCCACTCCGTGAAGTCCTCGTTGGGGGTGCCGAGGTCGGTGGCGAGGTCGGGGACCAGCACGGGCTGACCCTCCTCGTCACGGACGTACTGGGTCAGCGAGCGGCTCGTGAGCGCCTGCTGGATGGAGTTGCCCGTGACCGACCATCCACCGGTGGGGTCGAGCGAGTCGGGACCGGGGTCACCGGGGAGGTAGACCGTGATGGTCCCGCCCGGGGTGGCGCCCTCGACGTCAGCAGCGGGGCCCTGACGCTCTGCGTCCTTGGTGCCCCCCTCCTGGTCGCCGAACTCTCGGTCCGAACCCGAGCCGTTGGAACCGCCATCCTCCGACGATCCGCCGCCACAGGCAGCGAGCGTCAGGAGGGCGGCACCAGCAACGAGTGCGAGCGGCTTGTTCCGCTTCATGCTGTCCAGCCTTTCTTTCTTGTTCTCACCGAGGACGGCGTCTCCGGCGACGTGCGTGGGACCCGCGGGTCGCGTGCGATGGGCCTGGCGTGGCTCAGCGGCGGGTCTTGGGGTCGAGGGCGTCGCGCACGGCGTCGCCCAGCAGGTTGAGGGACAGCACCAGCGCGACGATGCCGAGCAGCGGCTGCCACAGGTACTGCGGGTACTCGCGGAAGTAGGTCGGGGTCGCGGCCTTGAAGATCGTCTGGCCCCACGACACACCGTCGGTGACACCGATGCCGAGGTAGGCGAGGCCGGCCTCGAGCGCGACGAAGGCCGGCAGCATCAGCGAGACGCTGATGATGATCGGAGCCGCGAGGTTGGGCAGCAGCTCCTTGAACAGGACGCGGGAGGTCGGCATGCCCATCACCCGGGCCGCCTGGACGAACTCGCGCTCGCGGAGCGCGAGGACCTCGCCGCGGATCAGGCGGGCCGTGCCCATCCAGCCGAAGAACGCCAGCACCATGACGAGGCTGAACTTCTGGATCGTGCCGTAGTTCGCGGAGGTGTTGAAGCGGTCGTTGAGGATCGGCGCGAGCGTGAGGGCCGCGAGGAGGAACGGGATCGTCAGGAACATGTCGATGAAGAACGACAGGACCTTGTCGACCGCGCCGCCCAGGAAGCCGGCCAGCAGGCCGACGATCACGCCGACGGTGCTGGCGATCATGGTCGCGACGAAGGCGATCATCAGGGAGATCCGGCACCCGTGGAGCCAGTAGGCCAGGTTGTCCTCACCGGTGCGGGGCGCGACACCCATCGGGTGGTCCCACGTGAACGGACCGGTGGGCGGACCCATCTCGGGCTTCGGCAGACCGTTGTTGAGGCCGTCGACGCGCTCGGAGGCCAGCGGGGTCTCCAGGCTCACGCCGAAGATGTTGCTGATCGTGCCGGCGAAGACCGCGCAGATGACGAAGAACAGCACGACCACGGCGCAGACGACGGCGATCTTGTCCTTGGCCAGACGGCCCAGCGCGATCCGCATCGGCGACTTGCCGGAGATCTCCTTGGCCTTCTGGCTGTTGGGATCCTGGTGCTCCGGCTCGTCGCTCAACGAGCCCAGCGTCTCCGGCCCTGCGGTCTCTGCCGACATGCTCTCCCCATCTTTTTCGGGACTGTCAAGGCACAGATCGGGGATCCCCCGGGTGCTGCGCCGAGACGGGACTCTATGTGACCTGCGCCGCGTTGATGATCACCGACGGGTAACGATCCCGTTACGACGCCTTGACCTCGTGGTGGCCCCGAAGTCCCGGCAAACGTGCGGGAGATCACTCCGTGGGCGGGACGTCCTTCACGGGCTGGGCGTCGACACCGGCTTCCTTTCGCTGCTCCGCGGTGATGGGGGCAGGGGCCGCGGTCAGCGGGTCGTAGCCGCCTCCGGACTTCGGGAAGGCGATCACGTCGCGGATCGAGTCGGTGCCGGCGAGCAGCGCGACGATGCGGTCCATGCCCACGGCGATGCCGCCGTGCGGGGGCGCGCCGAACTTGAAGGCGTCGAGCAGGAAGCCGAACTTCTCCTGTGCCTCGTCGGCGCTCAGCCCCATCACCGAGAAGACGCGCTTCTGAATGTCGCCGCGGTGGATACGGATGGACCCGCCGCCGAGCTCGTTGCCGTTGCAGACGATGTCGTAGGCGTACGCCAGGGCGCTGCCGGGGTCGGTGTCGAACGTGTCGACGAACTCCGGCTTCGGGCTGGTGAAGGCGTGGTGCACCGCGGTCCAGGCGCCGGCGCCGACCGCCACGTCGCCGCTCGCGACCGCGTCGGAGCTCGGCTCGAACAGCGGTGCGTCCACGACCCAGGTGAAGGCGAAGGTCGAGTCGTCGAGCAGGTCGAGCCGGCGGCCGATCTCGAGCCGGGCGGCGCCGAGGAGCGCACGGCTGCTCTTGACCGGGCCCGCGGCGAAGAAGACGCAGTCGCCGGGCTGGGCGCCGACGTGGGCGGCGAGGCCTGCGCGCTCCGCGTCGGTGAGGTTCTTGGCGACCGGTCCCCCGAGCGCGCCGTCGTCGGCGATGGTGACGTACGCCAGGCCCTTCGCGCCGCGCTGCTTGGCCCAGTCCTGCCACGCGTCGAACTGGCGGCGCGGCTGGCTGCCGCCGCCCGGCATGACGACGGCGCCGACGTAGTCGGCCTGGAAGACCCGGAAGGGCGTGTCCGCGAAGTAGTCGGTGCACTCCACGAGCTCGAGGCCCATCCGGAGGTCGGGCTTGTCCGAGCCGAAGCGCGCCATCGCCTCGGCGTACGTCATCCGCGGCAGCGGGCGCTCGATGGCGTGGCCGGCCTGGGCCCACATCGCCTCGAGCACGTCCTCCATCAGCTCGATGACGTCCTCCTGGTCCACGAAGCTCATCTCGATGTCGAGCTGGGTGAACTCGGGCTGGCGGTCGGCGCGGAAGTCCTCGTCGCGGTAGCAGCGCGCGATCTGGTAGTAGCGCTCCATGCCGCCGACCATCAGCAGCTGCTTGAACAGCTGCGGGCTCTGGGGCAGGGCGTACCAGCTGCCGGGCGCGAGACGCGCCGGCACGAGGAAGTCACGGGCGCCCTCGGGCGTCGACCGGGTGAGCGTCGGGGTCTCGACCTCGACGAAGTCGCGCGCGTCGAGCACGTCGCGTGCGGCCTTGTTGATCTTGCTCCTCAGGCGCAGGGCCGCGTTGGGGCCGGTGCGGCGCAGGTCGAGGTAGCGGTGCTTGAGGCGCGCCTCCTCGCCGACCTCGCCGCCCTTGTGCCCGGACGCGTCGTCGATCGGGAACGGCAGCGGGTCGGACGTGGAGAGGACCTCGACCTCGGTGGCGACGACCTCGTAGTGCCCGGTCGGGAGCTGCGGGTTGACGTTGCCCTCGCTGCGCTCGACCACCTCGCCCGTCACCTTCAGGCAGAACTCGCTGCGGAGCGGGTGCGCCACCTCCGGGTCCCGGATCACGACCTGCACGACACCCGATGCGTCGCGCAGGTCGATGAACGCCACCCCGCCGTGGTCGCGCCGCCTCGCCACCCATCCGGCGAGCGTGACGGTCTGGCCGACGTGCGCAGGCAGCGTCAGGGCGCCGGCGTCATGGGTGCGGATCACTGGATCTCCTCGGAGTTGATTCGGTGGTTGAGGTGCGAGCGCTGTGTCCGCTCGTCAGGGGAGCCTCGAAACCGGCGGTGCTGACGATCGTGGGCCGCTGATCGGCCTTGGGTGGCGTCCAGGCCGAGGGATCGGCCTCGACCTGCTCGCCGGTGCGGATGTCCTTGACCTGGTGGGTCACTCCCCCGTCGTCGGCCGGCTGGACGAACCAGACGTACGGGATGCCACGACGCTCCGCGAAGCGGATCTGCTTGCCGAACTTCGCCGGGGTCGGCGCGACCTCGCAGGCGATGTCGCGCGAGCGCAGCGCTGCGGCGACTCCCGTGCTGGCAGCGCGGTCGTCCTCGGTGTTGAGCGCGACGAGCACGGCGCTCGGCACGGGGCGGCTGCCCTCGAGCACGCCGTCGGCGATGAGCGGGATGAGCGTGCGGGAGACGCCGAACGACACGCCGACGCCGGGGTACGTCGTACGCCCGTCGCTGGCGAGCGCGTCGTAGCGCCCTCCCCCGCCGACGGACTTCAGGCGCTCGTAGCCCTCCATGAAGATCTCGACGACGGTGCCGGTGTAGTAGTCGAGGCCGCGGGCGATGCGGAGGTTGGCCTCGACGCCGACCCGGTCGCCGGCCACGGCGCGACAACCGTCGACGACGGCCGCGAGCTCATCGAGGCCCTGGTCGAGCAGCTCGTCGGTGACGCCGAGCGCGCGGACCTGCTCGACGAACGAGGTGTCCTCGACCCGGATCGTCGCCAGCTCCAGGCAGCGCTGCGCCTGCTCCGGCGTCGTGCCGACGCGCTCCACGAGCATCGCCGCGACCTCCTCGGCCGGGAGCTTGTCGAGCTTGTCGATGACCCGGATGGCGTCGGTGACGTCGTCGATGCCGAGGCCCCGGTAGAAGCCCTGGATGAGCTTGCGGTTGTTGAACTGGAACGACACGCGCGGGATCGGCAGCCGGCCGAGCGCGTCGACCATCACCGACATGACCTCGACGTCGTGGTGGAACGGCAGCTCGTCGCGGCCGACGATGTCCACGTCGGCCTGGGTGAACTGGCGGTAGCGCCCCTCCTGCGGCCGCTCGCCCCGCCACGCGGGCTGCACCTGGAACCGGCGGAACGGGAACTCGAGGTGCCCGGCGTGCTCGAGGACGTAGCGGGCGAAGGGCACCGTCAGGTCGAAGTGGAGGCCGAGCTCCGCCTTGGTGTCGGGCTCGGCGGCGATGCGCTGGAGGACGTAGATCTCCTTGTCCACCTCCCCGCCCTTGGCCAGCCGCTCGATCGGCTCGACGACACGGGTCTCGATGTTGGCGAAGCCGTGCAGCTCGAAGGTGCGCGACACGGACGCGATGACCTCGCGCTCGACGGCGCGCTGGGCAGGCAGCAGCTCGGGGAACCCGCTCAGCGGGCTGATCTTGCTCATCAGTGGTCCTGGCGGAGGTCTTGGAGGAACGGGTTGGTGGCGCGCTCGCGCCCGATGGAGGTCTGCTCGCCGTGACCGGGCAGCACGACGACGTCGTCGGCCAGCGGCAGCACCTTGTCGGCGAGGCTGCGCAGCATCGTGGCGTGGTCGCCGCCGGGGAGGTCGGTGCGTCCGATGGAGCCCGCGAAGAGCAGGTCGCCGGAGAACATCACCTCGGAGACGTCAGCCGCGTGCCCTGGGCCCGTCGACGGGTACGGAGACCGGAAGGTCACCGAGCCCTCGGTGTGGCCCGGCGTGTGGTCGACGACGAACCGGAGGCCGGCCAGCTCGAGCTCGGCGAGGTCGTACAGCTCTCGTACGTCGTCGGGCTCGGCCCACGAGTAGTCGCCCCCGAGCAGCATCTGGGTCGTCTCGCGGCTCATCCCGGCCATCGGGTCGGAGAGCAGGTGGCGGTCGGCGGGGTGGATCCACGCCGTCGCGTCGTAGGTCCCGGCGACCGGCGCGACGCACCACATGTGGTCGACGTGGCCGTGGGTCACCAGCACGCTGACCGGCTTGAGCCGGTGCTCGCGCACCACCTGGTCGACACCTGCTGCGGAGTCCTTGCCCGGGTCGATGACCACGCACTCGGCCCCGGGACCCGTCGCCACGACGTAGCAGTTGGTCCCCCAGGGCCCGGCGGGGAAGCCGGCGATGAACACGGGCGTCAGTCCTTGCTTGTCGTCCACTGGTCGCCTGGCCGTCCGGCCAGCCGTCGCTTGTCGGTGGGAAGCCTACCGACGGCACTCGGGGCCATGACTACGATGGGCGACCATGAGCGCCGACAAGCAGTCCCCAGACGACGCGACCCGGGCCGGCACGGCCTGGGGTCGGGTTGCCGAGGACGGCACCGTCTACGTCCGCACCGCCGACGGGGAGCGGTCCGTCGGGTCCTACGAGGCCGGTACGCCGGACGAGGCCCTGGAGTTCTTCACCAAGCGCTTCGAGGAGCTCGAGGGCAAGGTCCACCTGCTCGAGCAGCGCGTCGCCTCGGGACGGCTGGCCCCGGAGGAGGCGACCTCGTCGGTGAAGGCGCTGCGCGAGCAGGTCGTGGACGCCCACGCCGTCGGCGACCTCGTCTCCCTCGCCGCGCGGCTCGACGCGCTGGCCCCGGTCATCGCGGTGCAGCGCTCGGCCCGCAAGGAGGAGCGCGCGCAGAAGACGGCCGAGTCGAAGGCCGCGAAGGAGAAGCTGGTCGCCGAGGCCGAGCGCCTCGCCGAGAGCACCGACTGGCGCAACGGCGCCAACCGCCTGCGCGACCTGCTCGCCACGTGGAAGGAGCTGCCCCGGCTCGACCGGGCCACCGACGACGCCCTGTGGCGCCGCTTCTCCACCGCCCGCACGACCTACACCCGCCACCGCAAGGCGCACTTCGCCGAGGAGCATGAGCGCCGCGACTCCGCGCGCGTGGTCAAGGAGCGGCTCGCCAAGGAGGCCGAGGCGCTGTCCACCTCGACCGAGTGGGGTCCGACCGCGGGCAAGTACCGCGACCTGATGCGTGAGTGGAAGGCCGCCGGCCCTGCCCCGCGCGAGGTCGACGACCAGCTCTGGCAGCGCTTCCGGGGCGCGCAGGACACCTTCTTCGGTGCCCGGGACGCAGCCAACGCCGCGCTCGACCAGGAGTTCGCCGCAAACGCCGAGGTCAAGGACGCGATCCTCGTCGAGGCCGAGGCCCTCCTTCCCGTCACCGACCTCGAGGCCGCGAAGAAGGCCTTCCGCGACCTCGCCGACCGGTGGGACGCCGCCGGCAAGGTCCCCCGCGACCGGATGAAGGAGCTCGAGGGCCGGATGCGGAAGGTCGAGCAGGCCATCCGCGCGGTCGAGGACGAGCAGTGGAGCAGGAGCGACCCGGAGAAGTCCGCGCGCGCCGACGACATGATCGGCAAGCTGGAGGCCGGCATCGCCGAGACGCAGGCCAGGCTCGACAAGGCGAGCGCAGCGGGCGACGACCGGCGCGTGAAGGACCTCGAGGCCGAGCTCGCCAACAAGCAGGCCTTCCTCGACATGGCCCGCAAGGCGGCGGCCGACTTCGGCTGACCCAAACGCCGAGTCGGCGCATCCTGGCGCGTCCCGGCCGCCGAGTCGGCGCATCCTGGCGCTCTGCCTGCGTCGAGTCGCCGTGTCATGACGAGCCACCTCGGCCACGTTCTGGCGTCAGGACGGGCCGACTCGCGCCCCTGGGCACGTCAGGACGAGCCGACTCGGCGCGTCGGTCAGGACGTCACCCGGTAGGCGTCGAACACGCCCGGCACCGCGCGTACGGCACGCAGCACGCCGTCGAGGTGGGCGGCGTCGGCCATCTCGAAGGAGAACCGGCTCTTCGCCACCCGGTCGCGGGTGGTGGAGAGGGTGGCGCTGAGGATGTTCACGTGGGCGTCGGAGAGCGCCATCGTGATGTCGGACAGCAGGCGGGCCCGGTCGAGCGCCTCGACCTGGATGTTGACCAGGAAGGTCGACTGCGACGTCGGCGCCCACTCGACCTCGAGGACCCGCTCGGGCTGGCCCAGCAGGCTGGAGGCGTTGGTGCAGTCCTTGCGGTGCACCGACACTCCCCCGCCCTTGGTGACGAAGCCCAGGATCGGGTCGGGCGGCACGGGGGTGCAGCACTTGGCGAGCTTGACCCAGAGGTCGTCGACCCCCTTGACGATGACGCCCGAGTCCGTCGGGCCACGCTTGGTGGCCGTGCGCGAGCGACCCGTGATCGTGACGCCCTCGGAGAGGTCCTCCTGGGCACCATCGTCTCCGCCGTGCAGGTCGATGACGCGGCGTACGACCGCCTGCGCGCTGAGGTTGCCCTCCCCGACCGCGGCGTAGAGCGCCGACACGTCGGCGTGGTGGAAGTGCTCGGCCACCAGCGCGAGGATGTCGTGCGTCATCAAGCGGGTGAGGGGCAGGCCCTCCTTGCGCATGAGCTTGGCGATCTGGTCCTTGCCGCGTTCGATGGCCTCCTCGCGCCGCTCCTTGGTGAACCACTGGCGGATCTTGGAGCGGGCGCGCGGCGACTGGACGAAGTTGAGCCAGTCACGCGAGGGCCCCGAGGTCGGCGACTTGGAGGTGAAGACCTCGACGACGTCGCCGTTGTCGAGAGTGGACTCCAGCGGGACGAGGCGGCCGTTGACCCGCGAGCCGATGGTGTGGTGCCCGACCTCGGTGTGCACGGCGTAGGCGAAGTCGACCGGGGTCGCACCGCTCGGCAGGGGGATGACGTCACCGCGCGGGGTGAAGACGTAGACCTGCTGCTGGTTCATCTCGAAGCGCAGGGACTCCAGGAACTCGCCCGGGTCCTCCACCTCGCTCTGCCAGTCGAGGAGCTGGCGCAGCCAGGTGAGGTCGTCCTTGTCGCCGAGGCGGTCGGTGTCGACGCCGGCCTTGCTGTTCTCCTTGTACTTCCAGTGGGCGGCCACGCCGTACTCGGCGCGCCGGTGCTGGGCGAACGTGCGGATCTGCACCTCGACCGGCTTGCCCTGCGGGCCGATGACCGTCGTGTGCAGCGACTGGTACATGTTGAACTTCGGCATCGCGACGTAGTCCTTGAACCGGCCCAGGACCGGGTTCCAGCGGGAGTGGATCACGCCGAGCGCGCTGTAGCAGTCACGGTCCTCGTCGACGAGGATGCGGATGCCGACCAGGTCGTAGATGTCGGAGAAGTCGCGACCGCCGACGATCATCTTCTGGTAGATCGAGTAGTAGTGCTTGGGTCGCCCGGTGACCTTGGCGTTGATCCGCGCCGCCTTGAGGTCCTGCTCGATCTCGACGACGACCTCGGCGAGGAACTGGTCGCGCGACGGGGCCCGTTCGGCGACCATCCGGACGATCTCGTCGTAGATCTTGGGGTGGAGGGTCGCGAAGGCGAGGTCCTCCAGCTCCCACTTGAGGGTGTTCATGCCGAGCCGGTGGGCCAGCGGGGCGTAGATGTCGAGCGTCTCGCGCGACGACCGCTCCTGCGAGGCGGCGGGGACGTAGCGGAGCGTACGCATGTTGTGGAGGCGGTCGGCGAGCTTGATGACCAGCACCCGGATGTCGCGCGACATCGCGACGATCATCTTGCGGATGGTCTCGGCCTGCGCCGAGTCGCCGTACTGGACCTTGTCGAGCTTGGTGACGCCGTCGACGAGCAGCGCGACCTCGTCGCCGAAGTCGGCGCGGAGGGCGTCGAGGGTGTAGGGGGTGTCCTCGACCGTGTCGTGCAGCAGCGCCGCGACCAGCGTCGGCTCGGTCATGCCGATGTCGGCGAGGATCGTGGTCACCGCGAGCGGGTGGGTGATGTAGGGGTCGCCGCTCTTGCGCATCTGACCCGTGTGCCACTTGTCGGCCACGGCGTACGCCCGCTCGAGCAGCGCCAGGTCGGCCTTCGGGTGGTTGGCGCGGACCGCGCGGAACAGCGGCTCCAGCACCGGGTTGGACGACGGGGGGCGCGTACCGACGCGGGCGAGGCGCGCACGCATGCCGCGCGCGGTCAGGGGCGCCACCTTGGGCTCCTGCGCGGGCACCGTGTCCTCTGCCATGGGAGCAGTCTAGTGACGGCCCGGGCGCTGCCGGACGTCGCCGCCGAACGGGATCTCGTCGGGCCGGCTCAGATCGTGAGCAGTGTCGCGACCGGGAGGTCGCGGGTGACGGTGCGCGGCTCGAGGAACGACAGCTCCATCAGCACCGAGGCGCCGGTGGCGACGCCGCCGCAGGCCTCGATGAGACGCCGGGTCGCGTCCACGGTGCCGCCGGTGGCGAGCACGTCGTCGACCATCAGCACGCGCTCGCCCGGGGCGATCCCGTCGCGGTGCACCTCGAGCGTGGCCTCGCCGTACTCCAGGGAGTAGGACACCGCGTGGGACTCCCGCGGGAGCTTGCCGGCCTTGCGGACGGGGACGAACCCGATGCCGAGCGCGAGGGCCACGGGCGCGGCCAGGATGAAGCCGCGGGCCTCCATGCCGACGACCTTGTCGACCACGACGTTGCCGTGGTCGTCACGCCCGGCCGCCGCCAGCGCCGTGATGATCGCGGAGAACGCGTGGTGGTCGGCGAGGACGGGCGTGATGTCCTTGAAGGTCACGCCCTTCTCGGGCCAGTCCGGGACGTCGACGGTGAGGCGCGTCAACGCCTCCTGGGCCGTGCGCCGGTCAGGCATCGCCGCGCTCGTCGCGCTCGTCCACCCCGGCCTGGTCGACCGGCTCGTCGACCTTCGCGATCGCGGCGCGCGCGATCTCGATCTGGGTGCCCGGGGCGATCTCGAGGCGGGCGCGGTCCTCGGTGAGCGATACGACGGTGCCGAAGACGCCGGACGACATCATCACGCGCTGGCCGACCTGGATGCTGTTCTGGAGGGCGACGACCTCCTTCTGCCGGCGCTGCTGGGGCCGGATCACCATGAACCAGAAGAGGGCCAGGATGGCCACCAGGGGCAGAAGCGCGGCAAGGTCGTTCACGGTCGTACGTCTCCTCAGGAGGTGGGGTGCGTGAGCGCGTGGAGTCTACGCGGCCCCGCAGGCCCGCCTCACAGGTCGTCGAAGAGGGTGGAGTCGACGGTCGGCACCGGGGGCGGGGTGAGGCCGAGGTGGTGCCACGCGGCCGGCGTCGCGACCCGACCCCGCGGGGTGCGGGCGAGCATGCCCATCCGGACGAGGAAGGGCTCGGCGACCTCCTCGACCGTCTCGCGCTCCTCGCCGACGGCCACGGCCAGGGTCGACACACCGACCGGCCCTCCGCCGAAGCGGCGGCAGAGCACGTCGAGCACCGCCCGGTCGAGCCGGTCGAGGCCGGACTCGTCGACCTCGAACAGGTCGAGGGCGGCCTGCGCGACCGGCAGGCTCAGCACCCCGTCGGCGCGGACCTGGGCGTAGTCGCGGACCCGGCGCAGCAGCCGGTTGGCGATGCGGGGCGTGCCGCGGGAACGCGACGCGATCTCGCCGGAGCCCTCCGCGGTCAGGTGCACCCCGAGCAGCCCAGCGGAGCGGTGCACGATCTGGTCGAGCTCGTGGGGCTCGTAGAACTCGAGGTGGGCGGTGAACCCGAACCGGTCGCGCAGCGGGCCCGGCAGCAGGCCGGCCCGGGTCGTGGCGCCGACGAGCGTGAAGGGTGGGATCTCGAGCGGGATCGCCGTGGCGCCCGGCCCCTTGCCGATGACCACGTCGACCCGGAAGTCCTCCATGGCCATGTAGAGCATCTCCTCGGCCGGACGAGACATCCGGTGGATCTCGTCGACGAAGAGCACGTCGCCCTCGTTGAGGCCGGAGAGGATGGCGGCGAGGTCGCCGGCGTGGGTGATCGCGGGGCCGCTCGTGAGCCGCAGCGGGGTGCTCATCTCGGCGGCGATGATCATCGCGAGCGTGGTCTTGCCGAGGCCGGGCGGACCGGACAGCAGCACGTGGTCGGGGGCGCGGCCCCGGCGGCGGGCGGCCTCGAGGACCAGCCCGAGCTGGTCGCGTACGCGTGCCTGTCCGACGACCTCGTCGAGGGTCTTGGGGCGCAGGGCCGCCTCGACCGCGCGCTCGTCGCCGTCGGCCTCGGCGTCGGTGAGTCGCTGGAGGTGGCTGAGCTCCGCCCCGGAGAGCTCCGTCTCGTCGTAGGTGTCCTCGTCGGTGTCGTCCCAGTTCATCGTCGGCCCCGCCTCAGGCCTTGCTCAGCGTCCGGAGGGCCGCGCGCAGCAGCGCGCCGACGTCGGGCGTGTCGCCCGCCTCGGGCGCGACGGCGTCGACGGCCTTCTCCGACTCCTTGGCCGACCAGCCGAGACCGATCAGGCCCTGCTGGACCTGGTCGCGCCACGGCGCCGCCGGGGTCGCGGCAGCGGCCGGGTGGTGGACGCCGACCGGCGGGCCGACCCGGTCCTTGAGCTCGAGGATGATCCGCTGGGCGCCCTTCTGGCCGATGCCGGGGACGCGGGTGAGCGCCTTGACGTCCTCGGTGGTGATGGCGCGACGCACGTCGTCGGGGCTCATCACCGCGACGATCGCCTGGGCGACCTTGGGACCGACGCCGGAGGCGGTCTGGGCGATCTCGAAGATCTGCTTCTCGTCGTCGTCGACGAAGCCGAAGATCGTCAGGCTGTCCTCGCGCACGACCATGCTCGTCGGCAGCGTGGCCGTCCTGCCGACGCGCAGGGTGGCGAGGGTGCCGGGGGTGCACATGAGCTCGAGGCCGACACCTCCGACCTCGAGGACGGCGCTGTTGAGGGTGACGGCGGCGACCTCGCCGCGGACGAACGCGATCATCGGGTCCTCACTGGATAGCTGGTGCGGCGGGGGCCGGCCTGGGCGGCGGCCGCGTCGATGCGGGCCTGGGCTCCCCCGCGCCAGACGTGGGTGATGGCGAGGGCGAGCGCGTCGGCGGCGTCCGCGGGCCTGGGCAGCTCGGTCAGGCGGAGGATGCGGACGACCATGGCACCGACCTGCGCCTTGTCGGCCCGGCCGTTGCCGGAGACGGCAGCCTTGACCTCGCTGGGCGTGTGCATCGCGATCGGCAGGCCGCGGCGCGCGGCGACGACGAGCGCGATGCCGCTGGCCTGCGCCGTGCCCATGATGGTGCTGGAGTCGGAGCGCGCGAAGACCCGCTCGACCGCGACCGCGTCGGGGCGGTGCTCCTCGATCCAGGCGTCGAGGCCCTTCTCGATGGTGACCAGTCGCTCGGCGATCGGCAGGCCGGCGCTGGTGCGGACGACGCCGACGTCGACCATCGTCAGCGGCCGGCCGACGGTGCCGTCGACGACGCCGACCCCGCAACGGGTCAGTCCGGGATCGATGCCGAGCACCCGCACGCCACTCCCCTTCCGTCGACCCGCCAGCCCTGCCCGTCCGAACATGTGTTCGTGCGCCACGCTAACCCGCCGCGGGGGCGGGAGGGCGTACGACACGCGGTGCACGCTGTGACGAGGGGCCCCGCCTCAGGCGTCGGCGGACTCGAGCTCGGCCATCACGTCGGCCGGGATGTCGACGTTGGTGAAGACGTCCTGCACGTCGTCGAGGTCCTCGAGGGCGTCGACGAGGCGCATGACCTTGCCGGCGCCGTCGGCGTCGACCGGGATCTCGAGGCTGGCGACCCACTCCACGTCGGCGGAGTCGTAGTCGATGCCGGCGCCCTGGAGGGCCGTACGGACGGCGACCACGTCGGTGGCCTCGCTCTGCACCTCGAAGGCCTCGTCGAGGTCACTGACCTCCTCGGCGCCGGCGTCGAGGGTCGCCTCGAGGACGTCGTCCTCGGTGACGTCACGCACCGTGCCGTCGTGGTCCTGCGACTTCGGGACCATGATGACGCCCTTGCGGGTGAACAGGCGCGAGACCGAGCCGGGGTCGGCCATGGTGCCGCCGTTGCGGGTGACGGCGGTGCGGACCTCCATCGCGGCACGGTTCTTGTTGTCGGTGAGGCACTCGACGAGGAAGGCGACGCCCTGCGGGCCGTAGACCTCGTAGGAGATGCCCTGGTAGTCGACGCCGCCGGACTCGGCACCGGAGCCACGCTTGACCGCCGAGTCGATGTTCTTGTTGGGGACCGAGCTCTTCTTGGCCTTCTGGATGGCGTCGTAGAGGGTCGGGTTGCCGGCGGGGTCGCCGCCGCCCTGCTTCGCCGCGACCTCGATGTTCTTGATGAGCTTGGCGAAGAGCTTGCCGCGCTTGGCATCGATCGCGGCCTTCTTGTGCTTGGTCGTTGCCCACTTGGAGTGGCCTGACATGAGTCCCTCTATCTGTCGCAGATCTGGTGCAGTTTCGCGGCCGTACGTCAGATGGCCGAGCGCACCAGGTCCACGAACATGCCGTGGATCCGGTGGTCGCTGCCGACCTCAGGGTGGAACGAGGTCGCCATCAGGGGGCCTTGACGGACCGCGACGATCCTACCCGCGGCCGGTCCGTCCTCGACCCGAGCCAGCACCTCCACGTCGCCCTCGACCGACTCGACCCACGGCGCACGGATGAACACCGCGCGCACCGGCTCGGCCAGGCCCTCGACGTGGAGGTCCTCCTCGAAGGAGTCGACCTGGCGGCCGAACGCGTTGCGCCGCACCGTGATGTGCAGCCCGCCGATCGACTCCTGCCCGGCTGCGCCGTCCTCGATCCGGTCGGCCAGCATGATCATGCCCGCGCAGGTGCCGAAGGCCGGCAGGCCGTCCCGGACGGCCTCGCGCAGCGGCTCGAGGAGGTCGAAGATCCGGGCGAGCTTGACCATGGTGGTCGACTCGCCGCCGGGGATGACGAGGCCGTCGCACGCGGCGAGCTCGGCGGGACGGCGTACGGACACGGGGTCGGCGCCCAGGTCGCGGAGGGCGGCGAGGTGCTCGCGCACGTCGCCCTGCAGGGCGAGGACGCCGATGACGGGGTTCACGAACGCCGATCCTAGGACCGGGCACCGACCGTAGGCTCAGTGCCCATGAGGTCCTTCCGACCGGCCGCCCTCCTCCGACCGGCCACGATGGGCGCCGCCGCCCTCGCCCTGGCGCTCGTGGCCGCGAGCACGCCCCCGGCCGGCGCCGCCCCGGCGACCGACAGGGCCGGGACCGTGGACGGGTGGACCGTGCGTACGCCGTCCGCGCTGGGCTTGCGCGGCGCGCCGATCCGCCGGGGAGCGGCGCAGGCGGCACGCCTGGACTCGACCTGCTTCGCCGTGCTCCGCCACGGCAGGCTCGCCCGCGACTGGAACTGGCGCCTGGCGCGCGACGAGCCCCGCGAGGTCTTCTCGATCACCAAGTCGGTGACCGCCACCCTGGTCGGCATCGCGGTGCGCGACGGCGACCTGCGCCTCGACGACCGCGTCTCGCGCTGGGTCCCGCAGTGGCGCGGCACGGCGTCGGAGGCGGTGACGGTGCGCCACCTGCTGTCCAACGACAGCGGCCGGTTCTGGTCGTTCGAGTCGGACTACACCGGGCTGCTGTCGGCCAGGAGCCGCACGAGGTACGCCGTCTCGCTGCCCCAGCAGTACCCGCCCGGCAGCGCGTGGGCGTACAACAACGCGGCGATCCAGGTGCTCGAGGCCGTGCTCGAGCGGGCGACCGGGAGGCCGGTCGCGGCGTTCGCGCGGGACCGCCTCTTCGAGCCGCTCGGCATGACCCACTCGGAGCTCGTCACCGACCGCGCCGACGACGCAGCGGTCTTCTACGGCATGCGGACCACCTGCCTCGACCTGGCCCGCCTCGGCCGCCTCTACCTCGGCGAAGGCGCGGTCGACGGCCGCCGGCTGCTCGGCAGGTCCTACGTACGCGGCGCCGTGGGGCGCTCGTCGACGGAGCACAACGCCGCCTACGGCCACCTGTGGTGGTTGAACCGCCCGGGCGCGCTGCGTGGCGCCACCGACCCGGTGGACGCCCAGGGGCAACCGTTGCGTCCGGTCACCGGCCAGCTCGCTCCGGATGCGCCGGAGGAGCTGTACGCCGCGCTGGGCTTCGGCGGCCAGGTGCTGCTGGTCGACCCGACGACCCGGACGATGGTGGTCCGCCTCGGCCTCCCCGCCCAGCCGGGCGAGGAGGCGTACGGATTCACGGACGCAGCGCGGGTGCTGACCCGGGCCCTGCGTTGACCGCTAGCGTCTGATGGCTACCAGCCGCGCTCGGCCAGGCGGTGGGGCTGCGGGATCTCGTCGACGTTGATGCCCACCATGGCCTCGCCGAGCCCACGCGAGACCTTCGCGACCACGTCGGGGTCGTCGAAGAACGTGGTCGCCTTGACGATCGCCTCGGCGCGCTCGGCCGGGTTGCCCGACTTGAAGATGCCGGAGCCGACGAAGACGCCCTCGGCGCCGAGCTGCATCATCATCGCGGCGTCGGCCGGGGTGGCGATGCCGCCGGCGGTGAAGAGGACGACCGGGAGCTTGCCCGCGGCGGCGACCTCCTTGACCAGCTCGAAGGGGGCCTGCAGCTCCTTGGCTGCGACGTAGAGCTCGTCCTCGGACATGCTGTGCAGCCGGCGCAGCTCACCACCGATGGTGCGCATGTGCATCACCGCGTTGGACACGTCGCCGGTGCCGGCCTCGCCCTTGGAGCGGATCATCGCCGCGCCCTCGGTGATGCGGCGCAGCGCCTCGCCCAGGTTGGTCGCACCGCACACGAACGGGACGGTGAACTTCCACTTGTCGATGTGGTTGGCGTAGTCGGCCGGGGTCAGCACCTCGGACTCGTCGATGTAGTCCACGCCGAGGGACTGCAGGACCTGCGCCTCGGCGAAGTGGCCGATGCGGGCCTTGGCCATCACCGGGATCGAGACGGCCTCGATGATGGAGTCGATCATGTCGGGGTCGCTCATCCGCGACACGCCGCCCTGGGCGCGGATGTCGGCCGGGACGCGCTCGAGGGCCATCACGGCCACGGCGCCGGCGTCCTCGGCGATCTTCGCCTGCTCGGCGGTGACGACGTCCATGATCACGCCGCCCTTGAGCATCTCGGCCATGCCGCGCTTGACGCGGCTCGTGCCGTGCTCGATGGGGGTCTCGGAGGACGTCTCGGAAAGCGTCTGGGGGGTGTGCTCAGCCATGCCCTGATCGTAGTGCTGACTCATCCCAAAGGATGCATCGGTCTCAGGCCTGGGCGGCCGCCCGCGCGAGGGCCTGGCGGCGTACGACCCAGATGCGCTGGGCCACGGTCACGGTGGCCGCGACGGCCAGCGCCCAGAGGGCGACCTCGAGCAGGATCCACAGGTCGAGGACGTCGGCGAAGAAGGCGGGGACGAGCATGCCGACGAGTCGGTCGGGACGCTCCGCGATGCCGACCTTGGCGTCGTAGCCGAGGTGGTCGGCCTTGGCCCGGGCGTACGACGTGACCGCGCCCATGACCAGGATGACGAGGGTCAGCACGAGGTAGAGGTGGCTCTCGCGGTGCCAGGCGAAGAAGAGGGCCAGCCCCCCGAACAGGGCTCCGTCGGCGATCCGGTCGAGGGTGGAGTCGAGGAAGGCGCCGAAGTCGTCCTTGCGGCCGACCTTGCGGGCCATCGCGCCGTCGACCAGGTCGCTGAAGACGAAGGCGGTGATGAAGAGGACACCCTGCCAGACCCAGCCCTGGGAGAAGAAGTAGAGCGCGCCGAAGCTCACCCCGAGAGTGCCGACCAGCGTCACCACGTCGGGGCTGATGCCCAGGCGGACGAACAGGTTGACGAAGGGCGCGAGCATCTTGCCCTGCCAGAAGGCCTTGAACCGATCGAGCACGGCCGCAGGCTACCGGTCGAGCAGGGCGGCGCGGACGTCAGCCACGGCGGCCGGGGCGCCGGTGACTGTCCAGGCCACCCCGGACGCCGGCACGAGGACCGACTCGCCGCCCGCGCCACGGATGATGGCCGCACCAGGGAGCCGGTCCCAGTCGGCCACGGAGTGCTGGAACAGCACGTCCCACTGGCCCGAGGCGATCGCCATGACGTCCATCGTCCCCGAGCCCAGCATCCGAAGGGTGCCGACCTGCCCGAGGGCACGGGTGAACGCCTCTCCCACCTCGCTGCCGTAGAACGGCGGGTGGAGGTAGGTCGCGGCGCACCGCTCCTCGCGCGGGGTGTCGGGCAGGGGGCCGAGCGGCACCCCGTCGCAGGTGCTGCGCAGCTCGGGTCCGCCGACCCACGTGCGGAGCGAGGCGGCGTGGTGGACCGCGCCGAGCAGCACGTCCTCCTCGTCGCGGAGCGCGATCGCGCTGCACCACCAGTCGCTGCCGCGGGAGAAGTTGAAGGTGCCGTCCACCGGGTCGATGACCCACGTACGACCCGAGGTGCCGGGCCGCGACGTGCCCTCCTCCCCCACGATCGCGTCGTCGGGGCGCTCGGCCGTGAGCTGCTGGACGATCAGCCGCTCGGCAGCGGTGTCGGCCTGGGTCACGATGTCGGACCCGCTGGTCTTGCGCTCGACGTCGAGCCCTTCGGCGCGGATCCGCGCGGCCAGCAGGGCGGCCTCGCGGACGAGGTCGGCGGCGAGCGCGGCGTCGCGCTGCAACCGGGAGTCGTCGTCCACGAGGCCACCGTAGCCGGGGGCGTACTGTGGCAGGACGGAGCCACCCAGGCTTCCTACTGAGGAGCCTCCATGAGCGACAAGTCGCCGCGACAGGGCATGTCCAAGAAGTCCGGGAAGTCCATCAAGGAGAAGCGTGCGGAGAAGCACGCCAAGTCGGCTGCGAAGTCCGACACGCCGGACCCGATCGTGCCACGCAAGAAGTGAGTCCCCGGGTCCTCAGGCCCCGGACCAGGCGTCGGCCAGGAGCTCGCGGGTGTCGTGGAGCAGCTGGGGCAGCAGCTTGGTGCCGCCGACCACGGTGATGAAGTTGGCGTCACCGGTCCAGCGCGGCACCACGTGCTGGTGGAGGTGCTCCGACAGCGAACCGCCGGCCGAGCGGCCGAGGTTGAGCCCGACGTTGAACGAGTGGGGCCGGCTCACGGACCGGATCGTGCGCAGGGCCTGCTGCGTCATCGCCATGACCTCGGCCGCCTCCTCGGGTGTGAGGTCGGTGAGGTCGGCGACGTGGCGGTAGGGCAGCACCATCAGGTGGCCGGGGTTGTAGGGGTGCAGGTTGAGCACGGCATACGCGGTGTCGCCGCGCGCGACGACGAGCGACTCCTCGTCGGGGTGGGCGGGGATGGCGCAGAACGGGCAGCCCTCGTCGTCCACGGCGGTCCGGACGTAGGCCATGCGGTGAGGTGTCCAGATGCGCTCGAGTCCATCGAGGCTCTCGTCGCTGACATCGCTCATGCCCGCGATCCTAGGGTGGGCCCATGACGTCGATCCGACCGGCCGTGCCGGCCGACATGGCCGGGGTGGCGGACCTGTGGCACGAGGGCTGGCACGACGGGCACGCCGGGCACGTGCCGGACGGCCTGACCGCTGCGCGCACGCTGGCGGCCTTCCACGAGCGCACTCCCCTGCGCGTGGCGGACACGGCCGTCGCGGTCGCGGAGAGCGGATCGGAGGACGGATCGGTCGTCGGCTTCGTGATGGTGGTGGGCGACGAGGTGGAGCAGGTCTTCGTGTCGCGGGCTGCACGCGGGACCGGGCTAGCGTCCGCCCTGCTCACCGAGGCCGAGCGCCGGGTCGCGGCCGGCGGGCACGCCACCGCCTGGCTGGCAGTCGTGGTGGGAAACGCCCGGGCGCGGCGGTTCTACGAGAAGCAGGGCTGGGTCGACGAGGGCGACCTGGCGTACGAGGTGACGGCGGGCGGGGAGACGTTCGTGTCACCGTGCCGGAGGTACGTGAAGCGGGTGTGACCTGCAGCGGCGTACGACGATCGCGCCGACGCCCGCCAGCGCCACCCTCGAGGACTGTGGGGGTGCCGGACTCGACGTCCCACGCGACGAGCTGGTCGCTGCGTGAGTGGCGCTGCCGTTCGTCCGGCAGCGCGTAGCTCGTCAGCAGGTAGCGGGAGTCGCAGGAGAACTGGAGCCCGTCGGGGCTGGGCCGAAGCAGGCCCGGCACGGACGCGGGGTCCACCAGCTCACGTACCTCGCCCGTCGCGTTGTCCATGACCGCGTAGCCGTCGACCCACCCCTTGCCGACGCCCCACCCGGCGTTCCGCCCCCAGGCGACGGCGCCCGTCCGGGGACACGGCGAACGCGTCGCCGGCGGGCCGGCTGATGTCGAGGTCGGGGAGGCTCAGCCAGGTCGACCGGCCGTCGAGGGCGGACACGGCGAACATCTCCAACGACTCCCCAGGGCCCCGGCGCATTGACGGCGGGCGGCTGCCGTTCGAGGGAGTCGCACTTGCGGATGGCCGCGCTGCGGGGAGTGCCGACGGTCAACCCAGGCGATCACGCCACAGGGTCGTCACGTGCGGACAGACCTCGTGCCCCGTCAGCGGATGGCCCTGTTCGGGGTGTGGGGCGGGGTCATCGTCGGCGTGGTCGTGGAATGCCGGGTGGGTCTGGTGGGTCGAGGTCGGTGGTGCCGGTGTGGTCGCGGCGGTAGCGGTGGCCGTGCGGTGAGGTCCACTTGAACACTCCGGGCTCGACCATGGCGTAGCGCCAGGGTGAGTGGGTCTTCAACCGGTGGTGGAACCGGCACAGGCAGGCGAGGTTGCTCGTGGTCGTCGGCCCGGGTTGCGGGCGACCCTCGGCATGGGCGTCGTCGTCCCACGGGATGATGTGGTCGACGTCGCAGCGCCGTGCCGGGCGGGTGCAGAACGGGAACACGCACGTGCGATCCCTCAGGATCACGTGTTCGCGGATCGTTGCCGGGACCTTCCGCGTCTGCGCGGTCAGCGTGGTGTTGAGGTCGATGACGGGCTTGATGGTGACCTCGGTGCGGGTGTCGGCGCACCAGGACTGGATCTGCTCGAGCAGGACGAGACGTTGGCCGTTCTCCATGCGGCCGGTGGGCCCGAACACGGTGGTGTCGCCGGAGAAAGACGCGTCGACGTGGGCGTGGATCACCACCGCCCGAGCAGCCGGCAGGTCCGGCTCGTCGATATCGGCGGCGGCGTCGGCACCCTGGAACGCGAGCTCGAGCGCGGTCTGCGTCCTGGCGAGGTCCCCGAGGGCCTTCGCCCGCCGCACGTCCAGGGACTCGGTCGAGCCGAGCGCGGCCCGAGCCGCAGCGTGGTGGGCGACGGCGCGGTCGAGGTCGAGGGCGTCGGCGATGTCGACCTCGGCCTCGATCCGCATCGTGCCGGCGTAGTGCACGTCGTCGGTGTCCACGGTGACGTGGCGCGGGTCCACGTGCAGGTAGCCGTCCTCGGGATCCGCGGCCGGGTCGGCGACCGCAAGGTCGTAGCGCCTGATGGTCTCGGCGACGAGCCGGTCGAGCTGCGCGGACCCGACACGTCCGGCGACGGCCGCGACCTGCGCGTCGACGAACCCGGCCGCCTCACGAGTCAATGCGGGCGAGGAGTGGATGGTGGTGTCCGCGATCGCCCGGGCCCGCCAGGCGGGCACCTGCCCGGCGTGGACCTGAGCCCACAACCGCGGCAGGCGGTGGCGCAGCTCGAGGGCGTGGCCGATGAGCTTCTTCGCCGCCGTCGACGTGATCCCGAGGACGGTGCCGAGCTCGGCGCAACAGAACTCCGCCACCAGCGGAGCACCCTCACCCGCGATGGGCTCCTCGTGCTGCGACCCCGGCACCGTGAACGACGCTGCCGTGTGGATCGACTCCGGCGGGTGCAGGTCCGCCCAGCGGGCCGCGACATCGAGGAGGTCTGCTGCGGCCCGGTCCTCGGCGGACTTCCGGCTTCGAGCGAGCGCGAGCAGCTCGGCAGCAGAAAGGTCCTCGACCTCACCTGCTCCCGGCACGAACAGCACTTCGCTCATGTGTTCGATCGTAGACGTCGGGTACGACAGTGGCCCTGGCCGTGATCGGACGTGGCCACCGAGGGCGGAGTGGTTTCGAGGCTCGCTGCGCTCGCACCTCAACCACCGGGGCGCTCAGGTCCAGGCTGTCGCGAGCCGCTCCACGATCTCGGTCAGCCGCCCGGGCGAGGTGGCGATGTTGAGCCGGACCTGGCCGGTGGAGCCAGGGGCGTACGAGTGTCCCGGGCTCACCTTGACCCGGCCGCGGTCGAGCGCGACCGCGGCGGGGTCGTCGTGGCCGTAGGCGGAGGCGTCGAGCCAGGCGAGGTAGGTCGCCTCGAGCGGGCGCATCCGTACGTCCGGCAGGTGGGCGGCGAGGAGCTCGGCGAGCAGGGTGCGCTGCTGGTCGAGCCGCTCGACGAGCGATGCGAGCCACGGGTCGCCCTCGGCGTACGCGGTGCGTGCGGCGATCGCGCCCAGCGGCGAGTGCGAGTCATTGCGCGCCATCGGCTGGTCGGCGAGCAGCCGGCGGGACTCGGGGTCGGGGACGACCAGCTGTGCGCACCGCAGGCCCGCGGTGTTGAAGGCCTTGGACGCGGCGACCACCGCCACCGCGTGGTCCTGGGTGCCCTCGATGGCGAGGTAGGAGACGTGCTCCGCACCGGGAAGCGCCAGCGGGGCATGGATCTCGTCGCTGACCACCCGAGCGCCGTGGCGCAGCACCACGTCGCGGATACCCTCCAGCTCGGCGCGGGTGAAGACCCGGCCCCACGGGTTGTGCGGCTGGGTGAGCAGCAACGTCTGCGCGCCGTCGGCGAGGAGCGCGTCCAGGCGGTCGAGGTCGATCTCGGCACGGTCGGCGGACGGCGGGACCTCGAGCAGGTGCTCCTCGCGCCCCGTGAGCCCGGCCAGCCCGAGCTGCGCGTTGTAGCCGGGCGTCGGGAACACCACTCCACCGGGACCGGAGAACACGTCGAGGGCCACCCGGACACCGGCCGTCACGTCGACGACGGGCAGGACGGCCTCGGGCTCCGGTGCCCAGCAGAAGTGCCGCCCGGCGAACCCGGTGTACGCCTCGGCGAGGCCGGGGTCGAACCCGAAGAGCGGGTAGCCGGTGACGCCGTCGGCGAGGGCCCGCTGCAGCGCCTCGAGCACCACCGGGTCGAGGGCGTAGTCCATCTCCGCGACCCAGGCGGGGATGACGCCGGGCGGGACCGTGCCCCACTTCAGGGGCAGCGCGCGCCGCGCCTGCTCCTCGGTGAGGTCGACGACGGGCCGGCGGCCGGTCACGAGCGAGCCCCCGGCTGGTCGTCGGGGGTCCACGAGGTCATGAACTCCTCGGGTGTGAGCTTGGCCAGCCGGTCCTCGAGATGGAGCCGCATCCCGCCGATCTCGTCGTGCGTGACGTCGACCCGGAGCACCTCGGTGCCGTCGGAGCGGCGGGTGAGGACGTACGCCCCGCCCGCACCTGTCGTGTCGTTGCCCGAGATGGTGTCGGCCAGGGTCACCGCCTGCATGATCGCCGCCGCGAGCACCCGGAAACCGCGCTGCTCGCGCGGCTCGAAGCGCAGCTCGTAGACGTCCCCCGCCCGCTGCACGGCGGGCTCAGACCTGCTCGCGACTCGCGACCGCGGCGGCCACCCGCTCGATCGCCTCGGCGAGCGGCACGCCGTTGTCCTGGCGGCCGTCGCGGTAGCGGAAGCTCACGGCACCCTTCTCGACGTCGTCGTCGCCGGCGATCATCATGAACGGCACCTTCTGCAGCTGCGCGTTGCGGATCTTCTTCTGCATCCGGTCGTCGGACTCGTCGATCTCCACCCGCAGGCCCTTCGCCTTCATCTGCCGCGCGATGTCGAAGAGGTAGTCGTTGTGGCGCTCGGCGATCGGGATGCCCTGGGCCTGGACGGGCGCGAGCCAGGGCGGGAACGCGCCGGCGTAGTGCTCGACCAGGACGCCGATGAACCGCTCGATCGAGCCGAACTTGGCGGAGTGGATCATGACCGGCTGCTGGCGGCTGCCGTCGGCCGCGACGTACTCCAGGTTGAAGCGGTCGACCGCGGGCTGGTTGAAGTCGTACTGGATGGTCGACATCTGCCACGTCCGGCCGATCGCGTCCCTGGCCTGCACCGAGATCTTCGGACCGTAGAAGGCCGCGCCGCCCGGGTCGGGCACGAGGTCGACGCCGAACTTCCGAGCGGCGGTCTCCAGCACCTCGGTCGCGGTCTCCCACTGGTCGTCGGAGCCGATGAACTTGTCGGGCTTGGAGTCGTCGCGGGTCGAGAGCTCGAAGTAGTAGTCGTCGAGGCCGAAGTCGCGCAGCAGGCCGGTGACGAAGGTGAGCAGGTGCTCGACCTCCGCCGGGGCCTGCTCCGGGGTGACGTAGGAGTGGGAGTCGTCCTGGGTCATCGCACGGACCCGGGTGAGGCCGTGGACGACGCCGGACTTCTCGTAGCGGTACACGGACCCGAACTCGAAGAACCGCAGCGGCAGCTCACGGTAGGACCGCTGGCGCGAGCGGTAGATCAGGTTGTGCATCGGGCAGTTCATCGCCTTGAGGCGGTACTCGGCGTGCTCCATCTCCATCGGCGGGAACATGGTGTCCGCGTAGTAGGGCAGGTGCCCGGAGGTGTGGAACAGCCCGTCCTTGCTGATGTGCGGGGTGCCGACGTAGTCGAAGCCCTCCTCGAGGTGCCGGCGACGGACGTAGTCCTCCATCTCCCGCTTGATCACGCCACCCCTGGGGTGGAAGACCGCCATGCCCGACCCGATCTCGTCGGGGAACGAGTAGAGGTCGAGCTCGCGACCGAGCTTGCGGTGGTCGCGCCGCTCGGCCTCCTCGATGCGGTGGAGGTGCTCGTCGAGCGCCTCCTTGGACTCCCACGCGGTGCCGTAGATGCGCTGGAGCTGCTTGTTCTTCTCGTCGCCGCGCCAGTACGCAGCGGCACTGCGCATGAGCTTGAAGGCCGGGATCCGCTTGGTGGTCGGCAGGTGCGGGCCGCGACACAGGTCGGACCACTTCGCCTCGCCGTTGCGGCCGATGTTGTCGTAGATGGTGAGCTCGCCGGCCCCGACCTCCACCGACGCACCCTCGGTGTCGGCGGCGCCCGCGCCGCCCTTGAGGCCGATGAGCTCGAGCTTGTAGGGCTCGTCCTTGAGCTCGTCGAGCGCGTCGGCGTCGGTGGTGACCCGGCGCTCGAAGCGCTGGTTCTCCTTGATGATCTTGCGCATCGCGGACTCGATCTTCACCAGGTCCTCGGGCACGAACGGGGTATCGACGTCGAAGTCGTAGTAGAACCCGTTCTCCACCGGCGGGCCGATGCCGAGCTTGGCCTCGGGCCAGATCTGCTGCACGGCCTGCGCCATCACGTGCGCGGTCGAGTGCCGCAGGATGTCGCGACCGTCGGCACTGTCGATGGCCACGCCCTCGACCACGTCGCCGTCGGCGAGCTCGTAGGCCAGGTCCTTGAGCTGGCCGGCCACCCGCGCCGCGACCACGTCGGCGTCGTCGCGGAACAGCTCCCAGGCCTTGGTGCCCGTCGTGACCGTGGTCTCCGCACGCTGATCGGCGTGGATGCGGACGACCTGGATGTCGGACACGAGAGCTCCTTCGGGAGGTGTGGCGGCGGGACGGACGTCCCCCGCGCGTGTGTCGGTGATGCTATCGGCCGTACGCCGGCCGCCTCACCCCGGTTTCGCCTCGCCGGCGGCCCGCACCCGCCGTCGTACGAGCTCGACGACGTTGGCGCCCGCGGCCAGCACTGCGTTGCCGTGCCCACCGCGCAGCCCGTTGTGCTCCTGGCGGGAGGCGAGCACGTTGCCGGGCCCCGGACGCGGCGGCACGGTCTGGTCCTGCGCGGCCACGGCGAAGAGCGGACCGACGAGCCGGTCGTATGCCCACGGCAGGACGGTGAAGCCCAACCGGATCACCTCGTTGGCGATGCCGACCTGACCGCTCTGGCGTCTCCCGTCGGCGACCGCCATCACCCGGTCGGCGATCCGCTCCGGCGTGGCGACCGGAAACGGAGGGCGTCCGACCGCTCCCCCGTACGTCGCGGCCTGGCCGTAGATGGGCGTGTCCACACCGCCCGGCGCGACGTAGCCGATGTGCACGCCGGGGATGTCGCGGTTGTCGACCCGGAGCTGGCGGACGAGGGCGCGTACGCCCCACTTGCTGAGGACGTACGGCGCCATGTCGGGCACGGCGATGTGCCCGATCAGCGAACCGACCAGCACGAGGCTGCCGGAGCCCTGCGCGCGCAGCACCGGGAGGACGTGCCGTGCCAGGTTGACCGACCCGAGCAGGTTGGTGGCGACGACCTGGTCGAACACCTCGACGGGTACCTCGTGGACACGTCCGTACGCCACGACGCCCGCGCTGCCGACGACGGTGTCGATCCTGCCGTGGCGCGCCATCGTGGCGCTGACCGCGGCCCCGACCTCCGCGTCGACGCCCATGTCGGTCGGGTGGACCGACGCCGACGCGGCCCCGAGGCGCTCGCAGTCGCGGGCGACCCGCTCGAGGGCGCGGCGACCGCGGGCGAGCAGGACGACGTGGTCACCGCGCCGCGCGGCGACGTGCGCCGACGCCTCTCCGATGCCGCTGGAGGCACCCGTGACGAGGACGACGCGCGAGAACCGCTGGTGGGTGGGCATGACCGCCCGTACCCCACCGGGCCACGCTCACACACCCGCATCACGGGGTGCAGCGGACGCGGTCAGCGCACGTCGCTCAGCTCGACGTCCTCGTGCGTCACGTCCGCGATGTCGCCGACGGCCGCGCCGAGGAGGCGGTCGGCGAGGTCGTGCAGGGCCCGGGCGGTGGCCAGCTCGGCGCCGATCTCCGGCACGTCGCGGTCCGTGGGGTTGAGCCGGGCGAGCCCGGTGCCGACGAGCGCCGTCCGGTCGTGCGTGTGCAGCCGGGCCACCGCACGCGTGCGGCCGTCGTGCTCCGCGAGCTGGATCTCCACCTGCCAGGTCGATGCGCTGACGTCGCCACCCATGATCGTTCCTCGCTCGTCGTACGGATGCAGTGGGTGCCGGGGCCCCGCTCCCTCCGAGAGCAGGGTCCCCGGCAGTGGCCGGGAGGCGCTCGCTGCGTGAGCGGAGCCCGTCCGGGCCGTGTGCGCCTGTTCGGTCTCCCCTGACTGGACCAGCGCCCACCTGGCACGCTAGGCGGACGGGCGGGCGACAGTCAGGGCCATTGGTCCCTGTTCGTGCCGGCCCGCCCGGGGTCCGCCCTCACCTGACGGCGGGGTCCTGCTCGCCCGTCTGCACCCGCCAGAGCGCGGCGTACGACCCGTCGGCGGCGATCAGCTGGTCGTGGGTCCCGGACTCGACCACGCGGCCCGCGTCGAGCACCCAGATCCGGTGCGCGTGCCGGACGGTCGAGAGGCGGTGGGCGACGACGATCGCGGTGCGCTGCGCGGTGGCCCTGCGCAGGGAGCGCTGGATGGCGGCCTCGGTCTCGTTGTCGACGGCGCTGGTCGCCTCGTCGAGGACCAGCACGGCGGGGTCGCGCAGCAGCGCCCGGGCCAGGGCCAGGCGCTGGCGCTGGCCGCCCGAGAGCGTGACCCCGCGCTCCCCCACCCAGGTGTCGAGGCCGTCGGGCATCGCGTCGACGAAGTCGAGGGCCGCCGCACCCTCGGCCGCGGCCCGGATCTCCTCGCGCGTGGCGCCGGGCCGGCCGTAGGCGATGTTGTCGGCGACGGACCCGGCGAACATGAAGACGTCCTGCGCGACGTAGCCCATCGACCCGCGCAGCGAGTCCCAGTCGAGGTCGCGGACGTCCTGGCCGTCGAGGAGCACCCGCCCGTCGCGGGGGTCGTCGAAGCGCAGCACCAGGCGCAGCAGCGAGGACTTGCCGGACCCGGTGGCCCCGACGATCGCGTGGGTCTCCCCGGCCGGGACGACCATGTCGATGCCGTGCAGCACGTCGGGGCCGTCGGCGTACCCGGCGCGTACGCCGCGCAGCTCGACCCGGCCCGCCACCGGGCGCGCCAGGGCCGTGGCGCCGGCGGGGACGGTGACGGGCACCGCGAGCAGGCCGAGGATCCGGGCGGCGGACGCGCGGCCGCGCTGGTAGAGGTCGAGCACCTCCGCCACCTCGGTCAGCGGCCAGAGCAGGCGCTGGGTCATGAAGACGAGCACGGAGTAGAGCCCGACCTCGAGGTCACCGCGCAGCGTCGCCCAGCCACCCAGCAGCAGGGTGCACGTGAAGCCGGCGAGGATCGCCATCCGCACCAGCGGCACGAACGCGGCCGAGGAGCGGATCGCGTCGGTGTTGGCCTCGCGGTAGGCCTGCGAGACCGCGGCCACCCGGTCGCGCTCGCGGTCCTCGGCGGTGAACGCCTTGATGGTCGCGACGCCGGAGATGTTGGACGACAGCGTGCTGGACAGGTCGGAGACCGCGACGCGGACCCGGTCGTAGAGCGGCTCGAGGCGCCGTTGGAAGACCAGCGACCCGACCACGATCACCGGGATCGGCAGGAACGCCAGGACCAGCAGCTGCCCGGACGCCGCTGCGAAGACCGCGCCGACGAGCAGCACGTTGAGCACCGTCTGGAGGATCGCGGGCGCACCCACGTCGAGGAAGCGCTCGAGCTGGTTGACGTCGTCGTTGAGGGTGGCCAGCGTGGAGCCAGCCGGCCGGCTCTCGTGCCAGCCGAGGTCGAGGTGCTGGACGTGGTCGTACGCCTCCACGCGCAGGTCGTGCTCCACGCCCTGCGCCAGGCCACGCCACAGCACGCTGGCGACGTACTCGCTGAGCGACTCGACCACCCACACCACGGCGTTGACGACCGCGAGCCAGCCGAGCTGCGCGAAGCGGGACTCGACGCCGAGCACCTCGCCCACGAACGACGCCTCGCCCCTGACCACGACGTCGACCGCGGCACCGATCAGCAGCTCGGGGACGACGTCGGCGACCTTGTTGACGGTGGACGCCACGACCGCGCCGACGAAGCGGCTGCGGTAGGCGCCGTAGCGACGCCACAGGGCACGCAGGGGCTGGACGGCATCGGGGGTGGCGGGCTCGGACACCCGCACAGGTTAGGTGGCCACGAAGCGTGGAAATGGGTACCCCAGTCCTGTCGGCCAGGTCGGCGCTCGACTGCGAGACGCGGGAGCTGGCATCCACCACGGTCGATCCCTTCGGCGTTGCATAGATTGGTGGCGACGGACCAGCTTGCGGAAGGCACCACATGACCGGCACGGACACCGGCACGGACACCGGCACGGACGGCGTGAGGTGAGCAGCCCCGGCGCCGCGCTCGGCGTACCCCCCGCGAGGTCCCTTGGCCGCACCCTCGTGGCTGCCTCGCACCCGGGCCCCGCCCTCGCGGTGACCGTCCTCGCCGGCCTGCTCGCGCTGGCCCAGGGCCTGTCCCCGGCGACCGGCGCCCTCGTGGTGGCCGCGATGCTCGCCGGGCAGCTCACCGTGGGGTGGAGCAACGACCTCGTGGACCGCACGCGCGACCGCGCAGCCGGGCGTACGGACAAGCCGCTCGCCGTCGACGGCGCGCCGGTCGCCGTCGTACGTCTCGCGTGCGCGCTGGCCGTCGCGGCCTGCGTCGGGCTCTCGCTCGCGCTCGGCACGGCCGCCGGCCTGGTCCACCTGGCGTGCGTGGCCTCCGCCTGGACCTACAACCTCGGGCTGAAGGCCACGATCTGGTCGTGGCTGCCCTACGCCCTCTCCTTCGGCGGCCTCACCGCCGTGGTGACCCTCGCCGACGGCCAGGTCCCGCCGTGGTGGTGGCCGGTGGGCGCCGCGCTCCTCGGCGTCGCGGCCCACCTGCTCAACGTGCTGCCCGACCTCGCCGGCGACGCCGCCACGGGGGTCCGCGGGCTCCCGCACCGGCTGGGGGCGCGCCGCATCGCCCCGGTCGCGGCCGCAGTCCTGGCCGCGGCATCGGCGGTGGTCCTCGTCGGCGCGGCGCCGCCGCCGGCCGTGACGGTCGCGGCAGTCGTGGTCGTGCTCGGGCTCGACGCGGTCGTCGTCGCGGGCCGGGGACGGGCGCCGTTCGCCGCGGCGGTCGCCGTCGCCCTGGTCGACGCCCTGCTGCTGGTGGCGGGCCGATGAGCCGCCGCACGCTGGAGCACCAGGGCCTCGAGCACGGCCACCTGGAGCACGGCGACCTCGAGCACTGGGACGTGGTGGTCGTCGGCGCCGGCCCGGCGGGCTCCGCGGCGGCGCTCGGGGCGCTCGCCGAGGACCCGGGGCTCCGGGTGCTGCTCCTCGACCGCAGCGACTTCCCCCGCGACAAGTCGTGCGGCGACGGCATCGCCCCGCACGTGCTCGACGCGCTCGCGCCGGTCGGGGCCGCCGACGTCGTCGACGGGTGGACCCCGCTGCGCGACCTCGAGCTCTCCCACGGGGAGGTCACCGTGAGCGGCCCGATGCGCCGCGAGGTGCACGTCGTGCCACGTGCCGTGCTCGACGCCCGCCTGGTGCAGCGCGCGGTCGCCGCCGGCGCGGTCCTGCGCACCCACCGGGTGTCGTCGCTGGCCAACCTCCACGCGCCGCGCGCTCCCGGGGTCCCGGTGGTCTCCGGTGCCGTCTCGGCCGACGTGCTCGTCGGCGCCGACGGCGCCCACTCCCTCGTCCGCACCGCGCTCCTCGGTCGGCGGCGCGAGCCGCGCGCGATCGCGATCCGCGGCTACGCGCCCACGACGCCGGAGCTGGCCGGCCGGCAGGTCATCCGCTACGGCACCCGCCGCCAGCCGTCGTACGCGTGGGCCTTCGACCGCGGCGACGGGCTCGCCAACGTCGGCTACGGCGAGCTGCTCCCCGGCGAGCGCGGTACGGCCGGCACGCCCAGCCGGCGGCTCCTGCTCGACCAGCTCGAGGAGCTGGTCCCCGGTGCTGCCCGTACGGGCAGCGACTGGCGCGGCCACCACCTGCCGCTCAGCACGTGGCACTGGGACCAGCCCGACGGACCGGTGCTGCTGGCGGGCGACGCCGCCGGGCTGGTCAACCCGATGACCGGCGAGGGTATCTACTACGCCGTCGCCACCGGCATCGCCGCCGGCCGCACCGCGGCCCGTGCGGTGGCCGCCGGCCGCCCGGGCGACGCCGGTGCCCGGCACCGCCGGGTCGTGCGCGACCTGCTCGGCACCCACCTGCGCCACACGTGGGCCGCCGCGCGACTCTCCCGCTCCCCCCGCATCGTCGACGCCGGCATCCGCGCGGCCGGGCGCGACCGCCACGCCTTCGACGCCCTCGTCGAGCTCGGCCTCGGCGACGGCCGCATCGACGCCCGCCTCGCCGGCGGGCTGCTCCGCAACCTGGCCCGGCCCCACCATCCCGACCACGCACCCGACACCCAGACCCCGACCAGAGGTGGCTGACATGAGGATCCTCGCCGTGCGAGGCGCACTGCCGACGCACGCCCACCCGCAGGCCGAGATCACCGAGGCCTTCGCCGAGTTCATCTCCGAGCGCAGCCTCGACCGGTCGCTGCTGCGCCGCTTCCACGCCAACGCGGGCGTCGAGCGACGGCACACCGTGCTGCCGCTCGACGCGTACGCCGGCCTGGGCGACTTCGGGCACGCCAACGACCTGTTCATCGAGCACGCCGTCGAGCTGGGGTCGCGCGCGCTCGTCGACGCCCTCAAGGCCGCAGACCTCACCCCCTCCGACGTCGACCTGGTGGTCACGGCCACGGTGACGGGCCTGGCCGTGCCGTCCCTCGACGCCCGCATCGCCGCCCAGGTGGGCCTGCGGGAGGACGTACGCCGCATGCCGCTCGTCGGGCTCGGCTGCGTCGCGGGTGCCGCCGGCATCGCGCGGGTGCACGACTACCTCCTCGGCCACCCCGGGCACACCGCGGTCCTCGTCGCCGTCGAGCTGTGCTCGCTGACCGTCCAGCGCGACGACACCTCGGTGCCCAACCTCGTGGCGAGCGGGCTGTTCGGCGACGGTGCCGCAGCCGTCGTGGCCGTCGGCTCCTCCGGGCGGCCAGGACCGGTGGAGGTGCTCGACTCCCGCAGCCGGCTCTACCCCGAGAGCGAGCGCACGATGGGCTTCGACGTCACCGGCAACGGCCTGCGCATCGTGCTCGACGCCGAGGTGCCGTCGCTGGTGGGCCGGTACGTCCGCGGTGACGTCGACGGCTTCCTCGCCGACCACGGCCTGACCCGCGCCGACATCGGCTGGTGGGTCTGCCACCCGGGCGGACCGAAGGTGATCGAGGCCCTCGAGGAGGCGCTCGAGGTGCCGCGCGACGCGGTCAGCCTGACCTGGGAGTCGCTGGCGCGGGTCGGCAACCTCTCGTCGGTCTCGGTGCTCCAGGTCCTGGAGGACACCCTGCGCGAGCGGCCACCCGCACCGGGGAGCCACGGAGTGCTGATGGCGATGGGGCCGGGCTTCTGCTCCGAGCTCGTGCTGCTGCGGGCGGCGTCGTGACCGGGCTGGTGGCGTTCACCGTCCTCGTCGCGCTCGTCGGGCTCGAGCGGGTCGCCGAGCTCGTCGTGTCCACCCGCAACGCGCGGTGGAGCATGGAGCGCGGCGGTGTCGAGCACGGCCTGGGCCACTTCCCCTTCATGGTCGTGCTGCACACCGCGCTCCTCGTCGGGGCACTCGCCGAGGCGTGGGTCCGGCAGCCGCAGGTGCCGTCCGTGCTGGCCTGGTCGATGCTTGCGCTCGTCGTCGCCTCGCAGGCGCTGCGCTGGTGGTGCATCGCGACGCTCGGCCGACGCTGGAACACCCGCGTGATCGTGGTGCCGGGCATGCCGCCCGTCCGCTCCGGGCCCTACCGCATCCTGCGCCACCCCAACTACGTCGCCGTCGTGGTCGAGGGTGTCGCGCTGCCCCTGGTGCACGCGGCCTGGATCACCGCGCTCGTGTTCACCGTCCTCAACGCCGGGCTCCTCGCCGTACGCATCCGGGTGGAGGACGCGGCGCTCGCCACGCTGCCGACCGAGGAGGCCACCCGTGCATGACCTGGTCGTGGCCGGTGGGGGGCCGGT
The DNA here is from genome assembly GCF_004785795.1 of Nocardioides eburneiflavus. Lineage (NCBI taxonomy): Bacteria > Bacillati > Actinomycetota > Actinomycetes > Propionibacteriales > Nocardioidaceae > Nocardioides > Nocardioides eburneiflavus. Next base: position 4,337,367 of record NZ_SRRO01000001.1, read on the forward strand.
CGGCCTCGCCGCCGCGCTGCACGCCGACCGTGCCGGGCTCTCCGTGGTCGTGCGCGAACCTCGCTCCGGCCCGATCGACAAGGCGTGCGGCGAGGGCCTCATGCCCGGAGCCGTCGCCGAGCTCGCCGCGCTCGGCGTGCACCCCGAGGGCCGTGACCTGGCCGGGATCCGCTACCTCGACGGCTCCGGCGGGAGGCAGGCGACGGCCCGCTTCGCCCGCGGGCCCGGTCGGGGCGTACGCCGTACCGTGCTCCACGACGCCCTCGCCCAGCAGGTCGCGGCCGCCGGGATCGACCGCGACCCCCGTCCGGTCGCGGCCGTCGTCGACGCCGGCGACCACCTGCTCGTCGACGGCGAGCCGACGCGTCACCTGATCGCCGCCGACGGCCTCCACTCCCCCGTACGCCGCCTCGTGGGCCTCGACGCGCCGGTGTCCGGCCGGCGTCGCTTCGGCCTGCGCTGCCACGTGCAGCAGGCGCCGTGGACGTCGTACGTCGAGGTGCACTGGTCGCCGCGGGCCGAGGCCTACGTGACGCCGGTCGCCGACGACCTCGTGGGCGTGGCGGTGCTGGCCGAGGCGGGCTCGCGCTTCGAGGACCTGCTCGACGACTTCCCGCTGCTGCAGGAGCGCCTGACGGGCGCCCGCACGCGGGTGCTGGGTGCCGGACCGCTGCGCCAGCGCGCGCGGGCGCGGACGGCCGGCCGGGTGCTGCTCGTCGGGGACGCCGGCGGCTACGTCGACGCCCTGACCGGCGAGGGGCTCGCGCTCGGCCTGGCCCAGGCCCGGGTCGCCGTCGGGTGCCTCGCCGACGGCCGTCCCGACCGCTACGACCGCCTCGCGCGCCGGCTCGGGTTGCGCCACGAGCTGCTCACCCACGCGCTCCTGCGCGGCACCGCGCTCGGACCCGTCCGGCAGCGGCTCGTGCCCGCGGCAGCACGCCTGCCCTGGCTCTTCGACACCGCCGTCAACCAGCTCGCCCGACCCGTGGGGAGGCCCGCATGACCGACACCCGCCCGACCGATCCCGGCACGCCAGAGCTGGTGGTGCTGCTCGACGAGGACGGCGCCGCGACCGGCACCGCCGACAAGGCCACCGTCCACCACGCCGACACCCCGCTCCACCTGGCGTTCTCGTGCTACCTCTTCGACGGTGACGGCAACGTGCTCGTCACCCAGCGGGCCCTGCACAAGCGGACCTTCCCCGGGATGTGGACCAACAGCTGCTGCGGCCACCCCGCACCGGGCGAGGCGCTGGACGAAGCCGTACGCCGCCGGGTCGAGCAGGAGCTCGGCACCACCGTGACCGACCTGAGGCTGGTGCTGCCGCGGTTCCGCTACCGGGCCGAGCAGGACGGGGTCGTCGAGAACGAGATGTGCCCGGTCTTCGTCGGCGCGGCCGAGGGAGACGTGCACCCCGACCCGGACGAGGTGGGCGTGGCCAGGTGGGAGCCGTGGCCGGAGTTCCGCCGAGGGGTGCTCGACGGCACCCGCACCGTGTCGGTGTGGTGCCGCGAGCAGGTGGCCGAGCTCCCCGCCGACCCGACCGCCGCTCCGTCCGCTGCCGCCGACGAGCTGCCCGCGGCGGCACGCCCTGGGTGACCGACGTGGGCGGGCCGGGTCGGGACGCCCTCGCGCCCCCGTGTCACAGCCTGACCAGCGTCTTTCCTGAGGTCCGTCCGGACAACATGTCCTGCAGGGCGACCGGGGCCTGGTCGAGGCCGGCATACACCGTCTCCCGGTGGGTCACGCTCCCCTCTCGCAGCCAGCCCCCGAGGCGCGACTGCATCTCGTCCAGGAGCTCCATGTGCAGGCTGCCGCGGAATCCCGACAGCGTGAGGTGCTTGGCGGTCGCCAGGAAGATGTTGCGCGGCCCGGTGGGCTCGCCCTCGTAGTCGGAGATCGACCCGCAGAGCGCGACGCGCCCGTGCATGCGCAGTGCGTCGAGTGCTGCCTCGAGGTGGTCACCGCCGACGTTGTCGAAGTAGACGTCGATCCCGTCGGGGGCCAACCGTTCCAACGCCCGCGCCGGTTGCTCGCGGTGGTAGTCGAAGGCACCGGCCACGCCGACCTCGTCGACGAGCCACGCCACCTTCTCCGCCGAGCCGGCGCTCGCGATCACCCGGTGGCCCAACCGGACGCCCATCTGCGCGACCAACGAACCGACCGCCCCGGCGGCCGCCGAGACCCACAGCGTCTCTCCGCCACCGAGGGCGTCGGCCACGGCCAGGCCGGAGTACGCCGTCAGGCCGATGGCGCCGAGCGGTCCGAGGTACCACTGCGGCGGCGTGTCCGCGACGTCGAGGACGCGCATCGTGCCGGCACCGTTCATCAGCTCGACGCCGGCGTCGACGACGGCGTGCTCACGCCAGCCGTACGGGTGCCAGACCGTGTCGCCGACCTCGAAGCCCTCGGCGTTCGACGCGATGACCTGACCGACGGTGAGCACGCCGTCCAGGGCGCTGCCGAGCGGGAAGGAGGCGAAATATCCAGCCGGGGCCTCGGCGCGCAGGCGCAGCCGGAGACCGGGGTCCACGGAGGTCCACGTGTTGCGCACCAGCACCTGGCCGGCGCCGGGGTCGGGCACGTCGACGCTGACGACCTCGAAGTGCTCGGGACCGACCTCGCCCTCGGGGTAGGAGACGACCTGGACCTGGCGACTGGGCGCGGCCACGGTGGTTCAGTCCTCCTGTGTCCGTGCAGCGGCTGCGGTCTCGTCGTCCATCAGCACGACGAGCCGCCCGGTGACCGTTCCGGCCCGCAGGCGGTCGATGCCGAGGGGCACCTGGTCGAAGGCGAGGTGCTCCACCGTCGGCACGATCTCACCGGCGGCGAGGTAGTCGTAGACCCGGACGATGTCGTTGCGAGTGCCACCCGAGGAGCCGTGGATGTGCGCCTTCCGGTGGATCACGTCGGCGGTGTTGAGGGTGGTCGACACGGCACCGAGCCCGACCATCACGATGGTGCCGCCGGTGCGGATGGCACCGACGGCGGCCGCCGTCGTGGTGCCGAAGCCCGCGAAGTCGACGACGACGTCGAGGTCCATGCCCACCAGCCCGTCGGCCGAGTCGACCACCGACGCCAGGCCGAGCCGCTCACCGAGGGCGAGCGCGTCCGGGCTGATGTCGGCGCCGTGCACCTCGGCCCCGCGCAGGACCGCGATCCGGGCGCCGACCTGGCCCAGGCCGCCGAGCCCGATGATCCCGACGCGGTGGCCGGGCCCCACGCCCGCCACCTCCACGACGGCATGGTGGGAGGTCATGCCGGCGTCGGTCCCCAGCGCGGCGAGGTCGAAGGAGAGATGCTCGGGAAGTGGGACGAGGTCCTCGGACGGCGCGAGGGTGAAGGCGGCGTACCCTCCGTCCCGGCCGTAGCCGGGGACCGTGCGCCCCATGGGAAAGACGCCCACCCGGTCCCCGGTGCGTACGTCGCGGGCGTCGGGGCCGACAGCGACCACCTCGCCCGCGATCTCGTGGCCGAGCGTGAGCGGGTTGCGCGTGATGTTCTCGACCCAGCTCGGCTCATCGAGCTCGCCGACGTCGGAGTGGCACATGCCGGCGGCCCTGACCCGCACCAGCACCTCATCACGCTGGGGCGTGGGCACGGGCACCTCGTTGCGGACGAGCGGGCGCCCCGTTCCGGTCCACTGCCACGCGGACATCCGCGCGGGGATCGTCGTCCGACTCATGCTGACCTCCACCAAAGAATTGAACTCAGTTCATGAACGTAGGACCCCGTGCCCGGACCGTCAAGGCGATGTCGTCGAGCCATCGCCGACACCGGGGGGTCGTGATGAACTGATTTCAAACCGGTGATTGACGTCACAGGGCAGGAGTCCTACGCTAACTGAACTGAGATCACTTCAATCTAAGGAGCACGGCATGACCATCAAGAGTCTGCGACTCGGGGCGCTGGTCACCGGTCTCGCATTGACCCTCGCCGCCTGCGGGGGAAGCAGCGGCGGCACCCCGAGCGGAGCAGTCGACGGCGGCTGGGACGACGTCGTCGCAGCAGCCGAGAAGGAGGGCAGCGTGATGCTGTACTCCAGCCACAACCCGGTCAACCTCGAGTCCCTCAAGAAGGCCTTCGAGGCCGAGTACCCCGACATCACCATGGAGTACGTGCGTGGCACCGACGCGGAGCTGAACCCCAAGGTGGAGGTGGAGAACCAGACCGGGCGCGGCACCGCCGACGTCCACATGGTCACGGACACCAACTGGATCAACAGCGCCGCCGAGAGCGGCACGTACTCGGCCGAGCTCCTCGGCCCCGAGGTCACCGAGTCCGGAAACTACGACGACGACACGAGCCTGATCGCCGACCGGTTCGTGCTCACCAGCGTCGCCGTCTTCGCCCTCGGCTGGAACACCGACATCCTGCCCGAGGGGCTGGGCGACGTGACGGACGTGATCAAGCCCGAGCTCAAGGGCAAGATCGGGATCGTCAACCCGACCGGCATCGCGGTCTACAACGACCTCTACCGGTTCCTCGAGAACACCTACGGCGAGGAGTTCATCGAGGACCTGGCCTCGCTCGAGCCACGCATCTACCCGAGCTCACTCGGTATCGCCCAGGCCCTGACATCGGGGGAGATCGCGGCGGCCCCGATCGTCAACACCCTCGGCACCGAGAAGGCCTCCGGCGCACCGGTCGACTGGAAGCTCGCGCCCGAGCCGTGGGGCGCTGCCTGGTACACCCACGTCCTGTCCTCCGCAGCGCACCCGAACGCGGGACAGGTCCTGGCGGACTTCATGGCCTCCGAGGAGGGACAGACCGCCCTCAGCGCCGGTTACGCGGCTACCCTGCCCGGCATCGAGGGCGCCGTGGCCCAGGCCTCCGACGTGACGCTGGCGGACCCGTCCGACCTGACGGCGGACGACCTCAAGGCGCGTGAGAGCGACTGGGAGTCGCTGTTCCTCAACTAGGGAGCGACGCTCCGGGCACCGTGACCACCAGGTGCCCGGGGCGTTCCGCCGTGTCGGACCCCCGCCGCCCCGGACCCGCCCCGGGCGCCGACCATCGACCACTCCGAGCCCCCGAAGGACCCCCACCATGTCTCGCATCCGGGTGACCAACCTGACGAAGCGCTTCGGCTCGTCCACGATCGTGGACGACCTCGAGCTGACCATCGAGGAGGGTGAGTTCGTCGTCCTGCTCGGACCGAGCGGCTGCGGCAAGACCACCACCCTGAGGTGCCTCGCCGGCCTGGAGACGCCTGAGGGCGGCACCATCAGCTTCGCCGACAAGGTGGTCCACGACGCCGAGCGCCGGGTCAGTGTCCCGACCCACAAGCGCAACATCGGCATGATCTTCCAGTCCTACGCGCTGTGGCCGCACATGACGGTGCGCGACAACATCGCCTATCCGCTCAAGGTCCGACGCCAGAAGGACGCCCTGCGCACGGGCGCGGTGGAGAAGGCGGCCGGGATGGTCGACTGCGAGCAGCTCCTCGACCGGTACCCCTCCCAGCTCAGCGGCGGCCAGCAGCAGCGCGTGGCAGTGGCCCGCGGCCTGGTCTCCGAGCCCGACCTGGTGCTCTTCGACGAGCCCCTCAGCAACCTCGACGCCCGCCTGCGCGACCAGGTGCGCACCCAGATCCACCAGCTGCACCAGCGCCTCGGCTTCAGCGCGGTCTTCGTCACCCACGACCAGTCCGAGGCCTTTGCACTGGGCGACCGGCTCGCCATCATGAAGTCCGGCCGGCTCGAGCAGGTCGACACTCCGCAGCAGGTCTTCGACGAGCCGTCGTCGGACTACGTCGCCCAGTTCATCGGCATGGCCAACCGCCTCGACCTGACCCGCCACCAGGACGGGTGGAAGGCCAGCAACGGCGATGTCGTTCACCTCGGGGACCGCACGCCCGAGCGCGGTTCCACCGACACGGTCGTCGCCCGGCTGAGGCGGGACGACCTCCGGCTGCACCGCCCGGACGACCGCGTCGCCCCCGGTACGACGGTGCTGCACGGCACGCTGGTCACCACCGAGTTCGGCGGGCGGCACCACGACGTGCTGGTCGACGTGGACGGGCAGAAGCTCACGCTCCAGGCCGACACCCGCGAGCACGGCGGTTGGCTGCCGAAGGCCGAGGGCGGTCATCCCGTCGTGGTGAGCTTCCGGTCCTCCGACGTGCGGGTCTTCGACGCCGAGGGTCGGGCCGTCCGGGGCGCCTCGGTCGTCACCCCCATCCGCGCGACCGGCTCGGCGACGTCATGACCTCCCTGGTCCAGCGCCCCCTCGCGCTCGTCATCGCTGTCGGCTGGAAGGCGCGCCTCGGGTACGCCGTCCTGGTCGCCGCACTCATCTACATGGTCGTGCTCCCGCTCTACCGCCTCCAGTCGCTCGCGTTCGGCGACGGCGCCCGCGGCTACCGGGCCCAGTACGGTCGCGCCGACATCGGCGAGGTGATCTGGACGACGGTGCAGCTGGCCCTCGCGTCCGTCGTCATCGCCCTGGTCCTCGGCACCCTTCTCGCGTTTGCGACCAGCCGCCTCCCGCAACGATTCTCCTTCCTGCGGATGGTGCCGGTCCTGCCGATCGTCATGCCGGCTGTCGCCAACATCGTGGGGTGGGCGTTCCTGCTCTCCCCCGGCCCCGGCTACCTGAACGCCGCGATGCGCCAGCTGCCGTGGTGGGACCACCTCGACTCCGGACCCGTCGACGTCTACAGCGCCACCTGGATCATCATCCTGACCGGCTTCGGACTGACGTCGTTCGTCTACCTGTTCGTCAGCGCCGGCATGGCCGCGATCAGCGCCGAGCACCTCGAGGCCGCACAGACCAGCGGGTCCTCCACCATCGGTGTCTTCTTCCGCGTGGTGCTCCCGCTGCTGCGGCCGTCCCTCATCTACGGCGCCGGCGTCGCGCTGCTGCTCGGCCTCGGGCAGTTCACCGGACCGCTGCTCCTGGGCGCCAACACCGGCGTCAAGGTGCTGACCACCGAGATGTACCGGCGCGTGTCGGAGTCACCCGCCGACTTCGCCGCAGCGGCGGCCGCCGGTTCCCCCCTCGTCGTCCTCGGCCTGCTCGTGGTCCTGGCGCAGAAGCTACTGCTGGGCGACCAGACCCGCTTCGTCACCCACGGCGGCAAGGCCTTCAAGTCCACCCCGACCCGCTCGTGGTGGGCCGTCACGTTCGTGGTCGCGTACGGCGTGGTGGCCCTGCTGCTGCCGCTGGTGGGGCTGGTGCTCGTCTCGTTGATGCCCTACTGGTCGGCCTCGCTGAGCCTGGACCTCTTCAGCCTGGACAACTTCCGAACGCTCTTCGCCACCCCGGACATCATCGACGCCGTGGTGACCAGCATCGTGGCGGCCTCGGTCGCCGTGGTGTTCTGCGTGCCGATCGGCTTCGCCATCGCGAACCTGCTCGTGCGGGGGCGTCGCTACCGCGTGCTGCGGATCGTCGCCGACCTGGTCTCGGCGCTGCCGCTGGGCATTCCCGCGGTGATCTTCGGCGTCGGGTTCCTGCTGACCTACACGCAGCCGCCGATCATCCTGTACGGCACGCGCACCGTCATCATCCTGGTCTACATCGTGCTGATGATCCCGTTCGCCACCCGTCTGCAGATGACCGCGATGCTGGCCCTCGGCGAGACCTACATCGAGGCGTCCGCCACCAGCGGTGCGAACCCGTTGACGACCAACGTGCGCATCGTGTTCCCCCTCATGCGGCCCGCGATCCTGAGTGCCGTCGCCCTCATGTTCATCCTGCTCACCCACGAGTTCGCGGCGTCACTGCTCGTCCGGTCGCCCACCACCCAGGTCATGGGCACGCGCCTCTTCGACCTCTGGAGCAACGGCTCCTACCCGCTGGTGGCGGCCATGGCGCTCCTGATGACCGTGGTCACCGGAGTGGGCGTCGCCGTCGCGATGGTCGTCGGCGGACGCAACGTGCTGGACAACCTCTGACGTACGACGAAGGGCCCGGTCCTGGCGGACCGGGCCCTTCGTGCTGCTGGCTGGATGCCTACTCGGCCCTCGTGAGCACCACGACCGTGCCGGTCCGGTCGCCGGCGACGTAGACCCGGCCGTCGGGGCCCGCGTCGATGCCGGCGAACGGCGGGATCGGACCGGGGATCATCTGCGGCAGGCCGTTGAGCACCTCACGGGTGCCTCCTTCGGCTGTGCCGAAGGGCAGGTCCGTCGCGACCGGAACGAGGTCGCCTCCGTCGAGGGGTACGGCGATCACGCGCGCGCTGCCGACCTCGCACACCAGGACCAGCTCGTCGACGACGGTCACGCCCTGGGGGGAACGCAGCCCCGACGCGAGGACCGCCCGCGTGCCGTCGGCCCCGATCCGCTCGAGGGTCCCGGCCACCTCGTCGGTGACCACGACCGCGTCGTCCGGACCGACCGCGACGCCCGCCGGTCGTTGCAGCCCGGCGGCCAGCACCTCGACCGCACCGGGCGCCGTGAGGCACAGCACGCGGCCACCACCGCCGTCCGTCACGAGGACCCGTCCGTCGGACGTCGAGGCGACGTCGAGCACGGTGTCGCCGAGCCCCTCTGCCCACACCTCGGCCTGCGTCCACGCGCCCGCAGGGTGCTTGGTCACCGTGCCGAGGTTGTTGGTCACGAGCATCGCGGCGCCGCCGTCGGCCGAGGCGACGGCGCGGGCGTACCCGGGGAACCCGGGGTCGGTGATCTTGTCGGTACGCGCCAACGTGCCGTCGTACGACAGGAGGGCCGCGCCGAGCCCGTCGGCGATGCAGACGCCGACATCGGTGGCGGCCAGTCCGTAGGGCGCCATCAGGCCCGGGGCGAGAAGCTGGCGCAGTCCCGTCCCGTCCACCTCGTGGACGGACCCGTCGATGTAGTAGGAGACGAACGTCCGACCGTCCGGGAGCAGGTCGAGGTTGTCCATCCCGGGACGCCCCGTGCGGTGGACCGTGACGACGTCCCGCGTGGCGGTGTCGATGGCCACCACGTCGCCGGATCCACCGAGTCCGACGTGGACGAGGCCGTCGGGGCCGGTGCGGCACGAGCACGGAGCGGCCAGGCCATCGACGACGACCTCGACCGGTCCCCCGTCGATGGACACCCGGACCACCTGCCCGGCGAAGGGAAGGGCGCTGTAGAGGTGACGGTCGGGACCGACGCACATCCCGTTGGGGCCGGCGATCCCGTCGGCCAGGAGCACGCGTGGGCGGTCGTCGCGGAAGACCTCGTAGATGGACCCGCTCGGGAGGAACTCCGTGACGAAGATCCGGTCCTCGAAGACGGTGATCCCGTTGGCGCCCTCGACACCGTCCTCGATGACGCGGTAGGCGCCGTCCGCCAGCTCGGTCACCCGGGCGTTCATGCACTCGGCGACGTACAGCCGGCCCTCGCTGTCGAAGTCGAGGTCGTCCGGGCTCACGATCGCGCTGCCGCGCGGCGAGACGACCATCAGCTCGCCGGTGTCGATGTCGATCCGGGCCACCTCGCTGCCGAAGGCGGACGCGCAGTAGAGCGCGCCGTCGGGGCCGAAGCGGAGGCCGTTGGCCCCGGCGAGGCTACGGGGCTGGGTCTGGTCGACGAGGCGCCACCCGGTGTGGGCGGTCGGCTGGTCCGATGTCATCAGGACGCCTTTCAGGAGGAGAGCTGCTCGGGCCCGCGGCCCTGCCTCTCAATTGACATGAAGTCATTTCAGGTGAAACTAGCCACACCGGACGTCGCCGTCAACGGCTGGTCCAGGGCAACCTCATCCTCGGACGAAGGCACGGACGAGCGTCTGCGCCTCCTCGCCCCGCGCCATCTCAGAGATCGTCCTGGCTTCCTCGGCCCCGACGTCGACCCGGCTCGACTCCCAGCCTGCCCGCAGCAGCCGGCGCACCTGGCCCAGCGCGCCGGACGGACCGTCCGCCATCGCTGTCGCGAGCTCCCAGGCCCGCACCTCGGGGTCCGGAGCCAGGTCGGTGACCAGCCCCCACTCCAGCGCCTGGGCGGCCGTCGCGGCGCGGCCGGACAGCGCGAAGCGCAGGGCCCGCTGCTGGCCGATCGCCCGGGGCAGGAGGAAGGAGACCCCGCAGTCGGGAGTGAGCCCGATCGCGGGATAGGCGAACACGAAGGACGTCGCGGGATCTGCCACGACCACGTCGCACGAGAGCATGACGGCGAGCCCGGCGCCGGCCACAGCACCGTGCACGGCGGCAACCACGGGCTTCTCGACCTCGGAGAGCGCCCGGACAGCGGCATCGGCCTCGCTCGCGAGCTCGTGCAGGTACGCCGCGGGGTCGGCGGCGGCCGCGAAGGACGCCACGTCCCCGCCCGCGCAGAACCGGCTCCCCGCGCCGCTCACGAGCAGCGCACGGACGGCCGGGTCGGCGCCCGCCTCCTCGACGGCCGACCGCAGGGCGCGCGCGGTGGGCAGGTCGAGGGAGTTGGCCGCCTCGGGCCGCTCGAGCCGGAGGTGACCCACGCCGGCGGCGACACGGAGGCTGACCGTGGACGCCACGTCAGACCCTCCTGAAGAGGGCGGCGAGTGCCTGGCCGCCGCCGATGCACATCGTGACCACGCCCAGCTCGAGGTCGCGTCGCACCATGTCCTTGGCGACGCGCAGCGTGAGGATGGCACCGGTGGCCCCGACCGGGTGACCGAGGGCGATCGCTCCGCCGTAGGGGTTGACCCGGTCCGGGTCGAGCCCGGCGTCCCGCACGACGGCGACGGCCTGCGAGGCGAAGGCCTCGTTGAGCTCGATGGTGCCGATGTCGGACGGTCGGGTTCCGGTCCGCTCGAAGAGCGACCGCAACGCGAGGACCGGCGCGTAGCCCATCAGCTCGGGCTCCATCGCTGCCGTCGCGACGGCTTCGAGGCAGACGAGGCCGGCGAGCCCGCGCTCGGCCGCTGCGGACTCGCGGGCGAGCACGAGTGCGGCGGCACCGTCATTGATGCCCGACGCGTTCCCCGCCGTGACCGACCCGTTCCGCTGGAAGGCCGGACGCAGCGCAGCCAGGGTCTCCACCGTCGTCTCGGGCTTGGGGTGCTCGTCGCGGTCCGCGGTGAACGGGCGACGCCCTCCCACCTCGACCGGGACGATCTCCTCGGCGAACGCAGCCTGCGCCGCCGCGGTGGCGGCGCGACGCTGGGACTCGGCGGCGAACTCGTCCTGCTCCGTGCGGGACACGGCGTACCTTTCCGCCACGTTCTCGGCAGTGACACCCATGTGGATGCCGTGGAAGGGGTCGGTCAGCATCATCACCGTGCCGTCACTGAGCGTACGGTCCCCCAACCGGTAGCCGTTGCGCGCGCCGAAGTCGTAGAACGGCATCCGGCTCATCGACTCGTCCCCGCCCGCGAGGGTGATGTCGAGGTCGTTCCACCGCATCTCCATCGCGGCCGACCAGACGGCCTGCAGGCCGGAGCCGCACAGGCGGTTGACCGTGTACGCCGGTACGGCGGCGGGCAGGCCGGCGGCGACCGCGACGCGTCGGGCGTTGTAGGCGTCGGCGCCCACCTGGCCGATGCAGCCCATGACGACCTCGGAGACGTCCGATCCGCCGACGCCCGCGCGAGCGAGCGCGGCGCGCACGGCTGTGGCGCCCAGCTCGAACCCGGGAACGTCCGAGAACATCCCGCCGAAGCTGCCCACTGGCGTCCGGGCGCCGTCGACGACGACGATCCTCTCCATCTTGGAGCTCCTCGCACTCAACTTGAATTCACTTCAGACTGTTACGCTACCCGCTGTCCCGACGAGCCACAACCGTCCAGGAGGTTCGATGACCGCGAAGCGCTATGCCGCACGACGGGTGCTGGTGACCGGTGCCACGGGTGGGCTCGGCGAGGAGATCTGCCGCCGCCTCGCCGAGGAGGGCGCCACGGTCGTGGTGGCGGACCTGGACGGAGCCGACGTCGGAGGTCTCGCTGCGTCGCTGTCCGGTGGTCCGCACCCGACGACGTACCTCGACGTGGCCGACGAGGACCAGTGGCGCACCCTCGCCGAGCGGGTCCGGTCCGAGCTCGGCGGGCTCGACGTGCTGGTCAACAACGCCGGCATCGGCAGCCTCGGCACGGTCGAGGACGAGGAGCGCGAGCTCTGGGACCGCGTGCTGGCGGTGGATGCGACCGGCGTCTGGCTGGGCATGAAGCACCTCGGCCCCGTCATCGAGGCCTCAGGCGGCGGCGCCATCGTCAACGTGGCGTCCATCCTCGGCAGCACCGGCGGCCTGGGCAACAGCGTGGCCTACCACGCCGCCAAGGGCGCGGTCCGCACGATGACCAAGAACGCAGCGTTGCACTGGGCGACCCGCGGGGTGCGGGTCAACTCGCTCCACCCCGGCTTCATCGCGACTGCGCCGCTCCTGCAGAGGTACGAGGGCACCGAGCGCCACCGGGCCATGCTGCACGGCACACCGATGGGCCGCCTCGGGCGCCCCGAGGAGATCGCCGGGGCCGTGGCCTTCCTCGGCAGCGACGACGCGGGCTTCATGACCGGCAGCGAGCTGTACGCCGACGGGGGGTGGACCGCCCGCTGAGGCCGACCACGGACCTGTGGCCGGCGTCCCTGTCAGCGGCCGGCCGCGACGGCGAAGCGCGCGACCGGGCCGTCGTACGCGACCGAGAGGAGGCCACGTTCGGCCAGCACGTCCAGGTGGGCCATCGTCTCGCAGGTCGCGATCATCTGGTTGAACGGATCGAGCCCGTCGAAGGGCCGATCACGGCGCGTCCACCCCAGGCGCCCAGCGACGTCGATCCCGGTGCTCCCGGGCGCTTCGGCCACCGCCGACACGGTCCGTGCGAACCGCTGGTCGTGGTGGGACAGCAGCTCCCGCACGCGCTGGTGCACGGAGCCGCCGGGAGCCCCGTGGGCCGGGAGCATCACCGCGTCCGCGCGCAGCAGGAGCAGCTCGAGCGACTCCAGGTAGCGGCCCAGCGGGAGCTCCCAGTCGCCGAGCTCGAAGCCGATCGACGGCGTGATGGTCGGGAGCACGTGGTCGCCGGTGAAGAGGGCGCCCGCGACGAGGTCGTGGAGGACGACGTGCCCCTTGGTGTGCCCCGGCGTCGGGACCACCTCGACCTCCCGGCCGGCCAGCGCGAGCATGCCCGGCTCCAGCCAGTGGTCGGGGTCCTCCCAGTCGGAGCCGTTCCACTCCTCCCCCGCCCCCAGGATGCGTACGGCGTCGACGAGGTCGCCCGCCCCGGCTCGCGCGAGCTGCTCGAACGAGGAGACCGGGTCGTTGCCACCGAGGTCTCGCACGAGGCCGAGCCCCACCGCCTCCCCGGCGCCGAGGTGGACGCGCGTGCCGGCGGCGCGGCGCAGGGCGGGCGCCAGCGTGTAGTGGTCGCGGTGCACGTGGGTGACCACGACGTCGCGGACCTCGGACAGGTCACGGCTGATCGAGGCGAGCGCCGCGCCGAGCACGTCGAGGGCGCCGGGGACCCGCCAGCCGGCGTCCACGAGCGCCAGGCCGTCGGGGCCCTCGATCGCATAGACGTTGACCGCCCGCAGTCCGTCCTGCGGCATCGGGAGCGGGATGCGGTGGATGCCCGGGAGGACCGGGTGGCACCCCGGCGCGGTCCAGTCGGGGTCGGTCACGCCTCGACGACCGTCTCGGGGACCATCACGCGCTCCTCGCCCATGACGGCGATCCGGCGGCCCTTCATGGTGCCGACGTGGGCCACGGCCGCGGCCCACTCAGGGCTCGCCAGCGCGGCGTCGAGGTCGGCGCGGGAGTCGAAGCTGAGGATCGAGAGCCCGTCCCAGCCGGCGGAGCGGCGGTCGTCCAACGCGTCGAGGACCTCGGTGTGCTGCCAGCGCCGCAGCCCGGGCAGGCCGTAGGTCATGTCGGCGTGCTCACCGCGCCACCACTCGATGAACTGGTCGTGGGTCCACTCGTCGGGCTTGGCTGCGAGGAGGACGAGGTTGTACATGGGAGCTCCGATCAAGACGAATTCAGTTCGAACAATGGATGACGGATCGGGGACGTCCCGACCGGCGACGGGTCAGCGAACGAGCCGTACGCAGGCCTCGACGACGATGTCGGAGACCTCTTGCAGGGTCTGCGGGCCCTTCGGTCGGTACCAGCGCCACACGCTGTTGACGAGACCGAGGACGAGGCGGACCAGCACCCTCTCGTCGCGCTCGGGGAACACACCGGCGTCCATGCCGGCGCGCAGCATCTCGGCCCAGGTGGCCTCGATCTCGCGCACCAGCTCACGCGCGCGGACGCGCTCTGCCTCCTCGCGCTCGGACGGGCGCGGGGCGACCAGCAGGTCCTGGTGGCTGAGCAGGATGCGGGCCTGGAGGGCCTCGCGCTGGGTGACCTCGAACGCGCTGGCCACGGCCTTGCGGAGGACCTCCTCCGGGTCGGAGATGCCCTCGACGGCCACCCGGCTGCGCTGCTGCGCCTGGAGCAGCTCGGCCGACATGATGGTCAGCAGGCAGTGGGTCTTGGACTCGAAGTAGTGGTAGAGCGCGGTCTGGCCGATCCCCACGTCCTTGGCCACCGTGGCCCACTTGGTGTGTTCGAAGCCGACCTCGCCGAAATGGTCGACGGCGGCCTCGAGGATCATCCGCCGCTTGGAGCGCGGGCCCTCGAGCTCGTCCGTTGCTGCTGCGGTCATGGTCGGTCCTCCTGTGCAGATGGGCGACAGGGTAACTGAGGCGACTTCAACTCAGGAAGCACCGACACCCTGTTCACTGCACGACGCTCCCGGTCAGACGCTCGGCCAGGGTGGTCGCCTCGCCGCGGTTCAGCTTCCCCACGCGGTTCTGGGGCAGGTCGCGGACGACGTGCACGAACTCGGGCCACTTGAACTTCGGGAAGTCGGCCTCGGCCAGGTGGCGGCGCACGTCGTCGATGTCGAGGTCGCCCGCCCCCATCACGACCAGGGCCGCGGCCCGCTCCCCCAGCAACGGGTCCGGCACGGGGACGACGCACACCTGGGCGACGCCGGGGATGGCCGCGACGGCGGCCTCGACCTCGTTGATGTCGATGTTCCGACCGCCGCGGATGATCACCTGCTTCTCACGGCCCAGGATGCTGAGCGTGCCGTCCTCGTTGACGCGCGCCCGGTCACCGGTGGGCAGGAACCCGTCCTCGGTCACGCCGGGCTGCTGGGCGACGCCGTCGCGGGCATAGCCGACGAACATCGAGGGGCCGCGCACCTGGAGGTGACCGACGCTTCCCTGCGACAGCACGCTGCCCGCGTCGTCGACGACGCGCACCTCGGTCCCCGGGAACGGCCGGCCGTCGCGGCCCAGACGTACGTCGGCGTCCTCGGCGGGCAGCGGCGTGGTGTGGCCGAGCGCCTCCGACATGCCGAAGACCCGGAGGAACCGCGTGCCGAGGTGACTCTCGGCGCGCTCGAGGGCGCCGGCGTTCATCGGGCCGCCGCCGACGGTGAGCGCCTTGAGTGACGCGAGTGCGCCCTCGGAGCCGTCGACCAGCGAGAGCTGCAGGGCCATCGTCGGGACGAGCATCGTCCACGCGACCTGCTCCTCGCGCATCAGCCGGACGGCCTCGTCGGGCTGCCACTTCTCCAGGCACACCATGGGCGAGCCGAGCATCGCGGGGAGGTGCATGCCGAAGCAGAACGCCGCCACGGAGGACAGCGGGACCAGTGCCCCGACGGGGTCGCCCGCAGTCAGCCCGACCGCCTCGATGGTCGCGCGGCCGGCATAGCGCAGGGCGTCCTCGGACTGCACGACGCACTTGGGTCGGCCGGTGGAGCCGGACGTCATCGCGACGACGCACCCTCCCCGCCAGCGAGCCGGCCCCAGGCTCGGACCGCCGGTGGCGACCAGCACGGGCCAGCCGTCGAGCACGTCGCCGACGTGCTCGAACCCGTCCTGCGCGTCCCAGGTGGCGATCGCGACCGGACCGGCGAGGACCGCGTCGGGACGGAGGTCCTCCAGCGCCATCGCGAACTCGGAGCGCGTGGCGTGGGCGCTGACCACCGCGATCGTCCCGCCCCGGAGTCCGACGGCGACGGCCGCGGCCAGGGTGCGCCAGGTGTTGTCGGCTTGGACCAGCACCGTCGGCGCTCCCCCGGGCCGTTCCTCGAGGATCCCGGCCAGGGCCGTCGCCTCGCGCACGACCGAGCCCAGGGTGTGAACGCCGGTGCCGTCGACGACCGCGACCTGGTCCGGGGTCGCGGCCGCGCGCTCGGCCATCTCGCGTGCCAGCTTCTGCATTGCTCTACGTCCTCCTGGTGTCGGTGTGGGTCGGCGGCGCTCCGGGGACGACCACCGCACGACCGCGGACCTGGCCGGCGCGGAGCCGCTCGTAGGCGGTCATCGCGTCCGCGAGGGCGTACGTCTCGGTCTCGGCGTGCACCCGGCCCGCCCTGCTCAGTGCCACGACCTCGACGAGGTCCGCGCGGGTGCCCCAGAAGGGAGCCGAGACGGTCCACCCGCGGGCGAGCGTGCCGCCCTTCGCGACGGTCAGGCTGCCACCGCCCGAGCCGACCACGACGGAGCTGCCGCCGGGGGCGAGGAGCAGGTCGGTGGCGCCGAGGGTGTCGGGCGAGCCCACGAAGTCGAGCACCAGGTCCGCGCCGGCACCCCCGTCGAGGGTCGCCAGGGTGGCGATGGCGGCCTCGGCCGACCCGGCGACGTGCGTGGCGCCGAGCTCCGCTGCCAGGTCGCGGGCCTCGGGTCGCGGGTCGACCGCGACGAGGGCCGTCGTCCCGGTGTCGTGCAGCAGCTGCAGGGCCAGGTGGCCGAGTCCGCCGACGCCGATGACCACGACCAGCGCCTCGGCCAGGGCGTCGCGGTGCGGGCTGATCGCGTGGAAGGCGGTGAGGGCCGCGTCGGTCAGCGGGGCGAGGGCGACCGGGTCGCCGTCGCCGACGGGCACCAGGTGGCGGGGCGAGGGCACGAGCATGTAGTCGGCCAGGCCGCCGTCGCGGCCGATGCCGCAACCGATCGACCGGGTGAGGGCGGTGCAGTAGTTCTCCCGGCCGCGCCGGCACTGCCGGCACGACCCGCACGCCCAGATCCCGTGCACGGCGAACCTGCCGGAGACCTCGCCGGCGTCGCTGCCGGTGGCGACGGCGGTGCCGACCACCTCGTGGCCCAGCGTGTACGGCGGTGCGAACGGCACCGCGCCGGCCGCCCCGTCCATCAGGTGGAGGTCGGAGTGGCACAGGCCGGCCGCCTCGACGCGCAGCAGCACCTGCTCTCCGGTGGGTCGCGGCACCGGCACCTCCTGCAGCACCGGCGGTGTGCCCCGGTCGAGCAGGCGCCAGGCGCGCATCGTGTCGGGCAGGTCCGTCGTCATCTCGCTGTCCACCCTCCGTCGACGGTGAGCACGTGGCCGGTCACATAGCTGGAGGCGTCCGAGGCCAGGAAGAGCAGCGCTCCGTCGACCTCCCCCTCACGGCCACCTCGCCCCAGCATGGTCCCCCGCCGCACCCAGCCGGCGGACTTCTCGTTGGTGAAGAGACCGGCCGTCATCTCGGTGTCGAACCAGCCCGGCACGATCGCGTTGACGCGTACGCCGCGCCGGCCCCACTGGCCGGCGAGCTCGCGGGTGGTGCCGATGACGGCGGCCTTCGAGGCGGCGTACCCGGCCCCGCCGATCGGTGCCGTCGACACGAGGCCGACGACCGAGGAGACGTTGACGATGGAGGCGCCGCGTCCCTCGGGCAGGCCGGAGACGACCGCCACCGAGAGATGGAAGCCGGCCGAGAGGTTCACCCCGAGGATGGCGTCGAACTCGTCCGCCGACTCGGTCAGGGCGTCCGGGGGGCCGGCCCGGCCGGCGTTGTTGACGAGCACGTCGATCCCGCCGTTGATCTCCGACGCCGCGGCGACCAGGCGCGCCCGGTCCTCGGCCACGGTCACGTCGCACTCGACCGGGACGAGTCCGGGCACCTCGGCCGCGAGGGAGGTGAGCCGGTCGGCCCGACGGGCCGCGGCGAACACGGTCGCCCCGGCCGCCGCCAGGGTCCGGGCGAAGCCGTCCCCCAGGCCGGAGGACGCGCCGGTCACGACGGCGACCCGTCCGGTGAGGTCGAAGGCGCGGGGCAGGTCGGGCGTCATCAGTAGACCGCCGTCCGGCCGCCGTCGACCGGGATGAGGGCACCGGTGGTGTAGCCGGACCGGTCCGAGGCGAGGTGCACGACGATGTCGGCGAGCTCCCGGGGGTCGCCCAGCCGGCCGGCGGGCAGGCGGTCGACCACGAGGCCGACGAACTCCTCGTCCCAGCCCTGCGCCATGTCCGTGGCGAACGCGCCCGGCATCACGCAGTTCACGCGCACGGTGGGGGCGTACTCCTGGGCGAACGCGCGGGTGAGCGCGTTGAGCCCGTTCTTGGTCGCGGCGTACGTCGCCTCCGGCGGACTGGGTCGTTCCGCCCCGATGCTCGAGATGTTGACGATCGACCCCGAGCCCGCGCGGGACATGTGCCGGCCGGCGACGGCCATCAGCCGGAACGGGCCCTTGAGGTTGACGTCGACGGTCTTGTCGAAGAGCGCCTCGCCCACGTCGTACGCGCTGGGCGCGAGCGGCGCGATGCCGGCGTTGTTGACGAGCACGTCGATCCGGCCGTGGTCGCGCACCACCCGGTCCACTGCTGGCTCGATGGCGTCCCAGTCGCCCACGTGCAGGGCCAGGGGGAAGGCGCGGACGCCGGTGGCCTCCGTGATCTCCCGGGCCACCTGCTCGCAGGCCTCGGCCTTGCGGCTGGAGACGATCACGGTCGCACCGGCCTCGGCGAGCGCCTGGGCGATCGCGCGACCGAGTCCTCGCGTGGCTCCGGTGACGAGCGCGACCTTGCCGGCCACCTCGCCCGCCTGACCCGTGCCCGTCATCGGGACACCTCCGCCCGCAGGTGCTTGTACGGCGCGAGCTCACGGCGGGCGATCGTGCGCAGGTGCACCTCGTTGGGACCGTCGGCGATCTGGAGGGCGCGGGTGATGGCGTGCAACCGGGTGAGGACGGTGTCGCCGCTGACGCCGGCAGCCCCCCAGGTCTGCACGGCCCGGTCGACCACGTCGTGAGCGGTCTCCATCGCGGCGACCTTGATGGCCGCGGCCTCGGTGCGCGCGGCGGCGTTGCCGCGGGTGTCCATCAGCCAGGCGGCCTTGAGGGTGTAGAGCCGGATCTGGTCGATCTCCATCCGGCTGCGTGCGATCCACTCGCGCACGACGCCCTGGTCGGCCAGCGGCCCGCCGAAGGCGACCCGGGCCTGCGCGCGCTCGCACATCAGCTGCAGGGCCCGCTCGGCCATGCCGATCGCCCGCATGGCGTAGTGCATGCGCCCCGGCCCCAGGCGGCCCTGGGCGATGGCGAAGCCGTCACCCTCCTGGCCGAGCATGTTGGCGGCCGGGACGCGGACGTCGGTGAACTGGACCTCGCCGTGGCCGAGCCGGTCGCGGAAGCCGAACATCGGCAGGTCGCGCAGGACCTCGATGCCCGGGGCGTCGGCGGGGACGAGGACCATCGACTGCTGCCGGTAGGTGTCGGCGTCGGGGTCCGACTTGCCCATGAAGATCACGAGCCTGCAGTCCGGGTCGAGGATGCCGGAGGTGTACCACTTGCGTCCGTTGAGGACGTACTCGTCACCGTCGCGGCGGATGGTGGAGGTGATGTTGGTGGCGTCGGAGCTCGCCACGTCGGGCTCCGTCATCGCGAAGGCGGAGCGGATCGAGCAGTCGAGCAACGGGTCGAGCCACTGCGCCCGCTGCTCGGCCGTGCCGTACATGGCCAGGATCTCCATGTTGCCCGTGTCGGGTGCGGAGCAGTTGATGGCCTCGTTGCCGATGATCGACCGCCCCACGATCTCGGCCAGCGGGGCGTACTCGAGGTTCGTCAGGCCGGCGCCGAGGCCGCCGTGGGTCATGAAGAGGTTCCACAGGCCCTGCTCGCGGGCGATCACCTGGAGCTCGCGCATCACCTGCGGTTGCTCGTGCATGTCGGCGTTGGCCGCCACCTGGGCGTCGTACACCGCCTCGGCGGGATAGACGTGCTCGTCCATGAAGGCGTGCAGCCGCTCCGCCAGGTCGGCGGTGCGGGCGGAGTACTCGAAGTCCACGGGGCTCTCTCTCGGTGAGTTCTCGGTGGGTTCTCGGGGAGGTCAGGACAGGCGGTCGCGGCCGGTGGCGATGAGGCGCTCGATGGTGGCCGGGAGCTTCTCCTGGTCCGGGTCGTGGTGGCGGCCCTCGCGGTGGCGTCGCAGGTTGTGGCCCATGATCGCGGCCATCTTGAATCGCCCCAAGGCGTCGAACCACGCCAGGTCGGGCAGCTCGGTGGGACCTGCGTACAGCCCGACGAGCTCCGCGGTCGAGGGCAGGCCGGGGACCTCGCGACCCACGCCGGGGAAGTTGGACCCGTCGGCGAACACCAGGAACCAGCCGAGCTCGACCCGCGGGTCGCCGGGGCTCCAGATCTCCCAGTCGATGAGGGCAGCCGGCTCGGTGCCGGCCGAGATGATGTTGCCGAGGCGGTAGTCGCCGTGGACCAGGACGGGGTCGACAGGGTCCGGGACGTCCGCCGACAGGACCCGGCGCAGGTCGACGGCGCCCGGCACGAGCTCCTCGGGGACCGCGTTCATCGTGCGCACCCAACGGGCCAGCTCGTCGAAGGGGTGCAGCGGCTCGGAGTCCACCGGGAGCGAGTCGAGAGGTACGCCGTGCAGCCGGGGCAGCACCTCGGCCGCCCGGCGCATCCGGGCCGCGGCCAGGTCAGCGGGGACGGCCGGGTCGTCGAGCACCGGCTCGAGGGCCTCGCCCCGGACCAGGTCCATGGCGAACCACCCCTGGCCCTCGCCGTCGCCGGGGTCCTCGCTGGCGCGGACGGCCGGGACAGGGACGTCGGTGCCGGCGAGCGCGTCGAGGATCCGGGCCTGGCGGAGCATGTCGTGCCTGCCCACGGCGCGCTGGCCGGGCGGCACGGCCTTGACGACCAGCTCCCGGTCGCCCACAGCGACCCGATAGGTCAGGCCCGAGTGCCCGCCGGGCAACGGCTCCATCGCCGAGGCCTCGCCGTCGAGACCCGCCTCTCGGAGGGCGGCGACCACCCGGGCCGCGAGCACGTCGGTGTCGGCCGGTGTCGTCATCGTGGCTCCCGGGGAAGGCCGAGCACCCGCTCGGCGAGGATGTTGTGCTGGATCTCGTCGGTGCCCCCGGCGATCCGGTAGCCCGGTGCACCGAGGACGTGCTCGGTCCATGCCCAGGTGCCCCAGCGACCGTCGTCGGCGGTGAGGGCGGCGCCGAGCAGCAGCCGCGCGACCTCGGAGGTGCGGGCCATGGTGTCGGTCGCGAGGAGCTTGCCCACCGATGCCTCCGGGCCGGGGTCGTTGCCAGCGACGAGGGAGGCGGCCACGCGCATGCCGGTCAGGCGCTGGACATAGCTGCGGGTCACGAGATCGGCCACGGCGTCGCGCTCGATCTCGGTCAGAGGTCGGTCGAGGTGGCGCGCGAGCTCGACTGCGCGGTCGGCGTTCTCCAGGCCGAGCGTGCCGGAGTCGAGCCGCTCCGAGGCGAGCACCGTCAGGGCGACCTTCCAGCCGTCGCCCACCGGGCCGAGCCGGTGCGTGTCGTCGAGGACGACCCCGTCGAGGTAGACCTCGTTGAACGAGGTGCCGCCCGTCATCTGCCGGATCGGGCGCACCGTGACGCCCGGGGCGCCCATCGGGACAAGGAAGACGGTGAGGCCGGCGTGCTTGGCGGCGTCCGGGTCGGTCCTCGTGACGGCGACGCCGACGTCGGCGACGCGCGCGCCCGACGTCCAGACCTTGTGCCCGTCGAGACGCCACCGGTCCCCGTCGCGCACCGCCCGGGTGCGCACGGCCGCGAGGTCGGACCCGGCCTCGGTCTCGGAGAAGAGCTGGCAGGCGATCAGGTCGGTGCGCAGCATCGCGCGGACGTACGTCGCCCGCTGCTCCTCGGTGCCCCACTGGTCGATGGTCGGGGCGACCAGCTGCTGGGTGACGGGGAACATCTCGGTGCGCCGCGGCACGTCGAACTCGGCCTCGACCCGACGGAACGCGAGCAGGTAGGAGGTCGGGAGGTCGCTCCCGCCGTATGCCGCGGGCCAGGTGATCGCTCCGAAGCCGGCGTCGTACCTGGCCTGCTCGTAGGCGCGGATCCGGTCGGTCTCGGCGCGTTCCTCGTCCTCGGTCCAGTTCTCGAAGACCGAGACGGAGTCGCTGCCGGTGCCCCAGGCGCGCGTCGTCCGACGGTCCGCGACGGTGGCCAGCCACGCGCGCGCATGCTCCTCGAAGGTCGCGAGGTCGGGTCGGTCGTGGGTCATCGCACGGCCTCCAGGACGGTGCAGGCGCTGATGCCGGGTGCGCCGTAGACGTGGGTGAATCCGAGTCGTGGCGCACCCGGCACCTGGCGCTCACCGGCCTCGCCGCGCAGCTGGGTGACGACCTCGTGCACCTGTCGCAGCCCGGACGCCCCGATGGGCTCGCCGTTGGCGATGCAGCCACCATCGGTGTTGACCGGCAGCCGGCCGCCGAGATCGGTCTCGCCGCGGAGGATCCACTCCTCCTGCTCACCGTGCTCGCAGAACCCGCACTCGGCGAGGTGCATGACCTCGGCGCCGGCCTCGGTGTCCTGGAGCTGGGCGACGTCGATGTCGCCAGGGCCCACGCCCGCGCTCTCGAACGCGGCGCGGGCGGCGTCGGTGCTCACGCTCGACGGCGTCCCGCCGCCCTGGATCGAGGGCGCGAACACCTCGAAGGAGCCGAAGCCGCGCGTGCGGGTGGCGACGGAGCGGAGCCGGACCGGCCGGCCGCCGAGGCGCTCGGCGGCGGCCGCGGACGCCACGACGATCGCCGCGCCACCCTCGCCGGGTGAGCAGAACATGTACTGGGTGAGGGGGTCGTTGACCATGGGCGCCCCGGCGATCTCCGCCTCCGACAGCGCCTCGCGGCGCCAGGCATTGGGGCTGATCGAGCCGTTGCGGAAGGACTTCGCGGCCACCCGGGCGAGGGTCCGCTCGGAGATCCCGTGCTCGCGCATGTAGCGGGCGATCTTGATCGCGAAGAACTGGGTGGTGACCATCAGGCCCGCTTCGCCGTAGCCAGCAGGCAGGCCCCAGTCCTCGGGCCGGGGGTCGAAGGCGCCGCGGGGATGCTTGTCGAACCCGACCGCGAGCGCGACGTCGGCGGCTCCGGAGCGGATCGCGTTGACCGCGGCGACGAGGGCGCTGCCGCCTGTCGCGCACCCGTTCTTCACGTTGGTGAAGGGGATGCCCGTGAGGCCGAGGTCGGCGACGAGGGTGTCGGCGAGTCCCGAGCCGTCGCTGCCCCCGAAGGCGACCTGGACGTCGGGCCAGCCGATGCCGGCGTCGGTGAGCGCGGCGTGGATCGCGTGCAGCGCCATCTGCCGGCCGGAGACGCCGGGCTGACGGCCGAAGCGGGACAGTCCGGCGCCGATGATCGACACGGAGCTCATCGAGCCTGCTCCTGGGGCGAGGGCGCCGACGTGCGATCGAGCCAGGCCGGCGTGGCGAAGCGGGGCACGGGCTCGGTGGCCACGAGGACCACCTCGGCACCCACGAGCTCGGCCGGGTCGGAGCAGTCGAGCACCGCCTCGACGCGGACGCCCTCCGGCAGCTCGACGTACCCCACGGCGAAGGGCGTGAAGCCCTCCGCCGGGGGGACGTAGGGAGGTGACTTGGGAGCGAACCGCTGGACCGTGTGCGACCAGACGGTGCCGCGCCCCGTGAGGTCGACGGCTGTCACCTCGGCGCTGCCGCAGCGCTGGCAGCCGACGGCGACGGGGAACGCGACGTTGTCGCACCCGGCGCACCGGCTTCCCCGCAGGGTCGTCTCGACGCTCACTCCATCTCCTCCGTGTGCTCCAGTTGGGCTGTGACGCAGGGTCGGTCGGCAGCGTCAGCGGCCGACCCACACCGGGTCGCGCTTCTCGAGGAAGGCCTGGACGCCTTCCTTGCCATCGGCGGACTGCAGCGCGTTGCCGACGGCGAGGTGCTCCATGATCATCAGCGAGCGGACGTCCGCATCGAGGCCCTGGTTGATGGCCATCTTGGTCAGCTTCATCATGTAGGGGCTCTTGTCGGTGAGCGTGGAGATGAAGTCCTCCACGCGCTTGTCGAGCTCCTCGGCGGGCGCCGAGTCGTTGATGAGGTCGAAGTCCTTGGCCTCCTGGCCCGACAGGAGCTTGCCGGTGAGCATGAGCTCCTTGGTCTTGCGCAGGCCGATCATCCGCGGGAGGCGGTAGATCGGGCCGGCACCGCCGAAGAGGGCGCGCCGGATGTGGAAGTCACCGATCTTGGCGTCGTCGTCGGCGATGGCGAAGTCGCAGGAGATCATCAGCTCGAAGCCACCCGCGGTGACGTAACCCTCGAGGACCGCGACCGACGGCGTGTTCATCTGGTAGAGCCGGTCGCACACCTGGGCCGACAGGACCGCGACGTCCATGGCGGTGGTGGTGCCGATGAAGTCGGAGAGCAGCTCGTCGAGGTCGAAGCCGGAGCAGAACTGGTTCTGCACGCCGCGCAGGACCAGCACCCTGAGCTCGGGGTCCTCGTCGACCTCCTTGATGATCTCGTCCAGGCGGTGGAGCAGCTCCACCGTGACGGCGTTCTTCTTGTGGGGGCGGTTGAGCCACACCCGGGCGACGTTGCCGTCCTTCTCGAGGATGACGTGGTCGGTGTCGATGGCCATTGTGCAGCGTCCTTTCAGAACCGAACTGGATTCAGTTTAGTTTGAACTCACTTCAAGGTGATGTCAAGCACGCCGCGGACGCAGCCCGGAACGACCCGGATCCCGGCTCAGATCTCGGCGCCGACGCGGTAGCCCTCCGCGATCGCGTGGCTGATGCGACGGGGAGTCACGCAGTCCCCGATGACGCTCACACCCGGACCGGCCGCCAGGCCGAACGGCGCGACGACGACGCGGGGCCGGTGCCACACGGTGAGCGATGCGGGCAGCTCCAGGTCGGGTCCTCCGAAGACCGGGCGCAGCACAAGTGGCTCGCCGGCGTCCTCCGGGACCACCAGCTCATGCGCGACATGGAGCTGCGCCCCCCCGGCCCCGAGCCGGCGCAGCAGTGGTGCCGTGCTCTCGTGCGGGACCCGGGAGGCGAGCGCCGTGAGTGGCGTGGCGAAGGTGACCCGCCAGCCCTGCTGCAGGAGGGCCTCGACCGCGCTGTACGCCGGCCAGAACCCGTCACCCTCGTCGTAGACGACGGCCCGTCGTCCGGGCACCTCCCGCTGCCGCGCCAACAGCACCTCGTCCACCGTCGCGGCCGGGCGATCGGCCAGGACCGTTGGTTGCGCCGCCGGGGCAGACCCGGTCGCCAGGACCACGTGGTCCGCCAACGTGCGGATCTCGGCCAGGTCGTCGGCGTCGATCCCCGCCCCGAGGTTGACCTCGACACGCAGCCGCTTCATCTCGTGGGCGAGATGGTCGACGATGTCGATCAGCGTGGCGCGGTGCGGTGAGGCCGCGGCGACCCGTACGGCACCGCCGAGCTGGTCGGACTGCTCGAAGACGGTGACCCGATGACCGCGCCCGGCGGCCACACGAGCAGCCTCCAGCCCCGCCGGCCCGCCACCGATGACGTACACCTCCCGGGGCCTCGCCACGGGCACCCCGACGTTGGCGTGCCGACCCCGGCCCACCTCCGCGTTGACCGCGCAGTGCAGGTGCGGGTCGAAGGCCCGGCAGTCCTGGTTGACACCCAGGCACCCACGCACCTCGGCGAGCCGACCCTCCCGAGACTTCACCGGCAGGTCCGGGTCGGCGATGAGGGCGCGAGCCATCCCGACGAGGTCGGCGTGACCGGACTTGACGACGTGCTCGGCCGTCGCGACGTCACGGATCCGCTGGCCCACCAGGACCGGCAGTCCCGTGGCCGCACGGACACGCGCGGCCGACGGCACGGCGACCGCGTCCGGGTGCGTGGAGTCCTTGACGTAGGCACCGCGCGTGCCGTGCGTGATGCTGAAGTAGTCGACCCCGAGGCCGGCGAGGTGCTCGGCGACGCGCACACAGTCTTCGATGCCCATCCCGCCGGGGATCTCCTCCTCCCCGCTGAGGCGGACGCCGAGGACGAAGCCGGCGGGGGCCTCGGAGCGCATGGCCTCGAGGACCAGGCGCGTGAACCGCAGCCGGTTCCCGAAAGAGCCGCCGAAGCCGTCGGTGCGCAGGTTGGTGAGCGGTGACATGAACTGGGCAGGGAGGTAGCCATGGGCCGCGTGGACCTCCGCTCCGTCGGCGCCGGCCCTGACGAGGTTCGCCGTCGAGACCCGCCAGCCCTCGACGATGTCGTCGATCTCGGCGACGGTGAGCTCGTGGGGCGGGTAGGCGTCGCGCACGGTCTTGAGGGCGGACGGCGCGACGGGCGGTGCGTCGGACTCGCCTCCGATGAACTCCCGGCCGAGGTGGCACAGCTGGCCGATGAAGCGCGCGCCGTGTCGGTGGATGACCTCGACCTTGGCCGCGGTCGCGGGGACGAACTCGTCGCGGTAGGCCTCGACGAGCTTGCGCGAGCGCAGCGTCGTGGTCGGGTGCACGACCGTCGCACCACCGATGACGAGACCGACGCCGCCTGCTGCGAGCCGTTCGAAGTGCTCGGTGTCGCCACGCGTGGGCACGCCGCGCTCGGCCATGCTGGTGCCGGCCGGGAGGGCGACCAGGCGGTTGCGCAGGGTGAGCGCTCCCAGCCGGAACGGCGAGAAGACGTGCGGGAAGTCGTCAGTCACCGGGACTCCGCGAGCCACTTCTGATCGGCATGGTCGACCTCCGTCGCGTAGCATCGAAGAACGTGTGAATTGAAGTGAGTTCATGTCAGCCTAGGAGCCAATGCGCCCGTTGGCAACCCGCCCGTGCCTCCGCATTGTGACCCTTGACACATGACGTGCCTACTTCTACGTTGAACTTGATTCAGCCCTGAAGTTAATTCACTTTGGTCGGCGCGACCGCGCCTACCCTCGCTTCGGAGGAGCGCTCATGAGCGACCTGCGTGATCTCAAGGCCATCGAGGACATCCACTACCGCTATGCATCGAGCGTCGACTCGGGGCAGATGCACCGCCTGAGCGAGGTCCTGCACCCCGACCTCTGGGCTCAGTACGGCAATGCTGATCCGGTCCGGGGCGCGGACAACGTCATCTCGTGGATGTCCGATTTCACCAAGTCCTGCGAATGGCAGCACCACTTGCTGAACGTCTACCACGTCGATGTCGAAGGTGACCGGGCCACGGCGCTCGTCTACCACACCTCCTACGAGAAGTTCGCCGGGGACGACGAGGTCTGCTTCCTCGTCGCGAGGTACCACAACGAGGTCGTGCGCCACGAAGGGACATGGAAGATCTCCCGCCTGGTCTTCGAGATCCTCTACGGCGATCGGCGTCCCGCCGAGACCGACTACCTGGCGGCAGTCGGCGGACGAGGTCCCGCCGTTCCGGGCTGGCCGGCACCGCGCGCGGAAGCCCGCTGAGATGAACATCGACGAGCTCCTCGAGATCGAGACGATCAAGGCGCTTCGGATCCGCGGGTCCGCCTACTTGGACGCGGGCCGACTGGATGACCTGGTCGACCTCTACCACCCCGATGCCGTGTGCGAGTTCGGCCCGTACGGCAGCTGGACCGATCGATCGCGCTACAAGGAGAGCTTTGCGGCGGCCGAACAGCCCTTCTACGCAAGTGGCTACTTCTCCAATCTCCACGTGGTCGTGAACCACGTGGTGGACCTGACTGGACCCGACAGCGCGACGGGGCTGGTCTACCTCCTCGACTTCGTGACCGGCGACCAGATGCGCGAGGGCGGTAACCCTCTCTACTGGCTGGGGGTCTACGAGGAGGAGTACCAGCGCACGGATGGCGACTGGAAGATCCTGCGCCAGAGCCTCAACTTCGTCTGGCCCCAGCGCATGCTCAACGACGGCTTCCTCGAGCGTCAAGCAGCAACCGACTGACATGGACAACCACTCGACAGGAGACGAAATGACGAGCATGACGACCGACGCAACGACCCGGGCGGCAGACATCGAGGAGATCCGGATGCTGTCCGCGCGCTACGCCAAGGGTCTCGACACCTTCGACATGGATGCGCTCATGGCTCCCTACACCGCCGACGCGGTGTTCGACGCCGGGCCCATGGGCCTCGAGAGCTACAGCGGGACGGAGGCGATCCGGGACTTCTTCGCGCACAACCAGGAGGTCATGGCTGACCAGATGCACCTGTTCAGCAACTTCATCATCGACTTCGACGGCCCGGACCAGGCCTGCGGCAGCAACTACCTGCTCCAGGACGGGCACAACAAGGAGGGCGCGACCGTGAAGTGCTTCTGCATGAACGAGGACGTCTACAGACGTACTCCCGATGGTTGGCGCATCGCCTCCCGCAGGATCAGCCCCCTGATGCCGCCCCAGCTCGAGAACTACTGACCCCGGCCTGACTCCCACCCGAGAACGGAGACGACGCATGGCCCTGGACCGCACCTACACCGGCTTCTACATCGACGGACAGTGGCGTGAATCGAGATCGAACGACCACTTCGATGTGGTGTCGCCCCGGAACGAGGAGGTGATCGGCACGGTCCCTGCCGCCGACCGGGACGACATCGACGCGGCCGTGGCAGCCGCGCGTCGTGCCTTCGACGAGACTGACTGGCCTCGCCTCGCCCCGGCAGAACGAGCCGGCTACGTACGCAAGCTCGCCACGGCACTGCACGACAGGGCCGGCGAGCTGGCCGAGCTCATCTCGGAGGAGCTCGGCTGCACCCTCTTCCTCTCGCAGGTGTACGAGGCCGTCTCAGCCACCATGAGCTTCAACTACAACGCCGAGCTGGCAGAGTCCCTGCAGCTGTCGGAGGTCCGTCGGAGTGACCTGACCTACCTGTCCGGCGGGTCCAGCGGCGGCAGTGTCATCCCCATGGCTGGCCGCAGCCTGGTCGTGAGGGAGCCCCGCGGCGTGGTCGCCGCCATCCCGGCCTACAACTTCGCCCTCCCAGCCGTTGGCCAGAAGGCAGGCCCGGCGCTCATCGCCGGGTGCACGGTCGTCCTGAAAGTGCCTGAGGCGAACCCTCTGGCGATCTTCGCGGTGGGTGACCTGATGACCGAGGTCGGCATGCCTGCAGGTGTCCTCAACATCGTCGCGGCCAGGGCGGAGATGTCCCACTACCTGGTGACCCACCCCGGCGTGGACATGGTCAGCTTCACAGGTTCGACCGAAGTCGGTCGAGCCATCGGCCGTGCCTGCGGCGAGCTGGTACGCCCCGTGGTTCTCGAGCTCGGAGGAAAGTCAGCTGCCATCGTGCTGCCGGACGCGGATCCCGAGCAGGCCGTCCCCGCCATCATGGGTGCCAGCGTGATCGCCAACTCCGGCCAGAGCTGTGTGGCCCAGACGCGGATCCTCGTGCATCGCGACCAGTACGAGCAGTACGCCGCCGCGTTCGAGCAGGCCTTCGCCTCGCTCAAGGTCGGCGACCCCTTCGAGGCGGACACGATGATCGCGCCCGTGGTCTCCGAAGCGCACCGCGACCGCATCGAGGAGAGGATCCAGCGGGCGATCGACGAGGGTGCCACCCTCCGGTTCGGCGGCCGGCGGCCGGCGCATCTCGACAAGGGCTGGTACATCGAGCCGACGCTCTTCACCGACGTCACGAACGACATGACGATCGCACAAGAAGAGGTGTTCGGACCCGTTGCCGCACTGATCGCGTACGAGGACGAGGACGACGCGGTCCGCATCGCCAACGACAGCAAGTACGGCCTGTCGGGTTCGGTGTTCACCGCGGACCCCGTCAAGGGTTTCGAGATCGCACACAAGATCAGGACCGGGACGTTCTCGGTGAACGGCTTCGCGGCCGACCTCGGCTCCCCCTTCGGGGGCTACAAGCAGTCGGGCTTGGGGCGGGAACATGGAACTGCCGCCATCGAGGAGTACTTCGTCACCAAGACGATCTCCGTCGATCCGACCACCGACCTCCCTGAGGCAGTGGTCGCCGGAATCCCGTCGGGAGCTGGCCCGGGCATCGCCTGACGTGGAACCGGAGGTCTGGTTCGTGATCAGACGGTGAACCGCCCGCCGTTGCTGAGCAGCACCGCGCCGACGACGTTGGCCGCGCCCGCGGAGGCGAGGTAGCAGACGGTGTCGGCGAGCTGCTCGGGGCTGGCGAACCCGATCGCGCCGGTCGCGGCCAGCGCGTCCCGCACCGCGCCCGGCGTACGTGCTGCCATGGGGGTGTCGACCGGCCCGGGTGCCACCGTGTTGACCCGGATGCCGTGGGCGATCGCCTCCTTGGCCACCGACTGGCTGAGCGCGTGCACGCCGGCCTTGGAGGCGGCGTACGCCGGGTAGCCGACGAGGGTGTCGAAGGCGGCGGACGAACCGATCGTCACGATGGCCCCGCTGCGCTGGGGTCGCATCGCGCGCACCGCAGCGCGCAGCACGTGGAAGGTGCCGTCGAGGTTCACCGCCACCACGCGACGCCAGGTCTCCTCCGTCATCCGGCCGATCACGTCGACGGGGTCCCCCGACTCCCGCGCCTCCTGCAGCCAGGCCTTGGCCTGCGGGTCGTCCACGCCTGCGCAGTGCACCACCACGTCGAGGTGCTCGTCGGCCGCCACCACGTCGGCCACCAGCCGGTCGACCGCGGCTCCGTCGGTCACGTCGACCACGTGGGCGGCACCGCCGACCTCGACGGCGACCGAGCCGGCCGAGGCCGCGACCACGTCGACGACGTGGACCCGCGCGCCCTCGGCGGAGAGCTGTCGGACGACGGCGGCACCGATCCCGGAGCCGCCTCCCGTGACGAGGGCGACCTGGCCCTGGAATCGGCCGGGGGCGACGGAGGTGGTGCTGTGGCTCATCTGGGAGATCCTCTCCGGGTCCGACCACGGTCGGCCCGTCTTCTCGGGTCCCGCGCGGGTGCGGAGGACATCAGGGGGCCGCACACCTCGGTGGCCGCGGCCCGGACAGCGGTGCGCAGGCGCGCCTCCGGGACAGTGAGCCGGACCGACTCCTGCTCGACGAGGTCATGGCGGCTGAGGACGCGGTAGGTCTCGACGAAGACGTCTGGCTCGTCCGGGTGAGGGGCGAGCAACCAGTCACGGGCCCCCAGCCGCAGCCGGGACATCCGCAGGCGCCCCATCGCCTCCCCGAACGCGTCCCGGAGCGGGTGCGGCACGGCGTACTCGTAGCGAACCTCGAGCTCGCCGTCGCCTGCGGCCGCGAGGCGCCCGTGCAGCACGGCGTCCACGTCGGCCAGGTCGGGCTCGATGCCGACACTCGAACCGAGCCCCGCCCTCAGGAGGACCAGCACGGAGAGCACCATGAGCATGGTCGCCGCGAGCAGGGCGCCGGGCAGTCCGGCCAGATCGGCGACGAAGCCCCAGAGGAGCGCCCCGACCGCCTGTGTCCCCTGGAACAGGAAGAGGAGCAGCGCGATGATGCGCGGTCGCACCCAGTCGGGCATCGCCTGGTGGGCCAGCATCATCCAGGTGCTCTGCACGCCGACCCAGGCGACGCCCCCCAGCACCAGCGCGCCGCCGACGAGCACCGGGCTGGTGCTCGTGCCGAGGACCAGCATCGTCAGGGCGTACGCCGACGAGCCCGCGGCCGCGAACACCGGGACGGGGAGTCGGCGACGCAGCGGCGGGAGGACGAACGTGGCCACCACGGCGCCCGACCCGAGCAGCGCCATCACCACTCCGAAGCCGCGGGAATCCAGGCCGAGCCGGTCATGGGCGACCAGGGAGACCAATGCCCAGAGCGCACTGGCCGGTAGCCCGAAGAGCACCATCCGGGCGAGCAGTCGGCGCGTCCAGGGCGAGTACTGCGCGAACCGCAGCGCCTGGACGATGTCGGGCAGGATCGCGCGTCGCGGTTCCCGCCGCCCGGGGCGCCGCGTCTCCACGACGAGGAAGACCGAGCCGCAGGCCGTGAACGCGCCCGCCACCACGAGGAAGGTGCTGGTGGACCCGGCGAGCCCCAGCCCGATGCCGGCGACGAGCGGCCCGACGGCACGGGCGACGTTGTAGACGGCGCCGTCGAGGACCGTGGCCGACCCGAGCATCGGGCGGCCGACCAGCTCGGTGATCAGCGACTGCCACGCGACGCCGACGACGGCGAGGGCGGCGCCCACCACCAGGACGGTGCCGACCAGCAGGGCGGCGTCGTCGATCCCGGCGACCCCGAGCAGCGCGCCGACGACGGCCGAGACGGCGGACGCGAGCATCGCGACCGCCTGGAGCCGCTCGCGGGAGGCGAAGCCGACGACCGCACCGACCGGGAGGGCGAGGAGGAGGAACGGGAGAGCCATGGCCGCGGGCGCCAGCGACACGACGGTCGCGGACTCGCCGCGCTCGGTCAGCATCCACTGCACCGTCACCACGTGCGACCACACCGCAGTCGCGTTGACCAGCTGGACGGTGAGGAGCAGCGCGAACAGGCGCCGACGGAGCGCGGCGAACGTGCCCGGAGGGCCCTCGGCCGACATCGGCACCACGTCCCGCACCTCCTTCTGCGTTCCTGAAGTGAGTTTGGTTTGGTAGTGTAGCCGCAGTCACACAACGACGGGAGACCCAGTGAACGACCCGGACCTGATCGTGGTCGGCGCCGGCATGGCCGGCCTCACCGCAGCCGCTCGCGCCACCCGCGCAGGCAGCCGTGTGCTCGTGGTGGAGTCGGCCGACGACGTCGGCGGATCCGCCCGCCTTGCCGGCTACGCCTGGACCGCGCCGAGCCGCGAGGTCATCGACGCCGTCGTCCCCGACGGCGACGCCTCGCTGCGGTACGCGCTGGTCGACCGCTTCGCCGACGGGATCGACTGGATCCGGACTACCGGGGTCGAGGTCCGCGACCCCGTCGCGATCCTGGGGTTCGGCCTCGGCCACCAGTTCGACACCAACCAGTACGTCGACACCTGCCGCCGCCTCGTCGTGGAGGGCAGCGGCGAGGTCCGTACGCGCACCCGCACACGCCGGCTCCTCGTCTCGGAGGGCCGCGTCACCGGCGTCGAGCTCGAGGCTCCGGACGGGTCGACGGAGGAGGTGCACGCCGCGTGGACCATGCTGGCCACCGGCGGCTTCCAGGGCGACCCCGACCTGCTCGCCGAGAAGGTGCACCCTGCTGCCGGCCGGATGCAGCTGCGCTCGAACCCCCACAGCACGGGCGCGGGCTACCGCCTCGCCACCGCAGCAGGAGCAGCCACCGGCACCGACGACGCCGGCTTCTACGGCCACCTCGTGCCCACCGGCATCCCCTTCGCCGATCCTGCCGACTTCGTCGACCTCTCGCTCTACTACAGCGAGCACGCCCTCCTGCTCAACCTGCGCAACGAGCGCTTCGTCGACGAGACCCTCGGCGACCACCTCACGACCATGGCCCTGCTCGCACAGCCGGAGTCACGCGGCCTGCTCGTGTGCGACGCCCGGACCCACCGGGAGTGGGTCGTGGGCTCGTACGTCGAAGGGGCGGTGGCGGTCGACAAGTTCGCCGTGGCGACCCGGCGAGGCGGCCGGACCGGACTCGCCGAGTCGCTGGAGGAGCTGCAGTACCTGCCCGAGGAGTGGGGCTACGACGGCGCCGCGGTCCGTGCCGCGGTCGAGGCCTTCAACGCCGAGGCCGCGGCGGGCTCGCCGGCACCCGGCCGCACGCACGACACCCGGCCACAGGACGAGGGTCCGTGGTACGTCGTGGAGTGCGAACCGGCGATCACCTTCCCCTTCCACGGGGTGCTGATCGACGACCGGGCTCGCGTGCTGGGCACCGACGGGCAACCGGTCCCCGGCCTGCTGTCGGCCGGGGCGGACACCGGTGGCCTCTACCACAGGGCGTACGCCGGAGGGCTCGCCTCGGCGCTCGTCTTCGGCCTCGCTGCTGCCGACACCGCCGCCAGCAGCTGAGCATCAGACCCCGACCAGGTCGGCGATCGCCGCGCGGTGCTCGCGCGAGCTCCCGAAGACTCCCTCGTCGCCCAGCACCCGACGGAGGTAGTAGTGGGCCCGGTGCTCCCACGTGAAGCCGATGCCGCCGTGCAGCTGGATGGTCTCGTGGGCCGCGCGGAGGGCGGCGTCCTGACAGACAGCGGCAGCGACCGAGGCGGCCAGGTCCGCCTCGTGGGGGTCAGCGTCGGAATCGAGCAGGGCGGCCGCATAGCGGGCCGCGGAGAGGGCGCGCTCGCGGTCGACGAGCACGTCTGCCAGCCGGTGCTTGACAGCCTGGAAGGAACCGATGGCCCGGCCGAACTGCTGGCGCTGCACGACGTACTCACACGTCAGGTCGAGCAGGCGCGCCGCGATCCCGGCGTGCTCGGCCGCGAGAGCCACCAGCGTCAGACGGCGGAGGTCGGCGATCACGACCTCCGCACGCGGGGCGGCCACCAGCTGCGTTGCGGGGGCGGAGGCCAACGCGACGTCAGCCTGGCGCCGGGTCAGGTCCACGACGCGTCGAGGAGTGACCGAGCAGTGCTCGCGCGCCACGAGGAACAGGCCCGGACCGGCGTCGGTCCCGGCCACCACCACCACGTGGTCCGACGACTCCGCCTGCAGCACACCTGCGACCGAGCCAGTGAGCAGCCAGGAGTCCTCGCCGACCTCTGCATCCAGGCCGGCGGCAAGCGAGACGGTCAGCACCGACTCACCGGACAGGGCCGTGGCGCGCAGGTGCGCGACGCCCGCGGCGTCGTCGGCTGCCGCGAGGGCCCGGCACCCGAGCACCGCCGAGGCAAGCACCGGCTCGGGCAGCAGCGAGGCACCCGCCTCCTCCAGCACGACCGCGATCTCGCGCACCCCGAAGCCCGCTCCCCCGAGCGCCTCCGGCACCGCGAGGCCGCCGATCTCGAGCTCGCCGTTGAGCCGGCCCCACAGGTCGGCCGACCAGCCGAGCGCGGAGTCGGCAGAGGTCCGCACCTGCTCGTGGTCGGCGTGCTTGGCCAGCACCTGGCGCACGATCGAGCGCAGCTCGTCGTGCTCCTCGACCGGCGCCAGGAGGGCCGGGTCGGACTCTGGCCACGGCTGGGACATCAGCGTTCCTTCCCACACAATTTGACATGAGTTCAGTTCAGACTAGGCGCAGCCCACGCAGTCCGCAAGGCTGGACACCGCTCGCCGGATTGAACTAAGTTCAAATCATGCCCGACGCCGTCACCACTCTCGAGCGCTACTACGCCCTGGTCGACTCCGGCGACCTCGACGCCGCCATGGAGCTGCTGCACCCCAAGGCGTCGTTCGCGATCCTCCTTCCCGGCGGCGGCGTACGGGGAGACAGCCGCGACGGCATCCGCGCCTACCTCGAGGGCCGCGGCCCCGTCGTACGACGACACGTCCCGCTGCGCAGCTCGACCGACGGCGACCTCGACTTCGTCTACGGCTCCGTGCTCGAGGACGAGACGACCACGACCGGGCACTTCCTGGCCGCGGCGCACGTCGTCGACGGCGTCATCACCCGCTACCAGGTCAGCTTCGACCCGGACCTCACCCTGCTGCCCGCCACCGAAGGAGCTCCTGCATGAGTGCCACGCCTCTGCTGCGCGACTGGTTCGAGATCATGGACTCGGACACCCCCGAGCGCGTGCTCGACATGATCACCGTCGACTTCGAGCTGTCCATCCTGTTCGCCACGGCCGACGGTGCGGCGGAGTTCCACGGCGACCGCGCCGGGCTGGTCGGCTACCTCGAGCAGCGCGAGAAGAGCACCCTGACCCACCACCTGCTGTCGGGCGCCGAGGTCGACGGGACCGAGCTCGCCCTCGGCGAGACCCGGCGGGACGGCACCTTCGAGGCCTCGTTCAACGCCACCGCCGCCCTCGTGGACGGTCGCCTGGTCCGACGCCTCCTCATCTGCCGCACCCCGCGTGTCTCCTTCAGCTCGTGAACGCCGAGCTGGTGCCCTGGGACCGGCTGGGTCCCGCCCTCGTCGAGGCCACCGGTGACGAGCGCTGGCTCCACGGCCGGCCGGAGCTGATCGCTGGCGGGAAGTCCAACCTGACGTTCCTGCTCCGCAGCGAGGCCGGGGAGCTGGTCCTGCGCCGGCCTCCGACCGGCGAGCTGCTGCCGAGCGCCCACGACATGGCCCGCGAGGCCCGCGTGCAACGCGCCCTCGCGCCGACCGACGTGCCCACCGCGCGCGTGGTGCTGGCCGACGGCGGCGACCTGCTCGGCCTGCCCTGCTACGTGATGGAGAAGGCGGCAGGTCACGTGGTGCGCGGCACCCTGCCGGCGGGGTACGCGGACGACCCTGCGCAGCGGCACGCGATCGGGGCGGCCTTCGCGGACACGCTCGCGGCGCTCCACGCGGTCGACCCGGAGGCAGTCGGCCTGTCCGACTACGGGCGACCGGAGGGCTTCATGGCCCGGCAGGTGCGCCGGTGGACAGGCCAGTGGGAGGCCTCACGCAGCCGCGACGTGCCCGAGATCGACGAGCTCGGCCGCCGCCTCGCGGCCACCGTCCCGGCCCAGCAGCGCTCCACGATCGTGCACGGCGACTACCGCCTCGACAACGTCGTCCTGCACCCTGACGAGCCCGGCCGGATCACTGCCGTCCTCGACTGGGAGCTCTCCACCCTCGGCGACCCCCTGACAGACCTGGCCCTCCTCCTGCTGTTCTGGCGCGAGGAGGGCGAGCCGGGGCTCAGTCTCATCCCCGGCGTCTCGCACCTGCCGGGCTTCCCCGGTCGGGCCGAGCTGCTCGAGCGGTACGCCGCCGCGTCCGGGCTGGACGTGTCCGAGATGGACTGGTACCTCGCGTTCGCCCACTTCAAGTTCGCCGTCATCGCCCAGGGCGTCTCGGCCCGCTCCCGCGCCGGCGCGATGGGCGGGCAGGACTTCGGCGACCTCGACGCCGAGATCCTCGGTCTCGGCCGCCGCGGCCTCGCCCTCGTCTGATCCCCGCCCCTCGCACGTCCACCAGGAGCACCCCATGGACCTCTCCCTCTCCCCCCGCGCCGCCGAGACCGGCGAGAAGATGTGGGACTTCATGCGCACCCACGTCCTCCCTGCCGAGCGGGAGTGGACGTCGTACCTCCGCGAGCACGGCCCGCACGAGCACCCACCCGTCATGGAGGAGCTCAAGCGCGAGGCACGCAGCCGGGGCCTCTGGAACCTCTTCCTGCCGCGCGTCTCGGGACTCAGCAACGTGGAGTACGCGACCGTCGCGGAGATCTCCGGCTGGTCGCCCGTCATCGCCCCTGAGGCGATCAACTGCCAGGCCCCCGACACCGGCAACATGGAGACGATGGAGCTCTTCGCCACGCCCGCCCAGCGGGCGCAGTGGCTCGAGCCGCTCCTCGCGGGCGAGATCCGGTCCGCCTTCGCGATGACCGAGCCGGCCGTCGCCTCGTCGGATGCCACGAACATCACGACGACGATCACGCGCGACGGCGACGAGTACGTCATCAACGGCCGCAAGTGGTTCATCACCGGCGCCGCCGACGAGCGCTGCTCGATCTTCATCGTCATGGGCAAGACCGACCTCGAGGCCGAGACCCACCGCCAGCAGTCGATGGTGCTCGTCCCGCGCGACACCCCGGGCATGACCATCGAGCGGCACCTGCCGATCTTCGGCTACCAGGACCAGCACGGGCACTCGGAGATCGTGCTCGAGGACGTGCGCGTGCCCGTCACCAACCTCCTGGCCGAGGAGGGTGACGGGTTCGTCATCTCGCAGGCGCGCCTCGGGCCCGGCCGCATCCACCACGCGATGCGGGCCATCGGCATGGCCGAGCGCGCCCTGGCGCTGATGGTCGACCGGGCGAAGTCCCGCGTCGCCTTCGGCCAGCACCTTGCGGACTTCGCCAACGTGCAGGACCTCATCGCCCAGTCGCGCATCGACATCGACCAGGCCCGCCTCCATGTGCTGGACGCAGCCTGGAAGATCGACCAGCACGGCGCCAGGGGCGCGCGAAGCGAGATCGCCGCGATCAAGGTGTCCGCCCCGGCCATGGCCACGCAGGTGATCGACCGTGCCATCGAGGTGTTCGGCGGCGCCGGGGTCTCCGACGACACCCCGCTCGCCTACTTCTACGCCTGGGCCCGGGTGCTGCGCATCGTGGACGGGCCGGACGCAGTCCACCGGCGGACCATCGCTCGCATGGAGATGAAGCGGACACCGCCCTACGTCGGCTGACCCGTGCCGACGTCGGGCGGTGCCCTCATGGTGAGGAGCTAGGCGACGCTCGCCCCGCCGTCGACGTACAGCGTCTGGCCGGTGGTGTACGACGCCTCGTCGCTGGCCAGGAAGGTGACGGCCGCCGCGATGTCGTCTGGGACCCCGACGCGCTTGACGGGCACGGCCTCGGCGTTGAGCCGGCGGAACTCCTCGACGTCGAGGCGCAGCCGGGCGGCGGTCGCATCCGTCATCTCGGTGGCCACGAAGCCGGGCGCCACCGCGTTGACGTTGATGCCGAACGGGCCGAGCTCGATGGCGAGGGTGCGCGTCAGTCCCTGGATCCCCATCTTGGCGGCGGAGTAGTTGGCCTGCCCGCGGTTTCCGAGCGCGGAGATGCTCGACAGGTTGACGACCTTGCCGTACTGCTGGGCGACGAAGTGTCCCTGGACGGCCTTGGTCATGAGGAACGCGCCCTTGAGGTGGACGTCCATCACCAGGTCCCAGTCGGTCTCGGTCATCTTGAACAGCAGGTTGTCGCGGGTGATGCCCGCGTTGTTGACGAGGACGTGCACCCCACCGAGCGTCGTCTCGATCCGGTCGACGGCACCCGCCACCGCTCCGGCGTCCGAGACGTCGGCCCCGACCCCGACCGCCCCGACGCCCGCGACCGACGACACCCGGGCGGCGGCCTCCGCAGCGGCGCCCTCGTCCAGGTCGACGATCGCCACCGCCGCGCCCTCCTCGGCGAACCTCGTCGCGGTGGCGAACCCGATCCCTCGGGCACCCCCCGTGACAACGACGACACGTCCCTCGAAACGACCCATGTCCTGCTCCTCTCCATCCGTGGTGGTTGCGGTGGACCGCACCCGTCAGGCATCCTGACCTGAATTCACTTTAGGAGATTGTATGGCAACGTCGTTCGGCACCCTCGACGAGTTCCGCGCCGCGAGCGGCACCCACCTCGGCGCCGGGCCGTGGATGGCGGTCGACCAGGAGCGCATCCAGTCGTTCGCCGACGTGACGGAGGACTGGCAGTGGATCCACGTCGACGTGGACCGCGCCGCGAGGAGTGACATGGGCAGCACCATCGCCCACGGCTACCTGACCCTGTCGCTGCTCCCCCGGCTCAGCTCGGGGATCTTCGAGTTCACCGGCGCGGGCAAGGTCTTGAACTACGGCCTCGACCGCGTGCGCTTCCTCAACCCGGTCCGCGCGGGGGACCGCATCAGGGCGCACGCCGAGCTGGTGGAAGTCACCGACAGCGGGGACGGCGCGCTGGGGCGCGTCAGGTACACGCTCGAGATCGATGGCCGTGTCCGTCCGGCGTGTGTCGTGGAGGCCCTCATGCTGGCCCTGCCGGCCTGACCCGTCATCACTCGGGCGGACGATCAGTCCCGACGAGCACGCCCCTGCGGGAAGCATCGGGGTGATCAGGTCAGCGCGGCACCTGCCTGCGGAAACAGCCCCTGACCTCGCGTCTGCGCAGGTCAGGGGCTGTTCTTCTGCTCGGTGGGCGATACTGGGTTCGAACCAGTGACCTCTTCGGTGTGAACGAAGCGCGCTACCACTGCGCCAATCGCCCGAGCTCGGCAGAACCGTATCCCATGCTCGGGCCCGAACCTGAATCGGGTCAGGAATCGGCGCCGACGCCCGGCCGGTCGCCGGTGGAGCGGCCGCCCTTGATGTCGCGGCGCAGCTCCTCTGCCTTCTCCGGGTGACCGTGGAAGCGACGGTAGCTGTAGATGATGAGGCCGACTGCGATGAACGCCGACGCGACCTGGGTGACCCCGGTCCAGATGCCGCCGGGCAGCCACCACGTCTCCGAGACCGGCCACCACTCGGGGGCGGGGGGTTTCATGATCCAGAGCACCCCGCACGCACCCAGGACCACGGCGCCGAGGCAGGAGGCGATGATCCTCGGCCAGGTCTCGACGCCCTCGGCGGCGCCGAGCATCGCCCGCAGCCGTACGGGCTCGACCCGCTTCTCCGCCCAGTCGTACTGCTGGGAGAGCAGCGCGAGCCCGGCGAAGATCCCGAGGAGCCCTGGGCCGGGCAGGAAGATCGCGGCGATGCCGAGCAGCAGCAGGGTCCACCCCAGGATCTCGAGACCGATGCGCTTGGCTGCCCCCGTCATGGCTAGAACCTATCGGGCCGCACCAGCGACTTCTCGCCGCCGAGCCCACGACAGCCGTAACCCCGGGCATACCGTCAAGTTGAACAAGAGTCAGCCTCAAGATCCGGTCTGGACCGGTTGCGGTGAATTTTTGCCGTTCTGCATCACGCCCGGCCCCGCATGCCGTCTCATGAGCAACGCAACCCGGGGACCCACCGCCCCGGGCGACCAGAAGGAGCTCTCGATGAATCTGTCCGGAAGCGGGCACACCCTGTCCGACGTGGCGTTGGACATCACCGTCGAGTGCATGGACGACCGCGGGATCCGCCACGAGATCGACACCGTGCTCAGCTATGTCGGCTCCGACCCCTTCGCGGTCGCGATGACGTTCGTGACCTCCGACGGCGACCTGGTGTGGACCTTCGGCCGGGACCTGTTGATCCGCGGCACCGAGGCCCCTGCCGGCGACGGTGACGTGCACGTCTCTCCGGCGATCGGCCTGAGCGGACGTGCGATGGTCGCCATCGAGCTCACCTCCCCCGACGGCCACCTGGTGCTGATGGCCCGTGCCGGCGACGTCAGCGACTTCATCGCCCGCACCGCCGCGGTGGTCGCTCCCGGCACCGAGTCCGACGCCTTCGACGCGGACCTGCTGATCAGCCGGCTCCTCGCCTCCTGACGCACCACGCAGCGCCGTCAGGCGCGTGAGTGCTGGGACACCCAGCTCGCGTGCAGCCCTGCGTAGACGGTGCCGGCCTGCATGACCAGCTCGTGGTGCGGACCGCGCTGCACGATGCGCCCCTTGTCGACCACGATCACCTCGTCGGCGCCCTCGGCCGTCGAGAGCCGGTGGGCGATGGTCACCGACGTGCGTGACTGCATGAGCCGCTCGAGCGCGCGGCCGATCTGCATCTCCAGCGCGGGGTCGACCGCGCTCGTGGCCTCGTCGAGCACCAGGAGGTCGGGATCGGCCAGGTGCGCGCGCAGCAGCGCGACGAGCTGCCGCTCCCCCGCGGACAACGACTCGCCCCGCTGGCCGACCGGGGTGTGCAGGCCTCGCGGCAGGCCCGCGAGCCAGTCGTCGATGCCGAGCTCGACCGCCGACGCGCGGATCTCGTCCTCGGTGGCGTCGAGCTTGCCGTAGCGCACGTTGGCCGCGATGGTGTCGTCGAAGAGGAACCCCTCCTGCGGCACCAGCACGACGCTGCGCCGCAGCGAGCGGGCGTCGATGCGGCGCACGTCGATGCCGTCGAGCAGCACCGACCCCTCGGTCGGGTCCATCAGGCGCGTGAGCAGCTTGGCGAAGGTCGACTTGCCCGACCCGGTCTCGCCGACGATCGCCACCCGGGTGCCGGCATCGATGGTGAGGTCGATGTCGCGCAGCACGGGAGGTCCGGCGGGGTAGGCGAAGGTGACGCGGTCGAAGCGCACGTCGATCGGGCCGCGCGGCAGGGCGTCCCCCTCGGGGCCGGGGTCGATCAGGTCGGCAGGCGTCTCGAGGATGCCGAGGACCCGCCGCCAGCTCGCGATGGCGTTCTGCGCGTCGGTGAGGATCTGGGTGCCCATCTGGACCGGTCCGACGAAGAGCGTGACGAGGAACGCGAAGGCCAGGACCCGTCCCGGGGTCATGTCGGAGGTGAAGCCCAGCAGGATGCCGACGATGATGACGCCGGCGTTGGCGAGCCCGGCGGAGAGGCCGCCGAGCGAGAACGACGTGACCGTGTAGGTCTGGGCGTGGGTGTAGGCGTCCTGCCAGTGGGTGATCGCGGTGTCGATGCGGTCCTGCGTGCGCTCCTCGACGCCGTAGGTGCGGACGACGGCGGCGCCGACCACCGGCTCCGAGATGGCGCCGAGCAGCACGCCGACCTGCTGGCGCACGACGGTGTAGGCGGCCGAGAGCTTCTTCTGGAACCAGCGGATCGACAGGAAGAGCGGGGCGAAGCAGAGCCAGACGACCGCGGCGAGCTCCCAGCTGTAGACCAGCATCAGCACGGTCGCGACCAGCATCTGCCCGATGCTGACCACGAAGATCAGGCCGCCGAAGACCAGGAACTGGCTCACCTGGTCGACGTCGGAGGTCACGCGCGAGACCAGCGCCCCGCGACGCTCGGTGTTCTGCGTCAGCAGGGGCAGGTCGTGGACGTGGCGGAAGGCCTTGGTGCGCAGCGTGGCGAGGCCGTGCTCGGAGGTGGTGAAGAGCCGGCTCGTCATGGCGTAGGACGCGACGCTGGTGACCACGATGGCCAGGGCGGCCAGCACCCCCATCCACGCGACGTAGTCGAAGCGCGGGCCGCCGGGCCCGTTGAGTCCCTTGTCGAGGGTCTGCTGGACCGCGATCGGCACCACGATCTGCCCGCACGAGGCGATGACCGCCAGGGCCAGGGTCCAGCCGAGGCCGTCGCGGAGCTCCGGGGAGTACTTCATGCCGAGCCGGATGGTCGCCCAGGCGCCGATCGCCTCGCCGGAGTCCATCTTGGTGCCGGACATGGGTGCGGTGGTGCTCATCGTGCGGTCCCCTCTGCACTGACGTCGGCATCGAGGTCGGCGCCGACCTCGGCGTCCACCTCGTAGGCGTTGACGAGCTGGGCGTAGGCGGGGCTGGTGGCCAGCAGCTCGGCGTGGGTGCCGCGCCCCACGATCCGCCCCTCGTCGAGGTGCACCACCTCGTCGGCCAGCGAGATCGTGGCCTTGCGGTAGGCCACGACCACCAGCGACGCGGCGGACCCGTCGACGTCGTCGCGCAGCGAGGCCAGGATGCGGGCCTCGACCTCGGGGTCCACGGCGGACGTGGCGTCGTCGAGGATCAGCAGCCGGGGCTTCCGGACCAGCGCGCGGGCCAGGGAGAGCCGCTGGCGCTGGCCGCCGGAGAGCGACGTGCCGCGCTCGCCGAGCAGCGAGTCGAGGCCGTCGGGCAGCGCCGCGACGAAGCCGTCGGCCTGGGCCGTGCGCAGCGCCGCCCACACGTCCTCGTCGGAGACGTCGGCGCCCAGCGTGACGTTGTCACGCACGGTGTCGTCGAACATGAAGGCGGTCTGCGGCACCAGCGAGACGTTCAGCGAGAGCTGGCCCTTGCGCAGCTGGGTCACGTCGCGACCGTCGACCCGGATCGTGCCGGAGTCGGGGTCGACCAGGCGCGTCAGGAGGTTGGTCAGGGTGCTCTTGCCCGACGCGGTCGCGCCGACGACCGCGACGGTGCGGCCGGGGCGTACGTCGAAGTCGACGCCGCGCAGCAGGGGCGTGTCGGCGTCGTAGGAGTAGTGGAGGTCCTCGACCTCGAGCAGGGCGCCCGCGTCGGTGCGGGGCAGCTCG
This sequence comes from Nocardioides eburneiflavus, assembly GCF_004785795.1. Lineage (NCBI taxonomy): Bacteria > Bacillati > Actinomycetota > Actinomycetes > Propionibacteriales > Nocardioidaceae > Nocardioides > Nocardioides eburneiflavus. The sequence goes on from NZ_SRRO01000001.1 coordinate 4,380,738, forward strand.
GCCTCTCCCCACCGCATCGACCCGTGGGCGTCGAGCACGGCCTTCGCGCGGCGGTAGCCGACGACCGAGCGCGGGAACTCGCCGAGCAGCCAGCCGATGGCGCGGATCGGGAAGGAGACGATGGTGAGGAGGTAGGCGACGGTGACGACGTCGCCCGCGTCGGTCGCACCGCTGGTGACGCGCGAGACGCCGACGGCGAGCACGACCAGGACGCCCAGTCCCGGGAGGCTGGCCAGGGCGGGGTCGAAGACGGCGCGGATGCGCCCCGCTCGGATGTTGACGTCGCGCAGCTCGCGCGCCTTCGCGCCGAAGCGCTCGGTCTCCTCGACCTCGCGGCCGAGGGTCTTGACCACCATCGCGCCGTCGAAGGACTCGTGGGCGATCTCGCTGACCTCGGCGCGCAGGCCCTGGGCGCGGGTCATCAGGGGCGAGGAGTAGTGCTGGTAGAGCAGGTTGGCGACGACGACGGCCGGGAAGACCAGCAGCCCCACCAGCGCCAGGACGGTGTCGGCGATGAACATCTGGACGACGGCGATGGCCATCATCACGACGGTGCCGAGCGCCATCGGCAGCGGCATGATCGGCGACCACGCGGCCTCGACGTCGGAGTAGGCGTTGGAGAGCAGCTGGCCGGTCGGGTGGCGCTGGTGCCACTCCATCGGCAGGGAGAGGTACTGGCGGGTGACTGCGCGCCGCGTGTGGGACTGCATCCGGTAGTACATGATGCCGCCGCCGAGGCGCCGGGCCACGATGCCGACGGCGCGCAGGATGGCGACGGCCATGAAGAGCGCGAAGACCCAGACCAGCATGTCGGTGCCGATCTCGCCGTTGTCGAAGGCCGGGATCAGGACGTGCTCGGTGGACCACCCCAGCACCCACGCGTCGGCGACGGTGAGCACCCCGAAGAGGACCGCCCCCAGGGTCGCGACCGTGAAGACCGTGGGCTCGCGCTTGATGCCGACCCACAGGACCCGGAAGCCGTCGAGTGTGGTGGTGCCCCTCAGCTCCGCGTCCTCGCTCACCGGTGTGGCCCGCCCCCTCGCATCTCAGTCCGTCTCGTCCGTCGACCCGCTCGTCGGTTGCCGAGCGCAACCAACCGGCCGGGTCAGGCTATTCCTCGGGACCGACAGCGGACGAATCGAATACCTCCCGGGGTGTGCTCACACCCGGATCCGGGACAGGAACGCGCGGGTGCGCTCCTCCTGCGGGTCGTCGATCACCCGGGCGGGCGGGCCCTGCTCGTGGATGCGGCCGTCGTGGAGGAAGCACACCTGGTCCGCGACGTCGCGCGCGAAGCCCATCTCGTGGGTGTTGAGCAGCATGGTGACGCCCTCGGCCTTGAGCTCGCCGAGCAGGTCGAGCACCTCTCCCACCAGCTCGGGGTCGAGCGCGCTGGTCACCTCGTCGAGCAGCATCAGCCGTGGGTTGGCCACGAGGGCGCGGGCAATGGCCACCCGCTGCTGCTGGCCCCCGGACAGGTCGTCGGGCCGGGCCCCGGCCTTCTCCGCCAGTCCGACGCGGTCGAGCATCGCCAGCCCCCGCGTACGCGCCTCGTCGGGCTCCACGCCGTGGACCAGTCGCAGTGCGAGCGTGACGTTGCCGATGACGTCGAGGTGCGGGAACAGGTTGTAGGCCTGGAAGACCATCCCCATCCGCGCGCGGACCTCGTCGCCGTCCACCCGCGGGTCGGTGATGTCACGCCCGTCGAAGGTGATGATGCCGTCGTCGACGACCTCGAGCAGGTTGACGCACCGCAGCAGCGTCGACTTGCCGGAGCCCGATGCGCCGATGAGCACGACGCACTGGCCGGGTTCGACGGCGAGGTCCACGTCACGCAGCACGACGTTGTCGCCGAAGGACTTGCGCACGCCCTCGAGGCGCAGCAGCTCGGTGCGTGGGGTGGGGCTCACAGGTGGCCTCCCGCCCCGTGGTAGCCCTTCTTGCGGGCGTAGCGGTCGGTGAGCCGCGCCATCGGGATGGTCAGGCAGCAGAACAGCACCCCGGCCACGACGTACGGCGTGTAGTTGAAGTCGAGGGCCGTCTCGATCTGGGCCTTGCGGATCGCGTCGCTCACCCCGAGCACCGCGATCAGGCCGGAGTCCTTCTGGAGCGAGACGAGGTCGTTCATCAGGGGCGGGATCACGCGGCGCCAGGCCTGCGGCAGCACGACGTGGCGCAGCGTCTGGCCGTAGGAGAGCCCCAGCGAGCGTCCGGCCAGTCGCTGGCTCGGGTGCACGGACTCGATGCCCGCGCGGAACACCTCCGCGACGTAGGCGGAGTAGGACAGCACCAGCGCGGCACCGCCCCAGAACAGCGGCGACGTCGGCAGTCCCTGGAGGCTCAGCGCCGGACCGCCGAAGCCGAGCAGGAAGATCACCAGCAGCAGCGGCAGGCCGCGGAAGACGTCGACGTAGGCCGTGCCGAGCATCCGCAGCGGGAAGGCGACGGGTCCGCGGAGCGTACGCACGATCGCCACGGTCAGGCTGAGCACCAGGATCAGCAGCCAGCAGACCACCATCACCCGGATGTTGAGCCAGAGCCCGTCGACGACCGCCGGGAACGACGAGACGGCCTTGTCCCAGTCGAAGTAGGTCTCGCGCACGCGCTCCCAGCCCGGCGAGCTGACCACCGCGCCGGTGAGGGTGCCCAGCAGGAGCAGGGTGCTGACGGCGGCGATCGCCGCGCTGCGCACCGTACGGCGGCGTCGCCACTCGTCACGCTCACGCTGGACGTCGGAGGGCTGCCAGTCCGCCTCTGGGGCGACCTGGTGGGTCATCAGGACAGCTCGGGCGCGCCCTGCTGGGCCAGCCACTCCTGGCCGATCTGGTCGAGCACGCCGTCCTCGCGGAGCGTGTCGACAGCGCCGGTGACGCAGTCGGTGAGCGGGCTGTCCTTGCCCAGGACGGCGCCGAACTGCTCGGTCTCGCCCTCCGGGAGCGGCAGCTGGCCGACGATCACGCCGTCGTCGAGCTGGACGGCGGTCATGAAGTAGGCCGTCGGGAGGTCGACGACGATGCCGTCGATCTGGCCGTTCTTGAGGGCCTGGACCGCCTGGTCGTTGGTGTCGAAGACGGCCGGCTCCCGCGAGGGCTGGATCTGGTCGGTGATCGCGGTGTAGCTGGTGGTGCCGACCTGGGCGCCGAGCTTGGCGTCGGCGAGGTCGGCGACGCTGGTCGCGCCGTCGATCGAGCTGCCGGAGTTGGTGATCACGGTCTGCACGACGTCGTAGTAGCCGGAGGAGAAGTCGACCGCCTTGCGCCGGGCCTCGGTGATGGAGACCTGGTTGATGTCGAAGTCGAAGTCCTTGGGGCCGGGCTGGACGACCTTGTTGAACGGCACCTTGACCCAGGTGACCTGCTCGGCGGTGTAGCCGAGCTGCTCGGCGATCGCGTAGGCGACGGCGGACTCGTAGCCCTTGCCGTTGGTCGGGTCGTTGTCGACGAACCACGGCTCGTAGGCCGGGTCGTCGGTCGCGATGGTGAGCGTGCCGTCGGCGACCGTCTCCATCGTGTCGGGCGTGCACTCGTCGGCGGCGGGCGTCTCCGAGGAGGTGTCGCCCTCGGTGTCGCTGGAGGTGTCGTCGGCGCTGTCGGCCTCGTCGGTCGGGGCGCAGGCGGTGAGCGCGAGCGTGGCGGCCGCGAGGGCGGCGACGGCGAGCTGGCGCAACGCGTAGCGCCGGGAGGTCTTCAGCATGGAGGAATCGTACGACTCCGCCCACCTCAGCGGACGGGGTGACCCGCCGCGGACAGACCGGCCTTGACGTCGCCGATGCTGAGGGTGCCGAAGTGGAAGACGGTGGCTGCCAGCACGGCGTCGGCCCCTGCTTCCACGGCGGGCGGGAAGTGCTCGACCGCTCCCGCTCCCCCGCTCGCGATGACCGGGATGCCCACCTCGCGGCGCACCGCCCGGATCAGCTCGAGGTCGAAGCCGTCGGTGGTGCCGTCGGCGTCCATCGCGTTGAGCAGGATCTCGCCGGCGCCGAGCTCGGCGGCGCGTACGGCCCACTCGATCGCGTCCAGCCCGGCGCTCTTGCGGCCGCCGTGCGTGGTGACCTCGAACCCGCTGTCGGTGCGCTGCTCGTCGGACCGCGTGCGCCGCGCGTCGACGCTCAGCACGAGCACCTGGTTGCCGAAGCGACCGGCGATCTCGGCGACGAGCTCGGGGCGGTGGATGGCCGCGGTGTTGACCGCCACCTTGTCGGCGCCGGCGCGCAGCAGCCGGTCGACGTCCTCGACGCTGCTCACCCCGCCGCCGACCGTGAGCGGGATGAAGACCTCCTCGGCGCACCGGCTCACCACCTCCATCGTGGTGGCGCGGCCCTCGTGCGAGGCGGAGATGTCGAGGAAGGTCAGCTCGTCGGCACCCTCGGCGTCGTAGAGCCGCGCGAGCTCGACCGGGTCACCGGCGTCGCGGAGCTCGGTGAAGTTGACGCCCTTGACCACCCGGCCGCCGTCGACGTCGAGGCAGGGGATGACGCGGATCGCGAGGCTCATCGCTCCGCCATCCGCTGGCGTCGGGCCGCGAGCGCGACGTCGACGATCTCCACACGCGGCTCGCCCTCGAGCTCGGCGAGCGGGACCCAGGCGGCGTGGTCGGTCGAGCCGTCGACCTCGGTCGTGCCGAGCTCGCCGCCGGTGATCGACGCCTCGAAGACGAACCGCTGCGAGCGGTACCAGCCGTCGAAGGTCCGACCCCGCGCGGTGAAGTGGTGCTCGGCGAGGAGCGCACCCGGCTCGACGTGGTAGCCGGTCTCCTCGTAGACCTCGCGCACCAGCCCGTCGCGGACCGACTCCTCGAACTCGATCCCACCCCCGGGCAGCGTCCAGGCGGGTTCGGCGATCCCCTCGCCGTTCCACCAGGCGAGCAGTGCGCGCTCCTGCTCGTCGACCAGGAGGACGTAGGCCCCCAGCCGGGTGTGGTACTCGGTGAACTCCATGCTCAGCTGCTCCTCGGCAGGGTCATCGCGAGGGCGTCCTCGAGGGTGAAGCGGCCCTCGTAGAGCGCGGTGCCGGCGATCGCACCCTCGACCCCCTCGTCGACGAGGGTCATCAGCGCGCGGATGTCGTCGAGGGTGGTCACGCCACCGCTGGCGACCACCGGCTTGTCGGTCGCCGCGCAGACGTCGCGGAGGAGCTGGAGGTTGGGGCCCTGGAGCATGCCGTCCTTGTTGACGTCGGTGACGACGTAGCGCGCGCAGCCCTCGGAGTCGAGGCGGGCGAGGGTCTCGTACAGGTCGCCTCCCTCGCGGGTCCAGCCGCGGGCAGCGAGGGTGGTGCCGCGCACGTCGAGGCCGACCGCCACCCGGTCGCCGTACGTCGCTATCGCCCTCGCGCACCACTCGGGCTGCTCGAGCGCGGCGGTGCCGATGTTGACCCGTCGGCAGCCGGTGGCCATGGCGGCCTCGAGGGACTCGTCGTCGCGGATGCCGCCGCTCATCTCGACCTGGATGTCGAGGGTGCCGACGATCCTCGCCTGGAGCTCGCGGTTGTGGCCGTGCCCGAAGGCGGCGTCGAGGTCGACGAGGTGGATCCACTCGGCACCGGCGTCCTGCCAGCGCAGCGCGGCCTCGACGGGGTCGCCGAACCGCTTCTCGGACCCGTCCACGCCCTGCACCAGCTGGACGGCCTGGCCGCCCTTGATGTCGACGGCGGGCAGGAGCTCGAGATAGGGCTGCTCGGGAGTGCTGGGCATGGGTCGATCCTAGGAGTGGCGGCCCCGGCGCCCTCCAGGGCGTCGCACCGGCGAGACGGGGGCCACCACTGCGGGCGGACCTGCCAGCGGCGGCTGCCGTGGTCGGTCGGTGGACCCGTGCGCGCGACGACGGAGCGCATCGGCGAGGACACGATCCTGGAGGCACTGCTCGAGAGCCTCGACTGCCGGACACGAGCGAGCGGTCCGACGTCCTGCGACTGCCCGACGGAGGTGGCGGCGGCGAGGTTCACCGCGCGACGCCGCCATCCGGGCATCACGACAGGAGCCGGTCACCACACGAGATCCTCAAGTCGCTCCACCGCCTGCCGTCGGCGGCTCGCGTGCCGCTGGGGTTGCCCACCGTCGTACGCGTCGACACCACCCTCCTGACCGGGCCGACGCAGTCGGGACGTGCCTCTGACCCCGCCGGGTGTCGTCGGCGGGGTGTGGGGCGTGGTCATCGTCGGCGGGGTCGTGGGACGCCGGGTGGGGCTGCCACATCCGGTGGTTCTGGTGGGTCGAGGTCGGTGGTGCCGGTGTGGTCGCGGCGATAGCGGTGGCCGTGGGGGGAGGTCCACTCGTACGCCCCGGGCGCGGTCATGGCGTAGCGCCAGGCGGAGTGGGTCTTGAGCCTGTGGTGGAACCGGCACAGGCAGGCGAGGTTGCTCGTGGTGGTGGGACCGGGTTGCGGTCTGCCCTCGGCCTCGGCATCGTCGTCCCACGGGATTATGTGGTCGACGTCGCAGCGGCGTGCGGGGCGCGAGCAGAACGGGAAGACACACATGCGATCCCGCAGCTGGACCTGTTCGCGGATGTCGGCGGGGACCTTGTAGCCCTGCGCGGTGAGCTCGCTGTTGAGGTCGATGACGGGCTTGATGGTGACCTCGGTGCGGGAGTCGGCGCACCACGACCGGATCTGGTCGAGCAGGACCAAACGCCGGCCGTTCTCCATCCGCCCGGTGGGACCGAACACCGTGGTGTCGCCGGAGAAGGACGCGTCGAGGTGGGCGTGGATGACGACCTGACGCGCAGCGGGCAGGTTCGGCTCACTCTCATCGGTGGTTGAGGTGCGAGCGGAGCGAGCCTCGAAACCACTCCACTGGACACCACCGTCCGCGAACGCGAGCTCGAGCGCAGTCTGGGTCCGGGCGAGGTCCCCGAGGGCCTTGGCGCGTCGGGCGTCGAGCGGCAGCAGGGACCCGAGGGCGGCCTGGGTGGCGGCGTGGTGGGTGACGGCGCGGTCGAGGTCGAGGGCGTCGGCGATGTCGACCTCGGCCTCGATCCGCATGGTGCCGGCGTAGTGCACGTCGTCGGTGTCGACGGTGACGTGGCGCGGGTCGACGTGCAGGTAGCCGTCCTCCGGGTCCTGCGTGGGGTCGGTGGTCGCGAGGTCGTAGCGCTTGATCGTCTCCGCGACGAGCCGGTCGAGCTGCGCGGTGCCGATGCGTCCGGCGACGGCGGCGACCTGGGCGTCGACGAACCCGGCCGCCTCGGGCGTGAGGGGCGGGGTGGAGTGGATGGTGGTGTCCGCGACCGCGCGTGCCCGCCACGCCGGCACCTGCCCGGCTTGCACCTGTGCCCACAGGCGGGTAAGGCGGTGACGGAGCTCGAGGGCGTGGCCGATGAGCTTCTTCGCCGCCGTCGACGTGATCCCGAGGACGGTGCCGAGCTCGGCGCAACAGAACTCCGCCACCAGCGGGGCACCCTCACCCGCGATGGGCTCCTCGTGCTGCGACCCCGGGACGGTGAACGACGCGGCGGCGTGGATCGACTCGGGCGGGTGCAGGTCGGCCCACCGGGCCGCGACATCGAGGAGGTCTGCTGCGGCCCGGTCCTCGGCGGACTTCCGGCTTCGAGCGAGCGCGAGCAGCTCGGCAGCAGAGAGGTCCTCGACCTCACCTGCTCCGGGCGCCAGCAGCTCTTCGCTCATGCGTTCGATCCTAGAGATGGGGTACGACAACGGATCGCACCGCGCACTCGATGCCCGCCCTGTGGAGGGAGCACGGAGGCCGGGCTGAGCGCGTACCTTGCCCTCGTCACCGGGCCTCGGGGGCAATCGGTCCATGGCGGGCCTCGCAGCACGCGGCGGCGGACGGGGGGTGCCGTCGACCTGCGCCGCGGTGGGCCCTGCGGTCGCACCAAGTTACGCCAAAGCGCTCGTCGCCGTCGACGTGAACGGTCTGCCAGACGGCCACGCTGGTCGTGCCCGCCTCAACCCATGAGAACCGGGCGAGCGACTGATGCTGGCGCATCTGGACCGGCGGGGCGTGACCGAGCGGCTCGAGTTGGTCCCGGTGGACCGTGGAGTTACGGCCGGCGCGTTACGCACCCTCGGTCGCGACCACGACGTCGAGGTCGCTCGACCGCCTCGGCCGCTTGGCGACGTCGTTCGAGAACACCACCACCTCGGCGACTCGCTAGCTCCAGGTCGCCTGCATCGCCACCACGCTTCGCCACCTGACGCGAGGGCGGCCACGGCGAGGCGCGTGGGCACTCGCCGCCCCACCGGCCGCCGACGCAAAGCGCGGAATGCGGCAGAAGCCATTAGATCCGGATGTTCGACAGCAGGTGACACTCGGTGCATCAGTTGGAGCAATAGGCTGAACGACCTTCGCCTCGACCGACTCGGAGCAGCCGTAATGCCCCACCCCTCGCAGACCCGACGCAAGCCACGCCGTCGGTGTGTTCACTTGAGCCACGGTTCGACGCTGCTCGTCCTAGTCACCGCTCTTGCGGGCTGCTCGGGAGCCTCTCCGAGGGAGGCCGTCACGAGGAGCTCGGTCCCCGACGCAGTGGGTGATGTGGTGGTGGGCGGGCTGGGCAAAGACCGAGAGACCGTTACTGCCGCTCCTGGAAATACGATCACCGACATCATCACTACGACCGTTGACCACGGCGCTGACGTGGTAGCCATCGAGGTCGCCTTCAATGACCTACGCCCCCGCCAATACCTGGACCTGAGTGCCTATGTGACGACGGACAGCACCGGGTCCCGCCTCCCGACTCAGGCGACCGCGTTGACTTATCTCGGCGACAGCAGCATCGACATCTACTACGAAGGTGACCCGCCGTCGCGCTGCACTGATGCAACTGTCGCCATCGACTACGACATCAACACGTTGACCATGTCCATACCTCGCAGATGCCTGGGTGAGCCCCGCTGGATCGAGGCTGAAGTGCGCGCGGCCACCATGCGCTATGAGGCAACGGGCTCGCGCAGAGATGCGGTGTGGGAGGACGACGCCTATCGGACCGGTCAGGACCAACCAGCGGGGGGTCAGACCAGCGGCAGGCTCCACCATCCGTAACCCGCCAAGCAGCGCCCACGTCACGAGTCGCGCAGATGAGTGCGTTACCCCTGCAAGGATGTTCGGATGGATCCCCCGTGCTGCGCGACATCGCCGCGGAGCGCAGCGCCCGTTGGGCGGACGCTGGCCTCGGGTGGGAAGTTGTCGACGGTCGCCGGACGGACAAGCCAGCGTCCTGGCTGATCCTCGGCGCGAACGCGGTCCTGGGGCAGGTGACCGTGTGGGTTTCGGGGAGGGCGAGATGGACTGGGGCACCCCAGACGACAGCGGCGAACGCCATGACGACATCGACTCTCGTGACGATCTGAACCACGGCGTGGACGACCTCGAGGCTGCACTCAGTGCCCATCTCTGGACGCTCGCGTCTCGGGTGCTCGTTCCCACCGGTGGGTGTGTGAGCGCGACCGGGAAGTAGGACAACCCCAGGTGGTCGTCGGTGCGCGGCATCGGCGCGTCCGGGACAGGCGGTCGAGGACGTCGACGAGCGCACCCGTGGCGCTGTGATGCTCGCAGGCCGCGACGCGGTAGGCCGGGAGCTGCTCCTCGAGATCCCCGCGAGGCTAGGGTCGCCCGCCCCTCCGCACCGGCAGCTCGTGGGCGGTGCCGTCCATCGGGACCGTCGGCGCGATGCCCATCGCCCGCAGGATCGTCGGCATGATGTCGACCGACCGCACCTCGGCACGCAGGTCGTGGTGAGAGGTGCCGGCGCCGGCGAACACGATCGGGACCTGCTGCGACGCGCGCTGGATGCCTCCGTGGTCGCCGAGGACGGAGTACGTCGTGTCGTCAGGCAGGGTGGCGATCAGGTCGGGCCCGTAGTCGGCGGCCTGGGTGTCGACGAGCTCCTGGGCCTTCGTGGCGAACCACCGCTTCTCCGCGCCGTGCATCCGGTCCCACCGGACCGGGGTCACCCGCTGGTAGCGGTCGCCCCGCCGCTGCCACACCGCGGTCACGTCGGGCAGGTCCGCCATGATGGCCGCCGCGTCGGCGACCGCTGCGGACGACTGGTCGTCGAGCCACACGTTGAGCGAGGAGTCGCTGTAGGAGAGGCCCACGTTGCTGTCGCCGGTCCCGTCGTCGGTGCCCTCGATGAGCGGGAGCAGGGCCTCCTGCGGGCGCAGGTAGGGCACGTCGTTGGCCGGCGAGCCGTAGTACCAGTTGTAGTAGCCGTAGTCGTTCTCGGGCTCGAAGTCGCCGTGGAAGTGGCCCTCGGCGGCCGCGACGGAGCCGTGGTCGGCGGTGAGGACGACGAGCGTGTCGTCGAGCTGGCCGCTCTCCTCGAGCGCCTGCACGATCCGGCCGACCTGCGCGTCGGCGGTCGCGGCGGCGTACTCCATGTGCGTCATCGGGTCGTACCCCGGCGTCGCGCCCTCCGGGTCGTTGACGCCACCCCACATGTGGGCGGCCTTGTCGACACCCGGGAGGCTCACGAAGATGCCGCTCCAGTCGTCGCCCTCCTGGTCCATGATCTCCAGCACCGCGTCGGTGGCCCACACGTCACCGCCCGCCTGGGCCGGGTCGTTGCCCACGACGTAGCGGTGGTCGGTCGCGGGGTAGAGCTGCGCCGGGAACTGTCCGGTGTCGTAGATGGTGTCGCGGCGGGCCAGCCACCGGGAGCCGCAGGCGGCGGAGAAGTACGCCGGCACGTTGAAGCCGGTCGGCTGGCGGTAGCGCGTCGTGGTCCCGTCGGGGTTGGGGCAGGTCGGCCCGCTCCCGAAGGTGATCGTCGAGGTGTTCGCCGAGCCGGGACCGCTGAGCCCCCAGGCGGCGTACCCCTTGGGGCTGACGGTGAACACGGTGCCGGTGTCGTCGAGGTAGTCGGAGAGGTGGGGGTAGCCGGCCGCCTGCTGCAGCGGAGCCATCTGGGCGCGCCCGAAGTTGCTCGTGATGTAGAGGCCCCCGGGGGCTCCGAGGAGCCCGTCGACGTCGCGGTAGCCCTCGGTGGTCCAGCCCATGTTCTTGGGCAGGGCGCCCGTCGTGACGACGTTGTGGGTGACGACGGTGACCGATCCGGTGTGGCCGAGGTAGCCGTTCGGCGTGTCGACGCCGTCCTTCATCAGCGCCTCTACGTTGCGCATGTCGTAGGTGTCGACGATCTCCTTGCTGAGCGCGTCCACGACGATGATCACGACCTTCGTCGGCCGCTCGGCGACCCCTGGGCCGCGCCGGTCGCGGTCACCGGCCTGGGCGCCGGACTGGGTCCCGGCGACGGTGAGCGCGACCGCGGCGGCGGTGACGACGGCGAGCAGCTGGGCACGGGTCCGGGGCATCACGACTCCCTCCACGCGCGGCGGCGCTGCCGCGGACGTGAGCCGAACGTAGACCCGGCCCGCGGTCGCGGCAATCCCCAGTGATGGGTAGGTCGCCCGGCTAGCGTGGCCTCGTGATCGGGGACCAGTGGGGTGTGAGCGACGCCGAGGTGCAGCGCCGCTACGGGTGCGACGACCTGGTCCTCGTCCCGACGCAGGAGGCGTGGCGTGGGGTGACGGTCCACGCCCCACCGGAGGTCGTGTGGGCGCGGCTGCGGCAGGTGCGCGTGGCGCCCTACTCCTACGACCTGGTCGACAACCTCGGCGCCCGGTCGCCACGTCGGCTCCTCGACGTGCCGGAGCCGCAGGTCGGTGACCCGTTCACCCGTGCGTTCGGCCGCGACCAGGGCCGGGTGGTGGCGGTCGACCCCGGGCGGGAGCTGACCGCCCAGATCCTGGGCGCCTGGATGTCGTACGCCGTGCTGCCCCACCCGCGCGGCGCACGGCTGGTGCTCAAGGTGGTCGCCCGGACGAACCGGTGGCTCGCGCCGGCGCTCTCCGTCGGCGACCTCGTGATGGCGCGCAAGCAGCTGCTGACCCTCAAGGGGCTGGCCGAGGCCGACGCGGCGAGTCGCTAGCGCCAGACCGGCGCGACCTCGCGGCGGTAGCGGCGCGCCAGCAGGAGCGTCAGGATCGTCACCACCGGACCGGGGATCGTGGCCCGCAGCGACGACCGTTCCCGCTCCCCCGCGCCGTCCTGCATCCACGCCAGCGCGTTGGCGGCGTCGACGATGCTGGCCGGGCGCATGCGGCCGGCGGCCGTCTTCCACTCGGGGTCGTCCTCGAGCTCGCCCATGACGCCCTCAACGTCGGCCTCCTCGTGGGCGAGGTGGCCGTTGATCACCTCGCTCGCACGGGCGACCTCGTCGGCGGCTGCCGTGGCCGAGGCCACAGTGGGTGCTGCGACGACCGCGTCGATGGCGGCCGACGACGAGGCCAGGGCGTGCTTCATCGCGACGTGCTCGGCCTCCATCTCCTCGAGGAGTGCGGTGTCGAAGCCGCGCGAGGCCAGGAACGGCCACGCGATGCTGTCCTCGGCCTCGTGGTGGTGGGTCAGCTCGCGGACCAGGTTGCGCCAGGCGGTGCGGACCTGCCGGGCGCGTACGACGTCGCCGGCCGGCAGGCCACGGAGCGCCTGCTCGGTGCGGGCCACGTCGCGACGCACCGCGGCGTGGATGACCTGGTTCATGCTCATCCGATCGCTCATGCCCGGGACGCTAGCTTCCGCTGCGGGGCTGTGACGACCCCATTTCGGTGGACCTCAGCCGGTGACCCGACGCCGCAGCAGGTGCCGTACGGCGACCGCCGTGAGTCCTGCCGCGCCGAGCACGGCGAGCAGCAGCCACGGCCGCCTGCTCCCCCAGAAGGTCTCGACGACCGCGATGCCCACCGTCAGGTAGACCCCGGCCCACAGCAGCGCGCCGAGCAGCAGCGCGGGCAGGTAGTGGCGCAACGGCATCCGCAGCGTCCCCGCCGCCAGGTTGACCGCGGTCTGGACGCCCACGGTCATGAAGCACAGCGTGACCGCGGGCGCTCCGAAGCGGCGTACGACGTCCTCGCCCCGCCGCAGCCATGCCGCGTCGAGGCGCCAGCGCCGTCCGGCCGCGCCGCGTGCCACCCGTCCGACGGCGTACGTGGCGCCGGCCCGGCAGAACGCGACGACGACGAGGAAGGCGTAGAGCGGCAGGACCGGCCAGTCGGGCACGCGCCCATCCTCCCAGCCCGGACGACCCGGCTGCGTCAGGTCAACGAGGAGACCCAGTTGCGCAGCAGGGCGGCCCCCGCGTCGCCTGACTTCTCGGGATGGAACTGCGTGGCGGAGAGCGGACCGTTCTCGACCGCGGCGACGAAGCGGTCGCCTCCGTGCTCGGCCCAGGTGACGAGGGGCGCGGCCGTCCGGTCGTTGGTCACCAGGTCCCACGAGCGGGCGGCGTAGGAGTGCACGAAGTAGAACCGCTCGTCCTCGACGCCCGCGAAGAGGCGCGTCGCCTCGGGCGCCTCGACGGTGTTCCAGCCCATGTGCGGCACCACGTCCGCCTGGAGCCGGGTGACCAGCCCGGGCCACTCGTCGCAGCCGTCGGTCTCCACGCCGTGCTCGACGCCGCCGGCGAAGAGGACCTGCATCCCGACGCAGATGCCGAGCACGGGTCGGCCGCCCGCGAGGCGACGGCCGATGATCCGCTCGCCCTTGATCTCGCGCAGGCCGGCCATGCACGCCGCATACGCCCCGACGCCGGGGACGACGAGCCCGTCGGCGGCCAGCGCGGTGTCGAAGTCGCCGGTCAGCGTCACCGACGCGCCGGCACGCTCGACGGCGCGCACGACGGAACGGAGGTTGCCCGAGCCGTAGTCCAGGACGACGACGTCAGGAGAGGTCACAGGCTGCCCTTGGTCGACGGCACGCCCGTCTCGCGGGGGTCGAGCGCGACGGCGTCGCGGAAGGCCCGGGCGAACGCCTTGAACTGGGTCTCGACGATGTGGTGCGGGTCGCGGCCCGCGAGCACGCGCACGTGCAGGCCGAAGTGCCCGTGCTGGGCGATGGACTCGAAGACGTGCTGGGTGAGCGAGCCCGCGTAGAGCACGCCGCTGCCGCCGATGGCGGCGTAGACCTGGCCCTCCGGCTCGCCCGTGTGCACGCAGTAGGGGCGTCCGGAGACGTCGACGACGGCCTGGACGAGCGCCTCGTCGAGCGGGACGGTCGCGTCGCCGAAGCGGCGGATCCCGGACTTGTCGCCCAGCGCCTCGCGCAGCGCCTGCCCGAGCACGATCGCGGTGTCCTCCACCGAGTGGTGCGCGTCGATGTGCGTGTCGCCCTCGGTGCGGACGACGAGGTCGACGAGCGAGTGGCGGGCGAACGCGTCGAGCATGTGGTCGTAGAACCCGACCCCGGTGGACACCTCGGAGCGGCCGCTGCCGTCGAGGTCGACCTCGACGAGCACCTTCGACTCCTTGGTGGTGCGCTCGATCCTGGCGGTGCGGCTCATGCCGGCTCCCTCTCGCTCGTCTGCGGCACCGTGTCCACCAGTGCCTGCCTGAATGCTGCCATCTCGTCGGGCGTGCCGACCGAGACCCGCAGCCACCCGTCGGGGCCGGTCTCCCGGATCAGCACGCCGCGGTCGACCAGACCCTGCCAGACCGCGTGCCGGTCGGCGAAGCGGCCGAACAGCACGAAGTTGGCGTCGGAGTCGGCGACCTCGAACCCCTGCTCGCGCAGCCACGCCACGGTCGCGTCGCGCTCGGCGCGCAGGTCGTCCACCCGGCCGAGCAGCTCCGGCGCGTGGCGCAGCGCGGCGAGCGCGGTCGCCTGGGTGACGGCCGAGAGGTGGTAGGGCAGCCGGACGACGCGGATCGCGTCACAGATCGCGGGATCCGCGGCGAGGTAGCCCAGCCGCGCCCCTGCCAGGGCGAACGCCTTGCTCATCGTGCGGGTCACCACGAGGTTGCGGTGACGAGGCAGCAGCTCCAGCGCGCTCGGCGTGCCGGCGCGACGGAACTCGCCGTACGCCTCGTCGACCACCACCAGCCCGCCGGGCTCGTAGGACGCGGCCGCCTCGCACAGCATGGTCACCGCCTCGGGCGGCAGCGCCGTCCCGGTGGGGTTGTTGGGGCTGGGCAGCAGCACCACAGACGGCCGCCGCTCCAGCACGAGCTCCCGCGCGGTGTCGAGGTCGAGGGAGAAGTCCTCGGCCCGGTGGCCGGCCACCCACTCCGTCATGGTGTCGCGGGCGTACTCGGGATACATCGAGTACGTGGGGGCGAACGACAGCGCGACGCGCCCCGGCCCGCCGAAGGCCTGGAGCAGCTGGAGCATGACCTCGTTGGACCCGTTGGCGGCCCACACCATCTCCGGGGTGGTGCCGCTGCCGCCGGAGGTGTCGATGTAGGCCGCGAGCGCGGTCCGCAGCTCGACGAACTCCCGGTCGGGATAGCGGTTGAGCGAGACCGCGGCCTCCCCGACCGCGCGGGCGATGTCGGCTGCCGCCTCCGGCGAGGGGCCGTAGGGGTTCTCGTTGACGTTGAGCTGGACCGGCGCCTGCTCGCGCGACAGCTGCGGCGCGCCATAGGGCTCGATCCCCTGCAGCTCGTGGCGCAGAGGTGGGAATCCGGCGCTCATCGCTCGGAGCTGTCCACGAACCGGGAGCTCACGCCGGCGCCGTGGCCGGGCAGGTCCTCGGCCTCGGCGAGGGTCACGACGTGGTGGGCGACCTCGGCGAGCGCCTCGCGGGTGTACTCGACGTGGTGCACCCGGCGCATGAACGAGTGCACGCCGAGCCCCGAGGAGTGGCAGGCGCAGCCGGCGGTGGGCAGGACGTGGTTGGAGCCGGCGCAGTAGTCGCCCAGCGCGACCGGCGACCAGGGGCCGATGAAGACGGCACCGGCGTTGCGGACCCGAGCAGCCACGGCACGCGCGTCGCGGGTGTGGATCTCGGTGTGCTCCGACGCGTAGGCGTTGACCACCTCGAGGCCCTGGTCGAGGTCGTCGACCAGCACGATCGCGGACTGGACGCCCCCCAGGGCTGCCGCCACCCGCTCGCTGTGCCGGGTCACCGCCACCTGCTTGTCCAGCTCGGCCTCGACCTCGTCGGCCAGGCCGACGGAGTCGGTGACGAGCAGCGAGGCCGAGGTGCCGCCGTGCTCGCACTCGGTGAGGAGGTCCGCGGCGACGAAGGCGGCCTCGGCCGAGTCGTCGGCGAGGACGGCGATCTCGCTGGGACCGGCCTCGGAGTCGATGCCGACGACGCCGCGCAGGAGCCGCTTGGCCGCGATGACGTAGAGGTTGCCGGGACCGGTGACCAGGTCGACGCGACGGCAGGGTCCGGCACCGTGGGCCAGCATCGCGATCGCCTGCGCGCCACCCACGGCGTACACCTCGTCGATCCCGAGCAGGGCGCAGCCGGCGAGGATCGTGGCGTCCGGCAGTCCGGTCTCGCGGGTGGGCGGGGCGGCCACGCACAGCGACCGCACCCCGGCCACTTGGGCCGGGACGACGTTCATGACGAGGGTGGACACCAGGGGCGCCAGGCCTCCCGGGACGTAGAGCCCGGCCCGGTCGACAGGGACGGACTTGTGGGTGATCACCGCTCCGGGCGCCACCTCGACCACCGAGTCGGCCTCGACGTCGGCCTCGCTGGTGGCCCGCAGCCGACGGATCGACTCCTCCAGACCGGCTCGCACCGCGGGGTCCAGCGCCGCGAGCGCGTCGGCGAGCGCCGCCGCGGGCACGCGGGGGTCGGGCACGTCGACGCCGTCGTGCTCGAGCGTGAGCTCGCGGACGGCGTCGAGGCCCCGGGCCCGGACGGCCTCGATGATCGGCCGCACCACGTGCGTCGCCGCCTCGACGTCGAACTCGGCGCGAGGCACGCTCGCGCGGTAGTCGACGGACGCCGGGTCGGCGCCCCTCAGGTCGATGCGGCGGATGAGGGACATGCCGTCGATTCTAGGTTCCCCGGCGGGTCGGGCCGAAGTCGCGGGTGTGGGGTGGACAGCGGCGACTAGTGTCGTCGGTGTGAGCGACCAGCTGCCGATGTTCCCGCTGAGCACCGTGGTGTTCCCGGGGATGAGCGTGCCGCTCCACGTGTTCGAGGATCGCTACCGGATGCTCGTACGCCACCTGCTCGAGGTCGACGACCCGGTGCAGCGCGTCTTCGGCACCGTCGCCATCCGGGAGGGCTACGAGGTCGGCGACCACGGCGCCCAGTCGGTCTACCGGGTGGGGTGCGTGCTCCAGCTCACCGACGTCGAGCGCCGCGACGACGGCACCTTCGACATCGTGGCGGTCGCCCGCGAACGGCTCGTGCTGGAGGAGATGCAACGGGGCACCGACTTCCCCCAGGGTGTCGCCGAGGTCCTGGCCGAGCCGGAGGTCGAGGTGCCCGAGGACGTGCTCGACCGCGCCCGCGCGACCTTCACCGCGTTCCGTGCCGCGATGACCGAGCTGCAGGGCGACGACCCCTACAGCGGGACGCTCCCCCGCGACCCCGACTACCTCGCCTGGACGCTGTCCGCCCTCGCTCCCCTGCCGATGGCCGAGCGCCAGTCGCTGCTCGAGGCCGAGGACGCGACCGAGCGGCTCATCCTCGTCACCCAGCTGCTGACCGACGAGCTGCGCGCCATCAACGTCATCCCGTCGCTGCCCGCCACGCAGGTCGCACGTACGGCCTGGTCGCCGAACTGAGAGCCCGCAGCTGCGGCGAGGTACGAGCCGAAGCGACGGGGGCGAGGATTGAGCAAGCGACGCGACTGAGGCACGAAGTCGCACGAGCGCGTCGAAATCGACCGCGGAGGATGTGAGGATCGAGCCGTGGCAAGACGGACGAGCGGTGGCGGCACCCCGGCCACGGTCGCACTCACGCGAGCCGGAATCTCCTACGAGGTGCGGGCCTACGAGCACGACCCCCGGAGGACGTCGCCTGCCCTGAGCAGGTCGCGCAGCGACCGTGTCGAAGGGTACGGCCTGGAGGCGGCCCAGGCGCTGGGCGTCGAGCCGGCCCGGGTGTTCAAGACGCTGCTGGCCTCCCTCGACGGCACCCTGGTGGTCGGCATCGTCCCGGTGTCCGGCCAGCTCGACCTCAAGGCGCTCGCCCGTGCGCTGGACGGCAGCAAGGCCGTGATGGCCGACGTCGCCGCCGCGGAGCGGGCCACGGGCTACGTCGCGGGTGGCATCTCACCCGTCGGGCAGAAGCGCCCGCACCGCACGGTGCTCGACGCGTCGGCGCTCGACCACGGCACCATCCTGGTCTCGGGCGGACGGCGCGGCCTCGACATCGAGCTCGCGCCGCAGGACCTGGTGGCGATCACCGGAGCGGTGATCGCCACCATCCGTCGCTGAGCGGGTCGCGGGTGTCCGCGCCGACCGTCAGTCGGTCGTGACCTTCATGAGGCCGTGGACGGTCTCGTCGTCGACCCAGGTGCTGAACCCGAACGCGGCCAGCGGCTCGAGGTTCTCGCTCACCTCGGGCATGTCCTTGGTGAGGCGCACGAGCCAGTCGTCGTCGGCGTTGAAGTTGACGAACAGCACCGACTGGGCCTCGTCGGCGTCCACCACCTCGGAGTAGGTCGCGCTGTCACCGAGGCTGCCCCCGTCCTCCAGCGCGCTGCGGTAGTCGTCCGCGAGGGCGAGCACGGCGTAGCCGTCGCCCTCGGTGACCTCGAGGTACTCGGCGGCCTCGGGCCCGGCCTGGGCGCTGATCTTGTCGAGCACGGCCTGGATCTCGTCGGCGTCGCCCTTGATGCGGATGCCGGCCGGCACCTCGCCCGGCCCGCCGTTGGCGACGGCGTCGGGGTCGAGCCCGCCGCCCATCGACACGGTCACGCCGTCGCCGAGCAACGTCTCGACGTCCTCGGGGAAGGCCAGTCCGGTCTCGGACTCGAACTCGGCGATCTGCTCGTCGATGGACTCCGTCTCGTCGGGCGCGAGGGTCTTGACGTAGTCGAGGAGCCCCTGCGCCCAGCCCTCCTCGAGGGCGAACCCGAACGCCGCGACCGTGTCCTCCGGGAGGCCGGAGATCATCTCGACGCCCTCCTCACTCTCGACGAAGCGGGTGAGGTCCTTGTTGTAGTTGGACATGGCGTACTCGACCTCGACCGCGCCGTCGTCGAAGCGGACGGTGGCCGCCGCGCCGTCGAAGTCGTTGATCATCTGCTGGAGCTCCTCGGGGACCTCCTCGGGCTCGCCCGAGGCGGCGTCGTCCGAGGTCTCGAAGCACTCCTCGATGTCCTCCGGGGCGGCGTTCTCGAAGCACTCCGGGTCCATGCCCATGGCGTCGGGCGCCGGGGCGAACGGCGAGCCGGGCATGCCCAGCATGCCCATGCCGGCGGCGTCCTCGACGTACTTGGTGACGCCCTTGGCGACGTACATCGACATGAAGCCGTCGTCGCCCGCCTCGCCGGTCCACTGCGTGAACGAGGAGTCGGCGGCCAGCGACGAGCCGTCCGCGGCGTCGACGACCTGCTGCGCGATCTCCTCGGTCTCGGCCAGGACGATCCAGTCGCCGTCGACGACCCAGCCGCCGACGCCGTCGCTGCTCTCCTCGCCCCCGTCCCCGCCGCCGCCGTCGCCCTCGGCGCTGCCGCCGCACGCGTCGACGAGCGTGGCGAGGCCGTCCTCGGCCTTGCCCGCGTCGGTGGTCTGGACGACGCCGACGGCTGCCGGCTCGTCCTCACCGAGGTCGACGGCGGCCATCGCGGCGCGCGAGCCGAGCCACGGCTCGACGTCGGCCGCGTAGTCGAGGCCCTCGCACTCGCCGGAGGAGGTGATCTCCTCGAACAGCCGCTCGCGCAGGTCGTCGTCGGTCTCGAGGTCGACGTTGTCGGCGAACCCGGGGAACTTGCGCAGGGTCTTGATGGCCTCGATCTTCTGCCCGCCGCTCGGGTCGAGGTCGACGCTGAAGTAGGCGACCGTCGAGTCGGGCAGGGCCTCGGCCGGCTGCGCGCCCGTGGCGAAGAAGCTGGTGGCGGCCCAGGCACCGCCGGCGACCACGGCGCCGCCGGCGAGGATGGCGCCGAGCGCGACGAGGCGCTTCTTGGTGTCGTTGGTGGGCGCGGTCTCGACCGGACCCGACCCGTCGAGGTACTCGGGGCCGTTGGTCGGGCCACCCGGTGTCATGCTCATCTTGCTCTGCTCCCCCGTTGCACGGTTCCCGGCGGGCGCCGGGACTGCCCTGGTGCGGGCGTGCAAAGCCTACCCACGTGGACGGCGGACGAACCCCCGACTTCCCAAGAGATAGGTGCCGACCAGACCAGTCATCGCCCCGGCCGGTAGGGCGACCAGCGCACTGGAGTGCCACGGCACCCGACCCTGGTCAGGAGCGTTGAGTCCGAGGTCCCCGGGAAGGGGGGTGTAGTCGGGCTGGCCGGCCGCCAGTGCCTGCGGGTCACCCGGGCCGAGCGCGTGGCCCACGGCGTACATCGCGAAGGCGGCGAGGCCCGCACCGACGAGCACGCTCACCAGCGTCGCGCTCTCGTGGCCGCGCCACATCCCGGCCAGGACCGCGAGCACCAGCCCGAGCGGGAAGGCGATCACGACGAACAGCGCGATCGCCTCGAAGGAGACGTCCGGTCCGGCCGGCTCGAGGTACCAGGTGCCCTGGTAGGCCAGGCCGGTCGGCGCCTGCCACAACCGCTCCCACAGCACGCCGCCCGCGGCGCCGCCGGCGACGAACAGCACCAGCACGGACAGCACCCGCGGCAGCGGCGAGGAGCGTACGGCGGGCTCGCTCATCCCGTCAGGCACCCGGGACCGAGGAGCTGCTTGAGGTCGGCGAACAGCGCCGGGCTCGGGCTGACCCGCAGGTTGTCGTCGAGGCGCAGCACCTTGGTCGAGCTGCGGGTCAGCAGTCGCAGCTGGACCTCGGTCATGCCCGGGTGCGTGCCGAGGACGTCGCGGAGCTGGGCCACGACCGGCGGCGTGCACCGCGTCGAGGGCAGGCTGATCACGACCGGGCCGGCCGGGCCCTGGGTGAGGTCGGGCGCCGTGACCTCCTGGGCGCGCAGCTCGGGCTGGTCCTTGTCGCGCGAGAGCTGGCCCTTGATGCGGACGATGTTGTCCTCCACGAGGAGGGTGGAGGCCAGCGTGTAGGCGCTGGGGAACAGCAGCACGTCGATGGCGCCGTCGAGGTCCTCGAGGGTGATCGTCGCCCACGGGTCGCCGCGCTTGGTGATCTTGCGCGAGACCGAGGTGATGAGTCCGCTGACGGTGAGCGTGGAGTTGTGGGCACGCTCCTCGTCGAGCAGGAGCTGGCCGATGGTGCAGTCGGTGCCCTGGGACAGCACGTGCTCGAGGCCGAGGAGAGGGTGGTCGGAGACGTAGAGCCCGAGCATCTCCCGCTCGTGGCCGAGCAGGGTCATCTTGTCCCAGTCGTCGATGTCGGGGATGGTCACGCTGACCCCGAAGCCCGCGTCGTCGTCACCGTCGCCGAGGCCGCCGAAGAGCGAGTCCTGGCCAATGGCCTCGTTCTTCTTGAGGTCGACGAACTGGTCGACCGCCGTCTCGTGGACCGCGGCGAGCGCGCGCCGCTTGTGCTTCATGTCGTCGAACGCGCCGGCCTTGATCAGCGACTCCACGACCCGCTTGTTGCACACGAGCGCGGGGACCTTCTCCATGAAGTCGTTGAAGTCTGCGTAGCGGCCCTTCTCCTCGCGGGCGGCCACGATGCCGGCGACGACGTTGTGGCCGACGTTGCGCACGGCGGTGAGGCCGAAGCGGATGTCGTTGCCGACCGGGGTGAAGTCGGCGTGGGACTCGTTGACGTCGGGCGGCAGGACCTGGATCTTCATCCGGCGGCACTCGTTGAGGTAGATCGCCATCTTGTCCTTGTCGTCCTTCACGGACGTGAGGAGCGCCGCCATGTACTCGGTGCGGTAGTTGGCCTTGAGGTAGGCGGTCCAGTATGTGATGACGCCGTAGGCAGCGGAGTGCGACTTGTTGAACGCGTAGTCGGAGAACGGGAGCAGGATCTCCCACAGCTTGTCGATCGCGACCTGCGGGAAGCCCCGCTCGAGCATGCCGGCCTGGAACCCGGCGTACTGCTTGTCGAGCTCCTCCTTCTTCTTCTTGCCCATCGCGCGGCGCAGGTTGTCGGCGGCACCCAGGGTGAAGCCGGCGAGCACCTGCGCGATCGCCATCACCTGCTCCTGGTAGACGATCAGGCCGTAGGTCTCCCCCAGGACCGGCTCGAGCGCCTCGGCGAGCGCCGGGTGGATCGGCTCGATCGCCTCGCGGCCGTTCTTGCGGCGGGCGTACTTGTTGTGCGAGTCGGCGCCCATCGGGCCGGGGCGGTAGAGCGCGCTGACGGCCGTGATGTCGGCGAACGCGTCGGGCTGCAGCGAGCGCAGCAGCGACCGCATGCCCGAGCCGTCGAGCTGGAAGACGCCGAGGGTGTCACCGCGGCCCATCAGCTCGTAGGTCGCGCGGTCCTCGAAGCCGAGCTCCTCCAGGACGACCTTCTCGCCCCGGTTGACCTCGATGTTGCTGATCGCGTCGTCGAGGATGCGGAGGTTGGACAGGCCGAGGAAGTCCATCTTGACCAGGCCGAGCGACTCGCACATCGGGTAGTCGAACTGGGTGATGACTGCGCCGTCCTGCGGCCTGGCCATGATCGGCACGATGTCGATGAGGGGTTCGCTCGACATGATCACGCCCGCGGCGTGCACGCCCCAGTTGCGGATCTGGCCCTCGAGGCCCACCGCGGTCTCGTAGATCGTGCGGACGTCGGGGTCCTGGCCGTGCAGCGCCCGGAACTCGCCGCCGTCGTTGTAGCGCTTGTGGTCGGCGTTGAAGATGTCCTTGAGCGCGACGCCCTTGCCCATCACGTCGGCCGGGTAGGCCTTGGTGATCCGGTCGCCGATCGCGAAGCCGTGGTCGAGGACGCGGGCGGCGTCCTTGATGGCGGCCTTGGCCTTGAGCCGTCCGAACGTCGCGATCTGGGCGACCCGATCGGCGCCGTACTTCTCGCTGACGTAGTGGATGACCTCGCCGCGGCGGGCGTCGTCGAAGTCGATGTCGAAGTCGGGCATCGACGGTCGCTCGGGGTTGAGGAACCGCTCGAAGAACAGGCCGTGCTCGAGGGGGCACAGGTCGGTGATGCGCAGCGCGTAGGCCGCGATGGAGCCCGCACCCGAGCCACGGCCGGGGCCCACGCGGATGCCGTTGTCCTTGGCCCAGTTGATGAAGTCGGCGACCACCAGGTAGTAGCCGCAGTAGCCCTTCTGGGAGATGATCGCGAGCTCCATCTCGACCCGCTCGCGGACCTCCTCGGTCGTCCGCTCGCCCGGGTAGCGGGCCTCGATGCCGCGCCACACCTCCTTGCGGAACCACGACTCCTCGGTCTCGCCGGCCGGCACGTCGGCGCGCGCCATGTAGCCGCCGGTGGACTCGGTGAACTCGACCTCGCAGCGCTCGGCGATCGCGAGGGTGTTGTCGCAAGCCTCGGGCATCCCGAAGCGGTCGGCCCACAGCTCGCGCATCTCGGCGGCCGACTTGATGTAGTAGCCGCCGCCGTCGAACTTGAGCCGGTTGGTGTCGGAGAGCCGCTTGCCGGACGCGACGCAGATGAGGGCGTCGTGGGCCGCGGCGTCCTCGGGGTTGTTGTAGTGGGAGTCGTTGGTGGCGATGGGCGGGAGACCCATCTCCTTGCCGAGGCGCAGCAGGTCGTCGCGGACCCGCTTCTCGATGTCGATGCCGTGGTCCATCAGCTCGAGGAACACGTTGTCGCGGCCGAAGATGTCCTGGAGTTCGGCGGCCTCGCGGACCGCCTCGTCGTACTGGCCGAGGCGCAGCCGCGTCTGGATCGCGCCGCTCGGGCAGCCGGTGCTGACGATCAGCCCCTTGCTGTGCTCGGCGAGGATCTCCTTGTCCATCCGGGGCTTGAAGTAGTAGCCCTCGAGGCTCGAGCGCGAGGAGAGCCGGAACAGGTTGTGCATGCCCTCGGTGGTCTCGGCCCACATCGTCATGTGGGTGTAGGCGCCGCCGCCGGCGACGTCGTTGCCGCCCTCCTCGGCCAGGTCGCCCTGCCCCCACCGCACCCGGCGGCGCTCGCCGCGCTGGGTGCCGGGCGTGAGGTAGGCCTCGATGCCGATGATCGGCTTCACGCCGTGCTTGCGCGCCTTGGAGTAGAAGTCGTAGGCGCCGTGCAGGTTGCCGTGGTCGGTCATCGCGATGGCCGGCATGCCGAGATCGCTGGTGCGGGTGAACAGCCCGTCGAGCAGCGACGCGCCGTCGAGCATGGAGTACTCGGTGTGCACGTGCAGGTGCACGAAGTCACCCGTGGAACTGGTGGAGGAGCCGGCCGACATGGAGGAGACTTCCGCGCCTTTCGATGGTCGCTGACGGGGGTCGTACGGGGGTGCTGACTGCTCAGCGGGGCCACGCAGATCAGGAAGGGGGGAAGAGCTGTCAGCCTACGTCAGTCTGCCGGGCCCCACCGACAGGACACTCGCCGTGCTCGAGGTGCTCAGAGCCAGTCGATCGCGTGGCCGTGGCCGTGGGCGTACGCCACCGGGACGCCGTCCAGCGCGGTGACGAAACGCCCCGACGGGACGTCGCGGTCGCCGGTGACCCGGGGCAGCACGCGGCCCCCCTCGTTGCTGATCCACCGACACCTGCCCGCGGCCACGAGCCCCACCATGAGGTCGTGGAAGCGCTCGCGGTCCGGCTCCTCGAGGTAGGCGATCACGGCGGAGTGGTACACCACTGGGGTGCCGTGCGGAGCCGCGTCGTCCAGCAGGTCCGGCAGGTGGTCGAACAGGTCCCCGCTGCGCACCGCGGGCGGCTCCGCGCGGGCGACGTCGATCGCCGCCCGGAGCCGGTCGCGCCGCTCGTCCTGCTCGGGCCACACGAGGTTCTCCAGCCAGGCGGTCGCGTCGTCGTCGGTCACGTCGAGCGGGTTGAGGTCGACACCGGCCCGCCAGGCGACGTCGGGGTGGGCGGACGGCACCGGCAGCGGTCCCGTGGCCCGCGCGGTCAGCAGCGGCCCGCCGCTCCCTCGCAGCCCGCCTGCGGGCGACCAGTCGTAGTCGTACCGGTCCGGGAACAGGCACAGTCCCGCACTGGCCCCCACCTCGACCAGCGCGAGCGGCCCCTCGACGAGGCCCAGGACCGGAGCCAGCGTGGCGAGCCGACCCGCCTCGTTGGTGTGGGTCGCCCGCGTCATGACTGTCGCGCGCACCTCCGGCTCCCGCTCGAGCAGCACCGCGCGCAGCCCCTCGTACGGACCGGGCGCGGGTGCGCCGTGCCAGCGCGCGGCGGCGAAGACCAGGTTGGGCTGGCGCTTGATCGGCGGCAGCGTGCCCAGCCAGGCGAGCAGCTCGTCGTCATCGGCGACCCCGAGCGCCCACTCCTCGAAGCAGGGCGAGTCGCCGGCGGCGTACGTCGCGAAGTCCCGGTACTCCTCGATCACGTCGTCATGGAGCAGCATGCGCCCATCCTGCCCCGGCGGTCGGGCCCGGCGTCAGCGGCGGGTCGGGAACGGACCGGCCGGACCGATGCCGGCGTTGCCCAGCCGGATCCCGGAGAACTCCAGTCCGCGTTCGCGCACGTCGGCGAAGTGGTCCTCGAGGTCGGGCAGCGCCAGCAGCTCGATGTCGTGCTCGTCGTGGAGCCGGACGAGGCCGCCCACCTCGTCGGGCGGCCCCAGCGGCGACACCGGCCGGGTGGCGACGTGGGCGTGCGGCCGGTCACCGAACGGCTCGAAGTCCGCGGCGGCGAAGCGGTAGGCGTAGAGCCGCGTCGTCCGCATGGCGTCGAGCCAGGCGTCCTCGACCGCGTGCACCCTGTCGACGCCGTCGCCCCACGAGCAGACCCGGGGGCACTGTCGCGGGAACCAGTAGCACGGGGCGTTCAGGGCGTCGACCGACCACACGTAGGCCTCGGGCTGCCGTGCGGTGGCGGCCACGTGGGGCACGAACCGCTCGATTGCCGGGTCCTCGCTGAGGTGGAGGACCTCCCCGGGACCCGGCAGCACGATCAGCGCGCGGCGTCGAGGGACTCGGTGATGATCACGTCGACGATCCGCGCGACGCGCTCGGTGCCGAGGTCGGGCACGACCGCGGCCACGCGCGCGACGATCTCCGCCTCCCGGCGCGGGTCACGCTCGCCCGAGGGCTTCACCGCCTGGATCGCCCGCGTCAGCGCCGTACGCCGGGCGAGCACGTCGCCCAGCACGAGGTCGACGTCGTCGACCATCGAGCGGAAGCACGCCAGGGCGTCGGCGCCGGGCCACACGAGCCGGATGTCGGGCGCCCGCTCCTCGTTGGCCGCGCCGTCGGTGCGCTCGAGCGCGACGAAGCCGTGGCGGGTGTAGAACTCTCGGGCGGGCCGGTTGGACTCGAAGACCCACAGACCGATGCCTTCGGGGTGCAGTGCGAGGACCCGGTCCAGGAGGGCGCTGCCGACGCCGCGGCCCTGCGCGCCGGGCAGCACGTAGAGGTCGTCGAGCCACGTCCTGGTGGCGCGGGTGTAGCCCACCACCCGTCCGTCGAGCACGGCCACGCACACGTCGTACGCCGCCAGGTCCCAGCCGGCGACCCAGGCGCGCACCTCGTCGTCGGTGTGCACGGCCGGAGGGAAGTCCGCCCCCGCCGCCGCGCGGGCGGCCAGGTGGACCTCGGCGAGGGCCGGGAGGTCCGCGGCCGTGGCCGGGCGCAGGGCCAGCTCAGTGCTCATCACGGATGACGTCGAGCGCGTGCGCGAGGTCGTCGGGGTAGGTGGACTCGTAGCTGACCTGCTCGCCGCTCTCGGGGTGCTCGAAGCCCAGCCGCATGGCGTGCAGCCACTGCCGCTGGAGCCCGAGCCGCGCCGCGAGCGTCGGGTCGGCGCCGTAGGTCAGGTCGCCGACGCACGGGTGCTTGAGCGCACTCATGTGCACGCGGATCTGGTGCGTGCGGCCGGTCTCGAGGTGGACCTCGAGCAGGCTGGCGAAGCGGTGCGCCTCGAGGGTCTCGTAGTGGGTGACGCTGTGCCGACCGTCGGCCATGACGGCGAACTTGTAGTCGTGGTGCGGGTGCCGGCCGATCGGCGCGTCGACCGTCCCGGCGAGCGGGTCGGGGTGCCCCTGGACCAGCGCGTGGTAGGTCTTGTCGACGGTGCGGTGGCGGAAGGCGTTCTTGAGCACCGAGTAGGCGTGCTCCGACTTGCAGATCACCATCACGCCGCTCGTGCCGACGTCGAGGCGCTGCACGATGCCCTGGCGCTCACTGGCGCCGCTGGTCGAGATCCGGAAGCCGGCTCCGGCGAGGTGGCCCACGACCGTGGGACCGCTCCAACCGGGCGAGGGGTGGACCGCGACGCCGACCGGCTTGTCGATCACCACGATGGCGTCGTCGTCGTGGATGATCCGGATGCCCTCGACGATCTCCGGGACGACCTCGAGCGGGTCGGTCTCGGCGGGGATCGTGACGTCGAGCATGGAGCCCGCGTGGACCCGGTCGCTCTTGCCGACGCCGGAGCCGTCGACCAGCACGTGGCCCTGCGCGATCAGGTCGGCGGCCCGGGTGCGGGAGAAGCCGAACATCCGGGCCATCGCGGCGTCGACCCGCTCGCCGGCCAACCCGTCGGGAACGAAGACCGTGCGCTGCTCGGCTCGGGTGCTCACGCCGGCGACCCGGAGCCGGAGCCGGGCTGGGCCTCCGGACGCTCACGGTCCTTGCCAGCGGCGCCCTCGCGGGTGCCGTCGAGGCTGATGCCCCGGAAGGTCTGCAGGATGATCAGGCCCGCCGCCACGTTGATGCAGATGTCGGCGATGTTGAAGACCGGCCAGTTGGGCAGCATCAGGAAGTCGACCACGTGGCCGTGGAACGGCTCGGGCGGGCGCACGATGCGATCGGTGAGGTTGCCGGCCACGCCGCCGAGCAGGATGCCGAGCGCGAGCGCCCACCCCGTGCTGGCGACGCGCCGGCTCAGCCACAGCACGACCACCACGGCGACCATCGCGAGGGCGGTGAAGACGATCGTGAAGTCCGTGCCGGTGCTGAACGCCGCGCCCGGGTTGAACGTCAGGTGGAACGTGAACCAGTCGCCCAGGACCGGGATGTCGCCGTCCGCCAGCGCGGAGAGCGCCCACTGCTTGGACCCGAGGTCCAAGGCGTACGCCAGAACGGCCATGCCTGCGAAGACCAGCCGCGCGTCGACGCGTCGGCGGGCAGGGACTGGATCGGCCTGGTCGCTGGGGTTCAGCGACGCTCCTCGCGCTGCTTGCATGACATGCACAGTGTGGCATGTGGCACCGCCATCAACCGATTCTTGCCGATGGGGTTGCCGCAGGAGTCGCACACACCGAAGGTGCCGTCGTCGATGTGGGACAGCGCGCGCTTGATCTGCTCCAGGGTCTCGCGCTCCTTGGCCAGCACGGTGAGCTCGTGGTCGCGCTCGAAGCTGGTCGCTCCGACGTCGGCCTGGTCCTGTCCGGCGCCGTCGCCGGCATCGCGCATCAGGCCCGCGAGCTCCTGCTCGGACTGCCCGACGATCGTCGTGAGCCGGTCCTGGTGCTCCTTGAGCTCCTTGACCACCTCGTTGAGCTCCGCGCGGGTCCAGGCATCCTCGCCGTCGAGGACGACGAGGGTGGAGGGAGTTGCCTTGCGTACCTTCTTCGCCGGCGCGGCCTTCTTGGCGGGCGTCGGAGCAGCCTTCGTCACGGGCGGAGCTTTCTTGGTAGGTGGAGCGCTCTTCTTGGATGCGGCCTTCGTGGCCGGAGCGGCCTTCTTGGCCGGAGCGGCCTTCTTGGATGCGGCCTTCTTGGCCGGAGCGGCCTTCTTGGCGGCGGCCTTCTTCGCGGGGGCCTTCTTCGCGGCGGCCTTCTTCGCGGGTGCCGTCTTGGCAGCGGCCTTCTTCGCGGGTGCCGTCTTGGCAGCGGCCTTCTTCGCCGGGGCCTTCTTCGCGGGTGCCGTCTTGGCAGCGGCCTTCTTCGCCGGGGCCTTCTTCGCGGGGGTCTTCTTCTCGGCCGGCGCGTCCGTCGTGGCGGCCCCGCGGCGACCGATCACGCGCTTCGCCGCGGCGGCGGCCGTACCGGCCAGGGACTTGCGCGTGGTGCCAGCCATCTCCGAGGGCCTCCAGCATGCGTCGGGTGTGGCGGGAACCACACGGTGGCAGGGAGGCTAGCCGCTGCTGCCTGACGAACCAACCGTGGCTCGCCGAAATGCGAGAACGACCACCCTCACGGGCGGTCGTTCTCGCTTTTCAGAGGCCTGTTCGAAGGCCGCTCGCAGAGCGCGGGGATCAGCCCTCGTCGTCGCCGAGCACGGAGCGCAGGCGCTTGGGAGCGTTGCCGCTCTCGACGGGCGCCTGGGTCTCGCTGCCGTTGTTGAGCGCCTCGAGCTGCTGCGTGAAGTAGGTCTTCAGGCGGGAGCGGTACTCGCGCTCGAACTGGCGGAGGGTCTCGACGTCGCTGTTGAGCTTGTCGCGCTCCTTCTCCAGGTCACCGAACATCTGCTGGCGGCGCTCGGCGGTCTCGGAGTCGAGCATCTGCGAACGCTGGCGGGCGTCGGCCTCCATGCGGTCGGCCTTGGTCTTCGACTCGGACTCGAGACGCTCGGCCTTGGTCCGCGCGGCACCGACGATGCGGTCGGCCTCGTTCTTGGCGTCCTCGACCAGCTCATCGGCGTTGCGGGTCGCGATCTCGAGCAGGCGGGCCGCGGCGTTGGACGCGTCGGCGACGGTCTCCACGCGCACCGTCTGCACGGGTGCGGCGACCGGGGCGGCGGCGACGGGCTCCGGCTCGGGCTCCGGCTCCGGCTCGGGCGTCGGCGCGAACGACACAGGAGCGGGCGCGGGCGTCGAGGCCCCGCCGGACTGGGCGGCCGACAGCTTGGACCGCAGGTCGTCGTTCTCCTTGGTCAGCCGGGCGAGCTCCGCCTCGACCTCGTCGAGGAACTGGTCCACCTCGCCCATGTCGTAGCCCTCACGGAGACGGACAGGCGTAAAGCGCTTGTTGCTCACGTCCTCAGGCGTCAGCGGCATGACCTCACCAAACTTTCACGATCGATATACAGGGTGGCTCTGCTGTCAGGAGACAATAGCGCCCGGGTACCCACGGGGCACAGTGACCCGTGTGGCGGATGGTTCAGAGCCCGAAGATGGTGGCGACCACGTTGAGCAGCAGCCATGCTCCCACCATCACGAGCAGGAAGCTCAGGTCGAGGGCGACCGAGCCGATGCGGAGCGGGGGCACGACCTTGCGGAGCGCCACGATCGGCGGGTCGGTGGTCGTGTAGACGCCCTCCAGCGCGACGAGGAGCGGCCCGCGCGGCTCCCACTGGCGCGCGAAGACCTGCACCCAGTCCACGATGAACCGCACCCACAGGAGTGCGATGAAGAGGAAGAGGACGATGTAGAGGACCTGGCCGATGGCTTGCACGAGACGAGTATGTGTCAGCTCTGGTTGAAGAAGCCGTCCTCGGCGATCCGCTCCTTGTCCTCGGCCGAGACCGCGACGTTGGGCGGCGAGAGCAGGAAGACCTTGTTGGTCACGCGCTCGATGGTGCCTCGGGTGGCGAAGATCAGGCCGGCGGCGAAGTCGACGAGACGCTTGGCGTCGTTGTCGTCCATCTCGCTGAGGTTCATGATCACGGGCGTGCCGTCACGGTAGTTCTCACCGACCAGGCGGGCCTCGTTGTAGTTGCGGGGGTGCAGGGTGGTGATGCGGCTCAACTCGGCCACGACTCCCGTCTGGACCGAGGCCGGTCGACGGCGCTCGGCAAGGTCGGACACTGGGGCTGGGCGACGCTCCCGCGCGACGGGGCGCTGGTCGACAGCGTCGTGCGTCGTGGTCTCGGTGTCGCCGTCGTAGTCGTCGTAGTGGCCGGTGTCCTCGAGCAGGCCGAGGTACTCGCCGATCTTGCGCATCGCGCCGCTCATGAGACAGATCCTCCGCTAGACCTGGCGCCCCGTTCGGGACGCCTGTTGACTGTTGTGGACATTACTGGACCGCAGGCCTCGGACCGAGGACCGCGGAGCCGACACGCACGTGTGTCGCACCGCACGCGACGGCCGCCTCGAGGTCGCCGCTCATCCCCGCGGACAGCACGCTGGCACCCGGGTGCTCGCGCACGAGCTCCTGGTGCACGTCCGCGAGCCTCGCGAAGGCCGTACGGGGGTCCTCCCCGAGCGGCGCGACCGCCATCAGGCCGCGCAGCCGGAGCAGGTCCGCCTCGACCACCCGGCGGGCGAGGTCGGGCAGGTCGGCCGGCGCCGCCCCGGACCGGTGGTCGGCCCCTGGCGGGTCGAGGCTGACCTGCAGCAGCACGTCGACCTCTGCTCCGCGCGCCTGGGCACCGCGCGAGAGCGGGCCCACGAGCTTGGCGCGGTCGACCGACTCGACCACGTCGGCGTACGCCGCCACGGCCGCCGCCTTGTTGGACTGGAGCCCGCCGATGAAGTGCCACCGCAGGCCGAGGTCGGCGCACTCGGCGGCCTTGGCCTCGGCCTCCTGGTGGCGGTTCTCCCCCACGTCGGTGACACCGAGGTCGGCGAGGACGCGCACGTCGGAGGCGGGGAAGAACTTGGTGACCACGACGAGCGCGACGTCGTCCTCGGGACGGCCGGCCTCCGCGCAGGCGTCGCGGATGCGGCGGCGCACGGCCTCGAGGTTGGCGGCGATCTCGTCGCCGCGGCCGCTCACGGATGGCTCCAGATCACGCCGGCGAACCGCGTGGCCGCCGGGCCGTCGCGGCGGTTGGACGGCCAGGTGGGGTCCTCGCGGGTGCAGGCCCCGACGAGGCGTACGTCGGTGATGCCTGCGGCCGCGAGCTGGGCGCGCACGCCGGCGCCCAGGTCGAGTGCGGGTGTGCCCCGCGACGTGGTGGAGCGCGACTCGGGGACGACGGCGGCCACCTCGTCCTGCATCTCGGCAGGCACCTCATAGCAGGTGCCGCACACGTGCGGTCCGATCCACGCGACGCCGGGCTCGGCCCCCTCCTCGCGCAGGGCCGCGATCGTGGCCGGGACCACCCCCTCCACCAGACCGGCACGGCCGCTGTGCACGGCGGCGATCCACCCCGTCGCCGGGTCGGCCAGCAGGACCGGCACGCAGTCGGCGGCTCGGGCGAGCAGGGAGACACCGGACTGCGCCGTGATCATGGCATCAGCCCTCGGCGCACCGCTCGCGCGGCGGTCGTCGATGACGTCGACGTGTGCGCCGTGCACCTGCTCCATCAGGACCGGCGTGGACCCGGTGGCCTGCGCGACCCGCCGCAGCGCATCGGCGCGTACGTCGTCGGCAGCCGCGTCGCCGAGGCTGAGGGAGACGTCGGTGAAGGCGACCTCGATCACGAGGTCGCCTTCGATCCGGTCTCGGTGGCGGAGCAGGCTCAAGGGGTGGGCGTCACTTCAGGAAGTCGGGCACGTCGAGGTCGTCGTCGTCGAACTGCACCTGTCGGGCCGGCCGCGGCGCGGCGGGCTGCTGGGCGGGCTGGGCCGACGGGGACGGAGCCGACTGCTGGGCGGGCTGCTGGGGCGACGACGGCGCGAAGGTCGTGGTCGCCGGGCTGCCGGACCCCGACTCGGAGCGTGCCGGCGCCTGCGACGCGAGCTGCTGCGCGGCCGCACGGGTCTGCTCCTGCGTCTGGGCCGGCTGGCCCTGGCGCAGCACGTTGCCGTCCGAGCGACGCTTGGGCATGCCGCCGTCGAAGCCGGCCGCGATCACGGTCACCCGCACCTCGTCGCCCAGGGCGTCGTCGATGGTGGCGCCGAAGATGATGTTGGCCTCGGCGTGGGCGGCCTGCGAGACCAGCGCAGCGGCCTCGTTGATCTCGAAGAGACCGAGGTCGGAGCCACCGGCGATGGAGAGCAGCACGCCGTGGGCACCCTCGATGCTCGCCTCGAGCAGCGGGCTCGAGACGGCCATCTCGGCGGCGGCGACCGCGCGGTCCTCGCCGCGGGCCGAGCCGATGCCCATCAGGGCGGAGCCGGCGTTGGCCATCACGGACTTGACGTCGGCGAAGTCGAGGTTGATCAGGCCCGGGGTGGTGATCAGGTCGGTGATGCCCGAGACGCCCTGGAGCAGCACCTGGTCGGCCTGCTTGAAGGCGTCGAGGATCGACACGTTGCGGTCGGTGATCGACAGCAGCCGGTCGTTGGGGATGACGATGAGGGTGTCGACCTCCTCGCGGAGCTGGCTGATGCCCTCCTCCGCGGAGTTGGCGCGGCGACGGCCCTCGAAGGCGAACGGGCGGGTCACCACGCCGATCGTCAGGGCGCCCAGCGAGCGGGCGATGCGGGCCACGACGGGCGCACCGCCGGTGCCGGTGCCGCCGCCCTCGCCGGCGGTCACGAACACCATGTCGGCGCCCTTGATGACCTCCTCGATCTCGTCGGCGTGGTCCTCGGCCGCCTTGGCCCCCACCTCGGGGTTGGCGCCGGCACCGAGGCCGCGGGTGAGCTCGCGGCCGATGTCGAGCTTGACGTCGGCGTCGCTCATGAGGAGTGCCTGGGCGTCGGTGTTGATCGCGATGAACTCGACGCCCTTGAGGCCGACCTCGATCATCCGGTTGACGGCGTTGACGCCACCTCCACCGATGCCCACGACCTTGATGATCGCCAGGTAGTTCTGCGCTGCTGCCACGGCTCCGGGGCCTTCCTTGAGTGGGTCTGTGTGACGTAGGGGGTGCGGGTCGACTGGTGCTGTCCCTCGGGCCGGGCGGAACTCTAACCGTGAGCCTGAGGGTTATAGTTATGTCAACCTCGCCTTTCGCTAGACCATAGGGAGTACGCGCACCGAAACCCCGCCGGACACGCCGCGTGTCGATGGGTGGCGCAGGTTTTCTGCCGCGCGCCCCTCAGCGGTGCCACGGCCACATTCCGGGTGGTCGGAATGTGGGTGGCGCACCGCTCGCGGGACCGGCCGGGCGGCCGGGCAACGACGGGTCAGGGGCGCCTCAGGGGCGGTAGGTCGGGTTCCCCGGGACGCTGACGTCGTAGTAGGACGCCTGCTGGGCGGCCAGCAGCCGGTCGACGACCTGGGCCTTGAGCTCGGACTCCTCCGCGCTCCCCCAGAGCACCTGGCGCTGGTCGCGCATCACGAGGGTGATCTGGTCGATGGTCGTGACCTCGACGTGGTCGACGCGCGTCGCGAGGTCGTCCGGGAGTGCTGAGACCACGGTGGCCGCCTCTCGCAGCGCGTCGGTGCCGGCGGTGGAGCCCGGCCGGATGCGCGGCATCCCCTGCGGCACCCGCTGGTACTCGCGGAAGACGACGCCGTCGGCGTCCAACCCGCGCAGGCGTCCGGCGAGCTCGACGACGGCGACCGCGGTGCGCTCGGTGACCTCGATGCGTACGGTGTCGGGCCAGGTGCGCGTGACGTCGACGGACCGGACCTCGGCCAGCGAGCCGACGCGGGCGTCGGCGCGGCCGAGGTCGACCAGCGCGAGCTGCTCGCCGAGCGGCACGTCGGCGATCTCGCGGACCCGGCCGTCGCTCAGCAGGTCGTTGCCGACGACCTCGACCCGCGCGACCTGCATGGTCGTCGAGAAGAACAGCAGGTAGACCGCGGTGCCGACGCCCGCGAGCACCAGCAGGAGCGCCAGGACGTAGCGCAGCGAGAGCCAACGACGAGCCCACTGGCGGCGGGCGAACCGGCGGCGGGTGCGGGAGGCCGTACGGTCCCGCCCGGTCGACCCGTCCCGCGTCGGCGCGGCGCCGGGCGCGGTCTCCTGGTCCACTCACGCACCCCCGAGCAGGTCGAGCACCTGCGGCCCGACGCCCGTGATGTCACCGGCACCGAGGGTGATGACGAGGTCGCCCGGGCGCGAGCGCTCGGCGAGGGCCTGTGCCGCGGCGCCGAGCCCGTCGACGTAGGTCACGTGCTGGGCAGGGAGGGGCACGGCTTCGGCGACGAGCAGCCCGGTCACGGCGGGGTCCGGGTCCTCGCGGGCGACGTAGACATCGAGCACGACGACCTCGTCGGCGGCCCCGAGCTCCACGCCCATGGCCTCGCCGAAGATGCGGGTGCGGGAGACCAGGTGCGGCTGGAACGCCGCGACGACGCGACCGTCGCCGGCGAGTGCTCGAGCAGCCTCGAGGTCGCCGCGGATCTCGACCGGGTGGTGGGCGTAGGAGTCGTAGACCCGTACCCCGGCCGCCTCGCCCTTGAGCTCCATGCGGCGACCGGTGCCGGTGAAGAGCCCGAGCCCCTGCGCCAGCGCGTCGTGGGGCAGTCCGAGCTGGAGGCCGGTGGCCAACGCGGCCACCGCGTCGAGGACGTAGTGACGCCCGGGGATCCGCAACCGGAGGCCACCCAGGTCGGTGCCGTGGCGCGAGACCCGGCACGAGGAGGTGGACCCCTCGAGCGCGAGGTCGTGGATGCGGAGGTCGGCGTCGGCGGACTCCCCCACCGTGACGACGTCGAGGCCCTGGGCCCGGGCACGCGCGGCGAGCTGGGCGGCCCCCGGGTCGTCCAGCACGCAGACCAGGAACCCGGACCGGTCGATCGTGTCGGCGAACTCCTCGAAGGCGCGGTGGTAGGCCTCCTCGGTGCCCCAGTTGTCGAGGTGGTCGGCCTCGACGTTGGTCACGATCGCCGCGAACGGGCGGTAGTGGAGGAAGGCGCCGTCGCTCTCGTCGGCCTCGGCGACGAAGAGGTCGTCGGTGCCGGCGTCGGCGTTGCGGCCGGTGGCGGTCAGCACGCCGCCCACGGCGTACGAGGGGTCGACGCCGGCGGCGAGCAGCGCGGAGGTGAGCAGGCCGGTGGTCGTCGTCTTGCCGTGCGTGCCGGCCACGGCGAGGACGCGGGAGCCGGCCATGACGGCGGCGAGCCCGGCCGAGCGGGGCAGGATCCGCAGACCCCGGCGCCTGGCCTCGACGACCTCGGGGTTGTCGTCGCGCGCAGCCGTGGTGACGACAAGGGTGTCGGCGTCGCCGACGTGGGCGGCGTCGTAGCCGAGGTGGCAGGTCACGCCGAGCTCGCGCAAGGCGGGCAGGAACGGCGTGTCGTGGTCGTCGCTGCCGGTGACGTGGACGCCCTGCGCCGCCATGATCCGGGCGATCGCGGAGATGCCGGCGCCGCCGATGCCGACGCAGTGGACCCGGCCCAGCTCGGCGGCCGGCAGCAGCTCGTCGGGGACCGGGATCCTCACGAGGCGGCTCCCGTCGCGCCGCGGGCCGCGTCGAGGACGATGCGGGCGAGCTTCTCGTCGGCGTCGAGCGGGATCACTCCGGTCGCGGCGGCGCCCATCTCGGCGAGCCGACCCGCGTCGGTGAGCAGGCCGGGGACGCTCGCGGCGACCCACTCGGGGGTCAGTGCCGCGTCGGCGACCAGCAGCCCCCCGCCGGCGTCGACGACGGGGCGCGCGTTGAGCGCCTGCTCGCCGTTGCCGATGGGCAGCGGGACGTAGATCGCCGGCAGGCCGACCCCGGAGACCTCGGTGACGGTGTTGCTGCCGGAGCGGCAGAGCACGGCGTCGGCCGCGGCGTAGGCGAGGTCCATCCGGTCGACGTAGGTGCGGACGACGTAGGGCACCACTCCCGAGGGGACCGACAGCTCGTGCTTGGGACCGACGACGTGGAGGACCTGGACGCCGGCCCCGGCGAGCGCGGGCGCCGCGCCGGACACGGCGGCGTTGATGCGCGCCGCGCCCTGGGAGCCGCCGGTGACCAGCAGCGTGGGCAGGTCGTCGCGCAGGCCGAAGCTCGCCAGCGCCTCGGCGCGCAGCGAGGCACGGTCCAGGGTGGAGATGAGGCGACGGATCGGCAGCCCGGTGCAGACGGCGTGCGGGAGCGCGGTGTCGGGGAAGCTGGTGGCGACGTGGGTGGTCATCCGCGCACCGAGCTTGTTGGCGATCCCGGGGATCGCGTTGCCCTCGTGCACCACGATCGGCAGCCGCCGCGCCCGGGCGGCGAGGTAGGCCGGGACCGACACGTAGCCGCCGAAGCCGACGACCACGTCGGGACGGACGCGGTCGACCACCTCGAGCGCCGCGGCCCGGGCGGCGCGCAGCCGGGACGGCGTACGGAGCAGGTCGGGGCCGGGGCGGCGCGGCAGCGGCACCCGCGGGACGACCTCCAGCGGCAGGCCGGCCTCCGGGACGAGTCGCGCCTCGAGGCCCTCGCGGGTGCCGAGGCAGGTGACCTCCGTCGCCGGGTCCAGACGACGCAGGGCGTCGGCGGTGGCGAGCAGGGGCGAGGTGTGGCCGGCGGAGCCGCCGCCGGCGAGGAGTACGCGCATCGGGGTGAATCTATCGAGAGCGGTCGAAGGAAGGAGCAGCGGAGAGGCCCGCGGAGCGATCACGGCGCCGCGCCGCGAGGGCGGCGGCCGCCTCCGGCTCGCGGCGGGCGAAGCCGATGAGGAGGCCGAGGGCCACCAGTGACGGCAGCAGGGCCGAGCCGCCGTAGGACACGATCGGCAGCGGGATGCCGATGACGGGCAGCACGGCGAGCACCATCCCGACGTTGATGATCATCTGGCCCAGCAGCCACACCACGATCCCGAAGGTGGCGTAGCGGACGAACGGGTCCCGGGTGCTGAGCGCGACCCGGATGGCGGCGTAGGCGATGGTGAAGAACAGCGCGATCACGAGGAGGGTGCCGACGAGGCCGAGCTCCTCGCCGAGCACCGCGAAGATGAAGTCGGTGTGGGCCTCGGGCAGGTCACCCCACTTCTGCGTGGAGGCGCCGATCCCCTGACCGAACCAGCCGCCGCTCGACAGGGCGTAGAGACCGTGTGCGGGCTGCCAGCCGGCGTCGGTGTAGTCCTTGAACGGGTCGGTGAAGTGCGTGATGCGGTTGAGCCGCTCGGGGTCGGTGGCGGCGAGCGCGACGGCCGCGACGCCGAGCACGGACAGGCTCAGCCCGAAGAGCCTGAGTGGCGCGCCGACCACCCACAGCATGCCGAGCAGGATCGCGGCGAGGACCAGCGCGGTGCCGAGGTCGCGCCCGACGAGCACCAGCGCGATCACCGCGAACAGCCCTGGCACCACCGGCACGAGCAGGTGGTGGAGCTCGCGCAGGCGACGCTCCTTGTGGGCGTAGATGTTGGCGGCCCACAGGATGATCGCCAGCTTGGCGATCTCGGCGGGCTGGATGTTGACCGGGCCGAGTGCCAGCCAGTTCTTGTTGCCGTTGATGATCACGCCGAAGCGGGCGACCAGGCCCAGCAGCACCAGGGCGACGAGGAAGCCGGGATAGGCCAGGCGGCGTACGTGCCGGACGGGGATCCGGGACGCCACCCAGGCCGCGGGCACACCGAGGGCGACCCACATCAGCTGCCGCTTCACCACGGCGTAGGAGTCGTCGTAGGTCGTCCAGGCGTGCACGCTGGAGGCGCTCAGCACCATGATCAGGCCGATGGTGAGCAGCAGCGCGGACGCCCCGAGCAGCAGGTAGTAGGAGGCGAGCGGCTTGTCGACCGCCTCGCGCAGCGCACGCCAGCCACCGACGACGGTGTCGCGTACGCCCTGCCAGGCCGCGACCACGCCCGAGCCGAGAGGCGGACGGCCACGGTCGGGCGTGCCCTCGACGTCCTCGGGGTTCGCGGTGGTCACTCCTCGCGCTCCCCTCGTGTGGCGGCTAGTCGGTGCGGGCGATCCGTCGGTGCACGGCGGCCGCGAACGCGTCGCCGCGGGCGCCGTAGCTGGTGAACATGTCCATGGAGGCGCAGCCCGGCGCGAGCAACACCGTGTCACCGGACCTGGCGAGCCCGGCGGCCGCGTCGACCACGCGCTCCATCGGATCACCAGTCTCGTCGGCGCCCACATCGATGACCGGCACATCGGGCGCGTGTCGCGAAAGTGCGTCGGCCACGACGTGGCGGTCCCGGCCGAGCAGGACGACGCCGCGCAGCCGCTCGCGCGCGGCGACGACGAGGTCGTCGAAGCGCGCACCCTTGGCGAGCCCGCCGGCCACCCACACCACGTGCTCGAAGGCCGAGAGCGAGGACTGGGCGGCGTGCGGGTTGGTGGCCTTGGAGTCGTCGATCCACGTGACCCCGTCGGCCTCGGCGACGTGGGCGATGCGGTGGCCGTCGGGGCGGAAGGCGCGCAACCCGTCACGGACGGCCTGCTGGCTCACGCCGTGGGCACGGGCGAGGGCCGCGGCAGCGAGGGCGTTGGCGACGAAGTGGGGTGCGGGCGAGGCCAGGTCGGCCAGCGTGCACAGCTCGGCGGCGCTGGTGGCGCGCTCCTCGATGAAGGCCCGGTCGACGAGGAGGTCCTCGACGACACCGAGGTCGCCGGGCGCCGGCATGCCGAGGGTGAAGCCGACGGCGCGCGCGCCCTCGACGACGTCGGCCTCGCGGACCATCGCCTCGGTGGCGGGATCGGCGAGGTTGTGGACGCACGCGCGCTGCACCCGCTCGTAGATGCGCGCCTTGTCGGCGGCGTACGCCTGCATCCCGGTCGGTCCCCCGGGCTCGTCGTCGTACCAGTCGAGGTGGTCCTCGGCGACGTTGAGCACCACGGCCGACTCCGCGGACATCGAGTGCGTGTAGTGCAGCTGGAAGCTGGACAGCTCGACGGCGAGGACGTCATAGGGCTCGGGGTCCATCACGGCCTCGACGATCGGCAGGCCGACGTTGCCGACCGCGGCGGCGCGCAGGCCGGCCGCGGTCAGGATCGACTGCAGCATCTGCACGGTGGTCGTCTTGCCGTTGGTGCCGGTGACCGCGAGCCAGGGCGCGGGACGCTCGGGGTCGCGCAGCCGCCAGGCGAGCTCGACCTCGCCCCACACGGGGACGCCGCGCTCGACCGCCTGGGCCAGCAGCGGGGCGTCCGGCCGCCACCCGGGCGACGTGATGACGAGGTCGGTGTCGTCGGGCAGCACCGCGGTGGCGCCCGGCTCGAGTCGGATCGTGGCGCCGAGGGTCTCGAGCAGGCCGGCCTTCTCGGCCTTCTCCTCGCTCGTGGACTCGTCGAGCGCGGTCACCTGCGCGCCGAGGAAGAGCAGGTTGTCGGCGGCGGCGAAGCCCGAGACGCCGAAGCCGGCGACGACGACGCGTACGCCGGACCAGTCGCTGGTGCGCATCAAGGAGAGGACATCAGGTGCCATCGTCATCCGATTCCGGCGACCCACTCGGCGTAGAAGATGCCGAGGCCCGTGGCGACCGCGAGGCCGGTGACGATCCAGAAGCGGATCACGATGGTGACCTGCTCCCAGCCGAGCATCTCGAAGTGGTGGTGCAGCGGCGTCATCCGGAAGACGCGGTAGCCGGGTTGGACGCGGAAGACGCTCCGGAAGAGACCGCTGGCCCGGCTCAGCTTGAAGACCGAGACCTGGATCATCACCGAGACGGTGATCGCGACGAACAGCCCGCCGATGATCACGAGCAGCAGCTCGGTGCGGGTCATGATCGCGAAGCCGGCCATCGCCGCGCCGAGCGCCAGCGAGCCGGTGTCGCCCATCATGATCTGGGCGGGCGAGGCGTTCCACCAGAGGAAGCCGAAGCAGGCGCCGGTGATGGCGGCGGCGACCACGGCGAGGTCGAGCGGGTCGCGGACCTCGTAGCACTTGGGCCCGGCCTCGAGGGCGCACGACTGGCTGTTCTGCCAGATGTTGACCAGCGTGTAGGCCGCGAACACCAGGATCGAGGCGCCGCCCGCGAGGCCGTCGAGGCCGTCGGCGAGGTTCACCGCGTTGCTCGCACCGGTCACGATGAGCCAGATCAGCAGGATCGCCACGACGGCGGGGAGCGTGATGCCCTCGTAGTCGCGGATGAAGGAGAGATGGTCGGAGGCCGGTCGCCAGCCGCGCTCGTCCTCGAGCGCGGGCGAGAGTGCGAGGAAGCCGAAGACCAGGCCGACGACGGTCTGGCCGATCATCTTCGCGCGGCTGCGCAGGCCGAGGTTGTGCTGGCGGCTGACCTTGAGGAAGTCGTCGAGGAACCCGACCGCGCCGATGCCGACGAGCAGGAAGAGCAGCAGCAGCGCGGAGGCCGTCGGCGCCGTCTGGGTGATCAGCTTGGCCGCGAAGTAGCCGATCACCGTGGCGAGGATGATCACCGCGCCACCCATGGTGGGCGTGCCCCGCTTGGTGTGGTGGGTCGTGGGGCCGTCGTCACGGATCGGCTGGCCGAACCCCTGGCGCGTGAAGAAGCGGATCGCGTAGCGCGTGCCGAGCAGCGAGATCAGCAGGGAGAGTCCTCCTCCGAACAGGATGGCTCTCATCTCGTGGTGCTCCCTTCGTTGCCGCCCCGGGTGAGGAGGTCGTCGGCGATCAGTTCCAGCGCCGCCCCCCTCGATGCCTTCACGAGGACGACATCAGCAGCCGAGACATTGTGCCGCAGCCAGTCGGCAGCCTCGCCACGCCCCGCCGTGGGGATGGTCACCCGGCCCGTGCCGCCCGCTCCGGAGCCCTCCCTGAACCCGTCGGCGATCGCGGCGGCGGCGGGCCCGACCGCGACGAGGACGTCGACGCCGACGTCCGCCGCGTAGGCCCCGACGCCGTGGTGGGCGGCGGCCGCCTCGTCGCCGAGCTCGCGCATCTCGCCGAGCACCGCGACCGTACGCCGACCGCTGCGCGAGCCGATGCCGGCGAGGGTCTCGAGGGCGGCGCGCATGGACTCGGGGTTCGCGTTGTAGGCGTCGTTGACCACCACGAGGCCGTCGGCGCGCTCAGTGAGCTCCATCCGCCAGCGGCTGGCCGGTCCGGCGTCGGCGAGCGAGTCGGCCACGGTGTCGAGGTCGAGGCCGGCGGCGAGCGCCATCGCCGCCGCCGCCGCGGCGTTGCGCCACTGGAAGGCGCCGACCTGGGCGAGATGGACCGTGGCGTAGGACCCCCGGTGCGCGAGCTCGAAGGACTGGCGGCCGATCTCGTCGGTGGTCACCTCGCTCACCGACACGTCGGGTGGGTGCCCGGCCGAGCCGTCGCCGAAGGTGGTCACGGTGGCGGACGTGCGGGCGGCCATCGCGGCGACCAGGTCGTCGTCGGCGTTGAGGACGGCCGTGCCGTCGGCCGCCAGGGCCTCGACGATCTCACCCTTGGCACGGGCGATCGCCTCGCGGTCGCCGAACTCGCCGATGTGGGCGGTGCCGACGTTGAGCACGGCCGCGACGTGCGGCGGCGCGATCCGGCAGAGGTCGGCGATGTGGCCCACGCCCCGGGCGCCCATCTCGACGACGAGGTAGCGGGTCTCGGGCGTCGCGCGCAGGACGGTGAGCGGTACGCCGAGCTCGTTGTTGAAGTTGCCCCGGGTCGCCACGGTGGGGCCCGCCTCGGACAGCACGTGGGCGAGGTAGTCCTTGGTGCCGGTCTTGCCCTGCGACCCGGTCATCGCGAGGACCACCACGTCGGGCAGCCGGCTCACGACGTGGCGGGCCAGTCGCCCCAGCGCGGCGGTCACGTCGTCGACCACGACGGTCGGCAGCTCGGTCGGGCGGCTGCCCAGCACCGCGACGGCACCGGCGTCGCCGGCCGCCGACGCGAAGTCGTGGCCGTCGACGCGCTCCCCCGCCAGCGCCACGAACAGTCCGCCCGTCTCCGGCGTACGGGTGTCGACGAACGCAGCCCCCGTGACGGTCGCGGTGCCGTGGGCCACGCCACCGACGACCTCGGCGACCTCGGCGAGGCTCATCTCGATCATCGCGCGCCCCCGAGCCCGGAGATCTCCTCGGCGGCGACGACCCGGTCGTCGAACGGGTGCACCACACCGCCGACCTCCTGGCCGGTCTCGTGTCCCTTGCCGGCGATCAGCACCACGTCGCCGGGACGGGCACGGCGTACGGCCTCGCGCACCGCGAGTCGGCGGTCGCCGATCTCGAGGACCTCCGCCGTCGCGCCGTCGGCCCCGGCCAGGACGGCGGCGCGGATCGAGGCGGCGTCCTCGGTGCGGGGGTTGTCGTCGGTCACGATCACGACGTCGGCCAGCCGGCCGGCGATCTCCCCCATCACCGGTCGCTTCGAGGTGTCGCGGTCACCGCCCGCCCCGACCACCACGACGACCTGGCCGTCGGTGAGCGGACGCAGCGTGGCGAGCACGGCCTCCAGCGCGTCGGGCTTGTGGGCGTAGTCGACGACCACGGTGAAGTCCTGCCCGGCCGACACCGGCTCGAGGCGACCCGGTACGCCGCCGACCTGCGCGATGCCGTCCGCGACCCGGCGCGGGTCGAGGCCGGCGAGGGCGGCGGACGCGATCGCTGCGAGGGCGTTGGAGACGTTGAACTCACCGGGGAGGCGGACCGCTGAGGGGACCTCGACCCCGGGGCCGCGGACGGTGAAGGTCGCACCGTGCGGGCCGAGGTCCACGTCGACGGCCTGCCAGTCGGCGTCGGCACCGCGCGAGGAGTAGGTCGCCATCGGGATCGTGGCGACGTCGAGGAGCCGACGGCCGAAGTCGTCGTCGAGGTTGGTGAGGCCGACCGCCGCGCGCTCCGGCGTGAAGAGGCCGGCCTTGGCGGCGAAGTAGTCGTCGAGGTCGGCGTGGAAGTCGAGGTGGTCGCGACCGAGGTTGAGGAACACCGCCACGTCGAAGACCACCCCGTCGACCCGGCCCATCACCAGCGCGTGGCTGGAGACCTCCATCGCACAGGTGTCCACGCCACGCTCGCGCATCACCGCGAAGAGGCCGTGCAGGTCGGGCGCCTCGGGCGTGGTGAGCTGGGTCTTCACGTCCTCCCCGGCGATCCGCGTGCCGACCGTGCCGATCACGGCCGACGTCACGCCCGCCGCGGTGAGGCCCTGCTCGAGCACGCGGGTCGTGGTGGTCTTGCCCTGCGTGCCGGTCACGCCGATGACCCGCAATCCCGTGGCGGGCTCGCCGTGGAGGTGGGCGGCGAGGCGGCCGAGGACGCGGCGCGGGTCGGGCACCACGATCGCGGGCGTGCCCTCCGGCAGCCGGTCCGCACCGGCGGCGTCGGTCAGCACGCCCACGGCGCCGGCAGCGAGCGCCTGCTCGGCGAAGTCCGCGCCGTGGGCCCGGGCACCCGGGAGGGCGGCGTACAGGTCACCGGGCCGCAGGCGTGCGGTGCTCAGCGAGAGGCCGGACACGGCGACGGCCAAGTCGCCGTGACGGACCACGCCCGAGCCGGGCGGGAGGGCGGTGGACAGCCAGTCGGCGAGCTCCGCGGCGGAGGTCGACGGGGCCACGCGCGGGCGCGTCGCGCTGCCCGGGTCTGCTGCGTGGTCCACCGGCCGAGCGTATCGACTCACCACTCGACGGGGAGACGCGACGGCGTGCCGCCGGTCGGCTCCACGCCGTAGCGGCCGAGGACGTAGCCCATGATCCGCGAGAACACCGGACCGGCCACCGATCCGCCGCCGCCGTCGACCTTGGGGGCGTGGACCACGACGTAGACGGTGAAGCGGGCGTCGTCGGCCGGGGCGAACCCGCCGAAGGACAGCGACGTGCTGCCGTCGTAGCAGCCGCACTCGGGGTCCACGCGCTGCGCGGTGCCGGTCTTGCCGGCCACGAGGTAGCCCGGGACCTGGGCGCGAGGCGCGACGCCGTCCTCGGGGTCGACGACCTTCTCCATCATCTTCGCGGTGGCGCGGGCCGCCTGCTTGCTCACCACGCGCGAGCGGGTGGCGACGTCGGTCCCGACGGTGACGCCGTCGTCGGTGACCGCGGCGCCGGAGATCACGCTCGGGGAGACCCGTACGCCGCCGTTGGCGATCGTGTTGACCGCCGCGGCCATCTGGACGA
Source organism: Nocardioides eburneiflavus (assembly GCF_004785795.1). Lineage (NCBI taxonomy): Bacteria > Bacillati > Actinomycetota > Actinomycetes > Propionibacteriales > Nocardioidaceae > Nocardioides > Nocardioides eburneiflavus. The sequence continues at coordinate 4,425,096 of NZ_SRRO01000001.1, forward strand.
CGTTGACCGACAGCGACTGCCCGAAGGCCACGCGGTCCTTGGTCTGCGACGTCATCGCCTCACCGGGCGTGAGGATGCCGGGGGTCTCGCCGCGGACACCGATGTCGGTCCGCCGGCCGAGCCCGAAGCGGTTGAGGTAGTCGACGAGCTGCACCGGCGTGAACGCGTCGGCCGCGAGCACGGTGCCGATGTTGGACGACTTCGCGATGATGCCGGCCAGGGTCAGCCGGATGTTGCCGTGGTCGAACCAGTCGCCGATGACCCGGTCCTGGCGAGCGAGGTTCGGCGGGACCTTGAAGCGCTGCCGCGGGAAGGCCTTGCCGGCGTCGATGAGCGCGGCCGCGGTGAGCACCTTCTCGACCGAGCCCGGCTCGTAGGTGTCGCTCATCGCCCGTGAGCCGAGGTCGTCGGTGGACGCCGCCTCGGTGGGCTCGTTGGCGTCGAAGGTGGGCACGTCGGCGAGCGCGAGGACCTCGCCGGTGCGGGTGTCCATGACGACGGCCGCACCGCTCTCGGCGCGGTACTGCTGGACGGTCTGGGCCAGCACCTTCTGGGTGAACCACTGGAGGTCGCGGTCGATCGTCGTGCGCAGCGGAGCGCCGTTCTGGGCTGCCTTGAGGGTGCTCTCGCGCAGCGGGATCCGTACGCCCTTGCCGGAGTTGGACTGCCAGGTGGCCTCGCCGTCGACACCGGCGAGCTGCTTGTCGAAGGTGCGCTCGAAGCCGCCGAGCGGCTCGTCGGTGCCCATGTAGCCGAGCAGGTTGGCCGCCACGTCGCCCGCGGGATAGGCGCGGATCGGGTCGTCCTCGAGGCGGATGCCCTCGAAGCCGGCGTCCTCGACCGCGGCGAGCGTGTCGCCCGCGAGGGTGCTCGGCACCCGCCGGGCGACGTACTCGTAGCGGCTGCCCTCGTTGCGACCCTCCAGCGCGGTGAGTGCCTTGAAGTAGTCGATGGAGAGCCGTTCCGACAGGAGGGTGGCGAGCTCGGGTGCCCGGTCGGCGGTGAGAGCGGGGTCGGCGATGACCATCTTGCCCTTGACCGAGTCGGCGAGCGGGATGCCGTTGCGGTCGAGGATGTCGCCGCGCTCGGCCGGGAGCGTCACCCGGGCCGCGCCCTCGGCAGCGGCCATGGCGGCGTACGACTGCGGGTCGACGCCCTGCAGCTGCACGAGCCGGGCGCCGAAGAACGAGAGGGCCATCGCGATCACGACGAAGCCGATCCGCAGGCGTAGCATCGGCGCGCCGCGCGAGGCGCCACGCCTGGTGCGGGTGCTCGGCACTGGTCTCCCTCTCCTGCCGACTCCGGTCTGGAGGCGGCGTGATCGTCAATCTAGGTCGGTCATCGCGTCGATCGGCGCGACCGCGCCGTCAGCGGTCGCGGTTCTTGCGCTGCTTGCCCTGCTGGCCGGTCGGCTCCGCTGCGGCCGCTGCGGCCGCGGCCTGCTCCTCCGCCGTCGGCGTGGCGGGCACCTCGACGACGATCGGCGCCGGAGCGAGGTTGGCCGGCTTGATCGGCGCCGGCGGTTGCAGCTGGATCGCGTTCTCGCGGGTGGCCGGCGTGCGCACGCCGCTCGTCCTGCCCGACTCGAGGTCGAGGAAGACGGGCGCGGAGGGGATGACCATCCCCATCTGCTGGGCCTGCGTCGCGACCCGCTGCGGGTCGCGGAGCTCGTCGAGCTCCATGCGCAGCGTCTGCTCGCGGGCGGCGAGCGTGTCGGCCTGGCTCTCCAGCGACGACGCCGCGAACGACGCCTGCTGCATCGAGGTGTTGAACAGCAGCAGCCCGACGATGCCACCCACGAGGACCAGGCTCACGAGCGTCACGAACGGCACCCGCGGCGCCCGGCTCCGCACCCGCGGCACCACGGTGAGGCGGGCCCGGTCGACGGCCTCCTGGGCGATGCGGGTGACGCGCGTGCGTGGCTGGAGGGCGGGACTGCTCATCGGGCGACTCCTGGGGAAGTGGAGCGGGTGGCTGGACGAGGCCGGACACGCTCGACGGCGCGCAGGCGTACGGAGGCGGCTCGGGGGTTCTCGGCGATCTCGTGCTCGTCGGCCTGCTCCGCGCCCCGGGTGACCAGGCGAAGCGCGGGCTCGGCGCCCTCGGGCACGAACGGCAGGTCCGGCGGCACGTCGAGGCGGGTGGCGTCGGCGAAGGCCCGCTTGACCAGGCGGTCCTCGAGGGAGTGGTAGGACTCCACGACCACGCGGCCACCGACCCCGATCACCTCGATCGAGGCGGGGATGGCCCGGCGCAGCACGGCGAGCTCGTCGTTGACCGCCATCCGCAGGGCCTGGAAGGTGCGCTTGGCCGGGTGGCCGCCCGTACGACGTGCCGGCGCGGGGATCGTCGCGTAGAGCAGCTCGACCAGCTCGGCGCTGGAGGAGAACGGCGTCGTCTCCCGGCGGCGGACCACCTCGCGGGCGATCCTGCTGGCGAACTTCTCCTCGCCGTACTCCCGCAGGATGCGGGTGAGCTCCTGGGCGGTCGCGGTGTTGAGGAGGTCGGCAGCGGTCTGCCCGGTCGTGGGGTCCATCCGCATGTCGAGCGGCGCGTCCTCGGCGTAGGCGAAGCCACGCTCGCGGACATCGAGCTGCATGGAGGAGACGCCGAGGTCGAAGAAGACGGCGTCGACGTGGTCGAGGCCGAGCGAGGCGACCACCTCGGGCAGCTCGTCGTAGACCGCGTGCACCGCGGTGAAGCGGTCGCCGTGGGCGGCGAGCCGCTCGCTCGCCATCCGGAGGGCCTCGGGGTCGCGGTCGATCCCGATGACGCGGGCCTGCGGGAGTCGCTCGAGGACGGCCTCGCTGTGGCCGCCGAGGCCGAGGGTGCAGTCGAGGTAGACCGAGCCGGGGGACTCGAGCGCAGGCGTCAGCAGGGCGACGACCCGGTCGAGGAGCACCGGGGCGTGGCGGGGAGTCGTCATCTGCTCAGCCCTGGGATCCCAGGTGCGTGAGCAGGAGGAGCGCCAGGGCGAGGCCGCACGCCGTGGCTGCGGAGAACGCGATCAGGGCGGCCGCCTCGCGCGCCTGGTCACGCACCCGCAGCGGCGGTGCCGCGGCGGTGCGTCCCAAGGGCTGGGTGGTGCTCATGGTCTCGACCCCACTTGTTGCTGCTGGCGTGTGCTGCTGACGTGTGCTGCTGACGTGTGCTGCTGACGTGCGTGCCGACGTTGGCGGTGCGGCTGACACCCCCCGTCGTGTGGCACGGGGTGAGCCGCCGCACCAGGTCCCTGCCCGCTCCCCTGCGCTGGGAAGTGCCCTCTGGTGCCGGGGAAGTGCCCCAGATGGCCCACGCGAGGAGCGGGCTCGAGACCTGGTGATGCGGGTCGCGACGTCAGCTGTGGAGTTGTCGGGCGGTGCGGGTGCGGGTGGTTCAGATGCCGGGGAAGACCTCGTCGCTGAGCTCGGAGAACTTCTGCTCCTGCTCCTCGGAGTAGGTCGCCCAGGCGGTCGGGTCCCAGATCTCGATCCGGTTCATCGATCCGATGACGACGCACTCCTTGCGGAGCGAGGCGTACTCCCGCAGCGGTGCCGGGATGTTGATGCGCCCCTGCTTGTCCGGCACCTCCTGGCTGGCGGCGGCGAACAGCATGCGGACGTAGTCGCGGGTGTTCTTCTGCGTGACCGGCGCCTCTCGGAGCCGGTCGGTGAGCCTCCCGAAGTCCTCCAGCGACCAGACGGTGAGGCAGCGCTCCTGCCCCCTGGTCACCACGAGTCCCTCCGTCAGCTCGTCCCTGAACTTCGCCGGGAGGAAGAGCCGGCCCTTCTCGTCGAGCTTGGGCGTGTAGGTGCCGAAGAACATCCGGCACCTCCCCTTGCTCGGCGGGCAGATCGACCCTGTCCCCCACTTCGCCCCACAGTACGCCACTTTCCTCCACCGTCAACCAGATTCAGCGTGTTTCACGCGTGAATTTCGGTGATCCGGCGGCTCTCGTACCCGCCGGCTCGCGACCGCCGATCGGGCCGGCCGAGCGGGAGCGGACGCGTTCCCACGCTCAGGACGGCCGGACCGGACCCCGGGTGGAGCGCCGGTGGGGAGCAGCGGCCAGGGGTGGTGGAGCGAAGTGGGGAAAGCCGTGCGAGCAGGTGTGTATGTTGCGCGCACCACATACCGTGTTCTCAGCGTGACGAGGACGGACGAGGGGACGTAACAGACGTGACGACAGGGTTCTCCGGGCAGGCGCCCGACCTGGACACCGTGGGCCGGGTGACCGGCGCCGTGCGCCAGAACATCGAGCGGGTCATCGCCGGCAAGCCGGACGTGGTCAACGCCGCACTGGTCGTCCTGCTCGCCGAGGGCCACCTGCTCATCGAGGACGTGCCCGGAGTCGGCAAGACCCAGCTGAGCAAGGCCCTTGCGCGCAGCATCGACTGCTCCGTGCGGCGCATCCAGTTCACGCCGGACCTGCTGCCCTCCGACGTCACCGGCGTCTCGGTCTTCAACCAGGACACCCGCGAGTTCGAGTTCCGACCCGGCGGGGTCTTCGCCAACATCGTGGTCGGCGACGAGATCAACCGCGCGTCGCCCAAGACCCAGTCCGCGCTCCTCGAGGCCATGGAGGAGCGCCAGGTCACCGTCGACAACGCGACCTACATGCTCGAGAAGCCCTTCATGGTGATCGCCACCCAGAACCCCATCGAGATGGAGGGCACCTACGCGCTCCCCGAGGCCCAGCGCGACCGGTTCATGGCGCGGGTCTCGGTCGGCTACCCCGTGGAGTCCGCCGAGATCGCGATGCTCGAGGGTCACACAGCCCACAACCCGCTCGACGACCTCGAGCCCGTCACCGACGCCGGTGAGATCCGCAAGGTGATCGAGATCGTCGGCAGGGTCCACGTGTCGTCGGCCGTGCAGCGCTACGCCGTGGCCCTGACCACGGCCACCCGCACCAGCAACGACCTCCACCTCGGCGCCTCGCCCCGCGCCACGCTGCACCTCGTACGGGCGGCCAAGGCGGTCGCCGCGACCCAGGGTCGCGACTACGTCCTCCCCGACGACATCCACGGCATCACCTCGCCGGTCCTCGCGCACCGGCTGCTGCCCAACGTCGAGGCGACGATGAGCGGACGCACCACCGCAGCGATCCTGTCCGGGATCGTCGAGTCGGTGCCCGTGCCCACGGCGCCCGACACCCGCGGCAGCCGTGCGTGAGGCACTCGGTGCCCTGACCGTCCGCGGACGGGCGTTCCTCGCCGCCGGCATCACGACGGTCGTCGCGGCGATCGTCGTCGGCCACTCGTCTGTCGTCCGGATCGGCGTCCTCGTCGCGGTGCTGCCGCTGCTCACCGCGTGGTGGGTCGGCCGCTCCCGCTACCGCCTCTCGCTGGTGCGCACGGTCTCCCCGCAGCTCGTCGTCGCGGGGCAGCCGGCGACCGTCGAGCTCACCGTCTCCAACGAGTCGCGGACGCCCACGGGGGTGCTGCTGCTCGAGGAGCGCCTCCCCTACGTCCTCGGCACCCGACCGCGCTTCGTGCTCGAGGGGCTCGGCCACGGCTGGCGTCGCCACGCGGCCTACCAGGTCCGCTCAGAGCTGCGCGGCCAGTTCGACATCGGCCCGATGTCGGTGCGGGTGACCGACCCGTTCGGGCTCGTCGAGCTCGGGCGCACCTTCCACGCCACCGCCCGGCTCACGGTCACGCCGCGCACCGTCGCTCTGCCGAGCATCCCGCTGGGCGGCGCGTGGACCGGGTCCGGCGACAACCGGCCCCGCGCGTTCGCGACCGGAAGCGCCGAGGACGTCACGGTCCGCGAGTACCGCCGTGGGGATGACCTCCGTCGCGTCCACTGGCGCAGCTCGGCCCGCGTGGGCGAGCTGATGGTGCGGCGCGAGGAGCAGCCTTGGCAGTCGCGCGCGACCGTCTTCCTCGACAACCGCGGCACCTCGCACCGCGGCCAGGGGGCGGCGAGCTCGCTGGAGGGCGCCGTGTCGGCGGCCGCCTCGATCGCCGTCCACCTCGCCCACCACGGCTACACCGTGCGGCTGGTCACCGCGTCCGGCGACAGCCGCGAGACCGAGTGGCACTCCCACACCGCAGGGGCCGGCACGATCCCGCTGCTCGAGGCCCTCGCGGTCGTCCAGCTCGACCACTCCCCCGCCCCCGACACCCAGTGGCTCGCCGAGCCCGGGCACGGCGGCCTCACCATCGGGATCTTCGGCGGGCTCGGCGATTCCGACCTGCCGTTCCTGCGCCGTCTCCAGCACCACGCGTCGTCGAGCCTCGCGATCGCTCTCGACGTCGACGCCTGGGCACCGCACCTGCCCGTGCAGCCCGGACCGGGCGCGGCCGCACACCTCACCTCGACCGGCTGGCGGTCCATCACCGTGGGCCCGCGCGACCGGCTCGACACGGCCTGGCAGGAGCTCGGCCTGCTCCAGAGCCGCGCGACCGCCTCGGCGGGAGCCGCGCGATGAGCGCCCCGTGGAGCACGCTCCCCCACCAGCTGCGAATGGCCGGCATCGCCCTCCTCGCCGGCTGGACCACCGTCCTGTCGTGGCGCGTGCTCACCGAGGGCTTCGCGCGGGTCGGCATCCCGCTCCTCCTCATCGGCGTCGTCCTCGCCGGGGCCGGTGCGGTGGCGCGGTGGCAGCGGCTGCCCGCCGCCGGCATCATCGCCACCCAGCTCGTCGTCGCCGCGCTGCTCGTGCTCGGGACCACGACAGGCTCGCCCCTTCCGACCCCGGGCAACGTCGACGTCTTCGTCGCCGCCCTCCAGGACGCGCTCGAGACGTCGCGCAGCTTTGCCGCGCCCGTCCAGCTCGGCGTGCCACCGGTGCACCCGCTGCTGCTCATCGGCGGCGCACTGGTGGTGCTGCTCGTCGACGTCATCGCCTGCACCCTGCGCCGGGCGCCCGTGGCCGGCCTCGTCCTGCTGGCGGCGTACACCCTGCCGGTCGCCGTCACCGGCAACCCGGTCTCGTGGTGGCTCTTCGCCGTGATCGCCGGGCTGTTCCTCACCCTGGTGTTCCTCCAGCACAGCGACCACGTCACCAGCTGGGGGCGCGCCCCCGACGGCGAGAAGGGCTCCTTCTCCGTCCGCACCGGCGCGATCGCCAACACCGCCCTCGCCCTGGGGACGGCCGCCATCGCCCTGGCGGTGGTCGTGCCCGCCGCCGTGCCCACGATGAGCATGAGCGTCTTCGAGGGCAACGGCCCCGGCACCCGCGAGGTCGAGGTCCAGGACCCGATGGTGGACCTGCGTCGCGACCTGCGCCGCGGCGTCGACGTGCCGCTCCTGTGGGTCACCACCTCCGGTCCCAGGCCGAGCTACCTCCGCTACACCGTGCTCTCCCGGTTCAGCGGCTCGGAGTGGACGCCCGGTGACCGCGAGATCCCCGAGTCGCAGTCGGCCACGGGTGCACTGCCCCCTCTCGACGGCGTCGGGCTCGACGTGCAGCGCCGCGAGTTCAAGTACGACGTGCGCGTCGGGCCGGACTTCCGCTCCACGTGGCTGCCCACCGCCGCGCAGACGTCGCGCATCGCTGCGAGCACCGACTGGCGCTACGACCTCAACACCCGCGACGTGATCGCGGCTCGCGAGGACGTCACCACCGCCGACAGCACGTACGACTACACCGGCGTCCAGCTGACCTACGACGCCGACTCGATGAACTCCGCCGTCTCCGGTGCGGGCGCCGTGGCCGGCATCTTCACCGAGGTGCCGAGCACCCTCAACAACGAGATCCGGCGCCTCGCGGCGACCGTGACCGCCGACGCCCCCACCCGCTTCCAGAAGGCCCAGGCGCTGCAGCGGTGGTTCCGCGAGGACGGCGGATTCCGCTACGACATCGGCCAGGTGCCGTCGGCAGGGGACGGCGGCGCCGACCTGCTGGCGTTCCTCGACGACCGCGTCGGCTACTGCGAGCAGTTCGCGGCCTCGATGGCCATCATGGCGCGGGTGATCGGCATCCCGAGCCGCGTCGCAGTGGGGTTCCTCGAGCCCGACCGCGCCACCAACGGGTCGTGGGAGTTCTCCTCGCGCGACCTGCACGCGTGGCCCGAGCTCTACTTCCCCGGCTCCGGGTGGGTGCGCTTCGAGCCCACACCGCAGGCCCGCGCCACCCAGCCGCCGGACTACACCGAGGCCGAGTTCGAGGCGGTCCCCGAGACCGCGTCGCCCAGCGCCAACAGCTCGACCGAGCTCCTCCCCGAGCGCGGCGAGCAGGCCGACGCCGAGGATGCGGCCGCCGACGAGAACACCTCGTCCATCCCGTGGGTCCCGGTCCTGGCGGCGCTGCTCGGCCTGGGCGTCGTCGCCCTGCTGCTGACGAGCCCCCGGCTGGTGCGCGCCGCGCGCCGCCGGCGCCGCCTGGCCGGCGACATCGAGGACCTGTGGGTCGAGCTGCGCGACGTCGTCCGCGACCTGGGGCACGCGTGGCCCGACGGCCGCTCACCGCGCCGCGCCGGCGACTGGCTCGGCCGGCTCCTCGCGGCGCCCGTCCACGACGCCTCACGGCCCGACCGACCCCGGCGCGGCCGCGACCAGGCCCCGGAGGCTGCGGACGCCCTCGACCGGCTGGTCGCGGCCCTCGAGCACAGTCGCTACGCACGCGACCCGGAGACCTTCACCGCCGACCGCTTCGCCGACGACCTCACGCTCGTCGAGGACGCGCTGGCCGCGGGAGTCACGCCGCGCGAGGTGCGGCGTGCCGCGTGGTGGCCCGCCTCGGTGGTGGGCCACCGTACGTCGTGGCGCTCGCGCACCCGTACGGGTCAGTCCCGGAGCGACGCCACCGCCGAGGAGGCCGGCCGGTCGGTCGACGAGCTCGTCGGCTGAGCCAGGCCGCCGGGGCGCAGGCGAACGAACGCCCCGGTCCGTGGGCCGGGGCGTCGAGTGATGGAGCGGAAGCTCAGAAGCCGCGCTCGCGGCGTCGACGCCACCGCTCCTCCATGCGCTCCATGAAGGGAGCGCCGGAGCGCTGCCGGCCCTGTCGGCCGGGGCGGTGCTGGCGGCCGCCGTCGACGACGCCGAAGCCGGTGCGACCCGACGACCGCACCTTGGGGGCTGGGCGGCCCGGCGTGCGCGCGGACGTGAGGGCGAGGATCGCACCGCCCAGCATGATCACGAAGCCCGCCACGCCGACCACGGTCTGGAGGACGGAGGTGAGGTCGAGCAGCACGGCGACGATGAGGAGGCCGATGCCGGCCAGGACGACGCCACCGCCTGCGATCATCCGGCGGCGGGCCGTGCGGGCGATCGACGTGCCGCGCAGCGTGGAGGCGAGCTTCGGGTCTTCCTCGACGAGGGCGCGCTCCATCTGCTCGAGCAGTCGCAGTTCTTCCTCGGAGAGCTCCACGGTTCCTCCTCACCTTCTTGTCGCAAGTCTAGGCACGCTCTTCCAGTCACGGTAGGCGTCCCCCGAAAATTCCACCCGGACGCAGGGGGCAGCCCCCCACCCGGGCGGTGCCGCGTCGCTCACCGGGCTAGACGAGGCTGGCCGGACGCACCGCGGCCGCCCCGAACCGCCTGGTCGCGCGGTCGACCGCGCGGTCCGCCTCCGCCCAGCCGCGGTCGGGCTCGCCGAGCTCCAGCTGGTGGTGCACGGTGGCGCGCGGGACGAGGCCCTCGACGCGTACGCCCACCAGCCGCAGGCGGGCGCGCTGGAGGCCGAGCCGGTCGTAGAGGCGGGTGGCGGCGCGATGGATCTCGACCGTGACGTCGGTGGCCTCGCCGAGGGGCCGGGAGCGGGTGATGGTGGTGAAGTCGGCGAAGCGGACCTTGATGGTGACCGTCCGTCCGGCAACCCCGGCCGCGCGCATCCGCCCGGCGACGCGGGCGGAGAGGCGCAGCAGCTCGCGGACGATGACGTCGCGGTCGTCGGTGTCACGCGCGAAGGTCTCGTCGGCGCCCATCGACTTCTCCGGCTCGTGCGGTCCGGCGCTGACGTGCAGCTCGCCCCGGTCGGTGCCCCAGGCGAGGTGGTGCAGCTCGCGACCGAGGTGGTGGCCGACGGCACGCTGGAGGGTGTCGAGCGGGGTGTGCGCGACGTCGCCGACCGTGAGCAGGCCGAACCGGTGGAGGAGCGCCTGGGTCTTCTCCCCCACGCCGTAGAGCTCCCCGACGTCGAGCGGGTGCAGGAACGAGGTCACCTCGGCCGGCGGCACCACCAGCACCCCGTCTGGCTTGGCCCGACGGCTGGCGAGCTTGGCGACCGAGATCGTCGCCGCCACCCCCACCGAGCAGGTGATGCCCTGTTCGTCGTGGATCGTCGACCGCAGCCGCTCGGCGATCCGCGCCGGCGGGCCGAGACGACGGGTGGAGCCCCGGACGTCGAGGAACGCCTCGTCCAGCGACAACGCCTCGACGAGCGGCGTGACCTCCCGGAAGGTCTCCATCACCGAGGCGGACACGCTCGTGAAGGTGTCGTAGTCGGGCGCGAGCACGACGACGTGGGGACAGAGGCGGCGTACGCGGGTCATCGGCAGGGCCGAGCGGACGCCGTAGCGGCGAGCGACGTAGTTGGCCGCGAGCACGACACCCCGGCCGCTGCCGCCCACCACCACCGGCTGGTCGACGAGGTCAGGACGTTCGCGCAGCGCGACGGAGGCGTAGAAGGCGTCCATGTCGACGTGGAGGATCGGTGTCACCGTCACGCCGCACCCCCGTCGGGGCGTGACGGGGTGGTGCCACCGGCGGACGGGTCAGCGGCGGAGGGGTCAGCGGCGGCGGGCGATGACGTGGACCTGCGCCGCGAGGGGGAGGTACTCGGGTCGTGTGGAGACTGCACGCTCGAGCTCGACCAGGGCCGCGGTCGCGCCGGGCTCGAGGTCGAGGAGGCTGCCCGGCACCAGGTCGGAGAAGACTCGCACCGCGTGCACGGACGTCGGCTCCAGCCCCGCAGCACCGAGGAGGTCGACGACCTCGTCGTGGGTGAAGCGTCGGCCGCCCCGGCCGCCGGCCGGGGCCGTCGCATCGCCGTCGAGAAGCTCGCGCGCGGCCTGGAAGTGGCCGGCCATCGCTCGGGCCACCACGGCTGCGTGGCGCTGCGCGACGAGCAGGCTGAGGTGACCGCCGGGACGCAGCGCGCCGGCGATCGCCGCCAGGGAGGCTGCCGGGTCGTCGACCATCTCGAGCACGCCGTGGCACAGGACGAGATCGGCGTCGTCGACCAGGCGCGCGAGGTCGTCGAGGTCACCCTGCTGGCCGGTGACGCGGTCGGCCACGCCGCCTTCGCGGGCGCGACGGTCGAGCGAGGCGAGGGCGTCGGGGCTGGGGTCGATGACCTGGACCGAGTGCCCGAGCTCGGCCAGCGGGACGGCGAACCCTCCGGTGCCACCACCGACGTCGACGATGCGGGCCTGCTGGTCGTGGAACGCCCCGGGAGCCTCGAGGAGGCGGCGTACGCCGTCCCACACCACTCCGGCCCGGACCGACTGGCGGCGCTCGCTGGCAGAGGCGGTGGCGGGAGGCTGCATGGGCCCAACCCTAGTGCGTGGGGGGTGGTCATCCCGGACTCCCCGGGCTGCGGTGCCAGAGGTGGCGCGCGACGTCCTTGGCGGGGTCGCCGGCCGGCCTGGTGTCGGAGTAGGGCGAGACCCGGAACCCGCTGGGGTGGACGAGCACCCGGCGCCCGGCCGGGTCCTCGCCGCTCGGGTCGCGTGGCCGTGCCAGCTCGGCGCGCACCAGCGCCGCCCCGTCCTCGCCGGACCGCGCGCCGAGCCACAGCCCGTGGAGGGTCGGGAGGTCCCATGCGCCCGTGGCACGGACTGAGACGCCTCGGCGTCCGGTGCGGCGCAGCTCGCCGCGCACCAGCAACAGCCACGAGGAGAAGATCGTGGTGGCGTGAGGGCCTTGGGCGTCGTCGAAGAAGGTGGCGTCGATCGGACCGGTGCCGTCGTCGACGGTGAGGAAGACGACCCGGCGCCCGGACCTGACCGGCGGGGTCTGGGTGGCGACCTTCACCCCGGCGACCAGCAGGTCGGCGCGGCTGCGACGCCTCAGCAGGTCGCGGCTGCGGGTCACCCCGAGTGCGTCGAGGAACGGGTCGTAGGCCGCGACGGCGTGCTGGCTGACGTCGAGGCCGAGGATCTCCAGCTCGGCGCGCATCCGGTCGAGCGTGGTCATCTCCGGCAGCCCGCTCGGCCGCTCCCCGGGCTCCCCCGGCTCGTCGCCGAGACGGAGGGTGAGCTGCACCGAGTCGGCCGGGGTCACCGGTCCGGCGGCACGTGACTGCGCGGCTGCGCGCGCCCACACGCCCCCGTCGGCGAGCGCGTGACGCTCGGTGGACGCGGACCCCGCTCGCAGCGTCGGGTCCGAGCTGTTGCGCGCGGCCGCGGCGCTGGCCGACCCTCCGCTCGCGGACTCGGCGGACGGCGTACGCCGCGCGGTCGGCCCGCGGCCCCGCGCCCGCGAGCCGCGGTCGACCGAGCGGGCGTAGCGGTCGAGCTCGGAGACCTGCAGCAGCAGGTCGCGGCGCGTCACCCGGCCGCGCCGGTGCACCGCCTGCTCGCCGGAACCGATGCCGTAGACGCCGTCGAACCCGCCGGCGAGGACCAGCCGTTCCAGGATCGGCCGGGCGACCCGTGCGCGGTGGAAGAAGTCGGACAGCGAGGCGTACGGCGCGCCGTCCCGGGCCTCGACGATGCGGGCCACCTCGGCCGAGCCGATGCCCTTGACGTCGGCGAGCGAGAGCCGGATGGCGTGTCCTTCGCCGGTCAGGCTCGCCTCGACGAGGTAGGACGACGCGCTGGAGTTGACGTCGAGGCCGAGCACCCCGACACCGAGCTGGCGGGCGTCGTCGAGGATGAGCCGCTTGGGGTACATGCCGGGGTCGTGCGTCAGCACGCCCGCCAGGAAGTGGGCGGGCCAGTGGGTCTTGAGCCAGGCCGACTGGTAGGTCGGGAGCGCGAAGGCCGCGGCATGGGCCTTGCAGAAGCCGAACGACGCGAACGCCTCCAGCACGGCCCAGAGCTGCTCGACCAGCCCGAGGTCGTAGCCGCGGGCGAGGGCGCGGGGGAAGAACCAGGCCCTCGTCGCCGCCATCCCCTCGGTGGCGCCGAGGGCCCGCCGCTTCTCGTCGGCCTCGGCGAGGGTGACGCCGGCGAACCGGGCGACGATCTCGATCACCTGCTCGTGGAACACGACCACGCCGCGGGTCTGCTCGAGGATCGGTCGCAGGTCGTCGTGGAGGTAGCGGGCGCTCGACCAGCCCTGCTTGGCCTCGAGGTAGGGGGTGACCATGTCGCTCTTCACCGGGCCCGGGCGGAACAGCGAGATGTCGATGACGATGTCGTCGAAGGTCTCGATGCCGGACTTGCCGACGAGCTCGCGCTGGCCCGGCGACTCGATCTGGAAGACCCCGAGGGTCCGGGCGCTGCTGATCAGCTCGAAGGTCGCCGGGTCGTCGAAGGGCACCTGCCGCTCGTCGTCGAGGTCGATGCGCACGCCGTCGACCCGCTCCACCTCCGCGACCGCGTGGGCCATCGCCGACTGCATCCGGATCCCGAGCACGTCGAGCTTGAGCAGGCCCAGCTCCTCCACGTCGTCCTTGTCGAACTGGCTCATCGGGAACCCGGCCCAGGACGCCTCGACCGGGGTGCGGTCGAGCAGCGTGGCGTCGGAGAGCAGGACGCCGCACGGATGCATGGCGATGTGGCGCGGCAGGCCGTCGAGGCGCTCGACGAGTCCGAAGAACCGGTCGAGCGCTCCGTCGCCGAGCCCGCTCGCGCGCAGCTCGGGCAGGTCGCGCAGCGCACGCCGGGCCTCGCGGGCGCGGACGTGCGGGAACGCCTTGGCGATCGCGTCGACCTCGCCGGGCGGCATGCCGAGCGCGGCGCCGACGTCGCGCACCGCGTGGCGGACCCGGTAGGTGTCCATCATCGACACGGTGGCGCACCGCTCGCCGCCGTAGCGGTCGAGGATCGCGCGGTAGACCTCCTCGCGCCGGGCGGACTCGACGTCGACGTCGATGTCGGGCAGGGAGGCGCGCAGCGGGGAGAGGAACCGCTCCATCAGCAGCCCGTGCCGCAACGGGTCGACCCCGGAGATGCCGAGCAGGTAGGTGACGATGCTGCCGGCTCCCGACCCACGGGCGGCACGACGGATGCCCATGCGGGCGACCAGGTCGGTCACGTCGGCCACCGCGAGGAAGTAGGAGGCGTAGCCGAGGGTGGCGATGGTCAGGAGCTCCTGGTCGAGCCGCGTCCAGATGCGCAGGCGGGGCGCGCTGCCGTAGCGGTCGCCGATCGCGGCCTCGCACCGGTGGCGCAGCAGCGCGTCGGCGGTCTGCTCGCGGGAGGCGCCGCCCGTCAGCTCGAGCTCCGGGAAGTGCACCTCACCGATCCCGAGGTCGCGGCGCGGGTCGAGCGCGCAGCGGTCGGCGACCAGGCGGGTCCGGGCGAGCAGTCGGCGGCCCCCGGCCCTGCCGTCGCCGAGCCCGGCGAGCCGGCAGACCTCCTCGGCGACCTCGCCCATCTGCTTGCCGGACTTGAGGAAGCCCTCGGCGTTGCCACGGGCGGCCGACGGACCGACGTCGCGCAGGCCGGCCGAGCCGAGCGGGACCAGCCGCCGGGCGGCGTCGAGCACGTCGATCGTCGGCGCGTCGAGGCGGTCGGCGTAGCGCACGGCGTTGGTGAGCACCGTCGTGAGGCCGGCCGTGCGGGCGACGCCGAACATCCGGGCGGCGTGGGGGGAGGTGCCCGGACCCCAGTCGCCCCGGCGGCCGCCGAGGCGGTGCGAGACCAGCTCGACGACGAGGTTCTCGCGGGGCAGCAGGTCGAGCCACGGTGCGATCGCGGCCAGGCCCAGGTCGTCGCGTCGGCGCGTCGCGGCGAGGCCCAGCTCGGAGGACGGCCCCAGCAGGGCGACCACGTGACCGCCGGCCAGGTGCGGGGCGAGCACGTCGAGGGTGGCGACCGGTCGGCCGCGCTCCCCCGCGAGGTGGACCGCGGAGACCATCCGGCACAGCGCCGCCCACCCTGCCCGGCCGTTGGCCAGGAACGTCACCCGCGGACTGCCCGGCCCGTCGGCCGCCCCCGGCGGCGCCTCGCGGAACGCGCCCCCGCGCGTCGGCGTACGTCTGGTGTCGCGGCGGGCGGGGACCGGACCGGCTGGCCGCACCACCGACGACACCGGGGCGACCGCGAGGTCGACCCCCAGCACCGGCCTGATGCCGGCGCTGCGGGCCGCGCGGACGAACCTGACCGCACCGTAGGTGCCGTTGCGGTCGGTGAGGGCGAGGGTGTCCATGCCGTGCTCTGCGGCGCGCTCCACCAGCACGTGCGGATGGGACGCGCCGTACTGGAGGGAGTAGCCGGAGGCGACGTGCAGGTGGACGAAGGGGTCGCGCGACACCTCGCTCCCTCAGGCGACGCTGGCGTGCGGGACCAGGCCCAGCGCCTGCTCGACGACCGCCAGGAACCGGTCGGCGTCGCGGACCAGGTCGTCCGCCTCGCGCTCCGTCACCGCTCGGGTCGACCCTGCCTCGGCGGCCGCCCGCTTGGCGGCACCGGCGGCGAAGAAGGTCGCCCACTCCGAGAGCTCCGGTGCGACCTCGGCGAGCAGGACCCAGGCGTTCTTCTGCCGCCGCGCGCGCGGGGCGGGCCGGGCGCGCGCCGCCAGCAGGGCCGCCGCGGCGCACAGGGCCGCCACGTGGGCGCAGGCGTAGCGGGTGGGCACGTCGCGAGCGGTGATCGCGTCGCGCAGGGACGTCGCGGAGCGCTCGAGGTAGGAGTGGGCGGTGGCCGGCAGCATGTGGGGACCCATCGGTGCCCCCTCAGTCCAGGCAGCCGACGAGCTGCCAGCGCCCATCGGTCCAGTCGAAGGACAGGTCGAAGACGCCGTAGGTGTCCTCGTCACCGGCGACGGTGCGTGCGCTCCGCCTGGCGCCCGGCCCGCGGCCCGCCTCCACCCGCCAGAGCTCACGCTCGGCGACGAGGTCGGCGGCCGCGTGCCGCACGTCGTCGTGCGCCCCCTGCCACCAGGGACCGGTCTCCACCCAGTGCGCGACCACGGTGCGCACCTTCCACAGCCTGCCCCGCCACAGGAACTGGTCAGGGTCCTCGGCCTCGCCCCGTCGCACCTCGACGGGGTCGTCGTACTGCCTCATCGCGCCTCCTCGCACATCCGTCGACCCCGCGGCCGACCCGGGCAGCGGTGGGGGTCGAGGTCACCGCCACCCGGGCCGCATCGAACATCTGTTCGAACACCGCGAACGGTACTACCCCCCACCGACAGTCCGTCAAGGGCCGGTCGTCAGGTGGTGGAGGACGCGCGGAGGACCGGCGCCACGGCGGAGCCTCAGCCCCGGCGCAGGAAGTCGGTGGTCTCCCGGCGCCACAGGAAGAACGAGAGCACCAGGCCCTCGAGGATCACCAGCGCCGACAGCACCACGAAGATCACCGGGAGGTGCGAGTCGAGGCAGACGACGCCGACGAGGACCCCGACCCCGGCGGTGGCGGCGAGCACCGGGCGGGTCCACCCGTGGCCGCCGACGAAGAACGACCCGAGCACCAGCGCGAGCACGGCGAAACCGACGAACGCCACCACGGCGAGCGCCACGAACCCCGGCACGATGGGGCTCTCGCGCAGCTGCGCGATGCCGCCCTGGGCCAGGATCTCCTGCGCCGACGGGTTGCCCTCGGCCCAGCCGAGGATCACCTCGTCGCGCATCCACCAGATCAGCAGCGTGATCACGCCGGCGGTGGCCACGATCAGTCCGAGCACTCGCATGCTGTTGACCACGGATCCGGGCAGGTCGCGCGCCATCTGAAACTCCCCTGAGGCTCGTCGTCGTTCGTCGCTAGGCTCGGATCATGGCGACCGAGCACGCATCCATCACCTCGTTCCGAGGCGACCTCGTCCGGCGCGGCGGCACCGGTGACGTGGTCATCCTGCCCGACAGCGCCCACACTGCGGCACTCGCCGCGGCGGCGCTGGGCTGCGAGGTCGGCGCGATCGCCAACAGCCTGCTCTTCGACGGCGACGGAGGACCCGTCCTCATCCTCACCTCGGGGGCCCATCGCGTGGACACCACGACGGTCGCCGAGCGCATAGGCGTGGGCCGCCTGGAGCGCGCCGACCCCGACTTCGTGCGCCGCCACACCGGGCAGGTGATCGGCGGGGTCTCTCCCATCGACCATCCCGCCCCCGTCCCGACGTGGATCGACCCGTGGCTGCGGCAGCACGAGGTCGTGTGGGCCGCGGCCGGGCACCCGTCGGCGGTGTTCTCGACGACCTACGACGAGCTGGTCGCGATGACCGGTGCCGTCGAGGTCGAGGTCGTCTGAGGGGACAGCACGTGGACGCACTGGCGCTGACCTTCTCGAGCGGGTGGGCGAGCGGCATCAACGCCTACCTCGTCGTGCTGGTGCTCGGCATCTCCGACCGGGTCGGGTCGTTCGCCGAGATCCCCGACGTGCTGGGCCGGTGGGACGTGCTGGCCGCGGCCGGATTCATGTACGCGATGGAGTTCATCGCCGACAAGATCCCCTACATCGACTCGACCTGGGACGCGATCTCCACCGCCGTCCGCCCCACGGCGGGCGCGGTCATCGGCGTCCTGCTCGCCGGGGACGCCTCCTCCCTCGACCAGGCCGTGCTGGGAGTCGTGGGCGGCGGCACCGCGCTGCTCAGCCACCTGGTCAAGGCCGGCAGTCGGCTGGCGATCAACACCTCGCCCGAGCCGGTGACCAACATCGCGGCCAGCCTCGCCGAGGACGCCGCGGTCCTGGTCGTGGTGTGGTTCGCGATTGAGCACCCCCGCGCTGCCGCGGCCGTCGCCGGCGTCCTGCTGCTGCTGGGACTGGTCGTCGTCCACCTCCTCGCCCGCCTGGTCCGCAGGGGCTGGCGCCGGTGGAGGCAGGAGGAGCCCTTCCACCAGGTCGCCTGAGGTCCACCGGTCGGGCTCTAGTGTTCCCCCGTGGCTCGCGTGGTGGTGGTCGGTGGTGGCTTCGGTGGCATGGCTGCGGCCGCGCGCCTGGCCAAGCTCGGCCACGAGGTCACCCTGGTGGAGCGCTCCGACCACCTCGGCGGCGCCCTGTCGACGGTCGAGCACGACGGCTTCGCGTGGGACGCCGGGCCGAGCAGCACGCTCCTGCCGGCAGTCGTCCGCGACCTCTTCCGCAAGTCCGGACGCCCGCTGGAGCGCGAGGTCGACCTGCAGTCCCTGCCCCTCGTCCGCGAGCACCGCTTCGCCGACGGCACGTCCCTGCGGCTGCCCGGCGGCTCGCGCGCCGCGCAGCTCGACGCCTTCGACGCGCTGGCGCCCGGCCTCGGTCAGCAGTGGGTCGACCACGTGGCGTCGTACGGCGACCTGTGGGAGCTGCTCCGCAAGGAGTGGTACGAGCGCCCGTACGACCCCGACGTCGCGCCGCGCGAGCTGACCGCGCTGCTCGACCGGCGCGAGTCGCTGCACAAGCGCCTGCGCCGGACCCTCCGCGACGAACGGCTGCGCCTCGTCGCCGGCCACCGGCTCGTCATGGACGGCCACGACCTGCGTGACGCCCCGGTCCTCGCCGGGGTCGACTCCTACCTCGAGCAGCGCTTCGGCACCTGGACCGTCCCCGGCGGCCTCGCGGCGCTCGGCACCGCGATGGCCGATCGGCTCGTCCTGCGGGGCGTGACCGTCCTGACCGGCACCAGCGCCACCGACCTCGTCGTCCGCGACGGCCGCGTGGCAGCCGTGCAGGTCGCGGCGGGCGAGGTCGACGCCGACCTCGTGGTGGTCGCCATCGACCCGCGCCGCCTGCCCGTGCTGGCGGCGTACGTCCGGCGCACCGTTCCCGCCTTCCCGCCGGTCGTGTGCCACGTCGGCCTCGACGGCGCGGGCGCGGAGCTGCCCGACCTGCCCCACGAGGTGGCGCTGCACGGCGACCCGCTGCTCGTCGTCCGTACGGGCGGGCGGGCGCCCGACGGCGGCGCGGCCTGGACGGTGCTGGCACGCGGCCGGATCGCCGAGGACGTCCTGACGGCGCTGGCGCGCCACGGCCTCGACGTGCGCGGCCAGGTCGTCACCCGGGTCGACCGGACGCCGCGCGACCTCGTCGAGGCGTGGGGCGGCTCACCGCACGGCGTGCAGTGGCAGGGCCCGCGCACCGCACGGACGCGTCTGGGCCCGCGTACGCCGATCACGGGCGTGCTCACGGCAGGTGCCCACGCCACCACGGGCTCCGGGCTTCCGTTCGCCGGGCTCAGCGCCGCGCTGGTCGCCGACGTCGTCGGCCGCGCGGGTCAGTAGGCCAGCTCCCACACGACCGTCACCGAGCTGGTCACCGTCGTCTCCCCCGCTTCGAGGGTGGATTCGCGTGCCATCGCCATCCTCGGCATCGGCGACGGGCCGTTGCCGGCATCGCCCTCGACGATGCTCTGCACCGGTCCCAGCCCGGCGCCCGCCATCCGCGCGAGCTGCGCGGCGCGCTCGCGGGCGTCGTGGAACGCGGCCTCCCGCGCCTTGTCGCCGGCGCCGTGGTCCTCGGTGACCTCCAGACCGACGCTGTCGATCGCGAGTCCGTCACCGACCTCGGCCGCGAGCGCGGCGAGCATCGTGCCGGCACCGGCGAGGTCGGCGCACCCGATCGCATAGGAGTGCCGGGCCTCGAAGCCCTGCTGGTAGCCGGTGCCGTCGTGCCACGGCCACACCGTGATGCCGGTCGAGGCGATGCGCCGTTCCTCGGTGTGGCGCCGGGCGACCTCGGCGATCGACGCGGCGGCCGACGTCATCGCCGCGTACGCCTCGGCGACCCCGCTCCCCCGCGCGACGGCCGCCAGGCGGACGACTGCGCTGTCCGGGGCGACCCTGCTGGTGCCGGTCCCGGTGACCGTGACGGTGAACATGCCGCTCACGGTAGTGGCGACCTCGCGGCCCGGACAGGCTCCGGTGCGCTCAGACGGTGATGCGCAGGTTGCCGAAGATCTCCCGCGTCGCCTTGGACCGGTTGAGCGTGTAGAAGTGCAGCCCGGGCGCGCCCGCGTCGAGCAGCGCCTCGCAGAGCTCGGTCGCGATGGCGATGCCCTCGGCCCGCAGCCGCTGCGGGTCGTCGGCGTACGGCGTGAGGCGCGCGACGACCTCGGCGGGCAGCTGGCGGCGGGACAGCTCGGCCATCCGCTCCATCGAGCGCAGGTTCAGGATCGGCATGATGCCGGGGATGATCGGCAGGTCGGCCCCGGCGGCCGCGGCCCGCTCCACCAGGCCGACGTAGTCGGAGGCTCGCAGCACCATGTCGGTCACGGCGAACTCGGCACCGGCGTCGTACTTCGCCCGGAGCACGCGCGCGTCGTGGTCGAGGTCGGTCGCCTCGACGTGCCCCTCGGGGAACGCGGCGACACCGATGCGCAGGTCGGTGCGCTCGCGGATCAGCGCGACCAGCTCGTTGGCGTAGGTGAGGCCGCCGTCGGTGGGGGTCCAGGGCGACCCCGGCCCGCCCGGCGGGTCCCCGCGCAGCGCCATCACGTGGCGTACGCCGGCCTCGCCCAGGTCGCGGAGGATGGCGATCAGCTCGTCGGTCGTGTGGCCGACGCAGGTGAGGTGCGCCACCGGCAGCATGCTGGTCTCGCGGGCGATCCGCGCGGTGATGGCGACGGTGCGGTCGCGGGTCGTGCCGCCGGCGCCGTAGGTCACCGACACGAACGTCGGGCCGTAGGGCTCGAGCTCGGTGATCGCCTGCCAGAGCTGCTCCTCGCCCGCGGCGTCCTTGGGCGGGAAGAACTCGAACGAGAAGGAGCGCTCGCCGCTGTCGAGGCGCTCGCGCATGCTCAGCCCCCGGCCGCCGTCCCATCCGTGCGTCATGCGCAACAGCCTACGGACGACCGCGGCCGACGGTGCTCCCGTCCCACTGTTTAGGCTGGATTGGTGACGACCTGGGACCCCACAGCCTTCCGTGACCAGGTCCAGGGGGTGCTCGACGCGTTCCTCGACGACCGCGAGGCGGAGCTGGCCCCGCTCGGCCCCGACGCCGGCCGGCTGATCGCGGAGGCCCGTACGGCGGTGCGCGGCGGCAAGCGGTTCCGCGCGGCGTTCTGCCACTGGGGGCACCGGGCGATCCGGCCCGACGTGCCGGACGAGCTGGCGCTGGCCCGGGCCTGCGCGTCGCTCGAGGTGCTCCACGCGAGCGCCCTGGTCCACGACGACTACATGGACGCCTCCGACACCCGCCGCGGCCGCCCCGCGACGCACCGGGCGTTCGAGGCCGAGCACCGCGCCGCCGGCTGGCGCGGCGACCCGGGGCAGTACGGCGCCGCCGCCGCGATCCTGCTCGGCGACCTGCTGCTCGGCTGGGCCGAGGACATGCTGCGGCGCAGCGGCTTCCCCGCCGACGAGGTGGCGCCCGGGCTCGCCCTCTTCGAGCAGTGCCGCAACGAGGTGATCGCCGGGCAGTTCCTCGACGTGTCCGTGCAGGCGCGCGGGCGGGCCGACGTCGACACCGCCATGACGGTGCTGCGCTACAAGTCGGCCAAGTACTCCATCGAGCGCCCGCTCCACATCGGCGCCGGCCTGGCCGGCGCCACGACGCAGCAGATCGAGCAGCTGACCCGGTTCGGGCTGCCGCTCGGCGAGGCCTTCCAGCTGCGCGACGACCTGCTCGGCGTCTTCGGCGACCCGGCCGAGACGGGGAAGCCGGCCGGCGACGACCTCGTCGAGGGCAAGCGCACGGTCCTCGTCGCGCTCGCGCTCGACGCAGCCCCACAGGCGGCCGCCCAGCGGCTCGACGCCGCCCTGGGCACTCCCCTGTCCTCGGCCGACGTCGACGAGCTGCGCGGCATCATCGACGGCTCGGGCGCTCGCGCGCAGGTCGAGGCCGTCATCACCCAGCTCGCCGACCACGCCGTCGAGGCGCTGCGGGCCGCCGACGTCGACGACCGCGCGCGCGAGGTGCTGACGGAGCTGGCCGCCGCCGCGACCCAGCGGAGCGTGTGATGGGCCCGCCGGCCGCGCGACCGCGTGCGGTAGTCCAGTGGGAAGTGGCTGCTGCGTGCGGTAGTCCAGTGGGAAGTGGCTGCTGCGCGGCCTGAATCACGACCACAGGCCACTGGACTACCCCACCCCCACCTCGCCCCGGCCCGTCCGCGTCGCGACGGCACCGTGCAGGAGCAGGGCTGCGGCCGGAGGAGCGAAGCGGGGGAAGGTCGCAGCAACGACGACGAAGGTGCCGTCCTGCAGCGACGCGGACACGCGCCGAAGCGAAGCGGAGGCGCCAGAAGGCACCGCAGCTAGTCGAGGCTGGTGATGCCCGGCACGGGCGGGCCGTCTCCGCGCAGCAGCACCGAGAACGGCACCCCGCGGTCGGCGTTGACGCGGGAGCCGAGCACGGTGAGCGCGATGCTGAAGGCCTTCTCGTCGGCCCGCGCGAGGGTGGCCCAGCCGTCCCAGAGCAGGACGACCCCGTCCCGCCCGGCGCCGATGTCGTGCAGGCAGTCGGCCAGCGCGTCGAAGTTCTGCCCGTAGTGGTCCGGGAAGTCCAAAGCCTCGCCGAGCGCGGCGAGGAACGCGGCCTTGCTGTCCGCGCCCGTCCAGCCGTCGACGTGCCCGAAGCCCCATCCCGCGTGCTCGACGGAGTGGCGTACGTCGGCGACGTCGAAGGCGCCGTGCCACAGGTGGATGCCGGGTGCCTCGCGCCCGGCGAGGACGGCGGCGAGTCCGCTCATTCGGGGTCCCCTCGGCGTCGTTCGGGCGAGCGCAGCGGAGGAGAAGGACGTCGTGAGGTGTTCATGGCTGCCTCCGGATGAGGGAGAAGGAGCTGTAGTGGTCGGCCGTCCAGTAGAGCTCCCCGCCCCGTCCGGCGACGATCCGGCGGGCGCCGCGGGTCTCGGCGCCCGGCGTGGGGACCGTGTACTCGCGGTAGTAGCCGTACGGCTGGTCGGGCAGCAGCTCCTCGCGGTTGCCGAAGGTGCCGCCGTCGTGCTCGGGCTCCGGGAAGGGACCGCCGGCGTCGATCAGCTCGACGGTGCGGGCCGCCTCGGGCGGCAGGTCCGCGAGCCGTACGACCGGGAGGCCGCTGGCGGGGTCGGTGCCCTCGCTCGCGGGTGGCGCGGAGGGGAACGTGGTCGGTTCGGTGCTCGGGGTGTTGGTCTCGGTCAGCCGGTGCGTGGGGGACGACGACGGGGACTCGGACGGCGACTCGGACGGCGACTCGGACCGGGACCCGGACGAGGACGTGTCGCCGCTGCTCGCGGGCGGGCCGTCCTGGTCGGCCGGGGTGAAGAACCACACGACCAGCGCGGCCGCCGCGACGAGCAGCAGGAACGCCCGGTAGCGCCGGCGCCCGGGCGAGGCGGCCATCAGTACTCCAGCACCTGGGCGCGGCGCTTGACCTCGCTGCCGCGGTTCTCGCGCAGCGCGTCGATCGGGCGGCCGGGGAGGTCGTCGTCGGTGAACAGCCACGCGATGCACTCGCGGTCGTCGAAGCGATGGTCGTGGAGGAGCGTGAGCAGACCGGGCAGGCCCTTGACCACCAGCCCGTCCTGGATGAAGTCCGCCGGGACCTTCGGGCCCGCACCCGGCACGGGGACCGCGGCGGCGAGCTCGTGCTCGCGGATCATGGTGCGGACCTTGCCGGGCGTGACGCCGAGCAGCCCGGCGACCTGGCTCCAGTCGAGCCACTCCGGGACGAGGGCGGCCAGGTCACGGTCGGCGAGGGGCGTGTCACTCATGCCCGCAGCCTATGAGAGCGCCCCGCCCCTCGCTAAGTCGTGCCGGCCGCCGAAGTTGTCGACCCCGCTGGGCGTTCCGTAGCGTGTCGCGGATGCACCCCCTGAGATCCGCACTCGCCGCTGCCCTCGCCGGCCTGCTGGCGATCACCCTCTCCACGTCGGTCTCCCCTGCGGCGGCCGACCACTACGACGGCGCCCCCGGCCCGGTCCACGCCGGCAACACGTTCGGCTGGTACCAGCACGGCGTGTTCCGCCAGGAGTTCATCGGCCCCAAGCCGGCGTTCTGGAAGAAGAAGGGCCGCGGCGTCGTCCGCACCCAGAACGGCATGCTGACGCTGATGAGCACCCAGCGCGGCAGCGTGTCGGCCACCCTCGACCTCAAGGGCCACACCTATGGTCGCTGGGAGATCCGGATGCGGGCCCGCACCATGTCGAAGGTCAAGGGCGGCAAGCCCTTCAAGGTCGTCACCGAGCTCGTCCCCGGCGGCACCCGCGACCAGCACTGCGGCGGCCGTGACATCGGCATCGAGAACTTCACCCTCGGCACCAACACGGT
The DNA here is from genome assembly GCF_004785795.1 of Nocardioides eburneiflavus. Taxonomy (NCBI): domain Bacteria; kingdom Bacillati; phylum Actinomycetota; class Actinomycetes; order Propionibacteriales; family Nocardioidaceae; genus Nocardioides; species Nocardioides eburneiflavus. The sequence continues at coordinate 4,449,238 of NZ_SRRO01000001.1, forward strand.
GAAGTCCTACGTCCACACGCTGCCGAACAACTCCTACCGCGGGTTCCTGGGCCGCCACCTGCGCAACGACCGGTGGCACACCTACGGCGTCGAGGTCGCCGAGGACCACGTCTCGTGGTTCGTCGACGGGCACGTCATCAACACCGAGCGCCGCGCCGAGGCCCTCGACCCCGTCACCCGTCAGCTCAAGTTCGAGCTGCGCGCCAAGGGGGGCCAGAAGATGGACCCGGCCCGGATGCAGATGGACTGGATGCGCTACTGGACGATGCGCGCCCCCAACGAGAAGTCCATCAAGGCGCCCCAGCTCGAGCTCAGCACCTTCAACGGCGCCTGCTGAGGCACCTCACACCTGCCCGGCTCCTTCCTGGCAGAGAGGCGGCGGCCGGGTCGCGCGACACGCCCGACCCGGCCGTCGCCTCGCGTCGTCGTATGCAGGTCGGTAGCGTCGAACGCTCGTTCGCGCGCTTCCCCCTCGGTGGACCTCGGCCCCCGGGCGCAGCGGACGGGACGAGGAGCACGCCCGTGACCCGACCCCATGCCCGACCAGCCGCCCGACCAGCCGCCCGACCAGCCCGCGGACCACTCGACCGCCTCCGCCGTGGCGTGGGCCTCGCGGTCGGACTGGTCCTCGCGGTCACCGTGGCGGCCGGCCACGCCGCTCCCGCGCACGCCGACCACCAGCGCCTGCCGTCCGGCCGCACGCTCGTGCCGTACGTCGTGGAGCGGGGCGACACCGCGTCCGGCCTCGCCGTGCGCTTCGGCGCCTGGACCGCGGAGATCGTGTCCCACAACCACCTCGGCCGGGACGGGGCGTTGCGGGTGGGCCAGCGGATCGAGATCCCGGTGGTGCGCAGGCGCGGGACGCCGGCCCAGCCGACCCGCACGAGGATGTGGCAGCACCCCGATCGGGACCGCGAGAAGGTGCGCCGCGTGATCGCCGGCGCCGCGCGCAACCACGGCGTCGACCCGCAGCTCGCCCTCGCCGTCGCCTGGCAGGAGTCCGGCTGGCAGATGGACGTGGTGTCGAGCGCCGACGCCATCGGCGCCATGCAGGTGCTTCCCTCGACCGGGCGCTGGATGGAGCACTACGCCGGCCGCGACCTCGACCTGCGTCGGACCGGCGACAACGCCAAGGCCGGCGTCCTGCTGCTCCGCGTCCTCTCACGCCACACGCAGCGCCGAGCGCACAAGATCGGCGCCTACTACCAAGGCCTCGGTGCGGTCCGCCGGCACGGGCTCTACGGGGAGACCCGGACGTACGTCTCCAACGTCGAGGCCATCAAGCGGCGGCTGGAGGCGGGCCGGCCGCCGGCGTGACGCCACGCCGGAGCCGTGCCTGAGCGGGGCGTCGGGCAGCACTTCCGTACGATGGGGCGGCCGGATCCTTCCCCGCCCCACCGCGGTCCGGCGCTGGAGGTCGATCAGTGGAGCCACCCGAGCACGCCCGCGCGACGGCGCCCGGCACTGCTGGCGACCCCATGGTCGGACGCCTGCTGGACGGTCGCTACCGCATCGGCGCCCGGGTGGCGCGCGGTGGCATGGCCAGTGTGTACGAGGCCACCGACACCCGCCTCGACCGCCTCGTGGCGGTCAAGGTGATGCACCCGGGCCTCGGCGACGACCAGGAGTTCGCCCACCGCTTCGTCCGCGAGGCGCGGGCGGCGGCCCGGCTCAACCACCCGCACGTCGTGGGGGTCTACGACCAGGGCGACGACGCCTCCGACGGCACCGACACCGTCTTCCTCGTCATGGAGTACGTCCCCGGTCACACCCTGCGCGACGTGGTCCGCAAGGAGGCGCCCATGCCCCCCGGGCGCGCCCTGGCGCTGCTCGAGCCGGTCGTCTCCGCGCTCGCTGCCGCACACCGCGCGGGCCTGGTCCACCGCGACGTGAAGCCCGAGAACGTCCTCATCGCCGACGAGGCGCACGGGGGTCGGGTGAAGGTCGCCGACTTCGGCCTGGCCAAGGCGGTCAGCGCCGACACCCAGCACACCGCGACGGGCGGCGTGCTGATCGGCACCGTGTCCTACCTCGCCCCCGAGCTCGTGGTCGACGGCCGCTCCGACGCCCGGGCCGACGTCTACGCCGCCGGGGTGGTGCTCTACGAGCTCCTCACCGGCAAGAAGCCGCACGAGGGCGAGTCACCCATCCAGGTCGCCTACCGCCACGTCCACCACGACGTGCCGATGCCCTCGCTCCTCCAGCCGGGCATCCCCGACTACGTCGACGCCCTCGTCGCGCGGTCGACCTCGCGCGACCGCGGCCAGCGGCCCGCCGACGCGACGGTGCTGCTGCACCACCTCCACCGTGTCGAGCAGGCGCTGCGCGACGGGCTGCGCTCCGACCCCGACCTGGCCGCCGACCTGCTCCCCCGGCGTACGCCCTCCGACGCCACCAGCTCGGGCGACGCGGACGACGACACCGGGGAGCGCACCACGCCCGAGCCGTTCGACGCGAGCGCGCTGGCGCTGCTGACCGAGGTCGACCCGCGCGACTCCGGCCTGGTCGACGACGGCAGCCCCGACCGGACCACCGCGCTCGAGCGCCACCCGGTGCAGACAGACGCACCGGCCGGCGGACCTGCGACCGAGCCGATGCGGGCTACGCCAGCCGTCGCGGCCGCCGCGCCCACGACGACCATGACCAGCACGCCCGCCACGCCCGTACGGCAGGGCCCGCCCGGACGCGCGCCGACACGGGCGGTGCCCGTCACCACCACCGCACGCCGCCGGTCCGTGAAGGGCCCGGTCGCGCTGCTGCTCTCCGTCCTCCTCCTCGGCGGCGTGGCCGCCGGGGCCTGGTGGTTCGGCTGGGAGCGCTGGACGACCACCCCCGGCGTCCTCAACCTCGACCAGGTTGCCGCCACCGACGAGCTCGAGGACGCGGGCCTGGAGGCCGAGGTGGGCGAGCCCGCCTACTCCGAGAACGTGGCCGCCGGCCTGGTCATCGCGACCGACCCCGAACCTGGCGGGCGGGTGCTCGACGGCGGCACCGTGACCCTCGTGCTGTCGCTCGGCCCGGAGCGCTACGACGTGCCCGACCTCGCCGGCCAGACCGAGGACCAGGCACAGGACGCGCTCGCCGCGACCAACCTCGCGTTCGGCGAGAGCTCGGGGCGGTGGAGCGAGACGGTGCCCGAGGGCCAGGTCATCCGGAGCTCGCCGAAGGTCGGCACCACGCTCAAGCCCGGCGCCACGGTCGACCTGGTGCTGAGCCGCGGCCGCAAGCCGATCGAGGTGAAGGACTTCACCGGCCAGTCGTTCGAGGACGCCCGGGCGGCGCTGGAGAAGCGCCGCCTGCAGGTGAGCGTCACCGACGAGCAGTTCAGCGACACCGTCGCCGAGGGTGACGTCATCTCGCAGGACCCCACCTCGGGCACCCTCTTCCGCGGCGACACCGTGTCCTTCGTGGTCTCCCTCGGACCGGAGCTCGTCGAGGTGCCACGGGTGCGGGCGATGGGCGTCGAGGCGGCCACCGAGCTGCTCGAGGGACTCGGGTTCCAGGTCGAGACCGAGCAGTCCGACACCTATCTCGGCCTCGGGTTCGTCTCGAGCAGCGACCCCGAGCAGGGCGAGCAGGTCCCGAAGGGCTCCACGATCACGTTGTTCCTCGTGTGAGGCCCTAGCGTTCCTCCGTGCACGCCCAGCAGACCCGCCGTACGACCCTGCTGGCCGCGCTGGTGCTGCTCGCGCTGGCCGCGAGCTGGGGGTCGACGTTCTTCATGATCAAGGACCTCCTCGACCGGGTCCCGACGCTCGACTTCCTCGCCGTACGGTTCACGATCGCCTCGCTGGTGCTGGTGGTCGTCGCGCCGAAGGCCCTCGGCCGGCTCTCCCCCGTCGTCCGCCGCCACGCGGTGGTCCTCGGGCTCCTCTACGGCCTGGCCCAGATCCTCCAGACCGCTGGCCTGGCGCACACGCCCGCCAGCATCAGCGGCTTCGTCACCGGCCTGTACGTCGTGTGCACGCCGCTGCTCGCGGCGGCGATCCTGCGTACCCGGATCCCGCCGATCACGTGGGCGGCCGTCGCGCTCGCCACCGTCGGGCTGGGCGTGCTGGCCCTCAACGGGTTCAGCATCGGCTACGGCGAGCTCATCACCCTGGCCTCGGCCGTCCTGTACGCCCTGCACATCGTCGGGCTCGGCGCCTGGTCCAGCGCGCAGGACGCGGTCGGCATGACGATCCTGCAGATCATGGTGATCGCCGTCGTGTGCACGCTGGCGACCGTGCACGACGGGATCGTGCTGCCGGACCGGTCGGGCGACTGGCTGTCGGTGGCCTACATGGCCGTGGTCGTCGGCGCCGCAGGACTCCTCGGCCAGACGTGGGCACAGGCCCACCTGGCACCGACGCGCAGCGCGATCATCATGAGCATGGAGCCGGTCTTCGCCTCCTTCTTCGCGGTCTGGCTCGGCGGCGAGGACCTCACCACGCGGCTCCTCCTGGGCGGTGGCATGGTGCTCGTCGCGATGCTGGCCGTCGAGCTCGCCCCGCGCCGGGTCGTCGAGGGAGAGGTCCCGCACATCGCCGTGTGACGCGCCCCGATCGTGATTTCACCGGGTCCCGGTGGACGCGTCCCCCTATCGTGGGGCGCGTGGACAGCTGCGTGTCGTGCGGGGCCGAGCTCGGCGTGGGCCGGTTCTGCCTCAACTGCGGACACCCGATCGGGGCGCCCGCGCCTGCGCCGGCGCGCCCGCGCCTCGCCCCCGCACCCGTTCCGGTCGAGCAGCAGCCGATCGCTCCGCCTGTCCAGGCAGCCGACCCGACGCCGGTCGCGCCGACGAGCCCGCCCGAGGTTCCGGTCGAGGGCTCGACCCAGCCGCCGCTCCACTCCCCGACCCAGCCCACGGTCCGCCCCCCGGCCGCGCGCCGGGCCGAGCCGCCGGCCCCCGCCCCCGCCCGTACCCGACCCGAGTGGGACCCGCGCGACGAGCTGCTGCCCTACGAGGAGGTCGACGAGGTCGACCTCCCGGCTGTCCGGGGCCACGCCTGGTTGTACTGGATCGCCGGCGCCGCGCTGCTCGTGGCACTGGTCCTCGTGCTGCTGGAGGTCCTCGAGTCCGACGACACCGCGGTCGACGCCACCGCCGCGGTGGACGGCACGGCCTCGACGGAGTCCTCGCAGGAGGCGGGAGCGAACGAGGAGGCCGCAGCGGGGCAGGACGAGGCGCAGCCGCCGGAGGGCGTGGGCAAGCGCCGCGAGCTGGCCGGCACGGTCACCTTCGACGTGCCGGGCACCGCCCCGCCGACGCAGGACTTCGACGGCAGCCTGGTCGCCTACGAGGCCGGCCAGATGGGCGACGGCGACCCGAGCACCGCGTGGCGCATCGCCGGCGACGCCACCGGGCAGAAGATCACGATGACCCTGCCCGAGACCGCCGTGATCCACCGCCTCGGGATCGTCAACGGCTATGCCAAGAACGTCGCCGGCGTGGCGTGGTACCCCAACAACCGGCGCATCCTCACCGCGACGTGGCAGTTCGCCGACGGCTCCGCGATCGAGCAGACCTTCGCCGAGCGCCCCGGGCTGCAGATGATGAAGGTGCCGCCGGTGGCGACGAGGACGCTCTCCATCACCATCAACGCCGTGACCCCTCCGGGGAGCGGCAGCCTGGGGCGCGACTACACCGCGATCAGCGAGGTCTCGATCATCGGCCAGCGAGCCGGCTGAGCACCACGGCCGCGCGCTCGGCGTCGGCCGGGGTGACGTCGAGGTGGGTGACCAGGCGTACGGCGCGCGGGCCGACGGCCGCGATCCGCACCCCCTCCTCCGCCGCCCGCTCCACGAACGACGCCGCGTCGGGTCGGTCGACCACCACGATGTTGGTCTCGACCGTGTCCGGGTCCAGGCCGAGCGCCTCGCCGAGCAGCCGGGCGTGGGCGTGGTCGTCGGCCAGCCGCTCGACGTGGTGGTCGAGGGCGTACGCCCCTGCCGCCGCGAGTACGCCGACCTGCCGCATCCCGCCGCCGAGGCGCTTGCGGCGTACGCGTGCCTCCGCGACCGCGTCGGTCGAGCCGACCAGCAGCGACCCGATCGGGGCGCCGAGCCCCTTCGACAGGCACACGGCGAGCACGTCGGCGACCCGGCCGTACTCGACGAGCGGGGTGCCCGTGGCGACGTGTGCGTTCCAGAGCCGGGCGCCGTCGAGGTGGACCCGCGTGCCGCTCCGGTCGGCCCACGCACGCAGTGCGCGCAGGTCGTCGACCGGGAGCACCGCGCCGCCGGCGAAGTTGTGCGTGTTCTCCACCGACACCGCCGCGGTCCGCACGAAGAACGGACCCATGTCGGGGGCGTGCATCGACTCGATGGCGGCGAGGTCGACCTGGCCGCGGGGCTGCGTCCACGTGCGCATCGTGATGCCGCTGATCGCACCGTGGGCGCCGAGCTCCGCGCGGGCGATGTGGGCGGAGGACTCGCAGAGCACCTCCTCGCCCGGGGACACCACGCTCGCCACGGCCAGCACGTTGGCCATCGACCCGGTCGGGGTGAACAGCGCCGCCTCGTGGCCGAACAGCTCCGCGACCCGCTCCTGCAGCGCGGCGGTCGTGGGGTCCTCGCCGTAGACGTCGTCGCCCACCTCCGCGCGCGCCATCGCCTCGCGCATCCCGGGCGTCGGGCGGGTCAGGGTGTCGGAGCGCAGGTCGATCACGGCGTCATCCCATCACGTGCGCTCGCGGTCCGGCGAGCGGTGGTGGAGCCACGTCCCAGCGCGTCGTCGGCACGACTGGACGTACGCCGTGGACGCCTGACGTACGGCATGCCGTACGTCGAGCGGACGTTGGTCCGCTCGACCCGCGCCGTGGCGCCCGGCCAGCGACTGGACGTACGCCGTGGACGCCTGACGTACGGCATGCCGTACGTCGAGCGGACGTTGGTCCGCTCGACCCGCGCCGTGGCCCCCGGCCAGCGGCTGGACGTACGCCGTGGACGCCTGACGCACGCCATGACGTACGTCGAGCGGACGTTGGTCCGCTCGACCACACCCGTGCCCGGCGTGCGAGCCAGGGCCGCCGACGCAGCCAGGGCGCGTACGCGACAGCGCTCAGGCCTTCCGCAGCATCTCCGCGACGAGGAACGACAGCTCGAGGGACTGCACGCGGTTGAGGCGCGGGTCGCAGACGGACTCGTAGCGGTGGGCAAGGCCGACCTCGTCGATCTCCTCGCCGCCGCCGACGCACTCGGTGACGTCGTCACCGGTGAGCTCGACGTGGATGCCGCCCGGCCAGGTGCCGAGGGCACGGTGCACGTCGAAGAAGCCCTGCACCTCCTCGATCACGTCGTCGAAGCGGCGGGTCTTGTAGCCCGACGACGCCTCGAAGGTGTTGCCGTGCATCGGGTCGCAGACCCAGGCCACGTTGAGGCCCTCGGCCGTGACCTTCTCGACCAGCGCGGGGAGCCCGTCGCGGATCTTGCCCGCGCCGAAGCGGGTGATGAAGGTGAGCCGGCCCGGGGTGTTGTCGGGGTTGAGCCGCGAGGCGTAGGCGAGGGCGTCGTCCGGGGTCGTCGTGGGCCCGAGCTTGATGCCGATCGGGTTCCGGATCTTCGACAGCAGCTCGATGTGCGCGCCGTCGAGCTGGCGGGTGCGCTCACCGATCCACACGAAGTGCGCGGAGACGTTGTAGGGCAGGTCGGTGCGCGAGTCGATGCGGGTCAGGGCCTGCTCGTACTCCAGCAGCAGCGCCTCGTGGCTGGAGTGGAAGTCGACGCGGTGGAACTCGTCGGGGTCGGCGCCGATGGCCTTCATGAAGGTGAGCGCGCGCTCGATCTCGTCGGCCATCGCCTCGTAGCGCTGGCCGAACGGCGAGGACTGCACGAAGTCGGTGTTCCAGGTGTGCACCTGACGCAGGTCGGCGTAGCCGCCCGTGACGAAGGCGCGCACGAGGTTGAGCGTCGCGGCGGACGAGTTGTAGACCTCGACGAGGCGCTGGGGGTCGGGCACGCGCGCCTCGGGGGTGAAGTCGTAGCCGTTGACGGCGTCGCCGCGGTAGGCGGGGAGCGTCACGCCGTCGCGCGTCTCGAGGTCGCTGCTGCGCGGCTTGGCGTACTGGCCCGCGAGGCGGCCGAGCTTCACGACCGGCACCGACGCGGCGTACGTCAGCACGACGGCCATCTGCAGCAGCACCCGCAGCTTGTTGCGGACGTTGTCGGCGGTCACGCCGGCGAAGGTCTCGGCGCAGTCGCCGCCCTGGAGCAGGAAGGCCTCCCCGCGGGTGACCGCGGCGATCTTCTCGGTGAGGTCGTCGCACTCGCCCGCAAAGACCAGCGGCGGCGCGGTCCGCAGTCGGGCCACGGCAGCGTCGACCGCCCCGGAGTCGGGGTAGGTGGGCTGCTGGAGGGGCCCGAGCGCGTGCAGCTGCTCGAGGGTGGGGATGGCGGCCTGTCCTGAGGAGCCGAGGGACGAGGCGTCTCGAAGGGTCACCGCTCAAGGGTACGGCGGGCGCGCCCCCGCGCCCGAACCCTGACCGCTCTCCGGGCGGTCGGGTCCGGGCACGAGCGGCGTCCAGACCGGTTCGGAGTGGCTAGCCCTCGAAGCACGCCCCGTCGAAGGTGTGCTCGGACGCGGTCGGGCCGGCGGTGAAGTCCGACACGATGGTCACGCCCGACGGCGCCTCGGGGTCGACCTTGCTCAGGACCGACTCGCGGAAGATCGTCTCGTCGGGGTCACCCGTCCGGTTGCCGGCCTCCTCGGGCAGCATGCCCTCGTAGTCGATGGTCTCCAGCGACTGGACCGCCTCCAGCAGGCCGGCACGGTCCTTGTCGTAGTCGCCCTCGAGCCACTCCTCCAGCGCCGCCTTCAGCGGGTAGGACCACGCCCAGCCGGCGGTGTAGCCGTCGTTGGGCTGGGCGACCTCGCCGAGCGCGTCGCGCATGGCCTGGTGGCCGGGCGTCTCGGTGCCGAAGGGCCCCCAGTAGCCGGACTGCATGTAGAGCGCCTCCAACGCCGGGGCGGCAGGGGTCTCCAGCAGTGCCGGGTTCCAGGTCGGACCGAGGCCGATGAACTGCCCCTGGAATCCCTGGGCGGCCGCCTGTCCGACGATGACAGCGGTCTCGGTCGGGCCGGTGCCGAGCAGGACGAGGTCGGGCTTCTGCTTCACGATCGCGCTGATCGCACCCGCCTGCGCCTCCTGGCCGGGTGCCGTCTCGACCCCGGTGAACTCGAGCCCGTTGGCCTCGGCGGCGATCTCGGCGCCCGCTGCGCCGTCACCGCCGTAGTCGCCGGGGAAGCCGACCGCCATCACCGAGGAGATGTCCTTCTCACCGACCATGTAGTCGACGGCGTTCATGCCCTCGACGCAGTAGTTGGCGCCGGACTCGAGGATCGCGTCCTCGAAGGCCCATAGCGAGGTCCACGACGCCGGGGCGCCGACCATCTCGTCGCGGTCCATGTCGGGGATGATCGCCAGCGTGGTCGGCGAGCCCAAGGTCTGCGCGAGCGCCAGCACGTCGCCCTCGATCTCGCCGTAGACCTGCTGGTGGGTCTGCGGGTTGTAGAGGTTGTCCTTGACGTAGGTGGTCACGTCGATGTCGTAGCCACCGATGCCTCCGTCCTCGTTGACCCGGTTCCAGAACGCCGCCTGCGCCTCGGTGATCGGCACGCCCAGCGGCGCGAACGGCCCCTGGGTCAGGTCGGAGATGGTGCCGAGGTAGATGCACCCGTTGTCGGCGTTGACCGCGTCGGGGCACGCCTCGTCGCTGACACCCGGGGCGCTGACCGCCGACTCGCCGTCGGCCTCCCCACCACCGCGACAACCGGTGGCGAGCAGTGCCAGCGCGACGAGCAGCACTCCTGACTTCCTTGACTTCACGGTGCTCTCCTTTGTGTGTGTCCGGCCGCTCAGTAGCTACAGCACTGTCAGTAGCTGAAGGGCCAGCCTTTCCAGTAGTTGCGGATCCGGATCCAGATGCCGAAGAGCCCCCGCGGCTCGAACAGCAGGAAGCCGACGATGAGCAGGCCGTAGAGGACCTGTTCGAGCTGGAACACGTTGGGGGTGTCGGTGACCTGGCCCGAGATGAAGGGCACGTACGCCGGGAGCTCGCGCGTCAGGGTGGGCAGCAGCGTGATGAACAGCGCGCCCATGATGGCGCCGCTGACCGTGCCCGCACCCCCGATCAGCACCATCGCGATGAATTGCACCGACAGCAGCAGGCCGAAGGTGGACGGCTCGAAGAACCCGATGATGCTGTAGATCAGCGCTCCGGAGCAGCCGGCGTAGAACGACGAGATGGCGAACGCCACGGTCTTGGCACGAGGCAGGTTGATGGCCATCATCTCCGCGGCCATGTCACGGTCCCGGACGGCGGCGAAGGCCCGCCCCGTACGCGAGCGCGCCAGGTTGCGCGCCCCCAGGGCGAACACCAGCATCAGCACGAGCATCAGCAGGTAGAACTTCTGGTCGGACGTCAGGAGGTCGCCGTCCCGGGCGAACTCGATGCCGAACAGCTCCGGCACCGCCGACTCACGACCGACGCCCGCGCCGCCGGTGAGGTCGCTCCACTCGCGGAACAGGTGCTCGCCGATGAAGACCAGCCCCAGCGTGACGATGGCGAGGTAGAGCCCACGGAGCCGGGTGGCCAGCGGCGCCACGACCACGCCCGCGATGCCGGCCACGAGGCCGGCCGCGGGCAGCCACACGAGGATGTTGGTGATGCCGAAGCCGATGGTGCGCCCGTCCGGGTCGCCGGAGATCGCGGCGGCGGTGTAGGCGCCGACACCGAGGAAGAAGGCATGGCCGAGGGACACCTGTCCGGCCAGGCCGGTGATGATGTTGAGCCCGAGCGCCCCGATCGCGAAGGCGTACGCCAGTGCGAGGGTGTTGAGGTGGTTGTCGGTCAGCATCTGCGACAGCCCGAAGGCGGTCAGGACGATGATGCCGACCCAGATCCGCTTGGGCCGGGTGTTGAAGAGCGCCAGCTCCTGCGCGTACGACCGGTAGAGCTGCGGCCGGCCGGACGGTCGCCCGCCGCGGCGCGCCCGGGTCGCGGTCCCCCGCGCGGCGCCCGTCGAGCTCGTCGAGCCCGTCGAGAGGGTGGTCATACGCGCCTCACCTCCGGCGTCCCGAAGATGCCGTAGGGCTTGGCCAGCAGCACCAGCAGCATCAGGACGTAGGGAGAGACGACGGCGAAGTTGTCTCCCAGCCACGGCGCGTAGTCACGCTGGTAGGTGCCGACCAGGGACTCCACCACCCCGATGGCGAGCCCGCCGATCACAGCGCCCTCGAGGGAGTCTAGGCCGCCCAGGATGATCGCGGGGAGCGCCACCAGGGCCACGATCCAGATCTGCCGGTCGACGCCCGCCGAGATCGCGAGCAGCGACCCCGCCACGGCTGCGAGGGCGCCCGCCATCGCCCACGACAGGGCGAAGACGCTGCCGACGCTGACGCCCTGGGTGAGGGCGGCCTCCTGGTCGAACGCCGCGGCCCGCATGGCGAGGCCGTGGCGGGTGTAGCGGTAGAACCAGAAGAGGACCGCGACGACGACGGCCAGCGTGGCCAGTGACACCAGGTGTCGCTCCTGCACGCGCAGGCCGGCGAGCTCCACCCGCTCGAGCCCCCACGGGTTGGGGATGTTGCGGGCACCGAGGCCGATGAAACCGCTGGTCACGACCCGGACCACGATGTCGATCCCGATGGTGATGATCGCGACGACGAACGCCGGGCGTCCCACCATCGGGCGGACCGCGCCCCGCTCGATCACCAGCGCGAACGCGGCGGTGAGCAGCGCCGCGACGGCCATCGAGGCGAAGAAGGAGAAGCCGGCGAAGAGCATCACGCCGAGCGCCGGCCCGACGTAGCTGGTGATCGTCGCACCGGTCAGCATCATGGCGGGCTGGGCGAAGCTGATCACGCCGGTCGACTTGTAGATGATCACGAAGCCGAGCGCGAGCAGCGCATAGATCGCGCCCGAGCCGAGCCCGCGCAGCACCACTTCCAGGAAGTGGGTCATCGTGTCGCCCCGCTGTACATCTCGCCGACGGTGTCCTCGAACATCTGGGAGATCGCGGAACGCTTGACCTTCTGCGTGGCGGTCAGCTCACCGTCCTCGTGGTCGAGCTCCTTGGGCAGCAGCCGGAAGGCCTTGATCCGCTCCACCTGGGCCAGGTTGGCGTTGACGGCGTCGACCACCCCCGAGACCAGCTCCACGACCTCGGGCTTGGCGCTCAGGTCGCGGTAGGTGCTGTAGCCGAGCTGGCGGCGCTGGGCCCACTCGCCGACGGTGTCGAGCTCGATGCCGATGAGCGCCGTGAGGAACTTGCGGCCGTCGCCGATCACGATCGCCTCGCGGATGAACGGCGAGGCCTTGAGCTCGTTCTCGATCATGGACGGTGAGATGTTCTTGCCTCCCGCGGTGATGATGATGTCCTTCATCCGGTCGGTGATCTTCACGTGCGTCCCCTCGACCCACTCGCCGACGTCGCCGGTGTGCAGCCACCCGTCGGGGGTCAGTGCCTTCCGGGTCGCCTCCTCGCGCTGCCAGTAGCCGGCGAAGGTCGCGCCACTGCGGGTGAGGATCTCGCCCGTCTCCTCGTCGATCCGCAGCTCGGTGCCGGGATGCACCTCGCCCACGGTGCCGAGCCGGATCCGGCCGGGACGGTTGCCGGTGGCGACGGCCGTGTTCTCGGTCATCCCGTAGACCTCGTGCATCGGCACCCCGATCCCCATGAAGAACTTCAGGACCTCGGGGGCGATCGGAGCGGCGCCGGAGGCGGCGTAGCGCACCTTCCGCATGCCCAGCCGGTCCTTCAGCGCGCGGTAGAAGAACACGTAGCCGACGGCGTACCGCAGGCGCGTCGACGTGCTGTGCACGCCGCCCTGCTCGACCAGGCGCTGCCCGATGTCGTCGGCGACGCCCAGCCAGAACCGCGACACCGCCCGCTTGAACCAGCTGGCCCCGGAGAGCCGGGTCTCGACGCCGGCCAGCAGCTTCTCCCAGATCCGCGGTACGCCGAAGAGGATCGTCGGCTGCACCTCGCGGAGGTTGGCCGGCACCGTCTCGATGGACTCGGCGAAGTTGACCTGAGTGCCCGCCGCGGCGTTGAACCAGGTGGAGAAGATCCGCTCGGCGACGTGCGCCAGGGGCAGGTAGGACAGGGTGAGGTCCCCCGGCCCGGGCGGCGGGTCGGTGAAGGCGCCCTGCTCGACGAGGACCTCGATCGCGCACTCGACGTTGCTGACCGTGAGCATCGCGCCCTTGGGCGGCCCCGTGGTGCCGGAGGTGTAGATCAGCGTGGCGAGGTCCGCGGGCTCCTGCCCGGCCAGCACCTCGGCGAGCGCGTCGGGGTGGGCCGTACGGTGCTCGCGGCCCAGGTCGAGGAACTCCTCCCACGACAGCAGCAGCTCGCTCTCGTAGCGGTGCCGGATGCCGCGCGGCTCGAGGTAGACGACGCGGACCAGCTCCGGTGCCTGGTCGAGCACCGCGAAGGTCTTGTCGACCTGCTCCTGGTCCTCCGCGACGAGCACCTTGGCGCCCGAGTCGTTGAGGAGGTAGCCCACCTCGGCGGCCGGGTTCGTGGGGTAGATGCCGACGGACGCCGCACGCACGGCCAGCGCGCCCATGTCGCAGATCAGCCACTCCGGCCGGTTCTCGGAGTGGATCGCGACGCGGTCGCCGGGCACGACGCCCAGCGCGAGGTAGGCTTGGCCCGCCAGCTGGACGTGCTCCCAGTAGGACGCCCACGTCCACTCCCGCCAGATGCCGAGGTGCTTGTCGCGCAGGGCCACCGCGTCGGGCATCGACGCGGCATGGGCCCGGATCCGGGTGACGGGGCTGCTCACGGTCCGACCTCGCTGCCGAGGTAGGCGCGCACCACGTCGGGGTGGCGCTGCACCTCGTCGGGGGTCCCCGTGGCGATCGGGGTGCCGAAGTCGACGACCAGCACCCGGTCGGCGAGGTCCATGACCAGGCCCATGTCGTGCTCGACCATGATGATCGGCACGTCGAGCTCGTCGCGGATGTCGAGGACGTAGCGGGCGGTGTCCTCGGTCTCCTCGAGGTTCATCCCCGCCACCGGCTCGTCGAGCAGCAGCAGCTTGGGCTCCATCGCGAGCGCCCGGCCGAGCTCGACGCGCTTCTGCACGCCGTACGGCAGCAGCCCGACCGGCATGTTGCGCCACTGCTCGAGCTCGAGGAAGTCCACGATCTCCTCGACCGCGCGACGGTGCTCGATCTCCTGCCGCCGCGCGGTGCCCACCCAGGCGAACGCCTGGAGGAAGCCGTAGGTGATGTGCTGGTGGCGGCCCAGCATGAGGTTGTCGAGCACGGTGAGGTGCTCGAAGAGCGCGATGTTCTGGAAGGTCCGCGCCATGCCCATGGCGGCGATCCGGTGCGGCCGGCGGCCCAGGATGCTCTCCCCCAGGAACTCCACCGAGCCCTCCTGGGGCCGGTAGACGCCGGAGAGCACGTTGAACAGGGAGGTCTTGCCGGCACCGTTGGGACCGATGATCGCGAACAGCTCCCCGGGGCGCACCTCGAAGCTCACACCGTTGACGGCCTTCACGCCTGCGAAGGAGAGGTGCACGTCGTCGAGCCGGGCCACAGGCGCCGGCTCGGTCCGCTCGGCCGACGGACCCGTCATGCCGACCACCGCTTCTTGCGCCGGTAGTGCTTGGTGTCGCGGAAGGACTTGCGGCCGTCCTCGCCGGGGTGGAGGCCCAGGTAGAACTCGCGTACGTCGTCGTCCCTGAGCAGGGCCGCGGCCGGCTTGTCGAGGACCACCCGGCCGGTCTCCATGACGTAGCCGTGGTCCGCGATCGAGAGCGCCATCGTGGCGTTCTGCTCGACCAGCAGGACGGCGGTGCCGCCCTTGTTGATCTCGAGCACCACGTCGCGGATGTTCTCCACCATCCGTGGCGCCAGGCCCAGCGTCGGCTCGTCGAGCAGGAGGTAGCGCGGCTCGGACATCATCGCCCGACCGATCGCGAGCATCTGCTGCTCACCGCCGGAGAGGTAGCCCGCGGTCGCGGCGCGCCGGTCGCCCAGCACCGGGAACAGCGCGTAGACGCGCTCGAGGTTGTCCGCCATGCGCGCGCGGGCGGTGTGGGCACCGACCTTGAGGTTCTCCTCGACACCCAGCTCCACGAACACCCGCCGCCCCTCGAGCACCTGGCGCACGCCCTGACGGACGATCCGCTCGGGGCTGGTCCGGTGGATCGGCGTCTCGTCGAGGGTGACCCGCCCCTTGGTGACCTCGCCGTCGTGGATGTCGAGCAGCCCGGTGAGGGCACGCAGGAGCGTCGTCTTGCCGGCCCCGTTGGAGCCGAGGAGGGCGACGATCTTGTCCTCGGGCACGTCGATGCTCACCCCGCGCAGGGCGAGGACGACGTCGTCGTAGACGACCTCGAGGTTGCGGGCCGAGAGCATCGTGGACCTCACCCCCCTTCCGGCAGCTGCGAGTGACGACAGTCACATCGTGGACCGGGTGCGGCGACCGTGTCACTGGTGGACCGTCCAAAGCCTCGCCCGGCAGGTCATGGTCGGGTCACAACTCCGCAGGAGGGGTGGCGCAACGGCGATCGGCAGGCGACCATGAGCGATCACTCGGAGGGAGAGGTCGATGACGGACGGGATGGTGGCGCTGGCCGGCGAGGCGCGCAGCGCTGACCGGCTGGCCCAGTGGGTCCAGCGGCGCGAGTCGGTCATCGCCCACGACGCGACCAACTCGATCTGGCACCAGGTGCCGGCGTACGGCGACCGGGCGGACGCGGGGCTCCGCGATGACGTGGAGGCCCACTGCCGGCAGGTCTTCGCCGCGTTCCTCGCCAGCGTCAACGAGCGGCGTCACCCCCTCCGGTCCGACTTCCCCTGGAGCGGGCAGCACGCGATGCGCCGCGTCGAGCTGGGCATCACGCTGTCGGACTTCATGAAGGCCTTCCGCGTGGGGCAGCTGACCCTCTGGGACGACATCCTCGCGGGCGTCAACGAGTGGCCCTCGACCAAGGACGCCGCGCTGCTGCTGGTGAGCCAGGTGATGCGGACCATCGAGGTCGGCAGCACGGCCGCGGCGGAGGCGTACCTCGAGGCCCAGCAGTACCAGCTCGCCGACTCCGCCCGGCTGGCCCGCGACCTCCTCGAGGACCTGCTCGCCG
Source organism: Nocardioides eburneiflavus (assembly GCF_004785795.1). Taxonomy (NCBI): domain Bacteria; kingdom Bacillati; phylum Actinomycetota; class Actinomycetes; order Propionibacteriales; family Nocardioidaceae; genus Nocardioides; species Nocardioides eburneiflavus. Next base: position 4,465,320 of record NZ_SRRO01000001.1, read on the forward strand.
GCAAGCCCCCGACCGTCGAGGAGCGCCAGCTGGCGCTGGCCCAGATGGGGCTGGCCGACGACGTGCCCCTCGTCGCCCTCGTGGCGACGCTGCCGGCCAAGCTCGTCGGGGTGCAGCAGCGGGCCAGGCTGCGGGCGGCGCTGACGGCGGAGGGCCGCGGCATGGTCGTGGCACGCCACCACGAGGTGGTCGCCCTGCTCCCCGTGGGTCCCACCGGCCCGGCGGCGGTGGTGGAGGGCGTGCGCACGGCGGTGGCCTCGCTCCTCGCCGACGGCGTCCTGACCAGCGTCGGCCTCAGCTGCCCGCGCACGGGCTTCCGCGAGATCCCCTGGGCCTACGAGGACGCCCGGACCGCGATGGACTCGCTGCTCGGCCGTCCCGGCGTGCGCGCCATGGAGGAGATGTCGACCCTCGACCTGCTCATCTCGAGCCAGAAGAACGCGCGGTTGGTGCCGCCCGAGGTGCGTGCCTTCGTCGAGGAGGACCTCGCGACCGGCGGGATCCTGGTCGAGACGCTCAGCACCTACGTCTCCCACGACCTGAACGCCAAGCTCACCGCGATGCACCTCCACGTGCACGCCAACACGATCTACTACCGCCTCGACCGCATCGCCGAGCGCACCAGCTGCGACGTGCGCCGGGTCGAGGACCTCATCGACCTGCTGCTGGCCGTACGCCTGATCCGCGCCGAGGTGCGCTGGCCCGCTCGCTGACCGGCTCGCTGACCCGCTCCCCCAGGACGGTCAGCCCCGCGGCGCGAGGACGCCGTCGGCGTCCTCGACCCGGAGCCCGCCGGAGCGCGTACGGCTCGCCGCCAGCGTGCCGGTGACGACCGAGCGGAGCGGGTAGCTGATCTCGCCGGGCGCCCCCTGGCGCGAGGTGGTCCACAACCGCTCGTCGTAGCCGACGGTGCCGCGGAACTGGCGGTTCTCCAGGACGAGGTCGTCGCGCGTGGCCTGGCCGACCACGTAGGACGCCTCGCCGCGGTAGAACAGCGAGCCGTGCGACACCTCGAGGATCCCCTCGCGCTGACGCACCGTCTGGTCGTGCACCTCGCCGCTGAGGTAGACGTCGACCCCGCCCTCGACCATCGTGCGCCACAGGTCGGAGCGAAGGCCGCCCTCGTAGACGAGGTGGGTGGAGTTGCGGACGCGGACCGCGCCCGGCATCGGCGTGTGCGCCTGGACCATCACCCACGACACGTCGTCGCGGCGGGCACGCCGCAGCACGCCCTCCAGCCAGCGCAGCTGCGCCGGGTCGACCGAGATGTGCACGTCTCCCCCGCGACGCTCGAACACGTCGAGCGTCACCAGCACCACGTCGGCGTCGAGGCGTACGGCATAGGCGGTGCGGCGCGACGGGCCGCGCCGCGGGCGGTCGCGGAAGCGCGGCCGGCCGTCGGGCCCGGTCAGCGCGTGGTCGGCGAAGACGTCCTTGATCTGCGGGACGTGGCGCCGCTTGAAGTCGACCCACGGGTTGCGCCGGCGCGTGCGCCACGGGTCGTCACCCACCTCGTGGTCGCCGACCGCGGGGAAGGTGCGGAGGTCGTGGTCGTCGAACCGCTCGAACCAGGCGGGGTAGTAGACGTCGGCCGCGCGGCGCCAGGCGCGCATCCGCTGCCGGTCGGTCCGGACGGGCCCGAAGACGCCGGTGCGGGCGTCGTCGCGGCCCCACCGGCCCTCGACGAGGTCGCCCGGCACGAGCACGTCGCGGGTGCCGTGCGAGGCCATCTCGTCGATCACCCGGTCCAGGGCGGTCTCGTAGGAGGCGTTGGTGGAGTTGGCGACCTCCCCGGTGCGCCTCACGACGTGTGTACGGCGGCCGTCGGCCGTCAGGTCGGCGACGTCCTGGTTGAGGAAGTCGGGTGCCGAGACGAAGCGGTAGGCGTCGGCCAGCTCGGGCGCGGGCGGCACCGGCGGGCGCTCCCGCGGGCCACGCGCGTCGGGCTCCGCGTCGATCGTGGGAGCGGGGTAGTCCCCGCTCGGCGTCGCGCTCGCCGGCGGCGCGGGAGGCGTGACCGTCGAGCAGCCCAGCGCGCCCGCGACCAGCACGGCCAGCAGCGGCCCGAGAGATGGTCGTGTCACGCGGCCAACCGTAGACGGCGGGTCCGGCACGACCGGGCAGCACCCGGCCGTGTCGGCGATCTCAGCGGACGTCGTCCTCCATGTGCTCGATGTCGCGGAAGCCGGTCTTCTTGGCCCGGACTCCGCGGTTCGTGAGCCAGGTCAGGGCCCAGAGCACGACCCCGGCGAGGAGCAGGAAGCCTGCGATGAGGTACTGCTCCTGCTGCTCGTCGCTGCGCGCCCATGGCCCAGCCAGGAAGGCGCAGGTGACGGCACCGAGGTAGGGCAGGATGGTCGGTGCCGTGAAGTGCTCGTGGTCCCGGCTGCTGGGGCGGCGCCGGATCACGATCAACGCGATGTTGACCACCGTGAACACGCACAACAGCAGGAGCGCGGTCGTTCCGCCGAGGAGTGCCACTGACGTCGCTCCCTCCTCCGACGCGCTCGCCCGGACGACGTAGATGATGAGGCCGAAGGAGATCGCGGTCGTGAAGAGGATCGAGACCCACGGCGTACGACGAGTCGCGTGCACCTTGCCGAGCGTGCGGGGCAGCACGTCCTGGTTGGCCATGCCGTAGAGCAGCCGGCTGGCCATCAGCATGTTGATGAGCGCCGAGTTCGCGACGGCGAACATGCCGATGAAGGGGAAGATCGTGTCGAAGGGGAGGTCGGGCGCTCCAGCGGCCACGACCTGGGTGAGCGCCGATCCCTTGTCCGGGTCGGTGAGGTCCCCGACCGGGACGAGTGCGACCGCAGTGATGGAGACCAGGACATAGATGAGGCCGGTGACACCGAGTCCCGTGAGCATCATCTTCGGGAAGTCGCGGATCGGGTCCTTGCACTCCTCGGCCATGTTGACCGAGTCCTCGAAGCCGACCATGGCGAAGAACGCCAGCGACGTGGCGGCCGTGATGGCGAAGAAGGTGTTGCGGTCGCTCGGGCTCTCGAACACGACGACGCGGGAGAAGTCGGCGTTGCCCTGGGTGACGGCCCAGAGGCCGATGAAGATGATCATCAGCAGGCCGGACAGCTCGACGAGGGTCAGCACGACGTTCGCCTTGACGCTCTCACCCACTCCGCGGAAGTTGACCGCCGCCACCAGCGCCATGAACGCGAGCGCAGTGAGGAGGATGCCGACGCCGCCCACCTCGAAGCCGAGGTCGAAGCCGTCGTTCAGGAAGCCAGCGAAGGCGTTGGAGGCAGTCGACGCCGACGTGATCCCGGAGCACATGACGGTGAAGGCGACGAGGAAGGTGACGAAGTGGATGCCGAAGGCCTTGTGCGTGTAGAGCGCGGCTCCGGCCGCCTGCGGGTATCGCGTGACGAGCTCCAAGTAGGAGAAGGCCGTGATCGTGGCGACCGCGAACGCCACCAGGAACGGCGCCCATGCGGCTCCGCCCACCTCCCCGGCCACGCTCCCGGTGAGCGCGTAGACGCCCGTGCCGAGGATGTCTCCCACGATGAACAGCAGGAGCAGCTTGGGGCCGATGACGCGCCTCAGCTCCGGCTCCGGTCCGTTGACGTCCTTCTGCGTGGCTTCTGTCGCGCTCATCGAGACTCCCGTCGTCGTTCCGTGCACCGCACCGCCTCGCCTCACAATGGCCCCGCTGGACGGGCGAGGCAACCACCGCCCGCCCTCAGGGGGCGTGTCGGCGGCGGCGCGGAACACCCTTTCGGGCTTAGAACGTTCCAACTACCCTGCTGCCCATGCCGAAGCGTGTAGCCCTCCTGACCGCGGGCGGGTACGCCCCCTGCCTCTCCTCCGCCGTGGGCGCCCTGATCGAGACCTACGACGCCACCGATCCCGACATCGAGCTGATCGCCTACCGGCACGGCTACCACGGCCTGCTGACCGGCAACAGCGTCGCCATCGGCGCCGAGGAGCGGGCCGGCGCGGCCCTGCTGCACCGCTACGGCGGGAGCCCGATCGGCAACAGCCGGGTCAAGCTGACCAACGACGCGGACTGCCGCAAGCGCGGCCTGATCGGTGCGGACCAGACCGCGCTCGAGGTGGCCGCCGCGCGCCTGCAGGCCGACGGCGTGGACGTGCTGCACACCATCGGCGGCGACGACACCAACACTGCCGCGGCCGACCTCGCGGCGTACCTCGCGACCCAGGGCTCCGAGCTGACCGTCGTCGGCCTGCCGAAGACCATCGACAACGACATCGTCCCGATCCGGCAGAGCCTCGGGGCCCAGACCGCCGCTGAGCAGGCCTCGCGCTTCGCCCAGAACGTGCTCGCCGAGCACGGCTCCAACCCGCGGATGCTGATCGTCCACGAGGTGATGGGGCGCGCCAGCGGCTGGCTCACCGCCGCGGCCGCCCGCGACTACATGGCCTGGCACGCGGAGCAGGAGTGGCTGCCCGGGATCGGCCTCGACGGACGCACGTGGGCCATCCACGCGGTGTACGTCCCCGAGCGGGCCATCGACCTCGCCGCCGAGGCGACCCGGCTGCGCGCGGTGATGGACGAGATCGGGTGCGTCAACATCTTCCTGGCCGAGGGCGCCGGCATCGACGACATCGTCGCCGACCTCGAGGCTGCCGGTGAGGAAGTGGGCCGCGACCCGTTCGGGCACGTCAAGATCGACACCATCAACCCGGGCCGCTACTTCGCCGACCGGTTCTCCGAGGCGATCGGCGCGGAGAAGAAGATGGTGCAGAAGTCGGGCTACTTCTCCCGCTCGGCCCCGGCCAACGACACCGACCTCGCCCTCATCAAGGAGATGGCCGAGCTCGCCGTCGCCTCGGCCCTCGAGGGCCGCCCGGGCGTGATCGGCCACGACGAGGACCGCGGCGACGAGCTCCGCGCGATCGAGTTCGAGCGGATCGCCGGCCACAAGCCGTTCGACGACAGCCAGGCCTGGTTCACCGAGCTGCTGGAGGGCATCGGCCAGGCCTGAGGCCGGCAACCACTCAGGCGGCCTCCGGAGCGGGCTCCTGCCCGGACCGGTCCGTCACCCGCAGCCCGGCTGCGGGCAGCACCCGCGGCAGCCGCTGGAGGTACGCCCCGCTGGCCACCGCGACCAGCGCGAGCACCCACCACAGGGTCGTCTCCCCGTGGGCGAGCAGCCACGTGAACGCCACCGGCGTGACCGCTCCCCCGATGCCCCAGCTGAGCTGGAACAGCCCGAGGTAGCGGCCGCGGAGGTGGTCGGGCGCGGCCTCGGCCGCGGTGGCGCTGAAGACCGGCCCGCCGGTGAGCTCGCCGAAGGTGTAGACGGCAGCGCCGACCAGCATGACCGCGACGGCCAGCCAGACCGGCAGCCACCCCGCCAGCACGAAGAGGGCATAGCTGACGACGAAGACGACCTGGGCGAGGCCCATCATCCGCGCCCGGACGTGACCGGTCATCCGGCGTACGACCAGGCCCTGGCCGAGCCCCACCATCGCGGTGTTGAGGGTGAAGATCGCCCCCACCACCCACCCGGGCAGGTCGATGGTCTCGGCGACGTAGACCGGCAGCGCGAAGTTGAGCACCATCATCCCGGCGACGAAGCCGAACTGGCCGACCACCAGGCGCAGGTAGGCCCGGTCGCGCAGGACGACGCCCCAGCCCTCGACGGGGGCGTCGTCGGGGTGCGCGGCCCGGTGGTCGGGCACGTCGAGCAGCAGCACGAAGGCGACGACGAAGGTCACCGCGTTGACGACCACGACCGTCTCGTAGGCGAGGTCGGTGCCGATCTGGAGCGCCATGCCCGCGAGCACGCCCCCGACGGAGTAGCCGAGGTTGCGCACCGCCTGGAGGAAGCCGAACCACACCTCGCGCTCCCCCGGCGCCGAGATCGCCGTGACCACGTTGCCGAAGGAGCCCCAGAACGCCTGCCGGCCGATGTTGAGCAGCGCGGTCCACAGCGCGACGGCGAGCAGCGCGTCGGCCCACAGGTAGGCGACCATCCCGACCGCCTGGACGAGGTTGCCCGCGAGCATCATCCTCCGCGGGCCGAACCGGTCGACGAGACTGCCGATGACGAAGGCGCCCGGCATGGTCAGCACGGCTGACAGCGACAGGGCGGTGCCGATCTGCACCAGCGACAGGTCGGTCATCGCGAGGAAGTAGAGCAGCGTGATCGGCATGAACAACCCGCTGCCGACGGTGTCGGCCACGATCGCCGCGACGAACCTGCGATGCTCGCCCACGCGGGGGAATCCGAGGCGGCTCAGCACCGGCCCAGACTAGGACCACGGGCCGACATCACCGGCCCCGGCTATGTTTCCGCCATGACCTTCTCGATCGTGGCCCGGTCCGACGACGGCGATTCGTGGGGGGTCGCCGTCGCCTCCAAGTTCCTGGCCGTCGGGTCGGCCGTGCCGGCGGCCGCGGCCGGGGTGGGGGCGGTCGCCACCCAGGCCGACGCCAACACCGCCTGGAAGTACCTCGGGCTGGCCCACCTCGACGAGGGCGCGACCGCGCAGGTCGCGCTCGACCGTCTGGTCGAGGAGGACGAGGGCCGCGAGCACCGGCAGGCCGGGATCGTCGACTCCGACGGCAACGCCGCGACCTGGACGGGGTCCGAGTGCTTCGCCTGGGCGGGCGGGGTCACCGGCCGCAGCGGCGACCGCGGCGGCTACGCGATCCAGGGCAACATCCTCACCGGCCCCGAGGTCGTCGAGGCCATGGAGCGGGCCTGGCAGGGCGGTGACGCCCTGTCGTTGGAGCGCCGCCTCCTGGCCGCCCTCGCCGCTGGCGACGAGGCCGGCGGCGACAGCCGGGGCCGGCAGAGCGCGGCCCTGCTCGTCGTACGCGACGGAGCGGGCTACGGCGGCAACGACGACGTCGCGGTCGACCTCCGCGTCGACGACCACACCGACCCCGTCGCCGAGCTGGCCCGGCTCGTCGACCTCAACGAGCTCTACCTGACGGCGTCGACGCCGGAGGAGCAGGTGCCGGTCGGCGACGCGCTGATGATCGAGCTCGAGTCGCTCGCCAAGGCCGAGGGCAAGGACAGCTTCCGGGAGTGGGTGGGGTCGGAGAACTACGAGATGCGGGTCGGCCCGGGGGTGCGACCTCCGTGGATCGACCGCCGGATCCTCGCGATCATCCGGGGCGAGCAGGAGGGGCAGGAGGGAACGGCATGAGCATCCTCGCGATCGACGCCGGCACGACCGGCGTGACGGCGGTCGTGGTCACGCCCGACGGCCGCATCGAGGCCAAGGGCTACCAGGAGTTCCGCCAGCACTTCCCGCAGCCGGGATGGGTGGAGCACTCCGCCGAGGAGATCTGGCAGGCCACGCTCGAGGCGACCCGCGAGGTGCTCACCAAGGTGGACGCCGGCGAGCTCACCGCGGTCGGGATCACCAACCAGCGCGAGACGGTGGTGCTGTGGGACCGCGAGACGCTCGGCTCCCCGCGTCGCGCCATCGTGTGGCAGGACCGGCGTACGGCCGACATCTGCGACCGGCTGCGCGCGGACGGCCACGAGGAGCGCGTCGCCGAGCTGACCGGACTGCGGCTCGACCCCTACTTCTCCGGCACCAAGCTCACCTGGCTGGCCGAGAACGAGCCCCACACCTGGGCGCTGGTCGAGTCCGGCCGGTACGCCGTGGGCACCGTCGACTCCTACCTCATCGCCCGGATGACCCGCGGCACCTGGCACGTCACCGACGTCTCCAACGCCTGCCGCACCCTGCTCTTCGACCTCGAGGCCGGCGACTGGTCCGACGAGCTGTGCGGGCTCTTCGGCGTGCCGCGCGACGCGCTGCCCGACCTCGTGCCCAACTGGGGCGAGGTCGCCGTCTCCGACCCGACGTCGTTCGCCGGCCTCTCCCTGCCGATCGCCGGCATCGCGGGCGACCAGCAGTCCGCTCTGTTCGGGCAGACCTGCTTCGAGGAGGGCGAGTCCAAGTGCACCTACGGCACCGGCTCCTTCATCCTCACCAACACCGGCGGCCGGGTCGTGCGCAGCGACGCCGGGCTGCTCTCGACCGCCGCGTGGCGCTCCCCCGACGGTGAGATGACCTACGCCCTCGAGGGTGCGATCTTCGTGACCGGCGCCGCCGTCCAGTGGCTGCGCGACGGGCTCCAGATCGTCGGCAACGCCGCCGAGACCGCCGCCATCGCTGCGACCGTCGAGGACACCGACGGCGTCGTCTTCGTGCCGGCGCTGACCGGCCTCGGCGCCCCGCACTGGGACCCCCACGCGCGCGGCACGATCATCGGCATCACCCGCGGCACCACCCGCGCCCACCTCGTACGCGCCACGCTGGAGGCCATCGCGTTCGAGGTCCGCGACGTGCTCGAGACCCTGCCCGAGCTCACCACGCTGCGCGTGGACGGCGGGGCCGCGGCCAACGACCTGCTCTGCCAGTTCCAGGCCGACCAGGTCGGGCGCGCGGTCGAGCGGCCCGAGATCGTCGAGACGACCGCGCTCGGGGCCGCGTTCCTGGCCGGCCTCGGCACCGGCGCGTGGTCCTCCACCGACGACCTGCGCGACACCTGGGCGCTGGACCGCCGGTTCGAGCCGGCGGGCGACCGCGCGGCCCTCGACGCGGCGTACGCCCTCTGGAGCAAGGCGGTCGAGCGCTCGAAGGGCTGGGCGGACTAGAGCCCGTCCCGGGCCTCGCGCGCGGCCTCGACCTCGGCCTTCGCCTCGTCGACGGCCTCCTCTGCCTCGGTCCGCGCGGCCTCGGCCTCCCCGAGCTCGTCGTCGACCTCCTCGAGCGCGTCCTCCTGGGCGGCGACCCGGCTGCGGAGCTCGTCGAGCTCGGACTGGAGCTGGAGCGTCCGCGCCTGGAGCTTCTCGACGGACCGGCGTGCCGCCCGGTGCTCCTTCTCCGCCTCCTTGAGCACCGCCCTGGCCTCGGCGAGCCGCTCGTCGGCCGCCTTCCTCGCCTTGAGGTCGGCGTCCGGGTCGGGCACGACGTGGAGCTGGGGTCGCTGTGTCGGGTCGGGCGCCGCCACCGGACGGGCGCGCGCGGTGAAGCCGAGCGCCTCCGGTGCGGCGACGGCGCCGGTGAGGTCGAGGTCGCCGAGCCCGGTTGCGCTCAGCGACGTCACGAGCAGCCCGCTGCGCACCGCCCGCGCCGCGTCGGGCTCGAGCATCGCGGCCGTGAGCGTGGCCTCGACCTGGTCGGCGACCGACTGCGTGGTGCGTACGCCCTCCTCGCGGGCCATCCGCCGGGCGGCGGTCGTCACCGACGCGGTCAGCTGGCGCCGCTGCTTGGTGAACTCGCGCAGCTGCGTGGCGTCGAGGTTCTCCTGCGCGTCGCGCAGCGCCTCGCCGACGGCGAGCACCTGGTCGACCTGGTCGGGGTCGCGCCGCACGAGGAGGTTCACCACCCACGCCGCGAGCGACGCCTTGCGCAGCCCCTTGATCGCGGCGGCGAGCTCCTTGTCGGCCTTGTGCTCCTTGGCCAGCGCGTCGCGCGCCGGCGTGAAGTCCTCCAACGGGAGCGCGTAGAGGTCGTCGGCGATCTCCAGCAACGGGTCGGGCCTCGAGTCGGGCATGCCCTGATCCTAGGGAGCCGCGTACTCGAGCTCGGTCGGGTACGGGCGCCACGGGCACTCCTGGGTGGTGCCGCTCGGCCGCCAGCCCAGCGACTCGTAGAGCCGCCGCGCGCGCCCGTTGGCCTCCAGCACCCACAGCCGTCGCGCCCCCGCGGCCTCCGCGCGGGCGAAGGCCTCGCGCCCCAGCCCGGCGCCCCAGTGGTCGGGGCGGACGGCGAGGTGGCGAAGGGTGGCACCGTCGTGGGCCACCAGCGCGACGAGGCCGAGCCCGTCCTCGACCACCTCGACCACGACCTCCGGGTCGTCGAGCAGCAGCGCCCACCGGGCGAGCACGTCGTCGTCCGGGTAGGGCAGCTCGCCGAACACGTGGGCGAGCCCCGCCCGGCTCGCAGCGCGCTCCAGGTCGCGCAGCCCGGCGGCGTCCACGGCGGTGGCCACCCGCCACAGGATCCCCATGCCGAGGCAACCTACCCCCGCCTGGGTACGGCCCCACCGGGCGTACCCGATATCGGGGTTGAGCCACCCACGCCCCGGTTGTTCTGGTGGAGCCAGCCCCCGTGCCAGAGGGCGACTTGCGGGGGGTGAAGGCAGATGCGTCGACTCGTTCTCTCATGCCTGGCCGCGCTGCTCGCGGTGCTCGGCCTGAGCACCGCCAGCTCGCAGGCGAGCTCTGGGTCGGAGGCCCCACGGCCCGCCCGGGTCACCGTCATCCAAGCCGTGCCCGGCGCGATCGTCGACGTGTCCATCGACGGCAGCGAGGTCGCCGGCGGCTCCGGGGTCGGTGACGTGCTCGGCCCCTTCGAGCTGTCGCCCGGCTCCCACGACATCGGCTTCACCGGCGACGGCCTGGAGGTGGACACCACACTCGACGTACGGGCGGGCGCGGCCAGCGACGTGGTGCTGCACCTGCCGGCCGAGGTCGACGGCGACCCGGTGGTCCACTCGTACGCCGCTCCCGACGGGCCGATCGGTCCCGGCAAGGCGCGCGTGCTGCTGGCCCACACGGCGACTGTTGCACCGGCCGACGTCCAGGTCGACGGCCAGACGGTCTTCACGAACATCGCCAACGGCGAGTACGCCGACGCCGACGTCCCGGAGGGGACCATCGAGGTGGCGCTGCTGCCGTCCGGCACCACCGAGGACCCGATCCTCGGCCCCCTCGACGTCACCCTCGAGGCGAGCACGCTGTCGATGATCTATGCGTACGGCAACCCGCGCGACGGGTCGATGAACGTCATCGCCCACACCTCGCCGCTCGGTGCCGACGGCAGCGTCACGCCGGAGCGGATCGACACCGGGTCGGCCGGCCTGGCCTCCGCGTCGGTCACCACCTTCGGCGGTGACGAGCAGCGCGAGCCCGTGTTCCTCGGCCTGCTCGCCCTCGCAGCCGTGGTGGCCGGGATCGGCGCGATCGCCCGGCTCCACACCGCGGCACGCCGTCGGGTGGGATGAGTCCGGGCCGGGCGCCGGGAGTCGCCGTGGCTGCCGCGATGCTCGCCGTCCTCGGAGGCTGCGCCGACGCCCCGACGGAGTCGCCCGGGTCGGGCGCTGCCCCCGCACCGGTGCCGGCCGAGAGCTCGTCGGGCACGGCCGGCGCGACCCCGGTCGCGCCGGCGCGGCGTGCGCCCTCCGTCGCGCAGGCACAGCCGCCGCGGAGCCTGACGCTGCCCAGCGGGCTGACCGTGGCCATCAGCGCCGTCGGCACCACCCGGGCCGGGCTCCTCGACGTCCCGGCCGATGTCGCCGTCGCGGGCTGGTGGGAGGGCGGGGCGCGGCTGGGAGACCCGTTCGGATCCGTCCTGGTCGCCGCGCACGTCGACTCCCGCACCCAGGGGCTGGGTCCGTTCGCCGAGCTGCTCGAGGTCGACCGCGGGGACCGGCTGCTCCTGGAGTCCGCGGGGCTGCGTCAGTCCTTCGGGGTCCGCTCGCGCCGCCTCGTGCCGCAGGGCAGCCTGGTCGACGACTCGTGGCTCTTCGACGCGGCCGGTCCGGCTCGGCTCACGCTCGTGACCTGCGCCCCGCCCTACGTCGCCTTCCGCGGCGGCTACCAGAACCTCGCCGTCGTGACGGCGGTCCCGCTCGGACGTCCGGAGGAGCGGTGAGCCCCAAGAAGCCCTACCAGCGGCGCCTGCCCACGGTGCTGCCGCCGGTGCAGCTGCCCACCCCGCGGGTCGCTCCGGAGCTGGAGTCGCTGCCCCCGGAGGCGGACCTACTCCCCGAGCCGGCGCCGCCCCTCGCACCCCCCGTCGCCGCGCCCCGGGAGCCAAAGCCGAAGCCGATGCCGAAGCCGGGGCCGGAGCCCGCGGGGCCGCGCGAGCGCCGGGACAAGGTCGTCCTCATCGCCGTCGCGTGGCTGGTGGGCATCGGCGTGCTCGCGTACGCCCTCCTGGCCGGACTCCGCGACGACCCGGCTGACCCCGGGGCGGGCGGTCCGGCGGACCCGCCGCGGGCACTGGCGCCGGCCGAGGCGTACGTCGACACGCGGGTGCTGCCCGCCGGCGACCTCGTCGTACGCCAGTGGATCCGCGCCCGTGAGCCCCTGACCGCGCTCGGCCTGGAGCTCCCGGACCTCCCGGGTGCCGATGACGTGTCGGCCGACCAGGTCGAGGTCGTCGCCGACGGCGTCGTCGCCGCCGGCCCCGACCGGGTCACCGCGGCGGGCGCGACGTACACCTTCGAGGAGTCCACGACCGTCCTCGTGGCCTACCGGCTGGAGGGCGTCGTCCAGGTCAGCGACTCCGTGGCGGGGCGGGCGCTCGCCCTGGCCACGGCGCTCGACACGGCGTACGCACCGAAGGTCGAGCGCGAGACGCGCGTGGTGCACGGGCCCGAGGTGCTCTCGCTCGCGTGCAGCAGCCAGTCCGACGAGTCGCCGGAGCCGTGCGGGCGCGACAGCGGGGACGGCCAGTGGCAGGTCGACCTCAGCGGCGACCGGGTCGACGACCGCGTCCTGGCGCAGCTCAACCTCGGCTGACCGGCGCGTGCCGGTCAGGCGGGGTCCTCGTCGAGGCCGTGCTCGATCGCCCAGCGGGTCAGCTGGACGCGGTTGTTCATCTGGAGCTTGCGCAGCGTGTTCTGGACGTGGTTCTGCACGGTGCGGTGCGAGAGCACCAAGCGGGCCGCGATCTGCTTGTAGCTCATGCCGGTCGCGACCATCTTGAGGATCTCGGTCTCGCGCTCGGTGAGCTGGTCGCGCGGGTCGTCGGCGGGGCCGTCGGCGATGCGACGGAACTCGCCCAGGACGAGGCCGGCGAGGCCCGGCGTGAAGACCGTGTCACCGTCGGCGACGCGGGTGACCGCGTCGATGAGCTCGGCGCTGGAGGCCGACTTGACCAGGTAGCCCGTGGCTCCGGCCTTGATCGCCTCGAGCACGTCGGCCTGCTCGCCGCTGGCCGAGAGGATCAGCACCCGGGCCGTCGGGTCGTGCTCGAGCATCATGCTCGTCACCTGCACCCCGCTGCGGTCGGGCAGCTGGAGGTCCAGCACGACGACCTGCGGCGCCGCCGCGGGGAACCGTGCCATCGCCTCGCGCCCGTTGGACGCCACCGCGACGACGTCGTGACCGGCCGCCTGCAGGTCGCGCTCGACCGCGTCGCGCCACATCGGATGGTCGTCGACCACCATCACCCTGACCATGGCCCTGCACCCCCTCCCAAGAGATGGGGGAAGACTAGACCCCTCCACCCGTCGGGGTGGAGTAGCGTCCGCGCCGGTGCACCAGGGGCTCGGGATCGTCGCCGACGACCACCTCGTCCAGGGTGCAGGTCACCAGCCGCGACCAGCCCACCTCCACGTCCGACTCGACGCTGACCAGGGCCCACGCGGCGGCCTCCGCCAGCCGCGGTCCGTGCTCCGTGGACACCCAGTCGGCGAGACGCCACGGACCGCCCGGGGCCGGGGTGGTCCCCGCGAAGGCGTCGGCGAGGTCGCGGTGCCCCCACGACAGCAGCTGCACGACGCCGCGGCGGGTCTCGAGCAGCGCCTCGGTGAGGTCGGCGTCCGGGTCGAGGAGCCCGAGGACCCGGCCCGGCTCGCCGCCGGCGACCAGCAGCGACGACACCGTGAGCCCCGACGGTCCGGTCGGGTCGTCGGCCGACCCGGCCGTCCACAGCGAGACCGCGCCGCCGAGCCGTCCGCGCAGGCGGCGTACGGGGTCGTCGGGGGTGGGGAACGGGTGGCTGCTGTGGATCGTCACCGGGTCACGCTAACGGCACCGTGAGGTCCCACTCGGTCCCCCACTCGCCGCTCTCGACAGCGGCGGTGCCGCCCAGCTCCTCGATGCGACCACGGATCGAGGAGGCGACACCGAGCCTCCCCTCGGACGCGGCGGCGTCGAGCCGGCCGGCGGGGATGCCGGGGCCGTCGTCGCGCACCGAGATCGTGACCGCGTCGGGACCGGCCTGGGCGAGCACCCACGCGGCGGCATCCGGCCCGGCGTGGGCCAGCACGTTGTCCAGGCAGGCCCGGACCGCGGCGATGGTCTCGGTCGCGAGGTGCTCACCGACGAGCACGGCGCCGCCGGGCGTCGCGACCTCGACGCGTACGGGGTGGGCGGTGGCCATCGCCTCCAGGGCACCGGTCAGGTCGACCAGTCCCCCGGACTCCGTCGGCACCGTGTCCTGCTGCCGGATCAGCGAGCGCAGGCCGCGCTCCTGCTCGCCCGCGAGGCGGCCGAGCTCGGCCCACTCGCCTCCGGCCGCTGAACCCTGGCGCTGCACCATCGCCAGCACCTGGAGCACGCCGTCGTGGACCGCGCGGGCCAGGCGCGTACGTTCGTCCGCTGCGGCCGCTGCGCGCTCGGCAGCGTCACGCTCGCGCGCCATCCGCTGCAGCGACTCGCACAGGAAGCCGACGACCGGTCCGCCGATGAGGATGAGGAACGTGTTGCCGTAGTTGGCCTGGTCGACCTCCGAGCGCGGCAGCAGGTCGAACGTCGCGATCAGCACGGAGGCGACCAGGCCTCCGCGCCAGTGCCAGTGGATGGCCCAGGCGAAGAAGGCACCCATCACGTAGAACCCGGGGACGGTCGCGTTGAAGTCGGGCGACTTCACCCACGGCGTGACCGCCAGGGCCGCGAGCACCACCGCGAGGTCGGCCACCAGCAGCACGGGGGTGCGCCGCGCCCGGTCGCGGTAGAGCCAGGTCGCCGCGGCCGTCCAGACGGCGAGGGCCACGACGACGAGCAGGCCGACGGTGGGGTGCTCGAAGTTGTCCCGGCGATAGGCGTTGAGACCCACCATGTTGATCGTGACGACCACCCGGACGATGGCGAGCGCGGAGTAGAGGCGGTCCTCGACGGCGAGCGCGGAGTCGGCGCGCGGTCCGGGCGCCAGAGGGTGGGCGTTCAGGACGCCTTCTGCTCCGGCCCGTCCGCGGCCTTGTCGCCTTCGGCCTTGTGGCGCTCGGCCTTGTCACGCTCGGCCTGCCTGGCCTTCTCCTTGTCGAGCTCCTTGGCCTTGCTGGCGTAGAGGTCGACGTACTCCTGGCCGGAGAGGCGCATGATCTCGTACATGATCTCGTCGGTGATCGAGCGGAGGATGTAGCGGTCGTTCTCCATGCCGGCGTATCGCGAGAAGTCGAGCGGCTTGCCGAAGCGTACGACCGGCCGCGTCCAGGTGCCGTAGACCTTGCCGGTGGGCGCCACGACGTCGGTGCCGACGACCGCGCACGGGATGACCGGGGCGCCGGTCTCGAGCGCGAGGCGCGCGACGCCGGTCTTGCCGCGGTAGAGCCTGCCGTCGTGCGAGCGGGTGCCCTCGGGGTAGATCCCGAACAGGTCCCCCTGGGCGAGGATCTTCATCGCCGACCTCATCGCACCCTCGGCGGCGTTGGCGCCCGAGCGGTCGATCGGCACCTGGCCGGCGCCGGTGAAGAACTTCTTCTGGAACCACCCCTTGATGCCCGGCGTGGTGAAGTACTCCGCCTTGGCGACGAAGGTGACCCGCCGGTTGAGGGTGAGCGGCATGAAGAGCCAGTCGGCGTAGGAGAGGTGGTTGCTCGCGAGGATCGCGGGACCCTCCTCCGGCACGTGGTCGACACCGTAGGCCTTGGGCCGGAAGACGAGGCGGAGCACCGGCCCGAGGGCGATCCACTTCAGGAACCAATAGAGCACGGGCCGAGCCTATCCCCGCCCGGCTGCGGTGACCCGCTCGATGAACTCCGCGGACTCCGCGAAGATCCGCGGGGCGTCGTTGTCGAGCGTGGCGACGTGGTAGCTGTCCTCGAGCACGCGCTCCTCGAAGTCCTTCGAGGACAGGCTGGCGTTGATCGCGCGCGAGCTGGAGATGTCGACGACGTGGTCCTCCGCGGAGCGGAAGAACAGCACCGGGATGGTGATCTTCGGCAGGTCGCGGCGCAGCTCGGCATAGCCCGCGAACATCGACGCGGCCGCCTTCAGCGGCGTCGTCGGGTAGCCGTGCTCGTCCTGCCCGGGCTTCTTGATGTCGTTGGCGATGCCGGGGAAGCCGGGCACCAGGTGCTTGAGCACTGGCAGCAGCTTGACGTCCTTGCGCAGGGTGTCGACGGCCGCATTGACCACCACCACGCCCGCGAGGTCCTCGCCGTGGTCGGCCGCGAGCCGCAGGCAGAGCGCGCCACCCATGGAGAGGCCGACGGCCACGACCACGTCGTTCTCGGCGGTGAGCTTCTCGAGGGCACCCTCGACGGTGGCCACCCAGTCGGCCCAGGTGACCTTGTTGAGGTCCTGCCAGCGGGTGCCGTGACCGGGCAGCAGCGGCATCTCGACGGCGTAGCCGCGGGCCGCGAGGTCCTCGGCCCACGGGCGCATCGACACCGGGTTGCCGGTGAACCCGTGCTGCACGAGGACGCCGATGCGACGCCCGCCGGTGAGCTCGGGCTGCGCGGCCGTCGACATCGGGGCGACCAGGGTGGGATCGAGGGGCGCGGCCTGCGCGCCGCGGAACGGGATCTTCACGGGCACAGTCTGCACCAGTAGGTGGCCCACCGCTGGTTGAGGAGGGCGCGCAGCGCCCGTCTCGAAACCCCTGTTCACCTCAGGCGGCTACCGTTGGCCGGGTGAGCCGACCGGAGGACGAGAGCCGCACCGAGCTGGCGTGGCGCGAGATCGTCGAGCACTACGGCGAGCGCCCGGTGCTGGACGACGACACCCCCGCGGCCGACGAACCGGCGACCGCGGAGCAGGACGCCGACGCGCCCGACTCCACCGACCTGCCCGACCACCTCGAGGACGACGACCCGGTCGAGCGCCGCGAGCAGGCGATCGCCGAGGCCGAGCGCTTCCGCCCGCCCCCGGCCCCGCCGTTCCCCACCCCGCGCACGTGGCAGCGCGGCCTGGCGTGGACAGGTCTGTTCGTGGCACCGATCCTCGCGCTCGTGCTCGGCCTGTTCTCGCTCTACTTCACCCCCCTGCTCGGCTGGGCCCTCGTCGGCTGGTTCGTCGGCGGCTTCGCCTACCTGGTCCGCGAGATGCCGCGGTCGCCGCGCGATCCGTGGGACGACGGCTCCCGCATCTGACACCGCCCTTCGCTGGTCGAGGAAGCCGCGCCGCGCCTGTCACGAGACCCGGCCCGGGCGTAGTGTCGTCGGGGTGGGGCCACAGGAGACCGTCGAGGTCACGGGGCACTTGATGGACAGCGGGATCCTGTCGCGTGTCCTCGACGACATCCGCGACTTCGGCGGCGACTACGTCATCGAGCAGCTCGACGTCGGCCACGACGCGCACGACCCGAGCAGTGCCCGGATCACCGTCGAGGCGGCCGACGACTCGTCCCTCCAGCGGCTGCTCATGCGCCTCCAGACACGCGGGGTCAACCAGGTCTCCGCGGGTGACGCGGTCCTCGCCACGGCCGAGGTGGACGGCGTGCTGCCCGAGGACTTCTACGCCACCACCAACCTCGCCACGCACGTGCACGTCGACGGCGGGTGGCACGACGTCGAGAACCCCGAGATGGACTGCGGCCTGGTGGTCGACGTCGTCGCCGGTGCGACCCGGGTCCGTACGGTCCCCCTGTCCGACGTGCGCGCCGGCATGCGGATCGTCGTCGGCGCGGCCGGCGTACGGGTCTCGGTGCCGACCGCCGACTCCGCTGCGGACCCGCTCGACCTCTGGGACAGCGGGGCCGTGCCGGACCGTCCGCAGGCAGTGCTCGTACGCCAGGTGGCCGACGGCATGCGGCAGGCCCGCGCCGACGGCAAGCGACTGCTCTGGGTCGCCGGCCCCGGCGTGGTCCACGCCGGCGCCGCGCCCGCGATGGTGGCGCTCGTCCGGGCAGGGTGGGTCGACGTGCTGTTCGCCGGCAACGCGCTGGCGACCTACGACATCGAGGCCGCCTTCTACGGCAGGGACCGCGCCGCCGACGTGTCCCCCCACGGTCACGAGCACGGTCACGAGCACCAGGTCCGCGCGGTCAACACGATCCGACGGGCCGGCTCGATCGAGGCAGCGGTTGCCCAGGGCGTCCTGACGAGGGGCCTGATGCACGCGCTCGCCACCTGCGGGAGCCGCTTCGTGCTGGTCGGCTCGGTCCGCGACGAGGGCCCGCTGCCCGACGTCCACACCGACGTGGTCGAGGGTCAGCGCGCGATGCGTGCCGAGATCCGCGACGTCGGCTACTGCCTGATGCTCGCCACGCAGCTCTACTCGGTCGCCACCAGCAACATCCTGCCGGCCACCGTCCCCGTCGTGTGCGTGGACATCAACCCGGCCATGGTCACCCGGGTCGCCGACCGCGGGACCAGCCTCGGGCGCGGCATCGTCACCGACGTGGGCCTCTTCCTCGAGCAGCTCGCGCTGGAGCTGGTCGCGGACTACCGGCGGACCTGAGCGTTCGCCCACGCATCCCTGTCATTCTGACTAACCTCGTTGCGGCGCGATCGACGAGCGGGCGCCGTTGGAGGACCGGGACGGTTATGACGAGCGAAGTCGACCAGGCGACCACAGCCGCCGTGGACAGGGACTCTCCACGCCGAGCGACCGCGCTCTTCGTGAGGATGTGGGCGGTCGCCCACATCATCCACCTCGTCGCCGCGAACGGATCCGCGCTGGGCTCCGTCTGGAGCATCGCGACGGTCGGGCTCGCCTGTCTGGTCGTGCTGCGACCGGGGGGACGCATCTTCGCCGCGATGCTCCTGGCCCAAGTCGCTGACTACGTGGCAGAGATGCCCGGAAGCCCCGACCACTGGGCACTCATCCTGTTCGTGAACATCGCCATCCTGCTCAATATGG
Organism: Nocardioides eburneiflavus; assembly: GCF_004785795.1. Taxonomy (NCBI): domain Bacteria; kingdom Bacillati; phylum Actinomycetota; class Actinomycetes; order Propionibacteriales; family Nocardioidaceae; genus Nocardioides; species Nocardioides eburneiflavus. Next base: position 4,484,036 of record NZ_SRRO01000001.1, read on the forward strand.
CAGCCGGACGTTCGACGGCACTTCCGGTCATCGAAAGAGCGTTCCCTGCTGCGCGGACGATCGTGCTGCTCACGTACGCGTTCGCTGCGCTGAGCAAGTACAACACCCACTTCCTGGACCCGGTGACGAGCTGCGCCAACGCCATCGCCGGACGCGCGAGCTTCGGGTTGGCGGGAGCTCTGCAGGACACGCTGGTGTTCCCGCTCGCGAGCCTCGCCCTCGAGACCTCGGTCCCCCTCCTTCTGCTGATTCCGTACAGTCGGCGTCACTGGGTCCGCGTGGCGATGCTGTTCCACTTCGTCCTCAGCGCCAGTCCCGCCTTCTCAGTGGTCGACTTCACCAGCGCGCTCTTCGCGATCTTCGTCCTCTTCCTGTCTGCCGCCGAGGTGGACAGGATCCTCGACACGATCGGCCGGGTGGCTGCGAAGTCGGCGATCGTCCGCGACGCCCGCCGCAAGCCGCCCGTCACCGCGGCGCTGGCCTTCGCAACCTTCGGATTCGCTGGCTATGCGAGTCCTGTGGTCGCCGCTGCGCTGGTGTTCGTCGCCGCTGAGATCTACCTGTTGGCCCTGCTCCTGGCGACCCTGTGGACGTGGCCCGCTGGCGGTGAGCGTCAGGCGATCGGACGGGTCCCGTGGTTCCACGTCCCCGTCCTCCTCCTGGCACTGGTCTGGGCGCTCAGCCCCTACCTGGGCCTGCGGACCACGGGTGTCTTCACCATGTTCTCGGGGCTGCAGACCGAAGGCACCCACGGCAACCACCTGTTCCTCCCCACCACCCACCTGACGTCGTGGCAGGACGACATGGTCACGATCGTGGAGTCGAACGATCCGGTCCTCGACGAATCCACCACGTACGACCTGGCCATACCCCTGATCGCACTGCGTCGGATGGCCGAGGACGACCCCTCGCTCACTGTCATCGGCACTGTGGGCGGCAGCGAGGTGGAGTTCGGCCCTGAAGCTGGTCAGACCCGCCTCGAACCCCTGTCCTACTGGGAGTACAAGCTCTTGCACTTCCGGCCGGTTCCTCGCGGGGACACGCCGTTCTGCTCGATCAGCTGACCAGCGAACGGGCGACGAGCGCGGCGCCCACCATGCCGGCCTGCGGTCCCAGCTCGGCGGCGACCAGCGGTGGCACCACCCGGTGCTCGGCCCCGACGAGGGTCCGCTCCAGCGCGGCCCGGGCCGGGTCGAGCAGCCGATCCCCCGCGGCCGAGACGCCGCCCCCGACGACCACGACCGCCGGGTCGAACGCCGCGACGAGGTTGGCGGTGCCGACCCCGAGCCAACCGCCCACGGTGGCGAACGCCTGTCGCGCCACGAGGTCGCCCTGCTCGGCGGCCGAGGTGACCATCGGCCCGGTGACCTGCTCGGGCGCACCGTCGCTCATCTCTACGAGCACCGACGGCAAGTCGGCCATGAGGGCGCGCGCCTCGCGGACCAGGGCGTTGCCTGACGCGTACTGCTCCCAACAGCCCCGGCGACCGCACTCGCACGCCTGGCCGTCCGGCACGACCTGCATGTGCCCGAACTCCCCTGCCATCCCGTTGGCACCGCGGACCACCACACCGTCGAGCAGCACGGCGCCGCCGATGCCGGTGCCCATCGTGATCATCAACGCCGAGGCCGCCCCCCGCGCGGCACCGTGGTGGCCCTCCGCGCGCGCCGAGCAGTTGGCGTCGTTGTCTAGCGCGACCGGGCAGCCGAGTCGGCCAGCGAGGAGGTCACGCAGAGGTTGTCCCTGCCATGGCAGGTGCGGGGCGAACATGACCCGCTCGCCGGCCGAGTCGACGAACCCCGCCGCTGCGACCCCGACGCCCGCGAGCGGCCGGCCGTCCGCTGCCTCGCGCACAGCAGCCACCAAGGCGTCCTCGACGCGGCTGGTCACCACCCTGCGGCCAGGAGTGGTCCGGCGGGCCGTACGCCCCACCTGTCCGTCAGGATCGACGACCCCGGCCAGCACCTTGGTGCCGCCGATGTCGACGCCGACGACCACGCTCCCCGCCGCCTCGCTGCTCGTACCCCCGCTCATGGGCGCAATCCTCGCGCACGCACGCAGACATGGGCCGATCGGACCAATGGTCTAGTCACAACGAGCCATCTTTCGTCATGGAGGGTCGAAAGTGCCGTCAAAGAAGCGACAGCCGAGGTCACCGACTCCTACGGTGACAGGCGAACATCTCGGGGAAAGGGGATCTCATGCGCTGGCGCACACGTACGAACGGTCGCACCGAGCGGGGTGCTGCCGCGGTCGAGTTCGCCTTCATCGTGATCCCGCTCATGTTCATCATCTGCGGCATCGTGAACTTCGGGGTGATCTTCGCCCAGCAGCTGAGCCTCGACAACGCCACCCGTGCCGCCGCCCGAGCGGCCGTCGTCGACTCGGGCGTGGACGTCGTGACCCGCGCCGACACCGAGTTCAACGGCGCGCTGGCACGCAACCAGGCGGGGGCCCTGAACATCACGTTCCCCGGCGGCGCCGGCGCGACCTGCGAAGGCAGCGACTTCGGCGAGCTCCTGATCGTGCGCGGCGAGGTGACGACCAACGTCCTGATCCCGTGGGTCTTCCCGGACGCGGTCCTGCCCGGCTCCTTCGACCTCGAGAGCGAGGCGGCATTCCAATGCGAGTACTCATGACCACACGTGAGCGGGACGACAACGGCGCCACGGCCGTTCTCGTCGGCATCCTCGCCTTGTTCCTCGTCGGCCTCTCGGCCTTCACGATCGATGCAGGCTCGGCCTTCGTGTCCAACCGGAACCTGCAGCGCGCTGCCGATGCTGGTGCGCTGGCCGGAGCGCAGGCCCTCACGCAGTTCCCGGGCTCGTGCGAGTCCGTTGCCGGCAGCACTGCAGCGCGGACAGCCGCACACGACGCCGCAGTGTTGCGGGCTCAGGAGAACTACCCCGACGAGAGCTGGAGCGAGACACACTTCGACGTCAAGTGCGACCCCGAGCTCAAGGTGCTGCTCGTGGAGTTCGCCAACGAGGGCACGACCGATGCGGTGTTCGCCCCCGTCTTCGACGGCGACGACGAGATCACGACCTCGCGCGACGCAGAGGCGACGGTCGACGTGGCGCCCGGCGCCGGCGAGAACGTGCGGCCCCTCGCGCTGTGCTCAGCCGCGGTCGGCGACACCGAGCCGGGCGAGTTCGTCCAGATCTTCTACCCCGGCCACGGCACCAAGTCTCCCCCCCAGTGCCCCAAGCCCAAGAGCGCCGGCAACTGGTGGACCCTGGACTGTCCCGAGGAGCGCACTGGCTCCACCGGCGCCCTGGAGGACCAGATCCGCGAGGGCTGCGAAGACCGCGTCACCGTCATCCCCGGCCAGTCGGACGTGGACACGCCCGGCCAGCTGACGGTCGTGCTCGAGGACGCGTGCCCGTCGGCACCCATCGGCTCCGAGACGTGCATGAGCGGCGATCCGGGCAACCTCGACGCTGGCCACATCGCGGACGCCTGGGAGCACCTGGTCGACACGCAGAAGGAAAGCATCTTCCCGGTGTTCTGCGTGTCGCCGCAGTGCAGCGAGGACACCACGTCGGGCTCAGGAACGGGAACCGTGTTCCCGGTCTACAAGCTGGTCTCGGCGATCGTGTGCGGCTACCACTTCAGCAAGAAGGAGAGGAAGCACTCCACGACGGGCAAGTGCGCCGGCAACCCCTTCCTGGCCGAGTCGGACCCCGACGACAGCAGCGGCAACAACTACCTCATCCTGAAGTACATCTCGACCCGCACGAGCGGATCCAATGCCGAGTCGGAGTGCGCGCTCGGTGCGGAGTGCGACGGCGGCCTCCGCCGTACGCGGCTCACCGGCGGCGGCTAGGAGCCCTCAGTCGTCCGACGGCCAGTCGTCGGCGACGTCGATGTGCTCGACGTCGCCGGCCCGGGCCGTGCCCGAGTGCGTCGTCGCCATGACTGCCGCCGCGGCCTGGGCCAGCGAGGCCATCGCCGAGGTCAGGTGCGCGGTGACCTCCGGGCTCAGCTGACGTACGGCGTGCACGGTCCGGCAGACCGGGCACACCGTGCACTCGGCCGCCCCGGTCGCGAGGTGCTCGTTGAGGTCGTGCGCCGACGCTGCGGCCTGGGCGGCGAGCCCGGACAGCCCCTCGCTGGCGTCGCCGGCGTGCTCACGGGCCCAGCCGGAGAGGGCGCCGAGCAGCTTGGCGGTCTCCTCGCCCAGCGACCCGACCTCGTGTGCGTCACCCGCGTCGGTCACAGGGCTTCCTCCGGCGTATCAGTCGTGGAGTTGTCCGGCTCGGCGAACCGGACCTGCAGCTCTCCGTCCCGCACCCTGGCGCCCACCACGCGGTGGCGCGCCAGCCCGGACGGCAGCGTCAGGAGGCGACGATACGACGCGACGGACACCACGAGCTCGTCGCCCTTGCGCGCGAGACGTACGTCGTCCTGTTCGGCGAGCGGGAGGGGCACCGTCAGCATCCTGCTGCTCCCGGTCCTACGCACGGACATGCCCGCGGTGCCGGACCCCTTCGCGAGCGGGTCGGAGCCGTCGTAGAGGTCCGCCGCCAGGTCCAGCAGCGCGTCGCGCCCGACCGGCTCGGCGGCGCGGTAGACCGACGTCCGGAGGTCCAGCCCGGCGAACGAGTCGGCCGCTTCCTCGAGCACCGTGCGCTGGGCCGCGACCCACGTCGTGCGCCACTCGTCGGCGCCGCCGTCGGGGAAGACCCGGTTCACGACGGCCGCGTCGACGTGGTAGCCGAAGAGGCTCAGGAACGTGTAGGCACGCCGCGCCTCGGCGAGCACCACCGACTCGGGGGTGAGGACGAGGCGGACGGAGGTGTCCGGCCCGGTGAGCACGGCACGTACGTCGTCAAGCTCGGTGTGGAGCCGCTCGATCGCGTCGAAGACGGAGTCCTCGGGCATCGGCACCCCTGCCGCACGGGTGAGGACCGGCTTGAGGGCCTTGACGACACGACGCTCGACGGGCAGGACGCGGGTCATGTACCACCCGAGGGCCTCGGGCAGCGCGAGCAGCCGCAGCGTCTCGGCCGTCGGCGCGCAGTCGACCACGAGGACGTCCCACTCCCCCGACCTCGCCTGTGCCCGCACATCGAGGAGGGCCAGCACCTCCTCGGCCCCGGGGATGACGGTGAGCTCCTCGGCGGCGACCGGGTCGACCCCGGCGACGTCGAGGACGCTCATCAGGTAGCCCTGGATGTCGGCCCAGGAGCGCTCGAAGCGGTGCTGGGCATCGACGTGCTGCACCCAGAGGTTGGGTGCGACCTCACTGGGCTCGGTGGTGGCGGCCACCTCGAGCGCGTCGGCCAGCGAGTGGGCGGCATCGGTGGACAGCACCAGGGTCCGGTGGCCGGCGGCCGCGCTCGCGCAGCCCGTCGCGGCGGCCAGCGTGGACTTGCCGACACCGCCCTTGCCGGTGAACAGGAGGATCCGCATCCCGGACCCGGGCGTCAGAGCGACTCGACGCGCTTCTTAAGGCCCTTCAGCGCGGTGTCGATGAGGATCTTCTCGCCCTTGCGCTTGAGCATGCCGATCAGCGGGATGCTGACGTCGAGGGCCAGTCGGTAGGTCACCTCGGTGCTGCCGTCACCGCGGTCGACCAGGGTGTAGGCGCCGTCGAGGGCCTTGAGCATGTTGCCCTCGACCAGGGTCCAGGTGACCTCGCGGTCGCCGTCCCAGTCATAGGCGAGGGTGTACTCGTCCTTGATCGGGGAGACATCGAGGGCGAAGTAGACCTGCTCGGCGCGGTCGCCGGTCCCCGCCGCGGTGACCTCGGCGGTCTGCACGCCCTTGGCCCACTCGGGGTAGGACTCGAAGTCCGCGATGACGGCCATCACGTCGGCCGGAGGAGCGTCGATCGTGATCGACGAAGAGGTCTGTTCGGCCATGGCCGGAGCCTAGCCCACGGCACCGGGCGTGCTGGGCCGCCGGCCCCGCGGGATAGCCTGCGGACCGCACACGTCGACCCTCAGGAGGTTCCATCGTGCGGGAGTTCTCCACGCCACTCTCCATCTCGATCCCGACGACCGGGAACCTCACCGACGACGTCGTCGCCAACGCGCGCGACCACGCGGACACCGCGGTCTTCAGCCGGGCCACGTCCGACGGTTGGGTCGACGTGACGGCCGCGCAGTTCCATGTGGAGGTCTGCGCCGCCGCGAAGGGCCTGGTCGCCGCGGGGGTCGAGCCCGGCGACCGCGTCGCCCTGCTGTCGAAGACCCGCTACGAGTGGACGGTCCTCGACTACGCCATCTGGTTCGCCGGCGCCGTGACCGTGCCGATCTACGAGACGTCCTCCGCCGAGCAGATCGGCTGGATCCTCCAGGACTCCGGCGCCCGTGCCGTGGTGGCCGAGGGGCCCGACCACCTCGCGCGGGTCCGCGAGGCCCGCCGGGCCGGCGACCTCGGCGAGCTCCAGCACGTCTGGTCGATCCAGGACAACGCGGTCGACGTCCTCGGCCGTCTCGGCTCCGACATCTCCGACGAGGTGCTCGAGGAGCGCCGCACCGGCGCCACCCCCCTCGACCTGGCCACCCTGATCTACACGAGCGGGACCACGGGCAAGCCCAAGGGCTGCATGATCACCCACGGCAACTTCATGTTCGAGCTGGGCGTCGCGGTCGACGAGCTGCACGAGCTCTTCGACGCCGACGACTCCTCCACGCTCCTCTTCCTGCCCCTCGCCCACGTCTTCGCCCGGATCATCCAGATCGGCGCCGTCAGGAGCCGCACCCGTCTGGGCCACAGCGCCGACATCAAGAACCTCGTCGCCGACCTCGGCGAGTTCAAGCCGTCGTTCATCCTGGCCGTCCCCCGGGTCTTCGAGAAGGTCTTCAACACCGCCTCGCAGCGCGCGACCGCCGACGGGCGCGGTCGCATCTTCGACCGCGCCGCCGACACGGCGATCGCCTGGTCGCGCGCGCTGGACGGCAAGCGCGTCCCCGTCCGCCTGCGCGCGCAGCACGCGCTGTTCGACCGCCTCGTCTACGGCAAGCTCCGCCAGGCGCTCGGCGGCAGCTGCACGTACGCCGTCTCCGGCGGCGCGCCGCTGGGCGACCGCCTCGGTCACTTCTACCGCGGCATCGGCCTCACGGTGCTGGAGGGCTACGGCCTCACCGAGACGACCGCCGCGCTCTGCGTGAACCTGCCGGACGCGCAGAAGATCGGGACGGTCGGCCGGCCGATCCCCGGCACGAGCGTACGGGTGGCCGACGACGGCGAGCTCCTCTTCCGCGGCGGCCAGGTGTTCGCCGGCTACTGGGGCAACGAGACGGCCACGGCGGAGGCGCTGGACCGCAACGGCTGGTTCCACACCGGCGACGTCGGCGAGGTCGACGACGAGGGCTTCGTGCGGATCACCGGTCGCAAGAAGGAGATCATCGTGACCGCGGGCGGCAAGAACGTCGCCCCGGCGGTGCTCGAGGACCGGCTGCGCGCCCACTCGCTGGTCGACCAGTGCCTCGTCGTCGGCGACGGGCAGCCGTTCATCGGCGCCCTCGTCACGATCGACCGCGAGACCTTCCCCGCCTGGGCCGAGCAGCACGGCAAGGACGACGACCTTGCCCGCCTGGTCGACGACCCAGACCTCGTCGCCGCGGTCCAGGAGGCCGTCGACGAGGCCAACAAGGCGGTGTCCAAGGCTGAGGCCATCCGCAAGTTCACGATCCTGCCCGGCGAGTGGACCGAGGAGGGCGGGCAGCTCACCCCCAGCCTGAAGCTGAAGCGTCGCGTCGTCATGCGTGAGTCGCGCGATGAGATCGAGGCGCTCTACCTCGGTTGAGCCGTCTGGACTGGGCCGTCCGGAGGAGGCTCGGGCTAGTACCTGACCAGGGGCCGAGTAGTCACAACGGACTACTCCGGGGCCATGTTCGGGTGGTTTGCGAGGTTTAGCCCGCGGACCCGATTGCGCGCCCCTAGATTCGGGTCGCTGGGACGGACATCGGGACCCTCCCGCGATCGGGAAGCGGATGTGCGCTCCGCCGATCGGGAGGGTCTCATCCGGCCGAGTGACCACGAACTCAGGTTCCCGACCGAAGGATCCCCCATGGCTCGCCGCTCCGTTCTTCTCATCGTTGCGGTGCTGATCGCACTGATCGGCACGGCCCTGATCGTGCTCTACGTCCAGGGCATCGACGAACGCGCCACCGAGGGCCAGGAGCTCGTCGAGGTCCTCGTCGCCACCGAGGCGCTGGAGGCCGGCGAGTCCGTCTCGGCCGCGCAGGAGGCGGGCAAGTTCGACACGAAGGAGGTGCGACGCACCGACGTCGTCGACGGAGCCCTCTCCTCGACCGGCTCGATCTCCGATCTCGTCGCGACGGGGCCGATCTATCCCGGCGAGCAGCTCATCGCCAAGAAGTTCGGCACGTTGGGCGACACCGACTCGCTCGTGATCCCGGATGACAAGATGGCGATCTCGGTCGAGCTCACGGACTGGGAGCGCGTGGCGGGCTTCGTCAACCCCGGCAACGAGGTGGCCATCTTCGCCACCGCCGTCGGCCCGGTACGGATCGACGCGGAAGGTCAGGAGACCAAGCTGGGCGACTGGACGCGCGTCGTCCTCCCCCGCGTCCCCGTCGTGGGCGTGGGCACCACGAGCGTCACGTCCCGCACGACGAGGAGCGAGGACGGTGACACCGCGACCGAGGAGGTGGCGCGCACCATCCTGACCATCGCCGTCACGCAGGCCGAAGCCGAGAAGCTGATCCACGCCGACCGCACCACCGAGCTCACCTTCGGCCTGCTCACCGATGAGACGGACACGCAGGACGAGCCCGGGATCGGCCTCGGCGGCGTGATGCCCGAGATCTTCAGGGCGCGGCCGTGACCGCCATCCTCGAACCCGACGTCGCGCAGGCGAGCATCCTGCAGGCGATGCTCCACGGCTCGGTCTCGTTCCGCGACATGGACGCGCTGCGCGACCACCTCGAAGCGACGCCCAACGAGTTCGCCGTGGTGATCGGGCCCTCCGTCGCCGGCGACTTCGCCGCGGAGTTCGCCCAGTGGGCACGCGTCCAGCGACCGGACCTCGGCGTGATCCTGCTGCGCAACACGGTCGACAGCGACGCCTTGGCCCTGGCCCTGCGCAGCGGCATGCGCGAGGTCGTCGGTGCCCGCGACCTGGCCGGCGTCACCACCGCCGTCCAGCGGGCCCGGAGCGTGGCCAGCGCGATCGGCCAGACCCTGATGGGCGAAGCCCAGGCCGCGGCCAACGCTGTGAAGGCCGAGATCGCCGCCGAGGCAGCCGCCGCCCAGGCCGCTGCCGAGGCGCCGGTCGGTCGCCTGCACACCGTGTTCTCGACCAAGGGGGGCGTCGGCAAGAGCCTGGTCGCCACCAACCTCGCGGTGGCGATGGCCGATGCGGGCAGCAAGGTGTGCCTGGTCGACCTCGACGTCAACAGCGGCGACGTCGCCATCATGCTGCAACTGAACCCCACCCGGACGATCAACGACTTGGCCGGCTTCCAGGGCGTCGTCGACGACGGTGCCGTCGACTCCGTGCTGACCAGGTACTCCGACAACCTCTCGATCGTGGCGGCTCCGATCCGTCTCGACAGTCCCGAACAGGCGACCGCCGAGGACATCGGCAAGCTGCTCGACGCGCTGAAGTACCGCTTCGACGCCGTCGTGGTCGACACGTCCGGGGTCTTCGACGACCAGGCGCTGACCGCGCTCGACCGCAGCGACACGATCGTCCTCGTCGGCACCCTCGACATCCCAGCGCTCAAGGGGCTCAAGCTGGCGACCAACACGCTGGACCTGCTGAACTTCGGCAAGGACTCGTGGCGGTTCGTGCTCAACCGCGCCGACGGCCGGGTCGGCCTCTCGGTCGACGAGTACGAGTCCACCCTGGGCCTCAAGGCCGCACTGACCCTCGTGTCGGCCAACGAGGTCCTCAACGCCGTCAACCGGGGCGAGCCCTTGGTGCGTGCCTACTCGGGGCACCAGAACAGCAAGGGCCTGGTGCGCTTCGCCGCCACGCTCACCGATTCCTCGACCTCCGCAGCAACCTCGGAGTCCGGCGCGCGCAAGGCCGGCCGGCTCCGTCTCAGGAAGGGCTGACCATGGGACTCAGCGACCGACTCGCCGCCGCCACGCGTCACAGCGCCAACGGGGCCGCCAACGCGACTGCCACCGAGCAGGAGCGGCCCAACGGCGCCGCGCCCGCCGGCGAAGCACCCGGCTCGGCGGTCACCTCTGCGTCGAGCCTCGCGGCCCGTCGCAAGCAGAAGTCGCCGGAGGGCACTGACCCCTTCCGCGACCTGAAGCGCGTGGTCCATGCCCGGTTGGTGGAGTCGATCGGCCCGAAGCTCTACGACGCCAACATGACGCAGTCGGAGCTCGAGCAGCAGGTGCGGCTCGCACTGCAGACGACGCTCGCCGACACCGACATGCCGATGACCTCAGCCGATCGCACCCGGATCGCGCAGGAGATCGCAGACGACATCCTCGGCTACGGGCCGATCGAGCCCCTGCTGCGCGACCCGAGCCTGTCCGAGGTGATGGTCAACTCCTTCCAGGACATCTTCGTCGAGCGGAGCGGCAAGCTGGTCAAGGTCGAGACCTCGTTCACCGACGAGGCCCACCTGCGGCGCACCATCGACAAGATCGTGAGCAAGATCGGCCGACGTGTCGACGAGACCAGCCCGATGGTGGACGCCCGCCTGCCTGACGGCAGCCGTGTGAACGCCATCATCCCCCCGCTCGCGCTCGACGGATCCAAGCTCACCATCCGCAAGTTCTCCGAGGACCCCTACACCGTGGACGACCTGATCGGGTTCGGCACGTTGACCCGCCAGTCGGCCGACCTCCTCGCCGGATGTGTCAAGGGTCGGCTCAACATCCTCGTCTCCGGAGGAACGGGCGCAGGCAAGACGACGACCCTGAACGTCCTCTCGTCGTTCATCCCCGAGGACGAGCGCATCGTCACGATCGAGGACGCTGCCGAGCTCCGTCTCGTCCAGGACCACGTGCTGCGGCTCGAGTCGCGCCCGCCCAACATCGAGGGCAAGGGCGCGGTGACGATCCGCGACCTGGTCAAGAACTCGCTGCGCATGCGCCCTGACCGCGTCGTCGTCGGTGAGATCCGTGATGCCGCCGCGCTCGACATGCTCCAGGCCATGAACACCGGCCACGACGGCTCCATCTCGACCCTTCACGCCAACACGCCTCGAGACGCACTGGCGCGTCTCGAGACCATGGTGCTGATGGCGGGCATGGACCTCCCGGTGCGCGCCATCCGCGAGCAGGTGGCCAGTGCCGTCGACCTGATCATCCAGCAGTCCCGTCTCAAGGACGGCACCCGCCGGATCACCGCCATCACCGAGATCGTCGGGATGGAGGGCGACATCATCACCACCCAGGACGTCTTCCTCTTCGACTATGCCGCCGGTGTGGACGAGATGGGCAAGTTCAAGGGCGGGCTGGTCTCCACCGGCCTGCGTCCCCGCTTCATCGAGCGCCTCCAGGACCACGGAGTCCACATGGACCCGGCGATCTTCGCCAGCGGCGGACGACGATGAGCACGCTCGTCGGCAGGATCGCCGCCGGCGCGGCGGCGGGCGTCGCCCTGCTGCTGGCGACGCCTCTGCCGTCCCACGCCGCCGACGAGATCACGATCGACCACGTCGCAGTCACCGAGGGCACCGTCGACCTCCTGCTCTCGGTCGACCGCCTCCCTGGTGGACCCGACGTCGACGCAGACGCAGTCGAGGTGGCCGTGGAGGGACGGGCCGTGGCCTCGACTGTGAAGGCCGTGGCAGCCGGCGACATCGATCGCTCGACGATGCTCGTGCTCGACGCGAGCAACAGCATGCAGCGCGGCGGCAAGTTCGACGCCGCCCGAGCCGCGGTAGACGCGTACCTCTCAGCGGCTCCGGAGGACGTGCGCATCGGCCTGGTGGCGTTCGCCGGCAAGGTGTCCACCACCATCGACCCGACCACCGACCATGCAGCGGTCGAGGACGCCCTCGCCGGGATCAGCCTCAAGCGCGGAACCAGCGTCTACGACGGCATCGACGCCGGAATGGCGGCGCTGGGCACGGACGGGTCCCGGTCCATCCTGGTGCTCTCCGACGGTGCCGACACCGGCAGCACGACCACGCTGGAGGTCCTGTCCCGCCAGGCCGCCGACGCCGGTGTGGTGATCGACGTCGTCTCACTCGCCTCAGCCGACCGCGCTGCCGAGCTCGCGGGGCTCGCGGACGCGACCCAGGGCGCGGTCATCCCAGCCGACCCGGCAGCTCTCGCCACGGTCTTCTCCCAGCAGGCCGACGCGCTCTCGCAGCAGCTGCTGATCACGTTCGAGCCGCCTGCGGACGTCACCGCGGACGCCACGGTCGACGTCTCGGTGACCTCGCAGGGTGAGACCTACAACGACTCGGCGCTGATGACGCTCCCCGACAACGGGACGCAGCTCGACGTCGTCGAGTCCGGCGAGGCCCTCATCAGCCGGCCTGTCATGCTCATGGGCGCCCTCGCCCTCGCGCTGGGCCTGGGCGGCATCCTGGTCACGGTCCTGGTCGGCGCGACCGACGGGCGGTCCAGCACCGAGCGGCGCCTCGACAACTACTTCGGCGAGGACGGCAAGTCGGGAGGGCACCGCGGCTCAGCTGCCAGGACCGACATCAAGGGGTCCGCTGTCGCGGTCGCGGACAAGGTGGTGACCGCCGACCTCGAGACGCGCATCTCACAGCGACTGACCGGCGCCGGCTCTGCGCTCACCGCTGCCGAGTGGTTGCTGCTCCACGCCGGAGTCGCCGTCGGAGGTGCGGTCGTCGGCTTCCTGATGGGCGGCGGCGCACTGGCCGTGCTCGGGCTGGTCCTCGGAGCCGTCCTGCCGTGGATCTACCTGAGGTTCCGCCACAAGAGGCGGCTCAACAAGTTCAACGCCAACCTCGCCCAGTCCCTGGGGCTCATGGCAGGCGGCCTCCAGGCGGGACTCTCGCTGCCGCAGGCCGTTGACACCGTGGTGCGCGAGGGGAACGAGCCCATCGCCGGCGAGTTCAAGCGCGCCCTCATCGAGCAGCGCCTGGGCATCGACATCACGGACGCGATGGAGGGCATCGGTCAACGGATGGAGAGCCAGGACTTCACGTGGGTCGTCATGGCCATCCGCATCCAGCGCGAGGTCGGCGGCAACCTCGCGGAGATCCTGCACACCGTGTCCGACACGCTGCGTGAGCGCGAGTACCTGCGCCGCCAGGTCAAGGCACTCAGTGCGGAGGGACGCATGTCGGCCTGGATCCTCGGCGCCCTTCCGGTGGGCATGTTCGGCTACATGCTCATGGCCAACCGCAAGTACGTGGAGCCGCTCTACACGACGGGGATCGGATGGGCCATGCTTGCAGCGGCAACGGTTCTGCTGAGCGTAGGGAGCTTCTTCATGGCAAAGCTGGCCAAGGTGGAGGTCTGAGATGATGTCTCCGATGCTGATGCTCGGCGCCGGGTTGCTGTTCCTCGCCGGAACGCTCGCTCTCTCCCTGATCGGCGTGGCGACGTCCGAGCGCCGCGGTGTCGCGCGCTCCGTTGCAGCCATCAACGCCCTCGACGCAGCGCCCGACGTCATCAAGGAGGAGCTCGAGCGGCCCTTCAGCGAGCGGGTGCTCGCGCCCCTCGGCGATCGCTTCGTGGGCATAGGTCGCAAGGTGGCGGGCGCCGACACTGCGAAGAAGATCCAGCACCGACTCGACATCGCCGGCAATCCCGCGGGATGGGACGTCAACCGCATCCTCGGGCTGAAGGTGCTCGGGCTGGGCGTCTTCGGCGTGCTCGGCTTCCTCTACATCTCGGCGACCGATTGGCCCATCGTCCGCGTGGTCCTCGCAACGGTCGCGCTCGGCGCGTTCGGCTACCTCCTGCCCAACATCCTGCTCTACAACGCCGGCCAGAAGCGCGAGGCGCTGATGCGCAGGTCCCTCCCCGACGCGCTCGACCTGCTCACTGTCTCTGTCGAGGCCGGACTCGGCTTCGACTCAGCCGTCGGACGCGTCGCCCGCAACACCGAAGGCCCCCTCGCACAGGAGTTCGGCCGTCTGCTCCAGGAGATGCAGATCGGCGTCGGCCGAGTCCAAGCCATGCGCAGCATGGCCGAACGGTCCTCCCTGGACGACCTTCGGTCCTTCTGCACGTCGATGGTGCAGGCGGACAGTCTCGGCATCCCCATCGGCCGGGTGCTGCGCGTCCAGAGCCAGGAGATGCGCACCAAGCGCCGCCAGCGAGCCGAGGAGAAGGCCCAGCAGGTGCCGGTGAAGATCATGGTGCCGCTCGTCCTGTTCATCCTGCCGTGCCTGTTCATCATCGTCATGGGCCCTGCGGCCATCGGGATGATGGAAGCCTTCGGCAGCTAGGCCCCCGGTGCAGACGCTCCCATCGACCGAACCACCGGGCGGCCCTCAGCTCCGGACGTGGCGCACGACGACTGCCGTACGGGTCTTCGCACTGGCGCTGGCGACGGGCAATGCCATCAGCGGTGGAACAGTGGGAGAGGTCTTTCCGCTCCTGCTGGTGCTCGCGATCGCGGCAGCGGCCTCCTCCCTGCTGGAGCTGTCGAGCCGGAACAGGCTCACCCACTGGCACTCCGTGGCCGAGGCCGTCGCCGTCACCATCGTCATCGTCGGCACGTCCTCGACCGCGAGCCCCGTGGCCTATCTCGCCGTTCCGCCCGTGGTGGCCGGCATTCGGCACGGTCTGGTCACCACCCTCAACGTCACCCTGCTGTCCGCCCTGACCGCCGCCGCCACCTTCGCGCTCGAGCCCGACGGGGACGCCCTGGAGGGTGCCGCGGCGTGCGCACCGTGGCTGGCGATCGGCTTGGGGGTCGGGCTGCTGGCGAGCTGGCAGTCTCGTTCCACCCGCGATCTCGCCGCGCGCCAAGCGCCGTACGCGGCCGCCCACCACCTGATGGCGCGCATCCACCAGCTGGCGACGTCGGGGACCCTGGGGCTGGACAGTGCCTCCCTCGCCACCGAGCTCGAGGACGCCATGCGACGCGCGACGGGTGGCGCCCGCTCGACCGTCTTCGTCGTCGAGCCGGACACGACGCTGCGCGCGCTGAACCCCGGTGCCGACGTCGAGCGTCTGGCACGGGAGATCGAGCTGCCCGACTCCGAACGAACCCCCGGCGCGGCGGTCATCCCGCTCCGCGGTGCACGGCAGGTGCTCGGCTACTGCGTGGTGGTCGGCGTGCCCCGATGGACCGATGAGCTCGACGCCCGGGCCCGCGAGGTGGCGGACGACTTCGCCGTACGACTCGACACCGCGGTGCTCTTCGACGACGTCCGGGCGCTGGCCACGTCCGAGGAGCGGAACCGGATCGCGCGCGAGATGCACGACGGTGTCGCACAGGAGATCGTCGCGATGGGTTACATCGTGGACGAGATCGAGTCGATCAGCGACCACGACCAGACACGGGAGCTGGCGTCCGCGCTCCGGGACGAGATCACCCGGCTGGTGTCCGAGATCAGGTTCTCCATCTTCGACCTCCGACACGAGGTCATCGACGGTCGCGTCTCGAGCTCCCTCGCCGACTACGCACGTGCGGTCAGCCTCGCAAGTGGCCTGCGGGTGCACCTGAGCCTGGCTGAGTCCGGTCCACCCCTCTCACCGCGCACTGCGACAGAGGTGCTGCGGGTCGCCCAGGAGGCGATCGGCAACGTCAGGAAGCACGCAAACGCCGAGAACCTGTGGCTCACCTTCGAGTCGGACGGGACATCGCTGCAGCTCGATGTCGAGGACGACGGAGTCGGCAACGCCGGCCCTCGCGAGCACCACTGGGGACTGCAGACCATGCGTGAACGGGCCGAGGGCGTCGGCGCCCGGCTCGAGATCGGTCCACGACGAGATGGCGGCACAGTCGTCAGCCTGCGGTCCCCTGCGACCACCACCCGAGAAGGAGGCACCGCCCATGGGCACCACCGTGCTACTGGTTGATGACCACGAGCTGATCCGCCAGGGACTCGCCCGGGCGTTCGAGCGAGACGCCGACATGACCGTGGTGGGTCAGGCTGGTTCCGTGGCTGACGGCGTTGCCGCGTGGCAAGCGCTCACCCCGGACGTCGTGGTCACCGACCTCCAGCTGCCCGACGGGCACGGCCTCGAGATCGTCCGGGCAGTGCGGACGCTGTCCGACTCCACTGGATTGGTCGTGCTGACGATGCACGCGGGTGACGACCAGATCTTCGCAGCGATGGAGGCCGGCGCCTCGGCCTTCGTGGGCAAGGACAGCAAGGCGACCGAGGTCGTCAGTGCAGCCAAGCACGCCGCTGTTGCACCCCGCACGTTCCTCTGTGCGGGACTCAGCGGGGCGATGATGCGCCGCGCGACCAACCCCGCACCGCCCAAGCTCTCCGGACGTGAGGAGGAGGTCCTGGCCCTCCTCGCAGACGGACTGGGCACGGGCGAGATCGCTGGCCGCCTCTACATGAGCGAGTCGACGGCCAAGACCCACATCACCCACATCTACCAGAAGCTCGGTGCAGCCAACCGGGCGCAAGCGCTCGTCACCGCCATGCGACTCGGCATGCTCGACCACGCTTCCCCTCAGCGTTTCTGACGTGACCGGATCGGGTGATGCTGGGGCCGTGCGGGTGGGTAGCCCATAGTCACAAGGGACTACTGAGGCGCGGCCGATCACCCGATTCGTGCGGCAGCGACAACCGGCAGAGTTCTCCGTGACGGGTCCTCGTGGGCTCGCACAGGACCCACATCACAGACACCAAAGGGGAAATCCAATGCTCGAGAAGTTCGTTGCCTTCCAGCTCTTCATGCTCGCCGACCGCGAGGAGAAGGGCGCCACCGCCGTCGAGTACGGCCTGATGGTCGCGCTGATCGCCGCCATCATCGTCGCCACCGTCGCGCTTCTCGGCCAGGCGATCCTGGGCGCGTTCCAGACCGTCCTCGCCGAGGTCAACTGACGCCACACCCTGTCTCAGGCCGGCGTTGCTCCGCAACGCCGGCCTGAGTCGGTTTTGCAGAAAGGTGAGGCCGTGAAGCACGAAAGAGAAGTCACGGACGAGCAGGGCGCCACCGCCGTCGAGTACGGCTTGATGGTCGCCCTGATCGCCGCCATCATCATGGGCTCGGTAGCCCTGCTCGGCGAGGCTGTCTTCGGTATCTTCCAGGGCACGCTCAGCTGGCCGTGGTGACACTCGCGCTGAGCTGCGCCACAACCTTGCTGTCACTCAGAAGGCGACCGGATTCCCCGGTCGCCTTCTTTGTCGTGCCTCACCTCCGGGCCACCATCCGGCGCAACTCAGCTCGCCACGTGGCGGTCAGGTCGTCCGGGGCCAGTCCGGCCCGGTCCAGCACCCGGTTGAGGACCGCGCCTCGCGTGACGGCCTCGTACACCTCCACCAGGCCCCGCTCCCCCAGCCGCTCGGCGATGATCCGACACGCCAGCCACGCCTCCTCGTACCGCGCCTGCAGGTCCTGGGCCCGCGTGTCGAAGTCCGCGGCCGTGGGCAGCGTCTCCGGCACCCCGTCGCGCCGCGCCGCCTCGATGGCCCGGCCCAGCGTGACCCGGTCGGGCAGCCGCGTGTCACGCAGCGCGACGTAGTCGGCGAAGCCCTCGAGCAGCCACGGCTCGACCGGCCGGCGGACCGCGTCCGTGGCGACGTGGACCAGCTCGTGGCTCGTCACGACCTGGGCGCCGGCGCGGCGCAGGCCGTCGGTGACCTCGGGGTTCACGAACACGTGGACCGGCGCGTCTTCACCCGTGTCAGTGCCCACGCCGGCCGTGACGGCAGCGATCCCGGCGTACGTCCCCGGTGCGACGCCCAGGGTCTCGTCGAGGTCGGCGGCGCTCGCGGGCACCTCCACGACGACCGGCCCGGTCCACTCCGGCAGGACCTTCCGCACGACTGGGATCCCCCGGGCCACCCGCTGCGCGACCTCGTCGGCCTCGCGCTGCTCGCCGTCGACGAGCACGAGGTGGTCCTCCGTACGAGCGACGGCCAGCTCTCCCCGCAGCCAGAGCGGCACGCGGCCCTCCGCCGCGGAGGGCGCGCCGAACCCGGAGATGGCCAGCTCGTCGCCTTGTCCGTGGGCGAACCGGACGACGACGTCCGCACTCGCCGGGGCGTCGTCGAAGCCCCGGAACCTCCACGTCATCTCGACCACGCCGGACCAGTCGCCGTCGGCACTCACGGTGCCGACCTGGTCGACGTACCGGGCGCTGACGTCCCGCAGGTCGAGCGACTGCGCGTTGGCGGCGATCCCGGACAGCTGCTCCTGCACCTCGGCCAGTGCGTCCGGCGCCAGGGCGGCGAGGGCCTCCCCGTCGCGTTCGTCCACCCCGGCGACGAACGAGGCCAGGGCCGCCGCTGCCTCGGCGGGGCTCGCCCGCGGCGCCTCGACCGGGCGCGGCGGCTCGACCGGTTCCGAGCCGTCGCGCGTCAGGACCACGACCAGCGCGACGACCACGAACAGCGAAAGGCCGGCCGCCCACAGGAGTGGACGACCGGCCTTCGAGGTCTGCTGGTCAGCCAGGGCGGACCGCGCCGACGTAGGGCATCGAGTAGAGGCCCGACACGGCGACCCCGGTGCCCGGGTTGGCCGCGTGGACGATCATGCCGTTGCCGATGTAGATGCCGACGTGGCTGATCGGGCTGTAGTAGAACACCAGGTCGCCCGGCTGCAGGTCGCTCGCGGCGATGCGCGGACCGGAGCCGAACTGGGCGCTCGAGGAGTGGGGCAGGGACACGCCGGCCTGGGCCCAGGCGCGCATGGTGAGTCCACTGCAGTCGAAGGCGTTCTCGCCCATCGCGCCGTAGACGTAGGCGTCGCCGACCTGGGCCATGGCGTACTGCACCGCGGCAGCGGCCCGGCCGGTGGCGGGCACGGAGCTGGGCAGGCGCGTCGTGCTGCCGCGCGAGGCGAGCAGGCGCTCGCGCTCCTCGGCCTCGAGGTCGGCGAGCAGGTCCTTGGCCTCGGCGAGCTTGTCGTCGACCGTGTCCTTCTCGGCGCTCAGCTGCTCGGTGAGCTGGGCGATCTCCCGGGTGCGGTCGTCGGTGGCCTCGCGCCGGATCTCGAGTGCCTCGAGCTCGGTGTCGTAGTCGGAGAGCAGGGAGGACTGCAGGTCGTTGAAGGACGACATGGTCGACAGGGAGTCCAGGAACGAGCCCGGGTCATCGGAGACGACGATCTGGCCGACGGTCGAGATGCCCTCGCCCTCGAGCTGGCGGACGACGGCGTCGGAGACCTGCTCGCGGACGGCGTCGAGGCGCTCGTCCTGACGTGCCTGGTCGGCCTTCAGGCCGCTGAGGTCGCGACGGAGGTCGGCGAGGTCGAGCTTGGCGTCGTGCAGTCGCTCCTGGGCGGCCTCCGCCTCGTGGTAGAGGCGGTCGACACGGGCCTTGACGTCCTTGATGTCGGGGTCGGCCTGCGCAGGGGTCGCGGGCACGAAGGCAATGGCAGCGATCGCGGAGAGACCAAGTACGGTCGCGCCAGCTCGCTTGCGGGTGTGAGCCACGAGCGGGGGAACTCCTCGGGGTGTCGTACGCCTACCAGGTGAGCTGACGGGTTCGGCACGACCGGCCTACCCCTGCTCCACGCACCGCTCGCGCAGTGCGTCTCACAGGGGATTCACCCCAGGGGGAAGAGTGGTTCCCCGGCTCGCGGACCACGGGTGGTGCAGGGGACGTGGTCCACGACTCGGCGCGACGCCCGCGCGGGCCGGGTGACCCACTGCCACGGACGTCAGCCCACACCTTAGACCGCCCACCGCCGCCTCGCCAATCTTCGCCACGCCGCCGTGAGCGGAGCGGGACACGTCCTGCTCCTCCGTCGCCCGGGACGACGGATGGCCGACAAACGCCTGCGGGCCGGCGACAGCAGCGATACGGTTCCCCACTACCGACCGTTGCCGGGCCACGAACTCGCCCCGAGCCACCCACCCCGGAGGGCACGATCCAGATGGCCCCCTCGATGCGTTGGTTCGCCAGGACCTTCGGCCTCGCCGCGGTGGCGCACCTGGTGGGCAATCCGGCGGGATGGCGGAGCGACCACTTCGGCGGGTCGCCAGCACTGGTTGCGGTGTCCGCGACACTCGGGGCCGCCGCCATCGTGCTCCTCGTGCGTCCGAGCCGGCTGGCGCTGGCGACGACTGCGGTGCTGGCACTCGCCTCGCTCTGGCTCGAGCTGCCCGTGACGGGCAACCACTGGCTGCTGGTCGGGTTCGTCGCCGCGGCCACGCTGCTGTCACTCGCCACCCGCGACCCCTGGGCGTGGCTCTCGGTGACCGGACGCTGGATACTGCTCGGGTTCTACTGCTTCGCGGCGTTCGCGAAGCTGAACTCGGGTTTTCTCGACCCTGAGGTCTCGTGCGGGATCTTCTATGCCCACCAGTCGCTGGCCTCCTTCGGCCTCCCGACCTTCGACAGGTCCGGCGTTCTCGGCACGGCAGCGATCGCGGTCCCGGTCCTGACCGAGCTCTCGGTCCCGATCCTCCTCGCCTCCAGCCGCACCCGGCGCGCCGGAGTGCTCCTCGCGCTGGTGTTCCACACCGTCATCTCGCTGGACTTCGCCCAGCACTTCTACGACTTCACGGCCGCACTGGTGGTGCTGCTGTGCCTGTTCCTCCCGGAGGCCACGCTCGAGCGGCTGGAGAGCACCATCCAGCAGTCGCCGCGGGTCCAGGTCGTCGTCACCACGGTTGCAACGATCCTGGTGGCGGCATCGCTCCTACCGCCTGCACCCACCACCATCGCGACCATCAAGCTGATCGGTTTCGGCGCCTGGGTGCCGGTGGGCGCATGGATCATCTGGCGGGTGGCGCGCGAGGGAGTCGGTCCGGCCCCCGTGCCCATGCGCCTTCCGAGTGCAAGCGCATGGATCGTCGTCCTACTGGTCGTCGCGAACGGGCTGACGCCCTACCTCGAGCTCAAGACCGCGCTCGGCTTCAACATGTACGCGAACCTCGTCACGGTTTCCGGCGAGACCAATCACCTGGTGGTCCCGAGGACGCTTCACCTGAGGAACGTCCAGGACGACCTGCTGCGGGTCGTCGAGTCAGAAGCCGATGAGCTCGACGTGTATGCGCAGAGTGGTTACCTCGTCCCCGAGCGCAACCTCCAGGACTACCTCGCCCGGCAGCCCGGCGTGACGGTCGTCGTCGCGGACGCGAGTGGCGAGCGAACGCTCGACGGCGACGACGCTGTGCGTCTGCCGTTGCTGGTCAGGAAGTTCATGACCTTCCGCTCGGTCGACAGCCAGGATCCGCCACGCTGCCAGTCAGCCTGGTTCCCCGCCTACTGAAGAAGGCAGCACTCACGCCGACTCGATCACCGGCCCCGCCACGGGTTCCACCATCCTCAGCGGCGGCACGAGGCCACCAGTGGCCAGCGCGTCCAGCGCGGCCAGCTCGTCGTCGTCGATGGTCAGCTCGGGCGGTGGGCCGAGGAGCACCGTCACCACGCAGTCGTGGCAGTGCAGCCCGCGCACCACGCAGGTGTCGCAGTCGATCCGTGTCGTCATGTCCTGAACGGTGGCAGGGCCCACCGACAGCGCCCCCTCGGCGTGTCGCGCGCCGGCGTGTCGGGCTACGCGCCGATGACGCCGAGCAGCGCCGCGGTCGGCACCGACCGTGCCCCGGCCCGCGCCGCGTCGCGCGCCACGGCCCGGTCGTCGCTGACCACCACGACCACCCTCCCCGCGGCTCCGCCGCGACGAGCTGGCGGATCACGTCGTCCGCGATCACGCCCTCGGGACTGAACACCACCCGCACGCCGCGCGGTGCCGGCATCGCCGTGCGCACGGAGGACTCGGCCGCGTCGAAGACGACCGTCGTCTCCGCACCGGAGCGAGCCACCAACGGGCCGAGCGCCGAGACCAGCCGGCTCCGCTGGGCCTCGAGGCTGGCGGTGGGCCACGCCTGCTTGGTCACGTTGTAGCCGTCGACGACCAGGCGCGATCGCGGCATCGCGAGCGTCTGCTCGAGGAGGAGCGGGGTGGCCGGAGCGCTGGACGTGGGCGCCGCGTCGATACCGGCCAGGTCGGCCTCGACGGCGTCGCCGGGCGTGCCGCTCACCGGCGGCAGGGCCAGCTCGCGGCGCAGCCCGGTCGCCGCGTCGACGACCGCGTCGAGCAGGAGACGGGCGCGGACGCTCGCAGCGTCGCGCTCGGAGCGGACGTCCCGGCGACTCGCCGCCAGGCCCGACTCCGCCTCCTCGAGCTGCGACCGGAGCCGGCGTACGTCCGCCTCCGCGGCGCGGGTCGCGCGCTCGGCAGCCGCCACCGCTGAGTCGCGGGCGACGTACGCCGCGTCGCGTTCTTCCTCCGCGGCGCGCAGGACGCCGCGGGCCTCCCCCAGCCGCTGCCGCAGCACCTTGTGGTCGGCCTTCGCGGTCTCGAGCTCCTGCCGGTGGAGCGCGCGCGCAGCCACGAGCTCGGCCTGGAGCGCAGCCACCTGCGCGGTGAGCCGTGCGTGCTCGGCGCTGGCCTGCTCGTCGAGCTGCTCCTCGGCGCCCAGGGAGTCCACGACCTGCGAGACGACCGCCTCCCAGCCGTCCTCGCGAGCCAGCCAGGCTCGAGCCGCCGCGTCGACCGGGTCGTCCTGCTGTCCCGGCACGGCAGCGACCTGGACCGCCGCGTGCTCCCGGAAGGCGTCATCGGCGAGCGCGGCCCAGATCGCCCCGCCGCCGAGACGGGCCCGGCGGGCGGGCGCGAAGCCGGCGACCTTGCGCAGCGACGGCGGCACCGGCGTGACTGACGGCAGGACCGCCGACACCAGGGCGACCACCCGCAGGCGCAGCCGCTCCGGCACGGGCGCGGGCTCGGTCACGGACGTCCGGTCACCCGGCGGCCGGGTCGGCGGCGGTGTCGGCCGAGGCGCGGTCGACGATCTCGATGGCGTCGGCGCGCCCGCACCAGCGGCAGGACACGGACTCGACGTCCTCCGAACGCACGGTCTCCTCCTCGACCTGGTGGTCGCCGGCGAGGTCGAAGTGCCAGTACTCGGTCGTGCGTCGCGTGCGCGTCACGTCGAAGCGGGTGAGGTTGCCGCAACCGGCGCAGCGGTAGCGCTGGGTGGAGTCGGGGATCGGGGTCGTCACCCCGGAGACACTACTGGCGAGATCGGGTTCCTACACCGGTCGGCCGGACTTCTGCGGATCGACTGCCTGCGAGAGTCGGCTCCCTGCATGCTTGACCCATGAAGAGCTCACCTCGGCCACAGACGTGAACGAAACGCCATCCGTCGACGGTGCCGGCGGACCCGGGCGCGCCTGGGCTCGGCCGGTCGCCAGGTTCCTACCCCTCGCGGTCCTCGTTTCCATGATGGTCTTCCATGGCTGGCAGATCGTCGTCGAGCATGACGACCCGCAGAGAAGTGGCGCGTTCGCCATGTTCGCGACCCCCGACATCGGAGCCACCCGGCGGGTCGTTGCCACATGCCCTGACGACAGACTCTCGCTCGAGATTCCCGACAGCCTGCAGAAGCTGCGAGAGCAGGTCGCGGACCGTCCGTCCCGAGAAGCTGTCGAGGAGCTCGCACGCCGACTGGCTGCTCTGCAGTGGGACGAGTCAGGAGCGGTCGACACTGACGGCGGTGGCTCGACGCTCACGGTGCAGGTACAGGTGATGGGGCTGCGCGTCAACGACCGCACCGTCGTCCGGCGGGTGCTGGCCGACGCGACAGTGGAGCCCGAACGATGATCGACCAGATGCTGGACCACCTCCGGCAGCCGCGGGTCGGCATCGTGATCCTGACCGGAGCAGTCTCCCTGATGATGTCGGTCCACTGGTGGCCGCTCGCCATACCGAGTGCCGCGTTCCTGCTCGTGGCCACGGTGCGTCCGGGCCATGCGGCCAGACCATCAGCAGTGGCGCTGCTCGCCGCCTGCTGGTTCGTGGGCCTCGTGGTCGCGAGCGACCGCATGGAGGACCACGTGCCCCTCTTCGCGGTGTGGTTGGTGGCACTGGCGGTCTCGCTGACAGCAGACGGTGACGAGTTCGTCGACCGAGCGGCCTGGCACGCGCGCATGCTGATCGGTGTTGCCTTCGCTGCTGCCGTCGCGTGGAAGCTCTACTTCGGCACGTACGTCACCGGCGTCAGCTTGTGGTCGTTCATGCTGATCGACGGGCGATTCGCTCCCCTGGCCTTCGTCGTCGGCCTCTCCGACGCGGAGATCGAGCAGGACCGGAACGAGTTGCGAGAGCTGCTCGCTGGAAATGTCGACGCTGTCACTCTCGACGCCCAGGCAATGACCATCACGGCGATCGTGGCGACGTCGATCCTCACGCTCTTGCTCGAGGCGGTGATCGCACTGTCCCACCTGCTGCCCGACGCCAGTCCGCTGGCCCGGGTGCGCCTGCCGTCGGTCGTCCTCTTCGCAGTCGTCACCTACGCGGTCGTGCCGGTGATGCCCTTCGCTGCCCTCCTGTCACTGCTGGCCATGACTGCGGCGAGATGGCAGCGAGGAACGCTGTGGGTGCTTCCCGTCCTGATGTTCGTCAGCGCGACTCGCCTGGCCACCTTGATCCCGGCTGTCAGAGCTCGCGGATAACGTCGGGAGGCATGAGCACCACCGCCCTCCGCTCCCCCCGTGGGACGTCCCGCTGGGAGGCGCAACGCAGCTTCGACGAGCTGGGGCGGCCGCTGCGCGACCTCACCTTCTGCGTGGTCGACCTCGAGACCACGGGCGGGTCCGCCGATGGCGGATCGATGATCACCGAGATCGGCGCGGTCAAGGTGCGCGGCGGTGAGGTGCTCGGCGAGTTCCAGACCCTGGTCAACCCGCACACCGAGATCCCGGCCTTCATCGCCGTGCTCACCGGCATCAGCAACTCGATGGTCCACGACGCACCCTCGATCGAGGCCGCGCTGCCGGCGTTCCTCGACTTCGCGGCCGGGTGCGTGCTCGTCGCCCACAACGCCCCGTTCGACGTCGGCTTCCTCCAGCACTTCGCACGGCAGCAGGGTCGTCCGTGGCCGAAGTTCGAGGTGCTCGACACCGCCAAGCTGGCCCGTCGCGTGATCACCCGCGACGACGCCCCCAACTGCAAGCTCTCGTCGCTGGCCAAGGTGTTCAACGCCTCGACCACGCCCAACCACCGTGCGCTGTCCGACGCCCGCGCCACGGTGGACGTCCTGCACGGCCTGATGGAGCGCCTCGGCGGCCTCGGCGTGCACACGCTCGAAGAGCTCCAGACCTTCTCGTCCCGGGTGAGCACCGCCCAGCGCCGCAAGCGCCACCTGGCTGAAGGGCTCCCGCACTCCCCCGGCGTCTACCTCTTCCGCGACGAGCAGTCGCGTGTCCTCTACATCGGCACCTCTCGCGACCTCCGCACCCGGGTCCGGACCTACTTCACCTCCTCCGAGACCCGCACGCGCATGGGCGAGATGGTCGGCCTCGCCGCCTCCGTGACCGGCATCGAGTGCGCCACTCCGCTCGAGGCCGAGGTGCGCGAGCTGCGCCTGATCGCCGAGCACAAGCCGAAGTACAACCGGCGCTCGCGCTTCCCCGAGAAGGTCCACTTCCTCAAGCTCACCCGCGAGGCGTGGCCCCGCCTGTCCTTGGTGCGCAAGGTGCTCGACGACGACGCCGACTACCTCGGCCCCTTCTCGTCGAAGAAGACGGCCGAGAAGTGCCTCGCCGCCCTCCACGAGACCTTCCCCGTCCGTCAGTGCAGCGGCCGCCTCCCGCTCGCGCCGTCGGGTTCCTCCTGCGCGTTGGCCGAGATGGGACGTTGCCTCTCACCCTGCGACGGATCGACCGACGCGTCGACCTACGGCGCCGTCGTCCGCCAGCTGCGGGACACCCTGCTCCGCAGCCCGCACGAGGTCGTCGAGGCGATCAACCAGCGGATGACGGCCCTCGCCGACCGCGAACGCTTCGAGGAGGCGGGCGTCCACCGCGACCGGCTGGCGACGTTCGTCCGCGCCGCCGCCCGCACCCAGCGCCTCTCGGCGCTCACCCGCTGCCCGGAGATCGTGGCAGCGCGACGCGAGGACAGTGGTCGCTGGTCCGTGCACGTCGTCCGCCACGGTCGTCTCGCTGCGGCCGGGGTGATCCCGCCCGGCGCCGACGCGCACCAGTACGTCCGCGAGCTGACCGCGAGCGCAGAGACGGTCAGCGACGCTCCCGGCCCGGTCCCGGCCGCCACGGCCGAGGAGTCGGAGAAGATCCTGCGCTGGCTGGAGTCACCCGGCGTACGCCTCGTCGACGTCGACGGCGAGTGGGTCTGTCCGCTGGGAGGCGCGGCCCGACACCTGGCGGTCTACGACGCCGCGAACCAGTCGCGGCTCTCCCTCGTGCCCTTCGACGAGCACCGGCTGCCCTCGCCGGTGCACCGCCCTACGAGATAGCCGCTGGTCGAGGAGGGCACTCAGCGCCCGTCACGAGACCCTCAGTCCAGCCCGATGCTGAACGCCGACTCGAGGTCGTGCTTCGAGTACGTGCGGAAGGCGATGTGGGTCTCGGTCTCGGTGACGCCCTCGACCTTGTTGAGCCGGTCGGCGACGACGGACGCGACGTCCTCGTGCTCGCGCACCCGTACGAGCGCGATCAGGTCGATCTGGCCGGTCACCGAGTAGACCTCGCTGACGCCGTCGAGGGAGGCTATCGCCTCCGCGACCTCGGGGATGCGCGCGACGTCGGCCTTCACGAACACGATGGCGGTGATCATGGCTTCACCGTAGCGCTCCCGACGACCGCGGCACCGGCGGCGACCGATCGGACGGACCCACTAGTCCTTTGTGACTAGGGACGGGTCATTTCGGCCCACGGTGACCCGCGACACACCTAGCGTGTGACGGTCTGCCACCGCCCGACGAGGGGAACTTTCGGGATGTCACGCTCCACGCACCGCGCCACCGTCCGTCTGCGCATCGCTGCCGCGATCACCCTGGGACTCGTCGCTGCGACGTTCGGGCAGCTGTCGCCGGCGTCCGCCATCCCACCGGACATGCCAACCGGCCTGTCGGTGAACCAGCCGGACAGCACCACCACGATCCTGTCGTGGGAGCACGTGCCCAACGCGACGCGGTACGCGGTCACGGTCAACGGAACCACGACCAACACGGTCAACAACTCCTTCGTGCCTCCCCAGGCGCTGCCGGAGGGGAACCTCGACTGGTCGGTGACTGCCTTCGCCGGCACCGAGGCCGGTCCCACAGCATCCAGCAGCTTCTCGAGCACGCGCTTGGCAGCCCCCGTGCTGTCCTCGCCGTCATCCAACGCGGTCCTGGCACAGCCGACCAATCCTCCGCTGCTGAGCTGGGCACCCTCGGCGGGCGCCACCTCGTACAAGGTCGAGGTCGACGGCGACGCGGACTTCGTCGGTGCGTCCTCCTACTCGACCGAGAACACCAGCCTCGTCGTACCAGTGCCGCTCGGTGACGGCGACTGGTTCTGGCGCGTCACGGCCAGCAAGGGCAGCGGTCTGAACTCGCCGGCGAGCGAGGAGCGCCGCTTCGTGGTGTCTCCGCTGGCCGCGCCGACCATCACCTCGCCGCCCGACGACGCGGCCCTCAACCTGCAGGACGTCGTCCTCGACTGGACCCCCGTGCCCGGAGCGGTCTCGTACGACCTGCAGGTGTCCACCGAAGCCGACTTCAGCCAGGGCTCCGCCCTCACCGACGACCGGACGGGCATCCTCGGCACTCGCTACTCCCCCGCCATCACCTACGACAACAAGAGCTACTTCTGGCGGGTCCGTGCGATTGACATGTCCGGCCAGGCAACACCGTGGACCGCAGCTCGCTTCAGCTTCACCCGCAACTGGCCGGATCGCCCGACCGCGGTCTACCCGGCTGCCGATGGCGCCGAGGAGGTGCCGGCGCCGCTGTACTTCCAGTGGACCCCGATCAAGCACGCCTCGGAGTACGAGTTCCAGCTCGGCACGCAGGCCAACTTCTCCGTCGGCACGTTCGAGAGCTGCCGCGTGGCGGGCACGACGTTCACGCCGGGCATGTTCGCCGTGAACACCACCGGCATCCTCGCCCCACCGCGCGTCAACGAGGACTGCATCCCGCAAGCGGGCGAGATCAACTACTGGCGGGTTCGCGGGCTCGACCGGCCCTTCACGAAGTCCGGGGACATCCCTGGCGTGCAGGGGCTGTTCTCGGACACCCAGGCCTTCACCTACCTGCCGTTGAGCGTGACCAACATGTCGCCGCGCAACGGCGACGTCGTCGACGTACCCACCCTGACCTGGGACACCGCCGTCGGCGCCGAGGCCTACGAGATCGTCATCCTCCGGGCCAACGGGTCGCAGGTCGTCAAGAAGGAGACCGCGGCGACCAGCTACACCCTGAGCGGCACCACCCGCCTCGCCCCGGGCGACGGTCCCTTCACCTGGCGGATCACGGCGCTCGGAGCGGACCGCAGCCGTTCCGTGACCTACAGCAACACGTTCAACGTGTCGGGCAACGACCCGGTCAGCGCCGAGCCGGCACTCACCCCGCTCACTCCAACGTCCACCACGACCGGCATCATGACCGCCCCGTCGCTGACCTGGTCGCCCATGGCGGGCGCACGCCACTACGCAGTGAGCGTCGGCAACGCCACCGACGGGACGCAGGTGTGGTTCGGCCACGGCACCGACGACCTCTTCGGTGAGCCCGTCCCCTACCCAGCCATGACCGACACCTCCAAGCGATTGCTGCTGCCCGGCAGCTACGACTGGCGGGTCACGGCGTACGACGCGAACAACGTCGCGATCGGGACCGGCCCGGAGGGAAGGTTCACCGTCGAGGAGATCCGGTCGACGACTGGACACGCACTCGCCCAAGGCGGACAGCAGCTCGACGTCAATTACGCCGGGGCGAAGAACCCGTGCACGCCGACGACCGGCAGCTGCACCGTGCCGAGCACGCCGGTGCTCAGCTGGACGCCCGACCCGCGAGCGTCCCACTACATGGTCTACGTCGCGAGCGACCCGAGCTTCACCAACCTGCTCGAGCCGAGCAACGCCGTCCCGGCGACCCGGAACACCATGTACGCACCGGCGCTGGACAACCGGGCGCACACCTATCCCGACAGCCAGGCCGGCCAGTCGTTCTACTGGCACATCCGGCCGTGCCGCACCGCCCTCAACTGCGGTCCCGACCCGGTGTCCCAGACCGATGTCGCGCAGGGGACGTTCAAGAAGCGCTCGCCCGAGGTGCAGGGCCTGTCCAACACGACCCCTGCTGGCACCGAGATCACGTTCTCATGGACCGACTACTGGGCGACCAACCAGGAGCAACCCTGGGCGCAGACGGGCGAGATCCCCAACCAGTCCGGCAAGCAGTACCGCATCGAGGTCGACGACGACGCCTCGTTCGCCGGGACACTCGTGGACACGGCGCTTGTCGACCAGACGACGTACACCGCGACCGACAAGCTCTATCCCGAGGGCACGCTCTACTGGCGCGTCCAGGCGGTCGACAGCGACGACAACGGCCTCGCCTGGTCAGAGGTCCAGACCTTCACCAAGCAGAGCCCGCAGGTGAGCCTGAGCTCGCCCACCGGCAACGCCCAAGTGGCCGGCACGGTGCCCTTCCGCTGGACTCCGCAGGCCTTCGCCAAGTCCTACGACATCGAGGTCTACAAGAACGACGACACCACCTTCTCCTCCGGGAACAAGGTCGGCTTCGCGTCGGCCACCAACCTGCGCAACGCGGCATTCGTGCCCACCGCGACGCTGCCGGTGTCGGACCAGTACTACCTGTGGCGCGTGCGGCGTACGGACTCGGACAGCAACAAGGGCCCGTGGTCCGTGGCCGGTCGCTTCCGCGTCACCGCTGGGGCGATGAACCTCCTGGCCCCAGCCCCCGGTGCCTCGACGCCGCCGAACGGCGCAGTCCTCCAGTGGAACCAGGTCGTCGGAGCCGCCACCTACAGCGTGGCATTGACGGCACCGAACAACTCCACGCAGACGTTCACTACCGCGGCGAGCGCGTACGCGCCTCTCACCAACCTGGTCAGCGGCACCTACCAGTGGACGATCACCGCCAGGGACGCGAGCGGCAACGCGATCGGCTCCGCGTCGTCGTCGTTCGTCGTCAACAGCCAGCTGCAGGCCTCGCTCAAGCCTGTCATCGAGACTCCGGAGGGCACGGGGTTGGGCAAGACCCTCACGCTCTCCCCGCCCGAGTGGACGCCGTCTGGGGTCAGCGTGACCACGACCTACCAGTGGCAACGCGACGGGGCCAACATCAGTGGCCAGACGGGGACGTCCTACACGCTCGTCACGGCCGACTTCGGCAAGTCGATCACCGTCAAGGCGACGGGCAAGGCACCCGGGTACCTCGATGGCGTCAGCACCAGCCTGCCGATCTCGCCCACCTCTGGTGACGCGATCGCCAACGTGACCCCGCCCAGCATCACCGGGTCACCAGTCGCCGTGGGCAACCGTCTCACCGGCAACCGGGGCACCTGGCCGACGCAGTACGGGACCTTGACGTACACGTACGCGTGGCTGCGCAACGGCACGCCGATCGACGGAGCCACGACCTTGAGCTACACGCCGGTGGCAGCCGACGTGGGGACCGACCTCGTCTTCCGCGTCACCGCATCGGCGACCGGCTACACCGACGGAGTCGCCCACTCCAGCCCGGCGCGCGTCGAGACGCTGAGCGCCGTGGCCGGACCGCAGGTGTCGGCTCCGTCCGGCACGGGGATCGGTGCCGCGCTGGTCGGGACGGCCCCGGTGTGGAACCAGCCTGACGTGACCACCACCTACCAGTGGGTGCGCAACGGCACGAACATCTCAGGTGCGACCACGGCCAGCTACACGCTGACGGTGACCGACCTCGGCAAGGAGATCGCGCTGAGGGCAACCGGCAAGAAGGCCGGTTTCCAGGACAGCGTCGCGGTCAGCAACGTGGTGGTTGCCACGGCCGGTGGAGCGCTCCAGGCCACGGTCCAGCCGGTCATCACCGGCACCGCCGTCTCCGGCAGCAACCTCAAGGTGGAGCCGGGCACGTGGTCCCAGCCGTCCCCGTCGTTCAAGTACCAGTGGCTTCGCAACGGGGCTCCCATCCCGAACGCGACGACCTCGAGCTACCGCCTGACGCCCGAGGACGCCGGCAAGAACGTCGCCGTCACCGTCCTGGCCACCAAGACGGGGTTCACCGACGGGTCGGCCAACGCGGCGGCGGTCGCGATCGCCAAGCTGAGGTCGACGACCACCGCCACCCTGTCCGCCACCCGGATCAAGCCGGGCCAGAGGGCCAAGGTCGGCATCACCGTCACGGTGCCCGGCGTGAAGGGACCGGTCGGCGTCGTCAAGATCATGGACCGCACCAAGGTCCTGAAGAAGCTGACGCTGGTCACGGCCAAGAACGGCAAGATCACGTTCAAGCTGCCCAAGCTCAAGAAGGGCAAGCACCGGATCCTGGTGAAGTACCTCGGCGACGCCAGCACCCAGGGCTCGCGCTCCAAGGCGATGAGGCTCTCCGTCCAGCCGTGATCGACCTCGAACGGCCCGTCCCGCACCGCGGGGCGGGCCGTTCGTCGTCGCGGCCGTCGACGATGCCTCGCGCACGTCACGGCGGCAGTAGCATCCGGCCGTGAACTGGCTCGCTGACCACTGGCTCGACGTCCTCGGATGGGGCGGCAGTGCGCTGCTCGTCTACTCCCTGCTCCAGGCGAGCGTCCTTCGGCTACGCGTGCTCAACGCCGTCGCCTGCGTGATCCTGATCGTCTTCAACGCGGTCCTCGAGGTCTGGCCGATGGTCGGCATGAACACCGTGCTCGTGGCGATCAACCTCTGGTTCATCGTCCAGCTGCTGCGCGACCGTCACGACGAGACGGCGTTCGACGTGCTCGAGGTGGCGCCCACCGACGAGTACCTGCGCCACACCCTGCGCGTCCACGGCGGCGACATCCTCAAGTTCAACCCGGGGTTCGTGCACGACCCGTCCGAGGCCCAGGACGCGTTCATCGTCCAGAAGGGCGACGAGACCGTCGGCGTCGTGCTGCTCCGCAAGGCCGGGGACACCGCCGACGTCCTCCTCGACTACGTGACGCCCCGCTACCGCGACTTCTCCCCCGGCGAGTTCGTCTGGCGCCGCAGCGGCCTCCTCACCGACCGCGGCATCCGCCGCGTGGTCACGCCGCCCGGCATGGTCGGCGCCTACTACGACCGCCTCGGCTTCCGCCGCGAGGGCGAGTCGTACGTGCTCGAGCTCTGAGCCGTCAGCTCCCGGCGGAGCTCGCCGCCACCCACCGCTCGAGAGCAGCCTGCGCCGCCCCGGAGTCGATGGCCCCGGCGGCCTTCGCCACCCCAGCGGCGAGCGCGGTGTCGACGTCGTCGTCCGGGGTGTCGTGGACCGCGAGAGCGGCGCCCGCGTTGAGCACGACCGCGTCGCGGACCGGACCCTCGTCGCCGGCCAGCACCCGGCGTACGACCTCGGCGTTGTGTGCGGCGTCGCCGCCGCGCAGGTCCTCCGTCGTCGCGCGGGCGATGCCGAGCGAGGCCGGGTCGACGGTGTGCTCGGTGACGTCGCCGCCGCGCACCCGCCACACCGTGGAGGTGGTGGTCGTCGTCAGCTCGTCGAGGCCGTCGTCGCCGCGGAAGACCCAGGCGTCCACGCCGCGCTCGGCGAGCACGCCGGCCATGACGGGTGCCATCCGCGCATCGGCGCAGCCGATGGCCTGCGCCTGCGGGCGGGCCGGGTTGGTCAGCGGGCCGAGGATGTTGAAGGTGGTGGCGATGCCGAGCTCTCGGCGCGGGACCGCGGCGTGCCGCATCGCAGGGTGGAAGGCGGCGGAGAAGCAGAAGGTGATGCCGGCCTCCTCGGCGACCTCCGCGACCCGGGCCGGAGCGAGGTCGAGGCGGATGCCCAAGGCCTCGAGGACGTCGGCGGAGCCCGACTTCGACGAGGCCGAGCGGTTGCCGTGCTTGACCACCCGCGCGCCCGCGCCGGCCGCGACGATCGCGGCCATCGTGGAGATGTTGACCGACATCGACCTGTCTCCGCCGGTGCCGACGATGTCGAGCAGCCGTCCGGGCACCGAGATCGGGTTGGCGGCGGCGAGCATGGCCGCCGCGATCCCGGAGACCTCCTCGACCGTCTCGCCCTTGGCGCGCAGCGCCACCACGAGACCGGCGAGCTGGACGGGCGTCGCCGCCCCGGCGAACACCTCGTCCATGGCCCATCGAGCCTGCTCGGTCGTCAGGTCGCTCCCGGCGACCAGCGTGGAGAGGACGTCGGGCCAGGTGTGGGACATGGGGCGAGTGTTCCAGACCCTCCGACAGTCACCGGTCGGGTGTGGTCGGGTTTCGAGACGGTCGCTGGGCGACCTCCTCAACCAGCGATGAACGTCAGGACGTGGCCGGCACCGAGGGACGCAGCAGGCCGATGACGGCCTCGGCGAGCTGGATCGGGTCGATCGGGTGCGGGACCGCGGCCTCGGCGCGCGACCAGGTGGCTAGCCACGCGTCCTGGGGCCGGCCGGTGAGGACCAGGACCGGCGGGCACTCGTAGATCTCGTCCTTGAGCTGCTTGGCGATGCCCATGCCGCCCGCGGGGACGGCCTCGCCGTCGAGGATGGCGAGTGCGATGTCGCCGCGGTCCATGTTCTGCACGACGACCGGCTCGGTGGCGACCTCGACGTACTCGAGCTCCGGCAGGTCGGGGTGCGGGCGACGGCCCAGCGCGAGGATGACCTGCTGGCGGGTGTTCACGTCGTCGCTGTAGACGAGGACCTTGAGGGAGCGCTGCGCGGCATCAGTCACGGGGGCATCGTATAGGCCTCGGTTTCGACACGCTCGCTGCGCTCGCTGCTCAACCAGCGGCCAGTCGTCGCTGCGCTCGCTGCTCAACCAGCGGCCGGTCGTCGCTGCGCTCGCTGCTCAACCAGCGGCCGGTCGTCGCTGCGCTCGCTGCTCAACCAGCGGCCGGTCGTCGCTGCGCTCGCACCTCAGCCGCCGGGGGTGGGCGTACGCCGCTCCGCGAGGTCGAGCCGCCGGTCCTCGCGCGCCGCCTCCTTCATCGACGAGCGCACCCACTGGGTGAAGAGCACCGCGAAGAACAGCACGCCGATGAGGTCGCCGCTGGCCCACAGGATCCCGCCGGCGAGGTGCTGGTCGTCGATCGCCGGCGGCAGCCACGCGCCCATCGGCCCCTCGCGCAGCGCGAGGTAGTGCGCCCCGCCGATCAGCGTGGTCTGGCCCATGATCGTGACGCCGAGGAAGGCGTGGAAGGGCAGCGTCATGAGCGTGAGCAGCACCCGGAACGGGTGGCTGACGCGCCCCGGCACCGGGTCGACCCCCATCAGCGGCCAGAAGAACAGCGTCCCGACGAGCACCAGGTGGATGTGCATCATCTGGTGGACGTACGCCGAGCTCAGGCTGGCGTCGTACCACGGGCTGAAGTAGAGCGCCCACGGCGAGGCGACGTAGAGCACGAACGCGAGCGGCGGGAACGCGAGGACCTTCGCGACCCGCGAGTGGAGCACCGCCAGCAGCCAGCGGCGCGGCCGCGGCGGGAGCGTACGGAGCGCGAGCGTCACCGGCGCGCCGAGCGCGAGGGCGAGCGGGACCACCATCGAGAGCAGCATGTGCTGGACCATGTGCACGCTCAGCAGCGTGGTGTCGTAGCGACCGAGGCCCGACATCGTCGCGAACGCGAAGGAGCCCATCCCGAGGCCGACGAACGCGAGGGTCCGACCGACCGGCCAGCGGTCCCCCCGGCGCCGCAGCAGGAGCACTCCCCAGGCGTACAGGCCGACCGCCCAGACCGTCACCACGAACGGGATCGGGTCGATCCCCCAGTCCGTGAGGACGCTCCCCAGCGTGAATCCGGGGAGTGGCTCGGAGGCGTCGGAGAGGGCGGTCAGCACGCTGTGAACTTTATGACGTGGCTGTACAGGGGGTCGGGGTGCCCTCTGTCGGCGCCAGCGGCCATAATGACTCCGTGGCGACAGCAACTGCGACGATTCCGGCCTCCCGTCTGCACGGGCACCACGACCGACCCAGCATGGTCAGCGTGGGCACGATCATCTGGCTCTCGAGCGAGCTGATGTTCTTCGCGGCGCTGTTCGCGGCCTACTTCACGATCCGCGCGGTGAGCCCCGAGCTGTGGGCGCAGGAGACGGCCGGCCTCAACGTCCCGTTCGCGACCGCCAACACTGCGATCCTGGTGGCGTCCTCGTTCGCCTGCCAGTGGGGCGTGTTCGCCGCCGAGCGCGGCCAGGTCGGGCGCACCGGAGGCCTGCTCAACGTCGCCAAGTGGGGCCTGCGCGAGTGGTTCATCCTCACCTACGTGATGGGGGCGATCTTCATCGGCGGCCAGGCCCTCGAGTACGCCGAGCTGGTGCACCACGGCATCACCATGGGCAGCTCGGCCTACGGCTCGATGTTCTACCTGACCACCGGTTTCCACGGCCTGCACGTGACCGGCGGCCTGATCGCCTTCCTGTTCGTCCTGGGCCGCACCTACCTGGCCCGACGCTTCACCCACGAGCAGGCCGTGACCGCGATCGTCGTGTCCTACTACTGGCACTTCGTCGACGTGGTCTGGATCGGCCTGTTCTTCACGATCTACGTCATCAAGTAATCCGCCCTCGTCACCGCAACCGGCAAGGACTCATCGTGCGTTTGCTCAACCGAACCGCTGGTCGCCTCTCCCGGCACCGTCGGGGACCGCTTGCGGGTCTCGCGGTGCTGCTGCTGGGACTCCTGATCAGCGGCTCCCTCTACACGGCCCTCGCCCCCGCCCAGGCTGACAACCAGCCGAGCGAGACCGAGCAGGTCGCGCAGGGCAAGGAGCTCTTCCTGGCCAGCTGCTCGTTCTGCCACGGCCAGAACGGCGAGGGCGTGCCCACCGTCCGCGAGGGCTACCAGCTCGGCCCGTCGCTGGTCGGCGTCGGCGCCGCGGCCGTCGACTTCCAGGTCGGCACCGGCCGCATGCCGATGGCGAGCCCGGGCGCGCAGGCGCCCCGCAAGAAGGTCATCTTCACCGACGAGGAGACCGCCGCACTCGCCGCCTACGTCGCCTCGCTCGGCCCCGGCCCCGCGATCCCCAACGAGTCCGACTACTCCATCGAGGGTCTCTCGGAGGAGGAGCGCGAGGAGGCCATCTCCCGCGGCGGGCAGATCTTCCTCACCAACTGCACCGCGTGCCACAACTTCAACGGCGCCGGCGGTGCGATGCCGCGCGGCGGGTACGCCCCCTCGCTCCACGGCGTCGAGGGCAAGTACATCTACGAGGCCCTGCTCACCGGCCCGCAGCAGATGCCCAACTTCAGCAACGGCAACCTCTCCCCCGAGGAGAAGCGCGACGTCATTGCCTACCTCGGTAGCCTCGAGGAGACCCCCGAGTACGCCGGCTTCACGCTCGGCGGACTGGGCCCGGTGTCCGAGGGCCTGTTCGCCTGGGTGGTCGGCATCGGTGGACTCGTGGGTGCAGCGGTCTGGATCGCCTCGCACACGACGCGCAGCAACAAGAACAAGGTGGACGCGTGACCAACGACAACACCCCCGCTCCGTACGAGTCGCACGTGCCTGCGCACCGCGAGTCCGAGCCGATCGCCGACCCCGGTCTCCCGGCGCACACGTGGCGCCCGACCGACGTCGACCCCAAGGCCGAGAAGCGCGCCGAGCGGCAGATCGCCGCGATGTTCATCGCCGCGATGGTCTTCGCCGTGCTGTTCGTGGTCGCCTACTTCTCCTTCTCCGTGGGCGACAACTGGGACACCTTCGCCGGCATGGGCGCCTCGACGGTCTCGCTCGGCGTCACGCTCGGCATGAGCCTGCTGCTCATCGGCATCGGCATCATCCACCTGGCCCGCAAGCTGATGGCCGACCACGAGATGGTCGAGATGCGGCACCCCGCCGCGTCCCCGCCCGAGGACCGCGAGGCGACCGTCCAGGCGCTCAACGACGGCCTCGACGAGGCCGGCATCGGCCGCCGCCCGCTCGTGCGCAACACGATGCTCGGCGCGGTCGGCATCCTCGGCCTCCCCGCCGTCGTGCTGTTGCGTGACCTCGCCCCCGGCAACGCCCTCGACATCAGCAAGCTCGGCCACACGATCTGGGAGCCGGGCATGCGCCTGGTCCGAGACGTCGTCGGCACCCCGATCCTCGCCAGCGAGGTCGAGGTCGGCGACCTGATCAACGCCGCCCCCGAGGCCATGTTCCCCTCCGAGGAGAACGGCTACCCCGAGCTGCACGGCGCGGAGGAGCAGGCCGAGAAGGCCAAGGGCGCGATCATCATCGTCCGGATGGACCCGAAGGACATCACGCCCCTCGAGGGCCGTGAGAAGTGGACCACCAGCGGCATCATCTGCTACTCGAAGATCTGCACCCACGTGGGCTGCCCGATCTCCCTCTACGAGCGCACCACGCACCACGTGCTGTGCCCGTGCCACCAGTCGACCTTCGACCTCGCCGACCACGCCAAGGTCGTCTTCGGTCCGGCTGCCCGCCCCCTTCCCCAGCTGCCCATCGCGGTGGACGACGAGGGCTACCTGATCGCGCAGAGCGACTTCACCGAGCCCATCGGGGCCAGCTTTTGGGAGCGTGAGAAGCTGTGAGCAGCATCGACACCAGCAAGGTCGCGACGAGCAACCGCACCGACGCCGCCACGGCGTCCAAGCCCGGCCCCGCCGGCTCGCTGGCCTCGTGGTCCGACGACCGCCTCGGCCTCGCCACGGCCATGAAGAAGAACCTGCGCAAGGTCTTCCCCGACCACTGGTCGTTCATGCTCGGCGAGATCGCGCTGTGGAGCTTCGTCGTGCTGCTCCTCACGGGCGTGTTCCTCACCCTGTGGTTCAACCCGTCGATGGGCCACATCACCTACGAGGGCTCCTACGACCAGCTCCGGGGCGTCGGCATGTCGGAGTCGATGGCCTCGACCCTGCACATCTCGTTCGACGTGCGCGGCGGCCTGCTGATGCGCCAGATGCACCACTGGGCGGCGGCGATCTTCATCGCCTCGATGATGGTCCACCTGCTGCGCGTTGCCTTCACCGGCGCCTACCGCAAGCCCCGTGAGCTCAACTGGGTCATCGGCTGCCTGCTGCTCCTCCTCGGCACCCTGGAGGGCTTCACCGGCTACTCGCTCCCCGACGACCTGCTGTCGGGCACCGGTGTCCGCGCCGCCGACGGGTTCCTCAAGGCCACCCCGGTCGTCGGCACGTACATGTCGTTCCTGCTCTTCGGCGGCGAGTTCCCCGGCGAGTCGATCATCCCGCGCCTCTACATCATCCACGTCCTGCTGATCCCGGGCATCCTGCTCGCGCTCATCGCCGCCCACATGCTGCTGCTCGTCTACCACAAGCACACCCAGTGGCCCGGCCCCGGCCGCACCGAGCAGAACGTCGTCGGCTTCCCGATGCTGCCCGTGTACGCCGCGAAGGCCGGCGGCTTCTTCTTCATGGTCTTCGGCGTCATCGCCATCATGGGCGGCCTGCTGTCGATCAACCCGGTGTGGAAGTTCGGCCCCTACGACCCGACCAAGGTGACGGCCGGCTCGCAGCCCGACTGGTACATGGGCTGGCCCGACGGCCTGCTCCGCATCATCCCGACCGGCTGGGAGTCGGTGATCTTCGGCTACACGATCTCGTGGAACGTGCTGATCCCGATCCTCCTCGTCCCGCCGCTGATGCTGGTCATCCTGATGATGCTGCCCTTCCTCGAGGGCTGGATCACCGGTGACAAGCGCGACCACCACCTGCTCCAGCGCCCCCGCAACGCGCCGACGCGCACCGCGGTGATGGTGTCCCTGATGACCTTCTATGGCCTCGCCTGGGCCGCGGGCGGCAACGACATCATCGCCATCAAGCTCGACCTGAGCATCAACCAGATCACCTACTTCATGCGAGTGGCGATCTTCGTCGGGCCGCTCATCGCGTTCTGGATCACCCGCCGCTGGTGCATCTCGCTGCAGCGTCACGACAACGAGAAGCTGCTCCACGGCTACGAGACGGGCATCATCACCCGCTCGCCCGAGGGCGCGTACGCCGAGCGTCACCTGCCGATCAGCGAGACCGCCGCCTACACGCTCACCGCGCGTGACCGCGACGAGGTCTTCACCGTCGGCGGCGACACCGACGCCTCCGGCGTGGCCGCGCCCAACTCGCGCTCGGAGAAGCTGCGGGCCCGGCTGTCGTCGTGGATGTACAGCCACAACGTGCAGAAGCCCACGCGGGCCGAGCTCGAGGCGGCGCACCACCACGCCGAGCACGAGGCAGAGCTCCAGGCGGGTCTGGACCACCCGGTCGACGGTCACCAGTTCGACGACCACCGCCTGCGCGACACGACCGACGTGCCGCTGCGCGACCACTGAGTCACAGCTCCACGCACGACGGCCCGCCGGGATGATCCCGGCGGGCCCTCTGTGGTCTCGGGTCGGGGACTTCGGCACGCCGTGGGCGGTGCGTGAGCCACATTCCGCGCGCGTCGAACGTGGGTGGGGCACCGCTCCCCCGCGCGCCGCCGTACGACACGCCGTGGGCGGTGCGTGAGCCACATTCCGCGCGCGTCGAACGTGGGTGGGGCACCGCTCCCCCGCGCGCCGCCGTACGACACGCCGTGGGCGGTGCGTGAGCCACATTCCGCGCGCGTCGAAGGTGGGTGGGGCACCGCTCCCCGGAGCGCCGTACCACCGGCCCGTCAGGAGAGCGCGGAGCCCTGCTTCCACTCGGCGGGCGGGAGGTTCCAGTCGCCGTAGCCGTTCTCGAGGGTCATCTGCCGGGCGGAGCCGGTGACCTCGACGACGTCACCGCGGCTGGTGCGGTCGTAGAGCCACTGGGCGTCGGCCAGGCTCATGCCCACGCAGCCGTGCGAGACGTTGGCACTCCCCTGCGAGCCGGTCGACCAGGGGGCGGCGTGGAGGAACTCACCGGAGTAGGTGACCCGCAGCGCGTACTGCACGTTGGACAGGTCGTAGTACTCCGGGTCCGACTCGTCGACGCCGATCGTGGCGGCGTTCATCCGCTTGCGGCGGAACTTCTCGATGATGACCTTGGTGCCCGAGCGCGTCTCCCAGCCGGCCTTGCCGGCGCTGATCGGCATCGTGCGGGCGAGCTCGCCGTTGACGAAGGTGCGCATCGTGTGGGTGCTCACGTCGACGCGGCTGACGACCGAGTCACCGATCGTGAAGTCGATGCTGCGTGACTCCTGGCCGTAGATCCCGTTGCCCGCCGGCAGGCTGTTGATGTCGAGGTCGACCGAGACAGCCGTGCCGGACCTCCAGTAGCGCGCGGGTCGGTAGTGCGCCTCGCGGTCGCTGAGCCAGTACCAGGAGCCCTTCTGCGCAGGCTGGCTGGTCACCGACATGTGCTTCTCGAACAGGGCGCGGTCGGTCACCGGCAGGTCGAAGGTCACCACGACCGGCATCCCGACGCCGACGGTCTCGCCGTCGAGCGGGGCGATCGAGGGGAAGGTCTGCTCGTCGAGGGTCAGGTCGACGGTGTGGAACGACCGCGTGCGCTCGACGCTGCGGCCGTCGTCGCGGGTCGCGGTGGCGGTGATCGAGTAGTCGGTGCCCGGCTCGAGCCGGGTCGAGGAGGTCCACGTGCCGTCGGAGACCGTGCCCTCGACGTCTCCGACCGCGGACGTGACCCGTACGGCGTCCAGCGCCCCGCCGGAGGCGGTCACTGTGACGGGCGCGTCGATCGGCACGGCGGCGGAGTCGGCGAAGCTGGTCGTCAGGCGCACCGGCGCGGGCTTCGGGTCGTCGGTGGCGGCGGAGGCTCCCGGGCTGCCCGCGTCGCCGGCTCCGGCGTTGGACGGCGTGCTGCACGCGGCGAGGCCGCCCGACAGCACCAGCAGCGTCGCGGCAGCGGCCGTACGACGGCGTGCGGCGTGTGTGGACCCGAGCGCGCGTGAACGCATGCGACAAACCCCCCGTGCAGAGCCCGCCCGGACGGGCGGTGGAACAGAAGAACCCGTCCAGAGTACGTCCTGGACGGGTCCTTCCGAAAAGCGCGGGGTGCGTCAGTGGGCGTGCTCGCCGCGGTAGTACTCGAAGACGAACCCGCAGGTCACGACGGCACCGACGGTGAAGCCGATGATGACCAGCCACCAAGCGGTCATCGCCGTGCCGTAGACGATGACGCCGAGGGCGAGGGCGCACCACAGCGGCCACCACGAGTAGGGCGGGAAGAAGCCCAGCTCACCGGCGCCGTCGGAGATCTCGCCGTCCTTGCGGTCCTCGGGGCGCGAGTCCATGCGCGAGGCGTGGAAGCCGAGGTAGAGGGTGACCATGCCGAACAGCAGGGCCGTCATCACCAGCGCGGTGGTGCCGGTCCAGTCCTCGGCGAGGAACCAGTAGGCCGGGGTGACCACCGCGACGAACAGGGCGGTGATCCCGAAGATCCATGCCTCGGCCTTCATCGGTGGTCTCCCTCGGTGTCATCGGTGGGCGAGTCGGCCCGGTCGCGCAGCATCTCCTCGCGACCATCCACCTCCGGCGCGTCGGCGACATCACCGTTGCGCTCGGCGGGGTTCTCGTCCAGCTCGAGCAGCGCGATCTCCGGGTGGTGCAGGTCGAAGGCCGGCGACTCGGAGCGGATCCGCGGGAGCGTGTGGAAGTTGTGGCGCGGCGGCGGGCTGCTGGTGGCCCACTCCAGGGAGCGGCCCCAGCCCCACGGGTCGTCCACCTCGACCTTCGGGCCCTTGGCGGAGACGTACACGTTGTAGAGGAACGGCAGCGTCGACGCGCCGAGCAGGAAGGCACCCACGGTCGAGATCTGGTTGAGCGTGGTGAAGCCGTCCTCGGGCAGGTAGTCG
Organism: Nocardioides eburneiflavus; assembly: GCF_004785795.1. NCBI lineage: Bacteria > Bacillati > Actinomycetota > Actinomycetes > Propionibacteriales > Nocardioidaceae > Nocardioides > Nocardioides eburneiflavus. Next base: position 4,525,676 of record NZ_SRRO01000001.1, read on the forward strand.
GCGTAGCGACGCGGCATGCCCTCGACACCCAGCCAGTGCTGGACCAGGAACGTGGTGTGGAAGCCGATGAACAGGATCCAGAAGTGCAGCTTGCCGAGGCGCTCGTCGAGCATCTTGCCGGTCATCTTGGGCCACCAGAAGTAGAACCCGGCGAACATCGCGAACACCACGGTGCCGAAGACGACGTAGTGGAAGTGCGCCACGACGAAGTAGGAGTCGGACACGTGGAAGTCGAGCGGAGGGCTGGCCAGGATGACGCCGGTGAGACCACCGAAGAGGAAGGTCGTGAGGAAGCCGATCGACCACAGCATCGGGGTGTCGAAGGACAGCGACCCGCCCCACATCGTGCCGATCCAGTTGAAGAACTTCACGCCAGTCGGCACGGCGATGAGGAACGTCATGCCCGAGAAGAACGGCAGGTCGACGGCGCCGGTGACGAACATGTGGTGGGCCCACACGGCCACCGACAGCATCGCGATGCCGAGGGTCGCGGCGACCAGGCCGACGTAGCCGAAGATCGGCTTGCGGCTGAAGACCGGGAGGATCTCGGAGATGATGCCGAAGAACGGCAGGGCGATGATGTAGACCTCGGGGTGGCCGAAGAACCAGAACAGGTGCTGCCACAGGATAGGTCCGCCGTGCGACGGGTCGAAGACGTGGGCGCCGAGGATCCGGTCGGCCTCCAGGGAGAGCAGCGCGCCGGCGAGGATCGGGAAGACCAGGATCACGAGCATGCTGGTGATCAGCGTGTTCCACACGAAGATCGGCATCCGGAACATGGTCATGCCGGGCGCGCGCATGCAGATGATCGTGGTGATGAAGTTGACGCCACCGAGGATCGAGCCGAGACCGGCCATCCAGAGGCCCATGATCCAGAGGTCGCCGCCCACGCCCGGGCTGCGGACGGCGTCGGACAGCGGCGTGTAGGCGAACCAGCCGAAGTCGGCGGCGCCGCCCGGCGTGAGGAAGCCGGACGCGGCGATCAGGCCACCGAACAGGAACAGCCAGTAGCTGAACATGTTGAGGCGCGGGAACGCCACGTCGGGCGCACCGATCTGGAGCGGCATGATGACGTTGGCGAAGCCGAAGAACAGCGGCGTCGCGAACAGCAGCAGCATGATCGTGCCGTGCATCGTGAACAGCTGGTTGTAGAGCTGGTCGTTGACGATCTGCGAGCCGGGGTAGGCCAGCTCGGAGCGGATCAGCATGGCCATCAGGCCGGCGATCAGGAACCACGCGAACGAGGTGATCAGGTACATCTTGCCGATCAGCTTGTGATCGGTCGTGGTGAGGATGCGCACGGCCTGCTCACCCAGGGGCTTGCGCTCCGGCGGCGGTGCCGCGGCGTGCGGCGTGGCGGTGGTTGCGGCGCTCACTCGCTGTGTCCTTCCGACTCGTCATCGAGACCGGCCTGGTCCCGGACGTAGCTGCCACCGAGAATGGGCGTCTCGGCGGTGTTGCCGGCCTCGGCCAGGTCGGCGAGGTAGGCGTCGTACTCCGACTGGCTGACGACCTCGACGTTGAACAGCATCCGCGAGTGCGAGACACCGCAGAGCTCGTAGCACTTGCCGACGTACTCGCCCTCGACGGTCGGGGTGACCTGGAGCCTGTTGACCCGGCCCGGGATGACGTCCATCTTGACGAGGAACGACGGCACGCCGAAGTCGTGGATCACGTCGGGCGAGTGCAGGTTGAACTGGATGGTCTGGTCGACCGGGATCACGAGCGTCGGGATCTGGGCGCCGGTGCCGGAGGTGTAGACGTAGGAGCCGTACGCGAAGTCGGGCTCACCGTTCTCGTCCTCGCCGCCGGTGGCCGAGGGGTCCTGCTCGCCGACACCGTGGTTGAAGGTCCACGACCACTGCTGGCCGAGCACCTCGACGGTCATGTCGGGCTCGGGGTCGAGCTTGAGGACCTCGTCCTGGACGCGGACGGTGTGGAAGAAGAACACCACGCACATCAGCACCGGGGCGATCGTGTAGAAGACCTCGAGCGGCAGGTTGTAGCGCGTCTGCCGCGGGACCTCGTCGTGGCTGCGGCGGCGGAACCTCACCACGGCGTAGAAGATCAGGCCCCAGACGATGACGCCGGTCACCATCGCGGCGACCCAGGCCCACTTCCAGAGCTCATAGGTGTAGGGACCTTCGGCGCTGGCGCGGTCGGGCATCGCGAGGTTGCGGATCTGGTGCTGGTCGGCCTCGGAACATCCGGCCAGCACCAGCATCGTCACGCCCAGCAGCGCGGCCTTCAGGGTGCGCCTCGCAGGCACGCCTGAAAGCTTGGGGACTTGCAGACCCACTGACGAGCCTCTCTCTCGGTCCTTTTCGACGTACAGAGAGTATCCCCAACGGGCGACGCCGGGCAGGGCAGGGTCGGGTGTCGGGCGATCCGTGCAGGTCAGGCTCCGTGCTCGCGCCTGCAGCGCGCGGTGCGTGGCATAAGTTGCCCATGTGACTGCTGCTCCGACCGGGCCCGGCGACCTCGACAGCGCGTCCTCGGCGCCGCTGCACCCGGCTGCCCGCGACGTGCTGCTCGCCGCCCTCGACCGGGGGTACGCCGACCCGCGGCGGCTGCACCGCGCGGGCCGCGAGGCACGGCTCCTGCTCGACAACGCGCGCGAGGCCACGGCGGACGCGCTCGGCGTACGCCCCGACGAGGTCACGTTCACGCCCAGCGGCACCCACGCGGTCCACCTGGGGCTGCTGGGCCTGCTGCGGGGCTCGCGCCGGGGCGATGGGGTCGTGCACTCCGCGGTGGAGCACTCCGCCGTCCGGCACGCCGTGGCGTGGGGCGGACGGGCCGTCGATGTGGGCGTGATGGGCGACGGCCGGGTGTACGACGGCGACCTCGTCGAGAACGCCTGCTCCCCCGGCGTCGGTGTCGTGGCGCTGCAGACCGCCAACCACGAGGTCGGCACCGTCCAGGACGTCGGAGACTTCGAGCTGCCCGACGACGTCCCGCTCTTCACCGACGCCTGCGCGTCGATGGGTCGCCTCCCGCTTCCGGGAGGCTGGGCCGCGGCGGCCGGCTCGGCCCACAAGTGGGGCGGCCCGGCCGGGGTCGGCGTCCTGCTGGTCCGCAAGCGCGCCCGGTGGCGCAACCCGTTCCCCGGCGACGACCGCGCCGACGAGCGGTCCACCGGCTTCGAGAACGTCCCCGCGGCCCTCGCCGCGGCCGCTGCGCTGCAGGTGGTCGTCGCCGAGCGCGACGAGGTCAACGCCCGCCAGCACGAGCTCGTCGACGTCGTGCGCCGCCGGGTGGCCGCCGAGGTGCCCGACGTCGAGGTCGTCGGCGACCCCGTGCGACGGCTCCCCCACCTCGTGACGTTCTCGTGCCTCTACGTCGACGGCGAGGCGCTGGTCAGCGAGCTCGACCGCCGCGGGTTCGGGATCGCCAGCGGGTCGGCGTGCACCGCGTCGACGCTGACCCCCAGCCACGTGCTGGAGGCGATGGGGGTGCTGACCCACGGCAACGTACGCCTGTCGCTCCAGCGCGAGACGACGCGCGCCGACGTCGACGCGTTCTGCGACGCGTTGCCGGGCGTGGTCGCCGAGATCCGCTCGCGGGTGGGGCTGTGAGCGCCTCTCACGACGGCCACGAGGTCGCCCTCGAGCTCGACTGCACCACCCTGCCCTGTCCGATGCCGGTCATCGAGCTCGCGCGCCACCTCACCGACGTCGAGGTCGGCGAGCTCATCGCCGTGGTGGCGATGGACGCCGCCGCCGAGGTCGACGTGCCGGCCTGGTGCCGGATGAAGGGCCAGGAATACGTCGGCGCGGACGTGACCGAGGACGGCCGCCCGCGCTACGTCGTACGAAGGGTCACGGCCTGATCGTCGTGAGGTGCGGCTCGAAGTCGGCGACAGCGTCGTCGCCGTAGGTCGCGGCGCAGCGCGCGAGGAAGGCGCTGCGGGAGATCTCGTACTCCTGGGTGCCGACCTGCTCCACGACGTAGACGGCGAGCAGACAGCCGAGCTGCGCGGCACGCTCGTGGGACAGCCCCCAGGTGAGCGCGGCCATGAAGCCGGCACGGAAGGCGTCGCCGACGCCGGTCGGCTCGACCTTCTCGATCTCGGGCACGGCCGGCACGAGGACGGACTCCTCGCCCTCGCGGTCGATCCGTACGCCGGCGGGACCGAGGGTCACCACCCACGTGCCGACGCGGGAGAGGACCTCCTCGCGGCTCCAACCGGTCTTCTGGGTGATCAGGCTCGCCTCGTACTCGTTGGAGAAGAGGATGTCCGCACCGTCGATGAGCGGCCGGATCAGCTCGCCGTCGCCGAAGGCGAGCTGCTGCGAGGGGTCGGCCAGGAAGCGGTAGCCGCGCTGGCGGCACTCCTCGGTGTGGCGCAGCATGCCCTGCGGGTCGTCGGGACCGATGATCACGTAGTCGGGCTCGCCCACCCGGTCGACGATCGGCTTGAGCTCGATCTCGCGCGCCTCGCTCATCGCCCCGGCGTAGAAGCTCGCGATCTGCGCCATCGAGGAGTCGGTGGTGCACACGAAGCGAGCGGTGTGGCGGGTCTCGGAGACGTGCACCGAGCCGCAGTCGACGTTGTGCCGCTCGAGCCAGGCGCGGTACTCGGCGAAGTCCTCGCCGACCGCCCCGACGAGCACCGGGCGCAGGCCCAGGTTGCCGAGGCCGAAGCAGATGTTGGCCGCACACCCACCGCGGCGCACGTCCAGGTCCTCGACGAGGAAGGACACCGACAGCTTGTCGAGCTGGTCGACGACCAGGCTGTCGTTGAACCTGCCCGGGAAGGACATCAGGTGGTCGGTCGCGATGGATCCTGCAACGAGGAGGGACACGCCGCGAAACACTACCTCCCGGTACAGCTCGGGATACGCATCAGTAGCGAATACGGTCGGGCTCATGACGACTTCGCGACGCCCCGCGCCACTCTTCAGCGACGAGCTCGGCACGCCCGCCGAGATGGCCGCCGACGGCCGTGCGGCCAGCCGCAACCTCGGTCTGCAGGGTCGCCTCGAGCGAGCCGCCCAGGCGGCCGTGAACCCGGCCCCGAGCCTCCGCTTCGACGACTACCCCGACGAGGTCGGCAAGCGCGAGATCCGGGTCTCCGACGCTGCTGCCCGCATCGCCAACGCGCTGCACCTGCACCTGGACTGAGCGAGGACGCGCCAGCGGACTCGATCGTTGGTGGTTGAGCAGCGACCGCGGCTGAGGAACGAAGCCGCGACGGAGCGTGTCGAAACCCGGAGAGCCGCGAAGCAGCCTCAGCCAGCACGTACGTACGACGAAGGGCCCCAGCCAACCGGCTGGGGCCCTTCGTCGTACGTCATGGAATTCGACGCGGCCGTCGCGACCTCGTTCCTCGGTCGCGGGCCTTGCTCAATCTGGCCGCTCGTCGAGGCTTCGCAAGCTCAGCCTCGAGCGTCACATCAGTGGAACGAGTCGCCGCACGCGCACGAACCCGTGGCGTTGGGGTTGTCGATCGTGAAGCCCTGCTTCTCGATGGTGTCGACGAAGTCGATCTCGGCACCGTTGAGGTAGGGGACGCTCATCCGGTCGACGACGACGGTCACGCCGTCGAAGTCGGTGGTGACGTCGCCGTCGAGCGTGCGCTCGTCGAAGAAGAGCTGGTAGCGCAGGCCCGAGCAGCCGCCAGGCTGCACGGAGATGCGCAGTGCCAGGTCGTCGCGACCCTCCTGCTCGAGGAGGCTCTTCACCTTGCCGGCGGCGACAGCGGAGAGGTTGATCTGGTCGGTGCGGCGCTCGGTGGTCTCGACCTGCTCGGTCATCTCATCACTCCAGAAGTCTCGGGGTACTGCTTGCCTCAATGGTCGCACACCGGCCGATATTCCCCGTGCTCGTGCCCGCGGCCGGAGACACGCGGACAGAAGTCGGTCGAGCGCGAGGTGCTGAGCCTCTCGGCTGCCGGGGTTTGTCCGCGCGCCTCCGCCGACCTCAGCGCGACCAGGTCCGGGCGACGCGGGCCGCGAGGTCGGCGAGGGCGTCCGCAGGGGCGCCGAGGGCCCGCTCCTCCCCCACCAGCTCGACGAGGGAGTACGCCGACTCGATGCCGAGGGCGCGCATCTCGCGCGAGCCGACCAGCACCTGGCCGGCGAGGGCGACGCACGGCCGCAGGGCCTCCGAGGCGATGCCGGCGACGCCGTAGGGGACCTTGCCGGCGCGGCTGGAGAAGTCGAAGGCGCCCTCTCCCGTGACGACCAGGTCGGCGGCGCTCGCCCGCGAGGCCAGGGACACGGCCTCGGCGACCAGGGCGATGCCGGGCTCGCGCGTCGCGCCGAGGGCGAGGAGGGCGTACCCGATCCCGCCGGCAGCGCCTGCGCCCTTCTCGAGCGACGTACGCCGGTCGGTGGCCGCCGCGAAGGACTCCAGCCAGCCGTCCACCTCCGCGATGCGGTCCTCGGCGAGGCCCTTCTGCGGACCGAAGGTCTTGGTCGCGCCGAACAGCCCGGTCAGCGGGTTGTCGACGTCGCTGGCGGCGACCAGCGTGACGCCCGCGAGGCGCGCGCGGGCCGCGGCGAGGTCGACGGAGGTCACCGCTGCGAGCGCCGCCGGACCGCGGTCGAGGGCGACGTCGGCGGTGGCACCGAGCGCCGCCAGCACGCCAGCGCCTCCGTCGTTGGTGCCCGAACCGCCGAGGCCGACCACGACGGTCGTCGCACCGCCCTCCACGGCCGCCAGCACGAGCTCGCCCACCCCTGTGCTCGTCGCGGTCTCGACCTCGCTGGACCCCGGGCCGGACTGCGCTCCGGAGACCAGGTGCAGGCCGGCCGCCTGCGCGCTCTCGACGTACGCCGTGTCGCCCACGCGGAGCACCACGGCCGGCACCGGCACTCCGTGCGGGCCGCTGACGGTGACGGCGGACAGGTCGCCGCCGAGCGCCGCGTGCAGCACGTCGACGAACCCGGGGCCGCCGTCGGCCATCGGGGCCAGGTCGAGCTCGTCGTCCGGCGCCTGGCGTCGCCAGCCCGTGGCGATCGCCTCCGCGGCCTGGACCGCCGTGAGGGTGCCGGCGAACTTGTCCGGGGCGATCAGCACGCGCATGGCGCCCATGATCCAGCACGGCCGGTCCAGCACTGCCCCGGGTGGGTGCGTCGGGCATGCTTGGCCCCATGAGCCTGGACACCGCATGATCGAACCCGTCGTCGCCGAGATCACGGTCCCGGTGACCGTCACCGAGGCCTTCGTCGGCTTCACCGCCCAGATGGGCGAGTGGTGGGACCCGATGCTGAGCCCCGACCCTGCGACGTTCACCGGGATCGCGATCGACCCCGACGGGTCGGTCGCGTCGGTGCACGGCGACGAGGAGCACGTCTGGGGGCGCGTGATGAAGTGGGACCCGATCGGCCACTACACGCAGGAGTTCTGGCTGGGTCACCCCGAGGACGAGGCGACCGTCCTCGACGTCCGCTTCACCGAGGCACCCGAGGGCACGCTCGTGCGACTGGTGCACAGCGGCTGGGTCCCCGGCACCGAGGAGCTCCGCGAGAAGTACACCCACTGGGGCGAGCTGCTCCAGCGCTACGCCTCCCACGTGTCGTGACCGCGCCGGTCGTCCGGCCGATGCGCGGCGAGGACCTCGAGGCGTTCGCCGAGGTCACCGCGACCAGCTACTACGAGGTCGACGCGCGGACCTACCAGCGGGCCTGGCCCGACCCCGTACGCCGTCCCCCGGGCCGCAACGCGCACTGGATGCGGCGGACCGGCCGGGCGCTCGTCACCGATCCCGGCGGCTGCTGGGTCGCCGAGGTCGACGGCGAGGTCGTGGGCGGGGCCGTGTCGCGCGTGCGCGAGCTGATGTGGATCCTCGCCTCCTTCGCGGTGCGGCCCGACCACCAGGGCCAGGGCATCGGCACCCAGCTGATGGCGGCGGCGATGCACCACGGCCGGGGTTGCCTGCGCGGGATGTTCGCGGCGAGCGCCGACCCCGGCGCGGTACGCCGCTACCGGCTCGCGGGGTTCGACCTGCACCCGCAGATGCTGCTCACCGGGGTGGTCGACCGCAGCGCCATACCCGTCGTCGAGCGCGTCCGCGAGGGCACGGCCGCGGACGTGGACCTGATGAACTCGGTCGACCGGCGCACCCGCGGCGCCGCCCACCTCGACGACCACCACCTGCTGCTCGAGCAGTTCCGGCTCGTCGTCACCGACCACACCACGGGGTCCGGCTACGCCTACGTCGACGACCAGGGCGTCCCCGTGCTGGTCGCCGCCACCAACCGGCGTACGGCGTCGGGGTTGATGTGGGAGGCACTGGCCTCCTCCGCGCCCGGGGCCCAGGTCGAGGTCCGCCACATCACCGCGGTCAACGCGTGGGCGCTCGACGTCGGTCTCGCCGCGCGCCTCGCGATCTACTCCAACGGCTACCTGTGCGTGCGCGGGATGAAGCCGCCGGCGCCGTACGTCCACCACGGCTCGCTGCTGTAGCGCTCAGGTCGCGGACCCGGGCTCCAGGCGTGCCCCGGCCGCGATCCCGCCCGAGACCCGCGAGTCGCGCCCGACCAGCACCAGGTCGTCGTCGTGGGCGAGCCTGCGCGTCGGCTCGGCGCCGACCCGTGCGCCGGCGAGCACCTCGCAGCGCTCGTCCAGCACGGTCGTACGGACCACCGCGCCCGCGCGGATGACACAGTCCTCCATGACGACGCTGTCGTGGACCTCGGCGCCCTTCTCGACCACGACGCCGGGCCCCAGGACGCTCCCCGAGACGACCCCGGCGACGTCGGCGCCCGGGGACAGCATCGAGTCGCGGCACTCCCCCGACGCCCGTACGCGCGCCGCGGGACGGTCCGGCCAGTGCGAGATGACGGGCCGGTCGGGGGCGTCGAACACGTCGACCTTCCCGGCCAGCAGGTCGCGGTGGGACTGGAGGTAGAGGCCCGGCTGGCCGACGTCGCGCCAGTAGCCGGTGAGCGGCACCGCGACCGCACGGCCGGTCTCGGCGAGCCGCGGGAGCAGGTGCTCCCCGAAGTCGCCGATGCCACTGTCGCCGTCGTCCTCGGCGTCGGCGTCGCCCGAGAGCTCGCGCCGCAGGTCGCGCAGCGTCGCGAGGAGCACCTCGGTGTCGTAGAGGAAGATCTCGGTCGCGACCGTGCCCGACGAGGGGCGCGACGGCTTGTTCTCGACGCCGGTGATCGTGCCGTCCCGCCCCGCGAGCACCACGACGTTGTCGGTGGCGTCCTTCTTGGTGACCTCGCTCGTCAGGACGGTGGCCACCCGGCCCGCGGCGACGTGCTCCTCCACCACCGGGGCGAGGTCCATGTTGAACACGTGGTCGGCGCTGCACACCACGAGCGTGCGGGCACCGAACGCCTCGATGTCGGCCGACATCCGCAGCAGCAGGTCGCCGTTGCCGTGCGCGAAGCCGCTCTCGGTGGCCGGACCGGTGCCGGTCTGCGGCACGATCCGGCGGAAGCCGCCACGGTTGCGGTCCAGGCTCCACGGTCGCCCGCCGGACAGGTAGTCGTCGATCGACGTCACCTGGTACTCCAGGGAGACCCAGACGTCGGCGAGGTCGGCGTGGACGAGTCCGGACAGCGCGAAGTCGATCAGTCGGTGCACCCCACCGTACGGCAGCGCCGGCTTGGCCCGCTCCCTCGTCAGGACGTCCATCCGGGACCCCTGCCCCCCGGCCTGCACCAGGGCCAACACCTCACCACGACGCGTCATGGGCCGAAGCATGGCACCCGGGACCGACTGTCCGGCCCCCCTCCTAGGATGGGGACATGAGCCTCGTCGACCTGCCGCTCCTCCCCCTCGGCAAGGGCCGCGACCTCGACGCCGAGCGCGGCGTCGAGTGCCCCGGCGACCTGCCTGCGGCCTCCGACCCCGACCTCGTCGCACGGGCCCGCGCAGCCAAGGAGGCGCTGGGCGATCGGGTCTTCGTGCTCGGTCACCACTACCAGCGCGACGAGGTCATCCAGTTCGCCGACGTCACCGGCGACTCCTTCAAGCTCGCCCGCGACGCCGCGGCGCGCCCCGACGCGGAGTTCATCGTCTTCTGCGGCGTGCACTTCATGGCCGAGTCGGCCGACATCCTCACCGCGCCCAGCCAGCAGGTCGTGCTCCCCGACCTCGCCGCCGGGTGCTCGATGGCCGACATGGCCCGGCTGCGTCAGGTCGAGGACGCCTGGGACGCGATGGCCGACGCCGGCATCCAGGACAGCGTCGTCCCCGTCACCTACATGAACTCCAGCGCCGACATCAAGGCGTTCTGCGGTCGCAACGGGGGCGTGGTCTGCACCTCCTCCAACGCCGACGTCGCCCTCGAGTGGGCCTTCGCCCAAAAGCCCGACGCCCAGGGTGACGGGCAGGGCGGCGCCAAGGTGCTCTTCCTCCCCGACCAGCACCTCGGCCGCAACACCGCCGTCCTCCAGATGGGCATCGCGCTCGACGAGTGCGTCGTGTGGGACCCGCTGCAGCCCGGCGGCGGCCTCACCGCCGAGGAGCTCCGCGACGCGCGGATGATCCTCTGGAAGGGCCACTGCTCCGTGCACGGCCGCTTCTCCGAGGACGTCGTCGACGAGCTGCGCGCGCAGCACCCCGGCATCAACATCCTCGTCCACCCCGAGTGCAAGCACGAGGTCGTGCTCAAGGCGGACCTGGTCGGGTCGACGGAGTTCATCATCAAGACCATCGAGGCCGCCGAGCCCGGCACGGTCTGGGCGATCGGCACCGAGCTCAACCTCGTCAAGCGGCTGGCCGACGCCCACCCCGACAAGACGATCGTCTTCCTCGACCGCAACGTCTGCTACTGCTCGACGATGAACCGCATCGACCTGCCCCACCTCGTGTGGGCGCTCGAGAACCTCGTCGCGGGCACGGTCGTCAACCAGATCGTCGTCGACCCCGAGACCGAGGCCGACGCGCTCGTCGCGCTCCAGCGGATGCTCGACCTGCCGGGCAAGTCGCACCGCGACTGATGCGGGCCGCGGGGGCCGAGCGGGACCGGGTGGCGGCTCCATGAGCGCCGCGCCCCGGATCAGCGACGCCGAGCGACGCAGGCGCATCGCCGTGCGCCACGGCCTCGCGCCGGCGTACCGCCTCGACAGCGTCGTCGCCGTCACCGAGGCGATGACCGCGCTGCACGCCACCGAGGCCGCCACCGTCCACCTCGCCGTCGCGGCACGCTCGGAGGGGCTCACGCCCGCCCACGTCGACCACGAGCTCTACGAGGCGCGTGGGGTGGTCAAGCAGCTCGCCATGCGCCGCACGCTCTTCGTCGTTCCCCGCGAGCTCCTGCCCGCGGCGTGGGGCAGCGCGTCGGCCCGGGTCGCGACGTCGGAGCGCAAGCGCATCGCCAGGGCCATCGCCGGCGCCGGCATCGCCGACGACGGAGGCGCCTGGCTCGACATGGCCCGCGCGGCCGTGCTGGAGCGCCTCGGTGCCGGGCCGGCCACCACCTCCGAGCTCCGGGCAGAGCTGCCGGAGCTGACCGGCATGGTCGGCGGCGACACCGACAAGCCCTACGACCGGCCCGTGCCGGTCGCGCCGTGGGTGCTCACCCACCTCGGCCTCGAGGGCGCGATCGTGCGGGGCCGCAACGCCGGCCACTGGCGACTCAACAAGCCCATCTGGACGCGGACCGTCGACTGGCTGGGGCCGGTGCCGGACCCGCTCGATGAGGCCGCCGGCTACGCCGAGCTCGTCCGCCGCTGGCTGGCGACCTTCGGGCCGGGCACGGCCGCGGACCTCCAGTGGTGGCTCGGCTCCACGAAGACCGCCGTCACCCGAGCGCTGCGCGACGTCGGCGCGGTCGAGGTCGGCCTCGATGACGGCTCGACCGGCTGGGTCAACCCCGACGACGTCGACGACACCGGCCCGGTCGAGCCATGGGCCGCACTCCTGCCGACCCTGGACCCGACCGTGATGGGGTGGAGGTCGCGGGCCTTCTACCTCGACCCGGCCCACGTGTCCCACCTCTTCGACACCAACGGCAACGCCGGCACCACCGGGTGGTGGGACGGACGCGTGGTCGGCTGCTGGGTGCAGGACGACGACGGGACCGTACGCCTGTCGCTGCTCGAGGACGTCGGGGCGGACGGCGTGGCCGCCCTCGAGCAGGAGGCGCGACGGCTCACCGCGTGGCTCGACGGCGTCGTCGTCGGCCACGTGTACGCCTCGCGCCAGATGAAGCAGGCCAAGCTGCCGTAGCCGTTCGGGGCCAGTGGTTCAGGCCCGGGCGAACGGCAGCTCGAACCAGAACACGGACCCGCCGCCGGGGCGCCCGTCGACCCCCATCGACCCGCCGTGCGCCTCGACGATCCGGCGGCAGGTGGCCAGCCCGATGCCGGTGCCGTCGACGGTCTTGTCGAGCCGCGCGAGGGGGGCGAAGACGCGCTCGCGCTTGTCGTCGGGCACGCCGCGGCCACGGTCGCGGACCTCGATCCGGCTGTGGCCGTCGAGGAGCACCGCCTCGACCTCGATCTCGGGCGGTGCGTCGTCGACGGTGAACTTCGCCGCGTTGTCGAGCAGGTTCATCAGCACCGACCGCAGCTGGGCCGCGTCGCCGCGGGCGGGCGGGAGCGGGCCGGTGCGTACGCTCCCGCGCGGCACGCGGTCGTCGAGGTCGTCGAGGGCCGCGGCCAGCTCGGCGTCGAGGTCGACGACCTCGTCACCCGGCGCAGCTCCCTGGGTGGCGAACTCGAGCAGGTTGCTGATCAGGCCGCCCATCCGGTCGACGCCCCGGCGGGCCCGTGCCAGGGTGTCGGTCTGGTAGGGGTCGGTGAGCTCGAGCTCGAGCGCCTCGAGGGACAGCGAGATCGCCGTCAACGGATTCTTCAGGTCGTGGCTGACCTGCCCGGCGAAGTGGGCCAGCCGGTCGTTGGAGGTGCTGAGGCGGGCGTTGACCTCGCTCAGGCGCCGGGACGCGAGCTCGAGCTCGAGGACGTCGACGACACGGTCGGCCAGGTGCTCGAGGCCCTTGGCCGTCTCCGTCGTGACCCGGTGCACCTCGTTGTCGAAGACGCACAGCGTCCCGATGACGACCCCTGAGGGCGTGCGAAGCGGCTGCGAGCCGTAGTAGCGCACGTCGGCGAGGTCGCCGGTCGTCCAGGGGTTCCCCGCGAACCGCACGTCGCGACCGGCGTCCTCGACCATGATCGGGGCGCCCGACTCGACGACGAGGCGGCACATCGCGTCGTCCGCCGGCGTGCTCCGCCCCTCGAAGCCGGAGGTGGCCACCTGGTGCTGGAGCTCGCTGCTGAAGAGGTTGACCGCCGCGAATGGCACGCCTGCCACCTGGGCGGCGAGCTCGACCAGTGCGACGAGCTCCCGGCGGGGCGGCCCCCCCAGCACGTCGTACGTCGCCAGCACGCGCTCACGACGCGCGTCGTCCACCGGCCCGCTCACAGCCCCGGCGCCTTCCAGACCGCCAACCACCGCTTCAGGTCGGGCTCCATCGGCAGCTCCTCCTCCAGCAGGTCGCGCACGGACAGCTCGAGCAGGGTGTCACGGGCCTGGTCCCCGGTGGGCGCGAACGGGTAGAACGTGCCCTGCTTGTAGAGGTAGGTCAGGCCGAAGCGCTGGCCGGCGGCGTTGACGAACGGCACCAGCGAGCACAGCAGCCCCGAGCCGAACCCGTTGAGCTCGAGCGTGGTGTTGACCGCGTGCAGGTCGGTGCACAGCCCCGCCAGGTCGGTCCTGTCCCCGCTGACGACGAGCCAGGTGAAGCCGAAGTCGTCCTCGGTGACCTCCACGTCAGGGGCCTCGGCGTCGTCGCGGATCAACGCGAGCACGTCGGCCTGGGTCTGGGTGAAGGCGGCACCGGCCGCCGAGCGGTAGCAGACGGACCCGGTGCCGGTCGGCTCGAAGCCGAGCGCCGTCTGGAGCGTGATGGCCGCGCTCGGCACGTGGAAGAGCGCGTCGAGGTCGTTGCGCCGCGGCTGCACCCGCCCCCGCATCGCCTCCCACAGCCCCATCGGTCCCCCTCAGCCCGCCGGCCGGCCCAGCTCGGTCTGGATCCGGGCGAGCTGCTCGAGCCGCTGCTGGAGCGGCGGGTGGGTCGCCACCAGGCCGCTGAGGCCGCCGCCGACGGCCGGGACGATGCACAGTGCGCTGGCAGCGCTGGCGGCGCGCAGGTCGCGCCGCGGTGTCGCGGCCGCCTCGCCGCTGATCTTCTGCAGCGCGCTGGCCAGCGCTCCGGGCTTCAGCGTCAGGTAGGCGCCAGCGCGGTCGGCGCTGAGCTCGCGGTAGCGCGACAGGAGCCGCAGCAGCAGGTAGCTGACGACGTACACGACGAGGCTCACCACGACGGCCACCAGGACGGCCGGCAGGCTGCTGCTGTTGCGGGAGCGGCCCATCCCGCCGAACTGGGCGAACCGCATCAGCAACCCGGCCGCGATGCCCGCGGAGGAGGCCACCGTCATCACGAGCACGTCGCGGTGCGCGACGTGGCTGAGCTCGTGGGCCAGGACGGCCTCGAGCTCCTCGGCGTCGAGCGTCCGGAGGATGCCGGTGGTCACGCACACGACCGCGCGGTCGGGCGATCGTCCGGTCGCGAAGGCGTTGGGCACGGCGAGGTCGGAGATTCCGACCCGGGGCTTCGGCATGTCGGCCAGCGCGCAGAGCCGGTCGATCATGCCGTGCAGCTCGGGGGCCTCCTCCGGGGTGACCGCACGGGCGCGCATCGCGCGCATCGCGACCGAGTCGGAGGTCCACCACTGCCAGAACGCCATCCCGACCGCGATGACCGCGACGAGGACCGCGCCGCCCGTGCTGCGCACGAACACCATGACGGTGACCACCAGCCCGACGAAGAGCGCCCCGAGGAGGAACATCGTCAGCGTCATCCGGGCCGTGAGGCCGGAGTCCTTGATGAAGCGGGAGGTGGCCACCGGGTGGGGCCTCTCAGCCAGGGATGAGGCCGTCGTCGCCCAGGAGCTCGCGGACCTCGTCGATCGTCGCGTCCGGCGGCGGCAGGATCAGGTCGGACTCGTCGAGGGAGTCGAGGTCGTGGTGGGTGCCGCTGGAGCGCACGGCGGCGAGCAGGCCCTCGAGCGCGGTGCGGAACATCGCCTCGTCGCCGGACTCGATGGCGTGCTCGATCTGGTTGTCGAGCCCGTTGAGGGCGTCGAGCGCGTGGTCGTCGAGGTCGTACTGACCCTCGCCGAGGATCCGGACGATCATGCTCGTCCGCCCTCGTTGCTCTCGCCCTCCGAGCGCACGGCCTCCGGCTCGGCGGCGAGGATGTCACCGCCGGCGTCGGAGGACTCGATGGCCTGCGGCGTGCTG
Organism: Nocardioides eburneiflavus; assembly: GCF_004785795.1. Classification (NCBI taxonomy): domain Bacteria; kingdom Bacillati; phylum Actinomycetota; class Actinomycetes; order Propionibacteriales; family Nocardioidaceae; genus Nocardioides; species Nocardioides eburneiflavus. Next base: position 4,540,892 of record NZ_SRRO01000001.1, read on the forward strand.
GAGGCCTTCAGCCGGGCGAGCTCGGCCTCGACGTCGGAGCCGGAGCTCAGCGCGTCGAGCTCGCGGGAGATGTCGTCGCCGGCGTTGAGCTGCGAGGCGTCATCGAGGGCCCCGGAGGCGATGAGCTCGTCGATGGCCTGGCCGCGCGCCTGCATCTGGGCGGTCTTGTCCTCGGCGCGCTGGATGGCGAGACCGACGTCGCCCATCTCCTCGCCGATGCCCGACATCGCCTCGCCGATGCGCGTCTGCGCCTCGGCGGCGGTGTAGGTCGCCTTGATCGTCTCCTTGCGGGTGCGGAACGCCTCGACCTTGGCCTGCAGCCGCTGCTGGGCCAGGACGAGCTTCTCCTCCTCGCCCTGGAGCGTGGCCTGCTGCTCCTTGAGGCTGGTGATCTGGGAGGCGAGCCCGGACTTGCGGGTGAGCGCCTCGCGGGCGAGGTCCTCGCGGCCCGCGCCGATCGCCTTCTCGGCCTGACCCTGCAGCTTGGCGGCCTGCTGCTCGAGCTGGTTGACCTGGAGCTCGACCCGCTTGCGGCTGGTGGCGACGTCGGCGACGCCGCGACGCACCTTGGAGAGCAGCTCGAGCTGGCGCTGGTAGCTGTAGTCGAGGGTCTCGCGGGGGTCCTCCGCCCTGTCCAGGGCCTTGTTGGCCTTGGAGCGGAAGATCAGGCTGATGCGCTTCATGAGACTCATCGGGGTGGAGACCCTCTCTTGGTCATGCGGGGGTGGTGGCGGTGACGTCCGGAGACGTACGGACTGGTGTCCTCACCCTAGGACCAAACCCAAGCCGGAGGTAGGGCATCGGCGCGACACCGGTCCCGGCGGGTCGCGAGGATAAGCTGGCCCCCACATCCCGTCGGGCGCCCGATCGGCCCTCCGATCCGCGTCCGGTCCCCATCGAAGCCCACGTGAAGGCAGCACCCGTGTTCCGTCGTTCCACCCCCGAGCCCGAGCTCCCGCCAACCCACGACAAGGTGGGCGGCAAGGGCCGCCCCACGCCGTCGCGCAAGGAGGCGGAGGCCGCTGCCCGGGCCCGCGCCAAGGTGCCGCGGACCCGCAAGGAGCAGGCGGCCGCCCAGCGCGCCGCCCGCGGCGACGCCTCCCGCAAGATGCGCGCCGCGATGAAGACCGGCGACGAGCGCTACCTGCCCAGCCGCGACCGCGGCCCCGTACGTCGCTTCATCCGCGACTTCGTGGACTCGCGCTTCTCGTTCATCGAGCTCATGGTCCCGCTGCTGGTCGTGTCGATGGTCCTCGGGTACTCCGGCAACCCGAGCATGATGAGCCTCAGCAACACGATCCTGTTCACGACGCTGCTCGTGATCGTGTTCGACATCGTGATGCTCCGCTTCCGGCTGCGTCGCGAGATCTCCCGTCGCTTCCCGGGCGAGCCGATGAAGGGCGTGACGCTCTACGCCGCGATGCGCTCGCTCCAGATGAAGTTCCTGCGCCTGCCCAAGGCCCAGGTCAAGATCGGCGAGAAGCTCCCCGAGACCTATCGATGAGCCCCCTGCGATGACACACAGCCACTCCGGCGGTCCGACCGCCGACGTCTCCGTGCGCGTGGCCTGGGCCGACGACGCCGACGCGATCGCCGCGGTCCAGGTGCGGGCGTGGCCCGAGCTGTACGCCGGGCTGCTCCCCGCGGAGGCCTTCCCGACCGACGTCGAGGAGGTCGCGGCCCGGTGGCGCGACTCGCTCGCCCGACCTGCCGACGCCCGCAACCGGGTGCTGGTCGCCCTCGAGCGCAACCGTGTCGTCGGCTTCGCCCTGACCCTCCCGGCGGCCGACCCCGATTGCGACCCCGTGGCCGACGGCGAGCTGGCCGAGGTCACCCTCGACCCGGCCGAACGCGCCAAGGGCCACGGCTCCCGGCTGCTCCAGGCGGCCGTCGACACCCTGGCCGCCGACCGGTTCAGCCGGGCGGTGACCTGGGTGAACTCCGCCGACGACGCACTGCGCACGTTCCTCACCGAAGCAGGCTGGGCCCCCGACACGGCCCACCGTGAGCTCGACCTCGACGGCACCGGCGAGACGACGGTCAAGCAGGTCCGGCTCCACACCGCGATCGTCTGAGGCGCCAGGAACTCACCCCCGCAGCTGCTTGATTTTCCTGTGACGCGCGTCACTATGGACAGGCCGGCTACTTCGCCGGCCGACCACGGGGGTCCCACACGATGCTCGGTCCGCTTCCCGCTCTCCACAGGTTCGCACTCGTCGTCGCCGCGCTCGTCGTCTGCGTCGGCCTCGGACTCTGGTTCGGGGCCATCCCCGAGGTCCCGGTCAACCTCCGCCTCGGCCTGCTCGCGGGCGGCGCCGCCGGAGCCGCCGCAGCCTTCGTGCTGGTCCACGACTTCCACCACCGCGAGGCCCGCCCCGCCCGCGCCCGTCGGCGCGCCCACTAGATCACCTAGCCTCGGGGCGTGACCGAGGCCGCCCTGACCCCCGTCGAGCGCTCGGCGATCGTCCGCGACGGCCTGGCGGTGGGCGTGGCCACCGGGGCGTACGGCGTCGGTTTCGGCGCGGTGTCCGTGTCCTCCGGGCTGAGCGTGGCGCAGACGTGCGCGCTGTCACTGCTCATGTTCACCGGCGCCAGCCAGTTCGCCCTGGCCGGCGTGGTCGCCGCCGGCGGCGCGCCCCTGTCGGGGGCAGCGACGGCCCTGCTGCTCGGCACCCGCAACACGCTCTACGGCCTCCGGATGGGGCCGCTGCTCCGGTGGCGCGGCTGGCGGCGGGCTGCGGCCGCACACGTGCTGATCGACGAGTCCACGGCGATGTCGGTCAACCGCGAGACGACCGAGGCGGTGCGGCTCGGCTTCCTCACGACCGGCGTCTCCGTCTTCGTCCTGTGGAACCTCGCGACCGCGATCGGCGCACTGGCGGGCGAGGCCGTCGGCGACCCCCGGACCTACGGGCTCGACGCCGCGGTCGGCGCCGCCTTCCTGGCGCTGCTCTGGCCACGCCTGAAGGACCGTCGCAACATCGTGGTCGCCGCCCTGGCTGCGGCGGTCGCCCTCACGATGGTCCCGCTCTCGGCGCCGGGCGTGCCGGTGCTCGCCGCCAGCGGCGTGGCGCTCCTCGTCGGCGTGCTGGCGAAGCGGCAGGACCCGACCGAGATCCCGGGACCGGACGACGTGGCAGGAGGACACCGCTGATGTGGACCGCCGTCCTGCTGGCCGGCGTGGGCTGCTACCTGCTCAAGCTCACCGGCCTGTCCCTGCCCGAGCGGGCGCTCGCCCACCCCGCGGTGGAGCGCGTGGCCGACCTCATCCCCGTGGCGCTGCTCGCCGCCCTCGTGGCCGTTCAGGTCGGCTCGTCCGGCTCCGCGCTGACGTTGGACGCCCGGGCCCTCGGCCTCGGCTTCGCCGCCGTCGCCCTGCTGCTGCGGATGCCGTTCCTCGTCGTGGTCGTGGGGGCGTCCGTCGTGGCGGCGCTGGCCCGCCTGGTGTGAGGTCTCCCGCGCGAGGTCAGCCGATGTCGAGGAACGCGTCCAGCCCGACCGTCAGCCCGGGGTGGGCGCCGACCGAGCGGACGCCCACGAGCACTCCGGGGGTGAACGACACCCGGTCGAGTGAGTCGTGCCGGATCGTGAGGGTCTCCCCCGCCGTGCCGAGGAGGACCTCCTGGTGCGCCACCAGGCCGCGGATGCGCAGGCCGTGGACGCGTACGCCCTTCACGTCGGCGCCGCGGGCCCCGTCGAGCATGGTCGAGGTGGCGTCGGGCATCGGTGCGCTGCCAGCCTCGCGTCGGGCGGCGGCGATGAGCTCGGCCGTACGCCGCGCGGTGCCGGACGGCGCGTCGGCCTTGTCGGGGTGGTGCAGCTCGACCACCTCGACGGACTCGAAGAACGGCGCCGCCTGCGCGGCGAAGCGCATCATGAGGATCGCGCCGATCGAGAAGTTGGGGGCGATCAGGACGCCCACGCCCGGTGCGTCGGCGAGCCACGCCTCGAGCTGGTCGAGCCGCACCTGGTCGAAGCCGGTGGTGCCGACGACGGCGTGGATGCCGTGCTCGATGCAGAACCGCAGGTTGTCCATCACGACATCGGGGTGGGTGAAGTCGACGACCACCTCGGCGCCCGCGCGCACCAGCTCCTCGACGTCGTCGCCGGCGTCGACCGTCGCGACCAGCTCGGTGTCGTCGGCGGACTCGACCGCTCGGCAGACCTCGGCGCCGACCTTGCCGCGCGCGCCCAGCACGCCGACCTTGCGGGGGGCCTCTCCAGGTGTGCTCACACAGTCCACCGTATCGGCCGGACGGCATCACCAGAGTGGCGGTGGCTGACTGGTGGACCAGGGTCTGGCAGGCTGTGGGCCATGCCTGCCTCGACCATCCCGCCGCGCATCAAGTGGGCCGTCGACCTCATGGACGTCCAGCCGGGCGACCAGGTCCTCGAGATCGGCTGCGGGCCCGGCGCCGGCGCCGAGGCCATCTGCAGCAAGCTGGAGACCGGCAAGCTGTTCGCGATCGACCGCTCCGAGTCCGGCGTGGACCGCACCAAGCGCCGCAACCAGAAGTACGTCGACGCCGGCCGGCTCGTCGTACGCCAGATCGACCTCGCCACGCTGCGGGTGCCGGTCAAGCGGCTCAACAAGGTCTTCGCGTTCAACGTGAACCTCTTCTGGGTGCGCGCCTGCGACGACGAGGTCGCCCTGCTCCACGAGCGGGTCGTCCCCGGCGGCGCCGTCTACCTCTTCTACGAGGCCGCACGTCCCGAGCTGGTGCCCAACATCGTCAAGAAGGCCTCCGAGAACCTGCTGCGCGGCGGCTTCCGCGTCAGCGTGGTGGAGCAAAAGGCTCCCCCGGTCATCGGGATCATCGCGCGCAGGTGATCGCCGGACGGAGCGGAGCTCCGGACGGCGATCCCTGGTGGTTGAGCAGCGAGCGCGACCGAGGCACGAGGTCGCGACCGAGCGTGTCGAGACCCGGAGAGCCGGGAAGCATGCTCAACCACAGGGCCTTGGTTTCGACACGCTCGCTGCGCTCGCTGCTCAACCAGCGGCCGTCCGGGTCCGCTCGCTGCTCAACCAGCGGCCGTCCGGGTCCGCTCGCTGCTCAACCAGCGGCCGTCCGGGTCCGCTCGCTGCGCTCGCTGCTCAACCAGGGACTGTGATGCTCGGCTGCTCGACCCGCCCTACTTCGTCGGCCCCACGACCGCGAGCAGCTCGGGCTGGGTGAACAGCTCGTTCGCCAGCAGGGCGACGTCCTCGACCGTGACGGCCTCGATGCGGGCGACGACCTCGTCGATCGTGAGCAGCTCGTCGTGGACCAGCTCGGCCTTGCCGATGCGCGACATCCGCGAGCCGGAGTCCTCCAGGCCGAGCACGAGGCCGCCCTTGAGCTGGCCCTTGCCGCGCTCGACCTCCTCGGTGGTCAGGCCGTCGGCGGCCACCTTGGCGAGCTCGTTGCGCACGGTCTCGAGCACCGCGTCGTACTTGCCGGGCAGGCAGCCCACGGAGACGCCCACGACGCCGGCGTCGGCGTGGTGGGTGGCGAAGGAGTAGACCGAGTAGGCCAGCCCGCGCAGCTCGCGCACCTCCTGGAACAGCCGGGAGGACGTGCCGCCGCCGAGGGCGGTGTTGAGCACGCCGAGGGCGTAGCGCCGCGGGTCGGTGCGCGTGATGCCCTTGACGCCGAGGACGAGGTTGACCTGCTCCTGGGGGCGTACGGTCCGGGACTCGCCGGCGGTGACACGACGCGCCTTCTCCGACTGCTCGGTGTGTGTCGGGGCGGCCTCGGCGTCGAGGAAGCCGCCGCGGCCGAACGCCTGCCGGACCTGGCGCACCACGGACGTGTGGTCGATGTTGCCGGCCACCGAGATGACCATGTTGTCGGGTCGGTAGTGGCGGACGTAGAAGCGGTGGATCTGCGCGCGCGTCATCGCGGTGATGGACGCCTCGGTGCCGGCGATCGGGCGCCCGAGCGGGGTGTCGCCCCACGCCTGCTGGGCGAAGAGGTTGTGCACCACGTCGTCGGGGTCGTCGTCGTGCATGGCGATCTCGTCGAGGATGACGTCACGCTCGGCCTCGACGTCGGCCTCGGTGATCGTGGAGGCGGTGACCATGTCGCCGAGCACGTCGACCGCTGTGGGGAGGTCCTCGTCGAGCACCCGCGCGTGGAAGACGGTGTACTCCTTGGTGGTGAAGGCGTTGAACTCGCCACCCACCGCGTCGAGCGCGACCGAGATGTCCATCGCGCTGCGCTCCGGGGTGCCCTTGAAGAGCAGGTGCTCGAGGAAGTGCGAGCAGCCGTGCAGCGCCGGCGTCTCGTCGCGTGATCCCACCGCGACCCACACGCCGATGCTCGCCGAGCGGGTGCCGGCCATCTGCTCGGTGACGATCCGCAGGCCGCTGGGCAGGACCGTGCGGCGTACGCGGGAGGTCACCGCGCCGTCGGCGTCCTTGACGGTGTGGAGGGTGCGGGTGGTGCCGTTCTTCTGCACAGGGGTCCTTCCGGGGTGGGGTGAAGCGCCACGACCGGCCGGCCTGTCGGCCGACCGGTCGTGGGGTGGAGCGTCAGGCGAGGATCACTCGTCGCCGGCCTCGGCCGACTCCTCGGCGGCCTCGGCGTCGGACTCCTCGACCACCGGGACCAGCGACAGCTTGCCGCGGTCGTCGATCTCGGCGATGGAGACCTGGACCTTCTGGCCCACCGAGAGCACGTCCTCGACGGCCTCGACGCGCTTGCCGCCGGCGAGGGCGCGGAGCTTGCTGATGTGCAGCAGCCCGTCCTTGCCCGGCATCAGCGAGACGAAGGCACCGAAGTTGGTCGTCTTCACGACCGTGCCGAGGTAGCGCTCGCCGACCTCGGGCATCGTCGGGTTGGCGATCGCGTTGACCGCGGCCTTGGCGGCCTCCGCGGCCTCGCCGTTGGTCGCACCGATGTAGACCGTGCCGTCGTCCTCGATGGACAGCGTCGCGCCCGTGTCGTCCTGGATCTGGTTGATGACCTTGCCCTTGGGACCGATCACCTCGCCGATCTTGTCGACGGGGACGCGGATGGTGATGATGCGCGGCGCGTGGACCGACATCTCCTCCGGGGCGTCGATCGCCTCGGCCATCACGTCGAGGATCGCCAGGCGCGCGTCGCGGGCCTGGGTCAGCGCGGCGGCCAGGACCTCGGCGGGGATGCCGTCGAGCTTGGTGTCGAGCTGGAGCGCGGTGACGAACTCGCGGGTGCCGGCGACCTTGAAGTCCATGTCGCCGAACGCGTCCTCGGCGCCGAGGATGTCGGTCAGCGCGACGTAGCGGGTCTCGCCGTCGACCTCGTCGGAGATGAGGCCCATCGCGATGCCGGCGACGGAGGCCTTGAGCGGCACACCGGCCTGGAGCAGCGACAGCGTCGAGGCGCAGACCGAGCCCATCGAGGTGGAGCCGTTGGAGCCCATGGCCTCGGAGAGCTGGCGGATCGCGTAGGGGAACTCCTCGCGCGAGGGCAGCACCGGCAGGAGGGCACGGCGCGCCAGGGCGCCGTGGCCGACCTCACGACGCTTGGGCGAGCCCACGCGGCCGGTCTCGCCGGTGGAGAACGGCGGGAACACGTACTTGTGCATGTAGCGGCGGTGCTTCTCCGGCGACAGCGTGTCGAGCTGCTGCTCCATCTTGAGCATGTCGAGAGTGGTGACACCCAGGATCTGGGTCTCGCCGCGCTCGAACAGCGCCGAGCCGTGCACGCGCGGGATCACGTTGGTCTCGGCGTGCAGCGGACGGATGTCGGCGAGGCCGCGGCCGTCGATGCGGACCTTGTCGCGCAGCACGCGCTGGCGGACCAGGCTCTTGGTGAGCGAGCGGAACGCCGCGCCGATCTCCTTCTCGCGACCCTCGAACTGGCCGGCGAGCTTCTCGAGCAGCGCGCCCTTGATCTCGTCGACCTTGAGCTCGCGCTCCTGCTTGTCGCCGATGGTCATCGCGGCGGCGGTGTCGTCCTTGGCCGCGGCCTCGACGGCGGCGTAGACGTCGTCCTCGTAGTCGAGGAAGACCGGGAAGTCCTGGACCGGCTTGGCGGCCTCGGCGGCCAGCTGGGCCTGGGCCTCGACGAGCTGCTTGATGAAGGGCTTCGCGGCGTCGAGGCCACCGGCCACGACGTCCTCGGTGGGCGCCTGCGCACCGTTCTGCACGAGGGCGAAGGTGTCCTCCGGCGCCTCGGCCTCGACCATCATGATGGCGACGTCACCGGACTCGGTGACGCGGCCGGCGACGACCATGTCGAAGACGGCCGACTCGAGCTGCTCGTGGGTCGGGAAGGCCACCCACTGCCCCTCGATCAGCGCGACGCGCACGCCACCGACGGGGCCGGAGAACGGCAGCCCGGAGAGCTGCGTGGACAGCGACGCGGCGTTGATGGCCAGCACGTCGTAGGGCATGTTGGGGTCGAGGGCCATCACGGTGATGACGACCTGGACCTCGTTGCGCAGGCCCTTCTTGAAGGTCGGGCGCAGCGGGCGGTCGATCAGGCGGCAGGTGAGGATCGCGTCCTCGCCCGGGCGACCCTCGGACCGGAAGAACGAGCCGGGAATCTGGCCCACGGCGTACATCCGCTCCTCGACGTCGATCGTGAGGGGGAAGAAGTCGAAGTGGTCCTTGGGCGTCTTGCCCGCGGTCGTCGCCGAGAGCAGCATGGTCTCGTCGTCGAGGTAGGCGGTGACGGAGCCGGCGGCCTGACGGGCCAGGAGGCCGGTCTCGAACTTGACGGTGCGCTTGCCGAACTTGCCGTTGTCGAGGACGGTCTCGACAGCGGAGATGATGGGTTCACTCATGGAAGCAGGATCCTGCTTTCTCTTCGCGGAGCGATCCGCGGCGTCCACCCCTCATGTGGTGGACCATCGAAGGTCCCGCGGGGCCGGTCTTCGATCGAGGCCCGCAGATCGTCCGCAGCCGGAGGCTGGAGGATCTGAAGGCCACTACCGAGGACCGGGCGACGAGGCGGGTCGCTCCTGTTGGGTGGTTGTTCAGTTGTGCCGGGTCGACACTAGCGCGATCGGACCCGGATGTGAGAGGAGCGGCCCCCCGTGGCGGGGAGCCGCTCCTGACGCGGTCAGCGTCGCAGGCCGAGGCGCTCGATGATGGAGCGGTAGCGCTCGATCTCGGTCTTCTGCAGGTAGTTGAGCAGACGACGGCGCTGGCCCACGAGGAGCAGCAGGCCACGACGGCTGTGGTGGTCGTGCTTGTGCGTCTTGAGGTGCTCGGTGAGGTGCGAGATGCGGTGGCTGAGCAGCGCGATCTGGACCTCGGGGGAACCGGTGTCGCCCTCGGTCAGGGCGTACTCGGCGATGATCTTCTTCTTGGTCTCCGCGTCGGTACCAATCGACATGGGGGCTCCTTCGGTTCTCGTTGCGCGGCGCGCCCGGGCCTGTTCACCGGGGCACTCTGGTTCCGCGGCCGTCGTGACGGCGTGTCGCCCGTCGGGGCAACCGCAGAAGCATATCGAGGCGCCGGACCTGTGGACCAATCCGCGCCGCGCTCCGAGGACGTACGAACCCCTCAGAGGGTCCTCAGACGGCCGGCGGGGGCGGCGGGTCGGACTCGTCCGTGCGCTGCGTGGTGGCCTGGCGGCCGTGCGCGTCGGTCGTGGTGGCCGTCGTGGTGTGGCGACGCTTGGTGCTCTGCTGGACGACGGTGAGCACCAGCCACATCGCACCGGCGAGGACCAGGATCCAGCCGAGGGTGTTGACCTGGAGCGGCCCGATCTGCTGCTCGGTGAACGCGAGCGACAGGATCAGTCCGACGACGATGAGGCCGATCGGCCCTCCGAAACCCATGACGGTCTCCTTCTTGTTGGGGGATGCTGCCCGGTCTGGACCGGGCGCGGCAGAGTCTGGCCTGCGAGCCGTCGCGTGTCACCCCCCTGCGGGGTGCCCCGTGCGACGATCGCCCCATGGCAGCGGAGAAGCGGATCGGCGTGTGCAACCTGTGCGAGGCGATCTGCGGCCTCGAGCTGACGATCGAGGGCCGCGAGGTCGTCGGGGTGCGCGGCAACCCGGCCGACCCCCTGTCGCGCGGCCACGTCTGCCCGAAGGGCGTCGCGATCGCCGACGTGTACGCCGACCCGGACAGGCTGCGGCGCCCGGTGCGCCGCGTCGGCGAGGGGGCCGACGCCCGCTGGGAGCAGATCGGCTGGGACGAGGCGTACGACCTGGTCGCCGACAACCTCGCGCGCGTCATCAACGAGCACGGGGACGACGCGCTGGGCGTCTACCTCGGCAACCCCAACGTCCACAGCCTCGGCTCGATGACCCACGGCACGGCGATGTTCAAGTCGTTCCGGACGAGGAACCGATTCTCCGCCACCTCGGTGGATCAGCTCCCCCACCAGCTGGTGGCGCACCTCATGTTCGGCCACCAGCTGTTCCTGCCGATCCCCGACGTCGACCGCACCTCGTGGTTCCTGGTCGTCGGCGGCAACCCGATGGCCTCCAACGGCAGCCTGATGACGGTGCCCGACTTCCCCCAGCGCGTGCGCGACCTCAAGGCGCGCGGCGGCCGGATGGTTGTCCTCGACCCGCGCCGCACCGAGACCGCCAAGGTGGCCGACGAGCACCACTTCGTCCGGCCCGGGACCGATGCGTGGGTGTTGCTGGCGATGCTGCACGTCCTCACCGCCGAGACCACGCCGGAGACCACGCCGGCCGTCGCGCCGTACGTCGACGGGGCCGACACCGTGACGGACCTCGTCGCGGAGTTCACCCCCGAGCGGGCCGAGGCGATGAGCGGCCTGCCGGCCGACGTCGTACGCCGTCTCGCCCACGAGCTCCTGGCGGCCGACGCGGGCGTCGTCTACAGCCGGGTCGGCGTCTCGGCCGGGCCGTGGGGCACCGTGTGCCAGTGGGCGGTCAACTGCCTCAACGTCCTCAGCGGCAACCTCGACCGGCCGGGCGGTGCCATGTTCACCACGCCGGCGATCGACGCGGTGGGCACCGGGCTGATCGGGCGCGGCCACCACGACGCGTGGCGCTCGCGGGTCCGCGGCCTGCCCGAGACCGCCGGCGAGCTGCCGGTCGCGGCGCTGCGCGAGGAGATCGAGACGCCCGGCGAGGGCCAGGTCCGCGCCTTGCTCACGGTCGCCGGCAACCCCGTGCTCTCGACGCCCGACGGCGCCAGGCTCGACGCCGCGCTGCGCGGCCTCGACTTCATGGCCGCCGTCGACATCTACGTCAACGAGACGACACGCCACGCCGACGTGATCCTGCCGTCGACCACCGCGCTGGAGCGCGACCACTACGACCTGGTCTTCCACCTGCTCGCCGTGCGGGACACGGCGCGGTTCACCCCGGCGGTGTTCGACAAGGACCCCGACCAGCGTCACGACTGGCAGATCTTCCGCGAGATCACGCTGCGCACGACCGCCCGGCTGACCCGCAAGGCGCCGCTGAAGAAGCGTCTCGTGCAGCGCGCGCGACTGACCGCGAGCCCCACCTTCCTCGTCGGGCAGCTGCTGCGCCGTGGGTCGAGCGGGGTCACCCTCACGAAGCTGCGGGCCCGCCCCGCCGGCATCGACCTCGGCCCGCTGCGCGGCGGCCAGCTCCCCGGACGGCTGCCGTCGAGGACCAAGCGCCTCGACCTGGCGCCGACGCTGGTGGTCGAGGACGTCGCCCGGCTCGCCGCCGTCCCCGCGCCGACGGGCGACGACCTCCTGCTGATCGGCCGTCGGCACCAGCGCGACTGCAACTCCTGGATGCACAACTCCGAGCGGCTCACCAAGGGACGTCCGCGGCACCAGCTGCTGATGAACCCCGGCGACCTCGCCGCACGCAGCATCGCCGACGGGGCACGCGTACGGATCACCTCCCGTGTCGGCTCGGTCGAGGTCGACGTCGCCGCGTCCGACGACCTGATGCCGGGCGTGGTGTCACTCCCCCACGGCTACGGACACGCCGCTGACGGTGTCCTGATGGGCCGCAGCCGCGAGGTGCCGGGGGTCTCGGTCAACGACCTCACCGACCCCGAGCGGCTCGACGTGTCCGGCAACGCCGCGCTCAACGGCGTGCCGGTCGAGGTCACCGCCTGCTGACGTCGCGCGGCGCAGCGGCAGGTCGCGCGGCGCCCGGGCTCGGTAACTGCCTCATAACAGCACTCCCGCCCCATCGGTGGGGGCGGGAGTGCGAGGACGGACCCGTGACCGGGCGTGAGGTGGGACGACGGGCGCCGGGTCAGGCGCTGACGTCGCCCAGCACGGCGAGCACGTCGTCGGGCGTCTGGGCCGCGTCGAGGGCGGCGATCTGGGCGTCGTCGGTGAACGCGCCGGCGAGGGCCTGGAGCACCGTGAGGTGGTCGTCGCCGGCACCGGCGATGCCCACGACGTACTTCGCGGGGCTGCCCTTCCAGTCGATGGGCTCGTCGTAGCGGATGAACGAGATCGCGGTGTGGCGGATCAGCGCCTTCGCCTCGTTGGTGCCGTGCGGGATGGCGAGCCCGTTGCCCATGAAGGTCGAGACCGACGTCTCGCGCTCGTGCATGGCGTCGACGTACGCCTCGTCGACGGCACCGGCTGCCACGAGCAGCCGGCCGGCCTCGGTGATGGCTGCGTCACGGTCCTTGGCCTGTCCGCCGAGCACGATCGCTTCCCGGCTCAGTACGTCGCTCATCTGGCGCCTCTTTCCTCGCAGGTGTCGTGGTGGTTGTCAGTCGGGTGTGTCAGTCGGGTGCTGCTCATCAGACCACACCGTCGCGGGACGGACCGGGCCCGAGAACCGTCGAGCCCGGCCCTCCCGGGGGAGGGAGAGCCGGGCTCGACCGTCAGGTGCGCCCAGGTCGGGGACGTCAGGTCCGGTTGTTCTCCTGGACCATGGCCACGATCTCGTCGTAGCGCGGGCTGCCCATGAAGTTGTCGACCGACACGTGGACGGCGGACGGGGTCTTCAGGCGGGCCCGGTCGGTGAGGTCCTGGTGGGTGACCACCAGGTCGACGTCGTCACTGAGGTTGGAGATGGCCTTGTTGACCACCGTCACCTCGGTGTGACCGGAGTCGTGGATCTTCTTGCGGAGCACCGAGGCGCCCATCGCCGAGGACCCCATGCCGGCGTCGCAGGCGAACACGATGGTGCGGATCTCACGGGTGTCCGTGGCGGTTGCGGTGCCGCCGACAAGGGCGGAGGACGCGACGGACTTCTTTCCCTTCATGGCCTCCATGTCCGCGGTGGCGTGGACGAGCTGGTCGTCAGCCTCCTCGGCCTTGTCGGTCTTGAGCAGGACGGCCGCGACGATGAACGTCGCCGCAGCGCCGAGGATCACCGAGAGCGTGACGCCCAGGTACTCTCCTCGTGCGGTCTGCGCGTAGACCGCGAAGATCGAGCCCGGGGCCGCGGGGGCGACCAGGCCGGTGCTGAAGATGACGTTGACGAAGATCTGCGTCATGCCGCCCGCGATCATCGCCACGATGAGCTTGGGCTTCATCAGCACGTAGGGGAAGTAGATCTCGTGGATGCCACCGAAGAAGTGGATGATCGCCGCGCCGGGGGCCGACGCCTTGGCCAAGCCCTTGCCGAAGAACATGTAGGCCAGGAGCAGGCCGATACCGGCGGCCGGGTTGGCCTCCAGCAGAAACAGCACCGACTTTCCGTCCTCGAGCACCTCCTGGCTGCCCAGCGGGGTCAGCACGCCGTGGTTGAGCGCGTTGTTGAGGAACAGCACCTTCGCCGGCTCGATGATGAGCGAGGTGAAGGGCAGCAGGTTGTTGGACACGAGGAAGTCGACGCCCTCGCCGAGGCGGTCGGCGATCCAGGTGACGATCGGGCTCATGACGAAGAAGGCGAAGATCGCCAGGATCATGCCCCAGATGCCTGCCGCGAAGTTGTTGACGAGCATCTCGAAGCCGGGCCGGATCTTGCCGTCCCAGATCGCGTCGATCTTCTTCATGCTCCAGCCGCCGAGCGGGCCCATGATCATGGCACCCATGAACATCGGGATGCTCGTGCCGGCGATGACGCCCATCGTGGCGATCGCTCCGACGACGCCTCCGCGCTTGTCGTAGATGTTGTAGCCGCCCGTGTAGCCGATGAGCAGCGGGAGGAGGTAGGTGATCATCGGCCCGACGATGCCGCCGCCGTCCTCGTCCCAGCCGCCGATCTCAGCGACCCAGCTGTCGGGTGAGTCGCCGATCCCGAGCTCAGGGAGCCAGCCGACTTCGATGAACAGGGCGGTGATGAAGCCCCAGGCGATGAATGCCCCGATGTTGGGCATCACCATGTTGGAGAGGAATGTGCCGAACTTCTGAACGCGGACCCGGGCCCCGGAGCCTGCCGCGGGAGTGCTTGTCGTGGTCGCCATGCTGATGTCCTCCAGTCGAACTGAGGGGTGACCCCCATCACATGATGTCGTGATTAAACCTCACGATCGGGCATGTTGCCAAGCATTCGGGCAGGAATTCATGCCCGAGTGTGTGGCTTTGTCCTGGAAGAGGGTGCCTCGCCGCCTGAATCGCCAAGCGGGACCAAGTGGCCGGCAGCGGCTGTGGAGCGCTGCTAGCCGCTCAGCTGGCTGTCGAAGAGCGCCTTCTCCGCCTCGTCGTTCCACGTGTCGCCCGGCCCGAGCTTCTCGGCGACGTCCGGCAGCGTCTCCTTCAGCTCGTCGAGCCCCATCAGGGGGAGGTCGTGGATCTGCGGGAAGATCAGGACCTTCCCGGAGTAGGTTCCGTCGACCAGGGCCTGGAGGCCGTCCTTGGCTGCCCGCATGCCGCCGACCGCACCCACGATGGATCCCGGGGAGAGCTCACCCCGCTCGGCCAGGTCCACGACCTGCTGCTGGTCGTGGATCGTCAATCCAGACGTCCCGGTGTACTGGGCGTTGTCCAGGTAGACCGCGCCCAGGTTCAGTGGCGCCAGCGTGCCGTTGGGGACACCGGCGAAGAAGACCAGCATGCCGTCTGACCTCATCAGGGTGTCGGCCTCGGCCATCACGGCGGCGATCGGGACGCTGACCACCACGTCGTCGGCCCCCCGGCCCTCGGTGATGCCCATGACGAAGTCGTGGAGGGACTGCTCCGAGGTCTGGGAGTTGAAGGTGAGCAGCTCGCAGTCGTTGCTCTCCGCCAGGTGGGCCAGACGGTCGTCGAGGCTCTGCAGTCGTTCGTCGCTCACCTCGGTGGCGACGATCGTGCGGGGGCCGTCGGGCTGCTGGATGGCCCGCTGCACGTGCATCAGCCCCATGGGGCCGCCGGCGCCCACGAAGACGGTGGTGCCCCCCGGACGCAGGTCACAGCGGTTGCGCGCCTCTCCGTAGGAGGCGGCGATGTCCGGACCGCGCCCGCCGATGTAGGCGGTGTAGTCGTAGTGCAACCGGCCCACGTCGGTGTCCACCAGGCCGTCGAGGGCGGTCTCGCCCACCAGGTTGAGGGTGCCGCGCCGGGCGATGTGCGTGGCCACGGCCCCGACCGTCGCGGCCGCACGCGGGTCCAGCATCACGATGTCGTCGAAGCCGGCACCGTCGGTCAGCTCGTCCACCAGCGCCTGGTAGTCGCCGGTGTCGAGGCCGTCGCGCACGACCGTGGTGGCGGAGGTCTGCTCGACGAGCGCCACCACGGAGGCGGGCACGTCGGTCAGCACGATCGTGGCGGGCGCATCCAGCCCGGACGAGAACGCGTACTCCCGCTCGTCGCCGGGCCGGCCGACGATCCACATGGTCCCGCCAGACTTCGGCTCGAGCCGGCGACGCTGGGTGTAGGCCGCCATCACGCACCCCCACGGCTCCAGCGTGGAGCCCTCGGCGTACCCCATCGTGTCGGGGAGCGGCAGCAGGCAGGCACCGTCGTCGGTCTCGAGCATCTCCGAGCCCATGAGGTGGTACTGGATCAGCCCGCCGGGGATGGTGTAGCCGTAGGCCGTGCTCGTGCCGTCCTGGTAGATGTCGGGCTGCACGGCCAGCCGCTGGCCGGCGTGATAGCGGTCCTTGAGGTTGTCGCCGACCTCGATGACGGTGAGGCTCACCTCGTGCCCGAGCCGGGTGGGGTCCTGCGAGAGGTCGCGGTCGTAGAGCTTCGGGTGGCTGCCGCCCTGGCGCATGATCTTCACGTCCGAGAAGCAGAGGCCCACGCTGTCGATGCGCACCAGCATGTGGTCGGCGTCGGGCTCGGGGATCGGGACCAGCTCGGGCGCGCTGTCCTTGCCCATGTTGTCCTCGCCCGCCCCGTGCAGGAGCCAGGCCCAGGCCTCGTCCGGCACGTCGAGGTCAGCCGCGCGGTAACGGTCGTACGCTGATGTCATGGTTCCTCCGTGTCGAGGTGGATGGAGCCTCCGTGGCGGAGGCGACGGATCGACGGCGATGGGCCTCAGTGGCCGAGCAGCTCCCGTACGGCCGCTCGCGCCGCCATCGGGTCGGGGGCGCCGAGGGCGGCCTCGGCCGCTGCCTCGCACGTCTCGAAGCTGACCTTGCCCAGCTGTGCACCGACGGGGCGTACGGCGCGGGCCGCCATCGAGAGCGACGAGATGCCCATGCCGATGAGCGCCGTGGCCAGCAGCGGGTCCGCGGCGGCCTCGCCGCAGACACCGACGGGCTTGCCCGCCTCGACCCCCGCGTGCGCCGTGATGGCGATCAGCTGGAGCACGGCCGGCTGCCACGGGTCGGTGAGGTGGGCGAGGTCGGTCGCCATGCGGTCGGCGGCCATCGCGTACTGGGTGAGGTCGTTGGTGCCGATGGAGAGGAAGTCGACGACCTCGAGCATCCGGTGGGCGAGCAGGGCCGCACTCGGGATCTCGACCATGACGCCGGCCTTGAGTCCGCGGGCGCGCACCTTCTCGGCGAACTCGGCGGCCTCGGAGACGGTCGCGACCATCGGCGCCATCACCCAGGTCTCGGTGCCGGTGCGCTCGGCCGCCGCGGCGATGCCGTCGAGCTGGCGGTCCATCAGGCCGGGGTTGCCGAAGCTCAGCCGCAGGCCGCGTACGCCGAGGGCGGGGTTCTCCTCGCCCTCCTGGGTCGCGAACGCGATCGGCTTGTCGGAGCCGGCGTCGAGCGTGCGCACCACGACGTAGCGGCCGTCGGAGTAGGGCGACAGGACCTCGGAGTAGATGTCGGCCTGCTCCTCCACGCTGGGCTCGTCCTTGCGGTTGAGGAAGCACAGCTCGGTGCGGAACAGCCCGACCCCCTGCACCGGCTCACTGCCGGCGGACGCCGCGGACGGGCCGTCGGCGACGTTGGCGAGCAGCTTGACCGGCAGGCCGTCGGAGGTCGACGCCGGGCCGCTCCAGCTGGCCAGCTCCTCGCGCAGGCGACGGCTCTCCTCGACGCGGGCGTACGCCTGGTCGGGGTCGGCGCCCTGTTCGACGACGCCGGTCTCGCCGTCGACGACGACGAAGGTGCCGGCGGGGATCTCCATGACACCGGCCGCGCCGACCACGCACGGGATGCCGAGCTGGCGGGCGATGATCGCGGTGTGGCTGGTGGCGCCCCCGCGCTCGGTGACCAGGGCGGTGACCAGCGCGGGGTCGAGCCCCGAGGTGTCGCTCGGGGCGAGGTCCTCCGCGACCAGGATCGACGGCTCGCTCGGGGTCGGCACGCCCGGAGGGGGTTCACCGACCAGGTGGGCGACGACGCGCCGCTCGATGTCGCGCAGGTCGGTCACCCGCTCGGCCATCAGCCCGCCCATGTTGGTGAAGATCGTGACGAACTGCTCCACGGCGCCCTGCACGGCAGCGACCGGGCCCTGCCCCGCCTGGAGGTTCTTGGACACGGCGGAGCGCAGCCCCTTGTCGCGCGCGAGGCCGGCGCTCGCCGTCAGCACCTCGGCCGCGGCGCCCTGCGCGTCGGCGGCCTTGGCGGTGAAGGTGTCCGCCACGGCGGCGGCCGCCTCGTCGTACGCCGCGAGTGCGGCGTCCGGGTCGGCGAAGTCGCCGTCACCGAAGCGGGCGATCGCGTCGGGTGACACCTCCCCCCGCACGTGGAGGACGGGCCCGGCGGCGACGCCCGGCACGACCGGGGTCCCGCTCAGGGAGTTCGCGGAGGAGCTCGCGGGTGTGGTCATGGACACACCGTAGATCACCGGGCAGTTGACAAGCAACACATTCGGGACTAAAACAACACATACACAGATCATCCCGGGAAGGTGGACCGATGTACGCCGAGGAGCGCCAGCAGGCGATGGCTCACCTGATCAGTCGTCGCGGGCGACTGTCGGTCGTCCAGCTGGCCGAGCAGTTCGAGGTCACCACCGAGACCGTCCGCCGCGACCTGTCCACCCTCGACCGGATGGGGCTGGTCCGCCGGGTGCACGGCGGCGCCGTGCCGGCCGGGTCCCTCACCGTCATCGAATCAGGGATCGTCGAGCGCGACCAGTCCAACACGCAGGCCAAGGAGGCGATCGCCAACGCGGCCGTCGCCCTGCTGCCGCCCCCCGACTCCATCGTGGTCATCGACGCCGGCAGCACGACTGCCCGGTTCGCCGCGGCCCTCCCCCGCGACCACCGCCTCATCGTCATCACGCACGCGGTGCCGGTGGCGACGCGGCTCGCGGGCCTGCCGCAGATCGAGCTGCACCTGCTGCCGGGCAAGGTGCGGCCCACCACGCACGCCGCCGTCGGCGCCGACACCGTCGCCACCCTCGCCGACCTCCGCGCCGACGTCGCCTTCGTCGCGACCAACGGCATGACGGTGGGGCACGGTCTCACCACGCCCGACAGCGACGAGGCGGCGACCAAGCGCGCGATCATCGCCTGCGCCCGCAAGACCGTGGTGCTCGCCGACTCCACCAAGCTCGGCGTCGAGACAGCCGTACGCTTCGCTACCCTCGACAGCATCGACGTCCTCGTGACCGACAGCGACATCGACCCTGCCGAGCGCCGGGCGCTCGAGGGCGCCGGCATCGAGGTGGTGGTCGCATGATCCTGACCCTGACCCCCAACCCGAGCGTCGACCGCACCGTCGCCCTCGACTGCGAGCTGGGCCGCGGCCAGGTCCACCGTGTCGCCTCGGTCACCTCGCAGGCCGGCGGCAAGGGCGTCAACATCTCCCGCGCGGCCGTGAGCGCCGACATCCCGAGCATCGCCGTCGTGCCCGCCGCGAAGGACGACCCGTTCGTCCTGGAGCTGCTCGGCGCCGGCATCGACTGCCGTCCCGTGCAGCCGGCGGGCGACGTCCGGGTCAACCTCACCATCACCGAGCCCGACGGCACCACGACCAAGCTCAACTCCCCCGGCGCCGCCGTGCTCCCCCTCCACCTCGAGCTGATGGCGCAGGCGGTGCTGGTCCGTGCCTCGAGCGCGGACTGGACCGTGCTCGCCGGCTCGCTGCCCGCGGGCGCACCCGCCGGCTTCTACGCCGAGCTCGTACGCCGCCTGCGCGAGGTGGGCGGCCGGGTGGCCGTCGACACCAGCGAGGCGCCGCTGCAGGCACTGGTCGACGCGCTGCCGCACTCGGCCCCCGACCTGATGAAGCCCAACGGCGAGGAGCTCGCCTCCTTCACCGGCGGTGACGCGGACGAGCTCGAGTCCGACCCGCGCGCGACCGCGGCCGCCGCCCGCCAGCTCATCGACCGCGGCGTGGGCGCCGTGCTCGCCACCCTCGGTGGCAACGGGGCCGTCCTCGTCACGTCCGAGGGGGCATGGCACGCCAGCCCGCCGCCCACCACGGTCGTCAGCACCGTCGGTGCCGGCGACTCCAGCCTCTTCGGCTACCTGCTGGGCGACATCCGGGGGCTGCCGGCCCCGGACCGCCTGGCACTGGCCGTCGCCTACGGCAGCGCCGCCGCAGGTCTCCCCGGCACCACCATCCCCCAGCCGTCGCAGGTCCGCCCGGACCTCGTCGGCGTCACCGCACTGACCCCTTCACCCGGAGGCACAGCATGACCGCACTCATCACCACCGAACTCGTCAGGCTGGGCGCCGACTGGGGCTCGGACAAGCACGACGTCATCCGAGCGCTCGCCGGGGTCGTCGACGACGCCGGCCGCGCCACGAGCAAGGACCAGCTCGTCGAGGACGCGTTCGCCCGGGAGTCCACCTCGGCCACCGGTCTGCCCGGCGGCATCGCCATCCCCCACTGCCGCACGACCGGCGTCGAGGTCCCCACGCTCGCGTTCGCGCGCCTGGAGCCCCCCGTCGACTTCGGCGCCAAGGACGGCCCGGCGGACCTGGCGTTCCTGATCGCCGCACCGGCCGGCGGCGACGCCGACCACCTCACCATCCTCACCAAGCTGGCCCGGGCCCTGGTGAAGCCGGCGTTCACCGACGCGCTGCGTGCCGCTGAGAGCGACGAGGAGGTCGTCGACCTGGTCACCCACGAGCTCGGCGAGCCCGCGCCGGGGGCGAGCAAGCCGGCCGCTGCTGCCGCCGCCGCTCCCGCTGCTGCCGCTGCTCCTGCGGCCGCCGCCCCGGCCACCTCGGGCACGTCCGGCGACACGCCGTCGCTCGTCGCGGTCACCGCCTGCCCCACCGGCATCGCGCACACCTACATGGCGGCCGAGGCCCTCGAGGCCGCCGCCGAGCGCGCCGGCGTACGGCTCCAGGTCGAGACGCAGGGCTCGGCCGGCTCGGCCGGCTCGACACCGCTCGCCCCCGCCACGATCGCCGCCGCCGGTGCGGTCATCTTCGCCGTCGACGTGGGCGTGCGTGACCGTTCCCGCTTCGCCGGCAAGCCGATGGTGGCCTCGGGTGTGAAGCGTCCCATCGACGACGCCGACGCGATGATCGCCGAGGCGCTGCGCTACGCGGCGGACCCGTCCAGCGCCCCGCGCGTGGAGGGGACGGCCTCCGAGGCCGACGCCACGGCGGGCGGCAAGGAGTCGTTCGGGGCCACGGCGCGCCGGGTCCTGATGACCGGTGTCTCCTACATGATCCCGTTCGTCGCCGCGGGCGGTCTCCTGATCGCCCTCGGCTTCCTCTTCGGCGGCTACGAGATCGTCAACGACGGCCAGACAATCGCGGTCGACAACACGTTCTTCAACCTGCCCGACGTCAACGAGCTCGGCCTCGACCACGCGCTCGGCGGCAGCGCCTTCTTCGCCTACCTCGGCGCCCTCCTGTTCACCCTCGGTGCCGCCGCCTTCGGCTTCCTCGTCCCGGCGCTCGCCGGCTACATCGCGTACGCCATCGCCGACCGCCCCGGCATCGCGCCCGGATTCGTGATGGGCGCCATCGCCGGCACCCTCAACTCCGGATTCCTCGGCGGCATCGTCGGCGGCGTGCTCGCCGGCATCGTCGCGCTCTGGATCACCCGGTGGAAGGTGCCCACCTGGATGCGCGGCCTGATGCCGGTGCTGGTCATCCCGTTGCTGGCGACCCTCATCTCCGGCTTCGTGATGGTGGTCATCCTGGGCAAGCCCCTCGGTCGCCTGATGGAGGCCCTGAGCGACGGCCTCAACAGCCTGCAGGGTGGATCGGCGATCATCCTCGGGGTGATCCTCGGCCTGATGATGGCCTTCGACATGGGCGGCCCCCTCAACAAGACCGCCTACGCCTTCGCCACGACCGGCCTCGGTGCCGCCGCCACCGCCACCGACGCCCCGGAGCTCAAGGTGATGGCTGCCGTCATGCTCGCCGGCATGGTTCCGCCGCTGGCGCTGGCCCTCGCCACGGTCGTACGCCCGAAGCTCTTCACCGTCCCCGAGCGCGAGAACGGCAAGGCCGCCTGGGCGATGGGTGCCTCGTTCATCACCGAGGGCGCCATCCCGTTCGCCGCAGCCGACCCCCTGCGGGTCATCCCGTCGATCATGGCGGGCAGCGCGGTCACCGGTGCCCTGTCCATGGGGCTGGACGTCGGCCTGCGGGCCCCGCACGGCGGCATCTTCGTGCTGTTCGCCGTCGACGGGATCCTCGGCTTCGTCATCGCCCTCGCCGCGGGCGTGCTCGTGAGCGCCGCCCTGGTCGTCGTCCTCAAGACGGCCAGCCACGCCGACGCCGACGTCGCTACTGTCTGACCCACTCCACCCGACCCGGCCCCACCAGACCGACCCTCAAGGAGAACCATGCCCAGCAAGTCCGTCGTCGTCGGCTCCGCCGTCGGCCTCCACGCCCGTCCCGCCGCGATCATCGCCGAGAAGGCCGCCGAGCTCGGCTCGGACGTCACCATCAACGGTGTCGACGCCAGCTCGTCGCTGATGATCATGACCCTCGGTGCCGGCAACGGCGACACCGTCGAGGTGGCCGGCGACGACCAGGCGGCCGTCGACACGATCGCCGCGCTGGTCGAGCAGGACCTCGACGCCTGACCTGGTCGTCCTCGTGGGCGGTGCGCCAGCCACATTCCGTACGTGGGAATGTGGGTGGGGCACCGCCCATCGGCGTGTCCGGGCTCGACATCCCCACGGGCGGTGGCCGAGCCACATTCTGGGCCGCCGGAATGTGGCTGGGCCACCACCCGGGCAGGCGTCAGGAGCGCTCGCGCATCGCGAGGTAGACCGCGCGCATCCCGACCGCCCGCTCGAGCTGGCTCTCGACGACCGAGAAGAACTGGCGCCGGTAGGTCTCGTCGGTGACCGCGGAGACGGTGAAGTAGAAGCCGCTGAACGAGGCGAGGAACAACGAGACCTTCATCAGGGAGACCGAGACACTGGAGATCAGCGGCGCGTTGCGCAGGTCGCTGACGTCCTTGCCGATCCAGGAGGCCTGCGTCTCGGGCTCCATCACCAGCGAGCCGAACAGCATGAAGAACGCGAACACCGTGATCGACAGCAGCAGGACCTGCACCGTCTGGATCACCAGCAGCACGAGGATCAGGTTCCAGCGCTCGAACCCCGTCACCTGCGCGTGGTCCTGCGGGTCGATGCCGGGGTCGGCGGCCATCTCCCGGCTGGCGGCCTCGAGCGGGGTGCCGGCGCACGCGCGGACCAGGAAGGCGTCGTCCACCTCGTCATCGACCCGGTCGACCTCCTCGGGCAGCCGGGTGAGCAGGAACAGCACGGCCAGTCCGAACATCAGCAGGACGGTGACCCACAGCAGCCCGAAGGGCAGGTTGGTGGTCATCTCCCAGGCCTCGGCGTTGACGAACAGGAACGTCACGAAGACCAGCAGCAGCGGCAGCGCCCGCGAGGCCATCGGCGCCACGAAGCGCAGGCTGCCGAGCGTGCGGGAGAGCGCGAAGCCCAGGATGGGCCGGGCGTGCAGGGCGGTGGAGGCGTACCAGAGCAGCCCGAGCCCGGCCACCGAGAGCCACAGCGCGGGTCCGGCGGCGTACGACTCCGAGGCCCAGGCGAGCGCGCCCGCGCCGGCCGCGAGCACGACCAGGACGGCGGCCAGGGACAGCAGCCGTCGCGGCCGCAGCCCGGCCCGGGCGGCGGCCCGCTCCTCGGCGACGAAGTAGGGCAGCCCGTGGGCCAGGAACCACGCCTCGACGGCCGTACGGTCCCCCGTCACGCCAGCAGGGCCCGCGCCCGGCGTACGTCGTCGTGCATGGTCTCGACGAGCGCCTCGATGCCCTCGAACCTCACCATGCCGCGCAGCCGGTCGACGAAGGCCACCTCGACCTCGACGCCGTAGAGCTCGAGGTCGTCGCGGTCGAGGACGTAGGACTCGACGCGCCGGTCGCGCTCGCCGTCGAAGGTCGGGTTGGTGCCCACCGAGATCGCGGCCGGGAACCGCTCGCCGGTGTCGAGCCGGGTCAGCCACCCGGCGTAGACGCCGTCGGCCGGAGCCGCCTCGACGGGCGGGAGCGGGACGTTGGCGGTCGGGTAGCCGAGCTCGCGTCCACGCTTGTCGCCCTCCACGACGGTGCCGCGCACGGTGAACGGCCGGCCCAGGGCCTCGGCCGCACCGGCCACGTCACCGGTCGCCAGGCACTGGCGGACGTAGGTCGAGCTCCACACCTGCGGACCCCCGTCGAGGGCGACCCCGACGGTCTCGAAGTCGCGCGACGCGCCGGCCTCCACCAGCGTGGCGACCTCGCCGGCCGCCTTGTTGCCGAAGCGGAAGTTGGATCCGACCACGACCGCTCGGGCACGGAGGGTGTCGACGAGGATGCGGTCGATGAATTCCTGCGGCGACCACGACGCGACCTCGCGGTCGAAGCGGAGGACGAGGATCGAGTCGATGCCGACGGCCTCGAGCAGCCGGGAGCGCGTCTCGATCGAGGTGAGGGTCGGTGGGGCGTGCTCGGGGCGCAGCACCGCCATCGGGTGCGGGTCGAAGGTCACCGCCACCACGGTGTCGATGCCCAGCCGCTGCGCGGTCGCCTGCGCCTCGCGGAGCACGTGGGCGTGACCGAGGTGCACGCCGTCGAAGTTGCCGATGCTGACCACGGTCCGGCCGAGGTCGGCCGGCACGTCGTCGACGTCTCGCCAGATCTGCACGGGAGCAGGGTACTCACCACGCACTCGTCGCCTCCCCGCACGTCGGCTCTGCAACGACTCGGGCCGTGATCCGCCGACGCCGGTCGGGGATCAGTACTCGAAGTCGTGGAAGTCTCGTGCGTAGAGGTCGCGCAGCCGCTTCTCCAGCCTGTCGCTGACCACCACGTCGCGGCTCGACACCCCGTTCTCCATCTCCCGGTCGCTCGCGCGCGGCAGGTCCCCGGTGAGTCCGAGGTCGAATCGCGCGTTGAGGTCCTCGACCATGCTCTGCAGGCCGGCCTCCAGTCGGTAGACCGACGCTCCCGGGACGATGAACTCGTGCTGCGGGCGCAGGTGGTTGTCGAAGACGAATCCGTCCGCGGCGTACGCGGCGAGCGCTGACTCGCCCCACGCATCGACGGAGTCAGGGTCGGTACGAAGATCCGCCGCGTTGCGCATGCAGTACTCGGAACGGAAGCGTGCGATGGGCTCACGCACCGTCGAGAAGACCAGGTCGAACTTCTCCAACCGGAAGAGCTCGGCCAGCCGTCGCGCCTCCACGTGCTGAGGAGAGCACTTGAGGTACGAGTTCAAGGTGCCCTCGCCGGCGACGCCGTCGCGCCAGTCGAGCGACCACCCGTTCTGCACGAAGAAGCGCTCGATCGACGTGCCGCCCGTCTTGGGCACGTGCACGAACAATGCGGCAATCCCAGCCTTGAGCAGGACGGGCATGCGAACTCCTCGATGAGCGGGAAAAGCGGTGGCACGGGCAGGGTTGTGCGAATTCGAATGGTGCGATATGTGGCAAGCAATTCCTCGTCTGGCTCACCCCTTTGGGGTTGTAGCGCTCATTGTCGAAGTGTGAGGATCATTGCACCGCAGCACCTCGCGAATACATTTCGAGTCCCACGCCGCGTTTCAGGAAGCGTGAAGCGCCAACATGATTGGAGCTCCAGTGCCCGAGCCTGCACAGGCACCTGACACACATGACAACACGGCGGCCGCGGGCGGTGCGAGTGCGGGGGACGTCGTCTACACGGCCCTGTTCGGTCGATATGAGTCGCTCGTCGAGGAAGAATGTGCACTGGACTCGGACGCGGAGTTCATCTGTTTCACCGACGACCCCAGCCTGACCAGCAAGACGTGGCGCGTCGAGCTGGTCGAACCGCGCTTCCCGATGGACCCGATTCGAAGTGCGAGGTGGGTCAAGGTCTTCGGTGACGAGTCCATCTGGCAGGGCTTCGACCGATCTCTCTGGGTGGACAACCGGGTGTCGTTGAAGGCCGATCCCGCGGAGATCCTGGATTCGTTGCTCGAGGAACCGCAAGCCGACATGGCGTTGTTCGAGCACAGCTTCCGGCACCGCGTGATCGACGAGTTCGATGCGGTGGTCGAGGGCCGGTTCGACGACCCGGACCGCGTCTACGAACAGCTCATCCACTACGCGGAGGCATCGCCGGACGTGCTGGACGAGCAACCACTGTGGACCGGCTTCATCGCCCGACGTCACAACGAGCAGGTCGTCTCCGCCATGCACACATGGGCTGCGCACATCTGCCGGTACTCGAGACGAGACCAGCTCTCGGTCAACCTCGCGCTCCAGGACGCGGGCCTCTGCGTCACCCGGATGGCCCGCGACAACCGTGAGTCCGAGTGGCACGTGTGGCCACCGCTGTCCGACACGCTCGGTCGGCAGCACAACACCCGAGTTCGGGCCTTCGAGCACTCGATCCGCGCGCCGCTCGCGCGCCTGCGCTCCATCGAGCGCGAGCACCACGACCTCCTCGAGGCGCATGCCGTCTCGGCGGCGAAGCGCGACAAGGTGGTCGCGACGGAGAAGCACCGCGCCGACGACCTCGAGAGCCTCCTTGCGGAGGAGAAGCGCCGCAGGATGGAGGCGGACCTCGCCCTCGCAGCGTCGCACGAGAGGATCGCCAGGCTCGGCGAGCGCGTCGAGCGGCTGCGCAGCCGTATGCTCGTCCTGAGGAAGCGCCTGGAGCAACGACAGCGGCGAATCGTGATCCTCAAGAAGCAGGTGGACCGCCTGCAGCGCCGGATGGCCGTCCTGACCGAGAGCGCAGGAACGCAGGCCGCGGCTCGACCACGGCCGACGTCCACGGACGCCAAGAAGGTCGTGAGGGCAGGCAAGCGCCTGGCGGCCCGAGCGCGGACACGGCTCCATGGCTGAGCCGTTTCCCTTCGAACGTTATCGCGACGTCGATCCGCACTCCCTGCGCCACAAGATCGCGGCCGTCGGCCCGCGGGTCTCGGTGGTGGTCGCCGTGCACAACGGCGGCGAGGTCGTGCGCTCGTGCCTGCAGTCCGTGATCGACAATTCTCCGACTTCCCACCGCATCATTGCCATTGACGACGGAGGGGAAGACGTCCATACGCGTCATATCCTCGACGAATTCCACGAGCGCGGAGACGTGGAGCTCATTCGTCACGAGAAATGCAGGGGATACACCCGCACGGCGAACCATGGCCTGCTCCTGACTGAGGGCGATGACGTCGTGCTGCTGAACAGCGACACGGTCGTCCCTCCCATGTGGCTCCAACGACTGTCGTGGACTGCCTACAGCGAGCCGGGGATCGGAACGGTATCGGCCGTGTCGAATGATGCGGCCGCCAACAGCGTCCCCGTGCGCCACCGACGAAATGACTGGTATCCGCGACTCGAGTGGGAAAGCACCGGACGGCTGATGAGCCGCGGAATGCGCGTGTGGAGCCAGCACGTGCCGTCGGCGCACGGATTCTGCATGTACATCCGCCGCGCCCTGATCCGGAAGCTGGGCGCCCTGGACAGGTACGGCTTTCCCGTCGGTTATGGCGAGGAGGTCGACTACTCGCAAAAGGCGATCCTCGCCGGCTGGTCCAACGTGGTCGCTCCCCACGTGCTGGTCAAGCATCTCCGTTCACAGTCGTTCGGGCCTGACCGACGCAAGCAGCTCGTCGACGCCTCCAAGGTCGTCCTGACGGAGCGATATCCTCAGCTGAGAGCAGACGTCGCGAGCTGGGAGAGCTCGCTCGGGGCCGCCCTGGTGCAGCAGAACGCGGCCAGGGTCAGGAGCGGCTGGTCCGGCAAGGGACCGGGAGCGCGGGCGGTCGTGGTACGCGACCTCGACCTCCAGTACACCCTGGTGGAGCTGCTCGGGGAAGACGGGTCCCTGGCCCCCCAGGACGAGTGGTGCTTCCCGGCGAACCAACGACGCGTGGACTCCACAGAGGCGCTGGACCACGCGGTGAGCGAGATGATCCTGCTCGGTTGCGCCGAGTCCGTCGTCAGTCACTCCCGCTCGACCCACAAGGAGAGGGTGCTGCGCCGGCTCGCCCGCGACCTGGGCGTGGGATACGAGCAGGCGCACGCGCCGGACACGGATCCCGCGGGGCTGACCCGTGATCGTTGAGGGATGCCCCACATGTCGAGGCAGCAGGACGAGACCATGACCGCGGCTCGACTGGACGACGTCGACTGGGCGGAGGTGGACTTCATCGACTTCGGGTCGGGTGTCGGAGGCTCGCTGCAGAGCGCCGAGAAGCGGACCGGCGGACGGGGCGTGGGCATCGAGATGCGTGCGGCCAAGGTCGAGATCGCCCGACGCGAGGGCAGGAACGTGGTCCTCGGTGACATCTTCGACCTGCCGACCGACATCTCCGTGCGCTACGTGACGATCGACAACGTCCTGGAGCACCTTCCGTCGATGGACCTCGTCGAGGCCGCGCTGCACTCGGCGACGCGGATCGCACGCGAGTTCGTGTACGTCAGGCATCCCTCCTTCGAGGACGAGCCGTACCTCAACGCACTCGGTCTGAAGCAGTTCTGGACGGACTGGCGCGACCACCCGTCGCACATCACCATGGCCGACTTCATGCGGATGGCCCACAAGCTCGGCGCCACGAGCTGGAGCATGCACCCCGTACGCGCCGCAGCGGACAGCTCCGACAGCACCATCCTGCCCATCGGTGCACCCACGGACCAGCACGACTACGACGCCGGGCGCCACGGCGACAAGCCCGACGTGGTGTTCCCACGTCCCGTCTACTACGCCTGGGACGTCCTGATCCAGGTGCAGGCCGGCATCTCGGTCAACCTCGACTACATCGACGATCCCGAGGTGTCGGACCGGCGCCCGCGAATCGTCGTCTCAGGCACCTGACGTGGCGTGCACTGGTCCTCGACCCACCTGACCCGAAGGACCACATGCCAAGGACTCTCGTCCCGCTCGCCCTCGTCGGTCTCGCCGTGTCCGCGTACGCCCTCGGCGGGCCCGTCGTACGCCTGGTGGTGCTGCCGGGGGCGTTGGTCCTCCTGCTGCTGGTCGCCGCGGTCGTCCTGTGGCGGCGTACGCGTCGTGGTCCGGCCGCGTTGGCCGCGGGGCTCGCGCTCGCGGTGGTCGCGGCGAGCGGCTGGTACTGGTCGTCCCTCCACCAGCAGCTCAGCGAGATCCCCCGGGTGGACGACGCCGTGCTCGACAGCGGCACGCGCCCGCCGCCACCGAAGAAGGGGGCGCTCACCTTCCTCCTCCTCGGCGCCGACGCGCGCGACACCGGTGCGAGACCGTCGGTGGCGGACCTGATGGAGAGCGACGAGTGGTCCCCCGGGGCCTATCGGAGCGACACCGTGGTCGTGGTCCACATCCCCCAGCACCGGAGGTCCGCCACCGTCGTGTCGCTTCCTCGCGACTCCTACGTGCGCATCCACAGCCCCGCCGGGGAGCCCGGTGGCATGGACAAGCTGAACGCGGCCTTCGCCCTGCACGGGCCGTTCGGCGCGATGAGGACGGTCGAGGAGCTCACCGGCATGCGGCTGGCCCACCTGGCAGTCCTCGACTTCGAGGGGTTCCGCGACCTCACCGCGGCCCTGGGGGGAGTCGAGGTCTACGTTCCCGAGCGGATCGCCGACCCGACGCTCGACCGCGTCTGGGACCGAGGGTGGACGACCGTGGAGGGAGAGGAGGCACTCGACTACGTCCGGAGCAGGGCCGGCTTCGCCGATGGGGACTTCGGCCGCATCCGCCGCCAGCAGAACTTCCTGCGGGCCGTCGTCGCCCAGCTGGGCGCCGACGGCACCACCTTCGACCCGGTGCGACTGATGGACACCGTGGAGGCGCTCGCCGCTCCGTTGACGGTCGACTCGAGCTGGACCCCGCGGGCCATGGCCTCCCTCGCCCTGTCCGTGCGCGGCATCGGCCCGGACCGCATCCGGTTCCTCACCCTGCCGTTCGACCACTACGAGACCGTCGAGGGCGTGGGGTCGGTCAACATCATCGACGAGGAGCTCGCCGCCCAGCTCTTCAGGGCCGTGCGCGACGGTCGGGTCGCCGACGTCGTGGAGGACCACCCCGAGCTCGAGCTGCCCGACGCGGACGAGGTCCGCTGAGACGCGCGCTCAGACGAAGACCGCGACCGGCCTGGCCTGGTCGCCGCGCCGCTCGTAGAGGGCCAGGAACTCGCCACCCGGCGCGAAGACCGCGTGCGGGCCGTCATCGGGGAGGGCGAGGTCGAGCGCACGACCGAAGCGCACGTGCGCGGCCTGCTCGTCGTCGAGGTCGACACCCGGGAAGGTCGCGCGTGCGGCGGCGGCGATCGGGACGACGGCGAAGTCCTCACCCAGCTGCTCGAGGGTGCGCGCGAGCGACAGGTCGAACGAGCCGACGGCCGTACGCCGGAGCGCGGTCAGGTGGCCACCCACCCCGAGCGCGGCGCCGAGGTCGCGCGCGATGGCGCGGATGTAGGTGCCGGAGGAGCACCGCACGGAGATCCGTACGTCGGGCAGCGCCACCTCGTGCACCACCAGCTCGTGGACGGTGACCGGCCGTGCCTTGAGCTCGACCTGCTCGCCGTCGCGGACCCGGGCGTACGCCCGCTTGCCGTCGACCTTGATCGCCGAGACGGCGGTCGGCACCTGCTCGATGTCGCCGACGAACCGCGCCAGCTCCGCGCGTACGGCCTCCGGGTCCACGGCGTCGACCGCGCGCGTCTCCAGGACCTCGCCCTCGGCGTCGTCCGTGGTCGTCGCGACCCCCAGCCGGATGGTCGCGTCGTAGGACTTCTCGGTGAGCATGAGGTGCCCGAGCAGGCGGGTGGCGCGGTCCACGCCCAGCACCAGCACGCCGGTCGCCATCGGGTCGAGGGTGCCGGCGTGGCCGACCTTGCGGGTGCCGGCGAGCCGGCGCACCCGGGCCACGACGTCGTGCGAGGTCATGCCCGGGGACTTGTCGACGACGACCAGACCGGGGTCGACCATCAGGAGCGGTCGTCCTCGACGTCGTCCGGCTCGGCGGCATCGAGGTCCTCGTCGAGCTCGTCCTCGGCCACGCGCGGCTTCTTGTAGGGGTCGGGCTCGCCGGCGTACGCCTCGACACGACGCGCCGCGACCTCCTCGTCCTGCTGCCGGGCGCGCGCGAGCACCTCGTCGAGCGCGCGGGCGCTCTCGGGCAGGGCGTCGGGGATGAAGGTCAGCGACGGCACGATACGCATCCCGAGCTGCTTGGCGACCTCGGAGCGGATGACGCCCTTGGCCGACTCGAGCGCCGCGGCGGTGCTGGCCAGCTCGTCCTCGGTGCCGAGGACGGTGTAGAAGATCGAGGCCTGCTGGGAGTCGCCGGTGAGGCGGACGTCGGTGACGGTGACGAAGCCGAGGCGCGGGTCCTTGATCCGGCGCTCGAGCATCTCTGCGACGACCACCTGGATCCGGTCGGCGATCTTGCGCACGCGGGGGTTGCTCATGGGTCCACTCTCTCAAATCACGCCGAGCCGGCGCGTCCTGGCGACCTGATCGCGTCGAGTCGGCGCATCCTCACCACACGGGTGTTCAGGATGCGCCGACTCGACCTTGATCGAGCGTCAAGGATGCGCCGACTCGACGAACGGGGATCAGCTGCGCGGGATCTCGCGCATCTCGAACGCCTCCACGACATCGCCGATCTTGATGTCCTGGAAGTTGCGGAGCACCAGACCGCACTCGAAGCCCTCGCGGACCTCGGAGGCGTCGTCCTTCTCACGGCGCAGCGAGGCGAGGTCGAGGTTGTCGGCCACCACCGCTCCGTCGCGCAGGACCCGGACCTTGGCGTTGCGCCGGATGAGGCCGGAGGTGACCATGCAGCCCGCGATGTTGCCGGCCTTGGACGAGCGGAAGATCTCGCGGATCTCCGCCTGGCCGAGGGTCGACTCCTCGTAGACCGGCTTGAGCATGCCCTTGAGCGCCGCCTCGATCTCCTCGATCGCCTGGTAGATGACCGAGTAGTAGCGGATCTCGACACCTTCCTTGTCGGCCATCTGGCTCGCCTTGCCCTGCGGGCGGACGTTGAAGCCGATGATGATGGCGTCGGAGGCGGCGGCGAGGTCCACGTTGGTCTCGGTGATCGCACCGACACCGCGGTCGATCACGCGCAGGGAGACCTCGTCGCCCACGTCGATCTGGGACAGCGCGTCCTCGAGCGCCTCGACCGAACCGGACACGTCGCCCTTGAGGATGAGGTTGAGCTCCTGGCTCTCGCCCTTCTCCATGGACGCCATGAAGTCCTCGAGGCTGCGGCGCACACGGCGCTTGGCCTGCATGGCCGCACGCTCGCGCGCCTCGCGCTTCTCGGCGATCTGGCGGGCCATGCGGTCGTCCTCGACCACGATGAAGTTCTGGCCCGCACCCGGCACCGCCGAGAGACCCAGCACCATCGCGGGACGCGACGGGTCGGCCTCGGTGATCTCGTTGCCGTGCTCGTCGAGCATCGCCCGGACGCGACCGTGGGCCGGACCGGCCACGATCGAGTCGCCAACGCGGAGGGTTCCGCGCTGGACCAGCACCGTGGCGACCGGACCGCGACCGCGGTCGAGGTGCGCCTCGACCACGAGGCCCTGGGCGTCCTGCGTGGGGTTGGCCCGCAGGTCGAGCGACGCGTCGGCGGTGAGCACGACGGCCTCGAGCAGCTTGTCGAGGTTGAGCCCGGCCTTGGCCGACACGTCGACGAACATCGCGTCGCCGCCGTACTCCTCAGGGATCAGGCCGTACTCGGTGAGCTGGCCGCGGACCTTGGTGGAGTCGGCCTCGGGCTTGTCGATCTTGTTGACCGCCACCACGATCGGGACCTCGGCGGCCTTGGCGTGGTTGAGCGCCTCGACCGTCTGCGGCATCACGCCGTCGTCCGCCGCGACCACGAGGATCGCGATGTCGGTGGCCTGCGCGCCACGGGCACGCATGGCGGTGAACGCCTCGTGACCGGGGGTGTCGATCAGGGTGATGCGACGGTCGACACCCTCGACCTCGGTGTGGACCTGGTAGGCACCGATGTGCTGGGTGATGCCACCGGCCTCCTTGTCGACCACGTTGGCGTCACGCAGCGCGTCGAGGAGCTTGGTCTTTCCGTGGTCGACGTGACCCATGACCGTGACGACCGGCGGACGGACGACCAGGTCGGCCTCGTCGCCCTCGTCGGCGCCGAACTCGAGGTCGAACGTCTCGAGCAGCTCGCGGTCCTCGTCCTCCGGGGACACGATCTGGACGACGTAGTTGAGCTCCTCGCCGAGCAGCTCGAACGTCTCGTCACCGACGGACTGGGTCGAGGTGACCATCTCGCCGAGGGAGAACAGCATCTGGACCAGAGCGGCCGCGTCGACGTTGATCCGCTCGGCGAAGTCGGTCAGGGACGCACCGCGCGGCAGGCGTACGGTCTCGCCGTTGCCCTTGCGGACGCGCACGCCGCCGATGGTCGGGGCCTCCATGGCCTCGAACTCCTGACGACGCGCCCGCTTGGACTTGCGGCCGCGACGCGACGGACCACCGGGACGGCCGAAGGCACCCTGGGTCTGACCACGCTGGCCGGGACGACCGCCACCGGGACGACCACCACCGGACGGGCCGAAGCCGCCGGGGCGTCCGGGGGCGCCGCCGGGAGCGCCGGCACCGGCGCCGGGACGACCCGGGGCACCACGGCCGGGGGCACCCGGGCGACCGGGGCCACCACCGGGGCCACCGCCGGGACCGCCGCGGGCCGGACGGCCACCGGGACCGTTGCCGAAGGCAGCCGGGGACTTGGGCATCATCGCCGGGTTGGGACGGGGCATGCCGGGGCGGGCGTCGCCGCCACCGGCCGGCGGGCGCGGCGGACGGTTGTCGTCGCCGCCCGTACGGGGTGCGGGGCGCTGCCCCATCCCCTGGCTGGGGGCGAACGGGTTGTTGCCGGGGCGCGGGGCGCCCGGGCGGCCGACCGGCCGGGGGGCCGGGCTCGGAGCCTTGGCCGCCGGAGCGGCCGGGGCCTCGGGCTCGGAGGCGGGTGCCTCCGGCTCGGTAGGCGGAGCCTTGGGGCCGGGCTTGGGTCCGGGCTTCGCGGCCGGAGCCGCAGGCTCGGCGGACGGCGCGGCGGGCTCGGCGGACGGCGCGGCGGGCTCGGCGACCGGCTCGGCAGCGGCCGGAGCCTCGGCAGGCGCCTCGGTCCCGGCCGGCGCGGGCGCCGGCTTGGGACCGGGCCTGGGCGCGGCCTTCCTGGCGGCCGGCTTGTCGGCCTCGGGCGCCTTGTCGGCGGCGGGGGCGGAGGCCGCAGCGGCCTTCAGCTCGTCGCCGTACTGCTTCTTGAAGCGCATCTCGACGGGGGGCTCGACGGTCGACGAAGCCGACTTGACGAACTCACCCATCTCCTTGAGCTTCTCGAGAACGAACTTGCTCTCGACTCCGAACTCCTTGGCGAGTTCGTGGACTCGGGTCTTTGCCACGGTTGGTTACTACTCCTTCTGGTCCGTGACCCCCAGAAGGAGAGGAAGACGGACCAGCTAGTGGGTGTGCACACTCATTACGAGTTACTCATCGAGTGCTCATGAGCTGTGTGCTCCAGTTTCTGGTCGGTGCTGCTGTGATTCGGACTGGTCGTGCTGGCGCGAGGCGAGGTAGTCCTCCACCGGCGCCCCGGCGAGCGGGACCTCCGAGCGGAGTGCCCGGGGGAATGCTCGGCGTCGCACCGCGAGCCGCCAGCACTCCGTCGTGGGGTGCAGGTGCGCCCCGCGGCCGGGTGCCCGGTGCTGCGGGTCCGGCACCAGGGCCGGTCGGCCCTCGGCGTCCGAGCCCGCGACCACGCGGAGCAGCTCGCTCGCAGCGGCCTTGGTCCGGCAACCCACGCAGGTCCGGACGGGTCCGGGCGCAGGGGTGTCAGACGTGGTGGCCACTGCCGATCACTCTACTGCGTACGGCCAGTGGTTTACGAACTGACCCTCGCGGGCGCGAGCTCGGGCCTCACTCCTCGCTGGGCGCCTCATCGGAGCGGATGTCGATGCGCCAGCCGGTGAGCCGCGCGGCGAGGCGGGCGTTCTGGCCCTCCTTGCCGATCGCGAGGGAGAGCTGGAAGTCGGGCACGACGACCCGGCACGAGCGCGCGGCCAGGTCGACGATCTCCACGGAGTTGACCCGCGCCGGCGACAACGCGTGCGCGACCAGCTCGGCGGGGTCCTCGGCCCAGTCGACGATGTCGATCTTCTCGCCGTGCAGCTCGCTCATCACGTTGCGCACCCGCTGGCCCATCGGGCCGATGCACGCGCCTTTGGCGTTGACGCCGGGGACGGTGGAGTGCACGGCGATCTTGGTGCGGTGTCCGGCCTCGCGGGCGATGCCGGCGATCTCCACCGTGCCGTCGGCGATCTCGGGGACCTCGAGGGCGAAGAGCTTCTTGACCAGCGTCGGGTGGGAGCGCGAGAGCGTGATCTGCGGCCCGCGCATGCCCTTGCGCACCGACGTCACCAGGCACTTGATGCGCTCGCCGTGGACGTACTTCTCTCCCGGCACGCGCTCGCTGATCGGCAGGATCGCCTCGAGCTTGCCCAGGTCGACCATCACGTCGTCGGGGTTGCGACCCTGCTGGATGGTGCCCGAGATGATGTCGCCCTCCTTGCCGGAGAACTCGCCGAACGTCTTCTCGTCCTCGGCGTCGCGCAGCCGCTGGAGCATCACCTGCTTGGCGGTGGTCGCCGCGATGCGGCCGAACCCCTGCGGCGTGTCGTCGTACTCGGGGCCGGCTGTGCCGTCCTCGCCGAGCTCGCGCGCCCACACGGTGACGTGGCCGGTCTTGCGGTCGAGCTCGACGCGGGCGGGGTGGTGCGACTCGGTGGCGCGCTGGTAGGCCGTCAGCAACGCCTGCTCGATCGCCTCCGCGAGCACCTCGAAGGAGATCTCCTTCTCCCGCTCCAGCATCCGCAGGATGCTCAGGTCGATGTCCATCAGTCGTCCTTCTTCTCAGGCTTCTCGGTCTTGCGGTTGAACTCGATCTGCACGAGCGCCTTGGCCACGTCGGCGTAGGCGACCTCGTGCTGCTCGCCGTCGACGTCGAGGGTGGCGACGGTGTCGTCGGACGAGACGATCCGGCCGGTCACCTCGGTGCCGTCGGCACGGGTGACCTTGACGAGGCGATCGGCGTTGCGGCGCCAGTGGCGCGACCGGGTGAGTGGCCGGTCGACGCCGCGCGAGGTGACCTCGAGCGTGTAGGGCATCTCGCCCATCACGTCGGACTCGTCGAGCACGCGGGACACCTCACGGGTCGCGTCGGCGACGTCGTCGAGGGTGACGCCGCCGTCCTTGTCGACAGCCACCCGCAGCACCCGGCGCTTGCCGGCAGGGGTGACCTCGACGGCCTCCACGTCGAAGCCCAGCGCCAGCAAGGGGTCGACCAGCTCCGCCTCGATGCGGTCCCGGGTGGCGTCCTGTCGCGGGGTGCTCATCGGGTGCGACCTCCTTGTGCAGTTGTCGAAGGCATCACGATAGCGGCCACCTCCCGAGCCCCGACATCCACCGGCGACCGGTCCGGACCAGGGCGCCGGGTGGGTAGGGTTCAGGGGTGCCCGGACGACCGCTGACCCGTCGTACGGCGGTGGTCTCGGCGGTGGGCTCCGCACTCACCGCGCCCCTGCTCCTCGCGGGCTGCGACATCGATCCGCCCGCGTCCTCGGACGACTCGTCCCCCGCCTCGCCGACTCCTTCGGAGGACGCCCAGCTCGTGGCGACCGTGGTGGCGGAGCTCGTCCGCGCCGGGGCGGCACTCGAGGCGGCGACACTGTCGGTCCCCGACCTCACTCCCCTGCTGGCGCCCGTCGCAGCGGCCCACGCCGACCACCTCGACCTCCTGGCCGGCGCGGTGGCCGACGCCGACGTACCGGCCGCCGAGCCGCCGGCGATCCCTGCCGGCCGGGCGCGGGCGCTGGCCACGGTCCAACGCTCGGAGCGCCGCTTGCAGCGAGTGGTCAGGCAGGCCTGCGTGACCGCGGCCAGCGGCGACCTGGCCCGGGCCATGGCCAGCGTGGCCGCCTCCACGGCCCAG
This sequence comes from Nocardioides eburneiflavus, assembly GCF_004785795.1. NCBI lineage: Bacteria > Bacillati > Actinomycetota > Actinomycetes > Propionibacteriales > Nocardioidaceae > Nocardioides > Nocardioides eburneiflavus. The sequence continues at coordinate 4,577,364 of NZ_SRRO01000001.1, forward strand.
CACGGAGCGACCCTCGCCGACGCTCCGGTCGACACGGGGGCGACGTCATGAGCGTCCTCGACGCCCTCCAGGCCGCGCTCGCCGAGGAGCACGCCACGCTCTGGACCTACGGCGTGCTCGGCGCGCGCACGTCCCAGACGGCGTCCCCCGCGCTGTACGACGCGGTGACCGCGGCGTACCGACGTCATCGTTCACGGCGCGACCAGCTGCGCCTGATGGTCCGCGACGCCGGCGGTGAGCCCGTCGCAGCCGCGGTGGCCTACGAGGTCGACGGCGCGCTCGTCCGCGCGCCCCAGGTGCAGCGCGCCGCGGTCGGCCTCGAGTCGGCCGGCGTGGAGACGCTGCTCGCCCTGGTCGCGCAGTCCAGCGGCGAGGTGCGCGAGTGGGCGCTCACCGAGGCGACGTGGTCGGCGGTGTGGCAGCTCGAGCTCGGCGGCACCGCAGAGACCTGGCCGGGCGCGCCCGAGCTCGACTGAGAGCTCCCGGAGACAGGGAAAGCGGCCCGCGGCCTCAACCCTTGGGAAAGTCCCGAGATCTCTCCCAAGGGCCGAGGACGCGGACCGCTCCATGGGGTTGGTCAGCATCACCCTGCGTCGGCCGGCCTGTGGGGTGGCCGGTTCGACATGCACAATCATGCATTCGATCCGAGTGGAGCGAAAGCAGAACCCACTTGCACGTTCCTGCAACGCACGAAGTTGCAGAAGTGCCTCGCTCAGGTGGCGCCGAGGCGGCGCACGACGGCGGGGACCTCGGCCAGCGACGTGACGGTCGCGTCGGGCTCCCCCTCGGTGTGCCCGACCTGTGAGGGCGGGATGGCGCTGTGCGGGACGTGGACGGCGCGCAGGCCGGCGTTGTGGGCGCCCCACACGTCGTCGAAGAGACGGTCCCCGACGTAGACGCAGGCGGCCGGGTCACTCACCCCGACCGCGTCCATCGCGGCGCCGAACGCCTTCGGTGAGGGCTTCGTCCACGGGATCTCGCTGGTGTAGACGTCGCCGTCGACCAGGTCGTAGACGCCGTCGCGCTCGAAGAAGCCGACGTGCCACGCACGCGGCCACACGGTGTTGGACAGGACCCCGACCTTGAGGCCCATGCCCCGCAGCTCCTCCCACATCGACTGCACCTCTGGGTCGGTCGCCGTGTGCGGCTCCCAGAAGTCGTAGTAGGCGGACAGCAGCTCGGGGTCGTGGTCGAGCCCGGCCTCGGCGAAGAGGTCGGCGATCGTCGCGCTCTGCTGGTGGTCGCGACTGCGTCCCCAGACGACCTCGCCCGCTCGGTGCAGGCGCGCGGCGTGCGCGTGGTGGTCGTCGTCCGGCGTGGGGGTGCGGCGTACGGCCTCCGCCAGGGCCAGCGACTCGGCGTGGAAGTCGACGTCGTGCCAGCGGGTCAGGGTCCCGCCCCAGTCGAAGATGACGGCCTCGATGCTCATCGGCCGCACCCTAGCGCCCTCACGCGCCGGGACGGACCGCCCGCCGTGCCGACCACTCGCCGTGACCGACCGCATTCACCGCGCGCACCCGGAACCAGTGACGGCGACCCGCCTCCAGCCCGGTGACGACCAGGCGCTCCCGGTCGGAACGGATCGTCCGGCCGGCCGCACGCGGGTGCCGGGCGACGCGGACCTCGTAGCCGGTGACCGGGCTCCTTCCCGTGCGCGACGGCGGGCGCCAGCGCACGCGCACGCCGTCGCGCACCGCGCGGACCCGAACCCGCCGGGGATTGCTGGGGACTGTCGTCGTGGCGGGCGTGGTGGGGGCGGACGTGGTCGGCGCCGAGGTCGGCGAGGCGGGGGGCAGGGCCGGCGGCGCCTCGCCGTCGAAGCCGAAGTCCTGCGTCGTGGTGGCGGCGAAGTCCACCTGGAGGCGGACGCTGGCGCCGGGGGGCGCTGTGGACGGCAGGTCGCCCGGCACGCGGTCGATCCGCACCAGGACGTCGCGATCCGCGACGACGTAGGGGATGCGGTAGCCCCCGGCTGCGTCCGAGGTGTAGGTGAAACCGCCCTCGGCACCGTCGTTGGCGTAGACCCGTGCGCCGGCGATGCCCGGCTCCCCGGGCTCGCGGACACCGTCCCCGTCGTGGTCGTTCCACACCACACCCGCCACCGAGCCCACCGGCGCGACCGTCCCGAGCTCGGGGACGGGCGTCGTCGATCCGGCGTCGACCTGCACCACGTGGCCGCCGGCCGTCTGCGTCCATCCCTGGTAGGACCCGATGCGGATCGTCACGGTCCAGCTCCCAGCGGCAAGGCCCGTCAGGGTCCAGGTGCCGTCGGCCCACGTGCACCTGTGGCCCTCGGGCGCCGGGAGGGACGCATGGTCTGCGCACACCCCGACCTGGGCCTGGTCGTCGCCGTCCAGAGGCGGCTCGCCGGTGTCCCGCACGCCGTCGCCGTCGGTGTCGAAGAACACCGTGCCAGTGAGGGAGCCGGTGTCCTCTGCGTGGGCGGGTGCGCCGGCCCGCGCGACCACGACGAGGGCGACCGCGAGCGCGGCCGCGAGGGCGGGTCGGACCGCGGCCTGCCACCTGCCCATGACGCCTCCTCGGGGTGCCTGCTCAGGCTACGACCGGGAGGCCGGTGCCGTCACTGCCGGACGGGGAACCACCCGGCCCGCATCGTGGAGGCCGTGAGCCGGCGGCCGGCTCACGGGCTCCATGGTCAGCTGCGGACGATCTCGGTGATCCGCGCGACGGCCGAGGTGACGGCGACGTCCTCGCGCTCGTCGGTGCGGCGGTCGCGGACCTCGACGTTGCCGTCGGCCAGGCCCCGGCCGACCGTGACGATCGTGGGCACGCCGATGAGCTCGGCGTCCTTGAACTTCACGCCCGGGCTGACCTTGCCGCGGCGATCGTCGTAGAGCACCTCGATGCCCTGGGCGGCGAGGTCCGCGACGAGCCGCTCGGCGGCGTCGAAGATCGCGTCGTCCTTGCCGGCCGCCACGACGTGCACGTCGGCGGGCGCGACCGCGCGGGGCCAGCACAGACCCATCGAGTCGAGGGTGTTCTCCGCGATGGCGGCCACGGCACGCGAGGGCCCGATGCCGTAGGAGCCCATCGTGACCGTGACCAGCTTGCCGTTCTCGTCGAGCACCTGGAGCCCGAGCGCGTCGGCGAACTTGCGGCCGAGCTGGAAGATGTGGCCCATCTCGATCCCGCGCGCGGCCTCGAGTATGCCGTCGCCGCGCGGGCAGGGGTCACCCGCCCGCACTTCGGCGGCCTCGATCGTGCCGTCGGGGGTGAAGTCGCGGCCCACGGTGAGGTCGACCACGTGGCGACCGGGCTCGTCGGCGCCGGTCACCCAGCGCGTCCCCTCCACGATCCGCGGGTCGACGAGGAAGCGGATGCCGGACGTGCCCTTCTCGCCGAGCACGCCGGGTCCGATGTAGCCCTTCACGAGGTCGGGGTACTTCGCGAAGTCCTCTTCGTTGAAGGGCCGGAACTCGGCCGGGTAGAGGGTCGCCTCGAGCCGCTTGGGGTCGACCTCTCGGTCGCCGGGGACCCCGATCGCCAGCGGCTCGCTGGTGCCGTCGAGCTGGGTCACGACCATCAGCACGTTCTTCAGCGTGTCCTCGGCCGCCCAGGCGCGGTCCTCGCGCGGGAAGCGCTCGTTGAGCAGCTCGACCAGGGAGTCGATGGTGGGTGTGTCGGGGGTGTCCTCGACGTGTGCGTCGGGCGCGCCGTCGTACGGCACCGGGGCGGGCGACGGCGTCTCCACGGCCTCGACGTTGGCGCTGAACCCGCAGGCGGGGCAGGTGACGTAGGTGTCCTCACCGACCGCGGCCTTGGCGAGGAACTCCTCGGACTTCGAGCCCCCCATCGCGCCGGCGTGCGCCCGCACGATGACGTACTCGAAGCCGAGCTTGTCGAAGATGCGGATGTAGGCCTCGCGGTGCCTGGCGTACGACTCGTCCAGGCCGGCGTCGTCGACGTCGAACGAGTAGGAGTCCTTCATGATGAACTCGCGCCCGCGCAGCAGGCCGGCACGCGGACGGGCCTCGTCGCGGTACTTCGTCTGGATCTGGTAGATCGAGAGCGGCAGGTCCTTGTAGGAGGAGTAGAGGTCCTTCACCACGAGGGTGAACATCTCCTCGTGCGTCGGGCCGAGGAGGTAGTCGCCGCCCTTGCGGTCCTGGAGCCGGAAGATGTTGTCGCCGTACTCGGTCCAGCGGTTCGTCGCCTCGTAGGGCTCGCGGGGCAGCAGCGCCGGGAACGACAGCTCCTGCGCGCCGATGTCGTCCATCTCCTCGCGGACGATGTTCTCGATCCTGCGCAGCACACGCAGCCCGAGCGGCAGCCAGGTGTAGATGCCCGGGGCGTTGCGGCGGATGTAGCCCGCGCGGACGAGAAGCTTGTGGCTCGGCACCTCGGCGTCGTTGGGGTCGTCGCGCAGGGTGCGCACGAACAGGGTCGACATGCGGAGGATGCGGCCAGTCATGGGCGCAACGATAGGGGTGGGCCTTCCGGGACGGCGAACCAGATTCGTCCTCGGACCCCGCGAGACCGCCGCCAGAGGTGGCGGCGGGTCGCACGTACGACCGCCCCCCACGTGCCATGCGCCGCCACCATCCGGCGGACGTGCGGCGGCGGCTCAGGTCCCCAGAACGGTGAACGACGCAGCGGTCGCGGCGAGCACCGGGTCGCCGGCGGCGACCTCGCGCGCGGCGAGCATCGCGTCGCCGAGTCCGCCGCCCTGCCGGAGCCGGGCGTGCAGCGCGACCATGACGTCGACGGTCGCGGCGTCGTCGACCTCGGCGAGGCTGGACACCACGCCGGCGGTGCCCATCGACAGCAGCGCGGCGGCGAGGCCGAGGAGCTCCTGGTCGCCGACCGGCTGCATGACGCCGGACTCGCAGGCCGACAGCACGACCCGGTGGGGCGGGCGCTCGAGTCGCTGCAGGTCGTGCACCAGCAGCGGGCCGTCCGCGAGGGTCAGGGAGGAGAAGAGCGGGCTGTCCTCGCGGAAGTGGCCGTGGGCGGCGACGTGGGCCAGCGAGGCACCGTCGAGGGCGGCGAGCGCGGCCGCCACCGTCGCGGCGTCACCGTCGAGCACCACTGCGCCGGGGTCCTCCGCGGCCACCGCGGGCACCTCGGCCCCACCACTCCCGAGCCCCGGCCCGACGAGCATCACGCGCCGGTCGTCGTCGGCAGGGACGGCCCCGCGGGCCCGGAGCCACAGGCGCGCCGACGGCGTGCTGGTGACCGGCCGGTGCACGAGCGAGGGCAGCAGCCCCCACGGCACGCCCTGCAGTGCAGCGGTGCCGGAGACCACGATGCGCGACTCCTCCACGCCATCGAGAGCCGCGCCGAGCAGGGATCGTTCGAGTCGCGCCCCGGCGACGTCCAGCTGCGCACGGCGGCCGCGCGCGGCCTGGCGCAAGGTGAAGAGGGCGAAGTCGACGGCCGTCGCGGCGGCCGCGGCCTCGCCGACGACGCGGTGCCGTACGCGTCCGCGGCCTGCAGTGAGTGCGTGCAGGACGCCGTCGACCTCGGTGAGCTCGACCAGGACGGTGTCGTCCTCGCGCAGGGCGTCGAGGAGCTCGCGCACGTCGAGCGCCGAGGCGATCTCCCCCGACCCGCGTGCCTGGAGGACACGCTGTCGCACCCGCTGCTCGAGGCGGTTCGCGCGCGCCTCGAGCGCCGCCGTGGGGATGCCCTCGGCGCGGGCGAGGTCGAGCCGCCGACGCTGTGCGCGGAGTGCAGCGAGGTCATCGCGGGTCTGGGCATCGTGGGCGCCGCCGGTCGTCGTTGCTGGCGTGGCCAGCGCGGTGGCCCGCCAGCGCTCGGCCCAACGGAGCAGCTGACGGGCGTCGTCGGACGCCACCGCCGTGCGAGTGCCGAGCTCGGCCAGCACCGCTCCGTGACCCGAGGACACAGCGCGCAGCTCCTGGCTGCCGAGGGTCGCCCGGTGCTCGTCGAGCGCGCGCAGGCCCCTCTCGCACGCCCGCAGGACCCCACCGGAGTCGCCGGCCAGCTCGCGTGCCCGGGCCTGTGCCAGCCAGCCGAGGGCGCGCAGGGCTGACGTGGGTGCCTGCCGGAAGGAGGCGGCCTCGCCGAGCCACTGGACGGCCAGGTCCGCTGCCCGCGCGGACCGGACCCGGGCGGCGAGGGCCGCGCCCAGGAGCAGGGCATGGGGCAGCTGCGGGGCCCGGGCGTCCCGCATGCCACCGACGACCTTGTCCGCGCGCCGCAGCAACGCGACCGGTGACCCGCCAGCGCGGTCCCCTGCGGTGACGGACAGCAGCTCGGCGTCGAGCCGGTGGACGTCACGTGACTGCGCACGCATGAGTGCCGAGCCTGTGTCGGCGGCCGCCCTCGCACGTGACCAGTCCCCGGCCGCGAGCGCGACCTCGGCCACGGCCACCAGCAGGTCGGCGTGCTCGCGAGCCTGCAGCGGCCGGGCGACCAGGGCGGACTCCACGAGGGCGAGCGCGTCCTGCGCGAGCCCACCGGACAGATAGGCGGTGGCCCGGTCCAGGACCAGGTCGACGTTGGTCACGCCCATCGCGTCGAAACGTGCCGCCGCCGCTGCGTACTGCTCCAGCGCCCGCGGCAGGTCACCGCGGAGGAAGGCCAGCCACCCGATGTTGTGCTCGGTGAAGGCGACGCCCGCCTCGTCACCGATGCGTGCGGAGAGTGCGCGGGACGCCGCGAACGCCGATGCGGCCGACTCGGCCTCGCCCAGCCGGACGTCGACGAGGCCCTGGAGGTTCAGCACGCGGGCCTCCCACACCTCGTCCCCGGAGACCGCGAAGATCCGGCGTGCCCGCGCCAGGTCCGCCGCGCTCTCCTCGAAGCGCGCGAGCAGGTGACCCAGCACGTAGGCGCGGCGGTAGAGCACCCGGCCGAGCGGAACACCCTCGAGGGCGGACGCTGCCTCGCCGAGGTGGCGAAGTCCCTGTCCCATGTGGCCGGCGACGCACAGGGAGAGTCCCAGGGTCGCCATGGCGTCGGCCGAGCGGGACGTGTCGCCCGAGCGTCGGGCCAGCCGCAGGGCGGCGCGGAGCTCGCGCAGCCCCGCGTCCGTGTCGCCGAGATCGCGCAGCAGGATCCCCACGACCTGGTGTCCGATCGACGCGAGCGCCGGGTCCGGGTGCGGCACGAGGACCTGCTCGGCGCGTGTGCGTGCTGCGACCGGATCGATGAACATGGTGCGCAGCAGCTCCTCCGCCTCGTCGCGCTCCACACGCCCATCCTCGCGGATCAGCACAGGAAACTCTGCGAAACCGTCGTACGCGGAAGCCGACCGGCGCTAGCGTCGAACCATGGCGGGCGACTGGAAGATCGGCAGCGACGAGCGACGGCGTGCGACGGACCAGCTGCGGAGCTTCCGCGCGGCCAACGACGGCGGGGTGGCGTGGGACACCGAGGCCCCCGCCGACTTCACCTACATCTTCCACCCCGACCGGGTGCTGGTGCGCGCCGCGGACGCGGAGAGGTTCGAGGGACTCGTGGCGCAGCTGGGAGATCGCGTCCTGCTGGGCGACGTCCGCCGCGACGACGTATCGCTGCTGGACGGTGAGCTGGTGCGGTACCTCCTGCCCGAGCGTCGGGAGGGACAGTCCGTGCCCGACGTCCTCGACCTGCTCGAGGCGGGCGGGCTGCGACTCGGCGCGGCGTCGCCCGACCACTGGGTGCACGTCGCCCCAGGCGGGGGTGGCGGCCACCTGTGCCCCGCCATCGAACCCCAGGAGACCGGCCTCACCGAGCCGTGGCCGCCCGTCGCCCCGCAGGAGAAGGGGCACGAGGTGAGCGTGGTGGTCGTCGACACCGGCTGGCACCCGCCCGCTGCGACCGACCCCCGTACGCCGTGGCTGAAGGGCGTCGAGGGTGACGACGAGCTGAACGGCCCTGTTCTCCGTCCGTACGCCGGCCACGGCACGTTCATCGCCGGCGTGGTGCGGTGCGTGGCGCCGGTGACGAAGGTGTTCGTCGAGGGGTTCGCGATCGGCGGCGTCGGTGGCGGAGGCATCCTCGAGTCCGACCTCGTCGTGCAGCTCGAGGAGGCCCTCGACCACGATCCGCAGGTCATCAACCTCTCGGCGGGGTGCCGCACCCGGCTCGACCTGCCGTCGATCGCGCTCGAGACGTTCTACCGCACCAGGCTCCGAAAGCGGGACTGCGTGCTGGTGGCTGCCGCGGGCAACGACTCGTGGGCGGCGCCGTTCTGGCCCGCGGCCTTCGACTGGTGCGTCGGCGTGGGCTCGCTCGACCGCAACGGCCGGGTCTCGGCGTACTCCAACTTCGGCGTCTCCGCGGACGTCTACGCGCTCGGGCGCAACCTCGTGAACGCCTTTCCGGACGGGACGTTCGAGTGCAACGAGACTCCCGACATCGGTGACGTCCGGGTCTTCAGCACCGGCATGGCGCGGTGGAGCGGCACGTCGTTCGCCGCCCCCGTCGTCGCGGGACTGATCGCCCGCGAGATCAGCGAGACCGGGGCGTCAGCCGCCGACGCGCGCGACATCGTCCTGGCCGGGGCTGCCTACGACTCCGACCCGACGATCGGGCCGCTGATGGAGCTCCGGCAGCCCTACCCCCGCCCCTGAGGGGCCGAGTCAGCGCTCAGAGCTCGACCCAGCGGCTGCTGACCGCCTTGCGGCGGTAGCGGACCGTGAAGCGGATCGACCCGGTCGGCTCCGCGGCGATCGCGAAGAACCCCACCTCGTCGAGGTCGGTCGTCCAGCTCTGCCCGTCGGTGGTCTCGACCTCGACCTCGACGGAACGCAGGTCCCCGTCGAAGTCGAGCAGCTGTCCACGCACCTGGCCCTCGTCGAGCTCGGCGTCGAGCGACCAGCCCTCGGCGGCGGTGAAGTAGAGGATCCGGGACGTGCCCAGCCCCCTCACCTGTGCGGCGGGCTCGTCGGCGGAGTCGCGCACCAGGACGAGCATCTCCCACTCGTCGTCGAGGTCGGCGGCCGCGACCACCGCGATCATCGTCGCGACCAGGTCGGGTGGCGGCGGGTCGTAGGTCGTCCACATGTCACGCAGCTCCACGAGGAGAGCGGCGTCGCTCTCGGCGGTCATCGCTCGCCTCCTCTCGATAGGGCGGTTCGGACCTTGGCCAGGCATCGTGCCCGCGTGGGCCCGATGCTCCCGACGGGCATGTCGAGCTCCTGGCTCAGCGACTGGTAGTCGGGGCGGTCCATGAAGGCCACGACCCGCAGCAGCTTGCGGCATCGCTCGTCGACGGACGCCACGGCACCCCAGAGCCGGGACGCCTCGTCGTCGAGCACGGCGAGCGCCTCGGCCGACTCCGCGTCCGGGAGTGCGGCGTGCAGCGTCTCGTCCTGCACCGGGGTCGCACGGCGTGCGGTCCGGGAATGGGCGGCTGCGCCGCGCCTGGCCGAGGTGATCAGCCAGGACGCGACCGCCTGCGGGTCCTCGATGGTCCGGTGGAGCCGTACGAAGCCGAGCCAGGTCGCCTGGACCACGTCCTCGGCGGCCTCGCGATCGAGACCGTACGCCCTCACCACGTGCCACAGGACCGGTGTCATCGCAGCAACCAGCTCGTCCACCGCACCGGCGTCCCCCTGACGCCAGGCGATGAACGCCCCACTGGCCATGTCCCACGGTGACAGGTCGGACTGCCCCTCAGTCCTACGGTCCTCTGACATGGCGACCATTGTCCCCATGTCAGCACAGGTGTGCGTACACCCCCTGGTGATACACGGCAGGCAGATCTTTTCCTTGCCTGCGTCCGGCAGCTGGAACGGGCGCCTAGAACATGAGCGTCGCGAAGGTCGCGGTCTGCTCGAAGCCGACCCGGGCGTACGCCGCCCGCGCGGGCGTGTTCCAGTCGTTGACGTAGAGCGAGACCACCGGGGCCAGCCCGGAGCCGAGGACGTGGGAGACGACCGCGGCCATGCCGGTGGTGGACAACCCCTCGCCGCGGCGGTCCGGGCGTACCCAGACGCCCTGCACCTGGGCGGCGTACGGCGTCACGCAGGCCACCTCGGCCTTGAAGACCACGCCGTCGTCGTCGAAGCTCGCCAGCGACCAGCCGCGGCCGATGAGCTGCTGGATCCGCGCGCGGTAGAGGTCTCCCCCGCCGGCATCGTTCTCCGGGGAGACGCCGACCTCCTCGGTGTACATCGCCACGCACGCGGGGTAGAGCACCTCCAGGTCGCGCGGGGTCGTGGGGCGTACGTCGGGGGCCGCCGGCACGGCGGGCGGCCGGGCGATCTCGAGGTGGGGCTGGCTGGCCCGGATCTCGCGCGGGCGGGCCCAGCGAGGCTCGATGACCTCCCACAGCGCGGCGACCACGTCGCTGGGCCCGACGATCGTCCCGACCGTGCTGCGGCGGCGCAGGGCGACGTCGGCGAAGGCGCCGACGTCGTCGGGGGTGCACTGCACCGGGACCAGGTTGGCGCCGAGGTGGCACCCGGCGACGAGCTCGTCGCCCTCGAATCGGCCCCACACCTGGCCGCCGAGCCAGCGCTCGTCGAGGTTGGTGAGGCGGGCGCGGTAGTCGGCGAAGACGTTGACGACCGGGTCCTGCTCCGCGAGCGCGATGAAGGCGTCCCGGTCGCCCGGGCCCAGCACTCGCACCTGCTCGCGGGTCCTCAGCACGATCGGAGCCTAGTGGCCTGCGCCACGGACGGGTCCGCGGCGACGACGTGTCAGGAGACGCTGACCGACGCCTCGGCGCCCTCGACCGGTTCCATGCCCTCGGCGATGCGCATGGCCTCCTCGATGAGGGTCTCCACGATCTGCGACTCGGGCACGGTCTTGATGACCTCGCCCTTGACGAAGATCTGGCCCTTGCCGTTGCCGGAGGCGACGCCGAGGTCGGCCTCGCGGGCCTCGCCGGGGCCGTTGACGACGCAGCCCATGACGGCGACGCGCAGCGGCACCTCCATGCCCTCGAGGCCGGCGGTGACCTCCTCCGCGAGCTTGTAGACGTCGACCTGCGCACGACCGCAGCTCGGGCAGGAGACGATCTCGAGGCGGCGCGGCTTGAGGTTGAGCGACTCCAGGATCTGGATGCCGACCTTGACCTCCTCGACGGGCGGCGCGGAGAGCGAGACGCGGATCGTGTCGCCGATGCCCTTGCTGAGCAGGTGGCCGAAGGCGACCGCGGACTTGATGGTGCCTTGGAAGGCCGGGCCCGCCTCGGTGACGCCGAGGTGCAGCGGCCAGTCGCCGGCCTCGGCGAGCAGCTCGTAGGCGCGGACCATCACGACCGGGTCGTTGTGCTTGACCGAGATCTTGAAGTCGTGGAAGTCGTGCTCCTCGAAGAGGCTGGCCTCCCACACCGCGGACTCGACGAGCGCCTCGGGCGTGGCCTTGCCGTACTTGTCGAGGATCCGCTTGTCGAGCGAGCCGGCGTTGACGCCGATCCGGATCGAGGTGCCGCGGTCCTTGGCGGCCCTGGCGATCTCCTTGACCTGGTCGTCGAACTTGCGGATGTTGCCGGGGTTGACCCGGACCGCCGCACAGCCGGCGTCGATGGCCGCGAAGACGTACTTGGGCTGGAAGTGGATGTCGGCGATGACCGGGATCTGCGACTTCTGCGCGATGGCCGGCAGCGCGTCGGCGTCGTCCTGGCTGGGGCACGCCACCCGCACGATGTCGCAGCCGGAGGCGGTGAGCTCGGCGATCTGCTGGAGGGTGCTGTTGACGTCGGACGTCAGCGTGGTGGTCATCGACTGGACCGAGATCGGCGACTCGCTGCCCACGCCCACGGACCCCACTTTGATCTGGCGGGTGGGACGGCGCGGGGCGAGGACGGGGGGCGGGAGGGCAGGCATGCCAAGGCCGACGGTCATGTCCGTCATCGTACGGGCCGGGCCGTCGGATCCCCGCGCCGCCATGGCCCGGCCCGAGCGGTGAGTGAGCCACATTCCGCACTCGCGAAATGTGGCCACGGCACCGCCCACCGCGCGAGTCGGGCGGGACACACCGGCAGCGGTGCCCCAGCCACCTTCCGTACGAGCAGAAGGTGGCTCACGCACCGCTTCCACCGCGTTCGGTGGCCGGGCGTACGGCCGTCAGCTCAGGCGCAGCGGCACGACGATGTCGGCGACGATGAGCACCACACCCATGACGAGCATCGCGAGACCCACGACGTACGCCACCGGGAGCAGCCGGGCGACGTCGACGTGACCGGGGTCGGGGCGACCGAGGAGGCGGGCGATCCCCCGCTTGAGGCCCTCGTAGAGCGCGCCCGCGATGTGACCGCCGTCGAGCGGCAGCAGCGGCACGAAGTTGAACATGCCGATGAAGAAGTTGAAGCTCGCGACCAGGAAGAGGAGCGTGACGATCTTCTCGGTGAGCGGGAACGCCTCGCTGGAGGCCGCCTCGCCGGCGAACCGGCCGCCGCCGACGATGGAGACGGGGCTCTCGGGGTCGCGCTCCTGGAGCCCGACGACGGCCCGGCCGACCTCGTAGACCTTCACCGGGAGCTGGCCGAGCGCCTGGAGCGTCTCGACGGTCATCGTCCCCATCTGGGAGGTCGTGTAGACGAGGCCACCGGTCTCGAAGCGCGTCTCGGGCTGCACGCCGAGGAAGCCGACCTCGGTGAGGGTCTCGTCCTCGATCGACGTCTGGCGCAGCGTGACGGTGGTGTTGGTGGTCAGCGTGAGCTGCTCGTCGCCGCGGCGGACCTCGATGACGGCGTCGCCGTCGGCGTTTCCGCGGATCAGCGACTGGAAGCTCTCCCAGTCCGAGAAGGTCGTGCCGTTGAAGCTGATGATCTCGTCGCCGGGCAGGATCCCTGCCTCGCGGGCCGGGGTCGGGGGGTCGGCGGCGGTGCACTCGCGGCCGGCCTCCTCCACGGGGATCACGCACTCGGGCACGGCGGCCACGGTGGGCTCCACGACCTGGTCGCGCGGGTTGCCGTAGGTGGCGAACAGGATCGCGAACAGCCCGAAGGCGATGGCGATGTTGACCGTCGGGCCACCGGCCATGACGATCACCTTCTTCCACCAGGGCAGGCGGTAGAAGAGCCGGTCGGTGTCGTGCTGCTTGACGTACTCCCACTCCGCGGCGCGCGCGTCGGAGATCAGCTGGGTGAAGAGGCCGGTGTTGGAGCGGCGCACCTTGTGCACCGGCTCGCCGTCCTCGTCGTACGTCGTCTCCTCGACGAGGTGCTCGGCGCCCGGCGGGAGCATGCCGACGATCTTGACGTAGCCGCCGAGTGGGATCGCCTTGATGCCGTACTCGGTGTCGCCGACCTGCTTGCTCCACACGGTGGGGCCGAAGCCGATGAACCACTGCGGCACCTTGCAGCCGAACTTCTTGGCCGGCACGAGGTGGCCGAACTCGTGGAGCCCGATCGAGACCAGGATCGCCAGGACGAAGGCGACGACACCCAGGGTGTAGAGCAGGGCGGTCATGCGGAGATCCTTGTCAGGTCAGAGCGTCAGATGAGAGCGGCGGCCTCGGTGCGCGCCCAGGAGTCGGCGGCGAGCACGTCGTCCACCGTGAAGTGCTTCCTCGATGGTACGTCGTGGAGGTCCAGGACCTGCGCCACCGTGGCCACGATGTCGGGGAATCGCAGCCGGCCGTCGTGGAAGGCGTCGACCGCCACCTCGTTGGCGGCGTTGTAGACCGCGGGCGCGGTGCCGCCGCGCTCCCCAGCCGCACGCGCCAGCGTGACGGCCGGGAAGACGGCGTCGTCGAGGGGCTCGAAGCGCCAGTCGGCGGCCCTCGTCCAGTCGATCGGCGTCTCGGCGTCGGGCACGCGGTCGGGCCAGCCCATGCCGAGCGCGATCGGGACGAGCATCGTCGGCAGGCCGAGCTGTGCAACCACCGCGCCGTCGACGAACTCGACCATCGAGTGGATCAGCTGCTGCGGGTGCACGACCACGTCGATGTGGTCGAAGGGGATGTCGAAGAGCAGGTGCGCCTCGATGACCTCGAGGCCCTTGTTCACGAGCGTCGCGGAGTTCGTGGTGATGACGCGGCCCATCGCGAAGTTGGGGTGGGCGAGCGCCTGCTCGGGGGTGACAGCGGCGAGCTCGTCGGCCGTACGCCCCCGGAACGGGCCGCCCGACGCCGTGAGGACCAGGCGGCGCACCTCCGCGGCGGAGCCGGCGCGCAGGCTCTGCGCGATCGCGCTGTGCTCGGAGTCGACCGGGACGATCTGGCCCGGCCGCGCGCGCTCCTTGACGAGCGGGCCGCCGATGATGAGCGACTCCTTGTTGGCCAGCGCGAGGGTGTGGCCGGCGTCGAGCGCGGCGAGGGTGGGGCGGAGCCCGACGGCCCCGGTGATGCCGTTGAGGACCACGTCGCACGGCTGGGCGGCGGCCTCGGTCGAGGCCTCCTCCCCGAGCCCGGCGTACGCCGGCGCGAACTCCGCGACCTGCGCGTCGAACAGCTCCCTGTTCGAGCCGCCGGCGGTGAGGCCGACCACCCGGAAGCGGTCGGGGTTGGCGCGGACGAGGTCGAGCGCCTGGGTGCCGATCGACCCGGTCGAGCCGAGGATCACGATGTCGCGCGCAGTCACGCCGCCAGTTTGTCAGGATGGGCGGCGTGAGCAGCGGCGGGGAGGACTGGCGGGCACTGGCCCACGCCGAGCAGCTCCTCGACCTGCGCCGCGACGCGGAGGCCGAGCAGCGCTTCCGCGACGTGCTCGCGAGCGACCCCCAGTCCGTCCGAGCGCTCCTCGGACTGGGCCGGGCCCTCAACCGCCAGGACCGCCACGCCGAGGCGGAGCGGGCCGTGCGCAGTGCAGTCGCGCTGGACCCCGAGCACGCAGGTGGCTACCAGGTGCTGGTCGACATCCTCTGCGACCGGAGGGACGGCCCGGCGGCGGTCGCGGCGGCCGAGACCGCGCTGTCCCTCGCGCCGCACGACTTCACGTCGCACTACCAGCACGCCCGGGCGCTGCTGAGCCAGCGACGGCCCCGGGTCCGCGACGCGTACGAGGCGGCGTTGCGCGCCGTCGACCTCGCCCCACACAGCCCCGACGCGCACAACCTCGTCGGGCTGTGCCTGGACGCGCTCGGCTACCACGACCACGCCCAAGCGGCGTTCCGCAACGCCCTGGCCATCGACCCGCTCCACACGCTCGCGCAGAACAACCTCGCCGCTACCGAGATGGACCGCGGTCGCCTCGGGCACGCGGCCGGGATGCTGCGATCGGCCGTCGGCAACGACCCGCAGGAGAAGCGGCTGCACCAGAACCTCGACGCGGTGCTGCTGCTCCTCGGTCGGCGGGTGCTCTGGTCGCTGTTCGGTGCCGCAGTGGTCCTCGGCATCATGCTGGCGGCTGGAGCGCCGTGGTGGGCCCGCGCGCTCGGTGGCGTGGCGTACGTCGGGGCGGTGGCACTGCTCGTCCACCGGGTCCGCGCCGAGCTGCCCGCGGGCGTCAGCCAGTGGGGTCGCGGGCTCTGGGGGCGCACCCGGTGGACCGGCCGCTACCTGATGATGCTGCTGGTCCTCCTCTCGGTCGGCGTCCTGCTGCTGGCGTTCGCGCCGTACGCCGTGGCGACGGCGGCAGGCCTCGCGCTCGCGTCCTCGCTGCAGGTGCTCGGCCTCGTCTGCGTCCTCGGCTGGCTGGGGTACGCCGTGGTGAACCTCGTGCGCGGCCGCTGACCTCGCGCCTAGGGTGGGCGCCGTGGACGAGCGCCTGATCGAGAGCCTGGCCGCCGCGGTGCGCGCCGCCCCGGACGACCTGACGCTGCGGCTGCACCTGGCCGGCCTGCTGGTCGACGCCGGGCGCGGACCCGACGCCATCGCGCACGTGGCGACGGTCCTGGCCGCCGACCCCGAGTCGGCTCAGGCGCGCGAGCTGATGGGGCGGGCGATGGGCCCCGCGCCGGTCGCCGACTCCCCCGCACCGGAGACGCACGCCCCGGACGAGGCGGCCGCGCCGACGACGGCCGAACCGGCGACCTTCGACTGGCACGCCGCCGAGTCCGACCTCGGCGAGCCCGTCGGCCCGATGTTCGTCGACGGGTCCACCGAGGACCCCGGCCCGGCGCCGTACGACGTCGAGGCCGCCGGCATCCGGCTCGCCGACGTCGGTGGGCTGACGGAGGTCAAGAAGCGCCTCGAGGCGAGCTTCCTCGCGCCGCTGCGCAACCCGGAGCTGCGCGCGCTCTACGGCAAGTCGCTGCGCGGCGGGCTGCTCCTCTACGGCCCGCCCGGGTGCGGCAAGACGTTCCTCGCCAAGGCGGTCGCCGGCGAGCTCGGCGCGTCGTTCCTGCACGTGTCGCTGGCCGACGTGCTCGACATGTACATCGGCCAGAGCGAGCGCAACGTCAAGGAGCTCTTCGAGGTGGCCCGCAGCTCGGCCCCGTGCGTGCTGTTCCTCGACGAGCTCGACGCGATCGGCGGCAAGCGCTCGCTCAACCGCAGCTCGGGGGCGCGGACGACCGTCAACCAGCTGCTCACCGAGCTCGACGGCGTCGGGTCGGACAACGAGGGCGTGTTCGTGCTGGCCGCGACCAACCACCCGTGGGACGTCGACCCCGCGCTGCGCCGCCCGGGCCGCCTCGACCGCACCCTCCTGGTGCTGCCCCCGGACCGCGAGGCGCGCGAGGCCATCCTGCGCACCCACCTGCGCGACCGTCCCGTCGAGCGCATCGACACCCGCCGCCTCGCCAAGGCCACCGACGGCTTCAGCGGCGCCGACCTGGCCCACCTGTGCGAGTCGGCGTCCGAGAACGCGCTGATGGAGTCCGTCGGGTCCGGGCAGGTGCGGATGATCGGCATGGCCGACTTCGACCAGGCCCTCGCCGAGATCCGTCCGTCGATCGGCCCGTGGATGGAGACCGCCCGCAACGTCGCGCTCTACGCCAACGCCTCCGGGGAGTACGACGACCTCGCGAAGTGGCTGCGCAAGAAGCGCTGAGGCCGGGCCGTCGGCGCGGTCGCTTCGCACTAGCCGCCGGGCGCGTCGAACGACCAGAAGGTCAGTCCGCCGACCTCCACGAGCGTGGCCCCGGCCGGCGCGACGAGCTCGTGGCCGTCCGACGCGCCGAGGGCGGCCAGCACGGACAAGGTGTGGTCGGCGTGCCGGCACAGGATCGCGTCACCGGGCACGTCGGCACACCCGGCCGGGTCCGTACGCCCGGCGCGCATCGCGACGTCCCACGCGAGGTCATCGCCGTCGGCCCTCAGCACCACGCCGTCCGGGGTCCCGGCGAGGACGACGGTGCCCTCGGCGCCCGGCGAGTCGTCGTGCTGGACGACGGCGCCGACGCGGGCGGTCGCAAGCACGGCGATCACGGCCGTCTCGGGCGGCAGGGACCCGACGGCCACCTGGTCGCCGAGCCCGACGCCGAAGGCGCGCAGGACGCCGGCGCACGCGGCCACCTCGGTCAGCAGCCGGGCGAAGCTGCGCTCCACGCCGTCGAGCGCCAGCGCCGTGTCGTCGGCCCGGCCCCGGATGACGTGGACGTCGAGGGCGTTGTAGCAGGCGTTGAGGGTGCCCGGGTCGCCGTCGGAGGGCACGCGGAACCAGGTCACGTCGTCCGTGGTCATCGCGGCCTCAGGCCAGCCCGTTGTCGGCGGTGGCCGCCGGCTTCGACGGGGTGCGCAGCCACGCCGTGAAGAACGCGCCCAGGTCCTGCCCGCTCACTCGCGCGGCCACCTCCTCGAACTCCGCGCTGGAGCCGTTGCCGCCCTCCTGCTCGCGGATCCAGGTGCGGACGATCCGCCAGAAGACGGCGTCGCCGACGCGGTTGCGCAGCGCCTGGAGGGTCATGGCGCCGCGGCCGTAGATGGCGGAGTCGAAGATGCTCGCCGCGCCGGGGTCGCCGACGACGACCTCCCAGAACTCCGAGGCGGGGGCGACGTTGTCGTAGTAGCTGCGGAGGACCGAGGCGCCCGAGCGACCACCGTGGGTCTCGGCCCACCGCCACTCCATGAAGGTGGCGAAGCCCTCGTTGAGCCAGATGTCGGACCACTGCTGGACGGCGATGTCGTCGCCGAACCACTGGTGGGCGAGCTCGTGGACGACGAGGCTGGTGTAGCCGGCGCCGACGGCCGGGTAGGTCGGACGGGTCTGGTTCTCCAGCGCGAAGCCAGGGTTGAGGCCGGTCGTGATGCCTCCGACGACCGAGAACGGGTACGGGCCGAGGTCCTTCTCGAGCCCGGCGACGACGGCCGGAGTCTTCTTCATCAGGCGCATGCTCGCGGCCTGGTCGCCCTTGCTCAGCCGCTGGGAGACCGCGACGAGCCACGGCAGGCCCCGGTGCCGGCCCTTCGCGATGGTGAAGTCGCCCGCCGCGAAGAAGGCCAGGTAGGGCACCATCGGCTCGTCCGCGCGCCAGTGCCACGTGGTGTTCCTCCTGCCGACCCTCCTGCCCTTCAGCTCGCCGTTGGAGATGACCTCGCGGCCGTTGGGGACGCGGACCCGGACGTCGACGACCGCCTTGTCGAGCGGGTGGTCGTTGGCGGGGAACCACCACGGGGCCATGTGGGGCTCGTTCATCGTGACGACCTCGCGCTTGCTGGCCAGCCAGTTGCGCTCCCCGGCGTACGCGCGCCTGGACGGCCGGTCGGCGTACCGCACCACGACCGCGTGCTCGGTGCCCGCGGCCAGTGGCTGGGCGGGCGTGATCCGCAGCTCGTGTCCCCCGTCGGTCTTCTCGAAGTCGGCCTCGACGCCGTCGACCGTCACGTCCGAGACCTTCAGCAGGAAGTCGAGGGAGAAGCTGGACAGGTCCTGGGTCGCCGTCAGCTCGACCGTCGTCCGCCCGCTGAGCCGCTTGGTCGCCAGCGCGTAGCGGTTGGCGATCCGGTAGGACCGCACGTCGATGCCGCCGTTGCCGTCGAGCGGCCAGTAGGGGTCGCCGATCCCGGACGCGCCGTCGACCGGCGCAGCGGCACGCACCTCGCCAGTGGCGGGCACCCCGGTGAACGCGACCGCGAGGGACGCCAGCAGCGCGACGGACAGCAGGGGCCGGGACATCGTTCGCGTGGACACCGTCCGAACCTAGCGCGCCTAATTCCGTTGCGCTGGCGACCGGCGCCCGTGGACGATGGCTCCGGCGACACCCGCCCGCCGCGTGCCCCCGTACGCCGGTGCCCCGACACGAGAGGAGCCGTGACATGTCGACGACTGTCCCCGGCCTGCCCGCCGACCACCTCTCGCACACACGGAGCACCCACGTTGTCCCACCTGCACACCGATCGCACGTTCCCGGAGGACTTCCTCCGGCCTGACGACCGCTCGCCCCTCGAGGGCATCGACGAGTCGTTCGTCTTCACCTACGACACCTACTCCGACGAGCTCGGAGAGGGTCAGCGCTGGTCCCGCTGGGAGGACCTCGAAGCCCTGATGAAGGGTCCCGAGCCACGCCCCGACTGGGTCGTGACCTCCAGCGGCGCCGTCGACACCGAGCTCGGCGTCCTCAAGACGGGCAAGGAGGCCGACGTCTTCCTGCTCGAGCGCGAGGACCCGCACCGCCCGGAGACCGCTGTCGTGATGGCCGCCAAGCGCTACCGCGACACCGACCACCGCTCGTTCCACCGCGCGGCGTCCTACACCGAGGGCCGGTCGATGAAGCGCTCGCGCGACAACCGCGCCCTCAAGCGCAAGTCGACCTGGGGCCGTCAGGTCGCGGCCGGCGAGTGGGCGGTCTCGGAGTGGAACGCGCTCCGCCGCTGCTGGGAGCTCGGCCTCCCGGTGCCGTACCCGGTCCAGATCGACGAGACCGAGATCCTCATGGAGTGGATCACGGTCACCGTCGGCGGGGAGGCCGAGACGGCGCCGCGGGTGTCCCAGGTCCGTCCCGACCCCTCGGTCGTCGAGGGCTACTACGAGCAGCTCCGCGACGCGATGGCCACCCTGGTCCAGGCGGGGCTCGTGCACGGCGACCTCTCGCCCTACAACACCCTGGCCGCCGGCGACCGGCTCGTCATCATCGACCTGCCGCAGATGGTGGACCTCGTCGGCAACCCCCGCGGCATGGACTTCCTGCTGCGCGACTGCGCCAACATGTGCGCCTGGTTCCGCTCGCGCGGCCTCGGGGTCGACGAGCAGGAGCTGTTCGGGGAGCTGATGGCGCACGCGTTCTGACGAGGGACCGCGCGCGGGTCATCGAGCGGCGACCTCGGACCGCAGCCGCTCCATGGCCCGACGCACTGCGTCCGGGGCCTCGAGCCAGACGAAGTGCCCGGCGCCCTCGGCCACCTCGGCCCAGGCGCCCGGCACCAGCGCGACCGCCTCCGTGGTCGCGGTGAGGGGAATGGGGCTCCGCTCGCCGTGCACGGCGCCCAGCGGCACCCGTACGGCGCGCAGGGCCGCGACCAGCCAGGGCTGCAGGGCGTCGGCCGACGCCACCAGCGAGTCGAAGACGTGGCAGGCGACCCAGTCGTCGGCCACTTCCCCCGCGCGCGCCGGGTCGGCGAAGTAGGCCGGCATCAGGAGCCGACCCTGCTCGATCACCTCTGCGGACGTGAGACCGGGCGACGCCCACGCCGCCTCCAGCTCGTCGTAGCGCTCCAGCACCGTGTCATCGGTGCGCCGGCGGAGCTCCTCGGTGAAGCCGGCCATCCCCATGTCACCGACGGCGCCCATCGGGTCGATCGCCAGCACCCCACCGACCTGGTCGCCGAGCGTCGCGGCGACGTGCCAGGCCAGGTGGCCACCCCACGAGTGGCCGGCCACCAGTGGTCGGTGCCAGCCACACCTGGCCAGGTGGTCGAGGACGTGGCCGATGTCGGCGAGCGAGGTGGGCACGTCGAACGGACCCTGGGTCGTGCTGGGGTCGCGCCCCCGCTGCTGGAACGACGCGATGCTCCAGTCGGTCAGCACGTCGAGCAGGCCGTCGAGGTAGCGGTACGACATCGCGGGACCGCCGTGCAGCAGCAGCACGCGGCGGTCCTCGTCGGCGTCCCGGACCCAGCCGACGATGCCTGCGACCGCGAACGGGACCGGCGCGCCCATGGCCGCACGCTACTCGGGGCCGCCCCCGCCTCCATCACCAAGACGGGCGACCTAGGTTGGGCCCGTGAAGCACTCCCACGGACGCCTCGTCGACGTCACCTCCCTGGCCGAGCTCGACCGGCGGCTCGCGACCGGCGCGACCTCGCTCACCGGATGGCGCCTGGTCGGGCTCGACCTCACCGACCGCGGTCCCGCCCTGCTGGGGCGCTCGCTCGAGCAAACGCTGTTCCTCGGGTGCGAGTTCGCCGAAGGGGACGACGACGCCGTACGCCGGGCGGGCGCGATGGTGCTGCACGAGATCCCCGGCGTACCGGTCGACACCTACCGGGCGACCCTCTACTCCCCCGGCGATCTCTACGACACGCCCCGCTACGAGGACAGCCGCGACGCGCGGGCGTACGCCTGGTCGCGCCGCGGCGACGGTCCGGACGACACCCTCGCGATGGCGCTGCACGACCACCACGTCGACGCGGCACTGGCCGCCTGGGTGGTGGGCCGCGACGTCGTCGGCGTCATGGGCGGGCACGCGCTCGAGCGCGGGACCCCGGCGTACGCCGACGCAGTGCGCCTCGGCCACGCACTCGCCGACCGCCTCATCGTCGCCACGGGTGGCGGACCGGGCGCGATGGAGGCGGCCAACCTCGGGGCGTACATCCCCGAGGACCTCGACTCCGCCCTGGCGGCCGTGGCGGCGGTTCCGTCGTTCGGCCCCGACGTGGGCGCGTGGGCGCGGGTCGCGCTCGACGTGGTGGGGGCGACGAGCGGCGGGCGGGAGTCGCTCGGCATCCCGACGTGGCACTACGGCCACGAGCCGCCGAACGTCTTCGCCACGTCGATCGCGAAGTTCTTCCACAACGCGCCGCGCGAGGCCGTGCTGCTGGAGGTCTGCAACGCCGGCATCGTCTTCCTTCCGGGGGCCGCCGGGACGGTGCAGGAGGTCTTCCAGGACGCCTGCGAGAACTACTACGCCGACGCGTCCGCGGTCGCGCCCATGGTGCTCGTCGGACGGCGCCACTGGACGGAGGACCTGCCGGTCTGGCCGCTGCTGCAGGCCCTGGCCCGCGACCGGGAGATGGGGCCGTACGTCCACCTGGTCGACAGCGTCGAGGAGGCCGTGGACGTGGTGGCCGGGTAGGCGTCAGCCGGCCCGGCGCGTCGTCCCGGCCGGGGCGCTCACCTCGCGGTAGTGGCTCACCAGCAGGTCGTTGACCGCCCGCCACGTCCGGTCGCGCACGCTGAGCCGGGCCGCGGCCGCCATCCGACGCCGCAGCACCGGCTGCGCCACCAGCCGCGCGACGTGGGCCACCATCTCCCCCGCGTCGCCGGGCTCGTAGAGGAAGCCGGCGACGGTGTCGTCGACGACGTCGATCGGTCCGCCGGAGCGCGGCGCGACCACCGGCACCCCGCTGGCCAGCGCCTCCTGGGCGGACTGGCAGTAGGTCTCGTGGCGCCCGGTGTGCACGAAGACGTCGAGCGTGGCGTACGCCCGGGCGAGCTCGTCGCCGTGCAGCACGCCGAGGAACGCCGCTCCGGGGAGCAGCGCACGCAGGCGCCCCTCCTCCGGCCCGCCACCGACGAGCACCAGCCGTACGCCCGGCAGCCGCTCGACGTGGGCGAGGAGCTCGAGCTCCTTCTCGGCCGCCAGTCGACCGACGTACCCGACGAGCACCTCGCCGTTCGGAGCCAGCTCTGCGTGCAGCGCCTCGTCCCGCTTCGCCGGCTCGAACAGCACCTGGTCCACCCCGCGCGGCCAGCGGGCGACGTCGTCGATGCCGAGCCGGGCGAGCTGCGCGATGCTGGCCGTCGACGGGGCCAGCGTCCGGTCCACGCCGAGGTGGATCCGGCGGGTGAGCGACTCCATGGCACGGGCGCCGCCCGGCACGCCGTAGCGGTCGGCGAACCCGACGAGGTCCGTCTGGTAGATCGCCACGGTGGGGATCCCGAGCGAGCGCGCCGCCTTCGCCGCCTGGTGGCCGAGCGTGGCCGGCGAGGCGATGTGCACCACGTCGGGATCGAACCGCTCCATCGCCGCCCGGAGCCGCCGCCGCGTCTCCAGACCGATCCGGAAGTCGGCGTAGAACGGCAGGCTCGCGCCCCGCGCGTGCCTGACCGGGAAGCCGGCGTACACCTCGGGGCCGGTGGGTGCGATCAGCTCGGCCTCGTGGCCCTCCGCCGCCAGGTGCTCCAGCACCCGGCGCACCGAGTTGGTGACGCCGTTGACCTGCGGCAGGAACGACTCGGTGACCACGAGCACGCGGAGCCGGGAGGGGGTGGTGCGGCTGCGACGCCGCCTCTCGAGCAGGTCCATGCCACGGACGCTAGGAAGCGACCCGCAACACCTGCCCCGGTCCCGGCGAAGGACACGTGAACGGTGCCCGACGCTACGGGGGCTACTCCTTGGCGGCGAGCTGCCCGCAGGCGCCGTCGATCTCCCGGCCGCGGGTGTCGCGGACGGTCGTCGGGATGCCCTTGGCCTCGAGGCGGCGGACGAACTCCCGCTCGTCAGCAGGGTCCGAGGCGGTCCACTTCGAGCCCTCGATCGGGTTGAGCGGGATCAGGTTGACGTGCACCCACCCCCAGTCACCGTAGGAGTTGAGCACGTCGCCGAGCAGGTCGGCGCGGTGGGCCTGGTCGTTGATGCCACGCATCATGGCGTACTCGATGGAGACCCGGCGCTTGGTCTTCGCCGCGTAGTTCCAGGCGGCCTCGACGGTCTCGGCGACCGAGAAGCGGGTGTTGATCGGGACCAGCTCGTTGCGCAGCTCGTCGTCGGGCGCGTGCAGGCTCAGCGCGAGAGTGACCGGGATGCCCTCGTCGGCGAGCTGGTTGATCCGGGGCACGAGGCCGACGGTGCTGACGGTGACCCCGCGGGCGCTCATCCCGAGTCCGGCCGGCGAGGCGTCGGTGAGGCGACGTACGGCCCCGATGACCGCCTTGTAGTTGGCGAGGGGCTCGCCCATGCCCATGAACACCACGTTGGACACGCGACCGGGGCCGCCGGGGACCTCGCCGCGGGCCAGCGAACGGGCGCCGGCGACGACCTGCTCGACGATCTCCGCGGTCGACATGTTGCGCTGGAGGCCGCCCATGCCGGTGGCGCAGAACGGGCACGCCATGCCGCAGCCGGCCTGGCTCGAGACGCAGATCGTGGCGCGGTCGGGGTAGCGCATCAGCACCGACTCGACGAGCGCGCCGTCGAAGAGCTTCCACAGCGTCTTGCGGGTGGTGCCCCTGTCGGCCTCCATGGTCCGCAGCGGCGTCATCAGGTGTGGCAGCAGCGCGGACACCAGCTCGTCGCGCTGGCCGGCCGGGAGGTCCGTCATCTCGGCCGGGTCGTCGACCAGGCGGGAGAAGTAGTGGGTGGAGAGCTGCTTGGCACGGAAGCCCGGCAGGCCCATCTCCTCGAGCCGCGCCTTGCGGCCGGCCTCGTCGAGGTCGGCGAGGTGCGGCGGCGGCTTCTTGCGGCCGCGCGGCTCGTCGAAGACGAGGGGCAGGGTCTTGATCGGCTGCTGAGTTGAGTCGGACATCATGCCGAGTGTCCCATCCCGGCGGCTGCCGGGGCGATTCAGCGGGTCAGGCGTCGACCATGAAGTAGAGCACCAGCGACGCCACGCCCAGCACCACGAGCGCCGTCACGACCATGCCGACGAACATGAACTGGGCGAAGCGCCGGGTCTTGCGCTTGACCAGCATCGCGATCGGGAGCGCCAGGGCGAGCAGGACGAACGGGAAGAGCCTCTCGGCGGTCTCGTAGGTGAAGAGCAGCCGGAGGATGCCCACGAAGGCGCCGGGCACGGCCGTGACGTAGAGCATCCCGGCGAAGAACCCGGTGATGCCGGCGAAGGTCGGGTGGCTGTGGTGCCACCACTCGAAGTGGCGGTCCTGCGGCAGCTCGCCCTGCTGGGCCTCGTGCGTCTCCACCAGGTCAGCCTAGGCGGTCGACGACGTGCGACGACGGCGGGCACGCGGTGAGAGGGAATTCGACCGGGTGCCGCGGATCACGGATCGACCCGGATGACGTCCGGCATCGCCAGCGCCGCCCAGCGCCCGAGGTCGGGCGCCTGCCCGGTCAGGTCCGCCGCCACCAGCGTCCATGCGGTGCCGTGCCCGACGAGCACGACGTCCGCGCCGGCGTGCACCTCCAGCACCCCGCGTACGGCGGCGGCCACCCGCCTGCGGCAGTCGTCGAGGGGCTCCCACCCGTCGAGCGCCGGGCGGTCCGGGTGGTCGAACGCGCGCCGGACGGCTCCGGCGAAGTCCTCCACCCACTCCCCCGTGCGCTGGTGCTCGCGGAGGTCGGGCAGGACACCGACGTCGCCGTCGGTGAGGAGCTGGGCGGTCTGCACCGCCTTCGGCTCGGGGGAGGTGAGCCACGCTGCCCGCGCTGGCAGCCGACCGGAGGCCCGCAGCGCCCACACGTCGTCGTACGCCGCCGGGTCGAGGTCCCACTCGGCGGCGGGCACGCCGGGGGTGACGAGCGGACGGCCGTGCCGGACCAGGTGGAGGGTCATCGTGTCGTCCCCGGCGCCAGGAACTCGCGTGCTCCACGCAGCCGCGTCGCGAGGAGCCGCGAGGCGAGGGACGAGTCGAGGCGTACGTCGACGGGGCCGGGGTCGGGGAGGTCGGCCCGACGGCCGGCACGCAGGACGGTGGCGTCCAGGCCGTCGCGACGGGCGACGAGGCGACCGAGCTCGAGGCGGCTCGTCGCGTCGGCGCCGCCGAGGTGCAGCACGCCGCGCACGTCGTTGGCGGCGAGCTCCACCAGGGCGGCCGCCAGGTCCTCGACGTGGACCGGGCAGCGTCGCTCGTCCTCGAAGAGCGCACCGTGGGCGCCGAGGGCCAGCGACCGGAACAGCCGCTCGTGCCCGGACTCACCGTCCCCCAGGATCAGCGACGTGCGGGCCACGACGACGTCCGGGTTCGACGCGAGTGCCGCGGTCTCGGCCAGGACCTTGGCCACGCCGTAGGCCGACACCGGGTCCGGCGTCGCGGACTCGTCGTAGGGCACCGGGCGACCGCCGAACACCACGTCCGACGACACCAGCACCAGCCGCGCCCCGACACGTGCGGCGGCCCGCGCGACGTGGACGGCGCCCGCGCCCGTCACCTCGGGATCCGCCTGGACGTACGCGGTGTGCACGACGACGTCGGGCCGGTGCCGGTCGACGAGTGCGTCGACCGCCGCAGGATCGCGTACGTCAGCGTCCGCGGAGCCGACCGCCACCACCTCGTGGTGCGCCGCCGCGGCGACGACGCGCCGACCGAGGTAGCCCGTACGACCACCCGTGACGAGGAGCCGCACCTCAGAAGACCAGGTAGTAGAGGACCAGCCAGATCGGCGCGACCGTCGCCAGCAGCGAGTCGAGGCGGTCCATCAGTCCGCCGTGGCCCGGGATGACCTGGCTCATGTCCTTGATGCCGAGGTCGCGCTTGATCACCGACTCGCACAGGTCGCCCAGCGTGGCCATGACCGCGGCGATCACGCCGAGCAGGACCCCGACCCACCAGTCGCCGCCCAGGAACGCCGTCACCAGCCAGACGCCCACGGCGATGGTGCCGACCATCG
Source organism: Nocardioides eburneiflavus (assembly GCF_004785795.1). Lineage (NCBI taxonomy): Bacteria > Bacillati > Actinomycetota > Actinomycetes > Propionibacteriales > Nocardioidaceae > Nocardioides > Nocardioides eburneiflavus. Next base: position 4,603,772 of record NZ_SRRO01000001.1, read on the forward strand.
AGCCGACGAACCCTTCCCACGACTTCTTCGGCGAGATCACCCGGGCCATCGGGTGCTTGCCGAAGAGGACGCCCGCGACGTAGCCACCGGTGTCGGAGGCGACGGTGATCGCGATGAAGGTGACCACGCCCCGCATGCCCGGGTCGTCGAGGTCGAGCCCGAGGGCCGGGGCCTTCCCGCCCTCGCCGAGCAGCAGCGCGACGAAGGAGGCGAGGAACGGGACGTAGACGAGGGTGAAGACGGAGGCGGTCGCGTTCTTGACGTAGCCGTCGACGCCGCGTCGCAGCAGCCACAGCATGATCACGAGCGCAGTGACGGCGGTGGCGGTCACGAGCGCGGGCGCGCCCCAGACGTAGGCGACGACCACCATCACGACGCCGCCCAGCATCAGCGGCTGCTCGGGGATGTCGATGCCCTTGGCGGACAGGCCCTTGTGCAGCTCCCAGACGGCGACCACCACGGCGATCGCCACGATGCCCATGAAGGCGGGCTTCCAGAACAGCAGCGACAGCAGGATCGCCGCGACCAGGAGCACCGCCGAGGTGACGGCGGCACGCAGGTCGCGCCCCGCGCGACCGTGGTCCTTGGGCGCCGGGCTCGTCGCTCCGGGCTCGGGAGCCGGCGCCGCCGGGGGTTCGGGTGTGGTCATCGAAGGGGCGCTCAGACCTCGAGCAGCTCGGCTTCCTTGTGCTTGAGCAGCTCGTCGATCTTGTCGGTGTGGGTCTTGGTGACGGCGTCGAGGCGCTTCTCCGCGCCCGTGACGTCGTCCTTGCCGACCTCGCCGTCCTTCTCGAGCTTCTCGAGGGCCTGCTTGGCGGTGCGGCGCACGTTGCGCACGGACACGCGCCCGTCCTCGGCCTTCGCCTTGGCCAGCTTGATGAACTCCTTGCGGCGCTCCTCGGTCAGCTCAGGGAAGACGCAGCGCAGCACCCTGCCGTCGTTGGCGGGATTCACGCCGAGGTCGGAGTCGCGGATGGCTCGCTCGATCGCGGACATCGCCCCGACGTCGAACGGCTGGATCAGGATCGTGCGGGCGTCCTGCGAGGTGAAGCTGGCCAGCTGCTGCAGGGGCGTCTGGGTGCCGTAGTAGTCGGCCGTGATCTTGGCGAACATCGCCGGGTTGGCACGACCGGCGCGGATCGCGGCGAACTCCTCGCGGGTCGCCTCGACGGACTTGCCCATCTTGGCGTCGGCATCGTTCATGACGTCGTTGATCACGGTTGCTCTCTCTCGTCGTACGTCCGTGGTGCGGGTGGGAGCTCGGCCCGGTCAGACCGAGCTGCTGACCAGCGTGCCAATCTTCTCACCCCGCACCGCGCGCACGATGGTGCCTGGCGTGGAGAGGTTGAAGAAGACCATGGCCATCTTGTTGTCGCGCGCCATCGCGATGCCCGTGGCGTCGGCGACCTTGAGGTCGCGGGCGAGGTACTCGTCGTAGGTGAGCTCGTCGAACTTCACCGCGTCGGGGTTCTGCTTGGGGTCGGAGTCGTAGACGCCGTCGACGCCCTGCTTGCCCATCAGGATCACCTCGCAGCGGGTCTCGAGAGCGCGCTGGGCGGCGACGGTGTCGGTGGAGAAGAACGGCATGCCGGCGCCGGCGCCGAAGATCACGACGCGGCCCTTCTCCATGTGCCGGATCGCACGGCGCGGGATGTAGGGCTCGGCGACCTGGCCCATCGTGATGGCGGTCTGCACGCGGGTCTCGACGCCGTGCTTCTCGATCAGGTCCTGCAACGCCAGGCAGTTCATCACGGTGCCGAGCATGCCCATGTAGTCGGCGCGGGCACGCTCCATGCCGCGCTGCTGGAGCTCGGCGCCACGGAAGAAGTTGCCTCCACCCACGACGATCGCGATCTGCACGCCCGACTTGGCGACCTCCGCCACCTCGGCCGCGACGGCGTTGATGACGTCGAGGTCCAACCCCACCTCGCCTCCGCCGAACACTTCACCGGAGAGTTTGAGGAGGACTCGTTTGTACGCCACGTGCTTCCCTTCGAGCGCCGGGTGGGTCATCCGAAACCTACCGGCCAGCAGCCCCGGGGGTCGAACCCGGCTGTCCCGCCGGGCGGTGCGTGAGCCGCATTCCACGGCGCAGAAGGTGGCTGTGCCACCGCCGGCCCGGTGTCACCGTACGACGCGCCGGCGGGCGGTGGTCCAGCGACATTGCCGAGCGCCCGGAGGTGGCTGTGCCACCGCCACCGCGTCGCCGCACCTGGGCGGACACCTGTCGCGACGTGCTCGCCCGTGGGGAACCGACCGCAGGCGATCGGGTCTGACCGGCCTGTCGTTCGTTCCCCAGACTCGTGGATCCCGAAATGCAGCCAGGGCCCGTACGCGGTGCGTACGGGCCCCAGCTCTGCTCAGGTGGAGCGTGGCTCAGGCGCCGACCTCGAAGCGGGCGAACCGCGTCACGGTGGTGCCGGCCTCGTCCAGGACGGCCTTGACCGACTTCTTGGACTCGGTGACCGACTCCTGCTCGAGCAGCACGATCTCCTTGAAGAAGCCACCGAGGCGACCCTCGACGATCTTGGCGATCGCCTGCTCGGGCTTGCCCTCCTCGCGGGTCTTCTGCTCGGCGATCGAGCGCTCGGACTCCACGACGTCGGCCGGGACCTCGTCGCGGGTGAGGTACTGGGCCTTCATCGCCGCGATCTGCATCGCGGCGCCGCGCGCGGCGGCCTCGTCACCCTCGAACTCGACCAGCACGCCCACGGCGGGGGGCAGGTCGGCGGCACGCTTGTGCATGTAGGTGACGGTGGTGCCCTCGAAGTAGGCGACCTCGCCCAGCTCGATCTTCTCGCCGATGGTGATGGCCAGGTCCTGGACCACCTCGCCCACGGTCTTGCCGTCGAGCTCCGCGGCCTTGAGGGCCTCGGTGTCGGTGGCCTTGACGTCGTTGGCGACCTCGGCGATCTGCTGCGCCTTGGCGATGAAGTCCTCGTTCTTGGCGACGAAGTCGGTCTCGCTCTTGAGCTCGACCAGCGCGTTGCCGGCGGTGGCGACGAGGCCGGCGACGGCCTCGCGCTCGGCGCCGCGGGCGGCAGCCTTGGCGGCACCCTTGACGCGCAGCAGCTCGACGGCCTTGTCGAAGTCACCGTCCGTCTCCGTCAGCGCCTTCTTGCAGTCCATCATCCCGGCCTGGGTCAGCTCACGGAGCTTCTTGACGTCGGCAGCGGTGAAGTTGGCCATGATCGGTCCTTCTTCCTTCGATCCAGAGAGTTCAGCGTCCGGCTCCGCGAGCCGGCGCGTGGGGACGGTGCGGGGCGCCGGCCGCGGGCGGGGGCCAGCGACCGGCGCGACCGGCTCAGTCCTTCTTGTCGGCCTCGGCCTCGACGGCGGTCGCCTCGGCGGCCGGCTCCTCGGCAGCAGCCTCGGCGGGCGCCTCGGCAGCAGCGGTCTCGGCGGCAGGGGCCTCGGCAGGAGCGTCGGTCGCAGCCTCGGCGGCGGCCTCGGCCTGCGGGGCCTCGGCAGCGGCACCAGTGGCCTCGGAGGCCGGGGTCTCGGCGACAGCGTCACCGGTGGCGGCCGCAGCCGTCTTCTCGGCGTCGCCCTGGAGGAGCTCGCGCTCCCACTCGGCGAGCGGCTCCTCGGCGCCGACGGACTCGTCACCGTCGGTGGCCTTCGAACCCGATCGGGCCACGAGGCCCTCGGCGACGGCGTCAGCGACCACGCGGGTCAGCAGGCCGACCGCGCGGATGGCGTCGTCGTTGCCCGGGATCGGGAAGTCGACGAGGTCGGGGTCGCAGTTGGAGTCGAGGATGCCGATGATCGGGATCCGCAGCTTGCGCGCCTCCTCGACGGCCAGGTGCTCCTTGTTGGTGTCGACGATCCACACCGCGGAGGGGACCTTGGACATCTCGCGGATGCCGCCGAGGGTCTTCTCGAGCTTGGCGTGCTCCCGCTTCATCTGCAGGAGCTCCTTCTTGGTGCGACCCGAGCCGGCGACGGTGTCGAAGTCGACGTCGTCGAGCTCCTTGAGGCGGTTGATCCGCTGGTGCACCGTCTGGAAGTTGGTGAGCATGCCGCCGAGCCAACGCTGGTTGACGTAGGGCATGCCGACGCGCGTCGCCTGCTCGGCGATGGCCTCCTGGGCCTGCTTCTTGGTGCCGACGAACATGACGACGCCGCCCTTGGCGACCGTCTCCTTGACGAAGGCGTACGAGCGGTCGATGTAGGCGAGCGACTGCTGCAGGTCGATGATGTAGATGCCGTTGCGCTCGGTCATGATGAAGCGCTTCATCTTGGGGTTCCAGCGACGGGTCTGGTGACCGAAGTGGACGCCGCTCTCGAGCAGCTGGCGCATGGTGACGACTGCCATGGGTTCTCCTGTTGTTGCGGAGGCGCTCGCCGACGTGCCCGACCTTGATGCAGGTGCGGACCGGGAGCGGACTCCTGTTGGTTTTCAGTTGCTGCGCCCGGCGGGTGCCGGGAGCCCTGACGCTCGCGCGCCGGTCCGATCCGCAGCGGTGGAGCTGGCGGAACTGAGGACCGACGCCCACGGGCGGTCCGGAACCAGGGATGCATTCCGACGCGGTCAGCGAGCGTGCGAAGTCAGTCCGTGAGGACTGCTCCGGACATCGTAGGCCCTCCGTTCCCGCATCGGCGAATCCGGGTGAGGCCGTCGTCACGACACCGGCCGAGCGGGGATCCGGTGGCCGCGAACCGTCCACAGCCGCCCCTGTCGGCGGGTCGTCCACAGACGCGCGGGGCGTGCGTCGCAGGTGGGCCCGACAGGGGCGACGATCGCCCGATGCGCGCCCTCCTGTCCGTCGCCCTCACGGTCCTGGTGCTGCTCGGCTCCTCCCCTGCCACGTCGGCGTCGGAGGACCAGGGTGGGATGTGGCCGCTCGACCCCGAGCCCGAGGTGGTGCGGGGATTCGAACCGCCCCCGCACCCGTACGCCCCCGGGCACCGCGGCGCCGACCTCGCCGGCTCGCCGGGGCAGGCGGTGCGGGCCGCGCTCGCCGGGACCGTCGGCTTCGCGGGGTCGATCGGGGGCAAGCCCGTGGTCACCGTGGTGCACGGGAGCCGGCGTACGACCTACGAGCCCGTCGCCGCCTCCGTCGAGCGCGGCCAGAGCGTGATGGCCGGCGACGTCCTCGGGCGGCTCGTCGTCACCGACAGCCACTGCTTCCCCGCGGCGTGCCTGCACTGGGGCCTGATCGCGGGTCGCGGCGCGGACGAGGCGTACCTCGACCCGCTCACCCTCGTCGGCGGCGGGCCCGTACGGCTCCTGCCGCTGTGGCGCGACGAGCCCGTCACCCCGCGTCTCCCCTGGGCTCCGCCGCTCGAGGCGTGGAGGCGCCCGGTGGACTCCCTGGTCTGATCCGGGTCTCGGTACGAGCCGGTCGCCGCCTCGTCCCTCGGCGGCGCGGCTCACTCGACCACCATCAGCGGATCCGCTTGCGCGTCTCCGCTCAGGCCCGCGGGTGGGCCTGCTGGTAGGCCCGTCGCAAGCGGTCGGTCGTCACGTGCGTGTAGAGCTGGGTCGTGGCGAGCGAGGCGTGCCCGAGCAGCTCCTGCACCGACCGGAGGTCGGCCCCGCCCTCGAGCAGGTGGGTTGCCGCCGTGTGGCGCAGGCCGTGCGGCCCGATGTCGGGCGCCCCGGGGACGTCGGCGATCCGGCGGTGCACCAGGTCGCGGACGGCACGCTGGTCGATGCGCCGACCGCGGACGCCGAGGAAGAGCGCCGGCCCGGATCCCTCCACGCGCAGGGACGGACGTCCGCCGGCCAACCAGCGGTCGACCGCGCGGCCGGCCGGGACGCCGTAGGGCACCGAACGCTCCTTGCGGCCCTTGCCGAAGACGCGCACGACACGGCGCTCGCCGTCGACGTCGTCGATGTCGAGGCCGACCAGCTCACCGACCCGGACGCCCGTCGCGTAGAGGAGCTCGAGCATCGCGACGTCGCGCAGGCCGACAGCCGTGCCGTCGTCGGCCCGGGCCGCCGCCGACCGGATCAGCGCCTCGGCCTCGTCGGCGCGCAGGACGGGCGGGAGGGTCTTGTGCTTCTTGGGCGAGCCCAGCGCCGCGCCGGTGTCCGTCGGGACGCGACCGGTGCGGTGGAGCCACGCGGTGAAGACCCGCGCGGCCGTGGCGCGGCGCGCGATCGTCGTCCGGCTGCGACCGGTGGTCTGCAGCTTGGCCAGCCAGCTGCGGAGGGCGCGCAGGTCGAGGTCGGCGACGTCGTCGATGCCCAGGCGTACGCAGTGGTCGAGCAGCCCGGCGATGTCGCCGAGGTAGGCGCGGACCGTGTGCGGGGCGAGGTCGCGCTCGGACACGAGGTGGCGCTCGTAGTCGCCGAGCAGCCGGACCAGCTGCTCGGGCAGGCCGTCGACCTCGTCCGTGCTGTCGCTCACCCCCGCATCGTAGGTGCGTCCGGGCGCCTCATCCGGCACCTGCGAGTCGCCAGCCGCCGTCGATCCGTCGGACGAAGCCCTTGGCCTCGAGCCGGCTGAGCGCGCCCATGGTGTCGCGGGCGTGGAGCAGGCTCAGGCTCGCGATGGCGTCCACGGCCAGGGGCGCCGCGGGAGGCACCTGTTCGAGCACCCGGCGCTCGACGGCACTCAGGCGGTCACGCGGCCGCTCGGGGCCGCGCGGCACCTCGACGAGGTGCTCGCCCGACTCACCGACGACCTCGAGCACCTCGGAGCCGTGGGTGACGAGGGTGGCGCCGCCGCGGCGCAGGCACTGGTGCACGCCCGCCGAGCTGTAGCTCGTGACCGGGCCCGGCACGCCCATCACGGCGCGGCTCATCTGTTCGGCCCACCCCACGGTGTTGAGGGCGCCGCTGCGCAGGGCTGCCTCCACGAGCACCGTGCCGCGCGTGAGCGCCGCGATCAGGCGATTGCGGGCCAGGAAGCGCAGCTGCGTCGGTCCGGACCCGGGCGGTTGCTCGGACACCACGGCGTACTGGTCTGCCAGGTGGGCCAGGAGCGGGCGGTTCTGCTCCGGGTAGATCCGGTCCACGCCGCAGGCGAGCACCGCCACTGTGGCGCCGCCGGCACGGAGTGCTGCGTCGTGGGCGACGAAGTCGATGCCGAGTGCGCCGCCCGACACCACGGGCACACCGGACAGGGCGAGGTGGCCTGAGATCGCGCGTGCGGTCTCGACGCCGTAGACCGAGGCCGCCCTGGAGCCGACCACCGCGACCGAGCGGGCCAGCTCGGTCAGTGGCATCGGGCCGCGCACCCAGATGCCGGGCGGGGTGCCACCGAAGGTGACGGGCTCGCCCTCGCGGCCGTCCTCCGAAGCCCCGGACCGGTGGTCGAGCTGGTCGACCTGGTCGAGGTCGTCGAGCCCGGGCGGCCACTCGGCGTCGCCGGGCACCACGAAGCGGATGCCTCGTTGCTCGGCCCGCTCGAGCTCACGCGCCGGGTCGACCTCGCCCAACCTCTCCGCGAGGCCGCTGCCGGGCTTGGGCACCAGCTGCTCGCCCAGCGCCCGCTGCGGGCCGAGGGCGCGGACCAGCCGCGAGGTGGTGATGTCGCCTGGCTCGACCCCGACGCTCAACACGACCCGGGCGAGCCGGTCGGCCTCGGTCGGGCTGCCGGTGCTCCGCAACCCGCTCATGACGCGGCCACCGCGACGACCCGTGCCGGCAGGCTCCGCGCCGGATCGCTCGAGCGCAGGGCCAGGGCGAGCGCGGCCTCCTCCCTCCCGGGACGCGACACCCCGGCGCAGTCGGCGACCGTCCACGCCAGCCGCTGGACGCGGGTCAGCCCGCGACGGGTGAGCCTGCCGTCGGCCAGCTCCTGGTCCACGAGGGCCTGCCCCTCCCGGGTGAGGGGCCACCGCGTCTCGATCACGGGACCGGGGACGGCGGCATTGAGCATCCAGTCGCAGTCGCGGAAGCGCCGAGCCTGCCGCTGGCGGGCCTCGGTCACCCGGGCGCGGACGTCGGCCGAGGACTCGCTGGGCGGCGCGTAGGCGACCTGCGGCATCCGGGCCTGCGGGCGGACCTCCATCCAGATGTCGACCCGGTCGACGATCGGGCCGCTGAGCTTGCGCAGGTAGTGCTGACGCTGGACGGGGCTGCACTCGCACGCGCCGCCCGACAGGCCGTGGTACCGGCCACAGGGACAGGAGTTGGCTGCGAGGACGACCAGCGAGCGAGCGGGATAGGTCGCGGACTCCTCGCCGCGAGCGATCGTCACCTCACCGCACTCCATCGGCTGCCGCATGGCCTCGACGACGTCGGCGCGGAAGTGCGGGAACTCGTCGAGGAACAGCACCCCGTGGTGGGCGAGGCTCACCTGCCCCGGGCGCACCCGACCCGTGCCGCCGCCGAGCACGCTGGCGCCACTGGCCGAGTGGTGCGGCGCGTACCAGGGTGGGCGCCGCAGCAGTCCCGATCCGTCGGGCAGCGTGCCGGCGACCGAGTGCAGCGCGGTGACCTCGAGCGACTGCTCGGTCGTCAGGTCGGGGAGGATCGTGGGGATCCGCTCGGCGACGGACGTCTTGCCCGAGCCGCGCGGCCCGACGAGCATCAGGGGGTGCCCGCCCGCGGCGGCCACCTCGACGGCGTAGCGGACGTCCTCGAGCCCGTCGACGTCACTGAGATCGACAGCGGCGAGCCGGTCCTCGCCCCGCCACGTCGCCAGGGGGCTCGCGGAGGGCGCGACCACCGGCGACGCCTCCGGCACCTCCGCCCCGCGGAGCACCGCCGAGACCTGTGCCAGTGACCTGACGCCGAAGACCGTCATGCCCGGCACCAGGGACGCCTCGACCGCCTGCGGCTCCGGCACGAACACGCGCGTCAACCCGTGGGCGGCTGCCGCGATCACCATCGGGAGCACGCCCGGGACCGGGCGCAGGCCGCCCGAGACCGAGAGCTCCCCCACGAACGCCCACCCCTCGAGCAGGTCGGCGGTCAGGTCCTTGCAGGACGTGTCCGCGGCCAGCACGGCGACGGCGATGGCCAGGTCGTAGTGGGTGCCGCCCTTGGGGAGGTCGGCCGGCGAGAGCAGGACCGTGACCCGCTTGGTCGCCGGCCAGCGCCCGCAGTCGTTGTTGATGGCCATCCGCACCCGGTCGCGGGCCTCGGAGAGACTCTTGTCGACGCGGCCCACCAAGGTGGTGCCGACGACTCCGGGCGAGACATCGACCTGCACGTCGATCACGTGTCCGTCGGCTCCCTTGAGGGCCAGGGAGCGGGCCGTCGCGAAGGCCATCAGCCGGCCCCCTCGACGTGCTCGATCTCGACGGGGAGCCCGGGCGGGGCCAGGACCCCGACCATGTCGATCCGGACGTCGTCGGGATGGCAGTCGTGCACCCGCAGCCACCGGGCGGCCAGGCGCCGCAACCGGTCGAGCTTGCGCTGGTCGATGGCCTCCAGCGGGGTTCCGTAGGCGGTGGAGGTGCGGGTCTTCACCTCGCAGACGACGAGCACCCGGCCGTCCCGCAGCACGAGGTCGATCTCGCCGGCGTCGCAGCGCCAGTTGCGGTCGATCACCTCCATGCCGAGTCCGGTCAGGTGTCGTGCCGCGATGGCCTCACCGCGCTGGCCCAGCAGGCGCTTGCGCTCGGTGGCAGGGTCGCGGGCGAACGGGGACGCGCTGACGGGTCGGGCCATCTGGGTGCCTTCCGGGTCGTACGGGATCGGGAAGGCACCAGCACACCGCGACGCACCGACGGCGGTGGACCGCGCGGTGCGGCGGCTGTGGAGGACGGCTCCTGGGAGGCGCCTGTGGACGATTCGTGGTCCTCGACCCGGCGGCGCGCCGCGTCGACCCGGACCGAACGTCAGTCCTTCGGCGGGTCGATCTCCTGGGCCGCCAGCTCCTCGACGTTGACGTCCTTGAAGGTCAGCACCTTCACGTTCTTGGCGAAGCGGGCGGGCCGGTACATGTCCCACACCCACGCGTCGCTCATCGACACCTCGAAGAACACGTCGCCGCTCTCCGAACGGGCCTTCACGTCGACCTGGTTGCAGAGGTAGAAGCGGCGGTCGGTCTCCACGACGTACTTGAAGATGCCCACGACGTCGCGGTACTCGCGATAGAGGGTGAGCTCCATCTCGGTCTCGTACTTCTCGAGATCCTCGGCGCTCATGCGTCCTCCTCCACGGTGTCGGCCCCCGGTGCCGGCTGGTCCTGCCCGAGACTAGTGGCCGGGTCCAGCGCCGGCTCGGGCATCGGCTCGAGACCCGCCGCGCGGCGTACGTTGACGAACCGCATCCGGTGGACCGGCGAGGGGCCGTGCTCGGCGAGGGCGGCCTCGTGCTCGGAGGTGATGTAGCCCTTGTGCGTCCGGAAGTCGTACGCCGGCCAGTCGTCGTGCATGCCGACCATGAGCCGGTCACGCGTCACCTTGGCGATGACCGAGGCCGCGGCGATGCAGGCGGCGACCCGGTCGCCCTTCCACACCGCGAGGCCGGGGACCCCGAGCCCGTCGACGGGGAACCCGTCGGTCAGCACGTACGACGGGCGCGTCGACAGCCGGGCGACCGCCCGGCGGAGCGCCTCGACGTTGGCGACGTGCATGCCGAGCCGGTCGCACTCCTCGCTGTCGATGACCACGACCGACCACGCCTGGGCCCGGCGCACGACCTGGGCGTAGACCCGTTCGCGCGCGGCCTCGGTCAGCAGCTTGCTGTCCGCCAGGCCCGGGACGATCCCCGCCTTCCCCGGCGGCAGGATCACCGCGCCGGCGACCAGCGGACCCGCGCACGCCCCACGACCGGCCTCGTCGACGCCCGCGATCGGCTCGAGGCCGGCCCGGCGCAGGGCGCGCTCGTAGCCGTAGATCCCGGCGTCGCGGCGCACGGTCACCCCGCCGGGCAGGGGCGGCGGCAGGTGTGACGCGGAGGTCACGGTGACGGGTCCGGCACGTCCTCGAACGTGGCCGGACGGGTGTCCCAGCGGAAGCGGTCGGCGGGCCACAGGAGGACGAAGACCTTGCCGACGACCAGGTCGACCGGGACGAACTCGTCGCCGGGCACGCACTCGGTCTCGTCGGACTGGCACATCTTCTGGGAGGAGTCGGCCGAGCGCGAACGGTTGTCGCCCATGACGAAGATGTGGCCGTCGGGGATGGGCCCGACCGACCACTTCTCGTCGCACGCACCGTTGGTCGGCATCGGGCCGTTGCACGCCGCGCCGCCGCGCTTGACGTAGGCGCCCTCCACGAGCGGCTGCCCGTTGACCATCAGGCGGCCCCGGTCGTCGCAGCACTCGATCGTGTCACCGGCGACACCGATGACGCGCTTCACCAGGTGTCCGCCGGTCGGGTAGAGGCCGATCTTGGCCATCACCTTCGCGACCGGGTTGGTCGGACCCGCGGAGTCCATCGGTGGGAGCCAGCCGCCGGGGTCCTTGAAGACCACGACGTCGCCTCGCTCGGGCGCCTCGTCGCCCCAGTAGGAGACCTTCTGGATCAGGATCCGGTCGTTGAGGATCAGTCCCGGCTCCATCGACTCCGAGGGGATGTAGAAGGCCTGCACGAAGAAGGTCTTGATGACCACGGCCAGCACCAGGGCGACCCCGAGCAGCAGGATCGTCTCCTGCCACAACGGCAGCTGCTTGCGCTTGCTGCGGCGCGACTTCCGCTCGCCGGCACCGCTCACCACGTCATCCCCCACAGGCTCCACCGAACGCGACGACCGCGGTTCCTCGTCCATCGAGACAGACGTGGAACCGCGGTCATCAGAAGTCACTCGCAGAGACTAACCAGTCCCTGGTCGAACCGACGCCTCGCGGCGCGCGGTCCGAGGATCACGCCTCGCGGCGCTCCTTGATCTTGGCGGCCTTGCCGCGCAGGTTGCGCAGGTAGTAGAGCTTGGCGCGGCGCACGTCGCCGCGGGTCACGACCTCGATCTTCTCGAAGATCGGGGAGTTGACCGGGAAGGTGCGCTCGACGCCGACGCCGAAGGAGACCTTGCGGACGGTGAAGGTGCGGCCGATGCCCGAGCCGTGGACGCGGATCACGACGCCCTGGAAGACCTGGACGCGAGAGCGGCTGCCCTCGATGACCTTGACGTGGACCTTGACGGTGTCGCCGGCGCGGAAGTCCGGGACGTCGTCACGCTTGATGGCGGTGCCGAGATCGGCGATGACGTTGGTCATGACTGCTCCTCGCGAGTGCCACAGGTCAACCGCGGATGAGGTGGTGACGGAATTCGGTTGGTGCCCGAGCTGGCCGGCCGGTGCGCCCCCTGTGGCAGGTGCGGTCCGGCGGGACCCCGGGGCGGTGCATCAGCGATGCGTCCGGGCGACCCTGGCCTCGAGCAGACCAAGGGTGAAGTCTGCCAGAGCGCGCCGTCAGCGTGAAATCCGTCGTCGTGCCCTCTTGGTGAGCACGACGGCGCCCGCGGGCGCCGTGCGGTCGGGGCGAAGCCGGAAGCCGGCCTTCTTGTACATCCGCAGGTTGTCGGTCGAGCCGGCGCCCGTGAACAGCACGTACGTCTCCACGTCGGCGGGAGCCAGGCCCTCGACGAGCTCGAGCAGCGCCCGCCCGAGGCCGCGGCCCTGGAGGTCCGGGGCGACCATGATCCGGCCGATGTCCCACTCGCCGGCGGGGTCGGCGTGCGTGTCCACCCGGCCGCGCACGGCGCCGACCAGCCGCCCGGAGGAGGGCTCGCGGGCGACCATCACGGTCCACTCCCCCAGCCCCCGGCGTACGTCGTCGAGCGACTCGCGCAGCGCCGGGATCTCGACCCCGGGGTTGGCCTCGAGCTCCTGCAGCCAGCAGGCCCGCTGGAGGGTGTAGAGCTCGCCCGCGTCGGCGGGGACGGCTGCGCGTACGTCGAGGTCCGCCAGGGCGCCTACGGTGGCCGCTGCCGGCAGCAGGTCGGGGCGCCGCTCCGCGGTGCGCCGGGCGGCCTCCTCGCGACGCCACGCCGCGATCCGGCCGTGGTCGCCGGACAGCAGCACGTCGGGGACGTCGCGCCCCTGCCACGACGCGGGCTTGGTGTAGACGGGGTACTCCAGGAGCCCGTCGGCGTGCGACTCCTCCACCAGCGAGTCGGCGTTGCCCATGAAGCCCGGCAGGAGGCGTACGACCGCCTCGGTGATCGCGAGCGCGGCGACCTCGCCGCCGTTGAGGACGTAGTCGCCCAGGCTGATCTCGCGGACCGTGCCGATGGTCGCGGCGTGCTCGATGACCCGCTGGTCGATGCCCTCGTAGCGACCGCAGGCGAAGACGAGGTGCTCGTGGGAGCTCAGCTCCCCGGCGAGCGCCTGCGTGAACGGCTCGCCGCTCGGGGTGGTGAAGATGATCGTGGCGCCCTGCGCGACGTCGTCGAGCGCCCGGCCCCAGGGCTCGGGCTTCATCACCATCCCGGCGCCGCCGCCGTAGGGCGTGTCGTCGACGGTGCGGTGCCGGTCGGTCGTCCACCGGCGCAGGTCGTGCACCTCGAGGTGGAGCAGGCCCTTGTCGCGCGCCTTGCCGGGCAGGCTCAGCTCCAGCGGTGCGAGGTAGTCGGGGAAGATCGTGACGACGTCGATCCTCACGCCCCAGGCTCCTGCTCGTCGGGCCCCTGCTCGTCGGGGAAGGGCGAGACCAGTCCCGGACGGTCCGCCACCACCAGCCGGCCCGCGGCAAGGTCGACCTCGGGCACCAGCGCGCTGACGAACGGGACCAGGGCGTCGCGGCCGTCGGGGGTCCGTACGGTGAGCAGGTCCTGGGCGGAGCCGTGGACCAGCGCCGTGACGTTGCCGAGAGGGGTGCCGTCGAGGTCGACGACGTCGAGGCCCACGAGCTGGTGGTCGTAGTACTCGTCGGGGTCCTCGGGCACCTCGTCGCGCCCGAGGGTGGCGTGGAGCAGGGTGCCGCGGACGGCCTCGGCAGCGTTGCGGTCGGCGAGCTCCTCGAAGGTGACGAGCAACGTCCCCTGATGCCAGCGCGCGCGACTCACGGTGAGGGCCGACGGCCTGCGGTCGGCCCCGGCGGGGGCCTCCGCGCGGATCCTCGTCCCGGGGGCGAAGCGGCGGTCGGGCTCGTCGGTGCGTACGTCGACGGTGACCTCGCCGCGGATGCCGTGGGGCTTGCCGATGCGGCCGACGAGGACCTCGATGTCGCCGGGCTGCTTGTCACTCACGGGGCGAGGCTATCGCTCCCGTCGGAACCACCGGCCACCCGGTGATCGCTGAGGTTCTCGGCCGTTGCAACGGACTCCGCCCTGCGCAGAAAGGGCTGGAACCCGCGGGAAATGCACCTCGGGCGCCACCCCGGGCTGGGGTGGCGCCCGACGATCAGTGCGTGCGTACGCCGTCAGCGCCGCCGGTCGGTGTCGACGAAGTCGACCCGTGCCCCGCCGCGGCCCGCGAGGGCCGAGACGACGGTGCGGAAGGCGGTCGCGGTGCGGCCGTTGCGGCCGATCACCTTGCCGAGGTCGTCGGGGTGGACCCGGACCTCGAGGATCGAGCCACGACGGAGCTGCTTGTCGCGGACGATGACGTCGTCGGGGTGGTCGACGATGCCACGCACCAGGTGCTCGAGAGCCTCGGCCAGCACGTCGCTCACGCCTCGCTCTTGCCGGCGTCCTCGGCGGTCACCGTCTCGGTGGCCTCCGCGGCGTCGGCAGCGCCCTCAGGGGTCTCGGAGGCAGGCACCTCGGCCGGGGCCTCGGCAGCGGGCTCCTCGGTCTTCTTCTCGGTCTTCTTCTCGGTCTTCTTCTTGGCGGTGGTCGCGGAGCCCTTCGACTCGGCGGACACCTCCTTGAGGGCCTCGTTGAAGATGTCGAGCTTGGAGCGCTTGGTCTCCTTGACCTTCAGGGTGCCCTCGGCGCCCGGCAGGCCCTTGAACTTCTGCCAGTCACCGGTCACCTTGAGGATCGCCTCGACGGCCTCGGAGGGCTGCGCGCCCACGCCGAGCCAGTACTGCGCCCGGTCGGAGGTCACCTCGATGAAGGAGGGCTCCTCCTTCGGGTGGTACTTGCCGATCTCCTCGAGCACGCGACCGTCGCGCTTCTTGCGCGAGTCGACGACGACGATGCGGTACTGCGGCACCCGGATCTTGCCCAGGCGCTTCAAACGAATCTTGACGGCCACGTTTGTGGTGTCTCCTCAGGAATTGTCGTGGGTGAGGGGCCGTTCCCAGGTGGGGTCACCGGTGCTGGTCCTTCGAAGGGCACTGCGTCGCTCGGATGAGAGGGTCCGGGCGCGCAGGACACGAGGGAAGATTCTGCCAGAGGGTCGGGGCCTGCGACCAATCGACCACCCGGCGACGCTCAGTCGTCGAGACCGAGGAAGGGGCGCACCGCCTCCGCCCCGGTGACCTCGACCGGCTCGCCGAGGCGGACGAACGCCTCCGGCGTCAGGACCAGCCCCTGCTGCATGGCGAGCTCCCCCTCGCGTCGCTTGATCCGGGACACGGTGGTCGGGCGGTAGCCGACCTTGCGGGAGACCGCGAGCGAGGCCGGGTTGTCCACGAAGGCGCCCGAGGTGATCTCCTCGAAGCCGAGGTGGTCGAGGAGCAGCTCGCACATCGCCTGCCGCATGACCGTGCCGAGCCCACGGCCCTGGAACTCCCGTCCGAGCCAGGACCCGGTCTCGCCGGTCCGCGTGACCGGGAAGTTCTTCGCAGCCACCCCCTGGCTGCCGATCACCCGGCCGTCGAGCAGCACCGCGAGATCGAGGCAGAAGTCGTCGGGCGCGAAGGTGGACCGCTTGCCCCAGTGGTACGCCGCGGTGTTGCGCGAAAGCTCCCCGGCCGGGGCGGTCGACCACGGGAAGTAGAACGGCATGTCGGCCGGGTCGTGGATGCCCGCCTCGGCCACGTCGCACAGCTCCGCGATGAGCTCGTCGGTCAGCCCCCGCAGCTCGAGCGGGCCGGCGACCACGCGGAGCCCGAGGGGCGGGAACAGGTCCACGAGAGCGCTCATGGCGCCATCCCATCGTGGGGACACGAGCCGGCACAACCCGGTTTGCCCCGGGCTCGGGTCATCGGCCTCGGACGACCCCGCGCAGCACGACCGCCGTGGGCGTACGCAGCACGGACAGGTCCTCCACCGGGTTGCGGTCGTAGACCACGAAGTCCGCCGAGGCCCCCTCGGTCAGCCCGTCGACGTCCAGCCACTCGCGCGCCCGCCAGCTCGCCGCCCCGAGGGCGTCGTGGGCCGGCACCCCGATGCGTGCCAGCGCCTCGACCTCACCGGCGATGTTGCCGTGGCGGCTGATGCCACCGCCGTCCGAGCCGGCGTAGATGGGCACCCCCGCCTCGTAGGCAGCCATGATCGTGGCCGGCATCCGGCTGTAGAGGTCGGTCATGGTCTGCGCGTAGGCCGGGAACCTCTCCTGCCCGGCGGCCGCGTGCTCGGGGAACTTGTCGAGCTGCATCACGGTCGGGACGAGCCGGGTGTCGTGGGCGACCATCGCGTCGATGAGGTCCTCGGTGAGGCCGGTGCCGTGCTCGATGCAGTCGATGCCGGCCTCGATCAGGCCCGGCAGGACGCCGTGGCCGAAGCAGTGCGCGGTGACCTTGGCGCCCTCCGCGTGGGCGGCGTCGATCGCGTCGCGGAACGCCTCGGCGGGGAAGGACGGCGCGAGGTCGCCCTCGTCGCGGGAGATCCAGTCGCCGACCAGCTTGATCCAGCCGTCGCCGTTGCGGGCCTCCTGCGCGGCGTACGTCGCGAGGTCGGCGGGCTCGACCTCGTGGGCGTAGTTGCGGATGTAGCGCTTCGTCGCCGCGATGTGGCGCCCGCACCGGATCAGGCGGGGGAGGTCGTCGCGGTCGTGGATCCAGCGGGTGTCGGCGGCCGATCCGGCGTCGCGGATCAGCAGCGCTCCCCCGTCGCGGTCGTCGATCGCCTGCTGCTCGGTGGCCTCGTCGTCGGTGGGACCGAAGTCGTCGAGGCCCAGGTGGCAGTGCGCGTCGACCAGCCCGGGCACGATCCACCCCTCGGCGGCCGTGTCGGCGCCGGGCTGGGGCTCGTAGGTGATCCGGCCGTCGACGACGTACAGGTCGCCTGCCTCACCGTCGGGGAGGACCGGTCCGCGGAAGCGCAGCGCACTCATGCACCGACCCTAGCGATCCCGGCCGAGGCCGGCCGCCGAGCTGCCGACTCCCACAAATGGGGTACGTGGCCGGTTCGGCGCTGTCGGCACGCAGGGGCCTTGCCACCATCGACGGATGGGGAAGGCGCGTGACTGGGTCCGTCGAGCCTGGACCTGCGCAGCCGTGGCGGCCCTGGCAGCCGTGGCAGGCTGCGGCGGCGACGCCGACGCCCGCTGGTCCGAGGACCCTGCTGGTGCGGAGCGACTGCCCGACTTCGCCCCCGCCCCGCCCGAGGACATCCACACCAAGAAGGTCGGTGACAGCTGGTCGGTGGAGTTCAGCTCCGCCCTCGTCAACGTCGGTGCCGGGGACTTCCACGCCACGGCGGAGAAGAACCTCGGCGGCGAGTGGACCGTGACCCAGGACATCGAGCACGCCGACGGCGGGGCCAGCCACGTCCCCAGCGACGCGCGGCCGGTGTGGGGCGGCGACGGCCACGAGCACTGGCACGTGGAGCGCTACGTGACGTACCACCTGTTCGCCCTCGACGAGCAGGGCGAGGAGTCCGGGAAGCCGCGCACCGACCACAAGGTCGGGTTCTGCATCTACGACTTCGAGCACTCGGGGCTCGACCTCGGGCCCGACGAGGCGGTCTACGAGCGCGAGGGGTGTGGCAGCGAGGACTCGAACCGTCTCGTCATGGGGCTGAGCCGGGGGTGGGTGGACTACTACCACTGGAACCTGCCCGGCCAGAGCATCCCCGTGGACGGCCTCGCCGACGGGGACTACCGGCTCCACGCCGTCGCCGACGAGCAGGGCGTGTTCCGCGAGGAGACGACCGACAACAACCGGACGTGGGTCGACTTCACGCTCGCCACCGACGCCGCCGGCACGCGCTCGGCCCTGGTGGTCGAGGTGGGTCCCCAGCCGGGCTGAGCACGGGCCCGTCCCCCGAATTGGCGATCTGGCCGTCGCCGGCGAGAGATCGCCCAGCGCGCGGCGCACAGTGGGAGGTCACCGCCGGGGGGACGGCTGCCGTTCGGCAGATCGCCGGACGGACCTGTAGTGAGGAGCACAGCATGAGGAGCAGGAAGTACTGGGTGATGGGCGCCACCGCCGCACTGGTGATGGTCAGCTCACCGGCGGTGGCCGCCACGCTGAGCAACGGCAACGGACAGTCGTGCGGCGACGGCATGGGCGTGTGGCACTTCGTGAACAACCAGACGGGCGGAGCCGCGGCCGGCACGCTCAACGCGACGTTCTCGGACGGCTCGGTGTGGAACGTGGCGCCCTCCGCCGTCAACCAGAACGTGCAGCACTTCTACGTGGAGTCGACCGGCACCCTGATCTCCGCCACGACGACGCTTCCCGGGAAGCTGGTGCTGTCCGACTTCACCTGCGAGGACGTCAAGAAGAAGTGAGCCGGGCCCGCGTGGCCTGCTGGATCGTTTCCCTCGTGCTCACAGCCGGTCCAGCAGCCACGCGGGGCTGAGCACCTGCGCCGGGGACACGTTCGCGGCGAGGGCGCGGTCGGCGGTCACCACCGCGACCTTGGCTCCGGACTCGCCGGCGCGCCTGGCCTGCTCGCGGATCTCCGCGTCACCGTCGCGCGAGGCGTGGACGATGCGTACGTGCGCGTCCCGGCCCGCGCGTACGCCCGCCTTCGCCTGTCCCTCGAGCACCAGCACGATCTCGTCGAACCCGGTGTCGGCGACCAGGAGCCGCTCGTGGAGGCGTCGCGCCGCGCCGGCGCGGTCCTTCCACCAGCCGTCGGGCACGGAGCCGACGACGTTGGCGCCGTCGACGACGAGGACCGAGCTCATTTCAAGAACTGCGAGAAGTCCTTGGGCAGGTTCAGCTGCTCGGCGGCCTTCTCGTAGTCGACCGCCGTGCCGTCCGGGTTGCCGAACGGGTTGTCGGCCCGGTCTGCGGCTGCTGCCTTGCCGGCGGCCTTCTGCTGGGCTGCCTTGGCGGGGTTGCCGGAGACGCGCTTCTTGCCCTTCTTGCCCTTGGCCTGCTGCTTGGCGCCGGCACGCTTGCCACCGCCGAGACCCGGCATCCCGGGCATGCCCGGCATCCCCGGCACCCCGCCGCCGCGCGCCATCTGCTCCATCATCTTGCGCGCCTCGAAGAAGCGGTCGACGAGCTGGTTGACGTCGGAGACCTGGCGTCCGGCGCCGGCGGCGATGCGGGCGCGGCGGGAGCCGTCGATGATCTTGGGGTTGTCGCGCTCGGCCGGCGTCATCGACTGGATGATCGCCTGGATCCGGTCGATCTCGCGCTCGTCGAAGTTCTCGAGCTGGTCGCGGAACTGGCCCATCCCGGGGAGCATCCCCATGATCTTGGTCATCGAGCCGAGCTTGCGGATCTGCATCATCTGCTGGAGGAAGTCCTCCAGCGTGAAGCCGCCCTTGGTGGCGAGCTTCTCCGCGGCCTTCAGCGATTCCGCGGAGTCGAAGGCCTTCTCGGCCTGCTCGATCAGGGTGAGCATGTCGCCCATGTCGAGGATGCGCGAGGCCATCCGGTCGGGGTGGAAGAGATCGAAGTCGGTCATCTTCTCGCCGCTCGAGGCGAACATGACCGGCTTGCCGGTGATCGAGCGGATCGACAGGGCGGCGCCACCGCGGGCGTCGCCGTCGAGCTTGGTGAGCACCACGCCGTCGTAGCCGACGCCGTCGAGGAAGGCCTGCGCGGTCGTGACCGCGTCCTGGCCGATCATCGCGTCGACGACGAACAGGACCTCGTCGGGCTGCACGGCGTCGCGGATGTCGGCGGCCTGCTGCATCAGGGTCTCGTCGACGCCGAGTCGGCCGGCGGTGTCGATGATGACGACGTCGTGGAGCTTGCGCTTCGCCTCCTCGATCGACGCGCGGGCCACCTCGACCGGGTCGCCCGCGCCGTTGCCCGGCTCGGGCGCGAAGACGGGCACCCCGACGCGCTCGCCGTTGACCTGGAGCTGCTGGACGGCGTTGGGTCGCTGGAGGTCGGCCGCCACCAGCATCGGCGTCCTGTCCTGGTCCTTGAGCCACCGCGCGAGCTTGGCCGCGAGCGTCGTCTTGCCGGCACCCTGGAGGCCGGCCAGCATGATCACGGTCGGGCCGCTCTTGGCGTAGCGCAGCCGGCGGGTCTCCCCGCCGAGGATCGTCACGAGCTCCTCGTGGACGATCTTGATGATCTGCTGCGCCGGGTTGAGCGCGCCGCTGACCTCCTCGGAGCGGGCCCGCTCCTTCACCGCCCCGACGAACTCCTTGACGACCGGCAGCGCCACGTCGGCCTCGAGCAGCGCGATGCGGATCTCGCGCGCGGTGGCGTCGATGTCGGCCTCGGAGAGCCGCCCCTTGCCACGCAGGTTCTTGAAGGTGTCGGCAAGGCGGTCGGAGAGTGTGGCGAACACGGTGTGGGTCTGTCCCTCGCATCGAGTGGTGGATCAGGGCGGATCAGGGGTCCTACGACCACTCAGCCTAACGTCCGGACCCCGGTGGGCCTGCCTCGACGCCGCTAACCGCCGAGCGCGGTGCGTACGGCGTGGGCGGCCGCAGCGGCCCGCTCCTCGGTGGGGCGTACGCCTCCCACCTCCTGCACGTAGAACACGTCGACCGCCTGCGGGCCGAGCGTCGAGACGTGGGCGGAGGCCACCGTCAGGCCCAGGCGGGCGAGCGTGGTGAGCACGCGGTGGACCACGCCGGGACGGTCGGAGGTGCGGATCTCGAGCACCAGCGAGGCGCGCGAGGCGTCCGGGCGCACCTCCACGATCGGCGGCAGCTCGCCCTCCGGACGGGCCGGCAGGTCCGGGAGTCGCTGGGTGCCCTCGACGACGCGACGGATGCGCTCGCGGACGACGCTCGCGTCGAGGTAGGCGTCCGGCACCTCCCACGCGCTCACGCCCCACTCGCCGTCGGAGTCCACCTGGGCCCAGGCGCGCGCGGCGTGGACCGGCACCCGCAGCGCCGCCAGCCCGCCCGCGACGTCAGCGAGCAGCCCGACGCGGTCGGCGGCGATCACCGTCACCGTGGCACCGACCCCGTGCGGCGTGATCTCGACCGAGACCGCACCGGGGTCGCGGCGTACGGCATCGGGCACCGGCAGCGAACCGGCCGGGGTGACGTGGGTGACCTCGGCGCCGAGGGCCTGTCCCGCGCGGGAGACGAGCCGGTCGACGAGCGAGGCCCGCCAGGTCGTCCACGCCGCAGGCGACGCGGCCCGGGCGTCGGCCTCGGTGAGGGCGCGCAGCAGCTCGAGGCTCGCCGCGTCGGGGACGTGGGTGAGCAGCTCGGCGGTGGTGGCCGGGTCGTCCGGGTCACGGGTGGTCGCCAGGTCGGCGAGCAGCAGGTGCCAGCGCACGAGGGACGCGACGACCTCGGCGTCGAGGTCGGCGAACCCCATCCGCGCCACGATCTTGCGGGCGAGCGGCTCCCCCGCCACCGAGTGGTCGTGCAGCGAGCCCTTGCCGATGTCGTGGAGCAGCGCCGCCACCAGCAGCAGGTCGGGTCGCCGGACGGTGCGGATCAGGCCGCCGGCCTCGGCGCAGGTCTCGACGACGTGACGGTCCACGGTGAAGCGGTGGATCGCCGAGGCGTGCGGCAGCAGCCGGATCTGCTCCCACTCAGGGAGGAAGGTCTCGATGCCGTCGACCTCGTCCAGCGTCTCCCACACCGGCAGCAGGCCGGGTCCGCTGGCCAGGAGGCGTACGAGCGCGTCGCGGGCGGTGGCCGGCCACGGGACCGGGAGCTCCGCGCCCTCGCGCACCAGCCGGGCGGCGGTGGTCGGGGCGAGGACGGCGTCGCGACTGGCGGCCTCAGCCGCGGCGCGGAGGAGCAGGGAGGGGTCGTCGCCGGGCTTCGTGCCCGCGTCGAGCACCACCTCTCCGCGCGACAGCGCGATGCCCGGGGCGATGCGCTCCAGTGCAGGCGTACGCCGCCCCTTCTCCCCCGTCGTGCGTGCCAACACCGCGTCCGTGCGCCGCCAGGCGAGCCGGGACAGATGGGCGATGCGGCGCCCGAGCGAGCGCACGTGGCGCTGCGCGGCCTCGGCCCCGGTGAGGTCGAGCCGCTCCGCGAGCGACCCCCACATCTCGGGGGCGATGCGGTCGCTCGGCCGGCCGGCCAGCTCGTGCACCTCGTCGCGGACGTCGAGGAGCATCTGCCGGGCCGCCTCGAGCGCGGGCGTGGAGGCGTCGACGAGCCAGCTGGCCTCGATCGCCTTGAGCACCCCGGCGTCGCGCAGGCCGCCCTCGGCCTCCTTGACGTCGGGCACCGAGGCGTGGGCGAGCTCGCCGGTGACGTCGTGCCGCTTGTGCGTGATCGCCTTCAGCTCGGGCAGCCGGGTGCGGGCCTGACGCCTCCAGTCCGCGAGCATGGTGGTGCGCAGGCGGAGCGTCAGGCCCGGGTCGCCGGCCAGGTGGCGCGCGTCGAGCAGGCCCAGCGCGACCCGGAGGTCCGTGGCCGCGTCGAGCATCTCCGCCATCGACCGCACCGAGTGGTCGAGGCGACGCCCGGAGTCCCACAGCGGGTACCAGAGGGTGTGGCCGAGGTCGCCGAGCGCGACGTCGTCGTCGTGGACGAGCACGACGTCGAGGTCGGAGTGGGGGGCCAGCTCGCCGCGGCCGTAGCCCCCGACCGCGACCAGGGCCACCCCGGCGGCGGGCCCCGCTGAGGCAGCGTATGCCTCCCTGCAGAGCTCGTCGGCCGAGGTGGCCCTGGTCTGGCGTTGTGCAGCGGTCACGAGAGCACGGTCCTCTCGGCCCCGAGAACGTCCGTCATCAGAGGGCGGACGCGTCCTGCTCGCCCGTGCGGACCCGCACGACGGTTTCGACCGGGCTGACCCAGACCTTGCCGTCGCCGATGCGACCGGTCTGCGCGGTCTTGACGATGATCCCGACGACGTCGTCGGAGTCGGCGTCGTCGACCACGATCTCGATGCGGATCTTGGGGACGAGCGCGATGTCGTACTCGGCACCGCGGTAGACCTCGGTGTGGCCCTTCTGCCGGCCGTAGCCGCTGACCTCGGAGACCGTCATGCCGGCGACCCCGAAGGTCTCGAGCGCCTCGCGGACGTCCTCCCACTTGTGCGGCTTGATGACCGCGGTGACGAGCTTCATGCGCTGGCTCCTTCCGTCTTGGTGGGGGCGGGGGCGGTGGCGGCGGCGAGGACGCTGCTGCTGCCGCCGCTGGTGCCGCTGTGCAGGTCGTACGCGGACTCGCCGTGAGCGACCAGGTCGATGCCGTTGACCTCGTCCTCCTCGTCGAGGCGCAGGCCGATCGTGTACTTGATCGCCAGGGCGATGACCGCGGTGAGGATGCCGGAGTAGACGACCGCGACCACGACACCGAGCGCCTGGTCGGCCAGCGATCCGAAGCCGCCGCCGTAGATGAGGCCGTCGACGCCGCCGGCGCCCTCGGAGGTCGAGAACACGCCGATCAGCACGGTGCCGATGATGCCACCGACGAGGTGGACGCCGACCACGTCGAGCGAGTCGTCGTAGCCGAGCCTGTACTTCAGGCCCACGGCCCAGGCGCACACGGCGCCGGCGATGGCGCCGATGGCCACGGCACCGGACAGGTTCACCGCGCCGGTGGCCGGCGTGATGGCGACGAGGCCCGCGACGATGCCGGAGGCGGCGCCGAGCGACGTGGCCTTCTTGTGGATCAGGCGCTCGACGGCCAGCCAGCCGAGGATGGCGGCCATGGTCGCCAGCGTGGTGGTGGCGAAGGTGCGGCCGGTCTCGAGCGGGAACTGGGTCTCCGGGTCGTCGCCGAAGACGATCGAGCCGACGTTGAAGCCGTACCACCCCATCCACAGCAGGCCGGCGCCGAGCATGGTCAGCGTCAGGTTGTGCGGACGCATCTGCTCCCGCGGCCACCCGATCCGCTTGCCGAGCAGCAGCACGAGCACGAGGGCCGCGATGCCGGCGTTGATGTGGACGGCCGTGCCGCCCGCGTAGTCCTGTGCGCCGATGCGGCCGCAAATGAGCGAGTCGTCGGTGCAGCTGAACACCATGTGGGCCATCGGGAAGTAGACGATGACGGCCCACAGCGGCACGAACAGCACCCAGGCCGAGAACTTCATCCGGTCAGCGACCGCACCACTGATGAGGGCGGCGGTGATGATCGCGAAGGTCATCTGGAACATCACGAAGATGTAGTCGCCGGTCGAGACGCCGTCGAGCCAGAGCAGCTCGAACGGGTTGGCGAAGAACGTGCCGTCCCCGCCGAAGCCCATCGACCAGCCGACGGCGACGTACAGGATGCCGACGATCGCGGCAGCGACGTACGACATCATCATCATGTTGAGCACGGACTTCGACCGGGACATGCCGCCGTAGAACAGGGCCAGCGCGGGAACCGTCATCATCAGGACGAAGGCAGTCGCCACCAGCATGAAGGCGTAATAGCCGTCCACAGAACCTCCAGGGAACGTACGGGGGTGGGCCCAGGCTCATGACGCCGCTGTCGTGACGGTGCCCACGTGTTGTCCCGTACCTTCCGCGGGCGAGGTTTCACCCGGCCGCGACGGATGTTGCGCGCAGGCAACGGAATGGGCCCTCGTGTTACGGGTGTGTGAACGGACCGCCACGGAACCCGCCTTGTTAGTGTTCGGCCGTGTCCAGACTGGCCGTGATGGCGCACTACGACGTCGCCGGGGAGCTGCGGCCCCACGTGCGCGGTCAGGTGGAGGCGCTGGCCGCGTCGGTCGACACCCTCCTGGTGTGCACGACGGCCAGCCTGCAGGACTCCGCCCGCGCCTGGCTCAACGAGCGCGCGACCGTCGTGGAGCGCGCCAACTACGGCTACGACTTCTTCAGCTACAAGGTCGGCCTCGATGCCGCCGGCGACCTCACCGCGTACGACGAGGTGGTGGTCTGCAACGACACCTACGTCTTCGCGCTCGACTCCTACGACCCGGTCTTCGACGAGATGGCCACCCGGCCGTGCGACTTCTGGGGCCTCACGGCCGCGGAGCGCCTGGCACCGCACATCCAGTCGTTCTTCGTCGCGTTCCGCCCGTGGGTGGTGGGCTCGCACGCCTTCACCCGGTTCTGGGAGGAGATGGAGCCGATCTCGAAACGGCGGCAGGTCATCCGGCGCTACGAGATCGGGATGTCGCGGCGGCTCTACGACGCCGGCTTCGTCTCCGACACCTACTTCGTCGAGACCCCCGAGGACCGCCGGATCGCCCGCGAGCGGATGCGCTGGTGGGCCGCGCACCGCTCCACCTTCCCGCGCACGCGCGCGGAGGTCCGCGAGTGGCGCGAGCGGGCCAACGAGCCGTGGAACCCCGCACGCAGCCTGGCCGACCGGGTGCTCGACAACGCCCGGCTGCCCTACGTCAAGATCGACACCCTGCGCTACGACCCCTACAACCTCGACGCCAAGCGCCTGCTCGAGCTGTGCGAGCGTCGCTTCCCCCAGCGCTTCGAGGGGGTGCGCGAGTTCCTCGAGGAGACCGCGCAGTACTACCCCCTCCGCGACACCGAGCGGCTGCTGCCGACGCCGTTGGCCCTCGAGCCGCTCTTTCCCCGCGTGAGGTACTCCGATGCGCGGTGAGCGTCGCCGCGCGGGGCAGGTGAGGCTCGACGACCCCGCGGAGGTGCTCGTGGACTCCGGTCTCGTCGACGCCGACTATGTCGCCGCGCAGCTCGGCACCACCTTCGACTCCGTCGCCGAGGCCGCCCGCGCCGCGGTGGCCGCCGGGGACGTCTCCCCCCACCCGCTCTTCGAGGCCCAGTGGATCGGGCGCCGCCGGTCGTGGCAGCGGCTGGGCCAGCACCCGGTGCTCTGGTACGTCTCGGAGCGCCGGCGCCGCAACCGGATCGCGCCCCACCCGCTGGTCGACCCGCGGATCATCTTCGCCGCCCACCCCGAGGCCCGGCACCACCCCTACGGCGCCCTGTCCTACTGGCTCTCGGTGTCGGGCCCGGGCACGCCCCTGCCGACGCGGATCCTGCCCCGCAAGGTGTCCTGGTCCACCTACCGCGCGGCCGCGATCGACGCCGCTGCCCAGTGGCGCGACGAGGTCGTGCGGGAGCGCCCCGAGCTCGTCGGCCCGACCCCGGCGCTGCCCGCGACGCTCGCGACGTCCCCGGCGGTGACCGTGGTGATGGCCGCCCAGGACGCCGGCCCGCTGGTCCGCCGGACCGTCGCGTCGCTCCAGGCCCAGACCTTCACCGACTGGCACCTCGTCGCGGTGGACCGTGGGTCGGCCGACGACACCGCGGCGGTGCTCCAGGGCGTGGCGGCCTTCGACGACCGGGTGACCCTCGTCCGGGAGGGGCGTTGCGGCGAGGCCCGCGCGCTCAACGTCGCCCTCGAGCACGGCACGGCCGAGCACGTCGCCGTCCTCCCGCTCGGGCGCGAGTGGCTCCCGGAGATGCTCGCCGAGCTGCTGGCGCACGCCCACCACACGGGCGCGGCCGCCGTCCTCGCCGGGACGGGCGCGGTCGCCCGCTCCCGCCTCGAGCTCCTCTCCGGCCGGCCGGTCGACCTCGCCACCGCACTGCTGCGCCGTGACGCCGTCAAGGACGTCGGCGGGTTCGACGAGGGCCTCGGCGGGTCCGTCGAGCGTGACCTGATGCTCAGGCTCACCCGCGACCACGACCCGCTCTCCGTCGACGTACCCGCCCTCAAGCGCCCCGACGCCCCCCAGCCGGCGTACTCCGACGACTGGGGCTCAGTCGTCCTCGAGCGTCAGCTCGTGGACTGGGAGGCCGCCGCAGCCCGGGAGACGCAGGAGGACCTGGTCAGCCACGTGATGCCGGTCGGCACCGAGCCGCGGCGCACCGTCGAGTGGCTGGGCGCGGTGCCGCGCGAGGGGTCCGAGCTCATCCTCGTCGGGGTGCGCCTGCGCCGCGCCCACCACGTGCTGGCCGCCTCGATCGCAGCGATCATCTCGGGTGCCCGCTTCGTCTCGGTGCCCGCAGCGGTCTCCACGTCAGCCGCCACCAACGTCGGCATCGCGGCCGCTGCCGGCAGCACCGTGCTGCTGGTCCGCCCCGAGGCGATGCCGCCGCGACAGCCCATCGCCCACGAGCTGGCCGAGGTCGTCCGCGGCACCGACGTCGCGGCCGCACAACCGCTGGTCGTCGACCTCGACGGCGTCGTGCTGAGCGCCGGCGCTCGCTTCGGACCCGACAGCCCCCACCCGGAGCTCTTCCTCTCCGGCCTGCCCAGCAGCGACGCCGTACGGATCGGCAGGTGCGCGGTCGCGGCCCCTGCCGCGCCGATGGTGGCCGTACGCACCGAGACGGCCGTCGCGCTGCGCGGGCTGGACGCACGCTTCCACTCCGTCCTCGCCGAGACAGACCTGGGGCTGCGCGCCCGGCGCGCGGGGCTGGGCGGCTCCGTGCTGGTGCCCGACACCGTGATCACCTCGCGCACGCCCTACGCGAGTGCCGAGGAGCTCATCGGCGCGCTGTCCTCGCTGCGGTCCACGGTGCACGCGGGGGCCGCGCCTCCGCCCGACACCGCCCCCGAGCTGCTCGCCTCCGCCGGGCTCGAGGTGGTCGCCCAGCGCAACCGCCGCGTCTGCACCGACCCCGAGGAGCGCACCGCACCGGCGGTGCTCGTGCCGGAGCTGGTCGTCCGCCCGATCGAGGGGATCCACGAGTCGCCCCCGCGGCTGAGGTGGGCCGTCGACATCGCCGCCCCGGCCGCGCAGCGCGGCGACCGGTGGGGCGACACCTACTTCGCGCGATCGCTCGCCGACGCCCTCGAGAGACGCGGCCAGCACGTCGCGATCGACCGGCGCGACGCGCGCGACCGCGACTCCCGCGACCACGACGACGTGCTGCTCGTGCTGCGCGGTCTCGACCGGGTGACCCCGCGCCCGGGGCTGCTCAACGTCGAGTGGATCATCAGCCACCCCGACATGATCACGGCGGACGAGGTGGCGGACTTCGACCTCGTGTACGCCGCCAGCACCAGCTGGTCCACCCGGATGAGCCGCGAGTGGGGCACCCGGATCGAGCCGCTCCTGCAGTGCACCGACACCCGGTGGTTCCACCCTGACCGGGCCGAGCCCGACACCGGCCCCGCGCTGCTCTTCGTCGGCAACTCGCGCGGTGTCTACCGCTACGCCGTGCGCAGCGCGCTCGCCATCGGCGCTGACCTGACCCTCCACGGCAACGACTGGACCGAGTTCGTCGAGCGCGACCAGATCGCCTCCGGCGGTGTCGACAACCGTGAGGTCGGGGTGCTCTACGCGTCCGCCGGGATCGTGCTCAACGACCACCACCTCGACATGCGGCGCGACAGCTTCGCCTCCAACCGGCTCTTCGACGCGGCCGCGTGCGGGGCACGCATCCTCAGCGACCGCATCGACGGCCTCGAGGAGATCTTCTCGGGCCTGGCGCTGCCGTTCGACAACGAGCACGAGCTCGCCCGCCTGGTGAAGCCCCCCTACGAGGCGTTTCCCGACAACGCCACCCGCCGCGAGATCGCCCACCGGATCATCGCCGAGCACAGCTTCGACAAGCGGGCCGAGACGCTCGTCGACGACGCCGTACGCCGCCTGCTCGCCCGCCGCTGACGTCGAGGCGGCTCGTCCTGACCGCACAGACCTGCCGAGTCGGCTCGTCCTGACCGCTCAGACCTGCCGAGTCGGCTCGTCCTGACCGGCGGCGCGTCAGGACGCGCCGACTCGGCGGGGTCGAAGCGTCAGGACGCGCCGACTCGGCGGGGTCGAAGCGTCAGGACGCGCCGACTCGGCGGGCGCTGCGCGTACGGCTCAGCCGAGGAGCGCGTCCACGAACGCCGACGCCTCGAAGGGCGCCATGTCGTCGGGACCCTCACCGAGACCGACGAGCTTGACCGGCACGCCCAGCTCGCGCTGCACCTGCACCACGATACCGCCCTTGGCGGACCCGTCGAGCTTGGTGAGCACGATGCCGGTGACGTCCACGATCTCGCTGAAGACTCGGGCCTGGATCAGGCCGTTCTGCCCGGTGGTCGCGTCGAGGACGAGCAGCACCTCGGTGACGTCGGCCTGCTTCTCGATGACGCGTTTGATCTTGCCGAGCTCGTCCATCAGGCCGGCCTTGTTCTGGAGGCGGCCGGCGGTGTCGACGAGCACGGTGTCGACGCCGTTCTCGACGCCGTGCTTGACGGCCTCGAACGCGACGCTGGCGGGGTCGCCGCCCTCGGGTCCCCGGACGACCTCGACGCCGACGCGCTCGCCCCAGGTGGCCAGCTGGTCGACGGCGGCCGCGCGGAAGGTGTCGGCCGCGCCCAGGGTCACGGTGAGGTCCTCGGCGACGAGGATGCGGGCGATCTTGCCGACGGTGGTCGTCTTGCCGGCGCCATTGACGCCCACGACCAGCACCACGCCGGGCTTGCCGTCGGCACCGGTGACCTGTACGCGGCGGTCCAGGTCGGTGCCGACGAGCTCGACCAGCTCCTCGCGCAGCACGGTGCGGGGGTCGGGCGCCTGTCCGCCCTCGACGCGCAGGCGCGTCCGCAGCTTGTCGACGAGCGCCTGGGTGGGCGCGACGCCCACGTCGGCGGTGAGGAGGGTGTCCTCGATCGCCTCCCAGGTGTCCTCGTCGAGCCGGTCGCGGCTGAGCAGCGACAGCAGGCCCTGGCCGAGCCCGCCCTGCGAGCGGGCGAGCCGCTCGCGCAGGCGCTGCATGCGGGTCGCGGAGCGCTCCGGCCTCTCGATGGTCGGGGCAGCGGGTCCGGCGGTGTCAGCGGCCGGCTCCGGCGGGGCCTCGGTCGCGGTCTCCGTCTCCGTCGGCGACGGGACGATCACGTCCGTCGTGCCGCTCGGCCGCGCGGCCTTGCGGCGGCGCCCGGACGTCAGCAGTCCGGCGAGCGTGAGCACGCCGACGACCGCGATGGCGATGATCAGATAGAGCCAGTCACCCATGGGCCAATCCAATCAGAGGTGCGCGGCACGACGCAGGCGGGTGAGCATCGGGTGCTCCGCCGACGGCTGTCCGCCCGCCAGCCGGGCCCGCAGGGCGTCGCGCTCGGCGGCCAGCCGCTCGGCCCGCGTACGTGCCCGGGCGAGGCGGGCCTCCGTCCGCGCAAGGTCCGCGAGCACCGCGTCGAAGGCCGCCGCCAGGCCGGACCCGCTGCCGGGCAGCACCGGGGTCCCGCAGGCCTGCCCTGGTCGCGCGACCCACACCACCTCGTGCGCCATCAGGCGGAACCACGACACCGCGGCCTCGCCGACCAGGGCGGGCGGCGTGACCCGTACGGAGGACAGGCCCGCCGCGGCGAGCCGGTCGTCGAAGTCGTCCCCGTACCACCGCACGTGGTCGGCCTGCCCGAAGCGGCGCACCCGGTCCTCGGGCGCGGCGAGCGGGTCCTCCTCCGTCGCCACACCCATCCTGATCGGCACCTCGAGCAGCGCGATCCCCCGCGGGCTCAGCACGCGCGCGATCTCGCGCATGGCGGTGCAGTCGTCCGGGACGTGCTCGAGCACGTGGTAGCAGACCAGCAGGTCGACGGACGCGTCGCGCAGCGGCAGCGCGGTGAGGCTGGCGAGGGCGTCGACCTCACGCTTGTCGTGCCCGAGGTCGAGGCGCACCCGGCGACGGGCGCCCAGCCGGTCGATCAGGGGCGTCGACTGGCGCGACGGGGCGATCTCGACCACGGTGTCGAGGTCGCGCAGGTCGGGTCCGAGCGAGCCGAGCAGCAGGGACAGGAACCGGTGCCGCTCGAGGCTCCCGCAGCGCGGGCACTTGGCGTCCGGGCGTCCGTCCGGCCCCGGGCGGAACTGCCGGGACACCCTCGTCCCGCAGGCCGCGCAGTAGGCCCTGTGCACGTCGTGGCGTGAGCCGGTCACGCCCCGCACGTTAGCCCTCTGCGACCCCGCCGTGGGGTGGCGCGCCGGATCGGGGTCCGGGGTCCGTCAGACGCGGGACTCCGAGTCCGCCAGCGTCGGGAGGGCGTCGACGCCCTTGCGCATGGCGTTGCCGAGCTGCGGCGCGACGGGCATCTCCTCGCCACGGTGGGGGTAGGCGACATAGACGCCGACGCCGACGGCGACGAGCACGCCGAGGGTCATCATCACAACGATCGCGAGCACGGGATTCCTCCGAGGTGGGCCGGTCGGGTCCCGTCCACCGTGCCACACCGGCGGGGCATGGGGAGAACCGGCGACGACCTGCGGCGCGTCGGGGTGAGGACGCTCACCCCTCGGGGCGAAGCAGGGGTACGACCGCCGCGCGCACGACGTCGGGCACGGGGGTCACCGGGCGGTCCCCCGCGCCGCGGGAGTTGTCGACGTAGACGTGGACGAACCGGCCCTCGGCCGCCGCCTCGTCCGAGCGTCCCTGGAAGAGCCCGATGCGGTAGACGACCGAGCTGGTGCCGACCCGGTCCACGACGAGGCCCATCTCGATCGGCTCGGGGAACCCGATCTCGCGGAAGTAGCGGCACCCGGTCTCGGCGACGACCCCGATCTGCGGCAGCGCGCGTACGTCGAGACCGGTGGCCTCGTAGAGGTGGGCGTTGACCGCCGTGTCGAACAGCTCGTAGTAGGTCGCGTTGTTGAGGTGGCCGTAGGCGTCGTCGTCGCGCCACCGGGTGGTGGCGGTGCGCCACGCGACGTAGTCGGCGCGCGTGGGCCTGGCGGGACGGTCGTTCATGCAGGCTCCGCGTCGCGCAGCCGCTGGCTGATGACCGCCGAGACGCCGTCGCCACGCATGGTGACGCCGTAGAGCGCGTCGCCGACCTCCATGGTGCGCTTCTGGTGCGTGATGACGAGGAGCTGGGAGTTCTCGCGGAGCTCCTCGTAGATCTCCAGCAACCGGCCGAGGTTGGTGTCGTCGAGGGCCGCCTCGACCTCGTCGAGGATGTAGAACGGCGAGGGTCGCGCCTTGAAGAGCGCGACGAGGAACGCCACCGCCACCAGCGAGCGCTCGCCGCCGGAGAGCAGCGAGAGGCGCTTGACCTTCTTGCCGGGCGGGCGGGCCTCCACCTCGACGCCGGTCGCGAGCATGTCGCTCGGGTCGGTGAGCACCAGCCGACCCTCACCACCCGGGAAGAGGCGCGCGAAGGTCGCGTCGAAGGCCTTCTCCACGTCGGCGTACGCCTCGGTGAACACCTGCTCGACCCGGGCGTCGACCTCGCGGACGATGTCGAGGAGGTCCTTGCGGGTGCGCCTGAGGTCCTCGAGCTGCTCGGTGAGGAACTTGTGCCGCTCCTCCATCGCGGAGAACTCCTCCAGCGCGAGCGGGTTGACCCGCCCGAGCATGGACAGCGCGCGCTCGGCGGTCCGGAGCCGCTTGACCTGCTCCTCGCGCACGAAGGCGGTCGGCTCCGGCGGCTCCTCGCCCTCGGGCACCTCGCCGCTGAACGGGACGAGCGTGGTCGGGCCGTAGTCGCTGACGAGGCCGTCGGGGTCGAGGCCGAGCTCCTCGAGCGCACGCTCCTCTAGCTGCTCGATGCGCATCTTCTGCTGGGTGCGGGCCATCTCGTCGCGGTGCACCGAGCTGACCAGCTCGTCGTGCTCGCGCCCGAGGTCGCGCAGCCGGGTGCGCACCGTCATCAGCTGCTCCTCGCTCCCCCGGCGTGACTCCTCGACGGCGGCGCGCTCGTCGGCGGCGAGCATCACCGACCGCTCGAGCTGGTGCAGAACGACGCGTACGGCGACCGCCACGGCCTGCGCGGCACGCCCCTCCTCGATCAGCCGCTGACGCCGTTCGGCGGCGCGCGCCCGCGACTCCCGCTCGGCCTGGGCTGCCCGGAGGAGCGAGTCGGCGCGACCGTGCAGGGCGCGGGCCCGCTCCTCGGCCGTACGGAGCGCCAGCCGCGCGTCCATCTCGCCCTGCCGCGCCTCACGCGCGGCCTCGGCGAGTCGCTCGCGCTCGGCGGTGTCGGGCTCGTCGTCGGACTCGTCGACGTCCTGGGCGGCTGCCAGCCGGGCCTGCAGCTCCGCCAGGCCGGCGAGATCCTTCTCACGCGCCTCGCGTGCGGTCCTGATGGCGCGCTCGAGCCGCTCGGCCTCGCCCTTGGCAGCGCGGGCCGCGGAGCCGTACTGGCCGAGCTCCTCGGCCACCGCGGCGAGGGTCGCGTCGGACTCGTGCAGCTTGGACAGGGCCACGTCGACGCGCTTGAGCGCGTCGTGGCGGGCGGCCTCCAGCCGGGAGATCTCGAAGCCGAGCCGCTCCGAGGTCGCGGTGGCCTCGGCCAGCCTGCTGGTGGCCTCGTCGACAGCTGCCTGGATCTCGATGAGGCTCGGCTGGCTGGTGGACCCGCCGGCCGCGAAGTGGGCGCCGAGCAGGTCACCCTCGCGCGTCACCGCCACGACGTCGGGGAGCTCCTCGACCAGCCCACGGGCGGCGTCGAGGTCGTCGACGACGGCGACCTTGTGCAGCAGCCGCACCAGCGCGGGTCGTACGTCGTCGGGTGCGGAGACCACGTCGACGGCGTAGGCGACGCCGTCGGGCAGGCCGGGCCAGTCGCGGTCGGTCGCGGGCGCCCCGCCGAGCACCAGCCCGGCGCGGCCCAGGTCGTCGTCCTTGAGGTGGCCGATCGCGTCGATCGCGGCGTCGGGGTCGGTGACCACGACCGCGTCGGCGGCGGTGCCGAGTGCGGCGGCGACGGCCGTCTCGTAGCCGTGGTCCACGTCGAGCAGCGCAGCGACCGAGCCGAGCAGGCCGCCGACCTTGTCGGTCGCGGCGAGCAGGGCGCCCGCGCCGTCCTTGCGGTTGAGGCCGAGCTCGAGGGCGTCGCGCCGGGCGACGAGCCCCGCGCGGTCGCGGTCAGCCTGCTGGGAGTCCTCACGGGCCCGGGCGAGCTGCTCGTCGACCTCGTCGAGGGCGGCCACCGCGTCCTCGTGCTCGGAGTCGAGGCCCTCCTCGCCGGCGTCGAGCCCGGCGACCTTCGTCTCCAGTGCGGTGAAGTCGCGCTGCGCCCGCTCGGCACGCGCGACGGCCTCCTCGCGGGCCTCGGTGAGCCGCTGGATCTCGGCGTCGGCGGCCTCGGAGCGCGACGTGAGCGCGTTGACCTGGCCGGTGAGGCGGGCCAGGCCCTCGCGCCGGTCGGCGGCGGCGCGCTGGAGCCCGGCGACCCGCTTGTCCTCCTCGGCGGCAGCCTCCTCGGCAGCACGCTTGGCGACGACCGCGGCGTCGAGCGCTGCCCGGTTGGCCTCGACCTGCTCGGCGATCTCCGCCTCCTGCCGGCGTACCCGCTCGGCCTGCGCCTCGAGGTCGTCGGGGTCGCGGCCGGAGTCCACGGTATCGCCCTCGGACGCACCGGCGGCGTTGCGGATCCGCTCGTCGGCGAGCGACGCGGTGCCGCGCAGCCGCTCCTTGAGCCCCGACAGCGCGAACCACGTCTCCTGCGCGGCCGCCAGCCTGGGCAGGTCGTCGCGGAGGGTGGCCTCCAGCCGGGCCTCCTGCTCGCGCCCGGTCGCGATGGCCGCCTCGACCTCCTCGCGCCGCTCCAGCAGCACCGACTCGTCGGCCAGCTCGGACTCGAGGGCCGTACGGGCGGTGACCAGGTCGTCGGCGAGGAGCCGGGCCCGAGCGTCGCGCACGTCGGCCTGCACCGTCTGCGCCTGCCGCGCCACCTCGGCCTGGCGCCCGAGCGGCTTGAGCTGGCGGCGGATCTCGGACAGGAGGTCGGCGAGCCGGGTCAGGTTGCCGTCGGTGGCGTCGAGCTTGCGGAGCGCCTTCTCCTTGCGTTTGCGGTGCTTGAGGACGCCCGCAGCCTCCTCGATGAAGCCGCGGCGGTCCTCGGGGGTGGCGTGCAGGATCGAGTCGAGCTGGCCCTGCCCGACGATCACGTGCATCTCCCGGCCGATGCCGGAGTCGCTGAGCAGCTCCTGGACGTCGAGCAGCCGGCATCCGCTGCCGTTGATGGCGTACTCGGAGCCGCCGTTGCGGAACATCGTGCGGCTGATCGTGACCTCGGCGTAGTCGATCGGCAGTGCGCCGTCGGAGTTGTCGATGGTCAGCTGCACCTCGGCTCGGCCCAGCGGCGGACGGCCGGACGTACCGGCGAAGATGACGTCCTCCATCTTGCCGCCGCGCAGGCTCTTGGCGCCCTGCTCGCCCATCACCCAGGCGAGCGCGTCGACGACGTTGGACTTGCCCGACCCGTTGGGGCCGACGATGCAGGTGATGCCCGGCTCGAGCTGCATGGTCGTCGAGGAGGCGAAGGACTTGAACCCCTTGAGGGTCAGGCTCTTCAGGTACAACGCGGGCTCCTCACCGGAAGGGAGACTGACGACTGGGGAAGCTCAGCGCCGCTCACCCTACGACACCGGCACCCGTCGATGCCCACGACGAGGCCGTTGCGCGCCGGCGTGGCACGCCGCCATGCTGGGGCGATGCGCGCGACCGCCCTCGCTCCCGTCTCCGTCCTGGTCTTCGTCCTGGCGCTGCTCGCCCCCTCACCGGCGGTCTCGGCGCCGTCGCCCGTGACCCGCGACCACCTGCTCACGTCCGCCGACTACCTGGTCGCCTATCCCGACATGCGTGACCCCTCGCGCATCGTGCTGCGCTCCCCGCTCTTCGCCCCGCGCGGCTGCGACGACCAGGACCTGCTGGTCCGCGGGACCAGTCGGATCCTGGGCAGCGTCTCCCCCAGCGTCCGCCGCAGGTCCGTGTCGCTCATCGACCAGAACGTCGTCCGCTTCGCCTCCGTGCGGGAGGCGAAGGACCTCCTCCAGCGCTACCGCTTCTTCAGCAAGCGATGCGTGGGTGACGTCGACACCGACGACGGGGAGGGCGGCGCCGTCCGCCTCAAGAACCGCGCCTGGTTCCCCCCGAGCGTGGGGGACCAGTCCGCGGGGATGCTGATCGGCTGGTTCCAGCGCGGCTCCGCCGACTGGCGCCGGGTGCTGGCGGTCCGCGTCGGTCGCACCGTGTCGGTCCTCGACGTGAGCTTCACCGACGTACGTCCCCCGAAGGACGACGTGGTCACGCTCGGGGAGCTGGCGGCAGAGCGCCTCGGCTGAGCCGTACGGGCATCGTTCAGGCGTGGGCGCCGGGGTGCCGGCGCCGCCGGTGCAACAGCAGCGCCACCACCATGCTGCCGCCGAGCAGGGTCCCGGGCACCGTCGCAGCGCCGGTGAGACCGGCCGGCGCCTCCACGGACGGCAGGGTGCCGATGCCGTCACCCGGCACGTCGACGACGTAGACGTCGAGGCCGCGCACGAGGTCGACCGAGTAGACCAGGTTGGTCCTCTGGGACGTGGCGACGCCCTTGCGGTTGTAGACCGGCACCCACATCGAGTCCCACACCTCCGAGGCACCCCACGTGGCGAAGCCGTGGCTGACGGGGTTCGTCGGGTCCGTGACGTCGATCAGCTGGGTGCCACCGCCGTAGAAGCCGACGGCGGCGATGCCGCTGGGGTGGAAGTCGAACCAGTGCGAGGAGCAGAAGGCGCCCACCGGCACCGGGTAGGTGCCGAGGTCGGCGAGCTCGACCTTGGCGAGCGGCACGATCGACCACTCGGAGCCGTCGAGGCGCTTGACGTGCCAGGTCTGGAACGAGCCGGCGGTCGAGCAGTCGGGGTCCTCGTAGTCCTCCTCCGTGACGAGCAGGACGTTGCCGTTGGCCAGTGACGGCGGCGCGTCGGGCCGGAAGGCCTTCGCGTTGGGCCGGAAGCTGTTGTGGTGGATGAAGTCGTTGTAGTGGTTGACGGCTCCGTCACGGGCGGAGTCGCCCGCAGCACCCGTGTCGGCGACCTCGCGGGGGTTCAGCGGGTCCCGCACGTCGAAGACGTAGGACCCACCGGCACCGGTGTGGGTCGCGAAGCCGGCCTCGTCGACGTTCCACTTGTGCCCGCCCCAGCCGACGGCGTCCGAGCGGAACGGCTGGGTGCCGGGCGTGCCGGGATCGCTGTCGACCTCGGCCGGGGCGTCGAGGTCGGTGAGGTCGAAGATCGAGAAGCTGCCCTGTCCGGCGACCTCCGAGTCGTCGCCGGCGGAGTAGGCGTAGCGGCAGTCGGTGCCGTCGATGCAGGTGACGGTGTGGGTGCTGGTCGTCGACGCGACGCGCGAACGCACGTGCGGGTCCGTGGGGTCGCTGACGTCGACGACGACCAGCTCGTAGTCGCCGGTGACCGGGTCGTTGACGTGCTCGAGGTCGTCCGGTGACGCCTGGTAGAGGTCGACCCCGATCATCGCGAAGCGGTCGGTGCGGGTGCGGGAGACCTTCCGCTCGCCGCAGTTCATGGCCTCGTTCTCGAACTGGGCGCTCGGCATCGAGCCGACCTCGCGCGGGGCGACCGGGTCGCTCACGTCGTAGACCGTGACGTCGTCGAGCCCCGACATCACGAAGTAGGGCGCGGAGTGCAGGAAGCACCCCGAGATCCCGGCGCTGCCCGGCCGCACCGCGGCGAGGCGGACGTTGGGCGAGGCGACGAACGGCACGGTGAGCCCCGCGTCGTAGGCCTCCGCCATCCGCTCGGCCCGCTCACGGTCACCGTGGGCGTGGGCGGCCGTGCTGGTCAGGACCGGGGCGAGGACGAGGACGCCGGCGACGACCGGGCGTACGAACGTGGCGGGGCG
Source organism: Nocardioides eburneiflavus (assembly GCF_004785795.1). Classification (NCBI taxonomy): domain Bacteria; kingdom Bacillati; phylum Actinomycetota; class Actinomycetes; order Propionibacteriales; family Nocardioidaceae; genus Nocardioides; species Nocardioides eburneiflavus. Next base: position 4,641,171 of record NZ_SRRO01000001.1, read on the forward strand.
CATGCCCGTGCAACGACCCGTGAGGCGCGGGGGTTATGGCCCGGTCACCGGCCCGGGGTCAGGCTCGTCCCAGCACGTCCTCCAGCGCCGCCAGCACGAGCAGCACCGCGTCGGGACGCGCGTTGGGGCCCATCAGGCCGATGCGCCACACGCTCGTGGCGTACGCCCCGGCGCCGGCGCCGATCTCGATGCCGTGCGTCTCGAGGAGCTCCTTGCGGACCACTGCCGAGTCGACGCCGTCGGGGACCTTGACGGTGGTGAGCTCCGGCAGGCGGCTGCCCGCGGCGGCGAACAGCTCGAGGCCCAGCTCCTCCAGCCCGGCCTGCAGTGCGTCGCCGGCCGACTGGTGGCGCTCGCGCACCGCGTCGAGGCCCTCCTCGAGGATGCGGGTCAGCCCGGCGTGGAGGCTGGCGACCATGGCCGTCGGCGCGGTGTGGTGGTAGGTCCGCTGGCCGCCCCTGACGCCCGCCTCGCCGACGTAGCCGCCGAGCATGCCGAGGTCGAGGTACCACGATCGCGGCTTCTCGACCCGGCGGTCGAAGGCGCGGTCGCTGATGGTGAAGGGCGCGAGGCCGGGGGCGACGCCGAGGCACTTCTGCGTGCCGGCGTAGCCGATGTCGACGCCCCAGTCGTCGGCGCGCAGCTCGATGCCGCCGATGGACGTGACCGCGTCGACGAGCAGCAGCGCGTCGCTCCCCCGGGACCGGATCCCGGCACCGAGGGCCGCGATGTCGGAGCGTACGCCCGTGGACGTCTCCGCGTGGACCGCCGCGACGATCGCCGGCGAGGGGTGGGCGGACAGCACGCGGTCGACGTCGACCGGCTGCCCCCAGTCGTGCTCGACCGCGACGACCTCGGCCCCGCAGCGGGCGGCGACGTCGGTCATCCGCTGGCCGAAGAGCCCGTTGACCGCGACCACGACGACGTCGCCGGGGTGCACCGTGTTGACGAACGCCGCCTCCATGCCGGCGGAGCCGGTGGCGCTGAGCGGGAGCGTACGGGCGTTGTCGGTCCCCCAGACGGTGCGCAGCATGTCGCACGTCTCGTCCATGATCCGGAGGAACTCCGGGTCGAGGTGGCCGAGGAGGGGCTCGGCCAGGGCGCGGGTGGCCTCCGGGTAGGGGTTGGAGGGACCGGGACCGAAGAGGTGGCGCTCGCGGATCATGGGAGCGAACCTAGCGGGGTCGTCACAGCACCGCTCCCGGGTTGAGGATGCCCAGCGGGTCGAGCGCGTCCTTGATCCGCCGGGTCAGCGCCATCACGTCGTCGCCGAGCTGCTCGGGCAGCGCCACCTTCTTCGCACGGCCCACGCCGTGCTCGCCGGTGATGGTGCCGCCGAGCCGGATCGCGGCGCGCAGGATGTCGTCGAACGCCGCCCGCGCGCGACGCTCCGAGTCGGGGTCGGCGGCGTCGTAGACGATGATCGGGTGGGTGTTGCCGTCCCCGGCGTGGGCGACGGTGGGGATCTCCACGTCGTGGCGTGCGGCCACCTCCGCGACCGCGGCGAGCAGGTCAGGGAGCAGCGGCACGGGCGCCCCGACGTCCTCGAGCAGCAGGGCGCCGCGCGCCTCCACCGCGGGGAACGCCGCCCGCCGGGCCGCGACGAACATCTCGCCCTCCTCCGGGTCGTCGGTGACCACGACCTCGGTGGCGCCGGCGGCCGTGCAGGCCGCCTCGACCGTCGCGATCTCGGCCACCCGGGCATCGCCGGGGGCGTCGGACTGCACCACCAGCAGCGCCCCCGCGGCGCGGTCGAGGCCCCGCGGCGAGTGGTCCTCGACGGCGTTGATGGAGGCCTGGTCCATCAGCTCCATCATCGAGGGCCGCAGCGTGCGGCGTACGGCGACGACCGCCTGTGCGGCGTCGGCCACGGAGGCGAAGGACGCCACGAGGGTGGCTGCCGGGAGCGGCAGCGGGACGAGGCGCAGGATGGCGCGGGTGACGATGCCGAGGGTCCCCTCTGAGCCGACGAAGAGCTTGACCAGCGACAGGCCGGCGACGTCCTTGATCCGCATGCCACCGAGGGTCACGAGGGTGCCGTCCGCGAGGACGACGTCGAGGCCGAGGACGTAGTCGGTGGTCACGCCGTACTTCACGCAGCACAGGCCGCCGGCGTTGGTCGCGACGTTGCCCCCGATGGAGCAGATCTCGAACGACGAGGGGTCCGGCGGGTACCACAGGCCGTGCTCGCGGGAGGCGGCCTTCACCTCGGCGTTGAACGCGCCGGGCTCCACGACCGCGACCTGGCAGTCGGGGTCGATCTCGATCGCCCGCATCCGCTCGAGGCTCAGCACGATCCCGCCGTCGACCGCGCTGGCGCCGCCGGACAGCCCCGAGCCCGCTCCTCGCGGGACGACCGGCACCCGGTGCTTCGCCGCCCACCTGACGGCCACCTGCACCTGGTCGGCATCCTCGGCGCGGACGACCGCGACCGGGGTGCCCGCGCCGGTGTCCCGCGACCAGTCGTGGCGGTAGCCCTCGGTCGTGGCCGGGTCGGTGGCGACGACGCCGGGTGGCAGGGAGTCGACGAGCTCCGCGAGGGCTTCCATCCCGCCATCGTGGCACGGCCGGGACAGCCGGACGGCGGGGCTCGACGGCGGGGCTCGACGGCGCCCGGTACGGGCTGTCACGCTCGTCGGGTGAGCGAAACGATCGAGGAGGCGACCCAGGGGCCCAGCGAGCACGAGCGCGAGAAGGCCCGCGTCGCGGGCATCTTCGACCGCGCCTCCGCGACCTACGACCAGGTGGGCGTGGACTTCTTCGCGACGGTCGCGGCCGAGCTGGTGAGGCGTACGGACCCGCGTCCCGGCGAGGCGGTCCTCGAGCTCGGGAGCGGCCGGGGGGCCTCCGCGCTGCCTGCCGCGCACGCCGTGGGTCCGACCGGCCACGTGCTCGCGACGGACCTCGCCCCCGGGATGCTCACCGCGCTGGACGCCCTGGCCGCGGACCTGCCGTGGCTCGAGGTGCGCGCCGGCGACGCCGAGTGTCCGCCCCCCGGACCGTGGGACGTGGTGCAGGCCGGCCTCGTGCTGTTCTTCCTCCCCGACCTGCACGGCACGTTCGACCGGGTGCGCGAGGTGCTCCGCCCGGCGGGGCGCTTCGGCTTCACCTGGTTCGGCGACAGCGACGACTCGTGGGACGAGGTCACCGACCGACTCCAGGCGCTCGCCCCCGCGTCGCCGACGACGGCCCCCGGCGTCGAGGATGACGAGGACGGCGAGGACGACCGGCCCGGACCGTTCTCGTCGGTGGAGGCCATGCACGCCGTCCTCCTCGACCACGGTTTCACCGCCCCGACGACCTCCACGGTGCGCATCCGGGTCGACTACGCCGACGTCGAGCAGTGGTGGGCCTGGATCTGGTCCGCCGGGCTGCGGGCCCTGCTCGAGCGGCTCGAGTCGCGCGGGCTGCTCGACCGGGCACGGTCCGACGTCGATCCCGAGCTCCGACGCCGCGCGGCGGACGGGACGCTGACGTGGTGGACCGACATCCGGTGCACCGTGGCGACCCGACCGGCCGGCTCATGACTCCGGGGGGCGTCCGTCCACGACCCCCGCGGCCGCGCTCCCGATCGCTGCCTCGTCGGCATGGGCGATCTGCGCCAGGGAACGCCAGACCACCGCCAGGGTGACGCCTGACCCGACGAAGGCGAACCACCAGGGCGCCGTGAGCCCCCACACCTGCGCGATGACGCCGCCGAGCAGCGAGCCGGCCAGCATGCCGCCCATGACGCAGATCATGTAGACCGAGCCGACGCGCCCCTGCAGCTCGCTCGGGACCGCGCGCTGACGGACCGCCTGCGACAGCGTGCCCCACACGAAGGCGTACGCGCCGAAGAAGAACATCAGCGGGTACGCCGCCCACGCCGAGGTCGTCAGTGCCATGGCGAGGTGGAACAGCACCTCGGCCAGGAGCACCGTCCGCATCAGGGTGGCGAGCGGCACCAGCCGCTCGAGACGACCGTAGGAGGACGTGGCCAGCAGCCCGCCCAGCGCGGCGGCCGTGGTCAGCAACCCGAAGCCCGCCTCGTCGATGCCGACGCGCTCGAGCGCCCACAGGACCAGCACCGACCACGGTGCCGCCCAGGTGACGTTGAAGACCACGATGATGATGGCCAGGGTGCGCACCGGCGGGTTGCCCATCAGCCACCTGACCCCGTCGACGATGTCCTGCCGGATGTGGGTGTCCACGTCGGCGCGGACGGCGCCCGGCGGCGTACCGATCCGGGACACCAGCACCACCCCGACGCCGATGCAGACGACGGTGAGGGCGAAGGGCCACACCATGCCCGCCGAGAACAGCAGTGCACCGACCGCGGGCCCGACGAGCTGGTTGCCGGTGATCATGCCGGTCATCAGCCGGGCGTTGGCGATGCCCAGGTCACGCTTGTCGACCAGCATCGGGGTCAGCGTGCCGGCGGTGGCGTCGACGAAGGTCTCCGCCGTCCCCAGTGCCACCATCGACACGAGCACGACGGCGATGTTCACGTCCCCGGTGACGATCGTGCCGCACAGGCCGGCGAGCACCAGGCCGCGCACGGCGTTGGCGGTCATCATCACGACGCGTCGGTCGAGGCGGTCGGCCAGGGCCCCGGCGAGCAGCCCGACGACGAGCCACGGCGCGGTCAGGGCCAGCATGGCCGCCGAGACCAGGACCGGGTTGCGGGTCTGGGAGGCCACGAGCAGCGGCCCCGCCGCGATGAGCATCCCGTCGCCGAGGTTGGTCACCCACGACGACCCGACCAGCCAGCGGAAGCCGGTGCCGAGCCGGGCGGGGAAGACGGTCTCGACGAGGCGGCTCGTCCTGAGGAGGCCGCCCCGCGGCCGTCTCGAAGGGGTCACAAGCACCTGAGCGTACGCATGCCGCGCGGGGGACCGCACCGCGATATCGGGTCGGGCCGGGGTGCGGGGCCCGGGTCCGGGCTCAGACGGGCTGGAGGTCCTCGACCGTCAGCTGCTCGTCGCGGGCCGCGGCGGCGAGCCGGTCGTTGTCGGCCTGCAGGCGCAGGACCAGCGCCTCGAGGTCTTCGACACGACGCCGGAGCCGCCGGTTCTCGACGGCGAGGGCCGTCGTGGTCCGTGCATCGCTGTTCAGATGACCCAACAGCGCCTTGGCCATGGGGAACCTTTCGAGAAAGTGTGGATCGACCGGCCGGCGAACCAGCCGTCTACAAGAGTCCCACCGCGTCGGGCCGCGGTCAATGCGGGGCGCGGGTCAGCGTGCACGGGGAGGACGCTGGCAGCGCGGGCAGAAGTAGGACGAGCGGTTCATGAAGGCGACCCGACGGATCGGGGTGCCGCAGCGGCGGCACGGCTCGCCCTCCTGTCCGTACGCGTCGAGCGAGCGGTCGAAGTAGCCGGACTCGCCGTTGACGTTGACGTAGAGCGCGTCGAAGGACGTCCCGCCCTGGGCCAACGCCTCGCCCATGACGTCACGGACGTGACCGAGCAGCCCGCGCAGGACGGGGCCGGTGAGCCGGTCCCCCGGTCGCTCGCCGTGCAGCCGCGCACGCCAGAGGGCCTCGTCGGCGTAGATGTTGCCGACGCCGGAGATGAGCCCCTGGTCGAGCAGGAGCCGCTTGATCGCGGACGTACGCCGCCGCGCGCGCCGCACGAACTCGTCGTCGTCGAAGTCCGGGTCGATCGGGTCACGGGCGATGTGCGCGATCTCGGTCGGCAGGTCGGCTCCGCCGGCCGAGACGACCAGGCCGCCGAACATCCGCTGGTCGACGAACCGCATCTCCAGGGCGGTGCCGTCGGGGGTGCGCAGGGTGAACCGCACGCGCAGGTGCCGCTCGTCGGCGGCGCCGGGCGCGTGGAGGAGCATCTGGCCGCTCATCCCGAGGTGGCCGAGGAGGGCGTCGCCGCTCCCGAGCGGGAGCCAGAAGTACTTGCCGCGGCGGCGGACGGCGACGATGCGGTGCCCGACGAGCGCGGCGACGAAGCCGGTCGAGCCGCGGTGGTCGCGGCGTACGGGTCGGGGGTGCAGCACGTCGACCGACTCGATGGTGCTGTCGACGACGTGGCGCTCGAGGCCGGCGCGGACGACCTCGACCTCGGGGAGCTCGGGCACGGGTCAGGCGTCGGCCGCGGCCTGCTCGGCAGCGGGTAGCGCGGCCTTGATCTCGCGGTAGGCGGTCTCGGCGGCGCCCTGCTCGGCCTCCTTCTTGGAGCGGCCGGTGCCGTTGCCGAGGAGCTGCTCGCCGACGCGGACGCGTGCGACGAAGGTCTTCATGTGGTCGGGGCCGTCGTCCTCGATGAGGTACTCGGGGACACCCATGCCGAGGTCGGCGGAGAGCTCCTGGAGGGAGGTCTTCCAGTCGAGACCCGCACCCATGGACGCGGCGGCCTCCATCACCGGGTCGAAGAGCCGGTGGACCACCTTGGCGGCCTCGTCGATGCCGCCGCTGAGGTGGATGGCGCCGATGACCGCCTCGACGGTGTCGGAGAGGATCGAGGCCTTGTCGCGGCCACCGGTCGTCTCCTCGCCGCGGCCCAGCATGATGTGCTGGCCGAGCCCGATCTCGCGGGCCACGTCGGCCAGGGCGCGGGCGTTGACGACCGCGGCCCGCAGCTTGGCCAGCCGGCCCTCGGAGAAGTCCGGATGGGCGCGGTAGAGCGTCTCGGTGACCACGACCCCGAGCACCGAGTCCCCGAGGAACTCCAGGCGCTCGTTGGTCGGGATCTGCCCGTTCTCGTAGGCGAACGAGCGGTGCGTCAGGGCACGCTGCAGCAGCTCGGGATCCAGGACCGGATCACCGAGCGCTGCGCGGAGCTCGTCGGTGGTCAGAGGACCTGGCGACGGTCGGCCTTGGCGCCGTACTGGCCGCACTGGCCGCACGCACGGTGCGGGAGGTGCTTGGAGCCGCAGGCGGGGTTGGCGCACGTCACGAGGGTCGGCGCGACGGCCTTCCACTGCGAACGGCGGTGGCGCGTGTTGCTGCGCGACATCTTCCGCTTGGGAACAGCCATGGTTGTCTCCTGTTGCTTGCTCCACCGGGGGCTCCCGGCGAGGTGGTCAGTCGTGTGGGTCCTGCTTGGTGTCTGCCTGCAGCTGCTGGAGTCCTGCCCAGCGCGGGTCGATCGGCGCGTCGTGCGAGTGGTCCGGGTCGTCCGCGAGCCGCGCACCGCACTCGGTGCACAATCCCGGGCAATCGTCCATGCACAGCGGCTGGAACGGCAGTGCGAGCACCACCGCGTCCCGCAGCAGGGGCTCGAGGTCGAGCAGGTCGTCCTCGAGCCGGCTGGTCTCGTCGTCGAGGTCGCGGTCGTCGTGCTCCGCGGCCCTGTCGTGCTGGTCGGGGTAGACGTAGAGCTCCTGGAGCGTGACGTGGACCTCGTCCTCGATCGGCTCCAGGCACCGTACGCACTCCCCCGCGAGCCCGGCCGTGGCCGTGCCCGTGAGCAGCACTCCCTCCATGACCGCCTCGAGCCGCAGGTCGAGCTCGACCGGCGATCCCTCGGGGACACTGAGGACTTCGATGCCAAGTTCTGCTGGTGCCGGAACGGAGAGCTCGAGCTCACGCTGGGACCCCGGGCGGCGGCCGAGCTCGCGGGTATCAAGCACGAGCGGCGCCCTCGGGTCCAGGCTGTTCACTGCGAACTCCCACATCTGGACACCAACACAACCTCGGAATCGTATCCGCCGCCCGGGCACAGGGGCAAAACGAGTGACGGGCGGGACCGCCCGGACATCAGGACGAGCGCTCCGCCAGCCGCGCCACGAGCTGCCCGCGGACCGCCTCGGGGACCAGCCCGCGTACGTCGCCGCCGAGGGCCGCGACCTCCTTGATCAGGCTGGAGGACACGAAGGCGTTGCCGACGGCACCGGGGAGGAACACGGTCTCGACGTCGGTGAGGTGGGAGTTCATCTGCGCCATCGGGAGCTCGTACTCGTAGTCGCCGGCCCCGCGCAGCCCCTTGACGATGGCCACGGCCTCGATCTGGCGGCAGAACTCGACGATCAGGCCGTCGAAGCCGGAGACGCGCACGTTGGCGAGGTCGCCCGTGGCCTCCTCGAGCATCGCGATGCGCTCGTCGGGGGTGAAGAGCCGGTTCTTGCTCATGTTGACGCCGACGGCGACGACGACCTCGTCGAAGAGCTTGGCGGCCCGGCCGACGATGTCGAGGTGGCCGTTGGTCACCGGGTCGAACGACCCGGGGCAGACAGCGCGACGCACGCTGGACTCCCTTCGATCAGGGGCTCCCGAGGGTGGAGGTTCAGGGTGCCGGGGTGGCGTGACCGTACCAAAGGGCAGTCTCGCCGTAGCGCTTCGTGCGGTCCTCCTCGATGCCGCCCGGCCAGGTGACGACAGTTCTCTTGGCGGCGCGCTCGACCACCACGAGTGCTCCCGGGACCAGCCACCCATGGGCGACCAGGGCGCCGAGGTCGGCGTCGACGTCCGCGTCGGACATCGGGTAGGGCGGGTCGGAGAAGACGACGTCGTAGGGCGCCGCGGGAGGCGATGCGAGGAAGGCGGCCACGGAGGCGGCCACGACTCGGGCGCGCGAGAAGCCCAGTGCCGCGGCGTTGCGGGAGATGAGCGCAGCCGTACGCCGGTCCTGCTCGACCATCGTCACCACGCCCGCGCCCCGTGACCACGCCTCCAGGCCGACCGCGCCCGAGCCGGCGTACAGGTCGAGGAACCGCAGCCCGTCGAGCGAGCCCGTGCGCGACTCGATCGCCGAGAAGAGCGCCTCTCGCACACGGTCGCTCGTCGGCCGGGTCGTCTGGCCGCGCGGCGTCTCCAGCCGACGCCCGCCGGCCGTTCCCCCGATGATCCGCGTCATGTCCCCGTGCTCAGCCCTTCTCCGTGCCCGTCTCTTCTCAGCCCTTGTCCAGGTAGGCCGACGCCGCCGAGCGCTCGACCTCGGCGACGGCTGCGGCGAGGTCGGGCGCCTGGGCGAGCGCAGGATCCTCGGAGAGTAGCGCCTCGGCGGCCTCACGGGCACGGACGATCGTCTTCTCGTCGCGCAATACCCGAAGTGTGACGAGCCCCGACCGGAACCCCGACTGGCTGGCGCCGAGCACGTCGCCCTCGCGTCGCTGCTCGAGGTCGACGCGGCTCAGCTCGAAGCCGTCGGTGGTCGCGGCGACCGCGTCGAGCCGGTCGCGCGCCGGGGAGCCGAGCTCCGCGTGGGAGACCAGCAGGCACAGGCCGGGGAGCCCGCCACGGCCCACACGACCGCGCAGCTGGTGGAGCTGGGAGACTCCGAACCGGTCCGCGTCGAGCAGCACCATCGTGGTCGCGTTGTGCACGTCGACACCGACCTCGATGACGGTGGTGGCGACGAGCACGTCGATGTCGCCCCCGGCGAAGGCCCGCATCGTGCGGTCCTTGTCGTCGGGCGGCATCCGGCCGTGCAGCACGGCGGTGCGCAGCCCGGCGAGCGGACCCGACGAGAGCTCGGCGTGGACCTCCTCGACCGCAGCGAGGGACCGCCTGGGCGCGATCTCCCTGCCCTCGTCGTCGAGGTCGAGCTGGTCGCTCTCGCCCTCCTCCTGCGCGTCGCCGGAGATGCGGGGGCACACGACGTAGACCTGGTGTCCCTTCGCGACCTCCTCGCGAACCCGCTGCCACACCCGGTCGATCCAGGTCGGCTGGTCGGCGAGAGGGACGACGTTGGTCTGGATCGGCGCCCGACCGGCCGGGAGCTCGGCGAGCACGGACGTCTCGAGGTCGCCGAAGACGGTCATCGCGACCGTGCGCGGGATCGGGGTCGCGGTCATCACGAGGACGTGCGGCGGGCTGCCGGCCTTGTCGGTCAGGGCAGCGCGCTGCTCCACGCCGAAGCGGTGCTGCTCGTCGACGACGACGAGCCCGAGGTCGGCGAGCTCGACCCTGTCCTCGAGCAGCGCGTGGGTGCCGACGACGATGCCGGCCTCGCCGGTGACGAGCCGGAGCATCGCCTCCTGGCGGGCGGCCTTGCCCATCGACCCGGTCAGGAGCACGACCTGGGTCGCGTGCGCGTCGCCACCGAGCATGCCGCCCTGCGCGAGGTCGCCCAGCATCGCGGAGATGGACCGGTGGTGCTGCTGGGCGAGGACCTCGGTGGGGGCGAGCAGCGCGGCCTGGCCCCCGGCGTCGACCACCTGGAGCATGGCCCGCAGGGCGACGAGGGTCTTGCCGGAGCCGACCTCGCCCTGGAGGAGGCGGTTCATCGGGTGGTCGCGGCCGAGCTCGTCGGCGACCAGGTCGCCGATCTCGCGCTGGCCGCGGGTGAGCTCGAACGGCAGCCGCGCGTCGAACGCCGCGAGCAGGCCGTCGTCGCGGCGTACGCGCGCCCGGGCGCCCTGGGCACGGTGGGCGGCGCGACGGCGGGCGAGCACCAGCTGCAGCACCAGCGCCTCCTCGAACCGGAAGCGCTTCTGCGCCGCGCCGAGCTGGCTCCACTCGTCGGGGGCGTGGATCCAGCGCAGCGCCTGCATGACGTCGAGCACCTCGAACCGCTCCCGGAGCTCGGGGGTGAGGACGTCAGGTACCCCGGTGACCAGCTCGAGGGCGGCGGTGACGACCTTCTGGATGTCCCAGGTGTAGAGCTTCGCGGTGAGCGGGTAGACCGGCATGAGCTTGCTGAGCGTGGCGGCCTCCGGGCCGTCGAGCGCGAACCCGTGGGGCTGCTCGAGCTGCCAGCTGCCCCGGAACTGCTTGGCCTTGCCCGTGAAGATGGCGCGGCAGCCCGGCCGGAACTCGGCCTCGTGCTTGTCGGCGAGGCTCTGGTAGGGGCTGAACAGGGTGACGGAGAAGTCGGGTCCGTCGGTGCGCAGCCGCACGGTCGTGCGGAACTGGCGGCGGTTGCCGCTGAAGAAGGAGGCGCTCTCGCACGAGCGCACCTCGCCGACGATCGTCAGCTGCTCCCCCACGGTCGGCGTGGCGACCTCGGACAGCTCGGTGGCGGCGACGTAGCGACGCGGGAAGTGGCGCAGCAGGTCGCCGACGGTGGCCAGACCGAGGCCATCCTCGGCGAGCTTGCGCTTCTTGTGGTGGTTGCCGAAGACCGCCCCGATCGGGCTGTCCGGCGTGATCGCGACCATGGTGACTTCCTAGCCGCTCACTCCACGCTGACCAGCAGCGGGTAGCGCGGCTGGCCGCCCTCGTGGACGGCGACGTCCACCGTGGGGTGGCGCTCCTCGACGTGCGCCGCGAGGCGGTCGGCGAGCTCGGCCCCGCCCTCGCCGGACACGATGGTCACGAGCTCCCCGCCGCCGGCGAGCAGCCGCTCGAGGACGTCGGTGGCGACGACGTCGAGGTCGGACCCCACCACCGCGAAGTCCCCGGCGACGACGCCGAGCGCGTCGCCGGGCTCGCACGGACCGGCCATCGTGATGGCACGGCGGGCGGCGACCGTCACCGCTCCGTGGCGGGCATGGCGTGCGGTGGCGGTCATCTCGCGGACGTCGGCGTCGAAGGCGCGGCCGGGCTCGTGCACCGAGATCGCGGCCAGTCCCTGCACCTGGGCCTGGGTGGGGATGACCTCGACCGAGACGTCGAGCTCCGCCTCGGCGGTGCCTGCGGCGATCTCGGCCGCGCGGATCGTGTCACCGTCGTTGGGCAGCACCACCACCTCGGCGGCGCCGCACGCCGTGATGGCCTCGAGGAGCTGACCGGTCGAGGGGCGCTGGCCCGGGCCGCCCGGCACGACGACGGCGCCCGCCGACTCGAACAGCGCGGTCAGGCCGGGGCCGGCCGCGACGGCGACCACTCGGCGACCGCTCCGGGTCGAGGCCCGCTGCCGGCTCGCGGCGACCTGCTCGGCGAAGTGCGTCACCCGGATGCGGTGCGGGCGGCCCGCCACGATGCCGGCCTCGATCGCGGCTCCGACGTCGTCGACGTGGACGTGGACGTTCCACAGGCCGTCGCCGCCGACCACCACGAGGCTGTCGCCGAGGCCGGCGAGGGTGTCGCGGAGCGTGGCGATCGCCTCGTCCTCGCCGTCGGAGCCGGCGTCGAGGAGGTACATCACCTCGTAGCCCGGACCGTCCGGGGTGAGGTCGTCGCTCGGCACCGCCGCGGCCACGGGGATCTGGTGGGTGCCGATCGGGGGCGACCACGGGGTCGGTCGACGTCCGGTGGCCGTGGTCTCGACGGCGTCGAGCACCACGCAGAGCCCGCGACCGCCGGCGTCGACCACGCCCGCCTGGGCCAGCACCTCGAGCTGCTCGGGCGTACGTGCGAGCGCCGCGCGGGCGGCCGCCGCAGCCGCCGTGAAGACGTCGCGGGTGCGGACCCCGCGACCGGCCGCCTCGAGGGCCGCGTCGGACGCGGCCCGCGACACGGTGAGCATGGTGCCCTCGACGGGCGTGCCGACCGCCGCATAGCTCGCCTCGGTGGCCTCCGCCATCGCCGCGGCGATGGTCTCGGCCGGCCGGTCCTCGATCGCGGCGCCGGCGAGGTGGCGGACGTAGGCGCGCAGCATCTGGCTCAGGATCACGCCCGAGTTGCCCCGGGCACCCATCAGCGCGGCGCGCGCCAGCACCGCCATGCCGTCGCCGAGCGACAGGTCGGGGTCTGCCGTGCGGGCCTCGCGCAGCGCGTCGCGGGCGGCGGACACGGTGAGGAACATGTTGGTGCCGGTGTCTCCGTCGGGCACCGGGTAGACGTTGAGCGCGTCGATCTCCTCGCGGGCCGAGGACAGGGCGTCGGTCGCGATCTCGACGAAGCGCGCGACGCCGTCCAGCGTGATGCCGTGGGTGACGTGCTCCATTGCGTCGGTGCTCTCCCGGTGTGTGCCATCTGTCGTGCGCTGCGGTCGTACGATGTGGTGCGCGCCACAGGGTAGTGCCCTGCACCGACCGGTCTGACTCGACGCGGCTTCGATTTCATCCCAGCGCGGGTCCTCGGCTACTGTTGCCCGGTTGCCTCGTGCCGCTTCCTGCGGCGTGCTGGCCTCTCGAACATCTATCAACCTCGAACGGATCGGAGTGCACGGTGGCTGCCGTCTGCGACATCTGCGCCAAGAAGCCGGGCTTCGGAAACAACCGTCCCTGGTCGCGCAAGATCACGAAGCGTCGCTTCAACCCCAACATCCAGCGCGTCCGGGCGACCGTGAACGGCACGCCCAAGCGCCTCAACGTCTGCACCGGCTGCCTCAAGGCCGGCAAGGTCTCCCGCTGACCTGACCCAGACCTCGTACGAGAGCCCCCCGTCGCTGATGCGGCGGGGGCTTCGTCGTTTCGTGGGCGACGCCCCATCGCAGAGTCCCCGCTCGAGCGGGGAGTCGCTCACCTGGAGGCCCGTACAAACCCCTTCAGGTGTCGGACTTCCCCATCAGGTCCCGCGGGACCGGCCTCAGAAGTGGGTCCAGCCGGTGGGGCCCTCGTAGGCCCCGCCGTCGACCGTGACGCCCTCGCCCTCGGCCACCTCGCCGACGACGTGCCACCCGGACGGCACCGACGCGAGGTCGGGGAAGGTCGCCAGCAGCGCGTGGTCGTCTCCCCCGCCGAGGATGAACTGGAGGGGGTCGGCGCCGAGGGCGGCGCCGACGGCCTGCAGCGGCTCGGGGACCTCGAAGGCACCCGTGCGCACGTCGATCGCGACGCCGCTCGCCTCCGCGAGGTGCCCGGCCTCAGCGAGGAGCCCGTCGGAGACGTCGATGAGCGCGGTCGCGCCGGCCTCGGCCGCCTGCTTGCCCGCGGCGTACGGGGGCTCCGGACGGCGGTACGCCTCGACGAGCACCCGCGGGGAGCGGAAGCCCCGGCCCAGGACCGCCAGCCCTCCGGCCGCCCAGCCCTGCCGCCCGGTGAGCGCGAGCACGTCGCCGGGCCGCGCACCCGAGCGGAGCACGGGTGACTGGAAGCACTGGCCGAGCACCGTCACGGCGATGACGATCTCGTCGGCGCGCGTGACGTCGCCGCCGACGACGGTGGCACCGAGGCTCGCGCACTCCTCGGCGAACCCGCGGGCGAAGTCGAGCGCCCACGCGACCGGGAGGTCCGCGGGCGCGGCCAGGCCGATCGTGAGGTGGCGCGCCGTGCCGCCCATCGCGTTGATGTCGGAGAGGTTCTGGGCGGCCGCCCGGTGGCCGACGTCGGCGGCACTGGCCCAGTCGCGACGGAAGTGGCGACCCTCGACCATGAGGTCGGTGGAGACGACGACGTGGCCGTGCTTGATGCGCAGGACGGCGGCGTCGTCACCGGGGCCGACGAGCACGTGGTCGTCCCCCTCGAAGATCTCCACCAGCTCCGCGATCAGCCCGAACTCGCCTGCATCGCCGAGGGTTGCGTCCGCGTCGAGTGCCATGTCCCCATCCCACCAGACGGGGACCGTGACCACAGGCACCCATCCCCTGTCGGCCCGCCCGCGTGGCGCGGTAGGTTGTGCCGGTCACACCCGTTGAACGAGACCGAGGAGTCCACGATGGTCGTCCAGGCCTACATCCTGATCCAGACCGACGTCGGCAAGGCCGCCGAGGTGGCCAAGGCCATCGCCCAGGTCAACGGCGTCACCCTCGCCGAGGACGTGACCGGTCCCTACGACGTGATCGTCCGCGCCGAGGCCAAGAACGTCGACGAGCTCGGCAAGCTCGTCGTCTCCAAGGTGCAGAACCTCGACGGCATCACCCGCACGCTGACGTGCCCGGTCGTCCACATCTGATCCCAGGCCTGTCCGCAGTGCCGCCCGCACGACGCCTCGGCTCCTCGTGGAGCCGGGGCGTCGTCGCGTCGGCTGCCGCCTGCCTGGTGCTGGCAGGGTGCAGCAGCACCATCACCATCGACGACCACGACCTCTCCGACGCCGATCGTGCCGCGTGCGAGGCCCTGGTCGCCGACCTGCCGGGCACGCTCGCCGGGAAGGACCGGGTGGGCGTCGAGCCGGCGGACGCGCTGGGCGCCGCCTGGGGCGGACGGGCGTCGTACGTCCTCACCTGCGGGGTCCCGGAGCCGGAGGACTACGAGCCCACCGCCGAGTGCAGCGTCATCGAGGGCGTCGGCTGGTACGTCCCCGACGACCAGCTCACCGACCCGGCCGAGGACGCCACGCCCGTCGCGCTCAGCCGTACGCCCTTCGTCGAGGTGCTGGTGCCCGCCGAGCACCGCACCGAGGGCATCGACCGCGCCCTCGCCGAGCTCGCACCGGTGCTGGAGGAGCACCTCGGCGAGGGGCTGTCGTGCCTGTAGCGGAGACCGTTCAGCGCAGGCCCGTGTCGCGGCGCAGCGCCAGCTGCACGAGCCGGTCGACGAGCTCGGGGTAGCTCATCCCGGTAGCCGCCCAGAGCTGGGGGTACATCGACGTGGGGGTGAAGCCGGGCATCGTGTTGAGCTCGTTGATGACGAGGGACCCGTCGGGCATGACGAAGAAGTCGACGCGGGCCAGGCCCTCGCACGAGAGCGCCTCGAAGGCGCGCACCGCCATCGCCCGGAGCTGCTGCTCGACGTCGGCGGGGATGTCGGCGGGGATGTCGATCTCGGTGTGCTGGTCGGCGAGGTACTTGGCCTCGAAGTCGTAGAACTCGTGGTCACCGCCGGTGCGGACCTCGCCGGGGCGGGACGTCTCGGGCGGACCCTCGAGGGTGCCGAGGACGCCGCACTCGACCTCGCGCGCACCCTCCATCGACTGCTCGACGAGCACCTTGGGGTCGTGACGGAAGGCCTCCTCGAGCGCGTCCTGGACCTCGGAGGCGTCGTGGACCTTGCTGATGCCCATGCTCGAGCCGGCGCGCGCGGGCTTGGCGAAGACCGGGAAGCCGAGCTCCTCGACCCGCGCGCGCACGCCGACCGGGTCCTGCTCGAGCTCGGCGCGGGTGACGACCATGCCGGGCGTGACCGGCAGGCCGGCGGCCTGGAGGACGACCTTCATGAAGGCCTTGTCCATGCCGACCGCCGAGGCCAGGACGCCAGAGCCGACGTAGCGCACGCCCGCCATCTCCAACATTCCCTGCAGCGTGCCGTCCTCGCCCCACGGCCCGTGGAGCAGCGGGAAGACCACGTCGACCTCGCCGATGACCGACGGGACGCTCGCGGGCTCGGTGACCACGAGGTCGGTGCCGGTGGTCGCGCCCATCAGGGCGACGGGCGAGCGGTCGGCGTCGACCTCGGGCAGGTCGTTGCCGCGGATGGCGAGCCGGCCGGGCTCGTCGGCCTCGAGCACCCAGCGGCCGTCGGTGGCGATGCCGACCGGCACCACGTCGTACGCCTCGCGGTCGATCGCGGCCAGCACGCTCCCCGCGGTGACGCACGAGATGCCGTGCTCGGAGGAGCGGCCACCGAACACCACGGCGACGCGGGGCTTGCGTCCGTGGGCGTCGGCGGTCCTGTCAGGGGAGGTGTCGTTCATCGGCACGACCCTATCCACCTACGCTGGCGCCCATGGCTCCCGACCCGCAGCTCCGACCCGGCACCCTCGCCGTCACCGCCGGTCGACCGGACAAGACGCCCGACGCGCCGCTCAACACCCCGATCACGATGGCCGCGACCTACGTCGCCGGTGGTGAGGTGGAGTACGGCCGCTACGGCAACCCCACGTGGACGGCGCTGGAGGACGCGCTCGGCGCCCTCGAGGGCGGTCGCTGCCTGACCTTCGCCTCGGGGCTCGCGGCCGTCGCCACCGTCCTCGACCTCGTCGGCAAGGAGGGCCGGGTCGTGGTGCCGAAGCACGCCTACACCGGCACGATCATGCAGCTCGCCGACCTCGAGTCCCGCGGACGGCTGACGGCCGAGATGGTCGACATCACCGACACCGAGGCCGTCGTCAAGGCGTGCGACGGCGCGGCGCTGGTGTGGCTGGAGTCGCCGACCAACCCCGCGCTGGAGGTCGCCGACATCCCCACCATCACGGCAGCCGCGCACGAGGCCGGCGCGTACGTCGTCGTCGACAACACCTTCGCCACTCCCCTGCTGCAGCGTCCTCTCGAGGACGACGTGGACCTGGTCGTGCACTCGGCGACCAAGTACCTCGCCGGACACTCCGACGTGCAGATGGGTGCCATCGTCACCCGCGACGACGAGCTGTGGTCCGTGCTCAAGGGACGCCGCGACCTCGTCGGCGCGATCCCCGGCCCGTTCGAGGCGTGGCTGACCCTGCGCGGCCTGCGCACGCTCCACCTGCGCGTCGAGCGCGCGCAGGCCAACGCCCAGGAGCTCGTACGCCGGCTCGGCGAGCACCCGGCGCTGTCCGAGGTGCGCTATCCCGGCTTCGGCGCGATCATCAGCATCGTGCTCGCCCAGGGCGAGATGGCCGCCGACCTGCTCAGCCGCAAGACCCGGCTCTGGATCCACGCCACCTCCCTCGGCGGCGTGGAGTCGAGCCTCGAGCGCCGACGCCGGTGGAAGGCCGAGGCCGCGACCATCCCCGACGGGCTCGTCCGGCTGTCCGTGGGCATCGAGGACGTCGAGGACCTCTGGGAGGACCTCAGGGCGGCACTCGACGGGTGCGTGGGCTGAGCAGTCACGACCGAGGCACGAGGTCGGGGCGTGGCGAAGCCAGATTGAGCAAGCGACGCGACTGAGGAACGAAGTCGCACGAGCGCGTCGACATCCGGTCAGCCGGACAAGCAGCCTCGGTTTCGACACCGTCGCTGCGCGACCTGCTCAACCAGCGGCAGGCCTATCCCATCTCGGCCTTGGTGTCGCGGGCGATGAAGGAGTTCATCATGTCGAGCGCGGTCATCTTGCCGTCGACCACGGCGTCGACCGCCTCGGCGATCGGCGCGTCGACGCCCGTACGGCGGGCGAGCTCGAGCAGGGACTTGCAGGACTTCGCACCCTCGGCGACCTGGCGGGTCGAGGCGTAGATCTCCTCGGTGGTCATGCCCTGGCCGAGACGCTCGCCGAACGTGCGGTTGCGCGAGAGCGGGGAGGAGCAGGTGGCGACCAGGTCGCCGAGGCCGGCGAGCCCCATCAGGGTCAGCGGGTTCGCGCCCTGCGCGGTCGCCAGGCGTGCGGTCTCGGCGAGGCCGCGGGTGATGACCGAGGCCGTCGTGTTGTCGCCGAAGCCCAGCCCGACGGCCATGCCGACAGCGAGGCCGACGACGTTCTTGTAGGCCCCGCCGATCTCGCAGCCGAGCACGTCCACCGACGTGTAGGGCCGCCACGACGGCCCGTGGGTGATGGCCTGGATGTGCTTGGCGCGCTCCTCGTCGAGGCAGGCGACGACCGAGGCGGCCGGCTCACGGCGCGCGATCTCACGCGCGAGGTTGGGCCCGCTGACCACGGCGATGCGGTCCGCGGAGGCATCGGTGACCTCCTGGATCACCTCGCTCATCCGCATCAGCGAGCCGAGCTCGACACCCTTCATCAGCGACACCAGCGTCGCCTTCTCCGGCAGGACCGGGGCCCACGCGGTGAGGTTCTCGCGCAGGCTCTGCGACGGCACGGTGAGCACGACGACGTCGGCGTCGGCGGCGACCTTCTCGGCGTCGGTGGACGCGGTGATCGACGGCGGCAGCTCGATGCCGGGGAGGTAGTCGGTGTTCTCCCGGCGCTCGTTGATCGCCTCCACGACCTCGTCGCGTCGGGCCCACAGCGACACGTCGTTGCCTGCGTCGGCGAGCACGAGCGAGAACGCGGTGCCCCACGATCCGGCACTGAACACTGCGATCTTGGTCATCGGCTGCGCTTCCTCTTCGTTCGGTGGGGCTCGTCGTAGGGGTTGCCGATCTCGCGAACCCCACTGGCGCGCGGGTCGTAGCGCCGATCCGGCGCCGGCTCGTCGCGGATGTCGGCGACGAGAGCGGTGATGGCCGACATGATCCGCTCGGTGGCCCTCGCGGTGGTCTCCGCCGACTGCGGCAGGGCGAGGAGGTCGTCGAGCGGCACCGGGTCGCCCGCCTTCATCACGATGTCCTTTCGCGGGACCAGGTGCGGCCGCTTGGTGTAGGGCGGCAGCACCTCGTGCGCACCCCACTGTCCGACCGGGATCACCGGGCAGCCCGTGGCGAGGGCGATCCGGGCGGCACCGGTCTTGCCCTTCATCGGCCAGAGGTCCGGGTCGCGGGTCAGGGTGCCCTCGGGATAGATCACGATGCACTCCCCCTCGCCGATCGCGCGCACCGCCGCGTCGTACGCACCGATCGCGTTGCGGCTCAGCCGCTCGACGGGGATCTGTCCGGCGGAGGTCAGGAAACCGCTGAGAGCCTTGTTGGTGAACAGCCCCGACTTCGCGAGGTAGCGCGGGAGCCGGCCGTGGTCGTAGACGAAGTGCGCCGACAACAGCGGGTCGACGTGGGAGATGTGGTTGATCACGACGATGCACCCACCGGTGGCGGGGATCTTCTCGCCGTCGATCCAGGTGCGGGACGTGGCCGCGAGCAAGGTGGGCTTGAGGATGGCCGCCGCCACCGTCATCGCCCAGCCGCGTGGCTGCTCCAGCTTCCTGACGCGCACCGACTCCCCTCCCGACCAGATCTCCGCGGGCAGTGCCCGGACGCTCCCTGCGTCGCGAGCAGGCTACTCGGTCACCCCGGTCCGCGGACCCCACCGGCACGCTGGTCCGGGATGGGAGAATCGTCGCGATGTCCACTCCGCTGCAGGCCTCGTCCGTCGCGACCCGGTGCGTGGTCGTCATCCCCGTCAAGCCGCCTGCCGTCGGCAAGTCCCGGCTGGGCGGGCTGAGCGACGAGGTGCGCCGTGACGTGGCCGAGGCGTTCGCGCTCGACACCGCACAGGCAGCCGCGTCGACGCCCGGCGTGGAGGCCGTCCTGGTCGTCACCGACGACTTCCGCCTGGCGTCCTCGATGCGCGCGCTCGGCTGCGAGGTGATGCCCGACGGGACCAGCGAGAACCTCAACGCGACCCTCGTCCAGGCCGTGGCCGAGGTCGTGCGTCGCTGGCCGGGCGCGGTGCCGGTCGCCCTGTGCGCCGACCTGCCGCGGCTCCGTCCGGTGGAGCTCGCCGCTGTGCTCCGCGAGGTCGCCGGGCACGTCGCTGCCGGCCGCTCCGCGTTCGTGCCCGACCGCGCCGGGAGCGGGACGACCCTGTACGCCGCGCCGGCCGCACACTTCGACCCTCGGTTCGGCGCGGAGTCGGCGGCGCGTCATCGCAGCACGGGCGCCGTCGAGGCGGGCACCTCCGCCACCAGCGTGCGTACGGACGTCGACGACCTCGCCGACCTCGGCGAGGCGCTGGCCGCCGGCGTCGGTCCGCACACCTCGCGGGCATGCGAAGGGCGGGTCACCCCGTTGGGGTGACCCGCCCTCGCGCCGAGCCCGAGCCTGCGGCTCAGGACTTCTTGGCGGCCTTCTTGGCCGGCGCCTTCTTTGCGGGTGCCTTCTTGGCAGCGGTCTTCTTGGCCGGTGCGGCCTTCTTGGTCGTGGTCTTCTTGGCGGTGCTGGCCGGCGTCGTCTTCTTGGCGGTGGTCTTCTTGGCCGGAGCCTTGGCAGTCGTCGTCTTCGTGGCCGACGACTTCTTGGCGGCGGTCTTCTTCGCGGGGGCCGCCTTCTTGGCCGGAGCGGCCTTCTTGGCAGTCGTCTTCTTCGCCGGGGCGGCGGACTTCGACGCCGTCGACTTCGCCGGGGCCGCCTTCTTGCCGGTGGCGCCGGCGACGGCAGCGGCCGCGGCGCGTACGCCCGGCGGCTTGGGCATGGTGGCCGCGGTCAGCCGCGGGAGCTTCTTCGCGCCGGAGATGACGTCCTTGAGCTCCTTGCCCGCGGAGAACTTCGGCACGGCCTTCTTCTTCGACTTCATCCGCTCCCCGGTCTGGGGGTTGCGCACCCAGCGCGCGTTGCGGACGGCCTTCTCGAAGGAGCCGAAGCCCGTGATCGCGACCTTCTCGCCCTTGGCGACCTCGCGGGTGATGGTGTCGAGCACCGACTCCAGTGCATGGGCCGCCTGCTTGCGGTTCCCCTCGTAACGCGCGGCGAGCGCGTCGATGAGCTCTGACTTGTTCACTAGCTTCCCTTCCCAATGAACCTCGGATGCCGAGCTCGTGCTCGACCCTGCAAGGCACGCTAGGCACAAGGAAGGGTGAGGACAATCACCATCGCCCTTGTTCGTAGGGGTTTTTTCAAGCAGTGACGGGCTTCCAGCCCGCACGACTCGCCTCGAACTCCGTGATCACGTCGTCGTGGCCGAGGGTGATCCCGATGTCGTCGAGCCCCTCCAGCAGGCGCCAGCGGGTGTAGTCGTCGATGTCGAAGGAGTCCTCGACGGCGTCCTCGCCGGCGCCGGCGCGGAGCGTGCGGCTCTCCAGGTCGACGGTGATCTCGCCGCCCGGGTTGTCCTCGAGCCAGTCCCACAGCCGCTGCACGACCTTCTCGTCGACCTGCGCCGCGAGCAGCCCGGCCTTGCCGGAGTTCCCCCGGAAGATGTCGGCGAACCGGGAGGAGATGACGACCCTGAAGCCGTAGTTCTGCAGCGCCCACACGGCGTGCTCGCGCGAGCTGCCGGTGCCGAAGTCAGGACCCGCGACCAGCACGGAACCGCTGGCGTAGGTGGGGTTGTTGAGCACGAAGTCGGGGTCGTTGCGCCAAGCGGCGAAGAGTCCGTCCTCGAAGCCGGTGCGCGTCACGCGCTTGAGGTAGACGGCGGGGATGATCTGGTCGGTGTCGACGTTGCTGCGCTTGAGCGGTACGCCGACTCCGGTGTGGGTGGTGAACTTGTCCATCAGGAGCTCCTGGTTCAGAACGGGTTTCGAGACAGTCGCTGCGCGACTTCCTCAACCAGCGATGGGGGGAAGATCGGCAGGGGACGAGAGGGTGCCGCGCACCGCGGTGGCGGCGGCGACCGGGACGGACACGAGGTGCGTACGACCGCCCTTGCCCTGCCGGCCCTCGAAGTTGCGGTTCGACGTCGATGCGCTGCGCTCGCCGGGCGCAAGCTGGTCGGGGTTCATGCCCAGGCACATCGAGCACCCCGCGCCGCGCCACTCGGCGCCGGCGGCGATGAACACCTTGTCCAGGCCCTCCGCCTCGGCCTGGAGGCGTACGCGCACCGAGCCGGGCACCACGAGCAGGCGGGTGCCGGCGGCGACCGTACGACCCTCGAGGATGGAGGCGGCCAGGCGCAGGTCCTCGATGCGGCCGTTGGTGCAGGAGCCGACGAAGACGGTGTCGACCTCGACCTCGCGCAGCGGGGTGCCGGCCCGGAGACCCATGTACTGGAGGGCCTTCTCGGTCGCGATCTTGTCGTTGGGCTCGTCGAAGTCGTCGGGGCTCGGCACCGAGGCACCCAGCGGCGCACCCTGGCCGGGGTTCGTGCCCCACGTGACGAACGGCGTCATGGTGGACGCGTCGAGCTCGATCTCACGATCGAAGACCGCGTCGTCGTCGGTGCGCAGGGTCTTCCAGTGCGCGACGGCGGCGTCCCAGTCGGCGCCCGTGGGAGCCTCGGGCTTGCCCTCGATGTAGTCGAAGGTCGTCTGGTCGGGCGCGATGAGGCCGGCCTTGGCGCCCCACTCGATCGACATGTTGCACACCGTCATCCGGCCCTCCATCGAGAGCTCCTCGATGGCCTGGCCGCGGTACTCGACGATGTAGCCCTGGCCGCCCCCGGTGCCGGTGTGGGTGATGAGGGTGAGGACGAGGTCCTTCGCCGTGACGCCCTCGGGCAGGCTGCCGTTGACGGTGACCGCCATGGTCTTGGGCCTGGCCTGGGTCAGCGTCTGCGTGGCGAGGACGTGCTCGACCTCGGAGGTGCCGATGCCGAAGGCGATCGCGCCGAAGGCGCCGTGCGTGGACGTGTGCGAGTCGCCGCACACGATGGTCATCCCCGGCTGGGTGAGGCCGAGCTGCGGACCGACGACGTGCACGATCCCCTGCTCGACGTCGCCGAGCGGGTGCAGCCGCACGCCGAAGTCGGCGCAGTTCTTGCGCAGCGTCTCGACCTGGGTGCGGCTCACCGGGTCGGCGATCGGCTTGTCCCAGTCGACCGTGGGCACGTTGTGGTCCTCGGTGGCCAGCGTCAGGTCGGGGCGGCGCACCGTACGGTTGGCGAGGCGCAGGCCGTCGAAGGCCTGCGGCGAGGTCACCTCGTGGAGGAGGTGGAGGTCGATGTAGAGCAGGTCGGGCTCTCCGGGGGCGCTCCGGACGACGTGCTCGTCCCAGACCTTCTCGGACAGGGTCTTGCCCATGACACACACTCCTTCTGCTGCATTGCGGTGGGACGACGCTACATCTTGCATCCCACTCTCTGAGATGAGAATATCGGCATATGGACAACGGATCTGGTGTCGGCGTGCTGGACAAGGCCGCCCTCGTGCTCGCGGCCCTCGAGGCCGGACCGGCCACCCTGGCCGGGCTCGTCGCCGGCACCGGGCTGGCCCGACCGACCGCGCACCGCCTCGCCGTCGCGCTCGAGCACCACCGCCTCGTGGCCCGTGACATGCAGGGTCGCTTCGTGCTGGGTCCGCGCCTCGCGGAGCTGTCCGCCGCGGCAGGCGAGGACCGCCTGCTGGCGGCCGCCGGACCGGTCCTGGCGCGCCTGCGCGACATCACCGGTGAGTCCGCTCAGCTCTGGCGACGCCAGGGCGAGCACCGCGTCTGCGTGGCCGCCGCCGAGCGCCCCTCGGGCCTGCGCGACACGATCCCGGTCGGCTCCCAGCTCACGATGAACGCCGGCTCGGCCGCCCAGATCCTGCTGGCCTGGGAGGACCCGGAGCGCATGCACCGTGGTCTCCAGAACGCCGCCTTCTCCGCGACGGCGCTGTCCGGCATCCGCCGTCGCGGCTGGTCGCAGTCGGTCGGCGAGCGCGAGCAGGGCGTCGCCTCGGTCTCGGCCCCGGTCCGCTCCCCCGGCGGCAAGGTCATCGCCGCCGTGTCCGTCTCCGGGCCCCTCGAGCGGCTCTCGCGCCAGCCCGGCCGGATGCACGCGCCCGCGGTGCTCGCCGCCGCCGACCGGCTCTCGGAGTCGCTGCGCCGGGCTGCCTCGGAGTAGTCCTGCTCGAGCCGCGCCGGGGTGGCGGCACCTCGCAACGAGAGACGGCACTCGACCGCAGTCGGCCGCCGCCAGTGACGGCGGCTGGCCGGACGTCGAGCCCGGGTGGCGCGAAGCTCTCGGACAGCGGGTCCCCGCACTCGCCGCGGCCTGGCGCAACCCGGAGGCGTGGGATGGGACGACCCGCGCCGGCGTGCATGGCGTTCGTCTCGACCTTCGACGAAGGCGGCACGCCGGGGCTCTTCGGACCGTCGAGGACCGTCGGTCCCACCGCTCCCCTCGTCGACCACCTGCTGGCTCGCTCGGGTCGCGACCCCCAGTGGTCGCCTGCCTGAGTACGCCGGCGGTGTCGCGTCAGACCCCACGAGGCGCAGGCTGGCGACATGGGACACCACGCCATCGCCACCCTCGTCCGTGTCGTCGTACGCCTCGCCGTGATGGGCGCCGCGCTGGCCGGCTACTACGCCTCCCTGCCCTTCGTCTTCCCCGACGACGGCGGCGGCGCCAACATCGGTGCGGGCCTGATCGCGTTCGGCGGCGTGGTGCCCGTGAGCTTCGGCTGGGCGTACGTCGACGGTCGCCGCCGGGGTGCGGCCGCGACCACGGCGACCTGGGCGATCGTGGCCCTCGCCTTCGGGGCGCTCTGGCTGATCGGCCTGGCAGTGGCCGAGGCCGACGACAGCATGGGCCTCGTCGAGCGTCTGCGGTTCGACGCCTTCCTCGCCGTGTGGACCGCCGGCCTGGTCCTCCTGCCTGCCGGGGTCGGCGCAGCCATCGGCGGGACGACGCACCGTCCGGACAGTGGGCTGCGCCCCGACCAGCCCTAGAAGAGCGCGTCCTGCTCCAACTCGAGCAGCTGCTGCTTGCGCTCGATCCCGCCGGCGTACCCGGTGAGGGTGCCGTTGGCGCCGATGACGCGGTGGCACGGCACGACGATCGGGATGGGGTTGCGACCGTTGGC
Source organism: Nocardioides eburneiflavus (assembly GCF_004785795.1). Classification (NCBI taxonomy): domain Bacteria; kingdom Bacillati; phylum Actinomycetota; class Actinomycetes; order Propionibacteriales; family Nocardioidaceae; genus Nocardioides; species Nocardioides eburneiflavus. Next base: position 4,665,937 of record NZ_SRRO01000001.1, read on the forward strand.
CAGGCCCACGGCCCGCGAGGCGGCGTTGGTCATCCCGAGCCGGCCGGCGATCTCGCCGTAGGACGCGGTCTCGCCATAGGCGATCTTCTCCAGCTGCTCCCACACCCGACGCTGGAAGTCGGTGCCGGTGGGCGCGAGCGGGAGGTCGAAGGCGGTGAGCTCGCGGTCGAAGTACGCCGTGAGCTGGCGTACGGCCTCTGCGAGCACGGGCTCGTCGTCGGACCGCGCACCGAGCGGACGGCCGTCGGCCGGAGGCAGGAACGGGGAGAACTCGATCGCCACGATCGAGCCGTCCCGCTCGACGATGCGCAGGTCGCCGACGGGCGAGGGCATCAGGGTCCACATCTCAGTTCTCCTCGGTCGGGGTGGGCGAAGCGGAGTCGGGCATCAGGGTGTTCCACAGGTGCATCAGGGCGTAGGAGCGCCACGGACGCCAGGCCACGGGGTCCGCGCTGCCGCCGAGGTCGGCCAGGACCCGGCGCACCCCGAGGTCGGTCGGCAGGAAGACGTCGGGGTGCCCGAGCGCGCGCATCGCCACGTAGTCGGCCGTCCAGGGCCCGATCCCGGGGAGCTCGAGCAGGGCGCGGCGTACGTCGTCGCGGTCGGGGCCGCGGTCGAGCAGGACCCGGCCGTCCGCCAGGGCCGCGGCGAGCCCGACGAGGGCACGGCCCCGGGCGCGCGGCATCGGCAGCGTGACCGGGTCGAGGGTCGCGAGCGTCGCGGCGCCGGGGAACAGGTGGGTCAGGCCCGGCACGGTCGTCGAGACCGCCGTGCCGTGCTCCGCCACGACGCGACCGGCCACGGTGCGGGCGCCGGAGACGCTGACCTGCTGGCCGATGACCGTGCGGATCGCGGTCTCGTCACCGTCGACCTGCCCCGGCACACGAAGTCCCGGCGTGGCGCGGACGAGCGCCCCCAGGAGGGGGTCAGCACCGAGGTGCTCGTCCACCGCGCGCGGGTCGCAGTCGGCGTCGAGCAGGCGGCGTACGCGCTCGCTCGCGGCCGCGGTGTCGCGCAGGTCGTCGAGGTGGAACTCCGCCGTGACGAAGCCCGTGCCGCCCTCGGCGAGGTCGCCGAGCCCGAGCCGGACCGTGCCCGCGCCATGGGGCAGGGCGAGGGTGCGGGCGTACCACCCCGGACCGGCGACCTCGACGCCCGGGACGAGGTGGAAGGCGAGGAAGTCGAGCAGCCGGCGGCCCGCGAAGGGCGTGCGGACGGGCAGCCGCATGGTGACGGCGCCTGCGCTCGGGGCGCCCGTACGCCTCCCGCGCAGCTCGCTCGGCGAGGCGGCGTAGATCTCGCGCATCGTCTCGTTGAACTGGCGCACGCTGGCGAAACCGGCGGCGAAGGCGACGTCCGTCAGCGGGAGGTCGGTGGCCTCGATGAGGGCCCGCGCACTCTGCGCACGCCGGGCCCGCGCCAGCGCGAGGGGCGCGGCGCCGAGCTGCTGGGTGAGCAGCCGGCCGAGGTGGCGCGGGGTGTAGCCGATGCGGCGGGCGAGACCCTCGACCCCCTCGCGGTCCACGAGCCCGTCGGCGATCAGCCGCATCGCGCGGCCCGCGACATCGGCGGCCACGTCCCACTCGGGGCTGCCGGGCGTCGCGTCGGGAAGGCAGCGCTTGCACGCGCGGTAGCCGGCGGCGTGCGCGCTGGCCGCGGTCGGGTGGAAGCTCACGTTGCCGGCGGCGGGGGTCCGTGCCGGGCAGGACGGACGGCAGTAGATGCCGGTCGTGCGGACCGCCGTGTAGAACACCCCGTCGAAGCGTCGGTCGCGGCTCCGGACCGCGCGGTAGCACGCGTCGGTGTCGAGGTGTCCGGTCGGCGTCATGCCCCGAGCCTGTCACCCCCCAGCACACGGCACCAGCGGAAAACGGACACCGCCGTGGCCGGGCTCAGGAGCCACCCGCGCGGTAGCGGCGCTCGGGACGGCCGGCGCCGCCGTACTGGAGTCGTACGCTCGCCGATCCGCGGGCGACGAAGTGCTCGAGGTAGCGCCGCGCCGAGACCCGCGAGATGCCGACCGCGTCGGCGCACTCGGCCGCCGACAGCTCACCGCTCCCGCGCAGGGACGAGAGCACCGTGTCGGCCGTCTCGGGGCTCAGGCCCTTGGGCAGGCTCGCGGCGGGAGCCGGCGCGACCGCCGCGCCGAAGACGGCGTCGATGTCCTGCTGGCCCGGTGCGTCGGCGCCGGAGAGTGCGAGCCGCGAGGCGCGGAACGCCTCGAGGCGCACGCGCAGGTCCTCGTAGTCGAACGGCTTGACGAGGTAGTGCACGGCACCCCCGGACGCCGCGGCCCGCACCGTGTCGGCCTCGCGCGCGGCGGTGACCACGAGAACGCCCACGTCGTCGCCGGCGGCTCGCAGCCGGCGCAGCACGTCGATGCCCGTCATGTCGGGCAGGTGCACGTCGAGGAGCAGGAGGTCGGGCCGCAGTCGCGCGACGTCGTCGAGCGCGGCCTGGCCGCTGCTGGCGACCCCGACGACGACGAAACCCTCGGTCCGCTCGACGAACTGCGTGTGGATGCGCGCCACCATGAAGTCGTCGTCGACGACCAGCACCGTGACTGCTCCGGCCGGTCCCGTCATCGGGCCTCCACTCCTGCTCCCACTCCGGGCAGCCGTGCCTCGAACACCGCGCCCGCGCCGTCCGGTCCGGCGTGGACCGTCACGGCGCCACCCCGACGCTCGCAGACCACCTGCACCAGCGCCAGCCCGACACCCCGGCCCTCTGCGGTCGCCGCCTTGGAGCTCCACCCCCGACGGAAGATCTGCCCGACCAGCTCCGGCGGCACGCCCGGTCCGCTGTCGGAGACGGCGAGGTGCACGACGTCGTCGTCGAGCCGCAGGTCGACCTCGACGGACGTGCCGCCCACCGACACCGACGCGTCGATCGCGTTGTCGACGAGGTTGCCCAGCACGGTTCCGACGTCCGTCGAGGCCTCGGGATCCAGTCGCGGGAGGTCGCAGTCAGGGGCCATGGCCAGGTCGACCCCGCGCTCGGCGGCGAGGCTGGTCTTGGCGATGAGGAGGGCCGCCACCGCCGGGTCCTCGACGTGAGCGGTCACGGCGTCCGAGATCTCCCGTCGACGACGGGTCAGGGTGCCGACGAGGCGCGACACCTCGTCGTACTCCCCGAGCTGGACCAGGCCGGAGATGGTGTGCAGCTGGTTGTGGAACTCGTGGGTCTGGGCGCGCAGGGTGTTGGTGATCGACTCGCGCGCGCTGAGCTCGCTCTGGAGGGCGAGCAGCTCGGTGCGGTCGCGCAACGTCGTCACCGACGCGACGCGTCGGCCGCCCTCGACGACGGGGTTGCGGTTGACGACCAGGACCCGCTCCCCCAGGACCACGACGTGGTCGCGGATCTCGGCGTGGTCGGCGAGCAGGTCCCGGACGGCGGGATCGAGACGGAGGTCGTCCACGCGCCGGCCCTGCACGTCGTCGTCGAGGCCGATCAGCTCTCGAGCGCTGTCGCTGAGCACCGTCACGGTGCCGTCCTCGGCGACGGCGACCACTCCTTCCCGGATCGAGTGGAGGAGCGCCTCGCGCTGGTCGGCGAGGGCGGCGATGGCCGCCGGCTCGAGGCCGCGCGTACGCCGCCTGATCAGGCGCGACAGGAGGAACGAGCCGGCCACGCCGAGCGCGAGGCCCAGCCCGGCGAAGGTGAGCAGGTCCGGCAGCACGCCGCGGGCGCGCTCCGCCCACGTCGGGTACTCCTCGGCCACCATCGCGATACCGACGAGGTCGCCCTCGTCATCGATGATCGGCACTTGTGCGGCGATCGACGGGGTGCCGAAGTCGTCGACGTCGCCGGTCCAGGTGCGACGCCTCTGGACGGTGCTCCCCGACAGGTCGATGCGGCGCTCGCGCCCCACGAAGTCGCTGCTGACCAGCACCACGCCGTCCGGGTCGGTGAGGTAGACCCCGCTGGCCTGGACGTTGGTGCGCACCCGCTGGGTGTACGACGTCAGCGATGCCCGCCGTTCCGCTACCTCGCCGTTCAGGTAGGGGTCACGGACGGCCGCGATGTTGGCCATCGACTCCGCCGCGGCGCGCAGCCGGGCGCCTCGCGTGTCGCGGAAGTCGGCGTCGCTCTGCTGCACCGACACCATGCTGGCGACGGCCACCACGACGAGCAGCACCGTCAGCTGCAGCACCAGGAACTGCCCGGCGAGCGTCGCCGGCCACCACCGCGAGCGTGACCACAAGTTCCACAACCTCCATTGCTTTCCCAAGCGTGACGAGCACCACACGCAGTCTCCACCATCGTGGTGGGCGGACCTGCGAACCGCCCCCACGAACCCCAAGAGATCGGAGTGCACATGAGGCGCCGAAGGACGACGCGGGCCATCGCCACGGCGGTGGCGCTCGGCAGCGCGCTGGTGCTGGCCACGGGCTGCGGGGTGACCCGCGGCGACGAGAGCCGGGACCTGACGATGCTCATCCCCAACAGCCCCGGCGGCGGCTACGACCAGACAGGCCGCGCCGCGGTCGCGGTCATGGAGAACGGCGACATCACCGGCGGCTCCTTCGAGGTCACCAACGTGATCGGCGCCGGCGGCTCGGTCGCGATGACGCGGCTGATGAACGCCGAGGGCGACGAGCGCACCCTGATGACCGCCGGCCTCGGCGTGGTCGGGTCGCTCTACTCGTTCGGTGCGCCGTACTCGATGGACGACGCGACGCCGCTCGCCCAGCTGATCGAGGACCAGGAGGGCGTCCTCGTCCCCGCCGACTCGCCGTACGAGACGATCGACGACCTCGTTCAGGCGTGGCAGGACGACCCGGCCTCCATCGTCGTCGGCGGCGGGTCCTCACCCGGAGGGCCCGACCACCTGTTCCCGATGCAGCTCGCCAGCACCGTGGGCGTCGACCCGCGCGACGTGCGCTACGTCCCGTACGACGGCGGCGGCCCCCTGACCAGCGCGCTGCTCGGCAACAAGATCGACGTCGGCTTCTCCGGCGTCGGCGAGTTCGAGGGCCAGCTCTCCTCCGGCGAGCTCCGGCTGCTGGCGGTGTCCGGCGAGGAGCGGCTCAAGGGCGAGGGCATCAGCGACGCGCCCACCCTCACGGAGGCCGGCATCGACCTGGTCTTCACCAACTGGCGCGGCGTCTGGGCGCCCCCCGGCATCAGCGACGAGCGGCGTGACGAGCTCATCGGGATGCTCGAGGAGATGCACGAGACCCCCGAGTGGCAGCAGGCCCTCGAGGACAACGGCTGGATCGACGAGTTCAAGACCGGCGACGAGTTCACCCAGTTCCTCCGGGAGCAGGACGAGCGCGTCGCCACCACCCTCGAGGAGCTGGACCTGCTGTGAGCACACCACTCGACACCCCCACCACCGCGGAGTCGCCGCGGACGTCCCCCGGTCCCGACCGCGACCTCGCGCAGCTCGGCCTGGCCGGCGCGCTGGTCGTGGTCGGCGCCTACACCTTCTATGACGCCACCACGCTCCGAGTCGGCTTCGGCGACCCGGTCGGGCCGCGCGTCTTCCCCTACGTCATCGGCGCGATCACCGTCGTGCTCGGCCTGCTGCTCGTGCTGGCCACGCTGCGCGGTGACACCCCGCAGGCGGAGGGCGGCGAGGACGTCGACCTGCGGCACCCGGCCGACTGGGTGACGGTCCTCAAGCTCGTCGGCGTGCTGCTCTTCACCGTCCTCACCATCACGTTCCTGGGCTGGGCGGTGAGCGGCGCGCTGCTGTTCGTCGGCTGCGCCTGGTCGCTCGGCAGCCGCACGCTGGTGCGCGACGTGATCGTCGGCGTCGTGCTGTCCGTGGCCAGCTGGTACTTCTTCCACGAGGGCCTGGGCGTCATCCTCCCGGCCGGGATCCTGGACGGGGTGCTCTGATGGAGAACCTCAGCCTGCTGATGGACGGCTTCGGCTCCGTCCTCACCCCGGAGAACCTCATGTACTGCGCCATCGGCGTGCTGCTCGGCACGTTCGTCGGCGTCCTGCCGGGCATCGGCCCGGCCATGGCAGTCGCGCTGCTGCTGCCCGTGACCTATGGCCTCGACCCGGTCGCCGCCTTCATCATGTTCGCGGGGATCTACTACGGCGGCATGTACGGCGGCTCGACGACCGCGATCCTGCTCAACACCCCGGGCGAGTCGGCGTCGGTGATGACCGCGCTCGAGGGGAACCTGATGGCGCGGGCCGGGAAGGCCGCCCAGGCACTCGCCACGGCTGCCATCGGCTCCTTCATCGCCGGCACGATCGGCACGCTGCTCGTCGTCTTCTTCGCCCCGGCGCTCGCGTCGGTGGCGGTCGAGATCGGCGCACCCTCGTACTTCGCGCTCATGGTGCTCGCGATCGTCTCGGTGACCAGCGTGCTCGGCGGCTCGCCGCTGCGCGGCTTCATCGCGCTGTTCATCGGGCTCACCATCGGCCTCGTGGGCCTCGACCTCAACACCGGTCAGCCCCGGCTCAGCTTCGACCAGCCGCTGCTCGCGGACCGGATCGACGTCGTCGTCGTCGCCGTCGGCATCTTCGCCCTCGGCGAGGCGCTCTGGGTCGCTGCCCACCTGCGACGCAACCCGGCGCACGTGATCCCCGTCGGTCGCCCGTGGATGAGCCGCGTGGACCTCAAGAGGTCCTGGGGCCCGTGGCTGCGCGGCACGGCCTTCGGCTTCCCGTTCGGCGCGGTGCCGGCCGGTGGCGCGGAGATCCCGACGTTCCTGTCCTACATCACCGAGAAGCGGATCGCCTCGCGCAAGGGCCAGGACGAGTTCGGCCGGGGCGCCATCGAGGGCGTCGCCGGCCCCGAGGCGGCCAACAACGCCTCGGCCGCCGGCACCTTCGTGCCGCTGCTCGCCCTGGGCCTGCCGGTGACGGCGACCTCAGCCGTCATGCTGGCCGCCTTCCAGGGCTACGGAATCGAGCCCGGTCCCAGCCTGATGACCGATCAGCCCGAGCTGGTGTGGGCGCTGCTCGCCAGCCTGTTGATCGGCAACGTCCTGCTGCTGGTCCTCAACCTGCCGCTCGCGCCGGTATGGGCCAAGCTGCTCCGGATCCCCCGGCCGCAGCTCTACGCCGGCATCCTGTTCTTCGCCGCCCTGGGGTCGTATGCCACCAACCTGCAGGCCTTCGACCTGTTCCTGCTGCTGGTGCTCGGCCTGCTCGGGCTGATGATGCGGCGGTTCGCGCTCCCGGTGCTGCCGCTGATCCTCGGTGTGATCCTCGGCCCGCTGATGGAGCTCAAGCTGCGGGAGGCGATGGCGATCTCCGGTGGCGACGTCGCCGGCCTGTGGAGCGAGCCGCTCGCGGTCGTCATCTACGCGGTCGTGGCGCTCGCCGTGGTCGCCCCGCTCGTGCTCCGCCGCGTACGACCGGCTCCGGCGGCAGCCGCCGCGGAGCTCGACCACCCCGCCGACGACGAGGAGAAGGTGCGATGAGCGACCCTGCAGTGACGACGATCGTGGTGGGCTGGTCCCCCGACGAGTACGGCGAGGCGGCCCTGACCCGGGCCGTCGAGGAGGCGCGGCTGCGGTCGGGGCACGTGGTGGTGGTCAACGCCACCCGCGGCGACGCCCTCGTGGACGACCGGTACGCCGACGAGGAGCAGCTGGCCCGGCTGACGGCCGGCCTCGCCGACAGCGGCCTCGAGGTCGACGTACGTCGCTCGATGGGCGGCGACGTGGGCGACCAGGTGCTGGCGGTGGCCGAGGACGTCGCCGCCGACCTGGTGGTGATCGGCCTCCGCCGGCGCTCCCCCGTCGGCAAGCTGCTCATGGGGAGCGTGGCGCAACGGATCCTGCTCGGCGCCGACTGCGCGGTGCTGGCGGTGAAGCCACCGCACTGACCCCTGCTCGGCACGCGGAGGAACGACGAAGGGCCCGGTCTGGCGACCGGGCCCTTCGTGTGCTGTACCCCCGACCGGATTCGAACCGGCGCTACCGCCTTGAGAGAGGGATCGAGGGGTCGACGGACGACGTTGGAAATCGCTGAAACTGCAGGTCAGCGGCACATCTGGGGATCGGCTGTCGTTGGCCGTTTCGGGCTGTTTCTGGACCTCGTGTTGCCCCAGTGTTGCCCGGGACCCAGGAATCGAGGCCTGATCGACATAGCACATACCGCTATAATCTGACCATGACCACTCGTAGTGGGGTGCTGCGCGAGGTGATGCTCGAGACGGGCACCACGCAGTCAGGCCTGTCGCGGCTCAGCGGCGTGCGCCAGCCGAGCATCAGCGGCTTCCTCTCCGGCAGGGTCGACCTCAGCGACGAGCAGCTCGACCGGCTGCTGTCCTGCATGGGCTTCCGGCTCGAGGTCGTACGTCGTCCGGTCGTCCCCCAGCTGACTCGCTCCGAACGCCGTTCATGGCAGTTGCACCGGCGGCTCTCGACGCTGCTCAGCCGGGAGAGCTTCGAAGACTGGCGACCGCGGATCGAGCGCAACCTCGACCGTCTCGGCAACCGGGTGACGGGTCAGCCTCACGAGCGAAATCTCGAACGGTGGCGGCAACTCGTCGACCGCGGCGACGTCCCCGGCATGCACCGCGTCCTGACTGGGCTCGACCGAGACTCGATCGAGATGCGCGAGGTCTCCCCCATGTCCGGCCTGCTCCCCGACGACCAGCGCCGCGACGTGCTGCGCCAGGCCGGCTGATGCGGCGAGACCAGCTGGAGCACGCCATCCGCACCGCCTGCCAGATCATCCAGCAGCCCGAGGTCATCGTGGTCGGCTCGCAGGCGATCCTCGGCACGTACGACGAGTCGCAGCTCCCCACTGCAGCGACCATGTCGATCGAGGTGGACATCCTTCCGATCGCCGACACCAACGACGAGACCGCGCGGTTGGCCGACCTCATCGAAGGTGTCGCCGGTGAGCTCTCGCCGTTCGAGGAGCAGCACGGCTTCAGCATTGACGGCGTTGACCTCCAGTCGGCCGTACTCCCTGACGGCTGGCGTCATCGACTGGTCAAGGTGCAGAACGCCAACACCGCAGCCCCGGACGGCGAGCCACGGTTCACGGGCTGGTGCCTCGACAAGGAAGACCTGTGCGTCGCCAAGCTGCTCGCCTTCCGCGAGAAGGACCGCAACTTCGTGGCCGCGCTGCTCGATGCGAATCTGGTCGACGCGGACCCATCGCCGAACGCCTGTCAACGGTTCCACCTGAACACGCAACGCAGGTCGAGCGGGCCCTGACCTGGCTCACTTCGACGCGGTAGACAGTCTTCCCGAGAATGAGCGGCCGACCACAACCCGAAAGGTGCCAGCCGGCCTGTCGAGTCCCGCAAGCGGATCCGCCTACGGTGACCGGCCTCGCGACCCGACTGGCAGCCCCATTGTGGCGTTGAGCCTGTCCACCCGCTTTGTCAGAGTGGCCGCCATGGATGAAGATCTCGATGAGCGGCGAACCGCCGATGGCGTGGCTGTCCTCTCCACCACTGCCGATGCGGTTCGGCGTCCGTCGCTTGTGCCCGGGCACTGGGGCTCCCCGCCGACGATCCCGAGGTCATCGCCGCGGGCTACAGCGTTCGCGTACGACTCAGGCCCGCACCAGTAGTCACCCGTGTCGTGACCGTCGGGCGCGAGCTGCGCCCAAACCCCCTGCCCTGGCTTGAGCGTGAAGTGTCCGTCGCCCAATTCCTCGCCGCCTCGGGCGTTCCCATCGTCGCCCCGTGGGAGGACCCCGGGCCCCACAGCCAAGGGGACTGAACCGCCCCGGCGAGTCCGGAGGCTCCGTTCCTTGGGAAGGATGGAGTCATGTCAGGGACCGTCGAAGAGGTACCCGGCCGAGCTGCGTGAGCGGGCGGTCCGGATGGTCGGCGAGATCCGTGCCGATCACGACTCGGAGTGGGCGGCCATGAGCAAGGTCGCTGAGCTGCTCGGGGTTGGCACGCCGGAGACGGTGCGCAAGTGGTGTCGCCAAGCCGAGGTCGATGCCGGACAGCGGCCCGGGGTGACCTCGGAGGAGTCCGCGGAGTTGAAGCGGTTGAAGCGGGAGAACGCCGAGCTCGACTGAGTGCCGCCGGGACGCTCCTCGATCGTAGCTGCAGGCCGCGGGAGTCGTGGCATCGTCCAGGCGCACAGAAGCGCCATGCGCCCAGCGGTCGACGGCGTTGTCGGTGATGGCGAGGTTGTACGCCGTAGGCGGTCCGGCTCGAGGGTGGTGTACGTCAACGCCGCAGGGTGGTGGTAGCTGTCGTAGGTGTAGACGTCGGTCGTTGGTGACGTCACGGCAGCAGTCGACGTGGCCACGCTTGGCCCGAGCGGCATCGCAAGGCAGCGCGCCAACTACCGCGAAGTGACGACAAAGAATCGCCTCACGGCAGGGAGCCCAACCACTCGGCCAGTTGCGCGTCAGACGGTGGCTCACCCAGTGACAACAGGCGCCCCAAGAGTTCTGCTGCCAGCTCGGCAATCAGCGGGGACGTCTCGACGGGGTCGTACCCTGCCCGGTCGATGGTGACGACACCCGGAGGAAGGGCAGTGGTCCGGCTCAGCCCAGCCAGTGTCGGCTCTGCCAATTCGACCAAGAGCCCGGCGTGTAGTCTTCTACGCCGCAAAGTCGAGCGGCACATTCGGCGGCCAACCGCCGCAGAGCTGAACTCAACTCGTAGCAACAAGGAATCGCCGTCGGGTTCGAAAACTCCTCCCAGAAGAACATGAGGGGCAAGCCCTCCGTGGAATCTGCGCAACTCTACGAGAGCACGGCGTTGATGGGCCGGTCCTGGGCTTGGTTCGATCGAGAGTTCCGTGGAGCCGATCGAAACGAACCCAGCGGTCGCCTCGTCGACCGCCACTGACGCGGCACGCGAGCCAAGGTCCACGATCATTGGATCCCCCAGTAGTTCTTCCAGCCAGGCGAGAAGTTCTGCGGGAACTGCTTGATAACTGATGGGTCGTAGTTGCCAAAGGTGCGGTGCGTCCAACCCGCTATCCGGTGTGCTGGGCCAGAACCAAGGCCTCGGTTCATCAGCCAGTTCTCGGCAAGTTCGTGCCGCATGAAGGCACGATCTCCAGCCGACAGGGGTGTGCCCTCGGTTGCAGCCGATCGAATGCGCGCGATCATCGCATCGTTGTGCGGCATGTTATCGAAGACAGGCCGAGCTAGGTGCTGCTCGATCCGATCAGTGACGTCCAGCAGAGTGGTGTACGGCTCCCGGTGAGCGTGTCGCTGTAGAAGCAGTGACGGCCACCGCGTGATCCTTCGAGTGATCTCCTACAACCGACTCGAAGAAGGACACGACGATGACCGTCACCCCCAGTATCGACCCTGCCCGCCTGCTCGAGGAACAGCTCGCCCAGGCGAGCCCCGATCTGTTGCGCGAGCTCCTCGGCACGTTCATCAACACGCTGCTGTCCGCTGAGGCCGACGCCGTCTGCGGCGCCGAGTACGGCACGAGCACCCCGGAACGGGTCAACCGTCGCAACGGCTACCGGCACCGCGACTTCGACACCCGTGCCGGCACTCTGGATCTAGAGATCCCGAAGCTCCGGCAGGGGTCCTACTTCCCCGAGTGGCTCCTCGAACGCAGGAAGCGTGCCGAGCGGGCGCTGACCAGCGTGGTGGCGACCTGCTACCTGCTTGGTGTCTCGACGCGTCGGATGGACAAGCTCGTGGCCTCACTCGGCATCACCAGCTTGTCGAAGTCCCAGGTCTCGGAGATGGCCAAGGAGCTCGACGCCCACGTCGAAGAGTTCCGCACCCGCTCGCTGGCCGAGGCCGGACCGTTCACGTTCGTGGCTGCCGACGCCCTGGTCCTCAAGGTCCGCGAGGGTGGCCGCGTCGTGCCGGTCCACGCGCTCGTCGCGACCGGCGTCAACGGCGATGGGCACCGCGAGATCCTCGGCGTGCAGGTCACCACCAGCGAGGACGGCGCCGGCTGGCTGGCGTTCTTCCGCGACCTGACCGCCCGGGGCCTGTGCGGGGTGCGGCTCGTCACCAGCGACGCTCACCGCGGACTGACCGCGGCGATCGCCGCCACCATGGCCGGCGCCTCGTGGCAGCGGTGCCGCACCCACTACGCCGCGAACCTGATGTCCGCGACCCCGAAGTCCAGCTGGGGATGGGTCAAGGCGCTGCTGCACTCGATCTACGACCAGCCCGACGCTGAGGCGGTCCACGCCCAGTTCGACCGCGTCGTCGACGCGCTGAGCGAGAAGCTCCCTGCGGTGGCCGACCACCTCGACAGCGCGCGCGACGACATCCTCGCCTTCACCGTGTTCCCGAAGGAGATCTGGCGCCAGATCTGGTCGAACAACCCCAACGAGCGCCTCAACCGCGAGATCCGCCGACGCACCGACGTCGTGGGGATCTTCCCCGACCGGACATCGGTCATCCGGCTCGTCGGCGCCGTCCTGGCCGAGCAGCACGACGAATGGGCCGAAGGACGCCGCTACCTCGGACTCGACGTCCTCGCCCGATCACAGGCCCTCGACACCACCACCACCGACGAGGAGATGAACGAACCAGCCCTTCAGGCCATCACGGCCTGACCCACCAACGACGAGGGATCACCCGTCGTACACCACGTCACAGGACTTGACCATCCGATCAGCCTTGGCCAGCAGCCGTTCAGTGTTTGCGGCAACATGCCCTCGCTGAAGCGACAAGAGATCCCCGTCGATCAACTCAGCTGGCAGCGTAGTCGTACCCGTAGGCGTGCGGCCCTGTGCGACCCCCGTGGGCGGGGCGTCGGTGATGTGGGTGTGAGTCGCCACGCCGTCGGGGCGCGACGACGTGCCGTTCGACCCGCGGTCGACGGATGCTTCGGACGTGTCACGGACGGCGACGGATGGCGGGCCGCGCTCCAGCGCGCCGTTGTCGCGAGGCGCTGAGTGGGCCGGGGCGTTGTAGGTGTAGATCGGGGTGGGGAACTCAATTGCCGCCCAGCTCGGATACGCAGTGAGACTTCCAAGGAGCGTTGCCAGGAACGCCACGAGGTAGGTCCGAATGGCTCCGATCACGTGCGGCCTCGCAGCACTTCGGGCGGAAGGGACTTGCTCGCGTCGAGGATCGCGATTCCGAGCAGTCGGCCATCCGCGCCAAAGTCCAGATTGATCATGCCCCCGAGCTCGACGAGGTCGACCGGGATGGTGCGCTCCACCTCGTCGGACCGAATCGCGTCGACGAGGGTGACATACGCCGCGTCGGCGTCCTGGTCATAGCTGATTCTCACGGAGAGTCGCTGGGTCGCCTGTAGGGTCTCGTCAGCCAGTACGCGGCTGGCGCCAAGGATCTCGATCCCCAGCACCTTGCCTTCGGCATCAAGGTCGAAGTCGATGGAGGCGAGTTCCAACTCCAACATCGACGATCTTGTTTGAGCGACTCCACCGGGCGCGGTGGAGTCGACGAGGTAGACGTAAGCGGCGTTCGCGTCACTGTCGTAGGTCAGCCTCACGGGTATCCCGACCATCCGTAGTTCCGGGCGCGATTCCCGAGTTCCTGCCTCGTCAGACCCTTCATGCCAGTGATGACTCCCCGCTCGCCGACGATCACGACGTTGTACAGATTGAACCGCCCCGGAGTTTCCGGAGGCTGGGTTTGGTGGCTCAGCCGGTCGGCGTGAGCTGGTTTCTTGCAGCGTAGTGAAGTTCTTCGGCCTCGACCGGGGTCAGGTCGTCGATGGCCTCGTGCGGGCGCTCGTTGTTGAAGAAGTCGACCCAGTTGAGGGTCTCGAGCTCGACGTGCTCGACACCGCGCCAAGGTCCTTCGGGACGGATCAGCTCAGCCTTGTAGAGCCCGATCTGAGACTCGGCGAGCGCGTTATCGTAGGCATCGCCGACCGATCCGACAGAAGGGTCGACGCCCTCGTCAACGAGCCGTTCGGTGAACGCGAAACTGACGTACTGCGACCCGGCATCGGTGTGATGGACCAACCCCGACAGGTCGGTGATGCCGGCCTGCTGGCGAGTCCAGATCGCGTGCTCGAGAGTGTCGAGGACCAGGTCGGTCGTCATCCTCGTCGCTGCCCGCCAGCCCACGATGCGGCGGGAGAACACGTCGAAGATGAATGCGACGTAGACGGTGCCGGACCAGGTCGCGACGTAGGTGAAGTCAGCAACCCACAGCTGGTTCGGACGCGCAGCCCAGAACTGCCGGTCCACACGATCCAGGGGACGGTCGGCCGCGGGATCGGCGATGGTGGTGCGGACCTTCTTCAACCGTCGTGCGCCCTCCCAGCCCTGCTGGCGGTACAGCCGCTCGATCGTGCACCTGGCCACGTCGTGACCCTGCCGGCGTAGGTGGAGCCACATCTTGCGTGACCCGAACCGCGCCAGCAGCCGTTGCCGGCCCCTCTCGGCCGCGATCACCGCGACGATCTCGGCGTCACGCCGAGCACGTCGCGAGGGCCGTCTAACCCTGGCGTCGTAGTAGGTCGACGGGGCGATCTTGATCCCGTGCTCGGCGAGCACACGACAGATCGGCTCGATCCCGTAGTCGGCCCTGTGGGTGTCGATGAAGTCGATCAATACCTGTTGGGGCGGTCGAGCTCCGCCGCGAAGAAAGCCGAGGCGCTCTTCAAGATCTCGTTCGCCCGCCGCAGCTCGGCGTTCTCCCGCTTCAGCGCCTTGATCTCAGCCAGCTCCTCGCTGGTCTTCCCGGCCCGGACACCACCATCGATCTCGGCCTGCCTGACCCACTTGCGCACCGACTCGGTCGAGGTGATCCCGAGCTTCGCCGCGATCGACCTGATCGCAGCCGCCTCGTGCGGATAGTCCACACGCGACTCCAACACCATCCGCACCGCGCGCTCACGCAACTCGGGCGGGTACTTCGAGGGACGTGCCATGAGAGTGATCCTTCCAACGAATCAGCTCTCCGGACATCCCGGGGCGGTTCAATGTCGATTCACCGACGGCGAGCGGCGTTCCTGAGCCGAGCCACCCGGTGACGCTGGCGATGAGCACGAGCAGCATGCGGGCCAGGAGCCTCATGAGATCCGCACCATCTCCGGAGGGGGCCACGACTGGGGCGGGTCATCGGTGTACCAAGCCTGCTCTAGCCCGATCAGTCGGCCGTCTCGGATCCACACGAGCAGTTCGCCAACCAGTTGTTCGCGCTCGTACACGAGAGCGCTTCCCGGGGCCGGGCCGTCCGGCAGATCGACCGCTGGAATATCGGACGGCACCTCGACATCCAGCATCGTGGCTGAGTAGCGAACAACAGTTGCGCCTTCGGCCTGGCCCAACAGCTTGCTCGAGGTCTCGGCGAGTGGCGACGTCACGTGCGCGATCAACCGCAGCATGTCCGCGCTGAGGCGGTCTCCGGGCATCAACTCGTTCATGGCGTAAAGGCCGTTCCGATGCGCGGAATGCCATCGACGACGGCGCCACGGATGACGACGGCCTGGCCTCCGATGCTCTGCGCAATCTCGAACCGCCCGGCCTGTGGCAGCGGGCCGCCGATGCTCCTGACGATCTGCTCCATGGCGGCCTCGCGGCTCCCGAACTGCTGAACGAGCGGCTGGAAGTTGTGCTTCGGATCGAAGATGTGATTGAGCTTGTCAGGCCGAAGCGCGTCATCGAGTGTCCGCCGCTCGGTTGCGCTCAGCGCTCGAACAACGTCGTCCCCTGCGTTTGCGGCACCGCGGCCTAGGAGTCGGATGCCGCCGGCGGCGACGCTGCTCGGGAGTGGTACGCCGAAGGCGTCGCCGGTCATGTAGCCGAAGGATTGACGGTTGGCTCCGAGGTGACGAGCGAAGCTGTCGGCCGCGTTCTCTCCGGCCCTGACTCCGCCTCCGGTGAGGTAGTCGCCGCAGTTGGTGATGGCGGTGCCTAGGGATCCGCAGTTGCTGACGAGGTCGACGCTAAGGGCTGCGCCGTGCACGACGCCGGCTGCCCAGTCTCTGGGGCTGCCGAAGTCGAGGTTGGGGTTGTAGGTGGCGGCTTCGTAGTCCCAGCCCATTGCTTCGCTGGTGGACTTGCTGCAGTTGTCGACGCTTTCGCACCAGTCGTCTTCGAACGTTTCTTGGGAGGGGTTGCCGCCTGCGGCGCCGTCTCCTCCGGTTGAGGCGTGTCCGTCGAGCTCGACGCCGGTGATGGGGTTGCCCCCGGAGAAGGCGTACCGGTTGGTGTTCCAGGGGTCCATGCCTAGGGCGAGGTCGTCGAGGGCGCCGTTGTACATGTCGCGGGTGAGGAATCGGTTCAGGCCGGGGTCGTAGTTGCGGAACCCCATGTCGTATTGCCCGGTTGTGGGCTCGATGCGCTTGCCGTTGAACCGGTACGGGTTGGTGACCTCGTCGTCCGGGACGGGAGTCGTTCCGGTCTGTTCGGGTGCCTCGTCGAGGCCCTTGGTGCCGGTGGGGTCGGGTGCTCCGTAGGCGTGGTAGCGGTAGGTGGCGTCGACCTCGCCGGTGGGGTTGGTGAGGGTTTCGATGTCGCCGTGCGGGTTGGTGCCGTAGTAGAGCGTGGTTGAAGGGTCAGTGGAGTTGACCGGGGAGTCCACCAGCGAGAGCTTCTCGCCGCTTGGCCCGTAGGTGAAGGCCTTGGCGACTGCCCAGGCGCCGGCGTTGTTCTTGCGCTCTTCCTGCACGACCTGGTCGGAGAGTCCGAGGTAGGTGTAGCGGGTCGTCTTCGCTGTGTTCGTCTGCACCTTGGTAGTGACGGAGGTGGTGCGGTCGAAGGCGTCGTACGTGGTGGTCTTGGTGACGTCGTTGGCGCCGGCCGGAACGAGGAGGAATTGCTGGTCCTTGATGAGCCGGTCGAATCCGTCGTACTGGTACTCCTTGATCTTCACTCCGTCCTGGGTGACTTTCCACAGTCGACCCCAGGGGTCGTAGGTGTAGGCGTTGGTGGTCTTGACGGTTCCGTTCGGGGCGACGATCTGTGTTTGGTCGAGGCGGTTGCGTTCGTAGGTGGACACGCTGGTGTTGGCGGTCGTGTCTCCGATGCGTTGTTCGATAGTGTTACCAGCGGCGTCGTAGCGGTAGAACTCGTCCTTGCCCGCTTCGGCCCCGCTTTTGGTGACCTTCTCGAGCTGACCGGCGGGCGTGTAGGTGTAGACGGTGTCCTGGGCCAGCGTGCCGGCGGTGTCGGGGTGGTCGAGGGTGGCGTCGTCGCGGCGGCGGTCGCCGTCGGCGTTGAACCACAGGAGGTGGCGGGAGACGAGGTCGCCGTTGGTGCGCCTTTCCTCGGTGCGCTTGGGTAGCCCGTCCTCGTGGTAGGTGTACGTGGTGGTGTTGCCGTTGGCCTTGGTCAGGGTGTCGCGCATGCCGCGGGAGTCGTAGGTGAAGTGGGTGGTCTTGAGCGTGGTGTCGCTCGACGATGACCCGGTCTGCACGGTCACGACCTGGTCGCGTGCGTCGTAGGTGTAGGCGGTGTAGCGGGCGGCGTTCTCGTTGCCGCTTTCACCGTTGCCTTCGACCTTGCGGGGTCGGCTGCGGTTGGTGGTGAGGACGTTGTTATTCGCGTCGTAGGTGTAGGTCGTGGTTCGTCGGGGTGTTGAGGTGCCGTGCGCGGACTCCTCGACCTTGATGATGCGACCAAGACCGTCGGGGGTGGAGGTCCAGCGCTGGACGGTGAGGCCGTCCACGATGCGGCGTACCTGGGTGCCTGACCCGTCGAGATCGTAGGAGTACTCAAACGCCCGGCCTTGGGCTTGTTTGGTGAGCTTGACGGCGTCGGCGTCGGCGACGGTGGTGCGGCTGGTGGTCTGCGTCGGTGGCTCGGGATCCAGGGTCGGGGTGCTCAGTGGGGACGTGAGCGTCTGCGTTGGCGGGTCGATGTCGCCGAGATCCTCGTAACTGATGTGTGCGGTGATCTTATAGGGCTGACCACCGAGGAGTTCGACGTTTCGCACCGCGGCGTAGCCAGTGCTGCAGGCGCGCTGGTCGAGTTGGGCGATGCGGGTGCCGTGGTCGGTGGCGACGGAGTAGGAGGCGTAGTTCGGCTCGGTCGAGGTTGCTTGGGGGCAGGTGGCGGCGATGTTGTAGGTGCCGTCACTGGGCACAGTGACCGGCCACGTGTAGGTGCCGTAGCTGTCGCACGCTCGGCCGTCGCACAGGGTGGTGGTGCTGGTGCGACGGCTGGTGCCGACCATGCCGGTTCGGGCTCGGGTGTCGAGGGTCCAGGTGCCGGTGCTGCTGGTGCCGGGAGTGTCGTTGTCGACCACGATGGGGGGTTCCCATGCGTTGGATGCTGCGTTGTCGTTCCTGGTCCGCAGCGATCCGTCGGACCAGTAGGTCCACGTCATGGTGCGGTTGGCTGAGTTGTCGGTGGACTTGATGGTGCGGCTGGTTTGGCGTCCGGCGCGGTCGTAGTCGTAGGTGGTGACTAGGTTCCATGGGTCGGTGGAGGACTTGACGTCCCCGGAGTCCCAGTAGTCGAACTCGGTCCAGTGCTGCCCGGTGGTGGCCCATGAGGGGTTGGATTGCCGCTTTAGTTGCCCGGCGGCGTCGTAGCTGAAGAACGTGTTGGCGGGTTTGTCGTAGATCGGGGCGTCGGTGTCACCGGGACGGAAGGGTCCGGAGCGCTGGATCGGGCGGTTGAGCGCGTCGTACGTGGTCTCGGTCGTACGCCCGCTGGGGTTGGTGACGGTCGTGGGGTTACCCGTGTTGTCGTAGCCGTAGGTCGTGACGCGAAGTTCCGCGGCGGTAGCGCCGATCGGGGTGTGCGGCGTGGTGACGGTCGCAACGCGTGATGCGGCGTCGTAGGTGTAGGTGCGGTCGTTGCCGTCCTGGTCGGTCTGGGCGGTGACGAGGCCGTCGTAGTCGTAGGCTGTGGTGCTCGCGTTTCCGAGGGCATCGGTCACGCTGTCTTGGCGATGGGCCAGGTCGTAACCGAACAGGGTGGTGTAGTCATCGGTGGCGAGTGTGGCGCTCTTGCGGGGATCTTCGACTTTCACGAGGTTCGAGACACGGTCGTAGGTGTACCTGGTGGTGGGCCGCTTCCACTGCCCTGCGTCGAGGTGCGGGGTGGTGACGGTGAGGACCTGACCGAGGTGGTCGTAGGTGTAGATCGTCTGGTGGTCCTCCGCGATGGTGGTGCTCGCGACTCCCAAGGGCGTGGTCTCGGTGAGGACCCGGTCCAAGTCGTCGTAGGACATCTCGGTCTTGCGCGTCCCTGCCGCGCCGTTGCCGGGAAGGGTGATCGTGGCCGGTGCGTCCATCGCGGTGTAGGTCGTCTGGGTGATGGCACCGGTGGGGTCGGTGACCTCTACGACATTGTCGTTCAGGTCGTAGTCGGTCTGGGTGGTGCGGACCTCGGTGGGCTGGTGGGGGGTGGTGATCTTCCATGGCCGTCCGAAGGCGTCGTACTCGGCTGTAGTGATGCGTGAGAGCTGGTCCGAGATCTGGGTCACGTTGCCGCGCACGTCGTAGGTGAGGTTCGTGTCCCGGGTACCAGGGTCGCTGGTGGTGGCGGCGGTGATGGGGTCGATGATCCGGCGTGGCATACCGTTGGGGTCGTAGTTCTCGTACGTGGTGGTGTGCCCGCGTGGATCGGTCGCGGTAGCGAGTGTTCCGTCGGGGTTGTAGGTGTAGGCGGTGGTTTCTCCGGCGCCGTTGGTGACGGTCTTCAGGTCCCCGTTGGGGTGGTAGCCGTAGGTGCTGGTGCGACCTTCTGGAGTGGCGGTGGAGGTCAGGACGGTGAGGGGCACGCTCTGACCGGTTTGACCGACCTGGACTGTCATCGGCTCGTAGGTCAGTCGCGTGGACTTCTCGACCGGGTCGCCCACGCTGTCCCACTGCTGCTTCAGGTAGCCGGTGTTCAGGTCGTAGAGCCACCTCGATCGTGCTCGAGGCGCCCCGGGTGACGCGGCCGGTTCGATGAGGGTCTGGACGTTGTTGTCCGCATCCCACGCCAGGTCGGTGCGGTAGGTGGGGTCGGTCGGGGCCAGCGCGTTCGCGTTGGCGTCGATGATGCTCGTCGCCAGACCGAACGAGTTCATCTCATACGCCGTCACCGACGGTGTGGTGCCGTTTGCGTTGGTCACCGTGGCTCGAAGGACGGACCCGTCTTGCGCGTCCGGGTCCTCGTAGGCGTAGGTGGTGTCGTGACCGCGCCTGTCGGTGAGTCGCTCCGGCCACAACGCGAACTTCGGGTCGCCTGTTGGAATGTAAAAGATGGTGGTTGTCGCGTCGCGCGGGTCCGTGACCGAGGTCAGCTTGGCGTGCTTGTTGCCTTGAGGGACGGCGTAGGTGAAGTCGAACGTCTTGACCGGTCCGGCGAACGAGTTGCTGCTGGGGGTGTAGGCGCCGTCTTCGATGCGGGTCACCTGGCCTGCGTCATAGGTAAACCGGATGCCGCGTCCCGACAGGTCACGAAGCCACCTCAGCTGCCCCTGAACCCAACCTAGCGTGAGGGTTTCGCGACCTGTCGCGTCCCCGAGTGAAGTGAGCTGCCAGTTGGTGTCGTAGCCGAAGGTCAGGGCGTTGCCGTGGCGGTCCTGGATCGAGTTCGGCAGCCCTGCGTCGCCCCGTCCGGGTCCTTGTCCCTGACGGTAGAAGAATCGTGTGCCGTCAGGGCGGCTGAACACCCACTGCTGCGCCGACGGTGCGGTGCGGTGCCAGGCCAAGCTCAGGTGGACTCCGGCTGGTGCCGCGTACGTGACGACAGGGTCGTCCTTGGTGGCGTCGTTGCGCTCATAGACGTGCGTGGTGCCGTCCCCGTCGATGAACGTCATCTCCTGCGGCGCAGCTCCGTTGTCGCTGGAGGGGACCGAGAGCCGGCTACCGAGCCGTGTCAACGTGGAGGTCTGCACCGACCACCCAAACCCGGTCCCGTCATCCGTGACATCGGTGGAGTTGTACGCCAATCGGACGAACGTCGACGGACCGACCGAAGGGTTCGAGATCGGGTCATAGGACCAGACCAGGTTGCCTTCATACAGGTTGGTCATCACCCCCGACCCGGCGCCCGTAGCCTCTCCTGCGTAGGTGAGCCACCTCTCGAGCCCGAGCTGATTGGAGGACGCGTCCTCGACCAACCTGTCCGGGCACAGCAGTCCCGCGGCTGCCATGGCGCAGAAGACGTTCGGGCGCGTGAGCGGCGACGCGCTGGGCGGGTTCGAGCTCGACCAACGAGTCGAGCCGTTCCACAGGTCGAGGTAGAAGTCATAATCCAGGCGCTTGGCGCCCTCGTCACTGTTGATCGGCGGTTCCACCACGACGTCGAGCGTCGTTGACTGCCCCGGTGCCAAGTCCTCGCCCAATGCGACGGCGGCTACATTGCCCGGCGTCTCGTCGGCTGAGGCATCACCGACCCTCGTCCACCTGTAGGACAGCAACAACGAGGCCGGCATGACCGCGCCGGAGTAGTTGTGCACCGTCGCCGTGACGGTAACGTCGTCGTTGGGAGCCCAGCGCACGGGCGCCGTCGGCGCCGTGATCTCCCAAGCCAGATCGGGTGCGGCGAGCATTGACGTGGTCGTCTCACTCGTCGTCACAGATGAGGTGCTACCGGACGACGGGGCTGCCGCATTCAACACGCCGGCGTCGCCGCGAGCCAGGCCCACCTCCCCCCAACTGACTGATGGGACGTCGACTACGGCGCGCGTAGGAGGGACGAGAGCCGGCGTCGCCGCGCCAGGGAAGGTCTTCGACACCGCGTCCGAACTGCCAACGGCTGCTGAGGCCGACACGTCAGGAACAGCTAGAACGCTGCCGCACATCGCGATAATCGGAACCATGCAGGCGAAAATGCGGACGCCGATGCCACTCATGGCGGTCTCCCCCGAGACGCGGCCAGCCCGGCGGGTCGGCCTTGGTGTGGTAAGTCAAGACACACCAACGGGCGGCAGCAATAGCCCGAAGTGACTATGGACATCAGCGGCGAGTCCAGCCACGGTACCGCGCGTCCAGTGGCGGCCCGCCTGCGGGCCGCACGATGTCAACGGCGGCTGAAAACTGACCCCCGCGCGGCAAGTGAAAACCGACCCCCTGGTTCTAGTTCTCTTCGTTGACGGCCGCGGGGACGCGGCCGAGCTCTCGGTTCTTCAGCCGGTAGGAGTCGCCCTTCAGGGCGATGACCTCGGCGTGGTGGACGAGCCGGTCGATCATCGCGGCAGCGACGGTGTCGTCGCCGAAGACCTCGCCCCAGCGGGCGAAGTTCTTGTTGCTGGTGACGATCAGGCTGGCGCGTTCGTAGCGCGATGAGACGAGCTGGAAGAACAGGTTGGCTGCCTCGGGCTCGAACGGGATGTAGCCGACCTCGTCGATGACCAGCACCGGATAGCGGACCAGTCGGCGGAGCTCGTCTTGCAGCCTGCCGGCGTGGTGGGCGTCGGCAAGCCGGTCGACCCACTGGGACGCGGTGGCGAACTGGACGCGGTGCCCGGCCTGACAGGCCCGGATCGCCAGCCCGGTGGCCAGGTGGGTCTTCCCGGTGCCGGGCGGGCCGAGGAGCACGACGTTCTCCTTGCCGGCGACGAAGTCCAGGGTGCCCAGGTGCGCGATGGTCTCCCGCTTCAGGCCACGGGCGTGGTCGTAGTCGAAGTCCTCCAACGACTTGCGTGCCGGGAACCGGGCGGCCCGGATCCGGCCCTCGCCACCGTGGGACTCGCGCGCTGACACCTCGCGCTGCAGGCACGCTGCCAGGAACTCCTCATGGGTCCAGGACTCCTCGCGGGCACGCTCAGCCAGCCGGGCGACCGATTCGCGCAGCGTGGGTGCCTTCAATGCTCGGGTCAGGAACTCCAACTCGCTGGTGACATCACGACCCGTCTTCGATGCCGTCTTCGTGGCACGGGTGGCCATCACGACACCTCCTCATCCACGAGCTCGTCGTCCGGTTCGTCGACCAGGCCGAGGACTCGGTCGTAGGTGGTCAGCGACCGGATCTCGACCTCCTCACCGGTCACAACGTCGGCGACCGGCCGCAGCAGGTCCGCTCGACCGTGACGCAGCTGCTTGGCCGCGACGGTGTGCTCGAAGTCGGTGATGGTCTGGTGCTGTGCCCACACCCGGACGTGGTCGGCGACGACCGCGCCCTCGCAGGTCACCCAGACCCGGTCGAGGTCGGCGTGGACCTCAATCCGCCGTCCGACCACAGCCGGGTGGACCGAGTAGTCGTTCGAGTCGACGCGGACGTAGTGGTCGCGCGGCAGCCGCACGCTCTTGCGCCAGCCGACCTCGGGCGCGACCGGCGGCAACGGCATCATCGCGGCCTTGTCCGCTGCGATCCGGTCCGCCGGCGAGCAGCCCAGCACCCGCATCCGACGTGTGTTGGCCCTGGCCACCCACTTGCCCAGCTGGGTGTTGAAGTCCTCGGGTGAGGTGAATGTCCGCCCGGGCAGGAAGGACCGCTCGAGGTAGTCGTGGAACCGTTCCAGCATCCCCTTTGCCTCAGGGTCAGCCGGCTTGCAGATGTACACGCTGGCACCGAGCACGCCGCGAAATGCCTGACACTCGGCAGTCAGCTCGGGTCGTCGGGCGCGCCAACGCCCGACCGCGCCCTCGCCGTCCCACACCAGCGTGCGCGGCACCGCGCCGAGCTGTTGGATCAGATGCCACCAACCCGCGAAGAGGTCCTCAGACTCTCGACGAGGGATCAGCACCGCACCCGTCCACCGGGAGTAGCCCGAGCACATCGTCATCACCGGCAGCCGTTTCGCCGTCCTGGTCTGGCCGTAGCCGACCGGGAGCTCGATGTCGGGGAACCAGAAGTCGAACTGCGCCAGCTCGCCTGCCTCATAGGTCGTGCGCGACGCCGGGTCCGGTGGCAGGTACACCGGCCGCAGCTCGCTCACCCGGGTACGCAGGGTCCGGATCGAGTGCTCCCAGCCGATCCGCTCAGCGACAACCGTGGCCGGCATCGTCGGCGTGACCCGCAACAACTCGCGGATCCGCGGCTCCACCTCGTCGACCAACGACCCTCGCGCGGGCCGCTCGTAGCGCGGCGGACCCTCATCACGCAGCGCCTTGCGCACCGTGTTCTTCGAGATCCCCATCGACCTGGCGATCACCTTGATCGGCACTCCCTCCGCACGGTGCAACCGGCGGATCTCAGCCCAGTCCTCCACTGACAACACTCCGTATCCCCCTGCCTCGAGGTTCAAGGACAGGGTCTCGGAGGGGGTCAGTTCTCAGTTGCCGTCCGGGGGTCAGTTTTCACGTGCCGTCGACACACGAAGGGTCTGCAGCACGACCAGACAAGAGGTTGGGCTGAGCGAACCGTCACGGTCTGCAGGGCCGCTCCTGGTTAGTTGAGGAAGTTGCGCCCAAGAAGGTGCGCGCTGCACTGAAGGGTCCGGCGCCTGACGACGAGATCCTGCGGAGGAGTTGAGTCCATGGGCGTGGTGTACGACGGGCCCGACGTGAGCGTGGCGTCCTGACATAGCGACGGCCACCGCGTGATCCTTCAGAAGACCTGCGAAAGCGCGACTGAAGGAGTCACCACGATGACCGTCGACCCCAACTCTATTGACCTGCCCACGTTCATGACCGAGCACCTGGCGCGTGCCGAGCCCGACCTACTCCGGACCATGTTGTCCACGTTCGTGCAGGCGTTGATGTCGGCCGAGGCCGACGCGATCTGCGGCGCCGGCTACGGCGAACGCAGCCCGGAGCGGACCAACTCCCGCAACGGCTACCGGACCCGGGACTTCGACACCCGCACCGGCACGATGGAGGTTGCGATTCCCAAGCTGCGCGAGGGCTCGTACTTCCCCGACTGGCTCCTCGAGCGCCGCCGTCGGGCCGAGCGGGCCCTGACCACAGTGGTGGCAACCTGCTACCTCCTCGGGGTGTCGACGCGGCGGATGGAGAAGCTCGTCGAGACCCTCGGCATCACCAGGTTGTCGAAGTCGCAAGTCAGCGTGATGGCCAAGGAGCTCGACGCGCACGTGGAGGACTTCCGCACCCGGCCACTCGACGCCGGGCCGTACACGTTCCTGGCCGCGGACGCGTTGACGATGAAGGTCCGCGAGGGCGGGCGGGTCGTGAACACCCACGTCCTGGTCGCGACCGGCGTCAACGCCGATGGGCACCGCGAGATCCTCGGCGTGGACATCTGCTCGGCCGAGTCCGAGGCCGGCTGGCTGACCCTGTTCCGCGGCCTGAACGCCCGCGGCCTGAGCGGCGTCAAGCTCGTCACGTCCGATGCCCACAGTGGCCTGGTGGCCGCGATGACGGCGACCCTGGACGGTGCCGCCTGGCAGCGATGCCGCACCCACTACGCGGCGAACCTGATGTCCGCGACACCAAAGTCGTCGTGGGGCTGGGTCAAGGCGATGCTGCACTCGATCTACGACCAGCCCGACACCAAGGCCGTGCACGCCCAGTTCGACCGCGTCATCGACACCCTGGACGAGAAGCTCCCCGCCGTGGCCGAGCACCTCGAGGAAGCCCGCGCCGACATCCTGGCCTTCACCGCGTTCCCGAAAGAGATCTGGCGCCAGATCTGGTCCAACAATCCCAACGAGCGCCTCAACCGCGAGATCCGCCGACGCACCGACGTCGTCGGGATCTTCCCCGACCGCAACTCCGCCATCCGACTCATCGGAGCCGTCCTGGCCGAGCAGCACGACGACTGGGCCGAGGGC
This sequence comes from Nocardioides eburneiflavus, assembly GCF_004785795.1. Lineage (NCBI taxonomy): Bacteria > Bacillati > Actinomycetota > Actinomycetes > Propionibacteriales > Nocardioidaceae > Nocardioides > Nocardioides eburneiflavus. The sequence goes on from NZ_SRRO01000001.1 coordinate 4,691,362, forward strand.
CGCCGCTACCTCGGACTCGACGTCCTGGCACGCTCCCGCATCGCACTCATCAACACCAACGAGACCACCGACCAGAAGGAGGACCTGACACCCGCCGCACTCACTGCCTAGAGTGCAGCCACCGGATCACGCGGTGGCCCCTTCATCCACCACGACCGTGGACTCGACCCTGCGGAGGCCTCGATCTGAACCGCCCCGGGATGTCCGGAGAGCTGATTCGTTGGAAGGATCACTCTCATGGCACGTCCCTCGAAGTACCCGCCCGAGTTGCGTGAGCGCGCGGTGCGGATGGTGTTGGAGTCGCGTGTGGACTATCCGCACGAGGCGGCTGCGATCAGGTCGATCGCGGCGAAGCTCGGGATCACCTCGACCGAGTCGGTGCGCAAGTGGGTCAGGCAGGCCGAGATCGATGGTGGTGTCCGGGCCGGGAAGACCAGCGAGGAGCTGGCTGAGATCAAGGCGCTGAAGCGGGAGAACGCCGAGCTGCGGCGGGCGAACGAGATCTTGAAGAGCGCCTCGGCTTTCTTCGCGGCGGAGCTCGACCGCCCCAACAGGTATTGATCGACTTCATCGACACCCACAGGGCCGACTACGGGATCGAGCCGATCTGTCGTGTGCTCGCCGAGCACGGGATCAAGATCGCCCCGTCGACCTACTACGACGCCAGGGTTAGACGGCCCTCGCGACGTGCTCGGCGTGACGCCGAGATCGTCGCGGTGATCGCGGCCGAGAGGGGCCGGCAACGGCTGCTGGCGCGGTTCGGGTCACGCAAGATGTGGCTCCACCTACGCCGGCAGGGTCACGACGTGGCCAGGTGCACGATCGAGCGGCTGTACCGCCAGCAGGGCTGGGAGGGCGCACGACGGTTGAAGAAGGTCCGCACCACCATCGCCGATCCCGCGGCCGACCGTCCCCTGGATCGTGTGGACCGGCAGTTCTGGGCTGCGCGTCCGAACCAGCTGTGGGTTGCTGACTTCACCTACGTCGCGACCTGGTCCGGCACCGTCTACGTCGCATTCATCTTCGACGTGTTCTCCCGCCGCATCGTGGGCTGGCGGGCAGCGACGAGGATGACGACCGACCTGGTCCTCGACACTCTCGAGCACGCGATCTGGACTCGCCAGCAGGCCGGCATCACCGACCTGTCGGGGTTGGTCCATCACACCGATGCCGGGTCGCAGTACGTCAGTTTCGCGTTCACCGAACGGCTCGTTGACGAGGGCGTCGACCCTTCTGTCGGATCGGTCGGCGATGCCTACGATAACGCGCTCGCCGAGTCTCAGATCGGGCTCTACAAGGCTGAGCTGATCCGTCCCGAAGGACCTTGGCGCGGTGTCGAGCACGTCGAGCTCGAGACCCTCAACTGGGTCGACTTCTTCAACAACGAGCGCCCGCACGAGGCCATCGACGACCTGACCCCGGTCGAGGCCGAAGAACTTCACTACGCTGCAAGAAACCAGCTCACGCCGACCGGCTGAGCCACCAAACCCAGCCTCCGGAAACTCCGGGGCGGTTCAATCTTCTTCGCGGGGGACTCGACCCCCGCAGCAGCTGACCATCGAGGACATGAGAGCCGAAGGTCACTACCGTCGAGACGGTACGCAACCCGCCTGACGAATTTGTTGGCTGCGTCGCTCCCGGTACGTCGCTCTCGGTGGGCGCGGCCTCCTCCAGACCGCCGGTGCGTAGCGCGGTGACCGCGAGCACCGGCGCGACGTACCTACCCGAGCGTCGCGCGCCGCGACGTCTCACTCACCCTTGGTCATCACCCCTCGCCGCTTCCCCCGCCAGTGCAATACTCCGCATTGGGTTCACCCGCAGGAGGAACCTCTGGCGAGACGCGAAGTGCGTCGGGAGCGACTCGGGAAGCCCCAGCTCGATGAGGGGGATCAGGTAGGCCACGGCCTTCTCTCGCGTCCCGTTTGCCCTGTCCGGTGAGGGCACCGGAACGGGGTCGCTCTACGAGAGACACGCTCACCCCTTCAATCGGCTCCTCTCGCAGCGAACTCCCCCTTCTGCTTCTCCTACCCTCAGATCGCTTGCCTTCGTTGACCATCGACGGCCCCCAGAATCTCCTCCAGATCGCTGTCTTTCTGCTACCCCAACCTCTTCTTTCGCAGCGGCACGCATTGAACCGCCCCGGAGTTTCCGGAGGCTGGGTTTGGTGGCTCAGCCGGTCGGCGTGAGCTGGTTTCTTGCAGCGTAGTGAAGTTCTTCGGCCTCGACCGGGGTCAGGTCGTCGATGGCCTCGTGCGGGCGCTCGTTGTTGAAGAAGTCGACCCAGTTGAGGGTCTCGAGCTCGACGTGCTCGACACCGCGCCAAGGTCCTTCGGGACGGATCAGCTCAGCCTTGTAGAGCCCGATCTGAGACTCGGCGAGCGCGTTATCGTAGGCATCGCCGACCGATCCGACAGAAGGGTCGACGCCCTCGTCAACGAGCCGTTCGGTGAACGCGAAACTGACGTACTGCGACCCGGCATCGGTGTGATGGACCAACCCCGACAGGTCGGTGATGCCGGCCTGCTGGCGAGTCCAGATCGCGTGCTCGAGAGTGTCGAGGACCAGGTCGGTCGTCATCCTCGTCGCTGCCCGCCAGCCCACGATGCGGCGGGAGAACACGTCGAAGATGAATGCGACGTAGACGGTGCCGGACCAGGTCGCGACGTAGGTGAAGTCAGCAACCCACAGCTGGTTCGGACGCGCAGCCCAGAACTGCCGGTCCACACGATCCAGGGGACGGTCGGCCGCGGGATCGGCGATGGTGGTGCGGACCTTCTTCAACCGTCGTGCGCCCTCCCAGCCCTGCTGGCGGTACAGCCGCTCGATCGTGCACCTGGCCACGTCGTGACCCTGCCGGCGTAGGTGGAGCCACATCTTGCGTGACCCGAACCGCGCCAGCAGCCGTTGCCGGCCCCTCTCGGCCGCGATCACCGCGACGATCTCGGCGTCACGCCGAGCACGTCGCGAGGGCCGTCTAACCCTGGCGTCGTAGTAGGTCGACGGGGCGATCTTGATCCCGTGCTCGGCGAGCACACGACAGATCGGCTCGATCCCGTAGTCGGCCCTGTGGGTGTCGATGAAGTCGATCAATACCTGTTGGGGCGGTCGAGCTCCGCCGCGAAGAAAGCCGAGGCGCTCTTCAAGATCTCGTTCGCCCGCCGCAGCTCGGCGTTCTCCCGCTTCAGCGCCTTGATCTCAGCCAGCTCCTCGCTGGTCTTCCCGGCCCGGACACCACCATCGATCTCGGCCTGCCTGACCCACTTGCGCACCGACTCGGTCGAGGTGATCCCGAGCTTCGCCGCGATCGACCTGATCGCAGCCGCCTCGTGCGGATAGTCCACACGCGACTCCAACACCATCCGCACCGCGCGCTCACGCAACTCGGGCGGGTACTTCGAGGGACGTGCCATGAGAGTGATCCTTCCAACGAATCAGCTCTCCGGACATCCCGGGGCGGTTCAAACCGCCCGTCCTGAGGACGGGCGGGACAGGACGGGCGAGTTTTGGTGCTCCCAGCGCGCACCCTAGGACGCGTACCTCTCGACGACAGACACCCACCCACCAACGACCGGCGACGAACGTCACCGCGAACCGACCCACCAGGAGGCCGCCATGACCGCACAACCCGACACCCCACGACCCCGCCAGAACCCCGGCGACGAGATGCTAAGCCTCCAGGAAGCCTGCGTCTTCCTCCGCGTCCCCGAAGGCACCCTGCGCTACTGGCGCCACCTCGGGGCCGGCCCTCGCAGCTTCAAGGTGGGCCGCCACATTCGCTACTGGCGAGCCGACCTCGTCCTCTGGCTCACCGAACAGACCAACCGTCCCCAGGGACGGGGCTGACCGGCGACAGCCGGCCGACCCGACAGGCACGATGAACCATGGCCAGCATCGAGAAGCGCATCCGTGACGGGCAGACCTCGTGGCGGGCACACTATCGGACGCCCGCAGGGGCCCAGCGCAACAAGACCTTCACGCGCAAGGTCGACGCCGAGCGGTTCCTCGCCAGCGTCGAGAGCGCCAAGATCGTCGGGACCTACGTCGACCCGGCGCTCGCGAAGGTCACCGTCGGCGACTGGGCACAACGGTGGCTCGACGGACAGGCACATCTCAAACCCACCACGCGATCGCGCTACGAGGGCGTCCTGCGCAAGCACATCCACCCGAAGTGGGACCGGGTGAAGCTCGCCAACGTCTCCCACGGCGACGTCCAGGCCTGGGTGACCGAGCTCGCCAAGGATCACTCCCCCGCCACCGTTCACAAGATCCACCGGGTCCTCAGCCTGGTCCTCGACATGGCGGTCAAGGACGGCCGGCTCGCGCGCAACGTCGCCAGCGGGGTGAACCTGCCGCGCGTGGGCAGGCACGAGCACCGTTACCTCACCCACGAGCAGGTCGATGACCTGGCGATGGCGACCGGCCATCCCGCGGAGCCGAGCAAGCACAGCAGCCTCGACACCCGGGCCAACGAGACATACCGGCTGGTCGTCCTCTTCCTCGCCTATACCGGTGCGCGCTTCGGTGAGATGGCGGCGCTCCGCGTCGGGCGGCTCGACCTGCGCCGCAGCCGCGCCGTCATCATCGAGTCGGTCACCCCGGTGCAGGGACAGGGGCTCGTCTGGGGCAGCACCAAGACCCACCAGCGCCGCGAGGTGCCGATCCCGCGCTTCCTGACTGCCGAGCTCGCCGTCCACGTGCAGGGCAAGCGACCCGACGACCTGGTGTTCGCAGGCATCCGGAACGGCCAGCCGCTGCGGGTCAGCACGTTTCGCACCGCCTTCACCGCAGCGGCGAGGACGATCGGCGTCCCCGACCTGCACCCGCACCAGCTCCGCCACACCGCGGCCAGCCTCGCCATCGCCGCCGGCGCAGACGTGAAGGTCGTCCAGCAGATGCTCGGCCACAGCTCGGCGACGATGACGCTGGACACCTACGGGCACCTCTTCGAGGACCGTCTCGACGAAGTCGGCGATGCCCTCGACGCCGCGCGCACCGCCGCCCGGGTGCGTCGGGACGCCCTGCGAGCGTTGCCCCGTGTTGCCCCAGTGTTGCCCGAGCCCGATACTGGTCGAAATGCCGAAGCGGCCCCTCCCAGCGTTTCCGCTGGTCAGGGCCGCTTTTCCGTGCTGTACCCCCGACCGGATTCGAACCGGCGCTACCGCCTTGAGAGGGCGACGTGCTAGGCCGCTACACAACGGGGGCTTGCGGTGCTGCTCCGAGGAGCAACGGAGCTGAACTCTAGCGGGGCCGGAGTGTCGCTCCAAATCCTGACCCAGGGGCCGGGACCTTGCTGGGGTACTAGGACTCGAACCTAGAACAACTGAACCAGAATCAGCCGTGTTGCCAATTACACCATACCCCATGGGGGTATCGGATCATCTCCGACCACCCACGACGTCCGGCAGCGATGACCACTGCGGAACGACCCCGAACGTTACACGCGCGGTGGCGGCACGGCCAAAACGGGGTCCCCCGCGGGCGGCGGCAGCGACGCTCCCCCGACCGGCGGTCCGACGTCGACCAGACCCATCGCGCGCGCCACCCAGCTCGCGAGGCCGAGGTAGACCAGCGACTGCGTCAGTGTCGACAGGATCGTCCACCAGCTGCCGCCGCCCTCGGCGTTCAGCGCCGCGGTCAGGTCGCCGAAGGCGAGCGCGAGGCCGAAGGCGAGGAAGTTGTTGAGCACGTGCATCGCGATCGGCGCCTCGAGCCCGCCCGTACGGATGACGAGGATGCCGGCGACCACGCCGAAGGCGAAGCGGTCGAAGAACACGGGCCAGTCCTGGGAGAGCCCGTGGAAGAGCGCGAAGACCAGTGCCGGCACCAGCACGGCGAGCGCCTGCGAGGCCCGTCGGCCCCACACCAACGAGCCGAAGGCCTGCGTCAGGTAGCCACGGAAGAGGTACTCCTCGCCGGCTGCCTGGAGCGGCGTGAGCAGCAGGATCACAATGATGAAGTCGCGGGTCTGGGTGGTGAAGTCGTTGACCTCGCCGACCGGGGCGTCGCCACCCTGCACCGGCAGCAGCAGGCCGACGCCCAGCGAGGCGAGGAGCGCCACCACCGACAGTCCCACGCAGACGAAGAGGTAGCCCCATCGCAGCCGCGGTGCGACCGACGAGACCCAGCGCGGCTTCAACCGGTGGAGCCACCACGTGACCAGGAACGTCAGCGGGATCGCTGCGGCGATGATCGCGTTGAGCAGGGCCAGCCCCGCCGGCGTGGCCTCGGCCGTGACGTCCAGGACGCCACCCGCCTCCTCCATGCTGCTGCCCGTCAGCAGGAGGACGGCGAACGCGACGCCGCCGACGACGAGCGGGACGACGCCGAAGACCAGGACCAGCAGGAGCAGCGCGCCCACGATCGAGCGCCACTCCCCGGGGCGGCCGACGCGGTGCAGCTGGTGGTACTGCGGCTGGAAGTCGGGCGGCAGTGGGCGGGCCATGGGCGGATCAGGCCAGGGCCGACTGGAGCCGCGCGAGGCTCCGCTCGCGGCCCAGCAGCTCCATCGACTCGAACAGCGGCGGGCTCACTCGCCGACCGGTGACGGCCACGCGTACGGGTCCGAACGCGACCCGCGGCTTGAGCTCCATGCCCTCGATCAGCGCTACGCGCAGCGCCTCCTCGATCGCGGCGGTCGACCACTCGCGCAGACCCGAGAGGGCGTCGTACGACGCCTGGACCACGCCTCGTCCGGTCTCGTCGAGCACCTTGGCGACGTCGTCGGGGTCGCGCTCGAAGTCGGACTCGTCGACGAAGAGGAAGCCGAGCATCGGTGCGGCCTCGGTGAGCTTGTTGATCCGCTCGGCGACCAGCGGCATCGCCAGCTCGAGCATCTGCGCGTCAGCGTCGTTGACCGGGTCGCTGACGACACCGGCCTCCTTGAGGAACGGCAGCGCCCGGTGGGTGACGTCGTCGAGCGGCAGCAGGCGCATCTGCGAGGTGTTGATCGCCTCGGCCTTCTTGAGGTCGAAGCGCGCCGGGTTGGGGTTGACGTCCTTGATGTCGAACTTCTCGACCATCTCCGCCATCGAGAACACATCGCGGTCCGCGGCGATCGACCAGCCGAGCAGCGCGAGGTAGTTGAGCAGGCCCTCGGGGATGAACCCCTGCTCGCGGTAGGCGAGCGCGTGCGCCTCGGGGTCACGCTTGGAGAGCTTCTTGTTGCCCTGGCCCATGACGTAGGGCAGGTGGCCGTAGACCGGGACCGTGGTCGCGACGCCGAGCTCGACGAGCGCGTCGAAGAGCGCAAGCTGGCGGGGCGTGCTGGAGAGCAGGTCCTCGCCGCGCAGCACGTGGGTGATCTGCATGAGCGCGTCGTCGACCGGGTTGACGAGCGTGTAGAGCGGGTCGCCGTTGGCGCGCGAGAGAGCGAAGTCCGGGACGTTCTCGGACTCGAAGGTGATGTCGCCGCGGACGGCGTCGTCCCAGGTGATCGCGCCGTCGGGCATGCGGAAGCGCACGATCGGCGCGCGCCCCTCCGCCTCGAAGGCGGCCCGCTGCTCGTCGGACAGGTCGCGGCAGAAGCCGTCGTAGCCCTGCATCTTGGAGCCGGACGCCTTGCGGCGCGCGTCGACCTCGTCGTTGCGGCAGTAGCAGTCGTAGGTGTAGGACGACTCGCGCAGGCGGGCGAGGACGTCGCGGTAGATCTCGCCGCGCTCGCTCTGCTTGTAGGGGCCGTGCGGGCCGCCGACCTCGATGCCCTCGTCCCAGTCGAGTCCGAGCCAGCGCCACAGCTCGAGGATCGCGTCGTAGGACTCGCGGGTGCTGCGCTCCTTGTCGGTGTCCTCCATCCGGAAGACGATCTGGCCGCCGTGGTGGCGCGCGAACGCCCAGTTGAACAGGGCGGTGCGGACCAGGCCGACGTGCGGCGAGCCCGTCGGCGAGGGACAGAAGCGGACGCGTACGGGGGTGCTCATGGCGATGGTGGGCTCTCTGTGGTCAGCTGCGCTGGGCGACGGGGTTGGTCAGGGCGCCGATGCCGACGATCGAGATCTCGACCTCGTCACCGACCTGCATCGGCCCGACACCCTCGGGGGTGCCGGTGAGGATGACGTCTCCGGGCAGCAGCGTCATCACGGAGGAGACGTGGGCGACCAGGGTCGGCACGTCGAAGATCATGTCGGCGGTCGACCCGTCCTGGACGACGTCGCCGTTGAGGAAGGTCTGGACCTGGCGCCCGTCGACGAACGCCTGCGGGTCGAGGTCGGTCTCGATCCACGGCCCGAGCGGGCAGAAGGAGTCGAAGCCCTTGGCCCGGGTGAACTGCACGTCGGACCTCTGGAGGTCGCGGGCCGTCACGTCGTTGGCGATCGTGTAGCCGAAGATCACGTCGGTCGCCTGCTCGGCGGGCACGTCCCGGCAGATGCGGCCGATGACCACCGCCAGCTCGCCCTCGTAGTGGAGGTTGCTGGTCTGCGGCGGGTAGAAGATCGGGTCGCCCGGACCGACGACGGTGGTGTTGGGCTTGAGGAACATGAGCGGCTCGGACGGGACGTCGTTGCCGAGCTCGGCGGCGTGCTTGGCGTAGTTGCGGCCGATGCCGACGACCTTGCTGCGCGGGATGATCGGCGCGAGGAGTCGTACGTCGCTGAGCCGGTGCTGCTCCTCGAGCACCTTGACCCCGACGTAGAGGGGGTCTCCGGCGAGGGCCACGACCACCGAGTCCTCGGCGGGCTGGCCGAACTCGTCGACCTCGCCGGTGACGACGCCGAAGCGGGGCTCCTCGCCCGTGCTGAACCGACAGATGCGCATGCGCCGACCCTATCCAGCGGGCCTACCGACCGGCCGCGCGCCTCAGCGCCGCGAGGCTGTGGGCGACGTCGTCGACGGTCGTCGACCAGTTGCTCACGCTCACCCGCAGGACCGCCCGGTCGTGCCAGCGCGAGCCCGTGGTCCACGCGGTCCCCTCGGCGAGCATCGCCTCGACCACGGCGCGGGTGCGGTGGTCGTCACCGTCACCGAAGGACGCGCACACCTGGGTGAAGACGACGTCGTTGAGCACCTCGGCCCCGTCGATCGCGGCGATGCCCTCCGCGAAGGCGGCGGCGTGGTCGCAGAAGCCGTCGACGAGGTCGGCGACACCGTCGCGCCCCAGCGCCCGCAACACCGCATACACCGGGAACGCCCGCGCCCGCCGGCTGATCTCCGGCACCTTGTCGAAGGGCTCGCCCGCCGCGTCGTGGATGAGGTAGTCGCCGTGCATGCCCATCGCCGCCCGCAGCGCCGCCCGGTCGGACACGATCGCGAGCCCGCAGTCGTAGGGCACGTTGAGCGTCTTGTGGGCGTCGGTGGCCCACGAGTCGGCCCGCTCCGCACCGGCCAGGAGGTGACGGTGGCGCGGGGAGGCGCCGGCGAACAGGCCGAACGCACCGTCCACGTGCACCCACGCACCGGCGTCGTGGGCCGCGGTCACCGCCTCGTCGAAGGGGTCGAACGCACCGGAGTGCACGTTGCCGGCCTGGAGGCACACGATCGTGGGACGACCGTCCCCGGCGTCGAGGGCCGCCGCGAGCGCCGGCGCCTCGATGCGACCCTGGTCGTCGACCGCGACCGGTTCCGGCGCCCCGAGCCCGAGGTAGCGAAGGCTGAGGTCGATCGTGTCGTGCCGCTCGGCACCGACGAGCACCCGTACGCCCGGGGAACCGACGAGCCCGCGCTCGGCCACGTCCCACCCCGCGCGCCGCAGCACCGCGTCACGCCCCGCGGCCAGGCAGGTGAAGTTGGCCATCGTGCCGCCGGTGACGAACCCGACGGCGCTGCCGGCCGGCAGGCCGAGCAGGTCGACCACCCACGCCTCGGCCACGTCCTCGACGGCGGAGTGGGCGGGCGTCAGCATCCGCAGCCCGGCGTTCTGGTCCCATGCGCTGACCAGCCAGTCGACGGCCAGCGCCGCCGGGTGGGCGCCTCCGATGACGAACCCGAAGAACCGGCCGCCGGGCATCGCGGTGAGGCCGGGCTCGCACGCGGCGGCGAGCTCGTCGACCACGTCCGCCGGGGCCGTCGGACCGTCCTGGAGGTGCCGGTCGAGGCGCGCGAGCATCTCGTCCGTCGTGAGGGACGGCGGCACCGGTCGGTCCGCGAGCGAGGCGAGCCACCCGACCGCGTGCCGGTGGGCGCGGTCGAGGCCCGAGGTGCGGTCCATGCGGGCAGTGTCCCCCGCGGAGGTGGCTGGGTCGAGGGTTCGTCGAAGCGGTCCGGACCGCCCGGTCGCCGTACCGTTGTCGCGTGCAGGTGATGTCCGGACCCGAGTGGCGGGCGCGGGCAGACGCCCACGCCGCTCGCGTCGACGTCTTCCTCGAGCCGCACCTCGCGCGCCGGGCCGAGAAGGTGAAGCACCCGGTGCACGACTTCCTCTTCACCTACTACTCCCAGCGCCCGGCCCAGCTGCGCCGGTGGCACCCGGGGTATGGCGTGGCCCTGGCCGATGCGGAGGCGTACGCCGGGCTCAAGGGGTACGGCGGCGACCCGCTGACGGTCACCGAGGCGTACGTCTCCTCGCAGCGCCCGCTGCTGCGACAGCTGCACACGCTGCTGACGGCGACCGCGGGCCGGACGCCGCAGCTCGGCTGCTTCGGCCTGCACGAGTGGGCGATGGTGCACCGCTCTGCCGAGCACGGAACCCGCCACGACTGGCCCCTGCGGCTCGGCCAGGAGGGCACCGACGCGGTCGTGGAGTCGCACCGGATCGGCTGCTCGCACTTCGACGCGTTCCGGTTCTTCACCCCCACCGCCCGGCCGCTCAACACGCTGCAGCCCGGACGCGACGACCGCGCGGACTTCGAGCAGCCGGGCTGCCTCCACGCGGGGATGGACCTCTACAAGCACGCCTTCCGGCTCACGCCGATGGTCCCCAGCGACCTGGTCGCCGACTGCTTCGAGCTCGCCCGCGACATCCGGGTGCTCGACATGCGCGCAGCGCCGTACGACCTCTCCGACCTCGGGTTCGAGCCGGTGCGGATCGAGACGACCGAGGGCAAGGCGGCGTACGTCGAGGCGCAGCGCGGGTTCGCCGAGCGCGGCGCGCCGCTGCGGGCGCGGATCGTCGCCGAGTGCGAGCGCCTGCTCGACGTGCTCGACCGACAGCCTCAGAACTCGTAGCCGAAGGCCTCGATCGTGTCGGCGAAGACGTCGGCGACCCGCTGCTTCGAGGTCGGCGTGTAGAGCTCGCGGTAGTGCCCGGCCGGGCGGGCGTTGCCCTTGGCGCGCGGCAGGTCGGGCGCGCCGGGCAGGCGGAGGTGGTCCCAGACCTCCTGGAGCTCGTCGTCGAGGTTCTCGTAGCGCAGCACGCGGTCGAGCACCATCGTTCCGCGGATCCGGTAGAGCCGGCGGTTGTTGGCGAGCTGCTCGATCCAGATCTCCTGGACGTAGGTCTCGAAGTCGGGCAGCTCGTCGCGGTCCTTGTACTTCCAGAAGTAGAGCGAGACGACCGCGTCCCACGGGTTCCGCTCGATGGCGAAGGTGAAGTAGTCGTCGAACACGTCGGCGCCCAGGAGGTCGCGCGTGGCCTTGGCGCCCATGTGGTTGTAGGCCTTGCGCGGCAGCGGCGGCGACTGGAAGTTCTGGGGCGGCCGGCCGCCGGCGGCGCGGCGGAGCTCCTCGTCCTCCGGGCTGATCTCGGTGATGACGTCGTCGGGGCCGCACACCTTCGACAGCGCGATCTCCACGCTCGTGCCCGCGGTCTTGCGGGTCTTGAGGAACACGAAGCGGTGCTGGTGGGACGCGATCACGGGCACGACCCTATCCGTCGACCCGCGGGGGTGGTCCCGAACTACCCGCGGTCCTCCTCGGCCAGCAGCTCGTCCTCGACCGAGCCGCCGTAGCCCTCAGCCTCGGGGTCGCCGTGCAGGCCGTGGCTCACCGCGTACTCCTCCTCCGGCGACAGGATCAGACGGTGTCGGCCCACGACCCCGAAGAGCGCCAGGCCGATCGCGTACACCACGGCGATGGCCACGATGGCCGGGCGGAAGTCGGGGTTGATGAAGACGCCGATGAAGGTGATGCCCGCGATGACGCCGGCGACCACGGCACCCGGTACGCCGACGGGGCTGACGTAGGGCCGCTTGGCGGTCGGGAACTTCTGGCGCAGCAGCACGTACGACACCATCTGCAGCACGTAGGCGAGGACCGCGCCCCAGACGGCGATGTTGAGGACGATCGCGGTCGCCTGCTCGCCCGCCTCGCCGCCGCGGCGGGCCAGGATGTCGACGACGAGCAGCACCACGAAGCCGAACGCGGCTCCGGCCACCAGCGCCACCCACGGGGTCTTGCGCGCGCCGGTGATCGACAGGAACTTCGGGTAGTAGCCGGCGCGGCTCAGCGAGTACATGTTGCGGCCGTAGGCGAACATGATCCCCTGCAGGCTTGCGAGCAGGCCGATCAGCGCGAACAGGGACAGCAGTGCGGCGAGGTCGTCGGACAGGAAGGCCCGGAAGCCGTCGAGCAGCGGCTCGCCCGACGCGCCGAGCGCGGCGGAGCCGGTCACCGCCGGGTTGAGGACGAAGACCAGGGCGCCGGTCGCGCACAGCGTGATGAGCCCGATGATCCCGGCGCGCGGGATGTCGGTCTGCGGCGAGTGGGCCTCCTCCGCGGCCAGCGGCAGCTCCTCGATGCCGAGGAAGAACCACATCGCGAACGGCAGCGCGTAGAGCACGCCGAGCCAGCCGTACGGGAGGAACTCGCTGTTGCCGGGCTCGGGCTCGATGTCCATCAGGCGACCGAAGTCGACGGCGCCGTTGGCGATCGCGAGCACCGCGAACAGGACCAGCACGCCGATCGAGATGATCGCGACGACGATGGCGAACTTGAAGGAGATCTCCGCGCCCGCCGAGTTGAGCCCGACGAAGACCGCGTAGAGGACGATCCACCAGATCCACTGGTCGTCACCGACACTCAGGCCCAAGAGCTCGTCAGTGATCGAGTCGAGGTAGAGCGCGGAGAACAGCACGATCACGCCGGTGGTGAAGACGTACTCGATCGTCTCGGCGAGCCCGGTCACGAACCCACCCCACGGGCCCATCGCCGAGCGGGCGAACGAGTAGGCGCCACCGGTGTGCGGCATCGCGGCCGACATCTCGCCGATGGAGAACAGCATCCCGAAGTACATGACCACGATGACGACGCCGGCGACGGCGAGGCCGCCCCAGCCGGCCTCGCCGATGCCGAAGTTCCAGCCGGAGAAGTCACCGGAGATGACGGCGGCGACACCGATGCCCCACAGCCCCCAGAACCCGGCCGAGCGCTGCAGCTGGCGCTTGTCGAAGTAGCCCTCCTCCGCGTGGTGGTAGCTCACACCGGAGACGTTGCGGGTTTGCTTGCTCATCTCGGACACTCCTCGAAGGACTGGGTCGCACGACGGCTCTGGCCGGATGCTAGACCCGCCAATGGCAGGCCCGCTATACCTTTGGGCCGGAGATTCCACGGAGTCGAGGGACACTGTCACCCGGCAGCTGGGCTGCAATGGTTGACTGCGCTCGTCAATGAGCGGATAACTGGTCGCACACCGCAGCCCCTCACAGCTCCCATCCCAGGAGGTCCCATGGCACGTGACCGGCACACCTCAGGCCTCCTCTCGCTCGACGACCTGGCTGCCCTGGTCGACGCCGGCGACGTGGACACCGTCGTCGTCGGGTTCGCCGACATGCAGGGCCGGCTGGTCGGCAAGCGGGTCTCCTCGCGGCTGTTCCTCGAGGAGGTCGAGCCGCACGGCGCCGAGTGCTGCAACTACCTCCTGGCCGTCGACGTCGAGATGAACACGGTCGCCGGCTACGCGATGTCGGGCTGGGAGCGCGGCTACGGCGACATGGTCATGCGCCCCGACCTGTCGACCCTGCGGCTCACGCCGTGGCTGCCGGGCGGCGCGCTGGTGATGGCCGACCTCGAGTGGTTCGACGGCTCCCCCGTCGCCGCCGCGCCGCGCAGCATCCTCCGGCGCCAGGTCGACCGCCTCGCCGAGCGATCGCTCGTGCCCTACGCCGGCACCGAGCTCGAGTTCATGGTCTTCGACGACACCTTCCGGGACGCCTTCGCCCGTCGGTACGCCGACCTGCGTCCCGGCAGCGACTACAACATCGACTACGCCATGCTCGGCTCGACCCGGATGGAGCCGCTGCTGCGCGACATCCGCCGCGGGATGGAGGGCGCGGGGATGTACTGCGAGGGCTCCAAGGGCGAGTGCAACCTGGGCCAGCAGGAGATCGCGTTCCGCTACGACCACGGCCTGGTCACCTGTGACAACCACACGATCTACAAGAACGGCGCCAAGGAGATCGCCGACCTCCACGGCAAGAGCCTGACCTTCATGGCGAAGTACGACGAGCGCGAGGGCAACAGCTGCCACGTGCACCTCTCGGTGCGCGGCGACGACGGCTCGGCGGTCATGGCGGACGAGTCGCGGCCCCACGGGATGTCGCAGCTCTTCGAGCACTGGGTCGCCGGCCAGCTCGCGTGCATGCGCGAGCTGACGCTGTTCCTCGCGCCCAACATCAACTCGTACAAGCGCTTCGTCGAGGGCAGCTTCGCGCCGACCGCAGTCGCGTGGGGCATGGACAACCGCACCTGCGCCCTGCGGGTCGTCGGGCACGGGCTCGGCATGCGCCTGGAGAACCGGGTCCCGGGCGGCGACGTGAACCCCTACCTCGCGGTCGCGGCGATCATCGCGGCCGGCCTGCACGGCATCGAGAACGAGCTCCCGCTCGAGCCGGCGTTCGAGGGCAACGCCTACACCAGCGACGTCGACCGGCTGCCGACCACGCTGCGCGAGGCGGCCGACCTGTTCGAGGGCTCCGCCGTCGCCCGCGCCGCCTTCGGCGACGGGGTGGTCGAGCACTACCTCAACAACGCCCGCGTCGAGCAGCAGGCGTACGACGCTGCGGTCACCGACTGGGAACGGGTGAGGTGCTTTGAACGGATGTGACACCACCCCTCCCGAGGCTGGTCCCCGCCGCCCCGTCGTCGGGGTCACGACGTACGTCGAGCGCGCCCGGCAGGGCGTCTGGGACGTCCCGGCGGCCTACCTGCAGTACGACTACGTCGAGCTGGTGACGCGAGCGGGCGGCGTGCCGGTGCTGCTCCCGCCGCCCGGCTCCGGCGCCTCGCCGGTCCGCGAGGTCCTCGACCGGGTCGACGCGCTCGTCCTGGCGGGCGGCCGTGACGTCGACGCCCGCCGCTACGGCGCGGAACCGCACGAGACGGCCGACCCGCCGGCGACCGATCGCGACGAGTGGGAGATCGCCCTCACCCGGGCCGCGCTGGAGCGCGGCGTGCCGCTGCTGGGCATCTGCCGCGGCGCACAGGTGCTGACGGTGGCGCTCGGCGGGACCCTCGTGCAGCACGTGCCCGACCTGCCCACGGCCGGGGCGCACAAGCACGGACCGGGCGAGTTCGCCTCGCACACGGTGCGTACGGTCGCCGGCAGCCGGGTCGCCGCCGCACTGGGCAGCGACGCGCGGGTGTCCTGCTACCACCACCAGGCCGTGGAGCGGCTGCCCGACGGCCTGCGGGCGACGGCGCACGCCGAGGACGGCGTCGTCGAGGGCGTCGAGCTCGACGGCGAGCTCGACGCCGAGCTCGACGCCACCCGCTTCGCGGTCGGCGTGCAGTGGCACCCCGAGCAGACGCTCGACGACCTGCGGCTGATGGAGTCGCTCGTGCAGGCAGCACGTGACCAGCTGGAGCAGCGACAGAGGGAGATGGCGTGACCGCGATGTTCGACATCGTCAACCCGGCCGACGAGTCGGTCGTGACGAGCGTCCCCGAGCTGGAGGCGGGCGACGTCGACGACGCCGTCGCGCGGGCGAGGACCGCCCAGCGGCGGTGGGCCGCCCTCGCGCCGGCCGACCGCGCGGCCGCGCTGCGCTCCTTCGCCGCCGCGGTGGACGCCCACGTCGACGAGCTGGCCGACCTCGAGGTGCGCAACTCCGGGCATCCCCTCGCTCAGGCCGAGTGGGAGGCCGGGCACGTCCGCGACGTGCTCACCTACTACTCCGCCGCCCCGGAGCGCCTCTTCGGTCGCCAGATCCCGGTCGCCGGCGGCCTCGACCTCACCTTCGCCGAGCCGATCGGCGTCGTCGGCGTCGTCACGCCGTGGAACTTCCCGATGACGATCGCGTCGTGGGGCTTCGCCCCCGCGCTGGCCGCCGGCAACGCCGTCGTCCTCAAGCCGGCCGAGTGGACGCCGCTGACGTCGCTGCGCCTGGCCGAGCTCGCGCTCGAGGCCGGCCTGCCCGAGGGCCTGCTGCAGGTCGTGACCGGCAAGGGCTCCGTGGTCGGTGAGCGCCTCGTCGACCACCCGGACGTGCGCAAGGTGGTCTTCACCGGATCGACCGCGACGGGCACCCGGGTGATGGCGCGGGCCGCCGCCCAGGTCAAGCAGGTCACCCTCGAGCTCGGCGGCAAGAGCGCCAACATCGTCTTCGCGGACAGCGACCTGGAGAAGGCCGCGGCGACCGCGCCGTACGGCGTCTTCGACAACGCCGGGCAGGACTGCTGCGCCCGCAGCAGGATCCTCGTCCAGCGCAGCGTGCTGGACCGCTTCATGGAGCTGCTCGAGCCCGCGGTCGCCGGCGTACGAGTGGGTGACCCACGCGACCGCAGCACCGAGATGGGCCCGCTTGTCTCCCGTGCCCACTGGGAGAACGTCGCCTCCTACGTCCCCGACGACGCGCCGGTGGCGTTCCGCGGCACGGCGCCGGACGGCCCCGGCTTCTGGTTCCCCCCGACGGTGCTGACGCCCTCGCGCGGGGACCGTACGGCGCGCGAGGAGATCTTCGGCCCGGTGGTGGCGGTGCTGCCGTTCGAGGACGAGGCCGACGCGATCGCGCTGGCCAACGACTCCGACTACGGCCTGTCCGGGTCGATCTGGACCCGCGACGTGTCCCGCGCCGTACGGGTGAGCCGGGCGGTGGAGGCCGGCAACCTGTCGGTCAACTCGCACTCCTCGGTGCGCTTCACGACGCCGTTCGGCGGGTTCAAGCAGTCCGGGGTGGGCCGCGAGCTCGGCCCCGACGCGCCCCTGTCGTTCACCGAGACCAAGAACGTGTTCATCGCCGTCGAGCCAGCCGAGGAGTCCTCATGAGCACCACCCGCGTCGACCTCACCCAGCGGCTGCGCGACCGCGTCGCCGTCGTCACCGGCGGCGCATCGGGCATCGGCCTGGCCTCGGCCCGCCGGCTCGCCGCCGAGGGCGCGCGCGTCGTGGTCGCGGACCTCGACCCCGAGACCGGCGGTGCGGCGGCCGAGGAGGTCGGGGGCACGTTCGTCGCCGTCGACGTCGCCGACCGGGAGCAGGTGGACGCGCTCTTCGACTCCGTCGCCGCGTCGCACGGCTCGGTCGACATCGCCTTCAACAACGCCGGCATCTCGCCGCCCGAGGACGACCTCATCGAGTCGACCGACCTCGACGCGTGGGACCGCGTGCAGCTGGTCAACCTCACCTCGGTCTACCTCTGCTGCCGCGCGGCCCTGCGTCACATGGCACCCCAGCAGCGCGGGTCGATCATCAACACCGCGTCGTTCGTCGCGGTGATGGGGTCGGCCACCTCGCAGATCTCCTACACCGCCTCCAAGGGCGGCGTGCTCGCGATGTCACGCGAGCTCGGCGTGCAGTACGCACGCCAGGGCATCCGGGTCAACGCGCTGTGCCCCGGCCCGGTGAACACCCCGCTCCTCCAGGAGCTGTTCGCCAAGGATCCCGAACGTGCGGCGCGACGCCTGGTCCACGTCCCGGTCGGCCGGTTCGCCGAGCCCGAGGAGCTCGCCGCCGCAGTGGCGTTCCTCGCCAGCGACGACGCGTCGTTCATCACCGCCAGCAGCTTCCTCGTCGACGGCGGCATCCACGCGGCGTACGTGACGCCGCTCTGATCCGATGACCGAGTCCCGCCTCGCCGAGGAGACGTTCTTCCGACCCGTCCGGCCGGGCAACGCCTTCGAGGACACGGTGCAGCGGCTGCTGCAGACGATCCGCCTCGGCGTGGTCGCGCCGGGCGAGTCGCTGCCGTCCGAGCGCGACCTCGCGGTCCGGCTCGGGGTCAGCCGCGACACCGTGCGCGAGGCCCTGCGCTCGCTCGGCGAGGCGGGGTACGTCGTGGCGCGGCGCGGCCGCTACGGCGGGACCTTCGTCGCCGACGAGCTGCCTCGTCCCGAAGCGCACGACGGCGCCGAGGCGGCAGGCGCCGAGGCGGTCGACCTCGAGGAGGTCCTCGCGCTCCGCGAGGTGCTGGAGGTGGGGGCCGCCCGGCTGGCGGCGTCGCGGACGCTGCCGGCACCCGAGCGGGACCTGGTCTGGCGCGCGCTCGAGGAGGTGACCGGCGCATCGCCGGCCGACTACCGGCGGCTGGACTCGCGGCTGCACCTCGTCGTCGCCGAGATCACCGGGGTGCGCTCGCTCGTCACCCTCGTCGCCGACAACCGCATGCGGGTCAACCGGTTCCTCGACGGGATCCCCCTGCTGGAGCGCAACATCGCGCACTCCGACGAGCAGCACCGGACTCTGGTCACCGCGATCCTGGCGGGCCAGCCGGACGTCGCGGCCGCCGCGGCCGAGGAGCACCTCGCTGGGTCCGCCGCCCTGCTGCGGGGCTTCCTGGCCTGAGCGGCCCCCTGTCCCCGGGCTCGCTAGCGTGGCCGCCATGGAGCCGATGGACGCGACCGGTCACCCCCACCACGACAGGCCCCACCGCAACCAACACTTCCGCGGCGACGACTGGTACGGCGACGACCTGGGCGCGGCCCGCTTCGTCGACTGCACCTTCACCGACGTGGACCTCTCCGAGGCCACCACGACGGGCGCGACGTTCGAGCGGTGCACCTTCCACGGCGGCCGGTTCAACGCCTCCACCCACACCGCGACCGCGTTCGTCGGCTGCGACTTCCGGCGGACGTCGTTCTTCGACGCCACGCTCGACGGCTGCAAGCTGGTCGGCTCGGCGTTCTCCGACTGCACCCTGCGCCCCCTCACGGTGACGGGCGGCTCGTGGCTGGGGGTGACGATCCGCGGCACCAACCTGTCCCGCCTCGACCTCACCGGCGTCGACCTGCGCGAGGCGGACCTGTCGATGTCCGACCTCACCCTGAGCACGCTGGCCCGCGCCCGGCTCGACCGGGCGACGCTGCGGCAGACCAGGCTCGACCGCACCGACCTCCGCGGCGCCAGCCTCGACGGCGTCGACCTCGCTGCCGCCGAGCTCGAGCGGACCCGGCTCGACCTGGCCGGCGCGGTCCTGCTCGCCGAGCTGGTGGGCGCCGACGTCGACACCTCCGCGTGATGGCCTCAGCCCAGGCGGGCGCGCAGACCGTCGATGACGAGGTCGAGCCCGAGGTCGAAGTCGGGCAGCGAGTCGAGCGAGCGCTCGACGGCCCCGAGGCTGACGGCCTGGCGCGCGGTCTGCTCCTCGAAGGCATGGCCGAAGACGTAGTGCACCAGCGTCCGCGAGGCGACCGCGACGAGCTCGGGGGGAGCGTCGGCGTCGGTCAGCACCTTCTCCAGGTCCGCGACCGGGGCGGCCGCGCCGAGTCCGAACGCCCACACCGTCGCGACGACGTCGGCGCCGTCGGTGCAGGCCAGCATCGCGTCGCGCAGCTCGGAGCAGACCTCGCGCAGCTGGTCGGGCCACGCGGAGGCCGTACGAGGTCGGGCGCCGCGGGCGAGGATCTCGTCGGCCACGGCCGCGAGCAGCGCCTGCTTGCTGGCGAAGTGGTGGTAGATCGCGCTCGGCTGCACGTCGAGCTCCGCACCGAGGCGACGCATGGTGAGGGCGGACAGGCCGTGGGTGTCGAGCAGCGCGACCGCGTGGGCCAGCACGTCGCTGCGCTTGTGGGCCATCACGCTCTCCTCGGGTCGCTGTCAGGGACGGGACGTCGTTGACGTCGGTCCCCACGACCAGCCTAACCTGAACACAGTTCATCCTGAACGCCGTTCAGGTCACTCCCCCGTGCCGCACCGGTGTTCCTGGCCGTGACGCTCGTGCTCGCCATGTCGCGCGGGTGCCGCTGCGCTCGGCGTGGCACGCGACCCGGTCGATGGACTTCCACGCGTACGGGTCGATCTTCATCTGAGGCTGAGCGTGGACGCGGCGACGGGGCGCTGGACTTCCACTCGTGCGAGTGGAAGTTCAGCACAACGAGTCAGTCGAGCGGCTGGTTGAGGAACCAGCGGTGCCCGAACGGGTCCCGGAACACCGCCACCCGCCCGGCCGGCGGGCTGTCCTCGGGACCGCGGTCGAGGACGACCCCGGCCGCCACCACCCGCTCGCACAGCGCGTCGACGTCGTCGACCTCGAGGTGCAGCGAGACCGCGGCGCCGCGCGAGGCGTCCGGTGCCGCGACCCCGGCGGACGCGAACTCCGCGGACATCATCCAACGGCCGCCGCCGACGGCGAGCTCGACGTGGCCGATCCGGCCGTCGTCCGTGACGATCGGGGTCGAGCACGACCTCGGCGCCGAGCACGGCGACGTACCAGTCGATCGCAGCCCGCGCGTCGGCGACGCAGAGGTACGGCGTGAGCTCACCCATGCCTCACCTCACCAGCAGGGCGGGCGCCTGTCCACCCATGCCGC
Source organism: Nocardioides eburneiflavus (assembly GCF_004785795.1). Taxonomy (NCBI): domain Bacteria; kingdom Bacillati; phylum Actinomycetota; class Actinomycetes; order Propionibacteriales; family Nocardioidaceae; genus Nocardioides; species Nocardioides eburneiflavus. Next base: position 4,711,912 of record NZ_SRRO01000001.1, read on the forward strand.
GCCCGCGTCGGCCGCGGCCTGCTCGACCTGGGCGGCCAGCGAGAGCAGCAGCTCCTCCTCGGCCGGCCGCGCGGCGAGCATCACCCCGACCGGCAGGCCGTCGTCGGTCCAGTGCAGCGGCAGCGACATCGCGGGCATGCCGGTGACGTTCCAGGCGGACGTCCACGGCGTGAAGGCCTTCTGGTTCGCGAAGTCGCGGGCCGGATCGGCGTCGTCGCGCAGCTCGCCGACCAGGGCGGGCGGCCGGGCGAGGGTCGGCGTGAGCACGACGTCGTACGGAGCCAGCGCCGCGAGGGCCGCCGCCGCGTGCTGGCGCAGGCGGCCGATGGCGAGCCCAAAGTCGGGGCCGCTGACCGCGTGACCGATCCCGCCGAGCCAGCGCGTGAGTGGGCGGAGCCGGTCCTCACGGCCGGGTGGCGCGGGCGAGAGGGCGGTGAGGACGGCCCAGCAGGTCTCGAAGTCGGCGACCGCGTCCGGCGGGATCGGCACGGGCACGTCCTCGACGTCGTGGCCCAGCGACTCGAGCAGGTGGGAGGCGTCGTCCCAGGCGGTCACGGACGACGGATGCACGTCGACGTCGGTGATGACCGGGGTGATGAAGCGGGCGACGCGCAGCCGGCCGGGGTCGCGGTCGCACGCGTCGAGGAAAGGGCCGCTCGGCGCCGGCGCCCAGAACGGGTCGCCCACCCGCCGCCCGGCGAGGACGTCGAGCAGCGCGGCCGCGTCGCGGACCGTACGGGCGAGGGTGCCGGCGGTCGCGAGGCCGACCGGGTCGCCGTAGCGCGGGGCGCCGCTGATCCGGCCACGGCTGGGCTTGAGGCCGACGAGACCGCAGCAGGACGCGGGGATCCGGATCGACCCGCCGCCGTCCGAGCCGGGGGCGACCGGGAGCAGGCCGGCCGCCACGGCCGCGGCCGCTCCGCCGGAGGACCCGCCCGCCGTACGGCTCGGGTCCCACGGCGTCACGGCCGCGGGCGCCACGTCGGGCTCGGTGTAGCAGGGCGAGCCGAACTCCGGCGTGTTGGTCTTGCCCAGGCTCGGCATCCCCGCGGCCTCGACGGTCAGGACGAGGTCGTCGGAGGCGTCGGGGACGAAGTCGTCGTACGCCGCCGAGCCGAAGGTGGTGCGCACCCCCGCGGTGGCATGCAGGTCCTTGATGCCGGTCGGGACGCCCCAGAGCGGACCTGCGTCCGTGGGGCGTCCCGACCCGGCGAGGAGGGAGGTCAGGCGGCGCGCGTGCTCCCGCGCCAGCTCGTGGGTGGTGGTGATGAAGGCACCCACCTCCACCGAGCCGGCGCGGTCGGCGTAGTGCTCGACGAGCTCGAGCGGCGACACGTCACCGTTGCGCACGGCGTCGCCCTGCTCGAGCGCGGTCAGGTCGTGGAGCACACGCCGAACCTAGCCGGTGGCCTCGGTTTCGACTCGGGCTCGTTCCTCGCCCGGCTCAACCAGCGGTGAGCCGCTGGGCGAGCGTGTCGAGACCGAGGTGGCGATCAGGCCGCGGCCTCGACCTCGTGTGCCACGAGCGCGTCGAGAGCGCCGAGGAAGCGCCGGACGGCGGCCTCGTCCTGCAGGGGGTCACCGTCCACGGCGGGCTCGTCGACGACGATGCCCTCGACCACCACGGCGCCGGCGATGGTGGCGGAGTGGCGGGCGTGCTCGTGCGACCACTTGCCGCCGTACGGCGTGGGCGTGGCGCCGATGGCCGCGAAGGGCTTGCCGACGATGGCGCCCTGGCCGTAGGGACGCGAGAGCCAGTCGATGGCGTTGTTGAGCACGGCCGGCATGGTGCCGTTGTACTCGGGGGTGACGGCGAGGACGCGGTCGGCGGCGGCGACGGACTCGCGCAGCGCGGTCGCGGCGGCGGGAGCCGTCTCGCCGTCGATCTCCTCGTTGTAGAACGGGATGGCGTCGATGCCCTCGACGACGTCGACGGTCACGCCGGCCGGGGCGTGGTCGCGCAGGTGCTCGGCGATGCGGCGGTTGAGGGAGCCGGCGCGGTAGGAACCGAGGAGCACGGCGACGCGGGTCTGCTTGTCAGTGGTCATGGAGGTCGAAACGGACCACGGTCCGCTTCTATTCCGGTGCGGCGGAACTTTTCCCGCACCTAGTCTTGCCGGCGTGACCCACCTGCTGCCGCTCGCGGACGAGCCCGCTCCGGAGCGGGCCGACGCGGCGCGCAACCGGGAGGCGATCCTCGCAGCCGCGCTGCGCCTCGTGCAGACCAAGGGCGTCGGCTGCGTGACGATGGACACGGTCGCGACCGAGGCGGGCGTCGGCAAGGGCACGCTGTTCCGGCGCTTCGAGAGCCGCGAGGGACTCATGGGCGCGGTGCTCAACGAGTCGGAGACGGCGTGGCAGGCCAGTGTCATCTCCGGTCCCCCGCCGCTCGGACCGGGCGCCCCGCCGATGGAGCGGCTGCTGGCCTTCGGTCACTCCCGGCTCCGGACGAACCTGACCCATGCCGAGCTCATCGCGGCGGCCGGTCGCCCCGGCACCCGTTCCGCTGCGGCGCTGTCCTTCGCCAACATGCACGTGCGCTACCTCCTCGGTGAGCTCGGCGTCACCGGCGACCTGCTGATGCTCGCCACGGCACTGCTCACGCCCCTCGAGATGGTCGTGCTCGACCAGCAGGTCAACGCCGAGCACATCTCGCTCGAGCGGATCGAGGCAGGCTGGGACGACCTCGTGCGTCGCGTGGTCGGCTGCTGACGGGCCGGCGCAGCCCGTACGCCCCGGTCAGCCTTCGAGCTCGGCGAGCTTGCGCTTCATCGCCGCGATCTCGACCTGCTGGTCGGTCCCGATGTGGCTCGCGAGCTGGAACACCTCGGACTCCTGCCCGCCCTCGCCCTCGGTCAGCAGCATCTCCACCATCACCACGGCGCCCTCGTGGTGGCGGATCATGCCCTGCAGGAACAGCCGGTCGAATCGCGGCCCCGACGCCCTCTCGAGCCTGGCCATCTCCTGTGGCGTGAGCATCCCGGGCATCCCGTGCCCGCCGTCGGAGTGCCCGGCGTGCATGCCCGACACGCTCTCGCCGCGTCCGGTCAACCACCCCTGGAGCTGCACGATCTCGGCGACCTGGGTGACCTCGATCCGTTCGGCCATCGCGGCGAGGCCCGGGTCGTCGGCGCGCCGGTCGACGAGCGCGGTCATCTCCAGGGCCTGCTGGTGGTGCGGGATCATCCCCTGGACGAAGGCGACGTCGGCGTCCGTGTACGCCGGCTCCTCGATGCTCTCCGCCTCCTCCGGCGACAGCGTGGTGCCGGACTCCCCCGGTGCACCGAGCTGCACCACCGGCGCGGCCGTCTCCTCGGGCTCGGGCCCGGCCTCCGAGGTGCACCCCGCCACGCCGACCAGCAGCACGACGAGCGCGGCAGCGGTCCGGCCGGGACGGAGGTTCGGGGTCGTCGGCATGGGGTCTCCATTCACGAGGTCGTGCCACATTCTGGGGCTGGCGGTGCCGACCTGTCATCGCTACGTTGACAGGTCATAGTAGGTCGACCACGCCGCGGACCTTCCGGACCGAGCACCACGTGCCGACCTGACCTTGGGAGGCCCCCGCGATGTCTCGTCAACCCCGTAGGAACAGGACCACGATGCGCGCGGCGGGGGTGATCGTGCTGGCGGCCGCGCTCCTGCCCGCCGCGGCGTACGCCGCCGACGACCCCCGCGAGGACCTCGCGCCCGGCTACATCCCGTGGTCTGACGCGGCGAGCAACATCGAGCTGCTCGACAACGACCCCCGCGTGGCGCCGTTCGACGCACTGCCCGGCAACTTCGGCTTCGTCAACTCCGACCTCGCCTTCTCCGGCGACCGCGCGTTCGTCGGCAGCTTCAACGGATTCCAGGTCTACGACCTGTCCGACCCCACCGACCCGGTCCTCGAGTCGTCGTTCGTCTGCCCGGGCGGCCAGGGTGACCTGTCCGTCCACGGCGACCTGCTCTTCATGTCGGTCGAGGAGACCCGTGGCCGCATCGACTGCGGCACCCAGGGCGCGCCCGGCACCGTCAACGCCGAGCGGTTCCGCGGCGTACGGATCTTCGACATCCGTGACGTCGCCAACCCGGTCCAGCTGCCGGGCGTGCAGACCTGCCGAGGGTCCCACACCCACACGATCGTGACCGACCCCGACGACTCCGAGAACATCTACATCTACAACTCCGGCACGTCCGGGGTCCGCTCGCCGCTCGAGCTCGCCGGCTGCGAGAACGCCACGCTGACGCAGAGCCCGGTCACCACGGGCAACCCGACGCAGTGGCGCATCGACGTCATCAAGGTGCCGCTGGCCGCTCCGCAGACGGCTGCGATCGTCAGCCAGCCGCGGATCTTCACCGACCCGGCGACCGGTGCCTTCAACGGGCTGCAGAACACGTTGTCCTGCGCCCAGCAGCCCGTCGGCTGCCTGCACCCCTCCGGCACGCAGTACTCGCCGACGCCCAACACCAACACCTGCCACGACGTGACCGCCTTCCCGGCGCGCGAGCTGGTGGCCGGCGCCTGCCAGGGCAACGGCATCCTGCTCGATGTCGAGGACCCGGTGAACCCCGTACGCCTGGACGCGGTCAGCGACCCGAACTTCTCCTACTGGCACTCCGCCTCGTTCAACAACGACGGCACCAAGGTGATCTTCACCGACGAGTGGGGCGGCGGCACGAGCGCCCGCTGCCGGGTCACCGACAAGCCGGAGTGGGGCGCCGATGCGCTCTTCGACATCGCCGGCGAGCAGATGGAGTTCGCGAGCTACTACAAGATGCCCGCTGCTCAGACCGCGCAGGAGAACTGCGTGGCGCACAACTCGTCGCTGGTGCCTGTGCCGGGACGCGACATCCTCGTGCAGGCGTGGTACCAGGGTGGCCTGTCGGTGATCGACTTCAGCGACACCGCCGCCCCGGTCGAGATCGCCTACTTCGACCGCGGTCCCATCGACACCCCCAACCCGACAGGGCTCAACCTCGGCGGGCTGTGGTCGACCTACTGGTACAACGGCCTGGTCTACGGCAGCGAGATCGCGCGCGGCTTCGACACCTTCGGCCTGCTCACCAGCGACCTGCTGAGCGAGAACGAGCTCGACGCGGCCCGCGAGGTGAAGCTCGACGAGTTCAACGCCCAGCACCAGCCGAAGATCGTGTGGGAGCCGAGCTTCAACGTCGCCGGCGCCTACTACGACCAGGCGGTCCGCTCGGGCGCGCTGACCGGCAAGACGCTGACGACGGTGACCCGTCACCTCGCCAAGGCCGAGCTGCTCGCCGGCAAGGGCGAGACCGCCTCCGCGAAGGACCAGCTGGCCAACGCCATCCGGGTCCTCGGCGACAGCGGCGACCAGGGTGAGCTCAAGCAGGCCCTCCGGGAGCTGCGCGACAGCCTGTGACCGACGTACGGCGCCGCCACCCCAGCGGTGGCGGCGCCGTACGGCTCAGCGGTGGTGGCGCCGCAGGCCGAAGGTGAGGCCGTCGACGAGCGCGCCCCACGACGCCTCGATCACGTTGGCCCCGACCCCGACGGTGACCCACGACGACTCCCCGTCGGTGGTCTCGATCAGGACCCGGGTGATGGCGTCGGTGCCGTGGCCCTGGTCGAGGATGCGGACCTTGTAGTCGATCAGCTCGAACTTCGCGACCTCCGGGAACGCCTGCCCGATCGCCTCGCGCAGCGCCGCGTCGAGGGCGTTGACCGGGCCGTTGCCCTCGCCCGTCACGACGTACCTCACGCCCTCCGACCGCAGCTTGACCGTCGCCTCGGAGATCGCCTCGCCGTCCGTACGGGTCTCCGTGATGACCCGCCACGACTCGACGTCGAAGTAGGACGGGCGCCTGCCCTCGACCTCCTCGGCGAGCAGCAGCTCGAACGAAGCGTCGGCGGCCTCGAAGGTGTGGCCGCGCTGCTCCATCGCCTTGACCCGGTCGGTGACCCGGGTGACCAGCTCCCGGTCCGCCGAGAGGTCGTAGCCGAGCTCCTTGCCCTTGAGCTCGATCGAGGCCCGCCCGGCCATGTCGGAGACGAGCAGCCTCATGTCGTTGCCGATGTCGACCGGGTCCATGTGCTGGTAGAGGTTGGGGTCGACCTTGATCGCGCTCGCGTGCAGCCCGGCCTTGTGGGCGAACGCCGACGTGCCGACGTACGGCTGGCGCGAGGCCGGCGGGACGTTGGTGACCTCCGCCACGGCGTGCGCGATGCGGGTCGCCTCGCGCAGCAGCCCCTGCGGCAGGACGGTGCGATCGAGCTTGAGCTCCAGGTTGGCCACGACGGTGACGAGGTCGGCGTTGCCCGTGCGCTCGCCGTAGCCGTTGATGCAGCCCTGCACGTGGGTCGCCCCGGCCGCCACCGCGGCGAGCGAGTTGGCGACCGCGCAGCCGCTGTCGTTGTGGGCGTGGATGCCGACGCGGGCACCGGTCGTCTCGATCACGTCGAGCACCACGTCGGAGACCCAGTCTGGCAGCATCCCGCCGTTGGTGTCGCAGAGCGCGACGACCTCGGCGCCGGCCTCGGCCGCGGTACGGAGGACCTCCAGGGCGTACGCCCGGTTCGCGCGGTAGCCGTCGAAGAAGTGCTCCGCGTCGAGGAACACCGTCTGCCCCTCGGCGCGCAGGTGCGAGATCGTGTCGCGCACCATCGCGAGGTTCTCCTCCAGCGTGGTGCGCAGCGCCAGCTCGACGTGGCGGTCGTGCGACTTCGCGACGAGGGTGACCACGCCCGCGCCGGAGTCCCGCAGGGCAGCGACGAGGGGGTCGTCGGCGGCACGTACGCCGGCGCGGCGGGTGGCGCCGAACGCCGCGAGCCGTGCGTGGCGCAGGTCGAGCTCCGCAGCTGCACGGCGGAAGAACTCGGTGTCCTTGGGGTTGGCGCCCGGCCAGCCGCCCTCGATGTAGCCCACTCCGAGGCCGTCGAGCTGACGCGCGATGCTCAGCTTGTCGGCGACGCTCAGGTTGAGACCCTCCTGCTGGGCGCCGTCGCGCAGGGTGGTGTCGTAGACGTGGAACGAGCCGTGCAGGTCCATCGGTGGTCTCTCGGTCGGGGCGGGGGTACAAAAAAACCTCCTGGGGTGCAGGAGGTGTGCGCGGCGGGGTGTCCCGTCGCGCTAGGCAATGATGATCGTGGTGGTGCTCACGGAACCGATGGTGCCACGCATCGGTCCGTCGTGAGACGGCTGTCTCGGGATCCGGTCGCCCCCGCACGCGACCGAGCCCCGGGCTCCGCCCCCACGACGGCTCCCGGGGCCCGGTTTCCCCCAGCTGTGTTCCCCTGGCGTTCCCAGGCCCGAACCGGATCAGCAGGCGTACGCCTCCGCGCCGGCGACGTAGGTGGCGACCATCTGCTCCGGCAGCGGCGAGCCGTCGCCGAAGTACTCCAGGCCGACGCCGTCGGCCCCGTTGGGGTTCGTCCGGCCGGTGTGCTTCGGGTCCCCGATCGTCATCTTCTCGAAGACCTTGAGGCCGACCGGGAGGCCCGCCTCGCGCAGCGCGGCGTACCCGGCCTCCTCGGCCCCGGCACAGTCGGCCGTGTAGCCCTCGAAGCCCGCCCCCATCGCGGCCGAGACCACGAACCAGTTGGCCGACGACGGCCCGGTCAGGGAGTACATCGGGACGAAGCAGTGGTGCGCGCTGGCGCTCGTCGCCGTGAGCGCGACGGCTGCTGCGGCCGCGCCGGCGACGACGCCGAGACGTCGTACGGTGGTGATGCTCATGTGGTGTTCCCCTCGCGATGGGACCCCCTGTAGGTCCCGACACCACCAGTCCAGCGTGGGTGCGGGCCACCGACCACGGTCAGTGACCCGCACACTTCTCGCACAGTTCCGCCGCCGCACGGCACGGACCGTGGCCCGACCCGGGCCTAGCGGAACCGCGCGGTGAAGGTCTGGCTGGTCGCCGGAGCGACCACGTCGTGGGTCTGCGCGCCGCCGTCGGACCAGGAGACGAACTGGTAGGTCTTCGAGCCCTTCTTCTGCGGCGCTGGGGCACTGATCGAGTTGGTGGATCCGACGATGACCGTCCGCGTGAACGACGCCTTGGCGGTGCTCCCGCCGACCGTCAGCGACAGCCCACCCGGATTGGTCTGGAACGTCAGCGACACCGTGCGCGGGTCCAGCCGGACGCTCCGGGTGGCCTGCATCCCGCCGGAGTCGGTCGCGGTGAGCCTCAGCTCGAGGTGCGAGGGGTACTCGTGGTCCGGAGCGGTGAACGAGCCGCTGGCCACCCCGGGCCACGTCTGGACCTGGTGGCTGTGGCAGTTCGACGGACAGTGCTGCATCAGCAGCTCCCACGACAGCGCCGAGGGTGGCATGGCGCCGTCCTGGGCATCGGTCGCGGAGCCGGAGAAGCTGAGGACGTCGCCGACCTTCCACGCGGTCCCGGACGTGGGTGTCTGGATGGTGGGCGTCGGCGCCGTGTTGCCGACCGAGATGACGAGTGTGTCCGTGGCCGTGAGACCGTCACTGTCCGTGACCCGGAGCGACGCCGCGAAGGTGCCGGAGACGGTGTAGGTGTACGTCGGCTGCGCGCTCGTCGAGTCGTCGAACGCACCGTCGCCGTCGAGGTCCCAGGCGTGGGTGATCACGTCGCCGGGGTCAGGGTCGTACGACGCGGTGCCGTCGAACGACACCGTGAGCGGAGCCGCCCCGGACGTGGGCGTCGCGGTGGCCACGGCCACCGGCGCCTGGCCGCCGGCCTCGTAGTGGATGCGCCGGATCGTCCCGCCGTCGAAGTCGACGTAGAAGAGGTCGCCGCCCGGTCCGACCTGGAGGTTGACGGGGTTCGCCGCACCCGAGACGAAGGTCCGCACGAGACCGGGGGCCGGCTTGCCGTCGGCGCCCTTGGGCATGACCCAGATGCAGTCCCGGGAGTAGTCGGCGAAGAAGAGCGCGTCGTCGTACTCGGCGGGATAGGAGTGCTGGCTCGCCGCGAACTCGAACTGCAGCCCGGCCACGGAGGAGCTGCCGGTGGGGCACGTCTCGTTGGGCACCACGCGGTTGCTGTGGTGGTAGGCGTGGTACGGCGCGGTCACCGCTCCCGGCGAGGCGTACAGGTTCTCGCACATGGTCAGGTTGGCCGAGTCGTAGCCCGACTGGCGCTGTGCGCCCTCGTAGCAGGGCCACCCGAAGTTCTGCATCTGTCCGGCCGAGGGGATGACGTTGATCTCTTCCCAGTCGTTCCAGCCGACGTCGCCCACCCAGATCTCGTCCGTTCCGGGCCGGGGCGTGATCCGGAAGGGGTTGCGCAGCCCGTAGGAGATGATCCGGCGGGCGTTCGGGTCTGCGGAGGCCGCCAGCGGGTTGCCCGCGACGCCGGCGCCCGTGGCGCGGTCCACGCGGATCACGGTGCCGTCGAGGGACACCGGGTCGCTCGGCGTCCGGAGGTCCTGGCTGCGCAGGGCGCCACCCTCGGCCGTCGGGGGCGTGAGGGCCGAGCCGACGGTCCCGGGCGGATCGCCGCAGGGGTTCACCGGGGACCCGTCCTGCCCGTAGTCGACGAAGTTGAAGCTGGCGCCGTCGCCGCCACTGGCGTAGAGGGCGCCGTCCCGGCCGAACTCCACGCTGCCGATCGAGTGGCTCGGGTACTGCTGGCACCAGTCCTCGACCAGTACGTGCTCCGGACCCGTCATGGCGTTGCCGCTGGCCTGCAGGCGGGAGAGTCGGCCGCTGACGACGCACCCGTCGGCAGTGGCACCCGGAGGCGTCGGACAGGGATCGGAGTACACCCCCGGAGTTCCCCACCGCGGGGCCGCGGCGGAGGATCCCAGCACGTGGTCGTAGGTGTAGAGCACGTAGACGTAGGGCTCGGCCGGGAAGCTCGGATCGAGTGCCATGCCGAGCAGCCCCCGGTCCCAGAAGTTGTGCACGTTGACGTTGAGGTCGGCGAAGACATCGGGCGTCGCGTCGGTGAGCGAGTCGAAGACCTTGATGACGCCCCGCTTCTCGGCGACGAAGACCCGGCCGTCGGCAGCGAAGCGCACCGCGGTCGGGTTCGTCAGACCACTGAGAACCACCGTCTCCCGGAAACCGGAGGGCAGGGTGGAGGCGCCACGTGCGTCGGTGCTCCCCAGCGCGACGAAGGCGGCACTGCTGGCCGCCAGGAGAGTGACGAGGAGGATCCGCCATCGCGCCAGGCCCGCTGGGGATCCGGGACCTGCGACCACGCGTCCCGTTGCCGTGATGATCGCCATGCGAGTCATGGCCTCACCCTTCCCGAGCGCGTGGACGCGCTCGTCCCACCATCAGCATCGGCCGGGGTGGCAGAGCGGCGCATACCGCGTTCAGGGCATCCTCGCGCAGCCGAACGACGGACCCGGCCCGGCGGCGGAATGGAGCTTCCGCCGCCGGGCCGGGTCCTGGTCAGGATCGGCCGATTCCTGCTCGGCTACGAGATCGCGCGGTACTCCGTCCACGCCATCTGCATCCGCGCGGCCTGGCCGGCGGTGAACTCCGTCATGCAGGAGTCGTAGGTGTAGTCCATGAAGTTGGTGATGGGGTCGACTCCCCCGCCCTCGCACGTGTCGCGCCCGACCGGGCACTGGAAGGCCGGCGAGGCCTCGGGGGCGGTGTCGGCGACGTAGTCACCCGGCTCGGAGCACCCGCCCTGGAAGGTGTGGTAGAGCTCGAGCCAGTGACCGACCTCGTGGGTCGCGGTGTCGCCCTCGCCGTAGACGGTGTAGACCGTCGAGTCGCCGGTGTCGTTCTCGACCGTGGGCAGGCTGCGGTAGTCGACGACGACGCCGTCGCGGTAGGCCGGCAGCGGGTCGCCCAGGGTGGACTCGTCGGTGAAGTCGGAGGGGAAGTAGGCCCAGCCCAGCAGCGACTGCGCCAGCGAGGCGGAGTAGATGTTCAGCGTCTCGGAGGTGCTGTCGTCGTAGAAGTACTGCTTCATCTTCACCTCCTTGCCGCCGCCGCGGTAGAAGCGGGGCAGCCCGCCGTTGGACGAGACCAGGTTGAACCACTCGGGCTGCTTCACGCGGTGGATCTCCTCGAGCACGAACGAGAAGCCGGTGCCGGCGAAGCCCTCGTTGAGCACCCTGATCTGCTCCGCGACCCGCTCGTCGGACAGGTAGCCGCCGTCCGCGCTCCTGTCCTTGTAGACGACGTTGAAGCGGACCGGGATCTCGACCGGCGCGAACGCCGCGGCGGCGGTGGCGCCCGGCTTGCCCCTGGCTGACGTACGCGCCGCGCGGGCCGCCTTGGCCAGCGGGTCCTTGTGGACGACGTGGAGGTCGTCGCGCGGGATCGTGCCGGCCGGGGCCTTGGCGACGTCGCCGTACTCGATGCAGTCGACCGCCTTGTCCTTCGCCGGTGCGCCGAACGTCGGCGTGGACACGGCCATGCCGAGGGCCAGTGCCGTGGCCGTGACGCCGAGGCGTTGCAGTGCGCGGGTGCTGGGGTTCATGCGGGGGGTCCCCTCTCGTCGGAGTCGGTCGAGGGGAACGTAAGCCCCGGCACCGACCCGCGGGAAGACCACTCCGGGGTGGATTTGCCGGAATCTGTCAGAGCCAGCCGGGCAGCCGGACGTCGGAGAACGGCGCGTCGTCGTACGGCGTCCAGCTGGTGCCCTGTGCCGACGCGGCCGCTCCCAGCCCCGAGCCGGCCGCCGCCACCACCAGGGTGACCAGCAGCCAGGGCACGCCTCGCCGGGCCAGCGGGTCGACGAGACGGTGCACCGGGGAGCGGACGCGCTCGGCACCGGGTCCCCACCAGGCCGACACCGCGAAGGCTCCGCCGATGGCGGCGAGCGAGGTGGTCATCGAGAGCGACGCCGCGAAGCAGAGCAGCGCCACCGCGCAGGCGATCCCGGCACTCCAGAGGAGGAGGACGAGCGAGCCGCCGAGGCCGGCGACGACGTGCCACGGCGCGGCGAGCAGCACCTGGATGCCGTCGTACCACTTCACCCCGCGCCGGTCGCGGCGGTGGCCGGCGGACGCGGCGGCGAGCGAGCCGCTCCGCAGCAGCCAGATGGCGACGAACAGGACGGCGAGGCTGGCCCAGGGCGCCAGCACGATGCCACCGGTGACGACACCCCCGAGGGCGACGAGCGTCAGCGACCGGCGCAGGCGCTCGCCGGCCGGCACCCTCTCGCGCGCGGGCGGGCCGTAGTCGGTGACGTACTCGGTGGAGCCGTCCGGCAGCACCCTGGTCCGCCGGTGCGGGACCGTGCCCGCGGCCTCCCAGTCCTCGTCCGGGCGGTCGTCGGGCTCCCCCGCCGGGGCGGCCCAGCCGTCTGACCAGTGCACGGGCTCGTCGAGGGGCGCCTGCGCCGCGGCTGCGGTGCCGGCGTGGGTCGGCGCGGCGTACGCCTCCGCGACCGCGGCGTAGGGCAGGGTGACCGGCGCCGGGCCGCGGTGGTCCCGCGAGGTGCCCCTCTCGTCGTGCCCGGCCGGCTCCGAGGCGAGGTCCTCGAGCCAGTCACGGACCTCGTCGAGCGACGGCCGGTCCTCGGGCGACGGCGCGAGCGCGTCCTCGACCAGCTCGAGGACGTCGGGGTCCAGACCGGTGAGGTCGTGCTCGCCACGGCGGACGCGGTCCATGATCGCCATGGAGGGACCCCGGCCGTACGGCGCGCGGCCGGTGCCGGCGTAGGCGACGGTCGCGGCCCAGGCATGCACGTCGGAGGCGGCTGTCGCGTCGTCGCCGTAGAGGATCTCGGGGGCGAGGTAGCCGGGCGTGCCGAGCAGCCAGCCGTTCATCGTGATGCGCGAGTCGTCGGCGACGCGGGCCAGGCCGAAGTCGATGAGGATGGGCGTACGCCCCTCCATGATCACGTTGGACGGCTTGATGTCGCGGTGCAGCACGCCAACGGCGTGCACGGCCTCCAGCGCCTCGGCGAGGCAGTCGGCGAACCACAGCAGGTCGTCCCCGGCCAGGGGACCCTCCTCCTGCACGTGGTCGTGCAGCGACAGGCCCGGGACGTAGCGGGTCGCGACGAAGGGGATGTCGCCGAAGGGGTCGGCGTCGACGATCTCGGCGATGCGGCGGCTGCGGACGCGGCTCAGGGAGCTGACCTCGCGCGCGAGGCGGCGTCGGGCCTCGTCGTCGCCGACGACGTGCGGGCGCAGGACCTTGATGGCCACCGGTCGCTCCCCCGGCTTCTGGCCGAGGTGGACCACGCCCATGCCGCCCTCGCCGAGCCGGGCACGCAGCGCGTAGCCGCCGACGGTGAGCCCGGGCGGCGGCGCCTTCGGGGACGTCGTCACGGCACGAGGATACGGGCGACCGGCGGCGATCACCCTGATCCGCGCGCCGCGCCGGGGACGCTGTCGTACGCGTGGGACACCATGGCGTGATGGACGAGACCCGACACCGCCTCGCCGTCGAGCGCGAGCAGGCACTCGCGCGGCTCGCGAGCCTCACCGGGGACCACGAGTCGATGGTGGCGGCGTCGCTCGACACCAACGCCGACGACGAGCACGACCCGGAGGGCGCGACGATCGCCTTCGAGCGCTCGCAGATCGGGGCACTGGTCCGTCAGGTGCGCCACCACGTCGCCGAGGTCGACGCCGCCCTCGAGCGCGTCGACGCCGGCACCTACGGCGCGTGCGAGCGCTGCGGGACGGCGATCGGTGAGGCACGGCTCGACGCGCTCCCCGCGGCCCGGACGTGCATCGCGTGCGCGTCGGGCAGCGGCTGAGGTGCGTGCGCCGCCCCGCCCGTCGTCCCTCGCTGGTCGAGCAGGGCGGCCGCTGGTTGAGCAGGTCGCGCAGCGACCGTGTAGAAACCCCTCCGAGCCGGTGGTTGAGGCGCGAGCCCCGCGAGCCTCGGAACCACTTCTTCCTCGCTGGTCGAGTAGCCCGCGAGGGACGAGCGGGCGTATCGAGACCCACCACGAACCCGGCCACAGCCGTCGCTCGAGCCGATGGGCGTTGTCGGTGGGCTCCCCTAGGATCGAACACATGATCGACGGACTGGCAGCCGAGGCACGAGGGGTCGCAGACGACCTCTCACCCGCCGACCTGCTCGCCACGATCAAGGCCTCCCGCGACGTCGAGAACACCGAGGCCGCCCGCCAGCTCGCTCTCGCCGCCCGGTGGGCCGACCTGCACCCGCCGGAGTCGATCCACGACGCGGCGTCGTTCACGGTGCCCGGGTCCCAGCACGAGGAACCCATCGCCGGTGAGGGTGCCCCGCTGGTGGCGGAGTTCTGTTGCGCCGAGCTCGGCACCGTCCTCGGCATCACCGTCGACCGCGGCGAAGAAGCTCATCGGTCACGCCCTCGAGCTGCGCCACCGCCTGCCGCGGTTGTGGGAGCAGGTCCACGCAGGTGCGGTGCCCGCCTGGCGGGCCCGGGCGGTCGCGGACACCACCATCCACTCCACCCCTCCCCTCACCGCCGAGGCGGCCGGGTTCGTCGACGCGCAGGTCGCCGCCGTCGCCGGACGGGTCGGCACCGCGCAGCTCGACCGCCTCGTCGCCGAGACCATCAGGCGCTACGACCTCGCGACCGCCGACCCCACGCAGGACCCGGAGGACGGCTACCTGCACGTCGACCCCCGCCACGTCACCGTCGACACCGACGACGTGCACTACGCCGGCACCCTGCGGATCGAGGCCGAGGTCGACATCGCCGACGCCCTCGACCTCGACCGCGCCCTCGCCCACCACGCCGAGACCCTGAAGGCCCTCGGGTCGCTGCTGCCGCTCGACGCCCGCCGGGCCAAGGCCCTCGGGGACCTCGCCAGGACGCAGACCGCGCTCGAGCTCGCGTGCCAGGGTGCCGACGCCGCCGCCGATATCGACGAGCCGGACCTGCCGGCCGCCCGCGCGGTCGTGATCCACGCCCACTTCGACGCATCCGTCTCCGGCGACACCACGGTGTTCGGTCCCACCGGGAGGATGGAGAACGGCCAGCGCCTGGTCCTGCTCGAGCAGGTCCAGTCCTGGTGCGCCGACACCCGCACCGAGGTCACCATCAAGCCCGTCATCGACCTCAACACCACGCTGACCGCGCAGACGCGGAAGGTCCCGGCGACGATCCGCGAACACGTGATCCTGAGAGATCGCACGTGCGTGTTCCCGCGATGCACCCGCCCGGCACGGCGCTGCGACGTCGACCACGTCATCCCGTGGGACGACGACGCCGAGGCCGAGGGCCGCCCGCAACCCGGCCCGACGACCACGAGCAACCTGGCCTGCCTGTGCCGGTTCCACCACCGCCTCAAGACCCACTCGCCCTGGCGCTACGAGATGACCACCCCCGGGATCTTCGAGTGGACCTCACCCCATGGCCACCGCTACCGCCGCGACCACACCGGCACCACCGACCTCGACCCACCAGATCCGCCGGACCTGGCAATCCCACCCGGCCTCCCGCGACCACGCCGACGATGACCCCGCCCCACACCCCGCCGACACAGGTACGGCGGGGTGTCAGGTGCGTCCACCTGGGGGTGGTCCCTGATGCCCGGACGAGCCCGGCGCTCAACGTGCCGGGCATGCCGTACCAGCGACGGTGGCTCCGCTGGACGACCTCGTCCCCGGTCGCGCGGGATGCGGCTGCAGTGCGCGGGCAGGACCGAGCACTCCTGGTCAGCCTCCCCACGACGGAGGCAGCTCGCCCGTCGCAGAAGGGACCAGGTCGACGCCCCTGTCGCACACGAGGAACGGTTGATCCTCAGGTAGCGCGAGGATCCGTTCCCGCACGCTGCGAGGGGTATCGCGCCCGACGAGGCTGACCAGCGAATCCCACTCGTCTGGGGTCAGCACGAGCTCCACGGTCCGGTGCCCCCCGGTGGGCCTCCTGAACGTCACCGCGATGCCACCAGTGACCTCTCGTGCGTCCGCCCACGAGCTGAGGGACTCCACGAGACGGTTCCAATGGATCGCCATAGGCCCAGTGTGACAGCGCTTGCCGGCGTTGCCTCCCTCTGCGTGCCGTCCTCGGGACGGAGCGCGCAACGTCACCGCGGTAGGCGGCATCGCCCGAAGGCAGCCACCGAGTCAGGCGAGCCCCTGCCGCCGGATGGCCGTGATCACGGCGAGGGCGCCCCCGCCGACGAGGAGCAGCAGTCCGAGGAGCGGCAGCCCGTACTGGATCGCGTCGTAGTAGATCCGCGGGTGCATGGGTGCCAGGTGGAGCTCCTGGACCGGGGTGGCGTCGACGTCGGCACAGGTCACCACGACGACCCCGTCCGCGGGAGCCGTGAAGGTGGACGACGCCTCGGGCACAGCGACCCACGGCCCGAGCCCCACCACGCCCAACGCTGCTGACGCCCATGTCGCCGCGCCCCGCCGCCTGGGCCTGGTCAGTACCGATCCCCCGTGCATGCGCCGGAGCGTACGGGCTTCCGGCGGCTCACCGCCCCGGCACGCGCACTCAGCCATCCGGCCGATCCGCAGCGCGGTCCCAGCGCACTACCGTTCACGCGTGCGCACCGTCCTCCGCCAGCTCTGGCGCCTGCCCGCGCCTGCGGACGCGCGCCCGGCCACCCGCTGGGACGTGGCGGCGGTCGCAGCCCTTGCCGTGCTCGCGGTGCTCGAGGCGGTCGCCTGGCAGCCCGACCTGGCGTGGCGCTGGGTGTCGCTGGGCATGTTCCTGGTGTGGCTGCCGACGCTGCTCGTACGCCGCACCCGTCCGCTGCTGATGGCGGTGGTGTTCGCGGTGCTGGCGCCCGTGCCCATGGTCACCGGCTACGTCGACGGCACCACGCCCGAGGAGCTCGTCACGGCGGTCGTCGGGCTGCTGATCCCCTACTCCCTCACCCGCTGGGCGGCCGGCCGCGACCTCGTCGTCGGGCTGGGGCTGTTCCTCCTCGTCGCCGTCACCTCGCTCGTGACCCAGCCGCTCGTGGCGGCCGACCGGATCGGCGGGGTGGCCGTCATCGTCGCCGCGATGGCGACCGGAGCGGCGGCGAGGGCGCGGTCGTTGCTGCACGGGCGCCAGCTCGAGGACGTACGCCGGGACGAGCGCGAGCGCCTCGCCCGCGACCTGCACGACACCGTCGCCCACCACCTGACGGCCATCGCGATCAGCGCGCAGGCGGGGCTGGCGGTCGCCGACACCCAGCCGGGCGCCACCAAGGACGCCCTGCGGCGGATCGACGCGGAGGCGACCCGTACGCTCGCCGAGACCCGCCGGGTCGTGCGGATGCTCCGCACCGAGGAGGAGCCCCCCGACGCGCCGCTCGACGACATGGCCGGGCTGGCCGCAGCCGCGGGGCCCGGCCCGGTCGTCGAGGTCTCGCTCGACGAGCGCCTCGAGCTCTCCCCCACGGTCGCGGCGGCGCTCCACCGCATCGCCCAGGAGGCCGTGGCCAACGCCCGCCGTCACGCCTCGGACGTGACCGAGGTCCGGGTGGAGGTGGCAGCCCGGGGCGACGACCTGGAGCTCACCGTCACCGACGACGGCGCTCCCGTCGCGCGCCGGGCGAGCGGGTTCGGGATCGTCGGCATGACCGAGCGGGCCGCCCTGCTCGGGGGCACCCTCGAGGCGGGCCCCACCGAGCCCCGCGGGTGGCGTGTGCGCGCGGTCCTGCCGAGGGAGGACGTCGGATGAGCCTGCGCGTGCTGGTCGCCGACGACCAGGAGATCGTGCGCACCGGACTGGCGATGATCCTCGGCGCGCAGGACGGCATCGAGGTGGTCGCGACCGCCGTCGACGGACAGGACGCCGTGGAGCAGGCCCGGGACCTGCGCCCGGACGTGTGCCTGCTCGACATCCGGATGCCCCGGCTCAACGGGATCGAGGCCACCCGCGCCCTCGCCGGTCCCGACGTCGCGGACCCGCTGGCGGTCGTGGTGGTGACCACCTTCGACCTCGACGAGTACGTCTACGGCGCCCTCCTCGCGGGCGCGAAGGGCTTCCTGCTGAAGGACTGCGGACCCGAGCTGCTCACCCACGCCGTACGGGCGGCCGCGGACGGTGGGTCGCTGATCGCGCCGAGCGTGACGACGCGGCTGCTGAAGGGCTTCGCCACGAGGGACGCCCCCGCCGCGCCCGTCTCCCCCCTCACCGACCGGGAGGAGCAGGTGCTGGTCGCGGTCGCCCGCGGACTGACCAACCACGAGGTCGCGGCGGAGCTGTACATCTCGCTCAGCACGGTGAAGACCCACCTCGGCTCGCTCATGGCCAAGCTCGGGGTCCGCAACCGGGTCGAGCTCGCCCTGTGGGCCTATCAGACCCGTCGCCTGGACTGACCCGAGCGCGCCTGGCTGCACCGCACCAGCCACTCCGCGACCACCAGGTTGATCACCCACGCGACCGTCATGCCGGCTGCCTTGAGGTTCCCGCCCGGATCGTCCACGAGGAGGACCATCGGCCCGAGGACGATCGCCTGCGTCCCGGCGCCCTGCGCCACGGCGTACGCCCGCGCCATCCACCGCTGGTGGGCGCGCACGTCGCGGCGCCGGATCGCGAGGACACCGAGCGCGAGCCCGGCGACCATCACCGAGCCGAACACCAGCCGGGACACCATCAGGGCCTCGTTGTCGTGGGCCGGGAGCGGGTACCAGAGCGTCATCCACAGCCCGCTCAGCGCGGCGGCGAGACCGGCCGGCACGAGGACCCGTCCGCTCCAGCGGTGCCACCGCGGGCGCCGGGCCCGGAAGGACGGCATGAGCTGGAACGCGCCGAGCACGGTGTAGATGCACGCGCCGATGACGTGCACCACGACGGGCAGCGGCGAGTCGAAGAAGCGCTGGTCGGCCGCGTCGGCCTCGCCCGCCGCCAGCTCGGCGACCCTGAACACCCCAGCTGCGACCGGGACCAGGGTGAGCGCGAGCAGGCTCGCCGGGATCCACCACTCGCGGCGCGGTCGGGTCGGGACGTCGGGCCGGTCCGGGGCGAGGGTCGTCATGCCACGAGCCTCGCGGCGAGGGACGTACGTCCGCATCGGCCCGCGGGCCGATGCGGGTCAGCCGATCGGCCGAGACTGCGTCGATGCCTCGAGGGCTGCGATGAGGGTGCGGGCGTCGTGGGGGCCGACGTGCCGGGTGGCGCCGACGAAGAAGGTCGGGGTGCCGCGCACGCCGCTCGCCTCCGCCGACGCCACGTCGTGCTCGACGTGACGCGACAGCTCGTCGTCGTCGAGGTCGCGCATGAACTGCTCCAGGTCGAGGTCGAGGTCGGCGGCGTAGCCGACCAGGTCCTCGAGCTCGAGCTGGTCCTGGTGGGTGAAGAGCATCGCGTGCATCTCCCGGAACCGGTCCTGCCGCGCTGCTGCCTCGGCCGCGAGGGCGGCCAGCTCCGCGTGCGGGTGCACCGGGAGCGGGAGGTGGCGGGTGACGTAGCGCAGCCGGTCGCCGAAGTGCGCCCGGAGCTCGTCGCCGACGCCGCTGACGCGGGCACAGAAGGGGCACTCGTAGTCGAGGTACTCCACGAGCGTCAGCTCGGCGTCGTCCGGGCCGACCACGTGGTCGCGTGCCGGGTCCACCGGAGGACTCAGCAGCGTCGGCAGTGCCGCGTCGCGCTGGCCGAGGAACCGCGCCGCGAAGCGGAAGGCGAGCCACCCGGCCAGGCTGGCCAGCACGGCAGC
Source organism: Nocardioides eburneiflavus (assembly GCF_004785795.1). Taxonomy (NCBI): domain Bacteria; kingdom Bacillati; phylum Actinomycetota; class Actinomycetes; order Propionibacteriales; family Nocardioidaceae; genus Nocardioides; species Nocardioides eburneiflavus. Next base: position 4,731,359 of record NZ_SRRO01000001.1, read on the forward strand.
GAGGAGGACGCCGACCCGGGCCTGGTCCTGCAACCGGGTCGAGTCGAAGGCGAGACTGATGATGAGGAGGGACACGGTGAAGCCGATGCCCGACAGCGCGCCGCCGGCGAGGGTGTGACCCAGCCCGACGCCCTGCGGCAGGCGGCCCCAGCCGAGACGTACGCTCGCGAACGCGCCGAGGAAGATGCCGAGCGCCTTCCCGACGACCAGGCCGAGCACGATGCCCCACATCAGCCGCGAGGCGAGGGCGTCGCCGAGCACCCCGTCGCGGAGGTCGACCCCGGCGTTGGCCAGCGCGAAGACCGGCACGACGACGTGGCTGGTCGGGGTGTGCAGGGCCTCCTGGAGGCGCTCGTTGACGGAGATCGCGCGAGTGAGGGAGCGGCGGGCGGCGCGTTGCACGCCGGGCATCGGCGACTGCCGGAAGGCGCGGAAGCTGCGTGCGGCGTCCTCGACGTCGGCTCGCCGGGGGTCCAGTGCCGGCACCAGCAGACCGCTCAGCATGCCCGCGATGGAGGCGTGGACGCCCGACTCGACCGTCGCGATCCACAGGACGAGCACGACGACCACGTACGGAGCGGCCTGCCACACGCCGGCGCGGTCGAGCACCACCAGCACGAGCAGGCAGGCCGCCGCCAGGGCGAGCGCACCGAGCGAGAGGTCGTCGGAGTAGACGACGCCGATCACGCTGACGGCGACGATGTCGTCGATGACGGTCAGGGTCAGCAGGAAGATCCGCAGCTGCGTGGACACCGCAGGCCCGACGAGCGCCATCACGCCGAGGAGGAAGGCGGTGTCGGTGCCGATCACCGCACCCCAGCCCGCCGCCTCTGGGCCAGAGGGGTTGAGGGCGAGGAAGAGTCCGGCCGGCACGAGCATGCCGGTGACGCCGGCGACCAGCGGGACCACGACCCGGCTGCGGTCGGTGAGCTCGCCGATGGCGAACTCCTTGCGGACCTCGAGGCCGATGACGAAGAAGAACACCACCATCAGGCCGTCGTTGACCCAGTGGTGCAGGTCCATCGACAGGCCGCCGTCGCCGAGCCGTACCGACAGCTCTGTGTGCCACAGGTCGACGTAGGACTGCGACCACGGCGAGTTCGCCCAGACCAGCGCCACCAGCGCCGCGACGACGAGCATGCCCGCCGAGCCGGACTCGGTGCGGATGAAGTCGCGCAGCGAGCGCGAGGTCTGCGCCTCGAACGTCGCCGACCCTCGGCCGGTGGACTGGTCCGTGCTCACACGACCTGGTGCATCCAGCCGAAGGTGTCCTCGGCGCGGCCGAACTGCATGCCCACCAGCGCCTCGCGGATCCGCATCGTCAGCTCGGTGCTGGCCGGCGCCGGGGTCACGCCGCGCGGCGAGCGCAGCTCACCGACGGGCGTGACGACCGCGGCGGTGCCGCACGCGAAGACCTCGGTGATCTCGCCGGAGGCCACGCCGTCACGCCACTCGTCGATGCTGAACTTGCGCTCCTCCACCGAGTGGCCGAGCTTGCCGGCGAGCTCGATGATCGAGGCGCGGGTGATGCCCTCGAGGATCGTGCCGGTCTCGGGCGTGACGATGTGGCCGTCGGCGTGGACGAAGAAGAGGTTCATCCCGCCGAGCTCCTCGATGTAGCGGAACTCCTGGTCGTCGAGGAAGACCACCTGGTCGCAGCCCATCTCGATCGCCTCGCGCTGCGCGGCCAGCGACGCGGCGTAGTTGCCGCCGGTCTTGGCCGCACCCATGCCGCCGCGACCGGCGCGGGTGAAGGTCTCCGAGAGCCACAGGTTGACCGGCTTGACGCCGCCCTTGAAGTAGGCGCCGGCGGGAGAGGCGATCACCATGAAGGTCACGTGCTGCGCGGGACGCACGCCGAGGAAGACCTCGGAGGCGAACATGAACGGACGGAGGTAGAGCGCCTTCTCGCCCTCGCCCTGTCCTGTCGAGTTCTGGGGCACCCAGCGCTGGTCGGCCTGCACGAGCGCGTCCACGCACGCGACGAAGTCGTCGACGGGCAGCTCGGGGAACGCCAGGCGCTGCGAGGAGCGCACCATCCGCGCGGCGTTCTGCTCGGGCCGGAAGGTCCAGATCGAGCCGTCGTCGTGGCGGTAGGCCTTCATCCCCTCGAAGGTCTCCTGCGCGTAGTGCAGGACCGCGGTCGCGGGGTCGAGGGTCAGCGGGCCGTACGGCTCGATCCGGGCCGCGTGCCACCCCTCGTCGGGCGTCCACTCGACCGTGAGCATGTGGTCGGTGAAGTGCTGGCCGAACCCGGGGTTGGCGAGGATCTCGGCCAGCCGGGCGTCGTCGACGGGCGTGGGGTTGGCGGTCGTGCGGATCTGCATGGGGTCAACCTATCGAGTCAGAGCCGGGCGGCGATGGCGTCCCCGACCTCGCTCGTACGACGGGTCGCCCCGGGCGCGCGCTCCGTGAGGTCGGCCAGCACGGCTGCCTCGATCGCGGCGGCCGCGGCGGCGTGGCCGAGGTGGTCGAGGAGGAGGGCGCCGGACAGGATCGCGGCGGTCGGGTCGGCCTTCTGCTGGCCGGCGATGTCGGGGGCCGAGCCGTGGACGGGCTCGAACATGGACGGAGCCGTGCGGTCGGGGTTCACGTTGCCCGAGGCGGCCAGTCCGATGCCACCGGTGATGGCGGCGGCGAGGTCGGTGATGATGTCGCCGAAGAGGTTGTCGGTGACGACCACGTCGAAGCGGGCGGGGTCGGTGACCATGAAGATCATCGCGGCGTCGATGTGGATGTAGTCGGTCGTGACGTCCGGGTGCTCGGCGGCGACCTGCTCGAACAGGCGCCACCACAGCGACCCGGCGTTGACCAGGACGTTGGTCTTGTGGACCAGGGTCACCTTCTTTCGCGGCCGCTTCTCGGCGCGGGCGAAGGCGTCGCGGATGACCCGCTCCACGCCGTACGCGGTGTTGACCGACACCTCGGTCGCGATCTCGCCGGGGGTGCCGACCCGGAGGGCACCGCCGTTGCCCGTGTAGGGACCTTCGGTGCCTTCACGGACCACCACGAAGTCGATCTCGCCCTTCTGCAGGACCGGCTCGGCCAGGGGTGAGGCCGTGCCGGGGAAGAGGCGCGACGGACGCAGGTTGACGTAGTGGTCGAGCTCGAAGCGCAGCTTGAGCAGCAGGCCACGCTCGAGGATGCCGGGAGGCAGGTCGGGGTCGTTGGGCTTGCCACCTACGGCTCCGAGCAGGATCGCGTCGTGCTCGCGGATCTCCGCGAGCACCGAGTCGGGCAGCACCTCGCCGGTCGCGAGGTAGCGCTCGGCGCCGAGGTCGTAGCGCGTCGACTCGAACTTCACCGGGGACGCGACCTCGAGGACCTTGAGGGCCTCGGCGGTCACCTCCGGGCCGATGCCGTCGCCGGGGATGACGGCGAGGGTGGGCGTGCCGGTGGGAGCGGTCTGCTGGGTGTCTGGCATGCGGGCGACGTTAGTTGTCGTCCGGGCGCTCACCGCCGCCGTCTCGCAGGTCAAGCGCGGTCTGCAACGCCAGGGCGACGTTCTCCGCGCTGCGCGGGTTCTCCGGGTCGTGGGCCGCGGGGCCCCAGGCGTCGGGGTACAGGTCGTACATCGTTCTCACTCCTGGTCACATCGTGCGGTGTGTGCGGATGGTGAGTCCGAAGCTGCCGACACCGCGGCGGGTGACGGAGCTGGGGTGCGGGGATCGCCCGGGCCCGGCTGCCGGCCGACGAGCGTGCGGATCGCGCAGGGACTGCGTGGACCCGCCACGGAGGCGGCGGCTTCGAACTCGGCTGGGCTGCTGCCCAGCGAAGGGGCGAAAGGCCGGGTGGCGGAACCTCGTCAACGCCGAACACCGCGACGAGGTGGCCTCTCTGTCAGGCCCCGCCGCGGCGATCGATAAGTACGAAGACGCTCCGCATGGTGGGTCGACTGTACGACCGCGCCGGGTCGCCGCGCAGCCGCTTTTCACAAACGTGTCAGATCGTGAGATGTCGGCCCGCCCACTGGGATCGGCGCCGTGGGGTGACAGACTCGGCGGCCTCATGTCTGCTCCCCCGGATCTTCCCCACATCGTCCAGCGCGCGTTCGACGTGTGCCGCCAGGCCGGCTACGTCGCGTTCTGCCGCAACGAGACCGGCCGCCTGCTGGCGACCCTCGCCGCCACGCGCGGCGGCACGATGGCGGAGTTCGGCACCGGCTGCGGCGTCGGCACCGCGTGGCTGCGCAGCGGCGTGCGCAACGGGGCGCGGATCCTCACCGCCGAGCTCGACGAGTCACTGGCCGGCGCGGCCTCGAAGATCTTCGACGACGACCACAAGGTCGAGGTGCTGGCCGCCGACTGGAACGTGCTGCGCGAGCACGGGCCGTTCTCCCTGCTCTTCCTCGACTCGGGCAGTCCGTCGGAGGTCGGCGTCGACGCGGTCATCGACCTGGTCGAGCCGGGCGGCATCGTGGTGCTCGACGACTTCGCGCCGTGCGAGTCCTGGCCGCCGATCACCTACGGGCGGGTCGACACCCTGCGCGAGCAGTGGCTCACCGACGACCGCTTCACCGCGGTCGAGGTGATGGTGGCGGCGGACGCGTCCGCGGTCATCGCCACGCGTCGATGACACCAGGGCGACTAGTTGTCAATACCGAACTGACTAGATTTTGCCGAACGGCAGATTTCTTTACCTTGTCGTTCCTACGGTGTGGCTGCACCCAGTGCCGGGCGCCACGATCGGGCGCCCCGACCATTCGCACGTTCTCGGTTGGAGAGACACACACCATGATCAAGCCGTCCCGTCGCGCCCAGAAGCTTATGGCCGCGGCCACCACCCCCGTCGCCGTGGTCGCGGCGGGCGCCCTCGTCTACCAGGCGTCCTACGCCGCCTTCACGGGCCAGACCCGCAACTCCGGCAACGAGTGGGCGACCGGCTCCGTCCGGCTGACCGACGACGACAACGGGCAGGCCCGTTTCCGGGTGGCCAACATGCTCCCCGGCGACACCGAGACCAAGTGCATCAAGGTGACCGCCGACGCCAGCGTGCCCAGCACGGTGCGGGGCTTCACCATCAACCCGGTCACCTCCGTGCAGGGCCTGGAGAACCGGATCATGATCACGATCATCGCGGGCAACGGCGGCGGCTTCGCCGACTGCGCCGGCTTCGCGCCGCTCCAGGACGCAGCCAACGGTGTCATCGTCGCCGACGCGCCGCTGTCGATGGTCTCGCAGAAGAACACCTTCGAGACCGCGATGGGCGGCTGGGACGTGCCGTCCGGCGTCAGCAGCCGGACCTACAAGATCACCTGGGAGTTCGACACCACGGGCATGACCCAGGCGCAGATCGACCAGATGCAGGGCGCCAAGACCGGCGTGGACATCCAGTGGGAGATGCGTACCGCCGAGCCCACCCCCTGATCACTGCTCGGCGACACCCTCTCTTCTCGGAGCGACACGCGTGCGCATGCCACCACACGACGCAGCAGCCGGGTCCGGCTGGACCCGGCTGCTGCTCGTGCTCGTGTCACGCGCCTACCGGGCGATGCTGCTCACCCTGACCGTGGTCGCCGCGGCGCCGCTCGCGGCCGGGTGGGGCTCCTACGTCGTGGCCTCTGCGTCGATGCAACCCTCGATGGCTCCGGGGGACGTGGTCCTGGGGCGGCCGACCGCGACCGACCACCGGGTGCGCGTGGGCCGCGTCTACGTCTTCGACGATCCCGCGCGCGCCGGTCGCCTGCTGGTCCACCGCGTGGTGGAGCGGCGCGACGACGGCGACTACACCACCGCGGGCGACGCCAACGACGTCACGGACATCGCCCCTCTGGAGCCCGCCGCCATCCGGGCCCAGGCGATCCTCCTCGTCCCGCTGGTGGGGCTGCCCGTCCACTGGGGGCGCACCCGCGACTGGCTGCCGCTCCTGCTGTGGATCCTGGCCAGCAGCGCGGCGTTCGTGCTCGCCGGGCAGCGGCTCGACACCCAGCGGCCCCCACGCCCGGGCCGCTCGCGGACGGCGGTCGCGACGGCCGTGGCCGTGGGAGCCGTCGCTGCAGGAACCGCGGGGTCCGCCGGCGCGACCTTCACCGACCGGACCACCGCCTCGGGCAGCGAGTGGACGGCCGGAGCGTGGACGCAGCCGTACGTCGGCGCGGTGCTCGCCGACTCCCCCCGGTTCCTGTGGCTCCTCGACGAGAAGGCAGGAACGACCACCGCCCAGGACAGGTCCGGCAATGCGTTCCTCGGCGACTACCGGTCCGCCGCGGGGCTCGGCCAGCCGGGCGCCCTGCCGAACAACCCCGGCACCTCGATGAGCACCAGCGGCGGCCTCGCCCTCACGAGCGCGTACACCGCCGGATCCCCCGGCACCCACTCGATGGAGCTCTGGTTCAGGGTCGCCCCCCGGAGCGCCGGCCCCCTGATCGGCTTCGGGTCCAGCACCACGGCGGGCGCCCCTCCGCAGGAGGACCGCGTCGTGCGGCTCACGTCGTCCGGGCAGATCACCTACGGCGACTGGGACTCCAACCCGAGGAGCATCATCACCACCCCGGGCGCCTACGACGACGGCGCCTGGCACCACCTCGTGGTGGTCTCCGCCGCCGCGAACGGCGGGCGGCAGAGCACGGTCATCTACGTCGACGGGGTCGCGCGAGCCAGCGGCCTGACCTCGAAGGTGGGCGACTACTCCAGCCACGTCCGCATCGGCGGCGGGTCCGGGACCGTCACCTCCACCGGCTCCGTCGACAACGTCGCGGTCTACCACTCCGCACTCTCAGCGAGTCGTGTCGCGGCCCACTGGGCCGCCCGGTAGCGCGACGGTGAACCACGGGAGCATCAGCTGCGTCAGCGGGCCGATCGCCAGGGCGTACGCCACGGTGCCGAGGCCGAGCACGCCGCCGAGCAGCAGCCCGATCACCACCACGGTCACCTCGAGCCCGGTGCGGACGAGGCGCAGCGACAGCCCGGTGCGGCGGGACAGCCCGGTCATCAGCCCGTCACGGGGCCCGCGCCCGAGCTGGGCGCCGATGTAGAGCGCGCTGGCGAGACCGCAGAGCACCACGCCGCCGACCATGAGCGCGATCCTCGCGACGAGGCCGTCGGGGCGTTCGAGCACCGCGAGGGTGGCGTCGGCGGACAGCCCGACCACGATGGCGTTGCTGATCGTGCCGAGCCCTGGCATCTCACGCAGCGGGACCCAGAGCACCAGCACCACGAAGCTGAACAGCACGACGGCCTGGCCGAGGGTCATCGGGACGTGGCGGACGAAGCCGGAGTGCAGCACGTCCCACGGCGCGAGCCCGAGCGCGCCGCGGACCATCATCGCGAGCGAGACGCCGTAGAGGAACAGGCCGACGTAGAGCTGCGGCAGGCGGCGGGCGAGCCGTCCGGCGCGGAGCTGCGCGATCGGGCCGAGGTCGACGAGCCCGTCGCGGGGGGCGTGGACGGTGCCGGCGGGTGCTCCGCCGAGGTCAGGGGTGGTGCTGGTCATGTCGACCATCCTGACGGCGATTGGCCTTGTTGGACATAGCCAATCGTGCAACAGTGGCCTGCATGAGCCGCGTGATCAGTGCCCAGCGCATAGCCACTCTCGTGGGCGACTTCCCCCGCTCCCCGGCGTACGTCGGTCTCGCGGACAGCCTGCGGGTGCTGATCGGCGACGGCCGCGTCGCCATCGGCGTACGGCTGCCGAGCGAGCGCGACCTCACCTCCGCGCTCGACGTCTCGCGCACCACGGTGACCCGGGCCTACGAGGTGCTGCGCGAGTCGGGCTACGCCGAGGCGCGCCGCGGGGCCGGCACGTTCACCACGGTCCCGGGAGGACGACGCCGCGCCCACGACCGGTCCCTGCTGCCGGGCGCCGGCGGCGAGGACGCGATCGACCTCAACTGCGCGGCCCACTCCGCCCCGCCCGGCCTCGTGGAGGCCTACCAGCGCGCCACCGAGGAGCTGCCGGCCTACCTCAGCGGTCCGGGCTACTTCCCGCTCGGCGTCCCCGCCTTGCAGGCGCGCATCGCCGCGGCGTACGAGGCCCGTGGCCTGCCGACCGTGCCCGAGCAGGTCATGGTCACGGCGGGGGCCCTGGCTGCCGCCTCGATCGTCGCGCAGGCCTTCACCGCGCCCGGTGAGCGGGTCGTGGTGGAGTCGCCGACCTACCCCAACGCGACCCAGGCCGTCCGCCACGCGGGCGCGCGTCTCGTCCCGGCGGCCGTCGACCCCGACGGCTGGGACCTCGACGCCCTGGCCGCGACGCTGCGGCAGACGTCGCCGCGGCTGGCCTACCTGATCCCCGACTTCCAGAACCCGACCGGACACCTGATGTCCGACGCGCAGCGCGAGGAGCTCGCCGCCGCCCTCGCCCGCACGCGCACGGTCGTCGTGGCCGACGAGGCCCACCAGGCGCTGGCGCTGCGCCCCGGACTCGCGGCAGCGATGCCGCGCCCGCTCGCGTCGTACGCACCCGACGCGATCACGATCGGCAGCGCGAGCAAGTCGTTCTGGGGTGGCCTGCGCCTCGGGTGGGTGCGGGCGCCGCTGGCCGAGATGGACCGCCTCGTCCACGCCCGGATCGGGCTCGACCTCGGGGCGCCCGTCCTCGAGCAGCTCGTGCTGGCCGACCTCCTGGACCACGCCGACGAGGTGCTGCCGCTGCACCGCGAGCGACTGCTGGCCGGGCGGGACGCGCTCGTGGCGGCCGTGCGCGAGCACCTGCCGTCGTGGCGGTTCCGGGTGCCGGAGGGCGGCCTGGCGCTGTGGTGCGAGCTGCCCGAGGCCCTCGGCACCGCGACGTCGGCGGAGGCCGAGCGGCGCGGGGTGGTCGTGGCGCCGGGCCCGGTGTTCGCGGTCGAGGGCGGGCTCGACCGCCACGTGCGCATCCCGTGGACCGCCTCGCCGGAGGACCTCACCGAGGCCGTACGCCGGCTCGCCGCCGCATGGCAGCACGTCGGCTCGGACGCGACCCGGCCGGCCACGCAGTCCGCGGGATCGCGTCGTGCCGCTGGTCGGGTGATGGTCGCGTAGGGGCAGTGCCCCCGGTCCGACGACGTGTCAGGCCAGGTCGACCGCTCTCACCGTGGTGGCCTTCATGGCCGTCGCGATCTCGGCGAGCGTGTCGGCCGGGATCGCCGAGTCGACGCTCAGCGCGACCAGCGCCTCGCCGCCGCGGTCCTGGCGCGAGACCTGCATGCCGGCGATGTTGACCGCGGCGTCGCCGAGGATGCCGCCGACGACGCCGACCATGCCGGGGCGGTCCTCGTAGGTCACGAACGCGAGGTGCGTGGTGGGCTCGATGTCGACGTCGAAGCCGTTGACCTCGACGAGCCGCTCCTTCTGCGAGATGCCGACGAGCGTGCCGCTGACCGAGACCTGGGTGCCGTCGGCGAGGGTGCCGCGCAGCGTGATGAGGTTGCGGTGGTCCGGGCTCTCGGCCTCGGTCACGAGGCGCACCTCGGTGCCGCGCTCGGCCGCGAGGAGCGGCGCGTTGACGTAGGAGACCTGGTCCTCGACGATGTCGGCGAACACACCCTTCAGCGCGGCCAGCTCGAGCACCTTGACGTCGAACTCGGTGATCTCGCCGCGCACCTCGACGTCGAGCTGCTGGGCTACCTCGCCGGCCAGGGCGGTGAACACGCGGCCGAGCTTCTCGGTGAGCGGGATGCCGGGACGGACGTCCTCGGCGATGACGCCACCCTGGACGTTGACGGCATCGGGGACGAGCTCGCCGCTCAGCGCCAGGCGCACGGACCTGGCGACGGACACGCCGGCCTTCTCCTGCGCCTCGTCGGTCGAGGCCCCGAGGTGCGGGGTCGCGACGACGTTCTCGAGCTCGAAGAGCGGGCTGTCGGTGCAGGGCTCGCTGGCGAAGACGTCGAGGCCGGCGGCGGTGATCTGACCGGTCTTGAGGGCGTCGAAGAGGGCGGCCTCGTCGACGATCCCGCCGCGTGCGGCGTTGACGAGCACGAGGCTCGGCTTGGCGGCGGCGAGCTGGTCGGCGCCGATCAGGCCGACGGTCTCGGGCGTCTTGGGCAGGTGGACGCTCATGAAGTCGGACTCGGCGAGCAGCGTGTCGAGGTCGACGAGGCGGACGCCCATCTGCGCGGCGCGGCCGGCCTGGACGTACGGGTCGTAGGCGATCACCTTCATGCCGAAGGCGCTCAGGCGCTGGGCGACGAGGACGCCGATGCGGCCGAGGCCGACGATGCCGACGGTCTTCTCGTACAGCTCGATGCCGGTGTACTTCGAGCGCTTCCACTCGCCACCGCGCAGCGCGGCGTGCGCGGGGCTGATGTGGCGCGCGGCGGCGAGCATCAGCGCGACGGCGAGCTCGGCGGCGCTGACGATGTTGCTGGTCGGGGCGTTCACGACCATCACGCCGGCCTGGGTGGCGGCCTTGACGTCGACGTTGTCGAGCCCGACACCGGCTCGCGCGACGACCTTGAGGCGCTGGGCCGCGGCCAGCGCCTCGGCGTCGACCTTGGTGGCGGACCGGACCAGGATGGCGTCCACGTCAGCGATCGCGGGCAGCAGCTCGGCGCGGTCGGCACCGTTGCAGCTGCGGATCTCGAAGTCCGGCCCGAGCGCCTCGATCGTGGCGGGGCTCAGCTCTTCGGCGATGAGTACGACAGGCCGTGCGTGGGTGGAGGATTCGGGTGCGTTCACAGCGGGGTCCTCGTGATGATCAAGGGTGGTCCGGGACTGCACGACGCTGTGCCCGACCCACACTACCGGGGAGTCGGGCGTGCGGCCCATCGCCCCACATGCCGGACGCCGAGCCTCTGTCGGCGCCCGCCCCTACGCTGGGCCGATGGGTGCGATGGACGACGCCGAACGCCTGGAGCCCGGGACCGTCGAGGAGTGGAGCGCATGGCTGCGCGAGCACCACACGCAGCCCTCCGGGGTGTGGCTGGTGTCGCCGCGCAGGGCGGCGCAGAGGACGTTCTCCTACGAGGAGGCGGTGCTCGAGGCGCTGCGCTACGGCTGGGTCGACTCGACCGTGCGGCCACTCGACGAGCTCCGCTCGATGCAGTGGTTCGCGCCACGCCGTCGCGGCAGCATGTGGACCCGCATCAACAAGGGTCGCGTGGCGCGGCTGGAGGCGGCCGGACTCATGGAGCCCGCCGGCGCCGCAGCGGTCGCCGCCGCCCAGGTCACCGGCATGTGGACGCTCATGGACGACGTGGAGGACTGCGTCGTCCCCGACGACCTGGCTGCGGCCTTCGACCGGCACCCGGGCGCACGCGCGCACTTCGAGTCGTGGTCTGCCTCGGCGCAGAGGCTGATCCTCACCTGGATCGTGCTGGCCAAGCGGCCCGAGACCCGCGCCTCCCGCGTCGAGACGACCGCGGAGATGGCCTCACGCGGCGAGAAGGCTCGCTGAGCGGCCTCAGATCGCGCAGCCGTCGGGGCCGCACGCCTCACCGCCGTCGGCGGTCGCGAGCACCTCGATCCTCGGGTGCGACTCCGACCATGCCTTCTCGAGCACCTGGCTGAACACCTCGGCGGGCTGTGCGCCGGAGATGCCGTACTTCTCGTCCACGACGAAGAACGGGACGCCGCTCGCGCCGTACGCCTGCGCCTGCGCGATGTCGGCCTGGACGTCCTCGGTGAACTCGGTGCCGGCGAGCACCTCGTCGACGCGCTGCGGCTCGAGCCCGGCCGCCACGGCGACCTCGCGCAGCACGTCGTGGTCGGCCACGTCGCGGGCCTCGGTGAAGTACGCCTGCAGGAGCGCCTCCTTCACCTGCCCCTGGAGCTCGTTGCCGCCCTGCTCGTGGCCGAGGTGGATGAGCCGGTGGGCGTCGACGGTGTTGAGGTGGAGGGTCTCGGAGAGCCGGTAGACCAGGCCGTCCTCGGCCGCGACGGCCTCGACGCGGTCCTGCATCTGCTGGGCACCCGCGGGTGACTGGCCGTACTTGCGGGCCAGCATCGAGGAGGTCCTCTCCGTCGGCGTGGTCGGGGCGCCGGGGTCCAGCTGGTACGACCGCCAGTGCACCTCCACCTCGTCAGCGTGCTCGAACCCCGCGAGGGCCTTCTCGATGCGGCGCTTGCCGATGTAGCACCACGGGCAGACGACGTCGGACCAGATCTCGATCTTCACGTCCGGCCCAACACGCGGCCGGACCCGCGTGTTCCCGCGTCAGGCCTCCTGCCGGCGCACCGTGCCCCGGCGGGCGACGTACGTCACCACGAACCCCAGGACCAGGGCGAGCAGCACGCCGAGGTTGGCGTAGGGCCAGTTGCCGTCCCAGTAGGGCCCGGCCGGGTCGTCGACGTAGGTCCCGAGGCCGAGGGGCCCGAGGAAGTAGCCCTGCCAGTTGTTCCACGCGGCGTCGACGGCGAAGTTGTTGACCACCAGGCCCCAGCCGACGACCGAGGCACCGACCATCGTGGCGACCGAGGTCCAGTCGACGGCGCGGTAGCGACCACGGCTGTCGAAGAGCGCCTCGTCGTCGTAGTCGCGGCGGCGCAGCGCGATGTCGGCGATCATGATCCCCGCCCAGGCGGCCAGCGGCACGCCGAGCGTGATCAGGAAGCTCTGGAACGGGCCGAGGAAGTCCTCGGCGAAGAAGACCACCCACACGGTGCCGCAGGTGAGGATCACCCCGTCGATGAAGGCGGCGACGGGCCGCGGGACCCGTACGCCGAGGGAGAGCAGCGTCAGTCCCGAGGAGTAGATGCCCAGCACGGCCCCGCTGACGAGGGCGAGGATCGCCGCCAGCAGGAACGGCACGAGGAACCACGTCGGCAGCAGCGTGCCGAGGGTGCCGATGGGGTCGGCGGCGATGCTCGCGCTGAGGTCGCCGGACGAGGCGGCGAGCAGCAGGCCGAACACCACCAGCAGGACCGGCGCGACCGCTCCGCCGAAGGTGTTCCACCCGACGATCGCGGAGCCCTTCGCATCGCGGTGCTGGTAGCGCGACCAGTCGGCCGCGATGTTGATCCAGCCGAGCCCGAAGCCGGTCATCACCATCACGAGCGCCCCGACCATCTGCTGGGTGCTGCCGGCGGGGACGGCCTGCACGGCCGACCAGTCGATCTCGTCGAGCGTCAGGGCGACGTAGACGATCGTGGCGATGCCGGTCAGCCACGTCAGCACCGACTGCATCCGCATGATGACGTGGTAGCCGGCGACGCTCGCCGACACGATGAGCGCGGCGACGACGACGGTGGCGAACACCTGGGTGGTCGTGCCCGCGGACCAGCCGAGCTGGTCGAAGATCGTGGCCGTGGCGAGCACGGCGAGGATCGCGAGGAAGGTCTCCCAGCCGATCGAGACCAGCCACGAGACGACCCCGGGCAGCTTCTGCCCCTGCACGCCGAACGCCGCCCGGCTCAGGATCATGGTGGGCGCCGAGCCGCGCTTGCCCGCGATCGCGATGACCCCGCACAGCGCGAAGGAGATGACGACGCCGACCACCGTGACGACCAGGGCCTGCACGAACGAGATGCCGAATCCCAGCACGAACGATCCGTAGCTGATGCCGAAGACCGAGACGTTGGCCGCGAACCACGGCCAGAACAGGTCGCGCGGGCGCGCGGTCCGCTCGGACTCCTCGATGATCTCGATGCCAGTGGTCTCGACGCCGAGGCGACGGGTCTGGTCGAGGCCCGTGCCATTGGTCGTTGTGGTGCCCATGGAGGAATCGTAGGCCCGGGAACGAGCACGGCGCGCCGGGCAGGAGGTCTCCTGCCCGGCGCGCCGTACGACGGGTGCGCGCGGTGTCGCGTCAGCGGGCGGCGGTGCCCTCGACGTAGTCGGTGTCGTGGGACTTCACCCAGGCCATGAGCTTGCGCAGCTCGCGACCGGTCTGCTCGATCGGGTGCGACTCACCCTTCTTGCGGAACTCGGTGAACTCCGGCGAGCCGTTGTCCATGTCGGTGATGAAGCGCTCGGCGAACGCACCGCTGGTGATGTCGGCGAGCACGTCCTGCATGTTCTTCTTCACGTCGGGCGTGATCACGCGCGGGCCGGAGACGTAGTCGCCGAACTCGGCGGTGTCCGACACCGACCAGCGCTGCTTGGCGATGCCGCCCTCGTACATCAGGTCGACGATCAGCTTCAGCTCGTGGAGGCACTCGAAGTAGGCGACCTCGGGCTGGTAGCCGGCCTCGATGAGGGTCTCGAAGCCGTACATCACCAGCTGCGAGGCGCCACCGCACAGGACGGCCTGCTCGCCGAACAGGTCGGTCTCGGTCTCCTCGGTGAAGGTGGTCTTGATGCCGCCGGCACGCAGCCCGCCGATGGCCTTGGCGTACGACAGGGCGAGCGGCCAGGCGTCGCCGGAGGCGTCCTTCTCGACAGCGACGAGCACCGGGACGCCACGGCCGTCGACGTACTCGCGGCGCACGAGGTGGCCGGGGCCCTTGGGGGCGACCATGAAGACGTCGACGCCCTCGGGCGGGGTGATGTAGCCGAAGCGGATGTTGAAGCCGTGGCCGAAGACCAGGGTGTCGCCCGGGGTCAGCGCGGGCTCGATCTCCTCGGCGTAGAGCTTGCGCTGGTGCTGGTCGGGGGCGAGGATCACGATCAGGTCGGACTCCTCCGCCGCCTCGCGGGGCGTGAGGACGCGCAGGCCCTCGGCCTCGGCCTTGTCGCGGCTCTTGGAGCCGGGCTGCAGGCCGATGCGGACGTCGACGCCGGAGTCGCGCAGGGACAGCGCGTGGGCGTGACCCTGGCTGCCGTAGCCGATCACCGCGACGTTCTTGCCCTGGATCAGGCTCAGGTCGGCGTCGTCGTCGTAGAACATCTCAGCCACTGGGGGCTCTCCTTCGGTTGTTTCTCTGGGGTCAGTTGGCGATTGCTGAAAGGGGGGCGGGTACGGCGACCGAGCGCTGCGGGCGCTCGCTGATGGAGCGCGAGCCCCGGCCGATCGCGACCATGCCGGACTGCACGAGCTCGCGGATGCCGAACGGCTCGAGCACCCGCAGCAGGTCGGCGAGCTTGTCGGAGTTGCCGACGGCCTGGACGGTGACGGCGTCGGGGGCCACGTCGACCACCTTGGCGCGGAAGAGCTGCACCGCGTCGAGCACGGCACCGCGGGTGGCGGCGTCCGCACGGACCTTCACCAGCAGCAGCTCGCGGTTGACCGAGCCGGGACCGTCGAGCTCGACGATCTTGATCACCTCGACCAGCTTGTTGAGCTGCTTGGTGACCTGCTCGAGCGGGGACTCGTCCACGTTGACCACGATCGTCATCCGGGAGATCTCCGGGTGCTCGGTCGGCCCGACCGCGAGGCTGTCGATGTTGAACCCGCGCCGGGAGAACAGGCTGGCGATCCGGGCCAGGACGCCCGGCTTGTTCTCGACCAGCACGGACAGGGTGTGCTTGTTGCTGCTCATCAGATGTCGTCCTCGTCGAACTGGGGCGCCAGGTCCCGGGCGTACTTGATCTCGTCGTTGCTGGTGCCGGCGGCCACCATCGGCCAGACCATCGCGTCGCGGTGGACGCGGAAGTCCACCACGACCGGCTGGTCGTCGATCGCCATCGCCTTCTCGATCGTGGCGTCCACGTCGCTCGGCGACTCGCACGCCAGGCCGACACAGCCGTAGGCGTCGGCGAGCTTGACGAAGTCGGGGATGCGCTTGGAGTGCAGGTCGGTGTTGGAGTAGCGCTCGTTGTAGAACAGCGTCTGCCACTGCCGCACCATGCCGAGCGACTCGTTGTTGATGATCGCGACCTTGATCGGGATGTCGTTGATCGCGCAGGTGGCCAGCTCCTGGTTGGTCATCTGGAAGCAGCCGTCACCGTCGACCGCCCACACGGTGCTGTCGGGCTTGCCGACCTTGGCACCCATCGCGGCGGGGACGGCGAAGCCCATCGTCCCGAGGCCACCGGAGTTGATCCACGTGTTGGGCCTCTCGTAGCCCACGAACTGGGCGGCCCACATCTGGTGCTGGCCGACGCCAGCGACGTAGATCGAGTCGGGGCCGGCGATGTCGCTGAGCCGCTCGAGGACGTACTGCGGGGCGAGCGAGCCGTCGGTCGGCGCGTCGTAGCCGAGCGCGTACTGCTTCTTGACGCCCGCCAGGAAGGCGATCCACGCCTCGTAGTCGCCGTCCGCGCCCTCGGCCTGCAGGCGCGCGACGAGCTGCGCGATGACCTCCTTGCAGTCGCCGACGATCGGCACGTCTGCGTGCCGGTTCTTGCCGATCTCGGCCGGGTCGATGTCGGCGTGGATCACGAGCGCGCCGGGCGCGAACGAGTCGAGGTTGCCGGTCACCCGGTCGTCGAAGCGCGCACCGAGGCTGATGATGAGGTCGCTCTTCTGCAGCCCGGCGACCGCAGCGACGGTGCCGTGCATGCCCGGCATGCCGAGGTGCTGGGCATTGCTGTCGGGGAACGCGCCGCGGGCCATCAAGGTGGTGACGACCGGGATGCCCGTCAGCGCGGCCAGCTGGGCGAGCTCACGGTGGGCGCGGGCGCGGATCACGCCGCCGCCGACGTAGAGGACCGGCCGCCTCGCCTCCCGGATCAGGCGCACGGCCTCCTTGATCTGCTTGGCGTGCGGCGTCGTGACGGGGCGGTAGCCGGGCAGGTGGAGCTCGCTCGGCCAGGCGTACGTGGTCTGCGCCTGAAGGGCCGACTTGGCGACGTCGACGAGGACCGGACCGGGGCGCCCGGTCGAGGCGATGTGGAAGGCCTCCGCGATCGTGCGCGGGATGTCGGCCGGGTCGGTGACGAGGAAGTTGTGCTTGGTGACCGGCATGGTGATGCCGCGGATGTCGGCCTCCTGGAAGGCGTCGGTGCCGATCATCGACGCGCCGACCTGCCCGGTCACCGCCACCATGGGCACCGAGTCCATGTGGGCGTCGGCCAGCGGCGTGACCAGGTTGGTCGCCCCCGGACCCGACGTCGCCATGCACACGCCCACGCGTCCCGTCGCCGCGGCGTACCCCTGCGCGGCGTGTCCGGCACCCTGCTCGTGGCGCACCAGGATGTGCCGGATCCTGGTGGAGTCCATGAGGGGGTCGTACGCCGGGAGGATCGCGCCGCCCGGGATGCCGAAGATGTCCGTCACGCCGGCCGCCTCGAGGGACGTCACCAGGCTCTGCGCGCCCGTGACCGATCCGCTGCCCTGTCCGCCCTGCTCCGTCATGTCCTTCTCTCCTGCGTCTGGCTGTCCAGCAACTGAGCCCATAAAAAAGCCCCTCGGCCCGGTGGGCGACGAGGGGTGACGCGCGTGCGTTCGGCCGGGGGCCTCAGCTCACGCGTCGCGTGCGTACAAGAATCTCGGTGCGCATGCGACAACCGTCGTCGCCGGGGCGGTCCGGCGTCAAGCGAGTGTGACACTCGTCCCAGGATGTGGAACAGCGGTCTCGGAATGTGGCTGCTCTGGGTCAGCCGCGGTCGAGCGGCGTGCAGATGCAGGAGCGGTTGCCGTCGGCGTCCTCGACCACCCAGTAGGACGGCGCGGCGGCGTCGCTGACCAGGCGTCCGCCGGCGTCGAGCACCGCCCGCAACCGCCGCTCCCCCTCGTCGTGCGGCACCCACACGTCGAGGTGCCAGCGCTGCTCGGGGACCTGCTCTGGGAGCACCGGGCCGGCGTCGTCCGCGCTCGCAGCGGGCTCCTGGAACCACATCGTGGAGACCTGGCCGCTGGGGTCGACGGGCTCGCCGCCCTGCACCTCGCCACCGATCAGCGCGGCGTAGAACGGCGCCAGCCGCGAGCCGTCCGCGGTGTCGAGCCCCGGCTCGACCTGGGTCAGGCCGGAGACGTCGGCCGACGCGCCCAGCTCGGCGGCGAAGCCGCTGATCCGGCGGGCCAGGTCGACGTCGCGACTGGTGATGCCGCCGACGTCGTGGCTGGACAGCGTGACGATGACCTCGGGGTAGGTCAGCGAGATGTCGGGGTGGTGGTCAGCCTCCTCGGCCGCTGCGCCGATCCTGTCGACGAGCGCGAGACCGGTGGCGAAGTCGCCGGTGCGGAAGCGGGCGCGGAGCCGGTTGAGCACCTTGCGCCAGTCGTCGAGGCCGGCCTCGAGGAGGTCGTCGTGGCTGAGCCTGGCCTTCGGGTCCGGTTCGCTCATGGGACCGACCCTGCCACGACCCACCGACAGCGACCACCCCCTGACGGGCTCAGCCGAGCGTCTGGGTGATCTCGCGGGTGTCGCCGTCGACGACGACCCGCGCCAGCGCACCGTTGACGAGCGGCAGGTGCGGCGGCACGTGGCCGATCTCGAGGTCCCACACGATCGGCACGTCCAGGCGCCCGAGCGCGTCGACGACCGCTTCGCGCTGGGTGAGGTCCGGGTGGTCCGGTGCGTTCGTCCGCCCCACGAGCACGGCCGCGGCCCGGTCGAACCAGCCGGCGAGGCGCATGCCGTGCAGGCAGCGGCAGATGTCGACCGCGTGGTCCTCGCACGCCTCGACGTAGACGACCGTCGGCTCGTCCAGCCCGTCGGCCCACGCCCGCACGTCGCCGTACGGGGTGCCGGCGAGGTGGGCGACCGTCTCGATGCAGCCGCCGACGAGTCGGCCGGTCACGTCCAGACTGTCGCCGCCCAGCACCTCCCAGCGCCCCTCCCCCGCGCGCCTCCACTCGGTCGCGCGCGGGTCCTCCTCGAAGCGGACCCAGTCCGTGACCAGTCCGGAGTCCCGCTGCACGAACGGACCCTCGCCACCGACGAGGTCGAGCCAGTGCAGCAGCCCGTCGGGGACGGCGTACGGCGTGTCCGCGAGGTTGTCGCCGTGGACGGTGGCCCAGCCGAGCCGGGTGGTGATCGGCACCATCACGGTCGTGAGGTCGGAGAAGCCCACGAGCCAGGTCGGCTCGCTCGCCGCGAGGAGGTCCCAGTCGAGCAGGTCCACCAGGTCGATCGCGGTCTCGCCGCCCCACGGCGGCACCACGCAGGCGATGTCGGGGTCGGCGAGCATGCGGGTCAGCTCGGCCGCCCGCTGCCCGGCCGGCGCGGAGGTGAGGCCGGTGCCGTCCATGCACTCCCCCACCTCGACCTCGTAGCCCCGCTCGCGCAGCCACGCGACGCAGAACTCGATCCGCGTCGCGGCATCACCCGAGGCCCCGGCGGACGGCGAGGTGACACCGATGCGGTCACCCGGACGGAGGGGGCGCGGGAAACGGAGTGGTGGAGCCATGACCCGATTCTGACAGTCTGTGTCCATGGGTTTCGGTGACGTGGTACAGCAGGCGATCCACGCGGGCACCGGCGTGCCGCGGCTCTACGCAGCGGCCACGCGGGCGGGCCTCGGCGCCTCCGGCGCGGTCGAGGTGCTCCGGATCTCGCAGGCGGCCCTGTCCGCCGCCGCGGGCCACGGCCGCGGCGTCCCCGGGCGCTCCAACGCCATGCGGCACTTCATGTGGCAGGCCGCGCTCACCGCGCGCTTCGGTGTCGACGCGGCACGCTCGATCGCAGCGGCCCAGGAGGCGGGCAGCACCCGTCGTCGCGACTCGCGCGTCGACGAGCACAACAACGCGGCCGGCCAGGCGTACGGCGCCGAGCACGCGGACGACCTGGCGACGCTCTCGCCGTCCGAGGCGATGACGAGCCTGGTGCCCGTGGCGCTGGCGATGTGGGAGGCGGGCGAGCTGGTCTGGGTCAAGCCCAGGTCGTGAGGCCGGCGCGGTCGTGCTCGCCCCCGGGCCAGACCGCCCGCACGACGCCGGCCGCCGCCAGCGCCTTGCGGCACCCCGGGCACGGCGGGTCGGTGATGTACGCGGTGGCGCCCTTGGTGTCGCGGGTCGCGAAGAGCAGCGCGTTCACCTCGGCGTGGATCGCGATGCAGAACCCCGGCGTGCCCGGCCGGTCGTAGTCGCCGAGGCCGGGGACGTCGTCGTAGCCGAGCTGGCCGCGCGGGCACGCTCCGGCCAGGCAGTCGTCCTCCCCCGGAGCGGCGCCGTTGTAGCCGGTGGCGATGATCCGGTGGTCGATGGTGAGGACCGCGCCGACGCGGCGGCGGGTGCACTTGGCCCGCGCGGCGACGGCGGCGGCGATGCCGAGGAAGTAGTCGTCCCAGCCTGGGACCGCGGGGGTCTCGCTCACGGGAGGACGGACTGCCCGATCTCACCGGGGTTGCAGGCGACTTCCCAGCGGAACCCGTCCGGGTCGGCGAAGTAGCCGGAGTAGCCGCCCCAGTCGCGCTCGCTCGCCTCGCCGACGTCCGAGGCACCCGCCGCGCGGGCCTGCTCGAGGACGGTGTCGACGCCCTGCGTGGTCGCGAGGTTGTGCGACAGCGTGACGGGCGGCGTGCCGCCGCGCGCAGGTGCGTGGCCGACCTCCGCCGTGAACCCCGTCTCGACCCAGAGGCTCAGCACGACCTTCTCCGCGACCCGGAACATCAGCACCTCCCCCGGCACGTCGAGCTCCGCCTCCCAGCCGAGCCCCTCGACGTAGAACTTCCGGCTCGCCTCGAGGTCGCTCACGACGAGGGTGATGAAGCTGACGCGCTGGTCCATCTCAGGCCTCCTGCTGGTCGGCGTGCTGGTCGGGTGCGGGCGGGCGGGCAGCGAGGCGTACGCGCTGGCGGCCCGCGGAGTCGAAGTTGCTGTCGTCGAGCCAGGCGTCGAGGGCCGCGCGGACCCGCGGCCACTCGCGGTCGGTGATCGAGAACCAGTCGGTGTCGCGGTTGCGCCCCTTGTAGACGAGCGCCTGGCGGAACCGTCCCTCCCAGATGAAGCCGAGCCGGATCGCCGCCCGGCGCGACGCAGCGTTGAGGCTGTCGCACTTCCACTCGTAGCGGCGATGGCCGAGGTCGTCGAAGACGTGGCGCGCCAGCAGCGCCATCGCCTCGGTCGCGGCACGGCTGCGCTGGAGCTGGCGGCCGAACGCGATCTGACCGACCTCGATCGAACCCATCGCCGGGTCGATGCGCATCAGCGAGCAGAAGCCGACCGCGCGGCCGGTCTCCCGCGCCACGATCGCGTACATCACCCGTTCGGGGTCGGCCGCGCCGTCCTCGACGATCGCCGCCATCTCCTCGCGGGTGCGTGGCCGCTCCCACGACAGGTAGGTCCAGATCGGCTCGTCGTCCTCGCGGCACAGCGCGGACAACAGGTCCTCGACATGCTGGGGTCCGATCGGCTCGAGGCCTACGCCGGCCCCCTCGAGGACCACGTCCTTCGCGGGCGCGGTCGCCCCGGTCCACTCGACGGGTCGTCCGAGCGGCTGGCCGTGGTCGTTGGTCGTCCGGGTCCGGGTCGCCGAGAGCCGCACCCCCACCGGTCCGGTCATCGCAGCGCCTCCGCGACGGCCGCGATGCCGCGCTCGACCTCGTCGAAGGAGGTGGACAACGGCGAGAGCCCGATCCGCAGGCCGCCGGGGTCGCGGTAGTCGGGGATCACGTCGCGCTCCCAGAGCCGAGCGGTGACCTCGCGCATGCGGTCGTGGCGGAGGGTCACGTGGCCGCCGCGGATCGCCGGGTCGCGGGGTGAGGCGAGGGTGACCTCCGGCAGCGTCGCGTCGGCGAGCTCGACGGCGTACGACGTCAGCGCGACCGACTTGGCACGGATCGCGTCGATGCCCGCCTCCTCGACGAGCTCCAGCATGCTCTGCATCGCGACCATGCCGAGGATCGGCGGTGTGCCGGAGGTGAACCTCCGCATGCCCGGCGCGGGCGTGTAGCCGGGCCCCATCAGGAAGGGGTCGGCGTGGCCCATCCAGCCCTGGATCGGCTGGGTGAGCTCATCCTGCAGACGGGCGTTGACGTAGCCGAACGCCGGCGAGCCGGGGCCGCCGTTGAGGTACTTGTAGGTGCAGCCGACGGCCAGGTCGACGTCCGACTCGTCCAACGCGACCGGCACGGCGCCGGCGGAGTGGCAGAGGTCCCAGAGCACGAGCGCGCCCGCGGCGTGCGCGACACGGGTGAGCTCCGGGAGGTCGGCCAGCCACGCCGACCGGTACGCGACGTGGTTGAGCACCACCAGCGCCGTACGCTCGCCGACGGCCTCGGCGAGCTGCGCGGCGGTCACGCCCGCGGACGTGTCGACCTCGATCCACCGCAGGGTGAGGCCGCGCTCGGCGGCGACTCCCTCGGCGACGTAACGGTCGGTCGGGAAGTTGTCGGTGTCGATCACGATCTCGGTGCGGCGCGGATCGGTGCGTACGGCATGGTCGACCGCGGCGCGCATCAGCTTGTAGAGCCAGACCGTGGTCGAGTCGCCGACGGCGCTCTGGCCGGCTGCGGCGCCGAGGGCGATCCGGCCGAGGTCGTCGCCGAGACGCGTCGGGAGCTCCATCCAGCTCTCGTCCCAGCCCCGGATCAGCCGGCCGCCCCAGTCCTGCCGGACGAACTCGCCCAGACGGTCGGCGGCGGCGGCGACGGGACGGCCCAGCGAGTTGCCGTCGAAGTAGACGAGGTCGGTGTCGGCGCCGACGAACCGGTCCCGGAACCGGGCGAGCGGGTCGGCGGCGTCGAGCTGTGCTGCAGTGGTCACCACGGCAACCTATCCGTCGCTCCGTCCCCGCCCGACCCGGACCGGCGTGCTCAGTAGCAGACGGCGCCGTGGGCCGCCGACTGCACGACCTTGCGGTACTTGCCGAGCACCCCGCGCGTGTACTTGGGCGGCAGCGGCTCCCAGCCCTCGGCGCGCGAGGCCAGCTCGGCCTCGTCGACGTGGAGGTCGAGGGTCATGTTGGCCACGTCGAGCGTGATCTGGTCGCCGTCGCGGACGAACGCGATCGGTCCCGCGTCGCTCGCCTCGGGAGCGATGTGGCCCACGCAGAGCCCGGTCGTGCCTCCGGAGAAGCGCCCGTCGGTGATGAGCAGGACGTCCTTGCCGAGGCCGGCACCCTTGATCGCGCCGGTGATGGCCAGCATCTCCCGCATGCCCGGGCCGCCCTTCGGGCCCTCGTAGCGGATCACCACGACGTCGCCTGCCTGGATCGCGCCGTCCCCCAGGGCGTCGAGGGCCTTGCGCTCGCCGTCGAAGACGCGGGCGGTGCCGGTGAAGGTCGAGTCGTCGAACCCCGCGCTCTTGACGACCGCGCCGTCGGGGGCCAGTGAGCCCTTGAGGATCGTGAGCCCGCCCGTGGCGTGGATCGGCCGGTCGAGCTGGCGCAGGATCTCGCCGTCGAGTGGCTTGGGGTCGAGGGCGGCCAGGTTCTCGGCCATCGTCCTGCCCGTGCAGGTCAGCACGTCGCCATGCAGGTGCCCGGCGTCGAGGAGCGCCCGCAGCAGCACCGGGATGCCGCCCACCCGGTCGAAGTCGGTCCACACGAACCGGCCGAACGGCTTCATGTCCGCCAGGTGGGGGACCTTCCGGCCGATGCGGGTGAAGTCGTCGAGGGTGAGGTCGACCTCGGCCTCCCGGGCGATTGCGAGCAGGTGCAGGACGGCGTTGGTCGACCCACCGAGGGCCATCGCCATCGTGATGGCGTTCTCGAAGGCGGGCCGGGTCATGATCTGGCGCGCCGTGATGCCTTGGCGCAGCATCTCGACGACCGCCTCGCCCGACTTGTGGGCGAAGCCGTCGCGGCGACGGTCCACCGCAGGCGGGGAGGACGATCCGGGCAGCGACATGCCGAGCGCCTCGGCCACGCTGGCCATCGTGTTGGCGGTGTACGCCCCACCGCAGGCGCCTTCGCCGGGACAGATCGCCCGCTCGATCTCGTCGACCTTCTCGCGCGTGATCTTGCCAGCCAGGCAGGCTCCGACGGCCTCGAAGGCGTCGATGATCGTGACGTCCTTGCCGTCGACCTGGCCGGGCATGATCGTGCCCGCGTAGAGGAAGACGCTCGCGAGGTCGAGGCGGGCCGCGGCCATGAGCATGCCGGGCAGCGACTTGTCACAGCCGGCGAGCAGCACCGACCCGTCGAGCCGCTCCGCCATCATCACGGTCTCCACCGAGTCGGCGATCACCTCCCGGCTGACCAGCGAGAAGTGCATGCCCTCGTGGCCCATGGAGATGCCGTCCGAGACGGAGATCGTGCCGAACTCCAGCGGGAACCCGCCGGCCGCGTGCACGCCGTTCTTCACGGCCTTCGCGAGCCGATCGAGGGAGAGGTTGCACGGGGTGATCTCGTTCCAGCTGGACGCGACGCCGATCTGCGGCTTCTCCCAGTCGTCGTCGCCCATGCCGACGGCTCGGAGCATGCCCCGCGCGGCCGCCTTCTCGAGACCGTCGGTGACGTCGCGGCTGCGGGGCTTGATGTCGGGTCCGTCGGCTGCGTGGGTCATGGCGTCAGGCTAGTGGCCGCTGCACCGGGCGGACCCCTGCGTCTCACCCGCTCGCCGCGCGTCGAGCCGGTCGGTGGGTCGGCCGGCCAGGCGGTCAGCCGGCGCGGCGGCGCTTGATCTCCTGGCGTCGTCGTTCGAGCTGTTCCTCGCGCCACTCGACCTCGGCGGCGAACTGGTGCACCGCCGGATGGTCGTCCGGAACCCCCCACCGCTCCCGCTCACGGCGCTTGTCGTGCGGCTGGAGGCAGAACCCGATCGCCGGGTCCCTCGCCGCTCGCGAACGATCCAGCCACTGCCACGCCTCGATCGAGGTCATCGCCCGCAACCGCCGCGGCAGCCACCAGCCCCGCGCCCGCAGGTCCACATGCGCAGGGAACCGGCTCCCCGCATGCGTACGCGCCCCATCCGCACGCATCGGCACCACCTGCTGCCCGGTCTCCGCATCCGTGAAGCCCACCCGCAGCCCGGCCAGCTGCAACATCTGCTGCACCACCGCCACCCGCGGACTCGTCCGACCCGTCTCCCACCGCGCCACCACCGACTGCGAGACCCCCAACAAGCCCGCCAGCCCCCGCTGCGACACGTCCAGGATCCGCCTGATCCGACGCACCAGCCCCGGCACCTGACCCGCGAACGGGCCCATGAACCACCACTCCCGCTCGGCCTCGGACCAGTTCACCATCGCATCCCACGCCGGCTCCACCACCGGACCCAGCACCGGCTCCAGCACCGGCTCCAGCACCGGACCCGCCTCCGGCTCGTGGACCGGTTCCCCGGCCGGCTCCCGGGCCGGCTCGGCCCCACTCGTCTCGCGCACCCTCGATCACCCTCTCCTGCCCCCGGGGGCCCCGCCACCCGGGGCCGCCTCAGAGCCATCCCACGCCCCACGACCGACACCCCGCACCCCGTCATCCACAACCACCCCCACCCAGCCCGCCAGCACCCACCCTGTGGACACTTCCCGGCCACCCCGGGGCACACGCCAGCGCCCCGACCCGGCCCCTTGCCCGTGAGTCGCCCAGAGACTCACCGGCAAGGGCGCCGACACGAGATGGGCTCAGCGACCCTGAGTCGCCCAGAGACTCACTGGCAAGGGTGCCGTCAGCGGGGCTGGCCGGCCGACCGCTCGGCTTCCTGCTTGAGCGCAGCGAGGCCCTTCTCGAAGTCGCCGCCGATGGCCTTGTCGAAGAAGAGCCTGCCGGCGAGGGACATGACGGCGCTGCGCGAGCCGGTCATCGTCCAGGTGACCTCGGTGACGTCGGCGGCGTCGCCGAAGGCAGCGAGGGTGAAGGTCGTGATGTTGGTGGCCTTGAATGGCTTCAGGAACTCCAGGTCGACCACGACGGCGGCCGGTGTGGACGCGGTGATCCGCATCTCGCCCTCACCGGCCTTCCTGTTGCCAGACCAGTGGTACGTCGACCCGACCCCGTGGTCCGGGCCTGAGTACTCGCGGGTGAGGTCGGGATCGACGCCCTCCCAGGGCGACCACTTGCGCCACTCCCGGAAGTCGTCGATCAGTGCGTGAACGGAGCCTGCGTCCGCGTGGATGCGGGTGCTGCGGGAGAGAGAGAAGTCGGCCATCCCGCGACCCTAGATCGTGGCCGCCCGGACGACGAGCACGTCCGGCAGGTCCTTGTGGATCTCACGCCAGGTCGCACCCTCGTCCGGCGACGCCCAGACACCGCCGTTGCGACCGCCGAAGTACAGGCCGGCCTCGTCGTGGTCGTCGACGCACATCGCGTCGCGCATGACCGCCGTGAAGTAGCCGTCCGGGAGCGCCCCCTCGCCGAGGGGCTCCCACGAGGATCCGGCGTCAGTCGTGCGGTAGACCCGGGCCTTGCCGTCCACGGGCCAGCGGGCCTCGGCTCCGGTGATCGGGAAGTTGTACGCCGTGTCGGCGCGGTGCGGATGGGCGACCATGGCGAAGCCGAACTCCGTCGGGAGGCCGGGGGCGATGTCCTGCCAGGACGCCCCGCCGTCATCGGAGCGGTAGACCCCACCGTGGTTCTGCAGGTAGAGACGTTCGGGGTCGACGGCGTCACGGGCCACCTTGTGCACGCACTGGCCGAACTCGGGGTAGTTGCGCTCCCCCGGGAAGAACTCGGCCTTCACACCGGTGTTCGACGGCGACCAGGACTCCCCACCGTCGCTGGTGACGTACACCCCGCCGGTCGAGAGCGCCGCGAGCACGCGCGAGGGGTCCGACGGGTGCGGCAGGACCGTGTGGAACGCCTGGCCGCCGAACCCCTCGTTCCACTCCTCCCGGTGCGGGTGGTCCCACAGCCCACGCACGAGCGAGAAGGTCTCGCCCCGGTCGGTCGAACGGAAGACGGCGCCGGGCTCGGTGCCGGCCCACACCACGTCGTCGTCGCCGTCGGCCGAGGGTCCGGGCTGCAGCTGCCAGACCCGCGCGAGCGTGGCGCCGGTGTCCTCGGGGAAGCGGACCGCGCCGTTGGGGGTCTCGTCCCACGTGGCACCGAGGTCGTCCGAACGCCAGACCTGCGGGCCGAGCCAGCTCGACGACGCTCCGGCAAGCAGGCGAGGTGCCGTGCCGCGGGTGTCGATCATGACGGAGTAGACCTCCTCCATCGGGAAGTGCGGCCCGGTCCACTCCCACGACGAGCGGGCCTCGTCGGAGGTCCCGAGCCACATGCCCTTGCGGGTTCCGACCATGAGCAGCGTGCGCGACATCCGTGGGCCTCCTGGCGCTCGAGGTACGAGACTATTCCGATTAGGAACACTACTCTCGGTGGGAGATGAGTCAAGACATCCCGGTCACGGGCTACGCGATCCTCGGCCTCCTCACGTTCGGCGACGAGCTGACGGGGTACGAGATCAAGCAGCGCGCCGACGTCACCCTCCGCTTCTACTGGGTGTCGCCCGCGATGAGCCAGATCTACACGGAGCTGCGCCGCTTGGCCGAGCATGGCCTCGTACGGGCCGACTCCCGCTCCGACGGCGGACGTGACGTGACGTCGTACGCCATCACCCCGGCCGGGCAGGACGCCCTGAAGCGCTGGATGGACGACACCCCGGCGGGCTTCCCGGTCCTCAAGCACCCCGTCCTGCTCCGCCTGCTCGTCGGCCATGCGACGGAGCCCGAGCAGTCGCGGCGGATGCTGCACGACTACCTCCGCGAGCTCGACGCTGCCCTGCACGACCTCGGCGAGGTCCGCGAGTCGTTGCGTGGTGCGGACGGACGCGGTGAGCCCTTCCGGTTCCCGTCGCTGGTCGCGGACTGGGGCCTCGACTACTTCGCGGCGGAGGCGCGCCACGCCCGGCGCGCCCTCGAGAGCCTTGACGAGACCGGCGACGAGACTGAGCGCGCGTCTGAATAGGCTGACGCGGTGACCACTCGAGCCCGCAGGGACCTGCTGGGCCCCGTCGGCCTGGTCCTCGGCGGCATCCTCTCGGTCCAGGTCGGGGCCGCGATCGCCAAGGGGCTCTTCGGCGAGATCTCCCCCACCGCGATGGTCTGGCTGCGCCTGGCCACCAGCGCCATCGTCCTGGGTGCCGTCGTCCAACCACGCATGCGCGGCCGGACCCGACAGGACTGGCTGGTCGTCCTCGGCTTCGGCACCAGCCTGGCCACCATGAACTGGGCCATCTACCAGTCCTTCTCCCGCATCCCGCTGGGCATCGCGGTGACCATCGAGTTCATCGGCCCACTCACGCTGGCAGTCCTGGGGTCGCGACGCGTGCGGGACCTGCTGTGGGTGCTGCTCGCGGGCGTCGGCGTCGCGTTCCTCGGGTTCCAGCGCACCGGGCTCGACCCCGCCGGCGTGCTGTACGCCCTGCTTGCCGGTGCGGCCTGGGCGGCGTACATCCTGCTCAGCGCGAGCACCGGACGGCGCTGGGACGGGTTCGACGGACTCGCGGTTGCGAGCATCGTCGCCGCCTTCGCGATGACGCTGCCGGCGCTGCTGACGGCCGGTACGTCGCTCTGGGACGGCCGCATCCTCCTCATCGGCGCGCTCGTCGGCCTGCTCAGCTCGGTCATCCCCTACAGCTGCGAGCTCGTGGCGCTGCGCAGCCTGCGGCCCGCGGTCTTCGGGATCCTGATGAGCCTCGAGCCGGCCGCGGCGGCACTGGCCGCGATCGTCGTGCTCCAGGAGCACCTGTCGCCGGTGCAGTGGCTCGCCATCGCGTGCGTCGTGGTGGCATCGATCGGGGCGACCCGGTCGGGGGCGGGGCCCGGGGAGGCGCCCGGCCACCACGACGACGAGCGTTCGACCGCACCCGGCACACTGGCGACATGAGCAGGGTCGACGGGAGATGGCGCGCGGCGCTCGGATCGCTCGCCCTCACGCTGGCCGTCTCCGGCTGCGCGAGCGACTCCGCGGAACCGATCCCGCGGGTCACCCAGCCGACCGACCTGCCCAGCCAGCCGACACCCAGCGAGACGACACCCGACCCGCCCACGGGCGCCCGCGACCCGGAAGTGGTCGACGTCCTCGCCGAGCGCCTCGAGGTGCCGTGGGGCGTCGACTTCCTCCCCGACGGCGCGGCCGTGGTCACCGAGCGCATCTCCGGCCGCGTCCTGCGCGTCCCCCCCGACGGCCGCGTCAGCGTCCTCGGCGCGATCACCGCGGCGGTCCCCCAGGGCGAGGCCGGACTGCTCGGCACCGCCGTGTCCCCCGACTTCGCCACCGACCGGACACTGTTCTTCTACCTCACCACGGGCTCCGACAACCGGGTGCTCAGGGCCCGGCTCGAGGGTTCGCGGCTCGGCGCGAGCAGCGTCGTCCTCGACGGCATCCCGGCGGGCTTCATCCACGACGGCGGACGCATCGCGTTCGGCCCTGACGGCCACCTCTACGTGACCACCGGCGAGACGGGGAACCCCGAGCTGGCCCAGGACCCCGCCAGCCTGGCCGGGAAGATCCTGCGGATCACCGCCGACGGCGAGCCCGCTCCCGGCAACCCCGACCCCGGCTCCCCCGTCTGGTCGCTCGGCCACCGCAACGTCCAGGGCCTGGCGTGGGACGACGAGGGCCGGCTGTGGGCCTCCGAGTTCGGCGACTCCGCTTGGGACGAGCTCAACCTCATCGAGAAGGGCGGCAACTACGGCTGGCCCCGCGTCGAGGGCACGGGCGGCGGCCCGGACTTCGTCGACCCCCAGCTCGTGTGGCCTGTCGAGCAGGCCTCGCCGAGCGGGCTGGCGTACGCAGGCGGACACCTCTGGATGGCCGGCCTCCGCGGCCAGCGGCTGTGGCGGATCCGGGTCTCGGCCGACGGTGGGGCGACCCGACCGCAGGCGTACTTCACCGAGGAGTACGGCCGGCTGCGCACGGTGGCCGCGGCGCCGGACAGCCTGCTCTGGCTGACCACCTCGAACCGGGACGGCCGCGGCACCCCCACCCCGGACGACGACCGGATCATCCGGGTCCGGCCCTGAGCCCTCAGCCCGGACGTACGACCGCGCGCCGGGCCGCGCGACGCAGGGTGGTGAGGATCGCCGGGCCGAGGACGACGATCGCGACGGCGGTGGTGATCGCGCGTCCCGTGTCCCAGCCGCCGGTCGAGGTCAGCAACGTGTAGACGAGGAAGCGGTGCGCGTTCTCGAGCACCGGCGCGCCGGCGACGTACGCCAGTGAGCCCTCGTGGCCGGGCACCACGATGCCGAGCGCGAACGGCCACGAGCTGAGGTTCATCAGCAGGCCGTAGAGGTAGGAGGCGACGACCGCGTAGGCGGCCAGCATCGCGATCTCCGCCCGACCGCCGACCCGGCGCGGCAGCAGCCCCGCGCCCATCCCCACCCACGCCGCGCAGATCATCTGGAAGGGCAGCCACGGCCCGACGCCCGCCGCGAGGAGGGCCGAGGCGAACAATGACGTGCAGCCGAGCGCGAAGCCGAAGCCGGCCCCGAACACGCGGCCGCCCAGGACCAGCAGGAAGAACACCAGCTCGATGCCGGCCGTGCCCGCGCCGAGGCCGCGCATCACCGCGTTGATCGCGGACAGCACGCCGAGGACGGCCAGGACCCGCGAGTCCATGCCGCCCTCGCCCATCTCGGCCAGGACGACGACCATCACGAGCGGGAGCAGCGCCAGGAAGACGAAGGGCGGGTCCACCCGCTGGCCCGGCTGCGCCTCGAGCAGCAACGGCCAGCACAGCATCATCAGCCCGGCCGCCGACGCCAGGACGAGCACCGCGGCGGTCCGCGGGCCGATGGGGAGGGCGACGTTCACCGGGTGGCTCCGTCCAGTGCCGCCGCGACTTCCTCGACGACCAGCCACGGCGCGCCGAGCACCTTGGTGACCTGCGGTGCGAAGGCCGGCGACTCCGCCAGCACACGACGGGGAGGTCCGCTGGAGACGACCTCGCCCTCGGCCATCACGACGACCTCGTCCGCGACGTGCGCGGCGAACTCGACGTCGTGCGTGGCGAGCAGGACCGCGTGGCCGTCGGCGGTCAGGTCGGCGACGATCCGCGCCAGCTCCGCCTTGCCGGCGTAGTCCAGGCCGCGGGTCGGCTCGTCGAGGAGCACCACCGGGGGCCGCG
Source organism: Nocardioides eburneiflavus (assembly GCF_004785795.1). Classification (NCBI taxonomy): domain Bacteria; kingdom Bacillati; phylum Actinomycetota; class Actinomycetes; order Propionibacteriales; family Nocardioidaceae; genus Nocardioides; species Nocardioides eburneiflavus. Next base: position 4,761,932 of record NZ_SRRO01000001.1, read on the forward strand.
CGGTGAGCACGACCGACAGCGCGAGTGCCAGGCGCTGGCCCTCGGAGAGGTCGCGCGGGTGGAGGCCGTCCTCGATGCCCGGGGCGAGGCGGCCGAGGAGGCCGCGGCAGGTGCCGGTGTCGACCTCGGCCCCGACGTCGGCCGCGGCGCACTCGTCGGCGACCGTCTCGAGGTAGAGCAGGTCGGCCGCGGTCTGCGGGACCAGGCCGACGTGCATACGCCGCTGGGCGGGTGCGAGCTCCGCGGGATCGCTCCCGGCGACCTCGATCGAGCCGGAGCGGCGCCGCCCGGAGCCCTGGAGCGCCCAGATCAGGCTCGACTTCCCCGAGCCGTTGCGTCCCATCAGCACGGTCGTGCGGCCGCGCGACAGGGTCAGGTCGACGCCCCGGACGGCGACGTGTCGCCCGCGCACGACCGTGACCCCGCGGGCCACCATCACCGCCTGCGGGCCGGGCGCGCCGGCCGCCTCGACCGGCCCGGGGGCGGGCAGGTCCGGGAGCGTACGGGCGTGGCGGCGGGCGTCGCGCACCGTGAGCGGGAGGGGCTGCCACCCGGCGAGCCGACCGAGCTCGACCAGCGGAGGCGCGACGGGCGAGTCGGCGAGCACCGACCTCGGGTCGCCGACCCGTACGCCGCCCTCGCCCGTGACCAGGCAGATCCGGTCGGCGAACGGCACCACCCGCTCCAGTCGGTGCTCGGCGAGCAGGACGGTCAGGCCCAGGTCGTGCACGAGGCGCGTGATCGTCGCCAGGACATCCTCCGCGGCCGTCGGGTCGAGCGCCGAGGTCGGCTCGTCGAGCACCAGCACCCGCGGGTGGGTGGTGAGCACGGCACCGATCGCGACCCGCTGCTGCTGGCCGCCGGAGAGCGTGCGCAGGTCCCGCGCACGCAGGTCGGCGATCCCGAGCAGGTCGAGGGTCTCCTCCACGCGCCGCCGCATGGTCTCGGGCGCGGTGCCCAGCTGCTCCATCCCGTAGGCGAGCTCCTCCTCGACGGTGTCGGCGACGAACCCCGCCAGCGGGTCCTGGCTCACGTAGCCGACCAGGTGGGCGCGCTCGCGCGGCGGCTGCGCGACGATGCTCCGCCCCTCGAGCAGCACGTCGCCGGTCAGCACGCCGCCGGTGAACCGGGGCACGAGGCCGGTGACCACGCCGAGGAGCGTCGACTTGCCCACGCCCGTACGGCCGGACACGAGCACCAGCTCCCCCTCGTCGAGGGTGAGGTCGACCCGGTCGAGCACGACCTGCTCGTCGTAGTGGAAGCCGATCCCGCGCAGCTCGATCATGCGATCGCCTCCCGGCGGACCGGGGCGCTCGCCGGGACCGGCGTCGCGAATGCAGGCAGGGTGCCGATCACGCCGAGCAGCAGCGCCAGCGGCGAGAGGTACGGGACGACGTCGACGCCGGGGTGGGCGACGACGACCTGGGTGTGGGCGAGGTACCAGCCCAGCACCGCGACGAGCACGCCCACGCCCGTGGTGAGCAGCTCGGGCCCGCGCCACGGGTCGGGGCGGTAGCGGGTGCGCGGCACGCGACGTCCCGCGCTGAGCAGGCCGACCACCGCGACGACCACGCCCGCGCCCAGCATCGGGAGCGCCAGGACGCGGGGCGCGGTGGGGTCGAGCCAGGCGTACGTGCCGACGCAGATGCCGGTGAGGGCGAGGAGCAGCAGCGACCCGGTCACCCACCGTTCGCGGGTCGACGCACCGCCGGAGCGGCCGTAGCCGCGGGTGTCCATGCCCGCGGCGAGCGCCAGGGACCGCTCGAGCGCGTCCTCGAGGACGGGGACGAGGAACCGACGCAGCCGGCCGGCCCCTGTCGTGGTCCCGCCCCTCAGCGCCTGAGCGGCGCGCACGCGGCGCGCGCTGTCGGCCAGCTGGGGGAAGATCGTCACGGCCACCACGAGCGCGGTGCCGATCTCGTAGAGCGCCGGCGGCACCGAGGCGAGCAGGCGCTTGGGGTTCGCGAGCGAGTTGGCGGCGCCGACGCAGAGGATCACCGCAGCCAGCCGCAGCCCGTCGTACAGCCCGGCCAGCAGCGCCTCGCTGGTCACCGGGCCGAGCAGCCGGACCCCGGCCGCCCACGCAGGCAGCGGGATCTCCGGGAGGTCGACGAGCACGTGGCCGACCTGCTGCCCGCCGAACAGGATGCGGAACACCACCCGCAGCACGACCGTGACGGCCGCGAGGAGTGCGTAGAGCCGGAACGAGCGGCCGAACGGGTGGCCCGACCGGCGAGCCATGACGACCAGCGTCGCGGACCCCATCACCAGCACGAGCAGCAGCGGGTTGGTGGTGAGCGACGCAGCGGTGGCCAGACCGACCGCCCAGGCCCACCAGGCCAGAGGGTGCAGGTCACGTGCCAGGCCGGGACGGGTCGTCCCGGGACGAGTCGTCGCCGAGTCGGTCACGACGCGCCGGGCTCCCGCCGACGACGGGCCACGAGTGCGCTCACCGCGACGGCTGCGCCCAGCAGGCCGAGGGCTCCCCAGGTCACGGCCGCCGGGACCTTCGTCGGTCCGTCGGCGGCCGGCTGACCGGCGGCCGGGACGTCGCTTGCCGTTGAGTCTCCAGGAGACTCACGGGTCTCCGCGGCGGGGTCGTCCGGGTCGCTTGCCGGTGAGTCTCCAGGAGACTCACGGTCGTCGGACCCCTTCTTGTTGCGCCCGCCCGAGCCGGCCGGGGACCTTGAGTCTCCAGGAGACTCACTGGCAAGGGGCGACTCGGACGGGGTGCCGGAGGCCGACGCCGAGGGGCTCGACGACGGGGACGACGACTCGGGGCTGTCGTCGCTCGAGGGGGACGGGCTCGACGGGGAGCCACCGCGCGGCCCGCCACCGGACCCACCGCCGCTCGAGGGAGAGGAGGACGGAGAGGAGGACGGAGAGGAGGACGGAGAACTGGTCGGCGCGGAGGACGGCGACGACGACGGCGCAGGGGTCGCGACCGGCGGGGCGACGCCGGGAGGTACGGCGTTGCCGCTGCCCTGCTTCCACGCCCAGCCGACCGAGCCGCCGGCCGGGACCGTCAGGGAGCCCGAGCTGTACGACGAGTAGGTCCACGATCCCGACGTCCCGTCGGACCACCACAGGCCCCAGTACGCGTCGGGGGGCGAGGTGTTGACGCAGGGGTCGCTTGCAGGGACGCCGTTGACGCGACACACGAACCCGGGCTGGCGCTGGGCGTAGTCGAGGCTCACGCCCACCGACGCGACGATCGCCGTGGCGCTCTTGCCTCCGCCGTCGGCGGCGCAGGCGGTGAACGCTGGGCCGCCGAGCTCGCGGTAGTCGACGACCACGCTGACGCCGCCGCCGGAGGTGCAGGTGGCCGCTCCGGCGGCGGGCAGGACCGTGGTCGGCCCGAGGCCGAGCACCACGGCGGCACCGACGAGGCCGGCGGCCACGGACGCGGCCACCCGCCGAGCCCCGGCTCCCATCGTCATCACTTTCGACGCAGCCAGAACTTCGTGGTCACGGGCTCGGCACCGCGCACGGTCTGCGTGGCCACGACACGCATCCGCTTCTTCCCGAGGACGGCACGCGCGGGCTTGGTGAGCCGGAGCGTGACCCTGGCGGTCCTGCCGGGCTCGACCGAGTACGCCGACTTCGCCACGACCAGCCTGGCCAGGGTGCCGTCGGCGCGCTCGACCTTGCCGGCCGTGCGGACCTTCAGCTTGCCGGCGCAGGCCACAACGCCGTCGCAGGCGACGGCGACCTTGAAGCGGTCGTTGCGGCCGACCTTCTCGACCTTCGCGACTGCCAGGTCGCCGACGACCGGGGAGGGCGCGACCGGCGCGACCGGCGTGGCCGTCGCAGCGGTGGTCGCGGTGGTGGCGGTGGCAGACCCGGTGAGCGTCGTGACCCGGAACGTGTGCGCCAGAGCGCCGGCGGGCAACGTGAACGTGACGGGCACGACCGAGCCGGTGCCGGTCACCGGCGTGGCCCGACCCCCGAGGCTGACGCAGGCGGGCTCGCCGGCGCCCAGGCCGGCGACGCTGACCGTGACCGTGCTCTTCTCGACGGCGGTGGCCGGAGCCGACAGGCTGACCTCGCTGCCGGCCGGGACGTGGGCCAGCGCCGGGAGTGCCTGCGCGGTCGCCCGGCGCGCCAGCTCGCGGAGCGGCACGGAGAACGATCCCGCGGTGCGGGCGGTCGTCAGGTCGGCGGGCTTGTAGGCGACCGCGCCGTTGTCGGCCGACAGCACGCTCGCGCACGGTGCGAGGTCGGCGACCTGGACTCCGCGGAGCCACGCGGCGGCCTTCGTCGCGGCGCCGTCGTGGCCGGCCACGGCGAGTGCCCAGCCGGCCAGTCCGGTGGTGTTGGAGTTGATGCCGAGGGCGCCGGCGCTGAACGACCCGTCGGCAGCCTGCTGGGACCGCAGCCAGCTCGCTGCCAGGTGGGCGGCGCCCCTGGCCGTGGTCGAGGCCTCGGGGGTCCCGAGGATGTTGATGACGGCGAGCGCGGTCGTGTCGACCTCGCCCGTGTCGGTCTGGGGGTCGCAGCCCTGGTCCGTGGCGGTCTTGTCCACGGTGAGGGCGGCGCGGAAGAAGCCGGCGTTGCACTGCTGCTCGAGCAGGAAGGCGGTGGCATCGCCCGCTCGTGGTGAGCCGGCGTGCGTGAGGGCACGCACGGCGAAGGACTGAGAGATCACGTTGACGAAGTCAGCGTCGAAGGGGTCGGCCGGGTCGACTCCGGCGTCCTGGAGTCGGCCGGTCACAGGCGCCTCGGAGGACACCAGTCCCTCGAGGCGATCGACCTGGTCGGTCCCGTTGTAGGACTCCGGGTTCCGGTCAGCCGCCTGCACGACGGCGACCATCTTGGCCACGCTGCCGGCGTAGACACGGCTGGAGGGGAAGCCGGCGACCCACTTCTCCACGTCAGGCTCGATGGCGTCGACGACCTGGGTGACCGCGGCCTCGTGGCCGCCGACGACGTCGAGGGCGAAGGCGATGTCGGCGGACAGGCCGAGGTCGTCGAAGTCGTACTCCTCGTTGTGCAGCACGCCGCCGGTGAGCTGGTCCTGCAGCCAGGTGGCGCCGGCGGACACGGCGCGCTCGCCTGCCGACTGCCCGGCCGCCGCGGTGGCAGGAGCGGCGTTGACGAGGGTCGCGGTGAGGGTCGCGGTGAGGGTGACGGCGACCGTGGCGGAGGCCAACCCTGGGGTGAGCTTCATGATTTCCTCCCTCGCCGCGACAGCGAGGGAATCGGCACGTGCCGGTCCGCCTCGCTGCATTCCTCGACAGCGATGGTGATCAAGACGCGTCGAGGTGGGTGTTCCGGCTCGCACGGGATCGCTCCCGTGCCCACGGTTGCGGGTCAGCGCCGGTGTTGGACCGGCTTTCCCCAGCTCGGGCGTGTGTGGTGCCGACCCGGGCGGGTGCGGCCTGCGAAGCGTAACCCTCCCGCACCCCCGGACGCACTCCGGCCCGGCGTCTCGGGACGCCGGGCCGGAGTGGTGTGTGGCTGGTGGAGCTGGTGGGTCAGTTGCGCACGCGGATCGACGTACGTGCCTCGTCGTCCGAGGTCTTCACCAGTCCGACGCGGCGCTGGTTGCCCGTCGGCAGCTGGAGCTTGCGGACGATCTTGTCTCCGGACTTCTTGCCCTTCACGCGCACGAAGTCGCCCTTGACCTGCATGCAGGCGCTCTCGCTCGGCGCGAGGCCGTAGAGGCGGAACTGGACGCGGTCACCGGCGCGGGCCTCCTTGCGCACCGACACGATGCGGAGCTTGTCCTTGCTGGCGGGGGCGAACTGCAGGCCCAGGATCGCCTGCGCGGTGGCACGGCGCCACTCGTCACGGCCGTCGGCGGGGATGCCGCTGGTCTTGGACGCGGTGACCCGGTCCGGGCGGAAGGCCACCGCACCGGTGTCCTTGGTCAGCGCGGTGCGGCAGCGGTACTTGTCGACCGGCTGGTTCCTGCGGACCCAGAGCGCCGCCTTGAGGGCCGCGTCGCGGTTCTTCAGCAGGCCCATCGCGTAGCCGCCGACGGCGGTCGTGTTGGTGTTGATCTGCGCCCCCTGCCCCGCGCTGCGGATCGCGCCACTGCGGCGCTGGCGCGCGTCCAGCCAGGCGCCGGCCTTGGCGAGGGCGGTCGTCACGGCCGCGCTCTTGTCGCCCGACTCGACCAGGTTGATCACCGCGAGCGCGGTGGCGTCCGGGTCTGCCTCGCTGCCGGCGACGCCGTCGGTGCATGCCTGGCTGGGCACGTCGGCCTTGTCGAAGTTGAGCCGGAACGCACCCGACGCGCACTGCTGCTTGAGCAGGAAGTCGCGCGCCGCACCCGCCTCGGCGGAGTTGGCCAGCGACAGCGCGCGCACGGCGTAGGACTGGCCCACCACGTTGGCGTAGTTGCCGAACTCGGACTTGTCGAAGATCCGGCCCGCGATGGCGGCGGCCTGCGGCTCGGCCGCCGGGTCGGCCGGCACGTTGGCCGTGCGCTCCTCGAGGCGGGTGATCAGGTTGACACCGCCGTAGCTGGTCGGGTTCTTCTTGGCCGTGCGGGCGAAGGCGGCTGCCTTGGCCAGCGGGCCGGCGTAGCTCTCCTTGGTCCCGTCACCGACGTAGTCGGCGATGCGGGGCTCCAGGGCGTTGTTGATCGCCGTCACCGTCGCACCTTGGCGAGCGACGGTCGACACGGCCATGCCGGTGTCGATGGTGAGCCCGAAGTCGGGGCCGGAGGTGCCCATCATCAGGCCGTTGGTGAGCTCGTCGGAGATCCACTCCGCCGCGATCGTGGAGGGCGTGCTGTCGGTGGCGGCCGCGGCCTTGGCCGCGCGCAGCGCGGGCGACGGCTCCGCGGAGGCGGGCGGAGCGGCGAGCACGCCGACCCCGAGCGCCGCGGTCGACAGGGCGACGGCGGCCGTACGGATGGGTCGAATGCGATGGTGCATGACTTCCTTCCCGCTCGCCGGGACGGTCACGACCGCATGCCGCGGCCGACCTGTTCCCCCGATGGTGCGAGCGTTGGTTGGTGATGTGACCAATGTGACGCGCGAGCAGCCTAACAAGTTGTCTAGACCGCGCCCCGGTCGCATCTCCCGACCAAAGTAGGGGTCAGGCGAGCTTCTCCAGGATCAGCTCCCGCACCCGGCCGGCGTCGGCCTGCCCGCGCATCTCCTTCATCACCGCACCGATGAGCGCTCCGGCCGCGGCGACCTTGCCGTCGCGGATCTTGTCGGCGACGTCGGGGTTGGCCGCGATCGCGTTGTCGACGGCCGCGCCGAGTGCGCCGTCGTCGGACACGACCGCGAGGCCACGCTTCTCCACGACCTCGTCGGGCGTGCCCTCGCCGGCGAGGACGCCCTCGAAGACCTGGCGGGCGAGCTTGTCGTTGACGACCTTCTCGTCGACCAGCGCCTGGATCCGGGCGACGTCGGCAGGCGTGATCGGCAGGTCGACGAGGTCGATCCCGTCCTCGTTGCTGCGTCGCGCCAGCTCGCCGAGCCACCACTTGCGGGCGGCCTGGGGGGCAGCGCCCGCGGCGATGGTCTCCTCGACCAGCCCGAGTGCGCCCGCGCCGACCGTGTCGCGCATCTCCATGTCCGTGAAGCCCCACACGGCCTGCAACCGCGCCCGGCGTACGGTCGGGTTCTCCGGCAGCGTGCCGCGCAGCTCCTCGACCCACTCGCGGCTCGGTGCGACCGGCACCAGGTCCGGCTCGGGGAAGTAGCGGTAGTCCTCCGCGTCGGACTTCACCCGGCCGCTCGTGGTGATCCCGGTGTCCTCGTGCCAGTGGCGGGTCTCCTGAAGGATCGTGCCGCCGCCGCTCAGGATCGCCGCGTGCCGCTGCATCTCGAAGCGCACCGCCCGCTCGACGGAGCGGAACGAGTTGACGTTCTTGGTCTCGGTGCGGGTGCCGAGGGTGCCGCTGCCCTTGGGCGCGAGCGACAGGTTCACGTCGGCGCGCAGGTTGCCCTGGTCCATCCGGGCCTCGGAGACGCCGAGAGCGACGATCAGCTCGCGCAGCTGCGCGACGTAGGCCTTGGCCACCTCGGGTGCCTTCTCCCCCGCGCCGAGGATCGGGCGGGTGACGATCTCGATGAGCGGGATGCCGGCGCGGTTGTAGTCGACCAGCGAGTAGTCGGCGCCGTGGATGCGACCGGTGGCGCCGCCGACATGCAGCGACTTGCCGGTGTCCTCCTCCATGTGGGCGCGCTCGATCTCGACGCGGTAGGTCTCGCCCTCCCCGTCCTCGGTCGGCACCGTGACGTCCATCCAGCCGTCGAAGGCGATGGGCTCGTCGTACTGCGAGGTCTGGAAGTTCTTCGGCATGTCCGGGTAGAAGTAGTTCTTCCGGGCGAACCGGCACCACTCGGCGATGTCGCAGTTGAGCGCGAGGCCGATGCGGATGGCCGACTCGACGGCCTTGCCGTTGACGACCGGCATCGCGCCGGGCAGGCCCAGGCAGGTCGGGCACACGCCGGCGTTGGGCTCGCCGCCGAAGGTGGCCGGGCAGCCGCAGAACATCTTCGAGGCGGTGTTGAGCTCGACGTGCACCTCGAGGCCGAGGGCCGGGTCGTACGCCGCCAGCACCTCGTCGAAGGGCATCAGGGTCGTGTCGGTCGTGGGGGCGGTCATCACTCGGTCTCCAGTCCGGGGGCGCGGTCGAGCAGCGGGCCGCCCCACTGCTCGGCGTAGATGGCCTCGAGGGCGGCACCGACGCGGTAGACGCGGTCGTCGGCGAGCGCGGGCGCGAGCACCTGGAAGCCGCTGGGCAGGCCGTCCTCGTCGGCGAGGCCGTTGGGGACCGAGATCCCGGGCACGCCGGCGAGGTTGGCGGGGATGGTGGCGAGGTCGTTGAGGTACATCGCGATCGGGTCGTCGAGCTTCTCCCCCAGCCGGAACGCCGTGGTCGGCGCGGTCGGCGAGACGAGGACGTCCACACTGGCGAAGGCGGCGTCGAAGTCGCGGCTGATCAGCGTACGGATCTTCTGTGCCTGACCGTAGTAGGCGTCGTAGTAGCCGCTGGAGAGGGCGTAGGTGCCGAGGATGATGCGGCGCTTGACCTCGTCGCCGAACCCGGCGTCGCGGGTGGCGCGCATCACGTCCTCGGCGCTCGGGCTGCCCTCGGGGGTCACCCGCAGGCCGAAGCGCATCGCGTCGAACTTCGCGAGGTTGCTCGACGCCTCCGCCGGCAGGATCAGGTAGTAGGCGGCGAGCGCGTGCACGAACGACGGGCACGACACCTCGACGACCTCGGCGCCGGCCTTGACCAGCAGGTCGACGGACTCCTGGAAGCGGGCCATCACGCCGGGCTGCCAGCCGTCGCCTGCGAGCTCGGTGATGACACCGACCTTCACGCCGGTCATGTCGCCGGTCGAGCCTGCCCGCGCGGCCTCGGTGAAGGAGGGCCACTCCTGGGCGATGGAGGTGGAGTCGCGCGGGTCGTGGCCGCCGATGACGTCGTGCAGCATCGCCGCGTCGAGCACCGTGCGGGTGACCGGGCCGGCCTGGTCGAGGCTGTTGGCGAGGGCCACGAGGCCGTAGCGGGAGACTCCGCCGTAGGTCGGCTTCACGCCGACGGTGCCGGTGACCGCGCCGGGCTGGCGGATCGAGCCGCCGGTGTCGGTGCCGATCGCGAGGGGCGCCTCGAAGGCCGCCACCGCAGCCGCCGAGCCACCGCCGGAGCCGCCGGGGATCCGGTCGAGGTCCCACGGGTTGCGGGTCGGGCCGTAGGCGGAGTGCTCGGTGGAGGAACCCATCGCGAACTCGTCCATGTTGGTCTTGCCGAGGATCGGCAGCCCCGCCTCGCGCAGTCGGGTCACGACGGTCGCGTCGTAGGGCGGGATCCAGCCCTCGAGGATCTTCGAGCCGCAGGTCGTCGGCAGCCCACGGGTGGCGAGCACGTCCTTGACCGCGATCGGCACGCCGTCGAGCGGGCCACGGACCTCGCCGCGGGCACGACGGGCGTCGGACTCGGCGGCGTCGGCGAGCGCGCCCTCGCGGTCGACGTGGAGGAACGCGTGGACACCCCGTCCGTCGGGGCGGGCGTCGACCGCGTCGATGCGGTCGAGGTGGGCCTCGGTGAGCTGCACCGAGGTCACGTCGCCGGCGGCGAGGGCGTCGGCGAGGGCGGCAGCGGTGCTGCGGGTGATCTCGGACATCAGGCCTCCTCGCCCAGGATCCGCGGCACGGAGAAGCGCTGCTCCTCCACCTCGGGGGCGCCGGCGAGCGCCTCCTCGGCCGTGAGGCCGGGCACCACGACGTCCTCGCGGAACACGTTGGTCAGCGGGATCGGGTGCGACGTGGGCGGCACGTCGTCCCCGGCGACACCGGTGATGGAGGCGACGGAGTCGAGGATGACGCTCAGCTGGGGCGCCAGGTGGTCGAGCTCGGCGTCGGAGAGGTCGATGCGGGCGAGCGTGGCCAGGTGGGCCACCTCGTCGCGGGTGATCTCGGGCATGCGGGCAATCCTAGGTCCACGCCACGTCCGGTCCCGACGCCGGTCGGGAGCCGGTCGGGAGCCGGTCGGGAACAGCGTCCGGATCGTCCCGGGCTGTCGGGATCACCGCCTCGTGTGCCGGGATCGGTGTCGGCCGGATCGTCGGCCCCATGAGGATCAGGTGGGAGATCATGAGGGCGGGGACGGCCGTCGTCGGGGTGCTGCTCGCGCTGGGGATCGCGGGGTGCGGGTCGCCCGCGGCGCGCACCGTGCCGGCCGTGGCCACGAGCGCTCCGCTCCCGCACCCGGCGGGGTCCGGGGCCGACGATCCCGGGCAGGACGAGCATGACGAGCAGGAGGAGACCGTCGCCGGGCCGCGCGGCTCCGAGGACTGGCGGATCTCGCGGCCTGCGCACCGCGGCGAGCTGGCGGCGTACACGACCCGCGCGAGCGGGCGTCCCGGCACGCGGGTCGGGCTCAAGGTCTCGACCACCGAGGGCGGGTGGGAGGCCGCGGTCTTCCGGATCGGCTCGTACGCCGGCGGGACCGGCGCGTTCGTGTGGGAGTCGGGATTCCGGCGCGGGCGGCTGCAGCCCCCGGCCCGCTTCGCGCCGCACGCGACCCGCACCGTCGTCGCCCCGTGGGCGCGGGACCTCACGGTGGACACGTCCGGCTGGGAGCCCGGGTTCTACGTCTTCCGGCTGGAGACCGACACCGGCTGGCACACCCAGGTGCCCTACGTGGTCACCTCGCCCTCCGCGGAGGGCACGGTCGCGCTCGTCGCCCCCGTGACGACGTGGCAGGCCTACAACCAGTGGGGCGGCTACAGCCTCTACGCCGGAGCGGACGGTGACCGGCGCAGCCACGTCGTCAGCTTCGACCGCCCGTACAACGGGGCCACCGGCGCCAACGACTACCGCACCGCAGCCATCCCCGTCGTCGTGCGGGCCGAGGCGACGGGTGCTCCGCTGTCCTACTTCACCAACGTGGACCTCCACACGACGCCGGGCGCGCTGGCGGGCGCCCGCGGCTACGTGTCGATGGGCCACGACGAGTACTGGACGACCACCATGCGCGAGGTCGTCCTCGCGGCCCGCGACGCCGGCACCAACCTGGCCTTCCTCGGCGCGAACACCATGTACTGGCGGGTGCGCCTCGAGGACGCCGCGTCCGGCCCGGCGCGGCTGGTCGTCGGCTACCGCCACGACGCGCACCTCGACCCGGCGTACGCCGCGGGGTCGCCCGACGCGACCGCGATGTTCCGGGAGGGGCCGGTGCCCCGGCCCGAGCACGACCTGGTCGGCATGCAGTACGAGTGCTTCCCGGTCGACACCGACTACGTCATCGCGAGCCCGCGCTGGTGGGGCTTCCGCGGCACGGGCGTACGCCGTGGTGACCGCGTCCACGGCCTGGTGGGCCCGGAGGCCGACCGCGTCTACCCCGACGACCGGCTCCCCCGCCCCCTGCAGGTCCTGGCGCACACGCCGTACTCCTGCCGCGGAGTCACCACCTCGTCGCAGTCGGTGTACTACACGACGCGGTCGGGTGCCGGGGTGTTCAACGCGGGCACGCTGCGCTGGGGGTGCGCGATGGTCGACCGCTGCGAGCGTCCGCTGGGCGCCGCCACCGCGCGCTTCGTCCGTACGGTCACCACCACGCTGGTCACCGGCTTCGCGCGGGGGCCCGTCGGGGAGCGCCACCCGGCCCACGACAACGTCGACGACTTCCCCCTCCCGACCGCCAACACGGTGTCGGCGAGTTGAGGCACGGGGCGGCGGCTTCGGCCATGATGAAGCGCATGGGCCACCCACGAGACCTGGCGGCACTCGCCGCCGCGGCGCTCACGCTGCTGGCCACGGCCGGGTGCTCCGGGGGCGGTCCGCCGGACGAGCCGGACCGGCCGCCGTCGCAGGGGGTCGCCCTGCGCGTCGAGACCGTGGCGGGCGCGGACCGCCTCGACGAGGACACCCGCGCCGAGGCCGAGGCAGCCGTCGGGGAGCTGCTGTCGGCCTACGTCGTGGACGCCTTCCTCGGCACGTTCCCGCGCCAGGAGTTCGTCCGCTCCTTCGAGTCGTTCACGAGTGTCGCCGCGCGCGACGGTGCCGGCGACATCGACGTGCTCACGGCGGCGAGCGCGCGCGACGCGACGGCCGTGCGCGCGACCGACCTCGAGGCCCGCCTGTCGTTCCTGGCCAGGGGTGGCACGGTCCACGGCAGCACCGCGACGGTGCACCTCGCCTTCGACGCGACGATGGAGGACGGATCGAGCCGCCCGCTCGTGCTCGACGGCCGCTTCCTGCTCGTCGCCGACAGCGAGGGCTGGTCGATCTTCGGCTACGACGTGGCCCTGGACGACGGCGCACCGGTCGACGCCGAGCTCGAGGACGACGCCGAGGGCGACGCCGGGGACTCAGCGACGGACGGCTCGTCGTGAGTGCCGTACGACGCCTCGTGGCGCAAATGCTGCTGCTGGCCGGCGCGGCCCTGCTCGTCCCGGCGGGCTCGGTGCACCCGACGACCCTCAGCCTCACCACCGTCACGACGGCCAAGTCGGTGGACGCCGGCGACGGCGTGCTCTGGGTGCTCGCCCTCGGCTCCGAGGCAGGTCCCGGCCAGGACGTGATGACGGGGCGCACCGACGCCATCCAGCTGATCGGGGTGAGCTGGGAGACCCGCCGGGCGGTGGCGATCGGCCTCCCCCGCGACCTGTGGGTCGAGCTGCCGAGCGGTCGCGCGCGGATCAACGAGGCGCTCGCCGAGGGCGGTCCCGACGGTGCTGCCCGGGAGGTGGACGACCTGCTCGGGATCACTCCCGATGTCGTGATGGTCACCGCCGCCGACGGCTTCCTGTCCATGATGGGCGCCGTCGGCGACGTACGGGTGGACTCGCCGATCGGCTTCACCACCGAGGAGGGCGGGGTCCGGGTGCGCCGCGGCACCAACACGCTCGACGCCCGGCAGGCCCTGGCGTACGCCACCACGCGGGAGGGCCTGCCCGCCGGCGACTTCGACCGGGCCGCCAACCACCAGCGCCTGCTGCTCGCCACGCTCGCCCGACTGCGCGCCGCGGAGGACGAGGTGGGGTTCATGGAGCGGGTCGCGCTCGCCGCGCTCGAGGGGATCGACACGGACCTGTCGCCGTCCGCCGCCTACCGCCTGGTCCAGGCGCTGACCACGATCGACCCCGCCCGCACCGACGCGTGCATCATCCGCGGTGACTTCGGGGTCGAGTTCGGCGCCGACGTCGTCTACCCGGACGAGGAGCAGGCCCGGGCGGTCGGTGCGGACGCGCGCGACGACGTACGCCTCCAGGGCGGGTGCCGCGACGGGAGCGGCTGAGGCCTGCCTCTACTGTCCGAGGCCCGCCTCGCGAGCCTTGACGATCGCCTGGGCCCGGTGGGCGACCTGGAGCTTGGTGAAGATGTTGCTGGCGTGGTTGCGCACCGTCTTGACCGACAGCCCCAGCTGTCGCGCGATCTCGCCGTTCTCGCGGCCCTCGGCGATGAGCCCCAGCACGACCCGCTCGCGGTCGGTGAGGTCCGGGAAGGCGTCGGCGACGGGCCGGCTGCGGACCCCGGCGAAGTAGGTCATCACCCGGTCGGCGATCCCCGGCCCGAAGATCACCTCGCCGGCCCCGACGGCCTGCACCGCGCGCGTGATCTCGGCGCGGCGCGCCCCCTTGAGCAGGTACCCGCGCGCGCCGGCCCGCACGGCGGCGAACACCGACTCCTCGTCCTCCATCATGGTCAGCACCAGGACCCCGATGTGCGGCGAGGACGCCACGATCTGCGCGGTCGCGTCGATGCCGTTGACGCGGGGCATGTGCAGGTCCATCAGGACGACGTCGGGCTGCAGGTCGAGAGCCAGGGCGACCGCCATCGCCCCGTCCGCGGCGGTGCCGACGACCTCGATGGCGGGGGCGGCGGCGAGGAGGGCCTCGAGTCCCTTGCGGAACGCCTCGTGGTCGTCGGCGATCAGGACCCGCTGCGTGTCCATGCCCTCACCCCTCCGTCGTCGGTCGTGACCGGCGTCAGCCGCTCGACGGTCCCGTGACCGGCAGCCGTGCCCGGACGACGGTCCCACCGCCCGGACGGTCCACCGCCTCGAAGGAACCGCCGAGCTCCTCCGCGCGCTCACGCATCGAGGACAGGCCTACACCCGGCGACCGGTCCGCGGCCAGCCCCGTGCCCGTGTCGGACACCTCGATCTCGAGGTCGTCGCCGGCGCGGCCCAGTCGTACGGTGCAGCGGGAGGCACCGCTGTGGCGGCGTGCGTTGGTCACGGCCTCGAGGACGATCCGGTAGGCCGCGACCTCCACCGCGGCGGGCAGCGGCTCGAGACCGTCCTCGGCCTCCACCGACCAGGGCACCCCGACGGGGCCAGACCCACCCGACCCGCCTGCGTGGTCCGCCGCCAGGTGTCGCAGCGCCGAGACCAGCCCGAGCTGGTCGAGCGCCGGCGGGCGCAGCCCCTCGACCAGCCGACGCACCTCGCCGATGTCCTCCCTCGCCCGCTCGGCGAGGCGGGCGACGAGGTCCGCGGCCCGGTCGGGGTCGTCGCGGATCAGGTCCGTGGCGGACTCGAGCCCCATGGCGAAGGTCGCCAGCGACGGCCCCAGTCCGTCGTGCAGGTCGCGACGCAGGCGCCGCCGCTCCTCCTCGCGGGCGGCGACCAGGCGGCGGCGCGACAGCTGCAGCTCCCGGTTGGCGGTGACGGCCTGGACGAGGGCTCCGACCTGTGCGCCGACGTCCTCCAGCAGGCGCCGGTCGCCGGGGCCGAAGGGGTCGTGTCCGGCGTCGACCTCGACGCGCAGGCGCCCCAGCGTCGATCCGCCCGCGATGAGGTCGACGGTCGCGGGTGCCCCGGCGGGATGCCCGACGGTGGCGGCGACCGGTCCGGAGGTCGAGGTCGCGAACACGTCGACAGCCGCGAAGGACAGGTGGAGCCGCCGGGCGAGCAGCTCGAGCGCCTCCCGCAGGGCCTCCTCCGGCGCCGTGAGCGCGTCGAGGCGCCGCAGCTCGGAGACGACCCGCTCGGGGAAGTCGCGGTCGCCGTACACCCACCGCCGCACGGTCCGTTGCACGGCCACACCGACGGGGAGGAGCAGCAGCGCGAGCAGCCCGCCCGCGAGCATCGACTCGACGGCGACGTCCGCGGCGAGCTCCACGGCCCGCACCACCACGGCGAAGGCGGCACCGACCACGACCAGCACCAGCGCCTGCACCAGCCCGCGCCGCACCCGGGGCTCGATCTCCTCGAGCCGGTAGCGGGCCGACGCCGCCGCCACGCAGGCCAGCACCAGCCCACCTGCGAGCAGCACCAGCAGGTCCCCCCGGACGAGCGCCCGGTCGGTCAGCAGCGCCGGCGAGGGTCCGAGGACGAGCCAGGCACCCACCCCGGCTCCGGTGCCGAGCAGTGCGAGACGTGTCGCCAGGACGTCCTCGCGGCGGCTCGCGCGCAGGTGCGCCAGCGTCGCCGCGACGAGCAGGACGGGGATCGTGGCCCACAGGGTCGGGGCGGCGACGCTCGACAGCACCTGGAGGCGGGCCGCGGGCGAGCCCGCCGCGTCGAGCCGCGGGCCCAGCGACGCGGCGTACGCGAGGAGCGGGACGGCGGCCAGCGCGGCCGTCACCCAGCGCTCACGCCCTGACGGCCGGGTCGTCAGGGAGACGGCGAGCACCAGCGCCACGAGCCCGAGCGCGGCGACCGTCTCCCCGACCGCCTGCTGCCAGGCCCCGCGCCCGAGGTCGAGGACGTCCGGACCCCACGGGGTCGAGGTCGCCGCGGCCGGCAGCAGCGCACAGGCGGTGAGGTACGCGCGCGCCGCCGCGGCCCCGGACGCCGACCAGAACACCAGCGAGCCGACGCTCAGGACCAGCACGGCGAGGAGCGGGACCACAGGTGCCGCGCGCACCGCACCCAGCACCGGGTAGGCGCCGACCGTGACGTCGACCTGCTGGATCAGGTCCAGCCCGGCGCCGGCGCGGCGGACCTCGTAGCGCACGACGTCGCCGGCCTCGAGCGCGGCCGCTCCCCCGCTGTCCACCCAGTCGGAGATCGACCTGCCGTCGACCGCCTGCACCTCGTCGCCAGGTCGCAGCGGCGTGTCACCGTACGTCGCGGCGACGCGGACCGACTCACCCCAGTGCACCGTGCCCGACGGCACCAGCCGCGAGGACAGGCTCGTGCCGTCCGACGGCGTCGCCAGGAGCGCGAGGAGGGTCCAGCAGACCGGCACCGCCCACGCCGCTGCCAGCACGAGCAGCCTGCCTCCGCGCGACATGCAGGCATCGTGCCCCTCGCCACCGGCACGGGGGAAGCGGGCGCGCTCGGCGACCTGTCAGCAGCTCGAACGCTTCTCGGCGCTCTTGCAGGTGTCGTTGCCGCCGCGACCGCGCGCGATGTCGAAGCCGGTGCCGCCGTCGAGGCGGTCGGGCTGGCGGGAGCCGGTCATCACGTCGGCGCCGCCGCGGCCGTAGATCATCGCGCGGTAGTCGGGGTGCGCGGTGATGACCTCGGAGTCGTTGCTGCCCTTGAAGATCGACAGGGCCCGGGCCGGGAGCACGATGTCGCTGAACCCGGTGATCCTGCCCTCGAGCGTGTAGGGCTGCAGGTCGCGGATGGTGGACCTCTTCTGCTGGTCGATGCGCACCGTCGGCTTGGCCAGCGGGTTGCCGTTGGGCAGCAGCCGGAGCTTGTCCTGCCCGCCGTGGCCCTTGGCGACGAAGCCGGACTCGAGCGGGATCGGGAAGGTGACGGTGTCGACACCGCTGCCGCCGCGGAAGCTCTGGTGGCTCTCCGAGGTCGAGGTGAGCACGTCGCTGCCGCTGCCGCCGACGAAGGTGTCGATGCCGACCGCCCCGGTGATGGTGTCGTCGCCGGCGTCGCCGTAGAGCCTGTCGTTGCCGGCAACGCCGGGGCTGTCGCCCACGATGGTGTCGTCGCCGCCCTGGCCGTAGAGCAGGTCGTCGCCGCCGCGGCCCAGGATCACGTCCTCGGAGTTGGTGCCCTTGATCATGTCGCCCTGCGGTGAGCCGATCACCCGGATGCCCTGGCTGTAGCCGCTGATGGTGTCGGTGCCCTCGGCGGTGATCACCGACGTCGCCGCGGCCCGGAAGTCCACGACCACCGCGGCGGGCGCGTCGGCGTAGGACAGTCCGTCCACCACGACCTTGGTCCCCTCGGTCGCGGGGCGCGGGTCGACGCCGAGGTCGATCGTGTCGTCACCGGCGCCACCGGAGATGGTGTCGCCCTTCTTCACCACCCGACCGAACTGGTCGATCCGGACCAGGTCGGCGTCACCCCAGATGCGGTCGTTGCCGTCGCCGCCGAGGATGGTGTCGGCACCGTCGCCACCGCAGATCACGTCGTTGCCGCCGACGCCGCGGATGGTGTCGTTGCCGCCCCGGCCCACGATGACGTCGCGCTGGGGAGTTCCGGTGAGGGTGTTGGCCTTGTTGTTGCCGATGATCGTGGCCTTCAGCCCGGCACACGTGGGCGCGGCCGCCTGGGCCGGAACGACCAGGCCGACCGCGGGGACGACGAGCGCCAGCCCGACGGCGGCGGAGCGAGCGAGTCTGCAAGCCGAGAGAGACATGTGACTACCTTTCAGTGGGGCACCCCGAGGACGCCTGCGCCGGTGAGACCTCCCGGTCAACCGGAAAGTTGTCCGCAGCAGGTCCCGTTCTCGACACGCCTACCCGTTGCGGGAGCCCCTACACACCTGCCGCACCACCGTCTCAGGCCAGCCCGTCCGGCCCCTTCTCCAGCAGCACCGTGAACTGCTCCTCGTCGAGCACCGGGACGCCCAGCTGCTCGGCCTTGTCGGCCTTGGAGCCGGCGTTCTCGCCGACGACGACGTAGTCGGTCTTCTTCGACACCGAGCCGGAGGCCTTGCCGCCGCGGCTGATGATGGCCTCCTTGACCGAGTCGCGGGTGTATCCCTGCAGCGAGCCGGTGGCCACGATCGTGAGGCCCTCGAGGGTCCGGGCGACCGACTCGTCGCGTACGTCGGCCATCGTGACGCCTGCCGCCGCCCACTTGTCGAGGATCGCGGTGTGCCAGCCCGACTCGTCGCCGTCGAGCCACTCACGCACCGATGCCGCGATGGTGGGCCCGACGCCCTCGGCCGCCGCGAGCTGCTCCTCGGTCGCGGCACGGATGGCCTCGACCGAGCCGAACTCCGTGGCCAGCGCACGGGCCGCCGTCGGGCCGACGTGCCGGATCGACAGCGCGACGAGCACCCGCCACAGCGGCACGTCGAGGCGGGTGGCGAGGGTGGCCAGCAGCCGCTCGCCGTTGGCGGAGAGCTCGCGTGAACCCGGTTCCTGAGGAGGCGCGCCAGCGCCGTCTCGAAGGGCCCCCTTCTTCGCGGCACGGGTGAAGAGGTCGGTGCGCATCAGCTTGTCGGCGGTCAGGTCGAAGATGTCGCCCTCGTTGTCGATCACCCCGGCGTCGAGCAGGGCGACCGCCGCCTCGGAGCCGAGGCCCTCGATGTCGAACGCGCCGCGCCCCGCGACGTGGAAGACCCGGTCGAGCACCTGGAGCCGGCACTTCTCGTGGTTGGGGCAGCGCAGGTCCTTGTCGCCCTCCTTCTGCTCGACGAGCTGGGTGCCGCAGCCGCCGATCTCGGTCGGGCACACCGTCGGCATCACCCACTCGGGCAGTCCCTCGGGGCGCAGCGCCAGCACCGGCCCGAGGATCTCGGGGATCACGTCGCCGGCCTTGCGCAGGATCACCGTGTCACCGGGCCGGACGTCCTTGCGGCGTACCTCGTGGGCGTTGTGGAGGGTGGCGCGCTCGACGGTCGAGCCGGCCACCTTGGTCGGTCGCATCACCCCGTAGGGCGTGACCCGGCCGGTGCGGCCGACGTTGACCCGGATGTCGAGGAGCTCGGTGTTGACCTCCTCGGGCGGGTACTTGAAGGCGATCGCCCAGCGGGGCGCGCGCGAGGTCGAGCCGAGCTGGCGCTGCTCGGCCACCGAGTCGACCTTGACCACGACGCCGTCGATCTCGTAGGGGACGATCGAGTGGCGGTGCTCGCCGACGTGCTCGATCCGCTCCTCGACCTCGGCCAGCGTCGAGACGACACGCACCTGCTCGGAGACCGGCAGCCCCCACGCCCGGAGGGCGTCGTACGCCGCGCTCTGGGCGGTGGGCTCGAAGCCGTCGCGCGCGCCGATGCCGTGGCAGACCATCCCGAGGTCGCGCGTGGCGGTCACGCGTGGGTCCTTCTGCCGCAGGGAGCCCGCGGCCGCGTTGCGGGGGTTGGCGAACATCGGCTTGCCCGCGTCGACCATCGCAGCGTTGAGCCGCTCGAACGCGTCGCTCGGGAGGAACACCTCGCCGCGGACCTCGACGAGGGCGGGCACCGGGTGCTCGCTCGTGCCGGTGAGGCGGTGCGGCACGGAGGCGATCGTCTTGACGTTGGGCGTGACGTCCTCGCCGGTGCGGCCGTCGCCGCGGGTGAGCGCGCGCACCAGGCGGCCGTCCTCGTAGAGCAGGTTGATGGCCAGGCCGTCGACCTTGAGCTCGCAGAGCAGCGCGGGGGCCGCGACGCCCTCGCGCCCGAGGCGGGCGTGCCAGGCCCGGAGCTCGTCGAGGTCGAAGGCGTTGTCCAGGCTCTCCATGCGCTGGAGGTGGTCGACCGCGGTGAAGTCGGTGGAGACGGCGCCGCCGACCTTCTGCGTCGGCGAGTCCGGCGTGCGGAGCTCGGGGAACTGCTCCTCGAGCGCCTCGAGCTCGCGCAGCCGGAGGTCGAAGTCGGCGTCGGAGAGCGTCGGGTCGTCGAGGACGTAGTAGCGCCAGCGGGCGTCGTCGACCTGCTCGCTCAGCTCTGCGTGGCGCTCCCGGGCGGCGGGCAGGTCGGGGGCCTCGGACGTCGTCATGGGGACAGTCTGCCGTCCCCCGCCGACACCGCGGCGGCCCGGAGGTCTGGACCGGACGAAACACACTTGTTCCATCGGAATGGATCTGCCTACAGTGCGGTTGTGCGAAACGAAACCGTTTCGTTTTATCGAGTTCCCCCGACCGAGCCTGGAGCCCGCATGACCCCGACCGAAGCCGGCACCCGCCCCCGCGTGGAGGGCGAGCGCGAGCTGGAGATCCTGGAGGCGACACTGACCGTGCTCGCCGAGACCGGCTACGACCGGCTCACCATGGACGCGGTCGCCACCGAGGCCAAGGCCTCCAAGGCCACGCTCTACCGGCGCTGGAGCTCCAAGCCCGAGCTCGTCGTCCAGGCCATCTGCTCCCACAAGCAGCACCCCGCACCGCCGGACACCGGCACCCTGCGGGGTGACCTGGTGGCCGCGCACTGCGGCATGGGCGGGCTCGGCGACGAGCGGGCGACCGCGGTCCAGGCGGCCGTGGTGACAGCGATGGCGCGCGACCCCGAGTTCGCGGCGGTCTACCGGCGCGACTTCATCGCCCCCAAGCTGGCCGCCTCCCGCACCATCTTCGAGCGCGCCCAGCAGCGCGGCGAGATCCCGGCCCACATCGACCTCGAGGTCCTCGCCTCGGCGCTGCCCGGGATCGTCCTGCACCGCATCTTCCTCCTCGGCGACGAAGCCACCCCCGGGCTCATCGAACGAGTCATCGACGAGGTGATCCTCCCGGCCGCGCTGCACGGCCCGACCGGCTCCGCTCGACCCACCACTCCCGAAGGAACCCCATGACCGACCTCGCTCCGGCCACCGAAGAGGTGACCCCCGAGCAGCACAAGCGCCTGCGCTGGGCCCTCGTGCTCATCTCGCTGGC
This sequence comes from Nocardioides eburneiflavus, assembly GCF_004785795.1. NCBI lineage: Bacteria > Bacillati > Actinomycetota > Actinomycetes > Propionibacteriales > Nocardioidaceae > Nocardioides > Nocardioides eburneiflavus. The sequence continues at coordinate 4,783,068 of NZ_SRRO01000001.1, forward strand.
GCAGCTGATGGTGGTGCTCGACAGCACCATCGCCAACATCGCCCTCCCCTACATCGGCACCGACCTCGAGATCGACCAGGCCAACCTGTCCTGGATCGTCACCGGCTACGCCCTCACCTTCGGCGGCTTCCTGCTGCTCGGGGGCCGGCTGGCCGACCTCTACGGCCGCCGACTGGTCTTCATCATCGGCGTGCTCGTCTTCGCCGTCGCCTCCCTGGTGGGCGGCTTCGCCCAGAACGAGTTCATGCTCCTGTCCGCCCGTGCCCTGCAGGGCCTCGGCGCCGCGATGGCCTCCCCGGCCGCCCTCGCGCTGATCACCACCACCTTCCCGGCCGGCCGCGAGCGCAACCGCGCGTTCGCGGTGTACGCCGCGATGGCGGGCGTCGGCGCGGCCGTCGGCCTGATCCTCGGCGGCTGGCTCACCGGTCTCGACCCGATCCTGGGCCTGGAGGGCTGGCGCTACACGTTCCTCATCGTCGTGCCGATCGGCCTCGCCGCGGCCTTCTTCGCCCCGCGCTTCTTCGACGAGTCCGAGCGCCACACCGGCTGGCTGGACATCCCCGGCGCCATCACCGGCACCGGCGGCCTGCTCGCCATCGTCTACGGGCTGTCCCGCGCCGGCGACGAGCGCTACGGCTGGGGCGACACCACCACGATCGCGAGCCTGGCCGCCGGAGTCGCCCTGCTCGGGCTCTTCCTGCTGGTGGAGTCCCGCGTGCAGCACCCCCTGATGCCGTTCCGGATCTTCCGCAGCAAGAACCGCGCCGCCGCCTTCGCCGTGATGATGATCGTCCCGGCCGCGATGTTCGCGATGTTCTTCTTCCTCTCGCTGTTCATCCAGCTCGTCGTCGGCTACTCGCCGCTGCAGACCGGCGTGGCGTTCCTGCCCTTCTCGATCGCGATGATCATCTCGGCCACCGTGGCGTCCAGGCTGATCAGCGCCGTGGACCCGCGCCTCCTGTCCGGCGTCGGCACCCTGCTCTCCGCGATCGCCCTCTACGGCTTCAGCCGGATCACGGTCCCCGAGGACCCGTCCTCGATCCTGGCCTCGCTCCCGCAGGCGCTCGGCGGCCAGGGCGTCGCCCTCGGCGACGGCGTCGGCTACTGGACGCAGATCCTGCCGTTCGTCGTGCTGATGGCCTTCGGCATGGGCCTCAACTTCGTGCCGCTGACCCTCGTCGCGGTGCACCACCTGCGCGCCCAGGACACCGGCATCGGCTCGGGCGTGCTCAACACCATGCAGCAGGTCGGCGGTGCGCTGGGCCTCGCCACCCTCAGCACGGTGTCGCTCCACTTCGCGCAGACGCGGGCCGACGAGATCGCCCCGTCGATCGCCGGCGCAGCCCCCGGCATCGACGAGGCGACGCTCGGCCAGCTCGCGTCGCTCGGCGCGTTCACCGAGGGCGCCACCATGGCGTTCTTCGTGGGCTCGCTGATGATGATCGCGGCGTCCGCCATCGTGTGGCTCTTCCTCGACGTCAAGCACGAGGAGCTCGCCACCGAGTCCGCGCCCGAGGGCGTCGGGGTCCACTGACCCCCGGTCCGACGCCCGATCCGTTCCCGCCGCAGCTCCGAAGGAGAGTCGTGACCGCGCCGCACCTCACCCGCCACGACACCGCCGACGGATCCACCCGCGCGATGATCCTGCTGCTCCACGGCGGCAAGCCGCGTTCCACCCAGTCCGTCGACGGGCGCAGCGCCTCGTGGCGTCGCGTGCTCTGGCTGCAGCGGGAGATCGCCCAACGGGCCCACGAGGCGGGCGTGGGCGTGTGGTCGGCGCGCTACCGCACGCGCGGCTGGAACGGTGGGCGCGAGCCCCGGTCCGACGCCCGGTGGGCGCTCGAGCAGGTGCGCGCCGAGCTGGGCGAGGTCCCCGTCGTGCTGCTCGGGCACTCGATGGGAGCGCGGGTGGCGGTGCACGTGGCCGACGACCCGTCGGTGGTCGGCGTGGTCGGGCTCGCGCCCTGGTGGTCGGCCGAGGACCCGGTGCACACCCTCGCGGGGCGCCGGCTCCGGGCCGCCCACGGCCGCCGCGACCGCATCACGTCGTTCCGTGAGACCGCTCGCTACGTCGATCGTGCCCGCGAGGTCGCCGACAGCGCCGAGCTCCGCGACATGGGCGGGCTCGGCCACTACATGCTCGCCGGCTCCCGGCGCTGGCACGACGTGGCGATCGAGTCGTGCCTCGACGTCCTGGAGGCGCAGGTCCCGCACCGGGACAGGTGAACCGCCCGGTCTTCTCGCCCGGAGGTCTCGCCTAGAGGTTCCGGGCGACCGTCGCCGTCAGCCGCACCGCCCGCGCCGCCCACTGCGGGGTGGCGCCCGCCAGCCCGCAGGTCGGGCTGACGACCAGGGCCTCCCCCACGGCCTCCGGGTCCAGGCCGAGCATGTCGAGCCAGCGCTGGACCCGCTCGGTCACACCGGCGTCGGACGGGTCGGTGGCCGGGTCGGTGGGCGGCACGACGCCAAGGGCCGCCGTACGCCCGGCCTCCAGCACCTCGGCGAAGGTGTCCAGGTCGCCCGGACCGAGCAGGTCCAGGTCGGCCGACAGGCCGTGCACCCCGGTGCCTGCGACGAGCGACCATGGCGTGCGGGGCGCGCAGGAGTGCACCCACGCCTCGCCGCCCGCCTCGGTGATCGCGGCCACCACCCACTCCAGGTGGGCCGATGCCTCGGGCAGGTCGACGCTGCGGTGCCGGCCGTAGCCGCTCGCGGTGGGCACCTGGCCGTGGACGACCGCGGCGAGGGCGGGCTCGTCGACCTGGACGATCCAGCGGTCGACACCACGCACACGACGCTGCAGGTCGGCCAGGTGGAGCCGTACGCCCTCCGCCAGCGCCTGCGCCAGCTCGCGGCGCGCACCGTGGTCGCTGAGGACCTTGTCGCCGCGCGGCTTCTCCACCGTCGCGGCGAGCGTCCACGGTCCGACGACCTGCGTCTTGAACGCCCCGCCGTGGTCCTGGGCCAGCTCCTCCACCGTGTCGAGGTCCTGCGCGAGCAGGGACCGTGCCCTCCGGTGGTCGACACCACTGACGTCGGTGAGGCGCCACCCGGCCGGCTGCAGGTCCGCCGCCAGCCCGTCGAGGACCGCCAGGCCACGTCCGGTCATCGCTGCCCAGACGCCGCGCGCCGGCAGCTCCGGGACGTGCGGCAGGTCGGGCAGCTCGCCGAGGACGAGCCGGACTGCCTCGGCGTACGCGTCGTCCGTCGTCCCGGGCATCGAGCCGATGCCGGTGGCGGCGCTCACGTCCGATCACCCGCCTCGGCCAGCAGCCGAGCGGCGGCGCCGTCGACGGACCGGGTGGACGCGCTGACCAGCGCCACCCCGACGCCGTGCTCACGGTCGATCGCGACGAACGACCGGAAGCCGCCCGTGCCGCCGTTGTGCCACGTCACCGTGCGCCGCAGCAACGGACCGGTCAGCCATCCCGCGCCGATGCGCATCCGGCCGGTGAACGGCGCGACCGGCTCCAGGGCCTCGGCACCTGCGACCGTGCCCTCGAGCATGGCCCGCAGCAGCACCGCCAGGTCGGTGGCCGAGGACCGCACTCCCCCGGCCGGGGCGAGCGCGACGTTGGCCCACGGCTCGACCTCGCGTCCCGCGCGGTTGCGGGGTGCGACGGCTCCGGGCCGCAGCTCGTCGGTGGAGGTCGGGACGTAGGTGTCGACCAGCCCGAGCGGGGCGGCGATGCGCGTCGCGACCAGGTCGGCGTACGTCGTCGCCGCGGCCGCGGCCACTGCGTGCCCGAGAAGCTGGAAGCCGAGGTTGGAGTAGGACGGGCCGGTCCTGCCGGGGACGACGCCGTCGAGCCGGGCCAGGAGGCCCGCCAGGTCCTCGCGGTAGGGGTTGCGCCCCGAGCGCCACAGCTGCCACGTGCGCGCCAGCACGTCGGCGCCGCCGGCGAGCCGGGGCAGCCCGGAGGTGTGGGTGGCGAGGGCGGACAGCCGGATCCCCGCGAGGGCCGCGGGGACGTCGAGGTGGTCGCCGAGGACGGCGTCGTCGGCGAGCTCGCCGCGGGTGATCGCATCGCGCCACAGCAGCCCGGTGACGCCCTTGCTCACCGAGCCGAGCTCGACGTCGCCGTGCACCCCGGCTCCGACCGCGTCGACCTCGTCGTCCCCCGGCGTCACCAGCGCGACGACGTACGTCGGGTGCTTGCTCCCGAGGAGCGCGCCCGCCTGCGTGGCCAGGGCGCTGCCGGCGCTCACCGGGCCGTCACCGGGCGGGTGGCCGAGATCGTGGCGGAGCCGACGACGCGGGTGCCGTCGTAGATCACCGCCGCCTGGCCGGGCGCGATGCCCTCGGCCGGCTCGAGCAGGTCGATCTCCACGCGGTCGCCCGAGACCGCCACGACAGCACGGTGCTCGGCGCCGTGGGCGCGCAGCTGCACCGTGCCGTCGACCCGCTCGGGCACCGTGCCGCACCAGCGCGGCCGGATGCCCGACACGTGGTCGACCGCGAGCCGTTCGCGCGGCCCGACGGTGACGGTGCCGCTGACGGGCTCGATGTCGAGGACGAAGCGCGGCTTGCCGTCGGCGGCGGGGACGCCGAGCCGGAGCCCGCGGCGCTGGCCGATGGTGAAGGCGTAGGTGCCGGCGTGGCTGCCGACCTCCTCCCCCGTCGTGGCGTCGACGATCGAGCCCCCGTGGTTGGGGGCGCGGTCGCCGAGCTTCTCGCGCAGCCAGCCCGCGTTGTCGCCGTCCGCGACGAAGCAGATGTCGTGCGAGTCGGGCTTGTCGGCGACCAGCAGCCCGCGGGCCTCGGCCTCGCGGCGCACCGCGGGCTTGTCGGTGTCGCCCAGGGGGAACAGCGAGTGGCGCAGCTGCTGCTGGTCGAGCACCCCGAGGACGTAGGACTGGTCCTTGGCGTGGTCGGTCGCCCGGTGCATCTCGATGAGGCCGTCGGCCCCGGTGCGCAGCTGTGCGTAGTGGCCCGTGGCGACGGCGTCGAAGCCCAGCGCCAGCGCGCGGTCGAGCACGGCCGCGAACTTGATCTTCTCGTTGCAGCGCAGGCACGGGTTCGGCGTCCGCCCGGCGGCGTACTCGTCCATGAAGTCCTCGACCACGTCCTCGTGGAAGCGCTCGGAGAGGTCCCAGACGTAGAACGGGATGCCGATGACGTCGGCGGCGCGACGCGCGTCGTTGCTGTCCTCGATGGTGCAGCAGCCGCGCGCACCGGAGCGGTAGGACGCCGGGTTGCGGCTGAGCGCGAGGTGCACGCCGGTCACCTCGTGCCCCGCCTCGACGGCCCGGGCCGCGGCGACGGCGGAGTCCACGCCGCCCGACATGGCGGCCACCACACGGGCCATCAGCGTGCTCGCGCGGCGCGGGCCCGCTCCACGACCGGCCCGATCGCCTCGACGAGCCGGTCGACGTCGTCGCGGGTGGTGGTGTGGCCGAGCGAGAAGCGGAGCGAGTGGCGCGCCTGGTCGTCGTCGCAGCCCATGGCGAGCAGGACGTGGGAGGGCTGTGGCACGCCGGCGGAGCAGGCCGAGCCGGTGGAGCACTCGATGCCACGCGCGTCGAGCAGCATCAGCAGGGAGTCGCCCTCGCAGCCGGGGAAGCCGATGTGGGCGTTGCCGGGCAGCCGCAACGGCCCGGGCGGCGTGCCGTGGAGGTGGGCGTCCGGGACGACCTCGACCACGCGGCGCACGAGGTCGTTGCGGAGGGCGGCGACGCGCACGGCGTGCTCGTGCTGGTGCTTGACCGACTCCTCGACCGCGGCGGCGAGGCTCGCGATGGCGGGCACGTCGAGGGTGCCGCTGCGGATGTCGCGCTCCTGCCCGCCGCCGTGCACGAGCGCGCTCACGGCCAGGTCGCGGCGTACGACGAGTGCGCCCACACCGTAGGGACCCCCGACCTTGTGGCCGGTGAAGGTCAGGGCGTCGACACCCGATGCCGCGAAGTCGACTGGCACCTGGCCGAGAGCCTGCACCGCGTCGGTGTGGACGGGGATCGCGTGCTCTGCCGCGAGCGCCACGACCTCGTCGATCGGCTGCAGCGAGCCGACCTCGTTGTTGGCCCACATCACCGAGATCAGGGCGACCGAGCCGGGGTCCCTGGCCACCGAGTCCCTGAGGGACTCGAGGTCCAGCACGCCCTCGGAGGTCACCGGGAGCAGCTCGACGTCCGCGCCGTCGCTCTCCGCCAGCCAGTGCAGCGGGTCGAGCACCGCGTGGTGCTCGATCGCGCTCGACAGGATGCGCGTGCGGCGCGGGTCCTCCGCCCGTCGCGACCAGAAGATGCCCTTGATCGCGAGGTTGTCGGACTCGGTGCCGCCCGAGGTGAAGACCACGTCACCCGGGCGCGCGCCGATGACGCGGGCGATCGTCTCGCGCGACTCCTCGACCACGCGGCGGGCGCCGCGGCCGGAGGCGTGCAGCGAGCTGGCGTTGCCCACCCCGGTGAGCTGCCGCGTCATCGCCTCGACCGCGACCGGCAGCATGGGCGTGGTCGCGGCGTGGTCGAGGTAGACGAGCGGCTGCTTCATGACCTGCCAAGCCTACGGGGCGACCCTCGCCAACTGCGCCCGAGTGTCGTGCCGACCACCTAGGCTCCCCGCGTGCGCGCATCCCGGGCCTGGTTCGCCTGCCTCCTCCTGCTGCCGACGGTCGCGTGCCAGGGCGGTACGCCCCCACCGGCCGAGCCCAGCCACCCGGGGCTCCCGGCACGCTCCGCACCCCCCGCCGGCATGGACGAGTCGCTCCGCGACGCGGCGCTGGAGCTCGTCGAGACCCGTGAGCAGGCCCTGGTCGACGGAGACCGCGACGCCTTCCTCGCCACCATCGACCCGTCGGCCGAGGAGTTTGCGAGGACGCAGGCCCGGTGGTGGGACAACGTCGCCCGCCTGCCGGCCACCGAGATGGCCCTCGCGCTCGGCGACGAGGGCGTGATGACCCGCGTCCACGGCGAGGGCGACCTCCAGCTGCCGATCGACTTCACGATGCGCCTCGACGGCTACGACGAGCACGCCGTGACCCAGCCGCTGATCTACACCTTCGTGGGCGACGAGGACGAGGTGCTGCTCACCAGCGACCGCAACCTCCAGAACGACGCGCTCACGGGCTGGCTGCCCGCGCCGTGGGACGTCACCTCGATCACCGTCGAGGAGTCCGACGGGGTGCTCGGTGTCTTCGACGACGAGACGAAGGACCAGGCCGCGGAGCTGCAGGACGCCATCGTCGCGGCGCGCGACGCCATCGAGCCGCTCGTGCCGCCGTGGTCCGGGCGGGTCGTCGCCTACGACATCAGCGACGTCGACGCCATCGACAAGATGAGCTCGATGTCGATCGACCGGACGGCCGGCATCGCGTTCCCGGTGATGGCGCGGCTGGGTGGCAAGAAGGTCGCGGCCCACCGCTTCGCGGTCAACCCCGTCCACACCGACGGCGAGGAGTGGCGGGGCATCCTCTTGCGCCACGAGCTCGTGCACGTCGCGCTCGGGTCCTCCGACAACGGCAGCCCGCGGTGGTTGAGCGAGGGCGTGGCGGACTACGTCGCCTACTCGGCTGCCTACGACGTCGACCAGCGTCGCCGCGGCCTCGCCCAGCAGCTCGGGTCGATGGCACCGCGGAGCCTGCCGACGGGGCGCGACTTCTACCAGGGTCGGTCCCGGCTCAACTACGCGCTCGCCCACCTCGCCTGCGCCTACCTCACCAGCACGCGCGGCGACGACGTGCTGTGGGACCTGATGGGCAGCTTCCGGCGCAGGGGCGCCCCGTTCCCCGCCGACGTGGAGGCCCGGGTCCGGGCGGAGCTCGGCATGTCGACCAAGGAGATCGTGGCCGACGCCCTCGCCTGGGCGCGGTCGGCCTGAGTCAGGCCATCAGCCCCAGCCACGGGTGGTCGGGGTGGAGGCGGCGTACGACGTCGGCGAGCCACGCCTGCGCCTGCGGATCGAGGAGCGGCCAGGTCACCGCCAGGTCGCGGTCGTCCTTGGGCCGGTGCAGCGCCGCCTTGTAGTGCAGCGTGACCTCCGGCCGCTGGTAGCGCACGCCGTCCCCGGCGACCCACGTCACGTCGTCGAGGGGCAGGACGATGTCCGGATCGCGCTTGCTGGTCCAGAGGCCGTCGCGGTCGGGGGTCGGGACCATGTCCACCACCCACGGGTCCGAGGCGCTCCGCCGGATCCAGACCTGGCTGCCCACGTCGAGCACCTCGGGGTGCCGGTCGTTGAAGGGCCGCAACGTCCCACCGTGGTTGCTCCAGAGGTTCCAGTCGGCGCCGACGTGCGCGCGGAAGGCCCCGAGGTCGCAGCCGAGGATCGAGACGTCGACGTCCTCGTGCTCGCGCGGGCGACCGGTGTACGCCTCGATGGACCATCCGCCCACGATCCACCACGGCCGCTCGAAGCCGGCCATGAGCTCGACGACGCCGGCCGGGTCGAGCGGCGCCCACCGCCCGTACCACCGGAAGAACTCCTCGTCCTCCGCGACCTCCTCCGCCGTGCGGTGCAGTGGCTCACGCTCGCCCATGCGCCGACGCTAGCGCCCGTCCGGGAGTCGCTGTGGGGGGATGACGGGTGGGCTTCTGTGGTGGCCGGCCAACGAAGGTGCCGTGCTCGTGATCCCCGCGGGCACCACGAGAACCTCTACGCCATCCCCGACGACGCCGGCCGCGCCGTGTGGGACCTCACCCCAGCGCGTGGCCGTCGCGATGCGGGCGGCGTACGGCTGCGACGGGATCTCCAGCCGCCAGTCCTCCAGCCCCGGGATGAACTTCCACGCGCTCGGGTCGAACTTCATCCGGGGTTGAGCGTGGGCGACTCCGGATCGACCTGAACTTCCACGCACTCGGGTGGAAGTTCAGGCCGAGCCGTCCGGGCTACAGGAGCACCAGGTCGTCGCGGTGGATGACCTCGCGCTCGTACGCCGCCCCGAGCGCGGCCTTGAGCTCCTTGGTCGAGCGGCCGAGCAGCGCCGGCAGCTCGTCGGCGTCGAAGTTCACCAGGCCCCGGGCCACCACGGCCCCGGCCGGGTCGAGCAGGTCGACGGCGTCGCCCGCCACGAAGCTGCCGCCGACGGCCGTCACACCCGCCGCCAGCAGCGAGGCCCGGCGCTCGACCACGGCCCGTACGGCGCCGGCGTCCAGGGTCAGCGTGCCCTGGCCCGAGGTCGCGTGGGCCAGCCACAGCAGCCGCGTCGGGCGGCGCTTTCCGGTCGCCTCGAACAGCGTCCCGACCTCCGCGCCGGCGAGGGCGGCCGCAGCCTGCTCGGCCGATGTCAGCACCACGTCGATGCCGGCGCCGGTGGCGATCCGGGCGGCGTCGACCTTGGTCGTCATGCCTCCGGTGCCGACGCCGGCTGCGCCGACGGACCCGATGGTCACCGACGCGAGGTCCTTCTCCGAGCGTACGACCGGGACGAGGCGCGAACCGGACCGCCAGGGCGGCCCGTCGTAGAGGCCGTCGACGTCGGAGAGCAGCACGAGGAGGTCGGCGTGGACCAGGTGCGCGACGAGCGCGGCGAGCCGGTCGTTGTCACCGAAGCGGATCTCCGAGGTGGCGACGGTGTCGTTCTCGTTGACGATCGGCACGACGCCGAGCTCGAGCAGCTTGGCGAAGGTCTGGTGGGCGTTGCGGTAGTGGGCGCGCCGGGTGACGTCGTCGACGGTCAGCAGGACCTGGCCGGTGACGATGCCATGCCGGGCGAACTCCTCCTGGTAGCGGTGGGCCAGCAGGCCCTGCCCCACGGACGCGGCAGCCTGCTGCGCCGCGAGACCCCGCGGGCGCCGCTTCAGCCCCAGCGGCGCGAGGCCGGCGGCGATGGCGCCCGACGAGACGAGGACGACCTCTGCTCCGCCGTCGCGCGCGGCGGCCAGCACCTCGACCAGCTGGCGCACGCGCGCCGGGTCGATGCCGCCGGCTGCGGTGGTCAGCGACGACGAGCCGACCTTGACCACGACCCGGCGGGCGGCGCCGACCAGGGCCGAGCGGTCAGTCGTCACTGCCGTCCCAGTCGGGGTCGTCCTTCGTGCCGATCTCGTAGGCCATCGGTCCCACACCGGAGCTGCCCGAGCTGCGGTTGGGACCCTTCTTGCGGCGGCGCTCCTCGTCGAGCCGGCGGGCGACGTCGGCGCGCGCCTCCTCCTCGGCCTTGGTCTCCATGCCCTCGGCGATGTCGCGACGGCGCTCGCGCGCCGGCCGCTCCTCGCGCAGCCGCTCGTCCTCGCCGCGCCGCCCGAGCATCTCTGCGCCGGCCTCGATGCTGGGCTTGAAGTCGAAGACGACCGAGTTGTCCTCGGGACCGATGAGGACGGTGTCGCCCTCCTGGGCGCCCATCCGCGCGAGCTGGACCTCGACGCCGAGGCGGTTGAGGCGGTCGGCGAGGAATCCCACCGCTTCCTCGTTGCTGAAGTCGGTCTGGCGCACCCAGCGCTCCGGCTTGGTGCCGCGCACCCGCCAGCCACGCTGCCCTGAGCCTGCCGAAGGGTCCTCGGTGGCCACGACCGTGAAGTCGTCGCCGCCGTCGACGGCCTTGGGCCGGATGACGATCCGCTCGGGCTCGACGGCGGGCGCCGCCTCGCGGGACGCCACGACGATCTCGGCCATGGCGAACGTGAGCTCGCGCAGGCCGGCACCGGACGCAGCGCTGACCTCGAACACGCGCAGCCCGCGGCCGCGCAGCTCCTCGACCACCATGTCGGCGATGTCCTGGCCGTCCGGCACGTCGACCTTGTTGAGCGCGACCAGCCGCGGCCGGTCCTCGAGGCCGCCGTAGCGGGCGAGCTCGCCCTCGATGACCTCGAGGTCGTCGAGGGGGTTGCGGCCGGGCTCGATGGAAGCCGTGTCGATCACGTGGACCAGCGCGGCGCAGCGCTCGATGTGGCGCAGGAAGTCGTGCCCGAGGCCGCGGCCCTCCGCGGCACCCTCGATCAGGCCGGGCACGTCGGCGACCACGAAGGTCGTCTCGCCCGCGGTGACGACGCCGAGGTTGGGGATCAGGGTGGTGAACGGGTAGCCGGCGATCTTGGGCCGCGCCCGCGAGATCGCGGCGATCAGCGAGGACTTGCCGGCGCTGGGGAACCCGACCAGGCCGATGTCGGCGACGACCTTCAGCTCGAGGCGTACGGCGAGCTCGTCGCCGGGCTCGCCGAGCAGCGCGAAGCCGGGAGCCTTGCGCTTGGAGGAGGCAAGGGCGGCGTTGCCGAGCCCGCCGCGTCCCCCCTGCGCGATGACCATGGTGGTGCCGTGGCCGACCAGGTCGGCCAGCACGTTGCCGCCGGCGTCCTTGACCAGGGTGCCGTCGGGGACGGTGAGGACGAGGTCCTTGCCGTTGCCGCCGTTCTTGTGGTCGCCGGCACCCTGGCCGCCGTTCTCGGCACGCCGCTTGGGGCTGTGGTGGTAGTCGACGAGCGTGGTCACGCTGGTGTCGACCTGCAGGATGATCGACCCACCCTGCCCGCCGTTGCCACCGTCGGGGCCGCCGAGCGGCTTGAACTTCTCCCGCTTGACGGAGGCCACGCCGTTGCCACCTCGTCCGGCCGCGAGGTGCAGCGTGACCTGGTCGACGAACGTGGGGATGGCCATCAGATTCCTTGCATCGGTGGGAGAAAGCACGAAGGGCGCCCCCAGGCAGGGACGCCCCTCGCAATAGAGCTCAGTGCAGAAATGCTCGGTGTCGCGTCGTCACTCGCCGGGGACGATGTTGACGACCTTGCGACCGCGGCGGGTGCCGAACTCGACCGCGCCGGCCTGCAGGGCGAACAGGGTGTCGTCGCCGCCGCGGCCCACTCCGGTGCCCGGGTGGAAGTGGGTGCCGCGCTGGCGGACGATGATCTCGCCCGCGCCGACGACCTGGCCGCCGAAGCGCTTCACGCCGAGGCGCTGGGAGTTGGAGTCACGGCCGTTCTTGGTGCTCGCAGCACCCTTCTTGTGAGCCATTGTTCAGTCCTTCTGGGGAGACTTGGTCGACCTCGAGCGAACGCTCAGAGGGAGATGTCGGTGACCTTGACCTGGGTGTACTTCTGGCGGTGACCCTGGCGCTTCTTGTAGCCGGTCTTGTTCTTGTACTTCTGGATGATGATCTTCGGGCCCTTGGTGCGGCCGGTGACCTCGACGGTCACGCTCGCCTTGTCCAGGCCGGTCGCGGTCACCTTGTCGCCGTCGACGACCATCACCACAGGAAGGGTGAGGGTGTCGCCGGCGGCGGCCATCGCGTCGATCTCGATGACGTCGCCCACGGCAACCTTCTGCTGCTTGCTGCCACTGCGCACGACTGCGTACACGGCGAGTCACTCTCCTCGATACGGACTACAGGTAGAAAACTTGCGGGACTGCGCACGACACCGCCTGATCGGGCGAGTACGCCGCGTGGCGGGCGCGCAGAATCGGTGCATCGAACACCGAGGGCCAAGACTACGGGATCGGGTGCCGACCGGGCAAAACGAGGTCGGCCCACCCGGGTTGAGTCCTCAGAGGTCAGCGCTTGCGCGAGCCCCTCTTCTTGATCGGGACGTGCTCCACGACCGGGGCCTCGGCGGCGGGCTCGGATGCGGGCTCGGCGACGGGCTCGACGACGGGATCCGCCCCCTGCTCCACCACGACCGTGCCCGGCTCGACGGCGCCCGAGTCCGGCACGGTGCCGACACCGGCGGGCGGGCCGGCCGGCCGGCTGGCCGACCGTCGGCGCGTACGTGTCACCACGCGCGGCTTCTCAGCCTCGGCGGGGGCCTCGTCGGGGGTCTCGGGCGCCTCGGCGGGGGTCTCGTCGGGGGTGTCCGCGGACGCCTCGTCAGGGGTCTCGGCCGGGGTCTCGGCCGGGGTCTCGGCCGGGGTCTCGGCCGGGGTCTCGGCAGGGGTCTCGGCCGGGGTCTCGGCCGGGGTCTCGGCCGGAGCCGCCTCGGGGGGAGTCTCGGCCTCGTCCGCCGGCTTCTCGTGGCGCGCCATCGCGGCCACGTCCTTCGGTGACGGAGCGTGGTGGGGCTCGGCAGTCCTGGCGGTGGAGCTGGCGGTGGAGCTGGCGGTGGAGCCTCCCGCGCCGCCGTTGTCCTCGCCCGACGAGCCGCGTCGCCCGCGTCGGCGGCTGCCGCGCCGGCCCTCCCCGCCGTCGTCCGAGGACTTCGTGTGGGGGTCGACCGGCTGGTCCTTGATCACGACGCCGCGACCGTGGCAGTGCTCACAGCTCTCGCTGAAGGCCTCGACGAGACCGGTGCCGATGCGCTTGCGGGTCATCTGCACGAGTCCGAGCGAGGTGACCTCGGCGACCTGGTGGCGGGTGCGGTCGCGGCCCAGGCACTCCACGAGGCGTCGCACGACGAGGTCGCGGTTGGACTCCAGGACCATGTCGATGAAGTCGACGACGATGATGCCGCCGATGTCGCGCAGCCGGAGCTGGCGCACGATCTCCTCGGCCGCCTCGAGGTTGTTCTTGGTGACCGTCTCCTCCAGGTTGCCGCCGGAGCCGGTGAACTTGCCGGTGTTGACGTCGACGACGGTCATCGCCTCGGTGCGGTCGATGATCAGCGAGCCGCCCGAGGGCAGCCAGACCTTGCGGTCGAGGCCCTTCTGGATCTGCTCCTCGACCCGGTACGTCGCGAAGACGTCGCCGGCGCCGTTGCGCTGGTACTTCTCGACGCGGTCGACGAGGTCCGGGGCGACCGACTCGACGTAGCCGTGGACGGTGGTCCACGCGTCGTCGCCCTCGATGACGAGCTTGGAGAAGTCCTCGGTGAAGAGGTCGCGGACCACCTTGAGGGTCAGGTCGGGCTCCCCGTAGAGCAGCTGCGGGCCGGACCCCTTGTGGGCGGCCTTCTTCTCGATGTCCTCCCAGCGCGCCTTGAGCCGCTCGACGTCGCGGGTCAGCTCGTCCTCACTGGCACCCTCGGCTGCCGTACGCACGATGACGCCGGCGGTGTCGGGGACGATCTCCTTGAGGAGGGTCTTCAGGCGGCTGCGCTCGGTGTCGGGCAGCTTGCGGGAGATGCCGGAGGTGGTGCCGTCCGGGACGTAGACGAGGAACCGGCCGGCGAGGCTGACCTGGCTGGTCAGCCGGGCGCCCTTGTGCCCGACGGGGTCCTTGGTGACCTGCACCAGGACCATCTGCCCGCTCGAGAGGACCGACTCGATCTTGCGCGGCTGGCCCTCCTTGTGGCCCAACGACTGCCAGTTGACCTCACCGGCGTAGAGCACGGCGTTGCGGCCCTTGCCGATGTCGATGAAGGCGGCCTCCATGGACGGCAGCACGTTCTGGACGCGGCCGAGGTAGACGTTGCCGATGAGCGAGGTCTGCGACTCGCGTGCGACGTAGTGCTCGACGAGCACCTTGTCCTCGAGCACGCCGATCTGGATGAGGTCCTCGCGCTGGCGGATCACCATGACGCGCTCGACGGACTCGCGGCGGGCCAGGAACTCTGCCTCGCTCACGATCGGGGCGCGGCGGCGACCGGCCTCACGACCCTCGCGGCGGCGCTGCTTCTTCGCCTCGAGGCGCGTGGAGCCCTGGACCGAGGTGATCTGGTCCTCGGCGGAACGTCCCTTGCGGACCCGGGTGACGGTGTTGGGGGCGTCGTCGTCGCCACCCTCGTCGCCGGACCTGCGGCGGCGCCGGCGACGCCGGGAGGTGCCCTCGCCGTTGCCGTCGCCGTTCGCGTCGGAGCTGCTCTCGGCGCTGTCGTCGGAGCTGGTCCCGGAGCTGTCGGACGTGTCCGCGGAGTCGTCCCCGGGCTCGGACGAGCCGGCCTCGGCGCCGGACTCGGCACCGTCGCCGCCGGACTCAGACGACTTGCGGCGGCGGCGGCCCCCGCGGCGACGGCGACGCCGCGCGGGGCCGCCCTCACCATCGGTGTCGGCGTCGTCGTCCGAGTCGGAGTCGGCGTCGGCGTCGGTGTCGTCGGAGGAATCGGTGGACTCGGCGCCGGCGTCCGCGGCCGCCGTGCCGTCGGCGGTCTGGTCGGCAGTCTCGTCGGTGGCGCCCGCGGCGACCTCGTCGGTCACCTCGTCCTCGGCGACCTCCTCGGTCGCCGCAGCGTCGGCGGCGTCCTGGGCGGCCGCTCCGCGACCGCCGGACTTCTTGCCGGACTTCTTGCCTGCGGCCTTCTTGCTCGCGCCCCTCGTCCTCGCCGACGTCGTGGGCGCGACCTCGTCGCCGGCCACGTCGACCGCAGCCGACTCGGGTGCGGCCGACTCGTCCGCTGCGGGAGCCTCGACCGGGATCGGCGTCGGCTTCTTGCGGGTCCGGCGGGTCGTCGTCGTCACGACCGGGGCCTGGAACAGCACGGCGTGCCCGCTGTCGGCCTCGGGGCCCGACTCGTCCGAGACGGGCTCGACGGCGGGCTCGACGGCGGCCTTCTTGGCCGTGGTCCTCTTGGCCGGGGCCTTCCTCGCGGCGGTCTTGCGTGCGGCGGCCTTCTTGACCGGGGCGGCAGGCTCGTCGACGGACGCGGCCGCGGGAGCGTCAGCAGCGGCGGACGCCTCGGCGTCGGCCTCGGGTGCGGCGGCCTTCTTGGCGGCGGACTTGCGCGGGGCGGCCTTCCTGGCCGTGGCCTTCTTCGCGGTGGCCCTCCTCGCGGGGGGCGCCGACTCGCCGACGTCCGTGGCCTCGGCGGTGTCACCGGTGTCGGCCGGCGCCTCCGGGGCGGCGGCCGCCTTCTTGGCGGGTGCCTTGCGCGTACGTCGCGTCACGACGGGAGCCGCGGGGGCCGTCTCCGTGGGTGCCACCGGGGCGTCTGCCCCCGACTCGCTGCGCTCGGGCTGGTCGTTCTGGTCATCACTGAGCATGTGGTGCTCCTCGGGCACCCAGACGGTGCCGATTCGGCGTCCGCCGCTCTCGAGTGACGATCCCGGGGACGCAAAGCTTCTGTGGCGGCGACACCCTCCGCGTGTGCGTCTCCGGGCAGGAGATCCGTCACCTGCCGCGGTCGCCGGGCCACCGTCGAGTCGCTGTCACCGACTCCTGTGGCCGCGTCGCGGTCCGGTGACGTCCACCCACCCGGGGTGCCGGCCCCTCCCCATCCATCAGGGCGTGACCGGCGAGAACGTCGTCGGCTCGACGGGATCCCGGCGGGAGCCGGGGCGTCGAACGTGGCGAGTATCGCACACCGCCGCAGGCCTGGCCCTATGCGCGAGCCGCCAGCGGGTCGCCCACCTCGCCGGAGTCGCTGAGCGGCCCCTGGGCCGCGCGGGTCATCAGCGGCGCCTCCCCGGCCGGCAGCCCCGCGACGGACTCGAGTCCTCGCAGCACGTCGTCGGGGCGTACGGCCGGGGTGCCGTGCCGCAGCACCACGTCGAGCGACGTACGCCCGCCGGCCGCCGGGTCCTCGGGCAGGACCACGAGCGACACGACCGCTCCCCGGGCGTCGAACTCGCGCATCCCCTTCTTCGTCATCCGCTCCACCAACGTCTCGTCGGCGGCGAGGAACCGCTCCACGGCGGCGGTCGTGGCGTCCCGGTCGGCGGCGAGGTCGATGCGCCAGCGGCTGCCCTCGAGCAGGTCGGACAGCGACCCGCCCGGGGACTCGACGACCTCCAGCACGTCGAGGCCCGGCGGCAGCGCCTCGTCGAGCTGGGCGTGGACGTCGGCCGGGACCACGACCTCGGCGAGCGCCAGCTCGAGGTACTCGGCCTCGCTGGCCGAGCCGGTGGGCGCGGCGCCGGCGTAGGAGATCCGGGGGTGGGGGTTGAAGCCCGAGGAGTACGCCATCGGGATCCGGGCGCGGAAGACCGCGCGCTCGAAGGCCCGGCTGAAGTCGCGGTGGCTGGTGAAGCGGAGCCGACCCCGCTTGGCGTAGCGCACCCGGAGGCGCTGGACGGGCGGAGCCTGCTGCTCGGGCTGTTGCTGGGGCACGAGAGGAAACGGTAGTCGCCGGTCCGTCTGGTTAGGGTGCTGCCGTCGCCGGAGTCGAAGGGGGAACCAGTCCGTGCGTAGAGCTGCCGCGTCGCGGCGAGGGCCGACCCGTTCGCGGACGGTGCCGGTCCTGCTGGTGGTCACACTGGTCGTCCTGCTCACCGCGCTGTGGCGCGAGGCAGGGTCGCGCCAGCCGATGAGCAGCGTCGACGAGCACATGCACCTCGACACGCACGCGCACGTCCACGACGGCACGTACCCGCACCGCGGGTCGCTCATGACGATGGAGGTCGTGCGGGAGTGGGCCTGCGGCGTCGGCCACGAGGCAGGCGACGCCATGGCGCCCTGCGACCACCCCGACCTCGGACCCAACTCCCTGCCGTCCGGCATCTACACGTCGGGCTACATCCACTACCCCACGTACTTCGTCCTGGCCGAGGGATATCGCAGTGCCGCGGAGGCCGTGGGCGGTGGCGGGTCGTTCGTCACGCCCTACCGTCACTTCGCCGCCCTCATGGCCGGCTCGGGGATCCTGATCTGCCTCCTCGCCGGCTGGCGCCTCGGCTTCCGGGGGGCACGTCTGCTGGCGGCGACGTTCGCCCCCTCTGCCGCTGCGGGCATCCTGCTCTACGGCACGATCGCCAACCCACAGTCCTCAGCGGTGCTCACCGGCGCGCTGATCGCCTGGAGCGGTCTGCGCTGGGCGATCGGTGGACACGGCTTCTGGTGGCTCGCCGCGGCCACGGCCCTCGCCGCCTCCCTCGCCGTCGTCCAGTCCCTTCCGGCAGGCGTCTTCATGGTCGCGATGCTCGCCACCCTCGTGCTGCGCCGCCTCGGGTGGACCGTCCCCGGACCGTGGCGACCGCGCTGGTGGCAGCTCGGCCTGCTCGCGGTGATCGTGGTGGCCCCTGTCATCGCCTACGGCCGGTGGCTGGAGTCGCGGGCCACCATCCCCAACAGCGAGCTCTACGGCTTCGCGTCGTTCGACGGTCTCGCCGACGTCGTGCGCGGCGCGCTGTGGGAGCTCTCGATCCTCCACACGCCGTGGTACGAGTCGGTCTCGCTGGGCGCGGACCCACAGGCACCGCTGGTCCAGCACGCGGCGCGGGCGGCCGTCCAGGGCGTCCCGCTCTGGATGACGCTCGCCGTCTTCGCGCCGCTCGCCGTGGTCGCCGGCCGCGCACTGCTGCGCGCCCGCGCGGCGTCCACGCAGGAGGACCGCACGGTGGGGATCGTCCCGCTCCTGGTCGTGTCCGCGTTCGTCACCCTGGTCCTCTTCCCGCCGGCACTGCGGGTGAGCAACGCCTTCAACGTGGGCTTCGACTACCCGATCGTGTCGCGGTACGCGATCTCGTTCGTCCCGGTGCTGGTGTGGCTCGTGCTGCTGGCCACGCCCGGGCGGCCGGTGCTGGGCAGGGTCCTCGCGACCCTGGGGACGGTGGGCGTGCTCGGCGTCGGACTGGCGATCTGGTGAGGCCCGTGACGCGTACGACCTCCCTGCGCAGCCGCGCGGCCTCGTGGCTCGGCGTCGGCGTCCTCGTCGCCGGCCTGGTCCTCACCCTGGTCACGACGTGGCGCCTGGCCGGAGAGGGCAAGCCCCTCTCCCCCGTCGACGAGATCGCCCACGCCGACACGGCCTTCAAGGTGCACCGGGGCACCTACCCCTACCGCGGCGCCGACATCGGCCGGCCGCTCGTCGACACCTGGACCTGCTACTCCGGGCACCAGTCCATCGCGTGGCAGGCGCGGTGCGGCTCGGCGAAGGCGGTGCCGAGCCGCCTGCCGCAGCCCACGGGCTCGCACACCACCGGCTACATCCACTACCCGACCTACTTCGTGGCCGGTGAGGGGTTCCGCCGTGCCCACGACGCAGTCGCCGGCGAGGCCCGGTGGGAGCTCGACACCTACCGCCGCTTCGCCGCCGTCGTCGCCGTGCTCGGCATGGCGCTCTGCGCGTACGTCGCCAGGCGGCTGGGGCTCGGGCCGGCCGGGCAGGTGGCGGCGGCCTTCATCCCGGTCGCCGCGCCGTCGGTGCTCGTCTACTCCACGATGGTCAACCCCATGTCCGCCGCCGTGCTGTGCGGAGCGCTGGTCGCCGGTGCCGGCCTCCGGTGGCTGCTGACCGGACGCGGCTTCGGCTGGGTCGCGGCCGCCACGGCGGTCAGCGCCGCCGTCGCGGTGACGGCGTCACTGCCGGCCGGGGTGCTGCTCGTCGCCGTCCTGCTCGGCCTCCTCCTCCGGCTCCGGGGACGGCGGTTCGACACGCCGTGGGACCCGCGCTGGTGGCACGCCGCCGTCCTCGCCGGGCTGCTCGTCGTGCCGATCCTCGCCTACGGAACCGTGATCGACGCTCGCGCGACGATCGACGACGCGACGCTCTACGCGCCCTACGCCCGTGCGGGCTGGGAGCAGGTCGCGCTCGGCGTGTGGGCGGAGATCTTCGCCTCCCACCTGCCGTGGGTCGAGGACGGCAGCCTCGTGCGGCCGGAGCTGGGCACGGTGCGCACCTACGTCCGGGCGGCCGGGATCGGCATGCCGCTGCTGGTCACCGCGATGGTCGGGGGCGGCCTGATCGCCGGTGCGACGGGCGTGCTGCGCCGGCTCGACCTGCCGTGGCGTCCCACATCGGCGACGGTGCCCGAAGGGCAGTCCGACGGCCAGCCCGACCGGGAGCCCGTACGCGTGCTCCAGCTGGCGGCCGTCTCGGCCCTGCTGGGCCTGCTGGCCTATCCCCCGCTGCTCCGGCTGCTGAACGCCGTCAACGTGGGCATCGACTACCCGGTCGTCTCCCGCTACTCCATCTCCCTCGCCCCGTTCTTCGTGCTGGTGGTCCTCCTGCTCGCGCGCGACCACCCTTGGTTCGCCAGGGTCCTCGCCGCGGTCGGCGTGATCTCCGTCGCGGCCTGGTGCGTCAGCGCCTGGTGAGGGCCCGCCCCGGGCCCTGGCCACGTTTTCCGTCTTGCCCGTGGCGACGCGTAGGTTGTGACGGTCACACCACACGATGCGCAGGCCCTCTCGGGCCGTGATCCGGAAGGTCCTCCATGCTCGCCACCCGTCAGGTCGCCCTCGGTCAGCCCACTGTCGGCGAGGAGGAGATCGAGGCGCTCCGCGAGGTGTTCGCGAGCGGCTGGCTCTCCGGCGCGGGCCCGACCTGCGTCGCCTTCGAGGGCGAGCTCGCCGCGGCGACCGGCACCGCCCACGCGCTCGCGACGTCCAACTGCGGCTCGTCCTTGCACCTGGCGCTCCAGGTGCTCGGCGCGGGCCCCGGCGACGAGGTGATCGTCGCCGACTACACCTTCCCCGCCACGGGCCACTCGGTGATGTGGACCGGCGCCACGCCGCGCTTCGCGGACGTCCGCCCCGACATCGGCACCATCGACGTCGACGCCGCGGCCGCCCTGGTCAACGAGCGCACGGTGGGCATCATCGCCGTCGACATGGTCGGCCAGCCCGCCGACTACGACGAGCTCGCCGCGCTCTGCCGCAGCCGTGGGCTGTGGCTGTTGGAGGACGCCGCCTGCTCGGCCGGCGCGACCTACAAGGGCCGGCCGGCCGGCAGCCTGGCCGACCTGGCCGCGTTCAGCTTCCACGGCCGCAAGGGCATCACTGCCGGCGAGGGCGGCGCGCTGGTCGGCGACGACGCCACGCGCATGGACCTGGCCCGCAAGCTGCACACCTACGGCATCGCCCCCGCCGTCAGCCGCGAGGGCTCCTCGGCTCTGGCGGTGCCGTCCTTCGACATGGCGGGCTACAACTACCGGATGTCCGACGTGCAGGCCGCCATGATGCGCGTCCAGCTCACCCGGCTCCCGGCCCTCGTCGCGGCGCGCACCGCTGCCGCCGCCGGCTACGCCGAGCGCCTCGGCGACGCCGAGGGGATCACCCTGCCGGTCGTCGCGGAGAACCGCACCCACCCCTACCAGTCCTACCTCGTGACCACCGACGACACGGTCGACCGCGACGCCGTGGTGATGGCGCTGCGCGAGCGCGGCGTCGGCAGCAACTTCGGCACGTACGCCTCCCACGTCCAGCCCGTCTACGGCACCCAGGACGTGTGCCCGGTGTCGGCCCGACTCTTCGCCACGCAGTTCGCGCTGCCGATGCACGCCAACCTGGTGGCCGACGACCTCGACTACGTCTCCGAGCAGCTGCGCGACGTCCTCGCCGACCCGGCCGTGCGCCGCTGAGGCGCAGGAGCGCGACGCACGTGGGCAACGACAACAGGATCCACCCGACCGCGGTCATCGGCCCGGAGGTCACCCTCGGCACGAACAACGTCGTCGGACCGTTCTGCGTCCTGCAGGGCAGGGTCAGCCTCGGCGACGACAACTACCTCGCCTCGCACGTCGTGGTCGGCGGTGCCGCGGAGGTGCGCGGCCACGACATGACCGCGTCGTGGGAGGAGCCGTTCGACGGCAACCCCGTCGCCATCGGGTCGCGCAACGTCTTCAAGGAGATGGTGACGATCAGCGGTGGCTGGGCCCACGAGACCGCGGTGGGCGACGACGGCTTCTTCATGACCAAGGCCCACGTCAACCACGACGGCCGGATCGGTGACGAGGTCACCGTGTCCGCGATGGTTGTGACCGCCGGCCACGTCACCGTCGGCGACGGCGCCAACCTCGGCCTCGGCACCGTGGTGCACCAGCGCCTGACCGTGCCGGAGGGGTCGATGATCGGCATGCAGTCCGCCGTGACGCGCCAGCTGCCCCCCTTCGTCGTGAGCATGGGCGTCCCTGCCCGGGCGGCGCGGCTCAACACCTACCGGCTCGACCGCCTCGGCGTGGCCGCCGACCAGCACGAGCCGCTCGCGGCCGTCGTGCTGCACGGCTCGCGCGACACGAGCGGCCTGCACGACCCGCTCAAGGCCCCTGTCGAGGCGTGGCTCTCACGCCTCGAGCACCACTGACGACCTCTGACCGCACCGACTGCACCGACCGCACCCGAAAGGCTCCACATGTCCGCCGAGTCCCTCCCGTTCATCCCGCCCGCCAAGCCGATCGTCGGCGACGACGAGCGTGCCGCCGTGGACCGCGTGATGCGCTCCGGCATGATCGCCCAGGGCCCCGAGGTCGCCGCGTTCGAGCAGGAGTTCGGCGCCGCGGTGGCCGGCGGGCGTACGACCGTGGCCGTGAACTCCGGCACCTCGGCCCTCCACCTCGGCCTGCTCGCCGCCGGCATCGGGCCGGGTGACGAGGTGATCGTCCCGTCCTTCACCTTCGCCGCGACCGCCAACTCGGTCGCGCTGACCGGAGCGACGCCGGTCTTCGCCGACGTCGAGCCCGACTACTTCTGCCTCGACGCCGAGAGCGTCCGCGCCGCTGTCACCGAGCGCACCGTGGCGATCATGCCGGTGCACCTCTACGGCCACCCCGCCGACGTCGACGCGCTGCGCGCCGTCGCCGACGAGCACGGCCTGCGGCTGTTCGAGGACGCCGCCCAGGCCCACCTCGCGACGTGGAAGGGCGCCCAGGTCGGCTCCTTCGGCGACTTCGCGATGTTCAGCCTCTACCCGACCAAGAACATGACCTCGGGCGAGGGCGGCATGGTCTCCTGCGCCACCGAGGAGATCGCGCGCACGGTGCGCCTGCTGCGCAACCAGGGCATGGAGCGCCAGTACGCCAACGAGGTCGTCGGCTTCAACGCCCGGATGACCGACATCCACGCCGCCATCGGCCGCGTCCAGCTGACCAAGGTCGAGGGCTGGACCAAGGTGCGCCAGGAGAACGCGGCCTACCTCGACGCCCACCTCGAGGGTGTCGTGGTGCCGCCCGTCGCCGACGACGCGACGCACGTCTACCACCAGTACACGATCAAGGTCGACGGCGACGAGCGCGACCGCATCGTCGCCGCCATGCGCGAGGAGCACCAGGTCGGCTCGGGCGTCTACTACCCGATCCCCAACCACCAGCTCGCCTCGCTGACCCGCTACGCCGAGGGCCTCGAACTGCCGGTGACCCAGCAGGTCGCGCGCGAGGTCATCTCGCTGCCGGTCCACCCATCGCTGGGCGAGGCCGACCTCGAGCGCATCGTCACCGCCGTCAACACGACGGTGCGCGCCGGAGCCTGAGCGGCCCCTGCACGACCGCACCGCGGCCGGTGTCCCTCACGGGCACCGGCCGCCGTGCGTCTCACCCGCGCTCGCGCAGGGCGTAGACGTACTGGGGGCCGCCGTTCCAGGTGAAGGTGCGCAGCGGCCGCACGCACGGACCGGGGATCTCCAGCGTCGCGACGACGTAGCCGACGTCGAGGTCGCTCTCGGCCAGCCAGCACGGGTGGGCGTGGATGACGATGACGTCGGGCGCCGCCTCCTCCACCCACGGGGCGTCGCGCTCGCCGTCGAAGGCGACGTAGAGGTAGCTCGCCCCGCGGTTCCACACGTTCTCGTACTCGTGGTCGGGGTCGACCTTCTCCCACTCGGACACGATCGGGCCGGTCACCTGGTTGCCGGTGAGGGTCGGCGCGCCGTTGGCGATGAGCAGCGCGTTGGCCGCCATCGAGTTGGTCGCGATGAGCGTGCCGTCCGCCTCGGCGCGGCGGGTGAGGGCCCGGGCCGCGTCGGCCGCCGGGCTGCTGCGCAGGTCGCCGACCCCGCGTACGACCGGGTTGGCGTCGATGCCTGCGGCCAGGCACACGACGAGCGTGCCGACGACCGGCCACGAGCGGGACGGCCAGCGGGTCACGGCGTAGGCGACGGCCGACACCGCCAGCACGGCCGCCCAGACCTGCCAGGTGGCCAGGTCGGGCAGCGCGCGGCGCGCGTCGGAGGCGCCGTAGGCGGTGACGACGCCCGTCGTGACGGCGGCGGCCACGGCGAGGCGCGAGGAGTCCCCGGTGAGGCGGGAGACCAGCAGGACCAGCAGGAGCGTGGCCGGGAAGCCCACCGTCTGTGCCGCCCGGACCGGCAGCACCGCGCTGAGCAGCGGGACGTGCTCGCCGAGCAGGCCCCAGTCGAACATCGCCCACGCGCTCCACAGCGCGGTGGCCGCGGCGAGGGTGGTGATCGCACCCCTCTGGGCAGTGGTCGCACCCGCCCAGGCGCGCCGCCACACCACCAGCGCCCAGAAGGCGCACACCAGGAAGCCGGAGGAGATCTCGCTCTGGTTGAGCAGGGTGGGCGCGGCCCCGTCCTCCATCTCGAACAGCGCCGGCCCGCCGACGAGCTGGGAGGGCATCTGGGCCGCGCCGGTGACGCGCCGCAGGCCCGGGTAGACCGTGTTGAGCTCGGCCGACAGCGACGCCGCGTTCTCGAGCAGCGTGCCGGCCAGCACGGCCAGCGAGACGAGCGCGCCGGCGCCCACCGTCAGCAGCGCCTGGCGGCGCGTGACCCGGTCCGCGACGAGGTAGACACCCGTGGCGATCACCAGGGGCACGCCCAGGGTGAGGGACCACGGCACGTAGTAGGTCACCAGCCGGGCGAGCAGCACCCCCGCAACCG
Source organism: Nocardioides eburneiflavus (assembly GCF_004785795.1). Lineage (NCBI taxonomy): Bacteria > Bacillati > Actinomycetota > Actinomycetes > Propionibacteriales > Nocardioidaceae > Nocardioides > Nocardioides eburneiflavus. The sequence goes on from NZ_SRRO01000001.1 coordinate 4,807,287, forward strand.
CGGCCTGGAGCACCGCGACCACCCGGTGCCCGGCGACCATCCGGTCGCGCGCCAGCCAGAGCACGTAGCTGCCGGCAGCCGCGAAGGCCATGATCCGCACCGGCATGAAGGACCACCACAGCGACGCCGGGGCGAGGAAGACGAGCACCACGCCCAACCAGGACAGGGGCCGCGACGCGCCCATCCGGCGCAGCAGCGGTGGCAGCGCGAGCACGAGGAGCAGCCAGGGCCACGCCCGGAACGCCGAGAACAGCATCTCGTCGGGCAGCCACGGGCCCAGCCGGAGCAGGTTGCCCTCGTGGAAGAGGACCGACTCCACGACCTGCCCGGACGAGATCTGGTAGATCAGGTCGGGGTCCTGCGACAGCGACGGGGCCGTCGACGTGCCGTGGGCGAGCACCGAGAGGTCGATGGGAGCCTGCGTCAGCCACTCGTCGCTGCGGATGGGCAGGGACGTGCCCCACTGGTCGGCACCCTCCCCCGTGCCCTCGACCGACAGCAGGCCGAGCGACGAGGTGGACAGGCTGCCGAGCACGATCGCGGTGTAGGCCAGCAGCGGTAGCAGCACCTCGAGGCGATCAGGCCAGCTGCCCAGGATCCGCCAGGTGCGCCGCTCCTCGTCGGGGAGCGGCGATTCCGGTGGCTGCGGTGAATCCGGGGACTCCGACACCGCTGGTTCCGGCGACGTGGTGTCGATGACGGCCTCCCCGTGTCTGGTCCCGAGCGGCGGTCAGGCTACTCCATGCCGTACGGCGCACCGCCTGCCCGGGCCGCGCCCGTGGCCGCGGCCGGATTGGGAGCACACCGCCGCGGATCGTTATGGTGGACCGGTTTGTCGGCGCAATCGATCGGGGTCATACGTGCGCATCGTCGTGGTGAACAACTTCTACCCGCCGCGGGTGGGAGGCAGCGCTCACCTGAGTGACGCCCTGGCGCGCGGCTATGCCGCCCGGGGCCACGAGGTCCTCGTGGTGACCGCGGCCTACCAGGACGCCCCTGCCGAGGAGTGGCGCGACGGCGTACGGGTGGTGCGCTTCCCCGCCTTCGTGCTCCCCGAGAGCCGGCTGGCGGTCTCCTTCGACATCTCGTTCGCCACGCGGCCGTCGCTGCGCCGCCGCCTCGCCGCGCTGCTCGACGACTTCGCGCCCGACGTGATCCACCAGCACGGACAGTTCATGGACCTCACCTGGGCCACCGGCGCATGGGCGCGGCGACGGGGCGTTCCCGTGCTGCTGAGCATCCACACGCGCCTGGAGAACCCCGCGGCCACCTACCGGCACGCCTTCCGGTTCCTCGACGCCACCCTCGTGGCGCCCCGCCTGCGCCGCTCGCGGCCCTCGCTCGTGGTGATGGACTCCTACATGGACGACTACATCAAGGAGCGCTACCGCGGCCGCTACCGCGACCTCGTCGCGATCCCCGTCGGCGTCGACCCGGCCTGGGTCCGCTCCGGCGACGCGACCCGCGGTCGCGAGCTCGCCGGCGTCGGCGACGCCCCGATCATCCTCTCCGTCGGGCACGTCATCCCGGTCCGCGACCGGCTCGGCCTGGTCGAGGCGCTGCCCGCGGTGCTCGCCCGGCACCCCGAGGCCCGCCTGGTCGTCGTGGGCCGCGTCTACTACGACCTGTTCCAGAAGCGTGCCGAGGAGCTGGGCGTGGCCCACGCCGTGCAGAGCCTCGGCGCCGTCCCCAAGTCCGACATCCCGCACCTGCTGGCCGCGGCCACCGTCGAGAGCCACGAGCAGGGCCTCGGCCTGGGCACCGCGACGCTGGAGTCGATGGCGGCCGGCACCCCGGTGGTGGCGTGGGGGCGCATCGACAACTTCCCCGGCATCCCGATGATCGACGGCGACGACATCTTCATGTGCGACGTCGGCGACGTCGACGGCCTGGCCGCCCGCCTCAACCTCGCGCTCGACGACCCCGAGGCGACCCGTCAGGTCGGCGAGAGCGCCCGCGCGATCGTCGACCAGCACTTCGCCCTCGACCGGGTCACCGAGCGGCACCTCGAGGTCCTCGGCGGCCTCGTCGCCCACCCGGTCCCGCAGCGCACCCGCTGACCCCCGAAACCCACGATCCACACCCCTGAGGAGATCCACCAGATGAGCTCGAAGGAAACCGTCTTCTTCACCGGCGGAGCCGGCTTCATCGGCCTGCACGTCGTGCCCATGCTGCTCGAGAAGGACTACAAGGTCCGCATCTTCGACAACATGTTCCGCGGCGACCGCGAGGCCGTGGCCGCCCTCGGCGACGACGTCGAGCTCATCGACCAGGACGTGCGCTACGGCGGCTCGGTCCACGCCGCGATGAAGGGCTGCTCCAAGGTCATCCACGCCGCCGCCGTGTCGATCAACAAGAGCCAGGCCGACCCGCACGAGTCGATGGACATCAACATGATCGGCAACCACAACGTGTTCGCGGCCGCCGCCGAGCACGGTGTGGACCGACTCGTCTACTGCTCCTCGGCGTCGGTCTACGGCGACCCCGAGCGGCTGCCGATGCACGAGGACGACAAGCTCCTCCCCATCACGCCCTACTGCATCGCCAAGCGCGCCGGCGAGGACCTCCTCGCCTACTACCAGCGTCGCGCCAACCTGTCCTGGGTCGCGCTGCGCTTCTTCAACGTCTACGGCCCGGGCCAGAAGACCACCGCCTACTACACCTCGGTGATCAACCACTTCGTCAACCGGATCAAGAACGGCGAGCCCCCGGTCATCGACGGCAAGGGCGAGCAGTCGATGGACTTCATCCACGTCCACGACATCGCACGCTCCGTCGTGCTCGCGCTCGAGTCCGAGCAGGCCAACGTGCCGGTCAACGTCGGCACCGGCATCGACACCTCGATCGCCGACCTCGCCCGGATCCTCATCGACGCCGTCGGCGCCGACGTGGAGCCGCAGTTCAACCCCCGGGACGTCCTCGTCGGCCGCCGGGCCGCCGACACCACCCGCGCCAAGGAGGTCCTCGGCTTCGAGCCGACGATCGACGTGCGGACCGGCATGACCGAGCTCATCCGGGGACAGTGAGCCTCCGGTGAGCGCGTCCCTGCCGCCCAACCCGTGGAACGAGCACGCCTGGGTGGTCGGCGAGCCGACGGTCGGTGAGGGCACCTGGATCGGTGCCTTCACCGTCATCGACGCCTCGGGCGGGCTCACCATCGGCCGGGGGTGCGACATCTCCTCCGGCGTGCACATCTACACCCACTCCTCGGCGAGGCGCTGCGTCTCCGGACGCCGCTTCGCCGAGGTGGAGCGCCAGCCCGTCACGATCGGTGACCACGTGTTCGTGGGCGCCGGCGCGATCATCAACATGGGCGTCACGATCGGTGACGAGGCCGTCGTCGGAGCCGGGGCCGTCGTGACCGCCGACGTCCCTGCCCGCGCGATCGTCGGCGGCGTACCTGCGCGTCAGATCGGTCGGGTCGACCTCGACGACCCGACCGACCCGCGGCTCGTCACCGGGTCCTGAGGACCTCGTCGACCACGCTGTGCGCGGGCAGGATGCTCGCGCGCTCGGCGTCGAGGTCGACGGTGCCGTCGACGAGGTCGACGAAGTGGGCGAGCTGTGAGACCAGCGGCTCGGCCCCGCCGATCTCGGGCACCTCGATCTCGGTGAACTGGCGGAACCCGACGAAGTCGTCGTCGGGCTCGATGCTGGAGTGGCGGTAGCTGGTCAGCCCGCGGCGCAGCAGGTCGATCTCGATCATCCGGTCGAGCTCCTGGATGACCATCGAGCGGACCTTGACCTGCCCGAGCCGGCTCGCGGACACCGAGGCGATGCCGCCGCCGGAGAAGCGCACGCCGGCCTCGACGATGTCCTCCGCGCCGGGGACGCTCTCGGGGTGGAACTGCCCGACCTTCACGTCGAAGGACTCCGGCTGCTCGCCGCCGAAGGCGCGCACCACGAGGTCCACGTCGTGGACGAGCAGGTCCCAGGCCACCCCGGTCTTGATGCGCGAGGCGTACGGGGAGTGGCGCTGGGCCCGCACGTAGAGCGGGGCCTCGACCATCTTCATCGCGGTCATGACGGCCGGGTTGAAGCGCTCGAGGAAGCCGCACATGAGCGGGGTGCCGGCCTCGGCGGAGGCGTCGACGAGCTCCTGGGACTGCTCGAGCGAGGGGCACAGCGGCTTCTCGACGAGCAGCGGCAGCCCGGCGGCGATGACCTGGGCGGCGAGGTCGTGGTGGGCCTCGGTCGCCGCAGCGATCACGACGGCGTCGTAGGCCCCGATCCCGTCGAGGTCGGCCTGCCACGCGGAGTCGTACTGACCGGCGACGGCGCGGCCACTCTCCTCGTGGGGGTCGATCACGGCAGCCAGCTCGGTCCGCGGACCGGTGGCGATGACACGTGCGTGGTTGCGGCCCATGGACCCGGATCCGACGAGGGCGATGCGCAGTGGTTCAGCCATGCCCGAACCCTATATACGGGTCGCGTTTTGGCCGCATCGCGCCCCGGTGGGGCAAGATGGCCGTGCAGACGCCCCCACCGCGGCGTCGTCTCAGCAGGTGCCGCTCCGGGCGGCCACCCGACGAAGGGATCCGTCACGTCCACCGAAGTGCAGCCCGCGCACACCATGCGCGGCCGGCTCATCCACTGGGCGCGCCTCCTCCTCGTCGTCGCCGTGGTCGTGGCGGCCGGCTATGCCCTCTGGTCCAACCACGAGGTCGTGCAGGAGACCCTCGCCGAGCTGTCCTGGCGTGACTGGCTGCCGTCGTTCCTCGCGCTGCCCGTCGCCATCCTGCTGTCCACCTGGAGCTGGCAGCTCCTCGTGGACGAGCTCGGCAAGCCGATCGGCGTGGCCCGCGGCGCGCAGATCTTCCTCGTCGGCCAGCTCGGCAAGTACCTCCCCGGGTCGGTGTGGGCCTACCTCCTGCAGATCGAGCTCGGGCGCCGCGCCGGCCTGGCGCGGGCGCGGATCTTCACCGCCACGCTGTTCTCGCTGGCCGTGGCCGTCGTCGCGGCCCTCCTCGCCGGCTCGCTGGTGCTCCCCGGTTTCATCCGGGACTACGAGGAGCTCCGCAACCTGGTCTGGCTCTACCTGCTGCTCCCGATCGGCGTCGTGTGCCTCCACCCGCGCATCCTCGAGCGGCTCGTGGCCCTCGGCTTCAAGATCCTGCGCCGCCCGCAGCGTGACCACCCCGTCCGCACCCGCGCCGTGGCGCTCTCGCTCCTCGCGGCTGTCGGGTCGTACGGCTTCTTCGGCCTCCACCTGTGGCTGCTGGTGCGGGGCGTGTCCGACGTCGACGGCAGCGCGGACTTCCTGCTGGTGTGCATCGGGACCATGGCGATCGCGATGATCTCGGGGCTGTTCTTCTTCCTGCTGCCCTCCGGCGCCGGCGTGCGCGAGCTGATCATCGTCACGGCGCTCGCGCCGACCATCGGCGCCGGCGAGGCGATCGCCCTCGCCGCCGTGTCCCGCGTGCTGATCGTCGTGGCGGACCTGCTCACCGCCGCGTGCGCCGCCGGGCTCGGCTGGTGGGAGCGACGGCGCTACGGCCCGATCCCCCACGACCAGGGCGTCGACGACGACGAGTCCTGACCGGCCTGCCTGACCCGGCGCCGGGTGACCCTGGGCACTGGGCGGATCAGCCCTGGACGCCGTCCACCCGGTCGACGATCAGGTCGGCGATCGGCAGCGCCGAGGTGGCGGCCGGCGACGGCGCGTTGACCACGTGGAGGGTGCGCGGCGTGTCGCGCATGAGGAAGTCGTGCACGAACGAGCCGTCGCGCATGACCGCCTGTGCGCGGATGCCGGCCTCACGAGGCGTCAGGTCCTCGAGGCGCAGGTCGGGGCAGTACTTCTGGCACAGCCGGAGGTAGCCGCGCTTGGACAGCGAGTTGCGCATCTCGCGCACCCCGGTGCGGACGTTGGCGCGCGCGACGTGCCACATGCCGGGGAAGGTGACGATGTCGCGGACGTCGCGGCGGTCGAAGGAGAACTTCGGGTAGCCCTCTCGGGCCAGGCCCAGCACGGCGTTGGGGCCGACGTTGAGGCCCCCGTCCACCGTCGGCGTCAGGTGGACGCCGAGGAAGGGCAGCTCCGGGTCGGGGATGGGGTAGATCAGCGTGTCGACGAGGTCGGCCCGCTCAGGGCGTACGTCGTAGTACTCCCCCCGGAAGGGCACCATCGCGAAGTCGACCTCGACCCCCGCCATCGCCGCCACCCGGTCGGCCTGCACGCCGGCGCAGAAGACGACGTGCGACCCGCGTACGTCCCCGCGGCTGGTCGTCAGGACGACCTCCTGCGCGGTCTCCCGGATGCCCAGCACCCGGGTGTCGCGCATGAGGGTCCCGCCGGCCTCCTCGACCAGCGTCGCGAGGCGGCGGTTGATCATGCCGTAGTCGGTGATGCCGGTGGCCGCGACGTGCAGCGCACCCAGCCCGGCCACGTGCGGCTCGCGCTCGCGCAGCTCGGCGCCGGAGAGGACCGTGGCCTCGATGCGGTTGACCGCGGCACGCTCGGCCAGCGCCTGCATCGCGGCGAGCTCGCGCTCGTCGGTCGCGACCAGGAGCTTGCCGATGCGTCGCCACGGGATGCCGTGCTCCTCGGCGAACTCCTCGGTGGCGGTGGCGCCGGCGCGGCACAGGTCGGCCTTGAGGCTGCCGGGCGTGTAGTAGATGCCGGAGTGGATGACACCGCTGTTGTGGCCCGTCTGGTGACGACCGAACTCGGGCTCCTTGTCGAGCAGCAGCACCCGCCGGTCGGGGTGGCGCCGGCTCAGGGTCCACGCGGTGGCGGCTCCCACGATGCCGCCGCCCACGACGACGTGGTCAAAGGTCTCGGCCACTGGGGTCCTCCAGGGTGCTGGTGCGAGGTCGGGCGACAGCATAGGTACTGACCACCGAGGGTAGGGTGCTGCCCCGTGGAGAACCGGGGAGACGACACCGACGAGACCGGCACGGCCGCGAGGCTGGCCCGTGCGGAGAAGGCGCTGCGCCAGTCCGGCCGCGAGCTGAAGTGGTGGCAGATCGAGCTCGAGCACACCAAGGAGGCCCTGCAGCGCGCGCGGCGCCAGCGGGCCCGGCTGCGCGACCAGGTCGACTCCCTCTCCGACGCCCTCGCGACCACGCTGTCCGAGGCCTACTGGGCCGCCCAGGACTCGCGCGGCTCCGGCGTGGCCCGCCTCGTCGGGCGGCGCTCGTCCGGCGACGCCGAGGCCGACCTGGTGCGCGAGGTCGAGGCCAGCGCGGCCTTCGACGGCGGCTGGTACCTCCGGACCCATCCCAAGGTCCCCGGCACGGGGCTGAGCCCCGCCCTGCACTACGTACGCCACGGCAACGCCAAGCGGCTCGACCCGGGGCCGTCCTTCAGCACCGCGGCCTACCTCGAGCGCCACCCCGAGGCGGCCGACGAGGGTCTGCCGGCCCTGCTCCACGCGATCCGCCACGATCGGCTCGGCGAGACCCGCGACGACGACGCCACCGCGTCCCCGGCCAGCGACCTGCACCTGTGACGGGCATGCTGGACCTCGCCGAGTTCTCCTCGCGCTGGCGCGCCTTCGTCCCCCGGTGGGTCGCCGCGTCCGACGAGGAGCGCACCCGGCTCGTCGCGGAGGCGATGGCCCACGGCCTGCCCGCTGTCGAGGAGGGCGAGGCGGGCGAGGCCCCGGACCGCGACGCCGTCCTGGCCGCGGAGGTCGCCGTCATCCGCGCGAGCGGTGAGTTCGACGAGTTCGGCTACATGTGGCACAACCCGGACCTGCGCTGGCACCTGTGCACCGGGCCCGAGCAGGCGATCCACTTCGCCGAGCGCGGCTGGCACGAGATGCGACACCCCTCCCCCGGCTTCGACCTCTGGCACTACACCAACGCCCACCTCGACCCAGAGGACGACGAGGTCAACCCCGTCGTCCACCACGCGCTCGAGGGACGACGCCACGGCCTCGCCACGCTCCCCGAGGTGCAGGAGCTGCCGGCACCGACGGCGCCCGAGGGCACGCCGCGACGGGTCTGCCTGTTCGCCGCCTTCGACGTCGACGGCATCGTCGACCCGACCGTCGTGTCCTACCTCGCCGACCTCAGCCGGTTCGCCGACATCTACTACCTCGCCGACTGCGAGCTCGAGGACGGCGAGCTCGACAAGATCGCGCCCTACACCAAGGGCGCCTGGGCGATCCGCCACGGCCGCTACGACTTCGGCTCGTACTCGATGCTCGCCACCGACCTCGTCGGCTGGGACGTCATCGACCAGTACGACGAGATGATGCTCGCCAACGACTCGTGCTGGCTGGTCCAGCCGCTCGACACCGTCTTCGCCAAGATGGACGCCACCGCGTGCGACTGGTGGGGGCTCCAGGCGACCTACGAGGACTTCGGCATCAAGGACTACGAGGCGCTCGGCCGGCCGCTGTCGCTCGACGACGTCGAGGAGCAGATGCGCCAGCAGGACCTCTGGCGCTACTCCGACTTCATCCACGTCGGCTCCTACTTCCTCGTCTACCGCCGACGCGTGCTGCAGGACCCGGAGTTCCGCCGCCGACTCGAGACCGTCGCCAAGCAGCGCGACAAGACCGCGATCATCCTCAAGTACGAGATCGGGTTCTCCCGCCACCTCATCCTCGGGGGCTTCCACCTCGCCACCTTCGTCGACGGGATCCTCCCCTACCACCCGGTCTACCGGGCCTCGGCCTTCGACCTGATGGCCGAGGGCTTCCCGCTCCTGAAGCGACAGTTCCTCTACGAGAACCCCTTCTCCGCCCCCGACCTGCGGTTGTGGAAGCAGCGCGTGCTCGAGCACGTCCCGGACGCCGACGTCGACGCGATGGAGTCCAACCTGCGCCGGATCGCGCCGGCCTGGAGCCTGCACCGCAGCTTCGCCATCCGCTCCGGTCCCGACGGCACCGCGGTGCTGCCGGAGCCCCTCGGCTCGGAGACCTTCCCCGACGAGGACCGGTGGGTCCCCTCCTTCGACCACTGGTGGGGCTTCCCCGTCGACCCGCGCACCGGCCTGCTCAGCGGCGCGGTCCGCGCCGTGTTCGACGCCGTGCGCGACGACCCGTCGGTGAAGAAGATCGTGCTGGAGGGTTCGCGCCCGCTGGACGTCTCCGGCCAGAACGTCGTCCGCATCGCCACGGAGAGCCCGCCCGGCCAGATGTACGGCCTGCGGATGGGCACGATCTTCACCACGGTCGGCCCCCGCAGCGACGTCAACCACCCGCTGTCGCCGCGCCACCACCGCTTCCTCCAGCTCGGCAGAGCCACCGGTCTGGCGTCCCCGGACGTCGGGCTCGACGGCAGCGGCGACACCTGGGGCCTGCGCGACGCCAGCGCCCTCGAGCTCGACGACGCGCTCACGCGGGTCGTCGTGGTCTCGGGCACGCCCGGCGCCGAGGCTGCCGCACGCCTGCCCAGGCTCGACGACGACGGGGTGTGGGCGCTCGGCTCGCCGCGCATCGACCTGCTCGTCGCCGACGAGGGCGACCTGGCGCCGGCACACCGCGGTGAGCTCGACCGGCTGCGCCGGGTCCTCGCGGGCCGACGCCTGGTGGTCGTCGAGCCGTGGGACACCACGCTCGACCTCGACGCGCTGGTCGCCTGGGCGAGCGCGCACCCGGACGTCGCCGTGGCCGTACGCCCCGGGACGGGCACGGGCGCCTCCCTGCCCGAGCCACTGCTCGACCTGTCGGACGAGACCCTCGTCTCCGACCCCGCGAAGACCCCGCTCCCGGTGCACCCGGAGACCGCGTGGCGCTCGGCCGACGTGCTCGTCTCCGGCTCCGCCGCCGACCTCGCCGACTGGGCGGTGCTCGGCCGGCCGGCCGTCAGCATCGTGACGGACGAGCGGGCTCGCGACGCCGGGCTCCCGCTGCGCTCGACCGGCGTGCGCGACCTCGGGCCCGCTCTCGACGCAGCGCTGGAGGCCGGCCCGGACGACGCGTACGTCTCCTGGGGCCGCGGCCTGCACTCCGCGAGCGACGGGCACGCCGCCGAGCGCGTCGTCCTCGCGCTCAAGGCGACCTACCTGCCGGTCGACGAGTGGCTGGCCGAGGAGGCCTCGGCCGGGGCGGACTGACCCGACGAGGGTCCTTCAGAGGTGCGCGAGCTCGCGCTCGCGCACCCGGCGAACGAACCGGCGCGCAGCGCCTCCGTCGAGCGCCACCACCTCGTCCGGGACACCGGGCGGCGCCTGCCAGCCCGCAGCGGCGGCGGTCGAGAGCGCGTCGAGGAGCCGCTCGACGGGGTCACCCGGGCCGTGCACCACGAGGGCGTTCCCGGCGGCGCGGGCGTCGAGCAGACCCGCCGCGGAGCCACCGACGAGCGCGGAGGCAGCCCGGAGGACGACCGCGGCGGACACGACGCTGCGGTCGCTGAGGCCGACCGGAGCCAGCGGCCGGAGTGCCTGCGTCAGGCTCGTCGGCGCGTCCGGCCGGTCCTCGCGCACGCCGAGGACCACTCCGGCGCTGCGGGCCCAGTCGCCGAGCCGCGCCACGTCGTCCGGTGACCAGGTCGCGGGCCGGTCGCCGCTGAGGACGACCAGCGGGCGACCCTCGAGCCGAGCCCGCAGCCGCGCCTCGGCCTGTGCCAGGTCGTCGGGCAGCACGTCGGCGAGCAGCAGGTCGTGGCGAGGGAGACCGGTCAGCCACACGTCGTCCGCAGCCAGGTGCGGGTCGGCGACCCGGCGTGCTGCGGCCTCGTGGTCGGAGGTCACCGCGACCGCGTCGACGGCGCCGAGGACCGGCGCTGCTCGGCCGGGCGCCCACGGTGCGCCGACGTGGACGACGCGGTGCCGGGCGGGCAGCGGCGCGTGCGGGAGCGCGGCGTCGAGCGGGTCGGCGACGACGATCACTCCGCACCGCACCACCGCCTCCTGGCCGTCGAGGGTGGCGATCGGGACGACGCTCACGTTCGTGCCGCTCACGTCGTCGCGCAGGGCCCGGGTGCGGGTCAGGACGACCTTGCGCACGGTCGGGTCGTGGCGGACCTGCTCGAAGACGGCGCGCACGCTGGGGTCCAGCCGGCCCGACGGCCCGGCCGCGAAGGCCCACCAGTGCCCGAAGGACGGCGTCTCGCGGTCCATCCGCCGGAACGGGTGGCCCGCGAGGGCGGAGGTGCGTACGGTCCGGCGCCCCGTCGCCGGGTCCTGGACGACGTCGTACGCGTCGTGCACCCGCGCCGGATCGGTGACGCGGTCGATGTTGGCCGCCATCTCCTCGACCCGCGCCGCCGGAGCGAGCTCGCGCAACCGCTCGCGCCACCGGCCGACGTCGGGCGCGCGGCGCGGGTTCTCCCCCAGGAAGTTGCGCTTGGCCAGCGGGAAGCCGCGCCCGACCAGGTCGAACACGTGCCGGGAGTAGAGCGGGTGGAACGGCTGGAGGTCGGGCAGCCAGGTGTCGAAGTCGTAGCCGGCGTCGGTGAGGTGGCGGCTGAGGCCGACCTCGTACTTGTGCACCACGAGGCCCTTGGCCTCCTGCGGGACGACCGTGTCGAGCCGCCAGCGGAAGCCCTCGTCGGCGACCACCGGCCGGCGGAAGACCAGGAAGTAGGAGCTCAGGTGCAGGTAGCGAACGTCGCTGAAGTGCCGCGGGCCGATGAACCGCTGCTTGGCCTCGGCCAGCGGGATCGGGGAGTCGTCGCGGAAGTAGTTCTCGTCGTGCTCCATCGACGTGGCCTGGAGGCTCCACCAGTCGCACGCCCGGGCGTCCATCGTCGCGAACACGTCGTCGAGCGGGTGGAGCAGGAAGCACGAGTCGTTGGCGAGCAGCAGCTCGTCGTAGGAGTCGACGACGTCCCAGCCGACCAGGTCGCGCGCGAGCATCGAGAACGAGCCGAAGTCGTAGCCCCCGTGCGGCACGCTCCACGCGCCCGCTGTCACGTCGGCCAGCTTGTCGAGCTCCCCCGGCTCGAGGACACCGTCGGCGAGGTAGTGGACGTCCGCGTGCCGCGAGAGCTCGCGGAGGTAGGTCACGACGTAGTCGTCGACCACCCCGTCCGCGTCGTAGGCAGCGAAGAGGCAGAGACGGCGGGGCGTCGTGCCCGCCGGGGGCTGGACGGCGGACCGCTCCGGGGGCGGGTCGGGGACAGGCCCCCAGCCGAGGTGGCGACCGACGACGAGCCAGTGCAGGAGGGGGTCGGCGCCGTCCGTGGTCGGGTCGAGGCGGTCGACCCAGTAGGACCAGAGGTCGAAGCGCGGGCTGGGGTTCTGCAGGAGCCGCCAGCCGGTCTCGACGTGGTGGCGGTAGGGGTCCGTGCCGCGTCGCAGCCGGTGGCGCACGGCGTACTCGTCGGCGTCGAGGAACCCGCTCGCGGCCACCACGGCGCGCGCGGCGGCGACCCGCGCCCGCTCGGGTGGCTGCGCACCGCCGGAACCGCCCGCGGGCAGCCCGTCACGGAGCACCTCCTCGACGAGCGCGTGGGCCGCCTCGGGGCCGTCGGCGGCCGCACGGCGCCAGCGCCGGACGAAGCCCGCCCACCGGTCGTCGAAGTCGGCGACGACGGCGCGCCTCTCCGCCAGCCGGTCCTCGAGCCGATCCTGCCCCTCCGGCTGCACGCCGCCCGTCACCGGCTCGCCGGCGGGTAGGCGTCGGCGCCCTCGGCCTCGGCCGAGGCGAGGAAGTGCACCAGCGGGTTGATCCGCTCGACGATGACCTCGGGGTGGTCGAGGACGTACTGGGCGATGTCGAAGGCCTCGCTCGGCTTGCGGAAGGGGTGGTCCCAGTGGCGCAGGAAGTGCACGCCGGGGTCCTCCCCGCGCTTGGCGACGTCGAGGTGGGTGCGCAGGTAGTAGGCGGCGTCGAAGAGCGGCGACTGCCGGATCAGCTCCAGCTGTCCGGCCTCCTCGGCCGTCACGCTCGTCGAGCCGCGCCTCCACCACGACTTCTCGCCGGCTCCCGCCACCGCGGTCTCACCGCGCAGCCTCTCGGCGAGCAGCGCGGACAGCGTCTCGGCGGCCTTGGCCGCGCGGTCGCGGGACTTGCGCAGCCGCGCCTCGCGCTCACCCCACTTCTCCTGCTCGGCGCGCGCGGCGGCCAGCTCGCGGCGCAGCAGGTCGACCTCGTCGCGCAGGGTCTCCAGGTCGGGCTCGCTCACCCGCCGCACTCTAGCGACCCCTAGCGGACCGGGACGATGCCGCTGCGGCCCTGCCACGTCCCGTGCTCGGACAGCGGCCGGAACCGGTAGGTCGCGAACTCGCGGTGGAAGTCGCGACGCTCCCGCTCGGCCATCGCGGTGGCGTGGCGAGCGGGCTCCGAAACCTGCGAGCGGCCGTGGACCATGTCCTCCATCTCCCGCACGCTGCGCCACACGGAGAACGTCGAGATCGTGCGCGGCGGGCGTACGGCGGCCAGCGCCAGCGTGACGCCGGGATGGTCGCGCACGAGCCGCTCCACGGGCTTGCCGTGGCGCAGGAAGCGGGGCACCTCCGGGAGTCGCATCCGCGCCAGGGTGACGGCCACGACGGGCTCGTCCTGCGCCCAGGTGCCCGCGCGGACCGGCAGCCCCGGGAGCGCGTCGAGGGTCGACCAGCGCCGCAGGAACTCCAGCCGCACGTGCCAGCCCCCGGCGAGCGAGCGGCCGAGCGGGTCGTGGGCGAGGAAGCCCTCGAGCGCCGCCTCGTCGCGCCACTGCGCGAAGACGGCGATCCGGCGCAGCTGCAAGCGGTCGGGCGACACCGTCGGTGCACCGAGCCGCATCAACGACAGGCACTCGGCGTGGTCGAGCCCGTCGACCGCGTGCCCCCGCGGGCGCAGGAGCGCCTGCGCACCGACCCGGCGCGGGACCTCGGCGAGGTGGAAGGAGTGCAGGCTCACGCGGCACGGTCCGGATCGTGGTCCAGCCTGTAGTGCAGCCGCACGGCCGAGGCTCCCCACAGCCGGACCTCGTGGTCGGTGCGCAGCACGCCGTGCTGGTCGACGTCGAGGTGGAAGGTCTCGTGCAGCGGCACCCGGGCCGCGTGGGTGCGCCCGCCGTCGCGGACCACGACGTACGCGCCGTCCTGGCCGAAGCGACCGGCCGGGGACTCGAGCAGGAGCCCGCCGTCACCGGCCACCGACGGCCGCAGGAACACCTGCACGTTGCCGGACTCGAGCGGGAAGGCGACGTGCACGCTCGGGCCGACCGCGCCGGGGAGCGTACGCGCGGAGTAGGCGCCGCTGAAGACGGGCCGTCCGCTGCCGCGGAGCGTACGCGTCCACGCCGCCGCGACCTGGCTGCCGTGGGCGTCGCGGACAGGGGTCACCCGGCTGTCCATCCCCCGCGCCACGTCGAGCGGCCGCATCGGCAGCGCGAGCTGCTCGACGCGCCGCCCCCACAGCCGCGAGACGAGCTCGCCGCCCGGCCAGAACAGCGGCGACCAGCCGGTCCACACCTCCATCTGCCACTCGGACGTGTGCTCGTAGAAGTCGCGCACCTCGGGACGGAGCCGGCGTGAGTCGAACCCGGGACCGTCGAGCGCGGCCATCGAGGGCAGCAGCCCGGCACTGTCGTCGTGCGGGCCCAGCACTCCCCCGCGTCGGGCGGCCTCTGCCTCGAGCCACGCGGTGGTGACCCGTGACGACTGGCTCATGGGGGCGTCCAGCCACCGCTCGGGTCCGTCGAGGTCGACCTCGCGGCCGGTCAGCCGCCAGAACTTGCGGGTCCCGAGATCGAGGAGGTGCAGCACGAGCCGGGATCATGCCACGGTCGTGCGGCGACCCTCAGACCACGCTGAGCGGGAGCAGCTTCTGCCCGGTGGGGCCGACCTGGATCTCGGTGCCCATCTCGGGGCAGACGCCGCAGTCGTAGCACGGGGTCCAGCGGCAGTCCTCGATCTCGATGTCGGCGCCGTCGGCGGCCGCGAGGGCGTCCTCCCAGTCGCCCCACAGCCAGTCCTTGTCGAGGCCGGAGTCGAGGTGCTCCCAGGGCAGCACCTCCTCGTAGTCGCGCTCGCGGGTGGTGTACCAGTCGACGTCGACACCGGTGCCGGCCATGGCGGTCGCGGCCGACTCCATCCAGCGGTCGTAGGAGAAGTGCTCGCTCCAGCCGTCGAAGCGGCCGCCGTCGCGCCACACCTGCTCGATGACCTTGCCGACGCGACGGTCGCCGCGCGAGAGCAGGCCCTCGACGATGCCGGGCTTGCCGTCGTGGTAGCGGAAGCCGATCGCGCGGGCGAACTTCTTGTCCGCCCGGACGACCTCGCGCAGCAGCCGCAGCCGCTCGTCGGTGGCCTCGTGGTCGAGCTGCGGGGCCCACTGGAACGGGGTGTGGGGCTTGGGCACGAAGCCGCCGATGGAGACCGTGCAGCGGATGTCGTTGCGCCCGGAGACCTCGCGCCCGGTCGCGATGACTCGCTTGGCGAGGTCGGCGATCGCGAGGACGTCCTCGTCGGTCTCCTGCGGGAGGCCGCACATGAAGTAGAGCTTCACCTGCCGCCAGCCGTGGGAGTACGCCGCCGCGACCGTGCGGATCAGGTCCTCCTCGCTGACCATCTTGTTGATGACCTTGCGCATCCGCTCCGAGCCGCCCTCGGGGGCGAAGGTGAGGCCCGAGCGCCGGCCGTTGCGGGAGAACTCGTTGGCGAGGGTGATGTTGAAGGCGTCGACGCGGGTGCTCGGCAGCGAGAGGGAGACGTTGGAGCCCTCGTAGCGGTCGGCGAGGCCCTTGGCGACCTCACCGATCTCGGTGTGGTCGGCGCTCGACAGCGAGAGCAGGCCGACCTCCTCGAAGCCGGACTTGCGGATGCCGTTCTCGACCATGTCGCCGATGGTCTTGATCGACCGCTCGCGCACCGGGCGGGTGATCATGCCGGCCTGGCAGAACCGGCAGCCGCGGGTGCACCCGCGGAAGATCTCCACGGAGAAGCGCTCGTGCACGGTCTCGGCCAGCGGCACCAAGGGGTTGGCCGGGTACGGCCACTGGTCGAGGTCCATCAGCGTGTGCTTGCGGACCCGGAACGGGATGCCGGGCCGGTTGGGCACGACCGCCTCGATGGCGCCGTCGGCGGCGTAGGCCACGTCGTAGAAGCGCGGGACGTAGATGTTGCCGGTGACCGCGAGGCGGCGCAGCAGCTCGTCGCGCCCACCGGGCCGGTCCTCGAGCTTCCACTCGCGCACGATGTCGGAGATCGCGAGCACGACCTCCTCCCCGTCGCCGAGGACCGCGGCGTCGATGAAGTCGGCGATCGGCTCCGGGTTGAACGCCGCGTGACCGCCGGCGATCACGACCGGGTCGTCCTCGCCGCGGTCGACCGCGTGCAGCGGGATCCCGGCGAGGTCGAGCGCGTTGAGCATGTTGGTGTAGCCGAGCTCGGTGGAGAAGCTCAGGCCGAAGAGGTCGAAGGCACCGACCGGGCGGTGGCTGTCGACGGTGAACTGCGGGATCGGGCCGTGCTCGTCGCCCGTGCGCATGACCTGCTCCATGTCCGGCCACACCGAGTAGGTGCGCTCGGCGAGGATCCAGTCTCGCTCGTTGAGCACCTCGTAGAGGATCTGCACGCCCTGGTTGGGCAGGCCGACCTCGTAGGCGTCGGGGTACATCAGGGCCCAGCGGACCGTGGGACCGCCCGTCTCCGAGGCCGCGGCGCAGTCCCAGTCCTTCACGACGGAGTTGAGCTCGCCGCCGACGTACTGGATGGGCTTCTGCACCGACGGCAGACGTGCCTCCAGACGCGGGAAGACCGACGCGACGGACATGACAGCAACACCTCGATGTGGGACGGGGGCGGGACGGGGAAGGACCGACCCTCAAGGTTACGTCCCCCGCGGTGGTGCGGCCTACTCAGCGACGGATCGCGCCGGACGACCTCAGGTGGATGTTCTGGAGCAGGCCGAGGGCGAGCATGCCGGCGAACAGCGAGCTGCCGCCGTAGGAGACGAAGGGCAGCGGCACGCCGGTCACGGGCATGATGCCCAGGCACATGCCGATGTTCTGGAAGGCCTGGAAGCCCCACCAGCACGCGATGCCGGCGGCGGCCACCCGGCCGAACAGGTCACCGGCCTGCGCCGAGATCGCCAGCGCGCGCCAGATCACGACCGCGAGGAGCAGGATCACCAGGCCCGCGCCGACGAGGCCGAGCTCCTCGCCGGCGACGGTGAAGATGAAGTCGGTGTGCTGCTCGGGGACGAACCCCGACCGGGTCTGCGAGCCGTCGAAGAGCCCCTGTCCGAACAGCCCGCCGTTGCCGACGGCGATGCGGGCCTGCTCGGTGTTGTAGCCGGCCCCGCGCGGGTCGAGGCCCGGGTTGGTGAAGGCGAGGAACCGGTCGACCTGGTAGGGCTTGAGCACCCCCATGGCCACCGCCCCGGCAGCTCCGGCGATGCCGGCCAGGGTGAGACCGGCGAGCCACCCGCGCCCGGCTCCTGCGATGGCCAGCACGCCGAAGACGGTGGCGGTGAGCACGAGCATGGTGCCGAGGTCGGGCTGGAGCAGGATCAGCGCCGCGGGCAGGGCGGCGATGGCGAGCATCGCGACCACCTCGAGGCTGCCCACTCCCCGACCCCAGCGGCGCTCGGTGCGCTCGGCGACGACGAGCGCCATGCCGACCACCACCGCGAGCTTGGCGAGCTCGGCCGGCTGGATCGACATCCCGCCGAGCTGCAGCCACGAGCGGGACCCGTTGATCGTGCTCCCGGCGACGAGCACCATCACGAGGCCGGCCACGCTCGCGACGTACGCCAGCGGGGCGAGGATGCGCACCCAGCGGTGGTCGGTGGCGAGCACGGCGACCATCAGCACCAGGCCGATGGCGACGTTGACCAGCTCCTTGCGGAGGTAGGCGTTCGGGTCGCCGCCGGTGAGGTCGGCGCGGGTCGAGGTCGCCGACCACACGAGCAGCGTCCCGATCGTGACGAGCGCGAGCGTCGCGGCCATCAGGACCCAGTCGAGGCCGGGGGCGCGCAGGGTCGACGCGCGTCCCACGGGACGGCCGGCGGGACGGCTGGCGGGACGGCTCGAGAGGACGGTCATCGCCGTCACTCCCCTGCCTTGTCCGATGCCGCTTTCTCCGGCACGGGCGGCATGATCGACCCGTCGTCGAGGAACTGCGGCAGCCGGGAAGGCGGGACGGTGCCGGGGATCGCGGCCCGCGCGGGGCGTACGGTCTCGCCCTCGACGCCGTAGAGCGCCTCCCAGATCGCGCGGATCCCGTCCCCGGTGGAGCCGGAGCCGGTGCCGCCCTGGCTGATCATCATGACCACCACGTAGTCCTCGGAGTAGGACGCCACCCAGCCGGTCGACTGCTTGCCGTAGACCTCCGCCGAGCCGGTCTTGGCGCGGATGGTCACGTCGTCGATCGGGAAGCCGACGAGCTTCCAGGCCATCGTGCCGACCCGCGACACGTTCTCGAGCGCCCCGTCGATGTAGTCGAGGTACTTCTTCGGCACGTCGACCTGGCCGACCTTGCGCGGCGCGATGCGGCGCAGGACCTCGCCCTCGGGGCTCACCACCGCCTTGGCGACGGTGGGCGCCCAGAGGGTGCCGCCGTTGCTGAGGGCGGCGTAGCCGCGGGCGAGCTGGAGTGGGGTGACGATCGTGTCGCCCTGCCCGATCGAGAAGTTCACGGCGTCACCGGCGCGGTAGAGGTTGCCCTCGAGGCAGAACTCGCGGGCGAACTTGTAGACGAAGTCGCTGGTGTCCGCGGTCTGGGGCTTGTCGCTCAGCTCGCAGTAGTAGTCCTTCTGGGACTCGTAGTAGTCCAGCTTCCACTGCCGGTCGGCGATCCGGCCCGGTGCCTCGCCGGGCAGGTCGATGCCCGTGCGTGAGCCGAAGCCGAACTCCTTGGCCTCCTCGACCAGCGGGTCGCGGGCGTCGATGTCGGCCGGGTCGCTGCCGAACCGCTGCCAGAAGTCGTAGCCGATGCGGTAGAAGAAGGTGTTGCAGGAGACCTCGAGCGCCTTGGCGAAGCCGATGCTGCCGTAGGCGCCGGACTCGTAGTTCTTGAAGACGCGGTTGCCGACCTGGAAGCCCGACGAGCACGGCAGCGCGGTGTCGAGGGCGTAGCCGTTGGTGAGCGCTCCGGCGGTCATGAACGGCTTCCACGTGGAGCCCGGCGCGAACTGGCCCTGCGTGGCGCGCGAGAGGAGCGGCGTGCCGGCCTTCTCGGAGTAGAGCCGGCTCAGCTGGGCCTCGCTGATGCCGCCGGTCCACACGTCCGGGTCGTACGTCGGCTGGCTGGCCATGGCGATGACGCGACCGGTCTTCGTGTCGAGGACCACCGCCGCGCCGGAGTCGGCGGCGAACTTCCGGCCGGTGACCTTGTCGAGCTGCGTGCGCTGGAAGGCGATCCGCTCGGCGAGCTGGCGCTCGACGACGGACTGCACCTTGGCGTCGATGGAGGTGACGAGGGTGTCGCCGGGGGTGCTCTCGACGACCGAGTCGTCGCCCAGCACCCGGCCCATCGAGTCGACCGCCACGCGGTGGTAGCCGGGCAGGCCGCGCAGCCACTCGTCGTACTCCTTCTCGACGCCGGCCCTGCCGACGACCGAGGCGCCGTTGAGCGAGCGGTCGTCGCGCTCCGCCGCGAGGTCGTACTCGTCCTCGGTGACCGGGCTGAGGTAGCCCAGCACGTGCGCGAGGTTGATGCCGAAGGGACGCGGGTAGGACCGCACGCTCTGCTGCTCGGCGAGCACGCCGGGGTAGTCCTCGGGCTGCTCGAGGATGCGCAGCGCGACGTCCTTGCGCACGTCGGTGGCCACGGGCACGGGCTGGTAGGGCGAGCCGTTCCAGCACACGTCGCGGACGCTGCCGGGATCGCCGCAGGTCACCAGGCGGGCCTCGACGTCCTCGGGCGTCGCGTCGACGACGACCGCGACCCGGCGCACGAGCTCGGCCCGCTGGCGGTCCTCGAGCTTGCCGAGGAGGGTGCGGTCGACCGAGATCACCCACGACGTGCGGTTGGCGACGAGCGGGCGACCCTGGCTGTCGACGATGAGCCCGCGTTGGGGCTGCACCACGATGTCGCGCACCGACTGGTCGGCGGCCTGGGCCTGGTAGGACTCCCCGCCGATCACCTGGAGGTAGTAGAGGCGGACGAAGAGGGTGGCGAACAGCGAGAAGACGAGCGCCTGGACGACCACGAGGCGCAGCCGGCTCCTGCTGGCCGACCGGCTGGTGGCGGGGCTCACGTGGTCGCCCACTGGGGGCTGAGGCGGGCGAACAGCTTCATCAGCGGCGGCAGGACGAAGGGAGTGAGCAGGACGTCCCACACGACCGCGACGAGGACGACCTCGAGCAGCCCGGCGACCGACATCGCCGGGTCGTCGAGCAGCAGTCCGGACAGCGCGAAGAGCGAGGTCGCCACGAAGGAGGCGGCGGCGACCGTGCCGACCACGGCCAGCGCGCTGGGCTTCTGGTCCTGGCGGACCCGGGCGGCGAGGAAGGCGGCGACGGTGAGCGCGAGCGCCCAGCGTCCGGCGACGTGGTCGGCCGGCGGCGCGAGGTCGAGGGTGAGGCCGGCGGCGAAGCCGAGGAGCAGCGCGAACGGCGCCTCGACGGTCAGCGCGGCCGCGACCACGACGAGCAGGCAGAGGTTGGGCACGACGCCGTGCCAGGCGACGTGCGGGAAGAGCGAGACCTGGACGACGAGGGCCACGACGACCGCGGCGAGGGCGGCGAGCCAGCGGAGGTGGCTCATCTGAGGCTCCCGTCCGCCTCGATGACCGCTCGGTCGCTCTGGAGGCCGCTCGGGACCATCACGCCCACCACGTCGAGGGCGGAGAAGTCGACGAACGGCTTCACGACCGCGCGCTGGGAGGCCTCGCGCAGCGAGCTGTAGACCTCGGTGATGGTGCCGATGGGAACGCCGGGGGCGTACGGGCCGGTCGTGCTGCCCCACGTCACGACCGTGTCGTTGCGGGCCGGCACCGAGGCGTCGTCGACCAGGCGCAGGTCGAGGCCCGACTCCTGGCGGAGCGATCCGCTGCCGGTGACGAAGCCGATCTCCATGCTGGACCCCACCCGCCCGCCGACGGTCGAGTCGGGGTCGATGACCAGCAGCACGGTGGCCGTGCTGCGGGTGACCCGCAGGACCCGGCCGACGAGCCCGTCGTTGTTGACGACCGTCATGTCCGGGCCGATGCCGGCCTCGGATCCGGCGTCGATGGTCACGGTGAAGCTCTGCGACTGGCGCGAACCGAGCGCGACGACGCGGGCCGGCACGAGGGCGGACCCGAGGTCCTCGGCAGCCGTGGTGAGCCCGTCGTACTGCTCGAGGCGGTTGCGGTCGAAGCCGGTCAGCTCCACCTGCCCGCGGAGCTCGGCGTTGCTCGCCTCGAGGTCGCGGACCTGGTCGGCGAGGTCGTCCTTGCTGCGGAACCAGGCCGGGACGGCCGTGAAGGGACGTACGGCTGCCGCGACGCCTGCCTCGGCGGGACCGAGCGCCTCGCCGACGACGCGGCGGGCCGGCTCGAGCGGCGAGGCGCCGTCGCCGGAGACGTCGAGCGTGATCAGCGTGATGCTCGCGAGCACCAGCGCCACGAGCAGCGAGCGCGGCGGGCGGTTGCGCGACTCGAGGCGGTCGAGGCCGGTCCAGCGCCGCTCCCGCCCGTCGTGTCCCCCGAAGGCACCCATCAGAAGCGCCTCGGATCGGAGACGAGGACCTGCTGGAGCGCCTCGAACTCCTCCACGCACTTGCCGGCGCCGTAGGCCACCGAGGACAGCGGGTCCTCCGCGACGTGCACCGGCATGCCGGTCTCGTGGCGCAGCCGCTCGTCGAGGCCGCGCAGCATCGCACCACCACCGGTGAGGACGATGCCGCGGTCCATGATGTCGCCGGCCAGCTCGGGCGGCGTCTGGTCGAGGGTGGTGCGGACCGCGTCGACGATGCTGTGCAGCGGCTCCTCGAGCGCCTGGCGCAGCTCGGAGCTGGACACCACGACCGTGCGGGGCAGCCCGGAGACCATGTCGCGGCCGCGGATCTCCGCGTCGGGCTCGGTGGGGAGCGGGAACGCCGACCCGAGGGTCATCTTCATCTCCTCGGCGGTGCGCTCCCCCAGCTTGAGGGAGTACTCCTTCTTCATCCACGCGATGATCGCCTGGTCGAGGTCGTCGCCGGCCGTGCGCACCGACAGGCTCGTCACGATGCCGCCGAGGCTGATGACAGCCACCTCGGTGGTGCCGCCTCCGACGTCGACGACCATGTTGCCGGTGGCCTCGTGGACGGGCAGCCCGGCGCCGATCGCGGCGGCCATCGGCTCCTCGACGATGTAGACGCGTCGCGCGCCGGCCTGGTAGCCGGCCTCCTTGACCGCGCGCTGCTCGACCGCGGTGATGCCGCTCGGCACGCAGATCACCATGCGGGGCTTGGCGAAGTAGCGGCGGCGGTGGACCTGGTGGATGAAGTAGCGCAGCATCTGCTCGGTCGCCTCGAAGTCGGCGATGACGCCGTCCTTGAGCGGACGGATGGCGGCGATGTTGTCGGGCGTGCGACCGATCATCCGCTTGGCCTCGTGGCCGACGGCGAGGACCTCGCCGGTCGTGGTGTTCATCGCCACGACCGACGGCTCGTCGAGCACGACGCCCTTGCCGCGGACATAGACCAGCGTGTTGGCGGTGCCGAGGTCGACGGCCATGTCTCGGCCGATCAGGTTGTGTGCCATTGCCGCTGCTGCCCCTGCAGGTCGGGTGGTGCTCCGGGAAGAGGGGTCAGCGCTGGCTCCGACCCACGCTCAGGTTAAGGAGCGCGGGCGGGTGTTCCCGGCAGGACACGCGCGGGACGGGTGTGACTGGTGGGTCAGAGGTTCGGAAACCAGATCCCGATCTCGCGGGCGGCGGACTCGGGCGAGTCGGAGCCGTGCACGATGTTCTGCTGGACGGCGAGGCCCCAGTCGCGCCCGAGGTCGCCGCGGATCGTGCCCGGCAGGGCGACCGTGGGGTCCGTGGCACCGGCGAGGGCGCGGAAGCCCTCGATGCACCGCTCGCCCTCGATGACGACGGCGAGGACGGGGCCGGAGAGCATGAACTCGACGAGGGGCCCGTAGAACGGCTTGCCCTCGTGCTCGGCGTAGTGGTCGGCGAGGATCTCCGCGGTCGCGGTGCGCAGCTCCACGGCCGCGAGCGTATAGCCCTTGGTCTCGATCCGGCGCAGCACCTCGCCGGAGAGGCCGCGGCGCACGCCGTCGGGCTTGACGAGGACGAGGGAGCGCTGGACGTCGGTCATGCCGGGCAGCCTAGCGAGGACGCTCAGCCCTGTTCCGCGCGGTAGGCCGCCCACGCCCCCGCGCGCTCCCGCTCGATCTTGCGTCCCAGCAGGTCCGCCGCCGTCCACAGCGCCGCGAAGATCAGGCCGAGGCCGAACATGACGGGCAGGACGAAGCCCAGCGCGACGGCCGCGACCTGGACCGCGTAGCCGGCCAGGTAGGCCCACTCGGCGCGTAGCATCCCGGCGAGGAGCAGGCACACCACGGCCAGGCCGAGGCCGACCGAGAGCGCCAGCGAGGTGTCGACGTCGGCGATGGTGATCATCACGGGCGTGGTCAGCCCGAGGGTGATGGCCTCGAGGCTGAGGACCGCGGCGGCCATCCCGCGTCGCGGCGAGCGCTCGGTGTTGGTGGGTGCGGCCTCGGTCATCGACGGCCCTTCAGCAGGCCGCGCGCCTCGCCCACGGTCACCACCGATCCGGTGACGAGCACGGCGCCGGCGCCGATCGAGACGTCGATCGCCTCGCCGACCTCGGCGAGGGTGGCCGCCCGGTCGATGGCGTCGGCGAGGTCGGGGACGACGCTGACCCGGTCCTCGCCGAACACCTCGGCCGCGGCGCGGCCGAGGGCGGCGGCCGACATCGACCGCGGCGTCGAGTTCTGGGTGCAGACGACGTGCTCGAAGTAGGGCTCGAAGGCGGCGAGCACGCCGTCGGCGTCCTTGTCCTCCATCACGCCCATCACGCCGATGAGCGGGCTGAAGGAGAACGAGTCGTCGAGCGCCGCGGCGACCGCCTCGGCTCCGTGCGGGTTGTGCGCGGCGTCGAGCACGATCGTGGGACTGCGGCGGATGATCTCCAGCCGTCCCGGCGAGGTGACCTCGGCGAAGGCGGCGCGCACGAGGTCGTCGTCGAGCTCGCCGGTGCCGAACGCCTCGACCGCTGCCAGGGCGACGGCGGCGTTCTGTGCCTGGTGGGCCCCGTAGAGCGGCAGGAACACGTCGTCGTACCGAGCGCGCAGGCCCTGCAGCGAGACGACCTGGCCGCCGACCGCGGGCGTGCGCGAGACCACGCCGAACTCCATCCCCTCGCGGGCGACGGTGGCGCCGACCTCGGCCGCGCGCGCCAGCAGGACCGCCGCCACCTCCGGGGTCTGCTCGGCAAGGACCGCGACCGAGCCGGGCTTGATGATCCCGGCCTTCTCCACCGCGATGGTGGCCGGGTCCTCGCCGAGGTACTTGGCGTGGTCGACGGCGATCGGCAGGACCACGGCGACGTCGGCGTCGATGACGTTGGTGGCGTCCCAGCTGCCGCCCATGCCGACCTCGACGACGGCCACGTCGACGGGCGCGTCGGCGAACGCGGCGTACGCCATGCCGACGATGGTCTCGAAGAAGCTGAGCGGGTGCTCCTGCTCCGAGTCGACGAGGTGGGTGTAGCGGGCCACGTCGTTGAAGGCCCGAACGAACGCCTCGTCGTCGAGCGGCTCGCCGTCGACACTGATCCGCTCGCTCATCCGCTCGAGGTGCGGGGAGGTGAACCGGCCGGTGCGCAGGTCGAGGGCCCGCAGGAGCGTCTCGATCATCCGGCTGGTGCTGGTCTTGCCGTTGGTTCCGGTCAGGTGCACCGAGCGGAAGGAGCGCTGCGGCTCGCCGAGGAGCTCCGTGAACGCCTCGATCCGGTCCAGGCTCGGCTCGAGCTTGGTCTCCGGCCAGCGCGACAGCAGGGCGTCCTCGACCTCTGCGTAGGTCTCGGCGAGGCGGGGGGCGTCCTGCGGGTCAGGGAAGGCGTCAGTCATGGCGCCACGAGTCTATGGGCCTCGGTTTCGACACGCTCGCTGCGCTCGCTGCTCAACCAGCGGGGTGCTCAGCAGCGGACGGTCCGCCGCCACGGCTTCACGACCTCCAGCGCCTTCCCGTCGAGGGGGCGCTCGCGGAGCTGCTCCAGGGCGTCGGCCCAGCGCGGGTCGGCCGTCCCGGTGACGTACATCGACGAGCCCTGGTCGGCGTAGACGAGTCCGTACCTCTTCATCGCCACCACGATGGTCCGGGCGACACCGGTGTAGCGCCGGGCGGGGAACGACGCCCGCAGCCGGAACCGCATGCCGTACGCCGGCAGGTCCCGCGCGGTGTTGCCGCTCGGACCGCAGTGGCGGGCCGGCCACGTGTACGCGTGCCGCGCGGTCGGGAGCGTGAAGCGCAGCGCGTGCGTGATCCGCCCGGAGGCCGCCTCGTCCCACGACAGGAGGCCGGGCAGGATCGGCAGACCGGCCGCGTCGGCGGAGGTCCAGCCCGCCGGGCGCAGGCGGTTGGAGGACAGGTCCCACCGGGCCGCGGACGCGGCGCGCCACGCCACGACGTCGCCGGAGGCGTCCCGCACCCGCTCGGCGGCGTACAGCTCGACGAGGTCGCACGTGCCGCGACGGACCGTGATGACGTGGCGATCACCCTCGTCCGGGTCGGGGTCGCGGGTGCTGCCGCCCTCGATGGCGGCATCGGCCGGGATCCACACCCGACCGCGGTCGCTCTCGCTGCGGTAGTCCTCCCCGTCGACCCCGAACTGCAGCGGCAGCAACGGCTGGTCCTCGTCGACGACGTTGACCGGGATGCCGTAGTACTCCTCCGTCGTGCCGAGGTCGAGGTGCAGGTCGTGCCCGGCGGCCTGCCGCCCGACGATCGCCGCCGAGTGCCGCCACACGGGGCGGGAGTCGACGCGGCGGTTCCACGGGTTGTCGGGCGGGAAGAGCTCGCACCCGCCCACGGCGTGCACCGGGGCACGCCGCTCGCGCTCGGGCACGACGCCCGCCAGCACCGGCGACGACGCCGTGGCCGCGACCACGAGGGACAGGGTGAGGGCCAGGCTGGTGACCAGGCTGGTGACCGTGAGGGGCCGCATCCGCCGAGACTAGGGCGTCGCCGGGAGCCTGACGAGGTGCTCGGCCATGTCGACCACCGGCTCGTAGCCGAGCCGGGCGTAGATCTTGTTCGACGTCGGGTTGGCCCGGTCGGTGAACAGGCACATCCGGTGCCCGGCCGCGAGCCCGCGCCTGGTGAGCTCACCCACGACGTACGACGCGATGCCGCGTCCGCGGTGCTCGCGAGGCGTGTAGACGGGACCGATCCTGGAGACGCCGTACGACGGCAGGCCGGCGCCGCTCAGGTGGGCGACCGTCCCGTCGGGCAGCTCCCACAGCCACTCGACGCCCTCGCGGATGCGGACCAGCACGCTGTCGAGCGTGTTGTGCTCGCCAGAGGTCGGGTCGGGCTCGCGCCCCGCCTGCTCGTCGGCCTCCTCGTGGAACGCCGTGAACCACGCGAGCACCAGCTCGGCGTCGTCCTCCGTCGCGAGCCGCAGCCGACCCACGGGCGCGTCGGGCACCTCGACGGAGGTCGCCTCCCACAACCGCGTGCCCTTGTCGACGAGGAGCTCCCCGCCGCTCAGCTCCGCGGTCGTCCGGGCCAGCACCTCCGCGCCCGGCAGGGCACCGTTGGCCCCGCCCAGGTGCTCGCCCCGCTCGTGCAGGGCGGCTGCGAGCGCGCGGGCCGCGTCGTCCGGCATCGGCACGGAGAAGGTGGGGAACGGCTTGAACGGCGCGGTCCGCATGACCGCACTGACGACCTCGCCGGCGTCGTCGCGCACGACGAGCCACCAGCGCTCGAACGGCGCGCCGACCCCGGCCCACGAGTCGTGGCCGTCGGCCAGCTCCCGGGCGGTCCGCTCGCTCACGCTGGCGATGACGCTGCCGAGCACGGGGTCGGCGGCGAGCAGGTCGCCCGCCGCGGCGAGGAACGGCTGCGGGGTGTCGAAGAACTCCAGCTCCATGGCGCGACGCTACGACCCGGCCATCCGTCGTGATACTCGTTTTCGCAGGCCGGAGGCCCGTCAATAGACTCAGCGCATGACTGAGAACCCCAGCACCCAGGCACCGGACAGTGGTCCGACGACAGCGAGCACCGACCAGCGTGCCGTCGTCGTACCGGAGCGTCCGGCGCTCGAGGGTCTGGAGGACAAGTGGTCGCGCGCGTGGGCCGACAACGACACCTACGCCTTCGACCGCACGCAGCCGCGGGAGAACGTCTACTCGATCGACACTCCCCCGCCGACCGTGAGCGGCTCGCTGCACGTCGGCCACGTCTACTCCTACAGCCACACCGACCTGATCGCGCGCTACCAGCGGATGCAGGGCAAGGCGGTGTTCTACCCGATCGGCTGGGACGACAACGGCCTGCCGACCGAGCGGCGCGTGCAGAACTACTTCGGCGTCCGCTGCGACCCGACCCTGCCCTACGACGCCGACTTCACCCCGCCGGAGAAGCCCGACCCGAAGAAGCAGGTCCCGGTCAGCCGCCCCAACTTCATCGAGCTGTGCGAGCAGCTCGTCGTGGAGGACGAGAAGGCGTTCGAGGCGCTCTGGCGCCAGCTCGGCCTGTCGGTCCAGTGGAACCCGACCTACACGACGATCGGTGACCACTCGCGCACCGTCAGCCAGCGCGCGTTCCTGCGCAACTACGCCCGCGGCGAGGCGTACCTCTCCGAGGCGCCGACGCTCTGGGACGTCACCTTCCAGACCGCGGTCGCCCAGGCCGAGCTCGAGGCCCGCGACTACCCCGGCGCCTACCACCGTGTCGCGTTCCACACTGTTCCGACCGACGAGGCCTCCGGCCGCCCGATCCACATCGAGACCACGCGCCCGGAGCTGATCCCGAGCGTCGTCGCGCTGATCGCCCACCCGGACGACGAGCGCTACCAGGACCTCCTCGGCACCACGGTGACCTCGCCGGTCTTCGGCGTCGAGATCCCGGTCCTCGCCCACCCGGCCGC
Organism: Nocardioides eburneiflavus; assembly: GCF_004785795.1. Taxonomy (NCBI): domain Bacteria; kingdom Bacillati; phylum Actinomycetota; class Actinomycetes; order Propionibacteriales; family Nocardioidaceae; genus Nocardioides; species Nocardioides eburneiflavus. Next base: position 4,835,152 of record NZ_SRRO01000001.1, read on the forward strand.
GGAGCCCGACAAGGGCGCCGGCATCGCGATGTGCTGCACGTTCGGTGACCTCACCGACGTCATGTGGTGGCGCGAGCTCGACCTGCCGATCCGTACGGTCGTCGGCCGCGACGGCCGACTCACCCGCGAGACGCCCGAGTGGCTCGCTGCCGAGCCCGCCGCCGCGGCGTACGCCGAGATGGCCGGCAAGACGACGTTCAGCGCGCGCGAGGCGATCGTGGGCCTGCTGCGGGAGTCCGGCGACCTCGACGGCGAGCCCAAGGCCACCCAGCGGATGGCGAACTTCTACGAGAAGGGCGACAAGCCGCTCGAGATCATCGCGACCCGCCAGTGGTACATCCGCAACGGCGGCCGTGACGCGGCGCTGCGCAAGGAGATGCTGGTCCGCGGCGAGGAGGTCACCTGGATCCCCGCCCACATGAAGCACCGCTACGACAACTGGGTCGGCGGCCTCAACGGCGACTGGCTGATCTCGCGCCAGCGGTTCTTCGGCATCCCGTTCCCCGTCTGGTACCCGCTCGACGCCGACGGCGAGCCCGACCACGATCACCCGCTGCTGCCCACCGAGGACCAGCTCCCGGTCGACCCGTCGACGGAGGCACCCCACGGCTACGACGAGGACCAGCGCGGCAAGCCCGGCGGCTTCGTCGGCGACCCCGACGTGATGGACACCTGGGCGACGTCCTCGCTGACCCCGCAGATCGCGGGCATGTGGGAGGTCGACGACGACCTGTTCTCGCGGGTCTTCCCCTACGACCTCGCCACCCAGGCACACGACATCATCCGCACCTGGCTGTTCTCCCGCGTCGTCCGCGCCGACTTCGAGCACCAGGTCGTCCCGTGGTCGCACGCGATGATCTCGGGCTTCATCGTCGACCCCGACCGCAAGAAGATGTCGAAGTCCAAGGGCAACGTCGTGGTCCCCACCGACATCCTCGACAAGTACGGCGCCGACGCGGTGCGCTGGCGCGCCGCCATCGGCCGCCCGGGCATGGACTCGCCCTTCGACGAGTCGCAGATGAAGGTCGGCCGCCGGCTCGCGATGAAGGTCCTCAACGCCTCGAAGTTCGTCCTCGGCAACGTGGGCGCCACCGAGCTCAGCCCGGCCGCGGTCAGCGCCCCGGTCGACTGCGCGCTGCTCGGTCGGCTCGAGGTCGTCGTCCGCAGGGCCACCGAGGCGTTCGACGCCTACGACTACACGACCGCGCTCGAGGTCACCGAGAAGTTCTTCTGGGAGTTCTGCGACGACTACCTCGAGCTCGTCAAGGAGCGTGCGTACGACTCCGAGGGGGGCCAGGGCACGGACTCGGCCCGCGCCACGCTGGCGATCGCGCTCCACGTCCAGCTGCGGCTGCTCGCCCCGTTCCTGCCGTACGCGACCGAGGAGGTGTGGTCGTGGTGGCAGGACGGCTCGATCCACCACGCCGCCTGGCCGACCGCCGCCGACCTCGGCTCCGCGGCCGCCTCGCAGCCGCTGGTGCTCGACGCCGTGGCCGCCGCCCTCACCGGCATCCGAGGCGCCAAGTCGCAGGCGAAGGCCAAGATGCGCGCGCCCCTCTCGCGCGTCGAGATCACCGGCCCGGCCACGCTCCTCGAGGCTGCCCAGCAGGCGCAGGACGACCTCCGCGCCGTGGGCACCATCGTCGGCGACCTCGACTTCGTCGTCGACGAGTCGGCCTCCGAGCTGCGGGTCACCGCAGAGCTGGCGCCCACCGAGGACTGACCACCGGTCAGCCCTTGCCGTGACCCTTGCCGTGGCCCTGGCCGGCGTGCCCGGCGGCCTTGGCTGCGTCACGCGCGGCCATGCGGACAGCCTTCGCGGCCTCGCGCTCAGCCTTCCGAGCAGCCTTCGCGGCCTCGCGCTCAGCCTTCCGAGCAGCCTTCGCGGCCTCGCGCTCAGCCTTCCGAGCAGCCTTCGCGGCCTCGCGCTCAGCCTTGCGAGCCGCCTTCGCGGCCTCGCGCTCAGCCGTACGGGCAGCCTTCACGGCGTCCTTGGTGTCCGAGGACACGGTGGGCGTGGTCTGCTGGGTGGGCTGAGCAGTGGCCTGCTCGGTGGCCTGCTGGGCTGCCCCGGCGGCCTGCTCCTGCGCAGGCGCCGGGGAGGCGACGACCTCGGCCAACGGCTGGGCGCTCAACTCGGCGGGGATGCTGACGGGAGCCTCGTCGGACTCCTCGACGGGGGGTGCCACCGGGCGCCGTTCGACGGGCGCGGCGATCGGCCTGGCGGGCTGGACGAGGTCCTCGATGCCGAAGCCGCGGCCCACCGACAGCGACATCAGGACGGCGCAGAGCACGGCTACGAGAGCGAACCCCACGAGTGGCCGCTTCTGGTCAACCCCCACCGGGTCCCCTTCCCACATGCAGACGAGACGCCAGTCTCTCCGGACCATGACGCGTGTCCCACGTCGATGGCCCGGAATAGTCCGAAGTGACTAGGCCGCCATGGTCAGATCAGGCCAGTGTCACACCGGGCAAGTGGGTCAGGCGGACTTCTTCTTCCGGCCCTCTGCCTCGCGGAGGACCAGGGTGGGCGCGACGTCGTCCTGGACGACCTCGCGGGTCACGACCACCTTGGCGACGTCACCGCGGGAGGGCACGTCGTACATGACGTAGAGGAGGACCTCCTCGATGATCGCGCGCAGTCCGCGAGCACCGGTGCCGCGCTCGAGGGCCGCCTCGGCGATCGCGTCGATCGCGTCGTCGGTGAACTCGAGCTCGACGCCGTCGAGGTCGAAGAGCTTCTGGTACTGCTTGACGAGCGCGTTGCGCGGCTCGGTGAGGATCTGCACGAGCGCCTCGCGGTCGAGCTTGCTCACGCTGGCGATCAGCGGCAGGCGTCCGATGAACTCGGGGATCAGGCCGAACTTGGTCAGGTCCTCGGGGCGGACCTGGACGAGCAGGTCGTCAGCCTCGCGCTCGGCGGCACCGCGCACCTCGGCGGTGAAGCCGAGGGACTTCTTGCCGACGCGCTGCTCGATGATCTGCTCGAGGCCGGCGAAGGCACCACCCACGATGAAGAGGATGTTGGTGGTGTCGATCTGGATGAACTCCTGGTGCGGGTGCTTGCGGCCGCCCTGCGGGGGCACCGACGCGGTGGTGCCCTCCAGCATCTTGAGCAGCGCCTGCTGCACACCCTCGCCGGACACGTCGCGCGTGATCGAGGGGTTCTCCGCCTTGCGGGCCACCTTGTCGATCTCGTCGATGTAGATGATGCCCGTCTCGGCCTTCTTGACGTCGTAGTCGGCGGCCTGGATGAGCTTGAGGAGGATGTTCTCGACGTCCTCGCCGACGTAGCCGGCCTCGGTGAGCGCGGTGGCGTCGGCGATCGCGAACGGGACGTTGAGCATGCGCGCGAGCGTCTGCGCGAGGTAGGTCTTGCCGCACCCCGTCGGCCCGATGACGAGGATGTTGGACTTGGCGACCTCGACCACGTCGTCCTTGGCCTTGCCGGAGACCGGCTGGAGGCCGGCCTGGACGCGCTTGTAGTGGTTGTAGACCGCGACGGCGAGGGACTTCTTGGCGTGCTCCTGGCCGATGACGTAGGAGTTGAGGAACTCGAAGATCTCGCGAGGCTTCGGGAGCTCCTCGAGGCTCACCTCGGTGCCCTCGGCGAGCTCCTCCTCGATGATCTCGTTGCAGAGCTCGATGCACTCATCGCAGATGTAGACGTTGGGGCCAGCGATGAGCTTCTTGACCTGCTTCTGGCTCTTGCCGCAGAAGTTGCACTTGAGCAGGTCGCCACCGTCACCGATACGTGCCACGAGTCGTGTCCTCCAGTCTCGCCGGGAAAGGGTCCCGACACTCAACACCTTGCGCTGTGCTGTCTTGCAGTGAGCCGTACGACGGTACCCCGTGCCGCCCCCCGAAGGGGGTCGGACACGAGATGTCGTCGGCCTTCATTGTCGAGCTCCGGTCAGCCGCCCCGCGCCCTCAGGCGAGGGCGGGGGCGCCCTTGCGCGACTCGATGACGGCGTCGATCAGGCCGTACTCGACCGCCTGCTCGGCGGTCAGGATCTTGTCGCGCTCGATGTCGGCGCTGACCTGGTCGATGCTCTTGCCGCTGGAGTCGGCGATCATCTGCTCCAGGAGCTCGCGCATGCGCAGGATCTCGTTGGCCTGGATCTCGATGTCGGAGGTCTGGCCGAACGTGCCCTCGGTGTAGGGCTGGTGGATCAGGATGCGGCTGTTGGGCAGCGCCATCCGCTTGCCCTTGGCCCCGGCACCCAGCAGGATCGCCGCCGCGGAGGCCGCCTGGCCCAGGCACACGGTCTGCACGTCCGGCTTGATGAAGCGCATCGTGTCGTAGATCGCGGTCAGCGCGGTGAACGAGCCGCCGGGGCTGTTGATGTAGATGCTGATGTCGGTGTCGGGGTTCATCGTCTCCAGGCACATCAGCTGGGCGATGACCGCGTTGGCCACGTCGTCGCTGATCGGCGTGCCGAGGTAGATGATGCGCTCCTCGAACAGCTTGGCGTAGGGGTCGATGCGGCGGAAGCCGTAGGAGGTGCGCTCTTCCCACTGGGGGATGTAGTAGTTCATGTTCAGTCCTTCTGCGTCGAACCGGTTTGGCGGGCGGGGCGGCCCTCGTCGGCGGCTTCGCGGGCACTGGTGATGACCTGGTCGACGAGGCCGTACTCGACTGCCTGGTCGGCGGTGAACCACCGGTCACGGTCGGCATCGGCGATGACCTGCTCGACGCTCTGGCCGGTGTGCTCGGCGATCAGGTCGAGCAGCACCTTCTTGATGTGGAGCGACTGCTGGGCCTGGATCTTGATGTCCGAGGCCGAGCCGCCCATGCCCGAGGAGGGCTGGTGCATCATGATGCGCGCGTGGGGCAGGGCGTAGCGCTTGCCCTTCGTGCCGGCGCAGAGCAGGAACTGGCCCATCGAGGCCGCCAGGCCCATGCCGACGGTCGCGACGTCGTTGGGGATGTAGTTCATCGTGTCGTAGATCGCCATGCCGGCGTCGACGGAGCCACCGGGGCTGTTGATGTGCAGGAAGATGTCGGCGTCCGGGTCCTCCGCGGACAGCAGGAGGAGCTGCGCGCAGATCGCGTTGGCGTTCTGGTCGCGCACCTCGGAGCCGAGGAAGACGATGCGCTCACGGAGGAGGCGCTGGTAGATGTGGTCGTCGAGGCCATACATCCCACCGGCGCCGTTCATCTCGGGCGAGAGGGCTGGGCTGGAGTTCTGGTTCACGCTGGCGACACTAGCCGGAAGGACGGACAGTTCCACGCGGGAACCCGCCCTGTTCGCCCACAGCGGATTCATGCGCCCGGCGCGAGCACTCAGCCGAGCGCGACCTCCTCGAGCACCTCGCGGAACACGCGCCACCGCTCGGCACCCACCTGCTCGGCCCAGGCCTCGTCGCACGAGCGGAGCACGGCCGCGGACCGGGCCAGGGCGGTGCGACCGCGGTCGGTGATCCGTACGACCCGGGCGCGGGCGTCGTGGTCGGCGACCGCGACCTCCACCATGCCGAGCGCGTCGAGCTGGCGGACGAACTGGCCGCAGCCCTGCGTGGTCATCTCCGCGCACTCGGCCAGCTCGCTGATCGTGAGTCCCTCCGGCGGCAGCCACTCCAGCACCCGCAGCTGGGACGGACGCAGCTCCGGGGCCTGCTCGGCGAGCCGCTCGCGCAGCCGGCCGAAGACCATCCCCATCAGCATGGGCAGGTGGGGCTCGGTCGCGGGGCGCCTCTTGACGCGGGTCATGAAACCAACTTACCTTTTCTGATCATGAAAGCAACTTTCACGCCGCCCGCGGGGGTCGACCGGCGGGAGGTGCTGGGAGCCGACGACGTGAGCGACGCCGAGCTGGCCGCGATGGTGGCCGACCTCTGGGGGGTCGACACCGTAGACCTGCTCGACTCCACCGCCGAGCCCGTGGCGTACGACGTGCCGTCGATCCTCACCGGCGCACGCACGTGGGTGCGCGGCCACGCCGACGCCGGCGACGGCCCGCGCGAGTTCACGCTGTTCGTCAAGCACGTGCACAGCTGGCGCCACTCCCCCGCCTTCGCCGGGGTGCCACCGCATCTCCGCGAGTGGGCGGCGTCGTCGGTCCCCTGGCGTGCCGAGCCGCTCGTGTACGCCTCCGACCTGGCGGATCGGCTGCCCAGCGGCCTCGGGATGGCGCGGGCCGTCCGCGTCGAGGAGCGTCCCGACGAGACCGCGGTCATCTGGATGGAGGTCGTCGAGTCGGACCCGGTCCCGTGGGAGGCGGACGACAGCGTCCGCGCCGCACGCCTGCTGGGACGTATGTCCGCCAGCCCCCGGGTCGCGGAGCTGGCTGCCATCGACCCCCAGCCGTGGCATGTCGACGACTACGTCGCCGGCCGGCTGACCTTCACGGTGCTGCCCGGCCTGCAGGACGCCAGCACCTGGCAGCACCCGCGCGTCGACCAGCACTTCGGCGACCTCCGGGACGGACTCCTCGACGCCGCAGCACGCCTCGACGCCCTCGCCCGGGAGTTCGCCACCGCGCGCCACCTCGCCTCCCACGGTGACGCCTGCCCCAACAACCTCCTGCGTCGCGAGGGCGATCCCGGGTTCACCCTCATCGACTTCGGCTTCTGGCACCCGCAACCGGTCGGCTTCGACCTGTGCCAGCTCCTCGTGGGCGACATCCAGATCGGACGTCAGGACGTCGGCGACCTGCCCGAGCGGGCCGCCGCCTGTGTCGCGGCGTACGGCGCTGGCCTGGCGGACGAGGGCCTCGACGTCCCCCTGGCCGAGGTCCGCCGCAGCCACGCGGTGTGCCTGATGCTGTTCAACGGCCTGCCCAGCCTCCCCCTCGAGATGCTCGCGGAGGAGGCCGCGCTCGACGCCGAGGACGAGGTCACCGACGACTTCCGGGCCGGGCTCGACCACTGGGCCAGGCAGCGGGCCGGGATCGCGCGCTACGCCCTCGAGGTGCTGGCGGACACCGAGGCCGGCTGAGCCCGGCCGGCTGAGACTGGAAATGCCGACCGGCGCCCACCAGAGGTGGACGCCGGTCGTGTGCTGCTGCGGGGTCAGGCCTTCTCGGAGTCCTCGCCGGTCTCCTCGGCAGCGGCGTCCGCGGGCGCCTCGTCGACGGGCTCGCCGATGGTGCCGTCGGGGCGCAGGTTCTTCAGCTCGACCACGTTGCCGGAGGCGTCCTTGACGGTCGCCGCCTCGACGATCGTCGCGAGCGCCTTGCCGCGCAGGATCTCCTGCACGAGCTCGGGGATGTGGTTGTGCTCGAACATGTGGTTGGCGAACTCCTGCGGGTCCTGACCGGACTGCTGGGCGCGCCGCACGAGGTGCTCGGAGAGCTCGGCCTGGTCGATGCCGAACTCCTCCTGCTTGGCGATCTTGTCGAGGATGAACTGGGCGGCGACGGCGTCGCGGACCCGGCGCTCGAGGTCGGCCTCGAACTCCTCCTGGGTCTGGCCCTCGTCCTCGAGGTACTTCTCCATGGTGATGCCGGCGAAGCCGAGCTGCTGCTCGACGTTCTGGCGGCGGGCGTTGAGCTCGTCGGTCACCATGACCTCGGGCAGCGGGATCTCGACCTTCTCGAGGAGGGCCTCGAGGACCGCGTCACGGGCGGCGGCAGCCTGCTCGAGGCGCTTCCCGCGACCGAGGCGCTCGCGCACGTCGGCGGTGAGCTCCTCGGCGGTGTCGAACTCGGAGGCGAGCTGGGCGAACTCGTCGTCGTACTCGGGAAGCTGCTGCTCCTGGACGGCGGAGACCTTGACGGTCACCTGGACCGGCTCGCCGACCAGGTCGCCACCGACGAGCTCGGAGTCGAAGGTCGCCTCCTCGCCGGCGGACAGGCCCGCGAGCGCCTCGTCGAGGCCGTCGATCATGCCGCCGCGGCCGACCTTGTAGGACATGCCGGTGACCTCGCCGCCCTCGACGGTCTCGCCGTCACGGGCCGCGACCAGGTCGATGGTGACGAAGTCGCCGTCGGCGGCCGCGCGCTCGACGGGGACCAGGGTGCCGAAGCGCTCACGGAGCGCCTCGACCTGCTCGTCGACGTCGGCGTCGGAGATCTCGACGTCGTCCACGCTGGCCTCGAGGCCGTCGTAGGAGGGCAGGTCGAAGTCGGGCTTCACGTCGACCTCGGCGGTGAACTCGAGGGACTCGTTGTCCTCGAACTTCGTCACCTCGATCTCCGGCTGGGCGAGGGGCTCGAGGTCGTGCTCCTGCAGGGCAGCCATGTACTGCTGCGGGACGACGGCGTTGATCGCCTCGTCGAGGACCGGGCCGCGACCGACCTGGCGGTCGATGACCGCCGGCGGGACCTTGCCGCGGCGGAAGCCCGGGACGTTGATCTGCTTCGCGATCTTCTGGTACGCCGCGTCGAGGCTCGGCTTGAGCTCCTCGAAGGGCACCTCGACGGTCAGCTTGGCCCGGGTCGGGCTCAAGGTCTCGACGGCGCTCTTCACAAATGTCTCCTGATGCTGATGGTCGTGGGGTGACGTGCGGCAGCGCCGGGGCACGCGCCCGGCGACCGCAAACCCGATGAGTCTATCGACGGCGTGGGCACACGCCGAATCACGCCCGAGCCGCCCGTGGGGGCTGGGACAGGAGGACACGGGAGGGACAGGTGGGTCGGGGCGACAGGACTCGAACCTGCGATCTCCTGCTCCCAAAGCAGGCGCGCTAGCCACTACGCTACGCCCCGCCAAACCGGCCCCGCGCGCCCCGGAGAGGGGGTACGGGAGCCTGCTTGGAGCGGATGACGGGAATCGAACCCGCGTAGCCAGTTTGGAAGACTGGGGCTCTACCATTGAGCTACATCCGCGCGCGTCCCGACGACGTCGTGGCCGCCGGTTGCGGTGTCATGGTGCCACACCGGCGCGCGCTCGCCGCAACCGGCTCGCGCGGTTCAGCGGCGGTGGACGAGGAGCAGCGCTCGGTCGTCGTTGCGGGAGCCGAGCGCCTCCACGAGCCGCGTCGCCCCGCCCTCGAACTCGCCCCGCAGGAGTCGCTCGGCCTGGCCGAGCATCCGGTCGATGCCGAGGGCGATGTCGCGGGTGCGCGTCTCGACCATGCCGTCGGTGTAGAGCAGCAGGGCGTCGCCGTGGCGCATCTCGCCCGAGACGGTCGGGAAGTCGGCGCCGTCGATGAGGCCCAGGATCGGCCCCTCGGACTCGAGGACCTCCCACCGCCCGGAGCCGGCGTGACGCAGCGCGGCGGGCGGGTGCCCGGCGCTGCGGATGTCGTAGTGGCCGGTCTCCAGGTCCAGGGACAGGTGGATCGCGGTCGCGAAGCCCTCGTCCCAGTCCTGCTGGAGCAGGAACCGGTTGGCACCCGCCAGGAACTCGCTCGGCGGCAGTGCGCTCAGCAGCCCGCCGATCGCCCCGCACAGCAGCAGCGCGCGGGTGCCGGCCCCCTGGCCCTTGCCGGAGACGTCGACCACCGCCACCTCCAGCCGGCCCTCGACGCGGGAGGCCACGACGAAGTCCCCCGCGAACGGGGTGCCGCCGGCCGACCGCAGCTCGGAGGCGGCGTACCACTCCTCGGGGAGGTCCGGGATCCCGCCCTGGCGCAGGATCCGGTCCCGCAGGTCGACGAACATCATCTCGCCCTGGATGCCCGCGACGCCGAGGCGCGAACGGCGGAACGAGGACAGCAGCACCATGAAGCCGAGGCCGAAGATGATCACCACGGTGAGGCCGATGCGGACGGTCATCGGGTCCTGGGCGGGGATGACGAGGGCGAGGACCAGCAGCACGAACACGACGAACCACGGCAGCTGACGCGGGCCGAGGACGAGGCTCGACACGACGAGCGGGACCAGCAGGGTGACCAGCGGCATGTCCACCGGGAAGAGCCAGATCGCCCCGCCGATGAGCAGCGTGGCGGCCACGAGCAGCGTGAGCACGCGCGAGCCACGTGGGACGACCCGTCCCACGGCTGTGCCCAGCGATGGAGAACTCACGGCCGAGCTCCTCCCGCTGCGCCAGGCCTCTTGCTGGGAGATCGTACGGCCCGCGAGCGGAACTTCGGCTGGCATCGCGGACACCAGAAGACATTGCGCCCCACCAGCTCGCTCGTGCGCACGGAAGTGGTGCAGACCAGGCACGGCATCGAGGTGCGCCGGTAGACGTACACCTCGCCCCCGTGGTCGTCGCGACGGGGCTCGCGGCCCATCGCCTCCGGCGTGTGCTCGGGACGCACGGTGTCGATGCGTCCGGTGCGCACGCCCTCGGCCATGAGCTCGACGAGGTCGTCCCACATCGCCTGCCACTGGCCGACGCGGAGCGTGTCGCCGGGGCGCAGCGGGTGGATGCCGTGCCGGAACAGCACCTCGGCGCGGTAGACGTTGCCGACCCCCGCGAGGACCTTCTGGTCCATCAGCAGGTCGCCGATCGCGCGAGGGCTCCTCGAGATCCGCCGCCAGGCCAGACCAGGATCGGCGTCGTCGCGGAGCGGGTCCGGACCGAGCCTCGCGAGCACCTGCTCGCGCTTGTCCGGGCCGACCAGGTCGCACAGGATGGCACCGCGCAGGTCGGCGTACGCCGTCTGGCGGCCCACCTGGGGGACCGTGACCAGCCGCAGGCGTACGGCTCCGACCGGGGCCGGCACCTCCTGCCCGCCCGCGTCGAGGACGTGCACGTCGAAGCGTCCGATCAGGCCCAGGTGGACGTGCACGAACCGCTCGCCGTCGAGCTCGACGAAGAGGTGCTTGCCCGCGGACTCGGCACCGACGAGCCGCGAGCCGTCGACCTGCTCCGCGTCGGCGGCGAAGCGTCCCTGCGGTGAGCTCACCCGTACCGCACGACCGGCGAACGCGGCCGTGAGGTCGTCGGCCAGCTTGCGGAGGGTGTGGCCCTCAGGCATCCGGTCCGCGGAGCGCAGACTCGGGCAGCGGCGGGAGCTCCTGGGTCTCGTCGTACGTCGTCAGCTGGCCGATGCGGCGCACGTGGCGCTCGTCTCCCGAGAACGGCGTGGTCAGGAACACCTCGACGAAGCGGGTCATGTCGTCGAGCGAGTGCATCCGGCCCCCGACGGAGACGACGTTGGCGTCGTTGTGCTCGCGCGCCAGCACGGCGGTCTCCTCGGACCAGACCAGGGCGCAGCGGATGCCCTCGACCTTGTTGGCCGCCATCTGCTCGCCGTTGCCCGATCCGCCGATCACGACGCCGAGGCTGTCCAGGCCCTCGGCACGGTCGGCGGCCACGCCTTCGGCTGCCCGGAGGCAGAAGCAGGGATAGTCGTCGAGGGCGTCGTAGACGAAGGGACCGTGGTCGACGATCTCGTAGCCGTGGTCGACCAGCCAGGTGACGAGGTGGTCCTTCAGGTCGAGGCCGGCATGGTCGGAGCCGAGGTGAACGCGCATGGGAGGAGTTTGGCAGAGCGGCAGCAGTGGTGGATCGATGGGCTCGCGCCCCGCGAACTCAACCGGTTGTTGCAACTCGATCGTGGAGTGAGAGGTTGCGGCGCGTGCCGGGAGTGAGGTTGACCGCGGATCAGCGGTTGGTGATAGAGCGGGCGTACATGGCGGGCCTGCCACAGGCCACGATTGCGGCGTTGGTGGGCAAGCATCCCTCGACGATCTCGAGGGAGTTGCGGCGTGCGGGGTCGTTCGGGACCAGGTCGCCACGTGCTCGCACCGCGCGGGGGCGTGGTGCTGGGTATCGGGTGAAGTACTCCGCGAAGTGGTCCCAGCGTGAGGCAGCGAGGAAGGCGCGCCGGCCCAAGGCGCGGCGCCTGGACCACGCGCCGTTGCGGGAGAAGGTGTGGGGGCTGCTACGCGACGACTGGTCGCCTGAGCAGATCGCGGCGATGCTGCCGGTGTTGTTCCCACGCGATCTGAGGATGCGGGTGTCGCACGAGACGATCTACCAGTCGCTGTTCGTCCAGACCAAGGGCGAGCTCAAGCGTGAGTTGACCGCGCACCTGCGCACCCGCCGGCAGCGCCGCAAGGCCCAGACCGGCGGCGCGAAGCGGGTCACGCTGGGGATCACCGATGACATCCGGATCTCACAGCGACCCGCTGAGGCGGACGATCGGGCCGTGCCCGGACATTGGGAGGGCGATCTGCTGCTCGGTGGTGTCGGCAAGGGGGCGGTACTCACGCTGGTCGAGCGGTCCTCGAGGTTCGTGCTCCTCGCGCCGCTGCCAGGCCAACACCGCGCCGACCAGGCCCGGTGGACGTTGAACGAGATGATCGCGACCCTGCCGTTGGAGCTGCGGAAGTCGATCACCTGGGACCGTGGATCCGAGATGGCTCAGCACGCCAAGTTCAGCATCGAGTCTGGGATCCCGATCTACTTCTGCGACCCCCAGTCGCCATGGCAGCGGGGCACCAACGAGAACACCAACGGCCTGCTGCGCCAGTACTGGCCCAAGGGCGCCGACCTGCGTCACCTCACCATGGCCGAGTGCGACCGGGTGGCCCTGAAGCTGAACACCCGCCCCCGCAAGACACTCGAGTGGCAGACTCCGGGCCAGGCGCTCAATCAGAGGCTCGTTGCATCAGCCGTTTGAATTCGCGCCCTTGACCCAGGTCTGCCAAGGTGAGACAATCGAACACCTGTTCGATCCGCGGAGGAGCGAAGATGGACGAGACGGTTGACACCACCTGCCAGACGGTTGACACCACCTGCCAGACGGGTGAGCTCCATGCCCTCGCAGACCTCCTGGCCGACGTGGTCCCGGGTGCCCTGCCGGTCGATCACCTCGACCAGCTCGAGGCGCTGGAGCGGATCAAGTCCGCGGCGGCAGCGGCGCAGGCCGTGGTCGCAGCTACCTTCGCGGACGCCGCCGACATCGAGGACGTCCCGGCCAGCCGTCGGCACACGCCCCCGCGCGCGATGTCGGTCGGTGCCGAGGTGGCGCTCGCCACGCTGTCCAGCCCGTACGCCGGCGAGCAGCGGGTCCTGCTCTCGCGCCGGCTCCGCGACCAGCTCCCCCTCACGCTGGCCGCGCTGCGGCGGGGCGAGCTCACCGAGGACCGGGCGTTCGCCGTCGCGCGCGAGGTCGGCCACCTCGCCCCCGAGCAGCGCTCGCGCGTCGACGAGGACCTGGCACCGCGGCTCGCCGGCCTCGGCGACGTTCGTCTCCGCGATGCCGTGCGCCGGTCGTGCCTGACGCACGCCGCCGACTCGGAGACCCGCCGTTGTCGGCGGGCTCGTGCCGACCGGAGAGTGACCAGCCGTGCCCTCGACGACGGCACCGGCCGGCTCACAGCCGTCCTCCCGCTCGAGGCCCTGGCGGCCGTACGCAGCGCCCTCGACGTCGAGGCAGCCGCCGCACGTGCCGCCGGGGATCCCCGGACCGCGGGTCAGGTCCGGGCCGACGCCCTCGTCGCCCGGTTGACGGGGCTGGACGAGGTCGACGGCGTCCCGCCGGTCCAGGTCAACATCGTCATCGCGGTGGAGTCACTCTTCGGCGTGGGCACCGAGCCCGGCCGGGTCACGGGGGTCGGGCACCTCCCCGCCGCCCTGTGCATCGACCTGGTCCGCCGCGCCAGCCACGCCGCCAGGGCCACCCTCCGGCGACTCTTCGTCTCCCCCACGGCTCGCGCGCTGGTCGCGATGGAGTCCACGAGCCGCAGGTTCGACGGACTGCTCGCCGAGTTCCTCGATCTTCGCGACGACGGGCTGTGCCGCACGACCGGCTGCAACGCGCGGATCCGCCACCACGACCACGTGATCCGCGCCGCGGACCATGGTCGCACCGCTGCTGCCAACGGACAGGGACTCTGCGAGCGCTGCAACTACGTCAAGGAATCGCCGGGCTGGACCTGCTGGGTCGCCGACCCGGGCGACGCCGGCCTCCACGAGGTCCACGGGGTCACCGAGCACCTCCGGATCCTGCGATCCACCTCGCCGCCGGTGCCCGGCGGTGGCGCAGGCAGCGTCGACTACTCACCACTCGAGCTGCAGCTCGCCAGCAACTTCACGCTGGCCTCGTAGGTCCCGACCTCAGTCGGATCTCCGCCCGAACCGGGCCAGGCAGTGCCAGAGCCACTTGACTGGCTGTGCGTGGTCACCGGACCGCGGTAGGACGGGTCGATGCTCTCTGCGCGGACCCGGTAGCCGGGATGCACCTCGACGGCGCAGTCGATGCGAGTCAGTGCGTCGGCATGCTCCTCCCGATCGGTGGGATCCATCACGAGTGCGTCGACGTCCCTGGCGATCACCAGTCCCCCGTGCCGCGCCTGCTCGCCGAACGCTTCGGGCTCGTAGACGCTGTCAGGCCAGCAGAACGTCGTCCGGGTCGGCACCGCCGGTCGCACCGGAGGTACGCGGACCCGAATCGTGGCGCCGCCCCGAAGGGGTCGTCGTAGCGGTGCCATGCTCCGTACACCGGCCGATCGGCGGGGGCCGCCGAGTCGTAGCGCCCCGCGAACATCCGACTGTCCCGCCGCCAACGATCTCCGTCCGGATGCGCAGTCAGTCCGCCGTTGGACGTGCCGGTCTCCCACTGCGTGCGATAGACGCCCCCGGATGCCAAGGCGTCGATCACGGTGGAGTCGCCGAAGCACCACCCCGGATGGAAGTGGACGGTCATCGACGGTGACATCGGCTCAGGGGGTCGTCAGGTGCTGGTCGAGCCAGCCCGCCACCTGCCGGACGAGGGGCTCGGACGCGGTGAACTGCGCGTGCCGCCAGAAGCCGTGCGTCTGTCCGAGGCAGCGGATGCCGACGCTCTCGACGCCGGCCTCGGCGATGCGCCGCGCGAGCTCCTCGCCCTCGTCACGCAGCGGGTCGGCCTCCGCGGTGGCCACGAAGGTCGGCGGGAGGGTGTGCAGCCGGTCGGAGAGCAGGGGCGCGAGGTCGGGGTCGTCCAGGTCGGCCTCGCTGCGGGCGTACTGCTGCCAGTACCAGGTCGCCTCGGACGGGTCGAAGCCCGACGCCGCCCCCAGCTCCCACGACGGGAAGCTGTTGCGCGGGTCGAGGAAGGGGTAGACCAGCGCGACCGCGCGGAAGAAGCCCGGGTTGTGCAGCGCAGCGACGAGGGCGAGGTTGCCGCCGGCGGAGTCGCCGTGGGCGGCGTACGGCCCCTGGGGCCCCCGGCCGTCGCGCAGCCAGCGCACCACGGTGTCCAGGTCGTCGGGGGCCGCGGGGAACGGGTCCTCGGGCGGGCGACGGTAGTCCACGCTCAGCACCGCGCGCCGGCCCCGGTTGGCCATCCGCCGGCAGATGCCGTCGTGGACGTCGACGTCGTTGAGGACGAAGCCGCCGCCGTGGGCGTGCACGACCAGCCCCGGCAGCGGGTCCGTGGGGGTGAAGAGCCGGCACGGCACGCCGTACGCGTCGACGTCCTCGACCGAGGCGACGTCCTCGCGGGGCTGGCGCAGGTTGAACCGGCGCACGTCCTCGCGGTGGGCGGAGAGGTCGAAGCCCGGGGCACGGAGGTCGGGGCCCGGGTCAGCCGCGACGGCGGCGCGGACCTCGGGGTACATCACGTCCCCCGCACCACCTTGATGTTGAACTCGGCCGTGCCGAGCGAGCCCATCAGGCGCAGCCACAGCGGCAGCCACATCTCCACGCCGCGCGCGGTCTCGATGCCGCCGAGGTCGATCACGTCGCGGTGGCCCAGCTCGGCCAGCACCCCCGCGACGAGACGCTTCGCGTCGGCGTCGTCGCCACTGACGAAGACGCTCGTCGGCTCGGGGAGGCGGTCGGGGTGGGCCATCAGGTCGGCCGTCAGGGTGTTGAGCGACTTGACCACCCGCGCGTCGGGGAAGGCCCGCTGGACCTGCTCCCCCAGCGAGTCGGTGTCCTTGACGCTCAGCGTCGGCGGGAAGCCGGCGGAGAAGTCGAGCGGGTTGGAGATGTCGAGGAGCACGACGCCGGTCAGGTCGCCGGCCTGCGCGAGGAGGTCGAGCGCACTCGCGCCGTTGCCCGCGTGCACGACGAGGTCCGCACCCGCCGTCGCCTCGGCGAAGGTGAGCAGCTCGACGCCGGGCAGCTCGCTCCACCCCTCGCGCACCTGGGTCGCGGCCGGGTCCCGCGTGCCGAGGCGTACGACGTGGCCGAGCTCGGCGAGTCGTGGGGCGATGGTGCGACCGACCGTGCCGGTGCCGAGGACTGCGATGTGCACGACGACCTCCTGGGGCTAGCGGGACATGAGCGCGTCGAGGCCCACCGCGACGGCGGCGGCCACCCGGAAGTCGACCCGCTGGTCGGGGACGGTGACGCGATAGCGGTCGCCCAGCGACATCTTGCGCTCGACGGAGAAGAGCGGGCTACCCGCGGAGTCGACGAAGTCGAAGTGGATCGGGATGAAGTCGAGGTCCGTGAAGCGGCGCAGCAGCCCGACGACCTGGCTGCGCTCCTGGCCGGTGCCGGTGTAGCCCGGTCCCTCGATGTGGAAGGTGGAGCGCAGCAGCGAGGCGCCGAAGTCCTTCCTGAAGAACCCGATCTGCGCGCCGGACTCGTCGGTGATGTCGTAGCCGGCGTTGAGGTCGAGCTTCTTGCGGGCCTTGAACCCGAAGACGGGTCTCGTCCTGCTCCCGTCGGAGAAGAACGTGACCTGCTCCTTGAAGGCCATCCGTTTCTGCTCGGCGAGCGCCATCAGCCGCGTCGGGTTCCCGGCCTCGTCGGACTCGGAGACCTCGTAGCGGTTGACCATCAGGGTGAGCTTCTGCTTCACCACGAAGTGCGGCAGGTACATCTCGGCGGTGCTTCCGGCGGTCATGTGCCGAGCCTAGTCAGGCCCCGGCGCGGGCGAGCTCCTCCTCGACCACGGAGGGGTCGAGCTTGGTGAAGACCGGCGTCGGCTTGTCGACCTTCGCCCCGACGACGACCGGGCGCGACTCCCACGCGGGCGTCGAGGAGTACTCGCCGGTGATGATCGAGTACGACGTGTGGCCGGCGCCGTTGCCGGGCTCGAGCTCCTCGACCTGCTCGACGCGCGGCATCGGCATGAGCTCGCCCTCGCCGCCGAGCACCGCGTGCACCTTGTTGGCCGAGTGCGGCAGGAACGGCGACAGCAGCGTGTTGCAGTCGCTCACGCACTGGGCCGCCACGTGGAGGACGGTGCCGAGGCGCTCGCGCTGCGACTCGTCCTTCATCTTGTAGGGCTCGGTGAGCGTGAGGTACTTGTTCACCTCGCCGACGACGCGCATCGCCTCGGCGATCGCGGCCCGCAGCCGGTGCTTCCCGACGAGGCCGCCCACGGTGTCGAAGCCGTCGCGCACGGTCGCGAGCACCTGCTCGTCGACCTCCTCGAGCGCTCCCGCAGCCGGGATCTCGCCGAAGCTCTTCGCGATCATCGTCGCCGTGCGGTTGACCAGGTTGCCCCAGCCGGCGACCAGCTCGGAGTTGTTGCGGGTGACGAAGTCGGCCCAGGTGAAGGCCGCGTCGGAGGTCTCCGGGCCGGCGGCGCAGATGTAGTAGCGCAGCGCGTCGGGGCCGTAGCGGGCCAGGAAGTCCCCGACGTAGATCACGTTGCCCCGGCTGGTGGAGAACTGCAGGTCCCCGAAGGTGAGGAACTCGCTGGAGACCACCTCGGTCGGCAGGCTGAGGGTGCCGAACATGCCGGGCTCGCCACCCTTGGCGCCCTCGCCGTTGTAGGCCAGCAGCTCGGCCGGCCAGATCTGCGAGTGGAAGACGATGTTGTCCTTGCCCATGAAGTAGTAGGACTCGGCGTCGGCGTCGTTCCACCACTCGCGCCACTTGTCGGGCTCGCCGAGTCGCCGGGCCCACTCGATCGAGGCCGACAGGTAGCCGATGACGGCGTCGAACCAGACGTAGAGCCGCTTCGTGGGCTGGTCCTCCCAGCCGGGGACCGGGATGCCCCAGTCGATGTCGCGCGTCATCGCGCGCGGCCGGATCTCCTTGAGGATGTTCTGGCTGAACTTGATGACGTTGGGCCGCCACAGGCCGGTGGCCTCACGCTGGTCGAGCCACTCCCCCAGCGCGTCGGCGAGCGCGGGCAGGTCGAGGAACCAGTGCTGGGTGTCGATGAACTCGGGCACCTCGCCGTTGATCTTCGACCGCGGGTCGATCAGCTCGGTCGCGTCGAGCTGGTTGCCGCAGTTGTCGCACTGGTCGCCCCGAGCGCCGGCGTACTTGCAGATCGGGCAGGTGCCCTCGATGTAGCGGTCCGGGAGCGTACGGCCGGTGGACGGGCTGATCGCGGTCTTCGTGGTCTCCTCGACCATGTAGCCGTTGCGGCGGCAGGTCTCGAACATCTCCTGCACCACCGCGTAGTGGTTGCCGGTGGTCGTGCGGGTGAAGAGGTCGTAGGACAGCCCCAGGCCGCAGAGGTCGTCGACGATCACCTGGTTGTACTTGTCGACGAGCTCGCGCGCGGGCACGCCCTCGTTGTCGGCGAGCACCAGGATCGGCGTGCCGTGCTCGTCGGTGCCGCTCACCATGAGGACGTCGTGGCCCGCCATCCGCATGAACCGGCTGAACACGTCGGAGGGCACGCCGAAACCGGCGACGTGGCCGATGTGGCGCGGGCCATTGGTGTACGGCCAGGCGACGGCGGACAGGACACGAGTCATGGGTGCAGCGTAGTGAGCCTCGCTAGCCGGTTTCGAGGCGGTACGCGGAGTACGTCCCCACTAGGGTGGCGCCGACCGACCGCTGGGAGGTGGGATGTCGATCGACCTGGTGCTCATGCTGTCGGCGGCCGCGGCCGGGGGCCTGCTGGCCCATGCCGTACGCCTGCCTCCCATGGTCGGCTTCCTGCTCGCGGGCTTCGCGCTCGCCGGGCTGGGCGTGGAAGGCACTCCCGCGCTGGAGGCGCTTGCGGACCTCGGCGTGGTGCTGCTCCTGTTCGCGATCGGACTGAAGTTCGACATCCGTGTGCTGGTACGTCGCGAGGTGCTCGGCGTCAGCCTGGCGCACGCCCTCATGAGCATCGTGCTGGTGCTGACGCTGCTCACGGTCGCTGGAGCCGTCGGGGTGGGGCTGCTCGCCGACGTCGGGGGCGCCGACCTGGTGCTGGTGGCGCTCGCCCTCTCGTTCTCCAGCACGGTGGTCGCGGTCAAGGTCCTCGAGGAGCAGAACGCCACGCGATCGCTCCCGGGACGCACCACCATCGGGATCCTCGTCGTGCAGGACCTGGTGGCCGTGGCCGTGCTGGCGGTCGTCGAGGGCGAGGGACCCCGTTGGTGGGCGCCCCTGCTCCTGGTCCTGGTGCCTGCCTCGTGGCCGGTGCGCCGGATGCTCGCCCGGCTCGACCACGGCGAGCTGCTCACGCTCGTCGGCGTCGCCCTCGCGCTGGTCCCGGGCTACGCCCTGTTCGACGCCGCCGGGTTGAAGGGGGACCTCGGAGCCCTGGCGATCGGCGTCCTGCTCGCGCCCTCACCGCGGGCGGAGGAGGTGGCCAAGTCCGTCTTCTCCGTCAAGGAGCTGCTCCTCGTCGCCTTCTTCCTGTCGGTCGGACTGCATGGCGCGCCCGACGTGTCCGGCATCGCGCTGGCCGTGGCGCTCGTGGCGCTGGTGCCGGTGAAGGCCGCCCTCTTCGCGCTGCTGCTGGGGGCGTGCGGCTTCCGCGTACGGACGGCCAGCCGCGCTGCGGTCTCGCTCGCGAGCTTCTCGGAGTTCGCCCTCATCGTCGTGGTGGCGGCAGCCGCCGCCGGCGCCGTGGACCCCGAGTGGCTGGTCGTGGTCTCGACGGCCGTCGCGCTGAGCTTCGTCGTTGCGTCGGTGACGAGTGCCGTCGTCGATCCCGTGTCGTCCGCGGCGTCGCGGCGCGTGCCTGACCCCCGTGGCCTGCATCCCGAGGAACGACCTGTCGACCTCCGGCGCGCCGATGCCCTGGTGCTCGGGATGGGCCGGTTGGGGCGGGCTGCCAGCAGCAGGCTGATCGAGGGATACGGGCTGCGCGTCACCGGCGTCGACTCCGACGCCGCGCGGGCCGGAGACCTGACGGCCGAGGGGCTCCACGTGGTCGAGGGCGACGCCACGGACCCCCTCTTCTGGGCCCGGGTCCGGGACGAGGGCACCGTGCGACTGGTCCTCCTGGCGATGCCCTTCCACGGCAGCAACCTCGCCGCGCTCGAGGAGCTGCAGCGCAGCGGGTTCGGGGGCTCGGTCACCGCCGTGACGCGCTACGACGAGGAGGTCGCGCAGCTCGTGGAGCGGGCGGCGGTCGTCGGGCTGTACGACGCAGCGGGCGCCGAGCTGGCCGACCGCGCGGTGCGCACGGCCGACCCCGGCGTCAGCTGAAGTCGAGGTCGCCGGTCCGCGAGCGCTTCAGCTCGTAGAAGTAAGGGAACTTCGCGACCGCGACGGCGCCGTCCCACAGCTCGCCGGCCTCCTCGCCGCGGGGGATCTTCGACAGCACCGGGCCGAAGAACGCCGACCCGTTGATGTGGATGGTGGGCGTGCCGACGTCGTCGCCGACCGGGTCCATGCCCTCGTGGTGGCTCTTGGCGACGGCGTCGTCGAGCGACGCGTCGTCCCAGGCCTCGATCAGGTCGGCCGGCAGGCCCACGTCGGCCAGCGACGCCGCGGCGGTCTCCATCGACAGCTCCTCGCCGTTGTTGTGGCGGCGCGTGCCGATCGCGGTGTACCAGTCGCCGAGGGTCCTGTTGTCGTACTGCTCGGCGATGCTGATCGCCACCCGGACCGGCTTCTCGGTGCCCTGGAGCATCTCGCGGTACCCGGCCGGGATGTCCTTGTCCTTGTTGAGGTGGGCCAGCGACATGACGTGCCACTGCACCTCGATGTCGCGGACCTGCTCGACCTCACGGATCCAGCGCGAGGTGATCCAGGCGAACGGGCAGAGCGGGTCGAACCAGAGGTCAGCGGTAGCCATGTCCACCACAATCCCTCGCCTCGGCCACGTATTCCCCACCGGTGTGGGCCGGGCCACAGCCCCGGTGGCAGGATGCCCGCATGCCTGGAACCAACCTCACCCGGGACGAGGCCGCCACCCGCGCCGCTCTCCTGGACGTCTCGGCGTACACCGTCGACCTGGACCTGACGTCAGCCACCCGCCCCGACGAGGCCACCTTCGTCTCCACCACCACGCTCGAGTTCGCCTGCCGTGAGCCCGGCGCCAGCACCTTCGCCGACCTGGTCGCCCCGACCGTCCGCGAGATCACCCTCAACGGTCGCAGCCTCGACCCGGCCACGGCGTACGCCGACAGCCGCATCGCGCTCGACGACCTCGAGGCGACCAACACGCTCGTCGTCACCGCCGACTGCGCCTACTCCAACACCGGCGAGGGCCTGCACCGCTTCGTCGACCCCGCCGACGACAAGGTCTACCTCTACAGCCAGTTCGAGGTTCCCGACGCCCGCCGGGTCTTCACCACCTTCGAGCAGCCCGACCTCAAGGCCGTCTTCACCTTCAACGTCACCGCGCCGTCGCACTGGGTCGTGGTCTCCAACGCCGCGACGCCCGAGCCGACCGAGTCGGGTGACGGTGCGTCGGTCTGGCGATTCCCCACCACCAAGCGGATGTCGACCTACATCACCGCCATCGTCGCCGGCGAGTACCACGGCGAGTTCGACACCTACGAGGGCAAGTTCGGCACGATCCCACTCGGCCACTACTGCCGCCAGTCGCTCAAGGAGCACATGGACACGGCCGAGCTGGTCAAGCTCACCAAGCAGAGCTTCGCGTGGTTCGAGGAGCAGTTCGACTACCCCTACCCGTTCGGCAAGTACGACCAGCTCTACGTGCCTGAGTACAACGCCGGCGCGATGGAGAACGCCGGCTGCGTGACCCTGCGCGACGAGTACCTCCCCCGCAGCCGCCAGCCGCGCTCGTTCTTCGAGTTCCGCGCCTCGGTGATCACCCACGAGATGGCCCACATGTGGTTCGGCGACCTCGTGACCATGAAGTGGTGGGACGACCTCTGGCTCAACGAGTCGTTCGCCGAGTGGGCCTGCTACTGGTGCGAGGCCAACGCCACCGAGTTCGACGATGCGTGGACCGGATTCGCCAACGCCCGCAAGCAGACCGGCTACCGCGCCGACCAGCTGCCCTCGACGCACCCGATCGCGGCCGACAACGTCGACCTGCACGCCGTCGAGGTCAACTTCGACATGATCACCTACGCCAAGGGCGCCTCGGTGCTCAAGCAGCTCGTCGCGTGGGTGGGCATCGAGCCGTTCCTCGAGGGTCTGCGCGCCTACTTCAAGGAGTGGGAGTACGGCAACCCTGAGTTCAAGGACCTGCTCGTCACGCTCGAGAAGGCGTCGGGCCGCGAGCTCCAGGGCTGGGCCCAGGAGTGGCTCCAGACGGCCGGCGTCAACACGCTCGCGCCGGCATTCGAGCTCGACGGCGAGGGAGCGTACGCGTCGTTCTCCGTCGAGCAGACCGCCCACGAGGACTGGCCGACGCTGCGTCGCCACCGCCTCGGCATCGGCCTCTACGACGAGGTGGACGGTCGCCTGGTGCGACGCGACTACCTCGAGATCGACGTCGAGGGCGCCAGCACCGAGGTGCCCGAGCTGGTGGGCGTCGAGCAGCCCGCGCTGCTGCTGCTCAACGACGAGGACCACGCCTACGCCAAGATCCGCCTCGACGAGCGCTCGATGGCGACCGCGATCTCCGCCCTGTCGACCTTCGCCGACTCGCTGCCGCGCGCGCTGGTGTGGGGTGCCGCGTGGGACATGACCCGCGACGGCGAGATGCGTACGCGCGACTGGGCCGACCTGGTGCTCGCCAACATCGGCGCCGAGACCGACGCGTGGGCCGTGACGCGGATCCCGTCGTCCACTGCACTGGCGATCAGCTTCTACTCCGACCCCGCCCACCGTGCGGAGCTGAAGGCACGCTGGGAGACGGGCCTGCGCGAGCTGCTGCTCGCCGCCGAGCCCGGCAGCGACCACCAGCTCACCTTCGCGCGGTCCTACGCCGGCGCCGCGCACAGCGACAGCGCGCTCGACGACCTCATCGGACTGCTCGACGGGTCGTTCACCGTCGAGGGGCTGGCGATCGACCAGGACATGCGCTGGGCGCTCATCACCGCGCTCGCCAAGCAGGGTCGCTTCGGCGACGCCGAGATCGACGCCGAGCTCGAGGTCGACAGGACGATCTCGGGCCAGGAGCAGGCGGCCGCCGCCCGCGCCGCCCAGCCGACCGCCGAGGCCAAGGCCGCCGCCTGGGCCGCGCTCGTCGACCCGGCCACCCCCAACGAGACCTCGCGCGAGATCGCGTTCTCGATCTTCCGCTTCGGCCAGGAGGACGTCCTCGGGCCCTACCTCGAGAAGTTCCTGACCGCCTCGGAGACGCTCGTCGACACCCTGGGCTTCCACAAGGCCTCGACGATCCTCGAGTACGGCTTCCCGAGGCCGCTCGGCTCGGAGGCCACGCTCGCCCGCCTCGACGAGTGGCTCGCCGGCACCACTGCCCCCAAGCAGGCGCAGCGCTACGTCGGGGAGGCGCGCGCCGAGATCGCCCGCGCGCTCGCCGCCCAGCGGTACGACGCCCGCTGACATGCGAGTCGGCGCGTCCTGACGCGCGTACGACGCCGAGTCGGCGCATCCTGACCGCTTGGAGGTCAGGGTGCGCCGACTCGCGGCAACTTCGGCGTCAGGATGCGCCGAGTCGGCTCAGGCGTGGAGCGTGTTCTGCGGGCGCGCGTGCTCGGCGAGCATCGCGATGCCGCGCTGGAGCCCCGCGGCGAGGTTGCCGGCAGCGAACTCCGACGACATCGCCAGCACCGCCAGCTCGACCTCGGCGTCGGTCAGGTGCCGGCGCACGTCGCCACCGGTGACGACCTCGACGACACGCCGGCGCGGGTCGACGAGCACCAGCACGCTGCGCGCGGGGGCCACGAGCCGGTTGTGCAGCCGGGTCGCCCAGGCGCGGGTGTCGTCACCCTCCGCCGGCCCGACGTAGACCGAGAACTCGAAGCGGCAGGACTGCTCGGCGAGACGGATGGCCTTGTCGAGGGCAAGACGGTCGGTCTCGCTCAGCTCACCAGCTGCCACTGGCTCCACCCGCCCGGGAGTCCGCGCCGTCGGGGGCGGGGAGCTCGGCGACACCCTGGCGGGGGCCGCCGATCCACTGGGCCTCGCCGGCGGAGTGGTCGGGGAGCAGCTTGTCGCCGCGGATCATGGCCGGCAGGTAGACCGCGACGGCGATGAGCACGACCAGCAGCAGTGGCGCACCGAGGAAGAGGCCGAGGGTGTGCAGGGCGTCGAGGCCCTGGTGCTCGGTCTGCTCGCCCCACCCCGCCGGCACGTCGGCGCTGGCCGGCGCGGACAGCAGGGCCAGCGCAGGGGCACCGGTCAGGACGACGGCGCGTCCGGCCCAGCGGGCGTACGCGCTGCGGGACGGGCGGGAAGGGCTGACGTGCGTGGTCACGGCTACAAGGCTATCGCCATACTGGCGGGCATGCCTCACCCCCTCGCCACCCCGATCATCAACGTGACCGAGGTCTCCGGGAGCGAGACCGCCACCCCCAACCTGATGTCCACGTGCGGGCCGGACGAGAACATCTGCGGCTGGGTCTACGACTGGACCGGCAACCAGCAGCTGGCCAACGTCGCGGACTGGGTCGTCGGCAAGCCGTCGGCCCTCGTGGGACTGATCCTCATCGGACTCGTGGTCCGGTGGCTGCTCCACCGGCTGATCGACCGCATCGTCATGAAGGCCGAGCACGGCGTGCTGCCCGACCGGGTCAGCCGCGCCATCTCAGGCGGCCGGATGGGAGCCGCGCTCAACCTCCGCGAGGACCCGGGCTACACCCGCCGCGTCCAGCGCGCGGCGACCATGGGATCGCTCCTCAAGAGCATCGTCACCGGCATCGTGCTGGTCGTCATCGCGCTCATGTTCATCGCGGAGCTCGGCTACGACATCGCCCCGCTGATCGCCAGCGCCGGCATCATCGGCGTCGCCATCGGGTTCGGCTCGCAGGCGCTGGTCAAGGACTTCCTGTCCGGCATCTTCATGATCTTCGAGGACCAGTACGGCGTGGGCGACGAGGTCGACCTCGGCGAGGCCGTCGGCACCGTGGAGGCGGTCAGCCTGCGCGTCACCCGGCTGCGTGACGTCAATGGCACCGTCTGGTACGTCCGCAACGGCGAGATCCTGCGGGTCGGCAACATGAGCCAGAACTGGGCGCGCACCGTGCTCGACGTCAACGTGGGCTACGGCGAGGACCTCGCGCGCGTACGCGCGGTGCTGGCCGACGTCGCCCACGACCTGTGGGAGGACGACGACTTCAAGGGCCGCATCATCGAGGAGCCGTCCGTGTGGGGCGTGCAGGACCTCGGTCCGGATTCGGTGGTCGTGCGGGTGGCGCTCAAGACGGCGCCGCTGGAGCAGTGGGCGGTCGCCCGCGAGATGCGCCAGCGGATCAAGTACCGCTTCGACCACGAGGGCATCGAGATCCCCTTCGCGCAGCGCGTGCTGTGGATGCGCGACGGCGACCCGCGGGAGCCCGACGGCGACGCCGCGGACTCCCCTGCCGACCCGCCTGCCGACGCTCCTCCCGCGGAAGGTCCGTCCCGCGCCGAGGGACCCGCCTGAGCGCGCGAACGGCCAGCGGACACAATGGCCGGGTGACGACCACGTTCTACGACGAGATCGGCGGCGAGGCGACGATCCGCACGATCGTCCACCGCTTCTACGAGGGCGTGGCCGACGACGAGCTGCTGCGGCCGATGTACCCCGAGCAGGACCTCGGTCCCGCCGAGGAGCGCTTCACCCTGTTCCTCATGCAGTACTGGGGCGGCCCGACGACGTACGGCGACACGCGCGGGCACCCGCGGCTGCGGATGCGCCACGCCCCGTTCCGGGTCACGCCCGACGCCGCCCAGCGCTGGCTGGTGCACTTCCGGGCGGGCCTGGACGAGGCCGACCTCACCGAGGAGCAGGACGCGCGCTTCTGGGACTACGTGACCCACGCGGCCCAGTTCATGGTCAACTCGATGGAGTAGCGGCCGCGACGATCTCGCGGAACCCGTCGGGGACCGGCGCCGGCCGGCCGGTGGCGCTGTCGATGCACACCCCCACGACACGGGCGCGGGCCAGGACCTCGTCGCCGTCGCGCACCACGGACTCGAAGACCACCGACGTGCTGCCGAGGTGGGAGACCCACGTACGGCAGTCGTACGGCTCGGCGCGGAAGAGGATCGGACGCCGGTAGTCGACATCCGTCTGCGCGACGACGAGGTGGTAGCCCACGCCGAGCTCGCGGCCGGTGGACACCATCAGCTGGATCCGCGCCTCCTGGAAGTACTCGAAGTACTTCACGTTGTTGACGTGGCCGTAGACGTCGACGTCGCTGAACCGCACGTGGACCGGGTAGTGCCCGCCCGGCACGTCGACGACCTCGGGCGCCGGGCGCGGACGGGCGGGCTCGTCCGGCTCGAGGAGCCGCGACAGCGACTCGCGCTCCTCCTCGTGCAGCCGGCGCGGCCGCTCGGTGGCGAAGACGTAGGGCGTCAGCACCGTGCGCGCGCTGAGGAACACGGTGCGCTCCCCCGACTCGTCCTCCTCGAAGACCTCGTAGGCCATGGTGAAGCTCGCCGCGCGGATCTCGGTGACCCAGCACTCGATGGCCACCGGCTCGAAGCCGAAGGTCAGCGCGGACACGTACGTCACCTCGTGCCGGACGACCACCACGCCCTCGGCGAGGTCCTCGGCCCTGCTGTCGGGGGCGTGGGTGCGGAACATGTCGACCCGCGCCTCCTGGAGGTAGTCGACGTAGGTGACGTTGTTGACGTGGCCCAGCAGGTCGAGGTCGGCCCACCTCAGCGGGCAGCGGTAAAGGTGGCGCACGCCCCGATCGTCGCAGATGCGGCCGGGGTCGGCGATCAGTGCGCGAAGTGCAGACGGCCGTAGTAGGCGGGGATCGACTCGTGGCGGGCCAGGCGGTCGCGACGTGTGCTGCGCACACCGACGACGAGCGAGGCGGCCAGCAGGCCGACGACGGCCAGGGCGGCGATGCCGACGACGACGAGCAGGACGGTGACGGCGGTGGGATCGAGGAGCTGCATGGCAATGCCTTTCTACAGATGTAGGTTCTACGTACGTAGAAGACTACCCTCTCGTACCGAAGAGGCAAGGGGCCGCGGCATGGCGCGCGTCACCGTGACCCGAGCGACATCCCGGCCCACCCGACCCCACCCCAGGAGTGCCGTGCCCCCCAGGACCGACGGGCTCACCCCGAGGCGCCGCGAGATCCTGTCCGCGGCGACGACCGTGCTGGCGAGGACGGGCAACCGCGGCCTGACCCACCGCGCCGTCGACCGCGAGGCCGGCCTGCCGGAGGGGAGCTCGTCGGCCTACTTCCGGACCCGCGACGCGCTCCTCGGCGCCCTGGGGGACTTCGTGGCCGACCGGCTGGCGAACGACGTGGAGGCGCTGGGCACCCGGCTGGCATCGTGCCCGGGCGACCATGAGCGCGCCGTGGCCGAGGTGTCCGGCCTGTTCTCCCGCTGGCTCGAGCAACCAGACCTGCTGGCGGCGCGCCTCGAGCTGACGGTCGCGGCCACGCGCGACGACCGGCTGGCCGAGCGTTTCACGCAGTGGCGCGCCGACCTCGTCACCAGGGTGCGCGAGGTGATGGCCGCAGCGGACGAGGAGGCCGGCCAGGACAGCGCCGCCGCCGCGGAGACACTCGTCGCCGCCCTCGACGGCGTGCTGCTGGCCTCCCTCCTCCAGCCGGCTCGCGAGCGGCGACGGTTCGTCAGCGAGAGCGTCGAGCTGCTGCTGACCGGCCTCGCCCCGGGGCCCGCGCCGGCCTGAACGACCGCAGCGCTAGTCTGCCGACAGACCCCAACCGACGAGTAACCGGAGTTCCCCATGCCCGAGGCAGTGATCGTTTCCGCAGCGCGCTCCCCCATCGGCCGGGCCAACAAGGGCTCGCTGAAGGACTTCCGCCCCGACGACCTCACGGCCCTCGTCGTCCAGGCCGCGCTGGACAAGATCCCCGGGCTCGACCCCGCTGCGATCGAGGACCTGCTCCTCGGCTGCGGCCTGCCCGGTGGCGAGTCCGGCAACAACATGGCGCGAGTCGTGACCACGCTCCTCGGCCTCGAGGTCCCGGGTGCCACCGTCACCCGCTACTGCTCGTCGTCGGTGCAGACCACCCGGATGGCCTTCCACGCCATCAAGGCCGGCGAGGGCGACATCTTCGTCTCCGCCGGCGTCGAGACCGTCTCCCGGTTCGCCAAGGGCACCTCCGACCACCTCCCCGACACCCGCAACCCGCTCTTCGCGGATGCCGGCGCCCGCACCGACGAATACGCCGAGGGCGGCAAGGACTGGCACGACCCGCGCGAGGACGGCCTGCTCCCCGACATCTACATCGCCATGGGCCAGACGGCCGAGAACGTCGCCCGGCTTCGCGGCCTGGACCGCAGGGAGCTCGACGAGTTCGCCGTGCGGTCGCAGAACCTCGCCGAGAAGGCGATCGCCGACGGCTTCTGGGACCGCGAGATCACCCCGTTCACGACTCCCGACGGCACCGTGGTGACCAAGGACGACGGCCCGCGTGCCGGCGTGACCTACGACGCGATCGCCGGCCTGGACCCGGTCTTCCGCCCCGACGGCGTCGTCACGGCCGGCAACTGCTGCGCGCTCAACGACGGCGCAGCAGCGGTCGTCGTCATGTCCGACACCAAGGCGGCCGAGCTCGGCCTCACCCCGCTCGCCCGCATCGTCTCCACGGGCGTCTCGGGCCTGTCGCCGGAGATCATGGGCCTCGGCCCGGTCGAGGCGACGAGGAACGCGCTGAAGTACGCCGGCATGACCATCGACGACATCGACCTCGTCGAGATCAACGAGGCCTTCGCCGCCCAGGTCGTCCCGTCCTACCAGGACCTCGGCATCGACCTCGACCGCCTCAACGTCAACGGCGGCGCCATCGCGGTGGGCCACCCGTTCGGCATGACCGGCGCCCGGCTGCAGAACACGATGCTCAACAGCCTCGACTGGCACGACAAGTCGACCGGCCTGATCACCATGTGCGTCGGCGGCGGCCAGGGCATGGCGATGATCCTCGAGCGCGTCTCCTGACCGTCCCAGGGGCTCGTCCGCACTAGGCTGTGGCCATGACCGTGACGGGGGAACCGCGCTGGCTCGACGACGACGAACAGCACTCCTGGCGTGCCCTGATGATGGGCATGACCCTGCTGCTCGAACGTCTCGACGACGACCTGCGCCGCGAGTTCGGCATGTCGCTGACCGAGTACGAGGTGCTGGTGCGGCTCTCCGAGCGCCCCGGCCGGGCGATGCGGATGGCGCAGCTCGCCGACGCCATGGCCTACTCGCGCAGCCGGGTGACCCACACCGTCGCCCGGATGGAGGCGGCGGGGTACGTCACCCGCGGGACCACGCCCGAGGACGGGCGTGGCGTGGTGGCCACGATGACCGAGGCCGGCTACGAGCTGCTGGTCAAGGCCGCGCCGTGCCACGTCGAGAGCGTGCGCCGCAACGTGGTCGACCTGGTGCCGGCCGCCGACTTCGCCGCCGTGGGCCGGGTCTTCGACCGGATCTCCGACCACCTCGTCACGCGGCACCCGGAGTCGGAGATCAGGTAGCTAGTCCCGCGTGAGGCGGCGGTGCGTGACCCGGTGCGGTCGCGCGGCGTCGATGCCGAGGCGCTCGATCTTGTTCTCCTCGTAGGACGCGAAGTTGCCCTCGAACCAGAACCACTTGGCCGGGTCCTGGTCGTCGCCCTCCCACGCGAGGATGTGGGTCGCGACACGGTCGAGGAACCACCGGTCGTGGGAGGTGACCACTGCGCAGCCGGGGAAGTCGAGCAGCGCGTCCTCGAGCGAGGACAGCGTCTCCACGTCGAGGTCGTTGGTGGGCTCGTCGAGCAGCAGCATGTTGCCGCCCATCTTGAGGGTCAGCGCCAGGTTGAGGCGGTTGCGCTCACCACCGGACAGCACGCCGGCCTTCTTCTGCTGGTCGGGGCCCTTGAAGCCGAACGACGCGACGTAGGCGCGGCTGTTCATCTCGAAGTTGGCGACCTTGATGAAGTCGAGCCCGTCGGAGACGACCTCCCAGACGTTCTTGTTGGGGTCGATGCCGCCGCGGCTCTGGTCGACGTAGGAGATCTTCACGGTCTGGCCGACCTTGAGCTCACCCGCGTCGGGCTCCTCCTGGCCGGTGATCATGCGGAAGAGGGTGGTCTTGCCGACGCCGTTGGGGCCGATCACGCCGACGATGCCGGCGCGCGGGAGCTTGAAGGAGACGTCGTGCATGAGGGTGCGGCCCTCGAAGCCCTTCGCGAGGTCGTCGGCCTCGAGCACGATGTCACCTAGGCGCGGTCCGGCCGGGATGTTGATCTCGGAGGTGTCGATCTTGCGCATCCGGTCGGCCTCGGCCGCCATCTCCTCGTAGCGCGCGAGTCGCGACCTGCTCTTCGTCTGACGGGCCTTGGCGTTGGAGCGGACCCACTCCAGCTCCTTCTCGAGCATCTTGGCGCGCTTGGCGTCCTTCTGCCCCTCGACCTTGAGCCGGTCGCGCTTGGTCTCGAGGTAGGTCGAGTAGTTGCCCTCGTAGCCGTGGATCTGGCCGCGGTCGACCTCGGCGATCCACTCGGCGACGTTGTCGAGGAAGTAGCGGTCGTGGGTGATGGCCATGACGGCGCCGGGATAGGACTTGAGGTGGCCCTCGAGCCACTGGACCGACTCGGCGTCGAGGTGGTTGGTGGGCTCGTCGAGGAGCAGCAGGTCGGGCTGCTCGAGGAGCAGCTTGCACAGGGCGACGCGGCGACGCTCACCACCGGAGAGGTTGTCGACGAGCACGTCCGGCGGCGGGCAGCGCAGCGCGTCCATGGCCTGGTCGAGCCGGCTGTCGAGGTCCCACGCGTTGGCGTTGTCGAGCTCGGTCTGCAGGTCGCCGGTCTCCTGCATGAGCGCGTCCTGGTCGGCGTCGGGCTCGCCCATCTCCATGTAGGCGTCCTCGAGGCGCTTCATCTTGCCCTTGAGCTCGGCGACCGCCTCCTCGACGTTCTCCAGGACGGTCTTGCCCTCGGTCAGCGGCGGCTCCTGCTGGAGCATGCCGACCGTGGCCTCGGGGTCCTTGATCGCGTCGCCGTTGTTGGCGTGCTCGAGCCCCGCCATGATCTTGAACAGCGTGGACTTGCCCGCGCCGTTGGGTCCGACGACTCCGATCTTGGCGCCGTGGAGGAACGAGAGGGTGACGTTGTCGAGGACGACCTTGTCACCGTGGGCCTTGCGCACATTGCGCAGCGTGAAGACGTACTCAGCCATGCGGGCGAGCCTACGGGGCAGCGTGCCCGCGCCGACAATCGCGCCGCGCTCAGGCCGCCCGGGGCTCGGGGGCGGGCCCGGGGACGGGCTCGACCACCGACTCGACGACCGACTCGACGACCGGCTCGGCGGTTGCGGGCTGGGGCCTGCGGAAAGTGGCCGTGCCGTGGGCCAGGTCGTGCCCGACCGAGGACGCGACGACCTCGAACGAGGTCTGCGGCTTGCCGTCGCGCTCCCACACGTCGGCCACCAGCCGCCCGTGCACCACCACCGGGTCGCCGTTGTGGAGCGAGGCCGCGACGTGGCGGGCGAGCCGGTTCCACGCCTTGACGGTGTGCCACGAGGTCGTGCCCTTGACCCACTCGCCGTCGCGGTAGCGGGTGGGGGTGCAGGCGAGGCGGAACGAGGCGACCGCGCGGCCTCCGGCGACCTGACGCAGGGTGACGTCGCCGCCGATCCAGCCGGTCAGGGTGATCTGGGTGTCGTTCATCGAAGGCTCCTCGGGTGGGGCGGCGGTCCTCCGCCGCGATGACCCAAGGCTGCGCGACCCGGCCGACAGCAGGACCCGATCGCACGGGAGCCCTGTGGATGAGCAGCCCGACGACCCGCCTGTGGACGCCTGCTGGCCCGGAACCGTCAGGAGGGCCTTCAGCGCAGGGCCGCCGTGAGTCCTTCGCGCACCGCGGCGTACGACGCCAGCTCGGCCTCGATCGGGGCGACGACGAGCTCGCCGGAGACCTCGGAGATCGCGTCGCGCAGCCGCTTGTCGGCCGTGCGGGCTCGCTTGCGCGCGGTGGCGGCGACCAGCCACCGGCACACCAGGGCGAGCAGCAGGCCCAGCCCGATCCCCCCGAGGAGCAGCAACGTCGGCAGGGGGAACGCGCCGACCTCCGGCGTCGGCGGCTCGGGCAGCCGGGCGTACGACCCGAGGGCGAGCAGGGCCAGCCAGCCCGCACCGACCAGGGCCGAGATGATCAGGACGTACTGGAGGACGCGCACCAGGCCGGCCCAGGCCGGGATCCGCGCGGCACCGAGGTCGGTGGCGGCGACGGCACGGTCGAGGCGGTCGTTGATGTCGGGCAGCCGCGAGACCGAGGCGGCCCGCACGGCGCCGGCCCACGCGGGCGCCATCCCCTCGCCGACCTGGTCGGCGAGCGCGCGCACCTCGGTGTCGACCCGGGCGCGTTGCACGCCGGTGGCCTTCGGGACGGACGTGCGGGCGGTGCCGGTGAGCTCCTTGCCGGCCGTGCCGAGGTCGAGGTGGAGGCGCTTGAGGGGGTCGGGTTTCAGCCGGGAGAACCACGCCGTGACGGGCCACCCGGTGGCACGGTTGGCGCGCAGGCGCGTCGAGTCGGCGACGGCCTTGACGACGGTGGGCACACCGGCGGCGTCGGCGAAGGCGTCGTCGAGGGCGGCCACGCGCTCCTTGGACAGGGTCGGGGCCTTGCCGGTGCCGACGGCCTGCTCGAGCCGCTCCGCGGCGGACCGCACGTCGGCCTCGAGCCGCGACCGGGTGACCTTCTTCTCCGCGACGCGCTGGGCGACCAGGCCGCGCAGCTCGTCGATCCCCCAGCCGTAGCGGGCGCTGACGGGCACCACGGGCACCCCGGCCAGGCCGTCGGCCTCGAGGAGGCGGCGTACGTCGTCCACCATCCCGGCACGACGGTCCTCGGGCACGGTGTCGATGTGGTTGAGCACGACGAGCATCACGTCGCGGTGACCGGCCAGCGGCTTGAGGAAGCGGTCGTGGATGGCGGCGTCGGCGTACTTCTGCGGGTCGAGGACCCACACGAGCATGTCGGCGAGCTGCACGAGGCGCTCGACCTCGAGGTGGTGCGACACCTCGGTCGAGTCGTGGTCGGGCAGGTCGAGCAGCACGACCCCGCGCATCTCGGCGTCCTCGTCGGCCTTCGACAACATCGAGTCGCGGGTGACCTGGTGGCGGGCTGGGATGCCCAGCCACGCCAGCAGCTCCTCGGCGCCGTGCTTGCCCCAGACGACGGCGGTGGCCCACGACGTGGTGGGACGGCGTACGCCGACCGCGGCGAGCTCGAGCCCGCTCAGCGCGTTGAAGGTGGAGGACTTGCCGGAGCCGGTCGCCCCGGCGAGGGCGACGACCGTGTGGTCGGCGGAGAGCTTGAGCCGGCCCGCCGCGCGGGCGGCGACCGTCGCCGCCTCGTCGACCACGGCGTCGTCGACGCGGCCCCGGGCAGCCTCGGCGGCTCGCTCGAGACCCTCGACGCGAGCGCCGATGTCAGAGCTCCTGGTGACCAGCTTCTTGGCCCCTTCGAGCAACGACGTCATGACTCCCTCACGGCTGTGGGCGGACTTCTTCTCCCTTTACCCTAGGGCGCGGCGTCGCCGGTGTCCGAAACCGCAGACGTGTGCGCTGCGGCATAGCGGAGGTCGTCGACCTTGCGGGCGGCGGCCCGCATCCGGTCCGGCGTCTCCGGAGCGATCCCGAGGCTGTCGAGGAGGTCGGTGTAGCGGCGGCGCTCGGCGTCGAGCAGCTCGCGCATCGCGGCCTCGAGCTGAAGGCGTGCGCGCTCGGCGAGCGAACGGACGGCCTGGTCGCCGAAGACGGCCTCGAGGAGCTTCTGGCCGAGCACCGCGGACCCGCCCGCGATGCCCGCCTCGGCGCCCGTGACGCCTGCGGTGTGGGCGAAGACGACGACCATCAGGGCGACGGAGAGGCCGTTGACACCGAAGGCGAGGAAGCGCGCGGTGGAGCGCTTGTCGGCCCCCTCCGTACGGACCATCTCCAGCACGTCGGACTGCCAGTCCCGCACGGCCCGCTCGGCACGGCGCCGGAAGTCGCGCGACGCGCGGCCGAGGTCCTCCCCCGCATCACGCAGCAGGACCTGGCCGGCAGCGGTGCCGCGCCACGACGCCTCCGCGCGCTCGGCCGCGGCCTCGGCGTGCTCGAGGATCAGCGTCTCGAGGCCGGACTCGACCGCGACGCTGACCCGCTCGGCCTGCTGGGGCTTGCCCTTCACCGCGTTGACGACGCGGTCGCGCAGCCAGCCGACGCGGGTCTCCAGGCTGCGTAGCAGCTCGCCGGTGCCGACGAACTCCTGCCAGCGGGCGAGCACCTCCCCGCGCAGCAGCGAGCCGTCGGCCGAGGCCTCGCCGACCGCGACGACAGCCCGGTCGTAGGCGTCGTTGGCGTCCTCGCGGAGCCGGCGCACGGCGTCGACCTGCTCGGTGGCGGCGTCGGCGACGACGTGCGTACGCCGGCCGAGGGTGCGGATCGCGCCGTCGAGGGTCTGCTGGACCACGGAGCTGCGCGCCTCCTGGTCGTCGGCGAGCGCCCTGAGCCACTGCCGGATCTCCATGATGGCCGACCCCGGCAGGAGCCCCACGTCGGACACCTCGCCCTCCTCGACCACGAACAGCGGCGAGTCCTTGAGACCCCTGCTGGCCAGCATCCGCGCCAGGTGGGTGGAGATCGTGTCGACCGCGTCCGGGGGCGTGCGATCGAGGACGATGGCGACCGCGGCTGAGCGCTCGGCGGCCTTGCGCAGGAACTCCCACGGGACCTGGTCGGCATAGCGGGCGGCGGACGTGACGAACAGCCACAGGTCGGCGGCCGCGAGGAGCTGGGCGGCGAGGACGCGGTTCTGCTCCTCGACGGAGTCGATGTCCGGTGCGTCGAGGATCGCGAGACCGGGCGCCATCGCCGGCGACGGCACCAGCTGCAGCGCCCCGGGGTCGTTGGTCTGCCGGTCGACGCGCTCGAGCTCGGGCAGCAGCCGGTCCTGGCCGAACCACCTGGCGTCGTCGGGGTGGTGCACGAGGACGGGCGAGCGCGTCGTCGGGCGCAGCACGCCCGGCGCGGTCACGCGGGTCCCCACGAGGGAGTTGACGAGCGTCGACTTGCCGGCGCCGGTGGACCCGCCGACGACCGCGAGCAGCGGGGCGTCGAGCGTCATCAGCCGCGGGATCACGTAGTCCTCGAGCTGGTCGACCATCTCCGCCTGGGAGGCGCGCTGCTCGGCCGCCCCGGGGAGCTCAAGCGGAAGCCGCGCCTCCTGGAGGGCACCACGCAGGCGTACGAGGGCCGTCACCATGGCCGTGGTGTCGCTCATCGGGTGGGTACCACCTGTCCGGGGAAGGAGATGTAGGGACGGATGCGACGCAGCTCCTCGACGTGCTCCTGGCCGCGCACGGAGAAGTCGTCCGGTGCGGTCCCGCGCAGGTAGCGGTGGTGGAGGTAGCCGAGCTCGATCGCGACGGCCTGGTACTCGCGCATCCCGCGCTCGGCCTGCTGCCCGCCCTGCTGACGTGCCCAGCGCCGGGCGTGCCGGCGGGCGGGCAGGTCGACGAGCCAAGGGATGTCGGTGGCGGGGAGCAGCCCCCGCTCGGCGGCGTCGTGCAGGGCCGCGGCGAGGAGGGGGCGTTCGGAGCGACGGCGGTAGACCGCGAAGGCGACGACCCCGAGGAAGGCCGGGAACATCAACGTGCCGTAGACGACGAGGAAGTCCCCCGTGCCCGACAGCGTCGAGGAGTTCCACACACCGTGGAGGAAGGCCGCCAGGACGAAGCCCACGACCGGCGCGAGCAGGCGTACGGCGACGCGACGCGAGGCGATGGCGAGGCCGACCCCGATGCCGATGAACGCGGTGAAGAACGGGTGCGCGAACGGGCTGATCAGGCACCTCAGGACGAAGGTGACGGTCAGCGCGGTGGTGCCACCGGGGCCGAGGCCGTCGGTGCCGTCGTAGGCGGCGGCGAGGTAGAGGATGTTCTCGGTCCAGGCGAACCCGATGCCCACCATGCCGGCGTAGACGATGCCGTCGAGCACGCCGTCGAGCTCGTGGCGGCGCCACCACAGCAGCAGCATGAGGAACGCGCCCTTGGTGAGCTCCTCGGTGACCGGGGCGACGACGGCGAGGCTGTCGCGCTCGCTCGCACCACCGACGAGACCCAGGCCCTGGAAGACCAGCGCCGCTCCGGTCGCGGCGAAGGCACCCCAGAGCAGGCCGGCGACCAGCAGGTTGCGCGGCTCGGGCTCGTAGCGGTCCAGCCACATGAAGCAGCCGACCAGCGGCCCGACGGGGACGGCCGCCACCAGCGCCGCGAGGGCGAGCGTGCCGGGAGCGCCGGAGAGCGCGACGACGGCTGCCATCACGACGCCGCCGAGGAGGACCAGGGCCGCGACCACCACGGTGAAGGCGACACTGTCGCGGCGGCCTCTCTGCATGGTCCCGACCCTAACGGAGCGGGCACGTCGCACCCGCCTCGCCGCACCCCTTGGGGCGACGCCTCCGGGCCTCCGGCGGGGCGCCCGCGTCGTACAGTGGCCGCGTGAGCGAGCAGACCACTCCTGAGAGCACCGAGCCCCTCAACCACCCGGGGGCCGAGTCGCACGATCCGGCCGTGCCGGCGGCCTACGCCGCGTTCATGCGCCAGGGCTGGGGCGACCGCCGGCTCGACATGCCGCGGCACCCCGTCGCGGACCTGGCCGCGATGCGCCGCGCGAGGCTGACCGAGGCCTTTCCCGAGGACCGCCTGGTGCTCCCGGCCGGCACCTACAAGGTGCGCGCCAACGACACCGACTACCGGTTCCGCCCGGACACCGCGCACACCTACTTCTCCGGCAACCAGACGTCCGACGCCGTGCTGGTGATCGAGGACGGCGAGTCCGTCCTCTATGCCCGCCCGCGCTCCGAGCGCGACACCGACGAGTTCTTCCGCGACCG
Organism: Nocardioides eburneiflavus; assembly: GCF_004785795.1. Lineage (NCBI taxonomy): Bacteria > Bacillati > Actinomycetota > Actinomycetes > Propionibacteriales > Nocardioidaceae > Nocardioides > Nocardioides eburneiflavus. The sequence goes on from NZ_SRRO01000001.1 coordinate 4,871,934, forward strand.
CCAGTACGGCGAGCTGTGGGCCGGCCGCCGCCCGTCGGCGCAGGAGATCTCCGACTCGCTCGGCATCGAGGTGCGCCACGTCAAGGACCTGCCGTCGTTCGACGACGATCGCAAGACCCGTGACATCACCAAGGACGAGGACCTCGCCCGCGTCGCCGACGAGCTGCGGCTCGTCAAGGACGACTGGGAGGTCGGCGAGCTGCAGCAGGCGTGCGACATCACGACCCTCGGGTTCGAGGACTCGGTACGCGAGTGGGACCGGGTGCTGGAGTTCGGCGAGCGCTGGATCGAGGGCACCTTCTTCCGTCGCGCCCGCGCCATGGGCAACGACATCGGCTACGACTCGATCTGCGCCGGGGGCTCGCACGCCACCACGCTGCACTGGATCGACAACACCGGCTCGATCGAGCCCGGCAAGCTGGTCCTGCTGGACATGGGGGTGGAGGGCCGCAACCTCTACACCGCCGACGTCACCCGCACGCTGCCGGTCGACGGCACGTTCACCCCGCTCCAGCGCGAGCTCTACGACCTGGTGCACGCCGCGCAGCAGGCGGGCATCGACGCCGTACGCCCGGGGGTGCCGTTCCTCGCCGCCCACAACGCGGCGATGGAGGTGCTGGCCCACGGCCTCGCCGACATGAGTCTGCTGCCGGTGCCGGCAGAGGAGGCGCTCGACCCCGAGTCGAAGGTCTACGCCCGCTGGACCCTCCACGGCACCTCGCACATGCTCGGCATGGACGTGCACGACTGCGGTCGCGCGTCGGCGGACATCTACCCCAAGGGCGACCTCGCCGAGGGGATGGTGCTCACGGTCGAGCCCGGCCTCTACTTCCAGGAGGACGACCTGCTCGTCCCCGAGGAGCTGCGCGGCATCGGCATCCGCATCGAGGACGACATCCTCGTCACCGCCGACGGCAACCGGAACCTCTCGGCCGCGCTCCCGCGCACCTCGGCCGACGTCGAGGAGTGGATGGGCCGGCTGCGCTGAGGTGGACTGCCACCACTACGACGCCTTCCGGTGCCGCTCCTGCACGCTGCTGGAGATGCCGCGCGCGCGCCAGCTCTCCGACAAGGAGCAGCACGCCCGGTCGCTCGTCGACGCCCCGCTCTGGCTGCCGACCGTGGCCGGCCCGGAGGCCGGCTACCGCAACAAGGCCAAGATGGCGGTCGGCGGCACCGTCGACGCTCCCACGCTCGGCATCCTCGACCGTGACCTGACCGGGGTCGACCTGCGTGACTGCGGCCTGCACTCCCCCGGGCTGACGGCCGCCCTCGACCGGATCGCGGACTGGAGCAGCGACGCCGGCCTGGTGCCGTACGACGTGGCTGCCCGCACGGGCGAGCTCAAGCACGTCCTGCTCACCGAGTCCCCCGACGGCGAGCTGCTGCTCCGCCTGGTCATGCGGTCCACGGCCCTCGAGGCACGCGTACGGTCCCGCCTGCCCGCGCTGCTGGCGGCGGTCCCGGGGCTGCGGGTGGTGACGATCAACGTCCAGCCCGAGCACAAGGCCGTGCTCGAGGGCGAGCGCGAGATCGTGCTCACCGAGCACTCCACCCTGCCGATGCGCCTCGCCACCGGGGTCACGCTGCGACTCGGGCCCCGGTCGTTCTTCCAGACCAACACCCTCGTCGCCGAGGCGCTGTACGACCAGGGCCGGGCGTGGGTGGACGCGCTGCCGGACGTCCGCACCGTGTGGGACCTCTACTGCGGGGTCGGCGGCTTCGCGCTGCACCTCGCGGCTCCCGGTCGCGAGGTGCTCGGCGTCGAGGTGTCGGCCGACGCGACCGAGGCCGCGACGGTCACGGCGGCCGCTCTCGGCGTGGCCGCGCGCTTCGTCGCGGCGGACGCCACGGCGTACGCCCTGGCCGCACCGGACGCGCCCGACCTCGTCGTGGTCAACCCGCCACGGCGCGGGATCGGCGCCGATCTCGCGGGCTGGCTGGAGGCGTCAGGCGTACGGCACGTCGTCTACTCCTCGTGCAACGCCGAGTCGCTCGCTCGCGACCTCGCGCTCGTGCCGTCGCTGCGGCCCGTCGAGGCGCGGGTGCTCGACATGTTCCCGCACACGACCCACTACGAGGTCATGGTGCTGCTGGAGCGCTGAGCCCGGGCAGTCAGCCGCGACGGATCCGCGGGCCCTTGCCGATGCTGTTCTCCCGGATCCCGCCGCGGTGGCCGTCGTCGGCGAAGTAGGTCGTCATGGTCTGTGCCTCCGGGTCCGCCTCCGGGGAGGCGATGGACCTGACCCCGAGTCGCACCCACCGCGGGGAGCCGATGCAGCGAGTGGGCACCGAGAGGGCCACGGTGTCGGCCGCCCCGTCGTACCCCACGCTGAGTCCACGACACCCGAACGCCTCGCCGCGCTGGCGCGCCAGCGAGGCCGTCGCGCGACGCGCTGACAGACGCTGGGCGGTGACGTCGAAGGTGTCGCGGGGCGTCCAGATCCGCAGCAGCGTCTCGTGCCGCGGCCGCACCTCCAGGTCGCGGAAGTGCACGGCCACGCTGAGCCGACGCTTGCCGAGCGCCGCAGCCGTACGGATGACGTCGACCGACGCCTCCTCCGGCGCCTCGACGAACTGGAACTCCTGGAAGTACGTCCACGCCCGAGCGTCCCCGGCGGGGTCCTCGGTGACCACCGTCTCCGCGTGCGCGGCAGTGGGCAGCAGCAGGGCGACGGGGGCGAGGAGGGCGGCCAGCCGGTGAGCAGTCGAGCGAGACATGCGAAGTCTCCGTCCGGGTTCGAGGTCGGTGTCAGCCGCGCCGGACCCTGGGGCTGCGGCCCATGCTGTTCTCGCTGAGCCGCGATCGGAAGGCGTCGTCGGCCCACCCGGCGAGGTTCACGGAGCCGTCGCCGACCGGGGTCACCTGGATCCGGCTGGCCACGGAGGTGACCTGGATCCAGCGAGGCTTGTCGATGCACACCGCGGGGAACGACACCGTGACGGTCTCGGCGACCACGTCGTAGCGCCCACGCACCGACCGGCACGGGCGCGGACGCACGTCGCCGTCCTCGGTGAAGACCATGCGCGGCGCGAGCTGGGCGTACCCGGACCCGTCCGCGGATCGAGCGACCGACAGGTCGAACCGTCCCCGGGGAACGATGACGCGCATCTCGACGGAGTGCTCCGCGGTGTCGACCAGGTCGCGGAAGTGCGTGGTCACGGTGACCCGCTTGCCGTGCTTGATGGTCGTGCGGGTGATGTCGGTGGCCGCCTCCGCCGGCGCGTCGAGGAACAGCGGCTGCCCCTCGGACTCCGTCCCGAACAGGAACCCGGCCAGCTCGGAGCCGAAGTTGAGCGCCTTGGCGTCGCCGACGGCGTCGTCGATCGTCACCTGCTCAGCGTGGGCCGCGGTGGGCAGGAGGAGGAGGACGACGGGGGCGAGGAGGGCGGCCAACCGGGCGCCGTGGCGGGACATCATGCGCGCACTGTAGTCAGGCGACTCCTGACGTGTGACCCGAAGCACGGAATCAGTGTCGATGGCCACAGGTTGAGCCAGTCGTGTGCCTTAACGTGACAGTCGGAGACCTGCTGACGCAGCGCCGTGCCGTCGACCTCGCCCGCACCGAGAGCGCCCTGTGTCGCCTCGGACGCACCGTCGACTGACCCGAATCGTCCTGCGTCCCCGCCCGGTTGCCACCGCGCGGTACCGAAAGGTTACTTTTTCACTATGACTACTTCTCTTACGGCTGAGGAGAAGCCCACCCGCTTCAAGCTCCCCTCCTTCGGCGTCCAGGTCCTGCTCGGCCTTGGGGTCGGCGTCGCGCTCGGCCTCGTCGCCCGCAGCATGGGCGCTGACGGCGTCGACGCCTCGACAGGCGAGGTCGACCCCAACTGGCTCACCGAGACCCTGGACACCGTCGGCGGCACCTTCGTGACGCTCCTGCGCGCGGTGGTCCCGCCGCTGGTGTTCCTCGCGATCGTCGCCTCGATCGCCAACCTGCGCGACGTCACCGGCGCCGCCCGCCTGGCGTGGCGCACGCTCGCCTGGTTCGCCATCACGGCGCTCATCGCCGTCGTCATCGGCATCGTCCTCGGCCTGGTCCTGCAGCCGGGTGACCACGCGAGCGTCACCTCCGACGCGGCGTCAGCCCCCTCGTCGACCGGGTCGTGGCTCGACTTCCTCACCGGCCTCGTGCCTGCCAACGTGCTGGGGCTGGAGGGCTACGACAACGGCGACGGCTCGGTCGGCTTCTCGTTCAACGTCCTCCAGATCCTGGTGCTCTCGATCGCCGTCGGCATCGCGACCCTCAAGGTCGGTGAGCCCGCCGAGCCGTTCCTGGCGTTCGTACGCTCCGCGCTCGCGGTCGTGCAGAAGGTCCTGTGGTGGATCATCCTGCTCGCCCCGATCGCGACCGTCGGCCTGCTCGGCAACGCCGTCGCCAGCTACGGCTGGGACGCCCTCGGCTCGCTCGGCATGTTCACCGTCGCGATCTACGCCGGCCTCGCCCTGGTGATCGCCGGCGTCTACCCGGCGCTGCTCCGCGTCCACGGCCTCTCCGTGCGGCAGTTCTTCTCCGGCGCGTGGCCGGCCATCTCCCTGGCCTTCGTGTCGCGCTCGTCGGTGGGCACCATGCCGCTGACCGAGTCGGTGACCGAGCGCAACCTCGGCGTGCCGCGCTCGTACGCCTCCTTCGCCGTGCCACTGGGCGCTACCACCAAGATGGACGGCTGCGCCTCGATCTACCCCGCGATCTCGGCGATCTTCGTTGCGCAGTTCTTCGGCCTCGACCTGTCGATCACCGACTACCTGCTGATCGCCTTCGTCTCCGTGATCGGCTCGGCCGCGACCGCCGGCGTCACCGGCGCCACGGTCATGCTGACGCTGACGCTCTCCACCCTGGGCCTGCCCCTCGAGGGCGTCGGGCTGCTGCTCGCGATCGACCCGATCCTCGACATGGGTCGCACCGCGGTCAACGTCACCGGCCAGGCGCTGGTGCCGACGATCGTCGCCAAGCGCGAGGGGATCCTCGACCAGGAGGCGTACGACGCCCCGCGCGGACGCAGCGTGTGGCGTGACGAGGGCGCGCGCACCGAGGAGTCCGCGCGGGCCGCTGCCTGACGGGACGGGGTGCCCCACACAGGCATCGGGTCCACGATCTCGTGGGCCCGATGCCTGTCGCTGCTCGGACGAAAGCGCCGCGCCCCCGGCAGGATTCGAACCCGCGGCCCAGTCATTAGAAGTGACTCGCTCTATCCAGCTGAGCTACGGGGGCTGGTCATCCACAAGTAAATCATGTGGCCGCCGCGCGGTGAGGCATTGCTCCTAGGGTTCGGGAATGGCGGTCCACCACACGAAGGACAAGGGAGATCTCGGCACGGCCAAGCGCATGCCGACCTGGTCGAGAACGGCTTCGTCGTGCTGTTCCCGGCCACGGAGCACGCCGAGTTCGATCTCGTCGCCTACCGAGACGGCTGCTTCCATCGCGTCCAGGTGAAGTACCGGTCCGCGCGGCTCGGCACGTTGTCGGTCCACTTCCGCTCGGTCTGGGCGGATCGCCACGGCACACACATGAGGGCCACCGACAAGTCCCAGGTGGACGTCATGTGCATCTACTCTCCCGAGACGGACGAGTGCTACTACCTCCGCCCGACCGAGCACGGCCAGTCGGTGACGTTGCGGGTGGCTCCGAGCAAGAACGGGCAGGCACGCGGCGTCCAGATGGCCTCGTGCTTCCGCGCCTTCCCGGTGTCCCAGCCCTGACCCGTCCGGGCCTCCCGAGACGCGGACGACACGCCCCGTCACCTCCCCGGCCACGCGGCGGAGCCACGGCACGATGTGGTCAGGCCCCGCCACGTATGAGGTAGCGGGGCCGAGTACGTGCCCAGCGGCCCGGGTTCGAGGACTCGTCCCCGAACCCGGGCCGCTGCGGCGATCAGACGCCGAGGTTGAGCAGCCCCAGGATCTGGTTGAGCAGGGTCCGCAGCTGGCCGAGGAGCCCGGCGAGCGGGCCGCCGTCGAGGAGCCCCGCGACGGCGCAGAGCAGGTTGCCGAGCAGGTTGCCCGCCCCGGGCACGGCGATGATGTCGAGCACGACGCGCTGGAGGTGGATCTCCAGGCCCAGGAGGTTGAGGTCCAGGGGGCCCAGCACCAGGTTGAGGATGTCGCAGGCGGCCGCGCTGGACGCCATCCGGCCGTCGGTGAGCGACTGTCCGTTGATCTTCTTGACCGGGATCAGCTTGACCCCGGAGAACCTGGTGTCCGGCCCGGAGTCCTTGATCCGGCCCTCCAGGAAGCCCTTCATGTAGAGCACACCGTCGCGGTTGACGGCCTTGATCGGTGTGAACGAGCCGGTGACGCGGTCACCCTCCGAGGTGCGGCCCACCACCTTGCTCGTGATCTTGCCGACGTCGGACTTCCCGACGACCGAGCGGCTCGTGGTCTCGGCGGCCGATGCCGAGCCGACGGTGAACGATGCCAGTCCGACGGACATCGCCAGGGCGATCACGAATCCTCCGGCGAACCGCCGTGCTGCATGTGTGATGTGTGGCATTTTCTTCCTCCGAGTCGAACGCCTCCCGCAGGACGACAGGCGCCGCCCCCTGCTCGCGACGCTAGGCACGGCGGCGGACGACGGGTCATACCCCAACGGGCTAGGACACGTGTGCGACTGCCGTTTACGCCCACCAGGCACCCCCCTGCGGGTGGACGACGCTCATGCGCGCCGACGGCGTGGGTACCGCTCTGGGATCGACCCGGATCACCCCAGAGAAGACCGAGGAAACTCGATGTCCTACGACATGAGCACGACACTCCTGACCGTGATCGGCGTGCTCGCCGGGATCGGCGCACTCCTGTACGTCATGGCAGTCCTCGACCCCACCAGCACGCCGAAGCCGTCGCACCGCGCCGATCGGCACCGGGTCGATCCCTGACCCCTCGCCCCGGTCAGCGCTCAGCGGCCCGCCGTGCACGCTGTCACGTGGGCGTCGATCTCCGTACGGATGCGCGCCTTGACGTCCTCGGGGGCGAAGGACGCGTCGACGGCGGCGCGGGCGAGGTCGGCGACGCCGCGCTCGTCGAGGTCGAGCAGGCCGGCGGCCACCTCGTAGTCCTGGTTGAGGGTGGTCGCGAACATCGGCGGGTCGTCGGAGTTGATCGTGACGGCGACCCCGGCCTCGACGAAGGTGCGGAGCGGGTGCTCCTCGATCCGCTCGACGGCCCGCGTGGCGAGGTTGGACGTCGGGCAGACCTCGAGCACGACCCCGCTCCCAGCGAGGTGGGCGAGCAGCTCGGGGTCCTGCGCGGCTGAGACGCCGTGGCCGATCCGCTCGGCGCCGAGCAGCCGCAGCGACTCCCAGACCGTCTCCGGCCCGGTCGTCTCGCCGGCGTGCGGCACCGACCGCAGCCCTGCGGCACGGGCCCGGGTGAAGTGCTCCTCGAACTGTGCCCGCGGCACACCGATCTCGGGACCGCCGAGACCGAAGCCCACGAGTGCATCGGTGCGGTGCTCGAGCGCGTACTCGAGCGTCGCGTCGGCGGCCGGGATCCCGGACTCACCGGGGATGTCGTAGATCCAGCGCAGCACCAGCCCGAAGTCGCGCTCGGCCGCCACCCGCGCGTCCTCGATCGCCTCGGTGTAGGCCTCGATCGGTATCCCGCGCACCACCGACGTGTAGGGCGTGCAGGTCAGCTCGGCGTACCGGAGGTGCTGGCCCTCGGCCATCTCACGCGCCACCTCGTAGGTCAGCAGTCGGACGTCCTCGGGCGTACGGACGAGGTCGACGACAGCGAGGTAGACCTCGATGAAGTGGGCGAAGTCGCGGAAGGTGAAGAACCTCCGCAGCTCGTCGAGGTCGGAGGGGACGCCGGCGCCGGGGTGGCGTGCCGCGAGCTCGGAGACGATCCGCGGCGACGCCGACCCGACGTGGTGGACGTGCAGCTCGGCCTTGGGCAGGCCGGCGATGAAGGACTGGAGGCTCACGCCGGGCAGTGTCGCAGAGACGTCAGCCGACCATCTGAGCGGCGATGTCCTGGAGCGTCTCGCCCTCGACGACCTCACCGTCGACGAGCACCGTCGGGGTGGAGCTGACGTCGGCGTCGGACGCCGCGTCCCCGGCCGCGTCGACCCAGCCCTCGAACGCCAGGCCCTCGATCCCCGGTCGTACGGCTTCCTCGTCCGCACCGGCCTCGACGGCCCACTCGACCAGCTCGTCGTCGTTCGGGAAGGGGCCGGACTCCGACGGCTGGTTCTCGAAGAGGATGTCGTGGAACTCCTTCGCGACCTCAGGACCGGACTCGTCGAGCACGACCGCGAAGGCGTTGGCCGCCTCCATGGAGTAGTCGAAGCGACGGGCCAGGAACGGCAGCGGCCGGTACTCGACGTTGACCTCGCCGGCCTCGACCGCGGCGTCGAGCTGGTCTCCGACGGTCTGCTCGAGCTGACCGCAGAAGGGGCAGAGGAAGTCCTCGTAGATGACGATCTCCTTGGGGGCGTCGGCCTCTCCCACGAGCAGCCCGTAGGTGTCGGTCGCGCCCTCCGGCGGGGTGTCGGGCTTGTCGGAGCCGAGGTTGGTGACGAGGAGGTAGCCCACCAGGGCCAGCACGAGCACGCCGGCGATCAGGCCGTAGCGGGAGAGCTGTTCCTTGCGCTTGGCCTTCTTGCGCCGCTCCTCGGCCTCCGCGCGCGCACGCTCGGTGCGTGCGCGCCGCGCCTCCCGCTTGGCCGCGGTCGCCGCCTTCTCCTCGGCGGTCCTGTGCGAGCTCTTCTTCTGCGCCATCGAGGCTTCCTTCGTGTCCGGTGTGCTCATCTGCAGGTCGTGCACCCCAGACCCTAGGAGGTCAGGCTGAGTCGAGCCTGAGAACACCCCAGTAGGGTGGCTCGTCGTGAACGACAGACTGGTGTGGATCGACTGCGAGATGACCGGCCTCGACCTGGGCGCGGACGCCCTGATCGAGGTGGCGGCCCTCGTGACGGACTTCGAGCTCAACGTCCTGGGCGAGGGCGTCGACGTCATCATCAAGCCGTCGCAGGAGTCGCTGGACCAGATGGTCGAGTTCGTCCGCTCGATGCACGAGAAGTCGGGCCTGCTCGACGAGCTCGCCGCCGGCACGACGCTGGCCGACGCCGAGGAGCAGGTGCTCGCCTACATCAAGGAGCACTGCCCCGACGGGAGCCGGCCGCCGCTGGCCGGCAACACCGTCGCCACCGACCGGTCCTTCCTGGCCCGCGACATGCCCGGCCTGGAGTCGTTCCTGCACTACCGCATCGTCGACGTCTCCTCGATCAAGGAGCTCTCGCGCCGGTGGTACCCCCGTGCCTACTTCGCCGCGCCGACCAAGCGCGGCAACCACCGCGCCCTCGCCGACATCCAGGAGAGCATCGAGGAGCTCCGCTACTACCGCGAGGCCGTCTTCGTGCCCCACCCCGGTCCTGACAGCGCCCGCGCGAAGGAGATCGCCGCCCGCCACGGCGGCCAGCTGACCGGGCTCGGCGAGGACACCGGTCCCGATTCCGGCTCCGCGGGCTGAGTGCCCTACACTTCTCGTCGTCCGCAGCGCGAGCCGCGGTCATGGTGGGTATAGCTCAGCTGGTAGAGCGCCGCCTTGTGGTGGCGGATGTCGCGGGTTCAAGTCCCGTTACTCACCCCAGACGGATCGAGCCCCCGACCTGGTCAGGTCGGGGGCTCGATTGTTCCCGGCCGGTCGGTCAGCCGGCCCCCCGCCGGCGTACAGGCACGCGCAGCGGCAGCGGCGGACCGCCCATGGGGTCGGCCTCGGCGACGCGGCCCATCGAGTCGACGATGTTGCGCAGGTTGATGATCAGCGCGCCGTAGACCGGCCACTCGGGCGAGCGCTCGGTGGCGCGGAGCTCCTCGGTGAACACCTCGAGCCGGCTGCGTACGTCGAGGAGCCCCGCCGCGTCGGCCGCGCTCGTGGCGCGACCCGCGTCGCCGAGCATCGAGATCCACGGGTCGGCGAAGGCCTCACCCCAGCGCTCGCGGTGCGCGCTGTGGCCGCCCAGCGTGCGCGCGAGGCTGCGGGTCTCGGCGACCGCCTGCTCCATGCGTCGGAGCAGCCCGTGCCACTTCTCAGGGTTGCGCATCGCCCGCGCCTGGCGGCGCGGGTTCAGCCGGGCGCTCTCCTGCGCCTGCCGGACGAGTGCCCAGGCGTGGTCCAGGTCGGCGTCGAGGTCGCGCGTGCGCTCGATCCACCCGCTGACGTCCTCCTCCTGGCACCCCTCCCCCAGGCCGCCGGCCATGTCGATGAGCAGCTCGCCGATGCCGTCGTCGATCCGGTCGAGCGCCTTGGCGGCGGTGTGCCTGCGCAGCGGCGGCCACACGATCACGTTCACGAGCAGGCCCACAGCCACGCCGATCCCGGTGTCGTAGAGCCGTGAGACGAGCATGACGTCGTTCTCGAACCCGGTGGTGAGGACCACCAGGCCGGTCGTCGCGATGGTGGTCGCCTCCGCGCCCAGCCAGGGCACCGCCCCCAGCACGAGGGCGACGACCAGCAGCAGCGCTATCGCCCAGGTGCTGAGGCCGAGCGCCTCACCCACGAGGGTCGCGAGCACCACCGCGACGACCGTCGCGGCAACCTGCTGCATGCCCTTGGAGAACGTGCGGTAGACGGTGGCGTGCACCACCAGGAGCGCCGCCCACGGCGCGAGGAACGGTTGTGGCAGCTCCAGCACGCTCGCCGCGATCACCCACGCGGCGACCGCTGCCAGCACCGTCTTGACCAGCTGCAGGACGTCGTTCCACCAGATCGGGTCGCCGAGCCGGCCGTCGACGCGCTCCCTCCACGTGCTCATGCGAGCTCCTCTCCCTCGCCGATCGACACTACGGCCGGGACGAGGGGCGCGCCTCACCCCGAGGTCACGCCAGGGAGAGGAAGAGCTTCTCCATCTTCTTCACGTCGAGGCTGTCCACCTCGCCGTCGCCCGCCAGGAGGCACTGCTGCAGGCCGGAGGCGACGATGGCAAAGCCGGCGCGGTCGAGCGCCTTGGACACCGCCGCGAGCTGCATGACGACGTCCTCGCACTCCCTGCCCTCCTCGAGCAGGCGGAGCACGCCGGCGAGCTGCCCCTGCGCTCGCTTGATGCGGTTGATGACGGGCGTCATCTCGTCGGGGTCGAGCTGCATCAGTCCTCCTCGGTGGGGGGTGATCACGGCGCAAGCATACCCCCCGGGGTGTTTTTGCCTTCTCCTCGAATACCCCATAGGGTATTTCTCGACCGGTTCGGAACACCCGATCACGAGAGGATTCGCATGTCACACCCGACGCCCGAGATCACCCTCGACGAGTTCGCCGCGGAGCGTGAGGACGGCATCACGGTCGACGTCCGCGAGCGCGACGAGTACGCCCAGGGCCACGTCCCCGGAGCCAGGCTGGTGCCGATGGGCCAGCTGGCCTCCCGGCTCGACGAGCTCGACCGGTCCGACCGGGTCCACGTCATCTGCGCCTCGGGCAACCGCTCGAAGGCGATGACCGACCTGCTCGTCGCCCAGGGCTTCGACGCCGTGTCCGTCGCCGGCGGCACCCAGGCCTGGATCGCCTCCGGCCGCGCGATCGGGGTGGGTCTGTGATGACCGACCTGACCGTCCTCGTGATCGACACCCCCACCCTCGGTGACCGCAGCTACCTGGTGCACGACGGCGAGGTGGCGCTCGTGGTCGACCCGCAGCGCGACATCGACCGCGTCCTTGCCCTGCTCGACGAGCACGGCGTACGCCTGACCCACGTCTTCGAGACGCACATCCACAACGACTACGTCACCGGCGGCCTCGCGCTCGCGCAGCGGACCGGTGCCCAGTACCTCGTCAACGGCGAGGACGACGTGTCCTTCTCCCGTATCCCCGTGGCGGACGGACAGGTCGTCGAGGTGGGTGGACGCATGCGCATCACTACGCTGGCAACCCCGGGCCACACGTTCACCCACCTCTCCTACCTGCTCACCGACGCGGGCCTCGACGGCGACCAGCGCGTCGGCGTCTTCTCGGGCGGCTCCCTGCTCTACGGAGCGACCGGACGCCCGGACCTGCTCGGCCCCGAGCACACCCACGAGCTCGTGCACGACCAGCACGCGTCGGCCCACCGGCTCGCCGACCTGCTGCCCGACGAGGCGGAGGTCTACCCGACCCACGGGTTCGGCTCGTTCTGCTCGGCCACCCAGTCGGACGCGACGTCGTCGACCATCGGGCAGGAGAAGCAGTCGAACCCGGTCCTGACCCAGGACGAGCAGACCTACGTCGAGGAGCTGCTGGCGGGCCTCGGCCCCTGGCCGGCCTACTACGCGCACATGGCGCCGGCCAACGCCGCCGGTCCCTCGGAGCCCGACCTCTCTCCCCCGGCCGTCGCCGACGCCACCGAGCTGCGCCGGCGGATCGAGGCCGGCGAGTGGGTCGTCGACCTGCGCAACCGCACGGCGTTCGCCGCGGGCCACGCCCCCGGCACGCTCAACTTCGGCCTCGACGGCGGCTTCGCGACCTACCTCGGGTGGCTGGTCGCGTGGGGCACGCCGATCACCCTGCTCGGTGAGAGTGCCGAGGACGTGGCCGAGGCGCAGCGCGAGCTGGTGCGCATCGGCATCGACCGACCGGCTGCCCACGCCACCGGCAAGCCCGAGGACTGGAGCGACCGCGGGCTCAGCTCGTTCCCCACGGCGACCTTCGCCGACCTCGCCCAGGTGCGCCACCACCGCGAGGTCGTGGTCCTCGACGTACGCCGGGCCGACGAGCACGACGCCGCCCGCATCGACGGCGCGGTCAACGTCCCGCTGCACGAGCTGACGGCCCGGCTCGGGGACGTTCCTGCCGGCGAGGTCTGGGTGCACTGCGCAGGTGGCTACCGCGCGTCGGTCGCCGCCTCGATGCTCCACGCCGCCGGCCGTGCGCTCGTGGCGATCGACGACACCTTCGACAACGCCGAGCAGGTCGGTCTGCACGTGGTCGGGCCCGACGCGTGACCGAGGTCCTCCTCGCCGTCGTCGCCGGCGCGCTCATCGGGCTCAGCCTGGGCGCGCTCGGCGGCGGCGGTTCGATCCTCGCCGTCCCCGTGCTCGTGGCCCTCGGCCAGGGACCGGCGCAGGCCACGACCGGTTCACTGGTGGTGGTGGCGATGACCTCGCTCGCCGGGGCGGTGACCGCCCACCGGGCCGGCAACGTGCTCCTGGCGCGCGGCCTCACCTTCGGCCTCGTCGCCACCGGCGGCGCGGTGGCGGGCGCGCGTGCGGCGAGCGCGGTCCCCGAGCCGGTCCTGCTGGCCGCCTTCGCCGTGCTGATGCTGGTCGTCGGCGGCCTGCTCGCCGTACGCCAGTGGCGCGCGCGGCACGCGGGCCCGGCCGACCGGGGCGCGCGTCGCGCCGTCCTCGACGACCCGATCATCACCTTCAGCCCCACCTTCGCGTGCCAGTGCCCGCGAGCGCTCAAGGTCCTCGTGACCGCGACCGCCGTCGGCCTCCTGACCGGCTTCCTGGGCGTCGGCGGCGGCTTCGTCGTGGTGCCGGCGCTGCTGATCGCACTCACCCTTCCCCTCGACCTCGCCGCCGGCACGTCGCTCGTGGTCATCACGATCACCAGCAGCGTCGCCCTCGCCGCGCGCGCCGGGAGCACCCCCGCGCCCGACTGGTCGCTGGTGGCCGCCCTCACCGTAGCCGCCGCCCTGGCCGCGGTCGCCGGCGCCCGTCTCGCCGACCGCGTCGACACCCGACGCCTCTCGGCCGCCCTCACCGGCCTCGTGCTGGCCGTCGCGGCGTACACCGCCGCCACCGCACTCCCCGCACTCGTCTGACCCCACCCAACCGAGAAGGAGCTCCACCATGTGCCGACCAGTCCGATGCAAGACCTGCGGCAAGACCACCTGGGCCGGCTGCGGCCAGCACGTCGGCCAGGTCAAGGCCGGCGTCCCCGCGAAGGAATGGTGCAACGGCCAGCACACCGCGGCGGAGAAGGCGGCCGGCGGCTCCGGCGGTGGCTTCCTGTCCCGACTGCTCGGCCGCGGCTGACCCTCACGGGTGGTAGACCGCCCGGTGGGGTCGCGGGCTGGCCAGCAGCACCGGGCAGGTGGCCTCCCGGAGCACCGCCCGCGCGACAGGTCCGACGTGCGACCCGATCGGCACGAGGGGGTCGTGGCGCCCGATCACCAGCAGCTCGGCGTCGGAGGAGGCCTTCACCAGCGCCTCGGCGGCACGGCCGTGGACGACCTGCACGTCGGCCTCCATCGCCGCGGAGAGGTCGCCCAGTGCGTCGATGGCGGCGCGCACCTCGGCGCGCGAGCGGTCCGCCCACCGGCGGGCCTCGTCCCCCGGCATCGCCTCCTCGTAGGGGCCGGGCAGCGACCACGAGTGGACGGCCCGCAGCCGGGCGCCCCGGGCGTGCGCCTCGGCCAGTGCCGCGCGCAGGACCTCCTCGGACCGCCCGGGCACGTCGATGCCGGCGACGACCACGCCCCGGCGCTGGTCCGCGTGCCAGCCGCCCGGGACGGCCACCACGGGGATCCTCAGGTGTGCCGCGACACCGCCGGCCACCGTACGGTTCACGATCCGCGAGAGCCGCGACAGGTGCCGGTGCTCCAGGACGACCATGCGTGCGGTGCGACCGACGTCCACGAGCACGCCGACAGCCGTGCCGCGGCGGATCTCGTGGGTGACGGGTACGGCACCCTGCACCAGGTCGTCGGCCAGCTTGACGACCTCTGCGAGGCGCTCCGCGCCCCACGCCTCGAGGTCGATCGCAGGCAGGAGGACCTGGTCGGGGCCGGGCGGGACCAGGCTGACCGCGTGCACGAGGTGCAGGCCACAACCGGCGCGCAGTGCCTCGTCCGCGGCGAAGGCCAGTGCGGACTCGACCTCGTCGGGTCCCACGCCGACCACGATCCGCGGGGCGCTGCTGGTGACGTGCTGCTGGGTCATGACGTCCTCCTCGACTGTCCGTGTGCCTCCACTCTTTCGCCGACGACGGTCCGGCACGAAGAGTCCTTGGGCCCGCGGAACGACGGCGAAGGGCCCTGCTCCGCGTTGCCGGCCGACGGTCTACGTTGGCCCGGTGACTTCCGGCACCAGCAGCTATGACGTCGTCGTGGTCGGCGGCGGGCACAACGCCCTCGTCGCCGCCGCCTACCTGGCCCGCGCAGGACTCTCCGTCGTCGTGCTCGAGCGCCTCGGCCACACCGGCGGGGCCGCCGTCTCGGTCGAGCCGTTCGCCGGCCAGCCCGCACGCCTCTCGCGCTACTCCTACCTCGTCAGCCTCATGCCCGAGCAGCTGATGGCCGACCTCGCCCTCGACGTCCGCCTGGCGTCCCGCACCACCGCGTCCTACACCCCGTGGACGCGCGGCGACCGGACCGGCGGGCTGCTGGTGGAGCGCCCCGAGGGGGACGCGACGCGGGCCTCGTTCCGCGAGCTGACCGGAGGCGACGAGGAGTACGCCGCGTGGCAGGAGTTCTACGCCGAGGTCGGTCGCCTCGCCGAGGTCGTCGCGCCGACGCTGATGCAGCCGCTGCCGCTCGAGCGCGACCTGCGCGCCCTGGTCGACCAGCGGACCTGGACCGACGTCGTCGAGGAGCCGCTCGGGCGTGCGATCCGCGACCGGTTCACCGACGACACGGTGCGCGGCGTCGTCGCCACCGACGCGCTGATCGGCACCTTCGCCTCGATGGACGACCCGTCGCTGATCCAGAACCGCTGCTTCCTCTACCACCTGGTCGGCAACGCGACCGGCGAGTGGCGTGTGCCGGTCGGCGGCATGGGGGCGGTGACCGACGCGCTCGCGAAGGCAGCCGTCGGGGCCGGCGCCGAGATCGTCACCGGAGCCGGCGTCAGCGCGATCACCCCCGGCCCCGACGGCGCCGAGGTCACCTGGCACGACGGCACCCGGCAGCACTCGGTCACCGGGCGGCGGGTGCTCTCCGGCGTCGCGCCGTGGGTGCTGCGGATCCTGCTCGGCGAGGGCGAGGACGCATCCACCAAGCCGGCCGGCTCCCAGCTCAAGATCAACTTCCTCCTCGACCGGCTGCCCGCGCTGAGGTCCGGCGCGGACCCGGCGGTCGCGTTCGCCGGCACCCTCCACCTCGCGGAGGACTACTCCCAGCTCGAGCAGGCGTACGCGGCTGCCGCAGCCGGTGCGGTACCCGACCCGGTGCCGGGCGAGGTCTACTGCCACAGCCTCACCGACCCCTCGATCCTCGGCGACCGCGCGGGGTCGGCGCACACGCTGACCTACTTCGGCCTGCACACCCCGGCCGGGCTCTTCGACGCCGACCCCGGCGCCAAGGACGTCGCCGTGCAGCGGGCGCTCGCCTCGATCGACGCGGTCCTGGCCGAGCCGCTCGCGGACTGTCTCGCCACCGACGGCGACGGCCGACCCTGCATCGAGGCGAAGATCCCGCAGGACGTCGAGCGGGACCTCGCGATGCCAGGCGGGCACATCTTCCACGGCGACCTGGAGTGGCCGTGGGCCCCCAACCGCTCGCGCCTCGACACGCCCGCCCAGCAGTGGGGCGTGCAGACCGCGCACGACGCCGTCCTTCTCTGCGGGTCCGGCGCACGTCGCGGCGGCGCCGTGTCGGGCCTCGGCGGGCACAACGCCGCACAGGCCGTCCTCGCGGAGCTCTGACCAGCCACCTCGATTTCGCCTACCGATCACGAGGCGGTAGAGTTCTACTCGCTTCACCGCCTGCGCCATTAGCTCAATTGGCAGAGCAGCTGACTCTTAATCAGCGGGTTCGGGGTTCGAGTCCCTGATGGCGTACAGAAGCGAAGGGCCGGTCCTCTCGGACCGGCCCTTCGTGCTTCTCCCGCAGGGTGCTACTTCGTGAAGAGGCTGACGCCACCCGGGCCGACCAGCAGCCCGACGATGATGAGCACGATGCCCCAGAGCATCTGACCCCTGATCAACGAGACGATGCCGGACACCACGAGGATGACGGCGAGGATCCACAGCAGAAAAACCATTGCATGCTCCCTTCGGTAGAACCCTCAACCTAGCCCTCACGGTTGCCGAGCGACACCGAGTCACACCCCGAGGGAGGGTGGGGCTCACCCCTCCTCGCGCAACCTCGGCGGAGTGAACCCCTCGGGCCTGAAGCCCGTCTTGTCGGCGTAGAACTCGCGCAGCACGTCCATGTCGGCGCTGACGTCACCGGTCGGGTGGAACGTCGGGCCCCAGCCGACGGTGCGGGAGGGGGCGTCGAGGAATGCGAGCGTGATCGGGAGTCCGGTCTGGCGGGCGATGCGGTAGAACCCCGACTTCCAGTACTCCCCGCGCGAGCGGGTGCCCTCGGCCGCGATGCCGATCAGCCACGGGTCGTCGCCCTCGGCCTCGGCGAGCAGCTCCTTGATGGCCCGCGCCGGGTTCTTGCGGTCCAGCTCCACGGCGCCGGTGCGGCGGAGCAACCAGCCGAGCGGGCCGACGAACAGCTCCTGCTTGACCAGCAGCCGGATGGTGATGCCGTACCTCCAGGCCAGGAGCATGGTCAGCACCCAGTCCCAGTTGGACGTGTGCGGGGCACCCACCAGGACGCCGCGCTGCGGCACCTCACCCACTGCCTTCCAGCGGATGAGGCGCAGCACGAGGCCTGCGACCTCACGACGAAGCACGGGCACGTCCTTTCGTGCGCTCGCGCGCGAGGTCCCACAGGTAGCGGTCGAAGTCGACCTCCATCGTGTGGCGGGGTGAGTCGTAGAACCGGCGCCGGTAGCGCCGGTGCTCCGCGGCCATCTGACGGCGTACGTCGCCGTCCGCGGGTGGCACGTAGTCGCCGCACAGCGTCTCGGCGATCCACGCCGCCTGGGCCTCGGCCAGCGGCATGACCGCGCCGAGCGGCTGGAGCAGGCCGAGGAAGTGGAGCCCCGGCAGGTCGGGGTGGACCGCCCGCTTCCACAGGGGCAGCTCGTTGTCGCGCGCGGCGACCAGCGCGGGGTCGAGGAAGGGGAAGGTGACGCGGTAGCCGGTGGCCCAGACGATGAGGTCGGCCGGCGAGGACGTGCCGTCGACGAAGACCACCCGGTCGCCGTCGAGGCGCTCGATGGCCGGGCGCGCGGTGACCGCGCCAGCGGCCAGCCGCTCCCGGATGCGCTCGGACTGCACCGGGTGCGACTGACCGGGCTTGTGGGTCGGCGCCGGCAGGCCGTACTTCGTCATGCTGCCCGCCGCCGTCGCGCCGATGCGCAGCCGCAGCGCGGTGACCCACCACGGCACCCAGCCGGGCGGCAGCAGGCCCTGGTCGCTCGGCTTGCCGAGGAAGAACTTGCGCAGCACCCACTCGGAGCGACGTACCGACCACGTCGTCGTGCGCGCGGTGGACGACGACTCGACGGCGATGTCCATCGCCGAGTTGCCGGCGCCTACCACAACGACGTCGCGCCCGGCGAGCTGGTCGGCGGAGCGGTAGTCGTGGGCGTGGATCTGCTCGCCGTCGAAGGTGCCGGGGTAGGCCGGGTCGGGCCAGCGCGGGTCCCAGTGGTGGCCGTTGGCGACGAGCACCGCGTCGTACGTCCGGGTCTCGGTGCCGCCGGGGCCGCTGGTCCGGACGTCCCAGCGACCGTCGGCGGCGCGCGAGACGTCCTCGACGGTGGTGTCGAAGGTGATGGTGTGCCGGAAGCCGAAGTGGTCGACGTAGGCCTGGAAGTAGGCGGCGACCTGGTCGTGGCGGGCGTAGGGCGGGTAGTCCTCCGGCATCGGGAAGTCGGAGTAGGCCATGCGCGGGCAGGACGTGTTGATCTCGAGGGTGTCGTAGCACGCCGACTGGCCGTTGGAGTTGTCGAGCACCCACGTGCCCCCGATGTCGCTGCCCATCTCGAAGCAGTCGAAGGGCACGCCGGCCTGGTGCAGGTGCTTGGCGGCGGCGATGCCGGACGATCCCGCCCCGATCACGCACGCACGCGGGAGCGAGTCGTCCACCGGCACCGGCGCGGTGACCGCGGGCGCCCGGTGGGACTGCTTGACGAGGTAGGCCATCAACGCTCCGCCGGGGGGAGGTCGCTCACAGGTAGAGCCCCGTCGAGCCGCCCTCGAGGCGCTCGGCGGCGACGGCGTGGACGTCGCGCTCGCGCATGACCACGTAGACCTCGCCGTGCACCTCGACCTCCGCCTTGTCCTCTGGGTCGAAGAGCACCCGGTCGCCGACCTCGACGGCGCGGGCGTGCGGACCGACAGCGATGACCCGCGACCAGGCCAGCCGCCGCGCCCCCATCGCCGCCGTGGCGGGGATGACGATGCCGCCGCTGGAGCGACGCTCACCGGCCTCCTCGTCGACCTCGACCAGGAGGCGGTCGTGCAGCATCTTGATCGGGGCGGACCGCATGCCCCCGGTGCCGGACGCGGCGCTCAGCGCGCGACCTTGCGGACGACGGCGAGGAGGACCACGACCCCGACGACCGCGCCGGCGACCTTGAGGATGTTGTCGGTGCGCGGGGTGCCGGTGTCGAGCTCGACGAAGTGGGACTTCACCGTCGTCACCTGCCGGCCGACGATGGTCCTCGGGTGGGCGCGGTGGGCGAGCTGGTCGATGGTCGAGGCGAGCCGCTGGCGCGTCTCCTCGATCTCGCGCTCGAGCGCGCTCATGTCCTGGGTCACCGGGGCAGGCTATCAATGCGCCGGGGATCGAACCCCCACGGCAGCTCCAACCTGTGGGCGGCCATCAGCGCGTCGTCGGTGAGCACGTCGAAGGTCGGACGGTCCGCCACCACGACCCCCTCGCTGAGCACCACGCTGCGCGGGCAGAGCTCGAGGGCGTAGGGCAGGTCGTGGGTCACCATCAGGACGGTGACGTCGAGGCTGAGGAGGATCTCCGCGAGCTCGCGCCGCGAGGCCGGGTCGAGGTTGGAGGACGGCTCGTCGAGGACGAGGATCTCAGGCTCCATCGCCAGGACGGTGGCGACGGCCACGCGACGGCGCTGTCCGTACGAGAGGTGGTGCGGCGGCCGGTCGGCGAAGTCCGCCATGCCGACGCGGTCGAGGGCGTCCATCACCCGGCGGTCGAGCCCGGCCCCCGTGAGTCCGAGGTTGGCGGGCCCGAACGCGACGTCCTGGCGGACCGTGCCGAGGAACAGCTGGTCGTCGGGGTCCTGGAAGACGATGCCGACGCGGCGGCGGATCTCCTTGAGGTGCTCCTTGGCGACGGGGAGGCCGCTGACCGCGACCGAGCCCTTGCCGGCGGTGAGGATGCCGTTGAGGTGCAGCACGAGGGTGGTCTTGCCCGCGCCGTTGGGGCCGAGCAGCGCGACGCGCTCGCCGCGGTGGACGTGCAGGTCGACGCCGAAGAGCGCCTGGTGGCCGTCGGGGTAGGCGAAGGCGAGGCCCTGGACGTCGAGGACCCGTCGAGACACCTCGTCCCTCAGCTCCTCAGGACAGCCGGGCGGGGTCATGATGGGAGCTTCCCGTCGTAGCCGCGCGACAGCATCGCCAGGTGCACGCGTTCGCCGCGCTCGTAGGACCTGATGAACAGGGCGCCCAGCGACCGGGCCAGCACCGGCCAGTGTCGCGGTGACCGGGGGTCGCAGCCGCGCGAGCGGAGCGCGGTCATCATCCGGCCCAGCTCGGCGGTGACCACGTCGAGGTAGCGGATCATGAAGCCCATGACCTGCACGACCAGCTCGGGCATGCGCAGCCGCTGGAGACCGCGGAGCAGGTCCTGCGGCTCCGTCGTGGCCGCGAGCGTGAGCGAGGCGAGCACGCCGATGCTGCCCTTGACGAGGAGGGCGATGCCGGCGACGAGCCCCGGCTCGGAGACGGTCACGCCGAGCACCTCGGTGCGGGGACCGTGGGCGATGAAGGGCATCAGCGCCGCGAAGACGGCGAACGGCACCTCGACCACCATCCGCGGCAGCAGGTAGCCGATCGGCACCCGCGAGACACCGACCACGCCGAGGAGGACGAGGGCCTCGACGACGAAGACGACGTACGCCTCGCGCGGGGTCGCGACGACCACGAGCATGAATCCCAGCAGCGCCAGCACCTTGAGGTGCGCCGGTGCGCGGTGGATCGGGCTGTGGCCGTGGAAGAAGAGCCGGTGCCCGTGCCCCGCGCCCATCAGCTGCCGCTGTCGACGGGCTCGCGGCGGCGTACGAGCCAGAAGAGTCCGGTGCTCAGCACGAGCATCACCACGACGCCGATGACCCCGGCGAGGCCACCGCTGACGCGCGGGTCGTCGACGCCGGTGGTCTCGTAGTCGGCGAGCGGGCTGTCGGCCGTCGCGGAGTCCTCGGCGGAGTCGATGAAGCCGGTCTGCTCGGCGACGTGCTCGAGACCGTCGGGGTGCGAGCTGGCGTAGTGGCTCGCGACGCCCGCGACGAGCAGGCTCACGACGACGGCGACGGCGAAGAAGCGGCGGGTGCTCATCGGACGACGACCTTGCGGGTCACCAGCTCGCGCTGCGCGATCAGCGGGCGGGCGCCGTGCACGAGGTCGGGGCGTGCGGCGACGACGCTGGCGACCACCAGGCCCGTCACCACCGCCTCGCCGACG
Source organism: Nocardioides eburneiflavus (assembly GCF_004785795.1). Lineage (NCBI taxonomy): Bacteria > Bacillati > Actinomycetota > Actinomycetes > Propionibacteriales > Nocardioidaceae > Nocardioides > Nocardioides eburneiflavus. The sequence goes on from NZ_SRRO01000001.1 coordinate 4,893,342, forward strand.
CCGATCACGGTGTGCCAGCCGAACATCGCGATGGCGACTGCGGCGAGGTCGACCGGCGCGTTGTCCCCGACGGCGAACAGGCCGGTGAAGACCAGCGCCGCGACCGGCACGCTGACCAGGGCGCCGACGGCCGCGGCGGGCGCGACCAGGTCGAGACGCCTGGGCAGCACCCGGCGCAGGACGACGAAGACGGCCCAGCCCACGACCACCGTGACGATGCCGATCAGCGTGATGTTGGTGCCGAGGGCGGTGATCCCGCCGTCGGCCATCAGCAGGGCCTGCACCAGCAGCACGACCGCCAGGCACAGCACCGCCGTCCAGGGTCCGACGAGCACCGCGGCCAGCGCCCCGCCCATCAGGTGTCCGCTGGTGCCCGCGCCGACCGGGAAGTTGATCATCTGCGCGGCGAAGACGAAGGTCGCCACGAGGCCCGCCATGGGAGCCGTACGCTCGTCGAGCTCGCGGCGTGCGGCCCGGAGCGACACCGCGACCGCTGCCGCCGCGACGACGCCGGTCGCGACCGACGTGGGGGCGTCGAGGAAGCCGTCAGGCACGTGCATGTCTGCTCCCGTGTGGGTGAGGACTGCTTGGATGTCTGGTGGCCGGCACGGACCCCCCGGTACCGCGCCGGCACACCGCGACCTTATTGCAAGCAATTCGCAACAGCCAATCGATTCGAATCGATTGGCGGGACTTCCTCCTCCGAGAGAACAGGATCGAGATGACCGACCGCCTCGCCACCGGCGACACCGCCCCCGACTTCACCCTCACCGACGACGCCGAGGAGCAGGTGAGCCTCGCCGACCTGCGCGGCAAGAAGGTGATCCTCTACTTCTACCCGGCCGCGATGACGCCCGGCTGCACCACGCAGGCCTGCGACTTCTCGGAGTCGCTCGACTCGCTGCGCGGTGCCGGCTACGAGGTCCTCGGCGTCTCGAAGGACAAGCCGGCCAAGCTCGCGAAGTTCCGCGAGCGCGACGCCCTCACGCTGACCCTGCTCTCCGACGAGGACCTCGCCGTGCACAAGGCCTACGGGGCCTACGGCACCAAGAAGCTCTACGGCAAGGAGGTCGAGGGCGTGATCCGCTCGACCTTCGTCATCGACGAGGACGGCACGATCGAGCTCGCCCAGTACAACGTCAAGGCCACCGGCCACGTCGCGAAGCTGCGTCGGGACCTGGGGCTCGACTGATCATCCGTGGCGCGGCATCCAGCCCACCGGTGGAACGGCAGACCTGGCGCGCAGGCTGGAAGGCGCCAGGCCCGCCGGAACGGGGGGAACGTGGGCCACGAGGACGGCCATCCGGGAGCCCGCCTCGTGCCTGTTCAGGATGAGCTGCTCGACCGCGCCCACGTGGCGCAGGTCCGGGACGACGATCCCCCAGACGGTCTCGTCGCGGCCCACCTCGGCCATCAAGGCGTGGAAGGCGCCGGGATCGTGGCGCTGCTCCACGTAGACGGTGCCGAGGCAGAAGTCCTCGCGATCGGCGCACTCGCGCAGGCTGGCCTCCAACCGGGAGACGTCGACGCGGCTCCCGAAGACGTCGGCGCGGATGTAGCCGAGCAGCAGCGGCCGATGCCTCATGGCGTCTCCTCGAGCAGGAACCAGGCCGCGCTGTCCGGGGGCAGCTTCTCCCCGACCTCGGGATCGCTGCCCAGGAGCAGCCGCGACCCCGGCGGCGCGCACACCGGACGGGGAGTGAGGTTGACGAGGCAGGCGAAGCCGTCGCTGCGGGCGAACCCGAGCACGCCCGGCTCGGTCGCCAGCCACCGAAAGCTGCTCGAGGACAATGCGGGGATGCGGCGCCTCAGGGCGATGGCGTCGCGGTAGAGCTGGAGCACGGACTCGCCGGGCTCGCGCTGACGATCCGCGGAGTAGTGCACGAACCACTCCGGCTGCGGCAGCCACGTGGGAGCGTGGGCACCCGATGGGGAGAAGCCGAGCGCGTCGGACCCGGCCGCCCAGGGCAGCGGGACCCGGCACCCGTCCCGCCCTCGACGGGCACCGCCGGTGCGGTGGAACATCGGGTCCGTCAGCACGTGGTCGGGCAGGTCGGTGACCTCGGGCAGACCGAGCTCCTCGCCCTGGTAGAGGTAGACCGAGCCCGGCAGCGCGAGCATCAGCAGAGCCGCCGCTCGGGCCCGGGCCAGGCCGAGGTCGACATCACCCGCAGCGACGCCCGGAGCGCCACCGGCGTACCGCGTCACGGATCGGGGCATGTCGTGGTTGTTGAGGACCCAGGCCACGGGCGAGTCGTGCGTGGCGACCGTCCCCAGTCCCCGGTCGATCACCCGGGCCAGCGGCTCCGCGCCCCAGGGTGCGCGCAGGAACTCGAAGAAGAAGCTCTGGTGCAGCTCGTCGGGGCGCTGGTACGACGCGAGCTCCTCGGCGTCCAGCACTCCCACCTCGCCGATGAGCACCCGCTCCCGGCCGGTGCGGTCGGTGTACTCGTCGGCGAGGGCTCGCCAGCTGCGCCAGACGTCGTGCACCTCGGGCTGGTTCCAGGCGTGGGGGTTGACCGGGTCGCCGGTCAGCTCGTCGTCGATCGCGAGCTCGTGGTCCGGCAGCCCGTCCCGCTTGTGCAGGCCGTGGGCCACGTCGATGCGGAGGCCGTCCACACCGCGGTCCAGCCAGAAGCGGAGCACCTGCTCGAAGTGCTCGGACACATCCGGGTGGCGCCAGTTGAAGTCGGCCTGCTCGGGGGCGAACGTGTGGAGGTACCACTGCCCGGGCGAGCCGTCGGGTTCGCTGATCCGGCGCCAGGCCGGCCCGCCGAAGATGGAGCGCCAGTTGTTGGGAGGCAGCTCGCCGTGCTCACCGGTGCCGTCGGCGAAGTGGAATCGGAGGCGCTCGGGGCTGCCCGGGCCTGCGAGCACGGCCGCGATGAACCACGGGTGCTCGATCGAGCAGTGGTTGGGCACGACGTCGACGATGACCTTGATGTCCAACCGGTGGGCGTCGCGGACCAGCCGGTCGAAGGCCGCCAGGTCGCCGTACTCGTGGTGGACCAGCATGTGGTCGGAGACGTCGTACCCGTGGTCGTGCTGCGGCGAGGCGTAGAACGGGTTCAGCCAGATCCCGTCGACCCCGAGGCTGCGCAGGTAGGGAAGCCGCGCGCGGACACCCCCGAGGTCGCCCACGCCGTCCCCGTCGGAGTCCTGGAAGCTGCGGACGTACACCTGGTAGATGACGCCGTTCCGCCACCACCCTCGGCTGCCACGAGACCGCTCGTCGCTGACGGGGGAAACAGCGGGAGCAAGGGTCAGGGTGGACATCAGGGGAGTCCTCGGATGGTGGGGAACGGCGTGTGTGAACGCTCACACGTAGCCCGGCCGCGGGGATCCGAAGAGGTACGGAGATGACTACCCAGATGCGAGGAACTACGTAGTCCGGGTCAGGCTCAGCGAGCCTGCTGCTCGGCCACCCAGCTGGCGACCTGGGCGCGCGAGGCGATGCCGAGCTTGCCGAGGACGTGGTCGACGTGGGTCTCCACAGTGCGCTGGGAGATGACGAGCCGCGTCGCGATCTCCTTGTTGCTCAGTCCCTCGGCGAGCAACCCGGCAACCTCCCGCTCGCGCCGGGTCAGCCCGCCCGACTCGCTGGGCCGACGGCTGGACGCGATGATGGTGTTCTCGCCCTCGGGCACCTCACCGAGCGCGAGCGACACCGCCTGCTCGAAGGAGCACGCCGCGCCCTCCGCGAACGCCTGCTCGTACGCCTCGACGCCGAGCGCCTCACGCACGAGGTCCTGCGACCGCTGGTCGAACGCGCCGTAGGCGTTGGTCTCGTCGACCTTCGCCCCGCTCGTGCGCCAGACCGCCTGCGAGGCACCGAGCAGCCGGGCCGCCGCCTCGTCGGGCGCAGCGGAGGCGGCGCACCACGACAACGCCTGGACGCCGAAGCTGATGCCGGTGAGGTCGCGCATCGGCTGGAAGAGCCGTACGCACTCCCGTAGCGACCGGACCGCACGGCCGTACCGCTCGGCCCGCCACTGGGCGACGCCGACGCTCCACAGCCCGTAGGCCTTCGACGACAACGCGCCGTGGCGCTCGGCCAGTGCCAGGGCCTCACGGCTGAACTCGTCGACCCGCGGGTCCCCGAGGAAGAACATGGCCGCGGTCAGCAGGATCAGGGTGTCGAACTCGCCGAGGGGGTCACCGACCGCGCGGAACTCGTCGCGCGCCTCCAGCAGGAGCGCGACCGCGGCCGGCAGGTCACCCTGGTAGAGCGCGGCGTGCCCTCGGCACTCCTTGATGCGCGCGACCAACCGCGGGTCGTCGAGGCCTTCAGCGATCTCGGTGCACTCCGCGAGCATCGCGGCGTTGCGGTCGAACTCGGTGGCGAACATCGCCAGGTAGCTGGCGGCCCACAGGGCGTACGCCCGGTTCCTGGTCGGTTCGGTGGCGAGGTCCAGCGCCTGGAGGAGGTAGCGGTACCCCTCGCGGAGGAACCCGGCGAACCAGAAGTTCCAGGTGGGCGCGGCGATGTCGAAGGCAGCGGCGGCCTCCGAGCGGTCCGTGAGGCAGAACTCCAGCGCGGCCCGCACGTTGCCCTGCTCGCGACGGAGCCGGATGAACCAGTCCGCCTGGTGGGGGCCGAAGCTCTCGGCGTCGTACTGCTGCGCCAGGGCTCGGTAGTGGTCGCGGTGCCGGACCTGGAGCGCCCGCCGTTCCTCCTCGGCGAGGCGATCCGCGCCGTACTCCCGGACCGTCTCGAGCATCTGGTACCAGGCGGTCGTGTGCTCGGTCGCCTGGATCCGGACCAGGATCGACTTGTTGACCAGGCTCGCGATCAGGTTCAGGATCTCCTCGCGCGAGATCTGCTCCCCGCTGCAGACGTCCTCGGCCGCCTCCAGGTCGAAGCCGCCGGAGAAGATCGAGAGCCGTGCCCACAGGAGCTGCTCCGCGGGCGAGCAGAGCTCGTAGCTCCACCCGATGGTCGCGGCCAGTGCCTGCTGCCGGGCCGGCGCGCCACGGCGGCCGGTCGTGAGCAACCGGAACCGGTCCTCGAGACGCTCGAGGATCTGCACGGGCGACAGCGTGCGCAGCCACACCGCGGCGAGCTCGATCGCCAGCGGGATGCCGTCGAGCCGCCGGCAGAGCTCCACCACGGCGTCCCTGTTGCCGTCCGCGAGCTCGAAGTCGGGTGCCACGGCGCTGGCGCGCTGCAGGAAGAGCGCCACGGAGTCGTAGTGCGCGGCGTCGCCGGCCCTCACCCGGGCGTCGGGCGTGGACAGGGGCGGCACGACGAGGATCTGCTCGCCCTCGACGCCGAGCACGTGCCGGCTGGTGGCGATGATGCGCAGGTCGGGCGCCGCGGCCAGCAGCTTGCCGGACAGGACCGCGCAGGCGTCGGTCAGGTGCTCGCAGTTGTCGAGCACCACCAGGAGCTTCTTGCCCTCGAGGTAGGCGGCCAGGTCGCCGGCAGGATCGGCGGAGACCTGGCGCAGCTCGAGGGTGTTGGCCACGGTGTTGGGGAGCAGCTGCGGGTCGTGGACGGCAGCCAGCTCGACGAACCAGACACCGTCGGGGAAGGTGCGTCGGAGCTCGGCCGCGATCCGCAGGGCCAGGCGCGTCTTGCCGACCCCTCCGACGCCGGTCAGGGTCAGCATCCGACTGCTCGCCAGGAGCCTCCGGGTCTCGGCCAGCTCGCGTCGGCGGCCCACGAAGCTGGTCAGCTCTGCGGGCAGGGCGCCCCGCCCCGACGCCCCCGCCCTCGTGGTTGCCATACCGATCCCCAGCCTCTGCTGCCAGCCCGGGACAGTCATCGGATCATCCGGCGCCGCCGCGCGCCCTGACTGCCCCAGTGTACGGCCGCCCTGCCGCCGTGACAGGAAGCCGCCACCTCCTAGACTGACGCCCTTGCCGGAGTGGTGGAACAGGCAGACACGCACGGTTTAGGTCCGTGTGCCTTCGGGCGTGCGGGTTCGACTCCCGCCTTCGGCACCAGCTTTCCGCGAGTCCGTCGCACGTGACCCCCGTCACCACTAGGGTCCGCGCATGGATTCCGCGTTGACCACCGTCGGGCTGCCCCTCGCGCTGGCGATCATCATGTTCGGCCTCGGCCTGGACCTCACCGTCGGCGACTTCAAGCGGGTGGGCCGGGCACCCAGGACGGTGGCGGTCGCACTCGGGTGCCAGGTCGTCCTGCTGCCGGCGATCTGCTTCGGCCTGGTGGTGCTGTTCGACCTGCCCGCGCTGCTCGGCATCGGCATGCTCCTGCTGGCCGCGTCACCGGGCGGCACGACGGCCAACCTGTTCAGCCACCTCTTCCGCGGCGACGTCGCACTCAACATCACCCTGACCGCGATCAACACCGTCATCGCGGTCGTGACGCTGCCGCTGATCACCGGTCTCGCCATCGCGTACTACGACCGCCAGGACGACGTGACGATGCCGCTGCTCGAGATCGTCAAGGTGTTCGCGCTGATCCTGCTGCCCGTCGGCATCGGGATGCTGGTCAACCGGCGGGCGCCCGGTTTCGCCCGCCGGATGGACAAGCCCGTACGCATCGGCTCCGCGGTGATCCTCGCGATCCTGGTCCTCGGGATCCTGCTCGACCAGCGGGAGAACGTCGGCGACTACCTCGCCGACGTCGGCCTGATCGCTGCCCTCTTCTGCGCGATCAGCCTGGTGGTCGGCTACTACGTGCCGAAGACCCTCGGCGTGACCGGCCCGCAGGCCATCGCCTCGTCGATGGAGGTCGGCGTGCACAACGCCACCCTCGCGATCTTCGTCGCGGTCGAGGTGCTCGACGAGGTCGAGATCTCCGTGCCGGCGGCGGTCTACTCGCTGTTCATGTTCCTCTTCGCCGCGCTCTGGGGCACCTGGGTCAGCAAGCAGGTCGAACAGCGGGAGCCCGCTGCCGCCTGACCACTATCTTGTGCCGCAAGGTACCTTGCGGCTAGCCTCTCCTCATGGCGACAGGGGAGGCAGCACTCACGCAGCTGCGTCGCGGCGTGCTGGAGCACTGCGTGCTCGCCCTGCTCCAGTCGGGCGAGCGCTACGGCTACGACCTCGTCACCGAGCTGTCCGACGCCGGCCTCCTCGCCAGCGAGGGCACCCTCTACCCGCTGCTCAGCCGCCTGCGCCGCGACGAGCTGGTGAGCACCGCCTGGCGCGAGTCGCCCGCCGGCCCCCCGCGTCGCTACTACGCCCTGACCAACCGCGGGCAGGCCGCGCTCGACTCGTTCCGCACCGCCTGGACCGGGTTCGCCGGCTCCGTCGACCAGCTGCTCCAGAAGGGGACCCGATGACCACCGGCACCGACCTCCACCCGCTCGCACAGGACTACCTCGACCGCCTGCGCATGGCTGCGCGGACCCTGCCCGGCGACGACGCGGACGACCTGGTCGCCGACATCACGGACCACCTGCGCGACGCTCTCCCGCCCACGCCGTCCGAGGCCGAGGTCCGTACCGTGCTCGACCGGCTCGGCACGCCGCAGGAGCTGGTGGCGGCCGCAGGCGGTCCCACGACGAGTCCCGCGGCACCCCGGACGCGGGAGCCGCGGTTCGGCGCCGTCGAGGTCCTGGCGCTCGTGGGCCTCGTCGGCGCAGAGCTGCTGTTCATCATCCTTCCCCTGGCCGTCCTGCTGTGGCTGGCCGGGATCGTGCTCCTCGCGGTGTCGCGGGTCTGGTCGGGGCGGCAGAAGGCCTGGGGCCTGGCGGCCCTCGCGACGGGCTTCCCCGTGGTCTTCTCGACGCTCGTCGTGCCGGCGTCGACCGGGACGACGGTCTGCGAGGGCGCGGCGCCCGCAGGAGCCCCCGATGCCACGACGGTCTCGACCTGCGTGACCGAGGGCGGCTGGCCGGACTGGGCGTTCACCGTCGTCCAGGTACTGCTCGTCGCCTACCTCTGCGTCCAGGTGTGGACCCTCTGGCGCCTCACCCGGCGTCGCTGAGGTCCTCGGCGACGTACGGTGCGAGCGCGCGCAACGCCCGGCCCCGGTGCGAGATGCGGTCCTTCTCCCCCGGTCCGAGCTCGGCGGAGGTGAGGTCCTCGGCGTCGTGCTCGACGGCGACGAAGACCACGTCGTAGCCGAAGCCGCCGCTCCCCCGCTGCTCGCGGACGATACGGCCGTCCATCCGGCCCTCGACCACGCGCTCGCGTCCGTCGGGCAGCACCCACGCGACCGCGCACGCGAAGTGCGCGCCGCGGCGCGCGTCCGGCACGTCGTGGAGCTGGTCGAGCAGCAGCTCGTTGTTGCGAGCGTCGGACTTGCGGCGACCGGCCCACCTGGCCGACAGCACGCCCGGCATGCCGTTGAGGGCATCGACGCACAGGCCGCTGTCGTCGGCGATCGAGGGCAGACCGGTGGCCGCGACGCCGGCGCGGGCCTTGAGCAGCGCGTTGCCCTCGAACGTCGGCTCGTCCTCGACGGGCTCGACGTAGCCCTCGACGTCGCCGATGCCGAGCACCTCGACGCCGGGCACGTGCTCGGCCAGGATGCGCTGCATCTCGAGGATCTTCTTGGCGTTGGCCGAGGCGAGGAACACCTTCATCGAGCGAGGGCCTCCTGCTGGAGCCGGGTCAGGTCGGCGCAGCCCTTCTCGGCGAGCGCGAGGAGCGCGTCGAGCTCGGTGCGATCGAAGGCAGCTCCCTCGGCGGTGCCCTGCACCTCGACGAACTTCCCCTCGCCGGTCATCACGACGTTCATGTCGGTCTCTGCGCGGACGTCCTCGACGTAGGGCAGGTCGAGGCGGGGCACGCCGTCGACGATGCCGACGCTGACGGCGGCGACCGTGCCGGTGAGGGGCTCGCCGGCCAGCGCACCGTTGCCGCGCAGGTGCGCGACCGCATCGGCAAGGGCGACGTACGCTCCGGTGATCGCGGCGGTGCGGGTGCCGCCGTCGGCCTGGAGGACGTCGCAGTCGAGGACGATCGTGTTCTCGCCGAGCGCCTCGTAGTCGATGACAGCACGCAGCGAGCGGCCGATGAGGCGGGAGATCTCGTGCGTGCGGCCGCCGATGCGGCCCTTGACGGACTCGCGGTCGGAGCGGGTGTTGGTCGCGGCGGGGAGCATGGCGTACTCCGCGGTGACCCAGCCCAGGCCGGAGCCCTTGCGCCAGCGCGGCACGCCCTCGGAGGCGGACGCGGCACACAGCACCTTGGTGCCGCCGAACTCCACGAGCACGGACCCCGCGGCGTGGTCGAGCCAGTGGCGGGTGATGGTGATCGGGCGGAGCTCGTCGTCGGCGCGGCCGTCGGCACGCGAGGAGGTTCCGGGCGCGGGAGAAGTCATGGCCCCGACCCTAGACGTGGCCCCGGACAGGGCTGAGCCGGGTCCGGTCACCCCCGTGTGTTACCGGACCCGGCTCGAAGCCCCTTCCCCAGTGGGACCGTCGTGCTGCGCAGCCCCACGCCGCGCAGCTCCCTCCGCGCGGTGGTGCCCCATCGTGCCCGTTGCGTGCCGCGGAGGGCATCGGTCCTGTGGCCATGCCAACGCAGACCAAAGTAGGAGATCTGCTGGCTACGCTGACGCCCGTGGAGCCGCGAGCGACCGTCCCCGACACCCGGCCCGACCTGACCTGGGTGTCCCACGCATGGCGCTACGCGATCTGCCTCGTCTTCTCCGCGGCGGTCTGGCAGACGGTGGCCGGGATCGAGTGGCGGGAGAACCGCCTGCTCTTCGCCGCCGAGGTCGTCCTCGGCGCCGGCGCCTTCGTGCTGGTCCACTTCCGGCGCCGCGAACCCGTCCGCATCGCGCTGGTGATCGCAGCGATGAGCGCGTTCTCGGGGATCGCGGCCGGACCCGCCACGCTGGCGGCCGTCTCCGTCGCGACCCGGCGCCGCTTCCGCGAGGTCGTGCTGGTCGGCACCACGAACTTCCTGGCAGCACAGACCTGGACGACCCTCGCCCCGATCCCGGACAACGACTACCGCATCACCACCCTCGTCAACCTCACCGTCAACGCCGGGATGATGGGGTGGGGCCTCTACATCGGCTCGCGCCGAGAGCTCCTCTGGAGCCTGCGCAACCGCGCGGAGCGGGCCGAGCTGGAGCAGGAGCTGCGGCTCACCCAGGCGCGCTCCACCGAGCGCGCGCGCATCGCGCGCGAGATGCACGACGTCCTCGCGCACCGGATCACGCAGGTGTCCATGCACGCGGGCGCCCTCGCCTTCCGCGACGACCTCGCCGGCGACCGGTTGCGCGAGGGGCTCGGGGACATCCAGCGGCAGGCCAACGACGCGCTCCACGAGCTGCGCGACGTGCTGGGCGTCCTCCGCGCGGCCGACCCGGGACCCCCGACCGCGCGCCCGCAGCCGACGTACGACGACATCGCGGCCCTCGTCGCGGAGGAGGTGTCGTTCGGGATGGACATCGCCTACTCCGACGACCTGGACGCCTCCGTCCCCGTGCCGCCGGCCACCGGCCGCACCGTCTACCGGATCGTGCAGGAGGGCATCACCAACGTGCGCAAGCACGCCCCCGGCGCCGAGGTCGCGATCCGTTCCAGCGGTGACCCGAGCAGCGGCATCACCGTGGTCGTGTCGAACCCGGTCAGCGGGCGTACGAGCAAGACGCCGGGCGCCGGCCTCGGACTGGTCGGCCTCCGCGAGCGTGCCGAGCTGCGCGGTGGCCGGCTGCACCAGCGCACTGACGGCTCGAGGTTCGTGCTGGAGGCTTGGCTACCGTGGTCGGCGTGATCCGCGTGCTGCTCGTAGACGACGACCCGCTGGTCCGCTCCGCGCTGTCGCTGATGCTCGGCGGCCAGTCCGACATCGAGGTGGTCGGCGAGGCCCCCAACGGGGAGGCAGGCCTCGCCCTGGTGTCGCAGACGGAGCCCGACGTCGTCCTGATGGACATCCGGATGCCCGTGATGGACGGCCTCGAGGCGACCCGGGTGCTCCACTCGCGACCGTCGCCGCCCGCCGTCGTCGTGCTGACCACCTTCGACGCCGACGACCACGTCCTGCGCGCAGTGGCCTCCGGGGCCGACGGCTTCCTGCTCAAGGACACCCCGCCCGGCGACATCGTCGGTGCCATCCGGACGGTGGCGGCGGGCGACGCGATGCTGTCGCCGTCGGCGACACGCAGCCTCGTCTCGCGCCTGCGCAGCACCACCCCCGACGACCGCACGACCTCCGCGGCGGACCGGCTGACCGTGCTCACCGAGCGCGAGCTCGAGGTCGCGGTCTGCGTCGGGCGCGGGCTGAGCAACTCCGAGATCGCCTCGGAGCTCTACCTCTCCATCCCCACGGTGAAGTCGCACGTGTCGCGGCTGCTGACCAAGCTCGGCTCCACCAACCGCGTCCAGGTCGCGATGGTCGTCCACGACGCCGGGCTCGTCTGACCGGCCCGGCCGGTCAGACCGCGTACGTCGTCCCGGCGCGGGCCACGTCCACCGGCCCGGCCCACTCGGCGCGCGCCTCGGCCGCGGCGTCCGCCGGGTCGTGCCAGGGCGGGACGTGGGTGAGCACGAGGCGCTCGACGCCCGCCACCGACGCCGTGCGCCCGCAGTCCGCACCGGTCAGGTGCAGGTCGGGCGGGTTGTCGTCCCCGCTGCGGAACGACGCCTCGGCCAGGAGCAGGTGGGCGCCACCGGCGAGCTCGTCGAGCGCGGAGCACGGCCCGGTGTCGCCGGAGTAGACCAGGGCGCGGCCGCCGGCGGTGACCTTGAGCGCGTACGCCGCGACCGGGTGCACCACCTCGCGCGCCTCGATGCGGAAGGGGCCCACCTCCACCGACCGGCCGCCCGTGGGGTGCTCGAGGAACCGGAACTCCTCGTTCATCCCCGGCTCGGGGGGCAGGTCGTAGGCGCGGGCCATCCGCTCGGCCGTGCCGGCCGGACCCCACACGGGGATCTGCGGCTGCGCGCCGGTCGGGTGGTACTTGCGCATCACGTAGTAGCCGCAGAGGTCGAGGCAGTGGTCGGCGTGCAGGTGGCTGAGGAAGACCGCGTCGACCGTCAGCGGGTCGACGTAGCGGTGGAGCTGGCCGAGGGCGCCGTTGCCGAGGTCGAGCAGGATCCGCCAGGTGCGGCCGTCCTGCTCCCCCTCGAGGAGGTAGCAGCTCGCCGCGGAGTCGGGGCCGGGGTAGGAGCCCGAGCAGCCGACGATCGTGAGCCTCATCCCGTCGCTCACCGGACGCCACCGGCGAACTGGCTGGCGCTGAGCAGCTCGGCGCCGAGGAAGCGTCGCCCGACGGTCGCGAAGTCCTCGGGGCTGCCGGTCGTGGCGAACGTGTAGTCCGGCTCGCCCTCCGCGCGCATCAGCCCGGTGCTCGCGAGCATCTTGTAGACGTCCTTGGCGCACTCCTCCGCCGAGCTCACCAGCGTGACCTCGTCACCCATGACGTAGGAGATGACCCCGGTCAGGAGCGGGTAGTGCGTGCACCCGAGGATCAGAGTGTCGACCCCGGCCGCCACCAGCGGGTCGAGGTAGTCGTGGGCGGCGGCGAGGAGCTCGTCGCCTCCGGTCACGCCCTGCTCGACGAAGTCGACGAAGCGCGGGCACGCCTGGATGTGGAGGTCGAGGTGCGGGGCCGCGGCGAACGCGTCGTCGTACGCCATGGAGCTCGCGGTCGCCCGGGTGCAGATGACACCGACCTGACGGTTGCGCGTCGCTGCGGCGGCTCGGCGCGCGGCGGGGAGGATCACCTCGACGACGGGCACGTCGTAGCGCTCGCGGGCGTCGCGGAGCATCGCCGCGCTGGCGGAGTTGCACGCGATGACGAGCGCCTTCACGCCCTGCGCGTAGAGGTGGTCGAGGCACTCGAGGGCGTACTCGCGGACCTCGCCGATCGGCTTCTGTCCGTACGGCTGGCGGGCCGTGTCGCCGAGGTAGACCACGGACTCGTGCGGCAGCTGGTCGATCACGGAGCGCGCGACGGTCAGGCCACCGAAACCGGAGTCGAAGATGCCGACGGGGGCATCGGCGGTCATCCGCGGGGTCGGGGTCGGCACAGGCAGCAGGCTAGGCGCTCGCCCCGCCGCCGGTCACGCCATCGCGTGCGTCGTCCCGGTCACACGGCGGGTGCCGGGTTAGGGTCGTGCGGTGACTCCTCGCTCCGTGCTCGCCTCCGTGATCGCCTGCGCAGCCGTCGGGTTGTGCCTGACGTCGGCGCCGGCACAGATGGCGTCGAGCAGCATCCCGCCGGACCCCCGCAGCGTGTCCGCGGACGACGCGATCGACTCGGTCCTCGCGATCTCGATCGACGGCCTCAACCCCGAGGCGCTGCGGATCCTCGGCCCCGAGGGCACTCCGCACCTGCACGACTTCATGGCGTCGGGGGCCTCGACCCTCAACGCGCGCACCGAGCACGAGAAGACGCTCACCCTTCCCAACCACACGGGCATGGTCACCGGCCGTCGGATCGAGGCGGAGACGGGCGGTCACGGCGTGACGTGGAACGACGACCGCCGCCGTCCGGCGACGGTCCAGGCCGCCGCCGGACGGCGGGTCGAGTCGGTGTTCACCTCGATCAGCGCCGCCGGGGGCTCCACCGCCCTCTTCGCGAGCAAGACGAAGTTCTCCCTGTGGAAGCGCAGCTGGCCGCTGGCGATCGACAAGACCCGGATCCAGCTCGACAACGGCCTGCTGGCCCGCTCGGTGCGGCGCGACCTCCGCGACCACGACCGCGCCTTCCGCTTCGTGCACTTCTCGCTGCCCGACAACGTGGGCCATGCCAAGGGCTTCATGTCGAGGCCCTACCTGCGCTCGGTGAAGCAGGTCGACACCCTGCTGGGCGGCGTCGTGGCGGCCGTGGAGTCCGACCCGGGGCTCGACGCCGGCACGGCGATCATCGTGACCAGCGACCACGGCGGCCTGGGCGACAGCCACTCCGACGCGAGACGCTTCGCCAACTACCGGATCGCCTTCATGGTCGCCGGCCCCGGCGTGGCGATCGGAGCCGACCTCTACGACCTCAACGCCGACGACCGCCGCGATCCCGGCACCCGCCGCACGACCTACGCCCAGCCCGTGCAGCCCGTACGCAACGGCGACCTCGCCAACCTCGCGCTGGACCTGCTCGACCTCGACGCGGTTCCCGGAAGTGAGCACAACTCCGGGCTCGGTCTCGACGTCTCACTCGCGAACTGATCCCCCGTGGAGGCTCCCTTGTCCGTGCTGAGACACCTGTCCGTGGCGACCGCGCTCGCCGTGGCGTCGTCGACTGTCCTGCTGGCACCCGCCTCCGGGCGCCCGTCCGCCGCGCCGCAGGCGCCCGACAACAGCGCCGCCGCCGTCGGCTGGCCGCCGGCTCCGACGACCCAGATCGTCATCGACACCGGCGGTGTCGCGGTGGGCCGCGAGGACTACGTCCCCGGCACCGTGACCATCGACGGCGTCACCCACGTCACCGAGGTCCGCGGGCGCGGCAACTCCACGTGGAGCTGGCCCAAGAAGCCCTACAAGCTCAAGCTGGAGGAGGACGCCGCGCTCATCGGCTCGCGGCCCTTCGACGAGTGGGTGCTGCTCGCCGGCTACGGCGACCGCAGCGGCCTGCGCACGGCGGCCGCTTTCGCCGTGGCTGCGCAGACGCGGCTGGCCTGGACCCCGCGCTTCCGCTTCGTCGAGGTCGTCCTGAACGGCCAGGTGCAGGGCCTCTACATGCTCACCGAGCAGGTCGAGCAGGGGAAGGGTCGCGTCGACCTGCCCGACGACGGCTACCTCCTGGAGATGAACAAGCGCTACCTCAGGGACGGCGAGCCGGGGTTCCGCACCGGCAACGGCACGGCCGTCGCCTTCAAGGACCCCGACGAGATCACCAAGCGGCAGCGCCGCGAGGTGCGGGGCGCCGTGCGGCGCTTCGAGAAGGTCCTCTACGGCAAGTCGTTCGCCCACCCCACCCGCGGCTACGCCAAGTACGTCAACGTCAAGCGCATCATCGACTGGTACGTCGTCGAGGAGCTGTTCTCCAACCAGGACTCCAACTTCCAGTCCAGCGTCAACTTCAGCTGGGTCCCCGGCAAGAAGTTCGTCTTCGGTCCGGTCTGGGACTTCGACCTGAGCGCCGGGACGCGGTGGCGCGACTACGGACCGCCGGACGTGTGGCACACCCGCGAGGGACGTCACTGGGTCGCCCGGATGCTCGAGGACCCCGCGTTCTCGGCGCGGGTCAAGAGCCGGTGGGCGCGACTGCGTCCCGCCGTGCGCGAGGTGGTCTCCCAGCTGCCCGCGGCAGCAGCGACGCTCGCCCCGGCCGCGCAGGCCGACTGGCGCCAGTGGCACGAGTCGGGCGACCTCGAGTGGACCCACCACGCGAAGACCCTCGACGGCGAGGTCGCCTACCTCGGCGAGTGGCTCACCAAGCGCATCGAGTGGCTGAGCAAGAACGAGGTGCGCCTCGGCGGCACCCGGCAGTCGACCGAGGAGCGCGAGCGCACCGTGTGGGTGCCCGTGCAGCTGCAGTCCCCCGCCACCACGTCGGTGCAGGTCTCCTGGAGCCTCCAGGCCGGCAGCGCGACGCCCGGCGTGGACTACGTCGACGAGCAGGGGCAGGTGACCTTCGCACCGGGCCAGAAGGAGCGCGACGTGCCGGTGCGGATCCTCGACGACACCGAGACGGAGCGGCGCGAGACCCTGCGCGTGCTGCTGACCGGGTCGTCCAGGGAGCTCGTCATCGGCTCCCCGAACGTCGCCACGGTGGCGATCCGGGGCAATCGCCGCTGATCCCCGGCCCGGTGGTCCGTCGCCCGGTGATCACCGTCGCCTGACCGCGGCGGCCTCACCGGGCAGGGGCCAGGGGTTGAACCGGCAGCCGCCGGTGCCCTTGGACTGCTGCATCATCACCGGCGCCCTGCCCCTTCCGCCGCACGACGCGTGCCCGAGGCCGAGCCAGTGCCCGGTCTCGTGGTTGACGACCAGGTGGCGGTAGTCGCGCAGCGACCGGCCGGCCGCGTTCCACGCAGGTGATGCGTGCGCCCACCGCAGCTGGTTGATCACGACGTGGCGCCCGACCCGGCACGACCACTGCACGGAGCAGCCGGCCGCGAAGGACGGCAACGTCCCGGCGGCGGCGAGCACGAGCGTGAAGTCCCCGCCCCGGCGTACGCGGCGGAACTGCACCCCACCCGCCCGCCAGCCGCGCGGGTCCTCGAAGGTCTCCTGCGCCTGGCGCCGGAACACCTTCAGCGAGGCCGTGATCCGGCCCCGGGTGGTGACCGAGTAGGTGACGCGGCGGCGCACCGGCACGGCGTACGCCTCGGCGGTCTGCTCCGTCGCGCCCGGCGTACGCCGGTCGCGCGCCTCGGCCTCGAAGGCTGCCGCGGACGGGGCGAACAGGGTGAGGGCGAGCGCGACCGCGACGAAGGCGCGGGCGGGCCGGGTCATGCCGGGAGCCTACGCCCGGTGCGGCGGTAGGGTCCGGGCCGTGCTCGAACGACCTGAGATCGTCTGCCTCTGCGGCTCGATGCGCTTCGCCGAGGAGATGCGCGCGGCGAACCGTGACCTGACCTTCGCCGGTGTCATCGTCGTCGCGCCGGGCGAGGCGGACGAGGGGGACGAGGGGGCGGGCGAGGTGGTGACCGCCGAGCAGAAGGCCGCACTGGACGCACTGCACCTGGCCAAGATCGACCTGGCTGACCGCGTCCTGGTGGTGAACCCCGGCGGGTACGTCGGCGAGTCCACGAGGCGGGAGATCGCCCACGCCCGGGCAGCCGGCAAGCCGGTGTCGTTCACCGATCCCGTCTGACACACCGGAGTGGTCCGAGCGCGCCGGTGGCCCCGCTCGTGAGTGCTGAGCAGGGTGTGGGGCGGGGTCATCGTCGGCGGGGTCGTGGGATGCCAGGTGGGGCTGCCACATCCGGTGGTTCTGGTGGCTCGAGGTTGGTGGTGCCGGTGTGGTCGCGGCGGTAGCGGTGGCCGTGCGGTGAGGTCCACTCGAACACTCCGGGCGCGACCATGGCGTATCGCCAGGGTGAGTGGGTCTTGAGGCGGTGGTGGAACCGGCACAGGCAGGCCAGGTTGCTCGTGGTCGTCGGGCCGGGTTGCGGTCGGCCCTCGGCGTGGGCGTCGTCGTCCCACGGGATGATGTGGTCGCTGTCGCAGCGCCGTGCCGGGCGGGAGCAGAACGGGAACACGCAGGTGCGATCTCTCAGGATCACGTGTTCGCGGATCGTTGCCGGGACCTTCCGCGTCTGCGCGGTCAGCGTGGTGTTGAGGTCGATGACGGGCTTGATGGTGACCTCGGTGCGGGTGTCGGCGCACCAGGACTGGACCTGCTCGAGCAGGACCAGGCGCTGGCCGTTCTCCATGCGGCCGGTGGGCCCGAACACGGTGGTGTCGCCGGAGAAGGAGGCGTCGACGTGGGCGTGGATCACGACCGCGCGGGCGGCGGGCAGGTGCGACTCGTCGGCGTCGCCGCCGCCAGCGCCGGTGTCCTCCAGGTCGGCGCCGCCGCCGGCGAGATCCAGAGCAGTCTGGGTCCGGGCGAGGTCACCGAGCGCCTTGGCCCGTCGGGCGTCGAGCGGCAGCAGCGACCCGAGGGCCTGCTGCTCCTTGGCCTTGTGGGCGAGGGCGCGGTCGAGGTCGAGGGCGTCGGCGATGTCGACCTCGGCCTCGATCCGCAGGGTGCCGGCGTAGTGCACGTCCTCGGTGTCGACGGTGACGTGGCGGGGGTCGACGTGCAGGTAGCCGTCCTCGGGGTCCTGCGCGGGGTCGGCGGTCGCGAGGTCGTAGCGCCTGATGGTCTCGGCGACGAGGCGGTCGAGCTGCGCGGACCCGACCCGCCCGGCGACGGCGGCGACCTGCGCGTCGACGAACCCGGCCGCCTCACGAGTCAACGCGGGTGAGGAGTGGATCGTGGTGTCCGCGATCGCCCGGGCCCGCCACGCGGGCACCTGCCCGGCGTGGACCTGTGCCCAGAGCCGGGGGAGGCGGTGGCGCAGCTCGAGGGCGTGGCCGATGAGCTTCTTCGCCGCGGTCGTGGTGATGCCGAGGGTGGTGCCGAGCTCGGCGCAACAGAACTCCGCCACCAGCGGAGCACCCTCCCCGGCGATGGGCTCCTCGTGCTGCGACCCCGACACCGTGAACGACGCTGCCGTGTGGATCGACTCCGGCGGGTGCAGGTCCGCCCACCGGGCGGCGAGAGCGAGCTGGCGGGCAGCCTCGGAGTTCTCGACGTCACGGGAGGCCTTGATCGTGGCGAGCAGGTCGGCGGGTGAGAGGTCGTCCGCGACCCCTCGTGCCCCGGCTGCCAGCGTCTCGATCATGTGCTCGATTGTAGTCGTCGGGTCCGACAGTTGGCCATGGCTGTGGACGGTTCGTGGCCCACGAGGTTGAACGTGGTTTCGAGGCTCGCGGAGTTCATCCTGAGGAGCCGAGGGACGAGGCGTCTCGAAGGGCTCGCACCTCGACCACCGACGACAACCGCCGAGAAGAGGGGCGTCCCTCCTCAGGCCCAGAGCTGGCCGTCGAGCGCGTCCTCGGCCTCGTCGACGGTGCCCTCGTAGGCGCCCGTGGAGAGGTACTTCCAGCCGCCGTCGCACACCACGAAGGCGATGTCGGCGGACTCCCCCGCCTTGACCGCCTTGGCCGCCTGGCCGAGCGCGGCGTGCAGGATGGCGCCTGTCGAGATCCCGGCGAAGATGCCCTCGAGCTCGAGCAGCTCGCGTACCCGGCGTACGGCGTCGCGCGGGCCCACGCTGAACCGCGAGTCGATCAGCGAGGCGTCGTAGAGCTCGGGGACGAAGCCCTCGTCGAGGTTGCGCAGGCCGTAGACGAGCTCGCCGTAGCGCGGCTCGGCGGCGACGATGCGTACGTCCGGCCTGGCCCGGCGGAAGAAGCGGGAGACCCCCATCAGGGTGCCCGTCGTGCCGAGCCCGGCGACGAAGTGGGTGATGTCGGGCAGGTCGGCGAGCAGCTCGGGACCGGTGGTCTCCTCGTGCGCCAGGGCGTTGGCCTCGTTGCCGTACTGGTAGAGCATCACCCAGTCGGGGTGCTCGGCCGCGATCTTCTTCGCGACCCGCACGGCCTCGTTGGACCCGCCGGCAGCCGGGGAGGAGACGATCTCGGCGCCCCACATCCGTAGCAGCTGGCGACGCTCCTCGGAGGTGTTCTCGGGCATCACGCAGACGATGCGGTAGCCCTTGAGCTTGGCCGCCATCGCCAGGGAGATGCCGGTGTTGCCGCTGGTCGGTTCGAGGATCGTGCAGCCGGGGCGGAGGGTGCCGTCCTTCTCCGCCTGCTCGATCATCTTCAGCGCCGGGCGGTCCTTGATGGAGCCGGTGGGGTTGCGGTCCTCGAGCTTGGCCCAGATCCGCACGTCAGGGCTCGGCGAGAGCCGTGGCAGCCCCACGAGCGGGGTGTTGCCGACCGAGGCCAGCAGGTCGTCGTAGCGGGTCACGGCCCGGGATCAGCCTCCGGCGACGGCAGGCAGGACGACGACCTGGTCGCCGTCGGAGAGCTCGGCGTCGAGGCCGCCGATGAAGCGGACGTCCTCGTCGTTGATGTAGACGTTGACGAACCGCCGCAGGTCGCCGTCGTCGATCAGGCGGTCCTTGATGCCGGGGTGGTTGCCCTCGAGGTCGTCGATCAGCTCGGACAGCTTGCCGCCCGTGCCGTCGACGGCCTTGGCGCCGTCGGTGTAGGTGCGCAGGATGGTGGGGATCCGGACCTCGATGGCCATCAGGGGGTGCTCTCTTCCTCGGTCTGCGGGGGCGTGATCGTGACCTCTTCCTCGGTCACGACTCCGTCGATGATTCTGTAGGACCTGAACTCCACCGGGCCCTCAGTATTCCCCCCGTCCTCGTCGAAGCTGTCCCGTGTGCTGACGAGCACGTAGTGGGCGTTCGGCTCGCTCGCGAGCCCGATGTCGGTCCGGCTGGGGTAGGCCTCGGTGGCGGTGTGGGAGTGGTAGACGACCACCGGCTCCTCGTCGCGGGCGTCCATGTCCTTGTAGAGCGCGAGCAGCTCGGTGGAGTCGAACTCGTAGAACGTCGGGCTGCCTGCGGCGTTGACCATCGGGATGAACCGCTCCGGGCGGTCGCTGCCCTCCGGGCCGGCGACGACGCCGCACGCCTCGTCGGGGTGGTCGCGCCGGGCGTGCGCCACGATGGCGTCGTAGATCTCCTGGTCGATGGTCAGCACGCCGTCAAGGGTAGGCCGGATATCGATGTGACCCGACCACGTCTCAACGCATAGTCTTGACGTCGAGAGACTTGGGGGGATGCAGGACATGTCGATGACGCGCGCGCACGCGCAGCTCACGCGCCGGGGCATCCCCGTCGAGCGCGACCTGCGCGTCCTGGCGCTCGGTTCGTTCGCCAACCGGTTCGGCGCCGGGGCGGTCATGACGACCAGCGCGCTCTACTTCACCCGCCAGGTCGGCTTCTCGGCCGCCGAGGTCGCCCTCGCGCTCGCGGTCGCCGCCGTGGTGGGGATCCTCGTCCAGGTCCCGGCCGGCCAGCTCGGCGACGGCCACGGCCCGCGCCGGGTGCTGACGGTCTTCATGGTCGGCGCCGCGCTCACGAGTGCGCTGCCCGCACTGGCGCGTACGCCGTGGCAGCTCGCGGCCCTGCTCGCCCTGCTCACCCTCTTCGAGCGCTCGGCGGGCTCCGTGCAGCAGGGCGTGATCGCGCAGCTCGCGACCGGCGGCCGCGGCGTGCAGTTCAAGGCGTACCTGCGCGCCGTGACCAACACCGCGATCGGCCTGGGGTCGGTCTTCGGCGGTGCGGCCCTCGTCGTGGACGAGACCTGGGCCTACGTCTCGGTCTTCGTCCTCAACGCCGTCTTCACCGGTTTCGCCGCGTGGAACACGACCCGGCTGCCCGACCTGCCCGCCTACGTACGCCTCGAGGGCGAGCCGCGGCTCGCGGTGCTGCGCGACTGGCCCTACGTCGCCGTCGTCGCGCTGACCGGGCTGTTCTCGCTGCACTTCTTCGTGATGGAGCTCGGGCTGGCCCTCTACATCTCCGAGCGCACGGCCGCCCCGCCGGTGATGGTCGCGGTCCTGCTGGTCGTCAACACCGCGTGCGTCGCGCTCTTCCAGGTACGCCTGTCCCGCCGCGCCGACTCGGTCGAGGCCGGCGCACGGGCGCTGGTCCGGGGCGCGGTGTGGATCGCCGCCGGCTTCGCGATCGTGGCACTGGCCGACCGCGGCGACGCGACCTTCGCGATCGCGGTGCTCGTCGTCGGGTCGCTGGTCCACGTCGTCGGCGAGATGATCGGCTCCGGCGGCCAGTGGGGCCTGCAGATGGGGCTCGCCCCGCACGAGCGGCAGGGCCAGTACCAGGGCTTCGCCGGCCTCGGCTTCAGCGTCATCGCCGTCATCGGGCCCCCGATCGTGACCCTGCTGTGCGTGGGGATGGGCGAGACCGGCTGGCTCGTGCTCGCCGTCCTGATGCTCGCCGTCGCGCTGGTCACGGTGCCGGTCTCCCGGTGGGCGCTCGCCTCTCGTGAGCGCTACGGGGTGCTCACGCACTCGGGCTGAGCGGCCTCACACCCAGATCGCGGCCGGGATCCCGTCGGAGAACACCTCGGGCTCGCCCGGCAGCGACTCCGACACCCCGAGCGCGTGGCGTCCGGCCGTCCAGGCCACCGCGCAGGCGTCGAGCAGGTCGTCCTCGCCGAACCCGGACCCGCGGAACCACGGCGGCGCCCCGATGCCGTGCGCGGCGAGCGCCTCGCGCCGGGCGCGGACGCCGTCGGGGTCCTTCTTGCGGGCCAGCACGGGGGCCTCGGCCATCCGGGCGAAGCTCACCTCGGGGTGCACCTCGATCACCTCCGCGCCGGGGCCGGAGCGGACCCAGGCGTCGACCTCGAGCACCTTGGCGCCCAGTGCGTACGCCTGGGCGCTGACGCTGGTGCGCCCGTCGGTCGCGGCGAGGTTGGCCTCGCGCGCCTCGGCGTAGGTCGCCGCCTCGAGCGCGGAGCGCACCGGCGTGGAGAACACCGAGGACGCCTTGCCGACCAGCACGCGGCGCGCCTCGGCGTCCGCGAGCCGGCCGCCGTCGTCCGGCAGGCCGATGGGGATGTCGACGGCGACCACGTGCACGTCGTGCTGCTCGCGGACCAGCCCGACCAGGCTCGTGATGTCGGCGGCGACGAAGACCGAGGCGCGCAGCGCGGGGTCGAGGACCACGCCGACCCAGCCTGCCGGGCAGGCGTCGACGCCGAGCACCGGAGCCGGCGGCCTGAGGACGGGCCGCGGCTCGGCGCCGTCCTGGCCGTCCGGAGTGGCGAACCGCGCCTCGCGCTCGTCGCTCAGTGCTGCGTCGATGCGGGCGAGCATCACCTCGGACATCGGCGGGAGGCCGTCGACGGGCCACCACCGGACGTCGCTCGACTCGTCGTCGGCGACGCGGGCCTCACCCTCCAGCCAGGTGCAGGCGAAGGTGAGGTCGAGGTAGGCGGCCCGGTCGCCGTTGGCGTGCACGATCTCCGGGTGGGCGCCGGCCGTGGCGAGCCGGTCGACCCGTACGCGTACGCCGGTCTCCTCAGTCACCTCCCGCGCCGCGGCCACTGCGGGTTCCTCGCCGGGGTCGACGATGCCGGTGACCGGGGTCCACTGGCCATTGTCGGAGCGCCTCACCAGCAGCACCTGGTCCGCGCGTCGCACGACGGCGGTGACGGCTGGCAGCCAGAGCGGGTGGTCGCTGCCGATCTTCTCCCGGATGGCGAGGATGAACTCGGGGACGGGGCTCACGCCGTCAGTGCCTCGACGATCGTCTCCTGGAGGTAGCCGACCCACTCGTAGATGTCGTGCGCCTGGGCGCGCGGGTCGTCGTCGGGCAGCGAGTGCCAGTAGTGCTCGTCGCCGGCCTCGACCCCGAGGCGGGTGGCCAGCGCGAGCCGGATGTCGGTGAAGGCACGCATCCACGTCTCCGCCTCGCCGTGGGAGAGCTCGACGTCGATGACCAGGCCGTCCTCGGTCAGCTCGGGCGGCAGCCCGGCCTCCTCGAGGACGTCGATGATCGAGCCGGACGCCGCCGCCTTGCCGTCGCGGAGCCCACCCTCGGTGAACCGGCGGAAGTCGGAGGCGGCCTCCTCGTCCTCGGGGTAGGCCGTGGGGAACAGGCGTGCCAGGACCGGGTCCTCGGGGATCGTGGTGGCACCGGAGAACTCCGCCATCAGCGCCTCGAACGGATCGGCGGTCGGTGCTGCGGGCTCGGCGCGCTCGTTGCGCAGCAACTCGACCATCTGCGAGGCCAGGGAGCGCAGGAGGTCGGCCTCGAACCCGGAGAAGGTCGCGATCACGTTCCCGGTCCTGCGGTGCCGTTCGAAGCCGCTCACCTCAGGATGCCTTCTCCATCGTCGCCCAGAGTCCGTACTCGTGCATCGCCTGGACGTCGCGCTCCATCTCCTCGCGGGTGCCCGTCGAGACCACCGACCTGCCCTCCTCGTGCACCTCGAGCATGAGCTTCTCGGCCTTGGCCCTGTCGTAGCCGAAGTACTTCTGGAAGACGTAGGACACATAGGACATGAGGTTGACCGGGTCGTCCCACACGAGGGTCACCCACGGCTTGGCCAGGAAGGTGATCTCGTCGGGGGTCTGGGTCGGCTCGACCTCTACGGGACTGGCGGCTGACACGCCTCCCATCGTGGCACAGTGTCGGTCGTGACGAGCTCACCCGACACGTCGACGGCGCTGCTGACCGACCACTACGAGCTGACCATGGTCCAGGCTGCGCGGCAGTCGGGCACCGCCGACCGGAGGGCGGTCTTCGAGCTCTTCCCGCGCCGGTTGCCCGAGGGCAGGCGCTACGGCGTGGTGGCGGGCGTCGGCCGGGCGCTGGACGCGATCGAGTGCTTCCGGTTCGACGCGGCGTCGCTGGCCGCGCTGGAGGGGGTCGTCGACGCCGACCTGCTCGACTGGCTCGGCTCCTACCGCTTCTCCGGCGACGTCTGGGGGTACGCCGAGGGCGAGGCCTACTTCCCCCACTCACCGCTTCTCGTGGTCGAGGGCACCTTCGCCGAGGCGGTGCTGCTCGAGACGGTGCTGCTCTCCATCTACAACCACGACTCCGCGATCGCCTCGGCCGCCTCGCGGATGACCCTCGCCGCCGGCGACCGGCCGTGCATCGAGATGGGCTCGCGCCGCACCCACGAGGAGGCGGCCGTCGCGGCGGCGCGGGCGGCGTACGTCGCGGGCTTCGACGCGACCTCCAACCTGGCTGCGCGGGCGCGCCACGGCGTACCGTCCACCGGCACCTCCGCGCACTCCTTCACCCTGCTCCACGACGCGGAGGCCGACGCCTTCCGGGCGCAGGTCCAGACCCTCGGCGTCGGCACGACCCTGCTCGTCGACACCTACGACGTCGCCGAGGCGGTCGCGCTGGCCGTCGAGGTCGCCGGGACCGGCCTCGGCGCGGTCCGTCTCGACTCGGGCGACCTCGGCGAGATCGCCCGTGAGGTGCGGGCCCAGCTCGACGGCCTCGGCGCGACCGGCACCCGGATCGTGGTCACCAGCGACCTCGACGAGCACGCCATCGCCGCGCTGGCCGCCGCGCCCGTGGACGCGTACGGCGTCGGCACCCAGCTCGTCACCGGGTCGGGCCACCCGACGTGCGGCTTCGTCTACAAGCTCGTGGCGCGCGAGGGCGAGGACAACGAGCTGGTCTCGGTGGCGAAGAAGTCCCTGGACAAGGTGTCCGTCGGCGGACGCAAGTACGCCCTGCGCCGCCGTGGCCCGTCCGGCGTCGCGGAGGCCGAGGTGGTCGGCATCGGCGAGGCGCCCGCGGACGACGGTGACCCTTCGACGGGGCTCAGGACGAGCGACCGGCCGCTCCTGGTGCCGCTGGTGCGCGCCGGGGAGGTGGTCGGTCGGGCGACGCTCGAGGAGGCCCGCGCCCGGCACCGCGCCTCGGTCGCCGAGCTCCCGCGCGCCGTGACGATGATGTCGGCAGGCGAGCCGGTGATCCCGACGGTCTTCGCGGGCTGAGGGCCGGGGGCCGTCCCCGAGCTGCCAACTCACGGGCGGGTGAGCCAACTCGGGAGTAGCCCGGCGAGCCTGTCCACAGATCAGGCTCACGGGGTGGTCGCGGAACGTCCGCCGTCGGCAGGCTGGCGACCCATGGACGCCTTCCGCACCAGCCGTACGACCCGCGCACCCGCTGGGGCGACCCGCGTGACCCGCAACGCGTACCGGCTCTCCGACTCCGAGGACGTACGCACCGGCTCACTGCACGCGTGGCAGCTCGCCCTGCCGCCCGAGGCCGCGTTCACCCACCTCACAGGGGCCGGCGTGCACGGGATCTGGCTGCCCCCGCACGACGACCTCCCGGTCTGGATCTCGCTTCCGTACGGAGTGCCGCGACCGGTCCGTCCCGGCCTGCGAGTCGTACGCCGACACGTCTCGCCGCCGCCTGTGATCGTCAACGGGCTGCGTTGCGACACCACCGCCCAGTGCCTCCTCGTCTCCGCGCGAGACCTCCACGAGCTCGACCTGACCTGTCTCATCGAGGGCGCGCGCCACCGTGGCCTCCTCAGCGTGGACGACGAGGACCGGCTCCGAGAGCTGCACCGCGCCTGCGACGTGGCCGTCGTGGCGCAGCACCGGATCCTCGGCGCAGACGGCGGGTTCATCGCGCGGAGTGACCTGTGGATCGTGGACACGCGACGACTCCCGGAGTTCGACGGCGACGGTCACCGCGACGCCAAGCAGCATCGAGAGGATCTCCGCCGCGAGCGACGACTCTCGACCGACAAGTGGGAGCGCCGCGGCTACACCTCCCACGACGTGCTGCACCGGGCGATCACCATCCTCAAGGACGCCGACGAGGCGCTCGGGCGACCTCACGACCCGTCCCGGATCCGGGCCTGGCACGCACTCCTGAAGAAGTCGCTGTTCTCTCCGGCTGGCCGGGCGGTGCTGCGCGACCGCATCCGGACGTCGTTGTGACTCGTCGGTTGGCGACTTGGGGGGCGAATTCGCCCGGATCTGCCTGCCCAAGTTGCCAACTCACGGGTTGGTCGACCAACTCGTGAGTTGGCGCGACAGGAACGCACCCCCGCCGTCGCGCCCGGCTAGTCTCGGAGCCATGGCCCGAGCCCTGATCGTCGTCGACGTGCAGAACGACTTCTGCGAGGGCGGGTCGCTGCCCGTCGCAGGCGGGGCGCGGGTGGCGGCCGAGATCAACGACCTGCTGCACCGGTGGCACGCCCGGTCGGGCGACGCGCCGCCGTACGACGTCGTGGTCGCGACCAAGGACCACCACGTCGACCCGGGGCACCACTGGTCGGTCAAGCCCGACTACGCCGAGTCGTGGCCGGTGCACTGCAAGGTCGGCACCGAGGGGGCGGCGTTCCACCCCAACCTCGACCCGCAGCCCTTCGACGAGGTGTTCTACAAGGGCGAGCACGCGGCCGCCTTCTCCGGCTTCGAGGGCCGGACGGCCGACGACGAGACGCTCGCCGACTGGCTGCGCTCGCGGGGCGTCGACGAGGTGGACGTGTGCGGCATCGCCACCGACCACTGCGTCCGCGCGACGGCGCTCGACAGCGCGGCGGAGGGCTTCAGCACCCGCGTGCTCACCGCGATGTGCGCCGGTGTCGCGGAGGACTCCACGGCTTCGGCGATCACCGAGATGGCCGGCGCCGGCGTCGAGATCGCGTGAGCGGGCGGCCGCTCAGCACCACTTCTGGGTGACGGTCCGCAGCACCTTGATGGTGCGCGCGGTCCCCTGCCCGAGTGCGGTGAGCTCCTTCGAGGACATCAGCCGGGACGTGTGGATGTCGCCGTCGAGCATCACGTACGCCGCCCGGCCGTCGACCACCACCCTCTCCCCCGCGTGCTCGAGCGCGTGCAGGGCCGCCACCGCTGCCGCTCCCGGGGCGGTCGGGTAGAGCGTCACGTAGTGCTGGCCCGAGGGGGCGTGCTCGGCGTGCAGCTCCTCGCCGCGCGCGGTCAGGGCCGCGAGGTCGCGCGCGGTGAAGACCACGGTCGGGACGTCGAAGCCTGCCTCGGCGGCGTACGCCTCCTCGAGCGCCGCCCGGACCTTCTCGACTGAGCGCGCGGAGTGGGTCAGGCGGACGTTGCCGGTGTTGATGTAGGTCTCGACGTCGGTGCCGCCCGCGGCCTCCGTCGCAGCCCTGATCGCGTCCTTCGGGAACTTGCGCCGCGCGCCGAGGTTGATGGCGCGCAGGAAGGCGACGTAGGTGGGCACGGGTCGATCATGCCTGCCGGAGCGGGATGGTGCGGGTCAGACCCGCTTGCACTGGCTGGGCGGCGTGACGGCTGGGTCGAAGACGTACTTCGGGGGCGCGACGCTGGTGCCGTCCGGCGACTCCTTCATCGTCATCGCCCACCAGCCCGCCTTGCGGGTCTCGATGTCGGCCAGGTCTTCCTCGGGGAGCTCGTTCCACATGTTCACCACGTCGACCCCGACCTCGATGAGGTGCCCGTGCGGCGTGACGACGGCCTTGGCCTCGATGCCGTCGAGAGCAGCGGGGACGTCCGGGAAGAGACCGCGCGGCATGCCCATGAGCACCTTCTTGGCCGGTACGCCGACCGCGACGCCGTCGCCGGCGAGGCGGATCGCCCGGGCAGCCGACACCGGCCAGGTCGGGTCGAGATCCGTGGGCAGGGCCCAGCTGCGGGCCTGGTCGTCGGTGATGTCGACCCAGCAGTCGGCAGCGTTGGGGCCCCAGACGTCGCTGTTGAAGTAGGTGCGCCCGGCGACCACGAGGTAGTCGACCTGCTGCTTGTTGCCGTCGATCGCCGAGTCCATCGACAGCTCGCTGTAGCCCGTGGAGGGGCTGTAGCGGCCGTCGAGGTCGAAGATCCGCTTGCCGCCGTTGTCGGGGTTCTTGGTGAGGAGCTGCCCGTGCCACTCGACGATGCCCATCTTGTCGACCTGGGTGACCATGGCCTCGAGCTGCTCGTCCTCCATCAGCACGTCCGTGGCGTCGGTGGACGCGGCCTCTCCGGAGCCGCCGCAGGCGCCGAGGGTCAGCAGCAGGGCGGAACCGAGGGCTGCGCCGAGGGCGCGTTCCCACGAGGGGTTGCGACGTGCCACTGGGTCTCTCCCGTCCGGTCGGCTCGAGCGGTGTGCCCGATCACGCTCGGAGCCTAGGACCGGCGGGAGGACCTGTCAGGAGAACCGGACATCTCGCCCGCGGCCCCGTCCCGGCACCTCAACCCGCCATCCAGGCCCGCGCCGCGCCGACGACGGCCTCGGTGACGTCGTCGACCAGGGACGAGCCGAGGCGCCAGTGCTGCCAGAACAGCGGCACCTCGGGACGGCGACCGGGGACCAGCTCGACGAGCTCACCGCGGTCGATCTCGTCGAGGACGTCCGACTCCGGCAGCAGCCCCCAGCCCATGCCGACCCGTACGGCGCGGTCGAACTCGCGCACCGACGGCACGTAGGTCACCGGCGGCGCGAGGTGGCGACGGGTCACCCGGCGGACGAAGTCGTGCTGGAGCGAGTCGCTGCGGTCGAAGGCCACGATCGGCGCCTCGGCGAAGGTGGCCGAGCCGACGCCGTCGGCGAAGTGGGTGGCGTGGAAGGACGGGGTGGCCACCGCGGCGTACTTGAGCCGCCCGAGCCGTACGACCCGACAGCCGGGCACCGGCTCGGGCTCCCCCGTGATCGCCGCCACCACCTCGCCGCGACGCAGCCGTTCGGCGGTGCGGGTGTGGTCCTCGCGCACCACCTCGAAGACCACGCGGTGCCGGGTCTGGACCTCGGCGAGCGCGTCGACGAACCAGCCGTAGAGCGCGTCGGCGTTGACCGCGATGGGGAGCGAGGCGTACGACGTCCCGTCGGCGTCGTCCTCCTCCACGAGCTCGGCGACCGCCTCGCGCTCGAGGAGCTCGGTCTGGGTGGCGAGGCGGACCAGGACCAGGCCCGCCTCCGTGGGCTCCAGCGGCTTGACCCGGTGGAGGAGGACGCGACCGATCCGGGTCTCGAGCGCCTTGATCCGCTGACTGACCGCCGAGGGGGTCACGTGCAGCTCGCGGGCCGCCGCCTCGAAGGTGCCGAGCCGTACGGCGACGGCCAGTGTGCGCAGGGCCACAGGGTCCAGCTGGGTGATGTCTTTCATACTTAGACATCCTAATGATTCGTCAAAATCATTCGCTGGATTGAGGATCACTGCGCGCCTACCGTTGGCGTCATGTTCCAGGTTGCACTCACCGGTCTCCTCACCGGACTCGCCCTCATCGTCGCCGTCGGCGCCCAGAACGCCTTCCTCCTGCGACAGGCGATCCGCGGCGAGCACGTCCTGCCCATCGTGCTGGCGTGCCTGCTCTCCGACGTCGTCGCGATCACCGCGGGCGTGGCCGGCCTCGGGGTCGTGCTCGAGCGCTGGCCCGCCGTGCTCCCGGTGGCGCAGGTGCTCGGTGGCGTCTACCTGCTCGGCTTCGGCCTGCACGCCGCGATGCGGGCGTGGCGGCCCACCGGCCTCGACGCCGGGGAGGGCTCCTCGCTGACCGCTGGTCGCGCGGTGCTGCTGACGCTGGCGCTGACCTGGCTCAACCCGCACTTCTACCTCGACGCCGTCCTCATGCTCGGCACCGTGGCCAACAGCTTCGGCACCGACCGCTGGTGGTTCCTGGCCGGCACCCTGGTCGCGAGCGTGCTGTGGTTCTTCGGCCTCGGCTACGGCGCCCGCCTGCTGCGCGGACTCTTCGCCCGCCCGAGTGCGTGGCGCGTCCTCGACTCGGGCATCGCGGTGCTGATGGGCGTCCTGGGCGTGGGCCTCCTCGCTCACTGACCGCCTACTGGGCAGGTCCGGGCCGCGCGCCGCGCCCGCGCCCGTGGGTGGGGCGTACTACCGTCCGGACCATGCCGTGCGACTTCTGCGGGAAAGACTTCGACCCCATCTCCACCCGTTGGCTGTGCCCGCACTGCCACATGAAGGCCAACTGCTGCGACGGCGCCCCGCTCGGTGAGTGAGCAGCCGCGGCCGGCCCCTCCGGGCTGGTACGCCGACCCGCGGCCGAGCCCACCGGGCGGCCTCCGGTGGTGGGACGGCACCCGGTGGACACCGCACGGGTGGCCACCCGGTCCGCACGACGGGCGGCCCGGCTGGTGGCGACGCGCTGGGGCCTGGCTGATCGACGGCTTCATCGTCGCGGCCGCGAGCTGGCTGGTGACGCTGCCCGTCCAGCTCGACTTCCAGCGAGACCTCCGGGTCGCCCAGGAGCGGATGGTCGGCGACCCGCCCGGCACGGCGCTGGCGACCTACTGGTCCGACGTGCTCCAGGCCTGGAGCGAGCGCTGGGTCTGGGTCGGCCTGCTCCCCGCGCTGGCCGCGCTGGCCTACCACCTGGCGATGCTCCGCAGCCGCTCGGCGACCGTCGGCAAGCTCTCGCTGGGGATGCGGGTGGAGTCGGCGAGCGGAGGTGCACGACCGTCGTGGTCCGCGCTCGTGCGGCGGGTGCTTACCCAGTTCGGACCGGGCTGGCTGGTCATCCCCGTCGGCTTCGCCAGCGGGTCAGCCGCCACGATCGTGCTCCTGTTCGCCGTCGCGTTCGCGTGGCAGCTTCTCGACCACCTGTGGGCCGCCGGTTCCGGCCGGCGCGCCCTGCACGACCTCGCCTCGGGCACCCGGGTGGCCTGGGCCTCCTGACGGGCGGCCCGGTCAGCACGGTCAGCCCGGTCAGCCGGCGAAGCCCAGGTCCCGCTCCGCCATCGCCTCGCGGAGCCGGGTGATCGCCATCGGCCCGACGCCGTGCATCGCCGCCAGCTCGGAGGCCGTACGGGTCGCGACGTGCTCGAGCGTGGTCACCCCGGCCTCGCGCAGGGCACGCGTCGCGGGCGCACCGATGTTCCGGGGCAGCGGGGTGCCCTCCTCGCGCGCGGCCCGCTCGCGCGGTGCCGGGAGCCCGGCGTCGACGACCGCCTCACCACGCGGGGACAGCAGGTAGCCGATCGCGAGCGACTCGGTCAGCCCGAGCTCCTTGAGCTTGCGGACGTCCTTCTTGAAGTCGGCCGTCTCGCGGCCCACCCGGGCCGCGAGGTCCGGGGCGCGTACGGTCGGGTTGAGGTCGATCAGGTCGAGCGTCTCGCGGGTCCACGGTCCGGACGCGGACGCGGCGTCGAGCCGGTCGAGCCGGGCGTTGACCGCGGCGATCTCGTCGGCGTCCGGGACCGCCTCCCGCAGCGCCTCACGGGGGTCGGGACCGGCGTACGCCAGCCCGATCCGCCACGCGGGATCGTCCGATCGCGCGGCGAGAGCCCGCTTGAGAGCGGCCAGCGACGGCTCCCCGGCGCGCCTGGCGTCGTCGGCCCGCAGGCTCGCGACGGCCACCCGGTCGACCGAGGTGACCTCGATCAGCCCGATGCCCGTACGCATCCGGGTGCCCACGACGACCCGCGGCCTCGCCCACCGACGGAAGGCGAGGTCGACGGTCCCGGCCCTGATCGCGGCGAGCTCGCCGGGTCGGATCATCATGGGAGGAGACTACAAATTGCCGCGGGCGTCCTGCTCGCGCTCGATGGCCTCGAAGAGCGCCTTGAAGTTGCCCTTGCCGAAGCCGAGCGAGCCGTGGCGCTCGATCAGCTCGAAGAACACGGTCGGCCGGTCGCCCAGGGGCTTGGTGAAGATCTGGAGCAGGTAGCCGTCCTCGTCGCGGTCGACGAGGATGCCGCGCTTCTGCAGCTCCTCGATGGGCACGCGGACCTCACCGATGCGCGCGCGCAGCTCGGGGTCCTCGTAGTAGGAGTCCGGGGTGTTGAGGAACTCCACACCGTTGGCGCGCAACGCGTCGACGGTGGCGAGGATGTCGCCGGTGGCGAGCGCGAGGTGCTGGGCCCCGGGACCGTTGTAGAACTCGAGGTACTCGTCGATCTGCGACTTCTTCTTGGCGACGGCCGGCTCGTTGAGGGGGAACTTCACCCGGTGGTTGCCGTTGGCGACGACCTTCGACATGAGCGCGGAGTAGTCGGTGGCGATGTCGTCGCCGATGAACTCGGCCATGTTCACGAAGCCCATGACGCGGTTGTAGAAGCCGACCCACTCGTCCATCCGGCCGAGCTCCACGTTGCCGACGATGTGGTCGAGGGCCTGGAACAGGCGCTTGGGCTGGCCCTCGCGCTTCTGCCAGCGCGGCGAGGCGGCGACGTAGCCGGGGAGGTAGGGGCCGGCGTACGTCTCGCCGTCGACCGTGCGCTGCACGAGGGTGTGCCGCGTCTCGCCGTACGTCGCGATGGCCGCGATGCGCACGGTGCCGTGCTCGTCGGTGAGGTTCTCCGGCTCGCGCACGACGGTCGCGCCGGCCTTGCGGGCCTGGGCGATGCACTGGTCGACGTCGGGGACCTCGAGGGCGATGTCGACGACGCCGTCGCCGTGCCGGGCGTGGTGGGCGATGAGCTCGCTGTCCGGCGAGACGGCGCCGCTGAGGACGAACTTGATCGAGCCGGACTTGAGCACGAACGACTTGTGGTCGCGGTTGCCGTTCTCCGGGCCGGAGTAGGCGACGAGCTCCATGCCCCAGGCGGAGGCGTAGTAGTGCGCGGCCTGGGTCGCGTTGCCGACCACGAAGCAGATCGCGTCCCATCCGGTCACCGGGAAGGGGTCGGCCTCGGCGTCGTACTCCACGAGGCCGACGAGCTGGCGCAGCTGCTCCAGCGAGAGGTCGGCCTTCATCTCGTCCACGGTCAGGGCGCCACCGGTCGAGGCGATGTCAGTCGTCATGGGTCGAACCCTGCCGACTTGCGGCAAGGTGTGCAACAGTACGACAAAACACTGGACAACCTGCACAACCGCGAGGCCGCCATGGACGAGATCGACAGCAAGGTGATCGACATCTTCGCCAGCGAGCCCAGGCTCGGCGTCCTCGAGGCGAGCCGCCGGCTCGGCATCGCCCGCGGCACCGTCCAGGCCCGGCTCGACAAGCTCGTCGCGGCGGGCGTGATCACCGGCTGGGGGCCCGACCTCTCACCGGAGGCGATCGGCTATCCCGTGACGGCCTTCCTGACCCTCGAGATCAGGCAGGGATCGTCCGACAGGGGAGGCCACGACGCGGTCGCCCGGCACCTCGCCGGGATCCCGGAGGTCCTCGAGGCGTACACGATCACCGGCGCCGGCGACATGTGGGCGCGGGTGGTGGCCCGCTCCAACGCCGACCTCCAGCGCGTGATCGACCTCGTGCTGACCGAGCCCGGCATCGACCGCTCGACGACGGTCATCGCGCTCGCGACCCAGATCCCCTACCGGGTGGTGCCGCTGGCTCGCGAGGCCGTCAGCCGTCCGCACGCATGATGAGGCAGGTCGAGGTCGCGTGGGCGACCAGCCTGCCGCCGCCATCGGTCAGCTGCGCCTGTGCCAGGGCCGTACGCCGCCCGCGCTGGATCACCGTGCCCTCGCAGGTCAGCAGCCCGGAGTCGACCGTGACCGGTCGGAGGAACTTCACCGTCAGGTCGACCGAGGTGTAGAGCTCCCCCGCCGCCAGGGTCGTGTGCACCGCGCAGGCCGCGGCGGTGTCGAGGAGCGTGGAGATCACGCCGCCGTGGACGGTGCCGAGCGGGTTGTAGTGGAACTCGGCGGCCGGCATCTCGACGACCACCCGGCCGGGCTCGGGACGCAGGTCGGTGAAGCCGAGCGTGTCCATGATCGGCGGCGGCGGCATCTCGCCGGCCCGCATCGCCAGGAGCTGCTCGAGTCCGTCGAGCTCCAGCAACCGGGTCAGGTCGGCCTGGCCGGGCGGCGTGAAGTCGAAGCTGCGCGTCTCCGTGCGGAAGGCCCGGGTCACGGGAGGCTGCGTCTGAGTCATGGACCCAGAGTCGCACCGCCTTGCTGAGTCTGTCAACAAGACCTAGGGTGGCGAGATGAGTGTCACGCCGCCCGCACCTTCCCCCCCTCCCTCGGCCCTCGCGTGGTCCACCGACAACTGCACCGTCGGCCGCGCGATGTCGGTCCTCGGCGAGCGGTGGACCTTCGTGGTGCTGCGCGAGGTGTTCAACGGCGTGCGGCGCTTCGACGACATGCGCCGCCACTCCGGGATCCCGCGCCAGGTGCTCACCGACCGGCTCTCCCTGCTCGTCGACGCCGGCATCCTCCGCCGCGTGCCCTACCGCGAGCCCGGGCAGCGCGAGCGACACGAGTACCGCCCCACCGACAAGGGCTTCGACCTCTACCCAGTCCTCGTCGCCGTCCGCGCGTGGGGCGACCGCTACCTCGCGGACCCGGAGGGGTCGCCGGTGGAGTTCGAGCACGTCGGCTGCGGCGCCGAGGTCGGCGTGGTCCTGCGCTGCGCGGACGGGCACGAGGTGAGCGGGCGACGCGACGTGGCCACCCGCCCGGGCCCGGGCATCAAGCCGTTCGGCGAGGCGTCCTAGGTCCCACGTGCCACCTGGCCCAGCCGCTCCCCCACCTCGCGCGCCGCGGCGATCACCTGCGGCGCCACGACGTCCTCGTCGATCGCGCCGTCGAGGGTCACGATCCCCACGCTCGCACGCAGGCCCTCCACTCCGCGTACGGGGGCCGCGAGCCCGCGGGCGCCGGACTGCAGCTCGCCGCTGGTGACGGCGTACGCGCCCTCCCCGGCGTCGAGCAGGCCGATGGCCTTGCCGGCCGCACCCTGGGTGAGCGGGTGGCGCGCGCCGACACGGTAGGAGACGTGGAAGTCGGTCCACGTGGGCTCGACCACGGCGAGCGCCAGCGCCTCGTCACCGTCGGCGACCGTGAGGTGCGCCGTCGACCCGAGCGACTCCGCGAGCCGGCGCAGCACGGGCATGGCGAGGTCGCGCAGCAGCGGCTGCACGCCGCTCGCGAGGTGGAGCACGCCGAGGCCGACGAAGAGCCGCGCGCGGGCGTCCCGGCGGACCAGCCCGTGCTGCTCCAGCGTGCTGACGAGCCGGTGGACCACCGTGCGGTTGACGTCCAACCGGTGCGAGAGCTCGGTGACGGTCAGGCCCTCGGCGCTCTCGGCCAGCACCCGCAGGACGCGTAGGCCGCGGTCCAGGGTCTGCGAGATCTCGGAGGGCACGGGCCCAATATGGCAGGAAAGTCAGGAGGTCTGGCGCACTGCCCATTCGCGGATCCGGTTGATCCGCTCGTGGAGCTGCTCGGCGTTGGCCACCGCGGCCGGCGGGCCGCCGCACTCCTTGCGCAGGGCGTTGTGGGTGATGCCGTGCGCCTGGCCGGTGCGGTGGTGCCACGCGGCGACGAGGCCGTTGAGCTCGCGCCGCAGCACTCCGAGCTGCTGGTGGGTGCTCAGCTCCTGCACGGAGTCGACGACGCGGTCTCCCACGCCGTCGGCCTTCTGCTTGCGGGCGCGCTCGCTCTGCCGCGAGTGCAGCAGCTCGCGGACCTGGTCGGGCTCGAGCAGCCCGGGGATGCCGAGGAAGTCCATCTCCTCCTCGGAGCCGGACACCACCTCGCCGGAGTGGCCGAACTGCGCCCCCTCGTAGAGCACGTGGTCGAAGGACGCCGTCGAGCCCAGCGCCTCCCACGACATCTCGAGCTCGTCGGAGGCCGACTCGCCCTGCTGCGCCTCGGCGAGCAGTCCCTCCTCGGCAGCGAAGATGTCGTCCTCGTCCTGGACGCGGCGTCCCAGGACGTGGTCGCGCTGCGCCTCCATGTCGGAGGCGAACTCCAGCAGGTGCGGCACCGACGGCAGGAACACCGACGCGGTCTCGCCGCGCGACCGCGCGCGGACGAAGCGGCCGACGGCCTGCGCGAAGAACAGCGGGGTCGAGACGGTCGTCGCCCACACGCCGACGGCCAGGCGCGGCACGTCGACGCCCTCGGAGACCATCCGGACGGCCACCATCCAGCGGTCCTCGGACGCGGTGAACTTCTCGATCTTCTTCGAGGAGCCCTTCTCGTCGGACAGCACCACGGTCGGCGACCCGCCGGTGATCTTCTTCAGCAGCGCGGCGTAGGCGCGGGCCGTCTCCTGGTCGCCTGCGATCACCAGCCCGCCGGCGTCGGGCACGTGGCGGCGTACCTCTGACAGCCGCGTGTCCGCTGCCTCCAGCACCGCCGGGATCCACGACCCGCGCGGGTCGAGGGCCGTACGCAGCGCTTGGGCGTGCATGTCCTTGGTGAGCGGCTCACCGAGCCGGGCGACGACCTCGTCACCGGCCCGGGTGCGCCACTGCATCTCGCCTGAGTAGGCCATGAACAGCACCGGGCGCACGACGTGGTCGGCGAGGGCGTGGGCGTAGCCGTAGGTGTAGTCGGCGGCCGAGACGGGGATGCCGTCGTCACCGGGGGCATAGCGCACGAACGGGATCGGGTTGATGTCGGAGCGGAACGGTGTGCCGGTCAGCGCGAGCCGGCGCGTGGCCGGGTCGAACGCCTCGCGCACGCCCTCGCCCCACGACAGCGCGTCGCCGGCGTGGTGGATCTCGTCGAGGATCACCAGCGTCTTGAAGCGCTCGGTGCGGATCCGCATCGCGAGCGGGTTGACCCCGACGCCGGCATAGGTGACCGCGATGCCGACGTAGTCGTCGGACGTCCTGCCCTTGCCGGCGGAGTAGGTCGGGTCGATCGGGATGCCGGCTCGCGCGGCCGCCTCGGCCCACTGCGTCTTGAGGTGCTCGGTGGGGGCGACGACCGTGATCCGGTCGACCACGCGGCGGCTCAGCAGGTCGGCCGCGACCGTCAGGGCGAAGGTCGTCTTGCCGGCCCCGGGCGTCGCGACGGCGAGGAAGTCCTGCGGCTGGGCGGCGCGGTACTTGTCGACCGCCGCCTGCTGCCAGGCACGAAGGGACGGCGCGGTGCCCCACGCGGCCCGGTCGGGCCACGCGGGAGGCAGCGGCGCGTCAGGCCGCCCCGTCACGCGTCGGGACCCGAGCCGTCCGAGCCGGACCCGCCGCCGGGCTTGTCACCCGGCTTCATCGAGTCCCAGATCTCCTTGCACTCCGGGCACACGGGGAACTTCTCCGGAGCACGCGAGGGCACCCACACCTTGCCGCACAGCGCGATCACGGGGGTGCCCATGACCATCGCCTCGGTCAGCTTGTCCTTGGGGACGTAGTGGGAGAACCGCTCGTGGTCACCCTCGTCGGTCGGGACGGTCTGACGCTCTTCGATCGTCTGGCTGCCCGGCGAGAATCCGATGGTGCTCATGATGGACAAGCCTAACCGGCCGTCCAGAGATAGACCTGCTCGACGTCGGTGTACGCGCCGGGGACGATGTCGTACCCGGCCTTGCCGAACACGACCGCGCTCCCGCCCGGCGCCGCCGAGACCGACGTGAGCTCGTCGCCGTCGACGAACCGGGAGGTGTCGACGTCGAAGTGGTCGGGCGCCCACCGGGGTGCACGGAGGAGTCGGCGCTCGGTCCCGTCGAGCCGCTGCATCCGGACGGTGTCGTCGTGGGCCACCCGCGCCCAGGCGCTGGCGTCGGCCGCGAGCGAGACCCGTTCGCCCCACTCCCCCAGCGGGCGCATGCCGGAGACCTCGAGGGGCCGCATCTCGCGGTACCGGTCGCAGAAACGGTCCTCGACGACGTACCGGCCGTCGTCGGACACGCTCGAGACCTCGCTGCGGCAGTAGTCGGGCGCGCCGGGGAACTCGCCGCTCGCAAGCACCGACCCCGCGACCGAGTCCCAGATCCGCAGGGTCGCGCCGTCGACGAGCGCCAGGAGCATGCCGTCGCGCGACGCCGCCTGGAAGCCGGCCACGCCGAGGTCCTCGACGACCCCGCTGTCGGCGTTCCAGCGGCGGGTGGTGCCGCCGTCCGCGAAGGTGACCGTTCGTCCGTCCCGTGACAGGCTGGCCGCCCGCACGACGCCCTGGGGGACGGCCACCGACGTGCCCGCGACGCGGTCACGCAACCACCTGACACCCGCGTGGGGGTCGTGGAAGAGCACGTACCTGCCCGAGCCCGACACCTGGACGTCCGAGGCGCCGACGGGACGGCCGCTCGCGTCGACGCTGACCAGCTCGGTGCGCCCGGTCGTGGCGTCCCACGCGTACGCACGCGCGCGCAGCCGTCGGCCGGCCGGCCTGTCGCCGCGCACCAGGTTGGTCGCCGTCGACACGTACGCCACCACGCGGGCGTCGTCGGAGACCGAGGCGCCCCACGACGGGGCGTTGGCGGGCCGTGAGTCGACACCGCGACTGACCAGGACGGTGCCGCGCTCGGCGGCCTGCCGACGCGCGTCGAGGACCACGGTCACCGTCCGGCGCACGGCCGGCGCGACGACCCGGCTCCACACGCGGAGCCTGACGGCCGTACGCCCATGGGGAGCCCGTCCGACGATGTGCCCGCCTGAGATCCGCAGGCCCCGCGGCAGTTTCCGCACCGCTGCCGCCCGAACCCCTCGCAGGCCTCGCGGACTCAGCGGCACCCGCACCTTGTGCCTGCCGATCGCCGGCCACGTGGCCTTCTCCGCGATCGGCAGCCGGCCGGCCCGTCCGAAGAAGGAGGTCCGGTCGTAGGCGTAGTGCCCCCACATGTCGTCCTCGGTCGGCGCCCGGCCACGCACCTGTCCGCAGACGGGCTCGGTCCCGAAGCAGGAGCGCGCGAGCATGTCCGCGCGCCGGATCCAGCGCGGCACGGCAGGTCCCCGGCCGGCGAGCACGCCCTCGAGCACCCGCTGCCCCTGGTCCCGGCGTCGTTCGTGCAGGGGGTCGCCGAGCAGCCAGAGGCCGCCGAGGTGCCGGCGCGCGGCGTCGTGCCCGGGTCTCGTCAGCCGCCGTGCCGCCTCGCGCGCGACGACGGCACCCTCCGAGTGCCCACCCAGCACGAGCATCGTGCCGGGGCAGGCCTCGGCGGACCGGTCCAGGACACGGACCGCGTGCCGGGCGTGCGCCCGCCAGCCGGCGAAGTGTCGGTGCCGCAGCCCCTGCCTGCGGACGTCGTCGAGGTCCGCGAGCGAGAGCCTCGGTGCCGCTGCCACCACGGCCGTCACCGACACGCGCTGTCCGGGCACGCGCCGGAGCTCGCGTACCGCCGCTTCGCGCGAGCGACCCCCCGCCCAGACCACTCGTACGTCGGGGCAGCCACCGGGCCTCGCCGGCGCGGCCGTGGGAGCTCCCGACGCCGGGGCGGTGGTCACCGCGGTCGTCGTCACCGCGGCCAGCCCGGTCACCAGCGCCGTGGCAGCCAGCCACGTCACGCCGTTGCGCAGTCGTCCGTGCACCGTGCTCCCCCTCGTCCCGATCGCCGCGCGGTCGCGCGCGCATGGGAGACGCGGACTCCACGGAGAAAGTTGTGGCCGGTGTGGGAGATCAGTTCAGGTCGGGATCGACCGGCCGGTTCACGTGCCAGGCGAGCATGCCCGGCTGGCGACGCATCACGTCGCGGCGCAGGCCGCTGGTGTCGCCGCGGAACGCGTCGCCCACCTCGCCGCTCACGACGTACCAGCTGCCCTCCTCGACCTCGCCGTCGAGCTGACCGGCGCCCCAGCCGGCGTAGCCCGCGAAGACCCGCATCGCGGTCAGGGCGCCGTCGACGAGCTCGGTCGGGGTGTCGAGGTCGACCATGCCGAGCAGGCCCGCGACGGGCCGCCAGCCGACCGGTGGGTCCTGCGGGTCGCGCAGGGACGCCAGGGCGAGGGCACCGTCGGTGCCGACCGGCCCGCCGCGGAACAGCACCTCCGGCTCGGCGACCGCGTCACGCCACGGCTCGAGCACGTCGGCGACCAGCACCTGGGAGGGTCGGTTGAGCACGACGCCGAGGGCACCCTCGTCGCTGACGTCGAGCAGCAGCACCACCGTGTCGACGAAGTTGGGGTCCTGCAGGGCCGGCGTCGCCACCAGCAGCATCCCCGATGCGAGCTGCATGCCCTCCACTATGTCCGATGCGGCCGCACCGCACACCACCCTGGCGGGGTCAGGCCGCGAGCACCGCCCGGATCCGCTGCACCAGCGACGGCGCCGGGGCCGACCGCGGCGCGGCGCCCGGGACGTACGACGCACGAGCCGCGAGCTCGATCTCGCGGCCGACCCGCTGGGCCGCCTCGCCGGGTGCGCTGGCCCGTCCGGCCATGAGGGCGAGCAGCTCGTGCTCCTTGGCGGTCGCGACGCGGGTCGCGCGGGCCATCCCGGGGCTCGTCGGGTGGGCGGTGTGGTGGTCGATGATCGCGCGGGTGCCCGGCATGTCGTCGGCGGCCGCCAGCCAGGCGATGGCCACCGCGTTGCCGAGGTCGAGGGGCTGCTCGGCCAGCTCGCGCTCGATGTGGCCGGCCAGGCGGGTGTGCCAGCGCAGCTGCAGCGCGCCGAGGAGGGTGGGCTCGTCGCCGAACGTGTCGGCCGCGCCGTCCACGTCCATGGGCAGGCGGCCGTCGAGGCGGGTGTCAGCGGTACGGATCACGTCGCGGAGCACGTCTCCGCGTCGGTGGTGGGACGTCCAGGTCATGGCGGTCTCCTTTGGCTACATACCGACGGTACGTACTTTCAGTATGCCCACCCGAGTCGTCGTCGTTCAAACGCCGCGGCCGTGAGTCGGGTCACCTGATATGTAGGTGCCTTCTGTCAAGGGGCATGGCGAGGCGCCCGTCCCCGTTGGTTGCGGGGCGGGCGCCTCTTGCTTCGTCGTCGTCCTCGCCTTGGCGAGCGTGTCTTCGCGACGCGCGGGTCAGACTGATATTCGCGGGTTGGGTACCGCAAGACGGGGTTTCGGCTGGAGCGTTTTCGCGTGTCTAGGGGCGAGCGTCGCCCGGCGTGCGCCGGACTGCTCATAGGTGAATCGCGGGTCGCTCCACGCGCTGCCACCAGGTGTGGTTGGCGACGAAGCAGATCGTGGGGTGTTAGTCCATGACGGCCAGGGACCAGCACCAGCCGGCCAGCTCGCGAGCGATGGCCACGTTGGCGACGTTGTGGGTCTTACGGCGGTCGATGAACTTCACCCACCGCTGGTGCAGACGACGGTTGCCCTCATCGCCGCGGACCCGTGCCTGGGCTGGGGCCAGGTCCCAGCGGTCGCGCAGAGCTTTCCCGACCAGGTAGCGGGCGCGGTGGTGCCAGGCGGCCTCGACCAGGAGCCGGCGCGCGTGGCCGTTGCCGGTCTTGGTGATCGACCCGCGGTTCTTCGACTCCCCCGAGGAGTGCTCGGTGGGGGTGAGACCGACGAAGGTGCCGATGGAGTTGCCGGTGAACCGGTGCCAGTCACCAATCTCGACCGCGAGCCCGAACCCGGTCAGGGTGCTGACCCCACGCAGACAGCCGAGCCGGCGCACGACGGGGGTGAACTCCGAGTCGGCGGCCATCTCCTCGATCGCGGCGTCGAGCCGGTTCCGTCGGGCCTTCACTGCGAGCACGGCCTCGTAGTCGTTGTCGAAGGTCAGCCGGGTCGCGGGCGCGGTCAGCTGGGGAAGCGCCTCGTGGCGCAGCCAGATGTCGTGCTTGCCGGTCCACGCCTGGCCGCCGTAGTAGACGATGCCGTGGCGCAGCAGCAGTTTCGAGAGCCGGTGCCGGGCCCGCATCAGATCGGCGCGGCAGTCCTCCCGGGCCCGGACCAGGTTGCGAGCGGCTTCCTGGTCCGGGGTCGGGATCGACACCGTCGTGATCTCGTCGAGGCGCAGGAGCTTGGCGAGATGGATGGCGTCCTTGGCGTCGGTCTTGACCCGATCACCCGCCGGTTTCTGCAGCTTCGACGGCGCGAGGACCTCGCACCGGATACCGGCAGCGGTCAGGTGCCGGTACAGCCCGAAACCGGTCGGCCCGGCCTCGTAGGCCACCGCCACCGATCCCGGCAAGCCGACCAGCCACGACTCGACATGCTCATAGGACGGGGTCAGCTTCGTCTGGAACAGCTCGCCCGTGACGCCATCGATCGCCGCTGCTGCGACAGATCGGGCGTGCACGTCGAGCCCAACACTCGTACGCTCGGTAAACACCGGGGCCTCCCACAATTGTCGGATAGGCCGAGCAGGCAGCCCCTGCTCGGTAACCCACGAATCTTGTGAGTGAGGCCCCGGCCCGCAACCCCATCACGCCGAAGGGGTCACGTCATACCGTCTAGGCTGCGGGCCATGAGGACCCGGCGTCAGCGCTTCTCCGACTCGACCAAGCGCGCGCTCGTCGACGTCGCCGAACGGCTCTTCACCGAGCACGGCTACTCCGCCACGTCGCTGGACGCCATCGTGGCGGGCGCCGACGTCACCAAGGGCGCGCTCTACCACCACTTCAGCGGCAAGCAGGCGATCTTCGAGGCCGCCTTCGAGCGGGTGGAGTCGCGGGCGACGGCCGGCATCGCGCAGGCGACGGAGGGCCACCAGGACCCCTGGCTCAAGGCCCAGGCCGGCCTGCGTGCCTTCCTCGACGCGGTGCAGGAGCCGGGCTACCGCCAGATCGTGATCTCCGACGGCCCCTCGGTGCTCGGCCACGAGCGCTACCGCGAGCAGGAGGAGCGCTCGACGTACGCCATCGTCGACGAGATCGTGCGTGCGGTCCTGACCGACACCGAGTGGGACCTCGACGACGCCATGCTCGACACCTTCACCCGGATCTTCTTCGGCGCCATGTCGGCCGCGGGCGGGTCCGTCGCGGTCAGCGAGGACGCCGCCACCGCGGCCTTGCGGGTCGAGGCCGCGATCGGGTTCATCATGGCCGGCCTCCAGCGACTGCTGGAGGACGGCACCGAGCCGCCCGACCCCGTTCGTAGGTCCGGGGCTACTTCGCGAACGTGACGTTGCCGTTGACCGCTGGCACGAGCTCCATCCACACGTGCCCGGCCGGGACCGTGAGCTCGCCGTCCTTGGTCGACAGCTCGATCGCGCCCTTCAGGCCGTCCTTGCTCCACGTGCCGCGGATGACGCGACCGCCGTGGAAGAGCAGCGCCGCGCCCTTGCCCTCGAGCTTGGTCTCGGGCACCGGGTAGCCGGCGGGGTCGCGGTAGCCGGCGTCGCCGACCTTGACCCGCAGCACGAGGATCGAGTCGGCGGGGAACTGGTCGCCCTGGGCGGCGTAGGAGTCGGTGTTGACGTAGCCGCCCTTCTGGAACTGCCAGCTGGTGGAGTGCGCTCCGAAGTCGGCCGTGAGGGTGCGGGCCTTGCCGCCCCTGGGCAGGTCGGCCGGCGTGCCCCACGGCAGGTAGGGGGGCGGCTCGTCCTCGGCCTTGAGCCGCTTGGCGATGTCGCCGAGGCGGGCGAAGAGGTTGTAAGGGGCCGAGCGCGTGGTCTCGCGGTAGACCCCGGCGTCGCCCTCGGTGATCCACGGGATGCCGGCGCCGTTGATGCGGTTGATCGTGACCGGGGCGGCACCGCTCGTCACGACGGTCGCGCCGTCGGGGACGATGCCGATGTCGCTGGCGCGCATCGAGCGCACCGGGCCGATGCTGGCCGGGACCTTGGAGTAGTAGAAGGCCGCCAGGCGGGTGTAGCCGCCCTCGACGAGCTCCTCGACGACGAGGTCGGCAGTGCCGAGCCCGACCTGCGGGGCGCTGGAGGACGTGTTGTCGACCTTGGTGACGATCACCGGGTGCTTGGGCGCCTTGCTCGTGCGCTCGAGGCCGGTGAGGGGCCAGTAGGTCGGCTCCGGCGGCTCGGAGGTCTCCGAGGCGGTGGGCTCCGACGGCTCGTCACCGGCCGGCGTCGCCTCGTCGTCCCCGCCGCTGCAGCCGGCGAGCACCAGCGACGCCGCCACGAGGACGGCGGCGACTGCCTTGTACGACGGGAGGTGGGGGCGGTGACGCACGGGGGGCTCCGTTCGAGCGGGGGATCTCTGCCTTGCAGTGTGGGGGCGCGCCTCCTCCGATCGGAGAAGGCGCGCCACAGGGTAGATCAGCCGGGACTGCCTACCAATCCGAGCCTGTCACGGGGATTCAGGCGCGACGCAGGGTGCCGCCGAACCACTGCGAGGTCCATGGCACGGCGACCCGGACCCGGTCGCCGGAGCCCGGCGCGTGCAGCATGACGGCGTGCCCGCGCGACCAGCGCAGGAAGATCGCGGCGTGGTAGACGCCGCCGCTGCCGTGGAAGAACATCAGGTCGCCGGCGCGCATGTCCTTCTTCGCGACGCGGCGGGCGTGACCGGCCTGGGCGCTCGACGTACGGGGCACGTCGAACCCGGC
The DNA here is from genome assembly GCF_004785795.1 of Nocardioides eburneiflavus. Lineage (NCBI taxonomy): Bacteria > Bacillati > Actinomycetota > Actinomycetes > Propionibacteriales > Nocardioidaceae > Nocardioides > Nocardioides eburneiflavus. The sequence goes on from NZ_SRRO01000001.1 coordinate 4,937,146, forward strand.
ACGGGAGTACGCGTAGCGGATCAGCCCGGAGCAGTCGAAGCGGTGCGGCCCGGCAGCGCCGTAGCCGTACGCGTCGCCGCGCTGCCGCATCGCGACGTCGCGGGCGCCGAGGACGCGCTGTGCGACGCGGCGCTTGGCGCTGAGCCGGGTCTTCTGGGAGGTCGTGGTGGTGACCTGGTCGGTGTCGCCGGCTGCGGTGTCGGCGTCGCCGGCGGCGGTGGCGGGCAGGGCCGTCAGCGTCGAGGCGGTGACGCCGAGACCGGCGAGGGCGAGCGCGCAGGCTCGCGCCGTACGAGTGGTCGCAGGCATGGAGTGTTCCTTTCCCACGCCTGCGGGGTGAGCTGTCGGGTTGGGACTGGAAGGTGTCCCGCCGCGCACTCCGAGACGGGCGCGGCTTCACCCCGAGCCGACATGTGTCGGCGTGGAACCTGTGGGTCCCCCACTCCTGCCCTCGTGACTCGGGGGTACGTCCCGGTCGGGCAGGACTCGGCGTAGCCCGGGACGGATCGGTCTCCCGATCGCGATCCAACGTGGCAGGGGCCTCGCCCGGATGCAAAGCCGGCCACGGTCCCGAGCGTGGGACCGTGGCCGGGATCACGCAGATCCACGCTCGTCAGGGGCTCAGCCGAGCTTGCGGCCTCCGTCGACGTACAACGTCTGCCCGGTGATGAACGACGCCTCGTCGCTGCACAGGAACGCCGCGGCCGCGGCGATGTCCTCGGGCTGGCCGACGCGGCGGACGGGGGTGGCCTCGGCGTTGAGACGCTGGAGCTCCTCGGGCTCGAGCTTGAGCCGGCGCGCGGTGGCGTCGGTCATCTCGGTGACGATGAAGCCGGGCGCGATGGCGTTGGCGGTGATGCCGAAGGGGCCGAGCTCGATGCCCAGGGTGCGGGTGAGGCCCTGGATGCCCATCTTGGCCGCGGAGTAGTTGGCCTGGCCGCGGTTGCCGAGGGCGGAGACGCTGGAGAGGTTGAGGATCTTGCCGTACTTCTGCTCCACGAAGCGCGACTGCGCGGCCTTGGTCATGTTGAAGACGCCCTTGAGGTGGACGCCCATGACCACGTCCCAGTCCTCCTCGGTCATCTTGAAGAGCAGGTTGTCGCGGGTGACGCCGGCGTTGTTGACCAGCACGTGGATACCGCCGAGCTCGTCGACGACGCGCTGGACGGCGGCCTCGGCGGCGGCGGAGTCCACGACGTCGCAGCCGACGCCGATGGCACGCGCCCCGTCGGTGAGCTCGAGGCGGGCGGCCGCCTCCTGCGCGGCGGCCTCGTCGAGGTCGAGGATCGCGACGGACGCGCCCTCGCTGGCCAGGCGCTGGGCGATGCCGAAGCCGATGCCTCGTGCTGCTCCGGTGATGACGGCGACGCGACGGTCGTAGCGACCCATGTGAACGGCTCCTCGGGCTGGGTGACTGGGGCTCGGGTGACGGGCTGTCCCGGGAGGATCTCATGAGAGTTGTGGAGATCCGGCACAGGGACGCGACGTACGGGCCGAGGTGTGACTAGCGTGGCGCGCATGGGTCGGGGGGACTTCCGAGGCGCAGCCGCAGTGGCGGCCGCGATGGCCGTGGCGACGCTGGTGGTCGCCGCGGCGTACGACCTGCCCGTGCGGGACCCCGACGGGGTCTCGGTCCCGACGTGGGTGCGGCTGCCGCTCATCGTGCTGGCCGCCGTGCTGCTGGACGTCGTCGCGCGGTGGGTGCTGGCGCTGCGGGGTCGCGAGGGTCCGGTCACCGTGTCGGACGCGAGGTCGGTGCTGCGGTCGGTGGTGGTCGCACGCTGGGACCTGGCCCAGGTCCGTTTCACCCTGAGCGGCCTGCTGGCGTGGTACGTCGCCTACGTCGCATTCCGCAACCTCAAGGGCTACCTGCCGTTCGTCAACGAGCGCCTGTGGGACACCGAGCTCGCGCGGCTGGACCGTGTCCTGTGGCTGGGCCACGACCCCGCCGCCGTGCTGCACGAGGTGCTGGGCACGGGCTGGGCGGCCTGGCTGATGTCGGGCGTCTACGTGCTGTGGATCGGACTCGTGCCGGCGGCCCTCGCCGTCGCGCTGGTGTGGACGCGGCGCTCGCTCGCCGGCGAGCTCTACGTCACCGCCATCTCCTTCAACTGGCTGCTCGGGGTGGCGGTCTACTACCTGGTGCCGTCGCTCGGCCCGGTCTACTCCCGTCCGCAGGGGTTCGCCGACCTCTCCCCCACCTTCAACACCCGGGTGCAGGAGTGGCTGCTGCAGGACCGCGTCGACGTCCTCGCCGGCGCGTGGGACACCAGGGCCGTCCAGACCGTGGCCGCCTTCGCCTCGCTGCACGTGGCCATCACGGTGACCACCTGCCTGGTCGCGGAGGTGCTGCGGCTGCCGTCGTGGGTGCGCGTCACGTGCTGGACCTTCGCCGTGCTCACGTCGGTGTCGACGGTCTACCTGGGTTGGCACTTCTTCGTCGACGTCCTGGGCGGAGCGGTCGTCGGGGACGTCGCGCTCGTGCTCGCCGCCACGGCGACCGGTCACCCCTTGCGGCGCGAGCGCGTACGCCCGCGTGACGTCGTCGCGGACGTGGACCGCGAGCAGGCCGGGCGGGCCTAGCTGAGGGGCCGGCCCTCGGGCCGGCCGTCGGGCCGGCCGTCGAGTGCCGCGCGGAGACGGGCGGCGTACGTCTCGGGCTCGCCTGCGGCGTACTTCGTGCGGGGCCAGAAGAAGCCGCGCAGGCCGTCGCCCTTGGTGCGCGGCACGACGTGCAGGTGCAGGTGCGGCACGGACTGGCTCACCGTGTTGTTGACGGCGACGAAGGAGCCCTGGGCGCCGAGCCCGTCCTTGACCGCGGTCGCGATGCGTTGGGCGGCGAAGAGGAACGGGTCGCGCAGCGCCGCGGGGAGGTCGGGCAGGGTCTCGACGTGGTCGCGCGGCACGAGCAGGACGTGGCCCTTGAAGACCGGGCGGGTGTCGAGGAAGGCGACCAGGTCGTCGGTCTCGAGGACGAGGTGGCCGGGCACGTCTCCGGCGACGATCTGGCAGAACACGCATCCGTCCACGGACGGATCGTCGCACGCGGGTCGATCAGGCGTTCAGGACCGCCCAGGCGATGAGCTTGTCGAGCCGGCGGATGTCGATCTTCTTGTCGAGCTTGATCTTGATGTGCCCCGCCCGTGTCCACATCTCGAGCTCGGCGTTGAAGTCGAGCAGCTTGCCGGCGTTCTCGGACGACCACATGTCGATGCGGCTGTAGGGAAGTGAGTAGACCTCCACCTTCTTGCCCGTGAGCCCTTGGGCGTCGCGCACGACCAGGCGCTTGGTGGTGAAGATCGCTGAGTCCCGGAAGGTCTTGTAGGCCGCGACGGCCTGCTCTCCGTCGACGAGGAGGTCGTTGACGTCGGCGGGGACGGGGATCTCCTGGAGGAGGGTCCATGACGTGATCGCTGCGGTTTCCATGCGCGAGAGCGTCGCAGACGACAGGGCCGGCGCGTCGCGGATCACGCAACTTCGACAAGGTGGTCCTGATGGTCCGCGCGACCCATCCGCAGCGGGTCACTGTCGGTGGCGATCCCTACCATCGAACACATGACCGACACCCTCCCCGGGCTCGACGCGACCGGCCTCCTGGCTGCCGCGAGCGAGGCCGTGCGCGGGCGCCGGCTGGCCGAGGTCCGCGACCTCGAAGTCCTCGCCCAGTGGGCAGTGGTCCACTCCACCGACCCCACCGAGGGGCCCGACGGCGCACAGGCCCGACGTCTCGGTGACGTGCTGGTCCAGCTCGGCGGCGAGGGCACACCGGGTGTGCAGGACTTCTGCCTCGGTGAGATCGCGATCGCCCGGGGCACGGGCGTCACCGCCACCACCAACGCGCTGGCCGACGTGCTCGACCTCCAGCACCGGCTGCCGGCGACCTGGGCGATCGTCCGATCCGGCGAGGCGGAGGTCTACATCGCCCGACGGGTCGCGCGGCTCACGCGCCACCTGCCCGCCGACCGCGTCGGCGTCGTCGATAGCGCGGTCGCGAGGATCATCGCCCACGAGGCAGGCGGGCGGGTGCTCGCCGTCGCCGAGGGCAAGGTCATCGAGGCCGACCCGGCCCTGCACGACGAGCGCGTCGAGGCGGAGAAGGCCCGTCGCTACGTCGGCTCCGGGCGCACCGACGAGTACGGCCTGCGCACCGTGATCGCGCGCATCGAGGCCGGTGACGCCGTGTGGGTCGAGGCGACCGTGCAGCGGGCGGCCGACATCCTTGCTCCCACCCACCCCGAGGTCGGCGCCGACGAGCTGCGCGCCATCGCCTTCGGCCACCTCGCCCGCCCGGCCGAGCTCCTCCAGCTGCTCCTCGAGCACACCGACGACACCCTCCCCGGCACCGAACCGGCCGAGCCCGACCAGCCCGACCAGCCCGACCAGTCCTCGAGTCGTGCGACCGCGTTCCCCGCCGACCTCCTCGACGCTCTGCGCTCCCTCGACCTCACCCCGCTCGCACCGAAGGCCGTGCTGCACGTCCACCTCCACGAGGCGGCACTCGCCGGCGCCGATGCCGTCGCCCGGGTCGAGGGGCTCGGACCGACCTCCGTGTCCGCGCTGTGCGCGTTGCTGGGCCGCGCCCGGTTGACCGTACGTCCGGTGCGAGACCTGTCGTCGCGGGTGCGCACCACCGCCTACGAGCACCCCGAGTCCCTCAAGGAGCAGGTCTACCTGACGACCGGCGGGGACTACTGGCCCTTCGCCAGCTCCACCAGCCGCCGGGTCGACTACGACCATCCCACTCCCTACGACGACACCGGCCCACCCGACCCGAAGCATCCGCAGACGGGGTCGCACAACTCCGGCCCACTCGGCAGGCGGCACCACCGTTGGAAGACGCACGCCGGCTACCGATCACGCCAGTGCGGCCAGGGCCGCTATGTCTGGCTGAGCCCGCACGGGCTGGCCTTCAACGTCGACCACCGCGGAACCCGCGGCATCGATCCCCACCACGCGCGGGAGATCCTCGAGGCGCCGCCGGGCGTCGACCTCTACTTCACCTGAGCAGCTCGACCGTGGGTCCTGGGTGGCCTCAGGCCGAGCAGTCGAAGGTGGGGTCCAGCTCGCTGGGCCCGGGCGCAGCAGGCCCCGTCCCGCGAGCACGGGTCCGAACAGGTAGGCCAAGGCATCCAGGTCGCACTGGGAGAACAGCGGGTCCGGGGCGTCGCCGATCCAGCCGTACCCCATCAGGTCGGTGCTCTCGAGCAGGTTGGTGGCGTGGCCGAGGCCGAGTGCGTGGCCCAGCTCGTGGAGCGTCACGTAGTACAGGTACTCCGGCGTGTAGCTCTCCTCGGTGGCGAACTCCGAGGACACGATGATGTTGCCGCAGCCCGTGGCCCCGCAGATCGCGTACCCGGCGAAGACGACCCCGCCTGCGTGCGGCACGTAGTGCAGGACGATGTCGGCGGACCTGCGCTTGGAACCCGTCACGTCCGTCAACGTGATCTCCCCGTCGAAGCACGAGCGGAGCACCTCGTCCCACGACTCGATGGCGTCGCGCACGGCGGCGAGATGAGCGTCGGAGACGTTGGGCGCGGCCTGCACGCCGACCGTGAGGTGCGTGTCGTCCCACACGTACTTGTTGGGGTAGTAGTAGTTGAGGATCACCAGCTCCTCGGCGTCGGACTCGGGCAGGTTGCAGTCCACACCGCTGCCCGCGGTCGATCCCGGCTTGGCCGACGTCGCGGGCGCAGCCGCCAGGCCGAGGCTGCCCAGCAGGAAGGCCAGCAGGAGGGCCAGCACGAGGAGAAGTCGTCGGATGCTCATCGCGCGCTCCAGGGCGGTCGGGGGAGCTCGACCGAGAGCAGGCTCCCGGGGGGATCTCGACGCTACGCCGCCGGGACAGCATCGGGAAGAGCCGGCGCGCCCGCTCGTGCCGAGGACCACGCGACAGGGGGCGAGTTGGCGCGTTCTGCCACGCGCGCGCCCAGCCGGTGTGACCCTTGAGGAGTCAGCACCATCGTGATCCCGTGGGGGAACCGCACCATGACCACGCTCGTCCGCGCGCTCGCGCTTGCCGTCGTCTCGCTCGGCCTCACCGCCGGCCTCGCGATCGTGGTGCAGGCGCCCGCGTCGGCCTTCTCCGACCGCGACTGCGGCGACTTCCCGAGCCAGGCCGCCGCACAGAACTTCTTCCTGCAGGCCGGCGCGGGCGACCCGCACCGCCTCGACGACGACGGGGACGGGGTGGCGTGCGAGTCCAACCCGTGCCCGTGCATCGGCCGCGGCAGCACCGCGCCCCAGCAGCTGGCCAACACCCAGACGCAGCAGACCCACCGCGAGACGGGCAACGTCGTGCGCGTCACCGACGGCGACACGCTCCGGGTGCGCCTGCGCAGCGGCGCGCGTGTCGGTACGCATGCTCGGGATCGACACCCCGGAGCGCGGCCGCTGCGGTGCCCAGGAGGCGACGGCCAACCTCCGCCGGCTGGCCCCGGTGGGGTCGACCGTGCACCTGGTCTCCGACCGGACCCAGGCCGCGAAGGACAGGTACGGCCGGTTGCTGCGCTACGTGAAGCGTGAGGGCGGCTTCGCGGACCTGTCCTACCGGCAGGCGTGGAGCGGGTTCACCCGGCCCTACGTCTACGGCGGCAAGCCGGTCGCGCGGCACGGCACGTACGTCCGCGCGATCCGCGACGCGCGCGACCACCAGCGGGGCGCGTGGAACGGGTGCTGGTGACGCCGTAGCCTCGCCGTCGTGATCCTCCCGGCCGTCCGCGATCCCCGTCTGGTCACGGTCCGCCGGGGCGGCACGCTGACCGACGAGGGCCACCACGCCCTGGCCCTGTGGGCGGCCGCGTGCGCCGAGCACGTCCTCCCGCTCTTCGAGGGCTCCCGCCCCGACGACACCCGCCCCCGCGAGGCGATCGCCGCCGCGCGGGCCTGGACGCGCGGCGAGCTCTCGATGAGGCGTACCCGCGCCCTCGGCGGGCACGCGATGGGTGCCGCGCGCGACTTGACCGGCGCGCCCCGCTTCGCCGCGTACGCCGCCGGGCAGGCCGCGGTCGTCGCTCACGTCGCCGAGCACGACCTCGGCGCGGCGGCGTACGCGATCAAGGCGGCGATGGCAGCCGCTCCGGGGCAGGAGGAGACGGTGCGCCACGCGGAGTGCCGCTGGCAGCACGACCGGCTTCCCGCGACGGTGCGCGAGCTGGTGCTGGAGGACCAGCAGCGGCGCAACCCGATCTGCTGGAACGTGTTCGACCCTCCATCGTGAACAACGGTCGTGAGGAAAGGGCGTGGCCGACGCAACCTTCCACCGACGGCGGGAGTCTGGAGGGGTGGGACGGCACCACGGGGGTGCGGGGTGAGGGGGTGGCATGTTCTCGGGGACCGACAGGCAGGCACCCACGTTCGAGGAATACGCCGCCGTCTCCTGGCCGATGGTCTACCGCAGCGCCTACCTGCTGGCCGGCAACCACGCGGATGCCGAGGACCTGGCCCAGCAGGCGCTGATCAAGGCCCACCGTGCGTGGGCCAGGGTGAGCGCCTCTGACTCGATGAACGCCTACGTGCGACGGATCCTCACCAACACGTTCCTCTCCTCCAGGCGGCCGAAGGCGCGCCGGTTGGAGCTGCTGACCGACGAGCTCCCGGACTGGGGCGGCGCCGCCAGCGCGGCCGGGCGCCCCGCGGATACGCCGGGGGCGTCCGACGAGCTGATGGCGGTGTGGCCGCACGTCAAGCAGCTGCCGCGCCAGCAGCGCGCGGTCACCGTGCTGCGCTACTTCGAGGACCTGAGCGAGGCGGAGATCGCCGAGGCGCTCGGCTGCTCCCGCGGCACCGTGAAGTCCACGGCCCACCGCGCCCTCAAGAGCCTGAAGGCCGCGCTCGACGACCAGGACAGCCCGGCTTCCGACAGCCCGGCTTCCGACAGCCCAGCGTCCGACAGCCCAGCGTCCGGCAGGAAGGAGGCCTGACATGCACGAGGACATCGAGAGGATGCTGCGGACCGAGCTGCGTCAGGTCGCCGACGGCGTCGAGGTCCCGCCCGCGCCGGTGCTGGCCTCCCGACCGACGTCGCGCTTCGCCTGGCCACCGGTGCTGGCGGTCGCTGCCGCCGTCGTGCTGATCGCGCTGGTCGTCCTCGTGGGTGGCCCGTCCGACCGGGGCGGCCTGCCCCAGCCGGCCCCCCAGCCGACCGACGTGGTCACCGACGTGACCGACCCGTTGCCGGAGGCGGTGCCCACCGGGCGGCCCCGGGTGCCGTACGTGCTCGACCGGGTGGCGTACGTCGGCGACGACTCGTTCCCCGGCTTCGACGCGATCGACGGGACCGCCCAGGGCTGGCTGGCGGTGGAGCCGCCGTTCGTGTGGTCGTGGGGCAACGGCGGAGCGCCGAGGGGGCTGGACGTCGCCGTCGAGCAGCCGCCGGTCGTGTCACCCAACGGTCAGTTCATCGCCTACCTCTCCAGCGAGGGCGACCTGAACGGGTTCCAGACCGCACCCGACGGCGAGGGGATGGGCCTGCCCGTGCCGGTCCCCGTCCGGGACGACGACGGTGTCGGCACCCGCATCGGAGCCGTCACCGACGACGGCTGGGTGATCGCGAGCGGCCGGGGTGTCGGCGTCCTGTGGCGCCCCTTCGACGGCGCCGAGCCGGTCGACCTGACGCGGACGGCGCCCGGTCAGCTGGTGTGGAAGGCGACGCGTGCGGGTCTGGTGGTCGTCGACGGCAGCGGCGACGCCCGCGACCCGGGCGGCGACAACCGGGTCGCGGGCGACGGCCGGGTCTACCTGGCCGACCTGACGCCCGACGGCGAGCTGACCCCGATCGTCGACCTGCCCCACTTCGGGATCGCCGACGTCAGCGAGGAGTGGGTGGCGTGGGTGCCCCTCGAGCCGGTCGGGGGCGAGGTGGCCACGTTCGAGGAGATCCTCGTGCGTGACCTCGACGGCGGGAGCCAGGGCGCGCTCTCGGCGCCGCGGGGATGGCGCTTCATCAACACGGACTTCACCTTCGAGGACGCCCAGTTCCTCGTCGCCCGGGTGACCGACGGCCAGCAGCAGCGGATGACGCGCTGCAGCCCAGCGCTCCAGGAGTGCGTGCTGCTCGAGGCCCCCTGAGGTCCGGGCCGGGACGTCTAGGCTCTCCCGGTGCGCATCGTCTCGCTGATCCCCTCCGCAACCGAGATCCTGTTCGCCGTCGGTGCGGGCGACGACGTCGTGGGCGTGACGTTCGAGTGCGACCACCCCGCTGAGGCCCGGGAGCGGCGCGTCGTCTCGACGTCCGCGATGTCGGAGGGACTGACGCCGAAGGAGATCGACGACTTCGTCGCGGCAGCCATGTCGGCTGGTGAGGACCTCTACCGCCTCGACGCCGGAGCCCTCGCCGACCTCGACACGGACCTCGTCGTCACCCAGGACCTCTGCGCCGTCTGCGCGATCGACGTGACCACGGTCGACGAGGCGCTGCGCCACCTGGGCTGTCGGGCCGAGGTGGCGACGGTCGACCCGCACACCCTCGACGACGTGCTGGCGTCCGTGACCGAGATCGGCCGCTTGACCGGGCGGTCGGCCCGGGCGACGGCGCTCGTCGCCTCGCTCGAGGGACGGCTCGCGGCCGTGGCCGACCGGGTGGCGGGTCGCGTGCGGCCGCGCGTGCTGGTGCTCGAGTGGACCGACCCGCCGTTCGCGCCGGGCCACTGGATCCCGGAGATGGTGACCTCCGCCGGCGGTGAGCCGACTCTCGGCGTCGCGGGCACGAAGTCGACCCGCATCTCGTGGGACGAAGCCGTCGACTCGGCTCCGGACCTCGTCGTCTGCGCCCCGTGCGGCTACGACCTGGACGGCGCGGCCACGCTCGCGGAGGACGTACGCCACCGCTTCCCCGGCGTGCCCGTGTGGGCGGTGGACGCCGACGGACACTTCGCCCGACCGGGACCGCGGCTCGTGGACGGGGTCGAGGTGCTGGCCGGGATCCTTCACCCGGACGCCGCGGAGCCCTCGCCGTACGCCCGGCAGGTCTGACGACCGCCGTCAGCGCGTCTCGTCGCGGACGAGGACGTCGAACGGCCGCCCGTCCCGACGGGCTGCGAACGACCCGACCACCTCGAAGCCGAGGGACTCGACCGTACGACGTGCCCGCGCGTTGAACGACGCGACGGTCACGCGGAAGGCTGCCGGCGCGTAGCGGTCTCGGCCGTACGCCAGCCCGGCGGCGATCGCGGCCCGGCCCAGGCCCTGGCCGGTCAGCGACGGGCGCAGCCCTCCCCGGTGTCGAGGGCGGTGTCGTCGTAGTCCCAGCCGGGCACGCGACCGTCGGGGCCGAAGGACCGGAAGCCGATCAGCCGCTCGCCCGCCAGCACCGCGTGGAAGCCCAGCGCGGGGTCGAGCAGGTCATCGGGCGCGGCGCCTGTCATGTCGTAGACGTCGTAGGGCGGGTCGTAGCGCCAGGTCACCATGTCCTCGGCGTGGGCCCGGGTCAGCGGGACGATGCGGAGGGCGCCGGAGTCGACGGGATCGGGCACGACCGGCACCCTCTCACGACGCCAGTGGGCGGAGGCGGAAGACGAGGATGCCGAAGTAGGTGTCCATCCACTCCTGCTTGTGAGGGTAGCGGCGGCGCGCGTCCTCCGACAGCTGCGGCTCGGCGGCCGCCTCGACCCACAGCCCGGCTGCGCTGAAGGTGTTGAGCAGGTCGGAGACGGTGTAGGTCCGCTTGGTGAGCGTGACGTCCTCGTGCCACCGCGTGCGGTAGGTGTGGGCGGAGGAGGAGAAGTACTCCTCGGCGAGCGACGTGCCGTTCTGCTCGGCGCGCTCGGTGGCGTAGCGCAGGGGCTGCGTCCTGGTCAGCACGATGAACCCGTCGTCGGCGAGCATCGATCGCGCCGACCGCAGGGTCGCCACTGGGTCCGTGGCGTAGCCGAAGGACTGCAGGAGGAGGATCCGGTCGAAGGTGCGCCCGGCGAGCCCGGGCAGGGCGCCGAGGTCGTTGAGGTCGCCCTGCCCGAGCTCCAGCCCGCGTGGCCTCGCGTCGACGAATGCGCCGCTGCCGTCGACCCCGACAGAGCCGGCCGCTCCGTCCTCGACCAACTCGGCGAGCTTGGCGCCGTCCGCGAGCTCCGCCCACGCCCGGCCCGGATCCTCAGACTCCGGGCCGCTCACGCCGGGCTCCGGCGCACCACGCGCCGCCGCAGGGTGGGCGAGGCCACCACCTCGTAGCCCGCCTCGAGGAAGACCTGCAGCAACCCGACCGACGCCTCGTCCCAGATCACGGTCTTGCCCGGCGGCGGCTCGATGGGGTAGCCCTCGAGAACCCGGGCGCCGACCTGTCCCCCGTACGCGACGGTGGCCTGGGCGAGCTCGTAGGTCAGCCCGGCCTTGCGCCAGCCCGTCCGGACGACGAAGCACGTGACCGACCAGACGCCTTCGAGCTCGGGGTCCATCCGCATCCACGGCTGCTTGCGGCTCCAGATGCGGGGGTAGTTCTCCCGGGGCTCGACCGCGACCCAGCCGGCCGGCTCGCCGTCGACGTACCCGATGAGTCCCGAGGTCGGCCCCGCGGTGCCGCACGCCGTCTGCTCGAGCAACGCGGCGTCCCGCTGCTCCTGCGTGGTGTCGCGCCAGATCCAGCCGGGCACCTTCAACCCCTGGCAGCGGCACTTGTGCGCGCCGCTCGTGGCGAAGACGGCGTCGACGTCCTCGACCGTCGCCTGGTTGGCCGGGAGCCAGGTGAAGTCGGGCATGTCGCGACCCTAGTGGTGAGCGCCGACACCGCCGGGACAGAGCACGAGAGCCGCCCCGACCGGTGTCGGAGCGGCTCTCGCCAAGAGGGCTGTGCGCAGTGGAGCTGCGGGGAATCGAACCCCGGTCCTCGAGCGTCGATCCAGGTCTTCTCCGGGTGCAGTTCGTGCTGTCGCTTTTCTCGGCCTCGGTGCTCCCACGAACAGGTCACCGACAGGCCCAGTCAGGAAAGAGTCCCGGTCACTCCTCCTGACAGGAAGTGACCAGCAAGTCTCCTAGATGAGGCCTGGGTCCGGGACGGAGACGGGTGCCCGGTCAGACCCTTCGATCACTGCTCAGGCAGCGAGAGCGAAGTCGTTGCGATTGGTGTTGGCAACTATGGATTTCCAGCGGTCGTTTACGAGATGACGCTGGCTTCTCGACCCGCTTCCCCTGGAACTAACGTCCCAAGTCGAAACCGATCAGCCCCTCTTGTGTTGTCAAGCGAGCCCGTGATCCAGCAGGACTCGCGGCTCCAGCCTACTGGTCCCAACCGACGCCGGCGAACGCTATTCCTCGTCCGGGGTCGAGCCGGGCTCCGAGCTCGGGGCGCGACGCAGCGGCTCGGCGTGCCACTCGCCGTCGTCGAGTCGCCAGACCTGGCTGTCCGCGCCGGGCTCGAGGCCGCGCGGCAGCGGCGTGCGGTCGTAGTCGAGGCCGGCCGCGGACACCGCCTTGGAGTAGCGCGTCCACGCCGAGCGGTACGCGTGCTCGATCTCGGCCTTCTGCTCGGGCGTCGCGTCGCTCGGGGTGGCCATCAGCTCGGAGGGCGGCTCCGGCTCGGCCGGCCGGACCTCGCCGTCCGGCGTGATGGCGAACACCCGCTCGTTGGTCATCCGATGACCGGCCCGGACGAGCAGGGTCCCGTCGTCGCGCCAGCGGAACCGCACCGACCACCCGTGCCCCATCAGGTGGCCGTCGCGGTGGCCGGCGACCGCGGCGTCGGGGAGGAACAGGCCCCAGGTGGCGAAGTAGTCGGCGAACGCGGCCTGCTGGGCGGTCGGGCCGGACTCGTCGGCCACCTCGTCGGCGGCACTGTCGGCCGCCGCGTCCCCGGCCGGCACGGTCGACTCGTGCAGGCGTACGCGCGTGATGCGGTGGCCGTCGAGACCGACCACCTCGAGGGGGCGGTCCTCGACCATCACCCGGTCACCGAGCTCGGCCATCCGGGCGAGACGGTGCAGGACGTAGCCGGCGACCGTCTCGTAGGGCCCGTCGTCGAGCTCGACACCGGTCCGCTCGCCGAACTCCTCGATCGTCACGCCGGCGTCGACGGTCGTCGGGTCCGCGGAGGCGGCGACCGCGGCGTCGGTGTCGTACTCGTCGTGGATCTCGCCGACCAGCTCCTCCATCAGGTCCTCGAGGGTGACGATGCCGTCGGTGCCGCCGTACTCGTCGACGACGAGCGCGATGTGCGCGCCGAGGCTCCGCAGCTGGTCGATCGAGGGCAGCACCCGGTTGGTGCGCGGGAGGACGGGCAGCTCGCGGGTGATGTCGGCGACCGTCGTCGACCGGTCGTCGGCCCGGCCGAGGACGTCGCGCAGGTGGAGGTAGCCGAGGATCTCGTCGAACGACGCGCCGGTCACCGGGTAGCGGGTGTAGGGCTGCTCGACGATGATGGCGACGGCCTCCGCGAGGGTGAGGTCGCCGCTGAGGAAGACGACGTCGCCGCGGGGCTTCATCACCTCGCTGAGCGACCGGTCGCCGGCCTCGAAGACGTCGTCGACGAGCCTGCGCTCGCCCTCCGGGATGTCCTCGTGGCCCGAGATCATCATGCGCAGCTCCTCCTCGTCGACCTCGTCGTTGGTGGCGTCGGGGTTGCCGCCGAGGAGGCGGACGAGGAGGTCGGTGGACAGCGACAGCAGCCAGATGACCGGCGTCATCACGCGCGCGAACTGCCCCAGCGGCGGGGCGAACAGCTTGGCGACGCCGACCGAGCGCTGGAGCGCGAGCCGCTTGGGCACGAGCTCGCCGAGGACGAGGGAGAGGTACGACACGACGAGGGTCGTCGCGACCAGCGACACGGTCTCCGGGGCCGGGGCGCCGAGGCCCTCGAAGACCGGCGCGAAGGACGGCGCCAGGGTCGAGGCGCCGAACGCGGCGGAGAAGAAGCCCGCCACCGTGACGCCGATCTGCACCGCGGAGAGGAACCGGTTGGGGTCCCGGGCCAGCGACGCGACCGCGTGGCCACGACCGCCCTGGGTCTCGAGCCGGTCGACCTGGCCGGAGCGCAGCGAGACCAGCGCGATCTCGGTCGCCGCGAACACACCGCCCACCAGGATGAACGCGAGGACGAGCAGGACGTCGATCAGGGTGTCGGCTTCCACGGCCACAACCTATCGAGCCGGACCTATCCGGCGGCCACCAGCGCGGCGCCGACCGCGGCGACCGGGTAGTGCTGCGGCACCATGCTGAGCCGGTCGGCGAGCCCGAGCGAGGCGAGGAAGGGCGACCCCTCCCCCATGGTCCGCAGCTGGCGCACGACCTCGACCCGCAGCGGCTCGCCGACCTCGCTCACCCCGCCGCCGAGGACGATGCGCTCGGGGTCGACGGTGAGGCACAGCGCGCGGACCGCGCCGGCCACGCCGCGGCAGAACCGGTCGCGCACCGCGACCGCCCGCGCGTCGCCGCCGGCCGCGGCCGCGAACAGCGCCGCGGCGGGCGGGCCGTCCGGAGTCGGCCAGGCCCGGGCGAGCGCGCGGCCCGACGCGATGGTCTCGAGGCAGCCTGTCTGGCCGCAGCCGCACTCCTCGCCGGCCGGGTCCACGGGCAGGTGCCCGATCTCGCCGGCGGCGCCGTGCTCGCCGCGTCGCAACCGGCCGTCGACCACCAGGCCGGCCGCCAGCCCGGTGCCGACGCTGACGTAAACGACGTCGTCCGCCCCGACCAGCGCGCAGGCGGCGAGGGCGGCCGCGTTGACGTCGTTCTCCAGCACCACCGGCACGCCGAGCGAGTCGGCCAGCAGGTCGCGCAGCGGAAGGTCGTCGCCGTTGACGTCGAGGTTCACCGCGTGGCGCAGCAGCCCGCGCCCGACGTCGACGAGGCCCGGCACACCGACGCCGACCGGGCAGGCCAGTGGTCCGCCGACCTCCTCGCCGAGCGCCTCGAAGACCCGCCTCGCGGTGTCGACGACGCCGTCGGCGCCGGGGCGCGTCGAGGTCCGCACCTGCGCCAGCACCGAGCCGTCGCCGGCGACCACGACGCCGAGCGTCTTGGTGCCGCCGATGTCGAGCCCGACCGTGCACGCACCTGTCAGTGCGGGGCTCACCGCGTCCATCCCGCTCCTCGCAACACCTCGACGACTGCGGCGACCCCCGGGCCGGACGAGCCGCGGGTGCAGATCCTGCCGAGCCCCACGTCGTACGCCGCCGGCCAGCCCCACTCGACGACCACCGCCCGCCTGCCGGAGCCCGCGATCGAGCGGAGAAGCGCGAGCACCTCGGGCCGCCGGCCCGCGTCACGAACCTGCACGACGAGCGCGGCGTCGGGGGGTACGCCGGCGGGCAGCCCACCTGCGTCGGGGTCGACCCTGAGGTCGGCGGGGAGCCCCCAGGCGACCTCACCGACCGCGATGTTGGCCTCGGTCTCCACGCTGAGGACCAGCGCGTCGGAGAGGTCCGGAAGGCCGGCGCCGTCGACGAGCAGGGCGCCCGCGACGGCTCGCGCCTGGCGGGCGGCGTCGGGCTGCTCCGGGGGCTGCAGGGGCTGCGTCGACGGCCGCGGGCGCAGGGTCCGTACGCGCTCCGCTGCCTCGGCCAGCCGCTCCGGTGCGAGTCGACCCGCCTCGACCGCCGCGACGACGGCGTCGCGGACGTCGGTGACGAGGGAGGCGGGCTTGTCCGGGCCGAGGCAGAGCAGGTCGCAGCCGGCCACCAGGGCACGCACGGATGCCTCCGGGATGCCGATCCCCGCCGAGGCGCCGGCCATGTCGAGGGCGTCGCTGACGACGACGCCGTCGAACTCCAGCACGTCGCGCAGCATGCCCAGCACGAGCGGGCTGAGCGTCGCAGGACGGTGCGGGTCCAGCGCCGGGACCACGATGTGCGAGGTCATCACCGCGGCCGTGCCTGCCTCCACCGCGGCGTCGAACGGCACCAGCTCGCGCGACGCGAGGGTGTCGGCGTCGACGTCGACCTGGGGCAGGGCGAGGTGGCTGTCGGTGGCGGTGTCGCCGTGGCCGGGGAAGTGCTTGGCGCACGCCGCGACACCGGTCGACTGCAGGCCACGCGTCCAGGCCGCGACGTGCGCGGCGACCCGCTCGGGGTCGGTGCCGAAGCTGCGAGTGCCGATGACGGGGTTGTCGGGGTCGCTGTTGACGTCGGCGTCGGGCGCGAGGTCGAGGGTGACCCCGACGGCGGCGAGCTCGTGGCCCACCCACCGGCCCACGGCCTCGGTGAGGCCGAGGTCGTCGACGCCGCCCAGCGCGGCGGCCCCGAGCACGGGGCTCGGCTCGCGCGTGTGGAGGCGGCTCACGTCGCCTCCCTCCTCGTCGACGGCGACCACCGCGACCGGGTTGGCGGCGGTGATCGTCGCGCTCAGCGCCGCGACGGCCTCGGGGCCGGCTGCGGTGTTGCCGCCGAAGTAGCAGACACCGCCGAGGCCCTGCTCGAGCAGCTCGCGGTAGTCGTCGGGCAGCGTCGTGCCCGCGAAGCCCGGCAGCAGCACGCGCAGGGCGAGGGTGCGCACGTCGTCGGTCATCGGGTCGGTCATCGGGTCTCTCATCCCTTCACGGCGCCGGCGGTGAGCCCGCTGGCCATCCGGCCCTGGACGAGCAAGAAGAAGACGATCACCGGCACCGCGATGAGGGTCGAGCCGGCCATGATGCCGCCCCAGTCGGTGCCGCGGTTGACGTCGGTGAAGGTGGAGAGCCACAGCGGCAGGGTCCGCTGGTCCTCGCGGGTCATCACGACCAGCGCGAGGGTGAACTCGTTCCACGCCTGGATGAAGCCGAAGACCCCGGTCGCGACCAGGCCGGGGGCCAGCAGCGGGAACGTGACGCGCAGGAACGCCTGGATGCGCGTGCAGCCGTCCATCATCGCGGCCTCCTCGAGCTCGTAGGGGACACCCTCGACGAAGCCGCGCAGGGTCCAGATCGTGAAGGGCAGGACGCCGGCGACGTAGACGATCGTGAGGCCGACGACGGTGTTGAGCAGCTCCATCGTCTCCAGCATCTTGTACTGGGAGATGAACAGCCCCTCCGCCGGGATCATCTGGATCACCAGCAGCGTCACGATGAACGACAGCCGGCCTCGGAACCGGAAGCGCGAGACCGCCACCGCGGCGACGAACGCGAAGGTCAGGGCCACCGCCAGGGTCAGGCCGGTGACCATCAGGCTGACCTTCATCGCGTCGACGAACTGCCCGGACGAGAAGACGGTGCGGAAGTTGTCGAGGTCGCCGCCGAACGGCACCCACGTCGGCACCGGGTTGCGGATCTCGTTGCGGTCGAGGAACGAGCTGTTGACCATCCAGTACACGGGGAACGCCGCGAGCACGAAGGCCACGAGGCCGGTGCCGTCGGCGAGCCACCGCACGGGACGGGTCGGCGTACGGGCCATCAGGCCACCCCCCTCTCCTGCCGGAGCATCGCCCGGACGTACGGCGCGGTCAGGACGACGGTGAGCGCGAGCATGAAGACGGCCACGGCCGCGGACGTGCCGAAGTCGCCGCCGCCGATGCCGAGGCGGTAGATGTAGGTGCCGAGCAGGTTGGTGGCGCGGGCGCTGCCGCCGGCCTCCTGGAGGATGTAGACCTGGGTGAAGACGCGCAGGTCCCAGATGACCTGGAGCAGCCCGACCACCAGCAGGACCGGCCGGATGCTCGGCAGCACGACGTGGCGCAGCCGCTGGGCGCCGCTCGCGCCATCGATCTCGGCGGCCTCGACCATCTCCTCCGACACCTGCGTGAGCGCGGCGTACACGGTGAATGCGACGAACGGCACGCTCATCCACACCACGACCACGGTCGCGACGAGGAAGAACGACAGCGGCCGCAGCAGCCAGCCGTGCCCCTCGAAGTCGCCGCCGAGGGAGGTCAGGACATGATTGACCACACCGTACTGGGTGTCGAAGAGCCACTGCCACACGGTCAGTGACGCGACCACCGGCATCGCCCACGCGAGCAGCAGACCGGTCTGGGTGAGGAGCCGTACGGGCTTCGACATCGCCCGCATGACCAGCGCTAGGCCGATGCCGAGGAGCATCGTCACCGCGGCGTTGACGAGGCAGAAGACGACGGTGCGGGCGGTGACCCTCCAGAGGTACGCGTCGCTCAGCAGGTCGCGGTAGTTGGCGAGCCCGACCCACTCCGGCGGACGGCCGAACTGCTGCGCGAGCCCGAACTCCTGGAAGGACAGGAACAGCTGGCGCACGAGCGGGTAGCCCAGCGCGAGGCACAGCGCGAGCACGGCGGGCGCGACGAGGAGGTAGGGCAGCGTGGCACCCGGTGCGCGAGCGGGACGGCGGCTCATCTCGGCCTCCTCTCGGGTCTCATGATGGCGGGCAGGCAGGGGCGGGGGCAGCGACTGGCGCCGCCCCCGCCTCTGTAGGTCGTGCCGTGCTGCGTCAGCCGTTGAGCTGACCGCTCATCTGCTCGTCGGCCTCGCGCGCCAGCTCGGCGACGTCGCCGCCCTGGGCGATCGCGCTGAACAGGTCCTCGAGCACGCGGGAGCCCTCGACGTTGGCCCACCCGGGCGCGGCGGGGGTGAGCTTGGCGTTGGACGCGGCCTCGATCGTCGCGGCGGCGTACTCGTCGTCGCCGAGCAGCGGGGCGAGCGACTCCTTGGCCGGCGTCAGCCCGGCCCCGGCCAGGATCGTCTGGTAGTCGTCGCTGAGCATCAGCGCGACGGCCTCGCGGGCGAGGTCTTGGTTGGCGGACTTCGCCGCGACCGCGATGTCGGAGCCGCCGAGCAGGACCGGCGCCGGGGCACCGTCGTCGCCCGGCAGGGCGAAGACGCCCATCTCCTTGGCGAAGGTGTCGGGGCAGCCGGTGTCCTCGGCCTCGATCAGGCCCTTGACCCAGCCGGGCGTCGACATCATGCCGACCTCACCCGCGCAGAACGGCGTCCACGGGTCGGCCTCGTTGCCGTCCTTGGGGCACCGGACGCCTCCTCGAAGAGGCGCTGGGCGGTCTCGAGACCGGCGACCGACTCGGGCGAGGCCAGCGCGGGCGTCCACTCGCCGCCGTCCTCGACGGCGAGGTCGCCGCCGGCGGCCCAGATGAACGCGGCGCCGTTGCGCCAGTCCTGGCCGGGGAACCAGAACCCGGAGAAGTTGGCCGGCTTCGGGTTGTCCTGCTTGAGGGTCACCGCCACCTCGACGAACTCGTCGAGGGTGGTGGGCACCTCGAGGCCGGCCTTCTCGAAGACGTCCTTGCGGTAGAAGATGTACTTCGACCCGGCGTAGTAGGGCACGGCGTACGTCGCGCCGTCCACCGTGGCACCGTCGACGAAGCCCGGCAGCAGGTCGTCGCCGCCGAGGTCCTCGAGGTCGCCGGTCAGGTCGGCGAAGGCGCCGGCCGAGGTGAAGGTCGGGGCCTGGGTGTTGCCGATCTCGACCACGTCGGGGGTCTCGGACTCGCTCGAGAGGGACGTGGTCAGCTTCTCGACCAGGCCGTCCCACTCCTGCTGCTCGATGGTGAGCGTGGAGCCCGGGTTCTGGTCCTCGAAGGTCTTCTTCAGCCAGTCACGGGCCTCCTGCGGGGTGTCCGTCCCGTTGAGCCAGACGCGGATGTCGGCGGACTCGGCCCGCCGTCCTCGCTGGAGGTCCCGTCGTCCCCGCCGCACGCGGCGAGCGTCGTCAGCGCGAGCGCGGCGACGGCGACCCCTGTCAATGACGTCTTGATGGACTTCTTGATGCGCACAGCGGTGTTCCTTCCATCGATCTTCCAGTGGGGGTTGCCGGCGTTCACGAGACGCCCAGCTCCCCGGCGAGGACCAGGACGGTCGCTCCCACGACCACGACGTCCTCGCCGAGCTTGGAGGTGCGGACGGCCAGCCCGGTGGAGCTGATCGGCATCGTCCGCTCGCGGATGGTGCGGTCTGCCGCGTCGAGCAGCGGGCCGTCGAGCAGCTCCGCAGGGCCGCTCAGCACGATCTCGTGCAGGTTGAGGGCGGCGACGACCGGCGCCAGCACCTCGCCGAGCCGCGTGCCGACCTCGGCGAGCGCGGCGGGACCGTCCACGCCGGGCGCGGCGAGCCGACGCCTGAGGTGCGGGGCCGACAGCACGGTCTCCAGGCAGCCCGTGCGCGAGCACGCACACAGCTCTCCGTCGGGGTCGACCACGACGTGGCCGATCTCGCCGGCGGCACCCAGATGGCCGTGGAGCAGCGAGCCGCCCAGCACGAGGCCCGCGCCGACACCGGTGCCGACCCGCAGGACCATCAGGCCGCCGTCACCCGACTCGCCGAAGGTGTGCTCGCCGAGCACAGCGGTGTTGGCGTCGTTGGCGACGAAGACCGGCAGGCCGGTGGCCTCGGCGAGCCGGGCGGCCAGCGGGGTGTCGGTCCACGCGAGGTTGGGAGCGTCGATGACCGTGCCGTCGGTGCCCACGACCCCGGGGCTGCCGACGCCGATCCCGAGCACCGGGCGCTCGGTCATCGCGACGAGGTCGGCGGCGAGGCGCAGGACGAGCTCGACCGCGCCCTCCCCCACGGCCCCGTCGACGTGCACCTCGTGGCGGGCCTGGACGATGCCTGCGAGGTTGACCACGGCGCCGGACATCCGGTCGGTCTCGGACAGGTCGAGACCGATCACGTGGTGGGAGTCCGCCGCCAGCCCGACGAGCGTGGGGGGCTTGCCGACCCGGCTCTCGGCGGGGGCTCCGAGCTCGGAGACGAAGCCGTCGGCGAGCATCTCGCCGACCAGGTCCGACACGGTCACCCGGGTCAGCCCGCTCGAACGGGCGAGGTCGGCACGGCTGGCCGGGCCCTCGCGGAACAGCTGCTGGAGCAGCAGCGAGCGGTGGTGGCGGCGGGCGTCCTCCTGGAGGAGCTTGCCACTGGGACGCAGCGGGCGGCCGACGGGTGCGTGCGGGGTCACATTAGTTAGTTCACCGCACTTACTTATCCGCTGTCAAGAGATCCGTGGTCCGGATGTTCACTGGTCCAGTCCGCGGAGCGGTGTTCCAGCCACAACTCCGGTCGACCGGATGTGGCCTGGCCACCGCTCGCCGGCGCGGCGCCGTACGACACAGGGAGCAGCGGTGGCGAACCCACCTTCGTGCGCCATGAACTGTCTGTGGGTCACCGCCCGCCCATGGATCAGCCGAGCAGGGCGGCTGTGTTGCCCCAGCAGACCGCCCGCAGCCACTCCTCCCCCAGCCCGAGCCGTTCGAGGGCCTCGAGCTGCACGGCGTAGGGGTAGGGGATGTTGGGGAAGTCGCTGCCGAGGTGGACCTTGCCGGCCAGCCCGAGGTCGCGCAGCCGTGGCAGCAGCTCGCGCGGGTAGGCCCCGCCCATCTCCTCGAAGAACGGCGTGAACGCCATGGTCGTGTCGAGCCCGACCCGGTCGTACGTCTCGGCCAGCCGGAGGAACTCGACGTACTCCGGCGCGCCGGCGTGTGCGATGACCAGCCGCAGCCGCGGGTGCCGGGAGAGCAGCTCGGCGACGGGCCCGGGGCCGGTGTGCTCGGTCGGGACCGGGCCGCTGCCCGCGTGCAGCACGACGGGGGTTCCGGCATCCGCGACGACGCCCCACGCGTCGTCGAGCAGCGGGTCGGTCACGTCGAACGCGCCGACCTGCACGTGCACCTTCCAGACCTGCACCGTCTCGCTGCGGGAGGCGACGTACGCCGCCGCGCCGGGCTCGGGGAAGAAGGTGCCGCAGACAGCCGCCTCGGGCACCCGCGCGGCGAAGCCGGCGGCCCAGTCGTTGAGGAACTCGGCCATGTCGGGCTTGTGGGCGTAGGGCAGCGCGGTGAAGCGGCGCACGCCGAAGGAGCGCAGCGTCTCGACCAGCACCTCGTCGGAGTCGCGGTAGTGCAGCGGCCAGGGCCGGCCGATCAGCGGGCCGGCCGCGTCGAACTGGTCGCGGACCTTGGCCATCACCCGCGGCGGCAGGAAGTGGGTGTGCACGTCGGCGAGGCCGGGGATCCCGAGGACCTCGGCGAACGCGACGGGGTCGGTCACGGGGTCGGTCACGCGGTCGGTCCCGCGCTCAGTCCCGGTGCCCCTTGAGCCGGCGCTGGACGGCCTCGACCTTCTCCCGGTTGGCCGTGCGCTCGGCGAGCGTGTGGCGCTTGTCGTAGGACTTCTTGCCCTTCGCCAGCGCGATCTCGACCTTGGCGCGGCCGTCCTTGAAGTAGAGCGAGAGCGGCACGATCGTGTAGCCCTTGTCGGTGATCTTGCGCTCGATCTTGTCGATCTCGGAGCGGTTGAGCAGCAGCTTGCGGCGACGGCGGGCGGAGTGGTTGGTCCAGGTGCCCTGGCTGTACTCGGGGATGTGCACGCCGAGCAGCCACGCCTCGCCGTTGTCGATCTCGGCGAAGCCGTCGACGAGGACGCGCGGCCCTGCCGCAACGACTTCACCTCGGTGCCCATCAGGACGAGCCCGGCCTCCCAGGTGTCCTCGATGTGGTAGTCGTGGCGCGCCTTCTTGTTCTGCGCGACCATCTTCTGGCCCTGCTCCTTCGCCATGGAGACATTCTCTCAGGCGAGGTCCAGCGAATAGCGACCGAGGTTTCGAGACGCGAGCCCGCGCCCCTTCGCTCCGCTCGGTCGCGGGCGATCACAGCCAGTTCATCGGGTCGACGGCCTGGCCGTTGGCCATCACGGTGAAGTGCAGGTGGCAGCCGGTGGACCAGCCGGTGCTGCCCTCGAAGCCGATCACCTGGCCCTCGGCGACATGGGCACCCACGCCGACGTTGTAGCCGCTGGCGTGGTTGTAGATCGTCGCGACGCCCTTGCCGCCGAGGACGCCGTGGTCGATGACGAGGCGCTGGCCGTAGACCCCGCTGTAGTAGGAGGACACGACCCGGCCGGGCGCGGCGGCGCGCAGCGGCGTGCCGCAGCCGCCGCCGAAGTCGACGCCGTCGTGCAGGCCCCAGTACTTGTAGATCGGGTGCGTGCGGTAGCCGAACGGCGAGGTGACGTAGCCGTCGACGGGTACGCGAGCAGGCCAGGCGTCGGCGCACCGGCCTGCGCCCGTGCCTGGGCACGCTGCCTGCGCAGTGCGGCGAGGGCCCGCTTGCGGAGCATCTCCTCGATCCTCTGCTGCTCCTTCTCGAGCTTGCGGAGCTTGGCGAGGTCCTTGGCGCGCGCCTCGCTGGCGCCCACACGGGCGTCACGTCGCTCGATGACGAGGGATACGACGGAATCCTTGGCCTCCTGCTGCTCGGCCTCGAGGGCCTGCATCAGCACGAGGTGCTCGGCGGCGGCCTCGCGCTGGGCGGCGACCTCGTCGCGAGCCTCGGTGACCTGGTCCTCCCGGACCTGGAGCAGCACCTCGGAGGCCTTCAGCTCGTCGTACTCGCGCGCCTCCTGCCCGACGACCACGTCCGTACGCCGTCGCGGCGGGTCAGCTCCTCGGTGTCCTCGGCCCCGAGGAGCGAGGCGAAGGCGATCAGCTCGGGGTCGCCCTCGGAGTACATGTCGGCCACGGTGCGCGCGACCTTCTCGCGCTGGGCGTCGCGGTCGACCTGACCCTGCGCGAGGGCGGCCTCCGCCTCGGCGAGCTCCTGCTCGGCGGCGGCGAGCTCGGCCTGCATCTGGGCGTCGCGCTCCTGCGCGACCTCGACCTTGCCGCGCGCGGTGGCGAGCCGGGTCTTGGCGACGCCGAGCTGCTGCTGGGCCGCGTCGAGGCGAGCGGTGGCCCTGCGGAGCTGGGCACTGGACTCGTCGAGGTCCCGGTGGGCGCCCTTGAGCTCGCGCTCGACCTTGTTCTTCTTGTCCTTGAGGTCGTCGGCGTGGGCCGCGGACATGCCCAGGGCCAGGATCGCGACGAGTGCCGCGGCCACGTGGCGGTGGGCAGCACGGGGCAGAGGACTACGGGGCAGCGTGGTACGGGGAAGGGACGCACCGGGGAAGCCTTTGCGTTGGGGAAGCGGGGAAGGAGCGCCTCCCCGCCACGCTGGCCAGGAGGAGACGCGACGACGCTAACCCGCCGCGATCACACTTTGAGGTATTTGCGCGTCAACACGAGTGTCGGCAGCAGGGTCAGCACCGGGCCGAGGACCCCGATGGCCAGGGCGGCCACCCAGAACTCGTCCCACGCGATCCACGGCACGAAGCGCAGGTTCTGCGCCAGGTCGCCGATCGCGAAGTGGAGGAAGGCGCCAGCGCTCCCCCCGCCAGCGCCACGCTGACGAGGGCCGTGACGAGTGCCTCGAGGAGGAACGGCAGCGCGATGTAGAGCGTGGAGGCGCCGACGAGCCGCATGATGCCGATCTCCTTGCGGCGTGCGAAGGCCGCGAGCCGGATCGTGTTGGCGACCAGCAGGAGGGCGGCCAGGACGAGGAGCCCGGCGGTGCCGAGGGCGTACGTGCGCATCTTGGTGATCGTGGTGAGGATCGGTCCTACCTGCTCGCGCAGGTCCCGGACGCGCGAGACTCCGTCGAGACCCTGGACAGCGCTGGTGATGCCCTCGTACTGCTCCGGGTCCTCGAGGGTGATCCAGATGGTCTGCGGCATGTCCTCGGCGGTCAGCGCGGGTTGTCGCCGGAGAACAGCTCCTCGCCGTAGAGCTCCTTGGCCTTCTCCAGGGCCACCTCGCCGGACTCGAAGCGGTGGCTCGCGACCTCGGGGTTGTCCTCGACGACCGCCTCGATCTCGGCCTTCTGCGCCTCGGTCACCGGGTTGGGGCACACCGGGTTGGAGTCGTTGAGCCGGCAGAGGTAGACGGTGATCTGGAGCTGGTTGCCGAAGTGGTCGGCCGCCCGCGTCGCCTGCTGCTGGAACAGCAGTCCGATGCCGACGAGCGTCAGCGAGACGACGAGGGTGAGGATCACCGCCAGGTGCATCGTCAGGTTGCGTCGCAGGCCCTGGCCGAGCTCGAGTAGACGTAGCGCAGCTGCATGGAGGAGGGGTCTCGATTCGTTCGGGGGTGCGGATCGGGTCGGTTCCGGCGTCAGGTCCGGGGTCAGGTCTGGTGGCCGTAGACGCCTGTGCCTGGTCGCGCACGACGTGGCCGTTCTCGAGCTCGATGACGCGCTTGCGCATCTGGTCGACGATGCCGGAGTCGTGCGTGGCCATCACCACGGTCGTGCCGGTGCGGTTGATGCGGTCGAGGAGCTTCATGATCCCGACCGACGTGGTCGGGTCGAGGTTGCCGGTGGGCTCGTCGGCGATGAGGATCATCGGCCGGTTGACGAACGCGCGCGCCACCGCGACGCGCTGCTGCTCGCCGCCGGAGAGCTCGTCGGGCATCCGGTCGCCCTTGCCGCTGAGCCCGACCAGCTCGAGCGTCTCGGGGACGAGGTCCTTGATCTCCTTGCGCGACTTGCCGATCACCTGGAGGGCGAAGGCGACGTTCTCGGTGACGGTCTTGTTGGGCAGCAGCCGGAAGTCCTGGAAGACGGTGCCGATGTCCCGGCGCAGCCGCGGCACCTTCCAGCCGGCGAGCCGGTTGATCTCCTTGCCGGCGACGTAGACGCGCCCCGAGGTGGGGCGGTACTCGCGGAGCACGAGCGCAGGAAGGTGGACTTGCCCGAGCCGAGGAGCCCACGAGGAAGACGAACTCCCCCTTCTCCACGTCGACCGAGATGTTGTCGAGCGCCGGGTGGGGGTGCCCGGATAGCTCTTGGTCACCTTCTCGAAGCGAATCACGGCGTCGAGGTTACGTGAGGGTGGCCGCGACCCGGGAATCGCGGCCGCGGCCCGCTCCCGGCCGCGGATCAGGCGTCGACCTTCTCGGCCCCTCGGCGCCAGCGGATGCCGGCCTCCATGAAGTCGTCGAGGTCGCCGTCGAACACGGCGCTGGGGTTGCCGGACTCGTGGCGGTCCGCAGGTCCTTGACGATCTGGTAGGGGTTGAGACGTAGTTGCGCATCTGGTCGCCCCAGCTGGCCGCGACGTCGCCCTTGAGGTCCTTCTTGAGCGCGGCTTCCTCTTCCTTCTTCTTCGCCAGGAGCTGGCCTTGAGGACCACCATCGCGACGCCTTGTTCTGCAGCTGCGACTTCTCGTTCTGGCAGGACACCACGATGCCGGTCGGGATGTGCGTGAGGCGGACCGCCGAGTCGGTCGTGTTGACGACTGGCCGCCCGGGCCGCCGGAGCGGAAGACGTCGGTGCGGATGTCGTTCTCGTCGACCTCGATCTCGTCGGTCTGCTCCAGGACCGGCACGACCTCGACCGCGGCGAAGGAGGTCTGGCGGGCCCTGGTTGTCGAAGGGGCTGATCCGCACCAGGCGGTGGTGCCGGCCTCGACGGAGAGGGTGCCGTAGGCGTAGGGGGCGTGGATGGCGAACTCGGCGGACTTGATGCCCGCTCCTCGGCGTAGGACACGTCGTAGACCTCGACGCCGTACTTGTGCTGCTCGGCCCAGCGCGTGTACATCCGCATCAGCATCTCGGCGAAGTCGGCCGCGTCGACGCCACCGGCGCCCGAGCGGATCGTCACGATGGCCTCGCGCTCGTCGTACTCCCCCGACAGCAGGGTGCGGATCTCCAGGGACTCCACGGACTTCTTGATGCGGGCGAGCTC
The DNA here is from genome assembly GCF_004785795.1 of Nocardioides eburneiflavus. Lineage (NCBI taxonomy): Bacteria > Bacillati > Actinomycetota > Actinomycetes > Propionibacteriales > Nocardioidaceae > Nocardioides > Nocardioides eburneiflavus. The sequence continues at coordinate 4,963,504 of NZ_SRRO01000001.1, forward strand.
GGCCTCGGAGTCGGCGAGCGTGTCGGCGTCGCCCTCGCCTGCGCCATCTCGACCATCAGGCCGAGGTCCTCGATGCGGGACTCGAGACTCGTGTAGCGGTCCATCTCGCCCTGGAGCGCGGAGAGCCGGCCGGTGATCCGGGTGGCACCCTCGACGTCGTCCCACAGGTCCGGCGCGGCGACCTGCTCGCCGAGGTCGGCGATCTCGTCGCGCATCTTGTCGAGGTCGGGACCTGACCGATGGTCTTCATGGTCGCCTGGAGCTGCCTTGATCTCTGGTCGAAGTCGATGCCTGCCACAAGGAGCAACAGTACGGCTCGCCCGGGAAACGTGTCGAAAGGAGCGCCCCGGACTGACAGCGGCGGACACTCCCGGGCCTGTGAATCCCGGTCGTGCCCGCCGCTGCCGGACTGGGTGCGCGTCAGCGCGTGCAGAGCACCTCCGGCGTGGCCACCGCGCGTACGCCGCCGGAGTCGCGTGGTCGAGATGTCGATCTTGAGGCGGAAGACGTCGGAGACGTCGAGGGGCCCGTCGTCCACGATCTGCCGACCGCCAGCGGTGTGGTGGTGCGCACGGCACCGTCTGCGCTGACGAAGATCTCACCCGACGAACGGTGGCAGCCTGGTCGTGAGGGCGTACCTCGCACGCAGCTCCACGCACTTGCGGCCCAGCGTGTACTCGACGGAGGCGGGGACACCCGGCTCGATGTTCACGAGGCTACGGGTGGCAAGGCCGGCGCCGATGTAGACGCTGGTGGTCGAGATGTTCTCGCTGGGGCCCACCGCCGCGTGGCGAGCTCTGCCAGCGGTAGACTCCACCTCGAGGGTCTTGCTCCAGCCCTTCTTGATGCCGTGGCTGCCCGGCTTGAGCACGCGGTACTCGCGCGACCAGGCGTCGTCGGCTGTCCTCGAGGATGTACTGCCGTTGCGCTTGATCTTCGCGGTGCCGGTGCGCCTCCACTCGGTTCTCGCCGACGCGCTGCTGGAGGACGACCTTCTGGCCGGCGGCCCTGGGCGTGACCGGCGCGGACCTTGACGGTGTCCTCCCGGGCGACGGCGACCTCGAGGTTGGCCCTGGCGGTGACCCTTGTAGGCCGCGCGGGTGCGGCCTGCACGGCCGGTGAGGGCAGCGAGCCGGCCGTCAGTGCGACGGTCGCGGCGAGTGCGGTGATGCGGTTTATGTTCGTCCCCGTCCGGTGGGGCCTGGGCTCGGCCCGTTCGGAGGGGAGACGTGGGCAGTCAGGGAAAAGTTGTGGCGGGTCCCAGGAGCGCGCCCGCGTGCGGTGGCAACGACGCGACGCCGTCCCGTACGCCGACTCCCGCGGGGTCTCGAACAGCACCTCGCGGCCCCCGACCTGCACCTCCGCGGGTTGGTGGCCGGTGTTGACCACGACCAGCAGGTCCCCGCGACGCATCGTGAAGACCCGGCCCTCGACGGTGCAGGAGACCGACCCGAACGCCGGGTCGGTGAGCTGCGGCAGCTCCCGGCGCAACCGGCCGAGCCGGCGGTAGCAGTCGAGCACGACCGCGTGGCGCCCGCGAGAGCGCTCGTCCCAGTCGAGGCGGGAGCGGTGGAAGGTCTCGGGGTCCTGCGGGTCGAGGACCTCGTCGGGGTCCCACCCCATCTTCTCGAACTCCGCGATCCGGCCCTCGGCCGTCGCCCTCCCGAGCTCGGGCTCGGGGTGGGAGGTGAAGAACGCGAACGGCGTCGACGCCGCCCACTCCTCCCCATGAACAGCATCGGCGTGAACGGACCGGCCAGGGTGAGCAGCGCGGCGCAGGCGAGCTGGTCGTCGTCGAGGTGCTCGGCGAGCCGGTCGCCGCGGGCACGGTTGCCGACCTGGTCGTGGTTCTGGTTGGCGACGACGAGCCGCCACGTCGGCATGTGTGCGGTGTCGACGGGCGCGCCGTGGTCGCGCTCGCGGAAGGACGAGAAGGTCCCGTCGTGGAAGAAGCCCTTCTCGCACACCTTGGCCAGCGCCTCGAGCGGCTCGAAGTCCGCGTAGTAGCCGGTCGTCTCGCCGCTCAGCGCGACGTGGACGGCGTGGTGGAAGTCGTCGCTCCACTGGGCGTCGAGACCGTACCCACCCGCCTCGCGCGGGCGTACGAGAGTCGTGTCGTTGAGGTCGGACTCGGCGATCAGGGTGAGCGGGCGACGCAGGTGCGCGGACAGCGCGGCGGTCTCGATCGCCATCTCCTCGAGGAGGTGGACCTCGGAGGTGTCGCTGAGCGCGTGGACGGCGTCGAGGCGCAGGGCGTCGACGTGGAAGTCCTCGAACCACATCCGCACGTTGTCGAGGATGAGGCGGCGCACCTCGGCGGAGCCGTCGCCGTCGAGGTTGACCAGGTCGCCCCAGGTGTTGCGGCCGTCCTTGAGGTAGGGCCCGAAGAGCGGCAGGTAGTTGCCCGACGGGCCGAGGTGGTTGTGCACCACGTCCTGCACGACCCCGAGGCCCGCGCGTGGCAGGCGTCGACGAAGCTGCGGTAGGCGTCCGGGCCGCCGTACGCCTCGGTGACGGCGAACCAGCCGACGCCGTCGTAGCCCCAGTTGTGGGTGCCGTTGAACGCGTTGACCGGCATCAGCTCGACGAGGTCGACGCCGAGGTCGAGCAGGTGGTCGAGCCGCTCGATCGCCGAGTCGAGCGTGCCGTCGGGGGTGAAGGTCCCGACGTGCAGCTCGTAGATCACCGATCCGGCGAGCTGGCGTCCGGTCCACGACGCGTCGCCCCACTCGTACGCCGTGGTGTCGCGCCGCGACAGCCCGTGCACGCCGTCGGGCTGGCGCCGCGAGCGCGGGTCGGGGCGCGGGTCCGGGTCGTCGTCGAGGAGGTAGCCGTAGTCGACGGCCGCGTCCGAGGACGGCACGGGCTCGCTGGGCGTCCACCAGCCGTCGTCGGCGCGGGTCATCTCGAGCGTCTCGCCGGCGAGGACGAGCCGCACCCGGTCCGGTCGCGGCGCCCACACGTCGTACGGTCCGCGCATCAGTCGGTCCTCACCAGGAGTGCGACGGGGTGGGTGGCGAGCAGGTCGGCCAGCCTCCCGTCCGTGTCCGTGCCGGTGAGCACGTCGTGCCAGCGACCCTCGGGCAGGTCCAGGACGGTGTCGCCCCAGCCGCCGGCCGCGGCGAGCCGACGGGCAGGCGGGTGGCGACGGTGATCGCGCCCCCGCGGTCGAAGGCGACCACGTGGCCCGCGGCCGACCCGGTGGCCGTCACGGGCGCGTAGCCGGTGAACAGCCCGGGCCGCTCGCGGCGCAGGGTGAGGGCCGTGCAGGTGACGTGCAGCTTGGACGCCGCGTCGTCCTCTGCGGTGCCGGCCAGCACGGCGGCGCGGTGGTCGAAGTCGACAGGGCGGCGGTTGTCGGGGTCGACCAGCGAGGTCTCCCAGAGCTCGCTGCCCTGGTAGACGTCCGGCACGCCCGGCATGGTGATCGCCAGGAGCTTGGCGGCCAGCGAGTTGGCCTGGGCTGGCTGGTCGATGCGGGTGGCCAGGTCGGTCAGCACCCGCTGCACGTCCGCGGAGTCGAAGACCGCGTCGACCGCGGCGTGCACCTGCGCCTCGTACGCCTCGTCGGGCTCGGTCCACGTCGTGCGGTCGCCCGCCTCGCGCATCGCCTTCTCGGCGTAGCCGTGCAGGCGGTCGCGCAGGTCGGGGAGGTGGTCCGGGGTCCACGCGCCGAGGACGGCCTGCCACAGCAGCGAGCCGAAGCCCGCGTCGGGCACGGGCGCGAGCCGCAGCAGCTCGTCGAGCGCCCGCTCCCAGCGGCCGGGCTCCTCGGCGAGGACGGTGATCCGGGCGCGGACGTCCTCGCCGCGCTTGTCGTGGGTCGACAGCGTCACCATCGCGTCGGGCCAGTCCCGCTGCCGGGCGGCCATCGCGTCGTGGAAGCCGTCGACGTCGAGCGCGAAGGCCGACGGGTCCCCGCCGACCTCGTTGAGCGAGGTGAGCCGCGACCAGCGGTAGAACGAGCAGTCCTCGACGCCCTTGGCCATCACATGCCCGACGTCTGCTGGAAGCGGCGCGCCGGCTGGCTCCACTCGTCGTGCAGCAGCGGCTCGAGCACGGCGTACGTGTCGGCGAGGTCCGGACGCTGCTCGCGCGCCCGGGCGAAGGCCCGGTCGAGGTGGTCGCGGCCCTCGGGGAGGTAGGAGCGGTAGACGGGGAAGCAGGCCAGGAGCTCGGCGACCGCGTCGGCGACGGCCTTCTCGTCGGCGCTCTCGTCCCTGGCGTGCAGGACGCGCTCGACCTCGCGGGTGATCCGCATGACCTCGGAGTGCAGGATTCCGTCGGCGACGGCGCGCTTGTTGTCGTGGACCATCTGCGCCCAGTCCACCGTCGTGCCGCGCAGCCGGTCCTCGAGCGCGGTCAGGGGCGCCTCCCCGGCCGGATCGGTGAGGACCCGGTCGTTGGGCGAGGCGTCGTAGCCCGTCGTGCCGGCGGTCGCCCAGTCGGCCGGCAGCTCCTCGCCGGGCTCGAGGATCTTCTCGACGAGCACGTAGGCGCCACCGGTGAGGGCGGCCGAGGTCGTCGAGGGTAGCGCTTGGGGTCGCGCAGTCCGTCGGGTGGTCGACGCGCAGGCCGTCGACGAGTCCCTCGTCGAACCACCGCTTGATCTCGACGTGCGTCTCGGCGAAGACCTCGGGGTCCTCGACCCGTACGGCGGCGAGCGTGTTGACGGCGAAGAACCGGCGGTAGTTGAGGTCGTCGTCGGCCGCGCGCCAGCTGACCAGCTCGTAGTGCTGCTCCTCCCAGCTCGAGGTGCCGGGAGCCATCGGAAGCGCTGGTCGTGGTAGCGGACCTCGCCCTCCCCCGTGCCGGACGCGACGACCCGGATCGCGTCCTCGTCGTCGTCGCCGACCACCGGGATCAGGGATGCGGCCGTCGCCGGCGGCCCAGTCGACGTCGAAGGCGGTCGCGTGCTCGGACTCGCGCCCGAGCTTGAGGACGTCCCACCACCAGGGTCCTCGGACGGGTGGCGACGCCGACGTGGTTGGGGACGATGTCGACGAGCACGCCCATGCCGAGGCGACGCGCCTCGGCGGACAGGGCGGCGAGGCCCTCCTCGCCGCCGCGCTCCTCGTCGAGGTGGTCGAACGCGACCACGTCGTAGCCGTGCGTGCTGCCCGGCTCGGAGGCGAGCAGCGGCGAGAGGTAGACCCAGTCGACGCCGAGGTCGTGCAGGTAGGGCAGCACCCGGGCCGCGGCGTACAGGTCGAAGTCGGGGCTGACCTGGAGGCGGTAGGTGCTGCGGGGTGCTCGGCGGTGCTGGCGCGGTGCTTCACGAGGCGTCCGTACCCGAGCGGGCCGCGAGTGATGCCGCGACCGAGTGGTCCGGCTCGCCTCGGGCTCGGAGTGCTCGCGGAGCACGACGAGGCTGTGGGTGCCGAGCGCGAACGTGCCGCCCGCCTCCAGCGTCTCCCCGGCGTCGGCGTCACCGCCGGTGTCGATCACGACGTCCCACGCGGCGGCGTACTCCTCCGTCGGCAGCGTCACCTGCGCGTCGCCGTCGGCGTTGAAGTAGAGCAGGAGTGGTCGTCGGTGATGGTGCCGCCGCGGGCGTCCTTGCCGGCGATGCCGTGGCCGTTGAGGTACATCCCGATGGCCTTGCCGCCCCTCCCCAGTCGCCGTCCTCCATCGGCTCGCCGTCGAGGTCGAGCCACACGATGTCGTTGAGGCGCTCGCCGTCGCCCGTACGCACGGTGGTGCCGGTGAAGAACCGCTTGCGACGGAAGGTCGGGTGCTCCGCGCGCAGCCGGGCCACCGCGGCGGTGAACTCGATGAGCGGCTTGTCGGCGTCGTCCCAGTGCACCCAGCTGATCTCGCTGTCCTGGGCGTAGGTGTTGTTGTTCGCCGTCCTGCGTGCGGCTCAGCTCGTCGCCGTGCAGCAGCATCCGGCACGCCCTGGCTGAGCAGCAGCGTCGCGATGAATTGCGCTGCTCACGGCCCGCGCCCCGAGGATCTCGGGGTCCTCGGTCGGGCCCTCGACGCCGTGGTTCCAGGAGCGGTTGTGGCTCTCGCCGTCGTTGTTGTCCTCGCCGTTGGCCTCGTTGTGCTTCTCGTTGTAGGAGACGAGGTCGCGCAGCGTGAAGCCGTCGTGGGCGTGACGAAGTTGATGCTGGCGGAAGGGCCGGCGACCGGAGTGCTCGTAGAGGTCGGAGGATCCGGACAGCCGCGAGGCGAACTCGCCCAGCGAGGGCTCGCCGCGCCAGAAGTCGCGCACGGTGTCGCGGTAGGCGCCGTTCCACTCGGTCCACTGCGGCGGGAAGCCGCCGACCTGGTAGCCGCCGGGGCCGATGTCCCACGGCTCGGCGATCAGCTTCACCTGGCTCACCACCGGGTCCTGCTGCACCATCTCGAAGAAGGTGGAGAGCTTGTCGACGTCGTAGAACTCGCGGCCAGGGTGGCGGCGAGGTCGAACCGGAATCCGTCGACGTGCATCTCGGTCACCCAGTAGCGCAGCGAGTCCATGATCAGCTGGACGGAGTGCGGGTGGCGCACGTTGAGGGTGTTGCCGGTGCCGGTGTAGTCCATGTAGTAGCGCTGGTCGTCCTCGACGAGTCGGTAGTAGGCCGCGTTGTCGATGCCCTTGAAGCTCAGCGTCGGGCCGAGGTGGTTGCCCTCGGCGGTGTGGTTGTAGACCACGTCGAGGATGACCTCGATGCCGGCGGCGTGCATCGCCTTGACCATCGCCTTGAACTCCTGGACCTGCTGACCCTGGGTGCTCGAGGCGTAGTCGGCGTGCGGGGCGAGGAAGGCCAGGGTGTTGTAGCCCCAGTAGTTGCGCAGCCCTGGTCGAGCAGGGTCGAGTCCTGGACGAACTGGTCACCGGCATCAGCTCGATGGCGGTGACGCCGAGCTTCTTGAGGTGGGCGGTGATCGCCGGGTGCGCCAGCCCGGCGTACGTCCCGCGCTGCTCCTCGGGGACGTCGGGGTGGAGCTGGGTGAGCCCCTTGACGTGCGCCTCGTAGATGAAGGACTCGTTGTAGGGGATGGCAGGACGCCCGGTCGCCCTCCCAGTCGAAGAACGGGTTGATGACGACCCCATGGGTCATGTGCGCCGCGGAGTCGTCCTCGTTCTTGCTGTCCTCGTCGCCGAAGTTGTAGGAGAACAGCGACTGGTCCCAGTCGATCTCGCCGGCGTGGCCTTCGCGTAGGGGTCGAGCAGCAGCTTGCTCGGGTTGCAGCGCAGGCCCTTCGTCGGGTCCCACGGCCGTGGACGCGGTAGCCGTAGACGCTGGCCGGGCTGCACGGTGGGGAGGTAGCAGTGCCACACGTAGGCGTCGACCTCGGTGACGTCGACCCTCGTCTCCACGAAGGCGCCCGGGGTCGGGGTCGGGGTCGAAGAGGCACAGCTCGACGCGCTCGGCCACCTCGCTGAACAGCGCGAAGTTGGTGCCGGTGCCGTCGAACGTGGCACCCAGGGGGTAGGCCGCGCCGGGCCAGGTCTCGGTCATGCCACGACGCTACCGGCGACCGGTCGGTAGACCCCATGGCTCATCTCATGGGGTGGGGGCCGGTGGCGACCGTCACGGACGCAGGGATCGGCGGCACCGGTCCAGATCGGTCACGCAGGAGTCACGCAGCGCTTCCCATGCTGGGTGCCCGACAACGAAGGAGGAGTCGCCATGCCGACGCCAAGAAGAAGGTCAAGCCCGAGCTCACCTCGAGGTCCTCGGCGGCCGACGTCACCGTCGTCCAGGACTAC